>CAVZUZ010000027.1:0-207100 GCA_963778565.1 Thermoanaerobaculaceae bacterium | reverse complement strand
CCGCTCCTCCATATCCGTAGGAATTTGGACCTCGAGGTCGAGGCGGTTGCGTAGGTAGAGAAGGTAGTCAGGGTCAACAGGCTGGCTGAGGATCTCGTCGATGACGGGGAGAAAGTAGGCGAGGGAGCGGATGGGTTGCAGAGGAGCCGCTTGGGGTGGTCGTAGTAGGGTTCGGCGAGCGATGGCGAGGTAGAAGGCGGTGTGGAGGTGGGTCAAGGAGAGTTTTCGTTCGAAGAGCGCGGCGGCAATTCGTCGGTCGTGGGAGGAAGGCCGGCGGACTGCGATGTGAGGCAGTCCGCCGTAGAGCGCCAGCACGGCGCGGACGTATTGTTGGCGATTCACGAGGGGAGGGCTTTGCGTCGCGCCGCGGCTTCGCTCTCGCTCTCGCGGCGCCGGTAGCTGTCGCCGTCGATGAGGGTGACGTCGGCATGATGGGTGAGGCGATCGATGAGGGTGACGATGCAGGTGGCGTTGGGAAAGACGGCGTTCCAGTCCTTGAAGGCGAGATTGGTGGAGACGATGAGGGAACGGCGTCTTTCGTAGCGGGCGTTGATGACCTTGTAGAGCAGGTCGGCAGCGTGATCGTCGTAGGAGAGGTAGCCGATTTCGTCGATACAGAGGAGCTGAGGTCGCCGATAGGCGGCGATCTTGCGTCGTTGTTGTTCTGGCGAGTCGCAGTGGACGTCGTCGAGCAGCTCGGAGGCGGTGCGAAACAGGACGGAAAAGCCTTCGAGGACGGCCTGGTCGGCGATGTTTTTGGTCAGCAGAGTCTTACCGACGCCGTTGGGTCCGAGGAGGATGAGGTTTCGACCCTCGCGTACGAAGTCGAGAGTCAGCGCGCGTTCGATCAGGGGCCGATCGATTTTCTTGGGCCAGTTCCAGTCGAAGTCGGCAATGGGCTTGAAGGAGCCGAGCCGGCTGTTGATGCGGCGCCGTTCGAGGGATCGTCGGGCGCGGTCGGCAGCTTCGGTGCGCAGGATTTCCTCGAGGAGTGCTCTGGGAGCGAGCCGATACTGGGTGGCCCGGGCGAGCAGATCGTCGAGGGAGCCGGCGGTGGCTCGCAGGCCGAGGGCCTGCAATTGGGCGGCGAGATCACTCATCCTCGGAGTCCTCCGGTGCGGGCTGGGCGAGCAGATCGTAGGCGCTCAAGGGGTGAGTCGTGACGTGGAGCCCCTCGAGCTCGGGGCGGTCGCTGAGGTCGACGGACAGAGGGGTTGGGCGGTTTGCGGCGCGCCGGTTCTTTTCGAGCAGGTATTCGACGGAGGCCAGAGTGGGGGTGGCGCGTTGGAGAGCCTCGGCGATGGCTGTATTGAGGGCGGCCGCGCCGTAGAGGTTGAGCAGCCGTTTGAGGCGAGGGATCAGGCCGGCCGCGCTTCGGGCGCGCGGAAAAGCGGCCTGGAGAAAGCGTTCGAGCTCAGGTAGGGCGCAGTGCAGAGGCGAGCCGACCGCTGTGGTAAAGGCAGTGCGTTTGCTCTTCAGCAGGGCCGCGGTGTGGGCGGCGTCGGTGAGGTGTTGGCCTTGGTCGTAGGAGCGGTCGTGGCGGGCGATCTCCTCGACGCCATCGAAGAGTCGGATTTCGGTAGCGGTGGCGAGCAAGGAGAGGTCTCGGCCGACGGCTTGAGGGGGAATGGAGTAGTCGTTGCGGTCGAAGCGGATCCAGAGTGTCTTGGCGCTGCGCACCGAGCTGCGCAGGCTGGTATCGAGGCGATAGGCGGGCAGGGGCAGCAGCTGCAGCCGCTCGCAGGTGTTGAAGACCTCGGCCACGCGCACAGAGGGATCGTCGGGCCAAGGCCGGGCGTCGGCGACTTCGCCGATCCAGCGCTGGAGGCGGGCGTTGCAGTGGGCCAGGCCAGTAAAGCCCTGAGCCGCCCAGAACGATTCGCGCAGAAAGCGGATGGAGCGCTCGACGCGACCCTTTTCGTTGCCGCGCCGGACGTGGCAGGGGCGGGGTTGGAAGCAGTAGTGGCCGGCCCATTCGAGGTAACGCGGGTGAAAACGGATGTGGTCGCCGCGGCGTTCGAGCACGACCGAGCGCAGGTTATCGCTGAGCAGCTGACGCGGCACGCCGCCGAAGGACTCGAAGGCGTGCTGGTGGCCGGCAAGGAAGTTGCTCAGCGACTGGTCGAAGAACAGCTCGGCGTAGAGGGCTCGTGAGTAGCTGAGGGTCAGCACGAAGGCCGACAGGCGCCGCTTGGCTCGACCGACCTGGACGTAGCCGAAGTCGGCCCAGTCGACCTGTCCTTCTTCGCCGGGCAGGCATTGCAAGCGTCCGAAGGCCTCGCTGGGGGCGGGGGGACGCAGCTGGCGCAAGAGCCGCCGCAATTGCACCACACCGCCCGTGTACCCCCGCTCGCGCAGCATGCGATGCAGCACCGTGGCGCGCAGCCGTGGATAGGTGGCGAGCGTCTGTCTCAGCCACGGCAGGAAGGGATCGATCTGGCGGGGCCGTGGCGGGCGTGGCGCGGGGGGTCCCATCGGGCGGTTGACCGCCCGGCGGATGGCATCGGGATGGACCTGAAGCTGCGCAGCGATGGTGCCGATCTTCCAGTGCTCGCCGTAGTAGAGGCGACGCATCTCGGCGATGGTGGCGGCATCGTGCATGGCTCAGCTCTCCACCACCACCGGGATCGATCCAGGGACTCGTCGCAGCGCAGACCACACAGCGCACAGGTACTGAGTTTCGGCGTTCACAGGCGATCTCCCACGGCCGCTCGACACCCCGCACCGTGCGGATCCGCGGCGGCTGTTGCGGCAGGGTGACAGAAGCCGAGGAGGAGGCGGAAGATCGATCCCTTACGCCTTGGCGGCGGCGGGCGCGGTGGTCACGCGGGTGGCGAGCATTGTCCGCTCGACCCTGGGGCGTCTGCTGGTGGCGCCGCTTCGCGGCCCACCGTTGCTCGCGCCGGGCCTGCTCGCTACAGCAGCGGGAACCGTAGCAGTACCCGCGGTCACAGGCGCAGCAGATCGCAAACGGCCGCTCGCAGCGCCGGCAGTGGCGGGCATGAAGCAGGGGAACCTCGATCGGCGACACGGTCCTCCAGCACCGAAGAGCTGGACAACCGCGAGCCGCCTGTGCGAACCTGAGGGCCTGTTCGTTGCGCCTCGGCTGCTTCGGCGGGCCGCGGAACAACCGGAAAGCCCCGGCTGCATACCGGGGTTTTCTCTTTCTGCGCTCCCTTCGGGCCTCTCCAGAGCCTAACGCATCCCCCCGCCCTCCCGCCGCGCTCCGCGCGGGATGATGCTGCTCATCGACTTGGAGATTCAGATTCCTACGGATTCAGGTGAGCGGCAACACGACGCCGCCGCCGGCGAGAAAGACCAGCGGGTCGGGCGCCACATCCGCTGTCTTCGCCGGCAGGACCACGATATTGAGACCGATCTTCCGCCCCGTTCCGGCGGCGCGATTCTCATAGACCTCATACCGGCCGCAGAGGACCTCCTCCTCCACGTCCGGCACGCGGCAGGGCGTCAGCTTGCTGGTCACGCCACGGCCCTGGGCCGCGGCAGTAGCCTGTCCCATGGATTTCTGCGCGAGCATTGCCAGGTTGAGCGGCACCAGCAGGACGATGGCAACAATTTTCGGATTCATCGGCGTGTTCCCACCCGTAACGAGCGGACGGAGAGCATCGGAGGAACTACTTCGGACAGCCACATGCTCCCACTACGCCCGGCTCCTCGCCGAGGTTTCACGGCGTCTGCTTGCCGGAAAATACTCCGGCGGAGGTCGCGTCTTGTTTGCGCACGTAGCTGCCTGGGCTGGGAGCCGCGTAGCACGAGCTTCTCCGTGCCGCGCGAGGCCTTAGCCGCATACGATCTCTTATACAATCTCGCGCCAAGGCTTAGCTGTCACGAATCGCGTTAAGTGCCCCACGTTCTCTGTCGCCACAATCCCGTTTACCTCCAAGGCTTGAGCGGCCAGAATTACGTCACAGTCCAAAGCTTTCGGATCAGCCGTCGGGATCCCGGCTTTTCTGGCCTGGGCCTATAGCTCCGCGGCCTTCAGCATGATCGCCGTTGTTATTGGAAGATAGCGGCCTGCGCTTTTGACGATATCGAGCCGTGCAAGACCCTGGAGCTTATTGGCTCGGAGAAGCTCGCGCCTGACCTCGTAGTCAGCGATCTCCGGAACACCAACCTGGGCGCCTTTGACGACCAGCGACTCCATCCATTGGTAGCACTCTCTATTGGCAATTGAAGCTCTGGGGTTCGAGATCATCCCCAGGGGGCCAGCGTCCAGCAATACGATCATGTTGACGGGAAAAGCTTGCGGCTCGCAGGGCGATCCTCATCGAGAGCCTGCTTGAGAAAGGTGAAGGTCTCACGCTGCTCCCGCTCATCCCCAGCGAGCAAGCCTCTGAGCGCGCTGACGATCTCCTCGGTCTTTTTCGGCTGGTCCGCAGCCTCATTGATGTTCTCAACGACTCTGGGGGATCGTATGGTTGCGCTCATGGCGAAAACCTCCGTAGTCGAGCTTACCACGGTGGGTGGCGAGGCGAGGAATACTGTTGCCTCCGCCGCTCGTCAAACCGGACGTGCGTCCGCTGCCGTGGACGATGACCGCGAAGCCTCCGATCAGGACATAGCGGGCCTGCACTTCGTTGAGGGCGCAGCCGATCCGGGCGACTTCTTCGAGAGTTGGCGCCGCGATAGACCTGAAGGAGAGGAAAAAGGCGGGGAGCGTGACGAACACGCCCCCCGGGTTGAGTTGCTACGGGGATTCAATCGACGCGGCGGGAGCTTCCGGGGAAGCGGGCTGCGGAGCTGCCGAGGCTTGCTGCGGCTTCTCCGGCTCCTCGGCTGACTGCTTCCGGGCTCGGCCGCGGAACGGCTGCAGGCCGAACTCGGCGAGCTTCTCCTCGCTGATGCCGTAATGCTCGAGGAGCGCCTGCCGCACCAGGGCGGCCAGCCGGTTGCCTTGCGAGGCGAGCTTCCGCATCTGCTTGGAGCCTCCTGCTTGGCCGCCCGCATGGCGCCCTGCCGATTGGTGACCTCCACCGCCTGCGCCAGAACCGTCCCCAGCTTGGCCAGGAACGGCTCCAGTTGCGGCAGCTCGGCCTGGTTGGCCTCCACCAGCCCGTGGAGGCGCCGCCAATCGCCAATCATTCCGGTGTACGTCGTCTCTCTTGCCATGGTCCTTCTCCTTCCTGAGCCCCTTTCAGGCCAGGAGGTCCTTCGAATTCGGCAAAATGACTTATGTCATTCATTCTATTAACCATGGAATTCTACGCCACCTTCGGCTCCCAGGTCAAACTGAGGACATTCGGTCGCATAAGCCTCCTGGGCCGCCGAGGATCTCGGCAGCTTTCCTGCGCGGGTGCTTCCTGTGGCGATCCCATGAACCTGCTGAGGTTGGCGCCTCGGTCTTCCCCTTTTCTTGAGCCTTATCCCGAAGGTCATATGCCGCCCACGGGAGAGCCTCTCCTTTCGTCATCCGCTGCGATGCGCTGCTCGAGGTACTCGCGATCCATGTGATCGGCAGGGCGCATCGTCTGTTTCGTGCGGATCAGGGTCTGCATACTCGCGACGAGGATCTTCTCGCCGCCAATATCACGGCGCTGGGCCTCGGCAACCGCATCGTCGTACGTGACCCCGCAAGCTCTGGCGAGCAGGTCGACGACGACTTCGTCAGCTACTCGCACGACCTGATATTTCTCTACATCTCCATCCTCGAGCTCCGCCGCGGCGTTGTCCGGCAGGACACGGAGGGCCGATTTGATGCGGGCGACGTTTTCGGGCGAGGGATCGATCAGGAAGTCAATGTCTTTGGTCGTACGTCCGCTGCCGTGGACGATGACCGCGAAGCCACCGATCAGGACGTAGCGGGCCTGCGCTTCGTTGAGGGCGCGGCCGATCCGGGCGACGTCTTCGATTGTTGGCGGGCGTGAGTACGCGCCATCATCGCTGTCATCCACGTGTCAGCCTCCTCGAAGGTCTTGAATCGGTACAGGCCGCGTGGCACGAGCTTCTCCGTGCCGCGCAAGGCCCAGGCCGTGCGCAATAGACGATCGGCGTCCTCAAGGTTGCGAGGCTCGGTTCTGCGATGCCCGACGGTCTTGCCGATGGGCTCCTGACTGAGGCGTGGAGGTCGCTTGCCGTCCATTTCTGAAATCTACCATGAGCATGCCTGGTGCAACATCCGTCGCCCCCGCCGCCTCCGCCGCTCATCGGACCGGACGTGCGGATCTCCCGTCTTCCGGGGTTCTCGGACGGGGCTTCACGAGAGAGCCCCAGGGAGCCGGGATCAGACCGCCTCAAAAGGGGAGCCCGCGCGCACAGCGCGTTCCCGCGCCAGCGCAGCCGGCCGTCAAGACAAAGGCGGCAGGAGAAACCGGCAGCGAGGCCCGGTGGCGGCGGCGAGCCGGCGATCGAGGGTCGCCAGGGGGAGGTCGAGCTCCTCTGCCACCGCTACGTACCAAGCGTCATAGCTCGTGACGTTTGCCCGTAGCTCCCAGACCCGCTCCGCGAAAGGGCCAAAGGGTACCAACTCCAGCTCGAGGAGGAGGAGATCACGGGCTGCAGCACTGGCTTCCATCCGTCCAAGCTTGCCCGCCATCTCGAGCCGCCGAAGGATGTTCGTGGCCTCGGCCAGAGCCAGATGAGGCGCGACGAGGTTGCCGGAGCCCACCACACCCTCGGCCCACGCTCCTTCCGCGCCTGTATCCGAAGTGGCGGCCACCAGCAGCGAAGCGTCGACGACCGCGCTCACCGGCGGTCCGCATCACGGTGGGCGAGGATCTCCTCCGGGGAGAGCCTGGTTCCTGCCATCGCCTTGCGCTCTCGGATTCGCTCGAGCACTTTCTCGACCGGCGGACGTGCGGCCAACCGCTCCAGCTCGCCGAGCAGGTATTCCTGCATCGATTTACCTTGGAGAGCAGCCCGAGCGGCGAGCTCATCTTTCACCACAGCGGGTACGTCTCGAATGGTGATCTGGACCCTCATGACTGCATAGTGACACTGCTGCATGCAGAGTGCAAGCGCGAAGCCGTCCCGCGACGACGGCCTGTATCCTCAGACGGCGTGCCGGCGTAGCGCGACGACGAGGTACATCCCGAGAAAATGACTCGCCGCCGGACTGCAGCGAGCCGTGTTGCGCCTACGACGGTCTGTGTCCGCCAAGAGCGGGCCAACGTACCGTGACAATGGCCCGTATCCGCGGACAACGATCCGCCATATCGCGACGGCGAGCTGTATCCTCAGACGCTGGATCGCCGCATACCTACACCAAACCGCCGTACAGGTACGACGCTCTGTATCCTTCGACGACGCGATGTCGTACCCCTGCCGCGAGCCGCCGTAGCGCGACGACGGCTTGTATAGGCGTACACCGAGCCGGCGTACCGCGACGGCGGTCTGTATCCCGCGACGGCGTCTTGCCGTATCTCTATGATGAATCGCCGTACTGCGACGGCCGTCTGTATCCGCGTACGACGAACCGCCGTATTGCGACGGCGCTCGGTGCCGGTGTACGGCGGCTCGTCGTAGCGGGATACAGCTCGCCGTCGCAGTACGATGTTTCGTCGTCTGCGGATACAGCACATCGTCGGTGTACGGCGTCCCGCCGTCGTGGTACGGCAGACCATCGTACGCGGATACAGCTCGTCGTACTGGTACGACGATTCGTCGTAGGAGGATACAGACCGCCGTACCGGTACGACGGATCGCCGTACGCCTGCGCAAGCCGCTGTCGCGGTACGGCAACCCGCCGTAGACTTACGACAGCTCGCCGTCGTCGGATACAGCTCGTCGTCGCGGGATATAACTCGCCGTCACAGTACGACATCCCGCCGTCCGTGGATACAGACCGTCGTACCGCGACGGCAAGCGGCCGTCCGCGTATGGCGATCCACCGTCCACCTACGGCGGACCGGTTTCACGTTCGGCGCTCCCGGCTCCCGCCCGCAGGCAGAAGGGAAGGGCTAGCACGAACAGCGCCGGTCGCTGCACCTCCGTGTCCCCCCAGTTGTTCTCGAAAAGTCCTGACAGGTTGAAGGCGAGCAAGGCGAGCATCGTGCCCACGTAGAGATCGGCCCGGGCTCCCCGCCGTCCCCCCTCGTTCTTGAAACCCCGCCAGGCGACAACGATCGCGGCGAGCGTCATCCCCAGATACGAGGCGAGGGCGGGCAGCCCGCGCTCGGCCGCGAGCTGCAGCAGACTGTTGTGGAGGTGGGGGACGTCATAGCGCGGCGCTCCAGGGGCCCGATAGATGGGATACCGGCGCTCCACCTGCTCCGGACCGATGCCGAAGAGCGGGCGCTCCCGGATCATCGTCAGGCCGGCCTCCAGCATGCAGAGGCGATCGTAGTTCGACGGGTCTTGCAGGTCGGCGATCGAGATCACGCGGTGCAGCAGCGGTACCGGCGCGAGCGTCACGAACAGCACCGCGGCCGGCACGTAGGCCAGCAGCAGCCGCGGCGCGCGCATCACCACCAAAACGGTCAGCGCCAAAGCCAGGCCGACCCAGGCGTTGCGGGTGTAGCTGCCGAGCAGTGCGATATTGATCGCCGCGAGCGCCGCCCACCGCCAGGGGCTGCGCCAGCGGCCGCCATAGACCATCGAGGCCACGAGCAGCAGATCCGCAATCAGCAGGAACCCCGAAAAGGTCATGTAATGCGAGAAGGGGCCGCGGATCCGCCGTTCGATGTCGCCGTAGCCGATGAGGTACTGGGAAAGGCCTAAGCAGGCGAGCACCGCCGCCACCACGATGAGGGCGTTGGCCGCAAAGCGCACCTGCCGCTCTCCGCGCACCAGCAGCGGCGCCAACAACGCCGTCGAGAGACTGAAAATCTCGGTCAGACTGCGGGCGCTGGTCCACGGGTCGTAGGAGGCAACGACTGAGCCCGCGAGTAGCAGCATGTAGAAGCCTAGCGGGATCGTGAGCGGCGCCAGATCCCGCCACGGAACGGGACGGCGGCGCGTCCAGGGTAGAGAGAGGAGGGTCAGTCCGAGGAGAATGTTCGAGACCGCAAGGCCGAAGATCGTAACCAGATGGGAGAGGAAGAGCCAATAACCGGCGCGCTCCGCCGGGGGATCGGAGGCTTCGAAGGGCAGGGCCACAGGCCGGAAACCGGCGGCGGCTTTCAGCGCCCGACGGCGGAGGCGGGGAGGGCCTCCTCGATGAGCATGATGGGAATGTCCGAGACGATCGGGTAGACCAGCCCCGAGGCGGCGCAGAAGAGCCCCTGCTCCACGACCGGCTCCTCGTCGCGGAAGTGCTCGCGATACTTCTCCACCAGCACGCCGCGCACCTCCTGCGGCAGCTCGATCAGCTCCAGCTCACCCTTCGATTTCGGACAGACCAGGATTTCCAACAGCTCGGGATCGACCGCCATGGATCGGAGGATAGCATAGGGATCGCGTAGACCTGACGCCGAGAGTTATCGATAAACGAGGGTTTTCCGCCGCCTCGGGCCCCTCACTCCCCCGGCCCCTCTCTCCCACCGCACTCCCTGCCACCGGGAGAGAGGGGAGGCTGAAAAAGCCATACAAATCTTGCTTTTGTAGTCTCCCTCCTCTCCCGGAAGGGCGGGAGTGCGGTGGGAGAGGAGGGCCGGGGTGGTGAGGGGCGCGACGGCGCGGCAAGGGCCCGATTGAAGAAGGACTTGAGGAGCGGGTTGGGGTGAGGTCGACTACGGTCGCGTGGTATAGGTCAGCACCAGCGACTCGGTCCCGGGGTTCAAAGTATAGAAGCCGGCGTTCGACAGGTGGTACAGGGTCAGCCCGAGGCGCGAGCGCTCGCCGATGCGGCGGGACAGCTCGATCCCGGAGCGGAACTCGAGGGCGCCGCCGAGATTACGTCCGGCGTCCCGGTAGTAGAGACCCGTCGCCCATTGCGGACTGAGGCTCCACCGCTGCCCCAGCGACAGGTCGAAACGGAAGCCGCCATAGACGTAGAGCGTACCCTGCGCGGTCGCCATGGCCCCGGCCGTAGGGCTGAGAGCCGGCACCCGGCGAGGGAGCCAGCGGAAACGCCGGGGAGCGAAGCGCAGCTCCCAGCCGGCCTCGTAGGTAGACACATCGGAGCGCAGGATGCCGAATTCGCCGGCGCTGGCGGTGATGGCGATGGGTTGCTCCGACCGCGCCGGCAGCGCCGCGAGCAGCCAGAGCGAAAGAAAACACACAACGACCCCCGGGGTCCTCACCCGCTGTCTTCTCCTCGCCGTCAGCTCGGCTGCCGCATCCGCCGCAGCGCGGACGCTCACGGGACAGCTACGCGCGCGGATATAGCACTGGATGACCCTGTTGCTCAAGGCGCGGTGGACCAGTGGGACGGCGGGAAAGAGTCCCTGCCCCACACCGCCAGGAAGCCGGTGCGGTAGGGCTGGGTGAAATCGGCGCGGGTGATGCCGGGGGGGATATCGCGAAGCTCCTGGATCAGCTTGCCGCCGGCATGCTGCGCGAGCCAATGCCATTCCGCCCCGGGCGGAACTTCACCAAACGGCCGCTCGAGCCGGCCGAGGAAGTGGAACTGGCCGTGATAGATCCCGACGTAGCCGATCGGCCGTCCCTGCCGCTCGACCGCGGCAAGGTGGCGAGCGATGGGCCTCACGTCGTAGTGCTGCCGGATCGCCTCCGCACAGCCAGCGTAGAGAGCGATCACCATGAGGAACGAGAAAAGGGCAGGGGCTCCGGCTCGCCGGCGGAAGATGCGATCGAAAGCGAGGACGCAGACGGCGGCAGCCAAGCCCAGGAGCAGGCCGCCGAGCGGCGAGATCTGCTCGACCCAAGGCGGCTGGCGGAACCGCTCGGCGACGAGCGGCGCAGCGATCAAGACCCCGGCCACCAGCAGCAGACCGGTCAGGGGCAGAGCCAGGTCCCGGCGCCGCGCAACCGCCAGCGGTTCGTCCAGCAGTCTCGACGCGAGCAGCGCGAACCCGGGCAACAGGGGGAGCAGGTAGTGGGGCTGCTTGCCGCTGATCAGCGAGAAGGCGACCAGGGCCGGAAGCGTCCACGCCAGGCAGAAGCGCGTCCCGGAATCGACGTTGCGCGGACGCAGGCGGACCGCGGACCGCCATAGCGGCGGCCAGACCGAGTAGGGGTAGAGAAGGACCGGCAGCAGGGGCAGATACCACCACCAGGGGCGGAGGTGGGCCAAGGAATAGACCACCCTTTCCTCGGTCTGGGAGAAGAGGATGGCCTTGCCGTAAGCCTCGCCGCCGGCGTGCGCCGCCGGCAGGGCCCAGGAAAGGGCGAGCGCGTGGGCGACGATCAAGGCTCCGGCGAACCCCAGCCACCAGCGCCTATCCGGCCTCCGACCGCCCCACCAGGCGGCCAGGGCCACCACCATCAGCGGCACCAGCAGCACCACCGGTCCCTTGGCCAGGGCGCCCAGCCCAAGGGCCGCTCCCACCTGGATCCACGCACGCGCGCTGCCGCCGCCGCCGCGGATCCAGGCGTCGTGCAGGCCGAGCAACGCCAGCAGCACGCAGAAGGTCACCAGCATGTCGAACATCAGCATGCCGGTGAAAACGCTCCACAGAAGGAAACCCAGGAGCACGAACGGCACCGACCGCGCGATGGCCGGCCGCTCCGGCCACAGCCGCCGCGCCAGAACCGAGACGAGGAAGAGGTTCGCCAGCGAGCAGAGCGCCGGCACCAGGCGGGGCCACCACTCGTTGACGCCGAAGGCCCACCAGCCGAGATGGCAGAGCCAGAAGAGCAGGGGCGGCTTCTCGCTATAGGGAAGGCCGTTCAGGTGCGGCACCAGGAAATCGCCGCGCGTCCACATCTCCCACGCCACCGACGTGTAGCGGGTCTCGTCGACCGGCAGGAGCGGGCGTAGCGCGAGCGACAGGCCGGCCAGCAGAGCCCATCCGCCGGCGACAGGCGCCCAGCCCTGCGGGAAGCGAAAGCCAAGTTCCATGGCGCGCGTATCTTAGTCGAGGGACAAACACCCAGGGTCGATTAAGATACGGTCGTGACCCCTCCTGAAATCTCCGTCGTCATCCCGGTCTACAACGAGGAGGAGAACCTCCCCATCCTGGCGGCCGAGGTCCAGGGGGCCCTACAGGCGATCGGCCGCCCGTACGAGGTCATCTTCGTCGACGACGGCAGCACCGACGACAGCCCCGAGGTCCTGAGGCGGCTCGCCGGCGAGGATCCCGGCGTGCGGGTGATCCGCCAGCGCCGCAACTCGGGCCAGTCGGCGGCGCTCGCGGCCGGCTTTCGCTTCGCGCGCGGCGGCATCGTCGTCACGCTCGACGCCGACCTGCAGAACGATCCAGCCGACATTTCCCGGCTTCTGGAGCGCCTGGACGCCTATGACGTGGTCTGCGGCGTGCGCGCCAACCGCCAGGACACCTGGGTGCGGAAGGTCTCCTCGCGCATCGCCAACGGCGTGCGCAACCGGGTCACCCGCGATTCGGTGACCGACGTCGGCTGTACGCTGCGGGCCTGCCGTACCGAGTACCTGTTGCGGATTCCCATGTTCAGCGGCATGCACCGCTTCCTGCCCACCCTGTTGAAGATGGAAGGTGCGCGGGTGACCGAGGTGCCCGTCCATCACCGGCCGCGCCTGCACGGCCAACCCAAATACAACATTCGCAACCGGATCTGGCGGGCGCTGGCGGACCTGTTCGCGGTGCGCTGGATGCAGAAGCGCTGGATCGACCGGCGCCTGTCCGAGGAGATCGCTTGGAACACAACCCCGTCTGGCTCGTCATCGGATTCATCGGCCAAGCCCTCTTCTTCGGCCGTTTCTTCGTCCAGTGGATCGCCTCCGAGCGGCAGAAGCAGAGCGTAGTCCCGCGATCGTTCTGGTACTTCAGCCTCGCGGGCGGAGCGGTGCTGCTCTGCCTATGCCATCCACCGGCGGGACCCGGTCTTCATCCTCGGCCAGGCCACCGGCTTCCTCATCTATTCCCGGAACCTCTGGTTCCTCCGCCGGCCGAAGCCCGCTCCCGTGGCGGACGCCGACTGAGTTGGACGATCCGCGCCGGCGCGATCTCCTGATCCTCGCCCTGCTCGGCGGCCTGCTGTTCCTGCCGGGATTGGGGCGGCGCGACCTGTGGAATCCGGACGAGGCCCGCTATGCCGAGGTGGCCCGCGAGATGCGGCTCTTCGGCCAATGGTCGGTGCCGCGCCTCAACGGCGAGGTCTACAGCCAGAAACCGCCGCTCTTCTTCTGGGCGATCGCCGCCAGCGGCGGGCTCGCCGGCGGGCTCGACGAAACCGCCGCGCGCCTCCCCTCGGCCCTCTCGGCCGTCGCCGCGCTGCTCCTCGTCCACCGCATCGGCGACCGCCTCTTCGGCCGGCGCGCCGCCTGGCTGGCCGCGGCGGCCTTCGGCACCTGCTTCAAGGTCCTCTGGCAGGGGCGGTTCGGGCAGATCGACATGATGCTCACCGCCCTGGTCGCCCTCGGCGTGTGGTTCTGGGTGCGCGGCTACACCGAAGACAGGCCCGGCTTCTACCGGCTGTTCTTCGCCGCCGCGGGGCTCGCCACCCTGGCCAAGGGGCCGGTGGGCCTGCTGCCCCCGCTGCTCTCGATCGTGGCGTTCCTGGCGATCACGCGGGACCGCGCGGAGCTCAAGCGGCTGCGGATCGGCATCGGCCTGCTGATCTGGGCCGCGGTGGTGCTCGCCTGGATCGTCCCGGCAGGCTTCTCCGGGGGCGAGGAGTACCTGCGGCAGATCGTCTTCAAACAGAACGTCACCCGGTATGCCGATCCCTGGCACCACTTCCAGCCCTGGTACTACTACCTGACCGTCATTCCGGGCGAATTCTTCCCCTGGTCGTTGCTGCTGCCGACGGCGATTGTCGTGGGATGGAACAGATTTTTCGTAGGGGCGGCCCTACGTGGCCGCCCTGGGTGGCAGGGCGCCCACACAGGGGCGCCCCTACAGGATGAGCCGGCGCCGTTCGCTCGCGCGGGCTTTCTCTTCTGTCTCTGCTGGATCGTCGTCACCATGCTCTTCTTCAGCGTCTCCCCGGCCAAACGGTCGGTCTACATCCTGACGATGTATCCGGCCATGGCGTTGATCGTAGGAACGGGCCTGGACCGCATCGCCGCCGAATTTCCCCGCTGGCGCCGCTGGCTGGTCGATCCCCCTGGGGCTGGTGGGCGGCCTGGCCGCGGTGATCGTCGCAGCTCTGCCCATCGCCGGCCGGAATCGTCCAGAGGCGGTTACTCTGGGAGGCGAGAGGTTCGTCTGGCAGTTGACGGTCCTCTTCCTGCCCCTGCTGCTCGGGGCCGGCTGCGCCTGGTGGATCTCACGGTCCGGCAAGGTATCCCGCGCCGCGGCGTCGCTCGCGGCGGGCATCGCTCTGACCGCCCTCGGCCTCATGCTCTTCGCCGTGCCGCGCTTCGACGTCTTCAAGTCCGCCCGCGGCCTCTCCCGCGAGCTCGTCGCCCGTATGGGGCCCGGCGAGCCTTACGGCATCTACCCGCGTCTGGACTCCACCTTCCTCTTCTACACGCGGCGCTTCTGCGTCAACCTCGACAGCGACGCGAAGCTCCGTGCCTTCCTCGCCCGGCCCGGGCGGGTATGGCTCCTCGCCCAGCGCGACGACCTGGCGAAGATGAAGAGGCTACCGCCTCTGCTGGAGGTGGCGCGCGACCAGGATCCCCAGGAAGGATATCTGCTGCTCCTCAAGCCGCAGAGGGATCTTGACGGTGTATTACGTCAGTGATACACTGCCGCTCGACAGTGATCCCCATCGCGACCTTGAAAGGAGAAAGCAGATGACCGTTCGATTGCAGTCTTTCCTGGGGGCGCTCGCCCTCCTCGCCGTGACCGCCATTCCCAACGTGGCCGGCCAGGAGGGCGCAGACCCCGATCTGACGAAGCAGAAGCAGACGATCACCGATAGCCGCACCATCGGCAGCGCCATGTATTTCTGGTACCAATCCGAGATGCTTCCCAAGCGAAGCGACGAGGCCCACGAGAAGGCCAGAGCGGAGTCGGAGGCGAGCTCCATCGACATCACCGCCGTCCCGGTGATCTCCCGGGAACAGCTCGAGAAAATCCTCGTCCCCAAGCACCTCCCGGCAATCCCGGCGCAGGACGGGTGGGGGCACCCGTACGAGTTTCGCCTCAATATCGCCGACCCGGATGCCGTGCGCATGATGGGTCTCCGCAGCGCCGGACGCGACGGCCAGTTCTCGGGGAACGTCTACGAGGTAGGAGCCTTCTCGCCGCCCGAGTACGACCAGGATGTCGTCTGGATGGACGGGTACTTCCTGCGCTGGCCGCAGAAGAAGTAGCGTGCTCGACCGGCCGCTCGACCTCACCCCCGGCCCCTCTCCTAAAGGAGAGGGGAGAAAATTGCTCCTTAAGCCCCTCTCCTTTAGGAGAGGGGTTGGGGTGAGGTCGATTCGGCAAAGACCGCGCCTTCAGGCCTCCACATCTGGCACGAGCAGCCGCTCGATGCCGCGCGCCTTGCCGCTCGTCTCGTCGATGTCGATGACGACGCCGGCGAGGCGCACGTCCCGCTTGGCGACCTCGAAGGCGGCAGGGGTCTGGAGGAGGAAACGCTTGAGGACCTTGTCGACCCGCATGCCGATGATCGACTCGTAGGGGCCGGTCATGCCGGCGTCGGTGAGGAAGGCGGTGCCCTGGGGAAGGATGCGCTCGTCGCGCGGTGGGGACGTGGGTGTGGGTGCCGACGACGGCGCTCACCCGGCCGTCGAGATAGAAGCCCAGGGCCTGCTTCTCGCTGGTGGCTTCGGCGTGGAAGTCGACGAACACCACCTTGACGGCCGGGTCGAGCTGCTGCAGCAGCCGGTCGGCCACGCGGAAGGGGGACTCCAGGTTGCTCATGAAGACCATGCCCCTCCAGATTGATCGTCGCCACCGGGATGCCGGCCGCGGTCTCCCCCACGTGCAGCCCCTTGCCCGGGTTGCCGTCGGGATAGTTGGCGGGCCGGAGCAGGTTGGGCACGCGGTCGAGGATCTCCACCCCTTCCTTCTTGTCCCAGACGTGGTTGCCGGTGGTGAAAGCGTCGATGGGCAGGTCCGCCGATCTCGCGCAGGACGTCGGGCGTGATTCCGAAGCCGCCGGCCGAGTTCTCGACGTTGACCACGACGTAGTCCGCCCCGTGGCGGTCGACGAGGCGGGGCAGCAGGTTGCGCAAGGCGCGCCGTCCCGGCTTGCCGACGACGTCGCCGACGAACAGCAGCTTCATCAGCGGGCGTACTCCACCGAGCGGGTCTCGCGGATCACCGTCACCTTGATCTGGCCGGGGTAGGTCAGCTCCTGCTCGATCTTGCGGGCGATGTCCTTCGACAGCCAGAGCGCCTGCTCGTCGCCGAGCTTGCCGCTGTCGACGATGATGCGGATCTCGCGCCCGGCCTGGATGGCGAACGTCTTCTGCACGCCCTTGAAGGCGCCGGCGATCTCCTCCAGCTTCTCCAGCCGCTTGACGTAGGTCTCGAGCACCTCGCGCCGGGCACCGGGCCGGGCGGCTGACAGGGCGTCGGCGGCCGTCACCAGCACGGCCTCCACCGTCTGCGGATCGTAGTCGCCGTGGTGGCAGGCCATGGCGTGGACGACTTCCTCGGTCTCGCCGTACTTGCGCAGCAGGTCGATGCCGATCTGCAGGTGCGTGCCGTCCATCTCGCGGTCGATCGCCTTGCCGATGTCGTGCAGCAGGCCGCCGCGGCGGGCCACGGCGACGTTGGCCTTGAGCTCGGCGGCCATGGTGCCGGCCAGGAAGGCCACCTCCTTGCTGTGCTGGAGCACGTTCTGGCCGTAGGAGGTGCGGTAGCGCAGGCGTCCGAGGAGCCTCACCAGCTCCGGGTGCATGCCCGGGGATGCCCAGCTCCAGCAGCGCCGCCTCGCCCTCCTGGAGGATCTTCTGCTCGAACTCGGCCTTGACCTTCTCGACGATCTCCTCGATGCGTGCCGGATGGATGCGCCCGTCGACGATCAGGCGCTCCAGCGCGACGCGGGCCACCTCGCGACGGAAGGGATCGAAGCCCGAGAGGATCACCGCCTCCGGCGTGTCGTCGACGATCAGGTCGACCCCGGTCGCCATCTCCAGGGCGCGGATGTTGCGCCCCTCGCGGCCGATGATGCGTCCCTTCATCTCGTCGCTGGGGAGCATGACGACGGAGACCGTGGTCTCGGAGACGTAATCCGAAGACGGCGCGCTGGACGGCCATGCCGATGATGCGCTGAGCCTGCTTGCCGGCCTGCTCGCGGGCCTCGTCCTCCAGGCGTTTGACGATGTGGGCGGCCTCCATCCGGGCCTCGTCCTCCATCACCCGGATCAGCTCCTCGCGGGCCTGCTGGGCGGTCAAGCCGGCGATCTGCTCGAGCTTGGTCCGCTCCTCCTCGAACATCTCCTCCAGCTCGGCCTCGCGCTTTTCCACGCTCTTCTCGCGGCCGGTGAGGGAGCGGTCGAGCTGAGTGAGGTCCTTGTCCCTCCGGGCCAGCTCTTCACCCTTCTTGTCGAGATTGTCTTCCTTCTGGGTGAGGCGCCGTTCCTGAGCCTCGAGCTCGGCGCGGCGCTTGCGCGAGACGCTCTCGAACTCAGTGCGCGCCTGGAGGAGCTTCTCCTTGGCGGCGATGTCCGCCTCGCGCAGGCGCGTCTCGCTCAGGCGTTCGGCGTTCTCGACCACCTGGGCCGCTTCACGTTGCGCCTGCTCGCGCAGGCGCTGGCCCTCGCGGCGGAGGAAGAACCAATAAAGGAGAGGCGCCATGACCGCGAGGCAAAAGATCGCCGCGGCCAGGATGATGATTTCGGTGTTCACCGGTTACCCCTTATCTTCAAAAGAGGGGGACCGGCGAGATCTGGAAGGACCCTCTCCGATGGAGAGGATAAAGGAGCATCCCCCGCCCGGCCGTGTGGGCCGTGCGTTTAGAACCTGAAACGCGCCAGGTGGGTGTCCGCTTCGTGAGCCGTTAGCGTCCTCGTACGAGCGAGGCTGGCACGGGCCACACGAGTAAAGGACTCCCGTGGAATGAATGTTGGTTCTACAATCGTAGTACCCATCACGAACCACGCAGGGGATGCTGACCCTATTCCATCATATCTTGAGCTGGCGCCGCCACCGCGTCCCATCAAACGCCCAGGGCGTGGGTTAGTTCCTCGGTCAGCGTCGCCACCTTCTCCCGGATCTCGACCCGTTCCCCTTCTTGTCGACTCTGAAGCTGGAACAGCTCCTCCGCGAGATTGAGCGCCGCCAGAATCGCGATCCGGGCCGTATCGCCCTTCGCGTGCTCGGCCACCTCTCGCATCTTGCGGTCCACGAGGTCGGCCAGGCTCTGGAGGTACCCATTCTCGTCGCTGCCGCGGACATGGTACACCTCGCCGAAAATCTCAACCGCTGTGGTGGTTGAAGGCATGGCGCTCCCTTCCCGACGACAGTGCCTACCCGACCAGCAAGTGACGTGATGCCAGCGGTTTGGCAGGGTGACTATAGCACAGGTGGGAAGTTGTACTACTGCGAGGGCCGGATCAGCGCTCGTGAAGCTCGTCCCTGGAGGGACGGGGTCTACGGAGATGAACAGTAGGATGGTTCAGGAGAGGCTGAATGCGCGCCCATGCCGCGAGGCGCCGGCTCTCCTGGCTCACTACATCCTTCAGGAACTTGCGCACCATTTTGTCGACGGAGATCCTTCGCCGGGCTGCCAGGGCCCGAGCCTGGCGCAGGAGATCTTCGTCGACTGCCAGGGTCAGATTCCGTCTCTTCATCGCCGACTCCCACAGAGCGGGTCGAGCCCCCACCCGCCGTCCAGACCCGCCAGTGCCCCGTCAAAGTCCACAGATCGGGAGAATTCCATGTAGGGGCGGCCCTACGTGGCCGCCCTCCCCCCAGGGCGCCCACACAGGGGCGCCCCTACAGAAGAGGCGCTCCGGCCGACTTTGACGAGTCCCTGCCAGACCCGCCCCTACCCTAAGATCCGTTCAAGGATTCTACAATCCTCGCCCAACTGTGCCTATCTACCCCCTCCTCCGCCGCCTGCTCTTCCGGCTCGACGCCGAGACCAGCCATGGGATCGGCATGGCGGCGCTGCGCGCGGCCCAGGCTCTGCCGGGCCTTGCCGCCGCCATGGCGCGGCGAAACCTGGTCACGGCGGACGGGCTGCGGCAGACCTTGTTCGGCCGCGACTTCCCGAACCCGGTGGGGCTTGCCGCCGGCTTCGACAAGGACGCGGTCGCGGTGTGCGCCCTCGCCGCCCTCGGCTTCGGCTTCGTCGAGGTGGGGACGGTCACGCCCCGGCCGCAACCGGGCAACCCGCGGCCCCGGCTCTTCCGCCATCCGGCCGAGCACAGCCTGCAGAACGCCCTCGGCTTCAATAACGGGGGAATGGAGGCGATGCGGCGCCGTCTCGCCAGGCTCCACCCCTTCGCCTTGCCGCTCGGCGTCAACCTCGGTAAGAACAAGGCGACCCCTCCCGAGCGGGCGCTCGACGACTACGAGACGCTGATCCGCGGTCTCCACGAAGTCTGCGATTACCTGGTGGTCAACCTCTCCTCGCCGAACACGCCGGGGCTGCGCGACCTCCAGAACGAGGCCTTTCTGCGCTCCGTGCTCGGCTTGGCGGCGGGGATCACGGCCAAACCCGTCCTGGTCAAGATCGCGCCGGATCTCACGCCGGACCAGGCAGTGGCCCTGAGCGAGACTGCCGTGGCGGCGGGCGCGGCAGGTATCATTGCCACCAATACGACGGTGGATTACACCCTTCTCCCCGGGGCGAAGGACTTCGGCGGCCTCTCGGGGCGGGTCCTGCGGGAGAAGAGCTTTGCGATCTTCGAGGCTGTGGCCAAAGCGCTCTTCGGACGGACGGTCCTGATCAGCGTGGGCGGGATCGATTCGGGAGCCGAGGCGTACCGGAGGCTGCGGGCGGGGGCGTCGCTGGTGCAGATCTATACTGCCCTGATCTACGAGGGTCCCTCGCTGCCGCGGCGGATCAACGAGGAGATTCTGCGGCTGATGGAGAGGGATGGGGCGAAGGGGATCGCCGAGGTGATTGGGGCGGACCGCCGTTCCAGTGGAACGGCGTTTCGATAGCCCGGCGGCGGGAGCCCCGGGCGAGGGGAGAGGCCGCGCTCGAGCCGCCCGGGGCTTCCGCCGCCGGGCTACCGAAACGCCGCCTCTCCGAAGCGGTCGACTCAGCTCGAGGCCAGCCCCTCCAGCCGCTCCACCAGCCGCTCCACCCGCCGCCGTACCTCTTCGCGCTCGATCCCCCAGCTCTTCGCCGCCGCGGCCGCCTCGGCACGCTCGGTCTCGGCGGCGGCGAGCTGCTCCTCGAGATCGCGGATGTGGGCGCGGAGGTTTTCGAGCTCCTCGTCAGGTTCCTCGGATCCGTCCGGCTCGGCGGCGGGCGTCGAGGCCGCGGCGAGCCGGGTTTCGAGAGCCTTGATCTGCGCGCGCAGCGAGCGGTTCTCCTCCCCCAGCTCTCCCAGGCGCGCGACGGCTTCGCGCACCCGGGTCTCCAGACCGTCCAGCCATTCGATGTCCACGGCAGCGCCTATCCTTTCCAGCCGAAGCGATCTGTGAGCTTCTCGTTGAGGCCAAGCTGCAGGGCGTTGACCTCCTCCTGAGTGAGCGAGCGCTCGCGCGCGTTGTACTCGAACGAGATCGTGGTGTTGACCGCGCCCTCAGGCACGCCGGGACCGCGGTAGCGCACCTTGAGCCGCCAGGAGACGAGCTCCGGCGGCGCCTGCCCGGCGATGGCACGGTCGATCTCGGCCCAGGGAGTGTCGAGAGAATGCGTGAGCGTGAAGTCGGCCGCGATTCCCGGGAAACGGGACGGCAGGTCCACCTCCAGGCCCACCTCGCCGCCGGCCAGGGCATCGGTCGCCAGCTCGGCCACGTAGAGTGGGTATCCCTCCTCTTCTTCGACGCGGCCGAACCAGCCGACCACTGCACCATCCCGCAGCAGCTCGGCCGCATTGCCGGCCAGCAGGCCCGGCAATGCCGCCGGCCGGGCGTCCAGACGCACGCCGAAGGCGTCGGCCAGAGCCTCCACCGCTCCCTTGAGGTCGAAGAGGTCGAGCTCCACCTCCCGCTCCCAAGGATTGCCGACCCGGCCGCCGCAGGCCAGGGTCACGTGCTCGGGCTGGTCCGGCAACCCGCCGTCGGCGGTTTCGAAGAAGACGGTGGCGATCTCGAAGATGCGCACCGCGGCGAGGCCCCGCCGTTGATTGAACCGGGCGGTCTCCACCAGGTTGGGCGCCAGCGAGCGCCGCAGCACCGAGTACTGCTCGGAGAGCGGATTGGCCAGGCGGATGGGCTTCGCCTCCGGCCGCAGGCTGGGGAGAGCGGCGTCCCGCGCCGGATCGAGGAAGGCGAAATGGATCGTCTCGGCGTAGCCGGAGGCCGCGAGCTGACGGCGCAACCGCTGGCGGTGGATCTGGTTCTCCGGCCTCGGCGCGTCCGCGCCCGGAATGGCCGGCAGGGCGGCAGGAATGCGATCGAAGCCGTAGATCCGCAGCACCTCTTCGTAGAGGTCCTGTGGATACACCTCATGCGGGGGCTCGGGCCGCGGCTCGAAGTCGAAGTACCGCCACGAGGGAACGGTGACGCTCCAGGCGCCGTTCCCATCGGCGCGGTCGACGCCGAACCCGAGGCCGGTCAGCCAGCGTTCGGCGTCGGCAGGATCGATCGCGGCGCCGGCGAAGGCGTCGAGCTTCGCGAGGTCCAGACGGCCCCGGCGGGCCCAGGTCCGCGTCTCGTCCCGCACGTCGATCACCCCGCCGAGCACCGTGCCGCCCGCCAGCTCGGCGATCAGGGCCGCGGCGCGGCTCACCGCCTCGGCGCAGAGCTCCGGGTCCGCGCCGCGCTCGAAGCGGTGCTTGGCGTCGGTGTGCAGGCCGAAACGCCTGCCGGTGATCCGCACCGCCCGACGGTCGAAGTGGGCGCCCTCGATGAGAACGTCGCGCGTCGATCCGGTGACCTCGCTCTCCAGCCCACCCATGACACCGGCCAGGCCCACGGGCTGTTCGGCGTCGGCGATGACCAGCATCTCGGGATCGAGCCGCCGCTCCTGGCCGTCGAGGGTCACCAGACGCTCTCCCGCCCGCGCCCACCGCGCCACGAGCGTCCCGCCGGCGACCTTGGCGAGGTCGTAGGCGTGGAGCGGCTGGCCCAGCTCCCAGAGCACGAAGTTGGTGACGTCCACCACGTTGTTGATCGAGCGCAGCCCGATCGAATCCAGTCGCCGGCGCAGCCAGTCGGGGCTGGGGCCGACGCGGACGCCGCGCACCACCCGCGCCGCGAATCGCGGGCAGCCCTCGAAGTCCTCGACGACGACGCGGGCGGCGGCCGCAGTGCGCTCCGGCCCCTCCGCAGGAGCCGCCGGCGGCCATCGCAACGGCCGGTCGTAGAGAACGGAGATCTCCCGGGCCAACCCGAAGTGGTTCATGCAGTCGGGCCGGTTGGTCGTGACCTCGACGTCGAGCACCGTGTCGCCGGTGTCACCGCCATGGACCGACAGACCCTCGACGTTCAGGCCGGCTTCGGTCAAGCGCCGCTGAAGCTCTTTGGGGTCAGCCGGCAGATCGACGTACCGGGCGAGCCAGCTCAGCGAAAATTCCATCAGCCCCGCACCTGCCGCAGCAGCCGCTCGTCGTTGTCGAACAGCAGGCGGATGTTGGGGATTCCGTAGCGGTTCATCGCCACCCGGTCGGCGCCCATGCCGAAAGCGAAGCCGGAGTAGACGTCCGGATCGATGCCGCAGCCGGCGAGCACGCGGGGATCGACCATGCCGCAGCCGAGGATCTCCATCCAGCCGGCGCCGGAGCAGACCGCGCATCCCGTGCCCTTGCAGTTCTGGCAGGTGACGTCCATCTCGGCCGAGGGCTCGGTGAAAGGGAAGAAGCTCGGCCGCATCCGGATCTCCACGTCGGGCCCGAACAGCCGCCGCATGAAGGCGAGGAGGGTTCCCTTGAGGTGGCCGACGGTGATTCCCTCGGCGACCGCCAGACCCTCGACCTGGTGGAACATGGGCGAGTGCCGCAGGTCGTTGTCGTTGCGGAACACCCGGCCGGGGCAGATGACCCGGATGGGCGGCTGGCGCGCCAGCATGGTGCGGATCTGCACCGGCGAGGTGTGGGTGCGCAGCAGCAGGCCGTTCTCCAGGAACAAGGTGTCCTGCATATCGCGCGCCGGATGGTCCGGGGGGAAGTTGAGGGCGCCGAAGTTGTGGTAGTCGTCCTCGACCTCGGGGCCCTCGGCGACGCTGTAGCCCATCTCGCTGAAGATCTGCTCCATCTCCGCGAAGACCAACGACACGGGGTGGACGCTTCCCAGGCTCGGCCGCCGGCCGGGGAGGGTGACGTCGACGGTGGCGGCGCGGCGGGCGGCTTGGCGCTCGCTGACGGCGAGCTCCTCGTCGAGCTCGGCCAGCCGGCCCTCCACCCGCTCCTTCAGGCGGTTGACCGCCTCGCCGTAGGCCCGCCGGCCCTGCGGCTCGACCTTCTTGATGTCGTCGAGCAGAGCGCGGACGATGCCCTGCTTGCGGCCGACCCAGCGCACGCGCAATGCCTCCCAGCCGCCGCGGTCGCGGACCTGCGCCGCACTCGCGCTCGAACTCCTCGGCCGCGAGGCCTCGACGCCGGCCGCGCTCACCCTACGACTCCGCGGGCGCGGGGGTACTCGGGAGCGCCTGCTTCGCCATCTCCGCGATCCCCGCGAAACCCTGCGGATCGGCGACGGCCAGGTCGGCCAGCACCTTGCGGTCGAGCAGCGAGCCGGCGGCTTTGAGGCCGGCGATCAGGCGGCTGTAGGAGAGGCCGTGCAGCCGGGCGGCGGCATTGATGCGGACGATCCACAGGCTGCGGATCTGCCGCTTCTTCTGCCGGCGGTCGCGGTAGGCGTAACCGAGCGACTTGTCGACGGCCTGCTTGGCGATGCGGTGGCTCTTCGACTTCGTGCCGTAGTAGCCGCTGGCGCGCTTGAGGATCTTCTTCCGTTTTTGGACGCGCTTGGGTCCGCGCTTGACACGTGCCATGTATCGAACCTCGTTTCTGCTCCGCACTCGTTGGAGGGGAGCGGTCAAGGCCCGCTCGGCGGCGATTGCCGGGGTGCCGGGGGCCGCGGCTCCGGGGGGCAGGTCCGTCCCTCCGGTGGCCGTCGTGAATGATGTGCGGGCGAACCCTGGGGGTTACCCTATTTGTGCAGCATCTCCTTGAGCGTGCCGGCGAAAGCGGGCGAGACCGCCGTGGATTTGCGCAGCTTGCGCTTCCGCTTGGTGGTCTTCGAGGTCAGCATGTGGCTGTGCATCGCCTGGTGACGCGTCACCTTGCCCGTGCCCGTGACCTTGAAACGCTTCGCGGCCCCCTTGTGCGTCTTCTGCTTCGGCAAGGCCGTCTCCTTTCGGTTCTCCGGCGGGGACTTGGCCCGCCGCAACAAAAATGGACCCGGGAGAGGAAAAATTCCCTCTCGGGCGTTGGCTCTCCCAACCCTCAGCCGGATCAGGAGGTGGCTTTCTTGGCTCCCCCGTGGCGCGGCGGACCGAAGATGACGTGCATCCGGTTGCCGGCCATCTCGGGGGAGGATTCTAGCACTCCATGCTCTCCCAGGTCAGCCTCGAAGCGCTTGAGCAGCTTGTGACCGAGGTCCTGGCGCGCCATCTCGCGGCCGCGGAACTGCACGGTGGCCTTGACCTTGTCCCCGTCCCCCAGGAACCGCAGGGCGTTCTTGAGCTTGAAGTCGTAGTCGTGCTCGTCGATGTTGGGCCGGAACTTGACCTCTTTGACGTGGATGATCTTCTGCTTCTTTTTCGACTCATGGGCCTTCTTCTTCTGTTCGTAGAGGAACTTGCCGAAGTCCATGATGCGGCACACCGGCGGCTTGGCCGTCGGTGCCACCTCCACGAGATCGAGGTCCTGCTCCTGTGCCCGCCGCAACGCCTCCTCCACCGGCACGATGCCGGCCTGTGAGCCGTCGGCGTCCACCAGGCGCACCTCGCGGACTCGGATGCGCTCGTTGACCCGCGTTGCCTTGTCGATGTCTAGCTCACCCCCTCAGAGCGTCGAGCTTTCGCCCGTCTTATGGTTTTCAGTTCGTTCTCCTCATGTAAGTGTGTTCAAAGCTCCCGGCTGCGCGTCACCGTCAGCTCGCGCACCCGGGAGAGGAAAGCGTCCACCGCCATGGCGCCGAGATCCTCGCCGGCGCGCCGCCGCACCGCGACCGTCCCATCCTCCTGCTCGCGCGCGCCGACCACCAGCATGAACGGCGCCTTCTGGAGCTGGGCCTCGCGGATGCGGTAGCCCAGCTTTTCGTTGCGGTCGTCGAGCTCGGTGCGCACGCCGGCCGCCGCCAGCCGGGCGCGCACCGTTTCGCCGTAGGCGGCGAACTTCTCGGAGACGGGCAGCACCACGGCCTGCACCGGCGCCAGCCAAAGCGGCAAGGCTCCGGCGGTCTGCTCGATCAGGATCGCCATGAAGCGTTCGACCGAGCCGAACATGGCACGGTGGATCATCACCGGCTGGTGCTCCGAGCCGTCCGCTCCGACGTAGGTCAGGCCGAAGCGCTGCGGCATCTGGTAGTCGAGCTGGATGGTGCCGAGCTGCCAGCTCCGGCCCAGCGCGTCGCGGACGTGGAAGTCGATCTTCGGCCCGTAGAAGGCGCCGTCGCCGGGGTTGACCTGAAAGGCGATGCCGCGGTTCGTCCGAGCGCCCGCCCAGGGCCTGCTCGGCGTGGTCCCACATCTCGTCGGAGCCGATCCGCTTCTCCGGCCGCGTCGACAGCTCGATCTCCACCTCGTCGAAGCCGAAGGTGCGGTAGAGCTCGAGGATCATCTCCGTCACCCCGCAGCACCTCGGCTTCGATCTGCTCCTCGGTGCAGAAGATGTGGGCGTCGTCCTGCGCGAACGAGCGCACCCGGAACATGCCGGCGGTGACGCCGCTGCGCTCGTAGCGATGCAGCCGGCCGAAGTCCGCGTAGCGGATGGGCAGGTCGCGGTACGAGCGCAGCCGGGTGGCGAAGATCAGGCAGTGCGTCGGGCAGTTCATCGGCTTGACCGACATCTGCCGCTCGTCGGCCTCGGTGAAGAACATGTTCTCGACGTAGTTGTCGTAGTGGCCCGAGGTCTTCCACAGCTCGACGTCCAGGATCTGCGGCGTGATCACCTCGCCGTAGCCGTAGCGATCGTAGAGCTCGCGCACGTAGTCGACGAGCGCATTGTAGATCGACGCGCCCTTCGGATGCAGGAACGGCATCGCCGGCGCGAGCGGGTTGAAGCTGAAGAGATCCAGCTCCTGGCCCAGCCGCCGGTGGTCGCGGGCGCGCGCCTGCTCGAGCCGCTCCAGGTACTCCTCCATCTCCCGCGGGCTGGCGAAGGCGGTGCCGTAGATGCGCTGCAGGCGCTCGTTGGCCTCGTCCCCCTTCCAGTAGACGCCGGAGGCCTCGAGCAGCTTCACCGCGCCGATCTGCGAGACGGCGCGGGCGTGCGGCCCCCGGCAGAGGTCGGTGAACCGGCCGTGGCGGTAGAGGGTGATCGTCTCGCCTGCGGGAATCTCCTTCAGCCGCTCGACCTTCAGCGTCTCGCCCATGTCGCGGAAGATCCGCTCGGCTTCCTCGCGCGAGACCTCGATGCGCTCGAAGCTCGCTGCCCTCGGCGAGGATCTCGCGCATCTTCTCTTCGATCTTCGCCAGGTCCTCGGGCGTGAAGGCGCGCGGAAAGCGGAAGTCGTACTGGAACTTCTCGCTGTGGTCCTTGCGGCCGACGTCGATCTCCACCTCCGGCCACAGGCGCTTGACGGCGTCGGCCAGCACGTGCTCCGCGCTGTGCCGGACGAACTCGCCGGCCTCGGGGCTCTTGACGGTGAAGATGCGGAAGGCGCCCCCCCGGGTGAGCGGCTGGCGCAGGTCGACCTTGCGGCCGTCCAGCTCCGCGCCCACGGCGTCCTTGGCCAGGCGCGGTCCGATCGACGCCGCCACCTCGAGCGGAGTGGTCCCTGCCGGCACCGTGCGCACGGAGCCGTCGGGCAGGGTCAAGCTGAGCGTTTCGGTCATCGTCTCCATGGGACCGCGGTCTGCCGCCAATTCTTCCACTAACAAGAAGCTGAAAAAGGGTTCACTCTCGGGCGGAGGCCCGCGCCGGAGGAGATCACGAGCGGGAGGGATGGTAGGCGCTAGCGGACTCGAACCGCTGACCTCTACCGTGTGAAGGTAGCGCTCTAACCAGCTGAGCTAAGCGCCTGGGCATGAGGCTGGGTCGGCCACCAGTGGTGCGATCTCCAAGTCGTTGTCTCGAATCTGGTGCCGGTTTCCACTCCTGACGAAGCCTGGTAGGCCCGAGCGGACTTGAACCGCTGACCTCTACGATGTCAACGTAGCGCTCTAACCAACTGAGCTACGGGCCTATATCCTTCCCTTCTGGCGGTTGCCAAGGGAGGGTGAGGGTAGCAAACGCAGGGGGACAGTGTCAACGGAAACGCGTCCCGGCGCCCCGGCGCGGGGGTGAGGGGGAAGGAGCGGGTATACCTCTGCGAAGATATGCAGCGATCCTATGGAAGGCGGGGGCGAAAGCCAAGCGTATTTAGCCGCTTGCGGCTCGCGATGAGGGTTGCTTGAGAGGTCGTTGGGCTCCCAGCGGCTCCCTGTCATGAAGAGCCTTCGCCCGCTTCGCCGCCAACATCAGATCGCTGTCCTCAAGCGGCGACCCGCTTTTGCTGGCCATGTACAGGAAATCAACCAGAAGCTCTTGGAGGACATAAGCCATAGCAGATCCGTCGCTTGGAGGGCGGACGTAAGAGAAATAGTCCGCCGCTTGAAGCCAATCCTGCAACTTCGTGGCTCTTGCGAGATTGATTCCGTCCCGTCGGGTCTTTTCCCATGGTTCCATTCAGGCATCTCCCTTTCAGGCGCTTGGACCAAGATACAGCAGGCTCGCCGACATGAGAAGTTACAGTGCCGGCCCGCGGACCATCGCCAGCCAACCCTTCAGGTACTCGCCCTGCGGATGGGTGATGGCCACCGGATGGTCCGGTGCCGCCGCGAGGGGCTCCAGCAAAGCCACGCGCACTCCGGACTCCACGGCGGCGGCGAAGAAGATCTGGCGGAAGAGCTTGGCGTCCACCGCGCCGCTGCAACTGAAGGTCAGCAGGAAGCCGCCCGGCTCGACCCGCGAAAGGGCAAGGCGGTTGAGGTCCTTGTAAGCGCGGGCCGCGGCATCGAGATCGGGTCGCTTGCGGACCAGTGGGGGCGGATCGCAGACGACCAGGCCATATTTCTCCTCCCGCTGGCGCAGGTCCTCGAAGACGTTGGCCTTCACCCACTCGGCGCGGCGGGTGTCGAAGCCGTTCAGCTCGACGTGCCGCCGCCCACGCTCGATGAGCCGGGCCGAGGACTCGACGTGCACCACCCGCGAGGCGCCGCCCCTCATCGCGTAAATCCCGAAGGCGCCGGTATGGGCGAAAAGGTCGAGCACGGAGCGGCCGCCGGCCAGGCGCTCGACGCGGCGGCGGTTCTCCCGCTGGTCGCAGTAGAAGCCGGTTTTCTGGCCGCCGGTGAGCTCGGAGAGGAAAGAGAGTCCCGATTCGGTGAAGCCGACCTCGGCCGGAGGATCGCCCACGACGGTTTCATCCCCCGCGAAAGGCAGGCCCTCGGCACGACGGACCGGCACGTCGTTGGACTGGACGATGGCGGTTCCGGGCAGCGCTTCTCGCAACGCGGCGTAGGCCTCGCCGCGCACCGCCTCGAGCCCCGCCACCGTGATCTGGCTCACCAGCACGTCGCCGAACCGGTCCACCGTCCATCCCGGTACGCCGTCTCCTTCGGCATTGAGCAGGCGGTAGCCGGTCGTCGCCGGCGGCAGCACGGCCTGCCGCAGGGCGAGCGCCTCGGCGAGGCGCGCGGCGAAGAAGGAACGGTCGGCCGCCTCGACGGCGGCGCCCAGCATGCGCACGCGAATCTGGGAACGCGGGCTGTGGAAGCCGAGGCCGAGGGGGCGCCCCGCGGCGTCGAAAACCCTGGCGAGGGGTGCGTCCCCGGAACCTTCGAGCCGGGCGACGGCGCCCGAGAAGATCCAGGGGTGGCCGTCCCGGACCGCCTTCTCCCGGCCCGGCTTGAGCACGATCCGGGCCTCACGGGCCGGGCCGGTGTCGCTAACCGCCAGGCCTCCCGGCGCTCCCGGCGCTCCCGGCGAGGGTGGGCTCCGCGACCCTCATCCCTGCGCGCCATGGGCCGGCGGCTCGACGACGAACCGGAGGCTGCTGCTGGTCGACGCTGCCGCCCCCGTGATGGTGATCCGGAGCACGTACTCGC
This sequence comes from Thermoanaerobaculaceae bacterium, assembly GCA_963778565.1. GTDB lineage: Bacteria > Acidobacteriota > Thermoanaerobaculia > Multivoradales > UBA5704 > DATARR01. Next base: position 177,940 of record CAVZUZ010000027.1, on the reverse strand, counting down.
CCGGCTTCAGGTCGGGGAGGCGGAAGAGGGTGACCGCGCGCTCCGCTCCCTCCGCGCCGCCGCCGCGCCGGTCGAGCAGCTCGAGGCCGACCGGCACCTCGCGGCCTTCGGGCGTCAGGATCCGGGCCTCCGCCTTCCACGGCCAGGGTCCCAGGTTGTACCCGGCGAGGATCATCCGGCTCTCCCGCCCGGCGGCGAGCACCGGCCGGGAGGCGGGCACGAACGGCTCGCTGCGCAGCAGGAACGGATAGGCGGGGGCCTTCCCGTCTTCGCTCCGCGGCTCTTCGCGCACCAGCAGCCAGCGGCCCGGCGGCTCCGGGAACAGGGGCGAGAGCAGGGCCGGCTCGCCGCGGGCGAAGGCCGGCACATGGAGCGGCACGACCCGCACGCCGGAGGCGCCGCTGGCGCCGTTGCGCACCAGCACCCGCAGCGAGTAATCGCCGGGCAGCAGATCGAGGTGGCCGAAGAACTTGAGGCCGCCCTGGCGCAGCGGCGTCCCGGCCTTGGCGAGGTCGAGGCCGATGGTCTGGGTGAGGAAGTCGTGCACCGCGCCGAGCTCGTCCAGGGCGTAGACGTAGACCTCCACGGCGAGAACCGCCGGCTGCGGGCCGGCGAGCAGCTTCGCGCCATCCACCTCGATCAGCACCGGCACGTAGGCTTTCTCGCCTTCCGACCGGAAGGGCGCCGCCAGTACCGCGGTGGCGACGGCGTCGCTCTCCTCGCCGCTCATCACCTGGTTGGCGGTCTCCAGCAGCCGCTCGATGGGATCCTGCTCGGCATAGGAGCGCGGCGGGTAATAGCCCAGCCGGTGGACCACCCGCGCGCCTTGAAGAGGCTTCTTGAGCTCCACCCGCAGCCGGCGATACCCACCCTCGGGCTCCAGGCGGTCGGGCTCCACCGCCAGCACGTAGGTGACGCTGGTGCGCTTGAGCATCCGGCCCATGGCGGCGCCGAGGTCGTTGAAGCTCTCGTACAGGTCGCCGCCGGTGCCGCTGGCCATCATCAACAGGCTCTCCCGGCCGCCGAGGCGCGGCACCCCCTGATCGGCGCCGGCGCGCAGGCCGCCGATATCGACGGCCTGAATGACGCAATCGGCGCGCCGGAACTCTTCGAGCATGCGCTCGACGTCGTTGCCGGTCTCGATCAGGCCGTACCGCTCCTCCGGGCTGATCCGCCACGACTCGCCATGGAGAGCGCTCTCACGCATCTCTTCCTGCCGCTGCGGATCGGCGGTGCCCTGGATCAGGGAGACGTCGAACCCCTCGGAGAGGAAGACCAGGTACTTGCGCCCTTCGACCACCGCAATCTGCCGGGCCAGATCGGAGAGCGAACGGGTGAAGTTGTCGACGTGGTTCCTCTGGGCGGTGCGGTCGGCGCGCTCGACGGCATCGGTCACCGCCTGCATCCGCTCCAACGAGGCCACGTCCGTTACCCCGGCGAGCGGATCGCGGGCGAGGGGCGGCGCGCCGCCTCCGGCGGCGTTCTCCGCCCCGAGGATCTCGCGCAGCACCAGGCGCAGCGGATCGACGGGGCGCGCGGTGAGGTCGGGCAGACCGAGGGTGGTGAGGGCGCTGTCGAGCTGCCGCCGGTCGGAGTTGAAACCGAGCACGAGCTGCGGGCCGCGCGCCGCGCTATAGGTGGCGACGGCGACCAGGTCGGTGGGATGGAGCTGCGCCAGCAGCTCGCTGGCCGCCCGCCGCGCCCGGAGGACCGACTTGGGCTCGGAGAACGCGAGATCGAAAAGCAGGAGGAAATGGCGGCGCGCCGCGGCGGGCACCGGCGCCGATGATCCCGGCTGGCCCGGCTGGCCCGGCTGGCCGGCGGACGAGCCGGTGAGGTCGAGCACCTCGAAACCGGTGACCGGCAGCCGGCGGCGCCCCTCCCAGACCTCGAAGTCGGCGGCGGCCAGGCCGCGCACCGGCTGGCCGTCGCGCAGCACCTGTACCGGCACCTCGACGGAGAGAACCTCGGCGGAGCCGGAGAAGGACGGCGGGGCAGGGGGAGGCTGTCCCAGCCCCGGCGCCGCGACGGTGAGGAGGAACCCCAGCCCGGGAAGAAACCGCTGCCATCCGGCCCGCATGAAGCCCTCCGCCGTCAGCGGCCCCCTTGGGCTCCGGCCGCGCCCACCGCAAACCAGGCGCTGCTCGTCTGCGCCTTGCCGGCGCCGTCGGTCAGCGTCACCCGCAGCACGTACTCGCCCGGCGCCAGCGCCGGCGGCTGGAAGGTGGCGGAGACCCGCATCGGGCCGGTCCCGCCGCCCTCTCTGTCGGCCAGCTTGAGAGCGCCGCCCGGATGCTCCTTGCCGTCGGCCGACAGCACCTTGGCCTCGGCCTTGAAATCCCCGGTCCCCAGGTTGTAACCCTGCAGCACCACCGCCGCCGGCTGCCCCGGTGCGAGCACCGGCCGGGACGACGGGATGTACGGCTGCTCCTTGAGCATGAAGGGATACGGCATCTGCGGCTGGCCCGCTTCCTGGGTCTCCCGCACCATCACCCAGCGGCCGGGAGGCTCGGGGAAGAGAGCCGGCAGCAGCGAAGCCTCACCGCTGGCGAAGGCCGGCACCTCGACCTGGGTGACCCGCAAGCCGGAGGCGCCGGTAGTGCCGTTGCGCACCAGCGTGCGCAGCGAGTAGCTGCCCTTGGGCAGCTCGAGATGGCCGAAGAACTTGACGCCCGACTGCCGCACCGCCGCCTCGGCCTTGGCGAGATCGACGCCGAAGCTCTGGGTGAGGAAGTCCTGCACGCCGCCGTTCTGATCGATGGCGTAGACGTAGATCTCCACCGGCAGCTTCGGCTCCTGCTTGCCGGCGAGGAGGCTCGGACCGTTCACCTCGATGACCACCGGCACGTAGGCCCGGTCGCCCGCCGACGCGAAGGGCGCCGCCAGCACCGCGGCGACCACCGTCCCGCTCTCCTCCCCCATCACGACGTTGGCGGTCTCCAGCAGGCGCTGCAGCGGCGGCTGCTCCTTGTACGGCCGCGGCGCGTAGAAGCCCGGCCGGTGAACCACCCGCGCGCCCCGGGCGCCGCTCTTGAGCTCCACCCGCAGCCGGTGGTACGAGCCGTCCTGCTTGAGGTTCTCCGGCTGGAACGACAGCACGTAGGTGACGCCGGTGCGGCGCAGCATCTGGCCCATGGCCGTCCGAGAGGTCGTTGAAGTTCTCGTACAGCTCGCCGCCGGTGCTCTTCGCCATGTTGAGCAGGCTCTCCCGGCCGTCGGTGCGCTGGAAGCCCAGCTCGGCGCCCGCCCGCAAGCCGGCGATGTTGACGGCCTGAATCGGCGCAGTCGGCGCGGCGGAACTCCTCCAGCATCTTCTCGACGGCGTTCTGCGTCCGGGTGTCGCCGTACTGGTCGTCCGAGCCGTGCCTCCGGTCGGCTCGAGTAGCCTGCTCGGTGCTGCCCGCCGCCTCGACCAGGTTCCCGAGGTCGTTGCCGCCGGCGGTGGTGCTGCCGCTGCCGGTGACCAGCGTGCTGTCGAACCCTTCGGAGAGGAAGACCACGTGCTTGCGCCCCTCGACCTCGCCCATCAGCCGGGCGAGATCGGCGAACGAAGCCGTCAGGTTGCGCACGATCTGCTGCTGAATGTTCCGTTCGGTACGCGCCGAAACGACGCTGAACGAGTTCAGGGTGTCCAGGACCTCCGCGTCCCTCGCCGCCCGCGCCTCGGCGCCGAGCTGCGAGGCATTCGACAGCTGCTGCGACTGCGCGATGGTATTGGCGGCGTCGGTGAGGACGAGCCGCAAGGGATCCGCGGCGCGATCGAACAGCTGCGCCATCCCCAGGGTGTCGATGGCGGTTGCGATCTGCTCGCGGTCCGGCGTGAAGCCGAGGGCGAGCTGCGGCCCCTGCAGCGAGCTGTAGGTGGCCACCGCCACCAGGTCGGTGGGGTGCAGGCTCTTGACGACGTCCTTGGCCGCGTCCCGCGCCTTGGCGAGCGCCTTCGGCTCGGAGAAGGAAAGGTCGAACAGCATCAGGAAGTGCCGCCGCGCCGAGGCGGGGACCTGTGCCGCGGCCGCTCCGCCCGCCGCCGCCGCAGGAGCGGCGAGGTCGAGCACCTCGAAGCCGGTGACGGGCACCTTCTTACGGCCGTCGAAGACCTCGAAATCGGCGGCGGTCAGGCCGCGGACGGGCTCGCCGTCCTTGACCACCTGGACGGGAACCTCGACGACCACGACGTCGGTGGCTCCCGTGAACGTCTGCTGAGCGGCCGCGGGCCAGGGCGCCGGCAACGAGCCGGCGGCCGCGAGCACGGCGGCGAAAAATCGAAAACGACTGCCCTTTTTCATACCTCGTCCTTTCAGCCCTCGATGGATCTCCACATGGCAGGAAGCAAAAAGACCATCCTAACGGTACCACTAATCAGCCTCCGGCACCCACCACGAACGCGGCGCTGCTCGTTCCGGCGACGCCCCCGGCGCCGCTCAGGGTGAGCCGCAGCACGTATTCGCCGGGGGGCAGCTTCGGCGGCTTGAAGGTCGCCGTCAGACGGTCGGGGCCGGAGCCGCCGCCGCTCTCCCTCTCCAGCAGCCGGACCTCGCCGCTTCCCGCCTCCTTGCCGTCGCGGGTGAGGACGCGGGCCTCGGCGCGGAGCTCTCCCGCTCCCAGGTTGTAGCCCACCAGCGCCAGGGGAACCTCCCGCTGCGCGGCGAGCGCCGGCCGGGACGCCGGGATGAAAGGCTGCCGCCTGGACATGAACGGATACGGCACCTCCGGCCCCTGCGCCGGCTCGCGGCTGAGCAGCCAGCGGTTCGGCGGTTCGGGGAAGAAGGGCGGCAGCAACACCGGGCCGGCGAAGCCCGGCACCGTCAGCGGCATCACCCGCAGGCTGAAAGCGCCGCTGGCGCCGTTGCGCACCAGCGTGCGCACCGAGTAGTCGCCGGCGGGCAGGTCGAGGTGGCCGAAGAACTTGAGGCCGCTCTGGCGCAGGACGGGCTCGACCTTCGCGAGGTCCATGCCGAGCGACTGGACGAGAAAGTCCTGGATGCCGCCGCCGGCGTCCAGGGCATAGACGTAGATCTCCACCGGCAGCGGTCCCGGCGGCCCCTGGGACCCCTGGGGCCCCTGAGTATCATTGGCGAGCAGCGCCGGCCCGTCGACCTCGATCAGCACCGGCACGTAGGCGCGGTCGCCCGCGGCCCGGAAGGGGGCGGCCAGCACGGCGCTGGGAATCGCTCCCGAGTCCACTCCCGCCATCACCCGCGAGGAGGTCTCGAACAACCGCTCGAGGGCGTTGAGCGAGGCATAGGGCCGCGGGGCGTAGTAGCCGGAGCGATAGGCGACGCGGGTCCCCCGCGGCGCATCCTTGAGCTCCACCTTCAGCTTGTGGTAGGCGCCGTCGGGCTTCGCGTTCTCGGGCTGGAAGGACAGCACGTAAGTGAGGCTGGTTCCCTCCGCGATGCCGCTCATCGCCGCCGACAGATCGTTGGAATTCTCGATCAGCTCGCCGCCGGTGCCGCGCGCGAGAGTGAACAGGGTGTCCTTGCCGCCGGTGCGGGTCACCCGCTGCTCGCCGCCGGCCCGCAGGCCGCCGACGTCCACCGCCTGAATGACGCAGTCGGCGCGGCGGAGCTCCTCCAGCATCCTTTCCACCTCGTTCACCGACCTCGTGCTGCCGAGGCTCTCGTCGGTGCTGGAGAGGACGGGCTCGCTGGAGCCGACGCCGCGATCGACGGTGGCGGTCGGGTCGAGCCCGCCGCTGCCGACGCTCCCGGTTTCCGACGGCGTTGGAGCGCCGGCGGAGCCCGTCAGCAGCGAGCTGTCGAAGCCCTCGGAGAAGTAGAGGATCTGCTTGCGGCCGGGAATCGCGCCCAGCATGCGGGCGAATCCCGCGAAGGACCGGGTCAGGGCCGTCACCGCGGCGGTCTGGGCGGAACGGTTGGACTCCCGCCCCAGGCCGGCCTGCTCGGGGCCGAGCTCGCCGACCAGGGCGTCGATCTGCGCCGCGTCCGCCTCCTGCGAGCGCTCGGCGAGGAGCCGCGGATCTCCGGCTCCCGCCTCCCTCACCACCAGGCGCAGGGGATCGTCAGGCTCGCCGGCGCGCACCAGCCCCAGGGAATCCAGGGCCGAGTCCACCTGACGGCGATCGGAGGTGAAGCCGAGGACGAGCTGCGGTCCGCGGGCGGCGCCGTAGGTGGCCACCCCCACCAGGTCGCCCGGGCGCGTCCCCTTGAGCGCCAGCTCGCGGGCCGCCTCCCGGGCTTTGACGATCGCCTTGGGATCCGAGAAGGCGAGGTCGAAGAGCAGCAGGAAGTGCCGCCGGCCGGCCATGGGCAGGCCGGCCACCCCGGGCGCGGCGGGAGCGGTGAGGTCGACCACCCGGAATCCCGTGATCGCCTGCTTCTTCCGACCCTCGTAGAGCTCGAAATCGTCCGCGGTCAGACCGCGCACCGGCCGGCCCTCCCGGATCACTTGGACGGGGACCTCCACCTCCACGACCTCGGCGGTACCGGCGAAGGTCTGGGCCGGCGCCGGCGCGGCGGCGCAGACCGCCCCGGTCGCGGCGCAGAGCCACCCGAGCAGCACTCCGCTTCGCATCCTGTTGTCCTTAATTGACGACGTTGAACGGCAGAGAGCTCGCTTCCTTTTGACCCGTCGCGGGGTCCGTCACCGCCACCTGCAGGATGTACTCGCCGGCCATCAGCCCCGCCGGGTCGAACGTGGCGAGCAGCTTGTCGAGGCCCTGAATGCCGGTCGCCGTACGCTCCACCTTCGACAGCCGGCCCGCCGGGAACGACGTGCCGTCGGCCGCCGTCACCCGGCCGTGGACGGCGAGATCTCCCTTGCCGAGGTTGTAGGCCACCAGACAGAGCCGGGCCGTCTTCTCGCGGCGCAGGACGGGGCGTGCGGCGGGCACGTAGGGCTCGCCGCCGACGGTGAACGGATAGACCACCGACTGTTGTGCTCCGCCCCTTTCCTGCTCCCGCACCAGCAGCCACTTCTGGCGCTCTTCCATGAAGAAGGGGGGCAGCAGGACCGGCTCGGTCTGACTGTAGGGGGGCACCTCCACGGCGACCGTCTGGACGCCGGTGCGCCCGGTGTCGCCGTTGCGCACCAGCACCCGGACCTGGTAGGAGCCGGGTTCGAGGTCGAAGTGACCGTAGTACTTGATGCCGCCGTCCTCCATCGCCTGGCGGCCCTTCTCGAGGTCGAGCGCCACCCGCTGGCTGAAGAAATCGCGCATCCGGCCCTCGGCGTCGCTGACGTAGCTGTAGATCTCGACGTTCAGCTTCGCCTCCGCGTGCCCCGCCAGCAGGCTCCGCCCGCCGATCTCGACGATCACCGGCACGTAGGACTGCGCCTCGCCGGCGCGGAAGGCAGCGGCCAGCACGTTGCAGCTCGACGTCGCGCTTCGCCGCGGCGCTGGCGATGCTGTCGGAGGCGAGGAGGGTCTTCTCGAGGGGATCGAGGTCCTTGAACGGACGCGGCCCGTAATAGCCGGCGCGGTGGGAGAGCCGGGCGCCCGGGGGCAGCTTCGCCTTCACCCGCAGCCGGTGGAACGCGCCGTCGGGCTTGAGGTCCGAGCGCTCGAAGGTCAGCAGATAGGTCACGCTGGTGCGCTCGAGCACCCGTTCCAGGGGCTGGCGCAGGTTGTTGGCGTCCTTGAACAGCTCGCCGCCGGTCTCGTTGGCGATGTAGAACAACGCCTCCTGGCCGCTCGGCCGCGCGCGCACGTCGCCGCCGGCCCGCAGGCCGCCGATGTCGACCGCCTGAATCACGCAGTCGGCGCGGCGGAACTGCTCGAGCATGCGCTTCAGGTCCCCTTGCAAGCCGGTGTTGCCGTATCGCTGGTCGTTGTCGCTCATCCAGAGGCGGCCGGCGAGGATGTTCTGCGTGTCCTCCTCGGCCTCCTGGCTCAGCGGCTCGTTGCCGAGCATCAGCCGGGCGTCGAAGCCCTCGGAGAAGAGGATGACGTGCTTGCGGCCCTTGACGGCGTTGAGCATCCGCGCCGTCTCGCCCAGCGAGCGGGAGTAGGCGGAGACACGTCCCACCTCGAAGGCCCGCTCGCTGCGCTCGGCGGCGAAGGCGAGCGTCTGCAGGTACTCGCGGACGGCCTGGTCCCGCTGCGCCCGCAGGTCGGTACCCTCGCTCAACCCCGAGCCGGTGGCGGTGGTCACCTCGTCCGGCGCCTCGATCAGGAAGCGCAGAGGATCCCGGCGCGCGTCGTGGGTCTCGCGATAGCCCAGGGTGTCGATGGCCCGCGCCAGCTGCGGACGGTCGGGGGTGAAAGTCACCAGCAGCTTGGGCCCGGTCTCGAGCGAGTAGGTGGCGACCGCCGCGAGGTCGGCCGGATGCAGCCCCTGGAGCACGATATCCCGCGCCGCCAGCCGGGCCTTGAGGATCGAGGTGGGGCTGGAGAACGACAGGTCGAAGAGGAACAGGAAGTGCCGGCGGGCGCCCGAAGGCAGGCTCTCCAGCGGCCGGCGCCGGGTCGGGCCCGCTCTGCAGCACCTTGAGATCGATCGTCTCGAAGCCGGTGATCGTCTGCGGCTCGTTGCCGTCGAAGATCTCGAAATCCGCGGCGGTGAGCCCCCGCACCGGCTGGCCTTCGCGGTCGACGACGTTGACCGGCACCTCCACGGCGACCACCTGCGAGGCGCCTTCGAACCTGGGGGTCTGGGCGGGGACGGGCGACGCCGCGAGCAACACGGGAAGCAGCAGCGAGAGGCGGGGGGAGAAACGGTTACGGACGGACTCGAGCGCGCTCATCGCGGCCTCCTTGAGCTACTTTGAGAATCCATGGTACTACCGGGGCGAGGTCTCGTATAGCTCCGAGCGGGGGAGCACGAACGGATATCAGGCGCGGCAACTCCGCCCGGAACGGTGAGTGCCCGCGTTGGGCAGCCAGGTTCTCGTGAGGAGGGAGCTCACTGCCCGAGCATGCGGGCATACTGCAGAGCGTCCGCGTTGGTGGCGTCCAGCTTGAGGGCACGCCCGAGGTGGTGCCGGGCCTTCTCCATGTCGCCGAGGGAGAGGTAGACCTTGACGAAACCCAGGTGGACCTCGGGCAGCTCGCTGTCCAGACGCAGGGCGCGCACCATGTAATCGAGCGCCTTGTCGGTCTGTCCGCGGCCGAGCGCCATCTCCCCCTGGTAGATGAAGAAGAACGGGTTCGTGGTGTTGATGCCTTCGATCTTCGCCAGCAGCTCGCCGGCCTCCCGCTGGCGGCCGAGCTGCTGCAGGGAGCGGGCCATGTTGGTGAGAATCGTCGAGTCGTCCGGGCTGATGCCGAGGCCGCGCTGGTACGTCGCCAGCGCCTTCTCCGGCTCGCCCGCGCGCGATTCGACGACGCCCAGGTTGTTGATGGCCTTGACGAAACGGGGGGCGATCCGGGTCGCCGTCGTCAGCAGCTCGCGCGCCCGCTCGAGGTCGCCGGCGAACAGCGCTTCGGCGCCGAGATTGTTGTAGTAGTGCGCCGCCGCCGTCAGGTCGTCGATCGGATTGAAGTCCCGGTAGGCCTTGCGCCGGTAGGGCAGGAAGTCGAAGGTGCGCAGGATGCCGTCGAGGTACATGCCGGCGACGATGTGCCCCTGGCTGACCACCATGCCGTCGCGGTGGTTCCACTTCTGGAGGTCCGTCACCTCGACGTAGTAGGGATTCAGGCCGCGCTCCCGCGCCACGCCCACGAAAAGGTTGACGAAGGAGAGGCAGTTGCCCTCGCGGGTGCGGTAGGTGGCGACCGCGTTGCGGGTGGGAGCCAGCGAGTACTGGAGGCTCAGGCCGTCGAAGATGAAATCGTTGACCTGATTGATCCGCCGCAGCTCGCTGGGGACTTTCGGCAGCCTGCCGAAGCTCGGTGCGGATCTGGTCGTCCAGCTCGAAGGGTACCTCGACCTGCGCGGCGACCTGCTGGCCGGCCTCCTTGGCGTACTGCTGGCGCAGGAAGCCGACCGAGTCGAACTTGTTGTACTGGGAGCAGCCGGCGGCCAGCAGGCCGCCAAGAAGGAACAGGGAAAGAGCGCGTTTCCTGATCATCAAGCCGTCCATATGGCGGGAGCACTATAGCAGGGAATGTGCCATGCCCTCGGCGAGGCGGCGCGGGCGGGGGCGCGCCGGCGAAAAACCCTTGCCGCAGCGAGCGCTGCCCTGCTCGCTCGCCATACGGATAGCCAGGCCGCAGGATCGCTTCATTCAAGAATTTGGATCGGGTCTGTCCAAGTCTCTGGATCAGGCTGGGAGAAGGCCGGCGGGCTGAGCTCGGGAGCTGGAGACAAGTCATTGATCCGCAATCACTTGTGCTCGCCGAGCGGGCTTTGTCCGGGAATGGCACCCCGCTTGCTTGACCCAGGCTTGGATAGTTGATTAGAGTCGCAGGCTCAAACAGCTTCAGATCTTCACCCTACGTCAGGAAAGGAGGTGTGGCTCGGCACAGAATTGCATTGGCATTCGCGCTGATCTCTTGCTTCTCGCTGCCGCGAAAGCTCGCGGCGGCCTCCAACCACCAAACGGGAGGTTTATAGAAATGAAGAGCATCAACCTTTGGGGACGGATCGTAGCCGTCGCTGTGTTGTTGCTGCTGGTCGCGGGCGGTAGCGCCTTCGCTCAGTTGCAAACCGGCAACCTCTACGGCACCGTCAAGGACGACCAGGGCAGCCCGCTGCCCGGGGTCACCGTGACCCTGACCGGCGGCGGTGCGCCGCAGGTCCAGGTGACGAATGCCCAGGGGCAGTTCCGTTTCCTGGGTCTCGCGCCCGGCAGCTATGCCCTCAAGGCGGAGCTGGAGGGCTTCTCGACCATCGACTACCCGAACATCGTCATCAACGTCGGCCGTAACACGTCGATCGAGGTGACCCTGTCGGCGGCGGTCGAGGACGTCATCACCGTCACGGCGGAGAGCCCGCTGCTCGACGAGCGCCGCATTTCCACGGGCGCCACGGTCAACTCGACCGAGCTCGAGAAGATCCCGACGGCGCGTGACCCCTGGGCGATCCTGCAGACCACCCCGGGCGTGCTGACCGACCGCATCAACGTCGGCGGCAACGAGTAGCGGCCAGCAGTCGCAGTACGTCGGTCCCGGCTCGGGCGGCGATCAGGCCGTCTGGTCGGTCGACGGCATGGTCATCACCGACATGGCGGCGCTCGGTTCCTCGCCGGCCTACTACGACTTCGACGCGTTCGAAGAGATGCAGGTCACGACCGGCGGCTCCGACACGACGATCGCCACCGGCGGCGTCGTGCTCAACATGGTGACCAAGCGCGGCACCAACGAGTGGCGCGGCTCCGGCCGTTACTATCTCACCGACGAAGGCAACCAGTCGGACCTCGAGTTCGACGAGGGCGACCTGGGGCAGGCGGGGCCGTTCCGCACCGGAGCCGGTGCCACCACCCCCCAGACCTCCTTCAAGCAGGGCAACCGCATCGTCGAGGTGCTGGACTACGGCGCCGAGGTCGGCGGTCCGATCGTCAAGGACCGGCTGTGGATCTGGGGCTCCTACGGCAAGCAGGAAGTGGATCTCCTGACCATCGCCGACGTCAGCGACTTCACCGAGCTCGAGACCAAGAACGTCAAGCTGAACGCCCAGATCGCCGCCAACAACTCGGCGACCGCGTTCTACTTCGACAGCGACAAGGTGAAGATCGGCCGCAACGCCGGTCCCACCCGGCCGCAGGAGACCACCTGGAACCAGGGTGGCTTCGGCGACACCCCGACGGCGTACAAGGTCGAGGACACCCACATCTTCTCCTCGAACTTCTACCTGACGGGCATGTACTCCAAGGTCAACGGCGGCTTCCAGCTGGCGCCCCAAGGCGGCTCCGCGGCCAACGGCCCGGCGGCGACGCGGGACGGCGGCGGCGTCTGGCACAACACCTTCCTGCTGTACCAGACGGCGCGGCCGCAGGACCAGTACAAGGCCGACGCCAGCAACTTCTTCAACACCGGCAGCCTGTCGCACGAGCTCAAGTTCGGGGCCGGCTACCGCAACGCCGAGGTGACGTCGCTGAGCCGCTGGGGCGGCGGCGGCTTCATCTTCGACAACGCCCTGGTCGGCTTGCCGGAGGGAATCAACTACATCATCGCCGCCCGTGACAGCGCCCTCAACGTCGAGCAGGAGTACACCAGCGTCTACGCGCAGGACACCCTGACGGTCGGCAACCTGACGGTCAACCTCGGCGTCCGCTAGGACAAGCAGGAAGCGACCAACCTGGCCGACAGCGCCCAGGCGAACCCCATCTTCCCGACGGTTCTCCCGGCGGTGAGCCAGCGGTCCTTCGACGCCGGCTTCGACTGGACGTCGATCAGCCCGCGTCTCGGCCTCACCTACGCCCTCGGCGCGGAGCGCAAGACCCTGCTGCGGGCCAGCTACTCGCGGTTCGCCGATCAGCTCGGCACGGGCTTCGCCACCTGGGCGAATCCTCTGGCCGTCGGCGGCTACTCGTACTTCTACGGTACGCAGTCCTCCGGCGTCAGCAACTCGCCCTTGAACCCCGGCCTGATCATCCAGGGCCCCAACGGCTTCAGCTCCAACGTCAACCCGATCACCGGCGGGCTGCTCAACTCCAGCTTTGCGGACCCGGACCTCGATCCTCCGATCACCGACGAGCTGCTCCTCGGCGTCGAGCACGCGCTGCTGCCCGAGTTCGTGGTCGGCCTCAACCTCACCTACCGCCGGATCACCGACATCCTCGAGGGTGAGCTGCTGGTATTCGACGGCGACTCGGCGGGTTGCATCGCCAACTTCAACTCGCTGGAGTGCCCGGCCTTCGCGGCGGGCAACCTCGGCCAGTTCGGCCGCCTGCACCGGCGGTCCGACTACGTCCCGGTGACGACCAACGAGCCGTTGCCGGATGGCTCCCTCCGGACCATCACCCGCTGGCGGTTGGCGACCAACGTCAGCACCCGCGGCGGCCAGTTCCTCGAGAACGGCGACCGCGAGCAGGAGTACACGGGCGCGTCGCTGGTATTCAACAAGCGCCTGGCCAACCGCTGGATGCTGCGCGGCAACTTCTCCTGGTCGGACTGGGAGTGGAGCGAAGTGCCGGACAGCGAGCTCGAGGATCTGACGCAGACCCTGGGCGGCGGCGACCGCGAGGGCGATCCCGTCCTGCAGGGCTCGGGCACCGGCTCGGGCTCCAAGGGCGGCATCTACATCAACAGCGAGTGGTCGTACAGCGTCAGCGGTCTGTACCAGATCGTGCCCGACCGTCCTTGGGGCATCAACGTGGCGTTGAACCTCACCGGCCGCCAGGGCTACCCGATCCCGTACTTCCGCCTCAGCTCGGCCAACCGCGCCAACGAGAACTTCAACCAGGACAGCGTCCAGCTGACCACGTCGCCGGACGAGTTCCGTCTCGACGACATCCACATGGTGGACGCCCGCGTGGAGAAGGAGTTCACGTTCAGCGACTTCGGTCTGACGCTGGGTGTGGACGTGTTCAACGTGTTCAACGAGTCCTACATCCTGCAGCGGCAGCACCGCACGTTCCTGGGCACGTCGGACAACGTCACCGAGATCACCAGCCCGCGCATCATCCGTTTCGGCGCGCGGCTGAGCTTCAGGTAGAACGCGCTTCCATAGGCTGACCTGAAGACCGCCGGGGGCGACCCCGGCGGTTTTTTTTTGCCCGCCGGCGGAATATGCTTCCCCGCGCACGCAGTTTGCATCGTGAAGCCAAAAGGAGGCGCACGTCATGCTTTCGCGCAACGCCAAAACTCGGATTCTTCTTCTGGTGGCCCTCCTGCTGGTCGCCGGCGTCCCCGCCTGGGGTCAGGCCTGGGCGGGCCGGGGCCGGCTGCAGGGTGCGGTCAAGGACGAGAGCGGCAAGCCCGTCGAGGGCGCCAAGGTCACCCTGCGCAAGGGCACCGACCGGGTCGATCCCCAGACCGACGGTCCGCCGCCCCTCACCACCGACAAGAACGGCAAGTGGTCGACCCTCGGCCTCGCCCAGGGGCCCTGGGGCATCCTCATCGAGAAGGAGGGATTCATCCCCTCCGAAGGCCAGGTGCAGGTCAACGAGTTCGGCCCGGCCCAGCCCATCAACGTCACCTTGAAGGTCATTCCCAAGGAAGTCCTCGAGAAAGCCGAGCAGGAGAGCGCCGCCGGCCAGGCCAAGGCGGCGATCGAGCGCGGCAACGCCCTGCTCGCCGAGGGCAAGTACGCCGAGGCGCGGACGGCCTACCAGGAGGGCTTGGCCAAGCTGGAGGACAAGACGGTTCACCCGGCCATCCTCCGCGCCATCGCCGACACCTACTACCGGGAGGACAAGGTCGACCAGGCCATCGAGGCGCTGAAACAGGCCCTCGCCCTGGCGCCGGACGACGTGGACAGCTTGCGGCTGATCAGCACGATCCTGGTGTCGGCAGGCCGCGAGGCCGAGGCCCAGGCCTACATCGCAAAGCTCCCCGCGGGCACCAAGATGGATCCCAACACGCTCCTCAACCTGGGCATCAAAGCCTTCAACGAAGGCAAGATGGACCAGGCGCTCGCGGAGTTCGACCGCGTGGTGAAGGATAATCCGGACCTTCCGGATGCCTACTACTACCGGGCACTGGTCTACCTCAACCTGGACAAGAAAGCGCCGGCCAAGGCCGACCTGCAGAAGCTCCTGGAGCTCGATCCCAACAACAAGTACGCCAAGGACGCCCAGGCGATGCTGAAGGACCTGTAGGGGCTTAATTGGTGTTCTGTCCCGCTCGACCTCACCCCAACCCCTCTCCTGAAGGAGAGGGGCTTTGGACGGTTCTTCCCCCTCTCCTCTAGGAGAGGGGGCCAGGGGGTGAGGTCGAGCGAGCAACGCCGCCCGATCTAGGGCAACAGCCATGCGGCCTTCCTCGATCCTGGTGGCGCTCACTGCTGTTCTCTTCGCCGGCACAACCGGCTGCCGCCCCCGCACCGACTCGATCCCTTCCCACGAGGGCGCCGACGTCCTCCTGATCACCATCGACACGCTGCGGGCCGACGCTCTGGGCTTTGCGGGCAATACCCGTGTCGAGACCCCGACGCTCGATCGTCTGGCCGGCGCCGGCCGGGTCTTCGACGACGCCCACGCCCACAACGTCGTCACTCTGCCGTCGCACGCCAACATCCTGACCGGCCTGTACCCGTATCAGCACGGCGTGCGCGAGAACAGCGGCTTCACCCTGCCGGCGCGGGTACCGACGCTCGCGACCCTGCTGAAGCAGGCCGGCTATGCAACCGGCGCCTTCGTCGCCGCCTACCCCCTCGACTCCCGGTTCGGCTTGAGCCGCGGCTTCGACGTCTATGACGAGAGCTTCCCCCGCGGCTCGGACCCGGCCGAGTTCGTGATGGCCGAACGGCGGGGCGACCAGGTGGTTGCCGCCGCCCGCTCCTGGTGGAACGGCCAGCGGGGGAAGCGCCGCTTCCTCTGGGTCCATCTCTACGATCCCCACGCCGGCTACGTTCCACCGGAGCCGTTCGCGAGCCGCTACCGGGACGACCTCTACCTGGGAGAGGTGGCGGCCACGGACTCGTTCCTTGCGCCCCTGCTGTCCCCCTTCCTCGCGGGCAAGGAGCCGGCCGCCCTCGTCATCGTCACCGCCGACCACGGCGAGGCCCTCGGCGATCACGGCGAGCTGACCCACGGGCTCTTCGCCTACGAGTCGACGCTCGAGGTGCCGCTGGTGGTCTGGGGCGCCGGAGTGACGCCGGGGCGGGACGACCGCGCCGCTCGCCACGTGGACATCCTGCCGACCGTCCTCTCGTACCTGGATCTGAAGGTGCCGCCAGGGCTCCCCGGCCGTTCCCTCCTGGCCGGCCCCGACCCTCGATCGGAGAGATCGGAGAGCTACTTCGAGGCCCTGACCACCAACCTGAACCGCGGCTGGGCGCCCCTGCGGGGACTGCTGCGGGACCGCAAGAAGCTCATCGACCTGCCGCTGCCGGAGCTCTACGACCTGGCCGCCGATCCCCGGGAGGAGAGGAACCTCTACGACGAGGACCGGCGGACCACCCGCGCTTTGCGCGACGCCCTGCCGCGGGAGTCGGTCTGGCCGCCGCCGAAGGGAGCCGTCTCGCCGGAGGAGGAGGCGAGCCTGCGCAGCCTCGGCTACTCCGCCGGTTCGGCGCCGGCGAAGGCGGCCTACGGCGCCGACGACGATCCCAAGAACCTGATCGGGGTCGACGGGACGCTGCACCAGGTGGTGGACGCCTACTCCCGGCGGCGTTACGAAGAGGCCGCCGCCCTGGCCCGCCAGGCGATCGCGGAGCGGCCGGACCTCGCGGAGGCCTACGAGCACCTGGCGCTGGCCCTGCGCCAGCTCGAGCGCCAGGGAGAGGCCATCGCGGCGCTGCGCAACGCCCTGCAGCGCGGGGCGGACCGGCCGGCGCTCCGCCGGCAGCTCGGCCAGACCCTCGCCGAGGCGGGTCAGGCCGGCGAAGCGGTAGCGGTGCTGGAGCCGCTCGCGGACGAGCCCCAAGCCGACTCCGCAACCCTGAACGCCCTCGGCATCGCCCTCTCCGACGCCGGCCGGCACGGCGACGCGGCGGCCGTCCTGCAGCGCGTCATCGGCAAGTACCCCAACGACCCGAAGGGCTTCGAGAACCTCGGGATCGTGGCGCTGCGCATGGACCAGCCGGAGCAGGCCCGTGCCCGGTTGCAACGGGCGCTGGCGCTCAATCCGAACCTGCCCATCGCCTGGAACACCCTGGGAGTCGCTCTCTACCGCCTGCAGGGGCCGGCCGCGGCCCTCGAGGCCTGGCAGCGGTCGGTGGCGATCGATCCGCGGCAGTACGACGCCCTGTTCAATATCGGGCTGGTGGCGGCACAGGCGGGGCGTCCCGCCGAGGCCCGGCAGGCGCTCACCCGCTTCGTCGAGACCGCGCCGCCGGCCCGCTTCGGCCCGGACCTCCAGAAGGCCCGGCAGATCCTCGCCCAACTGGGAGGCTGAGCCTCCGGACCGGGCACGAAGCAGGCACGAAGCGGGAAGAGCCCGCAGGCACCGCTTGTTCCCCTGGATGGCAGACCCTTTTTGAGCCTCGGCTCGGAGCCTCGATCGATGAAGAAATCCCTCGCTCTGTTGTCCCTCTCGCTCCTGGCGGCCGCGCTGCTCGGGGCCCAGCCGCCGCCGCCGGGCGGGCAGCCGTCCGCCCCGGCTGCTTCCTCCGGGCTCGACCGGCGCGTCCAGGAGGCGATCGATGTGGCGGAAGCCGGCGACGCCGCCGGGGCCATTCAGAAGATCCTCGCCCTGCCCAAGGAGCTCGTCACGCCTCCGGTACAGTCCCTGCTCGGCGGCCTCTACCTCCAGGTGGACAAGCCGCAGGAGGCTCTTGCCTCCCTCAAGCCTCTGGCCGACCAGGAGGAGGCCGAGCCCGCCGTGCTCTACAACGCAGGCCGCGCCGCATTGCTCCTCGGCCAGGTGGACGAGGGCCGCCTCTACCTCACCCGCTCCGTCCTCAAGCAACCGGCCTCCCCCGCCGCCCGCGACCTCGGCCTGCTGACGGCCCGCGAAGGGCGGGTGGTCGAAGCCTATTCGATGCTGCGCCCCTGGGCGCTGCGCAATCCCAAGGACGCCGACGCCCGCCTGATGGCGGCTTCGCTCGCCGTGCAGCTCGAACGGGCGGATGACGCCACCGAGCTGCTCGCCGGCCTGCCGGAGAACGAGCCGGCCCTGCAGTTGCTGCGCGGCAAGGTCCTGGTCTTGAAGAAGGACGGTCCGGGCGCGGCGGCCCTGCTGCGGCCGCTGCTCGCCAACCACCCGCAGGGAATGGACCTGGAAGTGCGACGCGCCCTCGCCGAGGCCGAGCTGCTGGCCGGCCGGCCCGCCGAGACCGTCAAGCTGCTCGACGGCCGCGCCGCCGCCCACCCTTCGCTGGCGCTGCTGCTCGCCAGGGCCCAGCGCCAGGCCGGTAACGCGACCACGGCCATGGCCACCCTGAAACCGCTGGTCGACAAGCTGCCGGAGGATGCCGCCACGTTGGGCGATCCGCGTCCGGCCGCAGGCATCGCCATGGAGTATGGCGGCATGCTGGTAGACGCCAACCGCGCCCAGGAGGCGGTGCCGTTCCTGGAGAAAGCCACCCGCTACTATCCGCAGAACCCGGAGTCGTGGAAGGGCCTCGCCCGCGCGCTCGAAGCCGCCGGGCGCCAGGACGACGCCCGCAAGGCTCTGGGTCAGGCGGAAACAGCGGCCCAGCCGCCGGTCAAACCGCCGGCCAAGCCGGCCACGAGCGCTCCGGCGCCTGCCGCGGCCGCCGCTCCCGCAGCGGCGCCGCTGGGCGAGGGCCTGCAGAATGCGATGCGTCTCATGGCCCAGGGGCAGCTCGAGCCTGCGCTCGCCGCGGTCCGGCAGGAGATCGGGATTTCCAAGGACCCGCGGGCGCGGATGCTCGAGGTTCGCCTGCTGCTGTCCCTCCGACGGCCGGACGAAGCGCTGAAAGCGGTCGAGACCGCCCTCCGATCCGACGCCGACAATCCCGACTACCTCTACCTCAAGGGCGCGGTCGAGATGGCCCTCCAGCGTTTGTCTTCGGCCGAGCAGGATTTCCGCAATGCCCTGCGGCTCGCGCCCCGGCACACGGCGGCGATGAACGATCTGGCGGTGCTGCTCATGAACCTGGACAAGAAGGACGAGGCCCGGAGCCTCCTCGAACAGGTGCTGCAGATCAATCCGCAGGACCAGACGGCCGCCGCCAACCTCGCGCGGCTGAGGTCGGAGGGACGGTAGGGGCCGAGCCTCTTCTAGGGATGATGGGAGCGCCGTCCACGCCGCTTGGCACCGCTGCAGAGGTTTTTCGTAGGGGCGGGGCTTGTCCCCGCCTTCGCCCCGTGAGGGGCATCGTTTCGATAGCCCGGTGCGGAAGCGCCGGGCGGGCCGAACCGCCTCCGCCTGGGGCTCCCGCCCCAGGCTATCGAAACATCGCCCTGGCGGGCGAGGGCGGGGACAAGCCCCGCCCCTACGAAAAACCTCTGCGGGTCCTTTTCAAGGCAGGAAGGCCGTTTTCCCTCTTCCTTGTTGTCGGTCTGATCGGAGCAGTCCCTACCTCCCCTCACGACCCCGCCCGCGCCCTCATGTCCTCAACCACGCCGGCGCAGCTCGCCGCGAGACTGGCGCGGGAGCCGGCGAGCACGCGCGCGGTTCTGGCGCCTCTCGGACAGGCGCTCGCCGCGAACGATCCGCCTCTCGCCCGCGAGGCGGCAGGCTACCTCGTGGCCTGCGGGCGCGAACGGAGCCTCGCCCTGGCACGCCGCGGCTCGTGGAGCCATGAGGACGTGCTGGCTCTCCTGGCGCTCCTGCTCGTGGACCCCGAACGGTTCGTGGAGGAGGCAGGATTCCGTCAGCGCGTTCTGGCGTTCCTCCCCAGAGCTTTCGATACCGCGGCGCCGGCCGGCCTGCGCGACGCCTTGCTCCTGGAGCTCAACCAGATGCGAGGGATCGACTTCACCGCGTCCGAGGAGATCGAGCGCGCCTGGGACGCCGTCCCCCGCCGCGCCGCGGAACGGCGGGTCGAATTCGCGCCGGCGGACGCGCGCTTCGATGCCGACACGGAGGGCCGGCTCGCCGCCTCCGTCTACTCCCTTCCCTCCTTCTTCTTCGACGCGGCCACGGCGGAAGCCTTCCTCTCCGCAGTCCGCGCCGCGGACCCCGGGCGCACGCTCATCGCGCTCGCCGACTCTCCCCTGCTCGACCGCCTGCAGCCGCGGGCCCCGGCGTTGCGCCTCCACCTGCTGGACACCCATGGCCGGCCGTACTCCCCCTGGCCGCGCGATCCGTTCAGCCTCGTTCACACGCGGGCCGGCGGCGTGCGGGTGCTGGTGCGGCCCAACCTGCAAGCCGGACGCGAGGAGGACGCCCATCTCGGCCAGGAGCTGGTGCAGAACCTCCCCGATGAGATCGACGGCGCCTGGGGGAAGGTCACCTGGGCCCAGTCGCCCATGCCCTTCCACAACGGCCAGGTCCTGCTGGCCCGCGACGCCGCCTGGATGACTCTGCATGCGCTGGA
The DNA here is from genome assembly GCA_963778565.1 of Thermoanaerobaculaceae bacterium. GTDB lineage: Bacteria > Acidobacteriota > Thermoanaerobaculia > Multivoradales > UBA5704 > DATARR01. Next base: position 158,045 of record CAVZUZ010000027.1, on the reverse strand, counting down.
GCCCCGAATCCTCGCCGTCCTCGGCACCGACCGGGTGCCTGTCGAGAGCTTCGCCACCCTGGAGGGGATCGACCGCTATCTCGCCGCGGCGGACCAAGCCGCCGGCGAGCTGGCGTCCCTCTACGGCCGGCCGGTCCGTTTCGTTCACCCCCTCCCCCGCCCCGGATCGGGAGACCTGGCGGCACGGACGGCCCTCATGCGCCGCCTCGGCGGCGGCGCCGGCTACGACCTCGACTCGATCGTGACGCTGGTCCCGGCGAAGGACGGACGTCTCGCGGCGCTGGTCGCGGACGCCGCGGCCGGGCGGGACCTGATGGCGAAGCTGCCGGCGGCGGAATGGGATACGTTGCGGCGCGGCTACGGTCTCGAACCCGCCGGTGATCCGCTTCGGGCGGCGATGGCCGACGCCCAGCGGACGCCCGGAATGGAGGCGCTCGGCGAGCTTCTCGACCTCGTGGCCGGACACCTCGCGGGCGAAGGGATGGAGGTGCGGCGTCTGCCGCTCCTGCGCGTCCCCGTCCCCCTGCTCCGCGAACGCACCGGCCTCGCGCATGGGGAGCTCCTGATCACCTGGAACAACGTCGTGGTGGAGAGCCGCAAAGGAACCCCGCGCGCCGAAGGTTTTTCTTCCCTGATCCCGGCCGGCGACGCCCGGGCCCGCGAGGCTTTCGGTTCCCTGGGAGTGCGCCTGGACCTCTTCCCGCCGCTCGTCCGCAGCGTGATCCTCAACGGTGGCTACCGCTGCGCCTCGAACCATCTGCGGTCAGGCGGCTGAGATTGCGGCCCTACCGCGCCAGCACCACCTCTTCCCGCACCGACTCCCCCCGTACGGCCTCCTCCGGTCTCGCCGTCTTCACCCAGCAGCGCAGGACCTCGGCGACGCTCCAGGCCTGGGCCACGCAGCCGCGGGGGGTGTAGGGCTCCTCGGCGTCGAAGACCTCGCTGATCGAGCCCAGGCAGGCCTCGCCGAGGTGCGGCACGAACCCCTCCAGGAACCGCCGCGCCTGCGTCGCGTCGCCGGGATGCAGCCGCAGCCAGGCATCCACGAACGGACCGATCAGCCAGCCCCACACCGTGCCCTGGTGATAGGCGGCGTCGCGGGACCGCAGGTCGCCGTGGTAGGTCGGCTTGTAGTCGGGATGGCCCGGCGCCAGCGAGCGCAGGCCGACGGGCGTCAGCAGGCGCTCGGTGACGGTCCGCAGCACCGGTGCCCAGCGCTCCCTCTCCAGCACTGGATGGTCGAGGGCGATGGCGAAAATCTGGTTCGGCCGGCAGGCGGGATCGTCCCCCGGTTCGCCGTTCACCACCCCGTCCACCACGTCGTAGAGATAGCCTCCCTCGGCGTACCAGAACCGCAGGTTGAAGGAGTCGCGGCTGCGCTCCGCATGCGCGGCGAGGTTGCCGGCGGTGTCCCTGCGGTTCGTCCCCTCTTCCCGGACCCAGCCCTCCAGCAGCCTCAGGGCGTTGTACCAGAGGGCGTTGATTTCCACCGCCTTGCCCCGGCGCGGCGTCACCACCCAGTCCTCCACCTTGGCGTCCATCCAAGTGAGCTGATAGCCCTCCGCGCCCTGGCGGAGCAGACCGTCCTCGGGGTCGACGCCGATGCCGAAGCGCGTTCCCCGGAGATGGTGGTCCACGATGTCGAGCAGCGTCGGCAGCAGGAGCCACAGCGTCTCGCGATCTCCCGTCGCATCCAGGTAGCGGCTCAGGGCGTGGAAGAACCACAGGGTCGCGTCTGCCGTGTGATAGAGCCCCTCGCGGTCCCCTTCGGGAAAGAGATTGGGAATGAGGCCGTCGCGCACGTGACGGGCGAAAGTCCGCAGGATGTAGCCGGCCTCCAGATGCCTCCCGGTCGTCAGCGTCAGCCCTTCGAGGCTGATCATGGCGTCGCGACCCCAGTCCGTGAACCAGTGGTAGCCGGCGATGATGCTGAGCGCCTCGTCGCCGGCGGCGTGGGCGCGGGCGGCGTCCTCGGAGCGGCCGGGAGTGACGACGAAGGCGTCAGCGGCCAGCACCAGCTCGGCGGCCGTGCCGCCGTGCGCCCGTGGGTCCGCGAGGTAGATCAGCCGCCGGCGCCGCTCCATCTCGGCCGCCAGCGCCTCCTCTGCGGTCAAGGCATGGATCACCTCCCAGGACTCGGTCGAGGCGGTGAGGGCCGCCGCGTCCTCCCCCAGCAGCAGACCGGCGCCGAAGAAGCCGGGAGTCCACAGGTCCCCCGCGGCGTCGTAGCCGCGGCGGGCCTCGACGGCGTAATAGACCCCTTCGATCAGGCGCGGAGCCACCGTGAAGGTGGGATTGCGGCCGCCGATGGCGAGACGCAGCGCCGGCAGGTTCGGCCGGGCCGAGCACAGCTCATAGCGATCCTCGATGACGGTCAGGGTATAGGGCCGGCCGAGCGCCGTCGACACCGGTGCGTCGTGGGGCCGGAAGTGGACGGTGGGGTGCAGCTCGATCCGGACGATGCCCTCGCCGGCGGTCAGCCGGTAGAGGACGTGCACCGTGTTCTGGAGGTGGGTCAGGAAGACCCGCTTCTCCAGACGGAAGCCGCCGGTCTCATAGATCCAGAGGGGCAAGCCCCACTCCAACCGGAATTCCCGCAGATGGCCGGCTCCCGGCGCCTCCGGAGGCCGGCCCACGAGCTGCCGCCCCCCCAACTGGACGATGGTGCCGTCCGGCAGCCGCAGCACCTCCTCCACCTGGCCGAGCATGAGCGTGCGGCCGAGCGGCGCCGGCAGCGCCGCCACCAGCAGGCCGTGGTAGCGCCGCGTCGGGATACCCGAGAGGGTGCCGGAGGCGTACCCTCCGAGCCCGTTGGCGACCAGCCATTCGCGGGCCCGCAGCCTTTCGGGAAGCGGCTCGACGGGCGGCTGGTCCTCCTCGGGCCACGCCATGGTACGCGCAGGCTCGATCATCGCTCGTCCTCCCTCTCCTCTCCCCGTTTTTCGTAGGGGCGGGGCTTGTCCCCGCCCTCTTTGGATCCACTTCCCTCCACCTGGGCGGGGACAAGCCCCGCCCCTACGAAAGGCTCCCCGAATGTTTCCTGCCGCTCAGAGGAGGGCCGGGGAGGTGAGGGCACCAGCCGCAGCACCACCGCGGACTGGCCGGCCAGCCGCCAGCGGCCCTCCTCGTCCTCCGGCGGCGGCGCTCCGGAACCGCCATAGCGCGGGTCCTCGCTCGACCACAGCATCTCCCATCGTAAACCGGTGAGGGGTGCCAGCAGCGGCACCGGCACCAGATCGAGGGGAAGGTCGCGGCCGAGGTTGACCAGCAGCAGCCGGTCGCCCGCGTTCTCGCCGAAGAAGCGGAGGACGAACGCCTCCGGCCCGAGCACCGCGCCATCCAGGCTGCCGGCCCCCTGGGCGCGAAACACCGGATCCTCCCGGCGCAGCCGCAGCAGGTCGCGATGCAGGGCATAGGACCCGGCGTTGCGCTGCCGCTCCCCGAAGTCCAGCTTGCAGCGCTCGAAGCTCTCCGGCGAGTCCGGGTCTGGGACGCCCGACTGCGTCTCCGGCAGGGCCAGGCTCGGGAACTGCGAGAGGAACTCCAACCGGCCGCTCCGCACCGCCGCCGCCAGCTCCGGTTTGTGGTCCGCGAAGTAGAGAAACGGGTTCGAGGCCGCAAACTCCTGCCCCTGGAAAAGCAGCGGCGTGCCCGGCCCCAGCAGCAGCACGGCCGTCAAGGCCCGCAGGGCGCCGGGACTCGCCAGCCGGTGGATGCGCTCGCCGCGAGCGGAGTTGGCCACCTGGTCGTGATTCTGCAGGAAGTTGATGAACGCCGATCCCGGCAGCCCGAGGCCCGAGGTGCCGCGGCGGCCTTCCTGCCACGAATAACGCTGGCCCTGATAGAGGAAGCCGTACTTGACGAGCGAGATCATCTCCTGCGGCGACCCCAGATAGTCGGTGTAGTAGGCCTCGCTGCGCTTGGTCAGCGCCACCATGGCCGAGTGGTGGAAGTCGTCGTTCCACAGCGCGTCGAGCCCGTAGCCTCCCTGCGCCGGCGGCCGCACGAGGCGCGTGTCCTGCGGCTCGTTTTCCGTGATGATGTAGATCGACCGTGCCCCGGCGGCCTCGCGAGCCCGCCGGCCGATGGCCGCCAGGATGTGGTCCTCCGAGGCGTCCTTCACGTCCTGGGTGGCATCCAGGCGCAGCCCGTCGAGACGGAACTCGTCGATCCAGTAGCCGGCATTGGCGAGGAAGAGATCCCGCACCGGCCCGGCATCGCCGGTCTCGAAGTTGATGGATTCGCCCCAGTCGTTGGTATAGCGGTCGGTGAAGTAGGTCTCCGAGAACTCCTTGAGGTAGTTCCCGTCCGGGCCGAAGTGGTTGTAGACCACGTCCAGAATCACCCCGAGGCCCGCGGCGTGCGCCCGGTCGACGAAGCGCCGGAAGTCGTCCGGCTCGCCATAGCCGTGGAAGGGCGCGAAGAGATTGACGCCGTCATATCCCCAGCCGAAGCGGCCCGGAAACTCGGCGACCGGCATCAACTCGAGCACGGTGACGCCGAGGTCCGCAAGCTCCGGCAGCTCCCGCGCCGCCGCCGCCCACGTTCCCTCGCGTGTGAAGGTGCCGATGTGCATCTCATAGATCACCTGACCGTCACGGCCGACGTCCGGGAGATCCCGGACCCTCCACTCGTACGCCGCAGGGTCGATCACCTGGGAAGGCCCATGCGGCCCCCGCGGCTGGAACCGTGACGCCGGATCGGGAAAGGCGCCACCGCCATCCAGCCGGTACCTGTAGAGCGCCCCGGCCCCCGCTCCTTCCACGAGGCCCGAGAAGTAACCTTGTTCCTCCGGCGTCAGCTCGAACTCCACGGGCCCTTCGCCGGTCGGTTCCTCGAACACCACCTCCACGTTCCGCCATTTCGGCGCCCAGACCCGGAAGTGCACGCCCTCGGCCGCCACCTCGGCGCCGACGGGAAGGCGGCGAGAGACTGCCTTCTGAACCTCGAATTCCGTTTGCGTTGCCATCGGGGTTGGGCAATGCAGAGGGCGTGCCGGACCTTCGCCCGGCGCTTCCGCACCGGGCTATCGAGACGTCGCTTCTCCGAAGCGAATCGCCCTCTGGGCGACGTTTCGTTAGCCCGGTGCGGAAGCGCCGGGCATCCGGTCGTCATCTTGTAACTATAGTTCCGCTTTGTGTAACATTTGTTGCATGATCTCCGTCCCGCTCCCCTCCTCCCTCTCCCGTCTTCGCTCCTGGCTGGGCCTGGAGCGCAACGTCGCCGCCATGCTCGCGGCGTTCCTGGTCCTCGGGATGGGCGAGGAGCTGTGGTCGCGGTTCATCCCCAAGTACCTGGAGCTGCTGGGCGCCGGCGCCTGGGCGGTGGCCTTCTATGGGACGCTGAAGGATCTGCTGGACGCCGTCTATCCCTACCCCGGCGGCTGGCTGGCGGACCGGCTGGGGCGGCGCGCGGCGTTGATCTTTTTCGCCGTGTTGGCGATCGGCGGCTACCTCGTCTACATGGCCGCGCCGAGCTGGCCGTGGATCCTCGTGGGCACGGTGCTGGTGATGGCCTGGAGCAGCCTCACCCTGCCCGCCATTTTCGCCGTCATCGGCGACCACCTGCCGCCGGCCCGCCGTGCCATGGGCTTCGGCGTGCAGTCCATCCTCAAGCGCGTGCCCATCATCCTGGCGCCTCCCCTGGGGGGCGCGCTCATCGCATACCTCGGCTTCGCGAGCGGGCTCCGCGCCGGTCTCGCCGTCACGGTCCTGCTGGCCCTGCTGGGAATCGCCATCCTGCGGCGGGCCTGGGTGGAGACGGCTCCGCCGCCGCCGAGCCCGGAGCGCCTCGCCGGTCTTTGGCGGGGGATGGACGCCGGCCTCAAACGGCTGCTCGCCGCCGACATCCTGGCCCGCTGGGCGGAGGGTATCCCCAAGGTCTTCGTCCTCCTCTTCGTCATCGACGTCCTCGGCGGCACCGCCGTCGGGTTCGGCGGCCTGACGAGCGTCCAGATGATCGCCGCGACGCTGGTCTACCTCCCCGTCGCGCGGCTCTCGGACCGCCTGAACCGCAAGCCCTTCGTGCTGCTCACCTTCGCCTTCTTCGCCCTCTTCCCCCTGGCTCTGGCCACCGCCCGCGACGCCGCCTGGCTGACCGTGGCCTTCGTCGTCGCCGGTCTGCGGGAAACCGGGGAGCCGGCGCGCAAGGCGCTCATCGTGGACCTCGCCGCCGCCGGAGCCCGCGGGCGGGCGGTGGGGCTGTACTACCTGATCCGCGGCCTTGCCGTCTTCCCCGCCTCGCTCGTCGGCGGCTGGCTGTGGACGATCGACCGGCGCCTGCCTTTCTACGCCGCTTTCGCGGTGGGGGTCGCCGGCTTCCTGGTGCACGCCCGGTGGGGACCGGGGGAGGCACGTTCCGTCTCGGCATAGCGGCGGGCCTGGTGCCGCCGCAGGAAAGGAGCCCGTCAATGAAGTGGATCACCCGCGAGCGCGTCAAGGTGGACCGCGTCGCCTGCCCCTGGCTGATCAAGAAGTTCGTCGATCCGCACGCCGAGTTTCTCTTCGTCCCGCGGGAGACGGTGATGGAGACCGCCGCCCGCGAGGGGGCGACCCCCTTCGACGTCGAGGAGGTCGAGCTCGGCCATCACGGAAAGGAATGCTCTTTCGAGGCCATCCTGCACAAGCACGGCCTGGACGGCGATCCGGCCCTGGCGCTGCTCGGCCGGATCGTCAACGGCGCGGACACCGACAACTCGCTGTGGAACCAGCCCGAGGGTCCCGGCCTCGCCGCCGTCGCCGAGGGTTTCCGCCATCTGGGATTTCAGGACGACCACGAGATCAACCGGGCGGAATGGATTGTCTATGATGCGCTGTATGCGTATTGCCGGCAGCGGGTGGGGGTGGAGGCGGTTTGATACCGACCTGCGGGCGACGTCTTCATTCGCGATGGTAAGCGCCGGAGCCATTTCCGCGCAGCTCTCCCGGTCAATGCCGTAGACGAGGTGCTCCCTAATCAGGACATCGCAACGGCCTTGCAGGCTCATACCGAGGCGGTCAGCCACCCGGATTGAGGCGAGATTCTCCGGCTCTATCTGGCTGATGATGCGGTCCTTCTTCAAACAGGTGAAGCCGTAGTCTAGGGCAGCGTGTGCTCCCTCGGTCGCGTAACCGAATCCCCAAAAGCTCCTCGCCAAATACCAAGCCAGCTCGCATCCCGGCCAGCCTTCCGGCTCAGAGAAGCCGATCTTCCCGATGAAGGCCCCGCTCCCTCTGTGCTCCATCGCCCACATGCCCGAGCCCCAGAGTTGCCAGTGCCCCACGAGGAAGGCCAAGTGTCGCGAGGACCGACTCCGATCCCAGGTCCCCCCAACGTAGCGCCTGACCTCGGGATCCTCATGGAGCGCGGCATAGTCGTCTATGTCGCTTGTGCAGAACGGCCGCAGCCGCAGGCGCTCCGTTTCCAAGGTAGGGACTTCGATTGAGTCCATAGATTCTCCCCTTCGGTGTCGTCTGAGCGAAGCAGTAGCTTGGCCCCTTCGGGCCTACACTGCGGCACACGGGGCACCTCCACGGGCAATGACGCTCGTGCGGCTTAGGAATTGTCCCTATAAGGGAGACGCCTATGCTTCGTCTCGCTCTGCTCTTGCTCTATTTGTTCGCGCCTTTATCGACCTCCCAGACAAAACAGGACGGCAGCTTGGACCCCCTTGCAGCTCAACACACCCCCGCCACAGGACGGAGGGATAGAACCCTTGGGGCTCGACACTCCTCCTCCACCTGACCACATCGACCAGGGCGGAAGCCTCGACCCGCTCGGGTGACGCCTTCCGGAGCCGCAGCAATTGCGGCTCCGCTCCTTTTGTCTATACTACGGGGTGCTCTATTTCGGCGCTCGCTAACTCACGTCGCGCTTCCGCTTTTATTGAAGGAGCGGCTAAAAGTGTTTGAAGAGACCCACGAGAACCTTGATGCGTTGCGTAGGGTGTTCGCTGGCGAGACTTCCCCTGTCGAAGCGGAACGGGTTGTAGCTCACCTGACGGGTTGCCGCGAGTGTTGGTTACTAGCCAACCGCGCTATTGCTGCTCAAAAGGCAAGTGGAAGGATAGCCGTTCAGGGTCCTCTTAAGCCGTTAATCGACTTGCACGACATAGAGCAAGCGAGATTAGAGGAGTGGCTGGAAGCACAAGCGGCCTGGACCGAGATAAAATCCATGCCGCTGAAGGCTAGGAGAGACAAGGTCCGGCTCACGCGAACACTTCACACCCTGAGCTTTCTCGAAGTTCTTCTCGAAGCGGGCACGTCGGCAGCTCCGGCGGAGTGCGAGGAACTTTTCCATTTAGCCTTGCTTGTATCACAACAGCTCGCCTCCCCTAGAGTTTCCGTCGAGTTGAAGAATGATCTCTGCGCCGAATGTTGCGCCGAGATTGCCAACGCCCGACGGCGACTGGGCAAATGGACGGCAGCCCGCGGTGCACTGAACAAGGGGAACGAGTATGTCAAGAAGGGATCGAAGAACGGAGTAGCAGAGGGAAAGGTGCTGTGCGTAGCCGGAGCCCTGGAAGATGATTCGGGCAACACCGAGGAAGGGACCAGCATCTTGCGCCGAGCAGTAGGATTTTTTGAGAGCTCTGCGCTTATAGGAATAGGTGCGCCACAAGAAGCTCTTATCCGATTCAATGCCATAAAGGCGTTGCAGGAACAGTTCCGCGAACCGTACATCCAAGTTAGACGTCGGTTTACCGCAGCCAGAATACTGGAACAGCTTGGGCGGATGAAGAAAGCGGAGACTCTTTTTCAAGCGGTCATTGCTGACGAGCTTGAGCACGGACTAGTGAAAGACTTCTTTCTAGATCTTGTCTACTTGTTTGGCTTTTATCTCCGGAGTGGTAGAACTGTTGACGCCATCGCTGTCTGCCGGCATGCCAGCGATGAATTGCCGCTTTTAGAAGACGAGGAAGGTAGCAGCGAGCCCGCACGTGAACAGATGCGGATGGTATGGAGGAGATTGGAGGAGGAGGTGAGAAAAGGAAATGTGGACCTTGGCGCCACAAAGGTGCTTCGGAACTACGTAAGGACCCACTGGAGATTCCCTGCTAGTGAACCGCCATCCTTCGGAGGACGGCCTACAGGGGAGACGGGCGAGTGAGGGTCCCCTGGGTTGCCCTCACCTACTCCCTCCCGTCAGCGGCGGCATCGAGCCGGCGGGTGGCCGTGTGGCGGCGGCTGCGCGCGCTCGGCGCGGTCTCGCCGACCGGCTCGCTCTATCTGCTTCCCGAGAGCGAGGAGACCCGGGAAGCCCTGGACTGGCTGGCCCAGGAGATCGAGACGGGCGGCGGCGAAGCCCTCGTTTTGGGGATCGACCGGCTCGAAGGCGACGCGGAAAGGCGTCTGATCGAGTTGTCCCGCACCGCCCGCGACGAGGACTACCACAAGATCGCCGCCGAGGCCGAGGAGGCCGAGCGCGCCGGCAAGGCGGGATTGCGGGAGCGCCTGGAGCGGCTCCGCCGGCGTTTCGCCGAGGTGAGCCGCATCGATTTCTTCCAGGCGCCCGGACGGACGGCGGCGGCCGCGGTGCTGGCCCGGCTGGAGGGCGCCCTCGGCGGAGACAAAGCGGCAGGCCGCGAGGTTTCCCGAGCTGACTTGGACCGCTACAAGGGCCGCAAATGGGTGACCCGTCCGCGGCCTCACGTAGACCGCTTGGCTTGCGCCTGGCTGATCCGCCGTTTCGTCGATCCCCAGGCCGAGATCCGCTATGGCGAGACGGCGAAAGAAGGGGAAGTCTCCTTCGACATGCGGAACGCCGAATTCGGACATCGCGGCAACCGCTGCACCTTCGAAACCCTGATCGCGGTTTTCGGCTTGCAGGGGGACCCCGCCCTTTCGGCCCTGGCCGAGATCGTCCACGAGATCGATCTCCGCGACGGCACCTCGGCCCGTCCCGAGATTCCGGGCGTCGACGCCGCATTGCGGGGCTGGTCCGCCGCCGGCTGGTCGGACGGCGAGTTGGAGCGTCACGGCATCGCCCTGTTCGAGGGGTTGTATCTAGGCTTTCAACAGGTTCCTATGGACGGGGGCCAAGGTCCTGCAGCTCCAACCCAGCGCCGCAAGCCGGGCCGGAAATCCGAGAACAGGCCGCTGAGAAGCCGTCAAAGGCAGTGAGGATTCGATCACAGGCGGTAAGGTGCCGATCGCAAGCGGTGAACGGTCCATCACGGCCAGTGAGGTGCCGATCGCAGGCTGTGCAGGGTCGCTCACAGCCAGGGAAGAGCGGTTACAGGCAGAGAAGAATTGACCGCAGCCGGTGAAGAGCCGATTGCAGGCGATGAACGGCCGACCACAGGCGGCGAAGAATCGGTCGCAGGTATATACGGCCCGATGACAGGCTATGAAGAACCGATCGCAGCCTGTGCAGGTCGATCACAGGCGCTGAAGAGCCCTTCGCAGGCTGTGTAGGTCGATCACAGGCTGTACCGAGTCGATCACGGGCGCCGGGGTGATCTCATCCCTCGTCCTCTCCGCTGGGACCGCCGAGCCGGACGGAGACTTCGGTGCGGCGATCGCCGCGCAGGATGCCGACACGGGCGGTGTCGCCGGGCTTCTTGTCCTCGAGGGCGACGAGGAGATCGCCGCCGGAGGCGACGGGCTCGCCGTCGACGGACAGGATGACGTCCCCCAGCTCCCAGCGCCCGAAGGCGTCGCGGCGCATCCCCCGGAGGCCGGCGCGGTCGGCGCCGGTGCCGGGCTCGACGCGGAAGATCACCACGCCCTCCAGGCCTAGCCGTTGCGCCACCATCTCCGGCGCCAGCTCGATCCCCAGCGTCGGACGCCGGATGCGGCCATAGGCGATGAGGTCGCGCACCACCGCGGATACCGTGTCGGCGGGAATGGCGAAGCCGATGCCCGCGTAGGCTCCCGACGGACTGTAGATGGCCGTGTTGACCCCGACCAGCCGGCCGGCGCTGTCGAGCAGCGGGCCGCCCGAGTTGCCCGGGTTGATCGCCGCGTCGGTCTGGATCACCTCGCGGATGGGATTGCCGGCGAGCGACTGGATCTCCCGGCCGATGGCGCTGACGACCCCGGTGGTGAGCGTCTGGTCGAGGCCGAACGGATTACCGATGGCGAAGACGCTCTGCCCGACCCGCAGGCCGGAGGAGCGTCCGACCGGCAAGGCGGTCAGACGGTTGGCGGGCGCGTCGATCTTGAGCACCGCGAGATCCTTCTCCGGAGCCGTTCCCACGAGCTTCGCATCCCAGTTCGAGTGATCGGCGAGCGTCACCCGCCACGTTTCGGTGCCGGCGACGACGTGAAAGTTGGTGACGATGTGGCCCTGCCGGTCCCACAGGAAACCGGAGCCGCTGCCCCGGGGGATCTCGGTGGTGTTGAGGGAAAAGAAGTCCTGCCTCGTCGCCAGCGAGGTGATGAACACCGTGGCCGGCGAGGCGCGCTCGAAGAGCGAGATGGTGGCCTTCTCTTCGTCCGCCAGCTCCGGCCGGGGCTGCGGCGGAATGACCCCTTGGGCGGGCGGCGGCGCGGCTGCGGCCCCGGCCGTCAATGACTCCTCGCGGTCCGCAGGGGAGCAGCCGATGCAGAAGATGGCGATGAGGAGGGGAAGCAGAAAAATGGAGACGGATGACCGATTCATGGGGATCTCCTAAAGCGACTGTCTGCCCTTCGAGACCTCACCCCCTGGCCCCCTCTCCAGCGGAGCTGGAGAGGGGGAACGAGGCGCACCATATTGCCGACATTATGGACCTCGATAGGTACGACCATCCGTTTTCCCAACCGTTAACCTAGGCCGTACGAGGGGTACCCGCTCCTCAAGTCCTTCTTCAATCGGACCATTGCCGCGCCGTCGGGCCCCTCACCACCCCGGCCCTCCTCTCCCACCGCACTCCCGCCCTTCCGGGAGAGGAGGGAGACTACAAAAGCAAGATTTGTATGGCCTTTTCAGTCTCCCCTCTCTCCCGGCGGGGTGGGTGTGAGGTGGGAGAGAGGGGCCCGAGGCGGCGGATACCCACGTGGATCGACAACTCTCGGCGTCAGGTTGACTCGGCGTCAGGTTAACGCGTATGGGGCCAGGGGGTGAGGTCTCGAAGGGCACGCCGCTACAATAACCGCCGCCCCCTCCGGACTCCCGGAGGCCTGCTCTTCGCGCTCCTGATATAGTCCGCCCCCGATCCTGTAACCGCTTCCATCGCGCCATGACCGAACCGATCGACGGCACTTTCCAACAGCTCCGCGAGCTCGCCCAGAATCTGTGGTGGTCCTGGCAACCCGACATCCGCGCCATCTTCCGCGAGCTGGAGCCGGAGATCTGGCGCACCGTCTACCACAACCCGGTGGCGCTGCTGCGTCGGGTTCCCCCGGAACAGATCTATCAGCGGGTTCAGGACCTGGAGATACAGACCCGCATCAACCAGGCGCACCGGCGGTTGCGGAGCTATCTTGCCGGCGGTGAAAGCTGGGGTCTCGTCCACGCCGGGCCGATCCTCGCCCGGCCGGTTGCCTACTTCTCCGCCGAGTTCGGCCTTCACCAGTCGCTGCCCATCTACTCGGGCGGCCTGGGCGTCCTCGCCGGCGACCATCTGAAGAGCATGAGCGACCTGGGAGCGCCGGTCGTCGGCGTCGGCCTCCTCTACCACGAGGGCTACGTCCACCAGCGGCTCGACGGGAGCGGCTGGCAGGAGGATTTCTACGAGCCGATCGCCGCGGCCGAGCTGCCCGCGGAGCCGGTGCCCGGGGAGGAGGGCGAACAGGCGCGTCTGAGCGTCGAGCTGCCCGGCCGCGACGTCTTTGTGCGCCTCTGGCGCGTGCGCGTGGGACGCAGCAACCTGCTCTTGCTCGACGCCCGCGACGACGCCAACTCGCCCGAGGACCGGGAGCTGACGGCCCGTCTCTACGGCGGCGATCAGGAGATGCGCATCCAACAGGAGATCCTGCTCGGCGTGGGCGGCCAGCGCGCCCTCGGCGTGGTGGGGATCCATCCCTGCGCGCTCCATCTCAACGAGGGCCATTCGGCCTTCGCTCTGCTCGAGCGGGGCCGCGAGATCGTCGAGCGGCAGGGGCTCGAGCCGGCCGCGCCCTGCGCGAGGTGGCGGCGACGAGCGTCTTCACCACCCATACGCCGGTCGAGGCGGGGCACGACCGCTTTCGCGTCGACCTCGCCGGCCCGCATCTGGAGGCCCTCGCGCGCGGCCTCGGCATGCCGCTCGACGAGGTGCTCGCCCTGGGCTCCGAGCGGCCGGGCGACCCCACCGCCCCTTTCTGCACCACGGTGCTGGCCCTCAAGCTCACCCGCCGCACCAATGCCGTCTCGGCGCTTCATGGGCGCGTCTCGCGCAAGATGTGGCAGCCCCTCTATCCGGGCAAGGCCGAGGAGGAAGTGCCCATCGGCCACATCACCAACGGCGTTCACGTGCGCACCTGGCTCGCCGCCGACATGCACGACCTGCTCGTCCGCTACCTGGGTCCGCTCTGGCTCGACCGTATCTCCTCGCCCAGCCTCTGGACGGAGATCAAGGGCATTCCCGATGCCGAGCTCTGGGAGGTGCACCAGGTGCTCAAAGCCCGGCTGCTGACCTTCGTCCACCGCCGTCTGGCGGACCGCCGGCAGCGCCTGGGGATGCCGGAGCCGGAGCCGCTCGACCCCGAAGCCCTCACCCTCGGCTTCGCCCGCCGCTTCGCCACCTACAAGCGGGCCGACCTGCTCTTCCAGGATCTCGACCGTCTCGCCCGGCTGGTGGGCAATCCCGAGCGGCCCCTGCAGATCGTCTACGCCGGCAAGGCCCACCCGCGCGACACCGGCGGCAAGGCGCTCGCGCAGCGGGTGGCCAATCTGGAGAAAGATCCACGCTTCGCCGGCCGCATCGTCTTCGTCGAGAACTACTCGATGCACGTAGGCCGGCAGCTCGTCCAGGGAGTCGATGCCTGGCTCAACACCCCGCGCCGGCCCCTGGAGGCCTGCGGCACGAGCGGCCAGAAGTGCATTCTGAACGGCGTGCTCAACTGCTCGATCCTCGACGGCTGGTGGGCCGAGGCCTACGACGGCGGCAACGGCTTCGCCATCGGCGGCGGCGAGGTCCACGCCGACCCCGAGGTGCAGGACGAGCGGGACGTGTAGCCCTCTTCGAGGCGCTGGAGCGCGAGGTGGCCCCGCTCTACTACGACCGCGACGCGCTGGGCATTCCCCGCGGCTGGATCGCACGCGTCAAGCGGGCCATGCGAACCCTCGCCTGGCGCTACAACGCCGACCGTATGGTGATGGACTACGTCAGGGAGTGCTACCTGCCGGCCGCGGGCGGGGATACGTGCCGGATGTAGGGGTATACCGCTCTCGGCTTTCCCCCGCCCGAGCCCTCACCCCCGGCCCCTCTCCCGCCCCCTCCCTTCCCCCCTCACCGGGAGGGGAGGGGGATTTCCTGTAGGGGCGGCCCTATGTGGCCGCCCTGCCGCCCAGGGCGCCCACACAGGGGCGCCCCTACAGAAGAGGCGCTCCGGCCGACTTTGACGAGTGCCCGGCCTATCCGGGCCGCGACGCGACTACCCGAGTGGATAAGCGATATGATGCAATCCCTACGAGAGATCCGCATCTGGCCCCCGGTTGAGCTTGGGTATCGAGGCGCCATTGAAGCGCCGCGCTCCGCGGAGGAGGAGAGCCATGAGGATGGACCTATCCCGCCGGCCGGTGTTCGTGGCCGTCGCGCTCGGCGCCGCCTGGCTGGCTACGACAGGCACCACAGCCGAGGGCCGGGCCGCGGTTTCACGAGAGACCTCCGGCGGGCTCCACACCGCGGTCTTGGAAACTCCGCAGGGATCGATCCAGGTCTATCTGCCGGATGACCTGGCCGCCGGCGACACCATCTCGGGCACCGTCTCGTACACGCCGTCCGGAAGGACCGACGTCGAACGCGAGGAAAACCTGGCCGAGTTGCGGGGCTACGTCGTCGACGTCGCGGAGGAGCCGGTGGCGGACGGACCGACCTGGGTCCGCGTGCTGCCCGAGCTTCCGGGCCCCACCGTCGTGCGCTTCCGCGGCCCGCGGGGCACTCCGGTCGGCGAGGCTCCGATTCCGACGCTGACGCCCGCCGAGCTGCCGCCGCCGCCCACCTCGCTGGAGATCCCCACCTTCGGCCAGGCGGGCAACCCGGTGGAAATCGGCGGACCGTTCTCCGGCGTTGCCGGCGGCACCGGAGTGAGCGTCGGCGGACGGGAGGCGCCGCTTCTCGCCCAGTCGCCCCGCAAGACCATCGCCCGGGTGCCCTCCGCGGTCGTCGGTCCGACGACGATCGAAGTGGAGCGGGACGGCGAGGTCACGGCAGCTCCGTTTCGGGTCCTCACCGTGGCGCTCTCGGCCGACAAGCTCGACCTGCAACGCGGCGAGCGTACGACCCTGCACCTGGAAGTCGGCGGCCTCGCCGGCCTCAGCGAGCCGGTCCCGCTCACCCTCACCAACCGCAGCCCGCAGGTCGTCCGTCTGGGGTCCAGCGAGGTCGAACGGGTGACCATCAGCCCGCAAGGCGTAAGCCCGAACGGCACCTACCGGATCGACCGCCCGATCCAGAGCCTGCGCACGGGCGGCTTCGCGGTCAACGCGGTGACCGGGCCGGCCGGCATCACCAGCATACCGATCGCCACGGCCGGCGGCGAGAACGCGGCCCAGCAGGAAGCGCCACGTTTCTGCCGGTGCACGGGAATTGAGGTTCAGGCCGACAGCACGAAGCCGGTGACGGCTGTGTTCGATGACGCGCGCGCTCCCAGGAACAAACTCGTGACGGTCGACTTCCCTTTCACCGAGGATCTGAAGTGCGAAGGCGACGATCGCGCGAAGAAGTGCCGCGGCGTGCTCTCGGTGGCCGCACGCACGAGTCTCTGGACGATCCGAAAGGGAACCCGACCGCGACCGATTACGGCCTCCCCTGCCGCCGAGGTCGTCGGCATCGACAAGGGCAAGAGCGCGTCGCAAAGTCTGGAAGACAATTGCCCCAAGGGGAAGGGAGCCGCCCCTCACGTCGCCAAGACGGCGATCGAGCTTCCCCAGGACGTCGTCAATTACGCGGGCTTCATGATGCTCGACTTCACCCCGCAGTGCGAAGGCCAGCCGGGGGCGGTCCGGCAATTTGCGGTCTACGTGGCCAATGAGATCGGCGCCACCAGCAAGGTCGGCGTGTTCGATCTCTCGGGATTCGTGCCCGGCCCTGCCGCTCCCGGCGAACCGAGCGGCGCGTCCTCCGGCGAATCGCCGCCGCCCTGCAGGTGCAAAAGCGCCGAGGTCCAGATGAAGACGGGTGTAGAGCCCGAAGCAAAGGTGACGCATAAGCAGAGCGGCGGGATTCTCACGCTGGAATTCGAGCTTCCCGCTACCCTCCTCGCGGAGTGCGAAGGGACAAAAGGACAGAAGTGTGCCGGCAAGGTCGTTCCCACTTTCACAGCCTGGACCACCGAGAGCGACAACGCGGAGGTCGCCGAAGGAGAATTCCCACTGCCAAGGGAGAGGTCCCAGGAACAGCCGGTGCGGGTGCGCGCCGAGAACCTGCTTCCCGCCGAGATTCCGTGCGGGGCCTGCGGCGAGCCGGTGGACCCCAACCTCAAGCTGACTTACCGAGTGGCCTTGCGCAAGACCGACACCAACCAGGTGAAGGGGAGCTTCGGAATCAGCTTCAAGCCGGAGGGTTGCGAGACCGGCAGGGAGAAGGCGTTCGCGGTCAAGGTGGATATGACGTCCAGCCCTCCCAAGGTAAGAGTCGAGGCAAGGCCATGAGAAAATGTGCCATGAGACTGCGGCCCCTTGCGGTTCTGCTGATCATCCCGCTGCTTGGCTGTTCGAGGCAGGAGGGCTATGGCGCCCGACGGGCGCTACTTTCTGAGCTTCGAGGATCTCGCGCCCTTCGTCGACGCCGGCGGCCCGCTCGCTTCGTTCGTCGACTGAACGGCTGCGGCCGCCCTGTTTTACAAGACACTACCCCCTCGGTTTGAGAGAGGGGGGAAGGGAGGGGGCGGGCCACTCTCCGGCTGCCCCCGCCCGAACCCTCACCCCCGGCCCCTCTCCCGTCCCCTCCCTCCCCACCTCACCGGGAGAGGGGAGGACAACCAGAAAAAAGGAACGCAAAAAAAGAGGGGACAGCTCTGAAGTTTAGGCTCTTGCTTTTCTCCCCTCTCCCGGTGAGGTGGGAAGGGAGGGGACGGGAGAGGGGCCGGGGGTGAGGGTCCGGGCGGGGGCAGAGGTGCTAGGGAGCCGCCGGCGGGCCAAGGCGAAAGTTTGGACCCGGCCCCCGTTTTTTCTTGCTTTTCTCCCCTCTCCCGGTGAGGGGGGAAGGGAGGGGGCGGGAGAGGGGCCGGGGGTGAGGGCTCGGGCGGGGGGCAAACCCTACCTCACCTCATCCGCCTTAGCCGCCAAAATGAAATCATTCTCGGACAACCCACCCACGGAGTGTGTCCAGAGGGTGACCTTCACCCGTCCCCAGGCGAGAAAGACGTCCGGATGGTGCCCCTCGCTCTCGGCGACCTCGCCGAGGCGGTTGACGAAGTCGAGGGCCTCGCGGAAATCCTTGAATCGGTACTCCTTCTCCAGGTGATGCTCGTCGGTCATCTCCCAGCCCTTCTGTAGTTGGGCGAAGAGCTTCCGCAGCGGCTCACCCTTCAACGGGGCTCCCCCCTCTTCGCACGGCTTGCAGTGTTTCTGCGTCAGATCGCTCATGCTTTCCTCCCTCTCTTCTCTCTATACCGTCTCCACCGCGGGACTGCAACCCCAATGCCGCGAAGGAGTGGCACGTAGCTTGCCACATCGGACTTTCGCGGCGGCATCCAGGCAGGAACCGACAACGCGCCGCGGGGAGCACAGACCATGCAACGCGTATCCCTCTTCCAGCGGCCCCGGCGTCGATTCCATGACATGGACCCAGCCCGGCGGCGGCTGGTCATCGCGGGGCTCGTGGTCTCGGCCCTGTTGTTCGCGGGCGGCTTCACCCTCTCCGGCTACCTATGGAAGCTCGCCCGGCAGTTCCCGGAAGCTCCGTACGCCCAGCCGTCCCGGCTCTACGGGGCCGTCACCCGGCTCATTCCCGGAGCCGGGCTCTCGCCCGCGGACATGGTGGCCGATCTCGAGGCGGCCGGCTACCGCGAGGCTCCGGCGGGAGCGCTGCCGGGAGGCACCTACCGGCGCTCCGGCGATCGATCCGGCGACCGGGTCGCCGTGCACCTGCGGCGCTTCCCCACTCCCGGCGGTCCCGCCGGCGGCATGCGGGTGGAGGCTGCCTTCGACGGCGGCCGCGTCGCTCGCGTCCGGGTCGCCGGCCGGCCGGCGAAGAGCGCCGACCTGGAGCCGCCCCTCCTCGCCTCCTTCTACGACGACGACCTCCAGGAGCGGCGGCCGGTGGTGCTCGACGAGCTGCCGGACCCGGTGGTGAAGGCCGTGCTGGCGGCGGAGGACGACGGCTTCTTCACCCACCCTGGTGTCTCGCCCACCGGCATCGTCCGCGCCCTGTGGGCGAACCTGCGGGGCGGCGAGCTGCAGCAGGGCGGCAGCACGATCACCCAGCAGCTCGTCAAGAACCTCTATCTCTCCAGCCGGCGCACGCTCACCCGCAAGGCCAAGGAAGCGATGATCGCGGTGATGGTGGAGATGCGCCACGGCAAGCGGGCGATCCTGGAGGCCTATCTCAACGAGATCTATCTCGGCAGGAGCGGTCCGGCGAACCTGATCGGGCTCGGCGCCGCCGCCCGCGCCTATTTCGGCAAGGACGCCACCGAGCTCGGGCTCGAAGAGGCGGCCACCCTGGCGGGCATGATCCAGGCTCCCGGTGACTACTCGCCCATCGAGCACCCGGAACGGGCGCTGGCGCGGCGCAACTGGGTGCTGAAGCGGATGGCCGGCCTCGGCTGGATTTCCCCGCCGCGCCTGCGCCAGGCGGTGGCGCAGCCCCTGCGCGTCGACCCGCAGAAGGTCGAGGCCCGGCTCATCGCCCCCTACTTCGCCGAGGTGGCGCGAGCCGAGGCCGAGGAGCGATTCGGCGTCGACGAGCTGGGCGGCAAGGGCTATCTGCTCTTCTCCACGCTGCGCCGGCGCGATCAGCGGCAGGCCGAAGCCGCGGTCGCCAAAGGGCTCGCCGGACTGGAAAACGGTTGGGAGCGGCGGCGCCGGGGGAAGAAGACGCTGCAGTCGGCCCTGGTCTCCCTCGACCCGCGCGACGGCGCCGTCCTCGCCTGGGTGGGTGGCCGCGACTACGCCAGGAGCCAGTTCGACCGGGTGTCGCAGGCGCGCCGCCAGGCCGGCAGCGCCTTCAAGCCGGTGGTCTACGCGGCGGCCTTCGCCGACGGAGCCGCCACCCCGGCCACCCTGTTCAAGGATTCGGCGATTTCCGTTCGCTTCGGCAGCGCGAGCTGGCAGCCGCGGAACTACGACGAGGCCTTCCACGGCTGGGTGACAGCCCGCACGGCGCTGGAGCAGAGCTTCAATATCCCCACCGTGCGGGTGGCCCTTCAGGTGGGACTGAACCGGGTGATCGACCTGGCGCGGGAGTTGGGGATCTCAGACCACCTCGAGCCGCATCCGTCGCTGGCCTTGGGAGCCTTCGAGACGAGCCCGATCGAGCTGGCCAGGGTCTACGCGACCTTCGCGACGGGCGGCATGCGGCCGCCCGTGCACGCCCTTGCCGCCGTGCTCGACGCCGAGGGCGAGCCGCTGCTGGGCGACGACCTGCCCGCGCCGCGGCGGGCCCTGCCGCCGCAGGCCGCCTATCTGGTGACGTCGGTGCTCCAGGGCGTCGTCGACCACGGCACCGGGGCGGCGGCCCGCGCCGCGGGTCTCGGCAGTCACCTCGCCGGCAAGACGGGAACCACGAACGACCGCCGCGACAGTTGGTTCGCAGGCTACTCGCCGGACCGGGTCACCGTCGTCTGGGTGGGCTACGACGACAACTCCGCCACCCACCTCTCCGGCGCGCGGGCCGCCCTGCCCATCTGGAGCCACTTCACTTCCGCGGTGCGTCCGGCGCGCGGCTACCCCGCCTTCGCGGTGCCGGCGGGGATGGTGACGGCCACGGTCGATCCCCTGACCGGCCAGCTCGCCACCGCGCTCTGTCCCTACCGGGTGAGCGAGGTCTTCCCCGAGTGGCAGGCGCCGATGGAGCCCTGCCTGCGTCATTCGCCGGGATTCGCCGGCGGTGAAGCCTGGGCGGATCTGACCCTCGGCCAGCCCATGATCGATCCCATCACCGGTGCACGGATCGACCCCGCCGCGACGGAGGAACCCCGCTACGCCATCACCGACGACGGCCTGCAGATCACCGATCCCGGTGGCGATGGGACGATCGTGATCCGGCAGGCGCAGGCGCTGCCGCCGCCCCGGCCTTACGGCGGCACGGCGGCCGGCGGCGCCGAGGAACAGCCGCTCGGCGGCACGATCGAGATCCGTCCCAGCAACGGCCCGCCGCCCTCGCCGGAACAACCGCCGCCCCCTGCGGGAGCAACCGGTCCCGCCGGCATGAGGCCCGAGACCGGGGTGGTGCCCGGGACTGGCCCGGGGAAAGCAGTGGGGAACGGGGCGGAGAAGGGCGAACCGCCGCCGTAGCCTTCCGGCCAACCCTTCGGGTAGTGGTTCAGTTTGCCTGCGGACTGCGTACAGTTCTGCCCTTCGAAGCCTCACCCCCCGGCCCCCTCTCCGTAACCGGAGAGGGGGAGAATGGCAAGAAAACAGATGTGTTCCTCCCCCTCTCCCGTCAGGGAGAGGGGGCCGGGGGGTGAGGCTTCGGAGGGCAGGACCGGGGTAGTCCACGAGCCTCGGGTGGTCTGCAC
Organism: Thermoanaerobaculaceae bacterium; assembly: GCA_963778565.1. Classification (GTDB taxonomy): domain Bacteria; phylum Acidobacteriota; class Thermoanaerobaculia; order Multivoradales; family UBA5704; genus DATARR01. The sequence goes on along the minus strand of CAVZUZ010000027.1, from coordinate 137,316 downwards.
ACCGGAGCCGGTGGTCCGCACATCGGCGGCGGTGGACTGTCCGCCGGAGGCGGTGGTCTGCTCGCCCCCTCCGGTGGTCCGCTCGCCGCCTCGGGCGGTCCGCTCGCCCCCTCCGACGGTCCGCTCGCCGCCTCGGGCGGTCCGCTCGCCCCCTCCGACGGTCCGCTCGCCGCCTCGGGCGGTCCGCTCGCCCCCTCCGGTGGTCTGCTCGCCCCCTCCGGTGGTCCGCTCGCCGGCTCCGACGGTCTGCTCGCCCGGCCCGGCGGTCCGCTCGCCCCCTCCGGCGGTCCGCTCGCCCGACCCGATGGACGGCTCGCCGCCTTCACCGGCTGACCAGCAACAGCGCCTGCGTGCACCTCCGCCGTCTCGAATGCGGCCGGCGCGGGGAGCGATTCGATTTTCCACCCCCCCGGGCCAGCGCAGGCGCAGCTCCACCTCGTCCTGGTGGGCGAAGTCGAGCATCACCATCGTCCTGCGGCTCGAGGACGGCTGCAGGAGCGGCTGGGTCTCCGGCCCCAGAGGCGCGCTGGGCACCAGGGAGGCTTCATCTCCCAGCACCTCCTCCTCCCGTTGCGCCATTCCCCAGGTGACGACGACTCGGCGCTCGTCGGGCGTTTCCGCCGCCTTGATGTCGGAGATCTGGAACCCGAGCAGGGTTCGAGAGGAGAAGGAGGAGAACCGCAGGCAGAGATTTCACAGGTCTCCAGGCTATTTGCGGATCAGCAGCAGCTCTTGTGCGTCGTTTTTCGCCGCCGCGGCAAACAGCGACCGGGCATCTTCGTAGCCCTGCTTGCTGTCGAGGACTCTGCGGACGATGTCGAGCCGCCGCTGATACACCAGGGAGCGCTCGTTCTCCCGCAACTCGACGTTCGTAAGGAGGGCGCCGACGTCATTCTGGAAGGCTGCCGCCGCGGGAAGCGATTCGACCTTCCAGCCCTCCGGCCAGCGCAGGCGCAATGTCACTTCATCCCGATCCGCGAAATCAAAGATGACCGCCGTCTTGCGCTCGGAGACCGGCTGCGTCAGAGGCTGGGCGCTCGGTCCGAGCGGAGCGCTGGGAACGAGAGCGACCTGGTCTCCCAGCACCCCCTCCTCCAGCTGGGCCATGGACCACGTCACGGTGACCGTGCGTTCGTCCGGGGCCTCGACGACCGCGGCGTCGGAGATGCGGAAATCGCGGAACTGCCCGGAGAGCCAGTCCCTCCACGCCTGCACCTTTCCAGCCTCAGCCTCCTGCCAACGGATGTTCAGCGAGGCATGATGACCCGTGAACAGCAGGGTGCCTTTGCCCGAGAGCTTTCCCTTCTCGTCCAGCGTCAACTCGACCTCGGCACGGCGGCCGTTCTGCTCGAACGGGACCTCGGGCAGGACGATCCCCACGGCTTGGCCGGGTTTCGGGATCAGCGCCGGAGTCCCTTCATAACCGGCCCGGAGCTGTCCGAAGCCGACGGTGCGGTCGGCGGGATCGAGGTAGACGGCTTTCCCGTCGAGCAGAATCAGCACGAGCACCCTGTCGAACCAGTTTGGGTTCGGCAACTGTGGATCGATGGTGCTCCGGTTCCTGTCTCCTGCCCAGACCAGCCGGGAATCGACCTCGACGGCCTTGAACATCGCCTGCAGAAGAAGCGCCTTCTCGGCCGGGGTGCCCAGGCGCTCGGAGATGACCGCCTTCAGCGATGCATTGGAGTCGACCCAGATGCCATCGTCGGGATCGGTCTCGATCTCGTCGCGGACGAACCGATAGAGCGACTCGGTTTTCTGCCGGGGGGTTCCTCGGGAGGCGATCAGCCGCGCCTGTCGCGCGACTCCATCGTCCCGGCGCCGGACCGCATCGTAGTCGGCGTCGAAGATCTCCGCCACGTGGTCCCAGGTGTTGAGGAGCGGCGTGCGGCTCCAGCCGACCGTACGGGACGTGGGCAGCAGCAGGATCTGGCTTGCCAGGTCGGTGTAAGGAGGGCCATAGGGATCGTCTGGAACGGGAGACAGGTTCTCCACCCAGGCTCGCACCACGATGCCGCGCGCCGAGGTCTCACTTTCCTGCTGGATCTTCACTCCCAGAAGAGCTCGTTTCCACACCTGCATTTGCCAACCTTGAGCGACCTTGAACACGACCTCGGAGTGGAGGACCGGCACCTCTTCAGGGAAATACCAGGGCTCCAGGAGGAACGGGGACTTGAACACCAGCTCGAACCGATAGTCGAGGATGGCGCCGACTTCAACCGCGGGGAAGGCCAGGGCGGTTTCGAACGTCTTCGCCGAGCGCGACAGCTTACGGACGAATCGGGCGTCCGGCGGTACGGGAACGACTCGGCCGTCAGGCAGGATGGTGCGTCCCGCGAAATTCTCCAGCCTCGCGAAGTCGCTGTGTGCGACCGTGATCTCGCCGTTGTTCTTGCCCCCTTCCGTGAGGATCTTCATCCGGACCTGGATCCGCAGGTGAGAGGCGTGGCTTCCGGCCAGAAGCCCGTAGCCCATCATCAGGAAGCTCGCCCTTCTTGAAGAGGACTACGGCCGGGGCGTTGGGCTCTCCCGGCACCGAGGCGAGCGCCCGCTCCTCGTCGGTGATCGGCGGGAAGTCGGCGGCCCTGAGAGGCTCTCGGAGGATCGGCGGGAGACTCGCAAGGGCCAGAAGGAGGACGGCACTCGGGTATTTCACGAAGATCTCTCTTCTGCTACTACCTGCGGACCAGTACCAGTGCCTGGGCGTCGCTCTTCTCGGCTGCGGCGAACAGCGACCGGGTCGCTTCGTACTCCTGCTTGCTGCCGAGGGTCCTCCGGGTGACGTCCAGGCGCCGCCGGTAGAGCAGGAAGCGGTCACCCTCCTTGAGCTCGACGCTCGTGGAGAGGGCGCCGACGATGCTCTGGAGGGCGGCCAGGGAGGGAAGCGACTCGACGTTCCAGCCTTCCGGCCAGTGCAGGCGCAGCTCCACTTCATCGCGATAGGCGAAGGGGAACATCACCGCCGTTTTGCGGCTGGAGGCCGGCTGCACGAACGGCTGGTCGATCGGCCCCAGGGGTACGCTGGGCTTCAGGGAGACCTCGTCGCCCAGGACCTCCTCCTCTCGCTGCGCCATGGACCAGGCGACCGTGAGCTTGCGCTCGTCGGGCGCTTCCACGGCCTCGACGTCGGAAACCTGAAAGTCCCGGTACTGCTCGGCGAGCCAATCCTTCCAGGCCTGCAGCCGCGCGGCGGTGTCCTTCTCCTGCCAGTCGATCTTCTCCAGGGCCCGTTGGCCGGTGAGCAACAGGGTGCCTTTCCCCGAGAGGCGTCCCCTCCCGTCCAGCCCGAGGTCGATTTCGGCGTGCCGCAGGCTCTGGTCGTGCGGGGTCATGGGCAACGTGATCCAATCGGGCTTCTTACGGTCGGGAATCAGCGCCTGGGTGGCCTCGTAGCCCGGTCGGAGCTGCCCGAAGCTGAGGGCGCGATCGGTGGGATCGAGGAAGACCCGCTGGCCATCCAGCTCCGCCATGACGAGCACCTTGTCGAACCAGAGAGGGTTCGGCAGTTGGACGTCGATGGCGCCGCGGTTGCGGTCCGCGGCCCAGACGAGGCGGGACTCGATTTCGATCTCCTCGAGCATCGCCTGGAGGAGCAACGCCTTCTCGGTGGGCTCCGCACGGAGATCCGTAAGCAGCTCCCGCAGAGAGGCCTGCCAATCGACCCCGATCCCCGTGTCAGGCTCCGTCGTGAGCTGATCGCGGACGAAACGGTACAGCAACTCGGCCTGCTGCCGCAGCGTCCCGGAGCCGGCGATCTTCCGGGCTCGCCTCGCCACCCCCACGTCTCGCCTGCGGACCTCGCCGTAGACGGTGACGACGGACTCGCAGACCTTGGGCCAGCTCTCGTAGATCGCGTTGTACATCCAGCTGCTGGTCTGGGAGACAGGCAGCAGGCGGAGCTGGGTGGCGAGGTCCCGGAAAGGAGGCCCGTAGGGGTCGTCAGGCACGGACGGCAGGTCGGCGGCCCAGGCTCTCACCTCGAAGCCGCGGGAGGTCGTGCGGCTTTCCGTCTCGATCCTGGTCCCGAGGGACGTGCGGCTCCAGAGGCGGGAGAGGACCCCTCGGGGAGTCCTGAAGATGATCTCGGCGTAGCGGACCGGCACCTCCTCTGAGAAATACCAGGGGTCGTCGAGAAAAGAGGGGGCATCGAGGAAAGGGGAGTCGACGAGCAAGACCTCGAACTGATAATCCAGGATCGCGCCGACTTCCACCGAGGGGAACGCCACCGCAGTGACGTACGTCCTGTAGACGCGCGAGGTCTTGCGGACGAACTTCGCGTCCTGCCCGACGGGGACGATCCGCCTGTCGGGAAGAACGGTGCGTCCCTCGAAGCTCTGCAGTTTCGCGTAGCCGTGAGCGATGGCGATCTCGCTGTCGCGCTTGCCTTCCTCGGTGAGGATCTTCACCCGCGCCTGGACCCTCAACAGACTTCCGTCGGCGAAGCTGTAGCCCTGCATTTGGAAGTCGCCCTTCTTGAAGAGCACCACCGCGGGGGCGTTGGGCTCGCCCGGCACCGAGGTGAGCGCCCGCTCCTCGTCGGTGATCGGCGGGAAATCGGCCGCCTGCACCCGCGCGTCGAAGTGCGGCAGGAGGGGGGCGAGGAGCAAAAAGGGAAGAGAGCGAAGGTGTCTCACGAGGTCCTCCCGGCGCCGCCGTCGATCAACGTCGTCCCCTACCCGCACGTCAGCCGCAGCCGCCGCTTGTTCGTCCGCGACTCGGCGAGGGCGATCTCCTTGAGGGCCGGGAAGGCGGCGGGGTCGATCCAGCGCCGGCGCAGATCGGCGCTGCGCTCGAGGACCAGCACCTTGCCCTGAACGGCGATCTTCTGGCCGAAGGCGCCGAGGTCGTTCGCCACCGCCACGTCCTGCCCCTCGGCCTTGCACGCGTCCCGGGGCAGGGTCACCCGCCAGGCGACGCGGCTGGCGAAGGGACGGGTCACCACCGGCACGGCGCGGCCGTCGAGCAGCCCGGGGGCCGGCATCTCGATCATGCTGGGCATGGGGACGAGGGGCATCTGACCCTCGGCGAGCGTTCCCAGGGACGGCAGGCGCACCGTCGCGTCCAGCCTCACCTCGGGCACGCCGCCTTCGCGCGACTGCCAGCGGATGCCGTCCAGCGCGGCGCCGGCGGGCAGGAAGGCGGCGAGGACCTCGCGGATGACGCGGTCCATCTCCTGCGGCTTGGCGGCCCCGTGCAGCTCGAGGAAGGCGGCCCCGCCTTCGCCGGAGAGGTCCAGGCGGACGGTGCCGCTCGCTTCGCCGCTCGCCGCCAGATCGAGATCGGCCTGCAGCCGATGCCCTTCCTCGCCGTTGCGGATCGGCGTCCGTACCAGCGCGCCGCCGCCGCCGCGCACCACCAGGGCCTCCTGGTCCTGCACGGCCGGCTGCAGCCAGGCGACACCCCCGGTCTGCTGCGTCGCATCCAGAAAGAGATAGCCGCCGGAGACCGGGGCGTCCTCTCCCAGGCCGAGGCCGTCAGCCGGTACGGCGACGATCATGTGGTTGAATTCATAGGGAGACGGAAATTCGCGGTCCACGCGCCCCTCGGGGTCGAGACGGATGAGAGCCGGGTAGGCCTCGATGCCGGCTTCCCGCAGCAGGTCGATCAGCAGCAGGGCCTTGTCCTTGCAGTCGCCCCAGAGCCTTTCCATGACCTGCTGCGGCGGAGCCGGACGGTAGCCGCCGATGCCCACCTCGACGGCGACGTAGCGCACCTGCCGGCGCGCGAATTCGGCCAGGATCTCGACGCGCCGCTGCCGGTCGGAAACGCCGGCGATCAGCTCCCGGGCCTTGCGCCGCACCGGCTCGGTTCCGCGGGGAACCTGGACGAGCAGGCTCTCGAACCAGCGCCCCACGGCCTCCCATCCCGCCGAGTCGCCCCAGGCATAGCGCAGCACGGCGCCGTCCCGGGCGATGCCGGGAGCTTTCTCCGGCGCGCTCAGGCGGGGGAGGTGGGAGGCGGTGACGGTAACTCCACCTGCCGCCTCCTCGACGTCCAACCCGGGCAGCACGCCGTCGATGCGCCAGCGCCAGCCGGCGCCGCCGCCGCGCACCGCCACGCGAAGAACCTCCACGGGAACCGAGGAGCCGAGTTGCAGAAAGCCCGCCGGGAAGTAGGGCCGCTCGCGCAGCTCGAAGTCGAGAGCTAGCACCGAGCCCACGGGCACCGCCGGAAAGTTGACGGTGCGGAGCTTGCGGGAGGAGTGGAGCTCGCCTTCGGCCGTCACCTGCATCGTGTCGAGATCCCGGCGCGCAACCTTGAGCGTCCTGCCGTCCGGCCGGGTGGCCGAGGCGGCGAGATTCACCACCTCCCGGTTCTCGTCCAGCTCGACTGCGTAGGGAGACCAGTAGGAGAAATCGCCGGGCTCATCGAGCCGCACCCTGAGGCGGGTGCGCTCGGAGACCGTGCCGTCCGGCCGGATCTCGACGTCGATGGACATTTCGAGCACCGTGGCCGCCGCGAGCGGCACGCCGGTCGCGAGCGAGAGGACGAGGAGGCTAGCGGCGGACCAGCAGCAGCTTCTGCGCATCGCTCTTTTCCGCTTCGGCGAACAACGACCGGACGGCATCGTATTCGAGGGTGGAGGTGAGGGTTTGACGGGTGACGTCCAGGCGGCGCTTGACGACCGCCGAGCGGTCGCCCTCGTTGATCTCCACCGTCAAGGCCCCGGTCGGGTTGGTGAAGGAGGTGTTTTTCGGCCTGCCTTCGATCTTCCAGCCCTCGGGCCATCGCAAGCGCAACTCGACCTCCTCGCGGTCCGCGAAATCGAAGACCACGCCGGTCCGCCGGCTGGAGGAAGGCTGGACGAAGGGCTGGATCCTCGGCCCCAGGGGAGCGCTGGGCACGACTTCGGCCTCATCGCCCAGAACCTCCTCCTCCCGTTGCGCCATGGTCCAGGTGACGGTGACCTGGTTGTCGTCGGCCGACTCGACGGCCTTGAGGTCCGAGATCTCGAACTCTCTGTAGCTCTCGGTGAGCCACTCCTTCCACGCCTCGAAGGTCTTCGCCTCGTCCTCCTGCCAGTCGATCTTCTCCCAGGCATGGTGACCCGCCAGGCGCAGAGTCCCCGTGCCGCCCAGGCGTCCCTTCTCGTCCAGCGCGAGGTCGATCTCGGCCCGCCGCAGGTTCTGGTCGAAACGGGACTGCGGCAACGAGAGCGCTTCCGGCTTCTTCGGATCGTGGATCAGCGCCTGAGTGCCCTCGTAGCCCGCCCGCAGATGGCCGAACCCGAGGGCTCCGTCGGTGGGGTCGAGAAACACGCGCGCGCCGTCGAGCTCGACCATCACGAGCACGGTGTCGAACCATTGGGGATTCGGCAGATCGATGTCGACCGTGCCGCGATTGCGGTCCGCCGCCCAGATCAGGCGCGAATCGACCTTGACGGCCTTCAGCAGGGCCTGCAGAAGGAGCGCCTTCTCCGCCCGATCGCCTTTCCTCTCGGCGAGCACCTTGGCGAGGGTGGAGCCGGCGGGCAGGTCGACACCGATATCAGGCTCGGTCACGATCTCGTCGCGCAGGTACCGATAGAGGGCGAGGGCTTTCTCCCGCGGCGTGCCCGCACCCGCGATCTGTTGGGCCTGCCTGACCACCCCCGCATTCTTGCTGCGGAAAGGCTCATAGGCATACCGGTCGAACAGCTCGCAGGCCTTCGACCAGCTTTCCAAGAGCGGCTCGCGCCCGAAGCTGCCGGCGATGGCGGTCGGCAGCAGCAGCATCTGCGCCGCCAGATCGGTGAAGGGAGGACCGAAGGGATCGTCCGGGACCGACGGCAGGTTCTCCCCCCAGACGCGGAGCTTGAGGCCCTGATGGTTCCGGTCCACCTCGTCCTGGAACTTCATCTGCGCGGGAGTGCGCCCCCAGGTCTTCAGCTCGAGGTTGGAGGGCGCCCTGAAGGTCACCTCGGAGTAGCGCACCGGGACGTCTTCGGAGAAGTACCAGGGCTCCAGGAAGAAGAACGAGTCGAACCGCAGCTCGTAGCGGTAATCCAGGATCGCTCCCACCTGGACGGACGGAAAGGCCACCGCGGTGACGAAGCTCTTGCGGGAACGCGAGGTCTTGCGGACGAACTTGGCATCGGGAGGGACGGGGATGATGCGGCCGTCCGGCAGGACGGTTCGCCCCTGGAAGCCGCGCAGACGGTAGGCGTCGTTGTGGGTAATGGCGATCTCGCCGTCGGACTTGCCTTCCTCCGTGAGGATCTTCTTGCGCACCTGCACCTGGAGAATCGACACATTGGCGCCCTGCAGGCCGTAGCCCGCCAGCAGGAACTCACCCTTTTTGAACAGCACTACGGCCGGCGCGTTGGGCTCGCCCGGCACGGCGGTGAGCGCCCGCTCCTGCTCGGTGATCGGCGGGAAATCCGCCGCCGCCGCGACGCGGTTGCCCGCGAGGAGCAGGACCAGGCATGCCGGGAACAGGAGAACGAGACGAAAACGCTTCATGAGGGCCCCTCGTCAGGATGTGTCGGATCGTCTGAAATCGTTTCTGTTTGAAAAAATATCGCGATGGTTCTCGGGATGTCCATGTGGCGCGGGCGGACGTAGTGGTTCAGTTTGCCTGAAGACTGCGTACGGTCCTGCCCTCCGAAGCCTCACCCCCCCGGCCCCCTCTCCGTAACCGGAGAGGGGGAGAACGGCAAGAAAAGACAGACGTGTTTCTCCCCCTCTCCCGTCAGGGAGAGGGGGCTGGGGGGTGAGGTTTCGGAGGGCAGGACCGGGGTAGTCCACGAGCAAACTGAGCCACCACCCGGGCGGAACCGGAGATCCGCACCTGCGGGGCTGACAATGCTGACTGGCACGGTTTTTGAAGAACGATCAGGCGAGGCGGGCGGGCGGCGCGATGTGATCAGCAGGGGTGCTCTCTAGACGCCGCCCACCGTGCCTCCCCGAACTCGAATCCGTAAGGGGCGCAGCGTGCTGCGCCCCTACGTTTTTGGAGAGCGGTCGGCCTTACCTGGAGTCGGCTTCGAGCTCCACGTCCAGCTCGACTTCCTCGCCGGCTTCCACCTGGAAATTCCGCTCCTCGGCCTTGCGGCCCGGCCGCACCACCGAAAGCCGGTGCTCGCCGGGAGCGATGGGCAGACCGCCGCGCATCAGCGCCAGCTCCGTACCGGTGCCGACGAAGCGGCCGTCGAGGTAGACCGACGCGTCCTCGGGCTCCACCTCCAGGCGCAGCCGGCCGTTGCGCGGCGATTCGTCTTCGATATCGACGTCTTCGTCCCGATCGTTCCGATCGTCGTCGGGGTCGTCGCCGCGCCGGTAGCCGCGCTCGCGGCGGACGCGGTCCCGCCAGTCGTCGTCTCCGGGCTCGCCGCGCTCCAGGCGCTCCCGCCGCTCGCGCTCGTACTGCAGCCGCTCATCGCGCCGTTCGTGCGACTTCGAGGCTAGATCCTCCGGACGGACCGACTCGCCGGGCTCCAGGCGTTCGTCGACGTCGATCACCATGCCGGGATAGACCGTGATCTGGCGGGCGACGGTCTTGAAGCCGTCGAGGTACAGGACGAGGTCGTACGTGTCTTTCGGCAGCCAGAGGTACCGGGGCCAGCCGTCGAAGGCGTCCACCTTGCCGACGTACTGGCCGTCGATGTAAACCTCGGTGCGATCGGGATAGACGTCCAGATCGAGGGCCCCGACCTCACCCCGGCCGTAGTACCTGGGCTCGCCGTGGCCATAGGGATAGTACGGGTAGTCATACCACCACCACGACCACCACCCGAAGGGCCCAAAGCCGTAGGGGCCGTAGTAGGGGTAATAGCCGCCATGATGACCGCGGCTGCCGCCGCCATGGCCGCCATGGCCGCCATGGTGGTCGCGGTCGCCGCCGCGGGACGGTGGCTGGCGGCGTGCCTCGCTGCCGCCGGAGCCCGTCGGGTGCGCCGTGCGCGGCGGCTCAGAGGAATTGCCGCTCGGCGTGCTCGAAGCACTCGGGGAAGAGGAAGGGCCCGCGGGATGGGCCGTCCGGCCGACGTCGCTGCTGTCGCTCGGCCGGGAGCGCTCCTGGGCGATGCGGACCGGCTCCGCCTCCGGCGAGACTCCGCGCTCGGCGTGCTGGGTTCGCTCGGCTCGGGCCTGCTCGGCTCAGGTCTGCTGGGTTCGATGGGCGCGCTCGGTTCGCTCGCGGGCTCGAAGGAACGGGAGCCGACCTCGTAAGCCGACCGGCCGGTGTCGCTGCTGTCGCTGGGCCGGGAGCGCTCCTGGGCCGCGAGGGGCAGGCTCGCGAGCAGCAGGGCGGCGGCGAGGGGAAGCGCCCTACGCTGGAGCCGCTCGGCGGCGGGTTTGTGGGTCGTCATGGGTGCTCTCCTTTTCCATCTCCGCGCCCAATTCGGACCAGGCGCGGTGAAGACCTCGGATGTAATGGAACCTCAGTACATCTTCCCATAACTTGGTGGTTCCGACAGGCAGATTTTGCAAAGCCCGGACCAGGCGTTCTTTCCGTTTCTGGGGTTCTGCCGGCGGCAGCGGCGGCGGCCCCTGGGGGCCGATCCCCAGGAAGGGTCCCAGCTCGGGATGGAGGCGGTGGAAGACCACCGCGCAGTAGCCGGCCTTCTCCTGGCGCGAGGCGAAGCGCGCCAGGTCCGTCGGATGATCGTGCGCCACTCTCGCCGCCGGCTCGTAGACGATCCGTAACCCCCGTCGTTTCAATCGATAGGAAAGCTCGATGTCCTCCCACGCCGGGTAGGGAAAGCTCAGATCGAAAGGCTCCGAGAGCAGCAGGTCGCGCGGCAGCGAAAGGTTGGAGGTGTACAGGAAATTGAACGGTACGTCTTCTTTATCTTTGATCAAGGCGTAGCCGAACTGCAGGCCCCACTCGTTGATGTAGCGCAGGAAAGGGTTGAGCCGCATGCGGCGATGCCAGCCGGTGTAGCCGATCACCGCCAGATGGGGGTCGTCGCCGCGCCGCCGGTGGGCCTCCCGGTGGGCGGAAAGCCATCCAGGCGACGGGACGGTGTCGTCCCCCAGAAAGGCCACCCAGCGGCCGGCGGCGGCGGCGACGCCGGTGTTCCTCGCCGCCGCCGGTCCATGGTTCTCCTGGACGATCGCCCGCAGGGGCATCCGGAACGTCCGGCTGCGCAGCCAATCGCCGGTGCCGTCCACGGAGCCGTCGTCCACCACCACCACCTCGAAGGTGGGAGGGTTGTACTGAAGCTCCAGCGCCTGGAGCACCTCCGCGAGGACCTCCAGGCGGTTGTGGGTCGGGATGACGACGGAGACTTCGGGGCCCATGGAGAGAGATTACTCCAGCCTCACCCCATCTCCATGATCTCCTCCAGCCGCGCCTTCACGATCGGCAGATCCTCCGGCAGCCACGCCTGGAATCCGGGGCTGGCGAAGAGGGCCTGGTCTCCCGGATAGGTGGGGACGAGGTAAAGGGGGAAACGCTCGAAGATTTCCCGATCGGAGCGCCTCCGCCGGTCTTGGACCGAGGCGCGGGTCCTGGCGGCGCCCTCGAGATTCCCGAGCAGCCAGTGCAGCGCGCGGAACTGGGCGATCGTACGCTCGTCCGCGATCTGCGGCGGCAGGGAGGACGCCGGAGCCTGGCCCAGCCCCAGCTTGCGCAGCCCGCGGCGGAGGAACTCCCGCGGTCCGTAGCCCCGCCAGCGGACCTTGAAGCCTTCCCAGGTGGTCGCCGGCGGCAGCTCGACGGCAGCGGGACCGTTGCCGCCGGTGTTGGCGATATGGCCGGCGTAGGGATCGACGCGCAGGATCTCCGCCCCCGGATTGCCCTCCAGCAGGGCCTGGGTGCGGGAAGTCAAGGTGAGCATCACCGCCGGCATGATCCTCTCCCAGAGGCCCGGCTCGTAGTTCTTGTAAGCGGTGAGGAAGGCGTTGCGCTCGAAGAGGAAGCCGCGGTTGTAGAGACCGAGCAAATCGCTCGTGGCGCCGGAGCGGTGATGGACGACGGCGCCCCGCGCGAAGAGGATCCGCTCGCCGCCGGACCACAGGCGCCAGCCGAGGTCGACGTCCTCCAGGTAGGCGAAGTAGGACTCGTCGAAGCCGCCCGCCTCCAGGAACGAAGCGCGGCGGATCAGCAGGTTGCCGCCGCACGCGAAGAGGAGATCCTCCCCGGCCGCCGGCAGGCGGGTGGCGGCGAGCGGCCGCCGGAAGTCGAGCTGGAATGCATGGCCGTCGAAGGTCATCACGCCGCGGCCGAAGTCGAGCCGCTCGCCGGTCCAGTCGACGATCTTGCCGGAGACGGCGGCCACGTCGGCAGGCGCCGAGGCCAGGGCCTCCACCAGCGAGCCGAGCCAGCCCGGCTCCGGCCGGGTGTCGTTGTTGAGGAGGGCCACGGCGTCGCCCGCCGCTTCGGACATCAGGCGGTTGGTGCCGGCGCAGAAGCCGAGGTTGACCGGGCTCTCGATCAATCGGAACCGCCGCTCCCTCCCCCAGCGTTCGCGCATCCAGCCGGCGGTGCCGTCCGTCGAGCCGTTGTCGAGGACGAGCACCTCCCAATCGACGCCGGGATCGTGCTGGGCCGCGAGGGCCGCCAGGCAGGTCTCCAGGTGACGGCGGCCGTTCCAGGAGAGGACGGCGACCGAGACCTTGCGGATCGGGGTCAAGCGATCACCTTCCGGAGCTTGCGGCGCAACCGGAAGGCCAGGCGATCCGGCGGCGCCACGGTGGCCGGCCGGAGCGCGAAGCGTTCCTTGGTCGGATCCGTCCGCGGATTCCGGCAGAAACGCACGAGGGGGTCGAGCACGCGGTCCCAGCGGAAGGCCGCGGCGAGCTCGCGGGCGCCGGCCCGACGGGAATCCGGAGCGTCGAGCGCCTCGGCGAGGGCCCGCGCCAGGGCGCCGGCGTCGCCGGGAGGAACCACCCAGCCGGCGCGGTGCCCGGCGAGCAGGCGGCTCATGGCTCCGCCCTCGCTGGTCACCACCGGGCAACCTGCGGCGAGAGCGTCGAGAAAGCGGGTGCGGAGCGAGAAGCGGGTCTCGAGGCTCGGCCGGTGGGGTGCGACGAGGAGGTCCACGTCCCGCAGCAGGTCGTACCGCCGCTCGACCGCCACCCAGTCGAGCGCCTGGACGCGGCTCCCCCACCAGCCGAGCGAGCGGCAGCGCGCCTCGACTTCGGCGAACAGGCGTTGCGGCGTGCCTTCCGGGTTCGGATTGCGGATCAGCAGCAACGTCCAGCCCGGCCGGTCCAGGCCCGCGAGGGCATCGAGCAGCGTCCAGGGGTCGTACCAGTCGTAGAGACCGCCGAAGAGCAGGCGCGCCTCTCCGGCCGCGCACGGAGGCAGCACCGGCCGATGCGTGGGCAGCTCGTCCGGCACGCCGAAGGGAACCGGCGCGATCAGCGTCGTGAGATCCGGGTCGCCGGCGATCCGCTCGGGATTGACCCGGCCGAGGGCGGTGAGGAAGCCCAGGTAATAGCTCCGCTGTTCCTCCGAGGAGCAGAGGAAGAAGTCGCCGCGCGACATCTGCAGCGTCCAGGTCGCGTGATCGTTGCGGTAGGGATCGAGGCCGAGCGTTTCGACGTAGGCGAAGTTCTCGATCAGCCAGGGATCGTAGAGGTCGATGGCGACCGGGAGGTCCGGCATCTCCAGGAGGAGGTCGTTGGCGAGCTGACCCTGGGCCACGGCGCCATGGCAGTCCGCCAGCAGCGACGCCAGTTGCCCGCGCTCGAAGCGGCGGACGTGAACGCCTGCGAGCCCGCCCATCGCCCGCGTCTCCTCCGGATCGGCAGGCGACATCAGGACCACCTCGATTCCCTCCCGGGGCAGCCGGCGGGCGAGCTCGAGATAGCGGATGCCGATCCCCGCCATCCGGGGCCGGACCGATTCGCTGGAAAGCAGGGCGATGCGGGTCATGCTCAGCTCTCCGATCCCGCCGTCAGCGATGATCCTGCCGAGATCCGCGCCGTTCTGTCGCGCCTCCGGCGCTGGCCCTCACTCCCCCGGCCCCTCTCTCCCACCGCACACCCACCCCTCCGGGAGAGAGGGGAGCTTGAAAGAAGCAGCTTCTTTCTTGTTGCTTTTTCAGTCTCCCTCCTCTCCCGGAAGGGTGGGAGTGCGGTGGGAGAGGAGGGCCGGGGAGGTGAGGGGCCCTGGCGGCGCGGACCACGGTTCGGTCATCGCCGACAGCGGGATCGGGACCTCTCACGACCGCCGCCTCCCCCACCACTGATGGATTCGCCACGCGCGCGTCGATTCCATGTCCCGGATCATCTTGTTGAGCCGTTCGATCTCCGCATACGTGCGGCCGAGGTGCGCCGTCTGGTCGCCGACGGCGGCGCGCAGCTTCCGCTCTTCCTCGAAAAGGCGCTGGACCTCGGCCTCGACCCTGCCGCGATCCTCCTTGAACCGCTCCAGATCGCCCCGCAGGGCCGCGATCTCGCCGTTGGCGGCGTGGTAGCGCTCCTCCCACAGGAAGCGCTCGCGAGCGAGCGCCTGGTGCTCCCCGGCGAGGGTGGCCAGATCGCTCCGCAGCCGTTCGAGGTCGCGCCGGGCGCCGGCCCCCCCCTCGCGCTCGGCGACCAGCTCGGACCGCAGGGTGTCGACGGCCCGGGCCAGCGTCTCCGGGAGCAGGCGGGGCGCGTGTTTGGCGAGGATCCGCGCCTTCACCTCCAGGAAGTCGGCGCGCTCGCGGGGCCTCTCTCCGAAGACGTGATGGCCGCCGCCGCGGAAGTGGCGGTACTCGCAGGTGACGCGGGCGAGGTGGTGGAACGCGGTCACGGCGGAGAGGCGGATCAGGAAGTCCCAGTCTTCGAAGAAGGGCAGCGACGGATCGAACGGGCCGGCCTCGGCGAAGAGGCGCCGCTCGATCAGCAGGGTATTGAACGGGATGTAGTTGTCGACCAGCAGCACGTCCGCGTCGAAATCGCGGCTGTAGGGGAGGCGCCGCTCGCGGCAGGTCCAGCCGCCGGCGTCCAACTCGTAGACCGCCACCGCCGCATCGGTGTAGGCGACGCGCACGCCGGCCGCCGACACGAGCCCGGCCAGGGTGGCGAGATGCTCGGGCGCGGCGAGGTCGTCGTCGTCGAGGAAGGCCACGTAGTCGCCGGTCGCCGCGGCGATCCCCGCCTCGGCGGCGGCGGCGCGCCCGCGGTTCGCGTCGAGGTCGATGCGGACGACGGGCAGCGGATAGTCCTCCGGCACGGCCGGCGGCGCGCCGCCGTCGTTGACCAGCACGACCTCGGCGCGGCGGTACTCCCCCTGCGCCAGGCTGGCGAGGGCCTCGGCGAGGAGGTCCGGCCGGTCGCGGGTGCGGACGACCACCGAGATCCGCGGTCCCTCGCGGGCCTCGTGGAGCTCGGGCAGGCCGCCCAGATGGCGAACGAGCTGGGCATGGCTGCGTGTCGTGAAGTCGTCGACCCGGAGCCGGCGGTATCCCTCCGCCAGCCCCGTGCCCGGACCGAGCGTGAGGGTGCGGAACCGGCGCAGACCCTGGCTGGCGTTCCAGTAGGGGTGCCGCTCTTCCTGGCTGGCGTAGACGGCCATGGCCTTCGCGAGGAGCGGCTCCTCGGCGGTGACGTCCACCAGCAGGTCGGGATGGCCCGGATGGTTGATCTCGTAGAGGAGGATCCGGAGGCCCCCGAGGAGCTCCTGGTCCGGATCGCCTTCGCGCAACGGGGAGAGCAGGCGGTGGAGGGCCGCAAAGGCGGCGCGATGGTCGCGCGAGACCTCCAACGGCGACGGCGCCAGCAACAGCTCGGGCCGCTGGCTGAGGAGGGCACGGCGAATCCCCTGAGCCGCCTCTTCCAGGCGACGGTCGAGCGCGCCGTCGGGCAGCCCCAGGTGATCGCAGCCGGCGAGCCCGAGGAGCTGCGACACCCGGACCGCCTCCTCGCGCCGCCGTCCGCCTTCCTCGCCGCCGTCGCTGAGGAAGAGGACGCGCACCGCAGCGCCCGCCGCCGCGAGCTGAGCCAGGAGACCGCCGCAGCCGAGGATCTCGTCGTCGTAATGCGGGGCGAGCACGAGGGCGCTACCGGCGCGCACCCGCTCGGCCCAGCCCGGCGGCTGGAGGGCTTCGTTCATTGCGCGTACCCCAGAGCGCGCAGGCGCCGCGCGGTTTCGGGGTTGGACTCCGTCCTGCGGTTCGGCGCAGGACCGGAGTGGAGCCAGAGCCGCAGGGCACCGCCGGGAGGCGGCGCGGGCCAAGCAGGAGAGAGGAGATCCCCACGGCTTACCGGCCCGCCGCCATGGAGCCGGCCGGACCCGACGCGGATCCGCCCGGGCGGCAGCGGCCGGCCGTCGAGGCTCGCCGCCACCGAAAGGATCCGGCCGAAGTCCCCCTCGACCCGGAGTCCCTTGTCGATCTCCTCCGCCGTCAGCTCGAAGCTCTAGCCGGGTACCGATCAATTGGGCCTGATCCCCGGCGGCCAGGAAGTAGGGCACCCAGCGTTCGGGCGCCCGCTCGAAGACCAGGGTGCCGGAGAGCCGGGAGCCGGATGGAAGGCCCGCCAGAAACACCCGCAGGCCCGGGAGCTGGGCGTCGAGCCGATGGTGAATGGCCGGCTCGAGCCCCCGGACCCGCTCCGGGTGCCGCTGGGCCAGGTTGTCGCGCTCGCCGGCGTCCCGGGCGAGATCGTACAGCTCGACCCGCTGCAGCCGCGCGAGGTCCTTCCGCCAGAGATAGGCCTGCAGGCCGTCGGCGGGTTGGAAAGCTTCTTCAGGATTGAACAGGATCAGCTTCTGCCGGCCCAGCACCGCCGCCGCGCGCAACGGTCCCCCGCTCAGGTGCTGGGCGAAGGCCGGCCGGCGCGGCAGTGGGCGCTCTCCCGTCAGGGCCGGCAGCAGGTCGATCCCCTGCCAGGCGGGATCGGTCTTGCCGCCGGCGGCACTCACCAGAGTCGGCATCAGGTCGAGCAGACGGACCGTGCCCGCGAGCCGGCGGCCGGCGGCAATGCGGCCGTCCCAGCGGAAGATCAAGGGAACTCGGATTTGCTCGTCGTAGAGCGTCTGGCCGTGCTTCCAGCCGCCGTGATCGTAGAGCTCCTCGCCGTGATCGGCGGTCAACACGACGAGCGTGCGGCCGAGGACCTCGGGCTCGAGCGTCGAGAGCAGCTCTCCGATGTAGCGGTCCACGTAGCGAATCTCGCTGTCGTAGAGCGCCTCGATATGGAAAAGGTCGCGCCGGAGGTCCTGCAGCGGCACGCGCCCGTTGTAGATGCCGTGGATCCACTCTCCCGTCACCGGACCCCCGTACCCGGTTTCGAAAGGCGAACGGTTGTCGACGATGTCAGGATTCTCGTAGGGATCGTGCGGGTCGATGTAGTGCACATAGAGGAAGAACGGCTGGCGCTGGTGGGCTTCCAGCCAGGGCCGGGCGCGGGCGGTCAGTTCGTCGGCATGGTGGCGCATCCACTCCAGATCCGCCGGAGGGGCATAGAAGGTCTGGAAGCCCCGCTCGAACCCCGCGCCCGCGTGGAGCGCCGGGTTGGCGATGAACCCTCCGGTCTGATAGTCGAGGGCAGCCAGGCGCTCCGCCAGGGTGGGAACCTTCTCGGGAATGCCGTACGTGGAGAGATCTGCTCCCAGCATCTCGCCGGGGGAACGGCCGGTCAGGAACGAGACGACCGACGGCAGGGTCCAGGGCGCCTGGCTGTAGGCGTCCTCCAGGACCGTGCCGGGCGTCGCCAGCCAGCGCGAGATCTCCGGGGTGGTGTCGCGGTGGTACCCGTAGGGCGTCATGTGGTCGCGCCGCAGGGTGTCGACGAGGATGAAGAGGACGTTGGGTCGCTCCTCGCGCTCTGCCTCGCGCGAGGAGAGCACGACCGGTCCCCACGCCACCAGGTTCGACCGGCGGTGCTCGGCCGGCAATCCCTGCAAAGCGGCGGAGAATTGGAGCGCCACCTCCCGGCCGGCGTAACGGGAGAGATCGACGGTGAAGTCGAGCCAGTTGGGGTTCTGCCATTCCGCGGTTCTCACTACGTCCAGGATCTCGCGCTCGTCTCCGCTCCGCACCGTCACCCAGGCCTGAAGCCCTCGAATCACCCGCCACGCCTGGGGCAGGAGCTGGACGCCCGCGTGCAGCGTGGCCGCCGCCGGAACGCGCCCTCGCCATTCCCAAGGCTCCGTCGTGGTGAGAACGACCGGCCGGCGCTCGTGGGCGACTTCGATGTCGACAGGTTCCGGCGCGCGTGGGAAAGAGAGCCCCGCGGCGACCGCGCTCGTGACGTCCTCGGTGAGCGAGAAGGACTGGGGAAGCCGGCCCCCGCCACAGCCGCACAGCAGGCCGAGAGCGGCGCCTACGATCACCATCGTCGCGGGCCGGCCGCGCGGGGCCGGGCTCAATTCCGGGCTCTCCAGTGGCGCCAGCGCAACGCCAGCACGTCCCAGAACATATGGAAAGAATCGGTGACCGGGTTGACCCGGGACGACGGAGAATCGGCCCACCGGACTCCCACCTCGTCGACGCGGTAACCGTGCCGGCGCGCGAGCACGACGAGCTCGACGTCGTAGGCGAACCGCTCGATCTGGATCTCGGCGAAAAGCCGGCGGGCCGCCTTGCCGTCGAGCAGCTTGAAGCCGCACTGGGTATCCCGCAGCCCCCGAACGCCCAGGAGACGGATGAGCAGGTTGAAGATGCGTCCCATCATCTCCCGGTAGAAGGGCTGGTGCAGGGCGATCAGGGAGCGGTCCACCGCCCGGCTCCCCAACACCAGCTCGGCTTGCGCCAGGTAGGGCCGCAGCTTCGACAGCTCCTCGATGGGCGTCGAAAGGTCGGCGTCGAGCAGCAGCACCGCATCCCCGCGGCTGGCCAGGGCTCCCACCTTGAGCACCGCGCCTTTGCCGCGGTTCTGCTCCTGGCGCAGCACGCGGACTCCCTCGGACGCGAACTGACCGGCCACCTCCGCAGTGGAATCGGTGCTGCCGTCGTCGACCACCAGCACCTCGTAGACGATGCTCTCCTGCCGCAGGTAATCCACGACCCGCCGCAGGGTGGGGCCGAGGCGCCGGGCTTCGTTGAAGGCGGGGATGACAATCGATAAATCCATGACGGGCAACGGGATTATATGGGGTACCCGGCGACTCTGCCGGTCCATACAATGGTGCCGTACCGGACGGACGACCCCTGGCGGAGCTCGATGTCCTTGGCCAACCCGCGCGAGCCCAGCAAGCTGCAGGCTCTCCTCCTCTCCTCCCCGGGGAGCGTCCTGGTCGTGGGAGAGGGAGCCGAAACGTTTGCCGCCGATCTGTCCGCGGCCGGCCACGCGGTCACCCGCGCAGGCACCCTCCTCGGCGGAGATCCCGGTCCCGAGGCGAGCCAGGATGCGGTCGCGCTCCTCGATGGTTGCGACCTGAACCAACCTGCGGCAACGCTGGGAACCGCGCGCCGGCTCCTGCGGGACCGCGGCCGGCTGCTGATCACGGACTCCGCCGCGAAGCTCGATCCCCGGCAGCTCGTGGTCGCCCTCTCGGAGGCAGGGTTCGTCATCCTCGAGCCCGAGAGGGGAACGGCTCCTGCCGGAGCCTGGCTGGCGCGCCGCGAGAGATTCTTCGTCCGCGAATACCGGCAGGGCGACGAGGAGCAGATCCTGCCGATGTTCCAGCGCAGCTTCTACGTCGAGCGCAGCCTCCCCCGCTGGCGCTGGGAGTATGAGGAGAACCCCTACGGCGGGCTCAGGATCAGCGAGGCGTTCACGGAGGACGGCGCCCTGGCCGCCCACTACGCCGGCTATCCCGTGCGCTTTCACAGCGAGACCGGAACCGGACATCGGACGTTTTCGGCCCTCCAGGTCGGGGATACGATGACGGAGCCCGCCGTGCGACATGTCGGACGGGGTCCCACCAGCCTCCTGGGCCGCACCGTGCGGCACTACTACGCCCGGTTCTGCGAAGGCCGGGTCGACTTCAACTACGGCGTCAACACCGGCAACATCCAGCGGTTCTCGATGAGCTTCGTGGGCGCCCGGCGCCTGGAGCCCATACCCTTCTACGTTCGCGAGGCGGGGGACGTCCGCCTGCCAACGGTCCACCCGTTCCTCTCGCGGCTCGCCGGCTACCGGGTCGAACGGATCCGGCATTTCGACGAGCGCTGGGACCAGTTCTTCCAACGGGTAAGCGGGGCCTACCGGCTGCTCGTGGAGCGCGACGCCCGCTATCTCGAGTGGCGCTACGCTCGCTGTCCGGACACCGAATACTTCATCTATGCCGTCTTCCGGCGCGGCACGCTCGTGGGCTGGAGCGTCTTCCGGCGCAAGGGAGAGCGCCTGCTGTGGGGCGACGCGCTGTTCGATCCCCGCCGCCCGAACGCGGTCCGCCAGCTCCTCGCCGGAGTCCTCGCCGCTCCCGAGCACCGGCAGACGAAGACCGTCGAGGCCTGGATCTCGAGCCGCCCTTCCTGGTGGGGCGAGCGGGTCCGGAGCCTGGGATTCGAGAGCCGTCCCGAGCCGGACAACCTGGGTTTCGTGTTCGTGCCCTTCTCCTACGATCCGGAGGAGGACTTCCGCGCCCGCCTCTACTACGCCATGGGCGACAGCGATCTCTTCTGACCCCGCCCTGATCAGTCGGCGCGGTGCACGCCGCGCATCCGGCTGAACCCGGAGACCAGGCCGGCGGCATTCCGCGCCTCGATCCACCAATAGTGCTCGTCCTTGCCGTAGAGGCGGTCCGAGGTGTCGAGGATCTCCGGAAAGCGCGCCCGCAGGACACCGCCCTGAACGGCTCCGCGATCGAGATCGAAGACGGCGCCGTTGATCCGGGTGACGACGATCAGCCGGAACCGGAGGTGCTCCCCGGGCGGGACCGCCACCGCGGCGAAATCCCGGCCCGGTTTCACGGCGGCTCCCGGGGCGGGCCGGAGCACCCGGAATTCAGGGAGGGTTGCCGGCGGCGGGACGAAACGCCGGATCGAGCCCTTCTCCCACTCGTAGATCGGGCTTGCCGGCTTTGCGAGAGAGACGGGCAGGAGCTCGGCGCCGGCAAGGGGAGGGAGAGGATAGAGCGAGATCCGCTCCCGGACGAACGGTGGCTGGAGAGAGTCCCAGACGCCGTAGCGATAGACCTGCGCGACCGGCGTCTGCGCTTCGTTCAACAGGAAATAGGGATAGCGGGTGAAGAAGATCTCCGCTGAAGCCCGTCCGGCCCGGAGCAGCTCGCTCTGGATGTGCCGTGCCGTCCGGCCCGCCGCGACGTAGGTGCTTACATAGCCATAAAGGAGGATCCCCCAGCCACAAGCGAGGAGTCCCACCGCCGCCGGCGCCAGGCCCCGCCAGGGCGGACGGGTGGCGGCGAACAGCCCACGCGCCAGGAAGACCGCGCTCATCGCCACACCCGCGGCGGCGACATACCAGTACCTGCCGTTTCCGGGCACCGCAGGACGGAACGCGAACGGCACCTGGCTGACCAGGATCCAGGCCCAGGAGAACAGCCAGAGCCGGGCGTAGCCGCTCTCATGGCTCCGGCCCCGGAGCAGCCAGACAACGAGCGGCGCGCCGAGAACCGCTGCGCATGAGACGGTGATCATCCAGGGTGCCGGCTGCCGGTCGTACAGCGGCAAGTGAAGCTGATGGATCGAGGTGGCGAGATCCACGGCCATCTGCCGGAGCTCGGGTGCGAGGAGCCGCCGGCCATGCTCGTCGTATCCGCCGAGGAAGACCCCGAAAATCCACCTTCTGAGCAGAAGGTAGAGCCCCAGGAGGCCGAAGAAGGGCAGAGAACCCGGCAGCAGAGAGAGATGGCGGCGCCCCGGCTTCATGCGGATTGCGACGAGATGGTCGTACGCCGCCAGCAAAGCCGGGAGGACGGCGGCGGCCTCGTAGGAACCGAGCGCGCAGACGAAGCATGCGATGGCTCCGCCCCACGCACCGGTGGAGCCGCTTTCACGGAACCGTTGGTACAGGAGCACCGAGGCCAGGAGAAAGGCCGCGCCGACAAGGGTGGCGAAGCTGGCGCTGAACACGACGGCGTTGGGATGGAGGGGATAGACCGCGAACAGCAGAGCGGCGGCGAACGGCGTGAGCGTCCCTTCCTCCCTGTCGAGCCGGCGAACGATCCTCCAGATCAGAGCGGTATTCGCCCCGTGCACCAGCAGGTGGACGACGTGATAGCCGACGGGATGACCCCCGAACGACGCCACCTCGAGTCCGTAGAAAAGGGTCGCGACCGGCCGATAGAACTTGATCGCCGTCATTCCCAGCCAGGGTGAGGCGAGCTGTGACGAAAGGTCGCGCCAGGGCGGGTTTTCTCCCAGAAAACGGATGAGGAGGAAGTCCTCGCTGGTAAAATAACGGCCCAACGCGCGGCCATAGAACGTCAAAACGACCGCCGGCAGGAACAGCACCGCCAGAAGGCGCCAGGGTCGGCTGCCGCTCATGCACCGCGACCCAGCCAGAGGGAGCCGGGGCATCTACCAGTCATGCTCGTGGGTCTTTTTGAAGATCGTGTCGTGCGGCGCCGACCGCTCCTCGGCGGGCCGGCCGTTCGTGTAGTAGTAGAAGGAGACCGACTTGCGGCTGATCCCCTCCGGGCAGGTCAGCGGCGCGGGATGTCCATGGTAGGAAAAGTCCGTGGTGCTGAAGACCACCGTTCGGTTGAAGACGGGCAGGACCCTCTGCTCGCACCGTGTCATGTCGCGGTCCCACAGCTCGAGATGCCCGCCGTATTCCTCCTTCCAATCCTGGTTCAGGTAGACGAGCAGATTGAGCCGGCGGTCGAGCTTGAGGAGGGGGTGCCAGTTGAAATCCACGTGCACCTTGAGGAAACCGCCGGGGAGGATCCGGTGCGGACCCGCTCCCCCATAGTAAGGGTCCGGGATCAGCCCTTCGATGCCGGTGAGCGCTTCCAGGAACCGCAGAACCGGCGCGGAGTTCATCCGGTAGAGAAAGAGCTGCAGATCGGGGCGGAGCGTGGATTCGTGCCAGTAGCCGAGCTTCTTCTCCGTCGCATTGTCGAACCTCCGCCAATCGATCTCCTCCGGCCGCGGGAACTCCGCCAGGACCGTCTCCAGGAGGGCGGGCGGGAAGAGACCGTCGATTACGACGTGGGGGAAGGGCCGAGCGGTGACATACCGCTCGTGCAGCGCCTTCGGGTCGGCATTGAGCTCCATGGGCCGCTAGTCTAGCGCCGGTCCGGCGGCAAGAGAATTGACCGTCGCCATCGCGGAAACGTCGAGCTCGAAATCCAGCGCCGCCAGATTCTCGGCAATGTGGCCGGGATCGGTGCTCGACGGCAGCGGCACCAGGCCCGCCTGCAGGTTCCAGCGCAGCACGATCTGCGCTGGGGAACGACCCAGTCGGGCTGCCAGCTCCAAAAGCACCGGCGCGGTGAGGAGCCCCGGTGCCGACAGCGGCGAGTGGGCCATGAGAGGGATCCCCCACCGCCGGCACCAGTCGACGGTCTCGGCGTTCGGTTGATAGGGGGAGCACGCAATCTGATTCGCCGCCGGGCGCTCTCCTCCCAGCGCCGCGATCTGCTCCGGCCCGAAGTTGCTCACTCCGATCCCGCCGGCCAGCCCCTGGCGGACGAGATCTCCCATGGCCTCCCAGGTCTCCGGCAACGACGCCTCATCGACCTCCGGCTGGCCGTGGCCGTCGAGCGGGAGGGCCCGCAACTCGAGCTCCTCCCATCCCGTTTCTTCCGGATCTCCCAGGGGACCGCGGTGCTTCCACGCTTCGGGCGCGTGCAGGAGATAGAGATCGAACGCGTCAAAACCGAGACGCAGGAGTGAATTCTCGCAGGCCTGCCGCAACGCCGCCGGGCGAAAGTTGGTGCGCCAGACCTTGCCGACGAGGAACAGCTCGCTCCGTGACGGTCCCCGGGAGTCACGCAACGCCCGCCCTACCGCGCGCTCGTTGCCATAGAGCTCCGCGAGATCGAAGAGGCGATAACCGGCGGCGGCGGCCATACGCACGGCACTTTCAACATCCACACGCCGGCCCCCGGGCCGAAAGGGCGAGCAGCCAAACCCGATCGCCGGCAGCTTCATGGCGCGAGCGTCGAGAAGAAGCGGTCCAGCGCTCGTGCCGTGCTCTCGGGGCGGTACCTCTCCGCCGTGCTCCGCCCTCCGGCGCGCAGACGCTCCAGGAGCTCCCGGTTCTCCTCGCAACGATCCATCAGCTCGCAGGCCCGCTCGACGAGGGCGTAGACCTCCTGGTTGGCGAAAACGATCGCGTTCTCGCCGTCCCGAAGAAAGTCGCGTCCGCCTCCGGCCTGGTAGCAGATCGGTATACAGCCGGCCGCCATGGCCTCGGGTACGGTCGTGTTGAAACCCTCGTGCGAGTGAACGTTGACCAGGAACATGGAGGTCTTCATCAGCTCGGCGACCTCGCGGTGGGTCAGTCCCGCAAGGCGGGCCCATGACCATTCCGGCCGGCGCGCGATCTCCTTGGCGAGCAGGGCGCCGGCGATCTCCTCATCGGGAACACCGGCGAGGCGATATCCCTCCTTGCTGGCGAGCAGCAGCCGCCGCTGCCGGGGAAGCGGGCTCGCCGCGAAGAAATAGGGAGCGGTGAACGGCGGCACGACCGCGGCAGGCAGGCCGAAGTGGCGCTCGACGATGCGGGCGACATGGGGGAGCACCGCCATCGCCGCCTCGTAGCCCAGGGCGGCGTAGTCGACAGCTCCCCTCATCCCTCCCACGATGAGGAAGCTCCCCTGGACGAAAACGACCCGCCGCCAGGGATACCGCGGCACCGCCTCACTCGCGGCCAGGACCTCCGGCACCACGACCACGTCCGTCGCGGCCGGCGCGAAGCCCGGCTGGTCGAGGTAGCGCACCGGCACGTCCAGCTCGCGCCAGTCCGGCCGGTAGGGGGATTGGTGGTGGAGGATACAGGCCTTCCGGCCGAGCTCGCCGAGCAGCCGCACGTGCTCGTAGAGCATCCCCGTACCCCAGCTCGGCGCTGAATGGTCGGCGACCAGATAGAAGATCATGCGGGCAGGCCAGGTGGCGCGGTGCTCACGCCGAGCACCTAGCTCGTGAGAGCGTAGATGCAGTTGCGGCAGATGAAATCGGCGGGGGCTTCTTCCATGCCGTAGACCCAGCGACGGAGCAGGGACATCCGTGGACCCGAGAGGATCGCATCGAGCGTCTCCTCATGGAGATCGCCGATCACGTACCGGTCGTGATAATCCTGGCAACAGAGCACGCACTGGCCCTGTGGATTGACATGGACCCACTGCACCGGCCGGGATCCGGTCTGCTCGCAGCCACAAAGGCGCTGGTTCCGGCCCAGCGGATGCAGGCCGATCGGCACCGCGCCGGCGCGGTCCATGACCTCATAGAAATGCACCTGGAAGCGGCTGCCGCGGAAACGTTCGCGGATCGCTTCGAAGTCCTGGCGGTGGACCTCGTCGCCGGTGCCGAGCACCGCGACGTCCATCTGCGGCGCCAGCGGCTTGTCCTTGAGGTACTCGAGATGGCGCAAGACCAGGGGGAGGTGATCGCCGCCGCGGTCGCGCCGGTAACGCTCGCGGTCCAGTGTCGACAGATTGATCGAAAGGTAGCAGAGACCGCCCATCTCCAGGATGGCGTCCACCCTCTGCGGTGTCAGGCCGGTGGCGTTCGTCAGCACCGCAGGCGGCAGGCCGTAGCGCTTGAGGACCCGCACCTGATCGAGAAAGTGCTTGTCGGCCGTGGGCTCGTTGTAATGGATCATCGAGACGCCTTCGATGGTCGCCCGGTGCGCCGCGAGCTGGGCAACGATCTGCTCGTAAAACTCCATGCTCATGAAATGATCTTCGCGGCGATCCACGGACACCGGGCAGAAGTAGCACGCCTGGTTGCACACCGTGCTGGCTTCGAGCGACACGTACTTCAGGCGGAAACGTGCACCGAGGTCGGAGGCGGACTCGACGAGCCAGCTCCCGGCGAACAGGTCGGCCCGCAGATCCGCGGGCAGATCGCGGGCCCTCAGCCGGCCGCCCCGCAACTCGTGCAGCTCCCGGAATCCGGGCTCTCCGCTGGACAGGAAGAGATCCGTCAAGGTGTTGTAGATCCGGTCGGGGCCAAAGTGGAGGAACGGCTCCACCCTCAGCCGGTCCGCCGCCGGCACCCTTATCTCCGCCTGTCCGATGAGCTGCTCGATCATCTCCGCTCCCAGTCGCTCCCTTATACGGCTCGCTGCCACCAACCGTCGTTCGAAACTATATCAGGCTGCCTCCCGGCCGCGTCCGGCGGTATGCTTCCCGCCGTGCTTGCACGAAAACGCTTCAATGCACGGCGGGCGGCGACCGAGGCGGCGGTCGTGCTGGCTCTCGCAGGAACGACCTGGCTGCTCTACCGCGACGTCCTCCGGCTCTGGTGGACGTATGACGATTTCTTCCACCTGCGCGGCCTGCTGACCAAGCGCCCTTTCTGGTACTTCTTTGCCGCCGCGGGCGAACCGGAATCGCCCGCCCAGCTTCTGACACCGCTGCTCTTCTTCTCGCTCGACCTGGATCGGCGAGCGTTCGGGCTCCATCCGGCGGCCTTCTACCTCCACCACCACCTGGCGCTGTCGCTCTGCACCGCGGCGCTCTACGGCGCGCTGCGGCTCTGGCTGCCACGCCTCTGGGCGGCGGCCGGGGCGGCGATCTTCCTGCTCGGGCCGGTGACCGCTTCGCTCGCGGCGAGCCTCTTTGTCCGCCATTACATCGAGGCCGTTCTCCTCGCCGCCCTCGCCGTGAGGGCGTGGGGCAGCGCGTTGCGGCGGTTTCCAGGCCCGCGGGCATGGGCTTTGGCGTGGCTCTCCGCCGCGCTCTACTTCGCCGCCTGCCTGGCCAAGGAGATCGCGGTGCCGCTCATCCTGCTTCTGCCGTTGCTGCCGGCGAGCGGCAAGGAGCACCCGGGGTTCGCGGAGCGCTGTCGCCTGGCGTTGCCCCACGCCGCGGTCGTCGTCCTCTACCTGGTGCTCCGCTACGCGCTGCTGGGCACCGTCCTGGGTGGATACGGCTTCGCCGTGGGGTTCTCCGACCTTCCCGTCCTCGCCTTGAAGCTGCCGGGCAAGATCGCCGCCGACTTCGTCGCCGGGCCGACATCGGTTGCCGCCGTGATTTTCGTTCTCGCGCTCGCCGCGGGAGTCTCGCTGCTTCTCTTCCCCTCCGGCGGCCGAAGGGCCGCCGGACTGACATGCCTGGCGCTGCTCCTCGCCCTGCTGCCGGTGCTGCCCGTTTCGACCCAGATGGAGCCGCGCTACGCGGTGGCCACATGGATGGTCGTCGCCGTGGCCTTCGCCTCCGGCTGTGGCACGCTCGCCGCCGCGGCCAGCCGGATGAGGCGCTGGCTCGCGTTCGTGGTCGCCGCGGTCGCCTGCATCTCAGGTCTCTGGTTGAACCGGCAGGACTGGCCCGTCCGCTTCGCAAGAGCGGAACGAATGAGCGTCGAGAACCGTTTCCTGCTGGAGATGCGGGAGGGGAATACTCTGCGGCAGCCCCTCACGTCGGCGGCCTCGCTCCAGGAGCTGGAGTGGATGAAGGCCACGGTCTACCGGCGCCCGGCGGGCGGACTCTGGTTCCAGGACGACCTGTACCTCTGCCTGCATCGCGGTGAGCTGGGGCGGGTCTGGGGTTACGACCCCGGCAGCCGCCGGGTGGTGGATCTCACGGCGCAGATTCCAGCATTGAGAGCTCGTCACTGCGCGTCGATTCGCGTCACAGCCCCTCTGAACGCGGGCTTCCAGGTCACGCGGGGAAACCTCTTCTGGGACCTGGGTCCTTACCGCGAAGGGGAGTATCGGTTCGTCTTGGGGGACGGCCGGCAGGCCTTCGAAATGCCGCGGGAGGCCGGCTTCCAGGTGCGAGGGCGGCCTGCGCTGCCGCCGCTGCGGATTGGCTACGAATCACCCGCCGGCTGGATCACCTACTCGCCCGAGGCTCCGGCTCCGCCTCGTCGACGGCTGGAGGCTTCGCTGGGAGCGACCCCTCAGGCGGTGAGCAGGAGGCGTTCCAACTCCCTTCCCTCGCCATCGACCACCTGAAGCGCCAGCTCGGTGCCTGCGAGCCGCTGCGCGGCGGCGGGCAGCTTCCATGGACCCACCGGCGGCGCGGCGAGACGCTCCGCGGCGGCCGGAAAACCCGCCGGATTCGGTGACACCTCGACCCAGAGAGGAAAAGGGAATTGCGACAGGTCCGGCACCTCTCGCGAAAGACGCCGGACGGGATGCGGCGGTCGCCGCCGCAGCCGGTGATCGAGCCTTTCCAGCAGATCGGCGAACCACCGGCCGTAGTGGCGCTCACGGAACCGCCGCGCCGACTGCTCGAACCAGCCGCCGGCCTGCGGCTCCTGAACGGCGCTGCGGCCATGGAGGTGGACGGCCTCGGCGGCCGGGACGTATCGCGCCGGCAGGCCCGCACGCTCGGCCCGCCGCAGCCAGTCGGTCTCCTCGAAGTAGAGGCGGAAACCCTCGTCGAAGGGTCCGATCCGTTCCCACGCGGCACGGGTGAAGGCGAGTAGGCTGCCGCTCAAGGCGTAGCTCGCCATGGGTTGGCGCGCCGCCCAATGCCGGCGGGCCTGCCGGCGCCAGCGCCGCCGGGCAATCTGGGCCCAGCGATCGCCATACCTCGCGAGCAGGGCCAGGATCTCGGCGGCACGGCTGCGCTCCTCGGCCGGCGGCAGCAGCATGCGGCGGCCCTCGTCCCAGTAGAACCGCGGCCCGACGATCGCAACGCCCGAGCCCAGAGCCTCCACCAAGGCACCCAGGCAGCCCGGAAGCACCCGGACGTCCGGGTTCATGACGATGATGGTTTCTGCTCGCGAGCGATCCACACCCAGATTGACGCCGGCGGCGAACCCGACGTTCGCGCCGGGATCGAGCCGCTCGAAAGAGAGGCTCTCCAGCAATGCCCGACCCGCTTCGTCACTGCCGTTGTCGACCAGGATGCCTTCGATTTCGAGGCCGCTCTGCCGGGCGTCGTTCCTCAGGGCCTCGACCGCCGCGGCCGCCAGCTCCGGAGTGCGGTAGTGGACCAGGATCACGGCGATACGCATCGTCGGCACGCCGGCGGCCTCAGATGAATTTTCCGAAACCCTTCAGACGCGCGCGATCGATCTCGGTACGGAGCGTCCGCTCCTCGCGTCGAGGGCCCAGGAGTGATCGACCCGCACCAAGCCGAAGGCGTAGGCAGGGCTCTGGACGGTGAACGCACTCGGGATCATCCGCTGGTCGTAGACGTGCAGTCCCGCCTCATCCATCAGGAAAATATACAGGGTGAACTCACCTTTGACCAATGGCAGGCGGGGAATCGACAGGCGGGCGGCGTAGCTCTCCTCGCCGCTCACCGGCGCGAACCCGTCGAGGTGGGAGGCGAAGGAGCATACCTCGATGCCGTCGGCGCGGTTGATTCCGACCCCCAGATGAAAGGCCAACCGGGGATCTCCGGTCTCCCATTCCACCTCGATCTCCCAGGGATCGCCGGGTGAATAGCGGCGGTCGCCACGGGATTCGACCAGGCGGACCGAGACGATCCGGGCCGGCGAGGCCGACGGAGCGGCAGGAACCGGAACGGATTCCACGGCCTGAGCGCCTTTCGCCACCAGGAAGTTCTCGTACTCCCGCACCACTCCCTCGACCGGCCCCAGCGCCTCTACCCTGCCCTTGCGCAGCCAGAGCGCGCGCTGGCAGAACGCCGAGGCGTAGTACATGGCGTGCGAGCAGAAGAGCAGCGTACCTCCCCCCTCCACGAAGAGGCGAAGGCGGTCCATGCACTTTTTCTGGAAGTAACCGTCTCCGACCGACAGCGCCTCGTCGATCATCAGCACCTCGGGCTCGACCTGGGTGGCGATCGAGAACCCCAGGCGCATCGCCATGCCGGTCGAGTAGGTCTTCACCGGCTGGTCGATGAAGTCGCCGAGCTCGCTGAAGGCGACGATGTCCGGCATCTTGCGCCGCAACTCCTCCGGCGAGAGACCGAGCATGGCGGCGTTGAGCACGATGTTCTGGCGGCCGGTGAACTCCGGGTGGAAGCCGGAGCCCAGCTCGAGGATGGACGCTATCTTGCCCCGTACCTGAAAGGAGCCGGAGGTGGGTGCCGTGATGCCGGCCAGGATCTTGAGGAGCGTGCTCTTGCCGGCGCCGTTCTCGCCGATGAGCGCCAGGCCCTCGCCGCGGGGAAGCGAGAACGTCACGTCTTCCAGAGCGTGAAAGGCCAGATGGCGGGGGTGGCGGGTGATCAGCTCGCCGAGCCGGTGCCACGGCGTAGCGTAGACCCTGTAGGTCTTGGCCAGCCCCTCCGCAGTCACCACCGGCTCGTGCATCGCTGCGGATTGTATCGCGCCGGGCGAGAGGAATCGGCGGCTTCAGTGCCGCAAGGGTTCGATCCACCCCGCGGCATCGGTCCTGCGGTCTATGCGGGAGAGAGCCACGCCGGGAACGATCAAGGGCTGTCTGGGGCGGCCGTTGAATGAGATCGAGGTGTCCGCGCGCACCTCCAGATCGCCGTAGCCGGCTTCCCGCAGACGTCTCGCGAGGAGATGAGCGAGTTGGCGCATCATTTCCGGGTCGTGCTCCATCATGCGGCGCTGCCCAGGGGTTACCATGGCAGTGAGGTCGTTCAAAGGGAAGGCCCTGCCCGAGACGGGGTCCACGGCCATGAAGCGCACGTCACCTCGCTTGTCCCGGATCTTCATGCGCCAGGAGAAGCGATGCCCCTGCTCGTTCCAGTCCACGTTCCCCGGATACAGGAAGTGCCGGAAGGGAACGAGAAGTTGAATAGCGGTCCAGGCGGCCAGGAGTGTCATCACCAAGCCTGGCCTCGCCGCGGCTTGTGGCGACGGTTTCTTCCGCGCCGCGAAGCTGTCACGAAGCGAGCGGCCGAAGAGTCCCGCACGCCGCGGCCAGGTTGGCGGGAGGTAAAGCCCCAACGCAGCAAGCATCAGCCACGGGAAGACCCCGATCGTGAAGAGCTCCGAATTGGTGAGATGAAAAAGGAACGTCACGACCAGAGCGGGAATCCGCGTCCGCCGCCAGAGCAGCGCGGGGATGATCAGCAGGTCGTAAACCATGCCGCCCCAGGAAAAGGCGTAGGCGGCCCATGCCCCCTGCAGCCGGATTCCCCCATCCGTCCCCTCCTGGAGCCAGAGCCGCATGGGCTGCGCCCGTAACAGCCAGTCGGAGTTGATCTTGGCCAGCCCCCCGTAAAAGTAGGGGACGCCGAGTTGAAGGCGCAGCAGCCAAAGGCACCAGGTGTGGATCGTGTCCGAACGTAATCGCCGGTTCCGCACGGCGTCCAGGGAAAAGGCCCGGTGCGCCGGAATCAGGATCATCAGGAACGCCAAGAGATTGATCAGGTAAAGGTGGTTCTGGTACCGCGCCGTGTCGAGAAGAAACATGTAACTGTGGCCGACAAAGAAGACGGCGCAGGCGGCGCGGTAAGCCAGCCCCATGGCGATCAACAGTGCCGAGATGGCCATGGCCAGGAAGATCAGCTTCATGGTCCCCGGACTGGCTCGCTCCAACCATTCGAAGCCGGGGTACTTGAAGAAGAAGACCGCCTTCAGGTACTGACGCTCCAGCCGTCCTCCCACGAGATACTCGAGGACGTGCCAGAGCATGAGCAGTCCGAAGGTGGTGCGGAAAAACGCGATCGAGGCGATATCCGCCGGCTCGAACAGGCGCTGCCGGAGGGACGGCGAGCTCCGTGTCTCCTGGACAGCCTTGATCCGAGGTGCCGGGGACGGCACTACGGGGGAACGAGGCACTGGCCTTCGCTTCATCCCATCGGAGCTCGCCTTACGGCACCGGCAGGAAACGCGGTGTTCGGCATGTCCGCGTTGTCGAGCTGGATGGCGTCTAAACCGGCGGCGCTGTCGCCGGAGTGTTGCCGCCGCTCGGCGGCAACCGTTCCGCGGAACGGAAACTCCGGCGGCAGCCGCACCAGCTCAAAAAGCGCCGCCACCAGCTCGTTTCGGCTTCCCGCCCGGTGCGGATTGTAGAACTCCCACACCACGCGGCCCCCAGGTGTCACTTCCACCGCACGACCATTCTGCGATTCGGTCACCAGCGTGTTGCCATTGGGCAGCCTTTGGCAAGACCCCAGCGTCTTCGTGAAGAGGTCCACATCCGGAGTACCCCCGTACTGCCAGACGATCGCGCCCGTCACGGGATTCATTTCAAGCACCCGCGACCGGTCGCGCGCCGCTCCCAGGTTGTCGAAGACCAGCAGATTGCCATTGTCCAGGAAGGTCGGCTGGTGCTGATGCCGCCAGCCGCCGGTCTTCGCCCAGACGACTGTCTCCCGGTCGGGATCGAGAATCGCCACGGTGTTGAGCACGAACACCGAGATCAGCAGGTTCCCCTTGCGGAAGGCCGGATGAGCGGCGGCAAAGCGGCCGTCGAGGATCTCGATCGTATTGGTATGAAAGATGTCCCCCCGGCGGCGCGGCATGTTGCGAACCAGCGAGGCATACGGCGAATTCTCGAAGCACCGCAGGATCGAGATCTTGCGCCGCAGCCTGCCGGAGGGGCTGAGCACGGTGACGAAGTCCTCGAGCACGCCGGCGTTGGGATTGATCCGCGGGATCACCTTCCCTTCCCGGTCGAGGGTGTAGATCGTGCCGTCCTCGGTCACGAACAGGTCATGATGGATGCCGCCACGGTACGACCACAGGACGCGGGAACGGGCATCCAGCTTGACCAGCCCTTGGCCCTCGTAGATGCCCAGCAGGTCGCCGGTTGGAAGGAGATGGGCGCGGCGCCAGTACTCGAGCTTCGCCATCTCGGGATCTTTGGCGAGATCCGGCCAGAGCCGGCGCATGGGATAGCGCCAGCGATGGAGGACCCTCCCCGCCATGTCCATGAGCACGGCCTCGGCCGCATGGCCGGAGACGTAGAAGTTGAGGCCTTGAAACGTGGCGCCGGGATCATGCTCAGTCACCGCCGGACGGTCCTCCGCCGGCCGGTAACCCTGAAGATAGGGGAGCGCCTGTACCTCGGCGGCTGCTTCACCCGGCGAAACGCCGGAACCCCCGTCGCGGGCGACGCTCCATTTGCCCTGCGCCGGATCGCCGATGGCAGCCGGTTGCGAAGCGGTGGCGTCCGCCGGATCGGGCCCTGCGGTGAACGACGCGGACGGCTCCGGCCCGCTGCAGGCGACCAGAACCAGGCCCGCGAGCCCGGCGAGACACCCGATCTTCAGCAAAAGCCGCTCCCCCCGCGGAAGGAAAGGGCCGCCGGTCGAATGACCGACGGCCCCGCCGTCATCGGCATTGCGGGAGAGGGAAGCCGTCCAGTTACCGCACCTCACCCTGGATGTAGGCCGGGTCGTTGGTGAGGTTGTTGATGACCTGAGCGGCGCTCAGGACCTTGCCGCTCCTGACCTTGATCTGGAGGGTGAAGCCGTCCTGCACGATTCCCCCGGGCAACGGATGCTGGAACTGGCCGAACTGGCGCATCTTGCCGGCACCCAGCCGCACGCTCACCGGGTTGCCGATCGGCGTGCCGTCGAGGCGGCGGTAGATGAGGTCGTACTCGGACGCCTCGTCGGCCGGGTTGAGGATCCAGACCGTGGTCCGGTTCTCCGCGTCCTGGCGCAGGCCGACCAGGAACTGCGCCTCGCCGGCTTCCGCCGCATCGGCGTCGCTGACCGCGGTCATCGACTGTCCGAAACGCTTCGCCGGG
This sequence comes from Thermoanaerobaculaceae bacterium, assembly GCA_963778565.1. Taxonomy (GTDB): domain Bacteria; phylum Acidobacteriota; class Thermoanaerobaculia; order Multivoradales; family UBA5704; genus DATARR01. The sequence goes on along the minus strand of CAVZUZ010000027.1, from coordinate 103,846 downwards.
TTGGTGTTGTCGTAGCTCTCACCCTGGACGACCGGGAAGGGGCCGCTGGCCGAGGTGCTGGTGATCGTCAGCACTCCGATGGCGTTGTCGATCCCCCACTGGCCGGCGACGACGTTCTCCAGCCGCTCGGTCGTGCCGGGCGCCAGGGTGACGCGCAACGGCGAGGTGGTCGTGCCGTTGAGCCCGACGTTGGTGAAGGTCACGTCCGCGGCGATCGCCTGGGTGCTGATGTTGGTCAGCAGCGCATCCGTCTGCCAGAGGCTGTTGTTGAGCCCCGGCTGGCTCAGGACGCCGATCAGGTAGACCTTCGCGCTCGCCGACGAGGCCGGCTTGATGAACGAGGGATCCTCCGAGGACAGCCGCAGGTTGGAGGCGTAGGGGATGACGTGAGCACCCGTCTTGTTCTCGATCTCGACCCGGTAGTCGGCCGCGTTCGAGATGCCGAAGAGATCATGGATGTCCCTCACCTGGAACTGCCGCTGGCCGAAGCGGGAGAGGGCGAGATCCCCGTCGGACTCGCCGATCTGCCGGCCTTCCTTGTCGAAGAAGCGGAGGTGATAGAGGGCCGGCTCGTCGCTCGGGTTGCTGATGCCGAAGTAGGCGAGGCGCTCGCTGTTGTCGATCAGACCGACCAGGTGCTCGACCTGGTTTCCGGCATGCGAGGGCGCGGCGCTGCCCGCGGCGCCCATCGGAACGCCTGCGACGGTCTGGCCGAACTGCTTGCCGTCCGCCTGGAAGGTGGTGTTGAACGAGGTGATGACCGGCGTCACGTCGCCTTCGTCCACCGTCACCGAAATGAACCCCGCCACGTTCTCGCGATTGAACAGCTCGCGCAACGCGTCGGCCACGTAGAGCGTCGCACCGGGTTGAATCGTACGGGGCACCCGCGGCGGATTCGCCTCGGGCACGCCCCGCTTGCGGAACTCGAGCGTGACGTCCATCGCCGAAGTCCCCGGGTTGTGGACGTAGAGGTCGCTCGACTGCAGCAGCGCGCCGCGGGTCTGAGCGATCCAAGGCAAGACGATCGTCTTGGGCGCCGGCGGGGGCGGGGGGTCTCCGATCACCACGAAGGTGCGAGACGCGGAGACGAGGGCCGTGCCGTCGCCCGCCGTCAGCTTCACGACATAGGAGCCCGGCTGGTTCCAAACATGGCTCACCTGGATGCCCGTGCCGGTGCCGCCGTCACCGAACTCCCACGACAGGGTGGTGGCGCCGGGCGCGCTGGCGGTCAACTGCACCGCCACCCCGGCCTGTGCCGTGCACTGGTTGATACCGAAATCGCTGACGCATTCGGCACCCGCCGTGGGGGTGAAGCTGACCTGGAGCCCTCCGGTCACCGTCACCGACTTGGTGACCGACGCGGAGCAGAAACCCAGCGAGCAGCCCGGACCGTCGCCCAGCTTGCCGATCTCCAGGCGAACGCTGTAGACGCCGGCGGCCTGATAAGTGTGGCTGACCTGCTGGCCACTGCCCATCGCGCCGTCCCCGAAGGTCCACGTCCAAGCGCTCGGCCCTCCGGTCGAAACGCCGCCGTTGAAAGCCACGGCTTCGCCCACCTCCGGTGCGGTGGGACTGAATGTGAAGTTCCCGACCAGCCCGCCGCCGCCGGGGTTGCCCGCATCGGAGATACTGACGGCCTTCGATCCCGAGGCGCCCGAGCACCCGGAGTTCGTGACCGAGACCGTCTTGGATCCCGTGCTCGCCCAGGTGATGGTCACCGAGCTGCCGGTCCCGGAGACCGTGCCACCGCCCCCGTTCCAGTTCCAGGTCGCAGACGGCGTGCAGTTGCTCGCGGCTGCCGAGAAGGCAAGCGGCACGTTCGGCTGTCCGCTGGAGGGACCCGTGATCGTCAGGCTCGGATTTGGCCCGCCGCCGCCGCCGCCGCTGCTGACGACGATGGGACCGTGCTGGCTCTCCGCCGTTTCGCTGCCGCGGAGGATCTTCAGGACCGGCCGGTAGCCGGTGGGGGGGCTCGCCTGATTGTAAGTATGCGTGACGACCCCACCGACCGGCGCACCGGTGGTCGTCGTGTCCTCGAAGGTGCCGTCGCCGTTCCAGTCGTAATGGAAGGCCGTCGGGCTCCCGGAGTGGTCGACCAGGAACGTGATGCTCTGACCCACGTTGAACCCGCACGGCGCGAAGGGGCAGACCGCCTCGAACGTCTCGATCGTGAGCGGATCGACCTGGCTGATGGTGACCGTCAGCGTCGCGCTGGTCAGCTCGCCGGAGCAGCCCTTGATCTTGGCCCGGATAGCCTTCTGGCCCGTCGAGCTGTAGCTGAAGCTCGGCTGGGCGACGTTGTATTGAGTCTCGCCGGTGGTATAACCCCGGAAGTTGCCGTCTCCGAAGTCCCAGGCGTAGTCGGTGGCACCGGTGGCCGAGGCGTTGAGATTGACGTTGCCGAAGGGCGGAGAGCCGCTCGTGCAGTTGGTGCAGATGGGCGCGCCGCCGGGTCCGGTGAAGGACAGGGCCGGAGGACTGGTGATCGTGAAGGCGTGCGGAGGCGCCGTCGTCGTGCCGGCGATGTTGGTGGCCCTGGCGATGGCCGTGTACGGCTGGCCGCCGGGGGCCCCGGCCAGGGTCAGGGCCGGCAGGACGATCGGATTGCCGGGCTGCTCCCCCAGCAAAGGAAACACCTGCTGACCGTTCTGGTCGCGGATGATCCAGCTCACCGCGGGGGCCGGGTTGCCGGTGACGGTGTTGGCCGTGAAGGTCACCGCCTGGCAGGTCAGCGGGCTCGGCGGATTGTGAGTGACGCTGCCGATGGCCGGCGCCGGATCGAGCACCGTGACATCCTGCTGCCTGGTGTTGGAACCCACCGCGTTCTCGACCTCGAGGGTGACGGCCTTGGTTCCCGGCGTAGTGAAGATCGCCGTCACCGGAGTCGACGTGGTGTTCGGCAGGACCGTGGCGTCGGCCGGGAAGGTCCACTGCCGCGAGGTCACGTTGCCGGTCGAGGTGTCGGTGAAGGTGACCGGCGTCCCCGGATAGATCCCGCTGGTGGGAACCCAGGTAAAGTTGGCGACGGGCGGAGTGGGAGCGGCGTTCGTCCAGACGTGCGTGTCGAAAATCGTCTGCGCGACCCGGTAGAGCACCGAGCCGCTGAACTTGGCGGCCATCGGCATGACGCGACTGAAGCCGGTGGCCGGGTTGTTGCCCGAGTAATACCAGGCCCAGTAGTCGATGCTCTGACCGGCGATGCTGGCGATTCCATCCGGCGTGATCTCGCTCGGACTGCTGGCGGTAGTGACATCGAAGAGGAATTCCCGCTGCTTGCCGCCGCTGCACTGGTCATTGGAACCGAAATACAGGAACGGCCGGCTGTTGGAGCGGCTGAAGGTCACGTAGAGCCGGTCGGCTCCCAGGGGCGACTGCCCGAACGCGGACCAGTTGCCGGTCCAGATGGGACTCCCCAGGGAGGAGCAGCCGCCGGCGAGGCAGCTCGTGATGTTGTAGATCTGGGCGCCGCCGTCCACGTGGACGGCCAGGAACTGCTGGCTCCCCTGCTCCCACACAGCGACTCCGTGCGAGATCTGGCCGGTGAGAAACCGTCCACTGGAGCTATGGACGTTCGTCGGGGCGAGAGGGTTGGTCACGTTCCACAGCTCGACCCCTTTGTCGCTGACGGAGAAGCCGCCCGAGCTGACGGCCAGGTAATGCTTGCCCGTCGCCGTCCCGACGCCGTCGAGGTACACCGCGGAAGCCCCGTTGCCGATCCGTCCCCTGAACACACCCGTACAGGCGCCCGGCGCCGTGTTCGTGTTCTCCTCGCACTTGTTGAGGCTGCGCGACGCCGTCATGTCATAGAGGAAGATTCCGGTCTGCCCCTGGTTGGTGGCGAGGAACGCGTAGTCGCGGCCGCCGAGAGTAGCGGCGTAGACCTGGCTGCCCTGGGGCGTGCTGCCCTTGCCGGTATCCTGATACAGGAGCCGGGGCGTACCCTTGTTGGCCGAATCTACGATCGAGAGTCCCACGGGCGTAATCCCCGACATCGCGAAGACGTCGTGTTTCCCCGCTGGGGCATCGATGTCCCAGAAGAAGTGCTTGAGCCCGTGCAGAGAGGAGTGGTGGGCCAGAAGTTCGAGGGCGTGCAGCCGCTCCCCGACCGGAGATCCGCAGCTCCCGCCATCGGCGGGTTTTCGGCATTGCTGGCGGTATCCCAGATGCGGAACCCGGAAGCATAGGACGTGAACACCCAGCCACCTTCGACGTCCACCGCCAGGTAGAGGGGACGCTGGCTGTTGGGCAAATTGTTGCCGGTATAGTCAGTCGAGTCCCGCGGGTCGGGCAGTTGGAGCGGATTGCCCTGCAGGTCCGAGTCCCCGGGCCGCAGGCTCCCCCAAAGCAGATTGGTGACCGCCCGGGCCGGCGATCCGACGCTGCAGGTGCCCTGCGCGAAACCGGGATCGGGGCCGGTCAACAGACCTCCCAGGAGGAGAAGCAAGGAAGCGAACGGAACTCGGGTGGTTCTCAGCCGGGAACTTCTGGACATGGCGCGACACCTCACTGATTTGCATTTGCAGGTTCCAGCATACGACTGACCGCATGGACTTGGCGGCCTGTTCTTCCGAAGTCGGCACAACACCCAGCCTCACCTCCATGATCTCCATGATCTTTGAAGCCGAAGCATCCGAATCGTTCGGCGGCGCTCTCGTTGGCAAGGGCACTGCCCAGCGATCGGGAGGAAAGCGGGCGAGCCCGGAAGCCGGACCCGCCCGGAAAGAAGGACTACGGATCGAGGATGAAGCCTCCCGGAGCCGCGCTCTGGAAGGTCTGGTTCGCCTGGTCGAGCTTGATCGCGTCGAAGCCGACGCTGAACCGCCCGTCGGCGTCCATGATCGTCTCCACCCAAGCCTGCGCCGTCGGGTTGAACAGACCACCCACCACCGTCGTGTTCAGGTTGAGGAACATCCAACCGAACGCCGCCGGCGGAATCGGATCGTCGCCCGCGGTGTTGCCGCCCTGCAAGCTGATCCGCTGAGACTCCAGCGGGAAGCAGGTGTCGGCGCCACCGGTGGGCGGCGAGATGTTGTCGCCCTGGAAGCACAGGTCCGTCGGGTTCTCGATCTCGTCGAACGCCACCACGTCGGCCTGGTTCAACGGGAACCAGTCGGCCTCGGTGGTGCAGGCCCACGCCAAACCGTTGCCGCCCGTCGGCGTGGTCTTCGAGTCGCGCCACACCACCAGGTCGGTACCGCCCGTGAAACCGCCGCCGTTGAGGTAGCGGGTCGCGAACGTGGTCGACAGCGCCTCGCGCTGGTCGGTGCCTGCCCCGCCGACGTAGCGACCGTAGAAGGTGTAGTCACCGGTGCCCATCGGACAGGTGTTGACGCCGGAGGTGCCGGTGCCGATCGCGCCGGTGTAGCCGTTGCCGGGCGTGCAGGCCTCGATGTGGACCAGCGTCTCGCCGTTGGCGAAGTCGTTCGCCGAGTCAACATAGAAGTAGTCGCCCCAGAGAACGTTGTTGAAACTGGCGACGCCCGAGAAGTAGCCCGGGGTGCTCGGGAAGTCGAGCGAGCACTGCGTCGTCACGTCCACGGTGATGTAACCGCGGGCGACCGTGTCGCCGTGGTCGAAGCCCGAGCAGCCGCCGTAGACCGCGGTGAACTGGCCGGTGTGGGCGTTGCGAATATGGGCCAGCAGCGACGAGTTGACCACCGGGTTGGTGTACGGCAGGCGGCCCGTGCAGCTCGCGAAGTTGATGTCGATCGGCGGGTTGGTCGGCGGGCCAGGGTTCGGACTGAAGGTGTCGCCCGGATCCTGACCGGCGGAGGCCGTCACCGGCAGGTTGCCGTTGAAGATGTCGCAGACGTTGATCGTCTGGACGTCATAGCCGGTGAGATAAACGTCGAAGTCGAGCGTCGGCACCGACTCGTCGGTCCACAGGGTGACGTGGGCCAATTGGGCCGCGGCCGAAGCGTTGTTGATCGAGAACAGGGTGGTGACTCCGCCCGGGACCGGCACCCGGTTGGCGTCAAGCTCGCACTCGAAGTAGGGCAACAGCAGGGTCGCCGCCGGCACATCGTCGATCGTGCCGATTTCGGCGAACGCCGCGCCGCCCAGAGCCACCAGGCTCGCGAGCGCTAGAACTAGGACAATCTTCTTCATGACAGAGAATCTCCTCTTACGTTAGGTGTTTCCCTACAGAAACCACTTGAAGCTAGCGATTCGAGCATGTAGCGTGGAGATCACCTCCCGTTCAAAGAATAGGTTCCCAAAGCCAAAGGTTTGCTGGTTTCGTTCTCAAAAATCCACCTTTAAACCCACCAACCGCGAATCAGACTGCTTTATGCTTTTGCAGGATAACAGGGCCGCAAACGAAATGTCAAGCGTTTTTTAGCCCTCCTCTTTACGACCGGTCCGTCCGCCGGGCGGCCGGCTTCGCCGGACCGCCCGGGTGCTGAGGACTACGGATCGAGGATGAAGCCTCCCGGAGCCGCGCTCTGGAAGGTCTGGTTCGCCTGGTCGAGCTGGATCGCGTCGAAGCCGACGCTGAACCGCCCCTCGGCGTCCATGATCGTCTCCACCCAGGCCTGCGCCGTCGGGTTGAACAGACCACCCGCCACCGTCGTGTTCAGGTTGAGGAACATCCAACCGAACGCCGCCGGCGGAATCGGATCGTCGCCCGCGGTGTTGCCGCCCTGCAAGCTGATCCGCTGAGACTCCAGCGGGAAGCAGGTGTCGGCGCCACCGGTGGGCGGCGAGATGTTGTCGCCCTGGAAGCACAGGTCCGTCGGGTTCTCGATCTCGTCGAACGCCACCACGTCGGCCTGGTTCAGCGGGAACCAGCTGGCCTCGGTGGTGCAGGCCCACGCCAGACCGTTGGCGCCCGTCGGCGTGGTCTTCGAGTCGCGCCACACCACCAGGTCGGTGCCGCCCGTGAAACCGCCGCCGTTGAGGTAGCGGGTCGCGAACGTGGTCGACAGCGCCTCGCGCTGGTCGGTGCCCAGACCGCTGACGTAGCGGCCATAGAAGGTGTAGTCACCGGCGCCCATCGGACAGGTGTTGACGCCGGAGGTGCCGGTACCGACGTAGCCGATGTAGCCATTGCCGGGCGTGCAGGCCTCGATGTGGACCAGCGTCTCGCCCGGGCGAGGTTCTGGTTCTCGTCCACGATGAAGTAGTCGCCCCAGAGGACGTTCTGGAAGCTGGCGACGCCCGAGAAATAGCCCGGAGTGCTCGGGAAGTCGAGCGAGCACTGTGTCGTGGTGTCCACGGTGATGTAGCCGCGGGCGACCGTGTCGCCGTGGTCGAAGCCCGAGCAGCCGCCGTAGACCGACGTGAACCGGCCGATGTGGGCGTTGCGGAGGTGGGCGAGCAGCGACGCGTTGACCACCGGGTTGGTGTACGGCAGGCGGCCCGTGCAGCTCGCGAAGTTGATGTCCTGCGACAGCACACCCTTGTTGCTGATGCCGTCGTTCGGATCGGCGGTGTCGCCCGGGTCCTGGCCGGCGGAGGCCGTCACCGGCAGGTTGCCGTCGAAGATGTCGCAGACGTTGAGCGTCTGGACGTCGTAACCGGTTAGATAAACGTCGAAGTCGAGCGTCGGCACCGACTCGTCCGTCCACAGGGTGACGTGGGCCAGCACGGCGGTGGCCGACGCGTTGTTGATCGAGAACAGCGTGGTAACCCCCCAGTCCGGCACGAGGTCGGGATCGAGCGAGCATTCGAAATAGGGCAACAGCAGGGTCGCTGCCGGCACGTCGTCGATCGTGCCGATCTCCGCGACCGCGGCGCCGGCCAAAGCCAGGGAACCCAGGACTGCAAGCGTCGCGACTCTCTTCATGGCCACCTTCCCTCCTTGAAACCGGACGTTATCGAACCAGAGATCTCTGGCACACAGATTCGCAACGGCCGGGCCGGTCCCTGCTCATTCTGCACACTGCATTCAAGGGGGGGTGATATACCCCGGAAGCCCCATTTGTCAAGGGGCACCCGGCGGCCGAGCTCGGGCAACGGCAGGAACAGGGGTGATCGGGCGGATCTGCCGCAGCCAGACCCGCCCGGAGAGAAGGACTACGGATCGAGGATGAAGCCTCCCGGAGCCGCGCTCTGGAAGGTCTGGTTCGCCTGGTCGAGCTGGATCGCGTCGAAGCCGACGCTGAACCGCCCGTCGGCGTCCATGATCGTCTGCACCCAGGCCTGCGCCGTCGGGTTGAACAGACCACCCGCCACCGTCGTGTTCAGGTTGAGGAACATCCAACCGAACGTCGCCGGCGGAATCGGATCGTCGCCCGCGGTGTTGCCGCCCTGCAAGCTGATCCGCTGAGACTCCAGCGGGAAGCAGGTGTCGGCGCCACCGGTGGGCGGCGAGATGTTGTCGCCCTGGAAGCACAGGTCCGTCGGGTTCTCGATCTCGTCGAACGCCACCACGTCGGCCTGGTTCAGCGGGAACCAGCTGGCCTCGGTGGTGCAGGCCCACGCCAGACCGTTGGCGCCCGTCGGCGTGGTCTTCGAGTCGCGCCACACCACCAGGTCGGTGCCACCCGTGAAACCGCCGCCGTTGAGGTAGCGGGTCGCGAACGTGGTCGACAGCGCCTCGCGCTGGTCGGTGCCCAGACCGCTGACGTAGCGGCCATAGAAGGTGTAGTCACCGGCGCCCATCGGACAGGTGTTGACGCCGGAGGTGCCGGTACCGACGTAGCCGATGTAGCCGTTGCCGGGCGTGCAGGCCTCGATGTGGACCAGCGTCTCGCCGTGGGCGAAGTCGTTCGCCGAATCGACGTAGAAGTAGTCGCCCCAGAGGACGTTCTGGAAGCTGGCGACGCCCGAGAAGTAGCCCGGAGTGCTGGGAAAGTCGAGCGAGCACTGGGTCGTGGAGTCCACGGTGATGTAGCCGCGGGCGACCGTGTCGCCGTGGTCGAAGCCCGAGCAGCCGCCGTAGACCGCGGTGAACTGGCCGGTATGGGCGTTGCGGATGTGGGCGAGCAGCGACGCGTTGACCACCGGGTTGGTGTACGGCAGGCGGCCCGTGCAGCTCGCGAAGTTGATGTCCTGCGACAGCACACCCTTGTTGCTGATGCCGTCGTTCGGATCGGCGGTGTCGCCCGGGTCCTGGCCGGCGGAGGCCGTCACCGGCAGGTTGCCGTTGAAGATGTCGCAGACGTTGATCGTCTGGACGTCGTAACCGGTCAGGTAGACGTCGAAGTCGAGCGTCGGGACCGACTCGTCCGTCCACAGGGTGACGTGGGCCAGGACGGCGGTGGCCGACGCGTTGTTGATCGAGAACAGTGTGGTGACACCGCCGGGGACCGGCACGCGGTCGGCGTCGAGCTCGCACCTCGAAGTAGGGCAGCAGCAGAGTCGCCGCCGGTACGTCGTCGATCGTGCCGATCTCCGCGGCGGCGGGGCCGGCCAGCGCCAAGCAGCCCAGCACAACCATCGAACAGATGACTCTCCTCATGAAACTCTCCTCCAGTCGGTAGGCGTTAGTGCACCGAATTTGGCCGCAACGCTCCTCGCGCCGGCTTCCCAACACAATCGTGCAGCCTCCAGTTGGGCAAGTTGATACCTCTGGAGAGGGCGATTTGTCAAGGGGGCCCCTCCACTTTCCTCAGCGGTCTCTACCCTTCGCGACGGCCTTCCATGCCCGAAGGCTTCCCTGCGAGGGGCAAGCCTCGGGGCCCAACAGAGAGTTGCCTTCGCCCGCGAAGCCGGCCACGACCTCGGCGGTGCCGTCGCCGTCGAGATCCGCCAGCTCCACGTGATAGCCGCTGCAGCCGGGGTCGGCGATCTCCTCGCCCTGCTCGCGGACGAACGCGCCTCGGCCGTCGCCCAAAAAGACCCAGCCCTGGCCGCCGCCCGTCAGCGCCACCAGATCGAGGGCACCGTCACCGTTGAGGTCCCCCGAACCCAGACCGTAGATACCGTGCTGGCTCTTTTCGTTCCCCAGGGCAACGCGCTGCCAGGTGCCGTCCGGCCGGGAGAACAGCGCGTCGACCCCCGTCCGCCACACACCGCCCTCGATCGTCTGGTACCCCACGGCCAGGTCGGCGCGGCCGTCGCGGTCGAAGTCGCCGGCGGCGACGCCGTGGAAGATGGCCCGCGGGCGCAGATCGCCGAGGGCGACCGTCTCCCAGGTCCCGTCCGCCTTGCCCAGGTTGAGCAAGGTCTTCGCGCCCTGCACGCCGGAGCCGGTGGCGAAATCCTGGATGCCATCGCCGTTGAAGTCCGCCACCGCCAGCTCGTCACTGAAGATCACCTTCGTGTCCTTGGCACCGCCCGTCTTGATCCACGTGCCGTTGCCCTGATTGAGGTAGACGACGGCGCCGCGTGACCCCCCGGCGAAACTCGCGTTGCCGGCGCCGCGCGCGAGGGCGAGGCGCGGCCCCTCGCCGAGGGCGAGGATGTCTGGCCGGCCATCGCGGTTCCAGTCGAGGATCTCCACCTCGCGGGACGAGAATGCCGGCCTCGTGGCGTCCGGCGGCGGCTGGACCTCGAAGTCGATCCCATCGCTCCACAGACGGAAGCTCCCCGTGCCGTCGCCCAGCAGGGCCGAAATGCCCCGCAGGTGGCTGGCCAGGACGATATCGAGGTGGCCGTCGCCGTCGAGATCGCCGGCGGCGGCGTCGCCATAGTCGAACGGCACGCCGGGAAACACCGCCTGCCAGCGCTGCCAGTTGCCCTTGCCGTCCCCCAGAAAAAGGCTCGGCCGGCTGCCGGTCTTGCGCGCCGGACCGTGAACGATGTCGGGGTGGCCATCGCCGTTGATGTCCTCGATGTCGAAACCCTGTCGCCATTGCCCCGCCAATGGCAACCCGGCCCCGAAGGGGACGAAGCTGAGCCGGTCCCCGACGCGCACCTCAACACGGTAGGCGGCCTCCAGCTCCTCGGGCGTGATCTCTACGCGGGCCGGCCGCGGCGGCCGCTCGACCGGCCGGTAGATCTTGACGAAGATCTTCTCGTCGTCGTACGAGGCCACGTCGAAGGGGACGCCGTAGGCCAGGCGCACCCGCTTATGGTCTTCCCCGTCCCAACTGTACCCACCCTCGACGCGCGGCACCTCCAGGGGGAAATACTCTCGGCCCAGCTCGTCGACGAGCCACTTGCCGTCCGGAGGCTCGAGGCCGCTCGGGTTCGTCGGCAGGGCGCTCGTCGGGCTGGGGGCCGGCAGGCCGAGCGGCCTCTTGGCCGGCGCCGAGGCCGCCTGCTCTTGCGGCACGGCAGCAGGCTCAGGAGCGCGCGCCGACGAAGAAGCGCACCCAGCCAGCGAAAGCGCCAGGACGAGCAGCAAGCTCCGCCCGAGCGGACGTGAAATCAGAAACTGTAAGGGCATCGGTCTCGTTCCTTCTTGCGTGCATGGGCAACCCGGGAGGCGCCTCTCAGATCTCGTCAGCGAAAACCGGTTTGAGGCGACGGAACACCCAAATGCCGACGAATGATAGCACAGCCCCCGTCAGCGCCAGACTGACCGTTCCTGGCACCCAAGAAACCTCTCCCCCGAGGAATGCCTGCCGGTAGAGGCCGACGAGCGCCGTCAAAGGATTCAGCTCGACCCAGGCTCGGAAACGCTCCGGCACCAGCGCCGGCGGGTATACGATCGGCGTCAGGTAGAACCAGCCCGTAAATACCATGCCGAGCACCTGCGCGATGTCGCGGAAGAACACATGGAGCGAGCCGAGGAGCAGCCCGAGGCCGAGCGTCAAACCGACCTGCAGCGGCACCGCCAGCAGCAGGAGAGGCATCCCGCCCCACCTCAGCTCCCCTAGGAAAGCCAGCACGCCGAGGAAAATGGTGACGGCGATCGCCTCGTGGAGCAGGGCCGCCAGCACCACCGCCAGCACCAGAATCTCCGCAGGAAAGCGGAGCTTCTTGACCATGCTGGAGTTGTCGGTGATCGAGGTGGAGGCCCGCAGCACTCCCTCCTGCAGGGCCATCCAGGGAAGCAAACCGCAGAAAAGGAAGATGGCGAAAGATCCGGTGCGGGAGCCCACCAGGGAGATCTTCATCACCGTCGAGAAGACGAAGGTGAACAGCAGGAGCATCCAGAGAGGCTGGACGAGCGACCAGGCAAAGCCGAGCACCGATCCGGCGTACCGTCCCTGGAAATCCCGCTTGACGAGCTCCTTGAGGAGGAACAGATGATGTCGCACGCGCACCTCCGCGGACCGCTGCGGCCCGGCATTATGCCCGATCCCGAGCTGCATCCCCACCTGCACAGGTAGAGGCTGCGCCTCCTGAAGCGGGTGCTTCGTCCTATACATTGACAGCCCATCCGGACGGAGCGTAATATCAGCCGTCAGTTGACCCTACTATGCCATTCTGACATGGAAGGCACCCTACAGGCACGTGATCATGGCCGCCGCTGAGAAGATCCGGCAGGTCCAGATGGTGGGCCGCAAGATCCGGGAGCTCCGCAGGGAGCACAAGCTGACGCAGGTCGAGTTTTCCGCCCGCCTCGGCATCCAGCAGTCCGATCTCTCCCGCATGGAGAAGGGGGAGTACCGGGTCAGCCTGGACACGCTCTTCCGCGTCCTCGCCGAGTTCAAGATGAGCATCGGCGAATTCTTCGAAGGCGTCGCGAAGGAGTCGATCACGCCGCGCGGCGTCAAGCTCATCCAGGACCTCAACACCTTGCCGCAGGACGCTCAGCGCGAGGTGGAGGAGCTCATCGCCTTCAAGCAGGCGCAGAGCTCGCGGGTGGATTTCAACTCCGGGAGAGGATTGGAGCCGGTTGAATGAGCTGTGGAGAGACGGGAGTGAGCGAAGCCGTTTTCGACGAGATCAGAGCCCGCGGGCAACTGGCGATGGACGCCGGTCGCCTGGAAGAGGCGATCGAGATCCTCCAGACCGCCGTCGAGCTGGCGATGGGACAGGGGGATGTTCGGCTGCTCGACCTGAGCCGGTGCAACCGGGCCGTGCCGCTGGTGGAGCTCGGGCGGGGCGACGGCGAGTTGCCCCACCTGCGCGAGGTCCTGATGCGCAACAGCGATCCGGTGGGCTGCCGGATCGCTGCCTACACCATCGCCCGGCATTATGAGCTCACGAAGAAGTACAAGAAGGCGCTCTTCTATGCCCGAATCGCCTTGGACCGCTCTCGCTGGGTCGGGCGCCGGGACTGGCTCGCTTCCAGCCATAACCTGATCGCCGACACGCTGCTCGCGGAGAGCTTCGTCGAAGAGGCCTGCCTCGAGTACGAGAAAGCCCTTGAGATCATCGGTGACGAGACGGGGACGGCGCGGGCGCAGATCCAGGACAACCTCGGGTACTGCCGGATTCTCCAGCACTGTTACAAGGATGGATACAGATTGCTTTACGCGAGCTTGAGAGCCCTACGGCATTCGGGAGCACGGAAGCACGAGATCTCGGCTCGGCTCGATCTCTGCTTCGCGCACCTGGAGACGGGTCGTTACAGATTGGCTTGCCGGCATGGCTCGGCTGCCTTGGCATTGGCCGAAGCGGCCCGAGACCGTGGCGCAATCAAGAATGCGCTGTATCTGCTCGGAGAGATCGCCAACCTCTCCGGCGATATCGAGATGGCCAACGGCCACTTCACGCGTCTGCAGCGGGAGTTCTTCCCCGAGGCAGACTATCTGCCGGGCTTTTTGCTGGCGGTAGACATCCGCAGGCTGGTAAACCTGCACGCCTGAGGCTGCGACCATGAACAAGGACTATCGCGCGTACGTCTGGGCGGTGGGGTTGGGTCTCCTCACCGCGTCCTCAGGGCTCGCTGCCGGCCGTGAGATGACCGTCGGCGCCGACGGTGAGGTTTTCGTCGTGCACACGGGAACATACGGCGAACTTTTCCCCGACGGCAGGGACTACGACCGCTCCAACTCCGTCGTATCTCTCGATATCATGAGGCCCGACTCTCCACTCCAACGAATCCTCGTACCCGGTACCGGCAATGCGGAGGTCGAGACTTCGCCCTCGATACTGTTCGAAGAGAATTCGAACACCGCCTATCTCCTCTGGGGAACCAAAAGGAGCTCCATCCATCCGATCCTTCAGATCGCGGGTTTCGATGGCGCGTCCTGGTCGCGACCCGTAGACGTGATCGGCAATTCCCTGGCGGCCAAGACTTCGCCCCAATTCACGATTACCCGCGACTCCTTCGACGAGCCTGGACCCGACGCCTCGCCGATACCGCGCCATCGGGTAGTGCTGCATGTGGTCTGGCGGGAAGAGACGCCTTCCGGAGCCTGGGTGAGCCTCTACTCTCCGATTCCGATCATCAATGGCAGGCCCGCCCCCTGGAATCCGGTCTACAACCTCGACGACTACCTCCAGGATCGCATAGCTTCCGCCGCCGAAGAAGTCCAGTCCTCGCTGAGCCAAGCACCGATGGTTGAAACGGGCCACGACCAGCGCACGATCTTGATCGCCTACACTTCAACGGTGATGGGAAAGGTGGCGGTGATCGAGGTGGACGTCCTGCCGGAGCAGTTGACCCGACTCGCCGACGCTGCGCGCTCGCATATCATCGATCTCGGCCAGGCGCTCTACCCCTCGGATCTGGCAACCCTGGCCGAGAAAGCCCGGTCGCACATCATCGATCTCGGCCATGCCTTCCGAGCTGAAGTCGTGCAGGGCATCGCCCACCAAGTCAAGGACCTGATCCTTGCCGGAAGTGCAACAGGACTGGAATCTCTCGCCGACAAGGCTCGCTCACACATCATCGATCTCGGGGCACAGCTCTCGGGTCGAGGACTGCGCGGGGTCAACGGTGCAGACGCCACGACGAAGCTCGTGGAAATCGATCCAGATGAAAATGGTTCGCCCGAGTTTGGAAGACCTCTCCTCTTTCAGTTGCGTGTGGTCTCCGACCTGCCAGTTCCCGTCGTCGGTCCGGGTGCGGTGCGGTTGTTCGCCTCCGAGAGCGGCGACAGCCTGATCGTCTCCTGGGCCCAGCCCGACAGGGTCCTCTATCGCAACAGCCGAAACGGCCGCTGGTCAGAACCGCGTGAGCTTCGATTCTCGGGCAATCTCGACCTCGCCAAGGCTTACGAGATCCTCGAACAACGCCTCCGCAACCGCTGAGCGTGCCGCCCGGCGAGGCGTGCCCCTTCCCGCCCGGGCGCTCGTCGTGACGCTGAACGAGCAGAGCCGGCTCACGCAGCAGCGGGATCACGAGCCCTTCCCTCGAACCCCATTGACAGCCGCCCCCGCGGAACATAGGATCTTGCCATCCTGACATAGGGGAACAGATCCGACATCATGGCTGCACCCGTGAAGAGCCGGCAGATCCAGTTGGTTGGCCAGAAGATCCGCGAGCTCCGCAAGGAGCGCAAGCTGACGCAGGTGGAGCTCTCCGCCCGGCTCGGCATTCAGCAATCCGACCTCTCCCGCATGGAGAAAGGGGAGTACCGGGTCAGCCTGGACACGCTCTTTCGCATCCTCGCCGAATTCAAGATGAGCATCGCCGAATTCTTCGACGACGTCACCAAGGAGTCGATCACGCCGCGCGACGTCAGGCTGGTCCAGGATTTCAATTCCCTGCCGGCGAATGCGCAGCGCGAGGTTGAGGAGTTCATTTCCTTCAAGCAGACTCACAGGCCGCATGGGAAAGACGAGGAGGGACAGCCATGATCGACGGCGTGGGCGGGTCCAACGTCGAGTTTGAGGATCGCAACCGGCGCGGCCATGAGGCGGCCGAGGCGGGCCGGCTCGAAGAGGCTCTGGCCATCTTCGACCAGCTGCTGGCCTGGGCCCGGCGGAACGGCGCTTCGGAGTTGGTGGATCTGGCCTTCTGTAACCGGGCGGCCGTGGCCGTGGTGCTCGGACGCGGTGAAGCGGAGGTTCCCCGGTTGCTCGAGATCCTGCTGCGCAGTGAAGATCCGGTCAATGGCCGCCTCGCGGCTTACAACATTGCCCGGCACTACGAGCTGACCAGAAACCACAAGAAGGCGCTCTTCTATGCCCGGATCGCGCGCGAACGCGCCGAGAAGTTGGAGCGCAAGGATTGGGTGGCATCCAGCCACAATGTGATCGGCAATGCCCTGTTGGCCCAGAGCTTCGTGGATCAGGCCGTACGTGAATACGAGGCGGCCCTGGAGCTGATGCCGGCGGAGCTTTCGATCTGGCGAGCCCGGATCCTGGACAACCTGGGCTATTGCCGGGTCCTCCAAGGCCGCTATGCCGAAGGCTACTCCATTCTCTACAGCTCGCTGGCCATCCTGCGGCGGCACGATACCGAGCGCTATCTCATCCTGACTCACCTCGATCTCTGCTTTGCACATCTCGAGACCGGCCGCTACCGCCATGCCCGGCGCCATGGCGCCGCAGCCCTGAGGCTGGCGGAGCGATTGGGCGAAATCGATTCGGTGAAAAACGCTCTCTACCTGTTGGGTGAGTGCGCCAACCTGAGCGGAGATGTGATCGCCGCCTGCAGGTTCTTCAACCGCCTGCAAAACGAGTTTTTCCCCGAAGTCAACTATCTGTCCGGCTTCCTGCTCGCCGTGAACGTCCGCAAGCTCGTGAACCTGCATGCCTGAGGATCTCCGACCATGAACTTCAAGAACAAGGCGTGGATTCGTTCGCTGGTGATCGCGGGGGCGGGGCTCCTTGCCCACCCGGCGTTTGCGATCCCTCAGGAAGCGACCCTCGGCAACGACGGTGAGCTCTACCTCGGCAAGCAAGGCACCTATGGTGTTTTGTTCCCCGGCGGCACGGAGACCAACGGCAACCATAGCGTGCTCGCGCTCGAGATCACGCGACCGGGAGAAGCTCCCCGAACGCGTGCTGGTTCCCGACTCCAAAGCCGAAGATCTGGAGAGCTCGCCCGCCGTGATCTTCGAGGCCGACTCCAATACCGTCTTCCTGGTCTGGGAGAGTCGGCCCAGTCAAAACGAATCCGCCCTGAAGCTGGCAAGCTTCGACGGTTCGAGGTGGGCTCCTGCCATTGAGGTAACCGGGAATTCTTACTCCAAAACCTCTCCCCAGCTCGCCACCACGCGGGACTCCTACCAGGATACGGACGCCGGGGGAAATCCCATCCTCAAGCACCGGACCGCCATTCATATGGCTTGGAGCGAGGAAACCGAGCCGGGCTTCTACGAGGCTCTCTACACGCTGATCATCCTCGACGAGGGCACCTTCATCGGCTCGAACCCGATCCTCAGCCTCAACGATTTCGACAAGAGCAACGCCCATCCCAACTCTCTGGTTTCGTCCGAGCTCGTGCGCTCGCCGATGGTCCAGGCCGGCCACGATGGCAGGACCATCATGGTGTCATTCACGTCGGCCGTCACGGGCCGTCTGGTGGCGCTCGAGGTCGACGTGCTTCCCACCCAGCTCAGGCAGCTCGCCGACAAGGCGCGCGCCTACATCATCGACCTGGGGGCTCAGCAGAAGCCGGATCTCCCATCGCTGGCGGTCAAGGTCCGGGACTTCATCCTGGGCTCCGCAGGGGATTTTCAACCCGAAGTCGCTCGGTCCATGGCCGATCTCCTGCAATCCCATATTCTCAGCCAGGGTTCCTCATCGACAGGTCCCTTGAGTGATTTCAGGCCCATCGCAGAGAAAGCTCGCGCTTATGTCATCGACCTGGGAGCGAAGTTCTTCGGACAGGTCTTGAAGCTTCCTGCGGGCGAATCCGGCTCCGCGCAGATCTTGCAGATCGTGCCGACGCTGACGGGAAACTCGGCCGCGCATCTGCTACAGGTGCGAGCTGCTTTCAACCGTCCTGCGCCGCCCATCGGCAGCGGCACGGTTCGCGTCTTCGTCTCCGAAACCGGGGCGAACTCACTGGTCTCCTGGACGGGCGAGAACCGCGTCTACTATCGCGACAGCATGGGAGGCGGCTGGAGCGAGGTCCGCGAGCTCAAGCTGACCGCCAACTTCGACCTCGACAAGGCCTACCAAGTGCTCCATCACCGCGTCCAGAACCGGTGAGCCCTCACTCCCCTACCCCTCTCTCCCCAAGGGAGAGAGGGGAGAAAAAAAGAAGAAACAGCTTTCTATTTCTTCCTCCCTCCTCTCCCTCTGGGAGAGGAGGGCCGGGGTGGTGAGGGGCTTCGGAGGGCACCGCCGCTACGCGCCAGTCGAAATCTCCAGGCCTCGCCCCGTCGGGCGCGCCGCCAGCACCTGTCCTCCCGCGCTCGCCAGCGCCGCAGCCACCGCGTCCCTCCGCTCGGCGGGACAGAGCACCGCCAGACAGCCGCCGCCGCCGGCGCCGCAGGCCTTGCCTCCCCAAGCGCCTTGCCCGGCGGCGGCCTGCAGCAAGTCTTCCAGAACCGGCGTCGAGATGCCCTCCGCCAGGCGCCGCCGGTAGCTCCACTCGCGGCTCATCAGCTCGCCGACCTTCGGCAGATCGCCCGCCTCCAGGGCCGGCGCCAGCTCGGCCGCTGTCCCGGCGATCCCCTCGAACAGCTCCGTGATCTCCGCCTCCCCCTCCAGGCGCCGGCGCACCACCTGCCAGTTGTTGCCGGCCGAGAAGTGGCTCTGTCCCGAATACACCACCAGCAGGCTGGCCGCGAGAGCCTCGAGATCGACGGCCAGCCGCCGCACCCTCTCGCCGCCGGGCAAGGGCCGGATTTCGAGCGCGCCCCCGAGGAGCGCGGGATAGTGGTCCTGGACGCCCGTGGGGAGCCCCATGAGCCGCGCTTCGAGATCCCGGGCGAGGGCCACCCGCGCGTGCGGCTCGGAGCGGGGAAGGTCGAAGGCCTCTTCCGCCGCCGCGATGAAGGCGACCGTCATGGCGGAGCTGGCACCCAGACCGCCGCCGCGCGGCGAGGCGCTGGCGAGGTCCGCTTCGAAGGGAGACAGGCCGAGAGCCGAGGCGGCCACGCCGATCAGCGCCGCGCGGGGATTTCGCGCCAGCTCCTCCACGGTGGCTGCCTCGGCGAGGTCTTCCGCCTGCCGGACGCGATAGCCCCGCTCCAGCGGCCGGAGCTGAACCGTGACTGCGAGGTCCACCGCCACGTTGATCGTGCGGGCTTGGGGATGGAGGAGGCCGAGCGGCCAGATGTCCAGGGTGCCGCCGGCCAGATCGACCCGGCACCACGCCCTGGCGGCGATCATTTGGTGATCATCCGGAACTGCGGGGTCAGCGGGCGGTCGTCTCGCGTTCCGCCAAGGGCGCGCCGTCGCGAGAGGCGAACCGGGTCTGCACATCCAGATCCGGAATGCGAAGGTCCGGCAAGACGATCCCGTCGCGCAGCCCGGCCCGCAGCTCATCCCTCCAGGACCGGAAGGAAGCCATTCTGGAGGCCGGGATGGGCTCGTCACGGACGCTCTTGAGCGACAGCGGATCGATCCACCGGTTGTGGTGCTTCACCCGGTAATCCAGGTGGGGTCCGCTGGCAAGGCCGGTGGCGCCGCTATAGGCGACGATGTCGCCCTGCCGCACCCGCGCTCCCGGGCGGATGCCCGAAGCGAAACGGGAGAGGTGGAGGTAGGCCGTGAGATAGCCGCCGGGATGCTGCACCTTGACCACTTTGCCGCCGCCCCGGTCCCAGCCGGCAAAGGTCACCACGCCGTTGGCCGTCACCTGCACCGGCGTTCCCACCGGCGCGCCGTAGTCGACGCCGTAGTGAGGACGGTATTCCTTGAGCACGGGATGGAAACGCCGGCGGCTGAACTGCGAGGTGATGCGAGAGTAGCGCAGCGGCGAGCGGAGGAACATCTTCCGCATCGGCCGTCCCTCGCCGTCGTAGTAGACCGCGGAATCGCCGTAGCGGTACGCCTCATGCAGCCGTCCGCGGTTGTCGTAGACCGCCGCGAAGACGGTGCCGACCTCGTGGAACCGGCCGTCGAGCAGGACCTCCTGATACAGCACCTCGAAGCGGTCGCCCTTGCGCAGGTCCCTGGTGAAGTCGAGGTCCCACTGGAAGACGTCGGCCAGACGGTAGGCGAGGGTCGGAGGTCCGCCGGCCTCGCGAATCGATTCCTCCAGGGAGCCGGCGAGCGCGCCCTGGACCGAGCGGATTTCGATCCGCCGCTCGAAGGGCCGCCAGTCGCTCTGCCAACGGTCGCCCTTGCGAACCATCTGCACGCGGCCGCTGCCGGCGAGCGTCATCTCGAACGAGGCCAAGGTTGAATCGGGGTTGAAGAAGGCGGAGTACTGGTTGCCGGCCCTGAGGCTGCGGAGATCGACCTTGTCCGCCAGAGCGCCGGTCGCCTCGCGGAGCTCGACTCCCTCGAGGCCCAGCTTGGAGAACACCCCGGCGACGGTCTCACCGCGGAGCAGCTTGTACTCGACGGGGATCCGGGCCTGGTCGATCCAGGGGCTGGTCTCGTTCGGGAGGGTGCCGCGCAGACTGAAGCGAGGCGTCGGGGGCAACGGATAGGGCGAGCGGCTGTAGGCGTCGAGATTGCGTGTGGTGAGGACGAGACCCGCGGCGAAGAGGCTCAAGCCCAGCGGAAGGATCCATCGCAGGACGTTCGGACCGAAATAGTTCCGTTTCGACTGCATCCCGTGCAGACCTCCCTACCGGTGGAAGAGAAACTCGATGCGATGAGAGACGCGGAAGGAATACTACACAGGAGATGCGGGGAAAGGCAACCCCTGCGCGGCACGGCCGCGCGCCGTGCCTTCCCCCCGCCCGAGCCCTCACCCCCGGCCCCTCTCCCGCCCCCTCCCTTCCCACCTCACCGGGAGAGGGGAGAAAGGCAAGAAAAGACCACCTCCTCCCAGGACGGAGACAGCCCCGCCCCTACGAAGACTCCAGCGTGGAAAAGACGAAGTCTGAGCCCTTTCGATTTCTTTTTTGCTTTTCTCCCCTCTCCCGGTGAGGTGGGAAGGGAGGGGGCGGGAGAGGGGCCGGGGGTGAGGGCTCGGGCGGGGGGAAGGCGCGGAGAGTGCTGCGGCCGGGAGCCTTACCGCAGCAGATCCGCGATCACCCGGTCAGGATCCTCCGGCAGCTTGCCGCGATAGGCGACCTGGCCGTCCTTGACGATGAGCAATCCCGGCAGGGTGGCGATGTTGTGCTTTTTCGAGAAGGCGCCGTCCGGATCCATGCAGACGGGAGCGCCGAGGCTCCGGCCCGCCAGGAACTTTTGAACGGCCGGCCGGTCCTCCTGGAAGTTGACGGTTAGGACCCGCGCGCTGCCGCCCCAGCGGCCGGCCAGCGAGCTCGACGCGCTCCACGATGCCCCGTGAGCGCGGCGACCAGGAAGCCCAGATCACGACGATGGTGGCGCCGCGGGAAAGGTCCGCGTCGCTGAGTCGCTCCCCGCCGAGGCACTGCAGGCTGACGGGCTGCGCCCCGGCCGGACCCGAACAAGCGACGAGCCATGTCATCGCCATGACGAGGAGCGTCACACCGAGCCCGGCGGCGAGGCGCCGGCCGGCCGGAAGGAGGAAAAAGGAACTCATCGGGGGGTGTCCCCTGGCTCAGTGGAGGCCGGGAACCGTACGCCGGTGGGGGAAGCTGATGAGGATGCGGTGTCGCAACCGCTCCGGAGCGCAACAGCGGCAGGATCTCTCGCGGAAGATCAACAGCAGCTTCCGGGTGTAGTCGACCTGCTTCGCGCAGTCGCCGCACCGTCCGACGTGGTCATGGAAAGGGGTCTGCATGTCCTCGTCCATCTCGCCATCGAAAAACAGGAAAAGCACCGCGCCGACCTCTTTGCAGTCCATCGTCCTTCCTCCGGAATACCCAGGCGTCTACAACACTCTGTGCGATGGGTCCACTTGCGTAACCCCATCTGTTCAACTCGCCTGTGGGTTGGGATATTTCCGGAGTCGGAGTGCTACTTTGAGCCGGCGACGCGGGAGCGCATCTTGACGGGCTCCCCTTCGCGCAGGTAGCCGTGCTCGCGGGCGAACTCGAGCATCGCGGCCTCGAGCAACCGCCGGCCGCGATACAGGCGGCTCATGACCGTGCCGACCGGGACCTCCAGGATCTCGGCGATCTCCTTGTAGGAGAAACCTTCCAGATCGGCCAGCAGCACCACCATGCGGTAATCGGGCGGCAACTTGTCCAGGGCCCGCTGCACGTCCTCGTCGAGGACGTTCTCGAGCAGCTCCTCCTCCGGGTTCCGGGTCTGCCGCGCGGGATCCTCGCTGACCTGGTTCTCGAAGGACTCCTCGATCTCGGCGAAATCGCTCAAGGTCGGGGCCTGCTGCTTCTTACGGTAATTGTTGATGAAGGTGTTCTTCATGATCTTGAACAACCATGCCTTGAAGTTGGTCCCTTCCTCGAACTTGTCGTAGTAGCGGTAGGCCTTGAGGTAAGTCTCCTGCACGAGGTCCTCGGCGTCTTCGGCGTTGCGGGTCATCCGGTAGGCCGTGTTGTAAAGCGCGTCCACGAACGGCATGGCTGCCGCCTCGAAGTTCCACCCCTTCTGGTGGTCGACGCTGAGTCTTGGCATGCTGATCCCCTTCGGTCTGAACCTCTCCCCTCCATCACGATACGCACAGACGATGCCAACAGTTTGAGGGCGAGAAAGGCGGGCTGCGGCCCCATTATACCGGATGAAAACGGTAACAGTGTGTCCTCGGAGGATGACAGGCTCGGGGGACCGGAGTCCGGACGAACCGGCCTCTTTTTAGACGGACGCCGAAGGCGGCTGCCGGCGGGAGGTGTCGATTCGGCACGTGCGGGTGCCAGGAATACGGCGGCCTGACCGCGCGGCGGTAGTGGGGGGATTCTGTGTTGCCGGGGCTTGACACGCCCGGCCCCGCCTGAGATGCGCTAGCGTCTCTCCCGGAAGGGAGGGATGCTCTCTCCCGATCCCACACAGACGGCCCGGACGGGGCGCTTGCGACGCCCCGCCGGACCTAACCCGAGCACGGAGGAACCCCATGCCCGAGCTAGTCCCGAAGTCTACCGCAGCACCCGCCCCGCCCCCGATGCCGCCCGGTTGCCCGCCGATCCCGCCCGAGGTCATGCAGCCGGCCGTCCCGCCGATCATCTCGCCTGCCGCTTGGGAGGATTACCCGATCTTCCGCGAGACGTTCCTGCTTTACGTCAGCGAGCCCGAGTTCAACCGATCCCTCCGAACGATGGGAGACTACTTTTTCGGGATGCTCCTGGAGTGTTATGGCGACTGGCCCGCGTGGCCGGAGAGCAGCACCCGTACGGAGCTGCGCGCCGCCGTCGCCGATCTCCGGCACCTACAGGGATTCCTCGCCGCCGTTGGGCAGGAGCGCCGGTTTTCCTCCCTGTCGCCTGGAGACGTTCGGCTTTCCCGGTACGCCTCCGGCATAGCTCGCGTCCTCAACAAGATCGCTTCAGGTATCGAGCGGAAGCTGGCGAAGGAATCCGCGTCATGAGGCGGTTGACGGATCGCCGTTTCAAGGACGGTTTCCGGGAGACGTTCGTCTTCCTCTTCACCCGCAAGGGAGACGCCGCCGCTCTCCGGCGCGTCTGCATGCTCCTCTCAGACCTCTACCGTGGCATCGATCCGCGCCAGTGGCCCGCCCCCAAGCATGGCGAGTTGAACGGCCTCATCCTCGCCGCCCTGCGGGATCTCCGGCACGTCCGCGACGTGTTCCTGTGGATCGACGGCGGCCACGGCTTCAACGGCTACGATGGCGCCGTGGCGGATCTGGTAGGCCGGAGCGGCGCGGACCTGGAGAGGATCGCCGCCTCTATCGAGGGCGGAATGGCGGACCTGCCGCAGCTCTACGATGAACACATGCGTAGGGTGGACGAAGCCGTTGGGATGCGCCCCCGCGATCTTTACGAGCCCCGCGACTATTACGGGGGCGCCGCGTGAAAGTAGCGACGTTCACCGTCCGCGCCACGATGCAGCAGAGCATCCGGTGGAAGCAGACGGCGGAAGCGGAAGGCTTCGCCAGCGTGGGAGGTTGGGCGGCGCTGGCGCTGGACGCCTATCTGAAGGCCCGCGCCAGAGCGGGACGCCCTCTGCCCCTATGCTGGCGCCGTGGGCGTTTCTCCGTTCGCCTGGAGAGCGGCGAGACGGCATCCCTGCGGGGATGGGTCTCGCCGCCGTTTTTCATCTTCCGGGGCAACCCCTTCTCCGGCTGGACCCGCAACACGAAGCACTTCACCCTGATTCACCAGCCGGACGGGCGCCTTATCGCCACGCTGCGCACGCATGCCCACGCCCGCGAGTTGGCCGCCGAGCTGGCGCCCCTTCTCTTGCGCGGCGAGCTGCCGGACCCCGCCCCCATCATCGACCGGCACCGCCGGGAAGACCTGTAGAGCCAGGCGCCGGCCCCCTCGCGGCGCCGGCCCTTCTTTCACCACTGATAGAATTACGATCATCTAAAGGGAGGGCTTATGCCAAACGATCAAGACCTGACCCCCGGCCGGAAAGCCGTGAAAACGAAGGGGCGAAAAGGAGTCCGCAAAGCGGCACGCCGGGCGGCGGATACCCGTGCGATTCGTGCCGCCGTCGCTCAAGCCGGGAAGCATCTCGCCGATGCGGCTGCAAAGCTTGATCTGGTACAGAAGGCACTTGAGAAGATCGACACCAGCGCGAAGCCAGGAAAGCGACCGCCAAAGCGACGGCAGCAGAGCCGGTAAGTGTGTCCTGTAGAATCGAGCAGTAGGCGCGGCTAGGAAGTCGCGAGCCGAAAGCCGGGGCACCGCACCCTGGCCCGCCGCGCCCGTTTTCCTTACCTCTTTGCGGAGCACCGGAGCGGAGGTGCTATGGGCCGATCGCCCAAGTTCACCCTGTCTCGAATCCGGGCGGCTCTGGAGAAGTTCGGCATGCCGCCTGAAGATCGCTTGCGCTTCCTCCAAATCCTTCGGAACGAGAAGGGGCGAATCGGGCGCCCGCCCACACGGCGCCCTGCGCCGCCGGAATCAGAGGAGGAAGCAAGGAAGCGGCGCGAGCAAATCGAGCAACTTCAGCGGGAGCTAGACGAATTCGGCAGGGAGTTAGACAAGGCGATGGATGAGTGAAAAGGAGGTCTCCTTTCCGCTCCCGCGCAGAAAAAAGGAGGTCTCCTTTTTTTGAAGCTCCAAATTGCCTCGAAAAGGAGGTCTCCTTTCCCGGGATCGCCTCAAAATCCGCTCGGAAAAGAGGTCTCCTTATTCCTCCCAGGTCAAAAAAGGAGGTCTCCTAAGCTATTGAATTTTCATTAGCTTACGGGCTTGACAGCCATTCTACAGGGCGCGTAGCGTATCTCCAGAAACACGAAGGCCCCGGAGCGGTTGCAGCCGTCCAGGGCCGTCGATAACCAGACTCGGAGGGGGTCCCCCGGCGTCCGGCACCTTCTGTCAAGGAGCCGATCCTACGCCGGGGCGCCCTCCGGGTCAATACCGGAGGTATGCCATGGCGCACTTCAACGGCCCCCGTCCACCCTTCCGCTGGCAGTCCGGACTCTTGCTTCTGTGCCTGCCGCGCCGTCTGATATTTTGCTCTAACCTATTGATTTTTCTATAGCTTACGGTATAATCCGACCAATGGAAAACGCCTAAAAATTAACGGCCCCGGAAGCTGCGTCAACAGCCGCCGGGGCCACGATCCGCCAGCCGAAGCCGTACGGGCCGCTCAACCCCCATTATCGCACGGCTGGCAGAGATGGAGCCAGCCAATGCAGTGCGAAGCCTGTCAGACGCCCGCCAAGCGGTTCGGGAAGGATCGGAAGGGAAACCAGCGGTTCCGTTGCCGGACGTGCCGTAAGACGTTCTCAGAGCGGCCAGCCCGGCCCCTGGGAGGCATGTACCTCCCACTGGACAAGGCGCTGCTTTGCCTGCACATGCTCTGCGAGGGGAACGCCGTCCGCGCCATCGAGCGGATTCTGGACGTGGACAAGGGAACGATCCTCAAGCTGCTTGTCCAGGTGGGCGAGGGTTGCGAGCGGATGCTGGTGGAGACGGTCAATGCCGTCCCGGTGAAGGATGTCCAGGCGGATGAGCTATGGACCTACGTTCGCTGCAAGCAAGGGACGCGGGAGCGGAAGGGAATCACCGATCCGGACGCCGGGGACGCCTACTGCTACGTCGGAATCGAGCGGCATTCCAAGCTGGTTTTGGCTTGGCACCTTGGCCGGCGGAACACCTGGGATGCCCATGACTTCATAGTCAAGTTGAGCAAGGCGACGGCGGGAGAGTTTCAATTGAGCACGGACGGATTCAACGGCTACCCGAACGCTGTCGAGTTCGCCTTTGGCGCGCGGGTGGACTATGCGCAGCTCGTGAAAGACTTCGGTAACGAGAGTGGGGAAGAGGCGCGGCGGTACGGTCCGCCGCGCCTGATAGGACAGGAGAAGATCGCCATCTCTGGCGCCCCGGATGAGGACCGGATCTGTACCTCACACGTCGAGCGGTCCAACTGGACGCTGCGCGGCCATCTTCGCCGGTTCACCCGGCTATCCAACGGCTTCAGCCGGAAGAAGGTCAACCTGCGGGCGGCGCTGGCGCTCTACTTCGCGTATTACAACTTTGTGAAGTTCCATAAGTCGATCCGGATGACGCCCGCGATGGCGGCAGGCATCGCCCGGAAACCGTGGTCGCTGGCGGATCTTCTGACGGCAGCGCAAGGGGCGGCGGCGTGAGAGCAACACAGAATCCCCCCACTGACCGCGCGGCGGGTGACTCGGGCCGCCACCGGCGGGAGGATGACCCGGGCGAGCGTCGGGATGACCGAGGTCACGCACAGGATGACGGGGTTCAGCGCCGGCACGATCGCCATCGCCGCCAGGATGACCGAGGTCAGCGTCAGGATGACCGAGCCTCCGCGTCCACCTGACCGGAATCAGCGCCGGGGTGACGGGCGTCAGCGGCAACCTGACCGAGGTCGCGGAGAGGCTGGCCGCGGTGACTCAGAGGATGACCGAAGTCAGGCTCCGTCTGATCCCGGTCATGCTGACGCGGACCGCCGTCACGCTCGTGCTCACCGAAGTCAGGCTCAGCGGGACCTCGGTCAGGTTGGCGCTGACCGTGGTCAGGCTTGGAGAGACGGGACTCACCGGCGCGCTGACCGCCGTCCTCCTCAGCGGGCCTGCGGTCCTGCTCATGCGGGCCGGCGTCACGCCAGGCGGAAGCCTATTCGCTCGCGCCGAGCCGCTCGGCCGCCCGGCGGGAGTTGACGACGTGGGCCCAGCAGTAGCCCTGAACGCGGCCGCTCTCCTCGCCCTCCACCCGCTCCGCAATCGAGAAAGCCAGCTCCGCCAGCTCCAGCGCTTCGCGGGCGCTGCTCTCCGCCGCCTGCGCGCTCGCTTCGCAGATGCGCATGGCCAGGGCCGCGCTCTTGGCGGCCTGCAGGGTGTACTCGATCAGCCGCCGGCGCCGGGGAATCTCGTACTTCTCCAGCGCCGTCCAGATCTCTTCGGCTTCACGGCGCTCCTCCTCCGCCGTCCGCCGCGGCGGCGGGCCGGCCTGGTCCCCGAGCAGGTAGGGCAGCACAGCCAGCCGGACGGGCTCCAGCACCGCGAAGTCGAACGGCTCGCCCACGGCGACCGCCTTCCGCTGCGACACCGCCGAGAGGAAGGCCTTGATGAAGCGATGCACGTGCGTCACGAGCGTCCACTCCACGCCCACGGCCTTGGCGATGCGGCGCAGGCTGTCTTCCCCGGGCTCGCGCTCACCCTGCTCGTACAGGGAAATGTTCGGCTGGCTCACGCGGGAGGCTGTCGAGAGCTTGTTCTGCGACACGTCGGCGTAGGAACGCAGGAATATCACCAACAGGCGGAAATCCTCCAGGTCAGCCTGCTTCGGCATGCCGCGCCTCCTCGTGCTGGATATAAGCTATATTCATTTCGTCTCTTTTTCCGTGAGGGCTGCCCGCGCGGCCATGGCGGCCGTGCCGGAGCGTTCTCCAGGGGGCCGCCATGCTCACCGCCTCTTTCCGCCGCAAGACCGTCCTCCTCGTACTGGTCGCGAGCCTTGCTACGCCGTTGGTTTCGGCCGCGGATCCACGAACTGAGAGTCCGCAGCAGGCCAGGAGCGCCGCATCTAACCTGACAAACGTCTTAACCCAGGCCTGGAGCTTCCTTACGAGCGTTTGGGCAAAGTTAGGATGCAACGTCGATCCGAATGGCGTCTGCACGGCTCAGCCTACCTTTCAAGCGAAAGAAGGCTGCAACGTCGACCCGAATGGTAGCTGCCGTCCATAATTGCCGTGTCAGACTTTAATCCCAAGGGGAGAGGCCGAGTGTTTCTTGATCTCGCCAATGACTTGCTTCGCCAATCCGATCGAGACGCTCTCCTGTTTGGCGGCCTCGAAGAAGAGCTGAAGTGCGGCAAGCGCCTCGCGGTCAATTCGCTTAGCTCGAAATACGCCTTCCATTGTGACCGCAAGCTTACATACTTCAGCCGTGTGACTAGCCTCGAGCCAGAGCACAGCCAAATCGAGAGCGGCCAGAGCGGCATCGTAAGGCAGATTGTGGTCTAGGAAGTCCTGCCAGACCCGCGTCAACCCAGCGATCGCCTCTTCTGGTCGCCCTTGGCCAGCCGCCAGCCTCGCCTCCAGCCAGAGTATGCGGATGAGGCTCAACTCATCCATCTTAGCCTCTGCCAACTCTCGCGCCTCGGCAAGCGGCCCGGCTGCCTCGGCGTAGCATTCCAAGCCGCAGAGATTGTTCGCCTGCTTGAAGCGGAGGAAAAACCGGAGGCGCTGGTTCTCTGAGGCTTCTACCAACGGGATTGCCTCGGTCAGAGCCTTGAGCGCGCTTTTGATGTCCCCCATCTGGTCGAAAACGAATTCCTTGTTCAAGAGGATCTGTGCGACGGCGGACTTGCTGGGTTCGCCGGCAGCCCTGGCCCGTTCGAGCAGGTCCAAGGCTTCAGGGAATCGCCGTTCAGCCCGGCGGAGAGAGGCTTCGAGGTCGAGCAGCCGCCATTCCGGCAGCAGTGCGGGGGCGGACTGGGCCCCGGCCTTCCAGAGCTTCCCAGGCCTTGGCGAACGCCGCGTTGGCACCGACGAAGTCTTCGGTGACCCGGCGGGCGTTGCCGAGATGTGCCCAGCAGTAGCCCTCGAGCCGCCGGCGCCAGCTTTCGGGCTCCTGGACCCGCTCGGCGAGAGCGACGGCCAGCGTGGCCAGATCCAAGGCGTCCTTGACCTTGCGCGAGGCCGCGCGCACGCTCGCCTCGCAGGCCAGCAGCGCGAGGGGCCAGCTCCGGAAGCTCGGGGAAGCAGGCCACGGCAGGAAGCCGATCCTCGGGCGCCGCCGCCATCAGACGTTCCCAGACTTTGGGGGCTTGCTGCCGGGCGGTTTCCTCCTTCTCCCGCATGATCCTGCGGGCCGTCTCCTTGGAGATCGCCGTGGCCGCCGCCGCTCCTCCGGCCAAGCCGGCGCGGTGGGCGCGCCCGCGCTCCTCCGGCGTCAGGCTCACGGGAGATGGGGCTTCCGGAAGGGGCTCGGCGACGATCAGGCCGTGGGCGACAGCGAGCACGTCCAGGGCTTCGGGCGGGTACGGGAGAGGAGAGACCAACCACTCGGCCTTGCTGCGGGTCAGCGAGTTGTCGCCGCGCTCGTACTTCGTGAGCGCGGAGTCGTCCATGCCGAGCGCCTTGGCGTGCCGCTGCTTGGTCCAGCCGCTCTTGCAGCGCAGCCAGGTTATGCCCAGGCCGAGCCCCGAAGGGGATTTTTTTGGCATCCCATGCCCCCCTGGAACATGACTCCTACAGGTAAGTTCCCGGTCCTGCCGTTTTCGTGACACCCAAAAAGAGACGCTTTCAATATAGCTTAAGCCATTTCACTTTTTCCTGCTAAGGAACGCCGGCACCTGGTAGCGGTTCAGTCTGCTCGTGGGCTCCCCCTGAAAGAGACGATTTCGATATACCTTAAACCATTTTGCGGCGTTGCATTGCGGGCTGCCGAAGTCCCCTTACGATGCCGGTCATGTCCAAAGCGGATCTCGAAGCGGAACGTGAAGATTCCTGTAAGCCCGGCGTCCATCCCTCTCCGGCCGATCTCGAACGACTCATGCTCTGCGAGCTGGAGGATGCCGAGCAGCAGGCCGTCCTCCGCCACCTGCTGGCCGGCTGTGAGAAATGCCAGTCCATAACGGCCCGCCTGTGGAATCACGGGGCGAGGGAACCGATCTCGCTGGTCGAGATGCTGGCGAGCCCGAAAACGCTGGCGCGGCACCGGCGGCGAGCCAGGTCGGCGAAGTGGGATCCGCGGATGAGCGCCGCGGTGGCCTCCCTCGAGGGCGTCGCCCGGGAGATCCTCAAGGAGTGCGTGAAAGAGCTGGAGGAAATCCTCGACAGGTTGGAGACTCTGGCCGCGGGTCTGTCGCGGCTGCCGGTGGAGAACCCGGAACAGATATCTGCCGGGGAGGAGTTGCATGCCGCCATCGCCTGTGTGCTCCAGGACACCCTGCGGCCGGCCATCGACGATCTGCACGCGGCCGCCGATTCTACGACCGCACCCGCTGCCGATGACGACGGGGCCGAAACGGAATGAGCGGCGGCGAGCGTTCGGCTGACAGCCCGATGACCGCGGAAGAGGCGGTCTGGCGGGTGCAGCGCGAAGCCAACCGGCTGAGGGCAGTGCGGACGGCCCTCGAACAGGTGCAAGCGGCCATCGCGGCTCCTCGGCCCGAGGAGCTGGCGGAGATGGCGAGCGGGGAACGTCCCCTCAACGCCGAAGCTCATCTGCTCGGGGTCCTCCGAGCGGCGGTAGGCCAGCTCGATGACGTCGAAGCCGACCTGCGGTTTGGCGTGGCAACGAAATCCCTGGTGCGGCTGGAACGGGACTGGGAG
Source organism: Thermoanaerobaculaceae bacterium (assembly GCA_963778565.1). Taxonomy (GTDB): domain Bacteria; phylum Acidobacteriota; class Thermoanaerobaculia; order Multivoradales; family UBA5704; genus DATARR01. The sequence goes on along the minus strand of CAVZUZ010000027.1, from coordinate 73,336 downwards.
CGCGGGGAGCTCCCCGGTGAAACCGATCTGAGGCGGATCCGGGCGGTGTTGAGCGAACGGAAGGTCCGGGAGGGAGGTCAACGTGATGGAGACCGATGAAGCAGAGGCCAGGGCGGAGCTGCGAGCCATCGCCGAGGACCTGGACGGAGTCCGTGCCCGGCTTGTGAACCTCCACAGACGTCTCCCCGTGCCGGCCGAGGAAACCGCCATGCTCGTGGGCGAGGTGGAGATGGACTTCGCGACGGAGGTACGCTCCGTCATCGAGTGCATTCTCAATGACTGGCTCCGGCCCGCGATCCGCGACCTTGCCGCGGCCGCCTCCTATCAGCCCGAAAAGAAGGGGAGCGCATGACGGAACGATTACGATCCTCGCGCTGATTGGCTCGGTCCCCTCCTCTCCTCTTGTCGAGGACTACTCCGGTTCTGCCCTCCGAAAGCCTCACCCCCGGCCCCATACGCGTTAACCTGACGCCGAGAGTTGTCGATCAACATGGGTCTCCGCCGCCTCAGGTCCCTCACTCCCCCGGCCCCTCTCTCCCACCGCACTCCCGCCCGCCGGGAGAGAGGGGAGACTGAAAAAGCCATACAGATCTTGCTTTTGTAGTCTCCCTCCTCTCCCGGCAGGGCGGGAGTGCCTCTTCTTTGTCTTTCTCCCCTCTCTCCCCCGGGGAGAGAGGGGCCTGAGGCGGCGGAAGGTCTCCGGTCATCGACCATTTTCGGCGTCAGGTTAACGCCTATGGGGCCGGGGGGTGAGGCTTCGGAGGGCAGAACCGTACGCAGTCTGCAGGCCAACTGAACCAGTACGCGGACGAAACCGGCGGCGCAAATTGGGCGGCATCGGATCAAGTCGGTAACTTCCAGGGTCGGTTCGTATCCGGTACAAGCGAAAAGGCGTTGGATCCGGGACCTCGTATTTAAGCCGCTGCTGAACGCTGGACAGACCAGCCCCCCGCGTAGGTCAATGGGCTCAACCGGCGCTGCCCGAAAGGCGCGCGGCCATCCGGCCGATTCCGGCCGGATTCTCCGGAAGGAGAGAGTCGTATGAACACGCAGCAAGCTGTATCCACGCAGGGGACCGTCCACGAGGAGCTGAAGTCGGAGCGGGTGCAGGGGCCCGTCGCGACGTTCCGCACGCAGCTCAAGTCGGAACGGGTCCAGGAAGGGCTGGCGGCCGCCGGCGAGGCGGAGGCGGCGATCGCCTCCATCGAGCTGGCGGTCTACCAGCCGCAGACGGTGACCCTCGAGCTGTTCGCCTCGAAGGTCGCCATCACGCTCCACGGCAATGCCGCCGTGAGCGACTCCGGCGGCGGCAACGGCGACACGGGTGAAGTCGCCAACGCCGGGTAAGAAAGGAGGACGTAATGCCCAGCAAGAACTCGTATCCCGAGCTCATCCTCGACTTCCAGGAGCTCCTCAGGTCGACCGAGGCCACACCGGAACTGCTGCCGAGCATCGAAGCGGAGCGGCAGGTGCTGGTGCAGGTGCTCGCCGACGTGGAGCGCCTGCGGACTCGGCAGACGGAGCTCACCGCTCAAAAGCAGCGCGCCACTCAGCAGCTCCGAGAGGCGATCGAGCGCGGTAAGGAGGCGAGGATCCAGATTCGTTCCGTGCTCCGCGGCAAGGTGGGGCCGAAGAACGAGCTTCTCACTCAGTTCAAGGTGGCTCCGCTGCGCAAGCGGAAGCGCAAGCCGGCCAAGGACGAGGAGAAGCCGAACGGGGAGAACCCGGGCACCGATCAGGGCACCCCGGCCTCCCCGTCCGACAAGGATGCCGCCTAGTCCCTAGAACCGGGGGGCGTGTACGCGCACGCCCCCCCTTTTTCCAGAACCAAACGACACAAGGAGAATAACATGCAGAAAAAAGCCCAAGACACTCTTTTCGAGCAGTGGGGTCTCCTGATGAGAGCGGTCCGTAAGTTTCAGGCCGAGCTCCGCGGCGTCGCGCCGTTTCGCGATGCTTTCGAGAAGGCCTACAGCCAAGCGCTCGTCAACCGGCGCCGTCGGGACGTGGCGCGCGCCGCCGCCAGGGAGGCCACCCGGGAGCTGCAAGAGAGCATGGACACCGCCTTCGATGCGACTGTGGCTCTCCGCAGCTTCATCAAAGGCGTGCTCGGTTTCCGGTCCGACAAGCTCCGCGAGTTCGGAATGAAACCTCGCAAGAGCGTTCCTCGGTCAAGCAAGAAACAGCCGGTGGGTTTCGCGAGCTGAGACCGTAACGAAGGACCCCAAGGATCGCAAGGACATCAAGGACAGTGCGCTCTGTCCTTGATGTCCTTGCCTCGCTCCCCTATTGCGGCGCGCTCCAGACGAGCTTGCCGGCGGCATCGTTGATCGAGATCCCGCGGCCCACCAGGCCCGTTGCCATGGTGACACCGACCTGGCCTGTCATTGACTCATTTTAGCGAAACATCTACGCTACCTGCAATATGGACGGCGACGCTGACGCGGAACCACGGCCGATGCGAAAGTCCAGGATAGGTCCGAGGATTTTGATGGCTAGTCGGCGGGCCAAGGCCGACCGAAGGAATCGAGCGAGAGATTAAGGCGATGGCGAGCCAGCCGGTCATCCACGTTCATCGTGAGGGGAATACCGTTAAGGTGGACCCATTTACGATCGCGATCATCGCCAACCCCGCGCTCGAAAGACCGGAGGGGAGCGGGACCTTCGTCGTCGATCCGATCGTCAGCCAGCAGGCCGCCTTCGACACGACCACGGCGTACACCGTGGACTGTCTGTTCGGGGACCTGCCGGGCCAAGCCGAAAAGCTGCTGGGGCATCCCGACATCCGCGACGAAGTCCGAGTGGTCTCGTTGTTCGCTGCGGGTCTGAATGCTGAGGATATGAGCTCGCTCGTCGCGGAAGACGACCCTCATCAAAGCTCGCAGATCCACGCCCGGCGGACGAAGTTCCGTCCGTTCCTGAACCGTTTCGGGCTGGACGCGGATATCGCCTTTGCCATCTCGGCATCCCCGACGCACGATGTCTCGACCGCGCTGGAGACCTCCGACGATGACATGCAGGGTGGCGTCCCTTTCGCGGTTAACGGAGTGACCCTGTTCCACGTTATGGTTCTTGGCGTTCTTACCACTGTGAGCTGCACGCGGCAGCGTTTCCCGCGGTCATGGACAACTACTTCCTGGCTCGCAACCCGCCCGGTTCTCTGGCGTGTGAGAACGATACGATCACCCGGCAGTTCCTGCTCGACCGCCTGCGTGCTAAGGTAGCACGGTGAGGTGATATCGATGAGACCTCTCAAACCCGAAGAAAGGGAGTCGATTCTGGCGCGCTTCCCGGAGGAGAGTTGGGAAGAAATCACGCAGGACATCGAGGAGTACGAGAGCCTGCTCGCAGCAAGGCTGCGGCAGGACCCTGAAACCCATGCCTCCCCGGCGGCGGCACTCAACCAGGTAAACCGCGCGGAGAGGATCGCCGCCCTTCGCCGTAAGCTCTACGGCCCCGTAGAGGTTATTAGTCCACTGACCTCCAGCGCGAATCGCTAAGCTCGGCAGGCAGCGGGCTTGTTCCCCCTATTGCGGCGCGCTCCAGACGAGCTTGCCGGCGCCATCGGTGATGTCGAACCTCACCAGCGAGGGACCGCCCCGGCCGTCCAAGGTGGCGATGACCTTGCCCGTCTTGTCGACCAGCTCGAAGGCCACCGCTTGCACGACCTTGGGAGAGCTGCCCGCCTTGGCCTGCGCCATCAGGAAGAGCGACGCGGCGGCGAGCAGGACCACGGCCACGCCACGGCGCAGGTGCCGGTTCTGCCGCTCCAGCTTCTCCAGGCGGGTGACGAGGGAATTCAATTCTGGTGAGGTCGGCATCGAGGGGTCTCCTTTTCCTAAAGACTGAGCATCATCTCCGTGCTTGTCTGCGTCGTCGTCCCCGGGACAATCCGGCGGAGAAGGAGTACCATATGGCTATGCAAGTCGCTACTGGGATCGTTGTCGACGGCAAAGTCGTCGTTGAAGGTTTGGAGCTCCCCGAGGGTGAGACAGTGATGGTCCTCACACGGGAACCCGAGGAAGAAGTCCACCTGTCCCCGGAAGAAGAGGCAGAGCTTCTTGAAGCCATCGCCGAGGCGGAACGCGGCGAGACTATCTCTGCCGAGGAGCTCTTCGCCCGACTGGACCGAATTCGCTGATCGTCGTGCTGCGCCTTCGCATCACGCATCGTGCAGCATCCGAGATCGAGCGTGCCGAGTCTTGGTGGCGCGCAAACCGCCTCGCTGTCCCCTCGGCGATACGCGACGACCTGAGGTCAGCGTTTGATCTGCTGCTTCGTCAGCCTGGCATGGGCATACGCGTCGGCAACACGCGTCTTCCCGGCGTGCGTAGACTCTTTCTTGGCCGCATCCGTTACTTCCTATACTACCGCGTGGAGAGCGAAGAATTGGTTGTGCTTTCCGTGTGGCACTCGAGCCGAGGCAAGGGGCCGAGCCTTTAACGCAGCTTATTTGAGCATCATCTCCACGAAACCCGAACCTCAATCCCCAGCACCGCCGGAGAACCCGCCAAGCAGGATCTCTCGTTCCTCGAGGTCTTCGTTGGTGACATCCGCCGCCGCCTCGTTGAACATCGCCAGCAGCTCTTGCTCCCGCTCGCGGGATCTCTCCCTTTCGATGATCTGACGGTCCTTGGTGATGGCTGACAACCCGATCTCCTCCTGCTCCTGCGCGTCAGAATGGTACCGGCTTGAAGGTCAGAATACGAGCTCAACTGGCCTTGCGACTGAGCCGGTTCGTGCTCGTCCGGGTCGCGCCGGCGAGCGAGCACCGGCACTACTTCTATGTCGCCCGCCTGGCGGCCTTCCTGTTGCTCATCGTGGCGATCGTGGACAAGAACCGCTCCTTCGGCGATGGATAAAGTTTGCTGCTAAGGCGGAGCCGTCTGCCCCCAGTTACTGCTATCACTACTCTCGAAGCCATCCTCGAAGATCAGCCCGGCCTGAACGACGGTCCACTCATGCGTTGTCTCCACGAGCGTCCCTGCCATCGCCGCATTGACCAGAGGCGTCGCATCCCGCACTTTGACCGCAACCTGATAGGTTCCCGGCCCCGGCAGCGTGAAGAGGAATGAGCTTCCGTTGGCTCCCGCGACCGGATTTCCGTCGACGAGCCACTGCACGGATGGCGCGCCTCCGACCGGGCTCAGCACACCGACGGAGAAGAGCTGACTCGTCGCGACATTGACCGTGCTGGAGGCCGGGTTGGCGGAGCCCGGCTCGATCAGCCTGATCCCTTGGGGCGGGCTCCCCCAGTCTCCCTGGTACAAGCGCAGGATGTACCCTTGCCGGCACACCGCCCCGAACGGCTTCCCTAGAAAGTTCATCAGGCAGTTCGTGTCGGTGTGGCGGTACATCCCCGAAACCTGATATCGCGCCCCCTCGAAGAGTCCTTCGACGTTCAAGTAGTTGGGGTTTCCCTCCGGAGTGGGAACGGGTACGTTCGGCGGAATCCACGGCAGCCACTTGACCTGAGCGCGCGTCGGCTGATCGGTCACGTTCGGCTCACATGCAAAGCCCGAAATATCGCTGCACGGGGGGAATCCCGGGTAGGCTGTGTCGTACTCGTCCGCGAGCCGGCTGAACGAATGGCCATACTCGTGACGTGCGATGTCGACAATCTGTACATGAGTGGAGCTCACCAACAGGCCGCCTCCCGATCCACCATAGGTCGGATCGTTGAGAAGCACGAGGATGATGTCCCAGTCGGGAACCGCGGCTGCAGCCGCAAGGACGGGAGAGTAGTCCACCAGGGCGAGACGGTGCGACTGGAACGCGCAGTACCTGCCGTGAAACGCCGTCGACACGAGCTGTCCGGCCAGTGGGTCCTGCAACATCGCGGGATCACTGCAGCAGATCGGATTATCGCCCGGAGCGCAGCTCGAGGAATAGGGCGGGTGATCGGCTCCCGACTGAACGGAGGGCGTGAACAAAATGTTCACGTTGACGAAGTTGCGATACTCGGCATAGGGCGTGATCGAAAAGAACTGACTGATTAGGTTGGTGGCGTCGGTGTTGAACTTCGCGGTCTGCGCACTGGTGTAGCCATCGCCCATGATCAAAAAGTCGACCCGGTTCGCCGGATCTCCCATCGGACCGCTGGACGTCAGGAGAGCCGACGGAGGGGTTTCCGGCGCCTCCACCAGATCGGCCATGCGGTCCATGACGAATTCCCTTGCCGATCCCACGAACCGTAGCGAGGCGCCTGGGACCGCAGGCACACGCAGGACGAAGACCGGCTCGGGGTCACGGAAGAAATGGCCATCGATGTCCCAGGCCCCTCCACCCTGGGGCTCGCGGTGAAACTCGCCGCGGAGCTCGCGCGAGACCCGGACGGCATCCTGGAAAACCACCCGTCCGAAAGAATCGGACAGATGAAACTCGAGCAACTCTTCGCCGTGCCGCATCTCCCGCCGGAGCGCGAGCAACTGCTCGGCCGTTTTTCCCTCGACCGGGACGGCGACCATGACCCGCCTGTAGAATCGCGGCACGGGATCGCCCGCGGTGGTGAGCTTGAAAACAATGTAGTCGGCTGGAACCTTCTCCCGCTGGGCATGAGCCGGGACAACGCTCAGCAGAAGCACGGCACATAAAACCATTGCTATGAGTAGATGACGAAACAAGAAATGTCGCATACCATTTATAATAACACATTTCGGCGAGCTTGCGCCACGCAGGAGTGACAAAGAGCCGCCGCGCGAACGCGAGCGTTCACTACGGCAGCGGCAACATACTCCGCTTGGCGAACTCGATGAACGGCCCCGGAAGGATCCCCAGCGCCAGCGTCGCGAAGGCGCAGAAGGCGATGACGCCGACCAGGGCCGGGGCATGGAGGGGTACCGGCGTCGTCTGGTCCGAGTCGCGCAGGTACATGTAGACCACGATGCGGAAGTAGTAGTAGAGCGAGATGGCGCTCGTCAGCACCCCCACCAACGCCACCCAGCCCCAACCCGTCTCGATCGCCGCGGCGAAGAGGTAGAACTTGCCGACGAAGCCGCCGGTGGGTGGAATGCCGGTCAGGGCGAGCATGAAGAGCAGCATCATCGCCGCCAGGAAGGGCGAGCGCCGGGAGAGACCGGCGTAGTCGGCGCAGGTCTCGCCTGCGTACTCCCGCCGCTCCAGCAGGATCACCGTGCCGAACGCCCCCAGGGTGATGAAGCTGTAGGCGAGCAGGTAGAAGAGGACCGACCAGAGGCCGACCTCCGACACGGCCAGCACGCCGATCAGCACGTAGCCGGCGTGGGCGATCGAGCTGTAGGCGAGCATGCGCTTGACGTTGTCCTGCGTCAGCGCGGCCAGGTTGCCCCAGATCATGGTGACGACCGCGACGACGGCCACGACCGTCTGCCACTCCAATTTCACGCTCCCCAATCCCTCGTAGAAGATGCGCAGCAGGATGGCGAAGGACGCCGCCTTCGAGGCCACTGCGAGCCAGGCCGTCACCGGCGTCGGCGCACCGACGTAGACGTCCGGCGTCCAGATGTGGAACGGCACGGCGGCGACCTTGAAGAAGAGCCCCGCCGCCAGCAGCAGCCAGCCGAGCGGCACGAGGGGATTCTCCTGTGCGCCGGCGCTGCGCAGACCCTCCGCGAGATCGGCGAGTTGCACCGTGCCGGTGGCGCCGTAGAGCAGCGAGATGCCGTAGAGCAGGATGCCGGAGGAGAGCGCGCCGAGGATGAAGTACTTGAGGGCCGCCTCGTTCGATCGCACCTCGCGCTTGAAGTAGCCGGCGAGGATGTAGCTCGCGAGCGCCATGGTCTCGAGCGAGATCCAGATGGTCAGCAGCGTGTAGCCGCTCGCCATGAACATCATCCCCGCGGTGGCGAGCAGCAGCAGGGAGTAGTACTCGGAGGCGCGGTACTTCCCCTCGTCCAGGAAGCGGACCGACAGCAGCACGACGAGCGCCGTGGCGAGCAGCACCAGCAGCTTCCAGAAGAACGAGAAGCCGTCGAGCACGAAGCTGCGGCCGAGGATCTCGACGCGGCCGGGGATGATGGACTGGACCCGCAGCACCAGGCCGCCCGTCAAGGCCAGGCTGACGATCGAGACCAGCGCCGACTCCCCGGTCCCCATGCCGCGGCCGATGGCGCCGAAGACGAGCAGCAGCAGGCCCGCCGCGGCGAGCAGGATCTCAGGGGCCAGCAGTTGGAACTCTTGGGCGCTTGGCACCGGTCTACTCTCCCGCCGCCGCCGCGTTCACCGGCGCAGCGGCTGGTGCGGCAGTTGGTCCGGCGGTTGGTCCGGCAGCCAGCGCCGTGGCGTAGGTCGGGATCCACCTTCGCCACCACGTAGTTGACGGACTTTTCCATCACGCGGAAGAACGGCCGCGGATAGAGGCCGATCCAGAAGCAGAGCACGACGATCGGGGCGAGATAGAGGATCTCGCGGCGGTTCAGATCCGGCAGGCCCTTGTTCTCCGGATTGGTGAGCGGTCCGAAGAAGACGCGCTGGTAGAGCCACAGCATGTAGGCCGCGCCGAGCACGATGCCGATCGCCGCCAGCAGGCGCCCACCACCAGACGCGCTGGAAGGCGCCCACCAGGATCGTGAACTCGCCGATGAAGCCGTTGAGCGGCGGCAGGCCGATCGACGACAGGGTGATGATCAGGAAGATGGTGGCGTAGATCGGCATCTGCTGCGCGAGAGCCGCCGTACTCGGCGATCATGCGCGTGTGCCGCCGCTCGTAGATGATGCCGACGAGAAGGAAGAGCGCGCCGGTCGAGATGCCGTGGTTGATCATCTGCAGGATCGCCGCCGTTCAGACCCGGGCCGGTTGAGCGCGAAGAGGCCGAGCATCACGAAGCCGAGGTGGGAGACCGAGGAGTAGGCCACCAGCTTCTTCATGTCCTTCTGCGCCATGGCCACCAGCGCGCCGTAGATGATGCCGATCGATCGACAGCGCCGCCATCCACGGCAGGAGCTTCACCGTGGCGTCCGGCAGGATCGGCAGCGAGAAGCGCACGAAGCCGTAGGTGCCCATCTTCAGCAGGACGCCGGCCAGGATCACCGAGCCCGCCGTGGGCGCCTCGACGTGGGCGTCCGGCAGCCAGGTGTGGAACGGGAACATCGGCACCTTGATGGCGAAGCCGACGAAGAAGGCGAGGAAGATCCAGAACTGCAGATCCGGCGGGATCGACGCGCCGATCTCGTGGAACTGCGGGATCGAAGAAGGTCGTCGGATTGCCGAGACCCTTCCAGCCGAGAAGGCCGTCGGCAGTTGTAGAAGTAGAGCGCCAGGATGCCGAGCAGCATCAGCACCGAGCCGGCCAGGGTGTAGAGGAAGAACTTGATCGCCGCGTAGAGCTTCCGCGGCCCGCCCCAGATGCCGATCAGGAAGTACATCGGCACCAGCATGACTTCCCAGAAGACGTAGAAGAGGAAGAAGTCCAGCGCCATGAAGACGCCGAGCATGCCGGTCTGCAGGAGCAGCAGGAAGACGTAGTACTCCTTCTCCCGGGTGTGGACGGCGCTCCACGAGGACAGGAAGGCGATGACGCCGAGCAGCGTCGTCAGCAGCACCAGCAGCAGGGCGATGCCGTCGATGCCGAATTCATAGCGCACGCCGATCGACTCGATCCAAGGATGGCTCTCGCGGAACTGGAAGAGCTCGTCCCGTCGCGTCGCGGTCGAAGGCGAACCACAGCGGCAGCGAGATCAGGAAGTCCACGAACGCGATACCGGTCGCGAACTTGCGGATCGTCGCCTGCTGGCCGCCCTTCATCGCGAAGATGATGATGAGCGCTCCCACGAGCGGCAGGTAGCAGACGATCGACAGGATCTGGAGAGTCGTTGTGCAGCCAATCGAACATGGTTCCTCCCAGAGGCGGCCTCGCGACCGGCGTCAGCCCCGCCCGAGCAGCATGTAGACGGCGACCAGGGCGAACATGCCCACCGCGAGCACCAGGGCGTAGCTGCCGACGTACCCGGTCTGCAGGCGGCGGAACAGCCGCGAGAACAGGTCGAGGACGGCGGCCGTCAGATTGACCAGACCGTCCACGACGTACTTGTCGAAGAAGCCGGACATCATCGAAGAGATCAGAGTGACGTTGCGCGCACCGTGGACCAGCACGCCGTCGATGAAACCCGCGTCGAAGCGGAAGAGCGACCGCGCCAGGCCCCAGGTGCCGCGGATCACCGTGGCGTCATACAGCTCGTCGACGTAGTACTTGTTGGCGAGGATGCGCCGGACGGCCGGGAAGCGGCGCTCCATGGCCTCGTCCGTCGACAGGCCTCTGGCAGCCCCGTAAAGCCGGAAGGCGAGCAAGGTGAACCCGACCGCCACCACGATCGCGACCGCGATGAGGGCGATGTCGAAGAGCGGCGGGTCGGCGTGCTCTTCTGCCGCGTGGCCGGCGACCTGGTGGACCGACGGGCTCGAGGAAGTGGTGGAAGGCGTTCAGCCTCTCCACGGGCGGATCCCACGAAACCCGCGCCGACCGCGCCCACGGCCAACACCAGGAGCGGCACGGTCATGACGGGCGGCGACTCGTGGAGATGATGCTCCTGCTCGTGGCGTGCCGCGGAACTCGCCGTGGAACGTCAGGTTGACGGCGCGGAACATGTAGAAGGCGGTCAGCGCCGCCGTGATCAGGCCCACCGCATAGAGCACCCAGTGTCCGCCCGCCGCCGCGGAATGCAGGATCTCGTCCTTCGAGAAGAAGCCGGCGAGCGGCGGCAGGCCGGCGATGGCCACCGAGCCGATCACGAAGGTCCAGTACGTCCTCGGCATGTACTTCTTCAGCCCGCCCATCTTCCGCATGTCCTGCTCGCCGCCCATGGCGTGGATGACGGAGCCGGAGCCGAGGAAGAGGAGGGCCTTGAAGAAGGCGTGGGTCATCAGAGTGGAAGATCGCCGCCGTGTAGGCCCCCAGCCCGGCGGCCAGGAACATGTAGCCGAGCTGCGACACGGTCGAGTAGGCCAGCACCTTCTTGATGTCGTTCTGCGCCAGGCCGATGGTGGCCGCGAAGATCGCCGTCAGGCGCCGATGACCGCGACGAACATCGAAATGTTGGGCGCGAGCTGATAGATCACGTTCGAGCGCACCACCATGTAGACGCCGGCGGTGACCATGGTGGCGGCGTGGATCAGGGCCGAGACCGGCGTCGGGCCCGCCATGGCGTCGGGCAGCCAGACGTAGAGCGGGATCTGCGCGCTCTTGCCCATGGCGCCGATGAACAGCGCAAAGGCGATGAACCCGGCGAGCGTGAGGCCGAGATAGCCGGGTCCGGTCAGAATCGAAGGGTTATTCGCGACCTTCGCGAAGATCTCCGTGTACTTGAGCGAGCCGAAGGTCGACGACCAACGCGAACAGGCCGAGGACGAAACCGAAGTCGCCGATCCGGTTGATGATGAACGCCTTGCGGCCGGCGTAGGGCGGAAACTCTTCCTTGTAATAGAAGCCGATCAGCAGGTAGGAGCAGAGCCCCACGCCTTCCCAGCCCACGAACATCACCAGGTAGTTGTTGCCGAGCACCAGCAGCAGCATGGCGCCCATGAACAGGTTGAGATAGGTGAAGTAGCGCTGGAAACCTTCCTCGTGGGCCATGTAGCCCACCGAGTAGACGTGGATCCAGAAGCCGACGAAGGTGACGACGAAGAGCATCACCGCCGACAGCGGGTCGAGCAGGAAGCCCATGGTGACGGTGAAGCTCTTGACGCCATCCAGCGTGGTGGCGAGAGGGCCGGCGGGCACCCAGACGTAGACGTCCTGCTCGAACGGCTGGTGCGCCGCGTACTCCGCGCTGCCGAGATGATCGACGATCGCCAGCAGGCCCAGCACGGCCGCCAGCCCCACCACGCCGCAGGCGATCCAGGCCACCGCCCGCTTGCCGACACGGTGGCGCAGCACGAGGCCGTTGAGCAGCGCGCCGAGGAACGGCAGGAGGGGGATGACCCAGAGCAGCTCTCTCATATCGCGCTAGCCCCTGAGCTCCGTCGCCTTGTCGAGGATCGTCGTCTCGCGCAGGCGGAAGAGGGCGATCAGGATGCCGAGCCCCACCGCCGCCTCGCCGGCGGCGACGGTGATGGTGAAGACGGCGAAGACCTGGCCGGTCAGATCGGAGAGCTGATAGGAGAACGCGATCAGGTTGAGGTTGACCGAGTTGAGCACCAGCTCGATCGACATCAGAACCGTGATCATGTTCTTGCGCGCGACGATGCCGAAGACGCCGATGGTGAAGAGCAGGAAGCTCAGCACCAGATAATGAGTGGTCGTCACCTCAACACGTCATCTGTCTTCCTGCGCCCAGCACCACGGCGCCGATCATCGCGATCAGCAGGAACACCGAGGCGATCTCGAACGGCAGCAGCTGCTCGGTGTACAGAGCTCCACGCCACCGCCTGCGAGTTGCCGAGGGTTTGCACCTGCTGCTGGGCGTCGACGAAGCTGACGAACTTCTCCGGGTTGGGGTTGGCCGGGACGAAGCTCATCTGCAGGAAGAACCAGCCGAAGAAGGCCACCAGCAGCACGGCGAGAACCGCGGCGAAAGGCGACTGGCCGCCGAACAGCTTGATCTCCGGCAGCCGGTGCAGGTTCACCAGCATGATGACGAAGAGGAACAGCACCATGATGCCGCCGCCGTAGACGAAGATCTGCACGATGCCCACGAACTCGGCACCGCGCAGCAGGAAGAGCGCGGCGACGGCGAGGAAGGTGAGCAGCAGCGAGATGGCGCCGTACATCGGGTTGCGCATCGTGACCACGCCGATCGCCCCCGCCAGCGCCAGGGCGGCGAAGAGATAGAAGAGGAGGTCGGCGCCGTGGGCGGTCAGGAATTCCATGGCGCTCCCCGGTAGAACAGGGCGGGTCGAGCCCCCAATCCACCGTCCAGACCCGCCCCTGCCCTAAACAGGAGATCCTGATAGCTTTTCTCCCCCTCTCCCGGTGAGGGGTGAAGGGAGGGGGCGGGAGAGGGGGCCGGGGGGTGAGGGCTCACGCGATCTCCTCGTCCGTGTACGCGGGCCGCATTTTCCACTCCTGCAGCTCGTCCATGTCCACGTACAGATTGCTCCAGCGGTCGTAGGAGGCCAGCTCGTAGGTCTTGGTGGTGAGCCAGATCGACTTCGGCTCGGTCGGGCAGCCCTCCTCGCAGAGGCCGCAGAACATGCAGCGCTGCACGTCGATGTCGAAGCGGTCGAGCACCTTCTCCTTCTTGTTCGTCTCCGGGTTCACTTCCTGGTGCCAGTCGATGTAGATGATGTCGATCGGGCAGTCGCTTGGCGCAGATGGTGCACTTGATGCACCGGTCCTCGTCCAGCCGGAACATGCCGCGGAAGCGGTGCGCCGGCTCCCAGCGCTCCTCGGGATACTGGACCGTCACCTTCTTCTTGAACATGTTCTTGAAGGTGATCCCAAGGCCCGCGAACAGGTCGAGGAGCATGATCTTGTCGGCGAATCGCCTCAACGCGCTCATTGCGAGCCTCCTAAGACCAGCAGCTTCCACAGGCCGGCGACGAAGATGGTGGCCAGGGCGAGGGGAATCATCCATTTCCAGCCCAGATCCATGAGCTGGTCGAACCGGTAGCGCGGGAAGGTGCCACGGAACCAGATGTAGACGAAGAGGAAGAAGAACACCTTGGCGACGAACCAGACGACGCCGGGCACCAGGCCGGCGAGCGCCGGCAGCAGGTTCGGGAAGGGCGGCAGCCAGCCGCCGAGGAACAGCGTCGTCGCCACCGCCGAGATGACGATCATGTTGGCGTACTCGCCGAGGAAGAACAGGGCGAAGCGCATGCCGCTGTACTCGGTGTGGAAGCCCGCCACCAGCTCCGACTCCGCCTCCGGCAGGTCGAAGGGGTTGCGGTTGGTCTCCGCGACGCCGGCGACGAGGTAGATGAAGAAGGCGATCAGCCCGATCGGCGGGACTTGAACAGGAACCAGACCTCCTGATCGCGCTGCGCCTCGACGATGCCCACCAGCGACATGGTGCCGGCGACATCAGCGGCACCACGAGCGACAGGCCCTGCGGCACCTCGTAGGAGATCATCTGCGCCGCCGAGCGCAGGCCGCCCGATCAGCGAGAACTTGTTGTTCGACGCCCAGCCGCCGATGATCAAGCCGTAGACGCCGATCGTCGCCAGGGCGATGATGAACAGCACGCCGGTGTTGACGTCGGCGACGAACCAGGAGAGGTTGCCCAGCTCGCCCGCGCGGCGGCCCGAAGGGGATCACCGAGAGGATGATGAACGCCGGTGCCACCACCAGGCAGGGGCGCGAGGATGAACGCCCACTTCACGGCCTGGTGCGGCATCGTGTCCTCCTTGACCAGCAGCTTCATCACGTCGGCGATTGGCTGCAGCATCCCCCAGGGACCGACCCGGTTGGGGCCGACCCGCGCCTGCATGAAGCCGAGCACCTTGCGCTCGATGAGGACGAGATAGGTGATGAGCGGCAGCACGCAGAGGAAGAGCAGAACGAGGATCTTGATCGCCGGCGACACCGCGTAACAGAAGAGGGTGTCCCCCACGGCCTCGCGGATCGATTCCAGGAACGAGGGCATCAGCGGTCGACCTCGCCGAGCACGATGTCGATGGTGCCGATGAGCGCCACCAGGTCGGCGATGAGCTGCCCCTTGGTCAGCTCCGGCAGCGACTGCAGGTTGATGAACGACGGCGGCCGCACGTGGCAGCGGTAGGGGTTGGGCGTGCCGTCGCCCACGATGTAGAAGCCGATCTCTCCCTTCGGCCCTTCGATGCCGTGGTAGACCTCGGCGTCCTTGCCGGCCTTCATCACGCGCGGCCGCTTGGCCATGATCGGCCCCTCGGGCAGCTTGTCGAGGCACTGGACGGATGATGCGGTTGGCCTGGCGCATCTCCTCGATGCGCACGAGGTAGCGGTCGTAGGTGTCGCCGTTCTTGCCCACCGGCACGTCGAACTCGACCTCGCCGTAGGCCTCGTAGGGCAGCGCCTTGCGCAGGTCCCACTCGACGCCGCTGCCGCGCAGCATCGGCCCGGTGACGCCGTAGTCGATGGCCATCTCGGGATCGAGCACGCCCACGCCCGACCGTGCGCTTCTTCCAGATGCGATTGTTGGTGAGCAGGCCCTCGTACTCGTCACCTTGGACGGGAAGTCGTCGACGAACTCGCGGCAGCTGCTCCATCCACCCCACGGGCAGGTCGTACGGCATGCCGCCGGGGCGCATGCAGTTGAGGGTCAGCCGGGCGCCGCAGTACTGCTCGAAAAGGTCGAGGATCAGCTCGCGCTCGCGGAAGCAGTAGAAGAACGGCGTCATGGCGCCGATGTCGATGGCGTGGGTGGCGAGCCACAGCAGGTGCGAGGAGATGCGCTGCAGCTCGGCGAGAATGATGCGGATGTAGCGCGCCCGCGGCGGCACCACCAGGCCCACCAGCTTCTCGACCGCCCCCACGTAGGCGAGGTTGTTCGTCGCCGCCGCCACGTAGTCCATGCGGTCGGTGTGGGGGACGTTCTGGAAGAACGGGATGGAGCTCGAAGAGCTTCTCGGTGCCGCGGTGGAGGTAGCCGATGATCGGGTAGCAGTCGACGATGCGCTCGCCGTCCACCTTGAGCTTCAGGCGCAGCACGCCGTGGGTCGACGGGTGCTGGGGCCCGAAGTTGAGCTCCATCTCCTCCTCGCGGTGGAGGAGAGAGTCGGAGAGGGCGTCGTCGGCGAACGGCTGCACGAAGGGGGAGGTCATGGCGTGACCTCGCCGCGGCCGTGGCCACTCGACCTCACCCCCGGCCCCTCTCCTAAAGGAGAGGGGTGCAAAACCGCCACCTTCAAGCCCCTCTCCTTTAGGAGAGGGGTTGGGGTGAGGTCGCGCGGGCAAGAACGCCCGAATACCCGCGGGATCATTGCGGTTTCTCCGGCGGAGCTGCCGCCGGCGGCTTCGCCGGCTTCCACCCCGTACCGGTTCCCGCCACCGGACCCGCGGCCTCCTCGTAGTACTCGGGATAGATCGCCGACCCCGTGTCGATGCCCTCGACCGGGAAATCCTTGCGCAACGGATAGCCGTTGAAGCCTTCCCAGAGCAGGATGCGGGTCATGTCCGGATGGTCCGCGAAGCGCACGCCGTACATGTCGTAGACCTCGCGCTCGGACCAGTTCGCGGCGCGCCAGACCGCGCAGACCGTGGGCACGGACGTCGCCTCGTCGGTCGTCACCCTGAGCCGCACCCGCCGGTTCGCCTCGAAGCTGTGGACGTGGTAGACGACGTCGAAGCGCGGCTCGCGTTTCGGATAGTCGGCGCCGCAGATGTCCACCAGATAGGTGAACCGGTGCCTGGTCTTGAGAGAGGCGCACACCTCGGCGATGGCGTCGCGCCGGATCTGCAGCGTCAGGTCGCCCGCGAAGCTCCGCGCCGACTCGATGGCGTCGCCGAATTCCTCCTTGAGCGCCGCCGCGACCGGATCCTCCCATGCGTCCTTCCACTCCGGGACGACCGGGTCCTTCTCCCAAGCCGGCTTGTTGGGATCGTCCACGGGGTGCGCCGGCTTCGGCGCTGCGGCGGCTGCGGGGGTGCCCGCGGGGGCTGCCGCGGCCTTCGCCGCGGCGGCGGCCTTCGCCTTCTCGAGCGCCGCGGCCTTGGCGGCGGCTTTGGCCTCGTCGGTCAAAGCAGGTGGCGCCGCGGCGGGTTCGCCCGCGGCCGCCGGGGCCGCGGGCGTTTCGGCAGGTGCGGCGGGGGCTCCGGAATCGGCTCCGCCCGCGGGCCTATCGTCGTGATCGTTCATCGTCCTGATCGCTCATGCCCGGATCTCGGCGCCCGCCGCGGCGGCCTTCGGTTTCGCCACCGTCATGCGGTCGATCTTGCGCTGCAGGTGGAGGAGCCCCCAGAGGAGCGCTTCCGGGCGCGGGGGACAGCCGGGAACGTAGACGTCCACCGGAATCACCCGGTCCACGCCCTGTGTCACGGCATAGGTGCGGTAAGGACCGCCGCAGGTGGCGCAGGCACCCATGGCGATCGCCCACTTCGGCTCCGGCATCTGATCCCAGAGCCGGCGCACGATGGGCGCCATCTTCTCCGTCACCGTGCCGGCCACGATCATCAGGTCGCTCTGGCGCGGAGTGGCGCGGAAGACCTCGGCACCGAAGCGCGACATGTCGTGCCGCGGATCGAGCACCGCCATCATCTCGATGGCACAGCAGGCGAGCCCGAACTGCATCGGCCAGATGGCCGAGCGCCGGGCCCAGTTGAAGATCTTGTCGTACGTCGTCGTGAGGACGTTCGCCTCGGCCGAGTCCATCAAACCCAACGCAGGGCCCCCCGGTTCCAGATGTAGACGTACCCCGTGATCAGGATCACCAGAAACACCGCCATCTCGATGAACCCGAACAGCGCCAGCCGGTCGAACATCACCGCCCAGGGGAACAGGAAGATGGTCTCGACGTCGAAGATGACGAAGAGGACGGCGATCAGGTAGTAGCGGATCGAGAAGCGGTGGTCATGGGCGAAGCTCTCGGGCTCGTTGCCGCATTCGTAGGGGTCCAGGTTCGTGGTCGGGGTGTTGCGGTGGCGCAGCAGGCGAGCGGCGAGCAGGCTGACCACCAGGAAACCGATGGCGACCAGCGTGAACACCAGGATGGGCAGGTAGCTCGTCATGGTTGAGCGCCTTCACCTCCGCCGTTCCGACCTGAGACCCCCTTCGTTGACGCGGGCGTATTCTTACCTGGGGCCGCGGGGGTGTCAAGGAACGAATCCTTGGCCGTATACTCCTCCCAACGAGGAGGAGCCCATGGCCAAGACCCGAGAAGCACGTGTTCTGCTGGAGGATGAGGAATACGAGCGGCTGGAGGCTCTCGCGAACCGCCGGGGGATCTCGGTTTCGGACCTGATTCGCGAAGCCGTTCGAGACCGCTTTACGCCTTTGGCTGAGCAGCGCAAACGAGCGTTCGAGGCTATTTGCCGAATCAGCATTCCTCTTCCGGAATGGGAGGTCCTGGAAGCGGAGATCGCGGAGGCTCATGGCGGCGATCTTCCTTGATACCAACATCTTTCTGCATGCAGTGGGCGCAGATCAACCTTCGCGTGATGCCAGCCGAGAAGTCCTGCGGCGCGTCACCGAGGGAGAGCTCATCGCAACGACCAACTCGGAGGTCGTTCAAGAGATCCTCTTTGTCCTGGGCCGCAGAGGGAGGAAAGATCTGGCGTTGGACGTTGCTCGTAGCGCAATCCTGCTGTTCCCCGACCTCTTACCAGTGACCCGATCCGACGTACTGACCGCCTGCGAGCTCCTTGAGCGCTATCCAGATCTGCCCCCACGGGATGCCATCCATGCGGCCACGATGCTCAACAACGGGATTGGTGCCATTCTGTCTGTGGACACTCACTTCGACGATCTCTCCGAGATCACAAGACTTAAGCTGGACCGATGAACCTGCCCGGAGCGGCTGCTGATAGAACCGCGGATTACCGCTCCGCATTGAGCACGCCCGGCTCGAACAGCCCGTCCGTATCGATCCCCTTCGCCTGCGCGAGGACACGGGTCTCCTCGCCCATCCCCTCGCCGTCGAGCAGGGCCATGGCACCCTGCCGCATCACGGCGTCGGCGCCCTGGAGCTCCTCGAAGAGGCCGCAGGCGGTGAGCCACAGGGCCTGGCGGGTGAACGCCACGGTCCGCAGGCCTGCCGCCTCGCCGGCCCGGATCAGAGCCGTGAAATCGACGTGAGCCGTCAGATCCTGCTCCCCTACCTTCACGAAGGGGTTCCGGTGGACCCGCTGGCGGGTGTAGCTGGCGAGGGTGCCGTTGAGCCGGATGCGGGGATCGAGCAGCCGCTCGCGCTCGAAGCCATAGTCGCAGGTTACGAGGAGGCCGCGCCCCAGCCGCCGGGCCAGCTCGCGGTAGAGCGGAGCCCATCCCGGCGACAGGTCCGCCACCTGGCCCGGCCGGAGAGATGCGTCCGGATCTCGCAGCAGGTCGAGCAGCGCCGGATTCGAGATCTCACCCTCGCGCCAGACAAAGGCGCCCGCCTCGTCCAGATCGACCTGGAGCTCGCCGACCGAGCCGTCCGCCCGCCCGATCAGCCGGTGGACCGGCAGGGCGTCGAACAGCTCGTAGGAGAAGATCAGCCCTTCGACCTCCCCCTCCCCGATCTCCTCCAGACCGCGAACCTGCTCAACCCCCGCCGGCACCGGACGAGCGACGCGATCCCAGGCGCGGACCCGGCGTCCGAGGGTCCGCTCCAATAAGGTAGAGACCACGCTCTCCAGATGAGCCCCGGTCCCATACCCCGCCTCGAACAGCTCCGCCGAGGCTTTACCGATGGCCTTGTCGAGACGTTCGAGCAGCCGCGCTGTCACCCGTCCGAATAGAGGCGAGAGCGAGGCGCCGGTGACGAAATCTCCCTCCTCGCCGATGGGAAGATCTTCCCGGCTGTAGTAGCCGCCTTCGCCGTAGAGAGCCTCTTCCATGAAGACGGCGAAGGGGATGGGGCCTTGGGTGCGGATGAGGTTATGGAGGCCGGAAGGCAGAAGATCACCGCCGAGCCTGAATGATGGTCTTCGATACGGGCTCTCCACGGACGAAGATCCCCCGAAGACCCTTCGGTTTCCCTCCGCCCCAATCAACGATCCCCTTCTCAGCAAGCAGGAAAAGGCGCGCTTCGAGGTCGTTGATACCGCCGTTTGCGGATTCTTCTCGGGTGACCATGAGCGGATTCTATGGGTAACTTCCGCGCCTTACCAGCTCCTCTGGACCTAATCCTGCTCCTCGAGAATCCGCTCCAACTCGGCAACAGCCAGGAAGTCTTTGGGTCGCCCAGCGGCTCGCTTGGCCTGAATCAATCTCCGAAGGCCCAGCACATCGCAGGCAACTCCGAAGATCTGAACAGCATCCGAGTCAGGCAGCAAGGTGTCGTAGGTTCCTCCACCGGCGATCTCACCGAGGAGGTCAATATCGCCGGCGTCGGTTGTCAACGTGAAATTCAACCCGCGGTGGATCGTCTCCGCATCCCACAAGAAAGGCAGGCCGGGAGGAGCACCGCGGAGATAGGGATGGAGAGGAGCCAGAGCATTCGCCAAGCGCTCAAAGTTCTGAGGAGTCCTGGCATAAACGACGTCGAGATCCTCGGTCAACTGGGCCGACCCATGAAGGATGGCGGCGAAACCGCCGATGACGATGAACTCGACTTCCCCGTTGTCAAGGGTACGCAGCAGGCGTTCATAGTCCGTCACCGCCTCGCCCTCGCCTCTCTCCCCGCCCGGCGGAACTCTGCGGCAGCACGCTGAAGTGCCATGAGCTTCCGGGCTCGCTCGTCAGGCGTCAGCTTCAGATTCTCGCGAATGAGCGTAACATCGACATCCTTCTTGTAGGCTTCGATCACGGGATCGGGTGGAAGATCGTCGGGGAGGCCGGCCATAAATCTCTCCTGAATGCCACGATAGCTTACCTCAGCGGATGGCGAAGACCCGAGCACGCCCGGCTCGAACAGCCCGTCCGTCTCGATACCCTTTGCCTGCACGAGGACGCGGATCTCCTCCCCCATCCCTTCGCTGTCGAGCACGAGGAGGCCGCGTCCCAGCCACCGGGCCAGCTCGCGGTAGAGCGGAGCCCATCCCGGCGAGAGATCCGCGACTTGACCCGGTTGGAGGGATACGTTCGGGTCTCGCAACAGGTCGAGAAGCGCCGGATTCGAGACCTCACCCTCGTGCCAGACGAAGGCTCCCTCCCTGTCCAGATCGACCCAGAGCTCGCCTACCGAGCCGTCCGCCCGGCCGATCAGCCGGTGGACCGGCAGGGCGTCGAACAGCTCGTAGGAGAAGATCAGCCCTTCAACCTCCCCCTCCCCGATCTCCTCCAGACCGCGAACCTGCTCAACCCCCGCCGGCACCGGCCGCGCGACGCGATCCCAGGCGCGGACCCGGCGTCCGAGGGTCCGTTCCAATAAGGTAGAGACCACGCTCTCCAGATGAGCCCCCGTCCCATACCCCGCCTCGAACAGCTCCGCCGAGGCTTTACCGATGGCCTTGTCGAGACGTTCGAGCAGCCGCGCCGTCACCCTCCCGAACAGAGGCGAGAGCGAGGCGCCGGTGACGTAGTCCCCTTCCTCGCCGATGGGAAGGTGCTCCCGGCTGTAGTAGCCGCCCTCGCCGTAGAGGGCCTCTTCCATGAAGACGGCGAAGGGGATGGGGCCTTGGGCGCGGATGAGGGACTGGAGGCGGAGGGAAGCCGCTTTCAAGGTAGTCCGCCTTCCGCGGCGGGCTGGGCGGTTCTCTCTACAATCTTGGCCTTGGTCTTGGCTGGAAGATCCAACAAAGGCTTACAGGGAGGAACGGTTACGGCTTCGCCTTTCTTTCTTGCGATCTCCGCTTTCTCCAGCTCCTGGACCCTCGCGCCAAGCCGCTCTTTGAGATGAGCTTGAAATTCAGGTTCAAGGGTATTCTCTTCCGTTGCATCGCGGGCGAGGCCCAAGGCAAGGCCAGGATTTCGACATACTTCCTCCATGAGAAGATCGACCAGTTCCTTGTAGTAGTCGTCCTCTCCCCAGGTCGATCCCCGACTGAGTCTCTGCTCCTCGGCCGGCGGCCAATCAGTCATGAATTGGACTCGTTGCCGGTCGGCATCATGATAGAGAAGGCCGCGATGTCTCAGAGTGTCTCCCCAAATTTCCTCCCTCTCCGGGCAGGTTGTACGAAACGGTCCTATCAGTCGTAGTAAAGCTATCTGGTATAGCCTGCCAGAAGGAACTCCGTTGAGTACACTGCCCCGGCCCTGGGAGTTCCCGAGAAACTCGATCTCTCTAAAGTCAACCAAGTAAGGCCGTTCGCTTCCTCGCGGTTGGCAGATGGCATCCACGATCGACTGCCGTAAATTCACGCCTTTGAGCTGAAGACCCTCTGCTCCTGCAAGGAAGGCGCCACGAAGATTGGCGCCGAGCATCTGCGAGAAGCGGAGATCTGCGCTTAGGAGGTCACCATGTGTGAGTCTTGCGCCGCTGAGATCTGTGCTTCGCAGGTTCGCGGCAGCAAGTCGCGCGTCAGTCAAGTTGGCACCACCCAGGGAGGCCAGCTCGAGGCTGGCGGCCCGCAAGTCGGCTGCCGTCAAGTCGGCTCCCTGAAGTTGGGCGTGCCATAGCTCGGTTGCAGGCATTTGAGCGCCGGCCATTTCTGCTCCGCGGAGATCGGCATACGTCAGCTCAACCCCTGCGAGGCGTGCAGCACTTAACTTGGCTTTGCGAAGACGGGCGAGGATCAGGTTTGCACCCTGAAGCCTGGCTCCCCGAAGATCGGCACCCTCAAGGTATGTCGGCGAGAAATCTTCCTCTTTAGAATGCGCTTCCTCGATCAGACGTCGTTTGAACACTCCGGGCTCTACTTCGAATCTCCCGTCGAAGCCGCCGTATGGCATGAACTTCGCGCCTCGCAGATCCGCGTTGGTCAGAATGGCATTCTCCAGGTGAGCACTTCGGAAATCGGCGTTAGCAAGAGAGGCTCCGGTGAAATCTGCGTGTCTCAGGTCGCGCCCGACCAAGACAAGCCCCTTCAGATGTCGTCCCCGGAGCGTCAGGTTCCGGATCGGCCATTGAAGCATGTCGAAGGGCCAGAATTGGCGATTTGAGAAGCACTCGAACATAGTGCCAGGCACGACAGCGACGATGGCGCAAAAGTAGGCTACTAACAGCACAAAGCACAAACTGGCTAACCGCCGAACTCTAAACCACACATCCTTCTGTTCTGTCGCATGAAGCCTTGTGCTATAGATCCAGCGGAAGTACAACACCAAAAAAAGATCTAGGACAACGAGCGTTCGATGCCAGCTTGTAATTGCCGGAGAATGATAAGGGAGGAACTGGACTTGGAAGACAATAAGAAGCCCCAAAGGCAACACCACGTTGATGAGCAGTCGAACGCTTTGAAGCAAGGGCAGAATTGACCAGTGATAGGTTGACGACCCAAACATAATGGCTACAGGCAGTGCCGGATAAAATTGTCGCGCCCAAGCGCTTCGATTCTGCTGCCGCCAGGGCAGCATCTTGTGGAAGAGGAAGTATTCCTGCAAGAGAAGATAGAGGTGTAGATAGAGGAGAATAACAGGAGTCAATATATAGAAATCGACCAGAGGGAATCCGGCATTAAAGGGCACCAGCTTAATTTCACCGCGGCGCACCAACAATTCATGGCTAGTCGACCACAGCATGATCCCGATGTAGATGCAGCCAAATAGAAATGCCGTGGTTACTGTGGTGACATGCTTTGCAGATTCATTGACGGAATCGACGAGACGCATTCCATCTGGATCATCCGGCTCTGGCGGCAGCTCTAGCAGATCGGAAGTAGCCATGGTGCTCATCTCAGGGCGCGCGCGTCGAGCGCGTCGACGAAGCACATCTTCCGCAACGTCGTCGGGACGCGCTCAAGCTTCTCAACCTGTCCCGCGCTCAGCGTAAGACTCTCGAGCCGCGGCGGCAAACCTTCCAAGGATCCGACCTCGGTGTTACTTATGTCGAGGACTTTCAGCGAATCAGGCAGCCCCTCCAAGCGCTTGATTCCAGTCTGGCTGATGTCGAGAGACTCGAGGTTGGCTGGTAGATGACTGAGAGCTGTGATTCTCCGGGCACCCTCCAAGTCGAGGTGCCGAAGAGACAAGGGTAACTCGGGGATTCTGTCGATCTTTGCCCAACGGAAGCGCAACGACTTCAAATTCTTGAGCCTCGGGAGAACAGGCTCTAGTCTAATCAGAGAGGTGGCGCTGAGGTCCAGCGACTCGAGGCCTTCAGGAACCCCGTCTAAATCCTCGATCGCCGACCAGCTAAGATTCAAATCTCTCAGCGACGGTGGGAGCTTGGGCAGTCGAGGGCCGGGAAACCAGCTCAGAGTCAGGGTGGCCAGAGATCGTGGCAGAAACGCAAGATCGTCAACTCGACCGCCGATGAGACCCAAGGATTCGAGCGAGGGGGGCAGCCGGCTTAGATCGTCCAACATCCTATTGTCTTCCAGTTCTCGGCCGTCTAGACGAAGCATCACGAGGGCCGCAGGAAGCTCGTCGCTTGTCTTGAATCCCCCCTTGCTGATATCGAGCTCCCTGAGATAGTGCAGCTCGCGAAGATTCGGCAGGCGGCTCCCTTCCACGACCAACCGAGTCAGATTTGAGGGAAGATTATCAATACGCAGACTGTCATTGTTGATCAACTCCAACTGCCGGATCGAGTCCGGTAGGCCTTCTAGGCTTCTGATTTTGGTTCCGACGAGAATCAATGAGGTGAGCTCCGGCGGAAGTCCGTCGAGAGATTCATATCTGGTGCCATCCAGGGTGAGGCTCCGAAGCGTATGCGGAAGAGCCTGCAGCTCAAGATTGACTTGAGTGAGACTGAGGCTCGTCAGATTATGGGGAAGAGGCTCGAAGCTCTCAGCCTCACCCGCTAATCGCAGCGACTCCAGGCTGAGTGGCAGGCCCCCTACTCTGGCGACCCTGGTCCAACTCAGATCGAGGTACCTCAGGGAGCCCGGAAATCCTCCAGTTCGTTCGAGCGGTGCATAGCTGATGTCCAAGCCGGCAAGTGAGGATGGCAAGCCCTCCAACCGGCGGACCGGAGACCCACCCGCATGGAGAACTTGAAGGTTCTGAGGAAGCCAGTCTAGGCGAGTTACTCCACTTGGTAGACGAAGCTCCACAAAGCTCTCCTGCTTATCCAAGAGATCGGAGGGCAATGACCACTCTGGGAGCGCACGACGGACGGCAGCGGCCTGGACCGTCCGCCAAAGCGCGAAGCCAAGGCCTCCGATAAGGACCAGCACAACCGCCAGTCCGCCCCACACCCTGGGGCGTAGCATCTTCCGCTTCCAGGCCATAGTCAGTGCTCCTTATCCCATGGCCAAAGACAGCCTCCTTGGACCATGAACCGAGCAGAACTTGCTTGAACGGCTGACTTCAAAGCATATCGTTTCTTCTCCCGCGAAGGGAAGGGGGATCTGCCCCAAAGAATGTCCTCTGCAGGTGACAAGCTTCCACTTCAAGACATGCCGGCCTAAGGCTAACCGTCTCTCGTGACTTTAGGCTATAATAGTGGTTGCCGGTGCTCCCATGAAGGGCAGATAGCAGACGAAGAGAGTTCTCGGCGCTTCCAAGTACTGGAGCGGCACCGTCATCTGAGTCGAGAAACCGGACTCTTTGAGCGGGAGACTGAGATGAAGAACCAAAAGTGGTCTCCGAGAATAGCGAGGCTTCTCCTCCTGCTAGTAAGCCTCTTGGCTGCCGCTGAGGCCGCAAAGTCACAGGTCGCCCCAGGAAAGAGTTGCCCTGGGGGCATCTCAACCGCCGTTTTGAGTGGGAGTTGGGGAACTTGCAACGACATCGACTGCTGCGGTGGCCCCCCTATAGCCGCATGTGGCTCCTGGATGGCAAGGGCAGCCACCATCCCGGCAAGCCTTCTGAACCCCGCCTCAAGCATCTCCTTTGCATTGAACTACCGCCCGGTTCAGCAGGTCGGCAAGTGCACAAGGGCCGAGCTAAGACCGGTTTCCGGTTGGTTGAGCTCTGGCGCCTTCAGGACTCCGTCCGAACTATTGGTGGTGGATGCGCGCTCTCGCAAGCTCCTCTCGTACCGCGACGATGGCACTGGTTTCGAGCCTATGCCCTTCAGCAAGGCTCTGGAGGAGCAATCCCCGGTGCGCATTAGTGCCCAGGGAACCCGTCTCCTCGTGGAGATGAAGGGCACCCGCCTTGCCGTGTTTGACCACCAATATCTTCTCGTGGGACCGCCAAACTATTTACGTGCAAAGCGTTTTCGACAAGGAGCGCGGATTGACAAGTTGTCTCTCTGGGGAGTTGCGGGCACCGAAATTGTCGCTTATGCGGATGTTATTGAGCCCGGTCCGGTGCCAAATCTTTGGCGGAGTGGATTCATCCGCTTCTCGGCCATAGGTCCCACCGACCTCCAGTTCCTTGCCATCCCACAAGCCGAACCGGCCGAAATCTTCTATCGCATAGGTTATCCGTTCATCACTTCCTTGGACGATACAGCCTTCATCTTGCTGGTTAATAGCGAGGCGCGGGTTCTTCGGAACAGCAAAGGGAGCGCCGAGCTGGAAGCGATGAACGCTCTGGATGACTTGTATCCTCCTTCTCGATGGAATACTTTGCTTCCGGTCTTCGAAAGAGCCGAGGACTTCCCCGCTTTGATGAGAGCTGTCGAGCGCTCCTCAATGCCTGCTGGTATCTATGGCTGGAGAGATTACCTTTACGTGCTTTCCCGCGCGCCCAACGGCAACGGTACGCGCTGGACTCTTAGCAAGATCGATCCCAGAGCCGACCGACTCGTTTCCACTGTAACCTTGCCCGCCCAAGCCAATCACCTAACGGTAGTTCCAGGACCGGAAAAGTGGGCGTTTATCGAGAAGGGTCCCGTCAGGGGATACCTCGACCAAGAGGCCAGAAGCATTCTCTGGGTTCCCTCCGCTCAGATCGAGAGTGTAAAGCGCGGAAACGTCTGTCAGTAAGCGTTTGTCACTTTGCTCGGCGCGGATCTTGCGTTGAAGTAATGGGGTCCTGATACCCTCTCTGCCCTCCTAGTTGAACTCTCCTGCCGCGAGACTTTGAACAACCCGAGGACCTTCTCAAAATGATGGGGTTGTGGAGCAATCCCTTAGATGCCCGCTGGTATCTACGGTTGAAAGGGCTTGCTCTATGCTCCATCACGCGATCAAAAAAGTGGCGGTGTCCGCCACTGGTCTGTGAGCAAGATCCAATCTTCGGTGGGCCATCTCCTGTTCCTCGGGCCTTGCGGCTGTCTGCTACGTCTAGTTGCAGGCGGTGAAAGTGTCCTGTCTGACTGTCTGTCACGCTTCTAGCGGATCAGGCACCATAGGGAACATGGGCGGCGCGCTCTCACCCCTAGGTGAGCGCTTCTACAATCTTGACAGGAGGCTCTTTTCCAACTATGCTTCTTCCTGCTACCTCTTACTCCCTGTACATCTTCGTCGTCGGCATCTAGGGTTTGGGCAGGAGACTCATCTTAGTCATAAGAGCGAGTAGACAGTATATACTAGCTAGCTAGTGCCTGATGGCACCCTGAGAGGATCATCGAATGGGAATTCATGACCGCTCGAGAATCCGCGGACCCAAGGTACGACGGAAGCATTCGGAAACCGAATCCACGACCTTTACTGGGGAGGAGGCAAAACAGCAAGCATGGAGTGCGATCGAGCGGTACATCATGGGCTTGAACCCCTATGAATTTCAAGAGCTGGTTGCCTCGCTTCTCCATGCGATGGGAAATCATATTATCTGGGTTGCGCCGCCGGGCAAGGACGGCGGTGTCGATATCTTCGCCTCCATCGATCCCTTGGGTTTGGAATCGCCGCGCATTAAGGTGCAGGTGAAGCGTCGAGCGGATAAAGTAAGGCTAGACGAGTTGAACGCCTTTTTAGCCATTCTCGGCGAGGACGATGTCGGCATTTTCGTGGCAGTCAGCGGATTCACTAGAGATGCACGAAAACGTGCGCTCTTCCAGGAGCAACGCAAAGTGACACTGGTCGATCTCAGGTTCTTCTTCGACCTATGGGTGCAGAATTATGAACGGCTGGATGAAAAGGCTCGCCAGATGCTTCCTACATGTCCCATCCATGTCCTCGCTCTAACAAAATGAGCGGCGAGATATCTCTGAGCTCAGACTCCTGCAGCGCGACAAACTGACTTCCCCCAAGTCCAGCTAATCCGCGTGGCCGATTCCGCGGAAATTTTCCCTACACCATCGGGTATCCCTACATCGCCTCTCTCGAGGATACAGCCTTCCCATTCCGGCTTCTCATTGAAGGAGAAGGAGGAGAATGATGAGGAGTCGGACCGGATAGGAAATGGTGGCTCTGCTTTTTGCTGATCGGGCTTTTCTTTCCCTTGGATGCCTCGGACCCGCAGGCATCAGGCAAGACCCCATCAAGGGCAGCAACAAGTTGGAAGGGATGAATGCTCTGTACTCTCTCTATTCCCCCCTCACAGTTGAGTCCCTTGCCTCGAGAAGCCCGAGGACTTCGTGGCTGTAATGAGAGCCGTCGAGCGCTCTTCGATGCCGGCCGGCCTCTTCGGTTGGAGAAACAATCTCTACGTACTCTCTCGCGAGCCCAACCACAATGGCACTCGCTGGACCCTGAGCAAGACCAGCCCTCCCGCCATGAGCATTCCCATTAAGCCTCTAGCTGAGATCAATCACGAGGCAATTCAAGTGCTCTCCCGGGAGATCGGACTCGCGAACACGCTCCGGTTCATCAACCAGTTCACTTCGGGAACCGGCAACTATACCGAAGAGCGAAGGGAGCACTTCGAAGGTATGACGCTTGACGACATCCTCGCCGAGGTCAAGCGCCGACGCACCACGGAAAGCTGAGCGGACCAGCTTCACCATCCGCAGCCTGAACAGCCGCCGCAGGAACTTCCACGGGGTTCCGGGCGGGCGGGGGTGTCGAACACGTCGATCAGGACGACCCGACCGCCGGCACCGAGGCAGCGCTCGATCCTCCTGGTGTGACTCCGGAGTCCCTCGGACCGTGAGTATCCGGCAGCCAGGCGGGTCAAAGACACCTGGGGGATCGATTTCGCTAGGCGCGACATTCTCAGCAGCTTTGCGGCGGCACGGCCAGGAGATCTGCAAGCGGAATGTCCCTCTCTGCGAGACCTGCCCGCTGACGGATGGCTGCCGGTGGTTCCTGGAACGGTCGGCATCTCGTTCTCTCCTGGTACAATCCAGCCCTTCGGATTGCAGTCCTCCGTAACCCCGGCTCAAGGAGGAGCTATGAAACTCAACTCGTGGACAATCGGGCTCGCCGCCGCGCTGAGCCTCTTCGGGACCGCCGAAGCTCGGGCGGCCGACAAAGGCATCTTCACCATCTCTCTTCGCTACATGCCCCAGGAGAGCGTGGCCAACTCGAACGCCTTGCTGCTTCCCGGCATGAGCGAGCGGCCGGTCAACCTGTCGATCGCCGAAGGGCGGGCCGGAAACGATCCGGCCGTCATCGGCGACACCTCGGACGACGACGACCGGGTCTGGCCGGTACGCGCCTCGAACGATGTGATCGGCTGGGCCAACGAGGTTCTCAAGAAGAACGCCACCGACTGGGGAATCAAGACCTCAGCCGAAGCTCCCCTGACCCTGGCGGGCAAGCTGACCCGCTTCCGCGTCGTGGAGAGCAACAAGGCGGTCGGGTCGACCTACAACGCCGAAACGCAGGTGACGTTCACGCTCCAGGATGCCCAGGGCCGGACCCTCTGGCAAGGCGCCGCCTCGGGAGACGCTACCCGTTACGGCAAGAGCCGCAGCCAGGACAACACGAACGAAGTGCTGAGCGACGCGACCAAAGAGGCCTACGCCAACCTGTTCAACGACGCCGGCCTGCAGAACGCCTGGACGGGCAAAGCCAAACCGGTCGACGCAGCCGCTGCCGCTCCTTCCACGCCACCCGTCACTCCCTCGGATTTGCTCGCCGATCTCGTCAAGCTGAAAAAACAAGGCTTCACGACAGACCTTCTGGTCGACTACGTCAACCAGAAAACCCTGAGCTCCACCCTCTCCGCGGACGACCTTGTCGCCTGGAAGAAGGCTGATATGCCTGACGAGGTCATCAAGGCGGCTCTGGCGCGGGCGAAGGCGTAGCGGCGTATCGCCGGTGGTCCGAGAGCCCATCCGGGCGACCGGCCCCGCCTGCTACAATCCGCCTCCAAATGCCACAGGCCCAGGTACTTCCGACGATGGATCGGCTGCTGCGCCTGGTCGACGCCATGGCCGGTCAGCCGGTCGCCATGCTGGTGGACCTGGTGGCGGACGTGTTCATAACCGGCACTCCCAAACGGATCAGCCGCGAGGCTCCCGTCCTCATCCTCTCCTACCAGGGCGAGAAGCTCACTCCGGGCGGCGGGGCCAACGCCGTCGCCAACGTCGCCGCGCTGGGGGGACGGCCTCTGCCTCTGGGCGTCGTGGGAGACGACCCGCACGGCCGGGGGTTGCTGGCCGACCTGGAAGGCCGGGGGATCGAGACCGCCGGCATCCTGGTGCGGCCCGGCTACCGGACGCCCACCAAGGTCCGCATCCTGGGCGGCGCCAGGCACGCGATCAAGCAGCAGATCGTGCGCTACGACATCGAGGAGACGCTCGCTCTCACGGATGAGGAACGCGGGCGCTTCGCCGCTCTCCTGCAGCGCTGGACCGGCGAGGCGAAGGTGGCGATCCTCTCGGACTACGGCTATGGCGCCGTCGAGCCGGGGATGCTGTCGCGCGTGCGCGCCGCCTTGGGGGAGAACGCGACGCTGCTGGCGGACAGCCGCTTCCGGCTGGGCGAATTCGTCGGGCTCGACGGGGCCACTCCGAACGAAGAGGAGGCCGAGACTCTGGCCGGCTCGACGATCAACGACGATCCGGACCTCCTGGAGGAGGCCGGCCGGCGGCTGCGCGAACGGCTGGGGGCGCGCTTTCTGCTGATCACGCGCGGCAGCCGCGGGATGAGCCTGTTCCGCTCCGACGTCTCGGCGCACCTGCCGGTCTCCGGCACGGACCAGGTGGCGGACGTGACGGGCGCCGGGGACACCGTGATCGGCGCTTTCGCCCTCGCTCTGGCGGCCGGCGCCTTTCCCTTGGAGGCGGCGCTGCTCGCCAACTATGCCGGCGGCGTGGTGGTGATGAAGATGGGGACGGCGACCTGTTCCCCCGAGGAGCTGCGGCGGGCGATCGAGACCGATCCCCGCCCCCTGGAGGAGCTGCGGTGGGGCTGGTCCTGACCCTGCCCGAGCTCCGCCGGCGGATCGCGGAGCTCAGAGGCCAGGGGAAGAGGATGGCCTTCGCCAACGGCCATTTCGACCTGCTCCACGTGGGGCACCTCCGTTATCTCCGCGCCGCCCGTGCCGAGGCGGACGCGCTGGTCGTGGCCATCAACGACGACCCCTCGGTCGCGCGTCTCAAGGGTCCCGGCCGGCCGCTGGTGCCGGCCGCCGAGCGCGCCGAGCTGCTGGCCGCTCTGGAGCCGGTCGATTTCGTGGTGGTCTTCGAGGGCGATTCTCCCGCTTCCCTGCTGGCGGACCTGAAGCCGGACGTCCACTGCAAGGGGACCGATTACGGGGTGCCGGAGCGGGTCCCCGAGTACGAGGTCGTCCGCGCCTACGGCGGCCGCACCGCGCTGGTGGGAGATCCCAAGGATCACGCGACGAGCGATCTGATCGCCAAAATCAAGGGACCGGGGTGAGAATTCTCATCGTCCGCACCAGCGCGCTCGGCGACGTCGTCCACGCCCTGCCGGTGCTCACGGCCCTGCGCCGCCATCTACCCGCGGCGCGGATCGGCTGGGTGGTCGAGGAAACGATGGCTCCCGTGCTGGCGGAACATCCGGACCTCGACGAGCTGCTGGTGGTGCGGCTCCGCCGCTGGCGCCGGCTCTCCGCCCGGGGCCTGCGCGAGCTCGGCGGTTTCATCTCTTCCCTGGACCGCTTCGCCCCCGACGTGGTGCTGGACCTGATGGGGAACCACAAGGCGGGAGTCATCTCCGCCCTCACTCTGGCCGACACGCGGATCGGTCCCGCCCGCCGCTTCCGGCGCGAGCCGTCGAGCGCGATCTGGATCAGCCAGCCGGTCGTCCCCCGCGGCACGCACGCGGTGGACCGCATGCTCTCGCTGCTCGACGCGCTCGGCGTCCCCCCGGAGCCGCCGGACTTCGGAGGCGAGAAGCTCTTTCGGGAGGAGCCCGCGGCGGCGCGGGAGCTGCTCGCGGCTCACCCGGAGCCGTTCGGCCTCCTCCATCCCGGCGCGGGCTGGGCCAACAAGCGGTATCCGCCGGCGTGGTGGGGAAAGGCCGCGCGGCTCCTCCAGGCGCAGACGGGCCTCCGGACCTGGGTGGCGGCGGCGCCGAACGAAGAGACGCTCGCAGCCGGGGTCGCGGCGGCCGGCGAGGGAGCGGTCCGGATCGTGCCGGCGGCCGACCTGCCGACGCTCTCGGCTCTGATCCGCCGGGCGCGCCTGATGCTCGGCGGTGACTCCGGACCCACCCACCTCGCGCACGCGCTGGGCACCCCGGTGCTGATGCTGATGGGTCCCACCGATCCGGAGCGCCACGGTCCCTACGCCGCTCCGCGGCACGCCCTTTTCAAACGGCTGCCGTGCAGCTTTTGCTATCAGCGGCTGGAGGAGACGAAAGCCTGCCTGCTGGAGGTTTCGCCGTACCAGGTAGCCGAACGGGCGGCGGAGATTTTAGGCACGGCATTACCAGCGCGACCTCACCCCAACCCCTCTCCTGAAGGAGAGGGGCTTTAAAACGCTACAATTCCCCCTCTCCTTCAGGAGAGGGGGCCAGGGGGGCATAGGCGTTGACCTAACGTCGAAGGGTGTCGATGAACGGGGCCTCTCCGCCGCCTCGTGCCCCTCACCACCCCGGCCCTCCTCTCCCACCGCACTCCCGCCCGCCGGGAGAGGAGAGAGACTGAAAAAACCAAGGAAATCATCCTTTTTATTTTTAGACCCCTCTCTCCCGGCGGACGGGTGTGCGGTGGGAGAGAGGGGAAGGGGAGTGAGGGGCCCGAGGCGGCGGAGAGGCTCCGTTCATCGACACCCTTCGACGTCAGGTTAACGCCTATGGGGCCAGGGGGTGAGGTCGAGCTGGCACAGCCGGCGCCGCATAGCGACATTCCAATAGGCGCCTGCGTTGACCCCCTTTCCCGCCGGCTGGTAGACTGTTCGCCGTTTCAGACAGTTTTTCACGGGAGATCGCTCCCTCGAGAAGGACGGGTCCGGTCACCCGGCCCGCAAGGTGATTTCGCATGGCACCGCCTCCGGAAGTAGCACGCCGAACCCAGGCACCGTCGCAGGTTCCCGACAAGCTGGGGGAGCTGCTCATCCGCACCGGCCGGATCAACCAGGCACAGCTCAACGAGGCGCTCACCCTGCAGAAGGATCAGGGCGGACGCGTCGGCACGAACCTGGTCAAGCTCGGCTACCTGAGCGAGAAGCAGCTCGTCGAATCTCTCTCCCAGCACTTCAAGGTCTCCTCGGTCGATCTCAGCGGCATGGAGATCGACGACGCCGTCATCAAGATCATCCCCGCCGATATCGCCCGCAAGTACACGATCCTGCCGGTGACCAAGGCGGGCGCCACGATCACGGTGGCGATGATCGATCCCACCAACGTCTTCGCGATGGACGACGTGAAGTTCATGACCGGCTACAAGGTGGAGCCGGTGGTGGCCTCCGAGACGGCGATCCGTACCGCCATCGACCGTTACTACGGCTCGACGCACGCCATCGAGCTGAAAAAGGTGATGGAGGATCTTTCGGAGGAGTCGGGCGCCGACCTCGAGGTCCTGGAGGAGGAGGAGGAGCTCGATCTCGCCGCCCTCGAGGAAGAGTCGGAGCAGGCGCCGGTCGTCAAGCTGGTCAACCTGATCCTGACGGATGCCATCAAGCGCGGCGCCTCCGACATCCACATCGAGCCGTATGAGAAGGAGTACCGGGTCCGCTACCGGATCGACGGCATTCTCTACGAAATGATGCACCCGCCCCTGAAGCTCAAGGAGGCGATCACCAGCCGCTGCAAGATCATGTCGAAGCTCGACATCGCCGAGAAGCGGTTGCCCCAGGACGGACGCATCAAGATCAAGACCAAGATCTCGGGCCGGGTCAAAGACCTCGACTACCGCGTCTCCGTGCTGCCCACGCTGTTCGGCGAGAAGATCGTCATGCGCTTGCTCGACAAGGACAAGCTCATGCTCGACATGGCGAAGCTGGGCCTGGAGCCGGAGCCGCTGCGCAAATTCGAGCAGTCGATCCTCAAGCCGTACGGTATGGTGCTGGTCACCGGTCCCACGGGCTCGGGCAAGACGAACACCCTCTACTCGGCCCTGCAGCGGATCAACACGGCCGAAGTGAACATCATCACCGCCGAGGACCCCGTCGAGTTCAACCTCGTCGGCATCAACCAGGTCCAGACGCGCGATCAGATCGGCTTGAACTTCGCGGCGGCGCTGCGCTCCTTCCTGCGCCAGGACCCGAACATCATCCTGGTCGGCGAGATCCGCGACTTCGAAACCGCGGAGGTAGCGATCAAGGCTGCCATGACGGGCCACCTCGTGCTGTCGACGCTGCACACCAACGACGCGCCTTCCTCCATCAGCCGTCTGATGAACATGGGCATCGAGCCCTTCCTGGTGGCCACCTCGGTGCACATGATCGCGGCGCAGCGGCTGGTGCGCCGCATCTGCACGTTCTGCAAGGAGCCGCTGGAGGTGCCGCCCGCGGCGCTCACTCAGATCGGCTTCTCCGAGCACGAGGCGCGCACCTTGAAGCTCTTCCGCGGCCGCGGGTGCGACCGCTGCAGCAACACGGGCTACAAGGGCCGAATCGGTCTTTACGAGGTGCTGGAGGTCGACGAGGAAATCCGTGAGATGGTCCTTTCCGGCGGCAGCGCCTTCGAGCTGCGTCAGAAGGCCATCCAGAACGGCATGATGACCCTGCGCGGCAGCGGTCTGCAGAAGATCCGCGACGGCGTCACCACCATCGACGAGGTGGTGCGCGAGACGGTGCTGTAGGCCCTCGGCAAGCCTGGCCGAGGCGCGGCTAGGAGCCGGTACGCTGGCGAGCGGCGAGGCCGGCGCCGGCGCGCGGGCTTTCCGGGAAGGCAAGGGGCGCGGCGGCAGCTTCGATGAGCTCGGAGCCTGCCAGCGCCGAGGCGCCCAGCAGCAGGAAAGCGATCCACAGCAGATCCGCCAGCAGCAGGTGGACGACCTGCATCCAGACGGGAGCCAGCAGCAGCACGTTGACCAACCCCGCGAGGATCTGGCTGAAGACGAGCCCGCCCGTCCACCAGGCGTAGCGGTTCGTCGCGGGTCCGAGCCGGCTCTTCAGGAGCTTCAGGGCGAGGTAGAGAGTGAACACCCCGGCCGCGATGGCGATGCCGGGATGGAACAGCCGCAGGCGGATCAGCAGATGCGCCGTCGGAGAGAGGTCCTGCTCCAGGGCCTGGGTCAGCGAAGCGGCCGGGAAGAGCGTGTCCCCGAGCGCCGCGATCGCGCCGCTGATTCCGGACAGCAGCAGGCCCACGAATCCCAGAGCGATCCTTCCGCTGAGAAGACCGTGACCGCGAAGGCTAAACGGCGCGCCGCCGCTCGCGAAATGCGCGGTCAGGGTGAGCGCCGCCAGTAGGAAGAAGGTGTTGACCAGGTGGGTCGCCATGAACATCGCCCGCGCCATGGACTGGTTGTCCGCCACCAGCTCGAAGAGCACCAGGCCGGCGCCCACGGCAGCCTCGCTCAGTATGAGGACCAAGGAGAAGACCGCCGCCTTGCGCACAGGGTTCCCACGCGGCCGGCCGCGGAAGGCCCAGACGACGAGCCCCACCACCAGGAGCAGGGCGATACCGCTGGTGGCGCGGTGGGCGAAGCTCGATGAGCGTCTCGATTCTCGGTGCCCGCGGCACGACCTCGCCGTTGCAGAGCGGCCAGTGGCTGCCGCAGCCAGCGCCGGAGCCAGTGGCCCGCACGATGGCTCCCCACAGGATGACCGCCACGTTGTAGGCGAGGGTGAGCCAGGCATAGCGGGCGAGGCGGTCCATGGAGGAGATGATAACCTGATGGAGCCTACGCCGGAACTTCGACCTGTTGTAGAGTAGACTTAGCAACGAGGGCTTGACGAAAGGTTAGGGTCAAGCATGATCCGGAAAGCCCACTTCAAAAATTTCAAGATCCTCCGCCAGGTCTGCATCGATCTGCAACCCTTCACGGTCATCGTAGGGCCCAATTCATCGGGCAAGACGACCATTTTGCAGGCGTTGGAGTGCCTCACGCGCTGCCTTTCCTCGGATGAAGCAGACAAGCTCAAGAGCACGGTCTTCCAAGGTGAATTCTCGCCAGGCCTGATCAAAAGTCGTGAAGCCCAAGGACAGCTTGATCTGGGCTGCAGCGGGAACCTCCATGGAAGGGAGTTTGTCTTCAACATAACCTTCGACGAAGGCGGGTTTCCTCGGCCTAAAACACAGCTTGGCAACGATAAGGAACTTCCGCAATTTGCATATCCGTCCCACCTTAAAGGACTGGTCCGGCCCGCGATCCTTCTGAGGCTCGATCCCAAAAAGCTGGCAACTCCGTCATTTCAGAAGATCGAGGCCTTGCCAAGCGATGGAGCAGGTCTCCCGTCGCTTCTCGCCGATCTCAAGCTACAGAATTTTGATCGCCTCCAAGAGATCGTCAAACAACTACAAGGGGTCGTGCCCAGCGTCCGAGGCATTACGGTTGGGCATTCGAAAGCACAACGCCCGGATATCGGCTACGAGTTTCTGATCGATATGAATGGTGCCGACCAGGTGCCCGCAGCAGCCCTCAGCGAGGGAACGCTTCTGACTTTGGGGCTTCTGACGGCGCTTTCATCCCAGTCAGACCCTCAATTGATCTTGATCGATGATCTCGAGCGATGTTTGCACCCCAAGGCGCTAGGGAATCTTGTTGCCCAGATTCGAGCCGTCCAGGCGCAGCGTGCTGGACTACAGATCGTCGCCACCAGCCACTCTCCCTACCTGCTGGACCATTTCCGCGCCGAGGAGGTTTTGCTGACCAATTGCGACGCCGATGGATATGCGGTCGTGAAATCGCTCACTGAGCACCCCGAGTACAAGGAATGGAAGGGATTCATGGCAACCGGGGAGTTCTGGAGCAGCGTAGGGGAAGACTGGCTGACAGGAGCACCGGTCCCGCGACGCCGGAAGGCTCGGGCTCGATGAAGAATGCCGCTGCGTTTTCCCTCGCCATTCTGTGCGAGGGCGTTGCGGATATGTGGACTGCTACCGACTTGGCCGATCGAGTCTTATGCTCGGCGGTAGATTGGATCACCGCCGATACGCTGGTCCACTATCGTCGTTGGCGCGGACTTGAAGAAAGCGATGCTTTTTTGGCTTGGCGCAAGGTCCCGGCCCTTGCTCGCGAATACGATTTTAGGGTCCACGGGGCGTTTGGTGGGCTGACTGACTATCGAGTCGCCCGCTCCGCTCTCCTTCTCCTCAAGGTTCAACGGCCAGATGCCGTAGTTATCATCCGTGATTCTGACGGAGATCCGACCCGCAGGGACAGCCTGGAGAGAGCCCGCCGCGAAGAGAGCCCCGGCACGGAATGGCCCTTTCCAATCATCATTGGAGTCGCTGACACGAAACGGGAATGCTGGGTATTGACTGGGTTCGCACCCCAGACGCCGGCCGAAGAACGGGCGCTGACCGGACTCAAAAGAGAGCTCGGTTTCGATCCACTATCCTCGGCGCAGCATCTAACGGCAAGAACACCGAACGCCCTCAGAAATGCGAAACGAGCTCTCAAGGCGCTGATCCGCGACAATGCGGAGCGGGAGCGGCTCTGCTGGCTCGACTGCGATCTTCGAATCCTGAGCGACAGGGGACGTGGATCGGGGCTGGCGGACTATCTCGACGAGATCCAGACGCGACTCGTCCCATTGTTCTCAGGCCACCCGACGGAAGATTGACTCCGCTACCGATGCGAGTCAGCCAACTGGCCCGTGATTTGAGGAAGCGCCAGACGCCCGCAGAGAGGGCGATGTGGAGCCTCCTCCGAGACCGCCGTCTACGGCATTTGAAGTTCCGCCGCCAGTTTCCCATCGGCCCCTTCGTCGCGGACTTCTGTTGTTACGAGATCAGACTGGTCATCGAACTGGATGGGGAGGTCCACGCGGAAGCGCAGCCCGCCGCGCGGGACCGGGAGAGGGATGCGCACATCCGGGGTCTGGGATTTACGATCCTCCGGTTTCCGAATGAGCGGGTCTTCGGGGATACCGAAGGGGTGCTCTCGGAGGTCCTTGCCTTCGCTCGGCGGAAGAGGTGGACCTGACGTTTCCCCCGCCCGCCCCTCACCCCTGTCCCCTCTCCCATCGCCCTCCCCCCGACCGGGAGAGGGGAACTCGATGGAAGGCGCTGCCTGGGTAGGAGGCGCTGTGCGCACCATAACTGTCCTCAGGGTGCGCGGACCCTACAAGCTCATCCGGTTCGGAATCGTTCCCCTCTCCCGGTCGGGGGGAGGGCGATGGGAGAGGGGACAGGGGTGAGGGGCGGGCGGGGGAAAGCCACCTTAAGCAATATTGCCCCGCCGCCGCAGTCCCACATTCCGCCGCCGCTCCTCCTCCTTCCGCTTCTTCGACGCCGCCCACGAGCAGATGGGACACCCTTCCAGGTCATGGTAGAGCGCGGGGCAGTGCTCGCGTCCGAAGTAGATGATCTGGAGGTGGACCTTGCCCCAGCTCTCCTCGGGGAAGACCTCCTTGAGATGGCGCTCGGTGGTCTCGACGTTCTGGCCGTTCGACAGGCCCCAGCGCGCGGCCAGCCGGTGGATGTGGGTGTCCACCGGGAAGGCCGGCAGGCCGAACGCCTGGTTCAGCACCACGGAGGCGGTCTTGTGGCCGACGCCCGGCAGGGCTTCCAGGTCTTCCAGAGTCCGCGGCACCCGGCCGCCGTGCTTCTCCACCAGAAGCTCGGAGAGGCGCTCGAGGTTCTTCGCTTTGCCCTGAGCCAGACCGATACGGCGAATCAGCGTCCGGATCTCCTCGACCGGCAGGGCGGCCATGGCCTGCGGAGTGGGGGCGCGGGCGAACAAGGCGGGCGTCACCGTGTTGACCAGCTTGTCCGTGGTCTGAGCGGAGAGGACCACGGCCACCAGGAGAGTAAATGGGTCCTGGTGCTTCAGCGGGACATCGACCGCGGGGTACAGCCCGTCGAGGATCCCGGCGATGCGCCGCGCCTTCTCGCGTTTCGTCATCTGGAAGGGTTGTCCGCCGGCGACAGGCGCTGCAGCAGGGCGCCGAGGCCGGCCAGCGTCAGGGCGCAGGCGACGGCGAGAGCCCCGGCCACCAGGAAGCCCAGACGGGCGTTGGCCGGAACCTGGGAGATGCCAAGGATGCCGAAGCCGAGCGCGATGGCCGCCGCGTCAGCCGCGATGGCCGGCCCGGCCTCGGCGACGGACTCGAGCGCGGCGTTCCGGCCGGAGCCCATTCCACGCAGGCGCAGGAAGACCTCATAGAAGTGGATTCCGTAGTCGATGCCGACCCCGAGGGTGATGGAGCAGAACATGGAGGTGGCGACCCCGAGGGGAATGCCGGTCCATCCCATGGCTCCCAGCATACAGACGGCGGCCAGGGACGAGGGGAGGGCGATGAGGAGCCCCACTCTCCACGACCGGTAGAGAAGCGTCACCACGAGCCAGGACCCGGCCAGCGCGAGCGGCAGGGAGAAGACCTGGGTGCGGACGATGGCGGGGATCATCGCCTGGCTCACCGCCACGTCGCCGGCGAAACCGGCGCGGATTCCCAGCGGCTCCAGCCGCGCGCGGGCGTAGCGACGGGCCGCGGCCATCAGACTCTCCACCTGGCGGTAGTCGGGATCTTTGAGGAACAGCGTGATCACGCCGCGGCGGCGGGCGTCGTCGATCACCTCCCGGCGCCGCGTCTCGCCTCGCACCTCGTCGAACTTCTGGAGCAGCGTCGCGACCTCGGCCGGCCGGTCCGGAATGCTCATCCGCCGGGGATTGCGGCCGGATCGCAGGAAGGAGACGGTGGCGAGCTGAGAGTGGGGTCCGAGGACACCTCCCACCCGCGGCTGGCGCTCCAGGAAGGACTCGAACGCGCCGATGGCCCGCAGGGTTCGCGGCTCGAGGAGCGGCCCGGGCTCGCCGTCATAGACGTCGTCGATCCTTCCCCGCCAGCGCGTGAGATCGAGATGGACGAGCAGCAGGTGGGTGCCGTTGAAGAGCTGGTTGACCCGCTGAGTGGCGATGCGGAATGGGCTCTCGGGCGCGAAACCTCCGAGCCAGGAGTCCTGCACCCGCAGGCGCGCGATTCCGAGGCCCGTCAGGAATATACCCAGGGCCAGAATCCCCAGCGTGCGCTGCGGCGACCGGTAGAGCGGCGTGAAGAAGCGGTAGAAGCGGTCGGAAACCGCGGCGCCGCGTCCGGCCGGCCGCCGCAAGACCCGCGGCGGCAGCAGCGCCAGCGCCGCCGGCCCCACCATCAGGGACCAGAAAAGACAGAACAGAAGACCGACCGCGGCGAAGGCCCCGAAGCCGCGGACGGCGGCGAGGGGCGAGGCGAGAAAAGACAGGAAGCCGATGACGGTGGTGAGGGTGGCCAGCACGACGGGCCGGCTCATTTGCGAGACCAGCGTCCGCACGGCGGCCGGATGCCTCGCGCCGGCCTCTCCGGTCTCCGCGTCCAGGATCTGCTGGTAGCGCCAGAACAGGTGGATCTCATCGGCGAGGGCGAGGGTCGTCAGGATGACCGGAAGCACGGCCGTAGGGAGATACGCCGTGAGGCCCAGCCACCCCATCACGCCGAAGGTCCAGAGCTGCGCGGCAGCGACCTGGACCATCCCCAGCAGGACTCCCGCCATGCGCCGGCACCCCAGCCAGAGAACGACGCCGATGATGGCCATCGACAGCGGCAGGAGCACGGCCAGGTCTTCCAGGATGTGGGTTCCCAGCAGCGACTCGGCCACCGGCGCGCCCACCACCAGGACGCGGTTGCCGGGCGACTCGAAACGGCGGCTGACTTCGGCGATGCGGCGGCAGAGGGCGACCCGGTCCGCCGCCGCGGCGTTCACGTCTCCCGGGCTGTCGAGGACGTTGGGGGCACCGACCAGAACCGCGACCGCGCTGCGGTCCTTGGACACCAGGGTCCCGCGCAGGATCTCGATCGCCTCGAGGTCCCCCCGAAAGATCTCCATCTCCTCTGGCGTATCCGGCACCTCGTCGAGGAAGGGCCGGAAATCGAGCGTGCCGGGATAGACGCGGTCGCGCTTCTCGTTGGCCAGGCTGGTGACGCCGCCGGGGGGGACTCCCTCGACCTTCTCCAGGGCCGCCGTCAGGTCGCGCAGGCGGCGGAGCGTGCCGGCGTCGAAGATGCCGTCCGGCCGGGAGGTCTCGAGCACCACCACGATCGGATCCCGCAGCCCGAAATGCCGGCGCACCTCGGCGTCGAACCAAACGGCCGGATCGCCGGGAGGCACCAGAGCGTGGCCGTCCGTGCGGAGCTGCAGCCGCAACAGCCCGGGGGCCGCCAGCACCACCAGGACGGCGAAAGCGGCGATCGTCCGGCGCGGATGGTCGATCGACCAGCCGGCCAGACGGTCGAAGCCGAAGGCGGAGCCGAACGGAGAGCGGTCCAAGCGGCGGAGATCTTTACATACCTCTGCCGCTCCGCGACACGCTGGAGAGGTTCCGTCAGGACCGCGGCGGCCCACCCGAGCCGCCGGCGGAATCGGGAGGCGCCTTGGCCTGCGTCTTCTTGACGGCGCTCAAGATGCCGATGCCGATCAGGCAGATGACGCCGACGGCGATCCAATGCGTGGGCATTCCTGCCAGGTTAGCCCCCAGTGCGAGCCCGATGACGAGGACGATGAAGCCGATCAGGTATACGCTGAACGAGGACGACATGCGCGCTCCTCCGTGATGGGATCAGACAGGACGGCACCACGGCCGGCCCGCTTCGCTCGTTCGGAGGGAATTCAAAAGCCGGGCCAACACAACCCGCGGCGGCGTTCCCCAGGATGCCGGAGCCTTTATCTGGAATGACGGCGGCAGCCCTCAGCCTGGGGGAGCCGCATCTGAGATGACGGCGGCAGTCCCCGACTTGACGGCGGCGTCCCGCAGGATCAGAAGGCGTTCCCCCAAATGACGGCGGCGTGCCGCGAACCGAGACGTCGTCCCCTCATCTCGCGGCGAGGCTCCGTCATCCGAGATGCCGTCCCGACAGATGACGGCGGCGTCCCGCAGGACAAGAAGGCGCTCCCTCAGATGACGGCGGCGCCCCGCAAGCTCAGAAACCGTCCCCTCATCTCGCGGCGAGGCTCCGTCATCCGAGATGCCGTCCCGACAGATGACGGCGGCGTCCCCCAGGACAAGAAGGCGCTCCCCCAGATGACGGCGGCGCCCCGCAAGCTCAGAAACCGTCCCCTCATCTCGCGGCGAGGCTCCGTCATCCGAGATGCCGTCCCGACAGATGACGGCGGCGGCCCCCAGGACAAGAAGGCGCTTCTCCAGATGACGGCGGCGCGCCGCAAGCTCAG
Source organism: Thermoanaerobaculaceae bacterium (assembly GCA_963778565.1). Classification (GTDB taxonomy): domain Bacteria; phylum Acidobacteriota; class Thermoanaerobaculia; order Multivoradales; family UBA5704; genus DATARR01. Next base: position 31,379 of record CAVZUZ010000027.1, on the reverse strand, counting down.
AAACCGTCCCCTCATCTCGCGGCGAGGCTCCGTCATCCGAGATGCCGTCCCGACAGATGACGGCGGCGTTCCCCAGGACAAGAGGGCGTCCCGCCAGATGACGGCGGCGCTCCGCAAGCTCAGAAACCGTCCCGTCATCTCGCGGCGAGGCTCCGTCATCCGAGATGCCGTCCCGACAGATGACGGCGGCGTCCCGCAGGACAAGAAGGCGCTCCCCCAGATGACGGCGGCGCGCCGCAAGCTCAGAAACCGCTCCGTCATCTCGCGGCGAGGCTCCGTCATCTGAGATGCGGTCCCGCAGGATGAGGGCCGCGTTCCCCGGGACAAGAGGGCGTCCCGCCAGATGACGGCGGCGCTCCGCAAGCTCAGAAACCGTCCCGTCATCTCGCGGCGGCGTTCCGTCATCCGAGATACGGCTCCGACAGATCAGATACGAGCCCGTCATCCTGGGGCGGCGCTCCGCGGGCCCTTTTCGGGACAAAAAAAGAGGGGAGCGCCGATCCGCACGCTCCCCCAAACCAATTTCACCTTGAAACACGTCAGACCTGGGTCTCTTCCGGTGCCGCTGAGACAGGCTTCACCTCGGGCGGCGACGGCTCCTCCGGCTCCGGCTTCTGATTACTGCGGCGCGTCCGGCCGCGGAACGGCTGCAGACCGAACTCCGCCAGCTTTTCTGCCCGCAGGCCGTAGAATTCCAGGAGCATCCGCTCCATGCCGGTGGCCACCCGCAAGCCCTCGGTGAGCAGCGCCTGCATCCGCTTACTCGCCTCCTGCTTGCTGGCCACCAGCGCGGCCTGCTGCTGGGCGATCGCCTGCGCCTCGCTGACCAACGTCTCGAAACGGACGCGCATCCCTTCGAGATGCGCCAGCTCCGAGGAGTTGGCGGCCAGCGCGGCGCTGAACCGCACCAACTGCCCCAACATTCCTGCGTTCGTGTTCTCTCTCAACATGGTCCCCTCCTTTCGGGGTTGAGCCGTTCGCGGCTCGTTTTAACGGCGCCGCCATGACGCCGGTCCTGCCCGTTGTCTCCGGCCGGCCCCGCTGGTTCCCGTTTCCAGAAGATGTCGGGCCGGCCGCGATGCCCGGGAGCCCATTGCCACGCTCCGCCGCCGCATCGAGGACGGGATCATGCCAAGTGAAAACAGTGTTGTCAAGAGTAACTTACAACTGAATAGTGGTATTCACTTTTTACGGGCTGATTTGCTGTTTTGAGGGGTCTTCCGGCATCGCGAGGCCGTTCCCCGCCAAGGCCCAACCTCCTGAAAGGACGAGGTTTGCGAGCCAGGCCCGGGCGGCCCGGAGACCGCCTTTCGAAAACTGAATACGGCTATTCAGTTTTGGCGCCTCATCCGAGGCGAAAACAAGCCGAATTTTCGGCGCAAACCCCGGATTCCAAGAGGGATAGCGGCCTGCGGAGAAACTGAATAAGCGTATTCAGTTTGGGGAGGCTGGCAGGGCTCCATCGAAGTCCGGAACCGGAAAATCTCATGCCGGGCCGGGCCGGCATGGTTTCCTCGGCGTGTCCGGGCAAGAGACTGGAACTTCGCCTCCGGTTTCGATAGAGTTCTTGCAGGTAGACGGAAGAACAGTCTCGGCCAGCCGACGGAGGATCCGGACATCTATGTGCTATGAGACCAGGAAAATTCCGTGCCAGGAAAAAAGCATGCCAGCGGCAAAACGCCAGTTTGGCACGGGCAGAACGGCGGAGCACGTAAGTGACAGAGTATATGAAGCTTAGGGCCACGAAAAGCCCGCGCCGGAGGGACGGAACGAGCTCCCACGGGGGCCTTTATGAAGGCAGAACGGCGGAAGGGGGTGTAAACCACAGAAAAACCATGACTTATCGGGACGACCGTGGGAATTGACCAGATCAGGACGGTGGGATTGCGACGCGGAGACCGCGCGACCCAAGGTGGAAAACTATGTTGATGTGGGAATTGACCAGATCAGGACGGTGGGATTGCGACCGCCGGTGATGCTTACCGACCCGAGAACCGGATTGCCGCCGTGGGAATTGACCAGATCAGGACGGTGGGATTGCGACCATCGCCCTGGAGATCGAGGCCCGAGGCGCCGGCCCCAATGTGGGAATTGACCAGATCAGGACGGTGGGATTGCGACTCACCCCCCGGGTCATCGGGCTCCCCTCGACGCCACCACCCCACCCTCCGTGGGAATTGACCAGATCAGGACGGTGGGATTGCGACTTCTGTCAGGGGCCGTGTTGCCGGTGTTGATGTGAAAGAGGTTGGAAAGGTGGGAATTGACCAGATCAGGACGGTGGGATTGCGACTGAGTCTCCAAGGAACTGCGGGAGAACACGTGACGACCGGCAAAGTGGGAATTGACCAGATCAGGACGGTGGGATTGCGACTGTAGGCCCGGAGATCGGCCGGCGAGAGCTTGTTGACGTGGGAATTGACCAGATCAGGACGGTGGGATTGCGACCCGAGCAGGACCGCGCCGCTCCCGAAGAAAGGCTCCAGTGGGAATTGACCAGATCAGGACGGTGGGATTGCGACTTTCTGAGCGATTCATCGAGGGGCTCCTCCGATTAAGCGGTTGTGACGTGGGAATTGACCAGATCAGGACGGTGGGATTGCGACGTCGGCTGTAACGTCTGCGCTGGCGAGCAGGCCCTCCGAGGTGGGAATTGACCAGATCAGGACGGTGGGATTGCGACGCACGTGGATCAGGATGATCACGTGGTCGGTCAGTGCAGGGCTGTGGGAATTGACCAGATCAGGACGGTGGGATTGCGACGCGCAACAGTTCCGGGAGACCATGACGGCGTGGGCCCGTGGGAATTGACCAGATCAGGACGGTGGGATTGCGACCCGCCGCTGCGTATCTGACTCGCGAGCCGAAAAAAGAAAGAGTGGGAATTGACCAGATCAGGACGGTGGGATTGCGACTCTTGGCGACGAACTTCTTGCTCCCCTTCACCGCGATGGTGGAGGTGGGAATTGACCAGATCAGGACGGTGGGATTGCGACGATGCGGTGTTGCAACTCCGAACCGGAGCCCGCCGGTGAGTGGGAATTGACCAGATCAGGACGGTGGGATTGCGACGGTGCTGTACGCGTCGGGGGACGATCCAATCGACGGAGTGGGAATTGACCAGATCAGGACGGTGGGATTGCGACGGTAGTCGAGTCGTTGCTGGCGTGCGGCAACGTCATCGGGTGGGAATTGACCAGATCAGGACGGTGGGATTGCGACGCTGTCCTGGCCCGTGACCCTGTATGCAAGCTCTGCAACGTGGGAATTGACCAGATCAGGACGGTGGGATTGCGACGGAGACGCCATGAATCCGCGCAAGGCCTGCCCGGAATTTGTGGGAATTGACCAGATCAGGACGGTGGGATTGCGACTTCGCCGAGCGTCGCGAGGGCAGGAAGATCATTCGGTGGGAATTGACCAGATCAGGACGGTGGGATTGCGACTCCGTCGAGCCGGTGGACCTCCCCTCGGCCGATCCCGTGGGAATTGACCAGATCAGGACGGTGGGATTGCGACGGCCTTGATGCCCCCGCCGGCCTTGATGCCCTCGCCGGTGGGAATTGACCAGATCAGGACGGTGGGATTGCGACTTTTTTGATCTTGCCATTGAACCGACCCTCTAGCTTCTGCGTGGGAATTGACCAGATCAGGACGGTGGGATTGCGACGACGAAGGGCGGTTCTGGCGGGGCCAAGAGAAGCGGCCGTGGGAATTGACCAGATCAGGACGGTGGGATTGCGACTTTCTTTCTACCCTCCACACCACCGAGCTTGTTGAACACCGTGGGAATTGACCAGATCAGGACGGTGGGATTGCGACTTTCTGCGGGGTGCGGGGGCGAAGGCTGGAGTTGACTTGCGTTGTGGGAATTGACCAGATCAGGACGGTGGGATTGCGACGTCGACACTTCGAACATCGGATGCTCGTACCCTCCCAGGTGGGAATTGACCAGATCAGGACGGTGGGATTGCGACTCTCACCGGTGTGGAAGTAGAGACCGATGCAGTAGGTCAAGTGGGAATTGACCAGATCAGGACGGTGGGATTGCGACGTCAGCAGCGGCAACGCCTCCTTGCGCATGGCTGGCGTGGGAATTGACCAGATCAGGACGGTGGGATTGCGACAATGTCAACCCTCAGCCACGCCGCGTCGCGTCGCCGTGTGGGAATTGACCAGATCAGGACGGTGGGATTGCGACTTCTGTACTCCAACTGCTTGGCCGTCTGCTCGTTGCTGAGTGGGAATTGACCAGATCAGGACGGTGGGATTGCGACTTGCGCCGACTCCGTGTCGAGACTCGAATCCATCCTTACGTGGGAATTGACCAGATCAGGACGGTGGGATTGCGACCTAATCTTCATCCTCTGAAGAAGCCGAAGAAAGAGCGAGATCTGCTGTTGGTGGGAATTGACCAGATCAGGACGGTGGGATTGCGACGAACCCGAAGCTGGACACGGCGCACTAGTCGCAGTAACGTGGGAATTGACCAGATCAGGACGGTGGGATTGCGACGCTGTCTGTGGCCTAAAGCCCGATCTCTCGCCCGAGATAGTGGGAATTGACCAGATCAGGACGGTGGGATTGCGACACTAGCTTGGGATTCCAGCCTCCGCTGGCGCAGCCAGCGGGTGGGAATTGACCAGATCAGGACGGTGGGATTGCGACTCTCGTAATAGCCATCGGGTTCGTGGATGTTCTCCGGCTGTGGGAATTGACCAGATCAGGACGGTGGGATTGCGACTCTCGATTGATCCTCTACCTCGGTGAAGGTTTTCGCCAAGGTGGGAATTGACCAGATCAGGACGGTGGGATTGCGACTCTTGATCGCGTGCTCGACCACAAAGTCGTCGCCGACGATGTGGGAATTGACCAGATCAGGACGGTGGGATTGCGACTTTCGGATCGCATAGAGTTGGCGGTCTTCGTCTCTGAAGGTGGGAATTGACCAGATCAGGACGGTGGGATTGCGACTAGGCCATTGGTTGGATCGTGCTAGGACCTGGTTTAGGTGTGGGAATTGACCAGATCAGGACGGTGGGATTGCGACGGCTTGAGCCATCCCATAGCGTCACCTCAGCCAAGATGTGGGAATTGACCAGATCAGGACGGTGGGATTGCGACTCATAGGACACCGACACCGAATCCCTGACGATCCAATATCCCCAGCGTGGGAATTGACCAGATCAGGACGGTGGGATTGCGACATTCCCTCTGCATCTTGTCGCTGATCGGGTAGAGCTCTGGGTGGTGGGAATTGACCAGATCAGGACGGTGGGATTGCGACAGCCTCGAGTCAAGACGATATCGGTAGCGTTTTCAATGCGTGGGAATTGACCAGATCAGGACGGTGGGATTGCGACTCGCTCAATCATGACACTCTCCTTATATTCAGATGGAAAGTGGGAATTGACCAGATCAGGACGGTGGGATTGCGACGATGTGTTCGTTTCGGAGAGGAAGGCAGTGTGCGTCGGAGTGGGAATTGACCAGATCAGGACGGTGGGATTGCGACGGATGCAAACCCCATTTATTACTGTGCGCCACTCGGTGTGGGAATTGACCAGATCAGGACGGTGGGATTGCGACTCTCAAGCAGCATGAACCGCCATGAAGGAGTACGCACTCTGCCTTCGTGGGAATTGACCAGATCAGGACGGTGGGATTGCGACTTATGACCCAGAACACCACGGTACGCAGGAGCTCATCGCGCTGTGGGAATTGACCAGATCAGGACGGTGGGATTGCGACGTGTCTTGGAGACGACCTGTTGAGATGGAAGTGATGAGATCGTGGGAATTGACCAGATCAGGACGGTGGGATTGCGACCTTTCTCCGCGGAGAGGGCCACCTGCTTCTGGGTCGGCAGTGGGAATTGACCAGATCAGGACGGTGGGATTGCGACTCTTGCTGTAGGAGCCGGGGACCGCTTCCTTGCGGAGTGGTGGGAATTGACCAGATCAGGACGGTGGGATTGCGACTTTCTCAATCGGGACTTCGTCCGGTGTTAGGGTAATAACCGTGGGAATTGACCAGATCAGGACGGTGGGATTGCGACAGCTACCGTGTCCCATGTGCCTTCGACGGCCTCAGCGTTGGGATCGCGACGTCGGAGGTCGTGATGGACCGAAGCGATATCGCCGCTTCGGAGACGACCCGCCGTCCCCGTGACCTGCGGAGGGTGTCGTAGAGCGACCGGGTCGTCTCTACGGTACCGTTGTCGCGATAGCAAAAGGATGGCGATTGTGGAGGCCTCGCAAAACGAAATCTTCCAACATCTCCGTAACCTCTATCTTCTGGCGGTGTCTCGGAGGTTGCGTAGAGACGCCCCAGTCGGTGTGCGACCACGGTTCGAAGGCCTACGACGGCGGGTCGTCTCCGAGGCGGCAAGACCGGTCCGAGCTGCGCGTACCTCGCGGCGTCGCGAGGACGGTGGGATTGCGACGTCCGTGATAACCGCGCACGGCAGCTCACTGTTCAGCCGAGCGTTCGGCCGCCCCTACCGGGGCTTGGAGGTCTTGGATCTTTGCTACTTGGCCCCTTTGGGGCCTCTGACGCCACAGGCCGCGACTGACCGGCTTTCGACCCGCCGGGAATCCGGGGGAGCCCTGGTCCGTTGCGCCGCCATTTTTCGCGTAATCATCCAGGGAGCCGATGAGGACGGTCGGAATTGCCTCATCTGGGGCTTCTCTCATTCATAGCCATCTACCGATACTTAGGAGTGGCTGGAAGCAGGCTGCCGGCCCTGATAGAGTCCCGATATTGAGTCCGGCCCACGATACTTACCGCGCCGGGTATTCCCGGCTAAGGGCATGAACCGCGTTACCCTTCAGCTCGAGCTCGTGACCCCCGCCTTCCTGGGAGGCGCCGACCGGAGAGAGCCGGCCGAGTGGCGCGCTGCCTTGGTTCGCGGACAGCTCCGGTACCGCTGCAGACGCCCATGGTGAAGCCGGCGCCCTCCCGCACCTACTGGTCGTTGGGGCTGGCACCGGCGCAGAGCTGGATCGCCGAGGCCCGCCGTTCGCGCGATCTGCTCGCCGGGTCGCGCATTCTCGCCTGGCTGATGGGCCGGCTGCTCGTCCATCTCAAGGCGCAGGGCGCGACCGTGCGGTTGCCGCAGGTGGCGGATGAGGATCTCCGCAGCCTGGCCGGGAGCTTGGCGCAGGCGCTCGACGCCGACAGCGGCGGGGTATCGAATCACGCCAGCGGCTGGGTGGAGCTGCCGCTCGCGGACGCCGAAGTGGTATTCCGAGAATTAAGATCTCAGCTCGACTCCTGGTGGAAGGAGTTGCGGAGCGAGGTGGTGCGCAAGGAAGGGAAATCGGACCTGTGGAACACCGCGGGTTCGCAGATCGGCGAGCCTTCCTGTCCGCTGCAACTTGTCTGGGCGCTACAGGAGACCGACACTGAAGACCGGCAAGGCCTCGAAGCGGTGGATGCGGTGTATGCCGCGGTCAAGCGCAGCCGGCCTCTCCCGGCCCACGCTGGGGCTCCGGTCCGCAAGTGCGGGCAGTGCGGAAAGAGGGAGGCGATGGGCGGCGTGGAGCCGGTGAGTTGGCGCCAGTTCCAGGAGAGGCTTTCGAATCTCGAGGAAGTCAAGCAGGGCCTCCGTCTCGATGCCCACGAGTACCTCTGCCCCGTATGCGGACTGCGGCGGTTCGCCGGCTATCTGGAGAAAGAAGCCTTTCCTTCGACGAGCGAGATCGCTGCCTCCGAGTGGTTGTGGCGGATTCGCAAGGCACCCGACCTGGGCGCGGCGCTGACCGCCCTCCAGCGTGCGGCAGCGGCGGTCCCGGGCTACGACAAGGACTGGGCCGATCGCGCGCCGCTCCTCTATCGCCGATCACTCGATCGGGAAATCCGCCGGGCGCGAAAGGACAAGAACCGGAAGGCCGAGGAGAAGCTCGGAGGGGTACAAGCCGCGCTGCGCCATCTCGAAGCGGAGATCCGCACGCACAATCGGCGCGAAGCGGCGGTCCGCGTTCCGGAGAACCCGCCTGAGTATCTTGCCGTGATGATGTTCGACGGCGACGATATGGGCCGCAAGCTACGTGAGAATCTCGAGGAGCTGCCCCGCAAGGTGATCGAGTTTCAAAACCAGCTCGCTGCCCACTTCCGTGATTTGGAGGAGACCCAACCGCCGAGAGGCAGGCCTTTCTATCTTGGCGGGGACGAGGGGCTGATCCTCGCGCCCATCGCCGGAGTGCTCGAAGCGGCGCACGAGATCCAGAAGATCTGGAGCCGGACCGCAGGATCGACGGCGGCAGGAGCCACGCTCTCTATGGGCATCGCGCTGTTCGATCGCGAGAGGCCGCTCGGCGCGGCCATCGAGACGGCGCGGCGCTCGCTCGAACGCGCCAAGAGCATGGAACAGACCGAAAAAGAACGCGCTCGCGGTCTCCGTGCAGACGGCCTCCGGCAGCGAGTGGACCGCCGTGGCCCACTGGGGTGAGAGCTGGGATCGCATCCGTGCCGCCGTGGAGCTTGATCCGCAAGGGCACGCTCGCCGCCGGCTGGCCGCACGACGTGGAGCACTTCCTGCGCGTCCGTCGGGGACAGGCCTTCCGTGGCGACGACGATTCGCGCGCCGCCCTCCGTGAGGAGGTGAAGCGCCTTACCGCACGGCGCTGCGTAAAGAGAGGAAGCCGAGCAACCGTCTGGGAAGATCTCCACGGCGATTCCTGGTGGCAGAGTCAGCCGGCCGAAGAAGAGATCGCCACCCTTCCGGACCACCTGCACCTCGTCGCCTTCCTGGCGCGCCAAGCCGGAGCTCGACGATGCCGATCTACGAAGTTCGTATCGAGCCGCTCGAGCCGCTCCTCTTCGGCGACAACCGCTCGGCGCGCGCCGGCTTCGATCACTTGCTGCAGGACCAGGATCCGTCGCCGCTGACGATCCACGGCGCCATCGGGCAATATCTCGCCGACCGGTCCAAGGACATGGCCCACCGAGCTGCTCGGAGAGAGACAGAGCGACATCCTCAATCCGCGGGTAAGGTAGCCAGGCTGCTCGGCTTCTGCCTTCATGGCGTTGGGAGCAGCCTGTATTTCCCGCGCCCCCGCCACCTGCGCTGCACCCTGAGCCATGGGAAACCGTACCCGACCGATCTCGTCATGCCGCGGGAGGGAGATGGCGCCAGGACCTCGGCGCCATGGTCCCACTTGCTGTTTCCCAGCGACGACGAGATGCTTGACGACGAGGCCGAGGGCCAGGTGGCCTTGCGCGAAAGTGCCCTTGGCGACGTGCTCTGCGGCGATGTGCCGGCGAGCGCCGAGCTCCCCTTCGAACCTCTTCCGCACCGAGCCGCGGCCCGGTATCGCGGTGGACAACGGTGCCGGCACCGTGTTCGAGGGAGCGTTCTTCACCCGCCCTTACCGCCGGTTCAAGCCTGCCGGCCTGAATGCGGCGCCGCCGGGCGGTTTTACCGCATGGATGGAGACCGCTCGCGCCGATCAAGCTCGATCCCACAAACGATGTCGGCTTCCTCGGTGGCGACCGACGTCGAGCCTGCTTCGCGTTTCGTGAAACCGGACCTGTCGCCTTGGGCGACCTCTGCGAACAGGTGGCCGAAGCCGCCGCGGAAAGAGAGAGCACCGGCTTCCTCCTTTCTCTCCTCACGCCCGCGCTTCAGACCGAAGCGCCAGTGGAAGTGGACGGCCGACAGCCGGTCGCCGCGGCGCTCGGTAAGCCTGCGTACGCGAGCGGCTGGAACGTGGCGAAGAACTGTCCGCGGCCTATTCGCACACTCATCCCCGCCGGCTCGGTCTACTTCTTCGAGTGGCCGACGGAGGCTTCGCTCGGTCCCACGCGTGCCGAACTGGTGCGGCGTCTCTGGCTGCATCCTCTCCACCACGAAGGAGCCGCGGCCGGTTTCGGCCGCTGCCTGCCGGGGATCTGGCGATGAACCTCACCATTCCCGCCGGTCATCACCTCCTGCGGCTCGCCGCGCTGACGCCCGCCAACTGCGGTGACACCGGTGGCTCTGCGGCCGTCGACCGCCCCATCGCCGTGGACGCTTGGTCGCAAGCTGCCCTATCTGCCGCACTCGGCCTTGAAAGGCGTGCTCGCCGGCCGGCAAGGTAACGTCCATCGCCGCGGCGGAGGATTCGAAAACGAGCCGTACAGACCTCTTCGGCGCGCCGGATAAGACGATGCCGACACGGGCCGCGACGGAGACCTCGTCTTCGGCGACGCTGAGATGCTCGCCTTTCCGGTCCTGCTGCACGACGGCCGACGAGCTCTGGTCGCGCCTGCGGCCGCGCTCGGACGGCTCGCGCGCCACGGCATTCTCCCGGAGGGCACGCTGCCGCGTCGAAGACGAGCGTGCCTATGGACGGCCCGGTCTCGCGTTCCGAGCTGCCGCAGGTTTCGGATCGGCTCGTGACCGCCCGCTTTGGCTTCGACGCGAGCGTCCTGTCGGCTCTGCTCGGTTTTGGAGGTCCGGTGATCGTGGCCGCGGCGACGGCGGCGAGGGACCTTCTGGCAAGTCGCGGCGGTCGAAGAGCGCACGCTCACCGCTCTCGGCGACGGCCGGACGGTCCGCAAAGGCAGCTTGCGCACCATCGAGCTCATCCCCGCCGGCATGCAGTTCGTGGCGTTGGTCTCGAACCTTTCCGGCGGAGAGATCAATCTTGGCGCGGCTTCGCCCATCCAACTCGGCGCCTGGGAGAGCACCGGCATGCGGCTACTTCCAGGCGGCGTGCTCTCGGCCACGGCCGGAGTCGGCGAATCCGCCGTGGCCGGACCCCAGGAAGCCGAGGATTCCGGGTCCGAGGCGAATCCGCGCCATGAGGTGATGCGGGCGATTCACCTTGCCATGCAGAAGCTGCGACCCGGGCCGCAAGGAGGCGCGGCGTGCGCGCTCTGCTATCTCCGATCTCGGCCCGCGCCTGGCGCAACGCGGCCTCGCCTCCACACTCGCCTTCTGTCTCGCCAAGACCGGCGGTGGCGAAGACGCTGCCGAAGATCGCCTGCGCGCCGAGCGCGCGGCCTACCGCTGGATCCTCCGTCAGCTCTTCGCGGTTTCAGACAGCGAACTTCACGCGCGCGTCGTCGTTGCCATCGAGTGGGGAGACTCGGCGCTGCCGCCCGATTTCCACGAAGTCCGTCTCTGGCTGCGCCGCTTCGCCGAGACCATGTTGCCCAAGGAGAAAGAAGGTGAGTGAGGAGCGGACTCTGGTGGTGACGGTGGGGAAGTCGCTGTTTTCCTCGGCGACATGGCGCGCCGAAGGATTCTTCGATTTCCCTGGTTATCATAAATGGTTCAATGAGTTGGACAAGAACGAAAAGCCTTTTTGGTTACAGGAACCCGAGCTCCGCGCAAAAGACAGCGTGACCTGCGACAGGATCGGTCGAATCCTGACCCTGACAGAGAAGGCCCCGGCCGAGCTGAGCGCTCTCGTCACAATCAGCGATTCCGACGAGCCGCGGCGTTACAGTGCCGAGCTGACGACGCTGCTGGTGATGCACCGCGCGCCCGGGCATCGTGCGCAGAGCTTCCAGGACTTCCTGAGCGCCTACGGTGCCGTGAATCTCGTCTGCCCTGCCAACGAAAAAGACGAGGCTAATTTTGCCGCGCGCCACCTCGAACAGATCCTGCTGGCCCAGGGCGCGAAGAACGCTTCTGGGAGTCTTCTCAAGAAGATTCTCCGCTCCGAGGCTCCACGCCACCGTGTCAAGCAGTGGGGAGAGTACCTAGATACACTCACCAAGGCCAAAAACATCGATCTCGTCGTGACGGGCGGATATAAAGGGTTCGCTCTGCTAGCCGGAGACGCCTGGGCTCGGACCGGCTCCGAGCTGGGGTGGCGCGTGATCTATCTTCACCAGGACAAGGAGGAGGACCTGTTCGTCCACGAGAATGGCGCTGTGCTTGCACTGGCTCCAGGCGAACCTCCCGAAATCGTGCGGCCCAAGGGAAGGACCCTCTGAGGGAAGCGGTGAGAACGTGACTCAGAAGGGCGAAAGAATACGCACGGGTCCGAGCTTCGATCAGGTCGCCGAGGAGCTTCGCCTTGACGAGCTGGAGCGATGCCTATCCGGCGATGAAAACGAGCAAGAAACTGCCTTCACGGCTGCTGAGTCGCGGTTCGCCAGCGACAAGGCCTGTCTGGAGCGGCTCTCCGCCAAATGCGCTCGCCCCTACGCGCTTTTCAAGCTCTTCGTCGAGGAAAAGGAGGGCTGGCTGCGCTGGCAGGCTCTAAAGGAGCAAAATCGAGATGAGCCTTGGGATACAGACGCCGAAGTGCTGAAGCTATGGAAGACGCTGGATTCTGATTCCTCTTCCAAAGAGCGCGCTTCCTGCCACTGGTCTGCCGTCTACCACCGCCTCTGGCTCTTCGAATGGTTGCTCCGACGTTACGACATCCGCCGCGCGCGCCAGTGGTCGGCGGGGAAGATGGGCTCGGAACGTACACTTCCTCCTGCTCGGCGTGGTGCTCGCGGTTGCTTCGCCCTCCGGCGTCTTCGAGCTGGCTCGGCTCCCATGAAACCCTCTGGTGTCTCACTCCTCTGTGGTCGCCGCTACGTCGTGGTGCTGGCCGGCCTTGCTCGCTCTCGTTCAAGTGATAAGCTCTGCCGATCGCCTCGAAGACATCGTGATAGCCACTCATTCCTTGATCCCGCGCTTGGCCGGCGCCGGCGCGGTGGGCCTCGTCATCCTCGCTTCCAGCCAGGATCTGCTGAACGTCGTCGTAACCACCCAGCCATGGTGGCTGATCGGCCTGCTTCTTACCGGCTACAGTTACCTGTTGTTGGAGATGGCGCGGCGGGTCCATCCCCTGCCGCTGCTCCGGCGCCTAGCGCTCCACGCCCTCGACATCGCGGCCACCGCTCTGTCGCACAGCATGGCGTTGGCGCTGCTCGCCGAGGGCGCGCTGCGCAGGGTGCTCGACGGCACCGGCGGCAGTTATGGTTGGAGCGCAGCCGCCAGCGTCGTCGTCTTCGTCTTTTCGATCGGGCTCGTCGTCAACCTCATCTGGGCCGAGCAGCCTGTTACCGAACCGTTGTAAGGAGAGCCGCCGATGGCCGATCCGCGCTATCTGTTCGAACCGCTGCTGTTTCAGGCGATCACGCCCATCCACGTCGGCTCGGGCCAGGACGTTGGCCTCGTGGACCTGCCGGTAATCCGCGAGCGGACGACCGGGCATCCGTTCCTGCCCGGCTCGGGCATCCGAGGTGCCTTGCGCGACCGCTGCGAGGCGAAGGACGCGGCCCTCACGCGGCGCCTTTTCGGCGACGACCGCGAGGGCGAGATCTCGGCGGGCTGCCTGTCGTTTCTCGACGCCCACCTGCTCCTTTTTCCGGTGCGCTCGGTGCCGGCGCCGTTCGTCTGGATCACCTGCCCGTTTCTGATCGAGCGGTACCGGCGGCTCGTCCACGAGCTCACCGGCAGCGAGACAAGCCTTGCCGCGCCGTCCGCGGTACCCGTGGAGGGCACGTACCTCGGCGGCTCCGATCAGACGTACCTGGAGGAGTATCCGTTTTCGAAAGGGACGGGGGAGTGGAGTTGGAACGCCGACCTGGAAGGTGTCGAGCCCACCCGAGTGGTCCTCCTATGCGACACCGACTTTCTCCACTTCGCCCGCCACGCCACGATCGTGCGCCAGCGCAACCGCCTCTCGACCGCCAAGACGGTGCTCGGCGGAAACCTTTTCTCGGTCGAGATGGTGCCGGCGGAAACCTGGTTCTTCGGTTTCGCCGGCACGACGCAGGAGCGCATTCGTCAGGAAGAGGAGGGAGAGTCGGACAAGACGAAGGCGCCGCCGTCTCCGCCCGCACCGATGGACAAGGAGACCGCGGCCAAGCAGCTTCGCAAGCTGCTTACCGACGCCGAGGCCGGAAACGAAACCCACGTTACTTTAGGCGGCGACGAGTCCGTGGGCCTCGGCATCACGCGCCTGTTGTGGAAGGAGGCCGGCAGGTGAGCGCGCTGCGCAGCCTCGACCAGCGCCGCGCCGCCTCCGCCTATGCCTTCGCCGCGACCCCGGCCGCGGATCTGGACCGGGCTCAGAAGCTGCCTGCGATGTTTCAGATTAATGGGTTGCTTGCCACCTGGGGTTTCCTCCTCGCAAAAAAAGAACACAGCCTTTTGAGCTCGCTTCTCCAGCACCTCCGCAGCACCGTGCCGGAACTCGATGAGAAGCAGGCGGGCTCCGCCGAAACGGCTTTTCTCCACTGGGTCGGCGGTCCCGGCGCCAAGAGCAATGGCATCGAAGGCAAGCTGCTGCGAGTCTTGACGGTCGAAGCCATCGCCTGGTCGGTCTGGCTCAAGCGCGCGGCGGAGGCTCATTCAATAGAGTCGCCAGAAGGAGACGAAGATGGCGGAGCCTGAAGAGCGGTTCACGCTCGCTGGCACCAAGCTGCCGCCGCAACAAGGGTTGTCCCCCACGCTGCTGTACCACCGCTGGCAGCGGTATGACTGCTTCTGGTCCGACACCTTCGTCGACGATCGGAACAAAACCCAGAAGCTCACACCTTTCAAACGGGACTTCACCGGCTTCAGGTTCTTGGCGAGCGTTGTGAAGGAAGTCCAGGAGTTAAACCAGAAGCGTTACGAGCTTTGGTACGAGCGTTTCCGCGATGCGTTCGGCGAGCTGAAAATTGAGCCCATTATCAGCGCTACGACGCTCTGGCGACTCGTCGTCGGTTGGGGGACGAATCCGACCTTCGAGACTGGAATCACTCTCGATCATCTCCTCGGGTTCCCGTTCATCCCAGGTTCCGCCGTCAAGGGCCTTGTTCACCGAGTGGCCGAGCAGGAGCTGCTCGAGGCCGTCGAGGGCGAGCCGGGGATTCCGGAATTTCCTCCGGAGCTCCCGGAAGCTCCAACCGCCGAGCTCCAGAGGTCTTTGGCCCGCGCCCTTCGAATACGCGCGCTGTTTGGCTCGATTCACCTGCGGAGGAGAAAGAAGCCGCCCACCGACCCCGAATCCCCGTTCGATCGGCTCCACCGGTGGCATCGCCGCATGCCCCAGCGGAGTCCAGAGCCAGATCCCTGGAAGGACGTTCGCAAGCAGCTCACCCGACTCTGTTCGGACACACCCACAGGCGGCATGGTAACTTGTTTCGATGCCGTGCCGGCGAAGAGGACTTTCTCCGCCGAGCGCGCCGTGCTCACTCCTGATGTTCTCACTCCGCATCCTCTTACGCCAGACGAGGGGCCAACCCCGATCCCCTTCCTCGCCGTGCGCGACGGCATCGCCTTCGAGCTGCGCTATCGCCTGACGTGGCCGGCGTCCGAGCCGCGCTATCCGGAGGAGCGCGAGCGAGCGGCGGACCTCGGCGTTATCGATCGAAAGACGGTCGCCGCGGAATTGAAGCGGTGGCTTGTCCGCGGTCTGGCAGAGCTCGGCCTGGGCGGGAAGACATCGGCCGGGTACGGGTATCTCTATGAAACTCAAGCTCCCGAAATGCCGGAGCTCCTTAAGGGGCCGCCTGTGCCCGAGGCCGAGAAGTTCGCACGGAGACACCTTCCAGAAGGACTTTTCCCCAGCAGCAGGGCCACTGCTTTGGAGGAAGCCCTGCGGGACCCTGATCCAGCCAACAAGGCGGCGGTGGCAGTCCGCTTCAAGAGCCTTTTTTCAGATTCTCTGGACGAGTGGCGGAGGAGCCCGAAAGCCTCAAAGAGAGATCGAGCCAAGCTCGTCGATGAATTGGCCGAGGAGAACGAGAAGAAATGATCGGGCACCTCGTCGTCAAGCTGGTGACTCCCGCCATGATCGGCGGCGCTGTAGCCCGCGAGTGCGACGCTCCTCCGAGCTTGCGCCCCCCCTCGCTGCGAGGCCACCTACGCTTCTGGAGCCGCGCTCTAAAGGAAGGTTTGGACAAGAAGCTGTGGGGCGATGTAAAGCAAGGACAACGCGTCCGCCTCTTGGGCGTCCAGCCCCTCACCAGCGAGATAAGGGATGCGCTCTTGATTCCCTCTAAAAAATACAAGGCACCGATGATTTCTCCTGGAGAACAGGTGCTGCTCCGATTCGCAATACCTTCGGACGTAGATCTCGAAGAGCTCCGGGCCGTCCTCTGGACCTGGCTGCACCTCGGCACCGTCGGCCGCCGCTCCCGCCGAGGCTACGGCTCGCTCCAATGGGCGCCCTCGAAAGACGACCTGCTCGCCGACTGGCCGCCGTTGTGGCTGTTCCATCATCTCGTTTCGAAATCCACCCTCGAAACGTATCTGAAGGAAGGCATGCAGCGTGTCGCCTCGGTTCTCGGGCGGCCCGACGAAGGCCCGCGCGTCTCAACCAAACTCTGGGAGCTTCGAACTCAGGATCAGGTCTTTGTCGGCAAAGAGCTTCCCGGAATCTGGCAAGCGAGTAACCCCAAGAAAGCTGAAGGCAACCTCGAGGGCATCGTCCACGGCCTGAACAAGGATGGCCGAGGCACCGGCCCCGATCAGCAACAGCTCGGTCTCGCGGACCCTCGGTTACCCTCGCCGATGATGTGGAGATTGTTTCCGGTCGCCGACAAACAAGCTTTCCTTCCGGTTATGACTTGGTCCCCTCTCGATTACACAGGTTATCCCCAGATTGCGCTCGGCGGTGGCCTTTACAAATACCTCCACGGTGAGCTTGGCTTTGAGAAGTCTCTCACTGGTACCGAGCTGGCCGCATGATGGCCATTTTCGCTGCGATCTCCCAATGCCACAGGATCTCGCGAGGGAAGTCCTAGAGGCGGCAAGCCGCACGACTCGGCAACAATGTCCCAGCCCTACCTCCTCCCGCCGATCCCCTACCTGCGCCTCGCCGTCACCTTGCAGGCCGAGGAGCCGGCTGCGCTGCCGGAATATCACGGCTCGATGTTGCGCGGGGCGTTCGGCCATGCGCTGCGGCGAACGGTGTGCACCATGGGCCGCGATCAGCCGTGCGTCTCCTGCCGGTTGCGCCGGGTCTGCGTCCATCCACGGATTTTCGAGACGTTCGTCGAAGGCGAGCCGCCGCCGTTCCTGCGCGGCATCGACCGGGCCGTATGCCCCTACGTGTTCGAACCCCGGGGCGGCGCCGGCCGGCTCGAGCCGGATGGGCCGCTGCGCTTCGATCTGCTCCTCTTCGGCCAGGCGATCGAGCTTCAGGCCTATGCCGTGCTGGCCATCGAGCGCATGGCCCGCGCCGGCCTCGGTCCCGGCCGCGCCCGGTTTCGGCTCGCTCGGGTGGAGGCGCCCGGTCCGGAAGGTGCCTCGCAGGTGCTCTTCGCTGAGGGCTCGCCGCCGGCCGAGGTCCCGGCAGCCCCTTCCTTGCCGGCACACAACGGCTTGCCGGAGGGACCGCTCACCCTCCGTTTCACCACGCCGCTGCGCCTCAAGGTGCGCGACCACCTGACCGACAGTCCGCGCTTTCGCGATCTCGCCTTCGCCATGTTGCGGCGCACCCTCGAGCTTCGCCCATGCGCACGTACCCGGCGCGGTGGTGGACTGGACCTTCCAGCCGCTCCTCCAGCGAGCGGACGCCGTTCGCGTCGCCGCCGCCGACCTGCGCTGGCACGACTGGGAGCGGTGGAGCCAGCGACAGCACGCCGCCATGAAGCTCGGCGGCGTGCTGGGAACCCTCAGCCTCGAAGGCGACCTCGCGCCTTTTGCGTCCCTCCTTCGCACCGCCGAGATCGTCCACGTGGGGAAGGGCGCCACCTTCGGACTCGGAAAGCTGAGCGTTTCCACGCCGGAGTGAGGAGCTTCGATGCTCACTACGATTTTGGAACGAGCCAATCTCCGCCGGGCCTTCGAGAGGGTACAGGAGAACCACGGCTGCCGCGGCGCGGACGGCATGACGGTCGGCCGCTTTGCGGCGGATCTCGAATGCGAGCTCGACCGCCTGCAGGACCGCCTGTTGCGCGGTTGTTACCATCCGTTTCCCCTGCTCCAGATTCCGGTTCCGAAGCGCACCGGCGGCACCCGTTACCTCTGCGTGCCCACGGTGCGCGATCGGGTCGTCCAGACCGCCGTGGATCTCGTGGTGCGGCCGGTGTTCGAGGCCGAATTCGAGGACTGCAGCTACGCCTTCCGGCAAGGGCGGTCGGTGCGTGACGCGGTACGCAAGGTCTGCGAGCTGCGCGAGCGTGGCTACCGCTGGCTCGTCGACGCCGACATCGACGACTGCTTCGGCAGCATTCCGCACGAGCGCCTTCTCGCGCGTCTGCGGCTTCTCCCGCTGGACGAGGATGTGCTCGGGCTTTTCGAGCGTTGGATCCGCACCGAGGTCTATGACGGCCGCCGCCTGTTCGCACCCGAGCAAGGAATCCCGCAAGGCTCGGTCGTCTCGCCGATGCTCGCCAATCTTTTCCTCGACCAGCTCGACGAATCCTTCGCCCTCTTCGAGCAGGCCATCGTCCGCTACTCCGACGATTTCCTCGTCCTCTGCCGTGACCGCGAGCGGGCCGAGGGAGCGCTGGAGGTCACGGATGCTCTCCTCGAAGGCCTGGGGCTGGCTCTCAACCGCGGCAAATCGGAGGTCACGAGCTTCGGCCAGGGTTTCAAGTTCCTCGGCGCGCTGTTCGTCGAAGACGAAGTTTATCTCCCCTTTCTCCAAAAAAAGATGGGCTCCGAGCCGCCCGGCCTGCCACCGCCGCTCGACCTCTGGACCTATCTGGAGCTCAAGCACGCGAGGTAGAACGTGGCGCGGCTCTACATCACGGAGCAGCAGGCGATCCTGCGCAAGACCGGCGACCGGATCATCGTCGAAAAGGATGGTGAGGTGCTGATGGAAATTCCCTGCCTGAAGCTCGAAGCGGTGCTGATCTATGGCAACGTCCAGTTCACCACCCAGGCCGCGGTGGAGCTGCTGGACCACGGCATCGAGCTGGCCATCTTTTCGATGACCGGGAAGCTCCGCGGCCAGCTCACGCCGCCCAAGGCAAAGAACGTCGTGCTGCGGATGCGCCAATACGAGCTGGAGCGGTCGGAGGAGTTCTGTCTCGGAATCGCCCGCTCCCTGGTCCGCGGAAAGGTCCACAACTCGGTCTCGGCGCTCAAGCGCTTCCGCGCGAATCATCCGGAGGCGCTGCCGCAAGCCGGCGTCGACGAGCTGGAACGGAGGCTGGAGAGGATCGACTCCTGTCCTTCGTTGGAGGCATTGCGCGGCCTCGAAGGCAGCGCGGCGGCAGCATACTTCCGCGCTTTCGCCGCCATGGTCCCGCCGGAGCTCGGCTTCGACGGCAGGCAGCGGCGGCCGCCGCGCGACCCGGTCAACTCGCTGCTCTCTTTCGGCTATGTCCTGGTCGGCAACGAGCTTCAGGCCCTGCTCGACGGCATCGGTTTCGATCCCTACATCGGGTTCTACCACCGGCTCGATTACGGCCGGCCCTCCCTGGCCTTGGACCTGCTGGAGGAATTCCGCCCGGCTCTCGTGGACCGCCTCACGGCGAGGCTGTTGAATCGGCAATTCCTCCGCCGGGAAGACTTCTCCGACGGCCCGGAGGGCGGCCTCTATCTCGGCCGCGACGGCAAGCGCCGCTACTTCGCCGAGTACGAGAAAGAGCTGAACGCGCCGTTTGAAGCCGATGGGCAGAGCTTCACCTTCCGCGAGATCTTCCGCCGCCAGGCCGACCGTCTGGCCGCCGCCATCACCCGCGGCGAACCCTACGAGAGCTTTCGCTTGCCATGCTGATCCTGGTCTCGTACGATATCCCCGACGACCGGCGCCGGACCCGGCTGGCTCATGCTCTCAAGGACTTCGGGCAACGGGTTCAGTACTCCGTCTTCGAATGCCGCTTGAAGGAAGAGCAGCTCAACCGGCTGCGTGCCCGCATGACGGCTTTGATCGAGCCGGCCGAAGACAGCGTGCGCCTCTACAGGCTCTGTGCCGAATGCGCCGCGCGGCTCGAAATCCACGGTCTCGGCCAGCCGACGGAGGATCCGGACATCTATGTGCTATGAGACCAGGAAAATTCCGTGCCAGGAAAAAAGCATGCCAGCGGCAAAGCGCCAGTTTGGCACGGGCAGAACGGCGGAGCACGTAAGTGCCAGAGTATATGACGCTTAGGGCCACGAAAAGCCCGCGCCGGAGGGACGGAACGAGCTCCTACGGGGGCCTTTATGAAGGCAGAACGGCGGAAGGGGGTGCAAACCACAGAAAAACCATGACTTACCAAGGCGACAGTGGGAATTGACCAGATCAGGACGGTGGGATTGCGACCGCCCCTCGGAGATCATGCAGCCTGTGCAGATGAACAGGTGTGGGAATTGACCAGATCAGGACGGTGGGATTGCGACCATCATCACCGGGATCAGCCACGGCGGCGCGATCTGCATCTGCACCGTGGGAATTGACCAGATCAGGACGGTGGGATTGCGACACTTACAGGGCGCTCATCCGGATGTGGACCGCGGCCGATCGTGGGAATTGACCAGATCAGGACGGTGGGATTGCGACGATCCTGAAGCGGGTACACCCGCTGAGGTCACGGGGTACGTGGGAATTGACCAGATCAGGACGGTGGGATTGCGACCCGCCTGAATCGCCAGGGAGAGCTTGGCTTTGGCCCTGTGGGAATTGACCAGATCAGGACGGTGGGATTGCGACTTCTTCGGTGGAGGTGGACTTCGTCGTCGTAGGCGTCGCGATGGTCGTGGGAATTGACCAGATCAGGACGGTGGGATTGCGACGAGCGCTGAACCAGGGCGACCTCTTCAGCACGCAGCCGTGGGAATTGACCAGATCAGGACGGTGGGATTGCGACTCACGCCGCCGCCTGTGCCGCCTGGAGCAGGTCCGCCATGTGGGAATTGACCAGATCAGGACGGTGGGATTGCGACACCGCCACTTCGACGGGGTGTATCCGAAGTCGGCGACGTGGGAATTGACCAGATCAGGACGGTGGGATTGCGACTTCATCCTGCCGATCAGGTTGGTCGCGAGGTTGTGAATGTGGGAATTGACCAGATCAGGACGGTGGGATTGCGACAATGGCATCTGGCTCGCATACCGGTGTGCTGAGATATAGATGGCCGCGTCCCCAAAGCACTTCATGCGAGCGAGGTTAAATATGAGTCCATTTCACCGTACTCCCTGGGTCTCCGTCTCATTTTCGGCCGTCTTGTTCACGCTCTTCGCGGCTCCCGCCGCCTTCGCCAAGCCCACGACTCTCAGCATAGGCCCCGATCTTTGGAGTTGGGACGGCGACGTGAGATCCATGCAGAGTTTCGAACGCCCCGCTTCGGAGTCAGCGGCATCCAGCCCGGCTCCCCGGATGAAAGCCGCCTCGAGTCTCTTGCCCAATGGGAGCTTCGACGGGTCATCCCAGGGTTGGGGCATCCTGACGGACTCGACCAACGGCACCCTGAGGTGCGAGTTCTCCGAGAAAAATTCGGACGCGCCCGCGACCCCTTCGTCTTCTCCAGCCGCCGTCTCGGGTTCAGGATACTGTCAATTCCAATCCGGCACCGGGGTTTTGGCCTCCAACACTTGCGTCAAACTCGATCCCAATGCCACCTACGTGCTGACCACGGACGCCCTGGCCTCGGGCCATCCCTCCCTCAATTCCAATTTCGGCCTGGAAGTTTTCGAGAACGACAACTGCACGGGGTTCAGCTCGGTCTATGCGAACACCGTAGGGCAGGCCAACGGCGGCCAATGGGATCAGTTCCGATTCGTATTCAAGAACGTCAAGCTGTTCCACCTCCAGCAGCCCTGGAAATCCGCGAGGGCGAAATTTCAGTTCGGGGCGAACTTCGCCGGATCGGACCAGATCCTGAGCAAGGTCTGGTTGGACAACTACCACCTCGTCAAGGCCGGTTACAATCTGTACGACGACTTCGCCGGTTGCCAGATGGACCAGTCGAAAGAGACGCTTTGCCTGGCGGGCCACCGGTTCAAAGTCACCGTCGACTGGAGGACGTCCCCCACCGCGGTGGGCAAGGGGAAAATCAGACCCCTGACTGACGACTCAGGGACTTTCTGGTTCTTTGGGCCGGAGAACATCGAACTCAACATCAAAGTCCTCAACGCGTGCAGCCTCAATAACCACTTCTGGATCTTTTCTTCCGCCTCGACCGACGTGGCCGTCAAGCTGACGGTGACAGATCTCGCGACGGGCAGTCAAAAGATCTATCAGAACCCCGCCGGTCAAACGTATAAGACCATAACGGACGTCAAAGCGTTCCCTTGCCCGTGAAGTGAACCGGCACTGACGCGCTGGCTTCTGTCCCCGGGACACGTTCCGAGAGGCGTGACCGCGGGGGCGGCGGGCGCCCGCCGCCGAGAAAATCAATCGCCTTGCCAGTCGAATTGCTCCGACTGGCTGGCGGGCGACTCACCGTCTCCGTCCATGTGGGAATTGACCAGATCAGGACGGTGGGATTGCGACTTCTGAGCGTGCAGCCGGTTCCGCCACCGAGTTTGTACCGCCCATCCTCCGATACATATCTCAGCGTTGGGCTCGCGACGTCGGAGGTCGTGATGGACCGAAACGATATCGCCGCTTCGGAGACGACCCGCCGTCCCCGTGACCTGCGGAGGGTGTCGTAGAGCGACCGGGTCGTCTCTACGGTACCGTTGTCGCGATAGCAAAAGGATGGCGATTGTGGGGGGCCTCACAAAACGAAATCTTCCAACATCTCCGTAACCTCTATCTTCTGGCGGTGTCTCGGAGGTTGCGTAGAGACGACCCAGTCGGTGTGCGACAAACGGTGCAAGGCCTACGACGGCGGGTCGTCTCCGAGGCGGCAAGACCGGTCCGAGCTGCGCGCACCTCCCGGCGTCGCGATCCCAGCGCTGAGATATGTATAAGAGGATGGTTGTACAGTGGGAATTGACCAGATCAGGCCGGCTCGCGTCAGCCGTCGCGGCCGGGCTCAGGCGCGGCTGTCCCAGAGAAGGTCTGGAACCCCGCGCTTGAGATTCTCGTAACGTGCCATGATGAACAGCGCGTCCGAGAGCCGGTTGAGGTACTTGACGACGAGGGGACCCACCGGCTCGTGGCGCGCCAGTGCGATGACCAGGCGCTCGGCCCGGCGGCAGACGGTGCGGGCCACGTGGAGCTGCGCCGCTCCCGGCGAGCCTCCCGGCAGGATGAAGTTCTCGAGCGGCTCCAGCTCCGCCGAGAGATCGTCCATCAGCCGTTCCAGGGCCTCCACGTGCCGCTCCTCGATGACCGGCACGGGCCTCGCCACCTTGTCTTCCTCCAGGATGCAGAGGTCGGAGCCGAGGTTGAACAGGTCGTTCTGGATCCGCGTCAGGGCCTCGGCCAGCCGGGGATGCAGCCCAAGTGCGAGAGCCACCCCGATGGCCGAGCTCAGCTCGTCCACCGTGCCGTAGGCTTCGATGCGGGGCGAGTCCTTGGGTACCCGCTGACCGCCCCCGAGCCCGGTCGTTCCGTCGTCACCGGTGCGGGTGTAGACCTTGGTGATCCGCGGCATGGCTCTGTCCCTTCCTGGCGGGGTGTACCGTACCGGAGCCGGAGAAAGGGTTCAACCGTTAGAGTTAGACTGGAGATCGCCCATGATGTCCTTCCGCTCCAACTACCTCTGCGATCTCAAGCTCCCTCTCAGCACGGTCTGGCTGCTGACCGACGTCGCCGAGGCCAAGGGACGACAGGATCGCTATGTCCAACGGTCTCCCGAGGCGTTGACCTCCCTTCGGGAAACCGCCCTGATCCAGAGCGTCGAGTCCTCCAACCGCATAGAGGGTGTCACCGTCGCGCCGGAGCGGCTGCGGCCTCTCGTTCTGGAGAACGCCCGTCCTCGCGACCGCTCCGAGGAGGAGATCCAGGGATATCGACGGGCCCTGGAGCTGATCCATACCGGTGCTCGCGACCTGGCGATCACCCCTGAGCCTCCTTCAGCGGCTGCACGCCACGATCCAAGAGGGAAGCGGGGACGCCGGGCAATGGAAAAGGGTGACCAATGAGATCGTCGAGCTGCAGGAGGGGGCTCCGCCGGTCGTCCGTTTCCGTCCGGTCACGGTCGCGGAGACGCCAGGGGCCGTCGAGGAGCTTTGCCTGCTCTACCGCTATACCCTGAACCAGAGCCTCGCGCCGCCGCTCGTGGCCGTCGCGGCCCTCGTCTTCGACTTCCTCTGCATTCATCCCTTCCGGGACGGCAACGGACGGATCTCCCGGCTCCTTACCCTCCTGGCCCTCTACCAACACGGCTTCGAGGTGGGGCGCTACATCAGCCTCGAGCGGCTCGTCGAGGAGTCCCGAGCGGACTACTACGAGGTCCTGCGCCTCAGCTCGCAGGGATGGCACGCGGGGCGGCACGACCTCCTGCCCTGGCTCAATTTCTTTCTGACGATCGTGAAGCGAGCCTGCAAGGAATGGGAGAAGGCGGACCCGTAGAGCGCATCTCCAGCGTAGCGTCCGGATCTGTCCGTAGTAGTTCAGTTTGCCTGCAGACCGCGTACGATTCTGCCCTCCGAAGCCTCACCCCCCGGCCCCCTCTCCGTAACCGGAGAGGGGGAGAACTCTCGGCGGAGTCTGGAAAAGCCCGTCATCAACCTTCTGCCGGTACTGGATAGACTCCCCTGGTGGTGCCCTTCCTCCCCGGTCTCTATCTAACCCTCCTCGCCTTCCTTCTCTCCCGCGCCCTCAAGCGGTGGTGGGACCCGATCCCGCTTCGCATCTGGGCGGTGTTCGCGGTCGTTCTCCTGACCCTCTTCGGACCGGCGCTCTTTCTAGGGAAGGTGCTCCTACCCGTGGACATCCTTCCCGGCGTTGCACAACCGGAGGAAATGGGCAAGCCTCCCGAGGGCAATCCACTGCAGCTCGACCTGGTGACGCAGATCGTCCCCTGGCAGGCCCAGGTGCGACGGGCGATGCAGGCAGGCGAGTGGCCGCTGTGGAACGACCTCGCCGGGGCGGGCATGCCGCTCCTCGCCGATCCGCAGTCGCAGGTGCTCCAGCCGCTGGTTCTTCCTGGCGCTGCCGCTCCCCCTGCCGCAGGCGCTCGGCGTGACAGCCGGGCTGCGCGTGCTGATCGCGCTGGCCTTCTTCTTCCTGCTCCTCCGGCGCCAGGGGCTGTCGGAAGCGGCGGCCCTGTTCGGCAGCCTCGCGTTCGGGCTCGGCGGCTTCCTGCTGCTCTGGCTGAGCTGGCCGATCGGCAACTCGCCGGCGCTCCTCCCCCTCGTGCTCTACGCCCTGGTGATGACCGCCGATCGCGGTGCCCGGCGGGACTTCCTGCTTCTCGTCCTGGCAGTCACGTCCCTGCTGGTGGGCGGGCATCCGGAGACGATCCTGTACGTCGCGGCCGTGGGCAGTCTCTTCGCTGTATCCAAGCTCCTCCAACGGACCTCTGAGCAGCGGCCGCGGCTTCTGGCGCGGTGGGCGCTCGCCGCGGCCATGGCCCTGGGACTGGCAGCACCCACGCTGATACCGGCGATACGGTTCCTTCCCCAGACCCATCGCGACCATTTCGTGGAGCTGCGCAACGAGCGGATGGAGGCCCGGGCTTCCTTCGCGGGATGGCGGACCCCGGAGGAGCGGCGCAGGACCTTCGAGGGGCTCGAGAAGCGCTTCGTGCCTCTCTTCGCGCCGAACGCCTTGGGCAACAGCCGCTGGGGCGCCTACCGGGGGGAGGCCAACACCAACGAGGACGCCGGCGGCTTCGTGGGCGGGGCGGCCCTGCTGGCGGCACTGCTGGCCTTTTTCCCTGCGACGCGCCGCTTTCCCCAGGAGCGCCTCTTCCTGGTGCTGGCGGCCGCCAGCCTGTTGATCTCGATCCGCATCCCGGGCGTGCCACGGGTGCTCTCGGCCTTGCCGCTGCTCAACCAGTCGCTCAGCGCCCACCGCCGGCTTCTTCTGGTGCTCGCCTTTTCGTTGGCCTACGTGGCCGCCTGCGCCGTGGAGCGGTGGCGACGCGGCGAGGGGCCGAGACGCTGGACGATCGCGGCCTGCGCCGCAATCCTCCTCGGCCTCATCGGCTGGGCTTATCTGAGTCTCGCCGGAGGTGAAGGAGTTGCTCCTCCTGCGGTGGTTCTGGCTGGGCCTGCAGCTCGCGGTGGTCGCCGGGGCGGCCCTGATCCTGCTGTTCCTGAGACCTCCCTCCTGTTCTGAAATCGCCCAGAATCGGACCGGTCTGCCCTCCGAAGCCCTCACCTCCCCGGCCCTCCTCTCCCAAAGGGAGAGGAGGGAGAAAGGCGGAACACAGCCTGTCGTCACCGTGTTTTTCCCTCTCTCCCTCCGGGAGAGAGGGGCCAGGGGAGTGAGGGCTTCGGAGGGCAGACCGATCGAATAGCACGATCCGCCTGGATCCTCTCCGCCCTGGCCGCCCTCGAGTTGCTCGTCATCCACCAGCCCGCCAATCCCTCCCTGCCGCGAAGCGGGTTCTATCCCACCACACCCACGCTCCACTTCCTCCAGGAAAACGCGGGCGGCTTCCGCGTCGCGGGCCTCGCCGACCGGCTGCTGCCCAACGCCGCCGCGGTCTACGGCCTCGCGGACATCCGGATCTCCAATCCCTTCAAGCCGTTCCCCTACGTTCAGGCGCTGGCGCCGGTCAGCGCCTCGCTCCGTTCGACGGAACACATCCTGATGAAGGCCGAGCACCCGCTCTATCAGCTCCTGGGGGTGCGCTACGTGATCGCGCCGCCGAGGACGAGGGGCACCGCCGGCTGGCGCGCGGTGCGGCGCGATTCCGGAGCCCGGATCTTCGAGCGGGCGAAGGCTCTACCACGGCTTTTCCTGCCCCGGTCCACCGAACCGCCGGGCATCCTGCCATGGACCGAGTGGCTGGCGATGAATACGGATTTCGCGGCCCGCGCGCTCGTCTTTCCTTCCGCCGGACGCTCCACGCCCTGGACGGCCGCCCGACCGGAGGACTCAGTGATGGAGATTCTTACGATCGAGCCGGCCCAAATCGCTGCTCGGGCACTGCTGGCGGAAGAGCGCCCTCTCGCCTCCAGTGTCTATCAGGACGGCGGCTGGACCCTGCTGCTCGACGGCCGGCCCCATACGGCCGTGGAGGCGAACGGTCCTTTCGTGGCCGCCTGGCTGCCCGCCGGCGAGCACCGGCTTGACCTCGTCTACCGCGCTCCGGGACTGGTGCCGGGGCTGGCGCTGGCTGCTCTCGCCCTGTCGGGACTGGTTCTGGGACTCATCCCCCACCCGACTAAAAAGAATAAAAGAGCGGGGCGGCCACGGACCGCCCCGCTCCTCCATCCAGATCCAGGGACCGCTGCACGGTTCTTCAGCGTCCTGCCCGCAGCTCCTCCAGGGAGTCGACGACGAGACCCCACAGGGCCTCGACGTGCGCGCGCTCCGTGCGCAGGTTGCCGATCGCCACGCGCAGCGTGTAGCGGCCCCGGAGCACGGTGTGGGAGAGGAAGACGGGGCCGGCGGCGTTGATGCGGGCGAGGAGCCGTTCGTTGAAGCGGTCCTGTTCCTCGGGCGGGCCGTCCGTCCGGGCGCGGAAACAGACGGTGCTGAAGGGCACCGGCGCCGCCAGCTCGAAGCGGGGATCGCTCGCGAGCCGGTCCGCCAGGTCGCGGGCCAGGGCGCAGTGCTCGCGGATGCGCGCCCGCAGGCCCTCCACACCGAAGGCGCGGATCACCATCCAGAGCTTCAGGGAGCGGAAGCGGCGGCCGAGCTGAAAGCCATAGTCCATCAGGTTCGTCACCCCGGCCTCATCCGTCCGCAGGTACTCCGGCACCAGGGAAAAGGCGTCTTTCAACAGCTCCGGATCCCGTACGAAGAGCACCGAGCAGTCCACCGGGGTGAACAGCCACTTATGGGGATTGACGACGAGAGAGTCCGCCCGCTCGAGACCCGGCATGCGCTGCCGGTATTCGGGGCAGATCGCGGCCGCACCGGCGTAGGCGGTATCGACGTGCAGCCAGATGCCCTCGCGGGCGCAAAGATCGGCGATCTCCGGGATCGGATCGACGCTGGTGGTGGAGGTGGTGCCCGCCGTGGCCACGACGGCCATGGGCAGGCGTCCCGCGGCACGGTCGCGGGCGATCGCCTCCGCAAGGGCCGGCACGGACATCCGGAAGTCCTCGTCGCTCGCCACCCGCCGGAGGTTCTCCTGCCCGACGCCGAGGACGATGGCCGCCTTGTCGATCGAGGTGGGCCTGGTCGCTGGCGTAGACGGTGAGCGGCGGCGCCGCCCGGCCGGAGAGACCCTTCACCCGCACGTCGAGGTCCGGCAGCCGGTGCCGGGCGGCGGCGAGGGCCACCAGGCTGCTCGACGAGGCGGTGTCGTTGATGTGCCCTCGCAGCTCCCGCGGCAGGTCCATCATCTGCCGCAGCCAGTCGCAGACGCGTTCCTCCAGCTCCGTGGCGGCCGGCGAGGTACGCCAGAGCATGGCGTTGACGTTCAGGGCCGCGGCGAGGGTCTCGCCCAGGATGCCCGGGCCGGAGCCGGTGATGGCGAAGTAGGCGAAGAAGCCGGGATGATTCCAATGGGTGAGGTTGGGCTCCACGACCCGCAGATAGTCATCGAGGACGGTGTCGACCGGCTCCGGGTCCTCGGGGGGCGAGGCGGGAAGCACGCGCCGCACCTCGCCGGGAGAGACGGCGGGCAGCACGGGCCGATCTCCCACGCCCTCGAGGTAATCGGCCACCAGGTCGGCGACGCGGTGCATCGCGGACCGGAACTCGTCGGGCGGGAGGTCTCCGGGCATGGGGCAAGACTATAAGAAAGCGAAAGGGCGGTCCCCTGACCGCCCTTCTTCGAAACCGTGCTGGACCGCGGAGCTCGAGTTGGCGGCGGTCTGCACGCCCTTGCGGCGCAGCTCGTCGTCGATCAGCGGAGTGATCTGTTCCAGCGGCACGGCGCCGGAGACGAACCGGCCGTTGATGAACATCGCCGGCGTGCCGCTGACGCCGGCGGCCGAACCGTCCTTCATGTCGGCCTGGACGACGGCGGCGTGCTTGCTCGGATCGAGGCACGCGTCGAACTGCTCGGCATCGAGCCCGAGCCGCGGTCGCCTTGGCCTTGAGGTGCGTCGACCGCCAGCGTCTGCTGGTTGGCGAACAGCGGTCATGCATCTCCCAGAACTTGCCCTGGTCGGCGGCGCACAGCGAGGCCTCGGCCGCCTTCTGGGCGTCGGGTGGAATCCAGCGGGAACTGGCGGAAGACGATGCGCACCTTGTCGCCGTACTTCTCCTCGACCTGCTCCAGCGTCGGCATCACGACGGCGTGCAGTACGGGCACTGGAAGTCGGAGAACTCGACGATCGGTCACCGGCGCGTTCGCCGGGACCCTTGGCGGAGCCGGTGGCTGCGACCTCGACGCGGATGGGCTCGAGCAGGTACTCGACCTTGAAGCTTGTTCTGCAGGTCGGTGAAGAAGTCCCGACGGGCCTTCTGCTGGCCTCTGCTGCTTCAGGTAGGACTTGATCTGACCCGCGATCTGATCCTTCGGACGGGGGATCTGCGCCTGGTTCTGCTCGTAGAAGGCGTCGACGTCGGCGTCGGTCACCGGCGCCGGCTTGAGCTCGGCCAGGATCGCTTCCTTGGTGGTTCCCCGGGCTGCGGCCTCGGCCTCGAGCAGACGGATCGACCAGTCGCTGGCTGCATGCCGTTTTCGAGGATCTCCTGGAGCTGCTGCTTGGCCTGCGAATCCAGGGACTCGCGGACCTCCGCCTCGGTGATCGGCTTACCGTCGACAACGGCCAGCACCGCGCTCGAGCCGGACGCCTTGGCGTCGGAATCCTTGGCGTTGCCCTGCGCCGAGCAGGCCGGCAGCGAGACACCCAGGGCGAAGAACAGCACCAGCACGCCCGGGATCAGAGGTTTACGGATTAGATTCATGGTCGGACTCCTTTTTCGGTGAACAGTAGGGTTGGATCAGGGGTTGAAAACAGATCGGGACGGGGCCGCATTCCAAAAACGGAGACCTATTTTAGCATAGCCCCCACAGTCCCAGGTGCGGTCCACGCCAGATGGCGAGCCAGGAGCCCCTCCAAGAACGCGCTCGGCCGTGATCCCGCGCAGGCGCCAGACGGGCGCCTCGAGAAGCGCCTCGGCGAGCGCCAGCAGGGTCGCCGCCCGTCCGCAGGGCCCGTCTCCAGCTCGAAGCCGACCGCAGGACGGCCGCCGCCGCCAACGACCAGGGGCCGGCGGAGCGTGGGTTTTCCGACTGCCTGCTCCCGCGAGGGCCGCCGCCGCCGACAGCAGATAGATGGGGGAGCCGCTGGCTCTCCAGGCGGCGACGGCAGCCGAAAAGGCCCGCGCCAGAGGCTCGACGGTCGCCGGATCGACCGGCTCGCGGGCCCAGGAAGACGGCGAGGAGCGGCTGCGCAAGGTGGGCAGCAGGTCGAGCCGCGAAGGTGCGAGCAGAAAGAAGTGGCGCGGCGCCGAGACGTGGGGGCTCTTCCAGGTTCTTGAGCAGGGCGTTTGCGGCCTCCCCGGTAAGGTCCTCCGCACTGGCGATGACGAAGACCTGACCGCGCGCCTCGAACGGGAGACCTGGGCGGTCCTGAGCAGCTCGCGGGTGGCATCCACGGAGGTCGAAGCCTTGAGGTCGCGCTCCAGCAGCTGAAAGTCGGGATGGAACGGCGTTTCTCCGGCCGCGCCCGAACCGGCTCCGGCGATGCGCCGGCAGTGCTTGCAGACGCCGCAAGGCCGCGCTTCCGGCGCCGCTTCGCAGAGCAGGGTACGGGCAAGCTGGAAGGCGGCGTGCTGGCGCGCTTCCGGATCCCCGCCGTCGAGGATCACCGAAGGATAGAGCCGTCCCTGCCGGGCGGTTTCGAGAGCCGCGGCAAGGTTCAAACCTTCCCCTCCAGCAGGTCCGCCAGCGCCCGGCGTACCTG
Source organism: Thermoanaerobaculaceae bacterium (assembly GCA_963778565.1). Classification (GTDB taxonomy): domain Bacteria; phylum Acidobacteriota; class Thermoanaerobaculia; order Multivoradales; family UBA5704; genus DATARR01. Next base: position 699 of record CAVZUZ010000027.1, on the reverse strand, counting down.
GGTCTCCGTCGCCCTCTGCGATCCCGCGGAGGTGATGACGCGGAAGCGCGCGTCGCCGCGAGCCATCTCCAGAAAGCCGCGCCGCGCTCGCTCGGTCTCCAGCGCCTCGGCATCCAGCCGGTCCGCGGCTCCCCGTTCCTGGCGGGAAGGGGAGTGCCCGCGGGCCCGGGCCTTGGCGGCCGGCAGGTCGAAGAGGAGCGTGCGATCGGGCAGCCGTCCGCCTGTCGCCACCCGGTCTATCTGATCGATCAGGTCGAGCGGCACTCCCCGGCCGTAGCCCTGATAGGCTCGGGTCGAGTCGGTGAAGCGGTCGCAAAGGACGTGCTGGCCCTGCCGCAACGCCGGCTCGATCACCTCGAGCAGGTGCTGGCGCCGGCTGGCGAACACCAGGAGCAGCTCGACCACGCCGTCGATCGCCCCCCACTTCGCGTCGAGGAAGACGGCGCGCAGGGCATCGCCGAGCGGCGTCCCACCGGGCTCATGGGTCATCACGTGCGGCACTCCTCGCTCCCCCAGCCAGGCGGACGTACGCCGCAGATGGGTCGACTTGCCGCTGCCGTCGAGCCCCTCGAAGGTGATGAACAGAGGCGGCATGGCGGGAAAAACTACCATGAGCCTCAGTTTCGACGCGCGCCGGCCCGGGGAACCCCAGACCATAGGGACGCATGAAGCCCCTCGCACAGAGGGAGCACGGGCCGG
>CAVZUZ010000026.1:5000-158803 GCA_963778565.1 Thermoanaerobaculaceae bacterium | reverse complement strand
GATCGGGCCGCTTCAGCGGTCCAGGCTTCCCACGGGTGCCACCCACTCCATCGGCTGACGAGTGACCGACGCGATCCGATCGTAGTCATCGTCGTAATGGAGCACTGCAAGACCTGCAGCCTCGGCAGCGGCTGCAATCAACAGGTCGACCGGCTTCGCTCCCCGGTGGAGACCCGACGCGGCCATTGCGCCTGCAACTTGGAGAGCCCGATGCATCACGTCGGCCGTGATCGGAGCCTCGGGTAGAGCTTTCCGCTCCTCGATGACTTCAACGACGTCTCTAGCGCGGGAACCATAGACGACCTCGAGGTCGATGAGCCCGCAAGTCCACAGCCCGCCGGCCTGAGCCAGGGCCGCGAGCCGATCTCCCACGATATCCTGGCGGGCGCGAGCGAGCACCGAGGTGTCGACGAGGTAGCGCATGGCTCATCGCGCGGTGCGCGGCCGCCGAGCCTCGTCGATTCTCGCCAAGTCGAGCGCCCCCGAGCCTCTCAGCCGCTCGATGTGCCTTGACACCGTCTCGTCATCGACGAGCCGTCGTAGAGCGGTGTTCACTGTGTCCTTGATCGTGTCAGTACCGGCGACGCTCCGGGCCCGCTCCAGGAGATCATTATCGATGTCGACGAGTCGCTTCATAGTGCGGAGGAGTATATCCGACCTCGATCTGGGTATAGATCTTGTACCCACCCCAGGCGAGGACGGTTCGCGGCATCGGTCACTTCCCTATGATCCTCCGCATCCGCTGCAGCAGCAGCCGGCTGTCGTAGACGTTGTCCGTGGCGACGAAGAGCGTCTCTTCTTCGGCCAGGATCCCTTTCACCTCGGGCCAATTGGCGCTCCGGAGGGCTGCCGCCACGGCCTTGGCCGCCCCCGGGGTCGTCTCGAAGACCACCATGTGGGGCCCGGCGCCGCGTACGTGCCGGATGAAGCTCTGCATCTGGGCGATCTGGCTCTGGTCGCCTCGCGCTTGCGGCGGCCGGTAGTAGCCCTCGCGGCGGACGATGCCGAGGGCCTCCAGATCGCGGCTGACGGTGGCCTGCGTCACCTTGAAGCCCATCCTGCGCAAGGCGCGCCCGATGTCGAGCTGCCGCTTCATGGGCTTCTCGGCCAGGATCTCGAGGATCGTCCTGCGGCGGTAGTTCTGATGCTCGCGGTCGATTCCCATCGCATCTCCTTACGTTTACGGTAACTTAGCCGAGCTGAAAAAAAATTTCAAGGAGAGGCTTGACATCGAAGTGCAAATCATGCACGATGTGCGCAACTTTCCTCGAGCTTCGGCACGGCAGATCGGGCCGAAACGCGGCTTGGGGAGGAGAAAGGAGGAAGCGTGATGGCTAGAAACCGAGGACCACCCCCCCGGGAAGGGACGTGGACGTATCGAGCCAGGATGCCCGTGCGCCGAGGGGCGGCGGGAACAGCAGGAGAGCCAACCATCGGACCGGGATGTCCTGGTGGAATGCAGAGGCTGTAGGAAACCAAAGCAGTACGGGTCAACCCTAAGAAAAGGAGAAACGACCATGAGAAAAGCACAGAAGCCTTCGCAGAGAAGATCACCGAGTGGGAGCTGATCAACGCCAACATGAAGCCGCGGTTGGCGGAGATGCCGCACCTGCAGGAGATCGTGACGGCCTCGAAACGCTCATCGCCGAGGCGAAGGAGTCTCGACAGTGAGCAGGAGCTGGCCCGCAGTCAACTGCAGGACATCGTCCACCGGCGCCAGGGAGTGGAGAAGCGTGGCCGGAACCCTGCGCCGGCGGGCGGCTTCCATCTCAAGGGGAGCTTCGGCTTCAGCAGCGACGAGCTGGCGAAGTTCGGAGTCCGTCCCCGGCCGACGGGCCCGCGCAAGCGGAAGGCGCCGGCGGAAACCCCGCCGACTCCGGCTCCCGAGGCCTAGTCCCTCCAACCCGCAGTAGGCAGTAACGCCCGGAGGGGCGGTCCACCTGGGCCGCCCCTCCGTCGCATCGCGCTCCTTGAAAACTGAATCCGCCGGAGGCTCGGCTATCTCACCCGAGGACGCGGAAGGCGAAACGGCCGGCGGCGACCGGCTTGCGGCCGGGAACGAGGCCCTCGACGGCGAGGCTGTAGTCGCCCGGCGCGAGCAGGGTGGAGGGGAGGCTCAGGCTGAGCGAGTCGCGCTCGTCGGGCCGCAGACCGCCGCCGCGCCAGACCTCCCGGCCCTTGGCGTCGCGCAGGATCACCTGGTACGACGGCCGGTGCGCCGACTCGATCGTCAGGGCGAGCACGACCCAGCCCGGACTGGACGGCAGGTCGCAGTTGGGCGGAAGACTCGCCGCCCGCGCCGCGCTCCGTGTCGAGGAAGAGGATGGGCACGTTGCCCTGCGGTTGGCGGGCCTGCGCGAGCTGCTCCACCGCGCCGGCGCGAGCCTCGCGCTCGCGGGCCAGGTCGCGTTGGCTCGACTCCAGCTCCGCGCGCAGCTTCTCGGCCTCCGCGGTGCTGCGCGACCCCGCGGCGGACCGCTGCCGCTCCCGCTGCAACGCGGAGCGGACCTCCGTCAGCTCCCGGTTGCGCTCGCCGATTTCCCGCAACGCCAGCCCGGCGGGCAGGACGGCGACAACCAACAATGTCATCAGCAGGGCCGCCGCCTGGCGCGAGCGGCCGAGGCGGGAGAGCCAGGCCACGAGGGCGAGCTGCCGCGCCGCGGCCAGGCGCGTCACGTCCTGCCCGGCCGCGCGCTTGAAGCCCCGCTGCATCGACTCCGCGAGGTCGAGCTGGTCGAGGCACGCCGGACAGGAGAGATAGTGCTTTTCGAAGCGCTCCGCCTCGGCGGCCGACAGCTTTCCCATCACGTAACGATCGACGACGTCCTGCTCTTCGATGTAGGTGTGATCCATCACCGATCTGCCACTCTTTCTCTCCGCTCATCCGATGCGGGCCGCCGGCCCTTGTCGCGCCTGGAAGCGTACCAGGAGCTCCTTGAAGCGATGGCGGGCCCGAAAAAGAACTCGATTGAAATGGAGGCTGTCCAGGCCGAGATCGGCGCAGATGCTCTCCTTCTCCTCTTCGGCGACGTAGAAGCGCAGCAGGAGCTGCCGGTCGCGGTCGGCCGGCAGCTCGCCGATCAGCCGCCGCACGATCTTGGCCTCCTCTTCGAGCAGGACGGAGCTGAGCTGTCCCGGCGCCGGATGGACGACCCCTTCCAGCCCCTCGGGGTCCGCGTCGGTACGGCGGCGGGCTGTCTTGCGGCGCTCGGCGATCACCAGATTGCGTGCGGTGCCGTGGAGGAAGCCCGCGAGCCCCGCCGGTTCGTCGAGCCCCTGGCGCCGCAGCCGCTCCAGCACGATGCGGAAGGCCTCCTGGTGGAGATCCTCGGCGAGCCTCCGGCGGAGCACCCAGACGCCGCAACAGGTAGAGGAGGCCCCGGCTGTAACGCTCGACGAGCGCCGTCTCGGCGGTGGTATCGCCCACCGCGATCCGCCGGACGAGGTCGGTGGCGATTTCGGCCTCGTCCGGCTCGGCCCCTCCTGAATGGAAGCTCATGCCGTCCGGTACGCCTCGGAGCGGGCGGACCGGCGGCACCGGTCGCGCAGGAGACTTTCCGAGGAAGGTCTCCATCATAACGCAAAGGCTGGACGATCACCGGCGAGCTCCATTGCCACGTCGCCACCGCGGCTCAACTCAGGATGAAACTGGCCCGGCCTTTGAAGACCTTCACGTCATAGGTCTGCACCGGACCGGGGTGGAGCGGCGGGCCGGCGATGCTCATCTCGACCCGTGTGAAGACGACGGGCGCGCTGAGCTTCTCGGGCGTCCCGTCGTTCAGCAGGACCTCCGGCAGCACGATCGTCAGCAGCCGCATTTCGAGATCGGGTATCGCCGACAGGGTGACGGTCACCAGGGTGCCCAGCTCGGTCGGCTCGCGCCGGACTTCGTCACCGCTGAAGCTCAGCGGCGGTTTGACGCCGTCGTTGTAGGTGACCACCGGCTCGCCGGCTTTGTTGCTCGCCGTAAAGGTGATCTCGCTCCTGCCGTGGCGCAGCTCGAAAAAATTCGCGGCCTCCAGGGCAAGGGCCGGGGCTGTGCGTACCGCTTGGGCTGATGCGGCCATCGTGTTCTCCTTATGCCATCCAGGAACGCCATGTCCTCTGGATCTCGATAGGAGACTGTCGTCAAGGGCTCAGCTATCTCACGAGCAGAGTCTCCAGGCTCCGCCGTGCGCGTGGAAACAACAGTTTCAAGATTGGTGTTAGACTGCGGCGTAGTCGTCCAAATTCAGCGAGAGAGGGATTGCCATGTTCCGACGATGGCTGCTCGTTGCCGTTGGTGGGACTCTGATCCTGGCTGCCGGATGCCGGACTGTCTCCGATCAAGCCTCCACGCAGGCTCTGCCGCCCATACCGCCGGGCGCCACGAATTTCTCCGACTACGAGCCGGATCATCCATACGGGCCGTCGGGAGACGGCGTCGCCGAGCGGTGGGTTTTCACCGCTCCGAGCGACGAAGGGTACACCGTCGAGGTGCGCGACTTTCTGGTTTCACCGCGGCAGCCGAAGGCGACGCTGGCCCTCGCCGGCGCTGCGGTCCTCGAAGTGCGGCAAGGATCGGGCGAGGGGACGGTGGGCGAGGAGAAGGTCGAGCTGCGCCCGGGGACCGTCTTCACGGTGGACACCGGAACGCCACTGTACGTCAGCGCGAGCGACGAGCCGCTCGCGCTGCGGGCCTGGATCGTTTCGGCAGGAGGAGAACCATGAACGCGCCGGTGCTGCGCCGCGCCCTTGCCGTGCCGGTTGTTGCCGCCTTCCTGGCCGTCGGCTGCTCCTCGGCCGACTGGCCGGCGTTCCGCCACGATGCATTGCGCACGGCCGCGCAGAACGAGGCGTCGCCGTTGTCCAATCCGAAAATGAAAGCGCTCCGGTTCGGCTGGCGCTTTCCGGCTGGAAGGGAAACTCTGGGCGGTGGTTTTCGCGCCTCGCCGGTGGTCTATAAGGGGCGGGTCTTCATCGGCAACGGCAACGGCTACTTCTACGCGCTGAGCGCCAAGACCGGTAAGAGGCTCTGGCGCTATCCCAAAACCGGATCGCCGCTGCAGTCGGAGTTTGTCTGCAATGTGTCGAGCCTCGGCATCGCTGCGAGCGCGACTATCGCCAGAGTCCGCGGGAAGGATGCCGTGATCTTCGGTGCTCCCGATCGATCGAGTTATCCAGGATTTGGCAATGGCCATCTCTTCGCGCTCGACACCCGCACGGGTGAGATGCTCTGGAAGTCCCCGCCGATCGCCCGGCTGACCGGATGCAGAAAGCAATGCAAAGACGAGCTCCACGAAAACCTCGGCCATTCGTCACCGCTCGTCCTCGGCGACAAGGTCTACGTCGGCATCAGCGACCATTGCGACGATCCGGTTCAGAAGGGCAGGCTCGTGGCGGTCAAGCTCTCGAACGGCGAGCCTATTGGCACATTCCGCTATTGCAGCACGCATCTCAGCGGCACCCCGGCTGACCTCTGCGACGAGAAGGATACGACGCGCGGCGGCGGCGTTTTGAGCCCACCTTCCGGATGGAAGGATGGTCTCTATATCACGACCGGGAACACGAGCAGCGGACAGGTCTTCAAACCCGGGACGAATCACGGGCTCAGCCTGTTGCGCCTCGATTCCGTCACCGGCGCCGTGGTCTGGAAATTCCAGCCTGTGCCCTGGGAGCTCGACGCCGATTCCGACTGGTCGGCAGCTCCCACGGTCATGAAGACCAGTTGCGGCCCGATGATCGTCTCAACGCAGAAGGACGGCTGGACGCATGCCGTCAACGCCGCCATGGGCTCGAGGCTGTGGTCGTTCCCGCCGCAGAAGTGCCTGCCGTTCCAGTGCGGCGAGGGCGTCCACGGCGACTCGAGATACATGCGCAGCGGCGCAGCGTGGGGCGACGTGTACGTGACGATGAACGGCGGCCTTGACATGACTCCGCGGGACGTCACCGCCGGCTACCGCCGGCTCCACGCCTTCAACGTCTGTGAGCCGAACCCCGCGAAACGTCTGCGCTGGCTGATCGACTTCAAGGATTACACCTCGAAAGACTGCGCCTGTCTACCCGTGGAGGCTTGCTCTCAGCTCTGCATCAGCAATCCAACCATCTCGCGTGGCATTGTCTACCTCGGTACCGACCTGGGTTACCTCTTGGCCATCGCCGATCCGGCCGTCGCCTCGGATGACGGCTTGCGCTGCATGAACGCGGACGTTGCATCCGAAGATTGCGAGCGCATGGGATACGGTCTCGTACGGCAGCCGAGGATCCTCGCGAAGGTTCTGCTTGATGGCCCGATTATCTACAACGAGCCGGTGTTGGCATACGGCAAGGTCTTCGTTTCAACCGACGTTGACCGCATTACATCCAAGGGCGGTTATGTCTACATGCTCCGACCGCGCGACTAGGGAGAATCGATGCGCACCGTAATCGTGATCACCTGCCTCGCCGCGTTCCTTGCGCTGCCGGCTGCCGCGCAGCAGGAGAACAACCCGCCTCCGGTCTGTCCACGGCTTCCGCCCTGCGAAGAGGATCCGGAGCCCGAGGTCTGTGAGCGCCATGCGGGGACGCTCTCTTTCCAGACCGCCGAAGGCCTCAGCCGAAGACTCGGCGTAGTGGTGCAAGAGTGGCGGATCGTGAACGACGCGACCGTAGAGATCCCGCACCAGGGATGGCTCATGGTTCATCTCCGCGCCGGCGCGTTGGCCACCGGGAACGGGGACGAGCGTAAGGAGTGGCACGTAGGCTCGTCCTGGACCGTGCCGGCGAAGGAGCGCCTGATCGTTCATACCGCGCGCGATTCGGTCGTGCTGCAGACGATAGACTTTATAAAGCAAAAGCGCGCCGCGGAGGGAGCCCGCGAGCCCGTCCGGCTCGTCGAGCCCCCTCCGCCGCAGCCTCTCCCAGAATCCTCTTTCTCTCTTCTACCCTTCCGTAGCCGACCACGAGATGCTTCCGGAATTTCTGGGTTTGCAACTCAACGTGCCCGAGCGCGTGACGGTGTACCAGCTGCCGTCGCCGGCGTACTTGACGTCAACCTTGTCGCCGGACTTGTACGTGCATTCAGAGCCGATCTGGGTCCCGTTTTTCTTGACGATGTCATTTGTGGGGTCACCGGTCCCATTCCCATGAAATGTCAAATTGTTGCCCGTTGCTAAACTCCAGGGATTGGTACCACCCAGCCCAAGGCCGTTTACGTTCCATCCGCCCGTTCGCTTGAAATCCGACCATGCCATTTTCGGTCTCCTTTCTCCGGGATGCTCCCGGAGGTTTCGTTCTCTCCAAGGCTGTCGCGAGGCGGTGCGCTATCTCACCCGAACCTCTCAACGCCAGTCGCCCTGGAGGACGAAGCCGGCCCAGGAGTAAGGGTCGCGGTACCGCGGATCGCGGCGCAGCGACCGCTGGGCCTCGCGCAGGGCGGCCGCCGGCGGCAGACGGCCCTGCCAGAGCGCACGGTAAAACCGGTCCATCAGCTCGGCCGTGGTGCGGTCCTGGACCTTCCACAGGCTCGCCACCACCCGCGGCACGCCGGCGTAGAGGAAGCCGCGGGTGAGCCCCATGATCCCCTCGCCGCGGACCTCTTTGCCGAGGGCGGTCCGACAGCCGGAGAGGACCACGAGGTCGGCCTGAAGATCGAGATCGTAGATGTCGGACAAGCTCAGGAATCCCTCCTGCGGCCTGCCGGCGCCGTCGACCAGCGAGAGCGCCAGTCCCGAAAGCTCGGGGTTGCGCAGATCGGCCAGCCCGTGGGTGGCGAAATGGACGACGCGGGCGTTGCGGAGGTTCCCGGAAAGGGCCGCCTCACGGCTGGCCGCGAGGTCGAGCGCGGTCCACACCTGACCGGCGGGGGCCAGAGTCTTGATCGTCTCCGCCTCCCGCCGGGTGGCGGGCAGACGCTCGAGAGCGGAGAGCGGACCACTTTCCGGCGCGCCTCGCTCGGGGCCTTGTCGCGCGGCAGCTCGGGAATCGATTCCGGCAGCAGGCGGGCCGGCCAGGCGCGGGTCATCCGGAGTGAACACCGGATCGGCGAGGACCGCCGCCCATTTGGCGGCCGGTTGACGAGTCTCCAGCCGCTGCCGCTGCAGGGCCAAAGTCGTGGCCGATGGCAGATAGGCGATCTCGAGTTGCTCGATGAGGCGCCCGCCGGAGTCGGGAGCGAGCAGCGCGGCGAAGGGGACGATGTGCAGCGCCCCATCGGGGACCACCACCAGGCGCTGGCTGTGCGCCACCTCGGGCCACACCGGGCCGAGCAGGATGCGGCTCAGCTCTTCCGCCGCGCCCGCACGGGGGCCGGTCCCGGCTTCGAGCACGCTCAGCTGCTCGTAAAGCCGGCGGGCCAGCGCTTCGATCTCTTTTTGGGAGGGAAGGACGAAGCTGCGGAAAGAGCCGGCTCCGACCGCCCAGAGATAGCTGCGGTCCTCGCCCAGCGAGTACTCCAGAAGGAGGGAGCCGGGATCGAGCAACCGGGCGACTTCCTGAACGCCGAGACTGGGCGGTGCGGCGACGGCCGCATATAGCGGATCGAGCCGGCGGATCTCGGCTTCCACGCCGTCGAGCTCGGCCCGTAACCCCTCGCTCTCTCTTCCCAGAGCTTCTGCCCGCCCGCCGCTCTGTTGCAGTTGTTGGTAAGCCAGGGAGCTCAGGCGGCGACGCAGAGCCTGCCTCCGTTCGAGCGGCGAGCCGGGGGCCGCGCTCCCGGCACGGACGGCGTTTTCCGAGCGCAGGACGTCGAGCAGGCTGCGCGCACGGGCCCGCTCGCTGATCTCGAGGGCCTCCCGATCGTGCCCCTCTCCGGGAGCGGCTATGTGCTGGTCCATGAGCAGATCGATCACGAGCGAGTAGGCGCGGCGCTGCGTCGCCAGGAACGCCGAGCGCAGGTCCGGGCTGACGAAGCCGGTCCGCAGCTCTTCCACCCGGGCCACGGCCTCATCGGCGTGGCCGCGAGCCTCTTTGCGGAGACCCAGCGACCGCTCCGCCGCTGCCAATGCCTGGAGCGTCTCGGCCTCGCCGGCGCGGTCGCGCAGATCCCGTCGCCGCGCCAGGAGATCCTGAAAGACGGGGAGGGCCTCGCGAGGCCGGCCCGCCTGGGCGAGAGCGCGCCCGCGAAGCTGTAGGACCTGCGCCTCGCGCTGACGAAGGCCCGCCTCTCGCAGTGCGCCGAGGGCCGGATCGAGCTCGCGGAGAGCGGCCGAGGGATCGCCCCGCTCGATCTGGACCTCGCCGAGGCGCAACCGGGTGAGCGCTTCGATCCGGCGATCGCCCAGGGCGCTGGCCAGCTCGAGAGCGCGCTGGTGATACGCGAGCCCCTTGTCCGCATCCCCGAGCCTGCGCCAGGCGTCACCGAGGTTGTTGAGGCTCTGGGCCTGGCCCCCGCGGTCGCCGGTCTCCTCGCGCAGCTTCAACGAGTCCTCCAGAAAGGATAGGGCGCGCTGCGGCTCCCCCAGGTGGGTGTAGGCGAAGCCGACGTTGTTGAGCAGCGTGCCCTCCAGCGAGCGGTCACCGAGCGGCGCCAGGATCTCTCGCACCTGGCCATAGACGCGCAACGCTTCCTGCCACTCGCCGAGGGCGCGGTAGACCACCGCGATGTTGTTGAGCGTCTCGGCCTCGTCGCGACCCATCGCGAGCGACCGGCGCATGGCGAGGGCCTGCTCGTAGTGTTCGAGAGCGGCGTCGGGCTTGCCCAGGAGGTCATAGACGCCGCCGAGGTTGTTGAGCATCCGCGCCTCCTGCCTCCTGGCGCCGAGCTCGTGATAGAGCGCGCGGGTTTCTTCGAAGCAGGGAAGCGCCGCCGACAGGGCTCCGCTCCTCTGTTCGAGGAAGCAGAGATTGCTGCGGGTTTCCCCTTCCTCGAAGCGATCGCCGAGCGCCTGCCACTGGTGAAGCGCTCTCTGCAGGGCCTCGCGGGCCGCTTCGCTGTCCCCCCTGTACGCGTGGGTCATCCCGAGGCCGTTCAGGGTGGCGGCTTCGAGATGCGGCTCGGCGAGCTCCCGCCAGAGCACCAGCGCCTGGAGGAAGTCCTCGACCGCCAGCTTCAGATCGCGCAGGTCCCTCTCCAGGACGGCGATCGCGTAGACGCTCTCGGCCTCCCAGCGCCGCTCGCCGAGCGAGCGAAAGATCGCCGCCGCCTCGCGAAACAGAGTCACGGCCCGGCGCCGCGCCTCCGGAGATCCTGCGAAGGCCTCCAGACCGGCGCGGGTCATGAGGGACAGGGCCGTGCGGCGCGGAACATCTTCCGCCGGTGACGCCGACGAAACCGCCGGCAGGGCATCCAATCGGATCGTGTACCGCCCCGGCGCCACGAACCGATCCTTGGGACGGACCGCGATCCGGTGCTCGCCGACGCTCTCGAGCAGCAAGACCTCGGATCCATAGGCGTGGTCGCCGGTGTCCACGGATAACGCAGCTCCTGCCCTCTGGGCTTCGACCACGAGATCGAGCCCGAGTTGCTCGACGGTGATGAGGAGAGGGGCGTCCGCTACCTCGACCCGGTAGAGGCGCGCCTCTCCACCCGCGATCGCCCGCTCGCGGGTCTCTCCCGGCAGCAGGATTTCGCCCTCCTCCTCGGCTCTGCCGAGGGCCGCGGTGGTTGCCAGGGACAGTGCGATGAGAGCAAAGAGGGCCGGCCAGCGACGCCTCACGGTGGACCCTCCCGCCGAAACGGGAGCCCGTTGCGGAGCATGCCGCGACTATACAGCTTCTCTTACTTGTTGAACAACGACTCTGGGGGTGAGATAGCCGCCGCTCCCGCGACAGTCTCTCACCGACAGCCTTTCCGACGGGACTGAATCACCGTCGAACGGCGGGTGCCGGCAGCCTGCTCGATTGTCTATCAACAAACTTTTTCTAGATCGGAGATCATGCCATGAAACAGAACCACCCTTACCTGTGGCCGAGCCTGCTCGTGGTCCTGACGCTGTCGTCGGGCTGGCAGGCCGAAGCTCAATCCAAAGGCATCGCCAACGAAAAAGAGGTCCGGACCCGGATCTCGGAAGCATTGAAGAAAGGCGATCTTGCCGCCGCCGGGAAGCTGCTGTCGGCGGTTTCTCCGCAGGGCGCGCCGGCTCCTGGATCGGTCTTCTTCGAGTCGATCCAGGCCTGCGGCTTCTACCCGCAAGAGACCCGGCTCGAATGCGTCATCGACATCAAGCAGCCCTTCGGCTACGGCGGGCCCGTCGGTGCCTTCGGCTCCTTCGAGTTCGTTCAGTTCTGCGTCGATTGGGACAACGACGGGCAGTACAACCCGGCGGAGTCGGTCGGCGCGGGAATCGTGCACATGCACGACGAAGTGCTCCAGGCCACCCCGCCCTGGCAGTATGCGGTCTACCGCGATATCGATCCGCCGGGAGGTCTGCGCACGAGCCTCGATGGCGCTTCCACGACGACCATCTCCAACGGCACGACGCGCAGGGCCCGGGCGATCCTCTCCTGGCAAGCCGCGCCGACGGACTGCAACTACTCGCCGGTGTGGGGCAACATCGTCGACTTCCGCATCCGGCTCGATCCGATCCGCTGAAGCCGTAGGGGTTCGCAGGCGAAACAGTCGCAAACCAGCAGGCTGCCGGATCCCCGCCTGCGAACCCCTACCGATGGCATACAAAAAGGGCGGGCCACACGGGGCCGCCCCTACCTGGGAAAGGCTGGCGAGGTGAGTCTTACACCGAAGCCGCTACGCCGGCTCCGGCACGGCGTCGGCGTCCTCCGGCTCGCGCGCTTCCTGCTCAACCGTCTCGGCCCGGTGCGTGCGCGCCACCAGCACGTAGATCGACGGCACGACGAAAAGCGTGAACATCGTGCCGATGATCATGCCGCTCACCAGCATGATGCCGATGCTGTTGCGCGCTCCGGCGCCCGGACCGCTGGCGAAGACCAGCGGCATGTGACCCATCACCGTGGCCGCGGTCGTCATCAGGATGGGACGCAACCGTGTCTGGGCCGCCTCGATGACGGCCTGCAGCTTGTTCAGTCCGGTCTCCTGCAGATGGTTCGCGAACTGCACGATGAGGATGCCGTTCTTCGCCACCAGACCGACCAGCGTGATCAGTCCCACCTGGCTGTAGACGTTGAGCGAGGTGAAGCCCAGGAAGGAGAAGAGCAGCGCGCCGGAGAGCGCCAGCGGCACCGAGCCGGCGAGGACGATGAACGGATCGCGGAAGCTCTCGAACTGCGCCGCCAGCACCAGATAGATCAGGATCGCCGAGAGCAGGAAGGTGGCGAGGAACTTGCCGCCTTCGACGCGCAACTGCCGCGACTCGCCGGCGTAGTCGATGCTGTAGCCCTGCCCCCGCGGCAGGATCTTCCGCGCCTCGGTCTCCAGGAAGACCAGCGCCTGGTCGAGGGACACGTTCGGCGGAATGGCGCCCGTGATGCGGACGGCGTTGAGCTGCTGGAAGCGCTTGAGCTCGCGCGGCTCGGTCGTGGTCTTCAGGGTGGCGAAGGTGGAGAGCGGCACCAGCTTGCCTCCCGAGCCCGTGACGTAGATGTCCGAGAGCTGGTCCGCCGTCAGGCGCTCGCTGCGCTTGATCTGCGGGATCACCTTGTAGCTCCGGCCCTGGATGCTGAACCGGTTGACGTAGTTGCCGCCCAGGAGCGTCGAGAGGTCGCGGCCGGCCTGCGCGAGATCGACGCCTTGCGAACGCAGCTTGTCGCGGTCGAAGACCACCTCGGTCTGCGGCTGATCGAACTTCAGGTCGGAGTCGGCGAACATGAAAAGGCCGCTCGCGAATGCGCTCTGCACGAGCTGATTGCCGAACGCGATGAGCCGCTCGGGCTCGGCCGTCGAGGCGATGACGAAATCGACGGGCAGGCCGCCGCCGCCGCCGGGCAGGGAAGGCGGCGTCAGCGGAATGACGCGCACGCCGGCGATCTGCCCCAGCGCTCCCGACACCTGCACCTGCATCTCAGCGCTGGTCTTCTCCCGCTCGCTCCACGGCTTGAGCACCATGCCCGCGAAGCCGCCCGAGGGGAAGATGATCTGGAAGGTGGCGTCGGTCTCGGGGAACGTCCGGAACGTCTTGTCGATCTCGTCCGCGAAGAGCTTGGTCTGGTCGAGGGTGGCGTTGGCGGGGGCCTGAACGATGCCGAAGACCACGCCCTGATCCTCGGCCGGCGCCAGCTCCTTCGCCGAGAACAGGTAGAGCGGTACCATCACCAGGATCACGATCACCCACAGCGTGAGCACGACGGGCCGGTATTTCAGCGTCCCCGACAGCACGCGCGCGTAGGCGTTGCGGACGCGTTCGAACTGCCGGTTCACGAAGCCGGCGAAGCCGCGGTCGGTGTCGCCGGCGCGCAGCATCTTCGAGCCCATCATCGGCGAGAGCGTCAGCGCCACGATACCGGAGACGAGCACCGCGCCGGCGAGCGTGAAGGCGAACTCGCGGAACAGCGAGCCGGTCAGGCCGCCCTGGATCGCCACCGGCGTGTACACCGCCGCCAGCGTGATCGTCATGGCGATGATCGGGCCGACGAGCTCGCGGGCGGCGTCGATGGCCGCCTGGAACGGGCTCTTGCCCTCGTGCAGGTGGCGCTCGACGTTCTCCACCATGACGATCGCGTCGTCGACCACGAGGCCGACCGAGAGCACGATGGCGAGCAGCGTCAGCAGGTTGATGGTGAAGCCGGCCACCGCCATGATGAAGACCGCGCCGATGAGCGAGATCGGGATGGCCACCACCGGGATGATCACCGACCGCACCGAGCCGAGGAAGAGGAAGATGACCAGGATGACGATGAGCAGGGTTTCGGAGAGCGTCTTGAGCACCTCGTTGATCGAATCCCGGATATAGATCGTCGAGTCGTAGGGAATGCCGCCCTTCATTCCCGCCGGCAACTCCGCCTGGATTCCGGGCATCGCCTCGCGCACCCGGCCGATCACCTCCAGCGTGTTGGCGGTGGGCAGCACCCAGATGCCCATGAAGACGGCGGTCTCGCCGTTGAAGCGGACGTCCTGGTCATAGTTCTCGGCGCCGAGCACCACGTCGGCGATCTCGCCGAGGCGCACCACGACGCCGTCCTCTTCCTTGACGACGAGCTGGCGGAACTCCTCCACCGTCTGCAGGTCGGTATTGGCGGTCAGGTTCACCGACACCATCGAGCCCTTGGTCCGGCCCAGCGCGGCGAGATAGTTGTTCGCCGCCAGCACGTCGCGGATCGCCGACGGTGCGATGCCGTGGGCCGCCATCTCCTCGGGCTTGAGCCAGATGCGCATGGCGAACGTGCGGTCGCCGAAGATGTCGGCCCGCTGCACGCCGCTGATGGCGGCGAGCTTCGGCTGCACCACGCGCACCAGGTAATCGGTGATCTGGTTCTGGTCGAGGTCGGCGGAGGAGAAGCCGAGGTACATCCCCGCGAACTGGCTGTCCGCCGTCTCCAGCGAGATGATCGGCGCCTCCGCCTCCGGCGGCAGGGTGTTGCGCACCTGCGCCACCTTCGACTGGATCTGGGTGAGAGCCGCGTTGGTGTCGTAGTTGAGCTTCAGGTGCACGGTGATCGTGCTCACGCCCTGCGCGCTCGTCGACTCCATGAAGTCGATGCCGTCGGCGCTGGCGATGACCCGCTCGAGCGGCGTGGTGATGAAGCCGCGCACCAGATCGGCGTTGGCGCCCACGTAGGCGGTCGCGACGGTGACCACCGCGACGTCGCTGCGCGGGTACTGCCGGATGCTCAGCGAGCGGATCGACTGCAGACCGGCGATCAGGATCACCAGATTGACCACCACGGCCAGGACGGGCCGGCGGATGAACAGATCGGTAAGCTTCATCTGGCTGTCCTCCTAGCTGTCTTCCGGCCGCGGCGTGAGACTGTTCGAAGGTTGAATCTTGTTGTTGACCTGGACCGCGGCGCCGGGGCGCAGCTTGAACACGCCCGAAGTCACGACCTCCTCGCCGGGCTTGAGGCCGGAGACCACCGCCACCTGGTCGCCGCGCGCGCGGCCCAGCTTGACGAACTGCTGACGCACGCCGCGATAGGTCTTGCCCTCCGGACTCTTGACGTTTTCGACGATGAACACCGAGTCGCCATACGGCGCGTAGCTGATCGCCGAGGCGGGAAGCGCGATGACCTGCTGGCTGGCGCCCTTCAGGACCTGGGTGTCGACGAACATGCCGGGGCGCAGCCGGCCGTCCGCGTTGTCGAACGTGGCCTGGACCTGGACGTTGCGCGTCGCCTCGTCGACGATCGAGTTGACGGCCGTGATCCTGCCCGCGGCGGTGATTCCCCCTTCGGCCGTCACACGCACAGGGGCGCCGGCCCGCATCAGGCCCACCTCCTGCTGCGGTACGTCGAAGTTCACGTAGACCGGGCGCAGGGACTGCAGCGGCACGACGGGATCGCCGCCGGCCAGATACTGGCCGAGGTTGACCTGACGAATGCCCAGGATCCCCGAGAACGGCGCCCGGATCGTCTTGCGCTCGATGGTGGCGCGGATCTCGCCCAGTCGGGCTTCGCCCTGCGTCAGCTCGGCTGCGGACCGATCGTAATCCGCCTGTGAGATGATCCCGCTCTCCCGCAAACCCTTCATCCGGTCCAGGTTGAGGCGCGCGAGGTCCCGCTGCGAGGCGATGGCCGCGAGCTGCGCCTGCTCCTGGCTGGTATCCAGCTTGACGAGCACGTCGCCGGCCCGGACCGTCCGGCCGGAGTCGAAAGAGATCTTCTCGACGATGCCGGGCAGATCCGCGCTCACGGTCACGCCCTGCACGGCGACCACCGAGCCGATGGCGCCCGTCGTCGACGGCCACTCCTCCTGCCGGGCGACGATCGTGGACACGGCCTCCGGCGGCGGCTGGAACGACGCACCTTGCGCCATGGCCCCGCGAATCTGAAAGAACTTTATGGAACCGATGGCCGCGAGAAACACGACCACCACAATCAGCATCAGGATCATCCGCTTCTTCATGTAGACCAAAACCCCCCCTACCCTGGATGTACCGCCGGGCAGGCTGAACGGATTATAGGAGACGAGCGAACCGGGGGCCCGGCGAGGCCGAGGCCGCCGGCCGGGCGCTCTTTTCCTTAAACGCCGAGGGCCGGTCTTGAATTTCGCCTGCGGGAGACGGGGCGTGACAACCTGCCTCCCGCCTGGTCTGCCTGGGGGCTCCGGCCGGGCGGCCTACGGCTTCCGGGCGACGAAGTAGAGGGCGGAGCCGCCGCGGCGCAGAAGCGGCTGCGGCCGGGTGAAGTGGAGGTAGCGGGAACCGACCAGCTTGCGCAGGATGCCGCCCCACTCGCGGATCTCGAAGCCCGCGTCCGTCAACTTGCGCAGCCAGAAGCGCCGCGCCTCTTTCGTGACGTGGGTGGGGTCCTTGTCGAGGAGGCTGACGAGCCAGCCCAGCGGTCCGTCGTACACCGGCACGACGCCCACGAGGTGGCCGCCGGCGGCCAGATGGGTGTGGATGGCACGGAGCGCGCCGTCGAGGCTCGGGGAGGTGCTCGAGCACGTCCCAGGCCACCACGACGTCCGGAGCCGGCTCGCCGCTCAGGGTCTCGACGGAGCCCACGTGCAGGCGTTCGATTCCGGTGCGCTTGCGGGTCTGCTCGACGCCGAAGCCGTTGATGTCGCAGCCGGCGCACCGGTATTCGCAGCGCACGGCTTCCATGAACAGGCCCAACCCGACGCCGAGCTCGAAGAGCCGGGCCCCGGGCGCCACGTGGCGCCGCAGCAGCCGGCGATAGAACGCCAGCTTGTGGGCCGGGTTCTGGGCCGCGTAATCGGGGTAATTGTCGAGGTAATAGGCCTCTTCCTGCCCGGCCGTTCTCGCGGCTGGGCTCACCTGCCGAGCCGCCTCCGGACCAGCAACGCCAGCGTCTCCCTGATGGTGCGAGACACCTGCATCTTGCTGCGCCCCTCCTTGCGGTCGTAGCGCAGGACGAGCGGCACCTCGCTGAAGATGGCGCCCTGCTCGCGCAAACGCAGCAGGATGTCGACCATGCAGGCGAAGCCGCGCTCGGAGATGAATTCCCGGCCGTGCTTGGCGACGAGCTGCATGAGCATGCCGGCGCGGTAGGCCCGATAGCCGCAGGTATAGTCGCGCACGCCGGGAGTGGGAAAGACGACGCGGAAAAGCCAGGAAGCCCCGCTCGAGAGCGCCTTGCGGTACAGCGTCAGGCCGCGGACGTGGCTGCCCTCGCGATAGCGGCTCGCGATCACGACGTCGTTGCCCTCGCGGATCAGGCGCGTCATGCGGAAGACGAGGCCGGCCGGGTGGGTGTTGTCGGCGTCCATGACGACGACGACGTCGTCGGGGCGCGCCTGGCGGACTGCGGCGAGCAGGCCCGTGCGCAGTGTCTCGGCCAGGCCCCGGTTCGCGGGCTGGTCGATGAGCGTCACGCGGCCGGTGCTCTCATACCCGTGCACGATGGCGGCGGTCCTGTCGGTGCTGCCGTCGTTCACGACGAGGATCGCGAAGTCCGGATAGTCGGCATCCAGCTCCCGCAGCAGAGCATCGAGCAGCGGCCCGATCGAGCCCGCCTCGTTATAGGCGGGCAGCACGATCCAAAGACGAAAGATCCGGGCCGGCGCCCCCTGCGCCCTGAGCGTCGCGGGTTCGGTCATTCCAGTATCATAGCGCCGTGCAATCCCCTGGCGGTGATCCCTGTAGGCCCCGTATCGTGCGCCGGTCGGCGCTGTCGAAGACGCGTGGGGCGTGATTCAAAACCCAGGCATGGCAAAGGTCGACGAGCGCACCCTGGGGTGGCTCCTGGCCGCGGTGCTGATCGTGGGCTTCGTCCTGCGGATGTGGATGGCGCTGGTGCTCCCGCCCTTCTTCGACGACCGTTACATCTGCGAGAACGTCTTCAGATTTCTCAATGGCTCGTTCCGCCCCAAGCACGCCTATTACGGCAGCCTTTCCTATCTGCCGCAGGCGCTCGCGCTGGCGGCCTGCGATGCATTGCATTCTCTCACCGGGATCGACGCCTTCGCCGTCCGCGGAGACTATTTCGAAGGGTTCACGCTCGGCGCCTTTCGCATCATGAGGACGTTCGTGATCGGTTATGCCCTGCTCAGCGTGCTGATGATCTATTTCGTCGGCCGGCGCCTGTTCTCGCCCACGATCGGCTTGCTGGCGGCCGCGGTTCTCGCCGCCTATCCGCAGACCGTGAGGAGCTCGATCCAGCTCAAGCCCGACATGATGGCGCTGCTGTTCACCGTCGTCACCCTCTATTGGACGGCGGCGGCCGCGCGGGCGCCGCGGCTTCCCCGCTTCCTGCTCGCCGGCGTTGGCGTGGGTCTGGCGACGGCGGCCAAGTATATCGGCGTCGCGGCCGCCATCCCGCTGACCGTCTGGGCGCTGGGGTCCGGGTTCCGCGATCGGCGCCGGTGGATCTGGCTGCCGCTCGCCGGCGCAGCGTCGGTCGCCACGTTTTTCGCGTTCAATCCCTTTCTGGGCACGGTTCTCCCTTACGCGTCCAGGCTCGCCAATTTCTATGCCACCCGTGCCCGCGGCGAGCGCGGCCATCTCGTGGTGCTGCGCCGCGAGCTGGAGTTCCTGGCGTTCCAGCACGGCTGGGTTCTGGGAGCCATCCTGCTGCTGGGCACCGCCTTGCTGATCCGTGCAGCTCCGGCGCAAGGAGAACGGCGGGCGGACGGCTCCGATGGAGGCATTGCTGCCGCTCAGCCTGTACCTCGGGTACACCGCGCTCTATGCCGCCGCCATGACCATTTTTCGTACCCATAACCTGCTGCCCGCTGTAGCGGGAACGGCGCTCGTCTGCGCTTACGGAATGGTCTGCTGCGGTCAATGGCTCATCCGGCTCCGCCCGGCGGCGAGCGGACCGGCGGTTTCCGTGATCGCCCTGCTGCTGACCGTCGGCCTGTTGCTGATGCGGCCCTTCCACTATGCCTACCAGCGAGCCGTTCCTGTCACCTGGGAGGTCGCGGAGAGGGCGCTGCGCGAGCGGCTCGCACCGCTGCGAACCCGCCACCTGGCTCGCGAGCCGGTGAAGGCTCCTTTGAATCCCGCGGAGGGTTGGAGGCTCGCCATCAAGACCGCCGTGCCGAGCCTCGCCGCGCTCTCCCCGGCGCAGCTCGACATGACGGACGCCGAGGCGTTCCCGCTGTCGAGGAGTCAGGGTCCCGCGGGAGATTTCTACCGGAGCCGGCGGCGGAGGGTGACTCAGGAGTGCGTTCTCGAAATCCATCCCCGGCCCTTCCGCAGCCGCGGCACGCCGCTCCTCCTGGTCCTCCATCCCTGGACGGCGATCGGGAAGGCCGTCCCTCTCGACCTCGAAAAAACGCGCCGCCGGCCGAGACGTCTGGCCGCCCGCTTGCCGATCCAACTGGCTGCGGGCGACGTCGTATCCGTCGAGCTGACGCGTCCTTCGGACGAGAGAACCCCGGCCGTGCTCCTGCTGCGGCCGGGCAATCAGGCGGTGCCGTTTCACGACTCCGGCCGCCGCCGCGAGAGGTCCCGGTTCCTCACGCCGCGCTTCCGGCTCCCCGGCGGCGTCGCCGAGGTCCAGGTCACGACCTCGGGGCGCGCCAGGCCGCAGAAGTTCCAACTGCAGCTTCTGGCGCTGGACCAGGCCCTCACCCCGGGATCTGCTGCAAGGGCCCTGTTCCCCGGCCGCTCCCTAGTGGCCGCACCCCCTGTGATGGCGATGGCCGCGCTCGCGCCGGCCATGCCGCCGATCATCGCGATCATTGCGATAGCGATCATCGCGGCGATCGTAGCGATCGCGGCGATCATACCGCTGGCGCCGGTCCGAGCGATCGTACCGGTCATACCGGTCGCTCCGGTCGTAACGATCGCTCCTGTCGTAGCGGTCATATCGATCGTGGCGATCGTAATACCCATAGCTGCCGCCATAGCCGCCATAGCCGCCGACGTGAGGCGCGTAACGGTCGAAGACCCGGTACGGATCGGTGCGGTAGTGGCTGAAGTGGGCGACCACGAGCGGGCAGGAGTCGTGGTGGTAGTAGTAACCGGCGTCGTGAAAGCAATGGCGGCTGCAGGAATGACCGCGGTAGCGAATCGGCCGGTCGTAGCGGTAGTAGTAGGCCGGTCCATACCCGTAGGGCGAGTGGCCGAAGACGAAAGAGATGTGGGCTGCGCCGATCTGGAAGGCGGCGCCGATCGCGGACCATCGATGGCTGGCCCTGGCCTCGGGAACGAGGCCGGGGGCGAACAGGGTGGCGCTGGCAAGGACTGCGATCAGGAACATCTTGCGCATCGTTTTGAAACCTCCTTGAAGAAAGTCCCCATACCACGATCCGTGCCAGCCCGCCGGCGCCGGCTGCCAGGAGCGCAAGGCTCTTTCTCTTCAATAGGATGGGCAAAGACAGGAAGCGCCCCGCCGGTGTTGGGCCGGCGGGGAGCCGTCCACCATCGTGGACACGGGAGAACCCTGGAGGTGTCTCCAGGTGACTGCCGGCGGCGGGCTCAGAAGCGGAAGACGATCCCGACGTTGGCGGCGAAGCCGCTCAGGTCGAGGTCGAACTCGTCCTCGAAGTCCACGTCGTCGATGTCGTCGAACTCCTCGGGATCGAACGTCACCGAGCCCTCGACGTTGCGGTACAGGGCCTCAGCGAAGAAGCCGACGCCGCCGTTGGCGCCGCCTGCGCGGAGGCCGAACACCCCGTAGAAGCCCACCTCGTCGTCGACCTCTCCGACGTTGGTATCGAGGAGGTAGTAGGTCGCGCCGCCACCGAGATACGGGCTGACGTTGCTGCCCTGGGCGAAGTTGAAGACGATCCCCGCTTCCGCGGGAATGGCCTTGAGCTCGAAGTCGTCCAGCTCGTTGTCGTCGGTGTCGAGCAGATCGTTCAGGTCCTCCGTGATGTCAGGATAGTAGGTGCCGCGCAGCTCGAACTGCACGACGCCGCCGCCGAAGCCGAGCCGCAAGCCGCCGCCCGCCGTCTCGTCGAAGTCGCTGGGTGACCAATAAGAGCCGTAGAGGGACAGGTCCGAGGCCGCCGCCGGCATGGTGGCGAAAAAGAGGGCCAGGATCGAGGTAAAGACGATTCTCCGCATGTTCGCACTCTCCCATTCCGAAACGTCGTTGCACATACCGTCTCGCCATAGGCAAGATTCGTGCCCCAGCGGAGGAGTGGGCCGATGCCTAACGATCCACGACCACGGTGCCGGTGCTCGGCGTGTTAGCGATTGTGGTCGACGGTCGGCACGTAGTACACCCCGGCGCGCGCCAGGGACTTTGCGGGAAAGTCCCCCTTACCTCGTCAGCGAGTCCCGCGCCAGGATCGATGCCATGGCACCCTGCGGCCTGCGCAGGCTCCACAGCACCATTCCGAGGCAGACGATGGCCGCGAGGGCCACGCGGCGATTCGCTATAGTCGCGGCCGGAGGATCGGCAATGGACGCGAAGCGGGAAGACGTGGGCTCGATCGAGGGCATCGTGAAGGCGCTGTACGAGGTGGTCTCGGGCCCGGCCGGCTCGCGCGATTGGGAACGCGAGCGCACCCTTCTCCATCCCGGCGCCCGGCTGATGCCGACGCGGCCGGAGGGCGCGAGCGCCGTCGTCGACGTGTTCGACTGCGACGGCTACATCGCCTCGCGCACGCCCTTTTTCGCCGCCAACGACTTCTACGAGGTCGAGGTGGCCCACCGCGTCGAGCGCTTCGGCAACATCGCCCACGCCTGGAGCAGCTACGAAGGCCGCCGGTCTCCCGAGGGAGAGCCCTTCCTTCGCGGCATCAACAGCATCCAGCTCTTCCACGACGGCGACCGCTGGTGGGTGATGTCGATGATGTGGGACAACGAGCGGCCGGGAAATCCATTGCCGGAAGGGTACCTGTGGACCCGATGAGCGAGCCGGTGCTCCACGACACCCTCATCGTCGGTGGCGGCCCGGCGGGTCTCATCCCGATTCTGACCGGCGAGATCCGGCGGCTGATCGGCGACCGGCGGCGCCTCTCGGGCCTGGAGCTGGCGGACGGCGCCGTCCTCGAGGCGGAGGCGTTCTTCGTTTCCAGCCCGGCCCGGGGCAGGACGGATCTCGCCGCGCAGCTCGGCGTCGAGCTCGCCGCAACCGGAGCTCACGCCCAGCCCAAGTCTCAGCGCGGCGACACCAACGTGCCCGGCGTCTGGATTGCGGGCGACCTGCGGCCGATGAGCCAGCAGGTGGCGGTCGCGATGGGCACGGGCAACATCGCGGCGCTGATGATCGATCAGCACCTGCGCGGCCAGGACGTGAGCCCCCGCCCGCTGAGCCCCGCCGGGGTATGATCTTCCCGGAAGAGCGAGTCCCGGAGAAATCGCCATGAGATTCTGCTGGGTCGTTCCATTCGTCCTCGTCCTCTGCTGCGCCGGTTGTGCCGGAGGCCGCGCTCCCTCCCCGCGGGGACCGTCGCCGGAGGCCGCGGCGCTGGAGCGGCTGGAGCATCGCCTCCCGGAGGCGAAATGGAAGACGAAGAGTCTCCTGCGCGGCGACTTCGACCTCGACGGCGGCGAGGACTACGCCCTGCTCGGCTTCGAGAAAGACCGCGTCGTCGTGGGCGTCGTGCAGGGACCGCCGAACGCCGACAAAGGCGGCGTCTGGACGCTCGATTTCCCGTGGGACGGCGGCGAGGACGCGCTCTGCTCGAAGAAGGCTAAAATCACCCCCGAGCCGCTGGCGGAGAACCCGGGGCCGAAAGCCGAACACCCCCGCAAGGGCCTGGGAATCAACCTCAGCGATGACCTCTGCGACGCGTTTCACATCTACTGGAACCCGCAGCGACGGACGTTCGAATGGTGGCGCCTCTGAGATGAACATCGTCTGTCTGGACGACGCCGGCTGCCTTTTCCTGTCCCCCAAGATCGAGAACTGGCGGTATCTGGATGAGCATGGCATCACGGTGGTGATCGACCTCGAAGGCGGGCTCGATCACGGGGTTCCCACGGTACCCAACCACATCCTCTACCTCTACTTCCCCATCTATGACGAGGACCTGCCCGATCTGCCGAAGCTCGATGCCGTGGCGCGGCTCGGCGCCTCGCTGGTGGAGAGCGGCCACAAGGTGCTCTCCCACTGCGGCATGGGATTCAACCGCTCGGCCCTGGTGGCGGGGCTGATCCTCATGCATATGGGAAGGACGGGTGAGGAGACGGTGAGCCTGCTGCGCCAGCGGCGTCCGGGGGCCCTCTTCAACGAGCGGTTCGCCGAGTATCTGCTGGGCCACCCTGGCGTCTTTCGGTGAGCCGGACCCTGATCGACGAGATCATCGCGCTGCGGAAGCGGTAGCGACATAGAGCACATGGGCGTGGGGATACCCCGCTCCAACGTCGACCGCCTCGAAGCGCTCAAAACCTGAACGGAGGAGGCGGGCACGGATCTGCTCCCGCGTCTCGTAACTGAAGGCCTCGCCGAGGGTCAGTCCGACGCGGTCGGAAATCCGTTCCTGGGTGCGGTTCCAGAACGCCTTCACCCGGTGTTCGGGGTCGAGCTCCTTGATGAGGAATACGCCGCCCGGCGCCAGCCGGTCGCGGACGGAGCGGAACAACGCATCCCATTCGGCAACCGGGAATCGGTAGAGCACGTCGAACAGGGTCACCGCGTCAAAGGCGCCGGCCACCGCCGGGCCGTAGCCGCAAACGACGTGCATGCCGGGGCGGGGGAAGGTCAGGAAGACCTTGCGACGGTCCGGCTCGACCGCCACGACGCCGCGGGCGCGTCCCTCGAGCGCGAGATGTGAGAAGATACCATGTCCAGCTCCGAGATCCAGCACGCGCGCTCCCGGCGGGAGGTGGTCGAGCACCCGCAGGAACGGGCACGTCAACAGTCGCCCGAGCACGTGAACGCGCGTCGCGGTGGGCGCGCTTTTGTACGTGCGCCGCACCAGAGCCAGGGCCTGGAAATAGCCGATGGAAGGCACCCGGACTCCATATCTTTCCGAGGTGGCGGTGTCAATCGCCCCACAACGGCGGCTCTCCTACGCGGCCCTCGCCGGCTTTGGGGCGGTGGTGCTGGCACGGGTGCTGACGCTGCCGCAGAGCCTCTGGGAGCTGGACGAGTTCCTCTTCGTCCGGGGCGTCGAGCATTTCGATCCTTTGACGCACCGGCCGCATCCCCCGGGCTATCCGCTGCTCGTCGGGCTGGGCAAGCTGTTCGACCTCGTCTTCCACGACTCCTTTGCCAGCCTGGTCGCCCTGAGCTTCGTCTCGTCGCTGGTGGGGTATGCGGCGCTGGTGGCGGCTTTCCGCCGGATCGTTCCCGCCGCGGAGGGAAACCCCGAAAGGGCCGAAAGGACGGCCGCCGCCGGCGCACTGCTCTTCTACCTCTCGCCCGTTATGCTCGTGCAGGCACCGCTGCCGATGTCGGACCCGCCGGCGCTGATGTTCATCTCCCTGGCGCTCTGGGCGGCGGTGGTCTTGCAGCAGAGCGGCTCGGCATGGGCGGCGATCGGTCTGGGAGCGTCCGCCTCGGCGGCCATCGGCTGCCGGCCGCAGCTCGCGCTGGCCGTGCTCCCCATGTTGGCCGTGGCTCTCTGGCAGGCTCCGGGCTGGCGCCGGCGAGGCCAGGCGGTCGCCGCCTTCGCGCTCGTGTCCCTGCTCTGGTTCGTCCCCCTGCTCGCCGCGACCGGCGGTCTCCGCGGGTTCCTCGATTACCAGATGAAGCAGGCCGCATACGTGGCCACGCACGACGCGACGGCCTCCCGTGCCGGCCGCTCGGCGTTCTCCACGGCCAGGAGCTTCATCGCCAATCCCTGGGGCGCCGAGTGGCTGGCGCTGCCGGTGATCCTCCTCGCCGTCGCCGGCGTGGGGGCGCTCTTCCGGCGTGGCGTAAAGGCCGCGCTGCCGCTGGCCGCGCTGAGCGGCACCCATCTCGTCTTCTGCGTTGCCGTGATGGATCCCGGAGACTCCGCGCGCTACGTCCTGCCGGCGGTCCTCGGCGTGGCCTTTGCCGCGGTCGTGGGCTGTGAGGCGGCGGCCCGGAAAGCGCGCCGTCCCGCGGTGGCCTGGCTGCTGCCCGCGCTCCTCCTCATCGCCTGCGCGGTCGTCGCCTTTCCAGTGCTCGCGCCCCGCACGACCACTCCCTCGCCGCCGATCCGGGCAGCGGACTGGGCCAGGCGGAACCTGCCGCGCAAGGCGATCATCCTCGTCTCGGACGAGATGGCGGCGCACGCCTCCTACCTGCTGGAGAAGAAGTTCGATATCGCGCCCGTCGAAACAGGACTGCGCCGCGCGGCCCGGCGCCCCAGGGCTCCGGTCTATCTCCTGGCCGAAGGCGAGAGCGGTTGGAGCGGCGCGGTTACGTTCCGCTGGCCCTACAGCAAGGCCTATTGCCGGCTCACTCGCAACCATTACCGGGTGGTCTCTCTGAGCCCCATCCCGCCGATCTGGCGCTTCCAGATCGTGCGCGGCGTCCACGGCTGGGAGCCGAGCATCCTCGACGCGAAATGGCGCTGGATGGACGCCGACGCCGCCATCCAGATCTTCCCGAAGGGCGCACCGGCCGCCGCTGTGACGCTGGGGCTCGACCTCTCGGCGCCGCTCGCCTCGAATCAGGTGAGGGTGTCGGTCAATGGAGCGCCGGCCGCCACGATCGAGATCTCCCGCGGCACCGGCCGCAGGCTCGAGTTGCCGCTGCCGGCCGGCGGGCCCGTAGAGATCGCTTTCCGATCCGCCCGGTCGTTCGTTCCCGCCGAAGCCGGCGCCGGGACCGACACGCGCCGCTTGGCAATTCAGCTCCTTGCCGTGGAGCGGCTCGACCGCTAAGCTGAGTCAGGTATTTCAACCATGCAAGATCGTCCCTCCGTTTCGCTCGTGATCCCGATGTTCAATGAGCAGGAGAACATCGCTCACGCCCTCGGCTGCGCGACGGTGGCGCTCGACCGGCACAGCGGCGACTGGGAGGTGATCGTCGTCGACGACGCCTCCACGGACGGCTCGGCCGAGATCGTCGCCCGGGAGGCGCTCGCAGAGCCGCGTATCCGCATGGTGCGGCACGAGGTGAACCGCAAGCTGGGGGCGTCGCTCAAAACGGGCTTCGCGGCGGCGCGGAAGGACCTCGTGCTCTACATGGACGCCGATCTCCCCTTCGATCCCGACGCCGTCGGCCGGGCCATCCAGGCGATGAAGGTGACGCGGGCGGACCTGATCGCCGGCTACCGGCTGGACCGCACCACCGAAGGCTTCCGGCGAACGGTCTACTCCTACCTCTACAACTCGCTGATCGGCGTCCTCTTCGGCTGGCCGCACCGTGACATCAACTTTTCCTTCAAGCTGATGCGACGCGAGGTGCTGGAGGCCATCGAGCTGAAGTCGGAGGGCTCGCTGATCGACGCCGAGCTGATCGTCAAGGCGAAGAACCTCGGTTTCCTGATCCAGCAGCTCGGCCTCGACTATTTCCCCCGCACCCGCGGCCGCTCGACGTTGTCGTCACCCGCCGTCATCCTGAAGATCCTGCGGGAGCTGGTCGCGCTCTACCCCGAGATGCGCCGCCCGCACCGGCGGGACCGGCCCGCAGGCGCGTCCGGACCTGTCGAAGCTCCCCTTCCGGGCCGTTGAGAGAGCTCGTCGTCACGGCCGACGACGTCGGCCTCCACCACGGCATGACCTTGGGCGCCATCAAGGCGCACGACGAGGGGATCGTCACCGCCTGCAGCGTCGCTGCCGTCGGCCGCGCCTTCGAGCCGGCGGTGGAAATGCTGCGCGACCGGCCGGGGCTCGACGCCGGGGTTCATCTGACGCTGGTCGGCGAGAAGCCTCTTTCGCCGCCCGAGCGGGTGCCGTCGCTGACGGACCGGAAAGGCTTATTCCTGGCGGATTTCCGTTCCTTCACGCGGCGGTACGTGCTGGGCAGAATCGCCGCTGCCGAGGTCGAGGAGGAGCTGCGCCGGCAGATCGAAAAGCTCCTCGCGGCCGGGTTGCGGATCGTCCACGTCAACAGTCATCAGCACCTGCACGTCCTGCCGCGGGTGTTCGAGGTCGTCGTCCGGCTGGCGGAGGAGTACCGCATCCCGTTCATCCGCATTCCCAACGAACCGGCCACGCGCCGGCCGTCTCCGCGCTCGCTGCAGATCGGCATCCTCAACGGCATCGGCCGGACCGCGCGGCGACGGCTGGAGGAGAAAGGGTCGGTCCACTCGACGGAGCGGACGGCCGGCATCCTCGACGCGGGCGGTCTGAGCGTCGACAAGCTCCTCCGCATCCTGGAGGATGTCGAGGGCACGATTGAGCTGGTCTGCCATCCTGGGACAGGCGGCGAGGCTCTCGCGGCGGAGTACGACTGGCGCTACGAGTGGGACCGGGAGACGGCGGCGCTGTGCGACGGGCGGGTCAAGGAGGCGCTGCGGGAAAGGGAGATCCGTCTCGCGTCGTTCTCGGATCTGAGCCCAGCATCGCCTCCTTCTCCGCCTTCCGCATCGCCTTGATCCGGCATTCCTCCCGCAAGGCGAGGCTCCAGGAGCGGACTCTTCGGGTCCAGACGAGCGTCACCGGCAGATGCGAACGGGTATACCGCGAAGCTCGGCCGGCCCGATGCTGCTCGAGCCGGCGGTCCATGTCCTTGGCAATTCCGGTGTAGAGGGAGCCGTCGCCGCAGCGCAGGATGTAGACGAAGGGCACACCCCGGATTATAGATGGGCGTGCCCTTCGCTCCCTCCACTCAGTTGGTGAAAACGGCGCCGCAGACCTTGTTCGCGTTCATGGTCACCCTCGCCACGAACGGGAAGGCCGGATCCACGACGCAGTCGCGCGCGCGCATCGTGCGCAGTTCCCCCCGCGAGGGGAAAAGCGCCCCCCGGCGGGGGAAAGAGAGGTAGACCGCTCCGAGGAGTCAAGGTGGTGAGGGCTTACGGGCGTCACGAACTGCGTCGAACCATAGGCAGCCGCGGCGCACGAGGGGTCGAGCCCCTTGACCGAGGCGCGGTCGGTGAAGTCGCGGATCAGGTTATCCGTACACTCGCCGGTGGCGCCGTGGCTGCCGCGCGGCACGACCACGTGCAGGCGGTTGGTCATGTAGCGCGACGCCGCCTCGGCGAATTCCGGCGGGGTGACCGGATCGCGCTCGCCGGAGAGCAGCAGCACCGGCACGTTTGAGCGGACGGGCTCATGGACGTCCGCCGCCACCTTGCCCCGCGGCCAGACCTTGCAGACGGCCTTCTGCTGGCGGATGCGGTAGTCGGCCAGGTAGGTCCCCGGGGTCTTCCGGGCGATCATCTCCTCGGTGATGAACGGCAGGTCCTCGGCGCAGGTCACCGAGAAGTTGAGGCCCATGTAGAGGCCTTCGTTGATGTCCAGCCGGCGCTCGAGGGCCATCTGGATGAGCGGCTCGAGGTCGCCCTCGGCGGCCTTGCGGATCTGGAGCGGCAGGTTCGCCGCCCCCGGGCCGTACATCAGGAAGCGGATGCCCTCGGCCACCAGGCCCCAGGTCGGCCGCACCTCCTGCCTCTCGCCTGAACGCGTGTTCGTGACGGTCACGGTCACGCCTTTTTCGAGCCGCTGCTTGATCGCCTTCAGGTCCGCCCGGGTGTCGGGGAATGCGGTCCGGCACTCGGGCCGCGCGGCGCACTCCGCGAGCAGGATCTCGAGCGCTCGCTGGCCGGCATAGGCGTGGCCCAGAGGGATGTACGCGTCCAGCGGCGCCACGCCGGTGAGGAACACGCTGCGCACCGTTTCCGGGTAGCGGCGCCAATAGGCCTGCGCCATGCGCGTGCCGTACGAGCCGCCGCTGAGGTTGATCCTGCCGTAGCCGAGCCATTGGCGAACCTCGTTCAGGTCGTCCGCGAAGGCGGCGGTGGTGTATTGGGTCAGGTCGGCGACCTTCTCCAGCTTCTCGCGGCACTTCCTGACCGCGTCGATCGGGAACATGTCTCCGGCGGCGAGGCGGAAGTCGACCGGCTCGCCGTGCAGCGAGCAATGGAGCGGATTCGACCGGCCGGTGCCGCGCTGGTCGATCAGCACGATGTCCCGCTTCCGGCGCCGGTTGCTCGACGCGAAACCGGCGGCATTCTCCGCGATCGCCTGCCCCGGGCCGCCGCCGAGCTCGAAGATCGGATCGGGCTGCTTGTCCGGTCCCAGAGCCGGCAGGATGACGATGTGGAGGCCGATCTTCCTCCCTTTCTTGATCTCGCGGTTCTCCCAGACGGGGTAGACGGCGCACCGCACTTCCTCCTCGACGCCGGGCACGCGGCAGGGACGGGGCCTGACCTCGACCGCCCCAACCGGACCGACCGGAGCCGGCGTTGCGCGCTGTGCCTGAGCGGACGTCCACGAGACGCAGAGCAATGCGGAGATGAGGACGGCGGGCCGGATCGTTTCGTTCTTTCGCAAAGGTGGGACGCCTTCTGCGCGGGCTCTGGGTTTTTCTACGGATCGTGGGTCGGTTTGTTACAGGAAGGGGAAGGGGGGAAGGGAAGTTCTGGGGCCTGACATTGATCGGGCGGTCTGCCCCAGCCGCCCCTACTCCTCCAGCAACCCCTTCTCCCGCATCCACGTCTTGTTGAGCTTGGAGAGGTAGCGCTCGCCGGAGTCGGGGAAGAGGGTCACCACCAGCGCGTCTTCGCCCAGGTCCTGCGCCACCTGGCGGGAGCCCGCCGCCGCCGCGCCGCCGGAGGAGCCGGTGAAGATGGACTCCTTCTTCGCCAGCTCCATCGTCGCCTTGTAGGCGGTCTTGTCGTCGATGGTGACGATGCCGTCGATGTAGTCCCACCAGACCGTCGAAGGCATGAAGTCCTCGCCGATGCCGTCGATCAGGTACTGGTGGATCTGCTCCGCCGGCGGCATGCTCACGGTGCTCGAAGTAGTAGGCGTAGATGCTCCCTACGGTGTCGACGCCGATCACGCGGACGTCCGGGTTCCGCTCCTTGAGGAACTTGGCGGTGCCGCTGATGGTGCCGCCCGTGCCGACGCCGCATCACCCAGTGGGTCACCTTGCCGTCGGTCTGGCGCCAGATCTCCGGGCCGGTCGAGCGGTAGTGCGCCTCGGGGTTGGCCTGATTGTAGTACTGGTAGGGAAGGTAGGCCCCCTGCTCGTCGCGGATGCGCTCGGCCGTCTTGTAGTAGGAGCGCGGATCGTCGGCCGCGACGTTGGTCGGACAGGTGATGACGGTCGCGCCCATGGCCTCCAGCAGCGCCACTTTCTCCTTGGGGATCTTGTCGGCGGCGGTGCAGATCAGCTTGTAGCCGCGCAGGTTGGCCGCCATGGCGAGACCCACGCCCGTGTTGCCGGAGGTGGGCTCGACGACGGTGCCGCCCGGTTTCAGGAGCCCCGCCTTCTCGCCCGCCTCGATCATGGCGATGCCGATGCGGTCCTTGACGCTCGAGCCCGGGTTGAACGACTCGACCTTTGCCGCGAGGGTGGCAGGGCCGGGATGAAAGCGGCCGAGCTTGACCAGGGGGGTGTTCCCCAGGGTTTCCAGGATGTTCTCGTAGATTTCCATCGAATCTCCAGTCGGGGGCCGAAAGGCGGCGGGATGGTAGCACAGGGCGGAAGGCCTGCTCCTGGGTTGAGGCGGTCTGCCCGCGCGACCTCACCCCAGCTACTCCTTGGTTGAGGCGGTCTGCCCGCGCGACCTCACCCCAAGGAGAGGGGCTCCAAGTTGGTTCAGTTCCCCCTCTCCTTTAGGAGAGGGGGCCAGGGGGTGAGGTCGCGCCGGGCGCCAGCGCGGGATTCCAGATCTCGCCAAGCGCCCGCTGGAAGTTGCCGCCGAGGATGAGCTCGATCGCCTGGTCGCTGTAGCCGCGGCGGATCATGCCCTCGGTGAGGTCGAAGACGCGGCGGGCGGGCGCCAGGCCGCGGACGTTGTAGAGGGGGCTGACGCGGCCCGTCCGCGGATCGAGCGCGTCGAGGTCCACGTCGCTGCCCAGGCCTGCGTGCTCGACGCCGGCGACCCGGCAGACGCGATCGAAATGATCGAGCACGTGCTCGACCGTCGCCTGCCGCTGGCTGCTGACGAAGGCGGCCACCACCGTAATGCCCATCACGCCGCCGCGCGCGGCCATCGCCCGGATCACGGCGTCGGACTTGCACCGCGGGTTCGCCGCCAGAGCGCGGCAGTTGGAGTGCGTCACCAGCACGGGCTTGCGCGAGACGGCGAAGGTGTCCAGGCTGGTGCGCTCGGAGCAGTGCGAGACGTCCACCGCCATGCCGGCGCGGTTCATGGCCTCCACGATCTGCGCGCCGTAGGAGCTGAGCCCGGTGTCCCGCGTTTCCCGGCAGCCGCAGCCGACGCGATTGCGGGCGTTGTAAGTCAGCTGCGACACCCGCTGCCCCAGGGCATGGAACCGCTGGACCTCGTCCACGGAGCGGAAATGATCGGAGTTCTGGAAACCCACCAGGATGCCGACCTTCCCCTCCTTCCGAACCCGCTCGAGATCGCCGGCGGAGTCGATGCGCAGGAAGCAGTCGGCGCGGTTCGCCAGCAGCCGGTTCCAGCCGGAGATCCACTGCAGGGTCGCCTCGTAAGGCCGCGGCTCGTTGGGCTCCACCGCGGGATGGAAGACCTTGACGCCGGAGCGTTGCAGCTTCTGGAGATCGGCCGGCCCGAACCCGCCCGGCTCGCGCTGCCAGGCATAGAGCTTCGGCCAGTCCAGGGTGAGGAGGCCGAGCATGTCGATCACCGTCGACCGCCCGACCAGCTCGACGGCGCGGGCGGAATGCTCCACCCGGTCGTCGGCGAAGAGGCAGTAGCGTCCCCGGTTGACGAAGGGTGCGGCGAGGACTCCCGCACCGGCGAGGGCACCCGCCCTCAGAAACTCACGGCGGTTCAACTGGTACTACTCCATCCCTTGAAAAGTGGGATGGATTGTACACGTTTCCTCTCAACCCTGCCAGAGGGTGTAACTTTGGGATCGTCGTGCGCAGACGCAGGGGCACGTGCCCCCTGCGGGTCATCGCATCAGGCCGAAGCGCAGCCCGGGATCGGACCGCAGCTTGTCGAGAAAGGCGGCGGTCTCCCGCGCCAGCGTGGCGGTGGCCCGCTCGCGCTCGGCGGCCTTCTGGAAGAAGAGCAGGGCGGCAAGGGCCTCGCGGGGCACATCCTGGGCGCGGAAGACTCCGACCATCTCCGCCGACAGCCGTCTGACCTCGGCGGTGCGGCCCTTCATGGCATACAAGGCTGTCAGATGAAGGGTGACCAGGGCGGCATCGTACGCAATGCCCTGTTCGGCGAAATCCTGCCGGACGCTCTGGAAGAGCTGGATGGCGGCCTCGGTGTGACCCAAGCCGGCAGCGATGCGGGCTTCCGCCCAGCGCAGGCGCACGAGGTCGAGACGGTTGTCCAGATCACGACAGAGCGCCGCGACCCCCGGCAGCAGGGCTTTGGCCGGGGCAAATTCCTCGATAGTCGTCAGGTTCCAGAGGAGGTTGTGCCGCAGGCAGAGGAGAAGACGGGGATCGCGCCGCGCGTCGACCAAAGGCTCAGCCCGCCGGAGCAATTCGATGGCGCCCTCAGGCTCCTCCATCTCCGCCAGAGCGATAGCCTTCTTGACCAGCGTACGGCCAGCCATATGGAAGTCCTGACACTCAGGCCGGCGCTCATCCGTGTAAAGCGTGAAGAGCCGATCGAGGAGGGAAAGAGCTTCCGGGAGGCGCCTCTGGGCGATCCGCAGCGAGGCTTTGAGGTCGAGAAGCGCCGGCTCGTAGTCCGCCGGTTCTTCGGCGCCGTTTTCCCCGGCTTCCCACCAGGCATCGGCGATCGAGAAGGATTCGTCGGCTCCGCGCAGATCGCCGAGCACGCGGCGGGCATTGCCGTCGTGCGCCCAGGAGAAGCTCCGCAGCCGGTAGAGTCGGCAGGCCTTCGCCGGCTCGTCCCCTTTCAGGAGATCGGAGACGAGCACCGCCAGCTCCGCCGTCTCGACGGCGCGGTCCGGATCCATCGCGGTCAGCCGGGCGCTCTCCTCGCAGAGTCGCTCACAGAGGCCCCACGTCACGAATCTGCGATGGACGCGGATCAGGTGGTACCGCTCCTGGAAAGAATAGGGCTCAAGCTCAGCCAGGAGCCCCACCCCCTCGCTTCGGGAGTCCCGAGCTTTCAGGCGATCATTCATGTGGGCATCCTTCCAGGCTCATCCGCTCTCGAAGTCATCGTTACCTCAGTCTTATCCACCGCTGGGGTCGAGTTGGCCGCCGTTTTCGCCCCCGCCGCCACCGGTCGCGGGATTTTGGGTGGCCCCGCCGCCTCCAGGTCCGGAACCAGGAGAACCGCTCGGATCGAGCTGGCCGCCATTGTCTCCGTCCTTCTCCCATATAGCCGCAAGCAAATTCCAAACCATACTGAAAAAGCCCCGCTCCGGAGCCGAAGCGCCTGTCTTCGTCCAATCCCACGACCCGGCTTGGAGGAGCGCAGGGGCCAGGAACACCATCAGAAGGACCGCTAACGTCGTACGACGCAACGAAGAACGCATGTGCACTGTCTCCTTTCCTCGCGGCAGCCCTCGTCTGGCAATGGACCCTTCATATCTGCAGCGCCCGCAACAAAAGCAAAAACCAAGCCAGCTCCAAGGGATGGGACTTGTCCGATTTATTGGCCCCGGGAGTGACGCCGGGTGCCACTTACTGACGCTCCGCCCCGCCCCGCTGCGGGGCACCCGTCTTGCACCGTCCGCGCGGGTGAAGTAAAGTCCGTTGCTTGTGACGGTTTTCACAAGGTCCCTTGAACGCGCGCGGGCGGTCGGATATCTTCAGCGGTCGGAGGTCTAGGGAGGGGGGCTTCCATTGCAGATCTTCCATCGCAGCACGAACACGATCGCGAAGGTCAGCATCTTCGGCTCGATCTTCTTCCTGGCGTTCTTCGTCTGGATCTTCTCGACCCTGCTGCGCTCCTCGTACGTCACGGGACAGTACGTGACGAAGAACCAGCCGGTGCCGTTCAGCCACCAGCACCACGTCCGCGGCCTGGGGATCGACTGCCGCTACTGCCACACCTCCGTGGAGACCTCCTCCTTCGCCGGCATTCCGCCCACGGAGACCTGCATGAACTGCCACCGGCAGATCTGGACCAACGCCGAGATGCTGGAGCCGGTGCGGGCGAGCTACCGGGACAACGTGCCCCTGCGGTGGACGCGCATTCACGACCTGCCGGACTTCGTCTATTTCAACCACTCGGTCCACGTCGCCAAGGGGATCGGCTGCGTCACCTGCCACGGCCAGGTAGACCGGATGCCGCTGATGTCTCAGCAGGCATCGCTGCAGATGGAGTGGTGCCTCGACTGCCACCGCGATCCGGCCCGCCACGTGCGGCCGCGCGAGGAAGTGTTCAACCTCAACTGGCAGCCGCCGGCCGATCCGCGTCAGGCGGAGGCCCTGCGGGCGCGGCTGGTGAAGGAATACGACATACGTTCCCTGATGAGCTGCTCGACGTGCCACCGCTAGACGGGGAGGTCCTTGGACAGCAGTCGTGAACTCTGAGAGCGAGCGAACCGAGATGGACAGCGTCAGTCTCAAAGGTAAGCCCAAAGGCAAGTGCGGAGCCGAAGCGGCTCGTCCGCCGGACTCGGCGCGGCTCGATCTCGCGGCAGTGCGGGAGCGGCTGCGGGCGAAGAAGGGACCGGAGTTCTGGCGCAGCCTCGACGAGCTCGCCGCCACGCCCGCCTTCCAGGACCTCCTGCATCGCGAGTTCCCCCGCCACGCCTCGGAGTGGACGGACGGCGTCTCGCGCCGGCGCTTCCTGCAGCTCGCAAGCGCCTCGCTCGCCCTGGCCGGCCTGACCGGCTGCACCAAACAGCCGCTGGAGCAGATCGTTCCTTACGTGCGGCAGCCGGAATACCTCATCCCCGGCCGGCCGCTGTACTTCGCCACCGCTCTCATCCTCGGCGGCTATGCGACCGGCGTCCTCGCCGAGAGCCACCAGGGACGGCCGACGAAGATCGAGGGCAATCCGGACCATCCGGCGAGCCTGGGCGCCACGGACGTGTTCGCGCAGGCGTCGGTGCTGACGCTCTACGACCCGGAGCGCTCGCAGTCGATCCTCCGCTCAGGCCGGCCCGGCGGCACCTGGGGCGGCTTCGTCGGCGAGATGAGCGCGACCCTGCGGGCCCTGCAGGCGTTGAACGGCCGGGGCGTGCGACTGCTGACCGGCACCGTGACCTCGCCGACGCTCGCGGCGCAGATCCAGGAGCTGCTACGGCGCCTGCCCGAGGCCCGCTGGCACCGCTGGGAGCCCGCCGGCCGCCATCAGTCCGCCGCCGCCGCCGTTCGCGCCTTCGGCCGGCCGCTGGAGACCCGCTACGACTTCAGCCGGGCGCAGCGGATCCTCACCCTCGGCGCCGACGTGCTGTGCGAGGGTCCGGGGGGAGTGCGCTACGCCCGCGACTTCGCCGACCGCCGCCGCGTGCGCGGCGACCGCAAGGAGATGAGCCGGGTCTACGCCGTCGAGAGCGTGCCGACCCTCGGCGCGACCCTCGCCGATCATCGCCTGCAACTGCCGCCGGCTCAGGTCGAGGCCTTCACGCTGGCGCTCGCCCGGGCGCTCGGCGCGGCTCCCGGCCAGCCATCGGGACAGTTGTTGACCGATCCGGCGGTCGTCGAGTGGCTGGAAGCGGTGGCGCAGGATCTGCGGCAGCACCGGGGCGCCTCGCTGGTCGTCGCCGGCGAGTACGCCTCCCCGGCTGCGCAGGTGCTCGTCCACGCGATCAATCAGGCTCTCGGCAACGTCGGCAGCACGGTGGTTCACCTGGAGCCCCTGGAAGCCGATCCGGTCGATCACGTGCGCTCGCTCGCCGAGCTGGTGCGCGACATGAACGCCGGCCAGGTCGAGCTGCTGCTGATGCTCGACGGCGTCAACCCGGTCTACACGGCGCCGGCCGACTTCGACTTCGCCCGCGCCCTGCAGAAGGTCCCGCTGCGCGCGCATCACGGCCTCTACGAAGACGAGACCTCGGAGTACTGCCACTGGCACGTCCCGGCCGCCCATGAGCTGGAGAGCTGGAGCGACGCCCGCTCGTTCGACGGCACCGTCTCGCTGATCCAGCCGCTGATCGATCCCCTGTACGGCGGCAAATCGGCGCACGAGGTGCTGGCGGCCCTCTCGAACCAGCCGGACGCCACGAGCTATGACGTCGTCCGCCAGTTCTGGACCTCCCGCCTGACCGGCGACTTCGAAACCGCCTGGCGCGAGGCGCTGCTCGCCGGCTTGATCCCAGGCACGGCCGCGCCGCACGCCGCGGCCGCGATGACCGCGATCGGCGGCGGCGCCGTGCAGCAGGCGGCGGGCGAGATCCTGGCCGCCCTGGGCCGCGCCCAAACCGGCCAGATCACCCTGCTGTTGCGGCCCGATCCCACCATCTGGGACGGCCGCTTCGCCAGCAACGCCTGGCTGCAGGAGCTGCCGAAGCCGATCGTCAAGCTGGCGTGGGACAACGCCCTGATCGTCTCGCCGAAGACGGCCGAGCGCTTGAAGGTGTCGTTCCACGAGACGGTGGAGGTCTCGGCCGGCGGCAGGAAGCTGGCGGCGGCGGTCTGGGTGCTTCCCGGCGTCGCGGAGGACACCGCGCTGCTCACTCTCGGCTACGGCCGCCGGCGCGCGGGCAAGGCCACGGGCCAGGGCTTCAACGCCTACACCCTGCGCACCTCGAGCGCGCTGTGGACCGTTCCGGACGTCCAGATCCGCAATACCGGCAGCCGCTACGTTCTGGCCTGCACGCAGAACCACCACATGATCCGCGGCGACGAGGTCAACGAGGACGAGCTGGCCACCGAGCAGGCGGCGCGGCGCCACGTCGTGCGCACCGGCACCCTGGAGGAGTTCCGGCGCGATCCGGATTTCATCTCGAAGCAGCGCGAGACGCCGGCGGTCGACGAGACCATGTACCCCAACTACGAATACAACGGACACAAATGGGGCATGGCGATCGATCTCAACGTCTGCACCGGGTGCAGCGCCTGCGTGGTGGCCTGCCAGTCGGAGAACAACATCCCGGTGGTCGGCAAGGAGCAGGTGCTCGCCGGCCGCGAGATGCACTGGCTGCGGATCGACCGCTACTTCGCGGGCGACCTCGACGCGCCGGCGATCCACCACCAGCCGCTGCCCTGCATGCACTGCGAGACCGCGCCGTGCGAGGTGGTCTGCCCGGTGGCGGCGACGGTGCACAGCGACGAGGGGCTGAACGACATGGTCTACAACCGCTGCGTCGGCACCCGCTACTGCTCGAACAACTGCCCTTACAAGGTGCGCCGGTTCAACTTCCTGCGCTACAGCGACAAGGAGACGCCGGTGCTGGCGCTGCTCAACAATCCGGACGTGACGGTGCGCATGCGCGGCGTGATGGAGAAGTGCACCTACTGCGTGCAGCGCATCGAGCAGGCGAAGATCGAGTCGAAGGTGCAGGCCCGGCCGATCGCCGCGAACCAGATCCAGACCGCCTGCCAGCAGGCCTGCCCGACGCGCGCCATCGTCTTCGGCGATCTCAACGACACGGCGTGGGAGGCCCGGCGGATGAAGGACGATCCGCTCAACTACGGTCTGCTCGAGGAGATCAACACGCGCCCGCGCACCACCTATCTGGCCAAGCTGCGCAATCCCAATCCTCTGCTCGAACCGGCCGAAGGAGCTGAGCATGGCCACGCTTGACGACAGCGGCGCTCCGGCCGTCGTGCCGCAGCAGCCTTACCGGCCGCCGATCGTCGCCCCCGGCCACACCACGGCCTCGGTCACCGACAAGATCAGCGAGGTCGTGCTGCAGCGCACGCCGAAGTGGTGGTTCTTCGGCTTCGCCGGCGCCTTCTCGCTGCTGATGATCTTCCTGGTCTCGGTGACCTGGCTGTTCATCAAGGGCGTCGGCGTCTTCGGCATCAACTGGCCGATCGGCTGGGGTTTCGACATCATCAACTTCGTCTGGTGGATCGGCATCGGCCACGCCGGCACGCTGATCTCGGCCATCCTGCTGCTGCTGCGCCAGGAGTGGCGCACCTCGATCAACCGCTTCGCCGAGGCGATGACGCTGTTCGCCGTCGCCTGCGCCGGCATGTATCCGCTCCTCCACCTCGGCCGGCCGTGGCTCGCCTACTGGCTCTTCCCCTACCCGAACACGATGAGCCTCTGGCCGCAGTTCCGGAGCCCGCTGATCTGGGACGTCTTCGCGGTCTCGACCTATGCCACGGTGTCGGCGCTCTTCTGGTACGTCGGCCTGGTGCCCGACCTCGCCACCCTGCGCGACCGCGCCAGGAACCGGCTGGCGCAGATCATCTACGGCTTCGGCGCCATGGGCTGGCGCGGCTCGGCGTCGCACTGGCACAACTACGAGACGGCCTACGTGCTGCTCGCCGGCCTGGCGACGCCGCTGGTGCTCTCCGTCCACACGGTGGTGAGCTTCGACTTCGCCATCGGCATCATTCCCGGCTGGCACGCCACGATCTTTCCGCCCTACTTCGTCGCCGGCGCCATCTACGCCGGCTTCGCCATGGTGCTGACGCTGGCGATCCCGCTGCGCGCCCTGTTCAAGCTCGAGGACTTCATCACCGCGCGCCACCTGCAGAACATGGCCAAGGTGATGCTGGCGACCGGCCTGATCGTCGTCTACGGCTACATGGTCGGAGCTGTTCTTCGCCTGGTACAGCGGCAACGTCTACGAGATGTTCATGGTCTGGAACCGCATCTTCGGACCCTACCGCTGGCACTGGTACACGCTGCTGCTCTGCAACGCGGTGGTGCCGCAGTTCCTGTGGTTCCGCCGCGTCCGCACCTCGCCCCTGTGGCTGTTCGCCATCTCGATGGTCGTCAGCGTCGGCATGTGGCTCGAGCGCTTCGTCATCATCGTCACCAGCCTGCACCGCGACTTCCTGCCGGCCTCCTGGGGCATCTATCACGGGTCGATCTGGGACTGGAGCACGTTCATCGGCACCATCGGCCTGTTCCTGACGCTGTTCTTCCTCTTCATCCGCTTCCTGCCGGTGATCTCGATCTTCGAGATGCGGACGATCGTCCCCGGCACGCACGGCGGCGAGTACACGGAGGTGCCGGAATGAGCGGGCTGCAGCACCCGCCGGGCCGGCCGCCGATCTACGGCCTGATGGCCGAGTTCAACTCCGTGGTCGACCTGATCGACGCCTGCCGCCGCATCCACGACGCAGGCTTCACGCGGGTGGACGCCTTCACCCCGTACCCGAGCGAGGAGGTCATAGAGGCGCTCGGCCACCATCGCTCGAAGCTGCCGGCCATCGTGCTCGGCGGCGGACTGGTGGGCGGCATCGGCGGCTACCTGCTCCAGTACTGGACGCAGGTCATCGTCTATCCGATGAACATCGGCGGCCGGCCGTTCCACAGCTGGCCCGCCTTCATCGTGCCCACCTTCGAGTGCACCATCCTGGGAGCGGCGCTGGCGGCGGTCTTCGGCATGTTCTTCTTGAATGGCCTGCCGCAGCCGTACCACCCGGTGTTCAACGTGCCGCGCTTCGCCATGGCGTCGCGCGACCGCTATTTCCTGGTCATCGAGGCGCGGGACGCGAAGTTCGACCGTGAGGCCACGCGGCGGCTGCTGGCCGACCTGAAGGCGAGCGAGGTGCACGACGTTGCGCACTGAAGACCGCAAGGTTCTCGAGGCCCGTGACCTCACCCCAACCCCTCTCCTGAAGGAGAGGGGCTTGAAGATTGCCGGAGCCTCATTCCCCCTCTCCTTCAGGAGAGGGGGTCAGGGGGTGAGGTCGCGGGGCATCGCCGCCCAATATCCAGGATTTATCTTGGCGTTATCACTCCTCCTCCTCGCCGCCGGCTGCCGGCAGAACATGCACGACCAGCACAAGGTCAAGACGCTCGGCGACAGCCCGTTCTTCGCCGACGGCCAGGGCGCGCGGCCGCTACCGGCGCACACGGTGCCGCAGGGCGACCGGCGCGTGGGCTCCGCCTACAGCGGGCTCGACGCCGCCAACCGGCCGCTCGGCACCCTGCCGGTCCCGCTGACGCGCGAGTTGCTCGTCCGCGGCCGCGAGCGCTACGACGTCTTCTGCTCGCCCTGCCACGACAAGCTGGGCACCGGCCGCGGCATGATCGTGCGCCGCGGCTACAAGCAGCCGTCGTCGTACCACGTCGAGCGGCTGCGCAACGCGCCGGCCGGCTACTTCGTCAACGTCATCACCGAGGGCTTCGGCGTGATGCCGAGCTACGCCCCGCAGGTGCCGGTCGAGGACCGCTGGGCGATCGCCGCCTATATCCGCGCGCTCCAGTACAGCCAGAACGCGCGCCTGGCGGACCTGCCGCCGGAAGCCCGCCGGCGGGTCGAAGCCGATCTGGAACGCGGCGCGGCTGCGGGCGCCCACGGCTCCCCACCGTCCCATCCGAGCGAGGTGCCATGACGACCGAAAGCCTCCGCCCCGCCGGCGCTCCGGCGTACATGGCTCCGGCCGCCGTCGACCGCATCCAGCGTCTCGGCCTCATCGCCGGCGGCGTCGGCGCGGTCCTCTGCCTGCTCGGGCTCTTCCTCTCGCCCGCCTACTTCTTCCGCTCCTGGCTGGTGGGCTGGGTGTTCTGGATGGGCGTCACCCTCGGCTGCCTGGCGATCTTCATGCTCCACCACCTGACGCGCGGCGCCTGGGGCCTGGTCATCCGCCGCGTGCTGGAGGCCGCCTCGCGCACCCTGCCGCTGCTCCTCGTCCTCTTCATCCCCATCGCCTTCGGCATGCGCGAGCTCTACGAGTGGGCGCGCCCCGTGGCGGAGAGCGACGAGATCCTGCGGCACAAGCTGGTCTATCTCAACCCGACGTTCTTCCTCACCCGGCTGGTCGTCTACTTCCTGATCTGGGGCGGCTTCGCCTGGATCTTGAACCGCCTGTCGCTGCGCCAGGACCGCGAGGGCGATCACGGGCTGACGCGCCGCGCGCAGTACATCGCCGCCTTCGGCATCGTCGGCTACTGCCTGGCGGTTACCTTCGCCTCGGTGGACTGGCTGATGTCGCTGCAACCGCACTGGTTCTCCACCATCTACGGCGTCTACCTGATGGGCAGCCAGGGGCTCTCGGCCCTCGCCTTCCTGATCGTCGCGGCGTTGTTCCTCTCCCGCCACGAGCCCATGGCGGGGGTGATCCAGCCGCGCCACTTCCATGACTGGGGCAAGCTCCTCCTCGCTTTCGTCATGCTGTGGGCCTACTTCTCCTTTTCCCAGTTCCTCATCATCTGGTCGGGCAATCTGCCGGAGGAGATCTCCTTCTATCTCCCGCGCCTGCAGGGGGGCTGGGGAATCCTGATGCTGGCGATCGTCGTCTTCCAGTTCATCCTGCCTTTCGGGCTGCTGCTGTCGCGCGACTTGAAACGGGACGCCCGCCGCCTCGGCACGGTCGCCGTGGTGATCCTCGTCATGCGCTGGGCCGACCTGCTGTGGCAGGTCGAGCCGGCGTTCCACGAGCACGACGCCAGATTCCTCTGGCTCTATCTCGCGGCGCCGGTCGCCATCGGCGGACCGTGGCTCTTCTACTTCGTGCGCGAGCTCAAGAAGCGGCCGTTGCTGCCCCCGAACGATCCGTATCTCGCGGAGGCGATCGCCCATGAGCACTGAGGACCGCGACCGGAGCGGCGATCCCGGCGATCCCGGCTTGGACGAGAAGACCGACGTCGGTCCGGGAACGGGCCGCGGCGCGACCGCCCATACGCCCGAGCTCGGGGAGTTCGACCGCGAGATCAACGTCCGCGCCATCGTCTGGACGGGGCTCGGCCTGGTGATCGTGGCGCTGGCGGCGCACGTGCTCATGTGGTTGCTGCTGCGGGGCTTCAGCCGCTTCGACGAGAAGCGCGACGTGCCGCTGTCGCCCATCGAGGCCGCGAGCCCCCAACAGGACCCGCCGGAACCGCGCCTGGAGGACAACCCCAACTCGGCCCTGCAGGCGCTGAGCGAAGACGAGCAGCGGCGCCTCGACCACGCCGAGTGGGTGGACCGCCGGCAGGGCATTGTGCGGGTGCCGATCGACGTGGCGATCGACGTGATCGTTGCCAGAGGTATTTCGGCTTCGCAACCGGCCAGCCCTTCGATGCCCTCACCTCCCCAGCCCTCCTCTCCCGGGGGGAGAGGAGGGAGCAATACGGAGCCATCTCAAGGCCAGGTTCCCCTCTCTCCCTCGGGGAGAGAGGGGCAGGGGAGTGAGGGGCAACGGTGAGGCAAGGAACAACGGCTTTGCGCTGCTCGATCTTTGGCTTGGCCCTCGCCCTGGTGGCCTGTCTCGCCTCAGCCGCCGCGCGCGCCGACTCCGTGGTGCCCGCCAACGCCATGCCCGGACCGCTCAAGGAGGTCCGCTACGACCAGCGGCTGGGCGAGCAGGTGCCGCTCGATCTCGCCTTCCGCGACGAGGCCGGACGCCGGGTGAAGCTGGGGGACTACCTCGGCCGGCGTCCCGCCCTGCTCGTGCTCGCCTACTACCGCTGCCCGATGCTGTGCGACCTGGTGCTGCAGGGCGTCGAGACCGGCTTGAAGCCGCTGTCGCTCGCGCCGGGCAAGGAATTCGACGTCATCGTGGCGAGCATCGATCCCGGCGAGACGCCGGCCCTGGCCGCGGCGAAAAAGCGGGAGATCCTGGCGCGCTACCGCCGGCCGGGCACCGCGCACGGCTGGCACTTCCTGACCGGGCCGCAGCCGTCGATCACCCGCCTCGCCGATGCCGCCGGCTTCCGCTACGTCGCCGACCGCGGGCGCAACCAGTTCGCGCACGCCGCGGGGATCGTGATCCTCACGCCGCGGGGACGGATCTCGCGCTATCTGTTCGGCGTCGAGTACCCGGCGCGAGACCTGCGGTTGTCGCTCATCGAGTCGTCCGGCGGCCGGATCGGCGGCCTGGTCGATCAGGTCCTCCTCTACTGCTTCCACTACGACCCGGCGATCGGCCGCTACAGCGCCGCCACGCTGAACATCGTGCGCCTGGCCGCGGTGGCCACGGTGGCCGGCCTCGTCCTTCTGATCGCGCTCCTGCGGCGGCGGGAGACCGCTCAGCCCGGGCCCTTGGGAGCCGCCTGACATGAACCCGCCGTTTCCGCTCTTTCCCGAATCGGCCTCGTCCCTCTCCGGCGAGGTCGACCTGCTGTTCGTCGTCTGGTCGGTGATCAGCGTCTTCTTCACCCTGCTGATCGCCGGCCTCATCATCTACTTCATGGCCCGCTATCGCCGGCGCCATCCGGAGGAGGTGGGCGCCAACGAGCGGGCGGCGATGTGGCTGGAGATCGGCTGGTCGGTCGTTCCCCTGATCATCATGCTGGCGATGTTCGCCTGGGGGACGCGGGTGTTCTTCCGCCTCTACCGGCCGCCGGTGGACGCCGTGGAGTTCTGGGCCTACGGCAAACAGTGGATGTGGAAGATCCAGCATCCCGGCGGTCAGCGGGAGATCAACACGATGCACGTGCCGGTGAACCAGCCGATCCGGGTGAGGCTGGCCTCGGAGGACGTGATCCACAGCTTCTACATCCCCGCCTTCCGCGTCAAGCAGGACGCCGTGCCGGGGCGCTACACCTCGGTCTGGTTCCAGGCCACGAAGCCGGGCACCTATCACCTGTTCTGCGCCGAGTACTGCGGCACCGAGCACTCGCGGATGATCGGCAGCGTCGTCGTCATGGAGCCGCAGGACTACGAGGCCTGGCTCGCCGGCGGCCCCGCCGGCAAGTCGATGGTGGCCTCGGGCGCCGAGCTGTTCCAGTCGCTCGCCTGCGTGACCTGCCACCGCGCGGGCAATGCCGGCGATACGGGCGCGCTCGCCCGC
Source organism: Thermoanaerobaculaceae bacterium (assembly GCA_963778565.1). Taxonomy (GTDB): domain Bacteria; phylum Acidobacteriota; class Thermoanaerobaculia; order Multivoradales; family UBA5704; genus DATARR01. Next base: position 115,288 of record CAVZUZ010000026.1, on the reverse strand, counting down.
GGCCCGGCTCTCGAGGAGCTTTACGGCAGCCAGGTGACCCTCGCCGACGGCCGCACCGTGACCGCCGACGACGACTACCTGCGCGAGTCCATCCTCACCCCCACGGCCAAGCTCGTCGCCGGCTGGGATCCCGTGATGCCCACGTTCCAGGGACAGGTGAGCGAAGAGCAGCTCTCCCAGCTCATCGCCTATGTCCGCTCGCTCGGCGCCGCCAACAGCGCGCCGGCCGGCGCCGCGAGCGCAGCTGCCGCAGAGCCCGCAGATGCCGCCGGAGCCACGGAGCAACCATGAACAGCGCCGTCGCCGAATCGCCCGCACCGCCCACCGCGGAGACCGCTTTCGAGCGGCCCAACTATCTGAACGCCGTCTACGGCGCGCGGTCGTGGCTGCTGACCCGCGACCACAAGCGGATCGCCGTCCTCTACCTGGTCTCGGTGACCATCTTCTTCGCCCTGGGGAGCCTCTTCGCCGCGCTCGTCCGCCTGGAGCTGCTGACGCCGGAAGGCGACCTGATGGGGCCGGACACCTACAACCGCATGTTCACCATGCACGGCGTCGTCATGGTCTTTTTCTTCCTGATCCCCGCCATCCCGGCGGTGCTGGGCAACTTCCTGGTGCCGCTGATGATCGGGGCCAAGGACCTGGCGATGCCGAAGCTCAACCTGGCGAGCTGGTACGTCTACAACATCGGCGCCGCCTTCACCCTGTGGGCCATCGCCAACGGCGGCGTCGACACCGGCTGGACGTTCTACACGCCGTTCTCCACCAACTACTCGAACACCTACGTGATCTCGACGGCCCTCGGCGTCTTCATCACCGGCTTCTCGTCGATCTTCACCGGCCTGAACTTCATCGTCACCATCCACCGCATGCGGGCGCCCGGCCTCTCCTGGTTCCGGCTGCCGCTGTTCATCTGGTCCCACTACGCGACCAGCCTGATCATCGTCCTCGGCACGCCGGTCATCGCCATCACCATCCTGATGGTGGCAGCCGAGCGGCTGCTCCATCTCGGCGTCTTCGATCCCAAGCTGGGCGGCGATCCCATTCTCTTCCAGCACCTGTTCTGGTTCTACTCGCATCCGGCGGTCTACATCATGATCCTGCCGGCCATGGGGGTGATCAGCGAGCTGATCGCGGCTTTCGCGCGCAAACGGATTTTCGGCTACCGCTTCGTCGCCTTCGCCAGCGTCGGCATCGCCGTGCTCGGCTTCCTGGTGTGGGGCCACCACATGTTCGTCTCCGGCCAGTCGATCTACGCCGCGACGATCTTCTCGGTGCTGTCGATGCTGGTGGCGGTGCCTTCGGCGGTCAAGGTCTTCAACTGGACGGCGACCCTGTACGAGGGGTCGATCTCCTACCAGACGCCGATGCTCTACGCCCTCGGCTTCATCGGCTTGTTCACCATCGGCGGGCTGACCGGCGTGATGATCGCGACGCTGGGCATCGACGTCCACGTCCACGACACCTACTTCATCGTCGCGCACTTCCACTACATCATGGTGGGCGGCACCATCATGGCCTACCTCGGCGGGCTCCACTACTGGTGGCCGAAGATCTCCGGCAAGCTCTATCCGGGGTTCCTGTCGAAGCTCTCGGCGCTGCTGGTCTTCGTCGGCTTCAACCTGACGTTCCTGCCGCAGTTCGTCCTCGGCTACCTCGGCATGCCGCGCCGCTACTGGTCCTATCCGCCGGAGTTCCAGGTGCTCAACGTGCTGTCCACCGCCGGCGCCTCGATCCTCGGCGTCGGCTACATGCTGCCGCTGTTCTACTTCGTCTGGTCGATGCGCTACGGCAAACGCAGCGGCGACAACCCCTGGGGCGCCGTCGGGCTCGAATGGGACACGCCGTCGCCGCCGCCGACCGAGAACTTCTACACCACGCCGGTGGTGACTCGCGGCCCCTACGAGTACAACCGCGAGGAGGTCCACAACCGCATGACCGAGGAGGCGACCCTTGGCTAGCAGCCCGCTGGTGGAACCGCACGGGCACGGCGCGGCCCATCACACTGCGCATCCGGCGCACCCCGCGCTGGCCCACCAGTTCGACACGCTCGAGCAGCAGAAGGAATCCTCGACCCTCGGCATGTGGCTCTTCCTGGTCACCGAGATCATGTTCTTCGGCGGCCTTTTCCTCGCCTACGTGATCTATCGCAGCAAATATCCCGCGGCCTTCGCGGCGTCGAGCCACGAGCTCGACGTCGTGCTGGGCGGCATCAACACCGCCGTGCTCATCGGCAGCAGCTTGACCATGGCGCTCGCCGTCTGGGCGGCGCAGGTGAACCGGCGCAAAGCGATCGCGCTCTTCCTGCTGCTGACGATCGTCCTAGGCTTCGTCTTTCTCGGCATCAAGACCGTGGAGTACATGGACAAGTTCGAGCACCACCATTGGCCGGGTCCGAGCTTCGAATTCGATCAACCCGGCGTCCAGCCCGAGCACGCCAGGATCTTCTTCTCGCTCTACTTCATCATGACCGGCCTGCACGCCACCCACATGATCATCGGCATCTGCGTGCTCGCCGTGCTGGCCGTCCTCGCGTGGAAGGGGCGCTACGGCTCCGACTACTACAACCCGCTGGAGATGGCCGGCCTCTACTGGCATTTCGTGGACATCGTATGGATCTTCCTCTTCCCCCTGCTCTACCTGCTGGGCGCGCACGCCCGCTGACACGAGAGAGATAACGCATGTCTGAGCACGTCACCTCACGCACGGTCTACTTCCTGGTCTTCGCCGCGCTGATGGTCCTCACCCTGGCCACCTGGCTCGTGGCCAAAGTCGACCTCGGCTGGGCGAACGACGTCGTGGCGCTGACCATCGCTGTCACCAAGGCGTTGCTGGTGCTCCTCTTCTTCATGCACGTGCGCTACAGCACCCGCATGACGATCCTGACGGCGACCGCGGGTTTCTTCTGGCTGGTCATCCTGATCGGGCTCACCCTGAGCGATTACCTGAGCCGCGGCAGCTCCGTGCTGCCGGTGCTGGGGAAGTAGCGGGAGCCTGAGCCCTCGGGCGGCGGGGGTAATGGAATCAAGGACGTAAAGGACAACAAGGACGTAAAGGACGCGAGGTGAATGGTTTTGTTCCTCGTCCTTGAAGTCCTTGCCGTCCTTGTTGTCCTTGATTTCCGGTCCTTACGAACACCCCTCGGAAGGGCGAGCTTTGAACACTAAATCCACCCCCTTCCTCGCCGTCCTCGCCCTCTGGCTCCTCCTCCTCACCCTCATCGGCCTCCGGCTCGCCGGGCTGGCGCTCGACGACATGTACATCACCTATCGCTACGCCCACAACCTCCTGCATGGCAACGGGCTGACCTTCAACCCGGGCGAGCGCGTGTTCGGCATCTCCGATCCCGGCGTCGCGATGCTGCTGGCGGCGGGGACTGCCGTCACGAGGCAGCGGATCCCAGCCATGGGCACGATTCTGACGGCGGCGGCGTTGCTGGCGATCGCGGGCGCGGTGCTCCGGGAGGCGGGCAAGCGCGGGCGCTTTGCCGAGGCCGTGGTGGGCGGCACGCTCGTCGTCGCTTCGCCCTTCCTGTGGATCGGACAGGGCTCCGGACCGCTGGTGGCCCTGGCCTTCCTGGCGCTCGCCGCGCTCCTGGCTGAACGGTATCCCACCGCGGCTGGTGTTCTTGGCGGCGTCGCCGTCTGGTGCCGGCCGGACTCCTTGATCGGCTGCGGGATTCTCGCCGCGTTGATCTACCGGCAGAACCGCAAGCTGCCGGTCGCCTTCGCGGCCGGCGCGGCGTCGGTGTGCGCGGTAGGGATTCTCGCGGCCTGGGCCTACTTCGGCCGGCCGCTGCCTTCGACCCTCGCTGCCAAGCAGGGGTTCGCCTCGCGGAATCTCGAAGGCTTCACCGGCCTGCACGGCTTCTGGGGGCGGGCGCTGGACATCTTTCAATGGGCCGAAGGCCGCTGGGCGCAGATCCTCATCCCGCTGGGAATCCTCGGCTCCCTTCACCTCTACCGCAGCACAGGCCTCGCGGGACGCCTGCTGATCCTCTACGGCGGCGCGCTCGCGCTCGGCTACACCTTGCTCCGCGTGCCTTTTTCGATCTGGTACGTGGGACCGACCGCGGCGTGGACCCTGATGGGCGCCGGCTTCGCGCTCGCCGGAGCCGTTCGTGCCGTCACCCGCCGCACCGGACGAGCGGGCGCCGCCGCGGCGATCCTGATCGCACTCCTCGCCTTCGGCTGGCCCATCGCCCGGGCGAGGACCGGCTGGCTGCGGCAGGACTTCACGGCGGATTGGCGGCGGGCCGCCTACCAGGCCGCCGGCGAATGGCTGGCCAAGAACACTCCGCGCGACGCGGACGTGGCGTTCGACGAGATCGGCATCGTCGGCTACTACAGCCAGCGGCCGATGCTCGACCTCATCGGCCTGGTGAGCCCGAGCTCGATCCCGTATTCAGCGGCGGGGGACCAAGCGGGCGCCTTCCTGGCCAAGCCCACGCGCTACGTCCTCCTCCACACGCACGACCGGCGGGGAGGAACGGGACCCATCGTCTCCCGCCCCTGGTTCCGGCGCAGCTACCGCGAGCGCGCCAGAATCCACCTGCCGCGGTTCGACGTCTCCATGGTGATTTACGAGCGCCGGCGTCATCGCAGCGTACCTCCGCCGCGGCCGCCGAGAGACAGGCGGGCGATCAGGAGGGACCAGGCCGCATCACCACCGTGACCCGCGAACCGTCCGCCGGCAGCACACCCGGCCGGACGCGGAATTTCGTCGTCCCCTCGACGTAATCGCGCACGGTATAGCGGGCGTTGCCCACTTTGCTGCCCGGGCAGGAGTAGAGGCACACGACGCATCCCGACTTCCAGTGCGGAATGTTCTCCCGGTGGCCGCCGAAGCGCATGTCGAAGCCGCGGCCGCCGGGATCTTCCAGGATCTCCGCCAACCTGAGCGGCCGCCTGCGGCCCGGCACCTTGACGAGGATCTCGACCGCCGGCCCCTGGATGACCTTCTCCGGCGCGCGCGACTCGGCGTCCTTCCGCTCCTCCCAAGTCCCCATGCCGAGCGCGTTGCCCGGCCGCGCGCCGAGCCGCTCCAGAGCCTCCAGCACCTGCACGTCCGTCACCTCGGCCCGGAACAGCGCCGCCGTAGCGGCCCGCCCGTCCTTCCAGACGATCAGGTGATAGCCGGGCATGCCGAGGATCTCGCGCTCGAAGGCGCCCGCGGCCACGACGGCGAGGAATTCGATCTGGCGGCGGGAAACACGGATGGAACCGGGGGCATCATCGGACCGGAGGGCGAACGCGATTCCCGCGACGAGGATTGCGAGGGCGGCCGGGAGGAGAGCGTTGCGGAGATGGGCGGGTTTCATAAGGATCTGTAGGGGCGGCCCTATGTGGCCGCCCTTGTGGCAAGGCCGCGCTCGTCCTATCAAAAGGCCGACCTCGATAGGCAGGGCGGCCACATAGGGCCGCCCCTACAGTCTAACTGCAGCCGCCTATAATCTCTCCTGCATGACCCCCAACCACACCCTCCTCGACCTCTTCCTCGAGCTGCAGCGGCTCGACCGCATCCCCCGCGCCGGCTTCGTGCTGCGCGGCGTCGACGATCCGGAGAGCGTCACCGAGCATTCCTGGCACGTGCTGTTCCTGGTGTGGACCCTGGGACCGAAGATCGACGGTATCGACGTCGGCCGGGCGATGGAGATCGCCATCGTTCACGATCTCGCCGAGGTGCGGATCGGCGACCTGCCGATGACCTGCTCCCGCTACTTCCCCGAAGGCGCCAAGAACGCGGCCGAGGAGGCGGCCATGGCCGAGATCCTGGCGCCGCTGCCCGAGCGCGCCCTCCGCCTCTACGACGAATACCAGCGCGGCGCGAGCCCCGAGGCGCGGCTGGTCAAGGCCTGCGACAAGCTCCAGCTCATGCTCAAGGTGACGGTCTACGAGAGCTGGGGCACCGGCGCCCTCGCCGAGTTCTGGAACAATCCCGCGAATTTCCCCGACGGCGGCTTCCCCCTGCTCCGCGAGCTGTTCGCAGAGTTGCGGGCACGGCGCGACGCGGACGTCCGCAGGGCCGTGGCCGAGTCGCTGCCGATTCCCTAGGGCTCCCGAAAAACCGACCGAAAGGCATAGCCCTTGCAAAAATGGCTTGGGGAGGTGAAGTCATGCCCGAAAAGAAAACCATCGAGCGCGCCAGGAAAGACAAGCAGGAAGGCAAGTCGGCGAGCACGCAGGCCGGCGAGTTCGTGCACGAGGAGATCGAGCATATCCGCGAGGGCAAGCACGGCGCGCGATCGACCAAGCAGGCGATCGCCATCGGCCTGTCGAAGGCGCGGCGCGCCGGCGTGAAACTACCGCCTCCCGAGAAGGGAGAAGCGCCGGAGGAGACCCGCAAGCAAGCCGCGCGTGACGTCAAGAAAGGCCAGCGGCCCAAGAAGAGCGTCTCCCGCACCCGTTCGCGGGCGGCGACGAAAGCGCTCAAGCGCGAAGGCAAAGCCGCCGCTTCGTCCACGGCGCTCTCGCGGCAGGCGAAGACCGCCGCCAAGAAGCGCACCGCCGCGGAGCGCTCCACCTCCGCGCGCAAGGCCGTGAAAACCAAGGGACCCGCGAAGCGCAAGGCCGCAGCCAAGAAGGCGGCGCGAACCCGGGCGCGTAAAGCGGCGCACTGACCAGGCCCGGCGCTTCCGCACCGGGCTAATGAAACGTCGCCCAGAGGGCGATGAACCCTAGCGCCTCCTCGCTTCGGAGAAGCGATGTCTCGATAGCCCGGTGCGGAAGCGCCGGGCGGAGCCGATTTCACCGCCGCTCCGCCCTACTCCACCTCGATCCCGCGCCGCGACAGCAGCCGCCGCAGCTTGTCGTAGAGGTTCTGGCCGAGCAGCGACTGCGCGGCCTCGGTGATGTCCTGGAGGACGACGCGCAGGTCCTCCGAGCCGCTCCAGTGCTTGCGGGCGTAAGGCTCCAGGTCGCCGCCGAACGCCTGCGCCAGCACCGCCGCGGCCAGCACCAGATCCTCCATGAAGCCGGCGCCTCCGAGCAGCGCCTCCGGCAGCAGGTCTATCGGCAGGATGAAGTAGGCGAGGGCGCCGCCGATCAACGCCCGGGTCGAGCCCGGCACGTTCTTGTCGAGCGCCAGCCGCACCAGCAGGATGAAAACGTCCGGCACCAGCAGCAGCGCCCGTACGGCCCCTTCGGTCAGCTTGGCGCCGCGCTTGCCCTCGCGCTTCTCGATGGCGTGGAGGATCCTCTCGCGCAGGCGGTCGTAGAAGCTCAGCAATCCGTTGCTCGGCAGCTCCGTACCGGACTTGAAGGCCTCCTCGGCATCTCTCTCGGCCTGCACGGAGTCGAAATTCTCGAGGTCCTCGGCGACGGCGGCGGAGAGCTCGTCGGCGATGGGGTGGGTCAGAGTTTCGTCGGACGTCCGGTCGTTGGGCATGGTGGTCTCCAGAGACAGTCTATCCTGTTACCGGGTACGTTCAATCTCTGTGCCATGGGATGGGAGCGGGCAGGAACCGGATTGCCCCATGCGACCTCACCCCCAACCCCTCTCCTAAAGGAGAGGGGCTTAGCGATTTCGGCCCCCTCTCCTTTAGGAGAGGGGGCCAGGGGGTGAGGTCGCGCGTGCAGGACGTTGACGGGCGCGATGAAATGATTCCTGCCCCCACGTCATTTACATCTGGAACTGTGTAGGATCTCGAAGGAGGCGATCCTGAGTAGAAATGACCAAGACCCTCGCTGGACCCGGCGGCCCGTTCTTCGTCCCGTCCCGGCGCAGGTTGGCCTGCACCGCTCTCGCCCTCGCCCTGTCCTTCGCAGCGCCGCTCGCTCCGCAGCCTGCCGGCCTGCTGTTCGCTGACACGCAGCACGGCTACCTTCTCGCAGGCACGATCGGCGAGGTCGTCTCCCTGTGGCGGCCGGAGACCCATCTCTACGTCATCGGCGACGTCGGCCTGGGGGAAGACGCGCTGCGCGCCCTCGCCGCGTCGCTTGCGGATACGCACTGGACGGTGCTGCTGGTCCGCGACGCGACGGGCCAGTCCTACCCGGATTTCGACGGCATGCCGCGCTACGGCGACGAAGCCATCGAGTACGGCACCGGCCAGGGAATCACGCTGCGATACGGCTTCGCGGAGCAGCTCCATCCGCGCACCAAAGAGCGCGACGGAGCCATCTTCAGCGTCGTCCTCGACCAGCGGGCCCTCTTCTACACCGGCTCCGAGGCCCAGGACAACCGCGGGCTCGGCGAAGACCAGTTCAAGGACGACCTGGACCGCTGGGCCATACAGGCCATGCGGGAGGGCCGCGACCTCGCCTCGGCGGTCAAAGACACGGTCACCCAGATCTCCGCTCTGGTCGAAGCCGGCATCGATCGTGAGCTCGGGGAGGCGGACCACGCTTTCGCCCAGGCCGCCGCCCAGCTCGACATTCTGGAACGCCGATCGCGCGAGCTCCAAGGCCTCTCTCCCGGCGGGTTCCGCCGCCTGCCGTCCCCCGACGTCGCCGACCTGCAAGCCCGCATCGAAAAGGCGCGGCAGGCCCGCGACACGGGCCGCCCGCGCGAGGCGCACGCGATCATCGGTCCCGTGATCGCGCAGATCAACTCCCTCTTCGAAGCCATGGAGCTCCTCCAGCAGGAGATCGACACGGCGCAATCCACCATCAAGGGCGCCGCGATCGCTCTGGCCGGCCTCGAAGAGACGGCGGCGCGCCTGCGCCGCACCTATCCGCGGATCACCGGTCCGCTGGGCCGGCCTGACCTTGCGAAGCTCCGGCAGGAGCTCGCCGCGGCCGAGTGCGCCCTGGCCGACGATCCGTCGCGCGCCAACCGGATCGCCGTCTCCGTCACGCGCCAGGCCCTGGCGCAGGGCAAGACGATCTCGGAGTATCCCGCCGCCGGCCGGGACCTGACCGCCGCCGAGGTCCGCCTCGCCCAGCTCGAACGGCGCGAGCGCGCCGCCGCGGCCCGGGGCCAGTTAGCGTCGGCCCGCCGGAGTCTCGCCGCGGCGCGCCTGCTCCATACGCAGGGCGTGCCCGGCTATTCCGCGAGGCTGCAGGCTGCCAACACCGCGCTGGAGGCGGGCGAAAGGCGGATCTCGATCGCCGAGGGCTGGGCCGCCCTGGGGTTCAGCGCGAGCGTCCTGCTGCTCTTCCTGCTCGTGGCAGCCGGCTTCGTCCTGAACCGGCGGCGCCGCTTCGTCAAGGACGAGGCCGAGCAGCTCCTCGCCGACTGGCGCGCCGTCCTCGACCGCAAGCTCGAGGTCCTCCTCGACGAGCTGGAGCGGCGGGTCGCCCTGTTCGTGGGCGCCGCGAGCGGCGAAAACAAGCGCCCCCACAGCGGCGAGACCTTGCGGCTGGCCGAGCAGATCCGCGCCGACGTGGGCTCGCTCTACATCCTGTGGAGCAGCGCCAGCGGCGTGTTGCAGCAGGCCGAGGCCCTCATCCGGGCACGCTGGCTCGGCGCCGTCTACAACTTCTTCCTACCCGGCAAGTACCGGCAGGGCATCGCGCTGCTCCACGACGAGCCGGTGCCGTTCGATCCCGAAGGCGGCCTGCCTGGGCTGTTCGGCCACGAGCGCACCTGGCGCGACGACCTGCTCGGCGACCTGGAGAGCTTCGAGCCCTTCCGCAAGTCGTTCCAGGAGATCGTCGCGGAGCTCAACCTGCGCGCCGGCCGGGCCACGGAAGCGCTCGATCTCGTCGAGTGGAGCGTGCTCCACGGCTCCGCCAGCCTGGAGGAAACCGAACAACGCATCCGCGCCACGCGAGCCCGCAGGCAAGCCATCGAGTTCGCGGCCTTCGCCGACGGTCTCTTCCTCGTGCCGGCGGTCTTCACCACGGCTTTGCCGGCTTCGGCCGCCGCGCTGGCTCGGGCGCGCGCCCTGTTTCCCGCCGATCCCGTCGGCGCCCTGCAGGGCGACGGCGGAGCGGCCCGCCGCATCGCCCTCGAGGCCTCGCAGCTCGCCGAGCTCGTCACGACCGCGCGGGACGGCGTGCTGCCCGCCGTCGAGGCCGGCGCCGCGGCGCTGCGGCAAGCCGGCATCGGCACCAGTTGGATCGAAGCGGAGAGGATCCAACTCTCCGAACGCGCGGACCTGCTGGCGGCGCAAGCCGCCGCGGCCGAGAATGCCGCCGGCACGTCGGCCGGCATCGACGAGCTGGCGCGAGACCTGACCGATCTCGGCTCGCGGGTCGCGTGCGCCGTCGCCCTCTCCAAGGTGCTCGGCGAGACGGCGCGGCCGGAGACGCGCCGGGTCGAGGCGATCGTGCGGTCGGCCCGCGCGGAGGCTCGGCGCCGCCCTCGGGATCGCCGCGGACCGCATCCTGCGGGAAGAGGACGCCGATCCCTCCGTTCGCCTGGAAGGTTCAGCCCGCCAGGCCGACGCGGCCCAGGAGGCGCTCCACCACGGCGAGCTCGCCGTGGCCGAGACGGCCCTCGCGGAAGCGTCCCGCCTCGCCGCCGAGGCGGCGGAAATCGTCGCGGCCAGCCGGCAGGCGTTCACCGCCCAGGCCTCGACCCGCGAAGAGCGGCGCGCCGAGACCCGCCGCGTCGAAGCGCTCCTGCCGGAGCACGAGCGCATCCTGGAAGACATCCGCGCGGCCTACGCTCCGAGCGTGCTCTTCCTGCGCGCCGGCGATCCCGAGCATCCGGACGCCAACGCCACCCTGGAGGACAACCTCGAAGAGGCGCGGGCGCACGTCGGGTTCGCCGACGACAAGCTCGAGCGCTCCGGCACCGCCTTCCGCGAGGGGAGGCTGCTCGCGGCGGCCGATCTCCTGCGCCGGGTCAAGGGCCACCAGGAGCTGGCCGTCCACCGGCTGGCGGAAGTCGCCGAGAGGCAGGACCGCCTGGCGAGGACCGCGGAGAGCAACCGGAACCTCCTGGAGACCCTGGAGGAACGGGTGCGCGAAGGCCAGGTCTCGATCGCCCGCGATCCGCGTACCATGCGGCCGACCGTGGCCGTCTTCGAAGAGGGGAAGAGCCAGGTCCAGCAGGCCCGCCGGAAGGTCGAGACGACGCCGGGCGATCCCTTCCTCGCCGAGCAGGACCTCCTCGCCGCCAGGTCGATCCTCGACGAGGTTTACGACCGTATGGCGCCGAGCGACCGCAGCCTCTTCGCCGAGGCCCAAAACAGCGTCGAGGCCGCGGACCGGCAATTCGGGGCCGCCGAGCAACTCGCCCGGCGCGCGGTCGCGGATGGCATCCCCGACAGCCCCGACATCGTTCAGGCCCTCCGCGAGCTGGAGTCCCTCGCCACAGCCTCCCCGGAGGCCCGGGAGACCCTGGGCATCCATCACGGCGACTGGAACGCCGTCAACGCCGAAGCGGACCGGATCGCCACCGAGTCCGCCCGCTGCTTCGCGACGCTCACCGGCGAGCTCGCCGCGGCCGAAAAAGCCGCCGCCGCGGTCTCCAGCGCCGCCGCCAGAGTGCGCCAGGCGAGCTCCTGGCGCGGCCGCTACGGCGTCCTCATTCAAGGCAGCCCGGGGATCAACGAGCTCCAGCAGGCGAGATCCCTGCTCCAGACCGGCTCTTACGAACAGGCCGAACGGGAAGCCGCAATTGCCCTCCAACTGGCGGCCGGCGCCATCGCCGCGGCCGAGGCTGAGGTGAGCCGCCTGTGGACCGAGGAGCGACGCCGCCGCGACGAAGACAATCGCGAGCGGGAAACCGAAGCCCGCCGGCACCGCCAGAGCAGCTCGACGTCCATCTTCGGCTCCGGCAGCTCCGGCGGCGGCCATTCGAGCCAGAGCGGAGGCGGCAGCTCCGGCTCGGGAAGGTCGAGCTGGAGAGGCGGAGGAGGCAGCAGCTCGGGCAGCGGCCGCTCGGGGTGGTGATCTGCGTAACCTGACGTCGAGCGGCTTGCCTGAACAGATCCATTCAAGGGCACGCGACCGCCGCGGTGCTCAAAACTCCGCCGTTGCTCACGGTCATGCGGAAGCAACTCCCGTTGGGCGATCTGAGGATCACGCCGCTGCCGATGCTGCCGACGTACGCATCGCCGCCCGTCACCTGGAACCTGGCCGCCGGGATCGACGAGCCGACGCCGACGTTGCCGTTGCTCACCACCAGGAACCGCGTGGTGGCCGCCGTGCGCACCCGCAGAGCTTCCTCGCCGGCCTCGGCGTTGACCGTGAAGCGCGCCTGGGCGCCCGCGACCGGTCCGACGCGGACCCACGCCTGATCGTCGACCTCGAACTCCGGCGAGGCGGAGCCCGCGAGCCGTACCGCGAGAGCGTCAACACCGGCCTGCGGGCGGATCTCCACCGCATGGCCGTTGTCGAAACGATAGGTGGAGCGCGCGAGGCTCGAGTCCACGACGCCGATGCCCGAGTAGAGGTTGTCCACCAGCGTCGTCTGGGTGGCGCCCAGACCGATTTCGACGGCGTTGGTGGTGGCCTCGCAGAACGGCAGCCCCGTAACCACCCAGCATTCGAAGCGGTTGTGCGTGATGTGCGTGCCGTGGCCGTTGGTGAAGATCGCCGCGTCCCGGTTGCTCTCCATGCGGACGCCCTGGATCAGCGTATCGTTCACGTTCCCGACGTTGATGCCGAAGCGCTCCGCCTGGGAGGAGAGGCCGCCGGTGATGCGCCAACTGTTCGAGCCCGCGGTGAGCTGGTAGTTGTCGGTGCTGCTCAACGAGACGTTGCACTGGTCGAGGTGCACCGAGAGCGAGTTTTCGCCGTAGACGCCGACGTCGAAGCCGCGCACGACCAGGCGGCGGAGGAAGACGATGCTCGCGCCCGTCAGGTCGATGCCGCGCGCCGTGGTCACGATGCTGCCGGTGGGAATGTACGGGCCTTCGATGTCCAGATCCTCGATCGTCACATAGGCGTCGCCGCTCGGCGCGATGGTGAGGGCGCTGCCGGCCACCAGCCCGAAAGCGAGTATGGCGTTCCCCTGAGGCCCGTTGCCCGTCATGCGGAAGCGCCGGGGCAGCACCAGGGGAGGGAGGTTCGAATAGCTCTGATCGACGATCAGCATCCCCCCCTCGCCCGCGGCGTCGATCGCGGCCTGCAGCGTCGCGTAGTGGCTCGCGATCTCGATGTTGTCGGTGAACGGCTGCGCGGTGGCCGCCGGCGCCAGACAGGCCGCGGCGAGCGCCAGGATGAGCGCAGCCCGCCGGGCCGGCGAAGGGTTCGTAGTCATGACGTTCTCCTTCTCGGTTGCGAGGTCGAGGGATTCAGCCTCCTCTACTAGTCGCAAAACAGGGGGAAATCCCGCCACAGGGATCCGTGGTATCCTCCTTTAAGCAAAATTGGAACAGGCGCGGCGGCGGCCAGGCGGTCGAGGCGTAGCCATGAGGGGCTCGCTCAGGCTGCGGGGCCGGGCCGCCAGCGGATGAGCGAAAGGAGACCCTATGCGGCGCCACCTCCTCCCCGTGGTCCTTCTGGTCCTGGCTTCGATGCACCCTGCGGTATTGCCGGCATTGCCGGCGCAGGAGGGCACCGGCGCCGACTGGCCGATGTACAACGGCACCCACGACAGCCAGCGCTACTCGAGCCTCGACCAGATCAACACCGGCAACGTCAAGGAGATCCACCCGGTGTGGGCCTTCCAGACCGGCATCGCCAACCCGGCCATGTCGTTCGAGAACACCCCGATCGTCGTCGACGGCGTGATGTACGTGTCGACGGGGAACAACATCATCTACGCCATGGACGCCGCGACCGGCGCGCTGAAGTGGTCCTACGATCCGAAAGTCAAGATCGCCACCGGCATTCTCGGTACGATCGCCCCCGGCATCGACCAGCAGCTCAAGCTGTGCTGCGGCCAGAACAGCCGCGGCCTGGCCTTCTACAAGGACCGGATCTACATGGGCACGCTCGACGGCCGGCTGATCGCGCTCAACGCCGCGGACGGCTCGGGCGTGAAGACGTTCATCGACTCGACCTTGAACAAGCCGGGGCAGGTGCAGGTGCTCGACCTCAAGCAGGGCTACAGTTGGACGGCGGCGCCCATCGTGTGGGACGACAAGATCTTCTTCGGCGCCGCCGGCAGCGAGTACCGCACGCGCGGCCGCTTCCACGCCTTCGATGCCAACACCGGCAAGCTGCTCTGGCAGTGGTACACCATCCCGGCGCCGAACGAGCCGGGAGGCGACACCTGGCCGAACAAGAAGGTGGGGCCGATCTGGGATCGGAAGTTTCCCTACGAGATCGGCGGCGTCGGCGTGTGGATGAACCCGACGATCGACGTCGCCAACCGCCAGGTGATCTTCGGCACGGGCAATCCGAACCCCGACTGGCAGGGCGGGATGCGCGCCGGCGACAATCTCCATAGCTGCTCGGTGGTCTCGCTGGACGCCGACAAGGGGACTTTGAACTGGGCCTTCCAGGAGGTGCGACACGACCTGTGGGACTACGACCAGGCGGCGACGCCGATCCTGTTCACCACTACCATCACCGGCCAACCGGTGGAAGCCGTGGGCACGGCGGGCAAGACCGGCTGGTTCTACATCCTCGACCGCAAGACCGGCAAGCCGCTGATCGAGATGAAAGAGATCGACGTGCCGCAGGACCCGAAACAGGCCACGGCGAAGAAGCAGCTCGTGCCGGCGACCGTGGAGCCCTTCGTGACCCACAAGAACATGTGGGCGCCGCCGACGCTCGACGGCGTCCTCGTCGCGCCCGGCTTGAGCGGTGGCTCGGAGTGGAGCCCGATCTCGTTCAATCCGAAGCTCCACTACGCTTTCGTGTCGGCCATCGACAAGGAAGTGGTCTTCTGCCGAGTGCCTACCACTCCCCAGGAGTGGAAGCACAAGCCGCCGACGGCGGTAGGCCAGGAGTGCCGCCGCGCTGCGACCCTGGCCGCCGCTGCTGCGGAGATCTCGCCGCTGGATGCCGGCGGCGCGGCCGTCATTCCGCCGCCCCCGGCAAAGCAGCCGTTCGGCGCTTTCATCGCCATCGACGTCAACACCGACAAGGTGGTCTGGGAGTACCCGACGAAGCCGCACCCGATCGGCGGCTCGCTGGCGACCGCCGGGAGCCTGGTCTTCGCCGGCGAGGCGACCGGCTACTTCAACGCCCTGGACGCCAAGACCGGCAAGCTGCTCTGGCGCTTCCAGACCGGCGCCGCCGTCAACGCCGCACCCATGACTTACTCGGTCAAGGGCCGGCAGTACATCGCGGTTGCGGCCGGAGGCGTCGCCGGCACCAGCCTCCCCAACGCCCAGGAGAAAACGCCGTCGGAGAACGGCAAGAGGGCGGAGAGCGCATCGTACGTCCAGAACGTCCCGCCAACCGCTTCGGACGGGTGGAAGTTCTTCCGCCAGGGTGGGACGGTCTTCGTCTTCGCCCTGCCTGAAGGAGAGTAGGGCCCGGCGTATAGGCTGACCCTGCCATGAATCCGGCCCTGCTCTCCCTCCTCTGGCTGCTTCAGCCCGCTGCGGAGGCGCCGCCATCCGACGCGCCTCCGGCGGATTCCTTCGCCGAGGCGATCGTAGTGACCGCCGCCCGCGGCGAGCAGCGGCTGGTGGATACCGTCGCGCCGACCTCCATCCTGCGCCGCGAGGATCTGGCCCGCGCGCCTGACCTCACCCTCGACGACCAGCTCCGCCGCATCCCCGGGTTCAGCCTGCTGCGCCGGTCGAGCAGCCTGACGGCCCATCCGACGTCGCAGGGGGTGTCCTTGCGGGGCCTCGGGCCCAGTGGAGCGAGCCGCACCCTCGTCCTCTTCGACGACGCGCCGCTCAACGATCCGTTCGGCGGCTGGGTCTACTGGGACCGGCTGCCGCTCTCCGCTCTCGATGCCGTCGAAGTGGCCCGCGGCGCCCTCTCGCAGCTCTACGGCAGCGCCGCCATGGGCGGGGCCATCCAGCTTCTGCCGCGGCCTCCCCGCCCGGACACCTTCGAGGCTCACCGCGCGCGGCGGCGACCGCTCGACCCGCGACCTCGAGGTCTTCGCCGCCGACGCCGCCGCGGACGGAGCCTGGGGCTACACCCTCGCCGGCCGCCTCTTCGAGACCGACGGCTTCTTCATTCTGGCTCCCGAGGATCGCGGGCCGGTGGACCGGCAGGCGGGCGTGGACTTCGGCACCCTCTTCGGCCGCTTCGAACGGGGCCGCTGGCACCTGGGCGTCAACGCCTTCCGCGAGGAGCGGGAAAACGGCACGGCGCTGCAGCAGAACGATACGAGCCTGCGCGCCGTCCAGGCCGGCTGGTCCGGAGACCGCTGGCAGTGGGACGTCTACGGCCAGAGCCAGCGCTTCCGCAGCAGCTTCTCCCGCGTGCTGCCGGACCGCTCGCAGGAATTCCTCACCGCGCGGCAGGACTTTCCGACCCGCGGCTACGGCAGCTCGATCGCCTGGCGCGCCGCCGGCGGCCTGCTCGTGGGGGCGGACGCGCGCCGCGCCACCTGGGAGGACCAGTACCAGACCCTGGGCGGCGTCTATGCCCAGAAGACCTTCGGCCTCTCCTCCCGGCTCGACCTCCTGGCGGGCGCGCGCCTCGACGTATGGGAGAGCGCACGCACCCGGACGAGCTTCAACCCCCGGCTCGGCGCCCTGTTCCGCGCCACCGACGCCGTCTCGCTCCGCGCCTCCGTCTACCGGGGCTTCCGCGCTCCTACCCTCAACGAGCTCTACCGTCCGTTCCGGGTGGGCAACGTCGAGACCCTCGCCAACCCCGACCTCGGAGAGGAGAAGCTCGTGGGCGCCGAGCTCGGAGCCGACCTCCATCCTTCGGCGTCCGTCTTCGCGCGGCTCAACGTTTTCCGCAACCGGATCGACGGCGCGGTCGGCAACGTCACCCTCTCCACCACGCCGCAGCTCATCACCCGCCGCCGCGAGAACCTGGACCGGGTGACCGCCGACGGCGTGGAAGCCGAGCTCCGCCTCCGGCCGTTTTTACGTTGGCAATCGCGCTGGCAGCTCCAGGCGGCCTATCTCTACTCCGACTCCCGCGTCGAGCGCACGGGCCGGCGCGTCCCCCAGGTGCCCTTGAACCAGGGCTCCTTGGGGATCGTCTTCGACGGTCCGGTCGCCGCCCTGCTCCAGGCCCGCTGGGCGGGCGACCAGTTCGAGGACGACCTCAACCAGGTCGCCCTGCCCTCCTTCGTCGTCGCCGATCTCTCGCTCCGACGGCCCGTCGGCCGCCGCCTCGACCTCTTCCTGGCGGTAGAGAACCTCTTCGACGAAGAGGTCGTCACCGGCCGCCTGCCGCTCGCCACCCTCGGCGCGCCGCGCCTGGTGCAGATGGGTGTGACCGTGCGGCGGTGAGCCCGCGATTTTCCGCGCGCAGGATGTCACCCCTGGAGGCGAGCTCGGGTCCGCAACTCCGCCGGACGGCCCCTCAAGGGAGCCACGGTGAAGGTGCTCTATCCCGCCGACACGCCCGCGCCCGGCAAGATCAGAACGACCTCTCAGTGGGAGACCGGTGAAGCTTACAGCGACGCACGTGGGAGCTTCGTGCTCCCCGTCCATCCGGAAAGGGCGTTCGTCGTCGAGGCCTCACACCCCGGCTTTCTGAGCGCCGTTTCAGCGCCCCGGCAGATGAAGGCCCCGGGCAAGGCCGCCGTCAGCCTGACTCTGGAGAGCGGCGTCACGCTGTCCGGCATCGTGAAGGACGAGAAAGGGAATGCGATCCAAGGCGCGCAGGTGCGTTTGATCGAAACCGGCGCCCGGCGCGCCGTCCCGGGCTTCGTCTCCCACGCCCTCCTCGAGCAGCAGCTTCGGCTTTCGTCGAGCGGCGCCTACGGCGCCTTCCGCTTCGAGCAGGTAAGCCCGACGGCGAAGATGGTCGTGATCCTCCACCCTCGCTACCAGCCGTTCCGGCAGACCGTCGACGTCACGGGAAACAAGGAGCAACCGCCATTCAGAGCCGTGCTGAAATCCCAGAACTAGCTGGATCGGCCGGCGCTGCAACCGGCGCCGCGGGAGGCGCGGGCGGCTGCGGCGCGTTGTCGGCCAGCCACTTGTCGAAGTCGGCCAGCTCGTGGATCGTCAGGTAGCCCTTCATCGCCGCGTGGGTGAGGCCGCAGAGCTGGGCGCAGGCGATCTCCCAGCAGGTCTTCTTGACGGCGCACGCCGGCAGCACCGCCTCCGGCGGGTTGACCTTCACGGGCGTGAAGTAGACCGGGATCACCTGGCCCGGAATGGCGTCCTGCTTGACCCGCATGACGGGCAGGGAGAAGCTGTGGATCACGTCCTTGCTGGAGAGATAGATGAGCGCCGGCTTGCCGACGGGCAGGTGGAGCTGGTTGATCGTCGTGATGTCGTCCTTGCCGGCCGGATCGTTGGGATCCCGCCCCAGCGGGTTGGTGCCGGCGGTGACCAGCTTCGAATCGGTTCGCCCGAAGACGCCGTCCGCGCCGGGATAGTGGATGTTCCACGCGAACTGCTCCGTCACCACCCGCACCTGGACGGCCTCCGACTTGTCCGGCACGGTGCCGACCCGCCGGGCCCAGATCGGCACGGCGAAGGCGACCAGCAGAATCACTTCCACCAGCACCACGCCCGCCTCGCCGTAGGTCGAGAAGTGACCCTTGGCGCCGCCGTAGCTCGCCACCGGATGGGCCTTGCGGCGGAAGCGGATGAGGCAATAGAGGAAGAAGAGGCCCCAGCCGACGAACATCACGAGCATGAACCAGTGGACGATGGCCGACAGCTTGTCGAGCTCCAGGCCGTGGGCCGAGGCGTCCGGAGGCATTCCCATCGGGAGGCCGTAGATTCTCTCCATTACCTTTTCTCTCCGTGAATGAGGCGCAGCCGTTGACGCGCCGTTGCCGGCTGCGAAAGCTTCTTGGCGCGGCGCCGGAAGTCCAGGAACACCTTGCCGATGCCGACGTAGACCAGGCCGACGACGCCGAAGAGGAAGAGAATGGCGTTGTTCATCCCCTGCGTCATCGGCGAGTCGGCCGCGCCGTAACAGGTGGCGCACGCCGACGCCGACGCGGGTAGCACCAGCCACGCCGCGGCTGCTGCCAGCAGGACGGATCGCAGCATTGCGCGCGGTATTGCGCGCGGCCCAGGCGGAACACCGGTTCTCATCGCCGTCATTCCTCGTCCTCGACGGGGAGCTTCCTGCGCACGCGCCGGCCGTAGACCAGCAGCACGATCGCCAGCACCAGGAAGAGCGCTCCCAGGGCGAGATCGGCCGCGCTCTTCGTGGCGAGATAGCTCTGCACGCCCCAGACTCCGACCCACACCGCAAGCAGGACCGAAACGGCGATGAAGAACAGGTGGAACGACCGCAGCGACAGGCTCATCCTACACGTTCCGTTGGTTCCACTCGGTGAGGCTCGGAATGAACATCAGCGCGATGAAGAAGGCCACCGCCAGGAGCAGCACCCAGTAGATCACCTTCCGCTCGTGCGACAGGTGCATGAAGAATGCCGCGACGAGCGAGCCTTTGAAGCTGGCGATGATCAGGGCTACCACGATGGCCAGCGCGACCGGCATGTGGAAGCGGCTGACCGCGACGGTCAGCACGGTGAGAACCATCAGACTGACGAAAACCCCGACGTAGGCGCGGGTCTGCTTGCGGATCGATTCAACGTCTTCAGGGTGACCAGTGCTCATCGTCGTCTCTCTCCTCCGGCTAGAGCAGGTACAGGGTCGGGAACAGGAAGATCCAGACCAGGTCCACGAAGTGCCAGTACAGGCCCGCCACCTCGATGCGGTTGGTGAAGCGCTCGGGCTGCCTCCGCCACAGCTTGGCGCCGGGTCCCCAGAAGTAGCCGTTGACGATCATGCCGCCGAGCACGTGCAGGCCGTGCAGGCCGGTCAAGGTGAAGTAGATGGCGAGGAAGGTGTTGTTGCTCGGGAACAGGTGGTGCTGGAACTTGGTGCCGTACTCGATGGCCTTGACGATCATGAAACCGAAGCCGGCGAGGATCGTCAGGCCCATGTAGAGCCGGTACTTCCTGAAGTCGTTCAGCTTGAGCGAAGCCCACGACATCACCATGGTCACCGACGAGCCGATGAGGATGATCGTGTTGAGCGTCGCCAGCGGCACGTTGAGGAACTCCCGCCCGTGCGGCCAGGTGCCGGGCGCCGCGCCGGTGCGCAGCAGCACGTAGGAGGAGAACAGGGCGCCGAAAAGCATGACCTCGCTGGCGAGGAAGAGCCAGATGCCGAGCTTGGCATTGTTGACCCCGGTGTCGGGGCGGGCCTCTACGGTGTAGGGAATGTCCATCGCTCAGGCCTCCTGGTGCTGCGGAGTGAAGTCCTGCGGCGCTCCCGGCAGGCTGTAGTCGTAGGGTCCGCGGACGACGGTCGGAATGACGGCGAAGTTGCCGTGGGCGATCGGCGGCGACGGCGCGGCGGCCCACTCGAGAGTGGTGGCCCTCCACGGGTTGCCGTCGACCTTCCTGCCCTTCCGCAGGCTCCAGAAGAGGTTGATGATGAACGGGATCTGGGCCACGGCCAGCAGCCAGGCCGAAACCGACATGAAGACGTTCCAGTGCAACACCCCCTGGGCATGGGAGTAGTTGGCGCCGCCGTCGTAGAGCCGGCGCGACACGCCCGCCAGGCCCTGGATGAGCATCGGCATGAAGATGCCGTTGATGAACAGGAACGACGGCCAGAAGTGGAGGTGCCCGAGCAGGGTGCTCATCTTGCGGCCGGTGACCTTGGGGAACCAGTAATAGATGCCGGCGAACATCGCGAAGATCGTCCCCGGCGCCACCACGTAGTGGAAGTGGCCGATGACGTAGTAGGTGTCGTGCAGGTGGATGTCCGAGGGCGCGAGACCCAGGGGCAGGCCCGTCAGACCGCCGATGGCGAACATCGGCAGGAAGGCGAGGGCGAAGAGCATCGGCACGGTAAAGCGGATCGAGGCGCCCCAGAGCGAGATGATGAGCGCCGTCAGCACGACGACCGAAGGGATCGAGATGATCATCGTCGTCGTCTGGAAGAAGGTGCTCATCATCGTCCCCATGCCGGTCATGAACATGTGGTGGGCCCACACGATGAACGACATGAAGCCGAGGAAGGTGACGGCGTAGACCAGCGAGCGGTAGCCCCACAGCGGCTTGCGGGTGTTGTTGGCGATCACCTCGGCGATGATGCCGAAGGCCGGCAGGATGAGGACGTAGACCTCCGGGTGGGCCAGGAACCAGAACAGGTGCTGCCAGAGCAGCGGGCTGCCGCCGCCGGCGACGGCGAGCTGCTGGCCCGAGATCACCAGGCCGCTGGGCAGGAAGAAGCTGGTGCCGGCCAGCCGGTCCATCATCTGCAGCACCGCCGCCGCCTGCAGCGCCGGGAAGGCGAGCAGCAGCAGGAAGGAGGTGACGAACTGCGCCCAGACGAAGAAGGGCAGCCGCATCCAGGTGAGGCCCGGCGCCCGCAACTGGATGATGGTGGTGATGAAGTTCATCGAGCCCAGCACCGAGGAGACGATCAGCGCCAGCATGCCGAAGAGCCACAGCGTCTGCCCGGTCGGCGCGATGTCGGAGAGCGGCGGGTAGGAGGTCCAGCCGGACTGCGCGGCGCCTCCCGGCGCGAAGAAGCTCGAGAGCATGATCACGCCGCCCACGAAGTAGGCCCAGTAGCTCGCCATGTTGAGCTTGGGGAACGCCATGTCGGGAGCGCCGATCTGCAGCGGCACGATGTAGTTGCCGAAGGCGCCCACGGCCAGGGGCACGATGCCGAGGAACACCATGATGGTGCCGTGCATCGCCCCGAGCTGGTTGTAGAAGTCGGGGAGGATGACGCCCCCGCTCGTCTTGAGGAGCTTGCCGATCAACGGAATCGGCTGGTTCGGGAAGGCGATCGACCAGCGCATCATCATCATCAGCGAGAAGCCGAAGAGGAGGAAGGTGAGCGCCGTCAACCCGTACTGGATGCCGATGACCTTGTGGTCCTGGGAGAAGACGTATTTGCGCCAGAACCCCAGCTCTTCGTGATGGGCCTCGGCATGCCCGTGGGCGGCCCGTTCATCGATTAGTGCCATCTACGATCTCCCTTCGAACCGGTGATCGGAACGAGCAAGACGGACCCCCCGGAAGCAGCGCGGGCGCGCTGCCGCGGCCGTGTTTGCCTTGCCCCGCTTTGGCGACTTTCCTGACCTGCATGCGAACGGCTTATCTGAAGACGCCCGAGTCTACGATAGCGGCGCGAGAGGCCGCAAGGGCAGGGGAGCGGTTCAGTTTGCCTGCGGACTGCGTACGGACCTGCCCTTCGAAGCCTCACCCCCCGGCCCCCTCTCCGTAACCGGAGAGGGGGAGAACAGCAAGAAAGACAGATGTGTTTCTCCCCCTCTCCTGTCAGGGAGAGGGGGCCGGGGGGTGAGGCTTCGAAGGGCAGGTCCGGGGTAGTCCACGAGCAAACTGAACCACTACCAGCGGGAGGGCGAGCGCAGCGCTACGGCGGCGATCCCCCTTCGCCATTCGTGGCCGGCGCTTTCACCTCCTCGCCCTTGTCGCGCACGGGCGCCGGCGTGGCGCCTCCCTTCCCCCGCTCCACGGTATAGAGGAAGTCGGCGCTCGTCTCCTCGCCCTGCTCGGCCTGCAGGGTCCAGTCGCGGCCGAGGAGGTACCGGATGCGGAAGGTGCTCACCGGCTCGAAGAGCCCGAGCCCATAGGTGACGTAGAGGCGCGGCGAGAGGTATTTGCCCACCACCAGCGACGCCTCGCGGAGGCCGCCCGTGGTCTCCACCCTTGCCTCCTCCAGGCCGAAGCGCGCGGCGAGCTTCTTGGCGAGCAGGTTGCCTCCCTTGAGGCCCAGCGAATTGGCGGCGTTGGCGAGCATGTCGCCTTCCTGCGGCGAGGTCTGCCCCAGGGGACGGCCCAGCAGCAGATAGGCGAGCGCCTCGCTCTCCCCCATGGGCGGCTCGGAGTAGAGGGTCGCCTGCGGCGACTTGAGCGTGCCGCGGATGTTCATCCCCGCCACGGTGCCGTCGTCGGCCTTGCGGTAGGCGCGCAGGTCGAGACCGGGATTGTCGAGAGGGCCGCCGGCGAAGACCACCCGGCCGCGGTCGAGCGTGAGGTCCTGCCCGTAGGCCTTGTAGATGCCGTCCCTGACCTCCAGCTCTCCCACCGCCACCGTCGCTTTGCCGGGCTCCTCGATGACCAGCAGGCTCCCCGTCGGCCGGCCGGTGAAGCCGAACGCCTTGACGTTGACCTTGTCGCCCAGGATCACCCGCACGCGGGCATGCAGCGCGAGCGCCTGGCGCGGCGCCTGCGCCCCTTCCTCCGAGGGCGGCACGATGAATACGTCGTCGGAGATCGGGATCGCGGCGCGCTGCCGCTTCTGCTGATCGATCGCCGTTTCCGGGATCTCCACGTCGCCGGTGACGTCGACGCGCGGGTATTCCATGGCGATCTGGATGTCCGGGGAGACGAACACCCGCGCCTCCTTGGTGTCGGAGACGAGGAAGCGCCGCCCCGCGACCGTGATGCGGCTGGGCCGCGCGTCCAACGGCACGTCGCCGGCGATCGTCACCTTGCCGCCGCCCGAGGTTGCCGAGCCCTGGAGCTGGAGGATTCCCGCCTCGTCGCTCTTCGCCACGAGATCGATCTGGCGCACCTCGATGCCGAGCCTCGGCACGTCCACCTGGGCGCCCCGCAGCTCGGCGGAGCCGATGGCCCGCGGCGCGGCCACGGTGCCTCCGAGCCTCAGATCGGCGTCCACGACGCCCTTGGGATTCTCGAGATCGGGCACGAAGGCCTCGACCAGGCCGAGGTCGGTGAAGCTGGCGACGATGCGTCCGCCCAGGCTCTGCGCTCTGCAGGGGAGCGCCGATGACGTTGTACTGGGGCAGGCGCAGGTCGGCTTCCAGCTTGCCGGTCTCCGGGAACGCGAGCGTGAGATGGCCGGCGAGGCCGTCGCGGCCCGCGGTCAAAAACACCGTTCCCTGGTCGTAGCGCACCTGCGCGGTCTCGCCGCTCTCCGTGGGATAGCGGATCTCTCCCGGGCCGGGCCGGAGGTCCACGTCGGCGGTCACGAAGCCGCCCGCAGTTCCCTGACCGGCGAAGGTGCCGTTGACGCCGCCGGTGATCTCCAGGTCCGGAGGCAGGAACGGCTTGAACAGGGCGAACGGCAGATCGGCGATCGTCCCCGAGGCATTCCACGGGCCGGTCTGCTCCCAGCGCCCCTCGGCGCAGAGGCGGGCGTTGCCGGAGGTCCAGCAGAAGCTCTGCAACGAGGCGCCGGTGGTGCCCGCGACCAGAACGGCGGGCCCGGCGAGCGACCAGGCGCCCGTCTGCTCGTTGGTCAGGTCGAGCCGCCGGATCTCGCCCTGCCAGCTCGTGAGATCGGCCAGCCCGCCGGCCAGCGCGAGGTCGAGCGTCCCTTCCGGAGCCTTCACGGCCAGGGCGATCTCGTGCGCCCGCCGCGTTCCCCGGCCGTCGAGGGCGACGGTCTCGAACCGGCGCTCGCCGAGGCCAACGTTGGTGGCGTCGAGGTCGATCAGCATCGGTCCGTCGCGGGCCAAGTCGACGTCCGCCACCAGCGCCACGGTCGCGGTGTTGTAGGTCCGGAAGACGATCGACTGGCCGTTCGCCTGCGCCCGGATCCGCGGGCTCTTCCACCGGCCTTGGAGGTTGCCCTGGGCGAGAACGGAGCCGCCGGCGTCCGGCAGGGCTTCGCCCAGGTTCGGCGCGTCGAGCCGCCAATCGAGGTTCCCCGCATCCGCGGTAAAAGTGCCGGCGGCGGTGAGCCGCGCCGAGCCCGAGCGCAGGTCGAGCCGGGGAAGCCGATAGCGGCTTCCCGCCAGCTCCAGGCGCACCGTGCCGGCGAGGGGATTGCCGCGCAGGTTGCCGCCGAGATCGGTGAGCTCCACCCGGCCGTAGGGACCGGCGTCGCGCAGCACGCCGTCGCTGCTGGCCGCGAAGGCGAGCTTGCCGGGCCACTCGGGCCACTGCGCGCCGGGATTGATCCCGTCGCCGCTCAGCTTCACCCGCCAGGAGACGCCCGGCTGCCAGGCGATCGTGCCGGCCGCAACGATCCTCCCGCGGAGCACGTCCCCCCGGAGCGAGCGGATGTTCATCCTCTCCTTGTCGCCCCGTCCGGCGAGGACCCAGCGGCCCGGCGGAATGTTCGGCCCGGCGAGATGGGCGTCCACGTCGACCCGGTAGTCGGCGAGGCTGCCGCGGATCTTCGCCTCGCCGGAGCGGCTCACCACCACCGGCGCGCCGCCCTGGAGAGGCCAGGCCAGCCGGCGCCACTCCGCGACCAGGTCGAGATCGAGATCCTTGGTACCCGTGCCCACGCTGCCGCGGGCGTCGATCGCGGCGCCGTTCTCGGTGCGCAGGTTCAGGTACTCGAAGAAGAAGTCCTCGCCGCGCCGCGCCAGCCGGTAGGTGGCCTCGCCCGAGCCGTAGTCTTCGTAGGCGCCGGCGACCTTGCCCTCGGAGACGAAATCGTCGAGCCCGCCCTCGATCTTGACGTTCCCGCGGGTGATCCGGGCGAGCGGCCACTCGGGGTTGATCTCCCGGGCCTCGAAGTCCCGCACCTGGGCCGAGAGATTCATCCGCAGCTCGCGCATGGGCGCGAGGACGCTGCCCTTGACGGTGGCGGCGAAGGGCTCGGCGAGCCGCGCCTCGACCCCGAGATTCTCCAGCGTGCCGCTGAAGGTGCCGGAGCCGACGAACGGCGGCAGCTCGGGATCGTCATAGGTGGCCTGGGCGCGGAGGTTGACCGGATAGTCCCCGACCGGGTTCAGATCGCCCTGGGCCCGCAGCTTGAAGGTGGGACCGTCCACCCGCAGGCTGCGCACGTGGAGGACGTCCCGCAGGCGCTCGCTGCGGGCGTCGAGCGCGATCACGTCGACGCGGAACGGCGGCTCGCCGGCCCGGACGATCTCGACGTTGCGGATCAGCGCGTCGCGCACGATCAGATTGACCGGCAGATGGATGTCCACCAGGCGGCCGTCCTCCGTCTCGTCCTCCTTCGCCGGGGGAAGGACGATCCGGATGCGCTCGGCATAGAGCCGTTCCACGTCGAGCTGCCGGCGGCGGAGCTTGCCCGGATGCCATGTCAGCTCCACGCGGCCCACCCGCACGTCCATGGCGTCCGTCCGGTAGCGCACGTCGCGCAGCTCCAGCGGCCCGACGAGCGGCCCCCGCTGGAAGCCCACCGTCAGCTCGCCCGGCAGCATGGCACCGAGGCGGGCGAGGATCACCCGCGTGCCGCGCTCGGAGGAGATGCCGTACCAGCCCAGCCCTGCCAGCAGCGCGATCAGGACGAGGAGCGCCAGCAGGAGGAAGGCGGTCCAGCGCAGGAGCCGGCGGCGCTTGCGCGGTGGCGGGGAAGGCGGCTCGCCGGGAGTGGCGTCCGGGGGAGGAGTTTCCGGGTTCATGGCGTTGTGCCCTTCGAAGCCCTCACTCCCCCGGCCCCTCTCTCCCAAAGGGAGAGAGGGGAGAAAGACAAAGGAATGCACGCTTCTTCTTTTTTCCCTCCTCTCCCTCTGGGAGAGGAGGGGTAGGGGAGGTGAGGGCCTCGAAGGGCACGCCGCTCGATCAATTCACAAGCCCTCTGGGAAAGAAGGGCCGGGGAGGTGAGGTCTCGCCCCCTCATAAATCCGGCCCAATACTCAAGTGGAACCGGATCGGCCGCCCCTCCTCCGACAGCGCCCACGCGATGTCGGCGCGGATGGGCCCGATCGGCGAGCGCCAGCGCGCGCCCACGCCGGCGCCGCGGGCGAGGATGCCGCCGAAGGACTGCGAGGCGTTGCCGGTGTCGTAGAAGACGGCGGCGCCCAGCTTCTGGCCCCGGATCTCCGGGAACCACTGCTCGTACTCCAGGCTCGCCACCATCAGGCTCTCGCCGCCGATGACGTTGCCCGCTTCGTCCTCGCGTCCCAGCGAGCGGTAGGCGAAGCCGCGCACGCTGCGGTCGCCGCCGGCGAAGAAGCGGAAGGTGGGAGGCAGCTCGCGGAACTCGTCGGTGGCGATGTAGCCCACCTCGGCGCGGCCGATGATCCGGCCGCGCTCGCCCAGCGTGCGGATGGCCTTGCCCTCCACACTGCCCTGGAGGAACGAGGCGTCGGAGAGCACGCTCCCCTCCGTGCCCTGGAAGGCGAGGCGCAGGCGATAGCCCCTGGTGGCGAAGATCCGGTCGTCCGCCTCCACCCGCTCCCAGCTCGCGCCGGGCACGAAGAGGTTCACGATGCCGTTGTCGAGCCCCACCTCGAAGTCCTCGCGCTGGTAGGTGAGCGAGAAGGACTCGCGCCACTTGCCCCGGGATCGCGTGAGCTGGCTGCCGATCAGGCCGGTCTCGCTGAAGCTGGTGTCCGTGTCCTCCCGCTTGTAGGCGGTGTTGAAAGAGAGGACGTCGGTGCGCGGATAGGCGCCGGGGATGAGATAGCTCATCCGCACGCTCTGCTCGATGTCCGACGCCTTCACCTCGGCCTCGCCCCTGTGGCCCCGCCGGTTGAGCCGCCGCAGCTCCCACGCGCCGCTCACCCGCGCTCCCGTGTCCGTGCCGTAGCCCACGCCGCCGCTGAAGCGCATGGTCTTGCTCGGCACCAGATCGACGTCGATCGGCACCTCCAGCCCGCGCGCCTGGTCCTGCCGGGTCACCACCTCGACGCGGCTCCAGTAGGGACTGTCCGAAATCGCGTTCTGCAGCTCCAGCACCTTGTTGACGTCGAGCGGCTCGCCGCGCTCGAAGTTGACGTAGCCGGTGAGCAGCTCGGGCTCGATCACGTTCTGGTTGAAGCGCACCTCGCCGAAGCGGTAGCGCGGGCCGGTGTAGTAGTGGAGGATCACGTCCGCCCGATAGCGCTCCAGGTCCACCCGCACCTGGTTGGCCTTGAAGACGGCGTCGAGGTAGCCCTCCTCGGCCGCGAGATCCTCCAGCGCCTGCTTGCCCTGCTCGTAGTCGGGGTGGAAGAGCACGTCCCCCTTCTTCACCGGGAAGCGTGCGGCGATCTGGCGGAACCGAGGGTCGTCGCCGCCGGCGCCGGCGATACGGAAATCCACGCTGGCCACCCGGATCGGCGGACCGGCGTCGACCTCGTAGCGGGCGATCCACTGCTCGCCCTCCTGCCGCAGCTCCGAGCGCACCACCGGCCGGTAGTGGCCGAAGGGCTGGAGCGCCTCTTCGATCTCCGCCTGCGCGTCCGCGTGCAGCCGGCGGATGCGCTCCTCCGTCAGCTCGTCCTTGTCGATCTTCTCCAGGCTCAACACCGAGCGGATATTGCGCTCCAGCTCCCGCCGCACGCCTTCGACCTCCACCTTGAGGCGCACGGCCTGGAGAGGCGTGGCAAGGAGGAGGAGACCCATCCCGAGAGCTACCCAGCGATGGGCTTTCGCCGGCGCCGGATTGTCCGCCGGTTCATCCGCCGGTTCATCCGCCGGTTCATCCGCCGGTTGATCCGCCGGTTGATCCGCCTCGCGGGGAGCCGCTTCGAGCGGCACCTTGACGGTGGTCATCCGCACCGCTCCGGGCTCCGGAGCCGCGCGCCCCTCGCGATAGCGGCGGGAGTGCACCCGGGTGAACTCCGCGCCAAGGAGGAAGATGAGGGAGGAGTAGTAGATCCAGACCACGATCAACACCAGCGATCCGGCGGCGCCGTAGGTCGAAGCCAGGCCCGTCCGCTGCAGGTAGAAGCCGATGGCGTACTTGCCGATCAAAAACAGGATCGCCGTCAGCGCCGATCCCCAGGCCACTTCGCGCCAGCCGATCTGGACGTCCGGCAGGATGCGGTAGACCATGGCGATGAGCGCCGTCATCAGGAGCCAGGAGAGCCCCACGTCCACGCCGCCCACGAGCGTGGCCAGGCCGACCTCCAGCCGCGCCTCCAGGACCCGTTGTAGAAAGCCGAGGCCGGCGCTGGCCGCGAGCGAGGCGAGCAACAGGCCTCCCACCCCGAAGATGAGGACGAAGCAGAGCAGCCGCTTCATGAGCAGCCGTTTCAGGAAGAAGCCCGGCTTGGGAACGACCTCCCAGATGGTGTTGAGGGTGTCCTGGAGCTGGATCAGCGCGCCGGTGGCGCCGAGCAGGAGCGTCGTGATGCCGGCGGCCGCGGCGAGACGGCCCGTCCGGGGTTTGGCGCTGGCGGCCACGACCTCCTGCACGAAGGCGGCGGCATCGGGGCCGATAAAGCGGGCCAGCTCCCGCGCGATCTGCCCGCGCGTCGCTTCGATCCCGAAGGCCCAGCCCGAGACCGCGACGACCAGCACCAGCACCGGCGCCAGCGAGAAGAGGGACAGGTAAGCCAGGGCCGCGCTATGGGTGGTCGCCCCGTGCTTGTCCCAGTTGGAAACTACCTCGCGGAGCACGTGCCAGAGGGTCTGCGGTTTCGGGCGCATCGGAACCGCCGCCTCTGATGGGGAGGTCGGCAGGCCCGAAGCGACTTGCAAAAGGCTTGCCCGGCCGGGCGCCGGCAACAAAGACACCAAGGACAGCAAGGACACCAAAGACGAGAAAACCCTGCCTTTTCACCTCGCGTCCGTGGCGTCCTTGCCGCTTGGCTCCGAGATGCTTCCTGAAATGATTTGGCGCTGCCGGTCACCATGAGTTGCAAGAACCACCTTTCCTCAGGAGCTCCAACCATGCCTGTCTGCTCGTTGAAAGCCCGCTCCCACCGGCTCGCCCTGCTCACCTGCCTGCTCGCCGCCTCGCCGGCCTTGCTGCCCGCCGGGGCTCAGGAGACCCACAACGCCGCGCGAATGATCGACGCGGGCGGCCTCAAGCTCCGCGCGCAGATCGCCGGTCAGGCCCGCGAAGGCAAACCCGCGGTGGTGTTCGTCGGCGGGCTCGGAGACTCTCTCGAGACCTGGAAACTCGTGCAGCCGGCGGTCGCCGAGCTCACCCAGGCCGTCACCTATGATCGCGCGGGCCTCGGACAGTCCGAACCGGATACCGCTCCACCGACGCCCCGGCGCGTGGCGGCACAGCTTCACGCCTTGCTGCAGAACGCCGGCATCCACCCCCCGTACGTGCTCGTGGGACATTCCCTGGGCGGGCCGTATGTCCGCATGTTCGCCGGCCTCTATCCGGGCGAGGTGGCGGGACTGGTCTTCGTCGATCCCAAGGACTTCACCCTGACTCGTGCCGAGCAGGTGGCCGTCTGGACGGAGCTCGGCGCGGGCGAGGCCGGCCTGAACGCCAGTGAGCAGCAGATGGAGCAACAGTTTGCGCAATCGTCCCCGGCCATTCGGGCCGAGGCTCAGGTCGCGCTGCAACTGGACCGGAGCGGGTCGGAGGACTTCCGTTCACTCCCGGCTTTTCCCGACGTCCCCGTCGTCGTCCTCATGGCAGGCAAGATCGACGTGCCTCCCGCCGTCAAGGCCGTCATGGGGAAACACCGCCTCTTGAGCCTCATCAAGTGGGCGGCGCAGGTTCAGGACGCGACGCTCGTGGTCACGACCCGCAGCGGTCACTACATCCATTCGGAGGAGCCGGAGCTGGTCACATGGGCGATCCGGAGGACGTTGGAGCCCTCCCGCTGAGTTGAGATGCCCGAGCTGGTCAGGGACGAAGAAGGCCTGCGCGAGACATCCGAGCTATTGCCTCACGTGAGCAGGCGCGCGATGTCGGCGGCGAAACGGCGAAATCCATCGAGGCGCGTAGTGAGGAAGGCATGGACCCGCGAGCGGTCCAAGTCGGCGTAATCGTGCACCAGGATGTTGCGGAATCCGGAGAGATTCGAGAAGCTCAGCCTGAGTCTCCTGGCTGATGAGACCAGCCTCTGCGAGCGTTGGCAAGATGGCGCTGTAGGCGGGCGGCCGCGGCAACGCGAGAGCCGAGATGCAGTGGGTTCCGATGTCGAAGACCGCCTCAATCGCTAGCTGCAAGAAGCGCTCCGCCGAACCGTAGTTCCTCGGGTCGGCGAGGTAGTCGGCCAGATCGAGAGCGGCGAGGCTTTCCAGCAGGCGCAAGTTCTCGTCGAGGACGGCGAGGCGGGCGGCTACGACCTCGCGCTCAACGGCCAAGCCGCCCCTCCGCGGCACGCGCGATGAGCGCACGGTCGTAGATCGCCGCCAGGTACTGGAAGTCCAGGTATTCCTGGATCGCTCTCGCCTCGAAAGCCACCCGGCGGCGAGCTTCGCGCTCAATGAGAAGAAGGCCATCTCGGAACACGCGGTATTGCAGCGCCGGTGAAGCTTCATCGAGAAGCACCAGGTCCACGCCGCCGCATCGGCGCTCCAGTTTCTCCACCAGAGCCGCAGCGATCTCCATCCGCGCCTCCGGGGGGACCGCGGCATCGAGTAGCACCGCAACGTCGACGTCACTCAACGGGCCGACTTCGCCCCGTGCGGCCGAACCGAACAGCCATGCACAGTCGACACGCCCATCGGCACTGGCGAGTACCTCACGCAGCTCATCAGCCAATGCCGCAGCTTCAGATGCAACAGGGAGGCGGTCCATCGACGCAGTCTAGCACCTCCGGCATCACGGATCGGAGCC
Organism: Thermoanaerobaculaceae bacterium; assembly: GCA_963778565.1. Lineage (GTDB taxonomy): Bacteria > Acidobacteriota > Thermoanaerobaculia > Multivoradales > UBA5704 > DATARR01. The sequence continues at coordinate 84,042 of CAVZUZ010000026.1, read as the reverse complement.
TCTACGGCAGCACTCCAGAGGCGCCTCAGAAGGCCTGATATCCAAACGTAAGGGGGAGCCTCATCGCTACCGGCCTGCCCGCAAAAAAGCCCGGCCGCTCGCTCTACGGCGCCACGGCCCGCCGGATCCGCGCCAGTTGATCGAGGTGCACCAGGTCATGGCCCGCGACCAGGCGGAGCAGGTATCCCACCGATTCCTCACCGCGCTCGGCGTGAACCCCGACGCGGCGCAGCTCCTCCCCGGTGAGCCGCCGCGCGATGCGCAGGTTCGCCGCGCGCAGCGCCTCCAACTGCTCCAGGACCTCGGCGAGCCTCGCCTCGCGATAGCGCAGCCGGTCCGCCCAGAGATCCTGATCGTAGGCGGTGACCTCCGGCCGGTCGTGCGACAGGATCATCCGCAGGCGAAAACCGACCACGATCTCGCTGTCCGCCAGGTGCTGGGCCACCTCGATCATCGACCATTTACCCGGCGCCTCGGCCTGGCGCATGGCACGTTCCGGCACGCCGTCGAACGCGTTGCGCACGCCGGCTCCCAGAACCTCCATGGCCGCGAGCGGCTCCCGGTCTCCCAGCCGCTTCAGCAGGCCCTGGGCATACTCGCCGGGCGCATCGACCGGTATGGATACAGATACATCGTTGGCGATCATCGAGCACCTCCTCTCGTCAGGACAAGGATGTCATCGAAGCGCCGCGGCCTCCATAGCCACTTCTCCGATTCCCGAGCAGGCCACTTGTATTTTTCGGCGAGATGGCTTGGGGCTCCGGCAAAGTCGCCGTGGATTCCAGTTTCCGATCCAACCGGTGTCTTCGGTTCAGCGCCAGCGTGGCTTCACTCATCGACCTTGGCTTGCCAAAGCTGCGCCGAGGTTTGCGCGGCCAGTTGGCCGGCAAGGGCGATGAGCTCGTCGAGGCGGGCGTCGGCCGCGGCACGTCCACTGAGCTCGGCCAGCGTCGAGAGCTCGTCAGCTTCCTGGAGCAGTGCAACCAAATCTCCCGAGATTCCTGCCCTCTCGAGGGGCTTCCAGAAGTTGGGTCGGCCAACCGTCCAGATTCCAGCTTGGAGAGGCCACACCCCTGACCGCATGGCGTAGAACGTACCCAGCACGACCGAACACACGAACCCTTCGAGATGGTCCTCGCGGACCTCACAGCAGTATCTTTCTTTGGCTTGTCTGACAGCGCGGTCATGATCGGCACCCCTTGCCGGGCATAGGCGTTAAATAAAGGATCAGGAGCGGATAAGAATCTTAGGGTAGGGGCGGGTCTGGACGGAAGGTCGGGGGCTCGACCCGCCCTCCGGGAGAGAGGGGAGCTGAAAAAGCAATTCCCTTGTAGCCGTCTCCCTCCTGGTCTGAGAATAGGGGCTGGTGAAGGACTGAACGCTCTGCCCTTCGAAGCCCTCACTCCCCCGGCCCCTCTCTCCCAGAGGGAGAGAGGGGAGAAAGACGAAGAATCGTACGCTTCTTCTTTTTTTCCCTCCTCTCCCTCTGGGAGAGGAGGGGTAGGGGAGGTGAGGGCTTCGAAGGGCAGGCCGCTCCGATCCTCTTCTCCCTTCGGAGAGAGGGGCCGCGAGTCCCCCGCCTACCCCGTCCCGCCGCTCCGCCCCAACAGCTTCTCCAGCATGGCCCGGAGGCCCGCTTCGAGCTGCTCCTCGTCGAGCTCCGGCGCTCGGCGCTTGGGTGGCGGCGGCGCCGGGGTGTCGATCGTCTGCAGCAGCTCCCGCAGCGTGGTGGCGGCGAAGGAGCCGCGGGACGGCTGGCGCGGATAGGCCAGACTGAAGAACTCCGCCGGCTCGAGGTCCGCCACCCGGCAGATGCGGATGATGTGGTCGAGCCGAAGCTCGCTGATGCCGGAGAAGAGCTTGCTGACGTAACTCGGGCTCATGTCCAGCCGGCGGGCAAGCTCTCGTTGGCTGATGCCCAGCACTCGGAGAGTCGCCTTGAGAAGGTTGACGAGACGCTGAGTCTCTGGATCCATAGGACCTCATGGTAGCTCGATTCCCTTTTGACCACAAGTGGGCTGCCAGGAGGAAACTCTTTGACAAATAGGCATTTACGCCCTCGAACAACCGCAGGCTGAGCACGAACGCCAACGCCCCTCCAAAGGAGGCGGTCCCCCTGAAGAGGTGCGGGTTCCAGCTCGGGAGCGGAGAGATTCGCGTCCGAAGGCGGCGGTTCCCCCCGCCAGGGGAAACTCTCGCAGCCAGAGGAAGATGGCTCAGGACCGGGGCATCGACCAGGGGGCCATCGATCGCGCCGTCCATGCCGTACGCCATGGCGAATGAAGGTCTTCTTCGACGTGCTCGAGGAGATCGAACGCGTCATGGTGGAGCGCCTCGGCTTTTCCCGCCGGTTCGCTCTCCTCACGCGGGGGCGTGCCAGGCACCGCGCGACCATCGTAGAGCCCGCGCGCTCCCGTCACCGAGTGCCGGACGATCCCGATGACAGGCCCATTCTTCAAAGCGGCTCTGGCGGCAGGTGCGGATTACCTCGTCACCAACGACGCCGATCTCCTTTTGCTCTCTCCCTACGAGGGACTGAGGATTCTCTCGATGAGCGACTATTACCGTCTGCTGCAAGATCGCCAGCTCTTGGCCTGACTGTCCGCGGCTTTCCGCCCGGGAGCTTTAAGCCAGCTCCTCGGCGAGTGCTCCACCGGTCGGATGCCGGCAACATCTGGCGCACCAGGGATCGGGGCCAAAAGGCCGAAGCCTTCATCTTCAACGCCCGGCAGGTCAGCTCCTCCGACGGGACGATCCTCTACATCGAAGTGGCGACCGGGAAGAGAATCATGGAGCAGAAGCCGGTCCACTGGAAGGGCTGGCAGCCGGCGGTGCGCTTCGCCATCCGCCTGTTCGGCGACCAGCACGTGATCTTCGAGAAACGGTCGTGAGGTGCCGCGAAGGCCGGCTCCGGAGGAGCCGCATTTGAACAGCCCGGCGCGTAAGCGCCGGGTGGGCGGTCTCCATCAACCGAAGAGCCCCGGAGGGCCGGCCGAGGCGGCCAGAGCGGGCCACAGCTCCGATGCTAGAATCTCACGACCGACAGGTGAACGAACCGAAGGTGCTGAGCTCGGGTCTGTTCACATGAGGGATTGACTGGGACGATGAGTGAGATCGATTACGATCGGCTTCTCAAGCTCCGCTTGGTGATCGCCCGCTTCGGTGAGATGGACATCGCCAAGTGGTGGAATACGAGGGGACAACTCGGACCGTGGGGCGCCACTGCGCTTCGGAGAGGCTTCCCGCGCACCCACCACTTCGCGCAGGCCCGCTCGGTCTTCGCCGTGGCAGCCCAGCGCTGTGCCGAAGTCTTTGACCCTCCGGAGTGTGTGACTCTTCTGGCGGCTCCCCGAAGCCATCGAAGAGGAGGCTCGATGTGTGCTGGGAACATTGGCTGGACAACGCGGCTGAGTGGGCGCCGTTTTTCCAGCGGCTTGAAGGATTGCAGGGAACGGGCCTGCTCGCAACCCTGCGCGCCTTCGAAATCGTGAGCGAGCGCGATGTCGCAGCATTCTCCCGTCTCCGCCGTTCCTCTGAAGGCCGAGCGGTTCCGCTCCCGGGAGTCTTCTCTGGGAGGACCGACGACGTGACGCTACTGGCGCTCGGATTCGCACGTGGCGAGCTCGGCGCCCTAGCTGTTCCCTACATGCGGAAGGCTGCTGCATGAAGTCGCCCTCGCGGTCTGACGTCGTCTCGTCCTTCACGATCGTGAAAGGTGCGATGATCGACGAGACCTACGCGGTCTTCTCCGCTTGGGATTTTTCTCGGTCGAAGCGCCAGAACCTGGATCGGCTACGTGCTGAGAACTTCATCGGTGCGAGCAGCTCCACCTGGCTTGGGGATGTGGCGAAGGTGCTGAATCGACGCTTCGAGCCGAATGGGCGCGATCGCCCTCTCGTCCTCCTCGCCAAGAACCGCTGTGACTTGGAGATCTGGAAGCCCATCCTGCTGTGGCACATCACGCGCGACGAGTTCCTGCTCCGCGACTTCCTGCAGAACTGGTTGTTCCCCGCCTATGAATCCGGCGCCTTCCGGGTGCGTCCCGAGGAGCTGCATGACTACCTGAGGACCCTTGGGAAACGGGGAGGCAGGACGGAGCACGCGTGGACCGAAGTTACGATGACGCGAGTGGCTGTGGGCCTTCTGAGAATGGCTGCCGACTTCGGCTTGCTTCGCGGAAGGGCCGTCAAGGAGGCTCCGCCCCTACCACATGCCTGAGCGAAGCTTCCTCTACCTATTGCACGCCATTCAAGACGAGCAGCAGAACCCCAGCAAGGTCATCACGGCGCCGGACTGGAAAATGTTCCTCATGCGTCCCGCCGACGTCGAGCGCGAGGTGCTGCGCCTGCACCAGTTCCGGAAACTCGAGTATCAGGTCGCCGGCAGCCTCGTGCAACTCTCGTTGCCGTGCTCCAGCTCCCGCGAGTACGCCGAGAGGATGGTGGCATGAAGAAATTTGCAGACCGCTTGAAGGAAGACCTCGAACCCATCCTCGCGAGCAGGGACCCGCGCGACCGTCTGAGCGCCTACCATGACATGCCGTTCGCGATCTTCCGGTACGATCCCGAGGAGGAGCTGCCGTTACGCGCAGAGGTCACCGACCTGGAAACCCGCCTCAGCCAGAAAGGAAAGCGCATCCACCGGATCTCGCTCGCGGAGTGCCTCGAGAGCGCCATGGTTTCACAAGAGCCGCTTACCGATTGGTTCCAGGCGGAGCGCGAGCTCGGCGTCGATACGATCGTCGAAACGATCCATAACGTGCTCGCCGACTACGTCCCGCTCGTGGACCTCGTGGCGGAGCGTCTTCCGAAAGAGCCCGATCCCTTGCGCGATATCGTGTTCATCCTGCGGACCGGTGCCCTGTTTCCCGTCTACCGCACGTTCTCGTTGCTCGAGCAGCTCAAGGGACGGATCCATACCCCGATGATTCTGTTCTACCCTGGTCACCTGGATGGTGCCGCGGGACTCAAGTTCATGGGAGTCCTGGAGGCCGAGCACAATTATCGCGCTAAAATTTTCTGAGGATGGAAATGATCAGGGAAATGGCGGCTCAAGAGGTTCACGAGCTCTTCGCGAGAACGGCCTCCAGGCGCATCGAGGAAGTCATCAAGGTCGATCAGGCCGACGAGGAAATCCTTCGAGAGGAGATCGACGAGTACGTCGCCACGGCTGCCATCCAGAGAAGCTTCAGGGAAATTTTCGATACTTATCGAGACACCCCGAACCATCCTCACGAGGGGATCGCCGTCTGGATCTCCGGCTTCTTCGGCTCCGGCAAGTCGAGCTTCGCCAAGATGCTGGGCCTGGCCATAGAGAACAGGGCCATCGGGGGGGAGCCGGCGGCAAAGCGGTTCGCGGAGCGCACCGGGAACCCGGAGATCCGAGCGCTTCTGCCGATCATCAATGAGCACATTCCGACCCACGTCGTGATTTTCGACGTCTCCACTGACCGCGGCATTCGCAGCGGCAACCAGATGCTCAGCGAGATCATGTACGGCCTTTTCCTCAAGAGCCTGGGCTATGCCAAGGACCTCGACCTCTCGGAGCTGGAGATCACCCTGGAAGCGGAGGGGCGCCTCGATCGGTTCATCGAGGAATTCAAGAGCGTCATCGGGAAGGACTGGAATACGGAGAAGGACAAGGTGGCCTTCTCTTTGAATGAAGCCAGCCGCGTAATGCACAGCCTCGAACCCGAGACCTACCCGGTGGCGGATTCCTGGGTTCGGGCGATAAAGAATCGGACCGATATCTCCGCAGGCAAGCTCGCCGAACGCTGCAACGAGCTGATGAGGCGCCGCAAGGCGGGGCACAGCTTGATGTTCGTGGTCGACGAGGTCGGTCAATTCGTCGCGAGAGATGTGCAGAAGATGCTCGACTTGCAGGCCATCGTCCAGAATCTCGGTGTCAAGGGACGAGGACGCCACTGGCTTGTCGTCACCTCGCAAGAGAAGCTGAGCGAGCTCGTGAGCGGGCTCGACGACAAGCGCATCGAGCTCGCCCGTCTGATGGATCGCTTCCCGCTCCAAGTTCATCTGGAAAGCTCAGACATTTCCGAGGTCACCAGCAAGCGGGTTCTCGACAAGAGCGCCGGGGCGGAGGCCGTTCTCGGAAGACTTTTCGACGACCACCGCGGCAGGCTCACCGACAATACGCGGATCACCGCCGATCTTCGGCTTCCCGCTCTCACGCGCGACGGGTTCATCGGTCTTTATCCCCTGCTTCCCTATCAGATCGACCTGATCATCTTTATCGTGTCAGGGCTCCGGACTCAGGGGGGATCGAGCCGGCACGTGGGAGGCGCGAACCGTACGATCATCAAGCTGGCCCAGCAGCTCCTGATCAATCCAGCCGTCAATCTCGCGGAGCAGCCCATCGGCACGCTGGCGAGGCTCGATCAGGTCTATGATCTCGTCGAAGGGAATATCGGCAGCGAAGTCCGCGCCAAGATCGCCGAGATCCCCCGCCGGGTTTCCCATCCGATGGCGCAAGCGGTCGCCAAGGCCGTCTGTCTGCTCCAGAACGTGCAGAGCGTCCATCGCACGGCCGAGAACATCGCCGCCGCCCTGCATCCCGCCGTCGCTGCCGATTCCCAGCTCCCGGCCGTCAAGGAAGCCCTTCAGGAGCTCGTCGCCGCCCACCAGGTTCGGATGGGTGAGGAAGGCTACCGGATTCCCACTCCCGCCGAAGACGACTGGGAGCGCAACCGCATGGGCCTTTCTCCCCGGCCGGGTGACTCGCACCGCATTCAGGCCGAGGTGATCGCCGGTTTCTGGAAGCCTCAGCCTTCCCATGTGTTTCTTGAAACGAAGACGTTCAAGTCCGGCCTCGCCCTTCAGGGCCGGCCGATCGAGGATGGCGACATCCTCTTCCAGATGTATCTGGCCGAAGCCGGCAGGGATTTCACCGCGCTCGCCGCGGAAGCTCCGCTCCCGCAGCCAGCAGGAACGCAAGAGCGTTTTCTGGGCGGTGTCCCTCAACGAGGCGATCGACCGGGAGACGGTCGAGATGTTCCGTTCAAAGGAGATGGTCGTGCGCAAGGAACGCGAGGCCAAGACCCCTGACGAGAGCAGGCTCATCAGCGAGGAAAAGGTCCGGCTTCGCCGGCACCAAGACGAGGTGAAGCGGCTCCTCCGGGCCGCCTGCCTCGACGGCTTCGTATTTTTTCGGGGCAATGATCGCAGCCCCGGCGAGTCCGCGACGGAGGTCGCCCGGGCCGCCTCGGAGATCCTCGGCAGCGTCTTGCCCACGGTCTTCGAGCGCTTCCACGAAGCCGCCGCCCGAAGCTCAGAAGAAGGATCTCGACGCACTGCTGGCTTCGGAGAGCCTGTACGGGCTCACGCCGGTCTTCACCTCTCTGCAGTTGCTCCGGGACGAGAAGGGCAAGCCCGTCTTCCGCACCGAGAGCGGACCGCTCGCCGAGGTCATGGGCCGCATCCGGGAGCGCGCCGACTATGGCGAGACCGCGAGCGGCCGCTACCTCACCGACGAGCTGGCCAAAGAGCCCTTCGGTTGGGACTTCGACGTCGTACGGCTCTTCGTCCTGTGTCTGCTTCGCGCCGGTAACATCGAGGCAACGAGCCGAGGCCAGACCCTCGATTCCGCAACCAGCCTCGAAGCACGGGAGACGTTCGGCAACAACAACGTCTTTCGGCAGGCGTCGTTCCGGCCGAAGCAGGGCATCGAGTTCGAAGAGCTGATCCGCGCCGCCGAGGCCTTCCGCGACACGTTCGGCCGCGAGGTCAAGGAGCTGAACACCGGCTCGATCGCGGCCGAGCTTCGTCGTGAGATCGAGCGTCACGAGGACCCCATCGCATCGGCGCTGACGACTTTGAGCAGCGAGCGCCTTCCCGGGGGCGCGCTCCTGGCTTCCGCTCATGGCCAGATGAAAGCGATCCTGCGTGGCTCTGATGAGAGCGCCGTCGCCACCTTCAACAGCGCTCACCGATCGATCAAGGATGCCATCAAGCGCGCGGCCGAGCTCGACCAGGCGCTCACCGAGCCCCGGCTACAGGATCTCGGCCGCGCCAGAGACGTGCTCTCGGTGGCGTGGCCGTTCCTCCGCGAGGAGCCCGACCTTGCCGACGAGATCAGGAGCCAGGCGGCGCTCCTCGAGGATCTCCTCGGGCGCGAGACGTTCTTCCGCGAGCTCCCCACGATCGAGCAGTCCGCACGCACCATCGCGGCCGAGTACGACCGGCGTTACGAGGAGGCTCTTGCGGCGAGGATCGAAGCCTACCGGAAAGCACTGGAGGCTCTTTCAGCGCTTCCTATCTGGCCTGATCTCGCCGATGAGAAAAAGGCCCTCCTCATCGCTCCTCTGGAGCGCGGGACGACGGAGGAACGCGGCTCATCCATCCCTCAGCTCCGCGCAGATCGGGATGCCTGCCTGTCGCGCCTCAAGGCTGCGATCGCCGAAGCCCATAAGATCCTCGAGGGCGAGCGTCTGGAAACGATCGATCTCTCCAGCTACTTCGCGGGTGGCATCGAAACCACGGAGCAGCTCGACGCCGCTCTCGAAGGTATTCGCGAAGAGTGCTCCCGCCTGATCGGGGCGGGAAAGAAGGTCATCGTCGTATGACCGTGACCCCGCAGCAGCTTTCGGTTTGGCTGCTGGCTCAGGAGGACGAGCACCTCGAATTCAAAGAGGCCAGGAACCGCTTCGACTTCGAAGAGCTGGTCAAGTATTGCTGCGCGCTGGCCAACGAAGGAGGAGGACGGATTCTCTTTGGCGTAACCGACCGGCGGCCCAGGAAAATCGTGGGCTCCACCGCCTTCCGCGACCTTCAGCAAACCAAGATGGGTCTCATCGAAAGGCTGCGGCTTCGCGTCGACGTTTCGGAGGTCGAGCAACCGGAAGGCCGCGTGCTCGTCTTCGAGGTGCCGAGCCGGCCCCTGGGAGTTCCCATCCAGTACAAGGGCGCGTACTGGATGCGGGGCGGAGAAAGCCTCGTGCCGATGACCCCTGACATGCTCAAGCGGATCTTCGACGAGGCCCAGCCCGACTTCTCGGCGGAGATCTGTCCTGGCGCGCGCCTCACCGATCTCGATTCCAGAGCGATCGAGGTTCTTCGGACCCGCTGGGCCGAGCGGTCACGCCGTGATGATCTGTTGGAGCTTTCCGTGAGGCAGCTCCTTCACGATGCCGATCTACTGATCGACGACGGGATCAGCTATGCGGCTCTCATTCTCTTCGGCACGGAAGAGGCGCTCGTCCGACATGTGGCCCATGCCGAAGTGATCTTCGAGTACCGGGCGGATGACTCCTCGATCGCATACCAGCAGCGGAAGGAGTACCGCCAGGGATTCCTTCTCTATCACGATGAGCTGTGGGCCACCGTCAACGCGAGGAACGAGGTCTTCTCGTATCGGGACGGTCTCTTCCGCCGTGACATCCTGGCTTTCGAGGAAGAGGCCGTTCGCGAAGCCATCCTCAACGCCGTCAGCCACCGCGACTATCGGCTCCAGGGCTCCACCTTCATCCGCCAGACCCGCACGAGGATCGAGATCGTGAGCCCGGGTGGATTTCCTCCCGGCGTCAATCCTCACAACATCCTGTTCAAGCAGGCGCCCAGAAACCGGCGCTTGGCCGAAGCACTGGCGCGCTGCGGCCTGGTCGAGCGTTCGGGCCAGGGCGCCGACCGCATGTTCACGATCTCGATCCGCGGCGGAAAGCTGCCTCCTGACTTCAGCCAGAGCGACGAGAATCAGGTCGGGGTCGTGCTCCACGGCACCGTGCAGGACGAAGCCTTCATCACCTTCCTCGATCGGCTCGTCCAGGAAAAGCAGAGGAGCTTCCGCGTGAGTGATCTCTTCGTTCTGGACGCCGTCCACCGGAGTCAACCTGTCCCCGAGACGCTCCGGGACCATGTTTCCGACCTCGTGTCGATCGGTGCCCTGGAGAGGGTCGGGCGCGAAAAGCACGTCCTCGCCAAGCGGTTCTATGTTCTGAAGGGCCAGCCCGGTGAGTACACCCGCCGCCGCGGCCTGGACCGGGAAACCCGCAAGGAGCTCCTGTTTCAGCACGTCCAGGGTTGTGGCGACGCGGGCACGCCGTTCGATGAGCTTGCGCAGGTCCTTCCCGGTTCGAGCCGCAACGAGCTGAAGGTGCTCCTCCGGGAAGCTGAAAGAAGCGGACCGAATCCACACCCGGGGCACCACCCGCGCCGCGCGCTGGTACCCGGGGCCCGCCGCCGAGGATTTGGAATGAGCCGCCGGTTCCAATCAGGTTCCAATGGGTTCCAATTCCGAAACCGCCTCCCGGGCGGCCAAATAGGGGCCGCGTTTGGAACCTGGTTCCAATCCCGGTTCCAACGGGCTTGAGGGAAGCGCGTGGACAAGGAGACGCGAACCGCGATCGAGAAGGCGACCCAACGCGCCCGGAAGCTGCTGGAGGCGGATTTTGCCGAGCAGCTCGAAGGCATCTATGACGTCCTGCCCTCCGGACAGATAGCCCCGAAAGGTGGCTCCCACCTCAACGTCAGGCAGCGCCTGCTGCGCGAGAAGATCGTCGTCGCCGTCGAGCACAAGCGGGCGGCCGGCATGAAGCCGGCCGAAGCCGTGGCCGATTATCTGCGTGACACGGCCTTTACGGCGCTCAACCGCTTCGTCGCCCTGAAGATGCTCGAAGCTCGCGACCTGGTCCAGGAGTGCGTCTCGAGGGGAGATCAGTCGAGCGGTTATGGAGAGTTCTGCGGCCTGGCGCCGGGGGTAGCACTTCTCCCCAACGGAGCAGGGTATCGTCTCTATCTCGAATGCATCCTCGACGAGCTTCTCCACCGAGGTGAAGGTTCTCTTCGACCGGCGGGATGTGGCATCGGTGCTGTGGCCGCGACGACCGGCGCTTGTAAGGCTCCTGGAAGTGCTCAACGGGTCCGAGCTCAGCGAGATCTGGGGAGAGGACGAAACTATCGGATGGGTGTATCAATATTTCAACTCCCCGGAAGAGCGGCGCGTGATGCGGAAAGAGTCTCAGGCGCCGCAGAACAGCCGCGAGCTCGCCGTACGCAATCAGTTCTTCACTCCGCGGTACGTCGTGCAGTTCCTCACCGATAACACGCTCGGACGGATCTGGTACGAGATGCGTCAGGGCGCCACGCGGCTCGTGGAGCAATGCGAGTACATGGTGCTTCGGCCGGAGGAAAAGTATGAGCCGCGCCTCAAGAAAGACCCCCGTGATCTGCGCATCCTCGATCCTGCGTGCGGGTCCGGGCACTTCCTGATCTACGCGTTCGACCTGCTGCTCGTGATGTATGAGGAGGGCTGGGAGGATGCAGACGCGCCGCGCTCCGAGGTGACCGGCCGTACGCTCCGGCGCGACTACCCGAAGCTCGAAGAGTTGCGCTATGAGCTCCCTGGACTCATCTTGCTCCACAATCTTCACGGGGTCGATATTGATCCACGCTGCGCCCAGATCGCTCAACTCGCCTTGTGGATGCGCGCTCAGCGGGCGTTCCGCGATTTCGGCATGGCACGTGCGGAGCGTCCCCTGATTCGCCGCGCCAACATCGTCATCGCCGAGCCTATGCCCGGTGAGGAGGACCTCCAGGCCGAATTCCTCGAACGCTTGGACGAGCCGGCGCTCGCGGCGCACTTCAAGGCTCTGATCGACCGTATGAAGCTGGCGGGCGAGATGGGCCTGCTCCTCCGGGTCGAAGACCTAGTGCAATCGAGGACGAAAAAAGGAGAGGCTCTGAAGCTTTTTGCTCCGCCTGCGAAACGCCTCCGCTTCGCTCTCGCAATCTTCGCAGATGAGGCGACGCAGCAGGCACGGCGGCGGTTGTTTCGCGATGATGCCGCGCAGGGGCTTGGGCTTTTGGAGATCGCGGAGAGGCGTTTCGAAGTAGTGTTGATGAATCCTCCTTTTGGTGATGTGGGCGCAGGTGCGAAGAACGATTTCGGTCACGCCTACCCAAAGACCAAGAATGACATCTACGCCGCCTTCGTTGAGCGAAGCATCGAGCTGTTGCACCCGAAAGGTCGCCTTGGGGCGATCACGTCCCGCACAGGCTTCTTGCTCTCAAGTTTTCAGAAGTGGCGCGAGGATATCTTGCTGAAGAAGGCGCCTCCTACACTCGTTGCAGATCTTGGCTACGGTGTTCTCGATAGCGCTATGGTCGAGACAGCAGCGTATTGCCTGGAGGCGCTGCCTTGACTGTATTTCTGCGAATGCTGGACGTGGCCATAGACCAGAAAGCGGGGGTGCTCCGAAAGGCCTCGCGGACCAAAGACGTTCGTCAGTTCGAGATACAGTTGAATGCGCTCTCCCATGTACCGGGAACTCCATTCGCCTATTGGGTTAGCGAGCGGGTTCTGCGGGTATTTGTAGATCAGCCGCAGCTGGAGGGCGAAGGTCGAACCGTCAAACAGGGGCTTGCAACCGCAGATGACTTCCGTTTTGTCCGGTGCTGGTGGGAAATTACAAGACAAGGACTCGGTATAAAATGGTTGGGCTTCGCGAAAGGCGGCGCCTTCTCACCATTCTATGCGGACGTGCATCTCGCACTTGAATGGGGCGATTCAGGTGCGGCTCTCAAAGCGAAGGTGATTGCAGAGCACGGAAACGCTGGGAAGCGAATCTACAATGAGGGCTACTACTTTCGACCTGGCCTGACTTGGCCAATCAAGAATCGGTTCAGTTTAAAACCTAGAGTTCTTCCGGCTGGCTGCATTTTCGCGCATGTCGGCCCCTCCGCGTTTGTCGCAGGAGATGAACCGAAAGAGCTCCTCTCCCTCCAAGCGGTCATGTCGTCCGCGCCATTCACCGCACTCGCTCGCGTGATGGCAGGTTGGAACTTCGAAGTAGGCGTTATCCAGCGCACGCCCGTCCCGACGCTTAGTCCGCGAGATCGCGAGGATTTCTCCCGTCTTGCGTTCCGAGCCTGGTCGCTACAACGAATGCTCGACACCACTAACGAGAACTCTCATGCTTTTCTGCTACCTTTTGCAATTCGCAACCGGCTTGGGCTTTTCGATGTCTCGACCATCAAAGCGGAGTTGGTTGAACTTCAGACCTTCATTGACAATCTCGCACTCCGAATCTATGGGCTTGAAGGTACCGAACGTCAAGCTGTCGAGGATTGGGCGGAAAAGGAGCCCGGTCTCACCGTTGAGGATCATGAGCCCGATGTCGGCGAGGACGAAAGCGCCCAGGAAGACAGCGGCCCGGACGCTCCTAATCCTGCGGATGCGTACATAACTCTTCAATCCTGGGCCTTAGGAGTAGCCTTCGGACGCTTTGATCCTCGGCTCGCGACGGACGAAGGCCAAGCGCCGCCAGAGCCCGAGCCGTTCGATCCACTCCCCACGCGCAGCCCCGGCATGGTTCCGGAAGCTGATGCGGCGCAGTTCCCTGCCCGTGCGATGCTCGTCGATGACCTCGGCCACGCCCTCGATCTGACCCCCCACGTTGAAGGGGTGCTCGAACGAGTGGGTTTCGCGCCTGAGAACCGGGACTCCCTGCGTAGATGGTTCGCTCGGGACTTCTTCCCGTTGCACATTAAGATGTATTCGAAGAGCCGCCGCAAGGCGCCGATCTATTGGCAGGTCGCGACGCCGTCGGCCAGCTATTCGGTCTGGCTCTACATTCACGCCTTTAGTCGCGACGTGCTGTACAAGGTGCAGGAAGTCGCAGGGACGAAGCTGCAGCACGAAGAGAAGAAGCTCGAATCCCTGCGGGCCGACCTCGGGCCGAACCCCAATGCCGCCGAACGGAAAACTTCTGGCGATCCTGGAGACCTTCGTCGAAGAGCTGCGTACCTTCCTTGAGGAGGTGAAGCGGGTTGCGCCGCTCTGGAATCCGGATCTGGACGACGGAGTGATCATCAACTTCTCTCCGCTTCTGGCGGCTCGTGCCGCATCATAAACCCTGGCAGAAGGAGCTGAAGGCAACTTGGGACGCGCTCTGTGAGGGGAAATACGAATGGGCACACCTCGCGATGCATCTCTGGCCGGAGCGGGTTGTCCCGAAGTGCATGACCGACCGGAGCCTGGCCATCGCACACGGCTTGGGGGATGTATTCTGGGTCGAGGGCCAAGACGGCAAATGGAAGCCGAGGCCGATTCCGGCACGGTCCGTGGAAGAGCAGGTGCGGGAGCGCACGTCCCCGGCGGTCAAGGTGGCGTTGAAGAACCTGTTGGAGGCGCCGGTGGCGACGGCGGGCCGTGGGCGACGCGCCAAGGGCATGAGAAAGGAAAGATCCAATGCTTGAGTACTTGCGGCTGGAGAACGTAGGCCCTGCACCGGAAATGGAGATGAACCTCGCGAAGAGATTCAACCTCATTACGGGAGACAACGGTCTCGGAAAGAGCTTCCTTCTCGATGTGGCATGGTGGGCCCTCGCGCGGCGTTGGCCGGCCGAGGTGAATCCCACGGTCTCTTCGGGCCTGATGGCTCGGCCAGCGAAAAGCGGTAGCGCGGTCATCGAATTCTCTTTTCGCGGCGAAGTTAAGCAAGAGCGCTATAAGAGCGCGTTTAACCGTCGCGCTGAGGCCTGGACGGGGCGACCGGGCCGGCCCGCGAACCCCGGGCTCGTCCTGTACGCCCAGGTCGACGGAGGATTCTCCGTCTGGGACCCGAACCGCAATTACTGGAAGGAGACAAAGGACACTGATATACAGGAACGCCAACCTGCCTACATCTTCTCGTCCAGAGAGGTCTGGAACGGCTTGAAGTCTGGCGAAACCCAGCTCTGCAACGGTCTTGTCGCCGACTGGGCACTCTGGCAGAAAGAGGACGGTGAGGCCTTCCATCAGCTCACCAGCGTGCTGGCCGCCCTATCGCCTTCCGCGGCGGAGCAGCTTGCACCGGGAGACTTGACCAAGCTCAGTGTCGATGACGCACGTTGGATCCCAACGCTCCGCATGCCCTACGGCATCGACGTGCCCGTCTTGTACGCATCAGCAGCGATGAGGCGCATCGTGGCACTCGTGTACCTGCTCGTTTGGAGCTGGCAAGAGCACGTGCGGGCAGCAGCTCTTCTCGATGAGAAACCAACCGCCCAGGTGACCTTCCTGATCGACGAGCTCGAGAGCCACCTGCATCCGCGTTGGCAGCGCACGATTGTGAGATCTCTCCTGCAGGTCATGAAGGCACTGGCCGGGAAAGCGGCAGTGCAAATCATAGGCGCGACCCACTCGCCGCTACTTCTGGCTTCCCTGGAACCGATCTTCGAACCGGAGGAGGACGCCTGGTTCGATCTTGACCTGGAGCGGCGGAATGGCTCCTCGCAGGTTCTTCTCAGAAAGCGGGAGTTTGTCCGGCTTGGTGAAGTATCAGACTGGCTCACGAGTGAGGCGTTCGACCTGAAAATCGCTCGTTCCCTCGAAGCGGAGGAGGCGATGGACAGCGCCTTCCGTCTTTTAGCTCGGCAGGAAGAAGCCTCCGCCGAGGAGGTGCGTGCCGTGGATGAATCCTTGCGCACCGTCCTGCCGGACATCGACCGCTTCTGGGTGAGGTGGAGCGCCTTCGCGGAGAAGCACCTCGGAGTCGAGCGATGATGCGGGTGGTACCAGCACCAGAGCCACCTCAATTCGAGCCGCTGGTTCGTCGTCCAGGGCTCAGCGCGATCGCTGAGCTCGTTGGCGAAGCGCCGGCCCCATCTCGGTCCGGTCCAAGGCGTAGGAAAGTGGCTGAGCGCAGGGAGGAAATTCCGGCCGATGCTTACCCACCCTTCTGGACCAAGGTGTTGCCAGACCTTCGTGCGGCCTATCGGCATATCTGTGGATACACGTGTTTGTACATCGAACCGGTCACCGGGGCCGCATGTGTCGATCACATGATACCGAAAGCGCGGGCATGGGATCGGGTGTACGAGTGGGATAACTATCGCCTCATCTGCGCGCTGATGAATAGTCGCAAGAAGGACGCAGAAAGCGTCCTGGGCCCATTCGCGGTCGGCGATAATTGGTTTGCCCTGGAGCTTGTCAGCTACCACATTCTCCCTGGTCCGAGT
Source organism: Thermoanaerobaculaceae bacterium (assembly GCA_963778565.1). Taxonomy (GTDB): domain Bacteria; phylum Acidobacteriota; class Thermoanaerobaculia; order Multivoradales; family UBA5704; genus DATARR01. The sequence goes on along the minus strand of CAVZUZ010000026.1, from coordinate 68,092 downwards.
ACGGTGGAAGAGATTCGCGTGCGCGTCGAGGAGACTCTCCGCCTTCTCCGGCTGAATGACGAGATCTGCCGAAAGGCCCGACAGGAGTACGCTGAAGGCTATCTGGAGGGAGAGATCCCACTCGCCTACTTGGAGAGGCGGGCACCCTTCATCGCACGCGAGCTTCGCCGGCAGGGAAAGCTTCGCCCAGGAGATTCCTGATGCACCCGCTTCACGACCATCTCGCCCGGCAGCTCGCGGAGCGATTGAAGGCGCGGCGGGTCGTCGTCTGGTACGACCCGCGGCGCGAATTTGCTCCCTTCATCGAGGAGCTGAGGGGAGGACCTGCGCAGCGCGGCACGACGAGCGCCGTCCCGGTAGGAGACGAACGGGCACAGCTAGCGGAATATGACGACTCGTTCTTCGAGCTGCGCGCTATTATCGAGCCGCTCACCACTGACGACATCCCGAAGCCCGTCCTCATTTATGTGCCCGGGATGGAACGCGATCGGCGCGGCTCCGTGTTGATGGAGCTCGAAAAGATCGGCGAGCAGGATGGCCATCTGTTCGGCCAATCGTTGAAACAGGTCGCGCGCAACGTCCTGCGGCAGCGGTACACAGACGGAGTCATCGACGAAATCTTGGCCCCCGAGCGCATCACCTACCAAGACCTCGCTCGCGCGGCGTCGGACTCGGGTTCGGCGGAGCCTCCATCCATCCTCAGAGCGATCTTTCATGACGTCTCTGGTAACGACGCAATCCTCGCTACCTGGATCGTGAGCAATTCCCGCGACGGCGAGATCGAAGCCAAGGACGCCCGGCGGGAGTTGGTCAAGCTCATCCGGTCGCGGATCGGTCTCGAATTGCCGGACGAGGCCCCGTTCTCGAGGCTACGAGCCATAAGCCTGCGCTACGTGCTGATTGGGGAGTTCTGCTCGGACCTTCGATGCCCCGTCCCGGAAGCGTTTGGCGGCATGCTGTTGCCGTCGAAGAAGGAGGAAGAGTCAGCGGTCCGCGGGATTGCTCACCTCCTGAGGTCCGCTCACGGCGACGAATATCCAGCTTCTGGCCGACCGCATCGAGACGGAGCTCGGTCTCGCCGGCATTTCCTTGCCCTCCGGCGCGCTGGGCGCCATTGACACCTTCCGCTTTGAGGAAGGCGTGCTCCTCGACCATTGCGGGGATCTCATCGCCGAGGGAAAGAACAGCGAAGCTCTCGACATCATGGCGGAGCGTGAGAACAGCTTCTGGCTCACTCTGGATGTCAATCGGAAAGCTCAGTGGGAGGCGTGCCGCCGCATGGCGGAGCTGGGAAGGATCGCCGAGGAGGTCAAAGCGTTCAACGGCAAAGGGCCGACCGATGCCTCAGGATGGATCGAGGCATACACCCGGAAGGACGGCTTGTACCGGCTGGACCAGGCGCAGAGGCGGCTCGAGACCTGGGTCGCGCACCTGGAGGAGGAGCCTCAGGAGAAGCCTCTGGGTGTCGTCCGGCGAGCCTACGACGACGCATGTTCGGCGCTGACGGACCGCTTCTGCCGGGCCTTCGAGAAAGCCCGTTGGACGGTGCCTGGCATCCTTCATCAGACGCACGTCTATACCGATGCCGTCGCGTCGCGGCCCAAGCCGGTGGCCTACTTCCTGATCGACGCTCTGCGCTTTGAGATGGGCCTCGAGCTGGTCGAGCGGCTGCCGAAGACGGCCGAGGCGACGATCCGCCCGGCTTTGGCCGCCCTACCAAGCATCACGCCGATCGGCATGGCCGCCCTCCTGCCGGGTGCCTCCGCCAACTTCGGGGTCGTCGAGCAGAAAGGGAAGCTCGGAGCCAGGATCGACGGTGTCTTTCTTCCAGACCTTGGAAGCCGCCGGAAGCTCCTCGCCAGTCGCGTGCCGGGAGCGGTGGATCTCGCGCTCGACGAGCTGCTCAGTCTTCAAGTATCGAAGCTGGCGAAACTGATTGCGGGGGCCCCGCTGATCATCGTGCGATCCCAGGAGATCGATCAGGCCGGCGAGACAGGCTTTACCTTCCAAGCACGGCAGGTGATGGATACGGTGATCGACAATCTCGTGCGGGCGATCAAGAAGCTCGCGGCACAGGGAGTCGAGCACTCCGTCGTCACGGCGGATCACGGGCACCTGTTCTTCCCGATCGATCGTGATGAGTCGATGCGGATCGATCCGCCCGGAGGCCAGCAAGTGGCCCTCCACCGGCGGTGCTGGATCGGCCGGGGTGGGTCCACGCCTTCGGGTTGCATTCGCGTTGAGGCGGCGGCCCTCGGTTACGAATCGGACCTCGACTTTGTATTTCCTTCCGGCACCGGCGTCTTCAGAGCCGGAGGAGATCTCGCCTATCATCATGGAGGCCCCAGCCTGCAGGAGGTGGTGGTCCCGGTCTTGGGCGTTCGGCTCAAGGTACGAGGAGAAGAACGCGTAGTGCAGTCTCCGGTCTTCGTCTCCAGTCTACCGGAGGTCGTCACGAACCGGATCTTCAGCGTCGTGCTCAAGCTGGACAGCCTTTTCCCGGTCGCCGTGAAAGCGCTTTTGACGGCGGCGGGCCAGCAGGTAGGAGCTGTGGGGATGGTCATCAACGCGGACCTCGACCGGGCTAGCGGCAACGTCACGCTACAGCCCGGCCAGGAGGCCACAATCGCTTTTATCCTCAACCGTGAAGAGGTTCCAGCGCTGCGAGTCGTCGTCCAGGATCCGGCAACGGACGCCGAGCTCTACCGTTCGCCGAAGGACATCCCTGTTCGCCTGGGAGTGTGAGACATGAATCAGGAAGCTGACTTCGAGACCGCGGTTCTCCTCGGAGCTCCGCCCTCGCGAGACGCGCTCGACGACAAAGCCAACCGGCTTTTCGCGGGTAAAGTCGTCCGCAAGGATCTCGTGCGGAAGATCAAGGTCGGAGCCAACGTTCCGGTCTTCGTGCTGGAGTACCTGCTCGGTAAATACTGCGCTTCGTCGGATGAAGCTTCGATTCGGCTGGGCATGCAGGTGGTCAACGATACGCTGGCCAACAACTACATCCGGCCGGATGAATCCATCAAGGCGCAGAGCCGCGTCAAGGAGGCCGGCCGGTACACGTTCATCGACAAAGTCAAGGTGCGGCTGGTCGATTCGGATTACTGGGCCGAGGCCGTCAACTTCGGGAGCAAGTATCTTCACGTTCCGACGCATTACGTTCGCGACTACGAACGCCTTCTCACCGGAGGCGTGTGGGCGCAGCTGGATCTGCGTTTCGAGTACGACGAGGAAACCAAGGGAAAGTACCCCTTCTGGATCGAAAAGCTCGTCCCCATCCAGATCGCGACGTTCGATCTGGAGGAGTATCGCCGGGTACGGCGCGAGCTCGGCTCGGACGAATGGCTCGACCTGATGGTTCGCAGCATGGGCTATGAACCCGACCTCATGCCGCGCCGGTTGAAGCTGCAGTTCCTCGTTCGGCTCATACCGCTGGCGGAACGCAACTACAACCTCGTGGAGCTCGGCCCGAGGGGAACCGGCAAGACCTACGTTGTCCAGGAGATTTCGCCATACACGGCTCTCCTCACGGGCGGCACGACCGTAGCGAATCTGTTCGGACACCTGACGGGTCGACACAAGGGAATGGTGCAGATCTGGGACGTGGTGGGCTTCGATGAAGTCTCGGATCTCCAAAAGATGCCGAAGGAGGTCATCACGACGTTGAAGACCTATTGCGAGTCTGGAGTCTTCCAGCGCGGACAGGAGTCCGCTTCGGGAGACGCGAGCATCGCTCTGTTTGGGAACACCAACCAACCCATCGACGTCATGGTCCAGACCGGGCACCTCTTCGCGCCGATGCCGGATGTGATCCGGGTCGACATGGCGTTCATCGACCGGCTGCACTTCTATCTCCCGGGCTGGGAGATCCCGAAGATGCGGAACGAGCTCTTCACGGATCATTACGGGTTCGTCGTGGACTATCTGGCCGAGGCGCTCCGTGAGATGCGGAAGCACAACTTCACCGAGATGATCGACCGCTACTTCTCCCTAGGTGCTCATCTCAACGCGCGCGACCGCAAGGCTGTGCGGAAGACCGTGTCCGGCTTGATGAAGATCCTCTATCCGCATGGCGAGATCACCCAGGATGAGCTTGCGGAGATCCTCGAATTGGCCCTCGAAGGTCGCCGCAGGGTGAAGGAGCAGCTCAAGAAGATGGGGTCCTTCGAGTACTATCACACGTCGTTCAGCTACACACTGCAGGAGACGGGTGAGGAAAAGTTCGTTGGCGTTCCCGAGCAAGGCGGCCGTGACCTGATCTCTGCCGATCCGCTCGCGCCAGGAACTATCTATGCGGCGGGAGTAACGTCGGATGGCACGGTGGGGCTGTATCGCGTTGAGGTTTCGGTCTCGAGCGGTACCGGGAAGCTGAGGATGGCGGGTGGCGTCTCAGGCGCCATGAAGGAATCCATCCAGCGCGCGTTCAGCTACACTCAAGCGAAGAAGACGGAGCTGGGCATTGGTCGCGATCTCGACACTTCGGACATCCACGTCGAGGTAATCGATCTCCTTGGCAATCGTGTGGAAGCCGAGCTCGGCGTTGCTTTCTTCATTGCTAGCTACTCCGCGTTGCGGAAGGCGCCTGTGATTCCCGCTCTCCTCGTGCTCGGAGACATGACGATCCAAGGTAACATCAAACCATTGCGCTCCCTCGTTGAGCCGCTTCAGGTCGCAAAGGACAATGGGGCGAAGCGTGCTCTCATCCCCATTGAGAACAAGCGAAACTTCCTCGACGTTAGCGCCGATATCGTCGAACACGTCGACCCGATTTTTTTTGGAGATCCGAAAACCGCGGCTACTAAGGTGCTTGGCTGAGGCCGGGTCTACCCGATTCCCAGCGCAAGTGTCGGCCCACCGGCGAAGCCGGCCCCCTTCGGGGCCATCACGCCATTTCAGGCGGCTTGAGTCCCGCGAGCATCTCGGGGACCGAGAGTCCGAAACCCGGCAGGGAATCCCAATCCGGATCGCCCGGCCGGACGCGGACCATGTACGCCCAGTGCGCGGTGGTCTGCGAGGCCGAACCGGTCGACATCTGCATCTCCAGGCTCCACTCGCCGCCATGCGGCACGGCCCGGCCGATACCGGTCGTGGCCGGTGCCCGGGAGTCCGGGATGAAGGTCAGGTAGACCCGTCCTTCGGGAGTGATGCTGCCGAGCATGGTGAACCCCAGCGGCCGTGAGCCCGGGCCCCGCTCGGAAGCCTCTTCTCCGGCATCGCGGAGGAGCGTGGCGGAGACACCCCAGAAGTAGCCTTCGCGGTATCCCGTGATGTGCCAGACGGTCTGATCGACTCGCCAGCTCAGCGTGTCGGCGTTGGCGTCGAATCGCAGGGCGGGCAGGTTGACCGCGGGAACGCACCAGTAGGTGTCTGCCAACCAGCTCCAGGTGGAAGGGTCGGAAGGAATGGCCGCGGTCATAGGGGCCGAAGCCTAGCTCCGGCCTCCGAGCGGGTCAATCCAGGAGGGCTAGCCCCCAGGGCTCCGTCAAAGTCGCCGTGAATTCCAAATTCCGATCCGACCGGTACCTTCAGCTCAGCATCGCCGCGCCGTCGGGCCCCTCACCTCCCCGGCCCTCCTCTCCCGCCTCACACCCACCCCTGCCGGGAGAGGAGGGAGACTGTAAAAGCAGCAAGAAGAAGCTTTTTCAAGCTCCCCTCTCTCCGGCAGGGTGGGTGTGAGGCGGGAGAGAGGGGCAGGGGGAGTGAGGGGCGACGGCGCGGTGACGCTGAGCTGAAGGCACCGGCGGGATCGGGCTCACCGGCGGTAGTCGTTCATGGCTGTTTGGTTCCTGGCTACCTCCGGCGGTACATGATATGCCTGATTTTACTCGCCATGCTCCTTTGTCAGGGCCGCGGCATCCTCCCGGCGCACCCACAGCTCGGCGCCGGGCCGGTTCCCGACGCGTACGTAGCTCTTCCGCATACGCTTCCGCAGCGGCGCGCGCGGCGGCATCTGCCAGGTGTAGAAGGCGTCGATGAGCTTCCGGTTCACCTGCACCCGAAACGTGCGCGGCGCCAGCACGAATCCCTTGAGGTCGGGGAAAACCACCGAGCTCCGGAAATGCGTCGGGAAGAAAGAGGTCTTGGCCTCATAGTTGTCCCAATCGATCAGGCCTTTTTCGAGGGCCTTGTAACCGATCGCATGGCTGAAAGCGTCGATCGGCCGGGTGCGCCGGAAGTGGACCGCGAGGACGCGGGTGTTCGGCCGCAGGGGAGCGAGCCCGCTCAAGTACCCCTCCACATCCTTGCCGGCGAGGCGGTTCCAATGGGCCAGATAACCGAGATTCACCAACGCCACGACGGCGAGCGCGGCCACGCCGATCTTCTTCGCCGCACCGCGCAACCCTGGGGAGAACCATGGAATCAGCAGGAGATAGGGGTAGAGAGCGAGCCGCTGCTTGAGCAGGCCGCCGCCCACCAGCCCGGCCGGGCTGAACGCGTACAAGGCAACGCCCAGGAGGGCGAGGAGCAGGAAGGCGTCCGCTTCATCGAAGAACGGCCGGCGAGCGATCTTCCGCTGCAACGTGCGGAGGAGGAGCAGCAGGAACAGGGCCGCCAGTGCCATCCCCAACAGGCGCTGGAGCTCGCTGAACGTGACGAGCACCTGCAGCTCGGTGAAATACCGTACCAGCCGCCTGACCGGCCACTTCGACGGGATTTCCCGGCTGCCCTGCAGCAGCAGGAACCAGAGCGGGAGGACGATCTGGGGCAACAGGATGGGGATGTGCAGCAGGTGCCGGCGCCAGCTATCGCGCCGCAGCGTCGCCAGCCACAGAACGCCGATCGCCAACAGCGCGAGCCCGAGCGAGAGGATGTGCGAGAAGTAGCACAGACCCAGCAGGAGGTTGATCTTTACCGCGAAGGCGAGCCCCGGCCGTTCGCGGTTCCGCCACCAGTAGCCGAGAACGATCAGGAACAGCGCCAGGCTGATCGAGAAGTTGTAGAACCCGAACTGGAAGAGCAGGTTGTAGGCGAAGGGGAAGGCCAGGAACGCGAGCCACCGCTCGTCAGGACGTACGGAACCGACGAGATACCAGGCGCCGCCGAGGAACAGCAGCACGTAAGCCGGAGACCAGCAGCTTCTCGGCGACGAGCGGCGGCACGACGAACATGAGGAGTGCCATGGTGCCCTGGCTGATCCAGTTCGGAAACGGCTTCCAATTGATCTCGTAGTACTGGTGGAAGAGGGGGTACTCCTGGACGTTGCCGAGCTGCCGCATGATCCAGGCGTTGTAGGTGTGGCACGCCCCGTCCACGGTGGGCAGGTAGCGGACGGTCCAGAAGGGAAGGATGTAGAGCAGGGCCAGCGCGAAGAACAGCCGGCGGAGCCAGCGGTCATTCACCTGGAATTCGCTTGTCGAAGGCATCGCCGCTTCCTACGGAGGCGGCGTGAGGATAGTCTAGGATTCGCCTTTCCGAAACCTCTCTCCCACCCGGCGATACGCCTCACGAAAAGAAATCCCCTCCTCCAGCACCAGCCGATAGGCCTCCTCGGCGGCGTGGAGGCCGGGATCGAGCCGGATGCGCTCGGGATGGAACCGCACCTCCGGCAGAGCGGCGGTCATGATGGCGAGCGTCTCTGCCGCGAGATCGATGCCGCGGAAGAGCGGCGCCTTGAGGAGCTGCAGGTCGCGGTGGTAGCCGGAGGGGAGCTTGGCGGCGACGGCCAGCGCTTCGACGAGGCAGGCCTGCGCCGTCGCCGTCCGGCCGCGCACCAGCTCGAAGACGTCCGGGTTGCGCTTTTGCGGCATGATGGAGGAACCGGTGGTCATGGAAGCCGGCAGGCTCACGAAGCCGAGCTCCGAGGTGGCGAATAGCACGAGGTCCGCGGCGAGCCGCCCGAGGTCCTGCATCAGCAGGGCGATCTCGAAGAGAACCTGCGCCTCCGCCTTGCCGCGCGAAAGCTGGACGGCGGTCACCGGCTCCTGCACCTCGGCGAAACCCAGCGCGCGGCGGGTGGATTCGCGGTCGATCGGCAGCAGCGGCACGCCGTAGCCGGCCGCCGAGCCGAGCGGGTTCTTCTCGATGCGCCGCGCGCAGGCTTCCAACCCTTCCGCGTCGTCGCGCAGCTCGGCGGCGAAGCCGTCGGCCCACAGCAGCACGGAGCTGGGCATGGCCTGCTGGAGATGGGTGTAGCCGGGGATGACGATGTCGCCCTGCCGCTCCGCCAGGCCGTCGATCGCCGCGGCTGATTCCCGCGCGCCGTCGGCCAGCGCCGCGACGGCGTCCCGCAGGTAGAGGCGGAGCGCGGCCAGGACCTGATCGTTGCGCGAGCGCCCCAGGTGAAGACGGGCGCCGGCCTCGCCGATGCGCTCGGTCAGACGGGTTTCGAGGGCGGTGTGGACGTCCTCGTCCGCGAGACCGATCCGCCACTGGCCCGCGGCGTGTTCGCTCGCCAGCGTTTCCAGACCCTGGCGGATGGCCGCGAAGTCCTCCGCCGTGAGGAGCCCCGCCTCGTGGAGCATCCCGGCGTGGGCGATGGAGGCGCGGACGTCGTACGCCACGAGGCGGGCGTCGAGGAGATGGTCCTCTCCCGCCGTGTAGCGCAGCACCCGCTCGTCGAGCGGCTCGCCCTTGTCCCACAGCCGGGTCACGCTTTTGTCCCCCACAGGCGGCTCACGCTTTTGTTCCCCAAAGGCGGCTCACGCTTTTGTTCCCCAAGGGCGGCTCACGCCGCCTCCTCGCGCTCCCGCAGCTCGGCGTAGGCCCGCACGAGGCGGGTATAGAAACGCGCCCCCTCCAGGATCTCGCTCTCCAGCACGTACTCGTCCGGCGTGTGCGAGCGCTCGCTCCGCCCCGGCCCGCACTTGACGGCGGAGATCCCCTCCATGAACACCATGTCGGAGAGCGTCGCGGAGCCGCAGAGCCGGGCCTCCGGCCGGGCGAGCCGGGAGGCTTCGACGAGCGGCGCGGTGTCGGCCGTCTCGCGCGGCACCAGCCGATCGGAGAGCACGCGCACCTCGCCCGCCACGAGCCCCGCGATGCGCTCCACGATCTCGCGGCGCGAGAGCGCCGGCGTGGTGCGCACGTCGAGCACCGCAACGGCCTCGCTGGGCACTACATTGCGCGCCGTGCCGGCCCGGAGCTGCGTGGGCTCCACGGTGATCGGACCGAGCCGCGGATGGGGCGCGCCGAAGTCCACCCGCTCGAGAGCCACGAGGTCGTGAGCCAGGCCGCGGGCGGCGTTCTTCGCTCCCAGAGCCGACGCGTTGGCGGCGTGGCAGGCGTCGCCGCGAGCCACCAGCTCGAGCACCATCAGCCCCTTCTGCGCCAGGGCGAGATCGAGCCCGGTGGGCTCGCCCACCACCGACGCCACCGGCGGCGTGCCGCGGCGAATCAGCTCGGCGAGCACAGCCTCGGTGCCTGTGCCGCGCGTCTCCTCGCGTTCGACCAGCGCCAGGGCGAAAGTGAACGGCAGGTCCGCCTCGCGAAAGGCGAGGAAGGCCGCCGTCATCGCCGCCACCGAGGCCTTGGCGTCGTTCGCGCCGAGGCCGTAGACCCGCCCGTCGATCGACTGCACGTCCCAGGGGTCCCGCGTCCAGCCGGGAGCGGGCGGCACGGTGTCCAGATGCGTGTCGAAGAGCAGCACCGGTCCCCGGCCCCAGGTGGCCAGGATGCTGTTGCCGATGCGGTCCACCGCGACGCCGTTGCGCCGCAACAGATCGCCGAGGAAACCGGCGAGCTCGGCCTCCTCGCCCGAGACCGAGCGGATGGCGGTGATCGCCCGGTGCAGCGCCAGGATCTCGCGCTCGGGCAGCATCTCAGGAGACCTCTGCGCCGACGCCGGCCGCCGGCACCTGAGGATGGCCAGCCGCCGCTTCGGCCGGCGTCAGTGCCTTGACATCCTCGACGACGAGCGTTCCCACTCCCTCGTTGGTGAACACCTCGGTCACCAGGCCGTCCGGCAGGTCGTGCGAGAGGATGTGCACCCGCCGCACGCCGCCGCGGACCGCCGACTCGATCGCCGAGGTCTTCGGCAGCATGCCGTCCACGACGCCGCCCTCGTCGCGCAGCCGGCGCAGGCCGGCGAGGTCGGTGTAGGAGACGAGCGAGCCCGCATCGTCCGCGCGCTCGAGAATGCCCGCCGCGCCGGTCAGGAAGAGCAGCTTCTCCGCGCCGAGAGCCACGGCGAGCGCGGAGGCGATCGTGTCGGCGTTGATGTTGAGCACCGTGCCGTCCGCAGCGGCGGAAAGCGGGCTCACCACCGGCACGTAGCCGCCGTCCATCAACCGTACGAGCACGCGGGGATCGACGGCGGCGACGTCGCCGACGAAGCCGTAGTCCACGATCTCGTCGCCCACCCGCACCGGCGGCCGCTTGCGCGCCTGGACGAGCCCGGCGTCGACGCCCGAGAGACCCACCGCCGGCAGACCCAGCCGGCGGCAGACGGCGAGGATGCTGGGTGTTGACCGAGCCGTTCAGGACCATGGCCGCCACTTCGAGGGCCTTGTCGTCCGTCACCCGCCGGCCCTCGACGAAGCGCGCCTCGGCGCCGAGGGCGCGGGACAGCTCGCTCGACTGCGTGCCGCCGCCGTGGACGAGGACCACCCGGATGCCGACCTGATGGAAAACCTCCACCTGCTCGAGCACGGCGCGCAACGTGGCTTCGCGGTCCAGCGCTCCGCCTCCCGCCTTGATGACGAACGTCTTCCCCTTGAAGATGCGAATGTAGGGAACCGCGTGCTTCAGGGCCGCCGCTTCGGCGGTCCGCTGGCCGACGTCTTTCACTGTTGCACCTCCTTGCTTCTCCAGCCCGTCTTGCCTGCTCGACCTCACCCCAACCCCTCTCCTGAAGGAGAGGGGCTTCAAGAATTTGGTCTTCATTCCCCCTCTCCTTCAGGAGAGGGGGCCAGGGGGTGAGGTCGAGCGTCCTCTATCCCCGCAGCAGGCGGTGGAGCACCGCCATCTGCACCCACATGCGGTTGCGCGCCTCGTGGACCACCACGCTGCGCGGACTGTCGAGCACCTCGTCCTTCACCACCACGTTGCGCCGTACCGGCAGGCAGTGCATGAACCGGCAGTCCGGCGCCGCCGCGGCAAACCAGTCCTCGCCCACGCACCAATCGCGCAGCCCGGCGCGGAACGCCGCCTCGCCTTCGGCGTCGCCGTAATGCAGGGGCGAGGTCCAGGACTTGGCGTAGATCACGTGCGCGCCCTCCAGGGCCTCGCGGCGGTCCGCCGTCTCCCGCAGCGAGCCGCCGGAGAGCGAAGCAGCCTGAGAGCCCTCTCCATGATCGGCTCCGGCAGGCCGAAGCCCTCCGGCCGCAGCACCGTGACGTCCATGCCCCGCAACGCCGCCATGTGCACCGCGGCGGCCGGCACGGCGAGAGGCAGCGGCTTCGGATGCCACGCCCACGAGAGGACGAACCTGCCGCCCCGCTCGGGAATGCCGAGGTCGTCCATCGTCTTCCAGTCGCCCAGCGCCTGGCAGGGATGGTCGACGGCGGATTCGAGGTTGATCACCGGTACCGGGCAGACCCCGGCCATGGAGAGGAACGTCGAGTCCGCCAGGTCCGCCGCGAGATCCGTGCCGCCCGCGAAGGAGCGGATGCCGAGCGCGTCCGCGTAACCCGCGAGCACCGGGATCGCCTCGCGCACGTGCTCGGCGGCGGCGCCGTCCATGACGGCCCCGTCACGGGTCTCCAGGATCCACGTCCCCTGTCCCGGCGAAATCACGAACGAGCTGCCCCCAAGCCGCGCCATCCCGGCCTGGAACGAGGCGAGCGTGCGCAGCGACGGATTGAAGAACAGCAGCGCCAGGATCTTCCCCTTGAGCGCCTCCGGCTCGGGCCAGCGCTCCAGCCGCGCGGCGAGCGCGAGGAGATCCGAGATCTCCTCGGGACCGCAGCCGGCGAGATCGAGGAATGCCTTCAAGGCCGCAGCTCCGACAGCGCCTGCGCCAGGATCTCGACGTGCGACGCCTCCAGCACCAGCGGCGGCAGCAGGCGGACGACGTTCGGATCGCCGCTCGTGCCCGTCAGAATCCCCTTGTCCAGCAGCTCGTCGACGACCTCCCGCGCCGGCCGCGAGGTCCTGAGACCGAGCAGGAAGCCCGCTCCCTGGACGCCGGTCACCGGCCCCACCTGGCAGGTCTCGCGGATGAGCGCGGAGAGCGTTCGCACCCGCGGCAGGAGATCCTCGGTCTCCAGGATGTCGATCACCGTCTCGATCAAGGCGCAGGCGAGGGGTCCGCCGCCGAAGGTGCTCCCCAGGTCGCCGTGCTGGAGCCCCGCCGCGGCCTCTTCGCTCACCAGCACCGCGCCGGCCGGAAAGCCGCCGGCGAGCCCCTTGGCGACCGTCAGGAGGTCCGGCGTGACGCCGTACGCCTGGGCGGCGAAGGGATGGCCCGTGCGCCCCATGCCGCACTGCACCTCGTCGAAGATCAACAGGGCGCCCGCCTCGCGGGTGAGCTCGCGCGCCGCCCCCAGGTACTCGGCGCCGAGGTCAACGGCGCCGGCCTGGCCCTGGATGGGCTCGACGATGAACGCCGCCACGTCCGGCCCCGATGCCGCGGATGCCGCGGATGCCGCGAACACCGCGCGTAGAGCGTTCATGTCCTTGCGCGGCACGAAGGTGATGTCGAACGGCGGGCGCGGAAAGCCGTACCACCGCTCGTTCTTCCAGGTGAGCGCGCCCGCCGCCGCCGTGCGCCCGTGGAAGGCGCCCTCCAGCGCCACGACGCGGGTCCTGCCGGTCCGCCGGAACGCGATGCGCAACGCGTTCTCGTTGGCCTCGGCGCCGCTGTTGACGAAGAAGGCGCGGGTGAGGCCCTCGGGCCCGAAGCGCACCAGCCGCTCGGCGGCGCGGGCGCGAATGCCGAGCGGCACCGAGTTGCTCTGGAAGAACAGCTCCTCCGCCTGGCCGGCGAGCGCCGCCAGCAGCCGCGGATGCCGGTAGCCGAGGAGGGCCACGGCATGGCCGCCGTAGAAGTCGATCAGCTCACGGCCGTCGCGCGTCGTCACCATCACCCCGTCGCCGCGCACGGGCTCGATGGGCGTATGGGCATAGACGGGCAACAGCCAGCGGGATTCGTCCAGCTCGGCCTGGAGGACGGTCTCTACGGCGTCGGTCATCGGCATCCTCTCCTCATTGATCCCATCTTTCCTCCTCCCGCCCAAGCCCTCACTCCCCAAACCCCTCTCTCCCGCCCCCTCCCTTCCCACCTCACCGGGAGAGAGGGGCTTTAAGAAGAGGTCTTTGCTTTTCTCCCTCCTCTCCCGGTGAGGTGGGAAGGGAGGGGGCGGGAGAGGAGGGCCGGGGAGGTGAGGGCTCACAGCCATCCCACTCCCGGAATCATCAATCCCGCCGCCTCGGGGAATCCGAGCAGCCGGTTCATCCATTGGATCGCTCCGCCGGCCGCGCCTTTGACCAGGTTGTCGATCGCCGAGAACACCACCAGGTGGTCGCCGTCGGCGGCCACGGAGAGTCGAGCGCGGTTGGTGCCCGCCACGTCCTGGAGGCGCGGCGGCTCGGAAAGGATATCGACGAATGGCGCGCCGGCGTAGAAACCGGTCAAGACCTGGCGGATCTCCTCGGCCTGCATCGGCTTCTGCAGCCGCGCCTGCAGCGTCGCGTAGATGCCGCGCGCGAACGGCCCGGACTGTGGGACGAAATGGATCTCGGGCTCGACGCCGGAGGCGGCGGCCGCCAGCGCCCGCATCTCCGGCTCGTGCCGGTGCTTGAGCGGGTTGTAGGCGAAGACGTTGCTCCGCCGCGCCGGATGATGCGTCGTGGCCGTGGGCGTCCGTCCCGCGCCCGTGCTGCCGGTGATGGCCACGACGGACAGGCGCGGCTCGATCAGCCCGAGCTTCAGCAGCGGCACGGCGGCCAGCAGCGTCGCCGTCACGAAGCAGCCGGGATGGCCCACGTGTCCCTCGGGCGTCTCGGCCAGGTGCTCCGGCAGGGCGCAGCGGAAGCCGGCCAGCCGCTCCGGCGCGCCATGGGCGTGGCCGTAGACCTTCTCGTAGGCCGCCGCATCCGCGAACCGGAAGTCGGCCGAGATGTCCACCACCTTGACGGCGGAGCCGGCGCGCTCGGCCTCGGTCAACACTGCATCGAGCAGAGGTGCCGCGGCGCCGTGCGGCGCGGCGCAGAGCACGGCGAGCCTGCCGTGGCCGTCGATCAGGCGCGGCAGCTCCTCGCGGCCGGAGAAGGCGAGCCCGGGAAAGCAGCCGGCGAGGTGCGGGAACGTGGCCTCCACGCCGCCGCCCGCCTGGCTCTCGGAGAGCACGGCGAACGGCGAGAGGTGCGGGTGGCCGGCGAGCAGCCGCAGCAGCTCGCCGGCGACGTAGCCCGAGCCGCCGAGAACCAGGGTGGGGACAGTCGCGACCTGCTTTTCGTAGGGGCGGGGCTTGTCCCCGCCCTCGCCCACAGGGCGACGTTTCGGTAGCCCGGCGCGGGAGCGCCGGGCTGAGGGCGGCTCGCTTCGCCCGGCGCTTCCGCACCGGGCTATCGAAACGATGCCCCTCTGGGGCTGGGCGGGGACGAGCCCCGCCCCTACGAAAGGCTCCTGCGGCAACCCGTTTTCAGAGGGATTCACGCCATCACCCCTTGCACCGCCGGCACGCCCAACCCCAGTTTCTCGCGCACCCGCGCCGCCAGCCGCTCGCCGTCCGTGCGTGCGTTGAGCGCGGGCACGCCGAGCGCCTCCTCGATGATCTGCGTCCCCGCCAGATTGTCCGTCGCCGGGCCGGTGACAGCCGCCGGCTCGATGCCGAACCGCTCGCGGAGCATGCGCACGCCGCCCCACGCAGCCACCGGGTCGTTGGCGGCGAGAACCACGGCGGTGAAGGCGGCGCGGATCTCCGCATCGTCCAGGATCGCCGCCACGCCGTAGGCTCCCAGCAGACCGTCGCCCAGCTCGGCCACGATGACGTCCGGCCGCGCGGCGGCGAGCCGGGAGACCAGCATGCGCGTCACGGCGGGCGCGTTGGCCGGCGTCGTCGAGACCACGCCGAGGTCCGTGAACAGGGCCGTGGCGCGCGCGCCGGCGTCCTCCATGGCCAGGACGTCGCGCCGCAGCGAGACGCCGGTCGCCTTGAGGCCGTCCACCGTCCAGCCGGCATGGCTGAGCTGGCGCACCAGCGTGCAGGCGGCGGCCGTCTTGCCGCAGTTCATGCACGAGCCGACGAGCGCCACCACCGGCACACCGGCCGCGTGGATGGGCGCTGAAGGATCGAGCGGCGCACCGCCGATGCGCGCCGCGACGCCGATGCGCTCGCCGAGGTACGGAAAGTGGAGCACCGCGCCCAGCACCTCGCACTCGAACGGCGGCCCGAGATCCGGATTCAGCGAGTCGCAGATCCCCAGCACGCCGCCCATGTTCAGCAGGTGGATCCGATCGCCCGGCGCCAGCCGCTCCGGCAGGTGGCCCGAGTAGCCGAACAGGGCGTGCCGGTGCCCGAGCGCGCCGGCGATCACGTCCCCCTTCTTCACCTGCGCCATGCGGCCGCTCGGCAGCTCGAGCTGGCTGTAGGTGGCCTTGTCGTTGAGCACCCGCACGGCCACCACGACTCCCTCCTCGCAGGGAATCTCGGCGCTCACCCGCACCTCGCGCTTCAACTGGCAGGCGCGGGTGACGGAGGCGATCTTGTCCAGCAGGATGGTCTTCACAAGACGCGTCCTCCGGCCCTCGCCATACGGGCGTACAGCTCGCCGGGCAACGCGGCGATGCGCGAGAAGCCGCGGGCGTCGGCGGCGGTCCACTCGCCGGCGGCCTCGCCGTAGACGCCGCGCGTCGCGTCGCGCAGCGAAAAGGGCGAGGAGACGCCCTCGACGAACACCTGGCCCGGCCGGAGGAGGAGGTAGACCTCGCCCGTGACCCGCTCCTGCGAAGAGATGAGCAGCGCCTCGACGTCACGGCACACCGGATCGAGATGCTGCCCCTCGTGCACCAGGTCGCCGTAGACGGCGGACACGGTCTCCTTCATCCTCTGCTGGCGGCCGGTGAGCACGAGCTTCTCCAGCTCGCGGTGGGCGGTGATCAGCACCTCGGCGGCCGGCGCCTCGAAAGCCACGCGTCCCTTGATGCCGAGAATCGTCTCGCCGAGATGGATGCCGCGGCCGATGCCGTAGACCCGCGCTTCTTCCTCCACCCGCTCGATCAGCTCGACCGGATCGAGCGCCTCACCGTTCCAGGCGGACGGTACACCGCCCTCGAAGGCGAGCGTGTGGCGCGAAGGAGGTAGCGGCGCATCGAAAGCTCCCTGCGTCAGCACCCAGGCGGATTCGGGGATCGAGGCCACCGTGTCCAGCGTCTCCTTGCCGCCGATCGTCACCCCCCAGAGGCCGCGGTTGATCGAGTAGGCGGCGCCGTGGGACGGCACGGGAAGTCCCCGCTCTTCGAGATAAGCCACCTGGGCGGCGCGCGGCAGCGGCTCGTCGCGCACCGGCGCCAGGATCTCGAGGCCGGGATCGAGCGTGCGCAGGGCCACCTCGAAACGCACCTGGTCGTTGCCGGCCGCCGTGCAGCCATGAGCTACCGTGCGCGTGCCGAAGCGCGCCGCCGCTCTCGCCACCTCCTGCGCCTGCAGCACGCGCTCGGCTCCCACGCACAGCGGATAGACCTGCCCGCGCCGCACGTTGCCCTGGATGAGGAAGCGCAGCACCCGGTCGAAGAAATCCGCCTTGGCATCCACCAGGAGGTGATCCGCCGCGCCGAGGGCGCGCGAGCGAACGGCGAGCGACTCCGCCGCCGCCGCGTCGAGGCCGCCCGTATCCACCGTCACGGTGATCACCGGTCGGCCGTGCTTCTCGGCCAGCCAGGGGATGCAAAAAGAGGTGTCCAGCCCGCCCGAGAAGGCGAGCACGATCGGCTCGGCCATGGTCTACCTTTCCTTGAGGAACGCTTCCAGCCTGCGAATGAGGCGCTTCTGTTCGCGGGCGGAGGCCGTCGCCGCGAACACGGTATCGTCGCCGGAGATCGTCCCCACCAGCTCGGGCCAGCCGGCGTCGTCCATGGCGAGGCCCACGGCCTGCGCGGTGCCGGCGAGAGTGAAGATCACCGTCAGGTTGGCCCCCGCGGGCCGCACGCCGCGCAGGAACGGCGCCACCTCGGCCACCCGCGGATCGCGCGCGTCCGGCTCGGCGGGCATGGTGTAACGGCCGCCGATCCACGCCACGCCGAGGTCGCGCAGGTCGCGGCTGACGCTCGACTGCGTGGCCGCGATCCCCCGCTCGCGCAGCAGCTCCACGAGCTCGCTCTGGCTCTGCACCTTGCGGTCATGGAGCAGCGAGAGGATCTGCTCCTGGCGGGTCTCGCGGTGTTCGGTGTCGGGTGGCATGGTTGTCTCGGCGTCTTTGCAAATCGATGTGCATAGGAGATCATATGACGCATAGATTGTCAAGCGAGAGTGCCCGATTATGCGAGCCTCTTCATGCTGTATACTTCGCATGCTGGCATGAAGCCATGAAGGCAGGAGGTTGAGCATGAGCTCCGAGGCAGTTCGCACCGAGATCAAAGTAGTCGGAAAGAGCGGTCAGATCTCGCTCGGTAAGGGTTACGCCGGAAAAACTCTGCGTCTGCAGCGTCGCGATGACGGAAGCATTCTGCTGACGACGGTGGTGGTCGTACCGGAGAGCCAGCTCTGGACTCTCGAGGAGCCCCATCGGACCGCCATCGCCGAGGGGCTCGCGCGGATCGCGAGCACGCCAGCCGTGGAGACAGACCTCGACGAGTTCATCGAGCGCATCGAGAAGCTGCGGAAGAGCGGACGGTCCCGTGGCAAGTCGCGATAACCGTGTCCGCCTCGACCTGAATGACGCGAAGTTTCAAGAAGTCTTTCTCGCGCTGGAAACCGCCGACTGGAGACACGTATCGGCTACGCTGCGACGTCTAAGAAGCATGAACTGGAACACCGTCTATATCCACCCCGGCTTGAACTGGGAGGCGGTTGATCACGTAAAGGCCAAGGCTGACGCAAAGGTCTACTCCCTTCGCCTCAGCCAGAAGATAAGGGCTTTGGCTTGTCGTGACGGCGACGTCCTTCGCTTCATCTCCCTGCACCTCGACCATGATTCGGCCTACAAGGGCTGACCCTGGGCACACCTGCGCACGGGACGTAGAATGGTGGAGACGGAGGTGGCTTATGGCGGTTCCCATGACAAGACGGCTGCTGACAGTCGATGAGTACGAGCGGCTCGTGGAGGAGGGCCTTGTCCCCCTAGGACTGGAGCTGATTCGGGGAGAGATCATCGAGAGGACAGCCCGCGGCCACCGGAGACGGCTACTGACGATCGATGAGTACCACCAGATGGTGGAGGCCGGCATTCTTTCGGAAGACGAGAGGGTGGAGTTGATCCGGGGGGAAATGTTCGAGATGACGCCGATCGGGAATCGTCACGCCGGCTGCGTGCGATGGCTCATCCGTTGCTTCAGCTCGCGGCTCGCTTCTCAGGCTGTGGTGGACGTTCAGGATCCCGTCTCACTGGAAGACCAGCAGTCCGAGCCTCAACCCGACGTCGTCCTGTTCCGCTACCAAGAAGACTGCTATCGGGCTCAAGCGCCGACACCCGAAGACGTTCTGCTGGTAGTGGAAGTCGCGGACAGATCCCTCGCCCACGACCGCGACGTCAAGATCCCCCTCTACGCCGAGAGCGGTATCCCGGAGGCATGGCTGGTCGCTTTTCCCTCCGATTCAGTTTTCGCCTACCGCCGGCCGTCTCCCGCGGGCTATCGAGAGGTTCGCCAGTACCGGCGGGGAGACGAGATCTCGCCCGAAGCCTTCCCGGACGTGCGCTTCTCCGTCGACGAAATCCTCGGCTGATACCCGCCCCCGCCCCAACGCACAGCTGCAAAAGAATGTCAAACCGAGGTTCCGCGCCGGGATTCAAGAGGTCATCCTGAAGATGATCGGCTGCGCCATTGGGACTATCTCAAAATAAGTTGGGAAATAGAACTATGAAGTTGACAATATTGGCCGCGGACTCGCCCGGCTTGATTGCAGCTCGAGCTCTCGCGCGACACATATTGGCCGTTTCACGCCCATCGCTGAGAAAGAGAGGATAGACGTTGTATAATTTCTGCCGTAGCCCTGCCGTCAAGCCATCGCGGTTTCGCGGTGAACGGATGTGACAACTTCTGTAGAGGGGCACACAATCTGCTGTCCAAATCGCGCCAGCAAGCGAAGGAGGCGCGGAGATGTCTGACGCGATCTCCCAACTTTTTCGACGGGCTGGTCAACGATGAAGGCCGGCCTGGCAACGTCTCAGTCGAAGAAGACAGCGATGAAATGGGAGCCGCTTCCCGCGTGGCGGGTTCAGGAGGCAGCTCGATCAGATCCGGAGCTTCCTCTAGCAGTCTTATACAGCGGAACAGGAGAGCGCCATGGCAGCCCAGACGTCCCTCGAGTCCATCGTATCCAGGCTGGAGGCGCAGATCGCCTTCGACCAGGAGCGCGAGGCGTTCCATGCCGAGCAGGAGACGTTCCACCGTGAGCAGCGCGCCGTGTTCGCGGCGGAGATCGAGAAGCTGACCGGTGTGCTGGAGGCCTTCAAGACCGCCGCCGCCACGACGGCCGAGCTCGAAACCCGCGCTGCGGCCTTCACTCCTCCCCCGAAGCCGAATCTCGACATCGGGCGCAAGGCGTCGCTGACCCGCATGATCCGGCGCGTCATCGAGACCCGCCCGGCCGGCGACGTCTTCGGGACCAACTTCATCACCGCCGAAATCAACCGGCATTACCGCGAGAGGCTGCGCCGGCCGGTCAAGGCGAAGCTCGTCTCCATCACCCTGAAGAGGCTGCAGCGCCAGGGCGAGCTCCGCCAGGTGCGAGCCGGACGGCCGCATCACGAGGCGCTGTATGCGCGGGTGAAGGGATGAGCGCGGAGGACGGGCGTCGAGCGATCACCGGCGAATCAGCCAAGCCAGAGAGGCGAGACCCAGGGCAAGAGGAAGCGCCGTGACTGTATGCCTACGTGACTGTATGCCTAATGGAGGAAGCCGTCCCACCACTCGAAGTGCGGAGCGCTCCGGCGCGGCCAGAAACGAGCGCGGTCCCTCACCGATCGCAGCACGCCAGCGATCACGTCATCTGTCATTCGGGAGAGCCGAGCCCACTCCCATAGCAGCTCAGGCGTCTGAAGGGTCGGCACCCGAGGCGCCATCCGGCTCAGGAGACTCAGAGTCTTGCGGCCGTCAGTGGCGACCGAGCCGGGACGTGGCAAAGCGATAAGGGAGACAACGCAGAATTTCCTCGAAACGCTCGGTGGCCAACAGATTGATGACACAGCAGGCATCCAGCAGGACCAGTGAGCCTTCGGGAAGGTTCCCGAGCATGAGACGCTTGCTTTACCGGCCAGCCGAGCGGAGCAAGGGCGTCCCGAAATCAACGTTCAGCTCGAGCTGCCGGACCTTCTCCCGGGCTCCCACGCGATCGGTGCGCAAGAGGCGGGCGAGCTGCCCTCCGCTGAGCTTCTCCCGCTGCCAGGCCTCGATGGCCAGCGCGACGTAACGAGAGGAAAACGGCTCGTCATCGCCGCGGACCGGTTCGACGCCCAGAAGACGTTGCGGCTCATTCGCCTGGAAGCGCCTCTGGATTCCCGCCGGAAGCAATCGCAGCTCCTCCAGTCTGCGGGCCATGGCCTCTACGGGAACGGCGTAGAAGTGAGCCAGCCGGCAGAGGTCTCCGTACGTCAAGCCTCCGGATCGCTCCCGCGCGAGATCGAGGTAGCGCCGCCGCATGCCGGAGGCCGGCATGAGGAACGCCCTGGCAAAAGTCTCCGCGAACCGCTCTCCGGCCGGTCTGCGCTCGTAGCGTTCCTCCACGGTGACCTCCGGCCGATAGCGGGCGGTGAGGAAGTGCCCGTATTCTTGGGCGAGGAGGGCTCCCGGCAGCCGGGGTCTTGTATAGTCGTCTCTATGACCCAATCTCTCCAGTCTCCCGGTGTCGCTGATCCGGCATCGGACCAGTTTCCACCTGAGGAGTCCCCCGACGGCGTCGACCTCACCCTGATCCGCTGGACCCTCAGCTTGACGCCGCTTGAACGGCTCGAGCTCCTTCAGGATTGGGTGGACGGGCTCGACGAGCTCCGGCGTGTACGAACCGCGGAAGCATGAGTCGGACGTTCGAGCAGGTTCTCGAACTGGTTGCTCGAAGGGAAGTCAGAATATCTGACCATGGCTACGATGAGTTGACTCAAGATGGCATCCTGGCCAGAGAGGTTATCGCTGGAGCTGAGAGGGGTGAGGTTCTTGAAGATTATCCCGATTACCCGAAAGGACCCTGCGTGTTGGTATTGCAGAGCGATGCAGCAGGAAGCCCGATTCACACCGTTTGGGGCATACCGAAGAACAGGCTGGCTCCGGCCGTTTTGATAACGGCCTATAGACCCAACCCTGAGAAATGGACGAACGATTTCAAGCGCTGGAGAGACTGATGGTACGGCTTCGCAGAAAGCTCATTCACGAAGGAGACTACGTAGCAGAGGTGGAGGTGCACCTGATTGAGGAAGAGGGCGGCTGGTCACCGTATCTGACCCTTGAGGATGGAGAGAAGCTTGACCAGGTGCGAGAAGCTCTTCGACGAGGCGACATCAAGGCTGCCAGCCAGCTCGCCCGCGTGTTTCACTTGATGCCGGTGTCTGCCTAACCGAAGAACTTCGCTGCTGCCCTACAGGCCGTCGCCCGGTACTTTAAGTAGGCTGAATGGAGATGACCAGCGCCTCCGATTTCACCGTCGCCGAGCACTTCGAGGGCCGCGTCCCCGCCGTCCGCGCCATCTACGACCGCATCCTCGAAGCCGCGAAGCGTCTCGGCCCGGTCCGCGAAGAGCCCAAGAAGACCTCCATCCACCTCGCGCGGAAAACGGCGTTCGCGGGCGTGGCGACGCGGAAGAAGCGCGCTCATCCTCACCCTCAAGTCCGCGACGGACCTGCGGAGCCCCAGGATCAGCAAGCACGAGCAGACGTCCGCCAGCCGGTGGCATCTCGAGGTGCGGCTGGACGATCCGGCGCAGGTGGACGGTGAGCCTCCTGGGCTGGCTCGCGGCCGCCTACGAGCTGGCCGGCTAAGTCCTCACGTGCAGAAATACGCGCACGTAGCCTCGCCACCCGTCCTGGCTACGAAGTAGCCACGGCATGTAGCCTGGCGGCGTCAGCCCCAGGAACCCGGGACACCCCCCAACCCATCAAGCCCCAACGGGGCGACGGCAGCTCAGCGTGGCGAAGAATTGCCGTCGCCCCGTTGGGGCTCTGAGGTTGGTTTTTTCTGACCGCTTTCCTGGGGCTGACGCCGCCAGGCTACATGCCTCTACCCCTTCGGGGCAGAAGACCCGGCTTATACGTTACGGAACTTCCGTGGAAGACTGCTAAGTGCCCTCTCGGGCCCGCATCTCCCTCACGACGGAAACGATCTCTTCAGCGGTGAGCCCGAGATCAACCCCCTCCACCTCCAAGGGCGAAGCCTTGAGGCGAACCGGAACGATCTCGAACTCGCTACCGTCGCGACGCTTGATCCGCACGGCACCCTTGCGTTGTGCCTCCTCCAGAACCGCCGCCAACTTCTGACGAGCTTCGGAAAAGGTATAGACGTTCACATCGAGACCTCCAGGACTTCGGCGCTTGCTCAAGAGTTCGTTATAGAGTCAAAGACTGAGGCCCAGCGGAGTCCCACTTCTCCCGTTCTGATCACTCTATAAGAGGAGCCTGGATGTGAGGCCCGTCTGACGTTCAGAGGAGGGAGCCATGATCTCGGGAAAGAAGAGCTTGGTTCGGCCGGTGGAAGGCGGAGGGTACCCGGGACGCTGCGCCTTGGCGTTGACGATGCTGGCGTTGGCGACGCTGGCGCACCCGCTGGCGGCGGGCGACCTGGCCGACGTCAAGGCGCGCGGCAAGCTCGTCGTCGTCAACTCGCTGACGATCACCGACGACCGCCGGGGGCAGGTGGACTTCACGGAGCCCTACTTCGAAGGCGCGGAAGCCATCGTGGTGCGGTCCAAGAGCCCGGTCAAGGCCGCGGCCGATTTGACGGACAAGAAGTGCGCCGCGGGGCGCGGCACGAGCCAGCTCGAAGCCCTGAAGACGCTGCTCCCCGGCGCCCAGAGGGTCGAGGTGGACTTTCCCCTTCAGGCCTATGTGGAGGTCGACGAAGGCACGGCCGACTGCGCGATCGCGGAGACGGGGATCCCGGTGGGAGGGAAGCTGAAGCCTCCCTATCCTCCCCTCGAGGTGGCCTTTGTCCTGCGCAAGTACCAGTACGGCATGGCGGTGCGCAAGGGGAGCGATCTCCTGGAGCCGCTCAACGCCTATCTCGATGGCTTGAAGCGGTCCGGAGAGCTGCAGCGGATCGCGGACGCCCATGGCGTTTCCGAACTGGGCTGGATCACCGCTCCGGCCAAGCCTTGAGGCGCCGCGGAAACGCGCCGTCGCGGGGTCCCCACCCTTTCGGGTGGGTTCGAGCCTACCCATCCACGTTTACAGGACCGCCCGCGCGGATGTCGGCGCGCCGCTGTGGCAGCGGTTTAATCGCCGTCAGCTTCGTGGCACAAATAAAGGCGGCTCCTTCTCTCCGGTTGGCTGGGCAGGTCGGGGAGCCGCCCGACCGCTATCTCGACGAGCTCCCGTCTTCCATCGAACCGGCGGTAGTGGTTCAGTTTGCCTGCGGACTGCGTACGGTCCTGCCCTCCGAAGCCTCACCCCCCGGCCCCCTCTCCCTGACGGGAGAGGGGGAGGAACACATCTGTCTTTCTTGCTGTTCTCCCCCTCTCCGGTTACGGAGAGGGGGTCGGGGGGTGAGGCTTCGGAGGGCAGGACCGTACGCAGTCCGCAGGCAAACTGAACCACTACGAACCGGCGTCCCTCTTTCATCCGCACCGCGTACCTCTATAATATGAAGCCGCCGAACGAAGAAGGCTCCCGGGTCGAGCGCCGTCCTACCCGGACGCCTTACCATCGGCCGACAGAAAAGGGGAACAGTATGGCTCTGACGACGTCCGTGGCTGCGGCGCAGATCGCAGGCATCGGCTCACCCGGGTTCATCGACCGTCTGAATGCCCGTTGGCACGAGCGGGCCCTGCAGATCTTCACGGTCATCGTGCTGGCTCACTGGGCGGAGCATCTGGCGCAGGCGTTCCAGATCTACGTGCTCGGCTGGCCGCCGCCGGCGGCGCGCGGCGTGCTGGGCCTGTGGTTTCCCTGGCTCGTCAAATCCGAGGCGCTGCACTACGGCTACGCGGTGATCATGCTGGCCGGCATCTGGCTGCTGCGGCCCGGTTTCGTGGGCAAGGCGCGCACCTGGTGGACGGTGGCGCTGGTCATCCAGTTCTGGCACCACATCGAGCACGCGTTGCTGCAGGGGCAGGCGATCTTCGCGCACAACCTGTTCGGCTCGCCGGTGCCGACGAGCATCGCCCAGCTCTGGATCCCGCGCGTCGAGCTGCACCTGATCTACAACTCGATCGTCTTCATTCCCATGGTGATCGGCATGTATTTCCACATGTTCCCACCGTCGGGAGACGCCGTTCACATGCGTTGCAGTTGTGCCTTCCAGCCGCGCACCGTCGCCGCCTGAAACCCCGCCGGGACGAGTGGTCGCCGCCATCGGATCGCTCCTCCTGGCGCTCGCCGCCGGCCTGCTCTCCGGCTGCCGGCCGCAGCCGGAGACGGCGCCGGAGATCGCGCTGACCTTGACGGCCGCACCCCATCCGCCGGTTGTCGGCCCGGTGGCGCTGTCGCTGACCTTGACCGACGGCACGAACGGCCGGCCGGTCTCCGGCGCCGCGGTGCGGCTGGAGGTCAACATGTCGCACCCGGGGATGCAGCCCGTCTTCGCCACCGCGCGCGAGGTGGAGCCGGGACGATACGAGGCGCCACTGGAGCTGACCATGGGAGGCGACTGGATCGTCCTCGTCGACGCCACGCTCCGCGACGGCCGCGCGCTTCGCCGGCAGGTGAGCCTTCCGGGGGTCCGCGCGAAAGCGGCACCATGATCACCCAGGCGGCCGCTCCACGCCGGCCTTCCCCTCTCGACCGTTTCCTGCGCTGGCGCTACGCGCGCACGGCGCTGCAGATTCCCCTGTTCGTCGTGGCGCTGGCGATGATCGCTCACGGCCTCCTCGGTCCTCAGCTCGCGCCGAAGAACCTGGCGACCGTGCTCACCTGGGTGCACTACCGGGGCGTGCTGGTGCTGGTGCTGCTGGCGGCCGGCAATCTGTTCTGCATGGCCTGCCCGTTCATGCTGCCGCGCGCGATCGCCCGGCGCTTCTTCCGGCCGGTCCTGAAATGGCCGCGCCGGCTGCGCTCGAAGTGGCTCGCCGTGGTCCTGTTCGCCCTCATCCTCTTCGCCTACGAGCTGTTCGATCTGTGGGGCTCGCCGTGGTGGACGGCGTGGCTGATCGTCGCGTACTTCGCGGGCGCCCTCGGAGTGGACGGCGTCTTTCGCGGCGCTTCCTTCTGCAAGTGGGTGTGCCCCATCGGCCAGTTCAATTTCGTAGCCTCGACGCTGTCGCCGCTGGAGGTGCAGGTGCGCGAGCCGGCCGTCTGCGCCACCTGTACGACGTACGACTGTATCCGCGGCACCCGCCATGCCGAGGACAGGGACGTCATCGTCCGGCGCGGCTGCGAGCTGGCGCTCTTTCAGCCCAAGAAGACGGGCAACATGGACTGCACGTTCTGCCTCGACTGCGTCCAGGCCTGCCCGCACGACAACGTCGGGTTGGCGACGCGCCTGCCGGGGAGCGAGCTGTGGCAGGATCCGCGCCGCTCCGGCGTCGGGCGGTTCTCGAAGCGCAAGGACCTCGCGGCGCTGGCGCTGCTCTTCACCTTCGGCGCGATCCTCAACGCCTTCGGGATGGTCAGCCCGGTCTACACGGTCGAGACGTGGCTGGCGGGCGTGATGGGAACGCAGCGGGAAGCGCCGGTGCTGGGCGTGCTGTTCCTGGGAATGCTGGTGCTGGAGCCCGTCGTGCTCCTCGGCCTCGCCGCCTGGCTGACGCGGCGCGGCACCGGCACGCGGGAGCCGCTGCTGCCGCTCGCGACGCGCTTCGCCTACGCGCTGGTCCCCCTCGGCTTCGGGGTGTGGCTGGCGCACTACGGCTTCCATCTGCTCACCGGGTTCTGGACCTTCGTGCCGGTGGCGCAGAGCGCGCTCGCCGGCATCGGCCTGCCGTGGCTCGGCGAGCCGCTCTGGCGCCTCGGCGGGCTCGCGCCGGGGCAGGTCTTGCCGCTGGAGCTGGGTCTGCTCGGCCTGGGCCTGCTCGGCTCGCTGCTCGTCGCCTACCGCATCGCCGAGCGCGAGTACCCGGCGCACGCCGCACGGGCGTTCGCTCCCTGGGCCGGCCTTTGCGTACTGCTCTGGCTCGCCGCCATGTGGCTGCTCGCGCAGCCGATGGAGATGCGCGGCACGTTTCTGGGTGGTTGACGTGACGCGCCGGCTCGCAGTGCCCGCCCTCGTCCTCTGGAGCCTCCTGCCGGCGCTGCCGGCGCGCGCTCACCTGGGGCCGCCGTTCCCGATTCTCACCGATCGCCGGCTGGGTCCCTACGTCGCCTCGGTGTGGACCGATCCGGACATCGGTACCGGAACCTTCTATGTGGTGTTCGAGGGCCGGCACCCACCGGCGGGAACGCGCGTGCGCATCGGCGTGCGGCCTCTCTCCGCGAGCCGCGCCGAGACCCTGCACCAAGCCGCGCCCCAGCCGGTGCGCTCCGGCGCGAGCTACTTCGCCGCCATTCCCCTCGACCGCGGCGGGATGTGGCGCGTCCGCGTTCTCCTCGACGGCCGGGAGGGCCGCGGCACGCTCAGCGCGGAGGTCGAGGCGACTCCGGACGGCACCATCGGACCGATCGGCCTGGTGGTGTACGCCTTGCCGTTCCTGGCCGTGGGCTTCCTGTGGCTGAAGGCGGTCGTGCGCCGCCGCCAGCCTGCGATTCCCGCGGCCCCCCGGCAGCCGCTGTCGTAGTAGACTCTCGCGCAACCGCATCGGCGGCAACTTCCCGCGTCCGCGGGAATCGGCCAGAAAGGAGCCTTTGCCATGCGTTTCCTCGAACGCTTTACGGAGCCTTTCTACGCGCTGTTTCGCATCGTCTTCGGCCTGCTGTTCGCTATGCACGGCGCCCAGAAGGCCTTCGGATGGTTCGGCGCCGACCACAAGGCGGACGCTCTGCCGACGATCGCCGCGGGGTGGTTCGAGATCATCGCCGGCCTGCTGATCGCCATCGGGTTTCTCACCGCGATCATGGCGCTGCTCGCCGCCCTCGAGATGGCGGGCGCCTCCTTCCTCACGCGAGGCGAGGAGCCGGTGTTGTACTGCGTCGCCTTCCTCTACATGGCGGCGCGCGGTTCCGGCCGCTGGAGCGTTGACGGGATACGGCGGAAGACGTGATCAATTAGGCGAGACGAACACGGTGGCGCCGTGGCCCGCGAGCTTCACTCGTCCGGCTTCGATCGCAACGATGGTGAAGCCCTGGATGGTTTCGCCGGTGCCCATCACCCGTCCGTCGAGCACCACGACGGGCCGCTCCTGGGAATAGGCGATGCCGTTCAGCTTCAGCGTCCCACCGCCTGGAACGGGCACCTCTCCGGCGTAGACGTGCCCGTCCACCAGATTCGCGGCGCCTGCAGCGGGCGCGGGTGCTGAACGGGCCGGAGCGGGCGGAGGCGAAATCGGCGGAGCGGCGGGTGGGCGCTCCTCCTGCACCGGAGCCGCTGCCGGCGGTGCAGGCGATGGACGGACCGCGGGCGGCTCGGCAGGCCGCGGCTCGATGGACGGCTGCGGACGGATTTCCCGTACCGGCGGCGCGGCAGTCTCGTCCTCGATGATCGCGGGAGGAACCGCTTCAGGCACCGCCGGCTGGGAAGCACCAGTCTCGATGGTGGCCGGAGGCGAAGCCGGCGAGGGAGGAGCGGTTTCGGCCACCTGCACGGCTTTCTGCGAAGGCTGCGCGGGCCTGGCGAACGGTCCCCAGCCGGCGGACCAGGCGGCGGCGACGAGGATCGCGGCGATCAGGCAGCCGGCGCCGAGGCCCGCCAGGAGCGGCAGGACGCCGGCGCGGCGATCGGGGGAATCCGCGGCTCCCACGGCGTAAGGCGTCCGCTGCCGCAGGGCGTCCTGCCGCGCGGCCTCCTGCCGCGCCTTCTTCAATGCCTCGCCGATCAGGCTCATGTGAGCTTCCCTTCCAGCTCGCGAATCGCCCGCCGCACCTGCCGCCGGGTCAACAGATCCGTGCCCTCGACGAAACCGGCCAGCAGCGCCTTGTCACACACGGCGTTGATCAGCCGCGGAATGCCGCCCGAGTAGCGGAAGATCGAACGGATCGCCCAGGGCGAGAAGGCGGGCCGGCCGTTGGCGCCCACCACCTGCAGGCGGTGCTGAATGTAGCGTTCCACCTCCTGCCGCGACAGCGGCTCGAGATGGTAGCGCACGGTGATCCGCTGGCGGAGCTGCCGCAGGCGCCGCTCGTTCAGCTTGTCGCGCAGCTCCGGCTGGCCGATGAGCACGATCTGCAGCAGCTTGCGCTGGTCCGTCTCCAGGTTCGACAGCAGCCGGATCTGCTCGAGCAGGTCGGACTCCAGGTCCTGGGCCTCGTCGATCAGCAGCACGACGTCGTTGCCCTTGGCGAGCTGGTCGAGCAGGAACTGGTTGAGCACCTCGAGGCACCCCACCCGATCGCCTTTGGGGGTGAGCCCGAGCTTCGCGCAGGATCGCCCGCAGGAGCTGCGGGCTGGTCAGGCACGGGTTGAGGATCAGCGCCGTGACGTAGTTGGGACCCAACTGCTCCAGCACGGCCCGGCAGAGCGTCGTCTTGCCGGCGCCGACCTCGCCGGTGATCTGGATGAAGCCCTTGCGTTCGCGGATGCCGAACAGGATGTGGTCGAACGCCTCGCGGTGGCGGTCGCTGAAGAACAGGAACCGCGGATCCGGCGTGATGTTGAACGGCGGCTCGTGGAAGCCGTAGAACTGGTCGTACATCGAATCCTGCTTTTATGCAGCCGGCTCCAGGATAGCTCCGGCGGTGCGCAGCCCGGAAAGATCTCCGGCGCGCACTTGCCCGCGGATCGCCTCGAACCGGCGGACAGTTTCCGGATCGAAGTACCGCTCTCCACACCGATGGCAGACAGTGGCGGCAGCCCTGCACCGCACGACGTGCTGCGCGGCTGTAAGCAGCTCTTCGACCTCCCGAGCTTCGAGATCGGTTCCGCCGCAATGGAAGCAGCGGGTCAGGTGGGATGCCACGTCAGCGCCTCCTCGTCTTGAAGTCGTCCTCCGCTCGGGTCATTCTGCCAGAACCGGCGGCGCCCGGGGTGGAATTCCGGCGCGCCGACCCTCTTCCTGTAGAATGATTCCTAAAACAAAGAGAGGTCCATCATGAAGCCGTGGATCTTCCTCCTGACCGCCCTCCTCGCCGTTCCCGCCAGCAGCCGGGCCGAAGAGCTGCCCGTCCGTATCGAGCTGCGGGCGCCGGCCGCTCCTCTGGAACCCGGCAAGGCGTCCCGGATCACCATCGAGCTGCTGGGAGAGAACGCCCGCCCCGCCGCCGCTCCCCAGGAGATCCGCATTGATCTCGCGGGAATCGGCGGACTCGCCGCGAAACCGCAGGTGACGGTGCCGGCAGGCGCATCGCGAGTCGAGGTGCCGGTCCGGCCCGCCAAGCCCGGCCTATGGAAGATCGAGGCGAGCAGCAAGGGGCTGATCTCGGGCTTCGGCGTGGTCGTGTGCATGGCGAAAGTCCAACCGGCCAGTCCGCCGCCTCTCCCGCCGCCTCCACCGACGCGAGAAGATCCTTCGCTCAGGACTCGGAGAGAGGCGCAGCCGGAGCCGGCACCGCCCCCCGCCGACGACGTCGCGGCCTTCGGCGAGGTTCCGATGGCCCCCTCGTCCATCAGGCCCGAGCCTGCGGAGACCATCGTTGCCGGCGGTCAGCCTTCAACGATCGACGCGCCCAGGGGCCGGGTCGAGCTGATCGCCCGGCCGGCGCAGGTCCGCCGGACGAGGGACGGCTGGCAGAGCCTCGTTGATGCCTATTGGCTCGAAGATGAGGTGCCGGCACGGAGACACGACCAACTCGACATGGACCTGGTACCGGAGAGAGGAAATCCGGTGGTCACGAGGAAGCCCTTCCGCATCCTTCCCGGCCAATTCAAGTCGGAAGACCCGGTGCCGGTCTCCGCAACGAGCGTCGAGACGGCCGTCGTGAGGGCCTTGTATGAGCGCGGCAGATCCAACCCGGTGCAGATCGATTTCCTCAGCCCCACTCCGGCGCAGCTCGCGCTCGCGGGTGCCTCACGCAGCTTCCGCGGCCTCACCGGCGTCACCTCCGACATCCTGGTCCGCCTGCTCGACGAGGGCGGCCAACCCGTGGTCGCGGACAAGGAGATCCCCGTCGAAGTCGCAGTGGAAGGTCCGCTCGGCACGCGCTCCTACCAGGCCAAGGTACCGGCGGGCGCCATTCAGGCCAAGGTCTCCCTGGATCTCAATCGTCCTGGCAGCTACACGGTCCAGGCTTCGGCGGCGGGGTTGAAGGCCGCGGATCCGGTGGAGGTCCGCTTCGCCCTCGATTGGCTGCTGATCGCCAGCTCGCTGCTCGGTGGAGTCCTCGGCAGCCTGACGCGGGTGCTCTATCGGCGTGAGTGGCCGAAAGGTCTCGCCCGCGCCGCCGCGCTCGGGATCGCCGCGGCTCTCCTGGTGCTGCTGCTGTCGATCTTCGGCGTGCTTTCGATCCTCGGTGACGCGCTGCCCGCGGCTAAGGCGCTGGAGAAGGTACCGGCGACCAGCCTGCTCGGAGCGCTGCTGCTGGGTTTCATCGCCGGCCTGGCGTTCGACAAGGTGTTCGGGAGGTTCCTCAGCGCGCGCGGCGGCGGCGAGGCCGAGCCGCCCGGCGGTAAACCAGCCGCGAAGGAGGCAGCGGCGTAAGCGGCGACCGCCGCTCTTCCCAGTCAGGGAAGGACTTTGAAGCCGAAGGCACGGGCAGCATCGGCGAGCCCCCCGTCGCGCCCGTCGAAAGTCGCGAGGGGGCGCTCCGGTCAGTCTCCCTCGCGCATCTCCACAATGGTATTGCCGGGATAGCGGGGTGCTCCAAGCTTCTCGCGAAAGGACGCCAGGTTGGGAAACGGCAACGACTCCCGTTGCAGCGGCGATTCGTCGACCACGATGACCACACGATGGTCTCCCTGAGGTAGATACCCAGGAACTTTCGCCGTGATCGTCCCCTCTTCCGTAACGGTCACGACGGTTTCAATCGTCACCATGGAACACCTCCGGATCCATCTGAAGCGGCCGGTCTTGACGATCACGTGGTCGGTCAGGATGCCGCCGTAGCTCCAGCCGCCCACGCCCAGGCGGTCGGGATCGGCGATGCCCATGGCGATCGCCTGGTCGACGGCGGCCATCACGTCCTCGTAGTCCTTGTTGCCCCAGTCGGCCCAGATGGCGCGGCTGAAATCGCGGCCGTAGCCGGTGGAGCCCCGCGGATTCGAGCCGATGACCGCATAGCCGTGGGCGGCAAGGATCTGCCACTCGATCATGAACGACGTGTTGTACTGCGCCGTCGGCCCGCCGTGGATGCGCAGGATCGTCGGCAGCCGCTTGCCGGCGGGCGCGTCCGGCGGCAGGGTGAGGAAGGCGTCGATCCTGGTGCCGTCGGCGCTGGTAGCCTGAAAACGCCGCACCTCGCCCAGGCGAATGCCCTTGAGGAATTCGTCGTTGACGGTGGTGAGCCGCCGCAGCGAGCCGCCCCCGGCCTCTGACATCGCTGACATCTCGTACGGCTGCTGGGGCGTGCTCTCCAGCACCACCGTCTCGCCGCCGGGACCGAGGTCGTAGGCCTGAATGGAGCGCTCGCCGGCGACCACCCGCTCGACCGCGCCGCCGGCGGCGGGAACGCGCGCGAGATGCTCGTTGCCGCCGTCTTCCAGGATGAAGTAGACCTGCTTGCCGTCGGGCGAGAAGCGCAGGCTGTCGACGTTGCGGTCGAGCGCCTGCGTCAGCGGCCGAGGCTCGCCGCCCGCGACGGACACCACGGCGACGTGGTTGGTGGCGTACCAGAAGTCCTTGGGATCGCCGCCCGCGAGATAGGCGATCCACTTGCCGTCGGGGCTGAACGCAGGATCGCGATCCAAGCCGGGCGAAGCAGTGACGGCCCGCGGGGTCTGGGCCGCCTTGGCCTCCACGACGAAGACGTCGCTGTTGTCGTTCGAGTCCGGCTCGGGCGTCCGGTTGCTGGTGAAGGCGATCCAACGGCCGTCGGGCGACCAGACCGGCTCGGCGTCGTCGAACGGGCCGGAGGTGACCTGGACGCCGGTCTTCGACTCGACGTCGAAGACGTAGAGATGCTGGCGGAGGTCCCGCAGGTAACCCTCGCCGTCGCGCTTGAACTGCAGGCGCCGGATGACGATCGGCTTCGGGGTCTTGGCGGCTCCCGGCTTGTCGCCCTCCGCCTTCTCCTCGTCCTCCTCGTCGGGATCCACGTCGCCGACGATCAGCGCCAGGCGTTTGCCGTCCGGTGACCAGGCGAGCTCCGCGACGTCGGCCTTGTAGTCGGTCAGCTTGACGGCTTCGCCGCCGCGGCGGTCGAGGAGCCACACCTGGGTCTTCTTGCCGTCCCGCCCCGAGAGGAAGGCGAGATAGCGACCGTCCGGGCTGAAGCGCGGACTGTTCTCCGGCTTGGGGCTGGAGGTGAGCCGCACGGCCGTGCCGCCGGCGAAGGGGAGCATGTAGACGTCGGTGTCGGCGGAGTCCTCTTCGGGATCGAGCGTGCGCACCGTATAGGCCACCCAACGGCCGTCCGGGCTGAGCCGGGGATCGCCGACCGTCCTCAGGGAGAAGATGTCGTCCACCTTGAGCGGGCGGGGAGCGTCCGCTGCAGCAGGCAGAGCCGCCAGGAGCAAGGCCAGCGCGAAGCCGGCCTGGATATCTCTCTTCATATCTCGTCCTCGTTCGATGGGCGAATCTTAATCGGTTAGACTCCCGCCGGTCATCCGGAACCGCCGCGAACGGGAGGAGATTCCATGCCGCGAAGGTCGATCCTCGCCCTTACCTTGCTGCTCGTTTCGCCCTCGCTTGCGGCGCGGGCCGACGAGCCGGTCGACCTGCCGGCGATGACCCGGATCCGCGACGAGGGCCTCCACCGCTCGCAGGTGATGGAGACGCTGTTCCACCTGACGGACGTCATCGGGCCGCGGCTCACCGGCTCGCCGCAGATCAAGGAAGCCTACGACTGGACCCGCCGCCGCTTCGAGGCCTGGGGCCTGTCCAACGTGCATCTCGAAGGCTATCCGTTCGGCCGCGGCTGGACGTTCACCGCCTGCGAAGCACGCATGGTGGCGCCCCGGGAGCTGCCGCTCCTGGCGCTTCCCAAGGCCTGGACTCCGGGGACGAGCGGTCCCGTTCGCGGCGAGGTCCTGCGGGTCGAGATCGAGTCCGAGGAGGACTTCGAGAAATACAAGGGCAAGCTCGCCGGCAAGGTTCTCCTCGTCGAGGACCCCCGGGAAGCTCGAGGAGCCGGAGGACCCGCAGTTCGAACGCTACTCCGGCGAGCAGCTCGAGCAGCTCGGGGAGTTCGAAATCGAGGACGAGCCGGACGACCGCCGCCGGAGCGCGGTCGAGCGCTGGCGGCTGCGCCGGGCGCTCAATGAGTTCCTGGAGAGGGAGAAGGCCCTGGCGACCGTGGAGCCGAGCTCCCGGCTCAACGGCGTGGTGCGAGTGGCCGGGGGCGGCTCGTGGGAGCCGGGGCAGAGCGTGGGTGTGCCTGCGCTGGTGATGGCCGCCGAGCACTACAACCAGATCCTGCGGCTGGTCGAGCACGGCCGGCCCGTGGAGCTGGAGATCGACATCGCGGCCCGGTTCCACGACGGCGACCTGCAGGCCTACAACACGGTGGCCGAGATCCCCGGCACGGACAAGAAGGGCGAGGTGGTGATGGCGGGCGCCCATCTCGACTCCTGGCACTCGGGCACCGGAGCCACGGACAACGCCGCCGGCAGCGCCGTGGTCATGGAAGCCGCCCGCATCCTGAAGGCGCTCGGGGTCAAACCCCGGCGCACGATCCGCTTCGCGCTGTGGAGCGGCGAGGAGCAGGGCCTCCTCGGCTCGCGCGCCTAC
Source organism: Thermoanaerobaculaceae bacterium (assembly GCA_963778565.1). GTDB lineage: Bacteria > Acidobacteriota > Thermoanaerobaculia > Multivoradales > UBA5704 > DATARR01. The sequence goes on along the minus strand of CAVZUZ010000026.1, from coordinate 34,067 downwards.
GTGAAACAGCACTTCGCCACCCGCCCGGAGAGCCGGGACCCGCAGCAGCAGGAGCTTCCCGAGCGCTACCGCGACGACACCTGGCCGCTGGATCTCAAGCCCGAGCATGCCAGGCTGGCGGCCTACTTCAACCTGGACAACGGCGCCGGCAGGATCCGCGGCATCTACGCCGAGGAGAACGTGGCCGTCAAGCCGATCTTCGCAGCCTGGCTCACTCCCTTCGCCGACCTCGGCGCCGGCGCCGTGACCTTGCGCGCCACCAGCGGCACCGACCACGTGCCCTTCGACCGCGTGGGCCTGCCCGGCTTCCAGTTCATCCAGGACAAGATGGACTACAGGACCCGCACCCACCACACCCAACTCGACACCTACGATCACCTGAAGCGGCAGGACCTGATGCAGGCCTCGGTGATCATGGCAGCCTTCCTCTACGACGCCGCGATGCGTCCGGAGCCCCTGCCGCGCAAACCGCTGCCGCAGGAGGCGCCGAAGGAGGAGAAGGACGCGGAGGAGGACAGGGAGGAGACGGCGCCGTGATGCTTACAGCGCGACCTCACTCCCTGCTCCCTCGTTAACCTGACGCCGGGAGTTGTCGATATACGTGAGCTCTCCGCCGCCTCAGGCCCCTCACTCCCCCGGCCCCTCTCTCCCACCTCACACCCACCCCGCCGGGAGAGAGGGGAGCTTGGAAAAAACTTCTTTTGCTGTTGCTTTTACAGTCTCCCTCCTCTCCCGGCAGGGCGGGAGTGCGGTGGGAGAGGAGGGCCGGGGAGGTGAGGGGCCCGGCGGCGCGGCGATGGCCCGATTGAAGAGGACTTGAGGAGCGGGTCCCTGGGGTGAGTGAGGTCGTGCACGGGGCATTACGGTTCCTTCTCCACCCCGCTAGGCTCCACCCACACGCGACCGTCGCGGGCGATGAGCCCTTGGGCCTCCTCCGGCCCCCAGGTGCCAGCGGGATAGATCGGCAGGTCGGAGGACCCCGCCTCCTTCCAGTACTCGAGGATCGGCATGACCACCTGCCAGGCCTCTTCCACCTGATCGCTGCGCAGGAACTGCGAGGGATCGCCCTCGATGACGTCGAGCAGCAGGGTCTCGTAGGCCTCAGGCTGCGGAGCGTCGAAAGCCTCCTCGTAGCTGAAGCGCGTCTCCACCCGGGCGAGGCGCATGTCCGATCCTGGACGCTTGGCCTGGAACCGCAGCACGATCTCCTCGCAAGGCTGGATGCACAGCAGCAGGCGGTTGGGTTCCATGTCGCCGATGGCCGACGGCGGAAACGCCTGGTGCGGCACCGGCCGGAACTGGATGCAGATCTCCGAGGCGCGCGCCGGCAGGCGCTTGCCCGTGCGCAGGTAGAAGGGCACGTCCTGCCAGCGCCAGTTGTCCACGAACAGCTTCAGGGCCACGAAGGTCTCGGTCGTCGAGCGGGGATCGACGTCCGGCTCGCCGCGGTAGCCCGGCACCTTTTCGCCGCCGATCAGGCCCGGCCCGTACTGGCCGCGCTCGGCGAAATGCTGCACCTCGTCCGGCTTCATGCGGCGGATGGCCCGCAGCACGTCCAGCTTCTTGTTGCGCAGCTCGTCGGCCTCGAAGGTCACCGGCGGCTCCATGGCGACGAGGCAGAGCAGCTGCAGGAGGTGGTTCTGCACCATGTCCCGCAGGGCTCCGGCGCCTTCGTAATAGCCGCCGCGGGTGCCCACCCCTTCCTGCTCGGCGACGGTGATCTGCACCGAGTCGATGTAGCGGCGGTTCCACAGCGGCTCGTTCACCGAGTTGGCGAAGCGGAACGCCAGGATGTTCTGCACCGGCTCCTTGCCCAGGTAGTGATCGATGCGGTAGATCTGCGGCTCCTCGAACAGGCCGGCGAGGAAGACGTTGAGCTCGCGGGCACTGGCGAGGTCGTGCCCGAACGGTTTCTCGAATACGGCGCGCGCCCGCCCGGCGTCCGCCGCGACGCCCAGCTCGTGGAGCTGCTTGGCGACCGGCTGCATCAGCGACGGAGGAATGGCGAGGTAGAAGACGCGGATGGCGGGCTTGCCCCAATCGCCATCCAGGCCGTCCAGCTCGTCCGCCAGCCCGGCGAGCGCCGCCGGATCCGCGAAGTCGGCTTGCCGGTAGACGATGTTGCCGGCGAACCGCTTCCACGCCGCCGCCTCCGTCTTTCCCCGGCGGCTGAAGCGATCCACCCCCTCGCGCAGGTGCCGGACGAGGGCGGAGGAATCCATCTCTCGGTGGCCGAGCGCGATCACCCGGAAGGGCTCGGGCAGAGCTTTGTCGAGCCACAGGTTGTAGAGGGCCGGTATCAGCTTGCGCCAGGTCAGATCACCGCTGCCGCCGAAGATCACGAACGCCGTCGGGCTCGTCACCGCCGTCACCGCGAGACTCCTGTCTCCTCGACCTCGGCCACCGGGGCCGCCGCCAGAAGCTCCCACAGGACGTTCAGCGCCGCCTCCGGAGTCACGACGTCGCGCGGCAGGTAGGCCACCATCCAGGCGCGGCGGGTGTCGTCGGTGACCTTGACGCGCCGGCTGTCCGTGATCGGCGTGCCGAAGGGGCCTTCGGCATCGGCCAGCAGCGGCTTGCCCTCGAGGCTGAACGGACCGCGCAGCGATTCATAGCTCTCCCCGGCCCTTCCCGCCCGCAGCACCACGGGCGGCGTGAAGCTTCCTTCCCCCACGACGCAGCAGGGTACGGCGAGCCGCACCGAGAGGCAGTTGTTGAGGTCCACGAGCGGATGGATCGCCGGCAGCTCCTCGCCTTTCAGGATCCGTCGGAGCAGCGCCTCGGAAGACGGCCTGTAGCGGGTGGGATCGCAGCCGGCGGCGCGGAACAGCCCCCGCACCGCGGCGGCCGTGGGATGGGACGAGAGGCTCTCCGGCGAGAGCTCGGAGCGGGCGCGGTGGCCGGCCGTCCGGCGCAGGGCCGCCAGCTCCTCCAGGCTCCCCGGGACCGCTTCCAGGCGCGCCCAGAAGAGATCCCAGCCGTCGAGCTCGTGGACGACGGGAAAGGAGACCGGCCGCATGGCCTGGGATCTTACGTCAGTGCGCCTTCAGGCGCGCCTCGAAGCGGCGGATGAGCTCCATGGTGGAGGCGCCCTCGCTTCCCGGCCGGTGAGGCTGCCGCCAGGGCTGGCGCAGGAGGTGCTGCCGGCGCCCGAGCAGCTCGGCGTCCGGCCGCGGTTCCAGGGAAGATGGCTCGGTGCGGAGGTATTCCACGATCACGTCGACGGTCTTCCGGCGGACGGAGCCGTAGCCAAGGCTCCTGGGCGCCGGATGCTCGGTCGATCGGTGCGGCATGGCGTCTCCTCCTGTCTCCCGCCTTGCAGTTTCAGGACCAGGACTGAGACCCGATCCCTGCCTATTAGAGTTAAACGCCCGGCACCGGGAAACCGTTACGTCCCAGGATCCACTTCCCCGTTTGTCCTGTAAGTCCGCCCGCCATGGACATAAGGTTCTACTGACGCACTAAAGATCATACGCAAGCCGGTTCTTCGCGGATGCCCCGGACCCGGCGCACGCGGAGGCACGGCCTTTGTTCGGCGGGCTGGTGCGGGCGCGTGCTCTAGCCGGGAGGCCGGCCGGCGACGAGGCGCTCCCGCCCCGTTTCGAGATCGACTTGGACGAGCCGCCAGCCATCGCCGCGCCAGAACAGGGTCGAGCCGGCGCTCTCCGGCCCGAGCTGCGAATAGGGCATCGGCCCGAGGCCGCTGCCGAACTGGCGCATGGCGCCGGTGGCGAGGTCCAGGATCAGGGTCTTGCTCTGGCTCGAGACGATGCCGAGCCGGCGCGGCGATGTCGCCACGACGAGATGGTGTGGAGCAGGCTGGCCCCCGACCTGTAGGCCGCTGCCTGCGAAACGAAAGCTCCGCTCGGGGACGAAGGCGCGCGAGAAGATCCGCAGCTCCCTGGGGCTGGAGCCCGTCATCAGGGCGATCCGGCCGTCGGCGAGAAAGACGGCGCTGGACCGTTCGCCGGCCGGCGGCAGCTCCGCCATCACCGCGCCGTTGCCGGCATCGATCACGACGAAGCGTCGGTCGGTCCGGCGGAGGGCGAGGAGGCGCGTGCCATCGCCGCTGATCTCCAGGCGAGGGGGAAGCCGTGGGTCCTGAAAGCTCGTCACCGGGTTGACGATCTGCTCGATCCGCGCCACGCGCGCGAGCCCGCCGCTCCCTACCTCGATCTCTCCGACCTCGAGCGCGCCGGGATCCAGCCCGGTGCCGGCCTTCGAGAAGATCTCGTAACCGAAGATCCGCACTCGGCCGGGAGCGACGAGCAGCAGCGTGTCCTGCACATGGTCGAGCTCCCGCGGCAGCTCCGTCGAGGCCAGCAGGCGGCCGGAAGGAACCTCTTCGATGGTGAGCCGGCGACCGGTGGCGACGGCCGCCTGGCGACCGTCCCGCGAGACGGCGAGGATGGGCGGGATCGTGCCCGAGTAGGTCATCCTGGTGCGCTCGGGCCGGGACCCGGGATCGCCAAGGTCCAACCGGAGAAGGTCGTAGGGTCCGGTGCCGCGGAGCAAATCTGCCGGTTCGAGCCAGACCGCCCAGCGGCCATCGTCGGTAAACCGGGGAGGAAGCCAGAATCTCACGCGAGCGAACCTTCCCGAGGAGGTGTCCAGCAGGAATTCCGGCCGATATCCGCCCCGGTGCCGGACCGGACCGAAAATCGCGACCCAGGGACCCCGAGGACCCACTCCGGAAAGGCCGACTTCGTCGAGGTCCTTCGGCTGCGCCGCCAGCACCCAGGAGCCGTATCCCTGGGCGGCGAGAGTCCCTGCCGACAGAATCCCCCACAACGTAACGGAGAGCAGCCGGTGGCCCCTGCGGATGTCCGTCCTCCCTTGCAGGACCTGGACGGCGCCAGCGGCAATCAGGGCGAGCAAGGCCACTGCCAGCAGCGCCGCCACTGCCACTCCGGCCGCTCCGAGAGCTCCCGCCAAGCCGAGCCGGCGGACGGCGGCCCAGGTGCCCCAACCGACGAGACCCAGCCCGATGAAGTCGAGGAACAGCCAGGGCGAGCGAGCGCGCAGAGCCACGCTCGCGGCGTGACTCAGCGCCACGAGGAGGAGAACGGCGGACACCCAGGACAGCCCCGACTCAGCGGTGCCGGGGAGAGGGAGGCCTATGCTCATCAACCCGCTGAGATCGATCTGCCGCTCCACCGCGGCCGTCGGCAACAGGATCAGGAGGCCGGCGCTCACGGCCAGGGCGAAGGCCGCAGCCAGCTTGCCCGACCAGATGGCCGCGCCCCCGATCGGCCGCGAGAAGTAGAAGCCCAGCCGGCGTTCGGCCAGATCGCGCACGATCACCGAGGCCCCCAGCAGCAGCGCCAGGCCGAGGCTGCAACAGAGGGCCAGAGCCACGGCCGTGGCGGTCCGCACCTCGGAGCTGCCGCGTTGCTGGAGCCCTGGCAGCCAAGGCACGGCGAGCGGCACCAGCCCGAGAAGGAGGGCGGCGCCGGCGAGCAGCCGCCGCTCGACGACCTCGCGCTCGAAGACGGCGAGAAAACCTCTCATCGGTCCTCCTCCCCTTCGCCCGTCAGGGCGATGAAGATCTCCTCCAAGCTGAGCGTAGAGACCTCGGGACCACCATCGCCAGGCTGCCGTAGCGAGAGCAAGCGCTCCTCGTCGTACTTCGAGACCACCGCCTCGACGGCCCAGCCGCGAGCCGCCACCGCCACCGGCGCCAGCGCTTCGAGCCGGGAAGCGTCCGCTTCCTGGGAGCGCGGGAAGCTCAACCGGCGGAAACGCCGCTTGAGAACCTCCATCTCCTCGTCGAGCACGAGCTTTCCCTGTCGCAGCACGGCCACGCGGTCGGCGATGCGCTCGACGCCCGCCAGATCGTGGGTGGTCACGAACACCGTGATTCCCCGGTCCGCCAGCTCGCCGATCAGCTCCTCGAACACGGCCTTGCGCGCCACGGCGTCCAGCCCCAGAGTCGGATCGTCCAGCACCAGCAGGCGCGGTCCGGAGGCGAGCGCGAGCGCCAGGGCCACGTGGCCCTTCTGGCCCTTGGAAAGCCGGCCGAAAGGAGTGTCCCGCGGCACGCCGAAGCGCTTCAGCCGCGCCTCCACGCCGGCGGCGTCCCACCGCGGATAGAGGCGCGAGCAGAAGCGCGCGACCTGCCGCGGGCTCATTGCCGGCGGCATGTCCGGCTCCTCGGGCACCACTCCGACCTCCGCGAGGATCGACGCCCGGTGTTTCCAGACGTCCCGGCCGAGCAGCGTGGCGCGGCCGGCGGCGGGTCGCTGCTCGCCCAGCAGGCAGCGGACGAGCGAGGACTTGCCCGCGCCGTTGCGGCCGAGCAAGGCGTAGACGGCGCCTTCGGGCACGGTGAGCGAAACGTCGTCGACGGCCAGGCGGCTGCCGTAGCGCACGGTCAGCCCCTCCAGGGCGATCGGGTTCATGCACCTTCTCCTTGCGAGCCACCGCCCGCCAGGCTGCGCCAGGCGGCCTCGAACGTGGCGAGCGCTTCCTCGCGATCCGCGCCCAGGGTCACCGCCAGGCTGGCGTAGCGCACCGCCTCCTCCCGCAGCCGCCCGTTGCGGCGGGAATCGGAAGATGGCGGCGGCGTCTCGGAAACGAACGTCCCCTCGCCACGGCGGACGGCGAGCACGCCGGCGTCGGTGAGCCGCTGATACGCCTTGGAGACGGTGGCCGGATTGACCTGCAGCTCGCGGGCGAGATCGCGCACCGACGGCACCGGCGCTCCGGTCGGCAAGGCGCCACGGGCGACCAGGTGCTGCACACCCTCCTCGATCTGCCGCCAGATCGGCCGGGCGTCACGGGGATCGATGCGCAGGGTCGTGGACATGAGATCGTGGCTCAGTGTATGAGAACAATAATACACCTGGCGGCGGAAGGCAAGAGGAAAACAGCCCGCCAACCGCATAGCATGTCGATCTGAGGTCGGTGGAATTCTCTCTACTTCGCCCGCCCGCCCCGCCGCGCCCGTTCGATCAGGCGCGCCGAATCCTTCATGCACTCCATCATCTTCTCCTGCAGCGCCTCACCCCGGTCGCCCATGGTGCGGGCGTGGGCGAGCACGGACCGCGCCTGATCCTCTTCGCCGAAGGCCAGGAGCGCCATACCCAGGTGGGTGAGGGTGGTGGGAGAAGGCCCCAGCTCGCTGGACTTGGAAAGGAAGTCGATGGCGCGGTCGAATTCCTTGCGTTTGTAGTGCACCCAGCCGAGGGCGGCCAGAGGGAACTGCTTGATCTCGTCGGGCGCCAGATCGACCGAGCGCCGGGCGAAATCGAGCGCCTCGTCGAGGTCCTCCTCCATCTCCGCCAGGTTGTAGGCCATCTCGTAGTAGGCGATGGATTTGGTGAAGTTGGAGCTCCCCTCGTCGAGCAGGCGCTCGCCGATGCGGTTGCCTTCGCGGTACTTGCCCTGGCTGCGCATCGCTTCGATGAGAGCGGCGTAGGCGGTGGCCTTGAGCATCTCCCCGGGATTCAGGTCCAGCACCTTGCGCGTCACCGCCTCGATCTCCTGGCTGCGGTTCATGTGCAGGCACAGGAGAGCGTAGGACATCAGCAGCGTCGGGTTCTCCGGGTCGAGCGACAGCGCGCGGCGATAGCAGGAGTGCGCCTGCTTCAGGTTGTCGCGGGCGCGGAACTCCTCGCCCTTGCGGAACCAGGCCGCGGCCTCGCCGTCCACCTCCGGCAGCGGCGTGCCGGAATGGCCCGAGAGATAGCGCACCAGGTCCTGGTACTGCAGCTTCTTGGGATTGAGCCGCTGCGCCTGGCGGAAGGAGTCCAGCGCCTTGCGCGTCCAGTGGCGGTCGAGATAGGCGAGACCCAGCAGGTGGTGCGCCTCCTCGAAGGCCGGATCGTGCCGCACCGCCTCCTGCAGGAAGTGCACGGCCGAGCGAGAGCTTGCCCATCTCGTAATAGCAGCTGCCGAGCAGGAAGAGGGCCTGCGGCACGGGGTCGACCTGCACCGCCCGCTCCAGGAAGAGCACCGCCTTGGTGAGGTTCCCCTTGCCGGCGTAGACGGCGCCGAGGCTGAAATGCGGCAGGAAGCTCTCGGGATAGATGGCGACCGCCCGCTTCAGGAACTCCTCGGCGCGGCTGTGGTCGCCGCGCTCGTAGTGGATGACGCCGCTGTAGACGAGCCCCTCGTAGTGGTCCGGCTTGACCTCCAGCACGCGTGAGAAGTACGTCAGCGCCTGCTCGCTGTTGGCCTCGTTGAAGTGGGTCTCGCCGAGGAAGTAGGCCAGCTCGTAGTTGCCGCGGTCCAGCTTGTAGGCGGTCTCGAGAGCGATGACCGCGCGCTCGATGTCGAAGGCGAAGAGGGCGTACTCGGCGTCCTCCAGGTGCTGGAGGAAGAGCTTGCGCTTGTCGCCGTGATAGAGGCCGGCGATGCGCTCCTTGGTGGCCAGGAACCGCTCGCGCTTCTCCAGGGCGAGGAGCTGGTAGTCCATCTTGGACTCCCACAGCTCGCTCCACTCCTCCCAGCCGATGTACTTCTTCTGCTCCAGCAGCTCGCGCAAGGCGGAGACGCCGGTCTGGTTGATGAGGATGTTCTTCTCCTGCTTGTGCAGGGCGCCCAGGAGCTGGCGGACCGTCTCGGCGGTGCGCTTGACGGCCTCTTCCAGGATGGAGATCCGCTCCAGCAGGTGCTCGTCGAAGGAGAAGCTCTCCTCCGAGGATTCCTCGTAGGGCTCCTCCTCCTCGCGCACCGATCCCGACAGCACCAACAGCTTCTGGTGGCAGCGGACGCAGAACTCGTGGTCATCCCGGTTGGGGGCGCCACAGACTTGGCAGTACATGGGGGATTCAGGATGGCGAATGCGGAATGGCGAACGGGGTCATCCGCCAGCCGGCCTCACCAGAGGCTCCTTTCGATTCAGAATGACGCATGGACAATTCTTTTCATTCATAATTCGCTATTCGCCATCCATCATTCGTAATTATAAAACCCTTTGCCCGATTTGCGTCCGAGGCGGCCCGCATCCACCATCTTGACCAGCAGCGGACAGGGCCGGTACTTGGGATCCCCGAATCCCTGGTAGAGCACCCGCAGGATGTCGAGGCAGACGTCGAGGCCGATCAGGTCGGCCAGGGCGAGGGGCCCCATGGGATGGTTCATCCCCAGCTTCATAACCTCGTCGATGGCTTCAGCCTTCCCGACCCCTTCGTAGAGGCAGAAGATCGCCTCGTTGATCATCGGCATGAGCACGCGGTTGGAGACGAAGCCCGGAGCGTCGTGCACCTCGACAGGGGTCTTGCCCATCCGCCGGGACGCCGCCTCGACGGCATCGTAGGTCTCCTGGCTGGTGGCGAGGCCGCGGATGACCTCGACGAGCTGCATGACCGGCACGGGATTCATGAAGTGCATGCCGATCACCCTCTCGGGACGCGAGGTGGCGCCGGCCAGCCTGGTGATCGAGATCGAGCTGGTATTGGAGGCCAGGATCGCCTGGGGCGGACAGAGGCGATCGAGCTCGGCGAGCACCTTCTGCTTGACCTCGAGCTTCTCCACCACCGCCTCCACCACGAGATCGGCCCCCTGCAAGGCGGAGAGATCGCCGCCGGTCGCGAGGCGGGCGAGGGCAAGGTCGCGGTCTTCGGCGCTCAGCTTTCCCTTGCTCACCAGGCGCTCGAGCCCTTTGCCGACCTGGCTCCGGCCGCGCGCCAGCGCCTCGGGCACCGCGTCGACGAGCACCACGTCGTAACCGCTCTGGGCGGCCACCTGGGCGATGCCGTGGCCCATCGTGCCGGCGCCGACGACGCCGATCATCTGGATCGCCTCCATTCTCGTAAACCCCTCCCTTCCCGCATCGAAGCGGGCGAAAAGCAGCCTATGAGATCAGTCTGGACGGGTCAAGGAAAGGGCGGTCGAGGGCTCGTGGACTCTCCCGGTCCTGCCCTCCGAAACCTCACCCCCCGGCCCCCTCTCCCTGACGGGAGAGGGGGAGGAACACATCTTTTTCTTGCTGTCTCCCCCTCTCCGGTTACGGAGAGGGGGCCGGGGGGTGAGGCTTCGAAGGGCAGGACCGTACGCAGTCTGCAGGCCAACTGAACCACTACGCGGTCGGGAGGGGGATTGCCCGCTCCACCGGCTGAAAACCCGGCTGCGGCATCTCATCAAAACCCAACCGCCGGGCCAGCTCGGCCTTGAGCGCCGGAATTCCTTCGCCGGTCGCGGCCGAGATCCACAGACCGCCGGTTGATCCGCCATTCGGCGGCTCGCCCGCGGCAACGAGGTCGCTCTTGTTGTAGACGTTGATCACCCGCGTGCGGTCCACCCCCAGCTCGTCCATCACCTGCTCCGCCACCTCCACCTGCTCGCGCCAGCGGGGATGGCTGCCGTCGATCACGTGGAGCACGAGGTCGGCGGCCGTGACCTCTCCGAGGGTGCTGCGGAACGAGGAGACCAGGTGATGCGGCAGCTTGCGGATGAAGCCGACCGTGTCGGCGAAGACCACGGTGCGGACGGCGTCCACCGCGCCGCGCCGGAGCTTGGCATCCAGCGTCGCGAACAGGCGGTCCTCGGCGAGCGTGCCGGCCGCCGTCAGGCGGTTGAACAGGGTCGACTTGCCGGCATTGGTATAGCCGGTCAGGGCCACGGACGGCGCTCCCGAGCGCCCGTTGCGCTGCACTCCGCGGGTGCGCTCGATCTTCTCGAGGTCCCCCTCCAGCCTGCGGATGCGCAGCCGCAGGACGCGGCGGTCCTGCTCGAGCTGCTTTTCGCCCTCGCCGCCGCGCACGCCCCGCCGACCGCCCTGGCGGGAAAGGTGACTCCACTGGCGGGTCAAGCGCGGCAGCATGTACTTGAGCCGGGCCAGCTCCACCTGGGTGCGGGCCTCGCGGCTGCGCGCCCGCTGGTCGAAGATGTCGAGGATCAGGGAGCTGCGGTCCATCACCTGCAATCCGGTCACATCTTCCAGGTTCTTCACCTGGCTGCCGGAAAGCTCGTCGTCGAAGACCAGCAGGTCGGCGTCGGCATCGCGGGCTTCGGCGGCGATCTCCTCGGCCTTGCCGCGGCCGATGAACGTCGCGGCATCCGGCGCCTTGCGCGCCTGCACGGCGCGGCCGGCGACCCGGCTCCCGCGGTGTCGGCGAGCTGCGCCAGCTCGTCGAGGTGCTCCTCGACGACATAGCCCGGCTGGCCCGGCAGGACGAGGCCCACCAGAAAGGCCCGCCGGGGGCGTGCTAAGCGGCTTTCTTGCGAGTTGTGCAATTCTTGGCGGATCCGTGCGGTATTCTAGGAAAGTCAGGCCGTCCGGGTCAAAGCTCGACCCGAGGTTTTCAACAACCGGAGCGATGTATGAATTCCCCCACGGAATCCAGCGCAATCAGCGAGAAGACCCCTGACCCGATCGCCACGGCCGCGGCGAAGAGCCGCCTTGGCCTCCCAGCCCGGCTGGGTCTCGCCGCGCTCGCGGTCTGCGCTCTGGCATCGCTGTTCTGGCCTCGCGGCGACGGCAACTTCAGTGAGCCCGGCGGCTTTCTCTATGACTCGACCGGCCAGGCCGCCACCATCGGGCCACGCCTCACCCCGGTGACGCTGGTCCATTTCTGGGCCACCTGGTGCCCGCCGTGCATCCCGGAGATCCCCGCCCTGCAGCGCCTCACCCGCGACTTCGCCGGGCACCCGGAGTTCACGGTGCTGATGGTGGCGGTCTCCGATTCCTCGGAGAAGGTCCGTACCTTTCTCGGCCCCGGGGCCGACATGGTGCTGTTCGACCCCCAATGGGAAGTGGCGAACCGCTACGGCACGGACAAGCTCCCCGAGACCTACCTGGTGGTCAACGGCGAGGTGGTCCGGAAGTTCGTGGGCACGCAGAACTGGGACGATCCCGCGATTCGGGCGGAGCTGACCGCGCGCCTGCGCAGCCCCCAGCGGACCGCGGCGATGTAGGGGCGGCCCTGCGTGGCCGCCCTGTTTCCGGATGGCACGGGCAGGGCGCCCACATAGGGGCGCCCCGACAGAATATTTTCCTAGAAGTGGAAAGCGAGCCCGACCTGCCCCATGGCGAAGACCTGGGCCTCGTCGAAGTCGATGTAGTGGCCCGAGAGCTCGGCCTGCAGGCTCAGCCAGGGCTTGATAGGCAGCTCGCTGGTGACCCCGACGGCCAGTCCCCAGGAGGTGTCGCTCGAGTCGTCGCCGGAAGCCACGATCCCTTCCAGCCTGTAGCCGCCCAGGGCCACGTAGATCCCCGATTCGTAGAAATCCTGGCGCGACCGGTACTCGCCGCCGATCGTCGCGTAGGTCAGCTCGGCGTCGCGTAACGAACCGAAGAGCTCGTCCTCGTCGAGCGCCAGCCGGCCGGTGCGCAGCACCAGATGGGTCCGCGAATCGGTGACGACCCCGAAGTTGACTTGAAAACCGGTGTTGGTGAGGCTGTCGCCCGGATCGGCGTCGAAGGAGCCGCCGAGCCCGCCGAAGACGCCGACGGTATAGGTGTAGAGCTCCTGCGCGCCGGCGACGCCGGGGAGCAGGAGCAGACCGAAGATCAGCAGGAGCCTGCCGAGCAGGCGATGGTTCCGGATCAAAATCTCCTCCTTTGCGGCGGATGCCGTGTCGATTCGCTACGATTGCGGCGCCCGGCTCTCCCCCGGACCGCCCGGTTCCTGAGAGTATAGCGTCACGTTTCGTCCGACCCGGAGGAACGCACCGGCGTCTTGGCGCCGCCGTCCCAGATGCCCGATCCGTTATACGCGCCGCCTGCTTCCGGCGTCACGCCGCCATCCGCAAGGGGCTTGCTCGACCGGCTGCTCCATGCCCTGCTGCCGGCCCCGTGCCTCGGCTGCGGTGAGCCCCTGCCGGCGGTGAAGACATCCCTCGGCCTTTGCGCCGGATGCCGGGCGGCGCTCGCGCCGCTGCCGCGGGAGGCCTGCGCGGTCTGCGCGCGGCCCCCCGGCGCCCACGCCCTGCCGGAAGATTACCGGTGCGGCCCCTGCCGGAAGAGGCCACCCGCCTTCGACCGGCTGCTGGCCCTCTGGAGCTATCAGCCACCCCTGGATGCCGTGGTGCAGGGGCTCAAGTTCCGCCGCCTGGATTATCTCGGAAGCCACCTGGCGGCCGCTCTGACAGGCGCGCTGGAGACCCGGCTCACCGGCTTCGACGTCATCGTCCCCGTGCCGCTCCACTGGCGCCGCCGATTGGCGCGGGGCTACAACCAGGCGGAGAAAATCGCGCGGCCGCTGGCCGGCCTGCTGGGTCTGCCGTGCGTTCCGGCTCTCTCCCGGCGACGGTCGACGCCGCCGCAGAGCCGGCTGGGCAGAGGGGACCGCCTGGCGAACCTGCGCAAGGCTTTCGCGGTGCCGCGTCCGGAACGTGCGCGGGGCCTTCGCATCCTGCTGGTGGACGACGTCGCGACGACCGGCGCCACCCTCGACGCCGCGGCTTCCGCGCTCAAGAACGCCGGCGCGGCGGCCGTCATCGCGCTGGTGGCGGGACGGACGCCGCTCGAGCCTCTGGCCCGGAAGCCGGAACCGGAGTAGGGAGTGAAGCGCCGGGCGAAAGATCTTTCTGCCGCCGGGCTGGTTTCCTTGCGAGGGCTTGACGTGTCCAAGCCAGAAGGGGCAGTCTCGCGACGACTGCCGCGAGGAGACCGTGATGAAAGCCGTGCGATCGCAATTCCGGGACCCACGCCTCTACCAGATCCTCGTCCTCTCCTCGCTGCTCGTCTATGGCGTGACCCGTCTGGACCTCGAGATCCGGCTCGTTCAGGCCGCCGCCCTGCTGGCGACGGTCCTCCTCGCTCAATACGCCTGCACCCGGCTGTGGCGGCTGTCCGCTTTCGATCCGCGGAGCGCCCTGATCTCGGGACTGTCGCTCTGCCTGCTGCTGCGCACCAACTCCATGGCTCTGGCGGTGCTCGCCGCCGTGGTGACGATCGCCGGCAAGTTCGTGATCCGCTTCCGCGGCAAGCACGTCTTCAACCCCACCAACTTCGGCATCGTGGCGATGATGCTCCTGACCGGCGGCGTCTGGGTCTCGCCGGGCCAGTGGGGGAGCGCCGCGTTCTTCAGCTTCCTGATCGCCTGCCTGGGAGGCCTGGTGGTGAACCGGGCGGCGCGGAGCGACGTCACCTACGCCTTTCTCGCCTTCTATCTCGCGGTCCTCTTCGGGCGCGCGCTCTGGCTGGGGCAGCCCATGACGATTCCGCTTCATCAGATCGGCAGCGGCGCCTTCCTGATCTTCACCTTCTTCATGATCTCCGATCCCAAGACCACGCCCGACTCGCGGGCCGGCCGCATCCTCTTCGCCCTGCTGGTCGCCCTGGGAGCGGGCTTCGTCCACTTCGTGCTCTACCGGCCCAACGGGCTCCTGCTCTCCCTCGCCTTCCTGTCGCCGGCCGTGCCGCTGATCGACCTGCTGCTCCCCGGCCGGCGGTACGCGTGGCGCGAAGCCGGGCGCGGGAACCAATCCCCGGCCGCGGTGACATCCCCGACAAGCGCACCCCCTCTCCGCGAAGAAAGGAGATTCGCATGAAACGGCTCCGGACTGCTCTCCTCGCAGCGATCGCCCTGGCGGCGGCCACCGGGACTGCCTTCGGCTTCTGCGGCTTCTACGTGGCCAAGGCCGACACCAAGCTGTTCAACAAGGCCTCCCAGGTCGTGCTGGTGCGCGACGGCGACCGCACCGTGCTGACCATGGCCAACGACTTCAAGGGCGACCCCAAGGAATTCGCCATCGTCATCCCCGTTCCGACCTTCATCAAGCGGGAGCAGATCCACGTCGCCGAGAAGGCCCTGCTCGACCATCTCGACGCCTACTCGGCTCCGCGCCTCGTCGAGTACTACGACGAGAACCCCTGCGAGCGGCGGGTCTATCTGCAGGCGCCGATGGCCAGTCGCGAGGGCGTGGCGGGCGGAGTGGCGGCCGACCGCGCCAAGAGCCTGGGCGTGACGATCGAAGCGCAGTACACGGTGGGCGAGTACGACATTCTCATCCTCTCCGCCAAGGAGAGCCAGGGCCTCGAGACCTGGCTGGTCGAGAACGGCTACCGCATGCCGCCGGGCGCCGCCCGCGTGCTCGGCAGCTACCTCAAGCAGGGGATGCGGTTCTTCGTCGCCAAGGTGAACCTGAAGGAGCAGTCGAAGCTCGGCTTCACCTACCTGCGGCCCATCCAGGTGGCTTACGAAAGCCCCAAGTTCATGCTCCCCATCCGCCTGGGAATGGTCAACGCCAACGGCCCCCAGGAGCTGTTCGTCTATGCCCTCACCCGCAAAGGCCGGGTGGAGACCACCAACTACCGCACCGTCCGCCTGCCCTCGGACAGCGAGGTGCCCCTCTTCGTCAAGAACGACTTCGCGAGCTTCTACAAGGCGATGTTCTCCCAGCAGGTGAAGCGGCAGGACATGCGGACGGTGTTCCTCGAGTATGCCTGGGACATGGCCTGGTGCGACCCCTGCGCCGCCGATCCCCTCTCGGCCGACGAGCTGCGGCAGCTCGGCGTCTTCTGGATCGAGCGGCGCGGTCCCCGGCCGGACGTCATGCCGGGAGCGCAGGACGTCTTTCTCTCCCGCCTGCACGTGCGCTACGACGCGGAGCATTTTCCCGAGGATCTGGTCTTTCAGGAGACCGGCGACCGCCAGAATTTCCAGGGACGCTACATCCTGCGCCATCCCTGGACCGGGAAAGACAACTGCGAGGAGGCGCGGGACTATCGCCGCGAGTTGACGAAGCGTTACGAGCAGCAGGCCCAGACCCTCGCCTCGCTCACCGGCTGGGACGTCAACAAGATCCGCGGCCGCATGAACCTCAAGGCGGGCGGACCGCCGGAAGAAGACGAGCCGTGGTGGAAGGCGATCTGGAAGGACTGACGCCTTAACGACCGTATTTGTAGGGGCGCCCCTATGTAGGCGCCCTGAAACAGGCTGGCTGATGCGCTTCGGGTTGTCGTCGATAAGGTCGGCTCCCCGTCCCGAAGGGACAGGATTTGACCAGCCCGGGGTTTCAACCCCGGGTAGGGGCCACCCACAGAATGGCCAAGTCCCGAAGGGCCGACCTCCAGGCGACTCTTCGATCGAGGTTCAGGCCGACCCTTCGGGGCTTGAAGAAAACTTGTGGCTCCGTACCCGGGGTTGAAACCCCGGGCTGTTCAAATCCTGCTCCTCCGGAGCGGTAGCCGACCGAGTGTCACGGATCGGCCTGCCCTGTTCTTGAAGAGAATGCCGCCGTTCTAGGGCAACGGGGACGGAAGAGCTCGCTTGACTAGAAGTACTTTACGGTTTAAAGTCCTCCGCGATGCAAGAGCTCTGGAAACCGACGGAGGCCCCGATGCGAGTCAAGATGATCCTCCCCGCGCTGACCGAAGCGAAGAGCCCCTTCTTCCGTCCTATCAAGTACTCGCTCTTTCCTCCGCTGGGGCTGGCCACCCTGGCGGGCTACCTAGACGAATCCGACGAGGTCAGCCTCCAGGACGAGCACGTGGAGACGCTCGATCTCGACGACGAGCCGGAGCTGGTGGTGATCCAGGTGTACATCACCTCGGCCTATCGCGCCTACCAGATCGCGGATCGTTACCGCCGGAAGGGCGCCTACGTCGTGCTGGGCGGGCTGCACGTGACCTCCCTTCCGGAGGAGGCGGCTCAACACGCGGACACCGTCTGTCTGGGTCCGGGGGAGGACATCTGGCCCGCGTTCCTGGCCGATTACCGCGCCGGCCGTCCGGCTCCCGTCTACCGCTCGAGCGTCCGCACCCTGGCGCAGCTACCGCCGATCCGCCGCGATCTCATCAAGCGCCATCTCTACCTGGTGCCCAACTCCATCGTGGTTTCGCGCGGCTGTCCGCACGCGTGCGACTTCTGCTACAAGGAGGCCTTCTTTCGCGGCGGCAAGGGGTTCTACACCCAGACGGTGGACGCCGCGCTGGCGGAGATCGAACGGCTGCCCGGCCGGCATCTCTACTTCCTGGACGATCACCTGTTCGGCAACGTGCCTTTCGCCGCGGCGCTGTTCGAGGGGATGCGCGGGATGAACCGGGTCTGGCAAGCCGCCGGCACGGTGGCCTCCGTGCTGCGTCCGGAACTGCTGGAGAAGGCGAAGGCGTGCGGCCTGCGCAGCCTCTTCGTCGGCTTCGAGACGCTCAGCGCGGACAACCTGCGGGAACAGCACAAGCCTCAGAACCTGAAGCGGGACTACGGGGCGGCGATCCGGCGGCTGCACGACCTGGGGATCATGGTCAACGGCAGCTTCGTCTTCGGGATGGATGACGACGACCCTACGGTCTTCGAGAGAACGGTGGAGTGGGCGATTCAGCAGGGCATCGAAACCGCTACCTTCCACATCCTGACACCCTATCTCGGGACGGCGCTTTACGACCGCATGCGGCAGGCCGGCCGTCTGCTCCACTCCAACTGGGACCTCTACGATACGCGGCATGTGGTCTACCGCCCGGCCAGGCTCAGCGCCGACCAGTTGGAAGCGGGCTACTGGTGGGCGTACCGCGAGTTCTACCGCTGGAGCTCGATCCTGCGCGGAGCGGCGGGCAAGCCCTCGCTCGTGGAGGCAGCTCGCCACGTCGCCTACGCGGGTGGATGGAAGAAGCTGGAGCCCCTCTGGGACCTGGTGATTCGCGCCAAACACATCTCCAGGCTGCGCCCCACGCTGGAAGCCGTGCTGACGGGATTCGGCAGGCATGCGTCGGGTGGGGGCGCCTCCAAGGCTGGCGAAGCAGGGATTACTTTAGGCTGGCCCGCCGCCATGCCCGGTAAATGCAAATGAGGTAAGCCGCGCCGAGAAAGGGCGTGCTGAGGTAGGACAGGAAAGCAAGAAGGAATACCACGGTATAAGCCGTGTCGTTGGAAGACTCCTGTCCGGGCTTTATGCCGGCCATGAGATCGAAAACCACGTGCTCGAGGTTCAGGATCGCGAGAGTGACGACGATGGCGGCCAGCGGCAGCAAGGTTGCGACCACGAGAGGAAACCACGTCAACCTGGCGACCCGCCGCAGGAATACAACCAGCAGTGATACGCGCCATGCCGCCACGACACCCAAGAACCAGGCATTGGTCATCGTCGCATGATCGGGAGACATGAAGCGTTCGACCGGTATCGCATACAACACCGCCGGGGGCGCTGTGAGCGTTACGAAGATGAGGACGTTCCGATACGTCCAGTTCCGCGGGCGCAGTGGAGCCAGGAGCAGCCAGAAGGACGAATGAGAGCACGAAGACATAAACGACCGAGCCCAGACCGAGCTGCTGCCAAAGCTCCGCTCGCGGGTTGTCCCAATAACGTCCGATACCTGCCAGCCATGTGAAAAAGAGGCCGAATGCCAGATACGCCTTCCATTCGGACTGTATCGCCGGGCTCACGCTCCGGAATGTCAGGAGCCTGAGCTCGTCTCGCAGCAGGGTTCTGATCATTGGCGCCTTGAAGTTGACCCCTCCTCACCCACTGGGTCCGGGATTAGGATGGCACGTTTTTGGGCAGACCTGGAAGGACTGACGCCTTAACGACCATATTTTGTAGGGGCGCCCCTATGTGGGCGCCCTGAAACAGGCTGGCTGATGCGCTTCGGGTTGTCGTCGATAAGGTCGGCTGCACCGTCCCGAAGGGACAGGATTTGACCAGCCCGGGGTTTCAACCCCGGGTAGGGCCACCCATAGAATGGCCAAGTCCCGAAGGGCCGACCTCCAGGCGACTCTTCGATTGAGGTTCAGGACGGCCCTTCGGGGCTTGAAGAAAACTTGTGGCTCCGTACCCGGGGTTGAAACCCCGGGCTGTTCAAATCCTGCTCCTCCGGAGCGGTAGACGACCGATCATCGACAAGAAACGACGCTCAGAGGTCAGAAAAGCCCTGAATCGCTTCCTAGGTGAAGACGACCCAATATTCGATGATTGATCACCCGCGGTAAGTTGGCTGCACCGTCCCGAAGGGACAGGATTTAATCAGCCCAAAGGCTGCGACCGTCTCCGAATGGCCTCAGCCGTCCGCTTAAGCGACGAAGTTGGGTGCTGGCATTGCCAGGCAACTCCGGTGTTGCTGAGGTATACTTTCCCGTCGACTCCTCTGGAAACGCCGGGGGCGTGCTCAGAACACGCCCCCGGCGGTCGACTACTGTGGGCTAGCCGCCTCTAGTGGTAGCCGGGGGAGCCGTTGTTCACTTCCGCCCTTTTGGACTTGCGGCGCTGCCGGCCCATGGGTTTCATCTCGAAGTCGGCCAACCGCTCATCCTTCCGGCCGAAGCTGGCCTTCACGTAGCTCTTCAGCCGCGCCACCGCCTCGCGGGCGACAGCGAGGTCGGCCTCGAGCTTCCTTGGCTGCCTCCCTGCGCTTGCTATCCAGGTTGATCTTCCTCGTCTTGGAGACGGTGACGTCTTCCAGGGCCTCCTCGAGGGCGACTCTGAAGCAGCCGAGCGAAGGCAGCTCCACCTCGTGGGTTTCGGCCGCCGCGATGAGCTTCCTGCAGCCGGCGACCCAGCTTTGGAATCGTTTGGACATGAGTCGTTGCTCCTTTCAGGTCGAGACGTCGGGTTAGAGCCCCGGCTTGGCGGCCGGTGCGGGATCGTCGGCCGCTTCGGGCTGCGGCGGATTGGCCGGCTGGCCCTGGGCCGGGGCTGAAGTTGGAGCCCGCTTCGCGGATTTGCGGCTCTTCGGCCGCGGCAGCTGGTTGGGCGGGATCCCGAACTGCGTCAGGAGCGGGCTCCGCGTGCCGAGGACGGACTTGACGTGAGAGCGGAGCTTCCGCGCCTTCTCCTCTCCCTCCCGGATCTCATCGCGGAAGTTCTTGGTCGCTTCCAGGCGGGTGCTCTCGAGGGTCTCCTGCAGCGTCTTCAGCTCCTCGGCCCGGGCGAGGGTGGCTTCCAGGTCGGTCCTGAAGGCCTCCACGCCGGGCACTTTGTCCGCGTGCTGAACGGCGGCCGAGGCGAGGCCTCTCCAGTCGCGGAAGAGATCGGCATACGTCGTGATGCTGGGCATCGTTCTTCTCCTTTCTGAGGGATCTGTCATCCCTCCTTAGAGCTGGCGGGCGAAGGCGAGCACCGGCAGGGTCAGCTCGCCCAGGCAGCCGCCGGCCTCCTGCGCGTAGACGGTGACGCCCACCTGGTTGCCCGAGAGGCTCACCGACACCGGATAGCCGGTGGCAGCGGCGGACCGGGCCACGAAGCCGGCGTAGAGGCCGGCGATCTCCGGCGTCGCGAACGTCTTCACGTTCTCGATCGCCGTCTCCTCCTGGGTCGCCGCCCAGCCGGTCATCGCTCTCAGCTCCTCCTGCACCCGCTCCGACTTGAGGCGCTGTACCGGCGGCTCCGGCAGCGTGCCGGGGCCACCGGGGCCGGCCTCGCCGCCATTGCATGCCGGGTACTGCGCGGCCTTCTGCTCGACCGCGGTCTGCGTGCTCATGCTGCTCTCCTTTCGGAACACCGGGAGCCTTCATGGCCCCGGAGATCGAGATCAGCGCAACAACAACTTGATCGCCGCGGCGAGATGCGAGATCACCTGGTCCTTCTTCTCGCGGTTGGCCCGCTCGCCGCTCACCAGCTCGTCGATCGAGATCCCGAGCTCCGCCCCAGGCCGATCAGGGCTTCCAGCGGCGGTGTGTGCTCACCGCGCTCCCAATACCCGAGCCGCGCCCGCGTCACGCCCAGGCGTCGCGCCAGCTCGACCCGATCCCAGCCCTTGGCCTCCCGATACTGGACAATCCGGCGGCCGAGAGCCGCGACCAGCTCGCCTTCACTTCGGGCCGTGATGGCGGTTTCCTTCAGCAGGGCCCGACCTCGGGCAGCCATGACCTCTTCTTTCAAGCGGCTCAGCCTGAGCGTTCTTTTGGCCATAGCAATTTGTCTATTTTGCTCAAACTAAATGAGCGTAGGGCATATTCCCGATCCATCCAGGGACTGTTCAGGCGCTCAAAACGGCGGCGGACCGGTCTTCGGTGCCGGACTTTCTCGAATCAGGACAGCTAATGGCCCTTTCCGGATACGTTTGGCGGCTTGGCGGTGTCGGAATCCCGTCACGCTCTGGCAACGAGGAATCCGGCGGCGCGTAAGGGATCGGGACGCCGAGCGTACGGAATCCTTACGCGCGTGCCACACTGAAGGGGGCTTGGCAACACTCAATGTTGCGGGCCGCGGGCGGTGGCAGATGCCGGCCCTCTCATCGGTTGGGCGAGAGTCGGCCTCCTGGATCTGCTCCGCCGCCTCTATGGAAAGATCCTGATCCCGGTCCAGGTATTCGAGGAGCTTCAGACATCCGTGACGCCGAGACGCGACGCCTCAGGGTTGCGGTGCGACGCCTTGGGGCTGCGGCACGGCGCCGCAGGGTTGCGGTGCGACGCCGCGAAGTCGCAACACGGCGCCGCGAGGCGCGGCACGGCATTTCAGCTCGGAGGCACGGCGTCTTGGGGTCGCGGCGCGGCATATCAGCGTGGAGACGCCGCGCCGCAGCCTCCCGGCGCGGCATATCAGCGCTGAGGCACCGCACCGCAGACTCCCGGCACGGCGCCTCGGGGTCGCGGCATGGCATATCAGCCCGGAGGCGGCGTCGAGGTGCGCCGTAACGCCGCGATAAGGCGTCAGGCCTCCAGCCGCCGCAGCAGCTCCAGCGCCTCCGTGCCGTTCGGCTCGGTGGCGGTGCTGAGCGGCGTTCGCGTCGATGGTCAGGGCGGCGGCCAGCTCGCCCTCTCCGCAAACGGCACGCTGGTCTAGCCCCAGGCAGGATCAGCAGGTCATGCCGGATTTCGACGAGACCATCGCACCCACCGATGTCAGGCCGGCGGCAGCTCGAACCGCAGCGTGATCCTCACGACCACGCTCTTGCCGCCCGCGGCCTGAGACGGCTCGAATTTCCACTGGCGGACGGCGGCGCGAGCGACACCATCTCGGCCCAGTGCCGCTCCACCAACTCGCCGAAGGCGTCCCGATCGCCGGTCCGCGCGCGGAGCACCGGTGCCGCCGCGCCAAGGTCCGGCGGAGAGGCGGTCTGCCAGCCGGAGCCGGCGTGAGTCATGGCGTTCACGATGACAAGAGGCCGCGAGATCCCCGGAATGTTTACACGATTCGGAGATCGCCAGCCGGCGGAGATGAGAGGCGCTGAGTTTATAGCGATTGAAGCAAGGGAAACGGAGCCACGAATTCGAACTGAAAGACCGAGCGGATTCGCGCCATGTCGCGGACAGACCTAAACGCGCTGCCTCGCCCGCGGAGGCGGCGCGCCGTACGCCTCGTCGAGCGCCAGTACCGCCGTCTCCGAATCCCCGAAGTAGAGCTGCTCATCGTCCAGGATCTGGCCCGCCAGCTCCAGGTTGGCGGTGACGGCCGCGCCGCTTCCGCGCAGGCCGGCGTTCTCCACGGCGAGGTCGACCTGGGCCTCGATGCGGGCCAAGTCCGAGTCGACCTGCCGGAGGATCTGCTCGAAGCGGCCGAGATTGGCCAACCGTTGCCGGAGGATCTTCAAGGTCGCCGCCTGCGACTCCCGCAGGGCGGAGGAGTCGCCCGTCGCGGCCAGGTTTCGCTCCAGCTCGGCGATCTTCCGCCTGAGCTCGGCCTCGCTGGCATGGATCCGGGACGCCTCCAGGTGATGCCGGGCCACCAGGAGCTTGAGGTAGATCCAGGTCATCCGGTCGAGGGCGTCGCGCTGGCTCTCCAGCTCGAAGTGCCCCGCCTGGGACTCGCGGGCGACCTGCAAGACCCGCTCGCGCTTCTCCTCGATCAGCGCCAGCCGTTTGCGCGCTTGAGGATCGAGCTTGCGGACCAGCTCCTGCCGGCCCTCGTCAGCCTGGGCCGCGGTCTGATGGCGATTCTGGGCGTCCACCAGCCGCTGGAAGCGCGGATGGGAGGCGACCGCGGTCAGATACGCCGCCTCGAACCCAGCGCCCAGCAGCCAGAAGGCGGGATGGCCGAAGCCGAGGATGCCGAATCCCAGCGCCGCCAGGGCGTTGACCGGCAGCCGCCCCAGGCCGGGAAGGCTGGGGCCGGCCCAGAAGGCTCTCTTCAGGTACTCGAGCA
The DNA here is from genome assembly GCA_963778565.1 of Thermoanaerobaculaceae bacterium. GTDB lineage: Bacteria > Acidobacteriota > Thermoanaerobaculia > Multivoradales > UBA5704 > DATARR01. The sequence goes on along the minus strand of CAVZUZ010000026.1, from coordinate 11,162 downwards.
TACCGGGGAGATCTTATCGGTAGTTGCTCGGTTCACCGTCCTGCCCTGCGCGGGCAATGCGGCCCATCCTTACGAGGAGCCGATCGACCGCTGCCACCACTGCAGCAGATTGTTGAGCACCTCGGCCTTGGGCGGCTCGCACGTGGAGCCGAGCTCCACGCTCAAGCCGAAGCGCTGGTAGGTCAGGAACGGGCTGCCGGCGAAGCGCACGGGCACGGCGGGGTTGCCCGGGCGGAAACCATGGATGAGCGATTGCTTCTGGATGGGCTCGCTCAACAGGAAGTCGAGGAACCGGCCGGCGGCCTCACGCTGGTCCTTCGTGCTCCAGGGAGCGTCCAGCACATAGTAGGGGTTCTCGTTCCACAGGTTGCGCGCCGGGTAGACCACCCGCAGCTCCCCCCAGCGTCCCTCGGCGTTTTTCAGGTAGTCGATGGCCACGCTCTCGTAGACCACCAGCGCGTCGAAGGCCGAGGGCCCCTTGAGGACCATCTCCCGCATCATGTTGCCGGTGCTGTTCGAGAGCCCGCTCACACCCCGCTCGAAGGCCTGCGCCCAAGCTTGGAACCCGGGATCGAGGATGTCTCTGAGCGCCAGATCACGCGTTTTGCCGTGGTAGTCGTAGGCCATCAGGACGAGCGTCATCAGGCCGCTGTTCGACTCGTTGGGATGGGTATGCCCGAGCTTGAACAAACCCCACTCCGGCTTGGCGGCGATGCCCTGCCACCCGGTCGGCTCGGCGAGGGCCTGGGAGAGCGTCTGGAAAGTGACGGTGCCGTACTTCCGTACGAAGGCCTCGTGCCGCTCCGCCCACAGCACGAAGACCATGGGCGAGAGCGCCAGGTTCTCCTCGCGCAGGATCGGCTTGTCGCTGCCGTGCTTGACCTGCCACTCCTGCTGGAAGATGTCCTTGTACAGCGAGCTCGCCGGGCTCCAGACATGGATGCGGGTGTCACCCCCGAGCACCGCCTGCGCTCCCTCCAGCGATCCCATCGGGAGGAGATCGACCTTGATCCGCCGCCCCTGCCGTGTCTTGGCGAGCTCCTCGACCGCCCATTTCAGCCAGCGCTCCTTCTCGGTGCCGTAGGCGATGCCGATCTCCACCGACGGACCGCCGTCGCCGCCCAGGCCGAAGAGGCCGCCATCCTGCCTCTTGTCGTCCACGGCCTCTCTCCCCGAGCCGTCGGCGGGATTTTCTCCGTTCACCGGCCGGCGCAGGAAAAGCACGTAGGCGCCGTACAGACAGCCGGCGACGAACAGCAGGACGACGAGCTTGCCGGCGAAGGTCAGCTTGGAGGTTCCGCTCATGGTGGCCTCAGAAGAAGGTGGAGATCTCCCGGAACACGGTCCGGATATTGGCCGGGTTCCCCGCGTAGAAGCGCGCCCGGGTCGCGTCGGCGATGGCTTGCAGGACCTCCTTCTGCGAGCTGCCTCCGTAGCCGATCGTGAACACCCGCACGCCCCGGTCCTCGCGGCCGGCGCGGATCCTGCGCAGCAGCCCGTCGAGGCTCAGACGGCTGTCGGTGTCCTCGCCGTCGGTCAGGACGACGATGGCCGCGATCCGCCCGGGATTCTCCCGCAGCTCCTGGAGCTTGCGCTCGTAGGCCAGCGCGATCGAGTCGTAGAGGGCCGTGCCGCCGTCGGCGAAGATGCCGCGCAGCGTCTGCAGGACCTCCTGGCGCGCATCCCCGAGCCGGGCTCCCTGTACCGCCCAGCTCGGAGTCCGGTTGAAGGGCAGGAGCGAGAAGGTATCCTCGTCGTCGAGCAGCTCGACGAGCTGCTCCGCGCCGGCCTTGGCGTTTTCCATCCGCCGCTCGTCGTTCATGCTGCCGGAGCGGTCCAGGACCAGCGTGATCTCGGAGCGCTTTTTGTTGTCATGCCAGAGCTTCAGGGTAGCGTCGATGACCTCGACCGGCGGCACCTCCAGGGTGGTCTGGGGCTCCTTGGGATCGACTCCATGTGCCGCGTCGAAGGGTGCCGCGAGGGCGATCTCCACGGCCGACGGACGGAAGCCGTACTGCAGGGCGGCTTCCTGCTGCGGCCGTTCCAGCAGGAAGTCGATGTAGATGCCCGCCGCCTCCCGGTGCTCGGGGCTCACCCATTCCCGGTCCACGATGCCCACCGGATGGTCGCTCCAGAAGGTCCCCTCCTTCGGGTAGATGGCCACCACCGGGAAAGGCAGCCGATACTCGGGTCCATACGACTCGATGACCATGTTCTCGTAGAGCACCGCCGCCGAGAGGTAGCCGGGTCCCCCTTCGAACATCCGCTTGCCGAAGAAGCCCGTCGAGCTGCCGTAGTGCACGACGGCGCTCTCGATGCCCGCCACGTAGCTCGCCGTCTCCGGCCGGCGGACGTCCTCCAGGGTGAGATCCGCTACCTTGCCGGCGCCGGCGTAGGCTTCCGCCAGCAGCGTGATGAGACCGCTGTTGCTGTACTCGGGATGGGTGTGACCCAGCTTGAAGGCGCCCCACTCCGGATGGCCGAGGGAGCTCCAGCCCGCCGGGTCGCGGGCGAGGGTCAGGATGTCGCTCCAACCCACCGGCTTGCGCCCCCAGCCGATGGCCTCCGCCATCGGCCGCCACATCGCGATCACCACCGGCGAGAGCACCAGATTTCGCGTCTCGCCGATCAGGTCCTTGCCCGTCCGGGCGCGCGACTGCGCGTTGCCGAGCTTGATGAAGGCCGCGGACGCCGGGCTCGTCAGGTGCGCCTGCCGGACGCCGGCCTGCAGGTCGTCGATCAGCTCGCCCGAGCCCTGCGGCACCGCTTCCACCTGGATCGCCTTGCCGGATGCCGTGCGCCGGCCGCCGGCGTTGAAGCGGTCCGTCGTGTCCTTGATCCACTCCTCTTTTTCCGAGCCGTAAGTGAACAGGAGGCGGAGGGTCCCGGCATCGTCCGTCGCGGCGGAGGGGCCTGGAGAGGATGAGCTCGAGCCCTCCGGACGCGCCCGGCATCCGAGCCACGAAGCTGCCAGCGGCCAGCCCCATGAACCCCAGGACGGTGACACCACGGACCTTTCGCCCCATTCCGGACCTCCGGCTCCGCCCGACTCCCTGCAGATCGAGCGCAGTCTACGGGGCCATACGAGAAAAGAGATCGCTCGACTGCGGCGTTCGTCGGAACGTCACGAATCCGTCACCGCGATGACACACGTCAGTCGGGCGCGACGTCAACGCTCGTCACCGATCGCCCGGAATGATGATGGGAATCTCAGAACGGCGGTCCATCCGGTAGGTTCTGAAATCGGCGTCGCAAGTGAGAAGAACGCTGCCTCGGTTGAGCTCCGCCAGCCGGACCGGCCAGCGCCATCGGCAAGGCTTTGAAATACTCGTTAGGGTATTGCCGCTCGGCGGCGGTCAACCCTTCGGAGCCGTTGGAGGCCCCGCCGTTGCACCCTCCGTGCTATAATCTCTCCTTAACATCTGGAACAAACGGTCGTCCCTTCGCGGACGATCCACGGGAGGGATCACGATGGCCGAGCGAGCCAGCTCACCGCCGAACCAAGCGTTTGCCGGGCGTTATTACACCATTCCGCCCTCAGGCGCCGCCACGCGGCGGCGCGCCGCGGTTGCGGGCCTCAGCCGCGAAGCCGCCGCTGCCCCTGCCGCCGAGCCGGCCTTCCCGAAGGTGGACCGGTTCGGCCTCAACGTCCACCATTACGAGCACGAGCCCGCCGCCTTCCCCCTGGTGGCCGAGGCACGGGTGGGATGGGTCCGGCTCGCCGCCTGGTGGCGATTCATGGAGCCGCGGCGAGGGGAAATCGACTTCGGCTATCTCGAGAGCTCCGTGCAGCTCGGCGCTCGCCCAAGGCCTCCGGGTGCTGATCGTCTTTGCCAGCATCCCGGGCTGGGCCAACGGCACCCCTGCCGAGCTCGGCATCATCGACAAGAATGCCGCCAAGCCACCGACCAAAACGCAGTTCTTCCGGGACTTCGTCACCGCCGTGGTCACTCGCTTCCGCGGCCGGGTCAGCCATTACGAGATCTGGAACGAGCCCAACTACAAGGAATTCTGGAACGGGCCGTACGACCAATTCATCGACGAGATCCTCATCTCCGGCGGCGAGGCGGTGAAGGCGGCCGATCCGGCGGCGAAGAGACTGGGGCCCGCCACCGACCGCAGTCCGGCAAAGTTCGAGACCGCCGCCGCCAAGGCCTGCCGCGTCCTCGACGCCCTGAGCTGCCACCTGTACGTGGCCAACGCCGCCACCCTCCTCCGGCAGGCGGACGAGACCTACCGGCCCATCCTCGCGCGGCGCTGCGACAAGCCCCTGTGGGTGACGGAGTTCGGCATCGACTCCTGGCAAACCGGCGACGAAGCGCAGGCCAGGGAGTTGGCCGCGGCTTTCGATGGCCTGCGCAACCGCAGCTACCTCGAGCGTCTGTTCCTCTTCGAGTGGCGGGACGGCTACTGGCCCTACAAGGGTCAGAAAGGCTGGGGGCTGGTGACCAACTCCATCGAGGGCTTCCGGCGCAAGCCGTCGTTCTGGGCCGTCCAGGAGCTGGCGCTGAAGCGGCTGGGCTCGCCGGGCGTGGCACAGGCGCCCGAGCCGGCGGACGGCGCCACGCACGTTCCGCTCGCGGCACCGCTGGTCTGGCGCGCCGGCCGCGGCGCCCGTTCCCACCGGCTCAGCGAGGGCGTCGAGTCGCCGGCGTTCCAGCGCGAGCAGGCCGATCGCACCTTCCCGGCCGCCACCCCGCGGGAGCCTGGCCGGAGCTATCTCTGGCGGGTGGACGAAGTCGGGACCGCCGGGACGACAGACGGCAACCTGTGGCGGTTCACGACCCAGGAAGACCCCGCCGCCCGCGTGCCCGTGGTCGTCCGCGTGGAGGAGGCGAGGCCCTTCTTCCTCGCCGTGGAACAGGGCCAAGGCCACGCCGAGTGCACGCCGGTGCGCTCCCTGGTGCGGCCGGGCACGCCGGCGGAGGCGGCAAAGGGCGCCTGGAGCGTGGAGGCTCCGGCGGCTGTCGCGTTTCTCAGCCCGCTAGGGACCGCCGCCGCCGCCGATGAATTGACCATCCTCCTGTCCGGCCTGCTCCCCCGAGAGCCCTACCGGGTGTTCGGCCGCTTCGTCACCACCCCCCAGATGGCCGCCCGCCAGGCCGGGATCCGCATGGGGCTCGACCGAGCCACCATGGCTCTTTTTCGCCCTGGCACCTCCGGTGCAACCCTGGTGCGCAAGGAAGGCCGGTGGGAGGAACGGGAGGTCCTGATCGGGTCCGCCCGGGCCGAGGGCGGAAAGCTGCGGGTGCTGCTCGACGGGAAGGGCCTGGAGGAGTTTGCCGGCTGGAGCGGTCTCCGGCTCGAGCAAGAAGACCGCGAGCTATAGGTAGCCCAAGGCCGGAGCCGCTTCTCGAGCTCTTTCGCCCGGCGCCGGGACTCGCCGGAAGACGGCGGCGCAAGCGTCGCAGGCCGGCGGCGAAGCCAAAACAAACAGCCCTCGGGATCCCCGAGGGCTGTTCCAAAATCAACTTCCCGGCAACGACCTACTCTCCCACACACTTGCGCGCGCAGTACCATCGGCGCTGAGGGGCTTAACTGCCGTGTTCGGAATGGGAACGGGTGTTTCCCCCTCGCCACAGTCACCGGAAAAAGCAAACTGGAAAGAACGTGGTTTGCAACTGGATCGGGTCAGAGCGATAGGGTCCGCCGGGAGGGGAGCGGAATAATATTGGTCAAGCCGAACGACCGATTAGTACAGGTCAGCTCAACGCCTTGCAGCGCTTACACCTCCTGCCTATCAACCTGGTGATCTTCCAGGGGTCTTCAGGGAGACCTCATCTCGGGGGGGGCTTCCCGCTTAGATGCTTTCAGCGGTTATCCTTTCCGAACATAGCTACCCAGCGGTGCCGCTGGCGCGACAACTGGTGCACTAGAGGTTCGTCCATCCCGGTCCTCTCGTACTAGGGACAAATCCCCTCAAGTCTCCTGCGCCCACACGAGATAGGGACCGAACTGTCTCGCGACGTTCTAAACCCAGCTCACGTACCACTTTAATCGGCGAACAGCCGAACCCTTGGGACCGGCTTCAGCCCCAGGATGTGATGAGCCGACATCGAGGTGCCAAACCTCCGCGTCGATGTGAACTCTTGGCGGAGATCAGCCTGTTATCCCCGGCGTACCTTTTATCCGTTGAGCGATGGCCCTTCCATACGGGACCAC
>CAVZUZ010000025.1:0-72659 GCA_963778565.1 Thermoanaerobaculaceae bacterium | reverse complement strand
CGTTTTGACGTCAGCAGCCGAATGCAATACGGATGTCGTATGGCCCTAACCGTGAGACTCCCCGCAGACGTTGAGGCACGGATCGAGGCGCTCGCCCGGGAAACCGGGCGCACGAAGACGTTCTACATCCGCCAAGCGGTCCTCGATCACCTCGAGAACATCGAGGACTACTACCTTGCGCTCGAGCGAATCGAGAATCCGGAGGGCGAAGCTGTCTCTCTCGAGGAGGTGATTGCGCGCCTTGGTCTGGTTCATTCGGGGCTGATATAGAATCACCCGTCCCCAAAGGAGACTTTCTCGAATGCGGATGAAGCTCCTCCTCGCTCTGCTCCTGCCGCTCGCTTCTTTCGCTTCCGCAGAGGCCCAACCCTCAGGCTCTTGCACCCTCATCCGGGACGTCCTGGTGGTGGACGGCACCGGCGCTCCGGGCCGCGTTGCCTCGGTGCGGGTCTGCGCTGACCGGATCGATGCCGTCGGCGCCGTGACGCCTCAGACGGGGGACCGCACCGTCGTGGGCAAGGGGCTCGCGCTCGCTCCCGGATTCATCGATACCCATAGCCATCACGCCGGCGGGATCGACAAGGAACGCACGGTTTTCGCCGCCATCAGTCAGGGCATCACGACGATCGTCGTCGGGCAGGACGGCGGGTCCGATTTTCCCCTGGCCCCCTTCTTCGCCTCGCTGGAGGCGGCGCCGCCCGCCGTCAACGTCGCCTCGTACGTGGGGCATGGCACGCTGCGCGAGCAGGTCATGGGCGGCGACTACAAACGGCCCGCCACCGCCGACGAGATCGTCGCCATGAGCGCGCTCCTCCGCCGCGATCTGGCGAGCGGCGCTCTCGGCCTCTCCTCCGGTCTCGAGTACGATCCCGGCATCTATTCGACGACCGAGGAGCTGATCGCCCTCGCCACGGAAACGAGCCGCGCGGGAGGGCGCTACATCAGCCACATCCGCAGCGAGGACCGCTCGCTCTTCCAGGCCGTCGACGAGGTCGTCCGCATCGGCCGCGAGGCGCGGCTGCCGGTGCAGATCTCGCACATGAAGCTGGCGATGAAGAGCCTCTGGGGCCAGGCGGATCGGCTCCTCGCCAGGCTGGACGCCGCCCGTGCGGACGGAGTGGAGATCACCGCGGACGTCTATCCCTATCCCTACTGGCAGTCGACCATGACCGTCCTCTTCCCGGAGCGGAACTTCACCGACCGGGCGACGGCGACGTTCGCGCTCACCGAGCTGACGACGCCGGAAGGGATGATCGTCTCCAGGTTCGAGCCCGAGCCGGCCTATGCCGGTAAAACCCTCGCCGAGATCGCCAAGCTGCGCGGCACGGATCCGGTGACGACCTACATCGATCTCATCGCCAAATCCCTGGCCGTCGGCGGTGATAATGAATCGATCATCGCCACCAGCATGGACGAGCGGGACATCGCCGCGCTCACCGCCTGGCCGCACTCCAACATCTGCAGCGACGGCCAGGCCGACGGCCGGCACCCGCGCGGTTATGGCGCCTTTCCGCGCGTGCTGCGGCGGTACGTGCGGGAGACGCATGCCTTGTCGCTGGAAGCCGCCGTCGAGAAGATGACCCGTCTGGCAGCGGCCCATGTCGGCCTGCGGGACCGCGGCGTGATCCAGGAGGGTGCGTACGCGGACCTGGTGCTCTTCGATCCGGCGGCCGTCGCCGACCGGGCGACGCCGCAGGAGCCGCATCTTCCGTCGGCGGGAATCCTTGGCGTGTGGGTCAACGGCGTCCGGGTGCTCGATCAGGGAAAAGCGACCGGCGCCTTGCCGGGCCGCGTCCTCCGCCGCTGAGCGCCGGTGAGCGTCGGCGCCCTCGATCTCGCCGTCCTCCTCGCCTACATGGCGGGCATCGTCGTCCTTGGCATGTGGCTCGGCCGGGGAACGAAGGACGTGGCCGAGTACGCGGTCGGCGGCCGCGACCAGCCGTGGTGGCTGATCCTCTTCTCGATCGTCGCGACCGAGACCAGCGCCGTCACCTTTCTGAGCATCCCCGGTTTCGCCTACGAGCGGGACTTCACCTGGATTCAGATCGCGCTGGGATTCGTCGTCGGTCGCTTCGCCATCGCCCTCTTCCTGCTGCCCGAGTACTTTCGCGGCGTCCTCTTCACCTCCTACGAGGTGCTCGACCGCCGCTTCGGCGGCGCCACCAAGCAGACCGCCTCAGCGCTGTTCATCGTCACCCGCAGCCTGGCCGACGGCCTGCGGCTCTTCCTCTCCGCCCTCGTGCTGCAGGAAATGACGGGCATCCCCATTCACTGGGCGGTGGTGGCGTTGGGCGTCACGACGATCGTCTATACCTATCTCGGCGGCATGCGTGCCGTGCTGTGGAGCGATCTCATTCAGTTCGTTCCTCTACCTCACCGGCGCGGTGGTGGCCCTCTGGGCGATCCTCACTCGTCTTCCAGGCGGATGGAGCAAGCTCCTCGCCATGGGCGAGGCCGCCGGCAAATTCCGCGGGTTCGATCTTCGTCTCGACTGGAGCGAGCCCTATGGGCTATGGGCCGGCCTGGTGGGCGGCGCTTTCGTTGCGCTCGCTTCACACGGCGTGGACCAGCTCATGGTGCAGCGCTACCTCTCGGCGCGCGGGTTGCCGGACGCGCGGCGCGCGTTGTGGGTGAGCGGTCTCGTCGTGGCGGCGCAGTTCGCGCTCTTCCTGCTGATCGGCGTCGGGCTCTGGAGCTTCTACCAGCTCCATCCGCCTGCCGTGCCCTTCGACCGGCCGGATCGCATCTTCGCCCGCTTCATCCTCGACGAGCTGCCGGTCGGCCTCGTCGGTTTGCTGCTCGGCGCCATCTTCGCCGCCGCCATGACGAGCTCGCTCAACTCGTGCGCCACCGTGGCCGTCAACGACCTCTACGTGCCGCTGGCGGGAAGAGAGATTTCGCCGGACCGGCAGTTGCGGATGACGCGCGTCCTGACCGCGGTTTTCGGAGCGGTGCAGATCGGGGTAGGGATCGCCGGCCAGTGGCTGAGGGCATCGATCGTCAGCAGCGTGCTGGGGATCGCCGCCTTCACCACCGGCATCGTGCTCGGCGTCTTCTTCCTCGGCATGCTCACGCGCCGGGTGGGCCAGCGGGCGGCGCTCGCGGGTCTCGTCTTCGGCTTCGCGGCGATGACCGCGATCTTCTTCGGGACCTCGCTGGCGTGGCCGTGGTATGCCTTGGTGGGATCGCTGATCACGTTTGGTACGGGTTTAGCAGCGAGCTTGGTATGGCCGCGGGAGGAGACCGGGGCACCACTTTCACCAACTGGTGTACAATGAATCCATGAAGCGAGCCACCATCACGATCTCGGACGATCTCGAGGCCAAGTTGAACTCGTACATGGGAGCTCAGGACGCTCCTCCCAGCCTTACCGGCATCGTCGAAGCTGCATTGCGGCGTTTCCTCGAGGAGAAGCAGCTGGAATCCAGGCAGTACCGGCGAGCCCGTCGACCTTTCTCGATCACGCCTGCTGAGAAGGGGAGCGGACGGACCGATGTCAGCATAGAGCATGATCGTTATCTGGCCGAAGACGAGTGAGAGCCGTCCTCGCGGATACAGGTCCGCTGTACGCCTTGGTTGATCCCGGCGATCAATATCACCTGAGAGCTCACGCTGAGCTGGAGAAGTTGAGGGGAGAGAGGCTCACCCTGATGACCTCTTGGTCGATCGTGAGCGAGGCGTACACCCTCGTTTTGCGAAGATTGGGCATACCGAAAGCCCTCGGCTGGCTGGAAGAGCTGATCCCGGGAACTGATCTCCTCAACCCGAGCCACGAGGATGATCTGGAAGCGGCCCGACGTCTCCGGCGCTACCCTGATCAGGACATCTCCCTGTTCGACGCCGTGCTGGCCGTTCTCTCCGATCAACTCCAGATGCCCGTTTGGACCTTCGATCATCATTTCGACGTCATGCGGGTGCGAGTCTGGCGGTGAGCCGGCGAGCGCCCGAACGACGGCATCCGCAACCGCCGGGCGCGCCTCCCGGATGAGCTGGTTCTCGCGTGTCGGGTGCACGCGGTTCGTCAGCAGGATGACGTAGAGCTGCCGTTCCGGGTCGATCCACATCGAGGTGCCGGTAAAGCCGGTATGGCCGAACGAGCGCGGGGAGAAGAGCGTGCCGGCGGAGGAGCCCTCGGCGGACTTGGTGTCCCAGCCGAGGGCGCGATCCGAGCCGGGGATGCCGGCGCGGCGCGTGAACAGCTCCACGGTTTCACGGGAGACGATCCGCCGTCCTTCGAGAACGCCGCCGTTCAGCATCATCTGCGCGAAGCGCGCCAGATCGCCGGCGGTGCCGAAGAGGCCGGCGTGGGGAGCGACGCCGCCCATGGCGAAGGCGTTCTCGTCGTGGACTTCGCCGTGGACCAGGCGGCGCCGCCAGGGATCGAATTCGGTCGGGGCGATCCGCGGTTGCAGCTCTATCGGCGGCTTGAACAGGGTCTCGCGCATCCCCAGCGGCGCGAAGACCCGCTCGCGCACGAACGCCTCCAGCGGCCGGCCGGCCACCCGCTCGAGAATCTCACCCAGGAGGATCACGCCCGGATCGCTGTACGTCGAGCGGCTGCCGGTGGGATAGACCAGGTCCATCGCCTGGATGCGTTCGACGAAGGCCTCCCGGCCGCGCAGCTCCTTGTAGAGAGGCGCCATCGCGTCGAGGCCGGAGGAGTGGCTGAGCAGGTGGCGCACCGTCACCGCCTCTTTTCCGGGTCCTTGAAATCCCGGCAGGAAATCCTGGACCGGCCGATCGAGATCGAGCCGTCCCTCGTCGACGAGGATCATCGCCATCGTCGTGGTGGCCACCACCTTGGTGAGACTGGCGAGGTCGTAGAGCGTGTCCTCGGTGACCTGGCTCGCGTCCGCGTCATAGGTGAGACGGCCGAAGGGATGCAGGTGGATCAGCGTTCCCTGATAGCCGACCGCCAGGACGCCGCCCGGGAAGGCGCCGCGAGCGTGGAAGTCCTCGAGGAGGCGGTCTGCCTCGTCCAGGCCCGCGTCGCGTGGCGGCAGAGTGACAGGAGAAGGAGCCCGGCAGCCTGAGGCGAGGAGAGCCAGGAGAAGCAAGCCGGCGGCGAAGGAGCCTCGCGGGAGGACGCCCGCTCGTTTCGCCTTCCCGCAACGATCCTGAGGAGCGCAGGCGGCAGTGGGAATCAAGGACGAAAAGGACGGCAAGGACACCAAGGACGTGAGGCGAATGACTTGTTCCTCGTCCTTGAAGTCCTTGCCGTCCTTTTGGTCCTTGATTCCGCTGCCCCTACGCCCGCATGCGGCGGAGCAGCAGGGCATCGGCGCCGTCGGCGGCTACGGGCTCGGAGATGAAGAACCCCTGGCCGTACTCGCAGCCGAGGGCGCGGAGCCTGTCCTGCTGCTCCGCCGACTGGATGCCCTCGGCGACGACCTCCATGCCGAGCTGATGGGCGAGCGTGACGATCGCTTTGACGATCGCCAGGTTTCCCTCCGCCTCCTCGATGCGCGAGGTGAACGAGCGGTCGATCTTCAGCAGGTCCATGGGGAAGCGGTGCAGATAGTTGAGCGAGGAGTAGCCTTTGCCGAAGTCGTCGAGATAGAGCTGCACCCCCATGCTCTTCAGACGGGAGAAACGGCTCGCCGCCGAGTCGGCGTGGCGGATGATCACCCCTTCCGTGATCTCCAGGCCCAGACAGGAGGGTTCCAGCGCGGAGGCCGTGAGGGCCTCCTCGATCTGGTCGAAGAGGTTGGCCTGGAAAAACTGCTTGTTGGAAAGGTTGACGCTCAGCTTGAGATTGCCGCTCTCGGGATGCTTGCGCTGCAGCTCGCGGATCTGCCGGCAGCCCTCCATGAGCACGAAACGGCCCATCGGCACGATCAGACCGGTCTCCTCGGCGACGCCGAGGAATTCGTCCGGCGGCAGCAGGCCGCGCCGGGGGTGGTGCCAGCGCAGGAGGGCCTCGAAGCCCATCACCTCGCCGGTCGCGAGGTCCACGAAGGGCTGGTAATGGATCCGCATCTGGCCGCGCTCCACGGCCCGCCGCAGGTCGGTCTCGAGCTGCAGGCGGGCCATGACGAAGCGGTGCATGACACGGTTGAAGACCACGTGGCAGGCACGCCCGGAGGCCTTGGCGCGGTACATGGCGGTGTCGGCGTCGCGCAGCAGTTCTTCCGGCCGCTCGTACTCGGAGGTGTGGACGGCGATACCGATGCTCGCGGTGATGTAGACCTCGTGTCCGCCGAGGTTGGTGGGCTCCGCCAGACGGTCGTGGATGCGGTCGGCCACCCGCACGGCATCGTTGACGTCGCGGCCGCCTTCGAGGAGGATGGCAAACTCGTCGCCGCCGACGCGGGCGATGGTGTCCGCGGGGCGCAGCACGGCGGCGAGCGAGTTGGCGGTCTGGATCAGCAGCTCGTCCCCTACGAGGTGGCCCAGGCTGTCATTGACGATCTTGAAGCGGTCGAGATCGAGGAAGAGCACGACCGTCAAGCGCTCGGGCTCGCGCCGCGAGCGTTCCATCGACAGGCGCAGGCGGTCCATGAACAGCGCCCGGTTGGGCAGGCCGGTCAGCTCGTCGTGCAGGGCATCGTGGAGGAGCTTCTCCTCGGCCTGCTTGCGGTCGGTGATGTCGCGCGAGTTGAGCACGATGCCGGAGACGGCGGGCTGCCCGAGGAGGTTGGAGGCGGTCGACTCCAGGACCCGCCAGGATCTGTCCAGGTGGTGGAGACGGTATTCGAAGGTCACCATCTCGTCCGGTTGTCCGACCAGCTTCCGCAGGGCTTCCTCGACGATGCCCCGGTCCTCCGGATGAACGAGGTCGCCGATTTTCCGGCCGGCGCGTTCCTCGGGGCCGAGGCCGAGGAATCGCTGATGCGAGGGGCTCTCGTAACGCACGACGCCGTCCGAGTCGAGGATGGAGATCAGGTCGGAGGCGTTCTGCACCAGGGAGCGGAAGCGCTCCTCGCTCGAGCGCAGGGCCTCCTCGGCGCGCCGCCGGTCGGTCACGTCCTCCAGGGCGCCCTCGTAGCGCAGGATCTGGCTGTCGTCGCCGCGGAAAGCGCGGACGGTGAAGCGCACCCAGATGACGGAGGCGTCGAAGCGGCGCACCCGCGCCTCGAAGCCCTGCGCCGAGACCGCGCTCTCGATCGCCCGCTGCCAGCGGCGGCGGTCCTCCGGATCGACGTAGATGTCGGCGACGTTCGTCTCCAGCAGGGATTTGAGGCTCGGATAGCCGAGGATCCTCACCAGGGCCGAGTTGGCGTCCAGCATGCGGCCGGCCGGAGTGGTGCGGTAGAGGCCGACGGGCACGCCTTCGAACAGGCTGTGGTAGCGCTCCTCCGACTCGCGCAGGGCGGCCTCCACCCGCTTGCGCTCCGTGATGTCGCGGGCGAAGGCGCAGTAGCACTCGCGCCCCTGGTACTCGAGATAGTTGAGGCTGATCTCGGCGGGGAAGCGCTCGCCGCCCTTGCGCACGTGGACGGCTTCGAAGGTGAAGGGCCCCTCCTCGCGGACCCGCCGCGAAGAGCTCCTCGAACATGCCACTCAGCTCCGGGCACAGGATGTCGGGCACCCGCAGCGCCAGCAGCTCCTCACGGGTGTAGCCCGTCATGGCGCAGGCGGCCTCGTTGACGTAGAAGAAGCGGCCGCAGGAGTCGGCCCAGAAGGCGCCTTCGCCGGCGCGGTCGAGAAGGAACTGGGTGAGGCGCAGGACCGCTTCGTCCTTCCGCCTCTGCGTGATGTCGGTGACGATGGCGAAGGAGCCGAGGAACCGTCCCTCGCGGTCGAAGATCCCGCACGGCGACTCGATGGTCGTGAGGTGGGACCCATCCTTGGCCGTCAGCTCCAGCTCGTAGGAGGAGTTGTCTCCCTCCCGGCGCCGCTTCACCTCCTGCTCCAGGAGCGCCCGGTTCTCGTCGTCGAGGAAGTCGGTCGCCGGCCGGCCGAGCATCTCCTGGGCGCTGTAGCCCAGCATGCTCTGAATGCGCTCGTTGACGTAGACGATGCGGAGCCCGGGATCGATGACGACCAGGCCGTCGTGCATCGTGTCGGCGATCAGGCGGAACGTCTCCTGGTTTTCCAGGAGGTTGCGAGACTGGGTGTCATCCAGCAAAAGCGCACGCAACGAGGACTTCCTCCGGCTGATCGAACTGACGCGGAACCCGACGGATTATATCCCGTTCCCTTTTTCGGCGCCGTGGTGGCCTGCCAATGGGAGACGCCCCGCCGTCGCCGTGACCTGCGAAGGGATGTCGTAACGGGCCTGAGGCGTCTCTACGCGACCCCTCTCCTATCTCCGGTGATACTCTCTCTGCTGGCGCGCCGGGGCCTCCCGTCGTGCCCTCCCAGGAGGCGTCAGGTGAACGAATCCCCGGAGAAGCTCTACCTGCAGGACGTCGTCGAGCAGTTCCGGCAGTTGAAGAGCCTGGCCGACCGGGCCCTGGCCCAGGTGCGCGACGAAGACGCCTTCGCCGTCCTCGACCCGGAGTCCAACAACCTCGCGGTCCTGATCCAGCACATGGCCGGCAACATGCGCTCGCGATGGACCGACTTCCTGCATTCCGACGGCGAGAAGCCCGACCGCAACCGCGACTCGGAATTCGAGGTGACGGAGGGGACGACCCGGGCGGAGCTGCAGGCCCGCTGGGAGGAAGGGTGGCGGTGCTTGTTCCAGACGCTGACCGCCCTATCGGAGGAGGATCTGGCCCTGACCGTGCTCATCCGGGCCGAGCCGCACAGCGTCATCAAGGCGATCAACCGGCAGCTCACCCATTACGGCTACCACGTCGGCCAGATCGTCTTCCTGGCCAAGCACTTCGCCTCGGACCACTGGCGCACCCTCTCCGTGCCGCGCGGCAAGAGCCGGGATTTCAACGCGGAGAAGTTCGGCCGCGAGCCGGTGAAATGACGGCTGCGGAGGCGCGTTGGTGAAAGTTTTTCTTTCGATCCTGGCCGTCGCCGCCGTCGCCGCCCAGCCATCCCCTTCCTACGACCTCCTGATCCGCAACGGCACGGTCGTCGACGGTTCCGGCGCCCCGGCGCTGCGTGCGGACGTGGCGGTGAAGGACGGGCGGATCGCCCGCATCGGCGAGCTGAAGGACGCTCCGGCCCGGCGGACCCTCGACGCCTCCGGCCTGGTGGTGGCGCCCGGGTTCGTCGACGTCCACACGCACGCGGACGACCTCGCGGGGAAGCCGCCGGCAGAGAACTTCCTGCGCATGGGGGTGACGACGATCGTCGCGGGCAACTGCGGCAGCTCGGCCGTGGACGTGGGCAAGGCGCTGGCGGAGATCCGTAAAGCTCGCCCCGCCGTCAACTTCGCCACCCTGGTCGGGCACGGCAGCGTCCGAGAGGCGGTAATGGGCAGGGAACGGCGCGCTCCGACTCCGGCCGAGCTGGAGAGGATGAAGGAGCTGGTGGCGAAGGCCATGGCCGACGGCGCCGCGGGGCTCTCGACCGGACTGCAGTACGTGCCGGGGAGCTACGCCGCCGAGGACGAGATCGTCGAGCTGGCGCGCGTGGCCTGCCGCGCCGGCGGCCTCTACGCCTCGCACATGCGCAACGAGGGGACGGAGATCGAGAAATCGCTCGCGGAGACGCTCGCCGTCGGCGAGCGCGCTGGCTGCCCGGTGGAGGTCTCCCATCTCAAGATCGACAGCCCCAGCCGCTGGGGCGCGAGCGCCAGGGTGCTGGAGCTGATCGACGCCGCCAGGGCGCGGGGAATCGACGTGGAGGCGGACCAGTACGCCTATACCGCCGCCGCCTCCAGCCTGTCGATCCGCTTTCCGGACTGGGCGCTGGCGGGCGGCGAGGAAGAGATCCGCAAGCGCCTGGATGACGAGGCCACCTGGGGGCGCATCAAGGCCGACATGAAGGAGACGCTCGCCGGCAGGGGCTTCACGGATCTCTCCTTCGCCGTCGTCTCTTCCTATCCGCCCGATCCGTCGCTCACCGGCCTGTCGATGAAGCAGGTGGCGGAGAAGCTCCTCGGCGACGGCTCCGCGGACGCCCAGCTCGAAACGGCGCGGCGGATGCTGCGGACCGGAGACGCCGCCATGATCTACCATCTGATGTCCGAGGACGACGTGACCCGGTTCCTGAGACATCCCTGGGTTGCCTTCGCCTCGGACGGCTGGATCGTGACGCCGGAGGAGGGACGGACCCATCCCCGCGCCTTCGGCAACAACGCCCGGGTGCTCGGCCTCTTCGTTCGAGAGAAAAAGGCGATGGCCCTCGAGGAGGCCGTCCGGAAGATGACCTCGCTCCCCGCCGCCCACTTCAAGCTGGGCAAGCGCGGGCTGGTCAAGGAAGGCTGGGCGGCGGACCTGACGATCTTCGATCCCGCGGCGGTCCGCGACGAGGCCACCTTCGAACGGCCACAGATCTTCGCCGCGGGCATCCCTTACGTCCTGGTCAACGGCGTGCCGGTGATCGACGGCGGCCAACGCACGAGCGCGGCGCCCGGCGAGGTCCTCCGGCTGCCGGCCCCCCTGCGTTGACGTGCTCGGCCTGCAGGTGTCCCCATTTCAGGTGTCCCCATTTCATGGAGTGGGCGCACTGAATGAACAGTATTGCAGTCTCTCTTGAAGTTTTCTGATCCTCAAAGGCGCGTACGCTGTACCGCGCCCTGCCGCCGGTCTTTGCCGAGAGCCGGCGGCAGGGTTTCTTCCTGCCCTTCTGTCCGCACTGTGGTACGATAAGCCTCGGTAACTGAGATGAGCTCTGTCCGGATCTACCCAGCCGACCAGTTGACTCTTCCCGAAGAGGTAAGCTCCGCCCTGCAGGTCAAAGAGGGAGACTTTCTGGAAGTCTCTACTCTAGGGAATTCGGTAATCCTGAAACCGACCCGGATTGTCCCGTTCGGCAGTCCTGCGGGAGAAGAAGAGAATCGCAGGGCTGAGCAGGACTTCCAGGAAGGCAGATATAGAACTTTCGAAAGTTTGCATAGTTTCGCCGAATATCTGGGAGTCTCTCCGGAAGTTCTGACCCAAGTGGAACGTGCGGACGACTCCGTGGAGCGTTTGGTCGTCGAGGCCCTGCACGAGGCCCATGGCGATGCAACGGCGGCCGCGGAACGCCTTGGGCAGGCGAAGAGAACCCTGGAGTCCAGAATCGAGACGGAGACATCCCTGAGAGCTTCAGAGTAGAAAGATCAAGGGGCTTCAGGCCTTGCCGGAAAGCAAGCTTCAGATTGAGCCCTCTGAAGAGTTTGGCGTTCACGTTGAGGAGCTCAGGGCCGTTCCCGAGGGTGATGAGGTATTCACGGCGCTCCTCAAGGCGCTCGTCGGATTTCTCGATTCGTTCCCAGAATTTTACAGCGTCTCTGGAGGCGTCTATGTCTTCAGGTTTCACCCTGGCTACGTATTGACTTTTACGCGGCGAGTCGAGGCATCTCCAAGTCGACCAGATCGGATCATCCTCAGGCTGTGGACAATCCAGAAGGCCTGAACCTGATCATAGCTTTGCGAAGAAGTCCAGCAGAAATCCCAGTGTCATGAGGACGAAGCCGATCTTCGTCAATCGCAGGGGGCGCGAGGAAAGCCAGAGTTGGAAAGTTTTCCCCTCACTGAGAGTCTTGCCCCTGTACGTTAGAAGGTCTCCTTCTCCCATCTCCGCCAACCCTTCCTGCAGACGACGGATGCCGGTTTCAGCCTGGATCCTTTGCTTGATGTAGAGGGCATCCCACGTCAGACAAGCACCTCCAGCGAAGTTCACGAAGGAGCTGACAAGGTCCAGGGATATCGTCACAGAAGACTCCTTTCAGCAATGGGACGGCGAAGGGTTGTCGCGTTTGCCGGAAAGGCAATTCTAATACGATATCCCCAGGGAGCTTCCGGATGACCACCGCCGTTCTTGCCGAAAAGCCCGCCGTCGCCCGGGACATCGCCCGCGTCCTCGGCGCCAGCCAGAGGGGCGACGGGTTTCTCCGCGGCAACGGCTACGTCGTCACCTGGGCGATCGGCCACCTGGTCGCCCTGGCGCAGCCGCACGAGATCAATCCGGAATGGCGGCGCTGGCGGCGGGACCATCTGCCCATCCTCCCCCGCGAGTGGCCGCTGGTCGTCTCCGAGGAGACGCGCACGCAGTTCGAGGTGGTCAAGAAGGTGCTCAACGCGCCCGAGGTCGAGCGCGTCGTCTGCGCCACGGACGCCGGCCGCGAGGGCGAGCTGATCTTCCGCTACATCTACGAGGCCGCCGGCTGCCGCAAGCCGGTCCAGCGCCTGTGGATCTCCTCGCTCACCGCCGACGCCATCCGCGAGGGCTTCCGCAAGCTGCGCGACGGCCGCGACTTCGATCCGCTGGCCGACGCCGCCCGCGGCCGCAGCCGCGCCGACTGGCTGGTGGGGATGAACCTCTCCCGCGCCTACACGCTGGACTTCAACGAAGAGCTGTCGGTCGGGCGCGTGCAGACGCCCACCCTGGCCATGCTCGTCGAGCGCGAGCTGGCGATCCGCGCCTTCGTGCCCGAGGACTACCTGGAGGTGCTGGCCACCTTTTCGCCGGAGGGCTCGGCGAAGACGGACGCCGCCGGCTACCGGGGCACCTGGTTCCGCGGCGAGACCCCCACGATCGAGGCGAAACGGATCAAGGCGCAGCCCGACGCCAAGCCGGGCGCCGAGTTCGAGGAAGCGGCGCGGATCGTCCAGCGCGCCCGCGCCGGACAGGCAGCCATCGAATCGATCCGCGCCGAGACCCGGCGCATGCCGCCGCCGCTGCTCTACGACCTGACGGAGCTGCAGCGGCACGCCAACCGGCTCTTCGGCTTCAGCGCCAAGAAGACGCTGGGGGTCGCGCAGGCGCTCTACGAGCAGAAGAAGCTCATCAGCTACCCGCGCACCGACAGCCGCCACCTCTCGACGGACGTCGCCGCCACCCTGGGCACGATCGTGCGCGCCATCCAGGGTCCGTATCGCGACAAGCTGGCTCCGGGCACGGGCGAGCGCCCTCTCGGCAAGCGGTTCGTGGACGACTCCAAGGTCACGGACCACCACGCCATCATCCCCACCTCGACCTCGCCGGAGGGCGTTCCGCTCGGCGACGACGAGCGGAAGATCTACGACCTCATCTGCCGCCGCCTGCTCTCCGCCTGGCACGACGATCACGTCTGGCTGGTGACCACCGTCATCACGGCGATCTCCAACCCTCCGCCCTCCGGCGTGGGCGAGCCGGTCGTCGACCGCTATCACAGCACCGGCACGCTGGTGGAGCAGGTCGGCTGGAAGGTGCTGGACATCGGCGGCGGGAAAGACGCCAAGAAGCCGGCCGCGAAGGACAAGGAGAAGGAGGGCAAGGAGGATCAACCGGCCGAGGCTCCTTCACCGGAGGAGAACCAGGATCTGCCGTCCGGCCTCGTCCAGGGGCAGCGGCAGGAGGTCGTGGACGCGAAGGCCGTCGCCAAGCAGACCCGGCCGCCCAAGCGCTTCACCGAGGCCACGCTGCTGACGGCCATGGAGACGGCGGGCAAGACCCTCGACGACAAGGAGCTCTCCGAGGCGATGAAGGAGTCGGGCCTCGGCACTCCGGCCACGCGCGCCGAGATCATCGAGACCCTGCTCCGCCGCGAGTACGTCGTCCGGCACGGGCAAGACCCTGGAGGCCACCGACAAGGGGATCCGGCTCATCGACGTCGTCCATCCGCACGTCAAGAGCCCGGCCATGACGGGCCAGTGGGAGGCGCGGCTCCAGGGCATCCAGCGCGGCCAGGCGGACCTCGGAGCGTTCCTGCGGGAGATCGAGGAGTACGTGCGGGGGGTGGTGGGGAATGGGAAAGCGAAGAACCCCGCTGCAGTGGTTGGTGAAAACTCAGCCGCTGTCCGCGCCGTCCGGCCCTCACCTCCCCGGCCCCTCTCTCCCAGCCTCCCCCCCGACCGCCGGGAGAGGAGGGAGACAGCTTTGGATTTGTTTTCGAAAACCCCCTCTCTCCCGGCGGTCGGGGGGGAGGCTGGGAGAGAGGGGGAAGGGGGAGTGAGGGCCTCGGAGCGGCCGAGAAGCTCGATCCAGGAAGGACCGCCGGCGTCGAGTTTCGCCGCCGACCTTCCCCACCTCCTCCATTCCACCTTCCGCCTGCCCTCGTTCCGCCCCTATCAGGAGGCGGTCTGCCGAGCGGTCGTGGCGGGCAAGGACGTCCTCCTGGTCATGCCGACCGGAGCCGGCAAGTCGCTCTGCTACCAGCTTCCGGGCCTCGCGCGGGGCGGCACGACGCTGGTCGTCTCGCCGCTCATCGCGCTGATGGAGGACCAGGTGGCGAAGCTCCGCGAGCTGGGCCTCCAGGCGGAGCGCATCCACTCCGGGCGCGACCGGTCGGCGTCGCGCCAGGTGTGCCTCGACTACCTGGCGAGGACGGCTCGACTTCCTGTTCATCGCTCCCGAGCGCCTGTCCGTGCCGGGCTTCCCGGAGATGCTCGCCAGGCGCAAGCCGGTGCTCATCGCGGTCGACGAGGCCCACTGCATCTCGCAATGGGGGCACGACTTCCGGCCCGACTACCGGCTGCTCGGCCAGCGCCTCCCCCTGCTGCGGCCGGCGCCGGTGATCGCGCTGACCGCGACCGCCACGCCGCGGGTGCAGGACGACATCGCGCAGCAGCTCGGCCTAGCCGGCGACGAGCGGTTCATCCACGGCTTCCGCCGCACCAACATCGCCGTCGAGGTCGTCGAGATGCGTCCCGCCGAGCGCCGCGACGCCGTGCGCAAGATCCTCGCGGACCGCGAACGCCGGCCGGCCATCGTCTACGCGCCCACGCGCAAGGAAGCCGACGCTCTGGGCGAGATCCTCGACGAGGATTTTCCCGCCGCGGCCTACCACGCGGGGATGACCCCGCCGTCGCGCGACCGGGTCCAGGCGGCTTTCCTCTCGGGCAAGCTGGAGGTCATCGTCGCCACCATCGCCTTCGGCATGGGGATCGACAAGCCGAACATCCGCACGGTGATCCACACCGGCTGCCCGGCAGCGTCGAAGGCTACTACCAGGAGATCGGCCGCGCCGGCCGCGACGGCGAGCTTTCGCGGGCCATCCTGCTCTACTCGTTCGCCGACCGGAAGAACCACGAGTTGTTCCACGCCCGGGACTACCCGGAAGTGGGCGAGCTGGAGCGCATCTACCGAGCGCTCACCGCCGAGCCGCAGAGGGACGGGCAGATCCGCAAGCGCCTGGAGATGGACGAGGAGCTCTTCGAGCGGGCGCTGGAAAAGCTCTGGATTCACGGCGGCGCGCTGGTGGACCCGGACGGCAACGTGGCCCTGGGCGCCGCCGGCTGGCAGCGCCCCTATCTCGCGCAGAGCGACCACAAGCTGGAGCAGCTCGACCGGATGATGCGCTTCGCCGAGTCTCACGGCTGCCGCATGCTCCACCTGGTGCGGCACTTCGGCGACCAGGAGGACTCGGGCGAGCCGTGCGGCATCTGCGACGTCTGCGTCCCTGAGAAGTCCGGGGTCCGCCGCTTCCGGCCGCTCAACGCGCTGGAGAGAGATCTCCTGGCGCGAATCCTCCATTCATTGCGCGGGCGAGACGGCCAGTCCACGGGCCAGCTCTACCGCGAGACCTGCCCGGAGGGGCTTTCCGACCGCAGGTCCTTCGAGCGCCTCCTGGGAGGGATGTCCCGTGCCGGCCTGCTCAAGATCGCCCAGGACGACTTCGAGAAGGAAGGCCGGACGATCCACTTCCAGCGCGCCGCCCTGACGCCGGAAGGGTACCGCGGCGACCCGGATGCTATCGCCCGCGTCGAGATGGCGGAGGAGATGCCGCGCACGCGCAAGAAGAGGCAGCGCGCGGAGCGTCCGGACAAGGGGGAACGCCGGGCCGTGCGCGAGCGCCTCGCCGCGCGGCCGGTTCAAGAGACTTTCATGCCCGAGGCCGCATTGGAGCTGGCTTCGCGAGAGGTCATCGAGGCTCTCAAGGTCTGGCGCCGCGCCGAAGCGCAGCGGCGCCGAGTGCCCGCTTTCCGGATTCTGACCGACCGCGCCGTCCAAGCCCTCGCGACCGTCCGGCCGCGCAGCGAGGCGGACCTGCTGAACGTTCCCGGCGTCGGACCGACGATCGTGCGGCTGTACGGGCGGGAGATCCTGGGGATCGTGGGGGAGGCGGGCTGAGCCAGGGTACAATACGTAATATGGACTCCGCTCTCGCTTCCCAGCGATTCCGCACCGCCCTGGAGCTCTTCGAAGCCGGGGTTGCCATGATGCGGCAGAACCTGCGCCGGCGGTTTCCGGAAGCCGACGAAAAGGAGATCGCTGAGCGCCTGGCGCAGTGGCTTCAGGAGCGGCCGGGAGCGGAGTACGGGGACTGCGACGGACGGCCCGTCCCCTGGCCTCCTCGCTCCGAGTGAACACCCTCGAGTCGATCCTGCGCGGGACCCAGTCCGAGCATCAAGGGCCGGGCTGAGCGAAGATCGAGTTCAGCAGTCCTGCCAATCGCACCCCTCCCTGCACCAGCCGCCGCTTGACCAAAGGTATGTTGTCGAAAACATACTGGAAGCTGAGCTTGCCGTCGCCGATCTTGTAGACCTTCTCGCGCTCCGCCTTTGACTCCTTCACCCAGTCGGCGAAGGCGGCGCTTTGCCACGTCCGGATCTCCTCCTGCGTGGGGTGGTCGATGAAGGCGGCGAATTCCGAGAAGCTCAGCTTTTCGCTTTCGATGAGACCGGAGTCCCACACCGAGTGCAGGTTGGACTTGTCGCCGAACCAGAACACCTCGATGCTGTTGCCGCCGCGGTCGGCGCGCCGCCCCACGTGCAGGGGTTGATGCACGTCGCCGACGAAGTGGACGAGGAACTTCAGGGCTTCCTGCTTCGCCGGGCGGCTCGCCTGCGGGTCCCGCAGCACGGCCTCGAAGCGTTGCATGGCTTCGAGGACGTCCCCGGCGGGATTGCGCTCGGTCGTCTCCAGCGTCTCGGCGTCGTCGATGCTGATGAAGTGCCAGGGGCTCGGGTTCTTCAGCGGCGGCTGCCAGTTCGGATCGTTGCGGATCTCGTCCGCCCAGGTGCTCGCCTGATCCAGACCCTCGGGACCGATCAGGCATTCGATGGCCCGGGCGGCTTCCTCCGACAAGTGGTTCATGGCGATCCGTCCGACGATGCGGTGCCCGTTCGGTCCCCAGGCGAAGGCTGGAGCGGACGCCGTCAGGAGCAATAGGGCCAAACCCGTCTGAGCTCGTTTCATGCTCGGCCTCCCTGGCAGTTTTTTGAAGGTGTTTTCAGCGCTCCGTCACCTTCTGCGGCTGACCCGGAAGTTCGCGACGACGGTGCGCACCTCGTTGAACGACCGCGCGTTGTCCTGCGTCGCGGTGCCGGTGACCAACCCGTCCGAGGTGACCAGCGGGCTCGAAAAGTGAAGGATCCGGGGACAGGTGATAATGCAGGGATACGACATGATGTCGCGGAATCGGAGGGTCGGGTCCTTGTAGCCGAAGGAGAAGGGGAACGCTCCGGTTCCGATCCCGGGATCGTCGGGAGCGTGGTTGGAGCCCAGGTTGTGCCCCAGCTCGTGACCGAAAGTGTAGTTGGGGCTGATGCACTGCCAGTCGACAAAGCTGTAGGCCGAGGACTCGAACCAGGCGCTGCCGCTGCCGGCCATCAGGTAGCCGATGCCGCAAGGTCCGCCGATGCCGTGGCCGACCAGCATGACCAGGTCCGCCCGGCGCGCGTTCCGCCAGGCGAGGACCTTGTCCATCTGGCGGTCCCTGGGATCGCGCAGGCGCCTGAGATCGAGGCCGGCGTCCCCGGATTCCTGGTATTTGATCTCCGCCATGTGAACCAGCCGCAGGCGCGGGATGACGCCGCTGTTCTCGTAGGCGAGGTTGGTCTCCGTCACGCCCAGAGTGACGAGGCTCTGGATGGCGCTCTTCCCGCCCACGGCCACACGAGCTGCAGGGGTGTAGAGCACCATCAGGTCGAAGGTGGAGCCGTCGTCCGCGGGCCGCGGGCGCGGAACGACGGCACGGGCGTCCTTGGCGAATACGGGGATCGGCGGCACCTCGGGAGGGAAAGCGCCGGTGTCGACCTGCTCGACGGCGTGGAATCCCTGCCGCGTGTGGCGAACCCGGTAGGCGGCCCCGTCGAAGGTGATGCCGCCGGCCAGGACGCCGCCGCCGGCCACCAGGGTCACGTGGCTTCCCGGGACCCCTTGGAGATGGCCGACCCAGGAGAAGGTCTCCTCCGTCTCGAAGACGATCCGATCCAGGACCGCCGTCAGCGCGACGTCGGAAAACAGGTTCAGCCGCAGCCCGGAGCCGGCCTTGGCGGTATCTGCGGCATTGGCGAGGCGCCTGAAGTCCACGTCCACCGGGCGGGACCGGATCACGCCCATTTCCCCAATATTGCCGGATCGGTCGACGGCCTTGCCGGGCTTCGGCACGAAGAGCCCGCCGTCCGGCGTCGCCGCGAGCCCGGGAGCGGCGAGGATCGCGCAGAGAAGCCATGCCCGAAGAGCTGTATTTTCTTTCATGAGAATCCCCAGTCGCTGTTGGCAATGATTCTAAATGGTGCCAAGCGAAGTAATTATAGCAAACCCGAAACCGCCGACCGCTCCGCCTGCGCCCACGCCACCAGCCCGAACGTCATCCGGGCGTTGATCTCGCCCAGGGGATTGAGGACGATCGCGCCGTCCTGCCGCCGATAGCGCCAGGCGTCGATCCCGAACGGTCCCGCGTAGCCGGCGCGCCGGAGGGCTTCTGCGACCGCCTCGACGGTTTCCAGCAGGCGTTCCCGATCTCTTTCAAGCAGGCCGGCCGCCAGGTTGATTCCCGCGAACCGGCCTTTGCGGTCCACCTCCTGGCGGTGAATTCCTACGATCCGCAGCTCGGACCCCGCGAGGAGGGCCGAGACCCCGAAGTCGTCCGTCCGCTCCATCCACGGCTCGAAGAGGAGTGCGCCGCAGCGTTCGAAGAGCCGTTCGACCGTTCGGCGGGTTTTCGGGTCGGACAGCTCCGGTCCGTTCCTCTCGATGTGGCGGTCGCGGCCCGAGACGGAGAGAGGGGCCTTGACGACCCAGCTGCGGGGAGATCTCCGCAGGACGCGGTCCAGGTCCTTCAAGGAATCCACCATCCGGGCGCCGGAGAGCGCGCAGCCGACCTCCTCGGCGATCTGGAGGTGGAAGGCCCGGTGGTGGACGGCCGCGACGATCGCAGGCGCGGGCGTCGGCAATTTCCAGAGAAGCTCGTGGAGAGGGGCGTCCAAAGAGTACCTGGAAGGATGGCGCGCGCCGCCCCGGTGAGCCGCGGCCTCGGGCGTTTCGCACCATGCGAGGACCTCCTCTGCCGGAGGAAGCTCCCGCAGCGGCCCGGACTCCAGCATCGGCCGTGGCAGTCCCGCCGCGTCCGGAACGCACTCCGGATCGACGGGCGCGGGCGTCCACAGCCGGTCGCCCTCGCGAGCGAAGGCGCGCAGGAGCGTGCCGAGCCTGGAAACGGTCTCGAGGACCGCGCGGGGAGGCGTGGACCGCACGCGCCGGCTGGGTCCTGGGACGCGGGCGAGCTCGCCCTCGCAGAGGAGATTGGCGAGGATTCGCCTCACGGCTCGCCCTGCTCGAGCCTGTCGATGAACTCCGCATCCAGCCCCGCCGCCTCGCGCTCCCGGCGATGGAAGGTCCTCCCCCGCGCCTTGGCCGGGTGCAACGGCCAGGTCAGGTTGGTGCGGAACGCTTCCCAAGCGGACTCGTCCTGCCGCTTGAAGACCTGCAGCCAGGTCCAGCCGAAGCGGACGTGCTCGATCTCGTCGCGATGGACCCGCTCGATGACGGCGGCCGTTTTGACGTCGCCCGCCCGGCGCGCCGCCGCCGCGTACTCCAGCGTGTGGTCGAGGTTGGCGTTCTCGAAGGTGAGCGACATGGCGCAGAGGAAGCGGAGCGGCGTGGTGATCGCCTCGACCTTGCCCCAGAAGTATCCGTTGACCGGGAAGTCGCCGAAGCGAGCGCCGGTGTCTTCCACGCGCGCGACGTACATCCGGGTGTGACGTTGCTCGTCGTAGAGGATGCGGAGCAGCCCGCGGCGGAAGTCCGCTGGCGCGTCCGGGAAAGGCGAGGAGCGCCCAGGCGAACAGCTCGGCGGCCTGCAGCTCGTGGTTGGCGAGAGCGTGCAGGATGCGCCGCCGCTGGGCGGGATCGTGGAAGCCTTCGATGTCCGGTACGGCCACCGGAACGAACCGCAGATGCGGCGGCCGGCCCGGCTCCTCGGCGCGGAACGCAGGGCCCGCTTCGTCGTCCGTCAGCTCGCCCGCAGGCGGCGCGAGCTTGGCGTCGAGATCCTCGGTGAGGAGAACGGTGCGGGCGAAGTCGCGGATCTCCACGGCTCCAACCTTACCGCAGGCGGCGATGGTCCAGTGCCCGCTCCACCTCACCCCAACCCCTCTCCTAAAGGAGAGGGGCTCAGGTTGGTCTCGATTTCCCCCTCTCCTTCAGGAGAGGGGGCCAGGGGGTGAGGTCGCGCGTGTAAGACGAGACCTAGAACCGCAGGATCGTCGACAGCACGAACGACCGCGGATCCGAGAGCTGGGTCGGCCTGGCGAACTGGGTATTGTTCGACGGACTGAGCAGCGGATCGGGGCCCGGGTTGGCGGGATTCAGCGGCTGGTTGAGGACGTAGCGGTTGTCCACCTGGAGCTCCGCCTGTTCGTCGAGCAGGTTGACGACGCGGGCCTCGATCTCGACGCCGACGCCGGCGAACCGGAGCTCGTACGAGGTGAGCAGGTCGACGTTGAGCCAGTCCTCCATCCGCCGCGAGCCCGCCTCCTCCAGATAACGGTGATAGCTGCTGGAGATGTTGGTGGCCGGTTGACCCCGTGCCTCCCAGGCGGCTCCACTCTGGTAGCGGATGTAGGTGCCGGTGCGCAGGCGATCGATGGGCTCGAAGGTGGCGAACAGCTTGAAGAGATGCGTGCGGTCGCCGAGCAACAGGCCGTCGCGGTTCTGGTCGATCAGCACGCCCGGACCGTCCTGGAGGATCGAGGAGTTGAAGAAGAGCTGGTCGGCGTAGTCGATGTCCCAGTTACCCTCCAAACGGCTCCAGGTGTAGCTGGCGTTGACCCACAGGCGCCGGAAACGGTCGGTGAGCGGCCGGCGGGTCAGCTCCAGCGAGGCGGCCGTGTACCGGCGATAGGCGTCGGGCAGTTGGGCGACGTGGAAGGGGCCGGCGCCGCGGCCGTCGGCGCTCACGTCCTCGAAGATGTTCTTGACGTCGCGGTACATCCCCCAGAGCTCGGCCGTCCAGGCGGCGCCGAGCGGCCGCGCGTAGCCGGCGAGGATCTCGTCGGTATACATCGGATCGAGCCCGGCATCGATCGCCTTGTTCTGGGTATTGGCCGCCGGCACGTCCGAGAGCAGGTTGCCGTTGACGTCGAAGGTGGCCCGGGTGGTGAAAATCCGGGTCGGCGAGGCGGCCCGGGTGAGCGACTTGTTCTCGGTGTTGGAGTAGCGGCCGAAATTGAAGTAGAGCTTGTCGCCCCGCGTGGGACTGGGGACGAAGGAGATGCCGAGCCGAGGCTGGATCTGCTGGTCCCAGTCGAAGGTCAGGATCTTGACCTTGGTCTTGGTGTTCGGCGTCGACCCCGGTCCCTCGCCGAAGTAGTCGTCCTTGTTGACCAGCACGCCGGCGGTCACGGTCGTTCGCTCGCCGAAGGCGATCTGATCCTGAACGAAGACGCCCCAGACCTCGGCCTGGCCGGTGTGTGCCGGCTGGGTTGAGACGTAGTTGGCGGTGTAGGTCTGCGACGTGGTGCTGAAGGTGACGGTGCCCCAGCCGTTCGCCACCCGGTCGAGTCGCTCCTCGTTCTTGTCGTAGGTGACGCCGGCGCGGATGTCGTGGCGCGAGCCGCCCCAGGAGGCGAACCGCTGATAGGTCAGCCGCGCTTCGTCGCGCTCGAAGTCCTGGAAGTTGAACAGGCTTCCTCCGCCCACGGTTTGACCCGCGGCGGTGGCGCCGCCGACGATGTGGCCGGCCGCGGTGGTGAACGCGCCGGCGAGGTCCGGCCGGGCGGCGTTGAAAGCCGGGCGGTAGCCCAGGGAGGTGACGGGAACGCTGGAGTTCTCCTCCTTGTTGTGGTTCAGCTTCAGCTCGGCCAGGCTGTCCGGCGTGAGATTCCACACCCAGTTGAAAGTGCCCAGCAGGTACTCCGTCGCATCCGTCGTTGCCACGGAGGGGTGGGTGTTGGTGCCGATACCGGCGTCGCTCGTCTCGGTGTCCCGCGAGCGCACGGAAGCGTTGAAAAAGTGATTGGACAGCGGGTTGGCGGTGATCTTGCCGAAGTACTCGTCGGTGTCGCGGTCCGAGTCCGGCACCGCGCCGAGGTTGTTGACGCGGTCGGTCGTGGTCGACCGCGGCAGGCTCACCGAGGCGTAGAACCAGAAGCGGTCGCGCGCCAGGGGACCGCCGAGCGCGCCGGCGATCAGATCGCGGTCGACCTTGTTCTGGATCGTCGAGATCTTGCTGTCGGAGACGAAGTTGTTCGGTTGATACTCGGCGCGGATTTCGCCTTTGAAGTCGTTGGTTCCGGACTTGGTGACGGCGTTGACCAGCATGCCGCCGGCGCGGCCGTATTCGGCGGTGATGCCGCCGCGCTTGATGCTCGCCTGGTCGATGTCGAGCTCGGTGATGTCGGGCAGGATGTCGCCGTAGTGGGGGTTGGTCACGTTGATGCCGTCGACCAGGTACATGTTGTCCATTCGCGAGGCTCCGGCATTGGGCGTATTGCGTCCGTTCTCCGAGACGCCCGGCGCGAGCTGAAAGAGGCCGCGGTAGGTGCGGGGCACCGGCAGGTCCTCGATCTGCTCGTTGGAGTAATTGGACTGCACGTCGCTCGACCTGACGTCGATCGTCGGCAGTGCCGCGGTGACGGTGATCTCTTCCGCCACGGACGGCTTGATATCGAGATCCACCTGCGTGTCCCTGTCGAGAGCGACGACCACGGGCCGATGAGCGCCGCCCATTCCCGTCAGCTCCGCCGTCACTTCGTAGTCGCCGGGTGTCAGGCGCAGGACGCTGAAGCCGCCGCCTTCGTCCGTCACGGCGCTGCGGCCGGCGGGCAGCAGCGGTCCGCTCACAGTTACTGTGACTCCCGGCAACGGCGCGCCGTCTGCGCCGCGGACGACGCCGGAGATCGATCCGGTCTGCTGCGCGAAAACGGCCCCCGCCGTCGAGAGCATCAAAAGCAAGAGCCAGAGGAACGGTTGAGCTTTCCGAACCATACGAGCCTCCCTCCAGTCTTCCGCCGCCCACCGCGGGCGCGGAGGCATGTGTTCAAGTCGAGTCAGCCGATGATCCTAGCACGGCGGTGACGGGACTGTGACGGAGAGATGCCCGCGACTAGACGAAGGCCGTACAGAAGCGCTATGCTTTATACGTACCAAGGAGCCCGCGATGGATGCAAAGCTCACCCTGAAACTGGACAGCGAAGTGATCGAGAGGGCGAAGGCCTACGCGGAACAGCGGGGTGAAAGCCTCTCCCGGCTGGTGGAGAGCTACTTCGACGGACTCACGAAGGGAGAGCAGGCGGAACCCCGGCGGCTCAGTGGTGTCGTGGCCGAATTGGCCGGAATCCTGGCCGGCTCTCAGATCGAGGACGAGAAGGAAGCTTACGCGGAGTACCTCCTCAAGAAGTACTCATGAAATTCCGAGTCCTGGTCGACACCGACGTACTCCTCGATTTCCTGCTCGGCCGCCAGCCCTTCTTCCCTGCATCCGCCGAGTTTTTTCTGCTGGTTCAGGCAGGGGAAATCGAAGCTTTCGTCACTCCGGTCATCTTCTCCAACCTCTTTTATATTCTCCGTAAAAAATTGACCGGGCCCGACGCCGTCGCGACGCTTCGCAAGCTGCGGCTGCTGACGCGAGTCCTGCGGGCTGACGAAAGCGTGGTCGATCAGGCCTTGGCCTCCTCGTTCACGGATTTTGAAGATGCTATTCAGTACTACTCCGCCCTGGTAGAAGACCTCGACGCCATCGTGACACGAAACAAGCAGGACTTCAGGCCGGCGAAGCTTCCGGTGGTAACGGCCGAGGAGTGCATCGCCCTCCACCGCTCGAAGCTCCAGTAGATTCCTTTGATAGGAAAACAAACATGCAGAAAAGTGCGTCCCGGGTTCAGGCCCTCGGCGACGCCGATCCCTTCCCCGAGATGTATGGGATGGCCTACATCGGCTCACTCTACTTCACTCTATAACAGCTCCCGGAAGGAGCTGAATTTCATCCGAAACCGGTTCTTCTCCAGTACTGACTTGGCTTCATCGGCTTCATCCACCGTCCAATAGCCGGCTCGGATCCCGAGCACGAAGACTCCTGGGGTATTTAGGATGCGGTTCAAGCCGAGGAGCCTTCTCGCCTCACTGCGAACGATCCGCCCCTCGTCGCAGGCGAATAGGCAGCCGTTCTCTACTGCGAAGGCGAGACAAGCGGCCTCGCCGGCCTTCATCTGCCTGCGGAAACCGGCAAACCGATCCAGCATTGGCTGATCCAAAGCAACCTTTGTCAGCAGGCCAGTTTCGAGCGCTTTTCGCACGCGCTTCCTCTGTTCGGGTCTACTGACCTCGGCCAAAACCTCGCCTGGTACGACGAATCGGAGCCGCTCAAGAATGCCAAGCAAGCCGATTCGATCGAGGATGGCGAGATTAATAATCACCGAGGTATCCACCACGACTGTCCGAACCTCATCGCCGCTCACCCGAGATCCTCGGGCAGGAGGACCTCGCTTTCCGGTTCCTCATCCAAGCCCACTGCGCGAAGGACCTGATCCAATGCTGGAGGGGAAAAGTCCACCATCGATGCCAACTCTGAAAGCTTCCCGCGCGAGATCTTCTCCCGCCTGTAGGCCTCGATCGCCAAGGCGAGAAAGCGGGATTGGAAGTCCCTCGAGCTTGCTGGTCGCTTCCCTCTTTTCTCCTGGTGGTCGGCAAGGCGTAGCGATCGCTCGATCTCCTTTCCTTTGCCCTCCTGCTCTTCGCGAAGCAAATCGTCGAGCTGGGCCTGCGAGATCAGGCCAAGGTTCTTGAGCCGGTAGAGCGCGGCGAGGCGACTGACTCCAAAATTATGCGCAAGGAGCACGACGTCATAAAGCTGGAGCGCCTGAGAGCCCGGCTCGGCTCGTACCTCGGCGGAGATCATCTCTCCTTCGTCGAAGACCACCCATTTTTTGCGGCTCGACTGGCCCTTTCCGATGCCGGCCAGGAATTCGCGCACCCCGAGCTCGGGCATCAGGAAGGCCGCCGCGAAAGCGTTGGCCCGAACCTCGGAGAGCTCGGCACGATCCGAATCCCGGCTGACCGTACCCTTGCGGTTGCGATCGAAAAGGATATGGGCGTACTCGTGCACCCATGAGAACCGAGTGCGCAGCAGAGGGTGACGCCGGTTCGCCACCACGAGAAAGCTCAGGCTGGGCTCCATGAGAGTGAAGCCAGAAACATCCTGCGGTAGATCGCGGAGGACCGTTCGAATTCCTTGGCTCTGAAGCAGGTCTTCAATATCACCGAGAGGAAGCTCTCCCAGGTTGAACCGGCGCCGCTCTGCGGCCGCGGCACGACTTCCCTGTTCGATTCCCTGCCATTTCGAATGCAGCACCGCGTCGGCATAGGCGGGAGCTCGAATGGCGGCACGGTCGATGCCAAGCAGATTCTCGAGGTTGGCAAGCTCCCGAGCGAGAGCAATGCAGTCGGAGACCGCCTCGGTAACCTCGTCGGCGTCAGCGGAGACGGCCTCCGCTCGGAAGATCGCGACTAGAGACTCTTCCGGGTGGAATTCTTCCGCCAAGAGCTCTTCGATTCCGCGGCCGTAGAGACGAGCCAAGGCCTCCAGCTCCAGCCCGGAGACGGTCCGGTTCCCAAGCTCAACCTGGGCGAGCGACGAGCGGGGCAAGCCCAGATGCCGGGCAGCCGCCTCTTGAGTCAGCCCCGCTGCTTCGCGAGCTATCCGGAGACGTGATGCTAGCTCCTGTTGGGTAATCGGCATCGGGACTCCTTGCCGAAGCGTTTCGGCCAGCACCATGCTACATAACCGAACGGAAGATGTCAACAAGAACCAAGTAAAGTCGGATTATGGAACAGGCGGGCGGTGAATTGCTGAGGCTGGAGATGGAGCTCCTCAGTTGAAGACGACCTGAGCCTCAAGGACAGGACTCCTGAGGAGCTCGACAAGACATGGGACGAGCGAGGTTAAGCCAACGAGCTCCCCTGTTACTGATACATGCTCAGGAACTGCTCCGCGTTGGCGGGATTGGCGACCATCCAGGCCGCATAGCTGGCGAGCATGTTGACCTCCTGGGCGTTGAGGTCCGAGTGGAACGTGCTGTAGTGCGGGAAGTAGTTGAACGTCGTGGGATCGCTGAACGGCGTCAGGAGCGCCTGTACCGCGGGGCTCAGCAGGTTGAACCACCCCTGATCGCGATTGGGGTAGACCCACAGGACGTTCACCGTCCGTCCCCCTTTCACGTTGAACCAGGCGTTGTCCTGCACGGCGAGGTCTTGCTTGAACAGGGCGCTGCCGGTGTTCGCTCCGCTCCCGCTCGCCGCCCATAGACCCTGGATGAGGTCGGCCAGCCGGGAGGATTCGAAGACCTGGCTGTTCCTCCCCTGGGGAAAGCCCGGGTTCGGGTCTCCCGCGTAGAGGACGTAGCCTTTCTGCGCGCTGTAGGGCTGATAACCGAAGAGGGGTGGGATGTCCGAAGCGATGATCGCCCGCGTGTTCGGCACTTCCTGGCCGTCGGCGCCGATCATGCCCAGGGTTGCTGCCGCGATGGGCGTGCTCGAGTTGTGGAAGCTGATGAGGTTGTCGATGTCCGAGTAGGCGAGCAGGGCATTGACGCCGCCGTTCTCGAGGTTGCCGCCGTCCGCGAAGCCGGTCGGATTGGTCTCCGGATACGGCTGGACACCCTTTACGGGCCAGTACTGATACTCGGGGATCAGTCCCTGGAGCTCCCGGAAGTCCGCCTTCAAGCTGGCCAGATCCTCGGCCGCCGCCATCTCCACGCGGCTTTCCAGGGCCTTCGCGGGCCCCGCGAGGTGCTTGGCCACGTCCTCGGCGATGCGGTCGAGGAGGCCGAGGTGGGAAAACCGTTTCGAGATCCAGTCCCAAAGCTCGTCCTCCAGCTCTTTCAGCTTGTCCAGGAACGGCTTCGGGTCCTGCTCCCAGAGGACGAACTGGTTGCGCAGAGCATCCGCGTAGGCGGCGCTGCTCGCACCGGTGATGTCGGTAAGGGCGAGCTGCCGCTGCTGGCTGACGGTGACGCTGGTGCCCTGGACGGCGGTGGGGTTCGAGCTGAAGGCGAACGAGGTGACGCCGCCGCCTCCCGGCTGGCGGCCGTTGGCGTCCACGCCCGTGGGCGAGCCCACGATGCCGGTCATGAAGGCGGTGGCCTGCACGGGCGCCAAAGGCTGATACTTGGTGCTGGGCTCGGTCATGAACATGGAGGTGTTGCAGACCAGGAACGGCCGGCGGGTGCGGCCCGTACCGCTGGCGATGAGGTGGGCGGTCTGCTTGGCGAGCTGAGGGTTGGGGCCGACGACCTCGGACTGCAGGGTTGCCTGATCCCATGAGAAAAGCGAATTCGGCAGCGCGTGGGCACCCGGATTGTAGAGGCCGTACGGATGCAGGAAGTGGGCGCCGATCACCGCCTGCCAGAGGGAGTCCAGGGGTGTGCCGAAGAGCTTGTGGAAGAGGAAGGCCTCGATGGCGAGAGCCGGCGCGGAGAAGAGTTCCGTGTTCACCGGGTTGCCGATGTTGCCCGCCGGCAGCACGTCGAGGGTCTCGGCCGGCGAGTGGCCGGATGTCGACGTCGGAACGAGCTGGCCCGGGTCGGGCACGTAGTCGTTCAGGAAAGCGGCGTCGCTGGTGCCGGAGGGGAGGAACTCGAACGGCACGCCGAGCCACGATCCGCCCGACACCGTGGAGATGGCCCGGGTCTGGCTCAGCAGACTCGCGCCGTCGAGCTGCAGATACGAGAGGGCGCGCAGTTGGCCCATGCCGGCCGAGAGCGCGCGCGATCCGCCGCCGCTCAAGCAGACCCCGACGTTGCCGGGGGTGTTGGGGAGCGAGACGAACTGCCCGACCGTCAGGGACTCCGAGGTTTCCGTTAGCTGCGCCTTGAAGCTGCCGGCTACGCCCGCCTGCGCCATGATCGGCTCCTCCATCGCGAAACTGTGTTGTTGCTTCCCTGTCAGAATACAGCAACCGCTTGGCGGAATCCACAACCGGGCGCCTACCGCCGTTTCTCTTCCCCGATCCACCACTCCACATGCTTCTCCGGGCACCGTCAGTGTCTCCTTGGTTCGAGCGATCACCGTTCGAATTGCGTCTTCAGCGTCCCGCCAGGCGCGAGGCCGGGACGGTCCAGCGCCAGGAAATCGAACGGGGTCTCCTCCTTCAGGATCACGTTCGCGGCGTACTCGCCCAGGGCGGGTCCGAATTTGAAACCGTGGCCGGAGCCGCCGCCGAGGAACCAGACGTTGGCGGCGTCGGGGTGGCGGTCGAAAAGGAGGTGGCCGTCCGGGCTGTTCTCGTACTGGCAGACCCGCGCCTCGACCAGCGGAGCGTCGGCCAGCGTGGGAAACCGGCGGGCGAGGAAAGCGCGGGCGATCGCCAGCAGGGCGGGCGTCGGAGCACGGTCGCCGATGGGCGCACCCGCGGTGGGATCGAAGGGCTCGCCGCGAGTGTCGTCCGCCACTTTGAAGCCGCGATGCTCGTTGCCCGGGATGCCGTAGATGATCCGCTCGCCCAGGTCGAACCACACCGGGCAGACGTCGTCTCCGAACCGCCTGTCGCCGGCCGGCGGGCCGAAGAAGTAGATCTCCTGCCGCGTCGGCTGGATCTTCTCGCCGATCACCTCGGGGAAGAGCCGGCCCAGCCACGGCCCGCAGGCGAAGACGTACAGGTCGGCGGCGAGAGGCTCATCGCCGGGCACCTCCAGCCGCGCCATCGCGCCGTCGCGGATGGGACCGGGCGCGACCGCGGCGTGCCGCACCTCGCCGCCTTCGGCCGCGACCGCCGCCGCGACCGCCCGGCAGGCGCGCCGCGCGAAGAGGTAGCCGGCTTCCTCCTCGAAGAAAGTGCTCCGGACCTCGTCGAAATCGATCTGCGGGAACCTCCGGCGCGCCTCCGTCACCCCCAGCTCTACGACGCGCAGCCCCGCGTCCTCGGCCAGGGGAATGCCGGAGCGGACGTACCCCTCGTCACCCTCGCACATCCACAGCGCGCCGGTCCGCCGGTAGAGCTGCAGCTTCCAGCTCGCCTCGGCCTCGCGCCATTGAGGAAAGGAGCGCGCCGTCCAGTCCACATAGGCGCGGTCGGCGCCATAGACGGTGCGGATGACCCGGGTCTCGCCGCCCGAGCTGGCGCGGGAGTTTCCCGGACCCCAGGCGTCGAGCAGGGTCACGCGCGCGCCCCGGCGCAGGAGATGGAGGGCGGTCCAGCCGCCGAAGGCTCCGGCGCCGACGACCGCGACGTGGGGCCTGGAGGATGAGGGCTTCATGGTCGGCGTCCGGCATGGTATATCGACCGGATTTCCCGCAATGGTTCAGTTTGCCTGCGGACTGCATATGGTCCTGCCCTCCGAAGCCTCACCCCCCGGCCCCCTCTCCCTGACGGGAGAGGGGGAGGGAACACATCTGTCGCTTGCTGTTTTTTCCCCTCTCCGGTTACGGAGAGGGGGCAGGGGGTGAGGCTTCGGAGGGCAGGGACCAAGACAGTCCACGAGCAAACTGAACCATTACCGGATTTCCCGCTGGAAGCGCCGGCGCGGCCTTCCCAGGTCCGCAGCCGAGAGAATTCCCCTGCCGCGAGAGCTGTTAAAGTCAACCTAGCATGGCGACGGAGATGATCTCCCGGCCCGCCCCGGGAAAGAAGGCGGCCCAACCGGATCAACCGGCAATATCAACCGGATCAACCGGCCGCCAAGCCGAAGCGCAAGAAGGTCAAGCCGTCGTCCCGTAAGGTCAAGCCGATCGAGTCGGTGCGCCGCGCGCTGGAGCTGATGAAGCCGCAGCTCGCGACTAGCGCTGCCCCCGCACCTGACGGCGGACCGCCTGACGCGCGTGGTGTTGACGGTCCTCCAGAGCACGCAGGCGCTCCTGGAGTGCGACCGGGCGAGCCTCTACCGGGCGGTGATGACCTGCGCCCAGCTCGGCCTGGAGCCCGACGGCGTGCTCGGTCATGCGTACCTCGTCCCCGCGCGCGGCAAGGTGCACCTCGTGCCGGGCTACCACGGCTTCATCGCACTCGCCCGCAACAGTGGCGAGGTGACCTCGATCAACGCCCAGGCCGTCCACCGCAACGACCGCTTCGACTTCGCCTATGGCTTGAACGAGCGGCTGGAGCACGTCCCCGCCGAAGGCAGCCGCGGCGAAATCACCCATTTCTACGCCTACGTGAGGTTCAAGGACGGCGGCTACCACTTCGACGTGATGTCGCGCGGCGAGGTGGACGCCGTGCGCGACCGCAGCGAGAGCTACCAGGCGTACCGGGCCGGCAAGATCGAGGACACCGCCTGGGTCACCGGCTACGCCGAGATGGGGAAGGAGACCGTCACCCGGCGCATCGCCAAGCTCCTGCCGCTCGCGGTGCAGAAGGCGGCGGCCCTGGCCGACCTCTACGAATCGGGCAAGCACGCCGCTCTGGACGACCTGGGAGCGATCGTGGTCGATGTCTCCGAGATCGAGAGCGTGCCCGATGAAGAGAAGGAACCCGCTCCGCGCTCGCGCCTCGACGCTGCCGAGCGCGAGGAGAGCGCCCGGATCGTGCCGGTCGCCGCGACGCCGCCTGAATTCTGGTTGCCTTCGGAGGGTATTGCGCTCAGCGAAGAAGAGCTCACGGGACTCCTTCCTCCTTCTCACATCCTCCGCATCCTCGACGCCGTCGCCGAGCGCGAGATGCCCGAGGAGGAGCTGGCTGCGATCGTCGGCAAGCCTCTCGACGATGTTACTGAGGAGGATGAGGCGGAGATTCTGCGGGCGGTTGCGGAGTGGAGGCCTCAGGGTTCTGAATGAAAAGGGGTGGTCATTCGCACACCGATCGAGTTGGTGAAGGAGCTGTAACCATGCCCAGGAAAGATCCCATTATCGAGGAAATCCACCGCGTTCGAGAGGAGATTGCGCGGGAAGCAGACTACGACATCGAGAAGATTGTCGAAGGGGCCCGAGCGCGGCAAGAGGCCAGCGGACTGAAAGCGGTGCGGCTGCCGCCGAAAACGGTCGAACCCGCCGAGAAGGCATCCTGAGGCGTTCGAACTCCGCGGGAGGTTCCAGGCAATGGGTAAGCCCTCTTCAAAGGCCTTCGATTGTGTCCAGAGCATGCGTCAGATTCGAGACAGGCTCAGCACAGAGATCGCCGGGATGAGCTACGACGAGTTGGCCCAGTGGCTCCGGGCACATCAATACTCGGACCCGTTTCTGCAACGGCTGGCGGAAAGGTTACCCAACAAGCCGATGTAGCGGAGCGGGCTTTCGGCCGGCCGCTGATCGGCTAGGCGATGTAGCAAGAAACTGAAGAGAGTACGAGCAACCAAGCGATCACCGAAGGGGAATCCTTCACTGGAGCCAAGCATCACCCAGGAGACGCCGTCGCGCTTCCTCGTGAGTCACGACTCGGCCTTCGTTCAGGTCTTTCTCCGCCTCGGCTAGGGCCGCTTGGTCTTCGGCTGTGAGGGGTTCGTCATCTACGGGGGCATCATCGCTCAAGGCCCAGCGAGGCTCCGCAGTCTCGGTTCCGAGGGATTCGAGGAATCCCAAAGCCACCGACAGCTCCTCTTCAGGCAGGGTGTCGACCAAGGCGTGGAGGCGTTCGCGTTCCCTCATGACGGACTTAGCTTACCGAGGATTCGCCGTGGAGACAACGCTCGGCGCCGCCTCATCTGCGCGGATCTGGCTCAGCGGCGGCCATTCCGGCGGCGGCAGCTCCAGCAGCCAGGCCCACATCTGTCGCGAACGGCCCAGATACCGGATCAACCGAGGCCACAGCGCGCGGATCTCGTCCGGAGTGACGAAGAGCCAGACGTCCCGAGTATTGGCCTCCCGCAGGAGGGTCCCATCCAGTAGGCGCGTTCCTCCGGATCGGACGAGACGAGGTGCTCCTTGAGCTGGCCGACGGTAGCAGTCGTCCACCAGAGAAAGTAGAGACGCGCGGTGTCGTCGAGGAGAGAATCTGTGGTCGGTGGCAGGCGAACCGCCGGCGTGGTGAGGTTTTTGGCGCTCATCGCGATGATTCGTGTCCTTCGAGGAACAAACCTTACAACGCGACCTCACGAGGAAGCTCGGGCGGCCTCATCTCGCCTTTTCATACTTCATTCCCTCCGTTTTTGAGATTTTCCCTCGGGGGAATGAAGCGTTCCCCGTCGATACGCGGGATCGACGAGGCTCTCGCGCTGTGTTCCCCGCCCTTCGCCTCGCATGAAGGGAGGGGAATGGCCCATTCTCTCCGATCACGAGGCATTCCCCGCAGGGAACGCGCTGCGAAAGTCGGGAATGGCTCATTCCCTCCTTATCATGAGGTATTCCCCACGGGGAGCGTGCAGTGGAAAGGAGGGAATGGCTCGGAGAAGGCTTCGCGACGCATTCCCCGAAGGGAACGGGTCGTTCCCGGTGTTCACGCGAGCCGAAACCGGGGGAATGCCTCATTCACCGGCTGTTCGTCGCATTCCCCGCGGGGAACGTGCGGCGAAAGAAGGGGACCGTTCCTTGGCAGTCGCCGCCGCGTTTGTTCCATCCTCACCCAGCAGCCAGGCCCCCGAGCTACTCCCCGGAAAACCAGCTTTCCACCGCGAGGCCAGGAACGTTCTGGAAGTGGCGGACATTTCGGGTCACGAGCACGAGCTCGTGCACCGATGCCGTTGCAGCAATGAGGGCATCGGGCATCTCGATCGACTTGCCGCTCTTGCGCAGTGAGGCTTGGAGATCCGCAGTCGCGAGCGCCACCTTCTCATCGATCGGGAGCCAAACCGGAAGAGACAGGATCTCGCGCTCCACCTTGCCCCAAACTTCGTTGGATTTCGGGTGAATCGCAGCGCCGAAGCGCAGCTCGTAACGCGTAATTTCGGAAGCGAAGAGTAACGCCGGATCGGTGGAAAGCAGACGCCGCACCAGCGGCAGATTTGGCCGTGGACGGATGAGCTCGGAGACGACGTTGGTATCGACGAGAAACATCGCAGAGAGCTGATGCCTGGACCGGTGCTCAGGCGTCGGTGCCGAATGGACTGCGGGATGCCCAGGGTTCTCGCCGGATTTCCTCCAGAGCCCGGAAGAACGACTCGTCTTCAATGCCGTCAGGGTTGAACCAACTCCCGTCCGGGAGCTGCTTGAGCCGGGTCCTCCAGCGGTCCCATGCTTCTCGACGTCCTTGAATGACTTGCACAGCACTCACTGCGGCGCCAACCGGCGATTCGAGTTTCTCTCCCAGAGCCTCGGCGACCAAGTCGCGGAGAGGGCGTCCCTGTTGAGCGGCGAGCGCCTTGGCTTTGCGGAGCAACGGGTCGGGCAGGTCGAACGTCGTCTTCACGGCGGCAGTATTTACGGCTTTACGGCTCACGTCAAGCCGCGAACTATCAGGCCGCTCCGATCACCATCACGAATTCCCCCTTCAGCGAAGGACGGCCCTTCAACTCCTCGAGAATCTCGGAGAGCCTCCCCCGCAGGACCTCCTCGTGCATCTTCGTCAGCTCGCGCGCGATGGCGGCGGGACGGTCTCCCAGCTCCGCGAGGGCGTCCTCCAGACTGGCGAGGAGGCGGTGGGGAGACTCGAAGATCACAAGGGTATGACCGAGAGCGGCCCAGCCGCGGTAGAACGCCCGGCGCTTGCCCGTCTTCGGCGGCGGGAAACCGGCGAAGGTGAAGGGATAGGGCGGCAGACCGGAGACGACGAGCGCGGCGAGCGGCGCGGCGGGACCGGGGATCGGCTCGATCCTGACTCCCGCGGCTGCGGCTTCTCGAACGAGCAGGAAACCGGGATCGGAAAGCAGCGGCGTGCCGGCGTCGCTGGCGAGGGCGATCGTCTTGCCTTCCCCGAGATCGGCGAGGAGCCGCGGCAGGCGCTGCCGCTCGTTGTGCTCGTGGAGCGAAAGGAGCGGTTTCTTGATGCCCAGATGGGCCAGCAGGCGGCCGGTGTGGCGCGTGTCCTCGCAGGCGATCAGATCGGCCTTTTCGAAGGCGGCCCGCCCGCGCGGCGAAAGATCGTCGAGGTTGCCGATCGGCGTGGCGACGACCAGGAGCTTGCCGGCCATCAGTCGCGCGGGATTTCCTGGTCCAGGTTGACGGCGCTGCCGGAGAGGCGGGCGATCAGCATCAATCTGCGCTTGTAGCGGAACCGCTGCTCGAGGCGCACGATGCGGCGCACCGCGCCCTCGTCATAACCGCGGTCGATCACTTCCTCCGGCTGCAGCCCCAGATAGAACAGCAGATGGAGCACCTCGTCCGCCGTGTCGTAGGAAACGCCGAGCTCGTCCTCGTCGGTCTGCCCGGGCCAGAGGTCGGCCGAGGGCACTTTGTCGACGATCCGGGCGGGCAGGCTCAGATGGCGGGAGAGCTGCCGCACCTGGCATTTGTAGAGGTCGCCGAGAGGATTGAGGGAGCTCGCGTTGTCGCCGAAGACCGTGGAGTAACCGAGCAGGATCTCGGTCTTGTTCGAAGTGCCGAGCACCAGGGCGTCGAGCTTCTTCGCCTGGTCGAAGAGGATGGTCATCCGCTCGCGGGCCATCTTGTTGCCCCGCCGGTCGGCCTTGGCGTCCGGCTCCAGCGCGAAGTAGGCGTCGATCATGGGCGAGATGTCGATCACCCGGTGCGGGATGCCGAGGTGCTGGGCAACGGCGCGGGCGTCCTGCTCCGACTCCGGCTGCGAGGTGCGGTAGGGGAGGACGAAGCCGTGCACCCGCTCGGACCCCAGGGCACGCACGGCGAGCGCGGCCGAGAGGGCGGAGTCGATGCCGCCGGAGAGTCCCGCCACGACTCCCCGCGTGCCGGAGGTTTCGACCGTGTCGCGGATGAAGCTGGTCAGCACCGCCTCCGCCAGCGGTGCGTTGAGCGTCAGGCTCTCGCGGACCTGCTCGCGCCGCATCACGTCGAGGGCCCCTCGATGTCCGAACGCTCGTCGTCCAGCATCGGCAGGCGCCAGCGCAGGCGGTCGCAGTCTCGCAGGTCCATCTCGGCGACGAGCAGGTGCTCCTCGAGGAACGGCGACCGGTCGGCGATCTCGCCGCCGGGACGCACGATGTGGCTGCCACCGGCATAAAAGGAGCCTTCTTCCCAACCTACCCGGTTGCAGTAGACGACCCAGCAGGTGGAGAGGAGACCCGTGGCGCGGGTGATCATCTCCCAGCCCTCGTGGCTTTCGGGGCGAGGTCCGGCGCCGACCCGGCCCGGGCCGGCCGAGGGGCAGATCACCAATTTGACGCCGGCCACCGCCAGGCGGCGGGACAGCTCGGGGTGCCAGAGGTCTTCGCAGATCAGCACTCCCGCCTTGCCCCACGGGAGGTCAACCGGCTCCAACCGGCTGCCGGCGGCGAAGAAGCGCGCTTCCTGGAAGAGACCGTAGGTGGGCAGGTAGAGCTTGCGGTGGACGTGGACGATCTTGCCCCCCGCGAGCAGGGCGGTGCTGTTGTGCACCCCGCTCTGCCCTTCCTCCACGAAGCCGAGGAGCACGCGCATCGAGCCGGCGGCATTTGCGGCATCTGCGGCATCTGCGGCATCGGCCAGCCGCTGCAGCACGGGGCGAACCGGGCGGCAGCGCCACGCGCGGCGTCAGGTGGAGGAGGCGATAGCCGGTGAGGGAGAAGCTCGGGGAAGACCAGGAGGTCCACGCCCGCCTCCCGCGCCTTCTCGATCCATTCGAGGTGACGCGCGGCGTTGCTCTCCACGTCGCCGAGACGGCAGTCGATCTGCGCCAGACCGATCCTCAGCACGGTTTCGGCCATGATCGGGCGGATGCTAGCATGCCGCTTCATGAGGCACGATCCGCGTTCGTTGCGTCCAGTCCTCCTTTCGATTGTCTCGATGATCGCGATTCTTCTTGCGTTGCTGCGTGCCGGAGCCGCCGCCGAGGCTCAGAGCTCGCAGCTCGAGCTGCAGGACCGGGTGCTGGCGGCGGTGGACGAGGATCCGATCCTCGCCTCCGACGTCGAGCGCGCCATCCGGCTCGGGCTGCAGCAACCGAATCCCGGCGAGACCGGCGAGGCGTTCCGCCGCCGGGTGCTCAACGCCCTGATCGAGGAACGGCTGCGCTTTCACGAGATCGACCGTTTCGGTCTCGAGCAGGTGCCGGTGGACGAGATCGAACGCAACGTCGCCAGGATCCGCGCCAGATTCCCGGACGAGGCGGCGTTCCAGAAGGCGCTCGAGGAGGTCGGGCTCGACCCGAAGAAGCTGCGCCAGCTCGTAACCCGTCAGCTCCTGGTGCTCACCTACGTCGACGAGCGGCTCGGTCCCCGCGTCTTCGTCAGCCTGGACGACATCCATCGCTACTACCGCGACGTGCTGACGCCCGAGATGCGACGCCGGGGCCAGCCGACGCCGCCCGTCGAGGACGTCCGGGACGACATCCGCGAGGTCCTCAAGCAGCAGCGGCTGACCGAGGAGATCGTGGAATGGACCCGGGAGCTGCGCGTGCGGGCGGACGTCATCGTCTACGACGGCCGGCCGAACAGCACCTTGCCGCCGGTGGTGAAGAGGATCGAGAAGCCGGCGGCGAAGAAGCCCAGCGGAAAGCCTCCTGGGTAGGCCGATTCGGCCAGCCTCGGAGCCCTCCGACGTCGTCCGCGCCGGGCCCCTCCCCGGCCCTTCCGCCCCCGTTCTGTCGCGCCTCCGGCGCTGGCCCTCACTCCCCCAGCCCCCTCTCTCCCACCTCACACCCGCCCGCCGGGAGAGAGGGGAGCCTGAAAGAGCAGCTTCTTTCTTGTTGCTTTTTCAGCCTCCCTCCTCTCCCGGAAGGGTGGGCGTGAGGTGGGAGAGGAGGGCCGGGGAGGTGAGGGGCCCGACGGCACGGACGACGATCCCATGGTCGATGCCAGGGGAATCGGTGTCAATACAGCTCCGCGTACTGCGCCCGGGCCGCCAGAACCCGCCGCACGTAGTCTCGCGTTTCTCGCCGGCCGATCTTGGTGAAGTATTCCTCGGGCTCCTGGCTGAAGCACTGGCCGCGCCACACCATGGCCTGGGTCTCGCCCGCGTCATAGGCGGCGATAGCCGGCAGCGGGACACCTCCGAAGCCCTTGAGCAGGCCCCCGAGGTAGGTGGCCCCCAAAGCGATTGAAACCTCCGGCCGATAGAAAACTTCGGGAGCCATCCGATCGAGGTCGAGTTGCTCGGCGAGGCGCCGTGCCGTTGCCGGGGGCAGCCGGGTGAGGAGCGCGGAGGTGTCGAAGCGGCTCTCCTCGCGAATGAGCGCCGCCAGCAGTTGGACGTCCACGCCACGCATCCGTCCCTGGGCGATCAGGGCTGCCTGGTAAGGAAAGGGATAGAGGAGCCGCCGGTAGGCGCGGGGCTGGAGCGCCAAGGGCAGACGCCCGGGTGCGCGGGCTCGTAAGGCTT
The DNA here is from genome assembly GCA_963778565.1 of Thermoanaerobaculaceae bacterium. Classification (GTDB taxonomy): domain Bacteria; phylum Acidobacteriota; class Thermoanaerobaculia; order Multivoradales; family UBA5704; genus DATARR01. Next base: position 35,234 of record CAVZUZ010000025.1, on the reverse strand, counting down.
CGGCCAAGGCGATCGAGCGGGCGATATTGCCGCCGCGGGCGAGGAGCAGGCCGCCGGTGAAGGCGAGGGACGGGTTGGAGAGCGGGAAGTGCTCGCGCACGGCGGGAGCCCCTTCGTGCCACACGCCCAGAGCGAGCAGCAAGTCCTCGGGGCTGGAGAGCTCGGCCTTCCACAGCGGCCAGCGCCGCACCGGCACCTCTGACAGCTTCAAGTAGGGAGCGGCGTTGCGGTCGGCGAGCAGCATCCGCTCGAGCTTGCGCCGGGCGGTCTGTCCCGCCGGCTCGTCGCCGTCCAGCAGCAGCCAGGCTCCGTACACGTCGTCCAGGCTGCTGGAGGAGGCGAGAGCCCGGCCCTCCGCGGAGGCCGTACGGGCGAGCGGCTCGGCGGCGAGACGCGTCCGGGCCGCCCAGGCGAGCGGATGGTCGGGATCGGCTCGCAGCACCTCCAGATAGCGGGCGACCGCGCTCCGCCTGTTGCGCTCCAGCTCGGCCAGCCGACCGCTCCAGTACACCGCCTCGACGCGGTCCTCGCGACTGCCGAGGGCCTGCTCGAGCCATGGGCGGACGCGGTCGCGACGGTCTCGAACGAGATCGGAAGCGGCCAGGAACAGCGCCGCCCGAGCCGCCTCGCCACTCCATTCCGGCCGCTCGCTCAGCCGCTGGTAGAGAGAGAGGGCCGCGGCTTCGGCGCCGCCTCGCCACTCCAGCCGCAGGGCCGAGAGGAGGGCCGGCGCTGCCCATCCCCGGCCTTGCGGCTCGGCGAGGTAGGCCTGACGGAACCTGGTATCGGCGACCGCTCCCGCGCCGCCCAATTCGTGGGCGAGCCCCTCGTGGTAGAGAGCCCGGGCGCGCTCGGCGGGACTCTTCGCCAAGGCGCCGAGGCGCGCGAAGGCCGCGGAGGCCTCGGCGTAGCGCTGCTCGGAAAGCATCGCAAGACCGATCGTGAGCTGCGTCTCTTTGGCGTCGCGCCCCGAGAGGGCGTCGCCCCGGCCGACGGCCCGCTGCAGGTGGCGAAGCGCGCGGTCGAACTCGCGATGCTGGTGAAAGGTGAAACCGATCAGCATCGGCAGCCGGCCGCGCTCGGCTTCCGAAACCAGGCCGGCCAGACGGTCGGCGGCTCCCCGCGCGCACCCGTCGGCGCGGTTCTCGGCGAGCAGGCTCGCCAGCAGGCCGCGGGCGAGCTCGAGAGAGCCGGTGCGTAAGGCGCAATCCCCCTGCGCGAGCTGGATTTCCCGCCGCTGCATCGGCGGCAGGAGCTCAGGCCGCAGTCCGCCCAACAGCCGGCAGTCGCCGCCTTCGCCGATGGTGTGGGCGAGGAGGCGGACCGCCTCGGGGATCAACGGCGACTTCGGATCCTCGGCGGCGACCTTGGCGACCAGGCCGGCCGCCATTTCGGGGTGGCCCATCCGGTCGTGATCCAGAGCCAGGCGGTAGCGGCTGTAGAGCCTCAGCGCCGGGGTTTCCCCCATGGCGTCGACGAAGGCCTTGCTGGCCTCGTCCAGCTTGCCGACGGCGTCGAGGAGGTGGCCTTGGAGGAATTTGAGCCCCAGCCACCGCGAAGGCTCGGGGCGTTCCGTCAGCTCCTGCTCGACCCGCGCCAGGGCCTGCCGGGGCTCGCCGGCGAGTTGCAGCTCGACCAGCTCCGGCCGCGGATCCGCGACAGTGACGGCTAAAGCGAGAGTAAGAGTACCGAACATCCCTAGGGAAAAGGGAGCCGGCGGGATAGCTTCAAGAACCCGTGGGGATCGACCACCGCGCGACTCGCGCGCCAAGGCTTTGCAATTTCAGTTCCATTCCCTCGTAGCCGCGGTCCAGGTGGTAGATGCGGTCCACCACGGTCTCTCCCTCGGCCGCTACGCCGGCCAGGATCAGGCAGGCGGAAGCCCGCAGGTCGGTCGCCATCACCCCTGCGCCGGTGAGCCGCCTGGAGCCGTGAACCCGCGCCCGCCCGCCTTCGACGCGGATGTCCGCGCCCATCCGCATGAGCTCGGGAGCGTGCTGGAAGCGGTTTTCGAAAACGGTTTCGCTGATCGTCGCGACGCCATGGGCGCGGGTCATCAGCGCCATGTACTGCGCCTGGAGGTCGGTGGGGAAGCCCGGGTGCGGCGCGGTTTCGACGTCGCGGGCCTGCAAGTCGCCGTCGGCGCGGACGCGGATCCCCTCGGCCGTGACCTCTACCGCGGCGCCGATTTCGGCCAGTTTGTCCAGCAGGGGCGCCAGATCGGCGGCATAGGCGCCTTCGAGCAGCACGTCGCCGCCGGTCAGCGCGGCGCCGATCAGATAGGTGCCGCCCTCGATCCGGTCCGGGATGATCGTGTGCTCGGCGGCTCCCAGGCCCTCGACGCCCTCGATCTCGATCGTCCGCTCTCCGGCACCGGTGATGCGGGCTCCCATGGCGTTCAGCAGGTTCGCGAGATCCGCCACCTCGGGCTCGCGGGCGCAATTCTCCAACACCGTGGTGCCGCGAGCGAGGCAGGCAGCCATCAGCACGTTTTCCGTGCCGGTCACCGTGGGCATGTCGAAGCGGAAGCGGGCGCCGGTCAAGCGCTTCGCCGTGGCTTCCACATAGCCGTGAGCGAGGTTCACCTCGGCGCCCAGGGCCGCGAGTCCCTTGAGGTGCTGATCGATCGGCCGCACGCCGATGGCGCAGCCGCCCGGGAGCGACACCCGCGCGTGTCCCTCCTTGGCGACGAGCGGCCCCAGCGCCAGGACGCTGGCGCGCATCGTCTTGACCAGGTCGTAAGGGGCCTCGTGCTCCGGGCTGGGCCGTTCGCGGCGCAGGATCAAGGCGTCCTCGCGCTCCTCGCCCTCCTCGGCGGTAATGCCGAGATGGTCGAGCAGCCTGAGCATGGTGCGGATGTCCCGGACCCGCGGCAAGCGCCGCAGCGTCAGCGGCTGATCGGAGAGCAGGCTCGCCGTCAGCGCCGGCAGGGCCGCGTTTTTGGCGCCGCTCGCTCTGACGCGGCCGGCCAGGCGCGTCGGGCCTACGATGTGGAACTTGTCCATGCGATCTTTCCGCCGTAGTGGCTCAGTTGCCGCCCGCTCGAAGCGGACCGGATTGCCTGCGCGACCTCACCCCAACCCCTCTCCTAAAGGAGAGGGGCTCTGGATTGTCTGTTTTCCCCCTCTCCTTTAGGAGAGGGGGCCAGGGGGTGAGGTCGCGTCGCCTAGGACGCCGAGATTATCTCTTTCGCCTTATCGGCGCCGCAGCACCAGGACCCGGGGAATTCCGGAGTAGTCCTGCCGCACCCCTGCGAGCTCCAGACCGGCTGCTGCCGCGTGCCGGCGGGCCGCGTCGATCTGGCCGCGCCCGATCTCGACCGCCAATGCTATCCCGGAGCGCAGCCCGGCGCAGCAGGCGAAGAGCCGCGCCAGCACCGCATCGCCGGCACCCGGCGGGAAGAGCGCCAGGTGCGGCTCGAACTCGTGGACCTCGGGTGAGATCTCCGGCATCTCCGAACGGTCCACGTAGGGAGGATTGCTGACCACGAGATCGAAGCCGGAAAGATCGAGCCCCGCCGTCAGATCGGTGCGGACGAAAGAGACCTGGTCCGCCGCTCCCAGACGCCGCGCGTTCTTCGCTGCCACCGCGAGAGCGCCGGGCGAAAGATCGGTCGCCACGATCCGCGAGCCGGGCAGCTCGAGAGCCAGCGTCACGGCGAGGCAGCCCGAGCCGGTGCCGACGTCGAGGATTCTCGGCTTCGGTGGCAGCCTCTCCGCGAGCGCGGCCTCCACCACGTGCTCCGTCTCGGGCCGCGGAATGAGCACCCGCGAATCGACGTGGAAGGCCCGGCCGTAGAACTCCCGCTCGCCGAGCAGGTAGGCGACCGGCTCGCCGGTGAGCCGGCGTTCCAGCAGCTCGCGGAACCGCCGCTCGGCCGCGGGGAAGACTTCGCCGTCTTCCCGCGCCAGCACCTGAGCTTCGGAGAGGCCGAGGACATGCCCGAGCAGCAGTCGCGCCTCCCGCGTGGAAGCGCCGAACGGCGTGGCCGCGAGGCGCAGGCGGGCCGCCGCGAGAAGCTGGCCGATGGTTGCCATCGGCCGCCTAGTGTACCGGGAGCTGAGCCTGCCGCCGCGTATCGCAATCCTGGCGGATGTGGTGCCACGGAAGTCCGTAGAAGTGACTACAGAGGCTCTCCACGCCCCGTGATAGAAGGTCATACGAAGAGTTGATTGAAGGAGATCTCATGAGACGAGGTTCACCGTTCCTCTGCCTGACGCTTTTACTCTCCGCCTCCCGGCTGCCGGCCCAGACGGTGGGGTGCAAAGAGATCGATCCTCACCTCGACATGGCCGCCAGGGCCCTGCCGGGTCCGGAGGTCCCCGGGCCTCGGGCATTCGTTCTCTTCCAGCAGACCGCTGCCGCGACGCCGGCGAGCGGAGCTTCAGGGCTGGTCGAACGGATCGCGGCCCTGCAGCCCGGAAAGCCTGTAGGGGCGGCTGACGCCGGGCTCGCCTCCTGTCTCCTGCGGCGTTATCTGATCGCCCGCTACGGCGAGCGCATGGTCAGGGACCTTCAGGAGATGGTGGGGTTCCGCACGTTCGTGATGGAAGGCCAGGAGAACTGGAACGCGCCGGAGTTCCTGCGCCAGCGGCAATGGCTCGAACGCCGCGCGCGCGATCTGGGATTGGAATTCAAGAGCTACGACGGCCGCATGGAGGAGATCACCCTGCCGGGGCCGAAGCCGATCCTCGCCCTCCTGACCCACGGCGACGTGCAGGGTGTCGAGGGGCAGCAATGGTCGTCGCCGCCGTTCGAGGCCAGATGGGTGAACGGCAGGATCATCGGGCGCGGCACCGAGGACGACAAAGGCCCCATCGTGGCGAGCCTCTACGTCATGGCGGCCCTCCGCGACGCCGGCTGGCCGCTCGACTCCACCCTCCGCCTGCTGATCGCCAACGGCGAGGAGTCGAGCTGGGAGGAGATCCCCTACTACCTGGAGCGCGCGCCGGCGCCGGACCGCACCATCGGCATCGACGCCGCCTATCCCGTGACGCACGCCCAGAAGGGCTACGGCATCCTCACCTTCCGCGCGCAATCGATGGCCGAGATGCCCGAGCCGCGAGCGGGTAAGTGGCGGATCGCGAAGATGAGCGGCGGCAGCGGCATGTCGATCATCGCCGAGCGAGGGGAGGCCTTGCTGGAGCGGACGGGAACCGCCGAGGAACGCGCCGCCGGCTTCGGCGAGCTGGGCCGCGTGGCCGCCGAATGGGCGCAGGCGCATCCTCCCGCCAAGCTCGCGGTCAGCCGCGAGGGCGATCTCCTCAAGCTGACCGCCGAGGGGCGCGGCGGCCACTCCTCCGCACCGGCGAGCGGTCACAACGCGCTGGGGGACCTGACCGCCTTTCTCGCCACGCTGGACCTGCGGATGGATCCCTGGGGAGCCCTTGCCACCTTCACCGGCGGCGCCGTGGGCACCGAGACCGACGGCCGGTCGCTCGGCATCGCGCAGCGCGACGAGGTCATCGGCGAGCTGACGTCCAACCTCTCGTTCCTCAGAGAGGACAAGGGGACGCCGATCGCCGAGATCAACATCCGCATTCCGCGAGGGATCACCAAGGCGCAGATCGAGAGCCGTCTCACCGAGCGGACGGCGTCCTTCGCGCGGCGGACCGGCGCCACGGTCGCGACGGAGGTGGCTGTCTTGAGCGAGCCTCACCTCGTGCCGGCCGAAGGACCGCTGGTCTCCGGCCTTCTCGCCGTCTGGCAGGAGGTCACCGGCTCACCCGGCCGCCCGGTCGCCATCGGCGGCGGCACCCAGGCGCGCCTCTTCCCGGGCGGCGTCGACTTCGGTCCCGCCGAGGACATGGTGCACTACCGCGGCCACGGCACGGACGAGTACCTGACGCCGGAGGAGCTGCATCGCATCGCGGAGCTGACGGTGGCGGCGGTGTGGAGGCTGGCGGGGCCGCACTCCTGAAAGGACGAAAAGGACAGCAAGGACGCCAAGGACGCGAGGTGAACGACCTGTTCCTCGTCCTTGAGGTCCTTGCTGTCCTTTTTGTCCTTGGTTTCCGCGGCAAAGTCAGCGCCTGGGCCCCGCCGCCTACTTCTTGAACCGCACCCGCACCCCCTGAGCCAACTGCTCGGGGGTCATCTTCTCGAACGACTTGAGGTCGTACTCCCAGATCAGGGTCTTGCCTTCCTTGCGGGTGGCGTTGTGCTCCACCACGTCGAAGGGAGCGTCGATCTTGAAGGCCACCCGCAGGTCCTTGAAGGCGTCCTCCATCTGCTTCTTCATCTCGGGCGAGAGGTCCATGTCGGCTGTCTGGGCCTTCTGCTCCGCGGCGGGGTTTTTCGCCTCGGTCGTCAGCAGCAGGGTGCCCCCCTCGTCCTTCACCTGCAGACCGGAGAACGGCTGGTCGAACGGGTTCTTCGGGCCGGGCCCTTCTTCCGAGCCCTCACTGGGGAACTTGATGTTGGCGAGCTTCGAGATGTGATCGAAGCCGAAGACGAAGCGGACGGCGATCTTGAGCCCGTCGTCCTTGACCGAGCTCTCCAGCAGCTTGATGCCGGGCGGCAGGGTCTTCTTGACCTCCTCCGCCTGCGTCTTGGGATCTTCCTGCTTCTCCTTCTTGGAGGCCAGGAAATCCTGCTTCGCTTTCGCCAGCTCCGCCGCCGTCGGCTCGCCCGTCTTGCCCTCCATCTCGCGCTGCATCCGCAGCATGAAGAGCATCATCGGCTCCATGTTCACCGTCATCGAGAAGGCGGCCTTCCCGGACAGGTCCTTCTGGAGCGTCATCGCCTGCTCGACATCGAAACAACCGGCCAGGGCCGGCAGGCAGAGCGCCAGGCTCAACGCCGCAATCTTCTTGTTCATGGCTCCCCCGTTCGTGGTCTGGACGACAGCTTAACAGAGCCGTTCCGAGATCCACGTATCCTCTCGCCAGCTTCGCCGAAAAGGGGACAGAAGGATGAGGTGCGTCTACCGGCCGTCGTCGGCGGGCTTCGTGGCGGCGGCTTCCTGGATCTTCCGTTGCGCCTCCTCCATGCAGGCCTTTGCCGCCTCGCTCTTCGGTTTCTGCGACAGCGCGTGGTTGCACGCGTCGAGGGCGGACTCCTTCTGCCCGAGCGCCAGGTACACCTGGCCGAGGGCGAGATAGCCGTCATAGTGGCCTTGATAGGCGACGGATTTCGACAGCTCCTCCTTCGCCTTCAGGTAGAGCTTGGCCTGGTCCGCGGGCTCCTTCGCCGCCTCGGCCTTCCGCTTGAGTTTCAGCCCGCGGCCGTAAGACTCCATGGCCTTCTGCTCGGGCGTGCGGTAGTGGCTCCCCATCGACTCGGTCATGGGGGGTGGCTGCGCGGGAGCCGCGAAGGGTACGGCCAGGAGCAGTGCGAGGGCGAACGGGATACGATGTCTCATCGGGAATCCTCCCATAGTTGAGTTGCCCCCCTTTATACGAAATTCCAGTTTGCTGCCATCCTAGAGAAAGTGGCGAACGGGGCGAAAACATTTCGCAGGGACCAAAATACTGCGGGGGGCGAGGCGCCGGCTTTGCGGCGAGCGACAGTGGAATCAGGGACCAAAAGGACAGCAGGGACGCAAAGGACGCATCAATGAGGCGTCCTTGAAGTCCCTTTTGTCCTTTCGGTTTTGGCCGTCAGTGCGCCCGGGCCTGCTCTTCCATCTTCTGCGCCTGGAAATGGGCGATCAGGGGCTCGACCAGAGGGTCGAGGTGCCCTTCCAGGATCGTCGGCAACTGGTGGATCGACAGGCCGATGCGGTGATCGGTCACGCGGCTCTGGGGGAAGTTGTAGGTGCGGATCTTCTCCGAGCGGTCGCCGGAGCCCACCATGCGGCGGCGCTCCTCGGTCTGGGCGGCCTCGGCCTTTTCGCGCTCGGCCTCCAGCAGGCGCGCCTTGAGGACGCGCAGGGCCTTGGCCTTGTTCTTGATCTGGCTGCGCTCGTCCTGGCAGGAGACCACGATGCCGGTGGGGATGTGGGTGAGGCGCACGGCCGAGTAGGTGGTGTTGACCCCCTGGCCGCCCGGGCCCGAGGCGCAGAAGCGGTCTACCCGGATGTCCTTTTCGTCCACCTCGACCTCGACGTCCTCGGCCTCGGGCAGCACGGCCACCGTCACCGCCGAAGTGTGGATGCGTCCGGCGGCCTCGGTCGCCGGCACCCGCTGCACGCGGTGGACGCCGCCCTCGTACTTGAGGCGGCTATAGGCACCTCGCCCCTCGACGATGGCCGACACCTCCTTGATGCCGCCCACCTCGGACTCCGAGAGGTCGATCACCTCCACCCGCCAGCTCCGCTGCTCGGCGTAGCGGCTGTACATGCGGAACAGCTCGGCCGCGAAGAGGGTCGCCTCGTCGCCGCCGGTGCCGGCGCGGATCTCGAGCACGACGTTGCGCTCGTCGTTGGGATCCTTGGGCGTCAGCTCGCGCCGGAGCCGCTCCTCGAGCTCCTCCAGCCGGGCGGCGAGCTGCTGCCTCTCGTCCTGCGCCATGGTGTACAGCTCGTCTTCCTTCGGCAGGGTCGCCAGCAGCTCCTCGTTCTCCTGCTTCTGGCGCCGCATCCTGACGTACTCGCGGTAGAGGCGGACCGTGGGATCGATCTCCGAGAGCGTCTTGTTCAGCTCCCGGCAAGCCTTGGGATCCGCGAACACCGCCGGATCGGTGAGCCGCTGGGTCAGCTCCTCGTGGGTTTTCTCGAGCTGTGCGAGCTTCTCGATCATGGTTGCCTGTAATCCTATTCCTGAATCTGGTGCCGACTCGACCTCACCCCCGGCCCCTCTCCTTAAGGAGAGGGGAGAAAACAAGCCTTCTTAGCCCCTCTCCTTCAGGAGAGGGGTTGGGGTGAGGTCGCTATGGCAACGCCGCCGCCGATATCACCGCCGGCGTCGAAGCCACGGTGGCGTCCGCCTCTTCCAGCAGCCCATCCTCGCGCAAAGCCTCTTCCAGCGCCGCGATGCCCACCTCCAGCATGTCGTCCGTCGGCTCCTGGGTGGTGATCCGTTGCAGCGCCAGACCCGGAGCCACCAGCAGCGCGAAAAGCGGCGCGGCCCGCCGCTTGGCGGTGATGCGCAGCACCTCGTAGGAGAGGCCGGTGATCAGCGGCAACAGCACCAGCCGGCCGCCGAACTTGATGACGAACGGGGCCGTTTTCGGGATCAGCGCGAAGACCAGGATGGACACCAGCAGCACGAACAGCAGGAAGCTCGTGCCGCAGCGCGGATGGAGCCGGCTCTGAATGCGCGCATTCTCCACCGTCAGCGGCAGCCCCTTCTCGTAGTTGAAGACCACCTTGTGCTCCGCCCCGTGGTACTGGAACACGCGGTGGATGTCCTTCATCCGCGAGATGGCGAAGATGTAGGCCAGGAAGAACAAGGCCCGGAGGCCGCCGTCCAACAGGTTGAAGGCCAGGCTCGACAGGCTCCCGAACAGGTACCGCTCGGCGAGTTGCGTCAGCCACAACGGCAGGAAGATGAAGAACAGCACGCCGAGGCCGAGGCCGATCGCCATCGAGCCGGCGATGGCCCAGCTCGAGGTCTTCTCTTCCTTCTTCGGTGGAGCGTCGCCCTTCTGGCGCGGCGTCCTCGGCAGGCTCAGCGGGCTTGGCGGGCTCGACCATGGCCTGCTCGGCCGAGAAGTTGAGCGCGCGGATGCCCAGGCCCAGCGACTGGAACAGCACGGCGACGCCGCGCAGCCCCGGCAGCTTGAGGAACGGATAGCGCTTGGCGAGGCTCCTCACCTTGCCGCGCTGGAAGACGAGCGAACCGTCCGGCCGGCGCACGGCCACGCCATAGGCCCCGGGGGAGCGCATCATCACTCCCTCGATCAGGGCTTGGCCGCCGACCAGCAGCTCGCCCTCAGGGCTCGGTTTGTTGCTCATCGTTATGTAGGGGCGCCCCTATGTGGGCGCCCTGTAATGATCGTGCCGCGTCGTGCTTCATCGGGAGCAGGGCGGCCACGCAGGGCCGCCCCTACAGAGGCGGGGCTTGACGGCTAGGCCCGGCGGCCGCCCGCCGCGTACCGGCGCTGGAAGCGCTCGACGCGTCCGGCGGTATCGATCAGCTTCTGCTTGCCGGAGAAGAACGGATGGCAGGCGCTGCAGATCTCCAGGCGCACCTCGTCCTTCGTGGAGTGAGTCTCGAAGGTGTTGCCGCAGGCGCACGTCACGGTCACCATGTGCAGCTGAGGATGATGGATATCTTTCTTCACGGTCGCGATCCTTCTCGTCTTTCAGTGGTTTCCCCGAAGGGAGGGGTCTCGGATTCCAAGAACCCGGAAGCCTAGCCGATCCGAGGCTCTCCTGGCAAGGCTTTCCTGGATCGGGTGTTTCAACAGATCGGTGAGGAGGGGAATTCCAGGACGCCGCCGATCCCGTCGTCCCCGTAGCGCGAGCGTCGTCCGTGCCGTCGTGGCCCTCACCTCCCCGGCCCTCCTCTCCCCTCCTCACACCCACCCTTCCGGGAGAGGAGGGAGACTGCTTTGAATTTGTTTTAGAACCCCTCTCTCCCGGCGGGCGGGTGTGAGGATGGGAGAGAGGGGCAGGGGAGTGAGGGCCAGCGGCGGAGCCGCGACAGACCCGGGACGCCTTACAATCCCCCCGATGGACTTCCACCACGATTGCCTCGTCATCGACGGCCATACCGACGTCCCTACCCGGTTGTGGGAGGAGCCGGCGGACCTCTCGCAGCACCTGGCGGACCGGCACGTGGACCTCCCCCGTCTCAGGGAAGGCGGCGTGGACGCCCTGGTCTTCGCTCTCTACGTGCCCGCCTCGCTCGACGCCGAACGCGGCTGGGAGCACGCCTTGAAGCTGTACGAGGTCTCCGAAAAAGCCTTGATCCCGGGCCGGCTGGTGCAGGTGGCCACGGCCGACGACCTCGAGCGGGCCGCGCGGCGAGGCGAGGTGGCCGTCCTCTTCGGATTGGAGAACGGCCGTCCCCTGCAGGTGCCCGACGCTCTCGATCATTGCGGCCGGATCGGCATCCGCTACGTCACCCTCACCCACTGGGCCAGCCACGAATGGTGCGACGCCTCGACGGACGTTCCCGTCCACGGCGGCCTCTCGACGGCGGGGGAGGCCCTCGTCTGGCGGATGAGCCGCATGGGCATCCTGCCCGACGTCTCGCACGTCTCCGACCGCGCCGTCCTGCACGTCCTCGAAGTCTCGCCCGGTCCCGTGATCGCCAGCCACAGCTCGGCCCGCGCCCTCTGCGACCATCCCCGCAACCTGCCGGACGACCTCGTCCGCGAGATCGCCCGCAAAGGCGGCCTGGTGATGGCGAACTCCTATCCGGCCTTCGTCGGTCCCGAAGCCTCGCGGGCGGACGCCGAGCGCATGGAGGAGATCAAGCCCCGCCTGGAGGCGACCGAGGAGGAGTACCTCCGCGATCCGCAGAAAGTCTGGAAGGAGCAAGCGGGCATCCTCGCCGAGCGTCCTCTCCCCAAGGTCCCTCTCGCCACCTTCGTGGACCACCTCATCCACCTGATCGACCTGGGAGGCGAGGAGCACGTGGGCATCGGTACCGATTTCGACGGCATTCCCGAGGTCCTGGAAGGCTTCGAGGACATCTCCAAGTTCCCTGCTCTCACCACCGCTCTCCTCGGCCGAGGGGTGGACAAGGCCGGAGTGAAGCTGATCCTGGGTGAGAACTTCCTGCGGGTTTTGCGGCAGGCGGAGCGGGTGGCGGCGTAGTTATCCGGGACAGATCCAGGGAGATGCCCACTGCCACGACCGGATTCCAAATCCCACCGCCTTCTGTGGCTGCTGCCCGTTCTGCTTTGGGGCGCAGCCGCAGCTCTCTTCGCCTCGCGGGTGGCGGGCTGGACTTCCGACGACTTCTACATCACCTATCGCTACGCGCGGAATCTCGCTCAGGGCCACGGATTCGTCTTCAATCCCGGCGAACGGGTCTTCGGGACCACGGACCCCGGGCTGGGGTTGCTGCTCGGCGTGCTCCATTTCGTGACCCAAGCTCCGGTGCCGCTGCTCGGTGCCGCTGTCTTCTCCGCATCGCTCGTCGGCATTGCGGCGATTCTCCTCCACGAAGGCTGGAACCGCAGCCACAGGATCGAAACGATCCTGGGCGGCTCGCTCCTGTTGACCTCCTCCTATGTCTGGGGAAATCACGGCGCGGCCATGCCGCTGGTGCTGCTGCTCCTGCTGTCGTCGGCGAAGCTGGTGGCGCGCAATCCGATCGGCGCCGGTCTCCTGGCGGGAGCCGCGGTCTGGGTGCGACCGGACGCCGCTCTGGGAGTCGTGCTTCTCGCCCTCCTCCTCCTTTTTGAGGGAAAGCGGGTGCCGTGGCGCTATGTCCTGGCCGCCGGCTGCGTCATCGCGGCCGGCCTGGTCCTCGCGTGGCTGTATTTCGGAAGCCCGCTGCCGAACACGCTCGGAGCGAAGACAGACATGGCCGCCGCGACGCCGTCCAGTTGGACCGGGCTGCGCTTCTGGCCGCGGGCGTTCTTGCCCATCAGCCGCCACTTCGGCGGCGAGTGGCCCCTCGTGCTGCTCGCCGCGGCTGCCGGATTGTGGCCTCTCGCCGCGAGAGGCGGCCGCCCCGGGCGTCTGCTGGCGCTCTTCGGTGTCGCCATCGCCGTCGCATATCCCCTGCTCGGGGTGCCCTTTTTTTCCTGGTACGTCCTGCCCTGCCTCATCGCGGCCGTTTACGGGCTCGCCTTCTTCGCCGGCGCCGTCTGTGAAGCCTTGGCCGCGCGCGTGGCTCCTCTGCGAAACGGCAGAACCGCCATCACGGTCTGCATCTTCGCGCTGCTGGCGTTCACCACGGTGCGGACGAGCTGGTGGTTCTTCCGGGAAGCCGCGCCCACGCCCAAGGTGCAGTCCTACCGGCGTGGAGCCGAGTGGATCAAGGCCCACTCCGCGCCGGATGCCTCGATCGCCTACGTCGAGATCGGCGTGATCGGCTACTACAGCGAGCGGCCGATCCTGGACCTGATGGGCCTCGTGACGCCGTGGGCGCGCCCCCACGTCCTGGAGAACGACCTTTTGGGAGCCTTGCGCGCCAAGCCTACCGAATTCGTGCTCTTCCATCCGCGAGGCCGCATGGCGCCAATCGTGGGCTCGCGGTGGTTCAGGCGGCGGTACAGGGAGGTCAGGTGGTCTCCCGCGGAGAACCAAGAGGAGGAAGCTCTGCGGATATATCGCCGGCGCCTGGGTCGGAGACCGGGGTAGAGATTTGAGTTCCTTTCGGGCAAGATACAACCATGGAGCATGTTAGAAGGCTGCTCCATCAGAAGAGAGGACCGAGCTGATCCAATGCCGCGCAGCGTTCAAGCTCTAGTGAGACCCGAGCTCCTAGCCTGGGGGAGGGAGGACGCCGGCTACACGTTAGAGCAGGCCGCCAAGAAGGTCCCTGTTCCTCCAGAGCGACTGGCTGCCTGGGAGAAGGGTGAGGGGCGTCCCACTATAGTTCAGTTACGAAAGCTGGCCAAGGCATACAGGCGTCCGTTGGCCGTCTTTTTCTTGTCGCAGCCGCCAAAGAAGTTTCAAGCGATGCATGATTTCCGCAGATTGCCGGGAGAGGTGGCTGGTCATGAATCACCGAATCTGCGTTTTGCAATCACTCGTGTACTCCATCGTCGTCAGATTGCCCTGGAGCTTTTTGAGCTACTTGGAGTAGAGCCGCCACCTTTCGAACAATCAGCCACACTCGAGGAAGCCCCCGAGGCTCTCGCTTCCCGTGTGCGCAAATGGTTAGATATTTCGACAGAGCGGCAGGAGCAATGGAGGGATAAATATGAAGCGCTGAATGCATGGCGAGGTGCCTTAGAGGAAAAAGGTGTTCTCGTATTCCAGGTTACAGACGTCGAGCTAGCAGAGATGCGAGGTTTCTCGATCAGTGACACGCCACTTCCGGCCATAGCAGTGAACATTAAGGATGCTGTGAGCGGGAGAATATTCACGATCCTACACGAGCTAGCTCATCTTATGCTTCGAGAAAGCGGTCTTTGTGACTTGGTCGAGAGGGCCTTGCGGTCTCCTGCCGACCAAAACGTTGAAGTATTCTGTAATCATGTTGCTGGCGCAGTCTTGGTTCCGATGACCAGCCTGTTGGCAGATCGAACGGTTCAAGAGCACGGAAGACGCCCTGATTGGTCTGACTTCGAGATGAAGGTGCTGGCAAGGAAATACTGGGTTAGCAGGGAGGTAATGTTGCGTCGCCTCCTGATAGCCGGTCGTACAACACAGAGCTTCTATGAGGCGACGCTAAGACAGTATCAACGGGAATATGACGTATCCACCAAATCGGAAGGATTTGCTCCGCCGCATCTGGTTGCCCTAAGCTCCGCAGGTACTCTGTTCACGCGGCTGGTGCTCGATAACTACTATAGAGAGAATATCACATCCAGCGATGTTGCTGAGTATCTTGATGTTCGCTTGAAGCACATGCCAAAGATAGAAGAGGCCCTCCTCAAGAGGGCAGGCGCTTCAGGAGAGCCTTTGTGAAATACAGCATCGATACCAGTGCTATCCTGGACGGCTGGAATCGCTATTATCCCCCCGACGTATTTCCTGGGTTATGGCGCCGGCTGGAAGGTTTGATTGGTGATGGCCACCTTAAGGCCACTGAGGAAGTACGAATGGAGCTGGAAAGGAAGGATGACGAGGCCTTTAGCTGGGCCTGTAGTCAGAGTGGTTTTTCGTTCCTGTCGACTTAGAGATACAGCCTCTGGTTAGTTCCATCCTAGAGTCCTTCGAAAAACTGCTCGATACCCGAGCCAACAGATCCGCAGGAGATCCTTTCGTCATTGCCTTGGCACAGATGCGACGTTGTACGGTTGTTACAGCCGAGCGAGCCACCCATCGAACTGATCGCCCGAATATCCCGGACGTCTGTCTAGCTCTCGGCATTTCATGTATCAACCTCCTTGATCTCATTCGCCGAGAAGGTTGGTCCTTTTCCGGTTAGACTTAGTGGAGTCTTGTCATGACCGACCTGGAGCATGTCGCCAGACGGCTGCTTCTCGGTGAAGTAGCCGATCATCTCGAGACAGATCATCCCGAGCACCTCCTCACTCCTCAGGGATCTCGCGTGGACGGCGCTGCCCATCCAGGGCGAGGCAAATCCGGGCGGCTCCTCGTTGGCATAGGCCACCAGCTCGATCCGCCAGGGGAGTTCCCTGCTATTGAGCAGACGGGCGAGCTCGAGGAGGCCGGCCGTGCCGCTGGCGTTGTCGTCCGCTCCCGGGTTGGGACCGAAAAGGCCGAAGGAATCGTAGTGGGCGCCGATCACCAGGAGCGGTCCGGTTCGGGGTCCGAACGAAGCGATGACGTTCCGGTAGAGGTGCCTCCTCATCTGGAATTCCTGGTCCCGCACCCGAGCTCCGGCGAGCCGGAGCTGATCTCTGATATAGGCCGCCGCCTTGTCGAGCTTCTCGGGATGATCGGTGTCTCGCGGCGAGGCCTCGATAGTGAGAAACTCGACGTGCCTTCGGAGCCGCACGGGATCAGCCGGAGGCCTCGGCGGAGCTCTCTGTGTCCCAAAGGTGGGCTGGGTTATGGCGGCTATCGCGAGGCCGAGGAGCAGCCCCAGGATTCCGGCTACCGCGACTAAGCTTCGGAGCAGGCTGTGCAGGAACGGCCTCATACGCCTCCCGTTTACGTCTTTCGACCGGTGTCCATCCAGGACGCGAGCGGTCTTCGAGGCTGCCCACCGGAGCCGGCGGGCCGTCCACCGCCTCGGGTGGACGGCGCATCGCCTCGGGTGGTCCGCTCGCCCGTCCCGGCGGTCCGCTCGCCGCCGCGGGCGGTCTGCTCGCCGGCCCGATCGGTCCTCTCGCCGCCTCCGGCGGTCCTCTCGCCGCTTCCGGTGGTCCTCTCGCCGCTTCCGGTGGTCCTCTCGCCGCTTCCGGCGGTCCTCTCGCCTCCTCCGGCGGTCCGCTCGCCCGATCGGGTGGACCGCTCGCCGCCGCGGGTGGACCGCGCACCGCCGCCGGCTCGGCTACAATCGCTCCCCGCAATGGCCGAGACCGCGCCTCTTGCCGAGCCGTTCGCACGCTTCCGTGAGGTCCTGGCGGAGGCCGAGGCCACCGGCATGCCGAATCCCAACGCCATGTCGGTCGCGACGGTGGAGGCGGCGGGCCAGCCGTCGTCGCGGACGGTCCTCCTCAAGGGGTTCGACGAGCGCGGGTTCGTCTTCTACACCAACCTGGAGAGCCGCAAGGGACAGGAGATCCTCGGCAACCCCCGGGTGAGCCTGAGCTTCTACTGGCGCCAGCTCGACAAGCAGGTGGTGGTGCTGGGCACGGCCGAGCCGGTGAGCGACGAGGAGGCCGACGCCTACTTCGCCACCCGGCATCGCAGCAGCCAGCTCGGCGCCTGGGCGTCGCGGCAGAGCCGGCCGCTGTCGAGCCGGGCGCACCTGGTGGCCGAGGTGGCGAAGCTCGAGGCGCGCTATCTCGGCAGGTCCATTCCCCGGCCCCCGTTCTGGTCGGGCTTCCGGATCGTTCCCCACTGGATCGAATTCTGGGTCTCCGGCGCCTTCCGCCTCCACGACCGCACCGTCTACGAGCGCGTTCCCGAGGGTTGGCGGGTCACGAAGCGGTATCCGTAGAGTTTCGCGATCTCCTTCGCCCGGGGCTGAAGCCGCCGGGCTACCGACGGTAGTCCCTGGCGGGACCACGGATGCGCTTGGTCCCGGAGGGAACACCGTCGGTAGCCCAGGCATTCATGCCCGGGCTCCGTCCTCGAACCGCCGGATCGCCTCTTTCAGGCTCTCCGGCAGCGGCACCGAGCGGCCGGCTTCGTAGTCGGTCCAGACGATGACGCCGGTGCCGTCGGCGACGCGCTCGTCGGTGCCGCGGTAGAAGATCTCGTACTCCATCTTGAAGCTGCTGCGGCCGATCTCGCTGACGCGGGTCGCCACCTCCAGCTCGGCCGGGTAGCGCACCTGCCGGCGAAAGTTCAGGGTGGCCGCGGCCAAGGCCGGCCCGTGGCTCTCTGACTCCCGGTGCTCCTGCATGCGCACCGCCGCGAAGTAGCTCATGCGGGCCGACTCGCAGTAGGTGAAGTACTCGGCGTTGTTGACGTGGCCCATCGAGTCCATGTCCCCCCAGCGGACGGTGATGGGCTCGACGTGTCGGGCGTGGTCGCTGGCGGACATGGGTCTCTCTCTTGCTGATCAGCGTCTTGCCCGCTCGACCTCACCCCAACCCCTCTCCTGAAGGAGAGGGGCTTTGGCTTGTTTCCCCCTCTCCTTCAGGAGAGGGGGCCAGGGGGTGAGGTCGCGCGGGCAAGACGCTTCGAACTGGGTTACCGCCCCCCCAACCCCGTGCTAGGCCCATACAGCACGGCGTTCAACAGGATCGGCGTCGTGGCCCGCCAGAAGAGCCGGTAGGCGGGGTCCTGCGCGAAGAGGATGACGCTACCCCGGCCGCGCGATTCCGTGCCCACCAGGAGCGAGCCGGCGAGGCGTTGCTCGGCCTCGGGCCAGGCGAAGCCGGCCACGACGGGCGACTCGTCGAGGGCGACGAGCACGTCCTGCCGCGGATCGCCGGTCGTCTTGAGCACCGTCGTGCCCTCGTAGAGCACGTCCGGCGAGGCCGAGAGCCCCAGGGTCAACGGATGCTCCGGCTGCATGCGGGTGGCGAGCACGGCGCCCGGCGTGAAGATGGGCCGCTCGGCGAGCTGCTTTTCCACTTCCGACTCGCTGGCTTCGGGATCGGGCTTCTCCTCGGAATCCTCGTCCTCCTTCTTGGGCGGCTGCCAGCGCTTGATGGAGGTCAGCTCGCGGTCCTGCAGCCAGGTCACGGCGTCGCCGACGGCCACCAGCACGCCGCCTTCCTTGACCCAGCCGTCCAGGGCGTCCTTGAGCCGGTCGCTGATCCGATCGTCGTAGCTGCCGCTGGGGAAGATCAGCACGTCGAAGTCCGACAGCGGGAGGTTGCGGAGCTGGCCGAGGTCGAGGCGGTCGTGGTTGACCCCGATCTGATGGTCGAGCAGATACCAGAGGAAACCGAACGAGGTGGCGTCCACCCCTTCGCCGCTCACCAGCCCCACGCGCACCGGGCGCACGGCCGGCATCTCGTTCGAGCCGAGGGAGAGTCCCTTGAGCTCGTAGGAAGAGGAGACGGCCTGCGCCGCGAGGGAGCCCTCCAGGAGCAGGCTCTGAATCGTTTCGCGGAGGCTTTCGGGATTGGCCCGGCGCGGGATGAACAAGGTGCCGTTCGGGTAATCCCCGCCGCCTGAGAAGGGCGCGAGTGCCACCCGGTAACGGATCTGCCGCTTCTGGA
This sequence comes from Thermoanaerobaculaceae bacterium, assembly GCA_963778565.1. Classification (GTDB taxonomy): domain Bacteria; phylum Acidobacteriota; class Thermoanaerobaculia; order Multivoradales; family UBA5704; genus DATARR01. The sequence goes on along the minus strand of CAVZUZ010000025.1, from coordinate 17,027 downwards.
GCTCCGCGGCCAGGCGATAGGTGGCGATCCCCTGAGGCGGCACGAGCCAGCCGATCTCGCTGTCGCCATCGCTATCACCGCGCAAGCCGCCGGCCGGTTGCGCCGGCGGCTTGCCACCGCCCACCTCGCCCGCGGTCACCCAGGTGCGGACGTTGAAGGCGAGCGGCAGGGACCAGGCGGTGATGTCGTAGAACTCGGAATCGAGATTCTGCTCCAGGCGCCGGCGCTGGCGGTCGAGGAACGGCTGGCTCATGGGCGAGTCCAGCTGGAGCAGCGCCTCGACGAGGTTTCCCAACGGTTGGGCGGTGGAAACGGCGTAGGTGCCGGCGGCGAAACGGCGGGGCTGCGCTTCGCTCGTGCCGCGGCTGAGAGCGCGCACGGGGATCTCGGCGGTTTGCCCGAGCTGCCGCACCTGGATGCCGTGCAGCATCAACAGGTCGGCCAGCGCCCGCGCTTCCTGCTGGTCGGCGGACCAGAGATAGGTGCGTACCGGCTCCGCGGCCGCCTTGGCGCGGCTGGCGACGAAATCCTGGAGGAGGCGGCGGGCGTTGCGCGCGGCCGTGCGCACCGTGGTGAGCGAGGTCGTCAGGTGCCGGGCGACGCGGTCGGCGAGGGTGAGGACGGTGCCGTCCGGCAAGGTCAGCGCCTGGCCGGCCCGGCCGCCGCCGGCCATCTCGTAGGTCATGCCCACGGCCCCGCGCAGGCTCGGATAGGAGTCGCCGTAGCCGGGATAGAACAGGTCGTAATTCTCTTCCTTGAAGTAGATCCATCCCTGGCGGTCGAAGGCCGAGGCATTGGCGCGGCCGAAGGTGTCGAGCCAGGAGAGGATGCGGCGGTCGATCTGCGGATGGATGGGCTCCGCGGCCGGCGGGAAGAAATAGGACGAGTCGCTTCCCATCTCGTGGAAGTCGACGTAGACCTGCGGCTCCCAGGCGCGATAGGCGGCGATCCGTTGCCGGGTCTCCTGCTGGCTCGCCCACGCCCAGTCACGGTTGAGGTCGATCATGTAGTGGTTCTGCCGTCCGCCGGGCCAGGGTTCCCAGTGCTCGGCGGAGGCGCGGCGCGGGTTGGCCTCGCTGCCGCGCCGCTGCCGGTAGCTGTTGACGTAGCGCTCGCGCCCGTCCGGGTTCTGCAGCGGATCGATCAGCACGATCACGTCCTTCAGCATCTCGGCCGTCTCGCCCTGGGCGGCGGCCAGCACATAGGCCGTGCCCATGGCGGCCTCGGCCGAAGACGACTCGTTGCCGTGGACGCCGTAGGCGAGCCAGACGACCATCGGCGTGCGGCGGACGAGCCGGTCTCTCTCGCCGTCGCCGAGCCTGGAGCCCGCGCCGAGCCGTTGCACGTCGGTCTGGATCTCCTCCAGCCGTTCCAGGTTCTCGGCGGTGGAGACCGCCACCAGCTTCAGCGGGCGTCCTTCATAGGAGTGTCCGTACTCCCACATCTTCACCCGCGGCGAAGCGGCGTCGAGGGTTTCGAGATAGGAGACGATGCGGTCCCAGGAGGTGAAGCGGGCGCCCAGGGCATAGCCCAGCACGGCCTCCGGACGCGGAATCCGCTCGTCGAGCTGCGGCAGGTCGAGCGTCTCGCCGCGCGACAGCGGCGCCACGAGCGCCGCAGGCTGGCTCTGGGCCAGGGCGAGAGCGGCCACGAACGCGAGGGCGAGGAGCAAAAGCGTGGTCTTGCGGACCATGGGGATAACCTTTCGTTGCCAGACAATGCTATGCGGGATTGGGAGGGCGGTACCGGCGCGACCTCACCCCAACCCCTCTCCTAAAGGAGAGGGGCTTGAAGAAAGCAGATTGGAGATTTTTTCCCCCTTCTCCCCTCTCCTTCAGGAGAGGGGCCGGGGGTGAGGTCGCACGGGCAACCCCGGTAATCAAAGCCGAACTTTCGGGCGTCACGACGCGACGAGGCTTTCCGACGAGATGTTGAGCCGCTTCATCATCTCATGGAGCGTGGTCGGCTTCACCTGCAGCAGCTCGGCGGCCCGCTTCTGGACGCCGCCGCAGGACTGCAGGGCCTCGGATGATGATCTGCCGCTCGTAGTCGCTGACGGCGTCCTTGAAGGAGATGCCGTTGGGCGGCAGCGCGGCGGGCGGCAGTCCGGCCGCCTCGCGGTGGCGGACGGAGGAGGCAGGAGGTCCTCGGTCGAGCGGCCTCGCCGGTCGAGAGCACGACCGCGCGCTCGATGGCGTTCTCCAGCTCGCGGACGTTGCCCGGCCAGTGGTAGTCGAGCAGCAGCTCCATGGCGCGCGGCGAGATGTCGCGGATCGCCTTCTCGTTCTCCCGCGCGTAGTGGGAGAGGAAGTGCTGCGCGAGGAGCGGGATGTCCTCGGTGCGCTTGCGCAGCGGCGGCAGGGTCGACCGTGATCACGTTCAGCCGGTAGAAGAGGTCCTCGCGGAACGCTCCCTGTTGCACGGCGCCCTCGAGATCGGCGTTGGTGGCGGCGATGATCCGCACGTCCACCCGGATGGTCTCGAGCCCGCCCAGCCGCATGAACTCGCTTCTCCTGGATCACCCGCAGCAGCTTGGACTGGGTGTCGATCGGGATGTTGCCGATCTCGTCGAAGAAGATCGAGCCGTCGTTGGCGAGCTCGAAGAGACCCTTCTTGCTGGTGACGGCGCCGGTGAAGGCGCCCCGCACGTGGCCGAAGAGGTTGCTCTCCAGCAGGTCGGCCGGCATCGAGCCCGAGTTGACGGTGACGAAGGGTCCCTCCGCCCGCCGCGAGTGGTGGTGGATGGCCTTCGCCACCAGCTCCTTGCCGGTGCCGCTCTCGCCCAGGATCAGGATGTTGCTCTTGGCGGGCGCAGCGAGCTGGATCAGATCGTAGACCTGCTGCATCGGCTTGCTCTTGCCGATGATGTTGTCGAAGCCGAAGCGCTGCCGGAGCTGCTCCTTGAGCGACCGGTTCTCGGTCGCGAGGCGCCGCTGCTCCAGGCCCTTGCGGACGGTGAGCAGCACCTCTTCGTTCTTGAACGGCTTGGGGATGTAGTGGAAGGCCCCCTCGCGCATCGCCTCGATGGCGCTCTCGATCGAGGAGAAGGCGGTGATCACCACCACCACCTGCGTCGGGGTCGCGCTGGCGGATCTGCGCGCAGCACCTCCATGCCGCGCATGCCGGGCAGCATCAGGTCGAGCAGGACGAGGTCGACCTCCTCGCGCTCCAGGAGGGCCAGCCCCTCCTCGCCGGTCATCGCCGACAGCGGGTGGTGGCCCTCCTTGCGGATCAGGGAGGTGAGGATGTCCTGGAGGACCTCCTCGTCGTCGACGATCAGGATGTTCATGCGGAGGTCGCGGAAGATGGATGGTAGCGAGGCAGCTCCACCAGGAAGCAGGCGCCCTCTCCCGGCTGGCTCGCCACCCGCAGGTCCCCTCCGTGCCGGCGCACGATCTCATAGCTGATCGACAGGCCCAGGCCGGTCCCGCCGCGGTTGAGCTTGGTGGAGTAGAAGGGCTGGAAGATCATCTCGAGCTTGTCGGCCGGGATGCCGGGGCCGCTGTCCTCGACGCGCACCGTCACCACGGCTGCGTTCGCCTCGATCCCTACCGTCAGCCGTCCGCCCGTCTCGCTCATGGCGTCCATCGCGTTCAAGATCAGGTTGGTGAACACCTGCTGCAGCTCGCCGTCGCAGCCCATCACCTGGAGCTTCTCCGCCGGGCGGCGTCCAGTCGAGCTCGATGCCGCCGCTTGCCCAGGCGGTCGCCGAGCAGGTCCAGGCACTCGGAGACCAGCGGCGCCAGGGTCACCGGCTTCGGCTCGTTCTGGCGCTTGCGGGCGAACTCCAGCAGGTTGTTGACGATGCGGCGGCGCGGAACGTCTGCCGCTCGACCTTCTTCAGGATCTCGTAGTGCGGATCGCTCTGCGGCGTGTCCTCGAGCAGCATCTGCGCGTAGCTCGAGATGCCGGTGATCGGCGTGTTGACCTCGTGCGCGACGCCGGCGGCCAGCATGCCGAGGGCCGCCAGGCGGTCCTTCTCGCGCAGCGCGTTCTCCATCGCCACCCGCTCGGAGACGTCGTGCGCCACCAGGATGTACAGCCCCTGCCGCCGGCCGCGCTCGAAGGCGGCGAGGGAGAGCTGGAGGTACCGTTCGGCGCCCGCCGCGTCGCACCAGCTCACCTCGACCGGTCCCTCGCCGGGCGCCGGCAGCGGCGTCACCGGCAGCACCGCTTCGAGGTCGCGGCCGATCATCTCCGCGCGGTCGCTTGCCGGCGAGCCCGCGAAGGCCGCGTTGGCCGAGACCAGCCGGCGATCGCCGTCGAGCACGGCGATGCCGGCGGGCGAGGACTCGAAGATCCCCTCGGTGTAGCGCTGGAGCTGCTGGACCTCCTCCAGCCGGAGCTGGAGCTGGTCGACGAGCTGGGCGTTCTCGATGGCCAGGGCCGCCTGGTTGAGCAGTTGGCGGATCAGCTCCGTGTCCTCGCTGCTGAGCGGCACGCGGCTTTCCTTGAAGCCGGCGAGGGCGATGCCGAGCCACCGGCCGCGCACCGTCAGCGGGAAGGCGTAGCGGTAACCGGCCACGAACAGCCGCGTGGAGACGGACAGCGGCTCGCCCGGCATCGCCACTCCGGACAGGGGCTCGACGTCGCGCCGCCAGATCTCCTCGCCCAGGGCGTCGAGCGGCAGTTGCTCCGGCAGCTGCTCCGACGACTGCTCCGACGCTGCGGGCTCCGGCCGGATCAGATGCAGCGCGTCCCCGTGGACCAGATAGAGGTTCGCCTTCTCCAGCGCGACCCCTTCCTCGATCCGCTGCAGCAGGAGCGCCGCAAAGCCGTTCGAGGTCGCGCTCGTGGAGCAGCTCGCGGCCGAGCCCGTCGAGGGCCCGGCGCTTGTCGAACCTGTCGCGGTACTGCAGCCGCTCCAGGGTGGAGGAGATGGCGCCGCGCGTCGGCACCAGCAGGCCGGCGATGCCGAGCCCGGAGGCGAACGACAGCAGGTTGCGCGCCAGCGACAGCTCCTCGGAGATGCCGCGGTTGATCACCAGGTTGATCAGCGAGAAGCCGATGATGCCGAGCAGCAGGGTCAGCGTCCAGGAGATCGTGTCGCGGGCGATGACCTCGATGTCCCACAGCTTGTAGCGCAGGATGGCGTAGGCGAAAGTCAGCGGCACCAGGGCCAGGGGCACGACCGCGACCGAGGTCAGCAGCTCGGGCACGTGCAACCGGAAGGCGTACGGCAGGTAATAGAAGACCAGGACCGGCAGGTAGCCGCCGGCCACGCCCCACGCGATCCACTGCATCTGGCGGTATGGCTCCCACGCCGCGCCGCGCCGGAAGCGCCAGACGAGGAGCGCCAGCGCGGCGGCCGCCAGGATGACGAAGTGGAACAGCTCGATGCGATCGAGCGTCTGGATCCGTGCCGGGGTCAGGCTGCCGAAGATCCAGCGCCCGCCGGCCAGCATCAGGTCGAGCTGGAGCGCCAGCAGGGCCGCTGCCGGCAGGTAGAGGAACGGCACCAGATGGCGCCGGCGGCCGGTCTCCCACAGCGGCGACGGGAACACCAGGAACAGGTGGAACGTCAGGGCCGGCAGCAGGATCATGGCGACCGCGTCGCAAACGGCGATCGCGGCGAAGCCGAGGTCCACCGGCGGCGCGGGGGTGAGCAGGTAGAGGGTCGCCGAGGTCAGGCACCAGAGATAGAACAGCAGGCTCTGGCCGCCGCCGTGGCGCAGCAGCGTGAAGAGGCCGATCGCCAGATAGATGGCGCCGATCAGGCTGAGGATCAGAAACGGGACGTCGACGTCGAGCGGCGGGCGGTGGTACTCGACTTGAACGACCTGCTCCCCACGCAGGACGGCCAGCTCGCTCGCCGGCCGCTCCTGCAAGCGCTCGGCGAGCCGTTTGAGACTGGAAACCTCGAGGATCTGGTCTCCCGGGAGGAGTCCTGTCCGTCCTTGCTGTCCTTTTTGTCCTTGTCCTGGGCGCTCGACCGCGACGACCTCGAGCACCCCGCCCCGGGGGATCGCCTCGAAGCCGAGCGGCTGGAACGCCTGAACCTTACGGTAGACGCTCAGGCCGCCCAGGCCGACCGCGAAGAATGCGAGCACCAGGGAAACGGCCAGTCTGAGAATTCGTGCCCGCGTCATGAAAGAAATGAATCCGTCCTCCGGTTCTCAAGGGCCAGATAGCACACTCCATGCCACGCCACAGCATTTTGAACCGGCCCTAAGTGCTCATTTTTTCACGATTTTCCGGCGGCCGGTCCAGAAAAACGGATGCGATCCGTTTTTTTGGATTCAAGCGGTTGGGTGGAGGAAAACCCTCACCCCTGTCCCCTCTCCCGCCCCCTCCCTTCCCACCTCACCGGGAGAGGGGAACGCAAAAGAGAGGATTCTGCCGAGTAGGGGCCGCTTTGGGCACCATAGCCGTCCGTGAGGCGAGGCATAGCGTCCTACATGCTTCGGCGGTTCGGTTTCGTTCCCCTCTCCCGGTGAGGTGGGAAGGGAGGGGGCGGGAGAGGGGACAGGGGTGAGGGTTAGAACTTGACCGCGATCCCGCCGAGGATGCGGCGGCGGATCCGGTCGTCCGCCAGCGTACGGCTGGAGGAGACGGAGCCGCCCCGGCTGAGCTCCATGTTGAGCTGCACGGCCCAGTCGGAGGCGAGGTCGATGAGGAAGTCGAGGTTCTGGCTCAGCATGAGCTGCAGCCGCTCGTACTCCATCTGGACGGCGGGCCGGCCCTTGCCCTTGAGCAGGTGGTTTGCGGCCTCGAGCTGCTGCTGGAGCTGGTGGAAGGACACGAAGATGCCGGTCGAGCTGGCGAGGAGCTGCGTGTCGAGCGAGGTCACCAGGTAGCGCACCTGGTTCTCGTAAGGCCGGCCGTCGGCCGCGAAGAACGTGCCGCCGCCGCCCGCGCCGATGCTGGAGTCGAGCGTGGTGACGATCTGCGGCGTGATCTTGCGGCGGAAGCCGAGCCGGACCTCCGGGATCTCGTCGCCGCGCACCAGGTAGAGGCTCTCCAGCCGGTCGAAGAAGTCGTCGCTGAAGTACACCCGCAGGGTGTCGCCCACCGTGCGGTGGACGGCGCCGAGGGTCAGCGCGTTGTCCTCCCCGTCCTTGCGCGACAGGTTGATCTGGTAGCAGGACTCGCTGCCCTGCTCGCAGAGGTCGCGCTGCTCGAAGAGGGTGGGGAGAAACTCCGGAGTGGCCGGAGCGTCGGTGTAGACCCGGCGGGCGGCCGTGGTTTCGACCTGCCAGTTGGGGCCGAGCTGGAGGACGATGCCGCCCTGGGGCGTCAGCGCCAGGCTGCCGTCCGAGAGCGTGCTGTACAGGCCGTACTCCATCAGCACCGCCGGCTGCACGCGCACGCCGCCGCGGCTGAACAGGTCGATGCTGGAGAGGGCCTCCTGCTCGTAGACCTTGCCCGGCCGCTCCAGGGCGCCGTAGCCGAACTGGCGCTCGCGGTAGCGCAGGCCCGTCTGCAGCGTATTACGGTCGCTGAACGAGGCCGTGTAGGCCCCCTCGATCAGCCAGCTCCGCGAGGCTTCCGGGATGCCCAGAGGATCGACCGTGGCCTGGCGATGGAAGTTGTTCTCGGCGGTGTAGTGGGCGGCGAAGTCGGAGCGGCCGTTCTCGCCCACCTCCTGCGACCAGTTCACCTGGTAATGCTCGAAGTCGACCGGCGACTCGCCGGATTCGCCGAGGGTGACCATGCGGTTGTTGAGCGACATGATGCTCACCCGGCTGTTCGACCCCCGCGCCATGTCGAGCGACAGGCTGCTGGTCTGGCCGGTGCCGAGGGAGCCGCCGCTGCCGCGTTGGAGCAGGTCGGAGGAGGTCAGCTGCGTGAAGCTGCCGCGCAGCCCCACCTGGATCTTGCCGAGCTGGCCCTGGAAGCCGAGGTCGGCGCCCGAGAGCTGGCCGCCTTCCGCGCCCTCGTCGACGCCGGTCAGGGCCTTCATCTCGGTCTGGAAGTTGCCGGCGAGCGAGCCGCTGGGAGGCGTGAAAGAGGGGAGCTTGACCTGCGTCTCTTCGATGTCGCGCAGCACGTCGGCGGGGATGCGGGAGCGCATCGACCAGTAGTCGTCCCCCTGCGGCCCGTCGCCGAGCTGCCGCTGGGCGAGTTGCACGTCGAGGAACTGACGGGCCTGCGCCGTCGTGCGGGTGAACATGATCACGGCCGGCATGAAGCCGACCTTGTGGGCGATGATTTTGTAGAGGCCGGCCGGCAGGCTCTGGAAGAGGAAGTTCCCGTCCGCGTCCGTCATCACCTTCTGCAGGCTGAGATCGGCGAGCTGATAAGCGTAGATGTGAACGGCGGCCAAGGGCGAGGACTCGCCGAGCACGCGGCCGGCGAGGCCCGGGCGGCGCGCCTGGGCCTCAAGGGCGCCCGGTTGTCCGAGGACGGCGAGGACCGCAATTATGACCGCAATAACGGCGATCGGGGCGATCAGCGGAAGGCTCTTGCGCTCGGTCGGCATTCAACCTTCTCCCACAAGCTCAGCACTGTACGCCCCCCTGGCCCACGTGTCAAATGCCTTTCCGTCATATGAACGAACGGCAATAAGCAACCTCCGGACTTGCCCGTCGCAACAGGTACGCGGGGAGGGGTTATTCCGCCCTCACCTCCCCGGCCCTCCTCTCCCGCCCCCTCCCTTCCCACCTCACCGGGAGAGGAGGGAGAAAAACAAAAGCAGAAATTCTTCTCCCGCCCCCTCCCTGCACTACCTCGGGAGAAGATTCTGTTCTTGTTTCGCCTTTTTCCCCTCTCCCGGTGAGGGGGGAAGGGAGGGGGCGGGAGAGGGGCCAGGGGTGAGGGTTCGGGCGGGGCGCCCTACTCCACCCGGTACGTCACCCCGTCCGACCGTCCCAGATCGTCCGTCACCACCAGCCGGTGCTCGCCGCGGACGGGATCGAGGAAGCGGCTCCCCGCGGAGCTCGTCTCCGTCGTCGCCACCAGGGTGCCGTCCTGATACCAGTAGAGCCGGCTCGCGCCCGGCGCCGCCTGCGCGAGGAGCGGGATGCGCTGGTACTCGGCCGGCGCATCGCGGCGCAGCCGGTAGGGGGTCGCGCCGTCCGGCGAGACGATGCGCGGCGGCTCGCCGTCCGGAATGCCCGAGCACGCCGCGGCGAGGCGGGGCACCTGCTGCACCGGCGCGCCCTGGGCTCCCTGGGATCTCCACCAGGCCACCAGCTCCGGCGGATAGATCGTCAGCAGCCGGAATTCGTGCGGCCGCCGGCTCACGCAGTCGCCGGCCAGCAGTTCGCCGGTCTCGGCGTCCACCAGCATCCGCCGGTGCAGGGTGCAGGCGGTGAGCTTCGAGCGCTCCGGCAGATAGGCGATCCGCGTCCGCTCCGGGCAGTACGGTCCCGGCAGCTCGTGGCTCAGCGAGCAGACCTCGATCTCGTCCCGCGGCAGAACCTCCGGCTTGATCGGCCCCCTGCCTCCCGGCTCCAGCGCGCGGAAGAGGTCGAAGAGCAGCGGCCCCGCGTGCTCGCTGCCGGAGATCCCCTTGCGCGGCTTGCCGTCGAAGTTGCCCACCCAGACGCCGATCGTGGTGCGCGCCGAGAAGCCCACGGCCCAGGCGTCGCGGTGGCCGTAGGAAGTGCCGGTCTTCCACGCCACGGCCGGCACGTCGCGGGTCAGCTCCCAGGCCTCCGGCAGATCGGGCCGGCGGACGTCGGTGAGAATCTCGGTGATCGCGCGCGCCGCCTCCGGTGAAAACAGGCGCACCTCGTCCTGAGTGTCCCCCCTGTAGTAGGGTGCGCTGTGCGCACCATCACGGCTGGCCGTGGCGCGCGCAGCGCGCCCTACAGAGCCGGGTCTCTCCACAACCCGCACCGGCCGATAAACCCCACCCTCCGCCAGGCTGGCGTACAGGTTCGCCAGATCCACCAGCCGCACCTCGCCGGCGCCGAGGATCAGCGGCAGTCCGTAGCTCCCCGCCGGCCGGTCGAGGGTGGAGAGGCCGCCGCGTTGCAACAGCCGCAGGAAGCTCGGGGAGGCCCACCTGCGACAGCAGGCGCACGGCGCAGGCGTTGAGCGAGTGGATCAGCGCCTCGCGTACGGTGATCCGGCCGCGGTAGCGGTCGTCGTAGTTCTCCGCCACGTAACCGGAGAAGTCGGTCGGGACGTCGAGGATGTACGAATCCGGCAGCGCCCGTCCCTGGTCGATCGCCATGGCGTAGAGGAACGGCTTGAGGGTCGAGCCCGGCGAGCGCCGCGCCACGGCGCCGTTGACCTGGCCGTCGAAGTAGGTCTCGCGGAAGCCGGCCGAGCCGACCATCGCTCGCACGGCGCGGGTCTCGTTGTCGATCACCACCACGGCGGCGTTGCCGATTCCCTCGTCCCGCAGCTCGCGGATGCGCCGGGCCACCTGCGACTCCGAGATCTCCTGCGTCCGCCGGTCGAGGGTGGTGCGGATCCGTGTTTCTCCCACGAGCTGCGCCGTCACCATCTCGGTGAAATGGGGAGCGGCGAACTGCGGCCGGCGGCGGCTGCGGGGAACGGGCTGGCGCCGCGCCTCGGCGATCTCCCGCCGCGGGAAGACGCCGCGATCGGCGAACGGACCGAGAACCCGGTCGCGCGCCTTCCGCGCCGTCTCGGGATGCACGGTCGGGTCGTAGCGCCCGGGCGAGCGCGGCAGGGCGGTCAACAGCGCGATCTCGCCCAAGGAGAGCTGATCCGGCTCCTTGCCGAAGTAGAACCACGCCGCCGCGCCCACGCCCTCGACGTTGCCGCCGTAAGGCGTGAGGTTCACGTAGATCTCCAGCAGCTCGGCCTTGGTGAACCGCCGCTCGAGCTGCAGGGCGCGGAAGCTCTCGCGGACCTTCGAGGCCAGCGTCCGCGGCCCCGGTTCGGCCATGCGCGCCACCTGCATGGGGATGGTCGACGCGCCGGAAACGATCTCGCCGCTTTTCAGGTTCGACCACGCCGCCCGCGCCACCGCCGCGGGATCGACCCCGAAGTGCCGATAGAACCGCCGGTCCTCCGACGCCACCAGCGCCTTCGGCAGCTCGGGAGGCAGCTCCGAGAGCCGCACCGGAAAACGCCACCGCTCGTCCGCCGGCAGGAAGAACCGCAGCGGCTCGCCATGGCGGTCCATCACCACCACGGCCGGCGGACGCTGGAGGTTTTCCCAGGGGAAGGGGAAGACGAAATCGAGCGCGCGGAACCAGAGGTAGGGGGCGGCGAGGAGGACCGCGAGGGCGAGGCCGATCGCCCATCTCCGTCGGACCGTCATCGTCGCCCCTGCGGGGCTGGGCCCTCACTCCCCCGACCCCTCTCTCCCATCCTCCCCCCCGCCGGCCGGGAGAGAGGGGAGACTGAAAAGGCAACAACAAGAATTGCTTCTGCTGTCTCCCTCTTCTCCCGGCCGGCGGGGGGGAGGATGGGAGAAGAGGGCCGGGGTGATGAGGGCCCAGCCCCGCAGGGGCGACACGGCCGCCTCACCGCGTCTTCACCTCCATCCGCCCCCGCTCTCCCGTCGCCCGCAGCGACGGGTTGTACATCGCCTCCACCTGCACCGGCGGCAAGCGGAACTGCCCTGGAGACACCGCCCGCACCAGTGTGTAGAAAGTCTGCCAGGAGTCGGCCGGCAGGTCCGCGAAGAGCAGGATGCGGTCGTCGCGCAGGTCCATGTAGGCGGGCTGCAGGTTGGCGTCGGCGACCCACGGCAGCTGCTCCGTCGTCTGCAGCCGCGGGTTTTCCACCTCCAGGCCCGAGGGCAGGAGGTTGACGATCACCACGTTCTGCACCGGCCCGGAGACGCTGCGCACCTTCGTCCTGATGGCCACCAGATCGCCCTGGCGGACGTTCGCGAGGTCGATGGCGCCGCCGTCGCGGTTCAGGAATTCCCGCTGGATCTCCAGCCCCGCGTTCGCCGGCCGGAAGGCGTCATCCGTGGGCACCCCCTGGGTGAGCACGCTGTAGAAGGCCGCGCCGGGCTTGTAACCCTTGTCCATCTGGATGCGGATCGGCCCGGTGCCCCCCCCAGTCACCGCCGGGAAGCCCACCATCTTGTTGGTGAACTTGCCGATCGCCTTGCCGCCCACGAAGACGGTGCCGGAGTAGGGCGGCTGCTTCGCCTGGCGCTGGATGAACTGGCCGAGGGCGAGCAGAGTGAAGCTCTCCTCCTGCGTCGTCCACCAGTAGTCGGCGGTCTGAGCGTCGCGGGCCAGCCGGTCCACCAGTTGCGGGATGCGCGGGCTCTTCGGATCGGCGTCGAGCAGGGCGAGGAGCAGCAGCGCCCGGTTGCGGATGGCCGAGTTGAAGTTGCCGCCCGTCTGCCGCTGGATCTCCTCGACTGCTCCGGTACTGGCCGCCAGGGTCTGCGTGGCGCGCGGATTGCCCGCCGCGGCGTAGGCGGCGGCGAGCAGGGCCTTCGACTCCGCCGCCAGCGCCGACGGTGCTTCTGGCGGATGAAGTCCATGGTGCCGAGGTCCGGCCGGCCGGCGCGAGCGAGGACGTAGAGCCCGTAGACCATGCGCTGCAGCTCGTCGCTGCCGTAGGTGCCCTTGGCCTTCACCTCGTTCGCCACCCAGCCGAGGGCGTTGCGGTGCAGGGAGTCCGGCACCGGATGCCCCGCCTTCCGCGCCTCGACGAGGAAGTGCGTGGCATAGATGCTCCCCCACAAGTGGGTCTCCTGGCCGCCCGGCCACATCGCGAAACCGCCGCTCGGGAGCTGCATGGTGGCGATGCGCGAGAGGCCCGCCTGCACCATCTCAGCCGGATCCCCATGACCTTTCTTCGGGTCGAACAGCCCTGGATCGAGGGCCTTGGCGATGTCGCCGATGTAGATCAGCGGGAAGGCGCTGGACGTGGTCTGCTCGATGCAGCCGTAGGGATAGTGGAGCAGGTGGTCCAGCTTGCCCGCGAACTGCACCAGGGGGAGAGGTCCGACGCGCACCGTCCGCCGCAGCGTCTCCGGCCGGTAGCGCTCGGGTTCCTTCGCCGGGATCTCCAGGGTCGCCTGGTTGACGGCGCCGGCGTCCTCGACGGCGACCACCGGCAGGTCCGGCCGGATGCCGACGTTGGTCGTCGACTTCGACTGCTCGCGGTTGCCGGACGCGGTCGCCACGAAGCGGACGTTTCCGGCGACGTCCCCGGTCTTGACGGTGAAATAGACCGTCTTCTCGCGGCCCTGGGGGATCTCGACCGTCTGCACCGCCGGCTGCTCGATCGTGACGGGTCCTTGGGCCGGTCCTTGCACCGTAAGGCCGATCTGGATCGCTCCCGTCTTGCCCGTGTCGTTCCGCACCGTCACCGGCACCTGCAACGTCTCGCCGAACGACAGAATGCGCGGCAGCGTGGGGAGCAGCACGAGCGGATCGCGCACCCGCGTCAGGCGGTGCGACGAGCCGAAGCGGTCCTCGTCGAAGGCCACGGCCATGACGCGCAGCGCGCCCTGGAACTCCGGCACCTTGAAGGTGACCTTGACGTTGCCCTCGCCGTCCGCCTCCAGCGGGCCGGACCAGAAGGCCACGGGCTCGACGCGGCGGATGCCCTCCGTGCGCACGTACTGACCCATCCCCTCGGCGCTCTCGTCGCCGCCCGTCGTCAAGTTCCTGCAGCCTCCGGCAGCAACAGGCTGAAGGTGTCGTACGAGGTCACCCCCAGGGCGAGCTTGCGGTAGAAGAACTCGAACGGCTCGGGCGTCTTCTGCGCGATGAGCTGCAGGATGCCCTCGTCCACCGCGGCCACCGTCACGATCGAATTGGGCGCCGTCTTCACGGCCACCGTCAGGTCGCGGTTCGGCCGCATCACGTCCGGCGCCGCGATCTGCGGCACCAGCTTGTTCGCCGTGCGGTTCACCGAGATCGGCACGGCGCCGAAGGCGCGGCCGGCCGAGCCCGGCTCGAGGTCGCCCACCGCCCGCACCAGCGTGGCCGTGACGTAGGCGTTCGGCCGCCACTCGCCGCGAGACCGGCAGCTCGATCTTCGCCGTGTTGCCGGTCAGCGTGTGGACCTGGGTGTCCAGCACCCGGTCGCGCTCCACCGTCAGCAGCAGCTTGCCGGCGAAGGGCGCCCGCACCTGCACCACCGCGGTGTCGCCCGAGGCGTACTCCGTCTTGTCGAGATCCAGCTCCAGCCGCGACGGGTTCTTCATCGCCCACGGCGAGGTGCCCCAGCCGGCGGCGTAGAACTCGACCTGCGTCGAGGCCTGCGTCTCCGGGTCGGTGAGCACCACGCGGTAGCTGCCGTAGCGCCGCGGCGTCATCTCGAACGTGCCGCGCCCCTTGCCGGCGGCGCCGCCGGCAATCGCCTTCGAGGCGATCAGCACCGGATCGCGGGTCGTCTCGTACCGCCAGTTGCCGCTCGCCGTCTTGCGCAGCACCGTGTTCCAGCGGTCCTCGAAGAGGTCGGCCCGCAGGCCGCCCGAGGGCACCTCCTTGCCGTCCGGCGACACGGCCACGTACTCGAAGCCCGCCGGCTTGCCGGGGTCGGCGAACCCTTCCCGTTCGATCCCCCTTGGCCGCCCGCGCGCAGCCCGATGTAATAAGGATAGGGATGCACCTGCACCCGCGACAGCGCCGCCACGCCGCGTCCGCCCTGCTCCTGCACCCGCGCCGTGATCACGGCTTCGAGCGACGACGGCACCGGCGCGCCGGCCGGCATCTCCGCCTGGAAGCTGGCCCGTCCCTCGTCGTCGAGCTTGCCTTCCTCGCATGAGGACCTCGTTGTCGTCCAGCTTGCGGTCGTCGTTGCGGAAGGAGAACGCCTCGTAGCCCTTGGGCGCGAACGTCGAGTCCACCAGCCGCACGCGGGTCTCGACCGGCAGCCCCGCCGCCGGCGCGCCGAAGAGGTAGCTCGACTGCACCTGGTAGCCGAGCATCTGGCCCGGTCCCACGGTGTCTGCCGGCGCTTTGGGCGGAACGATCTCGACCGAGATGCGGTCCGGCACGAACTCCTCGACCTGGAAGCGGTACTGGCCGATGGCCTTCTGGGCCACCTCCAGCTCCAGCGTGTGCGGGCCGGTCAGCGAATAGGCGGGCAGATCGAAGGTGAACGAAGCGAAGCCCTTGTCTCCCGTCGGTCAGCCGCCGCGTCTCCAACTCCCGTCCCTGGGGATCGCGGTGGCGCAGCAGCGCCGGCATGGACGGCGGAATGCGCAGCGAGCCGTCGCGCACGATCGCCAGTCCCTCCACCTTCTCTCCCGGCCTGTAGATGTCGCGCTCGCCGTAGAGGAAGGCCGTGTAGCCCTCGCCCGCCGCCTCGGCGCCGCCGGTATCGAGCCCCGTGGCATCGATCGCCATCGAGTCGAGCAGCAGGAAGCTGAAGTCGTCCCCCTTCTCGATCGTCACCAGGTAGGGAGTCGCCTTTGGATAGGGTCTTCGGATCGTAGACGCGCCAGACGCCGGAGCCGTCCGTGGTCCCCGAGGCCATGGTCTGGTTCTGGTCCGAGATCAGGGTGACCTTGGCGCCCGCCACCGGCGCCAGGTCCTCGAGCGACGATACCCACACCAGGATCTCCCCCGGGCCGCGCTTCGCCACGGCGCCGAGGTCCGTCAGCAGCAGCCAGCGCTGGGCGGCCTGCCAGTCGTCCGGCTGGCCTACCGAGACGCGGTAGAGCCCCGGCTCCTTGGTGTTGACGTAGCTGTCGAGGTCGAGCGGATAGACCTGCCGCTTGTTCTTGCGGCCGCCGACGTCGAGCGTCGCCTCCTTCAGGCGGTCGCCGAGGGCGTGGTTCAGCTCGCCGAAGTAGCCGTACTCGTCCTCGTAGAAGCCGCCGTACTGGAAGAGGAAGAAGAGGTTGTTGAGGTAGACGCGGTCGATCGCCATCCGCACCTTGGGGACGTTGACCGCCTCGACCGCCACCGCGTGCCCGCCCTGCGACCAGAGGAACATCCCCTGGCTCTGGAAGCCCACCGAGGGCTCCAGGTCCGGCAGGCTCACCTCCTGCTTGTACTCCTCCTGGAGCACGGCCTCGTCCGTCGCGGGCATCCCCTTGCCGATCGTCAGCGTGTAGCTCGCGCCGGGCTCCATCTCGCCGGTGATCGACAGCTCGTTGCGGTCGGCGGCGAACCGCACCTTGACCTCGGGCCCCTCTGCCGGATCGATCGTGACGTACTTCTCGGCCACGGCGGCCGAGATGGGGGAGGAGAACGTCACCTTGAGCGTCGACTCCCGAGGCCCCGGCTGGGTCTCGACGCCGCGCACCGTGAGCTTGGTGCTGGAGCCGACGTCGATCTCCTTGACGTAGTCCTCGCCCAGGGAAGCGTTGCCGCTCACCGGCGTCAGCGTGGCGGCGATGACCAGTTGCACCTTGCGCTCGTCCCGCTGCTTCTGCACCGGCTCCGTGCGGTAGCCGATGATGCGGTTGTTCCAGTCCGTCTCCAGCACGATCGGCACCGGCTGCGGCAGCTCGGGATCGGTCACCTTGACGAGGGGCGCCAGCACCTCGGGATTGACCGGATAGTTGAACCGCATCTCGCCGCGGAACACCACCTTCGCCTTGCCCTCCAGGGCCGGCTCCTCGAAGACGGTCACCTCCTCGACGAGGAACTTGTCCGTCTTGACCGTGAGCTCCGTCTCGCCCGTGAACACCTGCTCCGGCAGGATGACCTTCTCCGGCTCCAGCTCCACCCTGAGCTCGGAAGCCACCGGCAGCCCGCCGCTCGGCTGGAACCGCAAAGCGTTGGTGTCCTGCCACTTCCACGACCCGCCCAGGTTCGGGAAGATCGAAGCCGGAGCCGGATCGAGCACCTCGCCCACCTTCCCCTGCCCCAGGGGCTTGTCGAACAGGATGTCGAACCACTGCCGGTTCTCCCGGTCCACCACCACGTCGAACACCGAGACCGTCTCGCCGCCCTGGGCATCGGCCCGGAAGCGCGCGAAGGCGCTCGAGATCGGCTCCCGGAAGGCGTAGGCCGACATGGAGACGAACGACAGGGCGAGCACGATGAGGACGATGTCCTTCCAGGACCACTTGCGGCGGAAGAGTGCGGCGATCCTGGACGGGCGCTTGTCCCGAGGGGCGGGCGAGGGGTCGGACATGGGGTCTCCTAGAGATAGGCGAGCGGCAATCGTATAGCAGCCGGCCGATAGCGGTGCATTCCAGCCGCTGAATGTGGCTCAAGTATGGC
>CAVZUZ010000024.1:0-248238 GCA_963778565.1 Thermoanaerobaculaceae bacterium | reverse complement strand
TCCAGACGGATCATCGGAGAAGCATGAGCGTGGAAAGTGGAATGGTGACGATCCGGGGGTCCACGACCGTATCAATATCCGTTTGGCAGACGAGCAGACCGAAAGGTGCATTGTAAATGCTCTTTTCAATAAAGGTTCGAAGATTCTCAGTGTCGCGGAGGGGATCTAATTTTTATGGTACTTCACTTCCAGAGGAATCCGTTTCGTTCCGATCGTCAGGACGAAATCCACCTCCGGCTGATCGCTGCGTGCTGGTAGATGGGCGAGATCGAGATGCGAAATCGTCGCCAAGCTTGCTCCGGTTACGCTTTCGGCAATGCGTCCGGCGAGCACGTGAAGATGGGGTTCACGGGATAGCGCCTCCGGTTCGATGGGAATCATCTCCTGGAGCCAACTCGCACGCAGTCCGTGGTCCGATAGGCAGATCTTGGAGTCTCTCCTTGTCTTCTTGAGCCGCAGCTCCAAGGGTTCGATGAGTCGTAAGAGGAGCGTGTCGCCCAAAAAGCGAAGGTACCGTAGGATACGCTGCGGTCCGATATTCGCGTTGAGTGCCCTCCGGGCCTCCCGCGCCAGCAACTCCGTTCCGGGAGCCTGGCCTACGTAGCGGCAGGCCAGCCGAAAGACCTCTTCGAGAAGGGGAGCATCGCGCTTTCGGCCGCGCTCGCCGAGACGCAGGTCGTGCTGGATCACCCGGCGAATGACGGTTTCGTTGAGTTGGTCGGCGAGGTAGGACCAATCGACATCGGCTCTCTGATGGACGAGGGGATAGCCCCCGCGTTCCGAGAACCACCGGAACGCCTGATCTCGCGCTTCGGCCACCTTCTGTCCATGTCGTCGAAGCTCCTCCCAGAATTCGCGCCGCGTGAGAGGCTCCAAGCCATTGTCTTCAAAGAAAGGCTCGCCGAGGTCGAGCCCGCGGAACGAAGCGATCTCGGTGAGCGATAAGACTCCCGCTTCAATCGTCGTGATGCGTCCGGCGAGGCTGTCGCGTCCGAGCTCGATTCGTAGGGCGGAGCTGCCGGTGACCAGGACCTGCGTAGTGGAGCTGTCGACGAGTGCTTTGATTTGTGGCGCCCAGTCCTGCAAAATCTGAATCTCGTCGAAGCAGAGGAACGTGGGCTCGCCGTAGTGCGCCGCCTGATTGAGAGTCTTGCCAAGGATGGCCTGCTCGTACCAATCGGCCAGCCGCAGGATCGGCTCCATCAGGTCCGCCAAAGCTGGAAGCTCGTCCGCCTGGACACGGAAGATATGCGTCGGTGGCACACCTCTTTTCAGCAGATCCTCGATTACCTGCAGTTGGGAAATCGTCTTACCTATCTGGCGGGGGCCTCGAACGACTACGACCGGTGCAAGCCGTAGTTGCAGCCGGCGGTGAATCTGCCCTACGAGATGACGGCGGGTGGGAGGGAGGACGGGAGAGGGTTTGTCTTCCCACCAAGGATTCAAGCGCCGTAGGTCCTGGACCAAAGAAGCGCTGAGATGGACATCGCTGAAGGGGAGGGACTTTGCCATACCTGCTCTTTCTCAGACGGTCGAGTCTCGTGAGCCACTGAAGATTATAGAGATACTCGTCCCGTTGTCCCGTTTTACCCCGTCTGAAGCACTCTAAGGGCAATCCGACGCAGGTCCGTACCAGACCGTCGGCTTCATTGCCGTTCATGGTTTCGCGCCGCCTCCCGAGCGGCGCTCCAGGGGGGAGTTTCCATGAGCAGACCACTGCCCGAGCCGTGGCGTGTCAAGGTCGTCGAGAAGATCCACCTGCTGCCACGCGAGGAGCGCGAGCGATTGCTCGTCCAGGGGGGATTCAGCCTCTTCCGGATCCCTTCGGAGGCGGTGTTCATCGACATGTTTACCGACTCCGGCACGTCCGCCATGTCGGACTGGCAGTGGGCCGGCCTGATGCAGGGGGACGAGGCCTACGCCGGCGCCCGCAATTTCTTCCATCTTCAGGAAGCGGTCCAGGACGTCTTCGGCTTTCCGCACTTCCTGCCGGTCCACCAGGGACGGGTGGCCGAGAACCTCCTATTCTCGAGCCTGCTCACCCGGCCGGGAATGATCGTGCCGAACAACTGCCACTTCGACACCACCCGGGCCAATATCGAGGTCAACGGCGGCGTGGCGCTCGACCTGGTGATCCCCGAGGGGCGGGACCCCCAGGTGAACCATCCGTTCAAGGGCAACATGGACCTGGGGCGTCTGCGCCGGCTGTTCGAGGAGAGCCGCGAGGACATCCCCCTGTGCATGCTCACCCTGACCAACAACTCCGGCGGCGGCCAGCCGGTGTCGCTGGCCAACGTCAGGGCCGTCTCGGAACTGTGCCGCGAGTTCGGCATTCCCTTCTACATCGATGCCTGCCGTTTTGCCGAGAACGCCTGGTTCATCAAGCAGCGCGAGGCAGGGCAGGGGAATCGGCCTGTGGCATCGATCGCGCGCGAGGTCTTCAGCTATGCCGACGGCTGCACGATGAGCGCCAAGAAGGACGGCCTGGCCAACATCGGCGGCTTCCTCGCCAGCCGCGACGAGGAGCTTCTGGAGACCCTGAAGCAGCGGTTGATCGTCATCGAGGGGTTCCCAACCTATGGCGGTCTCGCCGGCCGCGATCTGGAGGCGGTGGCAAGGGGCCTGCGCGAGGTGCTGGACGAGGACTACCTTCGTTTTCGCGTCGGACAGGTGGAGAGCTTCGGCTACATGCTGGCCGCGGAAGGCATCCCGATCATGCAACCGACGGGCGGCCACGCCGTCTACATCGACGCGCGGCGGCTGCTGCCGGAGATCCCGCCGCTCCATTTCCCGGCGCAGGCCCTTTCCGTCGCTCTCTACCGCGAAGGCGGCGTGCGGGGCGTCGAGATCGGCAGCGTCATGTTTGGCGGAGAGCATCCGGAAACCGGCGAGTTGATCCCGGCGCCCATGGAGCTGGTCCGCCTGGCGATACCGCGCCGTGTGTTCACCAATTCCCATCTGGAGTACGTGGCGGGAGTCCTGGCGGACATCCGCGACCTGCGCCACACGCTCAAAGGACTGCGCATGACCTGGGCACCCAAGATCCTCCGCCACTTCACGGCCCGCTTCGAGGAGATCGAGGCTGTCGAGGAGAGGGTGGAGGAGCTGGTGGCGGTGGGAGCGTAGGGCCCTCACCTCCCCGGCCCTCCTCTCCCGCTCCCTCCCTTCCCACCTCACCGGGAGAGGAGGGAGAACAGCAAAGAGAAGAATCTCTGCCCGCCCCCTCCCTCCCCACCTCACCGGGAAAGGAGGGAGACGGCTCCGAGCTGGCCTCTCGATGCCAACCCCTTAGAGGGTATAGGCTAATGCCAACCCCTCGCGGGAGGAGAAGCATCGAGGTGCGCGCGTGATCACTGAAATCGAGGTCGAGGGCTTCAAGAGTCTGGAGAAGGTCCGTCTGAAACTGGGCGGCCTGAACCTCTTCGTCGGCGCCAACGCCAGCGGGAAGTCCAACTTTTTCGATGCGCTGCGGGTCCTGCAAGGGATCGGATACGGCTTCTCGGTCGGCGAGATCTTCAATGGGAAGCCTAAGGGCGCTACGAGCGAAGTTTGGGACGGAATTCGCGGTGGCAGCTCTATGGCTCATTTCATGAGTCCGACCTCTGGAGATCGTGCTGAGAGCCAGATCGTTTTTCGGACCTGTTTGAAATCACCCAGCAGTCATCATCCGTTTGTTTATTCGATCGGCTTTTCCGCTGACCGCGGATCTATTGAGTTCGAGAGCTCGAGTCTTGGTTCCCGATCCTTGTTCAACATATCGGCTGAGACCTCTGAATGGTCCGACTTCTGGGAGCTGCGAGAGCGCCAAAAGAAGGGACGGCCCGCTCTTGCTGGAAATCTTCATGCGTTTGGGCCTGCCGAAGACGAGCGGCAAGCCTACGTAAAGATTTTGAGCAACATGCAGAGACTAACTCTTTCATCTGCGATCTTGAGGGGGTACGGACAGATATTCCTCGCCGACCGCATGGGAGAATCTGGAGAGAACTTCGCTTCTCTCGTCAAGTCCATCCTCAAGGATCCAAAGAAAAAGACTGCCTACCTTTCCTGGTTGCGACAGCTGATTCCTCACGAAGCGGAGGACGTAAAGACCCTCCCCGGCGCTCTTGGAGAGCCACTTTTCGCGTTGGAGAAAGGAGGTTTGGAGTTTCCTGCGCCTATTCTTTCCGACGGTACGCTCCGCTTTGCCGCTCTCACCGCGGCTTTCTTCCAGCCGGACATGCCTGACATCCTCACGATTGAGGAGATCGAGAACGGCATTCATCCCAGCCGGCTGCGTCTCTTGGTCGAGCTGCTCAAGACACAGTCGGGAGCCGAAGGCCCGCAGGTCTTTGCCACGACCCATTCTCCGGTCGTTCTTGCATGGCTCGACGAGAGCGACTACGAGACGACCTTCTTCTGCAGGAGGGATGAGGAAACCGGAGCCTCAATCATCAAGCCCCTCAGCGAGATTCCTCGTCTCGTCGAGTTGGTCAAGAAGCAGCCGCTGAGTGAGTTGTTCGCGGAGGGATGGATGGAGGCGTCGTTTTGAGCTTCGACGTTCTCATTGTCCCCGAAGATCCTATCAACAACGGTCACATTCTCGAACCCTTGGTCTCCAGAATGTTGTCGGCTTGCGGAAAGGCAAAGGCACGGGTGACCGTACTCCCCAATCCGCGCGCTAGAAGGTTACGAGCATGCAAAGGGACTGCTTCGAGGTCAACTTTTCGAGCGCTACCGTCACTTGGATCTCCTGCTTTTTCTGCCAGACGCCGACGGCAAGGACCGGTCGGCCGAATTCGAGGCCCTGGAGGAGGAGGCCCGCCGCCAGGGGGCTCGTCTGCTCTGCTGCGCCGCTCAGCAGGAGGTCGAGGTCTGGCTCTTGGCGGGACATAGGAGCCGGCTGGAAGGACGGTGGCAGGAAGTTCGAGGCGATCTCGGAGTCAAGGAGAACGTCTTTCAGCCCTTCCTTGCCGCCTACGGAAATCCCAAAGCTCCGGGCGGAGGCCGCGACTTCTTGATGGCAGAGACCCTGGCCGGGTATGACGCGCTGCTTCAACTCTGTCCAGAGCTGGCGGAACTGGAGCGGCGGATACGCGAGATCGTGGTCTGAGCTGCCATCTCACATTCGTCTTCGCCATCCTCCCGTCTTTGCGGTTCTGGCCTGAGTCTGGTAAACCATGCCGGGCGGCTGACGGCGCTGGCATGGATCGCGCAGCGTCCTGGCGCTGCGAGTCTGGTGAGGTTGGGACGTGACGATTCTGTCAGCAGAGAAGACGCAGACTGTGACGAGCGGGGAGCCCAAGCGGCGGGACGAGCGCGGGGGCGATCCGCTCTGGTACAAGGACGCCATCATCTACGAGGCGCACGTGCGCGCTTTCTTCGATTCGGACGGCGACGGCCGCGGCGACTTCCAGGGGCTGACCTGCCGGCTCGACTATCTGCGGGACCTGGGGGTCACGGCCATCTGGCTCCTGCCGTTCTATCCTTCGCCCTGGCGCGACGACGGCTACGACATCTCGGACTACACGAACGTCCACCCGGCCTACGGCACGCTGGAGGACTTCCGGACCTTTCTCGACGAGGCGCACCGGCGGGGACTCAAGGTGATCACCGAGCTGGTGATCAACCACACCTCGGACCAGCATCCGTGGTTCCAGCGCGCCCGCCTGGCGCCGCCGGGCAGCGCCGAACGGGACTTCTACGTCTGGAGCGACACGGACCAGAAGTACGCGGGCACGCGGATCATCTTCACCGACACCGAGGCCTCCAACTGGACCAAGGACCCGGTGGCCGATGCCTTCTACTGGCACCGGTTCTTCTCCCATCAGCCGGACCTCAACTTCGACAACCCCCGGGTGCAGGAGGAGATCTTCAAGGCCCTCGACTTCTGGATGGAGATGGGGGTCGACGGCCTGCGCCTCGACGCCGTTCCCTACCTCTACGAGCGTGAAGGGACGAACAACGAGAACCTGGCCGAGACGCACGCCTTCCTGAAGAAGCTGCGGGCCCACGTGGACGCGAAGTTCCAGGGACCGCATGCTGCTCGCCGAGGCCAATCAGTGGCCGGAGGACTCGATCGCCTACTTCGGCGATCCCGCCACCGGCGGCGACGAGTGCCACATGGCCTTTCACTTCCCGGTCATGCCGCGCCTCTTCATGGCGGTGCGCATGGAGGACCGCTACCCGATCATCGACATCCTGCAGCAGACGCCGCCGATCCCCGAGAACGGCGCAGTGGGCCATCTTCCTGCGCAACCACGACGAGCTGACGCTGGAGATGGTCACGGACGAGGAGCGGGACTACATGTACCGGGTCTACGCGGCGGACCGGGACCAGCGCATCAACGTCGGCATCCGCCGGCGCCTGGCGCCGCTGCTGGGCAACGACCGGCGGCGGATCGAGCTGCTGAACGGTCTGCTCTTTTCGCTGCCGGGCACGCCCGTCCTCTACTACGGCGACGAGATCGGCATGGGCGACAATTTCTACCTGGGCGACCGCAACGGCGTGCGCACGCCCATGCAGTGGAGCGCGGACAAGAACGCCGGCTTCTCGCGGGCCAATCCGCACCGGCTCTACCTGCCGGTGATCCTCGACCCCGAATACCACTACGAGGCGGTCAACGTGGAGGCGCAGCAGGCGAACCCGCACTCGCTGCTGTGGTGGACCCGGCGGATGATCGCCCTGCGCAAGCGCCATCCGGCGTTCAGCCGCGGCACCATCGAGTTCCTCCACCCCGAGAACCACCGGGTGCTCGCCTTCCTGCGCCGGCATGGCGACGAGACGCTGCTGGTGGTGGCGAACCTCTCGCGCTTCGCCCAGTACGCGGCGCTGGATCTCGCCGCCTACGCCGGCCTGACGCCGCTCGAGCTGTTCGGGCGCTCGCCTTTCCCGAAGATCGGCACCGACGGGTACGGCCTGGCCCTCGGTCCCCACTCCTTCCTCTGGTTTTCTCTCGTGCCCGATCCGGCGCGGTTCGGCCGGGCGCGGCAGCGGGCAGCCGGCGGGGCGGTGACGAAAGCGCCCGTCCCGGTGCTCGCCGTCGAGGGGCCCATGGAGGCGCCATGGAGCTGCCTGGAAGGGAAGGGCCGGCGGGAGCTCGAAGCCGCCCTGCTCGACGTTCTCCCCTCGCGGCGCTGGTTCGCCGGCGCGGCGGGAGCGCTGCGCAGCGTCGAGATCACGGAGGCGATTCCGATCGGCGCCGCCGCGGTCCTCGCCCTGCTGGAAGTTTCCTATGTGGAGGCCGAGGCCGAGACCTACGCGCTGCCGCTCGCCTTCGTCCCGGACGCCGACCTGAAGGTCGTGCGGCGCCTGCGCCGGGCCGGCTCACCTCCCGTCGTGGCGAGATTGGAATCGGACGTACCGGAGGGCACGGGCCTGCTCTATGACCCGACCGGCGAGCCGGGCTTCTCCAGCGTGCTGCTGGAGGCGACCGCGAGCGGCAAGCGATTCCAGGGTTGGCGTCGCGAGCTCGTCGCCACGGCTTTCCCGGCCTTCGTCGAGATCCGCGGCGAAGGGACCCTCGCCCCGTCGCCGCTCCGCGCCGGGGATGACAGCGCTCCCGTCCGCTTCGGCGACCGTCTGGTTCTGAAGCTCCGTCCGCAAGCTGGAGGCGGGCGTCGATCCGGACCTGGAGATCAGCCGTTTCCTGACCGAGCAGACCGACTTCGGCCATGTGCCGCGGGTGGCCGGTTCGCTGGAGATCCGGGAGCGGCGGAGCGAGCCGGTGATCCTCGGCACCCTGCAGGAGTACGTGCCGAACGAGGGGGATGCCTGGAGCTACACGCTCGACGCCCTGGGACGCTACTTCGACCGTGTGCTCGCCGTCTGGGGGCCCGTCGATCAGGTTCCGGTGCCCGTTCCCGCCGAGCCCTTGGCGGAGCTCGCGGAGCGCCAGATCCCCGGCGAAGACTTCGAGCGCATCGGCACCTATCTGCCGACGGTCCGGCTGCTCGGCGAGCGTACCGCCGAGCTGCACGTCGCGTTGTCCTCGGGCCGCGGGAAGGATTTCGAGCCCGAGCCCTTCTCGGAGCTCTATCAGCGGTCGCTGTTCGATTCGATGCGCTCGCTGACCAAAAAGAACTTCCGGCTCCTGCGGCAGAACCTGCAGAGCCTGCCGCCGCCGGTGCGCGACACGGCCGAGCAGGTGCTGGCGGCCGAAGACCGGATCGTCGAGCGGTTCCGCCTGCTGACGGGGCGAAAGCTCACCGCCCAGCGGATCCGCATCCATGGCGCCTATCATCTGGGCAGGCTGCTCTTCACCGGCCGGGACTTCGTGGTCCTCGACTTCGGGGGCGAGCCGTGCGCGCGCGCTTTCCGAGCGGCGCCTGAAGCGATCGCCCTTGCGCGACGTCGCGAGCATGTTGCGCTCCTTCCAGTACGCGGCCTATGTCAAGCTCTTCGAGGAGGCCGCGGCAGGTATGATTCCTCCGGAGTCGCTGCCGGCGCTGGAGAGCTGGGCCTTGCACTGGGAGCGGTGGGTCTCCGCCGCCTTCCTCCAGGCCTATGTGCACCGGGCGCGAGGAGCGCCGTTTCTGCCGGCTGCCGCGGAGGAGCGAGCCATCCTGCTCGACTCCTACCTCCTCAAGAGGGCGGTCAACGAGATAGCTTTCGAGCTGGACAACCGCCCGGACTGGGTGCGAATCCCGCTGCAGGGTATTCGGCAGATCCTGGGGGAGTGAGGGGACCGAGGGAGCACCGATCTTGCCGACCGACTTGCCGACTGGGCTCGAAGACCTGCATGCGCTGGCCGGCCTTTACGGCGTCCAGACCTCCTATCGCGACGCCTTGGGCCAGTACGTGGAGGCGGGGCCGGAGTCCCTGCTCGGCGCCCTCCGCGGGCTGCAGGCGCCGGTGGACTCGCTGGCCGACGTGGCCGGAGCGCTCAGGGAGCGGCGCGAAGAGCTGGCCGGCCAGTTCCTCGCTCCTGTCGTCGTGGCCTGGGACGGGCACGCGCCGGCGATCGAGCTGCGGCCGGCCGCGGGAAATGGATCGGTCGGCTACCATCTCGACCTCCAGGGGGGCGAACGGCGCGGGCAGATCCTGGACCTGGAGAGCCTGCCGGAAATCCCGCGCCTGGAGGGCGGGAGCCATCCGGGCCGGAGACTCCTGCTGCCGGAGCCGCTGCCGTTCGGTTATCACCGGCTCTCCGTCGAGTATGGCGGCCGCGCCGCCGAGGCCCTCGTCATCTCGGCGCCGAGCCGCTGTTATGGCGGCGACGGCCAACCGATCTGGGGCGTGTTCCTGCCGCTCTATGCCTTGCGCACGGCCCGGAGCTGGGGCGCCGGCGATTTCTCGGACCTGGAGACGCTCGCCGAATGGACCGCCGGTCTCGGCGGCGGGGTGGTGGCGACCCTCCCCATGCTCGCCGCTTTCCTCGACGAGCCGTGCGATCCCAGCCCCTACGCGCCGGCCTCGCGCCTCTTCTGGAACGAGCTGTACGTCGATCCGCGCCGGCTGCCGGAGATGGAGGACTGCGCGCCGGCGCGCCGGCTTCTGGAATCGCCCGAGTTCCTGCGTGAGCTGGAGGCGTTGCGGGCTGCTCCGCGCGTCGATTATCCGCGGCTGATGGCGGCGAAGCGCCGGGTGCTGGAGGAGCTCGCTCACCGCTTCTTTTCCCGCCCGGGTGCGCGGCAGGAGGAGCTCGAGGCCTTCGTGGCCGGCAAGGCGGAGCTCGAGACGTACGCCGCGTTCCGCGCCGTGGGCGACCGCCGCGGCGAGCCGTGGCAGAGCTGGCCCGGGCGGCTGCGGGAAGGCACCCTCGCCGCCGCCGATTACGACGAGGAGGACCGCCGGTATTACCTGTGGACCCAGTGGGCCGCCGACCAGCAGATCCGCGCCCTGGCGAAGGAAGCGCGGCGCCGCGGCCCGGGCCTCTACCTCGACATGCCGCTCGGCGTCCACGGCAGCGCCTACGACGTCTGGCGCGAGCCCGACCTCTTCGCCCAGGGCGTCGCGGCGGGCGCGCCGCCCGATGCGCTGTTCACCAAGGGACAGAACTGGGGATTCCCGCCGCTCCGCCCCGAACGGCTGCGCGAGCGGGGCTACGACCACCTGATCGACTGCCTCCGCCATCACCTGGAGCACGCCGGGGTGCTGCGCCTCGACCACGTCATGCAGCTCCACCGGCTGTTCTGGATTCCGGAAGGGATGGACGCCCCGGCCGGCGTCTATGTCACCTACCCCGCCGAAGAGATGTACGCCATCCTGGCCCTCGAGAGCCATCGCCACCAGGCGATGATCGTCGGCGAGAACCTGGGGACGGTGCAGCCGGAGGTCAACGAGGCGATGGACCGCCATGAGGTGCTCGGCATGTACGTCGTGCAGTACGAGCTGCAGCCGGCGGGCCAGCTGCTGCGCGAGCCGCCGGCCCGCTGCGTGGCGAGCCTCAACACTCACGACATGCCGACGTTCGAGGGATTCTGGCAGGGCAGGGACGTGGACGAGCTCCATGACCTGGGCTTCATGACGTCCGAGGAGGTCCGCCGCGAGCGCGAGCGGCGGCAGGAGATCCGCCGCAGCCTGGAGCGGGCGTTGGGCGCCGGCGGCACGGCGGCGATCCTGAGGAGGTGCCTCGATGAGGTGGCGGCGAGCCCGGCGCGCCTGGTGCTGGTGAACCTGGAGGACCTGTGGCAGGAGACGGAGCCGCAGAACGTGCCCGGCACCCACGAGGAACGACCGAACTGGCAGCGCAAGGCGCGCTTCTCCTTCGAGGAGCTCTCGACGCGAGCCGACGTGGTGGAGCCGCTGAAAAGGGTGGATGAGCTGCGGAGGAGATGAAAGGTGGCCCGCCCCATCACCAGGCAGGACCTCTATCTCTTCAACGAGGGCACCCACTTCCGGCTCTACGAGAAGCTGGGCGCCCATGCCGGCACCAAGGGCAGGCAGGAGGGCACCTGGTTCGCCGTGTGGGCCCCGAACGCCGAGCAGGTGTCGGTGATCGGCGACTGGAACGGCTGGGACAAGCGGGCCGACCTGATGTCCGTCCGGGGCAGCTCCGGCGTCTGGGAAGCCTTCGTGCCGAACGTGACGCCGGGGATGAGGTACAAGTACCACGTCATCTCGCGTTACCGCGGCTATCGCGCCGACAAGGCCGATCCCTTCGCCTTCTACGCCGAGACGCCGCCGCAGCGCGCCTCGATGGTCTGGGACCTCGAATACGAGTGGTGGGATGCCGACTGGATGCTGGCGCGGAAAGAGAAGCCATCGCTCGCGGCGCCGGTATCGATCTACGAGGTTCACCTCGGCTCCTGGATGCGGGTCCCCGAGGAGGGGGACAGGTTCTTCACCTACCGCGAGATCGCGCCGCTCCTCTCCGGGCACGTCAAGCGGCTCGGCTTCACCCACGTCGAGCTGCTCCCGGTCATGGAGCACCCCTTCTACGGCTCCTGGGGATATCAGACGACCGGCTACTTCGCGGCCACGAGCCGCTACGGCACGCCGCAGGACCTGATGTTCCTGATCGACCACCTGCATCAGGAGGGGATCGGCGTCATCCTCGACTGGGTGCCCTCGCACTTTCCGGGCGACGAGCACGGCCTGGCATTTTTCGACGGTACGCATCTCTACGAGCATGCCGATCCGCGCAAGGGCTACCATCCCGATTGGACGAGCTGGATCTTCAACTACGGCCGCAACGAGGTGCGGAGCTTTCTCATCAGCAGCGCGCTGTTCTGGCTGGATCGCTACCACGCCGACGGGCTGCGGGTGGACGCCGTCGCTTCCATGCTCTACCTCGACTACTCGCGCAAGGCGGGCGAGTGGATTCCGAACGAGTACGGCGGCCGCGAGAACCTGGAGGCGATCTCGTTCCTGCGCGCTCTCAACGAGAAGGTCTGCGAGAATTTTCCCGACGCGCAGACGTTCGCCGAGGAGTCGACCGCCTGGCCGATGGTGTCGCGCCCGGTCTACGTCGGCGGTCTCGGCTTCAGCTACAAGTGGGACATGGGCTGGATGCACGACGCCCTGGCCTACCTGGCCAACGATCCCATCCACCGCCGGTACCACCACAACAAGATCACCTTCCGGTCGGTGTACGCCTTCAGCGAGAGCTTCGTGCTTTCCCTTTCCCACGACGAGGTGGTGCACGGCAAGGGCTCGCTGCTCAACAAGATGCCGGGCGACGTCTGGCGGAAGCTGGCCAACCTCCGCCTCCTCTTCGGCCACATGTACGCCCAGCCGGGCAAGAAGCTGGTGTTCATGGGCGCCGAGCTCGCGCAGTGGCGCGAGTGGAACCACGACTCGAGCCTCGACTGGCACCTGCTGGACGACCCGGGACACGCCGGCATCGCCCGCTGGCTGGAGGACCTGAACCGCCTCTATCGCGACGAGCCCGCCCTTCACGAGCTGGACTGCGACCCGGACGGTTTCGAGTGGATCGACGGCTCGGACGCGGACTACAGCGTCATCGCCTTCCTGCGGCGGGGGAAGAGCGCTGGCGAGCCGGTGGCCGTCGTCTTCAATTTCACGCCGGTGCCCCGCGAAGGTTACCGGATCGGCGTGCCCGGCCCCGGTACGTGGCAGGAAATCCTCAACAGCGACGCCGCCGAGTACGGCGGCAGCGGCAAGGGCAACCTGGGAGGCGTGGGCTCGGAGCCCATCCCCATGCACGGCCGGCCGCAGTCGCTGGCCCTGACTCTGCCGCCGCTGGGCGTGCTGTTCCTGCAGCGGCAGGTTGGGTTGGAGGAAGGGGACGAGGCGGAGGAGGCGGTCGCCGAGGATCGGGAGGAGGCTGAAATCGGGGAGCTGGTGGGGGTGTAGCCTGACGCCGAGAGTTGTCACCGCGTTCAGCGACAAACTCTCGCGTAGTGGTTCAGTTTGGCTGCGGACTGCGTGCGGTCCTGCCCTCCGAAGCCTCACCCCCCGGCCCCCTCTCCCTGACGGGAGAGGGGGAGAAAACACATCTGTCTTTCTTGCTGTTCTCCCCCTCTCCGGTTACGGAGAGGGGGCCGGGGGGTGAGGCTTCGGAGGGCAGGACCGCACGCAGTCCGCAGCCGAACTGAACCACTACAAACTCTCGACGTCAGGCAAGGCGCCGCGCGAGCTGGTGTAAAATTCCTCTCTATTCCATGCCACGCCACCTGTGTGTTCACGGCCATTTTTATCAGCCGCCGCGGGCGGCGGATCGCCGTCTTCTTCTACCACGGCGCGATCTCGCGGTCCGTGGCGTTCGAGGGCCTGCTGGACAGCGGCGAGCACTTCGCGGCGCGGTTGCTGTCCTCCCTGCCGGTGGAATCCGGCGGCGACCGGCTGATCCACATCGCGACCGACGGCGAGACCTATGGCCACCACCATCGGTTCGGCGAGATGGCTCTTTCCTATGCTCTGCATCACATCGAGTCGAACGGCTGGGCGAAGCTGACCAACTATGGCGAATACCTGGAGACGCATCCGCCGGACCACGAGGTGGAGATCGCCGAATACACCTCGTGGAGCTGCGCTCACGGCGTGGAGCGCTGGCGCGGCGACTGCGGCTGCCGCACGGGCGGGGGACCGGACTGGACCCAAGCCTGGCGGGCGCCGCTGCGGCAGGCGCTCGACTGGTTGCGGGACGAGCTTGCTCCTCTGTATGAGCAAGCCGCCGGAGAGATCTTTCCGGATCCCTGGCGCGCTCGCGATTCCTATATCGAAGTGATCCTGGACCCCTCGCAGCACCAGGTTGACGCCTTTCTGCGGAGGGCTACGGGCGGCCGCCTCCTGGAGGGACCCGATCGTGCACGAGCGCTGGC
This sequence comes from Thermoanaerobaculaceae bacterium, assembly GCA_963778565.1. Taxonomy (GTDB): domain Bacteria; phylum Acidobacteriota; class Thermoanaerobaculia; order Multivoradales; family UBA5704; genus DATARR01. Next base: position 234,534 of record CAVZUZ010000024.1, on the reverse strand, counting down.
GCTCCTGGAGCTTCAGCGCCACGCCATGCTCATGTACACGAGTTGCGGCTGGTTCTTCAACGATCTCGCGGGGATCGAGACCGTGCAGATCCTGCGTTACGCCGGCCGGGCCGTGCAGCTCGCCGAGCAGGTCTTCGACGTCGCGCTCGAAGAGGGCTTTCTGCTGCTCCTGGAGCACGCCAGGAGCAACGTGCCGGAGGCTGGGAGCGGGAGCGATCTCTATGAGAGGCTGGTACGGACGGCGATGACGGATCTCCGGAGGGTGTAGCCGTCGCCTCACCTGCCATAGAATTCAACTGTCATGGGAGGCAGCGAGATCGACGAGAAGCCAGAGGATTTCCCGCCGGACGATCCCACCTGGGTGCTGGAGAGGCTCGAGACCGAGCTCGAGAATCTGGGCCCTCCGGAGGAGCCGACGCCGGGCGGTTCGCCGTTGAGCTGGCAGGAGGTCGACGAGCTGGTGGATCAGGTGCTCTCCGAGGAGTTGAAACGGCTCCACGGCGCGGCGGCCAAGGGCAAGGAATAGCTCAGGGGCCCGCCGCGAGATGGGCGGGCGGCGGGCCGAGGCGATCCGCCAGATAGCTGCAGGCGTCGAAGCGGCCCGCGATCGATCCCTTACCGGCCTGGCCGCCCGCTTGGCCCCTGTAGTTGCCGCCAAAGGATCCGCTGAGGAGCACGAGGGTTCCCTGGTTCGACGGGATTCGCTGCTGTAGCTGCTTCACCTCGACGTTCGCCTCGCCCGTCGCGGTGACGAGGGCTCCCGTGCGGGACCGGCCGGTCACGAAGACGCGTGCCCGGTAAGGGCCGCTTCCCTGAAAATCCTCGATCCGCAACGCCACGGCCGGCATCTCGAGGTCGCTGGTGCGGAAGTTGATCTGCAGGCCTTCCTCTCCATGCGGCACGCAGCGGAACTGGGTCGACCCCTGATACGACTGGCGTCCGCTCGCGGCCAGCATCGCGCCGGCGCCTGCGGCCCGCACTCTGGGCCGGGGGATCTCCGCCGGCGGTGGTCCCGCGTCCGTGAGGCGGGGCGGCGCCTCGGCGCCGCAGCCGGCGAACGCCAGCAGAAGCCCGCAAAGGACGTTCGGTCGTGGGATTCTGCAGCGATTCACAGCGCTCGGGGAATTTGCAGGAAAGATGCCACCTCGGCTCATCTCTTCGCGAGGACCCCCCACAGGAACACCAGGCCCGAAAGGATGGCGAGCCATAGCGCATAAGGCTCGTCAGGGGCATCGGCGTGGACCATCACGCCGGCGATGAGCAGGGCCGCCGAGACGACCATCCACGCCAGCCGGTGTATCGAACGCTCGAGGCGCTGGATCAGCTTCCGCGAATCCGGCGTGAGGGCCGCCTGGACCGTCAGCGCTCCGCGCTCGGCGCGGGAGAGGACGGAGTCTATCCGCCGGGGCAGGCTGAGCAGGATCTGGAGCTGGGCGAGGCCTTCGCGGGCGAGGCCGCGCCAGTCGCGCTTCAGCTCCTCGGCGGCGAGGCGCTCGGCGAACGGCAGGGTCTCGGCCCAGGGATCGAAGTCCGGATCGAGGTGGGTGGCCAGGCCGGCGAGCAGCCCCACGGCGCGCGAGGCGAACAGCAGATCCACCTGCACCTGAAAAGGCAGCTCATAGAGCAGGTCGCGGTACTCGCGGAAAAAGTATTGCGCCTCGGAGAAGGCGGTATCGCGCAGGCTGCCGATCCGCACTCCCCAAAAGCGGGCGAACAGCTCCTCGTGGATCTCCTCCAGACGCCGGAGGTCGGCTCCGGGCAGCAGCACGCCGGCGGCGACGTAGGAGTGGACCAGACGCGCGGCGTCGCGCGTGCCGAGCCCGATCGCGTACTCGCGCAGGGCGTTGCGCAGCCGCTCGGGGATGACGGCCACCATGCCGAAGTCGACGAAGGCGACCTGGAACGGCCGCGCCTCGCCTGGCGGCGGAGGCGGCACCGGGTCGCCCGGCGCGAAGGGACGCTCGTCCCCGACCGGCAGCGGACGGACGAAGAGGTTCCCCGGATGAGGGTCGGCGTGCACGAAGTAGTGCTCGAAGATCTGGCGCAGGTAGATCCGGTAGAGGTCGCGGGCCACCTCGGAGCGGTTGATTCCGGCGCGGTCGAGCGCCGCCAGGTCGGCGACCTTGATCCAGCCGACGTCCTCGAGGGTCAGGGTGCGCCGGGCGCTCCATTGCCAGAAGACCTTGGGCAGATAGACCCGGGCGTCGCCGTCGAAGTTGGCGGCGAAGCGCTCGGCGTTGCGGCCCTCGGCCTGCAGGTCGAGCTCGGCCCGCGTGGTATCGGTGACCTCGGTCCCCAGGCGGCGGAGGTCCACGCGCCGCCGGATGGTCTTGGAAAACCTCAATAGGCGCAACGCCAGCCGGACGGCGGCCAGGTCGGTCTCCACCAGCACGTCGATGCCCGGCCGCAGCATCTTGACCACGGCTTCCTGGCCGCCCGGAAGCCGGGCGCGGTGGACCTGGGCCAGCGAGGCGGCGCCGATGGTCTCCGGAGAGATCCAGGAGAAGATCTCGGCCAGCGGGCGGCCGAAGTCCTCCTCGACCTGCCGGGCGACGTCCTCGAAGCGCTCGGGCGGCACCTCGTCCTGGAGACCGGCGAGCTCGCGGGTGATCTCCGGAGGCAGGATGTCGACGCGGGTGGAGAGGAACTGCCCGAGCTTGATCAGCACGCCGCCCATCTCGGTGGCCAGGGTGCGGTAGCGCCGGGCGATGGCCTGGTAGCGCTCGATGGGCGGGCGCCGGAGCCGGCGCAGCCCCGGAGCGTTCAGCAGAACGTCCCACCAGAAGACGTGGAGGAAGATGCGGGTGACGAAGCGGCGCACCTTGCGGTAGCGCCGGAAGTCGATTCCCGCGGGCATGGGGGAAAGATATAACGCGTGCGATGTGCACGTAGCCTCGCCACCCGTCCTGGCTACGAAGTAGCCACGGCATGTAGCCTGGCGGCGTCAGCCCCAGGAACCGGGACACCCCCCAAACCCATCAAGCCCCAACGGGGCGACGGCAGCTCAGCGTGGCGAAGAATTGCCGTCGCCCCCTCGGGGCTCTGAGATTGGTTTTTTCTGACCGCTTTCCTGGGGCTGACGCCGCCAGGCTACATGCCTCTACCCCTTCGGGGCAGAAGACCCGAAGGTACGGGTCTCCCCCCTTTGGGGGACGTTAAGGCCCCGCTAAGGTACGGGCCTCCCCCCGCTGGGGACAGCCCTCCCCCCGAAGGGGACAGCCTTCCCCCCGAAGGGGGCAGGCTTCCCCCCATCGGGAGCTGGGGCCTCCCTTTTCCGGGGGCAAACCGCTCAAACGTCCGCGAGGGATCGCACCGCGAGGATGGCCCCGCATCGCTCGAGGGCGAGCGGGCCGGCCGCTTCCAGAAGGTACGCCAGCGAGTGCGGCGACCGCGCCAGGGACACGGCGACGTTCATGGCATCCAGTAGCGGCTCGTCGAACAGCTCGAGATGGCCGACCACCGTGCCGTCGTCCAGCGCCACGCCGTAGCCCTCCGGATCGGCCTCTTTGTGCAGCCGCAGCAGCGCGTCGCGGCCGGTGCCGGGCAGCACTGCGGCGGCGAGGAGCGCCAGCCAGCGGTCCGGGAACACCGCCGCCGGCCGGAAGCCCCGCGTCAGGCTCTCGCCGGCGCGGAACAGCCCGAACCCCAGACCCGGGATCGGCTCGACGAACCACGGTCCGGCCACGTCGGCTTCGCCCGCCGTCGGCGGCTCGTCGCGCTCCATGAAGGCTTCGAGAAAGGAGGGGGAGAAGGCGTTGCTAGAATCGGGATAGCTGCGCATAGGGTGGACTCCTTTGCGTGGTCAGGCTCGGACGTGAGCTCCTAACTCACTCCGGGCCGTTTTTGTGTATGCCGATCCTATGGAAGAGGGTGGCGGAAGTCAAGCGGCAAGACGTGGCCGTAGTGGTTCAGCTTGCTCGTGGACTACCCCGGTCCTGCCCTCCGAAGCCTCACCCCCCAGCCCCCTCTCCCTGACGGGAGAGGGGGAGCACCATCTCTGTCTTTCTCCCCCTCTCCGGTTACGGAGAGGGGGCCGGGGGGTGAGGCTTCGGAGGGAGAACCGTACGCAGTCCGCAGGCAAACTGAACCACTACCGCAAGATGACGCCGCCAGGGTTGGCCTCTTGGGGGGACTGAAGGCCTTGTGGCAAGATCCGCCTGCGAATGGCTCCCAACCCGCAGAGGACCGACCCCGACGGGTTGACGTTCCGCCCGTTCGTCTCCCTGCCCGACTACGAGGCGTGCATCGAGCTGCAGAGACTGACGTGGGGCCGGGATTTCTCGGACGTCGTCCCGTTGAGCATCCTCAAGGTCACGCAGAAAGCCGGAGGGATCGCCGCCGGAGCGTTCTCCGCCGATGGCCGCCTGCTCGGCTTCATCTACGGTCTCGCCGGCTACCGGCAGGGCCGTCCCTTTCACTGGTCGCACATGCTCGCCGTGAATCCGGAGGCGCGGGATCTCGGTCTCGGCACCCGCCTCAAGCTCTACCAGCGCGAGGCCCTCCTGGCGGCGGGCATCGAGGAGGTGCGCTGGACCTACGACCCGCTCGAGGCGCGCAATGCCCATCTCAATCTCAACCACTTAGGCGCCGAGGTCGCCGAGTACGTCGAGGAGATGTACGAGGGTGAGATGGGAGAAGCTCGCCAAGGGCATCGGCACCGACCGCTTCATCGTCTCCTGGCGGATTGCCGGCGACAGGGTGGCTCGTGCCCTGGCGGACCACCGCCGCGGAAAGTCCGACCGGTTCCGGGAGGCGCCGGTGGTGAACCCGGCGGCCGAGGAGCGGGACCTGCCCACGGCGCCGCGGGTGCGAATCGAGATCCCGGAGAACGTTCAGGCGGTCAAGGTCGACCAGCCGGAGGCCGCCGCGGCCTGGCGGTCCTCCACCCGACGGGCGTTCGAAACCTACCTGGGTCGCGGTTACAAGGTCGAAACCTTCTACCGTGATGCCACCGAGGGCCGCTGTTTTTATGGACTGGAGCGTTGAACACAATAGAATCAAGGACCAAAAGGACAGCCCAAGGACGTTAAGGACGTCAAGGACGAGGAGTAGGTCATTCGTACCACGTCCTTTGTGTCCTTGCAGTCCTTTGTGTCCTTGATTTCCGTGACAAAGAAAGAAAACCCCATGCTCCGTATCGACTCCATCACCCTGCGCGAGATCGCCCTCGCGCTCAAAGAGCCGTTCCAGATTTCCTCCGGCACCCAGAGCCGGCGCCGCATCTTCCTCGTCGAGCTGCGCAGCGCCGGCGGCATCGAGGGCTGGGGCGAATGCACCGCCGGCGAGTTTCCCAATTACGGACCGGAGACCATCGACACCGCCTGGCACGCCATCCGCGAGTGGATAGCCCCGCGCGTGCTGGGCCGCGACTTCGACGGGCCGGACGAGATCCATCCGGCGCTGGAAGTCAACTTTCGCGGCCACAACATGGCGAAGGGGGCCGTCGAGATGGCGGCCTGGGAGCTGGCGGCGCGGATGGAAGGGATTTCTCTGTCGCGCAAGCTGGGGGGCACTCGCGACCGCATCCAGGTCGGCATTTCGCTCGGCATCCAGGCCAGCCCCGAGGCGCTGGTCGAGAAGGCCCGCGCGGCGCTGGCGCGGGGCTATCGCAAGGTCAAGATCAAGATCAAACCGGGCGCCGACGTGGAGTACGCCCGGGCGGCCCGCGAGGCCCTCGGTCCTGAAGCGCCGTTGATGGCCGACGCCAACAACGTCTACAGCCTGGAGGATACGGCGAGCCTCGAGGCGCTCGACAAGCTCGGCCTGATGATGATCGAGCAGCCGCTCGCCTGGGACGACCTGCTGCGCCACGCCGAGCTGCAGAAGCGCCTGCGGACGCCCCTCTGTATCGACGAGTCGATCACCAGCGCCGACCGCGCCGCGGACATGATCGCCCTGGGCTCGGGGCGGATCGTCAACATCAAGGCCGGCCGGGTGGGCGGTTTCCGGCAGTCCAAGGCGATCCACGATCTCTGCGCCGCGCATGGCATTCCGGTCTGGTGCGGCGGCATGCTGGAGAGCGGCATCGGCCGGGCCCACAACGTCGCCCTGGCCTCGCTGCCGAACTTCACCCTGCCCGGCGACGTTTCCCCGAGCGAGCGTTACTGGGAGCGGGACGTGGTGACTCCGGAGTGGACCATGGACCGGGAAGGCTGGATCGACGTGCCCGTCGACCAGCCGGGAATGGGAGTCAAGCCGGATCTCGACCGGATCGACGACCTGACGGTGCGCCGCGAGGAGTTGCGGGCGCCCTGAAGGCTCCTATGCTCTACCGCGCTCTCGCCGATCTGGTCCTCGTTTTTCACTTCGCGTTCGTGCTCTTCGTCGTGCTGGGCGGGTTCCTGGCTCTGCGTTGGCCGCGCGTCGCATGGGTTCATGTGCCGGTCGCGGTCTGGGGAGCCGGCATTGAATTCGTCCAGGGAACCTGTCCGCTGACGCCGCTCGAGAACCGCCTCCGCCGTCTGGGCGGGGAGGCGGGATACTCCGGCGGCTTCATCGAGCACTACATCATCCCGGTCCTCTACCCGTCCGGGCTCAACCGCGGCATCCAGCTGGGGCTCGGCATCTTCGTGGTGCTCCTGAACGTGACGGTGTACGCGGTGCTCTGGCGGCGTCGCGCAAGAGGCCGGTAGGGAAGCGCCAGCCCTAAGGGTTGCTCCTGGAAGGAACCGACGGAGCCGCTCTGGTTTTCTTCCAGCGCCACCACGAAAGACCCCCACCAAGCAGGAGAACCAGGATTCCTGGACCCCAGGTCCAAAGGGGAAGACTCCATCCCTTTCGCCCGCCGGGAAGAGGCATGACATCGCCGTCGCCGAGGACGACGAGCCCGGCCCAGGCAGCGCCGGGCGCTCCCTCCGCGATGAGGTCGCGCTGCGCGGCCTGGAGGGCGGCGGCCACGCTCCTGCCTTGACCGAGATGGCGGTAGAAGCGTTCGAAGAAGTCCGCCGCCTCGTCGTCGCGCAGCGGCCAGAGGCTGGCGACGACGGTATGGGCTCCGGCCTGGAAGAAAGCGCGGGCGAGGCTCATCACCCCTTCGCCGCGGAGCAGGGCGCCGGTGTTGCTGCTGCACGCGGAGAGCACGACGGTCCGGCCGTCGAGGTCGAGGTCCACGATCTCGCGGATCTGCAGCAGCCCGTCCTGGTTGGCGGCACCGGGAGCCAGCAGCACGCCCGAGCGCTCGGGATGGGCCTCGTCGGTCAGGGCGTGGGTGGCGAAGTGCAGCACACCGAAATCCCGCAGCGGGGCGGTTTTTAGGAAAGCTTCCGAAGCGTCGTCCCCGAAGCGCCGGACGCTGCCACCGGCCAGGCTGCGCACCACGGCCCGGCTCTCCCGGCGGGCGTAGGGAAGCGGACCCAGGCGGACGCCGGAAGCGAAGACGGCGGCGCGCTCCCGGGCCGCCGGAGACCGGGGTCCTGCGCCCGGCATGGGCGGATCGGCGAGGGCCAGGGCCGGGATGGGCGCCGCTGCCGGCGGCCGGCGCTTTCGCCAGCTCAGCCAGAGCGTCGCGGACGGCGCCTGGGACAGCTCGAAGCGGGACGCCAGGGGGTGAGCCTCGATGGACGCCCGGAGGGCTCCAAAAGGGAGCTGGTGGAGCGCGTCGTCGGTGAGGAGGACGAGCCGCCGGACGCCGCCCGGCAGCTCGCGCAGGGGCCGCTCCAGGAGCTGCCGGTAGAGGCCGGCGGCGGGGGCGGCCTCGGCGCCGTCCCGGCGGTCGAACATGCCGTTGAAGAGCCGCACGGCGGGCCGAATCTCGGCGCGCCCGGGCAAGCGGTAGACGCGGGTGCCGGCGCGGCTGACGGCAAAGAGCCAGGAGCCGCCCGCGAAGCCGCCCCGCTCGTCCTCCCAGGGAGCGATCTGGAAGGCGAGCAGGGCTTCGTCCGGGTGGAGCGCCTGACGTACCCGAGCCAGGGTGGCGAAGTCAGGCCGGCGCGGCGCGCCGAGCGCCGGAGCGGTGCGGGCGAGCTGGTTGCGGAGATGCGCCTCCTCGATCTCCAGCCGTTCCAGCTCCCGGCTCGCCGCGGCGCGCTCGGCGGCAGGGAAGCCCGGATCGAGGAGCCGGCGCTGCACGCGGGAGATCTGCTCCAGGACCGTGCCGCGCCGTTGGCGGAGGGGGCTGGCCGCGGCCGGCAGGGCGTGGGCGGCATCGAGGGTGCTGACGAGGGTCCGCGCCCGCATGCGTTCCGTGACGCCGAACGCCCGCTCGAGATCCGCCGCGCCGCTGTCCGCCAGGGATGCCGCCAGGGATGCCCCGATCAGGCGGCCGGACAGCCAGTAGTAATCCTCGGACCAGGTCGACAGTGCCTCCGCCTGTCCCGAAGCCGCCACCTGGAGGTCGCGCAGCGCCTCGATGACCTCGAGCGCCGACCGCGAGTCTTCGAAGGCCCGACCGCCGGCGTCGGTCACCCAGCTCACACGCATCCGCTCCCGCCAGGCGAAGGCCATCGACCAGTAGTCCTGCGCCTGGCGGGCCAGCTCCAGCGACTGGTCGATGGCCTTCTCCGCCCCGCGCGGATCGACCGGAGCGAGATGGCGGGCCAGACCGTTCAGACAGTAGCTCCGGTCGCGCACCGCCTCCGCAGCGGCAAGACAGGCGTCAAAGTGCTGCCGCGCCTCGCTGCCTTGGGACAGGATACCGAGCACGAAATGAGTCTTGGATTCCACGCCCCGGTGCTTTCCCGCGACCGCCGCGGCGAGGGCTTCCCGCGCCAGGCGCATCGCTTCTCTCCGGGTTTCCTCGCGAGGCAGCTCGGCGTTGGCGTCCAGCACCGCGCGGACGATGCCGAAGCGGGCAGTGGCCTCCGCGAAGCGGTCTCGTTCCTTCACCGCCAGCTCGGTCATACGGCGGAAGGCGTCGAGCCCCTCGCGGTAGCGGCCGAGGTCGAGGCTCAGGTTGCCGAGCGCGATCAGATACTCGCGCTTGACGGGATAACTTCCACCCGGGAACAGGACGGCGTCGGCGCTACGAAGCAGAAGATAAGCCCGCTCCAGGTCCTTCCCCTGTCCCCAGAGATCCCGCGCTTGCAGGACGTGGGCGCGGGCGATCACCTCCGGCTGGCCGGAAGCTTTGGCCGCCACGAGGGCCTGCTGAACCTGGGCTCCCGCCTCTTCCAGCCGCCCCTCGCGGTACAGAAGCCGGTAGAGGTTGGCCCGGGCGGCGACCTCGCCCCTGGCGTCGCGGCGCAAGATGAAATTTTCGAGCGCGGCGTGCGAGAGCTCGGCGGCGTGCTCGGGGTCGAGCAAAGCCAGGTACAGGGTGGGCCAGGGGTTCCTCGGATGACGCTGCTGCAACGTCCGCAGTTGCCCGGCCGCTTCCTCCGTGCGCTCGAGCGCGGCGCCGGTCCTCTGGAAACAGCTTGCCGTCTCCTCGCTTTCGGGCTGGCGCGCGGCGAGCTGCTCGCAATGCGCGAAGCCCTGCGTCTCCGGGGCCGCGGCGACCGGCGGCGACGCGAATCCCAGCGCCAGGAGCGAGAGGTGAGCCGCAAGCATTGCGATGAGTCTATGGCGGAACGGCGGCACCCGAACCTTCCCCTGAAAACGGCGAGGCGGACGGCCCTCCAAAGGCCGTCCGCCTCGATGATGACTCGCTGGAGCCTTAGCTCTCGTCCTGCTCAGCGGTGACGCCGCCGTCGGGCTCGGGAGGAACCACGCAGCAAGGGGGAACCGGGATTTCGTTCGACTTCGGCGCACCGGTCGTCGGGGTTTCGGTCTCGCTCGGGGGATTCTGGGTATCGCTCATGATCGGGTCTCCTAAGTTTAGCGGTTGGATCGGGGGTCCGTTCCTCGTTGGCTATAACGAACCGAGTCTCAGGTTCCCCTCATTCCCGGCCAGTACGACTTCGGATGGAGATTGTTTCGTCGTTCCCGTGGAGCTCCTGCGTGCCTGCGGTCGCGCCCGGGAACGGAACTTGCTCTTCGACCTATTCAGAGACAGAGCGTCCAACAGGGTTTCCCGGGATCGCGGCCGTCAGGCCTGGCCGGAACCGTCCCGGATTCAGAGGAACCGTCGGGAATCCGGACGGCAGGCCGCTGTTGAACGCTCCCCACTGTTTGTCCGACGCGGAGGCTGAAATGCGACCAAAATCGTCATTACCCATAGGTTTCACAACAACGTTTCAAGAACAGGGCGCGAGGTTCGTGGAGCGTGCCCGGTTCCTGCTATGGACCGCGCTCGTTCTCTATCCGGCCTTCTGGCTGCTGGACCTCATGATCATTCCGGAGGAGGCCTTCTCCTTCCTCACCATTCGAATCTGCGTCGCGAGCGTCTACCTGTGGGGGCTCACCGCGGTGTATTCGCGCCTGGCGGAGCGCCTGGCCCGGCCCTTCCTGCTGGCGAGCGCCGTCGGTTCGGCAGCGGGCCTGTTTCTGATGGCCGCCTATCTCGATCGGTCCTTCAACGGCTACTTCGCGGACAGCATCGTCATTCTCGTGGTGATCGGCCTCTTCGTCTCCTGGGACGTGGGAGCCGCGGCGGCCTTGGCCGGGTTGGTTCTGCTCATCGCCGTGGGGATCCACCTCGCCGTCCATGGTCCGTCCGTGGAGATGGCGAGGCTCATCTCCATCCTGGCCGGCTCGGGAGGGCTCATCGTGCTGGCCGCGTTTTCGCGCCGGTGGACACAGCGGACGCAGCGGATGCAGCGGTGGCCGGCCGGCCGAGGGCACTCCGAGGATCGTGATTCCGCCTATGCCGGCTTGCCGCCGCCGGTCCTGGAAACGGTGTCGGCCGGCCGTTCTCTCGAGGGGCTCCCGCCGCCTGCTGCCCACGATTCGACCGCGAGCCCGTGACGGTCCGCCCCAACTCGGGGACGAGTGGAGGGGTTTCGTGGATGGGGAGTCGGCGGGTCTACACTCCGGGACAACTCTTGGGAGGAACGGCCATGCCTCAGACTCTCCTGAAATGGTTTACCGTTGTGGTGCTCGTCCTTCAGCCGCTGGCGGCCGGAGCGCAGCAGGTCACGCTGCCGCTCAACCAGTACGAGGAATTGCGCTCCCGGGCCAGTCCAGCGCCGGACGCGTCCGTCGCGCCGCCGGCGCCGTTCGCCCTGGAGCTGGCGGACTTCGAGGTGAAGGCGGGGTCGGAGAGCGCCCGCGTCGTCCAGACCCTGCATTTCACGCTCTACGACGATCGATGGCAGACGGTGCCCCTGGGCGAAGCCGGCGCGTTCATCCGCGCCGACTTCGGCGGCGGCGAAGGGCGAGTGCAGATGGCCGAGAAGGGCTGGTCGCTTCAGGTGCGGGGACGCGGCCGGCACGAAGTGAAGCTCGAATCCGTCGTGCCCGTCATCCGCTGTGCTCGGCAAGGCTTTCCTTCAGGGAGATGGCATCCTCAGCCTGACCGAGCCCGGAGCCGCCCGCGCGGCGGAAGAGCGGGAGGCGGAACGGCTGCCTGACTCCCTGCGCTCGGCCGGCGGCCGCCTGTTCGCGGTGACCGACCCCGAGCGGCCGCCCGCGTGGGAGGCGGACTGGGCCGAGCAGACCGAGATGCTGGCCGCCCAGGTCGACCGGCTGCTGGTGGACGTGGCGGTAGGGGAGGCCGGGCGAGCCTCCTATCAGGTGTGGGCGGAGGTCCGTAACCGTGGCGCCCAGCAGCTCTCGTTCACCTTCCCTGCCGGCTTCGAGCTGGTGGAAGCGCGGCGCGACGGCCTGGCGGTGTCTCCCGGCACGGCGGGAGGCGCCATGGCCGTACCCTTGCTGACGCAGGAGGCACGGCAGGTCATCCATCTCCTGGGAGTCGTCCCTCTGCCGCTGCCGCAGGGGGAAGGAACCTTCGAGGTGGCGCTGCCGGCGCTTTCCGCCCCCGCGGCCAAGGTCGAGGTCCGCGCGATCCTGCCGGCAGGCCGGCCCTACGAGCTGGCCGACGTCACCCGCGCCGGTGCCGTGGGGCCGCCTCCCCAGGCCGCCGCGCGCGCGGCGGACAACGCCATGGCCCGGCAAGTTGCCTCGTCTCCCGGTGCCGCGCTCTCCGTGGTCAACACGTCGCTGTTCCCGTGCCCGCCCGGGTTCGTCCAAATCTTCGCCGCCTGGAGCGCGCTCTCGGCGACCCCCTCGGCCCTCTTGCTGCGGGCGCAGGCTCCTCGCCCAGAGCGTGGTGATGACCCTGGTGCAGCTCGGTCCGGAAGGGCCGCGCCGTCACGACGTGGTGCTCTACGAGGTCTCGCGTGGCGGCATCGCCAGCTTCACGGTGGACCTCCCGCCCGGCCTCGCTCTCGAGAAGGCGGGGACGGACGAGGGAGACGTAGTGCCGGTCGTCGACTCCCGCCGGCTGACGGTCCATCGCAAGTCCCAGCTCCGGGGGACCGGCTATCTCGTGCTCACCTCGACGCCGCCTGCGGGCGCGGCCCTCCCCCTGGACCCCGTCACTCCGGAGACGGCCGTGCGGGCTCGCTATCTCGCCCTCTCCTCCTCTCTGGCCGCGGACGCCCGTCCGCTCCCCGAGAGCGGCTGGCGCCGGGTGGACCTGGACGACCTGCCGCCGGCGTTCCGCGACGCCCTGAGCGCCCTCGACCTCTCGGCGGCATGGCGGCTCACCGGCCTGCCGACGGGTCTGGCCATGGCCGTCTCGCCGCTGCCGGCGACGCCCGTCCTGCCGTCCATGGTGCGCTTCCGGGAGACCACGACCCTGCTGACGGTGGACGGCACTCTGCTGCACCGCGACCGCCTGACCCTGCGTCCCTCGGCCAGCCTCGGCGCGACGCTCGATCTCGTGCTGCCGCCCTCCGCCATCCTCTGGTCGGCCAAGGTGGACGACCTGCCGGTGCGTCCGCTGCTGCGGGGAAGCGGCACGATCTCGGTCCCCCTTGGCTTCGAGACGGGCAAGGAGTCGGTGGTCGAAGTGATCGCCGTGCTGGAGAAAGCGATTCCCCACGGCCGTTCCGAGCTTCGCCCTCGGCCTGCCGCGACTGGCCGCCCCGGTTCAGGAGCATCGCTGGCGCCTCCTCCTGCCGGACGGCAACCGCTATCGCTTCCGCTCGGGAAATCTCCGGCCGGAGATTCCGATGACCGTCGCCGTGCTCGAGGATGCCATCACGGTGACGGCGGAGGCGCCCTTGCTCGACGCTCGCAAGCGGGCGCCGAAGACCCCGCCCTACTACGACTTCGATGCCTTCGAGGAAATGGCGAAGGGTCTGCAGAAGGGTCTGGTCGGCGGGGTCAAGCCGCTGAACGTGGCCATCCCCGAATCCGGCAAGGTGCTGCTGCTGACGGCCGTCCTGCCGCCGGCCGAAGTGGGTGTCGTGCTGGAGGTCAAGGCCGCGAAGAAGCGTTAGCCGTCTCGCCTGTACAGCCCCATGTGCCGCCCGGGGTAACCTTTCGTCGCCTCGTCGCCCGGCGCTTCCGCACCGGGCTATCGAAACGTCGCTTCTCTGAAGCGAATCGCCCTCTGGGCGACGTCTCGATAGCCCGGTGCGGAAGCGCCGGGCGACGGGGTGAGCCGAACTTTCCTATCCTGACTCCGTACCTCTCTCCAGGCGCTCTCTCGCCTTTTTGGAGGAATTTCCCATGACCCGAAGCTCTGTCCGTCTCCTCGTTCCCCTGGCGGCGCTCCTCGCCGCCGCGCCGGCCGCGGCCCAGGGCGCCCTCACCCAGCCGCCGAGCGGCGACAACCAGTACGCGGCCGTCACGCAGGGCATCGGCCCGATCCGTCTGACGGTCGAGTACTCCAGCCCCGACGTTCACAGTCCTGCCGGCGAGGACCGCCGAGGCAAGATCTGGGGCGGCTTGGTGCCGTTCGGTATGGCCAACCTGGGCTTCGGCACCTGCGGCGATCAGTGCCCCTGGCGCGGCGGCGCCAACGAGAACACCATCTTCACCACCAGTCACGACGTCGAGATCCAGGGCAAGCCCCTGCCTGCCGGCGCCTACGGCCTCCACTTCATCCCGGGCCAGGACGAGTGGACCGTGGTCTTCTCCAGGAACCACACCTCCTGGGGGAGCTACTTCTACGACGCGAAGGAGGACGCCCTGCGCGTCCAGGCCAAGCCGGAGAAGAGCGAGTACCACGAGTGGCTGACCTACGAGTTCACGGATCGCCAGCCCGATAAGGCCACCCTGGCGCTGAAGTGGGAGGATCTCCAGATCCCGATCGTCATCGGCGTCGACGACATCAACGCGGTCTACCTCGCCGCCGTCCGCGACGAGCTGCGGTCCAGCCCCGGGTTCGATCCACGCAACTGGGAAGCGGCGGCACAGTTCGTCCTCCGGAGCCAGGCGAACCTGGCGGAGGGTCTGGCCTGGGCGGAGAAGGCCGTGCAGCCGCCGACGGGCCAGGAGACCTTCACCTCCCTCGCGACCCTCGCCCAGCTCCAGGAGGCCAACGGCAAGGCGGAGGAGTCCCGCAAGACCATGGACCGCGCCCTGAACCATCGGTCCGCCGGTCCCATCGAAATCCACCAGTACGGCCGCCAGCTCCAGCAGCAGAAGAAGAACGAGGAGGCCATGAAGGTCTTCGAGCTGAACGCCAGGCGCTTCCCCGATACCTGGCCGGTGCACGTCGGGCTCGCCCGCGGCCACGCCGCCCTGGGCCGTCAGAAGGAGGCTTTGGCCGCGGCCCGGCTCGCTCTGAAGCAGGCGCCGGACGAGCAGGCGAAAACGAGCCTCGAGGGTCTCATCAAGCAGATCGAGGAGGGCAAGTACAGCGGTTGAGGCTATTGCCCGGTATGGCCGCTATTGCCGCTCGGCCAGCCAGGCGTCGACCTCGGCCAGGTCCTTCGTCCGCGAGGCGCGGGCGTACCCTTCCCGTGCCTTGCGGGCCAGAGCGACGGCCTCCGCGCGATTTCCGCCGGGTTCGCCGCCTTCGCTCGGGGTCGAAGGCGGCGTAGACGACGCCCATGCCTCCCCGGCCGAGCTCATGGAGGATGAAGTAGCGGCCCAGCACCTCGCCACGGTGAAACGATGGCGAAGTCCTTGCCACCGGCTCGGTGGCCGCGGACTCCACGGCAGCGTCAACCGACAGGTCGTCGGCGGCGGGCCACAGCGCCAGCGTCGAATCGTCCGTGGGCGCGCGAGGAGTGTCCACGGCTGTTGCTCACCACACCCGGGCCCCTGCGAGCAACTCGCCGGCAACCTCCGCCGGCAGGGGCGCGGAGAAGAGGAATCCCTGAACGCTGTCGCAGCCCAACTCGCAGAGGCGGTCGCGCTGGCCGGGATGCTCGACGCCTTCGGCGATGGTTTCCATGCCCAGGCTGTGAGCGAGCAGGACGATGGTGCGGGTGATCTCCGGCTTCGCACCCGTCTGGTCCAGCTGGTCGATGAAGGAGCTGTCGATCTTCAGGGTGTCGATGGGGAACTGGTGGAGGTGGCTGAAGGAGGAGTAGCCGGTCCCGAAGTCGTCCAGCCAGATGCCGACCCCCATGCTCTTGAGCTGGTGCAGAAGCTCCGCGGCAGACTCGGCGTTGTCGATGATGGCGCTCTCGGTGATCTCGAGCTTGAGCCGGTGAGCGGGCAGGCCGGTCTCGCGGAGGGCTGCCGCGATCCGGGCCGGAAAATCGCCATGGGCGAGCTGTTTGCCGGAGACGTTGACGCTGATGACGCAGGGTTCGCCGCCGGCGAGCTCGATCCAGGTCCGCATCTGCCGGCAGGCCGCGCGCAGGATCTGATCGCCGAGCGGCATGATCAGCCCCGTCTCCTCCGCCAGTCTGATGAACTCGTCGGGCAGGACCAGTCCGCGCTCGGGATGCCGCCAGCGCGCCAGGGCTTCGAACCCCAGGACCTTGCCGCTGCCGAGCGCCACGATGGGCTGGTAGAAGATCTCGAACTGCTCGCGTTCCACCGCCCGCCGCAGCTCGCTCTCCATCCGCAGGCGCACCAGCGCGCGCTCGCGCATCGCCTCGTCGAAGACCTCGTAGTGCGCTTTCCCCACGCTCTTGGCGCGGTACATGGCGGTGTCGGCGTCCTGGAGGACGTGCTCCGGAGACTCGTAGCCGGTGGCGCTCATGGCGATCCCCACGCTGGCGGAGGTGAAGACCTCACGCCCGTCCAGGCTGCAGGCGACCGACAGCGCCTCATGGATACGCGCCGCCACCCGCGTGGCATCGCTGATGTCGTGGATCTCCTCCAACAGGATCGCGAACTCGTCGCCGCCCATGCGCGCCACCGTGTCGCCGAGGCGCAGGCAGCCCGCCAGACGCTTCGCGACCTCGATGAGCAACTGGTCTCCCAGCGAGTGGCCGAGGCTGTCGTTGACGATCTTGAAACGGTCGAGATCGAGGAACAGGACGGCGAAGAGCGATTCCGGATGCCGCTTCGCGCGCGCCAGGGAGATGGCGAGCCGGTCCAGGAAGAGCATGCGATTCGGCAGGCCGGTCAATTCGTCGTAGGCCTTGCGTCCGGTGGTATCGGTCTGCGAGCCGGCGATGCGATACGCCTTGCCGTCGCGGTCACGCACCGCCAATCCCCGGATCAGCATCCAGCGGACGGTGCCGTCCCGGTGGATCAGGCGGTACTCGTTCTCGAAGTGGAGCGTCAGCCCTGCAGATGGGCCCGAGATCGGCCCGCAGCCGCTCCAGGTCCTCGGGATGAACCCTGCCGAGCCACTCCTCGGGACGGTTGGAGACCTCGAGCTCGGAGAGGCCCAGCATGCTCCGCCAGCGCGCCGAGAAGTAGATCTCGTCGCTGCGGAGATCCCAATCCCACAGCCCGTCATTGGCGCCGCGGGCGGCCAGCGAATAGCGCTCCTCGCTCTCCCGCAGCGCCTCCAGGGTGCGCGCCCGCTCGAGGGCGTAGCGGATCGAGCGCTCCAGGAGCGGCGCGGCCAGGCCGCCCTTGGACAGGTAGTCGGCCGCTCCCGTCTTCATGGCTTCGAGGTCGACGTCGCGGTCGCCGAGACCGGTGAGCATGATGATCGGCGCCCGGCAGCCGTCCGCGATCGCCTGGCGCAGCAGCTCCAGGCCGGTGTGCTCGCCGAGGTGGTAGTCGAGCAGGTAGACGTCGTGCGCCCGCCGCCGTATCGCCGCGAGGCCGGCGTCGAAACAGGACGCCCATTCCAGGCCGAAGCGCTCGTGGCCGATTTCGGCGAGGAGGTCCCGGGTCAGGACGTGATCGTCCTCATCGTCGTCGATCAGCAGGACTTTGATCGGTTCCTGGGCCATGGCCGGTCCGTGCCCCCTCAAGCAGGCAGCTCGACGATCTCCAGCCAGTAGCGGCCGAGAGTCCGCATCAGGTCCACCAGCGACTGAAAGGTCACCGGCTTGGTGACGAAGGAGTTGGCGCCGAGGTCGTAGCTGCGGTAGATGTCCTCCTCCGCCTTCGAGGTGGTCAGCACCACGACGGGGATCTGCCGCAGGGCGGGATCGGCCTTGATCTCCTTGAGCGCTTCCCGCCCGTCCTTCCGCGGCATGTTGAGATCGAGCAGGATCAGCCCCGGCCGGGGGGCGCTCTCGCCCTCGTACCTGCCCCGGTGCTGGAGGTAGTCCATCAGCTCCTCGCCGTCTTCCACGCACCGCAGCTCGTTGACCAGCCTGCCCTCCGCCAGGGCGTCCCGCAACAGCACCCGATCGTCGGGATCGTCCTCGGCCAGCAGGATGAGGATCGGTTTTCTATCGCTCTTCATGAGGGCTCTCCTCGCTGCCGGCGGGGCAGCGTGACGAGGAAGCGGGCGCCCTGCCCGGGCGCGCTCTCGGCGGTGATGCGCCCGCCGTGGCGCTCGGCGATCTTGTTGCAGATGGCCAGGCCGATGCCGGTGCCTTCATAGGCGCTCTGCGGGTTCAGCCGCTGGAAAGGCTTGAACAGGCGGTCGAGATACTTCTCGTCGAAGCCGATGCCGTTGTCCTCGACGACGATCTGGCAGATGCCGAAGGCGGCGGGGAAGCGCCGCGACAGCGTCGCGTCGCCGTCGAGGGTGAGCCCCTCGACCTTGATCACCGGCGAGACCTCCTGACGCTGGAACTTGAGGGCGTTGCTCAGCAGGTTCTGGAACATCTGCCGCATCTGCAGGGGATCGGCTTCCACCGCCGGCAGCTCGCCGAGCTCGATCCTGGCGCCGGTCTTCTCGATGCGCAGCTCGAGATCCGAGAGCACCTCCCGCACCACTTTCCCCAGCTCCACGCGCACGAACGGCTGGGCCTTGGTGGTGACCCGCGAGTAGGCCAGCAGATCGTTGATCAGGGTCTGCATGCGGCCGGCGGCGTTCTGCATCCGCGCCAGGTAGTCGCCCGCCGTCTCGTCGATCGCGCCGGCGCAGCGGGTCCGCAGCCGATCGCCGAAGGCGGTGATCTTGCGCAGCGGCTCCTGCAGATCATGCGAGGCGACGGAGGCGAAGTCCTCCAGCTCGCGGTTGCTGCGCGCCAGCTCGCGGTTGATCCGCTCGACCTCCAGGGTCCTTTCGACCAGGCTTTCCTGTGCCTTCTCCAGGCGTACCAGCGAGCCGGTGAGGGCGGCATTCCGTTGCTGGATCTGCTCCAGCATGCCATTGAAGGAGGAGACCAGCAGGCCCAGCTCGTCGTCGGTCGACCGGTCGGCGCGGAGCGAGAAGTCCTTGCGCTCGGAGACCGTCGTCGCCGTCTGCACCAGCCGCAGGATCGGTTTCGAGATCAGCCGCTGCAGGCTGGCGGAGAGGAGCAGGGCGACCAGGGAGGAAGCGGCGAGCACCAGGGCCGAGATCCCCACGTACCGCGAGAGGCGGGCCTGAATCTCCCCCAGGTCGGATTCGAGGAGGACGATGCCGACCCGTTCGCCTTCGAAGACGACGGGGGAAGAGAGCCGCAGTCTGTCGTCCGTGAAGCGGTGCCCCGTAGCGGCCGGCGCCAGAGGGAACGTGATCCCGCCGCCGCCGCGCGCATAGTGGGCGATCACGTCGCCGCGCTGGTTGTAGATACAGGCCCAGACCACGTGCGGCTCCGCCTTCAACGCGGCGAGAGATTCGCCGGCCACCTTGGAGTCGCCGAACAGGATGGCGGTGGCGCTGTTCGAGCCGATGATCTTGGCGAGCGTCGTGAGATCGTTCACCAGCAGCCGCCGGAAGTCGATCAGGTCGTGGATCACGAAGGTGGTGCAGGCGAGGAGCAGGGCGGTCGAGCTGGTGGTCATGATGATGACCGTCAACTTCTGCCCGATGGTGAGGTTGCGGAACGATCGCACCTAACGCCTCCTCGGCGGCTTGCCTTCCACGCGCATTTGCAGAAAGCCTCCCGGGCGGCATCGAGCGCCTCTGCAGGCGCCCGTCGAGGGGGCAGTTGCCAGCATGGATTCCGGCGATTGTAGCCCGGTTTCGATCCTGGGAAATAGCAGCAGCTGTTGCTATTTTAGGATTTGTTGCAAGGAATTACTTCCCCATCCGCTGCGCGATCAGCAAGGCCATCTCCAGCGCCTGCTCGTAGTTGAGGCGCGGGTCCACCTGCGAGCGGTAGGCGCGGCGCAAGTCCTCCTCCGTCAACCCGCGGGCACCGCCCACGCATTCGGTGACGTCCTCGCCGGTGAGCTCGAAGTGGACGCCGCCGAGATAGGAGCCCAGGCCCTCATGGATCGCGAACGCCTGCTCGAGCTCCGCGAGGATGTAGTCGAAGCGCCGCGTCTTGAGACCGCCGGCGACGGCCTCGGTGTTGCCGTGCATGGGATCGCAGACCCAGAGCACGGTCCGGCCCGCCCGCCGCGCGGCCTCGATCAGCGGCGGCAGGCTGTCGCCGATCTTCTGCTGGCCGAAGCGGTGGATGAAGGTGAGGCGGCCGGGCTCGCGATGCGGATCGAGCACCTCGGCCAGCTGCAGGAGCGCCTCCGGCGTCATCGCCGGTCCCACCTTCACCGCGATCGGATTGGCGATGCCCCGGAGGTACTCCATGTGGGAGCCGTCGAGCCTGGCCGTGCGCATGCCGAGCCAAGGGAAGTGGGTCGAGAGGTTGTACCAGCCGGCGCGGTGCGGCACCCGCCGGGTCTGAGCCTGCTCGTAGAGGAGGTGGAGGGCCTCATGGCTGGTGAAATAGTCCACCCGATTCATCTCGCTCACCTGCCGGCCGGCGAGCGATTCGAGGAACTGCAGCGAGTCGCGGATCGCCGCCACCCGCCGGTGGTACTCCTCCGCGTGGGGCGAGTGCTTCACCCAGGCGAGATTCCAATACTCGGGATGGTGCAGGTCGGCGAAGCCGCCCTCGATCAGCGAGCGGATGAAGTTGATCGTCAGTCCCGCCCGCTCGTAACCGCGCAGCAGCAGGGCGGGGTCGGGAGTGCGGTCCGCGGCCGTGTACGGGGCACGGTTGATGAGATCACCGCGGTAGGAGGGCAGCGTCATCTCGCCGCGCGTCTCCATGTCCTCGCTGCGCGGTTTTGCGTATTGGCCGGCGAAACGGCCGACGCGGATCACCCGGCGGCGGGCGCCGTGGACCAGCACCAGGCTCATCTGCAGCAGGATCTTGAGCTTGTTGGCGATCGCGTCGGAGGTGCAGTCCGCGAAGCTCTCGGCGCAGTCGCCGCCCTGGAGGAGGAAGCGCTCGCCGCGGGCCGCCTCGGCGAGCTGCGCCTTCAGCCGCTCGATCTCCCACGACGTCACCAGGGGCGGCAGGCAGGACAGCTCGCGCAGCACCTCCTCCAGCCGCGCGGCGTCCGGATAGGTAGGTTGCTGGGAGGCGAGCTTCGTCTGCCAAGAGGTCGGCGACCAATCGGCGGGTGTGGGGACGGCGGCGGGAAATCGGCTCGGGATCATGATCTCGGGGGGCTCGCCGCAGCGGAGCCTTGTCTCACGAGTGTACCAAGGGCGGAGAATGCGAGACAGCAGCGGCGGCAGGGGTAGACTGCAACCCGGCCCGGCGCTTCCGCACCGGGCTACCGACACGTCGCCCAGAGGGCGATTCGCTTCGGAGAAAGCGACGTCTCGGTAGCCCGGTGCGGAAGCGCCGGGCGTCCTACGGGCCCTACCGCACCACTGCCGTGAACGTCGGCGAGCTCCGCCGGCTGCCGTCGGGGAAGACCGCCTCCACCTGCCAGAGGAGCTTCGAGCCCGGTCGCAGGCCGGCGAGGGCGCTCTCGGGAATACGGTACTCGGCCGCCTTCTGGCTCTCCGCCGTCAGCACGAGCCGCAGGTCCTCGGTGCTCATCCGCACGTCGTAGGAGGCTCCCGGCAGGGGCGACCAGCGCAGCACGGCTCCCGTGCGCGGCAGGGCCTGATCGGCCGGCAGAAGGGAGCGGATGGCGTTTCCCTCGGCCTCGCGGTAGGTGGGCGCTTGCGGACCGAGGCCGCCCGTCCGATAGAGGCCGACGGCGATCAGCAGCCCTGCGGCCAGAGCGGCGGTTGCCATCAGCGGGCGCCAGGCGCCGAACCGGCCCTGGATCACCTTGCCCTGCGGCGCGGTGGCGTCTGCGGCGAGGGCGGCGGATCGCCGATCGAATTCGGCGGCCAGCCGCCAATCCTCGGCGCAGGCGGCGCAGGCGGCGACGTGCTCCACGACCTCCCGCAGCTCGCGGGGCGGCAGCTCGCCCCGCACCGCGGACCAGATCGCGTCGGGAGCCGGACAGCTCTCCGGTTCCGGAGCGGCCGGCGCCGGAGCGGCGAACGCGGCGCGCAGTCTCGCGAGCTCCTGATCGTCCTGGCTCATGGTCGCACCTCCCTTCCTCTCATAGAGGTGGAACGACGCGGCCGCCGGAATCCTCTCACTGCCGGATCCCCCTCGCACCCAGGCAACCGCGCAGGTCGGCCATCCCGCGGTAGACCAGGTTCTCCGCCTTCTTGCCGGTCCAGCCCAGCAGCCTGCCGATCTCCGGCACGCTGTGACCCTGGAGGTTCAGCGTGACGGCGTGGCGGCGCGGCGGCACCATGGTGCGGAGGCAGTCGCGGATGGCCCGTCCCACCTCCCGGCCGGCCGAGGCGCGCTCCGGGTCCGGCGCCGGCGCGGCCGGATCGAACGCCGGCCCGCCCTCCTCGTCATCGCCCTCGATGGAGACCTCCTGCCGCCGGCGCAGCCGCCGGATCTCGTCGATCATGGCGCTGTAGGCTGCTTTTTTGAGGTAGAAGGCCGAGAACTCCGCCGTCGCCTCCTTCTTTCTCTGGATCTCCATCACCCGCATCAGCGCCACCTGCACGAGATCGTCCGAGCGGTCCGCGAGCCAGCGCGGGCAGACGCGGTTCACGGCGCGCACCAGGTCGCGGTGGAGCTGGGGATAGTCCATCGAGTCGGCGGGAGGTCCTTTCTGGCCGTCCGAGATCAAGATCGCGCCTCCGGTCAAAGCGGCGCCTAGCGTACTACGAGGGGTGCCTTGTCGCCTGCGGCGCCGCCGCTCGCTGTGGCAGCAGCCCGGCTTCCTCCACGACGTGATCGTGGTCGAGGAGAGCTGGGACCATGCCGTCTACGAGCGTGACTTCGGGAGGGTGAAGATCGCCAGGCTCGAAGCGCTGCGGCAGGCGATGTAGGGGGCCAGGCGGCGGGTTAAGATCCCGCTCGCCGTGAGCCGCCGCCGTACATTCCTGATTCTCGCCTGCGCCTGTCTTTGGGCCGCGGCTCCCGCCGAGACCGATCTCGCCGATCTCGCCGGCCGTGCCAAAGCCGTCCTCGCGCAGACCTCCGGCACGCTGCGCCTCGCCGGACTCCAGCGGCCGGTCACCGTCTTGCGCGATCCCTGGGGGATTCCGCACATCTTCGCCGAGACGCAGGACGACCTCTTCTTCGCCCAGGGGTTCGTGGCCGCCCAGGACCGGCTCTGGCAGATGGAGATCTGGCGCCGGACGGGTGAGGGGCGGCTCGCCGAGGTGCTCGGAGCGGAGGCGGTGGACCGCGACCGCTTCGCCCGCCTGCTGCGCTACCGGGGGGATCTCGACGAGGAGTATCGCAGCTATGCGCCGGACGCCAAGAGCATTCTCGAAGCCTTCGTCCGCGGCGTGAACGCTTTCATCGAATCGAGCCGCGACCGCCTGCCGATCGAGTTCCAGCTCGCGGGCATCCGGCCCGAGCCCTGGACGCCGGAGGCCTGCCTCTCCCGCCTGGCCGCCTGGAGCATGACGGGCAACGCCGTGCGCGAAGCGACGCGCGCCAAGCTGGGCGTCGACCTCGGCTGGAAGCTCACCGACGAGCTGTTGCCCACCGAGCCGTCGCGCTCGCTCGAGAGCCAGCCGCGGGTCGGTCTCGAGAGCATCGACGAGGAGATCCTGGCGCTTCCCCAGGCCGCCGGCGCCTCCCTGAGCTTCCAGCAGGAGACGCAGGACGGGAGCAACAACTGGGTGGTGGACGGCGCCCTCTCCGCGACCGGCAAGCCGCTCCTCGCCAACGATCCTCACCGGGCGCTCACCCTGCCGAGCCTGCGCTACCTGGTACATCTGGTGGGGCCCGGCTGGAACGTCATCGGCGCCGGCGAACCCGCCATGCCCGGGGTGGCCGCCGGGCACAACGACCGCGTCGCCTTCGGCTTCACCGTCGTCGGCATCGATCAACAGGACCTGTACATCGAGGAGACCCACCCCGACAACCCGAACATGGTTCGCTTCCGCAAGCGCTGGGAGCCGATGCGCACCGAGCGGCAGCGGATCGCCGTCAAGGGCGGCGAGCCGGTCGAGGTCTTGCTGAAGCTCACGCGGCACGGCCCGGTGATTCACGAGGACCGAGCGCGCCGCCGCGCCTACGTCCTGCGCTGGGTGGGGAGCGAGCCCGGCACGGCCGGCTATCTCGCCTCCCTGTCGCTCAACCGGGCGCGGACGTGGCCGGAGTTCCTGCAGGCCCTGGAGCGCTGGAAGGTGCCGTCGGAGAACCTGGTCTATGCCGACGTCGACGGGAATATCGGCTGGCAGGTGGCGGGGCTCACGCCGGTCCGCAAGGGATGGTCGGGGCTGCTGCCGGTGTCCGGCGCGGAGGGAAAGTACGAGTGGCAGGGCTTCCTGCCCGCCTCCGAGCTGCCGGGTGACTTCAACCCCGCGCGGCATTACCTGGCCACGGCCAACCACAACATCCTGCCTCCCGAGTATCCGCACGAGCTGGGATTCGACTGGGCCTCGCCGGCCCGCATCCGGAGGATCGACGAGGTGCTCGGCAGTATCGGCGGCATCGGCGGGGTTGGCGGCCGGAAATTCGACATCGCGGATTTCCAGCGCCTGCAGCACGACGAGATCTCGCTGCCGGCTCGCGGGCTCGTGGGTCTGCTGGCGGAGGTCCGAGGCGTGGACAAGGAGCTGCTCCCCTGGGTGAAGCAGCTCGCGGCCTGGGACGGCACGGTCGGAAAAGACTCCGCCGCTGCGGCGCTCTACGAGATCTGGAAGTCGCGGCTTGCCGCGGCCATCTTCAAAGACTACGTGCCGAAAAAGTGGCTGACCGTCGTGGGCGGCGGCACCGAGAGGACGACCGAGCTGCTCCGGAACCCCTCGGTACGTTGGTTCGGGAAGAACCCGCGCGCCGGCCGCGATGCCCTGATCTTGAAGTGCCTGCGGGAGGCGGTGGCCGAGGCCAAGGAGAAGCTCGGGGACGATCCCGGTGCCTGGCGTTGGGGAGCCCTGCACGCCGCGACCTTTCGGCACGCTCTCGCCATCGACCCCGAACGGCAGGCGCTCTTCGGTCTGCCCGCGATCGAGCGTGGCGGCGACGGCGACACGCTCAACATCGGAGCCGGCAACGGCTTCGAGGTCGCGCACGGCGCTTCGTTCCGCGAGATCCTCGACGTGGCGGACTGGGATCGTTCCGTCGCCACCAGCGCGCCGGGCCAGTCCGGTCAGCCGGGAAGCCCGCACTACGGCGATCTGCTTTCGCTCTGGGGAGAAGGGCGATATTTTCCCTTGCTGTTCAGCCGGGAGAAGATCGAGGCGGTGGCCTTGCAGCGGCTGGTGCTGGAGCCGGAGGCGCCGCGATAGGCTCGGGACCTACGCTGTTCTATGATGAGGCCGATGAGCCGGCTACCCTTTATCTGGGACTACGACATCGACGAAGAGACCTTTCAGGCCCTGCTGGAAGGCCGGAAGACCCTTGGTGCACTGGACCGGGACTGGGCGGCGGTGCGGTTGCTCGAGCACGCGCCGTATCGCGAAATCGTCCGCCGTCTCGGTTTTCGGGGGATCGTCGAAGGCTGGCCTTCCTGGCGCTCGAGGATTCGTTCACAGAGCCGCCGGCGTGGCTTCGATTTCCTTGCGGAGTGGTTGCCTAAGAACCACCCGGAGCTTCTAGGTCGCGACTCGGATCTCCCGCGATTCCATGGATAATGCCGACTACGTCAATCTTCTCTACCCTTTTCAAGACGAAGTCCTCAGGGTCCTGAGAAGGCTGGAAACCGGCCTTTACCTTACGGGAGGGACGGCCGCCTCGCGCGGATACCTCAATCATCGTTTCTCAGATGATCTGGATCTGTTCACGAACGATGATCCCCAGTTCCTGCTCTGGGCGGAACGCCTGATCCAAGCATTGTCCAGGTATGGCACCTGGTCTGTTCAGGTCTTGCTGAGAGAACAAAGATTTGTCCGGCTGAACTTGGTCCGCGAGACCGTTCAGCTCAAGATCGAGATGGTGAACGATGTGCCCGCGCGTGTCGGTGAGACTACGATTCATCCTGTCCTGGGCAGACTGGACAGCGCCGCGAATATCCTCGCGAACAAGGTGACCGCGTTGATCGACCGAGAAGAGCCAAAAGATCTCGCGGACATTTGGGGCTTCTGCTGCCGGCTAGGGCTGCAGCTTACAACGGCTTTAGAGGGAGCCCAGAGCAAAGCCGCCGGTATCTTCCCTGCGGATTTAGCAAGGCTGCTTTGTACAGTGGGGCTCAACGACTGGCAACTGGTCCG
Source organism: Thermoanaerobaculaceae bacterium (assembly GCA_963778565.1). GTDB lineage: Bacteria > Acidobacteriota > Thermoanaerobaculia > Multivoradales > UBA5704 > DATARR01. The sequence goes on along the minus strand of CAVZUZ010000024.1, from coordinate 208,871 downwards.
CTGGATCGAGGCGCCGGACTCCAATCAGTATCTCGCGGATCTTCGGCAGCTCGGCGAAGAGCTCATCCTGCCATGAAAACGCGAGGTCTCCGCAAAAGGAAGAAGGAAGATCGCCATGCCTATGAATGAGAATCCGCCCAGTTTCCGTCCTATTCGCCGCCGCCGGTTGGCCGGAGGCGTCCTCCTCCTCCTCGTCCTCGCGGCGGTGGCCATGGTGATCGTCCCGATATGGCTGATCCGTCCGTTCTCGCCGCAGACGCCGGAGGGGATCGCCGTTGCTTTCGTCCTGCGACGCTGGGGACTTCTTGCAGCGATCCTCACGCTGATCGGCGGCGCCGGGATCGCCGTCTGGCTCTGGCGCGGCGCGCGCTGGTGGAGCCGGATGGCGCTGGTGCTGGCCCTCGCGGTCCTCGCCGTCTCGGCGTGGGGCGCGCACTGGACCCGCACGATGTTCGAGACCATGTTCGTGCCGCTGGCGAGGATCGCCTCAGCCCCTGCGTCCGAGGCCAAATGGGTCGAGGAGAAGGATATGGTCCTCGCCGTCAGCCTCAACGGCGAGGCGGCGGCCTACCCGGTGCGCCAGGTCTCCTACCACCACATCGTGAACGACGTGGTGGGCGGCGTGCCGGTGGCCGTCACCTACTGAACGCTCTGTCACACCGGTCTGGTGTGGAGAGCGGAGATCGACGGGCGGAAGCTGGACTTCCACCTCACGGGCATCAACAACCAGAACTTCCTGATGCACGACGAGCAGACGGGGTCCTGGTGGCAGCAGGTGACGGGGGAGGCCATTCACGGCCCCCTGCGTGGTCGGCGTCTCGAGCTCGTGTTCCACGACGAGGTTTCCTTCGGCCTCTGGCGGCGGGAGAATCCCCGCGGCCGGGTGCTGCAGCCGCAGCAGGGCGTTCCCTGGCGGGAGTTCTCGCAGGATTGGGAGGTGGAGACCGCGAAGCTGCCGGTCGTGACGCCGGTACGGACCGGCGATCCGCTTCCGCCTCGCGAGCTGGTGGTGGGCATCCGGATGGGAGAAGCCGCCAAGGCCTATCCCTTCGCCGCGCTGCAGCGGCAGAGCCCGATCGTCGACGCCCTGGGTGGCGTCCCCATCGTGCTCGTGGTGGGGGAGGACGGCCGCTCGGTGCGGGCGTTCGAGCGGCGCGTAGACGGGCGCGAGCTCAACCTCTTCGCGAAACCGGGAGCCCCGCCGCTGCGCCTCGTCGACGCCGAGACCGGCAGCGAGTGGAGCTTCGCGGGCGAGGCCGTAAACGGACCGCTGGCGGGGAAGAAGCTGCCCAAGGTCTATGCCCTGAAGGATTACTGGTTCGACTGGGAGATCTACAATCCAGGGACGGCGGTCTACAAGCTGGGCGGACGGTGAAGCTACGCAGGCTATCTTAGAATGGACCCAGCCGAAGGCTGATTGGGAAGCCCGGTCTAGAGAGGAAGCCCTCAATGCTCCAGCATATTCACTTGAAGGGGGTCGGTCCCGCTCCGGAGTTGGATCTTGAATTCGCTCCGCGCCTCAATCTCTTAACAGGGGACAACGGGCTCGGCAAGAGCTTCGTTCTTGATATTGGGTGGTGGGCGCTAACTGGGACGTGGGCAGGGCAGCAGGCATGGCCGCGTGAGGAAGCGAAAGAATCTTCCAGGATCGATTACCGAATTCTAGGAACGGGGCTTTTCTCCGCTGAGGGGGATGAGGTTACTGCAAGCCAGGAAGCTGAAGGTATTTATGACTTTTCGCAGGAAAAGTGGAGAACTGAGGAAAAGCCTCCCCCAGTACCCAGCGTGGTGCTGTATGCTCGTGTAGACGGTAGCTTCTCAGTCTGGGACTCAGCGCGGAACGATCCCGGGAAACCGTGGGCGAATGAAATTAGCCGCTGGCCTCCCCTCTCCCTCTCGGCTTATCACTTTTCACCGGAGGCCCTTTGGGACGGCCTTAGCGAGAACGGTCGCGTACTATGTGAGGGCTTGATCCGCGATTGGGTGTCCTGGCAGCGACAACGGGCGGATTCTTTTCAGAACCTCCGAGAAATCCTCAAGGTTCTCTCCCCCAGTCCAGAAGAAGAACTGCGGCCAGGTGAACCCATGCGAATCAGTCTCGAAGATGTCCGTGATCACCCGACGCTTGAGATGCCTTATGGAAGAGTGCCGCTAATCTTGGCCTCAGCAGGAATGAAGCGGATTATCAATCTGACGTACCTTTTGGTATGGGCATGGCGCGAGCACCTTGAGGCCGCTAAGTTGCTTCGCCGTCCCCCGGCAGACCGAATTGTGTTCCTGATAGACGAAATCGAATCCCACCTACATCCTAAGTGGCAACGACTCATCCTTCCATCTCTCTTAAACGTAGCTGACCGCCTTAAGAAGGGCTTGAATGTTCAGATCTTCGTCAGCACTCATGCTCCCCTTGTCCTGGCTTCCGCCGAGCCGCTTTTCGACGACGAGAAGGATGCTCTCTTCACCTTCGACCTTGAAGGCCGAGACGTAAAGGTCTCACGCGCAGACTGGCGAGACCGGGGCGACGCCTCGGCATGGCTGACGTCCGACGTTTTTGATCTTGAAGAGGCGAGGTCGGTGCAAGCCGAGCAGGCCATTCAGCAGGCCAAGGAAGCTATGCGGGATCCGGACCTCCCCGTTGAGGAGAAGCGCCGAATCCACCACGAGCTACACGCTGTTCTTAAGGACACCGACCCCTTCTGGGGACGCTGGCTCGTTCAGGCAAAGGCCGCGGGCATCGAGCCGTGATCCGGGTTCCACGTCAGCCCGAGCCGGACGACTTCGACGCGAAGGTCCGCCGGCCCGGGCTTCGGGCTCTCACCGAAGGCTCGGCCATGCCACCCTTCTGGCGGGAGTGTGCTCTGCAGCTCTGGGAAGCGTATAAGGGAGTCTGTTCCTATCTCTGCGTCTTGATTCCCAGGGGGACAGCGACGCGGTCCGTCGATCATTTCCTGCCGAAGTCCAAGCGCCGGGACCTGATCTACGAGTGGTCGAACTACCGGCTCTCCTGTTCCCTCATGAACTCCCGAAAACGGGAGTTCGAGGACGTCCTCGATCCCTTTGGGGTCGAAGACGGGTGGTTCGTTCTGGAATTCTCCTTCCTCCAGGTCCTCCCCAGTCCGGACCTCGACGATGCGACCCGAGCTCGCGTGCAGGTGACGATCGACCGACTGAAACTCAACGACAACGAGTGCCTCCAGGCCCGGGCCACTTATTACGAGCCGTATCGTCTGGGAGAGCTGGTGTTTCAACGACTCGTCGAGTGGAGCCCTTTCGTGGCGGCGGAACTCCAGCGACAGGGTCTGGTATGAGGCTGACATAGGGACCTGCTACAGTTCCTCCACGTGAGCGCCATGATGATCGCCGTCCTCGCGGGCCTTCTCGCCGGCCTCGTCCATGCCCTCTCGGGGCCGGACCATCTGTCGGCGGTGGCGCCGCTGGTGGCCGGCGAGCCTCGCCGCCGGTGGCGCATGGGACTGCTGTGGGGGATCGGCCACAGCCTCGGCGTCTGGGCGGTGGGCCTGCTGGCGCTGGCGCTGCGCGGCATCCTGCCGGTCGCACGCCTCTCCTCCTGGAGCGAGCGGCTGGTGGGCGCGGTGCTGATCGGGGTGGGGCTCTGGGGCCTGCGGCGGGCCTTCGTCGCGCGCCTGCCGCACGCTCACGCCGGCGAGAGCCGCGGCGCTCGTCCGGGGCGCGCGGTGGTCTGGATCGGCGGCCTGCATGGTCTCGCCGGCAGCTCGCACATCCTGGGGTTGCTGCCCGCCCTGGCGCTGCCGTCGCGGGGAGCCTCGCTCGGCTATATCGTGGGCTTCGGGTTCGGTGCTCTGGCGGCGATGACGGCGTTCTCCTCGGCCTTCGGCCTGGTGGCCGCCCGCTTCACGGCGCGCGGTCCGCGCGCCTATCAGGCCCTGCTCGCCTCGTCCTCCGCCGCGGCGATCGTGATCGGCGGGTATTGGCTGGTGTTTTAGCGCCCCTTCGGCAGGTCGTCTTGCATACTCTGGTCAGGCGGAGGATGACAGGATTTGTTACGAATGACCGAGAGCTCCCCCGTCGGGCGGGGAGTTTCCCCCCAGGAGCGGCGTATGTCCCCCGCCGGGCGGAGAGTTTCCGCCCGTGGGACGGACTGTGCCCCTTCTCAACGCGAAGCCGCCCCCCGCAAACGCAAACGTCCCGCTCGTCAGCGGAGACTACCCTCTGACGAGCGGAGACTCCCCCCTGGCCGGCGGGCAAAGCGCCCCACGCGGGGGGAGCTCTCCGCTCACGAGCGGGAACTCCCCGCTGGTGAGCGCGAAGTCTCCGCTGACGAGGGGGAAGTCTCCGCTGACGAGGGGGAAGTCTCCGCTGACGAGGGGGAAGTCTCCGCTGACGAGGGGGAAGTCTCCGCTGACGAGGGAGAAGTCTCCGCTCGTGAGGGGGAAGTCTCCGTTCGTCAGGGGGGAGCCTCCGTTCACGTGGGGGACGTCCGCGCAATCGGGGGGGAGATCTCCGCTCATGAACGGGAAGTCTCCGCTGTCAAGGAGGAGCTTTCCGCTGCCGAGGGCGAGATCCCCGCATTCGGGAGAGGACTTTCCGCTCGCCGAGGGGAACTCTTCGCAAGCGAAGGGAAAGCCTTCGCGTCCGGGAAGAAACTCTCCTCTCACGAAGGCGCTCTCCCAGCCCCGAATCACCGCACTTCGCGTATTGTTGATCCGCCAGCTCAACCCAGTCGATTCCTGCGCGCTCGATCGCCTCCTCCCTGGAAATCTCTCCCCGCAGATACAGCCCCAGGGCGCGCTCGCGCCAGAGCTGACGGACGCCTGCTTCGAAGGCCATCGTCATGACCTCGGCTTCCGGCTTGCGCAGCTCCCGAGCAAGGCTTTCGAGATAGGTCAAGGGGGTTGCCATGAGGTTGCTACTCGCGTTCGCTTCCCGGGGAGACTCAGGTGTCTCGGCTTGAACGCAGTGAACTAAATTCTAACAGAGATCAGAACCTGGAGAGCGGCTCAGACCGGTGAGGTGACCTCTCGGAGCTTGCCGAGGTGGGCCAAAGCGGGAAGGCTTCATCTGGTAGACTCCCTCCCCCATGTCCGACCCCCTCCGCCGCCCCCGCGTGGGCATGATCAGCCTCGGTTGTCCGAAGAACCTCGTCGACAGCGAGATCATGCTCGGCGAGCTGGCCCGGCGCGGTTACGAGGTGGTCAACGACCTCGAGGCGGCCGAGACGGTGGTGGTCAACACCTGCGCTTTCATCGAGGAGGCGCAGCAGGAGTCGATCGACGCCATCCTGGAGGTCGTGGCCCGCAAGGGCCGGGGCGTCGAGCGGGTGCTGGTGGCCGGCTGCATGGTGAATCGCTTCGGCGACCAGCTCGCCCGGGAGATCCCCGAGATCGACGGCTTCGTCGGTCTCGACCAGCTCCGCGAGGTGGAGGAGGTGGTGCAGATCGGCGGCGGACCGCCGCTGCCGGCGCCCTCCCACCTGGTTTTCGACCACACGGCGCCCCGCCTGCTCACCACCCGCGGCCACGCCTATCTCAAGGTCGCCGAGGGCTGCAACAATCCCTGCACCTTCTGCGCGATCCCGCTGTGGCGCGGGCGCTTCCGCAGCCGCACCATCGAGAGCCTGGTGGAGGAGGCGCGGCAGCTCGAGGCGGCGGGGATCGCCGAGCTCAACCTGATCGCCCAGGACACCACCCGCTACGGCGAGGACCTCGGCATGCGCCGCCACGGCCTCGTGCGGCTCGTCGAGGCGCTGCTCGCCGAGACTTCGATCCCCTGGATCCGCTTCCTCTATGCCTACCCGACGACCCTGGACGAGGAGCTGCTGCGGCTGATGGGCGCCGAGGAGCGCTTCTGCTCGTACCTCGACATGCCGCTCCAGCACAGCCACGGCGAGATCCTCACGTCCATGCGGCGCGGCGGCGATGCCGGACGTTACCTGCGGCTGCTGGAGCGGGCGCGCGAGCTGGCGCCGGACGTCTTCCTGCGCTCGACTTTCATCGTCGGCTTCCCCGGCGAGACGGAAGAGCACTTCCGCGATCTCGTCGCCTTCGTCGAGCGGGCTCGCTTCGACCATCTGGGCGCCTTCGCCTACAGCCCCGAGGAGGGGACTCCGGGCGCGGCGCTCGCCGGCCGCGTTGCCAAGAACACCCAGCGCCGGCGGCTGCGCCAGCTCCTGGAGGCGCAGCGGCCGATCGCCCTGGAGCGGCGGCGGCGGCTGGTGGGGGAGCGGATGACGGTACTGGTCGAGGGCGCCTGCGAGGAGTCCGAGCACCTGCTCCAGGGCCGGCACGCGGGGCATGGCGCCGCGAGATCGACGGACGCGTGCTGATCAACGACGGCTCCGCCCCGGCAGGAACGCTCGTCGAGGTCGGAGATCACCGAGGCTTTCGCGGACGACCTGGTGGGACGCATCGTCGGTGCGGCTCGCCCGCGGGACGCGGAGCGGGTAACTGCCGCCGAAGCCGCCGCCCTCGCCTGATCCTTCCTCCCATGCACGTCGTCCAGGACGCTTACAACAGCAGCGATCTGCCGCGTGGCGGCGTCGGCACCATCGGCAACTTCGACGGCGTCCACCGCGGCCAGCGCGCCATCCTCGAGCGGGTGGTCTCCCGCGCCGCGGAGCTGGGAGCGCCCGCGGTCGTCGTCACCTTCGATCCTCATCCCCTTGCCGTGCTGGCGCCGGACCGCGCGCCCATTCCCCTCACCACGGCCCGGCAGAAGGAGAAGCTGCTCCAGGAGCTGGGGATCGACGCCACGCTCGTCGTCCGCTTCACGCCGGAATTCTCGCGGGTGCCGGCCCGCGACTTCGTGCGCGGCTTCCTGCACGAGCGGCTGAATCTGAAGGAGATCTACGTCGGCGCGAGCTTCGTCTTCGGCCATCGACGCGAAGGGAATCTGGAATTGTTACGGGAGATGGGGGAGGAGCTGGGCTTCGCCGTCGGCGGCGTGGACGAGGTGGTCTTCGCCGGCGAGCGGATCTCCAGCACCCGCATCCGCCGGGCCGTGGCCGAAGGCAACGTCACGGCGGCGGCGGAGATGCTGGGGCGTCCCTACGCGCTCGCCGGCACCATCGCCCGCGGCGACCGCATGGGACAGCGGCTGGGCTGGCCGACGATCAACCTCGTCTCCGAGAACAAGCTGATACCGGCCGACGGCGTCTACGCCTGCCGGGCCTTCTTCCCGAGCTACCCGGCCACCTTCGACTGCGTGACCAACATCGGCACCCGGCCGACGGTCTACGAGAACTACCAGCGGGTGGTGGAGAGCCACGTCCTCGACTTCAAGGCGGATGTCTACGGCCAGCGGGTGGAGCTGCACTTCTACAAGCGGCTGCGGGAGGAGAGGATCTTCCCGACGGTGATGGACCTTTCGGCCCAGATCGGCCGGGACGTGGAGGCTACACGGGAGTACTTCGCCCGCCGGCGGATGGAACAAGAAGCACCCTCCGCCGGGTTGGAAGCAGATTGAGGGCCGCTTGGCGGCCCCTTCATTGAGACTCAGGGCATCGGCCGCGCGCCGTGCCGCATCAGGAGAGGAAGACATGGCCAATGAAAAGATCGTGACGGTGACCGACCAGACCTTCGAGAGCGAGGTGCTGAAGTCGGACAAGCCGGTGCTGGTGGACTTCTGGGCGGCCTGGTGCGGCCCGTGCCGCATGGTGGCGCCGGTGCTCGACGAGCTGGCGGACGAGAACGACGGCAAGGTGCGCATCGCCAAGCTGAACGTCGACGAGAACCAGCAGATCGCCTACTCAGTTCCAGGTCTCGAGCATCCCGACGTTCATCCTGTTCAAGAACGGCCAGATGGCCGACCGCATGATGGGCGCCATGCCCAAGTCGGCTTTCCAGAGCTTCATCGACCGCAATCTGATCGACCGCAATCTGTAAGGTGAGGGCCCGCCTCGCGACCCTTTCCGCCGGGCTCGACGAGCTGGGGTGCAAGGCCCTGCTCGTCCTCGCCTGGTCGGCGGGGGACTCGGATCTCGCGCCCTTTCTGCCGGCCCCGACCCACCTCGGCGAGTGCCTGCTGGTGGTGCCGCGAGGAGGGGAGCCGCGCCTCGCCTATCTGACTCCCATGGAGCGGCAGGAGGCGGCGGCCACCGGCCTCGCCCTGCTCACCCCCGAGGAGCTGGAGGTCCTGCGCTGGGCCGGCGAGCACCCGGAGCTGGCGCCGTTCCTGGCCCGCGTGATGGAGCGCGCCTTCGAGCGCTGCGGCATTGCTCCCGGGCGGATCGCCCTGGCCGGCCACGGTCCGGCCGGCGCGATCCAGGGCGCCTGCGCCATACTGGCCGCCGCGGGTTGGACCTGGGTGCCGGGCAACTCCCTGGTGCTCGGCGCGCGCAAGCGCAAGGAGCCTTTCGAGGTCGACGCCATCCGCGAGACCGCCGGGGCCGCCGGCGACGCTCTCCGCGCCGTGGCCCGTCTGCTCGCTGCCGCCCTTGCCGACGTGAGCGGCGAGCTGCGGCTGGAGGGAGAACGCCTGCGGGTGAGCCGGCTCCGCGCCGAAATCAATCGCCTGTTCGCCGAGCGCGGACTGGAGCAGCCGCGCGGCAACATCATCGCGCCGGCCGAAGAGAGCGGTATCCCCCATTCCTCCGGCACGCCGGACCGCGTGCTGCGCGCCGGCGAGTCGCTGGTGGTGGACCTCTTCCCCCGCGGCCGCCTGTTCGCGGACTGCACCCGCACCTTCTGTGTACCCTTGCCGGGACGACCGCCGAGCGAGCCGCTGGCGCGGGCCCACGCCGCCGTCCGGGAGGCGATCGAGCAGGCTCCACCTGCGGGCCGCTGCCGGCGTTCGCGGCTGGGACCTGCAGGAGCTCGTCTGCGACCGCTTCGGCGCCGCGGGCTATCCAACGCCCATCTCCGAGCCCGGCACCAGCCGCGGCTACGTTCACAACCTCGGCCACGGCGTGGGCTTCGAGCTGCACGAATTTCCCACCTTCAAGAAAGTCTCGGGCGCCGAGGGCGTGCTGCGGCAGGGCGACGTCTTCACCCTCGAGCCCGGCCTCTACGATCCCGCTGCCGGCTGGGGCGTGCGGCTGGAGGACCTGGTCCACCTCGCGCCCGGCGGGCCGGAAACCCTGACGCCGCTGCCGTACGATCTCGATCCGCGGGCCTGGTGAGACTTCCCCCGCCCGAACCCTCACCCCCCGGCCCCCTCTCCCGCCCCCTCCCTTCCCACCTCACCGGGAGAGGGGGAGAAAAAGGGTAAAATTATGCGGTTTCTCCTCCCATGAAGAGTCCTCGATAATGTCGAGTCCGTCTTGAAGCGGATTTCCGCGGCGCATATTGCCCACTGGGCTCCGCTCCAGAGTCTTACTCCCCCTCTCCCGGTGAGGTGGGAAGGGAGGGGGCGGGAGAGGGGGCCGGGGGGTGAGGGTTCGGGCGGGGGAAAACGCCCTACGGCGCAACCACCCTGTACGCGAAGCACCCCTCGAGGCGTCCGACCCGCCAGCCGAGCTGCCACAGCCAGCGCGCCCGTCCTTCACGCGTCGTCACCATCAGCGGGGTCCTGACGATCAATTTGCCCCACCGCAGGAGCCCCGGCAGCCAGCCGAGCCGGGGCATGCCCTGCGACCGGTATCGCTTGTAGATGAGCACGTTGTACCTGCCGTAGCTGGCGCCCTGCCGGAAGATGCCGCCCAGGTCATGCCGGTGGCGGATGTGGACCACCGCCTCGGGGACGAAATGGAAGGAGTGACCGGCGAGCTGGATGCGCCAGCAGTAATCCGTGTCCTCCAGGCCGGGAAGGGTCTCGTCGAAGCCGCCCACCGCCGTGTGGACGTGCCGCCGTACCCCGAGCCCGCCGCCGCCGGCATGGGGGAGGAAGGCGGGATAGTCGTAGCGGGTGAGACCGTCCTGCTGCGGGTTGAGGTGGGTGCGCCGCACCTCGACGGGATTGAGCTTGTCCTGGTCGTAGCGGCAGGCGACGAAGTCATGGACGGCGAGCGCCCGGCCCATGGCCGCGAGCCAGCCCGGAGCCACCTCGTCGTCGGCGTCGCAGAACAGGAGCGCCTCGCCGGTGGCCGCCGCGGCGCCGAGATTGCGGGCGTGGGCCTGGCCCCGGCGGTCCGCGGCATCGATCAGCGCCAGCTGCGGAATCCTGCCGCGGAAGGTCTCCACGATCTCGCGCGAGCGGTCGGTCGAGCCGTTGTCGGCCACGATGACTTCCCACGCTCCGGGCCAGCTCTGGCGCGAGAGCGCCTCGAGCTGCACGCCGAGGGTGGACTCCGCGTTGAGACAGGGCACCACCACGCTCAGCTTCATCGGCCGGCCGGTGTCAGGCATAGGGGGCATACGAGTTGGAGATGATACACATCGGCGTTAGCGATGGCGGACGGCCGTACCGGGAATGCTGTCCCATTCCCAAGGGTTTTCCCTGCTGTGCCCGCCTGGAGCGACCGCTTCTTGCGGTGCGGGCACCCTTTGGGTATACTCCGCTTCCCGCTGGCCGACCTACCGGGCGCCGGCGCGGACGCTTGACTGCGCGTCGCGCTCTCCAGTAGACTCTGCGGGTTTCGCCGCCGATGGTCCCGCCTGGGACGGGGGCGGCTTAAGTCTTCAAGCCGAAGACCACCCTGAACACCGTTCGGGGCCGGAGTGTGGGCCGTCGGACCCATCCATGGGATGGGGTCCGACTCGTGTCGTCGCTCCGCGAAGTGAACTCGGGAACAAGACGGGTCGAGGAGATCAGGAACGTATGCCTACGATTCATCAATTGGTGCGCAAGGGTCGCGAGCGGCGTGCAGTGGAAGACCAAGAGCCCGGCGCTGCAGGGCTCGCCGCAGAAGCGCGGCGTCTGCGTGCGCGTCTACACCCAGACGCCCAAGAAGCCGAACTCGGCGCTGCGCAAGGTGGCGCGCGTGCGGCTGACCAACGGCATCGAGGTGACGACCTACATCCCCGGGGTCGGCCACAACCTGCAGGAGCACTCGATCGTGCTGATCCGCGGCGGCCGCGTGAAGGACCTCCCGGGCGTCCGCTACCACGTCATCCGCGGCACGCTCGACGCGGTCGGCGTCGCAGAGCCGCGCGCAGGGCCGCTCCAAGTACGGCGCCAAGCGGCCGAAGGCCTAAGGGAGCGATCGGAACATGCCGAGGCGCAGAGAAGTCCCGAAGCGCGAGATCCTGCCGGATCCGCTGTACAACTCGCAGCTCGTCACCAAGTTCGTCAACGTGCGTGATGAAGGACGGCAAGAAGTCGGTCGCCGAGCGCATCCTCTACGACGCGCTGGAGGCGATCCGCGAGAAGACGCAGCGACGACCCGATGAAGGTCTTCAAGAAGGCGATCGAGAACGTCAAGCCGGCGGTCGAGGTCAAGTCGCGCCGCGTCGGCGGCTCGACCTACCAGGTCCCGGTCGAGGTGCGCCCCGCGCGCAAGCTGGCGCTGTCGATGCGCTGGATCATCAGACCGCGCAGTCGCCGCGGCGAGAAGACGATGCGCGACCGCCTGGCCGGCGAGCTGCTGGACGCCGCCGAGAACCGCGGCGGCGCCATCAAGAAGAAGGAAGACACGCACCGGATGGCCGAGGCCAACAAGGCCTTCGCCCACTACCGCTGGTAAAAGCGGGTGGTCAGACGGATCCAGGACGACGACGCAAGGCGCAGACGAAAGAAGTCAGATCATGGCACGGCAAGTACCCCTGAAGGAAACGCGCAACATCGGCATCATGGCGCACATCGATGCCGGTAAGACGACGACCACCGAGCGCATCCTTTTCTACACCGGGCGTCAACTACAAGATCGGCGAGGTGCACGAGGGCACCGCGACCATGGACTGGATGGTGCAGGAGCAGGAGCGCGGCATCACCATCACCTCCGCCGCCACCACCTGCTTCTGGAAGGACCACCGCATCAACATCATCGACACGCCCGGCCACGTCGACTTCACGGCCGAGGTCGAGCGCTCGCTGCGCGTGCTCGACGGCGCGGTCGCGGTGTTCGACGCGGTCGCCGGTGTCGAGCCGCAGTCGGAGACGGTGTGGCGCCAGGCCGACCGCTACCGCGTGCCGCGCATCGCCTTCGTCAACAAGATGGACCGCATCGGCGCCGACTTCGACCGCTACGGTGTCGATGATGCGCTCGCGCCTCGGCGCCAACCCGGTCGTCGATCCAGCTCCCCTGGGGCCGCGAGGACCAGTTCAGGGGCATCATCGACCTGCGTCGAGATGAAGGGGCATCTTCTACAAGGACGAGACCCTGGGCGCCGAGTACGAGCTGGGCGAGATCCCCGAGGAGCTACCTCGACCGCGGCGCACAAGATGCGCGAGACAGATGGTCGAGGCGATCGCCGAGACCGACGACGCAGCTGCTGGAGAAGTACCTCTCCGGCGAGGAGGTCACCAACGACGAGCTCAAGGCGGCGCTGCGCCGGGCGACGATCGCCAACCAGGTGCAGCCCGGTGATCTGCGGCAGCGCCTTCAAGAACAAGGGCGTCCAGCCGCTGCTCGACGCCGTCGTCGACTACCTCCCGTCGCCGCTCGACATCCCGCCGATCGAGGGCATCGACCCCGAGAAGGACCAGCCGGTGGTCCGCGCGCGCGGACGACGCCGAGCCGTTCGCGGCCCTGGTCTTCAAGATCATGACCGACCCGTTCGTCGGCCAGCTCGCGTTCTTCCGCGTCTACTCGGGCCACGTCGAGTCGGGCACCGCGGTGCTCAACGCTCGAAGAAGGGCACGAACGAGCGCATCGGCCGCCTCCTCAAGATGCACGCCAACAAGCGCGAGGAGATCAACGGAGGTGTGGGCGGGCGACATCGCCGCGGCGGTGGGCCTGAAGAACGTCACCACCGGCGACACGATCTGCGATCCCAAGCATCCGGTCATCCTCGAGGCGATGAACTTCCCCGAGCCGGTGATCGCGGTCGTCGATCGAGCCGAAGACCAAGGCCGACCAGGAGAAGCTCGGCATGGCGCTCGCCAAGCTGATGCAGGAAGACCCGACGTTCCGCGTCCACACCGACAAGGACACGGGCCAGACCATGATCTCGCGGCATGGGCGAGCTGCACCTCGAGATCATCACCGACCGCCTGGTGCGCGAGTTCAACGTCGGCGCCAACGTCGGCAAGCCGCAGGTCGCCTACCGCGAGACGATCACCGCGGAGGCCGAGGGCGAAGGCCGGTTCGTCCGCCAGACCGGCGGCCGCGGCCAGTACGGCCACGCCAAGATCCGCATGCGGCCGACGACCGAGGCGGACTTCGTCTTCAACAACAAGATCGTCGGCGGCGTCATCCCCAAGGAGTTCATCAAGCCGATCGAGCAGGGCATCAAGGAGGCGCTGGAGACCGGTCCGCTGGCGGGCTATCCCGTGCACCGGCGTCGAGGTCGACCTCTACGACGGCTCCTACCACGACGTCGACTCCTCGGAGATCGCGTTCAAGATCGCCGGCTCGATGGCCTACCAGGACGCCTGCAAGAAGGGCGCGCCCGGTCCTCATGGAGCCGATCATGGCGGTCGAGGTGGTCGACGCCCGAGGAGTACATGGGCGACGTCATCGGCGACATCACGTCGCGGCGCGGCCGGATCCAGCAGCATGGAGGCGCGCGGCAGCGCCCAGGTGATCACCGCAAGGTGCCGCTGTCGGAGATGTTCGGCTACGCCACCGACCTGCGCTCGCTGACGCAGGGCCGCGCCAACTACACGATGCAGTTCGCCGTCCTACGAGCAGGCCCCCAAGAGCGTCAGCGAAGAGGTCGTCGCGAAAGCCGCGGGGTAAGCACCGAGACCAAAGAGGAGGAGAGATCATGGGCAAGGAAAAGTTTCGAGCGCACGAAGCCGCACGTCAACATCGGGACGATCGGTCACGTCGATCACGGCAAGACGACGTTGACGGCGGCGATCACGAAGGTGCTGGCGTCGAAGGGTCTGGCGAACTTCGTGGCGTTCGACCAGATCGACAAGGCACCGGAGGAGCGCGAGCGCGGGCATCACGATCGCGACGGCGCACGTGGAGTACTCGACGAAGAAGCGCCACTACGCGCACGTGGACTGCCCGGGCCACGCCGACTACATCAAGAACATGATCACCGGCGCGGCGCAGATGGACGGTGCGATCCTGGTGGTGTCGGCGGCGGACGGCCCGATGCCGCAGACGCGCGAGCACATCCTGCTGGCGCGCCAGGTGGGCGTGCCGTCCATGGTGGTGTTCATGAACAAGTGCGACATGGTGGACGATCCGGAGCTGCTGGACCTGGTGGAGCTGGAGCTGCGCGAGCTGCTGTCGTCGTACGACTTTCCGGGCGACGACATCCCGATCATCCGGGGCTCGGCGCTGAAGGCGCTGGAGAGCGGCGATCCGGCGAGCGAGTGGGGGCAGAAGATCATGGAGCTGATGGACGCGGTGGACAGCTACATCCCGATGCCGGAGCGGGCGATCGACAAGGACTTCCTGATGCCGATCGAGGACATCTTCTCGATCTCGGGCCGCGGCACGGTGGTGACGGGCCGGATCGAGCGCGGGATCGTCAAGGTGGGCGACGAGGTGGAGATCGTGGGCATCCGTCCGACGACGAAGACGATCGTGACGGGCGTCGAGATGTTCAGCAAGCTGCTCGACCAGGGCCAGGCGGGCGACAACATCGGGGTGCTGCTGCGGGGTACGAAGAAGGACGACGTGGAGCGCGGGCAGGTGCTGGCGAAGCCGGGCTCGATCACGCCGCACACCAAGTTCAAGGGCGAGGTGTACGTGCTGACGAAGGAGGAGGGTGGGCGTCACACGCCGTTTTTCAACGGTTACCGGCCGCAGTTTTACTTCCGGACGACGGACGTGACGGGAGTGGCGAAGCTGCCGGAGGGTGCGGAGATGGTGATGCCGGGAGACAACGTGAACCTGGAGGTGGAGCTGATCGCGCCGATCGCGATGGAGAAGGGCGTGCGCTTCGCCATCCGCGAGGGCGGCCGCACGGTCGGCGCCGGCACCGTCACGGACATCCTGGAGTGAGCGGCCGTTCTGAATTGTTTTCTGGTGCATAAGGGGCAGAGGTCATGGTCAACGAGAAGATCCGCATCCGCCTGAAGGCGTTCGACTACCGCATCCTGGACACGTCGACGCACGAGATCGTGGACACGGCGCGGCGCACCGGCGCCCGGGTGGTGGGGCCGATCCCGCTGCCGACCCACATCTCGCGGTACACGGTGAACCGCTCGCCGCACGTCGACAAGAAGTCGCGCGAGCAGTTCGAGATCCGCACCCACAAGCGGCTGCTCGACATCTTCGAGCCCACGTCCAGACGGTCGACGCGCTGATGAAGCTCGAGCTGCCGGCGGGCGTCGACGTCGAGATCAAGGCGTTCGGAAAGTAGCGGGGGATATGGCGATGGAAGGCATCCTGGGACGGAAGTTGGGCATGACCCAGATCTACGTCGAGGACGGGACGGCGATTCCGGTGACGGTGATCCAGGCCGGGCCCTGCCTGGTGGTCCAGAGCAAGACGACCGACGACGGACGGCTACGAGGCGGTCCAGATCGGCCTCGTCGAGGAGCGGCCGGCGAAGCTGAACCAGCCGCAGGCGGGTCACTTCGAGAAGGCCGGTGTGGCGCCGGCGCGGCGGGTGGCCGAGTTCCGCCTCGCCGCCGGCGAGGAGATCAAGGCCGGCGACGAGGTGAAGGCCTCGATCTTCGCCGAGAAGGAGTGGGTGGACGTCGTCGGCACGAGCAAGGGCAAGGGCTTCCAGGGCGTCGTCAAGCGCCACGGCTTCGCGCGGCGGCCGCGCGACGCACGGCTCGATGTTCCACCGCGCGCCCGGCTCGATCGGCGCCTCGGCCTATCCCGTCCCGCGTGTTCCCGGGCATGCGAGGCCGGCGGCCGGATGGGCGGCGAGCGGGTGACGGCGAAGAACCTGCAGATCGTCAAGATCGACGCCGAGCGCAACCTGATCTACGTGCGGGGCGCCGTGCCCGGTCCCAAGAGCGGGTACCTGGCGATCCGCAGGGCGAAGCGGGGCTGAGCGCGAAGCGCCCATAAGGGATCAAAGGGATCAACCATCATGAAGATCGCGGTCAAGAACTTCGACAACCAGCAGGTGCGCGAGATCGAGCTGCCCGAGGAGATCTTCGGCTATCCCTACAAGCAGCACCTGATCCACGAGGCGGTGCAGGCGTACCTCGCGGCCCAGCGCGCGCGGCACGCACAAGATGAAGAACCGCTCGCGAGGTCTCCGGCTCGGGCGCGCAAGCTCTGGCGCCAGAAGGGGACCGGCCGCGCCCGGGTGAAGGACCTCCGCACCCCCAAGTGGCGCGGCGGCGGCACGGTGCACGGCCCGGTGCCGCGCGAGCTACGAGAAAGACCTGTCGCGGCGGGAGAAGAAGAACGCCCTGAAGTCGGTGCTGTCGCGCAAGCTCCTCGAACAGTCGATCGTCGTGCTCGACGGTTTTCCGCTCGAGGGCCACAAGACGCGCGATCTGATCGCGCGCTTGGGCAAGCTGGGCATCGAGGGCAAGGCGCTGCTGGTCGACAGCCGGGAGAACCACAACCTGTCGCTCGCGGCCCGCAACGTGCGCGCGCTCAAGGCGGTGGACGCGCTGGCGGTCAACGTCTACGACGTGGTGGACCGGCCGTACCTCGTGCTGAGCGAGGACGCGCTCGCCCGCCTGGTGGAGGTGCTGGCGAAATGAGAGTCCAGGAGATCATCCGGCGGCCGCTGATCACCGAGAAGTCGACGGAGCTGCGCGACGACAAGAACATCATCGCCTTCGAGGTGGCGCGCGGCGCCAACAAGATTCAGGTCAAGCGCGCCGTCGAGGCCCAGTTCAAGGTCAAGGTCGCCGAAGTGCGCATCGCCAACGTCCACGGCAAGGTGCGGCGGCAGGGCCGCTTCGTCGGGCGCCGTCCCGACTGGAAGAAGGCCTACGTGCGCCTGGTCGAGGGCGAAAAGCCGATCGAGTTCTTCGAGGGGATGTAAGAGATGCCGATCAAGCAGAGGAAGCCGATCAATTCGTCGAGCCGGTTCCAGACGCACCTGACGTTCGAAGAGATCACCGAGAGCGCGCCGGAGAAGTCGCTCACCCGCGGCAAGCACTCGACGGGCGGGCGCAACAACCGCGGTCATCTGACGTCGTGGTGGCGGGGCGGCGGCCACAAGCGGCGCTACCGGCTCATCGACTTCAAGCGCGACAAGCACGGCGTGCCGGCGAAGGTGGCGACGATCGAGTACGACCCGAACCGCTCGGCGCGCATCGCGCTGCTGCACTACGCCGACGGCGAGAAGCGCTACATCCTCTGGCCGGACGGCCTGCAGGTGGGCGCCCAGGTGATGTCGGGCGAGGGCGCCGAGGTCAACGTCGGCAACGCCCTGCCGCTGCAAGCGCATCCCGCTGGGCACGGTGATCCACAACATCGAGCTGCAAGATCGGCAAGGGCGGCCAGATGGTGCGCGCGCGCCGGCGCCGGCGCGCAGCTGATGGCGCGCGACGGCGGCTGGGCGCAGGTCAAGCTGCCCTCGGGCGAGGTCCGGCGGGTGCACGTCGACTGCTACGCCACCATCGGTCAGGTCGGCAACCTCGAGCACGAGAACGTGTCGATCGGCAAGGCGGGCCGCAACCGCTGGCTCGGCTGGAAGCCGCACAACCGCGGCGTCACCATGAACCCGGTCGACCACCCGATGGGCGGCGGCGAGGGCCAGACCTCCGGCGGCCGCCATCCCACGACGCCGTGGGGCGTGCCGACCAAGGGCTACAAGACCCGCAACAACAAGCGGACGGACCGGCATGATCGTCCGCCGGCGGAACCAGAAGTAGGAGCGGCAGAACGCATGGCGCGTTCACTCAAGAAGGGCTACTTCATCGACGATCCACCTGCTGGCGAAGGTGGCGGCGATGAACGATCGCGGCGACAAGCGGGTGATCAAGACCTGGTCGCGCCGCTCGACGGTCATCCCCGAGATGGTCGGCCACACGATCGCGGTGCACAACGGGGCGAAGTTCATCCCGGTCTACGTCAGCGAGAACATGGTCGGCCACAAGCTGGGCGAGTTCGCGATGACCCGCACCTTCCGCGGGCACAGCGGCAAGAAGGTCGAGAAGGGGGCCAAGCCCCGGTAACCGAACCGTAGCGGCGGAGCTCGAACGGCCGCCGTCCGGAGGAATGGAACCATGGAAGTGACAGCGAGGCTTCGCTACGCCCCGGGCTCGGCGCAGAAGGTGCGCCTGGTGGTGGACCTGATCCGGGGCAAGGGGGTCCAGGAGGCGGTGAACGTCCTCGAGCTGACCAACAAGGCGGCGGCCCGGCACGTCCAGCAAGTGCCTGAAGTCGGCGATCGCCAACGCCGAGAACCGCGAGGACGCACGTCGACGTCGACCGGCTCTACGTCAAGGAGATCTTCGTCGACGGCGGACCGGTGGCGAAGCGGGTCCGGCCGGCGCCGATGGGCCGGGCGTTCCGGATCCTGCAAGCGGCAGAGCCACATCACGATCAAGCTCGATACCCGCAAGGGTGACGGCAAGTAGCGGAGAGGACAAGAAACGTGGGTCAGAAAACGCACCCCTACGGATTTCGGCTCGTCTACAACAAGACCTGGCATTCGCGCTGGTACGGCGAAGCGCAACTACGCCGAGACGCTGCACGAGGACCTGAAGCTGCGCGCGGCGCCTGAAGAGCCGCCTCGGCCACGCCGGCGTGTCGGAGATCGACATCGAGCGCGCCGCCGACAAGCTGCGCGTCACCATCTACACCTCGCGGCCCGGCATCATCATCGGCCGCCGCGGCGCCGAGGTGGACAAGCTGCGCGACGACCTGCAGAAGGAGATGGGCCGCGAGGTGCACATCAACATCCAGGAGATCCAGCGGCCGGAGCTCGACGCCCAGCTCGTGGCCGAGTCGATCGCCGGGCAGCTCGAGCGCCGCGTCTCCTTCCGCCGGGCGATGAAGAAGGCCATGGAGTCGGCGTTCCGCTTCGGCGCCAAGGGGGTGAAGATCATGGTCGCCGGCCGCCTGGGCGGCGCCGAGATCGCGCGCTCCGAGTGGTACCAGGAGGGGCGGCTGCCGCTGCACACGCTGAAGGCCGACATCGACTACGGCTTCGCCGAGGCGCACACGACCTACGGCATGATCGGCGTCAAGGTCTGGGTCTACAAGGGCGATCTGCTCAAGGAGAAGGGCCGCCGCGCGTCGAGCGCGGCTCAGGAGACATTCATCATGTTGATGCCGAAGAAGGTCAAGTTCAGGAAACAGCAGCGCGGCCGGCGCGCGCGGTACGGCGAAGGGCGGCAGCTACATCGCCTTCGGCGACTATGCGCCTGCAGGCGCTGGAGCCCGGCTGGGTGACGGCGCGGCAGATCGAGGCGGCCCGTATCGCCATCTCCCGCCACGTCAAGCGCGGCGGCAAGATGTGGATCCGCGTCTTCCCCGACAAGCCGATCACCAAGAAGCCGCTCGAGACCCGCATGGGCAAGGGCAAGGGCGACCCCGAGGAGTGGGTGGCCGTGGTGAAGCCGGCGCGCATCCTCTACGAGCTGGAGGGCGTGCCGCAGGAGGTGGCGGAGGAGGCGATGCGCCTGGCCTCCCACAAGCTGCCGATCAAGACGCGGTTCATCACGCGGCACGAAGAGCTGAGGTGAGACGATGAAGGCGATCAAGGCGGCGCAATTGCGCGATCAGACGTTGGAGGAGCTGCGGGACCGGGAGCGCGAGCTGTCCGAGCAGCTCTTCGCCCTGCGCCTGCAGAAGGTCACCGGCCAGCTCGAGAAGCCGGCCCGGGTGCGGCAGGTGCGCCGGGACCTGGCGCGGGTGCTGACCATCCTGCGCGAGCAGCGCAGGAAAGCCAGTAGGAGCGAGATCGACATGGCGGACATCGCAGAGACGGAGACGCAGCAGAGCACGGCGGCGGAGGCCCCTCGCAGAGGGCGCCGGCAGGTCAAGGTGGGCCGCGTGGTGAGCGACAAGATGGACAAGACGGCCGTGGTGGTCGTCGAGGAGACGGTGACGCACCGCCTCTATCACCGGCATCTGAAGAAGACGAAGAAGTTTCACGCCCACGACGAGGAGAACCGGTGCAAGGTCGGCGACGTGGTGGAGATCGTCTCCAGCCGGCCGCTGTCGAAGACCAAGCGCTGGCGGGTGCGCGAGATCGTGAAGCGGGCCCAAGGACGTCAAGGTAGCAAGGGGCAGACCGATGATCCAGATGGGAACGATTCTCGACGTGGCGGACAATTCGGGCGCGAAGAAGATCGCCTGCATCCACCTGCGCGGCGGCTCGGCCGGCCAGTACGGCCGGCTGGGCGACGTCATCACGGCGTCGGTCAAGGAGGCGTCGCCCGACGGCACGGTGAAGAAGGGGCAGGTGGTCAAGGCGGTGATCGTGCGCACCGTCAAGGAGCAGCGGCGCAAGGACGGCAGCTACATCCGCTTCGACAACAACTCCGCGGTCCTGATCAACGACGCCGGCGAGCCGGTCGGCACGCGCGTCTTCGGCCCGGTGGCGCGCGAGCTGCGCGAGAAGCGGTTCATGAAGATCGTCTCGCTGGCGCCGGAGGTCATCTGAGATGACAGAACAAGCTGAACGTCAAGAAGAACGACCAGGTGCTCGTGACGACGGGCAAGGACCGGGGCGCCCGCGGCCGGGTCCTGCGGGTCCTCGCCAGCGAGGGCAAGGCCATCGTCGAGCGCGTGAACATGATCAAGCGGCACACCCGGCCGAACCCGAACAAGGGCGTCCAGGGCGGCATCCTCGAGCGCGAGGCGCCGATCCAGATCGCCAACCTGAAGGTGATCTGCCCGGAGTGCGGCAAGCCGTCCCGGCTGGGCCGGCAAGCGGCTCGAGGACGGGCGCGGCGTGCGCGTCTGCAAGAACTGCGGCGCCACCTTCGGTTAGGCGCGCGAGGCGATCGGACAATGGCGAAGAACAAGGACAGCAAGGCAAGGCGCAAGGCAAGGCAAGGCGCAAGGCGAAGCCGGCGGCGGCCCCGTCCGGGCCGTCGCGGCCGACCCCCGAGGGCTACGTGCCGCGGCTGAAGCAGCAGTACAAGGACGAGGTCGTGCCGAAGCTCAAGCAGGAGTTCGGCATCGACAACGTCATGGCGGTGCCGCGGATCGAGAAGATCTCGCTCAACATGGGCGTCGGCGAGGCGATCCAGAACATCAAGATCCTGGACGACGCGGTCGAGGAGCTGGCGGCGCTCGCCGGTCAGCGGCCGACGATCACGCGCGCCCAGAAGTCGATCGCCGCCTTCAAGCTGCGCGAGGGCATGCCGATCGGCTGCCGGGTGACGCTGCGCGGCGACCGCATGTGGGAGTTCCTGGACCGGCTGATCACCATCGCGCTGCCGCGCGTGCGCGACTTCCGCGGCGTGCCGACGCAAGAGCTTCGACGGCCGCGGCAACTACACGCTGGGCGTCCGGGACCACCTGATCTTCCCCGAGATCGACTACAACAAGGTCGGAACGTCCCAAGGGGATGAACATCACGATCGTGACGACGGCCGGCAACGACGAGCGCGCGCTGCTACCTGCTGCGCGAGCTCGGCATGCCGTTCGCGCGCTAGGAGGTTTCTCGTGGCGACGACTGCGAAGATCGCGAAAGAGACGAAGAAGCTGAAGTTCGACGTGCGGTACCGCAACCGCTGCCGGATCTGCGGCCGCCCGCGCGGCGTACTACCGCAAGTTCGGCCTCTGCCGCATCCATCTGCGGGACCTGGCGCTGCAGGGCTACCTGCCGGGCGTCATCAAGGCGAGCTGGTAGGGCCGTGCCCGAGCAGCGAGGAGAGAGAACGCAATGAGCATGACCGACCCGATCGCGGACCTGCTGAGCCGGATCCGCAACGCCCAGATCGCCAAGCACGACCGGCTCGACGTGCCGATCTCGAAGCTCAAGCTCGAGGTCGTGAAGCTCCTCAAGGAAGAGGGCTTCATCAAGAACTTCCGGGTGATCGAGGAGCACGCCGGTGGGCACCCTGCGCATCTTCCTGCGCTACAGCGCGGAGGGGGTGCCGGCCATCTCCCACCTCCAGCGGGTCAGCAAGCCCGGCCGGCGGGTCTACCGCAAGGCCGGACGAGATCCAGCCGGTGCGCAACGGCCTCGGCATCGGGATCGTCTCCACGTCGCAGGGTCTGCTGACCGACGGCCAGGCGCGCGAGCGCCGGGTGGGCGGCGAGCTGCTCTGCCAAGTCTGGTAGCAGCCTGGTAGGAGAGACGTTATGTCGCGGATTGGAAGAATGCCGATTCCGGTTCCCAAGGGCACCAAGGTGCGAGGTCCGGGACGGGGTGTTCGTGGCCGAGGGCCCGAAGGGCCGGGTGGAGCAGGCGCTCTTCGCCGGGCTATCCCGGTCGAGGTCGAGGACGGCGAGGTCACGGTCTCGCGCTCCGGCGACAGCGGCCCCGAGCGCTCGCGGCACGGCCTGCTGCGGGCGCTGCTCGCCAACGCCGTGCAGGGCGTGTCGGGCGGCTTCACGAAGCAGCTCGACATCGTGGGCGTCGGCTACCGCGCCGAGGTCAAGGGAAGTCAGGTGCAGTTCGCGCTCGGCTACTCCCATCCGGTGCTCTTCGACATCCCGGAAGGGATCAAGATCGAGATCGACGCCAAGGCCAACCGCGTGACCGTGACGGGCGCCGACCGCCAGCAGGTGGGGCAGGTGGCGGCCGAGATCCGCGGCCTGCGCCGGCCCGATCCCTACAAGGGCAAGGGCATCAAGTACACCGAACGAGGTCGCTGCGCCGCAAGGTCGGCAAGGCCGGCGGCAAGTAAGACGGACAGAGGGATCGACCAGAGGATCACGTGACGAGACCGAGGATGACGAAGCAGAAGCGGAGAAGGCGCGCGCGAGCGCGCCCATCTGCGGGTGCGCAAGCGGGTGCGCGGCACGCCCGAGCGGCCGCGCCTGTCGGTCTACAAGAGCCTGCGCTACATCTACGCGCAGGTGATCGACGACGACGGGGGGATGACCCTGGCGCAGGCGAGCTCGGCCGATCCGGCGGTGCGCGAGCAGGTCGGCGGCTCGACCGCCGGCAAGGCCGCGGCGAAGCTGGTCGGCGAGCTGGTCGCGGACGCGGGCCAAGGAGCGAGGGCGTCGAGAAGGTGGTCTTCGACCGCGGCGGCTACATCTATCACGGCCGCGTGAAGGCGCTGGCCGACGCGGCCCGCGAAAAAGGGCTGCAATTCTAGAATTGCTGCAGGGCGCAACGTGGCGCCCCTGCGAAGGAGACGAGCTTGGCCAGGGACTTCGAGCGCGAGAGCGAATTTTTCGAGCAGGTCGTCCACATCAACCGCGTCACCAAGGTGGTCAAGGGCGGCAAGAACTTCTCCTTCTCCGCCCTGGTGGTGATCGGCGACGGCAACGGCCGCGTCGGCTACGGCGCCGGCAAGGCGAAGGAGGTGCCGATGGCGATCCGCAAGGGCATCGAGATCGCCAAGAAGAACATGGTCCAGGTGCCGCTCAAGGGGACGACGATTCCCGCACGAGGCGCTGGGCACCTTCGGCGCCGGCCGCGTGCTCCTGAAGCCGGCCTCGGAGGGCACCGGCGTGATCGCCGGCGGACCGGTCCGCGCGGTGATGGAGACCGCGGGCATCCAGGACATCCTGACCAAGTCCCTGGGCTCGACCAATCCGCACAACGTGGTGAAGGCGACCTTCGACGCCCTGCTGCAGCCTGCGGGGAGAGGCGGAGGTGATGGCCATGCGCGGTCTGACCGGCAGGACCGGCGAGACGGCGGCGGCCCAGCCGGCTCCGGAGAGCGCGGCATAATGTAGGGGTGGGGCTTGTCCCCACCCGGGCGGGGACGAGCCCCGCCCCTACGAAAAGCAAGGATAGGCGATGGCGAAGAAGAAGGAAGCGCAGAAGACGATCAAGATCCGCCAGGTGAGGAGCACGATCGGCACCCGCCGCGAGCATCGCGAGGTGGTGAAGGGGCTCGGCCTGCGCCGGATCCGTGACGTGGTCGAGCGCCAGGACACGCCGGCGGTGCGCGGCATGGTGGCCAAGGTCGGATACCTGCTGGAGGTCGAGGAATCATGAAGCTGCATGAGCTGTCCCCCGCCAAGGGGAGCAAGCACGCGAGGAAGCGGGTGGGACGCGGCCCCGGCTCCGGGCTCGGCAAGACGGCCGGCCGCGGCGAGAAGGGCCAGAAGTCCCGCACCGGCTACAGCCGCCGGCCCGGTTTCGAGGGCGGTCAGATGCCGCTCGATCCGCCGGGTGCCGAAGCGCGGGTTCACCAACATCTGGAAGACGGAGTACACGGTGGTGAACCTCTCGCAGCTCGCCGAGTCTCGAGGGCGACGTCACGCCCGAGGTGCTGGTCGAGCGCGGTCTGGTGCGCTCCGGCAGGAAGATCAAGGTGCTCGGGGACGGCGAGGTCGGCAAAGCCCTTGCGCGTCGTCGCCGACAAGTTCAGCAAATCGGCCCGCGAGAAGATCGAGGCCGCGGGCGGCCGCTGTGAGGAGCTGCAGGCGTGATCGAGAGCTTCCGCAACATCTTCGCCATCCCGGACCTGCGCAAGCGGGTCCTGTTCACCTTCGGCCTGCTGGCGGTCTACCGGGTCGGCTGCCACATCCCGACGCCGGGCGTCGATCCGGCGGCGCTGCTCGACTTCATGCAGGCGGCGCAGGGGACCTTGCTCGGGTTCATCAACACCTTCACCGGCGGCAGCCTGGAGAAGATCGCGGTGTTCGCGCTCGGCATCATGCCGTACATCACCGCCTCGATCATCCTGCAGCTGCTGACGGTGGTGTGGCCCTACCTCGAGAAGCTCTCCAAGGAAGGCGAGCTGGGCCGCCGCAAGATCACCCAGTACACCCGCTACGGCACGGTGGTGATCTCGATCATCCAGGCGCACGGCATCGCCATCTGGCTCGAGAAGCATGACGACGCCGGGCGGCGCGCCGCTGGTGCCCGACTCCGGGCTGGGGCTTCCGCGCTCATGACCGTCATCACGCTGACCACCGGCACCGCCTTCGTCATGTGGCTGGGCGAGCAGATCAGCGAGCGCGGCATCGGCAACGGCATCTCGCTGATCATCTTCGCCGGCATCGTGGTCGGTCTGATCCCGGCGGTCGGCACGACCATCGACGGCATTCAGCGGGGTAACCTGCAGCGTGCTGGTGCTGGTGCCGCTGCTGGTCTTCATGGTGCTGGTCGTCGCGCTTCATCGTCTACATGGAGCGGGCGCAGCGACGAATTCCCGTGCAGTACGCCAAGCGCGTGGTGGGCCGCCGGGTCTACGGCGGCCAGAGCACCTACCTGCCGCTGCGGGTCAACACCGGCGGCGTCATCCCGGTCATCTTCGCCAGCTCGGTGGTGACGGTGCCGACGGTGATCGCGGGCATGATCGACAACGAGGGAGTGCAGTACGTGGCCAACTTCGTCTCCTACGGCCAGCCGATCTACTACCTCCTGCAGGTCATCGCGATCATCTTCTTCTCCTACTTCTACGTCTCGATCATCTTCAACCCGGCGGACCTGGCGGAGAACATGCGGAAGTACGGCGGCTTCATCCCCGGCATCCGCCCGGGCAAGCGGACGGCCGAGTACATCGACCGCATCCTGACCCGGCTCACGCTGGTGGGCGCCGCTCTACCTGGCGGCCGTGACCGTGCTGCCGGAGTTCCTGCTCACCGGCTTCCACGTGGAGGGGCTCCCCTGGCTCGGCCCGCGGATCGCGGGCTACTTCCCGAGCTGGTTCACGGAAGGGCTTGGGGATCCACTTCTACTTCGGCGGCACGTCGCTGCTGATCGTCGTCGGCGTCGCGATGGACACCATCCAGCAGGTCGAGAGCCAGCTCGTGATGCGCAACTACGAAGGCTTCATGAAACGAGGCCGGATTCGTGGGCGGAGGGGCTGACGGGCACTGGAGCCGGATGGTCCTGCTGGGACCTCCGGGAGCCGGCAAGGGAACCCAGGCGCAGGTGCTCGGCGAGCGCCTGGGCGTTCCCGCCATCTCGACCGGCGAGATGCTGCGCGAGGCGGTGGCGGACGGGTCGGAGCTGGGCCGGAAGGTGAAGGGGATCATGGCCTCGGGCGCCCTGGTGGACGACGACACGATGGCCGAGGTGGTGCGCGAGCGGCTGGCCAAGGCCGATGCCTGCGGCGGGTTCCTGCTCGACGGCTATCCGCGGACGCTGCCGCAGGCGGAGACGCTGGCCGGCATCCTGCGCCAGGCCGGCTGCGAGCTGGACGCCGTGCTGCTGGTGGACGTGCCCGAGGACGAGCTGGTGCGGCGGACGCTGTTGCGCGGCCGTGCCGACGACCAGGAAGCGGTGATCCGCGAGCGGTTGCGGGTGTACCGGGAAAAAACCGCGCCCCTGATCGGTTACTATCGGGAGCGCGGTCTGCTGCGCGAGATCGACGGCAACCGTCCGGTCGAAGAGGTGACGTCCCGGCTGCTCGGTATTCTCGGGGACTGCTGATGGCCACGGTGCTCAAGACCCCGGGCGAGATCGAGCTGATGGACCAGGCCAACCGGATCGTCCACCGGGTGCTGGACGCGGTCGGGCGAGCATGATCGGTCCCGGGTGTCACGACGCGCGAGCTGGACCGGCTCGCCGAGCGGGTCATCCGCGACGCCGGGGGAGTGCCGGCCTTCCTGCACTATCGGGGTTACCCGGCGACGCTGTGCATCTCGGTCAACGACGTCATCGTGCACGGCATCCCGAGCGATCGTCCCGCTGCGAGAGGGGGACATCGTCGGCATCGACTGCGGCGTCGTTTACAAGGGGTACTGCGGCGACGCGGCGCGGACCTTCGCCGTGGGCAAGGTCAGCGACGAGGCCAGGAAGTTGTTGCGGGTGACGGAAGAGGCGTTGCGCCTCGCCGTCGCCCAGGTGCGGCCCGGCGGACGCCTCCGGACATCGGCTGGGCGGTACAGCGCCACGTGGAGAGCCACGGCTACTCGGTGGTGCGGGAGTTCGTCGGGCACGGGGTCGGGACCTCGCTGCACGAGGACCCGCAGGTGCCCAACTTCGGCTTTCCGGGCAAGGGGCCGAAGCTCAAGCCGGGGATGGTGCTGGCGATCGAGCCGATGATCAACGCCGGCAAGCAGCGGCGTCAGGATGGACGCCGACGGCTGGACGGCGCGCACCGAGGACGGGTCGCTGTCGGCCCATTTCGAGTTTTCGGTGGCGGTGACGCCGTCCGGCGCCCGGGTGCTGGGCCTTTAGGGAAGTCATCCAGAGAGAGGAAGACGTTTGTCCAAAAAAGAAGAGGCGATCGAGGTCGAGGCGACGGTGATCGAGCCGCTCCCCAACGCGATGTTTCGCGTCGAGGTGGAGCTGAACGAGAACAAGCATCAGGTCCTGGCCCACATCTCGGGAAAGATGCGCAAGCATTTCATCCGCATCCTGCCCGGAGACCAGGTGCTCGTCGAGCTGTCGCCGTACGATCTCAATCGGGGCCGGATCGTCTATCGGCTCAAGTACGGCTGAAGTGGACGGCGGGAAAGGAAGTCGGACATGAAAGTACGAGCGTCGGTGAAGCGGATCTGCCCGAAGTGCAAGATCGTCCGGCGCAAGGGAGTCGTGCGGGTGATCTGCGAGAACCCGAAGCACAAGCAGCGTCAGGGATAGGGAGTCATCAATGGCACGTATCGCAGGAGTGGACCTGCCGCAGAACAAGCAGGTCTGGATCGGGCTCACCTACATCTACGGCATCGGCCGCTCGCGTTCGCACGACATCCTGGAGAAGGCCGAGGTGCCGGACGTGACCAAGGTCAAGGACCTGACCGAGGACGAGGCGCGGCGGATCCGCAAGGTCATCCAGGACGAGGGACGGGTGGAGGGTGACCTGCGCAAGGAGGTCAGCCAGAACATCAAGCGGCTGATGGAGATCGGCAGCTACCGCGGCGTCCGCCATCGCCGGGGCCTGCCGGTGCGCGGCCAGCGCACCCAGACCAACTCCCGCACCCGCAAGGGGCCGCGCCGCGGCGCCGTCGCGGGCAAGAAGAAGGCGACGAAGAAGTAAACCGAGGGGACTGAAAAATGGCCAAGGCGGAAGGCAAGAAGGAACGGAAGGGCGCCAAGCGCAAGGAGAAGCGCGTCGTGCCGCACGGTGTGGCGCACATCCAGGCGACCTTCAACAACACGATCGTCTCGATCTCCGACCCGGAGGGCAACGTCCTCGCCTGGTCGTCGGCCGGCCGGATCGGTTTCAAGGGCTCGCGCAAGGGCACGCCCTTCGCGGCCCAGGTGGCGGCGCAGAACGCCGGCAACAACGCCAAGGACGCCGGCGTGCGCTCGGTCGACGTGATGGTCAAGGGTCCGGGCGCCGGACGCGAGTCGGCGATCCGCGCGCTCCAGGCCGCAGGCATCGAGGTCAAGTCCATCAAGGACGTGACCCCGATCCCGCACAACGGCTGCCGGCCGCGCAAGCGGCGGCGGGTCTAGTTCGTCATTCTCGGGTTTCCGGGTGTGCCGGAATCCCGCGTCTTCCAGAGTTGAAGTCCCCGTAGCCTCGGGGAGAGGACGTCAAGGAGAGATCCAGTGGCAAGATATACAGGACCCGTTTGCCGGCTCTGCCGGCGCGAACGGATGAAGCTGTTCCTGAAGGGCGACCGCTGCTTCAAGGAGAAGTGCGCCGTCGAGCGCCGCAACTTCCCGCCGGGCCAGCACGGCACCCGGCGTGGCCGGCGGACGCTGGGCTACGGCCTGCAGCTGCGCGAGAAGCAGAAGGTCAAGCGCATCTACGGCGTGCTCGAGGCGCAGTTCCGCAATTATTTCGCCGAGGCCGACCGGCGCAAGGGGATCACCGGCGAGAACCTGCTGGTCGATGCTCGAGCGCCGCCTCGACAACGTTGTCTACAGCCTCGGCTTCGCCGCCTCGCGCGCGCAGGCGCGGCAGTTCGTCCGTCACGGCCACGTGCTGGTGGACGGCCGCAAGATCACCATCCCTTCCTATCAGGTGAAGGCGGGGCAGACGGTCTCCGTCAAGGAGGCCAGCCGCAAGAATCCGCTTGATCCGGTCGAGCGTCGAGACGGCGCGCGGCCGTGGCGTGCCGGAGTGGCTGGAGCTGGATGCGGAGAACACCACCGGCAAGGTGCTCCGGCTGCCGACGCGTGAGGACATCAAGCTGCCGATCCAGGAGCAGCTGATCGTCGAGCTCTACAGCCGCTGACCTTCGATTGAGCAGCGGGAAGGAGTTTTATCTATGCTTTGGAAAGGTTTTCAACGCCCCAAGCGCGTTGAGGTCGATACCGAAACCCTGACTCCGATTTACGGTCGCTTCACGGCCCAGCCGTTCGAGCGGGGCTTCGCCACCACCATCGGCAACGCCCTCCGGCGCTGCCTGCTCTCCTCGATCGAGGGCGCGGCCATCACCGCGGTGCAATATCGAGGGCGTGCTGCACGAGTTCTCGTCGATCCCCGGCGTGGTGGAGGACGTCACGGACATCATCCTCAACCTGAAGCAGGTGCCGATCGATCCTGCACACCGAGGAGTCGAAGGTGCTGTCGGTCGACGTCCAGGGTCCCGGCGACGTGACCGCCAGCCGGCTGAACGAGGATCCGCAGATCGAGATCTTCGATCCGAGCGTACACATCGCCACCCTCAACGAGGAGGGGCGGCTCAAGCTCCAGGCGCAAATCAAACGCGGCCGCGGCTACGTCTCGGCCGACCACAACTTCGACGAGTCGATGGGCATCGGCTGGATCCCGCGTGGACTCGGCCCACAGCCCCGTGCGCCGCGTCAACTACCGGGTCGAGGCGGCCCGCCTCGGCCAGACCACCGACTACGAACGCCTGATTCTCGAGGTGTGGACCAACGGCACGGTCACGTCCGGAGGAGGCCATGTCGCTGGCCGCCCTGCTGCTCAAGGACCACCTCGGCATTTTCATCCAGACCGAGGAGAGCCTGCGCCACGACGGCAGCGAGCTGGGCCGGGAGGAGCTGGCCGGGCTCGACGCCCTGCTGGCCAAGAACATCGACGAGCTCGACCTGTCGGTGCGGTCGGCGAACTCGCTCAAGAACGCCAACATCCACACGCTCCGCGACCTCGTGCGCCGCAGCGAGAAGGACATGTTGGAAACCAAGAACTTCGGCAAGAAGTCGCTCGAAGAGGTACAGGAAGTCCTCGACAAGCTGGGCCTGTCCCTCGGCATGGACGTGACGGATCGGTCCGGAGCTTCGGCCTAAGGAGAAGAGATCATGCGTCACGCGGTCAAAGGCAGAAAGCTCGGGCGGACCACCTCCCACCGGGAGGCCCTGTTCCGGAATCAGCTCCAGTCGCTGGTGGAGAAGGAGAAGATCGTCACCACGCTCCCCAAGGCCAAGGAGCTGCGCCCGATCGCCGAGAAGGTGATCACCCGCGGTAAGCACGGCGGCTTGCACGACCGCCGGTGGGTGCTGCGCTGGGTGCTCAAGCGCGATCTGGTCAAGAAGGTGTTCGACGACATCGCGCCGCGTTTCCAGGAGCGCCCGGGCGGCTATCTGCGCATCGTCAAGCTGGGACCCCGCCAAGGTGACGGGGCCGAGATGGCGGTGCTCGAGCTGGTCGAGCGCGAGGCGGCGGCCGCGGGTGCCGAGTCGGCCGAGGCGAAGAAGGGCAAGAAGGGCGCGGCGAAGAAGCCTCAGCCCAAGGCGGCGGCCAAGCCGAAGCCGGCAGCCAAACCCAGGCGAGAGAAGGAAGCCCGGGGCCCGGCCGGCAAGGTCCACACCCACAAGGAAGGCAAGGCCCAGACCTCGGCGCCGAAAAAGATCGGGTCATAGGCCCTCACTCCCCCAACCCCCTCTCTCCCGCCCCCTCCCTTCCCCCTCACCGGGAGAGAGGGGGCTTTGTAATAAGGCGGGTCGAAACTCGGGGCTACAATCGCCTTCGTGAATCCCCCGTCCAAGTCGGCCCGCCTCGGCCGCAACGTCCTCGCTCTCTCCGCGGTGAGCTTCCTCACCGACGTGGCGAGCGACATGACCTATCCGCTGCTGCCGGTTTTCCTGGCGAGCGTGCTCGGAGCGAGCGCTACGGCGGTGGGAGCCATCGAGGGAGCGGCCGAGTCGGCGGCGTCGCTCCTCAAGCTGGCGAGCGGCTGGTGGTCCGACCGCGTGCGGCGGCGCAAGCCCCTGGTGCTGGCCGGTTACGCCATCGCCTCGGCCATCCGGCCGCTGATCGGCCTGGCGCAGTCGGTTTCCCAGGTGCTGGCCATCCGGGTGAGCGACCGCGTCGGCAAGGGCATCCGCACCTCGCCGCGGGACGCGCTGATCGCCGACTCCGTGGGCTCCGGCATCCGCGGCCGGGCCTTCGGCTTCCAGCGCGCCGCCGACCACGCCGGCGCCGTGGTGGGCCCCCTCATCGCCTTTGCGCTGCTGCGCTGGGCCGGGCTCGAGCTGCGGACGGTCTTCCTGCTGACGGCGATTCCGGGAGCCCTGGCGGTCGCCACGCTGGTCTTCGGCGTCAAGGAGGCACCGCGCCCGCGGCTCGCTCCCGAGGGCAGCGAGAGGATCGCCCTGAGGACACCTCTCGGTGGACGTTTCTGGGCCTACCTCGGCGTCCTGCTCCTCTTCACCCTGGGCAACTCGACGGACGCCTTTCTGCTGCTGCGCGCCGGGCAGCTCGGCGTCGCGCCGGCCCTGGTGCCGATCCTCTGGGCCATGCTCCACGTCGTCAAGTCGCTCTCCAGCACCCCCGGCGGCATCCTCTCGGACCGCTTCGGCCGCCGGCCGCTCATCGTCGCCGGCTGGCTGCTCTACGCCGCGGTCTATTTCGCCTTCGGCCGGATTTCGGAGCCATGGCAGGCCTGGGCTCTCTTTGCCGTCTACGGCGTCTACTTCGGCCTCACGGAAGGGGTGGAGAAGGCCCTGGTGGCGGACCTGGTGGCGGCGGACCGGCGGGGCGCCGCCTTCGGCTGGTACAACCTGACGATCGGCTTGGGAGCTCTCCCGGCGTCGCTCCTCTTCGGTGCCATCTGGGATCGCCTGGGGGCGGCCTCCGCCTTCGACTTCGGCGCTCTCCTGGCCCTCGCCGCGGCGATCGGCATGGCGTTCGTCGCGCCCAAGCAGCGCATCGGTTGAGCCCATATCCCTTCGAAACGTTTCTTCCTCCGGTTACACTCTCTTGTAACTGTAGGTCTGTAGCATCCTCGAAGGAGTAACCGATGGTTCGTTTTCGCCATTGCCTCATCCTCATCGCGCTCCTGCTCGCTCTCCAGACCGCCGCCCTCGCCCAGGCGCCGGATCCGACCGCGCTGCTACGCGAGATCGAGCAGTCGCGCCTCGATCCCGCCCGCACGGTCACCTTGAAAGGTGTCAAGCTCAAGGCCGGGCTGGCCAACCTCCTGCTGGATGGCGTGCTCCTGCCGGCGACTCCAGTCGGCGGCAAGACGTCGGAGATGGTCTTCCTGGGGAAGGGACGGATCGAACTCGATCCGCCGGACGCAATCGAAGCGGGCCAGCTTGAGCTCTTCACGGGCGGCGCCCGGCTGGACGAGGAGTTCAAGGAGGCGATGCTCGTCTTAGGTATGGACGCCGCGGTCTCCTCCCTGCTGGGCCGTCCGGCATCGCCACCGGATGCGGAAGTCACTCGCAAGGCGGAGGCTCTTTACGCGCTCTGGAGGGAGCGTCCGGAGCGCAAGCAACTGAACGTCGAGCAGGGAATCCTGCTGGATGCTCTGGAGGACCCTGCGGGCTCGGGCTACTTCGCCGCCTGGTTTCGGGGCGGCGAGCGCGGGGATTTTCTCTATGTCGTGGAGCCGGACAGCCAGGAGCAGGTGACCTTGGGGCGCTTCGTTCCCCTCGAGGCCACCGAGAAGGAGAAGCGCAAGATCCTGCGCCGGATCCAGAGAGAGCAGCGAAAGGGCAGATTGATCGGCCTGGAGCTGGAGGATCTTGGCCAGTGGGATACCTGGGTTTCCGCGTCTCTCCGTGATAGCGAGGGCAAGCCCTTGCCCGGGGCGCCCACCTTCGAACCGAAAAAATACACTCTGGAAGTGGATCTCGCCGACCGCAACCTGCGCCTGAGCGGCCGCGCCCGGATCGACTTCAAACCGGTGATGGTGGGCTCGCGGGCCGTCATGCTCTATCTGCCCGGTGACTTCCAGGTCCGCCGAGTGACGGATGGCCACGGGGCTGAGCTCTCTTTCATCGCAGCTTTTCGGAGGTGATGGTGATCCTGCCCAGGGTTCCCGCCACTGGAGAGCTCGCCACGCTGGTGGTGGAATACCAGGGGAACCCGATAGAGAAGGACTGGAACCTAACGACCCTGCTGGACACCATGGGTTGGTATCCTCGCGCGGGCACCCTCGACCGGGCTGTCTACGACGTGACCTTCCGTTGGCCGAAGTCCTTCGACCTGGTGGCGAGCGGCCGCCGCATCGACGGTGGTGTGGGGACCGACGGTCGACCCTGGGAGCGCCGAGTCCTCGACCTGCCATCTCTCGGGTTTTCCTTCGAGGTTGGGAATTTCAAATTCGAGACAGCGAAGGCGGGCCACGTCGTTCTCCGGTTCGCTTTCGGCGCCGGCAGCGCGCTGACCGGCCGTGGAGTCAAGGAGGAGGTGATCGAGGCCGTCACCGACTCCCTGCTCTTTTACGAGGAACAATTCGGTCCTTACCCACTGAACGAGATGACGCTGGTTACCGCCCACCGCGGCTTCTCACAGGGAATGCTCGGTTTCATCACACTCTCCGACTTCGAGCTGATGGACCTGGGAATGTGGAACCGTTTCTTCGGCTTGCCGGATCGCCGGCTGGTGATCGCCCACGAGGTGGCCCATCAGTGGTGGGGCAACCAGGTCGGATGGACGAGCTACCGTGACCAGTGGATCAGTGAAGCCATGGCGAGCTACGCGGCGCTCCTGTATGCCCAGGAACGGCTCGACAACAAGCTTTCGGGGGTGGACCTCACGCAAGGGTGGCAGGACGATCTGACCGGTACGCTCTCCGACGGCCGGCCCCTCGAATCCATCGGCCCTGTGGTGCTCGGCGCCCGGCTCATCTCCAGCCGCTCGGTCTCCGCCTATCAGGCGATCGTTTACAAAAAGGGCGCCGTCGTCCTCGACATGCTTGGGCGCTCGTTGGGCGAGGGCGTTTTCCCGAGGGTCCTGCGCCAGATCGTGAAGGTGGCGGGAAACCGCACGATCTCGACCGAAGATCTCCTCTCACTGATCGAACGGATCACTACCACGGACCTTAAGGGCTTCTCCGATCAGTTCATCTTCGGCACCGGACTGCCGGAGATCCTCTACAGCTACCGGTTCGAGAAAAGCGGCTCGGGCTGGGAGGTCAGAGGGGTGGCACGGCAGCAGACGCCGCACCGGTACCGTTACAAGGTGATCCGGACTGACCGAGGGACCTTCGACATCGCCCGCGAGACGATACAGCAGATCGACATCCGCCAGTCCAAGCTGGTGGTCCCGGTCGAGATCGAGGTCTATGATCCCAAGCGAGGCCCGAGCAAGGCCAAGAACGGAGCCAACGCTACGGTGCGGGGCAACCTCTTGGTCACCGGGGAATCGACCGAGATCGCCATCGACGCCTTGCAACACGAGCCGAAGGGGTTCTGGCTGGACCGCAACGCCCGTGTCTTCGGCCGGTTTTTTGACGAGAACCGCCATCCCAAGCGGATGCTCATCTTCCAGGGACTCAAAGCTGCGTCCGCCGGCAAACTGGACGAAGCGGACGCGTTGAAAAAGGCCCGGGAGAACGGCGTGGATGTGTCGGTGCTGACGGGAGGGTAGACGCCCCCGCCCGGCCCTTACCCCTGTCCCCTCTCCCGGTCGGGGGGAGGGCGATGGGAGAGGGGACAGGGGTGAGGGGCCGGGCGGGGGAGAGCTCCGATCAGATCACGTTCCTCCCGCCTTCCGCGCGATCCCTCCGTACCCCAGCGCTTTCGCCTCCTGCGCCACTGCCGCCAGGCGGGTCTGCCGCTCGGCTCCCGATCGCGCCTCGGCCAGCGCCAGATCCGCCTGCAGGCGCAGCTCCAGCAGCCCGGCGCGGCCGGCTTGTTCGGCGACGCTCCGCAGTGCCGCTGCCGGATCCTGCACGCGGCGCAGCCGGGCGGCGGCGAGCTGGACGGTGAGGCGGGCGCGCAGGTTCTGGTCCCGGGCGGTCAGGATCAAGGCACGGTCGATCGCCTGGCGGGCTTCGGCGGTATCGGCGGCATGGCCCTCCGCCTCCGCGGCGAGGGCGAAGATGGCGAGGGCCGAGGCCTCGTTGCTCGTCGCGCCCTGCCGGCCCAGCTCGCCGGCGGCGGCGCGGGCGAGCTCGACCGGCCCGTGACGTCTCGCCGGCGTCGAGCAGCGCGGCGGCGAGGGCCAGCCGGCTCTCCGCCAGGGTCCCCTTCTCTCCCAGCTGGCTGCGGAGGGCGATGGCCTCCTCGTGGCGCTTGCGGGCCTCCTCCGTGCGGCCCTCGCGGGCGAGCACCTCGCCCAATCCGAAGAGCGCTTGGGCGGAGGCGCTTTTGTTGTCGATCTGACGGCACAGGGCGAGGGACGACTCGAAGCTGCGCCGCGCCGCCGCCAGCTCACCCTGGTCCAGGAGGGCGCTGCCGAGGTTGCTGAGCGATGCCACCTCGCCGATCTTCTGCCCGATCTGGCGCCGGATCGCCAGCGCTGCCTCGTGGCGCCGGCGCGCCCCCGCGAGGTCGCCTTTCCGGCGCAGCGCCACTCCGAGATTATCGAGGGCTGAGGCCTCGCCGGCACGGTCCTGCTGCTCGCGGCGGATCTTCAGCGATTCCTCGAGCAGACGGACGCTTTCGTCCAGCTCGCCGCGCCGCAGCAGCACGCCCGCGAGGTTGTTGAGCGCGTAGGCTTCGCCTCCCCGGCTGCCGACCTCGCGGCTGATGTCGATTACTTCCGCATAGAGCTGGCGCGCCCGCTCGAGGTCGCCCTGGCTCCTCAGTACCACCGCGATGTTGTTGAGGGCCCCGGCCTCGGCACCGCGGCTGCCGATCTCCCGGTAGGTGCCGAGGGCCTGCTCGTAGTGCCGGACGGCGCCGGGCAGGTCGCCGCGGTCGAAGAAGACGTTGGCGGCGTGGGTGAGGGCCTCGGCCACTCCGGCCCGATTGCCGGCCGCGGCGTGGAGCTTCCGTCCCTCTTCGCAGGCGGCGAGCGCCGGGTCCGGTTGACCGAGGTTGCGCAGGGCCCGGCACTCCAGGAGCTTCGCCTGAGCGCGCATCAGCGGCGCTCCCTGCGCCGCCCCTTTTCCCGCCGCTTTCACCGCCGCCGCCCGCTGCCGCTGGAAGTCCGCGCGGGCTCCGGCGGCCGTGGCCTCGGCGAGATCGATGCGGGGATCGTCGCGGATCGGCGCGGGAAGGGAGCGCAGGGCTTCGGCGGTTACGAGGGCGTTCTGAAACCGGCCGGCCGCGGTCTGGGCGGTGGCGAGCCGCAGGCCGTGATCGAGGCTGTCGGGGAACATGGACCACAACGTCCAGTAGATCTGGATGGCGCGGTTCCAGTCCTGGGTCGCTTCGCGGTAGCGCCCTTCGATCAGCAGCCGCTCTTCGCGCGGCAGGTTCGCCGCCAGATCGAAGGCGGTCTTCGCTTCCTCCCGCGCCCTGCCGTCGTAGCCCAGAGCGGCCCAGGCGGCGGCCAGGGCGGAGTGGCAGAGGGCGTTGCCGGGCTCGGCGGCGGCGGCCCGCGAGAGGCGGTCGCGGGCGCCTATGGGGTCGAAGAGGCGCAGCCGCTCGAGCCCTTCGGCGTAGAGGCGAGCGGCCTCCGGACTCGCGGGCAGGGCGGCGCGCACCTCCTCCGGATCGGCGTCCGAGATGGCTTCGACCCCCAGCTCCCGGCGGAGGCGCTTGCCGACGCGCGACACCAGATCGAACAGTTGCCCTTCGCCGCCGGTCTCCGTCAAGGCGGCCGTGGTCTCGCCGGCCGCCGTGTCCTGCAGGCGAAGGTCGAGCCGGATCTGCCGGCCCGAGGAGCCGTCCAGGGCCACGTAGGAGCCGACCACCACCGCGTCCGTCCCCAGCATCGCACGCAGGCGAGCGAGGGTGTCGCGGGCGAGGGTATCGGTGGCGGCCAGCCCGAGCTCCACGCGCGCCCGCGCCACGTTTTCGCCGGCGATGACCCGCACCCCGCCGCCGCTGCTCAGCTCGCTCGAGAGCATCTCGGCCAGGGCCGGCGAGAGCCAGGCCGTGCCCGGATTGCCGGAGAGGTCCTTGAAGCCGAGCACGGCCACGGATTTGCGCGGCGTGATGTCCGCCAGCGACGGCAGGACGAGACGCCGGCCGGGCGCGGCGGCCTGCTCGGCGCGCCACTGGCCGAACCGGAAGTAGCCCACCCCGACGGAGGCGAGGACCAGCGCCGCGAGCAGGGCGAGCTGCAGCCGCCGGCGCTTCGTCTCCGCGGGCCGGCGGGAAGGCTTGGCGGCGGGAGCCGGCTCGGCCGGCGGCGGAGCGGCAGCCGTCCGCGGCAGGACCCTGGTTTTTGAAGGGTCGGTGATCGCCTCGATGATCTGCGGCGCCGTACGGAAGCGCTTCGCCGGATCGCGTTCCAGGCAGCGCAGGATCGCCGTCTCCCACCGCAGATCGAGCCCCGGGACGTGGACACGCGGCGGGACGGGAGCTTCCCGCAAACGTTTGACCGCGGTCGACAGGGCGTTGTCCGCGACGAAGGGCACCGTGCCGGTGAGCATCTCGTAGAGCACGATTCCCAGGGAGTAGATGTCCGTCGCCGCCGTGATCTCGCTGCCTTCGACCTGCTCGGGAGCCAGGTAGGCGGGAGTACCGACGACCGCTGCTGCGGCTGTCAGGGTGAGGGCATGGCCGCCCGCGTTATCCTCGGCGTGGGCGGCGCCGGACTCCAGGCGGGCGAGGCCGAAGTCGGTCACCACCGCGCGGGTCGCGCCGTGGCTTTCCACCAGCATGATGTTGCCCGGCTTCAAGTCGCGGTGGATCACTCCTGCCTGATGGGCCGCGTGCAGGGCCTCCGCGATCTGGCGCGCGATCGGCAGCGCCTCCGCGGCGGACATCGCGCCGGCATTCCGCAGCCGGTGGGCCAGCGTCTCGCCCGGCAGCAGCTCCATGGTGAGGAAGATGAAACCCTCGGACGTCGCGGCGTCGCGGTGGTAGGAGACGTCGAAGATGCGGCAGACGTTCGGGTGCGTCACCTTGCGGGCGAGCTGGATCTCCCGCCGGAAGCGCTCGATGGCGACGGTGTCCCGCGCCACCTCGGGACGGACGGTCTTCAGAGCGACCCGCTCGCGCAGCTCCTGGTCCTCCACCTCGTAGACCTCTCCCATGCCGCCGCGCGCGATGAAGCGCACCACCCGGTACCGCCCGGCGATCGTGGCCTCGGAGGCGAAGGACGGCTCATCGATGGCGCGCGGGCGGACCGCACCGGGAAGGACGGACGGCGTCCGTGGCGTGGCGTCGCCGCTCGTCGCAGAGACGGGAAAGGCGAGATAGGTCGGAGGCGTCTCGCCGAGCGAGCCGGCCGTGGAAGGCTGGGCCGGCTCGACGCCGGGGCGGCGCACGCCGAAGGTGCTCTTGCAGGACGAGCACTGGATGCGCAGGCGAGGCGGCATCTCCGCCGCCACCGAGAAGCGCAGCCGCAGCCCACAGCCGGGGCAGGTGACGTTGAACGACGACGGCGAGACCGAGGAGTGCTGGCTCATGCTGCAA
Organism: Thermoanaerobaculaceae bacterium; assembly: GCA_963778565.1. GTDB lineage: Bacteria > Acidobacteriota > Thermoanaerobaculia > Multivoradales > UBA5704 > DATARR01. Next base: position 170,424 of record CAVZUZ010000024.1, on the reverse strand, counting down.
GACTTTTGCCTTCATCTTAACCCGAACGTCGTTAGATCCCGATTCCGAGGAGGAGGGCAGGGGTTCAGTTTGCCTGTGGACTGCGTACGGTCCTGCCCTCCGAAGCCTCACCCCCCGGCCCCCTCTCCGTAACCGGAGAGGGGGAGAAATGCAAGAACGACAGATGTGTTCCTCCCCCTCTCCCGTCAGGGAGAGGGGGCCGGGGGGTGAGGCTTCGGAGGGCAGGACCGGGGGAGTCCACGAACAAACTGAACCACTACTGATACGAGGGCCAAAGGGATCGGCGCCGGACCTTGCCGCCCTCCCCGCCCATCTGAAAGGATCACGCCCACCGAAAGGGGATCTCTGGAGGACATCGATTCATGAACAGGACGAGGCTTTGCCCTTGGACCGCCCTGCTGCTCGCCGGCTGCTGGCTGCTCTCAGGGGCCGCCGGAGCGGCGGAGAAGAAGACCGCCGGGAAAGACGTTGCGGAGTCGAAGAGCGAGGAGAAGAAGAAAGAGGACGAATCCATCCCGCCCGCGCCGCCGCGGGCCGAGGGCGAGGGTCCCTTCGAACGGCTGATCCTGCGCGGCGCGACGCTGATCGACGGCACCGGCGCGCCGCCGATCGGTCCGGTCGACATCGTCATCGAGAAGAACCGCATCGTCCAGGTCAAGTCCGTCGGCAACCCGGGGATCGAGCCGGATCCGGAGGAGCGGCCGAAGGCGGAGGAGGGGGACCGCGAGATCGATCTCAGCGGCATGTACGTGACTGCCGGGGTTCGTGGACATGCACGGCCACATCGGCGGCACGGAGCAGGGCACGCCGGCCGAGTACGTCTTCAAGCTGTGGCTGGCGCACGGCATCACCACCGTCCGCGATCCCGGCAGCGGCAACGGCCTCGAGTGGACGGTCGACCACAAGGCGAAGAGCGCCAGGAACGAGATCACGGCGCCGCGCATCGAGGCCTACGTAGGCTTCGCCCAGGGGAGGGAGGCGCCCTTCACCAAGCCGGAAGAGGCGCGCAAGTGGGTCGACGAGATGGCCGCCAAAGGGGCCGACGGCGTCAAGTTCTTCGGCTATCGGCCGGACATCATGCAGGCCGCCATCGACGAGACGAAGAAGAAGGGGCTGCGCAGCGCCTGCCATCACGCGCAGATGAACGTGGCGCGCATCAACGTCCTGACCTCGGCCCGCTGGGGCCTCACCACCATGGAGCACTGGTACGGGCTGCCGGAGGCCCTCTTCGACGACCGCACGGTCCAGGACTACCCGCTCGACTACAACTACGCCGACGAGTCGCACCGCTTCGGCCAGGCCGGCCGGCTGTGGAAGCAGGCCGCGCCGCCGGTACTCGCAGAAATGGAACGAGGTGATGGACGAGCTGCTCCAGCTCGACTTCACCCTCGTTCCCACGCTGCACCATCTACGAGGCGAGCCGCGACCTCATGCGCGCCCGCCGCGCCGAATGGCACGACGAGTACACGCTGCCCTCGCTGTGGGACTTCTACGCGCCCAGCCGCAAGTCCCACGGCTCCTACTGGTTCTACTGGACGACCGAGAACGAGGTCGACTGGAAGAACAACTACCGCCTCTGGATGACCTTCCTCAACGAGTACAAGAACCGCGGCGGGCGCGTGGCCACGGGCTCCGACAGCGGCTACATCTACAAGCTCTACGGCTTCGACTACATCCGCGAGCTGGAGCTGCTGCGCGAGGCCGGCTTCCACCCGCTGGAGGTGATCCGCGCCGCCACCTTGAAGGGAGCCGAGGCGCTGGGCATGGAAAAGGAGATCGGCTCCGTCGAGCCCGGCAAGCTGGCGGACCTCGTCGTCGTCGAGCGAGAACCCGGTCGAGAACCTGGCCGTCCTCTACGGCACCGGCGTCGTCAAGGTCACCGAGAAGAACGAGGTCATCCGGGTCGGCGGCGTCCGATACACCATCAAGGACGGTATCGTCTACGACGCTCGCCAGCTCCTCGCCGACGTGCGGCGGCTCGTCAAAGAGGCGAAGGAGAAGGCGGGGCGGCCGGTGCTGTATCAGCCGGGACTCGAGCCGCCGAAGGCGGAGGCGACGGAGGCGAAACCGGCGGAAGAGCCTGGGCTGCCGTGATGCATAGGAGCTGGAAGAGACGGTAATGGTTCAGTTTGCTCGTGGACTCCCCCTGGTCCTGCCCTCCGAAGCCTCACCCCCCGGCCCCCTCTCCGTAACCGGAGAGGGGGAGGACAACACGGTAAAGGCCTTTTGCCGCTGTTTCCTCCCCCTCTCCGGTTACGGAGAGGGGGCCGGGGGGGTGAGGCTTCGGAGGGCAGGACCAGGGGGAGTGCACGAGCAAACTGAACCCCCACCGAAGAGACCCTGGCTGAATTAGGAGGTTCTGCCATGCCTTTCGATCGCCGACAATTGCTCTCCGGTCTCGCCGCCGGCGTCGCCGCCGGGGCCGTGCTCCCATTCCGGCCCGTGCTCGCCGAAGCCGCCGCGAGCCCCCGTCCGCTTCTCCGAACCGACGGCGAGGTGGACTGGGAGGCCGTGCGGGCCGAGTTCGATCTCGCGCCCGACTGGATCCACCTGAGCAGCTTCTTCCTCGTCTCCCATCCGCGGCCCGTGCGCGAGGCCATCGAGCGCTACCGCCGCGAGATCGACGCCGACCCGCTCTGGCTCGAAGAGGTGCTCTTCGAGGCAGGCGGCAAGGACCCTTTCACGCGCGTCAAGGCGGCGCTCGCGTCCTACGTCGGCGGCAACCCAGCCGAGATCGCCCTCACCAGCAACACCACGACCGGGCTGGCCCTGATCTACAACGGCCTGCGCCTGCGCGCCGGGCAGGAGATTCTGACCACCGAGCACGACCACTACTCCCATCACGAGTCGATCCACCACGCGGCCGAAAAGGCCGGAGCGAAGATGCGCTTCATCGCGCTCCACGACGGCGCGGCGAGCGCCAGCGAGGGCGAGATGGTGGAACGCCTGCGACGGGCTATCGGACCGCGCACTCGCGCCGTGGGGATCACCTGGGTTCACTCGAGCTCGGGTCTGCGGCTGCCGCTGCGTGCGTTTGCCGAGGTGGTGGCGGCGGCGAACCGCGGCCGCGCGGCGGACGACCGCTGCCTGCTGGTGGTGGACGGCGCCCACGGCCTCGCCGCCGTGGACGAGGAGCCGGCGCGCTCGGGGGTGGATTTCCTCGTCGCCGGCACCCACAAGTGGCTCTTCGGGCCGCGCGGCACGGGCATGATCTGGGGCAAGGCCGACGCCTGGCCGCACGTGCGCCCGACCGTGCCGAGCTTCGACCTCAACGGCGCCGCCGAGCTGTGGTTCGCCTGGACCGAGCGCCGCCCGCTCCCGCCGACGCGCGCCGCCTTCGTGTCGCCGGGCGGCTTCGTCGCCTACGAGCACGCCTTCGCGGTGGCCGAAGCCGTCGAGTTCCACCAGCGCCTCGGCCGCGCCCGCGTGGCGGCGCGCATCGCCGAGCTCAACGGCCGTTTCCGCGCCGAGCTGTCGAAGATGAAACGGGTGCGCGTCATCACGCCGCTCGATCCCAAGCTCGCCGCCGGCCTCGTGTGCTTCGAGATCGAAGGCCTGCAGCCGAACACCGTGGTCGCCCGGCTGAAGGAGAAGCGCATCCGCGCCTCGTCGTCGCCCTACAAGATCTCCTACGCCCGCGTCTCCGCCGGCATCATGGTCAGCCCCGGCGAGGTGGAAACGACGCTCGCGGCGATCCGGACGCTGGCGCGGGCGTGAGGTAAGGAAACGTTCCCTCCTGCACGGCTTGGAAGGCGGGGGAACAGCACGTCCCTCCTTTCGCTGACCGCAAGATCGAGGAACGGGCTATTCCCTCCTTCTCGACGCCTCCAGAGCGAGGGAATGACACGTTCCCTTCTTTCAACGGCTTGGAGATCGAGGGAATGCGACGTTCTCCTCCCTCAGGCTCGTAGCGAACGGGGGAACGGGACGTTTCCTCTCTTTCTACGATCTTAGAAGGTCGCGGCGTGCGCCGTCGGCGGCGCTAACCCAAACGGGATTACCCACACTGATTCTCCATGCGGGATGCTGCCGAGGTCCTTGGCGCTCCGAGAAGCTTATGCGACCGGTCCTTCCCTGTTTGACCTGGCGCCAAGGGCGGTGTAGGATTCTCTGATTGATAGAATGACTGACTGACATGGGCCACCTTCTCGAATCGAAGAACCCGTGACGCGAAGCACGCCGCGGGAGGTCGCATAAGCTCAGATTACTGTTTGGCTGACCGCCACTGGCCTTTGGCGACACGTCTGACACCCGACGCCCTATGCTATGGAAGTTCGTGCGTGCGAGGAAAAACGCGTGCAGCTGATTTATTACGCACACAGCTACAGACCGTTCGACAACCCGATCAACGAGTTCTTCCAGGAACTTATGGTCGACGAGGCGTTGACGCCCAGCCTCGACCCGCAATCCGACCGTTTGAACGCAGCGAAGCCGGAGCGACACCTTCGCAGTACCGACGCTATGGTGGTCGTCCTGCCGCAACGCGACCCGGCGCCGTCCGAATACATCCGCTGGGAGATTGGATTGGGCTTGCGGGCCCGGCGCCCGCAGTTGGTCTTCGTGGAGGACACGTTAGCCGATGACCTCGTGCCGCAAGGGATTCTTCAGCGGCGCTTTTCTCGAAGGCGGCTCTTGCGAGAAGTGCGCGACCATCGCGCTGCGGTGCGAACCCTCAAGACTTACATTGGCACCGACCCGCCGCCTACATATCATCCGACGAGCCTGCGCCGACGCTGTGCTGTTATCGGCTCCAGCCGATTGGGCGGAGAGCCACTGAGGGAATTGCTTCAGTACTTGGAGAGGTGCAACTACAGCCCGGTCGTCGTTAACCCCAGCACGCGCCTGCCCGACGAACTGGCCGCGGAAGAATCCGTACGCCGAGCGGCCATATGCGTGGCCGTCGTCGAGGACTTGACGCCGGCCGAGGTCTATTTGCTTGGAGCCGCGCGAGCATCGCTGACTCCGACCATTACCCTCACGCTCGACGCGTTGTACCCATACAGTGAGGTGATACCCAAGGAGTACCAGCCACGCTTCGTGCGCAAAGGCGATGCCGCTGACCTGCTGCGCAATGTCGAACAAGAGATCGCGATCTTCGAAGAGGACTACCTTGAGCTCAAGGAGGAATGGCAAGTTCATCGCTATCGCGGCTACCGCGACGCCGTCATGAGAACACGACCCAGTGACGGCAACTACTCGCACGAAGAGCGTCAAACGGCGTTTTTTGTCATTGAGAAAGCGGAGGTCGACATGTCAACCAATAAGGTTCAAGTCTCAAATGTGGTGGGGCCGGTCAACATCCAATCCAAGCTGGATCACGTTACACAAACAGTCCAACAAGTGCAGGGCTGGCCGGATGCTCGCAAGGAAGAGCTCACGAAGTTGCTCGCCGATTTGACTATGAGTCTCAAGGGTGTTGCCGACGCGAGGCCTGATGACGCGGAGCGCGTTGCCAAGATGGCGGAACTGGTGGTGGCGGAAGCCACGAAGGCAAGACCCGACAAGGGGTTCTTGTCCATCACCACTGACGGGCTGAAGAAGGCCGCCGAGGTGGTCGCAGACATCGCCCCAACAGTGCTCACCGTGGCAGGTAAGGTGGCGACATTCGTGGCTGGCCTTGCTTGAGACACTCGGCCAGTCCCAGAATTAGGCCTCGCGCCGATCCTTACCGATCCACTGGCACCTCGCAGAGCGGAAGACCGCCGCGCACGAAGGGAAGCCCGGGCGGGAAGCTTTCCTCGGGAAATCTCGCCAGCCGGTCGCCGCCTCGGGCGCGTGCGCTTTGTTTTAGGCCCAGAACACGCTCTTCCGGCCCGCGTGCACGATGTTCTGGGTCCGGAAGACGTCGCTCTGGGCCCAGAACGTGTTGTTCTGGGTCCGGAACAAGGTGCTCCGGCCCGCGTGCACCGTGTTCCGCTCCCCGTGCGCAAGACGACGGGCGCCGGTGCACAGCCCCTCGCGTGAATTGCCTGGCCTCTGGGTCGGCGACGAACCGCGCCCGGCAGCGTTGTTGTCCTCTCCGCAGCGAGGCTTCAAGGTCGAGCATCCGCTGCTCGGGAAGCAGCTCGGGGGGCGATCCCTCGGAGTGCGGTACTATGCTCTCACCACCCAGGAGTCGCGAACGCCGAGGCGGCGGGGATTGAGCCGCAGTCATCGTGACGGTCCGGAGCGAGCGTGTCTTGAGACGCCGGGGAACGCCACAGAGACCAGGTATCCATGAGGGCCGGGAGTCGCTCTCGATCGAGGAATTCTCTTCCCGCTACTTTGGCTCCTCTCCGGCGCAGGCCCGCGCCGCGCAGGATTTTCGCCGCCATCTCGAAGCCACTACCGGCCTCGACCTTTCCGGCCTGAGCCCGGACGATTGCCTGGGAGATGTCCTGGAGGGAACGGCCCTGTTGAAATCGCTCACCGGGGCGCCGAAGGGACGAGCGCGGCAGGAAGGCGCCCTGGTGGCCGACTTGGTACAGAATGCGCTGGCTGTCTACCTTGTCCTCGGCCCCGAAATCAGTTGGGATCCTGAGACCCTTCCAACTCGCTCGATGAGGGCTGTGATCAACAAGATTGCTGAGTCGAAATGACGCGAACCGGACCGCACATGAACAACCTCAATCCAAAGCTGGTGTTCTCGATTCTCGTTCTGGCGGGTATTCCCGCCTACATCTTCTGCGGCATCGCACACGTCTGCATGTTTGGCCACATGCAGCATCCACCCTATGCAGCCGGGCATTTCGCGGCGGACCTGTGGTGGGTGATCGCATTCCTCGGAGCCGCGGTATTCGGGTGGCGGGCGAAGGTCCGTCGCAGGCGATCCCTGGTGGGCCTCTTGACGTTCCTCGTGCTGTCCCGTCTCTTGCTGGGCAGCGCGGGGGGCGGCCTTTTTCTGTTCGAATTGCCTGCCTGCATCGTGCTCGCCGTCGTGGCGATACGCACGGCTGTGCGAGGCGCCGGCGTCGTGCGCGGGGTGGCCGCAGGCTGAGCGAGCTCCCTACAACAGCCGCAGCTCCAACGACCGCAGCACCGCCTGGGTCCGGTCGCGCGCCCCGAGCTTGGAAAGGATGTTGGAGACGTGGATCTTGACCGTGCCTTCGGCGGCGCCCAGGGCTTCGGCGATCTCGCGGTTGGAATAGCCGGCGGCCATCAGGCGCAGCACCTCGGTCTCGCGCGGCGTCAAGGGCTCCACCATGGCGAGGGCCGGGTTGGCCATAGGCGGGCGGCCCTCCATGCCCCTGAGCAACGATTCCGTGACCGCCGGTTGCAGGAAGGTGCGGCCGGCGGCGAGGGTCTCGATGGCTTCCACGAGCTGGGCCAGGGAGACGTCCTTGCGCAGGAAGCCCCTGGCGCCTTCGCGGATGGCGTCCAGGATCAGGGACCGGTCATCGAAGGTGGTGAGCACCAGGCAGGGCGGCGCGTCCGGCCTCTGTTGCAGGGCGCGCAGGACGCCGAGGCCGTCGAGCTTCGGCATCCGCACGTCGAGGAGGACCACGTCCGGCGTCGCCTCGTCGATGCAACGCAGGGCCTCCTCGCCGTCGGCGGCCTCGGCGGCGATCTCGATGCGCGGGTCCAGCTCCAGCAGCTTGCGGATGCCCTGGCGGACGAGGGTTTCGTCTTCGACGAGGAGGATGCGGAGGGTCACCGAGGTTTACCCGATGATTTGCCGGATTGCCCTCTCGACCTCACCCCCTGGCCCCCTCTCCTAAAGGAGAGGGGGAATGATGGCGTGAAGCCCCTCTCCTTTAGGAGAGGGGTTGGGGTGAGGTCGCGACGGGCACTACGGGCCGGTTTCATGTTCTCCGCACCGGCACCATCGCGGCGACCGCGAAGCCCATACCGGGACGCGTTGTCACTTCCAGCCGGCCGCCGGCGTTCTCCAGCCTTTCGCGCATGCCGGCGAGGCCATGCCCACCACCGGAGGCGATCTCTCCGGCGCCGCGGCCGTCGTCGCGGGCCCGCACCTCGATGAGGCCGTCCTCCTGCACCACGTCGAGCCAGAGGTTCTCCGCGTCCGCGTGCTTGGCGGCGTTGGTGACGATCTCCTGGCAGCAGCGCAGCAGCAGGTGGGCCAGCTCGGCATCGTGCACGGCCAGGTCTTCGGCGATCCGCAGGTGAACCCGCGGGCGCGGAATTTCGCCGGTCATCGCCTCCAGGGCCCGCCGCAGGTCGAGCCGCTCCGCCCGGTTCAGCGTGTCGACGATCTCGCCGATGTCCGTCAGCAGCAGGCGGGCGAGCGACTGCGCGGTGTCGAGGGGTTCCCTGGCCTCGGCTTCCGTACGGTGTGAGGCGAGCTCCAGATTGAGCGACAGCGCCACCAGCCTGTGGCCGACGGCGTCGTGCAGCTCGCGGGCGATCCGCAGCCGCTCGGCGACGCGGCTGCCGTGGGCCAGCAGCTCCCGCGCCGAGCGCAGCTCGGCGTTGATCCGCGCCAGCTCCGCGCGCGCCCGCGCCTCGCGCTGAAGGACGTCGAAGGCGAGGAAGGCCAGGATCTGGAAGCCGAGGTAGGGCGGCACCAGCAGCAGCGCCGACCGCGGCGCCCAGTGGATGCCGATCGCGACCGCCAGCAGGAGGCTCTGGACGGCGATCCAGATGAGACCCGTCCGCCGCGGAACGCGGCCGGCGAGCAGCATGGCGACGAGCACGAGGAGGGTGCCCTCGAAGCCGTCGCAGAGGAGGAGGACGATGACGAGGACGCTGGCGACCTGGAAGGCGAGCAGCAACAGCTCTTCGCGGCGTGTCAGCTCTCGGTGATCGCGGATGGTACCGATGGTGGCGCCGGCAACCCCGCCGGAGGTCACCCAGAAGGCGGCGGCGAAGAGGAGCCAGGCGATGAGCCAGCCGGCGAAGGCGCCCGGATTTTGGATGTCCGGAAGCTGGCGCCAGATCGGCAGGCCCACGCCGAGCCACGCCGCCAGGCCGCCCCAACGCAGGAGCCGCAGGTGCTCGCGAGCCACGGCCGTCATCAGGGTTCGATCATAACGCCGCGCCGGATTCGACCGCATAGGCCGAAAGACATAGTCTCCCTCCTAGTCCCTGCGCCAGATGTGGAGCGTGGACGTCCCTCCTACCATGGCCGGCGAAAGGAGAAATTCATGACTGTTTCCCGCAGGCAAATCATCCACCGAGGAGTGCTCATGGCTGCCGCCGCCGTGGTTGGAAACCGCGCCCTCGCGCAGGTCCAACCGGGGCAACCGCCGTCCCCCTCCACCTCCATTCCGGACCGCGGACCGCGGCTCGACGCCGAGCTGGTCCGCGAGTTCGTCGGCGCCGCGCACGGCAAGCTCGACCGCACCGGCGAGCTGCTCGATCGGCAACCGGCGGTGATCAACGCCACCTGGGACTGGGGCGGCGGCGACTGGGAGACCGGCCTCGGCGGCGCCTCTCACATGGGCAACAAGCCCATCGCCGAGCTCCTGCTCTCCCGGGGCGCCCGCATGGACGTCTTCTGCGCCGCGATGATGGGCAAGATCGAGATCGTGAAGGCCTTTCTGGCGGACGATCCCAAGGTGGTCGACCTCAAAGGGCCGCACGGCATCTCCCTGCTCCGCCACGCTAAGGCGGGCGGGCAGGAGGCGATCGTGGAGATGCTCGTGGCGCGCGGGGCGAAGGGGTAGGGGGCGGAAGCCTCAGTCCTCATACGCGTTAACCTGACGGCGAGAGTTGCCGATGAACGGAGGTTCTCCGCCGCCTCGGGCCCCTCACTCCCCCAGCCCCTCTCTCCCGCCTCACACCCACCCCGCCGGGAGAGAGGGGAGCTCAAAAAGCTAGCTTCTGCTGTTGCTTTTTCAGTCTCCCTCCTCTCCCGGAAGGGTGGGCGTGAGGTGGGAGAGGAGGGCCGGGGAGGTGAGGGGCCCGCCGTCGCCGACATCGACCCAGTTGAGACGACTTGGGGAGCGGAGCCGCCTCTTTCCTCCTCGGCCGGAGTACCATCTTGGCCGACCATGAAGCTGATCTCCGTCAACGTCGGCACGCCCCGGCCCGTGGAGTGGCACGGTCGCCGGATCATGAGCGGCATCTTCAAGGCGCCGGTCGAGGGCCGCGTAGCGCTGCGCAGGCTCAATCTGGACGGCGACCGGCAGGCGGATCTCGCCGTCCACGGCGGTGCCCACAAGGCGGTGTACGTCTATCCTTCCGAGCACTACCCGTTCTGGCGGCGCGAGCTGGAGCTCGAGGACCTGCCCTGGGGCTCGTTCGGTGAAAACCTCACGACCCAGGGCTGGTGGGAGGACGAGGTCTTCGTAGGCGATCGCTTCCGCATCGGCACGGCGGAGGTGGTCGTCACCCAGCCCCGCTTGCCCTGCTTCAAGCTGGCGGTGAAGTTCGACCGTGAGGACATCGTCGAGCGCTTTCTCGAAAGCGGCCGCCCGGGTTTCTACGTGGGAGTCCTCCAGGAAGGCGAGCTGGGGGCCGGCGACGCCATGGAGCGCATCCATGAGGACGGGAACGCCGTGAGTGTCGTGGACATCGTCCGTCTGTATCTCGATCGAAAGGGAGAGGCCGATCCGGACTTGCTGCGTCGGGCCGCCCGAGTCGAGGCGATGCCGGAGAGCTGGCGGGAACATTTTCGGGAGCGATTGAAGAATTCCGGCATGCCTCTCCATCCTTGACGGAACATCGTGCACCATGCATTCTCTGTGCATGGCAAGCAAGACGATATCCCTCCGTCTCGAAGCTTACGAGAAGCTCCGTGGAGCGCGCCGGTTCGCGGGTGAGTCGTTTAGCGAGGTCGTGCTGCGGGCCACCTGGCCTGAGAAAACGCTGACTGGGGACGAGATCCTCGAGCGGTATCGTGTGCACGGCCCCTTCTTCACCGAAGAGAGTCTCGAAAGGATCGAACGGCTCAAGGCCGAGGACCGACCGCCGGAGCGCAAGTGGCGACGAGCCTGATTCTCGAGACCACCTTCCTCGTCGACCTCGAACGGGAGCGGCACCGTTCGCAGGCCGGATTCGCGCACGCGTTCCTGGAGCGCCACGCCGAGGACCGCTTCTTCTTGACCTTCACCGTCGCCGGAGAGCTCGCCGCGGGCGCCAGCCTGGCTGATCGCGACACCTGGGAAGCCTTTTTTGCCCCGTTCTACGTACTACCGTCCACTCTGGAGGTGTGCTGGCAGTACGGAAGGGCCTTCCGCCACCTGGAGCGCAACGGTCTCTTGGTCGGCAGCAACGATCTCTGGATCGCCGCCACAGGCCTGGCCTATGGGATTCCCGTGGTCACGGCCAACCTCGAGCACTTCCGGCGTATTCCCGAGCTGGACGTTCTAGCCTACCGGTCGTAGGGTCGTAGGCTACGCCGATGACACCGCCTTCTGGGCCTCTGGGCCGCTTTCCCCTCACCCGCCGCTCGGTGCTGCTCGCCGCCCGCGATGCTGATCCGCAGGTGCGCCGCCAGGCGTGGGACGTGCTCGTGGCCATCTACTGGCGGCCGGTCTACAAGGTCCTGCGGTCGCGCTGGCAATTGCCGCGGGAGGACGCGGAGGACCTGACGCAGGAGTTCTTCGCCACGGCGCTGGCCAAGGACCTCTTCGAGCGTTACGATCCGGCCAGAGCACGGTTCCGCACGTATCTCCGCACCTGCCTCGACGGCTTCGCCGCCAACGAGCGCAAGGCCGCCCGGCGCCTCAAGCGGGGCGGCGGCCAGGCGCCGCTGTCGCTCGACTTCGCGGGGGCGGAGGAGGAGCTGCACCGCCATGGCGCCGGCGAGGAGTTGGACGTGGAGGAGTACTTCCATCGCGAGTGGGTGCGCTCGCTCTTCGGCCTCGCCGTCGACGACCTCCGGCGGTGGTGCGAGGAGTCCGGCAAGCAGGTCTACTTCCGGCTCTTCGAGCGCTATGACCTGGAGGGATCCGACGCGCCGGAGCGGCCGACCTACGCCGAGCTCGCCGCGGCGAACGGCCTGCCCGTGACGCAGGTGACGAACTACCTGGCCGCCGCGCGGCGCGAGCTCCGCCGGCTCGTGCTGGAGCGGCTGCGCGAGCTGACGGCCACGGAGGAGGAGCTCCGCTCCGAGGCGCGCCTCCTGTTGGGGATCGATTTGGGGATAGACCCCGGATGAACGGTCTCTCCGACGCCGCGCTGCACCACCTGCGCGAGGTGGCCGATTTGCCGGACCTCTCCGGCACGCCGTACGAGATCGTCGAGGCCATCGGGCGCGGCGGCATGGGCACGGTCTATCGCGCCCTGGACCGCAAGCTGGACCGCGAGGTGGCGCTGAAAGTCGTCCAGCTTCCCGAAGGCGCGGGCGAGAACGTGGACCGCCTGCTACGCGAGGCGCGAGTGCTCGCCCGCCTCGAGCATCCGGGCATCGTGCCGGTCCACGACGCGGGACTGCTGCCGGATGGCCGCGCTTATTACGCCATGAAGCGCGTGCGTGGCCGGCGGCTGGACGAGTACGCCCGCACCCTCGCGCTGCCCGAGCGGCTCCGCGCCTTCGAGCGCATCTGCGAGGCCGTGGCCTTCGCTCACGCCCACGGCGTCATTCACCGCGATCTCAAGCCGGAGAACGTCATGGTGGGGCCGTTCGGTGAGGTGCTGGTGATGGACTGGGGGGTGGCCAAAACCCTCACGGCCTCACCGCGAAAGCCCTCACCTCCCCGGCCCTCCTCTCCCGACCCCTCCCTCCCTCCCACACCGGGAGAGGAGGGTTGGGGAGGTGAGGGCACCGCCCATGGCACAATCCTCGGCACACCGGGCTACATGGCGCCGGAGCAGGAGCGCGGCGAGGTGGAGCGCATCGACGAGCGGACGGACGTCTACGCCCTCGGGGCCATCCTGCGGTTCCTGCTCGCGGGAGAGGCAACTCCGCGGCCCTTGGAGGCGATCCGCGGGCGAGCCATGGCGGCGGAGCCGGAGGCGCGCTATCCCAACGTCGATGACCTGGCGGCGGACCTCGGCCGCTATCTCGCGGGCCTGCCGGTGGGGGCGCATCGCGAGCGGCTGCTCGAGCGGGCCGGCCGCTTCGTCCGCCGCCACCGCGTGCCGATCGCGCTGATCCTCGCCTACGTCGTCATGCGGGCGTTGCTGCTTCTCATCTTCGGGCGTTGACGAGACCCGTCAAAGGAAATCCCGGAGACGTTGAATAGGAGAGTGTCGGACCTGACCGACTCGAATCTGGAGGGACACGCGACATGAACAAACCGGTTTTCGGACTGCTGCTAGGCGGTATCCTGGGCGTTTTCGACGGCTTGTCAGCCCTGTTCTCGGCGCCGGAGACGCGGCCCGAGCTCGTCGGCATCATCATCGGCTCGACGATCAAGGGACTGCTCGCCGGCCTGCTGATCGGCTTCTTCGCCCGCAAGGTGAAGTCGGTGCCGCTCGGCATCCTCTTCGGCCTCGTCGTGGGCGGGCTGCTGGCCTACGGCGTGGTATTGATGGGCAATCCCTATTTCTGGGAGATCGTGCTGCCGGGCAGCCTCGTGGGTATCATCGTGGGGTACGCCACACAAAAGTATGGAGAGGCTCCGAGGTCTCCCAGAACAGTTTCTTGAACGGAATCGGACGCGAAAAGGAGATTCACGATGGACAGGAAAAGAGTGGGTTGGATCGGATTCATTGCGGCGATGCTGCTGGCAGCGGTGGCGCAGGGAGCCCTGGCCGGCGAGATGCCGAGCGGCCACGTCAACGCCAAGGCGGCGTTCGAGAGGCTCAAGGGCCTGGCGGGGGACTGGAGCGGCTCGGCGGGAGAGGGGCTCACGGCGCCGGTGACCTACAGAATCAGCTCGAACGGCAACGTGGTCATGGAAACCCTGTTCGCGGGGACCAACCACGAGATGATCACCATGTATCACATGGTGGGCGGCGACCTGGTGGCGACGCATTACTGCGCCATCGGCAACCAGCCGCGCTTCAAGCTCGATCTCGCGAAGTCGACGCCCGACGAGCTGATCTTCGCCTTCGATGGCGGGACCAACTTCGATCCCGCCAAGGACGGGCACATCCACGACGGCAAGATCGGCTTCGCGGGCGACGGCCAGCTCGCCGCCGCGTGGGCGTTCTACGCGAACGGCCAGCAGGTGGAGCGGAAGGAGTTTCAGCTGACGCGGGCGGCGGTGAAGTAGAGGAAGCCTGAGTCCCTGGTCACTTCCTCCCGGGGACCCTGTGGATCATCGGCGGTCTGCCCCTCCGAAGCCCTCACTCCCCTAACCCCTCTCTCCCAAAAGGGAGAGAGGGGGACAAGGTCCGATTTTCTTGCTTCCTCCCTCCTCTTCTGGCTGGGAAAAGAGCTGCGGAACGCTCCGCACCCCCGTGGATGGGATCGGCCCGATCCTTGCACCCGAAATGCTCTGAGGATCGAACCGATCTCGATCCCCCTCCCAGGAGGTACTCGCGATGGCGGAAATCCACATTGAGAAAAGGAGAGGGTTGCCCGTCTGGGCCATGCTCCTTGGTTTGATCCTCCTGCTCCTGCTCGTCTGGGCCGTCCTGGCGATGCGGAACGACAATCGCGAGCTGGCGCCTCGGGATGTGGCGCTCAAGGCGAGCGTTTCCGCGCAGCAGAACCCGCTGGCCGTGGTACACGCGCTTGGGGAAACCGCATTCGTAGCTCTGCCGGAGATGCAGTATGCATGACGGGGAGCGTGGCAACGGTCCTCGTCCGAAGCGGCGCCGCCTCTTTGTGAGGTGACGTCTCCACGTGGGGTGCCTCGACTCCCTGGGGCACCCCCTCTTTTTGCTCGCTCGTCGCGGACAGCTGTCCGCCCTTCTTCCGGACATCTGTCAACCACCGCGGATCGCGGACAGCCGTTCGCAATCCTAATTAACTGATCTACAGTCACTTACCGGCCTCTCCAGGCCTGGCACCGCAGTTGCTCTCTAAGCCGGTGTCATGATTCAGGGAACGGGGTCGATGGACCAGGTGGTCCCCAAGCAGCCGGGGCTCTCGCGGCGAACCAAGCTGTTGCTCGCCGCGGCAGGCGCGTTGGTGATCGCCGTGGCGCTGCTCTGGCCGGCGGTGCGGCGTTGGGCGCGCTCGGAGCGCTCGGTGGACCTCGCCCGCCTGCAGATCGCCACGGTGGTGCGGGGCGATCTGGAGCGGGACGTCTCCGCGCAGGGCCGCGTCGTCGCGGCCAATCATCCCAAGCTCTACAGTCCCTCGCAGGGGATCGTCACGCTGGCGGTCAAACCGGGACAGTCCGTGCAGGCGGGGCAGGTGCTGGCCACCCTCGCCAGCCCGGAGCTCGCGACCCAGCTCGCCCAGGAGCGCTCGCGCCTGCAGTCGCTGGAGTCGGAGCTGGGGAGGAGCGAGCTGTCCGTCCGGCAGCAGAACCAGGCGGACGAGCAGACGCTGAAGCTGCGGCGGGTGCGCCTGGAAGCGGCGCGGCGGGACCTCGAGCGCGCCGAGAAGCTGCGCGGCGAAGGGCTTCTCAACGAGGTGGAGCACGAGCGCAGCCGCGACGCCGTGCGGATCGCCGAGGTCGAGCTGGAGCAGGCCGAACAGGGCGGCCGGCTCGCCCGCGAGGGGCGCGATTTCGAGCTGCAGGACCGGCGGCAGCAGATGGCTCGCCAGCGTCTGGTGATCGCCGAGCTGGAACGCCGGGTGGCCGAGCTGACGATCCGCGCGCCTTTCGACGGCCTCATCGCCACCGTCGACGTGCAGGACCGCGACGCCGTGGCGCCGAACGCGCCGCTGCTGACGGTGGTGGACCTCTCGACCTTCGAAGTCGAGGTGCAGATCCCCGAGAGCTACGCGCCCGACGCGCTGCCCGGCACGCCGGCGCTCGTCAGCGTCGACGGCCGTGAGGTGCCGGGCCGCCTGACCGCCGTCTCACCCGAGGTGCAGGCAAGCCAGGTGCAGGGGACCGTGGCGTTCACCGGCGACGCGCCATCGAGATTGCGGCAGAGCCAGCGGGTGCCCGTGAGGCTGCTGCTGGAGAAGCGCCCGGCCGTGCTCAAGGTACCCCGCGGCCCGTTCCTCGACAGCGGCGGCGGCCGGCAGATCTACGTGCTGGCCGACGGCCTCGCCACGCTGCGGGTGATCCGGGTGGGAGCGATGAGCGTCTCGGAAGTCGAGGTGGTGGAAGGTCTGCGAGAAGGAGAGCAGGTGGTGCTCTCCGAAATCACACAGTTCGATGGCGCCAGGACGGTGCTGGTGCGGCGCTGACGCAGGAGGGGAACCGCATGCTGAAAATGGATGGAATTACCAAGATCTATCGAACGGGCCTGGTCGAGACCCGCGCTCTGCGCGACTTCTCGCTGGAGGTCGAGGAGGCGGAGTTCGTCACCATCACCGGCCCCTCGGGCTCGGGCAAGACGACCTTCTTGAACGTCGCCGGCCTGCTCGACGGCTTCGACGAGGGGAGCTATCGGCTCGACGGCCTCGACGTCAGCCGCCTGACGGACCGCGAGATGTCGCGCATCCGCAACGAGAAGATCGGCTTCATCTTCCAGAGCTTCAACCTGATTCCGGATCTCGACGTGTTCGACAACGTCGATGTGCCCCTGCGCTACCGGCGGCTGGCGTCCAAGGATCGCCGGGAGCGCATCGAGAGGGCCGTGGCGCAGGTGGGGCTGAGCTCGCGCCTGCGGCATCTGCCGTCGCAGCTTTCGGGCGGCCAGCAGCAGCGGGTGGCCATCGCCCGCGTCCTCGCCGGCGATCCCAAATTGATCCTCGCCGACGAGCCGACGGGCAACCTCGACTCGGGCATGGCGCGCGAGATCATGGACCTGCTGGAGGAGATCAACCGCGCCGGCACGACGGTCGTCATGGTCACCCACAACCCTGAATATGCGGCGCGCGCGCACCGCCGCCTGCACATCGCCGACGGCCGGCTGGTGGATCTCGAGCGCATCGCGCCCATGCCGCTGAACCGCCGGACCGGCGAAGCGCGGGCTACGCAGGCCGGCTGAGGAGAACCGCCATGCTGCTCTATAACGTTCGCCTCGCCTGGAAGAGCCTGCGCCGCCACCCGGTGCTGTCGCTGCTGATCGTGACCGGCATCGCACTGGGGGTCGGCGTCGCCACGACTTTCATCACGGTTTACCACGTTCTGGCGCAGGACCCGGTCCCCCAGCGCAGCGGCGTTCTCCACAACGTGCGGATGGATTCCTGGGACCCCACGGCGCCCCATCCCGACAAGACCGGCATTCCGCCGCAGATCACCTATCGCGACATGCGGGAGATCATGAAGAGCCGCATTCCCGCGCGGCAGACGGCGACGTACCGGGCGGCGCTGGCGTTGTATCCGGAGGATCGCAACATCCGCCCGTCGCGGGAGTCGGTGCGCCTGGTGTTCGGCGACTTCTTTCCCATGTTCGACCTGCCGTTCCAGTTCGGTTCCGGCTGGGACCGCGCGGCCGACGCCAAGCCCGAAGCGGTGGTGGTGATCAGCTCCGGCCTCAACGACCGGCTGTTCGGCGGCGCCAACAGCGTCGGCCGCTCGCTCCGCCTGGCGGACCGCGAATTCCGCATCGTCGGCGTGCTCGAGCCGTGGCGCCCCAGGGTGCGCTACTACGATCTGACCGGATTCGCCATGGCCGAGCCGGAGCCGATCTTCCTGCCGTTCAACTGGACCGAGCCGATGGAGATCAGCACCGCCGGCAACTCTGACGGTTGGAAATCGCTGGAGGGAAACCCCACCTTCGTCGAGCGCCTGCACGCCTCGGAGGCGGTCTTCCTGCAGATGTGGGTGGAGCTGCGCGGCGAGCAACAGGTACAGGCCTATCACGGCTTTCTCGACGCTTATGTTCGCGAGCAGAAGAAATTCGGGCGCTTCCAGCGGCCGCTCGACAACCGCGTCACGCCGCTGCTCGACCTGATGGCGGAACTGGAGATCGTGCCGCCGCAGATCAAGGCGCTGGCGACGATCTCCATCCTGTTCCTCGCCGTGGCCGCCCTGAACCTGATCGGTCTGTTCCTGGGGAAGTTCCTGGCGCGGGCGCCGGTCGTCGGCATCCGGCGCGCCCTGGGAGCGAGCCGGGGGTCGATCTTCCTCGAGCACCTGATCGAGTGCGAGCTGGTGGGGCTCATCGGCGGCGGCATCGGCCTGCTGCTCTCCCTCGGCGTGCTGGCTTTCTTCAATCGCATGGTCATCGGCCGCCTGCTCAGGATGGACGGTTTCTTTCAGCTCGACGCGTCGATGATCGGCGCGGCGGTTCTGCTGTCATTGGTGGCCGGCGCGATCGCCGGCATCTATCCCGCCTGGCGGATCTGCTCGATCCCGCCGGCGAACCATCTCAAGAATCAGTAGCCGCAAGCGGCAGAGGAGACCGATCATGGAATTCGGACCGATCTTTCGCGCCATGACCCGCCACCGGGCGCGTTCGATTCTGATCGTCGCCGAGGTGGCGCTCACGCTCGCCATCGTCGCCAACTGCTTCAGCCTGATCGGCAACGCCAAGGGCTCCATGGCCCGCGAATCCGGCTTCGACGACGCGAACCTGATCTCCATTCGAAGCCAGACCTTCGCTCCGGCGTTCGAGGAGCGGGAATACGTCGTGGCCACCATCGACGACGACCTTCGCCGGCTGCGCGCGATCCCCGGCGTTCGCGACGCGAGCAACACCTTTTTCATGCCCTGGCAGGGCGGTGGCAGCTCGGGCGAGGTGAAGATCGCCGGCGGCGCGGACACCCGGTTCCGTACCCAGATGTATCGCGCCGACCCGCACATCTTCGACACGTTGGGGATCAACGTCATCCGCGGCCGGGATTTCACCCAACAGGAATACGAGAGCGCAACCTTTCAGGACACCACGCTCAACGTCATCGTCACCCAGGCCCTGTCGGACCTGCTTTTCCCCGGCGGCGATGCGCTCGGCAAGCAGCTCCGGGATCCCGACGAGATCGACACCTACAACGTCGTCGGCGTCGTCGACAAGTTCTACAACCCTTATGGCTGGCCGATCCACGAGTACGCGATATTCTTCACCGGCCGCTCCGGCCTCGCTTATCTGGTGCGCACCGAGCCGGGGAAGGCGGAATCGCTGGTGCCGCAGATCGAACGCGTCCTGCTGCGCGCCAACGACGGCCGCAGCTTGCAGGTGATGACCATCCGCGAAGTGCGGAAGCAATACCACACCAACGATCGGGTGGTGGTGACCTCCTTGAACGGCGTGATGATCCTGCTCGTCGGCGTCACCGCTCTCGGCATCGTGGGGCTCACTTCCTTCTCGGTCGCCGAGCGGCGGCGGCAGATCGGCACCCGCCGCGCCCTCGGCGCCACGCGCGGCGCCATTCTGCGCCACTTCCTGCTCGAGAACTGGCTGGTCACCACCATCGGGGCGATTCTCGGGCTCGGGCTCGCCGTGGCGCTCAACATCGGCTTGGTGACGCTGGTCGAGGGAGCGCGCATCGAGTGGCCGATCCTGGCCGGTGGCGTGGTGCTGCTGTGGACGGTCGGCCTGCTTGCGGCGCTCGGTCCGGCGCTGCGCGCCGCGCAGGTGGCGCCGGCGATCGCGACGCGGAACGTGTAGCCGCTGAGCCCCGCCTCGCCCGGCGCTTCCGCACCGGGCTACTGAAACGTCGCTTCTCTGAAGCGAATCGCCCTCAGGGCGACGTCTCGATAGCCCGGTGCGGAAGCGCCGGGCGGCCAGACAGGTATATAAAAGAGCCTCCATGCTGAAGATCCTCGTCGTCGAAGACCAGCCGGCGGTGGCGACCGCCCTGCGCGTGCTGTTCGAGATCCGCGGGCTGGAATGCGTGGTGGCCAGGACGCCCGAAGAGGCCCTCCGCGTCCTCGAGCGGACGGCGGGCGATGTCGGAGTCGTCGTCCAGGACATGAACTTCGGTCCGGAAGCCACGTCCGGCGAAGAAGGGATTTCTCTGTTCCGGCAAATCAGGGCCCGGCACTCGAACCTGCCGGTGCTGCTGATTACCGCCTGGACCTCGCTGGAGACCGCCGTGCAGCTCGTCAAGGAAGGCGCGGCCGACTATCTGGCCAAGCCCTGGGACGACGAGAAGCTGCTCGCCTCGGTGCGCAATCTCCTGCGGCTGCGCGAGCTGCAGCTCGAGAACAGCCGGTTGCGCGGCCGCGCCCGGCGGACCTGGGAGGAGCTCGCCGAACGGCACGACCTGAGCGGCGCGGTGTGGGCCAGCGAGAGGATGCACGCCGTCGTAGCCCTCGCCTTGCAGGTGGCGCGCGGCGAGGTACCGGTATTGATCACCGGCCCGAGCGGCGCGGGCAAGGAGAAATTGGCGGAGATCGTTCAGGCCAACTCGCGGCGGCGGGAGCGGCCGTTCGTGCGGGTCAACGCCGGCGCGCTTCCCGACGAGCTGCTGGAGAGCGAGCTGTTCGGCGCCGAAGCGGGAGCGTACACCGGCGCGGCGCGGCGGCGGACCGGCCGCTTCGAGGCCGCGGACGGCGGCACCCTGTTCCTCGACGAGATCGGCAACCTTTCGGCCTCCGGCCAGGCGAAGCTGCTGCGCGTGCTGCAGAGCGGCCAGTTCGAGCGCTTGGGCAGCAGCGAGACGCGGCGGGTGGACGTGCGCCTGATCTGCGCCACCAACGCCGACCTGCGGCGCGAGATAGCCGTAGGGCGATTCCGTGAGGACCTCTTCTATCGCCTGAACGTCATCGAGCTGGCCGTGCCGCCGCTCGCCGAGCGTCCCGAGGACGTGATCCCGCTCGCCGAGCGTTTTCTCCGCGACCTCTCGCCCTCTCCCACCGGCGCTGTCTGGCGGCTGGATACGGAAGCCCGCGAACGGCTCGTCCGCCATCCCTGGCCGGGTAACGTGCGCGAGTTGGAGAACACTCTGCGTCGGGCCGTCCTCGTGGCTGCGGGTGACGTCCTCCGCGCCGGGGATCTCGGGCTCGGCACCGCCGGCGCGGCAGGCGCTTCAGTGCTCCTTGAAGAGGAGGGCGGGAACGACCTCGTCCTGGCCGAGCGCGTCCGAATCGAGCGGGCTCTTGCGGAGGCCGGCGGTATCGTCGCCAAAGCCGCCGAAACGCTCGGCCTCTCCCGCCAGGCCCTGTACCGCAAGATGGAGAAGCACGGCCTCGCCCTCGAGCGGCGGCTGCGGGGATGAAGCCCTTCCGCTTCGCCACGCGCCTGCGTCTGGCCTTCCTCGCGTCGCTGCTCGTCGTGGTCCTCTCGGCGATGGCGGCGGCGTGGTGGCTGCCTTCCCCCTGGGCCGTCCTCATTGCGGGTCTCGGCGTCGGGCTGCCGCTGGGCTGGTGGCTCCTCGACCGCATCCTGGGGCCGGCGTCGCGGGTGCTCCAGTCGCTGCGCGACGGCGTCCGGGGTTTCCGGGAACGTGACTTCAGCCTCAACCTCGCCGTGGACCGGCGGGACGAGCTGGGTGAGCTGGTGGAGCTGTACAACTCCGTCGGAGACGTGCTGCGGGACGAGCGGAGCGCCATCGTCCAGCGGGAGATCCTGCTCGAGACCGTGCTCGAGGCGACGCCCACGGCCATCGTGCTCACCAGCGGGCGCGACCGCGTCGTCTTCGCCAACCGGGCGGCGCATGAGGTCTTCCTACGCGCGGCCGGCTCGAAGGACGGGTCTTCGGCCAGATCCTGGAGGAGTGTCCGGAAGGGCTGCGCGAAGCTCTGGCTGGCGGCCGCGACTCGCTGTTCTCGCTGGAGAGCGGCGGCGAGGAGGAGGTCTTCCACGTCGCCCGCCGGACCTTCGAGCTCAACGGCCGGCAGTCACGGCCTCACCCTGATCAAGCGCCTGACGCCGGAGCTGCGGCGCCAGGAAGTGGACGTCTGGAAGCGGGCCATCCGCACCCTCTCGCACGAGATCAACAACTCGCTCGCGCCCATCGCCTCGCTCGCCCGTTCCGTGCGTCTGATGGCGCGGAACCCCGAGCATGCGAAGGGTTTCGACGAAGCGCTCGACGTCATCGAGGAGCGGTCCACCCACCTCAAGGAGTTCCTGGAAGGCTACGCCCGCTTCGCGCGCCTGCCGCAGCCGAACGAACGGCAGGTGGACTGGCAGGCGTTCCTCGCCGAGCTGCGGCAGGTCGTCCCCTTCGATTTGGAGGGCGATCCACCGACCGTCCCCGGCCGCTTCGATCCGGGACAGGTGCAGCAGGCGCTCATCAATCTGCTGAAGAACGCCCACGAATCGGGGGGTCCGCCGGCGGAGGTGAAGCTGGCCGTAGATGCCCTCGGCGGCGCCGGCGTGCGCTTCCGGGTACTGGATCGCGGTGGCGGCATGACCGATGAGGTGATGCGCAAGGCGCTGCTGCCCTTCTACACTTCGAAGCCCGGCGGCTCCGGCCTCGGGCTGCCTCTCTGCCGCGAAATCGTCGAGGCCCACGGCGGCCGGCTGCGCATCGAGCGGCGGGAGGGCGGTGGGACGGCGGTGGTGTGCTGGGTGCCGGGATGAGGAAGGCCAGGCACGCGCCCCTTCTGCCCAGGGCGGCGTCCTCGGCGCTCGAGAGCCCCATTAGGATATGATTCTGCTATGTCCGTGACTCTCCCCCTCAGCGAGATGACCCTCGAAGAAAAACTCCAAGCCATGGAGGCTCTCTGGGACGATCTGAGCCGCGATCCCGATAGCCTTGAGTCTCCCGCTTGGCATGAAGATGTTCTGCGCGAACGGCAGGAGCGGCTCAACACTGGCGAGGCTGGCTTCATGGACTGGGAGCAAGCCAAAGTACATATTCGTAGCCGCACTTCATGAGGATTGAGATCCTCTCGGATGCCCGAAGATCTCCTCGACGGCTACCATTTCTATGAGCGACAGGCGCTTGGCCTTGGCGCCTACTTTCTCGACACCCTATATTCCGACATCGATTCGCTGCTGGTGTATGCCGGGATTCACCGCATCGTGTACGGAAAGCATCGAACACTCTCCAAGCGCTTCCCTTATGCGATTTACTACAGCGTTGAAGCGAAGATCATTCGGGTCCATGCTGTGCTGGATTGTCGGCGAAACCCCGCCTGGATTCGAAGACGCGGCGTGCAATGCTGGACCGCCATGGCACGGTGAGGCTCTCCGCAGCGCCCATGGAGCCATGGCGCGCCATGAAAGCTCAGCCGTGGTAACCTTCTCATTATGCGAGGCCTCCATTCCAAACCGCTCTTGGCCTGCTCGCTCCTCACGGCGCTCCTCTCGGGCGCCTGCGCCTCGACGGTACCCACCCGGCAGTCCAGCGCCGGCCGCGAAGCCATCCGGGAACAGGACGTCTCCGACGCGCGGCTGGAGGCCGACGTCCGTCTGGCTTTGCTGGAGAAACTGGGCGAGGACGGCCTCGGCGTGACGGTGGAGGCCGACGGCGGACGGGTCCGCCTGATCGGCGCCGTCGACGAGCGCTCGACCCAGGAGCTGGCGGAGGAGGTCGCGAAGTCGGTCCCCGGCGTCGCGAGCGTCGACAACCGTCTCTTTGCCCGCCAAGGGTCGCCGGAGAGCACCACGGCGGGGCGCGCGGCCGGCACCGCCGAGCGCGAGGTGAACGACGCTGTCCTGGAAATGCGGATCGGCAGAAACCTGTTGGGAGAGATCGGCCGCTACGCGCTGGATCTCGAGGTCGAAGCCACCGACGGCGTCGTCAGCCTGCGCGGCACGCTTCCCGATCCGGAGCGCAAGTCGCTGGCGCTGAGGGCCGTTCGGGATACCGCAGGCGTCAAGCAGGTGGTCGACCTAGTGCAGGTGCGGAACCCGTAGACCGCGCCGCCTGGCCCATTCGAATTTCTCGAACCCTCAAGATAGGAGACTGTCGTGTCGCTGGCAAACTGGTTTAAAAAACTGCTCACTCCCAGTCCCAAGACGCCGCAGGTCGTGCTGGGTCGCAACGACCTCTGCTGGTGTGGCAGCGGCAAGAAGTACAAGAAGTGTCACGCGAAGAGCGACCAGCTCAAGCGGGTGGAGGCCGGTTACTCGGCCCAGTTGACCGCCCGCCAGAAGCGGGCGGGGCGGCATCGTGCCCGGCCGAGCCGGTCGATCCGGCAAGGCCAAGCAGCGGCTGGAGAAGGCGGCCGAGCCGGCGGGCAAGCGGTAAAGCAGAGTGCACACGGTCCTGCCTGTCTGAGCGGTCCGCCCTCCGAAGCCTCACCCCCCGGCCCCCTCTCCGTAACCGGAGAGGGGGAGAACAGCAAGAAACTGACGGACGCCTTCCTTCCCCCTCTCCCTGTGAGGGAGAGGGGGCCAGGGGGTGAGGTTTCGGAGGGCAGACCGCCCCCGTCGCCAATGCCCTGTCTGAACCACCCTCCCTCTTGACATCCGCCCCGCCCCTCTCTATCCTCAAAAAAACCGAACGCTCGTTCCGTATCTGAATCGGTCGGCGGAGGCGCATGGCGAGACGGCGAACCCAGGCGGACAAGTCCGACGCCTCGACCCGCAAGGTCCTGAAGGCCGCGCTGTCACTGTTTTCGCGGCAGGGATTCCGCGCCACCACGATGCGGCAGATCGCCAGGCGGTGCGGGCTGTCGGTGGGGAACCTCTACCACCACTTCGGCGGCAAGGGAGAGATCTTCCAGCGGTTGATCGACCAGTACTGGGAGGTGCTGCTCGACCCCGAGCTGCCGCTCAACAAGATCTTCGCCGCCGCCCGTTTTCCCGACGATCTCGAGGAGATGGCGGCGGCGATCGAGCAGGTGGTGGCGGACAACTCCGCTCACATCCTGCTCATCTACATCGACGTCATCGAGTTCAAGGGCCGGCACATCCGGACCTTCTACCAGCAGATGGCGGACCGCTTCCGCGCCGCCTATGCGGAGCGTTTCGCGGCGATGCAGGAGCAGGGACAGGTGGGCGAGGTGGATCCGCTCGTCGCCGTGATGCTCGCCACTCGCTGGTTCTTCTACTTCTTCACCGTCGAGAAGTGCTTCGGCGTGCCCATGCACTTCGGCCTGGACTCGCACCAGGCGGTCCACGAGTTCTCGAAGATCCTGCGCCGCGGCCTCGAGCCGCGGCCGGAGGGGAGTCACCCATTGTCGGCGTCCGTTGCGGGCGCGAGGAGAGGATGATGCTGAGGAATAGGAAGGTTCTGTCGCGCGGCCGGGCCGCTTTGAGCTTGACCCTCGCGCTGGCGCTGATGGGTCTCGGCACGGCGCATCTCGGCGCCCAGGTCAGCACCGCGAGCGTCGAAGTCCACGTGAGCGGCACGGACGGAACGCCGCTGCCGGGAGTGACGGTGACGCTGCAGAACACGGAGACCGGTCTGATCCGCACCGATGTCACCGGCGAGCAGGGCACGGCGACGCTGCCGGCGCTTCCGCCCGGGACCTATAAAGCCGAGCTGGCGCTGCAGGGCTTCTCGCCGGTCACCCAGGACGCCATCGCGCTGCGCGTGGGGCAGACCGTTCAGGTGCGCGCCACGCTGAGCCCGGCAGTGACCGAATCGATCACTGTGAGCACCACTGTACCTTTGGTGGACGTTTACAAGACCGACACCTCGACGAACATCGTCCCCGAGCAGATCGAGGCGCTGCCGGTGCCGGACCGCGATTTCCAGCGCCTGGCGTTCATCGCCCCGGGCGTGGAGCGCGAGCGGGGCGGCTTCCGCTTCATCGGCGGCGGTCCGGTGATCGGCGCCGGCGGCAACGCCAGCCAGTCCACCATCCTGGTCAACGGCGTCGATTTCACCGACCCCGCGCTCGGCCTGTCCAGGATCCGCTTCAGCCAGGACGCGATCGGCGAGTTCCGGGTCATCAACAACCGCTACGACACGGAGGTCGGCGGCACGGCGGGCGGCGCGCTCTCGATCGTCACCCGCGGCGGCACGAACCGGGTCAACGGCTCGGTTTTCGGTTTCTATCGCGCCGACGCGTTGCGCGAGAAGGGGGATCTGGAGCAGCAGAAGAACGACTACTCGCGCGATCAGTACGGCTTCACCGTGGGCGGTCCGATCCGCACCGACCGCGCCCACTACTTCGTCTCCTTCGAACAGGTCAACGAGGACAACGTCTCCCTGTTCCGGCCGGGCGGCGCCTTCGCCTCCCAGGCCGCCGACGTCGAGCACCCGTTCGATCAGACCCTCGGTTTCGTCAAGCTCGACCACCTGTTGAGCGAGGCGCACACGCTGTCCGGCAATCTCGCTTACGAGCGCTACCGGGAGGAGAACTTCCGCGTCGGCGGCGTCGTCTCGGTGGCGTACGGCCAGCAGCTCAACCGCGACAACTGGAACCTCACGTTCGAGGATCTGGGCGTTCTCGGCAGCCGCGCCCTCAACGAGCTGCGCGTCCAGGCCGGCACCCGCAAGTACGACGAGCCGACCAACTCGAACACCGTGGCCGAGTGGTTCTCCTCCGGCAACACCTTGCAGACCGGCTCGAACATTCTCGGCGATCTCCTCGGCGACGGCGACATGTACGAGCTGCGGGACACCTTCCACGGCAGCCTGGAAGGCAAGGGCAGCCACGACCTCAAGCTCGGCGCCTCCTTCCTCTACGCCGAGGACCGCTCGCGGATCGATACCTTTCAGGGAGGGCTGTTCATCTATGTGACCGACACGCGCGCCCTGCCTCTGGCTTTTTCATACGGCGAGGGCTCGGCGGATATCACGCTGGAGACGAAGCGCTATTCCACGTTCGTGCAGGATGAGTGGCGGCCGCGTCCGAACCTGACCTTCAACGCCGGCGTACGGTACGACCTCGACGAGGGCAACAACAGCGGCTTTACGCATCCGCTGGTGCCGGATGGCCGCGACAAGGACACGGACGACGTCCAGCCGCGCCTGTCGTTCTCGTGGGATCCGTCCTCGAACGGCAGCAACGTGATCCGCGGCGGCGTGGGGATGTTCAACGGCCGCTTCCTGCTCGTGCCCGCCTTCACCGAGCTGCAGGCGAACGGTTTCTCCGGGCGCGTTCTCCGCACCCGCGTCAACGGCGCCCTGCTGGGGCTGAACTTTCCGCCGTTCATCCTCGATCCGAACAATCCGCGAAACACGGGCGTGCTCCTGAACCCCGACATCACGCTGCTCGCTCCTGATCTCGAGACTCCGGAGTCGGTCCAGGGCAGCCTGGGCTGGACCCATCGTTTCGGCGCCAGCCGCTTCTTCCTCGACACGGAAGGAGTATGGGCCGAGGGTGACAACGAGATCGTCATCCGCGACGTGAACTTCCGCGGCAACTCCAATCCGACTCGTCCCAACCCGGCCTTCAACCAGATCAACATGTACACCAACGACGGGCGGAGCGAGTACAAGGCGCTGATCCTGCGCTTGAACGGAACGTTGCGCCGGTCCGATCTGGTGACGGCTTCCGTCACCTTCGCCGACAAGAAGAACATCTCGGACGACTTCAGCCCCGAGTTTCCTTTCGGATATCCGAACGATCCGGCCAATATCGACGCGGAGCTCGGCCGGGCCCGCGCCGACGAGAGCTACCGCGTGGTGATGACCGGCATCTTCCACCTGCCCTGGCGGCTGACCCTGGCGCCGATCTACGAGTACGGCTCCGGCCAGCCGTGGAACCATCGCCTGGGGTACGACTTCAACGGCGACGGCAAGAATTCCGACCGTCCCGCCGGCGTCGAGCGTAATGACGAGGACGGGCCGTCGTTCCGCCAGCTCAGCCTGCGCCTCACCAAGAGCTTCAACCTCTTCGGCGACCAGCGGCTGGACGTGATCGCCGAGGCGTTCAACGTCACCGACGCGACGAACTACGACGTGAGCTCGGTCGACGGCGCGGAGCTCCTTTCGGGGCCGACGCTGGCCAACCCGGCGCTGCCCGCCGTGCGGAACCCCAACTTCGGCAGGTTCCGCGCGACGCTGCCCGGCCGGGAGATTCAGCTCGGGCTGCGGTGGGTGTTCTGAACCCTCACCCCCGGCCCCTCTCCCGCCCCCTCCCTTCCCCCCTCACCGGGAGAGGGGAGAAAAGCGGAGAGGGACTGGGGGGGCGGCATGCCGGATTTGCAATGTTTAATTCCCCCTCTCCCGGTGAGGGGGGAGGAAGGGGGCTGACGGGAGAGGGGGAAGAAGGGAGCCAAGAAAGCTGTTTCTTCATTCCCCCTCTCCCGGTGAGGGGGGAAGGGAGGGGGCGGGAGAGGGGGCTAGGGGGTGAGGGCTCGGGCGGGGGAACGCCGTGACCAAGGAGACCGCATGAACCGCAAGGTCGTCATCATCACCGGCGGAGCCGCCGGCATCGGCCGCGCAACTGCATTACGTTTCGCTCGTGACGGCGCCCACGTGGCCGTCTGGGACGTCAAGGCCGGCGATCCGGAAGCCCTCGTGGCCGAGCTCGGGGAGGGCGGCGGCGAAGGCGCGTTCCAAACGGTCGACGTCACAGACGCGGCCGCGGTCGAGCAGGCTGTGGTGGCGGTCGTCGAGCGGTGGGGGAGGATCGACGTGCTGGTCAACAACGCCGGCATCCTCCGCGATCAGCAACTGATCAAATGGAAGGATGGACAGAAGCTGGCCGAGATGACGGAGAAGGACTTCGACGCCGTCGTCTCGGTCAACCTCAAGGGTGTCTTCCTCTGCACCCGGGCCGTGGTGCCGAGCATGATCGCGGCGGGCGGCGGCGTCGTCCTCAACGCCTCTTCGGTGGTGGGGCTGTACGGCAACTTCGGCCAGACCAACTACGCCGCCACCAAGGCCGGGGTCGTCAACATGACGAAGACCTGGGCGCGCGAGCTGGGGCGGTACAACATCCGCGTCAACGCCGTGGCGCCCGGCTTCATCGCCACCGAGATGGTCCAGGCCATGCCCGAGAAAGTGCTCCAGGGCATGGTCTCGCACACGCCTCTGGGGCGCATGGGAAGGCCCGAGGACGTCGCGGAGGCCTACTTCTGGCTGGCCTCGGACGCCGCGAGCTTCGTCCATGGCGTGGTGCTCTCGGTGGACGGCGGCCTCGTGGTCGGCACCTGACCCGTCATGATTGCGGGAGACTTGCTCGGCGAGCGCGCCCGGCTCACTCCGGAGAAGACCGCCCTCGTCTACGTTCCCACGGGCGAGCGGCTCACCTACGCCGAGCTGGACGCCCGCGCCGTGCGCCTCGCCCGCGTCTGGCGCCAGGGGCTGGGGCTCGCCAAGGGAGATCGCTTCGCCGTCCTGGCGGACAACCGGATCGAGATGATCGACGCGTTCTTCGCCGCGCCCAAGGCGGGAGTGGTGCTGGTGCCGCTCGGCACGCGTCTCACCCCGCGGGAGCTGGCGGGCATCCTGGAGGACGCGCGGCCCGCGGGCCTGCTCTACGGCGCGGAGCACGCGGACACCGTCCGGGCCTTGAGGCAACTCGTTTTCCTCGATCATTGGGTGGCCCTCGACGAACCGGCTCAGGTCGGGGATCCCCTGTTGCGGGATCTGCTGCGGGACTTGGCCGCCGCCTTGCCGGATGCGGACTGGACGCGCGCCGCGTGCGACCCCGAGGACCTCTGGTGCCTGCTCTACACCTCGGGCACCACGGGCAAGCCGAAGGGAGTCGTGCTGCCGCACCGCATGATCGTCTGGAACGGCTACAACACCGTCGTGGGCTGGCAGCTCCGGGCGGACGACGTGAGCCCGATTTTCACGCCGCTCTACCATGCCGGCGGCCTGGGAGCCTTCCTGGTCCCCATCTTCACCATCGGCGGCACGATCGTCCTCCACCGCGGCTTCGACGCCGCCGAGATCTGGCGCACCCTCGAGCAGGAGGGCTGCACGGTGGTTCTCGGCGTGCCCACCATCTTCAAGCTGCTGATGGAAGATCCGGGCTTTCGGACGGCCGACCTCTCCCGCGTCCGCTGGCTCATCAGCGGCGGCGCGCCGCTGCCGAGCTATCTCATCGCGGCCTATCAGCGGCGCGGCTTCGCCTTCAAGCAGGGCTACGGCCTGACCGAGGTGGGAGTGAACTGCTTCGCGATGACGATCGAGGAGTCGGCCGCCAGGCCCGGCTCGATCGGCAAGCCCCTGATGTTCACCGAGACGCGGCTGATCGATGACGGCGGCGGCGAGGTGCCGGTGGGCGAGGTGGGGGAGCTCCTGCTGCGCGGGCCGCACGTCTGCCGCGGCTATTGGAACAACCCCGAGGCCACCGCCGCCGCCCTCGACGCGGAAGGCTGGTTCCACACCGGCGACCTGGCGCGGCGGGACGCCGAGGGCTTCCATTTCATCGCCGGCCGGAAGAAGGACATGATCATCAGCGGCGGCGTCAACGTCTATCCGGCCGAGATCGAGGGCGAGCTGCTGCAGCATCCCGCGGTGCGGGACGCCGCCGTCGTCGGCATCCCGCATCCGAAGTGGGGTGAGATGGGAGTCGCCTTCGTCGTCGCCGCCGGCGGGTCGCCGCCGTCGCCGGACGATCTCGCCGGCTTCCTCGAAGGGAGGCTCGCCAAATATAAGATCCCCGGCGAATTCGTCTTCGTGGAGGCCTTGCCGCGCACGCCCTATGGCAAGGTGGTGAAGGGGGAATTGCGGGAGAGGTATCTGAAGGAACGAGCGAAATGAACGCCGTGTTGCCCGCGCGACCTCACCCCCTGGCCCCCTCTCCTGAAGGAGAGGGGGAAAACGACCTGAAGCCCCTCTCCTTCAGGAGAGGGGTTGGGGTGAGGTCGAGACGGGCACAACGATCGAATTCAGACTCATGACGCCCTCCCCCCTGGCCCACCGCGTCACCGGCAAACCGGACGGCCCGCCGCTGCTCCTCCTCAACGGCGGCATGATGACGATTTCCTCCTGGGAGCGGATCGCGGCGCTTCTGGAGGACGCGTACCGCAGCATCCGCTGCGACCTGCGCGGCCAGCTCCTCTCACCCGGCGAGCCCGAGCCGCATCTCGACGCCCATGTGGCGGATCTGATCGCGCTCCTGGATTTCCTCGGCGTCGAGCGGGTCCACGCCGCCGGCACCTCATACGGGGCCCTGGCGGCCTTGCGGCTGGCCGCTCTTCATCCCGATCGCATGGCTTCCGTGACGGCCGTCACCGCCGGCGAGCGCATCACGCAGAAGTTCTGGCAGGCCACGGCCCGCGTGCGCGAAGCCGCGCTCGCCGCGGCGGCGGGCGGCGACGGCGGCCGCGTTCTCGATCTCATCTTTCCAGCCACCTACAGCCCCGAGTATCTCGAGACCCACGCCGCGGTCCTCGCGGCGCACCGCCGTCAGACCGCGCTGCTGCCGCCGATCTGGTTCCTGGGCCTGGCGCGGCTCCTCTCTTCTTTGGAAGGGCTCGACCTGACGCCCGATCTGCCGCGCATCGAGTGCCCGGCGCTGATCGTCGCCGGCGAACGGGATACCATGTTCCGGCTGGATCACTCCCGCGCCCTCGCCGCGGCCATCCCCGGCGCGCGCCTCGAAATCGTTCCTGGCGGCAGCCATGGACTGGTCATCGAGCAGCCCGAGCGTGTGGTCGAGATCCTCCGCGGCTTTCTCGCTTCCCTCTGACTCATCGACCCTGCGGAGACCCCATGCCCCGATATGCTTCGCTCGTTTCCACCGGCTGCTATCTGCCCGAGCGGGAGGTCTCGAACGACCTGCTGCGCGAGCGCTTTCCCGAGCCGCCGGATTTCATCGACAAGATGGAGGCCTCGACCGGCATCCGCCGGCGCTGGTGGGCGCCCGAGGACTGGGCGGCCTCCGACCTCGCCGTGCTCGCCGCCCGCCAGGCGCTCGCCGCGGCAGGCCGGAGACCCCAGGACGTCGACCTCATCATCCTCGGCACCGACTCGCCCGACTACATCACGCCGGCCACCTCGGTCGTCCTCCAGCACAAGCTGGGCGCGAAAAACGCCGGCACCTTCGACGTCGGCTGCGCCTGCGCGTCGTTTCCCACCGGCTTCGCCGCCGCGGCCGGCCTGATCGCGGCCAATCCTGGAATGAAGACCGTGCTGGTGGTGGGCGTCTACCTCATGCACAAGCTCGCCGATTCCGGCGATCCGATGGTCTTCTTCTACGGCGACGGCGCCGGCGCGGCGATCTTGGAGGCGTCGGACGCGCCGGGTTTCATCACCTCGGCCTTCCAGGCGGACGGCGCCTACGCGAGCTACTGGGGGCTCTACTCCGGCGGCACGGCCGAGCCGGCGAGCGAGGAGTCGCTCCGCGCCGGACGGACCAAGGTGAAGATGCTCGAGCGCTATCCCCCGGAGATCAACCACGAAGGCTGGCCGCGTCTGGTGCGCCGCCTGGCCGGCGAAGGCGGCTTCGAGGTGGCGGACATCGACTTCCTGATCTTCACCCAGGTGCGCAGGCCTTCCATCGAGCTTGTCATGGCCGAGCTCGGCCTGCCCATGGAGCGCACCCACACCATCATGGAGGATTGGGGCTACACCGGCTCCGCCTGTGTGCCCATGGCGCTCCATGACGCGCGGGAGAAGGGAAAGATCAAGCCGGGGGACCTGGTGGTTCTCGTGGGCTCGGGCGTGGGCTACAACCAGGCGGGGGTGGCGTTCCGGGCGTGAGCGGAAAGACCGGTGAACGGACCGGCCGTGGCCTCTCGACCTCACCCCTGCCCCTCTCCTAAAGGAGAGGGGTTAAAGCGGCCCACAGTCTCTGTCTTAACCCCTCTCCTTTAGGAGAGGGGCAGGGAGGGGTGAGGTCGAGCGTGGCAAATCTCGCCCGAGTTCCATCGGGTGTTCGATTTCCGGGCCAAGAACAACACCGGAGTCATCCAGCGGAACATGATCACGACCACCTGCACGGGAACCGCTTGCTGCTCGGGCTACGGCTACTCGTGCCAGTAAGACAGGGCGACCGCAGGTCGCCCTGAAATGGATGTCCTTCCCCGATCACCTCTTCTTGAGAGCGCGATGGAAACCCGGCGGGTTTTCGGGGAGGACGTCCAGTGGAGCATCCTTCGGAAGAGACCCTGAAGCGTTTCGCCTCCGGAGCGGCTACGCTCCAGGAGAAGCGGGACGTGGTGGCCCACCTCCTCAAGGGCTGCGTTGACTGCTCCGCAAAGCTGAGGTCCTTCCTGGAACCCCAGCCTCTCCCGCGTCAGAAGTATGACGACATCCTGGACCGGTTCGACCGGAGGCTGCTCGAGGCGCTGGAGAAGTCGGTGAATCCCGGGGAAGCCTTGGCGGGGCTTCCCTGGCGAGCCTCGACAGCGGCATCCTTTTTCAAGGTCGGATAAGGTCTACCCCCGCTGAGCCTGCTTCGCCACCGCCTCCGCGGCCTTGCGGGCCGCCTCGGGATCGCCCAGATAGTAATGGCGGAGCGGCTTCAGCTCGTCGTCGAGCTCGTAGACCAGAGGGATGCCGGTCGGGATGTTGAGCCCCACGATCTCCTCTTCCGAGACGCCGTCGAGGTGCTTGACCAGCGCCCGCAGGCTGTTGCCGTGGGCGGCGATCAGCACCCGTTTGCCCGCCCGGAGATCGGGAACGATCGTCTCGTGCCAGTAGGGGAGGAAGCGGGCCACCGTGTCCTTGAGCGACTCGGCGAGCGGCAGCTCCGAGGGCGAGAGGCCGGCGTAGCGCCGGTCGTGGCCGGGATAGCGCGGATCGTCGGGCGTGAGGGGCGGCGGCGGGTCGGCGTAGCTGCGGCGCCAGACCAGGACCTGCTGGTCGCCGTACTTCGCCGCGGTCTCCGCCTTGTTGAGCCCCTGGAGGGCGCCGTAGTGCCGCTCGTTCAAACGCCAGCTCCGGTGGACCGGGAGCCACATCAGGTCCATGCCGTCCAGGACGATCCACAGCGTGCGGATGGCCCGCTTGAGCACCGAGGTGTAGGCCACGTCGAACGTGTAGCCGCCTTCGAGGAACAGCCGGGCCGCCTCGTGCGCCTCCTCGATCCCCTTCGGCGTCAGGTCCACGTCCGTCCACCCCGTGAACCGGTTCTCCAGGTTCCAGATGCTCTCGCCGTGGCGGAGCAGGACCAGCTTGATCATGGCTCGAGTTCCTCCGGGAAGCTCCCGGGCGGGAAGGATATCAGCGGCGCGCGACTCGCTCCGGTCCCTTGAAAACACGCTCCCATCCGCTCGAAGTCACTCCAAGGCCCTCGGAGAAGCTCCAATCCGCTCGAAGATGCCAGGGTCGGTTTGAAGACATTCCGAGCTGCTCGAAGACGCTACGGCGGATTTTTAGGGCGTTTTTTCCCGTCGCAGAGTGTTTTTTCTGTTTTCAGGCCGTTTTTTTGAAAAAAACACTCTAAAAAACGGCCGATAGGGTGTTTTTTCGGTTCAAACACTCTACGAGCCGAAAAAACACTCTAAAAACGGAATCAACACTCTCCAAAGGGATTGAAGCGGCTAAAAACGGAATAAACACTCTCCGATGGGATTGAAGCGGCTTTCACGAGTCCTGGCGGGCGAAAACCGTCCTCTCGCGGAGACGAAGCCGCCGCGGGTCGGCCAATTTGGCACTTCTCTAACAGCGCAAGGCACCGTGCGCAAGCGCCGGCCCGCCGCGGGCGAGGGCGGGGACGTCTCCTGGCCACCCGAATCCGGCCCTCGGCCCAAAAAGTTGCCAGATGAGACGGCGTTTTTCCGTCTTATGTAGATGGCGGACGGAATCTCCCGTCCGGTCCATCGAGAGGGCTGCGCCATGGCTGCTCCGATCTCTTCCGGCTCCTCCGCGAGGGAGCCCAAGCTGCTCGACCGCGTCCGTGAAGCGGCGCGGGTCCGGCACCTGAGCCTGCGCACCGAGCGCACGTACGTGCAGTGGATCCGCCGCTACGTCCTTTTTCACGGCAAGCGGCATCCTTCCGAAATGGGCGAGGCGGAGATCAACGCCTTTCTGACCCATCTGGCGGTCGACGGCAACGTCAGCGCCTCGACTCAGACCCAGGCCTTGTGCGCGATCCTCTTCCTCTACCGGGCCGTCCTGGGACGGGAGGTCGGCGAGCTCGAAGGCCTCGTTCGGGCCAAACGCAGGCGCAGGCTGCCGGTGGTGTTGACGGCGGAGGAAGTCAAGCGGATCCTGGCGAACGTCGAAGGGGTCGAACGGCTCTTCCTTTCCCTCCTCTACGGCACCGGCCTGCGCCTGACGGAGGCTCTCCGGCTGAGGATCAAGGACGTGGACCTGATCTACGACCAGATCACCATCCGCGACGGCAAGGGAGGGAAGGACCGCGTGACCATGTTGCCGGTTTCCCTGAAAGCCGACCTGATGGAGCACCTGAAGGGCGTCAAACGGCTGCCACGAGGAAGATCTGCGCGCAGGCTACGGCCGCGTCTACCTTCCTCATGCATTGGCAAGGAAGTACCCGAGGGCGCCGGCCGAATGGGGCTGGCAGTTCGTCTTCCCGGCGGCTCAGATCTCCCGCGATCCTCGGTCGGGAGAGCACCGCCGCCATCATCTACACGAGAGGCCGCTCCAGCGAGCTTTCCATGATGCGGCACGGAAGGCCGGCGTCACGAAGGCCGCGACCTGCCATACCCTGCGGCACTCCTTTGCCACGCACCTGCTGATGAACGGCTACGACATCCGGACGGTGCAGGAGCTCTTGGGCACCGCAGCGTAAAGACGACGATGATCTACACCCACGTGCTCAACCGCGGCGGCCGGGGGGTACGAGTGGACGTGTTGTCGCCGGTAGTTGGCCTCGGCGGCACTTAACGACCGGTGCCATCCGCCGGTCAGGTCCCGAGCGAAGGACCTCATGGCGCGAAGCACGCCACGAGGGGCGCATAAGCTCACGCATAGGTTCGCCGTCCTGAGAATTCATTTTTGTTTTCCTCGAGGAGCGGACGGTGCGTTGATCTCCTGGTAGTCGAGGTTGGTGGTTGCTCCGAGGTCTGAGTCTTTTCGATCAACGATTCCTTCGAAAACAGTTGGTGGCCTGCGATCATCTCTTCGAGCAGCTTCGTGGCAGCTCAGCGCTCGTCTTTACAGGCGGTTGTTTCCCGCGCCCGGAGAGTGCGTCCCGCACACGCAGCCGCTTGCCTTGCCAGAGGGCGCTCTTCCCGAGGGTGCCCGAGAGGATCTTGCCTTCGAGCTCCGGCGATACGGGGCAACACCGTGTCCTGGCTTCAGACTGTCCGCTTCCCCTGTCCACCGGTTGGACGCCGCACGGAACCAGAATGCCGGTCGAAAGGGTCGTTCTCCCCGAGGTTGCCGGAGGAGTCCGCGGCTTCGCTCGAAGATGGTCAGCGGCAGGATCGATGCTCACTTCGAGAACCATCTATGGCCTTGTTGGCATCTCGGTCCAGAGGGGCGTTGCACTTTGAAGCAGTGCGGTCCCAAGCGTGGTACAATTCAGCAAACAAGGCAGTCCGGCGAACCCCGCGCCTGCAGCGGACGCTTGAGGCCTTCTCGCGTGCCGTGGCCTGCGGTCGTTGGTGGCTTCGAGGACAGCTGGCGGCCTGCAACCGGCGCACGCTGAGGCGCCAAACGTTCGCCGTCCTGAAAGAATCATTTTTGTTTCCTTGAGGAGCGGGTGGTGCGTTGATCTCCAGGTAGTCGAGGTCGAGGTTCCTGAGAGGTCTGTGTCTCTTCGATCACCGATACCCTCCGAGATCCGTTGGGGGCCTGCGAGCATCTCTTCGAGCAGCTCGGTAGCCGGCTCAGCCTTCGTTCCTACAGACCGTTGTTTCCAGCGTCCAGAGGGTGAGTCCCACACGCG
This sequence comes from Thermoanaerobaculaceae bacterium, assembly GCA_963778565.1. Taxonomy (GTDB): domain Bacteria; phylum Acidobacteriota; class Thermoanaerobaculia; order Multivoradales; family UBA5704; genus DATARR01. Next base: position 134,146 of record CAVZUZ010000024.1, on the reverse strand, counting down.
CGTGCCGCTTGCCCTGCCAGTGGTCTTTCTGCCAGAAGGGTGCGCGAGAGGATCTTGCCTTCGAGTTCCGGCGCTACGGGCAACACCGCTTCTTGGCCTTCAGATTGTCCGTTCCCGTGTTCGCAGGTTGGAGTGCCGCACGGAACCAGACCCTCGGTCGAAGGGGTCTTTCTCCCAAAGGTTGCCGGAGAAGTCCAGGGCTTCGCTCGAAGGCGGTGAGCGGCAGGATCGAAGCTCACTTCGAAAACCATCTATGGCCTTCCCGACATCTCGGTCCAGAGGGGTATTGCCCTCCAACCAGCGCGGTCCCAAGCGTGGTACAATTCAGCAAACAAGGGCAGTCCGGCCAACCCCGCGGCTCCAGCGGACGCTTGAGCTATTCTCACCGTGGTGGTCTGTGAGCGTTGTTGACTCCGAGGAGCGGAGGCGGGCCTGCGACGGGCGCCGCTGAGCCGCCCAGCGTTGGCCGTCAAGAATCTGGGGTTCATTGATATTGCAAGGGTCGGTAGGTGAGCCAGCTGCCCGGTCGCACCACTTCTCCGATCTTCTCCGATGTCCGTAAGGGAGTCAGGCGATCTAGTGATCGTCCTATATCGACTTTTGGAGGCAGAATGAGAAAATTTGTGGCACTTATCGCGGCAGCAGCTTCGGCGGCAATGGCGTTCAACGTCCTGCAATTCTTTGCCAAAGGGGCTCATGGTGCGCAAACTGGCTTTGGACCAGGCGAGATCACCTTCTTTGCAGGCGTCGTCGGCGTTGGTGTCTTCATGGCGATCAACCGCAAGAAACAAGAAAAATCAGGCGGTGCGAGCGTGCAGTCAAAGGGCGAAGAGTTATACCCACCTGCAAGCAAAACGAAGTGTGACCATTGCGGCAAGTTATTTCCCTCGAACTACTACCTTGAGAAGGCAAGCGATGGCAAATACTTATGCGAGCAGTGTCGCCAAGGCGCAGCCCCTACGACACAAAAGGAAGCCGAAAAGGGCATTCTCCCGACAAAACAGTCTGAGCCAGGCACAACCGAGGGTGATGATAGCTTTCATACCACGACGGCGCCAATCCGTAAACAGCAATCTATTTATCAATCTCGCACCTTCAACGACTTCACTGCAGACTTCACGTGTAGAGTCTGCAAACGGAACTTTGGTCGGCTCCGAATTTCGGGCTTGCGCTTCGTTACAAGTGACAAGCTGGTTGGCTGTTACTGTTCCAATTGCTCGGGCATGATCTGCAAAGAATGCCAGTCGAGCGAATTAGATGCCTATCTAGAGCGCGAACAAATAACCCATTTTGCATTTCCTGGGGCGGTATTACCCGTGGCCGAAGCCAAGTGGCACCTGAAGAGTTGTTGTTTGGGTTGTTCAACCGTTATGAAGGAGGTTGGCATTGAGTAGTAATACGGCAGGCAGGCCCAGCCCTCGGATGGCCACGGCCGCCTTCCCGCGGTTTGGCCAGGGCCCGCACCCGGCTACGCCGGCTGCTATTCCTATGGTGACCTGTTCCGGGGTCTTGCTGGACGCCGGACTTCCCCTTCCGCAGACTTCCGCGGTAGTATTTTGCTACGGATTTAAGGGAAAGCGGGGTATGGTACTATCGACCTGTCGCGAAGAAGGCGGCCAACCCTGGGCCTGCAGCGGACGGAAACCGCATACTGCGCGGTTCCGCCGCTGAGGCCCATCTCGTTCGCCGTCCTGAGAATTCATTTTTGTTTTCCTCGAGGAGCGGACGGTGCGTTGATCTCCTGGTAGTCGAGGTTGGTGGTTGCTCCGAGGTCTGAGTCTTTCGATCAACGATTCCTTCGAAAACAGTTGGTGGCCTGCGATCATCTCTTCGAGCAGCTTCGTGGCAGCTCAGCGCTCGTCTTTACAGGCGGTTGTTTCCCGCGCCCGGAGAGTGCGTCCCGCACACGCAGCCGCTTGCCTTGCCAGAAGGGCGCTCTTCCCGAGGGTGCCCGAGAGGATCTTGCCTTCGAAGCTCCGGCGATACGGGGCAACACCGTGTCCTGGCTTCAGACTGTCCGCTTCCCCTGTCCACCGGTTGGACGCCGCACGGAACCAGAATGCCGGTCGAAAGGGTCGTTCTCCCCGAGGTTGCCGGAGGAGTCCGCGGCTTCGCTCGAAGATGGTCAGCGGCAGGATCGATGCTCACTTCGAGAACCATCTATGGCCTTGTTGGCATCTCGGTCCAGAGGGGCGTTGCACTTTGAAGCAGTGCGGTCCCAAGCGTGGTACAATTCAGCAAACAAGGCAGTCCGGCGAACCCCGCGCCTGCCAGCGGACGCTTGAGGCCTTCTCGCGTGCCGTGGCCTGCGGTCGTTGGTGGCTTCGAGGACAGCTGGCGGCCTGCAACCGGCGCACGCTGAGGCGCCAAACGTTGGTCGGCACTCGGTGTTATCGCAAGGAGGCATCGAAGATGGACGAGGGAAGCGTCACTTGTGGCCTCATAATGCTAGCGGTTGTCGGGAGTCTTGTTTTTGTAATTTGTATCTATTACTACAATCTTGACAAGACCAACAAGCAGCTACGACGTGCCTTTGCGAACTACCGCCAGTCACTAGAGCTACTCAAGCAGCAACCGAACAATCCTGAACTCCGGCAAAGGGCACTTGAGTTGGGACGCTACTATTCAAACCTAACGCGCGCCAACAGGGGGGTGACGGTTTACGACGAAGTAGCCCTCGCTAATGACATAAATGCAGCCTGCGCTGGAGGAAGTCATGCTGCGAGAGAGTCAACCGCGACTCGACCGATCGAAGAACGGCTTGGTCAGCTGATGACGCTTTTTGAAAAGGGTGTCATCGGTGAGCAGGAGTATAGCGAGCGCCGCGGTAAGCTACTTGACGAGATTTAGCGAATATGGCTTAGGGTAAGGTGCGCGTTGGGCGGGCAAATGACTGAAACAGACGGCAACCCCGAATCGAATCGGCTGCAGGCTGGCGTCACGGCTGGGCAGCTGGAAGCCGCTGTACGCAACTCCGGTTACCCTCTTCAACGAGTTGTAGCCGAGGAACTGCTCCGCGATTTCAAGGTCCACGAAGAGTGGGGTTACCTCGAATCGAGAATCCAAAGAGCACCGAACCCTCGATGTCTTCGGACTCCGGCGGCTAAGCGATAACACGGGGCTATGGCTGAGCACCGCGGTGCTGGTCGAATGCAAGAGATCCGAGTTGCCATTCGTGTTCTTTGAAGCAGCGACGCCTGAAATCCCCAGAGAATTCCCGCCTGTTGCTGGTCTGCATGGGAAGACACCAGATATCCAGGTGGCCGGTGTTGGATCCAGGTCAGCGCCAGTAGCAGAGCTTCTTCGCCTTGCGGATTTCGAGTTTGTCTCTCATGGGCCACCAGTGTGCAGCTCCTTCGCGAAGACCGAGCGGAAAGGGAAAGAGTTCGATTTGTCCGGCTCTGTTCTCTTCAACCAGGTCATTTTGCCTTTGGTGAGCGCGTTGCAGCACTTCATCGAGCAGCACAAGTCCGTCGGGTCAGGCAGTGCGGTTTCCGCTTGCCTTGCGCTTCCGATTTGTGTACTCGATGGCCCGATGGTATCGGTCCAAGGCGGCCCTGAAGCTCCGCGCCTCGCGATGTGCCCCTGGGTGAGAGTTGTGCGACAGGAGGCAGTTCAGGAACGGCACTGGATGTCGTGGCGGTACTACGTAGTCGATTTTGTGCATCGAGCGTACCTTGCGGCTTTCATCAAGGACCATCTACTGCCCTTTGCTGATCAGTTTGCCGAGCGCGCGCTGTCTCAGGAACAGATCCTACTCGCTGGAAAGGCAAGTGTGCCGGCCTTGGACACTTGGACGTTCCAGGAACTAAGGCCGGTTTGAGTGAACGGCTGGCTAACACCCTGGCTTCAACCGAACGACACCGTTTGGTCTTTCAAGATCTCGCTCTGGATCTGCGCCCTTCTGATGCGGTGCCGTCTGGCGCGTGGCACAATTCAGCAAACAAGGACAGGCCGGCCAACCCGCGCTTGCAGCGGGCGCCTGAGGTATTCTCACCGTGGTGCCCTGCGACCGTTGGTGGTTTCGAGGAAGGTCGGCCGCCTGTCACGGGCGCACGCTGAAGCGCCAAGCGTTCGCCGTCCTGAAAATTGATTTGTGGTTCCTTGAGGAGCGGGTGGTGCGTTGATCTCCAGGTAGTCGAGGTCGAGGTTGCTGAGAGGTCTGTGTCTCTTCGATCACCGATACCCTCCGAGATCCGTTGGTGGCCTGCGAGCATCTCTTCGAGCAGCTCGGTGGCCGGCTCAGCCTTCGTTCCTACAGACCATTGTTTCCAGCGTCCAGAGGGTGAGTCCCACACGCGCGGCCGCTTGCCCTGCCAGTGGTCTTTCTGCCAGAGGGTGCGCGAGAGGATCTTGCCTTCGAGTTCCGGCGCTACGGGCAACACCGCTTCTTGGCCTTCAGATTGTCCGTTCCCGTGTTCGCAGGTTGGAGCGCCACACGGAACCAGACCCTTGGTCGAAGGGGTCTTTCTCCCAAAGGTTGCCGGAGAAGTCCAGTGCTTCGCTCGAAGGTGGTAAGTGGCAAGATCGATGCTCACTTCGAAAACCATCTATGGCCTTCCTGGCATCTCGGTCCAGAGGGGTATTGCCCTCCAACCAGCGCGGTCCCAAGCGTGGTACAATTCAGCAAACAAGGGCAGTCCGGCGAACCCCGCGCCTGCAGCGGACGCTTGAGGCCTTCTCGCGTGTCGTGGCCTGCGGTCGTTGGTGGCTTCGAGGACAGCCGGCGGTCTGCAACGGGCGCACGCTGAGGCGCCAAGCGTTCGCCGTCCTGAGAATTCATTTTTGTTTTCCTCGAGGAGCGGACGGTGCGTTGATCTCCTGGTAGTCGAGGTTGGTGGTTGCTCCGAGGTCTGAGTCTTTTCGATCAACGATTCCTTCGAAAACAGTTGGTGGCCTGCGATCATCTCTTCGAGCAGCTTCGTGGCAGCTCAGCGCTCGTCTTTACAGGCGGTTGTTTCCCGCGCCCGGAGAGTGCGTCCCGCACACGCAGCCGCTTGCCTTGCCAGAGGGCGCTCTTCCCGAGGGTGCCCGAGAGGATCTTGCCTTCGAGCTCCGGCGATACGGGGCAACACCGTGTCCTGGCTTCAGACTGTCCGCTTCCCCTGTCCACCGGTTGGACGCCGCACGGAACCAGAATGCCGGTCGAAAGGGTCGTTCTCCCCGAGGTTGCCGGAGGAGTCCGCGGCTTCGCTCGAAGATGGTCAGCGGCAGGATCGATGCTCACTTCGAGAACCATCTATGGCCTTGTTGGCATCTCGGTCCAGAGGGGCGTTGCACTTTGAAGCAGTGCGGTCCCAAGCGTGGTACAATTCAGCAAACAAGGCAGTCCGGCGAACCCCGCGCCTGCAGCGGACGCTTGAGGCCTTCTCGCGTGCCGTGGCCTGCGGTCGTTGGTGGCTTCGAGGACAGCTGGCGGCCTGCAACCGGCGCACGCTGAGGCGCCAAACGTTGGCCGGCCTGAGAAATCATTTTTGTTTCCTTGAGGCGAGGGTGGTGCGTTGACCATCTGCTAAGTGAGGTCGGTGGTCGCTGAGAGGTCCGTCTCTCTCCGTTCAACGATTCCCTCCGCGCATCGCCCGCGGCCTGCGAGGATCTCTTCGAGCACCCTACTTGGCGACTCGGGCCTTGATCCTCCAGACCGTTGTCTCCCGCGTCCGTGAGGTCGAGTCCCACACGCGCAGCCGATTGCCCTGTCAGGGAATCCTTCTCCGTGAGGTTGCCGGATGCGATCGTGCCTTCGAGCTTGGGCGGCGTCCGGCATCACCGTTTCGGGATCTCGGAATCGTCCGTTTCCCTCCTCGGTAGGTTGGCACGCCGCATGGGGGACCAGGCAGGCAGTCGGAGCGGAGGCTTTCCGGCAGGTTGCCGGCGGGATCTGTGGCTCCGCTCGGCGAAGGTGAGCGGCAAGATCGATGCTCACTTTGAAAACCGTCTATGGCCTCTCACGATCTCGGCCCGAACCGGCGTTACCCTCTGTCGCGTCGCGGTCCGAACCGTGGTACAATTCAGCAAACAAAGGCAGGCCGTCCAACACCGTCGCTGCAGCGGACGCCTGAGGCATTCTCATCGGCGGCGGCCTGTCTGGGGGGATTCGCTTCGAGAGCCGGCGGAGCCTTTGACGGGCGCACGCTGAGCTCCCAAGCGTTCGCCGTCCTGAAAATTGATTTGTGGTTCCTTGAGGAGCGGGTGGTGCGTTGATCTCCAGGTAGTCGAGGTTGAGGTTGCTGAGAGGTCTGTGTCTCTTCGATCACCGATACCCTCCGAGATCCGTTGGTGGCCTGCGAGCATCTCTTCGAGCAGCTCGGTGGCCGGCTCAGCCTTCGTTCCTACAGACCATTGTTTCCAGCGTCCAGAGGGTGAGTCCCACACGCGCGGCCGCTTGCCCTGCCAGTGGTCTTTCTGCCAGAGGGTGCGCGAGAGGATCTTGCCTTCGAGTTCCGGCGCTACGGGCAACACCGCTTCTTGGCCTTCAGATTGTCCGTTCCCGTGTTCGCAGGTTGGAGCGCCACACGGAACCAGACCCTTGGTCGAAGGGGTCTTTCTCCCAAAGGTTGCCGGAGAAGTCCAGTGCTTCGCTCGAAGGTGGTAAGTGGCAAGATCGATGCTCACTTCGAAAACCATCTATGGCCTTCCTGGCATCTCGGTCCAGAGGGGTATTGCCCTCCAACCAGCGCGGTCCCAAGCGTGGTACAATTCAGCAAACAAGGGCAGTCCGGCGAACCCCGCGCCTGCAGCGGACGCTTGAGGCCTTCTCGCGTGTCGTGGCCTGCGGTCGTTGGTGGCTTCGAGGACAGCCGGCGGTCTGCAACGGGCGCACGCTGAGGCGCCAAGCGTTACGCGAGCTTGATCGCGGTCGAGCGGGGAGCATTAAGAACTCTTCCTTCTCGTCCACTAAGCTGGAATTGGAGGATATCTAACTATGTGGTTCCCAATCTTCACGACTGCTGAAGCCCCCTTCTCTCGGGCCGTTAGCTCCATCCTTATGGCGCTACCTGTCGTCACCGCCGCCTGTCTTTCCTCTACACACCCATCGCGACCTCTCCGACTGGCCAACGCAACGCCAGTTCGCCAGATATATGTAGCAGACGTTATTTTCAGCGAAGCGCTGCTCCTCAACTTTGATTACAACCCTTCCGTCTACGTCCACAACCCGCAGGCCCAAGAAAGGCTTAAGCGCTTTCATGCTGCCACTTTGAGAGCTGTCGGCAGAGAGCTTACCGCGCGCGGTTACGAAGTGCTTGGACTTAGTAGCGAGCACTTCAATAAGGTCTCCCACTGCCATGCCCTAGAAGACGATCCGGCTGAGTTGCGTCGTTGGGCAAGAGAGGAACGGCCTTCCGACGTTCCCAATGATGCTGCCATAGTCACCATTCTGTTTTGTGTTCAAGATAAATCATCCTACGAGAGGATATTTGGCACTGGAGTCGTTGTCGACGAATGGCCAACCGGAGGAAAACCCAAGGAGCTGTGGAGCAGCCACAGCGACGAGGCATGCCAGTGGGATACTGATGAACTCAGCGCGCAAGAAGAACAGGAGAACGACATGCTTTACGGCTGTATTAAGGATCTCCTCCCTGCGCTGTTTGCCGAACTGCCTCGCCTGCGATAAGTGTAATGGAGAGTAAAATGACTAGCCGATCATTCAGGTGCGTTGAATTGATGATCACCGACCGCGTAACCCGCGCTTGCAGCGGACGCCTGAGGCATTCTCACCCGTGGTGCCTTGCGGCTGTTGGTGTCTTCGGGAAAGGTCGGCGGCCTGCAACGGGCGCACGCTGAAGCGCCAAGCGTTCTACGCCTGGGCGTTTGCCTGGTTGCACGGATTCCGGGAAAGTAGTATAGTGCAGCCGAGGGAGCGCAAGGGTGATCGTCTCGTTTGGCGACAGGGCGACGGAGGACCTTTTCCACAATCGGCAGACCCGGAGGATCCGGCGCTACCCGCCCGAGATTCTCCGACCTGCTCTGCAGCAACTCGACATGCTGAACTCTGCTGGCGACTTGAGAGACATGCGTTCGCCGCCAGGAAACCGCCTCGAGCTACTCAAGGGAGATCTTGAGGGCTATCACAGTGTGCGAATCAACGAGCGCTGGCGCCTCGTCTTTCAGTGGCGGGGAGCGGAGGCTCACGAAGTTCGGATCGTTGACTACCATCGCGGCTGAGAGGTAAGAACATGCTGCCCGAGAACCGTATCCCTAGCCATCCAGGAGAGATCCTTCAGGAGCAGTTTCTGCAGCCGCTGGGTCTCACCCAAGTTGCTCTATCCGAGCACCTTGGAATCCCGGTGCAGAGGATCAACGAGATCGTTCGCGGCAAGCGCGGCGTTACCCCGGAAACCGCTTGGCTTTTGGCTCAGGCATTCGACACGACTCCGGAGTTCTGGATCAGCCTTCAGACGAACCATGACTTGGCTCTGAACCGCCCCAGCAAGGCGATCCCGCCGCTGCGGAAAGCTGGCTAAGATGCAACGAACCGTAAACGGCGTAGAACACCGGGCCTGCAGCGGACGGAAACCGCAGAATGCGCGGTTCCGCCGCTGAGGCCCCAAGCGTTGGGCGTTTCTAGCTGACCAGTAACTGAGCAGTATATTCAGGGCAGGCTCTTTCTTTGACCTGCCAATAAAACGGAGGGTAGAATGAAGAAGCTGACCGCGTTATTTTTTTATGCTTTGCTATCCACTGCTATAGCTTTCGCGCAGACTCCTGGCCAACCTAGCGACGCAGAGGCTTGCGCTGCTTGCGGCACCTGTGGTGCTGGGGCTGGCATGATGATCATGATCCCAGTGATATTTTTTGCCTTGAATATCGCTCTACTCGTCTGGGTAGCTCGTGATGCCAAGGCTCGCGGCATGGACAATGCAGTTTTATGGATGGTGTTGGTCATGTTCACAAGCGTGGTAGGACTACTCATATACATCTTTGCTCGGCCTCAAGGCGAGTTGGAGAAATGCCCTAGTTGCGGAAACAATCGACTCAAGGGTCTTACAAAGTGTCCGTACTGCGGCAATCCCTAAGACACCCGGAGACGTATCTGATCCTGTTGGGCATCGTGCTGGTATCCTTGGCGCTAGACACGTTTCGAAGCCCATCGAGCCAACTGACAGGACAGCTTTACGTGCATGGTGTGCACCTGTATCAGGCGTTTGGTCGCCCCCTGCTCAGGGGGCGTATCATCTGCCGTTTTCGTCCAACATGCTCTGAGTACTCTATCGAAGCTGTGAAGCTACATGGTCTAAGGCAGGGGTTAGTACTAACTCTGCATCGACTTGAGTCATGCACTACAGATGTGCAGCCTGGAACTTTCGATCCTGTGCCAGCTTCTGGGGTAACTTCTACGGTCGAGAGTCATACGAAAATGAAAAAAATCGCCCAACCCGAGGCCTCAACCGGACAGCACCGCAAACAGCACGGTGCTGCCGGTTAGGCCCGCAGGCGTTGGGCGGCGAGCTTTATCGTCAGTCTAGGTGAAGGAACCTGGAGGAGAACTAGGCATGACAGAGCAAAGGCGTAATCCGGATACGGGAATGATAGCCGGAGGCGTCGTCTTGATCATACTCGGCTTAGCAATCTTCTTTTGGGCTAAAGAGCATTCTCCGCACATGGGCTTTGGACAGATGCTCATGAGGCTGGATAGCTGGGTGTTCAAGCCATCCGTTTACAACGCGGTCCTTGTTGTATGCGCACTTCTAGGCCTTCTAGGTATCGCCTCTCTTGTCCGTGGGTTGCAAGGCAACACAGGCGCAGTGTTAAAAAGCGAGTTGTCGCACCCGCCCGCAGCTAAGACAGTTTGCGATAACTGCGGCAAGTCGTTTCCCTCGCACTTCTACCTTGAGAGGGTAAGCGATGAAAATTATTTCTGCGAGCAGTGTCGCAAAGACGCAGCCCCTATGACGCAGAAGAAAGTAGAAAAAGCGGCCGATGCTGGAGTTGGTCAGCCTGTGGCAGGTGCTGCTTCAGCGTCGGCAACGCGGTCGATCGAGCAACGTCTGGATCGGCTTAAGGCTCTTTTTGAGAGTAATGCCATCAACGAGCAGGAGTATCATGAGCGTCGGAGCAAACTCCTGGATGAGATTTAGCAGCCCGGCGGGCAGCGTGATTCCGCCCAACAAGCCGGCTGCAGCGGACGCAAACGGCCGCGCCGCTGAGCCGCAAGACCGTTGGCCGGCCTGAGAAATCATTTTCGACCCTTGAGCCATTCGTATAGTAAATCGCCATATCTGTGTGCTCTTTTCGCAATGTGGCGCCCAGAGCATGAGGTGCATTCGTTTCCCGTGCTCGAAACGCGCGCCCTCTCGAGAGGGGTGGTGATGCTTCACTATCGTGGTCAGCCGAGGTTATCACTCGCCGCGGGTCGAATGCGGCGAATGCGGGTTGACACGTAGGAGTTAGACCTGATAGCGTATCTAAGAGGTTAACCAGTAAAGGAGGTCCCGTATGAGGAAACTCATTGCTGTCGTCGGTATCATCGGTCTCAGCTTTGCATTGGCAGCGCCACCCGCGTATGCTGCATGCACTTCCGGCCAGCAGCAGGCATGCAACGATGCCAACACCGAACGTACGAACGACTGTAATTTCGCCGGTGCGCCCCAGTCCTGCTACACCGCCTCCGTCTGCCAGTATTACGCTTGCATGGAGGCTTGTGGGGACGGAATGGTCCCCATGGAGTGCGGAGCCAGTTAGCATCCAAGGAAGATCGCGCCACCGTAAACCGCCCGAGGAACATGGCCGAGAGGCCATCAAGCGAGGGCTGAACGCTGCCTTCTCTGGTTTCTGAGTTCCGGCGGTGTGGGGCTTCACCGCCTCGAGCCTCAGAAGCGGCCATTTTCCGCTCCGACAGGTTGGCGCGCCGCATGGAGACCAGCCTGCTGGGAGCGGTGTTCTCCGGCAGGTTGCCGGCGGGTTCTGTGGCTCCGTTCGGCGTTGGTGAGCGGCAAGGTCGATGATTCATCGAGGACCGTCTATTGCCTCTCACCAGCGTGGTCCGGATCGGCGTTGCCCCTCTGGTGCGTCGCGGTCCGGCCGTGGTGCAATTCAGCAAACAAGGGCAGGCCGGCCAACCCAAGGCGTTCGAGCGGACTGCTGACGCATCCGCTCAACGCCATCAGCGTTGGCCGGCCTGATAAATCATTTCTGTTTTCCTTGACGCGAGGGTGGTGCGTAGATCGCCAGGTAGTTGAGGTCGGTGGTCACTGAAAGGTCCGTCTCTCTCCGTTCATCCCTGCTTCCCTCCGAGAATCGTCAGCGGCCTGCGAGGAATTCTTCGAGCACCTGCATGGCGGCTCCGGGTTGGTCCTCCAGACCGTCGTCTCCTGCTCCGGAAGCATCAGTCCCGCACGCGCGGCAAATTTGCCCACGCAGCGGGTGCCTCTCCGTGCGGTTGCCGGCGGCGATCTTGCCTTCGAGCTCGGGCGGCGTGGGGCATAACCATCCCACACCTCGGAATCCTCGGTTTCCCGCCTCGATAGGTTGGCCGCCGCATGGAACCTGGCAGCCGATTGGAGCGGGTGGCTCTCCCGGCAGGTTGCCGGCGGGTTTTGTGGCTCCGTTCGACGGTGGTGAGCGGCAAGATCGATGCTCACTTCGAAAACCATCTATGGCCTTCCCGATCTCGATCCAGACGGGTGTTGCCCTCGATCCGCGTCGGGTCCAAACCGTGGTACAATTCAGCATACAAAGGCAGGCCGGTCGAACCCCGCGCCTGCAGCGGACGCTTGAGCTTTCTCGCCGTGTCGTGGCCTGCGGTCGGTGACGGCCTTCACGCGTCGCCGGAGGCGTGCAACGGAGCGCACGCTGAGGTGCGAAACGTTCGCCGTCTTGCGAGTGGAGGTTCTAAGAAATGAAGTTCGACCGTCCGCGGGTTCTCGACGACTGCATTCTCGCGATGGCCCTCGTACTCGGCTTCGTCCTGTTGGCGTGCTCACCTACTGCCGACGCACCAGCGGCCATCCAAGACGCACAAGGCGTACCAGCCGCAGTGGGTTCTTCTCCAGCACCGCCCGAGCCAGAGCCAGTTGCTAGCCCCGTAGCTTCGCCAGTGGCGCTAGATCCCGCGGACTATAAAATCTCGGTTATTCCATCTCTGCTCTCGGATGGCACTGTCAAGCTGAAGATCGAAACCAACATTCCTGGTGTCATAGAGGTAATGGCCGACATCTCGCTGAGCGGCCAGAAGCCGAATGACGTCTGGATTGGCAAGAACCAACGTGTACGAATCAAGGGCGGTCAAGGCGAGGTGACATTCGTCACCTCGGATCTTCCCAAGGGTCGCTACGAGTCAGAGGTTAGCTTCTATCCTCGGTGGGGGTTTCAGGACGCGGCTTCACGCGCCACAGGAATTGACCGCCAGATCGACGCGACTGCAAGCCTTGGCTCATTGGGTTCGGGCATGACCGCAAATGAAGCCCAATTTCGTGAGAACGGCCAGAAGTGGGTGATGATGAACGTTAATCCCAATCAAGCCTGGGATGCGGCTAAATTTACCAATCGCTTCGGGACCTTCTCCGAATTGGAGGTCCAGGGCCTTAATCCATCTGTCATCAAGGCGTACTATTTCCCACGAATTGATACTACGATCTTTGTCAACGCACTCAGGGGAGAGATCTCGCATTGGCGACTTGGTCAAGCGCATCGTTAGGTGTTGTGACCGGCGAACCCCCGCTTCCACCGGACGGCCGGCTTCGCCGTCCGCACGGTGAAGCGTCCTGGCGTTCGGCGGCCTGCGAGAGCACTCGGCCGTGGTGGTCGGGGCTCTTGCAAAGTCGCAATCATGAAATGGACCAATGGTCGTAAGCCGAACGAGTCGGCCATAGAAAGGTGGGCAGACAGATGAACCGAATAGAGCGAGCAGTTGGCGGCGGTGGAGCATTGCTGCTGCTGACCTTTTTTGCCTTTGCGTGTGGCGGAGAGCCAACAAAGGAAGAGATTGCAAGAGGCTGTAACGCCGGCCTGAGCTGCTCTCAACTAAAATATATGGCTGAGCGTTATGAGAGCATAGGGAACTCTTCAAAGAACATGGCGGAGAAATCAACCTCCGCGGCCGGTGGCGCTCTCTCGATGCAGGCGATGCAAGCCTTTTCGGCTGCTGCACGCTGCTACGAGGTAATGGCACAAAAATCCTGTGGGTAAAATAAGGAGAGCATGATGTCGCCTGCGAGACGCCGCGGAACTCGAGGATCGAACCGACCAATAGCGCACATCTTACCCTTGTTTGTCTTTGGATCGCGGCTCTGGCCCTCCTCGCTGATGTCCTTCTCCAGCCTTTCAAGACACCATGAGGTTCCCTTGCGCGTTTCTCGATCTCCAAAGGAGCGGATGATACAAGCGTATGGTTTCGTTCGCTTCTTGGCCTTCAGATTGTCCGTTCCCGTGTTCGCAGGTTGGAGCGCCGCACGGAACCAGACCCTCGGTCGAAGGGGTCTTTCTCCCAAAGGTTGCCGAAGAAGTCCAGGGCTTCGCTCGAAGGCGGTGAGCGGCAGGATCGATGCTCACTTCGAAAACCATCTATGCCCTTCCCGACATCTCGATCCAGAGGGTATTGCCCTCGAACCGGCGCGGCCCAAAGCGTGGTACAATTCAGCAAACAAGGGCAGTCCGGCGAACCCCGCGCCTGCAGCGGACGCTTGAGGCCTTCTCGCGTGTCGTGGCCTGCGGTCGTTGGTGGCTTCGAGGACAGCCGGCGGCGTGCAACGGGCGCACGCTGAGGTGCCAAACGTTAGGCGTCATCCTGCGTCATCGTTCAAGTAGCAGGGAGATGAGAGCTGCGGCAGCCTATCTCCCAAGAACGGTGTCGATGCCTGCGAGCACCAGTTCCAATTGGCGCCGCGGCAGCTTGCCGACACATTCAGTCATCTGCCGTCTGTCGACGGCGACGATCAGCGAGACATTCGCGACCGATTCCTTTGAAAGACCTGTGGATCTCGCCGCAAGGAGCACATTGCCGGGTGCATCCGTCCACTTCAAATTCGTCGTGAGTGGTACACAGACGACCGTGCTCACCCGGCTTTGATTCAACGCGTCGCACTGCACGACGACGACCGGCCGCCGATATCCAGGGCCTGATCCGGTTGGCTCCCTCAAGTCGGCCCACCAGATCTCGCCCTGGCTGATCACCACTCGACTTGCTCCAAAACTCGGTAGGCGGCTCTCTGGCTAAACTCGTCGATCTCGGGCCCAACCTCGTCGACCACACGGTTCATCGCCTCGGTCAGGCGATCGGGGGCATGTCTGGCCACGAACTCCTGCAGCGCACGGCTGTAGAGCTGACTGCGAGAGGTCTGCAACTCGGTGGCGAGGCGCTCGGCCTCTTCGAACACATCGTCGGGAATTGAGATTGCCGTCTTCATACCTCTAGTATAACCGCTGCGGTCGAGGTGGTCAAGCTAGGCAAGCCCTCGACCTTCTGTGAACCGGGACTTCCATTCGAGACGGCGCGGGTGTAGCATTCTCCCAGGCGATCAAGCGCGCGGAACCGCATGAGCATATAGAACTGTAGAGAAGCATCGGCGGCGAACCCCGGCGCCTGCAGCGGACGCTTGAGCCATTCTCACCGATGGTGCCCACTGACGGTCATGCCTTCGCGCTGCGATGGAGGCCTGCAAAGGAGCGCACGCTGAGGCGCGACAACGTTCGGCCACAATGAAACCAAGACCTCACGCCCGGCGACGAATGACTACCAGTCGTCGGGGCGTGGGCCCCGCGTTCGATTCCCTCGACAACACGGTGACCCAGTTTTGAGAGGAACACCATTTATGAAGGTCCAGTTTCTAGTAACGTTGTTCGTCGTATGCTGTCTCGTGCCCAGGCCCGTTGATGCGGCCGACGACGTGTTCGACTCGAACGGCGTCAAGATTTGGTACGTCACGGAGGGGAAGGGGGAGGCGGTCGTCCTTATCCACGGCTGGATGAGCGATTCCGGCATGTGGGGGCGACTCGACACCAACCCCGCGAACAAAGAGTATCAGTTGATCGCGTTGGATCTGCGTGGGCACGGCAAGAGCGACAAGCCGCACGACGCCGCGAAGTACGACGCCGAGGTCGCCGCCGACGTGATCCGGTTGCTCGACCACCTGAAGATCGAGAAGGCCCACCTGGTGGGCTACTCGAGCGGGTCGTTCGTCGCGGGCAAGGTGGCGGCCACCTACCCGAACCGGGTGCGCAGCGTGGTGTTCGGCGGGCAAGCCCCGGTCATCGGGGAGGTGAAGGATTCCGACTTTTCCGAGGTCGAGCTGTTCGCCCAGTTGGTCGATGAGGACAAAGATCTGGGGGCGTACATCCTGGCGGTGTACCCCGAGGAATCCAAGCTGACCGACGAGCAAGCGAAGGCGATCGCCAAATTCTCCTACGCGGGCAAAGACGTGAAGGCGTTTGCGGCGGCGGGGCGCGGGTACAAGAAACTGGCGGTGACCGAGGATGATTTGAAGAGGTGCAAGGCCCCGATGCTGTTCATTCACGGCGGGAACGAGTCCGACCACGTGAAGAGCAAGGTGACGGCCGCTCGAAAGGCGCTCGGTCGCGGGGAACTCAAGGTCATCGAAGGGGGGAATCACATGACCACGCTCACGAATCCGGAGTTCGGATCCTCGATCGAGACGTTCCTGCGCCACGGCAAACTAGAATAAGCCGTGGCCGAACCAGGCGCTGCACCGGACCGGCGGGGCGGTGGCGGTTTCCCAGAGTCGTAGCTCCCGCGCCCCGCCGGCCGGTGAGCTTGATCGTGCGGCACAAGAGGCGAAGTTAACAACGAAGGAGATGGGAGATCTAAGATCGTGCGTGAACAATCCAAGCAGACGGCAAGCCGGCGGTTCTACATCTACGTCAGTGGACCTTATTCCCCAACTGCCGAGGAAACTGCGGCCAACAAGGGTGCGGAGGCCATTAAACGGAATATTGAGGAGGCGCGTAAAATAGCCTTCGCACTCATTAAGAAGGGACATATACCCTTTGTTCCCCACACTATGATGGCGGGATGGGAAGACCGCTATTCCATTGATCGGATAGTCGCCATTGAACTCTGCGAACGGTGGGTTGCACGCTGCGACGCATTCTTCTTTATCGGAGGCTCGCCAGGCGCGGAAAGCGAACGCAAGGTGGCAGTAGAGTTAGGTCTCCCAATCTATCAAAAACTTGAGGATGTACCCGAGCTCGTGGGGGAACAGCCTTCCTCGCTCAGTACCCAAGCTCTGGAAGTGTATTTAGAGGAATACAAACAGTGCGCCGAAAGCTACCGGCACAGTTATGCCACAATCTGGCAAGCTGGTGGTCTTATAGCTGCAGGGGCAGGCCTTCTAGCCGCGTCTAGGAATCCGATAGTCCAGGCATTCGCTCCGCTCCCCCCACTGGCTTGGTATCTAACTATTTTTTCCCCAATGGACCGCTACGGAGAACTACGTAGCCGGCGGAGGAGTCCGCGGCTTCGCTCGAAGATGGTCAGCGGCAGGATCGATGCTCACTTCGAGAACCATCTATGGCCTTGTTGGCATCTCGGTCCAGAGTGCGGCTCCGTCATCCTGCGGAACGCCACCGCGAGCCTGTTTTCCTCCGCGGCTCCCACGGCCCGCAAACGCAAGCCCGGCAGGAGCTTACGAGATTCCAGGACCGCTGGAATTGAACAGGTGGGACCGGTCTTCGCCTGACCGGCCCACGTTCCGCGACCGATCGCCGTGTCCCCTCTTCCTGATGGCGAGCTACAGCATGTGGCGGACGCTCGTCGATGCTATGCTGGTTCGTCCTTGAGCTCCGCTCCGCCGCCGAGAAGCGCGGGCTGGAGACCGCGATGCACCCTTCCCTCGCGGCGGCTTCCCACCCGCGTTGCCGTTCGTTGGCGATTGACCTCCACCGTCGGCCGTCGTTCCACAGACTTCCTCGCAGAGCTCGTCGGGTAGCCAAGGGCCGAGGTGTGTCCGGAGACGCGATCCTGGCCGTAAACTGCAGTGGGATCAGGCACTCCTTCGGAGCCTGGTTTGGCGCGAGATCAAGGGCAGACCCGTTCCGATATCCTTGGCGCCGCTGAGGATCGTGGAACCTGCCATGCGCGTCCTGCTGATCGCCAACACCCTCCCGCCCCGGGACGTTTCCGGCGTCGGGGAACAGGTGCTACAGTTGGCGGCTGGTCTGCGGCAGCAGGGAGACGAGGTCGAGGTGCTGGGCCGCGGTCCCGGCGGGGCCGCGGGTCCGAAGGTGTTCTTTCCCCTCTCCGTGGCGCCGGCGGTCTGGCGGGCGGTCCGGCGCTTCCGTCCACAGGTGGTGCAGGTGCACGAATCGGATGGAGCGGTGGCGGCTCTGGTGCTGAGGGTTTTGCGGGCCTGGATCGAGCCGCGTCCTTTGCTGGTGGCTCTGCTCCAGGTCAGCTACGTCGAGGAGCGGCGGTCCGTGCGGCCCCTGGTGGCGGGTGGACGGGTGCTGGGTCGGCCCGGGAGCATCGAGCGCCGATTCCGCTGGCTCAAGGCGCCGCTCCAGATCCTGCTGGGTCAGATCACCGCCCGCGCGGCGGATCTGGTGCTGGCGCCCAGCGCCGCCACCGCCGCCGAGATCCGCCGCGATTACCGGGTGGACGACGTGGGGGTGATTCCCAACGCCACGGGCGGGTTGCTCGTGGAGACCGCTGGCGAGGTGGAGGACGAGCCGGGGTACCTGCTCTTCGTCGGCCGCCTGCGCATCCGCAAGGGCGTCGAGGTGCTGTTGGAGGCCCTGCGGGAGCTGCGGCACCGGATTCCGCGGACGGCGCTGCGGATCGCGGGGGACGGCGAACACCGTGTGCGGCTGGAGCGCAGGACGGCCGAGCTGGGTTTGGAGACGGCGGTCTCTTTTCTCGGCACCTGCGAGGCCGGGCGGGTGCGGAACCTGTTGCGCGGTGCCACGGCCCTGGTGGTGCCCTCGATTTATGAGGGCATGCCGCTGGTGGTACTGGAGGCGATGGAGGCGGGCGTGCCGGTGGTTGCGAGCCGGGTGAGCGGTATTCCCGAAGTGGTGGTGGACGGCGAGACCGGCTGGCTGGTTCGCCCGGAGGACCCGGAAGACCTGGCCGGCGCGCTGCTGGAGGCCCTGACGGACCGCGAGGAGGCGCGGCGGCGAGGCGAAGCCGGCCGCCGGCGGGTCGCCGAGCGCTATCGCGCCGGCGTCGTGGCAGCGGCCTGGCGCGCGAAGATTTTGGCCGCCATGGGCGGCCGCGAACAGAAATTGTTGGAGGAACTGCTGCGATGATGGGACGTGCCTTATTGATCGTCGGCGCCATGGCGACCCTCGGCGTGGTCGTCTCGGCCGTATTGGGCTATCTGCTCAGTGCACCGACCGATCCCGATATGCCGCTCCACGTGCTGGTGGGGCTGGCGGCGAGCCTGCTGCTGCTGTTTTCACACTGCTGGATCATGTTCTACCTGATCGGCACCGGCAAGGCGATCAAGGACGCGGTGCGGGAGAACGGGCTCGATCCGGCGCTCGCCGAGGAGACCAAGCGGTTCAAGAACGCCTCCTACCCCTGGCTGATGCTGGCCATGGCGCTGGTCATGGCCACGTTCATCCTGGGCGGCGGCGTCGCCACCGGCTCCATCCCCAGCCTCGTCCACCACTCGCTTTTCTATGTCGCGATAGCGGCCCAGGTGTACGCCTTGAAGATCGAATGGCGGGTCCTCGGTGACAACGAGCGCCTGATGGCGGACGTCGACCGCCGCCTGGCCGCCGCCTCGCCGGCCAGGGCAGGCGCCTGAGCCGGGGCTCCGCAAGTGAAACGCCGATGAGCTCGAACGTCGTCTTCACCCTTCTCATCCAGCTGCTGCTGCTGTGGCTGGCGATTTCCGTCCACGAGGCGGCCCGCGCCTGGACGGCCAGCCTGTGCGGCGATCCGACGTCCCGCAAGATCGGGCGCGCGACCCTGAACCCGCTGCGTCATCTCGATCTCCTGGGCTCGCTGCTGTTCCCGGCCATGCTGCTGGCGTTCGGCTGGCCCGTGTTCGGGTGGGGACGCCCGGCTCCGGTGGTGGAGGCGAATCTCCGCCATCCGGGTCGCGACGGTATCTTCGTCATGGCCGCCGGCTCGGTGGCCAATCTGATCCTGGTCGGGGCCGCCGTCTTCGCCCTCGTGATGATGGTGCGGATCCTGGGGCCGGAGGCGCGGCAGGCGGCCATGCAGACGTTGCTCCACCAGCCCGGAGCGGAGCACCTGAGCTCTTTCCCGGTGATGTTCACCCTGGTGCGGCTGGCCTCCGTCAATACCATGGTGGCCGCTTTCCACCTGATCCCCCTGCCGCCGCTCGACGGCGGCCAGATCGCCCTTCACCTGCTGCCGCCCGATTGGGCCGCGCGGCTTGCCGCCGTCCGTCCCTACGGCTTTATGATCGGGGTTCTGGCCGCGGTGGGGCTCGTGCCGTTGCTGCTCCTGCCCTTCTACGGCATCCTGGGGCTGGTGATCAACCTTTCCTGAGGAGGACGAGTGAGCGAACAGAAGACCGTTCTCTCGGGCATGCGCTCGACGGGCAAGATCCATCTGGGCAACTACTTCGGCGCCCTCAAGAACTGGATCGACCTGCAGGACCGCTACCGCTGCTACTACTTCGCGGCCGACTGGCACGCGCTGACCAGCGACTACGCCGATCCCTCGCAGATCGCCGGCAACTCGATCGACATGGTGATCGACTGGATCGCCGCCGGGCTCGATCCCGAGCGGTCGACGATCTTCGTGCAGTCGATGGTGCCGGACCACGCCGAGCTCCACCTGCTGCTGTCGATGATCACGCCCCTCGGCTGGCTGGAGCGCGTCCCCACCTACAAGGAGCAGATGCAGCAGATCGAGAGCAAGGACCTCTCGACCTACGGCTTTCTCGGCTACCCGGTGCTGCAGACGGTGGACATCATCGTCTACCGCGCCGACTTCGTGCCGGTGGGCGAGGACCAGGCGAGCCATCTCGAGATCAGCCGCGAGATCGCGCGGCGGTTCAATCATCTCTACGGCGAGGTCTTCCCCGAGCCGCAGGCCCTGTTCACGCCGACGCCCCGGGTGCCGGGCATCGACGGCCGGAAGATGTCCAAGTCCTACGGCAACGCCATCAACCTCGCGGACCCGCCGGAGGTCATCCGTCAGAAGTGCATGCAGATGTTCACCGATCCGCAGCGGCTCAGGCGGAGCGACCCCGGACGGCCGGAGGTCTGCAACCTCTACGACTTCCACCAGCTGGTCTCGTCGGGCGAGATCCAGGAGCGGGTGGCCAGGGAGTGCCGGGCGGCGCAGATCGGCTGCGTGGACGACAAGAAGCTGCTGGCGCAGATCCTCATCGACTTTCTCGAGCCGATGCGCCGGCGGCGCGAGGAGCTGCTGCGCGACCGCGACACGGTGTACGACATCCTCGTCGAGGGCTCGCGCCGGGCGCGGGAGCGCACCGCCGAGACCATGGAGGAGGTGCGCGGAGCGATGGGCCTGGACTACCGCAGGGTGGTCGAGCGGGTGGAGAAGGTGGCCGGATGAGCGACGAGACGCGGGATCTCGAGGAGGTGGCTGCGAACGGTGAGGCGGCGGCCGACGCCTTGCCCGAGTCGTGGCGCGTCCACCTGCCGATCTTCGAGGGGCCGCTCGACCTGCTGCTGCACCTGATCAAGCTCAACCAGGTGGAGATCACGGACATCCCGGTGGCCATCATCTGCGACCAGTTCCACGCCTATCTGTCGCTGATGGAGGAGCTGAACCTCGACATCGCCGGCGAGTACATCTACGAAGCGGCCCTGCTGATCCATCTGAAGTCCAAGATGCTGCTGCCGCGCCCGTCCATGGCGGCGAGGGCGAGCCCGAGGAGGATCCGCGCCAGGAGCTGGTCGAGCGTCTGCTGGAGTACCGGCGCCTCAAGGAGGCGGCCCAGTCCCTCGCCGAGGTGGACCGCATGCGGATGGGCATCTGGACCCGCAGGCCGCAGCCGCTTCCCGCCGGCCCCGAGGAAGAGGAAGAGGAGATGGACCTCGGCGAGGTGTCGCTCTTCGACCTCCTGGGGGCCCTCAAGCAGGCCCTGGTGCGCTATGAGAAAGAGCACCCGCCGCCGCTCCTGCTGACCGGCGAGGCCTACTCGGTCCGCGGGCAGTTCGACCGTCTCCTCGGCAAGCTGGACGCCGGCCGGCCCTTCGACCTCGTGGCCGACCTCAAGGCGACTCAGCTGCCGGGCCGAGGCCATCGCGACCTTCCTGGCGGTTCTGGAGCTGGCGCGGCTGAACCTGGTACGCGTCCATCAGACGGAGAGCGGCGACATCCTGCTCTACCGCACCACGCGCGAGCTGGGCGCAGCACGACCGGGAGGCGATCGGCGGATGACGGAGCGGAGCGAAATGGAAGCGGCCCTCGAAGCGATCCTCTTCGTCTCCTCCGAGCCGGTGCCGCGGTCGAAGCTGCTGGAGCTGTTCGACGAAGACGAGCGCGAGCAGGCCGCCGAGGCCCTGGAGGCGGTGCTGGCCCGCTATCATGGGAGCGACGGCCGGGGCGTCATGGTCGAAGATGTGGCGGGCGGCGTGCGGATCGCCACCCGGCCGGAGATCGGTGGGCTGGCTGCGCCGGTTCTTCGACGTCTCCGGCGGCACCAAGCTCTCCATGGCGGCTCTCGAGACGCTCGCCATCATCGCCTACCGGCAGCCGATCACCGGTCCGGAGATCCAGGAGCTGCGCGGCGTGAACCCCGCGGGCGTCCTCAAGACCCTGCTCGAGCGCCGGCTGGTTCGCATCACCGGCCGCAAGGAGGTGGTCGGCAAGCCGTTCCTCTACGGCACCACGCGGGAGTTCCTGGTCCACTTCGGGCTCAACAGCCTGAAGGACCTGCCGCCCCTCGAGGAGTTCGAGGAGACCTTCGGCAGCGGCGATGCCGGAGCGGTCGCGGGCCTCAGCGAGCTCGCCGGATTGCCGGAAGAGGTCCCCGGCGAGGCGGGGCCGGCAACCGAGGATCACGAGGAGCGCTTCCTGCAAGAGGTGGCCGAGTTGGAGGAGCAACTGGAGGAGCAAGAGGACGCGTTGCCGGTGGAGGATCGGACGTGAGCCCCGCGGGCCGTCCTGCCTGGATGGAGGTTTTCCGCCGCCGCGAAGCCCTCACTCCCCCAACCCCCTCTCTCCCGGCCTCCCCCCCGTCCGCCGGGAGAGAGGGGGCTAAGAAAAGTAACTCTTCTATTGTTTCAGTCTCCCTCTTCTCCCGGCGGTCGGGGGGGAGGCCGGGAGAAGAGGGCCGGGGTGATGAGGGCCCCGGCGGCGCCGCCCTCGGTTCGATCCATAAGACCGTCGGAATCGGAGAAAGATCCTCATGAGCCAGGAGCGCCTCCAGAAGATCCTGGCGCGGGCGGGGGTCGCGTCCCGCCGCAAGGCCGAGGAGCTGATACGGGAGGGGCTCGTCACCGTCAACGGCAGGGTTGTCGAGCTGGGCGACAAGGCCGATCCCGAGCAGGACGCCATCAAGGTCGACGGCAAGCGGATCCAGCCCGTCCTCGAGCACCGCTACCTGCTCCTCAACAAGCCCAAGGGCTACATGTCGACCCTCGCCGATCCCGAGGGCCGGCCGACCGTGATCGAGTTCGTGCCCCCGGGGATGCGCAAGGCGCTGGTGCCCGTCGGACGCCTCGACTTCAACACCGAAGGCCTTCTGCTGCTCACCGACGACGGCGAGTTCGCGCAGCGGATCGCCCACCCCCGCTACGGCAGCACCAAGACCTACGAGGTCAAGGTGGCGGGCATCCCGAATGAGGCTCAGCTCGAACGCCTGCGGGCCGGCATCCTGCTGGAAGGGCGGCGTACCGCTCCCGCGAAGATCACGCCGCGCTCGCCGTTCAAGCTCCCGAAGTCGCGGCGGCGGGGAGAGGCCGAGAGCGACAACTCGTGGTGGATCGTCGAGCTTCTCCGAGGGCCGCACGCGCCAGATCCGCGAGATGTTCCTGCGCATCGGCCACCCGGTGCAGAAGCTGCGGCGGGTGGCGATCGGCCCCCTGCGCGATCCGCGCCTGCCTCTGGGCGGCCTGCGCGAGTTGAGCGAGCAGGAGGTGCAGAGGCTTCTCCGCTCCGCCCGCCTGCCGGAGGAGCGGCGGGCTCCCTCCAAGAAGAAGAACCCTGCCGGCGGCTCGGGGAAAACAGCCGGAGCGAAGAAGCCCGCTGCGAAGAAGGCCGCCTCCCGCACGCGCCGCCCCGCCGGCAAGCCACGGCGGGAGCGGCGATGACGGCCGGCCCTCCTCTCATCGTCGCCATCGACGGTCCGTCCGGCGTCGGCAAGAGCACCGCGGCGCGGCGGCTGGCGCGGCGGCTGGGCGTGCCATTCCTCGATACCGGCGCCATGTACCGCGCCATCGGCCTCAAGTTGCTGGAGAGCGGCGTCGATCCGCACGACCGGAACCGGGTCGTGGCGATAGCGGGGGAGGCCGACGTCAGGCTGGGACGCCGTGAAGACGGCAGCTTCGAGGTACTCCTCGACGGCGAGCCGGTGGAGGCGCGCATTCGGACGCCCGAGGTGGGGGAGGCGACCTCCGCGGTATCGGCCTACCCCGAGGTGCGTCAGCGGATGGTCCGTCTGCAGCGCGACGCCGCCGGTCAGTTCGGCGCCGTCTTAGAGGGGCGGGACATCGGCTCCCGTGTCTTCCCCGATACTCCGTACAAGTTCTTCCTCGACGCCCGCTCCGAGGTGCGTTTCCGGCGGCGCTTCGACGAGCTGACGGCCGCCGGCCGGTCGGTCACCTTCGCTCAGGTCGTCGACGAGATCAGCCGCCGCGACCTGCGCGACACC
Organism: Thermoanaerobaculaceae bacterium; assembly: GCA_963778565.1. Classification (GTDB taxonomy): domain Bacteria; phylum Acidobacteriota; class Thermoanaerobaculia; order Multivoradales; family UBA5704; genus DATARR01. Next base: position 110,429 of record CAVZUZ010000024.1, on the reverse strand, counting down.
AGCCGTACGGATTCCCCGCTGACGTGTGACGGGTCGTACACGCTCATCGATTCCTCGGAGCTGTCGATCGACGAGGTGGTGGAGCGGATGGCGCGGGAGATCGAGCACAAGGCGTCCGCGTTATCATAGGTGGGGCTCGGACGCGGACTTCGGAGGATGCACTATGTCACTGCCACTGGAAGACATTCAGTACATTTCAGATTGGGAGGGCAAACCCACGGCTGTCATTGTCCCCATCGACCTGTGGCAGGAACTTTTCTCTGAGAAGGAGACGGCGTACCTGCTCCGAAGCGAAACCATGAAGCGCCGATTGCTTGAGGCCAGGCAAAGGAGAGAGGGAATTTCCCTGGAAGCGGCGCGTGAGAAGCTTGGAATTTGATTCTGCGGCCTTCGGAGGTCTTGCTTGGAAACAGCTAGAGGAATCATCGGAAACCCAGACCTGATGCACGAAGTGCTGGATCGCCTTGCAGCAGATCACCCCCTCTTCCACAGCCTCACGGCCGAGGCGGTCCGGTCGCTGATCCCTCTTGGCTTTGATGTCCACGCCGGGGATGTCAGCTGGGCCGTGGCGCCCCTCGTCCTCCGGTGGCTCGCCGACCGCGTTACCCCGGAGATGGTGACCCTTGAAACCGGTGCTGGCTACACGACAGTTGTCTTCGCGGCGCAGGCCCAACACCACACCTGCTGCACACTCATGGCGTCAGAAGAGGAGAAGATTCGCCCCTACCTCCGGCAAATCGGGGTACCGGAGGAAAAGGTGACGTTTTGGATCGGCTCCTCGGATCAGAGCCTCCCGCGGTTGGATCCGGCCCTCCGGCTCGACTTCGCCTATATCGACGGCTGTCACGGGGTGCCCTTCCCGGCGCTGGACTGGCATTACATCGATCTCCACATGAATGTGGGCGGAATCATCGGCATGGACAACGCCGAGCTCCGCCCTGTTCGGGAGCACTGCGAGTTCTTAGAGGAAAACGGCTCATACCGGCTGGTGGAGGAGGTCGCGGACGGGTACCTCGTTCGGTTTTACGAAAAGGTCCGAGACGAGAACCGAGAATGGATCTCTCAGCCCTACAGCAAGGCGAAGCGGGACCCTTGTGATGGGACCTTCCGAACCTGGGCTCGTCGGCGAGTCAGCCGGTGGCTCAAGCCGTTCCTCTACTAATGCTGGCCAAAAGGCAACCTGCAGTTTTACGAGCGTCTTGCTCCTATTTCACTTGGCAGGTGAAGTGCCAGTGGTGAGTCTGCGACCCTGCTCCTGCGTCGGCGTCGAATTCCGCCTGTGCTCGATCTCCAGTAATGTCGGGCTTGATGAAACCGACTACAGAAGTCGTACCGGTCGTGTATCCGGTCGTCCCCGCACAATCTCCGAGCAGGGTGAGGCCGGAGGTGATGGGCAGGTTGATCACGAACACCGTATGCGTGCTCCCCGCCGTCGGATCGATGTCACAGGCCCCGCTCGCCGTAAAGACCTGTCCGACGCGAGTCCACTGGCCGGACCGGTTGATTACGGCAGCCACGTTGATCAACGCTGAACAGTTCGTGCTGAAGCTTCCGGACACGATCGCCGCAGTCGAGCTGGTCCCGCCAGCGTTGTGAAGCAACGGCACCTCGATTTTTCCCGAGTTGTAGACGTTGAACGCATCAGCCCCGTCGCTCTTCTCGATCGTAAAAATCGGCGATGTCTGCGTCGAGTGGCCCTGGATGGTGGCCTGCACCGCATCTGAAGCGCCATCCACCAGGAGCGGGACGGGCAACTGGGTATTCGAGAGAGTACCGGACAGGTTGGTGAAGCCGGGCTGTGTGCACGTCGGCGCGGCGCCGGTATTGAGAGTCGAGATCCAGGTGTTCGCCCCACACACGCCGGTCCCGGAGAAGGCGCCTGTCAAGGTCGTTCCCGAGAAGCTCAGGCCGGCTCCAAGCTGAATCGTCTCGACATCGCCAGCACCCGCGCTGGCGCGGCCCAGCAGGCGCGATGTGGACGGCACTTGAAGCTTGCCATTATAGATTAGAGTGTTGTTGGTGATGTCTGAGCCGCCTGTATACGCTCCAGTTGTGAGGTTTTCCGCGGTGACTGTGACGTGATTTCCGGTAGAGCCCGATTGGAGGTCCACAGCGTGGGTTGTTATCGGTGTTCCACCCCTCGTCCACACGAAGCCGGTGAAGGTATTCCGATCCCCTGTTGACGCGAACACGATCGCTGCGTCACTTCCATCCTGACCATTGCAGCCGCTGAAGACGTTGTTATGGCCTTCGATCCGGTAGAGGGTGTCCGTGTCGCCGTCCACGGTGAAGCCTGAAAAGGTAAGATCGAAGCTGTTGGAATCGACGAAAACACCGTAGCGGGAGCTCAGCCCGCCGCCTTTGAATCCGACGAAGATGTTGGCGGCGGCGTTCTCGATATGAAGCAGATCACGTCCGGCAGCTTCCGAGCTGAGGTCCACGAAAATTCCGTCGGCTGTGGAGTCAGTGGTGCCCGGCAGAAGCGAAAAGCCGTCCTGCGTGGGATTTCGAACCCGTAGCCGCAGGCCATGGAGGGACCGCGAACCCACGAAGCGGAAGCCATCCACTTCCACGTTGGTGACCAAGATATCCGTCAGCTTGATCTCCGGATCTGCTCCGGTCCAGTCACCGCCGTCGCTGTCGAGCAGCACCCCCGTGACGGTCGCAACGTTTTTGTTGCCCTCGATCCAGAAATTTCCGAAGTTGACCCGCTCTACGTTCTCGTCGAATAGCTCAAACACGCCACCAGTGGCACCGCTGATTGCGATGAACTTGGTGCACAATCCCTGACCGAAGAAATCCACCAAACTCTTCAACTGAATCGTATCCACGTTGAACTGACCGCATGGTGACTCGACCCGGGCTCTAGTTGACAGCGCGGCTCCGGCGTCGATGGCCGCCTGGAAGACATCCGTATCGTCCGCTGTGCCGAGGGTTCCGTAATCCCGCACATCCAGAACAAGCCCCTGAGCTTTGAGCTCGGAAGATAGCGAGAAAATAAGGGGCAAGAGTGTAAGTAAAATTCTATATTGCAGTGTCATTGGGCTGCCTCCTGGAACTGATGGATTGGCCTTCATCGAGCTCTGATCGTAGCGGCGCAATAAACAATCTCGCTTCCGGCAAAGGTTCTCGTCGCCTTGCGAAAGCAACGGAAATCTGTGATCTCAGACTGCTGAGCACAGGCCACTGCCCGGAGTCTCTCCCAACTCAACGGGAGATCTTCTAAATCTAAAATGGGACGCCTCTCTCCATCTTGATCGGCACGAACTTCGCCTCGGAAAGATTCTTGCCGTCGAAGACTCGCAAGACGAGGCCCGATCCTTGCGCCGTGGCGGCGCAGCCGGAGAGGAGGATCCAGGTCTCCTCCTTGGGCACGAGAATCTGGGTGACCGGCAGGCGCTCGCCGCTCTTGGTCTTCACCTCGGCGGGGACCTCGGCGAGGCGAATCCAGCTCCCGCTCTGGGTCAGCCGGGAGAGGACGATGACCTCCTCCGACGGCCGCCGCCGGTCGAACCAGACGAGGCGGAGAAAGCCTCGGTGATCGCCGAAGGGGAAGTCGATCCAGTAGTCACTGCCCTGTCTCCAGATGCCGACCGTACCGGTGGGAGCCCACGGCGTCCAGGTGGAGCGGCGCCACGTTTTTCCCGAGTCGTCGGAGAGATAGACCACCCCGTCTCCGGAAACGTAGGCGGCGGAGGTGCCGGTGAGCGCGATGAGCTGGCCGCGCCGCTCCTGGGGGAGCGTGGGCAGGCCGGAGACCCAGGTCTGGGGAGGGCCCGAAGCGGAGAAGAGGCCGGTGCCGGTGAGGACTCCGTCCTTGCGCTGCGGCGCCGGAAGAGCTGAGGGCTGGCCGACGGCGGTCACCGTCATCGAGCCTCGATTCCGCCATTCCTTCCCCATCAGCCGGAACGCCCAGGCCTTCGCCTGGCCCGCCGCGGCACCCTGGCCATGGAGGAGGAACCACGGTGCTCCCGCCTGGTCATAGGTGAGATTGGCCGTCGAGGCGGTGGGCGCCGCGATGGATTCGCCCACGGGTTCCCAGGAGCCATCCAGCCAGCGGACCGGCTGCAGGCAGGACGGTCCGCACGGCAAAGCCGCCAGAATCGGCCCTGGCCCCACCGAGCCGGCAAAGCGGCCTTTGGGGTCGTCCGGCCAGGCCTTTGCCTCCCGGCCGTCGGCATCCAGCTCCACGAGCCAGAAACTCTTGCCGTCGCGCGCCGGCAGCGAGAAGAGCGTGCGGCCGGCGGCGGTGTCCATGCCGACCAAGGTGAGGGTCGTCGAGCCGTCGCAGAAGGGAGGAGCGGCTGCGGCGGGGAGCGCTCCCAGGCACAGCGCGAGAATCGCCGTCAGGTTCCTGCCGTAGCGAAGAAGGGGAGCCCTTGTGTTCATGGGAGGTCCTCGAAGAGGTTTTGTAGCCTGATCCCCTTTTTCCCCGATTGTCGCGTTAAAGATCATAAGGATCAGGGGGACAGGGTAATGAAGCAATGGGCTCGGACGATACCGTTGTCCCCATCCTTGATCTGCCAAGGCCGCTCTACAGTGACCCGAGCGCTGCGAGCACCTCCTCGTCGTGCCCGTCCACGCTGACCTTCTTCCACACCTTGCGGACCTTGCCGGCGCCGTCGATCAGGAAGGTGGAGCGCTGGATGCCCATGGACTTCTTGCCGTACATGTTCTTCTCCCGCCAGGCACCGTAGCGCTCGGCCACCTGATGGCCGGTGTCGGCCAGGAGGGGGAAGTTGAGGCTGTACTTGTCGCGGAACTTGCCATGGCTCGCCACGTCGTCCGGCGAGACTCCCAGCACCACGGCTCCCCGGGCTTTCAGGTCCGCGGTGCGGTCGCGGAAGGCGCACGCCTCCTTGGTGCAGCCGGGCGTGTCGTCCTTGGGATAGAAGTAGAGCACCACGGGCTTGCCGCGGAGGTCGGTAAGCTTGACCTGGCGCCCGTCATCGGCGGGCAGGTTGAAGTCGGGGGCGGTTTCGCCCTCCTCGACCCAGTCGGACATCAGGGATCTCCTCAGAGGTGAAAGCGGGGATGTTTCCCGCCTGCAGGAGTCTAGCTGATTTCTGAAGGATCGGGCGGATACCGTTCCAGTCCGACGCGGGCCGCTGCTTCCCAAAGCCGGCCATCGAAGGTGACCATGACAACGGGCTCATTGGCTGTCCCTTGCCACAACGCGGCCGCTGCGAGTTGAACGGAGTCGTAGCCGCGAAGACCATGTCTCCAAGCCAAATCGCAGGCCCTCTCGAGCAGCAAGTTCGTTACCCGGAATCGCCCCAAGCGGCGCCATTCCACCTGAAACGCTTCACGTACGGATTCGGCATCCTCACGAGCGAGCGTTCCCATCCGGATGGCTTTGGCGAGGGCAGCAACGACTTCGGTACGGCTGATCGCGACCGTCGCCTTCCTCTTGGCTTCGGCCATCAAGCGAACTACTTCTGAGGAACCGGTCTCGACGAGGTAGCGCTTCACCAGAGCGCTGGAATCCAAATAGCAGTTCATTCACGGTCTTCGATCAGAAGCTCTGCGACCGTCTTAGGACCCCTGACAGGGACTCGAGGCACTTCGGGCGCTAACTCTTCTCCACTCCACTCGACCATGCCGGAGTCGACCAGTTGCTGGAAAGCGTCCTGTGATCCCTCGGATACAGGCATGAGCCGCGCTACGGGTTCCCCCCGATCGGTGATCAGCAGCGTCGCCCCGTTCTTGACTTGCTTGATATGTCCGCTGAGCTGCTCCTTGAGCTTCTCGGATGCCGATCGTCTTCTGCTTCATGGCTGGATCTCCTGGTGACCACATTCTACATCAAGAGGCCACATCGAGTCTTCGCATCCGGAACACCACCCCATCCCACAGCTTGAACGGCTGCGCTCCGTTCATGACGACCGAGAAGCCGGCCGCGCGGCAGAGCTTGCGGACCTCGGCGCGGTCGGCCGCGGTGTCGTCTCGATACGAGAAGTGGAGGATGACGAGCTCTCCTCCCTGGACGAGCACCCGGGCTGCTTCCTGAAAATGGATCTCGACCCACCGCGGCCCGGCTTGGTGGATGTAGGGGAAGGAGTCGACCGCCAGGACGAGGTCGAGGCTCTCGTCGGGAATTCCCTCCAGGTCGCGTCCCGAGGAGACGGAGAAGTGGACGTTCGGCATGCTGGCGCAACGCCGGCGGGCGGCCTCGATCATCTTCGGCGAAATGTCGATGCCGTGCGCTTCCGCCACCCGGGGTGCGAGGGCCGCCTGCATCCGGCCGATGCCGCAGCCGATCTCCAGGACCTTCCGCTCCGGGCGGAGCAGCTTCCACCGGTCGAAGAGACCGACGATCTCCTCGGTCACCTGCTGCAGGACCTCCGGCACTCCCAACGAATAGGCGGCCACGCTCGCCTCCTCGTTGCGGACGACGGAGCGGTCGAAGAAGCGCCGGAAGGTGGCGACCACCTCCTCCGGTGGACCGGACATCCTCTCCGGGTCCGGGTGCTCCCGCAGCATTGCCGCAACGCGCTCGCAACCCTCGCGGTGATCGTGGAGCAGACGGGCGGTGTCGCGCAGCCGGGAATCGAGGGGCCGTCCCCAGCTGCGCGCCGCCGAGGCGAGGAACTCCTCGGTCTCCGCCACGCCCCCGAGGGCGAGGAGGAGGCGCGACAGCGCGATGAGGGGGGAGATTTCGTCTTCGAGCAGATCGAGGATCACCCCGCGGGCGATCGCCGGCCCGATTCCGCCCAGCCGGGATTGGAGCTCCTTTGAATCGAGCGCCGTCGCCTTCGCTCTCTGCATGACTGGCAACTCTCTTCCTGCCTCGGGGCCGGAACCTACACCCAGGTGCCGATTTCCGGATTATCGTGCAGGACTTGGAGGCACTCATGATGGATAAGGATCTCCGCGTCCGGGCTCGTCGCCATCCGTAGCAGTGCTGCAAAGACGCCTGCGAAGGGGTATTCCCTGATAGCCGTCTCGATCTTGGCTGCCTGCTCGTCCTCGGCCCTCTCGCAGCACCTCGCGTACCACACCAGAAGTGGCTGGAGAGCTGCCCAGGCATTGAGCCTTCCCCGACTCAAAGTCACCCGGTTCAGCCCGTAGACCTTGATGGAGGGATCTCCCTTGGGGGACAGCGGCTGAAAGAGGCCCGTCGAGGGAGAAAAAGAGACGTGGTCCAGGGGGTCCTCTTCGACCGGATTGACCGGAAGAGGCTCTCCGGTGACGTCGAGGGGGAATTCGTCCCTCTTAAAGTTGCTGTTGCAGCGAAAGCAGGCGAGCAGGTAGTTCAGCCAGTCAAAGGCCCTCTCCGGATAGTCGGCTTTGGGCCAGAAGTGCTCGATGGCGGTCCCCTCGCTGTCCTCACAGTACATGCAGCGCTCGATACCGGAGGCCATCCGCGCGAGTGTCTCCCGGATTTCCTGTGGAAGACCCTGGAGCAGTGGGCCCAGCGCGCCGAGCTGGGTCACAGCCCACGAACCCTGCTCGCCGAGCTCGCCCAGCTCAGAAGCGCCGATATCGTGCTGCCCACAGCCGAACGTGAATCCCGAGCTGCGGATCCGCTGTGTCGTTCGGCCCGACCGAATCCAAGAAGACTTGCTCGATCGACTCGGTCTCCGCCTGCCCGAGAGGCTCCGAATCTCACCCGCACACGCCCAAATGTAGTGCCGACTTTTGGCCCCTTTTCAACCTGAGTCTTTGAAAACACTACACCGACCCTCAGCGAACTGCGGAAGTTGGGTTAGCATCAGGCCAAGCTAAGACTATCCTACTCCCATGGACCCCCATGCCACCGCCGAGCTGCTGAAATCCTGGGCTCTGGAGGCCGGGTTCGACCGCGCAGGCGTGGCGCGGCTCGATCCCATGGAGCACGGCGAAGCGTACCTGCGCTGGCTGTCCCATGGTGATCATGCCGGAATGGGCTACATGGAGCGGCGGAGCGAGGCGCGGATCGAGCCTTCGCAGGTCTTCCCGGGCGCGCGCAGCGTCCTCTGCATGGCCCTCCAATACCATCCCCTTGATCGCGAGGATGGGAAGCGGCAGCCGGAGCCGGCGGGAGACCTCTGGCGCCGGGTGGCCCGCTATGCCCGCGGCCGGGACTATCACGAGGTGATGGCGGAGCGCCTGAAGATCGTCGAGGCGCGTGTCCATGAGGCGTTCCCCGCCTGTGAGACCCGGCGCTACGTCGACACCGGACCGGTCTTGGAGCGCGAGCTGGCGGCGCGCGCGGGGATCGGGGCGGTGGGGAAGAACACGATGCTCCTGCACCCCGAGGCCGGCTCCTGGTTCCTTCTCGGGGAGCTCTTCCTGAGCCTCGACCTGGCGCCCGACCAGCCTCTCGCCGATCTCTGCGGGAGCTGTACGCTCTGCCTCGAGGCCTGCCCGACCGACGCTCTTGCCGAGCCCTACCGCCTGGACAGCAACCGATGCATCTCCTATTGGACGATCGAGCACCGCGGCGCGCTTCCCCCGGAGGCGCGGCGGATGGTGGGAGGGTGGGTCTTCGGCTGCGACGTCTGCCAGGAGGTGTGCCCCTGGAACGAGGCGCCGGAGGGCTCCGTCCATCCCGAGATGGAGCTGCCGCCGGAGCGGTCGGAGCTGGACCTCGCCCGGCTCCTGCGCCTCTCCCGGGAGGAGTATGTCGAGCGGTTTCGCGGCAGTCCCATGAAGCGGGCCAAGCTTGCGGGGCTGCAGCGGAACGCGGCGGTGGCGATGGGCAATCGGCTGGAGTCGCGCTACGTCGGTCCGCTCGCCGAGGCGCTGCGGGAAGGGGAGCCCTCGGTGCGCGGCCACGCCGCCTGGGCCTTGGGACGGATTGGCGGCGAAGAGGCGCGGGGAATCCTGGTGGAGGCGCTCGAGGGAGAGGCGGACGAATGGGTGCGGGAGGAGGTCCGGGGGGCGCTCGGGGGGTGGCACTAGGTAGCCTCTCTAGGTGGCCTCTGAGAGGGTAAACGCAAAGGATGAATGCCGATTGACTTCCCCAACCCCCGCCCCTATACTCGAAGGCCCGAGTTCTCAACTACTTAGGCGGAACTCGATGTCCCCACGGCCGTGGGGCAACAGGCACGCGAGCCTGAATCCAAGCGCAAGGAGGTAGGTTTTTCTATGCCGGCTAGCGAAAATGAGGACCAGTCGTTATTGACGGCTGAGTCCGACGAAGAGCGGGACGCAGCGGAGTACCGCAAGCTCCTCGAGCTGTACGACGAGAGCATGCGCAATCTCACCGAGGGTGAGATCGTCACCGGACGGGTCATCGGGATCACGTCCAACGCGGTGATCATCGACGTCGGGTACAAGTCGGAAGGCTTGGTCCCCATCGAGGAGTTCACCGACCGGAGCGGCGGGCTGTCCGTCCAGGTCGGGGAGGAAGTGGACGTCCTGCTCGAGAAGACCGAGGATCTCGAGGGGCACGTGCTCCTCTCGTATCAAAAGGCCCAGCGCATGCGCCGCTGGACCGAGGTGGAGCGGGCCTACAAGGATGGCCGCATCATCAAGGGCCGCATCACCGACCGCATCAAGGGCGGTCTGACGGTGGACGTCGGCCTGCGCGCCTTCCTGCCGGGATCTCTCGTCGACATCAAGCCGGTCAAGAACCTCGAGTCCCTGCGCGGCCAGGAGCTGGAGTTCAAGGTCATCAGCCTGGACCGCCGGCGCAACAACATCGTGCTGTCGCGCAAGGCGGTGCTCGAGACGGAGCTGGTGAAGAAGAAGGCCGAGACGCTGAAGAGGCTGGAGGAGGGAGCGCGGCTCAAGGGCACGGTCAAGAACATCACCGACTACGGCGTGTTCATCGACCTCGGCGGCATCGACGGCCTGCTGCACATCACCGACATCTCCTGGGGCCGGGTCAATCATCCCTCCGAGCACTTCACGGTGGGCGACGAGGTCGAGGTGGTGGTGCTCAAGTTCGACCCCGAGACCGAGCGCGTCTCGCTCGGCTACAAGCAGCGGTCTGAGGACCCCTGGACGCTGGTCGACAAGAAGTACCCGATCGGCTCGCGCGTCCACGGGCGGGTGGTCTCGCATCGTCGACTACGGCGCCTTCGTCGAGATCGAAGAGGGCGTCGAGGGCCTGATCCACGTCAGCGAGATGTCGTGGACCAAGAAGGTCGTCAATCCGGCCAAGATCCTGGAGGTGGGCGACGAGGTCGAGGCGATCGTCTCCGAGCTCGACATGGAACAACGTCGCATCAGCCTGTCGCTGCGGCAGACCGAGCGCAATCCCTGGGAGGAGCTGGCGGACACCCATCCCGAGGGCAGCGTCATCGAAGGCAAGGTCCGCAACCTGACGGAGTTCGGCGCCTTCGTCGAGATCACCGACGGCATCGACGGTCTGATCCACGTCTCCGACATGAGCTGGACGAAGCGGGTCAAGCACCCCAGCGAGGTGCTCAAGAAGGGCGACGTGGTCAAGGCGCGCATCACCAACATCGACGTCGACAACCAGCGCGTCTCCCTCTCGATCAAGGAGTTCATGCCCAACGAGTGGGAGGACTTCGCCGACCGGCACAGGCCCGGCGACGTGCTCGACGGACGGGTCGTGAACGTCACCGACTTCGGCCTCTTCATCGACATCTACCACGGCCTCGAGGGCCTTGCCCATGTCAGCGAGATCGACGTGCCGGCCGGCGCCAAGCTCGAGGACCACTTCAAGGTCGGGGATTGGGTGCGCACCCGCATCCTGCGCATCGAGGAAGACGAGAAGAAGGTCGGCCTCTCGATGCGCGGCGTGCAGCAGCCGTCGGCTGAAGAGATCGCGGAGCTGCAGGCCGGAGAGAGCACGGGCGAGGAGGAGGGCCGCGGCAAGAAGCGCGAAGCCAAGGAAGCCGAGGGAGACGAAGAGTAGGTCCGGGGACCGGAGCGGCGGATGCTCCCCGGGAGAGGAGCGTCCGCCGGCGCCATAGAGAGAAAAGGGGTGGGAGATCATGGAGCCCTTGAAAGATGGGATGACCAAGGCCGAGTTGGTCGAAGAGGTCGCCCGCACCACTCAGCTCACCAAGAAGCACGCCGAGATCATCGTCAATACGGTGTTCGACAGCATCGTCCACTCGCTCAAGGATGGGGAGAAGATCGAGCTGCGGGGTTTCGGCAGCTTCCGGATCCGTCATCGTGGCGCGCGCACCGGGCGCAATCCAAAGACCGGTGACAAGGTCAAGGTGCCACCCAAGCGGATCCCTTACTTCAAGCCGGGCAAGGAGCTGCGGGAGCTGCTCAACGACGAGTGCTGACCCGGCCGGACGTCACTGGCCCTCGGCCTGCTTGCCTCAGCGATCCGGGATGCAACAGCTCTTCACCCCCTGGCGGTACGCGTACGTCTCCGCGGGCTCGGACGATTCCGGCTGCTTCTTCTGTGCCGCGGCGCGCTGTCCGGACGACCCGGGAGGTCTGGTGGTCTACACCACTCGCCATCATCTCGTCATGCTCAACCTCCATCCGTACGCCACCGGTCACTTGATGGTGGCTCCCCTCGGGCACTTCGCCTCGCCGCACGAAAGCGGGCCGGAGGCGCAGGCCGAGTTTTGGCTGCTGGCGCTCAGGTGTCAGCGGATCCTCACCGAGGCCTACCATCCCGACGGCTTCAACCTGGGGATGAACCTCGGTCCGTCGGCCGGCGCCGGGGTGCCCGGCCATTTCCATTTTCATATCGTTCCGCGGTGGGCGGGGGATACCAACTTCATGACCGTCCTGGCGGAGGTCCGATTAATTCCCGAGGACCTGCGCCACTCCCGCGAGCGCCTGCGGGCGCTCTTCGCTCGAGAGGAGGATTGATTGGCCGAATCGGGAAGCACCTCCGCACCACCGCCGGCTTACTCCGCGGGGAATGCCGCGGTGGCGGTACTCTCAGCCTGGCTGATTCCGGGAATGGGACACATCTACCTGAAGCGGCGCCTGCGCGGTGTCGCTTTCTCCCTGCTGGTGGTCGCTTCCCTGCTCATCGGCTGCCGGTTGGAGGGAAACCTCTATCAGGTGGTCCCCGGCCAGCCGCTTACCATCCTGGCGACGCTGGGCTCGATGGGGATGGGGTTCCCCTATTTTCTGCTCCGCTATGGGCTCCATTACCAGGGGGACGTGCGCGGGGCGGGATACGAGTACGGCACCGCTTTTTTGATCACGGCCGGGCTGATGAACCTTCTGCTGGTGCTCGACGCCTGGGACATCGTCCGCGGCAAGAAGGAGTGACCCCGAGCCATGCTGAGCCATTTCCTGCTGATGGTCCTCTACGCGTTGCTGGTGAGCGTGTTCTTTTCTCTCCTCTGGCGCCGCGGTCGCCGGGAGCAGATCAAGCTCTTCTTGCAGATCTTCCTCGGCATGGTGGGAGGCGGCCTGTTGGTGGCGTGGCTGATGTACCCCTTCCCTTCGGGGCCTCCCGCGCCGATGCCGTGAGGCCGGTCAGGTCCGCAGCAAGCCAGAGTACCGAGGAATGGCCGTGAGCCCTCCCGAGCTGCTGGTCGTCGCCGGTGAGGCCTCGGGAGACCTGCACGGCGCGCGGCTGATCTCCGAGCTGCGCCGCCGCGTGCCGGGCCTCGCCACTTTCGGGATGGGCGGCGACGAGATGCGGGCCGCCGGCCTCGAGGCCACGGCGCACAGCTCCGAGATCTCGGTGGTGGGGCTCACCGAGGCGTTGAAGGTGCTGCCGCGGGCGCGCGAGGTCTTCGCCGGACTGCTGCGGGAGGTGGACCGCCGCCGCCCCGCGCTCGCCGTGCTCATCGACTTTCCGGAGTTCAACCTCCGGTTGGCCAGGGCGCTCAAGAGGCGGGGTGTCGAGGTGGTCTACTACGTCAGCCCGCAGGTTTGGGCCTGGCGGCGGGGACGGATCAAGACGATCGGCAGGCTCGTGGACCGCATGCTCGTCTTCTTTCCCTTCGAGGTGGACCTCTACCGAGGACACGGCGTCGACGTGGTCCACGTCGGCCACCCGCTGGTGGACGAGGTGCCGGCGCTGCCTCAGGCCTGGGAGCGCGGCGAGCCGGTGGCGGAGCCCTATCGCGTGGCCCTACTGCCGGGCTCGCGGGTGAGCGAGATCGAGGCGCTACTGCCTACCCTGCTCGCGGCGGTGCGGCGGTTGGCTTCCGAGCTCCCCATCGAGGCGCGTATCGTTCAGGCGCCGACGATCTCGCGCGATCTCCTGGAGGATCACGTCGAGCTCTCCGGCCTGCCGGTGCCGATCGTAGCCGAGAACCGTTTTGCCGCCGTCGCCGATTCCCACCTCGCCCTCTGCGCCTCGGGCACGGCTACATTGGAGGTGGGCCTGCTAGGGACGCCGATGGTGATGGTCTACCGGCTGGCGAGCTGGACCTATCTCCTGGCGAAGGTCCTGGTGCGCCTGCCCGACGTGAGCCTGGTCAATCTCGTATTAGGGAAGAGAGTCGTGCCCGAGCTGATCCAGGGCGAAGCGAATCCGGAGCGGATCGCCGCCGAGTCCGCGCGTCTGCTCACCGACGCCGCGGCGAGAAACGAGATGCGGGCGGCCCTCGCCGGCTTGCGCGAGCGATTGGGGGAGGGAGGCGCCAGCGGCCGGGCGGCGGCGGAGATTGCGGCGATGCTCGCCGAGGCGGCAAGAAATTGAGGATCACCTCCTTTCTGTGGCGCTACCTGCGGGGCTATGCCGTCTGGGCCCTCCTGGCGGCGTGCGGCATCCTCGTCTACGCCACTGCCACGGCGGGCGCCGCGGCGCTCATCAAGCCGATCTTCGGCGAGGTGCTCCTTGCGGGCGGCGAGGTTCCCGGACCGCTGGGTGTGCTGACCACGGCGGGTCCTGCGCCAGACCGCGGGGAAAAGCGGCCTGAGCCGGGCCGGCTGGCGGACCTCAAGAAGCGGCTCGACCTCGCCCGGCAGATCGACCGCAGCTACCAGTCGCTCAAGCGCCGGTTGGGAGTGGACGCCGACAACGTCGTCTACTTCGTGCCGTTCCTCTTCGTGCTCATCTTCCTGCTGCGCAGCCTGGCGGATTTCGTCTCCGGCTACGCCTTTCAGCATATCGGGCTGGGGGTGACGACCGACATCCGCAACGATCTCTACCGCCACATCCTGGAGCAGTCCAGCCGCTTCCACGCCGAGCACCCGTCGGGGGAGCTGGTCGCTCGGGTCATCAACGACGTGGCCCTGATGCAGAGCGCCGTCTCGAACCGGCTGCTGGATCTCTTCCAGCAGTCGTTCACCCTGGTGGCCCTCCTTGCCTTGCTGCTGTCGACCAATTTCAAGCTGGCGCTGATCTCGCTCGTCGTCGCCCCGGCGCTGCTGTTCCCCATCGTGCGCTTCGGCAAGGGGATGCGCCGCACGACGCATCGCAGCCAGGAGCGGATGGCGGACCTGGCCAGCCTGCTGACCGAAGGGGTGCGCGGGCCACCGCGTGGTGAAGGCCTTCGGCATGGAAGGATTCGAGTACAACCGCTTCCGGGAGGCCACCCGCCGCCACCTGCGGGTGAACCTTTGGGCGCAGATGCTGGCCAACTCCGCGGGGCCCGTGGTCGAGGCGCTGGCCGTGCTGGGCGGCGCCGGCCTGCTGATCTACGCCGGCAAGGCGATCCGGGCCGGGGATCTCTCGGCGCCGGAGCTGGTGCAGTTCCTCACCACCATGCTGATGCTCTATGACCCCATCCGCAAGCTGAACAAGGTCAACCTGATCCTGCAGGAGGCGACGGCCGCCGGCCAGCGGGTCTCCCGCTTGATGGATCTCCCCAACGATATCCAGGAACGTACTGGAGCCCGGCACGTCGACACCGTCCGCGAGGGGATCGCCTACGAGCGGGTCACCTTCTCCTACGAGGCCCGTCCCGTGCTGCGGGACGTTTCATTGCCGATCCGGGCCGGCGAGATCGTGGCCCTGGTCGGGCCCTCCGGGGCCGGCAAGTCGACGTTCGTCAACCTGCTGCCGCGCTTCTTCGATCCGACTGCGGGACGAGTTACAATCGACGGCGTCGACATCCGCGATCTGAAGCTCGAGAGCCTGCGGTCGTTGATCGGTATCGTGACGCAGGAGACGGTGCTGTTCAACGACACGATCCGCAACAACATCGCCTATGGCCGGTCCGATCTGCCGCTCGAACGGGTGCGCGAGGCGGCGGCGGCGGCTTATGCGGACGAGTTCATCATGCAGCTCCCCGAGGGCTACGACACGGTGATCGGCGAGTCGGGTGTGCGCCTGTCGGGTGGACAGCGGCAGCGGCTGGCGATCGCCCGTGCCCTGCTCAAGAACGCGCCCATCCTGATTCTCGACGAGGCCACCTCGCACCTCGACAGCGAGTCGGAGGCGCTGGTCCAGAAGGCGCTCTACAACCTCATGCAGGGACGGACGACCCTGGTCATCGCCCATCGGCTGTCGACCGTGACCCGGGCGGACCGTATCGTGGTCATGGAAAGCGGGCGGGTGGTCGAAGAGGGTTCCCACGGCGAGCTGCTGTCTCTCGGGGGCTCCTACAAGCGGCTGTTCGACCTCCAGTTCCGGGTGTGAGCCCTCACCCTCACCCCCCGGCCCCCTCTCCCGCCCCCTCCCCTCCCACCTCACCGGGAGAGGGGGAGAAAAGGCGCGCAGGGGAAGGTTGGAAGATCGCTGCCATCTCCGTTCTCGCCTCCTGGTTCATCCGGGTATTGCAGGCCACCGTCCGCCTACGGCACCATGGGGATGCCCAGATGCGTGAATGGGAACGGCGGGGAGACCATTTCGTCCTCGCTTTCTGGCATCGCCATCTGCTGCTGATGCCGTACGCCTATCGGGGACGACGGATCTCGGTTCTGGTCAGCCAGAGCACGGACGGCGAGCTGATCGCGAGCACGGTCGCGCGGTTGGGGATCGATTCCAGCCGCGGATCGAGCAGCCGGGGAGCGATGGCGGGAATGAGAACGCTCCTGCGCAAGGCCGCCGAGGGTTGGGACATCGCGTTCACCCCTGACGGTCCCCGGGGCCCTGCGCGCGAGGTCCAACCCGGCGTGATCCTTGCGGCGGCGGCGACCGGATTGCCGATTCAACCGGTGGCGATCGCCGCCTCCCGCGCGAAGCTGCTGCGTTCCTGGGACCGCTTCCTGGTGCCTTTGCCGTTCTCGACGGTCCACTTCGTTTATGGCGAGCCGCTGGTCGTGGAGCGGCGGGGAGATATGGTGGAGGCTGCGATGGAGCTGAAGCGCCGGCTGGACCGTTCCGAAACGGAGGCGGAGAAGCTGGCCGCAGGCGTGCTACCATGCTCGACTGAGAGAGGACAAGCTCATGGAGGTCCTACTTCAAGTTCCGGATGACTTGGCCGAGAAGCTCCAGACTCGCCCAGAAGATCTTCCACGCAAAGCCCTGGAATCTCTGGTCGCGGACTCCTATCGTGCCGGGATCCTCACCTCCGCCGAGGTCAGGAGGATTCTTGGCTTTGAGACCCGATGGGAGACGGATGGTTTTCTCAAGGAGAAGGGGGCTTACCTTCACTACACGGAAGAGGACCTCGAGAAGGACATTGAGACCTTCCGCAGGCTTTCCGGTCGGTGAAAGCCGTCTTCGATGCATCTCCGATCTCCTATCTGCTCCTGCTCGGACAGATAGAGCTTCTACCTGCTTTATACGACCGGCTCTCGATACCCACGGCTGTGGCGGTCGAGCTTGGCCATCACCGAGCCCCGCCTGTCGTTAGGGGCTGGATAGCCAGTCCACCAGGCTGGCTGGAAATTCATCCGGTGCGGCTACAGCAAGCGTGGGATTTGGATTCCTTGGAGCTCGGCGAGCGAGAAGCGATTCTCCTGGCGGGAGATCTCGGTGCGGATCAGGTGGTCCTCGATGACCTTGCGGCCCGTGAAGCGGCCGCGAGGCGAGGACTGGGGGTGACCGGCCTCATCGGCATTCTCGATCAAGCCGCAAGAAGATCGCTAATCGATTTACCGGCAGTCGTGGTGCGGCTCCGAGAAACGAACTTTCATGTCGCTCCGGGGCTGCTAAAAGGCCTTCTCGACCGGCACGCTCGATGAACAACTTTGAGGAGCCCTCATGCGAAGCATGACCGGATACGGTGAAGCTGCGGCGACCGGCCTGCCGATTCAGCCGGTGGCGATTGCTGCCTCCCGCGCGAAGCTGCTCCGTTCCTGGGACCGCTTCCTGGTACCCCTCCCGTTCTCGACGGTTCACTTCGTCTACGGCGAGCCGCTCATCGTGGAGCGTCGAGGAGATACGGAACGTGCCGCCAATGAGCTGAAGCGCCGGCTGGACGCGGCGGAGGCCGAGGCGGAGCGGTGGGCGGCGGGTTCGGACTGAGGCGTGGTACCATTCTACAAGAGAGGAAGATCCATGGAAGTTCTACTTGAAGTTCCGGACGACATCGTCGAGACGCTTCAGGTTCGGTGGGCGGACCTCCCGCGCCGAGCCGTGGAATTGTTGGCGGCGGAGTCTTACCGGGCCGGTATTCTGACGACCGCCGAGGTTCAGAGGATGCTGGGCTTCAAGACCCGAATGCAGACCGACGAGTTCCTGAAGCAGGAAAAGGCCTACTTGGATTATTCCGCGGAGGATTTCGAGAGAGATATGGAGACGCTCCGCAGGCTCTCGGACGGTCAGTGAAGGTAGTCTCCGACACGTCTCCGATCTGTTATCTGCTCCTGATAGGGAAGATTGATCTCTTACCGGCCCTGTACGAGCGGATTCACATTTCAGAAGCAGTCGCCGCCGAGTTGAAGCATCCGGAAGCGCCATCCAGCGTACGGAACTGGATGGATGGGTCTCCTGCTTGGCTGAAGATTCTTGCCGTCGGTTCGATCACCCCTCCAGATTTAAGGCGGCTCCAGGCAGGAGAGAGGGAGACGATCCTGCTGACCGAGGCTCTCGGTGCGGAACTGGTGATCCTGGACGATCGGAGAGCAAGGGAAGTGGCTTTGGCCCGTGGTCTCGAAATAACCGGTCTCCTGGGCGTGCTGGGTCGGGCTGCCCGAAGAGGGCTGATTTCTCTGCCGGAGGTCTTGGCGCGTCTCCAGCAGACGAGCTTCCGTACGACTTCCCAGGTCCTGAACGACGTCCTTGACCGGTACCATCGGTCATACGGGTAGGCGAGGAGAGAGGAATCATGCGCAGCATGACCGGTTACGGCGAAGCGTCGGGGGAGAACGCCCGGCATGGGATCACGGTGAGCCTGCGGGCGGTCAACCACCGCTTCCTCGACCTCCAGCTCCGCCTCGGCGACGAGCTGCGGGGAAGCGAGGCGGCGTTGCGCGACGCCATCGGCCGGGAGGTCGCGCGCGGCCGTGTGGAGGCCCGCGTGGAGCTCCGCCCGGTGGCGGAGCGCAAGGCGACCGTGCTGGTCAACCTGGGCGTGGTCCGGGAAGCGCACGCGGCCGTCCATCAGCTCGCCGAGGCGGGCCTGGTCGAGCGGGGGCTCTCGGCCGGCGATCTGCTGCGCCTGCCGGAGGCCTTCCGGGTGGAGCTGGCGGGCGAGGAGTGGACGCCGGAGGACGAGGAGCTGCTCCTCGCCGTCGTCCGTGAAGCCGTGGCCCAGCTCGTCGCCGGCCGCGAGAAGGAGGGCGCCAGCCTCACCGTGATCCTGGAGGAGAAGCTGCGCGCGCTGGGAGGCGTCGTCGCGCGTCTGGACGCCCTGCGCGGGCCCGTCCGCGAAGAGCTCGCGGCGGCGCTGCGGCGAAGGTTGAGCGAGCTGCTCGGCGGTCAGACCCTCGACGAAGCGCGGATCGCCCAGGAAGCGGCGCTCCTCGTGGACCGCAGCGACGTGAGCGAGGAGATCGACCGCCTGCGCTCGCACGTCGAGCATTTCCGCGCCGTCACCCGCGAATCCGCCGCCGCCGGCAAGCGCCTCGACTTCCTGACCCAGGAGATCTTCCGCGAGCTGAATACCCTGGGTGCCAAGTGCCGCAACGCCGAGATGACCCGCGCCGTGCTCGACGCCAAGGTCCTCTGCGAGCAGCTCCGCGAGCAGGTGCAGAACGTCGAGTGATGGTACGATAGAGCCCGCTTTACCCTGCCTTTGGTAACACTTGAGCGCAACCATGCAACCCGGCGAGCTGTTCATCCTCTCCGCGCCTTCGGGTGCGGGCAAGACGACCCTCATCCAGAGCCTCATGACCGTGGGGGAGAGCTTCGCCTGGTTCGACGTGGCGTTCTCGGTCAGTCACACGACCCGAGCACCGCGTCCGGGAGAGATCGAGGGCAGGGACTATCACTTCGTCGATCCTGAAACCTTTCAGGAAATGCTCGCGGCCGGCGCCTTCCTCGAGTGGGCCAAGGTTCACGACAATTACTACGGTACCTCCTGCCAGGAGGTGTTGCCGCGTCTCGAACGAGGTATCGACGTGCTGCTCGACATCGACGTACAGGGAGCCGAGCAGGTGCTCGCCCGTCACCCGCAGGCGCACAGCATCTTCATCATGCCTCCCAGCTACGACGACCTCGAGCGGCGGCTGTACCGGAGGGGGCTCGACGACGAGCAGGCGATCGCCCGTCGCCTCGCCGTAGCCAGCTCGGAGATGAGGCGTTACGATCGGTATCATTATGTTATCATCAATGACGATGCCCGCCGGGCTAGCGAGGTTCTCGCAGCCATCATTCTCGATAAACGGCACCGGCGGCATCGCATGCAGGCCCGGGTCCAGGAGATCCTCAGGGACTTCCAGGAACGGGGCTCCATCCCACCGGCTTAGATGATTTCGACCGGCGGCGCTCCCGGACGCTGCCAAGGAGAGAGCTTTGATGGAAGGTAAGGCGCCGACGATGGACAGCAAATTCCGGCGAGTGCTCGTCGCGGCCAGCCGGGCCGAGCAGATCATGCGGGGCGCCCGCCCCAAGGTCGAGGCCGGCAAGCGCAAGCCGACCCGGGTCGCGCTGGAAGAGGTCGACCAGTCGCTGATCGATTGGGGTTACGGGCCGCCGCCTCCCAAACAGGAGGAGGCCGAGGCTGCGGCGGTCGAGGAGCCGCAGCCGGCCGAGGTCCACTGAAGTCCAAGATCAGGCGCCTTGCCGGCGCCACCTCACCCCAACCCCTCTCCTAAAGGAGAGGGGCTAGCAGAATGAGTCTTTTGTCTCCCCTCTCCTTTAGGAGAGGGGCCGGGGGTGAGGTCGAGTTCTGCAATTTGGTCGAGAAGCCCCCCATGAACCGCTCTCTACGCGTCCTGCTCGGCGTCAGCGGCGGCATCGCGGCCTACAAAGCCGCGGAGCTGGTGCGGCGGCTCCGCGCCCGTGGCCATGAGGTGCGTTGCGCGCTCACCCGCAGCGCGGGCTCTTTCGTGACGCCGCTGACGCTGGAGGTGCTCTCCGGTCATCCGGTCTATCAGGAGGAGTACCTCGCCGCGACCGGCAGCGGCGAGGAGGCCCACATTGCGGCCGCCGCCTGGGCGGATGTGCTGTGCGTGGCGCCGGCGACCGCCCACCTCATCGCCCGCCTGGCTCTCGGGCTCGCCGACGATTTCCTCACGACCACGGCGCTCGCCTTCACCGGTCCCGTCGTCGTGGCTCCCGCCATGCACTCCGCGATGTGGGAGAAGGAGGCCGTTCGTCAGCACGTCGAGACCCTCCGGCGTCGCGGCATCCGTTTCGCCGGCCCGGTCGAGGGGCCGCTGGCCTCCGGCGAGGTCGGCCCCGGGCGCATGGCTGAGCCTGAGGAGATCGCCCAGGCCGTGGAGGCCGTCGCCGGCATCGGACCGCTCGCGGGGCGCACCGTTCTCGTCACCGCCGGGCCGACGCACGAACCCGTCGATCCCGTCCGCTTCCTGGGTAACCGCTCGAGCGGGCGGATGGGGTTCGCTCTGGCCGCCGAGGCCGCGCGTCGCGGCGCCCGGGTCGTACTGGTCGCCGGTCCGGTCTCTTTGTCGACCCCATCCGGGGTGACTCGTGTCGACGTTCTCACCGCCAGGGAGATGGAGCGGGCGGTGCGCGAGCACGCTCCGGCGGCCGACCTGATCGTCATGGCCGCGGCCGTCGCGGATTTCCGCCCCAGCCGCCCTGCGGCGAGCAAGATCAAGAAGGAGCGAGGTCTGCCGATCCTCGAGATGGAGGCGAACCCCGATATCCTCGCCGGCCTCCGCGAGGTGGCGCCGCGCGCCGTCGTCGCCGGTTTCGCGGCCGAGACCGAGGACCTGGAAAGAAACGCCCGCGCCAAGCTGGAGCAGAAGCGGGCGGACTTCCTCGTCGCCAACGACGTCTCCCGCTCCGACATCGCCTTCGAGCGCGAAGACAACGAGGTCACGGTCTTCCGTCGCGAGGGCCCCCCGGTGTTCTTCGGTCGCCGCCCCAAAACCGAGCTCGCGGCCTCGCTCTTCGACCTGTTCACGGCTACACTCTCGGGTCGTGAGCAGCCCGCAGCCAAGCCTAGCTGACCTGCTCGCCTATCTCGGCGAGATGGGCTACGGCGATCTTTACCTCAAACCCTCCGAACCCTCGGCAGGCGCGCAGCCCGCCCCACCGAAGTCAGAACCGGCGAGCCCCGAGGCCGCGGAGCGGGCGGCCGAGCTCACCGCTCTGGCGGCAGTGGCGGCCGGCTGCACCCGTTGCCGGCTTTGCGAGGGACGGACGAAGGTCGTCTTCGGCATGGGCCATCCCGACGCCGACCTGATGTTCATCGGTGAAGGGCCGGGAGCCGAGGAGGACCGCCAGGGGCTGCCGTTCGTCGGCGCGGCCGGCGAGCTGCTGACCCGCATCATCCAGGCGATCGAAATGACTCGTGACGAGGTTTACATTGCCAACGTGGTGAAATGCCGGCCTCCCGGCAATCGCGATCCGCAACCGGACGAGGTCGCCGCCTGCCGCGGTTATCTCGAGCGGCAGATCGCGCTCGTCCGGCCCAGGGTCATCGTCGCTCTCGGAAGGGTCGCCGCTCAAACCCTGCTTGGCAACGACTCGCCGATCGGGCGGATGCGCGGCCAGTGGTTCCGCGTGCAGAGCATCCCGACCATGGTCACCTATCATCCCGCCGCCCTGTTGCGGAACTCCGCGCTCAAGCGGCCCACCTGGGAAGACATTCAGCAGGTGCGCGATTTCCTTCGCACCGGCCGGCTCGAAATCACCTGATTTCACAGCGGCTATAAGCTGGACAGCCACGGACGGGAGTGTTAAGTTGGGAGTAACGC
The DNA here is from genome assembly GCA_963778565.1 of Thermoanaerobaculaceae bacterium. GTDB lineage: Bacteria > Acidobacteriota > Thermoanaerobaculia > Multivoradales > UBA5704 > DATARR01. The sequence goes on along the minus strand of CAVZUZ010000024.1, from coordinate 88,433 downwards.
CGATTCATTCAGGTTCGAATGCCGACTCCGGAACGCACTGAGAATCTCGTCCCCTTCGAGGAGTTTTTGAAGGCGGTCGAGCCCAAGCTCAAGCGGTTGCTGGCGACGTACCGCATCCCGAGCGAAGACGCCGAGGACGTCCTGCAGCAGGCCTTGCTGGCGTTGCTCTATCAATGGGAGCGGGTGCGGGATCCCGAGAGCTGGCTGTTCGGCACGGTCAAGCGCCACTGTCTCATGTATTGGCGCGTGCACCGGCGGCGGATCTACTCGGCCGTCGACTCGACCATTCTGGAGTGGCTCTCGGCACCGGCCGCTCCTTCCCAGGAGCGCGCGGATCTCCTCTGCGACCTGGAGAATCTGATCGACAGGCTGCCATCCCGCTGCCGCTCGCTGCTCCGGCTCCGGTTCCGGCTGGGATACGAGCCGCCGGAGGTAGCCCGCAAGCTCGGATACCGCGCGTCGAGCATCGGCAAGATCACGACACGCTGCCTTGCAGCTCTCTCGCGCGAGCTGCTGGCTTCAGGGCTGGTGGAGGAGTTTTCCGGGCCGGCGGAGAGCCGCCGCGCCCGCTGACCAGGCGCTCGCGCGAAGCCGCATCCGGGCTTCCGGAGAGGCTGGATTCGTGGAAGATGTCTGAACCGTTTCACCTCTTTCCCCAGATCGAGCGGCTGCTGCACGGGATCGATTCCCTGGAGGCTCCGCTCGTGCAGCTCTGGGGCTGGCCCGGCAGCGGCAAGATGGCGGTCCTGGAGGCGCTGCTCGCCAGGCAGGGTGCGCGAGCCGCGGCGCTGCCGCTGGCGGCGTTCCTCGACGACGAGGCCTTTCGCGAGGCCGCCGAGAGGGAAGGTGTCCGTTGGCTCGTCGCGTCGGGGCGGCCGGCGGAGGAACAGTTGGCCGCGGCCGAACGCTGGCTGCGGCCGGGTCAGCGGCTGATCTTCGCCGGTGACCGTCGTTGGAGCTGCGGCGCCGTGCCCTGTGACCGCGTACCGCCCCAGGAGCTGCTGCTCACCGTAGAAGAGGTGATCGTCCTCTACCATCTCCTGACCGGCATGGAGCTCGCGCCGGCTGCCGCCCGGCGCTGGCTGGAGGCGACGGACGGCTGGTATCGTCCGCTGCGCCTGGCCTTCGAGGCCACCGGAGGCATGGAGTTGGAGGGTGCGGGAGCGGAAGCGCTCTTGGAGATTCCAGCCGTGCGCCTCTTCCTGCGCCATGAAGTGCTGGACGCCGTTTCTGAAGCGGAGCGTCGGCGCCTGCTCGAGGCTCCCGAGGAGCGGACCGCGACCGGCGACGCGAGCGAGGAGGCCTGGCGTCTCATCGACGAGCGCGGTCTGTGGGTCGAGGGACCGGAGCGGGATCGCCTGCCGCGGCTCCTGGCCGCCGCCCTCAAGTGGGAACGCCGCCGCCGGTCATCGCCGCCATCGCCGCCATCGCCGCCATCGCCGCCATCGCCGCCATCACGCCAGGGCGCCGCCGACGCGTCCTCGACGCCGGGACCGGAGGAACCGTCCACCGCCGGCCGGCCCGTCTACGTGCTGGGCCTGTTCGGCAGCCCGATCGCCCGGCAACGCGACGAGCAGGGCGAGCACGATCTCGACTGCCGGCTTCGCCGCTCCTTCCAGCTTCTCGCTTTCCTCGCCTCCTCCCCCGGCCTCCAGGCCGGCCGTGAAGAGCTGCATCGAAGCCGTCTGGCCCACCGAGGGCGAGCGCACCATCGAACGCAACTTCCATCCCACCTTGAGCCATCTTCGCCGCGCCCTGGAGGGGGGGCCGGGTGCGAAGGACCGGCCGGCGCCCCTGCTGTTCCGCAGCGGCGTCTACCGGTTGAACCCGGAGGTTTCCTGGGAGATCGACGTCGTCGAGTTCAGCCGGCTGGCGCAGGAAGGCCGGGAGCGAGCCGAGCCTCGGCGACCTTGCGGCGGCGGCCCATGCCTGGCGGCGCGCGTGGACGCTCTACCGCGGCGCCTTTCTCCAGGGGCACTACGAGGCCTGGATCGCTTCCCGGCGGGAGATCTACCAGCGCCTCTATCTGGAGCTGCTGCGGGAGCTCGGCGACTTCCACGCCCGCTCGGGACGCGCCGAGGAGGCGATGGACGCCTACCGCACGAGCCTGATCGAAGATCCCCTCCAGGAACGCATCCATCTCGCCTTGATGCGTCTCTATGCAGAGCAGGGGCGCCGGGATCTCGTCCGGCGGCAGTACGATCAGCTCTGCCGGCTCCTTCTCGAAGAGCTGGGGATGGCGCCGATGCCGCAGACGACGCGCGACTACCACCGGTTGATGGCATAGCACCCTATCTGCTACCGTCTCGCGATTCAACGCGCCGCTGTTGGACCCTCTTCCCCCCACTTGCGTAAGAGAACCCAGGAATGAGACTGCGAGCCTTGCGAGACGCCTTTCTTGGCGGCTTCCTCTACGGCTCGCTCCTCTACGGCGCCGTTCTGTCGCTGGTCCACGTCGTCTACAACCATCTCGGCTCGGCGCGGGATGCATTGATCACGTACGCCTTTTTCCTCCTGCTGTACGGCCTCTGGGGCGCCGCGTTCTTTGCGCTGGCGAGCCTGGCGGCGGGCCTGGCGGAGAAACGCGGAACCCGGCTCGGGCTGCTCGCCTTCAACCTGTTCTTCTGGGAGGTGTTCTTCCTCTACGGGCTGACCTACGATCAGGCTCCGCTGGGGCCTGCCGGCGCCATCGGCATGGCGGCCGTGCTGATCGGTCTGGCGGTGCTCATCGCCGCCGGCGGATTCGTCGCCTCGTGGCTGCTGGTGCAAGTCCTGGAGGGGCTCCGGAGCCGGGGCCGGCTCAGACGGGCGGTTGCTGTCACGTTCCTGGCCGGCTTGGCGGCCCACGCCGCGGCTCCTCTCTACCTGAGAGGCGGCTCGGAGGCAGCGGGGCCCGTCAAGCCACCTCGGCCGTCGCGGCCAATTCGAATCGCCACGGCGAATACCGGCCTCAAGGTGGTCTTCGTAGGCCTCGACGGCGCGGACTGGCGGGTGATCCGGCCGCTGATGGAGAAGGGCGAGCTGCCCGCCTTCGCCGGCCTGGTACGGGGCGGCGCGAGCGGCGATCTCGCCACCCTCCACGACTCCAACTCCGCCGTCATCTGGGCCTCCGTCTATACCGGCGAGACCCCCGAACGGCACGGCGTGCTCGACTTCTACCGCATCCGCCTGCCGGGGATGAAATCGCGGGGGCTTTTTCCCGTGCACCGCACCTACTTCAAGGAGCTCGCCGATCTCGTGGCGCCCTTGGGGCTGGCACGGCAGATCCCGGTCGACCGCTTCTCCCTGGAAGCCGCACCCCTCTGGGAGGTAGCCGACCGCGCCGGACTGCCGATCGGCGTCGTCGACGGCTACTTCTTCTCCTTTCCGGCCCTGCGCCCCTCGCGGCCGGGGAGCTGGTTCCTCTCCTACGGCCTCGACGAGTTTGCGACCCGCGCATCCAGCCGCGTCGAGCTGTTCACCCGGCCGAAATCGCTCTTCCGGCAGGTCCGGCCGCTCCTGGAAAGCGGAGATTTCTACTGGCAGTCGGCGACCCTGCTGGAGCTGCTCCGCAAGGGACCGCAGCCGCGCTTCGTCAACTTCTATACCCACCAGCCGGACAGCTTTCAGCACTGGTATTGGAAGTGGTACGAGCCGGAGCGCTTCTTCGGCGTCACCCAGCGCGGTCTGGCGGAGAACGCCGGCCGCATCTCCAAGCTGCATCGCGATTTCGACCGCTTCCTCGCCGAGCTGCTCGCGGCGGTGGGCCCGGGGACCGTGGTCATCGTCGCCTCCGATCATGGCCACAGCCCGACGATCGTCCACAGCCTCTACACCCAACACCGGCATGGACCGCCGGGCATCCTTCTGCTGCGAGGCGGGCCGGTGAAGCGTGGGCTCACACTCCAGGGAGCGGACGTCTACGACCTCTACCCGACGATCCTCTACCTCCTGGGCCTGCCCGTGCCGGAGAACGTCTCCGGCAAGGTGCTCCTGGATGCGCTCGACGCCGGCTTCGTCCGGCTCCACCCGTTGCGGACCGTTCCGTCCTACCGTGGGCTGGGGCTTCCGCCGGGGCTTCCCGGCGCCAGCCGCGACGGCGCCATGAACGAGCTGGAGATCGAGAAGCTGCGGTCGCTCGGATACATCTTCTAGAATCGGCTCTGGAACCCGCGAAGGAGCGTGGATGAGCAGGCCTTCGAAGCGCGACATGCCGGTGGTGATCCTCTGCGGCGGCCAGGGCACGCGGCTGCGCGAGGAGACGGAGTACCGGCCGAAGCCGATGGTCGAGATCGGCCCCCAGCCGATCCTCTGGCACATCATGAAGATCTACGGCGCGCACGGCCTGGACCGGTTCGTCCTCTGCCTCGGCTACAAGGGCTGGGAGATCAAGCAGTACTTCCTCCGGTACCGGGAGATGCACTGCGATTTCACCCTGTCCATGGACGGCAGCCGCGAACCCGAGATCCACAATCAGGACGGCTACGAGAGCTGGCGCGTCACCTGCGCCGAAACCGGGCCGGAAACTGCCACCGGCGCGCGCCTCTGGCGGGTGCGCCGCTATGTCGACGCACCCACCTTCTGCCTCACCTATGGCGACGCCGTGGGAAATGTGGACATCGACGCCCTGCTCGAATTCCACTGGTCCCACGGCCGGCTCGCCACGGTGACCGGCGTCCATCCGACCTCGCGCTACGGCGAGATGCGCGTGAACGGTGTCCAGGTGCTGGAGTTCGACGAGAAGCCCACCCATGCCGAAGGCGTCGTCAGCGGCGGCTTCTTCGTTTTCCAGCGCGAGGTCTTCGACTATCTCGACGACGATCCCGGCCTGTTCCTGGAGCAGAAGCCGCTGCAGCGGCTGGCGCGGGACGGCCAGCTCTCGGTCTACCTCCACGAAGGCTTCTGGCATCCCATGGACACCTATCGCGACTATCTGCACCTGAACGACCTGTGGAAGCGGGGGGAGACACCCTGGAAGATCTGGTGAGCCGGTCCGACGTTCGATCCGGTCGATCCGGCCTCGGCTGCCGCTTCTGCGGCGCGCCCCTTTCTCAGGTCTTCGTGGACCTCGGCGCCTCGCCGCTCGCCAACTCCTATCTGGAGCCGGAGGATCTGGGCAAGGCGGAGCGCTTCTATCCCCTCTGCGTCTATGTCTGCGGCGAGTGCTTCCTCGTCCAGCTTCCCGAGGAGGAGAAGCCGGAGGCGATCTTCTCCGACTACGCCTATTTCTCCTCCTACTCCGAGAGCTGGCTGCGCCATGCCGAGACCTATGCCACGGCCGTGATCGACCGCTTTGGTCTCGGCCCCGGCCACCGGGTGATCGAGGTGGCGAGCAACGACGGCTATCTCCTGCGCTGGTTCAAGGAGCGGGGGATTCCGGTCCTCGGCATCGAGCCGGCCCGCAACGTCGCCGAAGCCGCCGAGGCCTCCGGAATCCCCACGCTGGTGAGATTCTTCGGCGAGGCGACCGCCCGCGAGCTCGTCGCCGCCGGCACGCGCGCCGACCTGCTCGTGGGCAACAACGTCCTCGCCCACGTGCCGGGCCTCAACGACTTCGTTGCGGGTCTCAAAGCGCTGCTCGCGCCTGCCGGGGTGCTCACGATGGAGTTCCCGCACCTCCTCCGCCTGATGCAGGAGGACCAGTTCGACACCATCTACCACGAGCACTACTCCTACTTCTCCTTCACGACCGTACGGAAAGTCTTCGCCACCCACGGTCTGACTCTCTTCGACGTCGAGGAGCTGCCCACGCACGGCGGCTCGCTCCGCATCTACGCCAAGCATGACGAGGACGATTCGAAGCCGATGGGGGAGCGGGTAGGCGATCTCCTCGGCTGCGAGGAGACAGCCAGACTCGGCTGTCTGGAGACGTACAGCTCCTTCTCGAATCGGGTTCGGCGCGTCAAACGCGGATTGCTGCGCTTCCTGATTCAGGCCAAGGAAGAGGGAAAGTCGATCGCCGCTTACGGCGCTCCGGCCAAGGGCAATACGCTGCTCAACTATTGCGGCATCCGCACAGACTTCCTCGACTACACGGTGGACCGCAGCCCCCACAAGCAGGGGCGCTACCTGCCGGGCACGCGCGTTCCGATCCACGCGCCCGACCGGCTGCGAGAGACGAGGCCGGACTACGTTCTCATCCTGCCCTGGAACCTAAAGGAGGAGATCATGGAGCAGATGGCGGACGTCCGCTCCTGGGGAGGCCGCTTCGTGGTGGCGATTCCGGAGGTCCGGGTTCTCGAATGATCTTCCGCGAGACTCCGCTTTCCGGCGCCTGGGTCCTGGAGCCGGAACGCTTCGAAGACGAGCGGGGCTTTTTCGCCCGCACCTGGTGCCGCGAAGAATTCGCGGCGCATGGCCTCGATCCCACGGTGGCCCAGTGCAGCGTCTCCTACAATCACCGTCGTGGCACCCTGCGCGGCCTTCACTTCCAGATCGCGCCCCACGAGGAGATCAAGCTCGTGCGGGTCACCCGCGGCGCCATCTGGGACGTGATCGTGGACCTGCGTCCGGATTCGCCTACCTTCAAGCAGCACTTTTCGATCGTGCTCTCCGCGGCAGAAGAGAAATCAGCTCTACATCCCGAAGGGTATGGCGCACGGCTTTCAGACGCTGGAGGACGCGACCGAGGTCTTCTATCAGATCTCCGAGCCCTACGCCCCCGAGTCCGTCCGCGGCTACCGCTGGGACGATCCCGCCTTCGCGATCCCGTGGCCGGAGGTGGTGACGGTGATCTCGGAGAAGGATCGCCGGCTGCCGTTGTTCTCTTCCTCGCCTGGTGAAAGGCGGCCTGGCTGATCTATACTGAAGTCATGACCAAGGCAGAGATTCAGCGGCAGGTGATGGAGTTACCTGAAGACGAGCGCCTGGAGATCGCAGAGACGATCTGGTCCAGCGTGGAGAACCCGGACTCCCTCCCGCTGCCGGCTTGGCAGCGGGACCTACTGGACGAGCGTCTCGCCAGCCTCGAATCCGAAGAGGGTCGGGACTGGGAAGACGTCAAAGCTGAGATCTGGCCGCTGTCTTGAAAGCGGTCCTCGATATGGCTTGGGTGCCGGTCCTAATAGAGTAAGCTTAGATGCGACCAGAGCTGCCGATTGACTTGGTGCCTGTGCTTGAAGGAGGAGTCTGATGAGCCACATCACGATGGAGATCCCCGACGAATCGCTAGCGGCTTTGGAGATTTCAGAAGAGCAGGCCGGTGCGGCTCTCCGTATGGCAGCAGCCGTCAAGCTCTTCGAGATGGGCCGCCTCTCTTCAGGGGCTGCGGCTCACCTTGCCGGCATTCCTCGAGTCGCCTTCCTCTCCAGACTCTCGGACTACGGAGCGGACACCTTCCGCCTGACGGCCGAAGATCTCGAGAAGGAAGCGCGCTTTGCCTGAGGTTGTCAGCGATACCTCGCCCCTTCAATACCTGCACCAGATCGGCCTTCTCGAGATCCTGCCGGCGCTCGTAGAACGGATTGTCGTTCCACCCGCCGTTGCTCAGGAGCTCTCGATCGGCAGAGCTCTTGGAGTCAATCTGCGGGATCTCTCCAAGCTCGGTTGGGTGGAGATTCGCAGTCCATCCAACCGGCCTGCCCTGCCATTCGCTCGCGACCTGGGACCAGGAGAAACAGAAACCTTGATGTTGGCACTGGAATCGCCGGAGTCCACGGCGCTGCTGGACGATTCGCTTGCCCGACGTGTGGCTGAAATCCTGAAGATCCGTTTTTCCGGTACTTTGGGATTGCTCCTCGACGCCAAGAACGCAGGACTCGTCTCAGGCCTTGAGCCGCTGCTTACCAGACTTCAGGCCCTTGGTTTCCGATTGGCGCCTCACACCCGGCTGACGATCTTAAAACTGGCTGGAGAGGTGGCGGACGAGTAGTAGGCCCAGGGAAGTAAGGGGCGTCAACGTCCACCCTCTACCGAAGACGGCTGGAGCAGATCCTCTCAATGCGCTCCTCGAGATCCGGGAGGTATTCCTCTGAAACGTATTCCTTGTTGTGTGCGTTGACCTTGCGTGCCTCATCGAAGAGAGTCTCATAGCTGAGCTCCAAGGAGCGTAACACGTCCGTCCAGAATCGTTTTCGTTGCACGGGGTCGTGGCACGGCCCGTCGCGGCCATCTTGAAAGCGGTCTGGGTCGATGATGAGAAGGTCTTCTTCGTGGATCTCTAAAGCCTCGGCTTTGGCTGCCCGCTCCTCGCGAAGCTCCCAGTTGTCGAACCAGTGCTCTCCCACATCGTTGTCCATGCTAAAGAGCCGGCCGATCCAGACGACGGGAGTCCATTCGGTGAGGTGGAGATAGTCGGCGAGCTCGCGATACTCCTCGGTCACGACGAAGGCGTCGAGCTCGTCGAGGAAACGGAAGACCCGGACTGTCCGACTCTCATTCATGGCTGGCTTGTCGTGGACCCAGCTCCGCGTGCTGATGCTCGAACGATATGGGCTGGCCCGTGGCTAGGGAATACAGGACATCGGGATCGAGATCCGCGCCGTTTGGCCAAACGATCGTGCCGAGCTCGGAATCCACCCGGACCTTTGCGAATTCGGAGGGATCCTGGAGTGGTGCAAATACGCCTCGAAAATCAATGAGCGACGAGAGATCTATGTCGCCCTCGACACCGTCCTCGAAACGAATATGTAGCACGTAGGGGGAGAGGGGGCGGACTGCAACGATGTCCTTGAGCATGGCTACTCCAGTGGCGCGACTTTGTTCAGTGGCTGTTGTTGACTCGCAAGCCGCCAATTTTCGAGAAGCTCGCCCTGGTGCAATGCGGCCCACTCGGTGACGAGGCCGAGCGTCCGCGGCGAAAGCCGGCCCTCAAGAAGACTCGGAGGGTCTATGGTGATCAGGGCCCTTTGGGAGCCGTAGCGCACGTGGAAGTGCGGGGGAGGGTGGTCCGTGAAGTACATGGTGATGATGATGCCGAAGAACCGGCTGATCTCAGGCATCGTGGTCTCGCCGGCTGGTCTTCACGGTAGGGAGTCTACCGCACTGAGGCCCTTCCGGGCCACCCGCCGGTGAGCGAATGGACTCCCGGCGAGTCCCTGAGCCGCTCAACTAGAGGCTTCTTGCAACCGCCACAGGCAATGCTCTAGAGTTCTCGACATGGGAGCCGTCGATAACACAGCCCGATCTTTGCTGGACGAGGAGCTCGAAGCCGTGACCGAGACCGGCCTCTACGATAGCAAGGAAGCCTTCCTCGCACATGCCGTGGAGGTTCTTCTCACCGCAAGGCCGGATCTGCGCGAGGCGGTAGCCTGCAGGCTCTATGAGAAGGGCGTGCTGTCCATAGGACGGACGGCTGAGTTCGCAGGCATCTCGATCGAGAACCTCAAGGAGGCGCTCCACCGTCGCGGAATCAGCCGGGAGTCCAGCGAGAGCCTCGAAGAGACGGAGGAGATGGCTAGGCTTTCTCTTCGCATGGCGGGAAGATCCGGCCATTGAGTCTTTTCCATCATCCTGGATACCGATTGTCTCAGTGCGTTTCTCAAGGTTGGGTGGCTTTCACTTGTCAAGGACGCGATTCCTGGACTACGGCCTACCGGAAGAGAGTCCTGCCGGGCGCGGTGGGGCATGAAGGATGAAACGATCATCGTGCAGCTCAACCCAGTACCTTGGAATAGTGGAGAGAAAATCAGGAGGAAGAGATATTTGTGCATGAGGGTTGAGGACAAGAGCAAATTCTCTCGCCATCACTTCGTGCCCGCTCGACTTCACGCCGTGCATGGCCGAGCAGTTGTAAGCGTCCGACGCCGAATATAGAACTGCGCTGACGCGCGAGTTGGCAGGGTCGTGGAGCGCAGCCAAGCGTACAGTTCCCTTCAATTTCTTCTCGATCTTTGGCTGATACTCATAGTGAGTCTCTCCGAAGCGACTCGTTGTTTCGTCAAACTCCACCGTAACCGATGCTTCCTCCAAGCCGAGCAGAAGAGCGCTTACAATTCTCGGGTATTGCTGCAGACATGGATAGCCTCCTTCGGCTAAAGCGCCATTCAAAGCAACAACATAACTTTCATTTTCTCTGACCCATCTTTTGTTGGCGCACTCCGTGTGGTAGTCGACCTTCGTCGAGAACGCCTGCTGGAAACGCAGCATGATCTCCTTCTCCGGAAACGGCCTCGGACCCTTTGAAAGCCTGCCGCTCCGAACTGCGTCAGGACCTTCACCCCCCATAGGTGCGACGGCCTCGATCCAGAGATTCCTGCCGGCTACTCGCGCAAGAAGATCTGGGCCACTCCTCCGTGGGTGTCGATCCTCTCGCCTTACCAAGTGGACGCCAGTTTCCAGCAGCAGATGAGCTAGATAGACCTCCCACCATCTCTGGTGAAAGTGCTCGCGAGCGTCTGTCCGCACCTCTGAGTCCAAATATGGCTTACATCGACGCCATGCGCCTTCGATAAAGTCGCGGACAGAAGCACACAGGTGACTCCCTCCATCCCGCACAAACAGGTAGTCCTCGGGCGCCTTACCGTCTAAGAAAAAAGATTCCACAGTTTTCCTTTGGCTGCACGATTGGCTGTCACTCGATTATCCGCTTGTAGAGCAGATCGGCATTCGCACCCTTGAAGACTTCCCAGAGCTGAACCCGCTGAATTCCGGCAATCTGCTTTGCTGGATCGGCACCTTCCAGACCTTCCAGATAGAGACTCCAGCCTGCGACTAGGTGGTCTCTGAATTCAGATTTAAGCTGTGGATGCACGCTATCGAGGAAGGCTTCTGGAACACGGCTTGAGCTGCGCAGACCCTGCCGGATGAGCGCCTTCATCTCGCTCGCTTGGTCGTCGTTGAGCTGCACGACATTTCCCGACTCGTCTGACATCATTCGGTGGGCGTCGATGAAGGACATGATTGCGACCTTGCATGCGGCACGGCCGACTTCCTTCTGGAACGGTACCCAAGGCCACGCACTGGTCGCTACGCGTGGGAGGAGTGCTAGCACAAAGAATCCTGCTATCGTCGTGATCGCCGTCATAGGCATGGCGAAGTGCTGTGAGCTAGGGGGATCTCCTTTCTCCTTCATCGCATAACTTGGCGGTGCCACAGCAAGGAAAAATGCGGCAATCCAGAACGGCCAGACGTAGAAGCTTGGCCGTTCCTCGAGGAAGGCTCGTAAGGCTGAGATTACGAGGACAACGAATGCAAGCGATACGTAGGATTGGCCGAGCCACGTTACGGCGAGCGCCAGTCGCCGAAGCCATCTGCTGTCAAATCGATCGGCTGCCGACCAGAGAAAGGTGCCCGGCGCACCGCCGAAACCGAGAAGGAAGATAACGAGAGCGACCGGCAACATGCCAAAGAAGGCGAAGATGAAGGCGAGGAGGCACGACTTCAACAAAGCCATCATCTGTCACTCTGGCCGATTACGATCAGGGAGGAAGGCAATGACTAGAGCGCAGAGCCGAGCGCTCTCTTCCCATCGTTCCCGGGGTGTCATCCGGTACCAGTCGGCCCACTCTGGCTCGCAGATATCCTCGATCGCGATCATCGGGTTCGCCGGCAGGCAGATGTCCGTGTCGAGAGCTTCACTCGTCAACCGCCCAATGCCCGGCTGTGCGGATGGCGTCGTACATGGCATCCGGCGCGAGGTCGGCGCCGTTGGGCCACGTCACGGCACCCAGCTCGACGAGAACCTGCCGAAAGGTCTCGGGGTCCCGCAGCGGCTCGAAGATCGTGCCGTTGACCCGCGGACTCTCGAGGAAGCTTCGCAGCCACACCTCGCCGCAAGTGCCGTCGAAAAACTTGACGCGGAGGCGCAGCTCTGGCAGCGGCTCGACTGCCACGACTCGCCAAGCCGACGACGGACGCGGCGTCGGAGCTACTCCAGCGGCGGAATCGGTTTGGGGGGTCGCAGTTGACTGCATAGTTCCCAGTCCTCCAATAACGCCTCACGATGGTCAACAGCCCATTCGAGCACGAGGGCAAGTGCCCGTCGGGGAAGCGAGCCACGCGTCACGCGCAGCTCACGGATATCGATCACGGCCTCGTGCTCACCGTAAATCGCGTGGAAGTGCGGCGGTCCGTGCTCCCGCCAGAACATTTGAATCACGACGCCAAAGAACATGCTGATCGTCGGCATGGCTACGTCTCATACAGTCTTGACCCTGTCTTGACGCGACGGCCGGTCAACGCTGCCAATCCGTCCCTGACTAAACTCCGCTGCGCCGTGCAACACGCAGGCCTGGCCGCCCATCAACAGGTAGGCTACCCGATGTCTGCGGATCGTAGAAAGGGCTTTGCGGATCGGGCTCGGGATCAAGGGAGCCCCATCGCAACGTAGTGGTGCGAGAGGCGAGCGCTCTCTTCCCATCGTTCCCGGGGTGTCAACCGGTACCAGTCGGCCCACTCCGGCTCACAAATATCCTCGATCGCGATCATCGGCGGCATGGTAGCATGGGGAGCGTTTCCCATCCCTCGAAATCCTCGCCGAGCGGGTCCTCGACTCCCGCATAAGCGCGCTCGTATTGTGCGTCGATCTCACGCTTGCGGCGTCGGCGCAGGAAGTCGCTGGCAAGCTCTCGCATCACCGCGGACCGCCCCTTTTCGCGAACCTCGGCGGTGTCGTCCAACTCGGCGAGGAGGTCTTCCTCGAACATGATCTGTACGGCTTTCATGTGGGAAGTATATGTGGGCTCAGGCCGTGGATCAAGAGGTGAGGCTCACCTCCGAGCAGCCCGCCGAAGCCGCTCGATCTGTTCTCGCAGTGGCTTCCAGTACGCCGCGTCCAGGCGCCGCACCGCTTCCTCCTCGTCGCGCAAGGCCTGACCGAGGACGCCGCTCGCAACGCTCTCTGAGGTTGCCAACTTCAGGAGCGGCCTTTCCCCGATCAATTGCTCCACGACTTCAGGGTGAGCCTGGACGGCCTCAACCAGGAAGCTCGGGCGTCCGCAACTCCCGGAGCCAGAAAAGGACCCGTTCCGATGTCGGCTCGTCCCGATGGTTCAGGTAGTTGACATTGACCAGACGGCGAATCATCGGCCAATCTTTGTCTCGCTGGGTCTTCTTGGCCGCCACGAGGTCCGGCAGAGCCATGACCTCCAGCGTCTCGTCCTTGAAGGTGAAGGACGTCCGCCGCGCCCATAGCTCTGGAAACGGTGCGACTCCTCGCAAGTGCGCCATGACGTCGATCCGCAGTCCAGCGACCTGCGGTTGCCGGCAACGAAAGTGAACGGCGAGCCCCTCGTTCAAATGCTTCAGCGCGAAGGGGGGAACGGCGATGACCTCGGCGTCGAGCTCAGCGAGGGCTGCCTTCAGGGATTCGAGATTGGCGGGGTCTGGCAGCAGGGCCAAATCCAGATCGCGGCTAAACTCCGCTGCGCCGTACAACACGCAGGCCTGGCCGCCCATCAACAGGTGGGCTACCCGATGTCTGCGGATCGTAGAAAGGGCTTTGCGGATCGGGCTCGGGATCAAGGGAGCCTCCCATCGCTACGAAGTGGTGCCACAGGCGAGCGCTCTCTTCCCATCGTTCCCGGGGTGTCATCCGGTACCAGTCGGCCCACTCCGGCTCGCAGATATCCTCGATCGCGATCATCGGCGGCATGGTAGCACGGCGCGCGCCGACAGCCGCGGTGGAGCGGAGGTGGACCTGATAGCCTCCTCGGCTGTACTCTCCGCCCTTCCAAGAAGGAGGACGTCGAACGTGGCGAAGCAGGGTACTGATTTGTCCAAGCTGTCGATCGAGGAGCTGGAGACGCTGGTGCGCGACGCGCAGGCCGAGATCGCGGCGCGCAAGGAGGCCGAGCGGGAGCGGGTGCTGCAGCAGGTCCGCGAGCTCGCGGCCAGCATCGGCATGAGTGTGGAGGAGCTGCTGAGGCTGCAGAGAGCAGGACGGGGGACGGTCGAGGTGAAGTACCGCCATCCGGAGAATCCCGAGATGACCTGGTCGGGCCGCGGCAAGCGGCCGCAGTGGGTCACGGAGGCCCTGGCTTCGGGCAAGAAGCTGGAGGATCTGGCGGCCTGAGATGTGCCCGCCGCAAGCTCGCGGGACGCCATCTCATCTTGCGGCGCGGCACCGTCATCTGAGGGCGTCGCATCTCATCTCGCGGAACGCCGCCGTGAGATGACGGGGCCTTTTCTCGATTGACCGGCTGCCGCCTTCACCTGACGGCACGCCATCTTATCTGCCGGAGCGGCGCCGTCATCTGACGGAACGCCACCTTATCCTGTGGAACGCCGCCGTCATCTGACGGAGCCTCATCTCATCTTGCAGAGCGCCGCCGTGAGATGACGGGGCCTTTTCTCAGATGACCGGCTGCCGCCTTCACCTGACGGTGCGTCATCTTATCTGCCGGAGCGGCGCGGTCATTTGACGGAACGCCATCCTATCCTGCGGAACGCCGCCGTCATTTGACGGCGCCGTATCTCATCTCGCGGAACGCCGCCGTGAGATGACGGGGTCTTATTCTCAGATGACTGGCTGCCGCCTTCACCTGGCGGCGCGCCATCTTATCTGCCGGAGCGGCACCGTCATCTTGCGGCGTGTCATCTTAGTTCGCGGCATGATGCCGTCATTTGACGGCGCCGCATCTTATCCTGCGGAACGCCGCCGTCATCTGACGGAGCGGTATCTCATCTCGCGGAACGCCGCCGTGAGATGACGGGACCTTTTCTCAGATGACGGGCTGCCGCCTTCACCTGACGGCGTGCCATCTTATCTGCCGGAGCGGCGCCGTCATCTGACGGAACGCCACCTTATCCTGTGGAACGCCGCCGTCATTTGACGGAGCTGCATCTCATCTTGCGGAGCGCAGCCGCGAGATAAGATATGCCGCCGTCAGGCTGCGGAGAGAGGCCGTCAAATAATATACAGCGCCGTCATCCTGCGGCGCGCCGCCGCGAGCTCGGTCGAGAGAGGCCCTAAAGGCTTGGCAACGGAACAACTTAGAGCGATGAGCGCCACGAGCGAGGAGATGGCCCGCTTCGTCGCGGAGGCGTATCCCATCTGCCGGAGCCTCACCGGCGACGGGGTCCGCCGCACCCTGGCCCTGATCCGCGAGCGGATCGCCTTGGAGGTTCACGAAGTCCCTTCAGGCACGCCGGTCTTCGACTGGACCGTGCCGAAGGAGTGGAATATCCGCGAGGCCTGGATCAAGGATGCCGCGGGCAGGAAGGTGGTGGACTTCCGGAATTGCAATCTCCACGTCCTCAACTACAGCGTCCCGGTTCACGCCAGGATGCCCCTGGAACAACTGAAGGAGCACCTGTTCACACTGCCGGACAAGCCGGACCTGATCCCATACCGCACCTCCTACTACAAGGAAGCCTGGGGATTCTGTCTCAGCCATCATCAGTTTCAGGGCCTGCCGGTGGGGGAGTACGAGGTCTTCATCGATTCGACCTTGGAAGACGGCTCGCTGACCTACGGCGAATGTTTCCTGCCGGGGGAGTCCAAGCGCGAGGTCCTGCTCTCGACGCACGTCTGTCATCCGTCGCTCTGCAACGACAATCTCTCCGGGATCGCGGTGATGACCTGGCTGGCCCGGGAGCTTCAAGGCCGGCCGAGGCGCCGCTACTCTTATCGCTTCCTGTTCATCCCCGGCACCATCGGCTCGATCACCTGGCTGGCGCGGAACGAGGAGAGGGCGGGGCGGATCGCCCACGGTCTCGTCGCCGCGAACCTCGGCGATTCGGGCGGGTTCCATTACAAGCGAAGCCGCCGGGGAAACGCCGAGATCGACCGCGCGGCACTGGCCGTCCTCGAGGCCTCGGGAGAGGCGTTCGCCGTCGAGGACTTCGTTCCGTTCGGCTATGACGAGCGGCAGTACAACTCGCCGGGGTTCAACCTCGCCGTCGGCTCGTTGACCCGCACGCCCTATGGCCGGTATCCCGAGTATCACACCTCGGCCGACAACCTGGGTTTCGTGCGTCCCGAAGCGCTGGAAGGTTCCCTCCGCACCTATCTCGCGGTGATGGACGTTTTGGAAGGAAACCGGCGTTATCTCAACCTGAATCCCAGGTGCGAGCCGCAGCTCGGCCGGCGGGGGCTTTACCGGACGATCGGCGGCAGTGGCGGCAGTGGCTGCGATAATGCGGGCCGCGCGCGCGAGCTGGCCCTGCTCTGGGTCCTGAACCTCTCGGACGGCGAGCACGACCTGCTGGCCATCGCGGAGCGGTCCGGCATGAGCTTCCAGGCCATCCGTGAGGCGGCGGATGCGCTGCTGGAGGTCGGGCTCCTGCGCGAGCCCGAGGAAGAGACGGAGGAGACATGAGCGCATTCCATGGCAAGGCCGCGGTCGTCACCGGCGCCAGCGGCGGCATCGGCGAGGCCATCGCCGTCGCTCTCGCCGGCGAAGGAGCGCGGCTCCTCCTTTCGGGACGCAGCGCCGACAAGCTCGAACGGGTCGCCGGGACTGCGCGGGACCTTTCGCCGGCCGTCGAGACCTTCGCGGCCGACCTGGCGGAGGACGAGGCGGTTCAGGCCCTGGCCAGCCGCGCCGAAGCCGCCTTCGGCGGCGTGGACATCCTGGTCCACAGCATCGGCCTCTTCGTCGCCGGCCGGTTCGAGACCTCGCCGGTGGAGGACTTAGACCGCCAGTATCGGATCAACACGCGCGTACCCTACCTGCTCACCCAGGCGCTCCTGCCGTCCCTGATCTCCCGCCAGGGACAGGTGCTGTTCGTCAACTCGAGCACCGGCTTTCATCCTCCTCGCGCGGGGTGGGTGGGCTACGGGGCTTCCAAGCATGCCCTGCGCGCTCTGGCGGACGGTCTGCGCGACGAGGTGAATGAGAAGGGCGTGCGCGTGATCACGGTCTTCCCCGGCCGCACCGCCACTCCCATGCAGGAAGAGGTCCATCGCTACGAGGGAAGGGACTATGACCCCGAGCGCTTCCTGCAGCCGCCGGACGTGGCCGCCGCCGTGCTGAACGCCCTTGCCTTGCCGCGGACGGCCGAGGTCACGGACCTGCATATCCGGCCGATGCGGCGGTAGCCGAAAAGGACGAAAAGGACACCAAGGACAGCAAGGACGGGGAGGCCTGTCCCTGCAGTCCTTGTCGTCCTTTATGTCCTCTCACCCGGCAGCGGGGGCGGCATGGTGGACGGCGAAAGGCGCGCCCTGCGGATCGATGCCCACGGCGATCCAACTGCCCCCCGGAACTTCCATCGGGCCGTTCACCACCTGGCCGCCGTGCTCTTTGACCTTCTCGCAGGAGGGTATACTATCGATATGGCAATTCCGTTGCTTAAGGACGTGCCGATAGCTTAGCAATGGCAGCGCGCCATACTTCAGCGTCTCCAAGCTGGACAGCAAGGTCCGCACCTACATTTTCGAGCAGCAGGCCCAGAAGCGTCTCTCGTTCTTCGTCGGACCATAGGAGCTTGCCTCTGATCATCTCCAATTTCTCTGGGGCGAGCTGGTACCGCTCCCGGGCTTCGGAGCCGCTCCAGGTCCTGCCCTCATTACCGATCTTCCACCTGACTCTCTCCACGGTTCCACTCCTTTAGGTTTCCTAAAGATCCTGCCGCGGGCTCACCTCAACCCCCGCTTTGCAGAGCACCCGGCTGCCGCCAGGAACATCCCGGGCGACGATGGCGTTGACGCCGATGAAGACGTTGTCGCCCACGGTGATGGGCCCGATCACCTTGGCCCCCGCGCCGATGAAGACGTCGTCGCCGATGACCGGCATCTTCTCGATCCGTGAGGGGTCCGGCGAGCCGATCGTCACCTGGTGGAGCAGGATGGCGTTGCGGCCGATGCGGGCGTAGCCGCCGATCACGATTCCCGTGCCGTGACTGATCAGCAGGCCCGGACCGATGACCGCGCCGGGGCCGATCTCCACTCCCGTCAGAAACAGATTGAAGCGCGCGATCATCGGCCCGAACACGGGGATACACCGGCTCTTGAACCAGTGCGCCATGCGGTGCAGCACCACCGCCTGGTACCCGTTGTCGAAGAGCAGCGACTCGATCACGTACCAGGGGAACGGCTTGGTCTTGTTCAGCTTCAGCCGGCGGGTGTCTTCCCGGAGGTTATCGAGCATCGATGCCCTCCGCCGATGGAGGAGTGGGAAGGACTTCGATCGGTACGCGGAAGGTCTTGCCGCCGTTCCTCTCCGAGAACCAGGCGACCGTCTCGAAGACCGGGTCCAGCTCCAGGATGTAGCGGCCCGGCGCCTCCGGCGCCAACACCTTCTGCTGCACGCTGACCCTTCCACCAGACGGCACCGGCAGGGGAAACTGGGTGCGCAGGCCGTCCTTCACGATCACGATCGTCTTCTCCCTCTCATCCAGCCAGTGATAGGAGAGATTCACGCGAGCGGCGCCGTCCGCCTTCCATGGATGTCCGCTGCGGTTGAACAGTCGGGTGAGGACGGTGAAGGCCTCGCCGGCCCGTACCTGCGCAGGCACGACGGTGTTTCCCCACTGGATGCCGAAGAGGTTCGTGTCGAGCTGCTCGCCGGTGCCGAGGTAGGCGAGCGCGGCGCCGACATAGAAGTTCTCGTTCGTGCGGTCGGTCTGGGTGAAATAGGGGCAGTCGTTCGGCGGGTACTCGCGCACCCAGTGCCGGATGCGGCCCGTGCGGGAGGTGACGAACATCCTGTAGACATAGAAGGTGGCCAACTTCTGCCGGCGGACCCGGAACGGCTCGCCGGGCTCGAGACGGATGCGGCGGGTCTCCTCGGCCGGCCCGAAATCCAGGACCTCGCGAGCGTCCCCCATTTCGATCTCGATGCGGTTTCCGGGCGCCACGTTGCCCACCTGAAAGACCGCGGTGGTGATCGGCCGCGCGCCGATGAAGTAGAGCTCGACCCGATTCGCGCCGCCCACCCACATCTGGTCGCCGAGGGGCCGGAACACGTCTTTTCTTCCCACGATGCGCAGATCGCCGAGCTGGATCCGCTCGTAGCCGGGAACGTTGCGCAGCGAAAGCTCCAGGGGCAGGTAACGGAGCGGCGCGTTGCGCACATGCGCCTGGAGGGTGGGCTCGGGGACGACGGCGCCGAACGGCGTGAAGAGCAGGGGTGCCAGAAAGAGCCCGGCGACGATATGCCCGAGGAGGACCAGCCCGCGCGGACGGATCTCGGTGACCAGGAAGAGGAACGCCGGCATGAGATTGATGAAGTAGCGATTGCCGAGGAAGCCGCCGCCTCCCTGCCAGTTCCACGCGATGGAAATCAGGAAGAAGAGGGCCACCGCCGCCACCGACCCGAGCAGAATCCAGCGTTCTGTGGAACGCCGGCCGCGCAGGAGGAAGAACGCCACCGCGAGCGCGGCGAACGGCGTATAGGCGAGCATTCCCGTGTGCCGGCCCACCAGCCAGTAGCCCAGGTTCTCGACCAGCTCGTAGAAAGTGATGTCGGGTGAGCGGAGAAGCCACGTCCAGGCGTTGCCCGTCGTGGACTGTGGAACGGCGACTCCTCCGGCAGCCTGTGTCGCCTCGGGGGTGATCGGCATCTTGCCCGGCTCGCACAGCGTCACGCCTTGCCGGCGGACTCCCAGATAGGCCGAGGGGTGGCCGGTCAAGACGGTGGCGAGCCCGGCGACGGCGCCGAGGCTCAACGCCGCGCCCAGCACCCAGGCGGCGATCGTCTTCCAGCGGCGCTGGCGGAGGTAAACCCAGAGAGGGGCCAGACCCACGGCGCCCAGCATCGGTTTGTTGTAGACGGCGAGCACCAGCACGGCGCCGGAGAGGAGGGCGAGCAGCAGATCCCGGCGACCCTCGGGCTCGCCTGTATCTGCCGATTCGTCCGGACGCGGCAGTCCGAAGAACAGGCACGCCGCCACGGCTGCCATGTTGAAGACCTCGGGCTGCAGCCAGAAGACGTAGGAGAAGCCGACGCTCAGCAGGAAGAACGAGGTCGAGAACAGGGCGGCCAGACCTTCGGAGTTGTAGCGGCGCAGGTAGAAATAACCCATCCAGACCATCGCCATCATCAGCAGCATGTTGAAGAAGGCGAGGCCGTTGGCGCCGAAGAGCGCCGCGAAGGGAGCGGCGAAGAGGGGATAGATGGAGGGCTTGCCGAAGTAGACCGTGCGCCAGCCGTCGTCGGTCATCACGATCATGTTGTTGACCGGACCGAAAGGGAACTCCCGGAAGGCGCGGTCCACGTCCTTCGGCTCCACCCGCAGGTCGCGGTCGTGGGCCAGGCTGAGCGAAGCCAGGTAGTAGGCCGACTCGTCCGCCTTGAGATGGGAGGGCAGACCGGGCTTGGCGAGCGTCAGCGGGAAGAGCAGGAAGAACGCCGTGACCGACGCGAGCACCAGGTTCACTGTGCGGTTCACGACGGCGCAGTGTAGCGCAATGGGGGAGATCGCACGGGTATCGGCCGTCGAGGAGGGCCGGGGCCGTCTTGTCGCCCCATCCGGGGCTCGCCCTCACTCCCCCGGCCCCTCTCTCCCGTCCTCACACCCGCCCGCCGGGAGAGAGGGGAGATTGAAAAGGCCGAACAATGTCTTTCTTCGACAGTCTCCCTCCTCTCCCGGAAGGGTGGGTGTGAGGTGGGAGAGGAGGGCCGGGGAGGTGAGGGGCCCCGCCGAAGCCGCACCGGTTCGATCCCGGCTAGAATCGTTCTGGCCGAGATCTCTCCTCTCATGCCTTCCCTCCCCTCCCTCCAGTGGCCCCTCCTCTTCTGGATGCTCCTCTGCGCGGCGGCCGGTTTCCTCGCCTGGAACCGCCTCTTTTTCCCCAAGATGGAAAAGCGCTGGGCCGCCGTCCTCGTGGTCCTTGCCGTCCTTCCGGTCCTTCCCGCGCTTCGGCAGGGCTGGGTCTACGGTCCGTTCGACACCAACGTTCCTCTCCTGCCGTGGGTCGACGCCGGGGACGCGGGGTACAAGGTCGAGGGAGGCCGGCTCAACGACGTCACGTTGCAGTTCCTCCCCTGGCAGGCCGAGGCGCGGCGGCAGATGCTGCGGGGGCGCGCGCCGTTGCTCAATCCGTTCTCCGGCGCCGGCCATCCGCTGCTCGGCGATGCCCAGTCGGCGCCGTTCAGCTTCATCTCGCTGCTGTCTCTTCCGTTCGATCCTCTCGATGCCCAGGCGTTGCGGGCCTTCCTCAAGCTGCTGCTCGCCCTCGCAGGCACGTTCCTAGCGGCCCGCCAGCTCGGCTGCCGGCCGCCGGCGTCTCTCTTTGCGGCGGTCGCCTACGCCTTCAGCGGGTCCGTATCGGTGTGGCGGCAGTTTCCGCACGCGGAGGTGATGGCTCTGTTTCCCTTCGCGTTCCTGGCCGGCGAGCGCTTGCTCGGGGACCGGAGAGAGCTGCGGTCCCGCGTTCTCCTCGGTTTGGCGCTCGGCGGCATCCTCCTGTCCGGCCATCCGGAGACGGCTTTCACGGCCTGTCTGGTCCTCGGGGGCCGGTGGCTTTTCGCCCTTCTTCGCGCGCCTCGCGACGTCCAGCGCCGCCGCGCCGTGGGGCTCCTGCTGCTGGTGGCCGTCCTCGCCGCTCTGGGAACCTCCTTCTTCCTGCTGCCCGTGGCGGAGGCGGTGCTCGGCTCGGAGGAGCTCGCACGCGAAGGCGGCGGCCGGGATCCCGACCGGCCCATCACAGGTGCGGGCGGCGCGCTGGGCGGCCTGGCGAATCTGGCGGTGCCCGGAGTCTTCGGTACGCCGCAGGGGAGCGCGGAGGCGGGCCCGGCGCCGCTGCACTGGCTGGTCGAAGGCGCGGTGGGGTTGCCGGCTTTGGCCCTGGCTCTGGGCGGACTTTTCGCGCGGTGCGGGCGTGGGGAGACGCGGACCTACCTGATCCTGCTCGCCGCTTTCGCGTACACCGTCCATCTCGGCGCCGCCGGTCCGCTTCGACCCGTTCTCGCGCTTCCGCTGATCTCAGCCGTGGCCGTGCGCTACTTCGCCTTCATGGGCGGATTCGCGGTCGCCGTGCTCGCCGCCCTAGGCCTCGATTTCTGGACGAGAGAGGAGAGGGACCGCCGCCTTCTCATCGGCATGGCCGCCGCGACGATCCTGCTCGGAGCCGTCGCGCTGGCGGCCCATCCCATCGCCTTGCGGTGGTGGGCGGGCCGCGGCGGGATCGATCCCATGCCCGCGGTCATCGCCGAGTCGGCGCATCACGCCTGGGTGGCCCTGGCGGTGGCTCTGGGCACCGCGCTCGTCCTCGTCCTGCGGCGCTCCCCTATGGCTGCCGGGCTCCTCGCGGCGTCGCTGACCCTCTGGCAGTTGTGGGACGGGCTCGGCGGTTACTACCCCGTGCTGCCCCGGAAATACGCCTATCCGCCGGTTCCGCTTTTGGACCGCCTGGCGGCGGAGCCCGGTCCCTTCCGGATCATCGGTACACGGGGCGTGCTCGTGCCGAACGCCTCGACCTTCTACCGCCTCGCGGACGTCCGGGCGCACGATCCCATGCAGCCGGCCCGCTACATCACCTGGCTTCACGAGACGCTGGACGTGGACATCGCCAAGCACAAGCGGCAGTACGGGGCCCCGAAGCGGCGGCACGTACCCTTCCTGCGGCTGCTGGGCACGCGCTACCTGCTTTCCGGACCGGACCTTCGCCCCGGGCCTCCCTGGATCGACCGCGGCCTCTTCCGCAAGACCCGCCTGTGGGAACTGCCGGGAGGGGTCCGCTGGGCGTTCTTCCCCGAGACCGTCGTCGCGGCCGGCTCGGCGCGCCGGGCGCGGGAGATGATCCTCGCTGCCGAACGACCTCTGCGGCTGGCTTCGCTGGAGATCGCGGGTCCGGAAACACCGCTGCCGAACGGCCGGGCCGAGGTCCTCGGCTGGCAGGTGGACGGCGACCGCCTCCGGATCGAGACCCGGGTCGAGCAGGACGCCTGGATGGTGGTTTCCCAGGCCGCCCTTCCCGGCTGGCGCGCCCGCGCCGACGGCGAGACGGTGCGGACGGCGATTGCAGACGGAGCGCTCGTGGCGGTCCAGGTTCCGGCGGGGACGCGGGCGGTGACGCTCCGATATCTGCCGGGCTCTTGGATCACCGGGGTCGCCGTGTCGCTGGCGACTTGGATTGCGTCGGTCTTCCTCCTCCTGCGGGCAAGGCGAAGGAAGCTGGATCGCTGGTGCTAGCAATTTGCATGTGCTAGCATTTGTAGTATGCCAGCCGTGCAGATTCGAGATGTCCCACCCGAGGTCCTGACAGCGCTCAAACGGCGAGCAGCCAGGCACGAGCGGTCTTTGGAAGGTGAGCTTCGCTACATTCTCACCAGCATTGCCCGAGAGGAGCCGCCGCCATCGCCTCTTCCTCCGCTTCAACTGAAGCTCTCAAATGCTTCCCCGACGACGACCTGGCGGCGCGAAGAGCTCTATGACGATGACGGACGATAAAACCGTCCTTGTCGACACCAACGTCCTGCTTTCAGCAACCGCTCCCCGCCGTTCCCTGCATCGGGTGATCGACCTCGCACGCTGGCCACGGAGTAGCCAGATGACTTTAGAGAGCGACCTAAAGCAATCAGGGTCGCATCGGCACTCTTCTCTTACGAGCGCGCCGCAGGAAGGTGTAGTAGAATGAGGGACATGGAGCCGATTCGCGATCCCGAGATCCTGGCCCGTGCCGAAGCGGCGTTCGATCTCTGCCAGACCGTTGAAGACATGATGCGGCAGAACTTCCGGCGCCGACACCCGCAGGCCAGCGAGGAAGAGATTCGTGAGCGCTTCTCGGCCTGGGTAGAGAAACGTCCCTATGTCGAGCCATCCGATAAGGAGTAGGGGCCCATCTCCTCACTGCTGACCCGCCTCAAGAAAGCTCTGATCCGTCTCGATGCCGACCTCCGGGCCATAGGAGCGCGGTGGGCTCTCGTTGGAGGCTTCGCCGTCATCCTGCGGGCTGAGTCGAGGTCCACCCGGGATCTGGATCTGGTGCTCGCCGTTTCAGGGGAGCGGGAGGCGGAGAGCCTCGTGCTTTCTCTCAGGATGCGAGGGTATCGAGACCATCCCAAAGGTGGAATGATTGAGAGGAAGGATGGCCGGCTCTCGACGGTACGGCTCGTCTCGCCTCCCCTGGACGAGGACAACATTGGGTCCGAAATCGATCTCCTGATCAATTGCGCCGGGGTCGAGCGCGAAGTCGCCGCTGCCGCCACTCCGATGGAGCTCATACCGGGTGTCGTGATCCCCGTTGCCCGCTCCGGACACCTTGTAGCTCTCAAGGTGCTCGCGGGGAGACTGAAAGACTTGGAACATATCCAAGTCTTGATCCGCGCAATGGGAGCCGATGATCTACAAATCGCCAGAGAAACCGTGGATTTAATCGAGCGACGCGGCTTCAAAGAGGACCCGAAACGGAACCTCCTCGCGGAGTTGGGCAAGCTCCTCGAAGAAGCGCGCTCGAACCAGGATTTCTGATGTCGAAGGATCCCTTTTACGAACAGATCCTAGCCGGTTTGAAGGGTACTCTGAACCCCCAAATCTTTGAGGACTGCATGGCGGATCTCCTCCGCGAATTGTTTCCCACCCTTGTCCCTGTCCACGGCGGCAAGGACTCGGGGATGGACGGCGCGATCGCTGATGGT
Source organism: Thermoanaerobaculaceae bacterium (assembly GCA_963778565.1). GTDB lineage: Bacteria > Acidobacteriota > Thermoanaerobaculia > Multivoradales > UBA5704 > DATARR01. The sequence continues at coordinate 64,050 of CAVZUZ010000024.1, read as the reverse complement.
GAGGGTGAACCCTTTCCCCTCGTAACAACCACTGCAGAGGATGTGGAACGGAACCTTTATGAGAGCCTCGACTCTTTCGTCGAGCGGAAACAGCCGCCTCGGAAAGTGGTCTTCGCCACGTCACGAGCCTTGACTCCTCAGCGACGGCTGAAGTTAATGGACTTGGCCAGGGAGCGAGGCTTCACTCTGGTGCAGGTAATCGAGAAGCGTGGAGTCGCCAACCTCCTATACAGCAGCCCGCGCTGGTGCAAGCAACTCCTAGACTTATCGGGCCACTCTTCCGTACTGTCCGTGATTCCTCGGTCCCGACGACCGCTGCTGGATCTAAAGCCCATCGGCCGGGATCAGGATCTCGAATGGCTTCGTCAGACGACGGGCGACCGAGTCCTCTCGGGTGAACCTGGCTCTGGAAAGACGTTCCTCCTCTACCACCTAGCCCGGGAAGGCTGGGGACTTTTTCTCGTTGATTCCGCCGGTGATGTCGCTGGCGCGCTCCGCGAGCAGCGGCCTGAAGTCGTCATTGTCGATGACGCCCATGCTCGGCCGGGTTTATTAGAGGAGTTGAAGCATCTCCGCCACCAGATGGATATGGATTTCTCGATTGTCGCCACAACTTGGGAAGGGGCTCGAGATCAGGTGATCGAGGCGATGGGAGGGATATCGGAAGATAAGGTCCGAAAACTGGAGTTGATGACCCGATCCGAGATCCTGGAGGTTTATCAGAGTGTGGGGGTTGACGAAGACCCTGACACCATGCGGTACCTCATCGACCAAGCCGCCAACAAGCCGGGCCTAGCAGTCACTATCGCAACCCTCTGGTTGGCAGGCTCCTGGCGGGAAGTAATCGATGGAAACGTCCTCAGCCGAACACTTCTAGCTTTTTTCCAGGAGTTCGTCGGCCCTGAAGCGACCGATATCTTGGCAGCCTTCAGCCTCGGTGGAGATCGAGGCATGGAGGTCGAAACCGTTCGTGAGTTCCTCGGCCTCAACCGTCTGCAAGTCCGGCAAATCGCGACGGGTCTTGCTGCGGGAGGAGTTCTTTCCGAGGTTGATAGAGATGTCCTGGCTGTCTGGCCGCGACCACTTCGCTCTGCACTGATCCGAACCGTCTTTTTCCCTCCGCCCGGACAACCTAGATATTCTTATCAGGAACTTGTTGAAAAAACCCCAAACCTCGGTAAGGCCACTGAGGCACTGGTTGAGGCTAAGGCAGTGGGGGCCGAAATCCTGGCAGAGGAGTTACGGCAACTTGTCCTACGTTCTGGCTCAAAGCGTGCCTGGAACGGTCTCGCTCAGTTAAGCGAGCCGGATGCGCAATGGGTGCTCGAGAACTATCTTGGTGATCTCGTTGATGTTGGAAGAAGCGTCCTGTTGAGGGCTCCAGAGGGCGCGGTTTGGGCTCTTTTGCAGCGTGGAGTCTCCTCGACGGAGCCGATCCAGTCAGCACGCCACCCAATGGATATCTTGTTATCCTGGGTTCAGGACCCCGAAGTCGACTCGCGGGAACTGGTTCGCCGTCGCCGTATGGTGGCTTGGGCGGCAAGGGATTTTCTCCTCAGCGGAGGCGATCCAGGGACCGGCGTTCATGGAATCTGCATTGGCTTGAACCGCGAGTTGCGGGGAGACAGTTTGGATCCTGGAGGAACCAGTATTAGGTGGTGGTCTGGTAAGTTGCCTGTCGAAAGCCTTCGCGAAGTCGCAAAGATTTGGGACGAGGTCAAGGGCGCCATCCAAGCGCTTGACGCTGCGTCTTGGCGGCACTTGTCGAGCACTCTCTTGGATTGGCACCCACCTATGCGGCGAACGGAGTCCTCGGAGGAGGAACAGCAGATCAGACGCTCATTGGTAGAGAGGGTGTTGAGTGATCTGGTCCCCAAGTCGGAGGGCAGCCCGGGCTTCCAAACAGGACTGAGCCGAATTGCGAAAAGGTTCGGGATAGATCTCGAGATAGAACAAGACGAAGCATTAGAGTTGCTCTATCCCCCTAGAGAAGCCAGGGAGAGAGAAGAGTATCTCTGCGAAGCCCTCAGGGGGCTCGCTGCGGAATGGGCGAAGGAATTGCCTGAACAGGTGGCGAAGAGGATCGCTTTTTATGAACAGGAATCCCAGCGAATCGGTTATAACTTCATTCGCAATATGTCCGAGTTTTGTGGAGCCCTTGCCAATTCTGTGGCGGCGCCGGAGAAGTGGCTGGACGAATTTTTGCAGGAGAATCTCCGCGAAGATTTGGTCAGCCCGTTTCTTTACAGGATGGTAGGGATTAGGCGAGACAGCTGGGAGCAACGGCTCGAGGATTACCTCGGCGTCGATCTCCTCATGTCGTCCGCGGTCTCGTTGGTCCTCACTCTTCCTGACCCTCCGCCCAACTTGCTCGACCAAGCTCTCGACAAGGTGCTGAATGATCCGATGCTCGTTGAGGGGCTCTGCATCCGGAAAAAGGTCCCTCTACCTACTTTGAAATCGCTCTTTCGCCTTCGTTCTTGGGTGACAGCTTTTGCTGCTGCCGCAGGAGAGTGGTGCTCAGATCCTCAAGGCGAGATTAGGGAGGAGATCCAGCCAGAATGGCGTGATGCAATTCTAAGAGCGAAGACGGAGGATTATAGAGAGGCGAAACAGGTCGCTGGATTCCTGTACTGGTTGGGGATCATTCTCGCCAGTGATGCGGATCTGGCCCTTGACTGGCTGCGGGCCCGATTGAAAGACCCTGATCTACCGTCTTCCTTCATGGAAGATAGCGCCTTTGCCCTAGGAGTTCGTGCCCTTCGAAAAGAGCAGAAGGAACAACTGCTAGACGAATTCGAGCCGGTCCAAATTCTTCGATCCTTGCTTCCCTTGTTAATCGGAGCGGATGGGGAATTGTATCGAAGGTTGTTGGCGAATGGATCGCTTGCGGATCACCATCTCTGGCCTCTCGGAGGATTGCCGAACGCGGATTGGGAGGTCCTTGCCATGGCTGCTTTAGATGCGCATTACACGCCCGAGAGTATCGCTGAAGCTACATTAGCGGTCCCCCTCACGGTGTTTGGTTCGGGTAAGGAGCATTGGGAGCGCTGGGATCAGGCCTTTGCCGCATTTGAGGACCATCCTAGAGAGGACCTCCGGGAGGTCGCGCGCCACGGCAGAAGGCAGACTCGAGGTTCGGCTCGGGGCGGGGAATTGATAGAAAGGCACCTCGATCTGTATGGCTTCGGCGTATTCGCTAACGGTTGACCTCTTCCAATCCCCTCCATATACCGGGCTCCGGGGTGTTTCTCTCCCTTCTAGAGCTTCCTGAAAGTTTGGCATGACCACCATTTACTTCGACACCCACCTCGGCGATGAGGAGCGGCGCCGCCGCCTATACGCCGGGGACATCTTCGTCTTTTCGCCACGCCCGAGCACCAAGGCGCTCACCGAGTTCGCGCGCGGGCTGATCGAGGAGGCGTTCCATCCGCTCGATCCCCAGCACGCCCAGGACAGCCTGCCGGTCGAGGAATTCGTCGAGATCATGGGGCCCCTCAAGCCCCGGTTCATTCACCCTCCACGTACCCTGGAGCTGCTCCTGGAACTGTTGCGCGATGTGGCTAACGGGCGAGTTCCAAGCCCTTGGCTGGCGGGTGGACGGGTGGACGGTGACCGCTGGATTCTGCCGGCAATTCAAGCTAGAGTGCTCTCGTCCGTTTTCGACCGGACGCAGCATTCGGTGAGGTGCATGCCATGCTTGAGCAAGAGCGGAATCTCTATGAGAACATGAAGGACACTCTATATGTTGGACAGTTCGTCGTGATCCACGGTGACGAGTTGGTCGGCCTCTATGAAACGGAAGAGCAGGCTATGAGTGAAGGCGTGCGGCGATTTGGGCGGGAGCCGTTTCTAGTGAGGCAGGCCGGCAATAAAGAATCCGTCCTTTCCAATCCTGCGCTCAGTTTGGGAATAATTCGTGCCCTTTCTCCATCTCCGTTGGCCCGTCTTGGCCAAGTCGATCTAATCCAGCCGTAGCCGCGGACGGGTTCCCCTCGATCACTCCCGAAGCCAATTTCAACTGAGAGAGGCTCAGCATGACCACCATCTACTTCGACTCCCACCTCGGCGACGAAGAGCGGCGCCGCCGCCTCTATGCCGGGGATGTCTTTGTCTACTCGCCGCGACCGATCAGTCGGGGATTCGTCGAGCATGCCCGCGAGCTGATCGAGGAGGCGTTCAGCCCCCTCGACCCCTTGTATGCTCAAGACAGCCTGCCGGTGGAGAAGTTCGTCGAGATCATGGGTCCCCTGAAGCCGCGGTTCATCCACCACCCGCGCACTCAGCAGATTCTCCGCGAGCTGTTGGAGGCCTTTGGGGCCGACTTGGAGAAGACGTACTTCGACGTGCCCCGCATGCGGGTGGCCACCAGCGGCGGCTATCTCACGGCGGGGGTCGCGTACGTGCTCCATCCGCACCGCGACATCTGGTACTCCTCGCCGCCCTGCCAGCTCAACTGGTGGCTGCCGGTCTTTCCCTTCGAGTCGGAGAGCTCGTTCTCCTTCCATCCCCGCTACTGGAACGAGCCGGTGCCGAACAGCTCCAACGAGTACAACCACTATGAGTGGAACAAGGTGGGCCGCGCGAGCTCGGCGCAGCAGGTCAAGGCCGACACCCGCAAGCAGCCCAAGGCGCTGGTGCCGCTGGAGCTGGAGCCGGAGCTTCCGGGTCGTCTGTCCGCCCGGCGGGCTGATCCTCTTCTCGGGCGCCCACCTGCATTCGACGGTGCCGAACACCTCCGGCCGGTCGCGGTTCAGCATCGATTTCCGCACCGCACATCTGGACGAGTTGGCGTCCCTGGGAGGAGCGCCGAGCCTCGACCGCGAGTGCACCGGCACGACTCTCTTCGAGCTGCGGCGGGCTTCGGATCTGGCCCCGGTGCCGGAGGCGATCATCCGCCTCTACGATCCCGATCCGCCGGAGGACCGGGACGGTCTGGTCTACAAGCCGCCGGCCGAGGTGGCTCCCGCAACGGGAATGTAGTCACGCGGCGAGGCGCGGCGGCGGCGGGATCTCCGCTCGCATTCCCTCTCGCATACCTTTCAGCTTCGCCACCACCGCCGCCTGGTTGCCTCGCCGCAGCTCGCGCAGCCAGGCCACCGGGAACGCCGCGGCGGTGAAGGCCAGGTAGGTGAGCCACTGCCACGGATTGGCGTAGCGGCGGACGTAGATGGCGCCGCTCCTGCCGAATTGAAAGTTCCGCCCGGAGCTGTAGCCGCCTGTGGTGAAGGCCACCATGTGGTAGAGCACGGCCCGGTGCGCGTAGACGCAGCGGAAGCCGTGCCGCTTGATGCGGGTGCAGAAGTCGGCGTCGTCGACGCAGATGTAGAAGACGTCGTCCCACATGCCCGCGGCCTCGGCGGCGGCGCGCCGGATCAGGATGGCGCAGCCGTTGACGTAGTCGACCTCCTCGTCGCGGTCGTACTGGCCGCCGTCGATCTCGCCATAGCCGCGCTCGCGGGTGACGGATTCACGGAAGCGCAGGATGCCGCCCGCCGACCAGAGCCGCTGGCGGTCGGTGTGGAAGTAGCACTTGGGGCCCGCACAGCCGATCCTGGCATCGGACTCGGCCACTTTGACCAGCTCGCTCAGCATGCCCGGCTCGACCTCGATGTCGTTGTTGAGCAGCAGCACGTAGTCGTAGCCGCTCTCGAACGCCCAGCGGAAGCCGGCGGCGTAGCCGGAGGAGCTGCCCCGGTTGACCTCGACGCGGATTTGTTTCAGGTCCGGATAGGCCTGGGCGATGGCCGCGGGCGAGCCGTCGGTCGAGGCGTTGTCGAGCACGACCAGGTCGAAGTTGGGATAGTCCATCCGCCGCAGGCTCGCGACGGCTTGGAGGGTGACCTCCTTGCCGTTGTAGTTGACGACGACGGCCGCGACGCGGGGAGGGAGCTTCGGCATCGGCGGGATTGAACCATACGCCCGGTGGCGAAGCCAGAAGTTTCGCCGCCCGGCGAAGCGGGCAGCCGGGGTCGCGGTTCGTGTTATTCTTCTACAATGACCGACAAGGGGGGTGCGATGAAGCCGACTCTACGGCCGGGCCGCGGTGCGCTTCTGTTTGTCCTTTTTGCCGTTTTGATGCTCGTTTTTGCATGCACTGACACCCCTCGAGACACGTCTCAGGACACCCCTCAGGACAGCCTTCCCAAGGGCGCGGTTTCGGTCCTCTACGCGGGATCTCTCGCCACGGTCATGGAAAATGGCCTGGGTCCCGCATTCGCCAAGGCGACCGGCTATGAGTACAAGGGCGAAGCGCACGGGTCGCTCGGCGCCGCGCGCATGATCCGTGATCACCTGCGGAGCCCGGACGTCTTCATCAGCGCCGATCCGGCCGTCAATGTCAATGTGCTGATGGGCACCGAGAACGAGGATCTGGTGACGTGGTTCATCACCCTCGCCTCCTCGCAACTCGTGCTCGCCTACAGCCCGCAGAGCCGCTTCGCGGCCGACTTCGAAGCGGCGGCGGCCGGCAGGATTCCATGGTATGAGGTCCTCCGGAAGCCCGGCCTGCGCTTTGGAAGAGGCGACCCGACGACCGATCCGAAAGGGTATCGGACGCTCTTCCTCTTCGACCTGGCCGGGAAGCACTACCAGCGGCCGGAAATTCCCGGTCTGCTCGGCGATCCGCTGAACCCCGAGCAGGTGCTGCCGGAGGTTTCCCTGCTGGCTCGCGTCGAATCCGGACAGTTCGACGCCGGGATCTTCTACAAGCACGAGATCGTGGCCCAGAAGCTGCCTTTCGTCAGCTTTCCGCCCGAGATCAACCTGGGCGATCCCCGGTTTGCCGACTCCTACGCCCAGGCCACCTACACGCCTCCCGAGGGTCAACGCGCCAGCGGCGCCCCGATCCTCTTCACCCTCACGATTCCAAAGACCGTGCAGAACCAGGCTGGCGCCGAGGCGTTGGCGCGCTTCCTTCTCTCCTCGCCCGATCTGCTGAAGCAGTTCGGATTCGGCATCGTGGAGCACCGGGTCGGTGGCGATCGCGAGCGGATTCCACCGGATCTGCGCAGCTTCGGCGTGGGGACCTACGCGCCATGAGGTGGCGGCCCAGGCCGGCGATGCTGGCCTTCGGCGCGATCGGCGGCCTGCTGCTGCTCAACCTCGTGCTGCCGATCGCCAACCTGCTGATTCACGCCGACTGGCCACGCTGGCTGGCGTCCTTGCGCGATCCCAGAGCCGGCGACGCGCTGCGGACATCCGTTCTGACCTCCGCGATATCGGTTCTGATCATGACGTTGTTCGGCGTGCCGCTGGGATATGTGCTCGCGCGCGGCCGCCTCCCCTTCAAGCAGCTCTTGATCGGGCTCGTCTTCCTACCGATGGTCGTTCCGGGTCTGGCGGGAGGAATCCTGCTGCTGCTGACCTTCGGGCCTTACGGCACGATCGGCGGTCCGCTGGCGGCCTGGAACATCGCCCTGGTGAGCAATCCGGCGGGGATCGTGCTGGCGCAACTTTATGTGTCTTCTCCCTTCGTCATCGTCTCCGCGTTGGCGGCGTTCAACAGCGTCGATCCCAAGCTGGAGATGGCGGCCGCTACGCTGGGCGATTCCCAGTGGCACATCTTTCGGCGGGTCTCGCTGCCTCTCGCCTGGCCCGGCATTGCGGCGGGCATTACCCTGGCCTGGATCCGCGCCCTCGGCGAGTTCGGCGCCACCATGATCGTCGCCTACAACCCTCACACCCTGCCGGTTTATCTGTGGGTGAGCTTCGAATCGAACGGCCTCAAGGGAGCCCTGCCCGTGGCCTTCCTTCTGGTGCTGCTGGCGGCGGTCGCGGTAGCGGTTTCCATGCTGCTCAGCCGCCTCGCCATCGACGGGGGCATCGTGGCCGTGCCTGGCAGCGCCCGGGAGAATCCGGCATGAGCTCGTCGCCGCCGTCCGATGCCGGCGCGCTCCGCGTCCGGTTGCACAAACGTCACTCCCCTGCCGGGTCTTCCCGTTTTCAACTCGACGTGACGTTTGCAGCGGCTCCCGGCGTGACGGTGATGGTCGGCCATTCCGGCGCCGGCAAGACGACCATCCTGCGCTGCATCGCGGGCCTCTACCATCCTGAGGAGGGGCGCATCGCGGTCGGCGAGCGTGTGTTGTTCGACTCGCGGCAGGGAATCAGGCTCGAGCCGGCGCGGCGCAGGGCCGCCTTCGTGTTCCAGGACCTGGCGCTCTTCCCTCACCTGTCCGTCCAGGAGAACGTCATGTATGGGCTGCGCCGCCTGGACGGAGCGGAGCGGCAGCGGCGGACGCGCGAGATCCTGGAATCCTTTCAGATCGCGCACCTCCGCAACCGGTCGCCCCGGGAGATCTCCGGCGGCGAGCAGCAGCGGGTCGCGTTGGCGCGCTCGCTGGTCACCGAGCCCTCGGTCCTGCTTCTGGACGAGCCTTTGTCCTCCCTGGACCCGCGCACCAAGGTCCGCATCATCGACGACCTGCAGCGGTGGAACCATACGCGCCGGATTCCCATCCTCTACGTCACCCATGACTACGGCGAGGTGCTGGCCATGGGGGACCGCGCCATCGCTCTGGAGCAGGGAAAGATCGTCGCGGAAGGGTTGCCGCTGGAGGTGATGCCCACTCCTCCGCGCGCGGCGCTGGCGCAGCCGGCGAGCTTCGAAAACCTTTTCGATGCGACCGTCCTCGAGCGCCGGGAGGGCGACGGCACCATGGTCTGCCAGTTGATCGGAACCTCCGTTCCTCTGGTGGCGCCGTTGGCGGAGGCAGCCGCCGGCTCGGAAGTCTGCCTGGGAGTTCGCGCCGGAGAGATCCTCGTCTCGTCTGCGCGGCCGGCGATCCTCAGTGAATGCAACGTGATCCCCGGCAGGATCCGGCGGCTCGAGCGCGCGGGTCCGGTGGTGGAGGCCCGCGTGGGCTGCGGCGCCGAATTCCGCGTACGCATGGATTCGCGCGCCGCCGAGGCTTGCGGCCTCGACGTCTCCTCCGAAGTATGGATGATGATCAACACCCATGCCTGCCACCTGGTGCGGCCGGAGCTTTTCGATGCGTTGCAACGGTTGTTTGTTTTCATATGCCATGGAAACACGATCCGTTCTCCCATGGCCCAGGCGATCTGCAACGCGGAGATCGCCAGCCGGTTCGGCGTGTCGCTGGAATCTCTGGACCGGCTCGGCATCATGGCGGTGAGCGCCGGTCTGACCGCCCGGCCGGGGGAGCCCATCGCCGCGGAAGCGGAGCAGGCCTTGGGACAGACATTGGGAAAGATCGGCCTGCCGGTCCGCGAGCACCGGTCCCGCAACCTCACCCATCGGCTGGCCCAGAGAGCCGAGGCCATCTACTGCATGACGGAGGAGCAGCGGCGAGAGCTGATCGCCATGTTCCCGGCGGCGCAACCGAAATCCTTCCGGCTGCATCCTGACGCGGACATCTCCGATCCTCACGGCACGGCCCTCGACAGCTTCCTCGATTGCGCGCTGCAGATTCAGGGCGGGGTCCGCCACCGGCTCGACGGGCTCGGTGTTTGGGCCGCCTGAGCGCACCTTTGCGCGACCTCACCCCAACCCCTCTCCTAAAGGAGAGGGGCTAAGAGAGGCTCGCGTTATCTCCCCTCTCCTTTAGGAGAGGGGCCGGGGGTGAGGTCGCGCGAGCCATTTCCGGGCCTCCCGCTTGATACGATCCCGCCCGTCATGCCCCTCCCGCCCCTCCGCCGAATCGCCGCGCGCCTCCTGCTGCTGGGGATCAGCGCCGTCGTCGGCCTGCTGCTGGCCGAGCTCGCCGTGCGCCTCGTCCGTCCGCAGCCGGTGATGCTCGTCTCGCGGGGCCTCTATGCGCCGGATCCGCCGCGGCGCTACCGCCTCCAGCCCGGATTCCGGGGCACCGTCACCAACCGCGTCGAGTTCGATACCCGCGTCGCGATCAACCGGCAGGGTCTGCGGGGACCTGAGGTCGGAGCGAAGGCGCCGGGGACCTTCCGCGTCCTCGCCCTGGGCGACTCCTTCACCTTCGGCGTCGGCGCCCGGGACGAGGAAACCTATCCGGCGCAACTGCAGCAGCTCCTGCGCTCCCGCGGCATCCGCGCCGAGGTGCTCAACGCGGGCGCTCCCGGCTTCGGCGTCCCCGACCAGGTCGCCTGGTTCCAGCGCTGGGGCTGGACGCTCGAGCCGGACGTGATCGTTCTGGCCGTCTTCATGGCCAACGATCTGCAGGACGCCGCCCCCGGCGGATCGCAGGTCGAGGTGGTCGACGGCGCCCTGGTGGTGGAAGGCGAGAGGAGCGGCCTTTCGCGATGGCTCTACTACCACTCGCACCTTTTCGTGCTGCTCAAGTCCTCGGCGCTCGGCGTGCCCGTCCGCAGGCTTCTCGGTTTGCCCGAGCCGCTGGAGACGCGGGAGCGGCGCGCGGAATTCGAGCTGTACGAGAAGAACCGGACCTCGGAAGTCGTGCGTCAGGGCGCCGCGGCTACCGAGAAAGCGGTGGCCGGCTTGGCTCGCAGCGCGGGAGGGGCGAGAGTGCTGGCGGTCCTCGTCCCGTCGCTGGTTCAGGTCGATTCCGGCCGCTGGCGCGCGGGCCTGGAGCGATTCGGCCTCGCGCCTTCGCGCTACGACCGGCTGCGGCCGAACGCCCTGTTCCGGGAGATCTTCGGCCGTCATGGCATTCCCGTCCTCGATCTGACGGCGCCCTTCGTCAAAGCGATCGAATCCGGGGAGGTGATCTATTATCCGATCGATCAGCATTTGACGCCGGCGGGATACCGGCGGGTCGCGGAAGAGGTGGCGGCGGTGGCGGCGGCGGCGCGACGGGAAAAGGGGGGCTGAGCGACATGCACGCGCCTCTGCACCAGCCTTCGGGGCGTCCACAGGCCGGCGAGTTCGCGGACTACGCCAAGCCCGATATCGACGGCGTGGCGGGGGACGACGCGCTCGCCGCGCTCGCCGCTCAGGCCGGCGAATTGCTGGCTCTGCTCGAACCGTTGAGCGAGGAGTCGGTGACCGGTCTCCGCTATGCGCCGGGAAAGTGGACGCTGAAGGAGGTCGTGGGCCATCTCGCCGATGACGAGCGCATCTTTGCCTATCGCGCGCTGTGCATCGCTCGCGGTGACGCGCGGCCGTTGCCCGGGTTCGACGAGCGGCTCTACGTGGAGGGCGCCGCCTTCGAAGCGCAGCCGCTGGCGGACCTGCTCGCCGAATACCGTGCCGTGCGCCGGGCGACGATCGCGCTGTTGCGCGGCCTGACGGCGGAAGCGTGGCTGCGCCGCGGCGTGGTCAACGGCTACAGCGCGTCCGTGCGGGGCCTCGCATTCCATATCGCCGGCCACGAGCTGCGCCATTTCCGGGCCTTGCGCGACAAGTACCTGGCGAGCCGCACGGGAATTTCGCCTCCGGGGGAGGAGCTATGAGGCTGGTCAAGATCGCCGTCGGCAGCGTCAATCCCACGGTCGGAGCGGTCCGTTCGAACGTCGACCGGATGCTGGTGCAGGCGCGGGCGATGGCGGCGGACGGAGTGACGATCGGCTGCCTTTCGGAGCAGGTCGTCGGCGGCTATCCGGCGGAGGACCTCGTTCAGTGGCGTTCTTTCCTCGCGGCGCAGCGGACCGAGCTGGAGCGGTTCGCGGCGGAGACGGCGAAGGATCCCACGGTCCTGGTGGCCGGGATCGCCGTGGCCGTCGGCGGCCAGATCTTCAACTGTGCCGCGGTGGTCCACGGCGGCGCGATCCTCGGCTTCGTGCCCAAGGAGAAGCTCCCCACCTACAACGTCTTCTACGAAGCGCGGACGTTCTCGCGCGGCGCGGCGGGGCTCGCGCTGGAGGCGGGCGGCGTCCCGCTCGGCGACTACCTCTTCGAGCCTCGACTTCGGCCTGCTGGCCGTCGAGGTGTGCGAGGACGTGTGGTCGCCGGACGGTCCGATGTGCCGCCGCTGCTACTCGGGCGCGGAAGTCGTCCTCAACGTCACCTCGTCCCCCTTCCGCATCGGCGTCGTTTCCACCCGCCGCGAGATGCTCGCCACGCGCTCGGCGGACAACCAGGTGACGCTCGTCTATGCCAACACGGTCGGCGGCCAGGACGGCCTGGTGTTCGACGGCGGCGGCTATGTGTTCCAGAACGGTCACCTGGTGCTGGAGGCACCCCGCTTCCGGGAAGGATGGGCGGCTTGCGTGGTGGATCTCGACCGCACGCTGCGCGCCCGGCGCGAGGCCTCGACCTGGAGGAGCGACTGCGAGACCTTCCAGCGCGAGGAGGTCGCGGTGCCGGTGCTGCGCAGCGGCCGGCCCACGGCCGACCGCTCGCGGCTGGCCGTGCCGGTGCCCTCCTGGGAGGACCTGTTCCTGCCGCCGGCGGGGAGTCCGTCCCGTTCGCCGCGGGAGGAGACGCTGGACGACCTCATCGAGGCGCTGGCGCTCGGAGTGAAGGACTACTTCCGCAAGTCGGGAGCCTTCCGCTGCCTGGGTATCGCCCTCTCCGGCGGGCGGGATTCCATGCTGACGCTGCTCATCGCCTGGCAGGCGGCGCAGCTCCTGCGGCAGGAGGGTCCGCCGCCGGAGGGCGGCGAAACCGACCTGATTCAGGCCTTCTACATGCCCACGCATTTCTCGGGGGAGGGAACCCGCGACGCGGCCGCAACGCTCTGCCGGGAGCTGGGCATCCCGTTGCGCGTGGTGCCGATCGAGGAGGCGTTCGATCGCGAAGTGGAGACGACCCGCCAGATGCTCGGCGGCGGCGAGCCGACGGACATCACGCGCCAGAACGTGCAGGCCCGTCTGCGTGCGTCGCGCATGTGGAACTGGGCGAACAGCGCGGGGGCCCTGTTCCTGCAGACCGGGGACATGAGCGAAAAGGCGGTGGGCTACACGACGATCGGCGGTGACCTCGAAGGGGCCCTGTCGGTGATCGCCAACGTGCCGAAGACGGTGGTCATCGCCCTGCTCGAGCGGTGCCTCCAGCGGTTCGGTTTCGAAGGCATCCGCCGCACGCTCGAGACGGAGCCCGGTCCGGAGCTCGCCGAGGCCCAGACGGCCGAAGAGGAGCTGATGCCTTTCCCGGTGCTGGACGCCTGCCTCTGGCTCTACGCCGGAGAGAAGCTCTCGCCGGCCGAGGTGGCCCAATCGCTGCGCACGACGTTTCCAGAGACCGATCCGGCCCGGCTCGACGCCTGGGCGAAACGCTTCGCCGCCCTCTTCACCCGCTCGATCTTCAAATGGGTGCAGGCGCCCCTCGCGCTGCACGTGGGCTCCCTCGACCTCGACCGCGAGCGTGCCCTGCAGCTCCCCGTCGTCCAGCGCGGCGAGTGGTAGGTTGCTAGCGGGTCTCTGGACCGGCGACCCGCAGCACGATCTCTTTGCGGCTCTCGTTGCCCACGTGGTCGGTGGCTTTCACCTCCACCACTTCCAGCCCCTGCACGCTGTGTTCGGCGTCCTTGAGGAGACGCAAGGTCATGCGTTCGACGCCGGCCCCCGCATCTTCCGCCGTGATCCAGAGGAGGCGTTCGCCGAGGTTGGCGTCGGAGCCGTCCATGGAAGCCACCGTCCGCGGCGCGGCGAGGAACGCCTGTGGGTGGTTGTTGATGATGACGACGGGGTACCGGCTCCTGGAAAGGAAGCTCGGGTTCGGATGCTTCACCCAGGGGAGCGGCACCTGCCAGACGCCCGCCACCGACAGCCACGAGTCCGCCGCGGGCTTGCCCTCGGTCCGGGCGTAGCGGATGCGCCGCCGGTTGGGCTCGGAATCGGGAGCCAGCAGATCCCGGTCCCAGAAGGTCCGGCGGTCGCCGACCTCCCAGCGGATCGCCGGCGGCTCGACGTCCACTACGAAGGCCACCGGCGTGAGGGGTGCCCGGCGGCCGCAGGCATCGAAGGCGACGGCGCCCGCCGTTTGCTCGCCGGCGGTCCAGGAGTCGGGAAAGGCGCTCACCTCCTGCCCTCCGACCACCGGCGTCCAGCTCGCGGGTGCGCCCGCGACGTCGGTGGCCGCCACCTCGATGCGAGCCCCCGGTCCGGCAATCAGCCGCTCGCCGACCCTAATCTGCAGGCCCGCGAGCTGAATGGAGCCGGTGGGCGGCTGCGGGTTCGAGCAGTCGGGCTCCTGGGCGGGAGAAGCGGCGGGATTGAGGAGAAAGGCGAGGAGCAGTCCGCAAGGAAGAATCCGGCTTCGGTTCACGTGGCGATCCTCCAAGGCGCGTGCAGCGCGCGGTCCAAGCTCGTCCTGTCCAGGAGACCTGCGGTCTGGGCCATGAATCGTGTAATTCTAGCTCCGTTCGCCCGTTTTCGCGACCAGGAGAGAAGAACTTGTACCTATCGAAACACATCTCCGTTTCCCTGGCCCTGGTAATCTGTGAAGGATTCGCCTGAGTGGCCGGCGGCCGGGCCCAACGGGATCAATCGGGCAGGATATAGAAGAAAGCCGCCGTCGCCAGCGCGCTGAGCGCGAGCACCGTGGCGTTGAGGAAAATGCCCATCTTGGCGAGCCCGCGGCCATGGGCCTTGCGAAGGCCGAGCAGTCCGCAGAGCAGCCCCAGGCCCGCCAGGGCGAAGACGGCGATCCCGGGCAGGAACACGCGGCCGAAGAAGGAGCTGCCGGCCGGGAGGAGCCGCACGAGAAAGCGGGCGATGAGCGAGGCGGCGAAGCACGCCAGGGACGCGACGTGCCAGGCGTCCGGCAGGTCGAGGGCGCCATACTCGCCCTCGGTGTAGTGGGGAAGCGGTCGCGGCTCCATGGCTCGGATAGACTCCGGTGTCGACGCAACATCCATTGTACGTCTCATGGCCTTCCAGCGCCGTTTCTTCTTCCCTCCCGTGATCAGGGCCTCGCCCGACGTCATCGCCATCGGCGGCCGGCCGGATCCGAAGACGCTCAAGACCGCCTATCGCCGCGGCATCTTTCCCTGGCCTCACGAGAGGATGCCCATGCTCTGGTTCTGCCCCGACCCCCGGTTCGTGCTGGTGCCGGAGAAGGCGCACGTCTCGCGGTCGCTGCGCCGGGAGATGCGCCGCGGCGCTTTCGAGATCGGCGCCGACACGGCGTTCGGCGAGGTCATCCGCGCCTGCGCGGCGAAGCCGCGTCCGCGCCAGAGCGGCACCTGGATCATGGACGAGGTGATCGCCGGCTACACCGCGCTCCACGAGGAGGGGCTCGCTCATTCCATCGAGGCCCGGCAGGGCGGCAGGCTCGTCGGCGGGCTGTACGGCATTTCCATGGGAGCGGTCTTCTTCGGCGAGTCGATGTACGCCGACGTGCCCAACGCCTCGAAAGTGGCGTTGGCCACGCTCCTCGCCAACCTGGCTCGTTGGCGGTTCGCGCTGGTGGACTGCCAGAGCCGCACCGAGCACCTCGCGAGCTTCGGCGCCGTGGATTGGCCGCGTTCCCGGTTTCTCGCCGCCCTCAAGCCGGCCCTGCGCGAGCCGACCCGCACGGGACGGTGGACCCTGGAGCTGGGACCGGCCGAGGCGGCGGAGGTCAGCTTCGGCTGATATCCTCACCGTCCATGGACTGCCGCGCCGGCTGCGGGGCGTGCTGCATCGCCCTCTCCATCTCCTCTCCCATCCCGGGCATGCCCGGCGGCAAGCCCGCGGGCGTGCGCTGCATCCAGCTCACCGCTGACAATCGTTGCCGGCTGTTCGGCAAACCGGAGCGCCCCGGGATCTGCAACCGCCTGCGGCCATCCGCGGAGATGTGCGGCGAGACGGCCGAGCACGCACTGGCCTACCTGACCCTGCTGGAGCAGGCGACCGCCCCCTAGCTTTATCGAGACAGGCTCAGCGGCCGGGAACGATCCGAAACCGGCGCCTGGACGGCGCCGGAAGCGGCCGGTGCCGTTCAGGAGGCTGAACCCGTCGACGCAGACCAGGAATCTGCTTCGCACCCCGAGGATTGAGCGCGTCGCCACCTCGTGTCCCGTTCCCTGAGGACGGAACGTCCTTTATGATGGATCGCTGTCGGAAGAGAGAACCCCCGTCCTCTCTCGTGGTACTCACACCTGTAAGGCCCACAGTTCGAACCTCAAAGGAGATCGCGTATGTCTGAAGATGACCCGATCGGAAGGGAGGATCAGAACGCCAAGGATGAGTTGAGCCGGAGGACTTTCCTCCGTCTGGGCGCCCTGGCGGGCGCCGGCGCACCGCTCGCCGGAATGCTGGGCGCCTCGGCGGCGGCGGCGCAGGTGCCGCTGAGCGAACAGGCGGTCGCCCTGGAGGAGGCCACCATCGTCGAGCTGCAGGCCGCGATGACGAGGGGAGGCCTGTCCTCCCTGAACCTGGTCAACATGTACCTGGAGCGCATCGCCTCGATCGACGAGGGTGGTCCGGCCCTCAACTCCATTCTGGAGGTGAACCCCGACGCGCGCCGCATCGCCCGGCAGCTCGACCGCGAGCGCAAGCAGGGGCACGTCCGGGGGCCGCTGCACGGTATCCCGATCCTGCTCAAGGGCAACATCGACACGGCCGACCACATGAGCACGACGGCCGGCTCGCTCGCCCTGGTCGGCGATCCTCCGCACCAGGACTCCACGGTGGCCGCCCGGCTGCGCGCCGCAGGCGCGGTGATCCTCGGCAAGACCAATCTCTCCGAGTGGGCCAACTTCCGCGGTTTCAACTCCTCCAGCGGCTGGAGCGGCCAGGGCGGGCAGAGCCGCAACCCCTACGTGCTCGACCGCAATCCCTGCGGCTCGAGCTCGGGCTCGGCCTCGTCCGTGGCCGCCAACCTGGCCGCCGCGGGCCTGGGTACGGAGACCGACGGCTCCATCGTCTGTCCCGCCACCATCAACGGCGTCGTCGGCATCAAGCCGACGGTGGGCCTGACGAGCCGCGCCGGCGTCATCCCGATCTCGCACACCCAGGACACCGTCGGCCCCCATGCCCGCACGGTGGCCGATGCGGCGGCGATGCTGAGCGCGCTGGTGGGAGTCGATCCGCGCGATCCGGCCACCGGCGCCAGCGCCGGCCATTTCTCCACCGACTACACCCAGTTCCTCGATCCGAACGGCTTGAACGGGGCGCGTATCGGGGTGGCGCGCGGCGGCGGTTTCACCGGCTACAGCGCCGAGACGGACGCCATCTTCGAGCAGGCGCTCGAGGCCATGGCGGACGCCGGAGCGGTGCTCGTCGATCCGGCGGACATTCCGACGATCGACGAGCTCAACGCCGACCCTGCCGAGATCATCGTGCTGATCTGGGAGTTCAAGCGCGACCTCAACGCCTATCTGGCCACCCGCACGGGAGTGCCGGTTCACAGCCTGGCCGATGTGATCGCGTTCAATCTGGCCCACGCCAGCCAGGAGCTGCAGTACTTCGGGCAGGAGTTGCTCGAAATCGCCGAACGCGAAGACTTTTCCGAGCAGGATTACAACGAGGCCCTGATCCGAGGTCACATGTTGGCGGCCACGGACGGAATCGACGCCATCCTCGCCGCGGAGAACCTCGACGCCCTGGTGGCCCCCACGGGCTCGCCGTCCTGGCCGATCGACCTCATCAACGGCGATCACTTCCTGGGCGCCAGCTCCGGCCCTTGCGCGGTCGCCGGCTATCCCATCATCAACGTCCCCGCCGGCCTCACCTTCGGGCTGCCGGTGGGGATCAGCTTCATGGGCACGGCGTGGAGCGAGCCGACCCTCATCAAGCTGGCCTCCGGCTTCGAGCACGCGGTACAGGCCAGGCGGGCGCCGACTTTCCTGCCCACCGTGCCACTGCCTCAGGGCGTGAATCCGTTCACCGGTAAATCGAACGCGGCCCGCCTCGAGAGGATCAGGGATCTGCTGTCCTCCAGGCCGCAGCTCCGTTCGTGGCTGCGCAACCTGTAGACGGCGCCCTCACTCCCCCAACCCCCTCTCTCCCGGCCTCCCCCCCAGCCGCCGGGAGAGAGGGGGCTTTAAAAAAACAGGTCTGGTTTTTTGTTTTTCTCCCTCCTCTCCCGGCGGCCGGGGGGGAGGCCGGGAGAGGAGGGCCGGGGAGGTGAGGGCCCTACCGGTAATCCTGCAGGGAAAGCTTCTCGAACGGCAGGCCGAACGGGTGGAAGAGGTTGAACACCACCCCCGGGAAGTGCGGATCGATCACCTCCGCGGCGAAGCGGAGGAAGAACGGCCCCCACTCTTCGATGCCGGAGCTCCCGGCTTCGATCTCCGCATACTCTTCGACGGAGATAGCGAGCTTTTCCGCCACCGCCTCGGGGCTCAACCCCTTCGTCTCGCGATGTTGACGGATCAACTCCCCGGCCTGGCCCGGACGGGTGTCGGACCACTTGCCGGTGGTGGCGAACATCCGGCTGGTGGGAACGGCGAGCGTCACCGCCAGCTCGCGGATGAGCGGTCCCCACTTCTCGGCCGGCGATTCGCCGGCTTCGATCTCGAGGTATCCCTCCAGAGGAACTTCCAGCTTCTGGGCCAATTCCTCAGCCGAGAGCTTCTTGCGCTCCCGCTCCTTCATCAGCACTTCTCCCTGTTTCACCGTCTTCTCCTTCGTCGAATGGGTCTCGATGCAATATCGATCCGCGGCGGCCGAGCGCCGCCGCCGACTATTCCTCTGCCTTAGCAGGGTGCGCGGGCCGGCCCCGGGCGGGACAATCTCAGTGCCGGCGCTCGGCCGACAGGGCCTTCAGGGCGTCGATGGGGCGCCGGTCGGGGCTCATCAGCTTGATGGCCCGGCGCAGGAAGGCCTCGGCCTCCTCGCGGTGGCCGAGCTGGCGGTGGATCTCGCCGGCGTAGAAGGCCGCCAGGCCGCAGCCGGGGTCGCGCCGCAGCGTCTCGTTGAGCTCGCGCAACGCGCGGTCGCCGTGGGCCGGGGTATTGAGAAACCGGCAGTAGGCGAGCTCGGCGGCATACAGGCTGTTTTGCGGATCGCAGTCGGCGGCGAACTCGAGGAGCATCAGGGCTTCGCGGACCTTGCCGCCGTCGAGCAGCGCCTTGCCCTTCTTGTATTGGGCCTCGGAATCGAGGAGATCCGTCTTGATGGCGAAGCTCGCGGGCTTTTTCGCCCGTTCCTCGCGCAGGGTCTTGCGGCGGAAGAGCAGGGTGCTGCGCTGCTCGCTGTCCATCAGCTCGGCAAAGGCGCGGGCGACGGCGAGGAAAAGGTCGCGCGCCTTTTCGGCGAGATCCGGAGGGTCGAGGTCCCAGGGAGCGTACCGGCGGGCGAAGCTCCAGGAATCTCTGCTCGAAGAGGGGCGGCTTGCCGTTCTCGGGCACTCCGAGCAGATCGAAAGAGTCCTGCCGGCGATACGACAGATAGGCCTGCATGATCTCATCGCGGCGCCGCTCGAGCTCCGGCGATGAAGCCGCGGCGGCGGTCGCCACGGCCACCGGCGCCGCGACGACCGGCACGGGCGGAGGAGCCAGGATGGGCTGGCGAAACGATCCGGTCTCGGTGAGGAGGTCTTTCGGCAGGCTCTCCATCGGCGCCGCGACTCCCAGGGTGCCGAAGGCGTAGACCAGGCGCGCGATCTCTTCGACCGTCAGCTCCGTCAGCTCCGCCACTTCCCCCATCCGCCGGCCCTGCCGCAGCGCTTCGGCGAACCGGCTCTGGCGCGGGCTGAGGCG
This sequence comes from Thermoanaerobaculaceae bacterium, assembly GCA_963778565.1. GTDB lineage: Bacteria > Acidobacteriota > Thermoanaerobaculia > Multivoradales > UBA5704 > DATARR01. Next base: position 44,587 of record CAVZUZ010000024.1, on the reverse strand, counting down.
GAGCTCCTCCAGGGGAAACGGCGGCGACGGATGGAGGACGATCTTCTTGCCGACCAGCGGCGCCACCGCCATGTCCACCTCCTCCTGGGGAGCGAACCGGGTCAGGCCGGTGAGGATGAGCTGCGACACTTTCACCTTCAACGACGAGCCGGAGGCGGGAGGTTCGTCGAGCCGGCGGTGCTCCCCCTCGGTCCAGGTGAAGAGATCGAGCAGCTTCTTCGCCAGGTTCTGCTGCAGGATCCTGAACAGGTCGGCGGCCGCCACCAGGCTGTGCTCGAGGAGGATCTCGCCGAGCGGCACGCCGCGGGCCGCCGAGCGCGAGAGGCAGGCCGTGAAGTCTTCCTCGCTCAGCTTGCCCTCGATCACCATGTAACGGCCGAGGGTCTCGTGCGTGAGGTTGGAGCGGCAGTCCACGATGACGCCGTTCTCGAAGAGAATCCGTTTCCAGACCTGGCGCCGCCGCACCTCCAGCACCAGCGTGTGCTGGCGCAGGGCGTGAGCGAGGAGCAGGGACGCGATGGAGACCTCGGGGAGGCTCCCCTCCTGCAGGCGTGCGATCTCCTCCAGTCGCTCTGGCGTTGGGATCACGTCGGTTGCTCGTCGGTATGCCGGAAGGCCGGGAGGGAGTATATATATTCTGTCGCCCGGCCCGGCGCTTCCGCACCGGGCTAGCGAAACGTCGCTTCTCTGAAGCGAATCGCCCTCTGGGCGACGTCTCCGTAGCCCGGTGCGGAAGCGCCGGGCCGGGAAGGAGGCGAGGAGACCCATGAAGGAAACGCCCATGCTGTTCGACGGGCCCGAAGACGGACCGGCGATCGTTCTCGCCCACGGCGCCGGAGCGCCGATGGACTCGCCGTTCATGAACACGGTGGCGCGCGAGCTGGCCGCGGGCGGAGCGCGGGTGGTCCGCTTCGAGTTCCCCTACATGCGGCGCCGCCGGGAGACCGGCGAAAGGCGTGCGCCGGACCGCGAGCCCGTGCTGCGCGAAGCCTGGCTCACCGCGATCGAGGCCCTCGGAGGAGGCGGGCGCCTGATCATCGGCGGCAAGTCCCTGGGCGGGCGCATCGCCAGCCTGGTCGCCGACGAGGCCGGCGTCCGCGGCCTGGTCTGCCTCGGCTACCCCTTTCATCCTCCCGGCCGGCCGGAACGCCTGCGGACGGCCCACCTGCGGGACCTCCGCACACAGACCCTGATCGTCCAGGGAACGCGCGATCCCTTCGGCTCGCCGGAGGACGTGGCGGGCTACGAGCTGTCGCCCCGGATCCGTGTCGTCTGGCTGGCGGACGGCGACCATTCCTTCAAGCCCCGCGCCTCCTCCGGTCGTACGGAGCGGCAGAACCTGGCGGAGGCGGTGGCGGCGGTGCTGGGGTTCGTGGAGAGCTGACCCGCCCGCACCGGCGTGTCGCGCCTTCGGCGCTGGCCCTCACTCCCCCGGCCCCTCTCTCCCACCGCACTCCCGCCCGCCGGGAGAGAGGGGAGACTGAAAAAGCCATACAGACCTTGCTTTTGTAGTCTCCCTCCTCTCCCGGCGGGCGGGAGTGCGGTGGGAGAGGAGGGCTGGGGAGGTGAAGGGCCAGCGCCGGAGGCGCGATAGGATCGGCTATCCCGCCTCCAGCGCCTCCCGCAGCGCCGCGAAATCGTTCGGGATCTGCCGCGCTGACAACGGCCGGTCGCGGAGAGCGGCCAACGAATCCGGGACCGGCACTTCGATCCCCATCCGCTCGTAGACCGGCAGGAACTTGGCGGGATGCGCGGTCGCCAGAAAGATGCCCGTCTCATCCGGAGCGAGCTGATCGGCGAGGACGCCGTAGGCCACGGCCGCGTGGGGGTCCGCCAGGTAGCCCAGCGAGAGGAGGCCGCGGAGGCTCTGCTCGGTCTCGGCGTCGCTGCGCCAGCCCCAGCGCAGGAGACGGCGCAGGGCGTCGAGGTCGCCGCCGAAGAGGTGCTCGATGCGCTCCCAGTTGTTGGGGGCTCCCACGTCCATGGCGTTGGAGAGGGTGGACACCGAGGGCCGGGGCCGGTAGGCGCCCGTCTCCAGGTACTCCGGCACGGTGGTGTTGGCGTTGGTGGCCGCCACGAAGGCCTTCACCGGCAGACCCGTCGCCCGCGCCAGCAATCCCGCGCAGAGGTTGCCGAAGTTGCCGCTGGGCACGGCAATGACCGGCGGGTCCGGCGGGTCCGGCGGGTCCGGCATACCCCGACGGTGCTGCGCCGCGACGGCCTCGACGTGGTAGAGCATCTGGGGGAGCAGCCGCGCGACGTTGATGGAGTTGGCCGAGGTCAGGCCGTGGCGGGCCGCGAGATCCGCGTCGGCGAAGGCGGCTTTCACCAGGGCCTGGCAATCGTCGAAGCTGCCTTCCACCGAGAGGGCCGTCACGTTCTCGCCCAGGGTCGCGAACTGGCGCTCCTGCAGGGCCGAGACCCGTCCCCGCGGATAGAGCACGAGGGTGCGCACGCCCGGCCGCCGCCAGAAGGCGTGCGCCACGGCGGCGCCGGTGTCGCCGCTGGTGGCGGTGAGGATGGTGACCGGCCGGGTCGATCCGCCGGGCTCCCGCACGAGGTCGAGCACGGCCGCGAAGAAACGGGCGCCGAAGTCCTTGAACGCCAACGTCGGGCCATGGCAGAGCTCCAGCGCGAAGACGCCGGGCCGCACGGAGACGAGAGGCACCGGGAAGTCGAGGGCCGAGCGCACGGCGCGCTCCAGGGCGCCGCGGCCGAGCTCATCGCCCAGCAGGCGGTCCATCAGCACGACGCAGCGGTCGCTCCAGTCCATCGCCAGCAGGCGCGGCCAATCGTCGAAGACGGGGAGGGACTCGGGCATCCACAGGCCGCCGCCGGGAGCGATGCCTGCCAGAACGGCTTCCCGGAAGCTGGCGGTGACGGCCGGATCGCGAGTGCTCGCCAGCCTCACGGCAATCGTCTCATGGCAATATCCGGGCGCCGCGAGGATCGAGGCCGCAGAGCCGGGCCTGCGAATCGGGCCCGGCTCCCCGCAGCGCCGCTTGGAGGGCGTTCGCCACCGCGCGACCGTGGTCGGGAGACTCCGCGACCGCGAAAAGCGCCGGCCCCGCACCCGAGAGGGTGCAGCCGAGTGCTCCCGCCTCCAGGGCCGCGGCCTGAGCGGCGCGAAAGCCGGGGACCAGAGGGGCGCGGTGAGGCTCGGCCAGCACATCCCGCAGGCAGCGGCGGAGCAGCGCGCGGTCTCCGGACTCGAGGGCGTGGACGAAGCCTGCCAGGTTTTGGGCGAAGGCCAGGGTCTCGGCGAGCGCGAAGCTCCGAGGAAGGACTTGCCGGCTGTGCTCGGTGGACAGCTCCAACGCCGGGGAAACCACCACCAGCGCCAGATCGTCGGGCCACGGCAGGCGCCGGGCCTCGGGCGCGTCGCCGCCGCCGGGAACGAGGAGCTGCAGGCCGCCCGCGAGCGCCGGCACGACGTTGTCCAGGTGCGGCGCGCCGGCGACGAGGGCCTCGGCCTGGCCGGCCACGGCGTACAGCTCGGCGCGGGAGAGGGGAGCGCCGGACAGGGCCTGGCACGCGGTCAGCGTCGCCGCCACGGAGCTGGCGCTCGATCCCACCCCGCTTTTGCGCGGCAGGTTCTTCTCCAGATGGAAGGCTGCTTCCGGACAGCCGATCCCCTTCCGCCGCAGAGCGTCCCGGAACAGCGCGAAGGTGCGCAGCACCAGGTTCTGCTGCGGGTCCTCGGGCAGGTCGGCGGCGTGGGGTCCTGAAACCGTGAGGGAAGGCGCGGCGGCGACTTCGGCCTCCACGACGTCGCCCCACAGGGAGCCGTCCAAGGGGGCGACGGCCGCGCCCAGCAGGTCGAATCCGGCGGCGAAATTGCCGATGCTGGCGGGTGCGTAGGCGCGGACGGTCATGGCACCCGCCCGGAAAGAGCGCCCCTCCGGGGCTGGCCCTCACTCCCCAACCCCTCTCTCCCAGCCTCCCCCCCAACCGCCGGGAGAGAGGGGCTTTGAGAAACACTCTTTTCATAGTTCTCCCTCTTCTCCCGGCGGTTGGGGGGGAGGCTGGGAGAAGAGGGCCGGGGTGATGAGGGCCCCGGCGGCGCGGCCGGCTCTCGGATCATCGAAGACAGCGGGATCGGCGTAAGGGTTTTCATGCCCCGATCCTGAGCAAATCCGCCAGGGCCCCGGCGGCGGTCACCTCGCCGCCGGCGCCGTAACCGCGAACCACCAGAGGCGTGGGCCGGTAGTGCTCGGTCAGGAAGGAAAAGGCGTTCTCGCCGCCGCGCACGGCGAACAGAGGATGGTCCGGTCCCACCGCCTCCAGGCCGACGCGACAGTGGAAATCGCCGCCGCTGGCATTGCCGCTATTGACCGCCTCGACGATGGCGGCATGGCGCAGCACCCTTCCCTCCGCGGCCAGACCGGCGCGCCGGGCCTCGAACAGGGAATCCAGCCTGGGAAGGCCGCCGAGGAACTCCTCGATGCTTCCCGATGCGTCATAGTCCGGCGGCAGCACGCCCTCCACCTGCACGTCGGCGAGCTCGCTGGCCGCTCCCAGCTCGCGGGCCAGGATCAGGAGCTTGCGGGCGACGTCGAGCCCCGAGAGGTCGTCGCGGGGATCGGGCTCCGTGAAACCGCGGTCGCGGGCCATCCGCACGGCCTGGGAGAACGGCGTCCCCTCGTCGAGCGCTCCGAGCAGGAACGACAGCGAGCCCGAGAGGATCGCCTCCAGCCGCAGCACCCGGTCGCCGCCCTTGAGCAGGCTCTGGATCGTGCCGATGACCGGCAGGCCGGCGCCGACGTTGGTCTCATAGAAGAAACGCCGCTTCAGCAGGTCGCTGGTCTGGTGCAGCCGGCGGTAGTCCTCGTACGGAGCGCTGTTGGCCTTCTTGTTGACCGTCACCACGTGCAGGCCGGCGGCGAACAGCCGGCCGTAGGCGGCGGCGACGTCGCCGTCCGAGGTGCAGTCGACGAAGACGGGGTTCACCAGCCGGGCGCGGGCGAGGGTTTCCAGAAGGGCTTCGAGGCAGGAAGGCTGGCCGCCGGCCGCGAGGGAGGAGGGCCAGGAGACGGGGTCCATACCCTCGGCCGCGAAGGCGAGGCGCTTGGAGTTGGCGACGGCGCAGAGCTTGAGGTCCACGCGGCGGCGCTCGCTCGCCTGGTGCTCGCCGATCTTCCGCAGCAGCTTCGAGCCGACGTTGCCGACGCCCCAGACGACGAGCTGCAGCTCCGGGCGGCGCTCGAAGAGCTGGGCGTGGATGTGACGCACCGCGCGCGGTGCGTCCTCGGCGGCCACGACGGCCGAGATGTTGCGCTCGCTGGAGCCCTGGGCGAGCGCGACGATGCTGACGCCTACGGCCGCCAGGGCGCCGGCAAAGCCGCCGGCGACCCCCAATCGGTCGCGCATGCCGTCGCCCACCAGCGAGACCACGGAGCAGCCGGGCCGGATCTGAATCGGATCCAGCAGGCCGGCAGCGAGCTCGGCGGTAAAGGCTTCGCGCAGCGCGTCGACGGCGGTGGGGCCGTCCCCTTCGGCGACGGCGAAGGAGATGGCGCACTCGCTGGAGCACTGCGTGATCAGGAGGACGGAGATGCCGGCCGTCGCCATGGTCTGGAAGACGCGGGCGGCGACGCCCGGCACGCCGGCCATGCCGGAGCCGGTGACGTCCACCAGGGCCACGCCGGGCAGGAAGGTGAGGCCGCGGACGCCGCTCTCGGCGGGTGCGGCCCCGCCGTGCACCAGGCTGCCGGGATTCTCCGGCAAGAAGCTGCTGCGCACCCGCACCGGGATTCCCTTTTCCCGGGCCGGCTGGATCGTCTTGGGGTGAAGCACCTTGGCGCCGAAGAAGGAAAGCTCCATGGCCTCCTCGTAGCTCACCTCCGGCAGCGCGGCGGCCTGGGGGACCAGCCGGGGATCGGCGCTGTAGATGCCGTCGACGTCGGTCCAGATCTCCAGCAGGTCGGCGTCCAGGGCCCAGGCGGCGATGGCGGCGGAGTAGTCCGAGCCGCCGCGGCCCAGGAGGTTGACGCGGCCGTTGGCGTCGCCGCCGAAAAAGCCCGGCAGGACGGCGACGGCGGGAGGGGCGGGCGGGTCGGCCCGCAGCGGCGCGAAGGCTTGACGGATCGCCTTCCAGTCCGGCGTCGCCGCCAGCGGCGGTCCGCAGGTGCGGACCAGCGCCTTGGGATCGAGGAGCCGCGCGTCGAGCCCCCGCGCCGCCAGCAGGCGGCAGATCAGGCCGCACGAGGCCCGCTCGCCGAGGGACGAGAGGAGGGCCAGGGCGCCGGGCGGCCGCTCGAGGAGCAGCGTGAAGCCGCGCAGCAGGTTCTCCAGCTCCCGCTCCAGCGCGCCGAGGTCGGCCTCGGCCTCGCGGGTAAGGGCGGCGCCCAGCTCGTCGCGGAGCTCGGCGAGGATCTCGCGGTGAATCGAGTGGAAGCACGCCAGGGCGGGGACCACGGAGCCGCCCGCCGCCGTCTCCTCGGCGCCGCGGAGGAGCGCGTCCGTAACCCCGCCCACCGCGGAAACGACCACCACGAGTGGAGCCTCCCGTGCCTGCCGGGCGACGATCTCCGCCGCGCCCCGCATCCGTTCCGCGTTGGCGATCGACGTTCCACCGAACTTGAGCACGCGCATCGCTGAATCCTCCGCAGCCGATTGATGCCCTCAAAAGCGATTGATTCCCTCAAAAGCAAAAGAACCCCGCGACCTTGAAGGTGCGGGGCTCGTGGCTTACTGGGACCTTTTCGGGTTTGCCTAGGCCGGCCGCACCTCGATCGTGGCGGTCGTAGTCGTAGGGGTCGTCGTAGTGCCGTCCGCCGGCAGAGCGCGGCCTGACGCCCGCAGGGTGAAAATTTCGCGAGGCAGGAACCGGTGCCGCATGGAGCGAGGATACACCCTCCGAGGCCCATCATGGAAGGGGGACCCATGCGCCCGTGCACGGAAGGCGAGGCCATTTGGAGCCTCTTCAAGCAGCTTTCCGCCCCAGACGCACAACTTTTTCTCTTCTCTTCGTGGCGTTTTTGAGGCCCTTGGACGGTCGCCTCCCCTCCCACGGAAACCGGGCATGCTTCGGCGCCAAAGACGGCGCCGCAAGTATTCCGAGCCCAAGAGGCTCAAGGAGGTGTAGCGGCTGCAAGGGCGCTATCCAGCCGCAGACCAACGCAGGCTGCGGCGCGGACCCATTCGGCATTTGCAAAACAGGCTCATGACGGCTGTGACCGAAGCCGAAGCCGCCGCGCAGGCGGAGCTGCGACAGGTCGTCGAAGATCTGGACGCCATCCGCAGCCGCCTGGCAGCTCTGCACGAGAGCCTCCCGGTGCCCCCGGAGGAAACCGCCATGCTCTTGGGGGAGGAGGAGATGGACATCTCCACGGAAGTGCGTTCCGTCGTCGAATGCGTCCTCGCCGACCGGATCGCACCTGCCATCCGCGAGCTGGCGGTGGCAGCCTCGTATCGCCCCAAGACCAAGGAGGGCGGCTGAGGTGGAACCGGTGGCGAGTGCGATCTGTCTCGACCCCTCTCCGGGTCCCGAATTCGCGGCGATCGGGGGGCTTGCGACAGCCCATGCGCTCGCTCTATACTGTTAAAATAGTTATTGCTTGAGGACCAAGACATGAATCAGAAGGCGATCGAGAACACGACCATCGCCGGCAACCCGGCCACTGCTGAACGGTGAGAAATGCAGATGCGAGCCGGGAAGCTGGAACGAGCTCTCCTCCAAGGAATCGGGATTTCCTTGGTGGCCGTCTTCTCAGTCCACTCTTCCCGGGCCGTCGATGGGAGAACACCGGCAAGCGTGCCTTCGCTGCGGATTCTCTCGGACCGGCCGATGCCGCCAAGCCTGGGAAAAGCCGTGGACGTTCGCTGGGCGAGCGATACCTCGGTTTACCTGGCAATGCTTCGTGAGGGTACAGTTGAAGCTTCCATTGATCTCGATCACCTCCAGATAACCAAGATGATCCCGAAGATGATGGAACCAGGAGGGTCCTTCGCCCACCTGCTTGCAGCTTCCTCTGAGTACCTGGTCACCGGCGGTCCGCTTTGGGTGACTTGGCGGACGATCTCAAGACCTACCCGAGCCGAAGAAGCCTTTGACTCCCTTCATGATCTCGATGTCATGAAGGATCAACTTCTGATCGTCGCGGCCCGCCGAGGGGAGAACGGCGAGTATGCTCCAACCGGTGCTCTCGCCTGGCTCGGCTCTCTCCGTCGGGGGCTTTCCGACCTGGCGCCGGTAGCCTACGACGCGAGGGGCCCCGGCGCCAGGAATCTGGGCGGCTGTTCAACCTTTCAGATGGGTGGAGCCCGTTTCTTGAGCGACGGCTCGTTTGTGATCGTACCGGGCGTTCAGCCTGGCATCCACCTCTACAGCCCCAAAGGGAAGCTGCTTCGCACCTGGGATTCAGCACTGGTGGGGCTCGATGCGGATTGCGGCAACCTCACCATGGAAGAGGTTCGCCGGTATTCAGCCGAGTTCCTTCCACGGATCGCGTGGCTCAACCAACGCCGGACGCTGGACGAGATCCTTCCACTGCCACAAGGCCTGGGCCTCGTGGTCCGAAGCGTCGCCCAAGGAGAGACCCGGTGGGAGCTCAAGGTGATCACGAAGGAGGACGCCATTGCGGTTTACCAGATCCCCGTACGCTCACAGAACGAAAGGTCTCACCTGAAAGGAGACATTCGCGGGAACAGGATTGTATTCGTTATGAGCGCCATCGAAAAGGACGGCATGAGCTCTGCCGTTTCTCGATTGATAATCGCCGAAGCGCCGAAATAGGCGCGGAGAAAGGAGACAAGACATGAAGGAAATGCGAAGCAGGACTATCCTCGTACTCGTAATGCTCTTGGTGACGAGCGCCTCGCTGCTTTTCGTGCAACCGGCGGACTCCGATCCGTTTCCTACAACCTGCGGGAGTTGGGGTGGTTATCGCGCCGTGTACTTGCCTGGCTATGGCGGCTATTGCGGTGATTACGGTGGAGCCTGCTCCGAGTGTTCAACCGGCTATCGCGGCGGTTACACCGTATGCGTCAGTGACAGCACCGGATGGAGTATTTGTACCGATTACCAGGACATGTCGTGGTAACTCTGCTCTTTTTCGTCCTGGTCCAGTCCGCCCTGGCCCAGGATCAGTGGAGATTGGTGTACGAGGACGGCTCCGTCGAGGCGGTTTGGGGCATGCCCCAGATCGAGGCGGGAAAGCCAGCACGCTTGCAGCACGCCTGGGTCTGGAGCGAGCTGCGCGCTCCCCGCCGAATCGAGGCCGAGCACATCGGGCACCAGCGGTTTCCAGATGACCCGGGGCGGCTCACAATCCGGGTCGTGCCACCCCCAGGCGCCCGCTTGTCGAACGGCCTGCGGGTGATCGCCGCGCCTTCCGACATGTGGCGAGACCTGCCGGAACACGTTCTGCCGAGTTGGCCGGTGCCCGTGAACGGCCGGCTCGCCCTACCCCGCGACCCTGGCCGGCCCTGGCGGCTGCGTGTGGCAGGCGCAACCGAGGGCACTTGGTGGGTGAACGTGGCGCCGCGGCAGACAACGGCCTTGCTGGCGCCGATCCGGGCGAAGGGAGTCCGGACCCAGGTCACGGATGCGGGGGGTGATCCTCTTCCGGCCGTGGGCGGCACCGTCCTGGAAGCAACGGCGCGGCAAGGTGCCAATCGGTTCTGGGCCGCCCTGCGGGGCGAGACGGGACGCCTCGAGCTGGCCGGTCTGCCGGACCTCGCCGAGGTAACGCTGATGCTCACGAAGCCGGGTTACACCCCCACCGTCTTGCGCGGGTGGCCCAGCGAGCTTCCGGACCGCCTGCAGCTCGGCACCGGTGCCACTCTCTCGGGCCGTCTGGCGGCGGCGAGAGGCAAGCCCATCGCCGGAGCCATTGTCGAGGTCGAATCCTGGGCCTCGCCGCAAGTGGCGCAGCTCTACCGCATGACCGTCCGCACCAAGGCGGACGGGACTTGGACGCTTGCCGGGATTCCTCCCGGCACCATCGTGCTGTCGGCGCGGGCCTCCGGGTTCAGCCCATACGGGAAACAGGTGGAGGTCCCTCCGGGAAAGACGGACCTCGGCACGCTGACTCTTTCAGGCGGTGCCACGGTGGACGTGCTCGCCGTCGATGAGCAGGGGCAGCCGGTGAGCGGTGCACGAATAGAGGCCGGTCTGGGGATTTCGGCCGTAACGAATGAGCAGGGACTCGCCAAGCTCGCCGACGTGACGCCCGGGGCACCTCTGAAGCTCGTCGCGAATGCCCTCCATCACCTTACCGGCAAGCTTCAGGTCAATCCACCCCTGCCCCCGCAGGTGCGAATCGAGCTGCGGCGGGCTTTTACGATCCAAGGCCGCTTTCTCGAAGCACCGGGTTTACCGGCAGCCGGCGGACTGCTGCGGACCGAGCAGGTTTCCTGTCAAAACGAAAGCCGGCTCGACGCAGAGGGCCGCTTCGATCTGGGACTCCCGCCCGACGAGGTGGTGACGCTGGTTTTGCGATCGCCGCGGACCGGGCAGTTGCGTTTGCCGCTCGAGGAGGGGTCAGCAGGAGAGGTTCGCGATCTGGGAGACCTGCTGGCGCCGCCAAGTCTGGCGGTGGCCGGACGGGTCATCCGTACCGCTGATGACTCTCCCGTCGCCGGAGCCCGAGTCTGGCTGCCACGACCTGGGCCGGACGGGCCCCTCTTCGCCTGGGCGGGACGGGATGTCGTAGAGACCTCCACAGGAGAGGACGGCCGGTTTCGGCTGACCGGATTGTCATCCGGCCCGGCGCTCCTCCGCATCGACGCGGGAGGGTACTCCCGGGCTCACCTTGACCTTTCGCTCGGCGAGTCCCAAGACCCGCGAGAGGCGCCCATCCTCGACGTTGGCGACATCCGGCTGGCCGGAGGGGCGACGTTGCGAGTCCTCGTCGAGGGGCCGACCTCCTCAACGGAGGACATGGTAGCCCGGGCCGATTTGCGCGGAGAGTGGATCGAACCGGACATGTTGACGGCGCCCGTGCGAAACGGCGAGGCGGTCCTCCGGAATGTACCGCCCGGCCGTATCGTCGTGACCGTACTTGCCGGCCGCAAGCTCCTCTGCGAGCGTCAGGTGGAGGTTCCCGCCGATCTCGGTGAGATGGAAGTGGATTGCATTCGTGCCGCTGTCACCGTGGCCGGACTGGTCATCGTGGGCCGAACGCCTGCCGGGTCCGGCGTTCTTCTTCTGGCAGCCGCCAGCAGTGACAAGGGCGAGCCGGATCGATAATGTGGTTTCGCCCGGAGGACTTCGCCAGCAGACTATTGTCGGAGAAGGGCGGCCTCAAGTCGATGTCCAGGTCGGGCCGGACGGACGATTTCTCACCGAGGATCTCACGCCTGGACGCTGGGGGGTCTCCTGGAATCCCGAGGCTGGCGCAGTCTCGAGCTCGCAGACGATCGATATTCCGGAGGTCGAGCGCTTCGAGACGGTGATCTCCTATCCGGGTTTGGTGGTGACGGGGAGGGTTGTGGACGAAGAAGGCCAGCCTGCCGAAGGCGCCCGCGTCCGCGAGATGACGAGCAGCGCCCTTGCGTTCGCCGGCCCGGATGGAGGCTTCACCCTCTCCGGGCTCGGCGGTACCAAGGCTGTTCTTCAGGCGCAGCGCGACGAGTTGGGCAGCCGCGTTGTGGAGATTGAGCTGGAACCGGACCGTCCTCCGGAGCCGGTTTTGCTCACCCTCGGCTCGCGTGCCGACTCGCGGATTGACATAAGAGTCGTCGGCGAAGGCGGTTCGCCAATGGCGGGGGCTTTTGTCTTCCTCGAAGAGGAAGGCAAGGGTACCCGCCTTCTGGTCACAGGAACGGATGGGTTGGTGTCTGTTTCCTTCGAGCCTCCCCTCCCAGCCCAGATCCGGGCAGCCGCCACCTCGGGCAATGCCTGGGCGTTGGGAAACTGGATGAGCAGGGACAACACCCGCGAAGGAATCACCCTCGAATTCGCAGGCCCAGGCGGGCTCCTGGTGACGTCCGAGCACCACCAGGGCTCGCCGCGTCTTGTATCGCCCAACGGCTGGGACATCTCCTGGCTGCTGCGGCTTCTCGGCGGCCCTCTCTTTCTGGCTCCCGAACAGCCACTCCGCCTCGCGGGCCTTCCTCCGGGCGCCTATACCCTGTCCCTCGATGGCGTCAATGTGACTGTAGCGGTGCGGGCGGGCGATGAGGTGTCGGCCCGCCTGGACGAATGAGACTGGGCTTCAGCCTCCGGCGCTTCGACGGAATGCGGGTCTCCGTCGGGTAGCCGATCCGCGTCTCAGCGCCCGGCGCAGTCCACCTCGGCCTCGCGGTCGAGGATCCGTTGCTTCCGCCCGGTGCCCCAGCGGTAGCCGCCGGTCTCGCCGTCGCCGCGCACTACGCGGTGGCAGGGAACGACCAGCGCCACGCGGTTGCCGGCGCAGGCCCGGGCCACCGCCCGGACCGCCCTCGGTTGGCCCAGCGCCGCGGCGATCTCGCCGTAGGAGCGCGTCTCGCCGTAGGGGATCTCCTGCAGCGCCCGCCAGACCCGCCACTGGAACGAGGTGGCCTGGAGATCGAGCGGCAGCTCCCGCGCCGCGGCCGGCCCTTCGAGCCGGGGAAGGATTTCAGCCACCCAATCCTGCAGAGCCACGTCATCGCGTCCGATCTCGGCGTTCGGGTACTCGCGGCGCAATTCCGCAACCAAGATGGAATCCTCGTCGCCGAGGGTGACGGCGCAGATCCCCCGCTCGGTCGCGCCGACCAGGAGGCGGCCGAACGGCGAGTCGGCCAGGGTGTAGCGGATGTGCATGCCCTTGCCGCCCCGGCGGTAGGCGCCGGGCGTCATGCCCAGGTTGGCGTCCGCCTTCTCGTAGAGACGCGAGCTGGAGCCGTAGCCGGCGCCGTAGGTGGCCGAGGTCACGGACTCGCCCCGCTGCACCTCGGCTTTGAACTGCGCGGCGCGCAGGCGGGCGGCGTACTGTTTGGGGGAGAGGCCGGTGGCGGCCTTGAAGGTCCGCTGCAGGTGGTGGGGGCTCAATCCCACCTCTTGCGAGAGATCGGCCAGGGTAGGGCTGTCCTCCAGATGGGCCTCCAGGTAGGCGCAGGCGCGGCGGACGGCCTCCGCCTGCCGCGAGACCTCGCCCTGGCGCGGACGGCAGCGCCGGCACGCCCGGTAGCCGGCGCCTTCGGCCTCCTCCGGCGTGGCGAAGAACCGGACGTTCGACCGCAGCGGCCGGCGCGAGGGGCAGGAAGGACGGCAGTAGATTCTCGTCGAAGCCACGGCGCAGACGAACCGGCCGTCGAACCGAGCGTCGCGCGCCACCACGGCTGCCCAGGCGGCTTCGGGGTCGGGGGTCTGGGGGGATTGGGTCGCGGTCATCATGGCGATTCTCCTCTCTTTCCACCCCGGAGAGTAGCCGGGAGGGAGGAGGGCGAGCCATCCGGTTCTTGCTTTCAAAGTGGAAATCGGCGCGTTGCCATTCCCGGCCCGGATGCCCTACAATACGCCTCCGCTTCCGGAGACGCCCCGTCTCCCTCCGCGACAAGCCGACGTAGCTCAGCGGTAGAGCAGCTGATTCGTAATCAGCAGGTCATCGGTTCAATCCCGATCGTCGGCTCCAGCCGTAAACTTAGTGAAATCAGCTATTTACCTCCTCTCGGGTTCCTGTCTTTTGGGAGCCGTCCACGCCGCCGCGTAAGCCCCACGTAAGCCGGAGAGGCGAAATTCGCCCCTTCGGAGATGCCCCGGAAAGACGACCGGCGCCGTTGTGGCGCCGGGTTGAAAACTCCGTCTCCCGTGGGGGAGCGGACCAAACCAGACGGCCCGGCAGGGTGCCAGAAACACCCCACCGGACCTAACCCGGACAGGAGCCGAGACCCATGCCCGAGCTAACCGCGAAGTTTACCCCACCCGTTCCACCTCCCACGCCGTCCGGTCCCGCCGCTTCCCCACCGATCATCCGGCCGGAAGAGTGGGAAGAGCAGCCCGCCTTCCGGGAAACGTTCCTGCTGTACTTCACCGATCCCGGAGCGAACGCCACGCTTCGGGGTTTCGGCCGTCTCCTGCATGAGCTTGTCCTGGAGTTCTGGGGGATGTGGCCGGCCCACCCGGAGGGAGTCTTTCCCGCCGAGCTACGCGCCGCTGTGGCGGACCTGCGGCATCTCCAGGGAGCTCTCCAGGAGTGGACCGGCCCCGCCTTCGCACGAGAAGGCCGCTATGAGGTCCGTCTCGCCGAAGTGGGGGCCGATGTCGCGGCGGCGCTTGGCGAGCTGGCAGACCGCTTGGAGCGCGAGCTTGGCTCCCGGAAAGGGGATGCCTAGCCGTGGGCGGCCGTGGGATGCAGCCGGTCTACACTCAGAGCGTCACACTCACCCTCCGCGCTTTTCCCCCTCAAGCGGAGAGATGGGAGGCCGCTGCCGCGATTCACGGTCACAGCGTCGAGGGATGGCTGGCGGACGTTGCCGACGCCGCGGCGCGAGAGCTGGCGAGATCGGGCCGGCCGGCGCCGCTCCGGTGGTGGTGGGATTACTTCGTCGTGTCCCTGATGGATCGAAGCGTGCAGCCTGAAGAGCGCGCGGACTTCCGGGTGCGCGGCGAAGTCTCCGGCTTCTTCGGGATCTTCCGGGGGGACGGTGACGGCCGCGGCGAGCCCGGCTGCTGCCGTCACAGCCTTGTGCATCTCCCAACGCGCCGGATCATCGACACGTTACCGCTTCGCAAGGCGTGCAAGGTGCTGGCGGCCGAGCTGGCGACTCTCAACCTCAACTGGCGAGAGACGGACCCGGAGGCGGTCGCGGCCGGCGCTCCCGACCAAGAGAAGGCGCAGGCGCTCCTCCGGCATTTCGACAAGCTCACCCGCACGTAGCAGCATCAGGGGGCGGTTCCTGGAATGGGGGGCCGCCCCTTACTTTGTTTCGCCATCATCATCTCCCCCGGATCGCTAAATGGCACCGCTTCCGAGACGGTCTCCCTTATGCGTTCCGGTCGATAACCTTGGCAGATCGGGAGAGTTATCGGTAGGCTTTCCGTTAGCGAATCCAATTCCCAGGGAGGTCCAAATGCCACGCTTCCGGCGTTCCTCTTTCGTTTGCCTCCTACCCTTAGCAGCCACGGTCGCAATTCTCGGCGGATGCGCCGCCAATTCTGGAGTGGTATCGCTTGGCGCTGACCGATTCATGGTCTCGCGGCAAGCAGCTACCGGATTCTCTGGTCTCGGGACACTCAAGGCGGACGCTCTTCGGGAGGCGGAGCGGTACTGCGCCAAGAACGGCAAAGCCGTATACGTCCTCAAGGCGACGGAATCCAAACCGCCCTATGTCCTTGGCAACTTCCCACGAGCCGAAGTCGAGTTCATGTGTCTCGATCCTGGTGATCCAAGACTCAATAAGCCCACGGAATCCTCCTAGGTAGGTTCTGCAAATGAAGCCGATTCCGTTTAGACCCAGGATGGGTTACGGCATGCGATTCTTGATCTCAAGCGCGATTCTCGGCGTTCTCTCCTTTGCGTGCCAACAGCCTACAGCCACGCCGCCGCAAGCAGCCACGCCGCCCGCTTCTCGTACCGTTGCACAACACCATGAGACGAAAGAGCCAAGGCTAACGGCGGCCTACCCTGGGCTGCAAACGCTCTCAGAGGCATTTCCAGAAGGTAGCTTTACCATCGACGCGCAAGATGCCGCAACACGCGGCATTCTTCTACTTGCAGGCGCCGATCAAGGTTTCGGTCTCCAACGGGGTTACGATCTCGAACGAACGGCCGATGGACGTATCGTTCTATCCTTCTTTGCGGCAGAGACGGATGATGGTATTGGTCCCTTGTACTTTGTCCAGCTCCAATGCAGTGACGAACAAGCCAACGCCCTGAGAAAACGACCGTCGCGGTTCCCACTCAGGGTTATATTTCGGCTCACCTCTGCTAGTGCTCGACCGATCCTCGACCTTCGATCGCCAGAAGACAAAGCAGACGCCCCCCCGATGCCTTCAACGGTGGATTTCTACCAAACCTCTTCCCGAGTCCTCCGAGGCACGCTTGTTGCCTTCAGCCCGTTTGATAGCGTACCGGATTGACCACTCATCCCGTAGCGGGAGGATTTCTATGGCCAGAATCGTCACCTACCGCAACGATGCCGGCGGCTGCTTTTGCCAGCTACAGCTCAACAGCGGTGAACGCATCCTTATCAGCATTGCACAAACCGGTATCCAAGTGCGTCGTTTGGCCTTGGGAGGGATCATCCCGCGCGAGGTTATTGCCAATTGGGAAGTCAACCAGATTCCCGACGCAATGCACCTCTTCGCCGATCCGCGCCAACCCAACAAGCATCCTTTGGACGCCATACGGGACCGGCTCATTTCCCTCGATTCGATCTCCGCCGTGCGACTATTTTGTAGCACCGGCAAGACATCTCCGAGTCAGTCCCCACCAGTACTTGGCGCTGCGCCTTCTAGAATCGATCCGAGAATCCGGCAAGTCATAGCCGAGCTTGAGCCGTTCATCCACCGGTACGGTGACTTCCTTGGAGCCAACGGCCATCTAATCTACGGCATACCAGCATCCAGGCTGGAAACCACACTGGAAACCACGCCCGAGGAACTTAAGGCCGCGCTGCTCCGTTACGGCAGCGCTCTCCGCGACTGCAATCTTCTAGACGAACAAACTCTCCAGATACTTCGAGGCGCTTATTGTGAACTCGCGCGGGTACTCCCCGAAGTGGAGGGCAATGAAGCGGTCGCCGCAGTCGAAGCAGTAGAGAGTCGCTCGCGAATCGCCAAGCAGTCGGGCGACTTGAGCAGTCTAGTAGAATTTGGGCCGCTCATTGCCAAAGGCTCCGCCCACCTCGATAGGATCGCCGCCGAAACCATCCGCTTGATGCAGGAGTTTGATTCCCAGTTTCCACCAGTCGGTGTTTGACAGCAGGGCACGGGGCGCGGCGGGTTTGCGCAGAATGTCCCCGTTCTCACTCCACTACAGTAACCAGTATTGCCCCCCCTCCCCCCATGCGCTGCAAAGGAGCTTCGAGGCTCCAAGAGCGGGCGTTTTTCGATCTGTCCGGTAGATAGCAGCCGGTCCACGTCGGGCACTACCTAACCGCGCGGCATAACATATTCCATCCTGACAGGCAAGCGGGAAGCGGCCGGAGGAGAGCCGAACCCTGCCGCAAGGCGTAGAGAAGTGGTAGAGGGTAGGTCGCTCAAGGGGACCGGCGGGGGACAAGCCCGATCCGCCGCGCCCGCACCCCGCTTTGAGGTGTGCGGTTCCCTCGCAAAGAAAACCAATATCCACCCTTGGACAGACCGCCCGGCGGCGGTTCCCCCACACCCCCTCCAACACCTTCGGTGTATACGCAAAGCGTTCCCAGCGTTCCCAGAATTTCCGGGAACGTTTCGCAAAACATTCCCAGATCTTCCGGGAAGGGGTTCGGAGTTCGTTCCCAGACCAGACTACTAGGCGACGGAGAGTTACGCTCGGCGTCCATTCCATTCTCCTGGTGCATGCGGAGCTTGAAGCTTGTCCATGATGGCCGTTGCGCAGTACGCATTGCCGCGGTACAGCCGCCGGACGCGACCGAGATAGTCTTCCATCTCATTCCTTGGGGCTAGGCTGTAGGAATCGTGGGGCTGTAGGACCAGAGCGCTCATGATGATGATTGATCCCAAACCGTAACCGTTATACGGGATCGCCAGCTCTTTGCCTAGAGTCATGAGCTTCCTGCCGGTTTCCCGATCGAGACAGATGTTGCGCTGCACAGGATCTTCCGTTACTGGCGCTTTGGGAAGTTTGATTCTCAGCAATCCGTCAAGATGCTCCAGGACCGATCCGTCAACGTCGAGCCCCATCTGGTTCTTGTCAGTGCTTCTTTGGAGAACGGCCATGAATGCTCTCGTTTCGGGCCAGTCTGCCACCAGTGGCAAACAGTGAACGATACACGCGGCGCCCATGGGTTGGAACCCAGGAGCCTTGCCGAAGGGTCCGGTACTAACTTGGTCCGCTACCTCTTTCAGAGCGCGGGAAGCCCACGACGTGAGCTTCACTTTGATCTGTACACCGTCCGTGCGGGGGTTCGGTTCGGCGTATGCGTTCCTGTTCACATTCATTTCGTGGAGAAGATTGAACGGAGAGGTAAGGTCCGCGCGAATCTTTCGTCTCCGCTTGGTGACTTCAGAGCCAAGCTGTGGGGCGAAAGGGACCGTTGCGTCGCTCGTCTGGGCGTTCTTCTCCTGGTGCGACGGGGTAGAGGGTAGGAAGTCCTCCAGTTTGACGACGGGCATCACGCCTTCTCCCGTGCCGCGAGTAGCGTAATCATTCGCGTTCCGTCGCAGGTCCAGGATCGGCGGTGCTACTGCGCGTCCGGCTTTCGAGGTATTCGTTGATGTCTCGCAGACGATAGACGACGCGGGAACCGCTCTTCACGAAACGGGGACCGATCCCCTTGCAGCGCCAGACTTCGAGAGTACCGGGTTTCACCCCGACGAGAGCGGCGGCGGCGACGGTGTCAAAGACTCGTTCGGCAAGTTCGTTTCCGAGCCGATCCTGTTCGTTCATCGTGGGCTTCTCCGCGGGGAAGTACCCCCTTGAGGTTTCAAACTCGGCAGTGTGGAAACCTGCCGAGCCCATTGTCAGCGCACCCACGGCCCAACCGCAATTCAGATGGGGGGCTGAAACTTGGCTCTCAGTAAGGCCGGTTTTTCAGAGGGGGGTCTGCAAAACTGTGGTCTAAGAGGGAAACTCGCGGTCCAGAAATGTAAGCAGATCTTGTGTTAAAGGTGATACTTCAATCTCGACGGGAGGAAGGCTCAGATTGTCGGGGGTCTTCCAGGTTTCGGAAGTCTTCAGCAGCCGGACGGCTTCAGCCCGCAGCCGAAACGCCTCTGCTCTAGCCAAAAGCTTGAACCAATACGTGTCGCCCTTTTTCGGACTCCCTTCGGTTTTGTCGAAATATGCCAACCACAGATGGGAGGCCGACTTAAAGTCAGCCCATACCTTGCTGAGAAGACTTTCGCTCGGGTCCTGTGAATGGCTCTGCCGGACAAGAGCTATGGCCCGCTCAATTTTGCGGTGTCTTGGATGGTGGGCGGCAAGTTTTAGCATGAAGTCCAGTATCGAACCAGACAGATGAGCCCGTTTCGCTCGGGTGAAGCCGTCCTCTACGGTGCGGTTTGGAGACTGCCGCAGGCTCCAAATGTCGGAAATCCAGGCGTCCAGGTTGGCCGAAATGAAACGGGGTGCGCTCGACTTCCGCAAAGCGGAAAAGGACATCGCCATGGATGCTGCAAGCCACTGCTGCCGGCTTTCGGCTTCTGTCGTCTTCGGGAACAGCATGACGGACAGGACCGGAAAGGCGAGCGAATCTTCCGGTAGTTCTAGAACTGGCACTAGCACCCCCGCTCCGGTGCTCCGCATGGTTGGAAGGAATCGGGGCGCGGCGGGCCGGGGTGCGGTGCCCCGGCTTTCGGCTCGCGACTTCCTAGCCGCGCCTGTGAGGAGGGATTCTACAGCGGCAAGTGGGGGTAAGAACGGCAGGAGCCGGAAGCCCTCATCGCGAGCTGTTGCCCCTGAACTGTAGTAGGCGCGCGTCCCTCGCCTCTTCACCTCGGAGCGCCGATGCAAGCTCGCCAGCTACCAGATCGGCAGCCCGCAGGAGAACGCCGATCGCGTGCACATAGCGGTCGTGGGCTTCCTGTCCCGTAGCGTGTCCCATGAGGAGCTTTCGCACGTCGCGAGGGATCTCCAATTCGGCGGCCCATGAGGCGAACGTGTGGCGCACGTCGTAAAGCCGGAGCCCCTGCGGAAGCTCGGTGCGGGCCGCTACGCGCTCCCACAGCGCGCGCAGGCTCGAAAGGGGAGCATCGGCACCGCCCCGGCCGCTGAAGATCCAAGCGCCGGCCCTGGGGAGCCCGGAGAGCACCTCTATGGCCGGAGTTCCGAGGTAGACCGCCCGCGGGCCGGTTTTGGCCGCTGGCAGCCGCCAGACGCGCGCGGCGAGGTCAACGTCCTCCCACCGGGCAGTGAGAGCTTCACCGGGCCGGCAGCCGGTTAAGAGGCAGAAGCGGAGCGCCGCAACCGACGTGCTGTCCTGTTCCGCGTCCAGGGCCGCGCCGAGCTGCGCGAGCTGCTCACGATCCAGAGCCCGGCCGCGGGCTTTCTCGGGATGGCGATCATGGCCGCGGGCCGGGTTGGGGATATCCCGCGGGAACCATCCCCACCGCGCCGCGAGCACCCATGCTTTCGAGGCGAGGGAGAGCATGCGGTTCGCCTGATAGGGAGCGTGCGAGAGCTTCCGGTGGAGCGCGTCCAGGTCGCTCCATGTCACCGCCGCCACCTTCCGCGAGCCGAGAGCCGGAAGCAGGTAGAGCCGGAAGAGCATCTCTGCGGCGCGTCGTGTGCTCGCGCTCTTCTTGGAAGCGTGCTCTTCAAGGTAGCGGGCGGCGAGGTCGCGCACGGTTGGTGCCGCCGCTGCGGCTTCAGCTTCCGTCGCGGGATCGCCTCCAGCCTGGACGGCGAGGCGTCGAGTCACGGCCAGCTTGCGGGCCGCGTCCAGGGTGAGCGCCCGCCCGTGCTCTCCCAACGTCATGCGCCGGTCGCGGCCGTGGATCTTGTACTGAAAGACGTAGCTCTTGACGCCGCCGCGCGTCACCCGGAGCCCGAAACCCGCCACGTCGGTATCCCACACCAGGACATCGCGCGCCGGGTCCGTTTCGACACGGTCCACCAGCCTTTTAGTGATCTTGGCTTTCATCCATCGAACCCCTTCCGCGTAAGCCCTGCGTAAGCCTCTAGCGTCAAATCCGGTATAGGTGTATTATACGCCATGTGAGGCAAACCGCTGCAAGATCAAGGCTTATGGGAGAGGGTAAAACTAGGTAAGGCTGGCCGCGGCTGATTCGTAATCAGCAGGTCATCGGTTCAATCCCGATCGTCGGCTCCAACGCAAGCCCTTTTCTTCCAACAGCTTACCTCCTCTGCTCAGGCCGGCGGCGCCGTTGCGCTTGGCCGCTGACTCAGCACGCGGAGCGATTTCGTCGTCCGCGAGAGAGGAGGTTGGATTCCGGGGAAAAAGACCCGCAGACGAGATCAGAGCCCACAGGGCGGGCCGGTCTGTTCCGGCCCACCCCCCCATCCCACAACTTGAGAAGCAGCTCCGGCGGGAGATGGAAGCTCCCGCCGAAGCCTGACCCTGGGAGGGTGTTCGCCAAATGTTCGCCCGAACAGTCAGCGAACGTTCGGGCGAACAGGTTGGCGGCAAGGTACGACGAACCTCTGGTATCTTGTATCCCCTCTATTAACCGAGCGTCGGGGCTGCCCAAGTGCCTCTTGGCTCCTGAGATTACGAATGGGTGACCACTACGTTCCGCAGGCCTATCTACGAGGCTTTGCCGCCGCCCAGTCAGCCGATACGATCTGGGTTTACGACAAAGTCCAGAAAATATTCTTCCATACAAATGTCAAGAATGTAGCCCAGGAGAAGGATTTCTATGGTCCGGAGATCGAGATTGCCTTAAACTCAGACATTGAAAATCCTGCCAATCCCGTGTTGGAAAAACTTCGCCGACGAGAAGCAATAACCGACAACGAGCGATATTCTCTATCGGTCTATATCGCCGTCATGCTTTCGCGCGTACCTCACCGCCGCTTGAAGGTAAGAGAAAGATTGCCCGAAGAGATAGAGGCTACTATTCAGCGGTACATAGATGCGATTAATCACATAGCTGCGACCACAGACATTCAGCCAGAGATGAAACCCCGGCGGCCTCTCGCCGTATCCCGGGCCTCCACCCAACCCAGCTCGCATTGAACACGATCGACTTGCGAGGCGTACCGAACCTGGCCAGAAGCCCCGTCTGCCGATGAACTCATCGTATTGAGGGGAGATACTCCCGTCAAGCGCCAGGAGGTCACGTCGGGTGGAGCCTTCTACTTAGGAGGTCGAAAGTCCCTGCAAAAACTGCAACTATTGATTGGGCGAAGAGGTGTTCTTACGCCCCTTATGGGCAAGACTGGCGGAGCGCTCCGGCTCACGGGACTACCAGGGAGCGGCTCAGGTGCGTGGAGCGGCCGTGAGCATCGGTTCGCACCGGCACCCAGTGGTAAAATCGGCATTAGCATGGGCTGGAGAGCGTCCTTTCCAGGCTCGTTGTTCAAGAGGTCTTACAGTGGCAACGCACCAGATCGCGGTGAGGCTCCCGCGGGAAAAGGCTGGAAGGCCGGTGGTCCACGGCCGATAGAAGTGTCCAATGCAACTTTGGCCACGGTAAGCCCAATGCCCACAGTAGATCAAGGGAGGAAGGACGTTCTCGACATCCTCACTGCCCTCGAGTTCGGCACGAGGAAGGAGGAGAAGGAGCTCCTGGACGGAGTGTTCGGAGCCCTTGGCGTTCAGCGACGATGGAAGAAGGAGCTGGTTGCCAACGCCATTTTGGAAGGCCCAGGGTTCGAGCCCTTCCTCCTTGAGGTCCTCAGCGCGGTCCGGCCGTTCGCCCTGATGCTGAGGGACGTGTACACGTTCCTCAACCGAGCCGAGGCGATCACCCGACGGCGAGCCTCCATCTTTCGAGTCTCCTCCGCCAATGCCGCCGCGAAGCTCGACTTCTCGCTCGACCACTTCCCGCGCGAGCTCATCTCTGCGCTAACGGAAGGCGTGAGGAAAACCGCGGTCGTCGAGCTGAGGTTCCCGGGGATCGAGCGCGGGACTGACGCACCGGTCGACTGGTGGCGCGCCGAAGCAAACCATGTCTGGGGCGCGATATCCGCCCATTGGGACGGCGACTTCTACGAGGACTTCCACCAAGCCCTGTCCCACGCGCATGCGGTGCTCCCAGCGGGCGATGAGGTGGCGTGGTCGAGGCTCCGGGAGATCGCCGAGCCAATCCTCGATCGGCTGGCGGCGATCGTAGCTTGCGCCAACTCGATCCGACCGGTCGAGCTGCACCTGGCCCGACCGAAAGGTCCATGTGGTGTCAGGATTTCGGCCCGGAAGGATACCCGCGGATTTCCAGCAGGAGTTGGAGACGATCCTGGCCCAGCATCTTGGACAGCCGGCAGCCACGCTTCCGGAGCCGCCCCAGCAAGACATTGACGAGATCGAAGTGACCTTGACTTGGGGAGCGCAGCCCAGCGACCTAGACCTCCACGTCTGGGTGGCGCGCGAGGACGGCATCTGGCAGGTCAGCTTCCGGGACAGGGGCCGGCTGGACGCCGCGCCCTTCGCGAAGCTGGATGAGGACGTGCAGCGCGGCAACGGGCAAGAAACGGTCAAGGTGCTGACCCGAGGGCTCTCGGTGCTGAAGATCGCGGTGCACAACTACTCCAACGAGAGCAGTCTCTCAGCCTCCAACGCCGAGGTCATCGTCAGCTTCGGCGAGCGGCGACGCACCGTGTTCTCCGCCCCAGCCGACGGCTACGGCCGATGGTGGACGGTGGCGGAATACGACCATGTCACGGCGCAGCTCAGGATGGTAGACGTGCTCAGCGAGACGGAGCCTGCCGGCGGCCCGGATCTCAGAGGTGACCGAGCCGCCTTGCCACGTCGAAGTCCAGCAAGATGACGCCGGCCTCGGTGCCGGCGGCCACCCGCAGCATGACCTCAAGGTGGCGTAGGTCTCGACGGCCGGCACGTAGCCCTCGGCCAGCGATAACCGACCCTCCAGTATCCTAGTCTTCTTGGCCCAGAGAGCCTTGGGGCAGCGAAGCGTCGTTTTCAGGACCCGCATTTAGGAGCTGCCTTGCCGCGCACCTGCGGGGTGGGAGGGGCCGGCTGGCGGTTCAGCACCGCTCGGAGCCACCGTCGGCCGCGGTCACCAGGGATCGGCTCCGGCGCGAGGAGCGGTGGGCATCGGTTCGCCCCGGTGCCCGGTGGTAAGATCAGCAAAGGCCATGGGCTGGAGAGCGCCCCCGGGCTCATTGTTCAGGAGGTCTCACAGTGGCAACGCACCAGATCGAAGTGATGATTCCGGAGGATCGGCGACTCGTTGTCGAGGTTCCTGAGACCGTCCGTTCGGGACCTGCGACCCTGATTCTCGTGACCGCCTCTGCGGGACCGATTGGAGCCGAAGAGCTGCCGGAGAGCGCTCGAATCGAAGCGCGGAACCGCTGGCAGGCGGCGAGGGCCGAATTGGCTCAGGATTCACGTCCTTTCCGCCAACTCTCTCCCGAGGAGCGGCGCGACCGGTTGCGCCGACTGCAAGGAATCGGCCGCGGTCTCCTCTCGTCCAGCGAGGAATTCGCACGGCGCAAGGCCGAAGAGATCGAGATCGAGGAGAGGAAGTTTGCCCGCTGAAGAGGTCTACGTCTTCGATGCCTGTGCTGTGGTGGCGCTCCTGCAAGGCGAAGAAGGTGCATCCGTAGCAAGCGGCATCCTCCTGGAAGAGAGCCATCGCTGCCTCGTTCACGCGATCAATGCGTGCGAGGTCTACTACGATCTTTTTCGCCGGGACGGCGAGGAGATCGCCGACGGGGTGAGGGAGGTTCTCGAAGGTTACGGCTTCGAGATCGTGGAAGGCTTGCCGTTTTCTCTGTGGCAAACCGCCGGCAAGCTCAAAGGGACTTGGAAACGGGTCTCCTTGGCCGACTGCTTCGCCCTGGCGCTTGCGCTGGAAACATCCGCTACGCTGGTGACGAGCGATCATCACGAGATGGATGCCCTGGCAGAGGCCAGGGTTTGTCCTATTCGTTTCATCCGGTAACCTGACCTTCGGGTCAGGGGCAGCGAGGCGTTCTCAGGCTCGCATGGACAGAACCCTGGCGGAGGAGAGCTACCGCCATCGAGAGACCGACTCGATGGGCCCCTGTCCGCGCCCCAAACCTTGCGCTCATCTCGGACCTCCCGTTCCTATCCCGGAATCGTTCGTCCAATCCGCGGCTCCTGCCCGCATCGAGCCGCCCGCATCATACTTATACGTGGTCGCCCAGGGGCCGGAGTTGTAGAGCCGCGGCAGGATCAGGACAGGCTCATGATGCCATTCTCCTTTCCGAGCCGCCGCGCGAAGTCGACCGACTTCCGGGCTTCTCGGAAGAACTTTCCCATGGAACGGTCAAAGAGGCTGCTCCGGCGGCTCCAGGCCAAGGGAGGGACCCACTGGTCTGCGAAGAGGCCTGATCCACGACTGCGATCCCGGAGAAAGGCGCGGGGCCAGAGGCTCAAGGCCAGAGCTTCTCTTCCGCGAGCGCGGTGAGGAGCTTGGCGAGCGGCCAGACCTCGATTCCCTCCGGAGTGCGCAGCTCGCGTGTGCCGGTGTAGACCAGGACCCGCCGCGCGAGCCGCGGCAGGTCACCGATCGCCGTGAGGCCGGACAGCCAGGCGGGCGCGAAACGCGTCCCGGCTTTCACTTCGAGAGCCAGGTGCTCGCCGCCCCGCTGGAGGAGAAAATCGACCTCGACCGACCGGGTTTCGGCCGGCGCCCAGTAGGCGATCTCGTCGAACAACGGGCCCGTGTCGCCGTAGGCGCGGAGCAAGGTGTGGATCCAACCTTCGAAAAGGGAGCCCGCCTCCTCGGAAGACACGGCGCCGAGCTGCTTTTTGACCGCGCGCACCAAGCCGGGATCGAGCCAGTAGAGCTTCGGATGTTTTCGTTCCCGCACCCGCAGGCGGGTCTCGAAAGCCGCGAGCCGCCAGGCGAGAAGGGTGTCCTCGAGGATCTCGAGATAGCCCTGGACGGTGGACCGCGCGGTGCCCGAATCGCGGGCGATTCCGGCGACGTTGACGACCTGGCCGTGAGCGAGAGCGGCGATCGGGAGGAAGCGGACGAAGCCCGGAAGATTCCGCACCAACGCTTCGCCCCGAATCTCCTCACGGAGGTAGAGCTGGACATAGGCCGCCAAGGTCGCGGCTCGGTCCTCGGACGCCACGACGAGAGGGATGCTGCCGAACTGCAGGGTGCTCTCGAGGTCGAAAGCGGCGCCCAGCTCTTGCGGCACGAAGGGGTACATCGTTCGCCATAGAGCCCGGCCGGCCAGGAGGTTGGTCCCCGCGGTCTTGAGCTTCCGGGCGCTCGATCCGAGCAGCGCGAAGCGCAGCCGTAGCTCCTCGATGGCGCGGTGGACCTCGTTCAAGAGCCCGGGAATCCGTTGCACCTCGTCGACCACCACCCAACTGCCCGGCTCGAGTGTCCGCAACTCGGCTCCAAACAACGCCGGGTCGGCCAGGAAGCCTTGAAAAAGCCCCTCGTCGAGAAGGTCGAAGCGGCGAGCGCCCGGGAGGGTCTCGCGTGCCCAGGTGCTCTTGCCGACCCCGCGGGCACCGAACAGGAAGAAGCTGCCCTTCGGCAAGACCGTGATCCGTTGGAGAACCGCCTTGACCATGCCGCCGTCATTTTACGCCGTAAAACGCCGGCATGGTGTACAAGCTTGTCGGAATCTTGCTCCCGTCGTCGTTGCGGGCCGGGCCGCTCGCGGAGTATGCTCGCTCCCGTCTGGTCGTACTGGAATGGAGTTGGCTCCCGAATGGTCAACATCCTGTAACGAGCGCGCCCCCCGTCTCGTCGAGGGCGTCGAGGTCCTTCCCTGGCGGGAGCTCCTGGCACGCCTGTGGGGCGGGCGCGTCCTGGGCTGATCCGGCGGCCGAAGACTCTCCAGATCGTCGATCGGCATAGGCGCCCCAGAGCTCGCTGGCCTCGATCTTCGGGTAGAACCAGGTATAGCGGGTTACCGCCTGCTCGACGCGGCCAAGGCCCACGCTTCCGCCTGTCCGCGTCGGATGGCGCTGAGTGATACTCTGCGTCCAGGCTCTTCTGGGAAAAACGCCGGGGGCGTGCGGCGAACACACCCCCGGCGGGTCAACTACCGCTGACTGGACTTACCCCCTGCTCAGTGGTACCCGGGAGAGCCGGTCTTCTTCTCCAACTCGCGCGGCTTGCGTCGCTGGCCCCGGGTTTTCATCCCGAAGTCGGCGAGCCGCTCGTCGGTCGGGCAGAAACCGGCCCGCACCAGGCTCTTGAGCCGCGAGGCCATGTCTCGGCACTCGGCGATGTCGGCGTAGAGCTCTTGCGTCGCCTCGATGCTCTTCCTCATCAGGCGGACCTGCTGCCGCTTGCTCGCGGCGACCTCTGCCAGGGCGTCAGCCAGGGCCGCCTTGAAGGAACCGAGCGAAGGCAGCTCCATTTCGTGTATCTCGGCCGCGGCGATCAGCTTCCTGACTTCCGCCACGAAGACTTGAAACGAGGTTTTAAGCATGGCGTGTTTTCCTCCTTTCCCGGTCGTCAGGACACCGGCTTTCCGGGCGCCGAATCGGTCTTCACGGGTTCGGGCGCCGGCGGGTTGGCTGGCGGCGGGGTCGCCGTCGGCTTGGACTTGCGCCGGCGCCGGACGACGATCTTGCGCTCCGGCTTGGGAGGGATCCCGAACAGCGCGAGGTACGGGCTCCGCGGCCCCAGGACGGACACGATGAAGCTGCGGAGCTTCCGCGTCTGATCCTTCCCGGCGTCGACCTGCCGGAGAAAGCTCTCGGTCAGGGCCAGGCGGTTGCCTTCGAGGCTTTCCTGCTGCACCTTGAGCTCCTTCGCCCTCGCGAGCGTGGCCTGGAGAGAGGCCACAAAAGGCTCGTATCCGGGCACCAGCGCCGCGTTCTCGACGATGGTCCCGATGAGACCTTCCCAGTCGCGGAAGGTATCGGCGTATGCGGTGATCTCGGCCATCGGTCTTTTCCTTTCCGCCGGCTCGCGGCTTACCCGGCGATGCCGGAATCGCTCACGGCGGAATTGCCGTGCAGCGTGAGGGCGACCTTCGAGGCGAACAGCTCGATGGCCACCGTCTGCGGCTGATAGATCGCCAGCTCGATGGCGGCGATGGACACCTCCGCCTCGCCGGCGGCCGTCAGCCCGTCCTGGACACGTTCCGACTTGAGCTGCGTGCGGAACGTCGCAGCGGGCTCCTGCACCCGCTCCGACTTCAGCTCCTCGTGGACCGTGCCCACCCGCGTGGATACCGCGTGCTGCGTGTTCATACAGCTTCTCCCTTCGGAGAATCCGGCCGTCATCGGCCGGGTGGCCGCGCGCCTTTCGGGTCGCGCCGGTTAAGCGAATTGACCTACGCGGGGAGGTGGGCTGTCCAGCGTTCAGCAGCGACTAAAATACGAGTTGCCGGGTCCAAGGTATCTTTTTACGGGTGCCGGGTACGCAATGACGTCTGGAAGTTACGATTGCCGCCTATACTTTAGCGCTCTTTCGTTAGCTGTCTCAGGGAACGAGGGATCGCGCCGCCGGGAGGTGGGGCGCAGCTCGGACCGGTCTTGCCGCCTCGGAGACGACCCGCCGTTGTAGGCCTTCGAACCGTTGTCGCACACCGACCGGGTCGTCTCCGAAGCGGCGATATCGCTTCGGTCCACCACGACCTCCGGCGTCGCGATCCCAATGTTGAGTTATGTATGAGAGGGTGGGGGAGAAGGTTGGGGCGCCCGGCTCGCGGATGAACGCTCATCGCCGCTCATGTCGATTCGGCCTCTTCGTCGTCGGGTGCGGCCGTAGAATCCGCGGCCACGCGCAGACCTTCGACGGCCGGCCGCAGGTTGTCCTGAAGGACGCAGGCGATGGCGGCCTGCAACTGCTCGGCGCTGGAAAGTCCCACCGGACCTCCCGTCGGTATCCGGTGCAGACCTGCGCACAGGATCTCCAAGCGGTCCAGCAGCTCCTCCAGCTCTTCGGTGTACTCCCGGAGGAGCTTCCCGGGAGACGCTCTCCAGGGAGGCCGCCGCGGCGCTCATTCGCGGATCCCACTGCTTCGACCTGGCCCGGCGCCGGTGCCGCGCCAGCGTTTTCGGGCTCGCCAACATCTCGATCAGCGAGATCGTTTCTCTGGCTCCGTGATTCCACAGACGGGCCGTGATGGAGCGGCATCTCTCGCAGCCGGCCAGCAGGTGACGGACGACGGCCTGATGCTCGGCCTGCTCCAGCTCGCTGCGCATGAAGCGCTCGAGGGTGGCCGGAGAGGGATGGGCGTCAGCCCCACCGGCCCCTTCAGGCTCCATAGCAAGCTCGTATCCTGGACATGGAGGTCATGCCATGCAGGGTTGCGGAATTCCCCTAGCGCCTGGCCCTCCCCTTGGGGCGATACGAGGCTGCCGCTGCGAGGTCGCGAATGGCGGGCCGAAGGCAGTCGTTGAGGACACATTCGATGACGGAGCGCACCTCCGTTGAGATGTCCATCTCCTCCTCGCCCAGGAGCATGGCCGCTTCCTGGGGGGGTACGGGAAGCATCTCGTGTACTTCCTCCAGCCGGCCCCGGAGGCCTTCCAGCGCCTCGACGACCTGTCGCAGCGCCCCTTGTGCGGCGGCCTCGGCTTCGTTCATATGACCCTGCACCTCCAAAGGGCTCTCGATCTCCGGTGCTCTCTTTCAGGCCGTCTGGCGGCAGCACTGCGCGTCTCATCCAGGGTGCGGGATGCCCGTTCGCCGAGCCACAGCCGCCGCGTCGCCGCCACGCATTCCGGACAGCCGGCCAGGAGGTGGCGAACGATTGCGAGCGTCCTGGATCTCGAAAACCCGCCCCCCAGAAAGAGCTCTAGTTGTTGTGTTGTGGGATGGCCGTCTTGGGCGCCATTCACGATTCCCGCTGTCCTCCGTCTCATCAGGTTCCAGGGAATCTTTTTGCAAGAAGCGGAACTCTGGTAACCTAATCAGAAGATTGGCGAAAATTCTGTAGAGGCGGATGCTGAGATCGTTTTCAGGTAAGAGGTTACCCGGACCAGCAACAAGACGCCCGCCCCTGCTTGTCACGCTTGAGCGGTCAGGAGCACTCAGCCTTTTTGAAGAAGCTACAAGCAGGAGGCCCCCCGCGATGATGGGCACGCTGACGCTCCGGCAGTTGATCCTGGCGCTCCTTGCCGTGGTCTACGGGAAGAGCCAGAAAGAGATCGGCGCCGGAAGCGGCATGGACTCCAAGGAGGTCTCGCAGTACCTCAAGCGGCGACGGACCAGTGAGCTCAAGGACGAGATCTTCGACCGGCTGCTGGCACCCTTGAAGTGCCCTCCGGCCGCGGTCCCGATCGTGACGACATGCGTCGAAGCCCTGGAGGCTTTGGAGCATGACGACCTGACGCCGGAGGAGCGGGTGGTGGTCGAAGAGGAGGTCCTGCAGGGCGCGCGCCTGCAACGCAAGGCCCTCACCGAAGCCGTGCACCGTTCCCGCGCCGTCCCAACGGAAGGCTACCCGCAGGCCCACGACCTCGAGCCCGTCCGCCTGCGGGCCGAGGAGCTGTTCGCGCGGCTGAAGAATTACCCTGCCGATGTGAGATCGGCGGTCATCGAGGTGGCCGAGGAGTTCCAGGCGTGGGCTCTGTGCGAGAGGTGCTGTGACGCCTCGGCGCGCGAGAACTCGCGCAAGCTGGAGGATGCGGCGGCGTGGGCGCGCCTCGCCCAGGAGATCGCGATGCGGGTCCGCGGCCCCGAGGAATGGCGGGTCCGCCTCCAGGGCTACGCTGCCGCCCATGCCGCCAACGTTCTACGGGTCGTCGGCGAGCTGAAGGCGGCGGAGGCCGAGTTGACCGAAGCCAAGCGTCTATGGGAGTCCGGCTCCGATCCTGCCGGCATCCTCGATTTCGGGAGAATGCTCAGTGTGGAAGCTGCGCTGCGTCGGGATCAGCGCCGGTTCGATGAGGCCCTGGCCCTCCTGGAGGAAGCGGTGGCCGTGGGGCGCCAGCCGGAGCTCGCCCTGATTCAGAAGGGGTTCACGTTAGAAGTGCTGGGTGACTACGAGGGCGCCGTGGAGGCGCTGCTGCAAGCCGCGCCTCGTTTGGATCGCCGGGCCGACCCGCTTTTCTGGTACAACCAACGCTTCAACTTGGCCGTCAACTTCCTCCATCTGCACCGGTGCGGCGAAGCCGCGGAGCTGATGCCGGCCGTGCGCGATCTCGCCACGGATCTGGGCGACGAGATCTTTCTGATCCGCGTCACGTGGCTGGATGGCCGTATAGCGGCAGGCTTCGGTCAACGTTTCGAAGCGCGGCGGCTCCTGGGAGAGGCGCGGCGGGAATTCGGGCGGCGGAGGATGTCCTACGACGCGGCCCTGGCGCTGCTGGAAGAGGCGGTGCTGCTGCTGGAGGAGGGCCGGACGGCAGAGGTCAAGGCGTTGGCCGGTGAGCTGACCAAGCTTTTCGAGGATAAGGGGGTCCATCGAGAGGCCCTGGCCGCCCTATGGCTGTTCCGCGAGGCGGCCGAACGGGAGGAGGCCACGGCCGAGCTGGCCCGCCGCGTCCTGCGCTACCTCTTCCGAGCCCGCCACGACCAGGGCCTCCGGTTCGGCTCATGAGCCGGGGTTGCACAGACCCAACGGGTCCATTCCGCAGCCTCCATCGCTCTCATCGCTCTGCGGTTGCGCGCCATTATGACACCCGCCGAGAGGGTCTGCCCCGCAGCCCGCCTTAGTCTGCGGTGGGTGGGCCGGGAGGGTCTGTGAAGCGTCCCAGAGCGGTGAAACGAGAGTCCACAGCCGGTCGAAGAGACCCGGAGGAGCAGTGGTGACGAGGGAAGCGGTGAGAGCAAGGGCAGCGAAAGTGCGGCGCATGGGGAGATCTCCGGTGCGGCGCCCGGCCGCGAACCTCCCTGGTTCGCGCGGTCCGCTCTCCCCATCTTAGGTGCCTTGACCCTGCCGCGTGGTGAAAATTCGGCTTTTTTCTGATCGGAGGAGCGGATGAGACGGGAAAACATCTTGGCGCGCCTTCTTCGCGCCCTCTCCGGGAAGACCCAGAAGGAGATGGCGGAGGAGATTCATGTCGAGCAGTCCCTCATCGCTCAGATCGAGTTGGGCGACGTCGTACCCAGCCCCGAGCACCTGTATGGGATGGCCGAAAGCGCTGGCATCACACTGGCGGAAGGGGAAGAGATTCTGGACCTGTACGAGACCCGGCGCAGGGGACGCCGGCGGCGAGGGCTCAGCGCCGAGGACTTCCTCGACGAGATGGCCCAAGGCATGCGCTCCCGGGCGGACGCCGCGTATAGACGGCTTTTGACGCTGCCCCTCCCTGACAGCGCACCCAAGGCCGAGGACCGGCAGCGGGCCGAGGAGCTGTTCGCGCGGCTGAAGGATTACCCTGCCGATGTGCGGTCGGCGGTCGTCAAGCTGGCCGAGGAGTTCCAGGCGTGGGCTCTGTGCGAGAGGTGCTGTGACGCCTCGGCGCGCGAGAACTCGCGCAAGCTGGAGGATGCGGCGGCGTGGGCGCGCCTCGCCCGGGAGATCGCGGCGCGGGTCCGCGGCCCCGAGGGATGGCGGGCCCGCCTCCAGGGCTACGCCGCGGCCCATGCCACCAACGTTCTGCGGGTCGTCGGCGAGTTGAAGGCGGCGGAAGCCGGGCTTGCCGAGGCCCGGCGGCTATGGGAGTCCGGCTCCGATCCTGCCGGCATTCTCGATTCCGGGAGGATGCTCAGTGTAGAAGCCGCGCTACGCCGGGATCAGCGCCGCTTCGACGAGGCCCTGGCCCTCCTGGACGAAGCGGTGGCCGTGGGGCGTCAGCCGGAACTCGCCCTGATTCAGAAGGGATTCACGTTGGAGGTGATGGGTGACTACGAGAGCTCCGTGGAGGCGCTTCTACAAGCCGTGCCTCGATTGGATCGCCGGGCCGACCCCCTTCTCTGGTACAACCAGCGCTTCAACTTGGCCATCAACTACGGTCATCTCGGTCGTTATGCCGAGGCCGCGGAGCTGATGCCGGACGTGCGCGATCTCGCTACAGATCTAGGCGACGAGATCTTCCTGATCCGCGTCACTTGGCTGGAGGGCCGCATCGCCGCGGGTCTGGGGCGGCCTTCCGAAGCGCGGCGGCTCCTGGCAGAGGCACGGCAAGGGTTTGAGCAGCGGAAGATGTCTTACGACGTGGCCCTGGCGCTTCTCGAAGAGGCGGTCCTGCTGTTGGAGGCGGGCCGGACGGCCGAGGTCAAGGCGCTCGCCGCAGATCTGGCCGGGGTGTTCGAGGACAAGGGAGTCCACCGGGAGGCCTTGGCCGCCCTGCTGCTGTTCCACGAGGCCGCCGAGCGCGAAGCTGCGACTGTTGAGCTGGCCCGCCACGTCCTGCGCTTCCTCTTTCGCGCCCGCCACGACCAAGGCCTCCGGTTCGAACTATGAGCCCGGATTGCAAAGGCCAAAGGGGTCCGCGCCACAACCTTCGTCGGTCTGCGGCGGGAGGGCGTCGTTACAGGCGCCGAAGGGATCCATCCCGCAGCCCGCCTTGGTCTGCGGGGGGTGGGCCGGAAGAGTAGGCGAAGCGTCCCAGAGCGGTGAAAGGAGGGCCCACAGCCGGTCGAAGAGACCTGGAGGAGCGGTGGTGACGAGGGATGCGGTGAGGGCAGCGGCAGCGAAAGTGCGGCGCATAGGGAGACCTCCGGTGCGGCGCCCGGCCACGAACCTCCCTGGTTCGCGCGGTCCGCGCTCCTAAGTGTAGGTGCCTGAGCCCGGCGGGTTGGTGAAATTTCGGCATCCGTCTGTGCTCCTCCCTGCTTCTCCGGCGTGCAATGGCCAGATCCCGAGTCGATCTTGAAGCCTCGCTGCGGCGAGGACAACAACGCTGCCAGGCGCATTTCGTCGCCGACCCAGAGGTCAGGTCATTCACGCGAGGGGCCGTGCACCGGCGCCCGTCGTATTGCGCACGGGAGGCAGAACGCGGTGTCCGCGGTCCGGAGCACGTCGCACGGGAGGCGGAACACGATGTCCGCGGTCCGGAGCACGTCGCACGGGAGGCGGAACGCGGTGTCCGCGGTCCGGAACACGTCGCACGGGAGGCAGAACACGGTGTCCGCGGTCCGGAGCGCGTCGCACGGGAGGCGGAACACGGTGTCCGCGGTCCGGAGCACGTCGCACGGGAGGCGGAACACGGTGTCCGCGGTCCGGAGCACGTCGCACGGGAGGCGGAACACGTTGTCCGCGGTCCGGAACACGTTGCACGGGAGGCGGAACACGGTGTCCGCGGTCCGGAGCACCTTGTTCTGGACCCAGAACAACATGCTCTGGGCCCAGAGCGACGTCTTCCGGACCCGGAACATCGTGCACGCGGGCCGGAACAGCGTGTTCTGGGCCTGGAACAACGCGCCCGCGCCCCGGAGCTCCGTGTTCCCTCCCAGAGTGCACGCCTTCGGCAGAGAGATCCGCAAGGCGATGGTTGAGGCCTATGCCGTGTTCGTCGCGGCTTTCCGGGAGGCCGCCGTAAGTGTGGTGTCGGCGCCGCTTCTTTCTGCCCGGGCAGGTCCTCTCCAAGCTCTATCGCCCCGACGCGGGCAAGCTGCCGCGATTCTCGGCGACCTCGGAGGCTTATACGACCGAAAGCCCCAGTTTGACCTGGACGCCGAAGGCGATGTAGAATTCTACGGTTAATAGAATGAATGACATAAGTCACTTCGCAGAATCCGGAGGACCCGCAACGCGAAGCACGCCACGAGGTTCGCATAAGCTGACGTAGTGGCCGTCAGGCCTATTTCGAGCGAGGTCCAGTAAACAAGGAGGGCACCCTATGGCAGACGATCTCAATGAAGCTGCTAGCGGACGGCGCTGGCCGTCGCGGTTGCAATCGCCGTGTCTCGTGGCCACCGTCGCTGAGCTTTGGTCGTCCGTTATACGATTCCTTGAAAGGAGTGACAGATGAAGGCTGCACAAGGGAAGCTTCCCGCCTCACCCTGTCTCGTGAGTACCCTCAACGCCGGTGCATGGATGATCCGTCTGATAGGGGTTCTGCTAGCGGCCTGTGCGGTTGCCACCGCAGACACGAGCTATCAAGCAGAGCCGCAGCTGATTGAGGAGATCGATCGCACGCTCGCCGACATTCAACCATCCATCCAGCGGCGCCTGCTGCGCCATATCAATGAGGCTCGCACACCAGAGGACCTTCAAAAATTTCCGCAGAGGATGCGCCTGGAATTCGAGCATGGTTTACCGGAAGGTGCCCACAAGCATCAACGCTTACCCATTGACGAGAAGCTCCTCGGAGAAAGGACGCAGGAGCTGCATGGTTATAAAGTCCCACTACTCGATTTCGATCAGGAGCTCGCTCGCCTCATCATTGCTGAGAGGCCCCTCAACGGATACCGCGACCTTCGGGAGGCCCTCATCTTGGATTGGAAACGCTGGCGGCGTGCCATCGAGGACCTGGTGGCCTATTTCGGGCCGCGCGTTTTCGGCCGCTGGGACGAGCTTCCCGTCAGCACGGGAGAGCCCATCATGCACGCAGCCCTGCTGCGAACCGGTAAGGTCGTGATGTTGCCTAGTGGTACAGACACCGTGATCTGGGATCCGGCGGCAGGCGTCAGTATACGACCCGGGGCGACGACTGGCCTCACGGCGGATCTGTTCTGCAGCGGGCACTCCTTCCTTGCCGACGGCACTCTTCTCGCTGTGGGCGGCGGCGGCGGCGGCCCTGGGGCCCCTTCGTCAATCCAGGGTTGGAAATTCGATCCGGGCAGCGAGACTTGGAAGCGAACTGCCGATATGCATTATATGCGTTGGTATCCGACGACGGTGACTCTCGACGATGAGAAGGGCCGAGTCCTGGTTGCATCCGGCTGGACGGTCGGTACGAATCCGGCGCCGCAAATGGAGATCTATGATCCGGTCGCCAATTCTTTCACGCTGGTGACGGCCCTGGGTCCAGTCGGCGAAAAGCTGTTCGGACAGACCTATCCGGGATTGCACCTGATTTCCAAGGACAAAGTATTCTATGCGCCCGCTGGCTTCGGCGACTGCACTCAGACCACCAATCCATGGCCCGGCACCGAACCATCGGGATACTTCAAGTTCTCAGCGTCCACTACCGGCGCATGGACAGATACCGGAGCGAATGTGCGCACCAAGGGCATGTCGGTGCCGATTCTCCGAACGACGTCCCCACAGGTCCGCGTCGTCACGTTTGGCGGCGGCAACCTTGCTGACAGCGGCACCGCCCGTTCCATCGATCTATCGGCTGCTTCACCAGCCTGGGGCTTCGCCTTTCCGCTTCTGGAGCAGCGAGTACACCCCAATGTGGTGTTGTTGCCAGATGGCAGTGTCTTTGTGAGTGGCGGGATGGAGGCCACGTCGCCGACGCCTCCCAACGGCGGCCCTAGCGAGATGTACGATCCAGATAGCGGCGCGATCTTTGAAATGGATGATCTCAATCACCCGAGACACTACCATTCCGTGGCCTTGCTCTTACCGAGCGGAAAGGTCATGACCACCGCCGGTGCGAGTAGCGGCGGCTGCAGTCTCAGCGTAGAAAACACCATCGAGGTCTTCAGTCCGCCCTATCTGTTCCGGGGACCTCGGCCGGTCATCACTTCCGTGCCCGGAACCGTGAGCCACGGCGAGGAATTCGTTATCCAGACGCCAAATGCGGCTGACATCGCCAAGGTTGTGTTGGTGCGCCCCATGGCGGTCACCCACCAGACCGATAGTGAACAGCGCGTTATTTCCTTGAAATTTAATCGGTATGGGTATGGGGGCAGTGAGTTGCGAGTCCAAGTACCTGGTGGCAGTGCTCTGCATGAAATTTCGCCTCGCGGCTATTACCTCGTTTTCATCTTGAATTCGGCCGGTGTGCCGTCAGAAGGTAAATTCGTGAGACTCAAGTAAAACCCAATCGTGCCCATGTGCCAGCCTCTTCGACAGCCGCAGCAGGTGCTGTCGGCTTTAGTTGTGTGTGGGCCAAGGCATCTCAGATATCGTTCGGAGCTGACCGGCCGATCGAGCGGACGGAAACCGCAAACAGCACCGGGATCGGCATCTTCAACGCTCGCGCTAAAGAGCCAAACATGAAGACAACAACAGCTTTTTTCCTGACGCTGCTCCTGTCGGCCGTCGTATCGGCGCAGCAAAAACCAACTACGGGCTACGCGCCGGTCAACGGGCTCAAAATGTACTACGAAGTCCACGGAAGCGGCGATCCTGTGGTGTTGCTCCACGGCTCGTTCATGACAATTACGAACAACTGGGCCGAGTGGATCGGCGAACTTTCCAAAACGCGGAAGGTGATTGCCCTCGAAATGCAGGGCCACGGGCGCACGGCCGACATCAAACGCGATTTCAGCTATGAAAACCTCGCCGCCGATGTGGCTGTGCTGCTCGATTACCTCAAAATCCCAAGCGCGGACCTCATCGGTTACAGCATGGGCGGCGGCGTCGCGATGCAGTGCGCGATCCGCCATCCGAACAAAGTGCGTAAGGTTGTCAGCATTTCGGCCGTGTTCCGCCACGACGGCTGGGTCAAGGAAGCACTCGACGCGTTCCCGCAACTCACGGCGGCAACATTAAAAGGCTCGCCCATCGAAACCGAATACAGGAAACTGAGCCCGACACCAGACGAATTCCCGAATTTCGTCAAGCGCGCCATCGCGATGGATTTGAAACCGTACGACTTCGGCGCCGACAAGCTCAAGGCCACCCAAGCGCCGATGTTCTTCATCCACGGCGATGCCGACGGCGTACGGCTCGAGCACATTTCGGAAATGTTCCGCCTGAAGGGCGACGAGATTTTCGGCGACATGCGGCCGCGCTCAGCATCGAGATTGGCCATATTGCCCAACACAACACACGTCACGCTGATGGAGCGCATGCCCGTCATTGTCCCGATGGTGAACGACTTTTTCGATGCCAAGCCGCAAAAGCAATAAAAGAAGCCCGGCGTATGGTTCCGAGTCGGCCCTTTAGCCGTGGCGAAGGCTGCATAACCAGACACTGCACTGGACCGGGGCCGGAACGGTCCTTGTGATTCGAACGCTGGTCGTCGGCCCCGGCCAGTGAATGTCGATCCGTTGTGCGACCGATCGCTACCTATGAGAATCGCAATCGGCATCTACCTCGCCGTGTTCACGCTCGCTGGGCTGTGGTCGGTTGTGCCCGATAATCCGAGGACACCTATTCTGGAGCGAGTCGCGGAAGCACTGGCGTTTCTCGTGCTCGCATTTGGCATGCTGCTGTTCCTTCTTGAGCGCCCGGTCCCGGGTGGCGCGGCAGCGTGGCTCGCCGTGACCGCGTTGGCAACAATCACCGAGCTGTTGGTGGTGCTGGTGGACAGGAAGCGGACTATTCGCGCTGAGCTCCTCACGACTGCGGAACCTGCGCGTATGCAACGGCTCTTTCGAGTCAACGACCTTGCTGTGGCAGCTTTCTTCCTTCCCGCCTCATTTCTAAACATTCGATATGCGCTCGGGTAGCAACCGGACTAAACGCGGCCCGTCCCCCCGATCCTCCCTGACCGCGCTGGCCGGACGTACCTTCGGCGCGATCCCGCCACCGGCACTGGTACTGCTCGGCATCGTCAGCGTTCAGGTGGGCTCGGCATTGGCCAAGCACCTGTTCAGCGCAGTGGGCAGCTTCGGGACCGTCGCGTTGCGACTGTTCTTCGCGGCGGCGGTGCTGATGCTGTTGTGGCGGCCGTCACTGCGCATGAATCGTCGCACGTGGACAGTAGTGCTCAGCTACGGCGTGATTCTCGGCTCGATGAACCTGTGCTTCTACCTGGCGCTGGCCCGCCTCCCGCTGGGGATCGCGGTAACCATCGAGTTCCTCGGGCCGCTGGCGGTGGCCCTGGCCGGGTCGAGGCGATGGCTGGACGCTTTCTGGGCCGTGCTCGCGGCAGGCGGTGTGGTCCTGCTGATGGAGGGGCGCGGCGACCTCGACCTTGTCGGTTTTCTGTTCGCCCTCGCCGCAGGAACGTGCTGGGGCCTGTACATCCTGGTCGGCGCGGCGCTGGGCCGCCACACCACGGAAGGCAATGGTCTGGCTCTGGGAATGGCCGTCGCGGCACTGGTGGCTGTGCCATTCGGCGTGGCCGCCAGCGGAACGGCGCTGATTCAGCCGTGGGTCCTGATTGCGGGGCTCGGCGTGGCACTGTTGTCGTCGGTGATCCCGTACTCGCTGGATCTGGAAGCACTACGCAAGATCCCACCGCGCGTGTTCGGCATCCTGATGAGCCTCGAACCAGCGATGGCGGCCCTCATCGGCCTCATTGTGCTCCAGGAGTCGCTGCACGGGTCGCAGTGGATCGCGGTGCTGTGCGTGGTGGCCGCATCGGCGGGCGCCACACGCGGCGCCCGCCCAGACGTCTAACCGCCGATCACGGGAGGAGCGGTCATCTCGTCGGTACCGAACATGCTGTCGGGATCCGGCTCAACGAGGTACGAGGGACGCTGGTGCTCCTCATCAGGTGGGCTTCCGGCTCCTCCACGAGCAAGACGTGAAGGGGTGCCTGCTCGCCAGTCGGCCCTGGCGCGGCCCGCCGAACAATTCGCTGCAGTGGGCTATCGAGACGTCGTCCCAAAGGGCGATTCGCTCCAGAGGAGCTACGTTTCGAAAGCCCGGTGCGGAAGCGCCGGGCGGGGTGCTGTAGCCGGGTTTGCGCCGGCCGCTTATGCGACCGGCCTGCGGCCGTATAAGCGCCTCGGTTTCCAAGTCGGCTCAGTCTGTAAACGATTTTGAGGAATGAAGATAGCAACTTCTCGGCGACGCCGTTGGATTTCTTCATTGCATATTCGTCGTCTGACCGTGGCTTGGCCGAGCGCGTCTTCGCCGTCTTGACGCGGATCGGTCGAGTGTTCCTTGACTCAAGATGCCTTCGCCCCGGAGATCGGTGGCCGGAGAGAGTCCGAGCGGCCCATGACGG
The DNA here is from genome assembly GCA_963778565.1 of Thermoanaerobaculaceae bacterium. GTDB lineage: Bacteria > Acidobacteriota > Thermoanaerobaculia > Multivoradales > UBA5704 > DATARR01. Next base: position 5,131 of record CAVZUZ010000024.1, on the reverse strand, counting down.
CGCGAAAAGTACAGTCATGATTGTTATGAAGGCGACGCCAAGCGCGTGGTTCAGCGAGTCGGAGTACCTACATGCGATCGCACTCACGCGCTCGGGTAATCATACGATTGTGCCCGTCTTGTATGGAGACGGCGCGGTGCTTCCATATGGTCTGGAGCAGATTCATGCGCTTCATTTGGCGGAGTGGCAGGAGCTGGATCGCCTCAGTGAGTCGTTGCTGAACCTCGTCGGCAGAGGCGGTCCCGGCGCTGACGGACGTCTAACTCAACGATGGAGCCTCGACGGTCACACTCCCTCCCTTCGGTCGGTCGCGTGCCCGCGAGTTCGTGCCCGCGAGTTATCGTCGGGCCGTTCGCGGTGAAAGTCGCTCAGTGAGCTTTCGCGCGAGACAGCCAGTACTTGGGGCGGCGGCTGTCATGTGCCACAGCGAGGACCCGCACCAAATTGTCACTGTAAGTTCGGTAGATGAGGCTGTAGGGATAACGTCTGAAGACGTAGCGTCGCGTGTTCACCTTGAAGCGGGGCCAGCGGAGTGGTGCGGAAGCTACCTGCTCGACGGCATGGTTCAAGTCTGCGATAAAGCCCTCTTCCGCACCGAGGCTTCGCTCCCGGTACCAGTCTCGAGCCTCCTCGACTTCGCGGGTGGCCTCGGGATGGAAGATCAGGCGGCTACGGGCCACGGCGACCGCGCACGAGCCTCTCGCGGAGATCTTCCCAGGGGACGCCCTGGACCGCTCCAGACTCCAGCTCAGCTGCACGGCGTTCCAGCTCGGCCGACCAGATGTCCTCTGCCTCCGTGTCTACCTCTTCGAGGCTGTCGAGTAGCCGCGCCGCCACTTCAGCGCGGTCGTTCTCATCCAACTTCAAGGCTTGGCGAACGACATCTTCTACGACGGGCTTCATACCCAAAGCTTAGCACATCCCTGCGGGCGCCTTGTCTGGCCTCCTTGCTGCGACGGCAACTGCCTACCGCTACCGCGGGTAGCGCCGTTCATCTCGGGCGGCTGGCCGAAGACCGAAGTTTGGAGGCGGCGCTTCCGGCCACCTACCCGCAAGAGCCCTCTAGCCACAGCACCCGGGTGTGCCGTAGAATTTCACGGAGCGTTATGGGCTCAACTGACGTCCCGGCGGCGTTGTCCTTCTATCGCGATATGCTGGGTTTTGAAGTTACGTTTCGAGGCCCAACCCCTGAGGACGAGTTTTTCGGGATTGTCCGCCGCGATGGGGCGATGATCATGATCAAGGCGCTCGGCGTGATCTCCGACGGCAGAGAGGTCGTCGTCGAACCGGTCCCGAACTACAACCGTAAATCGGCGTTTAGTTGGGATGCTTATCTCGAGGTCCCTGATCCAGACGCGCTGGCGGCGGAGCTCTCGTCGCGTGGCGTTGCGTTCTCCGTACCTTTAACGGACAGCGATGATGGTCTCAGGGGTTTCGTAATCGAGGACATTGATGGCTATGGTCTGTATTTCGGCCATGTTCGAACATGAGCCAGCGTGGGTACGCGCCTCGCGGCGGCGACCTAAGCGCAAGCACTTTGGGGAGGCGAGCGGAATGACCGACGCAAGAAGCAACTCTGTTCCAAGGCCGCCCCGTAGTCGCTGGACGTCATTTGTTGGAAGCCTCGCCAGAGGACGAGCCGTACGCGGCCTGGAGGAGGAAGGTGGGCTCTGGGCTCCGGATCTCGCGGGGCCGCGTTCGGTGAGGAGGGAACATGACGGAACGAAAAACGTCGCGCCGGCCGTGGTCCATCCGGACGTATTCCCGCCTTTAGCCATAACGCTTGACGTCATATGGCGCGTGCCGTTATAGGATGCCTACGAGATGGAGATCGTCGACTACCACTGAGGAAAGTCATGAAGAAGCGACTGCCGAACGTCCATCCCGGGGAGGTTCTCCTCGAGGAGTTTCTCAGACGTTTGGGCATCAGTCAGAACCGGCTGGCTCGCGACCTCAAGGTGCCGCCGCGGCGGGTGAACGAAATCGTCCTCGGCAAGCGGGCGGTCACCCCCGATACTGCTCTGCGTCTGGCGCGCTACTTCGGGACTTCGGAGCGGTTTTGGCTTGGTTTGCAGTTGGACTACGACCTGGAAGAAGCGCAACGGGCCGTCGGCGACATGGTCCAGATGGTCCAGAAGGAAGTGACTCCGATCGCTCCGGCGGCTTGAAACACCATGTCGAGCTATGTGAACTTGAGCGGGGCCCGTGAACGCCGCCGCCACCCTCGCTCAGAAGGGTTGGGCCAACGCGCTGAGCTACGGTGTCGTGGCAGCCATAGCGGGCGCTGCGGTGTGGACTGAACGGTCGCGGCGCCGCTCCTGAAGTCCTCTTCGCTCGGGCCATCGCCGCGCCGTCGGGCCCCCTCACCTCCCCGGCCCTCCTCTCCCACCTCACACCCACCCTTCCGGGAGAGGAGGGAGACTGTAAAAAGCAGCAAGAAAAAAGCCTTTTCAAGCTCCCCTCTCTCCCGGCGGGGTGGGTGTGAGGTGGGAGAGAGGGGCTGGGGGAATGAGGGGCACGAGGCGGCGGAAACCCACGTGGATCGACAACTCTCGGCGTCAGGTTGATGCCGAGCGAATTGAACCACGACCCGATCCGCTGCGCACCTCTCCTTTGGGTCAGCTACTTGACGTTAACGTCAACCCGGGTTATTTTCCCAGGTGATGGGTCAGGTCCAGGAATCGCGCCGCCTCTACACCATCACGGAGCTCGCCGACGAGCGGGGTGACCCCTCGGGCCATCCGTTTCTACGAGAGCAAGGGGTTGCTCGAGCCGCAGCGCGCCGGCGGGGCAATCGGATCTATACGCACCGCAATCGCGTGCGGCTGCTGCTGATCCTGCGCGGCAAGCGCCTGGGGTTCTCGCTCGCCGGGATCAAGCAGTATCTGGACCTGTACGACGCAGACCCAACGCACAGGAGACAGCTCGTCCACCTGCTGCGCGGTGCGCGGCAGCGCATCGACGAGCTGGAGAGCCAGCGCCGCGATCTCGAGCTGACGCTCGAGGAGCTGCGCGACATCGAAACCCAGGTGCTCGCCGCCATGCAGGAGGCCGGGATCGACCCGCCGCCTTGGGAGGGCGAGCCGGAGCACGAACGCTGAGCCGCCCGCGCGCGGATCTGATTTGGATGGAGGTAGAACAAGCCATGAGGAACGTCGTCATCGCCGGCTACGTCCGGTCGCCGTTCACACTCGCCAAGAAGGGGAGCTTCGGCCGGTGCGGCCGGACGACATCGCAGCCATGGCCGTCCGCGCGCTCGTCGAGCGAACCGGCGTCGATCCCAGCCGATCGAGGACGTGATGATGGGCTGCGCCTTTCCCGAGGGGGAGCAGGGCAGCAACATCGCCCGCATCGCCTCTCCTCGCCGGGCTGCCGCGTCCGTGGGCGGCACGATCAACCGCTTCTGCGGCTCGTCGATGTCGGCGATCCATATCGCCGCCGGCGCCGATCGCCATCGGCGCGGGTGAGGCCTTTATCTGCGCCGGGGTGGAATCGATGACCCGCGTGCCGGAGGGCGGCTTCAACCCGACGCCCAATCCACGGTTCAAACGCCGCGACCGGCCGGAAGCCGAGTTCGATATCGAGGCCTATATTCGATGGGCGACTAACGGCCGAGAACGTATCCGAACCATTACGGCGTGCCGCGTGCCGACCAGGAGTTGCCCGCCCACCAGCCAGAAGGCCGCCGCCGCCAGGCCGCAGGGCAGGCTCGACAGACGAGATCGTGCCGGTCGCCACGTCGGACGGCATCGTCGACCGTGACGGCTGCCTGCGTCCGCAGACGACGTTGGAGGGGTTGGCCGCGCTGAAGCCTGCCTTCCAGGCGGCCGGTCACTGCCGGCACGGCCTCGCCACTGACCGACGGCGCAGCCGCCGTGCTGGTGACGTCGGCGGAGTTCGCCGCGCCACATGGGCTGATCCCGCTGGCGCGTATCCGTTCCGCTGCCATGCCGGCTGCGAGCCCGAATTCATGGGCATGGGACCTGTCCCGGCGACCCGCAAGGCGCTGGCCGGGCGGGCCTCACCATCGACGATATCGATATCGTCGAGATCAATGAGGCGTTCGGCAGCCAGGCCGTCGCCTGCCTGCGCGAGCTCGGCATCGACCGGGCCCGCGTGAACCTGGACGGCGGTGCCATCGCCATCGGCCATCCGCTCGGCGCCACCGGCGCACGCATCACCGGCAAGGCCGCCCAGCTGCTGAAGCGCGAGGGTAAGCGCTTCGCGCTGGCCACCCAGTGCATCGGCGGCGGCCAGGGCATCGCGACGGTGCTGGAGGCCGCGTGATGGCCGAGATTCGCAAGGCCGCCGTACTCGGTGCCGACGTCATGGGCGGCGGCATCGCCGCCCACCGTCGCCAATGCCGGCGTGCGACGTGGTGCTGCTCGACTATCGTCCCGCCACGCGCCCCCGCCGCCCCGAGTTGGCGCGGACCGGTACGCGATCGCCGCCGGTGCCCTCGTGAGCTCAAGAAGCGAAGCCCGCCTCGTCATCCCCGAGCGCATCGCCGGCTGATCACCATCGGCGACTTCGACGACGACCTCCCCCTCCTCGCCGATGCGACTGGATCGTCGAGGCCATCGTCGAAAGGCTCGAGATCAAGCGCCGCTCTACCGACGCAGCTCGACGGGTGCGGACGCCGGGGGCGATCGTCGCCTCGAACACCTCGACCTTCCCGCTCGCGCCGCTGGACGGAAGGCCCTGCCCGAGAGCTTCAGCACCACTTCCTCATCACCCATTTCTTCAACCCGCCGCGCTCCATGAGGCTGCTCGAGTTCGTCGCCGGCCCGAGCGCACCCCCACCGCGCGCGCTGGAGCCCGTAGGACTTCGGCGACCGCCGGCTTCGGCAAGGGCGTCGTCTGCTGCCGAACGACACGCCCAACTTCATCGCCAACCGCATCGGCAGCTTCTGGATCGAGCTTGCGGTCCGCGAGGCGATTGAGGGCGGGCTGACGGTGGAGGAGGCCGACGCGGTCGCCGGGCAAGCCCGGGATTTCCGAAGACCGGCATCTTCGGCCTGCTGGATCTCGTCGGCATCGACCTCGGGCCGCACATCGCGGCATCGCTCCTGGCGACGCTTCCACCCGACGACGCCTACCGCGCCGTGCACCGGGAGGAGCCGCTGCTCAC
>CAVZUZ010000023.1:0-20109 GCA_963778565.1 Thermoanaerobaculaceae bacterium | reverse complement strand
CTCTGGACTGGCGTCGATACGGAGCCGAATTTCTCGCAGCGATGTATGCTATCCTTAACTCCACCCTGGCAACTGAATGCGTGAGGAGGTCCCCATGAGTGACTCCCCCAAGTGGACACGCCGCAGCTTTCTGGAAGCCGTCGGCCGCGCGGGCGGCGCCGCGGCCGTCTACGAGACGATGGTGGCGATGGGGATGATTCGCGTTCCCGAGGCTTTTGCGGGACCGCCGCAGATCGAGCAGGGCCAGGGCAGCGGCAAGAGCGTGATCATCCTCGGCGCGGGTATCGCCGGACTCACGGCCGCGTATGAGCTGAGGAAAGCCGGCTACATCGTAACCGTCCTCGAGGCGAAGGAGCGCGCGGGCGGCCGCAGCTACACCGTGCGCAAAGGCTACGCGATCGAGGAGAACACCGGCACGAAGCAGGTCTGCCAGTTCGACGATCACCCCGACTTTTATCTGAATGCGGGGCCGGGCCGCCTCCCCTACCACCACACCGCGATCCTGTACTACTGCAAGCTCTTCGGCGTCCCGCTAGTGTGCCGTCTCTCAAATAGCTAGGCATAACTACGGCTGGCGTGGTATGTTGTGGTATGCCACGGCCAGTCAGACCGCTTGTGATCACCGTCGAACAGCGCGAGGAGCTGAAACGCCTGATTGCTCGTCCCACGGCGCCGCAAGGAGAAGTGCGGCGCGCTCGCATCGTTTTGGCTCGGGCTGAGGGCTTGAGTCAAGAGGAGACGGCTCGGCGGTTGGGCGTCAATCGCCCAGTGGTGGCGCTGTGGGAGCGGCGCTTCCTCAAGCATGGCTGTACAGGGCTTTCCGACGCGCGGGGCCGCGGCAGGAAGCCTTCCATTGCGCCCGAGACCCGCGAGCGAATCCTCGTCGGCGCAACGACGCCCCCGAAGGGCCGTAGTCGGTGGTCGGCGCGCAGTATGGCGAAGGCCACAGGGGTTTCCAAGGATACGGTCCAGCGACTCTGGAAAAGCAACGACATCAAGCCGCACATCACACGGACCTTCAAGCTCTCCAACGATCCGCAGTTCGAGGCGAAGTTTTGGGACGTCATTGGCCTGTACCTCAATCCGCCGGATCGGGCGCTGGTTCTCTGCTGCGACGAGAAGAGCCAATGCCAAGCTCTGGAACGGACTCAGCCTGGGTTGCCCCTTGGGACTGGTCATGTACGCACGCGCACCCACGACTACTACCGCCACGGAACCGTTACCTTGTTCGCCGCCCTCAACTACATCGACGGCAAGATCTTCAGCCTGACCGCCCCGGTGCATACGCATCGCGAGTGGCTGGCTTTCCTGAAGACCTTGGACCGCGAGACGCCTTCGGATCTTACCCTCCACTTGATCGCCGACAACTATGGCACCCACAAGCACCCGAAGGTGAGGTCCTGGTTGAAGTGGAGGAACGCCAGACAACGTCGTGCCCAAGGGGCTGACCGGGTCGTGCTGCACTTTACACCCACCTCCAGCTCTTGGCTGAATCTGGTGGAACGGTTCTTTGGCGAGCTCACGGAAGAGGTGATCCGCGCCGGCAGCTTTCAGAGCGTCGGCGAGTTGGTGGCGGCGATCGAAGCCTATCTTTCGGAGAGAAATCTCGCCCCCAAGCGCTATGTCTGGAAGGCGTCCGGCGCGGCTATTCTGGCGAAGATCCAGAGCGCCCGAGCCGCTCTCGCCGCCAACAATTGTTGTGCATAGCCAATTGCGAGACATGACACTAGAGGTATACACGATGATGACGCGCGCGAATTACTTCCAGCGCGAAGATGCGTGGGCGGCAAACCCATGCCGAACCGCCGGATCGCCAACGACACGCGCGGCTGGATCTCGGAGCTGCTCGCCAAGTACGTGAAGAACGACGTTCATCCCGACACCGAGCTGTCGAAGAAGGGTGTGGACAAGGAGCAGTTCCTCAACCTCCTCACCATCTTCGGCGACATCGAACCCGACCACAACTATGACTATCGCGGCTCGTCCCGCTCCGGTTACCTCGTGCAGCCAGGCATCGACTCGTGCGGCGTGCTCCTCAAGCCGCTCACGCTCGCTGACCTGGTCAAGTCCGACTTCTGGAACCACCGCTTCTATCAGGCGGAGGAGTACGAGTGGCAGCCGACCCTCTTCCAGCCGGTCGGCGGCATGGACCAGATCTGGCGCTACGGCTTCCTGCAGAAGGGGGGCGTGGAGGAGCTTATCCGCTACGGCCAGCAAGTGGTGAAAGTACAGAACTTCATCATGGGGAATGGCCAGCGAGGGGTTCAGGTCTACTTCCAGTCAGCGGGCGGTCCCACGTGGTCGATGCACGCGGACTGGTGCATCTCCACGATCCCGCTGCCGATCCTCGCCAAGATCGACAACAACTTCGACGAGAAGTACAAGAAAGCGATCGCGGGGGTGAAGTTCGAGCCGACGGTGAAGGTCGGGTGGCAGACCAACAGCCGCTTCTGGGAGACGCAGGACGAAATGTACGGCGGTATCTCGTACACCACCGATCCGATCACCCAGATCTGGTATCCGTCGTGGGCGTACTTCAAGGAGAAGGGCATCCTCACCGGCGCGTACAACTACGACACTGACGCGATTCGCTACGGAGAATGGCCGCTGCGGCGGCGGCTCGATGAGGCGATGAATGGGTTGAAGAAGGTGCATCCGAAGCTCACAGCCAACGACGTGCCGATCGACCTCGGGCTATCGATCGCGTGGCAGAACGTTTCCTGGCAGCTCGGCGGCTGGGCCAAAGACTGGGGGTGCGAAGATCAAGACAAAATTCCGGACACTCTGCTGAACCCGGAGGGGCGCTTCTGGGTGGCGGGCGATCAGGTCTCGTACATCTCGGGCTGGCAGGAAGGCGCGGTGCGCTCGGCGTGTCACGTCGTCGAGGGGATCACGCGCAAGGAAGGCAGGGAAGTTAAATGTGGATTTGAGAGGGAGAAGGTGGAGGGCGTGGCGCCGGCGGCGTCGATCCGGAAGGCGCCGGGCATACGCAGACGGACACGCGGCTTGCCGTAGTTCAGGAGAGGTCTGAACGTGCGGCAGGGAGCGGTGCCAGGCGCCTCGTTGAAGGAGCGGAACTCCAGGACGAACCAGGCATAGGCGTCGTCTGTTACCGCTCCTCCATATCCGTAGGAATTTGGACCTCGAGGTCGAGGCGGTTGCGTAGGTAGAGAAGGTAGTCAGGGTCAACAGGCTGGCTGAGGATCTCGTCGATGACGGGGAGAAAGTAGGCGAGGGAGCGGATGGGTTGCAGAGGAGCCGCTTGGGGTGGTCGTAGTAGGGTTCGGCGAGCGATGGCGAGGTAGAAGGCGGTGTGGAGGTGGGTCAAGGAGAGTTTTCGTTCGAAGAGCGCGGCGGCAATTCGTCGGTCGTGGGAGGAAGGCCGGCGGACTGCGATGTGAGGCAGTCCGCCGTAGAGCGCCAGCACGGCGCGGACGTATTGTTGGCGATTCACGAGGGGAGGGCTTTGCGTCGCGCCGCGGCTTCGCTCTCGCTCTCGCGGCGCCGGTAGCTGTCGCCGTCGATGAGGGTGACGTCGGCATGATGGGTGAGGCGATCGATGAGGGTGACGATGCAGGTGGCGTTGGGAAAGACGGCGTTCCAGTCCTTGAAGGCGAGATTGGTGGAGACGATGAGGGAACGGCGTCTTTCGTAGCGGGCGTTGATGACCTTGTAGAGCAGGTCGGCAGCGTGATCGTCGTAGGAGAGGTAGCCGATTTCGTCGATACAGAGGAGCTGAGGTCGCCGATAGGCGGCGATCTTGCGTCGTTGTTGTTCTGGCGAGTCGCAGTGGACGTCGTCGAGCAGCTCGGAGGCGGTGCGAAACAGGACGGAAAAGCCTTCGAGGACGGCCTGGTCGGCGATGTTTTTGGTCAGCAGAGTCTTACCGACGCCGTTGGGTCCGAGGAGGATGAGGTTTCGACCCTCGCGTACGAAGTCGAGAGTCAGCGCGCGTTCGATCAGGGGCCGATCGATTTTCTTGGGCCAGTTCCAGTCGAAGTCGGCAATGGGCTTGAAGGAGCCGAGCCGGCTGTTGATGCGGCGCCGTTCGAGGGATCGTCGGGCGCGGTCGGCAGCTTCGGTGCGCAGGATTTCCTCGAGGAGTGCTCTGGGAGCGAGCCGATACTGGGTGGCCCGGGCGAGCAGATCGTCGAGGGAGCCGGCGGTGGCTCGCAGGCCGAGGGCCTGCAATTGGGCGGCGAGATCACTCATCCTCGGAGTCCTCCGGTGCGGGCTGGGCGAGCAGATCGTCGGCGCTCAAGGGGTGAGTCGTGACGTGGAGCCCCTCGAGCTCGGGGCGGTCGCTGAGGTCGACGGACAGAGGGGTTGGGCGGTTTGCGGCGCGCCGGTTCTTTTCGAGCAGGTATTCGACGGAGGCCAAGTGGGGGTGGCGCGTTGGAGAGCCTCGGCGATGGCTGTATTGAGGGCGGCCGCGCCGTAGAGGTTGAGCAGCCGTTTGAGGCGAGGGATCAGGCCGGCCGCGCTTCGGGCGCGCGGAAAAGCGGCCTGGAGAAAGCGTTCGAGCTCAGGTAGGGCGCAGTGCAGAGGCGAGCCGACCGCTGTGGTAAAGGCAGTGCGTTTGCTCTTCAGCAGGGCCGCGGTGTGGGCGGCGTCGGTGAGGTGTTGGCCTTGGTCGTAGGAGCGGTCGTGGCGGGCGATCTCCTCGACGCCATCGAAGAGTCGGATTTCGGTAGCGGTGGCGAGCAAGGAGAGGTCTCGGCCGACGGCTTGAGGGGGAATGGAGTAGTCGTTGCGGTCGAAGCGGATCCAGAGTGTCTTGGCGCTGCGCACCGAGCTGCGCAGGCTGGTATCGAGGCGATAGGCGGGCAGGGGCAGCAGCTGCACCCGCTCGCAGGTGTTGAAGACCTCGGCCACGCGCACAGAGGGATCGTCGGGCCAAGGCCGGGCGTCGGCGACTTCGCCGATCCAGCGCTGGAGGCGGGCGTTGCAGTGGGCCAGGCCAGTAAAGCCCTGAGCCGCCCAGAACGATTCGCGCAGAAAGCGGATGGAGCGCTCGACGCGACCCTTTTCGTTGCCGCGCCGGACGTGGCAGGGGCGGGGTTGGAAGCAGTAGTGGCCGGCCCATTCGAGGTAACGCGGGTGAAAACGGATGTGGTCGCCGCGGCGTTCGAGCACGACCGAGCGCAGGTTATCGCTGAGCAGCTGAGGCGGCACGCCGCCGAAGGACTCGAAGGCGTGCTGGTGGCCGGCAAGGAAGTTGCTCAGCGACTGGTCGAAGAACAGCTCGGCGTAGAGGGCTCGTGAGTAGCTGAGGGTCAGCACGAAGGCCGACAGGCGCCGCTTGGCTCGACCGACCTGGACGCAGCCGAAGTCGGCCCAGTCGACCTGTCCTTCTTCGCCGGGCAGGCATTGCAAGCGTCCGAAGGCCTCGCTGGGGGCGGGGGGACGCAGCTGGCGCAAGAGCCGCCGCAATTGCACCACATCGCCCGTGTACCCCCGCTCGCGCAGCATGCGATGCAGCACCGTGGCGCGCAGCCGTGGATAGGTGGCGAGCGTCTGTCTCAGCCACGGCAGGAAGGGATCGATCTGGCGGGGCCGTGGCGGGCGTGGCGCGGGGGGTCCCATCGGGCGGTTGACCGCCCGGCGGATGGCATCGGGATGGACCTGAAGCTGCGCAGCGATGGTGCCGATCTTCCAGTGCTCGCCGTAGTAGAGGCGACGCATCTCGGCGATGGTGGCGGCATCGTGCATGGCTCAGCTCTCCACCACCACCGGGATCGATCCAGGGACTCGTCGCAGCGCAGACCACACAGCGCACAGGTACTGAGTTTCGGCGTTCACAGGCGATCTCCCACGGCCGCTCGACACCCCGCACCGTGCGGATCCGCGGCGGCTGTTGCGGCAGGGTGACAGAAGCCGAGGAGGAGGCGGAAGATCGATCCCTTACGCCTTGGCGGCGGCGGGCGCGGTGGTCACGCGGGTGGCGAGCATTGTCCGCTCGACCCTGGGGCGTCTGCTGGTGGCGCCGCTTCGCGGCCCACCGTTGCTCGCGCCGGGCCTGCTCGCTACAGCAGCGGGAACCGTAGCAGTACCCGCGGTCACAGGCGCAGCAGATCGCAAACGGCCGCTCGCAGCGCCGGCAGTGGCGGGCATGAAGCAGGGGAACCTCGATCGGCGACACGGTCCTCCAGCACCGAAGAGCTGGACAACCGCGAGCCGCCTGTGCGAACCTGAGGGCCTGTTCGTTGCGCCTCGGCTGCTTCGGCGGGCCGCGGAACAACCGGAAAGCCCCGGCGGCTGCATACCGGGGTTTTCTCTTTCTGCGCTCCCTTCGGGCCTCTCCAGAGCCTAACGCATCCCCCCGCCCTCCCGCCGCGCTCCGCGCGGGATGATGCTGCTCATCGACTTGGAGATTCAGATTCCTACGGATTCAGGTGAGCGGCAACATTAGAGGCTCCACATAGCCGGAGGAGAATTTTCCCAGCCGTTGTGAAGCGAAGATGGGCGCAAAATCCGACCCTCCTGCCCTGAAGGGGCAGAGGCGTGTAGCCTGGGTGCGTCAGCCCCAGGGCGGTCGTCCGATTCGGCCCCAAGCCCCAAGAAGCCCCGAAGTGGGCGACGGCAGCTCCGCGCCGCGCAAACCCCAAACAAACCAGGTACCTGCCGAATAGACAAAGACAGCAAGCTTCGACGGCTCTTGCTGAGGGCCGTTTCTCGTTCTCGAGCACTCCGCGCCCAGGTTTTTCGCTGGAAGACCGCGACCGTGGCCTGTGAGAGCCTGACAAACGACTTCCTCTTCCCGAATTCGCTGCCAGAGTAGGCCTTCGGACGCAGCCGTGCCCGGCTCCCCTTTGTCAGGAGCCTCCGAGGAGTGGTGAAGAAGTGAGCTCTATCCGCCGACGAACGGCAACGCCGGTGGAAAGCTCCCTCGGGGGAAGGGAGCGGCCCGGTCTCCGCGTTCGAGCTTCTCCGCGGCTTCCCGGAAGGCGGCTACGAACGCGGCGTAAAGCTGCCGGAACTCGAGGCGGAAGGCCTTGCTCGCTGCGTGAACCAACGGAGCGGGCGATTTCTTGGGACGCTCGGGATGGTCATGCGGATTCTGCGCGAGCACGCCTGCCCGGCCGAGTGGCGATTTTCCCATTCTCGTCCTCTCGGCGGCGGCCTCCTCATCGATCTCTCTCACCAGCCTGGCCGCGAGCTCGCGTCTCTTTTCAGGCGGAAGATGCTTCCAGCATGGCAACGGCGCCAGCGTCAGGGTCTCGGTCGTCACGAACTGGAAAGGCTCGACTATCTTGCCGCGGCGGCGGGCGAAATATTCCGCCGTCCGGTCGTGCCAGATGCCCGTCATCGGCTCGCCGGTGAGCAGCGAATGGACGCCATGAACGCCCGGCCACTCCTCGACGCGTTCCACCAGATTCTCTTTGACTCCATGGCTGAGGCTGTACTTCAGGCGCGCGATTTGCGCCGCGGGTTCTGCTGTAACTACGATCGCCCGGTACCGTGTCGGGAAGATCTTTTCGCGCCAGCCATAAAGGCGGCCGGCCTCGCGGGCGATCTTCGAGGTCAGGTAGCACATGAAACGGGCGAGCTCGCGAGCGTCCTTGGGAATCAGCAAGCCGTGAAAGTGGTTCGAGGCCACGACGAAGAAGCAGCACTGGACCTCGTGCCGTTGGAGGGCTCGCGCCAGGGCGCCGATGACGATCTCGTTGAGCAGCGGATCGGGCTTGAGAAGAAACCTGCCGTGAACGGTCCGGGAGGTGACCTCCACGAGGGTATCTTCCGGCACGCAGCGAAGAGGGCGTCCCATACCCCATAGAAGACGGAAAAAATGGGACCTTCTGACAAGGTCTTACGTGTCAATGATTTACAGGGGGTGATTTTGGACATTTCGAAGATTGTCGAAGGGAGCGCCTGCCCCACTCCTCCGGGTGGCGGCGATTCGGCGGCGGCGATTCGGGTGGCACGTAGCGCGGCACGTAGCGCGGCACGTAGCGCGGGGGCAGCACGTACGCGGTTGGCACGTAGCGCGCGGGCGACGGCGATTCGGTTGGCACGTAGCGCGGCACGTAGCGCGGCGCACGTAGCGCGCGGCAGCAACCCTCAATCGGCGCCTTGCCGCGGCGCCCGGACCTCGCTGCCGGTTTCTACTGCCGCCGCTATCCTGACGAGGCGTCGCGCCTCGGCGTCGCCGAGCTGTGCCGGCTCGACAACAAGACCTTGGTACCTTCGTGCTCCCCCCAGGATTAGTGAAGGACGACCGGAGTTACGTTCAACCTGACCGGCGTCATCCTCTGCACGACCGCGGTCGGGTCAAGGAAAATTCAAGTTTTCTTCAAGAAATCCGCGGTCGTGTTCAACCCGACCGGAGTCATCCTCAGGCCGACCGTGGTTCCGCGAAGGGCGACTCAAGGATTCTTCAAGTCTACGGCGGTCCTCCTCAGGCTGACCGGCGTCATCCTGAGGACAACCGCGGTCAGGTCAAGGATGACCGGAGTCAGGCTGATCGCTGGATCCTGGGGATCTGCCCTCCGAAGCCCTCCCCTCCAGGGCTCGCCGGTTTCGGGAAACCGCTACCGAGCGATCGCCGCTTGAAGGGAAGCCCAGGAGAGGAGCGGGATGGGGCGATCCTGCTGCTCAGTTCTCGCAGTTTACCTCGGTCTCCGCCTCGCAATAGTCGGTGCCGCTGTCGCCGTTCGCGTAGTCGTCGCCGGCGTCGCCGTAGAGGCAGTCGTTGCCGGAGCCGCCGTACAGCGAGTCGTTGCCATCGCCGCCATGGATGGTGTCGTCGCCGGCCTCGCCGGAGAGGGTGTCGGCGCCGCCATTTCCGTTGATGCACTCATTGTTCGAGTTGCCGGTCAACGTGTCGCCGTTGGCCCCGCCGTTGATGGTCGAGGAGCAGTTCATCGCCAGGCAGGGGCCCTCGACCGGGCACTCAGACCCTCCATCACATTTGCCATAGTCTCCACAATATATGGGCTCTGGTTCGGGAGGACCGACATTACCGCAGACCTGGTCACAAGACACAGTACAGTTGCAGACGCTGGGGTTGTTGCAATTGTTGAAGGCCGCAGCCGGGGAGGCCGCCAGCATCAACACCACTCCCAGGGCTAACACTGACGCGAAACCGGATGCTCTGCTCATGGGATCCTCCTTCTGTTGTCGGTAGGTCCTGTTGTCGGTAGAATTTCCTTCTCAGCCATAGTGTAGTAACATCTGCAATCAGCTTGCCAAGGAGATCTTATGTACTCCCGCTCCTTGCTCCCCGCCGCCCTCGCCGCCTGCCTCCTCGCTCCGGCCGGTGCCTCCGCGCTCCAGGTTTCCGGGCTGGTCCTCGAAGCTCCGGCCGCCGTGAAGGTTTCGCTCCTGCCCTTGCAGAGCAACCATGCCTGGCGCCGCGCCGTGCTCGCCGGCCGCGCGGCGCCCGATCCCGCGGCGGCCGTCGAGGCTGGCAGCGAGGGCCGGTTCGTGCTCACGGCGCCGTCGGCGGGGATGTGGTCGGTGGTGGTCACGGCCCCGGGCCGGGTTCCCATGCGCTACCTTCCCCTGCCGGTGACGGAGCCGGTGGAGCTGCCACCGCTGGAGCTGGTGCCCGACGCCGGCGTCGAGGTGCGGGTGCTGCGGAAGGACGGCAGGCCCGCGGCCGGCGCCTGGGTCCTGCTCACGACCGGGTCTCCGGACCTGATGCGCACCCTGCGCTCCGACGGATGGCAGGTGGACTCGCGGATCGGCCGCGCGGACGCCGACGGGCGGGTGAAGCTGCCGCGCGTGGCCGGCGAGGCGGTCAAGGTCCATGCCTTTGCCCCGGATTCCCGCCGGGCCGCCGCGACCGTCCCGGCCGGCACGGCGCGGACGGAGCTGGTCCTGGAGCCCTCGACCGCCGGCCGGACCGTCGAGGTGCGCGCCCCGTCCGGCTCTCCCGTGGCCGGCGTCGCGGTCTCCTCGGGCAGCCCGGCGTGGCCCCTCGGCGTGACGGGCCCCGACGGCCGGCTCACCGTTCCCGCCGACACCGAGGGACCGTTCGACCTCCTCCTCGCGGACGGCCGCCGGCATAAGCTGGAGTCGCTGCCGTCCGCCGTCGACCTGCCGGCGTTGCGGCTCCTGGAGGGCAAGGTGCTCGACGCCGCGGCCCGGAAGCCTCTCGCCTGGGCGCTGGTGTGGCCGGGCGATGATCCGGGGAACCTCACCTTCTCCGGCCCGGAGGCGCCTACACCGTTGCCGAGCGCGCCGGAGGGGGCGCCTGGGTGCAGGTCGAGGCGAGCGGCTTTCAACCGGCTTCTGCAAAGCTTCCGCAAGGCGCCGTCCGCATCCCCACCCTGGCCCTCTCGCCCGCCAGGACGCTCGCCGGCCGCGTGGTCGACAAGGGAGGAGCGCCGCTGGGCGGCGTGGTCGTCACCGTGGCCGGGCGGAGCGCGGCGTTCCGTCTCGACCGCGCCGCGAGCCGCGCTTTGAGCGACGCGGAGGGCCGCTTCCTCCTGCGCGGTCTCGCCTCGGCGCCGTCCTACGAGCTCACCGCGAGCCGGACCGGCTACCGGGCTGCCCAGGCGACCGTGGCAGCGGGCGGCGAGGCCCGTTTCGTCCTCGAGCGGGCCCGCTCCGCCCACGGCGTGGCCGTCGATGCCCGGAAGCGCCCGCTGGCCGGCGTCGAGGTGACGGTCCGGCCCTCCCCCGCCGGCTCCGGTCCGGATGGGGCCGCGACGGTCCTGACCGACGACCGGGGGCGCTTCGAGGTGCCGGCGCTCCCCGCCGACCGGGTGGACCTCGAAGCCCGGCGGCAGGGGTTCGCGCCGACGGTCGTTCCGGGTGTCGCGGTCGCTCCCGGGCCGGGACCCGCCGATCTCGGGACGTTGACTCTCCTGCCCGGCGTGAGGATCGAAGGCCGGGTCGCCGACGCCACGGGCCGGCCGCTCGCCGGAACCGGGGCCTGGTTGACCGAAGGGGGCCGCGCCCAGGCCGGGACGCTCCGGCGGCGGGAGCCCGACGCGAGGACCGACGAGGCCGGCCGCTTCGCGGTCGCGGATCTCGCCCGCGGGCGGAGGGTGAACGTCCTCGTGGCGCGCGAGGGGTACGTGCCCTCCTGGGTGGCGGGCGTCGAGGCGCCGACCGCCCGGCCTCTCGCGGTGGTGCTGGAGCCGGCCTCCCGCCTCCGCGGCCGGGTCGAGGACGCCTCCGGCGAGCCCGTGCCGGGAGCGAGCGTGCGCCTGCGTCCCGCGCCGCCGCCGCCCGGGACCGTCGGCCTGGAGCCGCGGCGGTCCGACAACACGGCGGACGCCGAGGCCGGCCACGATGGAACGTTCGCCTTCGCCGAGGTCGCGCCGGGCGCGGTGACGCTCGAGGCTTCGGCGGAGGGGTTCCTGTCCCCCGAGCCCGTCGCGGTCCAGGTGCCGCCGAACGGCGAGATCGAGGACGTGCGCCTTGTCCTCGGCCGCGGCGCCGTGGTCAGCGGCGGGATCACCACCGCCGAGGGCGAGCCGGTCGCCGGCGCCCGCGTCCACATCGGTCCGGCCCAGGCCGAGTCCGACGCCGAGGGCCGTTACCGCCTGGCGGGCGTCCCGCCCGGATTGAAGGCGCTGGTCCTCAGCCATCCGGCCTACAAGGGAAGGACGCAGCAGGTCGACATCCAGCCGGGAGAGAACCGGGTCGACCTGACGCTGGAGAAAGGCGCGACGGTCTCCGGCCGCGTGATCGACGAGGTGGGGGCGCCGAGCCTCGGCGCCGAGTTGACGCTGAAGAACCGCAGCGAGCGCGGTCCGCGCGGCTACCGGGCGTCGAGCGGTCCCGACGGTCGCTTCGAGATCCTCGCGGTGGCCGACGGCAGCTTCGACCTCGAGGCCGAGGCCGAGGGCTTCGCTCCTGGCGTCCACCCCGCCGTGGTCGAGGTGGCGGGGCGCGACTGCGGGCGGTCTCGAGGTGGTGCTGCGGCGCGGAGCAACCCTCTCCGGCCGCATCCGGGGTCTCGAGCCCGCGCAGATGGCCGCGGTGGAGGTCAGGGCGGAGCGCGCGGGGCGGCCGTCACGGTCCGGAACGGTCGACCACGCGGGTCGCTACGAGATCGCCGCTCTCGAAGCCGGCGACTGGCACCTGCGGGCGTGGCTTTTCGGAGGGCGGCGCGAGGCCGACGCGTGGGTGGCGATCGCGCCCGGCGACCGCGAGGTGGAGCGTGACCTGAGGCTCGGCGGCGGGCTGGCCCTCGACGGGCTGGTGCTGATCGAGGATCGTCCGCTGCCACAGTCCCGGGTCAGCCTGCGCGGCCTCGACGTGACGGCCGAGCGCGGCGTGACGACCGATCACCAGGGCGCCTTCCGGTTCGAGGACCTGGTAGCCGGGGCGCTACCGCGTCGAGGTGGCCCACGCCGAGCGGATGCTGAGTCAGAGCGAGGACCTGGAAACCGCCCGCAGACCGCGAGATCGTGATCGAGATCGCCACCGCGGCGCTCGCGGGCACCGTGGTCGCCGCCGACTCCGGCGAGGGCGTGGCGGAGGCGCTGGTCTATCTCGAGAGGCTGCTCGGCGGCGGCGAGCCCGGGCCGCTGACCACCGTCGGGACGATGCCGCCGGCTCGTTCGTCACCGCCAGCCTGGCCCCGGGCCGCTATCGGGCCCCACCGTGCGCGGCGCCGGCTACGCGCCGGAGGAACGGACCGTCGACGTCGAAGTGGCGGCGCTCCAGCGGAGCCGTTGACGATCGAGCTCGACCCCGACCACGGGGCTTGCGCTCACCGTCCAGCGGGCCGCCGGCGAGTGGCCGGTCTGGGCGACCGTCGTCGTGCTGGACGAGAGCGGCCGCCAGGTCCACATGGAGGAGCCGCGCCTGAGCGACAAGGGTCGTGGATATCTCCAGCAGGTCCCACCCGGCCGCTGGACCGTCCTGGTCAAGGCCGCCGGCTCGGCCGTCGCGCGCTCGCCAGGGCGAGTGTCCCCGGCACAGCGCCTGCGAGGCGCCGCGCCCCGCGCCGTGCCGCTGTCGGTCCGCGTGCCGGAGCTTCGTGAGTCCCGCGTCGCCGCCTCGTTGACCCTCGCCGCCGTGGACGGTTCTCCCTATTTCGGCGTCAACCCCGGCGGGGCCCTCCAGCATGCATGGCCGTTGGCCGAGGTGCAGCCACCGTTCCCGACCTCCCCGCCGGTACGTGGCGGCTCCAGGTCACTGCCGCCGACGGCCGGATGTGGGCTGCATCCGCGATCACAACCGGCGATACAGCGGTGACCGCAGTGATCGCGCCAGACTAGGTGCCAGCGAAAATCGTGAAGGCGGGCTAACGGTGCCTCGATCCCGGGGTGAGGGCTTACTCTTCCGGCTCCACGTAACGGAACGTCTCCGCCGGGCCGGGAGCCGTGCGCAAGGCGAAGGGCGCCGCGGCCTCCCACTTCGGCGGCGAGGTAGCGGTGGGAGCGAGGGGGACTCGAAGGCGATCGAGTCGCCGGGGCGGATGGGGCCCGGCAACCGCCGATCTTGTGGAGGTAGCGCCGGCGGGCCGGCCGCGGAGGAGCGGGCGTAGACCCGGCCGCCGATACCGGAGTCGACGCTGAGGTACAGGCCGTCGTGGGCCTGCAGGGTCACCACGTCGCCGTCCACCAGCGCGTCGCCGTTCCAATCCTTCATGGTGAAGGTCTCCCAGAACCCGCCGCGGGTCCAGTGGGCGGCGCTCACCGAGCGGTCATCTTTGGCCACCGAGAAGTACTGGTTGGAAAAGTTGCTGAAGCCGGCGCGGTAGAGCCGCCAGGCCGGTAGCTGCTTGTCGAGCATGTCTCCCACATGGGCGCGCGCTCGCCGTCGGGACGGATGAGCCAAAGCCGCGCAGGTCGCGGTTGCGGGGCCGGCCGGTGTAGGTCTGCGCCGCCCTCGTCGCAGTAGAGCTGCCAGTAGACCGCGTAGCGGACGCCCCGCACGAGGGCCGCCTCCATCAACTGCCGGATGCGCTCCATGGGCGCTCGCCCTCGGGCAACGCCCGCGCCCGGCCCACGCCGTATTCGCCCAGATAGACGTTCCGCCGGCCGAAGCGCTCGTCGGCCGGGAGCCTCGCCTCCAGGTAGTCGAGCGCCCGGACCAGCCCGTCGGGAGTGAAGCCCGTCTCCAAGTGGAATAGGAGTAGAGGTCGCGACGGGTGGAGGGGATGACGTCGTTGGTCGCCGTCACCTTGCCGTCCAGGGCCCTTTGCAGGAAGTTGACCTCGGCCGCGTGCGACCGTGACGCCGTGCTCGCCCGCGTCCTGGCGGGCCTTGCGAACCCCGTCCTGCCGGGCGTTCCACCAGTCGATCATCCCCGGACGCGCACCTCGTCCGGCTCGGCGTCGGCGGCGAGCCCCTGGCGGAGCATGCGATCTCCTTCCCAGTTCTGGCCGCAGGACGAAGCGCCCCGCCCGTGCCGGCGTAGGCGGTGAGGAGATGCTTCGCCAGCCGGTACATCTGATCGTGCTCCGCCCTCGGCCTCCTCGCGAGTGAGGCCGTCGAGGCGACCCCGCCCCGGCCAGAAGGTCACCGGGGTCAACACCAGGATGAAGGTCGAGAACGGCTTGGCGAACAGCTCCTGGACGTAGGGCCGTTGGGTCAGCTCGATCACGTCCTCCGCGGGAGGCGACCAGTCGGAGTTGAAGGAGTAGGTGCCCGAACGGTGCGCGGAACGAGGAAGATCTTGATCACCCTGCCGCCCAGCTCGAGGATGCGGTCGGCGCCCTCGTTGAGGAAGTCCTCGTCGGTGAAGTTGTACTTGCCGGCGGCATGGGCCACGCCGAGGACGTCCCGGGCCTCGGTGCCCTCGGCGAGGGGAGACCGCCGGCAGGGCGAGAGCGGCTGCGAGGAGCCAGCAGGTAGCTTTGCGGTGGAGGAGCGGCTGCATGCCTTATTGTACGCCCGGAAGCGATGTGGGCCGGATGGGCAGCCGTTCAGTGTGCTCCGTGGACTGGCCCCGGTCCCGCCCTCCCGTGTGCACCCCCGGCCCCCTCTCCCTACGGGAGAGGGGAGGAAACACATCTGTCTTTCTTGCTGTTCTCCCCCTCTCCGGTTACGGAGAGGGGGCCGGGGGGTGAGGCTTCGGAGGGCAGGACCGTACGCAGAGTCCTGCAGGTGAACTGAACCACTACGGACGGATGAGAAGGCAGGAGGCAGGTTCAAAGATGCACCACGAATCCTGGGAGGGAGCATCCATGAGAGCCGCAGCAGTCGACGCCTATGGCAGCGATCGGCTGACGGTGCGGGAGCTGCCGGACCCGGGCTCGCCCGGGACCGGGCAGGTTCTGCTGAAGGTGCGGGCGGCAGGCGTCAATCCGATCGACTGGAAGATCCGGAGGGCCACATGCGCCTGGCCATGCCGGCGAAGTTTCCCTTGGTGTTGGGCTACGACGTGGCGGGAGAGGTGGTGGAGATCGGTCCCGAGGTGAGCCTCCGCTTCGAGCCGGGCGACGCGATCTTCGGCGGTGTGGACGTGAAACGACAGGGCGGCTCGTATGCCGAGCTGGTCCTTGCCCGGGAGGCGGCGCTCGCACCGAAGCCGGAGGCGCTCTCGTTCGAAGAGGCTGCGGCTATGCCCACGTCCGGCCTCACAGCCCTCAGGCCTGGCGACAGAAGGCGGACTGGTCCCCAAGGAAAACGTGGTGATCAACGGCGCTTCCCGGAGGAGTGGGGCACTTCGCGGTCCAGATCGCCCGCGCTCTGGGAGCGCAAGCCACGGCCGTGACCAGCGCGCGGAATCTCGACTTCGTCCGTGGCCTCGGAGCCCAAGAGGCCATCGATTACGAAGAGGAGGATTTCGCCGGCCGTGACGACGCCTGGGACGTCATCTTCGACGTGGTCGGCCGCGCACGTACCCGGACTGCGAGCCGTCCCTCGCGGGAGGGAGGTATCTACGTCACCACGCTGGGCGGACCGAGGCTCATGATCTGGATCGGACTCACCACGCTGGGCGGCCTGTTGCTGAGCGCAGCGGGCTCGGCTTGTCCTGGTCAAATACCGGGCGGAGGACCTCGCCTTCCTCGCCCGGTTGGTGGAGCAGAGGAAGCTCCGACCGGTGATTCAGGAGGTCTTTCCGCTGGGAGGAGTCCTGTAAGGCCCACGATCTCAGCGAGGCGGGGCATGTGCGGGGGAAGATTGTGGTGCGGGTGGGGTGAGGGCTGAGTTTAAGGTTTGCTCAGTCGAAGCTGCAGCATGGCGGCAAATTCGGCGATCATGCTTCTATGGTCACCCCGCATTGAATTCGCGGCAGCCCTGGCATATTGCAGCCCATCGGGCCGTGGTTTCAAACGTACGAAGGCAGGCAGCCGACATCGCAACGCACACCAATTGGCCCATAGTCGCGCAGTTCTTCCGTTACCATTGGCAAAGGGATGGATCTTACCCGATTCACCATGCGTATACGCAGAGAGGGTGAGGACGGAACGAACTTGCGCTACACCTTCCGCCTGGCGGTTGGTCAGGACTACCGCATCAAACGCCTGACTGCTTCTTCCTGCAATGCTTCTTCGAAGCGTCGAAGCTCTTCCGGGACTCTGCGGAGGCGATACCAGATCGCGTTCCGACACTCACCCATAACCGTAAAGCTCCGGAAACTGCGGATCTGGATCGCTATCCCGGAATTCGCCAGCATAGTAAGGGACAGGAAGGTGCGCGTCCTTGTAGATGTCGTCGATGCCAGTCCGCGAACCATCTTTACCGATGGCGGATATCTGTGCGTTGCTTCTTGAACGATCTTGTGGAGTAGGGTGTTAAGGTTGTCCTCGATCAGTGCTGCATCTCGAGGATCATCCTCGTTCCACGCGACGGGCAAACGCAGCTCCTATGCCGTGGAGGTCTTCGGCCTCGGCAAGGCGGGCTTGTAGGGGATCTTCGACCGAGACCTCGCTATGGCCGTGAACGCCTCGATATCTCGCCGGTTCCTTGCCCGTGGCAGGGACGGAGGAGATCCGCGATACGGGCCAATCTCTGCTCAAGATCGGGTCCAATCACTTCGAGTTCCCGCTCAATCGCAGCTTCCGCGCAAGCTCGTTCACAGAGATGCCAAGCGCTTTTGCCGATTCCTGAAGTGCTCGGAAGGTGTTTTCGTTCTTGAAGCGGAGATCAAAGCTGGGTTGCTCATAGGCTTCAGGATACGGAGGAACTCTTGCGGAGTCAACGTGGGAAGCACTCCAGGAATTCTGATGCTAACCCGCCAGCTCCGCCAACATCGCCTTCAACAACTCATACAACCGCCCCACCGACTCAACCTCCACCCGCTCGTCCGGCGAGTGGGCACCTTCGATCACGGGTCCGAAGGAGATCTTTATGTCCATGCCGGGGAACTTCTCCCAAGGACGCCGTATTGAGGCCGGCGTGGACGGCTTCGGCTCGGGGTCGGTCCCGACGAGCCGCTCGCGGACCTCGCGGAAGATGGCGAGGAGGGGAGAGTCGAGGTTGGGCTTCCAGCCGGGATAGCCTTCGAGCTCCTCGGCGACTTCGGCGCCGGCCAGCTCGGCAAGGGCGCGGATCCTCCGCCGCGTGGCCATCATGGCGGAGGCGACGGAGCTGCGGATGCTCGTCAGCAGGGTGAGCGCACCGTCGGAATCGGCCACGGTCGCGAGGTTGAGGCTGGTCTCCACCAGGCCGGGGATGTCGTTGCTCATGGCGAGGACGCCGTGCGGGAAAGGCGTTCAGGAGGTCGAGCACCTTGCGGGTCGCGGCCACCGTCCAGACGCGCTCCGGGGTCGCGCCCTCCGTGATCTCGACCGCCACGTCCGGATCGACGGTGCGGATCTCGTCGCGAATGGCGGCAGGGCCTCTCCGCTCGACCGCGGCGGTGAAGACTGTCGCGGCTCGCGCCGGGGAGCACCACCCGGGCTGCGGCCTCGCGCGGCAGGGCGT
Source organism: Thermoanaerobaculaceae bacterium (assembly GCA_963778565.1). GTDB lineage: Bacteria > Acidobacteriota > Thermoanaerobaculia > Multivoradales > UBA5704 > DATARR01. The sequence goes on along the minus strand of CAVZUZ010000023.1, from coordinate 2,326 downwards.
TGTGCTTGTTGCCTCCCTGGAAGGCCGTCAAATGGAGGGGGCGTCTGCTGGAGCGCCGCGAAGAGGGGCTCGGGCAAGGAGCTTCACGGCGTTGCCCCGCTGGAGGTGGATCTCCATCCCCGAGTGCCCGCCCTTGAGGCCGGAGAGCTTCACCTCGAGGCTCTGTCGTCCCCTCGGGCGCCGGAGCCGTCTCGAGCGGCAGGGTCAGGTGCTGGCGGAGCCGCCGGCGGAGCAACCGATGGTCACCGAGCCCTCTTCCCTCGGAGTCGAGATTCAGCAGGCGCCGTCCTTGGAGCGCGATGGCTTCGGGGTCGAGCGCCATGACGCCGTTGAGGCCGCTCTCCTCGTCCACCGTGAAGAGCAGCTCCAGGGGGCCGTGGACGAGGTCGCCTCCGGCCTCCATCACGGCCAGCATGGCGGCGGCGCCGACGCCGTTGTCCGCTCCCAGAGTCGTGCCGGTGGCCTTCACCCAGCCATCCTCGCGGCGAGGGATGATGGGATCGCTCATGAAGTCGTGCTGGTCCCCGAGTTCTTCTCCGCTACCATGTCGAGGTGACCCTGGAGGACGACGATCGGAGAGCCCTCCCGGCCGGGGGAGGCCGGCTTCTCGACGACCAGATTTCCGTTCGCGTCCTGCCGGTGGCTCAATCCCTTACGGGCGGCCGCGTCGAGGACGTAGCGGCGGGGCCCGCTCCTCGTGCGTGGAGGGGCGGGGATCTTCAGGATCTCGTTGAAGTGCTTCCAGAGGGCTCGGGGCTCCAACTCGGAGAGACGAAGGACATGGGACCTCCCGGCGGCGGGCCGTTCTCAGGGTCTGGAGAAGATCAGCCGCATCCGCGGGCATCCCGCCGGCCGCGGAGCCCTCCGCCGCGCAGTGGTTCAGTTGGTCTGCAGATGGCGCACGGTCCCGCCCTCCCAAGCCTCACCCCCCGGCCCCCGCTCCGTAACCGGAGAGGGGGGAGAACAGCAAGAAAGACAGATATGTTTCTCCCCTCTCCCGTCAGGGAGAGGGGGCTGGGGGTGAGGCTTCGGAGGGCAGGTCCGGGGGAGTCCACGAGCAAGCTGAACTACTACCCCTCCGCCGGCCGCGAAAGCTTCTCGGCGACGAGACGGCGAGACTATACTCGGGCCTTCCCGGAGGAAGCACCATGCCGATCCTCTTCCTGAACCGTGCGGCTACCCGCCCAAACCCTCCTGCCGATGGAGGAGTGCATCGAGGTGGTGGAGGCCGGGCTTCGGGTGCTCGCCCGCGGAGGCGCCGTGCAGCCGCTGCGCACCGCCTACTGGATGCCGGACCGCCATGTCTTCCTGGAAGTGATGCCCGGGATGCTCGAAGGTCTTGCCGCGGACGCTCACCGTGGCCGGCATCAAGGTGCTGACCGTCGTACCGGACAACTACCTGCACGGCGAGGAGTCCGACATCAGGGTCTGGTCGTCCTCTTCGAGCAGGAGCGGGGCCGGCCGATCGCCATCCTGGACGCCTCTGCCGTGACGGCCATCCGCACCGCGGCGGCGAGCGCGGTCGCCGCCAAGCCCTGGCGCGGAAGGATGCGGGAGATCTGGCGATCCTCGGCTCCGGGACGCAGGCGCGCAGCCATCTCGCGGCCATGCGAGCCGTCCGGCCGTTGCGGCGGGTGCGGATCTGGAAGCCGCAGGCCCGAGAGCGCCCGCCGTTTCGCCGACGAGGAGGGGAAGCGGTCAGGTCTGGACGTGGAGCCGGTCGTCGAGGCGCGGGATGCCGTCGAGGGAGCCGATCTGATCCGTACCTGTCACGGCCGCGAGGGGCTCGGTGCTGGCCGGGGACTGGATCGCCGAGGGGCTCCCTCATCAACGTGGTCGGCGCCTGCACGCCGAAATGCTCGCGCCTCGATGCGGTGGCCGTGGCGCGGTCGCGCCTGTTCACGGACCGCCGCGAGTCGGCGCTGGCGGAAGCGGGGGATTTCCTACTCGCCCGAAACGAAGGGACGATCGGCGAGGAGCACCTTCTCCGGCGAGCTGGGCGAGGTCCTCGAAGGGAAGGTCCCCGGCCGCCGCTCGGACGAGGAGATCACGCTCTTCAAATCGCTCGGCATCGCCGTCGAGGATCTCGCCGCCGGCCGCCTACGTCTACGGAAAGGCGCTGGCGGCGGGAGTAACCGACCTGGAAATCTAGCCCCTCTCCTTTAGGAAGAGGGGTTGGGTGAGGTCGAGCCGGCAGGACGTCGTTCCGCCCTCACCGGTCTCCGCGCAGGTCCTCCCGCAGAGCGTCGATCCGGGCCGGAGTCCGCAGAATGGCGCGGAGCAGGTCCACCAGCAGATAGGACAGCGCGAAGCCGAGGTAGGAGAG
>CAVZUZ010000022.1:0-30474 GCA_963778565.1 Thermoanaerobaculaceae bacterium | reverse complement strand
CTCCACGAGGCGGAGCTGTTGCGCCGTTCGCTCGCGGGGAACGACCGGCCAACGGCCCTCGCCACCCTCAGGCGGATCCTGACGATCTTCAAGACCCTGGTCGCGCAGGTGGACATCCTGGAGACGATGACACCCGTCTCGTTCTCCTCTTTCCGCTACCGGCTCGATACGGCGAGCGGCTTCCAGTCCTTCCAGTTCCGCGAGCTGGAAGTCGTCCTCGGCCATCGCGCGCCGGGCGTCGCGGAGCGGATGCTCGAGGGCAGCGACGAGCGCCAGGCGCATCGAGGAGCGGCTGCGCCAGCCGAGCATCTACACTGCCTTCCTGCGCTTCCTGGCGCTGAACGGTCATCCCATTCCGCAAGAGGCGCTGGAGCGCGATGTTGCTCAGCCGCCCCTCGAGGACGAGCGTATCCGAGAGATCCTGGTCCGCATCTACAAGACCGACCCCTTGAATCGCGACGTCTGCGAGCGGCTGGTGGACCTCGACGAGGGGATCCAGGAGTGGCGCTACCGGCACGTGAAGATGGTGCAGCGCACGATCGGCATGAAGACCGGCACGGGCGGCTCGGAGGGCGTCGAGTATCTGAAGAACACGCTCTTCAAGCCCCTCTTCCCGGATCTCTGGACGATCCGGACGGCGCTGTAGGGACGGGCTACTACTTCTTCTCGCCTCCGAACCGGCGCTGGACCTCGCCGGCCAATCCGCTGCCGGCCGCCTCGACCACCTTGCCGACGATGGGGTTGACGATGACGCTGACGACCGCTCCGGCCAGCGCCGGCAGGTTCCGCTTGAACCAGCTCTTGACGCCGCCGAGGCGGTCTGGCACGTCCTCGGGGTCCTTGCTCTGGAGGGTCTCCTGCAGCTCCTGGACCTGCTGCAGCGCTTCCTCCTTCTTCTCGGGTGGAGCTTCGGACTCGATCCGGCCCTTCAGCTCCTCGAGCATCCGCCGCACCTCGGCGAGATCGGCCTCGGTGACCTTCCCCGCGCCCGCGGACTGAACCTGGACGTTGCCGTCCCCCTGGATGAACTGGCCGCTGACGCCGCCGCTGATGTTGGCGGTATAGCTCCGGCCGCCCTTCTCCTGCTCGCTCATGGGCTCTCCTTTACCCGAAGCACTTCCGCTGCGCCTCCTCTTTCGTTTCGAAGTACTGGCGTTCCTTCAGGCTCTCACATTCTTTCCTCGAGCTTGGGAAAGGGTCGCTTCCAGGCCGGCAGCACCAGCCCTGCTTTTCCGCCGGCTGACAGGCGATCGAGGCCTGTTTTTCATCGTCGAAGAGCTTGCCTCCACGGCCGTTACAGTCTTCCTGGGAGGACCGGAAGACCTTCCCGTCGACGCAGCACCACCCCTCCCGGCAGGAACTGGCAGCCTGGGTTTGATCGTCGAAGAACCTGCCGCCGCGGTCCTTGCAATCGGCCAGGGAGCCCGAGAAGATCCTTCCGTCGGCGCAGCACCATCCCTGGCGACAGGCGTTGGTGGCGCGGCCTCGATCCTCGAAGAAAGCTCCCTTCCGACCCTTGCAGTCGGCCAAGGACTCCGAAGAGACGTTTCCTGCGGCGCAGCACCATCCCTGCTGGCAGGCGTCGGCGGCTTGGGTCCGATCGGCGAAGAATTGTCCGCGGCGGTTGCCGCAGTCATAGGCGGAGGCGTCGAAGACTCCTCCGTCGGCGCAACACCATCCCTGGCGACAGGCGTTGGTGGCACGGCCTCGATCCTCGAAGAAAGCTCCCTTCCGACCCTTGCAGTCGGCCAGGGACTCCGCAGAGACGTTTCCTGCGGCGCAGCACCATCCCTGCTGGCAGGCGTCGGCGGCCTGGGTCCGATCGGCGAAGAATTGTCCGCGGCGGTTACCGCAGTCGTAGGCGGAAGCGTCGAAGACCGCTTCGTCGGCGCAGCACCATCCCTGGCGACAGGCGTTGGCGGCACGGCCTCGATCCTCGAAGAAAGCTCCCTTCCGACCCTTGCAGTCGGCCAAGGACTCCGCAGAGACGTTTCCTGCGGCGCAGCACCATCCCTGCTGGCAAGCGTCGGCGGCTTGGGTCCGATCGGCGAAGAATTGTCCGCGGCGGTTACCGCAGTCGTAGGCGGAAGCGTCGAAGACCGCTTCGTCGGCGCAACACCATCCCTGGCGACAGGCGTTGGCGGCACGGCCTCGATCCTCGAAGAAAGCTCCCTTCCGACCCTTGCAGTCGGCCAGGGACTCCGCAGAGACGTTTCCTGCGGCGCAGCACCATCCCTGCTGGCAGGCGTCGGCGGCCTGGGTCCGATCGGCGAAGAATTGTCCGCGGCGGTTACCGCAGTCGTAGGCGGAGGCGTCGAAGACTCCTCCGTCGGCGCAGCACCATCCCTGGCGACAGGCGTTGGCGGCGCGGCCTCGATCCTCGAAGAACGTGCCCTTCCGGGCCTTGCAATCGGCCAGGGACTCCGAAGAGACGTTTCCTGCGGTGCAGCACCATCCCTGCTGGCAGGCGTCGGTGGCCTCTTCTCGATTCTCGAAGAGTTTGCCGTTGCGGTCCGTGCATTCGTCCTGGGAGGCGGAGAGAACGTTCCTGTCAACGCAGCACCACCCTCGAGGGGGGGGCTCCTTCGCCACGCCCGAGAGCTCCACGGTCTGTGGCCCGAGACCCTCGACATCGACGGCCAGCACCGCGTGATAGCTCCCGGCCTTCGGCGGCTGGAAGCGGACCTGAATGCTGCATTGTGCTCCGGCGGGCAAGGGATTGCGCTTGCAGCCGGACGTTGTGAAGACCTTGCCGGGATTCTCGGTGAAGGAGACGCCGGCGATCTGGAGAGGGATGGTTCCGGTGTTGGTCACCGAGATCGTCTCCACCCGCGGTCCGGACGTGGATGCGAGCACCAGGGCCGGAAACTCCAGGCGTCGGGTAACCTCGAAGCGCGAGGTGCCAGGCGTTTCGTCGTCGGTGCCGTCGGGCGAGGTGCCGTCGGGCGAGGTTCCAGGCGTTCCGTCGGAGGGCTGATCCGTCGTGTCGGGCGGCGTAGGCTCCGTCACATCCGTGGTCGGGTTGGTGGGTCCCTCCGTTGAAAGGGGCGGGGGCTCGGTTTCGTCCGGAGGAGATTCCACGTCGCTGGAATTCACGACGGTCTCTCCGTTGGGGTCCTGCGTCCCTGACCAGAACGATTGGAACCCGATTCCTCCCGCGACCAGGACCAGCAAGGCGCCACCGATCCAGGGGAGCAATCGAAGGGCGGAACGAGGCCCTCTCGCTCCGGTCGGCTCGGAGGATGGCAACGGTCCCAGAAAACCCAGGTTGTGGCGGGTGACGGCGGCTCCCGCGCGGTCCCCCAAGGACTCCCGGATGTCGAGCGCGTCGAGGAGGAGCGGGCGCGCCGCGGCCTTGTCGTCGAGACAGAGGAGCCGCGTGCCGAGTTGGTGCAGAGCCCAGCCTTCCGTAGTCCGGTCTCCCAGCGCCTCTGCCGTGCCGCGGACCCGCTGGAGCGTCTGCTCCCAGGCGCCCCAGCGTCCGGCCACGGCGAGGGCGGTATCGAGCGCCCGCCCCAGGCGCCGCGCCTCGGCGTGGCGTCCGGTCTCGGCGGCCCAGTCCAGCAAGGCCCGGAGCACGCCGATCTCCTCCAGCAGCGCCGCCGGCTCGTTCCGGCGGGCTTCCGCCCACTCGATGAAGTAGCCGAGGGCCCGCTCGCGCCAGGGGGTGAGGTCCCAGGTCCGGGGCAGCAGATCGGGCAGATTTCCCGTCAGGCTGTAGCGGGGGCTGTGGGACTGGACCAGCGCGCGCTCCGACAGGGCGTCCAGCGCGGGAAGCGGATTGGCGACATCCGCCAAGGCCGCGACGTGAGCGGCGCCCACCGGACCGCCGCCCACGGCGGCGAGAGCGGAAAGGAGGCGTTTCTGATCCTCGGGGAGGGTGGCGAGCGCCCGCCGGGGAGAACCTTCGTCGATCGGTACCGGCTCGGCGATGGGCCGGCCCTCACGAACCTGGGCCGCCGCTTGGAGAAGAGGCAACGGATGCCCCTCCACGCGGACGTAGAGGCTCTCGAAGGCCGTAGCTTCCTCGATGGTCAGGGACCGTCCCAGCTCGCGTTCAAAAAGGGCTCGCGCGTCCTCGGGAGGAAGGCCGCCGAGGCCGATCGCCCGGCACTCCCCCCACAGGCATTGTTCCCGCGCCGCCAGCACGAAGCCGCAGTCCGGCGCGGAGTCCAGCAGACCCTCGGCCGCCTCGCGCCCCAGCTCGGCGTCGTCCAACAGGACGAGGGCTTTCCTGCCCTGAAGGAACTGACGCGCCTGGATGCGAGTGGGCCTGAAGGGAGCGTCGCACTCGTAGAACGCTTCGAAGAGGGACTGCAGAAGATCCTCCGCCGGCTGTTGGCGCGCGGAGAGATGGACGACGCCGTCCGGCAGGGAGCCGCTCTCGACGGCGTGGGCCAGGTGGCGGAGCAGCGTGGACTTGCCGACTCCCGGCGCACCGTGGATGCCGACCGGCAGAGCCGTCCCAATGGCGGCGAGGGCGGAGGAAATGTCCGCCTGACGATCGAGAAGACCACGGACGGCGCGAGGACGCTGGAGGACGGGGAGGGAGCGCAGCCTCGGCGTTGGCTGGGTTCCCGGCGGCGCGAAGAAGACGACGGCGCCATGGTCGGCGTGGATCTGGACGTTCTGGTTGCCGACCGCAACCTGGCCGCTGACGCCGCCCTCGATCAGCGCTTCGATGTTCGTAGAGGTGAGAGGTTCCGCCATGGCCGGATGAGCCGGTGAGTATTATCGCCTGCTTCAATGGGCAAGGGAACGCCATGCGGCTTTCATAATGGTTCAGTTTGCCGGCAGACTGCGTACGGTCCTGCCCTCCGAAGCCTCACCCCCCGGCCCCCTCTCCCTGACGGGAGAGGGGGGAGGAACACATCTGTCTTTCTTGCTGTTCTCCCCCTCTCCGGTTACGGAGAGGGGGCCGGGGGGTGAGGCTTCGGAGGGCAGGATCGGGGTAGTCCAAGAGCAAACTGAACCATTACCCGGCTTTCATCTCGATCCGGACGGGACCCGCGCATGTGGAAGTAATCTGCTACGGCTGCTGCCGGCAGCGCCGGGGGACCTCGACGGCGGCCATGTAGATGCCTCCCAGCGTGTCGCACCGTTCCCGCTTTTCTCCCAGCTTGAACTCCCCGTCGACGCAGCAGCCGAACATCAGGCACGCGGCGATCGCCGCACGCTGCCGCGCGAAGAAGGAGCCTTCCTCGTCTTTGCACGCGGCATCGGTGCTCTGGTACACGTCGCCGTCAACGCAACACCAGCCCTGCTTGGCAGGCGGTTCACGTTCCTCCGGGGGCTCGGGCGGCGGCTCTTCTGACGGCTCCCGCGCCGTCCCTGAGATCTCCACGGTCTGCCGTCCCCCGCCTGCCGCATCGATGGCCAGCAGCCCGTGGTAGCTGCCTGCCGCCGGCGGGTGGAAGAAGATCTGAACAAGGCACCGCTCCGCCGGAGAAACGGGGCGGCTCGTGCAGTTCGATTTCACGGCGAAAGCCTGGCCGGGGTTTTCGGTGAAGGAGATCCCCTCCACCCGCAATGGAACGGTTCCGGCGTTGGTCAGTGAGATCGTCTGTCCCGGAGAGCCGCCCTCCGAACCGAGCGCCCAAGCGGGGAACTCGACGCGCGAAGGGAGGTCCAGGATCGGCCCTCCCTCGTCGCCTGCCGACTCCAGATCTGTCGTGACCGGAGGAGTCTCCGCCCTGTCCTTCGTCAGGTCCGTGCTCGCTTCTCTCCGCCGGACGGAGGGAGTGGAATTCGTCGATTCGATGGGCGCAGCCGTCTCGGTGGAGCGGTCCGCCGAAGCGATTCGGGACGACCAAAGGCGGATCCCGCCGAGGAGCAGGACCAGAAAGGCGACGGCGAGCCAGGGGAGATAACGCAAGCTGAGGGCTCGAGGCGCGATCCATCTGGCGGGCAGCGGCCCTATCAGACCGAGGTTGTTGCGGGTGACCGCCGCTCCCGCACGGTCTCCCAGCGAGCCCCGGAGGGCAAGCGCGCGAGCGAGAGGTTGCCGTGCGGCGGCCGTATCGCCGAGGCAGAGGAGCCGCGTACCGAGCTGGTGATGGGCCCAGGCTTCCGTGGCGCGGTCCCGCAGCGCTTCGGCCGCGGCGCGGATCCGCTCCAGAACCTGAGCCCACGCACCCCAGCGCCCGCTCACGGCGAGCGCGGTATCGAGCGCCCTGCCGAGGCGCAGCGTCTCGGCATGACGTCCGGTCGCGGCCGTCCAATCCAGCAGGCGCCGGAGCGCGCCGGCTTCTTCCAGCAGGGCGGCCGGATCCTCGCGGCGGGCTTCCGCCCAGGGAAGGAAGTAGGCGAGCGCTCGCTCACACCAGGGCGTGAGATCCCAGATCGACGGCAGCAGACGGTCGAGGTCTCCCGTCAGGCTGTAGCGAGGGCTCTGCGTCTGAACGAGCTTGCGCTCCTGGAGAGCGTCCAGCACGGAAAGCGCGTCGGTGACGTCCGCTAGAGCCGCCATGTGAGCGACGCCCACCGAGCCGCCGCCCAGAGCGGCGAGGGTCGAAAGAATCCGCTTCTCCTCGTCCGGCAGCGCCGCCAGCGCCTGCCGAGCGTTCCCTTTCCCAATCGGTTCCGCCTCGGCCAAGGGTCGGCCCTCGCGGACCTGGGCCGCGGCCTGGAGGAGACCCAGGGGATGACCTTCCAGGCGCGCATAGAGGCTTTCGTACGCAGGAGCCTCCTCGTCGGTGAGGGGGCGACCCAATTCCCGCTCGAAGAGAGCTCGGGCGTCCTCCTCGGCAAGGCCGCCGAGGCCGAGAGCCCGGCATTCACCCCACAGACAGCGCTCGCGCGTCGCCACCACGAAGGCGCAGTCCGGCGCGCGGTCCAGCAGATCCTCGGCGGTCTCGTGCCCCAACTCGGCATCGTCCAGCAGAACGAGGGCCTTCCTGCCTTGAAGGAGCTGGCGCGCCTGGGCGGGCGTCGGCTTGAAGGGAACGTCGTACTCGTAGAACGCCTCGAAAAGGGACTGCAGAACGTCCTCCGCCGGCTGGCGGGAGATGGAGAGGTGGACCACGCCGTCCGGAAGGGCGTCGCCTACCTCGGCGTGGGCCAGGTGGCGCAGCAGAGTGGACTTGCCGATGCCGGGCGGACCGTAGATGCCGACCGGCAGGGAGTTGCCGAGGGCGGCGAGGGCGGCGGCGATGTCATCCTGGCGGCCGACCAGGCCGCGGATGGCGCGCGGGCGCCGGAGGACGGGGAGAGCGCGCAGCCGGGGCTCCGGCCGGCCTTCCGGCGCCCGGACAATTTCGGCGCCGTGGTCCGGGTGGATCTGGACGGCGTGATTCCCCATCCAGATCTGGCTGCTCACGCCTTCCGCTTCGAAGCCGTGGGTGGTGAGAGGTTGCGCCATAAAGGGAGGCCCCATGACAAGGAGCAGCCCTCTTCAGTACGCAAGGATTGTTCCCGGTCTGGGGTCTCGCAACCTCACCCCCTTGTTCCCATAGGCGTTAACCTGGGCCCGTACGAGGATCCCGCTCCTCAAGTCCTCTTCAATCGGGCCATCGCCGCGCCGTCGGGCCCCTCACCTCCCCGGCCCTCCTCTCCCACCGCACTCCCGCCCTTCCGGGAGAGGAGGGAGACTGTAGAAGCAAAGAATTGCTTGGCCTTTTCAATCTCCCCTCTCTCCCGGTGGCAGGGAGTGCGGTGGGAGAGAGGGGCCGGGGGAGTGAGGGCCAGCGCCGGAGGCGCGCCCTCCGCCCTGCCGGGAGAGGAGGGAGACGGCGACTAGAAGCTGCTTGTTTTCAAGCCCCCTCTCTCCCGGTGAGGTGGGTTGGGAGGGGGCGGGAGAGAGGGGGTTGGGGGAGTGAGGGGCCTACTTCGGCTCCAGCCGCACGCCGTCGATCTGCAGGCGGAACGGTCCCAGGGCGGGGCCGCCGCCCCAGAAGATTCCGGTCACGTCGCTGCCGTCGAGGCCGAAGTCGGTGAAGGGGAAGGTGTAACGCTTCCAATCGGGTCCGGCGGCGAAGGCTTTGGTGGCGGGGATCCGGCCGAGCTTGTCGGCGAAGAAGAGGACCTGGTAGGTGCCGTTTTCTCCTTTCGCCCAGAAGGAGATCCCCGAGAACTTCGAGAGGTCGGCGGGCGCCATCGGCTGCGGACCGGCGAAGAACATCGCTCCCGACCAGGGAAAGGCGAACCCCGCCTTCAGCTCACCGCTGATGGCGAGCGACCGCTCGCTTTCGGCGCCGCCCGCGACGACTTCCGATTTCACCACCGACTTGCCGCCGGCAAACTGGTCCGTCGAATCCATCCAGGAGCCGAAGGCCGCCGTCATGTTGCCGTCCTCGAAGTCGCTGATCTCGCCGGAGGCGGATACATGGACCGCGGGCGCCACCGTCCCGGCCGTGGCGGCCGTGCGCGGCACCTCGGCACGGGCCACCTCGCTGCCGATCTTCCACACCCGCAGGATGTCGCGGCTGGCCGTGACGTCCGCGGTCGGATCCCCCTTCACCAGCACCAGATCCGCGCGCAGGCCCGGCGCGATACTCCCGCGGTCCTTCAAGCCGAACACCCGCGCCGGCACCGAGGTGGCCGCCGCCAGCGCCTGGAGGGGAGACAGCCCGGCCGAGACCAGCAGCTCCATCTCGCGATGGATGCTGGCGCCATGGGTCGTGCCGGGGTTCGGCGCGTCGCTGCCGGCGAGGATCGGTACGCCGGCCTCGTGCAGTTGCCGGACGGCCGCCAGGGAGTTCTGCATCCTCAGCTCGCGGCGTGGAAAGGAGCGGCGGAGATTCTGCATCTCCTCGGCCGTGAGATACCGCGCGAGGCGCGGATCGTCCGCGAGCGAGGCGCCGCTCGCCGTTCCGGTGGTGCTCTCGACGACCGTCAAGGTCGGCGTCACGAACGCCTTGCGCTGGGCCGCCAAAGCGGCGAAGCCGGCCTCGGGCGAGCGGTCCGTGAAGATGTGGACGAGACCGTCCGCGCCGGCGGCGAGCGCGATCTGCGCCGAGTCTTCCGTGCTCACGTGCGCCATGGCGAGCTTCTTCCGGCTGTGGGTCGCCTTGATCAGGGCGGCGAGGGTCGGCTCGTCGAGCGTCGGGGTATTCCCGCCGTAGGGCTTGCCGTCTTCCACGACGATCTTGATGTAGTCCGAACCCTCGGCGAGGCGGGCGTCCACCCAGGCCTGCGCCTCGTCCGGGCGGGTCAGGGTCGGCACCGGCATGCCGTACTCCGTGCCGTGGCCGCCCGGAGCCGTGGCCAGGTAGCCCGCGCTGTAGAGGTCGGCCCGGCCCGGCGCGCCGGTCGCCGCCTGCTCGGCGCGCATCGAGCTGGCGAACGCCGGATGGGTGAACATGTCGAGCTCCGTCGTGACGCCGAACACGGCCGCCCGGTTGAGAGCGTCGCCCCAGGTGTGGGTGTGGCTGTCGATGAGCCCGGGCAGCAGCGTCGCTCCCGCGCCGTCGATCACCTCGGCTCCGGCCGGCACGGCTACCTTCGGGCCGACGTCGGCGATGTTGCGCCCCCGCAGAACGACGGTGCCGCTCGGGATGACGCGGGTGCCATCGAAGATGCGGACGTTGGTGATGGCGATGGTCTTGACCGGCGTTTCGGCCGCCTTCGCCGGGACACCTCCGATCAGGACGAGCAGGGCCGGGAGCAGGATAGAGCGGATTCGGATCATGGGTCGGTTCCTCCTTTCACGGCTATCTTCGCCGCTGGAGCGGACCTCTAACAGTCATGGGTATCATGATTTGGGGGTGACGTTTGTCAGGGCCTCCGGACTCCGACCCCAGGGCTTGGCGAGAACACCATCCTCTGCAAAGCCACCAAGGGTGCCGAATATCTTCCCCCGCCTGTAAGCGCCTCCTCATAGCCTGTGATCGGCCGCCCATAGCCGTTGACCCACCCTCATAAGCCTGTGATCCGTCGTTCACAGCCCTTGATCGCCTCCTCATAGCCTGTGATCGGCCGCTCATAACCGTGGACCCATCCTCATAGCCTGTGATCCGCCGTTCACAGCCTGTGATCGGCCGCTCGCAGCCCTTGATCGGACACTTACAGCCGGTGATCAGCCGCTCACAGCCCTTGATCGACTCCTCATAGCCTGTGATCGGCCGCTCATAACCGTGGACCCACCCTCATAGCTTGTGATCCGCCGTTCACAGCCTGTGATCGGCCGCTCACAGCCGATGATCTCCGCTCACAGCCCTTGATCGACTCCACATAGCCAGTGATCGGCTCCGCATAGGCGGTGATCGGGTCCACATAGCCGTTGGAAGCTCTACATAGGCGTTGGAGACTTCCAGACAGGCGCTGGGGACTCTACATAGCCGTTGGAGGCGCCAGATAGGGATTAGAGGCTCCACATAGCCGGAGGAGAATTTTCCCAGCCGTTGTGAAGCGAAGATGGGCGCAAAATCCGACCCTCCTGCCCTGAAGGGGCAGAGGCGTGTAGCCTGGGTGCGTCAGCCCCAGGGCGGTCGTCCGATTCGGCCCCAAGCCCCAAGAAGCCCCGAAGTGGGCGACGGCAGCTCCGCGCAAACCCCAAACCCAAACCAGGTGCCTGCCGAATAGACAAAGACAGCAAGCTTCGACGGCTCTTGCTGAGGGCCGTTTCTCGTTCTCGAGCACTCCGCGCCCAGGTTTTTCGCTGGAAGACCGCGACCGTGGCCTGGGAGAGCCTGACAAACGACTCCCTCTTCCTGAATTCGCTGCCAGAGTAGCCCTTCGGACGCACCCGTGCCCGGCTCCCTTGTCGGGAACCTTCGCGGAGCTCGGCGAAGAAGTGAGCTCCCAAACCAGGTACCTGCCGAATAGACAAAGACAGCAAGCTTCGACGGCTCTTGCTGAGGGCCGTTTCTCGTTCTCGAGCACTCCGCGCCCAGGTTTTTCGCTGGAAGACCGCGACCGTGGCCTGTGAGAGCCTGACAAACGACTTCCTCTTCCCGAATTCGCTGCCAGAGTAGGCCTTCGGACGCAGCCGTGCCCGGCTCCCCTTTGTCAGGAGCCTCCGAGGAGTGGTGAAGAAGTGAGCTCTATCCGCCGACGAACGGCAACGCCGGTGGAAAGCTCCCTCGGGGGAAGGGAGCGGCCCGGTCTCCGCGTTCGAGCTTCTCCGCGGCTTCCCGGAAGGCGGCTACGAACGCGGCGTAAAGCTGCCGGAACTCGAGGCGGAAGGCCTTGCTCGCTGCGTGAACCAACGGAGCGGGCGATTTCTTGGGACGCTCGGGATGGTCATGCGGATTCTGCGCGAGCACGCCTGCCCGGCCGAGTGGCGATTTTCCCGTTCTCGTCCTCTCGGCGGCGGCCTCCTCATCGATCTCTCTCACCAGCCTGGCCGCGAGCTCGCGTCTCTTTTCAGGCGGAAGATGCTTCCAGCATGGCAACGGCGCCAGCGTCAGGGTCTCGGTCGTCACGAACTGGAAAGGCTCGACTATCTTGCCGCGGCGGCGGGCGAAATATTCCGCCGTCCGGTCGTGCCAGATGCCCGTCATCGGCTCGCCGGTGAGCAGCGAATGGACGCCATGAACGCCCGGCCACTCCTCGACGCGTTCCACCAGATTCTCTTTGACTCCATGGCTGAGGCTGTACTTCAGGCGCGCGATTTGCGCCGCGGGTTCTGCTGTAACTACGATCGCCCGGTACCGTGTCGGGAAGATCTTTTCGCGCCAGCCATAAAGGCGGCCGGCCTCGCGGGCGATCTTCGAGGTCAGGTAGCACATGAAACGGGCGAGCTCGCGAGCGTCCTTGGGAATCAGCAAGCCGTGAAAGTGGTTCGAGGCCACGACGAAGAAGCAGCACTGGACCTCGTGCCGTTGGAGGGCTCGCGCCAGGGCGCCGATGACGATCTCGTTGAGCAGCGGATCGGGCTTGAGAAGAAACCTGCCGTGAACGGTCCGGGAGGTGACCTCCACGAGGGTATCTTCCGGCACGCAGCGAAGAGGGCGTCCCATACCCCATAGAAGACGGAAAAAATGGGACCTTCTGACAAGGTCTTACGTGTCAATGATTTACAGGGGGTGATTTTGGACATTTCGAAGATTGTCGAAGGGAGCGCCTGCCCCACTCCTCCGGGTGGCGGCGATTCGGCGGCGGCGATTCGGGTGGCACGTAGCGCGGCACGTAGCGCGGGGGCAGCACGTACGCGGTTGGCACGTAGCGCGCGGGCGACGGCGATTCGGTTGGCACGTAGCGCGGCGGCACGTAGCGCGGCGCACGTAGCGCGGCAGCAACCCTCAATCGGCGCCTTGCCGCGGCGCCCGGACCTCGCTGCCGGTTTCTACTGCCGCCGCTATCCTGACGAGGCGTCGCGCCTCGGCGTCGCCGAGCTGTGCCGGCTCGACAACAAGACCTTGGTACCTTCGTGCTCCCCCCAGGATTAGTCGGAAGTTCTTTTCGATAGGTCAGCGTAAGTATAAGGTTAATAATGACTTAGTCGTTGACGGGGGTTGGGCGTACTGTCTACAGCGAACCAGCGAGCTACAGCGCCACGGCAAGCAGAGAGAGGGCTTTCTGCTGGAGCGCGGTGGGACGGGTGAGACTGTCAAAGGGAGGAGCAGACAGGGTCTTCGGCTGGACGCGGTTCTTGGTGAGCGTGGCGAGATCCTTCAGGAGGGTGGCGAAGCTATGGACGGGCAGTCCGTCGGTCGTGCGAAGGCTGCGGGCTTTTCGCTGCGCACTCGGTGATCGCTCGGCAGGGGCGACAATGGAAGAGCGCAAGAGCTCACCCGCCGCGGGATCATCGTCTTCGAAGAGCATCGCTGCTAGCTTCTGGCGCATATGCCACTCGACGTAGTAGGCGAGCATGCAAAGGAACACGTGCGCTCGCACGCGCTCGGACAGTTGGTGGTAAATAGGACGGACGTGCAAATCCACGGTCTTGCAGCTGCGGAAAGCTCGCTCGACTGTGGAAAGGCGCTTGTAAGAGCGCACCGCGTCTTCGGCCGACAGCTCAGAGGCCGGGACATTGGTGCGAATGACGTAGATTCCGTTCGAGAGCCGCCTCAGCAGCAATGCTTTGCTGGTGGCGCTCAAAGCAGAACGAGGTCTCGGTGATCTCGATCGCAAAGTGCTTTTCCACCTTGAAGCGATGGATGACCTTGCCGACTCGCAAGGCAATGCGCGCTTTCCCCTGGAGTCGGTTCTTGGGTCGTTGCGTGGCCTCAACGATCGGCTGCAACTGGTGTTCGGTCGCCTGCAATAACTCCTCTCGTTTGCGCGCGCGCTCTTGCTGCAACAAAGGGTTTCGGCAGGCGATCAGCCGCTCGCCAGGGAACTCAGGGCTGTGAACCTCGCCAAAGTCCCGATCGTCGAAGAGGGAGAACTGAAACCCGGGCCCCGCCACCAGCCTTTTGATTTCTGTCGTCCGCAACGCGGAGATCCAACCCAGTCCTTCGACGCCGTGAAGATCTTCGCGCAGACGAGCTGATGTCAGCATCCCACGGTCTCCGACAAAGACCACTCGGCTCAGACCAAACTTCTGCTGAACCTTCTCCACCTGAGGACTGAAGGTTTTCGGATCGGCCGTGTTGCCGGCGAACACTTCGACCGCGACCGGGCACCCTTGGCGATTGCACAGGAGACCGAAGACAATCTGCAAGGTGCCTTTCTTGCCATCGCGCGAGTAACCGATTTGGGCCAAAGGACAATTGCGACCCTCAAAATACGTGGAGGTCACGTCGTAGAGCACCAGACTGCCGTCCTGGAGATGGCGGCGAGCCAGTCGCTGCTCGATCGCGCCTTGGCGCAGGTACAACCAATCCAGGGCGGCATACAGCTTGCGCTCGTCGACGTCAGACAGATTGAGCTCTTCGACCAGAGCGCTGAGCGGGGCATCCGGACCCAGGCCGCGAGCTGTCGCGAGCTTGGAGCTTGGCTCCAGGAGCCGGGCGACGATCATGGCGACGACCAAATCGCGCTCAGTGCAGCGCTGTGGGTCGAGCTCGCGCTCGAGGCCGAGTTGGCGCAGGGTCCCGAGAACCGCAGCCACGTGCCCGTAGGGCTGACTCCGGACCACCTCAAAGCTCTGGGAGAGATCTTCGACGACGGAGGCACCGCGCAGCAGTGCCCGTAACCCCTCGATGGCTTCCGGGGGGAGTTTGGAGAGGTTGGCCAGGGTCCGCTTGCACACCTTGCCGCCCTCCCGATAGGACTCGCGAAGGAGGACGCACGGCCTAGAGTTGCGGTTGGGCACGACCTCGATGTGCATGGGTACATACAATAGGGCATTCTGACGCAAGAAGCAAGAAGTTCTGTGCGGTTTGCCGGTCACTTTACATGGCTACATACATATAGCTATCCGAAGGGATCAATCCCTTGCGCACCAAGAACTTACCTGGAATCTAGCTGCCGATTCGAAGAGAACTTCGGATTAGTGAAGGACGACCGGAGTTACGTTCAACCTGACCGGCGTCATCCTCTGCACGACCGCGGTCGGGTCAAGGAAAATTCAAGTTTTCTTCAAGAAATCCGCGGTCGTGTTCAACCCGACCGGAGTCATCCTCAGGCCGACCGTGGTTCCGCGAAGGGCGACTCAAGGATTCTTCAAGTCTACGGCGGTCCTCCTCAGGCTGACCGGCGTCATCCTGAGGACAACCGCGGTCAGGTCAAGGATGACCGGAGTCAGGCTGATCGCTGGATCCTGGGGATCTGCCCTCCGAAGCCCTCCCCTCCAGGGCTCGCCGGTTTCGGGAAACCGCTACCGAGCGATCGCCGCTTGAAGGGAAGCCCAGGAGAGGAGCGGGATGGGGCGATCCTGCTGCTCAGTTCTCGCAGTTTACCTCGGTCTCCGCCTCGCAATAGTCGGTGCCGCTGTCGCCGTTCGCGTAGTCGTCGCCGGCGTCGCCGTAGAGGCAGTCGTTGCCGGAGCCGCCGTACAGCGAGTCGTTGCCATCGCCGCCATGGATGGTGTCGTCGCCGGCCTCGCCGGAGAGGGTGTCGGCGCCGCCATTTCCGTTGATGCACTCATTGTTCGAGTTGCCGGTCAACGTGTCGCCGTTGGCCCCGCCGTTGATGGTCGAGGAGCAGTTCATCGCCAGGCAGGGGCCCTCGACCGGGCACTCAGACCCTCCATCACATTTGCCATAGTCTCCACAATATATGGGCTCTGGTTCGGGAGGACCGACATTACCGCAGACCTGGTCACAAGACACAGTACAGTTGCAGACGCTGGGGTTGTTGCAATTGTTGAAGGCCGCAGCCGGGGAGGCCGCCAGCATCAACACCACTCCCAGGGCTAACACTGACGCGAAACCGGATGCTCTGCTCATGGGATCCTCCTTCTGTTGTCGGTAGGTCCTGTTGTCGGTAGAATTTCCTTCTCAGCCATAGTGTAGTAACATCTGCAATCAGCTTGCCAAGGAGATCTTATGTACTCCCGCTCCTTGCTCCCCGCCGCCCTCGCCGCCTGCCTCCTCGCTCCGGCCGGTGCCTCCGCGCTCCAGGTTTCCGGGCTGGTCCTCGAAGCTCCGGCCGCCGTGAAGGTTTCGCTCCTGCCCTTGCAGAGCAACCATGCCTGGCGCCGCGCCGTGCTCGCCGGCCGCGCGGCGCCCGATCCCGCGGCGGCCGTCGAGGCTGGCAGCGAGGGCCGGTTCGTGCTCACGGCGCCGTCGGCGGGGATGTGGTCGGTGGTGGTCACGGCCCCGGGCCGGGTTCCCATGCGCTACCTTCCCCTGCCGGTGACGGAGCCGGTGGAGCTGCCACCGCTGGAGCTGGTGCCCGACGCCGGCGTCGAGGTGCGGGTGCTGCGGAAGGACGGCAGGCCCGCGGCCGGCGCCTGGGTCCTGCTCACGACCGGGTCTGCGGACCTGATGCGCACCCTGCGCTCCGACGGATGGCAGGTGGACTCGCGGATCGGCCGCGCGGACGCCGACGGGCGGGTGAAGCTGCCGCGCGTGGCCGGCGAGGCGGTCAAGGTCCATGCCTTTGCCCCGGATTCCCGCCGGGCCGCCGCGACCGTCCCGGCCGGCACGGCGCGGACGGAGCTGGTCCTGGAGCCCTCGACCGCCGGCCGGACCGTCGAGGTGCGCGCCCCGTCCGGCTCTCCCGTGGCCGGCGTCGCGGTCTCCTCGGGCAGCCCGGCGTGGCCCCTCGGCGTGACGGGCCCCGACGGCCGGCTCACCGTTCCCGCCGACACCGAGGGACCGTTCGACCTCCTCCTCGCGGACGGCCGCCGGCATAAGCTGGAGTCGCTGCCGTCCGCCGTCGACCTGCCGGCGTTGCGGCTCCTGGAGGGCAAGGTGCTCGACGCCGCGGCCCGGAAGCCTCTCGCCTGGGCGCTGGTGTGGCCGGGCGATGATCCGGGGAACCTCACCTTCTCCGGCCCGGGAGGCGCCTACACCGTTGCCGAGCGCGCCGGAGGGGGCGCCTGGGTGCAGGTCGAGGCGAGCGGCTTTCAACCGGCTTCTGCAAAGCTTCCGCAAGGCGCCGTCCGCATCCCCACCCTGGCCCTCTCGCCCGCCAGGACGCTCGCCGGCCGCGTGGTCGACAAGGGAGGAGCGCCGCTGGGCGACGTGGTCGTCACCGTGGCCGGGCGGAGCGCGGCGTTCCGTCTCGACCGCGCCGCGAGCCGCGCTTTGAGCGACGCGGAGGGCCGCTTCCTCCTGCGCGGTCTCGCCTCGGCGCCGTCCTACGAGCTCACCGCGAGCCGGACCGGCTACCGGGCTGCCCAGGCGACCGTGGCAGCGGGCGGCGAGGCCCGTTTCGTCCTCGAGCGGGCCCGCTCCGCCCACGGCGTGGCCGTCGATGCCCGGAAGCGCCCGCTGGCCGGCGTCGAGGTGACGGTCCGGCCCTCCCCCGCCGGCTCCGGTCCGGATGGGGCCGCGACGGTCCTGACCGACGACCGGGGGCGCTTCGAGGTGCCGGCGCTCCCCGCCGACCGGGTGGACCTCGAAGCCCGGCGGCAGGGGTTCGCGCCGACGGTCGTTCCGGGTGTCGCGGTCGCTCCCGGGCCGGGACCCGCCGATCTCGGGACGTTGACTCTCCTGCCCGGCGTGAGGATCGAAGGCCGGGTCGCCGACGCCACGGGCCGGCCGCTCGCCGGAACCGGGGCCTGGTTGACCGAAGGGGGCCGCGCCCAGGCCGGGACGCTCCGGCGGCGGGAGCCCGACGCGAGGACCGACGAGGCCGGCCGCTTCGCGGTCGCGGATCTCGCCCGCGGGCGGAGGGTGAACGTCCTCGTGGCGCGCGAGGGGTACGTGCCCTCCTGGGTGGCGGGCGTCGAGGCGCCGACCGCCCGGCCTCTCGCGGTGGTGCTGGAGCCGGCCTCCCGCCTCCGCGGCCGGGTCGAGGACGCCTCCGGCGAGCCCGTGCCGGGAGCGAGCGTGCGCCTGCGTCCCGCGCCGCCGCCGCCCGGGACCGTCGGCCTGGAGCCGCGGCGGTCCGACAACACGGCGGACGCCGAGGCCGGCCACGATGGAACGTTCGCCTTCGCCGAGGTCGCGCCGGGCGCGGTGACGCTCGAGGCTTCGGCGGAGGGGTTCCTGTCCCCCGAGCCCGTCGCGGTCCAGGTGCCGCCGAACGGCGAGATCGAGGACGTGCGCCTTGTCCTCGGCCGCGGCGCCGTGGTCAGCGGCGGGATCACCACCGCCGAGGGCGAGCCGGTCGCCGGCGCCCGCGTCCACATCGGTCCGGCCCAGGCCGAGTCCGACGCCGAGGGCCGTTACCGCCTGGCGGGCGTCCCGCCCGGATTGAAGGCGCTGGTCCTCAGCCATCCGGCCTACAAGGGAAGGACGCAGCAGGTCGACATCCAGCCGGGAGAGAACCGGGTCAACCTGACGCTGGAGAAAGGCGCGACGGTCTCCGGCCGCGTGATCGACGAGGTGGGGGCGCCGAGCCTCGGCGCCGAGTTGACGCTGAAGAACCGCAGCGAGCGCGGTCCGCGCGGCTACCGGGCGTCGAGCGGTCCCGACGGTCGCTTCGAGATCCTCGCGGTGGCCGACGGCAGCTTCGACCTCGAGGCCGAGGCCGAGGGCTTCGCTCCTGGCGTCCACCCCGCCGTGGTCGAGGTGGCGGGGCGCGACGTCGGCGGTCTCGAGGTGGTGCTGCGGCGCGGAGCAACCCTCTCCGGCCGCATCCGGGGTCTCGAGCCCGCGCAGATGGCCGCGGTGGAGGTCAGGGCGGAGCGCGCGGGGCGGCCGTCACGGTCCGGAACGGTCGACCACGCGGGTCGCTACGAGATCGCCGCTCTCGAAGCCGGCGACTGGCACCTGCGGGCGTGGCTTTTCGGAGGGCGGCGCGAGGCCGACGCGTGGGTGGCGATCGCGCCCGGCGACCGCGAGGTGGAGCGTGACCTGAGGCTCGGCGGCGGGCTGGCCCTCGACGGGCTGGTGCTGATCGAGGATCGTCCGCTGCCACAGTCCCGGGTCAGCCTGCGCGGCCTCGACGTGACGGCCGAGCGCGGCGTGACGACCGATCACCAGGGCGCCTTCCGGTTCGAGGACCTGGAGCCGGGGCGCTACCGCGTCGAGGTGGCCCACGCCGAGCGGATGCTGAGTCAGAGCGAGGACCTGGAGCTCGCCGCAGACCGCGAGATCGTGATCGAGATCGCCACCGCGGCGCTCGCGGGCACCGTGGTCGCCGCCGACTCCGGCGAGGGCGTGGCGGAGGCGCTGGTCTATCTCGAGAGGCTGCTCGGCGGCGGCGAGCCCGGGCCGCTGACCACCGTCGGGACGAATGCCGCCGGCTCGTTCGTCACCGCCAGCCTGGCCCCGGGCCGCTATCGGCTCACCGTGCGCGGCGCCGGCTACGCGCCGGAGGAACGGACCGTCGACGTCGAAGCCGGCGCTCCAGCCGAGCCGTTGACGATCGAGCTCGATCCGACCACGGGGCTTGCGCTCACCGTCCAGCGGGCCGCCGGCGAGCCGCCGGTCTGGGCGACCGTCGTCGTGCTGGACGAGAGCGGCCGCCAGGTCCACATGGAGGAGCCGCGCCTGAGCGACAAGGGTCGTGGATATCTCCAGCAGGTCCCACCCGGCCGCTGGACCGTCCTGGTCAAGGCCGCCGGCTCGGCCGTCGCGCTCGCCAGGGCCAGCGTCCCCGGACAGCGCCTGGAGGTGACGCTGCCCCGCGCCGCGCCGCTGTCGGTCCGCGTGCCGGAGCTTCGTGAGTCCCGCGTCGCCGCCTCGTTGACCCTCGCCGCCGTGGACGGTTCTCCCTATTTCGGCGTCAACCCCGGCGGGGCCCTCCAGCATGCATGGCCGTTGGCCGGAGGTGCAGCCACCGTTCCCGACCTCCCCGCCGGTACGTGGCGGCTCCAGGTCACTGCCGCCGACGGCCGGATGTGGGCTGCATCCGCGATCACAACCGGCGATACAGCGGTGACCGCAGTGATCGCGCCAGACTAGGTGCCAGCGAAATCGTGAAGGCGGGCTAACGGCGCCTCGATCCCGGGGTGAGGGCTTACTCTTCCGGCTCCACGTAACGGAACGTCTCCGCCGGGCCGGGAGCCGTGCGCAAGGCGCGAAGGGCGCCGCGGCCTCCCACTTCGGCGGCGAGGTAGCGGTGGGAGCGAGGGGACTCGAAGGCGATCGAGTCGCCGGGGCGGATGGGGCCGGAACCGCCGATCTTGTGGAGGATGAGCCGCTCCGGCCGGCCGGCCGCGGAGGAGCGGGCGTAGACCCGGCCGCCGATACCGGAGTCGACGCTGAGGTACAGGCCGTCGTGGGCCTGCAGGGTCACCACGTCGCCGTCCACCAGCGCGTCGCCGTTCCAATCCTTCATGGTGAAGGTCTCCCAGAACCCGCCGCGGGTCCAGTGGGCGGCGCTCACCGAGCGGTCATCTTTGGCCACCGAGAAGTACTGGTTGGAAAAGTTGCTGAAAGCGGCGCGGTAGAGCGAGGCCGGGAGCTGCTTGTCGAGCGTCTCCCACATGGGCGCGCGCTCGCCGTCGGGACGGATGAGCCAGAAGCCGCGCAGGTCGCGGTTGCGGGGCCGGCCGGTGTAGGTCTGCGCCGCCTCGTTGCAGTAGAGCTGCCAGTAGACCGCGTAGCGGACGCCCCAGCCTAGGGCCGCCTCCATCAACTGCCGGATGCGCTCCATGCGCTCGCCCTCGGGAACGCCCGCGCCCTTGCCCACGCCGTATTCGCCCAGATAGACGTTCCGCCGGCCGAAGCGCTTGTTGTCGGGAGCTTTCGCCTCCAGGTAGTCGAGCGCCCGGACCAGCCCGTCGGGAGTGAAGCCCGCGTCCCAAGTGGAATAGGAGTAGAGGTCGCAACGGGTGGAGGGGATGACGTCGTTGGTCGCCGTCACCTTGCCGTCCAGGGCCCTTTGCAGGAAGTTGACCTCGGCCGCGTGAAGGACTGTGACGCCGTGCTCGCCCGCGTCCTGGCGGGCCTTGCGAACCCCGTCCTGCCGGGCGTTCCACCAGTCGATCATCCCCTGGACGCGCACCTCGTCCGGCTCGGCGTCGGCGGCGAGCCCCTGGCGGAGCATGTGATCTCCTTCCCAGTTCTGCAGGATGAAGGTCTTGCCCGTGCCGGCGTAGGCGGTGAGGAGATGCTTCGCCAGCCGGTACATCTGATCGTGCTCCGCCTCGGCCTCCTCGCGAGTGAGGCCGTCGAGGAACTGCGGCGAGAAGGTCACCGGGGTCAACACCAGGATGAAGGTCGAGAACGGCTTGGCGAACAGCTCCTGGACGTAGGGCCGTTGGGCCAGCTCGATCACGTCCTCCGCGGGAGGCGACCAGTCGGAGTTGAAGGAGTAGGTGCCCTGAATGGTGCGCGGAACGAGGAAGATCTTGATCACCCTGCCGCCCAGCTCGAGGATGCGGTCGGCGCCCTCGTTGAGGAAGTCCTCGTCGGTGAAGTTGTACTTGCCGGCGGCATGGGCCACGCCGAGGACGTCCCGGGCCTCGGTGCCCTCGGCGAGGGAGACCGCCGGCAGGGCGAGAGCGGCTGCGAGGAGCCAGCAGGTAGCTTTGCGGTGGAGGAGTGGCTGCATGCCTTATTGTACGCCCGGAAGCGATGTGGGCCGGATGGGTAGTGGTTCAGTGTGCTCCGTGGACTGCCCCGGTCCTGCCCTCCGAAGCCTCACCCCCGGCCCCCTCTCCCTGACGGGAGAGGGGGAGGAACACATCTGTCTTTCTTGCTGTTCTCCCCCTCTCCGGTTACGGAGAGGGGGCCGGGGGGTGAGGCTTCGGAGGGCAGGACCGTACGCAGTCTGCAGGCCAACTGAACCACTACGGACGGATGAGAAGGCAGGAGGCAGGTTCAAAGATGCACCACGAATCCTGGGAGGGAGCATCCATGAGAGCCGCAGCAGTCGACGCCTATGGCAGCGATCGGCTGACGGTGCGGGAGCTGCCGGACCCGGGCTCGCCCGGACCGGGGCAGGTTCTGCTGAAGGTGCGGGCGGCAGGCGTCAATCCGATCGACTGGAAGATCCGGAAGGGCCACATGCGCCTGGCCATGCCGGCGAAGTTTCCCTTGGTGTTGGGCTACGACGTGGCGGGAGAGGTGGTGGAGATCGGTCCCGAGGTGACCCGCTTCGAGCCGGGCGACGCGATCTTCGGCGGTGTGGACGTGAAACGACAGGGCGGCTCGTATGCCGAGCTGGTCCTTGCCCGGGAGGCGGCGCTCGCACCGAAGCCGGAGGCGCTCTCGTTCGAAGAGGCTGCGGCTATGCCCACGTCCGGCCTCACAGCCCTGCAGGCCTTGTGCGACAAAGGCGGACTGGTCCCCAAGGAAAACGTGGTGATCAACGGCGCTTCCGGAGGAGTGGGGCACTTCGCGGTCCAGATCGCCCGCGCTCTGGGAGCGCAAGCCACGGCCGTGACCAGCGCGCGGAATCTCGACTTCGTCCGTGGCCTCGGAGCCCAAGAGGCCATCGATTACGAAGAGGAGGATTTCGCCGGCCGTGACGACGCCTGGGACGTCATCTTCGACGCGGTCGGCCGGCGCACGTACCCGGACTGCGAGCCGTCCCTCTCGCGGGAGGGAGGTATCTACGTCACCACGCTGGGCGGACCGAGGCTCATGATCTGGATCGGACTCACCACGCTGGGCGGCCTGTTCGGTCAGCGCAAGCGGGCTCGGCTTGTCCTGGTCAAATACCGGGCGGAGGACCTCGCCTTCCTCGCCCGGTTGGTGGAGCAGAGGAAGCTCCGACCGGTGATTCAGGAGGTCTTTCCGCTGGAGGAGATCCGTAAGGCCCACGATCTCAGCGAGGCGGGGCATGTGCGGGGGAAGATTGTGGTGCGGGTGGGGTGAGGGCTGAGTTTAAGGTTTGCTCAGTCGAAGCTGCAGCATGGCGGCAAATTCGGCGATCATGCTTCTATGGTCACCCCGCATTGAATTCGCGGCAGCCCTGGCATATTGCAGCCCATCGGGCCGTGGTTTCAAACGTACGAAGGCAGGCAGCCCATATCGCAACGCACACCAATTGGCCCATAGTCGCGCAGTTCTTCCGTTACCATTGGCAAAGGGATGGATCCTTACCCATTCACCATGCGTATACGCAGAGAGGGTGAGGACGGAACGAACTTGCGCTACACCTTCCGCCTGGCGGTTGGTCAGGATGACCGCATCTAAACGCCTGACTGCTTCTTGCAATGCTTCTTCGAAGCGTCGAAGCTCTTCCGGGACTCTTGCGGAGGCGATACCAGATCGCGTTCCGACACTTACCTCATAACCGTAAAGCTCCGGAAACTGCGGATCGCTATCCCGGAATTCGCCAGCATAGTAAGGGACAGGAAGGTGCGCGTCCTTGTAGATGTGTCGATGCCAGTCCTGAACCATCTTTACCGATGGCGGATATCTGTGCGTTGCTTCTTGAACGATCTTGTGGAGTAGGGTGTTAAGGTTGTCCTCGATCAGTGCTGCATCTCGAGGATCATCCTCGTTCCACGCGACGGGCAAACGCAGCTCCTATGCCGTGGAGGTCTTCGGCCTCGGCAAGGCGGGCTTGTAGGGGATCTTCGACCGAGACCTCGCTATGGGCGAACGCCTCAATATCTTGCTCGGTTCCTTGCCCGTGGTAGGACGGCAGGAGATCCGCGATACGGGCCAATCTCTGCTCAAGATCGGGTCCAATCACTTCGAGTTCCCGCTCAATCGCAGCTTCCGCAAGCTCGTTCACAGAGATGCCAAGCGCTTTTGCCGATTCCTGAAGTGCTCGGAAGGTGTTTTCGTTCTTGAAGCGGAGAGTCAAAGCTGGGTTGCTCATAGGCTTCAGGATACGGAGGAACTCTTGCGGAGTCAACGTGGGAAGCACTCCAGGAATCGATGCTAACCCGCCAGCTCCGCCAACATCGCCTTCAACAACTCATAGAACCGCCCCACCGACTCAACCTCCACCCGCTCGTCCGGCGAGTGGGCACCTTCGATCACGGGTCCGAAGGAGATCATGTCCATGCCGGGGAACTTCTCTCCGAGGACGCCGCATTCGAGGCCGGCGTGGACGGCTTTGAGCTCGGGGTCGGTCCCGACGAGCCGCTTGTGGACCTCGCGGAAGATGGCGAGGAGGGGAGAGTCGAGGTTGGGCTTCCAGCCGGGATAGCCTTCGAGCTCGGTGACTTCGGCGCCGGCCAGCTCGGCAAGGGCGCGGATACCTCCGCCGCGTGGCCATCATGGCGGAGGCGACGGAGCTGCGGATGCTCGTCAGCAGGGTGAGCGCACCGTCGGAATCGGCCACGGTCGCGAGGTTGAGGCTGGTCTCCACCAGGCCGGGGATGTCGTTGCTCATGGCGAGGACGCCGTGGGGAAAGGCGTTCAGGAGGTCGAGCACCTTGCGGGTCGCGGCCACCGTCCAGACGCGCTCCGGGGTCGCGCCCTCCGTGATCTCGACCGCCACGTCCGGATCGACGGTGCGGATCTCGTCGCGAATGGCGGCGGCCTCCCGCTCGACCGCGGCGGTGAAGACGTCGCGGCTCGCGCCGGGGAGCACCACCCGGGCTGCGGCCTCGCGCGGCAGGGCGTTGTGCTTGTTGCCTCCCTGGAAGGCCGTCAAATGGAAGGGCGTCTGCTGGAGCGCCGCGAAGAGGGCTCGGGCAAGGAGCTTCACGGCGTTGCCCCGCTGGAGGTGGATCTCCATCCCCGAGTGCCCGCCCTTGAGGCCGGAGAGCTTCACCTCGAGGCTCGTCGTCCCCTCGGGCGCCGGAGCCGTCTCGAGCGGCAGGGTCAAGGTGCTGGCGGAGCCGCCGGCGCAACCGATGGTCACCGAGCCCTCTTCCTCGGAGTCGAGATTCAGCAGGCGCCGTCCTTGGAGCGCGATGGCTTCGGGGTCGAGCGCCATGACGCCGTTGAGGCCGCTCTCCTCGTCCACCGTGAAGAGCAGCTCCAGGGGGCCGTGGACGAGGTCGTCCGCCTCCATCACGGCCAGCATGGCGGCGGCGCCGACGCCGTTGTCCGCTCCCAGAGTCGTGCCGGTGGCCTTCACCCAGCCATCCTCGCGGCGAGGGATGATGGGATCGCTCATGAAGTCGTGCTCGGTCCCCGAGTTCTTCTCCGTCACCATGTCGAGGTGACCCTGGAGGACGACGATCGGAGAGCCCTCCCGGCCGGGGGAGGCCGGCTTCTCGACGACCAGATTTCCGTTCGCGTCCTGCCGGTGGCTCAATCCCTTACGGGCGGCCGCGTCGAGGACGTAGCGGCGGGCCCGCTCCTCGTGCGTGGAGGGGCGGGGGATCTTCAGGATCTCGTCGAAGTGCTTCCAGAGGGCTCGGGGCTCCAACTCGGAGACGAAGGACATGGGACCTCCCGGCGGCGGGCCGTTCTCAGGGTCTGGAGAGACTATACCTGCATCCGCGGGCATCCCGCCGGCCGCGAAAAGCTCTCCGCCGCGCAGTGGTTCAGTTGGCTTGCAGACTGCGTACGGTCCTGCCCTCCGAAGCCTCACCCCCCGGCCCCCTCTCCGTAACCGGAGAGGGGGAGAACAGCAAGAAAGACAGATATGTTTCTCCCCCTCTCCCGTCAGGGAGAGGGGGCTGGGGGGTGAGGCTTCGGAGGGCAGGTGCGGGGGAGTCCACGAGCAAGCTGAACTACTACCCCTCCGCCGGCCGCGAAAAGCTCTGGCGACGAGGACGGCGAGACTATACTCGGGCCTTCCCGGAGGAAGCACCATGCCGATCCTCTTCCTGAACCGTGAGGACGTCGAAACCCTCCTGCCGATGGAGGAGTGCATCGAGGTGGTGGAGGCCGGGCTTCGGGTGCTCGCCCGCGGAGGCGCCGTGCAGCCGCTGCGCACCGCCTACTGGATGCCGGACCGCCATGGTCTCCTGGGAGTGATGCCGGGATGCTCGAAGGTCTTGCCGCGGACGATCAGCCCGTGGCCGGCGTCGAGGTAAGACCGTCGTACCGGACAACTACCTGCACGGCGAGGAGTCGCATCAGGGTCTGGTCGTCCTCTTCGAGCAGGAGCGGGGCCGGCCGATCGCCATCCTGGACGCCTCTGCCGTGACGGCCATCCGCACCGCGGCGGCGAGCGCGGTCGCCACCCGAGCCCTGGCGCGGAAGGATGCGGGAGATCTGGCGATCCTCGGCTCCGGGACGCAGGCGCGCAGCCATCTCGCGGCCATGCGAGCCGTCCGGCCGTTGCGGCGGGTGCGGATCTGGAGCCGCAGGCCCGAGAGCGCCCGCCGTTTCGCCGACGAGGAGGGGAAGCGGTCAGGTCTGGACGTGGAGCCGGTCGTCGAGGCGCGGGATGCCGTCGAGGGAGCCGATCTGATCTGTACCGTCACGGCCGCGAGGGAGCCGGTGCTGGCCGGGGACTGGATCGCCGAGGGGTCTCACATCAACGCGGTCGGCGCCTGCACGCCGAACGCTCGCAGGCTCGATGCGGTGGCCGTGGCGCGGTCGCGCCTGTTCACGGACCGCCGCGAGTCGGCGCTGGCGGAAGCGGGGGATTTCATACTCGCCCGAAACGAAGGGACGATCGGCGAGGAGCACCTTCTCGGTGAGCTGGGCGAGGTCCTCGAAGGGAAGGTCCCCGGCCGCCGCTCGGACGAGGAGATCACGCTCTTCAAATCGCTCGGCATCGCCGTCGAGGATCTCACCGCCGGCCGCTACGTCTACGGAAAGGCGCTGGCGGCGGGGAGGGGGACCCACCTGGAAATCTAGCCCCTCTCCTTTAGGAGAGGGGTTGGGGTGAGGTCGAGCCGGCAGGGACGCTCCGTTCCGCCCCTCACCGGTCTCCGCGCAGGTCCTCCCGCAGAGCGTCGATCCGGGCCGGAGTCCGCAGAATGGCGCGGAGCAGGTCCACCAGCAGATAGGACAGCGCGAAGCCGAGGTAGGAGAGGAACGGCCCGAGGGCGACGCCCAGCACGCTGTAGGCCATCTGTTGGGCGGGCCCGATCAGGAACAGCGGCTCCCGCGCGAAGACGAGGTAGAAGAGGTAGACCACGGTGCAGAGGCCGATCACCGAACCGACGCCGAAGAGAAACGACACCAGCCGCCGCAGCTTGACCAGGAACATGCCGATGCCCAGCGCTTCCTCGCCGGCGCTGATGTCCGCTCCGGCGGTGACGTTGACGGACGCCGGATTGAGGGCGCCGCGCACGCATAGAGCAGCACCGCGAAACCTCCATCCACATTCCGAACACGACGAAGGTGCTGCCGGCGACGAGCCCGTAGATTCCCATCGAGGGGCGGAACAGCAATACGGCCAGGAACACCACGGCGGCAAGGGTGAGGACGGCCGGCGACGCCAGCTCGCTCGGCGATTTGCGCAGCAGCGAGGTGCCACGTCGAGGAACAGGGCGGCGGAGACGAGGAAGTGGAGGACGACGGCTGCCGGAGCGAGGATCAGCAGACCGACGAAAAAGAGCCGGACGCTGTCGCTGCGGATGCCGAGGACCATGAACGCGAGCACCAGGATCACGGCCGCCGCGACGTAGGCGACGTGCCCGGCCTGGCGGCCGACGCGGTCGGTGGCATCAAGGCTCCGCTCGGTGAGGCCGCGCCGCAAGGCCTCCAGGAGGAAGCGCACGGCCCGCAGGTGGGGTAGGGTGGCGATGACGTCGTCCGCGCCGATGGAACGGCGCAACCGGTCGGTGAGGCCGCGCAGGACGTCCTGGCGCTGGCCGACTCCCAGCAGCAGGGGAGGGCGCACGATCGTATCGAGAGGGAACAGCTCGGGGACCGAGGCGCCGCAGGGCACCCAGTCCGCCATGCCGACCCGGGTGACCAGGCTGTCCGGCTTGAGCTTTCCTTGATCCGCCAGGGCGCGCATGGCCTCCAGGGACATGGGCCCTTGCTGAGCGTTGTTCTGGAACGGGAACCGAGACCGGATCGGACATGATGGTTGCCTCCCTGGGGCCAAGTATATGTGATCCGAAAACCTCCTTGTTTCGTATGGCAGGTAAATCCAACCAACCGGAGGAGAGAAACCATGGGCAACGTCGACACCGTGAAGGAGATCTACGCCGCTTTCGGACGCGGAGACGTACCGGCGATCCTCGAGAAGCTCGCCGATGACGTGGAGTGGGACGTCGATTTCCCGGCTCCGCAGGTGCCCTGGCTGTCGCCCCGCCGACGCAGGCCGCGGACAACATCGGCGCCTTTTTCGAGTCGCTGGCGCCGCTGGAGTTCACCGTCTTCGATCCGCACACCTACTTCGAGAGTGGGAACAAGGTCATGGCGCTGACTCACATCGCCGTCGTCCACAAGCCCAGCGGCAAGAAGTACGACATCAAGAACGAAGGCCATCTCTGGTATTTCGACGGCTCCGGCAAGGTCACCGCCTATGAGCACGTCACCGATACCGCGACTCATATCGCCTTGAGCCGGGGCGAATAGGCCCGCGAACAGGACGCTATGAGGACCTGGGAGCGATCTGGGCTAAGCTCACGGTTGCGGGAATCGCGCTGGCGGCCGCGGCCCTGGTCTTGCGCCGTTATCTCGACTCGGGTCCGAACCCGGGAGCGGCGCGGCTTCACCGCCGAGCCGCTGTTCGAGGACCTCGCGCGGCAACGGTTGCTGGAGATCGGAGCCACCGCCGTAGCGCTCGCGTCGGAAGCGCGGGCGATGCGGGAAGAGCCGCGCGCTTCACCGGCGGCGGCGGGGAATTCGGCGGCGGCGGATCGAGCAGCGGGTTCTGATGCGGCCATGCGCGTCCGATCGACTAGAATCCTCGCCGTCTGTCTGGTCGTCGGGGCCGGACTCTGCCGCTCTTCATGATCGAATCCTTCGCCCGCCAGATGCTCTACCCCGCGCCCGGGGTGCGGGTGCCGTCGCCGCCTCCGGCGCCCCTGGAGGAGGTCTGGCTGGACCTCGCGGCGGCCGGGCCGCCGCCTGGGTATACGAGCCGCAGGCGCTGCCGCCTTCAGGCGCCGATCGTCCTGTTCTTCCACGGCAACGGCGAGAACCTGGGAACGCTGCGCTGGTCGGGACTCTTCGAGCAACTCGGCGGGCTGGGCGTGGCCATCCTCGCGCCCGACTATCCGGCTACGGCCGCAGCCCGGGAACGCCGACCGAAGAGGGCCTGCTCGCCACCGGCGACGCCGCCGTCGCCTGGGCCCCAAAGGCGCACCCGGAGCGCCCCCTCGTCGTCTGCGGCTGGTCGCTCGGCGCGGCGCTGGCGATCGCGACGGCAGGCCGCCATCCCGAGGACGTGCGCGGCTTGATCGCCCTCTCGGCCTGGACCACGCTGGCGGAGGTGGCGGCAGAGGTCTTCCCGGCATTCGCCGTGAAGTTCATGCTCCGCGAGCGCTACGACTCGCGCACCGCGGCCCGGGGCGTCCGGGTTCCCGCCCTGGTCGTCCATGGCGAGCGGGACAACCTGATCCCGATGGCGCACGGAAAGGAGATCTCCTCCATGCTGGCGGGAGAGACGCGCTGGGTGGAGGTCCCCGGTGCGGAGCACAACGATCTCCTCGGCCGCGGGGAGTGGGAAGAGGTGGAGCGGTTTCTCAGCGTCGTCACCCCTCACGTCTGAGCTGCCCTGGCCTCTTCAGCATTATTTTCTTCTCTGCGTTACAATCGGGAAAACCACCGTTTGGTCCGTCCAATGAAGTGGGCCGGCACTCAGGACCAGTGGACTAGATCGTCCATGGATGGAGCGGCTGGCCCGCTTCCTCCGCGCCGTGAAGAGGGATTCCCGCTGCTCCGAGTCTTTGCGCAGACGGATCGAAGAGGAAGAGGTTCTGAAAAGGAGACTCCATGAGCGTATCTATGAGCGTAAAGATCGGTCCCTTGCTGGAAACCGCCATCACGAAGCTGGAGGCCGCCGCCCCGGGAGGCGAGATGTTCGCGGCCGCTGCTCTTGGCAGCGAGGAGGAAGAGGGGCTCTTGCCGATCATGGTCCAGTTACCCAACGAACGGCCCTACGACCTCACTGTGGGCGCCATCACCAAGCAGACCTTTCTGCCCGCGTCGTTCTCCAGCCGCGGGCCCTCCCGCCGACGGCCGGAGCAAGCCAGACGTGTGCGCTCCAGGCGTGAACATCACCTCGACGATCCCGGTGCCACGCCTGGCAACGGAGTTCTCGTTCCCTCACCTCCACGAGCCTCTCTCTTTGGCATCAAGAGCGGGACGTCGATGGCGACGCCGATCGTTGCCGGTGTCGTGGCACTGCTCGTGCAGCGTCAAATCGACGCTGGGGTCAAATGGACGCCAGCCCAGATTCGCGGAGAGCTTGTAGGAGCCCTCGCCAGCATGACCAATGGAGTCCTCATCGTGGGCTCTGGCCAGTGACACTGTTGAATCTATAGAGTGCTGAACGGGAGTACACTAGTCCTATGGATGAACACAGAATCCAGAAGCTTAGGAACCTCGGAGCGATTTCGCGCCTTTCCACGGGCGCGGAGGGGGTGCGAGTCTTCGTTGCAGTACAAACCCCGGCTGGGAGAGCCCTCCCGTTCAGCGCGGCGGGACGTCCTCCAGCGCGAGTTCCAGAAGATTGCCTCCGAAAGCGCCCGGAGGGAACGCAAGTGGACCTGGCTGCTCTTTCGGTCTCCGGTCAGACTGTGGAGGCAGTCCTTCCGGTTGAGCACTACGACCGTGTTGTGAGCGATCTGGAGCAGCGGGAAATCCGCGTCGACGAGCTCATCGACCGCCAAGTCGTCCTTGAGCCGTAAGCCCTGCTCTCCGGTAGCTCCCCCGCCGGATCGCTTGCTTGCGCGGACCCGCCATGTCGGCCGCCAGCTCGAGGGCTCGTTCGAGCTGCGGATCCCTCCCTTCGGCGTAGGGCAGATCGGCGGCAACGGCGACGTCCGGCGAGACGCCCACCCCTTCCAGCCGCTCGCCGTCCACGAGGACGTCCTGCACGGCTAAGAAGAGCAGCGAGCCGTCCGTTGAGCAGGAACGGCTGACCGGCCAGGACGGCGCCGGCGGTGCGCTCGCCGACCAGCGTCGCCCGGCGGTGGCGCTGGAGGGCGCGGGCCACCACCTCCTTGCCGCTACGCGAGCCGCCGTCGATCAGCGCCACGAGCGGTTTGCGCCAGGCCGATGCCCAGACGGTGCGCCGGCCCTCGCGTTCGATGCGGGTGAGGTCCGGCACGGCGGGATCGAACAGGCCGACGACGGGATTGCAGCCTCCCCAGCCTCCCGGAGATCGAGCACCAGGGCGTCGGCGCCCGCGAGTTTTTCCGCGAGAGCT
>CAVZUZ010000021.1:0-16718 GCA_963778565.1 Thermoanaerobaculaceae bacterium | reverse complement strand
GTGGCTCAGTTTGCTCGCGGACTCCCCCGGTCCTGCCCTCCGAAGCCTCACCCCCCAGCCCCCTCTCCCTGACGGGAGAGGGGGAGGAACACATCTGTCTTTCTTGCTGTTCTCCCCCTCTCCGGTTACGGAGAGGGGGCCGGGGGGTGAGGTTTCGGAGGGCAGGACCGTACGCATTCAGCAGGCAAACTGAACCACTACCGGCGCCGGCAGCGCCTCCACCGAGACGGGGACGCCGTTGAGACCGGCGTTGCCGGTCAGCTCGTCGAAGAACCGCTCGTCGGTGACGTCGTTGGCGCTCGCTCCGGCGTGCTGCGCCGCCAGGCGCAGGCGCACGCCCGGGCGGCCGTGGCCGTAGCCGTGCGGCAGGCTGACGACGCCGGGCAGGTGAACCTCGTAAAGAACGCCTGGTACTGCTTCGGCTGCAAGGCTGGCGGGAACATCCTGGATTTCGTCGCAAAGCAGGAAGGCGTGAGCATACGGACTGCGGCCCTGAAGATCGATTACTGGTTCGAGCTGGGCCTCGTGGAGGAAAAGGGGAAGCCGCAAGCCGAGGTACCCGCCGCTCCGACTGAAGCGCCAAACCTTCCCGCCGAAGTCCCGCCGGCAGCGAAAGAGATACTGCCGACCGAGAACCAACCCCTTGCCTTCACCTTGAAGACGCTCGATTCGAATCACGAGAGTCTCACGGCGCTTGGACTCCGGGCAAAGACACTCGAACGCTTCGACGCCGGGTACTGCGCGCGCGGACTCTTGAAAGACAGGCTCGCGATCCCGGTCCACAATGGCTGCGGGGAGCTTCTCGCCTACGCCGGCCTTGCCCTGCAGAACGAGACTCCTCGCTATCTCTTCCCGCCGAAGCTCCACGCCGGGCTCGAGGTTTTCAACCTAGCTGATCCCACCCTCAAACCGCAGCTCCGGGTTATACCTCGCCTTGCGCAGATAGAAGAGCACCTCGCGGGCGAACTCCGCGGTGACCCGCTCCTGTTCTGCCGCCCGCCGGAACATGGTGAGTGCCGCAAGCGCCTCGCGGTGGATCGCGTGCGCCTGGAAGATCGGTGTCATGTGCCGGGCGAGGGTCTTCACCTGCTCGGTACGCCCCAGGCCCGCATAAAGGACGGCGATCTCCAGCGAGACAAGCGCCACGTCGTAGGCCATGTCACGGGTAGCGAACTCTCCGCGTACCCGGGAGAGGAGGGCGATGCCTTCTTCGATATCACCCAAGCCGACAGTGATGCGCCCCTCCGTCCACATGAGCCGAACGCGGTTCAGTTCTCCGCCGGCCTTGAGAAGGTATGCGCGGGTTTGTGGCAGGAGCGCTGCGGCCTCCTCGAAGCGTTCAAGCTGGCTCAACGCATCTGCGAGGTTCTGCCACGCCGGAAGGAGGATTCGCGCTTCCTCCGTTGCCGAGACCGTGTTTTTCACCTGCCGGAGAAGCGCGACCGCTTCTTCAAGGTTTCCCATATCTACGAGGAGCTTACCCTTGCTCACCATAACCTGGATGCGGAACGTGGAACCGCTCGCGAGCAGCAATGCTCGTTCGAGGAGATCCTTCGCCTCATCAAACCGCCGCTGGCCTCGCCGCAGTGACGCCTTGAGGGCGAAGATGAGTCCCTCTTCGAGCAGCCCGTCTACCACGCCTTCACCGACTTTCCAAAATGCGTCCGCAGAGGCGAAGGCTCGCTCTGCTCCTTCGAGATCATCCTGGGCGCGTAAGGCGTTTCCAAGATGCGCCCAGGCAATGCCGCGTAGCTTGGCGCGGACGCCCTCGCCGCCCTCGGCAAGGTCGGCGGCGACAAGCGCGAAGCTCGCAGGGGGACATCGCTTTTGTTGGGTCCTCGCCGCAGAGGCGCTGACTCTCCTTGCACAACAGGTCGCAGACCGCCCACTGCGCTTCCGGGGGAGCGCCACGGAGCGCCTCTATCTGTTCTTTTTGCGGCAGCATCTTGATCCGGGTCCATAGCGCCTCAGCCGCTCGCCACTCGGCCCTGCGATCTCTCGCAGAGGGGGCCGTGTTGTCGATCTCCGTTTTTGGGTCGTCTTTCCTCTGTTCCTCTTGAAGCATGCGGACCAGATTGCTCAGCCGTACCGCCGTTTGATTTGCCGATGCCACGTCGGCGCTGAGTCGCGTTGCCAGGGAAGACGCGGTGACGAGCGATGGTGAAGTGCCGCCGGTACTGTCTCCACCCCCGGGATTCCGGCAGTCGAGCAGCAGTTGCTCAATAAACCAGCGCCCGAAGTCGAGCGCGGTCCACCGGAACCGCATGGCAGACAGGAGGCGTTCCAGGGTTGCAACATCCGGTGTGCTCTTCCCGCCCTCGTACTCCGAGATCGACCCAGGCTTCACCCCCGACTCCCGGGCGAGGTCGGATTGCGTCCAATCGAGCGCTTCCCGAAGGACTGCGATCACCCTGCCGATATGAAGGGGCTCGTCAGTCTCCCGGCGCTTCTTCACTCGTGCCATGTCCTCTCCCTCACGGCCGTCGTGACGCATGCAGGTTCCTCTATGCGTCCTCGGAGCATATCGTGAACAACGAACTTTGGTCTTCACACAGATGGTGCCTTGAAGCGAAAAGAGCGCGCCTTCCCGGCACTTGACCCCTTTGGTCCGCAGGCTGTACCTTCTGACGGATCAATTGTCCGTCCTTTTGAGCACCTTGTATAGGAAGGGCGGAAGTCCGGCCGCCGTGGTGGCGCCGGCCCTGGCCGCCTGGAAAGGAGCACCGCATGATCCTTCCGCGCCGCCGCGCAGCGTCCCTCCTTCTCGCCCTTCTCCTCATTGCAGGGCCTCTCGCCGCTGCGACCCATCAGCCGCGAGAGGCATGGCAGCCCCGACTCAGCGTTACCGGACTCCTATCCGAGGCATGGGCTCTCTTGAGCCGAATGTGGGGGTATACAGGTGGCTCGACAAACCCCTCTGAGAAGGAAGGCAGCGGAATTGACCCGTTCGGCAATCCGAAGCCGACCGCGCAGCCTGGAGACAGCACGACGGCGACAACGCCATCTTCGTGGGGGAACTGAGATGCCAGGGCGAGGGTACACCTCGCCCCGCGCTTCTCCTTCCGCAGAACAGTAGGTTTTTGTCCCCTTCACGGTACATGCAGTCCCTCAGTCCAACCTCTGTTTGCAGCTAACCTCCTCCTCCATACACTCGGTTCCGACAGATGGTCGAAGCGCTCCGGCGCACGCTCACGATCCAGGCGCAGATCGCGGAGGCGAGCGGGTGATGCAAGGGCGGCTAGTGAGCGACGACAGGAATCCGGGAATGAACGCACTCCATGTCCCAACCCTTGAGACGGAGCGCCTGCGGCTGCGGTCGCTTCGCACGAGCGACATCGACGACTACGCCGCACTGAATGCGGACCCCGAAGTCTTGCGCTACCTGGGAGGAGGGCCGGAGCCATGGGACCGCGGCCGGTCCTGGCGACACATGGCTTTCCTCATGGGGCACTGGCAACTCGGTGGTGCGGGCATGTGGGCGGTTGAGCACGGGGAGACCGGCGCGTTTGTCGGAATGGTCGGCTTTGCCGCGCCCGAGGGCTGGCCCGGATTTGAACTCGCCTGGTCTCTGGCGCGGCGCTTTTGGGGGCATGGCTACGCGACCGAGGGCGCACGAGCCGCCCTCGCGTATGCCTTCACCACCTTAGAGAGGGACCGCATCATCAGCCTCATCCATCCCGAAAACCGGGCTTCCATCCGCGTCGCCGAACGCATCGGCGAACGACTGCAAGGCCGCATCAACCATCTCGGACGGGAGATGCTGTGCTATGGCCTCGGCCGGGAAACCTACGTGCGACAGGTCGCGCCGGCGATGGGCGGCGTGGCTCTGTCAACTGGATGACCCTTTAGAGAATTAACCCGGCCCGGCCTCTGTCTTCAAAAGAAAATGAGCGGCGGGCCTTGTGCCAACCGCTCCTTGAGACTCACTATGACTGCCCTCAAGAATCCCAGGTAGGGAAAGGTGGTCCATCCTCCCGGAGGGATTCTCCTCAAACTGCCGTCTCACCCCGGCGAAGGCTTCCTGGGAGAGGGTCCTCACGCGGGTCGTAGCCGAGGAAGGCCACCACTTTGGGCAGGAAGCGGGCCGCAACCCGGCTGTACCGCTCCCAGTTTGATACGGTCCGGTAATCGACGCCGAGTTCCCGAGCCACCTCATTCTGCCGGAGCCCACGGTCCAGGCGCACCTTTCTGAGGTGATCGCCGAGGGTCTTCGGCGCCCGCGGATACCCTCGGGGAGGCGGCAAAGAGGCTCTGAGGGTAAGATGGCAAAAGGGCAAGCTAGTCCCGCCCCTACGAAAGCGACAAGACAGGGAAACCCAGGTTCTGTTAGGCGCTCTAAGCCTCAGGCCGGCGCCGGCAGCGCCTCCACCGAGACGGGGACGCCGTTGAGACCGGCGTTGCCGGTCAGCTCGTCGAAGAACCGCTCGTCGGTGACGTCGTTGGCGCTCGCTCCGGCGTGCTGCGCCGCCAGACGCAGGCGCACGCCCGGGCGGCCGTGGCCGTAGCCGTGCGGCAGGCTCACCACGCCGGGCATGACGGCCGCCGTCACCTCGAGCGGCACCTCGATCGCGCCGGTGCGCGAGCGCAGGCGCACCCGCATGCCCGTCTCGAGCCGCCGCGCCGCCGCATCGGCGGGATGCATCAAGAGGGTGCAGCGGTCGCGGCCCGCCATCAGGCTCGGGCTGTTGTGCAGCCAGGAGTTGTTGTCGCGCACGTGCCGGCGGCCGATGAGCTGCAGCGCGCCGGCATGGATCTCCTCGGCGAGCGACTCCTCGAGCCGGGCGAGATCGCGGCGCAGCGGCTCCGGGACGAGCTCGATCCGCCGGCCGGCGGTCCGCAGCAACCCGGGAAGCCGCTCTTCGAGCGCTCCGAAGTCGAGGCCGTGGGGAGCCCGCCTTAACCGTGACAGCGAGAGGCCGGAGGACCAGGGCAGGAAGCGGTTGCCATACGGGCCGAGCCGCAGGCCGAGGTCGAGGACGCCGGCCGGTCCCAGCTTGCGCAGCAGCCGCCACTTGAGGCCGCTCGCGAGCCGCCCCGGGCCGCGGCTCCGGCTCCCGTCGAGCCGCGAGGCCAGGCCGGCCATCACCTCCCAACTGCGCAGCCCGTCAACGGGCGGCGCGAACAGCGGCGGCGAGTAGCGGGCGGTGTTGCGTACCGTCAGCAGGTGGAGGGCCAGGTCGTAATGGTCCTGCTCCAGGGCGTGGGCCGGGGGGAGGATGAGGTCGGCGAAACGGGTGGTCTCATTGAGGTAGAAATCGATGGAGACCATGGCCTCGAGGCCGCCCAAGGCCCGCTCCAGCCGGCCGCCGTTGGGCAGCGAGAGCACCGGATTGCCGGCGAGGGTCAGCAGCGCGCGCAGCCGGCCTTCGCCGGGGGTGTCCATCTCTTCGGCCATCGCGACCGCCGGGAGCTGGCCGTCGAAGCTCGGCAGGCCGCGGACGCGGCTGCGCCGGCGCCCGATCTCCCCGCGGCCGACCCCGAGACCCACCAGATCGACGGCGGGCCGGGGGAACAGCAGACCGCCCCGGCGGTCGAGATTGCCGGTGGCGAGGGCGAGGGCGTCGAGCAGCCAGCTCGTCAGGCCGCCGAAGCGCTGAGTGCAGGCGCCGACGCGGCCGTAGGGCGCGGCGGAGGGAGCGCCGGCCAGCTCCCGCGCCAGCCGCCGGATCTCGCCGGCCGCGAGGCCGGTCGCCGGGGCGACCCGCTCCGGCGGGAAGCGCGCCGCGAGGCTCTCGAGCTCGTCCAGACCGTCGGTGAAGGCGGCCACGCGGCCGGGGTTGGCGAGCCTCTCGGCGAAGATCACCTGCAGCATCGCCAGCAGCAGCAGCGCGTCCGTGCCCGGCCGGATGAAGTGATGCTCGTCGGCCACCGCGGCGGTCTCCGTCCGCCGCGGGTCCACCACCACCGCCTTGCCTCCCCGCCGGCGCAGCTCGGCCAGGCGCCGGCCCATCCCGGGCGCGCCGAGCAGGCTGCCGTTGGAAGCCAGCGGGTTGGCGCCCACGATCAGGAACCAGGCCGTGTGGTCGACGTCCGGGACCGGCAGCAGCCCCTGGTGCCCGTAGAGGAGCCGCGACACGAACATGCGCGGCAACTGGTCCACCGAGGTGGCCGAGAAGCGGGTCGGGCGGCCGAGGCTCGCCATGAGGAGCGTGCTGAAGATCATGGAGCCGTAATCGTGCACGGTGGGATTGCCCACGTAGACGGCGACCGCGGACCGTCCGTACTGGTCCTGGACGCGCTTCAGCCGCGCCGCGGCCTCGTCGAGGGCCTCCTCCCAACCGATCTCTTCCCAATCGCTGCCGCGGCGCCGCAGCGGCCGCCGCAGCCGGTCCGGATCCTCGTAGACCTCGCGGAGCGCCTGCGCCTTGACGCACAGAAACCCGCCGCTGAGCGGGTCCTCCGGGTCGCCGCGGATGGCCCGCACCTGGCCGTCCTCGTGCTCGATGACGAGCCCGCACATCGCCTCACAGAGGTTGCAGGAGCGGTGGTGGAGCGGCATGGAATAGGCTATGCTTCGGGAAAATCCAAGGGCAAGACTGTGGGATGTCCGCCCTGGTGTCAAGGCGCCTTGGGGCGCGGTAGTGGTTCAGTTTGCTCGTGGACTCCCCCGGTCCTGCCCTCCGAAGCCTCACCCCCCGACCCCCTCTCCGTAACCGGAGAGGGGGAGAAACACATCTGTCTTTCTTGCTGTTCTCCCCCTCTCCGGTTACGGAGAGGGGGTCGGGGGGTGAGGCTTCGGAGGGCAGGACCGTACGCAGTCCGCAGGCAAACTGAGCCACTACGTGGGGCGCCGCAGCTATGGCGGCGGGTGCCATCTCCGATGGCCGCGATGACCGCGCGATGACCGCGATGACGACAGAACCTGTGAAGGAAATCCGCGCCGACGCGCGCGGGACGCTGCTCGACACCCTCCGGAGCTTCCTCGACGAGATCGGCGGCGCGCCGGTGCCGGTGACCCCGGCGGCGGACCTCGAGCGCGACCTGGGTCTCGGCAGCCTCGAGCGCGCCGAGCTGATGTCCCGCCTCGAGCAGGCCCTGGCGATCCGCCTGCCCGACTCCACCCTCGCCGAGTCCCAGACCGTCGGCAGCCTCCTGCGTCTGGCCGAAAGCTCTGCCGGGGACGAGCCGGCGACCTTCGAAGCTTCCGCCGGGGCCCGGCAGCTTCCCGAGCAGGCGCGGACCCTGGTCGAGGTCGCCCGGTTTCGCGCCGAGGCCGACGGCGGACGCCGCCACCTCCTGCTGCTGGACGACGACGGAGAATCTTCCATGACCTTCGGCGAGCTCTGGGACCAGGCCCTGCAGGTGGGCTCCGGCCTGCGCGCCCTCGGCCTCCGCCCGGAAGACCGGGTCGCGCTGATGCTCGGCGCCGGCGCCGACTTCTTCACCGCCTTTCTCGGCGTCCTGTGCGCCGGCGGCGTGCCCGTGCCGCTCGAGCCGCCGGGGAAGACGGGTCTCGGCGCCGATCTCCGCCGGCGGCGCCGCCTGCTCGACGACGCCCGGCCGGCGGTCCTCGTCGTCGACCGGCAGCTCCTCATGGTGGGCCAGTCGCTGGCCGAGCGGACGGCGGGGTCCCCTCCCGTCGCGACCGTCGACTCGCTCGCCCGGGGTCCGAAGGAAGGCTACGTGCGCGCCGAGCCCGACGGGCTCGCCCTGATCCAGCACGCCTCGGAAGGAGGCGGCGATGCCAGGGGCGTGGCCCTCACCCATCGCGCCATCCTGGCGAACGTCCGCGCGCTCGGCCGCGAGCTCGATCTCTCCCCCGAAGGCGCGGTCGACGGGCCGCCGCTCTCGCACGACATGGGGCTGATCGCCGGTTGGTGGACCGCCCTGTACCACGGGCTGCCTCTGGTGGTCTCCCCGGCTCCCCGGGACCCGTCGCGGGCGGGCTGGCTGGAGACCGCGGCGGTCGCCGTTCCCGCCCTGCGGCGGCGGGCGTTGGACGGGATCCGCGCGGCCGGCCGGACCGCCTTCGGCGTCTACGCGGTCCTGGCGGCGCTGCCCGTCGCCCTCGTCGGCGCCACGATCATGCTTCTTGCCTGCCGGAGCCAGAGCGCCTCCTGGAAGGTGGCGCGGGGATTCCTCCGCCTCTGGGGCCGCCTGACCGGCCTCCTCCCCCGCGCGAGCGGCGGCGAGCTGCCGCCGGGCGGCGCCATCCTGGTGAGCAACCACGGCAGCTATCTCGATCCCCTGCTGCTCATCATGGCCGTCGAGCGGCCGATCCGGTTCACCTCCAAGCGGGAGGTTTTCAGCCTGCCGATCGTCCGCAACCTCATGCGGCAGATGCGACATCTATCGGTGGACCGCAGCACGGCGGCGTTGCGTCTGGAGGGGTACCAGGTGATGGCCGCGGCGCTGCAGGAAGGGCACCTGGTCCACGTCTTCCCCGAGGGAACCTTCACCCGCAAGCCCGGGGTCCGGCCGTTGCGCCTGGGCGCCTTCTACCTCGCCGCCGAGCTCGGCCGGCCGGTCGTACCGGTGGTCCTGCGGGGCGCCCGCAGGGCGCTGCCGGACGAGCGGTGGCTGCTGCAGCCCTCTCGCATCGAGGTGGAGACGCTCGATCCCTTGACCGTGGAGGCCGGAG
This sequence comes from Thermoanaerobaculaceae bacterium, assembly GCA_963778565.1. Lineage (GTDB taxonomy): Bacteria > Acidobacteriota > Thermoanaerobaculia > Multivoradales > UBA5704 > DATARR01. Next base: position 8,137 of record CAVZUZ010000021.1, on the reverse strand, counting down.
CGGGCTTCCGGGAGCTCGCGCAGACGCGCGACCGCGTGCGGGGGGTCCTCTCCCGCGGCTCGCGGGAGCCTCTGCTCGAGGGGATGGTCGCCGGGGGAATCGGCCCTCCGCCGATGCCCTCGCCGGAAGCTAGGGCGTGAGGACCACCTTGCCGAAGTTCCGGCGCTCCTGCAGGTAGAGGTGCGCGGCGCCGGCCTGCTCCAGGGGGAAGGAGCGGTCGACGACCGGCTGGAGCGCGCCCGCGCCGGCGAGGCCCACGATCTCCTCCAGCATCGACCGCAGCAGGCTCCCTTCCGTCCACAGATGGCCGATGTTGAGCCCGAAGACGCCGCGGTTGCGGTTGATCAGGGAGAGGGGATGGAAGCGCGGCGTGGCGAGCATCCCCTGGACGATCGACAGCAGCCTGCGGGTGCGGCCCGGCGCGAAGCTCGACATCCCGAACACCATCAGCCGGCCGAGCGGCGCCAGGCAGCGGTAGCTGTCGCGGAACGACTTTCCGCCCACCGCGTCGAGGGCGACGTCGACGCCGCGGCCGCCGGTCAGGCGCCGGACCTCGGCGACCAGGTCCGGCGTTCGGGAGTCGATGCAATGTTCGACCCCCGCTTCCTTCAGGCGCGCGTGCTTGCCCGCGCCGGCGATGCCCAGCACCGAAGCTCCCTCGAGGCGGCAGATCTGGATCGCCGCCTGGCCGACTCCGCCGCCGGCGGAGTGGACCAGAACCCGCTCTCCCTTCTGAACGTTGCCCACGCGAACGAGCATGAGCCAGGCGGTCAAGTAGTTCACCGGGATCGCCGCGGCCCTCGCGGCATCGAGCGCCGCAGGGAGGGGAACGATCTGTATGGGAGGCGCCACGACGATGCTGCTGTACCCGCCGAAGCGGGTCAGCGCGAGGACCCGGTCACCGATCCGGATCCCCTCCACCCCCGCTCCCACCTGATCCACCTCGCCGGCGACCTCGTAGCCCAGCACGCACGGCGGCTTCGGGGCATCCGGGTAGAGGCCGATGCGGGCCAGGACGTCGGCGAAGTTGACGCCGGCGGCTTCGACGCGGATGCGGACTTTTCCCGCTTCCGCTTCAGGGTCCGGAGCCTCGCGGATCTCGAAGACCTCCGGCCCGCCATGCCGGGCGACCCAGGCCTGTCTCATTCCTCGCCTCGATTAAGGACGGCCACGAAGGAACTATACCAGCCTCCACCTCCCGGGACGGCCGCGCGGAGAGCGTCCGAGCGTGGCCGGAGTCGATGTTAGGATGACTCCATGGACCTCGATCAGGCGATTCTTCGAGCCACTGCGGACATTCCCGGGATTTCGGTCCTGGTGCTCTTTGGCTCGCGAGCGCGAGGGACGCATCGTGTGGACAGCGATCTCGATGTAGCGATTCTACCGGATACCGAAAACCCACGAGCCCGGCGGCATCTTCAGGCAGGCCTCGCGGCAGCGCTCGCCGACCTGGCGCCAGGAGGAAGGGTCGATGTGGTCCTCCTGGACGAGGTGCCCGATGTGCTTCGACAACGGGTCCTGGAGACCGGCCGGGTCCTGCTCTGCCGCAACGCCGAAGCCTGGAAGGAGCTGAGGGTCCGCACCATGCGCGAGTACGGCGACAGGGAATGGGCGCGGCGGCTGTTCCGCCAGGCTCAGAGGCGGCGGTTGATCAGTGGAGAGACGAGTGGTCGATCAGGAAAAGCTGTCGAGTCGCTTAGGCGCATTGGAAAGCTACCTCGCTGAGCTGCGCTCCTTTCGGCAGCTCTCCCGCGAGGAGTTCGTCCGCGAGCCGGCGGTTCACCATCTGGCCGAGCGATACCTCCACCTCGCTTGCGAGTGCGTGCTCGACATCGCGCATCACGTGATCGCTGATCAAGGCTATCGGGAAGCGACCAGCTATAAGAACGCCATCGAGGTCCTCGGTGAGGAAGGATTGATCGATGACCTTCTCGTGGCGCGGCTGAAGGAGTGGATCGGTTTCCGCAACATCCTCGTCCATTTCTACATCGACATCGACCACGGCAGGTCCTACGACGCCATCCAGCAGGATCTTGGCGACCTGGAGAGCTTCGCGTCCTGCATGGCTCGCCTCCTCGAGCCCTGACTGAGCCGTCCCTCAGCAGCCCGCGGCGCTGCTATCATCCCCAGTAATGCCTTCCGATCTCCGGCTCGCCGAGCTGCCGTCCACGGTCTACCTCTTTCCGGTCGACCGTCTCATCCTGCTGCCGGAGACGACCCTGCCGATGACGATCACCGATTTCCAGAGCCGGGATCTTCTCGACGCGGCGGAGGCTGCGAGCGGCTACGTCGGAGTGATCCAGGCCCGTCCCCAGAAGGAAGGAACCGGCTCCCGCTTCTTCGCCGTCGGCTGCCTGGGGCGCATCCGCTCGCTCGGGCGCGACGAGGAGCGCCATCGGGTCGTCCTCGAAGGGGTGATCCGGTTCCGCGTGCGCGAGGAGCTGCCGGACGGCGAGCTGCCGCGAGCCGCCGTCGCGTACGAGGAGTTCGAGCAGGATCTGCTGGCCGCCGAGGAGAACCTGGAGGGCTGGGACCCGGAGGGCTTCCGGGCCGCCCTGCTGCGGTTCGCGCGGCTCCAGTCGGGGCGCGAAGCCACCTCTCTCGAAGCGATGAGCGGCGGCCAGCTCGTCCGCGTCCTGGCCCAGACCGCGCCCCTCGCCGCCGCCGAGAAGCAGGCGCTGCTGGAGGCGCCGAGCTTCCGCGACATGCTGGCGCTGCTGTTCGAGCTTCTCGCCCTGAACTTCCTCACCACGACGCCGGATGCGTCGCCGTCCTCGAACTGAGGTCCCCGCGAATGGTCCAGAGAGTCTGGGATGAAGACGAGCGCCCGAAAGCGGAAGAGATGCCGACCGTCCTTCCCCTGTTCCCGCTGGATCAGCCGCTCTTGCTGCCGGGAACGGTGGTGCCCTTCGCCGCGGAGTCGCCGGCCAACCGAAATCTGGTCGACGACGCCCTCGCCGCCGACCGCTACGTGGCGATCGTCCAGCCCCTGGAAAACGCGGCGCTGGCGGCCCGTCCGCAGGAAGGCCCGCCGGCGATCTACTCCGTCGGCTGCGTCGGCTACATCGGCGAATGCCACGAAACGGACGTGGATCGCTACCTGGTGCTCGCCGGCGGCTTGATCCGCTTCCGCGTCCTCGCCGAGGAGCCCACCGACCGCGGCTACCGGCGGGTGGTGGTGGACTACGGCGAGTTCGCCGGCGACCCCGAGCAGGTCGAGACCGACCTGGAGTTCCCACGCCTGCGCGACCTGATCCGCAAGCGGGTCGAAGCCAACGAGTCCGAGCTCGACCTGTCCATCATGGACAACATGGCGGGCACGGAGATCGTTACCGCCATCGCTCACGCCATCGCGCTCTCCCCCGCCGAACGACAGGTGCTCATGGAAACCCCCAACCTGCGCGAGCTCGAGAGCGTGCTGCTCGATTTCATGATCGGCCCGGGCGGCAGGCCCAGCTTCGACTTCTCGCTGTGGCGCCAGCCGAGTTAGGGCCGCGCGACCTCACCCCCTGGCCCCCTCTCCTAAAGGAGAGGGGGGGAACAAAAAGGTCTCTTGAAACCCCTCTCCTTTAGGAGAGGGGTAGGGGTGAGGTCGAGCGGGCAAGACCTCCCGTGAGCGGCGGTTGCGCCACACCCGCCAGTCGTCGTTCAGCAGGACGCTGAGCACCAGCACGAAGCCGCAGGCCGCCGCCAGCAGGAAGAGCAGCATGGCGATGCCGGGATAGCCGAAGAGCGTGAACGCGGTCCGCACCTGCATCAACAAGGCCGCGCCGACGATGAGCGCCGCCAGCACCAGGCCGAGGGCGATGCGGTTGGCGATCTTCTGCAGGTTGTCCATCAGGCGGGCCTCGTCGAAGGCGTCCACCTTGACCTGGATCTTGTTGCCGGCCAGGTTGTCCAGGACGGCGTTCATCCGCGCCGGCAGGTGCTGGAGGAAGTCCTGCAGCTCCAGGACCGAGCCGAGCAGATTGCCCGGCGAGAGCTTCTTCAACATGTGCCGGCGCATGATCGAATCGGTGCGGCGCTGCACCATCTGGTTGGGATCGAATTCGGGATCGAGGGTACGGGCCGATTCGTCCAGATGCAGGAGGGCCCGGCCCATCATGGTCAGCTCCGCAGGCGGCCGGACGCCGTTCTCGGCGGCCAGGCGGGTCAGATTGACGAGGACGCGCCCCACCTGCAGCTGCTCCCCCGAGACGTTCTGAAAGCTGCCCACGAGGTCCGCCACCTGCCGCCGGTAGCGCGCCTCGTCGCAGTCTTCGAGCTGGGTCCCGATCTGCAGGATGATCCGGGCGGCCTGCTGCCCCTGCCCCTCGGTGACGGCGAGCAGGAGCTTCAGGAGTTGCTCCTGCATCGCCGGATCGATCCGCGCCACCATCCCCAGGTCCAACAGGGCCAGCCGGCCGTCCTCGGTCACCAGCAGGTTGCCGGGATGAGGATCCGCATGAAAGAAGCCGTCCACCAGGATCTGGTCGAGGTACGCCTCGCACAGCTCCTCCACCAGCCGGCGGGCGTCCAGGTCGATGCGGGCGAGGGGCGAGAGGTCGGTGATCTTGGTGCCGCGGACGTAGCCCATCGTCAGGACGCGCGAGGTGGTGTAGTCGTCCACCGGACGGGGAATGACCAGCCGCTCGTAATGCCGCAGGTTCCCGGCCAGGGTGAGCAGGTTCGTGGCCTCGCGGCGGTAGTCGAGCTCGCGCAGCAGCGTCTTGCGGAACTCCTCGAGCATCTCGTGGAAGGCGAGGCGCCGGCCGACCTCGCTGTGCTTGTCGAGGAGGGCGGCGATCTGGCTGAAGGCGTCGAGGTCCTCCAGGATGACCTGGCGGATGCCGGGCCGCTGCACCTTGACCGCCACCTCCCGCCCGTCCCGCAGCTCGGCCCGGTGGACCTGCCCCAGGGAAGCCGCGGCGATAGGGGTCGAGTCGAAGGTGAGAAAGGCTTTCGACAGCCGCACCCCGAGTCCTCCGTGGAGACGATCTCCTCCACCTCGGCGAAGGAGAAGGGCTCGACCCGGTCCTGCAGGCGGGCCAGGGCGTCGAGATAGGGCGCCGGCAGGAGATCCGAACGGGTCGAGAGGATCTGGCCGAGCTTGATGAACGTCGGCCCCAGAGCCTCCAGGTCGCAGGCGAGCCGCTCCGGATCTCCGGCGATCTCCGGGGGAACCTCCGCCTCCGGCAGCTCGGCGCTCATGGCCTTCACCAGGTCCGCCCGTCCGTGCTGCATCAGCAGGCGGGCGATGTCCTTGTACCGTTTCAAATGTTCCGGCTTGAGCGAGAGCGCCATGACAGATGCATAGGGGGTGCCAGGGACTGTGTTGGGAAAATCCTGTAGGGGCGGCCCTATGTGGCCGCCCTGAAAACGCTACGTAGTGGTTCAGTTTGCCCGCAGACTGAACCACTACCAAACGCTGAGATAAGCTCTCCCTCGCCCGCCATGCCACGACCGCTTCTCTTCGCCCTCCTCCTTGCCGCCCTGGCCTGCCGGAAGGCCCCGGAGCCCGCGCAAGTCAAGACGCCTGGCGCCGCCGCCGGCACCCGAGATCGCGCGGGCCGTCCGCCAGGCCCGCCCGGTGATCTTCATCGGCCTCGACGGCGCCGACTGGCAGCTTCTCGACCAGTACATGCGTCCGGGGCGATGCCGAACCTGCAATCGCCCTGTCCGCGAAGGACGGCCGGCGTGCTGTCGACCCAGCATCCGCCGCTGTCGCCGCTGCTCTGGACGACGATGATGACCGGCACCTCGCCGCTCGAGCACGAGATCCTCGACTTCACGCGATTCCATCCCGCCACCGGCCGCAAGGAGCCGATCACCAGCGATGAGCGGAAGGTGCCGGCGGTCTGGAACATGGCCACGCAGGCCGGGCAGGAGCACGGCCGTGTTCGGGCTCTGGGCGACCTATCCGGCCGAGCCGGTGCGCGGCCTGGTCGTCTCCGATCGCTTCTTCACTTTCCTCTTCTCCGAGACGGCGCCGCCTGAAGGGAACGGTCTATCCGCCGGCGCGCGAGCCGTGGGCGCGCAAGGTGCTCGCCGACGTGGAGAGCGAGATCGGATTCGAAGTCGCTGCGCGATACCTCCCGTCGCTGCGCGCGGAGGAGTTCGGAGCGTCGCCGCGCCACCGATCCCTATTCGCATCCCGTCAGCGCGCTGCGGCGCATCCTCGTCGAGACCACGGTCTACGACGCCCTCGCGCGCCAGTATCTCGACTCGCACGCGCCCGACCTGACCATCCTCTATCTGCAGGGGACCGACAGCATCGGCCACGTGTTCGCGCCGTACACCGCGCCGCGGCAGCCGAACATCAGCGAAGAGGATTTCGCGCGCTACTCGATGGTGCCCGAGAAGTATTTCCGCTCCATCGATCGCATCCTCGGCGACTACAAAGCCGTCGCCCAGAAGCGCGGCGCGCGACTGATGATCGCCTCCGATCACGGATTCCACTGGCGCGAGGGCGGCCCGCCCGCCTGCCGAGCGCCGCCGCCGCGACCGCCGGCCGCTGGCACCGCGACGAGGGGATCTACCTCCTCTGGGGGACCAGGGATCGAGGCCACGGCCCAGCGGGAAACCGGAAACGTCGACCAGGTCTGTGCCACCCTGCTGGCGCTCCTCGGCCTGCCGCCGGGTCGGGGCATCGCCGGTCCTCCCCTGCCGGGGGTCGAGGCTTCCAACTCGCCCCTGGCCCGAGAGATTACCGGGCGCGCTACAAGCCTTATGAGCCCGCAGGGATCAAAGCGGACGAGGCGGCAAACGCGGAGGAGATCGCGAGGCTGCGGGCCCTCGGCTACCTCGGTTCGCGCGAGGAAACCGCACCCGTCACGCGGGATCGACCCGCACCGCCGGCTCTTACAACAACGAGGGGCTGCTGCGCCGGGAGCGCCGCGAGATGAAGGCCGCGGTGGCAGCCTTCGAGCAGGCTCTCGTTCTCGAGCCGGGCAACGCCTCGGCCCTCTGGAACTTGAGCGACGTGCTCCACGCCCAGAAGCGCGACCTCGACCGTTCGGACGTCTTGCTCCTGCGCGCCCTGGAAACTGGCCTTCCCGAAGGGCTCGACTACACCGTCGGCCGCACCGTCGCCTACACCCGCGGCGGCGAGGCCGGGCGCCGCGGGCTTCGCCTGCTCGACCGCGCGCTGGCCGCCAAGCCCGAGGAGCCTCGCCTACGGCTGCTGCGGGGCCGTTATCGCCAGCACCGCCACCAGTGCGAGAAGCCTCGGCGACTTCGAGAGCGCCGCCCCGCTTCGATCCCCGCAACGCCCTCGCCCACAGCTCCGTGGGGCTCGCCCGCCTCTGCATCGGCGACGGCGAAGGTGCCCGCCCGGGCCTTCCGCCGCGCTGCAGCTCGATCCGACCAGCCGGAGATCCGGCGGGCGCTGGGGCAAATCGGACCCTCGTAAAGGGAGGCCCGGCCGTGGGGAAAACAGCAGCAGCGGTCCTTGGCGCGAGGCCGCTGCTGCCCGAATCGTCGTACTGTACAGGCTCCGCGCCGCGACCTACTCAGCGGCAGGATAAGTGCAGTGCTGGTGGGTGCCCCCACCCGGGTGGCAGGGCTGGGCAATCGCTCCTGCTCCCGATGCCGCCTTCTCCCGCGGGGAAGCCCATCCGGCTGCGAAGTTCGACGTGCCCGGCAGATACGTGTCGGTCGCGCCGTCGCCATCGGTATCGACGAGGACGAAGCCGGAGTGCTTCACGACACCTTCTCGACTCTCCACCCAGCGAGAGCTCTTCCTCGGGCTGGACGAGAGGCGCACCGCCTGCCGGAAGCGCCTCGAGCACCTCCCCCGGACCCCTGCCGATGGGCGTGAAGGTGATCTTGACGTTGACCCAGATCGGGGCGGAGAACCCGGCTGCCCCTCTCGCTGGTCCGCACGATGCGCATCGTGGTGATCGGCTGCTCGCCGTCGAGCGTCACCTGGGCCTTGAACGTGCCGCAGGACATCTTGAAGGGAGCGATGCTCTCGAACTGCATGGCGCGAATCTGGAGGCCGGTGGTCAGCCACCCCTGCTTGTTGAACACGGCGTTGTCGAGGCGTTGAACGATGGTATCCGCGTTGCCCAGGGCTCCCGCTTGCCCAGTGGCGATGGGAACTCCCTTGAACGCGATCCGGCCGGTGAAGGGCTCCGAGTCGAGACAGAAGAAGCCG
>CAVZUZ010000020.1:0-13378 GCA_963778565.1 Thermoanaerobaculaceae bacterium | reverse complement strand
CTCACCGGGAGAGGGGAGAAGGCAAGAAAAGACCGCCTCCTCCCAGAAACCTTTTCGTAGGGGGCAGGGGTTTGTTCCCCTCGCAACGTTCCAGGGCGGGGACAAGCCCCACCCCTACGAAAAACTCCGGCGTGGAAGGCAAAGACGAAGTCTCTGGACCCAGCCCTTTCACTTCTTGTTTCGTTTTCCTCCCCTCTCCCGGTGAGGGGGGAAGGGAGGGGGCGGGAGAGGGGCCGGGGGTGAGGGTTCGGGCGGGGGAGGAAAGGCGCTCAGGGAGCCGCCGCCTCGCCAGCCGTCCTCTCCAGCAGCGGCCCGTCCCGGCCATAGACGTCCTTCCTGAAGTGCATGACGCCCGCGCCGTCCACCCAGGCGGTCCAGTAGGCGATGTGGACCGGCAGGGGGCGGGGAACGGCGATCCAGCGTTCCCTGCCGTCGCCGAGCAGCGATTCGATCTTCTGGCGCGTCCACCCGGGATCGTCCCGCAGCAGGTACTCGGCCAGATCGATGGGCTTCTCGACGCGGATGCAGCCGTGGCTGAAGGTGCGCATGGAGCGGCTGAAGAGCGACCGCGACGGCGTGTCGTGCAGGTAGACGTTGAAGCGGTTGGGGAACAGGAATTTGATCTTCCCCAGGGCGTTGTTGGGGCCGGGCTTCTGCCGCACCTGGCCGCCGGGGAGCATCTCCATGTTCTGCCGCGCCAGGTAACCGGGATCGCGCCGCACCTTCGGCAGGACCTCGTTCTTCAGGATGCCCGGCGGCACGTTCCAGTAGGGATTGAGCACGAGGTGGCCCAGCGTGCCGGAGAACATCGGGGTGCTGCTGGAGGGCTTGCCGGCGACGACGCGCATGGAGAGTGCGGGTTTGCCGGACTCGACCACCTCCAGCGCGAAACCGGCGATGTTCACCATCACGTGGCGCTCGCCCAGGTCGCGCGGCAGCCAGCGCCAGCGGTCGAGGTTGATCTCGATCTGCCGCACGCGCTCCGCGGCGGAAACATTGAGGGCCTCGAGGGTGGCCGGACCGACCGCGCCGTCGGCGTCCAACCCCTGCCGCTCCTGGAGGGTCCGCACGGCGGTTGCCAGGGGAGCATCGAAGAGGTCTCTCTCGCTGGTCGCGCCGGCCGGATCAGGTGGTGGTGCCAGGTCGCCGGAGGCCTCCAGGCGGGTGCGCAGGGCCGCGATCCGCTCGTTCTTGTCGCCGAGGCGCAAGGGAGGGCCGGCAGGCACGGCCGGCCAGCCACCCCGCTCGGCGAGCGCGCGGTATTGGAAGAGGGCCTGCTTGAGGGCGCGATAGCCGGCGTGAGCGGGCGCAAGGTCGGCGAGCGCCTGCCGGACGCCGCCGGCAGCGAGGGCGCTCTCGAGAGCGCCCGGGAGGTCGACCTCGGGAACGTCGATCGCGCAGTCGGAGTAGATCAGCTCCGGGTTGACCCTGCCGTGGGCAAGGTCGGCTGCAAGGCGAAGGAAGGCGTCGGTCAGTCCAAGATCGAGCTCGGCGAGGTCGGCCGGAGTGGGATAACTGCGCGCCCGCGCCACCCGCTGGCGAAGATCGGCCAGGTGATAGTCCTCGGGATGCAGAGCATCGCCGGCGGCTTCCGCGATCGCCATAACCAGCTCGTCTGCCTCCCGCCGCAGACCCGCGTCTCCGATCCAGGCGGGCGCGAAGCCCCGGCGCTCGTAGAAGCAGGGCAGGTGCGGAGTGGCGCGGAAGGCGGAGCCGTCCGCCTGCAACTCGGGCGGCTTGCCCGACGCGGGCATGCGGGCGCGGAGGATGACCTGGAGCCGCTGCGTCAGCGATGGCTGCGCTGGGAGGGCCTGTGGTGAAGACGGAGCCTGCCAGGCCCGCAGCGGAACGGCGGTGGCCAGGCCGGAGATTCCAAGCAGGAAGAGGACTCCCGCCAGACGGCAGCTATCCCTGTTCAATGCTGTGCTCCTTTGGCACGGGTAGGGTAAGATTACCGGATTCGCCGGAGACGGGCGATCGCTCACCGTCTCCCATGAAGGAATCATCCAACGTTTGGAGAACCGTATGAGAAAGCTCGTGACTCTCGCCGCCGTGCTGCTCGTCGCGGCAGCGATGACGGCCGGCGCCCAACAGTCAGGCCAGCCGGCCCAGCAGCCCGCTCTCGCCGAGCAGATCCCGCCGTCCACGACCCCGAGCACGGGCAAGGAGCCTGCACCACCCAGCACGGGCAAGCTGGAGTCCCTGCAGGACCGCGCCAGTTACGCCATCGGTATCAATCTCGGCCGTTCGCTGAAGAGCAATGACGTCCAGGTCAACACCGAGCTCGTCATCCAGGGGCTGCGGGACGGTCTCGGCGGCGGCCAGCCGTTGCTCACCGACGCCGAGATGCAATCCACGATGCAGAGCCTTCAGCAGCAGGTGATGCAGCAGCAGCAGGAGAAGCAGAAGGGCGCCGGCGAAAAGAACAAGACCGAGGGCGAGGCGTTCCTGGCCAAGAACAAGGAGCGCAAGGAGATCAAGGCGACCGCCAGCGGCCTCCAATACGAGGTCCTGACGGAGGGCACCGGCCCGACGCCGAAGGCGACCGATACCGTCACCGTGCACTACACGGGCACGTTGATCGACGGCACCAAGTTCGACAGCTCCGTCGACCGCGGCCAGCCGGCGACCTTCGTCCTCAACCAGGTCATTCCCGGCTGGACCGAGGGCGTGCAGCTCATGAAGGTCGGCTCGAAGTACAAGTTCTACATTCCGGCCGCGCTGGGCTATGGCGAGCGGGGCGCCGGCGGGGTCATCGGCCCGAACGCCACGTTGGTCTTCGAGGTCGAGCTGGTGTCGATCGGCCAGCCGGAACCGCCGAAACCGGCTGAGGGTCAGCCGCCTGCCGAGCAGAAGCCGGAAGAGCAGAAGCCGGAGGAGCAGAAGCCGCCGGTGTAGACCCATACCCCACCGTCTTTGCCGTCTCGACCTCACCCCAACCCCTCTCCTAAAGGAGAGGGGCTTTGTTTTGCAGTTTCCCCCTCTCCTTCAGGAGAGGGGGCCAGGGGGTGAGGTCGCGCGGGCAAGCACCTCCCTCCGCGCCGCCGCGATGTCTTCCAGCGCCTGCTCCATACGGTCCTGATGGGTGCGGAACGAGAGGACGCAGATGCGCAGGGCGAAGCGGCCGCGGAGCCGGGTGCCGGTGAGGAACACCCGTTGACGGGCGTTGATCCGTTCGATGAAACGGCGGTTGAGGCCGTCGAGCTCCTCCTCAGGCATGCCGGCTGGCGCGAGCCGGAAAGCAAGGAGGGAGAGCTGCGGCTCGGCGAGGATCTCGATCCCCTCCATCTCGCGCAGCCGGTCCGCGGCGAGCCGGGCGAGGGCCAGCTTCTCCTCCAGCTCGGCGCGAAAGACGCCGGCGCCGTGCATCTTGAACGGCAGCCACACCCGCAGGCCGCGGAACGGCCGTGAGAGCTCGGGCGAGTACTGCGAGAAATCCACCCGGTCTGGATCGTCCTGCAGCCCGGGCATGTAGTCCGCCGTCAGGCTGTGAGCCCGCTTCAAGGCCTGGCCGTCGCGCACCAGGACCGCGCCGGTGCCGTAGGGGAGGAACAGTCCCTTGTGAGGATCGAGAACGATGGAGTCGGCCCGCTCGATGCCGCGCATCGACCGCCGCCCCGCTTCCGTCAAGAGGAAGAAGCCGCCGTAGGCCGCATCGACGTGGAGCCAAAGACCCAGCCGGGCGGCGAGATCGGCCAGCTCGGGCAGGGGGTCGACGGCGCCGGTGTTGGTGGTGCCGGCGCTGGCGGCGATGAGGAACGGCTCGAATCCGTCGCGGCGGTCCGCCTCGGCCATGGCCGCGAGGGCGTCCGGACGCAGGCGGAAGAGCCGTCCGAAGGCACCTCGCGGACGTTGGCTTCCGGGAAGCCGGCGAGGATCGCCCCCTTGGCCACCGAGTAGTGGACCTGATCGGAGGCGTAGATCGTCCCGCGGAGGAAGCTCTCGGGCAGCCGCTCGCGCCGCGCCGTCACCAGCGCGGTCCAGTTGGCGAGCGAGCCGCCGCTGGTCAGCGTCCCGCGCGCCTCGGGCGGATAGCCGGCGATCTGGCAGAACCAGGAGACGACGTTGGCCTCGAGCTGGGCGAGGGCGGGAGCGGGGGTGAAGATGGAGGTGTAGCGGTTGATGGAGTCGGCGATCAGGTCGGCCACCGCGGTGTGGAAGAGGCCGCCGCCGGGGATGTAGGCGAGATAGCCCGGGCTCGCCGTATTGAGCGTCGGCCGCACCGCGCGGTCGAAGATCAGGTCGAGGAGGCTCGGAAACCGGTGCGCCCGCCTCGGGCATCGGCTCGACGAGGGAGCGGGCCAGCTCGAAGCCGCCCCGGGTGTCGGAGACGGTCTGCTCAGGCAACGACCCGATATGCGCGACGACGCGGTCGAGAGCCGCCTCCGCCAGGGAGCGCATCTCGTCCGCGTCGAGCTCGAGAGGGTGGGCGTGGGATTCGGCCGGAGTGGCGGGCTCGGTCTTGGCGTCGATCATGGAGGGAAGCGTATCCGATCCCCAGAGTCTCTTGAATCGATACGCTGCCGCGCCGCCGGCCCCTCACCTCCCCGGCCCTCCTCTCCCGCCCCCTCCCTGCCCACCTCCCCGGGAGAGGAGGGAGAAAAACAAAAGAAGAATTCCTCTCCCGTCCCCTCCCTGCACCACCTCGGGAGAAGACTCTGTTCTCGTTTCGCCCTTTTCCCCTCTCCCGGTGAGGTGGGAAGGGAGGGGGCGGGAGAGGGGCAGGGGTGAGGGCTCGGGCGGGGGGCCCTACTCGTTCAGCACCTTGTCGAGATACTCCAGCGCCGCGGGATCGTCCGACTGGGCGAGCCAGAAGAGCGCTTCCTTGCGGATCTCGCGCGGGCGGCCTTCCCGGCCGAGCCGAACCAGGAGCGGAATGCCGCGGCCCTTATCGAGCTGGGAGAGCGCGAACACCCCCTTCTTTTTGACTTCCAGGTCCGGATCGCGGTCGATCGCCTGGAGGATCGCGTCGGGTGATCTGGGATCGTTCATCTGCGCCAGCCAGAAGAGGGCCTCGCCGCGGACCTCGGTGCTGCGATCCTCCCGCGAGGCCCGGATGATGGCGTCGGCCGCTCCGGGCGCCTCGTTCTGGCTCAGGGAGAAGATGGCCTTTTCGCGGATGTCCCCATCCGGATCGGCATCGATCACCCGGCCGAGAAACCGGGCGCCGCGCTCGCCGCGGTTCTGCCCGATCCAGAACAGGGCCTCCTCGCGCAACTTGCGGGAGTGGGGCGCCGAGGCCATCTCTTCCAGAGCCTCGTCGGCGCGCGCGTTGCGATGATGGGAAAGGGCGGCCAGGGCCTCCTCGCCGGGTTTTGCTTGATCGTCCCGTCTGCGGGCGACCTTGGCGATCAGTGCCACGCTCTCCTCCGGCTTGACGTTTCCCAGCCAGACGAGGCGGCGGCCGTCCGCGTCGACCGAACAGGCCGCGGAATAGGACCTGACCTTGTCGACCTGCCGGTCGCTCAGGCGCACCAGAACCAGCAGATCCTGGTCTGCAGGCACCTTCACGTCGTTGGTGCCGCCCCAGCTCTGGTTCTTTCCCTCGAGATGACAGGTGGTTTGGGTCCATTTCTTGCGGCCCAGTTGGTCCAGGCAGCAGAGAAACCGCTCTTTGGGGATCATCGGCACGGTCCAGGCCACCCAGACCGGATCCTGGCCGCGGGAGCCCGCCTGGTTCACGGCGGCTTCGAGACCGGCGGCGGCCGAGGCCGTCTCGAGCTTCGCGTTGGCGACCGGTGGTGTCTGGGCCGTCAGCGCGGGAGCGAGGAGAAACATGGTCAGGAACGGTATCTGGAGTCTCATGGTATTCACCTCGGGTTCCAATAAGATCGGATCGTTCAGTCGCCGAACAGCTTCCCCAGGAACTCCATCGCTTCGTCGGAATCCATGAGGCCGAGCTTCTGAACGATCTCGCGCTTCAACGCCGGGTCCTTCTCGGTGCGAAACAGCTCGATCAGGGCCTTGGCGTTGTCCTGGATGAAGAGGCCCTCGATCACGGCGCGGCGCACTCCGCCATCGGTGCTGCCGGCGTAGATGGATTTGAGCGCCGCGGTGGCCTGCGGCGAATCGTTGATGCCGAGACCCTCGATGGCCTTGCGGCGCAGCGAGGGCTCTTTCTCGTCGCGGGCGATCTCGATGAGCGCCCCGGCGTCGTCGGCCACGGCGAGACTGTCGAGGATCGCCATCCGGATGGCCGGCGAGCTCTCGCTGCGGTAGAGCTGGCGCAGCTCCTGTGTGGCATCCATGGGCCCGAGCAGGTCGATGGCCTTGCGCCGGATGGCGGGATCCTTCTCGTCGCGGGCGGCGGCGAAGACGCGGCCGCGCTCGTCGGCGGTCAGGTATGCGTCGAGGATCCTCGATCTTGACCCCCGGATTGGCCGTCGAGGCGTAGATCTCGGCCAGCGCCGCGACGGCTTCCGGATCGCCGGAGACGCCCAGCGACTCGATCGCCTTGCGCTGGAGCTCCGGATAGCGGGAGCCGCGGGCCACCTCCACCAGGACCTTCTGCGCCTCGGGCGAATCGCTCTGGGAGAGCACGAAGAGGGCCTGTTCCTCGAGATGCGGCGAGTGCTTCCCCTCGAGGAACTTGAGCAGCATGGGAACGGCCCGCTTGGAGTCCGAGCCCATCAGGCCGTTGAGGGCGTAGAGCTTCAGCTCCTCGTCCGCTTCGGCTGACGGATCGGGGCGCTGCCCCGTCTCCCCGCGGATCTCCTGCTCCAGGGCGCGGGCGTCGTCCTGCCAGCCGCTCTTGGGATAGGCGCCGCCGAGTTGCCGCAGGCTCGCCAAGGCGTCCGCCGCTCGGCCCGCCTTCTTCTGCGCGTAGGCCTTCCAATAGAGAGCCGCGTCGGCGTCGGCGCCCTTCCGCTCGGCCACCCGGCCGAACTTGTCGACGGCGGCGTTCCAGCGTCCGGCGTCGAGGTCCTTGCGCGCCTCGAGGTAAAGCTCGTCCTTCTGCGCGTCCCCGGCGGCGAGGGCCGTCCAGGACACGAAGCTCAAACCGGACAGGATGGGCAGGGCGCCCAGCCACAGGTAGAGAAGGGTCTTTCGCGTTTTCCGCAACATAGGGTTTCTCCTAAAGAGTCTGTTTTCGGGGATCCAGGCGGTCGCTCGCGACGCGCACTTTGAACAGCAGGGCCTGGGAGGCGATCCGCTCCTGCATGGCCGCGATCTCCTCCGCCGGCGGCGCGGCCTCCGCATGGGCGAGGTCGAGCAGGAACGGCTCCAGGTCGTCGAGCACCACGGCCAGCCGCTGGCGTCCGGCCTGGCGGACGGATTGGCGGTAGAGGCGGTTGGCGGCGAGCAGGTCGCGCGCCCAGGCGCTTTCGGCCGAGAGATCGACCGTGCCGGGAGCGTTGGCAAACTCGGCGATCAGCCGCTCGGAGCGCTCGAGGTGGGCCGCGACGGTGGCGAGCAGGATGCGGTCCCTGGCCTCCTGAGGCAGCGCGCCCGGCCGGGACGGCCACACGCGGCCGAGCGTGAAGCCGACGGCGAGGAGGATCAGGGCCGCCGCGGCCCAGCCGGCCGCCCGCCGGTTTCGAACGGGGATCGAGCGAGAGAGGAGCGACCGGAAGGGAATCACCCGGCCGGCACGGTCCTCTTCCGCGAGCCGCGGCGCGAGCCGGCTCCAGACCTCGGCGCCGTAGGACGCTCCGCGCTCGGGAACGGCGGCGGCGTCCACCACGCCCAGCACCCGGCGCAGGATCTCGCAGCGGGAGCGCAGCTCCTCCGAGGCCTCGATCTGCCGCCGCACGGCTTCGGGGTCTTCCGCCTCGCCGTAGAGATAGAGGATCAGGTCGTCGTCTTCGAGTTGATTCATAGTCTCACTTCCTGTGTCTGGACCAGGGGCTCCAGCACGCGGCGCAGCTTCTTGACCGCGCGGAAGACCGCCTGTTTGCCGGCGCTCACCCCCAGCCCGAGCTGATCGCAGATCTCGGCGATGGACCGGCCTTCGAAGTGGCGCAGGACGAACGCTGTCCTCTCCATCGCCGACAGCCCGGCCAGGGCCGAGCGCACGGCGCGCTCCATCTCCTGGCTGAGGGCGATCCGGTCCGGTCCTGGATCGGAAGATGGAAAGGTCTCGTCCTCGCCGGCCGAGCCCTGGGACCAGTCCTCGTGGCGGGAGCGGTGCCGCTCCTGCCTGCGGGCGAGGTCCAGGGCCGCGTTCACCGCGATCCGGTGGAGCCAGGTGCCGAGCTGGGCGCGGGCGTCGAAGCGGCCGAGCGATCGATACGCCCGCAGGAACGTCTCCTGGACCGCGTCCTCGGCGCTCTGCTCGTCGCCGGTGATGCGCCAGGCGAGCCGGAACAGCCTCGGGCTGTAGCACACCACCAGCTCCCGGAAAGCCTCGGCGTCTCCCTTTCGGGCTCGTTCCACCAGCATGGTCTCGTCGCGTTCCATTCGATCCTCTTAGACGCAGCGTCCGGCGAGAGGTTAGCTCCGATCGGCCTGTCTCCCGGCAAACCGATCGCCGCACCCGCGCGTCTAAGAAGGAGAAATCGGCGAGAAACCGGCCTGCAACCAATCGGCCGGTTCCACGTACTACCCCAGTAGTAACGTAGGCTTTCGTGCAGGAGGGATGATGAACGGGAGATGGAGAGTTGTTGCATCTGTGCTGCTCGCGCTCGCTTCGCCGCTCGCGGCGCGGCAACAAGCAACCGCCCCGGCGCGGTCCGAGCGTCCGGCCTATCGCGTCGAGCGGGCGACCTCGCCCATCACCATCGACGGCGTGCTCGACGAAGCCGCCTGGCAGGACGCGGCGGTGGTCGAGGCCAAGTACGAGACCCGGCCGAAGGAGAACCTGCCGCCCGACGTCAAGACGGAGACCCTCCTGACCTATGACGGCGATCATCTATATGTAGGGTTCCGCGCCCACGATCCCGAGCCTTCGGCGATCCGCGCCCACCTCCTGGACCGCGACAGGGCCTTCAGCGACGACTTCGTCGGCATCGTCCTCGACACCTTCAACGACGAGAGGCGGGCTTTCGAGTTCTTCGTCAATCCGCTCGGCGTGCAGATGGACATGTTCCAGGACGACGTGGGCGGCACCGAGGACGACACCTGGGATGCCATCTGGCTCTCGGCCGGCAAGATCAACGCGACGGGGTACGCCGTCGAGATCGCCATTCCCTGGAGCTCGCTGCGCTTCCCGCGCGCCGAAGGGGAACAGACCTGGGGCTTCGACGCCCTGCGCTTCTACCCGCGCAGCCAGCGCGCCCGCATCTCCAGCCATCCGCTCGACCGCAACATCAGTTGCTATCTGTGCCAGGCATCCAAGATGACCGGCTTTTCGGGGGTGACGCCGGGGAAGAACATCGAGGTCGCGCCCACCGCGACGGCTGCCCGCACCGACCGGCGGAGCGACTTTCCCGACGGAGCCTATGAGGAGGGTGACGTAGAGTCCGATCTCGGCCTCACGGTCAAGTGGGGGATCACCCCCAACCTCACCTTGAACGCCGCCGTCAACCCCGACTTCTCTCAGGTCGAGGCGGACTCCGCCCAGCTCGACGTCAACAACCAGTTCGCGCTCTTCTTCCCGGAGAAGCGCCCGTTCTTCCTGGAAGGTGCCGACTTCTTCGACACACCCTTCGACGCGGTGTTCACCCGCAACGTCGCCGATCCCGCCTGGGGAGTCAAGCTGACCGGCAAGGAGGGGAAGAACGGGCTCGGCGTCTTCGCCTCCCGGGACGACCGGACCAACCTGCTGATTCCCGGCAGCAACGGCTCAGCCGCGACCTCGCTCGACTTCGAGACCAGCGACGCCGTGTTGCGCTATCGGCGGGACTTCGGAAGCTCGTCGGCCCTGGGCGTCCTTTACACCGGCCGCGAGGGCGACGGTTATCAGAATCATCTGGCGGGGATCGACGGTCGTTACCTGTTCAGGGGCACGAGCTCGTTCCGCGGCCAGTTCCTGCGCTCCCGGACCGAATATCCGGGGAGCGTGAGAGAGGATTTCGACCAGCCGGCCGGAACTCTGGAGGATGACGCCTACTGGCTCTCCTACGATTACAACTCCCGCAATTGGTTCGGCTATGCGCGCTACGAGGACGTCGGACGGAACTTCCGCGCCGACATGGGCTTCATGCCGCGGGTCGACTACAAGTTCTCGCTGGCCGGGCTCGGGCACCTCTGGCACGGCAACTGGCGGGGGTGGACGCGCGCCAGCCTCAGCGGGGACTGGGATCGCCGCGAGGACCAGAACGGGCAGCTCCTCGAGGAGGAGCTCGAGGTCCTCGCCAACTTCAACGGTCCCCGGCAGTCGTACCTCGAGTTCGATGTCGGCCAGCGCGAGCGATTCTTCAACGGCGTGACCTTCGACGAGACGTTCACCAACACCTATGCCGAGATCCAGCCGACGGGGGATCTCTTCCTGGGCCTCTTCCTTCGTATCTCCGACGAGATCGACTTCGCCAACACCCAGGCCGGGGACGTGGTACAGATCGAGCCCACGGTGCGCTACAACTTCGGGCTCCACCTGCGGACCGTGCTCTCCCACGTCTACCAGAAGCTGGACGTCGACCGCGGCAACCTCTTCACGGCGAACCTCACGCAGCTCACCACGGTCTACCAGTTCAACGTCCGCACCTTCCTCCGCGCCATCCTCCAGTACACGGATATCGACCGGACCCCGGCCCTCTATCTCTCGACGGTGGACGATCACACGGAGACGCTGTTCAGCCAGCTCCTCTTCTCCTACAAGCTGAATCCCCAGACGGTGCTCTTCGTCGGCTACTCCGATAACTCCTTCGGCGACCAGCGGATCGACCTGACGCGGACGGACCGGACGTTGTTCTTGAAGCTCGGGTATGCGTGGGTGCCGTGAGGACGCGCAAAAGCGCCTGTTGGCTTGAAGTTCGTGTAGACTTCTAGGAATCATGGCTGAGAAGGAAAGCATCGTCCAGCTAGAGATCAGGTTGACCTTGCCGGAGAGCATCGCCCAGGAGGCGGAGGCCAGCGGTCTCTTAAAGCCCGCCTCTCTGGAGACTTTGGTGCGCGAGGCGCTCCGCAAGCGGCGAATCGACCACCTGTTTGAAGTCGCGGATCGTCTGGCGGCCCTTCCCAGGCCACCCTTGACAGAGGCCGAAGTGGAGGAAGAGATCCAAGCTGTCCGAGCGAGGCGACGCGCATCGCATGCGGGCCGTCGCTGACACCAACGTCGTCGTATCCGGACTCCTCTGGTCAGGTCCTTCCCGTCGGGTTCTCGATCGCGCTCGCTTCGGCACCATCGAGTTGTTCACTAGCCCCGTCTTGCTTCAAGAGCTGGAAGAGGTGATGAGACGAGAGAAGTTTGCGGGCCGCCTTCAACTGGTAGGGAGCGCGCCTCACAAGTTATTTCTCAGCTATTTGGCTCTGACCCGTGTCGTTATCCCCCAAGAGGTTCCTCCTATTATCGAGCAAGATCCGGATGACGACGAGGTTCTCGCGTGTGCGGCAGCGGCTCGGGCCGAGGTCATTATCTTTGGCGATCGACACCTGTTAGACTTAGCGCAGTTTCAAGGGATTCGGATTATCACAGCGGCCGAAGCGGTTGCACGAAGGTGATGTCGGTGGGTAAGGGTAAGGGCCAAGGGAGCCATTTGAGCTACGGGTTCCGGATTTCGGAAATTCTGCGCCATGCTTAGAGCGATCCGCCTGATCGACTTCAAGAGCTTCGTGGACGAGCAGGTCGAGCTTGCGCCGCTGACCCTGCTTGTCGGCGCGAATGCTTCAGGCAAGAGTAATTTTCTCGATGCGATGCGTTTCCTTCAAGGGCTTGTCTTCGGTTTGACCCTCGACGAGATTCTTAATGGCGAGCTGAGATCTCATCCGGATGCCTGGCCCGGAGTGCGTGGGAGATCGGCAGAGACTGCACGGATCGGGGCCAGCGCCTTCAGCATCGACAGTGTTTGGCTTGCGCCAAGGCTGGGACCGAGCTTCCGAGCCCGATACCTCTGAACTGATCCCCAATCAGGTCGAGGTTGAGCATCATATTGTATGCCAGAAGCACCCCTATGACGGCACTGAAGGAGGAAACCCTGGGAGGGCAATCGGACGCTTGGCTCAGGGCGACCGGCGAAGGCCAGATGGAGAGCCAGCTCAAAGTCGAACAAGCATCTGCGGGCACCTTTTTCATCGAGGCCGACAGGAGTCTCCTCGCATTTGAGAATGGGCGCGATCCGGGATTGCACCCAGAGAACCGCGGTCTCTTGACTTGGCTGTATGACGCTTTGATGACAGTGCGTTTTCTGAACATCAATCCCACGGAAATGCGTAGTTCTGGGCGACGAGGTTACCCGCTGGGTGATGAGGGGAATAATATTTCCGGGATCCTGGCAGATCTTTGTGAAGATGAGACCGAGAAGGCGAGCTTGATCCGTTGGCTGGTTGAGCTCTGCGCGCCCGAGGTCGAAGATGTTGACTTTCTCGAGTACACAGAGCTTAGAGAAGTCATAGCTATATTCGTTGAAAAAGGCGGCAGGCGTATTTCTGCTCGAAGCATCTCTGATGGCACGCTTCATTTCCTCGGAATTCTTTTAGCTTTGCGCACCGCCGAGCCTGGTTCCGTCATTCTGATTGAGGATATCGAGGCAGGTCTTCACCCGACGCGGATCCGACTCCTCGTCGAGTATCTCGAAGCAGTGACCCGTAAGCGGGATATTCAGATCATCGCTACCACGCATTCGCCGGTCGTCCTGCAATGGCTCAGCGACGAAACTCTGCGAAACACGATTGTCTTCAGCCGCGTGCCCGACTACGAGGGAACAATCATGCGCCGTCTGGGTGAGCTGCCGCATTTTTCTGAGGTTCTCCAGCACACAAGCATCGACGAGATGTTCACCACTGGCTGGCTGGAGATGGCTCTGTGAAGGTGCTGGTGATCCCGGAGGATCCCATTCTCGATCAGTACATTCTTAAGCCAGTCGTCGAACGAATTTTTTCGGATTTGTCCAAGGCGCCTCGTGTCACGATTCTTTCCAGGCCACGATTACGCGGCGTGGCAGAGGCGCTTAATGCCACCATCATTTCCAAAATAGTAGCGACATACCCAATGAACGACTTGTTCTTGGTGATGGTGGATCGGGATGGTGATGAGACTCGTTCGCGGATAGGAGCGGCGCGTGAAGCCGAGCATCAGGGTCGGCTCTTTGTCTGCCTTGCCATAGAAGAGGTCGAGATCTGGATGCTGGCCATCCACCACGGTCTCCTGCCGTCTCCATGGCGAGAGATTCGCACCGAGGTCAATGTCAAAGAACAGTTCGCGGAGCCTTTTCTTTGGAGCCATGTGCCGGAGTTAGATCCTGGCGAAGGTCGTGCCTGGGCGATGAGCGGACTGGGAGGACAGTGGCGCGGTGTCCTGCAGCGATGCCCCGAGATCGAGGAATTGAAGGGGCGAATCGAA
>CAVZUZ010000019.1:0-187073 GCA_963778565.1 Thermoanaerobaculaceae bacterium | reverse complement strand
TAACACGTCGTGCCGGCCACCCGATACGCGGGTTTTTTCAGCCGAGCTTTTCCCGCCCTGCGGCTGCGCCGCGACATCCTGCTGATCGATCAGCGGGGGAAGCGGGGCGTCCAATGCGCTGGAATGCGATCTGCCCACGAATCCCGCGAACGCGGTGTATCGGGACGAGGCCCGCTTCCTGGAGGCGGTCCGCCGTTGCCGCAAGGAGCTGGAGCGCAAGGCCGACTTGCGCTACTACACGACTCCCCTCGCGATGGACGATCTGGACGAGGTCCGCGGCTGGCTCGGATATCCGCGGCTCAACCTCTACGGCGTGTCGTACGGCACCAAGGCGTCGATGGTCTACCTGCGCCAGCATCCGGAACGCGTGCGCGCCGTCGTCCTGCAGGGCGTGGTTCCTCTCGACGTGCCGATGTGGCTCGAGGCTCCCCGAAACTCCCAGCAGGCGCTGGATCAGGCCTTCGCCGCTTGCGCCCGACAGCAGGGTTGCCACAATGCCTTTCCGAACCTCGCACAGGAATTCAGCACGCTCCTGAAACGCCTCGCCGAGAAGCCGGTCAAGGTCAAGGTGAGCAAGCCGGAGACCCGTGAGGAGGTGGAGGTGCCGATCGATGCCGAGATTCTGCGCGTCTTCGTTTCAAGTGTGTTGTATTCAGCAGAGAGAATCCACGACCTGCCCCTACTGCTCCACCTCGCCCATGCAGGCGACGTTCAACCGCTCGCCCGCAGGTTGGCTTCCAGGGGAGAGAACGAGATTCCGAAAGGCATCTATCTCTCGATCGTCTGCAACGAGGAGCTGCACTTCGATGCCTCCGCCCTGCCGGCGGCAGCGGCTGGCACCTTCACGGGCGCATTCCGTGTCGGCCGGGACGTCCTCGCCTGCGGTGAGTGGACGCGCGGCTGGCTGCCCAAGGACTACCGGACGCCGGTCCAGTCCAACGTTCCTGCCTTGATCCTGACCGGAGCCCTGGATCATGCGACCCCGCCGCGCTATGGCGAGAGGCTGGCGCGGTCCCTCACCAACGCGCGCCATCTCATCCTGCCCAACCGGGGACACAACGATACGGACCCGTGCGTCTCGGGGATGATCCAGGCTTTCGTCGCCGCCGGCGGACTGGAGGGCCTGGATACGAGCTGCCTCGCGAAGACGGAGGATCTGTCCTTCGCGCTGCGTGCCGGCGAGCTGGTCAACAACTGAGGACTGCGCGGCTATTGTTTCGACCCATCGTTCCTGTAGCCGCTCACGAAGGTCGATAGGACCCGGATCAGATGGATCTCGTTGGGCGGCTGCCTGAGCGGGTTCTTGTCGAGGATCACCAGGTCGGCGATCTTGCCTTTCTCGATGCTGCCGATATAGCGGTCGAGCCCGTGCTGCCTCGCCGGTTCCAGAGTCACGGCCCGCAAGGCCTGCTCGATGGTGACGTTCTGCCCGCCGGGCATGGTGTGGACGTCGGCGTTTGAAAGCTTCGGGTAGAACCAGGTATTGCGGGTTACCGCCTGCTCGACGTACCACAGCGGATGCACCGGCGTTACGGAAGCGTCGCTGTGCAGGGAGAAGGGCACGCCCAGCTCGAGGTCGCGTCGTGTTGCGTCGATGCGGGCGGCTCGCCCTTCTTGGTGCGGCGGCTCCGGCCCGCTCGCGCCGTCGAGGATGTTCTGCAAGGCACCGCCCCAGTAGGCGACGTGGCCGATGAGATGGCTGACGCGGACGTCGACCCGTGGCGCCGGCTTCCCGTTGTAAACAAAACGGCCGGCGCGGAGATCGGCTACCTGTTGAACCATGTCCTCTCCTGTCTCGGTGTTGCCGTCGACCGTGAAGTGGAGCAAGGTGATCGGGCTGTCGTTGCGGGCCTCCGCCTGCAAGGTCGCGAGGGCTTCCAGGACGATCTGGATGGCCCGGTCGCCGTTGACGTGGATCTGGATGGGCCAGCCCGCTTTCCATGGCGACGCCAGGGTGGTGACGATCTGGTCTGTGCAGAGGTCCACGATGCCCTGGCCGGCGCCGTCGCATGAACCGTTCTGGTCATAGGGATCGACGAGGGCCGCGGTGCACCCCTGGGCGGAGCCGTCTGCCCAGAGCTTGATGCCCGTAACTCCGAAGAGCCCGTCGTACTCTTCCCAACGGGACGGTTTCGCGAGACACGGCGAGACCATGGTCGGGGGCACGAGGGCGCGATAGCGCAGCAGCGGATGGGCACGTGACCGCCAGGCCAGTTGCGGGAGGAGGCTCGGCATGAATTGCGTGCCGCCGTTGACCACCGTGGTCACACCGGCCCGTGAGAAATCCCGGGAGCTCGCTTCAGCACTGTGGATCGCCTCCTCCTCGGTGGGCTGAGGTGTGACGGCGGTGAAAGCCACGAAGGCCTGCTGCTCGACGAGCAGGCCGTTAAAGAAACCGCTTTCGTCCACGGCCCATTGTCCGGGCGGTTGTGGCAGGGGCTTCTTTGCCGTTTGCGGGGAGCAATTGTCGACTGTCTCACAAATGCCCGCGGCGACGAAAGCCTGGCGGTTCGCGTAGGCGAGATGGGCGGACTTGTCGAGGATGATCACCGGCTCCGTCTTCGAGACGCGTCGCTCGAGGAACGGGGCCGGATTGTTTTGGAAGAGGCGCCCGGACTGGATCCCGTCGAGAGACATTAGCGAGGGATCGATCCCGTTGCCGAGGAACCACGTCGTGCCCGCGGGCGGCTGCGGTTTCTGCGGATTCTTTTTCAGGGTGTCCAGCGCATCGTAAATGGTCAGCGGGCAGGGCTGGTGCATCTGGTATCGAGCGGGCAGGCACGGACTCAGATCCGTATAGGAAGCCAAGAGTGCAATCAAGTCGAGGTGGAGGTGGGGATCGATGAACCCGGGGAGGAGAGCGCCGCCGTGGAGGTCGATGAGCTCGGTTGCTTTCGTCGCGTGCCGCATCATCTCCTCGCGCGTGCCGACCGCTTCGATCCGGCCATTGCGGACCCAGACGGCCTCCGCCACGGTGCCCGCCGGGTCCAGAGTCACGACGTCACCTCCATAGAGGATGAAGTCCTTCGCCGCCGGGACCGGCGAGGGCTCCGCCGGCGCTGTCCCATAGCCGATGAGGTCCCAGAGGGTCGAGCAGTTGGCGCATGCGTCCAGCGGATCGATCGCCGTCGAGGAGCCCGCCGCGAGCATGCGGTAGGTCTTTTGGGGCATGAAGAGAGGCCAGGTGCTGTCCGGGTCGTGACGGTTGGCGAAGCTCGTCCAGTATCCTCCGAGGGTCTGGGCGAGCGACTCCTCCTGCGAGGTGAAGGAGATCCCCAGCTTGCCGAACTGCCGAGCCGAGTTGAAGACGTAGGGGAGCTCGTCGGCGTGGCAGACCTTTTCCGCGCACTGCGGCACCAGGTTCGGTTCCTGCGACCAGAAATTGAAACTCGAGACCTGGTTGAATTGATAGAGATAGAGGGGCGGGGGATCGGCTCCCTGAGTCGCCTGGATCGCCAGGTGGCGGTTCGCGCAGGTGAAAGCGTAATCGGTTATCACGTTGACGAGCTGGTTGCTACAGTCGGAAGCGGCGCCGCAGTCGTACCGCTCCAGCGAGCGGATATACCTTGAATTGGCGACGCCGAACTGTTGATCGAGGATGGCCGCATACGCGGCGGAGCTTGGAGGATTGTGATCGATTGACTTCGGGGCCCGTTGCTCGGCCTGGTAGACGAAGGAAATACCCTCATCGTGATTGGTTCCCAGGACGAGCGGCACGCCGAGGTTGGCGGCGGAGGCGATCGGCTGGCCGGTGACGTAGACGTTGTCGACGGTCGGCGCCCACATGAGGTTGGTCAGGCTCGCGAAGCTCAGGGGCTGCGCCGCCAAGAAGTCGTGCTGCGCTTCGACGAGGTCGCAGGCCGTCGTCGCGGTCGTGCACAGAGACGAGCCGCTCGCACAGAACGCGTTGCTCAGCGTCCGGGTTTGGGAGGTGCTCTTGTAGTGCAGGCCGAGCGCGTTGCTCTCCATGATGGCGGCCTGGAAGAGCCCCGCGCTCCTGGGGCTGGAGAGGGCATGGAGCCCGACCGACTTCGCGCCCGCGCTCTGGCCGAACAGCGTCACGTTGTCAGGATTGCCGCCGAAGCGGGCGATATTCGTCCGCACCCAGTTGAGCGCCAGGAGCTGATCGGCGAAACCGAAGTTGTAGTTGCCGCCCCGGGCAAGGAAGCCGAGAGCGCCCAGGCGGTAATTGAAGGTCACCACGATCACCTTGCCCGTGGCCGCGAGATAGGTGCCGTCGTACAGGTTGCCGATGGGCATTCCTGCGTCTCCCGAGCCCTGGTCGAAGTTTCCGCCATGGATGAACACCATCACCGGCAGTTGCGAGCCCGCCGCCGTGCCGCCGGGCACCCAGACGTTCAGGTACAGGCAATCTTCGCTCTCACCGGGCCCCAGCGCCCGGCCGTCTTTGCACTGGCTGCCGGATCCCGTGGAGGCAGGGGACGCAAGACTCTGGGGGCATACGTTGCCGTACACCGTCGCCTGCAGGAGGTCGGAGCCCTTGAAAGGCGTCGAATACTGCCAGCGCCGGGGACCGATGGGCGGCACCGCGTAAGGAATGCCAAGATAGGCGGAAGTGGTCAGGAGCCCCTTTTCCGGGAAAGAGGCGGTCGACGTCGTGCCGCAGACCGGTCCGCTCGACGTCTGAACGATTCCGGTGCTGCATGCCGGCTTCTGAGCCTCGACGGCGAGCGATCCGCAGGCCACCAGGGCGAAGGACAAGTGGGACGCGACACGACGGATGGACATCCGATTTCTCCTCCTATCGATCGATCCAGATTCCCGACTTTGCGGTGGAGTGTTGAAGCATTTTCGATGCCAGGGTCGACCGCCCATAGCGGCAGCTCGCAGTCGGAGGAAAAGGGTACCTTTCCGTATCCCTCTGTCCCACAGGTGGTGTGGACGATTGGATATGCCGCGGTAGGCCACGTCTGCGGTCGAGGCAAAATCCCTCGTCGAGCTCTCGCCCAGCAAGCCGCCAGCGGGTATAGTCCCGGCCATGGCGGCCCCCTCGGCATGGCCGTTGCACCGCCCCGCGGCGAGCGAGACCGATCGAGGGGGCTCGATACCATACCGCTTGGATTGAACGTCCCGCAATGAGGACAGGGATTCGCGCTTGCGTCTCGATCAACTGCTGGTGGAGCGGGGGCTGTTCGTCAGCCGCGAGCAGGCGCGGCGGGCCGTCATGGCGGGCGTGGTGGAGGTGGAGGGTAAGCGGGTTGACAAGCCGGGCACGGCGATACGCGAGGGAGTCCGCGTCGAGGTGCTGGCGCCGCGGGAGCCCTTCGTCTCGCGGGCGGGCAGGAAGCTGGCGCACGCTCTGGATCACTTCGGCGTCGACCCCGCCGGTTGGATCTGCCTCGACGTGGGAGCTTCGACGGGCGGCTTCACCGACTGCCTGCTGCAGCGGGGTGCGGCCCGGATCTATGCCCTCGACGTGGGCTACGGCCAGCTCGAGCAGCGGCTGCGCAACGATCCGCGGGTGGTGGCGATGGACCGCATCAACGCCCGATATCTGGCGCCGGACGCCCTGCCGGAGCCCTGCGACTTGATCACCGTCGACGTCTCCTTCATCTCGCTGCTCAAGGTGGTGCCGGCGCTGTTGCCGCACTTGGCGGCGGAAGGCCTGCTGCTGCCCATGATCAAGCCTCAGTTCGAGGCCGGCCGCGGGGCCGTGGGCAAGGGCGGCATCCTGCGCGACGAGGAGGTCCGCGGGCGGGTGGTGCGCCAGTGCGTCGAGGGCATCGCCGCCCTGGGGCTGCCGCCGCTCGGCGTCTTCGACTCGCCGGTCGCCGGCAGCGGCGGCAACCGCGAGGCCTTCGCCCTCTTCCGGCGGAGCGGGCCATGAGCCGCAAACGCGGCAGCCGGAAAATCCAGCGCGTCGGGGTGGTCGCCAAGGTGGCGAGCCGGGAGGCCGTCCATACCGCGCACGAGTTGGCGGAGTGGTTGCGCCGCCGCGGCCTCGAAGCCGCCCTTGACGAGGCCACGCTGCGCGCCCGCGGCGTCGAGGGCGAAAAGCCGTTCCATATCCGCGACCCCTACGACCTGGTGGTGGTCCTGGGAGGCGACGGCACCCTGCTTTCGGTGGCCCGGACGATCGCGCCCGGCACACCCATCCTCGGCGTGAACCTCGGCAATCTGGGCTTCCTGACCGAGATCAACCGCGTCGAGCTCTACCCGGCGCTGGTCCAGGTGCTGACCGGGCGGTACCGCATCGAGGAGCGTTCGCTCTTCGACGTGGAGCTGGAGCGCAACGGCGGCTCGCCGGTCTCCTTCCGGGTGCTCAACGACGCCGTGATCACCAAGAGCGCGCTGGCCCGCATCATCGAGTTGACGCTGAAGGTGGACGGCCACCTGATCGCCCGCTTCCGTTCCGACGGCCTCATCATCTCCACCCCCACCGGCTCCACCGCCTACAACCTCTCGGCGGGAGGGCCGATCGTCAATCCCCTGCTGCCGGTGGCCGTGCTGACGCCCATCTGCCCGCACGCCTTGTCGATGCGTCCCATCGTGGTGCCCGACACCGGCCCCATCGAGGTGACCCTGGAGACGCAGCGCGAGGAGGTCTACCTGACGCTGGACGGGCAGGAGGGCACCTCCCTCGGCTTTCGCGACACCGTCCGCGTCACCCGCGGCGCCGCTTCGGTGCGGCTCGCCAAGGTGAGCGGCCGCAGCTTCTACGGCAGCCTGCGGGTCAAGCTGCGTTGGGGCGGATTGCATGGCGAACCGGAAGGGCCGGCCGGCGGCGAGCCCGGAGGGTCCGCGGGGTGAGCGAGCCCTCACCGTCCGGTCCTCCTCCGCCTTCCTCTGTGCCTGAAAAACGGGGATCACGCCGCCGCCACGGCAGGATGCGGCGCTGGGTGGTCCGCCCCTTCATCTGGGGGCTCCTGCTGCTGCTCTCCCTCCTCGCGGCCGGCCTGCTCCTCCTGCAGAGCCGGTTCGCCCACGAACGGGCGCTCGCCCGCATCGTGGTGCAGATGACGCAGTTCCTGGGCCGTCCCATTCAGATCCGCGACATCGACTACACCTTTTTTCCCATCGCCGTCGAGCTGCGCGACGTGGTCATTCCCGGCCCCCGGCCAACGGACCCGCCGGTCGCCCGCGCTCCGCTCGTCCGCATCCAGATGTCCGTCAAGGATCTCCAGGGACGCGTCTTCGATGTGGAGCAGATCGACATCGAGCGTCCCGAGGTGTACCTCCAGTTCAATCCGGACGGCACTCACAACCTTCCGGAATTCCGCACCGGGGCGGGCGGCCCGAAGCGGTTCGACGTCCGCATCGGGCACATCCTGATCCAGGAAGGCCTGTTCCGCATCAACGAGCGCAAGCTGCCCCTGCAGCTCGACGCCCGGGCCGTCTGGGGCCGATTGATCGGCCGCGCCGAGCGGGGAGGGGAGGGCGGCACCCGCCTGGACGGCCTGGTCACCGCCCAGGAGGTGGTTACGATCCTGCCGCGGGCGCAGCCCTATCGTTTCACCGTCTCCGCCAAGGGGAGCGTGCTGCCGAGCGAGGGACGGATCCGTGTCGCCAACACCCGCATCGCCGGACCGGACCTCTCCGCCCTCGCCAGCGGCTTCGTCGATTACCGGTCCGGGAAACGGCGCATCGAGCTGGCGATCACGGCCGACGGCGCGGCCCAGCTCGCCAACCGCCTCGGCTATATGGAACAACCCGTCGAGGGGCCGGTCTCGGCCCGCGCCCGCTTCGAGTGGACGCCGGAGCGGTGGACCTACTCCGGCACCGCCAATTCGCCGCGCCTCGCCACCCTGGGCCGCGTCATCGAAGACATCCGCGCCTCCTTCCTCGGCGACCGGGTCCATCTCGACGTGGACGTCGAATCGTCCCGGTACGCCCAGGGCACCGTCGCGGGGCTGATCGCGGTCGACACGGCGGGGACTGCGGGGAGGGGTGCCGGCACGCCCGTCTCCCTCGACCTCGAGTACGCGGACCTCTCGCTCCGCCAGCTCATCGCCGACCAGTTTCCGGGTGAGGACCTGCCCATCGTGGGCGGTCTCTCCGGCCGGGCCCGCGGCACGCTCGTGTATCGCTTCAACACCGAGGCCGTGCTCGCCGGCAAGGGCCTCGCGGACGTCCACCTCCGCGGCACCAGCGAGACGGGCCTGCCGATTACCGGGGATCTTCCCATCCTGCTCGACGGCGGGGTGATCTCGGGCCGCAACCTCCGCCTGACCGCGCCCGGTCAGGAAGTGACCTCCTCCGGCTTCACTTACGACCTCGAGCGCGGCTCCGGACGGCTCGATTTCCGCCTGGTGAGCCGCGACCTCGGTCCCCTGGGGCCCGTTCTCGTGGAGCCTCCGAAACGCGGCGAGGAGCCGGACTTCTGGCTGCCCACCGCGGGACAAGGCGTGGCCGAAGGGGCGATCGAATTCGCCCGCGAGGACTACTCGCTGCGCCTTCGCCTCGACCTCCGGGACGCGGTGGCGCCGGTCACCACGGCGGACACGGTCCGCGGCTCGCTCACCCTGAACCCGCGAGCGGTGGAGGACCTGCGGCTGGAGCTGACCCGCGGCGGCGGTGCCCTGATGGTGACAGGCCGCATTCCGCTGCCCGCGCCGGGACGCGAGGTGGCCTCGCAGCCCTTGGCGCTCGCCCTCGACGCCGCGCATTGGCCCGCCGCCGGCCTCGCCTGGTTCCTGGGGCCGGAGCTGGTGCGGCAGTTCGATGGGGAGCTGTTCGGGCGCGTCGACCTCACGGGCACACCCGACCGCCTCGACGGCCGCGTCGATGCCCGGGTCGAAAACCTGCAGGCCTGGGGCGTGCCGCTGGGCCGGGCACGGGCGGCGCTGGCCTTCAACGGCGGCCGCATCACCGTGGAGCGGGGGCAGCTCGAGATGCCTGCGGGAACGGTTTTCGCCGAGGGGAGCTTCGACCAGACGACCGAGGCGATGAGCCTCACCGTACTGGCGCCGTCGCTGTCGCTGTCGGCCCAGCCGTTCCGGCGCTACCTGGGCGGCGACCTGACCGGCCGCATGAGCGTGGAGGCAGCCGCTTCCGGAACGTTGCGCGAGCCGCGGGCCACCGTCGCCGTGCGCGGCCAGGATCTCGTCTTCCAGGGCCGCACGCTTGGCCAGCAAGGAGACACCACCGTCCAGGCGACCTGGAACGGCCGGCGGGTGGACGTGCTCGGCTCGCTGCTCGGCCTCGCTTCCTTTGAAGGCGGCGGCAGGCTCGACCGCCAGGGCGCGGAGGTGGCCATCGACCTCCGCAGCGATCAGCTCGGCATGCTCGCGCGGGCCCTTTCGCCGCAACCCCTCCCGGACTTCACGGGCTCGTTCGTGGGCGCGGCGTCCCTCGCCGCCGACTTCCAGAGCGGCACCTACCGCGCCGATCTGCAGCTTGCCGATCTGCAGCTGCAGTATCTGGGTCGGACCATCGTCAGCCGCGAGCCCGTCATGGCGGAGATCACGGCGGAGCGGGCCACGGTCCGCTCCTTCTATCTCGGCGAGCCCGGCACCGACAACGAGCTGTTCGTCTCCGGCACCGTCGGCTTCAGCGAAGGGGCGCCCCTCGCTCTCGACTTCCAGAGCACTCTCGAGGCCACGTGGATAGGGCTTCTCCTGCCGCCGGAGTATCGAGTCGAGGGAGCTGTCGATGTCCTCGGCGCCGTGCGGGGCACCGCCGGCAACCCCTTGCTGACGGGCCAGGGCGAGCTGCGGGGCGGCCGGCTGATCGTTCCTGCGCTTGCCCAGTCGATCGACGAGGTCAACGGCTTTCTCTACTTCAGCGGCAGCCGGATCACCTTCGAGGTGCCGCGTGCCCGCCTGGGGAACACGGGAACGCTGCAGGTTCAGGGCGATCTGGAGCTGCCGCGGGCCAACCGCGAGCTTCGCCTACAGCTTCACCGCCTGGGCGAACAACGTCAGCGTGCGCTACCCCGAGTTCCTCAACAATCGTGGCAATGCCACCCTGACCCTGGTCTCCAATGACGGCGGGCGCGAGATCAGGGGGACGGTAACCCTGGAACGCTCGCTGTACGTCGAGGACGTGCCGGTGGACCTGGTGCAGTTCATCCAGCGCGCTTTTCAGCGCCAGCGGCTGGAGCTCGCCGAAACCGGCAGCTTCGAGTCCACCACCCAGCTCAACCTCGCCGTCCGCGGCCCCGACGCGTTGCGTGTCCGCAACAACGTCGCCAATCTCCAGGGGGACGTCAACCTCACCGTCCGCGGCACCGTGGCGCGGCCGGTGATCTTCGGCGAGGTGGAGCTCGAACCGGGCGGCACCCTCGTGTTCGCCGACAACGAGTACGAGGTCGAGCGCGGCAATCTCACCTTCAGCAACCCCAACCGCGTCGATCCGGTCATCGACCTCGTGGCGCAGACCGAGGTCCAGGGCTTCAACATCACCCTCAACCTCGGGGGTACCCTGGAGCGTCCGGACGTCAACTTCGCCTCCGACTCCAACCTGGCAGACCTCGAGATCGTGTCGCTCATCGCCACCGGCCAGCGGCCCGAGGAGGGTCCGCTGCAGGGGATCCGGCCGGCGAGGAGCTGGCCCCCGGCGCGGTGGCGCGGCAATTCCTCTACGGCCAGGCCGCTTCAGCGATCTCCAAACGGGTCGGCACCATCTTCCGCTTCGACCGTTTCCGCATCGACCCGCTGGTCGAGGCCGGGCAGCCCGTCTCCGGCATCGGCGTCACCGTGGGCAAGCGCCTGTCCCGCGACGTCTTCGTCACCTACTCGACCGAGCCCAACACCAACCGGCAGTACATCGTCCAGGTCGAATGGCGGCTCAAGAAGAACGTCACCCTGGTGCTCACCCAGGCCGGCGACGGCACCTACTCCCTCGACGCCCAGTGGCAGCGGCGGTTCTGAGATGAAGCCGAAATCGGAGCGGTTCTGCCCTCCGAAGCCCTCACCTCCCCGACCCTCCTCTCCCAGAGGGAGAGGAGGGAGAAAGGCACAAGGATCTGTTTTTTTCCTGTTTCCCCTCTCTCCCTTTGGGAGAGAGGGGTCAGGGGAGTGAGGGCCGCAGCGGCGCATCCGGTCCGCGATTCAGCAGCGAATCCGGCGTTTTGGTTCGTCCTGGCCCTGTTGACCGCCGGGCCGGGATGGGCGCAGACCGAGGCTGCTGCAGAGGCCGACGCCGAGCCCCCCGGCCCCGTCGTCACCGCCATCGAGGTCCGCAGCGACGCGCCCCTCGACGAGTCGTTGGAGCTTGAAAACCTCATCGAGACCGACGTGGGGCAGCCGTTCACGGCGGAGGGTGTCCGCCACACCCTGCGCAACCTGCAGGCCACCGGTTCCGCGAGCGAGATCGAGCTCTACACCCGGGAGGATCCGGCGCGAGGCGGCGTCGAGGTGGTGCTCGTCTTCCGTGCCGTGGTGATGGTCGAAGAGGTCCGCATCGAGGGCGAGCTCGGACTGCCGCGGGAAGACCTGCGGCGCGTCATTCCCCAGCGCGAAACCGAGCCGCTGGCCGAGGAGAGGGTGCTGCGCGGGGTCTACGAGCTGCAGGACCTCTACCAGCGCAGCGGCTACTTCCAGGCCACGGCCCGCGTTGCAGTCGACACGGACGAGAGGCGACGGCGGGCGGTGGTGATCTATCGCGTGGCGAGCGGCGCCCGTGCCATCCTCCAGACGATCGCCTTCAGCCAATCCGTCGACCCCTTCTCGCCGGCCGTCCTGGTTCGCGAGCTCCGGCTCAAGCCCGGCGAGCCCTTCCGCCGGCAGACCGCCCGCGAGGACGCCGAGCGCCTCCAGAGCTGGCTCATCCGCCAGCAGTACGCCTCTGCCCGGGTCGATCCCCCCGAGGAGCAGTACGACGCCGAGAGCAACAGCGTCAAGCTGACCTATCCCATCGAAGTCGGGCCGAAGATCTCCCTACGCGTCGCGGGCGCGGAGGAAAAGGTGCTGCGGCGCAAAGGTCTCCTGCCCTTCCTCGGCGAGAGCGGCTACGACGAGGCCCTGGTGCTGCAGGCGGTCAACCGGCTGAAGAGCCACTTCCAGCAGCAGGGCCATTGGGACGTGACGATCGACACCGAGGAGAAGCGCCCCGCGGGCGAGCTGCAGCTGACGATCCGCATCGAGCCCGGCCCCGTCTATACGTTGCGCGAGATCGAGCCCGACGGCAACGAGGAAGTCTCCGACTCCGCCCTGCGGCAGGTGATGGTCACCTCCGAGCGCGCGCTCCTGCGCCCCGGCAGCGGCCGGCTCGTGCAGAGCGAGCTGGACGAGGACGTCGAGAACCTCCGCCGCTACTATGGGCTCCACGGATACCTCCAGGCCGAGGTCGGGCCGCCGCAGGTGGAGAGGCAGGACGGCGAGCTCCGCCTCGTCATCCCGATCCGCGAAGGACCGCGCCAGCGCGTGGTCAGCCTCAGCTTCGAGAACGTCCAGGCGCTCGACCTCGGCGCGCTTACGAAGGACCTGCCGCTCAAGGAAGGGGAAGGTTTCCATCCGGTCCTGCTGGAGAGCACTCTCGACGCCATCCGGGCGGAGTACGCGGCCCGCGGCTACGTCCAGGCCCAGGTCTCCGCGCGGCAGGACTGGAACCCTGACCACACCCTGGTGGACGTCATCATCCAGGCTCTGGAAGGCCCCCGCCAGGTGGCGGACCGCATCATCGTGAGAGGCAATGAGCGCACCGAAGGCGAGGTGATCCGCCGCTCGCTCGACCTGAAGCAGGGCGATCCGATCAGCGACGTCAAGCTGCTGGAGGTCGAGCGCAACCTCTACCGCCTGGGGATCTTCTCGCGCGTGGACGTCGAGCTCATCAGCGCGCTCGACACCACCGAACGCGACGTGCTGGTGCGGGTCGAGGAGGGCAAGCCCCGCACCCTCCTCTACGGCATCGGCTGGGATTCGGAGGACAAGGTGCGCGGGCTCTTCGGCTTCAGCCACAGCAACGTGGGGGGAAAGGCCTACAGCCTGCGCACGGACCTGCGCTGGAGCCAGCGCAACAAGCGCACCCGCTTCATCTTCAACCAGCCTTACCTGGGGGAGTACCCGGTCTCCCTGACCTCGACGGCCTTCTACGAGGAGGAGGTCCGGCGTCAGGACCAGCCCTATGACGTGACGCGCTACGGTGCCCGTACCGAGGCGGCGCGGATTTACGGCAACCGTCGCGTGAGCCTCGGCCTCGACTACCGCACCGTCGAGCTGGAGGACGTCGATCCGGGCGTCATCTCCAACGAGATCGAGCGGCGCAATCAGCCCTATCAGATCACCAGCCTGGTGCCGACCTTCTTCTGGGACCGCCGCGACGATCCGATCTCCACCACCCGCGGCTGGAGCACGCTCCTCCAGCTCCAGTACGCCTTCCCGGCCTTCGAAACCGACACCGAGTTCCTGAAGCTCTTCGTACAGCAAGCCCAGTTCTTCGATCTCGGCCGGCAGAACGTGATCGCGGCCAGCCTGCGCTTCGGCGGCATCGAGCCGTTCAAGTCGCTGCAGGCCCGGCCGGACGACCCGCTGCGCGAGTTTCCGAGCCGCAACGTCCCCATCCCCGAGCGCTTCGTCGCGGGAGGCGATGCCACCCATCGCGCCTATGGCTTGCGGGAGCTGGGCATCCGGGGGGAAACCCTGCTTCCCCTGGCCAGCGGCTCGGGTTTCGTGCCGGTGGGGGGCGACGGTCTGTTCCTCTTCAACGTCGAGTATCGGTTCCCGCTCTTCGGCGACTTCGGCGGCACGGTCTTCTTCGACACCGGCAACGTCTGGGCCGACTGGCGGTCGATCGACCCCGGGGATTTCAAGCACGGCGTCGGCCTGGGCGCCCGTTATCTCTCGCCGCTCGGCCCCCTCCGCGCCGGCATCGGCTGGAAGCTCGATCGCGAGCCCGGCGAGTCGAGCTACGAGCTGTTCGTGAACATCGGGAATCCGTTCTAGGCTTACAGAAGGAATCTGAAGCAGTCTCCCTCCTCTCCCGAAAGGATGGGCGTGCGGTGGGAGAGGAGCACGGCCTCACCTCCCCCGGCCCTTCCGTCCCGTTCTGTCGCGCCTTCGGCGCTGCCCCTCACTCCCCCGGCCCCTCTCTCCCACCGCACACCCACCCCTCCGGGAGAGAGGGGAGCTTGAACAAGCAGCTTTTTTCTTGTTGCTTTTTCAGTCTCCCTCCTCTCCCGGCAGGGCGGGAGTGCGGTGGGAGAGGAGGGCCGGGGAGGTGAGGGGCCCCGACGGCGCGGCTCCGCTGCGGATCATCGAGGACGGCGGGATCGGCACCAAGCCCGCAGTTGACCCACGCCGGCCGGCCACGTAGACTGTTCCGGATCGCTAAGGCGTCCAGTCCTCTCTAAAACATCGGTCGAGCGGACCCGGGCCGCCGCGACACGGAGAGAGTCCGCACCATGCGCCAGGAAAGCCCCTTCGCTCCCGTCGAAGAAGCCATCGAGCGCTTCCGCCGCGGCGAGATCGTCATCATCTGCGACGACGAGGACCGCGAAAACGAGGGCGACCTCGCCATCGCCGCCGAAAAGGTCACTCCGGCAGCCATCAACTTCATGGCCAAGCATGGCCGCGGCCTGATCTGCCTGGCCCTGACCGAGGAGCGCTGCCGCACGCTGGACCTCCCCCTGATGGTGGAGGACAACACCTCCCCCTTCGGCACCGCTTTCACCATCTCCATCGAGGCCCGCGGCAAGGTGACCACCGGTATCTCCGCCGCCGACCGCGCCGCCACCATCCTGACCGCCATCGATCCGGCCACCCGGCCCGAGGACCTGCTGCGCCCCGGCCACGTCTTCCCCCTGCGGGCGAAGAAGGGCGGCGTCCTCAAGCGGGCCGGGCAGACCGAGGCGTCGGTGGACCTCGCCTCCCTGGCCGGCCTCAAGCCGGCGGGGGTGATCTGCGAGATCATGAACGATGACGGCACCATGGCCCGCGTGCCCGACCTCGTCCAGGTGGCCGAGACCCATGGCCTGCTGATGATCACCGTCTCCGACCTCATCAGCTACCGGCTGCGCCACGAGACCCTGGTGCGCAAGATGGCGTCGCCCAGCCTGCCGACCGTGTTCGGCGATTTCCGCATCCACGCCTACCGCTCGGACGAGACGGGCGACGAGAACGTGGCCCTGGTGATGGGGGAAATCGACCCCGAGGAGCCGGTGCTCGTGCGCGTCCACAGCCAGTGCCTGACGGGCGACATCTTCGGCTCCTGCCGCTGCGACTGCGGACCCCAGCTCGAGCAGGCGTTGAGCCACATCGCCGCCGAAGGCAGGGGTGTGCTCCTCTACCTCCTCCAGGAGGGACGCGGCATCGGCCTGATGAACAAGCTCCGCGCCTACGAGCTGCAGGAGCAGGGGCACGACACGGTCGAAGCCAATGAGCGGCTTGGCTTCCGTCCCGATCAGCGCGACTACGGCATCGGCGCGCAGATCCTGCGCGACCTCGGGGTGCGCAAGATGCGGCTGATGACCAACAACCCCAGCAAGTACATCGCCCTCGACGGCTACGGGCTGGAGATCGTCGAGCGCATCCCGCTGGAAGTGCCGCCCACGGAGACCAGCCGCGCCTACCTTCGCACCAAGCGCGAGAAACTGGGGCACCTGCTGAAGCTGGTGTGAAGCCAGTAGAGAAGGAACCAAGGACACACAGGACGGCAAGGACTTCAAGGACAAGAAAGGGTCATTCAACTCGCGTCCTTTTCGTCTTTGCTGTCCTTTTCGTCCTTGATTTCCACTCCAGGGCGGGGTTCGAGCCCCCACCCACCGTCCAGACCCGCCGACCCTAGGAAAATCAGGCGGAGCATCTACAATCCCTTTGATGATTTTGAGGGTTTCCCTTCTCCTCCTGTCTCTCGCAATCCCGGTGCTCGCGGAGGAGCCGGCGCCGCCGATCGACCCCGAGCGAGTCTGCTGGGTGGCCGAGCACGCCGTTGCCGTTCGCTCCATCGATCCCGTGGACGAGGATTTCAGCGACCTGATGCCGCTGGTTCAGACCATCGGCAAGGCGCGAGTGGTGCAGCTCGGCGGTTTCATAGGTGAGGCAGACAAGGAGGAGCCCGTGGTTCCCGGCGCTCTGGAGGCCTTGCTCCACGCCGCGGGCCGTCCTGGGCTCTTCCTCGACCTCGCCCACCTGCCTACGGACCATTGGCTCCGCACCCCCTGGACCGCGAGCTTCTACTTCCACGAGCCGCAGCCGTCCACGTGGACCCGGGTGTACGACGGCGTCTTCTTCCTCGATGTCGAGAAGCCCACGACGCCACCGCCGAAGTAACCGAAGTAGATCTCTCGCCGGCCTCGGATGAAGATCCTTCTCGTCACCGCCCTCTACTCCCGGGATGTCGTGCAGGGGCGGTCAATGGAGGCGGTCCGGACGGTGGAATTCCGCGAAGGGCCCCGGGCGCCAGAAGCGACGCCCTATAATGTCCCCTGGGGGTGACTATGAAGCTCCAGGAGATCCTCGCTGACATCCACGCGCTTGAGGAAGAGTTGCTGGAGTTCGAGCGCAAGTACGGATTGCGTTCTGAGACTTTCTACGCCGCCTATACCAGCGGCGAAGAGCCGGAAAACGAGGATTGGGTGCTGGACTTCAGCGAATGGGCGAGCGTGTATCGAACATGGCTCAGCCGGCAAGCCGAATACCGCAACGAAGTCCATCGGTTGCAAGGTAGCTCGCCAACATTGAAAGGCCTCGTGCGGGCCGTCGCATGACTCATGCTTTCCGTACGCGTGAGGACTACGAGCTCTTCCTGTATACCCTTACCGAGCAATTCCCTTCGATCCGCCGCTCAACACTTTCCTTTGTCAGGAGAGGCCACTCTCTGGCCCGTGTAACAGGCGAGATCCACTTCAACCATGACATCCGACTCGTGGTTCTCGAGAGAATCGTCTTTGACCGGGTACCAATTGAGATCGAGGGGTACGGCTATGAAGCCTGGAGAGGCGGAGAGAAGCTGTACTGGTACGATCCGCAGCCACACCCCAACGATCCCCACCTGCAGAGTACCTTTCCACACCATAAGCATGTTCCACCAGATATGAAGCA
Source organism: Thermoanaerobaculaceae bacterium (assembly GCA_963778565.1). Taxonomy (GTDB): domain Bacteria; phylum Acidobacteriota; class Thermoanaerobaculia; order Multivoradales; family UBA5704; genus DATARR01. The sequence continues at coordinate 170,133 of CAVZUZ010000019.1, read as the reverse complement.
CAACCGGATTCCAGCTCCGGAGCTCAGCTTTACCAGACCGAATCTACCTATTCTCATCCGAGAGATTGAGGAATCCCTGGGACCCGTCGCTCCGCCAGACTCGTAGCTTCCGGGCTTTTTTTTATGCCGGCCAGCATTATGCTTCCCTGCATAATGAAGTTCGTCGACCGCCGGAACGAGATCGCGCGTCTGGATCGCCTCGCGTCAGCGGAGGAGGGCGGACTGGTCGTCGTCTACGGCCGGCGACGGGTGGGCAAGACACGGCTCCTGCTCGAATGGACGAAGAAGCACGCCGGTGTCTATACCGTGGCGGACCAGTCCGTCGCCGAATTGCAGCGGCGCTACTTTGCCGAGGCCATGGATGAACGCCTGCCCGCGTTCTCCGAGGTCGAATATCGCGACTGGCGATCGCTGCTTTCCCGCTTGGCGCGCGAGGCGCAGAGCGCCGGCTGGCGGGGTCCGCTGATCTTCGACGAGTTTCCGTATCTCGCCCTGGCCTCGCCGGAGCTGCCGAGCGTGCTCCAGCGGTGGATCGATCACGACGCCCGGACGGCGCGGCTGCAGGTGGCCATCGCCGGCTCGAGCCAGCGCATGATGCAGGGTTTCGTCCTCTCCGGGGAGGCTCCTCTCTTCGGCCGCGCCAAGGAGATTCTGGAGATCCAGCCGCTGGCGCCGGTCCATCTCCACGAAGTTTTTGCCGTGCCGGACGGCATGCGCTGGGTCGAGCTCTATACTGCGTGGGGTGGGATTCCCCGGTACTGGGAGCTGGCCCGGGAAGCCGGCGACGACGTGTCCAGTCAGGTCGATCGCCTCGTATTGGATCCCCTGGGTCCCCTGCATCGCGAGCCCGACCGGCTGCTCCTCGAAGAGATTCCTTCCGCCCTTGAAACGCGGCCCTTGCTAGACGCGATCGGAGCGGGGGCGCACCGGGTCTCGGAAATCGCGGGCCGTCTGGGCCGGCCCGCCACTTCGATGGTCAGCGAGTCCCTCGATGGCAGACGGGTCTTGCTCGGTGAGGTGAAGTGGAGCGCTCGGCGCTCCGGCCGCAGAAGCCTGGAGCGGGACCTGCACGAGCTGGCTGCCAGGCCCGCCCCGCCCCTGCCTTCCCGACTGGCGGGTGCTCAAGTCATCCGAGCGCTCTTCGTGCCCGAGGTTGCCGGCAAATCGGGCATCTATACCAAGAAGCTGCAGGGCTTGGCTCTGGTCACCTCCGCAGATCTCTACGCCATAGGGTTGTAACCCTCCGAAACGTCTCTTGAATCTGCCGGCGGACTTGCTGCGAGCCGTTCCGCGGCGGCCCGACATCTCGCCCCGGCCATCAGCTTCGGGGGGCGGGTAAGGCCGAGGTGGGCGATCGCACGGGAACCGAGGGGAACCCCTCCCCTCTCGGGGGAACGGCTTTCCCTGTCAGGGGGAGGGCTGCCCCCGACGGGGGGTACGGCCCTCCCCCCTTCGGGGGAGTTAAGCCCCCGCTAAGGTACAGGCCTCCCCCCTTCGGGGGACGTTAAGCCCCCGCTAAGGTACAGGCCTCCCCCCGTCGGGGGCGTTAAGGCCCCGCTAAGGTACGGGCCTCCCCCCGTCGGGGGCAGCCCTCCCCCTGAAGGGGGCAGGCTTCCCCCCCTCGGGTACAGGCTCCCCCCATCGGGGGCTGTGGCCTCCTCCTCCGGGGGGCAAACCGCTCAGACGTTCGCGAGAGATCGCACCGCGAGGATGGCCCCGCATCGCTCGAGGGCGAGCGGGCCGGCCGCCTCCAGGAGGTACGCCAGCGAGTGCGGCGACCGCGCCAGGGACACGGCGACGTTCATGGCATCCAGCAGCGGCTCGTCGAACAGCTCGAGATGGCCGACCAAGGTGCCGTCGTCCAGCACCACGCCGTAGCCTTCCGGGTCGGCCTCTTTGTGTAGCCGCAGCAGCGCGTCGCAGCCGTCCGGGGAGGAGGATCCGCCGGCGCTGCTGCGCGTCTATCGCTGGGTGCCGGTCATCCGGCTGCCGCGGCGAGCTTCCCGCTGCTCGCCGCCTCCCACTCGTGGTACCTTCCCGGCGCCATGAGGCGTCTCCCCAAGCTCGGGCTCATCCTGCTCCTGTTGCTGTTGATCGCGGGCGACCTCGTCTATTGGTACTGGCCACGGGAGCGGGCCGGGGCGCCGGAGCCGGGGAGCCTGCCGGCCCGCCTGCTCGCGTCGGGCGAGTACGGCGCCTGCCTGTGGGTGCCCTTCCCGCACCAGAATCTGGGAACGCTGGCGGGATCGGTCGACGACGGTCCGGCCTACCTGGCCGCGGCGGCGCGGGTGGCGAAGCTCCCACCGCCGGTGCTGCCGTCGTTCGGGCCGTTCGCGGTGCCGCCGTCGCGGGAGATCGTCGCCTGCTCGGATCTCGACGGCCGGCGCTTCTTCCTGGTGGCGCGGGTCTATCCGGTGCTCGGAGCGGTGGCGCGCCTCGCCGGGCGGCTGGCGGGCAATCCCTGGCTTGAGGGCGGAGAGGTGCGGGAGACGCGGGGCCGCCGGGCCGAGATCGAGGAGCGGCTGCTCCGCGTGGCCTGGCGCGACGGCCTGTGGACGGTGAGATCCGGACCGGAGCCGCGCCTGGAGGGCGCGGCGGCGGGCTCGCCCGTCTCCTTTCCGCCGAGCCTGGGGATTTTCCACCTGGGGCGGGACGTCTCCGATTTTCCGGCCGGGGACTACCTCCTGCAGCGCCGGGAAGGCAACCTGGAGGTGAGCCTCGCCGGGGGCGGGCCGGCTCCCGAGCCCCCGATCGCCGCCGGTGCGGACGCTCCGGTGCTGCTGGCCGTGGCCGGCCCGGCCTGGCCGGCCGATGCGGCGCGGCCGCTGCCGCCGGCGGCGATGGCGCTGTTCGACCTCCAGGGGGAGCTGAAGCTGGGGCCGATCGGCGAGCTGCCGGGAGTGGCGGTGCTCAATCCGCCGCGCAGCCGGCGCTGGGCCCTGCCGTCGCGGGGGCTCGCGGGCCTCCTCGCCAAGAACCTGCCGCGGGGGAATGCGGCGGGATGGAACATTGTTGCCCTGGACGCCGCGAGCCTGGCGCGTGCGGAGGCGCTGGCACCGGAGATCTCGGCGCTCGTTCCGCCGGCGGGCAATGGTTCGGACAGCCGTCTGGTGTTGGGCCTCTGGCTGCGCCCGCGTCCCGCGCTCGATCTCGTCACCCGGCTTCGCAAAGGTTTCGAGAAGGTCCCCCTGATCGATCGCCAGCAGGTGCAGGCCTGGCGGGACTGGGAGACGCTGCTCGGTCCGATTCGCGGCTGCGACCGGGTCTCGCTGGCGGCGACCCGCTCGCCTTCTTCCTTCCTGCTGCGCCTGTACGGCTGCGATTGACAGCGGGGAAGGAATCCCTTAGCCTTCGCGTTCGCCCGGTTGGAGGTTGTATGCAGATTTGGCTGGACCAGGTTCGCGAGGAACCTTTCAACTGGGACGAGACGCGGAGCGTTTCTCCGGAAACCTTGGAGCGCTCGGAGCTGCTGGACCTCGGTCCGGTACATTGGCGCGGCCAGGTGGTGTTCGCCGACCCGGGATATCTCCTGCGGGCGCGGCTCTCCTACGAGCAGACCCTGAGCTGCAACCGGTGTCTGAAGCCGATCGTCGAGCGTACCGAGTCCGACGTCGAGCTGATGATCCAGGTGGAGCGCCATCCCGAGACGGGGAGTGAGCACGCGCTGCACGAGCCGGACCTGGGAATCCTGTACATCGAGGACGAGCGCCTCGACACGGACCCGATCCTGATCGAGCAGCTGCAGCTCAACATCCCCATGAAGCCGCTCTGCCGCGACGATTGCCGGGGGCTCTGCCCGATCTGCGGCGCCGACCGGAACGCCGGGACCTGCTCCTGCGAAGAGTCGCGGGTGGAGCCCCGTTGGGCGGCGCTGGCGGCTCTGAAGGATCGGTTCGAAGACGGAAAATGATGGGAAAGTGATGGAAAAATAATGGGAGCCGAGGCTGAAGAGCCCAGGACCCAGGACTCAAGACCCTAGATTCTCAAGAGGCTCGACGACCATGCCCAATCCGAAGCGACGCCACTCCAAGGCCCGCCGTGACAAGCGCCGGGCGCACGACGCGCTGGCGCGACCCGCCACCTCGACCTGTCCCAACTGTGGCGAGGCGAAGATGCCACACCGCGCCTGTCCGAAATGCGGCCACTACCGCGGCCGCCAGGTGGTCGAGGGCAAAGAGAACCTGTAGGCGCCCCCCCGCCCGCTCTCACTCCCCCGGCCCTCCTTTCCCGCCCCCTCCCTTCCCCTCACCAGGAGAGGAGGGAGAAAGACCGGGGAAGAGGATGCGTAGCGGCGGGCCTGTGCACTGCGCAACCTCAGGCTTTGCCGTTATGTCTTCCCTCTCCCGGTGAGGCCCTCTGGGAGAGGAGGGGTAGGGGAGGTGAGGGCTTCGGAGGGCACACCGCGCCGATACCTTCACAGATCCAGCTCCACCATCCCCGCCGCCATCTCCCGCAGCAGCTCGTCGTCCGCCTCCTCGACGCCCAGATCCGCCAGGTCGGCGGTAACCTCGCGCACGAGGTCGGAGAGGAGATCCGCCTCCGGATAGGGAGCGAGGGGAGGCGCGGCGCGGAAGGGCCGGGCTCCGCTTTCGACGATCTCGCGAAGAAATTCGGCGTAGCCGCGGGCGGAGCCGGCGATGGAGTGATGGGCCGCCGCGTGCCGGCGCGCGTTCTCGCCCATGCGGCGGCGCAACGGCTCGTCCGCGGCGAAGCGGCGAAGGTAGGCGAGGAGCAGCTCCTCCTCGGCACCGTCGAGGCCGTCGAGGTCGACCTTGGCGCAGCAGTCGTCCGGGATCTCGGCGAAGGCGCCGGTGTTGCTGACGATCAGCGGCTTGCCCAGTCCGAGCAGGCGGACGACCGTGCCCGAGGTCTCGCCCGCCGTCGGATGCCGCAGGTTCACCGCCACGTCGCAGGCCTGCATGTGGAGGAGGAAACGGTCGAGGTCGAGCCGGCCGGTGACGGTGACTCCGTCGCGCACGTCGGGCGTGAAGACCCGGCCGAAGTCGAAGTGGGGCGAGACCTCGCCCACCAGCAGCAGCCGTGCCCGAGGCACCTCGCGGCGCAGGCGGGCGAAGGCGCGCAGCAGGACCCCGGGCCGCTTGGCGGCGGTCAGAAAGCCGAACGTCGCGACCACGAAAGTATCCGGCGGGATCCCCAACGCGGCGCGCGCCCCCTCGGCGGCAGGCTCGGGTTGGGAGCCGAGGCTCAGATGGTGCGGGACGACGGCGACGCGGGCGAGCGGCCGGCCCGCCAGGACGCGGTCGCGGGTGAACCGGTTGTGGACGATCAGCCCGCGGCTCGCGTCCACCACCCGCTCGAAGAGGGGATAGCTCCAGGGGTCGAGCGGCACGCCGGTCGCCAGGCAGCGGCGGGCCACGGCCTCGCCCGTCCGCCCGTAGGCGTAGCGCATCTCGCGGACATACCCCTCCCCGTCGCCGGCGTACAGGGTGAGGTCGCGCACCAGGTGGTGGAGCACGAATTCGTGCAGCACCACGACGCCGGGATGCGCCAGCAGGCTGCGGTACATGGCGGCGTGATAGTCGCGGTTGTTGCCGAGCTGATAGACGACGGCGTCGAAGCTCCGCCCCTCGAGCAGCGCCGGCAGCGATCGGGTGTCGTGGACCGGGAAGCGCGCGGCGAGCGCCAGGTCGGGCCGGAAGCCTTCGTCGACGATCAGCTCGAGCTCGCAATGCGCCGCCAGATGCGGCAGCAGCTCGGCGCTGTAATCGGCGATGCCGGAGCGCATCGGCGGCAGCGGGCTGTAGTAGGCGACGCGCATGGGGAACCCCATCCTATACGCGTCAACCTGACGCCGGGAGTTGTCGATGACCGAGCGCATTCAGCCGCCTCGGAGCCCTCACTCCCCCCAGCCCCTCTCAACCGAAGACAAACCTGTTGCTTCCCTCTCCCTCCTCTCCCTCGGGGAGAGGAGGGCCGGGGAGGTGAGGGGCTTCGAAGGGCATACCGCCGAAATTTCACAGTCCCACTGGGACAGCCCTGTCCAAAGTCCGGACACCCCGTCCCGATTCCGGACGCCCGATCGGCGCCGCAGCCGATAACTCCCGGTATTTCAGTCACTTTCTCCATGGCCCGCGCCTTGCTCTCTCCACCGGTCGGAGCTGCTGCGAAAGGAGACAGCGATGAGTGAAGAACCCACTGAGGCGGCGACCGGTGAGGAGCGCCGGCAATTCCGGCGCCTGGCGGCGGGGGCCCGCGTGCGCTATCACGAGATCGAGCTGCGGCGGCCGGAGCGGGAGTACCTGCGGGGCATTGCCGAGGACGTGAGCCTCGGCGGCATGTTCATCACCGCCCGCAGGCCGTTCCCGGAGGGGACGCCGATCGTGCTCGAGCTCCACGCCCGCGCCGATTCCGGCAGCGAGCCGGTGCGGGCCCGGGCCGTCGTCTGCTGGCGGCGCCGCTGGCTGCGGCCGCGGGGCATGGGCGTGCGCTTCGTCGACTTCGAGCACCTGGGCCAGCGGCGGCTGGAGGCCTGGCTCGACACCGTCCTGGCGCGGGATTCGATCAGCGCCTGAGGCTCGTTCGCCGCCCTGGTACAGCAGTTTTGCGGTATCATTTTTTCAACTCCTGGACGGAAGGTGCCCTATGTCGGTAACTGTGACATGCATCTCGGAGGACCAGAAGTCTCCTCCGCCCGAGAGCTGGTTGGAGCCGGAGCTGTCTCTGCGGCGGGCGCTCGAGCGGGCGGCCCGCGAGTGGCGGTCGACGTTCGACGCCATCCGGTCGCCGGTGCTGCTGGTGAGCCTCGACGGCCGCGTGCAGCGGCTCAACCGCGCCGCGCGCGACCTGCTGGGCCGGGACTATCGCGAGGTCGTCGGCAAGGCCGTGGAGGAGATCGGCAGCGGCCAGCCCTGGGAGGCGATCGCGGCGCTGGCGCACCGGGTCCGCCGCAGCTTCGCGCCGGAGGTCTGCGAGGCCACGGACGAAAACCGCGAGCGGACCTGGGAGGTGGAGGCCGTCGCCTCGGCGGAAACCGAGCCCAAGGTCATCGTCCAGGCCCGCGACATCACCAAGACCGTGCGGCTCCAGGAGTCGCTTCGCCGTTCGGAGACGATGGCCGCTCTCGGGGCCGTCGTCGGCGGCGTCGCCCACGAGGTGCGCAACCCTCTCTTCGGCATGAGCGCCGTGCTCGACGCCTTCGAAAGCCGCTTCGGCGACCAGCCCGAGCACCGTCCCTACCTGCCCATGCTGCGGACCGAGATCGGCCGCATGACCGAGCTCGTGCAGGACCTCCTCGACTATGGCAAGCCGGCGAGGTTCGAGATGGCGCCGCGGGAGATCGCGACGGCCGTCGACGGCGCCGTCGAGGCTCTGCCGGCCGCTGGCCGAGAGCCGGAAGGTCTCGCTGACCGTCAGCCGGCCGGCGGCCAGCCGGCAGGTGCTGCTCGACGAGCAGCGGCTGACGCAGGCATTCAAGAACGTCGTGGAGAACGCCGTCCAGCACTCGCCGGCCGGCGGCCAGGTGATCGTCGAGGCGGTGCCGTTCACGGCCGGAGACGCCCCCTGGATCCGCGTATCGGTGCGAGACCAGGGGCCGGGCTTTCCGCCGGCCGACCTGCCGCGGGTGCTGGAGCCTTTCTTCTCGCGCCGCAGCGGCGGCACGGGGCTGGGCCTCTCCATCGTTTCGCGCGTGCTGGAAGGGCACGGCGGCCGCATCCGCGCCGCCAATCATCCGAAGGGAGGAGCCATGGTCGACCTCGAGTTTCCCTGCACCCCCCAGGCGGAGGCGCGCTGAGCCGTGCCCGCCGCGCCAAAGGACCGGATCCTGATCGTCGAGGACGAGGCCATCATACGGTTCGGCATCCGCGACTTCCTGGAGTCCCGGGGCTTTGACGTGGACGAGGCGGGGAGCCTCGATCAGGCGCGCTCGGTCTACCAGCGCACCCGCCCCGACGCCGTAGTGCTGGACTACCTGCTGCCCGACGGCAACTCCCTGGATCTGCTCAAGGAGATGCACGAGTCCGACCCGCAGCTCCCGATCATCCTGCTCACCGGCCACGGCTCCATCGACCTGGCGGTGAGGGCGATCAAGGAAGGGGCGGAGCAGTTCCTCACCAAGCCGGTCGAGCTGCCGGCGCTGTCGGTCGTCCTGGAACGCGCCCTGGAGAACCAGCGCAATCGCCGCCGGGTGGCGGCGCGGCAGTCGAACCGGTCGCGGGAGGACGTCGATCCCTTCATCGGCACCAGTCCGGCGATCCGCGAGCTGGCGCGCGAGGCCGCCGTGGCCCTGCGCTCCGAGGGCCCCATCCTCATCCACGGCGAGACGGGCAGCGGCAAGGGAGTGCTGGCGCACTGGCTGCACGAGCAGGGACCGCGCCGGGATGAGCCCTTCGTCGACCTCAATTGCGCCGGCCTGACGCGGGAGTTCCTGGAAAGCGAGCTCTTCGGCCACGCCCGCGGCGCCTTCACCGGCGCCGTCAACGAGAAGAAGGGGCTGTTCGAAGTGGCGCACCGCGGCACGCTCTTCCTCGACGAGATGGGGGACCTCGATCCGGCCGTGCAGCCCAAGGTGCTCAAGGTCCTCGAGGAGAAACGCTTCCGCCGCATGGGCGAGACCGCCGACCGCCAGGTGGACGTCTTCCTGATCGCGGCCACCAACGCGGATCTGACGCGCCTGGTGCGCGAAGGGCGTTTCCGCAGCGACCTGTACTTCCGCATCAGCACCATTCCGCTCGCCGCGCCGCCGCTGCGCCAGCGGCGCGAGGACATTCCGCTGCTCGCCCGCCGCCTGCTCTCGCAGCTGGCGCGCGACCTCGGCCGGCCCGGGACGCGGCTGAGCGCCGAGGCCCTGGACGCCCTGCGCGGTTACGCCTGGCCGGGCAACGTCCGCGAGCTACGCAACGTCCTCGAGCGGGCGGTGCTGCGGGCCGAGGGAGAGGAGATTCACGCCTCCGACTTCCGCTTCGCCCCGGCCCTCGTCGAACCGGCGCACGCCGGCGGGAGCGGGACCCTGGCGGACCTCGAACGGCAGCAGATCGAAAAGGCGCTGGAGGAGGAGCGCGGCCGCGTGACCAACGCCGCCCAACGCCTGGGCATCCCCCGCAGCACCCTCTACCAGAAGATCAAGGAGTACCGGGTGGACCTCTCCCGGTTCCAGCGATGACCCGGCCCCAACGCCTGCTGCTGGTCGACGACGAGGAAGCGATCCTCTTCGCCATGGGCGACTTCCTCGTCCGCTCCGGCTACGAGGTCGACCGCGCCAACAGCCGCGGCGCGGCGGAGCGCCTGCTCGCCGGCCCACCCTACGCTCTCGCCATCGTGGACCTGCGCCTGGGCGCCGAGGAGCCGCGCGGCGGCCTCGAGCTGCTGCGGCAGATCCGCGGCTGCAGTCCGCAGACGCGGACCATCCTCCTCACCGCCTACGGCAGCGCCGAGGTGGAGGCCGAGCTGGCCACCCTCGGCGCCGACCTGCTGCTGTCGAAGCCGCAGCCCCTGGCGCGCATCGCCAAGGAGGTCTCCACGCTGCTGGTGGAGCGGGCAGGCCAGGGCGCATAGGCGCTGACTCTGGCTCAGAAACCAAGGACAAGAAGGACAGCAAGGACGCCAAGGACGAGGACCAAGTCCTTCACTTCGCGTCCTTGGCGTCCTTGCTGTCCTTCTTGTCCTTGGTTTCGTCCACAGTCCGGACGACGTCGTCCAGCTCCCGGAAGGGTCTTCCCCGCCGTTTCGCCGCCGGCCCGCAATCCCTTGATTCACAATGCTTTCCGCGCCGGCTTCCAGGCGGTACCGCTCTTGCACACACACGGGATTCAGACAACTTCTTGAGGAGAGCCGACACCTTGCCTCACGATACGATCGAAGATCCCTGGAACCAGGCCGTGCTGCTGGTGGAAAACGATCCGGCTGCGGTGCAGGCCGTCCGCCAACGCCTGGCCGGCGAGCGCCGCGGCCGGTTCGAGGTCGAGGTGGTGCCGCGCCTGGAACAGGCCGTCGAGGCGCTGCGGCGGCGGGCGTACGACGTTCTCCTGATCCGCCTCGCGCTGCCGCAGGAGCCGGGGTTGGAGACCCTCGTCCGCGCCCAGATGCTCGCCCACCGGATCTCCATCGTGGTGATGACCGCCTGCCCCGACGAGGAGCTGGGGCTGCGGGCGGTGGAGGCGGGCATCCAGGAGTATCTGGTGACGGACAGCGGCATTCCCCCGGATCTCGGCCGGACGCTGCGTCACGCCGCCATCCGCCATCGCATCGTCTCCAAGCTGCGCTGGAGCTGCCAGACCGCCGCCTTCCAGACCACCCGCGACCCGGCCACGGGACTGACCTGCCGCGACTCGTTCCTGCGCAAGCTGCGTGACTCGCTGGCGTTCGCCGAGCGCTTCCATGAACGGCCGGCCGTGCTATTGCTGGAGCCTGAGGACTTCGGCGGCGTGCAGCAGCGGTTGGGCCCGGTGCTCGGAGGCCGCCTGCTGCAGGAGCTCAGCCGGCGGCTGTCCTGGTGCGTGCGCCGCACCGACTGCCTCGGTCGCCTGGAGAAAGAAAAGTTCGCCGTGCTGCTTCCCCACGCCGCCACCTCCCTGGCGGTGCGCACGGTGGCGGAGCGGGTCCGCCTCGTCTTCGCCGCGCCCTTCGAACCCGGCGGCCCGGGGATCCGTCTGCGCGTCAGCCTCGGCGGCGCCTGGTACCCGCAGGACGGAGAAACCATGCAGGACCTCCTCGACGCCGCGCAGGCGGCTCTCGCGGAGGCCCGGGCCCTCGGCGGCAACCGCTGCCAGCTCTTCCGCGGCCACGAGACTCCCGCCTGGCCGGAGGACGTCGGCAACCTCTTCTCCCTGCCTGAGATGGCGACGGAGGATTCTCCAGCCATGATCGCCTCGCTGGAGCTGCGGTCGTGAGCCAGCCGCTGCGGGTGTGCGAACCGCGGGCGCGCGTCGAGCCGGGCGAGAGCGAGCTGACGCCGGGCGGCGGCACGCCTGCGCTTTCAAGCGGACATCCTGGCGAACGTTCGCGACAGCGTCATCGTCACCGATCTCGAAGGCCGGATCATCTATTGGAACGAGGGCGCGCGGGAGATCTTCGGCTACGCGGCGGAAGAGGCCGTCGGCCTCACTCCCGCCATCCTCTACCCGAATCCGGAGGACGCCACAGCGCAGTTCGCTCAGGATCTCGTGGACGTCGCCCGGGGTCAAAGCCCGTTCAGTGAGTGGCGAGGAGTCCGCAAGGACGGGACCGACGTGTGGGTCGATACCCGGGTGACTCCCATGCGCGATCAGGACGGCGGGCTGATCGGTTTCATCGGAGTATCCAAGGACATCACGGATCGCCGGCGGGCGGCCGAGATCCAGGCGCGCTACGAAGCCGCGCTGCATGAGAGCGCCGAACGCCTGCGGCTCCTCGTGGAGAAGATGCCGGCGGTGCTGTGGAGCACCGACGCCGACCTCCGCGTCACCTCTTCCGCGGGCGGCGGGCTCGCCGCTCTCGGGCTGGAGACCAGCGATCGACTCCCGGTGGCTCGCGCCGCCCGGGACGGGGTGCATTCCCGAGGAGGACGGCGATGATCGGACGCAGATCGGCAGGGACCTGGCTGGCGGCGCTGCTCGGGCTGCTCGGGCCAGTGGGGCCACTGGGGATCACCGCGGCCGGCGGCGCCGCGGAGCCCGCCCTGCGCGACTCGCCGGGCCATCCCCCTGGTCTCGCCTGCTGCCTGGCTCCGAGGCCCACCCGCTTCCCGCTCGCGGAGCCTTACCGCCAAACCCCGGGCAGCGCGACCGGAGAGTTGACCCTGGAGTGCGGTCCAGGTTCCAAGCTGGTTGCTTAATTCAAGGTCTTTTCGGGCGTTTGACGCCTGGAGTCGGTTCAGGTCTTTGATTCCGGCCAGAGTGAGACGGGCAAGGGGAGCGTAGTTACCCTGGTGCTGGGGTAGCGAGACGACGACAATGGCGCGCATCCTGGTCATCGAAGACAACCCCGCCAACCTGCAGCTCATGATCTATCTGCTGCGGGCCTACGGGCACTCGACGATCGAGGCCCTGGACGGCGAGGCCGGGCTTGCATCGGCGCGGCACGAGCGGCCCGATCTGATTCTCTGCGACGTGGACGTGCCGAAGATGGACGGCCCGCAGGTGGCGCGTGCCCTGAAGCTCGACCCTGAGCTGCGGCGGATCCCCCTGGTCGCCGTGGCCGCCCTCGCCAGGGTCGGAGACCGCGAGCGCATGCTGCAGGCGGGCTTCGACGGCTCGGTCTTGAAACCCATCCAGCCGCCGGAATTTCATTCGCGAGGCGCAGCAGTTTCTGTCGCTGGAGGCGCGAGGCGGCCCGACGTCTCCCCGGGACTCAGGCCGGCAACAGCAGGAGCCGGCGTGCGAAGGGAGCCGTCCGCCTGCCGCTCCCGAGGCCACGCGGGGCCGCGTGCTGGTGGTGGACGACACGCCGGTGAACCTGCAGCTCGCGCGCTGCATCCTCGAGCCCAATGGCTACACCATGGTCCTCGCCCACTCCGTGGCCGAGGCGCTGGAGGCGGCGCGGCGCGAGCCGCCGGACCTCATCCTCTCCGACATCCACATGCCCGGCGGCGACGGCTTCGAGCTCCTCGCGGCCCTGCGGGCCGACCCGGTGCTGCGCGAGACACCCTTCGCGTTCCTCAGCGCCACCTATGCGGGCGGCGCCGATCACCGCCGCGCTCTCGCCGCGGGCGCGCAGGCCTTCCTCCAGCGGCCGATCAGCGTCAAGGCGGGGACAAGCCCCGCCCCTACCCAAGGTTTCCTGCCGTCACGCCGCCTTCTCGTTCGCGTCGAAGTCCACGCCCAGCCCACGCAGACGGTTGAGCAGGTCGTCCTTGTCCACCGCTTTGAGATAGGCCTCCCGCGGCTCGACGATCTTGGCCTCGACCAGCTTCGCCAGCGAATCGTTGAGCTGCACCATGCCGAGCTTGCGGCCGGTCTGCATCAGCGACGGCACCTGAAAGGTCTTGCCTTCGCGGATCAGGTTGCCGACCGCCGGCGTGCAGATCAGGATCTCGTACGCGGCGACGCGGCCGCCGCCGATCTTCTTGAGCAGGGTCTGGGCGATGACCGCGCGCAGGCTCGAGGAGAGCATCAAGCGGATCTGGCCCTGCTGCCCGGCGGGATACTGATCGATCAACCGGTCGATCGTCGAGGGCGCCGTCGAGGTGTGGAGGGTGCCGAAGACCAGGTGGCCGGTCTCCGCGGTCTCGATGGCGATGGCGGTGGTCTCGAGGTCTCGCATCTCGCCCACCAGCACCACGTCCGGGTCCTCGCGCAAGGCGGCGCGCAAGGCGCGCTGGAACGACTCGGTGTGGCTCCCCACTTCGCGGTGGTGAACCAGACATCCCTTCGAAGGATGGACGAATTCGACGGGGTCCTCGATCGTGATGATGTGATCGTTGCGGGTCTCGTTGACGAGGTCGAGGATCGCCGCCAGCGTCGTCGATTTTCCCGAGCCGGTCGGTCCGGTGACCAGCACCAGGCCGCGCGACAGCTCGGCGAGCTTGCGGACGACGTCCGGCAGGCCGAGCTCGGCGGCGGAGGGGATCTTGAAGGGGATCTGGCGGAACACCCCGCCGATGCCTTCCCGCTCGCGAAACAGGTTGGCGCGGAAACGTCCCTTGCCCGGCAGCTCCAGCGCGAAATCGGTGTCGTTGGTGGCCTCGAACTCTTCGCGGTTGCGTTGCGGCGCCACCGCGTAGAGCATCTTCTTGAGATCGACCGCCGAGGGCGGCGAGTACTCCGGCAGCGGCGTCAGGTCGCCGTGAACGCGCATGCGCGGCGCCTGGCCGGAGGAGAGGTGGAGGTCCGATCCGCCGCGCGTCAGCAGCAGGCGGAGCAGGCTCTCGACGGGCGGCAGGGGACGGGCGTTCGGCGTCATGGAGAGGGTGATTTCCGGGATCGCCGACGGGTCCGGAAGCGCCGTCACGGGCGCCGGGAACGCGGGCGCCGGCTCGGATTTGCCGTTCGTGCCGTGGGTTCCCGCGGCCGCCGGTATCCCGGCCGGTTTTTCGGCCGGGCGGGCGATCCAGCCACTCCCCCGAGGCGCGAAGCGGAAGGTATGGTTGCCCAGCCGGTAGCTGAACTCGCAAGGCATCGCCGAGGCGCCGTTTTCGCCGGCGGCCACTTCGGCCACCAGCCGTTCGATGGTGGCGCCGTCGAGCGGCACGCGGGTGACCTGATGCTCCACCCCGGTCCGCATCAGGCACGGCGGCCGGCCGGGCTCGAGGATCACCGCGTCGACGCTGCGCTCCGAGGCGGCCGTGAGAAGCTTGTCGAGGATCGCCATGGCCCGGATCTCCTCAGGGAATGACCCGCACGATGGCGGAGCGGTTGACGTACATGGCGGCGGCCGGCGCCAGGAACAGCAGGAAGCGGTCACCCGCGTCGTTGAGCAGGTCGGAGACGCGGGATCGGGCCGTGGGCAGCACATACAGGAACTCGCCCTGCAGCACGTAGCCGCTCTGCATCGTCAACTGGGCCTTGTGCCGCACGGCGCCGAGCTCCTCCCGCCGTCCGATGTCCGCCAGCGGTCCTGAGACCCGCAGGTAGGAGATCCAATCGAGATTCAGCAGCTCGACCCGGCCGCCGATCTTGCACGGCATGAACCGCGTCTCGCGGTCGTTCAGCCGCTCGCCCAGCGTTTCCCTCCCCGACCCCGACGCGCTGGCAAGCCGCAGATAAAAGGAAGCCGCGACCGACTCCCCACTCCACAGGACGACCTCGGCCGCGACTCCCGCGACTCCCAACTTGTAGCCGTCAAGGCTCGTCTGGGCTGATCTTTCTTCCAGCCAGGTCTCACTGGTCAACAGGTTGTTCAGTGCCACGCTCATGGGCTCTCCTTTGCTTTGCACCTCGGCGAGCGAGCATTGCAAGCGGGATACCCGGCAGTAAGCCCTTTGTTTTCAGGAAGAAGAGAGGACTGACGATCCGGGATTCAGACGCCGTCCAGACGCTGGACGGCGAGAGGAGAGAACGGTCTTGACAATCAGGACCGTTGCGGTACAGAATCACTCATGATTATTGAGATTATATCTCAATAAACTGGAGACACCGGGATTCGCGTCGCGATCCCGGCCAAAAAAGAACAGGTGACCCGGCCTCACTGGGCAAGCGGTGCCGGGCCACCCTTGACGACCGAGGCGCACGGAGCCTTTGCGCGAGCTCCGGCCCGTGGGCCTTGGTACGGAGGAAGTATACATGAGGGTCTCGCCCCGCCTCGTCTGCTTTCTTCTTGCCGTAAGCACGATCTTTCCTGCCTTTGCCGAGGTCTCCGCCTCGCCGGCTCCGCCCGACGAGGCGCCTGCCGAGGCACCCACCTTCCTCGACGCCATCACGGTGACGGCGACGCGGAATCCCACCCGCGTCCAGGATGCGCCGGGATCCGTTTCGGTCATCGACGCGGCGCGGATCGAGCGCGAGATGGCCACCGACGCCCGCGATCTCGTGCGTTACGAGCCGGGCGTCTACGTCGAGGGCGACGTGACGCGCCTGGGCCTCTCGGGCTTCAACATCCGCGGCATCGGCGGCAACCGGGTGCTCACCCGGATCGACGGCGTTCCCACCGCCGAGCAGTTCACCTTCGGGCCGCTGGCCGTGCCGCAGACCTTCCTCGACCTGGACGCGATCTCCTCCGTCGAGATCGTGCGCAGCGCCGCCTCGTCGCTCTACGGCAGCGACGCCCTGGGAGGCATCGTCTCCGTGGTCACCAAGGATCCGCGGGAGCTGCTCGACGGCGGACGCAGCGCCTTTCGCCTGGGGGCCGGCTGGGACGGCCGGGACCGCGAGCTTCTCCGAGAGCCTCTCCGGCGCCTTCGGCGGCGAGCGCTGGGACGGCTCGCTGCTGCTGTCGCGCCGCGACGGCGAGGAGATGGACAACCAGGGGACCGTCGAGACCGCCGACAGTGGACGCACGGCGCCCAACCCGATCGACCGCGAGGCGACGCAGGCGCTGGGCAAGCTGGTGTTCCGGCCGCGGGAGTCCTCGACGATGCGGCTGGGCTTCGAGCTCTTCGACGGCGCCGCGGACACCGAGGTGCTGAGCTCGCAAGGCGTTCAGAACCTGAGCGCGGGCTTCCCGCCCGGCGCGGTGTTCACCATCGATACGAGAAACTTCGACGCCCGGGACGAGGTGGACCGCTACCGCCTCTCGCTCGAGCAGTCGCTGCAGCGGAGCGGCGGCGCCTTCGACACGCTCTTCTGGCGGCTCTACGGCCAGAACAACGATTCCGAGCAGCGCACCGTCGAGCGCCGGGTGACCACGCAGGGAGGCGGCGTCCTCGGACCGATCCGCGTCACCAACGTGGACCGGTTCGGCCTGCTGACCTTCGAGCAGGAGCGGCTCGGCGGCGAAGCGCAGTTGATGCGATCCATCGAGACCTCGCGCTCCCCGGTCCTCCTCACCTACGGCGTGAGCGCGGCCCGCGACAGCTTCGATCAGCTCCGCGACCGGCGGGACGTGAACCTCGCCACCGGCGCGACCGTTCCCGGCGTCCTGCCGTTTCCCACCAAGTACTTCCCGGCCAGCGAGGTGCTCGAGCTGGGCGCCTACCTGCAAGCCGAGATGGAGCTCGCCGGCGGCACGGTCAAGCTCATCCCCGGCCTGCGCTATGACCGCTTCGACCTCGACGCCGATCAGAACGATCCGATCTTCCTGGCCGGCAATCCGGGCCAGCCGCCGGCGGCGGACGTCACCGACGCGGCGGTCTCGCCCCGGCTGTCGCTCGTCTATTCGCCCAAGCCGTCGCTGGCGCTCTTCGTCCAATACGCCCGCGGCTTCCGGGCGCCGCCGTTCAGCGACGTCAACAACGGCTTCACCAACCTGGCGAGCGGTTACACCACGCTGCCCAACCCGGACCTCGAGCCCGAGACGAGCGACAACTACGAGATCGGGGTCCGCACGAGCCTGGGCAGGACGCGCTTGAGCTTCACCGTCTTCGACAACCATTACGACGACTTCATCGAGACGGTGACCGTCGGGGTCAATCCGTCCACCGGACTGATCGAGTTCCAGCCGCAGAACCTGACCAAGGTGAGGATCCAGGGCGTCGAGCTGGCCGGCGACGCGGCCCTCAACCAGGCGCTGCGACTGCGCGGGAGCTTCGCGTGGATCGACGGCGAGAACGAATCCGCGGATGCGCCCCTCAACACCATCCCGCCAGCGAAGCTGGTCCTCGGCCTGCAGTTCCGCCGCCCCGCCGGCCGGTTCGGGGCCGAGCTGGTCTCGACGGTGGTCGCCGGCAAAGACGAGGATGAGGTCGACGCCGCCGTCGTCAATCAGTTCGCGGCCCCCGGCTACGAGGTCTTCGACCTCACCGCCTTCCTGGAGCTGACTTCGCGGCTCTCGCTGCACGTGGGCCTGTTCAACCTGCTCGACGAGACGTACTGGGAATGGGCCGACGTCCGCGGCGTGACCGCGACCTCGCCGGCTCTCGACCGCTACACCAGCTCCGGCTTCGCGACCGCGGCGTCGCTGCGCTGGCGCTGGTAATAACTCTTTTTCGAGGACTCCGCCATGCTCCGTCAGCTTTTCGAATCACGCCGTTTCTGGACCCTGTTCTCCCTGCTGGCGCTGCTTCCGGCGGCTCCGGCGCAGGCGCACTTTCTCTGGATCACGATCGACGAAGGATCGCGGAGGCCCCGCCTCGTCTTTGGCGAAACACCGGACGAGGCCACCCCGGAAAACCTGGTGGCCCGCTTGGCCGAAGCGCGAGTGCGGGACGGCGCCGGAAAGGCCGTAGTGCTGACTCAGGAGGACGACGGATGGAGCGGCCAGGCTTCCGGACAGGCCGCGCTTGCCGCCACGCAAAGCTGGGGCGTGGTGGACCGCAGCGGCGACGGAACCGGTGCGTTCCTGCTCGAGTACTATGCCAAGAGCGGGGCCGGCCTGCAGGACACGACCGCCGATTTGAAGCTGCCGCTCGAGATCTTCGCGCGTCAGGAGGCAGGCCAGATCGTCGCCACGGTGCGGCGCGGCGGCGAAGCGGTCGCCGGCGCTCCCTTCCACGTTTCCTTGCCCAGCGGGCGCTCCTTCGATCGCGCATCGGACGCGCAGGGCGAAATCCGGTTCGACGGCGAGGGGAAAGGTCTTTATGGAATCCGGGCCCGCTGGCTCGAAGACCGCAAGGGCGAGGGCGGCGGTAAAGCCTATGGCGAGGTACGGCACTACACCACGTTGACTTTCGCGCTCCCGGAAGGCATGGGCGCGACTTCCAAACCCCTACCACCGGCGGCTCCGGCGGCGGCGCGGGACGAGGCGGTGGGAAAGCCCAAGCAGGCCGATCCCGCCGCCTACGCCTTGCTCGAGAAAGCGCACGACTCCCGCCAGGTGATGCCCGCTGATTTCGCCGGGTTCCGGTGCGACCTGGTCTTTCAGCAAGGCGACGAGATCCTTCGCGGCGAGCTGACCTATCGCCGCCAAGGGGAGACGGAGGTTCGTTTGGAAGGTGCCGACCCGGCGTCGCTCGAATGGGCGCGCCGGCAGATCTTGAATCTCGTGGGGCACCGGCGCGGCGGCGACTTCGCGCAAGGGGATGGCCGCTATCCGCTGCAACTCGGCGCCGACGACGGCAGTCCCTACGGACGGTTGATTCTCGTCAACGACGGCACGCAATCCAGCTACCGTGTGCGCGACAACCGGGTGACGGAGGTGACGCGCACCATGGACGGCTCGCGTTTCACCATCTCGGTCATCGAGTCGATGGACGCCGACGACGGCAAGTATCTGGCGAATCACTTCCTCGTCGCCTACCGCGACGCGGCGACGGGAGTGCTCCAGAAATTCGAGGGGTACCGCGACAACTACAGCCGTATTCACGGCATCTGGCTTCCCACCGCGCGAACCGTCATCGAGATCTCGGACAAACCCTCGCCGGTTGTCCGCACCCTCCGTTTCCGCAAGATCGAGCCGCTCGACGCCGCGGTGGCGAATGCGGGGAAAAGCGCTCCGGCGCCGGCCGACAAGACTCCCTGACATCACGCCGCAACGCTGAAAGATCTCGAGGATCCCGTACGATGAACCACCAGCTCGGTACCCGTGAAGTCGCACCTGACCGCACCCTCCGCTCCGAACGCGGCCAGCTCTGCCGCTGCCGTCTTTGCGAAGGGCTGCATTTCCAGTTCGGCAACCTCTCGGCGCAGCTCGACGCCGAGTCCTTCCTGCGGCTCGCCAGCATGGTCCACCGCGCCGCGACCGTGGTCGGACCCAAGCTGGTCCGCGACCAGCGCGTGGTGATTCCTTTCAGTGCGGGACAGTTCTCGCTGCTGCTGGACCGCGAGGAGCTGGCGGACCTTCATGGTCTGACGCAGGAGGGTTTGAAGTGGATCGACGAGGAGAAGGAGCGGGAGGGTTGGACGTCTTTCCAGGTGCGCGGCCTCCCACGGTGCTAGAACGTCGTTCCCAAGACGAACGTCTCCCAGTCCTGAGCATCGATGTGCTGATACTCGCGCCAGCGGGTGATCTTGTCGTCGGTGATCTTAATTAGAACGGTGCCGTGATAGCGGTGGGTGCCTTCGTAGGTGTACTCCACGGCGCCGAGCTGCTGTTCCTCATCGAAGACGATCGTGTGCCACACCGTGCGCTGATCGTAGCCCTCGTCATCCTCGAAGAAGGCTTGCAGCTCGGCCCGGCCGTTGAAGGAGTAGCGCGTCGGATCGCCGTAGCGGACGTCTTCGGCGAAGAAGCTCGCCGCGGTGGCGTAGTCGCGCCGCGTCCAGGCCTCGGCGAGGGAATGGAGAAGATTTTTGAACTCCGATCTCGTCATCGTTCGATCTCCCATCCCGTCAACCGTTCAATCACCCGGTCCCACGTAACCTCCCGTACCTTCGCCTGCCCCGCCAGTCCCATCGCTCGGGTCCGCTCGCGGTCGCGATACAACGCATCGATCCTCGCGCCGATCTCGCGCGGAGAATCCGCCGGACAGACGAAGCCGTTGAGGCCGTCCTCCACGAATTCCAGGACTCCGCCGGCATCCGCGGTAGTGACGACGGGTTTGGCCGCCTTGAAGGCTTCGACCGTCACGTAGCCGTAGTCTTCGTCGTGAGGCGCGTAATAAACGCCGAGACAGTTGGCGTATTGCTCGACGACGTCGCGGTCGTCCACCCAGCCGAGCAGCTCGACTTTTTCCTGCAGTCCCAACCGGACGATGAGGTCCCTCAGCGCGTCGCTCTCCGGTCCGGTACCGCCGATGCGGCAGCGCACGGGCGTCCCGGTGTGCTTCATGGCGCGGATGAGGAGATCGAATCGCTTCAGCGGATCGAGACGGCCGAGCGTGAAGACGTACTCCCCGAGGTCTCCCGCACGAATCAGCGGGCCGAGCTTCGGCGGCGGGTACAGAACCTCGGCCTCGATCTGATTGAACCGGCGGAGGCGGTCCGCCACGTTGCCGGAGATGGTGTAGACGGCGCGCGCCTCGGAGAGCGTGCGGCGGTCCATGGCGCGGATCATTTCCAGCGCTTTGGCGTCGCGCGGCTGGCGTTCCGAGAAGTCGCTGTACTCCGTTCCCAGGAGGTCGTACGCCTGGCGGAGCTGGTGGATGAGCCAGACGACTTTATTTGGATGCTTGACGAGGTAGGACGGGAAGCGCGTTGCGATCACCAGGTCGATGCGCTTGCCGGCGGCCTCGGTCAAGTTCACCAGCCGCCAAGCGAGGCTGCCTTTCAGCAGCTCGGTGCGGGTGGGCCAATGGAACGGCAACGCGACGACGTCCACCTCGAAGTCCCGGGAGCGGAGCTCGTCGCGCAGGGAATCGACCAGCATCTCGGCGCCGCCGTAGGCGAACGGCACCTGGGTGGCGCAGATGACGATCCGCGGCTTCACTCGCCGTCCTCGCCGGGCCGGCTCGCCGCGTCGAGGCGCTGCTGCAAGGATTCGAGACGCGCCGAGACCTGGCGCAGCTCCCGCTCCGTCCGCTCCTGTCTCTCCGCCAGATCCTCGATGAGCCGCGCCGCCGCCTGGTTGAAGCCGTTCTGCTGCTCGAGGACCGGGCGCGTGAACCACTTGAGGAACAGGTGGAAGAACGCCTTGCGCGCGAAGACGATCAGCCGTCCGAGGCGCGGCCGGTGCGAGAGGGCGACCGGTTCCTGTACGTACTCCCGGCTTTTGAGCGAGAGCAAGCCGCTGCGGGTCTCCTCCGAGCCGGCTGCGAGGGTGGTGACCTCGGCGCGCCGCTGACGCACGCCTGAGCGGACCTGCTGCAGGACCTCGGCGACGCGCAGGTCGTCGGGAAGGGACGGATCGGGCATGGGCTTCGATACTAGTACAAGGACATAAAGGACACTCAAGGACACCAAGGACAAAGACCTTCGGTGTTCTTGGCGTCCTTTACGTCCTTGTTGTCCTTTACGTCCTTGAAATCTAGCGAGGGTTTCAGTACCCCTCCCCCGTGAAATCCAGGAAAACGCCGAGATCCCGGGGATCCCGGCTGCCGGGATCGCGGCGGGCGGGCACAAGACCGCCCGTGGTCTCCAGCGTGAAGCGGTAGAAGGTATCGCGGGGGAAAAAGCCCAGATTCCGTGCCGCGGGCTCGACCGCCAGCTCGACGGGAGTGCCGTTGCGCTTCCCTTCCGTGTCGAAGCGGACGCGCAGCCGATCCACGCCGCTCGCGAGGATCAGCTCGTTGTCGGCCGCGAGAGAGTAGACGGTGAAGGAGAGACGGGAGAGCCGCGCCGGCGAGGCGACGATCACCTCGGAGCGCGAGGCGCCGCGCACCCAGACGCCGTGCGGGTGCCGCTCCTCGGCGAAGAAGCTCCGGCGCGGCACGATCCAGACGGCCTTCTCCCAGGTCTGGGTGAAGAACCCGGGCAGGCGGTCGCCCTGGAGCAGGGTCAGCTCGAGCGGCAGACGCTGGAAGACCGGAGACTCGGGAGCGAGGCGCGCCAGCGAGCCGGCCACGGCGGCGGCCGTCCAGAGGCCGGCGGCGGCGAAGGGCAACGCGAGGCTCCGGCGGGCCACGATCCGGCCGGGAAGAAAGAGAAAGGCCGGGTAGGCCACGGCGAGATGGCGGCTGCCGAGGAAACCGGGGCCGCCCGCGAAATCGTGCGGGTGGACGAGGAGCACGCCCACGACGTACACACCGAGCGCGCCGAGCAGAAGGTGGCGGAAGCGGTCCTTCGGTCCCGCGAGATACAGACCGAAGGCGAACAGGGCGAAGGGGAAGTACGGCAGAAGACCGGTATAGCGGCCGGCGAGGACGTAGCCAAGATTCCGCGGCAGCAGCTTCAAGGCGGCCGTCACACCTCGTGGAGCTCCTTCGCCGGGCTCGCCGCGGTATCCCTGCCAGAGATCGCGCGGACTTTCGAGAGGAAACTCGGCTTCGAAGGTCCGCCGTTGCGCTCCTCCGAAAGCGCTCCACTCGCCCGTTGCCTGCCGCTGCAGCAGGGCGAGGAGACCGGCCGCCAGGAAGACACCGGCCACGATCGCCAGCGCGCCCCGCCAGCGCCGCCGCGCCGCGAGATCGATCAGGACCGGCAGGCCGAGCACGGCGAGAAAAGGGCTGGAGATCACGAGGGCGCCGAGGAGAGCGCCGGCGCCGGCGAGCACCGCCAGATGACCGCGCGTCCATTCCGGGTGCGTCCGCAGGCGCCGCCAGGCGAGGAGCGGGAAGAAGACGCACGCCATGAGAAAAACCTCGGGCTCCAGGCGGAAGGCGTAGGCGAACGCCGCCGAGGCGATGAAAAAGCCGCAGACGAAAAGGACGACCAGGCCGGTCTCATCCCGCAGGAGCCAGAGCGCGGCGGCGGCCATGGCGAGAAAGAGGGCCATGTTGAACAGCGCGATTCCCTGCACGCCCAGGAGCGCGTAGAACGGCAGGAGGGCCAGCGGATAGGCCAGCGGCCGGCCGAAGCGCAGCGTCTTGCCGCCGTCGTCGGTGAAGAGGGTCAGGCCGGAGGGTCCGCCGTCCCAGATCCGGTTGGCGCGCTCGAGGTCGGCCTCCCGGTAGACGAGGTCGTGGTCGTGCCAGAGGCTCTGGACGATCATCACGTGGGTGGCCTCGTCGCCGGTGGGGAGCGGCGAGCGGATCCCGGCGAGGGACCAGGCGAAGCCGAGGAGAAGGAGCGCCGGGCAGAGGACGGAGAGGGCTCGGAGGCGCATCGCTGAATAAGGAAGGGGGGTCTCGGAATCGGCGTAAAGATACACTCGTTGTCCGTGTCTTGCCCATTGGAGCATTCCGCGCGCGGCCCGGCGCTTCCGCACCGGGCTATCGAGACGTCGCCCAGAGGGCGATTCGCTCCAGGGGAGCAACGTTTCGGTAGCCCGGTGCGGAAGCGCCGGGCGAGAAGAGGCTCGAAGTGGTGAGGGCCCTCCTCCGGCTCGGCTCCCCGCGCCGGCTGCGCAAGACCTTCCGTTGGCTGCTGGAGGTGTCGGGCGAGATCCGCCGCCGCCGGGCCGAGCCGCGCCTGACGGTGGCGGTGGACGTCAACTCGCTGTATGAGCCGCTCACCGGCGTGGGCTGGTACCTGCATCAGATCCTGGTCCATCTCGCCGGCCGCGACGACCTCCGGTTACGCCTCTATGGCCAGAGCCTGGTCGAGGAGGATCCCGGCGTGCCCAGGCCGGTAGTGGAGTTTCCGCGAGGACCGGCCATCGAGCGCGTGCTCTACGCGGCGCCGGACGGACTCGTGGTCCCGCCGTGGCGGGCGCACCAGATCCTGCGCCGTCTGGCTTCCCTGCTCGCCGCGGCGGACGGCAACGACGTCCTCTTCGCGCCGAACTACCTGTTTCCCCCGCTCTTCCGTTTCGCCCGCGGAGCCCGGATCGCCACGGTTCACGATCTGGGGGTGCGCAAGGTGCCGTGGGCGGTGCGCCCGGACTCGGCAGCGGCCCTGCGGGAGCGGCTGGACCGGACGCTGCTCGAGGCGGACCTGCTGCTCACTCCCAGCGAGGCGGTGCGGCGTGAGCTGGTGGAGATCGGCGTGTCACCCGAGCGCGTGCGGGCGGTCCATCACGGGACGGGCCTGATCGCCGGAACCGCCTCGGGACCTCCGCCGGCGCGGACGCCGCCAAGGTACGCGCTGCACGTCGGCACCGTCGAGCCGCGCAAGAACGTGTCGACGCTGCTCGCCGCTTGGCGCCGGCTCCGCGCCTGGAAGGCCGATCCGCCGCCTCTTGTGCTCTGCGGCGGCTTCGGGTGGAAGGCGAAGGCGGTCCGGCAGGAGATCGCCGAGGGCGAGCGCGAGGGGTGGCTGGTCCATCTCGGCTATGTGGGCGCGGACGAGCTGGCGGCCCTCTACCGCGGAGCCGAGCTGGTGGCGCTGCCGTCCTGCTACGAGGGTTTCGGCCTGCCCGCCGTCGAGGCCCTGAAGGCCGGCGCGCCGCTCATCGCGAGCGATCTGCCGGTGCTGCGCGAGGTGGCGGGCGAGGCGGCCCTCTACGCGCCGCCGGACCGGCCGGACCTCTGGGCCGACCGCATCGCGACGCTGCTGGCGGCGCCGGCCTTGCGCGAGGAGCTGCGAAGGAGAGGCTTCGCGCGAGCCGCGCTGTTCGACTGGAGCCGGGCGGCCGAGGAGACGGCGCAGGCCTTCCGCGAGACGTTCAAATCCCTCGCATGAAGTAGACTCCGCGCCCATGTTCACGGGCCGTGCCGATCGCGTTGCGAACCTCGTCTTCACGGCGACGACCGCGGCCGTCCTCCTCGCCGGAGCGATGTTCCCGGCAGCCCCGCGCCCTTTCCAGGTGATCGTCCTGCGCGGCGATGCTGGCCGCGTTGTGGAGCACGGGCAGCCGCCTCGTCCGCTGGCTGGTGCCGGACTGGGAACCGCTGAATCGCGCGGTCGCCGCTTTCACCTTCGCGGTTGCCGTCGCGGTCGTGCCGGCTACATGGCTCGGCCATTTCGGCTGGCTGCGGCCGGCGCCGTTCCTGATCTGCACGGCGACGGCCTACCTGCTGAGCCAGTTCCTCCCGGAGAGAAAAGTAGGGGCGGGGCTTGTCCCCGCCCTCGACTCCGAATCGCCAAGGGCGGGGACAAGCCCCGCCCCTACGAACAACAACTCGCGCGCTGCCCGTATCGAGACCGCGCTGCTGGTCGCGGCGGCGCTGGCGATCGCCCTGGTCGTTCTTCTCGAGATCCATGACCGTCGCTACCAGCCACCGGGTCACTACGACGACCTTTCCTACCACCTGTCCACGGTCGCCACCTGGATCCGGCACGGCGACCTGCGAATGATCCGGTTCTCGATTGGCGACGCGAGCACGCCTTTCTATCCGGTGCTCGGCGAGGTGACGTCATGGGTGCTGATCGCGCCGTTCCGCGACAGCGACGTGGCGGCCCGTTGGACGCAGCTTCCCTTCGCCTGCTTCTCGTTCCTGGCGGCCGCCGCCGTCGCCCGCCGACTGGGCCTCTCGCGTCGGGACGCCGCGCTGGCAGCGATCTCCTACGCCGGTATCCACCACGTCATCCCCTATCTGGCGCTGGGAGCCGGCAACGATCACGCCACGTCTTTTTTCACCCTGGCCGCCGTCGACGGCGCGCTCGCCTTCGCGCGGCGCCCTCGCCCGGGCGTCGCCGTCGCGGCAGGCGCCGCTATCGGGCTGCTGCTCGGGACCAAATACATCGGCGTCTTCTTCGCGCCCGTGATCCTTGCCGTGCTGATCCTCGCCTGGCTGGCCGAGCGGCGGCGGCGACAAGAAGAGGCGGCGCATGCGCCGGCGCGGCGGCTCGCCGGCCTGGCCATCCTGCTCGCCGCCACCATGGCCATCACGGGCGGCTATACCTACCTGCGGAATGCGGTGACGACCGGCAACCCGATCTTTCCGGCGCCCGTGCACATCTTTGGAGTCGAGATCTTCCCGGGGTGGGAAGGCATCCTCACCACCGAGCGCGACACCTCTCCCGAGTTCCAGATCGACGTCTGGCATTTCCTCACCCGCCGCTCGCGGCACTTCGGCTCCTACTTCCCGTTCACGCTGCTGCCGGCCGCCGTGCTGGCTCCTCTTCTTGCTCTGGGGCGGCGGCGCTGGCGGGAAGCCCTCGTGTTCTCGCTTCCCGCCGTCTTCTTCCTGCAGTTCCTCCTCCTGATGCACGACCACCGGGACAACCGCTACTTCCTTCCGGGGATCGCCCTCGCCGCCGTGGCCTTCGTCTGGCTGCTCGCTCAATGGGGCCCGCGGTCGTTCCCTCTCCGCGCCGCCCTACCGGTCTGGATCCTCTGGCAAGCGGTGCGGACGTTTGAGTGGACGAACACGAGGAGAGGCCTCACGGCTGTCGCCCTGCTCGCCGCCGGAGCGCTGCTGGAGCTCCTGTGGCGAAAATGGAAGACAGGAGAACGGGCCGCAGCGCTGCACCCTTGGGTCGGGGGGATAGCGGCGGCCGGACTGCTGGCGGTCACGGCGGCGCCGTTGGGGCGGCAGATCGCGACGTATCAGGAGGTGAAGCTCGCCCGGCAGCTGGGGCCGCTGGCGCTCGAGCGCCTGGCCGGACCGGATGGCGCGCGGGTCGCCTACGCGGGCTTGAACAAGCCGTACCTCTTCTTCGGCAGCCGCCTGCAGAACGACCTCGAGATCGTGCCGCGCACCCGGGCGCTCGCGTCGCGGACCTACAGCTGGCGCAGCCGGCTGGCGGAGCCTTACAAGATCGGGCCCTACCGGCGGTGGCACGGCAATCTCGAGCGGCTGGGGGTCGAGCTCGTGGTGATCATCCGCTCGCCGTGGGAGAATCCGGAGCGGCAATGGATGTTCCGCCGGAAGAGGGATTTCCGGCTCGTGTACGAGGATATGGAGACGGAGATCTGGCAGGTCCGCCAACGGCCCGGGGCAGCCAGGAAGCGCGGCGGAGCAGATCGTCCAGCGCCAAGGAGAAGAGGACCAGGAGCGGCACCGAAGCCTGGAGGACAAAGCGGTTCCAGCTCATCCTGACGAGGTCGGCGGGATGCAAGCTGACCGCGTAGGCGATCCAGGCGATGCCGAGCGGCGCCGCGACCGCCAAAACCAGCGGTAGAGCGGCACGGTTGCGCAGACCCCGCCAGCCGGCGGCAAGAACCAGGAGCGCCGCGGCCCAGAAGAAATCCCAGTCCTTCAATTCGTGCCAGATCTCCGGCAGGAGCAGCGGAATCCGCACGACCACGCCCGGCCAGAATTGGTCCCACGAGCTGACCCGCTGATAGCTCTGGAACCGATCGGGAATCCCGCTGCGCCAGGAGAGCAGGAGGATCAGCGCCGCGGCCACCATGCCGGCGGCCAGCATGAAAGGCTGCCATCGCCATGAAAGCCGGCGGCGCAGGCTGGCCGGAGCTTCCGGGGATCGCGCAAGGAACGCCACGACGAGCGCCCACAGTGCCAGAGGCCCTCCCTCGTTCTTGGTGAGGGCGGCGGCCGCCAGCAAGAGCCCGGCGGCGATACCTTGGGAGAGCTTCGGACGCTCTTCGAGCAGCAACAGGAAACCGGCGCCGTAGAAGCAGGCCAGCGGCAGATCGCTGTAGGCGCTGACCGCGCCGCCGTCGAGCTGGAAGGCCGGCACCGGCAGAAGAGCGGCGGCGAGCGCCGTCAGCGCCGCGGCGCTCCGCCCGGCGAACCTCCGGGCGCCGCCGTAGACGATCAGCAGCCAGGCGGGAAGGAAAAACGCGTAGAACCCGCGAAAGAGATGCTCGTCCTCCCCCGCCCGCAACAGCTCCAGGACGGCGGCCTGCGCGACCGGCATGAGCACCGGGTACCAGGGATGGTTGACGTACCAGCCGTGTTGGGTGAGAACGCTTGGATCCACCGTGGCCTCGGCCCGGAGGTAGCGAGCCTGCGTGGCCCATGTCATTCGGCCGTCCCAATCCCGGAGCGGGTAGATGAGCGCATCGGAAAGGACGGCGAGGCAGATCAGCGCCGCCATCGCGAACGCCGCGAGCCTCCAGGCCCGTGAACCGCTGTTTCGGCCGGGAAGGGTTGCCGCCGGCTTGCGCCGGAGCTCCGTCGCGTCGCCGGCGGATGAGGGCAGCCAGCCAGACGAGAACGGGCACGGCGGCGGCCGTCAGGATCGCCGGCCGACGCAGCGGCACGGCGAGGAAATGAGAGGCGGCGTACAGGCTTCCCGCCACCCAGGCGACGCCCAGCAAGTAAGCGTGAGCGAACCGGCGGCTCCAGTGGAGACCCCGCTGCCCCGGCAGGAGCTGGACGAGCGCCACGCCCGGAAGGACGAAGAGAATCACTCCGACGAGCTGGACGAGCTTGTCAAGTCCCGCCATGAGAGCGGTCGAGCGCGCGCAGGAATTCCTGGCGATCCATCAGAACCGGCGGCCGGGACTCGCTGAAGGCGATGACGACCCATCGCGGACCGGGAGGCAGCCGGCGGCTCAGAGCCCGTCCGGCGGGAAGCTCCGTCCACCGGCCGAGAAAGCGGGCGCGGCGCGGCGCCAGCTCGAAGCGCACCCAGAGGGCGCCGCCCTGCTTTTCTGTTCCGCCGCCGACGAGGAGGTACTCGCCATCGCGGGGAATGGCCCGGCGGAGCCGCTCGATGGCGAGCACGTAGCGGCTGCCGAGAAGGCGCCGCCGGATGGCGGGAGGTTCGTCATCGGCCAGGGAGGCGGCCTGCGCCATCCATCGCCACGAGCGCGAGACCGTCGAGGAGCCCGAGTGAACCAGGAAAAACGCGAAGGCCGCCAGCGCTAGGGCGCGGAAGGCGGCGCCGACGAAGGATGACATCGGCGGAAATGTCTATCACGGTTCCGGCGGCCTGGAAGCACGCCGAGCAGATCGTCCACCGCGAGCGCCACGAGGATCAGGAGGGGGACCGACGCCTGAAGGACGAAGCGGTTCCAGCTCGTCCGGACGCTCTCGACCGGATCGAGGCTCACCGAATAGGCGAACCAGGCGATTCCCAGAGGCGCCGCGGCGGCCAGCAGCAAGGGCAGGGTAACGCGGCGCCGCAGGCCTCGCCAACCCGCCAGCAGGACCACGAACGCGGCGAGCCAGAACGTCCCCCAATCGGCGAGAGAGAGCATCTGGAGCCGGATCTTCGGCAGGAGCAAGGGGAGACGAGCGATCACCCCCGGCCAGAAATTGCTCCAGGAAATGATCTCCCGGTAGCTCTCGAAACGGCCGGCAATCCCGGCCCGCCAGGAGAGCAGGAGAACGAAGGCGGCGATCACCAGCCCCGCCGCCATGGCGTAGGGCCGCCAACCCCGCGCCAACCGCGCCAGCCTGCGGCGCAGCGCGCCGGACCGGCCCCTGAAGCCGGGCACGAAGGCTGCCACGGCCAGCGCCCAGACCGCCAGCGGCCCTCCCTCGTTCTTGGTCAAGACCGCGGCAGCCAGCAGCATGCCGCCCGCCAGCGCCGCGGAGAGCCGCGGCCGGGCGCCGAGCAACAGCAGGAACCCGGCGCCATAAAAACAAGCGAGAGGCAGATCGCTGTAGGCGCTGACCGCTCCGCCGCCGCGGTAGATGGCTGGAAACGGGAGGAGGGCGGCGGCCAGCGCGGTCAGAGCCGCGGCGCTGCGGCTCGTCCAGCGCCGCGCTCCCCCGTACACGACCAGCAGCCAGACGGGGAAGAAAAACGCGTAGACGGCGCGGAAGAAGTGCTCGTCGTCGCCGGCGCGCAGCAGCTCCAGCACGGCGGCCTGAGCGACCGGCAGCAGCGCCGGATACCAGGAATGGGTGACATACCAGCCGGGCTGCGTGAGCACGGCCGGATCCACCGTTCCCTCTGCCCGGAAGTAGCGCGCCTGAACGGCCCAGGTCATCCGGCCGTCCCAGTCGCGCAACGGATTGATCAAGACTTCGGCGAGGACGCTCAGGAAGACCACCGCGGCCAGGCTGAACGCCAGGACCTGAACGCCGTTCCACCGGCGGTCCCGCCGTGGGTGGAACGGCCGCGGCTCCGAAACAGACCGGGAGCGCCGCCAGGCGGTAATTGCGGCAACCGTCAGCCAGGCGCAGACAGGGAGGGCGGCCACCGCGAGAACGGCCGGACGGCGCAGCGGCAAACCGAGGAAATGCGAGAGGCCGTAGAGACTGCCGGCCACGAAGGCGACGCCCAGCAGGTAGGCGTAGGCCAGCCGGCGGCCCCAGGGGAGCGCGCGCAGCGCGGGCAGCAGGTGGACGAGAGCGGCTCCCGGCACGGCGAAGAGCGCCACTCCCGCGAGCTGGACGAGCTTCTCAATTTCCGCCATGCGAGCGGTCGAGCGCGCGCAGGAAGTCCTCGCGTCGCATCAGGATCGGCGGTTGCGGCTCGCGGAAGGCGATGACGACGTAGCCGAGGCCCTCGGGCAGGCGCCCGCGGAGAGCGCCGGCGTCCGTCAGCTCGGACCACAATCCCAGGAAGCGGGCGCGGCGGGGTGCGAGGTCGAAGCGGACCCAGTACGGTCCTCCTCCCCATTTCGTTCCGCCGTTGACGAGCAGGTACTCGCCATCGCGGGGAATCGCTCGACGGATCTCATCGATCGCGGAGACCCAGGGGTCTCCGAGATAGCGGCGGCGCACCGTGGAGAGATCCTCGCCGGCCACGGAAGCTGCCTGGCCGACCCACCTGACGGTCCGCGAGACGGCGGAGGGAATCGCGAAGGCGATGGAGAGCGCGAAAACCCCGAGCGCCACCCCGCGCAAGACAGACCCGGCAAAAGCGAGCACCGCAAGGTATTTATCACGGTTCGAGCAACCAGGGAACGGCCCTGGCCGGAGAGCCCGCGGAGATACAATGCCGCGCCATGGTGCGTCGTGAAGAGACAGGACCGAAGGCGAGGGGAGGACGGGGGGTGCTGTCATCGAGCTGTGCTCGTCCAGCGGGTGAGAGTCCCGTCCCGGTAAGCGCCGGAGCGCCGGGTAGCAGGCCCCCGACTGCGCAAGGTGAGAGCCTTGGGGTCGAAGCGGGGCGTCAAGAGCCTCTTCGGAGGGAGCAACAACGCGGGCCGCAACATGAAGTGAAGCCTGCAGCCTCGACAGATTTACAACGGGGAAGCCGAGCCGCTCATGTCACGGCGAAGGCCAAGTCCGTCGCGCCCTGGTCCGGAGGTGTACGCGCGACGGGTTCCCCCGGGGTAGGGGGCGCAGCACGCGTTGAAGGAGGAGCACGGAACACGAGAGGCCCGTCTGCGCGGCCGTCGTCGCGGCAAGGCGGCCCGTATAAGCCAAAGGCGAAATCGGGCGTTGCGCAGCGGGAGTCCGAGGGGATCGTAGTACCGGTGATGGGGGTGAAGAACAACGCTCCCGGAGGGAAGGGTCCCTGCGGTGGTCATGGCAGCGACGGAGGTAAGCGAGAGGGCATGGCCGGCAAGACCGGTCCCAACCACCCCACGGGGAGCAATCCTCGCGACAAAGTGCGACAACTCCAACGCTGTCCGTATGCGGCAGCCAAGCGGCAGCCGGGTCGTCGTTTCCACGCATTGCTGGACCGCATCTACAGGGGTGACGTCCTGTGGGAGGCGTGGAGGCGTGTACGGAAGAACCGCGGTGGGGCGGGGGTCGATGCACAGACCCTCGTCGCCATCGAGCAGATGGGAGTCGAGCGCTTCCTGGAAGAGCTGGGCGCCGATCTGCGAGCAGGCGTGTACAGACCGCAGGCGGTCCTGCGTCGGTACATTCTGAAGGGTGACGGCAGGAAGCAGCGGCCGCTGGGGATCCCGACGGTACGCGACCGGGTAGCGCAGATGGCGGCGAAGCTGGTGCTGGAGCCGATTTTCGAAGCGGATTTTCGTCCGTGCTCGTACGGTTTTCGGCCCCGGCGCAGCGCGACGGAAGCTCTGGAGGTCCTGCGCAAGCTAGGGGCTCAAGGGTACAACCACGTGCTGGACGCCGACCTGCCTGACTACTTTGGGAGCATCGATCAAGGCAAGCTGATGAAGCTTGTGGAGAGACGCATCTCGGATCGGCGGGTCCTGAAGCTGCTGCGGCAATGGCTGCGGGCAGGGGTGATGGAAGAGGGCGTGGTTACGGAGAGTCTGTCCGGGACCCCGCAAGGAGGGGTGATCTCGCCTCTTCTCTCGAACATCTACCTGCACGTGCTCGACACCGTGTGGGAGAAGCGGTACGCGCATTTGGGCGTGCTGGTGCGCTACGCGGACGATTTCGTGGTGGTGTGCCGTACGAGATCGGAAGGCGAGCAAGCCGAACAGAGGGTGAAGCAGATCCTCGGTCGGCTGAGCTTGACCCTGCATCCGGAAAAGACGAGGCGGGTGGAGCTTTCCTGGGGTCAGGAAGGCTTCGACTTCCTCGGCTGCCACCTGCGCAAGCGGCTGAGCGGTCCGCTCTGGGAGAGGGAAGGCCGACGGGTCTACTTCCTCCAGCGCTGGCCGTCGCAGCGCAGCATGAAGCGGGTGCGCCAGCGGATCAAGGAGCTGACGCCTCGGGGGTGCTGTCATGAGGATCTGCGGCAGATTATCGCCACAGTCAATCCCGTGCTCCGGGGTTGGGGCAACTACTTCCGCACCGGAAACGCTGCGAACCAACTGACCTCGATCGACCGGTACGTGGCAAGGCGTCTGAAGCGGCTGCGAGTGCAGCGCGCCGGGCGCTCTTTACGGCCCGGACAGATGGAGAAGTGGCATCGTGGCTATTTTGAAGCCCTCGGATTAGTCCGCCTGCGCGGCACCATCCAGTACCCGGAGGCTGCGTAATGCTGTGGCAGGAGAGACCACCGGTAAGCCGTGTGCGGGAAATCCGCATGCACGGTTTGAAAGGGGGTCTTGACTTCGACCGCCGCGACAACGCGGCCAAGGAGTAAGGATCTACCAATGCCGAGCCCTCACCCCGCCATCGCCGTGGACCTGCGCGCGCTGGTCCCCGCGACGACGGGGATCGGCGTCTACACCCGCTCGCTGCTGCTGGCGCTCGCCGCCCGCAGCGGCATGCGTTACATGGGAATGGCCCACCGGCCGCCGCGGGAAAGCGGGGAGCTGGAGGCGGCGGGGATCGGGGTCGAGCATCACGAGGCACCCCTGGGCGTGCTCTGGCAGCAACTCCGGCTGCCGCGCCGGCTGCGACGAGGAGACATCGACCTTCTATGGTCGCCGCTCATCACTCTGCCGCTGCGCTGCCCGGTGCCCGCCGTCGCCACCGTCCACGATCTGACGGCGCTGCTCTTCCCCGAGACCCACACGTTCAAGGTCCGCTGGAGCCTGCTGCCGTTCCTTCGTCCCTCCTTCGAACGGGCGCGGCGCCTGGTGGCGGTCTCCGCCGCGACCGCGCGTGATCTCGCCTTCCACTTCCCGCAATGCGCCGGCAAGGTACGGATCGTCTATCCCGGAGTCGATCCCGAGTTCCGGCCGGGAGCGCCCGAGGTCATCGCGGCCACCCGCCGCGAAATGGGAATGCCGGAGGGTTACATCCTCTACGCCGGCACGATCGAGCCGCGCAAGAACGTCGGCGCGCTGCTCGACGCCTGGCAGGTACTGCGGGCGGAGGATCCGCAGACGCCGCCGCTCGTCCTCGCGGGCCCCTACGGCTGGCGGAGCGCACCGCTCCTGCGGCGCATCGCGGAGCTGGAAGCCGAGGGGCTGCGCGCGCTCGGGCGGATCGAGCGCTCCCGGCTGGTGCGCCTCTTCCAGGCCGCCCGCCTCTTCGTCTTTCCCTCGTTGTACGAAGGCTTCGGTCTGCCGGCCGCCGAGGCGATGGCCTGTGGCGTGCCGGTGATCGTCTCGAACACCTCCAGCCTGCCGGAAGTGGTGGGCGACGCGGGTCTGCTCGCCGATCCCGGGGACACCGCGGCGCTCGCGGCGCAAATCCAGGTCCTGCTGACCCACCCCGGACGGGCGGCGGAGCTCGCGGCCCGTGCCGTCGAGCAGGCGGCCCGCTTTCGCTGGGAGCGGGCGGCGGGCGAGATGGAGGAGGTGTTTCGGGAGGCCTTGGCGTGATCGAAGTGGTATGCCCGAGAAGCCCGGCGCTCCCGCACCGGGCTACGGAGACGTCGCCCTGAGGGCGATTCGCTTCAGAGAAGCGACGTTTCGGTAGCCCGGTGCGGAAGCGCCGGGCGAAGAGGATGCCTCGCGCGCAAACCGTAAAGAATCCGTAGGATACAATCCCGCCTCTGATTTGCCCACGGAGCCCCGCTTGCCTTACACCATCGGCATCGACGCCCGCAAAATCCAGGACTTCGGGATCGGCACCTACGTCCGGAATCTCATCCGGTCGCTCGCAGCCCTCGACTCCGAGAACCGCTACGTGCTCCTGGCCAAGCCGGGTGACCGCGAGGGATTGCTCGACCTGCCGGACAATTTTCAAGTGGCGCTCGAGAGCTCGCCCGTGTATTCCGTGCGCGAGCTGATCGCCCTGACCTGGCACCTCTACCGGCGCAAGCTCGACCTCTACCATTCGACGCATTACGTACT
Source organism: Thermoanaerobaculaceae bacterium (assembly GCA_963778565.1). Lineage (GTDB taxonomy): Bacteria > Acidobacteriota > Thermoanaerobaculia > Multivoradales > UBA5704 > DATARR01. The sequence continues at coordinate 135,942 of CAVZUZ010000019.1, read as the reverse complement.
GCCGGCGTGGGTGCACTCCCGCGTCGTGGTGACCATCCACGACATCATCCACCTGCTCTATCCGGAGTTCCTGCCCAGCAACCTCGCCTTTCTCTATGCTCAGCGCATGATCCGCCGCAGCCTGACCCGCGGCGACCGCATCATCGCGGTGTCGCAGAGCACGCGCGCCGACCTCATGCAGCACTTCGACGTGGACGGCCGCAAGATCCAGGTGATCTACAACGGCGTCGAAGACTCCTTCCGCCGGCGCCTGCCGGCGGAGGAGCTGCAGCGCTGGCTGCGCGACCTGGGTATCGCACAGCCCTATCTGCTCTTCGTCGGCAATCCGGCCAAGCCGCACAAGAACCTCGACACGGTCGTGCAGGCCTACGCGCGCGCCCGCAGAATGGCGCAGTTCGACGCGCCGCTGATCTGCGTCGGCAGCCGCCAGGGCTCGGAGTTCAAGATCCGGCAGCGGGCCGAGTACCTGGGGATCGGCGACAAGGTCCGCCTGCTCGGGCACGTGGCGCAGGAGGCGCTGCCGGCGATCTATCAGGGCGCGACGCTGTTCCTCTACCCGACGCTCTACGAGGGCTTCGGGCTGCCGGTCATCGAGGCGATGGCCTCGGGAGTGGCGGTGATCACCTCCAACACCTCGGCGCTCAAGGAGATCGCGGAGGGATACGCGCTGCTGGTCGATCCTCTGGACCTCGACGGCATCGCCAAGGCCATCGCCCACCTGATGGGCAGCCCCGAGCGCCGTGCCGCCTTCGCGGAGCGCGGGACCCGCCGCGCCGAGGACTTCCGCTGGAGCGAAACGGCGCGGGCAACGCTGGACGTCTATCTTTCCGCGATCGAGGGGCGCCCGCCCGCTTCCCTGCGGCACCGCGGAGACGCGGCGTGATCTCCCCCGACCTTCTGCCGTCGCTGCCGGATCCCGCCCGGCCGCGGGTGGCGCTGGTCCACGACTGGCTCACCGGCATGCGCGGCGGCGAGAAAGTCATCGAGGCCCTGGGCGCGCTGTTTCCCGAGGCACCGATCTATTCACCCTCTTCCACTTTCCCGGCAGCGTCAGCCCGGCCATCGAGTCGCACCCGATCCGCACCAGCTTCCTGCAGCGGGCACCGGGCATCCGCCGCCACTACCGGAGCTATCTGCCGCTCTTTCCCGCCGCCATCGAGGAGCTCGACCTCTCCGGCTTCGACGGTGGTCCTGAGCTCGAGCCATTGCGTGGCCAAGGGGGTGATCGCGCCGCCGGACGCGTTTCATCTCTGCTACTGCCACACGCCGATGCGCTACGCCTGGGACCAGGAGCATGCCTATTTTCCCCGCCGCAAGGGGGTGGCGGCCAGGCTGCGGTCGCTGGCGCTGACGGCGCTGCGCGCCTGGGACGTTTCCTCGGCCACGCGCGTAAACCTCTTCGTAGCCAACTCGCGCTTCGTGGCGCGGCGCATCCAGACCTACTACGGCCGGCCGGCGAAGGTGGTCCACCCGCCGGTGGACGTGGTCTTCTTCACCCCCGGGCCGACCCGCCACGAGGTCTCCGGGGAAGGGTACTGTCTGATGGTATCGGCCCTCGCTCCCTACAAGAAGGTCGAGCAGGCGATGGCGGCCTGCGAGAGGCTGGGGCTCGAGCTGCGCATCGTCGGCGAGGGCCCGGAGCGCGAGCGCCTGGCGGCGATTGGCCGGCCCGCGGGTCCGCTTCCTCGGCCAGGTGGACGCCGGGCAGCTGCGCGACCTCTACCGCGGCGCCCGCCTCTTCCTCCAGCCCGGGGTCGAAGACTTCGGGATCGCCTCCGTCGAGGCGCTCGCCTGCGGCACTCCGGTGGTCGCGGTGGCGCGCGGCGGCATCCTCGACATCGTCGAGGACGGACGGCACGGCGTCCTCTATCCGGACTGGGGGGGGCCCGCCGCGTTGGTCGAGGCGATTGACAAAGCCGTCCGGATCGGATTCAATGCGTTGGATCTGCGTGATCGAGCTGAATCGTTTTCCGTTGCGCGATTCAGCGATTGCATCCGTGCTCTGATTTCTGATCGGTTGTCGAGTTGAGGGTGTCTCTCCTTTGATCCAAGAACGCCACCGGAAGACGGCCGGCCTCTACCTGTTCACCGATCTCGCGGCGACGCTGGCGGCTTTTCTTGCCGCCTGGCTGCTGCGTTTCGAGCTCGAGGTCATTCCGGTCACCAAGAACGTGCCCGACTTCGGGCCGTACCTGCGCCTCGTGCCGTTCGTGCTCGCGCTCTGGCCGTTGGTCTTCTACTTCCACGGTCTCTACCAGAGCCGACGCGGCCGCAGCCGCGTGGACGAGGTGCTCACCATCGTCCTCGCCGTCTTCCTCGCCACCGTGCTGCTGTCGGTCGTCATCGCCTGGTACCGGCCGCCGCGCGCCCCCGGCAGCACCGAGTACTTCACCTACAGCCGCGCCTTCCTCGCCCTGTTCGCCCTCGTCGACCTGGTCTTCGTCGCCGTCCTCCCGCATGGTCGTGCGCTCGGCGCTGCGGCGCGTCCGCAGCTCGGGGCACAACCTGCAGCGCATCCTCGTCGTCGGCGCCGGGCTGCTCGGTCGCGAGATCACGACCAAGATCCTCGCCCACCGCGAGATGGGTTTCGAGGTCGTGGGCTTCCTCGACGACGATTCCGGCAAGGCCGGCACCACGATCTGCGGCGTGCCGGTGCTCGGCACTCTCCGGCAGGCCGAAGAGGTGCTCGCCGCGCAACGCATCGATCAGGTGTTCATCACGCTGCCGCTCGAGGCGCACAAGAAGATCCTGCAGCTCCTCGATCTCATGGCGCGCGAGTGCGTCGAGATCAAGCTGGTGCCCGACATCCTGCAGTACGCGACGCTGAAGGCCGCGCTGGAAGACGTCGACGGCACGCCGGTGATCAATCTCTCGCAGATGCCGCTCCAGGGGTGGAACAGCATGATGAAGCGCGCCATGGACATCGCTCTCGCCATCGCCGCGCTGATCGTTCTCCTGCCTCTCTTCCCCCTCATCGCGCTCGCCATCTGGCTCGAGGACCGCGGCCCCGTCTTCTACCGGCAGGAGCGGATGGGACTCGACGGCCGTTCGTTCATGATCCTCAAGTTCCGCTCCATGCGCGTCGACGCCGAAGCGACCAGCGGACCGGTGTGGGCGATCAAGGACGATCCTCGCCGCACTCGCGTCGGCCGCCTGCTGCGCCACTGGTCGTTCGACGAGCTGCCGCAGATCTGGAACGTCTTGACGGGCGACATGTCGATCATCGGCCCGCGTCCCGAGCGGCCGACGTTCGTGCGCGAGTTCAAGCACAAGATTCCGCGCTACATGCTGCGCCACCGCGTGAAGTCCGGCATCACCGGCTGGGCCCAGGTTCACGGCTGGCGCGGCAACACCTCGATCAAGAAGCGCATCCAGTACGACCTCTACTACATCCAGAACTGGTCGCTGTCGCTCGACTTCAAGATCCTCTGGATGACGCTGCGCTACGCGCTGCGGCTCAACGCCTACTAGCCTTCCCTGCGCGCAAACGCGCGCCCCGTCTGGCTTTGCTCGCGGTGGGCTCCGCGCCGCTCCCTTGGCCGATCGCGAACGACATCGCGACGCGTCGCGATGCTGCGAGCCCGCCGATCGCCACTTGCCGAATCGAATTTCGGGACTCTCCAAGCCGATACAAAGGGTTGAGGCGTAAACCCCCTTGACGCCCAACATGTTGTGGGCGTAACCTAATCGCATTATCTGCCCCACCGCGTGGGCACAACCGCGAAAGGAGATGGAGCATGGCTACGAAGAAGAAGGCGACCGCGAAGAAGAAGACCGCGCCGAAAAAGGCCGCCGCCGCGGCGAAGAAGCCGGCTGCGAAGAAGGCGACCGCGAAGAAGGCTACGGCGAAGAAGTCTTCCGCCAAGAAGACCACCGCAGCCAAGAAGGTCACCACCAAGAAAGGAAAGTAGAGCGGGTTCAGCACGGATAAGGCGACGTTCTGGCTCTTTCCGGGGCGCTGTTTCTTGTCGGCCTCCCCTGTCTCCTTCACCAACGTCGCCTAGCACGGCGTATCCGTCTCCGCCCCGCGGCGGGATCGTCGTGCAAGTTTCAAGAAGTCATCCGGCCCGTCTCAGCAAACCCGCCGCCGCACGATCCACCATCCACAATCGATTCCCCTCCACCACCTGCGCGGGATAGAGGTCCGGCTGTCGTTCGCCTTCGAGCACGGCGCGCAGCGCCGCGGCCTTTTCTCCGCCGCTGACCAGAAAGAGCGCGCGCCGCGCGTGGCTCAACGCCGGCGGCGTGAGCGTGATGCGGGAGCTCTTCTGCGCTTCCACCCATGGCGCCACCACGAGCCGCTCGCGCTCATGAACGGCGGCGCTACCGGGAAACAGCGACGCGGTGTGGCCGTCCTTGCCGAGCCCGAGCAGCACGAGATCGAAGCGCGGCCAGTCGCCCGGCGCGAGAGCGAAGAAAGCGCGCAGCTCCGCTTCGTACCGCAGCGCGGCGCGCTCGGCGTCCGGCTCTTCCGCGACGATGCGATGGATATTTTCTGGCGGCACGGAAACGGCGTCGAGCATCGCCTCGCGCGCCATGCGGAAGTTGCTCTCCGGATGATCGGGCGGCACGTGCCGCTCGTCGCCCCAGAAGAAATGGATCGCGTGCCACGGCAGGCTCTCGCGGTAGGGATCGCCGGCGAGCAGGTGATAGAGATCGCGCGGCGTGGAGCCGCCGGAAAGCGCCGAGGTGAAGCGGTCGCTCTCGCGCAAGGTCCGCCCGATGTGAAGCGAGATCTCGTCGGCCGCGGCGCGCGTCAGCTCCGTGATGTCATCGAAGACGCGAACCTCGCTCGGCTCCGCCATCGCTCAGCCACCCGAGGGACGCTCGACGTGGCCGCCGAACTTGTGGCGCATGGCCGAGAGCACCTTTTCCGCGAACGTGTGCTCCTGCCGCGAGCGGAAGCGAGCAAAGAGCGAGCTGGCGAGCACGGGCACGGGCACGGCTTCTTCGATCGCCGCCTCGATCGTCCATCGGCCTTCGCCCGAGTCCTGCACGAAGCCGGTGAATTCGGAGAGCTCCGGGCTCTCGGCGAGCGCGGTCGCCGTCAAATCGAGCAACCAGGACGAAACGACGCTGCCGCGCCGCCACAGCTCGGCGATGTCGGCGAGGTCGAGCTGATAGCGGCGCTCCTCCGGGAGATCCGGCGAGGCCGCGTTGCGAAAGATGTCGAAGCCCTCGGCGTAGGCCTGCATCAATCCGTACTCGATGCCGTTGTGGACCATCTTGACGAAGTGTCCGGCGCCGGCGGGCCCGCAGTGCAGGTATCCTTCCTCGGCGGTGCTCGTCCTCGCCTCGCGGCCCGGCGCCGGCGGGATTTCACAATGCCCCGGCGCCAGCGTCTTCCAGATCGGATCCAGCCGCTCGACCACCTCGCGCTCGCCGCCGATCATCAAACAGTAGCCCCGCTCGAGACCCCAGACACCGCCGCTCGTTCCCGCGTCGATGTAATGGATCCCTTTCTCCGCCAGCCTGCGCGCGCGCCGCGCGTCGTCCTTGAAATGGGAGTTGCCGCCGTCGACGATCACGTCTCCCTTCTCCAGCCTCTCTCCCAGCGCCCGCACCATGCCTTCCGTGGGCTCGCCTGCCGGCACCATCAGCCATGCCGTGCGCGGCGGCCGCAGGCGAGAGACGAAATCGTCGAGCGAGCCGAAGCCGACAGAGCCTTCCGCAACCAGATCCTCGACGGCGCTCGGATTGAGATCGTAGACGACGCACTCGTGTCCGCCCCGCAGAAGACGCCGCACCATGTTGCTCCCCATGCGGCCGAGGCCGATCATGCCGATCTGCATGGCTTCCTCCCTTTCGCGCCCCGCCATCGCGGGACTATGACAGTCTATATCCCACCGGAAGGCCCCGGCTTTGCAGGGCATCCGCGCGAAGGGAGGATGGGGCATGGAGACGAGCGGAATCAGAAAAAGAGCATTCGGGACGGCCACCAGGCTCGCTGCCGTCCTTTGGGTCTTTGCGGTCGTTCCCACCCGCGCCGAGGTGGCGATCGCTGGCAAGGCCGGCACCCTGGGCGCCGGTGTCGAGCTGACGCTGGGCCTGTCGCGCCAATTGAACGCGCGCCTCGGCGCGAACGGCTACAGCTACTCCGACCGGCGTGAGGTGAGCGACATCGAATACGACGGCGAGGCCAAGCTGCGCACGGGCACGGCGCTGCTCGACTGGCATCCCGGCGGCGGCGGATTTCGCCTCACGGGTGGAGCGGTCTACAACGACACGACGTTCGAAGCGAGCAGTCTGCCGCCCGCCTCGGGGATCTACGACATCGGCGGCGTGCCGGTGCCTGCCAGCCTGGTAGGAACGCTGGACGCCACCGCCGAATTCGATCCCGTCGTTCCCTATGCCGGCCTCGGCTGGGGCAACGCGGTGGCCGCGAACAAGCGAGTCGGTTTCTTCATCGATCTAGGAGTGGTCTTCCAGGGCAAGGCGGACGTGACGCTGACGCCGAACATCCCTGCCAACAGTCCCCTCAACACGCCGGGAGCGAGGGCAGCGCTGGACATCCTGCTGCGCCGGGAGGAGCAGGACCTGGAGGATGAAGCGGCCGACTACGATCTGTATCCGGTGTTGTCGATCGGATTGTCGTACAAGTTCTAGGTCCTCCAGAACGATAGATTCCCTGGTAGAGTAGAGATATGGCTAAAGTGACCAGCAAGCTCCAAGTGACGGTTCCCAAAGCTCTTGCCGACCGAGTCGGGATTCAGCCCGGGGACGAGATCGAATTCGTGCCCGGCGACGGATCCCTGAGAATCGTGTTGCCCGCGGAACGGACCAAGTATTCCGTCGAAGATCGCCTGAGGCTCTTCGATCTGGCGACCCAAAGGCAACGGGATCGAGAGAAGCACAGGACGCAGACCGCTAGTGGATCCGACCGAGGCTGGAGGCGTGAGGACCTCTATACTCGTGGCCTCCCTGATTGACACCAATGTCCTCGTTTATCGTTTCGATCCGCGCTTTCCTCAGAAGCAGCGCGTCGCCGACGAGACCCTCCGTCGCTGCATCGCGGAGGACAACGGAAGGCTGCCGCATCAAGCTATCATTGAGTTCTTTGCGGTAGTAACGCGACCTATCGGCAACGGTCCATCCCTTCTCAGCCCTGAGCACGCCTCTCGGGAAGCCGAAGAGTTCTTGAGTCTGTTTCCCGTTCTCTACCCCAACGAGACCGTTGTACGGACTGCCCTCCGCGGCGCTGCTGCCTACCAGCTCTCATGGTTCGATGCTCATCTCTGGGCTTATGCTGAGGTCTACGGCATTCCGGAGATGATCAGCGAGGACTTCCAGCACGATCGTCTGTATGGAACCGTCCGGGCGATCAATCCTTTCATCTAGAGTCATTCCTCACTCGAAGTGCTTCACCCGCGGCCACAACTCCTGCGCGGGTACCTTCAATCCCCGGCAGACGAAGACGGTCTGACGGTCCTCGAAAGGCATGCAGTAGCCGCAGCGGATCTCGCCCGCCCGCTCGAGGCTCACGCAGGACTGGCGATGATCTTCCTCCTCGCCACCGATGATGATCACGGTGTCAGCGCCCTCCGGAAAACCCCACAAGAAGTAGTTGTTGTGGCCACTGACGGCCGACGGCAATCCATGGGCGCGCCCCAGAACGTCGACCGCGCCGGCATCGCCGTAGTTCTGAGCGTAGATGGTGGTCCGCGCCTGCTCCTCCGGCGTCAGCGTCCGGTGCACGCGCACTGCTTCCTCCACGATCTCCCGCCATCCGTGCATGTCCGCGTAGTGTTGCGGCAGCTCGCCCAGGCGGTGTCTCTCTCCCGAGCTCGCCTCGATACCGAGGGCCCGTTGATAGCGGAGGAATCGATCGACCGGCAGGATGGGCATCGCCAGAAGGCGCGATCACCGCGCCCCCGGCCAGCAGCAGCAGGATGAGCGTGCCCGCCAGCGCCGGCCGCAACCACGGCTGCCGAAAGCGCGCGAGCCAACCCTCGATCGCCGTTCCTCCCGCGGCGAAGAGGAGCGGATAGGACGGAGCGAGGTAATACGGTTTCGAATGCTGCGTCAGCAGGACCGCGAGCACCGTCAGATAGATCCATCCCAGAGGCCGGAACGGCCGGCCCGCGCGCGAGAAGAAATACCAGCCGAGCCCCAGCAGCGAGATCGGCACGGTCAAGGGATGCATCAGCAGGGCCTGCTGGAGCACGAAGGCTACCGGCGAGAGCGCGAGGTTCTTGTGCTCCGCGGCATTGCGGACGAATTCCAGCGTCGGCCAGCCGTGGGCCACCTCCCACAGAATGTTGGGCAAGAACAACAAGACGGCGATCGCTCCGCCCAGCCAGATCCAAGGTGAGCGAAAATGGCGCCGCTCCGGCGTCAGCAGAACCCCCACGAACACCCCGAGCCCGAAGAACAGCATGCTGTGCTTGTTCTGCAGCCCGACTCCCGCCACGGCTCCGAACAGCAGCCAGAGGCGCGGATTCCCCGTCTTGAGAATGCGCGCCACCACCAGGGCTCCGAGCGTCCAGAAGAGGAAGTCGAAGCCGTTCATGGTGAAGATGTGAAAGAGGTTGAGGTACACCGGTGCGATCAGCACGCACACGGCGGTCAACCCCTGCGCGAGCAGCCCGCCGCCGAGCTCGCGGGCGAGCCGGCCACTGAGATAGATCACGGCGGCGCCGGTCAGCACCGACACGAGCCGCAATGCCGCCAGGGAATCCCCGAAGATGGAGGTGACGAGCCGGGCGACCAGCGCCACGAACGGCGGATGATCGACGTAGCCGAAGTCGAGATGCCGGCCGCAGGCGACATAGTAGAGCTCGTCCCTGAACCATCCATAGGAGCGGAGAAAGGGGATGTGGAAAAGGACGCTCGCCAGGGCGATGCCGCCCAGCAGAAGGTCGCTCCTTCGCGTGCTAATCTCCCGTGACGCCATGGCTCGACGCCTCCTCTCCCTGATGGCCGCGCTGCTGGCGACCGGCTGTTCCGGCTGGGCAGCTCGCGCGCCGATTCCAGCCGCCGGGGATCAGGACCCGATGAACCGTATCGCCGAATCCTACGTCAAGCTGGCGCTCGCCGTCGGGCAGCACGACGCCGATTACGTCGACGCCTACTATGGTCCTCCGGAGTGGCGGACCGAAGCCGAGGCTGCGAAGCGCCCCTTGCCGGAGATCCGCGCCGCGGCCGAAGGCCTGATCGCCGACCTCCGGGCCCGTCCGCCTCGCGACGGCGACGAGATCCTCAGGCTCCGGCATCAGTACCTCGTACGCCAGCTCCAGTCGATGGTTGCCCGCATCGACATGCTCTCCGGCAAGAAGCTGACGTTCGACGAGGAGTCCAAGGTGCTGTACGACGCCGTGGCGCCCACCCACGACGCCGCGCACTTCCAGCGCATCCTCGACGAGCTCGAGACTGTCGTTCCAGGTGAGGATCCGCTCGCCCAGCGCATCGAGGCCTTCCGCCAGCAATTTGTCATTCCCCGCGACCGGCTCGACGCCGTGTTCAAGGCTGCCATCGACGAATGCCGGCGGCGCACCCTCCAAAACATCGAGCTGCCTCCCGGCGAGAGCTTCGTCGTCGAGTACGTCACCAACAAATCCTGGAGCGGCTACAACTGGTACAAGGGCGGCTTCCACAGCTTGATCCAGGTGAACACCGATCTGCCCATCTTCATCGACCGCGCCATCGACCTCGCCTGCCACGAGGGATACCCCGGACACCACGTCTACAACACGCTGCTCGAGAAGCATTTGGTGCGGGACCGCGGGTGGCAGGAATTCTCGGTCTATCCGCTGTTCTCGCCGCAGTCGTTGATCGCGGAGGGCACGGCGAACTTCGGCATCGAGGTGGCCTTCCCCGGCGAGGAGCGGACGGCGTTCGAAGGCGAGAAGCTCTATCCGCTGGCGGGGCTCGATCCCACAAAGGCGGCCGCGTACGCCGAAGCGCAGCGCCTCATCCAAAAGCTGAGCTACGCCGGCAACGAGGCGGCCCGGCGCTATCTCGACGGCGAGATCTCGCGCCAGGATGCGGAAGCCTGGCTCGTGCGTTACGCCCTCATGTCACCCGAGCGTGCGGCGCAGCGCGTCCGCTTCATGGACCAGTACCGCAGCTATGTCATCAACTACAACCTCGGCCAGGATCTCGTGCGTCAATACATCGAAAGCCGGGGCGGCACCGCCGACCAGCCGGCGAAGCGCTGGGCGGAGTTCGCGGCGCTGATCTCCTCGCCGCGGCTGCCGTCAGGTTTGAGGTAAGGCTGCCGCGTCCCCCAATTCCTGCGCACCAGGTACGACATCTTCAGGAACACGGTCCGGCTGTTTCGCAGCAGCCCATGCTCGCGCGTCAGCCTTGGGAACACGACGGAAACGGAGTTGCGAACCCCGTCAGGGGGTGACATCGTGGCGCCCTTGACAGGGCTCCGGAGGAGCGGTGTCGTACCCAACCCACCCAGGGCTGACGCCCTGGGCTACGAGTATGCCGCCCTACGGGCTCGCGATTTCGAGCTGACCGAACGTTATGCGGGGCCTCGGGTCGCTCGTGAAAAGAAGTCCTTGACCCTGCGAGACGAGAGATACCAAAGCAGAAGCGCGACGATGGGCACGCCCACCACGGCACGAGGCTCGATACCCAGCCCTGCATTGACCAGGTCGCCAATGAGGTTGACCACCAGAAGGGTGACGCCGAGGCGATAGCCCCACCGCTTGCCCGTAAAGAATCCGTAGGCCGAAGCTGTGCAAACCAGACAGACGATACCGAGGAGAAGGGGCGCCCAGATACCCATGCGCGAGAAGGTTTCGTGAGCGCGCGGGTTCAGCCGCCACATGGGTTCCAGGGGGCTGCCCGGAGTGAGGAGTGAAACCACCGAGAGCCCGCTGGCGAGCGTGCCGAAGGCGAAGAGACAGGCGAGTGCGGTGACTCCGGGGGGCCTACGTGGTGAAAGACGGGTGGACATGAATGAGGCGCACGCTGGTCATTCATAGGACATCAGCGTTCCGAGGTTCCTAAACTGTTTTCATACCCTCCACCACCCCCCGCACCGCCCGAATATCCCCCTCCACCATCCGATCCCGTAGCATCGTCTCCGCCTCCCCCCGCACCGCCAGATAAGCTCGCCGCGATCCTTCGCCGAGCCAGGCAGCGATCCCCTCCCGCCCCGCCGGCCGGGTCCGCTCTTCGAACAGCTCCGCCTCCCGATCCGCCTTCTCCCAGTCGGAGAGAACCCGCGACCGCGGCTTGACCGGATCGATTTCCATCGCCACCCGCCAGTCAACAGCCTGGGCGGCCACCAGCAGCTCGATCGCCAGGACGGTCTGTGCATTGCGCAGCACGGTCCGTAGCTTGCGGGCGGCGATGGTGGACATGGCGTTGTGGTCTTCGGAGTTGGCCGAGGTGGGGATGGAATCGACCGTCGCGGGATGGGTGAGGACCTTGTTCTCCGAGACGATGCCGGCGGCCGTGTACTGAACGATCATGAGGCCGGTGTTCACGCCCCGGTGCGGAATCAGATTCGCGGGAAGATTCCGGTTCTGACGGGAGTCGAGGAGCATGGCCGTACGACGCTCCGAGATGTTCGAGTGTCCCTTGAGGAAAGCGTTCAGGCGGATGAAGAGGACCGCCCGCACCACATCCGGCTCGAAGTAGTTGGCCGGATTGCCGGAGTCGGCCGTTTCCCCCGCTCCGGCCGCATGGCTGAGGAGCAGGTTGCTCTGCAGCTCCTCCAGGCGATCGGGAGAGATGGAAACGTTCTTGAACTCCCCGAAGCCGGTGGTGACGCCGTACTCCAGCACCGAATGGGACTCTCCGTCCTCCTCCCCTCCGCTCTTCGACGTACTGGCTGGCCAGCGCCTCGATCTGCGCCCGGCTCGCTTCGACGCGGACCCAGGCTTCCGGATGGATCTCAACGCGGACGCGCGGATTGCGGGCGATCCGGGCGAGATCCTCGAGCGTCAGCGAGCTGCCGTCGAGGACGACAATCTGTTCTCCCCTCTCTCCCTCTGGGAGAGAGGGGCCGGGGGAGTGAGGGCTCACCGATCCTGCCCTCCCATCTGGCCCAGCATCTCCCGGACCGTGGCCACCAGCTCCGAGCGCCGCTACCTGTCCCAGGTCGAACTTGTAGGAGCTCTCGGTGTGGAGGGTCTCCCCCTCCGCGAAGGAGACTTCGATCCCCAGCGCTGCGATCGGCACCGTCTGGACGCGGCGGCTCTCGAGATGCATCTCGATCCGCCCTTCCTCCCGATTGCAGAAGACCCGGTGGCGGAAGGCCTGGAGATCGAACCCCCCATCCAGCTCGCGGTTGATCCGCGCCAGCAGGTTGAGGTTGAACGCCGCCGTCACCCCCAGCGGATCGTCGTAGGCGGGGAGCAGGATGCTCTCGGATTTCTTGAGGTCCGTCCCGAGGAGAAAACCCTCACCCGGATTCAGCAGGTTTCGCACGTCGCGCACCAGGGCGAGCCGCTCCCCCGGATCCAGGTTGCCGATGGTGGAGCCGAGGAAGAGGACGAGGGTGCGGCCGGGGCCGATCCGCTCCCTGCGGACCTGGCGGAGCGCCGCATGGTACTCCCCGACGTAAGCCGTAATGCGGAGGTCCGGATAGGAGAACAATAGCGACCGGCTGCTCGTCTCGACGGCCGACTCGGAGATATCCACCGGCACGTACTCGACGGAAGTTCTTTTCGATAGGTCAGCGTAAGTATAAGGTTAATAATGACTTAGTCGTTGACGGGGGTTGGGCGTACTGTCTACAGCGAACCAGCGAGCTACAGCGCCACGGCAAGCAGAGAGAGGGCTTTCTGCTGGAGCGCGGTGGGACGGGTGAGACTGTCAAAGGGAGGAGCAGACAGGGTCTTCGGCTGGACGCGGTTCTTGGTGAGCGTGGCGAGATCCTTCAGGAGGGTGGCGAAGCTATGGACGGGCAGTCCGTCGGTCGTGCGAAGGCTGCGGGCTTTTCGCTGCGCACTCGGTGATCGCTCGGCAGGGGCGACAATGGAAGAGCGCAAGAGCTCACCCGCCGCGGGATCATCGTCTTCGAAGAGCATCGCTGCTAGCTTCTGGCGCATATGCCACTCGACGTAGTAGGCGAGCATGCAAAGGAACACGTGCGCTCGCACGCGCTCGGACAGTTGGTGGTAAATAGGACGGACGTGCAAATCCACGGTCTTGCAGCTGCGGAAAGCTCGCTCGACTGTGGAAAGGCGCTTGTAAGAGCGCACCGCGTCTTCGGCCGACAGCTCAGAGGCCGGGACATTGGTGCGAATGACGTAGATTCCGTCGAGAGCCGCCTCAGCAGCAATGCTTTGCTGGTGGCGCTCAAAGCAGAACGAGGTCTCGGTGATCTCGATCGCAAAGTGCTTTTCCACCTTGAAGCGATGGATGACCTTGCCGACTCGCAAGGCAATGCGCGCTTTCCCCTGGAGTCGGTTCTTGGGTCGTTGCGTGGCCTCAACGATCGGCTGCAACTGGTGTTCGGTCGCCTGCAATAACTCCTCTCGTTTGCGCGCGCGCTCTTGCTGCAACAAAGGGTTTCGGCAGGCGATCAGCCGCTCGCCAGGGAACTCAGGGCTGTGAACCTCGCCAAAGTCCCGATCGTCGAAGAGGGAGAACTGAAACCCGGGCCCCGCCACCAGCCTTTTGATTTCTGTCGTCCGCAACGCGGAGATCCAACCCAGTCCTTCGACGCCGTGAAGATCTTCGCGCAGACGAGCTGATGTCAGCATCCCACGGTCTCCGACAAAGACCACTCGGCTCAGACCAAACTTCTGCTGAACCTTCTCCACCTGAGGACTGAAGGTTTTCGGATCGGCCGTGTTGCCGGCGAACACTTCGACCGCGACCGGGCACCCTTGGCGATTGCACAGGAGACCGAAGACAATCTGCAAGGTGCCTTTCTTGCCATCGCGCGAGTAACCGATTTGGGCCAAAGGACAATTGCGACCCTCAAAATACGTGGAGGTCACGTCGTAGAGCACCAGACTGCCGTCCTGGAGATGGCGGCGAGCCAGTCGCTGCTCGATCGCGCCTTGGCGCAGGTACAACCAATCCAGGGCGGCATACAGCTTGCGCTCGTCGACGTCAGACAGATTGAGCTCTTCGACCAGAGCGCTGAGCGGGGCATCCGGACCCAGGCCGCGAGCTGTCGCGAGCTTGGAGCTTGGCTCCAGGAGCCGGGCGACGATCATGGCGACGACCAAATCGCGCTCAGTGCAGCGCTGTGGGTCGAGCTCGCGCTCGAGGCCGAGTTGGCGCAGGGTCCCGAGAACCGCAGCCACGTGCCCGTAGGGCTGACTCCGGACCACCTCAAAGCTCTGGGAGAGATCTTCGACGACGGAGGCACCGCGCAGCAGTGCCCGTAACCCCTCGATGGCTTCCGGGGGGAGTTTGGAGAGGTTGGCCAGGGTCCGCTTGCACACCTTGCCGCCCTCCCGATAGGACTCGCGAAGGAGGACGCACGGCCTAGAGTTGCGGTTGGGCACGACCTCGATGTGCATGGGTACATACAATAGGGCATTCTGACGCAAGAAGCAAGAAGTTCTGTGCGGTTTGCCGGTCACTTTACATGGCTACATACATATAGCTATCCGAAGGGATCAATCCCTTGCGCACCAAGAACTTACCTGGAATCTAGCTGCCGATTCGAAGAGAACTTCGGACTCGAGCGTGCCCTGGCGGGCCAGGAGCGCCTCGATCACCAAACGCGTCTTCTGTCCGTCGCCGCTGCCCAGCTCCAGGAGCCAGACCGGCCCGCCGAGGGTGGCGGCGATCTCTCCCGCATGGCAGCGCAGAATCTCCGCCTCCGCACGGGTCGGGTAGTACTCGGGCAGAGCGGTGATGGCTTCGAAGAGACGGGAGCCCAGCTCGTCGTAGAAATATTTTGGGTATAGGTACTTGGGTGTCGCGGTGAGCCCCCGGCGCACGTCCTCGGCAAATGTAGGGATGGAACGGCCGGCGGCCACGCGGCTCACCCGCAGCCGTTCCGCTACTGCGATTCCGCCGTCCGGAAGCTGGGGGTATGCCGTCTGACTTACCTCCATGACGGGCAAAGGTCGCCATGGTAGCATCCCCGCCCGATCGATCCCATCGTTGGCCACATAGAGGAACCGCACGCATGAGCGACGAGCGCGAAAGCCTGGAGCTGGACGTTCTCTTCGTAGGCGCCGGACCGGCGAGCCTGGCGGGGGCGTACCATCTCGCCCGCCTGGCCCGCGAAAACGGTCTGGAGCTGGCAATCGGGGTGCTGGAGAAGGGCAGGGAGATCACCAGCCACGCGCTCTCGGGCGCCGTCGTCGATCCGCGGGCGCTGCGTGAGCTCTTCCCCGACGACTGGCGGAGCGCTCCCTTCGAAGGCGAGATCCACCACGAGAAGCTCCTCTGTCTCACGCAGAAGCGGTCCCTCTCGCTTCCCATCCCGCCCCCCCTGGAGAACGAGGGCAACTACGTCGCCTCCCTCGGCAAGCTCCTCAAGTGGATGGCGCCCAAGGTGGAGGCCGCCGGCGTGGACATCTTCTTCGAGTTCCCCGCCACGCAGGCCCTGATCGAGGACGGCCGGGTGGTCGGCGTACGCACGGGCGACAAGGGCATTTCGCACAAGGGCGAAAAGAAAGCAAACTACGAGCCCGGCGTGGACATCCGCGCCCAGGTGGTGGTGCTGGGCGAGGGCCCGCGCGGCACGCTGGTCAAGCAGCTCGACGCCCGGTTCGATCTATGGAACGGCAAGAACCCGCAGATCTACGCCATCGGCATCAAGGAGGTCTGGGACCTGCCGCCGGGCCGGATCGCGCCCGGCGACGTCATCCATACCCTCGGCTGGCCCCTGGGCTTCGACACCTTCGGCGGCGGGTTTTTCTACGGCATGCAGAACGATCAGCTCATCGTCGGCCTGGTCGTGGGGCTCGACTACAAGAACCCTTTGCTCGATCCGCATGCCGAGTTTCAGCGGCTGAAGACCCACCCGGCGATCGCGCCGCTGCTCGCCGGCGGCACGATGGCCTTTTACGGCGCCAAGGCGCTTCCCGAGGGCGGCTGGTGGTCGATGCCGCAGCTCTCGGGAGACGGCTTCCTGATCATCGGCGACTCGGCCGGAATGCTCAACAGCCAGCGGCTCAAGGGCATCCACCTGGGGATGAAATCCGGCATGCTCGCCGCCGAGACCGTCTTCGAGGCCCTCAAGGCCGGCGGCGCCACGGCCGAGCGCCTCTCGGCGTACGCGGCCAAGGTCGACGCCAGCTGGATCAAGGAGGAGCTCTGGCCGGTGCGCAACTTCCACCAGGCCTTCGATCATGGAATGCTCGCCGGCATGTTCCAGGCAGGCGTGGGGATGGTGACCGGCGGCCGCGGCTGGGGAATCTTCGATCGCCTGAAAACGAAGCCGGGCCATGAGCGGATGGTCCCCCTGAACACGCCCGAGGCGCAGCGCCTGCCGCGGCCCGAGTCGGTCCGGCCCGACGGCAAGCTCACCTTCGATCGCTTGGCCGACGTCTACAACTCCGGCACCGCTCACGACGAGGACCAGCCCGTTCACCTGCTGGTGGCCGACACGGACGTCTGCATCTACCACTGCGCCGTCGAGTACGCCAACCCCTGCCAGCGCTTCTGCCCGGCCGCCGTCTACGAGATGGTGCCGGACCCCGCCTCCCCTACCGGCGAGCGCCTGCAGATCAACGCCAGCAACTGCGTCCACTGCAAGACCTGCGACATCATGGATCCCTACGGGATCATCACCTGGGTGCCTCCGGCGGGGGGCGACGGGCCGAACTACAGCAAGATGTGACCCCTCACCCCTGTCCCCTCTCCCTCCCCCCGACCGGGAGAGGGGGACGATTCCAAACCGGATGAGCTTGTAGGTGTGCTCTGCGCGCCTTTGAGACAGTTATGCTGCGCACAGCGCATCCTACCAAGGCAGCCCTTCCGCTGAGTCCCCCTCTCCCGGTCGGGGGGAGGGCGACGGGAGAGGGGACAGGGGTGAGGGGCTATCCGTTCGGCCGGATCGAGCAGTCGCCGCTGCCGGTCTCGACGTGGATCACCGTGTGGCCGTCGCCGCGCTTGGCACCGACGACCTTCCGGCCCGAGCGGCGCAGGACCGCGTCGGCGTAGCCCACCAGCAGGTCGCCGCTTCCCTGGTCCGATTCAATATCGAAAGAGGCGTCCGGTCCTCCCTTGATCGAGACGTCGCCGCTGCCGGTCTCGGCCGTGATGCGTTTGGCCTTGGCGAGCGAGGTGTGGATCGTGACGTCACCCGAGCCGGTATCGGCCGCCAGCTCCTCCAGCTCCACCGCGATGATCCTGATCCCGCCGGAACCGGTGTCGGCCATCACCTTGGCGGCCACACCTTCCTGCACGGTCACGTCGCCGGAGCCGGTGTCGATCGAGATCTTGCCGGCGGAGACCCGCTGAACCGTCACGTCCCCCGAACCGGTGTCGATCGAGCCGTTGCCGATGAGACGCTTCACGACCACGTCGCCGGAGCCGGTATCGATCGAGGTCTCGCCCTTGGCCGAGCCCAGGACCACATCGCCCGAGCCGGTGTCGATCCAAAGCTGGCCGATGTGCGAGGCGATCTGCACGTCCCCACTGCCGGTGTCCACTGCCAGCGTGCCCTCGAGATCACCGCCCCGGACCGGGCCGACCGCGTTGCGCATGGCGACATTGGCGCCGACGGGAAGGGCGATCCGCAGGTTGGCATACAACGTCGGGGCCGAGCCGTGCTTCGAGCTGTAGATCCGTACCCGCTCGCCGCGATAGAGGGTCGAGGTATGGCCGATGCCCTCGAGAAAGCTCAGAAAGCCGGGTAGCTCGTCGCCGTCGTCCCGCTTGCCGCTGGGATAAACATACGAACGGTGCTTGTCCACCGGATAGGAGAGCACCCACTCCTCGCGTCCTTTCCTGTCGTGGCTCTTCACCCATTTCATGTCCTGCAGCAGCCGCTGGGTAGCGGCGGCGCTGCCGGCATCGGCGTGGACGGTCGCGTCCACGACAACCTCTTTGCCCTGTCCGCGCAGGATCTCGATGCGACCGGCGAGGTTGGCGAGTCGGACCTCTTTCTGGCCGGAGGGGAAGGCCTGGCGGAAGGCCCGGGTCTTGGCTTCGGCTTGCAGGGCCGGGACCGTTCCCACCCCGGCAAGGAGCATCCATGCCGCGGCGAGCGCGGGCATGCTGTGGAGTCTTTTCATGGCTTCTGTCTCCGTATGCGCTTCACTGTGAGCACTACGCGGCGGGAAGGGGAAAGGTTGCAGGATAAACTCCACCCCGCTCTTTCATCCCCAGGAGGCCTCATGCGCCATCCGTTCATCGCCAGGACCCTGGCCGTTGCTGTCGCGGCTCTATCGATCTCGCCCGCCCTGGCGGCCATGGGGCAGGAGAAGCCGGTCCAGCTCACCGTCGAGTCGCTCCTCGCCCCGGACGCCATCGGTCGGCGGACGGGCCAGCACGCCTGGTCCCCGGACGGCAAGCGGCTGACCTACGTCTGGGACGACAAGGGAGATGGCAAGTCTGAGGCCCTGTGGGCTTTTGACCCGGCAACCGGAAAGCAGGAAGTCCTCCTGCGGCCGGCGGAGCTCGAGGGGGGCGGCGAGGATTCCAAGCTCGACAGGTACGCCTGGTCTTCACGTGGGGACGCCCTGCTGCTGGCGTCGAAGGGCGATCTCCACCTGCTTTCCCTCGACACCCGGAAGCCCCGCCGTCTGACCCGCACGGAGGCGGCCGAGGCGGATGCCAGCTTCTCTCCGGACGGCTCGCGCATCGCCTTCGTGCGCAGCTTCGATCTCTACGCGCTCGATATCGCTTCAGGGCGGGAGACGCGGCTGACCCAGGACGGCAAGGAGAACGTCACTCTGAACGGCACCACCTCCTGGGTGTACTGGGAGGAGATCTGGGATCGTACTCCCGAGGCCTACTGGTGGAGCCCGGACGGCTCCCGCATCGCCTTCTACCACTTCGACGAGACCGCCGTCGGCGTCTACCCCCTGGTGGACGACACACCCCTCTATCCGAAGGTCCGCTGGCAGAAATACCCCAAGGCGGGCGAGGTCAATCCCGGGGTGAAGATCGGCATCCTCGAGCTGGCCACCGGGAAAACCCGCTGGCTCGACACGGGGAATCCCGAATCCTACCTGGCGCGGGTGGCCTGGAGCCCCCGCGGAGAGGCGGTCGCCATGCAACGCCTGAACCGCGAACAGACCCGTCTGGACCTCCTGCGTTGCGGCATCGCGGACGGCGCCTGTTCGACCGTGCTCAGCGAGAGCTGGCCCACCTGGATCAACCTCGGCCGGGACTTCCGTTTCCTGCCGGACGGGCGGTTCCTCTGGGGCTCAGAACGGAGCGGCTGGCGCCGCCTCTACCTCTACGACGCGAATGGCAAATTGATCAGGCCGGTCACACCCGAAGGCTGGGCGGTGACCTCTCTCGACGCCGTGGCCGAGGACGGCTCCTGGGCCATGGTCGGCGGCTTCCCGATTTCGCCCTGGGGCCCCCTGGACCGGGAGGTGTCGCGCCTGCGGCTCGACGGCGAGCGCCTGCGGCTCGATGAAGGTTGGGAGGTGCTCACGCCGGAGCCGGGCACGCACCTGTCAGTGGTGTCCGCGAAGACCGGGGCCTGGGTGCACACTCGGAGCGACGCCGACACGCCGCCGCGCAGCGAGGTACGTTCGGCCGCCGGCGGCGCTCCCGTCCCGCTACCCTCCTCCCCGCCGTCGTTCGACCCGGCGGCGCTGCCGAAGTGGGAGCTCTTCACCATTGCCGGGCCCGAAGGCTCGCAGTTGCCGGCGCGGCTGCTCAAGCCCGCCGGCTTCGATCCCTCGCGGCGCTACCCCGTGATCATGTATCACTACGGCGGACCCGGTTCGCAGGTGGTGGACAACGCCTGGAACCCCCGCGGCGCCTGGCACAAGCTGATGGCGGCTCGGGGCTTCGCCGTGCTCAGCCTCGACAACCAGTCCTCCACCTTCTTCGGCAAGGCCGGGGAGGACCGCGACCACCGACGCTTTGGCCCGGTCAACCTCGCCGCTCAGCTCGCCGGCGTGGAGTACCTGAAGGGCCTCCCCTGGGTGGACCCTTCCCGCCTCGGCCTCTGGGGCTGGTCGGGCGGCGGCGCCAACACCCTCTACTGCATCCTCAATCGGCCGGGGGTCTGGAAAGCGGCGGTGGCCGGCGCTCCGGTCACCGACTGGAAGCTCTATGACTCGATCTGGACCGAGCGCTACCTCGGCCGGCCGCAGGACAATCCCGAGGGTTACCGCGACTCCTCACCCGTCACCTACGCCGCCCACCTCGCGGACCGGCTGCTGATCGTTCACGGCCTCGCGGACGACAACGTCCATCCGCAGAACACCATCGTGATGAGCGGCGAGTTCGTCAAGGCCGCCCGGCCGTTCGAGCAGGCGATCTACCCCGGGCAGACGCACGGCTTCCGGGGCGAATCGATGCGCCACTTCTACGAGCGGATGACCGAATTCTTCGCGCGGACCCTTCAGTCCGCGGAGTAGCGCTTGAGCACGATCGACGCGTTCGTGCCGCCGAAGCCGAACGAGTTGCTCATCGCGTACTCGAGGTCCGCCGGCCGCGCCTTGTGGGGAACGAAGTCGAGATCGCAGTCCTCCCCCGGCTCGTCGAGGTTGATCGTCGGGGGAAGGATCTGGTGGCGTACCGCGAGCGCCAGGATGCCCGTCTCCAGCCCGCCGGCCGCTCCCAGGAGATGACCGGTGGCCGACTTCGTCGAGGAGACCGCCAGCCGGTAGGCGTGGCCGCCGAAGACGGTCTTGATGGCCCGCACCTCGGAGAGGTCGCCCAAGGGCGTCGACGTGCCGTGGGCGTTGATGTAGCCGATCTTCTCCGGCGCCAGATCGGCATCCCTGAGGGCGGCCCGCATCACCCGCACCGCGCCCTCTCCCTCCGGGTGGGGTGCCGTGATGTGGTAGGCGTCGGCGCTCATGCCGTAGCCCACGACCTCGGCGTAGATCGGCCCTCCTCGCCGCTTCGCCGCCTCCAGCTCCTCGAGGAGGACGATGCCGCACCCCTCGCTGATGACGAAGCCGTCGCGCTGCACGTCCCAGGGGCGAGAGGCCTTCTCCGGCTCGTCGTTGCGTTGCGACATGGCGCGTGAGGCGCAGAAGCCGGCCACCGCCAGCGGCGTGATCACCGCCTCGGCACCGCCGGCGATCATGGCGTCGGCCTCGTCCGCCTGGATGAAGCGGAAGGCGTCGCCGATAGCGTGCAACCCGGTGGTGCAGGCCGTGGCCGGCGAAGTGTTCGGCCCCTTGGCCCCGTAGCGGATGGAGACCTGGCCTGCCGCCATGTTGACGATCAGGCCCGGAATGAAGAACGGCGAGACGCGGTCCGGCCCCTTCTCCAGCAGGATCTTGTGCATCGTCTCGATCAACGGCAGCCCGCCGATTCCCGAGCCGATGACGACCCCGACCCTGTCCCCGTTGCCCTCATCGACCACGAACTCCGCATCGTTCAGGGCGAAGCGGGTCGCCGCCAGGGCGTACTGGATGAAGGTGTCGCTCTTCTTGAGGTCCTTCTTGTCGAGGTAGTCGAGCGGATTGAAGCCCGGCACCTCGCCGGCGATACGCGACGGGTAGGCGCTGGCGTCGAAGCGGGTGATCGGACCGATCCCGCTGCGCCCTGCCAGGAGGGCATCCCAGTTCTCGGCCGTGCCGACCCCCAGGGGCGACACCAGGCCGACCCCGGTGACGGCGACTCGGCGCGGCTCTCTCTTCAAGGCTGGATCGATTGCAGAGGCTTCGTAATGGCGAGGGGCCTAGTTCTGGTCCCCGGCGTTGTTCTGGATGTACTCGACAGCCTCGCGAACGTTGCTGATCTTTTCGGCCTCCTCGTCGGGGATCTCGATGCCGAACTCCTCCTCAAAGGCCATGACCAGCTCGACGATGTCCAGGGAGTCCGCCCCCAGGTCGTCCGTGAAGCTGGCCTCCAGGGTGACCTCGTCCTCGTCGACCCCAAGCTGCTCGACGATGATGCTCTTGACCTTTTCCGCAACTGCCATCGGTCTTCCCTCCTTGATCTTGATCGGCCGGGGCGCGCCCGCGCACGATCGTGGGTTCTAGCATAAAGGTCCGCCGCGAGTCCATGGCGCCTCAGATATACAACCCTCCCGACACGTTCAGCGTGTGGCCGGTGACGTACCCTCCCTCCTCGCTGGCCAGAAAGAGCACGGCCCATGCTACGTCGGCCACCGTCCCCAGACGCTTGAGGACGATCGACGCCGTCAGCTCGTCCCGGGCCGCCTCGGGAAGGCTGTCGGTCATGGCGGTCTGGATCAGTCCGGGGGCCACCACGTTCACCGTCACGCTGCGGCTCCCCAGCTCGCGAGCGAGCGACTTGCTGAAGCCGATCAGCCCCGCCTTCGAGGCCGCGTAGTTCGCCTGTCCCGCGTTGCCCATCATCCCTACGACGGACGAGATGCTGATCACCCGCCCCCAGCGCCGCCTGATCATCCCCCGCACCACCTCACGGGTGAGGGCGAAGGCACCGGTGAGGTTGGTGCGCAGCACCCGCTCGAAGTCGTCGACCGACATACGGACGATCAAATTGTCCGCGGTGACGCCGGCGTTGTTGACCAGGATGTCGATGGCCGCAAAGTCCTCCGGCAGACCCTTCAGGCGCTCGGCGAAGGTTTCGGGCCGCGTCACGTCGAGAGCCAGCGGCCGGGCGCAGCCGCCCGCGGCGTCGATGTAGGCCGCGAGCTGCT
This sequence comes from Thermoanaerobaculaceae bacterium, assembly GCA_963778565.1. GTDB lineage: Bacteria > Acidobacteriota > Thermoanaerobaculia > Multivoradales > UBA5704 > DATARR01. The sequence goes on along the minus strand of CAVZUZ010000019.1, from coordinate 113,288 downwards.
CGAGCTTCTCCTCGTTGCGGGCCGCCAGCACGACGCGGGCGCCCTGCGCCGCCAGAAGCTTCGCGATGGCCTCGCCGATTCCCTGCGAGGCGCCGGTCACCAGCGCGGTCTTATTGTCCAGCTTGAACATCGATAGCTCTCCTCGTCACGCTGTGCCCTCCGAAGCCCTCACCACCCCGGCCCTCCTCTCCCAGAGGGAGAGGAGGGAGAACAGCAGCAACAACATTCTTTCTTGTTCCCCTCTCTCCCTCCGGGAGAGAGGGGCTAGGGGAGTGAGGGCTTCGCAGGGCATCACGCTCCCTCCTCGCTTTCCTCCAGCAACTGCCGCAGGTGTGCCGGATCCGAGATCGCCGTCGCGCGCGCCGCTTTGACGATGCGCCGGTTGAGGCCGGTGAGCACGTTGCCCGGCCCCACCTCGACGAAGGCCTCCACCCCCAGATCCTCCTCCATGAGCAACACCGATTCCACCCAGCGAACGGGGCTGTCGATCTGCCGTACCAGGGCGTCGCGGGCCGCCTCCCCGGTGGCGACCGGGGTGGCATCGACGTTCGTGACTACCGGCACCCGGGGAGCGCGGAACTCCGTCGCCGCGAGCAGAGGGGCCATCCCTTCGCGGGCGGGCCGCATCAGCGGCGAGTGGAACGGCGCCGAGACGGCGAGCAGCGCCGCCTTGCGCGCTCCCCGCTGCTTGGCCAGCAGCACGGCGCGGTCCACCGCCCCCTTGTGACCGGCGATCACCGTCTGCCCCGGACCGTTGAAGTTCGCCACGGCGCAGACCTCCGACCGATCCCCTGGTTGATCCTCCGATTGGGCGGCGTCGGCGGCGATCGCCGCCACGGCTTCGGCGTCGAGGCCGATCACGGCCGCCATGGCTCCCTGTCCCACCGGCACCGCCTCCTGCATCAGCTGGCCGCGGCGGCGCACCAGGCGGAGCGCATCGCCGAAATCGAGGGCGTCCGCCGCCACCAGGGCCGAGTACTCGCCCAGGCTGTGCCCGGCCACCGCCGCCGGCTGCAGCTCGGGGGCCAGCTCGCCCAGGGCGCGATGTACGGCGATCGCGGCCGCGACGAGCGCCGGCTGGGTATTCGCCGTCAGGTTCAGCTCCTCCTCCGGCCCCTCCCAGCAAAGTCGGGAGAGCGGAAACCCCAAGGCTTCGTCGGCCTCCTCGAAAGCCTGGCGCGCCGCGGCGCAGGCATCCGCCCAGAGGCGGCCCATCCCCACTTTCTGCGCCCCCTGGCCGGGAAAGACGAAAGCGATCCTCTTGACGGCGAGACTCATCCGGCCTCGGCTCCCTGCCGGCCGGCCAGGTGCCTCTGCTCCTGGCTCTGCAGCTCGGCGATCTTGTCGCGAATCTTGCGGTCCACCCCGGCGTTGGAGAACTCGATCGCCCGGCGGATGGCGTTCTGAAGGGCGTGAGCGTTGGAGCGGCCATGGCCGATGAAGCAGCCGCCGTTGATGCCCAGCAAGGGCGCGCCCCCGTACTCCGTGTAGTCGGTGCGCTGGCGGAAACGCTCGAAGGCGCCCTTGGCCAGCAGGTAGCCCAGCTTGCCGCCGGGAGCGCCGGCGATCTCCTCGCGCAGCATGCGCCTGATCAGCTCCGCCAAGGCCTCGGCGCTCTTGAGCACCGCGTTGCCCACGAAACCGTCGCAGACCATCACGTCCACCTTGCCGTTGAAGACGTCCCGCCCTTCGACGTTGCCGGCGAAGTTGAGGCCGGTGGCCTTGAGCAGCCTGTAGACCTCGCGCGTGGAGTCCGTGCCCTTTCCCTCCTCTTCACCCACCGACAGCAAGCCGATGCGCGGCGATGGGGTGCCGATCACCTCCTGAGCATAGAAGTGACCCATGACGGCGAACTCGCGCAGGTGGACCGGCTTGCTGTCCACGTTGGCTCCCACGTCGAGCAGGACGGTGCGGCCGGTCGCGTTCGGCAGCACCGCGGCGAGCGCCGGCCGGTCGACGCCCGCCACCGTGCCGATCACCATCTTGGCGACGGCCATGGCGGCGCCGGTGTTGCCGGCGGTGACCATGGCCTCCGCCCGCCCATCCTTGACCAGCTCGGCGCACAGGCGCAACGATGAGCGCCGTTTCTTGCGGATCGGGGTGATCGCCGGCTCGTCCATGCCCACCACTTCCTCGGCGTGAATCACCTCGATCCGCCCGCCGGCGTCGCCGAGCCGGCGCAGCTCGGCCTCGACGCGGGCCCGGTCCCCGACCAGCAGCACCGAGCAACCGTCCTCCACGGCTGCACGAAAGGCGCCAGCCACCGCGCTGTGCGGCGCAAGGTCCCCACCCATGGCGTCAACAGCGATCGGCATGTTCGGATCGATCCCCGCCGGACTCGACGCTCCCGTGGGAATCTCGCGACGCCGGCCGGGCAGGACTGGACTTGGCGGGGGGATTGTATCTCAGGCCTGACCTTCCCCCTCCCAAACCCTCACCCCTGACCCCTCTCCCGCCTCGGAGGGCACACCAAGCCGATAAATTCACAGATTCTTTGGGATCTGGGCGGTTCCCGTTTCTCCCCCCAACGCCCGCCTCACCGCCGCCAGCAACGCCGGCGCGGTGAACGGCTTGGCCAGGAGCACCGGCGGAACGGAATCGCCGTATGCGGCGAGCCCGCAGCCGCCGGTCACGACGGCGGGAACGCCGTCGCGCAGCCGCCGGACCGCCCGCAGGACTCCGGCGCCGCCGAGGTAAGGGAGGTCCGCCGCGGCGACGACGGCGGCGACCGGCGGACCCTCGCGGGCGAAGAGGGCGACCGCTTCGGCGCCGTCGCCGGCGCTCAGGACCCGATAGCCGTGCTTCTCCAGGACGCCGGCCATCGCTTCGCGCACGGCGGCCTCACTCTCGGCCAGGAGGATCAGCTCGCCCTTTCCCTCCTGATCGTTGGCGGCGAGGAATGGCGGCGGGCCGGCCGCGGCGTCAGCGGTGTCAGCGATGTCAGCGATGTCAGCGGCATTGGCGGTACCAGCGGTATCGGCGGCATGGGCCGCCGGCAGGACCACCCGGAAGCCCTGGCCGCCGCCGGCTTTCGGCACGGCCTCGGAAAAGCCGCCGCAAGCTTCGATCGCGGCCGCCACGGCGGCGGGGAAGTCGCCCTCGCCGGCGCTGCAAGCGACTTCCAGCACCACGTGGGGACCGGCCGCCGAACCGGGACGCTGCGCGGCGGCGACCTCGTCCAGCTCCAGGTTCCACGCCGCGAACGTCAGCACTCCGCCCGCGGCGGCCAGGCCGTCCCGCACCGCGAGGCAGAGTTCGAGGAGCAGGCGATAGAGCCGCAGCGGATCGCCGCGGAGCATGGGGAGGTGCGGGGAAAAGTCGCTGCCGATGGCGACGGAAGCCGGCAGGATAGCGCGCGCGGCCCGCTGGAGATCGGCGAGGAGGTATTTCGGCTGGAACAGCGTCGGCTCCGCGACGCCGCGGGCGAGCCAGAGCATCTGCCGGCCGAGGGCGACGCCCCGCCGCGCCAGCTCGTCCATGGCCGCCAGCACGGCCCGCTCTCTCTCGCCGGTGCAGCTCCCCTCCAGCAAGTCCACCATCATCAGGGCGGCGGAGAGGACGTTGTTCAGATCGTGCGCCAGGCCGCCGGCCAGCGCCGGGAGCGCGCCGGCAATATCTGCCGGCGGCGCCTCACCGGCCGCGGTGCCGCCGCTGGGATCGATGTCTGCCATGGGAACGGAACGCCGCAATAGCCTCGCCGGCCAGCTTCTCACTCCTGGTATAATAGGTTTTAAATCGATAATAGCATTTCTGCTGATGTCCTCTCCACCCATGCCTGCGTCGCCTGCCGCCGACGCCCTTGAGCGGGAGCGGCTGGTCCGCGTGCTCGGTGGCGCCGCGGAGAATCCGCTCCTGGTGTTGATCGAGAACAGCCGGGACGCCGCGTTCGTCGCCTCGGCCGAGATGGAGGGCCTCTACGTCAACGCCGCGTGGGAGGAGATCTGGGGGCTGAGCCGCGACAGCATCGATGAGCGGCCTTTGGCCTGGATGGAGGCCATCCATCCCGAGGACGTCGCCTGGCTGCTCGAGAGCACGGGGAAGTTCGAGGCCAATTGGACCAAGGAGTTCCGCATCGTCCGCCCCGACGGCACGATCCGCTGGGCCCGCTCGCGCAGCTTTCCCCTCCGGGACGTCCAGGGCCGGCTCCACCGCATCGTCGGTTTCGCCGAGGACGTCACCGAATGGAAGTTGCGGGACGAAGCCGGCCACCGAGTCGCGCGCGAGCTGCTGGAGGCCAAGGAAGCCGCCGAGCGGGCCAACCGGGCCAAGAGCCAGTTCCTGGCCAACATGAGCCACGAGCTGCGGACCCCCCTCAACTCGATCATCGGCTTTTCCGAGATCCTCGGCGACTCCGACTTCGGCCCCCTCAACGAGAAGCAGGCCGTATTCGTCGACAGCATCCTGACGAGCGGCAGGCACCTGCTGGAGCTGGTCAACGACCTGCTCGACCTGGCCAAGATCGAGGCGGAGTGGGCGGAGCTGCAGAAGGCGGATTTCGATCTGGCGTCGCTGATCCAGGACCTCGTCCCGTCGCTGACACCGATCGCCGAACGGGAAGGGATTCTGCTCTCCGCGCAGCTCGAGGCGGGCATGCCTCTGATCCGCGCCGATCCGCGCCGTCTCCGGCAGATCGTCTACAACCTGCTGTCCAACGCCCTCAAGTTCACGCCTCGCGACGGTCGAGTCACGGTCCGTGCCGGCTGGCAGCCGGCGGGCTCGGAGGCCGGGCCGCGCTTCCGCGTTTCGGTCGCGGACACCGGCATCGGTATCGGGCCCGAGGACCAGGGACGGCTGTTCCAGGTTTTCGGACAGATCGATTCCTCCTACACCCGCACCAAGAGTGGGACGGGCCTCGGCCTAGCGCTCTGCCGCCGGCTGGTGGAGATGCACGGCGGCCGGATCTGGCTGGAGAGCGTGGGCGAAGGCAGGGGCAGCACCTTTCTTTTCGAGATCCCCGGGCAGACGGCATGAGCAGCGTCAAGCGAATCCTGGTGGTGGACGACGTCGACCAGAACCGCATGCTTCTGGGAAGCATGGTGGAGGCTCTCGGCTACGAGGTGGAGACGGCCCGCGACGGCCACGACGCCCTGGCCAAGCTGGCCCTCGACGTCGACCTCATCCTGCTCGACGTGATGATGCCCGGCATCGACGGCTACGAGGTGGCGCGGCGGGTGCGCGCCGACGCGCGCTTCCACGACCTGCCGGTCATCATGGTGACGGCGCTCGACAGCCGCGAGGACCGCGTGCGCGCCGTCCAGTCGGGAGCCAACGATTTCATCGCCAAGCCGATCGAGAAGATCGAGCTGGCGGTGCGGATCGGCTCGCAGCTCAAGCTCAAGGAGGCCCAGGACGAGCTCAAGCGCCACCAGGCCGAGCTCGAGCAGAAGATCGAGCAACGGACGGAGGCCCTGCGCCGCGCCCTGGAGACCCTGGCCGATGCGCAGCTCAAGACCTACCAGGCCCACGTCGACACCATCGAGCGTCTGGTGCTGGCGGCCGAGTGCAAGGACCACGACACGGCCGAGCACATCCAGCGCATGAGCCGGTTCGGCCTCGTGCTGGCGGAGGCCCTCCACCTGCCGCCGGGCGAGATCGAGGTCCTGCGCCACGCCATTCCCATGCACGACGTCGGCAAGATCGGCATCCCCGATTCCATCCTGCTCAAGCCGGGAAGGCTGACGCCGCAGGAGCGGACGATCATGAACTCCCACACGCTGATCGGCGCCCGCCTCCTCGCCGGCTCCCCCTCGAACCTCCTGCAGGCCGGCGAGGTCATCGCCCTCACCCATCACGAGTGGTGGGACGGCAACGGCTACCCGAAGCATCTTCACGGCGAGGACATTCCGCTCCCGGGCCGGATCTGCGCCCTCGCCGACGTCTTCGACGCCTTGACCTCGGACCGTCCCTACCGGCCGGCGCTGGCCAACGAGCAGGCGCTGGAGCTGATGCGGCAGGGCCGCGGCAGCCAGTTCGACCCGGCCCTCTTCGACCTCTTCCTCGCCCACCTCGACCAGATTCTGGAGGTGCAGGCGAGCTTCTGGGGAGACGGCCAGCCGCGCGTGACGCAGGTGTGAGCCGGACGCAGAGCGCGAAACTTTTCTTAGTCTTTTGCTCGCGCAACAAACTGCTTGCGTCCCGACGGGCGCCGACATAAGCTGACGGGTGACCGGCTTTCTGGCTTCGGCGATTCGTTGCCCGCGGCGGCACGATCCGCTCAGCATCCATGGCCCGCTCCACCCGCAGGTCCCGTCCGCCCGCTGAAGGTTCCGCCTTCTCTCCCGGGTCGCCGGGCGGACCGGCGCCGGAGATGCCGGACGCCTCGCTGGTCGGCCACCTCCATGCGATTTTCCAGACGTTCCCCTACCCGCTGGCAATCCTCGATCCGGCAGGCATCGTCCTCGGAGTCAATCCCGCCTTTGAAACGCTCTTCGGCCATGCGCACGGCGAGCTGCGGGGCCGCCGCCTGCCGCCGGATCTCGCTCTCTCCGCGGCGGATGGCGCACGCGGCGGCGACGACCGGTGGGTGAGCGGCAAGGAAGGCAACCCCATCCACGTCGCCATCGAGCGTCACCCCATCGGGCCGGCGGGCGGCGATCTCGGCTGCTATCTCCTGTTCAGGGATCTCGGCCGGCGGCAGCGGGAGCGGGACGATCCGCAGCGGTCGCGATTCATCGGCCAGATCATCGCCGCCCAGGAGGAGGAGCGGCGGCGCATCGCCCGCGAGCTCCACGACGAGACGGGCCAGTCGCTGGCGGCCGTCCTGGTGGGCATCATGTCGCTCATCGACGAGGTCTCCGAGACCGGGGCGCGGGAGAAGCTCGGGCAGTTGCTGTTCACGACCTCGGCGGCGATCGAGGAAGTCCGCCGGATGGCGCGCGGGCTGCGTCCCAGCGTCCTCGACGACCAGGGCCTCAAGGCGGCGGTCGAGGTGTACGCGGCGGAGTTCGCGGCGCGGCATCGGGTCCAGGCCGAGGTGCACATGGACGGCCTGGAAGAGTCGAGCCGGCTCTCCCCGCTCATCGAGACGACCCTCTATCGCATCGTTCAGGAAGCGCTCACCAACGTCGCCCGCCATGCCGGCGCGACGACGGTGAGCGTGATCATCGAGCGCCGCGACGGGCAGGTGTGCGCCATCGTCGAGGACGACGGTTGCGGCTTCGATCCCGCCGCCGCGGGCGCCGCCGCGCCGGGGCTCGGGCTGGAGGGGATCCGGGAGCGCATCGGCCTGCTCGGCGGTACGTTCGAGATCGAATCGGGGATGGGGCGCAGCACGCTCTACCTCAAGATCCCGCTGGCCCGGCCATGAGCAAGATCCGGGTCTTCCTCGCCGACGATCACGCCATCCTCCGCGCCGGCGTCGCCAGTCTGCTCAACGCCCAGCCCGACATCGAGGTGATCGGCGAGGCGGGCAGCGTGGACGAGCTGCTGGACAAGGTCCATCACGCCAAGCCAGACGTCGTGCTGCTCGATCTCTCCATGCCCGTGGGCGGCGGCCTCAGGGCCGTCGAAGAGATCCAGCGCAGCGGGCTCCAGGTCCGCTTCATCGCCCTCACGATGCACGACGATCCCGCGTACCTGCGCTCGGCCCTGGCCGCCGGCGTCTCCGGCTACCTGATCAAGAGCGCCGAGGTTGCCGAGCTCGGGGCCGCGATCCGCGCCGTCCACCGCGGCCGCTCCTACATCGACGTGTCGCTGCTGCAAGGGGGGCTCGCCAACCTCGTGGGCAAGACGCAGGCCGGTCCCGCCGATCCCGCCGGTCCGGGAGGCTCCATGCTGAGCCAGCGGGAGCGCCAGATCCTCAAGCTGCTGGCGCTCGGGCATACCTACCGGGACATCGCCGCGAAGCTGAACCTGAGCTCCAAAGAGCGTCGAGACCTACCGCGCCCGGATGACCGAGAAGCTCGGCATCTCCAGCCGCGCCGGGCTCGTCCGCTACGCGCTGCTCAACGGCCTGCTCGACGACGAGGTCCTGTAGGCGGAAGAAAAAGCTTGATGTAGGGGAATCCCTCGCAGGGTAGGGACTTTCCCTGACAGATCCGGCCTCACTTTCAGGGATTCTCCCGGCAGCGCCGGCATCCGCCGGCCGCGCAGAATGCGCCTGCATGCCGACACCGCACGAAACTCCGCTGGACGCGAGGTGATGGCCGAAGGCCGCCGGGTGCATGCCTTCGAATGCCTCGCCCGCGGCTCGAAGGGCAGCGCGCTCGAACGCGCCGAGATGCTGTTCCGGGAGGTGCGCCGGCGGCGCAAGGAAGCGGCCATGGACCGTTCCTGTCTGAACGCCACCTTGCGGGAGGCCGGCAGTCTCGCCGGTGCGCCGCGCCTGTGCGTCAACATCCACGCCAAGACGCTCAGCACCGACGCTCACTTCATCGCCGACTTCTCGCGCATCACCGCGGCGCACGAGGTGCCGCGGGCCCGCCTGACCCTCGAGATCGTGGAGCACTCGGCTTCCTGGGCCACCGGGCTCTTCCACCGCAACCTGGACGAGCTGCGCCAGCTCGGCGTCTCGCTGTCCATCGACGACTTCGGCATCGGCTATTCGAACCTCCACCGGCTCCTCGAGTGCCGCCCCGACTACTGCAAGATCGAGCGCTACTTCGTCGCCGGATGCGACCGTGACCCGCGGCGCATCGACATCCTGGGAGCGGTCTCGCAACTGGCCCACCGCTTCGCCGCCCGGGTCGTCGCGGAGGGGGTCGAGACCGTCGCCGAGCTCGCCGTGGTGAACGCCCTCGGCATCGACCTCGTGCAGGGGTTTCTCCTCTCGCCTCCCCTCTGCGCCGAGCAGATCCGCGCCGGTGAGCTGCTCGGCGCGCTGGTCCCTCCTTCCGCCTACCCGCAAGCCCAGTGAAGGAAGGCGACCGCCAAGGGGGATTCTCCTTTTCTACCTCTGGCCGATGGAGTTTTTTCTAAAGTAAGCTGTAGGGGCATGCTTTTCCACTCCCGCATCCCGCCTCTCCATCTCTGGCCCGAGATCGAGCGGGAGTACCGTCGTCAGTGTCTCTGTACTCGTGAGGAGCTACCGGATCGGCTCTTCTGCGGGAAACCCGCCGTCTCCATCACTGACGGCGGGCCTCGGTGTGAGGAGCACCTCAAGCCGAGCTGATCCCCTCGAGGACGTTAGCGCCTCGGGGGAGGCTGCATAGCGGTGCCGAGAGATGAAGCTCACTCCTCCCGCCCACCCGCCCCCTTCGCCTGCGACCCGTAATAGAACCCCATCGCCGAGCCGAGCAGTGCGGTCTCGACCGGCAGAAGGATCTGCAGGATCTGCTTCAGGTGCTCGAATGGACGGTCCGCCAGGGCGAGGGCCAGCTCGCGGTCGTTCTCGCCGGCCAGCCGGAGGAGCTCTGCGGTTTCGTGGCCGCTCCACAGCAGAACCGTCGCGAGGCTGAGGCCGGAGGTCGCCACGAAGGCCCAGAGCAGCAAGACCATGCCTCACTTGCGGACCTGGTCCGCGAGCGTGATGAAGCTGGCGCCGTCGGCAGGAGGCGCCGGCACCTCCGCTCGAGCCTTCAAGCGGGGCGGCTTGCTCATGACTTGAAGACCACCTCGCGAGTGTCGGCGCCGGGTCCCTCCAACAGCAGCCGGGCACCGTTGTTGCGCTCCTTGAACAGCCAGTTGGACAGGTTCACGCTCTCGCGCAGGATCGCCAGGGCGGACTTGCCGCTCAGCCGCTCGAGCTCCTCGATCTGCGCCAGCGTCGATCCGTCGAAACGAACGTTGATCCTCTTCTCTTTGGCCATGGCTGCCACCTCCTTTGCGGCTGAGCCGCGTGCTACGATAGGACCGCTTCGCAAAAAGGGGAGGGCGTGTTCGCCCACGCCCCCCCGAACCACCTCAGGAGATCTGAGGGGAAGGATCAGGTTGCGGAGCCCGGTTTGCCCTCCGAGGAAGCCTGCTGCTCGTCTTCCTCGGATTGCCCCCGCTTCTTCTGGCCAAGCGGTTTGATCCCGTACTCGAGCAACCGCGGATTCGTGTACCCGTAGTGGGCTTTGAGAGCCGCATGGAGCTTGGAGACGAGAGGTCGTCCCTCCCGCCGCAGCAGCTCCTGCAGCTCCTTGGTCTCCTGCTGCTTGACGCCGCGGCGAGTCCGCGCTCTGGCGCCCCGGGCCTTCACCTCCTCCAACACGCTCCCCAGCGCGACCAGATGGACCGAGAGATCCGGCAACTCGGCGGCGTTGGCGGTGGCGTTGGTGATCAGCTTCTCGCAATGATCGGTGAAGTCCGCGTACGAACCTTTGTTCGGCATGCGACCTCCTTTCTACCCGAGCTTCCGGGCGAACGAGACGACCTCCTCGGTGAGCTCGCCGCTGCGGCCCTTCTCTTGGGGACCGGCCAGCACCAGGCTCACCTCGGCCTTGGAGACGTCCAGGTGAACGTTGTGCCCCTCCTCCTCGGCGTAGGCCGAGACGTACTCGGCGAACGTCGAGGCCACCCGCGCCGACGGGAACTGGAAGACGCGGCCGATGGCCCGGCCTTCCGGCAGCAGCGTCCAAGCCGGCATGACCGCGAGCTTCTCCTGCACGCGCTCCGACTTGAGGCGGTCTGCCCCGATCGGGGGGATGGTGGGGGACTGAATGCCTGCGACTTGACTCATACGTCACCTCTTTCTGACATCGGCGCCTCCATGGCGCCGAAGGCTCATTCCTTTTTCTTCTCCTTCCAGGGCGGCGTCTCCAAGCACGGGCTTGATCACCCTCAGGAAGGCTTTGAGGTACATCAGCGCCTCCCGCCGCTGCTCCGCCGGGACCACCGGGGCCGCCGGGACCACCGGGGCACTTCCCAGAACCAGCTCCTCGAACGTGACCTCCAGCACGGCCAGGAGCGTCAACAGCTCCTGCAGCGGAGGGGCGTGCACCCCCAACTCCCACTTGACGAGGGTGTGCGGTATTCTTACATGTCAATATCTAAATGTTAGAGAATAAATTACACACCGTTGCCCGTTGACCGGCCGATCCGAAAGTTGAGAAAAAGTCTTCTCTACCGGCTACCGGCGTCACCGATACGTAGGCCGATCCCGCGCTTTTCCGCGATCAGCCTGCCACGACGAGGGTGAGAGGATTCCTCTCGGGGGGTGAGAGGATTCCTCTCACCGAGGAGGGGAGAACCGCCCCTTTGGCTCGCCGTGGAGCCCGCCGGGGACGCCCTCGTGGCTTGCCGCCGCGACTTCAACCGGCCAGCTACCTCCTGCGCTCGCCATACGCCCCCGCTCTTCGGCTGTGCCCGGCGGGGCCGACCGGGCAGAAGTAGGTGGCGCGTCCCTGGAGCCTGGCGAGCGGCGCCGGCCCGGAGGGGGCGGGTGGAGAGCCCTAAAGCACTGATTCCGCCAAGGGTTCCGCGGCCTTCCCCCAGGGTGGGGGCGTTGTTCCCCCAGGTGGGGGCGGTTCAGAGCAGGGTGGGAGCCTTGTTCCCCCACGGTGGGGGCGATTCAAAACAGGGTGGGGCGTTGTTCCCCCACGGTGGGGGTGACTCAGAACAGGGAGGGGGCGACCCAGCAGAGGGAGGGGGCGTTGCAGCAGAGGGAGGGGGCGTTGCGGCGGAGGGTGGGGGCGACCCAGCAGAGGTCGGTCTCGCCGCGGCCCGACTGCGGCGGACTGTCAGCTCAGCGTTTCATCCAGGCTTTCCACCGTCTCCCACACTTTAAGGAGCACAGATTCCAAATTGGTCGGGACGCGCCCAGACTCACAAACTCGAATGCAATGATCGAGCTCTTCGTTGAGCCTGGCGAGCCGATCCTTCATCTCGAGCGACTCTCCGCTGAGAACCTGCATCATCAACTTGCGAATCAGCGGTGGATAAGGCTCCCCCTGCTTGTCCACCAAGTCGCTCTCGGACATCCGCAGCCGATCTGTGCGCAGTGTCTCCGCTGCCTTTTGCGGTCGTCTTCTCGTGCCGGACTTCCGGCCACGGCGCCTACGGCTCATGCTCCCTCCTTCCCCTGCCCGGCCGCCAGCCTCGCTTCGCACCACCACAATGAGTCCTTGTAACCTTAGCTTAAGAGATTCTGCGGCTCTTTGCTACCTACAGTTCTCTCGTGTCCGCTGGGAACTATTCCCATGTGGACGGGGCGCGAAGCGGAGCTGGCGACAAGATCGTCGTCACCAGGAAGGGAGCGCGACATCATGTCCGAGGCGCAAGAAGAGCGAACCATCGTCACGTTCTGGCTGGCCGGCGAAGAGCATGGCTGCGGCGCGCGGGCGCGCCCACCATCGCCCAGGACGAGGCGAGCAGCGTCGTCTTCGGCATGCCGAAGGAGGCCGCGGCCCTCGGCGCGGTCGACGAGGTCCTGCCGCTCGGCCGCGTCGCCGCCGCGATCCTCGAACGAACGGGGGAGGCGCCGGCGCGGGATCCCCGCCGCGATCCGCCTGCCCAATCGCGACGAGCGTAAGGATCTGCCGATATGCTTACCCAGGTGGACATCCACGAGGAGGACCTGCGCATTCGCTCGCACCTCAGGGAGGCCCTGCGCAAGAAGGGCCTGCCGCAGAGGGAGGTGGAACGGCGCCTCGGCCTGGCGCGCGGGCGGCTCAGCCGTCTGCTCGGCGGCCAAGCCAGGCTCTCGCTGCGGCAGGCCCTCGAGATCCTCGCCGCCGCGGATTTTTCGGCGGCGGAGTTCTTCGCGGAAGTCTACGGTCTGCGGCCGGGGGAGCCGCCGCGCGGCGGGGGAGTGCTCGGCGGCATCCGGATGGAACGGTGGCTGGAGGAGTTCGAACAGTTGCGCGAGCGCCTCGCGCGGCCCGCGGAGGACGGGCCCAAGGCACCTCAACCCTGAAAGCGGTGGAGCTTGCGTTTCAGGTCGGTGGCGAGCTGCTGCAACACCGCGAGCGTGGCCTTGCCCTCGGCCTGCTTCCAGAGGATCAGCGAGGCGAAAGTCTCCCTCTTGACCCCCAGCGAGCGAAAGATGGGGAGCATGTCTTCGACCAGCGCCGCCAGCTCGCCGAGCTTTTCCATCTTGAGATAGATCATCGTCAGCTCGAGCGAGACAAGGGCCGTTTCGTAGGCCATTCCGGCCTTGACGAAACCCCGCCGGGCGTGGAGGAGATTGCTCTCCGTCGGCTGCAGCAGGTTCAGCGCGTGCTCCAGCTCGCCGAAGAGCCAGGACATCCGCAACAGCGCGGCCGGCTGGCCGCTCCTCTCGAAGAGCGGACGGTTCTCGACCAGCAGCTTGAGGCCGAGCTCGGGCTCGCCGACGTCGATCGAGAGGCGGCCGACGGCGAGGACCGCCTGGCAGGCGAGGTCCACGTCGCCTTCGATCAGCCGCAGCGACTCGAAGACGAGGCGCAGGCCCTCCTTGGCCCGGCCGGCGTTGGCCGTGAAGATCCCCTCCTCGAGCAGGCAGCGGCCCAGCTCCTGGCGCTCTCCCAGCGCGCGGAAGATCTCGGCCGCTTCGGCGACCAGCCTCACGGCCTGACGGAAATTCCGCTGCCGGCCTTTCAGCGCCGCTTGCCGGCGCAGCAGGAGCGCGCGCAGCCGGGGGCCGCAAGCCGGCTGAGCCCGGCCGGCCGTCGCCGCCGTCCGGACCTTGCGCACTCCGATCTGCAGCAGGTCGCGGAGCTGGGCGCCGCACAAGGTGCAACCTCGCAACAGATGCCGAACCACCTGCTGTCGTTCGGAGCTCGTGCACACGCCTCGGGCGAACCGTTCCAGGTGGGTCGTGGGCGGGTGCGTTTCCATGGGCGAAGACGGGACGGGTGACGCGATGAGTATAACGGGTTCGCGTCAAAAAGGAAGGGGCCGGAATGATGAATATCAAAATCAAAAAGCGCTCAATTACTGGCAACGAGAGCTGCATCGAAACTTAAGTTAGCAATCCTGCGGTCGGGAGGTCGCCGCGCGATGCCGGCGGCGGATCTTTCACTCATCTGTCAGAAGCTTGTACCGATATTGAACTGGAAGTTGTCGAAGTCGTCCTGCGGCCGCGGATCGAGGTTCTTGGCGTAGATGAAACACAGCGGCGCGCCGAACACCGGCAGGAAGACCCGTAGCTCCACTCCGGCGGTGGCGCGCAGGTTCGACAGATCGAACGGCTGGCCCGCGCCGAAGACGTTGCCCGCGTCGGCGAACAGCAGCACGCGGAACGGACCGCCGAGCAGGAAGTGGTACTCCAGGTTGAGCTGGACGAAGCTGTCGCCACCGAGGAGCGCGCCGTTGGCGTCGCGCAGCGGATCGCCCTCGGCATCCCGCAGGTAGATCGAACGGGAGTGGTGGCCGCGGATGCTGTGCTCGCCGCCGAGGAAGAAGCGCTCGAGGGTCGAGATGTCGTAGCCGCCGAAGGAATCGATCAGGCCACCCTCGGCGTTGAACGCCAGCACCATGGGGGTGGGATGTCGGCTCACCGGTTGGAAGACGCTGAACGCCGCCTCCGGCCGGATGAAGTAGTTGTTCCCCCCCAGGAACCCGCCCGCGTATTCCACCGCCAGGGACAGCCGCTTGCCGCGGCTCGGTTCGAAGGGATTGTCCCGGCTGTCGAAAACGTAGGCCGGCCGCAGGGAGGAGCTATCGATCACCGCGCGGGCGGTATTGATCGTGCCATCGTTCAATAGAACGTTGTATCGGTCGTCGTAGCGCGAGCGATTGTAACTGATGCTTGCGGCCTGGAAGAGCCGGAAGTTGCGCCCGTAGGTCAGCGCCGCGCCCTGGCTGTCGCGCGCGTAATAATCCAGGTCCGTGATCCGTCCGTACTCGAGGCTCTGGTCGTAGGCGCGGATGCCGAGGCTCTGCGGCCGGTCGAGAAACCAGGGCACGGAGTAGGAGAGGTTCAAATAGTCGCTCTGGGCGCCGGTCTGGAAGGAGACGCCGAGCTGCTCGCCGCGGCCGAGGAAGTTCCTGGTGTTGACGCCGAACTGGGCGAAGAAGCTGTCCACCTGGCTCCAGCCGCCGCCGAACTGCAGCTCGGTGCGGTCCGCCTCGTCGCCCTTGAAGACCAGGTTGACCTTCTTGCCCTCGGTGTCCGTGTCGATCTCGACCGGATCCTCCTCGTCGAGCTTGAAGTAGCCGAGCTGGTTGACTTTGAGCACGCTGTTGCGGATCGCCGTGACGTTCATCAGGCCGCCTTCATAAAGGCGCAGCTCGCGGCGCAACACCTTGTCCTTGGTGCGGTCGTTGCCTTGAAACTCGATGCGGCCCACCTTGAACGGATCGCCCTCCTGTACGCGGACCACCAGGTCGGCCACCCGCCCTTCCCGTTCCACCAGCTCCGGCTCCACCCGCGCGAAGATGTAGCCGGTGTTGCGGTAGGCCTCGTCGATCGCCTTGACGCCCTCGTCGATCACCTTCGAGCGTAGCCAGCCGCCGGTCTTGTGCGCGAACGCCCGCAGGAGCAACTGGTCGGAGTAGATCTGGTTGCCCTCGATCGTCACCTCGCCGAATTTCCACCGCTCCCCCTCCTCGATCGGCAGGGTCAGGAACATCCGCCGCTTCTGGTCCTTCGGCTCCGCCGCGCCGGGATCGAGCGCCCGCACCTCCACCTTCGGATCGCCGATGACGACGTTCTTGTAGCCGGCGCCCCGGTACAGGTCGCGCACCTTGTCGAGGTCTTCCTGCAGCTTGGCCGGATCGTAGATGTCCTTCTTCGTGACGCGGGTGATCGGACCCGTCTCCTTCGTCTTCTTCATCGCCAGCCGCAGACGGATATCGCTGAACACCGCGTTGCCTTCGAAGTCGATGTCGGAGATGCGCACGCGGTTGCCCTCGTCGAGCGTGAAGATCACCTTCTTCTCGTTCGGTCCCACCTCCTCGACGGTGTAGCGCGCGGTGGCGAAGCGGTAGCCCTTCTCGCCGTACATCTCCTCGATCAGCGCCTTGACCCGTTGCAGCTCGCCCAGCGACAGCGGCTCGCCCTCGCGTACGCCGCACCCGCTGGGTCGTCATCTTGTCCTGCAGGTCGGTCTTCGAGATCCGTTTCAGCCCCTCGTACTCGATGGCGCGCAGCACCGGGCGCTCCGCGACGGTGATCACCAGGCGAACCCCGGCTCCCGCACCCTCCCCCTCTCCCGCAGACACCGGGATGCTCTCCACCACCACGTCGTCGACCAGGTTGCGGTCCCAGAGCTGCTTGATGTTGCGATTGAGGGCTTCCTCGTCCAGCGGCTGGCCCGGCTCGAGGCCGAGGTAGTAGCGCAGGGTGTCCTCGGAGAGGGCTTTGAGGCCGCGAAACTCGATCGACTCGATGATCCGGCCGGAACCGGCCGGCGGCGCCTGGGCGCCAGCGGGCAGGCCGCCGGACAGCACCAGAGGAAGCAGCAGCAGGCAGGTGATCTGCCGGCGGCACGCCATACCGAGAGGATCTTTCACGAGCTGTGACGTCTCTCACGCCGCGTGCCAGCGAGGGAAGTTTCGCGGCAAGGTATTCAGGCCGTTTGAGTTAAGCTCGTTGTGCCCGTCGCCCGGCAGAATCGCTGGTGTTGATAAAACCGGACAGTTGTATGGAAGGTGGATTGCAATAAAAAAAGACCGGCCTCGCGACCGGTCCGAGAACGACAAGGAGAAAACCACCTCCCGTGGGAAGTGTTCGCGCGCCTACTTCTTACTGTTGCGGATACTCACTATGTTGCTGCAGCCGGCGGCCGTGCCCCCGGAACGGAGAGCCGTGACGCGCAGCGTATAAACCTTGTTCGGCTTGAGGCCGGCGAGGATCGCGTTCGTCTCGCCTCCCGGCACGTCCAGCAGCGGCTTGAAGCTCTTGCCCTGCTTGCTCTCCACCCGGAAGGTCTCGACGTTCGCGAAGGTATGGTTCCAGGAGAGCTGGATCTGTTTCTGAGAGGTGCTCGCCTCCAGGTTGATCCCCTCGGCCGTGGCCGGCGGCGGGGGCGGAGCCGGCTGGTAGCTACCGTCGCCATAGACCACGGAGGCGGCCATGCGGTCGTCGTCCGTCAGCCGGGCGCCGCGGCCGTCGTTGTGCGCCCGCGCCGCCATCAGAGCCTGGGCGTCGCTCGCGTGCCCGAAGCCGAGGGTGTGGCCCAGCTCGTGGGCGAACACCTCCGCGGCGCCCTGCGGGTTGTTGCGGAAGAAGCACTCCGCGCCGTCGTTGGTCACTACGTCGGCCTCGAGGATCTCGTGGAACGACTGGCTCCGGAAGTTGCGAGTCGAGGCGGAGAAGTAGGCGCCGCCGAGGGCCACGACGCCGCCTCCCGGGCAACTGAACGTGCCGGACACCTGGCCTTTCGGGTCGTTGAACAGGACGGCGTTGACTCTGTCCGAGCTGCCCAGCCCGCCGCCGGCGCTCGTCAGGCCCGCATAGTCGTAGCGGATCGAGCTGGTGGGATCGTTCGTCCAGGCCGCGAGGGCCGCCTGGAAGCTGTCGGCGGTCTGATGGATGTCGAGCCCCGGCTGGCCGGCGGAGTGGACGCTCCAGGCGACGCTCTTCCCCGCGTCGAAGGTGAACCAGCGCGGCGGGACGTTGTCGGACGTCGGCATCAGCGTATAGGCCTTGCCGAGCGGCGCTTCACCGGCGCTCGGCCGCTCGCGCCAGTAGTCGGGAGTGCGCTCGATGCCGGCCGCGCGGTCGGCGAGCCAGGCCGCGAAGAGGTCGAGGTCGCGCACGGCGGTACCTTTGCCGGAGCCGCTCAGGGCGTGAGCTTCCGAAAGATCCTGCAAGGCGAGCTTGGCGTCGCCGGAGCGGCGGGCGTGGAAGGCTCCGAGCATCAGGTGGAGCACGCCGAAGGTGCCATCCTCTCCGGGCTGCAGGAAGAGCAGAGCCTCCTCTTCCGGCTGGAACTTCGGAGCGCCCCAGATCTCGAGGCCCAGGCCGTCCATCCGTACGCCGCCGGGAACCCGCACCACGACGGTGCTGCCGGGCAGGTAACCCTGCACGAGCTCGTCCACCTCGACCAGATAATCGGTCGCCGGGGCGCGGTTCGCCGGTCCCGGGTCGACCGCGATCACCTTGACCCGCGCCACCGCGGCGGCCTGGTCGGCGAGGTTGGCGTCCGATACCGGAACGTAAGTGGTGGCCAGCGCCGTGGAAGCGGTGGCGAGCAGGAGGAGGGCGGCCGCGGCGTTTGAAAGTTTCATGGCTTGTTCCTCTTCGCGTTCGTTGATGCCCGGCACTGGCGCAAGGGGAATGCCACCCTGAAACTCTTTTGTTTTCAGTCACATAGATATTTTGCCCAGATTGGATTCCGGAGGCCGTCCAGACGCTGGACGGGCATGCCGGAGATATCTGGCTTTTCCTGCTCTGCTTTAAATCGCCAAGCCGGTGCGACGGCGACCGGTGTATCGCTCACTTCGCTCATCCCAAGCCTCACCGCCGCCAGCACCAATCTGACCGCGGTCAGCCTCTACCTGACCGGGATCAGGTGAAGCCTGATCTCGATCAGCGCCCGCCTGACGGCGGTCAGCCTCTGCGTGACAGGAATCAGGTGGAGCCTGACCGGGATCAGCGCCGACATGACCGGGATGGAGCGCAGCCTGATCGCGGTCAGCTCTTGCCTGACATCGGTCAGGCTCTCGCTGCTCTCGGTCAGCCAGCGCGTGGCACCGATCACGCTCCGTGTAACCGCCGCGATCCCACCGGCAGGCGCAGTCCGTTGCGTCCGAGTTGGTGCGCCTGTGGTATCGCGGCGAGGGATCGGAGCCGTCCGGGAATTCCGGTCCCGTCGTCCAGCATTCAGACTAAGTTTGGGGGCCGGCGGTCTGTCCGGGCCAGCCGCCCCTACCTTTTTAGCCCCAAAGAACTATCCCTTGGGGTGTAACAAACGTTAGCCTGTTCGTCACTATAGGGAAGACAAAGGAGGCTTCTGCTGCACCATAGAAGTAGAAGGAGAAGCAAGGCTGCTACCTTCGGTAGCAGCTAGCCGACAGTGCATCGAGCCGGGAGCGTGCCGAGGCGTCCTCTGTAGAGGGCGTTTTGAGCTAGAAGCAGAGGGAGTTTACGAGGAGTAAGACGTGAACGAGGCGCTAGGCACGCGATCTGCTACACAACCTATTGACAGCCGCTTGCGGCTTGAGTAGGGTCAGGGGAATCTCTATGAAGAACGACCCAACGAGGTCTCGCTCCCTGTCACGCTTCGGCGGTCGTGGAGCACTAGCCCCCTGACAGAAATGTCGCGGCCATGCCGTACTGGCATCTCCGCGTTGAAGCTTTGAGCGGTTCGCTAACCTTAGGAAGGGTCCAACTAGAAGGGGGCGTCTAATGTCCAAGCCCAACACGCAAGCAGTCGTCGCGTGCAGCCCGGCCGGAGACGGATCTGGAGTTCGCTCTGGTTCATCGCCCTCCGGCAAAGCGAGCCTGTCGGCCCGTGTGCGACAGCAGCTCGACTCCAACCTCCGGGAGCTAAGAAGGCTCTCCCGGATCAACGAGGCCAAGCACGACTCTCGGTCCAAGTAAACCAGTAGGTCCTTAGTCTACGACGCCCTCTGAACCTCGGAGGGCTTTTTTTTGGGCATGCATTGGTAATGATTCTCGGGAGGAACTGAATGCCAGCTATACAACCGGTACTGATTCCATCGACTTTGAAGATCGCTAACGAGTTGCTGGCGTGGTGCACCGAGTTCTTGGCCAATAAGGAGTCTGGTATCAAGCGACCTCATGGTGGTCAGACTGTGTGCCCGTTCATTGCGCCCTCAATAGAGAACAACTCGTTTTATTTGGCTTTTCAGGATGAAATAACTGGCAAGCACGAAGACAAGATAATAGAGTGTGTTACTGCATACATAAATGATTTTAACTCTTTGTTTCCGCAGCGACTCGAAGATCGCAACCTTAAGGCGCTGCTCATCATTTTCCCCGACATCCCCAGAGAAAACGCCGGGGTATTGTCTAGAGTCGCGACGGCGGCTAAGACCTCTTTCGTTAAAGAGGGATTGATGCTGGCGCCGTTTTATCCTGGCTGCCGCGACACCAGTGTCCACAACAAGGATTTTGAGACTTCCGATGCTCCACATCCCTGCATCGCCATTCGGCATATGGCGATCCATGACATCCTCTTCTTAGCAGCGAGGGTTGAATGGTTCGAACCCTACAACCGGCGGTTCGGTCACTTCTTCAAGGAATCAGGCAAGTTGCTTGACGAATCTAACAAGTACCTGCTTCCCCATTTCATCGCTGCGCGCGACAGTTTCCCAAGGTGAAGAGAGGGGGCGAGGTCGCCGCCCCCCGCTGTGCTACGATAGCACCATGCCTAAGCGCCCACGCAGACCCCGCGACCCGAACGAGCTAGCCTTTCAGGTGTTCCAGGAAGCTATCGGCGAGCGCCCCCGCGAGGACCCCGACGCGGGGAAGAACCCGGCCGCTGTCGCCCTCGGGAAGCTCGGGGGCGTGAAGGGTGGGAAGGCTCGGGCTGCGAAGATGACTCCAGAGGAGCGTCGGGAGTCTGCACGGAAGGCGGCAAGGGCTCGATGGGGGAAGCCCTCGTATTTCTTATGATTGCCGCCGTTTAAACTTGTCTAACAGCCTTCGCGCTAGTGTCATGTCTCGCAATTGGCTATGCACAACAATTGTTGGCGGCGAGAGCGGCTCGGGCGCTCTGGATCTTCGCCAGAATAGCCGCGCCGGACGCCTTCCAGACATAGCGCTTGGGGGCGAGATTTCTCTCCGAAAGATAGGCTTCGATCGCCGCCACCAACTCGCCGACGCTCTGAAAGCTCTTCTGCCGGATTCACCGGAGCCTAAGAGTCACCCCGGCCATGGCGGCGGGAGTCAGCAAGCGGGTGTGGGAAATCGCGGATCTGATCGCCCTGCTTCCGACCGCGAAGGGGCAAAAGCGAGGGCCGTACCGGAAGGGAAATTCAAACTAGGACACTACCGCCTGGCGATGAGCTCTGTCAGGCTGACGCGGATCTCGATCATTCTGAGCCTGACCGCGGTCATGTTGGACAAAGAGATGGGCGCCCTGGGGGCGAGGTCGCGATCCGCTGTTGTAGTCTGGTCCTATGAGCGCTCAGCCCTCGAAACGCCTCCTCCGAATCCTCGTCGTCGCCGAGCTTCTGCTGGTCACCCTCGGTGTCGTCGTCGCGCTGCTCACGGAGCCTTCGCTGCCCGAACCCTTGCGCAACTGGGTGCAGACGGAGGCTGAGGTGGAGCCCACAGCGGGGTTCTTTATGCTGACGGGATTCAGTCTCCTGATGGTCGTCGCGTTGCTGGTCTCCTCCATCGGCCTGCTCTTCTTCTGGCGGTTGGCCCGTCTGCTCTACCTGATCACGACGCTCGCCTCCGTGCTGCTCCTTCCCGCTTTCGGTCCCGAGGTCAGCTCGGGCTGGGCCGCGATGTTCGACGAGCTCGGGCTCATCCTCTCCGGCGCCATCACCGCGCTGATCTACGGGTCACCGTTGCGGGACCTCTTCGCGAGGCCCGCATCCTCCCCATGAGCTGGCGTCGGTACGCTTCTTGCTCGTCTCCGGGCAGGCGGCCTTCGAGGGCCGTAAAGAGAGGGGGCTGGAGATGGAACCCGGTTATCGGCGTAGATCGTCCGGGGGAGGCAAAGGCCGCCTGATCATCGGAGTCGTCATGGCCCTGTTGGCGCTCGCCGGCTACTATGGATCGCGCAGCTTCAATCCCGTCACCGAGGAGGTCCAGCACGTCGATATCTCGCCGCAGCAGGAGGTGGCCCTGGGTCTGCAAGCGGCGCCCGAGATGGCGCAGCAGTTTGGTGGCCTGCACCCGGATCAGCGGGCGCAGCAGCTCGTCGACCAGATGTGCAACGAGCTGATCGGGAGCACCGCCGCCAAGGAAACCCCGTACGAGTTCGACTGCCACGTGCTGGCCGACGAGGAGACCATCAACGCCTTCGCCCTGCCGGGCGGCCAGGTCTTCGTCACCGCCGGACTGATGGACCGGCTGCAGAGCGAGGGGCAGCTCGCCGGCGTGCTCGGCCATGAGATCGGCCACGTGGTGGCGCGGCACGGCGCCGAGCACATCGCCAAGGCCCGCCTCACCCAGGGGCTGACCGGCGCCGCCGTGATCGCCACGTACGATCCGAACGACCCCTCCAGCCAGCGCAATGCCGCGGTGGCCGCGCTCATCGGCCAGCTGGTGAACATGCGTTTCGGACGCCAGGATGAGCTGGAGTCGGACCGTCGCGGCGTTCGTTTTCTGTCCGAGGCGGGATACGACCCGCGCTCCATGGTCGAGGTGATGCGGATCCTGGAGAAGGCCGGCGGCGGCGGTCGCCAGCCGGAGTTCTTCAGCACCCATCCCAATTCGGCCAACCGCATCTCGACCATCGAGGCGGCGATTCAGGAACAGTTCCCGCAGGGCGTGCCGGATGGGCTGAAGTCGTAGGGGTTAACCTGACGCCGGGGTCTAAAAAACTCATTTGAAGCAGTCTCCCTCCTCTCCCGGATGGGCGGGCGTGAGGCGGGAGAGGAGGGCCGGGGAGGTGAGGGGCCCGACGGCGCCGGAACGATGTTAGACCCCAACGCTGAGAACCGCGAGTGGTAGAATTCGTTGGTGCGGTTTGAGTGGGATGAGGACAAGGCTGCGGCCAATCTCGCTAAACACGGCGTCTCCTTTCAGGAGGCGGCAACAGTCTTCGGCGATCTGCTCGGCTGGACCTATCCCGATACGGAGCATTCAATATCGGAGGTTCGTTGGCTCATGATTGGCCTGTCGGAAGGACAACGCATCCTCGTTATCGCACATGTCGAAGAAGAGGCGGATGTAATTCGGATCATCAATGCCCGGCAGGCCACCCGGAAGGAGCAGAGATTCTATGAAGAAAGGTAGGGACACTGACGAGCTCCGAGCGGAGTACGACTTCTCCAAGATGGAGGGAGGCGTGCGCGGCAAGTATGCAGAGGCCTACCGTCGAGGCACCAACCTCGTTCGGCTTGATCGAGACGTTGCCAAGGCGTTTACCACAGATGAGTCCGTCAACGAGGCTCTTCGAGCTGTGCTGAAGGCGGCCGCGGCGATTCCGTCTTCCGAGAGACCAGCAGGCCAGCGCAGCGGGAGAGGCTGACGCGGCCAACGCTCGATGGAGAGCAGCGCGATCGTCCGGGTCGAGCCAGTCGCCCGGATCGAGGAGCAGGAGCTCGCCGCTTTCGCGTAGGAGTAAGGCTACGATTCGATTTCAAAAGGTTCTGAGGATCGGATCCGCTGTCCTCATCCGCAACCCGTCGCCGCAGCGTAACCACCACGAGCGCCGGAGCGTTAGAATCCGGCCCCGGGAGGTTCGATGCGATACCGGAGAGCTTTTCTGATGATGGCGGTTCTCGCGCCGGGTCCGGCTTGGGCCGCCGAGGCGCAGGATCCGCAGGAGCAGACTTCACAGGCCGCCGAGGCCGAGCCGGAACGGCTGCAGATCTTCGACGAGATCGAGGTCACCGGCCGGGCCTCGGACATGCTCGGCGCCGCGGATTCGGCGGGGGAAGGAGTCACCGGCCGCGAGGACCTCGCCAAGCGGCCGATCCTGCGCGCCGGCGAGCTGCTGGAGACGGTACCGGGCGTCATCCTCACCCAGCACAGCGGCGGCGGCAAGGCGAACCAGTACTTCCTGCGCGGGTTCAACCTCGACCACGGCACCGACTTCCGCGTCACCGTGGACGGCATCCCGGTCAACATGCCCACGCACGGCCACGGGCAGGGCTACAGTGACCTCAACTTTCTGATCCCCGAGCTGGTCGACTCCGTCCGTTACCAGAAGGGTCCCTATCACGCCGAGCAAGGGGATTTCTCGGCCGCCGGCGCGGCCGACATCGCCTATGTCACCGCGCTCCGCCAGGGAATCGTCCAGGCGACGCCGGGAAGCTACGGCTACGGCCGGCTCCTCGTGGCCGACTCGGCGCGGGTGCGCGGCGGCGATCTCGTGGGAGCGGTCGAGTACGGCACCAACGACGGTCCCTGGAAGCTGCCGGAAGACTTCCGCAAGCTCAACGGCGTGCTGCGCTGGAATTGGGGTGACGCCGCCCGCGGCTTCACCCTGACCGCCATGGGGTATGACGGGCGCTGGAGCTCGACGGACCAGATCCCCGAGCGGGGCGTCCGCGAAGGCCTCATCGACCGCTATGGTTTCGTCGACGACACCGACGGCGGCCGGTCGCACCGCTACAGCCTGTCCGCGGAGCTGCGCCGCGGGTCCGCGTCGTCCCTCACCCGCGCCGGCGCCTACGTGCTGCGCTATGGCCTCGACCTGTTCTCCAACTTCACCTACTTCCTCGACGACCCGGTCAACGGCGATCAGTTCGAGCAGACGGACGACCGCACGGTCGCCGGCTTTCAGGTGGAGCGCCAGCGGCTCTCGGCATGGCGTGGGAAGGAAATCGAGACTTCCTGGGGATTCCAGGCGCGGGGCGACGACATCACCAACGGTCTCTTCCACACCCGCGAGCGGCGCCGGCTCTCGGCGACCCGCCAGGACGACGTGCGGGAGATCCTCGCCGGTCCCTTCGCGCGGGCGCGGGTGCGCTGGACGCCGTGGCTGCGGACCGTCGCCGGCCTGCGCGCCGACTACCTGCGCGCCGAGGTGAACAGCAGCCTGGCGGCCAACTCGGGGACGGAGGACGACATCGCCCTGAGCCCCAAGCTCTCGCTGCTGCTCGGGCCGTGGAAGGAGACGGAGGTCTACCTCAACCTTGGCTACGGCTTCCACAGCAACGACGCCCGGGGAGCGACGATCCGAGTTGATCCGAGCACCGGCGAGCCGGTGCGGCGGGTGGATCCTCTCGTCCGCGCGCGCGGCGCGGACCTCGGCGTGCGCACGGAGGTCCTGCCCAACCTCCAGGCCTCGGCGACTTTCTTCGTTCTGGACCTCGATTCCGAGCTCGTCTTCGTCGGCGACGCCGGCGGCACGGACGCGAGCCGGCCCAGCCGGCGGACGGGCGTCGAGCTGCAGAGCTTCTATCGGCCGCGCCCCTGGCTGGCGCTCGACGCCGACCTCGCCTTGTCCCGCGGCCGCTTCACCGACCGCGATCCGGCGGGAGACCGCATCCCGGGCTCCATCGAGACGGCCGTGGCGGCCGGGGTCTCGGTGGACGACCTCCGCAACGCCTTCGGCAGCCTGCGGCTCCGCCACTTCGGGCCCCGGCCCCTGATCGAGGACGACAGCGTCCGGTCCGGCTCCTCGACGCTGGTCAACGCGCGGCTCGGCTACCGCTTCGCGAGCGGCCTGTCCCTGGCCCTCGAGGTCTTCAACCTGCTCGACGAGACGGTGAGCGACATCGACTACTTCTACGAGTCGCGCCTGCCGGGAGAGGCGGAGCCGGTCGAGGACGTCCATTTCCACCCGGCGGAGAAGCGGTCCGCGCGGCTGGCCATGGAGTGGCGGTTCTGAAGAAAGAGAACGGGGGCTCGCTCAGCCCCCGTTCCACATCCGAAAAGAAAACCTAGTACAGGTCGTTGACCGCCGCTTCGTCGTCCGCTTCGGTGGTGGCGGGGCCGTTGTTGCAGGCGCTGACCGACGGGAACATCGTGGCGCCGGAGACGTTGGTGTGGCCGATGCCGAGCACGTGGCCGACCTCGTGCACCATCACGCCCTCGAGGTAGAACTCGCTGCCGGAGCAGGCCTCGCCGAGCGTCGCCCAGTTGCGGTTGCTGGTGACGATGTCGGCGTCGGTGATGCGGAAGGTGCCGTTGCCGCGGGACTGGTAGAAGCCGGTGAAGGTGGCCGCCAGGCAGTTGCCGCCGCAGGCCCCCGTGGGATCGCTGAAGTTGAGCATCGGGATGCCGTCACCCAGGCGGAAGCCCGAGATGGAGGTGACCGTGGCATTGACCACGGTGCCCGAGCCGGCGCCGTTCCAGGCGGAGCTGGAGACGATGGCGTTGCGGGTGCGGGTGCGGCCGAGGTCGCCGTCGGAGACGGTGTTCTCGCCGCGGTTGTCGACCCTGATGGTGGGATCGCTGTCCCAGGTCCGGCGCGGGCTCAGGAGCACGTAGGCGGAGAGGCTGCCGGCCACCAGGCAGGCGAGGACGACGAGGGTGGTGATCGATACGAATCTCTTCATGGTATCAGTCTCCTCTCAGTCCTAGTTCTCGTGCACGACGCGGCCGGCGCTGCGAGCCTCGTTGCGGATGGAAGCCTTGAGGGCGTCGAGACGGATGGCCTTGGCCGGCGCGGCCGCGCGGCCGTCCGGCGTCACGATGTGAGCCTCGTCCACGGTAGGCACGGCGTACTCGACGCCGGCCTTGTCCCGCACCAGGCGGAAGTGCCCCTGCTGGTAGCCGGTGACGCGCGAGGCGCCCTCCCGCTCGGGCTCGAGATAGAGCAGCACCCGCTCGCGCGGCTGGAACTTCGGAAAGCCGTGGGCCTCGACCGTGTAGCCGTTGACGGTGCCGCCCCAGGTGCGCACCACGACCACCGACGGGGCCTCGCCGAAGACCTTCTCTTCCACCTGCACCATGGCCTCGGTCACGATGACCCGGCCGGCGCGGTCCCAGAAGGAAGTGACCTTCAGCACCTCACCCTGAACTACCGCCGCCGACGCCTGAACCAGCTCGCCCGGCTTCATCCTGAGGAACGTAGAGGCTCCCACCGGAAGGGTTGCTGCCAGGAGCAGCAAGACGCCGATTGACACCAGACGCTTCATGCAGACCTCCTTGTCTTCCAGACGAACGCCGACCATCGGCGATCGATCAGGTCCGGGGAAGGGGCTTCGGGGCGGCGAGGCCTTGAACCTGGATGCACTGCGAGGGGGGGGCCTCACTAGTACGGGTACGCCAGCCGGGAGGAAAGGAGACAAAATTGATGAAGATTCCCGGCAGGCTCGATATTGAGTAGAATGCGGCAATGGCTTTCCCCCTGGCGCGGCGCTGGCTCGCTGCGGTCCTCCTGACGGCGGTCCTGGCACCCGACGCCTTCCCCGTCGCGATGGCCCGGCACCGTTGCGCCTGCGGCATGGTGGTGGGGTGCTGCTGTCTGCGCAAGGCGGACATGGCGGCGATGAAGCCCGGCGACCACTGCTCGTTGCGGAGCCCGGCCCGCGACTGCGGCCTCCGGCCGGGCCGCGACCAGGCTGTTGAAACCCAGCCGCTGAAGAACCTCGCGGCCTGGGTCGGGATGGCGCTCCGCGACGGTCTGCGAATTCCGCGCTCGGTGTCGGGCACCCTGGCCCGCCTCGACGCTTCGCCTCCCGATCACCTCCTGCCCGATCCTCCCGTCCCGCCTCCGCGTCTCGTTCCGGCGGTCTAGCGTCCTCGCGCGGGTTCCGCCCGCGGCGGAGCCCATGGACCTGAAACCTGAACGAAACGAGGAGGTTTTTCTCCATGCGACTCTCTATGCGAGAGCCGGCCCTGCCCGGGCCGGCTCCGACAGTGTCTTTGTTCCATCGGCGGGCGTGTGTTCTCGTCCTGGCGGCCATCCTGGGATGGACCGTCGTGAGCACCGCCGCCGCCCAAGCTCCTGCCGAGGAGGAAGCAGTCCAGGAGGCTTCGTCCACCCAGGAGTCCGAAGCCCCGAAGGCGAGGTACAGCGAGCAGATCACCGTCACCGGCAAGGAAGAGCCGGCGCTCACCAACCCGAGCCTCGAGGCGGCCACCCGCGAGGTGGACTCGGTGGCCGGCGGCAGCAACCTCATCGATGCCGAGACTTACGAGAAGGGCCGGGCGTCGACCCTGAAGGACGCCCTGGATTTCACTCCCGGCGTCTTCGTGCAGCCCCGGTTCGGCGCCGAGGAGGCAAGGCTTTCCATCCGCGGCTCCGGCCTGCAACGCACCTTCCACGGCCGCGGCCTCAAGCTCCTCCAGGATGGAGTGCCCTTGAACCTCGCCGACGGCTCCTTCGACTTCCAGGCCGTCGAGCCGCTCGGGGCCCGCTACATCGAGGTGTTCCGCGGCGCCAACGCGCTGGAGTACGGCTCGACGACGCTCGGCGGCGCCATCAACTACGTTTCCCCCAGTGGGCACGACTCCCGGCCGCTCCGGGCGCGCGCCGAATCCGGCTCGTTCGGCTACCTGCGCGGACAGGTGAGCTCCGGCTTCGCCCGGGACCGGCTCGACGGCTTCGCCACCCTCACCCACTTCGAGCAGGACGGCTTCCGCGAGCACGGCGTGCAGAGCAACCAGCGCTTGATGGGCAATATGGGATACCGGCTCAGGGACACCCTCGAGACCCGCTTCTACCTCGCGGCGGTCCGTACCGACTCCGAGCTGCCGGGCAGCCTGACGAAGGCCCAGCTCGCAGCCGATCCGCGGCAGGCCGCCGCCGGCAACGTCGCGCTGGACCAGAAGCGCGATTTCGACCTCCTCCGCCTGTCGAACCGCACGACCAAGCTCCTCGGGGACGACAGCCGGCTCGACTTCGACGGCTTCTGGTCGTACAAGCACCTCGACCACCCGATCTTCCAGGTGCTCGACCAGAAATCGAATGACCTGGGTGTCGGCGTGCGATACGAGAACGCCGCCGAGCTCTGCGGGCCGGCCGAACCGGCTCGTCCTGGGCTTGAGCCCCGCCCTCGGTTTCCTCGACGACGACCGTTTCGTCAACGCGGCCGGGCGGCGGGGGAACCGTACGGCGCAAGGCAAGACGACCTCGGCCAATCTCGACATCTACGCCGAGGACCGCCACCAGTTGCGTCCTCGCCTGTCGCTCGCCCTCGGTCTCCAGGCCTCCTACGCCCGGCGCGACTTCGACGACCGGTTCCTGGCCAATGGGGATCAGACGGATCTGCAGAACTTCCGCGGCGTCAGCCCCAAGGTCGGATTCTTCTTCCAGGCGGCGCCCGCCGCGGCGGTATTCGCCAACGTCAGCCGCAGCTTCGAGCCGCCGACCTTCGGCGAGCTGGTCAACGTCGGAGGCGACGGCCTGCTGCCCCTCGACGCCCAGACCGCCACGACCTTCGAGCTGGGCAGCCGCGGCTCCGCCGGCTGGCTTACCTGGGACGTGGCGCTCTACCACGCGCGCGTCGCCAACGAGCTGTTGAGCCTCAACGATCCGCAGGGCAATCCGCTCGGCACGATCAACGCGGACCGGACCGTCCATTCGGGAGCCGAGGTGGGGTTACAGGCGCGGATCGCGCGGCCCTGGGGCGCCGTCGCCGTCCGCCAGGTCTACAACTGGAGCCGTTTCGTCTTCCAGGACGACCGGACGTTCGGCGACGGCACGCTGGCCGGCATGCCCGAGCATTTCTTCCGCTCCGAGATCCTGCTCGAGCGCGGCGGGTACTATGCCGGTCCCAACCTCGAATGGGTGCCGGATCGCTATCCGGTGGATCACGCGAACACGCTCTTCGCCGATCCCTACACGGTCGTAGGCTTCAAGCTCGGCTATCGCGGAGAGCGCGGCCTGGGGGGCTTCGTCGAGGGGCGCAACCTCGCCGACGAGACGTACGCGGCCACCACGGGCGTGATCGCCGACGCCCGCGGCCGCGACTCGGCGCAGTTCCTGCCGGGGGACGGCCGGTCGGTGTTCGCCGGCCTCGACTTCCGCTGGTGATCCCGTGAACGCGCGACCTCACCCCCTTCCCCCTCTCCTAAAGGAGAGGGGGGGAAATGAAGACAGACTTGAGCCCCTCTCCTTTAGGAGAGGGGTTGGGGTGAGGTCGCGCGGCGAAGATGTCAACTGAGCCTTTTTTAAGAGGTTTCCGCATGAAGCACTTCCGGGATCGTCTCCCTCGGAGCATCGTCTGCGGGTTCGGGCTCCTCGCGTTCGGCGCCTGCGAGGCCCGCGGTCCGCAGACTTCCGCGGCGCCGTCCCCTGCAGCGGCAGAGGGGATTTCCATCAGTCCAGGAAGGGACCCGATGCTGCGCTGGGACCCGTCCGGCAACCTGCACGTCATCTACGTCGAAGATCGGACCGGTGGCGCGGCGGTGCTGGTTCGGCGTCTCGGGCTCCAGCCCGCCGGCCCCGTCGTCGTCTCGACGGACGTCGAAACGGCGCGCGGCGAAGCACCGCCCACGTTGGAGATCCTGCCTGGCGGCACGCTCCTCGCCGCCTGGGCCGCGCCGCTGCCGGGCCGATGGCAAAGCGAGATCCGTTCGCGGCGCTCGACGGATGGCGGCAGGACCTGGGACGAGCCCCGGCTCGTTCATCCCCGGGGCACCGGCTCGCACTCCTTTCTCTCCTCGGCGGCCACGCCCTCCGGCGCGGCCTTCGCCTGGCTCGACAGCCGGTCGGGAAGGATGGGCCTTTATGCCTCCTTCACCCGGGACGGCCTGTCCTTCGCTCCCGACCAGGCCCTCGACCCTGAGACCTGCCAGTGCTGCGGCACGGCGCTGGCCGCGGGCTCCGGAGGCGAGGTCTGGCTCGCCTACCGGGACCTCGAGCCGGGCGATCTCCGCGACTTCCGGGTGTTCAGCAGCCGCGCCGATCCGCCCCGGTTCGCTTCCGCGGCCAAGCTCTCCGAGGACGGCTGGAGGATCCAGGGTTGTCCCGAGACCGGCGCGCGTCTCGCCCAGGCGCCGGACGGCACGCTCTGGACGGCCTGGTTCACCGCCGGCGGCGAGCCGGGCGTCTACGTATCCTCTTCGCGGGACGCGGGCGCGAGCTTCGCCGTCCGGACCCTGCTCAGTCCGCCCGGCAGCCCGGGACGGCATCCGGAGATCGGCGTGTTACCGGACGGGCGCGTCGTCGTTCTCTACGACGGCATCGAACCGAACGGGGGCCAGGCCTTGCTGGCCCGCATTCGCGATCTGAGCGGGACCTGGGGACCGCCGCGGCGCCTCGTCTCCGGCGGTGCCCATTCGCGCCTGGCGGTGTCGCGGGACCGTACGGCGGTGGCGTTCACCTGTCGCGCCGGAGACGCGGCGAAGGTCGTGGTCCGGGAGTGGCCGCTCCTCGAAGCTGGGGAAGGCGCGAGTGGGTCCGGCTGCGGTTGAGCCGCGGCGACTTGGGGACCCTCGCACGAGGGTCCCCTTTTTCAATCCTTAGACCGAAGTTCTCTTCGAATCGGCAGCTAGATTCCAGGTAAGTTCTTGGTGCGCAAGGGATTGATCCCTTCGGATAGCTATATGTATGTAGCCATGTAAAGTGACCGGCAAACCGCACAGAACTTCTTGCTTCTTGCGTCAGAATGCCCTATTGTATGTACCCATGCACATCGAGGTCGTGCCCAACCGCAACTCTAGGCCGTGCGTCCTCCTTCGCGAGTCCTATCGGGAGGGCGGCAAGGTGTGCAAGCGGACCCTGGCCAACCTCTCCAAACTCCCCCCGGAAGCCATCGAGGGGTTACGGGCACTGCTGCGCGGTGCCTCCGTCGTCGAAGATCTCTCCCAGAGCTTTGAGGTGGTCCGGAGTCAGCCCTACGGGCACGTGGCTGCGGTTCTCGGGACCCTGCGCCAACTCGGCCTCGAGCGCGAGCTCGACCCACAGCGCTGCACTGAGCGCGATTTGGTCGTCGCCATGATCGTCGCCCGGCTCCTGGAGCCAAGCTCCAAGCTCGCGACAGCTCGCGGCCTGGGTCCGGATGCCCCGCTCAGCGCTCTGGTCGAAGAGCTCAATCTGTCTGACGTCGACGAGCGCAAGCTGTATGCCGCCCTGGATTGGTTGTACCTGCGCCAAGGCGCGATCGAGCAGCGACTGGCTCGCCGCCATCTCCAGGACGGCAGTCTGGTGCTCTACGACGTGACCTCCACGTATTTTGAGGGTCGCAATTGTCCTTTGGCCCAAATCGGTTACTCGCGCGATGGCAAGAAAGGCACCTTGCAGATTGTCTTCGGTCTCCTGTGCAATCGCCAAGGGTGCCCGGTCGCGGTCGAAGTGTTCGCCGGCAACACGGCCGATCCGAAAACCTTCAGTCCTCAGGTGGAGAAGGTTCAGCAGAAGTTTGGTCTGAGCCGAGTGGTCTTTGTCGGAGACCGTGGGATGCTGACATCAGCTCGTCTGCGCGAAGATCTTCACGGCGTCGAAGGACTGGGTTGGATCTCCGCGTTGCGGACGACAGAAATCAAAAGGCTGGTGGCGGGGCCCGGGTTTCAGTTCTCCCTCTTCGACGATCGGGACTTTGGCGAGGTTCACAGCCCTGAGTTCCCTGGCGAGCGGCTGATCGCCTGCCGAAACCCTTTGTTGCAGCAAGAGCGCGCGCGCAAACGAGAGGAGTTATTGCAGGCGACCGAACACCAGTTGCAGCCGATCGTTGAGGCCACGCAACGACCCAAGAACCGACTCCAGGGGAAAGCGCGCATTGCCTTGCGAGTCGGCAAGGTCATCCATCGCTTCAAGGTGGAAAAGCACTTTGCGATCGAGATCACCGAGACCTCGTTCTGCTTTGAGCGCCACCAGCAAAGCATTGCTGCTGAGGCGGCTCTCGACGGAATCTACGTCATTCGCACCAATGTCCCGGCCTCTGAGCTGTCGGCCGAAGACGCGGTGCGCTCTTACAAGCGCCTTTCCACAGTCGAGCGAGCTTTCCGCAGCTGCAAGACCGTGGATTTGCACGTCCGTCCTATTTACCACCAACTGTCCGAGCGCGTGCGAGCGCACGTGTTCCTTTGCATGCTCGCCTACTACGTCGAGTGGCATATGCGCCAGAAGCTAGCAGCGATGCTCTTCGAAGACGATGATCCCGCGGCGGGTGAGCTCTTGCGCTCTTCCATTGTCGCCCCTGCCGAGCGATCACCGAGTGCGCAGCGAAAAGCCCGCAGCCTTCGCACGACCGACGGACTGCCCGTCCATAGCTTCGCCACCCTCCTGAAGGATCTCGCCACGCTCACCAAGAACCGCGTCCAGCCGAAGACCCTGTCTGCTCCTCCCTTTGACAGTCTCACCCGTCCCACCGCGCTCCAGCAGAAAGCCCTCTCTCTGCTTGCCGTGGCGCTGTAGCTCGCTGGTTCGCTGTAGACAGTACGCCCAACCCCCGTCAACGACTAAGTCATTATTAACCTTATACTTACGCTGACCTATCGAAAAGAACTTCCGCTTAGAACGACACCCGCAACGACAGGCTGACGTCCCGGCCCGGCAGCGGCACCAGGTCCTTGAGGAAGGAGACGTGGTTGCGCGCTTCCTCGTCCGTTAGGTTCGTGCCCCGCAGCAGGACGTCGTAGATCGCCCGGCTGGTGAAAAACCGATACCCGACAGTGGCGTTGAGCAGGGTGTAGCCCTCCGTCGGCAGCTCGAACTGGGAGACCCGGTCCTGCTCCTCGGCGCGGATGCCCTCGATCCGTCCCTGAAGCCTGTCGCCCCGGTAGTGGAGGCCCAGGCGGAGGCGGCGGGGCGGAATGCGCGGCAGCGGCTCGCCCGTGTCCCGCAGCTCGGCGCGCACGAAGTCGGCGCCGACCTCCACGTCCAGGTGATTGGGCTCGCCGTGGAAGAGCTCCCACACGCCGGAGAGCTCGGCGCCGCGGAATTCGGCGTCCCGCTGGACGTATTGGAAGACCGGCAAGCCGTCCTCCTCGCCGCCCGTCGCCTGCTCGAAGATGTAGTCGTCGAACCGGTTGGCGAAGAGGGTGATCTCGCCGGTCAGCGGACCGCTCACCTTGCGCAGCGTCACGTCGAGGCCGAGGCTGGTCTCCTCGTCCAGGTTGGGATCGCCGATCTCGAAGGCGTTGGTGGCGATGTGCGGACCGTTCGAGAACAGCTCTTCGGCGTTGGGGAGCTTGGTCGAGCGCGCGAGCGAAATCCCCAGCGAATAGTCCTGCCCCGGCTGATAGACCACGCCGAACGATCCCGAGAGGCCGTCGAAGGAGAGGTCGTTGATGCCCTCGGTCTCCGCGGTCACGTCCTGGCTTTCGTAGCGGGCGCCGAATTGCAACCGCCAGGCGCCGCGCTCCACCTCCTCGAAGGCGAAGACGGCCTGGGAATCGGTCTGAGTGGGCGGCACGAACGCCTCCGCGCCGATCGCGGCGAAATCCCGCGACAGGGCCTGGAAACCGACCGATCCGGAGAGGGAGCCGATCCGGTTCTGGAGCAGCTCGACTCTTCCCTCCCAACTGTCGTTGGTGAAGACCGTCCCGATTTCCTCGCCTTCCAGCTCCACGTGCTCGTAGTCCGTTGCACCGAAGCGCACGTTGGCACCCCGGAAGACGCCGAAGGAACGGGTGAGGCCGCCGCGCAGGTCCCAGCGCCGCTGCTCCAGGTCGATCCGGACAGGCGCCTCTTCTTCGTGCGGCTCCTCTTCTCCCTCGCCCCCTTCTCCTTCCTCACCCTCGTGATGATGTCCGCCCGGAATGCCGTAGAGCGTATCGAGGCCGGAGACGGAGACGCCGAGGAAGCCGTTGCCGCCGACGTAGGAGAGACCGACGGCTCCGGATTCCGTTTCCGTGGCGCTGTTGGGGACGAGGCCGAAGGCTTCCGCCTCCTCCTCTTCTTCCTCTCCCTCGCCGCCTTCCCCCTCTTCCGCGTCGCGGAAGGCCTGCGACTCCGCGAAGCCCGGGATCTCGTAGTCGTCCGTCTCGCGCTTGAGGTAGTCCACGTGCCAGGCGAGCCGCCCGGCGGCGCCTTCGAGCTTTGCGGCACCGCCGCGCTCGTCCGCCACCGAGCCGCCCCGCAGCTCGACCGTGCCCGCGAGCTTCCCGTCCGGCAGCTCGCTGGGAATTCGGGAGTCGATGATGTTGACGACGCCGCCCACGGCGCTGCTGCCATAGAGCAGGGTCGCCGGGCCGCGCAGCACCTCGATTCGCTCGGCGGCCATAGGATCGATGCTGACGGCATGGTCCGGGCTGGTGGTGGAGGCATCGCCGGCGCCCACGCCGGTCTCCAGCACGCGGATGCGGTCGCCGCCGATGCCGCGGATCACCGGCCGGCTGGCGCCCTGGCCGAAGAAGGTGGAGGTCACGCCGGGCTCGCTGCTCAGCGTCTCGCCCAGGGTCGGCTGGAGCCGCTCCTGCAGCTCCTCCTCGGAGAGCACGCTGGTCGGTTGGGCGATCTCATAGCGGCTGCGCGCGTCAGGGCTGGCGGTGACGAGGATCTCGTCGCGGTGCACGGCGAGATCCAGGGCCAGCGTGACATCGGCCGTGCCGCCGGCCGCTACCCGCATGCGCTGAACGGCACCGCCGAGGCGCCTGCTGCTGGCCTCCAGGAGGTAGCTGCCGGCTGGAACGTTCTCGAAGCGGAACGTCCCTTCGCCGTCCACGCTCGTGCGGCGGTTCAGCTCGGCGATGCGCACCTCGGCGTCCGCGACCGGTTGGCCGTCCAATGTCGTCACCTTGCCCGTGAGGGTGCCACCGGCGGCAGGTTGGGTCATTGCCGGGGAGAAAGCCCCTCGGCCTATCACAAGAGTGAGCAGGCACACGGCCGCGCGCTTGAAAAAGCGTCCACGATTCATATTCATCTCCTGAGCTCCGGCGCGAGGCCGGCGCCAATCCAAACGGTTCGATACGCGAGGCCTCCGGCGCGCTCCGACTCGGCGGAGCCGCCGTCCTCGCGGCGAGAACGTGTGGAGGTCAGGAGAAGGAAGGAGGACCGCGGGCGCCGCTCGGCCGCAGACGGCCGAGCGTTTGCGGCGGAGCGAGGTCCGGCGACGCGGCAGCCTCGGGAGCGGGCGGAACCAGCGCCGCGACCGGCCGCAGGTGGGCGCCGCCGGTCTGCAGCTTGTGCAGACAGGCCGGACAGGCCGGACGCTCGGCGGAAGTCGCCGCTTCGAGGTGGGCCGGCTGGCCCGGGTGAGACGCGCTCGGGGAATAGATCTCCCCGGCGCGCGACGTAAGCCCATGGGACGGCTCTCCCGCCGGATGCCAATCGACCGCACCCAGCAGCAGAACCGCCGCGAATAGACCCGCCCAGAGGCCCCGCCTCGCAACCATGCCCAGATCCTACCAGATCGGGCTAGGCCCGGCTTTCCTCTCGGTGGCCCTTGTGGGGGGTATCTGCAGCATGCCCGTTATATCGAAAGCATCGACAGTTGCGAAGGTTCTGATATAGTAGCCCGTAACGGTTCGCGTTCCATGGCAGGACCTCCCTCAACGCCTGATTTTCGAGCGCTCTTCGAGTCCGCGCCCGACCTGTACCTGGTCCTGGCGCCCGATCTCGCCATCGTCGGGGTGAGCGACGCCTACTTGCGCGCCACCATGACGCAGCGGCAGGAAATCCTCGGCCGCGGGATCTTCGACGTCTTCCCCGACAACCCCGACGATCCGGCCACCTCCGGCGTGCGCAACCTGCGCGCTTCGCTGGAGCGGGTCAGGAACGAACGCGTACCCGATGCGATGCCGGTGCAGAAATACGACATCCGGCGGCCGGAGTCAGAAGGCGGAGGGTTCGAGGAGCGGTTCTGGAGCCCCGTGAACTCGCCGGTGGTCGATAGCGCGGGCCGGCTCCTCTACATCATCCACCGGGTGGAGGACGTGACCGACTTCGTGCGCCTCAAACAGCTCGGCTTCGAGCAGCGGCGGCTCACGGAGCAGTTGACGGGGCGGGCAGAGGCGATGGAGGCCGAGGTGTTCCTGCGCACGCAAGAGGGCGCGGAGGCCAGCCGCCAGCTCAAGGAAGCGAACGCGGAGCTGGCCCGCGCCAACCTGGCCAAAGACGCCTTTCTCGCCGGCATGAGTCACGAGTTGCGGACGCCTCTCAATGCCATCATCGGTTTCTCCGAGCTGCTCATCGACCAGAAGCTCGGTGCGCTCAGCGAGCTGCAAAGCGAATACCTCGAGGACATCCTGAAGAGTGCACGCCACTTGCTGGAGGTGATCGGTGACGTGCTGGACCTCGCGAAGGTGGCGTCCGGGCGAATGGATCTCTACCTGGAGCGTCTGGCGGTCGCGCCTGTGGCCGCCGTGGTCGTGTGCAACTTGAAACCCTTGGCGGAGGTCAAGAGGATCGAGATGAGGATGTCGTTGGACGATCCTCTTCCCGAGGTGTCAGCCGATGGCGGACGCCTGCGGCAGATCTTCTACAACCTGCTCAGCAACGCTCTGAAGTACACGCTCGAAGGCGGCACGGTGACGATCGCCGGCAAGCTGGCGGCGGCGGCGGATACGCCTGTGAATTTTCTTCAGATCTCGGTGGCCGATACAGGAATCGGCATTCGTCCGGAGGACCGGGAGAGGATCTTCCTCGAGTTCGAACGGATCGAATCGGGTTATTCCCGGACTCAAAAGGGCACCGGGCTCGGGCTGCCTTTGACGCGCCGGCTCGTCGAGCTGCACGGTGGCCGCCTGTGGATAGAGAGTGCCGGCGAAGCGATGGGCACCACGGTTCATTTCACCTTGCCGCTGCTGAATCGCGTTACCTGACCCGCGGGTCGCGCCACGTGACCCGCGGCGCAAGTCACGTGACTTTCGGGTCGCGGTACCGGATCCCGGGTCATGCCATGTGACCCGCGGGTCGAACGGCGTGACCCACGGATCGCGCATGAGGATCCACGGGTCGAGTGGCGCGCTTCGGAGGTCGAGTGACGTGCTTCGCGGGTCGCGTCACGTGCGGGAGGGTCGCGCTACTCGCTTCGCGGTGCAACTCACGCGACCCGCGGCGCAAGTGGCAGGACCCGCGGGTCGCGTGCCGTGACGCGTTACTCCCCAAGATGGGTCAAGGCTCGCTCGATCAGCGAGTCCGAGGCGTACAGTCCCACTCTGCGAAGGTGTTCGATGACCGGGCGAGCCATCTCGATCACGCCTCTGCGCTTGGCACGCAAAACGACTCCAAGGGTGCCGATCATGGGCAATCCTAAAGATTCAGCACAGCGGCGTGCTTCCAAGTCATCGAGAACGGCACGGCTGCCTGGGGAAGCTCCCGTGAAAGCGAGGACCTGAGACTCTCCTGGTCCGAGATTCCAGGCCGTGAGCTCTGCCGATGTCGCAATCTCGGCTTCGAAACGTACACTATGGAGGGAGGCGACCTCAGAGATGACTCGCCCACCTTCTGGTCCCGCTCCAACCTCACGGACAACCCTATCCGGCACGATGAGCTCGTCCGAGAGCTTGCTGAGGAGGGCTACGTGACCGATTTTGCCAAGCAGGATGAGGGGTGAGGCGTTGACGACCCACACCCTACTCATGCTCGATCTCTTCGATGAGCTCCTCGAGAGTCACCTGGCACGCAGGGACTCTTCGCCGAAAGAGTTCCTCCAGGAACTCGGCGCGGCTCAGGCCGGCGAGCTCGGCAGCCCGCTCTTGGGAGACGAGCCCCTGCGCGTACCACTGAACGCAGGCCGCAATCCGCATCTCCCGCGCGAACTCCTTGGGGGCCAAGTGGAGCGCGGCGAAGGCGCTCGGCGGTATCTCGTAGCTGATCGTGGCCATGGATGCTCCTGCGGTTTCTGCTCCGGTGGTGATTATCGGGGTGAGAACCGTTGCTTGGCAACCGGAGGAACGCCGAGCCTCGTGGCGAGCTGTCCTATCCTCATCGTCTCTCCCGGATCTCTCGGGCTTTCCTCGCGAAGCGACCGGCATCCAGCAGTCCCTCGGAAGGCATGCTGATGCTCCCACCAGGTAGGCCGCGCTGGCGCCTCGCCCTCCCAGCGGACCCCCCGCTCGAAGAGCAGCCAAACGTCCCAGGCAGCTTCCGGTGTCTGGAGGATCGGTTGGAATGCCTTCCCGACCCGTTGGCCGCCGTCCCAGTAGTGCAGCGCCCGGCGGTCGGAGACCCGCTGAGAAGCCTTCGCCACGTTCTCCTTTTTGCCCCTCACCTGGCTCGACCAGACGACGTACACCGCCACATCGGCGCTGCCGTCCGATTCCAACCATGTCTTCTGCAGCTCGGAGGCCCCCCGAAGACATCCCCCTCACGTCGGCGCGGCCAGGAAGATCGCCCTCACCTTTCCTGTGTCGGCATTGAACCGCGAGCGGAGCTGGGAGAGGTCATCCGAGAGAACGGTGTGGCCGGGCGCCGCGGCACTCTGCCCGCATCCCACGAGCATGGCGAGGAGGGCTGCCGGCCAAAGCAGACCGCGATCCATGAAACCTCCCGGGCCAGCTTCACCTCACCTCGAGCACGCCGCGCATCATCCGCGAGTGAAGGGTGCAGAGGTACTCGTACTCGCCCTTCACCTCGGGGGCGCGGAAGGTGAGATCGGCCGACTCGCCAAGGCCGCGCACCTCTCGCGTGACTTTCTGTTCGCCGCCATCGCCGTCCGGAACCGACAGGTCGTGCGGAATGCCGCGGTCCTGGTTGCGCAGGACGAGCCGGATCTCCTCGCCGCTCTCGACGACCAGGCGCGGATTGGGCGTGGGGTCGCCGGGCAGGTAGAAAGACATGCCTTGGGCGAGAAGCGTCACCGTGCGCGGCTCCGGGCGTACGGCGGCCGGCACCGCCAGGGCGATACCGCCGCCCACGAGCAGGAGCGCGAGGAGCGGTAAGAGAAGCGCCCGCGGCCGGAAGGACCGGCCGGGAGCGAGAGCGTCAAGGGTTGCCAGTAGCTGCGTCATGGTCGTACCTCATTGGATGAGCATGCCGGTGGCGTACATCACGGCGAAGCCGGCGAACAGGCCGGCCACCGCCGGTCCGCTTCCGAGATAGGCGGCGAGCGGCCGGTCGCCGGCCACGCCGCGGGTGATCTGAACGATGACCTGGGCGATGGCACCCGCGCCGACGGCGAGGAACAGCACCGCCCAGACCGGCGAGTAGACGAATCCCCCCAGCCAGGCGCCCGCGATCGTCGGCGAGCCGCCGATCAATCCCAGCAGCACCAACCGGCGCAGCCGCACGCGCGTCGTGGCGAGGGGGGCGACGATGGCCAGCCCCTCCGTCAGGTTGTGCAGCGTGAAGCCGAGGATGAGGAGCGTGCCGAACGCCGCCTCGCCGAGAGCGAACGCGGCGCCGATCGCCAGCCCCTCGCCGAAGTTGTGCAGGCCGATGCCGATGGCGAGCAGCAGCGCCGTCACCCAGGCTGCCTCCGACCCGGCGCTGCGGCGGGTGAGCCAGCCGCCCAGCGCCTCCAGCGCCAGGTAGGCCGCCGCCGCGCCGAAGGCGAGCAGGGCCAGTCCCTGGAAGCTGCCCGGCAGCTCGCCGGCCGCCTCGAACCCCTCGTGCAAGGCGTCGACCAGCAGGAACAGCAGGAGGCCGAGGGTGAGCGCCAGCACGAAGTCCAGCGCCCGCCGCGACAGCCGCCGGATGAGGGGGTACCAGAGCAGGCCGAGGGCCACCGGGAGAACCCCTACGTAGAGGCCGATCAGGGCGAACAGACCCAGAAAGCGCAACCCCGGCCGGGGAGTCGGCACCGCGACCGGGATCTCGTGCTCGAACGTCAGTCCGGTGGAGGTGACCAGCCGGACGACGTGCGTCTCGCCGTACACCCAGGGATAAGGAATGCGCAGCCGCGCGCGCGAGAGATGGCGAAGCTCCCCGGCCGGCTCCTGGATAAAGGCCCAATAGGCGTCGTCCACCTGCACCTGCGCGATCGTCGAGGGATCGGGGCCGTCGTTGAGCACCGAGACGAGGATCTCCCGCGGCGCCAGCTCGACCCTCTGGATGCTCAGCACCTCGACCGGCGGCACGTCGCCGCGCAGGCTGTCGGCCGGCCGCGAGCGCACGATCCAGAAGAGGAGCGCCGCGAGCGCGACGAGCGGCAGGACGCCGAGCAGGAGGCGGCGCGCCGCGTCACCCGGCATGGCCGGCCTCCCCGGAGGCGAACATCCCCATCCAGCCGAGCTCGGCGAACTCGCTCTGGTGGGCGTGGAACATGAAAGGTCCGGGGTAGCGGAAGGTCGTCTCGAGGATCGCCCGCTCGCCCTGGCAGAGCATCAGGTTGTCCGTCACCTCCTGCGTCTCCAGCGAGGTGCCGGTGCGATAGACCTTGAAGAACATCCCGTGCAGGTGGAAGCTGTTGATCAGGTCGAACTCCGTGACGTTGACCAGATAGATGCGCACCAGCCGGCCGATCTCCACCGGGATGGGCTCCGCCATGTGGAAGTGGGCCACCGTGTTGACCGCATAGACCTCGTTTTCGCCGTCGAAGTTGGTGTCGAAGGCGTTCATCACCATCACCATCTCGTCGGCGGGCGGCCGCGGCGTCTTCGGGTCGACGATGAAGGCGCCGTAGAGCCCCTTGTGGATGTGCCGCTTCAACGGTACGGCGTGGCAGTGGTAGAGGTGCAGGCCGAACGGCTCGGCGTCGAACTCGTAAAAGAAGCTCTGTCCCTGCCTCACCTGATGCTCGGGCAGCGAGCCGTCCATCGCCGGCGGATGCCAGCCATGGAAGTGGAGGGTGTGGGGATGCGCGCCCTGGTTGACGAAGCGGATGCGGATGCGGTCCCCTTCCGTGGCGCGGATCGTCGGCCCCGGCACCTGGCCGTTGAAGGTCCAGGCCGGAAAGAAGAGACCCGGCGCGATCTCGATCTCCCGGTCGACGGCGAAGATCTCGTACTCGCGCAGCAGCGACCCGTCCGGGCGCAGCGTCTCGCGGTAATAGCGCGAGCGTTCCGGCTCCGGCAGGTTGGAGAAGTTCCAGGAGCGCAGGAAAGCCGCGGGATCGAAGGCCTCTGTCGACACCCGTCCGACGACGCCCATCTCGTGACCGCCGTGATGCTGGTCGGCCGCTTGGTGAGAGCTGGCGGGAGGATACGCGTTCCCCCGCAGCCGCTGCGGCACGGCGGCGGCGAGACCGGCTCCCAGCGTGCCGAGACCGGCCCAGCGGAAGAGACTTCGGCGAGAGAGAGAGGAAGTTTTCATTGGCCCGAGACCATTTTTCGACTACTCAAAAAGTGTATCCGGGGTACGGCGGCCTGTCAAGCCCCTTGAGAGCCCTTTCCCAGGCGCTCGTGGACTACCTCGGTCCTGCCCTCCGAAGCCTCACCCCCCCCGGCCCCCTCTCCCTGACGGGAGAGGGGGAGAAACACGTTTGTCTTTCTTGCTTTTCTCCCCCTCTCCCGTCAGGGAGAGGGGGGGGTGAGGCTTCGGAGGGCAGGACCGAGGTAGTCCACGAGCAGACTGAACCACTACGTACAGGAGACGGTGTACCGGTAACGAATGGCCGGCTGTTGTAAGATGCCACCCATGGCGCGCCGCTCCATGCTCCGCTCATTCGCCCTGTTGGCTTTGCTGGCGCTCCTGGTGCCCGTCGCGGTCGCGGCGGAGGGCTGCGACGACTGTCTCGGATCGGCGCCGAGTTGCTGCCCGGCTTCCTGCTGCGCCTGCTGTCTCCAAAGTCCCTCTTCACTGTCGGTCTCCGCTCCGGCGGACCTGTCCTCTCCCGGCGACGCCGGTCCGGCCGGCGATCTGGCGGAGAACCGCCTCTTTCCTTCGCCTCCTCACGACGTCTTCCACGTCCCCAAGTCCCCTCTCGCGTAGGTAGCGGCGGCCTCGTTGCCGCCTGAAGCAGGGCGCCCGGGCAGGGCGTCCCTGAACGACGTTCATCCGAGAGGTGACCGAATGAGATTTCGACCGATGTGGCCGCTGGCCGCACTGTTTTTGTGCGCGCTTCCCTGCTGGTGCCAGGAAAGAGTTTTGACGCTGGAGGAGGCGCTGGCGCTGGCCCAGGAACGGGGATCGATCCGGGGAGCGAGCGTCGTTCTGGCGAGAGGCAGGATCGAGGAGGCCCGGGCGCGCCAGGCGCAGGCCGGCCGCCGGTTCCAGGAGAACCCGGTGCTCGAGGTCGATGCGGGACCTCGGTTCGCCGAGGACGATTCCCTCGACTTCGAAGCGGGCGTGAGCCAGGGACTCTACTCCGGGAGGCGCCGGTCCGCCCGCGTCGCCGGCGCGCAGGCCGCGCTGGAGCGAGCCGAGGCGGATCTGGCGGAGGCCCGGCGCCAGCTCCTCCAGGATGTCCAAACGACGTTCGTCCGCGCGCTGGTGGAGCGGGCCCGGATCGCGCTGCTGGCGCGGAGCCGCCAGGCCGCGGACGAGCTCCTGGCGGCGACCGAGCGCAGGTACGAGGCCGGCGAGGCCACGGCTCTGGAGCTCAACCGGGCGCGCACCGTCGCGGCGGGCGCCCGGGCCGGGCAGAGCGCCGCGGAGGCCGAGGGGAACGCGGCCCTGGCCGAGCTGGAGGCGCTGCTCGGGTTGCCCGCCGGCGAAGACGTTGTAATCCGCGGCAGACTCGAGCCCCGTCCTCCTCTGGAGCTGGAGGTCCTTCTCGCCCGGCTCGACGAGCGGCCGGACCTGCGGGCGCTGGCGGCCGAGCTGCGCGAGGCGGAGGCCGAGGTCCTGTTGGGACAGGCCCTGGCGCGGCCGGAGTGGGGCGTGCGCGGCGGCGTCGCGCGGGAGGAAGACGCGGAGATCGTCACCGCGGGATTCGTGGTGAGCCTTCCCTTGCACGACCGCGGCCGGGAGACCCTCGCGGTCGGCCAGGCGCGGGCCGCCGCGCTCCGCCAGGCGCTCGATGCCTCTCGCGCCGCCGCCGCCGCCGAGGTGCGCGGCAAATACACGGCCTTGACGC
Source organism: Thermoanaerobaculaceae bacterium (assembly GCA_963778565.1). Lineage (GTDB taxonomy): Bacteria > Acidobacteriota > Thermoanaerobaculia > Multivoradales > UBA5704 > DATARR01. Next base: position 70,232 of record CAVZUZ010000019.1, on the reverse strand, counting down.
GGTGCCTCGCGGCGGTGCGAGAGCTGGAACAGACGGCGCTCCCGGCGCTGGAGGACAACGAGTCGCTGGTCCTCAAGAGCTTCGAAGCCGGCGAGATCGACCTGGGGGAGCTGCTGCTGATCCGCCGCGAGATCCTGGAAACCCGCCTGACCTATCTGGACCACCTCCTCGACGCTTCGTTGACGCGCTTCGAGCTGGAGGCGGCCGCTGGAGCCCTGCCATGAGAGCGACGACGCGCTGGCCGACGTGGCCGATGTGGCCGATGTGGATCCTTTGGATGGCCCTGCTCCTGCCGCTCCCCGGCTGTGGCGGAGGCGGCGAAAGGGACGAACCGGGCGGGCACGAAGAGGAGGCGGGCGGCCCCGAGGAGCCCGCCGAGCCCGCCGGCGAAGAGCCCGGGGAGACCGCCGAAGGCATGCTTGCGGTCGACGCGGAGGTCCTCCGGGACCTCAAGCTCACGACGTTCGCCGCCGAGCTGCGGCCGGGAGGCGAGGGGGTGACCGCGCTCGGCGAGCTGAAGGTCAACGAGGGCGCCTATGCCGAGGTGGGAACGCCGATCCCGGCGCGCGTGGTGCGCCTGATCGCCGGCCCCGGGCAGGCCGTGCGGCGCGGCCAGGCCCTCGCCGAGCTGCGGAGCGTCGAGCTGGGGCAGGCGCGCGCGCAGCAGACCGCGGCCCGCGCTCGCGCCGAGTTGGCCCGCCAGACGGTGGAGCGGAAGCGCGGGCTCGCCGCGGAGCGGATCGTCTCGCGCGGCGAGCTGCAGCGGGCCGAGGCCGAGGCCGCCGCGGCCGAGGCGGAGCTGAGCGCGGCCGAGGCGTCCGTCTCCGCGCTGGGAGTGGGGGTACGTTCGGGAGGCGGCGACCTGTCGGGCTTCGCGCTGCTCTCGCCCATCTCGGGAACGGTGCTGGAACGCACGGCGGTCCAGGGCCAGATGGCCGATCCCGCCCGGCCGCTGTTCCGCATCGCGGACCTGTCGCGCCTCTGGCTGATCGTCCAGTCGCCGGAGCGCGACGCCGTCCGCGTGCGCGTGGGCTCGCCGGCGGAGATCACGCTGGCGGCCATGGCCGGGCGGAAGCTCCGAGGCGCGGTCGACTGGGTGGGCCGCGAGGTCGATCCTCACTCGCGGACGGTTCCAGTCCGCATCATCCTGCCGAACGAGGGCGGGGTGCTGAAACCGGGGATGTTCGCCACGGCCTGGCTCACCACCGGCGGCGAGGGCGAGCGGGTGGTGGCCGTGCCGTCCACGGCGCTGCAGCGGATGGACGACCAGTGGGTGGTCTTCCTGCCTCGCGGCGAGGGCCGGTTCGAGGTGCGGCCCGTCGAGCGCGGCCGGGATCTCGGCGATGAGGTGGCGATCGTCTCCGGCCTGAAGCCGGGAGAGCGGGTGGTGGACGAGGGAGCCTTCGTGCTCCGCGCCGAGGCCGAGAAGAAGGAGGGCGGCGGTGAGCATCACCACCATTGAGCGGCGTCCGCGGCGTGCAAGGGGATTTTTCCGGTTGGAGCGGCGTGCCCTTCGAGGCCTCACCCCCTGGCCCCCTCTCCAGCGGAGCCGGAGAGGGGGAACGCCTGCGCAGTAGCAATGACGAATGGCTGATGGATCGTTCCCCCTCTCCACGTCTGTGGAGAGGGGGCCAGGGGGTGAGGCCTCGAAGGGCATACCGCTCCAACCGGCAACATCCCTCTGCCTGCAGCGTCAGGTGGCACCATGATCGCCCGCATCATCCGCGCCTCCTTCGCGAAACCCGCTCTCACCGTCCTGCTGGCGCTCACCGCGGCGGCGGCCGGCGCCGTATGGCTCGGCGATCTGGAGCGCGACGTCTTTCCCGACCTCGCCACTCCGGTGTTCAGCGTCTTCGTTCAGAACCCGGCGATGGGAGCCGAGGAGCTGGAGACCGGCGTCGCGATCCCCCTCGAGGTGGCCCTGGCAGGCCTGCCGGAGGTGCGGCGCATCCGCTCCAGCTCGCAGGCCGGGGTGGCCCAGGTGCGGGTGGAGTTCGAGCCCGACGCCGACTACTACCTGTCGCGCCAACTCGTCACCGAGCGGGTCAACCAGGTGGCCCGGGAGCTGCCTCCGGGCACGGACGCGCCCCTGGTCTCCAGCCTCACCGGCCGGCTCAACGAGGTGATGGAGCTGGTCGTCGAGGCGCGAGCCGGGCACCGCGGGCCTGATGGAGCTGCGGGACCTGGCGGAGTTCGAGGTCCGCAACCGCCTGCTCGGTGTGCCCGGGGTGGCGGCGGTGGAGGTGATGGGCGGACACCTGCGCCAGTTCCAGGTGCAGCTCGATCCCGAGCGCATGGCCGCCCTCGGGGTCACCCTGGGAGAGGTGCTCGCAGCCGTCGAGCGCTCCAACGAGAACGCCGCCGGCGGCTTCGTGACTCAGGGCTCGATCGAATGGACGGTGCGCGTCGTCGGCCGCGCCGCCAACGTCGGCGACCTGCGGGCGACCGTGGTGGCGGTGCGCGACACCACTCCCGTGCTGCTCGGCGAGGTGGCGGAGGTGCGGGAGGCGCCGGCGGTGCGCCGCGGCATGGCGCACGGGCTGGGCTCGGAGATCGTGAGCTGCCGGATCTCGAAGCAGTTCGGCGCGGACACGGTGGCGGTCGCGCGCGGCGTGCGACCGCGGTGGCGGATCTCGCGAAGAGCCTGCCGCCAGGGGTGCGGGTGCGCGTGCTCTACGATCAGGCGGAACCTGGTGTCCTCAGCCTTGGGAGGCGTGGGGCGGGCCGTGCTGCTGGGAGCGGTGCTGGTCGTGGGCGTTCTCGTCCTGCTGCTCGGCAACCTGCGGGCCGCGTTCATCGTTACTCTCACCTTGCCGCTGTCGATCGCCCTGTCGGGCCTGATCCTGGAGCCGGCCGGCATCGGCCTCAACACGCTGACCCTCGGGGGGCTCGCCATCGCCGTGGGCCTGCTGGTGGACGCGGCGATCATCCTCACCGAAAACGTCTACCACCGTCTGACCGTCAGCGGCGGCGCCAGGCCGCGGAGCGAAGTCGTGCTCGCCGCCGCCGTCGAGGTGGGACGCCCCATCGCCTTCGCCACGCTGATCGTGATCGCGGTGTTCAGCCCGCTCTTCGCCATGAGCGGCATCGAAGGACGGATGTACCGGCCGCTGGCCGCCGCCGTGGTGGCGGTCATGGCCGCCTCGCTGGCGCTCGCCCTGACGCTGGTGCCGGTGCTCGCCGGCTGGCTGCTGCGCCCGGCCCGTTCCGGCGCCGCGGAGGACGTGCCGTTGATCCGGCGCATCAAAGCCCTCTACGCGCCGCTGCTCGAGCGGGCCATGCGCCGCGCCGGGCTGGTGCGCGTGCTGGCGCTCGCGGTCACCGTGCCGGCGTTTCTGCTCGCCTTCCAGATCGGCTCGGACTTCATGCCCCGGCTCGACGAGGGGGCCCTGCTGCTGCAGACGCTGCTGCCGCCGGAAGCCTCCCTCGACGAGGTGGACCGCCGCAATCACCGGGTGGAGGACGTCCTGCGCCGGTTCCCCGAGGTCCAGGAGGTCGTGCGGCGCACCGGCCGCGCCGAGCGCACGGAGGATCCCATGCCGCACGTGGTCTCGGACGTGCTGGTGGTCCTCAAGCCGCGAGCGCTCCCGCTCGATCGAGGAGCTGGAGGAGGAGATGCGCGAGCGGCTGGAGAAGGTCCCGGGCGTCGCGGTGCTCTTCACCACTCCCCTCGGCATGCGGATCGACGAGGGCCTGGGCGGCACGCCTGCGGACATCCAGGTGCGGATCTACGGCCCCGATCTGGACCGGCTGGGCAGCCTGGCGGAACGCGCGCGGGAGCTGATGGAGCCGATCGAGGGAATCGCCGACCTGCGGGCCGAGAGCCCTGACCGGCCTGCCGCAGATCCGCATCACGGTCGATCGCGAAGCCGTGGCGCGGGTGGGGCTCACGCCGGCGGACGTGGTCGACGCGCTGCGGGTCGGCCTCGCGGGGGAGGAGGTCTCGCAGGTCTGGGTAGGGCAGCGCCGGTTCGATCTGGTCGTGCGGCTGGCGGACGAGCGGCGGCGCGACCTCGCGGCGCTGTCCTCTCTGCTGATCGACGGCAGGGACGGTACCCGCGTGCCGCTCGGCCAGCTCGCGCGGGTGGAGCAGACCTTCGGGCCGGCGTCCATCCAGCGCGAGGCGGGAAGCCGCCGCATCGCCGTCGAGGCCAGCGTGGCCGGCCGCGACCTCGGCAGCACCGCCGCGGAGGTGCGCGAGCGGCTCGCGACGGGACCTCAATCTGCCCACCGGCTACTTCTTCGACGTCGGCGGCCGGGTCGAGACCCAGGAGCGGGCGATGCGTTCTCTCTACCTCGCCATCGCCGTGGCCCTGCTCGCCGTTCTCGTGCTTCTCTACCTGGCCCTGGGGTCCTTCGCCGAGACGCTGGTGATCCTGGCCACCCTGCCGGACGCCTTCGTGGGCGGCATCCTCGCCCTCTGGCTCGCCGGGGAGACCTGGAACGTCTCGTCCCTGGTCGGCCTGATCGGCCTCTTCGGCATCGCCGTGCAGAACGGCCTCGTGCTGGTCTCGCAGACCCGCACCCTGTTGGCCGAGGGGAGGCCTTTCGAGGAAGCGCTGCGCGAGGCCGCGATCGGCCGCGTGCGGCCCAAGCTGATGACGGCGGGCTGCGCGATCCTGGGGCTGCTGCCGCTGCTGGTGCTCAACCTCCACGGCTCCGAGATCGAGCGGCCGCTGGCGATCGTGATGATCGGCGGCCTGGTGACGTCGACTCTGTTCACGCTGCTGGCGCTGCCGACGTTCTATCAGCTGGTCCATGAATGGCAGCAGCGATTGCGGGTCCGAAAAGCCTCACGAGATGCGGTACCATAGATTCATGGCGACGCTTGAAACGACACCGAAGGAGCTCATGATCCGGACAATCCAGGAGCTGCCTGATGACAGCTCTTACGACGAAATCCTGCGGGAGCTTGCCTTCGCCCGCATGGTCGAGCGCGGCTTGGCCGATTCTGAAGCCGGGCGCACCATCAGTCACGAGGAGATGGGCCGGCGAATCGCGTCATGGGAAAAGTGAGATGGACGAAAGAGGCCGAGGACTGGCTATTCGAAATCCATAACTACATCGCGCAGGACAACCCTGCAGCCGCCTTTCGTACGGTCCAGAAGATCTATGAGAAAGCCGAGATCCTCGAGGAATTTCCCGAGATCGGCTATCTCTATCGCGGGCAGAGCCGCCTGCCTGTCCGGATCTTGCTCTATGGACACTACCGGATCGCTTACCTGATAAAGCCTGCGAGCGAGATCGATATCCTCGGCGTCTTCCACGGCGCCCTCGACCTTGACCGTTATCTCGCCTGACACATTCGGGCGGGACCTGGACCTTCATCGGCTGAGCGGTCTCAAACCCGGATGAACTCGAAGCCGGAGCGGTCGGCCGCGGGCTTGCGCCCGTTGCCGTTGCCGCCGTTGCTTGCCAGCGCCGCGCCGTTCTCCTGGGCGGGGACGCTCGGGCGGCGGAGCTGCTCCTGGCCGAAGAGGCGCCTCAGGAACTTCATCGTCTCCTCTTCCACCAGCTCGGCGTCGAGGCGCTCCACGGGCACCTTGGTGGAAAGCAGGCTGAATCCGATCCCCTCGTGGGTGATCTTCACCATCTGCGTGGCATCGTCGCCGAAGAAGAGCAGCGAGCGCTCGTAGTCCTCCCAGCGGTCGAGCTTCACCTTGAGGCCCGCCGCGGTCGAACGGTGGAAGATGGAAGCCGACTCGACCTTGCCCACCATCACGTCCTTGATCTCTTCGAGGATGGGCACGAGGACGGAGCGGGCCACGCGGCTGAACTGTTCGCGGAACGGATCGTTCTGGCGCAGGATGCCTTCGGGACGGGTGCGCTTCTCCTCCACGATCTCCTCGTGTCCCTGGAGCAGGATCTGCAGCCGTTCGAGGTTGGCCTTGGTCAGGTGCACGTCGGGAGTTCCTTTCTGATCGCGACCGGTGAGATTCCGGTGACATTTCGGTCTGCGAAGTTTGTGCCAGAGGCCGATCCCTGGGTTTCCTCAGATCGGTCCGATGTCCGCGCCGTCGGGGGGCCCCTCACCACCCCGGCCCTCCTCTCCCACCTCACTCCCGCCCTGCCGGGAGAGGAGGGAGACGACAAAAGCAGGATTGTGTTGTTTTTTCAGTCTCCCCTCTCTCCCGGCAGGGTGGGTGTGAGGCGGGAGAGAGGGGCCGGGGGAGTGAGGGGCCGCGACGGCGCGGACGAGGCTCGATCCTTGAGAACAATGGGATCGGAGATACACTCCCCCCGCCAATGCCCGGACGCACCGATCTCCGCTCCATCCTCGTCCTCGGCTCGGGCCCGATCGTCATCGGTCAGGCCTGCGAGTTCGACTACTCGGGCACCCAGGCCTGCCGCGTCCTCAAGCGCGAGGGCTACCGGGTGGTGCTCGTCAACTCCAACCCGGCGACCATCATGACCGACCCGGAGTTCTCGGACGCGACCTACGTCGAGCCGCTGGTGCCCGAGGTGGTCGAGAAGATCCTCGAGCGCGAGCGGCCGGACGCGCTGCTGCCCACGGTCGGCGGCCAGACGGGGATCAACCTCGCCATCGCTCTCGACGAGCGGGGAGCGCTGGCGCGCTACGGCATCGAGGTGCTGGGCGCCAGCATCGACGCGCTACGGCTGGGCGAGGACCGGCTGCTCTTCAAGCAGGCCATGGAGGAGGTGGGGCTCGAGGTGCCGAAGAGCGGCTACGCCGGCAGCCTCGAAGAGGCGCGGGAGATCGTCGCCGACGTCGGCTACCCGGTCATCGTCCGCCCCAGCTTCACGCTCGGCGGCGAGGGCGGCGGCGTCGCCTACAACCGCGACGAGCTCGAGGAGGTGGTGGCGGCGGCGCTCCAGGCGAGCCCGGCCCACCGCGTGCTCGTCGAGCAGTCGGTGCTCGGCTGGAAGGAGTTCGAGCTGGAGGTGATGCGCGACACGGCGGACAACGCCATCGTCGTCTGCTCCGTCGAGAACTTCGACGCCATGGGCGTGCACACCGGCGACTCGATCACCGTGGCGCCCCAGCAGACCCTCTCCGACCGCGAGTACCAGGCGATGCGCGACGACGCCTTCAAGGTGATCCGCCGCGTCGGCGTCGCCACCGGCGGCTCGAACATCCAGTTCGCCGTCCATCCGCAGACCGGCGAGCGGGTGGTCATCGAGATGAACCCGCGCGTCTCGCGCAGCTCGGCGCTGGCCTCCAAGGCCACCGGCTTTCCCATCGCCAAGATCGCCGCCCTGCTCGCCGTCGGCTACACGCTCGACGAGATCCCCAACGACATCACCGGCAAGACCTTCGCCGCCTTCGAGCCGACGCTCGACTACACGGTGGTGAAGATCCCGCGCTGGGCCTTCGAGAAGTTCCCGGACACGCCGACCACCCTCGGCACCTCGATGAAGTCGGTGGGCGAGGTGATGGCCATGGGCTCCACCTTCAAGGAGGCGCTGATGAAGGGGCTCTCGGCGCTGGAGCTCGACGGCAGCCCCGCCGCCCGCGAGCGCCGCATGTCCGATCCCGTGCGCCTCCGCCGCCGGCTCGCGACGCCCAACTGGGAGCGCCTGTTCGCCGTCTTCGCCGCCCTGCGCCAGGGCTGGACTCGCCGAGGAGGTCTCCGAGGTCTCGCACATCGATCCCTGGTTCCTGCGCGAGATCGCGCGAGATCGTGGAGCTGGAGGCCGAGCTCGCCTGCTGGGATCTGGCCTCGGCGCCGAAGGCCCTGCTGCGCAAGGCCAAGTCGTTCGGGCTGACCGACGCCCGCATCGCCGGCCTCCTCGACTGCGCGGAAAAGGACCTGGCGGCCTGCGCGGCAGCGGGAAGGCGTGCGGCGGGTCTACAAGCGGGTGGACACCTGCGCCGCCGAGTTCCCGGCCACGACGCCCTACCTCTACTCGACCTTCGGCGACGAGGACGAGAGCGACCCGGACGACCGCCCGAAGGTGGTCATCCTCGGCTCCGGCCCGAACCGCATCGGCCAGGGCATCGAGTTCGACTACTGCTGCGTGCACGCCGCCTTCGCCCTGCGCGAGATGGGCTACGAGACGATGATGGTCAACTGCAACCCGGAGACCGTCTCGACCGACTACGACACCTCCGACCGCCTCTACTTCGAGCCGCTCACCCTGGAGCACGTGCTGGAGATCCTCGACCGCGAGCAGCCCCAGGGGGTGATCGTGCAGCTCGGCGGCCAGACGCCGCTCAAGCTCGCCCGCGGCCTCGCCGCCGCGGGCGTGCCGATCCTGGGCACGCCGCCGGACGCCATCGACCTCGCCGAGGACCGGCGCCGCTTCGGCGATCTCCTCGCCGAGGAGGGGATCCTGCAGCCGGAGAACGGCACGGCGACCTCGCTCGCGGAGGCGCGCGAGGTGGCGCGCGCGCATCGGCTTCCCGGTGCTGGTGCGGCCGAGCTACGTCCTCGGCGGCCGGGCGATGGCCGTGGTCTACGACGAGTCGACTCTCGAGCGCTACATGCACGAGGCGGCCGAGGTCTCCCCCGGCCATCCGGTGCTGATCGACCGCTTCCTGGAAGACGCCTTCGAGGTGGACCTCGACCTCCTCTCCGACGGCCGGACGGCGGTCGTCGCCGGCATCCTGCAGCACATCGAGGAGGCGGGCATCCACTCCGGCGACTCGGTGGCCGTGCTGCCGCCGTACAAGGTCTCGCAGGAGGATCAGGACCGCATGCGGGACATCGCCAAGCGCCTGGCTCTGCGGCTCGGCGTGGTGGGCCTGATGAACGTGCAGTTCGCCCTGAAGGACGGCCGGATCTACGTCCTCGAGGTCAACCCGCGGGCCTCGCGCACCGTGCCGTTCATCGCCAAGGCGGTGGGCGTGCCGCTGGTCAAGATCGCGCACGGCCGCGATGGCTGGGAAGACCCTGCGAGGAGCTGGGCTTCACCGAGGAGCCGGCGGTGCCGGGCGTCTTCGTGAAGGCGCCGGTCTTCCCCTTCCGCCGTTTCCCCGGGGTCGACCCGGTGCTGGGGCCCGAGATGAAGTCCACGGGCGAGGTGATGGGGGAGGGCCTCACCTTCGGCAACGCCTTCGCCAAGGCTTGGCTGGGCGCCGGCCACGAGCTGCCGCTCGAAGGCACGGCCTTCGTCTCCGTCCACGACCGAGACAAGCCGGGCCTGCTGCCGGTGGCGCGCCGCCTGGCCGACCTGGGTTTCGCGCTGGCGGCGACGGAAGGCACGGCCGACTACCTGCGCGGCCACGGGCTCGAAGTCCGCACCATGCTCAAGGTCCACGAAGCCCGCCCGCACGTCGTGGACCACCTCATCAACGGCGAGATCGCGCTGGTGATCAACACGCCCCTGGGCCGCGAATCGCACGAGGACGACGGGGCCATCCGCCGCACCGCCCTGAAGTACGACATCCCCTGCATCACCACCCTCTCCGGCGCCATGGCTTGCGCCGAGGGGATCGCGGCGTTGCGGAAGAATGGTTTGAGCGTGCGACCGTTGCAGGAGATGGGGATGGCCGACAGATTTGTTGTCGACGAATCTGTTGCGGGGCGGGCGGGTTGACTCCTCGGCGGCAAGCCCTGAGAACCGGTACAACCTTGTACTAGGACAAAATCGTATCGGTTCAGGGACGTCCCTCAGAATCCGACGACCAAACGTTTGAAGGAATTGAAAGATGAGCGGCACACTGAAGCAGTTCCGAGCGCGTGCGCTGAAACGGCCTGCCGTTCGCAAAGCCTATGATGACCTTGAAGAGGAATTTGCCTTTCTCGACGAAGTGTTCAAGGCTCGCGCCGAGGCAGGTCTTACACAGGTCGCCGCACGCGTAGGCACTACACAGTCGGCCATCGCCCGTTTAGAGTCCGGCGCTCAAAAGCATTCTCCGTCAATCGCCACACTTCAGCGGTATGCTCAAGCGTTGGGGTATCGGCTGGAGATCAGGTTAGTCAAAGGCCGGGAGGTAAAGTGGAAAATGGGGTAGAACCGGCAGGCTTGTCTCCATGAACCCGCCCAGCTGAGACCTCGTTCTTACGGGCGGGTATACTGGTCGAGAAGGGCCCGGAGCTGGCACTGGAGATACCGCCATGACGGAAAAGAGCCGCTGAGGAGTACGGCGACTTGGTCTGCCTCAGAGTTCCAGATTGCCCGCGGCAGCAGGCCTTCGCCTGTTCGAATACTTGTGTAACCTTCCAAGTGTCCCGAGAAACGGTCCTCTTTCAATTCCACCTTGCAGTCCCCCGCTGCGGCTTGCTGTGGCAGCACCCCGTCGCCGATGGGCGGGATCGGCTGTTGCGTCGAATCCTGCTGCTCGGAGGCCAGCGCCAACATCAGGCGGCTGCGCAGTTCGGTAACTCGAATGATTTCGGCCTGCAATTCTTCCGGCCTCCCGCGACCCGCCGCGAGATCCGCTTGTAGTGTGTTCAGCCGTTTACCCAGATCTTGCACCATTTGCTGACGCGGGTCCTCCACCGAAGGCGGCTGTGCTGCTTTTGGCATCCCCGCAACCACGCTCCGCACGAAGGCTTTCTCGAAGGCCCGCCGTTTTGACTTGACGGTGTAGGACTCACGAGAGTTTCCCGGCCTTGAAGGTCGCTGTCGCGGTCACGGTGCGCCCCGAATCGGCCGACGCAACCCTCACGACCAGACTGATCGAACCTTCGACGGCTCCGGCCCCGCTGCGAGTGCTTCGTTGATTCCACTTCGCGAAGGTGTCGAACGCCTGGCTGTTGAATTTCCAGATCACTGGATACTCACAGAGATTATCGAGTTCCTCCGCCGTTAGAAATCGCGGCTCGAACTTGAATAGCCCTAACGACTTCTCGAAGCCGGCCGGCACAAAGCCCAGAGACTGTGCGCCGCCCAGAATCGCCGCAATCGCCTCCTCCTCTGTGCCCTCCAGGTTGAAAGACCAGGTCACCGGCTGACCCGGGACCCCTTTGAGTTGCGCCGATGCGGTTGCGGGCATCGCGAAAGATATGAGCGCCACCAGGAGCAGCTTGACAGAGGAGCGCACTTTCCCTCCCTCCGGAACCCCTGCCTTCAGGCTCCTAATTGTCCCGCCGACGCGCGCGGGTCGTCCATAGGCCGGACTTACGCTCTCGGCTTCGAGCTCCGGCCAGAGGGGGGATTGGTAGCGGGAGGGGAGGAGCATCGAGGGCCTTTCTCTCCGGTGCTGTAAACCTTACTCCTCTTCGATCGTCATAAGGATGCGGAGCACCGGCTCCTCCGCCGGCGGCGGGGCGAGCCTGCGCACCAGCCGAAGCTCAACTGCATCCTCCCAGTTGACCGCGCCCTCATCGAGCGGCACGGCAGTCTCCGCCTTGCCGAGCACGACGCCCGCCTGCCGCAGTTCGAAGTCGATCAGCGCGAGCTTGTCGCGGCCAGCGCGTAGAGTCACCCAGGGGCGCAAGGTGATGACGAAGGACGAATGCCTCGGGCGCTCGATGACGAGAGTCGTAATGCTCGCCCCCTCGCAGCGCATCTTAGCTCCGCCGTCGGTGCGGATCTCGGCGCCCGGCCCTTCGAAGAGGCGGCCGACCGGGAGCTGCATCCGGGCAGGGCACTCCACGATCTCCTGTTTGATGGGGTGGCTGATGTCGTGCCAGACCGGATCTGGTGAGGGCGCCTGTCCGCGCAGCGGAGACGCGAGGCAAAGGAGGGCAAGCGTAATCGAGCCGTGAACTGTTTCGCATTTACTCACGGTGTCATCCGCTCTCCAGCCCAAGCTCCGAGCTTGAGCGCCAAGGAAAGGCCGTCTGGCAGCTCGAAAGCCTCATCGGTAGGAACCTGATCCGGCCATCGCGTCCATCGCACTGCTGGCGTTCCACGGCGTCCCCATAGGAAGGCGCCGCCAAACCGGGCCAGAGCATGCAGGCCACGAGCAGAGAAAATGTAACGGCCGGAAGCCGGAGCGCCATGTTGGCCTACTCCTGAATGTCGACGATCACCCGCAAACGCGGCTGAGCCTCGCCCTGGAAGAGCGCCTCGAATTCGCCCCGCCCAAAACTAAACTTGGCCTGTGGCCGCTTCGTCGAAGAGGCTATCGGCCCGATCAGCCCGCCCCATTTGTTCAGCGCGCTATCATCCGCCCCGACCGTCAAATCGTCCCAGACCTTCTTGCGGACTTCCTTGCCATCGGCTCCAATGAGCGCCACAGTCAGGTCTATGTCCTGCCGCGGCCACCCTGTTGACACCATGGGCATGATCTCCACGTCCAGGCCGCCACGGTCGGCGGGACGCTTCATCACCGATATCAACTTCACCCGCGCCTTGTCGCAGACGAACTTCTTGGTGTCGTAGTACGTCCGCCCGCTGACCGTTGGATCTCCGAGGCTCTTCCGGGTTTCTGAAGCACCGAGAGGAATCTCTAGGAGCATCGGAGACGGCACTTCGACAAGCTCCTCCTGCTGAAGGTCTGCGGCCGTCGCTTGGCGGGCCTCAACTTGAGCCTCTGCGCTGCCGGTCACAGCCAGCGCCAGGGCGATTGCGAGAAATAGGGTTGTGCGCATGAGGCGTTCCCTTCTTTCAGAGTTTAGGCGCGTCCTCTGGATCTTCCCGCCGCCGGCCGCTCGCTGTCCACACGCCGGACTTGCGCCCTGGCGGAGGGAAACTTTGGGTCCTTCTCAAAAGAGAGAGCGGAAATCGAATCCAGAAGCGGACCAGTGCTGGGCTCTCTCGATGCTACGCAACCTGGCTGCGCGGAGTGACCACCACAGAAACGGAAGCACCCGCGTGGCCCAGCATCTCGATCAGGCTATCGACGCTAAATCGGTCAATTTTGCCGCGCGTGAGATCGCTGATCCTCGGCTGGGTCACTCCGAGAAGCTTGGCCGCGGCTGCCTGCGTAAGCTCCTTGGCTTCAATCAACTGCGTCAGCTCGATCATCAAGTCGGCTCGAATCTTGAGATTTTCTGCCTCCTCTCGGCTAAATCCGAGATCCCTGAACACGTTGCCGCTCGAGCGGTGAGCGCGGACCGTCATCGACTTCTCCTCTTTTCGCGCCGAAGTTCTTCCACTTGCTGCAGACGCCTGCGCGCCAAGGCGAGATCCGTCTCTCGCGTCTGCTGACTCTTCTTCTCAAAGGCGTGAAGCACGTAGACCGCCTCCTCGAACTTTGCCAGGTAGAGCACCCGATGTTCAGCTCCCGTGTGGATCCGGATCTCGTTCACGCCCTGGCCTACGTCCGGCATCGGCTTCCAATCGGTAGGCATCAGGCCGCGCTGGACTCGGCGCAACTCGTAGCCAGCCGCCCTCCGAGCATCAGGGGGAAACTCCCTCAGACCCTCAAAGGAGGCCCCGATCCAGACCAGAACCTTATCAGCCACCGGGCCATTATACAACTGGGTGTATAAGTCCGGCACGCTGCAACACCTGGAAAATCAAGAGGCAGGCTCCGGAATTTCAAGGTAGACGTGGTCCGCCATGATCCGCGGTCCGCCATGATCCGCGGTCCGCCAGCTCCTCGACCAGTTCAGTTCCCGGTCGTGAGTCTGATCGGCGCTCGTCAGGCCGGTTCGCGCTGGAGGCGCGGCGCGATGCCGGCCCAGATTCAGTTTTCAAAGAGCGCTCCGGCAAAAAAGCGGGGGCGCACCCCTTGCGGAGCACGCCCCCGGATCTCACTCATTCGACCGGCTTCGACGACTCGGGCTGCGGCTGCTCCGGTTCCTCCGGCGTCTCGGTCTCACCCGCCTTACGGCGGCGGAACGGCACGAGACCGAACTCCGCCAGCTTGGGGCTACGGTTCCCGAAGTGCTCCTTGATGCCCGTGCGCAGGAACGTCGCGAGCTTCTTGCCGTTCGCGAAGGTCGTCTCCAACTGCTGGGAGGCGGCCTGCTTGGCGGCGTTGTGGAGGCCCTGCTCCTGGGCGAGCGACCGCGCGGTCTCCAGGAGCCCTTCCAGCTTGATGCGCGGCGCCTCCAGGTGCGGAAGCTCGGCAGCGTTGGCCGTCAGGGTGGCGATGATCCGCTCCCATTCGGTCAGGAAATCGGCATGACGGGTCTGTTGCTTGGCCATGATCTTTCTCCTCTTTAGTTGGCCTTGGTTTTGATTCCGGCTTCCCGTGAGCCGGGGCTCGGCCTTGGCCGGGTCTCGGGGCACGCCCCCGAGGCTCAAACCGCCGCCGCGCCGGTACGTCCACATCTCTGCTTCGGGCTCGTCCGCGAGCCCCGTTCACCTCCTTTCCGGCTGCTTGGTCAGCCATTCTGCCGGTTACGGCCTTTTGAGGGGCCTTGTTATCGGTGTAACGTCCCCTATGCTGCTATTATTGCCACGTAGAAGCGGAAGTCAAGCCGATTTCTTATTCCAGAACTCCGATTCACCCATCCGTTGGGTGATGAGGTTCACGGTGCTGCGCTATTCGCTCGCGCGTGGGCGTCTGCGGGCAAGCTTGAGACGGTTTCGTCAAGCTCGAGCCGGTCGGCTGCAAGCTTGGCTGGGCGCGGCTCAAGCGGGAAGGATTGGATTCAGCCTTGAAGCGGGTCCATGCAAGCTTGAACCGGCTCGCTTCAAGCTTGCGGCGCACCGGTCGGGCCTGAGCTGCCTCGGCTCAGGCTTGTGGCCGGTGCCTTGAAGCTCGAGCCGACGGTGGTCAGACTCGATCTGAGGCAGACCAGGCCTGAAGCCGGAGCCGCCGGGCTTGACGGGTGGACCTCGAGCTTGCAACGGCTCGGCGCGAGCTTGGACCGAGCCGATGTCAGCTAGAGCCGAGGCGCACCGAGCTTGCCGGGTCCGCCGCAAGCTTGTTCGGTAACGGCTCGAGCTTGAGCTGGATACGCTCCTTCACCCGCGCTCACGCATCCACGCTTCGGAAACCGCGCGCCCCTTCGCGATGTCGTCGACGACGAGGATCAACTGATGGTCGTGGTCGCTGTAGAGGACCTCGATGTTGACGCCCGCCTCGGCCATCCGGCGTGTGATCTTGCCGAGCTGCCCCGGCTCGTCCTGGCTCAATCGCTGCACGAGCACGTCCCGCTCGTCCAGAACCTGGATACCCGCCGCTTCGAGCGCGTTGCGGGCGGCGGCCCCATCCTCGACCAGAAAATGGGCGACGCCGCGGCCGTCGACGACGAAGGCGCCTCCGCCTTCGATGCTCACCCCGGCGCGGCCCAGGGCCTCTCCCATTTCGGCCAAGGCTCCGGGCCGATGCTCGAGCAGGATACTGAGATCTTTCATGGCGGTCTCCTCGTTCGGCTTGGATGAAGAATGTGGCCAGGGAGCAGTATTCGCGCGATGAGGTCGGGGCTGTGTTTCGCGCGATGTCACGGCTCGGCTCCCTGACACACCAGATATGTTGGGGACGGGTGGAGAACTCGGATTCCCCGGTTGTCCTGTCGTTTTCTGATCGCGGCCCCGCCCGTCTGAATCGCCTCTCGCCGTGCAGCGCACGCGTATCTGTCGTGCTTTGTCCATCAATGCAGTTGAACAAAAGGAGAAGAGGCGATGAAGAGAGTGATCCTTGCTTGTGCGGCCCTCCTGCTTGGGGCGTCCGGCGCGTGGGCAGGCGACGGCACCGTCCAAAAACCCGGTGGTGAATTGATCGAAGGACAGTATATCGTCGTGTTCAACCCCGGGAGCGATTCCAGGGCCTTGGCGCCGCAGCTCGCCGCGATCCATGGGGCGCGATCCATGCGCACTTACAGCTACGCGCTCAAGGGTGCCGTCTTCGCCATGGACGAGAACAGGGCGCGCGCGATGGCGCTCAATCCCAACGTGGTCCTGGTGGAGCAGGACAGTCTGTTCACCATCAACGTCACCCAGAGCCCCGCGACCTGGGGCATCGACCGGGTCGATCAGCGCAATCTGCCCTTGAGCAACAGCTACACCTACGACTTCACCGGCGCCGGCGTGCGGGCCTACATCCTCGACACCGGCATCCGGACCACTCACACCAACTTCGGGGGCCGTGCCTCTTGGGGTACCGTCTGCACCGGCGAGGCCCAGAGCGACGGCCACGGCCACGGCACGCACGTGGCGGGCACCGTCGGCAGCGCCACCTACGGCGTCGCCAAGTCGGTCAGCCTGTTCGCCGTCAAGATCTGCACCAACGGCGGCTCCTGCCCCAACAGCGCCATCCTCTGCGGCATCGACTTCGTCACCCAGCAGAAGCAGGCCAATCCGTCGATCCCCATGGTCGCCAACATGAGCATCGGAGGCCCCTTCTCTTCCACCACCAACAACGCGGTCAACAACTCGGTCGCGGCCGGCGTCTTCTACGCCGTGGCGGCGGGCAACGAGAACACCAACGCCTGCAACCGCTCGCCGGCCAGTGCCGCCAACGCCTACACGATCGGCGCGACCACCAGCTCGGATACCCGGTCGTCTTTCTCGAACTTCGGCACCTGCGTCGATACCTTCGCCCCCGGCTCCTCGATCACCTCCACCTGGAACAGCTCCGACACCGCCACCAACACTATCAGCGGCACCTCGATGGCGAGCCCGCACGCGGCGGGGGCCGGGGCCCTGGTGTTGCACGAGCATCCCACCTGGACGCCCGCCCAGGTGACGAGCGAGCTGAACGCCCGCGCCACGACCGGGGTGCTCACCGGCATCGGCACCGGTTCGCCCAACCGCCTGCTCTTTACCCGGGGCGGCGCGCCGCCTCCGCCTCCGACCTGCTCGGTGAATGAGGGCTTCGAGACCGGGTCCGCCGGCTGGGTCAACGACGCGGCCTCGACCTGCACGACCGGCGCTTACGTACGGGCCAATCCGACCCAAGTGGTGGACGGCGGCGTCACCACCCAGGTGGGCGGCTCCCACGGCGGGAGCAACTCGCTCTTCACCGCCACCAACAGCAGCGCCGGGGTGAACGATGTCGATGGCGGCAACTGCATCCTCCGGGCCCCGAACTGGTCGGTGAGCGCGGCTTCCACCCTGTCCGTCTGGTACTTCCACGGCCAGCGCGACAACGGCGGCGACGCGACCGGCGACTTCTTCCGCCTCGAGTACTCGACCAACGGCGGCTCGACGTGGACCACGCTGGCCTCCCGCGGTGACCAGACCACCAACGCGGCCTGGACCAACGCCACGGCCTCGATCGCGGCGGGTGCCACCGTCTCGCTGCGCGTCCAGTGCTCGGACGGCACGGCCACCGGCGATCTGGTGGAGTGCGGGATCGACGACGTGTCGATCTGCTCGAACTGAGCGGAAAGCTGCGAGCGGTGACGCTCGCGGCGCGACGCTGGGCGGCCCCCGTGGCCGCCTTTTTTCTTGGTGCAGGTAGTGTTCAGTCGTGGGCGAGTCGAAACTCACGCGACGGGACGCGAGCCGCCTGATCGCGCTCGGAGGGTTGGGCTGTGTCTGGTCGAGCGGCGGCGGTCGTCGCGGCGTCCAACAGCGGCCAGGCCGCCGATGCCACGCGGGAGCTCTGTACGGAGCTGCTGGAAGAATTAGCGCGGTGAGGTCTGAGGATCTCGAACGATGGAAACCGATTCGAATGCCAAGACGAACGTCAAGCAGGCCGTGCCGTTTTTCGGCGTCTCGAACATCGAGGAGTCCGTCCGCTATTACGTGACTTGGCTTCGAGATGACCCAGAAATGGATCGATGAGGGCAAGCTGCGCTGGTGCTGGCTTCAGCTCGGGGGTGCGGCCCTGATGCTGCAGGAGCTTCCGGAAGGAGTGGGTGCCCGCGGGGAAAGTGGGCGAGGGCGTATCGATCTGCTTCATCTGCGAGGACGCCCTGGCCATCTACCGCCAGGTCACCTCCCGCGGCATTCAGGCGTCGAGGCCCTTCGTCGGGAACGCCATGTGGGTCACCTCCCTGTCGGACCCGGACGGTTACAGGATCGATTTCGAGAGCTATACGGACGTGCCGGAGGAGACGGTTCTCTCAGAGCAGGAATGATGGGCCCGGCCCACGCCGCAGCCAGGCGAGGCCCCATCCATGGCCTTGGAAGCTCATGGCGCCGGCGCCGAATCGCGGCCTCCGAACCGCCGCGCGGCCCTGGCGCGGGCCTTCGCCGCTTCGACCTCGCGGTGGCGCGGAGTGCCGTTTGTCACCAGCGCGGCGAGGAGAGTCCGGGCGGTCTGGGTGATCTCGTCGACCGCGGTCTGGAAGGCGGCCTCGTTGCTCTTGGAAGGCCTGGTGAAGCCGCTCAGCTTGCGGACGAACTGGAGGGCCGCGTCGCGGCACTCCTCATCCGTCGCCGGTGGCTCGAAGTTGAAGAGGGTCTTGATGTTTCGGCACATGGCGGGTCTCCTGTTCGCATCCTCAACGTCCAACATCCAATATAAGACGGAAAATGCCTCCTCCTCTAGAACGCCTGAGGGCGCTCGTACCTTTCCTGACGGCGATCGTCTTCGGCGGCTTGCTGCGGCTGTGGCACCTGGATGCTCAGGTGATGGGCGACGACGAGTGGAACGCCGTAGGCGTCGCCATCAAGCAGCCGCTGCCGGAGATCCTCGCCACGTTCCAGGTGTTCGACAGCTCGATCCCGCTGACGGCGCTCTTCCGCTTCGCCATGGACCACGGCGTCCGCCTCGGCGAGATGGCCTTCCGGCTGCCGTCGCTCGCCGCCAGCCTGGCGCTGCTTTGCCTGGCTCCCGCCTGGGTGGCACGCCGGCTCGGCCGGCCGGTGGCGATCACCTTCGCCTGGCTGCTGGCCGCGTCGCCTCTGTTGGTGCTCTATGGCCGGATCGCCCGCTCCTACCTGCCGATGACCGCGCTCGCCTTCGCGGCCGTGGCGGCCTTCGACGGCTGGTGGCGCGAGCCTTCATGGCGGCGGGGCCTGGCTTTCTCCGCCTGCGCGGCGCTCGCGGCATGGTTCCACCTCGGCGCGAGCACGCTGGTGGTGAGCCCTTTCCTGTTCGCCGGCGTTGCGCTGGCGCGGCGCTGGGATCTCCGCCGCGCCGTTGCCACCGGCGGGCTCGCCGTGGCGACCGCGGCCGCCTTTCTCCTCTTCCTGCTGCCCGGGCGAGAGAGTTTGGCGGTCCTCATCGCCAACAAGCACCAGCGGCTTCTAGTGAGCCTCTCCGAGGCCGCGCGGACCGCGGCGTTGCTGGCGGGAAGCCGTTTCGGTCCGGTCGTCGCGGCCTTCTGGGTCGCGGCGATCGCGGGCCTGATCCTCCTGGCCCGGCGCGACCGGCGGCTGGCGGGGATCTTCTGGCAGCGTCCTCGCCGGGCATACCGCCGGGCTCCTCTTCCTTGCCCCGGCCGAGCACGAAAACGCCCTCGTACTGACGCGATATCTCGTCGTGGCCCTGCCCTGGCTGCTGCTGTGGGTCGCGGCGGCGCTGTCCGGCTTCGGCGGCGGCTCACGGCGGAAGCTGCTCGCGGCGGGCGGGATCGCCGGTCTCTTCCTCGCCGGGCCTTTCCTTCAGCCTTCGCTGCGCTGGACCTCCTTCGCTCACCACTGGGATCATCTGGCTTTCGTCGATCCGCGTCCTCGGCTGCCACCGAATCGGATGCCGAGGTTCTACCGTTGGCTGGGTGAGAATCCGGGCTCCGCAGCGGTCGTCGAGTACCCCTGGTTCGGCATGTGGCGGGTGAGCCGGATCTTCTACCTCTGCCAGGAGGTGCACCGCCGCGACGTGCTGGTGGCGACGGCGCGGCCCTGGATGGCGGACCGACGGCTCGCGATGCGCAACCTGGTGGCGGCCGATCCGGCAGCCATCCTCGCCAGCCGCGCGGGCTACCTGGTCGTGCATCGGGACCTCGGCAGGGAGGAAGCGCGGCTTCCCGAGCTGCCCTCGTATCCGCAGGCGCGGGTGGTCGCGCGCTTCGCTCCCCGCATGCGCAACCTCGCAACGGCGATGGCCAACCGGTTGCGGCGCGAGTGGGGAGACCCGGACTGGTATGACCGCCGCGTGCTGGTCTGGGACCTGGCGCGCGTGCGCCGTGAAACTTTCAATCCGGGGGCGCAACATTCATGTAGCATGAACGTACAAGAAGGTGCGTTGACCGCGGTGCCCGGCCCCTCCGGGCGCCGCTTTCGTGGACCTGGAGCCATGAATAGCGCCTTTTCACCCGGCGAGAGCGCCGCCCCCGTCGGCCGACCGCAGCCACGGGACTCGCGCTTCACCCCTGAGGACGCGGGCCGCCACCCCGAGCCGCGGCAACTCGCGCGCCTCATGAGCGGCGACCTGCCGCAGCCCGAGATGCTGGCCGCCATCCGCCATCTGCTCGCCGGCTGCCCGCGGTGCGCCGAGGTGACCCGCCGGATATGGCAACTCGGGGAGCGGATGCCGCGCCGCGGCCCCGGCCGTCCATCCCGGTAGGATCCCGGCGCGGGCCCACCTTCCCGGTGCGTCATTCCTGGCGCATCATTGCGATGGCTATGCCGTATAATTTCCCGCCATTCGAACCAGCCAGGACCTGTGTACGATTTCGCGGTGAAAGACATCAGAATCAAATGCACGCATACCACCAAGAGCGGTACGGTGATCGATAGCAACACCCGGACGGTCTACGACGTGATCGAGGCCAAGTCCAAAAAGACGATCCGCGACTTCAACATGGGCTTCATCCACAGCCAGGTGGACCGCTCCAATTGCGAGGTCGAAAGGGTCGTGGTGGTCGAGAAGACCCCCTGACAACACCACCGGCGATGAAGTCGGAGGTCAGCCCGGAGCGGTGATGGCGGCGATGGCGTAGAATGCCGGCCGAGTTGGCATCGCAGCCCAGGAATGCCGTACCCATTCCTCGGATCCGTATTCGCCTATCGCCTGTGAGGTCTCCATGTTCCAACGCCGCTCCGTGGTCCTCTTCGCCCTCGCCATCGTGCTGTGCGCCGCCGCGCCTGCCGCTGCAACGGACGGTCCATTTCATGATCTCTCTCGCGAGTCTCTGGAGTCCCTGCCGCCCCGCGGCGGTGCCTGGGAGGCGCCCCTGCCGCGGCGCTTCCGTGCCCTGGAAGTGGACGTCAGCGCGCTCGAGAGCCTGCTGGCCCGGGCGCCGGCCGAAAGCTCGGCGGCGCCGGCGCTCTTCCTCCCCCTGCCCTACCCGGACGGCACGGACCGGCTTTTTCGCGTCGAGGAGTCGCCGGTCCTCGAGCCGGAGCTGGCGGCCCGTTTCCCCGAGATTCGCACCTTCGTCGCCAAGGGCATCGACGATCCCACGGCCACCGCCCGCCTGAGCCTCACCTCGCTGGGCTTTCATGCCATGGTGCTGTCGGCCTCGGGCACCGTGATGATCGATCCTTACCGGCGTTGGGATTCGCGGTACGTCCTCTCCTACCTCAAGAGCGAGGCGCGCAAGCCGGCCGGGGCGGCCTTCCGTTGCGAGGTCGACGGCGAGAGCCAGGAGGAAGCGGCATCGGAGGAGGCGCCGGCTCCCGCAGAGGCCGCCTCCGGGACCCAGCTACGCACCTACCGCCTGGCCTTGGCCGGCACGGGCGAGTACTCGATCGCGGTCTGCGCGCCAAATCCGGTGGCCGTCGCCTGCGCCATGAACGCCATGGCGGTGTCGATGAACCGCGTCGACGGCATCTATGAGCGTGAGGCGGCCATCCGCATGGTGCTGATCGCCAACAACGACCTCATCGTCTACACCAACGGCGCCACCGACCCGTACACCAACGGCAACGGCTCGACGATGCTGGGGCAGAACCAGAGCAATCTCAACAGCGTCATCGGCACGGCCAACTATGACATTGGCCACGTCTTCTCGACCGGCGGCGGCGGAGTCGCCCAACTGGCGGTGCCATGTACGAGCAACAAGGCGCGCGGCGTCACCGGCCAGGCCAACCCGGTCGGCGACCCCTTCGACGTCGACTACGTGGCGCACGAGATGGGGCACCAGTTCGGCGGCGCCCACACCTTCAACGGGACCACCAACAACTGCGGCGGCAACCGCAGCGGGTCGTCGGCCTACGAGCCGGGCAGCGGCACCACGATCATGGCTTACGCCGGCATCTGCGGCGCCGAGGATCTCCAGCCACATAGCGACGATACCTTCCATACCCGGAGCTTCGATCAGATCGTAACGTTTTCCACCGGCGCCACCGGCAGCTCCTGCGCGGTCATCACCGCCACCGGCAATACTCCGCCCAGCGTCAACGCCGGCCCGGCCTTCACGGTCCCGAAGCAGACGCCGTTCACTTTGACCGGTTCGGCCACAGATCCCGACAGTGACACTTTGACCTACATGTGGGAGGAGTTCGACCTGGGCAGCGCCGCTCCGCCCAACGACGACGTCGCGGTGGTGCGGCCGATCTTTCGCTCGTTCGTGCCGCTGACCGTACCGAGCCGCACCTTCCCCCGCCTCTCGGACATCCTCGACAACGTCGCCACCCTGGGCGAGTCGATGTCGACGCGCAACCGCACCATGAACTTCCGCCTGACCGTCCGCGACAACCGCGCCGGCGGCGGCGGGGTCAACTGGGCCTCGACCACAGTGACGGTGAACGCCGCCGCCGGTCCGTTCGCGGTCACCCAGCCGAACACCGCGGTGAGCTGGTCCGGCGTGCGGACGGTGACCTGGGACGTGGCCGGGACGAACGTGGCGCCGGTCTCCTGCGCCAATGTCGCGATCGATCTGTCGACCGACGGCGGCAACACCTTCCCGACGGCGCTCGCGGCGTCCACCGCCAACGACGGCTCCGAGGCGGTGGCGATCCCGAACACGCCGACCTCTCAAGCGAGGATCCGCGTCTCCTGCGTGGGCAACATCTTCTTCGACATCTCGAACGTCGACTTCAGCATCGTCGAGCCCGGTCCCGCGCCGACCCTGGCGTCGATCGACCCCACCAGCGGCACCATGGCTGGCGGCACTTCGGTCGGCCTGACCGGCACCAACTTCGTCGACGGCGCGACGGTGCTCTTCGGTCCCGTGCCGGCAGCTTCCGTCACCTTCAAAGACGCCACCTCGCTCACCGCCGTCACGCCCGCCCAGGGCGCCGGCGTGGTCGATGTCACCGTCACCAACCCGGACAGCCAGAGCGCCACTTTGAACGCGGCCTTCACCTATCTCGGCCCCTTCATCTTCGCCGACGGCTTCGAGAGCGGAGATATCACGGCGTGGGGTGATACCGAGCCCTGACGGCGGCGACTCCTGAAAGCGCCCGGCGCGCACCATCCTGGATAGAGGTCGGTTCCCGGCGGCTCCCGCCGCCGGACGGTCTCGGCTTGTTTACCGGCCGCGGCAAGGCCGCCGCGACCGTCTTTTCCGGAGGTAGGAGGCAAATGGAGATGAGCCGTAAGCTCGCTTGGCTGCTGCTGTTGTTGCTGGCCTTCGGCGGCGTGGCCCAGGCCGCGCCCGAGGCCGTCGTTCCCACGGCCGCAAAGTACGCGGTGCGCGACGTCGACCGCCTGGAGTCCGTCCTTCCTCAACCGCTCGATCTGGTGCGCCTCGCCGAGGAGGATACGGCGCGAGACCGGCGCGGATTGCCGCCGCGCTTCGCCGTTCCGGAGCGGGTGTCCATCACGCCCGCCAATCATGGCACCTGGGAGGACCTCGGCGACGGCCAGATGCTCTGGCGTCTGCGCATCTTCGGCCGCGAAGGGACGACCTCCCTGAACCTCGGCTTCACCCGCTTCAAGATGTCGAAAGGCTCCGCCTGCTGCTGTACTCGGCGGACGGCGAGCAGATCTCGCGGCCCTTCACCGCCGCGGACAACGAGAAGCACGGACAGCTCTGGACGCCCGTCGTGATCACCGCCGACCTCGTCGTCGAGCTCACCGTGCCGAGGAGCGAGAGGCGGACGGTCGAGCTGGAGCTCGGCTGGATCAACCAGGGCTACCGCGGCTTCGGGACGGTCGCCGCCGATTCCTATACGAAGTCCGGAAGCTGCAACCTGGACGTCGAGTGCCTCGGCGCCGGCGATACCTGGCGCGACGAGATGCGGGCCGTGGGCGTGATCTCGACCGGCGGCTCCACCTTCTGCACCGGATCGCTCGTCAACAACACCGCCAACGATCGCAAGATGTACTTCATGACCGCCAATCACTGCTCGATCACCTCGGGGAACGCGGCCTCGCTGGTGGTCTACTGGAACTATCAGAACTCCTTCTGCCGCACGCCCGGCAGCGCCCAGAGCGGTCAGCCCGGCGACGGCCACGCTCAACCAGTTCCACACCGGTTCCTTCTTCCGCGCCGCCAACGCCGCCTCGGACTTCACCCTGGTGGAGCTGGACGATCCGCCGGTCGCGGCCTACAACCATCACTGGGCCGGCTGGGACCGCTCGACCGGCAGCCACGCGTGCACCGCCGCCTCGCCCTGCGCGTCGATCCACCACCCGTCGACCGACGAGAAGCGGATCACCTACGTCACCACCACCATGGACAGCACGAGCTACAGCGGCACGACGTCGCCGGGCGACGGCACCCATCTGTGGGCCAAGTGGGCGACCGATCCTCCCGGACCCGTTCACCGTGCCGGGCGTGACCGAGCCCGGCTCGTCCGGCTCGCCGCTCTACAACGATGCCGGCCGCTTCGTCGGCCAGCTCCACGGCGGGCCGTCCTCCTGCGGCGCCACGGGCAACAACCTCTCCGACTACTACGGCCGCTTCAGCGTCTCCTGGACCGGCGGCGGCACCAACAGCACCCGCCTCTCGAACTGGCTCGACGCGGGCGAGCACCGGTGCCACCACCACCAACGGCATCAACAACACCGGCGGCTGCACGCCTCCCGCGGCGCCGACCGGGCTCAACGCCTCCGCCGCGTCGCAGTCGCAGATCAATCTCTCCTGGAACGCCTCCTCCGGCGCCACCTCGTACACGATCCTGCGTTCGACCACCAGCGGCGGGCCCTACAGCTCGGCGGGGACCTCGGCCACCACCTCCTTCTCGAACACCGGCCTCTCCTGCAACACCACCTATTACTACGTGGTGACGGCCTCCAACGGCAGCTGCAGCTCCGGCAACTCGGCGCAGGCGCAGGCGACGACGTCGGCCTGCACGGGCAATGTGCTGCAGAACGGCGTTCCCGTTACGGGCATCTCGGGCGCGACGGGCAACCAGCAGTTCTGGACGATGAGCGTGCCCTCGGGCGCCTCGAATCTGCAGTTCCAGATCTCGGGCGGCACCGGCGACGCCGACATGTACGTGCGGTTCGGCTCGGCCCCAACCACCTCGGTCTACGATTGCCGGCCGTACCTGAATGGCAACAACGAGACCTGCACCTTCCCGTCGCCGGCGGCGGGCACCTGGCACGTCATGCTGAACGGCTTCACGGCGTACTCGGGAGTGACGCTCGTGGGGAGCTACTCGACGGGCTCGACCTGCAGCAACATCTCGGACGTCGAGCCGAACAACAGCACGGCCGCGCCGCAGGTGATCTCGGGCACCTGCAACCAGATCTCGGGGACGTTCCTCAACGACTCGGCGTCGCAGCAGAATGATTACTTCCGCCTGAGCCTGCCCGCGGGCCGCACGGTGACGGGGCTGCTCAACGGCCTCACCGTGGACTACGACCTTTACATCTACAACGCGGCGGGAACCCAGGTGGCGAGCTCCACCAACGGCGGCATCACCGCCGACCAGGCGTCCTATGCCAACACCGGCGGCTCGGCCGTCAACGTCTACGTCCGCGTCTACCGCTATTCGTCGACCCGGACGACCTATCAGCTCCGGGTCAGCTACTGAGCTGACGGGCTCTCCCGCCCGCCCCTGAACAAGGGGCGGGCGGGAGTTAGTGAGGTCCGACGGGCTCTGGAACGGCAATACTGAGTTGCCGAGGTTGTGGCTCCGGGAGTGGCCGGACCTGAATAAACCCTGCTGCGAGTCTCCGGATATCTGGATCGTGCGAGTAGATGCAGGTACCCTTGCGGCTTACGGCAATCCCGATGATCTGGCAATCTGCTCGAAGGGCGGCGCGACTCCGGTGGGGATCTTGCAGAAGGTCTTCGATCACGCCCGCATCGTGAGCGGCTATCCACACCCGTGCAGCCGCTAACGCCGCAAGCGCGTCGTAGGGATGGATGATGAAGTTCTTTTCTCCAATGTCGCCCCAGATTTCCCCATGGCGCTCGACCGGAACTTTCAGCAAAAGCTCACCAAAGACAACCGAAGGAATCGCTGCTTCAATCTTGTTATCGTCGAGCCAACGAAGGAAGGCTTCCGCCCTCGGGATCATCTCCTCTTGGCCGGGCGAGCTCTCTCTTTTTATTCCCCACACCAGGATTTGTGTATCGAGATACACAAAACTCATGGAAGCCCGCCGCCTCTAATTCTAGAGACTGCTTCGGCGACATCCTCCTCATCATCCCAATATTCCCCGACGGCATTCTTGAGGAGATCCATGGCTTTGACGATGCCGATGCCTTTGAAAGGCAGCACATGGGTTATCTTGAAATCCTCTATGTCACCGCTGATTGGATCCCAGGTGGCCAGCCCGTGCACGCCCACCCATGAATAGAGATGATGCGCAAGCTCAATCGCGAGCTCGATGCTCGTTGTCCCATGAATGGCTTCACTTGTGGACACGCGAAGAACAAAGCGGGGCTCAGCGCCGCCGATTCTCTCTAGTACACCGTAATATTGAGTTTCGCCGCGGATCAATTTCGCGCTGCCGACTCGCGTCTCCGGTGTTAGTGTAGTGACATAATCTTCCTTGCCGGTTCTCGCCACAAGATGCGCCCGGCAGTTGTATCTGCGAGTGAAGGAAACGATCTGCTTGGCCAAATCTCTGGAGCTGGGATCTAATCCGAGAAAATTGTTCGTCTCAACGGCTCTCCCAAATTGGCATACTGCATGGAGCGCTGCATCCTTCATGGGAGCATGCACGCCGTAGGTGGCACTGGTATGGCGGATGGAATTCAGGGATATGTGTACCTCTTCCTTCGGCACACCCTCGGATTGATGCACTTGGCTGGCGACGTAGTCCTCGAAACGCCGCAGGAGGCGCGCCAGCTCGGAGAGACGTATGTCGCTCGGGGACAACCCGTCTCCCTCGAATTTGAGCTGAATGAGGTCCGGTAACTCCAAGAACGCCACCTCCCGCCGAGGTGTAAGTGTGGCGGCTGGCGGCATTGTACCCTGGATACTTACGCGATTCTACCGCTATTCTTCCAGCGTGGCGCCGCCAACGTCTTCGCCGGAAGGCGGGCATTGTCGGCTATCATGGATGCGGTCGACGGAGCTGCCATGCGCTACCGCTACTACATCTGCGACGTCTTCACCGAAACACGCTTCGGCGGCAATCAACTGGCCGTGCTGCCCGAGGCCGCGGGGCTCTCGGACGTGCAGATGCAGAAGATCGCCCGGGAGTTCAACTTCTCCGAGACTACGTTCGTGTTCCCCGCGGAGGCCGGGTACACCCGCCGGGTTCGTATCTTCACGCCCAAAACGGAGCTCCCCTTCGCCGGACATCCCAACGTTGGAACGGCCTTCGCCCTGGCGGCCGCGGGTGAATTCGGTCCCATCGAGACGTCGATGACGGTGACGTTCGAGGAGAAGGCGGGGCTGGTCCCCCTATCGATTCACCCACGCGAGGGAGGACGCATCTGGTGCGAGCTGTCCGCGCCCCAGAGGCTGTCGCTCGGCAAGACGGTCTCCGCATCGACGTTGGCGGCGGCGGTTTCGCTCGCCGCCGAGGACATCGTCGCCAGCACCCACCTTCCTCAGGTGGCCTCGGTCGGCCTGCCGTTCCTGATGGCGGAGCTCACGAACCGAGGCGCGCTGGAGCGGGCGCGGATCCAGATGCATGGGCTCGACGCCCTCGTCGCCGAAGACGTGACGCCCGACATCCATCTGTACACCCTTGCCGCCGGCGAGTTCGATATCCGGGCGCGGATGTTTGCACCTCTCGACGGCGTGCCCGAAGACCCGGCCACCGGCAGCGCCAACTGCGCCCTGGCCGGACTGCTCAGTCACTACGACGAGGCTGCCAGCGGCAGCTTCCGCTGGCGTATTGCCCAGGGGGTGGAGATGGGGCGTCCAAGCATTCTGGATGCCAGTGCGGAGAAGAGTGAGGGGACCGTCGTCGCCGCAAAGGTTGGCGGGGCCAGCGTACTGGTGAGCGAAGGGCTCATCGAGGTCGATTAGCGTATGACCGCAGACGAGTTTCGTCGCCTGGCGCTCAGTTTTCCCGAAGCGCTGGAAGCCGCGCACATGGGTCATCCCGACTTCCGGGTCCGCGGCAAGATCTTCGCGACCCTCGGACCGAACGAAGACTGGGGGATGGTCAAGCTGACGCCGGACCAGCAGGAGTGGTTCATCCGATCCGAGCCGGCGGTCTTTCGGCCGGCCAGCGGGGCGTGGGGCCAGCGGGGGGCCACCATCGTTCAGCTTCGCGATGCCAGGAAGACGACCGTCCGGCAAGCCATGACTGCGGCTTGGCGCAACACCGCCCCGAAGCGGCTCGCTCAGGAATACGACGCAGGCAGCCCGCGCTGAGCCGGCCAAACACGACAACGACTTACAACGGGGGAAGCAACACCATGACGACCCTCATCACCGAGCTCTTGTTGGCCGAGCTGGAACGGGAGGCCGCCGGAACGCGCCGTACCCTGGAGCGTGTCCCCGAAGGCCGCAATGACTGGAAGCCGCACGAGAAGTCGATGCCGCTCGGTTACCTGGCGGGACTGGTGGCGACGATTCCTTCCTGGATCAAGTCCATCGTGACGCACGACTCCCTGGACCTCAGCTCGCCGGGCGAGTTCCGGACGCGAGCCTTCGATACCAACCGCGAGCTCCTGCAGGCGTTCGACAACGCGCTGCGCCAGGCCCGGGAGGCCCTCGCCTCCGCCACCGACGAGCACCTGACGACGACCTCCTGGCAACTGCTGTTCCAGGGCAACGTGGTGTCGGAGGACGTTCGCTACGTCGCGCTTCGCGACGGCGTCCTCAATCACCTGGCTCACCACCGCGGTCAGTTGACCGTGTATCTGCGCCTCAACGACATCCCCGTCCCGGCGCTCTACGGACCGTCGGCGGACGAGGGGGTCAAGTAGGGGAGCGGGAGGCGGAGCTCCGGGCCGCTCCGGAAACCCGGAGCGGCTTCGCCGGATCCGATCAATATCCGATCAATAACTGACGTTCACGCCGTCCTGCGGCGGCGCGAGGTGCGGCTGAACGCGGACGCTCCCTTTTCGATACGATAGCGGGCCGGCCCGTCCAGGCACGGGATCAGGAGGAGAGATGAGCGAAACTCGCATCGAAAAAGACAGCCTCGGCGAGATCGAAGTCCCCGCCGGGGCTTACTACGGCGCCCAGACGGAGCGGGCGCGCCGCAATTTCCCGGTCTCGGGGCTGACGCTGCCGAAGCGGTTCCTGGCGGCGGTCGCGATGATCAAGGGCGAGGCGGCGAGGGTCAACGAGGAGCTGGGGACCGTGCCGGCGGAGGCCGCCCGCGCCATCCGCCAGGCCGCCGGCGAGGTGATCGACGGCAAGCTCGACGGCCAGTTCCCCCTCGACATCTTCCAGACCGGCTCGGCCACCTCGACCAACATGAACGTCAACGAGGTGCTCGTCGAACCGCGCCATCGAGATCCTCGGCGGCACGCTAGGCAGCAAGAAGCCGGTCCACCCGAACGACCACGTCAACGCCAGCCAGTCGAGCAACGACGTGATCCCGACCGCCATTCACGTCGCCGCCTATCTGGCGATCCAGGAGGAGCTGGAGCCGGCGCTGCGCGCGCCTGGCGGCGGCGCTCGGGCGGAAGGCGGAGGAGCTCGACAGCGTCGTGAAGATCGGCCGCACGCATCTCCAGGACGCCGTGCCGGTGCGGCTGGGCCAGGAGTTCTCCGGCTACGCGCAGCAGGCGAAGAACGCCCTGGCCCGGCTGGCGGCGGTCAAGCCGCGCCTGGCCGAGCTGCCGCTCGGCGGCACGGCGGTGGGCACGGGCCTCAACGCGCCGCCCGAGTTCGCGCCCAAGGTCATCGCGCGGCTCGCCGAGCGCACCGGCTGCCCGTTCGTGCCGGCGCCCAACCGCTTCGAGGCCATGGCCGGCAAGGACGCCGCCGTCGAGACCTCAGGGCGCGCTCAAGACGATCGCCGCCTCGCTCACCAAGATCGCCAACGACATCCGCTGGCTCGCCTCGGGCCCGCGCTGCGGCATCGGCGAGATCTCGATCCCCAGCCTGCAGCCGGGCAGCTCGATCATGCCGGGCAAGGTCAATCCGGTCATCCCCGAGTCGGTGCTGATGGTGGCCGCCCAGGTGGTCGGCAACGACGCGGCGATCACCATCGCCGGCATGTCGGGCGTCTTCGAGCTCAACGTGATGATGCCGCTCATCGCCTACGACCTGCTGCAGTCGATCGAGATCCTGGCCAACGCCTCGCAGACTGCTGGCGGAGAAGTGCGTCGAGGGCATCGAGGCGAACCGCGAGCGCTGCGAGGAGCTGGTGGAGAAGTCCCTCGCCATGGTGACGGCCCTGGTGCCGAGGATCGGCTACGACGCCGCGGCCGAGATCGCCAAGGAGTCGATGCGCACGGGCAAGACCGTGCGCGAGCTGTGCCGCGAGAAGCAGGTCCTTCCCGAGGCCGAGCTCAACGAGGCGCTCGATCCGTGGGGGCAGACCGAGGGCGGCATCCACGCGGGCGGCAGCGGAGGCGGCTGATCAGTGGGGATCGATCAACGGTGAGTGCGCTCGGTCCGGCGGCAGATCTCCATCAGCACCAGGAGCGCGAGGCCGACGAAGAACACCGATGATCCCAGCAGCAGGTCGGCGCCGGTGAGCGCCCGGTTCGTCACCAGGGCGCCGGCGTTCAGCGCCAGACCGAGCACCAGGGCGGCGATCAGCACCATTCACCCGGCGTGCGGGATACAGCCGAGCGCCGCGTGATCCGGGCTCTCTCCATCTCCGGCCGGTGCGGGTCATCGTCCACCGGGGACGTCCTCGCGCTCTCCGGCGCCCGAGCGAGGGACATCAAGTCATGCGTCTCGTCGAGCGGGAACGGCGGCGTGGCGTGGCGAGACGCATGCCGGGGCCGCGGCCGGTTCGGGACGGCGGGAAGGGAGGAGGCGCGTTGAGGTTCGGCCATGCTCTGGGTCTCTACCCCATAGTGACGGCCGAGCCGAAAAGATTTCACCGCGGGAGATCGCGAACAAAAAAGAGGCGGCCCGGCGAAGGGCCGCCCGGTGAGGCAGGATCGAGGGATCCCGACCTAGGTCTTTTTGGGTCCGGGTTTGGGTCGGGGTTTGAGGCCGGGTTTGGGTCCGGGTTTGGGTCCGGGTTTGCCGTTCGTCACGGGTGTGACTTCGTATCCCTTGGTGCCCTTGGTCAGCTTGAGGCCTTTGATGGCGGTAGGACGGGTGGGCGGCGTCACCTCGTGGCGGCCGACCTCCATCTCCACCGAGATCTTGATAACGCAGCCTGCGTCCACATCATCCGGGAGCGTCAACTTTTGCCTGGGGGCGAGGTCCCACACCCTTTCCTGTCTGCCATCCTTGGGCATTTGGCCGGGGCCGCCTCCACCGCCCGATACTTTGACCTTCGCGTCGTCATTCGTGCCGTTTTCAATATCCATGACAATCCCTCCAATCGAAAGCCTCGCCGAACAGCCGGCAGGCGAACTGATGGACGCGTGATCGGTTCTTCCGTACCTCGAAATCTGCGGTGAGCTCCTCGGTGCCGGCGGTAACGGCGACCTCGTAGCGGCCGGGAGTGAAGCTCTTGGCCGGGATCTCGAACACGAGGGCCGCAGACCCCTCGAGCTGCGTAGGCTCGAGGCCACGCTTTTCCCAAACTGTTTCCTTTTCCTCCGCGCTACGTGCGGTCGCGTGGAACCTTTCGGCGGCCTCCAGTCCCTCCAGGTCGACTTTGACGACGAGATCCGTGCCCGGCGGAACCGAGAGCTTCTTCGGGATTTCGTCGGCCCCCCGTAGTGTTACCAGCGAGAGGGTGAGCACTACCTTGGGCGGGGAGATCCGGTGCCTTGCCTGCTGCGCGGAATCCCTTTCCTGGATCTCCCACGCCAGCCAAGGTGCGCCCACCAGGAGTCCAACGGCGGCCACCATGGTGGCCCAGCGCATCCGAGGGTGCAGAGAACCGAGGGCCCGGCGGGTGAAGTTCCAGATGACCGTCCAGGGCTGGACCCGGCGGTCCGCGGCGGTGTTCAGAAAACTGGCCAATGCGAGGCGCTGCCGTCCCCGCGCGGAGGCGGCGAGCCGTGCCAGGACCGCCTCCTTCTCCGTGGGAGTGAGCTCACCGCGAGCCAAGGCCGCCAGCAGGTCGGCCTCGATCGCCTCGCAGAGGAGGAAGGATTCATCGTCCTCGAGGAGCGCTTCGTCGATGCGCTCCGCCTCCTCCTCGGAAAGCTCGCCGAGGAGATAGCTCCTCAGGAGCTGGTCATCGGGTGGATCTGATTGCATTGGATTCAACCCCCTCGAATTCATTCTCAATGACGAGTGTCCGCAAACCGGGAAACATTTCGCGGGATGAGAATTCAGTCATTGTTTGAGACACTCCTGGACGCAGTCTTCCAGCTTGCGCCGCACCCGGTGAACCCGGATGCGCAGGGCGTTGAGAGGGACCCCGAGCTCGCGGGCGAGGGTCTGCCGGTTGCGAATGTGGCTCTCGCCCTCGTGGTAGCGGAGCACCAGATCCCGCTGTTTCGAGGGCAGGCGTCCCAGGCATCGGCGGAGGCACCTGAGCCGGCGGTCGTCAGCTTCCGGAACAGGCGCGGGAGGAGGCCACCCACCGCCCTCGAGGGCGCGACGCTCGCGGGTCGTTCGCCGCAGGACCTCCTTGAAAACGAGGTGGGCGACGCCACAAAAGTAGCCGTACGGGTCGCCCGACCTCAGCTCGACGCCTTCCGCCATCCGGCGGGCGACGCGATTGATGGTCTCGTCCGTCAGCTCTTCGGGCGCTTCGCAGCCGCGCCATTCGAAGAGGCGGACCAACTTGACGCGAATGCTCTCGTAGCGTTCGCCGGCCCGCTCCCGATCTTGGTCGAGCTGGGCAAGCAGGGCTTCGAAACCCTCGGGGGTCAACCCGGGGGGCTTGGCCGCCCGGGGTCTGTCCTCGGCTTCTCTCGTCACCTCCACTCTCCCTGCAAGGAGAAGCCGGCCCAGTAGAACGGGTGTTTCCACCTGTCCGCTGTCTCGAGCTGCGCCTTGCGCAGCGCGGCGGCGGGGGAGAGCCCGTCGTGGATCATGCCGCGGTAGAAGCTCTTCATCAGCTCTGCGGTCGACTTGTCGTCGACGCTCCACAACGTGGCGAGCACGCGGGCGGCGCCGGCGTACATGAAGCCACGCGTCAACCCTACCAGTCCTTCACCGCGAATTTCCTTGCCGAGGGCGGTCTTGCAGGCGGAGAGCGCCGCGAGATCGGCGTCCAGACGGAGGTTGTAAATGTCGTGGAGCCGCAGGAATCCGTCCTGGCGCTCTCCCCGCTCGTTAAAGAGGGAAAGCACCAGCCTGGAGAGCTCGGGATTCGAGCTTTCGAGGACTCCGTGGGTAGCGAAGTGGACGTTGCGATAGTCCTCCAGCGCGGCGCCAGCGACGTTTTCTCGGGAAGCGTCGAACCCCGTCGCCTTGAACACCTGTTTCGCGGGCAGGAGAGCCGCGATCGCGTCCGCCTCATCCTGGGAGAAGGGGAGATTCGCGTACACCAGACCCGCCTCCCGGCTCCGGTCACCCCGGTGCTGTTGCGCGACAGACGCCTGTAACGACCTCGGCGGCCCCAGCCGGGCCAGGCTCCTCGCGATCCGCTCGTCGTCCTGCCGGAAGACCGGATTCGCGAAGATGGCCAAGGCTCGGGGCGCCCGCCGTCGATCTCTCAGCTCTCGCCGCTGGACGGCCAGCACCGAGGCCGAAGGGAGGCTCACGATTTCGTGGCCGGCGTTGAGGAATTCGCCCGTCGAGGGGAGAGGCAAAGCCGCGAACGGAATGTAGTGGAGAGCGCCGTCGGCCACGATCAGCAGCGGGCGCTCGCCGAGGAGCGGCTCGACCGGCCGCAGGATCAGCCGGGAGAGCTCGCGCGCCACCTTTTCCGCCTCGGTATCGGCGGCTTTTCGCCGCTTCATCCAGTCCGTTCCCTCCTCTTGGGGGTTGTGGGTGCCGCGGACTGTGAGCAGCTCGTAGTAGCGGCGGGCCAGCTTTTCGATGCGCGCCCGCTCGGGCAGCTCGAAGCTCTCAAAGGAGTCGGAGGTCACGGCCCAGAGGAAGCTCCTCCTGGCGCCGAGCGAGTACTCCAGCAGCATGGCTCCGCCGTCGAGCACCTGCCGCCGAATCTCCGCCACTCCAAGAAGCGGGGGCTGGGTCAGAGCGGCGTAACGCGGGTTGCTCTGCCGCAATTTCACCTGGACCTGCTCATACTGGCGGAGCGCTTCCGCGAGTTTCTGTCCGGCCTCTCTCAGCTTACCGGGATGTGGGCTCTCCTGAGCCAGCAGCTCTCGCCGATACCAGTCGCGGGCGTTGACCTCCTGCCGGGCCTTTCGCTCCTTGGCACGCAGGGCGAGGTCGGCGCTCAAAGGCACGTCAGCTTCATTCAGGAGGTCGAGCAGGCCGCGGGCGCGGGCGCGTTCATTCACGGCCAGAGCGTCGGCGGCGAAGCGTCCCGTCGGCTGCTGCGCGTGAAGCGCCATCAACGTGTCCACCTGGAATTCGTAGTAATCCTGCTTGGAAGCCAGAAAGGAGGTTCTGAGCTTCGGGTCGATGACTCCCCCGCGCCGCTTTTCGATCAGCTCGATCGCGGACCCGACGCGGGAGAGGGCGGAGGCGAGATCACCGCCGTCGCGGTCGACTCGCGCCAGGACCAGACCGATATCCGCTGCCTGGAGCCGATCCTCACGTTTCTTGGCGAGCGCGAGAGCCTGCTCCAATTCCACTCGGGCGGCGGCTGTGTCGCCCAGGTTGCGGAACGTGCTTCCCAGCGCGTACCGGGACGAAGTCTGTTCCTCCAGTGACTTTGCGAGAGCGGCCGCCTCGCGAGCGTGTTTCAGCGCCTGTGCCGGTTGCTTCATTTGCAGCATCAGGAAGGCGAGGTTCCCCAGCGCGAGAACCTGGACCTCGCGAGACTTGACCCGGCGGCCGAGGCCGAGGGCCCGGTCCAGGGAGCTTCGCGCCTTGTCGAGCTGTTTTCGATGGCGGTAAGCGGCGGCCAGATTGATCAGAATCTTGGCGGTCAGAACCTGATCGCCTACCGCATCGCCTTTCTTGGCGGCCTGTA
Source organism: Thermoanaerobaculaceae bacterium (assembly GCA_963778565.1). Classification (GTDB taxonomy): domain Bacteria; phylum Acidobacteriota; class Thermoanaerobaculia; order Multivoradales; family UBA5704; genus DATARR01. The sequence goes on along the minus strand of CAVZUZ010000019.1, from coordinate 35,305 downwards.
GGAAATAATCGAAAGCCTTGTCGCGGTTGCCGAGAGCGAGATAGGTCTCGCCGAGGTTGTTGCGATACATGGCCTCGGCTTCTGGATCGGAAACCTGGAGGGCCAGGTCCAACGCCTGCTGATAGAATTCCAGGGCCTTCTGCATCTCGCCCAAGCGTTCGTGTCCAAACGCGAGATTGTTGAAGATGTTGTGCTCCGTCTTCGAACCCTTGGCTTCACGAGTTTTTCTGAGGGCTTCGAAGAGCAGGCCGACCCCCCGTCTTGCCTCGCCGTCTTCCACGTCCATCCTGCCGAGGCGGTTCAGGTTTTGCGCTTGCAGGCTGGTCTCTCGCAACTCGCGGGCAAGGGCAAGCGCCTGCTCGTGGGCTTTTCGTGCTTCGTCGCGGCGTTCGATATTCCCCAAGCAGCGGCCAAGGTAAGTCAACGATCTAACTTGGAGAACCCTTCCTCTTCGGCCAGGGTGCCGGGCCCAGATTTCCGCGGACTGCTGGAAACTCGGAAGTGCCTGGGTGTAGGCCGCCAGCGATTCGAACCTCAGATACCCAAGGAAAAAAAGCACCTCGCCGGACTTTCCCGAGCTCCCAAGCTCCTGCCATAACGGGAATGCCTGCTCAAGGGAGCGGATCCGCTCTCCGATGTCGTCGTCGTGAAAGCCGACCCAGGTAGCGCGGACAGCCCGCGCGAGAACGCCGTCCTGCCCTCGCGGCTCGCCGAGGGCGTTCACTTTCAACCGATATCGGCCCGCGCTCCCCTCCGGAGCTACTACTTTGAGCGTATGGCGTCCGGTGCTCTCCGCGATGGCGGCTAGGTCCTCGTCGGTCTCGCCTCCCAGGAGACCATCGACTCCGGTAACCACCTTCTCTTCTGCATCGACAAGCTGTACTTGGAGGTCGACCCCCTCCTCCTGCACGGAGACCCGCAAGAACTGGCCGGCGCGAAGCTTGGCGGGATAGGCATGGGTCTCTCCGCTCCGGATTCCCTCCTCCAGCGTGAGGTTCTCCTGGAGACGGGGCCTCGCGTTACACGAGGCTCCGACCCCGCAGAGCAGGATCGCCAGAAGGCCGAGTTGAAGCCGGTGCGCTTGGCGGCGGAGACGCGGTGCGGGTGGTCCGCTGGAGACGGCAGAAGAGCTCATCCCGTCTTCAATCGGAAAACCGTCCTGTGATCGCTCCGGTCATCTTGCGGGGTTCTCCTCTCCGAGGTACATGAAATGGGAGAAGTCGTACCTATTTTATCGTTTCGGGCCAGCTTTGCGGGACAGCCGCGGGGCGGAAATGCGGCGAATTTCGGATAAGCTACGCCCGTGCCACCGGAGCCGGAGCGAAGCCGCCGCGTCCTCCATTGTGACATGGACTGTTTCTATGCCGCCGTGCACCAACGGGACGATCCTTCCCTGCGCGGCCAGCCGGTGGTGATCGGCGGCCGGCCGGAGAGCCGCGGCGTGGTGGCCGCCGCGAGCTACGAGGTCCGCCGCTTCGGGGTCCACTCGGCCATGCCCTCCTCGCAGGCCCGCAGGCTCTGCCCGGGCGCGATCTTCATCCCTCCCGACTTCCGCCTCTACTCGCGGGAGTCGGAGAAGATCTTCGCCATCTACCGCGAGATCACCCCGCTGGTGCAGGCGGTGTCGATCGACGAGGCCTACCTCGACGTGACCGACCACCTGGGCGAAGCCGGCAGCGCCACGGCGGTCGCCAGGGAGATCCGGCGGCGGGTGCGCGAGGAGCGCGGGCTCACGGTGAGCGTCGGCGTGGGTCCCAACCGCCTGATCGCCAAGATCGCCTCGGATTTCGACAAGCCGGACGGCCTGACCGTGGTGCCGCCGGCGAAGGCGCAGGCCTTCCTGGACCCGCTGCCGGTGCGCCACCTCCACGGCGTGGGACCCGCGACGGAGAAAGCGCTCGCCGAGCTGGAGGTGAAGACGATCGCCGACCTCCGCGCCGTGCCGCTGGAGACTCTGAGCGACCGTTTCGGCAAGCACGGCCGCGTCCTCTTCGAGTTCTCCCGGGGGATCGACGAGCGGCCGGTCGAGACCCACAGCGAACGCAAGAGCCTGGGGACGGAGAACACCTACGCCGAAGACCTGACCGAGCCGGGCCGGATGGAGGAAGAGGTGGAACGCATGGCGCAGGAGGTCGCCGAGGCCCTCGCCCGCCGCGAGCTCGCGGGCTGCACCGTGACCCTCAAGCTGCGCTACTCCGACTTCACCACCATCACCCGCTCTCAGAGTTTCGCCGCGCCGGTGTACGACCGTGCGGTCATCGCCGCCGCCGCGAGAGACCTGCTGTTGCGCAAGACCGAGGCCTCCTCCCGGCCCGTGCGCCTGCTCGGCGTCACCGTCTCCAACCTGGTGCGGGAGCGGATCTCGCAGCTTTCATTGTTTGTCTAGCGGGTTACACTGTGGTTATGGATGAGGCGACTCTCCGTCCTTACCGCGAGTACCACGCCCGGCGCGAGCGGGAGCTGCGGGAGCAGCGGGAGGCGCTCCGGTTGGCGGTGTTGGAGAAGGCGCGCGAGGCCATCGGCCGCTCGGCGCCGAAGTTCCCCGCCATCCGCGCGGTCTATCTCTTCGGCTCGGTTCTCCAACCTGGCCGTTTCCGGCCGAGCTCGGATGTGGACGTGGCCGTCGACTGCGACGCGATCGAAGCGGAGACGCCTTTCTGGAGCCTCCTGGAGGACTCTCTCGAAAGGAACGTCGATGTCCGCCCACGCGTTGGCCCGGTCGCTCAGGCGGTCGAGGATTACGGGGAGCTTTGCTATGAACGAGAAGTTCCTGATCCTGGAACGTGACATCCAGACCGACCTCGTGAGGGTCGAGAAGCTCTACGAGGCGCTGGATCATCCCGACCTGAGCGAAGGCGTTCCGGCGAAGGAGACGGTCTTCGTCGCCTACCAGATCCACGGGATTTATACAGCTTTTGAGAACATCTTCCGGAACATCGCCAGGGCTTTCGAAAACCAACTGGATGCGGCTAAATGGCACCGCCAGCTTCTCAAGCGCATGCATCTCGACCTGACTCCCCTCCGGCCGGCCGTCATCGGCGATGAGATGTACGAGAATCTGCGAGAGTTGCTCAGCTTCCGCCATTTCTTCCGGACGGCTTATGGAGTCGATCTCGATCCTGTCCGGCTGCGGGGCGTCCTGGGCTGTGCGTTGGAGCTGAAAGCGCTCTACCCACGGCAGATTGGACGGTTTCTCGAGTTTCTACGAGCCATGGAATAGCGCCTCTTGATCCATCCGATCTCATCGCATCCGTCACCTGGCACAAGCCTTGCTGTGGTACCAAAGCGCCAGGGGCGCTGACAACCAGTACATACCCGCGATGTGCGCCTCTGGGTTTTTCCACTTCGGATCCGGCAAGAACAGTTCTAAGGACAGGAGGAAACGTCATGTTGAGATGGGCACTGATCTTCCTGGTCGTGGCGCTGGTCGCGGCCGTGCTCGGGTTTGGCGGCATCGCTTCCGGCGCGGCGGGAATCGCCAAGATCCTCTTCGTGCTGTTCCTGGTGGTCTTCGTCATCTCGCTCGTCATGGGATTGGTCCGGCGGGCCTGAACGGGCGGGCGCCAGCGGCCGTAGAATGACCCAGGGCTCGCCGGCTCGTCATCAAACGTGCGCGGCCGGACCTGCTCGAGGGTTGCCATGCTGGAAGCCATACGGAAGGAGCCTCCCGAGGAGGAGCGCCCCCGTCCCAATATCAAGAAGCTCCGCGAGATCCTGCAAGGTCCGTTGCCGGTCAGGTCGCTGGCCCTCACCGGTCTGTTCGTCCTGGCCGCCTTTTACACCCTCTATCTGGGCCGGTCTTTCTTTCTCCCCATCGTCCTCGCCCTGCTGCTCAGCTTTCTGCTGAGCCCGGTTGTCCGTGGGCTGAAGAAGCTTCACATCCCTGAAGGCCTGGGAGCCGCCGTGATGGTCCTGGGTCTGCTCGGCGTCCTGGGCCTCGGCGTCTACGAGCTCGCCACTCCCGCCTATGAGTGGATCGAGCAGGCGCCGCGGAACTTGCGCAAGGTGGAGCGCCGGCTCCGCGAGCTCAAGAAGCCCGTGCAGACGATGAGCAAGGCGACCGAGCAGGTCGAGAAGATGGCCAAGATGGCGGCAGGACGGGAGCCGGCCAAAGTGACCGTGACCACCGAATCCCTGGGCCAGAGGGTCTTCAGCCGGGCGACCAACTTCGTGACCAACGGCGTGGTGATGCTCATCCTCTTGTATTTCCTGCTCGCCTCGGGTGACATGTTCCTGCGCAAGCTGATCCGGGTGATGCCCAGCCTCGCCGACAAGAAGCGGGCCGTGGACATCGCCCGGCAGATCGAAACGGAAGTCTCCACCTATCTCGTCACCATCACGCTGATCAACCTCCTGCTGGGATTGGCGGTATGGGGGATCATGACGCTGATCGGGCTGCCCAACCCGCTTCTGTGGGGCGTGCTGGCGGCGGTCACCAATTATGTCCCTTACCTCGGGGCCATCGCCACGATCGCGGTGCTGGCGATGGTCGGTTTCCTCACCTTCGAGGACCTCGGCCAGGCGCTGCTGGCGCCGGGGGCTTTTCTCGGCCTGAATTTCCTCGAAAGCTATCTGTTGACCCCCCTGGTCCTCGGCCGCCGGCTGACGCTGAATCCGGTGGTGATCTTCCTCGGGCTGACCTTCTGGGGCTGGCTCTGGGGCATCACCGGCGCCGTGCTCGCGGTGCCGATCATGGTGGTGGCCAAGATCTTCTGCGACCACAGCGAATCGCTGGCGCCGATCGGGGAGTTCATGGGGAGCTGAGGGGCGGGCGCCGATTCCAACGTTGCTCTGTCGCTGCAGCGATCTCCGCGCCGCCGGGCCCCTCACCTCCCCGGCCCTCCTCTCCCACCTCACGCCCACCCTTCCGGGAGAGGAGGGAGACGGCTAAAACGAGGAAGCCTCTTCAAGCCCCTCTCTCCCGGCGGGCGGGTGTGAGGATGGGAGAGAGGGGTTGGGGAGTGAGGGCCAGCCCCGGAGGGGCGCAATCGCGGCCGTCTGAGGCTACACCTCCTCGCCTCCCTCCCACCGCTCCATGTCCCGCCGCTCCTTCTTGGTGGGACGCCCGGCTCCCGGCTCGCGCAGGGCCGGCGGACGGCGAAGCAGCCGGTGGAAGGGATCGGACTCGGGCCGCGGCGGGCTCTGGTCTTCGTAGAGGGTCCGCGCCTCTTCCTTCGACACCGGCTTGTCGCGCAGCTCCTTGACGATCAGCACGCGGGTCCAGTCGCCGATCTCCACCTCGATCCGGTCGCCCGGCGCGAGACCGCGGTGGGGCTTGGCCGGCTGGCCGTTGACGCGCACCCGGTTGAGGTCAACGGCGTGCGTCGCCTGGCTGCGGGTCTTGAACACGCGGGCCACGTGCAGCCACTTGTCGAGGCGGACGGACATGGCGGCAGCATAGCGGATTGATAATCTATGCGGCCATGCGCGTCCCCCCCGAAGAGTTCGAAGCCCTGGTCGAGCAGGCCCTGGACGGGTTGCCCGAGGAGTTCGTCGAGCTGCTGGAGAACGTGGCGGTGATGGTGGAAGACGAGCCGGACCCGGAGGACCTCGAGGCCCTCGGGCTGGAACCCGACGAGGAGCTGTTCGGCCTCTATCAGGGGGTGCCCGCCGATGAGCGCGACACCTTCTACCAGGGCGCCATGCCCGACCGGGTCATCATCTACCGCGGCCCCATCCTGAGGAGCTGCGACAACCGCCGCCAGGTCATCCGCGAGGTCCGGGACACGGTGGTCCACGAGCTCGGCCACTACTTCGGCCTCGACGAGGAGGACATGCCGTACTAGGGCAGCCGTCAGCGCGAACATGATGACTTTCCGCGTGGTGAGGAAAGTCATCCGCGTGACGAAGAAAGTCGTCAGCGTGAAGATGACGGGCGTCAGTTTGAAGAGGACCGGCGTCATGCTCGGCCGGCCGGCCGGGCATGGGACCGCTGCGCTCCTGCGCCTCCCGCGTGAAGGGGGCCGAAATGGCCGCGGCCGCTTCCAGCGCCTGTTCTAAGATCCCCCGATGCGACGCTCCCGCCGCCGGCTCGCGTTTCTCATCCTCGGCCTGCTCCTGACGGTACTGGCCTCGGCCTTCCTCTACATGTGGGGCATGGCCGCACTGGAGGGAAAGCCGCGCGGCTTCTGGGAGAGCCTGGAATGGGCCGGGGAGACGCTCAGCACGACCGGCTACGGCGCCGACTCCAAGTGGGAACATCCCGCGATGGTGCTGCTGGTGGTGATCGTCCAGTTCCTCGGCGTCTTCCTCGTCTTCCTCATCTTTCCGATCTACCTCATCCCCTTCCTGGAGGAGCGGTTCGAGACGCGGCTGCCCCAGGAGGCGCACAAGGATCTCGAAGGGCACGTGGTGGTCTACCACTACGGAGCGGGGGTCGAGACGCTCCTGGAGGAGTTGGCGGGAGCCGCGGTCCCCACCTTGGTTCTGGAGACGGACGAGCCGATCGCGCGCCGGCTGCTCGAGAGCGGGGTGAACATCGTCTATCGCGGCCTGGACGACGGTGCGCTGGCGGCGGCCCGGCTCGGCGGCGCGCGGGCGATCATCGCCAACGGCACCGACGACGAGAACGCCGCGCTCATCCTGGCGGCCCGGCAGCTCGGCTACAAGGGACCGATCCTGGCGCTGGTCGAGGAGCCGCTCCACCGCCGGCCGATGATGCTCGCCGGCGCCACGGCCGTCTTCACGCCCCGCCACATCCTGGGCTCGGCCCTCGCCGCCCGCGCCTCGGCGCGCATCAACCCCCGCGTCGCGGGAGTCCAGCAGCTCGGACGCAATCTGGAGGTAGCCGAGATCCGGATCCACCCCGACAGCCCTCTCGCCGGACACACGCTGGACGAAGCCGCCGTCGGCGCCCGCACGGGAGCCACGGTGATCGGCCAGTGGATCGGCGGCGAGCTGGTGGTGCAGGACCGCTCCGGCCTGCCTCTGGCGCGGGACGGCATCCTGGTCGTGGTGGGAAGCCACGCCAGCATCGACCGCCTCCACGATCTGGCGGGAGGCGCGGTCGCGCTGCGCCGGCAAGGGCCGTTCGTGGTGGGCGGAGGCGGGGAGGTGGGGCGCAAGGTCGCCGAGCTGCTGCGGGAGGTGGGGGAGGAGGTCAAGCTGATCGACCGTAAGCCCGGCGAGGAAGTGGATCTCGAGGGCGACGTGCTCGACGCCCGCGTGCTCGAAGCGGCCGGCGTCAAGGACGCGCAAGCCGTGATCCTCGCCCTCGACACCGACAGCTCGACGCTGTTCGCGACCGTGATCCTCAAGGACCTGGTGCCGGAGGTGCCGGTCATCGCGCGCGTCAACCAGGCGGAGAACGTGGAGCGCATCCACCGCGCCGGCGCCGACTTCGCCCTCTCCATCAGCCAGGTCTCCGGCCAGATGCTGGCCAAGAAGCTGCTGGGCCAGGAGTCGGTGACGGTCGATCCGCAGCTCAAGGTCCTCAAGGTCTCGCCCGAAGGTCTCGCCGGCCGCGCGCCGGCCGAGCTCGACATCCGCGGGCGCACCAGCTGCTCCGTCGTGGCCATCGAGCGCGGCGACGAGGTGATCGTCGAGCTCGGGGAGGATTTCCGCTTCCGGCCGGAGGACGCCGTCTACATCTGCGGCAGCGGCGAGGCGATCCGGCGGTTCCGCGAGGTGTTCGGGCGGACGGCGGGCTAGAGCTTGTCGCCAGGCGTGCAGAGTCAGAAACTTTGCCTCGGAAACCAGGGACCAAAAGGACGGCAAGGACTTCAAGGACGAGGAACATGTCACTCACCTCGCGTCCTTTTTGTCCTTGGCTGTCACCGGAAGGAGAGCAACGGTACTGCTGATTGTAGAATCGGTAGCCTCGTGTTGCCCGAATACGCGCCGCAGCAAGTCGCAACCAGGACCGTCTGCGGTCAAATGGTAGCCGGGGTAGTTCCGGCGATTCTCTCGATAGCGCCAGAGGTACGTGCGATGGTTCGGCTTCACGAGCGCTCCGAGGTGCGTCTAGTCGGAAGTTCTTTTCGATAGGTCAGCGTAAGTATAAGGTTAATAATGACTTAGTCGTTGACGGGGGTTGGGCGTACTGTCTACAGCGAACCAGCGAGCTACAGCGCCACGGCAAGCAGAGAGAGGGCTTTCTGCTGGAGCGCGGTGGGACGGGTGAGACTGTCAAAGGGAGGAGCAGACAGGGTCTTCGGCTGGACGCGGTTCTTGGTGAGCGTGGCGAGATCCTTCAGGAGGGTGGCGAAGCTATGGACGGGCAGTCCGTCGGTCGTGCGAAGGCTGCGGGCTTTTCGCTGCGCACTCGGTGATCGCTCGGCAGGGGCGACAATGGAAGAGCGCAAGAGCTCACCCGCCGCGGGATCATCGTCTTCGAAGAGCATCGCTGCTAGCTTCTGGCGCATATGCCACTCGACGTAGTAGGCGAGCATGCAAAGGAACACGTGCGCTCGCACGCGCTCGGACAGTTGGTGGTAAATAGGACGGACGTGCAAATCCACGGTCTTGCAGCTGCGGAAAGCTCGCTCGACTGTGGAAAGGCGCTTGTAAGAGCGCACCGCGTCTTCGGCCGACAGCTCAGAGGCCGGGACATTGGTGCGAATGACGTAGATTCCGTCGAGAGCCGCCTCAGCAGCAATGCTTTGCTGGTGGCGCTCAAAGCAGAACGAGGTCTCGGTGATCTCGATCGCAAAGTGCTTTTCCACCTTGAAGCGATGGATGACCTTGCCGACTCGCAAGGCAATGCGCGCTTTCCCCTGGAGTCGGTTCTTGGGTCGTTGCGTGGCCTCAACGATCGGCTGCAACTGGTGTTCGGTCGCCTGCAATAACTCCTCTCGTTTGCGCGCGCGCTCTTGCTGCAACAAAGGGTTTCGGCAGGCGATCAGCCGCTCGCCAGGGAACTCAGGGCTGTGAACCTCGCCAAAGTCCCGATCGTCGAAGAGGGAGAACTGAAACCCGGGCCCCGCCACCAGCCTTTTGATTTCTGTCGTCCGCAACGCGGAGATCCAACCCAGTCCTTCGACGCCGTGAAGATCTTCGCGCAGACGAGCTGATGTCAGCATCCCACGGTCTCCGACAAAGACCACTCGGCTCAGACCAAACTTCTGCTGAACCTTCTCCACCTGAGGACTGAAGGTTTTCGGATCGGCCGTGTTGCCGGCGAACACTTCGACCGCGACCGGGCACCCTTGGCGATTGCACAGGAGACCGAAGACAATCTGCAAGGTGCCTTTCTTGCCATCGCGCGAGTAACCGATTTGGGCCAAAGGACAATTGCGACCCTCAAAATACGTGGAGGTCACGTCGTAGAGCACCAGACTGCCGTCCTGGAGATGGCGGCGAGCCAGTCGCTGCTCGATCGCGCCTTGGCGCAGGTACAACCAATCCAGGGCGGCATACAGCTTGCGCTCGTCGACGTCAGACAGATTGAGCTTCTCGACCAGAGCGCTGAGCGGGGCATCCGGACCCAGGCCGCGAGCTGTCGCGAGCTTGGAGCTTGGCTCCAGGAGCCGGGCGACGATCATGGCGACGACCAAATCGCGCTCAGTGCAGCGCTGTGGGTCGAGCTCGCGCTCGAGGCCGAGTTGGCGCAGGGTCCCGAGAACCGCAGCCACGTGCCCGTAGGGCTGACTCCGGACCACCTCAAAGCTCTGGGAGAGATCTTCGACGACGGAGGCACCGCGCAGCAGTGCCCGTAACCCCTCGATGGCTTCCGGGGGGAGTTTGGAGAGGTTGGCCAGGGTCCGCTTGCACACCTTGCCGCCCTCCCGATAGGACTCGCGAAGGAGGACGCACGGCCTAGAGTTGCGGTTGGGCACGACCTCGATGTGCATGGGTACATACAATAGGGCATTCTGACGCAAGAAGCAAGAAGTTCTGTGCGGTTTGCCGGTCACTTTACATGGCTACATACATATAGCTATCCGAAGGGATCAATCCCTTGCGCACCAAGAACTTACCTGGAATCTAGCTGCCGATTCGAAGAGAACTTCGGTCTAGGTGTAAAATAGCACGATGCGCTTCCACTTTGGTGCATTTCCAGAAGACCAAAGTTTCAACCCTGAGGCCGAAGGCTGGGTCGCCTTGCGTGAAGGGAATCTGGGCGCAGTACACCTGATGGCGCTTCCCGCGTCAGTCGGCCTCTTTCTGCTCTGGCTGCTCCTGGCCTTCTTTACCTTCCCGGCCGACCTGCTTACACCCAAAGCAACTCAACTCTCCGATACAGTGGTTCGAATTCAATTTCCTGTTTATGAAACTGCAACCTGGCCTTTACTCGCGGTTTTGGGCGCGATTCTGATTCTGTTCATTCCGGTCCATGAGCTGCTTCACGCCATTTGCTGCCCGGGCTGGGGGCTATCGTCCAAAACAGTCTTCGGCGCTTGGCCCTCAAGAGGGTTTTTCTATATTCATCATGATGGCCCGATGCGGCGCAATCGTTTTCTGTTGGTTCTCGGCGCTCCTTATCTCGCCCTGTCCTTGCTGCCTCTCGCTTTGATGGCAATACTCAGAGTCACGGGATGGACAGCGGAGGTCATGATAAGCCTTGCCTGGTTATCGTTGCTTGGGAGCCTGTTTGCCGGTGGCGACCTGGTAAGCGCAGGGTCGCTCTTGGCCCAGATCCCCAGCACTGCAATGGTCCGCAACAAAGGTCGAATAAGTTATTGGAAGCCAGCAGACCCAGCGTCCTAGTCCCACCAAAGATAGAGGGAATTGGTCTTCTGCATCTCGGCGGCAAGACGCTCGACGGTCTCGGTCCCCTGGTCGACCACGTCGGGGCAGAACGTGTAGACCTCCTTGGCGAAAGCAACCATGTCTGTGGGCTGCCGCACGAAATCCGCTTGCACCCAATCGAAGTCAGCCCCGACCAGCTTCAAGCCGTATCGCCGATCCCAGTCCTGCAGCCGGGAGCGAATCTGCTCCGGACTCAGGTCGTAATTCCAGCCGTTCGTAGAGCGGAGCTTCAAGAAGTCGAACTTTTCGCCCGCGGGCACCACGGCGAGCTTGTCGGGCTCGTGGCCGAAGTGGGTTTCAGCCAGGTACGCCTCGTAACCGAGAGGCTGGATCTTGCTGCGAAGGCTCTCGAGCTTCGCGCGCGCCTCCTTGGATGTCACGTCGATGGTGATGCCGTTGGCGGGAAACCGATCTCCATCGTCTCGGATGCCCTGCAGTTGCCGCAGGCGAGGACCAGCGCTCTTGGCGGCAGCAATGACCGGTGACGGAAAGCCAACGGTCTTAGCCAGCTCGAGGTCCGCGGCGGAGGGTGGCGAGGCCGGCCGGCTGCACGAGAGGAGGGCGAGCAGTGCGAAGAGGAAGGCAGCGCTCGGTTTACAATATTGAATCCGCACTTGTAAATCCGAGTGTCGCCTTGCTTTGGGCCGAACCGCGCGGCGCCGCGCGATGGTGCCGTCCGGATGAGGCAAGTCAACCACCCACACGATCGAGCTGTGCAATGCGAACCGGTCGCCGGATAAAGAAGTAGAGAGCCGCTCCGACGAAGTGCGTAAAGACAATGATGACGATCCAAATGAGACGGTCAGGCTCCTTGTCCTTGGTTGCACAATCAGCGATCATCCAGATCCAGAACACTGTTCCAGTGGCCACAGCCAGCAGTATGACGAGCTCGGGAACCCCGATGCTGAATCCCATTCCGGCCTCCTGGTTTCAGACACCTGTCTGCGACCGCCAGCGGTTTCGCGGCTGCCATTATACCGCAGCGGTCTGGCGAGCGACACGGTCCCGATCTCCGAGGGGACAGCGAGAGAAATAGAAAATGGGACTCGATCTACTTTCGAGGCGGTGTTTCGAGCGGGCTGACCTTCTCCCACACTGACTCGGGCCACTCATCGGGTGTGGGGGCCTGCCGATCTCGCGATAGCCGACCAGGTCTCCGACCGCGAGCGTGGGATCAACCTCAACGCTGGATTCCATCGGCCGGACCGCCGGGATCGTCTCGCCCGCGTAGTACGGCCGGTTCCAGTAGCTCACCCCCTCGAGCATCTCGATGGCGATCCAACGGCCGGTCCCGCCCGCGATCGGCCCGAACGGCTCCGTATAGCCGGTCTCGACCACGCGGCCGATGCCGAAGTATCGGCCGCGACGAAGCGGCCCGGTCACGTAGTAGGCCGAGATCGGCGCTTTCTCGACTGCGCCCAGGGCGACCTCCAGGGACGGCTGCCGGCGGAGCGCTTCCGTTCCGGCCGGGGTCAAGCCCCATTCCACCTCCGCTCCGGCCGCTTTCGCCTCTGCCAGGCCGGCCTGCACCAGGACGTCGAGCTCCTCGGCATGAGGCAGGAGACGCATGTTTACGGGGCTTCCCGGCGAGAGCAGCGCCAGGATCTCCTCCACCTTGAGGGCCGTGAACGTGTCGTAAGAGTGGAGGCCGCGGTCCTCGGCCAACTCGTCCGCGCGGCGATCCATCGAGGCGGCCTTCTCCAAGCGCTCGCGGCACTGCTCGACGAAAGGTTCGATCTGGGACACCTTCGTGAGCCCCTGCCCGCGGAGCAGAACGGGCCACCGCAAGCGCTGGTATTCGGCCCCGGCTGCGAAAACGGAGCTGACGTCCTCGACGAGAGGCGGGAAGTACTTCTCGGGAGGGCTGACGCAGAAGCGCCGGTAAAAGATCGACCGCGCCTCGCGATCGGCAGCCTCGACGAGGTCCATGATGCCGGTCATCGACGGGACCCAACCGTCCCGAGCGCCGCGGAGGTACGCTTGGCGCTGCTGCTCTGCCATCACTTCCCAGGCGACGGCGGTCCACGAGGCGTCGAAGTAGTGGACCAGCTCCTCCTCCTCGGTGACCCGGTCCTTGTTCTCCTTGAGGCGTTCGACGTAGCGCTGCGCCAGCGTCTCGCCGTCCGGCTGGTTTTTCCCGCAGGCGATCGCGGTGGCCAGCAGGATTGTGAGGAGGCAGAGGCTCGCTGCTTCACGAGGTGGGCTCAGGGTTCCGCGGACGATTGCGGGAACCAAGCTCTCCCCGGAGGAGATCCTCGCCCATCGGGACGCGGACCCGCTGGTGAGCGCGGTCGTCGGCGCCTTGTTGCTCAAGCGTTTATTTACTCTCCCCTCCGTCCCTTCAGAGCCGCATCCGCGCAGTCCAGGGGTGGACCCAGCAGTGTGTTCTGAATCTAAACAGTTAAATAGTCCGTCCTAGGACTCGGCGTGCCTCGCTCTTTAAGGAATCCATCTGCGAGGCCGCACAATTCTTCTTCAAGATGAACGCCGCTTGCACTGCTTCCAGCGCGAGAATGCCTGAACTTGGGTGGCCTTTGCTTCCCAAGACATTGAACACAAACCATAACCAATCATCATGTCTTAAGATGGCCGCCGCGACCTCGTTCTGGACGTCTTCGATTCCACATATCAGTAAAGCTGCCAAGTCGGTCATTACGTCAGCGGTAGCTAGGCTTTTGGAGTACTTCAACGTATCCATAACAAGTTCTGCGCAGGGATGAACCAGCAACAATTGGGTCCAATACATCAGCAGGTAGTCATTTCGGGACATATCGCTCCGATGCTCGCCGGAGAGCAGCCTTCTTTCAAAGTCTGGACTGTCATAGGGCTTTACAGGATCGCCTCCTCCTTGAAACACCTGTTTCACATCCAGATTCGTAGGAATCGTCGCCGAGCTGCTGCAGATGCCAGGGTGGCGAATAATCGTCAGGTTTTCCTGCTCCTTGGAGATCGTCACGTGCAGATTCTCGTTCTTCAGCCATCTGACCTCAAAGCCAAGCCCATACTTTCCCTCGACAAACCGCACTCGTGGGGAATCAGGGTCAAAGGTCAATATGCCTAACGCAATTTTCTGTGCGTGTCTTTGACGGTCGACCGGAGATTGAATTCTGCCGGCGAGTATGTGAGCGGCGCTCGTGGCTGCTTCGAACAGTTTCTTGGTCCCTGTGCTGTAGAACACCAACTGTACGAGCGGATCGATGGCGCGGGAGTCCCCAATGTCGGCGAGTGCCCAAGCGGCGCGCTCGCGCACGTCCCAAACTTGATCATGCTTCAGCACGAGAATAAGTGGCTCGATAGCGCGTGCATCACCGAGTTTGTTCAAGCCCCACGCCGCATTCTCTCGCACCTTGCCGTTCTCATCCTTTAACGCAAGAATGAGCGGTTCGACAGCACGCGGATCACCAAGCTCGCGCAGGCTCCACGCCGCATTTTTCCGCACGTCGCTATCCTCATCTTTGAGGGCAACGATCAGACACTCGACAGCACGTCCGTTGCCGATTCCTCCCAGGTGGAATGCCGCAGAGCTACGAGCGTTCGATTCCAGTGTCTTGTCTTCGATTACAGTGACAAGCGTCTCGACGGCTCGCGCGTCCTTTAGCCTCGCCAAGCTGAAAGCCGCCTTCATCCGCACCTCTCGGCTGTCATCCTTTAGGGCGCCTGCGAGAGCCTCGACAGCACGTGAATCACCGAAGTCGCCCAGGGCGGTCAGAGCACGATGGCGTAAGAGTACATGCTCATGCCTTAGGGCGGTGATCAGCGGCTCAACGGCACCATCACCGGCCGCTTTCAATACAGAAAATAGAGAGGAATCATATTCAAGCTTAGTTACGATGAGTGAGATAGCGCGCGGGTCGCGTGTTTTGGCCAGTGCGTATGCCACGCGAAGTGGCACCTCGTCGTCCTTATTTTCGAACTTAGCGACAAGTCGCTCGACAGCAGTCTCGCCGAGTGTCAAGAGAGCTTGCGCCGCCGCTTCCTGTATCTCCTCATCAGAATCATCGACCTTAGTTAAGAGTGGATCAATGCCCCGCGAGTCGCCGATGGTCCTCAGCGCATCGATGAGAGCGTGCGTAAGCGCCCGGTCGTCCTCATTCTTCAGAGCAATACCAAGTGGCTCGACCGCGCGCGAGTCGCCAAGCTCACTCAGCGCCTTGACGGCCTCCATTCGCATAGAGCCATCCTCATCCTCCAGAGCATTAATGAGTGGCTCTATGGCGCGCGAGTCGCCAAGTCGGGCCAGATTTATGAGAGCTATTCGCCGTACGTCTGCGTCGCTGATCTTGAGGGCGGCTATGATTGGCTCAATAAAGTTCTCCTTCTTCAGCGCTGTACTCAGAAGTTTGACAGCGCGCGCGTCGCCAATCTGCACTAGCTCTTCGACGGCCTGCCTGCGTATTTCAGAATCCTTCGATTTGAGCTTCCGGGATGTCCACCAAAGCATTTTGTCACCTGTTCTCTATCGTTGCTAGCACAAGGCCACAAGTCAAGCCGGCCGTCCGGTGGAAGCGCACATACCCGATGGGATTTATTGCACTCTCCCCTTACGCCTGCGTCGCAACACCCAGCCGCAGAACCCGCTCCGCGTTCTTGTGGCAGAGCTTTTCGCGCTGTGCCTCATCGGTCAACGGAGTGCCTTCGATCCACTCGGCGGCCTGCTTCGCATCCTCGTAAGGGTAATCGACCGAGAACAGTACACGGTCATCGCCCATCTCCGCAAGCGCGCACTGCAGGGCTGAATCCTGACAGAGGCCGGTCGTCGTGATGATGAGGTTCGAGCGGAAGTAGTCGGAGGGCTTCTTCTTCAGGGGGGCCTGTCCGGGTCGCCCGCCGCCGCATAGCGCCCGTCGATACGCCACGCGAAGTATGGGAGCGTCTCGCCCATGTGTCCCAGGATGATTGTGAGCTCCGGGAAGCGGTCGAAGAGGCCGCTGAAGAGCAGGCGCAGGAAGTGCGAGGAGTTGTCCGTGCTCCACCCCCACACCGCGCCTTGCATCACGGTATACCCCTTGAGGACGTACGGCTGGATGTGAGGGTCGGCCGGGTGGATGTAGATCATCGGCACGTCGAGTTGGACGACGCGCTCCCAGAAGGGCTGGTAGCAGTCGTCGTCGAGGTAGACGCCGTTCGTGTTACCGTTGATCATCGCGCCGAGGAAGCCCAGTTCCTCCACGCACCGCTTCAGTTCGTCGCCAGCCGCCTGCACGTCCTGCATTGCGAGATGCGCGAAACCTCGGTACCGATCCGGGTGCTGCTGGATCTGCCTAGATAGGTAGTCGTTCGCCTCGCGCGCCCGCTGCACCGCGACACTTGCGTCCTTCTCTGCTTGCACGCCGGGGCTGGTCTGCGACAGCACGAAGATGTCTATGCCGGCGTCGTCCATCGCGGCAATGCGCTGGTCGAAGTCTTCGAGCTTTTGAATTAAGCCGGCTTTGGCTTCCTCCGTGGGGACGACCTTCACCGTGATATCCAGGTACGCTTTCGTCGACGGCGCGGTGAATGCCTCTTCCAGCGCGATTTTTCTCGTCATGATTTTATCCCTCCTTGGGTGCCCGTCGAGCTAGATCAGGGGAACGATGGTACCGCCGGACCCGACCGCAACCGGGTTCAAAACGGAACCGCGGCGAGAGTCTCTTCTCTGGAGCGGCCTTCTCACCTTGGCCGAGACAGCACCGCTTGTATTTCTTGCCGCTGCCGCAGGGGCACGGATCATTTCTTCCAGTCATGATTCCGTTCAACTCGCGCTACCAGTGCGACTCGGCCCGTAGGTCCGACTTGGCCTGCTCCCGGCCGCGGCTCACCTCTTCCTCGAACGCCTCCAGTGCCGCTCCATGAAGGCGACTCACCGTATCCTCGTAGTCCTCCTGCGCCTTGCCTCTCCTTTCTGGCTCTCCTGCCCCCTGCTCATCAAACTCCATCTCGTACCCGAGTTCGAAGCCGAGGCTCATCACCAATGCCCTCCTCAGTCTGCTACGGCCGATAGGTGTCATTCATGCTACGCCACAATACGGAAGTGGGCGGCCTTGCTGCTACCGCGCGAACCCAACGGTCCTTATCAGGCAGTGGACAGCACAACAATGAAAAGAACTCGCCGTCAAGTGCACCGCCGAACCTTCAGTTGATCTTCTCCGGCGTGTACGTCCGACTCCTGCGGCGCATCCTCCGAAGAAAGAAGTGGGAAAATGGCCAAGCGTCTATCCTGTTCTCCCGCAAGAGCTTGAACATGATAAAGCACCGGCCGAGCCCGCGTCAAGGAATAAGGTGGCCAGAATATGGCGGCAGGCCGGAGTGCATATGACCTCCGCCCGCGGGATAAGGCTCGGACCTTCAAACGGCGCAATGGGAGTAAGTGCGGGTGCCAGAAGATCTTAGACTTGACGAGGGCGGAGAGGTGTGGTGCTTATGACCCTTGGCGGTGCGCCATAAGGCGCCCGAGCAAGTCGAGCGCGTTCTACACCCTCCTCCCCTGACCACCCTTGCCCCTCCAGACGTCCCACGTGAACGGTCCGGCTTCGTCATCACGGATCGGGTGGCCCGCCAGCTTCAGTGCCAGCTTGATCTGGCCGTGATGGTAAACCCTCGTGCCACAGCAGGAGCTGGAGCAAGAGGATCGGGTGGTCGTAGTTGAGGTCCATGTCTCGCCCTGCCAGCACCCTCCCCCTCACCGCGTCCCGCACCGCATTGGCGCTGTCGTTCAGCATCTGCACGATGCGATCGCGGTCACGCTCGACCATCCACTCTTCCTCTGGTACGTCCCTGGCGAACTCGGGAGCCTCCTCGAAGACGGAGATGAGCCGCTCACGGTGGATGTGTGTGAATTGCTGCGCGACGGACGGACTGCTCTCGGTCGCCTTGACTTCCAGCCCGCCCTCGGGGAGGGCGCGCAGCAGGTTGAGCATGATGGCGTTGTTCCGGTCCCAGGAATCCAGCAGAGCCTCGAGCAGAGGTTGGTCTGGTGCATCCGACATGTCCACCCCCGTTGGTGCGCAGCATCGCCGGCGCTCGGTGCGGCGTTATCAAGGCCTCGCGCTCATCCAACACGGCAACGGTCGCGACGCGCACAGCGCGTGGTCGGAGCACAGTGGAGAGCCTGCTACATGAGGCCTCTGCGAGTCAAGCACGGAGTGACGACCGCCAAGACGGCGACCTCAGGGGTTGATCGCGAAAGACTTCGTCGTGATCGAGCCGCCATCCTTCACCGTGCCTTGAAGGGTATAGATGCCAGGCGTCCGCACGCCCCCGCCCGGACTGTACCCGATCCCCCAAATGCCATTTGCCCCGTAGACCACATTGATGGATCTCTTGAATTTCAGACCAGGGCCGCTCAACTTGAGTGTCGTGGATTTCGTGACGGTTTGAGCTCCGAGATTCACGGTGATGATCCAATAGGTATAAGGGAAGGTCGTGTCTGAGAGCGCTCCGTGGGTTGTCGTGATGGGATTCGGAGGTAAAACTGGCGCCTGCCCCACGGAGATCACAAAGAGGCTCTGGGCCTTTTGCGTCTCGGTTATTTCATGCGAGCGCATCGCTTCCAGCAGCCTCTCTCGAATACCCTGAGAGAGGGTGATTGATAGCGAATAGAATCCGTCTCCAAGTTCCGTGAACACCGGCTCCTCTGGCGTGAGACCGGCAAATTGCTCGACAAAATTCTCGATTTCGTGTGCGACTGCCT
The DNA here is from genome assembly GCA_963778565.1 of Thermoanaerobaculaceae bacterium. Classification (GTDB taxonomy): domain Bacteria; phylum Acidobacteriota; class Thermoanaerobaculia; order Multivoradales; family UBA5704; genus DATARR01. The sequence continues at coordinate 16,947 of CAVZUZ010000019.1, read as the reverse complement.
CTCGCCGCGGCTCGCCGCCAGGTGCCGCAGCGGCGGCGCTCAGGGAGATTGGGGCAATGCTCAGAAATCCAATGAAGACGAATGCCAGCAGGGCGGAACAAGATAATCTCAAACTCCTCATTTGATCCTCCTATTCGGACAATTCTGCCCGGAAACTATCAGGTGTTCGTAATGCCTTCGCTACTGCCTTTGGAGATCCTGCGTTCCCCGGACCTCGTAGTCGCCGATGGACTGACCGGATTGAGCGTCTGTGATTCTCCAAACAGCGGTACCGGAAGCAGACATCCGGGTTCCGGAAACACTCGCCGTTTGAATGGCACTATCGATGCGGAGCTCCATCCGCAAGGTCCTGCGCGGCGCGCTTGGACACGCCGTGGTCTGCACGGTACAGAACGCCGGGCCGCCGGCGTCAGGAAGAAACGTGACGGAGGAGCCGTTGATTGTTCCGCGGAACGGACATGTCACGATATTGTTGAGAGTCTGCTGGCCGGTAAACACTGAGCCGGTTTGCTGGATAACCCATCGGGCAGGTACCGTGAGAGGGCGGAAATTATCGGCCAGGCAAGTGCCCATCGCCGACACCGACGTGGCGGTCCCAACCCAGGTACCCTGAATCGATGCCGGTGTATTTGAAGGCTCTGTAGGGCTCGAGCCACCGCCGCCGCCTCCACCGCAGGAGAGCAACCCTAAGCAGGAAAGGCCGATAACCGCAAGATTCATCCCTCGCGACAGCTTGCGCGATACGTCCACCTTGATTCCCTCCCAATAGAGAATGCCGCGCTTAACGCGGAGCGAGTCCCCCGAACCGGACAGCCGCATCCGGTGCGGAGCCTCTCACTGAGAGAACGCGACAAAGCCGGCCTGAAGGGGCCGTGCCCAATTCGAGCCTCGACGAGCTGGATACCGATTCGAGTCGGGCAGATGACCTATGCTGGCAGGTGTAGGATCGGCGGCCTCACCATGGGGGCATGAGGGTCCGGATCACCATCCGCGACGTACCTGCCGCGGTGAGGGATGAGCTCGCGGCTCGGGCTGCTCTCCAGGGCAAATCGATGCAGGAATACCTGCTTGGCGAGCTGGAGCGTTTGGCCGCACGTCCGCCACGCTTTGACCTCAGCTCGGCCTAGTCTCCGCCAACCTCTGGTCGGTGCGCAGGACCGGCCCTCAGAAGCTGGTGCTCACGAAAGAAGGCCCACATCTGCCGCGTGGCGTCGATGCTGCGGCTAGTGGGCCCAACGATCCATTCCGGCATCGGCTTGCCGCCAGGCCAGGTGTGGCCTCCTTCCTGGATGGTATAGAGCGCCACGGCCGCGTCTTCAGCACAGTTCGTGTATTCGGCACGCGTGACATCCATAGCGACCACAGATTCGACGGGGTTCGGTCCGCATCGGTTTCGCCGCGCCCAACTCGCCACCCAATCCCGAACGGCCGGAAACAATCCGGTCGGCGAAGGCGGCGATCTTGGGGAAGGGCCGAACGGCGGGCTCCCGCCCTTGTAGGGCATGAATCGGTCGGCCGTTCCATGAAACGCCACCATTGGCACCGGTCTGGAATCCTTACACCAATTCATGGGCAGAAATTGTGCAGCCGCCACGGCTCCGACCGCCGCGACCCGATGGGACAGTCTGCACGACACCGCAAACGACATGCCTCCACCATTCGAGAATCCGTCGGCATAGATGCGCGTCGGATCGATGTTGTAGGCCGCCTCCAGCGTGTCGATCAACTCCGAGATGAAGATGACATTCGGCATGCGCGACGGCGTTCGCCACCCTTCCATGGACCAGTGCTTGGGCACACCCGTTCCCGACGGGTAAACCACAATGAACCCGTGCTCATCGGCAACCCTGTTCCACCGGCTTATTTCCATTTGAGCGGCCGGCCACAGTGCCCCGCCATGCATGCTGATGACGAGCGGCGTCGGCTTGGCGCGGTCGTAGCTCCTTGGGACATAGAGCAGGTACTCCCGCTTCTGGCCCGAGGAGACGATGGTGCCGTTGTTCCGATTCAGGACGTGGAAAGACACCGCCTCGATCAGGGCCAACACCACCGGCAGGCTTATGAGAATCAGCACAGCGCCGATGACGGTCTTCCTGCTCTTCATGGCCGTCCTCGAACGGCGGTCGCTTTCACCGATGCCGATTCCACGCGAGCGCCAGCGGCGCCGCGGATAGTCGCGCCAGCGGGATTGCCAGGATCGCGACGAGCGCGAGAAAGTAGCGCCGGATGAGCAGCGTGGGGACGAGCCATAGGAGCAGGCCGTAGAGGGCGAACACGCTGACATCCCAACAGGCCGCACCGATGACGAGCGTGCGATCGCTGAGCAGCCGGCTGTCACGAAGGCGCATGGCGATCCAGGCAGCGGCGGATAACTTGAAGCAGACCAGAACAGCGGCGATCCAGGGTAAAGCGCTCAACAACGCGGCCATCACGTTTCCGTTCCTGACGATCCACTCGCCGAGCGGCCCGATGACGGCGAGGAACGACAGCGTCAGAAACACGCTCGCTTTGACGACCCATTCGCGACCGCTCATGCCGATGTACAGACTCTGCACGAGCTGCTTCCACGTCGATGCAATGAGTGCCGTCAATCCCAGCAGCGCGATCGCGACCGCGCGCGGTGTGCCTACGACTTCGATGGTCTGACGCGCTCCATCGATCACCACCGGCAAGGTGCCCGAGAGGCTCAGCGCGAGCGGGATGGCGACGAGGACCAGCAGCCACGCGGCAAGCGTGCTCCAGATCGTCGTCTTCAGCTTGGCGGCGATGAGCGACGCGTCGGTCAGCGGCCGCGTCGCGATGAACGGCGTCAAGCCATACGAATCGCTCCCGGCCGGATTCGACTTGCTGATGGTCGCGGCGACGAAAGCGGCCATGAACGGTGGAGTGAGCAGCACGCCGAGGAGTGTCTCGAAAACGATGACCGGCGTGTCGCGGAAGACGAAAAGCAAGGCCAGCTCGAACGGCAGCAGGATCCCGACCAACGAGGGTAGCGACCGGCCATGCTGCCGCCACTCGAACCACACTTGAGCGCGCGAGGGGGAACCGAAACGGTTTCGCCGCCGCGGCAGGACATCCGCGATCCGTCCGGGCGAGCGAAGATTCCACGCCAATCGGGGACGTCGCCGCGGCGCGCGCGGGCGACGGCAAAGCGGGCGGCGAGATACGCGAGCGGAAGTGCGGCGCGAGGAATGGCCAGCATCACGGGCTCGGGGGCTTTGGACTCGAGCGCCACGAGAACGACGGCATCGATCACAGTCAGCCACAGGACGGTGACGATCACACGCAGCCCCGGCAGACCGATACGACATCCACGTCAGCGCCTGCGTCCAGGCGAGCAGTGACGCGGCAAGCAGCGCTGGCCAGATCAGACTGGCACGTCGATTCCGGACGGCCAAAGCGCGAAAAGCCGCGTTGCCAGCCACAGGCTCGCCATGGCCGCCGTGCCGTAAAGCATCGGCCACCCCGCCAGCGCGGCGGTCGTCACCGGCAGCGTGAACATGCGGGCGGGATACATCGATTGGCGCGCCGCCAGGTCACCGGAAAGGCCGAAGCTGAACACCGCCAGGAAATACATGAACGTCGCCGAAAGAGGCACGATCACCACGAGCGCAAAACTCTGGGCAGCATCAAAGCTCGACGGGCTGCCCCGGCCCGAGAATCAGGAGCTTGATCGTCGCCAGGACGAGCAGGTAGCCGGCAAGGCGATCAGCCCCCAGCGATGCCGTTGTCGGAATTCCCAGGCGATTGCGAGAGCGGGGGAACGCATGATTCACGCATCCGGAGCTGACGCCGCGGGCATCCCGACATGCGCGACGAAAATCTCATTGAGGGATGGGACGCGTTCGCCGACGCGGTGCGATTCCTTGATTTCGTCCAGCGGCGCGCTCAGCGCGATCGTGCCCTGGTGAATCATCGTGACGTGATCAGCGACCTGCTCCACTTCCTCCAACAAGTGCGACGAGAAGAGCACCGTGCGGCCTTCATCGGCGATGGTGCGAATGACGGCACCGAGTATGTCGCGGCGAACGATGGGATCGAGGCCGGACGACGGTTCATCCAGCACCAGTAATTCGGGCCGATGTGCCAGCGCGATCAGCAGTCCCACCCGCGCCTTCTGCCCCTTGGAGAGGTTCTTGATTTTCGCCGCGGGGTCGAGTGCGAACGTCTGCCGCAGCTCCTCCGCGTAAGCATCGTCCCAAGCGGGATAGAACGCGCGCGAGTAGCGAATGAGCTCGTCAACGCGCATCCAGCCCGGGAGGTCGTTTTCCTCGGAGAGGTAGCCGATGCGCGACAGGACGGCGACCGGATCGGCGACGGGATCGAGGCCGAAGACGCGCACCGAGCCGCTTTCCGCCCGTAGCAGACCCAGAATGTGTTTGATGAGCGTCGTCTTGCCCGCTCCGTTTGCGCCGACGAGACCGTAGACCGCCCCGCGTGGCATGGACACGCTCACCGAGGCCAGGGCCGTCCTGGCACCGAAGCAGCGCGTCAGCTCCGACACGTTGATGACCGATTCACTCACCCTCGAACCACCTATCGTCGCTCTCGTAACACGTCAACAAGCCTGGAAATCGCTACGAAGGCGCCTCGCGGAAGATCCGGCGCGCCGCTCCTATTCATCACATTCCGTGTACCCGACGCCATCAAACACCGTCACGCTGGCAAGGTCACTTCCGTCTTTTCCTACCCGGACTGCCGTGCTTCTGATCCCTATCCGGCACTCCTCGTTAGCCAAGTACGAAACGATACGCAGCTCCTGCCTGTCTCCCGTAACACTTGCGGGAAGACTGACGGTGTGACTGGGAGGCATGGAACCACGAGCTACCTCGCTCAATTCACCAAGGTTGCGAGGCTCGGGTTCAAATCCAACCGGTCGAGAGCTCGGCGACGGAAGCTCCTCATACGTAACCGATGACGGTCGCAGATCACTGTGGAGCGTGACTCGATACATCCGAGTCCAGCCCAATAGCTCGACAGCAGCCGCCCCACAACTCATCCCATGCACTTGAAACTCGGGAATGCTCAGGGCCTGAGGTTGGCTGACGGAGGTGATCGCTCGGAGATCAAGCACATATAGAGAATGCTCCATGGAGCCCCTTGAGATGGAGATCTCGTAGGCGATGTACGAAGGCCCTACACAGTAGTAGCCATCACTGTCCGCCCGCAATGGGCCAGACATGCTGAGGAAGCAGCCGCAAAGAAGGACAGCGTAGGCGCGTGTTCCAGTCATACTCTCACTCTCCAACGGGGTTGGACGAAGCCGTACCAAAGTAACCCACTCTTTATGTTTGCCTTGCCAAGCGCCTTAGCCAGAGCCGGGAAGTAGGCGACGGCGATTGAGGCATAAGCACCTATGAGCAGGTGTATCAGCGGCACAGTATTAAAATCGCGTGAAGGACCGACTAACCAGTGGCTGAACGCCCAGACCGACAGACACGCAAGCAAGAGCGCAAGCGTGTGCAGGCCGAAAAGTCGGGCCCTGGATGCGATCGGTCGGCTTTCCGACAAACTAGACATGTAACTTACTCCCATGTCTCACTCCGCATCCAACAGGGGAGGCTCAGAAACGTCAAGTCCGAGTGCCGACAGGGCTGTGAGCGTTTCGGGCAAGTTTTTAATACGAGGGCTCGAGAGGATGACCCTTTCCGGCGCATGTCGTGGCTTCTCCCGACGCTGGAGAAAGAATGATGCAATGACGGAGGCAATGAAGAGGGTTACTGCGATAAGCGACCACTGCATGGAGATCTCTCCCGAGGGTGAGCGGCCAGGTACGGATCTTTGACAGGACGCGGACCACGTCTGGATCGGAATCTCGCCGGCCGTAGTACAGCCCGTGCGAACCTCTGTGCCCGGCTCGGAGACACATGAAGGTCCGGATCACCATCCGCGACGTACCTGCCGCGGTGAGGGATGAGCTCGCGGCTCGGGCCGCGTCGCACCCCGGGGCTTATTGCGCGAGTGCCGCCGCTGCCTGCGGGCAACCGACGCTCTCGAGTTGCCCCTTCGGTCCCAAGGCGGGCAGCCACTGTTTTCCGTCGGTCGTCTCGGCGAGATAGACAATCGAGGACTTCGGCGGTTCGTCCCCGACTTGGTAGATGAGGCACCATGCCTCGGAGTCGCGGCCAGTCATCCCATCTCTGTAAGTGTGAGCAGCCTTTTCCGCAACGACGATCCGGCAGCCAAATGGATTACCCGGCTGGCAGCCTCGGGTCGCCAGAACCTCCGAGGGTGCAGAGCTCCCGGCGCCCCCACAGGCGATCACCATAGGCAGAATCCAAATAGCCAGGAATAGCACCGTTGTGGACCTGCTGGTAACGATAGATTTCCTGGATTTCATGTTTTAACCTCCTCGTTTGATTTGAAACGATGCGTGGTCAGGAGCTCTCCATGCACGCGGATTTTGCCGGCATAGGTTCGCAAGTAAGTCCTGTTTGAACTGGGCAGCTCCAATCCTGCTCATGGGCAACAGCCTAGCAGGGGACGGAAATCCTGTCCACTCCGGGACTCCGCGCTGGTGGGTTCATCCGGGAAGAGGAACACTTGGCGGATACTCGCGGCGGGACCTGATCTCCCCGCCCATGGTAACGCCCATGCGAACTGCTGTGCCCGACTCGGAGACGCCCCGTCGTCTCCGTGGCCTCCCTGGCGTCGTCGTGGAGCGACTGGGGCGTCTCTACGGGACGGTTTTCTGCCCAACAAGGGTATATATAGGCGGGGCGTGGCGGAGCTCAGTGTGCTTTGTCGGAATCATCCTTTACCCGTGTGTCCACCGCGATCCAGTTGACCTCCCAGGTCTTGCCCCCGTCATCCGAGAACGACTGTTCGAAGCGGCATGAATCCGAAGTGATGTCCGAGATGACGAAGCGGACAAAGATGGCTCGGCCATTCAGTGTTTCCTGGGAGTAGAACTCACCGCGTCCATTCTTGAAGTCACCGATCGCGGGCGGGCTCAGGGTACCGCTGCTGCTGTTGGAAAAATTGAGGCTCCACTGGCGGGATTCGGGATTGTAGAGGCGCAGGCTCAGACCTTCCAAATGACCCGCCGGCCCATCGACCACGAGCTCTACCATATTGGCGCGGCCATCCCAAACCTTGCGGACGACGGTGGTGCCCTCGTATTCGACCCAGGTCGTGGAGCCGGTCAGGGGACGCAGGAGGCGCGATAGGCGGGTTTTCCAGGTGCCGATCTCGAAGTCGAAATCGCGTTGCCCGTCGCGTTGCTCGAGAGTTTTTTGATGATTTGTTTTCGGCGCCTCCGAAGTCGACTGTGCGAACCCCGGCAGGGGCTGCGTGGCGACGACCAGGCTGCACAACAGGAGACAAGTCCGAAACTGTTCGAGCGCTTTCATCGCCTCATCTTCCCGAGCGGACCACGCAGATCCGCCGGAAGCAAGCGTGCCTGAGGCTGTGGTGTTCTCAAAGGTCCACTTTTTGTGCCATCCGTAATGCCACTTGTTTAGGCGACCCGTCCCTTTGGATTCGCGAGGTCCCGCCACGCGCGCAGAGCGCCCACCAAGTAGAGAAGACCGATGGTCAGTGAGACGGCCGAGAAGACGAGGTCTCGGGGTGCCACGGGGACCGCGCTGGACAGATGCGCGAACAACTGCGGCGCGACGAGCAGTCCGCGCAGGGTGTAGATCGTACCGATGGTGACCAGGACGGTGCGCAAGAGCGGTGGCCTGCGGACGGCGCCCGCGCCGGCGAATGCGTAGTAGGCGAAGACGGCGAAGAAGGCAGTTACGACTGCGGTGAGTAAGGCAGGAGAGGATGATCCGGCTTCGGCCTGCCGGGCCATCTCTTCGCCGGCGCCGAAATAGCGATAGGCGGGCGCTCCGGCGAAGATGATGACGATGTGGAGGAGAGCGATCGCCGAGCTCAGACCTCCCGCGACGAGCAAAGCTCCCTTACCGCTCGGTCGATGGTCTGCCATGAGAAGCTTACCGGGTCGTACTTAAGTTCTCTACTTCGCCGGGCGATGTTACGCGCCCCTCGTTATCGCTCCAACGCTCGTCCTGATCGAAGGTATCTCTCCCTCTTGCAGCGTATTTCTCGATTCTCTCGATCGCCTCCAGAATGTCCCGGAGGCGTTCTCGCTGTTCCCTCACAGAGGCACCGCTTCCTCAAGAACTCGGTTTCGAATCCGCGCCTTCAGCCCTCTCTCCGTAACGATGTCGACGGGATGGCCGAGGAGGTCTTGGAGATCCATCAGGAGACCACCGAGATCGAGAAGGCTGCGGCCCTGTTCCAGATCTACCAGGAAATCGATGTCACTCCGTTCATCGGCGTCGCCTCGCGCGACGGATCCGAAGACGCGGACGTGACGGGCTCCACGGCGGGTGGCGACGCGGAGGATCTCGTCTCGGCGGGCTCTCAGTTCCTCGATTCTCATGCGATTCTATCTTTCAGCCTGATCCGGGCAAATCTGTCCCGCCCATGGTAAGGCCCGTGCGAACCTCTGTGCCCGCCTCGGAGACGCCCCTTGCGCCAGGCGAAGCCTGGGAAGGGAGGAAGGAAAATGCAGTAGACAGAACCTGAAACCCTTCGTAGTGGACCCAGTAGGTCCGAATCCTACCCGGCAAGGGTTAGCCACCCACCGGAAGCGAGTCTTGCGTGGTGGCAGGAGTAATCCGCGTCACGAAGCGTAGACAGCGAGTGTGCAGGCTGTGGTAACCCAGCCTCGAGAGACCGAATCGGGGAGCCGACGTCGTGGGGTGAGCGGAAGGCAACATCTGCTGGCGCCGGATGGCTCTGGCGTCGGAGGTCCCCCGGGGTATCAGCCCAGGGCATGTACACAAGGGGGTTCGCCCAGGAACCTGGGAGAACCCTGAGATCTCCGCGGTCAAGTCCCGGCTGGGCTCCGGGTGACCAATCGTCCAGGCCCACAGACGAGGGCGTCCGTACCCGTGGGAGCAAATCGACGGGTGCACCCGCGGTACCGCCAAGCGAAGGAAACGAAGCGCGGCGGGATGGACTGCAGGGCGTCGTAGCCCCTCAACAGTACCGAGGAAGCGGGCGAACCAGTCCCGAGGGACCCCGTGGAGGGAAAAGGGGTGTCGGGTCACGGAATCGTTGGAGGGAAAGATGACAGGGTCACCGAACCTTGAGACAGTCTCAACGCGACTTCAACGGATAGCACAACTGGCGAGGGAAGATCCGAAGCGGGCCTTCTTGAGCCTGGCTCACCACATCGACATCGATCTTCTGCGAGAAGCCTACCGCCGGACGCGCAAAGATGGTGCCCCGGGGGTGGACGGTCAGACGGGGGCGGATTACGAGGAGAACCTGGAAGAGAATCTCCAGAGCCTCTTGGACCGCTTCAAGTCGGGCCGCTACCAAGCGCCGCCGGTTCGCCGGGCTTACGTACCGAAAGGGAGTGACCCGTCGAAGCAGCGGCCGATCGGGATCCCGACCTTCGAGGACAAAGTGCTTCAGAGGGCGGTCGCGATGGTGCTGGGAGCCGTGTATGAGCAGGACTTCTTGGACTGCTCTTACGCATTCCGGGCCGAGCGATCGGCGCATCAGGCGATTAGGAAGCTGTGGGAAGGTCTCATGGCGATGGGGGGAGGCTGGGTGCTGGAGGCTGACATCCAGAGTTTCTACGACGATTTAGATCGCCGTCAGCTGAGGAGCTTTCTGGACCAGAGGGTACGCGACGGAGTGATACGCCGCGCCCTTGACAAGTGGCTGAAGGCGGGCGTGATGGAAGGGCGGACCCTCAGTCATCCGACCACAGGAACACCGCAGGGCGGAGTCATCTCTCCGCTGCTGTCGAACATCTATCTTCACGAGGTGCTGGACACGTGGTTTGAGGCGGTGGTGAAACCCCGTTTGCAAGGGGCAGCGTTTCTGATCCGCTTTGCCGATGACTTCGTCCTGGTCTTCCAATTGGAGAGCGATGCTCGCCGGATGCTGGAGGTGCTGTCGAAGCGATTCGGCAAGTACGGCTTGAGTCTCCACCCCGACAAGACCCGCTTGGTGCGTTTCGAACGGCCCAGCCGCAAGGCGGAGCCTGGGAGAACGCAGCCGCACGAGAAGCCGAGGAGTTTCGACTTTCTTGGCTTCACCCACTTCTGGGAGAGGTCTCGGCGTGGCAAGTGGATGGTCAAGCGCAAGACGGCTTCGGACCGGATTACCCGGTTTTTGCGGCAACTCAACGTGTGGTGTCAAGGCAATCGGCATGCACCCCTCGACTGGCAGCATGCACACCTCCTCAGCAAGCTGCGAGGGCACAGCGGGTACTACGGGATCACCGGGAACTCGCTGTCTCTAAGCAGCGTGCACCAAAGGGTCAAGCTGATCTGGCGCAAGTGGCTCAGTCGCCGCTCACGAAAGCCCAGCATGACCTGGGAGCGGTTCCAGCTTCTCCTGAAGAAGTACCCGCTCCCGAACCTGAGAATCTGTGTTGCGGCCTGAGATCGCGTAGCGAACCCGTGGCCTGAAGAACCGTATGCGGTAGTCCCGCACGTACGGGTCTGTGGGGGGCCTGGGTGGGTAACCACCCAGGCCTACCCGGCGCCGTCTCCGTCGCCACCCTGGTGTTATCGTGGAAGGGCGGGGGCGTCTCTACGGGACGATTTCGCGTTGGCGGAGGTTTGGGGCGGATCAATCCTTCCGCAGCTCTTCGATCTTCCTTTCCCGCTCGTCCTCGATCCGGCGGCGCTCGCGGCGGTAGTCTTCTTCCTCCTCCTGCTGCTTGGCCGGATCGTAGATGCTCTTCAGGCGGTTCTGGTGGAGGATCTCCAATTCGGCGAGCTTGGCCTCGGCCTTGCGCCGGACGTCGCCGATCTTCTCCCGCAGCTCGTCGCTGAAGGTCTCCTCCCGGGGCCGCTCGATGCCCTGCTTCTCCATCCGCTCCAGGGCCAGCTCGTATGCCGACTTCATTCCGGATGCCTTGTCCTTGTCAGCCATGAGAACAGGATAGCATCGGGCGCGGGGGCCGCGTCAAAGTGGCACGTCCGGAGAGCTGCCGGGCGCCGGAACGCCGCGATCTCACGAGTTTGCCGAGATTTGCGGCCGGAGAGCCGCCTTTTGCATTACGGCACCCGTTTTGCTAAGTCGTTCCGCTAAAATCCGCGAGCCAGCGGAAGCACCGTCTGGTTTTTGGAGGGGCTCCATGATCGAAGCGCAATCTCTGAGCCGCCGCTATGGCGACTTCACGGCCGTGGACGGCATCTCGTTCTCCGTCAAGGACGGCGAGATCCTCGGGATGCTGGGTCCTAACGGCGCGGGCAAGACGACCACCATCCGCATGATCACCGGCTTCCTGCCGCCTACCGGCGGCAAGGTGACGGTGGCCGGCAAGGACCTGTTCGAGTCTCCCCGCGAGGCGCGGCGGCAGGTCGGGTATCTGCCGGAGAACATCGCGCTGTATCCCGAGATGCGGGTGAGCGAGTACCTCGCCTACCGCGCGCGTCTGGAAGGGCTCTCCCGCGCCGAGGCGCGCCAGGCGATCCCCAGCGCCGTCGAGCGCTGCCTGCTCGAGGAGGTGCGGCACCAGATCATCGGCACTCTCTCGAAGGGTTACCGCCAGCGCGTCGCGCTGGCCACCGCCATCCTGCACAACCCGCGTGTCCTGGTGCTCGACGAGCCGACGGTGGGTCTCGATCCGAAGCAGATCATCTCGATCCGCGAGCTCATCCGGCAGCTCGGGCGCGAGCACACGCTGCTGCTCTCCACCCACATCCTGCCCGAGGTCGAGCTGCTGTGCGACCGCGTGGTCATTATCGACCGCGGCAAGATCATCGCCGAGGGCACGCCGGAGAGCCTGCGGGAGAGCTGGATGGGCAACCCCGGCGTGCGGCTCGTCCTCAAGGACGCGGCCGACGGCGCCGCCGAGGCGCTGGCGGGAATTCCCGGCGTGATCGGGGTGAAGCCCGGCACCGGTGGCGGCGATGGCGCCTGGGTGCTGGAGTGCGAGCGCGGCAGCGATCCGCGCGAGCAGGTCTTCCGGACCGCCGTCGAGCGCGGTTGGGTGCTGCTGGAGCTGGCCCGCGAGCGCGGCGCGACGCTGGAGGACATCTTCGTGCGCCTGACCACGCAGGACACGATTCAGGGAACAGCTCAGGGAACCGCCGAAGCGCCGCCATCCGGATCAGCCGAGCCCGGTGATCCCCACGGGCCCGATGGGCCCGACGGGTCGGCCGGTCCTGAAGGGGAGCCGCGGGAGGTGGTGCAATGAACGGCGTCCTGGCGACCTTCCGCCGCGAGCTGCGGGCGTATTTCTTCTCGCCGCTCGCCTACGTGGTGCTGTTCTTCTTCCTGGTGGTCACCGGTGTCATCTTCGTCTATCTCGTGGGGCAGTTGAACAATCCCGCCTCGCCGGGAGGTCCGCCGTTCGGCTTCTTCTTCCGGGCCACCTGGCTGATGCTGCTGCTCGTCGTGCCGGTGTTGACGATGCGGCTGCTCAGCGAGGAGCTGCGCTCGGGATCGATCGAGGTGCTGATGACCGCGCCGATCACGGAGGGCCAGGTGATCGCCGGCAAGTACCTCGCGGCTATGACCTTCTACGGATTCCTCTGGCTGCCGACCGCCATCTACGGGCTGAACATCCATCTCTACGAGAAGATGGACTGGGGTCCGGTGGCCGCCGGCTATCTGGGGATCCTGCTGATCGGCTCGCTTTTCATTTCGATCGGCGTCTTCGCCTCGTCGACGACGCGCAGCCAGCTCTTGGCGGCGATGATCACGGTCGCCCTGGTGTTCCTGCTGTTCCTGCTCAGCCTGTTCGGCGAGCTGACGATCAGGGACGTGCTCAAGAAGGCCCTGGAGCACGTGAACATCTGGAACCATATCGACGAGTTCGCCAACGGCATCGTCGACACCCGCCGGCTGATCTTCTATCTCTCGGGCACGCTGTTCTTCCTGTTCCTGGCCAGCCGGGCGCTCGAAGACAAGAAGTGGAGATGACGCGATGGCGCAGATCGAGGTCAATCGCCGCCAGCTCGTGAAGACGGGAACGCTGTCCGCCGGCGTCCTGCTGCTCGCGGCGCTGCTGGTCATGGTCAACTATTTCGGCGGCAAGTACTACAAGCGCTTCGACTGGACCAAGAGCCAGCTCTACAGCCTCTCGGAGAAAACCTTGAACGTGCTCGAGGGGCTGAACCGGGACGTCGAGTTCATCGTCTTTCTCTCTCCCGAGCAGGGGGAGATCTACCAGCCGACGACGGAGCTGCTGTCGCGCTACGGCGCCGCCTCGCGGCGGGTGCGCGTGCGGATCGTCGACGCCGCCAAGAAGCCGGTGGAGGCCCAGCAGCTGGTGCAGAAGTACGGCGTGACGACGACCGGCGTGGTGGTGACGAGCGGCGACGACAAGCGGGTCATCGCCAGCAACGACCTGGCCGAGCTCGACTTCCGCAGCTTTCAGACGACGGGAGCGCCGCAGATGACGGGCTTCAAGGGCGAGCAGCTCTTCACCAGCACCATCCTGCAGCTCTCCGAGGGCCGCAAGCCCAAAATCCTCTTCACCACCGGCCACGGCGAGCATTCGCTGGACGACCAGAGCGGTCGCGGCCTCTCCGGCGCCCACCAGATCCTGGGGCGCGACAACTTCGAGCTGGAGGAGTGGGCCTCGCTCGGCAAGCCCGCCGTGCCGGCCGGCACCGACCTGCTGGTCATCGCCGGTCCCACGGGCAGTTTCGTCCAGCCGGAGCTGAACGCCTTTTCGGCCTATCTCAACAACGGCGGACGGATGCTCGTGCTGCTCGATCCCACCCTCAGTCCGGCCGGGGGCTCCGGCCTGGTGAGCACCGGGCTCGAGAGCTGGCTGGCCCGCTTCGGCATCCAGGCCGGTCAGAACATCGTGGTCGATCCTTCCAACCCGTTGCCGTTCTTCGGGCCGGAGACGATCTTCTCGAAGGAGTACGGCGATCATCCCGTCACCCGAGCGCTGGCCGAGGGGGATCTGCCGGTGCTGCTGAGCGTCGTGCGATCGGTCGTTCCCGGGAGCGCTCCCGGCATCAACGCGAGCGAGCTGTTGCGCACCTCGGCCGAGGGCTGGGGAGAGACCGACCTGGTCAATCTGAACCAGGTGGGCCGCGACGCCCAGGACCTGGCCGGCCCGGTGTCGATCGGCGTGGTGGCCGAGAGCGGCTCGACGGCTCCCGGCAAGCGGCCGATGCGGCTGGTGGCCATCGGCGATTCCGATTTCGCGGCCAACCAGCTCATGCAGGCCAACGTCGGCAATACGGTGCTGCTGTCGAACGCCCTCAACTGGCTGGTGGAGCGCGAGGCCCTGCTCGGCATTCCGCCGAAGAAGACGGAACAGGTGAAGCTCACGCTGACCCAGGGCGAGTTCAACGTGGTGCGTCTGGTGGCGGCCGCCATGCCCCTGCTCTCGGTCCTCGCCGGCGTCGTGGTGTTCTTCCGCCGCAGGAGGTAGGTGGCATGAAGCCCCGCACGCTGTTGATCCTGCTCGTGGTCGTCCTGGGTCTCGGCGCTTTCATCTGGTTCTACGAGCGCGAGCTGCCGTCCAGCGAGGAGCGCACCGCGCTGCAGAAGAAGGTCCTCCCGATCGAGAAGGACGAGGTGACGGCGGTGACGATCGAGTCCGGGAGGGACAGGTTCGCCTGGAGCGGACCGCGGCGAAGAAAAAGGACCAAAAGGACGGCAAGGACGAAAAGGACAAAGAGGACGGAGAGGAAGCCACCGAACCCGCTGCCGAGTGGCGGATGACCCAGCCCGTCGCGGCGCGCGCCGACGCCTTCGCGGTGGACCGCCTGCTGGAAGCGGTGGCCGGCCTCGAGAAGACCCGCACCCTGGAGGACGTCGACGCCAAGGAGGTCGGGCTCGACAAGCCGCGCGCCACGCTGCGCCTGGCGACGAAGGACGGCGCGAAGGTGCTGAAGCTCGGCGCCGAGGTGCCGCCCGGCGGCTCGCTCGTGGCGGGCCTCGAGGGGGAGAAGGGCGCTTACGTGGTGAGCGATACCATCCTCGCCGAGCTCGAGCGGGAGCCGAGCGAATGGCGGGACAAGCAGATGTTCCGCGCCGACCGCGAGGCGGTCCGGCGCATCACGTTGACCGCCTGCGCCGCGGAAGGCCCGGTCGCCCTCGTCAAGCGGCCGGCCGGGTTCTGGATCGAGAGGCCGATCGCCGACCGGGCCGACCGCGACCTGGTGGACGGCCTGCTCTCCGACCTTACCGGTCTCACCGCGGAACGTTTCCTGGAGGGCTCGCGGCCGCTCGCGGAGTGGAACCTCGCTCCGCCGCGCGAGACGGTCCAGGTGGATCGAGGAGCTGCGCCGGTTCGCGTCGAGCTGGGCTCGGCGGTGACCGGCGAGGAAGCTCCCGAGGGCGAGGCGAGCGGCGAGCTGGCCACGTGCCGGTGGGGAACACCGTGTTCGAGGTCCGCACGCGTCTGGCCGAGTCCATCCGGCGCGCGCCGGCGGATTGGTGGGCGCTGCAGCTCGCCCTGGCCGTGCACGACGTCGAGTCGGCCACCGTGCGGGACGAGCGGACCTCTCTCGATCTCACCCGTTCCGGCACGGACTGGAAGCGCGGGGGACACGCTGATCTCCTACCTGCCGGTCAGCGATCTGCTGTTCGCGTTGACCGGCGCCCGCGCTGACCGCCTGCTGACCCCGCAAGAGGCCCCAGGCCTCGCCAAGCCGGTGCTGATATTCACGCTGCGCTCCAAGGAGGCGGGGAACGAGACGCTGACGCTCTACCCTGCCGGAAAGGAAGGAGCACCGGCGCGGGCGAGCGGGCGGGAAGTCGTGCTCCTGTTGCCGTCCGAAGCGTTGCGGGAGATCCAGGGGAAGCTGCGGGGGGTGCGGGAAGCGAAGGCGGTGAAGGAATAGGCTCCGCCTGGCGCTTCCGCACCGGGCTACCGAAACGTCGCTCCTGGGGGAGCGATTCGCTTCGGAGAAGCGACGTCTCAATAGCCCGGTGCGAAGCGCCGGGCCGCAGCGGGCCGAACTACGGCTCTACGGCGGCGGCTCCGGCGTCCCCTCCCCACCCTCCTCTTCGAACCGCCGCGGCCGTCGCCGAAAGCGTCGGCAACCGCTCGCGCATGCGTTCCTGCTGGAGGCGGCGCTGCTCCATGCGCTCCTCCATCATCCGCCGCCGCATCTCCTCTCCACGTAGGGGAGGCTTTTGCTGACGGGCCGGCCCCAGCCCGGGCTCAGGCCCGCCGAGCCCGGTTCCGGCGCCAGCGGCGCCGCCGATCCGCAGCCGGCCGATCAGCATCATGTACTGGCGCTCCTGCTCCGGATCGAGCAGCTCCCGGGTCGCGAGAACGTTTTTCACCATGGACCGTTCCAGGGCCAGGTAGATGCGAGCCGACTCGTTCAACAACTGGTCCACCGCCTGGCGGGTCGGTCTGGTCGCGGGTCAGCTCCTTCCGGATCTCGCGGTGCACCTCACCCAGTTGCAAGCGGAGCCGGCTCGTCTCCTGGTAGAGGTTCCATTGAATATCGAGGAACTTCCGCCGCTCCTCCCCCTCGAGGCCCAGGCGGTCGGCGAGCCTGGGAAGCCGGGGAAGGGGATCGCCGCCGGCGGGAGTCATCATCTCCGGGGTGCTTTTTGGCCGCGGCTTCGACGGCGGCCCGCTGCGCCGCGCCGCGACGACGTCCGTGAGGATTCCCAGGTTCAGCCCCACCGAGAGGAGGAGCGCAATGACCAGCCACCAGCGCCTCATGGCTGCGCCTCGCCGGCGTCTGTCACTCCATCGGGGGCGGTGGCGTCCTCGACCAGGCTCCAGTAACTGTCGGCCAGGCTGGTCTCGGCGGTGGCGGTGAGGAAGGTCGCCGAGGGCTCCGAGTCGACCTCGGCGCTGCAGTCCGCGCCGGCCAGATCCGGCCGACTCCGATTCCGAGCGCCGCGCCGGCAACCAGAGCGGCGGCGCCGTCGCCCGCACCCAGCCGGGCGCCACCGACCAGGAGAGCGAGCCGGATGCGGACCGGCTGCGCACGCGTGCCAGAACCCTTCCGGCCAACCCGGGCGGGACGG
>CAVZUZ010000018.1:0-291566 GCA_963778565.1 Thermoanaerobaculaceae bacterium | reverse complement strand
CCTGGGCGACGAGATCCTGGCCGGCGCTCTGCTGACCCACGCCGGCCGGGTGGTCCGCAAGCCCACCGCCGAGCGGCTGGACCTCCAGGAGGTGCACATAGACCTCGAAGGACCCGAGAGCGCGAGCCGTCCCGGTTCCGTCGGCCCCGTGCACTCGTGAAACAGAGAACCAAGCCGTCATAGCTCCTTGCTTTGCTGTTTGGGTGTTTGTCCGGAGGAGGTCCGATGGCCGAAGACGACCCCAGCGGTCGCGTGCTCGAGATCGCCGAGCCGGAGGCCGACCTCCCACCTGCCGAAGAGATCGACGACCCGCTCCTCGAGCAGCTGAGCGGCGTGCGGTCCAATCTCGACCGCGAACGCGGGGAGGCGCCGGAAGCCATCGCCGAGCTGCTGTCGCGGGCGCCTGAATGCCGGGAGGAGCAGCTGCGCCGGGAGACCCGCTACCACACTTGGGAGTCTGCGAGCTGCTGCTCGCCAGGAGCGCCGAGACAGCGGAAGTACCCGCGAAGAGGAATCCGCCCACTTGGCCGCCCTGACGCTGGCCGGCGCGGACCGGCTCGATCCGGCCCGGCATCCCTCATCCGTGGTCGCGGATTTGCGGGCCCGGGCATGGGCTGCGGCCGGCGACGCCAACCGGCATCTGGGAGAGCTGTCACGGGCGGACGGATCTCCGCGCCGCCGCCGCGTGTCTCGCGCACGGCACCGGCGATCTCCTCGTGGAGGCGCGGCTCCTGGAGTTCGAGGGAGCGCTGCGGCGCGAGCAGGGGCGGACCGGCGAGGCTGCCGCCTTGCTGAAGATGGCGGCCGCGCGCTACCGCGAAAGCGGAGAAATGCAGCTCTTCGAGCGGGCGCTCACCGAACGGATCGCGATCCTGCGGCAGGAACGCTCACCCTAGCCAGCCTTCGATCTCTTCGCGGGGGGATCATGAAAGAATGGCTGCGGATCGCCTGCTCGGCCTCCGTGCGCCGACGGATGCCCTGGACCAGCCCACTACTTTTGTGACCGGGAGATCCGCATGAAGAGGACCTTGCCGCTCATCCTCGCTCTCCTCCTCCCTCTTTCCGCCTGGAGCGCCTCGGTGCCGGCGCCGGTGGGCACGGGCGGCGCCGTGTCGTCGGCCGATCCCCTGGCCACGGCGGCGGGCCTCGAGATCCTGCGGGCCGGAGGCAACGCCGTGGACGCCGCCGTGGCGACCGCCCTGGCCCTGGCCGTGGTCTATCCCGAGGCGGGCAACCTGGGCGGCGGCGGCTTCGCCGTGGTGCGGATGGGCGGAGACCTCTCGACCCTCGACTTCCGCGAGATCGCGCCGGCCAAGCCAGGCGGGACATGTACCTGGACGCCCAGGGCCAGCCGGTGGAGAAGGCCTCGCTCGTGGGTCCCCTGGCCGCGGGCGTGCCGGCTCCCCGGCCGGCCTCCACGAGCTCCAGCGCCGCTTCGGCCGGCTGCCCTGGCCCAAGGTGGTCGCCCCCGCCCCGCGCCTGGCGGCCGAAGGCTTCCCCGTCAGCCGCTATCTCCACGACCTCCTCGGCAAGGAGGAGAGCCGCAAGCTCCTCCTGCGCTTCCCGAGACGGCCCGAGTCTGGTTCCCGGAAGGAGAGCCTCCAGCCATCGGCAGCGTCCTCAAGCTCCCGGACCTCGCGGCCACGCTCGACCGCTACGCCCGGCAGGGTCCGAAGGGGATCACCGAGGGACCGGTCGCCGCCGCCGTCGAGAAGGCGTCGGACGCCCATGGCGGCGTGCTCACGGCGGCCGACCTCGCGGCCTACAAGCCGGAGTGGCGCGCGCCCCTCACCTTCGAGGCCTTCGGCTGGAAGCTCGTCTCCATGCCGCTCCCCTCCTGGCGGCATCATCCTGGGCCGGCGCTCGGCATCCTGGAGAAGCTCGAATGGGGCAAGCTCCCTCGCTTCGGCGCCGACCGCGACCACCTGCTGGCCGAGACCCTCCGGCGCTCTTTCGCCGACCGGTTCCTCCTGGCCGACCCCGCCACCACCCAGGCCACGGAAGCGCAGCTCCTCGCCGCCGACTGGCTCGACCGGCGGGCGAAGGAGATCGATCCCCGCCAGCCCCGCCTTCCACCCAGATCAAGCCCTGGCCGGGAACAGACGCAGCGGTGCCGGCCGGCAGCGGCGAGACCACCCACCTCTCCATCGTGGACCGCGACGGCAACCTCGTGGCCCTCACCACCACCCTGAACGGCCTGTTCGGCTGCGGCCTCTGGGTGCCGGAGGCGGGCTTCTTCCTCAACAACGAGATGGACGACTTCACCACGGCTCCGGGCCGGCCCAACCTCTTCGGGCTCATCCAGGCGAGGCCAACGTGGTCGCTCCCGGCAAGAAGATGCTCTCCGCCATGAGCCCGGTGATCGCCTGGAAGGGCAAGGAGGCCTACGCCCTCGGCGGGCGCGGCGGCTCGCGCATCCCTACCAACACGATCCAGGTGGTGCTCAACCTGCTCGTGGACGGCGACCCTCTCCAGGCCGCGCTCGACCGCCCGCGCCTGCACCACCAATGGCTGCCGGACCGGCTGGACGTCGAACCCGACTCCCTCTCCCCCGAGACCCGCGGCGAGCTCGAACGCCGCGGCCACACGATCGAGATCACCCCGGCCGCCGCCAAGGTCCACGCCGTGCACCTGCTGCCGGACGGACGCGTCGAGGCCGCCTCGGACCCCCGGGGCTCGGGTGTGGGCGGCGTGGTCGAGCCGGGACCGGCTGAGCCCCGGGGATTTCCAGACGTGGACCAGGTCCTCGCCAGCCCGGGGACGGTCTTCACTTTGGAACCCGCCCGCGAGCTGACCCGGACGGGCACCGTGGAGGTCGTCGTGGCCAATTCGGAGCCCCGCACCGTCCTCCCCGCCACGCGGGAGGAGAAACCCATCGCGCAGGCGCTCACGGACCTCTCGGCCACGGCCCGGGTCGAGCGGGACCTGCGGGAAGGACGAGCCAAGGAGGCAGGCGAGCCCTCCACCGAGCGGGCTCGGCGGCAGCTCGACAAGCTCCTGGCCTTCCTCGCCTCCCGCCGTCCGTCCGGCCCCCATGCCGTCTTCCTCGTCGCCGACGGCCCGGACCTGACGCCCGAACAGACCGCCCTCCTGGAGCGGAAGGACGATCCCGCCGCGGCGCCGGCCTCCGCCTTCCACCGGGCCTCCCGGCTGCTCGCGGCCTATGGCTGGGTCACCCTCCCCGTCCCCCTGCGCAGGGACGGGGCCGGGGTTGAAATCATTCCCCAGAGCGGCCTGGAGAGGATCCGGCAGTCCGCCGCGCCGGCGGACCACGGGGTACCGCCGATCCTTCCCGGCCGCCCGCCGGGGAAGACGACGCTTTCCTGGACCGGGGTGACGGATCTCGCGGTCGAGCCCAGGACGGCCGCGTTGCGCGTCCTCTCCAGGGCCTCCGGGGGGACCGTCATCGGCTTCGAGCAGCAGATCGAGCCCGCGCTCGCCGCCCTCTCCCGGCGGTGGCGGCTCTGGATCGCCGAGCCGGACGAGCCCGTGGAGGGCCGTCTCCAGACCGTCCAGGTGAGCCTCCCCGACCAGATGCAGGTGGTGGCCTTCTTCTTTCCGATCGCGCTGAATCTCCCGGGCGGCCCGCAAAAGCAGGCGCGGCCCCAGGCGTGGCTCCGCTCTTCGACTCCCCAGGAGATCGCCGAGATCCGCCTCGAAGGAGCTCCTGGCGGGCCGTGACCTCCCCAGCGGCGACCTGCCCCTGACGGCCGAGGCCCGCCCCGCGGGACCGCGTAGAGCTACGGATCGACGTGGCTCCCGTCCAGGACATGGAGTCCGCGCGGCCCGGGCCCGTCCGGGTCTCCTGGGCCTTCCCCGCCGAAGAGGGAGCCGCCGGCGTCCACCACCAGCTTTCCCCACGGGGGATCCGGAGAAGGGGTTCCGCCAGACGATCCGGATCGACCCGCCGGCGGGAGCCAGAAAGGTCGCGGTCGTGGTGGAGGCCCTGGGACCGGAACGGTGGGCCGGGACAACCCTGGAGCTTCCCCAGGATCGGCCCTAGCCCGCCGCTCTCAGGTCCTCGGCGTCGAGCATCGAGCGGATCGCCTCCGCCAGATGCTGAGGAGAGAACGGCTTCTGCAGGCAGACGGGGGCTCCGGGCCCGCCGTCCGACAGGCGCTCGTCGTTGTAGCCCGACATGAAGAGGACCCGGACCGACGGGCGCTCGGAACGCAGGCGCTGGGCCAGCTCCGGCCCCTTCATCTCGGGCATCGTGACGTCGCTCAGCAGCATGTGGACCGTGCCGCGGTGCAGGCGCGAGATCACCAGAGCCTCCTCGCCCGAGCCCGCCTGGAGTACCCGGTACCCCTTGCTGACCAGGATCTGGGCGAGCACGGTCCTCACCTCGTCCTCGTCCTCGACCAGCAGGATCGTCTCCGAGCCCCGGTCGGAGGAGCCGACGGTGATCCCGGCCCGCACGACCTCGGCCTCGCGGGTGACGGGCAGATAGATCGAGAAGCAGGCCCCCTGCCCCGGCGCGCTGCTGACGGAGATCTGGCCGCCGCTCTGCCGCACGATGCCGTAGGCGGTCGAGAGCCCCAGCCCCGTGCCCTCGCCCTTGGTGCTGAAGAACGGCTCGAACACCCGCGCCTGGGTCGCGGTGTCCATGCCCACGCCCGTGTCGGTCACCGTCACCAGCACGTAGGAGCCCGGCGGCACGTCCGGCCCGTTCGGGGGACCGGGTCTCTCCGGCGGAGATCCGCGCGGGGGAAGTCCGCAGGGTCAAGCGCCCGCCCGTGGGCATGGCATGGCGGGCGTTGACGACCAGGTTGACGATCACCTGCTCGATCTGACCCGGGTCGACCTTCACCTTGCCGAGATCCGGATGGAGCTCGGTCGTCAGGAGGATGTCCTCGCCCAGCAGACGCCGCAGCATCTTTTCGAGCCCCGAGATGACGGCGTTGACGTTCATCACCTTCGTCTCCATGGGCTGGCGGCGGGCGAAGGCGAGGAGCTGTTTGGTGAGGGCGGCCGCCCGCTGGCCGGCCTCCTTGATGCCCGTCAGGTTGCGGGCCAGGAACGCGTCCTCGGCATGGCGCTCGAGCAGCAGGTCGCTGTAGCCGAAGATCGCCAGCAGGCAGTTGTTGAAGTCGTGGGCCACGCCGGCCGACAGGCGGCCGATGGCCTCCATCTTCGCCGAGTGCAGGAGCTGGCGCTGGAGCATCTTGTTCTCGGCCTCGTCACGCTTGCGCCGGGCGATGTCGCGGATCGCCACCACCGAGACCTCCTCGCCCTGGAAGACGTAGTGCTTGCCCGCGATCTCGATGTCCACGGTGCCGCCGCCGTGGGTGAAGCCGATGCTCTCCCGGGGCACGCCCTCAAGGTCCACCTCGCCGGAGACCAGTTCCGTGAGCCGCCGGCCGAGGATCTCCTCCGGCTCGTAGCCGAAGATCCCCAGCAGGGCGTTGTTGACCTCCAGGATGACACCGTTGCGGACGATGGCAATGCCTTCGAGAGTCGCCTCGAACAGAGTGCGGAAGCGCTCCTCGCTCCGGCGGATGGCCTCCTCGGCGGCCTTGCGCTGGGCGATCTCCGCCTGCGCTTTTTCATAGAGGCGAACGTTCTCCACCATGGGCGCGATCTGGTTGGCCACCGTCGACAGCAGGTGGATGTCGATCGCCGGGAAGAAGTCGTCCGGGTCACGCCGTCCGATCAACCAGACGCCGATCGGACGTCCCCTGGACGGTGAGCGGGATGACCAGCCGCACCCAGGAACGGCCGGTCCCCTCGGGATCGGCCGGCCCCAGGTAGCGGCCGCCCTTCTCCAGCATCCCCAGCAGCTCCTCCATCGAGGGCTCCGGCTCGCCGGGCGGCACGGCCTGCTCGTAGAGCGTGTCCCGGCGGCCGTCCTCCAGGAGATAGAGGGCGGACTGGCGGATCAGCAGCGACGGCAGGATCTCGTCCGCGAGCACTCCGGCGAGCACGTCACGGTCGAAAGCCTTGGGGATGCGCTCGGAGACCAGGCCGATGACATCCGCGGCCGAATTCTTGATGCCGAACACGTACCGGTCCACCCACTGCTGGAAGCGGTCGCGCAGGAAGGGGGTCACCGCCACGTAGAGCAGGGAGACGATGAAGACGGTGGCCAGGAAGTCCCCGCGGATGTTCTCCCATTTGCCGGAGAGCCCGAAGAAGATCATCGTGTAGGAAACGAAGACCAGCGCGGAGAAGGTGTAGATGCCCAGCAGCCGGTCGGCCCGGAACTCCAGGCTCCCGAGGTGGTGCTTGTAGATGGCGTAGATGTACGCCATGGGCAGGATGGGCACGGAGATCGACGAGATGCCGGTCATGTACGGGGTGAACCAGTGCATGTCCCGGCCCGCCAGCACCAGTTGCTTGATCCACACCACGAAGACCCCGTGGAAGATCATGAACGGCACCAGCCCCAGCATCACGCCGAAGATCATGATCCGCGCCGCGACCTTGGTGGCGGCCCCGACCGGCAGGACCCGCAGGAAGAGCAGGCCACCGAAAGGAAGACGGCCGCCAGCGCATACCAGATGAACGAATAGGCGACCCTCTGGAGCAGGAACAAGGAGTCGAGCACCGCGAGCATCACGGCGACGGCATAGAGCAGGCGAGCAGCCATCGAGCGGACCTTCTGCGAACAGCTCGCCCGGCAGGATCGTGTGGAGGTGAACCGACAGCGGCAGGAAGAACCAGATCACCACGTGGAAGAGGTAGGACGAAGGCGGCTTGCCCCGCCATCCCCGCGGCAATCCAGATGGCGACGTTATAGCTGAAGAGCACCAGGACCAGCCACCGCTCGTCCCGGGGCCGCAGGAAGATGACGGCGATGGTCCCCATCGCCAGAAGATGAGCGGGCGCCGCCTGGACAGCGGACGTAGATCCCGCCGCTTGGCCGGACCTTGATGTCCCGGGTCAGCAGCTTCCCGTCCCGAATCAGCTCGAAACGCGCGACACCGTCACCGCCGAAGAGCCCGCGGATCGAGAGGCTGCGGTCGTGGACGAACTCCTGGGCCCACACCCTCGACCGAGACCACCTGGTCCCCGACCTCGAGACAGGTCCAGGCGGCCCCTCGCAGGGAGCGAGGTGGCGACTTCCAGTCGGAGAGGCTCAGCGTGAAACCGTCAGTGGATGACACCCGCGTAGGGATAGTACGAAGACAGGGAAGCAGATGAGCAGGCAGACAAGGCCCAGGAAGAGGTCCGATTTCTTCTGCGAACGAGAAGTGCCGGGCACCCATGTTCAGCCCCTGGACGGAGGGGAGCGCCTCCCCCCGTGCCGCCCACCGCCGTTCCGGGGATCCGAATTAGCCTACGCCCAGGCTTCACACCCTCGGTCCACTGAGAGCCGGATCTTCCCCGGCTGACGGGCGGAGCCGGATCGAGGGGCTTCAAGCCTATCTGCAGCTTCCAGTCCTCGCCGATCGGCGGCCATTCGGCCATCATCCGGCACTTCCAAGGATGGTCCGCGTCTCCAGGCGGCTCACCCGGCGCAAGACATCGAACAGACGGCTCCTCTCCTGCATGAACTTCGTTAAAATTCGCTAATAAACATACTTTCCTCCGCTTGAGAAGGCGTCGTCTTCCGGGAAAGGGAGTGGTGGCGGGCGGGAGGCGCTCAGGTGCCGCGGCGCCTGAAGGCTCAACGTATGAAAGCACGACGTGAGCATGTCGAGAACCTTCCTAACGTCCTCCAGATGAACCGTGAGAATGCCGGTATAACCCCCAGGTCCGTCCTTCAATTTCCATCGAAGAAGAGCATTGCGGGCTCCTTGACGCCAACCATCTCCAGCAACCGGTGGAGCGGCTTCTGATGAAGCTCGACCAGCCGCGCGATCGGTTCGGGATGCTGAAGCGGAACGCGCGCCAGCAGGTCCTGGGCTGCGCGCGAGAGTCAGCAATTTCAACGTGCAATAACTGACGGCGCCGCTCCGCATCAGGATCTTCTGCGCCGCGGCCAGTGCCTCGGGATCCTCGACGGCGGCAGAAGACGCAGGAACTCCTCACGGTCGGGATGCGGGGCCGTCATTGCGTACAGCATCGGCAGGTTGTTGCCCCGCCGCTTCCAGTCCGCCCGGGCCGGGATATCCAGGGCGTCCGTGACGTCGTCGCTGACCTGAATCACAGGCCCAGGATCCGACCGAGGCGCGAGAGCCCCTCGGCCGTCTCAGCCGGAGCGCCGCCGAGCAGGGCGCCCATGCGCAGCGCCTCGCCGAAAAGCGGCGGCGTCTTGCCCTCCACGACCCGCCAGTACTCCTCCTCGCTCCGGATCTCGCGCGCGTCCAGAGCCTGTCCGAAGCACGTCGCGAGTGACATCCTGGCGAAGCTCGCCTGGAGGGCGGGACGGATCTCCAGCGGAATCTCGGGATCATCCAGCAGCAGGTGTCCCGCGGCCTGGAAGGCCAGCGCCAGGTTCGCCACCGGCCCCGCGCCGACGACGCGGTGGTCGCCACGCGGATCCTCGTCCAGAATGTCGTCGACCAAACGGATGCTGGCCACGGAGCAGAAGACGGCCGCGGCCGCGGGCAGGGCCGCTTCCTCGGTGCCACCGACCGCCCGACAGGCGGCGACCGGATACTTCCACACGGAGGACTCGCCGTCGACCGCCCGCCCGACGAACTCGAGCGCCTGCGGCCAGGCGTCGATCGGGTGAAGGCTGCAAATCCGGCGTTTCACTTCCCCGAATCTCATGGGCGCTCCCGTGGAACTCGTGCGCCCTCGGAAACGGGCCCGAGGGGCGAAAGCGCCCCTCGGGTCCCGTGATGCTTAAGCCCGGCGCGAGGCTTCAAGCGGATGCGAGCAGACCTCGTGCCGATCCAGGAAAGCGACATCAAACCCCCGCCGAAGCTGCGCACGACGCTTGCGGATCCATGGGTGGCCACGTCATCCAATTGCCCATGACGGAATCCGCGTCACCATTGAACATCGCCTGCGGATCCTCGACCTGGCTCAGACTGCGGAGCGCTTCGAACAGCTGGCCTCCCTCGTTCGTGGACGTCAGCTTCGAGTGGAAGTCATGAATGTGCATTGGCGTAATTCTCCCCTTTAATAAGATAACTTTCTGTTTGGAGGGGGATCAACCCCTCCCGCTAGGGCCGATACAACGGTGAGAGGAACTGTGAGGTCGAACTTCAGGTCGGATGAGCTGGCATGTGAATCCCCCAAAAAGATTAGATGGCAGACCGCACGCGTACGTCTGCGCCCATAGTGCCACATGGAAGAAGAAGCGAGACAACCCGCGCAAAATTTCCTGAACGGCGCCCGCCTGCGCCGGGACCATCACAAAAAAATAGAAATCTCGATTTGAGAATGCGCACGTCTGCTTGCGGACACTTCGTACAGGACAAAGGACCGCGGCCCAGTTTTTGCTGAATCAAGAGAGGTCGGCGCGGCGCCGAGCGGCTCGAGCAGGTCGGAATGGTCCGCCGACTCGCCGGACCGCAGGAGCTGCGCCAGCTCGCGGCCGGGCAGCGGCTCGAGGAAGAAATAACCCTGCGCGTAATCGATGCCGAGCCGCCGCAGCATCTCGGCATCCTCGGCCGTCTCCACCGCTTCCATGACCGTCGCCGTTCCGGCGCGGCCGCCATTTCGGCGGTGCTCTGCACGATGATCTGCTTGAATGGATCGTGGGCGAGGCCGCGGCAGAACGTGCCGGAGATCTTCAGGAAATCCGGATGCAAGTCTTGGAATAGATTGATGTTCGAAGAGCCCTCGCCGAAATCGTCGAGCGCGATCCGGAAGCCGCGCTCGCGCAGCTTCTGCAAGGTGGCGGCAAAGGCGCTGGGATTGACGATGGTCTGCTGCTCGGTCAGCTCGAGGACGATATTGCTCTCCGTCATGCCCTTCATGCGAACCTCGTCGCAGAGCCGCGCGGCGAACTCCGGATTGGTCAGCGAGCGGGGCTGGACGTTGAGGAAAGTGGTCACCATATTGCCGAGGTGGACCACCTCGGTGAGCGCCGCGCGGACGCAGATCATGTCGGCCTCGAAGAGCAGCTCCTTCTGCGCCGCGTAGGCCAGGAACACCGCCGGACTGCCCAGAACCGACCGGTCCGGTCCGCGCGCCAGGCTCTCGACGCCGAAGACCTCGAACCGCAGGCCTCCCTCCCGCAGCTTGATGACCGGCTGCAAGACGGCACGGATGGGGATTGGCCGCCATGAACTCCTCGAGCAGCTCGACCTGCCGGACCTCGCCATCCCCAGCCGGGGAAGCGCCCGGAGGCAGACGCGCGGCGCGGCGGTCCAGCAGATAGCCGCGCAGCCGCGACAGCCCTTCGGATTTCTCCAGCACCGCGGTGACGCCCAGGACGGAACAAAGCTCGCGCACCGCCTGGTCGACGAAACCGCTCAGCACGTAGACCGCGGTGTCGGGGAAATTGGCGGTCACGAAGCGGACCAGGCGCATGCCGTCCAGGCCGCCGAGCTGCGACACCGACAGATCGGTGATGACCACGTCGAAGCGGAAGCACCGCAGCAGCGCCTCGGCGGCCTCGATCTCCCTGCAGGTCATCAGCTCGAGCCCGGGCAGCCGCAGATACGCCGCCAGCGTATCGACCACGATCGACTCATCGTCGAGGATCAAGACTCGAAGCACGGCTTCAGCGTCCCCACTCGCGACGGTGAGATCCCTGGCGATCCATCAGCACAGAACCTCCCGCTGACTCATCGGCGAGAAACTGGTGTAGCAACAACGGATCAATGTGCGGGAGGGTAGCTCGCGGCACCCGGGAAGTCAACCGCAGATGCGTTACGTCGAAGCGACCCTGATCTGCGCCGGCTTCAGGAACCACAGCTCGAACCGCGGCGCCCCCGCGAGCTCCAACGCCTGCCGGATCGCCCGCGCGTAAACCTCACCCTGTGCCGCATAGGCGGCGGCACGGGCGCGGACCTCCTCCTCCGTCTCGACGTCATCCGTCTTGAAATCGGCGATGACCAGCCGTCCGTCCCGGGGATCGCGATACAGCAGATCGATCGTTCCGGAGACCGCCCCGACCGCCGAGCGTTCCTCCTCCCCCGCCGGCAGGAGAACGGGCAACTCGCGGGCGAGGATGTGATCCTTCAGATCCCGGAGACGGCCCAGCAGCCCTCCTCTCGCGAAGGCCTGGAGAAAAGACGTGGCGACCGGCAGCGCCCCTTCCTCTCCGGCGCCCGCGAGCGAAGCCAGATAGGCCGGCAAGAGCGAGCACTGGCGGCTCGCCTCGGTCTCGGGATCGGCCGCAAGATCCCACTCTTCGAGGGCCCGGTGGACGGCCCCGCCCGCGGCCATCGCGGTCTCGCGGCCGACGGCGGAGCGATGTCTCTCGTTCGCCAGGCGCTCGGCCTGCAGGTCCCGCAGGAGGGCGTGAGCTTCGTCCGAGGCCCTGCCGCCGAAGGGCCGGGCCATGCGGATCGCCGCCGTCCGGCGATGCCGGCGCAGACCGGCGGAGGAGAGGGAGATCTCCTGCGGCCCGGGCAGGGATGGCCGCTCGGGCTCGGCGCCGAGCCGTCCCTCCTCTTGGCGCCGCAGGCCGATCAGCTTCCACAGGGCGCCGGCCGAGTCCGGAACGCTCCAGACCCGCTTCGCGGCGGCCTCCACACCTTCGCCGCCGGCGGCCTCCTCCCACAGTGCCGGCAGGTCCGGCGGCGGGACCGCGCGGGACTGCAGGAGATCCATCGCGGCTCCGGGCGGATAGGACCTCGCGGATCTCTCCGGCCAGCGGCCGGCGAGGACGAGCCGGTCCTTGGCGCGGGTCATGGCCACGTAGAGCAGGCGAACCCGCTCGGCGGCCTCGACCTCCCGGCGCGCGGCCGCCACGAGGTCGAAGCCCAGGGTGGGCGCGCCGAAGAGCCGCAGCTCGAAGCCTTCGCCCAGGCGGCCGGCCTCGGTGCCGGCGCCGCGGTCGGGCGGCGGCGGCTTGTGGAGCTGGACCAGGTAGACGTGCTCGAAGTCGAGCCCCTTGGCGCCATGGATGGTCAGGACCTGGACCGCGTCCTCGGCACCGTCCTTGGGACGCCCTTCCTCGGCGTCGCGGGCCTCGGCCACGCTCCGGCGCAGGGCGCGCAGGATGGCGGTGACGTCGCCGCCGCCCTCCTCGATGGCGGCGTGGAGCTGGCGGAAGAAACGGTCGAGGTTCGCCAGCCGGTAGGGGCCGAGGTAGCGCGCGGCTTCGGTGGCCTCGATCAGGCTGAACCGGCGCAGGCGCTCGACGAAGACGTCGGCCGGCTCGGTCTCGAAGGAACGGCGGAGGACCGCGAGATGCTCGACCGCGGCGAGAAGGTTCTTCTCCCAGCCTTTCACCCGCTCGATGCCGGGCACGTCCCGCGGCAGCACCCGCGCCGCGCCTTCGATCGCCTCGCGCAGGCCGCCGAGCGCCTCGGGGGTGGGGGCCCGTAGCTCCGTCATCCGGCGCGGGAACTGGCGGTGCCACAGGGGAATGAGGGCGGCATCGGGAACGCCTACCGTCACCGAGCGCAGCACCGTCAGCAGGGCCAGGTGGTCCCCGGGGTCGAGAACGCTGCGCACCATGGCCGCAGCGTCGATGACCTCCCGGCGGCGGTAGTACTGCTTGTCGCGTCCCACGGCGAAGGGCACCCGCGCCCGGCGCAGCTCGTCCAGATACAGGTCGAGATCGCCCAGGCCGCGCAGCAGGATGGCGATCTCCCGCCAGGCCACGCCGTGGTCCTGGTGCAGGGAGCGGACGTCCGCGGCCAGGACCGCCGCCTCCAGTTGCGCGGCGTCGACGGCGGGAGTCCGCGATCCTCCCCGCTCGGCATCATCCTGCCAGGAAACCCAGTGCTCGACCGGCGCCCACCCGTAGGTCCCACCGTGGCGGAAGCCCGCCTCGTGCCGCCGCCGCTCGCACGGAAGCAGGGGCTCGAACGGCGGTTGCACGCCCGGACGCTCCGCCATCACCGGCTCGACCACACGCGACACCTCGTCGAGGATGGCAGGCACGGAACGGAAATTCTCGACCAGCGACATCACCTCGCCGCCCGCCTGACGCGCCAGGGAGACGAAGCCGTCATAGGCGCGGAGGTCGGCGCTGCGCCAGCCGTAGATCGACTGCTTGGGATCGCCCACCAGGAAGAGGCCGGGGCGCTCCTCTACCGGACCGTCGAGCGCGATCCAGCGCAGGATCTCGCACTGGGTGCGGTCGGTGTCCTGAAACTCGTCGACGAGGAGCTGATCGATGCGCCGGCGCACCTGGCGCCGCACCTCGGCGTGCCCGGCGAGGAGCGCCTCGGCTCCGGTCAGCAGGAAATCGAAGGTGGCGATGCCGCGGGAGCGCAGTTCGCGCTCGGCGCGCAGCAGCAGCGGGTGGAGAGCGCGGCGGCCGTGCTCCAGGAGGACCGGATCGAGGCGCCCGAGATGCTGGAGGAGCTGCTCCAGGAGGGCGGCGGAACCGGCCAGCTCGGCCCGCACGTCGCCGAAGAGCGCGGCCTCGGTATCTCCCAGGCGTCCTCGGGACCAGTCGTGGAGGTGCTTGAGGAGGTTCTCGCCCAGGAACCCGGCGGCCCCGACTGAACGATCGCGCAACTCCGCCAGATCTGCGGGCAGGTCTCCGGGCGAGTCTCCCGGCGCCTGGTCCAACCGGTCCAGCAGACCGGCGAGCCCCCGCTCGATCTCGCGGGCGTTGCGGATCCGGGCCTTGCTCAGGCGGGGAGCGATCAGCCCGTGAACTTCCCGGCAGACCGCCTCCAGGCGGTTCCGGAACGCCCGGACGGCGGCGGGCCGGAACGGATCCTCGACGAGCGCGGCGGCGGGCAGCCCGCCGTTCAAGAGGGCGATCAGCGCGTCGACGATCTCCTGCGGGCCGAAGCCGCGGGCGGCGAGAGCCAGCACGTGCGGATCGCCCGGCTCGCCGTAGGCGACGCGCAGCGAATCCTCCACCGCCTCGCGCACGATCTGCTCGACGAGCCCGCCGTCGGCGTCGATAGTGAGGCTCGGGGTGGACGCCCGCCTCCAGCGGATGATCCGCGAGCAGGCTGCGGCAGAAGGCGTGAATGGTGCGCACGGCCAGGTGATCGAGCGTGCCGAGGAGGGCCCGCGCCCGCCGCGACCGCTCGGCGGCCGGCGGCAGGAGGGCCGCGTCGAGCCAGCCCGCGGCCTCGCCGCCGGCGGCGAGCGCGGCGAGCTCGCGGGCGGCCCGGCCGGCCATCTCCGCCGCCGCCGCCTCGGTGAAGGTGATCGCGACGACGCCGCCCGAGGACGTCGGCGGCCACGCGATCCGGCGCCTCCTCCTCCGGCCGGCCGGGTACTGCCCGCTCAGCCAGACGCCGCACCGCGCGCTCCCACCCCTCGCCGAGCGTCCAGGAGAGCAGGCGGGCGATGAGCGTAGTGGTCTTGCCCGTGCCGGCCCCGGCCTGAAGGACCAGAGGGCGGCCTCGAAACGGGTCTGCGCCGCGTGGCGGGCCTCGCGGTCGCGTTGGCGAAGGAGGGGCTCGGTCATTGCCTTCCCCCTCCCGAGCCCTCACCCCCCGGCCCCCTCTCCCGCCCCCTCCCTTCCCCCCTCACCGGGAGAGGGGGAGAATCTCGCTCCAAGGCTTTCGTGGAGGATACGGAAGACATGCCCTTCGAAGCCTCACCCCCTGGCCCCCTCTCCCTGATGGGAGAGGGGGAAGGAAGACGTCTGGCACTTTCCTGCCGTTCTCCCCCTCTCCGGTTACGGAGAGGGGGCCGGGGGGTGAGGCTTCGAAGGGCGGAACGCCGCCTCGGACGACGCCCGTTTGGGGCACGCCAGATCCTCACACCCGCCCTCGCCTTTTCTCCCCCTCTCCCGGTGAGCGCGGAAGGGAGGGGGCGGGAGAGGGGGTCGGGGGGTGAGGGTCCCACAGCCGCCACACCCGCAGCAGGGCCTCCTCGCCGAAGCCGGGCTCGGCGGCCTCGGGGGTGGCGAGCGTCCACTCGGAGAGGCGCTTGCGGGCGCCGGAATCCCCCCGCAGGCAGGCTTCGGCCACGGCGCAGTAGCTGCAGCGAATGGGCTCCTCGCGGCCGTCCGGCTTCACCAGCCGCGGGAAGAAGCTGCCCTCTTCCCAGGCCACCAGCACGGCCTCCGAGGCGGCGGCGAAGGCGGCGATGAACTCCTGATCGTCGGTGGTGACGGAGACCTCCCGCGCCTCCTCGCCGAGCTGGGGCTTGAGGAACAGATAGCGCCCCATGGACTCCCCTTCCGAGCCGAGGAGATAGGCGACCGCCTGCAGATTGGCGCCCGACCGCACCCGCTCCAGGAAGTGGCGGCGGCGGGTCTCCGCCGTGCGCGCCTCGGAGATCGGCCGGCCCGTCTTGTAGTCCGTCCAGACCACCAGCCCGCCCTCGCCGAGGTCCACGCGGTCGGCCTTGTAGAGCACGCGGCGGAGACGGCCGGGGGCCTCCCCTACGTCGAGCTCGCCCTCGTGCTCGGTGGCCAGCACGGCCACCTTCCCGGCCTCCCAATCGACGTCACGGGCTACCTCCAGCATGGGGCGCGCCCGGTTGGCGAGAGCCTGGGCCAGGCCGGGCAGGCGGATGCCCTCGTCGGCCAGCAGCCGCGTGGCTTCCTGCAACAGGATGGCGGCGAGCTCCTCCTCGAGCGGCCACGAGATCGCGGCGGGCGAAAGCGCGCGCAGCCGCGCCGCAGGCTCCGGCCGCTCCGGCGGCCGGGCCACCCGCTCCAGGGTGGCGTGCACGACGTTGCCGAGCAGCACCGCGTCCACCCCGGGCAGCGCTCCCAGGGGATCGGGGGTGGGCTCGATGCGCAGCAGGCGCATCAGGAAGAGCTGCCACGGACAAGCGGCCAGGTTCTCGAGCTGGGTGACGTAGAGCTCGCGCAGACGGGGCTCGCCCGCTCCTCCCGGAAGCCGGCCGATGAACCCGAAATAGGGACCCAGCAGCGAGCGCGCCGCCCGTCCCTCCGGGGTCCGCAGATCCGGGTCCATCTCCTCCAGCACCGCCAGGCGGGCCGCCGCCAGCCGCGCCGGCGGCAGATCGAAAATCGGCGGGTTGTCCGGCGCCGGAGAAAGCGCCGGCACGGGCGACGGCAGAGGGCCGGCCCGCTGAGCCTGGACCACGTCCGCGAGCTCGAGGCGGCCTTCCTCGACGGCGAGCGGCAGCACGCGGCCGAACCAGCGCCGGGGGGCGTGGAGACCGGCCATCACGGCGTGCTCCTCGGCGGTCCGCGGACCCGGCAGGGGGCCGGCGGCCGGGAGAGCCCACAGCGGCGGAGGCACGTCCACCTCGATCCGCTCGCGCAGCCGCTCCACCAGGGGCGACCGGGAGAGGGGCTTGCCGTCGTCGTCCGCGGCCTGCCAGGAGAGGGTGACGCTGCGGCTCGCCGACAGGAGCTGGGCGAAGAGGTAGCGCTCCTCGTCGAAACCGGAGCGCTTGAGCGGCACGTCGGGGAGCACCCGCTGGAGGACGCGCCGCAGGTCGTCCGGCAGCAGGGCGTCCTCGCGAATGCCGCGCGGGAAGACGTCCCGGTTGAGCCCGAGGACGAAGAGGTGCTCGAAGGTGCGTCCCCGCGCCTCGACGACCGAGAGCACCTGGACGCCGCCGCCGATGCCGCCCAGCTCGGAGGCGCCGGCGGAGTCCAGGAGATCCTCCAGCAGCAGCCGCAGCTCCTCCCGGTCCAGACGCAGGTGGGCGGGGACCTCGCGCGCCAGATCGTCCATCGCGGCGGTCACCAGGCGGGCCTCGTCCGTCTCGGGAGTCCAGCCGAGGTCCTCACCCAGGAGATCGTCCAGGCGGCCGAGATGCTCGCCGGCCGTCGCCTCGCGGGGCCAGCCGGAGAGCCGCTCGCAGGCGCGCCGGGCGGCGTGCACTGCGACCCGCAGCAGCGAGCCCGAAACGCTGCGCCGGCGGGCGTAGACGTCGTTGCGGCGCTGCGAGCCCTCGCCCTCCTCGACACCCTCTTCGTCCTCGCTGCCGACCGCCTTCAAGCCCTGGCGGATGGGGAGAAGGTAGACGCCGTTGCGCAGCACCTCCTCCACCTCCAGCAGGGCGACGTCCCGCAGCCGGCCCGCGCCGAGCGAGTAGAACGCCAGCCGCAGGTCCACGCGGCCCTGCGCGCCTTCCAGAGACATGGGAGGCAGGGTGGCCAGCGCGTCGAGCCAGCGGTCGGACGGCACCGCCTCCCTCTGGCGGAGCAGATTCAAAAAGGCCCGCACCCGGCGGCCGGCGGGCGTCAGAGGGCCTTTCTCCCCGACGCCGGAGAAGGGGATGCCGAGCCGGTGCAGGTGGCGCCGCAAGGCGAAGCGATAGGGATCGAGGGCGCGGGCGACGAGGCCGATCCCCTCGGGCCGGGCGCCGCCGTCCAGGAGCTCCCTCACCCGGCGGGCCAGCTCGCGGCATTCGAGCTCGGCGCCCACCGCCTCGAAGGCGGCGACCTCCGGCGGCTCCGGCGGCTCCGGCGGCGCGAGCCCGTTCGCCACCGTCTCGGTCCGCACCCCGGCGGACATCGAGAGGCGCTCGGCGAACCGTTCGCTGAAGGCCCGCTCCACTCCCCCGCCTTCCGGCTTGGGAGGGTGGTCCAGGATGAGCCAGCCGCCGCAGCGGCGCAGCAGGGCCTGGAGGAAGTCCGTGGCCACGCCGGTGGCGTCGGCGAAGCCGTGGATCAGCACGGCGCGCGCCGGCAGATGCGCCCCGCCTTCGCTCTCCAGCAGCTCCGTGGCGCGGCGCAGCAGGTCCCAGACGCGCCCGAGGCTCAGCTCCCGCATCCACGTTTCGGTGCGGGCCGCGGCCCGCACCAGGGCGCGGGCCCTCTCCACCTCGGCGCGGCTGGCCGCTCGCGGGCCGTCGCCGGCCAGGGCCTCCTCCGCCGCCTCGGCGTGCACCGGCTCGAGGCCGGCGTCGAGCAGGTCGCGGACCGTGCCGGTGACGGCCGAGAAGCCGTCCACCAGGTCTTCCAGGCCCCGCCGCAGGACGGGCTCGGCACGGGCGGCGCGCTGCGCGAGCACGTCGAACAGGCGTGCGCCGCGGGGGACCGGCGCTCCCTCCCGCTCCAGGACCTCGGCGGCGAGGCCGAACAGGCTCTGAACGGAGACGCCCGCGGCCGACCGGCCGCGGTGGCGCACCAGCGCCGCCGCCACGTGCAGACGCAAGCTGCGGGAAGGAACCACGATCCGCACCGGCCGGGCAAGCAGCGAAGGATCGCGGCGAGACTCCGCGAGAAGCGAATCGAGACGCTCCATCAGCAGCGCCTCGGCCGCGAGGGCCCCATGGGCGATCAGGATCCGGCCAGCAGGATGCGGCGGCGCTGGGGGGAGGTCAAACAGACCGAGCTGCAACGGCACGGATCTAGGATATCGCTTCCCCGCCTCCGCGGCTCAGATTCGTTGTGAATGCTTCTGCTGCTGGAGCGGGCTCAGTCGGCTCGTGGAGGGGGTCACCGGCCTGCCCTTCAAGGCCTCACCCCCTGTCCCCCTGACCGCGTTAACCTGACGCCGAGAGTTGTCGCCAAACGTGGGTTTTCCGCCGCCTCAGGCCCCTCACTCCCCCGTCCCCTCTCTCCCCGAGGGAGAGAGGGGAGAAAAACAAAGAAGAGGCACAATCCTGCTTTCGGTTTTCCATCTCCCTCCTCTCCCTCTGGGAGAGGAGGGCCGGGGAGGTGAGGGGCCCGACGGCGCGGCAACGGCCCGATTGAAGAAAGACTTGAGGAGCGGGTAACCCCAGGCGGTCACGCCATTGGGCGCGGGGAAGTAGGCATGGGCGAGCGTGGTGGGACCGGCTGCCGGCGGAGCTGCGGCCGGATCGTCGTGCGCCGCACCGTTGTCGGCGACCTGGGCAAAGCCAAGCTCCGGACAGGCGAGAGCCCATTGTGCGAGCGCGCCCGCGCCTTCCCCGGCTGGGGATTGACCGCGAACCGGGACAAAGCGTAGAGTCTTTCTCTATTTCATCGAATGAGGCACATAATGAGCGGATTCAAGCTGAGTGAAAAGTCGCTCAAGGAGTTGGAGGGTGTCCATGCCGATCTGGTTGCCGTCGTCAAGCGGGCGCTCGAGCTGTCGGTTCAGGACTTCGCCGTGCATGACGGCACGCGCACGTTGAAGGAGCAGCAGAAAATGGTGGAGACCGGCGTCAGCCAGACCCTCGATTCAAGGCATCTGACCGGTCACGCCGTGGATCTGGTGCCGTACGTCAACGGCAAGCTCCGCTGGGAATGGCCGCCGATCTACAAGATTGCCGACGCGGTCAGAATGGCCGCCAACGAGCTGGGGATTCCCCTCCGCTGGGGAGGCGCTTGGGATATCCCGTTCACGGATTCCACGGAGCCGCCCGAAGACCTGGTGACCGACTACACCGCCCGCAGGAAAAAGGCCGGCAAGAAGGCGTTTCTCGACGGACCTCACTTCGAGTTGCCGAAGGCGAAGTACCCGTAGGCGAGGCCGAGTGCCCTGGGGAGCTCTCACTCCCCACTCCCCTGGCCCGAGCGGCCCGCTCTCGTCGCGGCAGCCGATCACCTCGCTCCCGCCATCCTCCCGCCCTGCCTGACCGGCTTCGACGACGGTAACGAAAGAGCGCCGCACTGCGCCTGATGAAACGTTGAAGCAGACTTTCACAGGAGGGAATGCAATGAGAAATCAGACGCGGATCATCGCAGTTTTGGCCATGATGTTGGCCCCTGGTCTCTTCTGGGCTCGGAGTACCGTCGCACAGCAGCGCCCTGAGCGCCCTGAAGATCCCAAGGCAACTCACAACATGCTGCTGATCGGCGAGAGGACGGTGTACCTCTCCCATCTCCCGATGTTTCAGGATCCAGAGGATCGCGAGATCATGCCTCACCGCTACCAGGCGATCTTCGAGGTGACTTTTGACCAGCAAGACAAGTATGTGAAAGACCACCAGGCCCCTGGGGCGCCGAAGTTTTACACCCTGGGGCCGAAAGAGCTTTTCGTGCTTTCCGAGCTCGCCACACCTGGACCCGATGCCAAGACGCCTCGCTCGTTCACCGCGAAAGTCCTTCGTGGTCACCTGGAAAAGCCATTGCCAGACGGCAAAGGTGCAATCCTCCGTGACGTTCAAGTCCGTGTGACGCGGGTCGTGCATTTTCGGGAGCTCGACCCCGAGGCCAAGAGACCCGACCGCCTGGAATATCTGCTCTTTGGCAAGGGAGGGGAGCTCTTCCTGGCTCACCTGATCGTGACCCCGCCGGACTTCGATCAAGTGCTGTCGGTGAAAGTCAAGGGCCACGAATTCACCGACGAAGAGTTGGCCAAGGGGGTGGTGGTGGCCTTCGCCGGGAGAACCAACACCCCTGCCGGCCGGCTCAAGGCGAAGCAGCAGGCTTCGGGTGAGATGACGTCCGGCAGCGCACCGGGTATGGCCAAGGTTCAAATCGAGGTGAGTGGAGAAGCTCTCTTCGAGGAAGGCGAGCTGAGGGTGCCGGCGGTTTTTGCTACGACTCCTAAGGAGGAGAAGGCCGGCTTTCCGTGAGTCAGCGGCACGATGCAACCAACGCCGGACAGCCTCTCCTCGCTATTTCGGGCAACGCGGTAGGATGAATCGCATGTGCTTCGCGCGCTCCCGCTGATGCTCGATCTCCCCGCCCTCCTCGGTCCGATCGACATCTACCTGGTCGATCAGATCCTGCGCGGCCGGATCGCACCTGGCATGAGCCTGTGCGACGCCGGCTGCGGAGGGGGGCGGAACCTCCTCTACTTCCTGCGCCAGGGATACGACGTCTACGGCAAGCTCGACAGCCTGGACGCCGAGGA
Source organism: Thermoanaerobaculaceae bacterium (assembly GCA_963778565.1). Lineage (GTDB taxonomy): Bacteria > Acidobacteriota > Thermoanaerobaculia > Multivoradales > UBA5704 > DATARR01. Next base: position 270,933 of record CAVZUZ010000018.1, on the reverse strand, counting down.
GTAGACTAACTTAGCTAAGGAGGCGCCATGGCAGTCTTCAACGTTCACGACGCCAAGACCAACCTCTCCCGACTTCTCGAGCGAGTTGCCCGCGGAGAGGAGATCATCATCGCGAAGAGCGGCCGACCCGTGGCCAAGCTGGTACGAGTGGCCGTCGAGCCTCGTAAGCCCGGGCGTCTCAAAGGCCGAATCCGCATCGGCGTCGACTTCGATGAGCCTCTTCCCGATGAGGTCATGGCTGCGTTTCGCGGGGAAACAGAGTGAGCTTCCTCCTGGACAGCCACGCCTATCTGTGGTGGCTCACCGAAGACCCCAAGCTCAGCGCAGAGGCTCGCCAGGCGATAGCCGATCCCGAGTCGATGGTTCATGTCAGCGCCGCGACCATCTGGGAGCTCTCGATCAAGGCCGCCCTCGGGAAGCTGGATCTCGGAGGCGCCGACTTGGTTGAGGAGATCGAGGAGAACGGTTTTCTCGAGCTGCCCATGACAGCGCGGCACGCGTTCGCCGCCGCTACCTTACCCCGCCATCACGAAGACCCCTTCGACCGGATGCTGATCGCCCAGGCTCAGTTGGAAGGCCTGACGATCGTCACCAGGGATCCCCTATTGAGCACCTACGGAATCACCGTCCTTTCGACCTGACGGCCAGAGAGTGCGGCCTTCCTGAGCCGAATCGACGGCGGATCGCAAGTATGTGCCCCGAGCCGAACGCATCCTGAGGGAATACCTGACCGAGATCGAGGAGGCAGAGGATGGCTAACCGAAAGCTGAAGACCTGGGCGGAAGTGAAGGCGCAGCGGCCGTTGTCCGCCGAAGCCCAGGCCGCCAACGCAGCTTGGGTCGAGCAGCAGATCGTCGAGATGAATCTTCAGACGCTGAGACAGCAACTCGGTGTCACCCAGGCCGAGCTCGCTGATGCCACCGGGATGGGACAAGGGGAGATATCCCGCATCGAGCAGCGCGACGACCACATGGTTTCTACCTTGCGGCGCCTTGTGCGCTCCCTTGGCGGGGACCTCGAGATCCACGCACGATTTCCCGATGGCCGTGACATCCGCCTGATTGGCGTCTGATCCCTGCGCCGCCCGCGGGTCGTCTCCGAATCGGCGGGAGACGCCTCACCGAGGCGTCTCTACATTGGCGAGCCGCTCGTGGTCATCGTCTGCCCGACACGCGGCCGCCGGCCTCTGAAGTCGTCTACTCGCCGATGATTCTCATGCTACTATTTAGCCGCTGTATTATTATCTCATACGCATGCGACTATTGGAGTCCACAGCGATGCGGCAAAACTGGAAAAGCCGTTACTGCGTCACAGGCATCGGCGGCGAGGCGCTTCACGGTTTTGTGTGGGTAGGGACAGGCGTCCTGGGGAGGCTGGCATGGCCGGCAGGGGCCAAGATAGTCAATACCAAATCCAGGCAGGAGCTAGCCGCCGTCGGCGCTGTGGGAGGGGCGGAAAGCCGCTAAGTATTGGAGATTTATAGCCTTGGCGGTGATCCGCGGCTTTCCGCGCCTTCCATCAGCGCATTCGTAGCCTCCCTGGGCCAAGCCGGTCGTTACGCTCTTTTGCCGCCACCATCACCCACACAAAACCGTGAAGACCCGTAAATATAGAACTATTTCGACGCGAAGGTGACTAGGTCGAGGGCTTGCTTCGAAGGCGACCAAGCGCGATTGGACAGGAGGCCCAAAACAGTGAGACCACCCGGCTTTAGAAGATTCAGCGTACATGTGTCGAAGACTGAGGAAAGGCCTTATGATATTCATCGTCTGCGGCCGAGTCCTCAGTTCGAGATTCTATCAGCCCCTAACTCTGCCGTGAAGGTGTTCCTCCTGCCCTTTAGAACGACCGAAGAGGTCGAATCGCGGAACAAGAGATTCAACAACGAGTTCAGCCTGAGGTTCTACCTTCCCAAGTCTTCTCCGGAAAAGCCGGTAGACCGGCTCTTTATTCTCCTAAACGGATTTGCGGAAGGCACGACTGATTTTTGGGACAGCATGGCAGGTAGCTTTGCCTCAGCGGGCATCGCATCCGTGTTGATGCCGCTTCCAGACCACTTTTGCAGAAACATTTTCTACAACTTAAACTCTTACATTGAGAGCGACCCGTTTCAACTACAAGAAACGGAAGAAATTAATCTTAAGCTCTTTACCCAGATCATGAAACGAGAACTCTTGGCTAATCCTGATCGTTTCATTCGGTTCAATCGACAGCTCATGGGGGAGATCAGGAAGCTGCTCGATTATGTGGACGAGCCAGCATTCAGCGACAGCACCTTCCAGGAGTTCTTCTCGGCTCATTTCTCGCGCGAGCTCACGGTTTCGATTTTGGGCTATTCACTTGGCGGGCTCTGCGCCCTGCAAGCGTTCCTCCTGCAACCTGAGCGATTCTGGAGTTGCATCTTATTGAACTCGGGTGCCAGCTTTCAGGATATGGACGGTTCGGAAATGTTTGGCAGAGTAGAATGGCGGGACCATCAGCGAACCCTGACCAGGGCAGGCCGAGAGCATCGGCAGGAAGCAGATCAGAACTATTTCGATCACGTGATGCTTGGCAATTCAAAAAAAGAGCTGCAAGAGATGTTGCGAGTACAGTGCCATAGAATCCTGGTGCTGCTTGGTGGAACTGATAGCATTATCAATCTACGCAAACTGGCGAATCTCGAGCCTGAGGAGTCTGGCCTCGCTATCGTACAGATTCCCGGCCTTGAGCACCATATCAACATCAAGAAACGAGCAGGGTCTGTGTGGGACAAATGGCGCCGGTTTGCGGCTGACGCGATTCTGTCGTTCGACAAGAACCACCCGAGCGAAGTGGTCTTGTCGGAGGCAGAGACAGAAGAAGCTCAAGCGAAGTTAGAGTGGTAACCGAGCGATTTTCCCTGATGATTACCCTACGCCAGTCTCCGAATTCGCCTACTCGCTCTCGAACCCGTGGCTGGTGAACTTGAGCGTGCGGCTGTTCTCGGTCACGGTGCGGACGATCTGCTCCGAGGCTCCGTCCGGGAGCGTTGCTTCGATCTCGAGGGTGACCTGGACCTCCGCACCCACCTGACCAGCTAAGTGGGCTACGACTTCGTCGGCGATGCGGCTGGCGTCGCGGCCCAGGCGCGTGGGATCGAGGTGCACGGTTCCGTGGAAGCGGCGTGGCCTCGGTGGCGCGACAATGCCTGGGAGCTGCGGCGAGATCGAGGCGTCGTCTCCGGCGCCAATCGCTCCGGCCGGGGTGGAAACAGGCGCTGCCGAGGGCGTCTCGGCTTGCATCTGTTGCCATGCCACGTCCGGCTTCACGAGCAGGCCCAGGCTGTCGGCGGTCAACGTCACCACCTGCCCGCCGCGCAGGCCCCGGTAGCGGTTCGCGGCCTCGTCGTAGCTCTCGGCGTAGGCGAAGGTGTCCAACCGCCACGTGAGTAGCTCTACACCGTCGCGAATCGCCTGCACCAGCACCTCGGGGCCGACGAGACGCGGCAGGTAGGGGTAGCGCGCGAAGTCCTCGACGAGCTGGTGGATCGATACGTGATCGCCACGCCAGAGCGGTACGTCGTCCAGGTGCTTGCGGAGGATGGTGGAGCCGAGCGAGGTCACCAGGAGATCGTCGCTCCGCAGCCGCTTGCTCGCGCGCGGGGCCAGCCCGTCGCCGCCACCTGCTAACCGGACGGCCTGCCAGGCGATGGGCGCCTGCGGATTCGCCTGCTCCGGCACCAGGAGCCATTGGTAGGTCTCGGGCAGGCGCGCCGTCACGGCGCCCGCCCTGTCGCGAAAGGCACACCCCACCAGGGCGGCCACCTAGGGCCGCCCCTACGAAAGCGACAAGACAGGGAAACCCAGGTTCTGTTAGGCGCCCTTAGGAGATCGAGCCCCTTGCCGATGCGTTCCTGGTTGGTGATGGCCATCCGTCAGGTCCCTTGATCGAGGATGTGCGCTACCCGGCGGCGCCTCACCAATGCAGCTCGGGAGCCCGGGAGCCGGTGCTGAGTTCCTCACGGCTCGACGACTTCCAGATGCGCGCGCATCGTGCCGGGCGGCACCAACCGCCGGTCGAGCGTCAAGAGCGTGGCGCCGTTCGCGACTGCGACAGCGAGAAGATAGGCATCCGTCACTTGCTGATGGCCCAGCAAATGACGGAACACGTTCGCGCTATGGGGCAGCGCCGGCAGAGTCTCCACGTAGGTGTGCTGCCTATCGCGGGTCAGCTCCGCGAGCAAGGCAACCGCCTCGGCCGGCGTCTTGCGCACCTCCACGATCTTCGGGTTCGATGACAGGCGCACGAAACCAAGTTGCGTCAGAGCGCACGTTGCCCACCGTGGTGTTGGGCGCCGGCCAAGACGAGCCAGGATCGCGCCATGAAACTGGTGATTCGGCCAAGCCAATGCTAGAAGCGCGTTGACATCCAGCAGCAGGGCCCGGTTCTCAGACGATGCCATCCTCGTCCAAGGCTCTCTGGATCCGCGATGCCGGGATCATCCTGGCGCCCGCGGGCACGTCGAAAGCGGGAAAACGAGAAGCCTTCTTCGGCGGACGCGCAGGTCGGTGCCCGGAGGTTTGGAGTGCCTGCCGCGCCATCTCGGAGAGCACCTGGCCGAGCCGCTTTCCGGTCGCTTGCGCATGCGCCTGCGCCGCCTCGTACACATCGTCGTCCAGCGTCACGGTCGTCCGCATCATCATGACGATACGCTGATGCAGCTGTATCGTCAAGAAGTCCCTTCATCGAGGGTGTCTGGAATCTCCTCCGGCGGAATCCCATTCGACGCGCCCATTGCGAACATCCTGCCGGTCGACGGGCGGACCTTTCGCACCTGGGCAAGGCTCATGCACCGGCGCTCAGACGATTTGCTGGAGGATGCGCTGATCGCCGCCGCGGCAATCGCGATGAGCTGACGGCCGCCGAGGGCACTGCCGTCGTACAGCCGCCCGGCACAGAACAAGGATACCGCGAACCCTCATCTGCGTCCGCGTTCGGCAAACGGATTTCCCGCCGGTCACAGTCGATGGGATTGCTGAGCCGCTCGGTACCGAAGCTCGACAGCCTGGACGCCGAGGAGTAGACTAACTTAGCTAAGGAGGCGCCATGGCAGTCTTCAACGTTCACGACGCCAAGACCAACCTCTCCCGACTTCTCGAGCGAGTTGCCCGCGGAGAGGAGATCATCATCGCGAAGAGCGGCCGACCCGTGGCCAAGCTGGTACGAGTGGCCGTCGAGCCTCGTAAGCCCGGGCGTCTCAAAGGCCGAATCCGCATCGGCGTCGACTTCGATGAGCCTCTTCCCGATGAGGTCATGGCTGCGTTTCGCGGGGAAACAGAGTGAGCTTCCTCCTGGACAGCCACGCCTATCTGTGGTGGCTCACCGAAGACCCCAAGCTCAGCGCAGAGGCTCGCCAGGCGATAGCCGATCCCGAGTCGATGGTTCATGTCAGCGCCGCGACCATCTGGGAGCTCTCGATCAAGGCCGCCCTCGGGAAGCTGGATCTCGGAGGCGCCGACTTGGTTGAGGAGATCGAGGAGAACGGTTTTCTCGAGCTGCCCATGACAGCGCGGCACGCGTTCGCCGCCGCTACCTTACCCCGCCATCACGAAGACCCCTTCGACCGGATGCTGATCGCCCAGGCTCAGTTGGAAGGCCTGACGATCGTCACCAGGGATCCCCTATTGAGCACCTACGGAATCACCGTCCTTTCGACCTGACGGCCAGAGAGTGCGGCCTTCCTGAGCCGAATCGACGGCGGATCGCAAGTATGTGCCCCGAGCCGAACGCATCCTGAGGGAATACCTGACCGAGATCGAGGAGGCAGAGGATGGCTAACCGAAAGCTGAAGACCTGGGCGGAAGTGAAGGCGCAGCGGCCGTTGTCCGCCGAAGCCCAGGCCGCCAACGCAGCTTGGGTCGAGCAGCAGATCGTCGAGATGAATCTTCAGACGCTGAGACAGCAACTCGGTGTCACCCAGGCCGAGCTCGCTGATGCCACCGGGATGGGACAAGGGGAGATATCCCGCATCGAGCAGCGCGACGACCACATGGTTTCTACCTTGCGGCGCCTTGTGCGCTCCCTTGGCGGGGACCTCGAGATCCACGCACGATTTCCCGATGGCCGTGACATCCGCCTGATTGGCGTCTGATGCCCCGCGTTGGGCGCGAGCAGAACCTGAAACTCTCGCGTTCGGCGTATCGATCCTGAACCGCCAGGAGATGTCCGTAGAGACGTTCCCAGCCGTCTACGACGCCCACCGAAGGCCACGGGGACGGCGGGACGTCTCCGAATCGGCGAAATCGATTCGATCCAGGATCATCCTTCCCGCGGCACGCCTCCTCTTTGGGGAAGTGCCCTGGGAAACGTCATCCTCTACATCCGCGCCCGGCGCCAACCGTTCGCCTCCGCCTACGAGACCGGCCCCGAAGGGTCCGCATTTGAAAAGCCCGGGGCGTGAGCCCCGGGTGGGGAAGGGAATCTCAGTAAAGTCCTGGAGGGCCGACCTTTGCGCGCCGGAAGGGCACCTCCCCAGGCTCGCCCCTCTCACGCCATCGGGAGCGGTCGCAGCAACCCCCTGTCGATCAGCGCCTGAAAGTGACTCGACACACTCGCAGCCAGCGCGCGGTCGCGCACAAGAAGCCCGATTTCGATGTTGCGGTCGAGGGCGGCTTCTGTGAGATTGGCCGAGGTCACGAAGACCGCCTCGTCGTCGACCACGAGGGCCTTGGCGTGCAGGACTCCTGTGGGGCCTTCCAGCTCGAGTGCGCGCGGGTCGTAGAAAACACGAGGGCGTGAGGAGCCAGGCCAGTCCTCCTTCCAGAAGCGGTCGGCGAACTTCCGTGCAAGGTGATCCGCGGCGGTGGTGTCTGCTCTCTTGCGCTGGATGTTGAGCAGAAGCGTGACTTTAAGCTCGGGCCTCTCGCCCATGCGGTGGGCCAGGACCTCGAAGGCTTTCGGGCCGTCGAAGAAGGCGTAGGTGCTCGCCCAGACCGATCGTTCCGCGGCGCCCAGCAGCTCCTCGATCACGCACCGGGTATTGCGGGCGTGGACTCCCGGGACCTCGGGGCCCGACCAGACGAGATCCGGCCTCGGCGTTCGCAAGGCGACCTTCTCCACCGTTCGCAGCCAGGCGGCGGCCGCCGGACCCGAGATCCCCATTTTCTCCAGCTTGCGCAAAGCGTCCGCGATCTCCTCACCGCCTTCCCGCAGCCCCAAAACGGACTGCAGAAAGCCGGCGGAGCAGGACGGCGGGACAACTCCCGTCTCGAGAGCGCCGGCGAGGCGCTGGCGGACATGGGCCGGCAGGCCGAGCAAGGCGTCGATCATGGCAGGGCTGGAAAGAACGCGGCGTCCGCGAGGCCAGGAACCGGAACGACGAGCGCCCGGTCGAGATAGTCGTTGCGCATCTCACAGGAGGTCTCCGCCAGCAGCGAGCAGCCATGACAGGCGGCGCCGTGGAGCCAGCGGCTCTCCATGCTCCGGCCGGGCTCGTGCTGGGCGCAGATGGGATCGTTCGAGCAGAGCGCGCCCCGGCGCAGCGCGTCGGCGAGGTGCTCTTCGAGGTGGCGCGCCTGCTGCACCAGGCCGCCGAGCGTCCCTTCGGCGTCGGGGGTCCCTGTATAGAGCAGGATCCCGTAGCGGTCCATCAGCTCCTCCGCATAGATCCGTTCGCGGATCGAGCTGGCCGGATAGCCGCAACGCATGGAGAGCGACTGGATCAGGAGGTGCGACAGCGTGTGCAGCAGGACATAGGGGCCGCCCGGAAAGCTGCGTTTGGATTTGCGTTCGTTTTTCCAACGCTCGTGCCCGTTCGCGAGATCGGTGAGCCGATGCGCCACGGCCAGCCGTTCCAGCCACTCCCGCACGGCTCCGGCGTGGAGCTGGAGAAAGATCCCTTCGCCGCGGTTCTCCACGGCAGGGAACCAGCGCGGCTCCTCCGCCAGGGCCGCTCGCTCGACATCGGTCTCATAGTCGCCGTGGATGTCCGGAGTGACCGCTTCGAAGCGCGTGAAACCGGCCAAGGCCAGGACCTCGCGCAGGCGATGGACCTGGAGGACTGCTTCGATCGTGTTGCTGCGCTGCGTGCGCCGCCAGACACGGTCCGGCAACCGGCGCGCATGAAAGTTGCGATCGACGGGGACGTCCTCACCGAACCCTTCGGGAGCGGCGAGCAGCGCTTCCAACTCAACCTGCTTCACCGGCCGGTCCCCGGTCTTGCCACTCTTCGCCTCGCGGATCGCTGCCAGGACCTCCTCGTCGTCGAAAGAGGCCAGCTTCTCCATGATCCGAGGCTTTCTCTTCATGAAGCCGAGTCCCGTAGTGTCCTCGACGATCCCAAGATCGTCCCAGAGCTCCAGGACCACCGACTCAACAGCCGATCCCCGGTCGGGGAGCGACAGCACGCTCACCACCTGCGGAAAGTAGGCGTTCGAGGCGGTCCGGATGAGCAGCCGGCTCGGCATGCCGCAAATCTCATTGGCTCCCTTGCCCAGCCACGGCCGCGCGCCGCTGCATTGGCCGAGGGGGTGCAGCTCCCTGAAGGTCGCTTCGACCAGGCCGCGCGACTTGCCACACTCGCAACGGACCACGAGATCGCTCAGGTCGCTGCTCGTGCCGCGCTCGTCGAGCCAGAGCTGCCGCAGGCAGTTGTCCGCCGCCCCGTGTACGAAGGAGCGCCAATCCAGATCGTCCACATGCCCTTTCGGACAGGCGCGGACGAAGCGCGTGGCGACGACCGGGAGCTTCTTCTCGAACAGCCCCTTCTCATTGAGCAGTCTCCGGTGCACGAGGCGGCGCGAGCCTTTGCGCTCTTCACTCGAGCCGCTTTTCTCCTGCACGACGAACCACTCGGGAAAGCGCCAGGCGCCGATGCCTTTCGTCGCTTCGCTCGGATCGTTCGATTCCGGAGGCGGCGCGTAGAGCCTCGGCGACTCCACACCGGTCAGGATCTCCAGCTTGCGCGTGAGCCGGATCTCGGGGATCTCGTCCAGATCGCTCGTCCTGGGCCACGTGTCGAGACCGCCGACGATCGCGGAATGCCGGGGCAGATCGATCAACGCTCCAGGCCCCCAGGTGGTGACGACCTGGCTCCTGCGGACCTGTCCATGCCCTCTCTTGCTCATGCCTCCTCCTCGACCGGCGCGCCGCTCAGGTCCTTCAGAAACAGATTCACCACGGACTCGACGTCACGGAGCGACCGCTGCACCCGGAACTTGCGGTGGTCGAGGTCGAGGCTCTTGTCGAGCATGTCGCGCAAGAGGGCCTGGGGCTGCTCCAGCTCATTCCTCTGGTACTGGAGCGGCGCCCCGGCCGCCCGGTAGTCGACGAAGATCTTGCGCCAGGAGTCCAGGAGGTCGACCACGCGGTTCTGGACGCTGCGCAGGCGCTCTTCCCGTTCTTCTTCGTCGGCGAACGGCTGCTGGCGCACCCGCTCCAGGAAGGCGTCGAGCAAAAGGCGCTCGAGCTCCGCCCGCTCGTCGACGATCTTCGCGACGCCCAGCGGCGGCGTGAGCGCGGGGAGGGCGTGCCGCGCCAGCGCGATGAGCGCCCCGGCGAAGCCCCGATCGAGCGCGCGTGCCGAGAAAGGAGTGACGCTCGCGACTTCCACGGAACGGTAGAAGGTCTCGTGGTAGTGCCGGAAGCGCTCGTAATGCGATCGGTCGCGCGGCTTGTGGATGTTGAGCAGCGTCACGACCAGCCCCGGCTTCTTCTCATTGCGGCCGACCCGGCTGGTGGCCTGGATGTACTCCGCGTGCGTCTTGGGCTGGCCGAGCACGACCATCAATCCGAGCCGCGGGATGTCGAGGCCGACCGAGATCATGTTGGTCGCGATGGCGCAGTCGACGTGATCGCGGTCCTGCGCTCCCAGCTCGAGCCGCCGCCGCGCCTCGGCCACTTTGCTGGTGGAAACCCGGGAGGTCAGCTCCAGGACCTCGGAGAAGGTGGCGCGGTCGCGGAAGAGCCCGGCCTCCCCGATGCGCTTGCGGTCGCCATAGCGCTTGATCGTGTTCTGGACTTCCTCCTCCAGGATCCGCCGCGCTCCCCCCAACTCGCGCAGGCTGTTGAAATAGCCGAGCACCGTCATGTACGGATCGGCGGGGTTGTTCGCTTTCTCGACGTGCCCCTCCGCCTCGCGATACGCGCGCTCGGCGGCGCCCATGAGGGCGAGCCACGCCTTGCGCATGAGGACCTTGGGGTTTCTCCCCTGGGCCGCGATGCCGAGATAGAGGCGCGCCGGAACCTTCGAGGAGGGCTCGGTCCTGGCGAAGAAGGAATTCCGGCGATCCGGCCCCGGCGGCGGGAAGATCTGGGTCATCGGCCGGCCGAAGAGGGCCTGGATCTGATCCTCCGCCCGGCGCACGGTTGCCGTCGAGGCGACGATCTTGGGCCGCACGGACCGGCTATCGACCTGCCGCACGCACAAGGCCTCGATCGCCGTTTCGTAGAGCCCGGCCATCGTTCCTAGCGGCCCCGCGATCAGGTGGAGCTCGTCCTGGATCACCAGATCCGGGGGAGGCAGCGGCTCCGCGAGCCGCGTCCCCCGGCTCGGCTCCGCGGCTCCGTAGAAGCCCGTCTTGTCGCGCCGGTCCGCTCCGCCCAGGAGAGCGCCGGACGGCCCGACCCAGGGGAGCGCGGCGAACTTGTCCAGCGTGGCGATCAGGAACGCCGGAAGCCGCCGGTAGATCGGCTCGTCCACGGCCACGATGGGGAGCGGGCGGCCACCCGAGAAGTCGCACTCGAAATTTGCGCAGACGATGCGCAGCTCCTTCGGCTGGTCGGCATCCGGCTGGAGCGAGAAGGAGTCGGGTGTGAAACGCTTTCCACACCACGGGCAGCCCTCCAGAGGGATCGGAGAGGGATTGACCCTCGGATCGCGCTTGAACCGCGTCACCCGCGAGCGCGCGGATTCCGTGCGCCGATCGCCTTTGTACCCGAGAACGTTCGGCGTCGCGGCCTGGCCGACCCAGAGGCCGATCTCGAACGGCCAGGTCCCGTAGCGCTCGTCATTTCGCTCTCTCTCCAGCTCCAGAGCGCAGACGAGGCCGGCGGCGCGCCCGAGCTGGTCGAGCGTGAGAAGGCGCAGCGTATAGCGCATGATCACACTCACGCCGGCCCCCGCGAGCCCGGCATCGCTCGGGTGGCGCAGCCGCCGCAGGACCATCGCGAAGGCCGCGAGGCCCAGGTAGGCCTCGGTCTTGCCGCCGCCCGTCGGGAAGAAGAGCAGATCGACCGTCTCGCGATGGGGATCGGTGGGGTCGGCGAGGCCCGGGAGGTTGAGGAGCAGGAAGGCGAGTTGGAAGGCGTGCCAGTGCGGTACGTCGATCCCGGCCCCGAGCCGCTGCCGGAGCGCCCGCGCCACGGTGCGGTTCGCGACGCGGAAGGCGTCGAGGGCTTCGCCATCCTCCCCCAGCACGGCGATGCCGCGCTCGATCCGCTGGGCGGCGACCTCCGCAAAGTGCAGCAGCCTCTCGGCCGTCTCGCGCCGCGGTTGCCGCAGCGCCGTGACCTCCGCCCGCAACGCCTTGATCCATGCGCGATACTCGTCCACAAGCGGGCACAGGGCCGCATTGACCGCGGCGCCGTCCGCCAATACCCCGAGCGCGTCCATGGACAGCTCGACGCCGGGCACCTGGGCGGTCACGGTGCGCTCGACCTCCGCGCTCGGTATCCAGGCCGTGCGAAGCAGCCGGCACTGCCCGTCGAGGATCTCCCATTCAGCCGAGACGCCGTGCCCGGTGGCGTATTCGGGCGTGTCGGCATAGTGGAGGTCGGCGATCTGCTCGTCCGAGTCCACCGCCCGTGCACCGCGCAGGTCCGGCCGGGGCTCGAACGAGAGGTCGCTCCGTACCTCGATCTCGGGTTGGAACACATAGGCGAGGTCGGGAAGGTCCGGATTCGGTGCGCGGTGATTGATCAGGAAGACGGAGACCGAGCGCGTCCCCGGCCGGATGTGATCCTCGAAGTCCTGGGTGGAAATCGGCCGTTCGATCAGGTAGAGCTGGAGTCCGCTGGAGCCCGGGACGTCGTAGACCGCCGGGCCCTCCCGGCCCGCCAACGCGAGCACGATCGGTTCCTCCCGCGGTTGCCGCTGCCAGACGGAGACGGCCTTGCCCTCTTCTCCTTCGATCTCAGTTTGGGCGTAGTCGCCCCAGCGCACGATGACCGCGAGCTCTCTAGCCTCCGGGCGTACCAGGAAGCTCAGTCCCATCGAGGACGGAAAGAAACCTTTCTTTGCCGCCTTGCGCTCCTCCGCCGATTCTTCGGGGAGGCCTGCCGTCTCGGGAGTCACCCCGGGGTCGTCGTCCTCGTCGGCGTCGGCTCTCTCTTCGGGCGGAGTGCCAGACGGGATCAGGAAACCGGTCAGGTACCACGCAGAGGGACGCATCCCGGCGAGCTTTTCTTCAGCGTAGGCATGCCCGGGCCAGGGTCCGACCAAGTCGAGTTTCAGGGCTTCGACGAGCCGCTCGCGAACGTCCAGGGAGGTCGTCATGAGAAAAGATCCCTCGTTTCCGATGTCCTTATCGCGGCCTTCGCCGCCTTCCTGCCACGCGGCTTCGCCGCAGCGGCGCCGGAACGTGCCTCTTCCTTCGCTCGCTTCGCGTTGAGCTCCAGGAGGCGCGCCAGCACCTCGTCGCGAACGTCGTCGGGCCAGCGGTAGCGCCAAGGCTTCTTCTTGTTACTTCCCTCGTCGTCGCCGCTCTCGTAGTCGAGGAGAAATTCGCAAGCCGTGGGGATGTCCTTCCAGTTATATGCGTCGAGCACAGCGCGATCCATGGCGGCATGCAGCTCGCGAAGGTTCAGAATGTCCGGCTCGCGCTCGTTGGGATCGTGGAAGCGGTTGTAGGTCTTTGTCAGGCCCTCATTGTTTCGGACCATGAGCGCAGCACGAAACTCGTAGTAGGCCTTACCGACGGCTTCGAGGTCGGGATGGGTCTTCCAGTTCTCGGGGAAGGGGTAAGTCTCAAAGCAATCCGATGCGGTATACCTGAGGTCGTCCTTGAACGATGATCCAAAGAACCGCACCCAAGTTTCGTGCACACTGCATTGAAGGGACGAGAACGCAGACAGCGATTCGACCGCAAATACCGGATGAGGTGAGGCAACGATCACCTCGGATCCAACGAACGCGAACGCAAGGTTGGCCGAGTAAAATGGGTGCATAAGGACACGGCTCAGACCAGCCCTGGCTTCGTCGAGAGTTGGTGTCGACCTGCCCCACTGCCACCAGTACTTCTTGCGTTTCCGGCCGTCCGCGTTATCGGTTAGCTTGGCCCGTTCGGGCTTCACCTTACTCTCGACGATCCGGTACAGGTCTGGCCAGTTGCGGGCTTCTTCCTCCGTAACGTCGCCGAAATCGATGACGAAGCGCCTGTGTCTTTGACGCGGGTCGTTCAGGAATTCCGCGCCACCCAGGTAGGGAAAAATCCGCTCAGCATTCTGTGGGTTGCCTCGAAGCAACTCCTTCATAACCGAGACTGGCGTGGCTTCCTCATTTTCATCATCGAAGGTGAATCCTGCTCCGTAAGGATAGCCGCCCGTAAACGCAAGGCGATTGTTTTCCGCCAAACGTTTAGGGTCGTCGCTTCCGCCGGAATGAAAAAGGTAGGCGGTAATCTGTTGCACAGGCCTCCAGTCGAGCAGGCAGATGGCGGGTTTTTCTCCCTTCGTAACGTGAACAATGCTTACGACGACGGCAGCCGCGCCCGGCCAGCGCAGCCTCCTGATCGCTGAATAAATTGTGCCGCCGAACGACAGTATGGCTCCGAGCCCAGCGCGTCGCGTGTCGCCTTGCGCAATAGTGTTGGTCGCAATCAGCCCGAAGCAGCCGCCGGGGGCAAGCTTTGCGAACGCACGTCGGAAGAAGTAACTCACTAGATCAGCTTGCCCGCCACTACGCTCGTATGAAGATGTGAGCCAGTCGAGATAATTACGAACAAGTGTTCCGGAGATATCCTTTCCACCCATGAACGGTGGGTTTCCAACTATTGCGTCAAAGCCCGCCTTTGCCCGCTCAAACACCTCGGGGAACTCGATTTCCCAATGGAACGGCGCGAGGGGTAGGTTGGCATACCGCCACTCATTCAGCCAGTCGCGGTGCTTCTCGGCCGCCCCGTTCAGGACCTCGCTGACATACCCGCTCCGTTTGCTCTCCCGATCTTTCGGGCTGTCTCCCTCGAAGAACGAGGCCAGGACGAGGTCGCCGAAGATCCGCACCTTTTTGAGCTCGGAGTTCGCCTCGTTCCACCAATCGCGCAGATCCCAATCCGGAACGCTCTCATCGGCCCCGCGGATGCGCCGCCGCAGAGCGACCACTGCGTCCAACGAATCACGGATGCCCAGACCCCGCAGGATCGGCGGTTTCGATTCGTCCCAATGGAAAGCCTCGATCTGCCGCCGCGAAAGCCCGACGAGCGAATCACCGTGGCGGAGCGCGTGATCTACGAAGGTGAGCGGATGATCCTTCGCCAGCGTCAGCAGCCAGAGCGAAACCCTGGCGAGATCCACGGCCATGGGATTCCGGTCGATCCCGTAAATGCAGCGCTGTGCCACCCGCCTCCACGCGAACACCTCCTCCTTCTCGTCCGGCGGAATCGCGGGCACGCCGCCGTGGGCACGCCAGGCTTCCAGCAGCGCGTCACCGAGCTGGCGGCAGGCTTCGACTAGGAATGCGCCCGAGCCCATGGCCGGATCGCAGACCTTGAGGTCAAGAATCTGTTCGGGCCGGGGCGGCCGGTCCTCCGGCCCCCGGAGGCGCGCGAAAATCGGCGCGAGCGTCGTCGCCACGATCGGCTCGGTGAGCTCGCGCCGCGTGTAGTGCGAGCCGGAGCGGCGCCGCTCCTCGCTCGGTTGGAGCACTACGGCGCCTTGCGCCACCAAGTCGGGTGTCGCCTCGAGATCGATTACGGGCAGGAGCGCCGCGTGCAGGTCTTCGAGAACCGTGGCTGCCTTCGCCGCTTTTTTGATCCTGTCGGTCAGCTTGCGGCCGGTACGCTCCTGGAGCCAAGCCTCGCGCCGGGCTGCGGGCTCGCGGAGCAGCGATTCCAGATCCACCGCCACCGGCGCACCCTGCCGTTTCTGAGGCTTGACCGCCACCGAGCGGCCGGTGGCGGTCTCCAGGCGGAAGCCCATCATCGTCTCGTAAACCGAGCCGATGTGCGCCACGTCGAGCGTGCGGTAGGAGATGCGCTCGCCGTCCAGGACGAGGAGTTTCTCAAGGACGCGATAGATCGTGCTGTCGGGCACGAGCGGCGGCTCGATGCGCTCATGGCGCTGGCGGGTTCCCACGGACGGACGCCCCTCCAGAAAGGGGAAGCGTTCGGGATCGAAGAGACCGCCATGGCGCCGGGGGAGCCGCATGGCGCCGCAAACTGCACCGTCATAGATCATCCAAAAGAGAACTAGGAGCTGCGGCCAGGCGCCATAGCGCTGGTTCAGGGTGTCAGGAAACAGCGCCGCGTCCTCGCGGAGGCGCTCGTAGAGGCCGGCGAGCGAGTAGAAGCGCTGGAACGTTCCATCCTTGGGCAGCATGTCTCGCTCCTCGGCGTAGAGCAGGAAGACCAGCCGCAGGATCACGGTGAGAAGGGCGCGGTAGACCTCGTCGGGTTGGTTGGCGAGCGGTGCGCGCAGCAGCTCGCCGCGCGAGGCATCGTGCGCGGCCTGAAAGCCGCGGAGCAGCTCGTAGAGGGCGTGGAGCACCTGCTCGGCCAGCCGCTCGCTCACCTCGTTCTGGAACTTGCGGCTGTCGTCGAGCAGCGCGGCCAGGCGCTCCGTGCGCGGCAGGCTCAGGAGCCGCATCTCGCCGAGGAGAAGGCGGAGAGCGGCCGAAATGGGGCGGCCGTCGGTCTTCACCATGTCGGCGACACGGAAGTCGAGCCAGCCCGAGCTTTCGCCGTACGGTGCGGAGAGGAGGCGCAGCGCGTGGCCGTTGAACAGGAGCCCCGCCGGGACGCGGACCGCGCGCAGCAGCCGCTCCAGGCGGCTGTGGGCCGCGCCGTCGAGCGCTTCACCCGGCGGCAGCACCTGAACGAGGAGCTGCCACGGCGTCGCGCCCTCTTTCGGATCGCGCTCGCGGACGGCGAAGCCGGGGCGGAGCGTTTCCTCCTCATCGCCGGGCGTTTCCAGCTCGGAAGGAATGGGGCTTTCGGCGGTGCCCGCGTAGCCCTTGGGCGCAAAGCTCCAGCCGAGGACCTTTTCGGCAAACGCCCGGAAATCAGGCAGGACCGGGACCGGCTCTTCCTGGGCATCGAGCGTCTGCTCCTCGACGGCGGCGCGCAGGAGCCGCTGCCCTTCGGCGTCGTTGCGGTCGAGAATGGCTCCGGCGCGCACCAGGGCTGGCGCCGAGACCACGAGGCCGGTGGGCTGCACCAGGTTGAGCCAATCGCGGTGCGCGCGGATGTTCGGATCGACCTTGGCGGGGGCCATCAGCTCGTCTCCGGCCAGAGGTAGACGAGCCCCACGGGCTCGATGCGCCGCGCGCGTACCTCGTAGAAGTCGCGGATGCGCCGCGGCTCCTGCTCGAGATCGCGCGCAAACTGATCGAGGCGGGTGCGCCAGGAGCGCATGTTGGCTTCCACCTGGCGCTTCTCCTCTTCCGCGAAGTTGAGAGTGAGCTGCTGAAACCGGCTCTCGTGTTGCGCGAGCTGGCCGCGGACGCGCTCACGCTGGCGTTCGAGGATGGCGTGCAGCTCTTTCGCCTCCCGCTCGCCGCGGCTGCGCAGCTTCTCGATGGCCGCCGCAGCCAGATCCTCGGCGCGCGGCTGGAGCTGCGGCAGGAGCTCCTGAACGTCGCGCGGGGCGGCGGCCAGGAGCTTGCGGCGGATCGTCTCGTTGGGCAGGGGGCGGTCGGCGCCGAGCGCGCGCTCCAGAAGGTCGAGCGTTTTCGTCTCTGCATCGCGGGCGTACGCCTGGAGCGGCCCGCGGCGCTGCGAGGGCTCGTTCCACCGCGCGGCGACGGGCACCAGCTCCTCGTGCAGCCGCTCCGCGCCCTTGCCGTAGAGCGAGAGGCGCCCGAGCAGGATGACGCGCGGGATCGAGTCCGCGGCGACGGCCACACAGGCGCGTGCGAGGTCGTGATGGATGAAGCCCTGGGCGCGAAAGCGGGCGAGCAGGCGCTGCGCGACCCGCTGCTCCAGGTGGAGGTGGACCAGGTCCTCGGTGAGGACTCCGGCGTCCTCGAAGATCACCGGCCGGATCGGCGCCTCCCGGCGCCAGTCGGCGAGATCCTGGTTCGTCTTCCGGGGTACCCGCAGGGTGTCGAGAGTCGCGGCCCAGCTCGGGTCGGCCTCGGCGCGCCGGTCGAGAGGCGGGAAGGTCCAGACGCGACGCCCCTCCGCGTCCTTCGTCTCGATGAGCGCGGGAGCGCCCAGCAGCTCGAGAGAGCACGAGAGAGCGTCGCGAAACGCCGCCGCATCGAAGCGTACCCAGGTGCGGGAAGCGTCGAGCAGGGTCTGGCAGTGCTCGATCTGCGCCGCGAGCTTCTCCTGGCGGGCACGCGCGGCCTCCAGCTCCTCTTCGGTGACGCGCTTGCGCTCGGCGTCGAGATCCACCTGCTCGATCTCGCGCGCCAGCCGTTCGGCGTCGCGGTGGCGGATGCCCTGCCCGAGCCGGCGCTCGATCTCGTCATCGATCACCTTGGAGAGGCTGCCGAGCTCGCGCTTGATCCTCTCGGTCTTGCGGACGAGCACCTCCAGCACGCGGTCCTCAGCTCGCTGGGGCAGCACGAAGTAGTGGCAGCGGACCACTTCGGCCGGCTGGAGCTTGCGGTCGATGCGGCCGTTGCGCTGCTCGATGCGGCCCGGGTTCCAGGGGAGGTCGAAATGGAAGAGGTCCGCGCAGTGCGCCTGGAAGTTGAGGCCTTCGCGGGCGGCGTCGGTCGCAAGCAGAATGCGCAGAGGGTCCTTGGCCGGGTCGGTGTTGAACCGGCGCTGGATCTCCTTGCGCCGGCTGCCGCCGGTGAGGCCGTCGATCACCTCGATGCGTTCCTCCGCGCGGTCCGTGCCGGCGATGGCCTGTTCCAGGAGCGTCTGCAGGAAGCGCTTCGTCCCCTCGCGATTCTCGGTGAAGATCAGGACGCGGCGGTGGTTCCAAGCTGGGGCCGCGCCCTTTGGCCGCTCGCCGAAGGGCGGCAGACCCGGGCAGAGATTCTCGCGGATCCAATCGATGAGCCGCCGGAGCTTGGCATCGGGAAGGTAGCGCGCCCTCTCGGCGATCTCCTGCATGCGGTCGAGCAGCTCCCGCTCGCGGCGCCAGAGGGCTTCCGCGGCGGCATCGCGGGGCGCCGCGGCCTCGGCGGCAGCGGTCACTGCCGCGATCTGGTCCGACTCCTCCGCCTCCAGCTCCTCGGCCGTCCAGACAGCGCGTTCGTCGTCGGCGTCGGGAACAGTGAGGAAAAGCTCCGCCTCCCGCTCGTCCGCCTTCGAGGGCTCCTCCGCCGCGGCGCGCTCCCGGGCACACTGCCTCTCCACCGTGGCCCGATGCACCTTGAGACTGCGGGCGAAGGCCTCGATCGACGAAAGGAGACGTTGCTGCAAGCCGACGACGAGAAGCCCCGCGGTCGCCTGCGCCCGGCGTGCCGTGCTTGCGAAGCGCTCCTCGCGCACCCGGCGATATTCATCGAGGAACCGCGACAGCTCGATCTCGGGCGCATCCGGCGGCAGGCCCTCGATGGCGAGGCGCACCACGTCGCGCCGGGCGAAGTCCCGCCCGGCGGCGCGGAGATCCTCCTTGAGACGGCGCACCAGGATGTCCTCGAGGTCCTTCCCGGAGATCTCGACGCCGCGGGTGAAGCGGTACGGATCGAGCAGCTCCAGGAGAGTCGAGAAGCTGTTCGAGTGGCCGTTATGCGGCGTCGCCGAGAGGAACAGGCGGTGCTCGAAATGGCGGGAGAGATCGCGGATGACCCTCGTGAAGTGCGTCTCAATGCCGTAGCGTCCGCCGCTCGCGGGCGCGGCGTGGTGCGCCTCGTCGAGGATGAGGAGGCTCCCCGGGCTCGGTAGGTTCGGGCCGAGCCAGACCCGCAGGGGGTCGGCGTAGGCCGGATCGATCAGGAGATTGTGCGACACCAGGAACCGGCTGTGGGTGGCCCAGGGGTTCACGCCGAAGCCGCGCTCACGTCGCATGCGCGCCAGGTAGGCGCGGTCGAGGATCTCGAACACCAGGCCGAAGCGCTCCTCCAACTCGGCCTTCCACTGTTCGAGGACCGAGGGGGGTGCGGCGACAACGATGTTCTTGGCCTTCTTGCGCAGGAGGAGCTCGCGCGCGATCAGGCCCGCTTCGATCGTCTTGCCTAGGCCGGTGTCGTCAGCGAGAAAGAGGGTGACGCGCGGCAGGCGGAGCGCCTTGCGAAGCGGCTCCAACTGGTAGGCGTCGAGCTTGATGCCGGCCCGAAAGGGGGACTGGAAGAGGTTCGGATCGGTCGCGGTGACGCAGCTCCAGCGCAGCGTATGGAGGTAGGCTCCAAACTGGCGCGGCGCATCGAACCCCTTCGCCGCCAGATCCCGCCAGCCCTCCTCCACCAGGATCCGGCGGTCGAGCTCATACCCCCAGAACACCTCGAGCGGCTCTCCCTGGGCGTCGTCCTCCGCACAGGCGAGCCGCACCAGGGATGTTTGGCCGAGGAGGGGCTCGACGACGTCCTCGACGAGCCAGCGCCTGGATCGCACCTGGACCAATTCGCCGACTTCGGGCTCTCGCTCAGGTAGGAATCGATTAGCCGTTGAGACAGTCAAAGGGTAGGCCTCTTGCGATCACCGTGAAACAAAGCCTCTACAACCGGGATTGAGCGGTCTGTCGCCGGCGGGGAAACGATACTGCACACACTCATCCTGGAGGACTGAATTATAGAAGAAGGGTGTCGATAGGGCCAGCGCCCCGGGGTGCCGTAGCAGCGGGACCCCTCGGCCGGCCCTCCGGGGCTCCTCGGTCGATGGGGACCGCCCACCCGGCGCTTCCGCGCCGGGCTTTTCAAATGCGGCTCCTCCGGAGCCGGTCTCCAGGGGGCGATTGCCAGACCGGGTTGATGTGTGAAGCCAGGCGAGGCGTATCGCCCCCGTAAGAGACGCTCCATGGGGCGTCTCTGCATCGGAAAACACCGCCATATCCACCCCTTGTCAAGGCCGGCGCACACGGAGGCGGCGGACCGCCCACCGGCGGCGGTGGGACGTACAACGGCGGGGGTGGTCCGCCCACCCCCGCCAGCGGTCCGCTCGCCGCCTCGGACGGTCTGCTCGCCCACACCAGCGGTCCGCTCGCCCCCGCCGGTGGTCTGCTCGCCCCCACGGGCGGTCTGCTCGCCGGAGGCGGTGGTCCGCTCGCCGCCTCGGGTGGTCCGCTCGCCGCCTCGGGCGGTCCGCTCGCCCCCGGCGGTGGTCCGCTCGCCGCCGGTGATGGTCTGCTCGCCGCTGGCGCTGGCATCCCGGCGAGCTGGGCCGGTGACACCTACGCCTCGGCCACCGCCGAGGTCTCCGTCCTCGCGGATCTCGCCCTTGTGCGTGACGAGGATGCGGTCGGCTTTGTGGATGATCGCCAAGGCTTCCCCGACGCAGATGATCCTGCCGCCCCTCCGGGGCTTCGGAGGTTGGATGGGGCCGCATTCCCGGGGCTCGCGCCCCGGGCTACATTCCGCCGCCCCTGCGGGGCTGGGCTGGAGGTGCTCCACACCGCCCGATCCAACTCTTGATCCTTATACTGGGATGGCGGGCAGGCTGTAGTGCTCGATCTCGCGAGCGACTTCGCGCGCGCCCTCCCGGCGAACTATCCGGAATTTCCGGATAGTTGCCTCCCGGCTCAGCTCGTTTTCCTCGAAGACGTTCACCAGGTGCTCGTTGATCGTCCGCACATCCTTCTGGAACAGCTCGGCGATCAGTGCCTGGGTCAGCCAGATGGTTTCGTTCTCGAAGCGGCACTGGATGCGGGTGCGGCCGTCCTCCGTCTGGTAGAGGATGATGCTGGACTGCGGGGCTGGAGCGATGGGCGTTTGTTGAAGTTGCCGGCGAGGAGATCGACCCGCTGAATAGGCGAGAACCGGTTCCTCATCCTCAGACACTGCCCATGGAGAGACGCTCCGTGCCGGGTAGGCCTGGGTGGTTACCCACCCAGGCCCCCCACAGACCCGTACGTGCGGGACTACCGCATACGGTTCTTCAGGCCACGGGTTCGCTACGCGATCTCAGGCCGCAACACAGATTCTCAGGTTCGGGAGCGGGTACTTCTTCAGGAGAAGCTGGAACCGCTCCCAGGTCATGCTGGGCTTTCGTGAGCGGCGACTGAGCCACTTGCGCCAGATCAGCTTGACCCTTTGGTGCACGCTGCTTAGAGACAGCGAGTTCCCGGTGATCCCGTAGTACCCGCTGTGCCCTCGCAGCTTGCTGAGGAGGTGTGCATGCTGCCAGTCGAGGGGTGCATGCCGATTGCCTTGACACCACACGTTGAGTTGCCGCAAAAACCGGGTAATCCGGTCCGAAGCCGTCTTGCGCTTGACCATCCACTTGCCACGCCGAGACCTCTCCCAGAAGTGGGTGAAGCCAAGAAAGTCGAAACTCCTCGGCTTCTCGTGCGGCTGCGTTCTCCCAGGCTCCGCCTTGCGGCTGGGCCGTTCGAAACGCACCAAGCGGGTCTTGTCGGGGTGGAGACTCAAGCCGTACTTGCCGAATCGCTTCGACAGCACCTCCAGCATCCGGCGAGCATCGCTCTCCAATTGGAAGACCAGGACGAAGTCATCGGCAAAGCGGATCAGAAACGCTGCCCCTTGCAAACGGGGTTTCACCACCGCCTCAAACCACGTGTCCAGCACCTCGTGAAGATAGATGTTCGACAGCAGCGGAGAGATGACTCCGCCCTGCGGTGTTCCTGTGGTCGGATGACTGAGGGTCCGCCCTTCCATCACGCCCGCCTTCAGCCACTTGTCAAGGGCGCGGCGTATCACTCCGTCGCGTACCCTCTGGTCCAGAAAGCTCCTCAGCTGACGGCGATCTAAATCGTCGTAGAAACTCTGGATGTCAGCCTCCAGCACCCAGCCTCCCCCCATCGCCATGAGACCTTCCCACAGCTTCCTAATCGCCTGATGCGCCGATCGCTCGGCCCGGAATGCGTAAGAGCAGTCCAAGAAGTCCTGCTCATACACGGCTCCCAGCACCATCGCGACCGCCCTCTGAAGCACTTTGTCCTCGAAGGTCGGGATCCCGATCGGCCGCTGCTTCGACGGGTCACTCCCTTTCGGTACGTAAGCCCGGCGAACCGGCGGCGCTTGGTAGCGGCCCGACTTGAAGCGGTCCAAGAGGCTCTGGAGATTCTCTTCCAGGTTCTCCTCGTAATCCGCCCCCGTCTGACCGTCCACCCCCGGGGCACCATCTTTGCGCGTCCGGCGGTAGGCTTCTCGCAGAAGATCGATGTCGATGTGGTGAGCCAGGCTCAAGAAGGCCCGCTTCGGATCTTCCCTCGCCAGTTGTGCTATCCGTTGAAGTCGCGTTGAGACTGTCTCAAGGTTCGGTGACCCTGTCATCTTTCCCTCCAACGATTCCGTGACCCGACACCCCTTTTCCCTCCACGGGGTCCCTCGGGATGGTTCCCCCGCTTCCTCGGTACTGTTGAGGGGCTACGACGCCCTGAGTCCATCCCGCCGCGCTTCGTTTCCTTCGCTTGGCGGTACCGCGGGTGCGCCCGTCGATTTGCTCCCACAGGGTACGGACGCCCTCGTCTGTGGGCCTGGACGATTGGTCACCCGGAGCCCAGCCGGGACTTGACCGCGGAGATCTCAGGGTTCTCCCAGGTTCCTGGGCGGACCCCCTTGTGTACATGCCCTGGGCTGATACCCCGGGGGACCTCCGACGCCAAGCCATCCGGCGCCAGAGATGTTGCCTTCCGCTCACCCCACGACGTCGGCTCCCCGATTCGGTCTCTCGAGGCTGGGTTACCACAGCCTGCACACTCGCTGTCTACGCTTCGTGACGCGGATTACTCCTGCCACCACGCAAGACTCGCTTCCGGTGGGTGGCTAACCCTTGCCGGGTAGGATTCGGACCTACTGGGTCCACTACGAAGGGTTTCAGGTTCTGTCTACTGCATTTTCCTTCCTCCCTTCCCAGGCTTCGCCTGGCGCAAGGGGCGTCTCCGAGGCGGCGAAAAACCCACCGCTCACGTCTTGACGATTCTCTTCAGCCGCTGGAGCAGAAAGCGGCTGTCGTAGACGTTGTCCGTGGCGACGAAGAGCGTGTCGTCCTCCGCCAGAATCCCTCTCACCTCGGGCCAGGCGGCGCTCTTGAGGGCCACCGCTACGGCCTTGGCCGTCCCCGCGGTGGTGTCGAAGACGAGCATGTAAGGCCCAGCGCTGCGCACGCGCCGGATGAAGCCCTCCATCTGACCGATCGTGCTCTCGTTCTCGCGGGATTCAGGCGGCCTGTAGACGCCCTGCTGGCGCACGACACCGAGGGCCTCCAGGTCACGGCTGACGGTGGACTGCGTCACCTTGAAACCTGCCTGGCGCAGAGCGCTGCCGATCTCGATCTGCCGCCGCATCGGCCGCTCGGCCAGGAGCTGGAGGATCGTCTTGCGGCGGTGGTCCTGATGCTCCCGGTCGATGGGCATCGGATTCTCCTCTGCTACCCGCTAACCTAGCGAGTCCGAAGCACCCTGTCAAAGGAGAAGCCGAAAGCAACCACGACCTCAAAGAGGGCGGAGGCAGCTCCGACGAGCCGGGATCAAAGCGCCGCAGGCGCGGCGATGCGACCTTGTACGTAGAGACGTTCCCCAACCCGTCTACGACGCCCACCGAAGGCTACGGGGAGGGCGGCCGATCTTGAGTTTATTCTCCCCCCGCGTCGAAGAATGCCAACCCAAGCGGATGTCCCAGCGTGGGCACCACGAGAGACCGATCGAGATAGCGATTGAATCGCTCGCAGGAGGACTCGGCGACGAACAGACAGCCGTGACAGGCGGCGCCTTCCAAAAACCTTTCGGAATAGTCCTTCCGAGGTGAGTGGCCGGCGCACACCGGATCGTTGGAGCAGAGCTTGCCGAGGCTGAGCGCTCGGTCCAGATGGCGGCGTAGGTTTCTCCCTTGCTCGACAAGCCCTCCCAGAGTCCCCTCCGTGCCCGGGCTTCCGGTGGAGAGGAGGATCCCTGCCATGGACGTCTCCGCATCCGCCGGCGCACAGTAAATCCGTTCGCGGATGGCGCTCGCCGCGTAGCCGCATTCCAGCGAGATGGCCGACAGCAGCAGGTGGGACAGGGAGTGAAGGAGATAGAAGCGCACGCCGGGAAAGGGCGGCGCCTTGTCGCCCTTGAGCGTCGACAGCCAGTCGAGATAGCCCATCTGCAGCTCGTGTTCCCTCACGCGCACCTCAGGCCGCCGCTCCCACTCCCACACCGCCCTCTCGTCAAGCTGGATGAACACGCCCTCGCCGCGCACTTCGCTGGCGGGCAGCCAATCCTGAGTGAGGGACAGCGGCGCCGACTGCACCTCCAGGTTGAACTCACCTTCCAGGTCCGGCATCACCGGCTCCAGCCGCGTGAAGCCGATCTGCACGCGAACCTCTCGCAGCTTGGGGATGAGGACGAGACGCCTGATCTTCGGCAGCGGTCCGCCGTGAGGCACGGCTTCCCGGGCGAAGAAATCCCCCTCGACCGGAGGGAACTCGCCCGCCGCTTCGCCCTCCACCGCCACGAGCTGCCGATACTCCGCCGTGCGCAAAGGCTCTCGCGGCGGCGGTCCACCGAGCCGGATCTGATGGACGACAGCCAATACGTCGGCGTCCGGGGCGGACTCCAGCGCCTCCTTCACCATGGGGATCAGCCGGAGCGCCGGCAGGTTCGTGGCGTCGGCCACCTGAAGGATGTCCCAGACCTTGCGCACCGCCGCCTCCACCTTCCGCCCGCGCTCGGGGATCGAAAGCGCGCTCACTTCCTGGCCGAAGTAGGCGTTGCTGGCGCTTCGCACCAGCAGCCGCAAGTGCTCGTCTTTGCAGACTTCTCTTCCCGCTCCGCCCAACCAGGGCCGGTGTCCCTCGCAACGCGGCAGCGAACCCGGCACCAGCGCCGCGGACAGCCGTTCATAGGCCCCGCAGGCACACTGCACCAGGATCTCCGAAAAGTCGCCGGTCGCACCCTCCACGAGCTTCAGACTCGGCGCCGGGCAAGGGACTTCCCGATTGCGGTGCGCGAACCAGACCCACGGGAACTCCTCCACATGGCCTCGCCGGCAGGTAGCGACGAAACGCACCGGCACGGTCTCAGAACCTCCTTTGCGGATGCATCCGTGACGATACCGCGACCCCTTCTGCTCCAGCCCGTCCACCCGCACCAGGGCGCGGCAAACGGGGTTCTGGCAGACGAACCAACGGGGAAACTCCAGGACCTCGATCCCGCACTCCGGCGTCGCCTGCTTGTCGTCTCCCAGGGGAGGCAGGCGAAAGCATCCCTCCACCGCGAGGCGGCGGTTCGCCTCGGCAAACTGCGGCTCCAGACGGTCCCTCAGCCGCGGCTCCGACACAGAGGCCTGCGCCAGATCCTTGAGCCGATAGCGCCAGAAGTCGAGCCCGCCCACCATCACCGCATGGTCCACGAGGTCGATCATCGCTCCGGGGCCGAAAGTGCCGATGATCTGGCTCCGCCGCACCGAGCCGGCTGGCCGCTGGAACACCGGCCGGGCGGGGCCTCCTTTCCCGCGTGGACGCCCGGCTGCCATCATCCCTGCCCTCCCAGCCGGCTCCGAAGCCAGAAGATGGGCGGACGGCTCCACCTCCCGCATGGAGGTGGGCGCGGTGAACAGCTTGACCTCGGCCGGCGCCTGAAGCTCGGGCGCGTCCAGCACCTGGCGTAGCATCCAGCGGTCGGTCCCGCTCTTGCCACGGTCCCAGGGCGAATAGATCCGCCGGTAGCCGCCCTCCGGCGCGATCTGCGCCAGCCGCTCCCAGGCAGCCACCAACGCCCGGGCGCGCGCCGCCAGGCCGGCTCTCACGGCCTGTTTCTGGCCTTCCTCCAGGCCCGGTTGCCGCGTACCCCGCTCCGCCAGGTCTCCCACCACCACCTCGGCCCGGCCAGCGTGCTCGGCGATGTGCATGGCCGCCGTGGACGGAGTGAGCGCCGGATCGCCCTGGCGCACCATGGCCATCAGAGTGCCGGCCAGCCCGCGATCGAGCGCCGGACCCGAGAACGGCGTCAGGCTCGACGCCTCCACGAAACGGTAGAAGCTCTCGTGATAGGCGGGGAACCGCTCGTAATGCGACCGGTCCCGCGGCTTGTGAAGATTGAAGCAGGTCACCACCAGGCCCGGCCGCTCCTTCTGCCGCCCCACCCGGCTGGAGGCCTGGATGTATTCGCTCGTCGACTTCGGCTGCCCTGCCACGACCATCAGACCCCAGCGGTCGATGTCCACTCCCACCGAGATCATGTTGCTCGCCAGCACGATGTCCACCCGCTCCGGATCGCTGTAGGGCCGGGAGAGGCGCTCCTTGGCCTTCTTGAGGCCGCCCGCGTCCTCACGGCTCGTCAGCTCCACCGGGTCGGGCGTCACCTTGCGATCGCGGAACCAGGGGTGCGGCCCCGTCCAGTCCTCGGGTTGGCGCTCCTCCGCCTTATCGCAGCGGTTGCGGACCTCGTCCTCCACCAGCCGCCGCATGCCTCCCAATTCGCGCAGGCTATTGAAGTAGCCCACCAGGGTCATCCACGCGTCCGTGGCCAGGTTCTCGGATTCCTTGGGATCGTAGAGCCGATTCGCGGCGGCGAGCAGGGCTACGTAGACGCGCAGCAGGACGGCCTTCATGGCGCGCCCGGTGGCGGCAACTCCCACGTAGAGCCGACCGGGCGATTCGCGGTCCACACAGGCGAACCAGGTCTCGCCGTCGTCTACGCCGGGCGGCGGGAAGATCGCCGTCCGTTCGCGGCCGAAGAGGGAGAGAATCTGCTCCCGCGCTCGCCTCACCGTAGCGGTGGAGGCCAGGATCTTGGGCCGCACCACCGTCCCGTCTTCCAGAGTGCGCCGGCAGAGAGTCTCCACGGCCGTCTCGTAGAGGCCAACCATAGTGCCCAGAGGACCGGAGATGAGGTGAAGCTCGTCCTGCACGATCAGCTCGGGAGGCAGAAGACCCTGCGGGAGAGCGGTGCGCGCGCTCCGCGGAATCTCCCCAAGCGCGGCATCCACCGGACCCCAGAACCGCCGCCCTTCTCGCACCGAGGCGCGGCCGAAAAGCAGCCCGATCTCGCCGCGCCACGGGAGCATGGCCAGCTTGTCCACGGTGGCCAGCAGGAACGCCGGCAGCTCCCGGTAGACCTGCTCGTCCACGAAGAGCACGGGCAGGCCTTCCGGAAAGCGGCCGGGAGCGAAGTCGCAATTGAAATTCCGGCACCCCACGATCACCTGGCTCGGGTTTTCCGGCGGCTCCAGAGTCAGACTCTCCCGACCCAGAGGCTCACGGCACCAGGGGCAGAGAGTGAGGGGGAAAGGAGATTCGGCTCTCGGCGAGGAGCTGTTTTTATAGTCGAGAATCTGGGTCTTGACCTCGGCGAGCGTATTCGCCGTGGCGCCGCGGCCCACCCAGAGGCCGACGGCGAAGCGCACGTCGCCGAGGCGTGCCTGATCCTCCCGCCGTAGAACCTCCAGCGCGCAGATGAGGGTCGCTGCCCGGTCGAGCTGATCCAGCGTAAGCAGGCGCAGGGTGTAGCGTAGGATCACCGCCACGCCGAGCCCGCCGTCCGGCCGCTCCTGGCCGCGCAGCCGGCGCAGCAGCAGTACGACGGCGATCACTCCCAGGTAGGCCTCGGTCTTGCCGCCACCCGTGGGAAAGAAGATCAGCTCCACGTCGTCCCGGTCGTCCCGGTGCGGGTCGGCCAGGCCGGGCAGGTTGAGCAGGACGAACGCGAGCTGAAACAGGTGCCAGCGCGGCACCTTGCCGTCCGTGTAGCGCTCCGGATGGCGCTTCCAAGCCGCCAGCGCCATGGCCCGGTTCGCCAGCAGGAACGCGTAGCGCACCTCCTCGTCCTGCACGAGCAGGGCGATGCCGTCCTCGATCCGCCGGCAGGCCCGCTCGGCCTCGTCCATCAGCTCGTCGCGGGTCGCGGCCCGGCGCGTGTCCGTTCCGAGATCGGTCCTGCGCTGCGCCAGGATCCACTCGCCGTAGGCTGCCGGGATCGGCTCCAGGGCGCGGCGAAGCCCTTCGCCATCCTCCAGGCCCGCCAGTTCTTCCATGCCTGTGATCCCTACCGCAGGTCCGGTGATCACGCGAGGCACCTCGGCGCAGGGAATCCACGCCGTCCTCACCGTCGTGACCGGCCCGCCGTTCGTGGGCGGGACCACGGTCACGGAAACGCCATGCCCCACCGCGTACTCACAGCGGTCCCGGAACTGGAGATCTGCGATTCTGGCATCCAGGTCCGTGGCGCCGCCGTCCGTACGGGTCGGCCGGGCCACGATTCCGGAGGCGGAGGAGATCTCCAGGCTCACCTGGAAGAGACACCGCTCGTCCTGGGGGCCGTTGGGCAGAGGCTCGCGGCCGTTGACTACGAAAAACGCGAGGGCGCGCGTTCCCGGCTTGGGAAGCCCTACGGTCTCCAGCTTGCCGGCCAGGTAGACGCCGTCCTCGGTGACGGCTACTCCCTTCGCGATCCGTGCCGGATCGAGCGCCAACTCTCGAATGACCGGCGGGCGTACCACCCGGCGCCAAACGCGCTGGGGCCGTCCCTCCTCCCTCTCGCGGTCTTCAGGCTCGTATTCGGCCCAGGCCACCCGCACGCGCACCGTGTCGCTCGGCGGTCCGGGAGGTAGGAGCACGGAGAGGCCCATGGAAGCCGGCAGCCGGTTCTTCTGCTTCGGCTCGGTCTCGCGCTCCGTGCCTCCCGACTCTTCGTCGTGATCGACCTCGGCGCTGAAGTCCTCCTCTCCGGTGGGATCCTGCTCTCGGGGATCCTCCGGTTCGCGCCCGCCCTGAGGAGCGAGGAAACCGGTGAGATACCACCGCGACGGCGGCAGCCGCAGCACCTCTTCGCCTTCCGGATCGAACGGGCCGATGAGATCGGCCTCCAGGGCACGGACGAGCCTTTCGCGAAGATCAGACGGACCGTTCGCCATTGGAGCCATCCGGCTAACCACCGAGCTTCCCCGATTCCCTCAGAGCCGTCTCGATCAGTTCCTGCGTCAAATGCATGGTCGTTTGCTGGAGCGCCTCGATGACTGGTGAAATGCTGGGTAGCAGGCCTTCCCTCCTCGATTTGACGAGCACTCCCAAAGTGCCTGTGATCGTCAACTTGTTCAAGCGGGCTATTCTCCTACCCAGCTTGTCGTCCAGGATAAGCAGGCTATCCGGAGAGGAGAGAGCGAGGGCGATTGCTTCCGCTTCTCCCGGTCCGAGATCAGTGACCACCGGCAGTAAAGTCCTATCGCGCAGCGGCTGTACGCCAAACCACTCCAGG
Source organism: Thermoanaerobaculaceae bacterium (assembly GCA_963778565.1). Lineage (GTDB taxonomy): Bacteria > Acidobacteriota > Thermoanaerobaculia > Multivoradales > UBA5704 > DATARR01. Next base: position 241,572 of record CAVZUZ010000018.1, on the reverse strand, counting down.
ACCTGTACGTCCGGAACCGCGATCCCCAACTCCGCTCCCGCCCGTAACTCCTCCGCGACAGCGGGAGGAATCGAGATTCGGCCGTACAGGCTCCGGAGAAGATCGAGATGGCCGACTTGGTGGAGGTACAGTAGCGGCGAGGTATCGCTGACGACCAGCCGGTCAGGCATTCAGGACGTCCTGTCGCAACTCCTCCGACGTCATCTGAAGGGCGGAAACCTGGAAGCGACGCAAGGCGAGAAGGAATTCCACACGCGGTATGCCAGCAAGCTGCGCCGCCCGCCCGGAAGAAAGCTTCCCCAACTCAAACAGCTTGACCGCCGCGAGCATCTTCAGATCATGGCCGAAGGACTCCGCATCTGTCTTCAGGCTGATCAACGTCTCTTCAGGGATCTCTAACTGAACTGCGCTCATCGCTCTTCCTCCAGACGGTCGATTCTATCAGCTCGGACGACCTTCGGGCCCCGTTGACCCTCAGTCCAGAAGCGAATCCTGCCGGTTGTCCTTTGGCTTCTGCCCACGTCCCTTCTTCAGCGTCGTCTTGGAAGGGCGTGTTGTGGCCTGCTGCCTCTCCTCTTCGGCCCTCTGAGCGTTGAGGAGGAAAAGCCGGTCGATCACCTCATCCTCGAACGCTTCGAGAGCGCGGCGCTCGGCGTCCGTGGTCGGGGTACCGTACGGCGGGACCGGGATGTCGCCCCACCCGTAAGCGGCAAGCACGGCGCGGTCCATCTCCTCGTGCAGGCGCCGCAGCTCCTCAATGCGCGGATCGTGGCAGTCGGGGTCCTTCAGGAGGTTGTAGGTGTCGGTGAGGCTCTGCTGAGTATCCAGCATGTACTTCGCTCGGGTGTCGTAGAAACGCTGACCGATGTCTTCCAGGGATGGGATGACGGTGCGGGGGTCGGGGTAGGGAAAAGGGAAGGTTTCGAAGCAGTCGGAGGCGCTGTAGCGGAGATCAGTTTTCATAGAGGAGGAGAGCAGGCGCGCCCAATGTTCGTGCACTCTGGATTGAAGAACCGAACAAGCCGAGAATGATTCGAGAGCGAAAACATACAGCTGATCGGAGAAGACCCTATCAATAGGTTGGAAGGCAAGGCAGAGATGCTTCGTGACACGTGCAGTTACAAGGCAGCGATGCAAATCAGCGATCGCGGCGTAGAGGGCAGGCCGCTTGTCAGCGTAGTGCCACCAATACTTCCGGTGAGCATCTCGCTTGACCAAGTCACGCTCCGGCTTTACCTTCTCTTCAACAATAGCCAATAAATCAGACCACTGTCTGGCTTCGACCAATGACATGGCGCCAAAGTTGATCACATAGCGATGATAGTTCTGGGCCGGATCAGAGTTAACTTCCTCGCCACCAATGAAGGGACTTATACGATCTACATTGGCGGTATCCTTTTTAATCAATCGATCCCGCTCGGCAGGAGTGAGCAGGAATCCCGAGCCTGCCAGAATAGATCCCTGAAAACTAAATTCATGGTTGATTTTCAGCGCAACAGGGTCGGCACGCTCCGACTCCCCCAATAGGCGAGAGCTTATGCTGTCTACAGCCTGTCCATCCAAGAGCAGAGCTGTAGACCGACCGACAACGCCCTTGACAAGAAGGACGACCGACACATAAACAGCGGCCTCACCGGGCCATGGCCTCGATCGCACGGCTTCGTAAATCGTGAAGCCTCTCTTAACTAATTCCTGAAGACCAACGGACCTGGTATCCCCCTGGGCAATCGTGTTTGTCGCTAGAAGGCCAATGGTTCCATGGAATCCCAGAAGAAGCGCCGAGCGGCGAAAGAAGTGGGCACAAAGATCAGCGTTCTTGCTGGCGTTGTGAATCTGCTCCAGCCATTGTGAGTACTCATCCCCAAACTCACCGGAGATCCGTCGGCCGCCTAGGAACGGAGGATTCCCCACAAACGCATCCATCCAAGCCGCCCCGTTCAACCGCCCCCCATCTAGAGGGTCCGGCCGCTCCGCATAGAACACTTCTGGAAACTCGATCATCCAGTGAAACACCGGAATCCGTTCTCTGAGCACCGTCTGCATTTCAACCAGCTCATCCGGCGCCTCTCGACCATCCTTGAGCCACTCCGTCACCAGTTGTAGGCGTCGGCCCAGTTCCTTTTTCCGATCGCGATCGGTTTCGGCTGCGAAGAACGCTCCGACGATCAGGTCCGCAATAAGACGGACACGGGCAAGAGCATCTTCGGCGTCGTGGAGGAGCCACTCTTTTTCTCTCTGGGCTTCAGGAGACGGGTCCGCTGCCAGCTCCTGAATCCTTCGCCGCTCTGCGATGGCCTCTTCGAAGGCGGACTCCAGCTCCTTGGCCGCGAAATCGAGCTGCGCCTCGGGCTTCCAATGGAAGCCGCGGATCTGTTCGAAGTTCAGTCCGACAAGAGAATCCCCATGGCGCAATGCGTGATCCAGAAAGGTGAACGGGAGATCGCGGGCCATCGTTTCCAGCCAGAGCGAGATCTTGGCGAGGCCGACGGCCAAGCGGTTCTTGTCCACGCCGTAGAGGCAGGTCTGGGCCACCAACCGGCGGGCGTGGAGATTGACGTCCTCGTGAGGCGAGGCCACCAGCTCGGCGCGGCCTTCGCGGGTCCAGGCGGCCACGAGCTGATCCGCCAGGAAACGGCATGCTTCTACCAGAAAAGCGCCCGAGCCCATGGCCGGATCGCAGATGCGCAAGGAGAGGATCAGCTCGGAAGGCGGCTCCGAGCCCATGGTCGCCAGGAGCGGCTCCAGCGTGCGGCGGACGATGGGCTCGGTGAGGCTCTTCGGCGTGTAATGGCTGCTCGTGCGGCGTCTCTCCTCGCCGGGCTGGATCACGAGCTGGCCCGGCCGCGCCCGCTTTCCGCCCTTCACCTGCACGGTCTCGAGGACCGCCAGCACCTCCTCGGGCGAAGCGGTTGCCTGCACGGCGGCGGCAAGCTTCTCCGCCTGCGCTTTTTGGAGACCGGTCTCTTCCTTCAGCCACTTGGCGCGCCGTATTGGTGGCTGTTCCAGAACTTCCTCGGCGGTTAGCCAGACCCGGTCCGGACGCAGGCAGACCGCGGGATGAAAAACGCGCTGGACGTGATAGCCCATGAGGCGCTCGTACACGCTGCCGATCTGTTCCACCTCGAGCGCGCTGTAGGAGAGGCGCTGCCCTTCCAGGAAAACGAGCTTGCGGAGAACCTCGTAGAGAGTGCCGTCGTCGAGGGAGGGAACGCGCAGGGCGGCGCGACGCTCGTCGTCGAACGGGGCGCTACCGCCGGACGACCAGCCTTCGAGGAACGGATACGCGTCGGGATCGAAGAGCTCGCCCCGCCGCGGTGGCAGATGGAAATCGCCATGGCGCACGCCGTGATAGACCGCGCGGAAGAGGGCGAGGAGACGATCCCAGGCCCCGAAGCGGCGGGACATGGAGTCGGGATAGAGTCCCGCGTCGGCCTGGAGCTGCTCGAAGAGACCGAAGACGCTCAGGTGTTTCTGGTAGAGCGGATGTTCGACCGGAAGCAGCCCCTTGCCTTGGCTCACCTTACTCTCAGCATAGAGGAGGACGACCAGGCGGAGCAGGACGGTGAGGAGTCCGCCGTAGAGGTGGTCGTTCTCGGCGCGGGCGGCCTCATCGAGGACCCGGGAGCCGTCGCGCTCGGCGGCAGCCTCGAAGCCGGCTAGGAGGATCTCCAGGGCCTGGAAGACCTGCTCCGCGAGCTCGTTGGTGACGTTGGCCTGGCGCCGGCGGCTCTCGGCGAGGAGAGCAGGAAGCTGATGCTCCCGGGCCACGGCGAAGAACCGCTGCGCCGAGAGCAGCATGACGAACGCGTCGAGGATGCGCCGGCCGTCCACCGCCGTTATGTCGCCGATGCGGAACGTGAGGGAGCCGCTCGCCTCGTCATGAGGCGCATAGATCAGCCGCACCTCACGGCGGTTGGTCAGCAATCCGATGGGGACCCGGACGTGTCGCAACAGCCGATCGAACTTGGCGGCCGGCGGATAGTCCCATGGTCCGGTGACGGTCTCGGGCTTATCGAGAGGGAGCCCGTCCGGCAGATCGAGGACGAGCATCACGTACCCGGCCCCCGCGCGGCTCCCCGGTGTTTCCGTTTCGACGACGCCGCTCTTCTCCTCCGGCTGTGCCGCGTCGCGTCTTCGCAGCGCCATCGTCGGGCGGAGGGTCTGACGCCCTTCAAGGACGTAGAGGCTGAGGTCCGGAGGCAGGGCCTCTCCGGAGTCGAACAAGTCGGGAGTGAGCCCTAGCATCTCCGCTAGAAACTCCGCCAAATCGCGGACCGCCCGCTGGTCGGTCTCCGGGTCCACGACAGAGCACAAGTCGAGCAGCTTCTGCTGGACGGCAGGAGTCTGCCGAGCCATGCACTGGGCATCGACGAGGACGGGGATGGAGACGACCAGGCCCTCAGAGGGCTGGATCAGGCCGAGCCATTCTTGGTGGAAACGGACTTCGGGGTCGGACACGGCACGGGGATTTTAGCGTAGGGGGCGCCGCGTTTCTCTCTGGTGGGATTTTCTGTGAAAATTTCTCGTCACGGTCGTCTAAGTCTTAAGCATACGGGCTCACCTGCGCCGCCGCCTGCCTGCGCCAAGGTCGGCAGGAGAAGCGGGCCCAGGCTCAGCACCGACGAGACTTTCGATGCAATCCAGGAGGATCACAATGGACCCCAAGAAGATAGCCGCTGCCGTGCTGGGATTCACAGCGCTGCTTTCCTTGTCAGCTTGCCGGACCCAGCTCATGGTGAGCCCGGTGAAGGCAAACTCCGTTCCGCCAGAAGGCCAAGTGTATTTTCTTTCACGGGTAGAACACCTCGCGACGCTCGATCGCGAGCTCGCCAAGTGCGAGGTGAACCCATCGCTTAACCTCCTGGCACATGCCTGGTTCCGGTCGGAAGTCGATGCCCTGGGGGATCTTCGAGGGGAGCTGCGAAACAGCGCCCTCCTGGGCCTTCATCCAAAGTGTCCAACCGCCACACATCAACCCACGAGCGCTGGCCTCGGCACTGCTCTTCAGCGAGTTCAAGACCTGCTGCCCAAGGAGCCACCCGCAGCCTGTGGCCAACAACACCCCGCGCATACAAGCGCCTACGAAAAAGTATTTCGCGAGATTCTGCGCGATTTTCTGCGCGATCCTGTCCTGGTAAGCGGTGTGGACTGGGGTACCCAATGCCCCAAGACTGCCCGCAGTCTGGAGTCCCTGACTGACTCGACCGATCTGAACGCTCGCCTCGCTCAGCTCACCTCCTGTCCGGCGGGTTTCAATCGAGACACCGAGCTAGCGGAGGTGAATCTGTCTGTCCTCATGCGGGCTTCGGTGACGGCGAACACTCTTCCGGACATGAACCACGCCTATACGATCGACTATCTCGGGATGACCAAAGGGACGAAGCAAACCGAGTATCTGGTAGAAAAATACCCGAATGGCACTCTCAAGAGCGTCAACTCAAAGATCGACGATCGTACTGCCCAGGTTATCCAAGGTACCCTGCGCGGCGCCCTCAGGCTCGCCGCCGCAAGCGGCGGGTTCCCTGTCACTTTTGATGTGGCTGGGGCCCAGGTCGGCGGGGCCAGGCTGCCGTTGACGTTTGACCAGTGGCGTACGGCCAATGAGGGAAAGTTCCCCGAAACGCCCCTCTGCAAAGCCAGGATCCTGCAGCTCCTCCGGCAGAGGTCGGACCTCGAAGCGCAGACGTCGGGAGCTTCCACCCGGATTCTTGCGTTGATCAAGGAAGCCGGAGAGGCAACAGCAGCCGCCGGCAAGCTTACCAAGGAGGCGGCCGACCTCCAGAAGCAGTTGGATGCTTTGCCGGCGGGAGATCCAGGCAGGAAAGCACTCGAGGAAAAGATCGAAAAGCTCAAGGCGGAGGCAAAAATACAGACCGCCAAGGCCGAGCAGCTCCTCAAGGACAAGGCAGCTCTGGAGGAAGCTCAAGGGGGAAGCCTTGGGAAATTCGCCGCCGTCCGCAAGCAGCTCACGATCACGACCACCCATCTCTTCCGGGCAGAAAGGCCCGCCGGGGCCACGGCCATGGAGGAAGTGATCAAGGGAGCGGACGTTGCATCCGCAGCCTGGTTTGATCCTAGCGCACTCACGAAGTACTGCTCCCCGACTTTACTTCCTTGTGACGGAACGATACCGAAAGCCCTCTCAGCCTCGATCGCGGGCTACCTTGGACCCCAGCCGGTCGTTCAGACGGCCTCGAAGCCTACCGAAGCAACCTCCCTGATCTACCGCGAACCGGCTCATGGGCTCTTGCTCGTGTGTAAGGAACGAGCGTGCCTCGCTACAAATGGCAACCTCAGTGCTACGCCCGAAGACACCCTCCTGGTCACCCTCGCAGACTTTCCGCAGCTCGGGATCCTTGCATTCCTTCCGCTCACCAACGACACCTTCCAGAACAATGCGATCGAAGCTTCCTTCTCCGCCTCAGGCTCGCTGGAGAAACTGAAGTATGTGTCCAACGCTCGCGCAGAAGCCGCCGCCAAGGCCTTTGAGGGAGTGTCAGCCGACGTGCTTGCCTTCACCGAGGCGAAGCAAGGGGCCAAGAAGAAGGAATTGGAGACCGAGAAGGCAGAGCTCGACGCAGAGAAAGCGTTGCTGGAAGCGAGGCTGGCTCGCGACAAGGCCAGACAGGCGCTCGAGGACTTCCATAATCCGGGGCCGGAACCAGAGCCGGTGCCAGAGCCGGGAGGAGAGTAGGCCGTGGCTACAGCCAAGAAGGTGAAGCAACCCTCGCGCGCAGGGATCAAGGCAGCGTTTCGGGAAGCGAGAAAGTATCTCCGGCGTCCGTACGTCACTGGAGTCACGGTCGGGGAACCGATCCGGGCCGGCAAGCTGCACGAACGGAGCGTGGCAATCTGTATCCACGTCGAGGAGAAACGCGCGCGGCGTCATCTGCCTGCTGAACAGATATTCCCCAGGCAGATTCTGGGAGTCCCGGTGGACGTCGTCGAGAGGATACACCGGCCGCACGATATGCCTGATAGCGAGGTTCTGCTTCGCCAGATCATACCGAGCCGTCCACTCCAACCCGGCGTCGCAATCAGTACACAGGACGGGAATTTCGGCACCCTCGGAATGATCGTATTCGATCGCGTGGACGGTGCTCCCTGCGTCCTGTCGGCCGCCCATGTCTTTAGAGCAGGGACGAGCTCCACGGTAGTTCAACCAGGCGCGAACGCTCATGGAGGGCCGATCGGCCGGGTTGTGCGCTGGCTGCTCGACAGTGATGGCGACGCAGCGATCGCTCGCCTCGACGAAGAGTTAGGGGCCAATGCCGAGCCGCTGGGGCTCGGCATCACTCCTCGACGGCTGCGAAGGGTCAGCTTGAACCAACGACTCAGGAAGTCGAGCGCGCGCACCGGAATAACAGAGGGAGTGGTGACCTCGGTCGGTGAGATCTCTGTCCTGTATGGCGACGGTAGCACGGTCACCATGCACGGCTTCGAAATTCGTCCAGTAGACCCCACGAACCTCGACGAGATCAGCGACGAGGGCGATTCGGGGGCCATCTGGCAGGAAACCGAGACCGGCGACGCAATGGGCCTTACGGTCGGTGGTGATCGCTTCGGGGCTGCCGATCCAAACGAGTTCGTCCTCGCCTGCCACCTGGACCTGGTCTTCAACAGGCTCCAAGTCACGCTCGACCCCGACGATCATCTGCCTCTGTAGCAGCAGTCCTAATCCCCAGGTTCTAAGGAAAGTACCGGTAGATCTCACGCCGATGCAGCACCCTCACGAAACAGGCCTGATCTGCATCGGCGGTGAGCCCGAGGCGGTAGTCCCCGACACGGATACGGTAATATCGGCCCTTGGCGCGGAGACGCCTCAGATGAGGGATGTCACGCAGGCTCTCGGCCTGTTCGACCAACTCCACCGCTTGCTGGATTCTTCGCTGGATATCTCGATCTTCGATCCGACGCAGATCCCGGGCGAAGCTCTCCCGGAAAAGGACTTTCACTCGGCGCGCTCGAGCGGCTTGAACACCTCGTCCCGACTGACGAGGGGGCTCCGCTCTCCCTCTTCAATTGCACGGACGAGCGCCACATCCTCCAAGGCTTCTTCGAAGACATCGAGAACCAGCTCCCGCCGTTCCTCGAGCACCTCGACGATCGCGGTCTTGAGCAACTCCTTGAGACGGCCTTCTTCGATGGATGCCTGTGCCATGGAGAACCTCCCATTCATACTATATCGTGGTCTTCTATCCCCGTGTTTCCGGCCACAGATACACCATCCCCACCGGCTCCCGGCGCGTCAGCACAACGCGGTAGAGATCCTGGATGGCCGCCGGCTCGGTTTCGATCTCTCGATCGATGGCGAGCAGGCGGCCGTCCATGTGCTGCCGGTCCTCTTCGATCTGCCGGATCTGCTTGTGGGCCTGGGGATCGGCGGGGGCGAAGGCCAGGGTCAACTGCGGCAGCTTGGCGATGGCTTTCTGGATGGCGATTCTCTGCGTCCGGAGGATGCCGCGCAGGGCGTCCGACTCGACAGTGCCGCGCTCGGCGAGCTTGCGCTCGGCTTCGTGAGCGAGGGCTTCGGCCTCGGCTTCGACGTGCGGCCAGAGAGCGGCGAAGTCGGCCGGAGCGGAGGCGCGGAGTCGGTCGCGGACGCGCTCGGAAACGCCGGCGAAGGAATCTCCTTGCGGCGGCAGCTCGCGGAGGATGCGGTTGAACCGATCGAGAGTCTTGCTTTCAGCGGTGCCTTCGAAGGGACGGAGGTGCTCGGGTCCGCCGCCCTCCAGCCAGGGAGCGGCCACGGCCACGATCTGGTCGTGGAGGCGCGCGGCCCCGGCGCCGAAGAGCGAGAGGCGGCCGAAGACCAGGACCACCACCTGTGCGCCGTAAGGATCCCGCACCGCCGTAATCCGCGAGAGGTCGTGCGCGCCGTACCCCTGAGCCAGGAAGCGCGAGAGGAGCCGCTGGACGAAGGGGTGCTGGAGGTGCAGGTGCACCCGCGAGCCGTCCAGGCGGTCGAGCGGCCGGAAGACCACGGGCAGGAGCGGACGGCGGCGCCAGTCCCCAAAAGGCTCGTCCTTGCGTCGCGGCGGGCGCAGGGTGTCGAGCGTGCTCTGCCAGGATTCGGGCAGGTCCGGGATGGTGAAGGCGGGTGGGCCTCCGCTTTCCTCAGAAGCAGGCTTCAGCGGGCTTGAGCCGGCCAGGACGAGCCCGGCATCCACGGCCTCACGCAGGAGGTCGGGATCGAATTCGAGGGCTTCCCGCGAACGGTCGAGGATGCGCCCGGCGTCGTCGATCTCCTTCCCGAGCTTGCGGAGATCGGCCCGCTCGGACTCCAGCTCCTCGCGCACGGTTTCCCGCCGGCCGGCGATGAGGTCTGCCTCTTCGAGGGCCGAGTGCGACTCAGGGCCGATGCCTTGGTCGAGGATCTCGGCGTAGCGGTCCATCAGGACGGCGGAGAGCGAGCCGAGCTCCTTCTGAATCGTCTGGATCTTGGCGACGACGACGTCGAGGACGCGGTCCTCCTCCCGCTGGGCGTAGGAGAAGTAATGGCAGCGCACCTCGGGCTTGGCCTGCAAGGTGCGGTCGATGCGGCCGTTGCGCTGCTCCAGGCGCGCGGGGTTCCACGGGATGTCGAAGTGGAACAGGTCGGCGCAGTGGCCCTGGAGATTGACGCCCTCGCGGGCGGCGTCGGTGGCGAGGAGGATGCGCACCGGGTGCTCGTCCGGCGGCGCGTTGAAGGCGCGCTGGACCTCGTCCCGCGTCTCGTCCGACATGCCGCCGTGGAACTTGAGGATGCGGCGCTCGGCATCCTCCGTGCCTTCGATGGCGGCCGTGAGCATGCGGTGGAGGTAGCGCTCGGTGTCGCCGTATTCGGTGAAGACGATCACCCGGCGGTCCGACCAAGCTATCTCATCCTCGGAAGCGAAGGTCTTTCCGGCGCGGCCCGGAACGGCGCCCGGGCACTGGCGGCGGCGGACCCAGGCGAGCAGGGCGAGGGTCTTGGCGTCAGGCAGATGGCGCCAGCGCTCGGCGAGCTGCAGCATCTCTTCGAGGATCTGGCGGGCGCGCCCCTGGGGACTGGCGATGCGGCGTGAGGAAGAGGCGATCTCGGCGCCGGCCGCGGCTTCGGCGGCCTCTTCGTCCTGGCCGTACTCGTCGTCCTCAGGCACCGGAAACGCGAGCTGGGCGTCGGCCGCCGCGGGCTCGGCGCCCAGGTGGTCGGCGTGGAGCTTGAGGGTGCGGTAGAAGGCCTCGACGCTGCTCAGCAGCCGCTTCTGGAGGTTGATGAAGACGAGCTGGCCGCGCTTGCTCCGCCGGGGCCGCATGAGCTCGGTGTACTCGGCGAGCAGGGTGGAGAGGCGCAGCTCCACGGACTCGGCCTGGCCGAGGTCGATGCGCTGCACGGCGAAGTCGTCCGCCGGCCGTGGAGCCACGCAGTGCCAGGCGCCGGCCTCGTGGATGAGATCGAGTTGGACGAGGCGGCGCACGGGGTAACCCTCGACGCCGAGGTCGCGGAGGTCCGACTTGAGGCGGCGGACCATGACGCGGTCCAGCTGGCCGCGCTCGACCTTGACGCCGCGGGTGAAGCGGGCGGGATCGAGAAGCTCCAGCAGGGCCGAGAAGCTGTTGGAGTGGCCGTTGTGAGGCGTGGCGGAGAGGAAGAGGCGGTGCTCGAAGCGGGGCGCCACGTCGCGGATGACGTGGGTGACGCGCGAGTCGACGGCGTAGATGCTGGCGCTGGCCGGGGCCGCCGTGTGGGCCTCGTCGAGAATCAGCAGGCTCTTGCGCGCCCGCTCGCCGAGGCAGTGGAGGAGCGGATCGCGGTATTCGGACCGGCGCAGGACCTGATAAGAAACGACGAAGCGGTTGTGGGTGGTCCAGGGGTTGACCGCGAAGCCGCGCTCCTGGCGGCGGCGCGCCACGAAGGCGCGGTTGTAGACCTCGAAACGGAGACCGAAGCGGCGCTCCATCTCGTCGCGCCACTGGAGGCACAAGGAAGCCGGGCAGACGACGAGGACGAAGTCCACCTGCTGGCGCAGGGCGAGCTCCTGGAGAACGAGGCCGGCCTCGACGGTCTTGCCGAGTCCCACGTCATCGGCGATGAACAGGTTGGCCCGCGGCAGATCGAGGGCGCGCTTGAGCGGCGTGAGCTGATGGCTGATGAGCTTGATGCCGGCGCGGAACGGGGCCTGGAAGAGGCGTGCATCCGTGGCGGTCACGGCGTTCCAGCGCAACGCGTTGAGGTAGGCCGCGAAGGCGCGCGGCGGGTCGAGCCGTCCCCGGGTGTTCGGCCCGTGGAGCTCGGGCTGGAGGATGCGCGCGCCGAGCTCGATCTCCCAGAGCACCTCGAGCCGCCGGCCCTGGTTGTCGTCATCGAGGCCGACGAGGACGATGCGGCTGGCCTCTTCCGGGCCGCCGCGCGGCACCGTCTCTTCGACGAGGTATTGCCGGTGCCGGACGTGGACTATGTCGCCGGCCTCCGGCCGAAGGCGGCGGGCCGGGGAAGCCGGAGAGACCAGGAGCGCATCTCCATTTTCCGCTGCTTCGAGCAGGCGGGCCATGAGGGCAGGCCGGGACCGACCGGAGTCGTCGAGTCCATGCGCGCGGCAGGCGGCGCGCAGCTCGTCGCGGCCCAGCAGGCGGAGCAGTCCGGGGAGGTCCAGGGCGGAGGAGGAAACCAGGGCTTCGACCTGGACCTCTTTGGTGGCAGTCGCGGTGACGGGCACATTCAGCTCGCGCCCCACGGCGGCGATGCGAGGCCGGGTCAGGATCTCCAGAATGCTGCGCGGGTTGGGGCGGGACACGGCAGGTATCCTAACCGAGCCCACCTCGGCCGGCCCTCCGGGGCTCCTCGGTCGATGGGGACCGCCTACCCGGCGCTTCCGCGCCGGGCTTTTCAAATGCGGCTCCTCCGGAGCCGGTCTCCAGGGGCGATTTCCAGACCGGGTTGAGCCGTGAAGCCAGGAGTGGCGTATCGCCCCCGTAAGAGACGCTCCATGGGGCGCCTCCGAATCGGAGAACACCGCCATATCCACCCTTGTCAAAGCCGGCGCACACGACGGCGGCGGTCCGCCCACCGGCGGCGGTGGGACGTGCAACGGCGGCGGTGGTCCGCCCACCCCCGCCAACGGTCCGCTCGCCCCCTCCGATGGTCCGCTCGCCCCCGCCGATGGTCTGCTCGCCCCCTCGGGCGGTCTGCTCGCCGGAGGCGGTGGTCCGCTCGCCGCCTCGGGTGGTCCGCTCGCCGCCTCGGGCGGTCCGCTCGCCCCCGGCGGTGGTCCGCTCGCCGCCGGTGATGGGCCGCTCGCCGCTGGCGCTGGCATCCCGGCGAGCTGGGCCGGTGACACCTACGCCTCGGCCACCGCCGAGGTCTCCGTCCTCGCGGATCTCGCCCTTGTGCGTGACGAGGATGCGGTCGGCTTTGTGGATCGCCAAGGCTTCCCCGACGCAGATGATCCTGCCGCCCCTACCGGGGCTTCGGAGGTGGCTGGGGCCGCATTCCCGGGGCTCGCGCCCCGGGCTACATTCCGCCGCCCCTGCGGGGCTGGGCTGGAGGCTCCACACCGCCCGACCCAGCTTTCAATCCTTATACTGCAACAGATAAAGGGTAGCAGATGCCGCTCAGGGCGAGCAGCTCCCCAGGGGTGCCTTTCCCCGCGCGATCCCGGTTCGTTCATCACCTCAGGCACTTGGGGTTCTTCCTTTCGGACAGCTTCTTCGCCTCGGCTTCAAGCTGCTCGAGGGTGTCGGCTTCCGCCTCGTCTTCGAGGCGGGCGCGGCGACGGGCGGCGAAGCGGTCGTACTCCTGCTCCGCCATGGCGTCAGCCTCTTCGCGAGTGACCTTGCCGCCGTCGCGCAGGATGGGCCGCTCGTTCAACCGCAGGAAATCGTCGAGCCGGGTCTTCCAGGTGTGCAGGAAGATCTGCTTGCGCCGCCGGGCCTGATCCTCGGCGAAATCAAGGAACATGACGACGATGCGATTGAGCTCGTCGATTTCGGCTTCGCGCAGGTAATTCTTGGCCACGGTTACATCGCCCTTGCGGACCAGACCGCCTTTCCACGCTGTCAGGCCCATGTTGGGCTGGCCGGAGTCGGCCCGTTCGGCGATCAGCTCAGGCGCGGTTTTGCCGGTGGCGGCGAAGTGCAGCTTGCTCTGCACCGTCTGGAAGAAGGCGCGCGTCTCGCGGTCGGAGGGCGAATAGTCGGCGGCCAGCGCCAGGATCTCCCGCACGCGCAGGTACATCCGGCGTTCGCTGGCGCGGATGTCGCGGATGCGCTCCAGCAGCTCGTCGAAGTAATCTGTGTACCCCGTGCCCGGCGGGCTCTTGAGCCGCTCGTCATCCATGGTGAAGCCCTTCACCAGGTACTCGCTCAAGCGCGCCGTGGCCCACTGGCGGAACTGCGTGCCACGGGGGCTGCGCACGCGGTAACCGACGGCGAGGATGGCGGGCAGGCTGTAGTGCTCGATCTCGCGAGCGACTTCGCGCGCGCCCTCCCGGCGAACTATCCGGAATTTCCGGATAGTTGCCTCCCGGCTCAGCTCGTTTTCCTCGAAGACGTTCACCAGGTGCTCATTGATCGTCCGCACATCCTTCTGGAACAGCTCGGCGATCAGCGCCTGGGTCAGCCAGATGGTTTCGTTCTCGAAGCGGCACTGGATGCGGGTGCGGCCGTCCTCCGTCTGGTAGAGGATGATGCTGGACTGCGGTGCCTCGTCGTCGGGCATCTGCTCGTCCCGGTCTTCTTAAAAAGGTTGGCTTGCCGCCGAGGCCTCGACGCCGCCGCGGTCCAGCTCCTGATCCTTGTACTGCAACAGATAGAGGCGATAGTAGATGCCGCGCAGGGCGAGCAGCTCCTGGTGGGTGCCGTACTCGCGGATCTCGCCCTTGTGCATGACGAGGATGCGGTCGGCCTTCTGGATGGTCGACAGGCGGTGGGCGATGACGATGCTGGTGCGCCCGGCGAGCAGCCGGTCGAGGGCCTTCTGGATGAGCTGCTCGGTCTCGGTGTCGATCGAGGAGGTGGCCTCGTCGAGGACCAGGATGCTGGGATCGAAGGCCAGCGCCCGGGCGAAGGCGATGAGCTGCTTCTGCCCCACCGAAAGCCCCGCCCCCCGCTCGCGGACCACGGCGTCGAAGCCGCCGGGCAGGCGCTCGATGAACGGCAGGGCGTAGACCTCCCGCGCCGCCCAGCGCATCCGCTCGTCGTCGATCGACTCTTCGCCCAGCCGGATGTTGGCCCCCACGGTGCCGGAGAAGAGGAAGACGTCCTGGAGGACCATGGCGACGCTGCGGCGCAGCCGCGGCAGGTCCCACTGGCGCACGTCGACCCCGTCCACCCGCACGCTGCCCGAGTCGACGTCGTAGAAGCGCAGCAGGAGGTTGGCCAGGGTGCTCTTGCCGGCGCCCGTATGGCCGACGACCGCCAGGGTCTCGCCCGGCCGCACCCGGAAGGAGATGCCGCGCAGCACCGGCTCGCCCTCCTTGTAGGAGAAGCGGACGTCGTCGAAGTCGATCTCGCCGCGCACGGTCTCGGGCCGGTACGCCGGTGTCAGGGAAGTGGGCGAAGTGGGCGAGGCGATGGTCACCGGTGCGTCGAGCAGGCCGAAGATGCGCTCGGAGCTCGCCATGGCGCTCTGCAGGATGTTGTACTTCTCCGACAGGTCCGAGAGCGGCTGGTAGAAGCGCTGGGCGTACTGCAGGAAGGCGAACAGGGCGCCGATCGAGATGACGCCGGCGACCACCTGGCCGCCGCCCACCAGGATCAGCAGCGCCAGGCCGATGGCGGTGATCAGCTCGACCCCGGGAAAGAAGACGGCGTAGTAGAAGATCGACCGCACGTTGGCCGTGCGATGGACGTCGTTGATGGCGGAGAACTCGCGGTAGGTCCGCTCCTCCCGGTTGAAGAGCTGCACCACCGCCATGCCGGTGACGTGCTCCTGGAGGAAGGCGTTGATGCGGGCGATCCTCACCCGCACCTCGCGGAAGCTCTGGCGCACCCGCACCTTGAACCAGGAGGTCAGCAGCAGCAGGAGCGGCACGATCGAGAAAGCCACCAGGGCCAGCCGCCAGTCGAGCCAGAAGAGGACGCCCACGATGCCGGCGAGCAGCAGGACGTCGCCGAAGATCGACACGATGCCGGCGGTGAACATCTCGTTCAGGGCGTCGACGTCGGTGGTGACGCGGGTGACCAGGCGCCCGATCGGATTGCGGTCGTAGAAGGCGAGCGGCAGGCGCTGCAGGTGCCCGAAGACCTGCCGGCGCAGGTCGTTCATGATGTACTGACCCATCAACTGCAGAATGTATCCCTCCACGTATACGGTGAAGAAGCCCAGGACCAGGACCACGATGTAGACGGCCGAGGTGACCGCCACTCCCTGCTCGGCCACCTGGCCCGGATCGATGCCCCGGTCCAGCAGGAAGTCCCGGACCCAGAGGCTCGGGGTCGCGAGCTGGGGCCGGCCTCGCGGCCAGACGAACAGGTCGAGCGCCACCGCCATCAGCAGCGGTCCGGCGAGCTGCAGCAGGGAGGAGGTGATGATCAGCGCCAGCGCTCCGAACGCCATGCCGCGGTAGGGACGGACGTAGGTCAGCAGCCGGCGCATCAGCCGGGCGTCGTAGGCCTTGCCGAGCACCTCTTCTTCGTGATGACTGATGGGCTCGCTCACCGGGGGTACGATAGCGCAGGTGGGCCCTCGGCCCCGGCCTCTGTCTCCCGCCCCCTCCCGAACCCTCACCCCTGGCCCCTCTCCCGCCCCCTCCCTTCCCACCTCACCGGGAGAGGGGGAGTAGTGGTTCAGTTTGCCTGAGGACTGCGTACGGTTCTGCCCTCCGAAGCCTCACCCCCCGGCCCCCTCTCCGTAACCGGAGAGGGGGAGAACAGCAAGAAAGACAGATGTGTTCCTCCCCCTCTCCCGTCAGGGAGAGGGGGCTGGGGGGTGAGGCTTCGGAGGGCAGAACCGGGGTAGTCCAAGAGCCAACTGAACCCCTACCGGGGTGAGGGGGGAAGGGAGGGGGCGGGAGAGGAGGGCCGGGGAGGTGAGGGCCACCTTATACCCTTTCATCTATGCCCTCAATCGTGTAGACTTCGGGGCAGTCTTGCCGGAACAGCTTTTTCGGGATCAGCTTGTTAGGGAGCCGTTTTACCGTTGGAGCCTGTCGTCATGCCGCCGACGCTGAACCAGTTGTTGAAGTCCATGGTGGAGCAGGGGGGGTCCGACCTCCACATCACCACCAACTCGCCGCCGCAGGTGCGGGTGGACGGGCATCTCAAGCCGCTCAATCTGCCGCCGCTGACGCCGTCGGAGACGAAGCAGCTCGCCTACTCCATCCTGACCGACAACCAGAAGCACCGGCTGGAGGAGAACCTGGAGATCGACCTCTCCTTCGGCATCAAGGGGCTGGCCCGCTTCCGCGCCAACATCTTCCACCAGCGCGGCGCCATCGCCGCCGCTTTCCGCCAGATCCCTTACGAGATCCGGGGCTTCCGCGAGCTGGGCCTGCCGCCGGTCATCGAGCAGTCTGTGCGAGAAGCCGCGCGGGCTCATCCTGGTGACCGGGCCGACCGGCTCGGGCAAGTCGACGACGCTGGCGGCGATGATCGACAAGATCAACCGCGAGCGCACCGAGCACATCGTCACCATCGAGGACCCGGTCGAGTACCTGCACAGCCACAAGAAGTGCATCGTCAACCAGCGCGAGATCCACGCCGACACCCACGGCTTCGCCGAACGCGCTGCGCTCGGCCCTGCGGCAGGACCCGGACGTGGTGCTGATCGGCGAGATGCGCGACCTGGAGACGATCGAGTCGGCGCTGCGCATCGCCGAGACCGGCCACCTGACGTTCGCCACCCTGCACACGAACTCGGCGGCGCAGACGATCAACCGCATCATCGACGTCTTCCCGGCCCACCAGCAGGGGCAGATCCGGGCCCAGCTCTCGCTGGTGCTGGAGGGGATCATCTGCCAGGCGCTGCTGTCCAAGGCCGGACGGCAAGGGCCGGGCCCTGGCGATGGAGATCCTGATCCCCAGCCCCGCCATCCGCAACCTGATCCGCGAGGACAAGGTACACCAGATCTACGGCATGATGCAGGCCGGCCAGGCGAAGCACGGCATGCAGACCTTCAACCAGTCGCTGGCCGCTCTGTACTTCAAGCGCATGATCACGCTGGAGACGGCGCTCGCGCGCTCGTCCTACCCGGACGAGCTGCAGGAGATCATCAACCGCGGCCCCGCCAGCATGAACCCGACGCTGACCGCGCTAGGGGAAGGAGATCGAGGATGCCCAGCTTCGTTTGGAAAGGACGAACCCGCACCGGTCAGACCCAGGAAGGCCAGCTGCTGGCGGACTCGCGCGACGCCGCGGTGGCGGTGCTGCGGCGCCAGCAGATCCAGATCACCAGCATCCGGGAGCAGGGGCGCGAGATCAAGCTCATGCCGCGCCTGCCGCGGCGCGTCGGCTCGCAAGCGGATCGCCATCTTCACCCGCCAGTTCTCCGTCATGCTCGACGCCGGCCTGCCGCTGGTGCAGTGCCTGGAGATCCTGGGCGAGCAGGAGGAGCACCGGACGTTCCAGGCGATCATCCAGCAGGTGCGCACCGACGTCGAATCCGGCTCGTCGCTCGCCGACTCCATGCGCAAGCACCCCAAGGCCTTCGACAACCTGTACGTCAACATGGTGGCGGCCGGCGAGGCGGGCGGTATCCTCGACATCATCCTGCAGCGCCTCTCGGTCTACATCGAGAAGGTGGTCCGGCTGAACAGCCAGGTCAAGTCGGCGCTGATCTACCCGGCGGCGGTCATCGTCATTGCCGCCCTGGTGGTGTTCGTCATCCTGTGGAAGTGTCATCCCGGTGTTCGCCCAGCTCTTCTCCGGCCTGGGCGGCGAGATGCCCTTCCTGACCCGGATGGTGATCGGCGCCAGCAACTTCGTCGGGCGAACTACTTCATCTTCATCATCCTGGTCGTCGTCTTCGGCTCCGTGGCGGTGAGCCGCTGGCACAAGACGCCCCACGGCCGGCGGGTTCTCGACGGCGCGATGCTGAAGATCCCGATCATCGGCATGCTGCTGCGCAAGATCGCCGTCGCCCGCTTCTGCCGCACGCTCGGCACCCTGACGGCCTCCGGCGTGCCGATCCTCGACGGCCTGGAGATCACCGCCAAGACCTCCGGCAACGCCATCATCGAGGACGCGGTCATGGCGGTGCGCAAGAGCGTCGAGGAAGGCAAGACGATCAGCGAGCCGCTGGCCCAGACCAAGGTGTTCCCGGCGATGGTGGTGCAGATGATCAACGTCGGCGAGCAGACCGGCGCCCTCGACCAGATGCTGTCGAAGATCGCCGACTTCTACGAGGAAGAGGTGGACACGGCCGTAGCCGGCCTGATGAAGCTCATCGAGCCGCTGATGATCTCCATCCTGGGCGTGGTCATCGGCACGATCGTGACGGCGATGTACCTGCCGCTGTACTCGATCCTGCTACGAAGATCGGTTAGGCGGGAGCGGACGCTAGCGGCGGACGCTCGGAGGCGGCCCGCGCCGCCTCTCGGCTGCTCCGACGCGCCCGAAGCCGCGATGACGTCCCATGACCCCCCTGGCGCGTCAGCTCCGCTGGTACATCGCCATCCGCGTGGTGGCCATCGTCAGCGTCCTGCTCCCGTTCGGACTCTTCCAGCTCTGGGTGCTCCCGGCCCCGCCGCCGGGCGAGCCCGGCATCGTCGGGCCTCCCACGCCGGCGGTGGCCAACCTGCCGGCGACGGAGCCGGAGACACTGCCGCGCAACGTCGTCTGGCTGCTGGGGGGAGCCACCTGCGGCGCCACCCTGCTCTACATCGCTCTGCTGCGGCTCCTGCGCCGCTCCCCCCCGGCGCAGGCCTACATCCAGTTCTTCGGCGACCTGGTGCTGATCACCGGCCTGGTCTACTTCCTCGGCGGCGCGGCCAGCCCGTTCTCGCTGCTCTACCTGATCGTCATCGCCGTGGCCTCGACGCTGCTGCGCCGCCGCGCCGGCGTCAGCGTGGCGAGCGCCGCCTTCCTGCTCTACGGCGGCATGATCGTCGCCCTCTACTTCGGCTGGCTGCGGCCGGCCACCCCGGCGCAGGACGTGGTGTCGGGCTGGCGCCTGGGCTACAACCTGGCGGTGCACGGCTTCGGCTTCTACGCCGTGGCCCTGCTGACCTACTACCTGGCGCACAAGCGTGACCCGCGCCGAGCGCGAGCTGGAGGAAAAGAGCGAGCACCTGGCCGATCTCCAGGTGGTGCACCGCGACGTGATCCAGTCGATCAGCAGCGGCCTGCTGACCACCGATCTCGACGGCACCGTGACCAGCGCCAACCTGGCGGGGCTCGAGATCCTGGACCGGGAGGAGCAGGACCTGGTGGGGGCGCCGATCCACCGCTCCGGCCTGTTCACCGCCGAGCACTGGCGCGAGGTGACGGCGGCCAGCGAGCAGACGGGGCGAATGCGCTCCGAGGTGGAGGTGGCGCGGAACCGCGAGCCCCTGTACATCGGGTTCTCCATCTCCCGGCTGACCGACGCGGAGGGGCAGCACCGGGGGTATATCGTCGTCTTCCAGGACCTGACCCGCTGGCGCCGCATGCAGGAGGAGCTGCGGATCAAGGACCGCATGGTGGCCGTCGGCGAGCTGGCGGCGGGCCTGGCGCACGAGATCGGCAATCCGCTGGCGGCGATCTCGGGCTCGGTGCAGATGCTCTCGTCCTCGGTCGACGGCGACGACGCGCAGCGCAAGCTGATCGAGATCGTGCTCAAGGAGAGCCACCGGCTCGACCGCACCATCAAGGGCTTCCTCCGCTTCGCCCGCCCGCGCGAGCGGTCGAGCAGCTCGTTCGACATCGCCCGCCTGCTGGCGGAGAACGTCGAGCTGCTCAAGAACAGCGACGAGGTCTCCGAGCGGCACCGGCTGGAAGTCGAGCTCGATCCCCCGTCGGTGCGGCTGTTCGCCGATCCCGACCAGGTGAGCCAGATCTTCTGGAACCTGGCCCGCAACGCCCTACGGGCCATGCCGGACGGCGGCACCCTGCGGGTGAAAGGGCTGCTGCGGGACGAGGTCTACCGCCTGCAGGTGATCGACACGGGCGCGGCATGTCCGAGGAGCAGCGCGCCAACCTCTTCCATCCCTTCCGCTCGTTCTTCGACGGCGGCACCGGCATCGGCATGGCGATCGTCTACCGCATCGTCCAGGACCACGGCGGCCGGCTGCGCGTCGACAGCCGTCCGGGCGCCGGCACCACCATCACCGTCGAGCTGCCGACGAGCGGCGCGAACGTCACCCTGGTGTCCGCCGAGGCGACCGCATGAGCCCGCGATCCCGCCTGCTGATCGTCGACGACGAGGCGAGCATGCTCGACTTCCTCTCCCTCCTCTTCAAGGGCGAGGGCTACGACGTGACCACGGCGCGCTCGGTGGAGGAGGCGCGCCGCACCCTGGAACGCGGCAGCCCCGACCTGGTGCTGTGCGACATCCTGATGCCGGACGGCAACGGCCTCGACCTGCTGCGGGAGATCAAGGCGGCCGGCGAGGAGAGCCCGCCGGTCATCATGATGACCGCCTACACCTCCACGAAGTCGGCCATCGAGGCGATGAAGCTGGGCGCCGCGGACTACGTCTCCAAGCCGTTCGACGTCGACGAGCTGAAGATCGTCGCCCAGAAGGCGCTGGAGCGGGCGGAGCTCGCCGACGAGAACGTCTACCTGCGCCGCGAGCTGGAGCAGAAGTACACCTTCAACAACATCATCGGCAAGAGCCCGCGCATGCAGGCCATCTTCTCGCTGGTCGACCGCATCGCCCGCACCAGCTCGACGGTGCTGGTCCACGGCGAGAGCGGCACGGGCAAGGAGCTGATCGCCCGCGCCATCCACTTCGCGAGCCCGCGCTCCGCGCGGCGCTTCCTGTCGATCAACTGCGGCGCCATGCCCGAGAACCTGCTCGAAAGCGAGCTCTTCGGCCACGAGCGGGGCGCCTTCACCGGCGCCGTGCGCGACAAGAAGGGCCTCTTCCAGGAGGCCGACCGCGGCACGCTGTTCCTCGACGAGATCGGCGAGATGACGCCGTCGATGCAGGTCAAGCTGCTGCGCGCCCTGCAGGAGAAGGTGGTGCGCAAGGTCGGCGGCAACGAGGAGGAGTCGGTGGACGTGCGGATCATCGCCGCCACCAACCAGGACCTGGAGGCGAGGATCCAGACCGGCGAGTTCCGCGAGGACCTCTACTACCGCATCAACGTGCTGCCCATCCACCTGCCGCCGCTGCGCCAGCGCCGCGAGGACATCCCGCTGCTCGTCGAGTTCTTCCTGCAGAAGTACAGCCGCCAGATGGAGCTGCCGGCGCGCCAGATCTCGATCGAGGCGATGCACATCCTGGAGAGCTACGACTGGCCGGGCAACGTGCGCGAGCTGGAGAACCTGATCGAGCGGGTGCTGGCCCTGTCGCACGCCGAGACCATCACCACCCGCGACCTGCCCGTCCACCTGCTCACCAACCGGCGGGCCAACCAGGAGCTGATCCAGCTTCCCGAAGAGGGTCTGGACCTCGAGGCCTACCTCGAATCCATCCGCGCCCAGCTGATGATCCAGGCCCTGGAGCGCACCGGCGGTGTGCAGACCCAGGCGGCGGAGCTGCTGGGGATGAGCTTCCGCTCGTTCCGGTACTACGCGAAGAAGGCGGGGATCAAGGGCGGGGATTGAGTTGCCCTGCCACTGGTGATGCTCTAGAGTTCTTGCCATGGGAGTTGTCGATAGCGCAGCCCGATCTCTGCTGGACGAGGAGCTCGAAGCCGTGATCGAAACCGGCCTCTACGAGAGCAAGGAGGCCTTCCTCGCGCATGCCGTGGAGGTTCTTCTCACCGCCAGGCCGGATCTCCGTGAGGCGGTAGCCTGCAAGCTCTACGAGAAGGGCGTGCTGTCCATCGGACGGACGGCCGAGCTCGCAGGCATTTCGATCGAGAACCTCAAGGAGGTCCTCCACCGCCGGGGAATCAGGCGGGAGTCGAACGAGAGCCTCGAAGAGATGGAGGAGATGGCCGGGCTTTCCCTTCGCATGGCGGGAAGATCTGCCGATTGAGTCTCTCCATCATTCTCGATACCGATTTTCTCAGTGCGTTTCTCAAGGTTGAGCGGCTTTCACTTGTCAAGGACTTCTATCAGGTCGAGTTTCTACTCGTCCCTTCGGCCGTCTACAGCGAGCTGAGCGTCACCAGCCTCGGCCAGGCTCTGGCGAAGCTGCCGTGGGTACAGGTGAAAGCCCCGCCCTCCGATTGGGATCCTCTTTTCATGTCGGATTCTGTCCTGCTCGGGGCGGGAGAGCTGCAGGCCATTGCTTTGGCGAGGCAGAGCGATCGGTCTTTGATTCTTTCGAACGACAATTCCGCCCGAGGACTGGCCCGCCGGCTCGGGTTGAATGCCATCGACATCCCCGAATTTCTTCTGTCCTGCAAGACCTCGGGATTCCTGGACCGAACCGAGCTTCAAGAGCTGATCAGGGACCTCCAGGAAAAGGACCGCTACGGCTTCCGTAAAAAGGCCCTGGACCGGCTATTGTCCTGAGACGTGCCCAACCTCGCGATCCGCATCACGAGATGACGTAGCAAATGGGGGCTTGTCGGAAGCCCCGCCGTCGCGTTTGTCGCCGGTTCCCCCACCTACTGTAAAATCTTAGGAACTCGCAAAACGTGCGGCCTGCGGCCGGGCCGCGAGAGGCAACCGAAATGGACGAGCGGCTCATCCAGCCTTCGGAATCGGACCCCCTGGTGGAGGAAACGCGTGCCTTCTGGCGCGAGACCGGTAGGACCTTCATCCGCGAATCCATCGGCTCCATCGACGAGACCGCCAAGCAGATCGCCGGCGTGGCCGGCGTCCTGGTCGGCCTCTACTTCAACGCCATCGCCTTCGGAGACCTCCGCGGCACCATCGACGACCCCATTCTGGTAGCCGTTTACCTCGCGCCCATCGCGTTGCTGATCGTCAGCGTCACGGCGGCGCTATGGGTCTTCTTTCCCGGCCGCTATGGGCTCAACCTTCTCTCCTCCGAGGCAGGGAAAACCGTCTACGAAAGGGTGCTGCACCGCAAGCTGCGAGCTCTCCGCATCGCCTCCATCTTTCTCGTCCTGGCCGTCCTTGCCGTCCTGGTGGCGGTCTTCCGCTATCTGAGGGGATAGGAGATGGCCGCCTCCACCTTCGAGCTCGTCCTCACCGGTACGGCCGATCCACGTCAATTTATCGCCTGGGTGCCGGACGACGACGGCGGCCGGGCCGCGGAGCAGACCTTCGAGTGGCGGGTGGACTCCACCGCGCTCGCCATGACCCTCGGAGCGCTCAAGGGAGCCGCCGTCTCCGGCAAGCCGCCGGAAGACGACCTCCACGTCACCTTCGGCCGGCGGCTCTTCGATACCGTCTTCGCTGGAACCGTAGGGGATCTGTGGACAGCCCGGATGGCTGAGGCCCGGCCATTGCGCCAGCCCGTGCGGCTCGTCCTGAGGGTCGATCCCTGGACCGCCCGTCCGCTGCTCAACCTTCCCTGGGAGTACCTCCACGACGGCCACGGCTTCCTGGCCCTGAACTGGCGGACGCCCTTCTCCCGCCTGCCTTTGGGACTCGCGGCTGTCTCCCTGCCGCCTCTGATAGAGCCGCTCCGCCTGCTCGTCCTGATCGCCGCGCCGCTGGGGCTCCCCCAGAACATGGTGCTGAACACCGCCCGCGAGGAGGACCTGATTCTGGAGGCCACCGCCGCCGCCCGCCGCGACCGCCGGCTCCAGGTGGAGTTCGCCCCCGCCGGCTCGCCCCAGGCATTCGAAGCCGCCCTGCGCGAGTGGAATCCTCACCTGCTCCACTTCACCGGCCACGGCGTCTTCGACGAGGAGAAGGACACGGGCTACCTGCTGATGGAAGAGCCCGACGGGCGCGAAAAGCGACTTTCCAACGCTGCCTTCGCGGAGATCCTCGAGCGGCGCGGCAGGTCCCTCCGGCTCGTCTTTCTCTCCGCCTGCCAGTCGGCGGTCGCGTCTCGCGGCGAGGGCTACGCCGACCTCGCGCCGCGCCTGCTGGAGATGGCCATTCCGGCGGTGGTGGCCATGCAGTTCAGCGTCCTCAACCGTTCGGCCATGGACTTTGGGAGCGTCTTCTACAAGGCACTGGCGGATCGAGCCGCGATCGACGCCGCCCTCACCGAGGCGCGCGGAAAGCTGTACGCCGAGGGGCTGAACCGGGTGGACTTCGCCGTGCCCGTGCTCTTCCTCGCGGACCCCGACTGCCTGGAGGTCGATCCCATCGCCTACACGCCCTGGGACCGCCCGGAAACTCCGCTCGATCTCACAGGCGTGACGTTAGCTCAACGCTTCGTAGGCCGGAGCGCCGAGTTGCGCCTCCTGCAGACGAGCCTCGACCCGGACAAGGGCCCCTGGCGCGCTGCCATCCTGCACGGTCTGGGAGGCATGGGAAAGACTGTACTGGCCGCTCGCCTCGCGCAGCGCATGGCCCCTGGTCTCGATGGCGTCAAGTCCATCCGCATGTCTCCCGTCACCAGCGCCCGCGACGTGCTCGATCAGTTGACCGGCTTCCTGCAGGTGAACCAGGTCCGCCTTGAACACCCTCGCATCGCCGAGGTCGTGCGGATCAAGGACGAGCCCCTATCGCTCGAAACCAAGGTGGCCGCCCTCTGCGAAGTCCTGCGCGGTCTGAGGCTACTGGTGATCTTCGACAACTGCGAGGACATCCTACCCCACGGCCGCGTCGTGAGTCGGGCAAGCCAGGAGCAGGAATCCGGTGAGACAGCGGGGTCGGACCCGGCTCTCCTCACCCTGTTCCGGCTGCTGCTCGAAGGTGTGCCGGGACCGAGCCGTTTCCTCTTCACAACGCGGGTGGACTTCGATCCGCTCGAAGCGGGGCGCCTCTCCAACGCCATCGGGCATCTGGACTTAGGAGAGCTCGGCTTTCGCGACGCCGTGTATCTCATGGAGACCTTGCCGCCGCTCGACGCGCTCCCCGTGGCGGTGATCTCGAACCTGACCGCCCAGCCCGATGTGGAACCTCAGATCGAAGCGCTCTCCAAGCGCGATCTCCACGAACGGCTGGGAGGGCATCCCTATACCCTGAACCTCTTCGCCGAGCACGCCCGCCGCTCCTCGCCGGCCGAGGTGCTGGCGGACCTCTCGGAACCCCGTCAGGGGTGACACCCGTGCCACCCCTCACGGGGTTCACGCATTCCGTTTCCGCCTGTTCCCAGGGCTGACGCCCTGGGCTATGAGTCTGCCGCCCTTCGGGCTCGCGGTGGTGGTTTGCGGAGGATCGAAGCATGCGGCCTGACCCCGATCCGACCCGCGAGCCGCGCCGCTTGACCCGAAATCCGCGCATGCTGAGATTCCCCTTCCGGCACCTGACCCGAGATTCGCGCCGCAGGACCTCCTGCACGCGCCATCTGACCCGCGAAACGAGCCATCTGACCCGGGAATCGCGTCACCTGCTCCGCGGGTCGAGCCACAAGACCCGTGGGTCGAGCCACGTGACCCGCGGAGCAAGTCATGTGACCCGCGGGTCGCGTCACGTGATTCCGGGTCCTGCCACGTGACCCGCGGGTCGAGTGGTGTGACCCACGGGTCGGATGGCGTGCTTCGCGGGTCGCGCAACGCAATTCGAGGTGCAACTCACGCGACCCCCGGCGCAAGTGGCGTGACCCTTGGGTCACGCGGCAGGACCCGTGGGTCGCGCGACGTGATCCTCGGAGCAAGTGAGTGGACCCGCGGGGTCGAGCCAGCCGATTCTCGGGTCGAAGGCGGCGATTTTGGTCCCCGGGTTATTGTCCCGCGTCCGTGCCGGCCACCGCGCGGGGCCTACCTGCGGACGGCATGCTTTCGCCTGGCAAATCCCGACGGTTGTAGCAATAGCAGAATCTGCTCCTTGGCTTGGTTCCAGTCCTTATAGACATCATCGGGGCCCTCGAAGAGGCCCGCGGCTGGATCATCTCCAGCCTCGATCCTGGACACACCGAATCCGACGCCAAGCTTCCACTCCACCGCGATGGTCGTCCCTTCATATTCGATGTCCAGCCAGCCGGATTGCCGGCTCCGCTCCGGCTCCTCGAGCCTGACCTCGACACCGGGGGCTTCGCTCCGTACGGCTTGGGCCAGTTTGCGAAGATCACTCATCCCAAACCTTCTTTCCATCGGAACCGGCTTTGGAGAAGATGACAGTACCGGTTCTAACCATTCTTATTTCTATCGCGCCGTTCGACGCGATGTACACATTATGAGCCTTCGTCCGCATGCGCGTAAGACCTGGGTGTCCGGGTATCTCGAACCAGTTGTCCCGCTGAGGTGGGTAGAGTCTGCCGTCGGCCTTCCAATTCTGAGGATTGTTGGGAATTCCGGTGAGCTCGTCCTCGACGATTTCCAGGGTTGACACCAAGCGCCCGTAGGCTTCCTCGAAACTCGTAAACGGAGGGAAGCGTCCCAAACGGACGAAGAATTCCTGAAGTCGGACGGACTGCGGCGGGATGGACGATCTCGTCCTCTCTTCCTCGGACATGAATGGGGCCGGTACGATTCTTGGCTGGCATGAACTCTATGTTCCTCCCGTATCCTTAGCAATCCCTGCTTCGGGCTCAATGCCTTTCTCGTCCTCCGCCGCCGCCCCCAGCGCCTTCACCAGCACCCCGTACCCGGACGTACCGATCCACAGCTCGCCGTTGATGATGCGGGCGGCGGAGATGTCGCGAACGGGGACCGGGACGTCGAGGACCTCGAACTTGCGGGTCTGGCGGTCGAAGAGGCGGGCGGTGTCGCCGCTCACCATCAGGGCGGCGTAGCGCGGGTCGCCGGTCGGCAGCAGGCGGGAGGGCTCTTTGAGCAGCTCGACCCAGTCTCCCTCGCCGCCCGCGCGGGCGAAGACTCCTCCCGGCCCCCAGAGGAGGAGCTGGCTGCCGATCCCCTGCAGACGGCCGCCGGCGAAGGGCGCGGGCACCGTGTCGTTGGCGTCCGCGGTGAGACGGTAGACGCCCTGGGAGTCGCTCACCCAGAGGGCGTTCTCGTGGAAGGTGGCCGAGCGCGGCGCGCCGTGCTTGAAGGGACGACGAGTGAAGATCTTGCCTTTGAACTCGTAGAGACCGTCCGGCGCGCGGGCCAGCAGCCGCGAGCCCTCGGAGAGGAACTGCTCGACCCTTCCCGTCCCCATGTCGCGCACCCAGTGCCAGCCGATGCCGCGGCGCTCGAAGAGCCCCCCTTGCGTGGCCGCCCAGATCCGATCCTGATGGACGGTGATATCGAAGACGATGGGCAGCAGCGCGAAGCCGCCGAAGCTCTTGCCGCCGTCCCTGGAAGAGTGGATGCCGGTGATCGGACCCGCATGGCTCACCGCCACCAGGATCTCGTCGCCGACCGTTCCGAAGGCGGAGATGCGGGTGTTGATCATCCCCGCGGCGGAAGGCCGGAGGGTGACGCCGCCGTCGTCGGAGATCCAGGCGCCCGCTCCCTCGGTGCCGAAGATCACCCGCTCCGGCCGCGCCGGATGGTAGGCGATGGAGAGGACGGCGATCCCGGGGTCTCCCACCCGCCGCCAGGTCTTGCCGCCGTCGTCGGAGACGTGGAGCCCGGCCACGGTGCCGGCAAGGAGCCGGCCGCTCGGCAGCGCGGCGAAGCTCGTGGTGCGGCGCTCCTGGAACCCCTCCTTGAAGCGCTCCCACTTGTTGCCGCGGTCCTGGGTGCGGTAGACCCAGCCGCAGGCGCTGGCCCAGATCTCGCCCGGCTTTCCCGGCACGGGGGTGAGGGTGAAGACCTCGGAGTCGAGCACCATGCCCTCGAAGATGCCGGCCCAGGTCTTCCCGCCGTCGTCGCTGCGATAGGCGCGGCGCCAGGTGCCGGCGATCACCGTGTCCGGCTGGTCCGGATCGACCAGCAGGCTGGTGACCTTCTGCACCTCCGTGAGAGCCGTCGTGAGCGGCCGCCAGGACAGGCCGCCGTCGTCGGTGCCGTAGACGCCGGAAGCGGTGCCGGCGTAGAGATGCCCCTCGCGGCCGGGAACCAGGGCCAGGGTGTAGACCTGCTCGTTGGGCAGGCCGCTGCGGGCGCCGGAGATCCAGGACTTCCCCAGGTCGTCCGAATAGGCGACGTGGCCGCCGCCCCAAAGCCCCCAGAGCGCCGCCCAGAGGCGCGGCGGCTGAGAGAACTGAGATCCATTGGGATCGAACCGCAGCGCGCCCACCACCCAGCCGGGAAACGGCAGGTGCAGGCCGGCGTTGGCCCACGTCCGGCCGCCGTTGCGGGAGAGGTAGACCTGGCCGGAGGAGGTGCCCGCGAGCACCACCTCGGGATCCTCGGGAAGGAAGGCGACCGTCCGCACGTCGCCGCCCCAGATCGGCAGATAGCGCCAATCCGCGGGAGAAGCGTGGACGGATGCCGCGAAAAGGAAAACCCCGAGCAGGGCGGCGGCGACGCGATCAGTCATCCTGGTTCTCGGCCTTCTCATCATGCTTCTCATGCTCATAGCGTGTACCAATGACCTCCGCCAGAATCGAGATGGCGATCTCACCCGGACTGTCGCCGCCGATCGGCAGACCGATCGGCGCGCGCAGCCGGACTCCTGAAAGATCGAACCCCAGAGCCTGCCAGCTCCTCGCGCACCCGCGCCACCTTGCGCCGGCTCCCCATGAGCCCCAGGTAGCGCAGCCCGGGGGGGACCCGCCGCAGCACCGCCGCCAGGGCCGTGGTGTCCGTCTCCCAGCAGCGGGTGACCACCGCGACGTAGAGCTCGCGGTTGCGCACCGGCGCGAGGAAATCGTCGCCGTACTCACGGTCCACCTCGGCGAGGCGGGCGCCGGCCGGGAACGTCTCGGGCCGGCGGAACTCCGGGCGGTCGTCCGCCACCAGGCATTCGAAGCCGGCCAGCGCCGCCGCCTTGGCCAGGGCCTGCCCCACCGGTCCGCCGCCGCAGATGGCCAGCACCGGCGCCGCCACCATCACCTCGAGGAAGACCTCGGCCATGCCGCCGCAGACCATCCCCGTGGCCTCGCCCCTGACGGCCTCTTCGGTCAGGTAATAGCGCTTGACCTCCGAGGCCTCGACGCCGGCTCCCGCCCGCAGCTTGGCGAGCGCGTCGGCCTTCACCATGGCCTCGAACGCGCCGCCCCCCAGGTTGCCGAAGAACGTGCCGTCGGGCCGTGCCAGCAGCTTCCATCCCATCTTGCCCGGGGTCGAGCCCTCGGCGCGCACGATCTGGCACAGCACGACGCGCCCTTGCGACTGCAAGGAGCGTTCCGTCTCGGTGAGAACCTCGGGCGGCGCGGCCGTGGTGATCATGCCGGATCAGGATAACCCAAGCGAGCTGTCCACGCGCAGTGGCTCCTGCGACCTCACCCCAACCCCTCTCCTAAAGGAGAGGGGCTAAAAAGAGCTCTTGCTCCCCTCTCCTTTAGGAGAGGGGCCGGGGGTGAGGTCGCGTGGGCAATTCCGGTCCGTTCTGGCCGCGGCACCCACCACGCCGCCGCCGCGGCAACAGCCAGCGCCGCGAGCAGGCAGCCCGCCACGAAGATCCCGGGCCGGTAAATCAGATCGATCCGCTGCTCTCCCGCCGGCAGCCAGGCGGCGAGGAAGGGTCCGTTGGCGAGCACGGTGGGCCGCCGCTCGCCGGCGGCGAGAAGGTGCCAATGACCATCCTGGTAGACGCTGGAGGCGAGGAGCCGGGGCTCGGCGAAATGGCCCCGGGCGCGCAGGTGGGCCGGCTCGGGAAGGTGGACCTCGAGGCTCGACCGGCGGCGGGGATGGGCGCGCCAGTTCCTCTCCTGCCCGGGACTGGACTGCACCAGGGCGCGCCGGGCGAAGTCGGGGTTCCTCTCCAGCCAGTCCACCCAGGATCCCCGGCCGCGAAAGACGGCCGCCCGGGCGGGCAGAAAGAGGCGCGGCAACGGACGGGGGCGCTCGTAGATCCACCCCGCCGGATGACGGAAGGCCAGCTTGAACGGGATTGCGGCCCCGGGCCGCGTCAGCACATAGCGCACTCCCAGCAGGTCGTACAGCGGGTGGCCCGGCCGGGAGAAGAGATGCAGCGGCGGCCGGGGACGGATCGGCGAGGTCGCCCCCGCATAGGCCGCGGGGAGCGAGGGATTGTCGATCCGCACGTCGTTCAAGCCGTAGATCAGATGGTAGTTGGCCGGCAGGGTCGAGCTGCCCAGCCCGAGCATGCGGAAAGTCCCCAGATTCTCCTGCAGGTACCGGATGGGGGGAGTCACCGGATAGGCGAGACGCCTGGGGCCGGGCGGCAGGGCGGGGCGGTGCACCGCCAGCAGCTCCGCCGCCACGAGACCGCAGAAGAGCCAGGGGATCGCCGCTCCCCAGCGCCCCTTCGGGCGCAGCGCCAGCAGAAGGGCGGCAAGGGCGAGGGTCACCAGGTGAATCACCAGCATCCGGGTGCGGAGCCTCGGCGAGGATGCCGGGCTCCTTCGGATGGGGATAGGCGAGATAACCCCAGACCATGACGCCCGCGAGGGCGGCCGCCGCGGCGAGGATCCGCCAGCGGGAGCCTTGCCGGCGCTCGACCTCGAAGGCGGCGAGGCAGGCGAGGCAGAAGGAGATGAGGAGCAGCAGCCGGTGGTTCTTGTGGATGAACGTGGCGCCGATCACGGGAAGCTGCCCCAGCAGGCGGTCGAGCCCCGGCGGCTGGGCCACCAGGAGCAGGCAGGCGATGAGCGCGGCGAGGACCAGCCTCTCCTGGGGAAAGCGGCGCCGGTGGCGCAGCGGGATGAGAGCGGCCAGGGCCGCCAGCAATGCGGCGCTGCCCACGAAACCGCCCGAGTCGTCGATCACGTTGCCCTCTCCCCAGTACCAGTTGTGGTCGCCGAAGATTCGGGGAGCGGCGATCGGCAGCAGCCGCAGAACGGCCCGCTTCCGCCACAGCTCCAGGGTCTCGGGCCGCAGCAGATCCCGCCCCAGCTCGCCGGCGGAGATCGGGGGGAGAGCCATGGCCACGGCCTCCGCCCGGCCGGTCTTGGGAAGGTAATCGAGGGCCGGCAGGAGCACGGGAGCGACCAAGGCGCCGGCCAGCAGCATCGTCACGGCGCCGCGCCGGAGGAGACGCCAGCGATCGGCTCTCCCCGGCCGCCGGCGGACGCGGTCGAGGAGGAAAAGGCCGGCGAACGATACCGAGTAGATGAGGGTTTCCGGGTGGCCGCCGAGCAGGAGGGCCGCGGTCGCCGCGAAGAGCAGGAGGAAATCGCGGACCTTGCCGTGATCGTCGAGGCGGCTGATCCCGTAGAGCACCGGCGGCAGGAGGACCGCGCAGTTGGCCATCGGCCAGCCCAGCCACAGCATCACGAAGCCGCCCAGGCCGAAGGCGAGGCTGCCGGCGAGGGACGCCACCTCGCCCAACCCCTGCCGGCGCAGCAGCAGGAAACCGAAGATCAACGCCACCAGCACCCGCAGGGCCGCCGTGATCCCCACCGCCGGCCAGAGCGAGAACGGATAGGCCGCGACGACCAGCGGCTGGAAGACCTGCGCCTGCGGATCGGCCATCAGCGGCATGCCGGCGCCGGCGTGGGAATTCCACAGGGGCCAGCGCCCATCCCACAGCGCCTCGCGGACCTCGAAAGACCAGGGCGCGATCTGATGGATGAGGTCGCCGTGGAGGGGGAGGGTCGGAGGATGCGCCGGCGGCAGCTGCCGGAAGGGAATGAAGTGCGGGAGGCTGCCGAGCGGCAGGAGCACTCCGCCGCCGAAGAGAACCGGCCCGAGGAGGACCGCGAGGACCAGCCCGAAAACGGCCAGGATGCGCCACGGCACGGGGTCGTACCAGCGGCGCAGGAGGACGCCGAGCCCTGCCGCCAGCAGGGCCACGTACACGCCTGGCAGGAGATCGAGGGCGGTCCAGCCGCTCACCCGATGTCCTCGACCAGCCCCACGAGCTTCTTGAAGCGGAACCAGGCGTTGCGCATCTTCCAGAAGCGGCTGGCCTCCATGGCCGCGATGCGGGCCCGCAGCGCCTCGGCTTCCAAGGCCGCGCGCGCCCGCTCCTCGGCAAACACCGCCTGGACGTGGTGCAGCTCGCGCAGAAAACGGACCGCCTCATTGCGCCAGGATACGAGCCGGGCCGAATCGATCGAGCCCGCGAACAGGGGATGGCCGATCCCTCGGGCGTCCACCACCCGCAGCAGCAGGACGGCGGCGGAGCGCGAGACGCCGGCGGGCAGCCTGCAGGAGCAGCTCCAGCCCGAGCGCAGGTACCGTGGGCCGAACTGCTCGGCCACGTCGCCGCGGGCCTCCGCCACGGGCGCCGAGGCGAGCCGCTCGCCGTCGAGGACGGCCTCGATCATCCGGGCTTCGCCGTGGCGAACGGCGGCCCAACCCGCCAGCGCCAGCCCGCCGCCGTCCGCGGCCTCGGCGCGCTCGAGGAAGAGGTGGGGCTCGCTATGAAAAGCGAGCGAGGAGAAATCCACCCCCGGCTCCAGAATCGCCAAGTAGAGGTCCTGAAAGTTGCAGATCCCGCCCTCGATGCAGTGCAGCGAGACGCCGGACCCCGCGGCCCGATTCACGGCGGCGCGGACGTACTCCTCCGTCACCCAGGTCGTGCCGTAGTCGCTCTTGTCGAGGGAGTCGCTCTCGCTGGTTTCATGGAAGCAGAAACCGGCGGCCGGCATCTCCACGCCGGGAGGAAGCACTTCGGCCGAGTGGGCGCTGAAGACCAGCATACCGCCGGGGGTGAGCAGTCTGAAAAGGACCCCAAGCCAGGCGATGAAGCGCTCCTCCGGCAGATGGGTGAAGAGCGAGGTGACCAGGATGGCGTCGAACCGCTCGTCGCAGGAGAAGCTCCTCCGGCCGCACGGTGGAGACGATGCCGTGGACGCCGAACCGCTCCTCCTGGAAGCGCACGCCGCCGGCGTAGACGTCCCCGACCCAGATGCGCTGCGGCGGGATCTCCCGCACCAGGAAACGGGTGACCCGGCCATAGCCGCTGGCGAAGTCGAGCAGCTTGCCGATCCGGCCGGGATCGCCGAAGCGCCAGCGCAGGACCTGTCCCAGCGAGCCGGCGATGCTCGCGCCGGTCCGGAAGTACTGAAACAGGGCCCGCTCGCGGTCTCCCTCCTGGGTCAGGGCGAGGAAGCCCAGCATCTCGTCGCGGGCGTCGACGGCTCGCTCGAGCGTCTCCGAGGCGATCTCCAGATCGGCGAGGAGAGCGTCGACGAGCGGGCTTTTCTCGTCGGAGCGGAAGGCCAGGGGCATGGGGGCGGATCCTCGTCGTTCAGGCGGCGCGAGTCTACCAGGGTAAGATCCGGCCGATGATCCGTACCAGATCCGTCCCATGGTAAGGCGCCTGCTCCTGGGACTTCTCGTCGCCTGGGCCGCCGCGGGATTCCTCTTCGAGGTCAACGCGGCGGTGACGGGTTACGACGGGCGCGAAGAGGCGGCGTCCTTCCCCTGGTACTGGCGCCTCGGAATGCCCGGGCCGGCGCGCCTGGAGCGTTGCCTCGCGCCGGCGCGGCAGGCGATCCCTCCCGGCAGCGCCGTCGCCTTCGCATCCCCCGACGAGCCGGCCGGCGCCGCGTTCTCCCACTGGCGGTGGGCGGCCTATCTGATGCCGGCGCACGACCTGATCCCCCGGGACGATGCCGCCGGCGCGGGGCTCGCGGAGTACGCCATCGCCTGCGGCACCCGGATCGACGATCCCCGGCTCGAACCGTGGCGGGACCTGCCGGGAGGACGGCTGTACCGGGTGCGGCGGATACCGCGGATGCCGCAGATATCGCGATGATGGGCCTCGTCGCGGCCGCCCTGCTCCCCGTCCTCCTCGGACTTGTAGGAAGCCGATTCTCCGCGGCGCTTGCGGCGGACGGCGACGGCGCGCTCTACCGCGCCACGCTCTACGTGATGAGCGGCGCGGTGCTCCTCCATCTGCTGCTGACGGTTTGCGATCTCGCCGGCGTCGGGTGGAGCCCGTTGCTCCTCGCCCTTGCCGGCGCCACGCTCTTCGGACTGGCCTGGCGCTTCCTGCCGCGTCGTCCGGAACGGGCCCGGCTCTCCTGGGACGCGGGATGGGGAGACGGCCTGGCCCTCTTCGCGCTCGCGGCCTTCACGCTCGTGGCGCTCACCGGCTGGATCGCGATTCCCGACTTCGTCTATCACTGGGGGCTCAAAGGCCACCGGTTCTACCTCGCGGGGGAGGTGGACTATGCCTATCTCGCGCGGAGCTGGAACTGGGTGATCCACCCCGACTACCCCAACCTGGGGCCCGAGCTCTTCGCCGTCACCGCCCTGCTCGCGGGCGGCTTCGACGTGCCGGCGATGATGCTCTGGACAGGGTTCTTCTTCGCCCTGCTGCTCGCCGCCTCGCGCGAGGGACTGCGGCGGGGCGGAGCGGACGGCTTTACTCTTCAGGGCGGTCTGGCGCTCGTCGCGTTGTCGGCCGGCGCCTTCGGGCTCGGCCACCGGATGGCCGCCTCGGCGGACTGGATGATGGCGCTGGCTTTGGCCGCCGCCGTGCCTCCCCTGCTCCGGCCGCCGGACCGTGCCGGCGATTTCCAGGTGGGCATCGCCGCCGCGTTCGCCGCCGCGTCCAAGATCGAGGGCGTGCCGCTGGCAGCGTTCCTCGTCCTCGTCCAGCTCGGCCGCCGCGCCTGGGCCGAGCGCCGGCTCTCCTTCGGCGCGGCGGCGCGGACCGCCTTGCCGGCGGCCGCCGTGGTGCTGCCCTGGCTGGGCCGGGCGCTTCACCACCACCTGTTCCTGCCGTTCAACCGCGGCCCGCTTCAGCTCTCCCGCGCCGGCGAGATCTTCGCCGCCTTGCCGGAGGCCCTGGGCGTCCGCGCCTGGCACGGCTTCGCGCTGGCCGCACTCCTGCCGCCGCTGCTCCTGCTCCACCGCCGGACGCGGCCGTTCGCCGCGGCGGCCACGCTGCAGTTGCTCTTCTATGTCTATGTCTATTTCACCGTCCGGATCGAGGACCTGCGGTTCTTCGTCCTGTCGAACTTCGCGCGGCTCGCCTTCCATCTCGTCCCGGCCTGCCTGGTGGCGGCCCTGGTGGCGTGGAGCGGAGATGAATAGGGCGGGACGAGTCCGCCTCGAGCTCTTGACAAGACCTGAGGCGCGGGCCCATCCTGCGGCCCTCGCCATGCTCCCCTCCACTCAGCCCGCGAGGCTCCACATCGGCTCGGGAAACAAGCGCCTGCCGGGATGGATCAATATCGACCTGCTGCCGCTCCCGGGCGTGGACGTCGTCGCGGACGTGACCGAGGGCCTGGACTTCTCCGGCGTCGAGGCGATTTTCGCCGAGCACTTCCTGGAGCATCTCCGCCTGGACAAGGCGATCGACTTCCTCTGCGAGGCCCATCGCGTCCTCGACCCCGGTGCGTGGATGCGCCTCTCGACTCCCAACCTCGACTGGGTCTGGCTCACCCAGTACCAGCTCCGTGCCGAGCCCGACGTCAAGGTGGATTTCGCCTTGCGCCTGAACCGCGGGTTTCATGGCTGGGGTCACCGGTTCGTCTGGAACCGCGATCTGCTCACGCGGGCGCTTCTGGCGGCGGGATTCACGGAGCTGACCTGGTGCTCCTACGGCAGCAGCCCGCGCCCGCTCTTCCAGGGCCTGGAGCGCCACGAGATCTATGACGATTCACCCGAGATGCCGCACGTCCTGATCGTCGAAGCCCGCAAGGACGCGCTTCGGCCGAAAGCTCTCGCCGAGCTGCGGCAGCTCACCCAGACGGTCTTCATGAACCACCTCTAGCTGCTGGGAAACCGCGCCGGGTTTCTGCGCCAGCTAAGGCTAAGTCACGGTGGGATCTTGCAAAACGGGGCTTGCGGCGTGATCCGTCCAGGTGTAGAGTTCCTGAACTGGTCAATATAGCCATAGATGCATGAGCGCGTTGACACCGGCGCTTTTTCCTGGTAGCTTCCAGCGAAGCTTGAAGTAAGCGCCGGTAAGTTGCCTTAAACGTTGGGCTTTGAGGAGTTGCGAGTGCTCTTCTCCCGGACCAAGAAGGGTGTGGTGGGCCTCGACATCGGCAGCTCGGCGATCAAGCTGGTCGAGCTCAAGGAGCGCAAGGGGGAGTTCCACCTGCAGCGTCTCGGCGTCGAGCCGCTGTCACCGGAGGCGATCGTCGACGGCTCGATCATGGACTCGTCGCTGGTGGTGGATGCGATCCACCGGCTGAACGACCAGACCAAAGTCAAGGGCACGAGCTACGCGACGTCGCTGTCCGGGCACTCGGTCATCATCAAGAAGATCCAGCTGCCGGCGATGGCGGAGGAGGAGCTGGCGGACTCCATCCAGTGGGAAGCCGAGCAGTACATCCCTTTCGACATCAACGACGTGCGACTGGATTACGTGGTGCTCTCCGAGGGTGAGCCGGGGCGGGACAACATGGAGGTGCTGCTCGTCGCGGTCAAGCGCGACAAGGTCAACGACTACGTGTCGGTGATCAGCCAGACGGGCAAGACGCCGACGGTGGTCGACGTCGACGTGTTCGCGGTGCAGAACGCCTACGAGGTGAACTACGACCTGGATCCGCGCAAGGTGGTGGCGCTGATCAACATCGGGGCCGGGGTCACCAACATCAACATCCTGGCCCGCGGCGGCACGGTCTTCTGGCGCGACATCTCGTTCGGCGGCAATCAATTCACCGAGGCGCTGCAGCG
Organism: Thermoanaerobaculaceae bacterium; assembly: GCA_963778565.1. GTDB lineage: Bacteria > Acidobacteriota > Thermoanaerobaculia > Multivoradales > UBA5704 > DATARR01. The sequence goes on along the minus strand of CAVZUZ010000018.1, from coordinate 205,008 downwards.
CGAGTTCAACCTCTCTTTCGCGCAATCCGAGACCCTGAAGCAGGGTGAGGCGGTGGACCGGTACTCGCCGTCCGACGCCCGGCCGGTTCTCGACGCCGTCTCGGCGGAGATGGCCTCGGAGATCCGCAAGACGTTCGATTTCTTCTCCGCCACTTCTTCGGAGGGGCCGGTCGACGAGCTGGTGCTCTCGGGCGGCTGTGCCCTGACGCCCAACCTGCTGCAGGTCCTGCGCGAGCGGTTCCAGGTGCCGACGGAGCTGATGGACCCGCTGCGCCGCATCCGTTTCAAGGAGAGCGATTTCGACGGCGAATGGTTGCGGACGATCGCGCCGATGATGGCGGTCGCCGTGGGGCTCGGCATCCGCAAGGCAGGGGACTAGGCGCGATGATCAAGATCAACCTGCTGTCTGAAGGCAAGCGCCCGGCGGCGGTGCGGAAGGTGAAGGTGCCGGCGGCCCTGAGGATGGAGGGCCGCGACATCGGGCAGTGGATGCTCGCTCTCGGCATGCTGGTCGGCTTGCTCGCCCTGGGGATCTACTGGTGGATCTGGAACGGGCGTGTGAAGGACAAGCAGGCGGAGGTGGCCGCGGCCCAGCGCGAGGTCGAGGCGATGGCCTCGGTGATCAAAGAGGTCGAGGATTACAAGGCGAAAAAGGCGGAGCTCGAGCGCAAGATCGGCATCATCAACGATCTCAAGGCGAACCAGCGCGGGCCGGTGCGGGTGATGGACTACATTTCGCGGGCGTTGCCGGAGCTGCTGTGGCTGGACCGTTTGCGGATGACCGCCAGCACCCTCGAGATCGAGGGCCGCGCCTTCAACACCAATGCCGTAGCCAACTTCATCGAGAACCTCGACAAGGTGCCCGAGTTCGACGAGCCCACCCTCAAGAGCACGGAGGAGCAGGGGGGCGGCATCTATAAATTCGTCATCAGCTTCAATTACTCGTTCGCGACCCAGGCCAAACCGGAGGAGGGCGCGCCCGGCGCCGCTCCGGCGGCGGGGGCCGCGACGCCGACGTCGGGTTAGGGAGGGCACGGCCCGATGGCGCTCAAGACGGGATTGGAAGGCAAGCCCTGGTATTTCGGCCTCGGCGTGGGCTTAGGGGTCGGCCTGTTGCTGTTCGGGCTCGGCTGGTGGCGTCTGCTGGCGCCGAAGCGCGCCGAGCACGAGCAGCTCGAGCAGACGCTGGCGGAGCTGCAGACCAAGATCCAGGAGGGCCGGGCGGCGCGCCAGGAGCTGCCGAAGTTCCGCGAGGAGGTGCGGCAGCTCGAGCTGGAGCTCGACAAGCTGCTGCGCATCCTGCCGGCCCGGCGCAACACGCCGGACCTGATGCGGCGCATCCGCTCGCTCGCCGAGCAGGGGGACTTCACGCTCAAGCGGTTCAATCCCGGAACGCTCACCGACAAAGAGTTCTTCAGCGAATGGCCGATCGCCGTCAACGTCGAGGGGACCTACCACAACCTCGCCCTTTTCTTCGACCGTATCAGCCGCTTCTCACGGATCATCAACATCGAGGATCTGGAGATCTCCGCGTTGGCGACCACGGCCAAGGGCGTGCACACGATCAACTCGAGTTTCACGGCCAAGACGTTCGTCTACAAGGAGCCGGCGCCTGAGGATCCGGCGGAGGACGCCACCGCTGTGCCGGGGCAACCGCCCGGTGCGCCGGCGGCTCCGGCCGGAGCGGAGAGTCCGGCGGCGCGCATCCGTTCGGGCGGCGTCGGGGCCGGCGGAGGACCGGAATAATGGTGTCGCGCACCCTCCCCAAGACCGCAAGCCTGCTGGCGCTCCTCGTCGTGGCGGCCTGGGCCGTCATGGCGCAGCCGCCGCCGCCGCAGCCGCAGCAGCCGCCGGCGCAGCCCGAGACGGGCGCCGGCGCCTCGCAGACCGACCTGGACGACATCGACGAGATCCTGGAAGGCGAGGAGGAGGTGCTGTCGGGGGGCAGTTTTTCCTACGACCCCGGCAATCGGCGCGATCCTTTCAAATCGCTGCTGGCGGCCCCGGACCGCCCCGAGTTCCGCGGCCCGCGGCCCGACGGCGTGCCGGGACTGCTGATCGACGAGATCGATCTGAAAGGGATCTGGCGGACGGGCAAGGGCTACGTGGCCCAGGTGGTGGCCGCGAACCAGAAGAAGAGCTACCTGTTGAAGGAGGGGGACCAGCTCTACGACGGCGACGTGGTGAGCATCAGCAAGAACGAGGTGGTCTTCAAGCAGATCGTGCAGGATCCGACCGCCTTGAAGCCGTTCCGCGAGGTGGTCAAAAGCCTGAACCCTTCCTAGCCGTGGGTTCGGTGCTCAAGGGCCCGTAAGGGAGGCGAGTTGCCATGGGAGACGTGGTCATGAGAAGACGGAGTGCCAGCTGGCGGCAGTGGATCGCTTCGGCGGCGGTTTTGACGGCGGCGGTGGCAGTCGGCTGCACCGCCTCCAAGCCCGCGCGCGTGGTCGAGGCGGCTCCCGCGGCCTCCCGGCAAGCTCCGGCCGAGACCAAGGCGGCCTCGCCGGCGCCCGCCGAGATCCGCTCCTTGGACCTCCGGGAAGGAGCTCCGGAGGTCTTCGTGGACCTGGAGGCGAGCGCCCCCCTGGTGTGGACCAGCTTCCGCAACGCCGAAGGCCGGGTGGTCGTCGAGCTGCCCAACGCGGTCCCCGGATCCCAGGTCGTGGACCTGGCTCCCCAGGAAGGCGTGGTCTCCTCGCTCGACGTCCAGGAGAGCGAGGAGGGAACCCGGCCCATGACCCGGCTGGTGATCGCCACCCGCCAGGAGGTGGAACACTCGATCGCCGCCGAAGGCTCCAAGCTGCGCATCCAGCTGATGCCGGTCGAGGATCAGGGCGCCAGGCTCGCGTTCGAGCCGCTCGGCGAGGAGACCGCCGCCGGCGCTCCCGCCGAAGCTCAGCCGGAAGCCGCGACCTCTTCCGAGCCGCCGGGTGCGACGTCAGCCGACCCGGCCGGCGTTGCGGCCGCGGCCGGCACGCCCGATCGGCCGGCGATGGCGCCGGCTCCCCAGGGCGTCGCCGCCACACGCGTCGACGCCATCGAGGTGCTGGCGGCGGATGGCGGCGCGGTCATCCGGATCTCCGGCGACGGCGAGTTCCCGTATTCGACCTTTGCGCTCTCCGAGCCCCGGCGCTTCGTCATCGACCTCGACGGCGTGATCAACCGCAGCGCGCGCTCGGCCGTGGCCGTGGACAGCAGTGTGGTGGAGCGTGTGCGCGTGGCCCAGTTCAAGCCGGCGCCGCGACCGGTCTCGCGCGTCGTCTTCGACCTGCGCCGGGAGACGGTGCCGGCGATCGAGCGCACGCAGGATGCCCTGCTGGTCTCCTTCCCGGCGCCGGGAGGGGAGATGCCGGCGCCTGCGCCCGCGCCCGCAGCCACCGCGCCGGCCCCGGCCCCGGAGCCGCTCGCTCCGAGCCGCACGGCGCCGCCGCCTTCGGACCTGACCCTGGCGCAGCGGACCCCCGCCGCTCCGGTCATCGAGACGGAGGAGGCCGCTCCCTTGCCGGCGGCGGCCCCGCCGGCTTCGCCGCAGGTCCAGGTCACCCCGTCGCGGCCGGCGGGCCCGGCCGGCTCGCAGCCCGGCGCCGCGCGTCCCAGCGCCGCGCCCGTGGAGGTCACGTCCGTCGCTGCGACGCCGGCCTCGCCGCTGCAGAGCTTCCAGGCGCAGACGGTGGGCGAGCAGGAGCGTGTGTATGTCGGCGAGCCGATCGACCTCAAAGTCACCAACGCCGACGTGACCGACGTCATCCGCACCTTCGCCCAGATCAGCGGCCTGAACATCATCGTGCAGCCGGGCGTCGGCGGCGCGGTGACGGCCGAGCTCGAGAACGTGCCGTGGGATCAGGCCCTGGAGCAAGTCCTCAAGATCAATCGTCTCGGCTACGAGCTGGACGGCAACGTGATGCGCATCGCGCCGACCGAGCTGCTGCGCCAGGAAGCCACGGAGCGGCAGCAGCTCGCGGCGGCCAAGGCGCTCGCCATTCCGCTGCGGACGGTCTATCAGCGCCTGAGCTACGCCGATGCCGACGAGGTGGCGCGGCTGCTCAAAACCGGACAGGCGGGCCTCCTCACCCAGCGCGGCAGCGTCGTGGTGGACCGCCGGACCAACGCCCTCATCATCAAGGAGTTGCCGTCCAACATGGACGCCGTGCTGTCGGTCGTCGACCTGCTCGACAAGGCCGAGCCGCAGGTCATGATCGAGGCGCGGATCATCGAGACGACGAAGCGCTTCACCCGCGATCTGGGCATCGACTGGGGCGTCGACGCGGTGGCCGACGCCGCCCACGGCAACACCACCGGCCTGGTGTTTCCGAGCAACGTCACCGGGACCGGCGCGGCGCCTCTCGGCGGCAACGCCGCCAACTTCCTCAACCTGCGGCTCGGCAACGTGCTCAACACCTTCGTGCTCGACGCCACCCTGCGGGCGGCGGAGAGCGAGGGCCTGATCACCATCCTGTCGGCGCCCAAGGTGGCGACGCTGAACAATCAGCGGGCCTCGATTCAGAGCGGTCTGCAGATCCCGATCCAGACGGTCCTCAACAACACGGTGACGGTACAGTTCATCAACGCCACCCTGCGGCTCGACGTGGTGCCCCAGGTCACGGCCGAGGGCACGGTGCTGATGGATATCGACATCTCGAAGCGCGAGCCGCAGCTCGCCTTCCTGGTGCCCGGCGCCACCAACGCCCCCATCTCCACCAAGGATGCGCGCACCCGGCTGCTGGTGCGCGACGGCGGCACGGCGGTGATCGGCGGCATCTACCGGGTCACCGCCGACGACGCGGAGGACCGGATCCCGGGTCTTGCCGAACATCCCGATCATCGGGCACCTGTTCAAGAACAAGACGCGGAGCGACGAGAACGAAGAGCTGCTGATCTTCATCACTCCGAGGGTCATCAAGATCTAAACTCTGGGGAGCGGAACATTCCATGAAGACACAACGTACCGTCCTCCTTCTGCTGATCGTGCCGGTCCTGGCACTGGCCAGCTGCCGCTCCCGCACCGACCGGAGCGAGGGGACCGTCCTGCTGACGGTCAGCGACTTCGACGGCTTGCCGTTCATCGTCGACCTCTCCGATGAGCCGCCGTTCACCATCGACCAGGTCACGATCCGCAATGTCGCCAAGGACCCGAACGGCACCACCAGCAGCCTGCAGGACGTCGAGCTGCGCTCGTACGAGGTCCGCTACCGGCGCCTCGACACCGGCACCCGGGTACCGCCGCCGAGCGTCCAGGGCATCTTCGGTATCGTGCCGGTCAACGGCACCACCGACCTCATCAATACGGGTTTCATGTTCAGCGACCAGGTCCTCAGCCAGCCGCTGAAGGATCTGCGCGATTTCGGCGTGGACCGGGAGACCGGAACCGCCGTCGTCGTTCTGGACGTATCGCTGCGATTCTTCGGCCGTACTCTGTCGGGCGACGAGGTCGCCACGGAGCCGGCCACGTTCACCATCGAAGTGCGGCCATGAGGCCGGCAGGAGCCTCCGCTATGCGACTCTTCAGGAACGCCATCCTTCTGACCTTTGCGTTCGCCCTGGCGGTGGTGCTGGGTTGCACCTCCTCGCCGACCGAGCCCTCCGGCGGCGGCGGCGGCCCGATCACTCCCAAGCCGCCCGATCCCGTGGTCACCTTCAACGTCACGGTGACCGCCAATCCGGGCCAGATCACCGTCGGCAGCGGCGCCTCGAGCAACATCACCGTCGAAGTGCGCCGCAATGACAACGGCCAGCCGCCGCCGGATTCGACGGAGGTGACGCTCACCACCACGCTCGGCGCCTTCGGCAGCACGGCCGGGCCGCAATCGGTGGTGCTGCAGCTGGTCAACGGCCGGGCGCAGGCGCAGCTCTTCGCCGGCACCGAGTCCGGCACCGCGACCGTGCGCGCGACGTTGAACGGCAACAGCGGCGCCGCCAACGTCGGGATCGGCCAGCCGGCGACGTTCTTCGTCTCTTCCATCGATCCGAACATCGGCAGTCCCCAGGGTGGCGAGCAGGTGGCGATCCTGGGCGGCGGCTTCGCACAGCCGGTGCGGGTGACGTTCAACGGCGCGGCGGCCACCGTGCGCTCGGTCTCGGGCTCCCGCATCGTGGTTACGACTCCCTCCGCCGCGGCGGCAGGGGTCGACGTCGGCGTCGGGGAGACGGCGTCGGTGAGCGTCACGGTGACGATCAACGTCAACGAGGTGGACCAGGACTCCGATACGATCGACCGCGGCTTCACCTACACCCTCGGCGGCGGCACGGAACAGCCGCAGGTGTTCTCTCTCAGTCCAACCTCGGGCAGCAACGACGGCGGCACCCGGGTGATCATCCTGGGCGCGGGCTTCCAGGCGCCGGTGCAGGTGCTCTTCGGCATCGGCACCAGCGCCACGGCCTTCGACGGCATCGAGGCGACCGTCGATTCCGTGACCTCCACCCAGATCGTCGCCATCACGCCGGCGGCCAACGGCTTCGGGCAGAACCTGCAGAACCAGGTGGTGGACGTGCTGGTGAAAAACCTCAGCACCGGCTTCAGCACCGTCCGTACCGATCAGTTCAAGTACGGCACCGACGTGCTGATCACCTCCATGGGACCGGGCTCCGGCCCCCACACCGGCGGCACCCTCGTGACCATCCATGGCCAGGGCTTCGACGAGCCGGTCGCCGTGTCCTTCCACTTCGTGGCCGGCAACCTGAGCGTGGCCCAGGCGGTGCTCTCGACGACCGGCACCGAGATCGTCATCCGTACCGGTGCGGCGCCGCTGCCTGCGCAGTGCCCGGCCAACGGCATCATCGCCGTGGACCGGGTCAACGTCGTCAACATCGAGACCGGCGACGGCGACGACGCCGATATCGGCTTCAACTTCATCCTGCCACTGCCGCAGATCTTCGGCGTCAGTCCGTCCAGCGGCAGCCCGGGCGCGACGGTGACGATCTCGGGCCAGAACTTCGCCGCCAACGTCCAGGTGCTGTTCGGCGACGCCACCAACGGCAGCTCGGCGCAGATCCTCTCCAACTCGTCGACCGCGATCTCCGTCAGGGTGCCGAGCGCGCCGCAGGGCTTCGCCTTCATCACCGAGCCCTGCGACGGCAACGGCGACGGCATTCCGGGCGGCACCCGTCTCACGCCGACGCCGATCAGCGTCACCGTCCGCAACCTCGACGGCAGCGGCTGCGTGTCGACGCTGACCAACGCCTTCCTGCTCAACCCGCCGAATACCACCTGCACCGGCGATTCCTCGACTCCGCCGCCGGCGCCGACCGTGCAATGCAACGACGGATTCGACAACGACGGCGATACGTTGATCGACGCGGCGGACCCGCAGTGCACGGGGCCGACCGACAACAGCGAGTCGAGCTGAAGAGGGTTTTTCGTAGGGGCGGCCGTCTGGACGGACGGCCGCCCCGGTTCGTATACTGCATCGCTATGAATTACCGCGTTGTCGCTTCCATCCTGTCGGTACTGTCTATGCTCCCGGCCCTGGGTTGCGACAAGGCCACGCCCGTCGCTCCCGATGGCTCGCTCCTCGCCATCAGCGCCACACCCGTGAAGATCGCCCTCGGCGGCCGATCGACGATCACGGTGATCGGCCGCAAGCCGGACGGCCAGCCGCTGAACCCTGGAACGGAGATCCGGCTCACCGCCACCCTGGGCTCGATCGAGTCCATCGTCACCACCGACCGGGACGGTCAGGCGACGGCCACCTTCCGGAGCGACGGACGTCTGGGGATCGCGACGATCACGGCGGCGACCGGCTCCGGCAGCGGCGGCACGGGTGGTACGGGCGGCACCGGCGGTACGGGCGGCAGCGGTACGTCCGGGCCGTTGCGGGCGACGATCGACGTGCAGGTCGGGGAATCTGCCGGGTCCATCACCCTGCAGCCCACGCCCACCTCGATCCCGGAGGAGGGCGGCACGATCTCGCTGCTCGCCCTCGTCAGGAACGCCAGCGGTCAGCCGCTGGCCAACCAGGGCGTCAACTTCACGACCGACGTCGGCCGGTTGAGCTCGCGGGGGGGAATCGTCCAGACCAACGCCAACGGCCAGGCTCGCGACACGCTCACCGTCAACCTTACGGATCTCCAGGGCAACGTCTCGACGATCAACGTCACCGCCCAGACCCCTGGCGCCGAGGGCGCGCTGATGACGGCGGATGCCCAGATCCGGGTTCAGGGCGGGCGTCCCGACGCCAGCTTCGCGTTCGAAGCGGGCTCGGCCGCCAATGAGGTGCAATTCGTCGACACCTCGACCGGGGGGGTGGGACGGCTCAGCTACACCTGGAATTTCGGTGACAATACGAGCTCGAACCTGCAGAACCCGACCCACACCTACGTCTCGCCGGGCAGTTACACGGTCCAGCTCACCGTCACCGACGAGGCCAGCCAGTCCGACGTGGCGACGGCGCGGATCACGGTGCCGGTCACCGAGCCCGGCACCGGCCAATAGGCTGCGGTGAAAGGCGGGCCTTTCTCGAAGGCCCGCCTTACCGTTCCCACCGGCGTATGTTGCTATAATGCAGCCACTTTGCCGCCGCCGCCGCTGACGCTCCCCGGTCCTTTCCCGCGCCCGAACCCCGCCCGAGGTGTCCCTGCATGAGTGACGGCGCGTTTCCCGATCGCGTCACCCTCCTCCGCAATCGTTGGGAAGCCGACCCCTCCTCCCGGGTTTTCCTCCAGCTTGCCGAGGAATACCGCCACCAGGGACGGGTCAAGGAGGCGCTCGCGGTGCTGGACCGGGGGCTCAAAGAGCATCCCGGTTACCTCGCGGCTCTGGTGGCGAAGGGGCGGTGCCATCTGGAGCTCGCCGAGCCGCAGCCGGCACGGGTGGTGCTGGAGCGCGTGGTCAAGCAGGACGCCACCCAGATGGTGGCCATCAAGCTGCTGGTGCGGGCCTACCTCGACACCGGCGAGCCCGACCGGGCGCGCGAGCGGCTCGATATCTACACCCTGTTGAATGACAGCGATCCTGAAATCGAAGAGCTGCGCCGGAGGCTCCGCGCGATGGAACAGCCCCCGCAGGCCCCGCAGGCCGAGAAGCCGGGTTCCACCCCGCCGTCGGACAGTCCCTTCCCGGAAGCGCCTTCTGCGGACGTTCAGAGCCGCGAGGCTCCGCCGTCACTCCCGGCCGGCGACATCTTCGACCTCGGTTTTCCCTCCCCTCGGGTCATGACATCGATGGATCCGGACGAGCCGTTCGCAGACCTTCTGGCGCCGGCTCCAGCCGCGGCGGTTCCGCCGGCTCCAGCTGCGGCGCCCTCGTCTGCCCCGGCAACCCTGGCAACCCCGGCAACCCCAACAGCCGCCGCCGAGATCGCCGACGAACCGGAGGAGGAGCCAGAGCCTGAGGACATCCTCTTCTCGGGACTGGCCTCCCGCGAGAGCCGGCACCGGTATCTCACGGGTCTCGCCGCGGAGGGACTCTTCCTGCTCGACCTGACCGGCGAGGCGCCGCCGGGCGTGGCTCGCATGCAGGAACCTCTCGGCGAGCCGATCCTCGCGCGCGCCGCCGGGTTCGAGCCCCAGCCGCTGGCTGCGGAGGGGCTCGCCGCCTCGGTCTCTCTTGCCGAGGAGCCTTGGCTGGAGGAGCCGCCGCCCGAGACGGCGGACTTGGCCGAGGATGCCGCAGAGCAGCCGGCGCCGCCGGTGGCCGCGGCTCCCGCCGCTCTGCCGGGCGAGCCGATCGCGACGGCGACGCTGGGAGAGATCTATCTGAAGCAGGGACACCTCGGTGAGGCGGAGCGGATCTTCCGCGAAGTTCTGCGGCGCGAGCCGGACAACTCAGCGGCCCAGGAGGGCCTGGCGCGGGCCGCCGTTCCGCAGCCGGGAGGCCGGCCGTTCGAGGCCAAGGCCCGGAAGATCCAGGTCCTGAACAGTTATCTGCAGCGACTGCGGCGAGGGAGCCGGCGCGATGTTTCTTGATCAGCTGAGCCGGATCAGCAACCGCATCGACGGCGCGCTGGCCCTTTCGTTGGTGGCCCACGACGGCATTCCGGTCGAGTCGGTCAGCTCCGAGCCCGAGCTCGATCTCGAGGTGCTCGCCGCCGAGCTGATCGCCCAGGTGCGCTCGATCGCCGAGAACCACCGCGAGCTGGATGTGGGTGAGGTGCAGCAGTTCTCGGTGACGACGGACCGGCTGACGTTGATGGTAAGCTCCGTCGCCGCGGACTACTATCTGCTCCTCGTCCTGGGTCCGGAGGGCAATTACGGCAGGGCCCGGTTCGAGCTCCGGAGAGCACGTCTGCTCCTGGAGGAGGCTCTCTCCTGATACTTTCGAGCGCCCTTTGCCGCCGCGACCTCACCCCAACCCCTCTCCTGAAGGAGAGGGGCTCGAAGATTTTCTCCCCTCTCCTCTAGGAGAGGGGCCGGGGGTGAGGTCGTCGCTGCAGGTCATTTCGAGAGGGAATGCCACGTGCTGACTTTTGAACAGATCAAGGAACTGATCGAGCTGGTGGCGCAGAACCGGCTGCAGGGCATCGAGCTGGAGCGTTCGGGGTTTCGTCTCAAGATCGAGGGCCAGCAGGCGTTGGCCCTGGCTGCGGCGCACCCCGTCCATGCCGCCGGCACGGGCGCCGCTCCTCCGGCCACCGCCCTCGCCGTTCCATCGCCCGCAACGGCGCCGGCCGCGCCGGCCGGAGGCCCGGCAGCGGGACCGCCGCCGGGAAGCCATATTCTCAACTCCCCGATCGTCGGCACCTTCTACCGCGCGCCGGCTCCGGACGCCGATCCGTTCGTCGAAATCGGCTCGCGGGTGAAGAAGGGGCAGGTGCTCTGCATCATCGAGGCGATGAAGCTGATGAACGAGATCGAGTCGGACGTCGACGGGGAGATCCTCGAGATCTACCCGCAGAACGGCCAGCCGGTCGAGTTCGGCGAGCCGCTGTTCGCCATCCGGACGAGCTAGAGCCGGCGAGATGTTCAAGAAGATCCTGATCGCCAACCGGGGCGAGATCGCGCTCCGGATCATCCAGGCCTGCCGGAGCTGGGCATCCAGACGGTCGCGGTTTTCAGCACCGCCGACCGCGACAGCCTGCACGTCACCTACGCCGACGAAGAGGTCTGCATCGGTCCGCCTGCCTCGCGAGCGAGCTACCTCAACATCTCCAGCATCATCTCGGCCGCCGAGATCACCGGCGCCGACGCCATCCATCCCGGCTACGGCTTCCTGGCCGAGAACGCCCACTTCGCCGAGGTGCTCGAGGAGTGCAGGATCACCTGGATCGGGCCGCCGCCCGGAGGTCATCCGCCTGATGGGCGACAAGGCCAAGGCGCGGCAGACGGCGCAGGCCGCCGGCGTGCCGGTGCTGCCGGGCAGCCAGGAGCCGCTCGAGGACCTCGAGCAGGCGGGGCGCATGGCGGCGGAGGTCGGCTATCCGGTGATCCTCAAGGCGGCGGCGGGCGGCGGCGGGCGCGGCATGCGCATCGTCCACGCCGAGGGGGAGCTGGCGGGCCAGTTCGCGACCGCCCGCGAGGAGGCCGAGAAGGCCTTCGGCGACGGCTCGGTCTACCTCGAGAAGTACCTGGTCGAGCCGCGGCACATCGAGTTCCAGGTCTTCGGCGACCAGCACGGCAACGTGGTCCACCTGGGCGAGCGCGAGTGCTCGATCCAGCGCCGGCACCAGAAGCTGATCGAGGAGTCGCCCTCGCCGGCGCTCGACGCCGAGCTGCGGGAGACGATGGGAGCGGCGGCGGTGCGGCTCTGCGAGGCGGTCGGCTACGAGAACGCCGGCACGATCGAGTTCCTGCTCGACAGCGACGGCCGCTTCTACTTCATGGAGATGAACACCCGCATCCAGGTCGAGCACCCGGTCACCGAGATGGTGACCGGCATCGATCTGGTCAAGCTCCAGATCGAGGTGGCGGCCGGCGAGCGGCTGCAGATCCCCAGCGGTCTGAAGCCGCGCGGACACGCCATCGAGTGCCGCATCAACGCCGAGAATCCGGAGACCTTCGCGCCGAGCCCCGGGCCGCTCAGGACCTTCCACCTGCCCGGCGGGCCCGGGGCGCGGGTCGACACGCACGGCTACGAGGACTACGTGATCCCGCCGCACTACGACTCGCTGGTCGCCAAGCTGATCGTGCACGACCGCACCCGTGCGCAGGCGATCTGCCGCATGACGCGGGCGCTCGACTTCTTCGTCGTCGAGGGCATCCAGACCTCGATCCCGCTGCACAAGCGCATCCTCCGCGATCCGGACTTCGCCGCCGGCCGCCTGTCGACGCGCTTCATGGAGCGCCTTCTCCAGCGGGAGGCGCGCGCCGGCGCCGGCGGAAAATGACGGGTGCCGTCTACGCCATCGCCGACGCCGAGGCGTTGCATCCCAGGCACCTCGCCGGGGCGGTGGCGGAGATGGCCGAAGCGGGCATCCGCTGGATCCAGGTACGCGCAAAGAAGCTCTCCGGCGAGTCCTGGCACCGCGTTCTGGCGGACTGCCGCCGGGCGCTCGAAGGGAGCGGCGCGGAGCTCTGGGTGGACGACCGGGCCGATCTCGCGGCACTGTTCCCGGTGAGCGGGCGTTCACCTCGGACAGGCGGACCTCCCTTCGGCTGCAGCGAGGCGGGTGGTGGGCCGAGACGTGCGGATCGGCCTGTCGACGCACGGTGAAGAACAACTCATCGCTGCGGACGCGGATCCGGAGGTCGACGTGATCGCGGTCGGTCCGGTGTTTCCCACCACGAGCAAGGATCGGCCCGATCCCGTCGTGGGGCTCCCTTTCATTGCCCGCGCCCGCGCCCTGACGCCCAAGAAGCTGGTGGCGATCGGCGGCATCGACGAAGCGAACGTCGCGCAGGTTCTGGCCGCCGGCGCCGACGCCGCGGCCGTGCTGGGAGCCGTCTGCCACGGGAACGTTCGCGCCAACTGCCGCCGGCTGCTCGCGGCGGCGGGCGTTGGGGAATGCGCGTCTTCCTGACCGGCTTCATGGGATCCGGCAAGATCGACGGTCGGCCGGCTTCTGGCGGAGCGGCTGGGGATGCCCTTCGTCGATCTCGACGAGGAGATCGAGCGGCGCGCGGGAATCACGGTGCGGGAGATCTTCGAGCGGCAGGGGGAGCCCGCTTTCCGTAACCTGGAGGCCGAGGCCTTGCGGGAGATCCTGGCGGTTCCGGAGGCGGTGATCGCGACGGGCGGGGGTACGATGGCGTTCGAGCCGAACTCCCGGCTGATTCGCGCCAGCGGTTTGTCGGTCTGGCTCCACCCGCCGTTCGCGACCATCGCCGGGCGCATCGGCGGGCTGGGCAAGAGCGACCGGCCGCTCTTCAGGGACGAGACGCAGGCCCTCGCCCTCTATCGCGAGAGGCTCCCGGCCTACCGCCGGGCGGATGTGACGGTGGACATTGCCCCGGAGGAGGGGCCGGAGGAGATCGCGGCGAGAATCGCCTTGCTGATCGGGAACCGACGGTGCGCTACCTGATTCTCTCGGACATGCACGCCAACTGGGACGCCTTCGAGGCCGTCCTGCGGCGAGCCCGGCGCAAGCGGTTCGATGCGGTGCTCGTGCTGGGAGATCTGGTGGGCTATGGTGCGGCCCCCAACCAGGTCGTCGAGGCCGTGCGGCGCCTCGGCCCGCGGCTCTACATCGTTCGCGGCAATCACGACAAGGTGGTGGCGGGCATCGACTCCGGTGGCAACTTCAACCAGACCGCGCTGGCCGCGGCGCAGTGGACGACCGGCCGTCTGTCCCCCGGCAACCTCCGCTACATCCGCGAGCTGCCGAAGGGCCCGGTCCAGGTGGAGGAAGGGCTCGCCATCTGTCACGGCTCTCCCCTCGACGAGGATACCTACGTCTTCTCGGATGTCGACGCCTGGGAGATCTTCTCCCGTTTCACCAAGTGCGGTGACCTTCTTCGGTCACACGCACATCCCGTCGCTCTTCTGGCTCGAGGGCAGGGTGCTCGGGGTGAGGGCGCTGCGTGGCGCGAGCGGCAGGATCGCGCTCAATCCGGAAGGCCGGTACCTGATCAACCCCGGCTCGATCGGCCAGCCCCGCGACCGCGATCCCCGGGCCGCCTACATGACCTACGACAGCGGGCGGGGCATCGTCCGCTGGTACCGCATTCCCTACCCCGTGACCGAGGCCCAGGGCCGCATCCGCAAGGCCGGTCTGCCTGCCAGCCTGGCAGACCGGCTGGGGGTGGGGGCGTAGGGAGCCGTCGGCCGAAGCTGGGCTAAGATTACAACTGCACACTCATGGACCGCCTCGAGCGAATTCTCGCCCAATATGCCCACCAGGTCGCGGCTCTCGCCGGGGCCACTTCGACCAACGAAGCGACTTTCTATCCGGCCCTTCAGGCGCTCCTGACCGATCTGCTGAAGGAAGCCAGGCTGGACTACGACGTACGGACCGGCACGAGCGAGCGGCGCAAGGGAGGTGGAATCGATGTTCCGGACCTCGCCATCTACGAGAAAGCCGGAGACTACGCTGTGGTGGTTGGCGAGGTCAAAGTGCCGCGCGAGGACCTCACCAAACTTTCAGGCTCGACGGAGCGGCAGGATCAGATCGGTCGCTATCTGCGGCAGACGCGCATCGTGCTGCTCACGAATGTTCGTGCCTTCGGTCTCCTGGTGATCGCTCCCGGGGACTCCGGCACGGGCCCTGTCCTACCCGCGAATCGGCGGCTTCTCGACGTCGTCGAGATTTGGCCCTCAGCATTGGCCGTGGAAAAGAGAGGGAGCCCCCTGCCGGGAGCGGCGGCCAGGCTCGCCGAGTTGGTCGAGACCGCGGTCACCGAGTTCGCTACGATCACCGAACCGGAATCGCTGGCGCACGTCTTTGCTCGGCAGGCGAGGAGAGCCAAAGCCGCGCTGCCTGCAAAGTTCTCGCAAGCCGTCCAGCCGCTTCTCGACGACTTCGCCAAAGCCCTGGGATTGCAGTTCGAAGGCAGCGAAGGCGAGGAGTTTCTTCGCTCCTCGCTGATCCAGACCGCTTTTTATGGCCTCTTCGCCGCATGGACTTTGTGGCGCCACTCCGGCGAGAAACGGCCCTTTCGGTGGGAAAACCTGGCAGACTACTTGAAGATTCCGTTTCTGGGCGAGCTCTTTCACGAGTTCCGGCACCCCACGAGGCTCCGAGAGCTTGGGCTTGCATCCCACCTGGATCAGGCCCAAGCCACATTGGACCGCGTGGTCCCAGAGCTGTTCTTCACCCGCTTCGTGATGCCCAAGGTTCGGCCGGAGAACGAAGGACGTCACGAAATCGCGAGCAACGCCATTCTCTACTTTTACGAGCCTTTCCTCGAAGCGTTTGATCCGGAGCTGCGCAAACAGTTGGGCGTTTGGTACACGCCCCAGGAAATCGTGGTGTATCAGGTCCGCAAGGTTGACCGCATATTACGCGAAGAGCTGGGCTGCGATCGGGGCTTCGCGGATGATCGGGTGATCGTCCTGGACCCCTGCTGCGGCACCGGCGCCTATCTGATCGAAGTGTTGCGCTGTGTGGCTGAGCAATTGACGATAGAGGGTGCCGGCGACAGCTTGGGAGGTCAACTTCTCGACGCCTTCTGCCGTCGCATCCTCGGGTTCGAGGTGTTGACGGCACCTTTCGTGATCGCACAGCTTCAAGCCTATCTCATCCTTTCGGATCTCGGGGTCGAGCCTGACAGGAGTCATCGGCCGGCAATCTTTCTGACCAACGCCTTGACCGGCTGGGTAGGACCTGAGCAGCTCAAGCTTCAATTTCCGGAGCTTCCAGGAGGAGCACGATGCGGCGCGGCGGGTCAAACGCGAGGAGAAGATCATCGTCGTCCTTGGCAATCCTCCCTATAATCGGTTCGCGGGAGTTCCGCCGCTGCCTGAGGAGTCAGACCTCGCGGATCATTACAAAGGGATTCGGCGCGACGCAAAGGGAAGACAGCTCGGCAAGAGCGATCTGTTTACTCGCTTTGGCATCCGTAAGCATCTCCTCGACGATCTATACATTCGCTTCTTCCGGTTGGCGGAGGTCCGTATAGGAGAACGGGCAGAGCACGGAGTGGTCAGCCTCATCTCAAACTACTCCTTCCTCACGGGCCGCTCGCATCCGCTCATGCGCGAGTCCCTTCTCAAAAGCTTTGACGAAATTTGGATCGACGCGTTGAATGGGGACAAGTACAAGACCGGCAAGGTCATCCCCCAGGGGCTTCCAGGTGCGGGAACTTCCGATCAGAGCGTCTTTTCGACTGACCAGGACCCGCGGGGGATCCAGGTGGGAACAGCCGTTACCACTCTCTTGAAGAAACGGCTAGGCCAGCGCGGCGCTCAGCCAGCGAAGGTTCACTTCCGAGATCTCTGGGGGCTTGCGGCAGCGAAGAGGAAAGCCCTCTTGGCGACGCTACATCTATCGGAACTCACAGCCGTACAACGAAGACGCCTCGCCAAGCAGCCGGAGGGACCCCGAGATTATGAGACGGTTACCCCCACGCAGAGAAACCTTTGGAAACTGGTGCCACGGTCCGTGACCGGAGGGTTTGAAGATTGGCCTTCGCTGGATGACCTGTTTCTCGTTGCCTTTCAGGGGGTCAATCCTAATCGAGGGCTCGAGGCGAGTGTGATCGACACAGACGCAGCTTCCCTGGCGTCGCGGATGCGTGACTACTATTCTGATATGCCATTCGCGAGGTTGTGGCAGCTCTATCCGTCTCTTTGTGAACCGCGAGCGCGCTACGAACCGGAGGAGGTCCGAACGCGTTTGCGAAAAGAAAGCTCCTTCCGCAGAGAGCAGATCGTCCCTTACCTTGTATTCCCCTTCGATCTTCGCCTCATCTATTATGAGACCGAAGGAAAGCTGCTCAATGAGAAGCGCCCAGGGCTGTGGGAGAACCTTGGAGACAATGCCTTTCTCCTGGCGGTTCCCCAAGCTCGCCAGGTTTCTGAAGCCAGGCCGCTTTTGTCGACGACGCTCTATGACCTCCACGTCCACGACCGAGGTTCCATCGGCTTCCCTCTGCGCGTGCGGCGCGCCGATCGCGCCCGGACTCTGTTCTCGGAGCCAGCTCCCAATGGTACGCCGGAAGCCAACCTGTCCGAAGCCGCCTGGAGAGCGCTGCGGGATGCTTGGTCCCTGCGAGGCACCATTGGTGACGGCGATGCGCTCGAGCTCGTGCGAGCATTGTTCTCCCTGACGCTCGCGCTGGGCCACTCGCCGCAATTTGAAGCGGACCACAAGGACAGTCTTGCTCAGGACTGGATTCACCTTCCGATTCCCAGGGATCGCGCCGTGCTGGAGCAAGTGGCGCGCCTTGGCGAAAGGGTGGGCGTCCTCCTCGATCCATCTGCGATAGCTGCAGGGGTGATCCGCAAGGTCCTCGGGTCCTCGCAACGCTCCCTCGCCGTCGTCACATCGCGAGGAGGCAAGGCTGTGCGAGACTCCGATTTAATCGTCACATATTCATTTTTTGGCGCCGCACAAGGGGCGTGGAAGGAGCGTAGGCCTCAACGGGACGAAGCCTTCGAGTCCTCTTGGGGAGAGACGACAGGGGATCTCTACCTCAACGGTGAGGTATACCTTCGTAACGTCCCAGAACGCATCTGGCGGTTCGAGCTCGGCGGCTATCCGGTGATCAAGAAATGGTTGGGCTACCGGGACACCGGCCGGCGTCCCGGTCGGCCGCTGACGATAGCTGAACTCAAGCACCTCCGGGACATTGTGCACCGGATTGCTGCCCTGCTTCTCTTGCACGGCGAGTTAGACGCCGCTTACGAGAAAGCTCTTAAAGACCCCTTCACTGCCGAAGAACTCGGGTTGCGCTGATCGTCTTCAGGCTGCCTTCGCCTCCGCCACCCGCTCCCGCACCCGGACCTCCCGGAACCGTTGAACCGTCGCCAGGATACCGCCGAGAAGCACGACATAGAGGCCGCCCCAGACGAGCTGGATGAGCGGTTTCGTGGTGACGTCCACCGAGAGCCTGGCGGGGCTGGCGACGCCGGTCAGCTCGAGCTGCACGGCACCGTTGGTGGCGTTGATGCCGGAAACGAGGATCGTTCCGCCGCCGGGAAGGGACTGCGGCGGGGTCTCGACCGAGCCGCTCGCCGGGTTGAGGCGGTAGAGCGGCTTCAGGGTGGTGGTCCGGCCGCCCTGGATGAGCGTTACGACGGCGCCGATGGTGATCGGCCGGCCGGCCGCCATGGCGGTCATGGAGTCCGCCCCGAGGTCGAAGCCGTCGAAGCGCACCTCCATTTCGCCGACCCGCCCGGACTCGCCTTTGGCGAGCTGCAGGCGAGGCTGTCCGGGATCGAAGTCGATCGGGGAGACGTAGAGGTCCTGGAGCGGCGAGCTCTTGATGTCCGGATTCGCCATCACCTGGCGCGTACGGTCGTTGACGAAGAGCTTGGGGTAAACCAGGAACGGCTTCCTGCCGGCGCGCGCCACCTCGATCTCCATCCGCTCTTTCTCGCGGCCCTGGCGGGGCACGAAGCGCTTGAAGGTGAGCGTCCTGCCGTCCACTTCGCGGGGGACGCCCTGCACCAGCGTCACCTTGGTGCTCTGGTCGTAGCCGGAGGAGGCGAGGACGCCGAGGAGGATCACCCCGACGCCCACGTGCGCCAGGTAGCCGCCGGCCGCCCGCAGGCCGCCGGCCCGGAACTTGGCCGACCGTCTTCTGCAAGTTGGTCGCCGAGAGCCAGAGTAGCGAGCAGGACGAAGACGCATGTGGAAGGGGTCGTGGACCTTCCACACCGCGGCGGCCACCGCCGTTACCGCGAGGCTGGCGGTGAAAGGCCAGAGGATCCGGCGAGCGATCTCGCGTCCCGAGTTGCCACGCCAGGTGAGATAGGGCACCAGCGCGAGCAGAAGCGCCACCAGCAGCGCGATCGGCAGGTTCACCCGGTTGTAGAAGCTCGGGCCCGACCTGGCTCGGGTCCTTCATGAAGCGGGTGAGCAGCGGTGCCGAGGTGCCGGCGGTGATGACGAGGGCCGAGACCGCCAGCGTGATCGTCGACAGCACCATGAAGGTGCCGCGCGAGAGGAGCGGATCCTCGTTCGGCGCCGTCGGGATCTCCTTGCCAGCGCGTGATGATGAGATAGAGCCCCAGCAGGAAGAAGCCGCCGATGCAGCAGCGATCAGCCAGCCGGAGATCCCGAGGTCCACGAAGCTGTGCACCGAGAAGTCCGCGAGCACGCCCGAGCGGGTGAGGAAGGTGCCGTAGAGGACCGCGATGTAGGTCAGGAAGGCGAAGACGTAGTTGGCCCGCCGGTAGCGCCTCTGGGCGCGTTCCATGTGCAGCCCGTGGATCAGCACCGTGCCGAAGATCCAGGGGATGAGCGAGGCGTTCTCCACCGGGTCCCAGCCCCAGTAGCCGCCCCAGCCGAGCGTCTTGTAGGCCCAGTAGCCACCCATCAGGATGGCGGTGCCGAGCACCAGGAAGCCGCCGAGGGCCCAGGGGAAGGCGCGCGCCGCCCAGCCGTCGTACTCGCCGCCGCCACAGCGCGGCCATGGCGAAGGCGAAGGGGATGGCGCTCGCCGCGTAGCCGACGAACATGATCGGCGGGTGGATCACCATCCAGTTGTCCTGGAGCAGGGGGTTCAGGCCCGTCGCCGTCGACCGGCGCCTTGCCCAGCATCACGAAAGGGTTCTCCCGCACCAGGATGAGCAGCAGGCCGATGAGCGTCAGGGTGTAGATCCCCATCACGGCCGGTTCGTTCTTGCCCGCCGTCCGCCGAACCAGCAGGCCGAGCAGCGTGCCCCACAGGAGCCAGATCAGGAAGCTCCCCTTCTGGCCGGCCCAGAAGGCGGCGAACTGGTAGTAGCCCGGCAGCTCGAGCCCCGAGTACTGGTAGACGTACTCGATGCGGAAGTCCCGCATCATCAGGAGCAGCGACAGCAGCACCGCGGCGAGGACGATCGACAAGGCGAAGAAGCCGTAGGCCCGGCGGGCGAAGGTCAGCGAGCCGGAATCGCCGGAGAGGGCCTGCGCGTAGCCCCACATCGTCGACAGCGAGAAGATGAGGGCGCACCACAGGGCGAGCGCCCCGGGCAGGTAGAGATGAGAGAGGTAGTCCACCTGATTCTCCTGAGGCGACGCATGCGTCGACGCCGCCTAGCTGTAGGTCTTGACCTCGGCGCCCTGGTATTTGCTGGGGCACTTCACCAGCAGCTTGTCCGCCTCGAACTCCTGGGCCGTCTCGTCGAAGCGGCCGATGGCGACGATGCTGATCGCTTCCTCGAAGTTGGCCGGCTTCAGGCCCTTGTAGCGGACCCGCAGGGTCTCGCTGGACTTCGGGTCCTTGAGGGTGAAGAACAGCGCCTCCTGCGTGTCCACATAGGAGGAGCTGCCCTTCTCGAGCGCGCCGGCCACCTGCACCATGCGGTCGCCCTCGCGGGCCCGCTCGAAGGAGACGTACGGCGTCATGCGAGTCCTTGAACGCCGATGAACGAAAAGCCGGCGAAGGCCAGGAGCAGCAGCCCGCCGAGGACATAAAAGCGATTCTTTTTCATGATTCTTTCTCCATCTCGCGCAGCCTCTTGCCCAAGCGGAGCAGGTAGAGGAACAGCCCGGTCCAGATGATGAGGTTGACGGCCACGACCCAGCCGATCCCGCCGCTTACCATAATAGAGCCTCTACTCTCAAAGTGCTGATTTCCGGTCCAGGAGAGCCTGGAGTCGGCATTGCAAATTGTGCAGCCAGAAGAACAGCGCCGTGAAGCCGAGCCCGGAGGCGTACAGCACCTGGCTCATGCGCGCCTCCATTTCGACCTTGCCCTGGGCGTTGATCACCGGCTCCGGGTGGAGCGAGTAGGTGATCCGGGGCACGATCCAGTACAGGAACGGCGTGACCACGATGCCCAGCAAGGCATAGGCCGCCGACAGCCGGCCGCGCGTCTCGCCGGTCGTCGATCGCGGCGCGCAGGGCCAGGTAGGCGCCGTAGAACAGGAGAGAGACCAGGAGCGAGGTCTGGCGGGGGTCCCAGTTCCAGTAGGCGCCCCACATGATGCGCGCCCAGAGCGCCCCGGTGACCGTGGCGAGCACGCCGAAGAGGAGACCGAGCTCGATCGCGGCAGCCGCGGCGATGGTCGTGCCGCGGGTCGCGGCGGCCGAACAGGTACCGCGCGCTCCAAACGGCGGCGGCGATGAAGCCGATGAACGACGCCCACGCCATCGGCACGTGGAAGAAGAGGATGCGGCTCGACTGCCCGATGAATCCTTCGGCCAGCGGCGCGTAGAGGAAGGCACCGGCGATCACCAACGAGATCCAGAGCCAGAGCAGCCAGGCGAGCAGCTTCTTCATGGGTTCCATATCAACGGGAAGAGCATGAATCCGGCGATCGTGACGACAGCATCATACAGAAGCAGCTGAGGGCAGGGCTACATCCGGCGGCGGCGCCGGACACGGCGCCGCGGGTCAGCTCGACCGTCAGCACCAGCAGGGGCAGGAGCACCGGGAACGCCAGCACGGAGAACAGAGTCCCCTTGGTGCGCGCCTGCGCGATGATCGCCGCCACCAGCGTGCTGCCCACGGCGAGACCGTAGCCGCCGGCGGCCAGCACCGCGACCAGCAGCCCGGGCGAGGCGACTTCGAGGCTGGTCATCGCCAGGTACACCGGCGTGACCAGCGCCTCCAGGGCGAAGACCAGGGTGAGACCGTAGAGCAGCTTGCCGCAGAACAGGGCGGAGGGGGTGGCGGCGAGGCGCAGGGCCATGGCCGTCTGGGTCTCCTCCTCCTGCACGAAAGCCCGCGGCAGGCCCGCCGCCACGGAGAACAGGAGGATGATCCAGAGCAGCACCGGCAGCAGGGCCGTCCCCTGCGAACGCGAAACCCCCAGCGGTCCCAGGCTGAAGCTCACCACCACCAGGGTGGTGACGGCGAAGAGGGCCAGCGTGTTCAGGGAGTAGCGGGTGCGGAACTCGCATCGCCACTCCTTGGCGAACACGGCCGCCGCCTCAGCCGCCCAGGTCGAGGCGTTGCGCCGCATGGTCGAATTCCAGGGACGAGGGGTTGGCGACCACCGCCAGGCCGCCTGCCGCCAGGTGCTCGGAGAGCAGCTCGCGGGCGGTGCGCTCGCCGGGGGCGTCGAAGTTCTGGAACGGCTCGTCGAGCAGCAGCAGCCGGGGGGAGTGGAGCAGGGCCCAGGCCCAGCGCAGGCGCTGCCGCATGCCGGAGGACAGGGCCCCGGCGAGCCGGTCCGTGGGGCAGCCCCAGGCGGTCGAGGACCGCGAAGCCCCGCGCCGGGCTCACCCGTCGCAGCCGGGAGAAAAAGTCCAGGTTCTCGGCCACCGTCAGCTCGCTGTAGAAGGCCAGGTCCGGCGCCACGACTCCCACCCGCAGCCGGCGTTCCGCCGCATCGAGCGGGACGTCTTCCTCCCGGTACTCGATCTTCCCGGAGTCGGGCGCCAGCAGGCCGGAGAGGCAGCGCAGCAGGGTGCTCTTGCCGGAGCCGTTGGGTCCCGTCACGAGCAGCATGCCGCCGGGCTCCACGGCGCCGGAGACGCCGTTCAACACCGCCAGCCGGCCGAAGCGGCGGCGGAGGTCCTCGAAGCGGAGGGTCGCAGGCACGGGAGCGACTATATCGAAGCCCTTTCGCCCGGCGCTTCCGCACCGGGCTACCGAAACGTCGCCCTGAGGGCGATCGCTTCGGAGAAGCGAAGTCTCAATAGCCCGGTGCGGCCGAAGCGGCGGCGGAGGTCCTCGAAGCGGAGGGTCGCAGGCACGGGAGCGACTATATCGAAGCCCTTTCGCCCGGCGCTTCCGCACCGGGCTACCGAAACGTCGCCCTGAGGGCGATCGCTTCGGAGAAGCGAAGTCTCAATAGCCCGGTGCGGAAGCGCCGGGCGGCCGTTCGTATACCATCCATGACGATGAAAATCCCATCCCGTGGCCTTGCCGCCATCCTTCTCTTCCTATGCGCTTGCACCCCCTCCTCCGCTCCGAAAACGGCCGCGGACCTGCCGTCCGTCGAAGTACCGAACCTCGAGGAGCGCGCGCTGCTGCTCCTCCTGGTGGACCGGCAGACGTACGATGACTTCACCGTCCAGCAGGCCCTCAAGGGCGATGCGTCGCTGCGGGAGGATCTGGCGGTGGCCCTCGGCAGGATCCCCGACCGCCAGGGGCGCACCGTTCTTCAGGGGCTGTTGATCGACGACGAGGCGGCCGTCCGCCGGGCGGCGGCGTTCGCCCTCGGAGAGCTGGAGGACCCGGAGGCCCAGACGGCGCTCTTTCAGGCCGTGCGGGATGACGACCGGGAGACCGCGGTCCTGGCCGTCGAGGCCCTCGGCAAGCTCGGAGCGCGGGTGGTGGATGTGCTGGAGGCCCTTCTGCCGCTTGCGGAAGGCGAGCGCTGGGCGCGGCTGCTGCCCCACCTCTTCCGCTTCAAGGAGGAGACGATCGTGGCGATTGCCGAGCGCGGCCTCATCCTTCCCGATACTGCGCCCGATACTGCGCCCGATACCGCGCTGCACGCCCGCGCCGCCTACGCTCTGTCGCGCGATCCGTTTCCAGCGGCGGTCCCGACGCTCCGCAAGCTGTTGACGGATCCCGACCCGCGGGTGCGCGCCTGGGCGGCCCGCGCCTTGGGTCTGGTGGGGAGCGGCGAGGATCTGCCGGTGCTCCGCCCGTTGCTCGACGACGCGGATCCGGGTCCCCTCATTCAGGCGCTTCGTTCCGCCCGCGCGCTGATCGCCGCGGGCAAAGCGCAGGCTCCCGCCGATTGGACGTCCCGGCTTCAGGCGCTCGTGGACGACCCGCGTCCCGGCGTGCGCGCAAGCGCCCTGGAGGCCGCCGGAGCCTGGGCGGCAGGATCGCCGGAGATCGGCGAGGCCCTGGCGGCGCGAGCGAATGGGGGAGAGGGATGGGAGAGGGGAATAGCCCTCGTGGCCCTGGCGGCAGGCAAGCACCCGCGGGCGGCCGAGCTGATCGGTTCCACCGTAGGCGATTCCGACGCCGCGTTGCGGGCGCGCGCCGCCGAGGCGGCGGGCCTGCTGGGATTGCCGGCGGCGGCCGGGCTGCTGGAACGCCTGGCGGGGGACGCGAGCGCAAGGGTGCGGGGCGCCGCGCTCGCCGCCTGGCTTGCCGCGGACCCGGAGACCGGCGATGTGGCGCGCAAGGCGCTCCAGGACCCGGACCCGAGCGTGCGAGCCGTCGCGCTCGACTGGCTCGCGGAGCACCCGCTGGTGCCGCTCGCGGATCTCGACGTCGCCTTCGCGGCGGTCTACCGGCCCGGAATGGAGGAGGCGGGCCTTGCGGCCGTCCGCGCCGTGGCGGCGCGGGCTGAAAGCGAGCCGCTGGAGCGAGGCGCCGCAGTGGCCCTGCTGGAGAAGGCCGCGGCGAACGGTCCCTACGTGCTGCGGCGCGAAGCCGGCGAGAGCCTGGGAAAGCTGGGCCGGCCGGTGCCCCGGCTGGAGCCCGCGGAGCGGAGCGGGGGTCCGGAGATCTACCGCGAGATCGTGCAGCGCACCCGCCGGCCGCGCACGGTGGAGATCCGCACCCGGCGCGGCACGGTCAAGGTCCGGCTGCAGTGTGCGCAGGCGCCCCTCACCTGTCTGAGCTTCCTGCAGCTCGCGGAAAAGGGCTTCTATGACGGCCTGACCTTCCATCGGGTGGTGCCCGACTTCGTCGTCCAGGGCGGCGATCCGAGGGGGGACGGCACCGGCGGCCCGGGTTACTCCATCCGGGACGAGATCAATCGCCTGCGCTACGACCGCGGCGCCGTCGGCATGGCCCTGGCCGGGCCGGACACCGGCGGCAGCCAGTTCTTCCTCACCCTGGCTCCCCAGCCTCACCTCGACGGCGGCTATACGGTTTTCGGCGAGGTGGTCGGGGGAGCGGAGGTGATGGACCAGATCCGGCTCGGGGACGTGATCGAGAAGGTGGTGGAGATTCCATAGCGGCGGTCTCCTGGGCACCGTCCCTGTCGCGGCTCCGCCGCTGGCCCTCACTCCCCAACCCCTCTCTCCCATCCTCACACCCGCCCGCCGGGAGAGAGGGGCTCAAAAAAAGCAGAGTCTTGTTTTTGCAGTCTCCCTCCTCTCCCGGAAGGGTGGGTAGCGCGCCTCCGGCGCTGGCCCTCACTCCCCCGGCCCCTCTCTCCCATCCTCCCACCCGCCCGCCGGGAGAGAGGGGAGACTGAAAAGGCCAAGCAATTCTTTGCTTCTACAGTCTCCCTCCTCTCCCGGAAGGGTGGGTGTGAGGTGGGAGAGGAGGGCCGGGGAGGTGAGGGCCCCGGCGGCGCGGCGCCGATCCGATGTACCAAACCCTGCGGAGCGGAGACATCAGGCCGCGGCACCCGTTTGCGATAAACTCTCCCGCCATGAAATCTGGAGCCCTTTCACCGGTCCTCGGCGCCGCCATGATCCTCACCTCCCTCACCCTGGCCGCCGGTCCTGCCGAACCGGAAAAGGGAGAAACCGTGCCGGTCGGGCCGGTCACCCGCGAGCAGATCGAGGCCGCGGTCCCTGAATGGATCCAGGCCGAGGTCGACGCGCAGCCCGACGCCGAGGCGGCGCGGGCTCTGGCGGCGGTCCAGCCGGGAGCGGAGGTGACCGTATTCCTCGGCACCTGGTGCGGGGACAGCCGGCGCGAGCTGCCCCGCCTCTGGCGGGCTCTCGACGAGGCGGGCGGCGCCGTGCCCTTCCAGGTTCGCTACGTCAGCGTGGACCGGGAAAAAAAGGAGCCGGCCGCGGCGCTGGCCGAGAGCGGCGTCCGCTATCTGCCGACCTTCATCGTTTGCCGCGACGGCCGGGAGACGGGGCGGATCGTGGAGACCTCGCCGCACGGCGTCGAGCGCGATCTTCTGGATCTGCTGGAGGGCAGGGCCCATGGCATCCTGGCGACGCGGGAGGACCTGACCTCCGAAGGCTCCGCCAAGCCTCCGGGCTAGGCCCCGCCGATGCTCCCCGGTCTCGGCTGGTTCCTCCAGGTCCTCGGGCTCGTCACCGTCGGCAGCGCCCTGCTGTTCGGGTTGATCTACGATCAGATCCGGCTGGAGCTGGCCGCCGCCGCCGCCGGCGGCCTCCTGTTCCTCGCGGGGAAGTGGCTGCAGAGCCGCGAGCGCCGATAGCCCTCGTGTTGCAGCAGCCCTGAAACCTTGCTGGTGAGCTTGCGTATCCACCCATGACGCGGGGAGCGGAGCAACCGACCGACGAGGAACTGGTTGCGGCGGTCCTCGAGGGAGATCGGGAGCGTTTCGGCGACCTGATCGACCGGTACCAGGGTCGTCTCGTCAACTATCTTTTCCGCTTGCTCCGCAACGCGGACGACGCGCACGACCTCGCGCAGGAGGTCCTCGTCAAGGTGTACCAGGTTCTGGATCGATACGACGCGCAGTACAAGTTCTCCACCTGGCTGTTCCGGGTGGCGCAGAACGCGGCGATCGACCAGATCCGCCGCCGGCGGCTCAAGGTGGTGTCGCTGCGGCAGGAGGACGAGGAGGGAGAGGGCCGGGATTGGGACCTGCCCTCGGGCGAGCGCGGACCCTACGGCGAGCTGCGCAACCGGGAACGGGGAGGTGCGATCCAGGAGGCGATCGAATCCCTTCCCTGGGAGTACCGGGAGCTGATCCTGCTGCGCCACTTCGGCGAGCTCCCCTACGAGGAGATCGCCAGGCTCAAAGGGATGCCCCTGGGGACCGTCAAGAACAAGCTCTTTCGCGGACGGCAGATGCTCAAGGAGAAGCTCCAGGACTTTCTCAGCGATTGAACCCGGGGATCGAGGACAGGGTCATGAACAAGCCCGATCACAACACCTACCGCGAGTGGTTGAACCTGGACGCCGACGGCATGCTGCCGCGCGAGCAGCGGAGCCGCCTCGAACGAGCACCTGGCCTCCTGCGCCGATTGCCGGCGGGAGCGGGACGAGCTCGTAGCCCTGGACGGCCTGTTGCGGCGTTCCGCGATCGCGGTGCGGCCCGACTTCCGCGCCGCGGTTCTGGCGTCTCTGCCCGCGACCGGCTGGGAGGCGCGGTCGCCGCGCGCCTGGCGCTTCCCGGCCGCGGTGATCGTGCTGCTGGGCAGCCTGGCCGGGGCCCTGCTGGCCGCCGGTTCCGCCGCCGCTCCCTCGAGCCTCTCCGCCTTGCTGGCCGTGGGTGGCATGTTCCGGGCCGCCGCCCTGGCCGGGGCGGGCCTGCTCGCCGCCTCCTGGAAGGGAATCGGATTGCTCGTCGAGGAGGTGATCGCCTCGCCCGTGAGCCTAGGGGCCTTCGGCTTCCTGGTGCTGTGTCTCAACCTCCTGCTGATCTCGCTCATCCGCCGCCGCCGTCCTGCCGGGGCCGCAGCAGCGCGGAAGGAAACCGCGGACGGCGGCCGCTGAGCCGGTTCCCTCTTTCCTATTTCTTTCCTACGCTTCGCGCGTTAGATTCGCGCCATGAGAGCCGTGGTGCCGATGCTGCTGCTGGTGGCCTTTCCGGTCATCGCCCAGCCCTCCGAAGCCGGCCAATCCCTGGAGGCCGGCGGGCGCGAGGCGGCGCTACGGCTCGAAGCCGGCAGTGTCGCGCAGCAGCTCGTGGGCGTGGGGCGGGACGTCGTCGTCGCCGGCGAGGCCCTGGCCGACGTGGCCGCCCTGGATGGCTCGGTGGAAGTCACCGGCCGGGTGGCCGAAGACATCGTCGTGCTGCGGGGCGACGTGCGCCTCGCCCCGACGGCGCGAGTGGGAGGGGACGTTTTCGTGGTGGGAGGGACGATCCGAGCCGCCAGGGGCGCCCGGGTCGGCGGACGCATGGTCTCCTATCCCAATGCCTCCAACGCCTGGCTGACCCTGCTGGAGGGACCCACCATCGGCCTCGGCTTCTCCTCCCGCCTGGTGCTGGGAGCGAAGCTCGCCCTGATGGCCGCCTGGGCGGCGCTGCTCCTGCTCTTCTTCGCGGCGAGCGGCAGGCAGGTCATGGAGACGGCCGGTGGCGTCCAGCGCGAGCCCTTCCGCAGCTTCTTCGTCGGCCTGACAGGTGTCGTCACGCTCGTCCTGACCGGCCTCTTCTTCAGCGCCTTCGTCGGCGGCATCGTCGGGGTGCCGCTGCTGGTCCTGGTGGTGCTGCTGGCGATGGTGCTGAAGCTCTGGGGGATGGTGGCCGTCTTCTACGCTTTGGGGGACTGGATTTCCCGTCACCTGCTCCGGCGCCGCTTCCGCCCGCTCAACGCCGCGACGATCGGCCTGCTGGTGCTCGGCGCCATCAAATTCCTCCCCTGGTTCGGCGTCCTCGCCTGGACCACCGCCACGCTCATCGGCGTCGGCGCCGCTCTCTCCACCAAATTCG
Organism: Thermoanaerobaculaceae bacterium; assembly: GCA_963778565.1. Taxonomy (GTDB): domain Bacteria; phylum Acidobacteriota; class Thermoanaerobaculia; order Multivoradales; family UBA5704; genus DATARR01. Next base: position 176,876 of record CAVZUZ010000018.1, on the reverse strand, counting down.
GCCGCCGCGAGCCGTGGTTCGAGCTGGCGTAGGCCGCGCAGGCCCGGGCTGCGGCTCTAGTGAAACCCCATCTCTTGCAGGGACCTGGCCTTCAGGACTCTCCTCGCCTGCGTAGTGGTTCAGTTTGCTCGTGGACTACCCCGGTCCTGCCCTCCGAAACCTCACCCCCCGGCCCCCTCTCCCTGACGGGAGAGGGGGAGAAAACACATCTGTCTTTCTTGCTGTTCTCCCCCTCTCCGGTTACGGAGAGGGGGCCGGGGGGTGAGGCTTCGGAGGGCAGGACCGTACGCAGTCCGCAGCCAAGCTGAACCACTACGGGCGCCTGCACGAAATTGACACCCTTCGCCGCACCTCTGTACAATCCGCCACCCTGTGGGGCCGTAGCTCAGTTGGGAGAGCGCTTGAATGGCATTCAAGAGGTCGAGGGTTCGACTCCCTTCTGATAGTCTTTTGAGGTGGTGGCCAACTATCCGTTGCTGTTCGGTCGTCGGGAGCTGGTGGAAGGGAACGGCTTCGTCGCAAGGGTGGCCGTCTCGGGTCGTGCGTTACTGGTGGACGAGAACGAAGAATGCTGGATAGAAGGTGTCAATCCGGGAGGGTTCGCCGCTACCGGCAAAAGCCCGAGGGAAGCCCTGGCGGAGCTCGGCGCGGCTTTTCGGGCGGTCCTCTTCGATATCGCATCCGGTGCCGGGAGCTTTCAGGACTTCCGCGATGAGGTCCAACGGTTCTTCGAGGAGACGAACGCTCCTGCGTTGCATGACTGGGAGGAGGCCGTGCGGCGAGTGAAGACAGGTCAGCTCGACGCCGACTGGCTGAGCAAGAGGCCGGCCGAAACGAAGCTCGGTGTCGAAGTCGTGGAGGTCAGCCGGCCCGCGGCCGCGAACAACGAGCTGGGTGAAGCGGCCTTGGCGGCCTGACTCTGCATGCCTGGTCAAGTCTCCCTCCAGGAAATCGAAGACATGCTCGATGACTGCGCTCCGGGTGCAGTCATCGTTCCCAAGCTCCACCACAATTGGGTGATCTGGAGCGGCAGGACCTATCGGGGATTACCTCGCGGAAAACATGGCGCCCGACGGAATCCGGAGATCCAAGCGGGCCACGTCAAGAGAATGGCCCGTTTCTTCGAGATCCTGCCATGCGCTCAGACTCGAATTCCGGCCCTGGCATAGCTCGACCGTCTCGCTACCCTACCTACTCCTGGAATCTCATCGCGGGCGGCACCCGCAAATTGACACCCTTCGCCGCACCTCTGTACAATCCGCGTCCCTGTGGGGCCGTAGCTCAGTTGGGAGAGCGCTTGAATGGCATTCAAGAGGTCGAGGGTTCGATTCCCTTCGGCTCCACCAATAAAATCAAAGACTTAGAGCCAATCGGCGACCACCTCCATCGCCTCTCTGGGTGCCGGTGATGCCGCGGCGACGACACTAGAGCATGCGAGCGCTCCTCGGGGTTGAGAGGGAAACCTGCGCGAGAGGAGGTTGCCGAGATCGGCATCGTAGAGGAAACCGAGCTTCAGCGAGGTATCTCGCGGAGTGATCGGTACGGGCTGCGAAAGCCGCGTCGCACCATCTCCACCAATAGAGTATCCGCTTCTTCCAGGCTGAGGATCTGCTTCAAGACAAGGTTGTTGAGAACGCCGAGGGAACCGGAGACCTCGAGGCCAAGTGATCGGCCGAACGCTCTGGCTTCCCGATCGTCCGAGAGCATGAGACACCCGCGAGAAACGGCTATCGCGATGCATGCAGCTTCTCCAGGGTCCAGAGCGCGATCAAACTGGTCCATCTGGGTTTGTTCCCCCTCGCTCAAATTGAGAATCTTCAGCCAGGACCAATCGCAAGCAGGTACCAACCCTCGACGGACACCCAGATCCAACTCGCTCCACACCGAGGCCGGAGCGGAGAGGTCCGGGTGGGCCGTCCTCAGAAGGTCGGGCCGGCGGATCTGGGCAAAGTTGTTCAGGACCGTCGTGTCTGCGAGGGTCGGCATGTGGGACGAGGGAGCTGCTCAAAGATGTCGGCGTGCGGTGGCGATCTCTGCTTGCGCGTCTTCGATCGAGAGGGGCCCGCGGCGGAGAGGAATCCCCAGTCGCTGAAAGCTCGCTTCGAGCTCGAAACGGGAGACCTGGAGCAACTGGGCCGCCTTTCCGAGACTGATTCGCTCGTCGAGGTAGTCGCGGAGCACCCGGCCGTCGAGAGGGTCGCCAAGGTCGGTAGCGTCTCCGCCGGTGACGAAAAAGGCGAAGGCCCGCAGAAGCCGGTAATCCAGGGCATCCAGCAGGACGATGCGCTCCTCTCCCTCGCTGGCGACGACTGCGAGCTCTCCCTCCTGCACCCGGTCGAGGATCTCTCGGGTCTTCTGGGACAGGTCCGCTGGGGAAATGATGGTCCGTATCATCGAAGAGCGCCTCCTCATAAGAGTACCTCATCCGAGCCGGCCGGAGGGGATGGAGGGGAGATGGAGGGGGCTTTTCCTTGAATCCGCCCCGGTCCTTGGCTACACTCCCCTCATTCGACCTCCTATCGGGAGAGCGCTTTGCAGCCCAGGAAAGTCCTCGTCGTCGACGACTCGAAGCTGATGCACAAGATGTACGAGGTGATGCTGCGCCAGCACTCCCTGGTCTACGCCCTGGACGGCCGCCAGGCCCTCGACCGCCTGCAGGAGCACCCCGATATCGATCTCGTGCTGCTCGACGTCAATATGCCCAACATGAACGGGCTGGAGTTTCTCGCCGAGCTCCGCGCCGACGGCAAGCGGGCCGACCTGCCGGTCATCATCATCAGCACCGAGGGCCGCGATGAGGATACCCTTCGCGGTCTGGAGGCGGGAGCCACCGCCTACATCAAGAAGCCGTTCCACAGCGAGGAGATCCTGGACGTGATCGCGCGCCTAGAGGCAAGGGGTTCTGCCGCTTGAGCGACAGCCGAGCCAAGGGAACGCCCCTGACGCGGCTGGACTCGGCCGTCGCCGGCCAGGAGCTGATCGCCGAGCTGCGCGCCACGCTGGAACGCGCCGGCGAGCTGATCCGCGTCGTCGAGCAGAACCTGCGGCAGCCGGCCGCGCCGGCGCCCGACGATACCTCCGCCGGCGAGCGGGTCGTGGAGCTGGAGCGCCGCCTCGCCACGGCGGAGTCGGACGTCAAGGAGCTGGCCTCGCGGCTGGTCGATTCCGAGCATCAGGGTGGCCGGCTGATGAACCTCTACGTCGCCACCTATCAGCTCCACGCCACCCTCGATCCCGCCGAGGTGCAGGCCACCATCGCGGAGATCGCGATCAACCTGCTGGGAGCCCGGCAGTTCGTGCTGTTGCTGCGCCGCGAGGAAGGTGACGGCTGCGAGATCGCCCTTACCGAAGGCCTGTACGAGAGCGCCGCGCCGCCCTACGCCGGTGAGAGCTACGCGGGCGGCGATCCCATGGTGGACGCAACCCTCCGGGACGGCGTGCTGCGCCTGGGACCGACCGCCGAATCGCCGGCCCTGGCGGCGGTGCCGCTCCGGGTGCAGAACGAGATCGTCGGCGCCCTGGTGCTGCTCAAGCTGCTGGACCACAAGCCGATCTTGCGGGCCGAGGACCGCGATCTGCTCGACCTGCTTTCCGCCCACGCCGCCTCGGCTCTGTTCGCCGCGCGTCTCTTCGCCACCAAGGACCGCAAGCTGCGTACCTTCGAGAGCCTGGTGAAGCTGGCGCGCGGAGAGTAGCGAGCCGCACCATCTTTCCGAGAACCGGCCCGCGGCCGCTCTGAACCTCGCCCGATCCAAAGCTCCATGAGCATTTCCGGCAGCCTCAAAGACGTCTCCGTCGCCGACGTGATGCAGTTCATCCATCTCGGCCGACGCACCGGCACCCTGCTGCTGACGCGGGGCCGGGAGAAGGCGATGATCGGCTTCCACGGCGGCCGGCTGGTGTCGGCCCAGGCGCCACGCACCCCCAAGCTCGGCGACCTGCTGGTCACCTCGGGCAGGATCGACCGGGGAATCCTCGACGGCGCCGTCCGCGCCCAGAACGAGGAGCGCGAACGCCGGTCACTGGGGCAGATCCTCGTTTCTTCCGGCTCGATCGACGCCGAGGGGCTGCGCCAGGTCATCGCCCACCAGATCGAGCAGGCGGTCTCCGAGGTCATGGTCTGGGAGACGGGCAACTTCGAGTTCGCCGTCGACGACCTGCGGCCGATCGACGACATCGCGCTCTATCCGAGCGACGTTCTGCCCGACGCGGACATCAACACGCAGATGGTGTTGCTCGAGGCGGCGCGGATCTTCGACGAACGGAACCGTGAAACCACCCATGCCGGTCTCCTGGCGGAGGCGCGGCACGCCGCTGCCGGTGGCGGCTACGCGGCGGGAGATCTGACGAATCCGACGCTGCTCGACACCACCGGCGTCGCCCTGGCGGTCGCCGAGGCCGGCGAGCTCGAGCTGCGGGAAGGCCGGCCCAAGCATGCCGCCGAGCGGCTGCGCCTGCACCTGGTATCGCCGGACGTGTCCTTCGGCGCCGATCTGGCCGACGCTCTCGCGGAAGAGGTCGCGGAGGTCAAGATGATGCTCCTCAACCGGGCGGGCGTCGCCGAGGCCGCTGAGCCGCCGCCGATCGTGCTGGTCGACCTGCGGCAGGGCGGCGCCAGCCTGGACGAGGCCGCGGCATTGCGGCGAGCCCGCCCGCAGGCCTCGTTCGTCGCCCTCGTCGATCCCGGCACTTCCTTCACCCGCGTCTACGAGGCGGGCATGCTGGCCGCCCTGCCGGCCGAGGTGGAGGCGGTGGTGGCCTGCATCGAGAACGTCATCGAGAGCCGGCGCGACCTGGTGCGCGGCACGCCGCGGCCGGACGCGAAGTCCGGAGTGGCGCGGCTGCGCCGGGTCTTCGGCGACCTGCGCTCGGGCCTGATCTCGGCCACCGTGGCGTTGAACCTCATGCACATCATCTCGGAGTCGGTCGAGCGCGCGGTGCTCTTCCTCGTCAAGCGCGATCATCTGGTGGCGCTGGGCGCGTTCGGCAACGACCACGACGGCCGGCCGCTGGCCGAAGTCACCCGCGGCGTCAAGGTGGCCCTCGGCGTGGACAGCGCTCTTGCCCGCAGCCTCGACACCGGCGAGGTCCAGAACGTCTCCTTCGAGGACGCCGACCTCCCCGAGCCTTTCCGTTCCATGGTCGGCCGCCCGCGCAACGGCCAGGTGGTGGTCTTCCCCGTCCTCGGAGCGCAGCGGGTGATCTCCGTCATCTACGCCGACAACGGCGACCGCGAGCAAGCGATCGAGGACATCGACATCCTGGAGCTCGCCACCGCCCAGGTCGGCATGGCGTTCGAGAACGAGCTGCTGCGGCGCCAGATCTCGCAGGGAAAGTAAGCCCTCACCCCTATCCCCTCTCCCATCGCCCTCCCCCCGGCCGGGAGAGGGGGACGATTCCGAACCGGATGAGCTTGTAGGGTGCGCTCTGCGCACCGTCGAGGTCGGTTATGGTGCGCACTGCGCACCCTATTGAGGCAGCGTCCTCGTCTGCGTTCCCCTCTCCCGGTTGGGGGGAGGGCGATGGGAGAGGGGACAGGGGTGAGGGGCTACGGTACGCCCGGCCGGGCGGTGTACCCCGCGGGTGGCTCGTACGATCCGGCGGGGGCGTCCCGGTTCTCGACCGAGACCAGCTCCTCGCGGGTCTTGAAGCGGCTGTCGCCCATGGTGACGTCCGCTTCCTGGAGGACGGGGAAGCCCTCGATCTGCTCCAGCTTGCGGGCCCAGTCCGCCGCGCCCGGCTGCAGGGCGGCCAGGCTCGCGGCCAGGCGCTGGCAGGCTGAGTGGTCGGCGACGTCTTTGCTGGCCCAGATCGTGGTATCGAGGCGCAAGCCCGCCGGGTTCGACAGGTCCACCTTGTATTTGCGGGCGTTCCACTGGCCGATCTTCCGGGTTTCGGAGGTGGCCGTCACCTGCACGCTGCTCTGCTCCCCGGGCGTGGCGGCGATCCGCTGCAGGTCGCCGGGGATCGACAGCTCGCGGTAGGTCTTTCCCACGTGATCCAGGAGATAGAGCTTGCCGCGGTCGAGACGCAGGATGTAGGACGTGTCCCCCTCGTCCCGGCGCAGCTTGTCGCCGCCGATCCAGATCTTGACCTCGCCGGTCCGGGGCTGGTCCATCTTGAGACCCTCGATGCTGCTGCGGAGGGTCAGCAGGCTGTCGGCGGCGGCCGGAGAGGCAAGGAGCAGGAGGAGAAGCAGGAGACGGCGGCTCGGCATGCGGCGGTAGCTTAGCCCCGGCTCCCCGAGCTTGACAAGGCGCCAGCTCCACCGGGACCGTTGGAGCCCACCTTGGCCCGTGGGACGGTAGTGCCCTAGTTTGAAATTTCAAGCGGCGATCTGGGCACGCTTCTTGTAGGGGCCGCGCTTCTTCCCGGTCACGGTCTCAGGCAGGAGTGCCACCATGTCCTCGACGCTCCACAGCCGCGAAGTCACCCCAGCAGCCATGCAAGGGGTGACGCGGAGGGAACGATGGATACGGACGTAGTTGTAGTGAAACGTGAAAAGCCCGAACGCCGCGACGTGGTTCCGGAGCCGCTTGGAGAAGCCGTTCGTCAGGCGGGTGTAGCGGCGCATGCCCATGCGGACCGTCAGGTTGCTCCGCTCCACCAGCGACGTGCTGATATCGGCCTTGTCCGGGTTGCCGGTGATGACGGCCTTCATTTGTTTGATGCACGGCTGCGGGCTGTAGCGGTGGTCGGGATCGGGCGGACCGGCCTTGAACTCCTTGATGAGCTGCGCGAAGTCCACCTCGGAACCGAAGGCGCTCTCGACGGCCTCCAAGTACATGCTGTGCCCGTCCGTCACCAGCATGACGCGGTTCGTCAGCCGGGAGGCGAGGTCGCGCATGAACGCCGCTGCATGCTCTCCGTCCCGGTGGCCGATCCGGAAGGCCGGGATGAGCTTCGACACCGGGTCGATGGCGGTGAAGGCCCACAGGTCGCCGTAGCCGAGGGTCCCTACCTTGTCCTGTGGCACGTTCTTCGCCTTGCAGCGGCAGAAGGCCCAAATCTCGTCCACCTCCAGGCGCTTGCACGAGAGGTTTCGCAGGCGCTCATCCATGTAGCGGATGCACTCCTCCCCCAACTCCAGGTTGAGCTTCGCTACGGTGTCGTAGGAGACATCGACCAAACGAGACGTTGCCCGCGTCGAGTTCCCCTCGCAAAGGGCTGCGACGATAGCCGCTCGCTTCTCGGTTTTGAGGAAGTGCGCCACACCGGAATTATGCCCGCAAGTAACAGGAAAATCAATAGGTTAGGGCAAAAATTCTGGGCCGGTTAGTGGGATTGTCCCGGCCCGAGGGAAAGCACGCTTGGTAGAGTGCCTAGCCGTAATTTAAGTCATACTGAAGCAAGGCGATCGACTCTTCGATCGTGAGAACGCGGACGATGCCGTACTTCTGCAATAGATAATAGTAGTCCGTAAGCATCAACTACTCCTTTCAAGAGCGCAGACGGGCTCTTGACTCGGAGCAGTCTGTGATGGCAGGATGGGGATTGCGAGGTCCCCATCCGCTGCTCCAAGCGGAACCGTCTGCAAGTTGTCGAGGCACTGGCTTAGCCCGCCGGTGCCTTTCTTCTTCTACCCTAGCACACGCAAGGCCACCTCAACTACTAGTTTGAATCAGTCCTCGATTCCGAGGAACGCTCGCGCCGCTCGGCGTAGTACCTCTGTCTTGCTGCAACGCTTCCGCTTTGCGTACTCCTCCACCGCTGCCAGCTCGTCTGGGTGAAGGTACACGGACTCACGGAAGAGCCCTCGCGCCGTGGCTGGCTTCCGTTCCGCCAGATCGGGTCTCTCTTTGCCGCTCATCGTCCCGAGCATAGGGAAGCACCGAGGCTGTAATGAGCTATAATGAGCTATCTTCTGAGGGGAGGATTCCGCATGTGGCAGGCAGCGTTAGCCGTACGGAAGCTGGTGCTTCTGGCGACTGCCTTGGTTGTGGCTGGCTGCGCCTCAACCGGGAAGGCTGTTGTTGAGCGCTTGGAACCGGGGATGTCAAAGGAGCAGATTGTAGAGACTCTAGGACCGCCCGCTGATCGGTCTTTTCGCGGCACTGATGAAGCCTGGCAGTATCAGGAGCTTGTGGGGTTTGGGCAGTGTAAGTACACAACTGTCTGGATAGCGAAAGGAAGATTGGTTGGCGTCAGCACCCGTAGGGGGTCAAGCGTTGCTGGTTGTGGTCTGGGATCACAAGAGGTCGATTGGTCTCAAATGCCAGAAGCAGGACGGCTGATGGAAAGCCCGCCGAAGCCGAAACTATCGCCTTACGCGGAAGCCGTGTGCGGCTATCCCAACAGTCCTCGACATGTGCGCGTCTTTTGGCGCATAGTGTCGAGTCTCACGTAGTTTCGCGGTCGTCTTTTCGGGATGAGTGGTGGCGGTGATGCGCGGGAAGGTTACAGTCCCGGATTGGCTCGCAGGCGGTGCAATCCGGGACTGATTTGGTGAGGAGAAGGCTAATGCGCTAGTCAGCTTTTCGCGTCCAGGCGTTGGCGATCCAGCGGCGGAGTCCGACGCGGACATTTTTGAAGCGTTGTGCGGGTCGGTTGTTGTAGTACCAGCGGAAGGTTTTGGTTTCCTCCAAGATATCGAGGTCGTGGAAGTCTGCGATGAGCTCGTGGACAAACTCTTCGTCAAGCTGGGGGTCGAAGGGATAGGCCGGCAGGTGGTTTTTGAGGTAGCCGAGGATGTCTTGGGGCGCGTTCACGAGCGCAGCTCCTCGGCAGCGTGGAGGATGTGTTCGGGTTCGACGAGCTTGGCGCGGGCGGTGGCGGCGGCGGCCAGGGCGTGGTGAGCGAGGGTGTCGATTCTGCGCATGACACCCTGGGAGGCGTCGAAGAGGGCCTCGTTGGCGGGGGCGGTGAAGAGGGGTCGGTCGAGGCCGGCGATCTTGAGCCGGTGTTCGAGGTAGAGGCGGGTGGTGTCGCGATCGAAGCCGCGCAAAGCGAAGCGGATGGTGATGCGCTGTGCGAGGGCCTCGAGGTGAGACAGGCGCAGGATCTGTCGGAGTCCAGACTGTCCGGCCAAGAGCACGGCGAGTCGGCTTTGGGCATCCCAGTCGAAGTTGGCGAGCAGGGGAAAAAGGGCGAGGACGTCGGGGCGCAGGTTCTGGGCTTCGTCGACGAGGATCAAGACCGTGAGGTGTCGGTCGAGGACGAGGCGCTGGATCTCCTGCTGGATGAGGCGCAAGGTCATGGCCCGGGACCACTCGGGCTGGAGTCCGAGCCTCGAGGGCGAGCTGGCGGCAGAAGTCGGCCGGGTTGACCAGGGTGTCGTGGAGGTAGACGGCGCGGACCTGGTCAGGGTGGAGGTCCTCTCTGAGTCGCCTGAGGGCGGTGGACTTGCCGCTTCCCGGCTCGCCGGTGAGCAGGCCGATAGCTTTGGCGTCGACGAGATAGCGCAGGCGCGAGTGGAGCTCTTCGAGTCCCGGACAACGAAACATCTGGTCGGCGGCGAGGGGGCACAGGAACGGTGGATGGGAGAAGCCGAAGGCTTGGGTGTAGAGGTTCATTCGGGCTCTCCCTGATAGAACCGCTTGGCGATGAGCTCGAGGTAGCTGATGCCGGTGGTGGGCGCTTCGGCGGCCGGCTCGCTGGGGCGGGCGGTGCGGCGCAAGGTGGCGTTGGTGTAGAGGTCGAGGCGGCGCAGAGGCCGCTCGGCGGTCTCGCCTTTGCGGCGGAAATGGACCGGCCGGGCGGGGTCGTAGGGATCGTAGAGGACCTCGACGGTTTCCCCGGCGTAGCCGTCGGGGGCCTCGTAGAGTCGGCCGTCGAGGTGGACGGTGCGATCGCGGCCGACCCTTCGGGCGACCTTCATGCGCAACCACACTTCCAGTTGTTCCGGGGCCGGGCGGATCAGTGCCTGGTCCTGGAGGAAACGATCGAGAGGCGTTTGACCGTCGAGGCCACCGTGGGAGGTCTGATGGTATTCGCCTTCCAGCCAGGCCCAGAAGACGCGATTGAGCGCCGCCAGATCGGCGAGGATCTCGGCGGTGAGGTGGGGTAGGAAGGCGGTTCGGACATGGCGGAAGAAACGCTCGATCTTGCCCCGGCCGCGGGGCTTGTAGGGCCGGGAGTGGACCAAGGAAATGCTGAGAGTGGCGCAGACGACCTGCAGGTGATGGGTGCGAAAGGTCGGGCCGTTGTCGCAGTAGAGCCGTCGTGGCAGGCCGCGGCGCAGCAACGCCTGCTTGAGGGCGTCTTGAAAGCAGGCGGCGTTTTCGGCCAGGTAGAAGGCGGCAAACGGTACCATCCGGGAGGCGTCGTCGAGGAAGGCGTAGAGGTAGGTCTTGCCGCCGTCGCGCCGTCCGGGCACCAGCAAGCGGGGCCCGTGCATCAGGTCGGAAGTCCACAGGTCGTTGACGTGCGGGTAGGTGAAGGCCACCGCGTCCGGCTGCGCGGTGGACGCTGTGGCGGCCGGCGGCGCCTGGGCCGCGAAGAAGCGATAGACGGAGCTTCTCGACAGCCGCGGCGCCGGCGAGACGCGGCCCGACAGTTGCACGGCGCGAATCAGGCTGTCCAGCGAGGCATGGGGCCGCTCAGCCCGCAGCGCCAGCAGCAGGTCCTGCACCTCCTGCGGAATGGCCCGTGACCGTCCGGCATCGGCGCGCGGGCTCGGTTTGAGCCCCTCGAATCCGTGGGTCTGGTACAGCTCGATCCAATTGCGCACCGTCGTGCGGCCAATACCGCTCCGCTGGCTGCCCGGCACGTCCCACTGCCGCTCGGCAATGGTACCGAGCAGCTTCTCCTTCTCGCGCGGCGCCAGCGGCCGGTTGATCAACTCGGCGATGACACCGTAGCGAAACAGCGCGATTTGCTCCCTCAGCGTCTCATCCATGGGCGAAGCTCCCTGCGTACTCGGCTCAAGGCCCATCCCTGAGCCTCGGGTGAAGCTTCGCCACAAGACCCCCAGGTTGGGCAGTTACCAAGGTGTGGAGAGCGCCCGGCGGTCGCAACCCGCGGTCGCCCGTGGCGGTACAAACCGCTCACCCCGCCGACCAAGCAGCGCCATCCTGACCAGACGAAGTGCCGTAGGCGAGTCAGCCAACCCGCCGCCTCGCCCACCACCTGCTGCGCCCGGCACCACCAGGGACCCGCGGCCGGCGCCAGCAGCGCCTGCAACGAAGCGGCAAAGTGCCCCTCCGCGCTGCGCCGCCAACGGCGCACCCGCCGCACACCCTGACGGCCACCTTGTTGCGCTGCCTGCGCGCCGGCACTCGGACCGCTCGCCGCCAGGGCCAACTCCACAGCGCCCAGCGTCGCATCGCGGTACGTGCACAAGTCCTCCGGCAGCAGCGCATGGCTGACCCGGCACCGCGGGCACCGCAGACGCCGCAACGGCTCCTGCTTGCCATCGATGTACCGCTGGTACCAGCCGTGGCCCCGCAGAGGAGTCCCTTGACACTGTGGATCCGGACAGCTCACCGCCGGCAGCGCTGCCGTCCTGCTGCCCACCCGCTCCCAGTACTCCTTGCAGCCCACCCCTGCGAGGCTTAACATGGCCTCCTCTCGGAAGCCCGTCCGGCCTCTCCCCCGGTCCGCCAAGAACGAGGGGGCCGGCGGGCTCCCTTTCCCCACCGATCCCATCGGCAAAGCAGCAGCGTCCCGCGCTGCCGCGCCGGCGAATCTAACCGACCACGATGAAATCTGGGACGACTTCAGGCTGCGGTCACGAAATAGCGTGGGTGTCTACACATAGCGGGAACCGTTCTCGTGTTGGGCCAGCTCATCGCAGGGATCTGGCTAGGACTTGTAATCCTGCGTGGTGTTTTCTGGACGATCGGGTTTGCTTGGGAGATGTCGCCTTGGGGTCTGATCGCTGCCGTTGCTGTGCTCTTGCTCAAGGCAAAGCTCGCGGACAGGCTTCCATGGACCTTCCGCTGAGGCGGCAGGCGCGGTAAAATACCTGCCGGAGAAAGCCGGGGTCACAATACCAAAACGTCTGGCCTGGGTGAGAGTCCCAAAAGGCGGTAAGAGGGGAAGGCGCGAGCGGCGGCGCCCGTAGGTCGGGAGCGCACGAAAGCCGGGCAACGGGCTGGTAGTTGATCCAGCGCTTAAACCCCAACGTCCCGGTCCGTGGCAAAGCGATAAGGCGCAGCCGGCCCTTGCAGGGCTCTTCAGGGGAGAGGGGTGGGGGATAGCGGTGAGAAGAGCCAGAGGGAAGGGGGTGTGCTTACTCTCCAGCGGAAGTCACGCGCTTGACTGTAAGGCGCTTTGTCTTTCGCCTTTTGCTCGGTGGCCTGTCGCGGGGTACAGCCCGCGGTTTTTCCCCGATGACTTCCTGGAATACTTCCCAAGCGGCTTGGATGGGGTCCTTGGGGCGCTTCGGGCGGACAGCTGGGTCGTGCGCCATGGCTAGATGATAACACGGGCGGCACCCCGAGAGATGCCGCCCGGCTCGATTTACTCCTTGGGGGAGGAGCGAAACCACGTCTCCGGGTGCATCTCGCGGTAGTGCTCCTCGTGCGCCTCAAGCATGGCCTGTTCAAAAAGGCAGTAGACATCGGCGGCGAAAGCGATGAACGCCCCGCGAGCCATCTTGCGCTGCTTGGCCGCTTTCTCCCACCGCCAGCTCTGCGAGTCCGTCGCCTTGAGGGTCACCGTGCGGGTGGCGGATGGTGGATAGCTCGGCTTGCTGTCCCAACTCATCGCCGTTCCTCCCCGAGGGCACGTTCGATGGTGGCGGCGAGCCGTCCAACCTGTGGCGCCAGCCGTCCCGCGAGCGTCACGAGCCGGGCATCCTCGGGATGCAGCTCCGTCTCGTTCGCCTCCAAGGCCGTCGCGAGCCAGCCCTGAGCAAACCGGAGATCCTGTCCGACCGCCCGCAGCTCGCGGCGTACCGGGGACTCGGTGGGCGTGGGCCAGTCGTCGGTATTCAGGATGAGGTCGAAAAGCAGGTTGCCCGCCGCCCGGAAGATGTCGGCGGCGCCGGGCGGGGTGAGCCAAGCCAAGAACGTCTCGCGAAAGACGCAGCCGGATTCCCATCCCGCGTACGGGTAGCGGGTGGGCGGGTTGAGGGGTTGGGCGATAAACTGCGGGGCTAGCTCGGGCATGGGGTCCGTCCTCCTGTCCGGGTCAGGCTCCGGTGCGGGGGTCCATCCCGTGCCGGGGCCGCTTGAGCGGTTCATTCCGCCCGGAACCACGCTACCCGATCCGACCCGTCAGCGGAAGACGGCTGGATTTCAAACTAGGGCACTGCCCGTGGGACAGAGGCCTTGACTCGTGGGTCGGAAACCTTGACCCGTGGGTCGGAGAGTCCAACGGGCGGCCCCCGGGTCGGAGAGCTTGACCCGCGGATGCCTATTCGCCGGTTGAGGCGACCCTTTCGTCGAGGATCGCCCCGCACCGTTCCAGCGCCAGCGGCCCGGCGGCCTCCAGGAGCCATGCCAGCGACCAGGGAGACCGCACCAGAGCCGCGGCGACGTTCAGGGCGTCCAGCAGCGGCTCGTCGAACAGCTCGAGGTGGCCGACGACCTCGCCGTCGTCGAGCACCACCCCGTAGCCGAGGGCGTCGGGCTGCTTGTTCAGCCGGAGCAGAGCGTCGCGGCCGGTGCCGGGGAGCACCGCGGCGGCGAGGAGCGCCAGCGAACGATCGGGGAACGTGGCGGCCGGCCGGAAACCCCGCGCCAGGCTCTCGCCGGCCCGGAAGAGGCCGAAACCCAGGGCCGGGATGGGCTCGACGAGCCACGGGCCGGCCACGTCGGCCTCACCCGCCGTGGGCGGCTCGTCGCGCTCCATGAAGGCTTCGAGAAAGGTGGGGGAAAAGGCGTTGCTAGAATGAGGGTAGCTGCGCATGGGACTCTTCTCCTTTGCGTGGTCAGGCCCGGAGGTGAGGTCGACTCTCACTTTCGGGCCGTTTTTATGTAGATCGATGCTATGGAAGGAGGGTGGCGCAAGTCAAGCGGAAAATTCGTAGTGGCTCAGTTGGCTCGGAGACTGCGGACGGGTCCTGCCCGCCGAAGCCTGTTCACTCGCGGGCATACAGGACTTTTCCCTGCCGGGCCGCGGGCCGCTCGATGGTGCCCACAATCTCCTGCCCTCCGAAGCCTCACCCCCCGGCCCCCTCTCCGTAACCGGAGAGGGGGAGAACAGCAAGAAAGACAGATGTGTTCCTCCCCCTCTCCCGTCAGGGAGAGGGGGCCGGGGGGTGAGGCTTCGGAGGGCAGGACCGGGGGAGTCCACGAGCAAACTGAACCACTACCTGCGGCGCGGGCGGCTGAGCAGCTTCAGGGCTTGCCGAACCGGCGCCGTTCCGCCGCTTGGCCGCCCGGCTCGCCGTGAGGCGCGACTTCAGAGCCGCGGCGGAGGACCTGGGGATTTCGCCGCATGACCGGAGGTTTCTTCTGCACAACCTCCGAGATGCGAGGCGTAACCCGTGAGCCGCGGCGGAAAATCTGTCGGTCACGGCAGGCGGCCCCGGCCTTGCGTGGCGTGGCCCAAGATCTCTGAGAGCAGCTCAGCGGGTTGCCGCAGGTGGCCCCGTGCTCCTGATGCGTGACCCTGAGGTCTCGGCCGGCAAACCGCGGGTCAGCAGCCGCGCGTCGAAGGTTTTGCCACGGAGGTCACCGGTCACCAGCCGCGCGTCGGAGGTTTTGCCACAGAGCTCGCTTGGCACGTGGCGCATCTCTGGAGGCAGCCAGCGGGTGCTCAGGCGCGGGCAACAGGCAGGAGCGGGCAGGCGACCGGCGCCGCTCTATGGCTGGAGCGCGTCCGCAAGCGCGCCGGAAAACCTCCCGCGCAGGGCCGCCACGGCCTGAGTAGTCTTCCACGGAAGTTCAGTGACGTATAAAGCCGGGTCTTCTGCCCCGAAGGGGTAGAGGCATGTAGCCTGGCGGCGTCAGCCCCGGTTCCTGACGCCGCCAGGCTAATCGGGATAGGGGGAGAGCCTCGCGGCTCTCGCCCCTCCCACACCACCGTGCGTACGGGTCTCGTACACGGCGGTTCGGCCGGTTAAGCATTCGACCAGGTCTCCAGGGTGAGGAGTCCCAGGGACATGAGATAGCGGTTCGAAAGGGCCTGGCTCATGGCCATGTTGCGGCTCATGTGCCAGGGTCCCCGGGTACTGCCGGCGACCGCCTTGGCTCGTTCGGCCGGGACTCCCCGCCGTCGGAGCGCTCGGTATCGCCTGCGCCCGTTCTGCCACTGTTTCCAAGCGGCGCAACGCAGCCGCCGCCGAATCCAGCCGTCCAAGTCTCGCAGGTCCGTACGCCTTTCACAGAAACCGAAGTAGTTAATCCAGCCCCTGAGGTACTCGGATACTTCCCCGATCATCCGTGCCAAGCTGATGCCCCGATTGCGCCCGGTTAGCTCCACGACTCGCTGCCGAAACCTCTTCAGCGCCTGTCGGGCGATGAATCGTTTCGGTTCAGCTCCGTCCGAAAGGCTGAAGCCGAGGAACTTCCGACTCGAGGGTTTTGCCACCGCACTCTTCGTGGTGTTGACCTTGAGTCGGAGTTTGCGGGTGATGAAGTCGCTGAGGCTCCTCATCACTCGCTGGCCGGCTCGCTCGCTGCGCACATAGATGTTGCAGTCGTCGGCGTAGCGCACGAACGGCAAACCCCTCTTCTCCAGTTCCCGGTCCAATTCGTCGAGCACCAAGTTGGACAGCAACGGAGACAGCGGGCTGCCCTGCGGCGTGCCCTCCTCCGTCGGCTGAACCAGGCCGTCCTCCAGAATCCCTGCGTGGAGAAACGCACGGATCAGCTTGAGCATTCGTTTGTCGGCCACCCTTTCCGCGACGCGTGCCATCAGGCGATCGTGGTTGACCCGGTCGAAAAACTGCTCCAAGTCGATGTCCACGACCCAGCCGTAGCCCTGAGCCACGATCTCTTGGGCTCGGGCCACCGCTTGGTGCGCGTCTCGGCGCGGACGAAAACCGTAGCTGTGCTCGGAGAACGTGGGGTCCCACTGCTTCTGCAGCACCTGCAAGATCGCCTGTTGCACCAGACGGTCCACAACGGTCGGAATCCCCAGCTTCCGCCTTCCACCTCCCGGCTTGGAGATCTCCACCCGCTTGACCGCCCGGGGCGTGTAGCTCCCCGCGAGCAGTTGGGATCGAATCTGCGACCAGTGGTCTCCAAGGTAGCCCGGCAACGCCTTGACGGTCATCCCGTCGACGCCCGGATCGCCTTGGTTCCGGCAGACTTTCTGCAACGCTCTTTTCAGGTTTCCTGGGTCACAGACCTCCTCCATCAGGAATTCGGTCGGCGCCGGACCCTGGCAGACGTGGGCCGCCCGGGGCGTTTCGGTCCCTTCCTTCCCGCCGAGAGAGGCTTCACCCCTCCCCGGCGGGACGAAGGCCAGCTCTAGCTGGGTTTTCTGCCGCTTGCCGCCTCGGAGACGCATGACTCGGGTCTCTCCATTTACCCCCCTGACTCCAGGAGGGAACCGTTCGGGCCTTCGCGTAGACCGTTCCCGCCCCGTGCGACCCCCACCATTTCTCCCCTTTCGGGCGAGTGCCTCGATCGAGTGAGACGACTGCGTCTACCTACTATGCCCTCTGCTGACTTCTGCCCGCTGCTCGCCAGGGCGGTCCCTGCGAGCCCGGCAGATCTCTCGAGGTAAGCTCAACCGCCTTCCTCGCACACCCGCCGGATTTACAGCCCCGGTCCTTGATGGATTGGGGACTTCGTGGCGCATGGCCCACTCGTCCGACCGGTCCTGCCTCCTATCCGGTTTCTGTTCGTCGGGTCGCGATTTTGCTCCGCGCTTCCTTCGGACGGCCCCTCACAGGACCTTAGATACCCTTGCGCTTCGCTAGCACTTCGCCTCCATCAGGCTGTGCAGGGGACTTTCACCCCCAAGCTGTTGAACATGCTCGACACACCATGCCGTGGCTACTTCGTAGCCAGGACGGGTGGCGAGGCTACGTGCGCGTATTTCTGCACGTGAGGCCTAAAAGAGCGCCTATCAAAACCTCTGTAGGGGCGGCCGGTAGTGGTTCAGTTTGCTCGTGGATTTACCCCGGTCCTGCCCTCCGAAGCCTCACCCCCCGGCCCCCTCTCCCTGGCGGGAGAGGGGGAGGAACACATCTGTCTTTCTTGCTGTTCTCCCCCTCTCCGGTTACGGAGAGGGGGCCGGGGGGTGAGGCTTCGAAGGGCAGAACCGGGGTAGTCCACAGGCAAACTGAACCACTACGGGGCGCCTCGCAGTCCCTGCCTGCGCACGTAGAGGAGCTTCTCGACTTCGGCGACGACCTCGCCCCGCTCGTCCAGGACGTTCACCTGGAAGACGGGCTCCACCTTCCCTCCCGCGTCCGCGGCGGCGCGGATCTCGTCGACCCGCTCTTGAGGGATGTGGAAGGTGGCGGCCACCGTGCCGCGGCCCGGGCGGCGGAAACGGATGGTGGCGGACTTGTCCCACACCACGTAACCGCGCCCCAATGCCGCGATCAGGATCAGCATGAAGAAGGGATCGCACATCGAGTAGAGAGAGCCGCCGAAGTGGGTGCCCACGAAGTTGCGGTTCCACCAGCGCATCCGCATCCGCACCGCGAACGTCCGCAGGTCGGGCGAGACCTTCACCCGCACTCCCGCGCCGATGTAGGGCGGGTACAGGTTCAGCAAGCAGAGGAGCCACCGCCGCGATGCCATCGCCAACCTCCTTCAGCCGGAGGGATTATGAACGGGATCATGGCTTCCACCCGACGCCCGCTCGAAGTCGGCACGATCGATCTCCGCGAGGTAGGCCTCTTCGAGGTTGGGCTCGACCGGCTCGCCGGCGAGCTGTTCTCCGGGCGAGGCGATCGCCCGCACCGCGATCCCTTCGAGCACGCGCACCCGGGAAGTCACCCGGTAGCGGCGGCTGAGCCCGGCGAGATCGGCGTCTCCGATCAGGGCACGGAAGACGCGCCCGCGGGCCCGGTCCGCCAGCTCCTCCGGCGTGCCGTCGAAGCGCAGCCGGCCGCGGTGGAGGAGGAGGATGCGGCGGGCGGCGGCCTCGACGTCGCTGGCGATATGGGTGGAGAAGACGACGATGCGCTCGCCGGCCTGCTCGAGGAGGATCTGGCGGAAGCGGCTGCGGGATTCGACGTCGAGGCCGGTGGTCGGCTCGTCGACGATCAGGATCGGCGGCGCCGCCAGCAGGGCGCGGGCGATGCCCACCCGCTGGCGCATGCCGCCGGAGAAGTCCCGCACCTTGCGCCGGGCGTGCTCGGCAAGGCCCACCGCGGCGAGGAGGCGCTCGATCTCCGCCCGGCGCTGCCGGGGATGGGAAAGGCCGCGCTCCATCGCCCAGTGATCGAGGAACTGCTCGGCGGTGAAGCCCGGATAGGCGTTGAGCTCCTGCGGCAGGAAACCGATCCGCCGCCGATAGTGCTCGAGGTTCCCGGGCGTGATCGCGACACCGCGGTAGATCACCGCTCCGCGGGTGGGCTCGAGCAGGCCGGTCAGGATGCGGAGCAGCGTCGTCTTGCCGGCGCCGTTCGGTCCCAGCAGGCCGACGACGCCGGGAGTCAGGGTAAAGGTGACGCTCGAAAGGGCCGCCGTCCCGCCGCCGTAGACCTTGACGAGGCTCCGTACCTCCAGCGAGGGCTTTCCGGGTTCGCTCCAGGCGGGCGGCCGGCGCCGGCGCCGCGCCTCCTCCGGGTCGCGCCGGCGCCAGCGGGTCCCGGCCAGCAGGAGCGGCGGCACCAGCAGCACCGAAGCCGCGAGGGAGACACTGCCGGCCACCGCCGCTGCCCGCAGGGGCACGGCCCAGGGAGCGCCGGCCGGCTCCAGCCCCAGGGTGCAGGCGATCAGGGCCAGGACGAGCACCGGCGCTGCGGCGAGGAGACAAGGCGCCCGCCGGCGGACGGCGCGATAGAGGCTGCGGCCGCTCGCCGCGTCCGCGCACGCCGTCTCGGCGGCGGCGGGAAGGGTGATCGCCAGGCTGGCGGCGAGGGCAAAGAGGGTCAGCTCGTCCTGCTGCCCGAGGCTGATGCCCACGAGCGGCAGAGCGGCGAGCAGCCCGGCCGCCGCGGGAACCAGGCAGACCAGGCCCCGGGCCAGCGAGCCCAGCCGGATGGCGGCCGCCACGTAGAGCAGGAGGGGCACCGCGGCTCCGAGCGCGATGGCCCGCAGGCGTTCCCGTTTCAGGACCCAGGACCGCAGGGGCGGCCGCTCGAGAATGCAGGCGGCGGGGAGCGGCAGCTGGCCGAGGCTGCGGTCGAGATCCCGCCGCCGCTGCTTGCGGACGTTCTCGCTGGACATCGGCAGCCGGATCTCGACCGGCACGACGAAGCGTCCGGACTGCCGGGCGACGCGGGGGAAAAGCACCTCCTCCGTCGGCTCGAAGACGGTGCCCGGAACGATGACCCGGTCGCCGAGGCGCAGCGGCCTGCCGAGCAGCGAGACGAGCTGGGGGATGGCCCTGTCGGGATCTTCCGG
This sequence comes from Thermoanaerobaculaceae bacterium, assembly GCA_963778565.1. GTDB lineage: Bacteria > Acidobacteriota > Thermoanaerobaculia > Multivoradales > UBA5704 > DATARR01. The sequence continues at coordinate 157,512 of CAVZUZ010000018.1, read as the reverse complement.
GCGCTCCGGCGGGAACGGCGGTCAGGAAGCGCTTCGCCCCGCCCGGCAGTCCGCCGGGCAACGCCAGCGAGGGGGGAGGAGCGCTCTCGCGCCGCAGGCGGCCGGCGATTGCCGCCGCCTCGGCGGGGGACAGGCCGGGGCGCGGCCTGAGGACGAGATGGATGGCAGGATCGCCCCAGCCGGAGATCCAGTGCCGCCGCACCTTGAGAGTGTCCAGCCGCTGCAGCAGGCGATCGTAGCCGGCGCGCAGGGCGGCGAGGTCGGCGCCGCGCAGCACGACGCGGTAGAGGGTCGCCTCTTCGTCCGTCTCGGCGCGGTCCTCGAGATCGTCGAGGAAGCCGCCGCGGCGCCCGGCAACGGCGGTAGGACGTTCCCCGGAAGAGATTTCCACCGCGCCGGCGCCGGCTGTCTCGTATCGCAGGCGGGTGGTGAGGAGGCGCCGCGCCTCGGGTCCGCGGGCGCCGGGCCGCAGCTCCGCGACGAGCCGCGCGGCGCCGGCGGTCGAGACGCTCCAGAACCGTTCCACCTCCGGAGTCTTCGCCAGCGCTTTCTCGATCTTCGCGGTTCGCCGGACCGTCTCCTCCAGCGTCGAGCCCTGCGGCAGGCGAAGCTGGAGAGTGAGGTTCCCCTGGTCCGGCGCCAAGCGGCCCGGCCGGGGCATAAGGGCGCCGCCGAACAAGGCCAGGACGACGTAGGCGGCGGTCGCGACGACGAGGAGGACGGTGCCGGGGTCGCGGAGGGTGGATTGGAGGGTTCCTGGGAGCGCCGGCATCCTGCCGGCCTTGCTACCTTCCCGCCGAGATCGGTCAAAGGCCGGCGGGACGCCGGCGCTCCCAGGTCCCGGCAGCACCGCCACGGCCACCACCCCCGCGGCCACCGCCACCAGGAGAGCGCGGGCGGGCTCGGCGAGAAGGGGACCCAGCTCGGCGGCGGCCAGCGAGACGGCTACCGGCACGGTGGCGGCGGACGCCGCGGCGGTGAGAGCCCACGGCCAGAAGTCCGTCCGGCGGGTCACGCGCGAGGCCGCGAGCGGCAAGGCCGCGCCGGCCGCCACGGCCAGGGCTGTCAAAGTGGTGACGTTCAGGGGGATGCCGGCCAGCAGGAAGCCGTTCGCCGCGGCGGCGACGGCGGTGGGCGTGGCGAGACCCATCGTCAAGGCGCCCCGGCGGCCGGCAAGCCAGGCGCCTGCGGCGGCGGCGAGCCCCGCGGCGAGCAGGCCGGCCAGGGTCAGGCGACGGACCAGCCCGCGCAGGGGATCGGCCTCGCTCCAGCCCACCGTGCCCTGCACCCCGGCCGGCAGATGGGCGAGCCGCCGCCGCACGGCGCGGTCCACGGCGAGAGGCGGCGCGTCGTTCGTGCGCCAGACGAAGAGAGCCCTCGCCGGTCTGCCCTGAAAGCGCACCACCACGGTTGCCGGTTTGCGCCGGGTCTCGATCTTGGCGAGCGAGGCCAGAGGCACCGCTCCGCCGGGGAGGGGGATGGGCAGGCTCGCCAGCTCGCTCGGAGCCAGGGCCACCACCGGCCGGCGCCGTTCGCCGCGGCGGCTCCAGCCGAGGACCGGCACGCGCAGCGACAGGCGGGCCTCCTCCAGCACCGTTTCCGCCAGTCCCCAGGGATCGACCGTGCCGCCCGCCAGCTCGATCCGGAGCTCCTCGTCCGGCACGCCGAACGGCTCGACGGAGCGCACGCCCGGCAGGGTCCGGACCGCCTCGGCCGCGGCGCGGGCGCCGGCTTCGTCGCGCGCTGCCGAGAGCCAGACGATCGCCAGCAGGTCCCCCTCGCGCTGCGCGGCGACGACCACCCACAGGGCCGCGCCTTGCGGCAGGCGGGCGCGCAGCCGGGCGAGCTCCGAGTCGAGCCGGGCGGCCTTGCGCTCGGCATCGGTGCCGGGGGCGAATCGTACCGTCAGCTCGGCGCCGTCCGTCCGCACCTCTCCCGCGACGCCGCGTACCCGGCCCAGCGAGCGCACCACGCCCTCGACGGGTTCCAGCCACTCGCGGGCCAGCTCGGCGGGGTCGCGGTCCTCGCCGAGCGCCAGGCCCACCCTCAGCTCGGGAAAGCTGCCGCGCGGAAAGTAGTCGAGCGGCAGGCGCGCCAGGGCGACGCCTCCGAGAACCAGCAGGGCCAGCGTCGCGATCAACCGAGCGATGGACCGGTCGGTTATCGCGGCCATCGCGTCGGGCGCGTCCGGTGCGTCCAGCGGTAGAGCACGGGCACGAGCAGCAGCGAGGCGAAGAAGGAGGTCGCCATGCCGCCGGTCACCGCCACGGCCAGGGCCCGCCGCAGCTCGGCTCCCGCGCCGCCCAGCACGGCCAGGGGGAGCATGCCGGCGAGCGTCGTCAACGTGGTCATGAGGATCGGCCGGTACCGCTCCTCGCCGGCGAGGCGGATGGCGTCGTCCATCGCCCGGCCGCCGCGCAGGTGGTCCTCGATGCGGTGGACCAGCACGATGGCGTTGTTCACCACGATGCCGGCGAGCAGGATCAATCCCAGGAACGACATGACGTTGAGCGTCTGCCCGGCCGCGGCGAGGAGGCCGAGGGCGCCGCCCAGGGCGACCGGCACGGTCGTCATGACCACCAGCGGTGTGGCGAGGGACTCATAGAGGGCCGCCACGGTGAGGAAGACGAGCACCAGAGAGAGGGCGAGCGCGAGCCTGAGCTGGCCGAAGGAGCGCCGCATCTCCTGCGCCTGGCCGCCGGGGACGACCTCCTCGTCGGCCGCGCGGGCGAGGCCGCTCAACGCCACCTCCGGATCGAAGCGGTCGAGCCGCTCGCTCTGTTCGAAGACGAGCCGCACGGCGGGGAGGCCGTCCTCCCGCTCGAGCGGGGGCGGCCGGGTTCCCGCGTGCAGCCGGGCGAGAGCCCCCAGCGGCACGACTCCCTCCCGCCCCGCCGCCACCGGAATCAGCTCCAGCTCCTCGGGCTGGGTGGGCCGCACCAGGATCTTGGGCTCGGCGCCTTCGATACGGGCGCGGCCGGCTTCACGCTCGCCCAACCCCTCGCGCACCTGCGCTTCCAAACGTTCGCGCTCGCCTCCGAGGGATGGCAGGCGGGTTGCGTCCCAGGAGAGCAGGACGGCCGGCCGCGCGCGGTCGCGGGAGCCCGCGGCGCGGCGCAGCCCGGCGTTCTTGCTCAGGCTTTCCTCGACGCGGCCGGCCAAGGCTTGGGCGCGTTCCGGAGTGGCCGCGGAGGCCACGATCTCCAGGCGGCGGCCGGCGCGCTCGATCGACTCCAGGAAGGCGCTGGCGCCGGGCTCGACCCAGACCTCCACGTCCGGCAGGCGGGCGAGGGCGGCCGCCAGCCTCATCCGTGCTCGATCGGCGCTCGCGACGTCGGGGAACCGCAGCTCCAGCCGCCCGCTCTCCTCGCGCCCGCCGGTGCCTTCCTCGGTCGGAAACTGGATGGCCCGGCGGCTTGCCGGCGCGGCGGTGAGCGCCTTCAGCGCCCGCGCTTCGACGGCGGCGCCCCGTTGCCGCGCCGCCTCGGGCGTGAGGTCGGGAGCGAGGCGGTAGCGCACCACGACATCTCGCGTCTCGGCGTCCGGCATCAGCTCGCGGGGGAGCCAGGTGAGGGCGACGAGCGCCAGCACGGCGATGACCGACCCGGCGAGCACGGCCCCGGCCGGCCGGGAGAGGGTACGGTCGAGCAGCCGCAGGTAGGCCACCCTTCCCGGGCTCCTCCCTCCGGCGCTCGCGCGTCCGCGGGCGAGCACGGGCGTCACCGTCAGCGAGAAGAGCAGAGCGGCGGCGAGGGAGGCGACGATGGCGAAGGCCTGCGCGCCGAAGAACGCCCGCGCCAATCCCTTGAGATAGATGAGCGGCAGGAAGACGACGCCGGTGGCGAGAAAGCCGGCCACCACCGGCAGGGCGATCTGTCGCGTCCCCGCCACCTCCGGCTCGCGTTCGCCGCGGGCGCGGGCGGTCTCGATGGCCTCCAGCACCACGATCGAGCTGTCGACCAGCATGCCCGCGGCGAGAGCGAGGCCGGCGAGCGAGACCACGTCCAGCGCGACGCCGAAGAGGTGGAAAGCGGAGAAGGTGGCCAGCATCGAGGCCGGCACCACCACCGCGAGCGCCAGGGTGGGACGCCAGCTCCCGAGCATGAAGCGCAGCACGGCGACGCCCAGGGAGAGGCCGATGAGGGCCGCGATTCCGAGCTCCTCGAGGGCCGCCGCCACCTCGGCGCTGCGGTCGGCCACCACCTCGACGCGCAGGCCCGCGGTGGACCGCCTGTCCAGCTCCTCCGCCCTGGCGCGCACGCGGGCCGCCAGGGCCACCGCGTTGGCCTCGGGCGCGCGGAAGACCCGCACCAGCGTCCCTTCCCGGCCGTCCAACCGGAAGGCGGTCTCGTCCCGCACCTCCTCCAGCGAGATCTCGGCCACGTCGCCGAGCACGCTCTCGCCGGCAGGGCTGGCGATGCGCAGGCCGCGCAGCGCGGCGAGGGATTCGGCGTCCTCGCGCACCAGGAGGGGCCGCACCACCGCGCCGGCGCGGGCTCGGCCGGCGGCCACCGCGGCGCCCACGGCACGCAGCCGCGCCGCCAGATCGGCCGGAGTCAGGCCGCGGGCGGCGAGGGCGGCGGCCCGCGGGCGGACCACGGGATGGAGGGGTGAGAGCCCGAGCGTCTCGATCTTGCCCGCTCCTTCGAGGCGGGCGAGCTCCGGCATCAGCACGGCGCGGGTGAAGAGCGTACGGTCGGCTCCCGACTCGCCGCCGAACACCGCCACCTCGACGATGGGTTCCGGGTCTCCCGTGGCGAGCTCGATGGCCAGCGTGACACCGGAAGCCTCCAGGTCGGCGAGCCGCCGCTCCGCCTCGATCCGCAGCCGGTCGGCGTCCGTCTGCCACTCGCTCTCCACCCGCAGCCGGGCGAAGCCGTCGCCGGTGGTGCTGCGCACGGAGGTCACTCCTGCGAGGGCGGCGAGGCGCAGCTCGAGCGGCCGGGTGACCCGCTCCAGCACTTCCTCACGGGCGCTGCCGGGGGCCGCGGCGGTGATCTCCAGGCTCGGCCGTTCCAGGGCAGGCAGAAGGGAGACCGGCAGGCGGAGCAGGGAGAACGTCCCGAGCACCACCAGCGTCGCCGCGCCGAGGAGCGTCGAGACCGGGCGCGCGAGGGCGCGTCGGATCATGGGCGGTTTTCCTCTTCGACCTGCGTAACCTTCGCACCCTCGGAGAGCAGGGCGGCTCCTCCCACCACCACCTTGTCGCCCGGCGAGAGGCCGGTCAGCACTTCCACCCGGCCGCCGCTCCGCAGGCCGGTCGTCACCGCCCGCCGCCGGGCCATGCCGCCTTCGTTGACGTAGACGGCGCCGTTTTCGACCAGCGACTCCTCGGGTACCGTGAGCGCCTGGGGGCGGGGGTCCAGCTCGACGCGCAGCTCGACGCCCTCTCCCGGGACCGGCAGGGCGGCGCCCGCCGTCACCTCCACCACCACGGGCACGGTGCCGCCGGCGTCGAGCACGGGCGAGATCTCGCGGATCACGCCGCCGCCCGCCGGCTCGGCGGCGCCGGGCGCCATGAGCTGGACCGCGAGCCCCTCGCGGAGCCGGCTGCGGTCGGCCGCCGCCGCCCGCGCCTCGATCCGCAGCGCTCCGCCCGCGGCGACGCGGGCGAGCACCGTGCCGGCTTGCACGTCGCTCTCGGGAGGGAGCCGCCGCTCGACGAGCAGCCAGCCGGCGACGGGTGAGCGCAGATCCAGGCTCGACCGGCGCTGCCGGGCCCCCTCCAGCCGCTGCCGGGCAAGGTCCGCCTCGGACTTGTGCTGCGCCACCTGGGCTGCGGGCACGACGCCGGCCTCGAAGGCGCGCTGATAGCGCTCCAGCTCGGTGCCCGCCGCCTCCAGGCGCAGCTTCGCCTCGGCGAGCTCCTGCTCCGCCTCGGCGCTGAACAGGCGAGCCACCACCTCGCCCGACCGCACCGCCACGCCGGAGGAAAGGCCGTCCCGGAACCGCTCGGGATAGCGCAGGCGGCCGGCCGAGGGCACGATCACCTGCGCTTCGCCGGCCGGACGCACCACGCCCAAGAGCACCAGCGTCGGCTGGAACGGCATCCGCTCCACCGTCTCCAGGGTCACCGGCAGCGGTGGCGGGTCCTCGGAGAATTCGTCGACGGCGCGGTTGCAGGCCGCGAGGAGGAGCAGGGCGAGGATCGCCACCCCCCAGCCCGCTCTCCCGCCCCGTTGCGTCCCCCTCCCCGGACCCTCACCCCCCGGCCCCCTCTCCCGCCCCCTCCCTTCCCACCTCACCGGGAGAGGGGGAGAGAGGCAAGAGAATTTCGTCTCCCGCCCCCTCCCTTCCCCCCTCACCGAGAGAGGGGGAGAGAGGCAAGAGAATTTCGTCTCCCGCCCCCTCCCTTCCCCCCTCACCGAGAGAGGGGGAGAGAGGCAAGAGAATTTCGTCTCCCGCCCTCTCCCTTCCCCCCTCACCGGGAGAGGGGGAGAAAGGCAAGAGAATTTCGTCTCCCTATCCCTCCTTCCCTCCCTTACCGGGAGGGAGGGAGAGGAGATGTTCTGGCTTTTCCCCCCCTCTCCCGGTGAGGTGGGAAGGGAGGGGGCGGGAGAGGGGGCCGGGGGGTGAGGGCCCGGGAAGGGTGGGAGGGAGCGCGCGGGAGAGGGGGCCGGGGGGTGAGGGTTCATTCGGTCTCCATCACGAGATGATCAGCTCCGGCCGCCGCAGGCGCCGCCGGGCGTAGAGGAAGAAGAGCGCCGAACCGGCGGCGAGGACGGCCGCGCTGCGCAGCCAGGCGAGCGCCGCCTCCGGACCCGGCAGGAAGGGTCCGAACGCCTCTCCGAAGCGCGGCGGGATCGGATTGAAGAAAAACCATTTCCCCATCAGCGCCAGGGTCACCATCGAGGCGAGCCAGACGCCGCCGGCGCTCCGCAGGCGCACGGCCCAGAACAGCGACACCGCGCCGAGGAGGAGGCTCACCGCCGCGACCTGTAGCAGCGGCGCGAGGACGGGGAAGGAGAAATCGCCGAGGAACCAGCCCAGCAGCATCACCAGCCAGCCCTGGACCGCCGTCAACGCACACACAGCCCCTGCCCGGCGCAGGAAATACCCTTCGGCGGACGGCGCCGAGAGCGCCAGGTCGAGGCAGCCGGCCCGCCGCTCCAGATCCACCATGCCGGCGAGCGCCGGCAGCGCCAGGATCAGCGCCGGCACGAAGAACACGAACCGGTACAGCTCGGCCGGCTCTCCTTCTCCCTCCAGGAGCATCTGCAGCACCGCGCCGCCCACCACCAGGGCGTCGATGCCGGCGAACAGCGCGAGCCTGCGGCCGAGGAGCAGGCTCAGGGAGAGACGCATCGAGCGCAGCAGGTCTCTCATCCGTCATTACCCTCCCTTGCCCTCGAAATAGACCCGGTCGGCGAAGAAGACGCTGCGGATCAGGCGGTGGCACTCCCGGTCGGGATCGAGCCAGACGGCCTGCGGCCGGCGCGCCGTGGTGAGCTCGAAGGTCCCCGCCGCGCCCGCACCGGCCCGCGCCGTCGTCTCCACGGGCCCCAGGTCGGTGGTGAGCGCGATCTTGCAGAGCGCCTCGCCGTCCCCCTGATTCACCATCCGTCCCGTCACCCGCCAGCCCTCCGCGGTGCGGCGCAGCTCGACGCCCTCGAGAACCGGTTCCGGCAGCAGGCCCTGGACGAAGAAGTCCTCGATCATGCGTTCGAGCGGCGCCTCGCTTCGCTGCCGCAGCAGGGCGAAGAGCTCCTCTCGGGTGAGGGGCTGGCGGCCGCGGCGGGAGAGGAGCTCGTCGACCGCCCGCCGCAACGACTCCTCCCCCATCCGCATACGCAGGGCCGACACCAGGGCCGGGAAGCGCCTGCGCCAGTAGGTGAAGCTGGAGGGCTCCGTAGGCGGCGCGATGTGGACGCTCGCCTCCTGGCCGGGGCGAAGACCCGTGACCGTGGCGCGGCTCTCGTTGCCCAACCCCAGCCGCTGCAGCGCGAGATTGCGGAAGAGCTGGCGAAAGAAGAAAGCATCGTTCGGGGCGACGCCGCGCCGCCGGGGGAGCCGGCTGGCGACGATCTCGGCCACCAGCGAGTCCGGATCGAGCGGCCTGGTCTGGATGAGATCCGTCTCGCGCAGCAGCACGATGTCGCCCCGCACCCGTACGTTCTGTTCGCCGGGATAATCCCAGAGCCGGGACCAGGCATAGGAGCTGGCGTCGAGGTCGTGGACGAAGGGCTCCGGCCACTCCAGCACCACCGTCCGCCGCAGGCCTCCGAGGCCCGGCCACGCCTCCTCGAGCTTGCGTGTGCCCCGGGTGAGAAACCCCAGGTGCAGCTCCCCCTGGGCCGCGTGGAAGGGATAGACCGCGATCGTGGCGCCGCTCGGCGCCGGGCCGGCCAGCACGCGGTAGCGTCCGCCGGCCACCGCCAGCTCCGCCGGGGAGAGGCGGCAGCGGCTCGCGAGATGACCCTCGCGGGCGACACCGCCGCAGGAATCGGCGAGGAAGAGACCGCGCGGCACCGCCAGCGACAACGAGACGTCGGCCGGCGGCAGGAAGGTCTCCTCGGGCACGAACAGGTCGTCGTCCAGCTTCCAGGAGTGATAGCGGGGGACCGGGACCAGGGCGGAGGCGGCGAGATCGACGCGGCGGGCCGAGATCGCCGGCACCAGAAAGCTGCGGGAGAGGTCGGCGGCGTCGCGGCTGAACCGTGCGTGCAGATGGCGGGAGAACAACGTGTAGAAGCCCGCTTCGAGGTTGCGGGGCAGCCCGAAGGCGACCTCCTCCGGCTCACCGGCGAGGTGGAAGCGCAGCTCGCGGCGGCCTCCCGGAGGGATCGGCGGAGTGAGATCCACGGCCATGCGGTCCCAATGGCGCGATACGACGAGTTGCCCCTCGCCGGCCGCGGCACCCGTGATGCGGAGGAACGGATTCAGCTCGAAGGCGAGATGCGCCCGAGGCTGACGGCCGACGTTGCGGATCTCCGCCGCCACCGCGAGCGTCACTTCCCGGCCGGGACCGATCGTCCCCTCCAACCGCCAGCGGCCGGGTACCAGGTCATCCGGCGTGGGCGCGGGAGCGGCTGATTCTTCGGCGGCGAACCGGGTGTCCCCAAGGGCCTGGTAGCGATGGGCACGGCCGAGGACCAGACCTGAGCAGCCTGCCGTCACGAGCAGTGCCAGGCTCATCGCCAGCAGGTCCTCCCGGGCCGGAACCGCATCGGGCGTGTACTGCTCGCGCAGCCGGGCGAGCGAGGTGAGAAAGGTACGCAGCGGATGCTCCGGGCCGATTCGCAGAGGCCGGACGTCCGGCCGGTTGCGACGCAGGAACAAGACCGCGAGGCCCAGCACCGCGGCGGCGAGGGCCGCCGGTACGGCCGCCTGCGCCAGGTACTGCTCGGCGGCCACGCCAGCGTCATAGGGCGACTCGCTGACCGCGAGCGGAAAGGTGGGGATCCAGACGCTGTTCGGGCCGAGGGCCGCCGCCATGCGCCGCACGGAGAAGACCAGGCTCCTGATGTCGATCCAGGCGAGCGGGCCGGTGAGGCGGACTCCGAAGTGGGCCAGCAGGGAGTTGGCCAGCGAAGGGATCAGCACGAGCGCCAGCCCGCCGAACAGGAAGGCATTGACGGCGCCGCCCGCGATCGTCCCCAGCCCCACCGCGAGAGCCGAGGTGACGAGGGTGAGGGGAACCACGAGCATCGACCAGGGGACCACCAGGGGACCGAGGTTGACGGCGCCGCTCCCGGCCGCTGCGGCCGCGGCGGCGGCGAGCAGGGGCACCGCGGTCAGAGGCAGGAGCACCACCAGCAGCGCCAGCCAGCGGCGCAGCAAGTAGCCGGCGCTCGAGAGTCTCGCGAGGGTGATGGTGGACCATGCCCCCTCCTCCTGCTCGCGGGTGATGCCGTCCAGAGAGATCAGAAAGACGAAGACGGCCGTCAGCAAGGGTAGCGGCGCCATCACCTCCGCGGCGTAGGTGGCGCCCCCGAAGGTCAAGCCGTGGTCCAGGCGCCGAAGGTAAGCGATCGCCGCGGGCGCCGAGGCCGCCGCGACGTAGGCGGTGGCGAGCACCCGGAAGCGCAGCGACCGCGCCTGGGTGCGCAGCTCATGGGCGACGAAGGCGGCGGTGAGCTTCACGCCGCCGTCTCCTCCCCGGGATCGGGGGGTGCCGCGATGCCCTGCAAGGCGAGGAAGGCGGCGTAGGACTCCTCCAGGGTCGGCCGGCGGGGTGCCGCTCCCGGCGGCAGCGGCCCCGGGTGATGGATCACGCGCTCGATGCCGCCCTGGCGATCCGTCCGGCGGCTCACCTCCACGGCTCCCTCCGGCAGCGGCCGCCCGGCGGGCACCCGCCAGAGATTTCCCGCCGCCCGGCGAAGCAGCTCCGTGGGCGAGCCGTCGAAGAGCAGCCGGCCGGCGCCGATCACCCCCAGCCGCGGGCAGGTGGCCTCCACGTCCTCCACGATGTGCGTCGAGAGCAGCACGGCGGTGCTCTCCGCCACTTCCGTGATGAGCGACCGGAAGCGGATCCGCTCCTCGGGGTCCAGACCCGCCGTCGGCTCGTCCACCACCAGCAGGCGCGGCGAGTGGATCAGCGCCTGCGCGATGCCCAACCGCCGCTGCATGCCTCCCGAGTATTCTCCCGACCGCCGGTCCGCCGCCCGCTCCAGGCCGACGGCCTCCAGCAGCTCCGCCACCCGGCGCCGCAACGCCGCCCGGTCCAGCGGTACCTCCCGCAGCCGGGCGCAGTGGGCCAGATACTCCCGGCCGGTCAGGTGGCCGAGAGGATGGAAGCTCTGGGGTAGGTAACCCAGCCGGCGCCGGATCTCCCCGCGGGTCCGCCGCGACGCGGCATCGAGACCGTCGTAGACCCGCCGTCCGGCCGTGGGCTCCAGCGTCAGTACCAGGATGGAGAGCAGCGTCGTCTTGCCGGCGCCGTTGGGCCCGAGCAGGCCGAACATGCCGCGTTCCAGCCGCAAGGACACCCCGGCGAGCGCCTGCAAGCCGTCCGCGTAGGTCTTGGCGATGCCTTCCAGCTCGATCATCCCGTTTCCGCGATTCGGAGGTTCTGGAGTCACAGTGTACTACATGTGCAGCACAGTTTACGGGAGAGGGCGGGAAAGGGGTTAGTGGTTCAGTTTGCCTGTGGATTCCGGAGATACGCCCTTCGAGGCCTCACCCCCCGGCCCCCTCTCCGTAACCGGAGAGGGGGAGAAAACAAAAAAGACAGATGTTCCTCCCCCTCTCCCGTCAGGGAGAGGGGGCCGGGGGGTGAGGCTTCGAAGGGCAGGATCGGGGTAGTCCACGAGCAAACTGAGCCACTACCCGCGGAAGGGTTTGGCTGTCTCTCGTACCCAGGCCCGCAAGAAATACTCCTCTCCCGGGTTCCAGATGAAAAATGGGAGACTGGAGACCCCCTACCGAAGGAGCCGTCGATGAAAGCAGCAGCCCTGACCGTTCTGGCCGTCGCCGCCCTCGCCGTCTGTGCCGGGGCGGGCGCGCCGGGCGACTTCGCGAGCCCGTCCGTCCATCTTCCCTGGCAGGAGGCGGGTCTCACCGAGCGGCAGGCGGCCGCCCATCTGCTCAACCGCTTCGCCTTCGGTCCCCGTCCGGGCGAGGTGGAAGCCGTCGTGAAGATGGGCCTCGACCGGTGGCTCGAGCGCCAGCTCGCGGCGGATCTTCCCGATGACAGGGTGGAAGAGGACCTCCGCTTCCTGCCGGCTCTGCGCATGTCCACGCGCGAGATCGCCCGGACCTATCCGCCGCCGGGGCTGGTTCTCCTGCAGGCGCGCGAGGCTGGAATCTTCCCCAAGGAGCTCGATGGCAAGGACCGAAAGGACTTGAAGGACCTGAAGGACGAGGACCGCGCGGCGCTCCGGGACAAGGTGATGGAGCTCGCCCGCGAGCAGGGGTATCGCCCGCAGAAAGAGCTCCTGGGCCAGCTCATGACCCAGAAGCTGCTGCGCGCCGTCGGGTCCGAAAACCAGCTCGCCGAGGTGATGGCCGACTTCTGGTTCAACCATTTCAATGTCTCGCTGACCGACAACAGGGCGCGGGCGTACCTGCTGTCCTACGAGCGCGACGCCATCCGGCCGCACGCCCTCGGCCGCTTCGGGAACCTCCTGGAGGCTACGGCCAAGAGCCCGGCCATGCTGCTCTATCTCGACAACGCGCAATCCGCCGCCATGGCCGAGTCACCGACCACGATGCAGGAGGAAATCGGGCGCATGCCACGCCGGCGGGCCCGCGGCCTCAACGAGAACTACGCCCGCGAGCTCATGGAGCTGCATACCCTCGGCGTCGACGGCGGCTACACCCAGCAGGACGTGGTCGAGGTGGCCCGCGCTTTCACCGGCTGGAGCGTCCTGCCGGCCGGCCGCCTGCGCGAGCGGGCCGAGCAGCGGCTCGCCCGCGCCAAGCGGGCCGGCGGCCTCGGTTTTCACAGCGAAGGCGAGTTCCTCTTCCGCGCCGATCAACATGACGCGGGGGAGAAGAACATCCTGGGCGTCCGTTTCCCGGCCGGCCGGGGCATCGAGGAGGGCGAAGCCGTGCTCGACCTTCTCGCCGCGCACCGTGCCACCGCGCGGCACATCGCCGCCAAGCTCGCGGTCCGGTTCGTTTCGGACGACCCGCCGCGGGCGCTGGTGGACCGCCTGGCGGAGGTCTATGTCGGGACCGGGGGCGACATCCGGCGGCTCCTGACCGCGATCGTCGAGTCTCCCGAGCTCTGGAGCCGCGAAGTCGTGGGCGCCAAGGTCAAGTCGCCTTTCGAGCTCGCGGCCTCGGCCTTGCGGGCCACGGGCGGAGAGATCGCGGATCCCCGCGAGACCCTCAAGTGGATCGCGCGCATGGGCCAGCCGCTCTACGCCTATCAGGCGCCGACCGGCTATCCCGACCGCGGCGAAGCCTGGGTGAACACCGGCTCGCTGCTCAACCGCATGAACTTCGGCCTGCAGCTCGCGGCGGATCGGGTGCGCGGTGTCGACCTGGACCTGCCGGCCCTGAACGGCGGGCGCGAGCCCGAGTCGCGCGAGGAGGCCCTGCGTGTCTATTCCGGGCTCCTGATGCCGGGACGGGATCTCGCCGCCACCCTGAAGCTCCTCGGCCTCCTGATCGCCGATCCCGACCTTCCGAAGAAGATGGACCGGGCCGCTCCCGAGGACACCGGCAAGGGCGCCAAGGGCTCCGACCTGGACGAGGAGATGGTCTATGGCGATCCCGAGATGGCAACGGCGACGCGCTCGATCAAGGTCCGCGACCGTCTCGGCGACGCGCCTCCCGAGCCGGCCGATCGTCGCCCGCCGACGCCGCTGGAACAGGTGGTGGGCGTGATCCTGGGCTCGCCGGAGTTCCAGCGGCGGTGAAGGCCGGTGCCCTCCGAAGCCCTCACCTCCCCGGCCCTCCTCTCCCAGAGGGAGAGGAGGGAGAAAAACGGAGAAAGGACCCTAAAGGGTTTCTTTTCTTGGTTTTGTTCCCCTCTCTCCCTCTGGGAGAGAGGGGCTAGGGGAGTGAGGGCTTCGGAGGGCAGACCGCTGCGATAGGAAAGGACGCACAAGATGTTGACGCGCAGACTCTTCCTCAAAGCCGGGGGCGTGACCCTCGTCACCGTGGGCGTGGGAGGCGGCCCGGGATTCCTCGCCCGCGCCGCCCTCGCGACGCCGGGCACGGGCTCGACCGCTTCGCACCGGCGCAAGGTGCTGGTGACCATCTTCCAGCGCGGCGCCATGGACGGTCTGGCCGCCGTGCCGCCAGTGAACGGCTCCGCCCTGAAGTCCCTGCGCCCGCGCCTCGCCATGAGCGCGGCGCGGTCGGCGGGGGACGCCGCCCTGCTCGACCTCGAGAACGGCTTCGGTCTCCATCCCGCTCTCGAGCCGCTGCTGCCGCTGTGGCAGGAGCGGCGGCTGGCGATCGTCCACGCCGTGGGCTCTCCCGATCCCTCGCGCTCGCACTTCGACGCCCAGGACTTCATGGAGGCCGGCACGCCCGGCCGCAAGGGCACGCCCGACGGCTGGCTCAACCGCGCCGTGGGCCTCCTCGGCCACGACGGCTCGCCCTTCCGCGCCGTGGCCATGACCCCGGCGCTGCCGCGCTCCCTCTACGGCGGCGAGCCGGCGCTCGCGGTCACCAACCTCGCCGACTTCAAGGTCCAGGTACCGGGCGCCGACCGCACGGCGGCCGCCGCCGGCCAGGGTTTCGAGGCCCTCTACGAACAGACCTCTCAGGGGCTGTTGCGCGACACCGGCGGCGAGACCTTCCGCGCCGTTCACATGCTCTCCGCCGCCGAGATCGAGCGCTACCGCCCGGCCGCCGGCGCCGAGTATCCGCAGACGCCGCTCGGCAACGCCCTGCGGCAGATCGCGCTGCTCATCAAGTCCGACGTGGGGCTGGAGATCGCCTTCGCCGAGTCCGGCGGCTGGGACACCCACGTGCAGCAGGCGCTGAGCTTCGCCCGCCAGGCCCGCGACCTGGCGCAGGCGGTCCGCGCCTTCTGGACCGATCTCGGCCCCTATCAGGATCAGGTTCTGCTCACCACCATGACCGAATTCGGCCGCACCGTCCGCGAGAACGGCTCCGGCGGCACCGATCACGGTCACGGCTCCTGCCTGTTCGTGCTGGGCAACAAGGTGGACGGCGGCAAGGTGCACGGCGCCTTCCCCGCGGGTCTGGAGCCCGGAGCCCTCTACGAAGGGCGCGACCTGCCGGTGACGACCGACTTCCGCGCCGTCTTCTGTGAGCTGGCCGGCCGGCACCTCGGCGTGCAGGACGATGCCAGGCTCTTCCCGGGCTGGACGGGCAAGCGTCTGCCGCTGGTGAAGGCGTAGGGCAGATCCTCGTAGGGGTTCAGTTTGGTTCCAGACTGCGTACGGTCCTGCCCTCCGAAGCCTCACCCCCCGGCCCCCTCTCCGTAACCGGAGAGGGGGAGAACAGCAAACAAGACAGATGTGTTCCTCCCCCTCTCCCTGACAGGGAGAGGGGGCCGGGGGGTGAGGCTTCGGAGGGCAGGACCGGGGTAGTCCACGAGCAAACTGAACCACCACCCAGATCCGCGGTCACTTCCCGTAGTGCTTGCGGCTATGCCAAGATCAAGCCGATGTCCGGAAGCACCGGCGGACGCTGGCTTCTCACGGTTTGGGTCGCCCTGGCAGGCGCGGTTTCCGCCTCCGCGGTGCCCTACGAAGGCCGACCCCTGACCGAAGTCCTCCTGGCTTTGCAGGAGCAGGGACTGACCATCGTCTTCACCAGTCAGCTCGTGCGGCCCGAAATGAAGGTCGCCGCCGAGCCCACGGCCCGCGAGCCGCGGCGGATCCTGGACGAGATCCTGGGGCCGCACGGTCTGGCGGTCGAGGAGGGGCCCGGGGCGGTCCTGGTGGTGGTCGCGAGAGCGGCAAGCGGCGAGCGCAAGGCATCGATCGAGGGAGAGGTTCTCGTTCGGGGAAGCCGCCGGGGCATGCCGGGCGCGGTCGTCCGCGTGGTGGACCGTGGGCTGGAGATCCCCGTCCGCGCCGACGGGGGTTTCCTGGTCGCCGCTTTGGACCCCGGGAGCTACACCTTGGAGGCGAGCGCGCCGGGGTACCTGGAGCAGCGGATCGGTGGCATCTCGGTCGCCCCGGGCGAATCGCGCCGCGTCGTCTTCCACCTGCGCGAGCAGCCGGTCTTCCATGAGGAGATCGTCGTGCAGCCCAGCCGGCTGTCGCTTCTCCGGGAGCAGCCGGACTCGTCGCTCTCCCTCGGCCGCGAGGAGATCGAGAGCCTTCCCCATCTGGGCGGGGACATCTTCCGCGCCCTCTCTCTGTTGCCGGGCGTCGCGGCCAACGACGCCACCGCCCAGTTCAGCGTCCACGGCGGACGCCGCGACGAGGTGCGGATCCTGCTCGACGGGCAGGAGCTGTACGACGCCTACCACCTCAAGGACTACGACAGCGCCTTGAGCTTCGTGTCCGCCCGCTCCCTCGCCAGCGCCAGCCTGACGACGGGCGCCTACCCGGCGAGCCACGGCGACCGGATGAGCGGCGTGCTCGACCTGCGCACCGTGGACCCGCCGGCCGGACGCCAGTACGCCGTGGGCCTGAGCGTGGTCGACGCGCTGGCGTCGAGCTCGGGACGGTTGGCCGATCATCAAGGCAATCATCGCGGCGCCTGGCTGTTCACCGTCCGCCGCGGCTCGCTGGATCTCGCGGGCGACGTCATCGGCGACGAGAAACCGGGATTCTGGGACGTTCTCGGCAAGGTGGAGCTCGCCACGGATCTCGGCCTGTTCACCGCCCGCGCGCTCACGGCGGGCGACGATCTCGAGGTCGACAAGACCGGGGGGGACGGCTTCGAGCGTCTCGAGAACGATTACCGCAGCACCTATGGCTGGCTGACGCACCAGGCGACGTCGGGCGAGCGGCTGCTCGTCGAGACGGCCGGATCATGGACGGAGATCGACCGCAAACGCGGCGGATCGGGGCTCGAGGAGGACGGCAGCTTCGAGCTGCGGGACCGGCGCGACCTGGAGGTGCTGGCGCTCGCGCAGACCTGGAGCCTGCAGCTCGAGTCCCGGCACGTCCTCCTGGCAGGGTGGGAGATGCGCCGGTACGAGGCCTTCTTCGATTACGCCAAGGCGCTGGACTCCGTGATCATCCTCGCCCCCTTCGCCCCGCCGCGGCCGACGGAGCACGAGCTCGAGGGCTCACTGCGCAGCGAGCACCTCGGGATGTGGGCCAGCGACCGCGTCTCCTGGCGCGATTGGACGGCCGAATTGGGCCTTCGCTACGACCGGCACACCATCACCGACGACAACCTGCTGAGCCCGCGGGTGAACCTCGCCCGGCGCTTGGGAGAACGGAGCGTGATCCGAGGGGCCTGGGGAAGATTCTTCCAGAGCCAGCGTCCGTACGAGCTGCAGGTGGAGGACGGGGAGAGCACCCTGCAGCCGGCGGAGCTTGCGGCGCACTGGGTGGTGGGCTACGAAACCCTCCCGCCGCCCAACCGGCTCGGCATCGACGCCGTTCGCGTCGAGCTCTTCCGGCGCGATATCGAAGATCCGCGGCCGCGCTACGAGAGCCTTCTCGAGCCGGTGAACTTCTTCCCCGAGATCGAGCCCGACCGGGTCCGCATCGCCCCTGAGCGGAGCACGGCCGAAGGGCTCGAGCTGCTGGTGCGCGGCAGCCGGGGCGCGCGCTTCGACTGGTGGCTCGCCTACTCCTACGCCCGGGCCGAGGACCGGCTCGCGGGCGAGACGGTGCCCCGTTCCCTCGACCAGCCGCACACGCTGGCCCTCGACCTCAACTACCGGCTTCCCAGACAGTGGAGCCTCAACCTCGCCTGGCGGTACCACACCGGCTGGCCGAGCACGCCGGTCGAGGCACGTCTGATCGACGACCCCGAGGACCCGGAGGAGGAGCCCGAGCTCGTAGCGGTCTTCGGACGCCTGAACAGCGAGCGCTTCCCTCCCTATCACCGCCTGGACCTGCGGGCCAGCCGCCGCTGGAATCTGCGTTCGGGCGGGCTGACCTTCTTCGTCGATATCCAGAACCTCTACAACCGGCGCAACCTCGCGGGGTTCGACGTGGGTCTGGATGAGGACGCCGGCGTGGTGGAGCTGGAAGACGAGAACTGGCCGGGGATTTTTCCGTCGCTCGGGGTTACGTGGGAGTTCTGAACAAGGACGAAAAGGACCGCAAGGACTTCAAGGACGCGAGGTGAAAAACAAGTGCCTCGTCCTCTTCGTCCTTTAGGTCCTTGCTGTCCTTTTTGTCCTTGATTTCCGCGACAGAGTTAACCCTGCCCTACGAAAATCAGCCGCGTCGCCGGACCACCAGCCTGCCATCCTCGAGCTTGCCTTCGAGGCCGGCTCCGGGGAGGACGGCGAACGGCGCCTGGTCCGGCGGCAGCTCGCCGATGCTGCCGTGCAGCACGATCTCGCCCGCCGAATCCGCGAGCCCTTCGTCCGCGAGGACGATCCGCCATCCGGTCTCACGGGAGACCCAGTCGAGAAACTCCCGCAAGCTGCGGCCTTCGATGTCGAAGCCGGGGGTGGCCGCCAGGACCCATTCCCACCCCTGGCCGTGAGCGGCTATCGCACGGCGCTCCGAAGCCCCGTCACGATGGAGAAGCAACTCCTGTCCGGCACGTGTAAGGAAGGTATGGCCGCGTTGCTCCGTGAGGACCGCGCCGTCGCGAACCCGCACGAGCAGGGCCGTCCTCTCGCGATCCACGACGCGGACGGCGAACTGCGTGCCGATGTCCCGCACCGTACCCACCGGAGTCCGGACCTCGATCGCCTCGCGCGTTCGGGATGGCCGCGGCCCCGTCTCGGTGTCGACGTAGAGCGCCCCGCGCTCCAGCTCCAGGACCGTCGCTGAGACGAGGCGCAGCCTGGACTCCACGTCGAGACGCACGGTGGCGCCGTCCGGCAATCGCAGCGAAGCCCTGCCCTGCCGCTTTCCGCCATCGCCGCTGCGGAGCACCGACCCGAGCGGAATCGGGTCTCCCTCCGTGATCGCACGGAGGTCGTCCGCCGCCGCTTCGAGGTGGACGGGGCCTGCCACCTCCTCGACCCAGGCGACCATGGGTGGGACGCGGTCCTGCTGCGCAGCCCACCACAGAGCGAGGCCCACGGCGACGGCCAGCGCCGCCGCCAGACCGAGCGCGAACGCCCGGAGCGGCCGGCGCCGTCTCTGCGGAGGGGCCTCCGACCTTCGCCGCAGCTCCGCGCGCCAGGCGGACCGCGCGGCAACGGAGATGACGTCGAGATCCTCCTGCGGGATCGCCGGCGGTGGCCCGGCCATCTCCAGCAGCCGGCGCACCATCTCCTCTTCTTCCGGAGGGGAGGTGCTTTCAGTCGTCTGATCCCGTTCGTCCATGGTCGTTCTCCCTGTTTCTTACCGGGCCCAAGCGCCGCGAAGACTTTCGTAGCTGGTCCGGAACGCCTGCCGCGCCCGGGTGAGCAGCGACTCGGCCGCCTTGGCTCGCATCCCCAACCGCCAGGCGATCTCGTTGACCGTGAGGCGGTCCACGTACTTCCACGCCAGCGCCCGGGCGTAGTGGCCGGGAAGCCCGTCGAGCGCCACGTGTACCAGGTGAGCCGTTTCCCGCTCCAGCAGAGCGGCCTCGGGGTCGCCGGGGCGCTGCGGGCCGAGGCCCGGGGCAGGGTCCAGCTCCTCGTCGAGCTCGAGGTCGGCGGGCGCTGTTTGGCGGCGCCGAAGGTGCATCAGGATCTCGTTGCGGCAGCAGGAGCACAGCCAGGTGAGCAGCGATGCTTCGCCGCGGTAGGAGTCGAGCCGCGAGAGAGCCTTGGTCACCGCGGTCTGAACGATCTCCCGGGTCAGCTCCCGGTCCCCCTGCAGCCGGGCGAAGGCGAACCGGTAGAGGGCCTTGAAGTAGCGTTCTCCGAACGCCTCGAAGGCTTCCTCGTCTCCCGCGAGCATGCGCCCGACGAGCTGTAGGTCCTCGCTGTAGTCCGTCACAGGCTTCGGCCGCTCGAGCCCTCGCTCCTCAACCTGCGTCGATGAAGGCCACACCATGGTAGCCGCCGGAGAGACGCGGAAGCCAACCTCGGCCACTTCAGAATCTGAACCCGATTCCGAGGTGGCCGCCGAGCGCGAGGTAGTCATCGATCGCTCCCGTGGCGCCGGACACCCGGTCCGTCAGCTTCCAATCCGCGAAGTGCTGGTCCGCCCGCAGCGCGAATTCCAGAAACCAGCGGTTGCCGAGACGCCGGAGAATTCCCGCGGCGAGCGAGGCAATGAGCTCGGAATCCGCTTCCGTCCGGATGTCGAAGGTGCCCGGCCCGGCCAGGGGACCCCTGGCGTCGGGCACGTCGATGGAGGCCAAGCCGAGCCCGGCGCCCCAGAACCAGGTGACCCGATCACGCGCATAATCGCGTTGCAGCCACAGGCTGACCACCATCGCTTCCGCCACGACGTCGATGGGTTCGAGGGTCTGGTCCTGAAGGAGGCCCACGATGCGCGCCGGCTCCTCGAAGTCGTACTCGGTCTGATCGACCGCCAGTCCCAACGACCAGCGGTCATTCAGCCGGTAGTGGCCGAACACGCCGAAGCCCGGGATGTCGTTCGCCGGCTCGCCATCGGCGGCGGTGAGAATCCCCCGGACGCCGAGGTCGAAACGCTGAGCCTGTGCAGGGATTGCCAGAAACGCGACCAGACCAGCCATCGCGGCGGCGCGGAACCACAAGGACCTCTTCATCGCTCAGCCCCCTTTCACGACGGCTCGGCCGTTATCAGGGCTACCTGGCTGCCGTCTCTGAGGTTCTTGGATGCAGCGGGGACGGAAATCCTTCGCGGGGGATTTCCGGGTTAAGGCGCCGGTGGGACGCTCAGCGAGGCCGCTTCGCCGTTCCTGCCGTGAAGTAGGCCGTGAACACCGCCCGCCGCTCGCTCTCGGCCGGGCCGCTCTCGAACGGCGCGAGGACGATCGTCCCCTCCGGCCTACGGATCAGGACCGGATTGATCGGCCAGCGGCCGGTGCCCTGGGGACAGCTCTGGCCGGCCAGGCAGTCCAGGCTGTCGCCTTCGACCTGCACCTCGAAGCGGTAGCCGGTGTAGCGCATGCCGGCCGGCAGGGCAAGCCGCAGCACGTGACAGCCCTCCGGCAGGCCGGACGGTACGTTGCCCTCCTGCAGTTGCGCGGCGATGTTGGCGCCGCAGCCGGAGCCGCCGCCGGCTGAAACCACCCGCTCGGTCGATAGCGAGGATTCACCCGGCGGGCATTCGAAACAGGTGCGGTCCTTCGCCGTCCGCAGCCGCACGGGATCGGCCGAAGGGGCCGCGGGCGGAGGCGGAGGCGGAGCCGCGGGCGGAGCTGGCGACGGTGGCATCGCCGGCTTCGGGACTGGAGCCGGCGCCGCCGGCGTGGGCGCCGGGGGCGTGGCAGGCCTCTCCGGAGGATTCTCGGGCTGGGGATCAGGAGAGGGCGCGGGAGCCGGTGAGGGTGGGACCGCAGCCGGTGCGGGTGGCGCAGTCGGTTCCTCCCGAGGCGGCGCTGGAGGGTTTTCAGGCTCCGGAGCAGGAGGTGCGACGGGAGCGGGAGGAGCGGGCTCGGGAGTCACCGGCGCGACCGGCGCGGGAACCTTCTCCGCCACGACCGGCGCCGGCGCCGACGGCACCGAACGGCCGCGCGAGATCTGAACCTTCATGGTGCGAGTGGCACCGGTGACGTGGAACTGCGCGGCCTCCTCCAGAGAGACGCGGCCCTTCTCGCGAATGACGATCTCGGCCAGATAGGTCATGAACCCCTCGCGGCTCACCTCCAGATGCCACGCACCCTCGGCCAGCCCGCCCACGGTCGCTTTCCCGCGGGAATCGGTGAGCACGGCCGGCGGGCCGTCCCTGGGGTCAAGAGCGTGGAACTGGAGCTGCAGCAGGGCGCCGGCGACGGGGAGCCCCTTCTGGTCTTCTACGCGGATCTCCACGGCCGCCGGACCGCTCCAGAGCTGCGCCCGGGCCGCGGAGGCGGCCAGCAGCAACAGAAGGACCGCGATCTTCTTTGAGCTGAGCCGCACCATGGGGACCCCCCTTCCGCCGTTGGACGCGATTCTACACCTGGCGTTCCAGATACTCCCTCAGCGCCACCGCGTTGTTCCGTTCCGTATCCCGCGCCGCAAAGAGGAGGGTCACCGTTCCCTTCTTGGCTTCGCCGGCGAGCCGCTTCACCGGCTCCGGATTCGCGTCCAGCTCCGCGAAGTATCGCGCCCTGAGCTCATCCCAGCGCGAGTGGTCGTGCCCGAGCTCCTTGCGCAGCTCGTTCGACGGAGCGATGTCCCGGTCCCACCTGTCGAGTGCGGCATCCTCTTTCGTCAGACCGCGCGGCCAGAGGCGGTCCACGAGGATGCGGCGGCCGTCGGAGGGGAGTGGGGGATCGTAAACGCGCTTGAGACGGATCGGCATGGAGAGATTATGCAACCTTTCCGGCCCCCATCCCGTATCTCCCCTTGACGGCCAACGACTCCGGTAGTACTATCGTGGTCGTCGATGCGGAGGAAAGAACCATGGACACATCCCATCACCTCGGCGATCTGCAGCTCGCCATCATGCGGGTCCTGTGGAGCCGCGGCCAGGCCACGGTGGCCGAGGTTCACGAGACGCTCGAGCCCGAGCGCGGGCTCGCCCTGACGACGATTGCCACGATGTTGACCAAGATGGAGAGGAAGGGCGTGGTCGACCACCATGCCGAGGGCCGCCGGTTCATCTTCCGTCCCCTGGTCAGCGAGAGCCAGGTCCGCCGCTCGATGGTGGCAGACCTGACCTCGCAGCTCTTCCTGGGGGACGTCACCGCACTGGTCAATCACCTGTTATCCGAGCACGAGATCGACGCGCGGGAGCTGGCCCAGCTCCGCAAGCTGATCTCGGCCCGGGAGCACGAGGAGAAACGCTGATGCCTGCCCATCCGCTTGCCGATCAGGCGATCGCCTGGCTGCTCACCTACCTGTTGCACAGCACGCTCCTGCTGAGCCTCGCCTGGCTCGTCTCCAAGCCGCTCGGCCGCTGGTCGGTGCCGGCCGAGGAGGCGGTCTGGAAGCTGGCCCTGGTCGGCGCCTTCTTCACCGCTTCGCTGCAGCTCGCCGCGGGCTGGGAGCCGGCGGCTGGGCGTTGGGGGCTATCCGATCTCGCGCCGCCGGCGGCGGTCACCGCGATCGCCCCTCCCGCGGTCCAATTCCCCGAGATTGCCTCCGCCATCGCCGAGGCGCCGCTGCCCGAGCCGGCTGTCGCTGCATCCGCCACCGGGACCCGCATGCTTCGACCTTCGCTCCCGGCGCTGGCGCTCGGCGCGTGGGCGCTGGGCAGCCTTCTGCTGCTCGCCAGGTATGGAGCGGCGCATCTGCGCCTGGGCCGGCGGCTGCGCAACCGGCCGCGGGTGGTGGGTGGGACGCTCTTCTCGCGCCTCCGCTCGCTGACCGCTGAAGCCGGCCTCGGCGAGACCGTCCGGCTCTCCTGCTCCTCGCGGGTGCCGGTGCCGGTGGCGCTCGGCTTGAGCCGGTCCGAGATCTGCGTGCCGCCGCGGGCCCTTGGGGGCCTCACCGACGAGCAGCAGGAGGGGATGCTCGCCCACGAGCTCGCCCACCTGGTGCGGCGGGACCCGCTCTGGCTCGTGGTGAGCCACCTGCTGGCCTCCGCCTTCTTCTTCCAGCCCCTCAACTGGGTGGCCCGCCGCCGCCTGCGGGAGATCTCGGAGATGCTGAGCGACGAGTGGGCCGTGGGCCGCACCGGGCGGCCGCTCTCCCTGGCGGGCTGCCTGGCCGAAGTCGCTGGTTGGTCGACCGCCGGCCGGGAGCTGCCCGTGCCGGTCATGGCGGACCGGCCGTCGCACCTCGCGCGGCGCATCCGCCGCCTGCTCGACGAGAGCCGCTCGCCGGAGAGCCCGGCCCGCCGGTTCTGGCTCGGGGCCGCGATGGTCGCCGTGCTGATCGCCGTCGCTGCCGCCGCGCCGGCGATCTCGGCGGCCCGCCAGGAGGCTCCGGCCCTATCCGAATCTCCGGCGGACTCCCCCGATGCGATCGCCGAAGCCACCGAGCCATCCGCGGTCGCGGAACCGGGTGAGCGCGAGGTCGCCGAGGAGCGCGTTGTCGAGAAGCACGTCGCCGAGGAGCACGACGAGGACGAGGACTGGGATTTCGACTACAACTACGACCACGATTTCGACTTTGACCACGATTTCGACTTTGACTTCGACTTTGACTTCGATTTCGACGCCAGCGAGATCGCCGACCTGGCTTCCGAGTCGGTGACGGCGGCGCTCGACGGTCTGGACAGCCTGGGCGGCCTGGACGGTCACTTCGAGGCCCTGTCCGAGATGCGTGCCCTTTCCGAGGAGGATCAGGAAAGGCTGGAGCAGCAGATCGAGCGGGCGAACCGGGAGAGCGAACGGAACCTGAAACCGCGGATGGAGCGGCTCTCGCGCGAGCTGAGCGAGAAGCTCTCGCGCGGGCTGCCGACCGCGGAGATGCGGCGGCTCGAAGAGGAGATGAGAAAGCTCGGCGAGCAAATGCGCCCTTCGGCGGAGGAGATGGCTCGGCTGCACGCCCAAATCGACGAGGAGCTGGGGAAGCTGCGCGCCGACGGCTCCCTCGAGCCGGGGGAGCGCGAGAGGATCGCCGCCGAGGCCCGGCGGATGGCCCGGGAGATGAAGCCTTCCGAGGAACAGCGCAAAGCCATGGAAGATCTCCGCAAGCAGCATCGGGAGCTGAGCCAACGGTACCGGGTCGAGCACCGGGACGAAATCGAGCGGGCGACCCGGGAGATGCGGGAGGCGACCCAGCAGATGCGGGAGGAGATCCAGCGGGAGATGGACGCCGTCCGCCAGGAGCTGCGCCGCAGCAGGGAGCAGCAGCGCCTGCGAATGCAGGAGGAGCGCCGGGAGCACCAGCGCCAGCGGGAGGAGAGCCGCAAGCAGCGGGAGCGCGAGCGGCAGGAGCGCGAGGAGAGCGAGGAGAAGCCGCCGAAGGTGAGCGGGAATGTGATCCTGGCGCAGCCCGACGGCTGGGCGATCCTCAGCGGGCTGTCCGTTCTTCCCGATTCCGACCCGGAGTGCTGAATCCGAGGGGCGCCGAAACCAGACCGAGGAGTTGGTGAACCGAGGAGTCGCGTCCGGGCTTACCGGGCGCGCACGCTCTTCAGCATCGCCACGAAGGCCTCGCGCCCGGGCCCGAGCGTCGCGTCCGGGCCGGTGGCCTTGAAGAACCAGGGACCGCCCGGCCCTTCCACCACGGCTCCCAGCAGGCGTGAGCCGGGCTGCTCCGTCGCCGGTCCCATCCCCATCGAGCTGGGCTTCAGCGTTCCCTGGACGTCGATCCAGGTGATCCGGTAGCCGTTGGCCTCGAAAGTCTCTGGCCGGGGTGGGTCCGAGGTCTCCATCTGGCCGACCCAACGCTCGATGTTGGCTTCCACCGAGCCGCCGCCGCCGGGCCCGAAGTAGAAGACGGCGAGATCCCCGGCCCCCCCCGGACCCGGGATGGCCGCCTGGGCGATGCGCATGCTCGAGGAGGGTGGCTGAGCCAGCCAGCCAGCCGGGAGATCGAAGTCGATCGACCCCTCGCCCTGCGGCTCGATGGGAGAGGATCCCTCCGCGATCACCTCGCCGCGCGAAGAGATCGGACCCACCGGGGCCTCGCCCGCCGTCTGGCTGCTCGCCGCGGGCGTCTCCTCGGCTGGGGGCATGGAGGCTCCGGTCGCCGCCGCCGCAGGCGCAGAGGCCGATCAGGAGCACGGAAAGGGTAAAGAGGTTACGGTTCATCTCGGTCTCCGGAGGACTGCGGCGCCGTGCCGCGCGGGGGAGAGTATCACCGCCGCCGGAGGAGCCGCATGGGCTAGAATCCCCGCCGGAAGCGCTCGGGGGCTGGTGCCTCCTGCGGTCTTCAAAACCGTTGTCCGGCGCCGGTTGCGGCGTCGGGGGTGGGTTCGATTCCCATGCGCTTCCGCCAGCCGCGTTCCTTCGTCGGGCGACCGGTCATGATCGCCCTTCCGAGCGCGAAAGCCAGTAACAGGCGAGCGGCGCAGGGATCTTGAGGATCGCCGCCTCCACTTTGCCAGGGAACGTCGCTACCCCGAAGTCGGAGATCATTCGGGTGATCACGTAGCCGCGCGGGATCTCCTTTTCCTCGCACAGACGGCGGAGTCCCTTGAGATCGCTCTCCAGTACCGGGCTCCGGCTGTACTTGACCTCGAAGGGGATCAGCCGGGGGTGGACCTCGGCAAGGATGTCGACTTCCAGGCTCTTGCGACCCCGCCAGTAGGTGAAGCTCACGCCTGTCTGATAGTAGCGAGCGAAGACGTGCTTGAAGAACGCCGTCTCGGCCGCCGCACCCAGCCGGATCTCGTCTTCCAGGAGCGCCCGGCCCTTGAGCAGGACGCTTCCGGCGATGGCCGGGTCAGCGAGGTAGACCTTGAATTTTCCCCGCAGGATCTCCTTGCCGTAGCCATAGGGAGGGAGGCGGTAAACCAGGTGGGCAGCTTCGAGCAAATCGATGAACCGGCTGACGGTGGGCTTCTTGAGCCCGAGCTGGGTGCAGAGGACCTGGAGGTCCAACAGGCCGCCGTCGTGCAGGCAGAGATAGAGGAACGTCCGTTCCAGCTCGAGCACCCGCCGGACCCCGAACAGGGCGGTCATATCCCGTTTGAGAACCTTGTCGACGATGTCCTCCCGCAGCAGCTTCTGAGCCAAGGTGACGCTCTCGATCAGGGCAGTCTGGGGAAAACCGCCCCGCAGCAGGTACTCGTGAAAGTGGGCGACCAGGGGGCGCGCCATCTCACCCGCGCGGATGAGATCGGCCGGGCTCCATGAGAAAAGCTCGGCGAGGGAGTCCACCTCCGGAAGGTTGGGCAGCCGGATTTCCTGGATCTGGAGGTACTCCGAAAACGACAGCGTGGCCAGCCGGATGGTGTGCCACCTGCCGACTCCGGATTCCACGCCCTCGGTCTCCAGAGGGACGGCGGAGCCGGTCACCGCGATGCGGGCTCGCTTCTCGAAGTCCACCTGGTGCTTGAGCCAGGTCTGCCAGCCCTGGGTGTACTGGATTTCGTCGAGGAGAATGTACTCGGTCTCCTCGGAGCGCGGCTGGATCTCCCGCCAGACGTTGAGGACTCCCTCCAGCCCGATCAGCTTGAACAGGGGGTGGTCGAAGGTCGCATACAGGATGCGCTCGGGCTTGACTCCGCGGGCCAGGAGCTCCTCGATCGCCTGGAGGAGCAGAGTGGTCTTGCCGACCTGGCGGGCACCGCTGAGCAGGATGGCTCGCGGCGCTGGAGGTTCCTTCAGCCAGAGGAGCAATTCCGTGAAAGCCGTCCGCCGCCAGCCGGGGAGATCGCGAATAGCCCCAGACTGCCACCAAGGGTTGTACTGTCGAAGGACCGAAAAGATCTCCTGTGGAGGGGCTATCATGCTTATTGCCTTCAAATAAGGCAAGTATACTTTATCTATTTGCCGACAAGAAGGATGCCAGAGCTGATTTACCCCAGGTTTGAACGCCGGAGCCCCTCCCTCAGAGCACGACCCTCATCACCTCGCACCGCTCCCCCGGCCTCGCCGGCGGCGCTCCGGGCCTCACACGCACCAGGGCGGTGCCGCGAGCGTACGCTGCCAGATCGTGGGAGCCTTTCGGCGGAAACGGCGTGACTCGGACCTCGCCGTCGCGGAAGTCGAGAGCGGCAGGCAGGAATCGATCGCGCGGACCGGCGCCGGGTAGAGGAGCCTCGAGGGTGCCGGTCAACGCGGCACCCCACCAGGAATCCTCGATCCCCAGCAGACGGCGCAGGGCGGGCCGCACGAAGAGCCAGAAGCCCACCATCACCGAAGCCGGATTGCCCGGCAGCCCGAAGACCAGACCTCCTTTACCGGTCGTCGCGAACACCAGGGGCTTCCCGGGCTGAATGGCCACGGCGTCGAAGACGGTCTCGCAGCCGAGCTCGGCCAGCACGCCTTCGACGAGGTCGAGCTCGCCCATGGAGACGCCGCCGCAGAGCAGGAGCACGTCCGACCGGAGCCCCCGTTCTACGAGCCGGCGGAGAACCTCCGCGCGGTCCGGTGCGATGCCGAGAGGCTCGAAGCGGAGCCCCAGACCGGCCGCCGCCGCCAGCAGGAAATCGGTGTTCGAGTCGCGGAGCTGCCCCGGGGCTGGCGCCGCCTCCGGCGGCACCACCTCGTCGCCCGTGGTGAGCACCGACACGGACGGCGCCCGGTGGACCGGCAGGGCGGTGTAGCCGTGGGTGGCGAGCAGAGCGAGGGCGCCCGGAGTGAGTCGCGTACCCGCCGGCAGCAGGTGGCTTCCCGCCTGGAGGATCTCGCCTTGCCGGCGGACGTGCCCGCCGGGATTCGTTCCGGCATGGAAGAGCACCTCCCGCCGGCCGCCGTCGGTCGCCTCGACCGGGATGATCCGGTCCGCCCCGGGCGGCACCGGAGCGCCCGTCATGATACGGACGACGGCGGGAGGGACGAGCACGAAGCCCGGCGGATCCCCGGCGACGACGGCGCCGGCTACCGGCCGCCGTTCGCCGGGCCGGACCTCGCCGGAGACGGCGTAGCCATCCATGGCCGACACGTCCGCGGCCGGGACGTCCACCGTCGCGGCCAGGTCCCGCGCCAGCACCCGGCCGGCGGCCGCCCGGCGCTCGACCCGCTCCTCCGGGAGCGGCCGCAGCCGTTCGGCGATCCGCTGCCAGGCCTCTTCGGGAGGAAACGCTGCCATGGTGGTCATAGATCCCACAATGATAGTGGGGTTGCTCGTTCTCGTGCCCTGCGGCCTCTCCTACTCACCGTACCCGTCGCAGAGTTATGAGAAGATGTCTTCATGCGAACGACCCTCGAATTGCCAGACGAGCTGCTGGAGCGGGCCAAGATCGCTGCTGCTGAGCGGGGTGTAACCGTGCGGGAGTTGATAGGCTCCGCTCTGGCCAAGGACTTGGCGTCTCCGCCGCCGGCACTGACGGGGAAAAGAGTCCGGTTCCCGCTCTTCTCTTCTGCGAGGCCGGGTAGTCTCGAGCTGACCAATGCTGACCTCGCCCGCGTCGAGGACGAAGAGGATTTGCGCCAGCTTGGCCTACCTCGCTGATACCAATTTGCTTATCGCTCTTCTGCATGCCCGGCATGCTCACTCCGAGCGGGCTGTCGCTTGGCTCGCTTCGCAGGAACAACCCGGAATTCTTCTCCTCTGCCGAGTGGCTCAGATGGGAGCCCTGCGGATTTTGACCAATCCCGCCTGGCTGAAAGAAGATGTCCTGCCGGCGGCGGCCATCTGGAACGCCTGGGACCTTCTGCTGACCGACAACCGCTTCTCGCGCGTGCAGGAACCGGCTCGCCTCGAGGAGGAATGGCGCTTCCTGACGCAGGGCTTTGAGGTCGGGCGTTGCGCAGAGACCGACAGTTACTTCGCTGCCTTCGCCCGCGCCGGTGGATACAGCTTGCTCACCGGGCTGCTAGGTCAGTGGCTCAATTTCGGCGTGCCCGCGCGACCCCCATGCAGCCTCCCGGGGCGCGCTACCCCTAAGTTAGCGAAATGGTATGCTTACGCCGCTCCCCTGGCCTGGCGCACTTTCGAATGGGAGACCCTCCCTTGGCGACCGTGGAGAACAGTTTCCAGTATCGCGGCGACCTGTCCCAGACGGCGCTGCCGGAGATTCTCTACACGATCGACCGGTTCCAGGTCCCCGGAGTCATCGAGGCCAGCCGCGAGGGGTTGGTCAAGCAGGTCTTCATCAAGGAAGGCAACGTCGTCCACGCCACGTCGACCGACCGCAACGACAGTCTCGGCACCTACCTGCAGCGGAACGGCCTCCTCTCGCCGGAGGCCTACGCCGAGACGATGCGCGAGCGCGAACGGTCCAACCAGCGCTACGGCGTGCTGCTGATCGAGCGCGGCCTGCTCTCGCCCGCCGAGGTCTACCGCAACACCCGCAAACAGATCGAGGCCATCGTCTGGAGTCTCTTCTACTGGCAGGAAGGCAGCGTCGTCTTCAGCATCGGCGAGTTCCGCGAGTCCGACTCGGTGCGCATCCAGCTGCCCATGCGCCAGGTGATCCTGCAGGGCATCAAGCGCGCGCCGGACGCCAA
The DNA here is from genome assembly GCA_963778565.1 of Thermoanaerobaculaceae bacterium. Taxonomy (GTDB): domain Bacteria; phylum Acidobacteriota; class Thermoanaerobaculia; order Multivoradales; family UBA5704; genus DATARR01. The sequence goes on along the minus strand of CAVZUZ010000018.1, from coordinate 128,028 downwards.
GACCCTGGTGGCCCGCCTGGGGCGGAAAGAGACGGTCCTCGAACCGTGTTATAGGACCGAGCAGTTGATCGAGCTCGCCCTCGATGCGGACGAATACCGGCTCCTCGGTCTGGTCGACGGCAAGCGCAGCCTCTACGAGATCTGTATCCAGGGGCCCCGCAGCGCCTCGGAGAACGCCAAGCTGCTGTATGCGTTCCAGATCCTGCAGCTCATCCGCAGCGGCGCCGCCGTGAGCGCGCCGCCCCCGGAGCCCCCCCGGCGAATGGAGCCGCGCACCGAAGGGACGGGAGCGATCAGGATCCGGTTCAAGACGCGGGGCGACAAGTTCAGCCCCTGATGGAGCCGATGGAGTCGATCGATGCCGCTTTATGAGTACGAGTGTCTGCAGTGTGGCAAGAGGACCGAGAACCTCGAGCGTCTCGACGGAGTGCCTCTCGCCGCCTGTCCCGCATGCGGCGGCGCGGTGAGGAAGCTGATCTCGTCGCCCTCCTTCCAGTTCAAGGGCAGCGGCTGGTACGCCACCGACTACGCCGCCAAGAAGGGCGGCGGCGCCGAATCGAAGTCGGAGACCGAGACCAAGACCGAGAGCAAGGCCGACGAGGGCGGCAAATCCGACAAGGCCGACAAAGCCGACAAGGCCGACAAAGCCGAGAAGGCCGACAAAGCCGACAAGCCCAAGGAGGCGGCGAGCGGGACGAAGAGCTCCGGCTCGTCCGGGTCGGAGTAGCTGCTGAACACCGGACATGTTACTATGCCATCAACGACCGGATCCCGCTCCATGTTACCCCTGGAGGTCCTCGTGAAATCAGCGCCCTGCCGTCTCGCCCCGCTGCTCCTCCTCCTGCCGCTCGCGCTCTGCCCGCGATGGGCAAGTGCCACGACCTACCGCATGATGTCCGACGCCGCTCTCACCGATCAGGCGCAGGCCGTTGTGGAGATCAAGGTCGTCGGGGTGGACTCCGCTCCTCTCATCGACGGCCCGCCGGCGACCGACTACCTGGTCGACGTGAGCCGGGTGCTCAAGGGGGACCTGTCCGGCAGCACCGTCGTGGTGCGGGTGCCGGGAGGCGTCAATCCCCTCGGCCTCGGGCTCAAGATCTGGGGCGCGCCCCGGTTCAGCGAAGGGGAGGACGCCATCCTCTTCCTCCGTGCCGCGCAGGACGGCACCTACCGCATCGTCCACCTGATGCTCGGCGCCTTCCACAAGCGGGCCCTCGGGGGGCGTGCGGTGGCTCTGCGGGACCTTTCCGAGGCGCACGAGATCGGGGCGAAGGATCTGGAAGGTCTCGACGCGGTCCGCGACTTCAACCGGTTCGCCGACTGGCTTGCCGACCGCGCCAGGGGCATCGCCGGCAATCCTGGCTACGTGCTGGGATCGGCCAGGGCCGAGCTCGGATCGGTCTCCGAGCGCTTTACCTTGATGGCTCCCACGGGCACTCCCATTCGCTGGTTCCGCTTCGACGCCCGTCAGAACGTGGCGTGGCGGGTCAACGCCGCCGGCCAGCCGGGGCTGAGCCTCCAGGCCACGATCGATGCCTTCCGGGTGGGGCTGAGCACCTGGGTGGACGATCCAGGGACCAATATCCAGTACGTCTACGCCGACACGACGGTGGCCTCCGGGGGGCTCGCCCGTTCGGATGGCCTCAATACCATCCTCTTCGACGATCCGTATCGGAACGATCCCGACGATGCCGTCGAGGGGACCTTCTCCTGCTCCACCGGCGGCGTGATCGCCATGGGCGGACCCTGGTTCCTCGAAGCGACGCGGTTTTTCCGGGGGAAGCGCTACCACGAGGCGGCCGAAGGCGACATCGTGACCAACGACGGCACCGAGTGCTTCTTCCGCGACAACCCGCGCCTGGCGGAAGAGGTCTTCGCGCACGAGTTGGGCCATACCCTGGGCCTGGACCACTCGGAGCAGCGGAACGCCCTGATGTTCTCCAAGGCCCACAACGACGGCCGCGGCGCGCAGCTGACGGACGATGATCGCGCCGCCATCGATATGCTCTACGGCAGTGGCGCCGGTCCCGGCGGCGGCGGCAGCTTGCCGAAGCTCACCGCTCCCGCCCGTCTCACGGCCCGCGCCACCAAGAGCACCGAAGTCGCCCTCACCTGGCGCGACAAGGCCGTGGGCGAGGAGAGCTATCGCGTCGAGGTCAAGAGGAAGGGGCAGCCCTGGCAGGAAGTCGCAACGCTCCCGGCCGGCGCCACGTCGGCGGCGGTGTGGGACCTCCTGCCCCGCACGGTCTACTCCTTCCGCGTCCGCGCCGCGAGCGGCGAAGCCTTCTCCGGCTACAGCAACGTGGTGACGATCAAAACGCCGCGCTGACCCTTACTCACTCCGCAGACGGCGGCGGCCCCGCTCGGGAGCGGGGCCTCGCTTTAACTTCTGTCCAGTTGGTTATCTACGGCGAAGGCTGAGCTTAACGGCTCTCGGATCGGCAGGAACAGAGGAAGGATTGCCCCGAGTTAGGGGGCGTCGTGAGAAGGGAGAAGCTAAGTTGTATTCTGCCCGCTTCCCACCAAGCCGCTCCACTTGGCGGATAGTCTCGATGGCCTTCTCCACCTTCCTCTCGGTGATCTCGTTTCGTGCAAGTCTTTTGATATCAATAGGTTCCATCTGTCAGCCCCCCAGCGGAACATAACTGCCTCGACGATGCAGGACACCCCACTGGCCTCTTCGCATGAGATAACCCTTAAGCAACTTGTAGTATTGCCTCAGCGTTCGGTACACCTCTGGGGATTTCTCCAGATCCTCGATTTGCAGGTTCACGTCTCTATCCATAACTGCCATGGAGATGCCTCTGCTATGAGAGTGCCAGCGCTCGGTATCTCCGAGCGCCTTGGCGATTTCCTCAGCCCGAGCTTGCTTCATTTCGGGAGTGACGGTCAGCTTCTGCGTTGAAGTTACAGTCCAGTTGCGAAATTTATACTTGACCAGCCACTCTTTCAGCAAACTTATAGAGAGTTCCCTCGCCTGCTCATAGCTGTAAAGCTCGGCCGGGTCAAAGCGTTGAACGAGGTAGGTAATCTCTGCTGCGGTTAAGCCCTCCGGAGTCTTGTCTTTTTCAATAAGCTCCTTATACTTGGCAAGGTATCCGAGCGCGGGGATGAGGGCTCCGTCACCCGAGCGCTGGACCTGCGGGTCAATCGGTCCTAACACTGAGTAGTAGTCCATGTGGATAGCGTTACCGCTCATGGCAAGCACTGTGCCTGCCGACATGCAGGCGTTCGGCACGACGAACTCGACGCACTGGTAAAAGTGCCGGAGTAGATCCGCGATCCTCTGGGCGACCTCTATATAGCCACCAGAAGTTTCTAGTATTACGAAAACACAGTCTTTTTTATTGGGGATCTCGTCTATCTCATCTCGGATGAGATCATCGGCACCATCCAGGATCGGACCGATATAGGTGAACACGTCACCAACCCACAGGCGCTCTAGCTCGCCGAGGTATTCATCGAGCTGAGTCTCGACCAGCTTCTCGGGCACCGTATGGCCCGGCGCGCCCGGTGCGGGGTCGCCCATCAGCCCTCCTTTTTGCCCTTGCCCCTCCATCTTGCCATAGCGGCAAGCCTAGCGCTAGCACTTCTTTGCTGCGGGGTCATCTTCGCTGCGCGCGCCCGTCCGCCCTTGGCGCCCCCAAGCTTTCCCAAAGCAATGGCAGCGGGATTCTTCCCGGCGTCCGGGTCTTCGCGGGAGCGTTCGCCGATGGCTTCCTGGAATACCTGAAAGGCTAGCTCGTTCGGGTCACGGGGCCTGCGTGGGCGGTTAGGCATACACCCATGGTAACACGGGGCGGCCGGAGAGGATTCCGACCGCCCTTAAGCCTACCTCGGATGATGGAGGACGGGGGCGGGATTCCCGGACGGTTCGGAACCCTCGCCGCGATACCAGAGGCGCACCAGCTCGGACGCGACGGATTGGGCCTCCGGTGGGATCGAAACGTGCCGAGCACGCGCCTGGACGGCACGTAGACGAGCGTGTGCTGCTTCCGGCCACGGTAGCGGGCCGGTTCCCCTGGGACTCCGGCAAAGATGCCGAAGGGCGGCGAGAGATGGCCTCTGACAGGCATGGACTCGCCGGCTTCCAGCTCGACGCGGAAGATGCCTTTGCGCCACGCGAGAGGGACCGGCAGACCCGCACGGGCGCGGATCTTGAGCCAGCCTGCGCTCGACCGCGTTAGCAAGCCGATTGAGCGTACGCGCCAGCTCGGCGGCATGCTTGGATAGCTTGTGATCTCCAGGCGCCAGCGAGGATACGCGCCGCTCCTGGCCGATGCTCGCAGCGAAAACCCTGCGCGTGCCGTAGATCCGCGACCAGGGCGCGCAGCTCGGTGCGGGTTCTGCTCTCCGTCCCCATACGATCTGGGTCGGGAGAGATCTCGGCAGCGGGCAATCTGCGTAGGCCTTGCGTAGGCCTGATGAGCCGGACCGGGAGATATTCCTCGCCGCTTTTCCGGAAAACGAAGGCGGATTTCGAAACAGGGGGCGCGCCTGTCAAAGCGCCCGCGTCTTGGGATGTCTCAGAGGCTGATCGGCGCCGCCGGATTCCGTGGCCATTCCTTCTTGGGACAGGACGCGCAATGCCCGCAACCGCTCCCCGAGAGCCCACAACCGGCGCGTCACCGCGACGCACCGCGGGCAGCCGGTCAGCAGGTGGCGCACCACGGCGCTGCATCCGGCCGGTGAGAGCTCGCCGCCCATGAAGCGCTCCAGCTCCCGCGGACCGGGATGGGACCGCCGATGCGGAGATCCGCTCATCGGCCCTCCTTCCCTTTCGGGCGATAGGAGGCCGCGGCCGCGAGGTCCCGGATGGCGGGCTCGATGCGGTCGGCAAGGACGCACTCGACGACGGAGCGCACCTCGGTGGAGACGTCCATCTCCTCCTCGCCGAGGAGCATCGCGGTCTCCTGGGGTGGCACGGGAAGCCGGGCGTGCAGGTCCCCCAAGCGGCGGCGGATGGCTTCCAGCTCCTCGACGATCCCTCCGAGCTTCCGCTTGGGCGGCGGCTTCCATCTCATCGACCGGCATGGGTCCCTCCCCCATTCATTTCTCGAACCGTCAAAGGCTAAGACGCCCTGCCAACCGCGGGAACGGGAGCGGCACCCAGCCTCAACCGGGGAGACCCGGAGGCAATTTTTTACGGGAGAGTGGAAGAAGATATTGTACGGGTGTCACCAAATAGACCCGGAAGGCACTACACTATTTACGGAAGCCGCCAAGGAAGCGCATGCCGCGAAAACCACCGCCGCCGCTCGGGCTCACGCTGACGATCCTGCGCTCGGCCCAAGGCTGGAGCCAGAAGGAGCTTCTCCGAGGTCACCGGCCTGTCGCGCGGGCTGATCTCCGAGTACGAGAAGGGCACCACGGAGCTGACGCGCGACCGGCTGGAGACCCTGGCCGCCGTCCTCGGCTGGCCTGCCGGCTCGGTCGACAGGGTCCTCTTCGGCCTCGGTCTGGCGCGCCCGTCGCCGGAGGAGCCGGTCTCGCCCCTGGACCCTGACGAGGAGGAGCGCCGGATCATCGACCGCGCGGTGGCAGTGGCGGCGCGGGAGGCCGCGGAGGCGCTCCGCGCCGACCTGATCCGCAACCTGCGGCAGGAGAAGGCCGGCCAGGCCCGCCTCGTTGCCGAGGCTCTGTGGCTGAAGCTGAAACCCCTCTCCGGCGCGGCCCGGCGGGAGCGGGTGACGCGGGAGCCGGAGTATCAGGACCCGTTCCTCTGCGAGCGCCTCTGTGCCGAGAGCGAGCGGGCCGCGGCCTCTGACGCCGGCCGCGCGCGGGATTTGGCCGAGCTGGCGCTGCTCGTGGCGGAGTACCTTTCCGGTCCGCCGGCCTGGCGTTCCCGTCTCCAAGGCTACGCCTGGGCATTCATCGGCAACGCCCGCCGGGTTGCTAATGACCTTCCGGCGGCGGAAGCGGCGTTCGTCCGCGCATGGAATTTATGGCGGGAAGGCGCCGCGGCAGATTCTGGTCTGCTTAGCGAGGCGCTTGTCTTAGATCTGGAAGCTTCCTTGCGCCGAGCCCAACGACGATTCGCTGAAGCCCTTATCCTGCATGATCAGGCTTTGGCAGCCACCCAGCGGGGAGATGCGAGCTACATCCTTCTCAATAAGGCCTTTACCTTAGAGCAGAGTGGCGACTTCGAGCGTTCGATCGAGGCACTGGAACAGGCAGCCAGCTCGGTCGAGGGCGAACAATCGCGGCTGCTGTGCGTGCTGCGTTTCAATCAGACAGTCAACTTGGTGCACCTGAGCCGGCTCGCCGAGGCTGAGCTGCGGCTGGCAGAGGCACGAAAGCTGGCAGTGCAGCTCGGTAATGAGCTGGATATAGTGCGGGTACGCTGGCTCGACGGAAGGATTGCTGCTGTCCGTGGAGAATCGCGGGCAGCGACTGAAGCCTTCGAGCAGGTGCGGTATGAGTTTGCAGCTCGGAAGATGGCCTATGACTTTGCTCTGGTCAGTCTGGAGCTGGCTGTGCTTTATCGTGAGAGGGAGCGCACAGGTGAAGTCAAGGTCCTGGCACGGCAGATGATGTGGATCTTCAAGGCGCAAGGGGTACACCGGGAGGCTTTGGCGGCCCTCGATCTATTCCGTGGGGCCGCCGAGCGAGAGGATCTGACCGTGGAGATGGGCCGCCGGCTTATCAAATACCTGACGAAGGCGCGGCACCATCCCCAGCTCAGATTCGAGCCGTGAGGCCGGAACTCGGTCTTCGACCGAATGTGTACTTTCGCTTTAGTGCCTGCAGCCACCGTGCGGGTCGATGATACACCCCTCCTTTGTTTGGGCTGGATCTTCGGAACCTTCGGTTTCAGGCTTACAGCCGCCGTTGGGATCGATGATGCAACCGTTTTTTCCCTCTTGGCTGTTCGCATCCGAGCTGCCGGCTTTGCAGGCTCCGTGGGGATCGAGGCCGCAGCCCTCTTTTTCCCAGAGACTGCTGAGAAAGCTCCACCATTGAGCGCAGAGCTCCGAGGTCAGCGTGGCGACGAACCCGGTGCGCCGGTCCTCGTCGTGCGGTCCGGGCTGAGCCCCTGTAGCCGCTGGCGCAATCAGCATCACGGCGAGGAGGAAGATGGAGGCGACACGTTGCGGGGAGGGCAGGCGAACCATAAAAGATCCTTTCCGGAGGGCTCTTCCCGCGAGGCCGGCCTGGAGCCGCTCGGGCGCTTCTCCAAAGAACTCAGGTTGTCCTGAGGCGAATAAATGTATCCTGGGGTCATCCAGGTTGACCCGTCAAGAGGAAAGATATGGCGAGAAAGGGGAATAGGGAAGATCTGGCGCCGACGGTGACGCTGTTGCGGGCGCTTCGGGGATGGAACAAGACGCAGCTCGCGGAGGCCTCCGGCATCGCCAAGAGCCAGATCTCGCGCTACGAGCTGGGCCGCGAGATTCCCTCGGCGCGCACCCTGGAACGCCTCGCCGCGGCGGTGGGGCTGCCGCCGTTCCTCCTTGAGCCCATGGAGGCCTTCATCCGCCGTCTGCGCGAGGCCATGGCGGGGCGCGGACCCTCCGACCTCGCGCCGGCCGCTGCCGCCGGCCTTTCGCCCGCAACGAAACAGGCCGTGCTGGATGCCTTGGACCGCGCGGCCTCCCAGGCGCGCGCCGAGCTGAAGCTGCGAGCGGGCCGGCCAGAGCTGGAAGGCTAGCCAGATGCGGCTTTTTTGACCTCGCGTCCTTTTCGTCCCTGTTGTCCTTTTCGTCCTTGATCCCCACTACGGCTACGGCTCGGGACGAGCGCTCGCGGTGAAGACGAAGCGCTGATACAGCAGCGATACCAGGATGAGCGACACCCCGAGGCCGAGGAAGGAGAGGATGCGGTAGCCGCCCTCCAGGTTCGACAGGTCGTAGAGGAAGACCTTGGCCACCGTCAGCACGAGGAATCCGAGGGAGAGCATGCGCAGCGCGCGAACATGGCGCCAGAGACCGATCACGAGCAGCGCCATGGCGTAGATCCCCCAGGCCACGGACATCGTGAGATCGCGGGCGAACTGGCGCTCCATGCTGAGCTCCACGAAGCGGGAGGTCGAGTAGTAGTCGATGATCTCGAGGTTGATCAGCGCGAAGACCAGGACGAGGCCGAGAACGCTCGCCGCCGGCGCCAGGTGAGTCCGGTCTCCCGCCAGGACGTCCGATTCCGGAGCGTCGCGGCGCGCGGCCTCCGCTCGTTTCAGCAGCACGGCGCCGATCAGGCAGCAGAGGGCCGGAACGCCGTAGGTGTAGAGCAGCCAGTTGAAGATCGGCAGTCCGCGCTCCTCGTAGCGCAGCACCGCGGGATTCGCCAGCAGCCGCACGCCCACGCAGCCGTAGAGCAGGGCGCCGAAGTACTCGAGCCCCGGGTGCGGCAGCCTGCCGAAGAGCCACCAGACGGCCGCGGCTTCGAGCGCCCAGGCGACCGTGATCCATTGCCGGTCGAGCTGCAGCGGGATCGCCAGGGCGATGAAGCCCATCGCCACGGCGGCGAAGAGCGCCAGGTATCCCAAGCGGCGGCGCGCCTCTGGCGTCCCCTCGGGCGCGACAGGGAAGACACGGGCGATGCCCGCGACGGCGGCGACAGAGAGCGCCGCCAGGATCATCGGCAGTGCGCCGATGTAGGCCTTTCCCCAGCCGAGAGAGACCGCCCGGTAGAGCGGCAGGAAGAAGGCCGGGCCTGCCAGGGCGGCGCTGATCCAGGGCGGCCGCCGGTCCTTCCAGTCGGGAGCGACGGTGGCGGTGAGAGCGAAAGGCAGCGCGAGGAACGCCAGGTAATAGGCGCCATGGATCGGCAGCACCACGGCAAGATCCTCGGCTGGGTCAAAGAAAGTCTCTTGCCAGGCCGAGGCGAAAGAGGCCGAAGCCGCGAGCCCCAGCGGTACGAGCCAGGTCCAGTCCCGTCGCAGGGCCGAAACGATGAGCAGGACCGTGTAGCAGGCGAGCGCGGCGAAGAGCGGCCAAGGCTTCGCCCCCAACTCCGCCGAGGTCACACAGACCATCAAGCCGCAGATGGCGACGAGGTTCGCCCCGATGGCGCCGGCTTCGTCCTCGTCGGCGTCCACGGGCGCCCGAGCGCGGCGGGCGGCGATGAACGAGAGCGCGATCGCGAAGAGCACCGGCACGCCCAGGTTGGGTAGCAACGTCTCCGGAAGCGTGCTGCCGTGGAACCAGATCTGCGCCAGGATGGCGAGCGCGATCGGGCCGATGATGGCCACGCCGCGCCGGCGAGGTTCTCCGGTGCGCTCGAGAAAGAGCCCGGTGAGGGCCGCGAGCAGGAGGACGAACAGCCCTGGCGGCTCGCTTGGCGTGCGGATCACCAGGATCAGTCCGTAGAGCCAGAGTCCTGCCGCCGCGGCGTTGCCTGCGATCTCGAAGGTTCCACGGCTGTCTTCGAGCCGCTCCGGCGCGAGCCATTGCGCGAGCCTCGCCGGGACGTTGAGAAGCACCGCAAGGCCGATCGCCGCGAGCGTCGGCCCCCAGGTCGTTTCCAGACCGAGACCCTGACTGGCCCAGAGCGGCAGCATCCAGCCGGTGGCGACGGCACCGCCGATCAGCAGGACGGTCCGGCCGCGGAACAGCGCCACCGCGATCAACGCCGCGTCGAGGAGCCCGAGGTAGCCGAAGAGCAACGGCCATCCGCCGGCGAAGGTGGAGCTCCCGGCGAGGAAGAGGGCGAACAGGAACGGCACGGCGGCGCCCGCTGCGGCGGTCTGGAGCAGCGTCTGCGACGTCTCCTCCTTGGCGGCGATCGGCAGCAGCAGAAAGACGAGGCCGAAGACCAGGAAGACCAGGAGACCGAGGGCCTCGTTTTCCGGCGTCAGGAACTTCTGCGACCAGCCGACCTCGATGAGGAAGGTGCCGGCGAGCCCCAAGGGCACGAGACCATGCCAGCCCTTCCTGACTCCCACCGCCATGAGGCCCAGGTTGAGGAGCAGGATGTAGGAGAAGAGGCTCACCGGGCGGTCTTCACCCGTCGCGAGCAGCACCGGCGTCGCGAAGCCGCCGAGCAGACCCAGGACCGCGCTGAAGAGCGCGTCGTAGCGGATCGCCACAGCGCCGGCCACGACGGTGACCAGCGCCATCATGAAGAACGTCAGCCCGAGCGGCAGCAGGTGCCAGAGGGCATGCGCCGCATAAAAGGCGATGTACAGGATGGCGATGGCCGCGCCCGAGACGGCGTTGGCGGTCGTGGTGTAGCCGCGGCGCAGGCTGAGCTCGGCCCAGACGAGCCCGGCGCAGCCGGAAAGCACCATGGCGGCGACGCGCACCGTCGGCGAGAAGTAGCCGGCCTCATAGGCCATTCTCGCCAGGAAGATCCCGGCGATGACGAGGGTGATGCCGCCGAGCCAGGCTGCGCCCTTGAGGCCCAGCAGGCTTTCCCAGTCGAAGCCGGGCGCGGTCGGAGCTGCCGCCGCCGGCGGCTGTTGAGCCTGAGGAATCGAGGCCGGCTGAGGAGGAGCGGGACGCGGAGGCATCGCAGCGACCGGCGCGACCGGCAAGACCGGCGCGGCTGGCTCCGGAGCTGGGACCGGGATTGGCGGCGGCGGCATCGGCGCAGCCCGAGGTACCGGCGGCTGCGGCATGGCGGTCGTGGCGGGAACCTCTGCATCGAGTGGAGCGGGAGCCGCAAGGAGAGGTGAGATCCGCCGCTTGAGCACGTGGAGCTCGGTCTGCAGACCGGCGATGCGCTCCTCGAGGCGCCGGGCGCGCCCGAGCGCGACGATCGCCAGGATAGGCGCCGCAGCGACCAGACCCAGAAGCGCGAGCCCGATGAGGATCAAGACTGCTTCCACGGTGCCTCCCCGGCGATGCGTCAGGCGCCGGGCTTCAGTACGAAGGGGATCTGCTGTGCGGCCACCGGCGTGAACAAAAGAAGACAACGGAACGCGGCCGAATGCTGTTTGGGATCGGGATCGGCGCCGATATAGAGCCTCCGCGATGACGTCTCGCCATCGCAGGAGCTCTCTGCGAAGGGTCGGCCGAGGATTCACCTCGACCGTGAGGTCCACCAGGCGTAGCACCCGTTCGTAGGAGAACCTCAGGTTCGCGCTGTCTTCGGGCTTCATCAGGCGGGAAGCGCGGAGCATCTCGTTGCCGATCATCAGGATCTGTTGGTCGAGGTTGAACGCGGACCAGCGCTCAGGCGACAGGGAAGCGTGCTGGGTCATTCCAGAGGCTCCCCTTCACCGATCAGTGCAAACGTAAGCTTCGCCTGGGGCTTGCGCCCCAGGCTACATGCCTGAGCCCCGTTGGGGCTCGGCAAGAGGCCCTGAATCGCTCGGATCCCATGCTAACTCCGCGCCCCCTCCACCTCCTCCACGAACCCGTCCAGGATGCGGTTGAAGACCTCCGGGCGGTCCATCATCACCCAGTGGCCGGTGCCGGGCATGAGGCGCGTGGGGAGGTCGGGGAGGAGATTGTGGAGGCTGAAAGGCAGCCGGTTCATGTCGCTGATGATGGAGAGCCTGGGGCCCCGGTAGCGCGCGAGTGCGGGCAGCGGTTGATAGGTCCTGGAGCCTTCGATGGCGGGGACGATCGCACCTTCGTGGGTGAGGCGGACGTCCTCGAGCACCCAGCGGGCGGCGTCGGGGTCGCCGCTCACCACGAGCTGGCGGAAGTACGACTCGAGCTCACCCAGGGGATCGGCGCGCAGGGCCTCCAGGGTCTCGAGAAAAGGCCGGAGATCCGCCTCGGGAACGTGGCTCATGTCGCCATTGGGATCGACCAGCAGGAGGCCGGCGATCCGCTCGGGATGGCGGCTCGCGTACTCGATGGCCACCAGGGCTCCCAGGCTGTGGCCGGCGAGGATGAAGCGGCGCAGGCCGAGCTGATCGGCGGCGGCGGCCACGTCTCCCGCCATCGCCTCGATCGAATAGTCGCCGTTCTCCGCCGGATCGGACTCGCCGTGCCCGCGAAGGTCGAGGGCCACCGCCCGACGGTGCCGGCGCAGGTGGTCGAGCTGCAGGGCCCACTGGCCGCCGTTGCCCGCCAGGCTGTGGAGGAAGAGGACGGCCACGGCGTCCTCGTGCTCGCCGGCCCCGCCGTTTCGCACGTAGAGGTTGCCGGCGGGGCCGGCGATCCAGAGCGCTTCGTGCGAAGCGGCCGCCGGCTCCTGCGCCGGTTCGTCCGGCTCCGGCTCCGGTCCTTCCGGCTCGGGTTTGAGCTCCTCGGGGGTCCAGCGCAGCAAGCCCGCCAGGGCGCTCGCCAGCGCTCCCACCGTGAACAGGCCGAGCAGCGTCCAGAACAACCCTCGGCCGCGCCGCCGGCGAGGATAGCTGGACCTCCGTAGCCGTCTCGAGCTCATCGCAATCTTCCCCCGTCTTGGCCCCCGTTTGGCCCCCGTTTGGCTCCCGCTCAAGCTAGCACGCTCCGCCCGCCAAAAAAAGTTGAGCGATGACAGCCGGTTTTTCCGTCTTTAGATGGAGGCGCGATTCCATTCAAGGACGCGGCCTCTCGCGGAGGTGGATCTTGAGCCGCTATACGCAGGCGTTCGAGGACATGGTGCGGAGTTTCTTTGGCGATTTCCTGGAGCTCGTCGAGCCGGGGCTCGACGAAAGGCTCGGGACGCAGGCGGTGTTCTTCCCTGACCGCTCCGAGCTCGCCGACTGGCCCGAGGAGGAGCGGCGCGACCTGGGTCTGCTGGCCGAGGTTCTCACCCGCCATGGCGAGTGGCGGACGATCCTCGTCCAGATCGAGCCCGCGGCCGGCGATCGGGCGTCCCTGGAGGAGAGGCTTCTCGGGTGGTACCTGCGCCTCGCGGTCGAAAACCGGCAGCCGGTGCGGATGATCGTCGTCTACCTGCGCGGCGGCACGCCCGGGGTGAGCCTGAAATGGATCGTCGACGAGGTGGACGGCGAGGAGCTGCTGCGGGTCCCCTATCTCGTTTTCGGCCTGGAGGGATGCCCGGCCGAAGACTTCCTTCTCAAGCCGCAGCCGCTCGCCTGGGCCCTCGCCGCCCTCATGCGGCCGACGCGGCGCAGCCGGGCCGCGCACACGCGCGCCTGTCTGCGCCGGATCGCCGGCTGGCGGTGCTGAGGGTTGACAGGGATATTGAGAGTTGGATATCAATCCCCTCGCTCAAGCCGGCAGTACCCCCAAGCCCAGAGCAGCGTCGCCTGCTCGTCTCCAGAGATTTGAGCGCTTCAGACTGGAGGTACGTTTGGAAGGGAAGCGCACAGCACCTGCCGGCATAGCCCCGATCCTCTCGTCCTTCAGGCGCCTTTGCCGGGGCTCCAGCCCGCTGTGCTGCGGCGCCCTGGCGTTCAGTCTGGTCCACGTGGCGGTGCCGGCGGAGCCGCCGGTGGCCGCGCCGGAGCAGGTTGCAGCGGAACGGTATATCCCTTCGAAGCCCCCACCTCCCCTACCCCTCCTCTCCCATGGGGAGAGGAGGGAAAAAGAAGAAGCGTACGGTTCTTTGTCTTTCTCCCCTCTCTCCCTTTGGGAGAGAGGGGCCGGGGGAGCGAGGGCTTCGGAGGGCATGCCGCCTGATACGCTGGAGACGGCGCCGGAGAGTGAGGTCTCGCGGGCCGCGACCCCTGTCGACAACCTGGAACACATCCAACGGGCCGCCGACCTGCTGGTCGAGGTGAACTCGGCGTTCGGCGTGCCGCGCGCTCCTTACGGGCAGCTCATCTACGAGATCGCGCTGCGCCACTCCATCAATCCGCACCTGGTGGCCGCCGTGATTCACGTCGAATCGGCCTTCAATCCCCGGGCGGTGTCGCGCAAGGGGGCGTACGGCCTGATGCAGCTCCTGCCCGCGACCGCCCGCCGCTTCGGAGTGAAAAAGAAGAGAGACCTCTTCGATCCGGTCAAGAACATGGAAGCCGGGGTTCGTTACCTCGAGTGGCTGACGCAGCGTTTCGGCGGCGACGTGGAGAAGATCCTCGCCGCTTACAACGCCGGCGAGGGCGCCGTGGACCGCTACGGCGGCATTCCTCCCTACCGCGAGACGCAGCGGTACGTCGAGAAGGTCTTCGGCCTGCTCAATTTCAAGGCGGACCGGCCGGCGGAGCAGGCCGTTGCCTCGGGTGGGATCGTGGCGGCCGGAAAGTAGGTCTCCCGTGCAAAGCCCCGTCCGTTCGCGCTAGACTCTCCCGTCGCGCCCGGGCGCGCCGCAGCGAAACGCCATGAACGGAGTTCCAGTCCCAGACGAGCCCTCCCTGCCCATCTCGGTGCGTCTGGCCGACCTGTGGGAGATGACCAAGCCGGGCATCACGCTCATGGTGGTGCTCACGGCCGGTCTGGGCTTCCTGCTGGGCGAAGAGGGGAGTTTCAACTTCCTCCTGCTGGTCCACGCCCTGCTCGGCACCGGCCTCGTCTCGGCCGGAGCCTCGGTGCTGAACCACGTTCTGGAGCGCGATACGGACGCCCTCATGCAGCGCACCGCCGGCCGGCCGTTGCCGGCGGGCCGGATGGACCCTGACGTCGCGTTGTCGTTCGGCGTCCTGCTGGCGGTGCTGGGGCTGGTCGAGCTCGCCCTGGCGGTGAACCTGCTGACCGCCCTGCTCGGCGCCGTGGCTCTCGCCGGCTACGTCTTCGTCTACACGCCGCTCAAGCGGATCAGCTCGCTCGCCACCGTCATCGGCGCTGTGCCGGGGGCCATTCCGCCGATGATGGGCTGGAGCGCCGTGCGCAACGAGCTGGACGCCGCCGCCTGGGTGCTCTTCGGCATCCTCTTCTTCTGGCAGCTTCCGCACTTCCTGGCCATCGCCTGGCTCTGCCGCGAGGACTACGCCCGCGGCGGCTTCCCGATGCTGCCGGTGCTCGATCCCGAGGGGTTCCGCACGGGCCGGCAGGCCATTCTCTACGGCGCGGCGCTGGTGCCGATCTCGCTGCTTCCCTCGGTGCTCGGTCTGATGGGCATCGTCTACTTCTTCGGGGCTTTCGCCTTCGGCCTGACCTATCTGGGGTTCTCCTTCGCCTTCGCCCAGGCGCGCTCGAACCCCGGAGCGCGCCGGCTGATGCTGGCGTCGCTCCTGTACTTCCCGGCCCTGCTGATGATCATGCTGCTGGACCGGGTGGTCTCCTAGCGCACAGTGACGGTTGACCCCCGTCGCGGCCGCCGCGCCCGGCGCGGCCTGCTCTGGGGCCTGCTGGTCGCCACGCTCCTCGTCATCGCCGTCGCGGCGGTGTTGCGCCGGCGTGGTTCCGAGCCGCCGCCCGTGCTGGGCCGGGTGCCGGAGTTTGCTCTCGTCAATCGCGACGGCCGCGCGGTCCGCCGCGCCGACCTCGCCGGCGCGCCCTGGATCGCCGACTTCATCTTCACCCGCTGCCCCGCTTCCTGTCCGATGATGACGACGCGTCTGGCCCGTCTGGACCGCGAGCTGCCGCGCGACCTGGGAGCTCGCCTCGTCTCCATTTCCGTCGATCCCGAGCACGACACCCCCGAGGTCCTCCAGCGCTATGCCGCCTCCTTCAAGGCCCCGGAGCGCTGGCTCTTCCTGACCGGCGACGGGCCGCAGATCTACCGTCTCTCCAAGGAGGGCTTCAAGCTCGGCGTCGATCCCGCCCCGCAGGCGAGCGGCCTCGAGACGGCCGAGCCGATCCTCCACAGCACCCGCTTCGTGCTGGTGGACGGCGAAGGCCGGATCCGCGGCTACTACGATGCTTTCGACGAGGAGGCGATGAAGGGGCTGGGGAGGGACCTGGCGGCGATCGCGGAGTAGGCGGACGTCGTAACAGATCTACTGTCGTAACAGATCTACTCGGGAGCGCCCGCCTCCAGCAGATCCGAGATCAGTCGCTCTTTGAATTCTTCCAAGTCCGCCACCTCCGCTTCGCTCAGACCTGAGGCCGGGGCAAGTTTCGTCAGCCGTAAATCCCTCAAAACCCAAGCGAGCGTCAGGGGAGAAAATCCCGCGTCTTTACGAGGAGCGTCACGAAGAGCCCGGTTCAAGTCGATGCCTGCCTGAAGCAGGGAGCGGACATCGACGAGATCCCGTACTTCGGCGCGGCCGAGCAGTGCACAGAGCTTGTTGACGAGGATCTCATATGGCGTATCGACCGTAATCGAAATGTCTCCGACCCTCATTCGGAGAGGAGCCTCAGCGGGAGGTATCGATTCGGCGACGAGGTCGACGATGCAGACCTCCTTTCCATCGCCGACCCGAAGCTGAAAGAAAACGGCGGCGCTCTGGATAACGATGACCTCCAGGCTCGCGTTGCTCAACCGGTCTCGAACCTTATCTGGCAGATCTCCAAGCCAACTATGTCCGTGCCAGAACAAATCCAGGTCTTTGGTGGTCCGGTGCTTTAGGTGGAACCCCGCCAAAGCGCCGCCGCCCGTGAGGGTCCAGGGAGGCTGGAGATCGGAGAGGACTGCGAGAATGCGCCACTGGAGAGCGGTCAGCCTATCGCCAGACATGCCCGCTCGCTTCCCAGGCATCGAAAAGCCAGGACCAGAACCCGCGCGTCTTTCCGAGATAGCGCTCGATGTGAGGCCAAAGCTCCCGGATCTCGCGGGCGGAGATGAAAGTGAAGACGTCATCCGGCTTGGCCTGGCGCATCAGCTTTCCTATCAGATAAGCTCGGACTTCGGGATCGGGATCACGGAGTCCATCCTGGAATTCACTGAGCGTCATCTGTGAATCCCAGAGGAAGTAGGGGTGTCCTTCCGAGTCCACCAGAAACTTTGGAGAGGTTGGGTTGAGCATCGCGTCCTCTGTTTCTTCGACCAGTGAAGCCGCCATTCCCCTTGATACCATAAGGACGTGAGTGAATCCATGAATCTCCTGGCCCCGCTGCCCGACGATCTCGCCGCGATTCTCCGAAGTCTGGAGGAGAGCGACCGCGAGGCCCGCTCGTTGCTCGCCGAGCTCGACGAGGAGCGCTTCAACTGGCGGCCGGACGCGCGCTCCTGGAGCGTGGCCCAGTGCCTCGACCATCTCAATGTGGGTGCCCGACTGTATGTCGAACCCATAAGGAAGGCCTTGGAAGCGGCCCGGCTCAAGGGCGTCCTGCGCCGGGGGCCCATCCAGCCGGGCGCCCTCGAGCGCTGGTTCATCCGCACGATGGAGCCGCCGCCACGCCGCCGGCTCCCGGCGCCGAGCAAGATCGTGCCCGCCGCGCGCAAGAGCCGCGACGAAGTCGGCGAGGAGTGGACGCGCGTCCAGGAGCAGGTTCGGAGCCTCCTCAACGAAGCCGCGCCGCTGGATCTCAACCGGACGCGCTTCGTCAATCCGTTCCTCCCGCTGGTCCGCTTCAGCGTCGGCACCGGCTTCCTCGTCATCGAAACCCACGAGCGCCGGCACCTGTGGCAGGCCCGGCAGGTCGTCGCGAAGATGGGCAGCTACGGGTTGGTCGACAAGTCGAATCCTTCCGCTGCCAAGCGCTCGACGAGGGAATCCGCCCCGAGCGCCTCGTAGGCCGTCATCAGGCCGCGGCCGGTAACGCTGCCGTCCCAGAGTCCCTGCGCCACGAACGCGGCAGGCAGCGCCGCCATCCTCTGTCCGTCGCTCGCCCCGCCGATTGAAGCCGAGGCGGCGGTTCCGTCGGGCGCCGAGAAGCTCCACTTTCACGAACCCTCCGGAGTGGCCGGAACCGGAGAGACGCCGGGCGAACGGCGCCACGCCGGCAAGGAGCAGACCGCCGAGCCGCGGCCCCAGCCTGCCCAGCGCCGCAAAGGAACGCGTCGCGAGGCGCGCCTCGAAACCGACCTTGACCCGCACCGCGCGGGCGCCGAGGAGGCCGGGGAAGAGATCGAGCTCGGGGCTGTCCCAGTCGTAGACGGCGCGCGGCCCGAACGGCGGCGGCAGGTCCACGATCTCGCGGCCACGGAAGCCGCGGAGCATTCCCTGCGGCGCCGCGAAGGAACGCCCGCGCTGCGTCACCGCAGCGCGGACGGCGGCCTCTCCCTTCGGATTGCGGTTGCCGATGAAGAGCGTCACCCGCGCTCGCTCCACGGCAGGCAGCCGCCGGGAAGCGAGGACCGCCAATGCACCCGAGATCCCCGGCAGGCTGGAGCAGCCCACGGCGGCGGCGAGGCCGCGCTCGCGGAACATGTCGGCGAGCATTCGCATCCGGACGAGCCAGCCGCGGGCGTCCGCGATGTCGACGTAATGGACGCCTGAGGCCAGGCAAGCCTCGGGCAGGGCCGTGCTCAAGGTGGAAAAGGGCCCCGCGCAGCTCACCACGACGCGGACGCCGCGGAGAGCGCGGGTGCAGGAGCCCGGATCGTTCGCGTCCGCGGCCAATCCCTCGTGCTCGGTCCCGAGCTCGGCGGCGAAGCGCTCCGCCCGGGCCGCGTCCCTCCCGGCGATGCGAAGCGGGATTCCCATGGCGGCGAGAGCCCGCGCCGCGTGCGCTCCGAAGACGCCGTAGCCGCCGAAGATCGCGATCAAAGGCCGTCCCGCAGATCGCGGGCCACCAGCACGGCCCACGCGCAGTAGGAGACGATCGTCAAGCCGGTCGCGGTTTGCAGCAGCACGGGCGACGGGATGAATCCCGCGGCGGCGAGGGCGAACCCGGAAACGACGGTCACCCAGCCTGCGACGCGCGCCGGGGTCTTCGCGATGCCGCGGAGGCAGAGATTCATCAGCAGCAGACCCAAGGTGTAGAGACCGTTGGCGATGGTTACGCCGCCGGTGAAGGCTAGGCGCTCGAAGGCGAGGAAGAGGGCCGGCTGGGAAGGTCCGGCACCGGCGGTGTCCGCGGCCATCGGCAGCGCCTGGATCTGGATCACCTCGCAGAGCAGATCGACGGCCATGCCGGCCGCCGTGAATGTGACAGCGAGGCAGGCCGCGAGCGGATTGCCGGGCACCCGGCGCCTCACCGCGGTCATGAACGACACCAGGACGAGCGCGCAGAGCATCCAGATCCCCCAGCCCCAGCTCCACGCCGGCGGCCGGTCGGCCAGATAGGCCATGCGCTCCGCCAGCGGAACGAAAACGCTGCCGGGCCGCAGGCCGTACCATGCCGCCGCCAGGCCCGCGGCGTGGAGCGCGGCGTTCAGCCAGGCGAGGGCCGGGAGAGAACGATCACTCTTCCATGTCGAGGAATTCAGCGATGATGTCCCAATCGAGGTTGTCGACCGCTGTCCAGAGCGCATCGAGATCGAGCGTCAGCCCTTCGCAGCCCGGGATCTCCTGCAGCGTGCCGGCGCCGGCTCCCAGGGCGTGGAGGTAACGGCCCTGGGAGTCGAGCTGGAGAACCTCCAGGCTGCGCAGTTGCGGATCGAGGAGCCAGTACCAGCGGACCCCGAAAGCCGCGTAGTCCGCCAGCTTCTCTACCCGGTCGCGCCGGCCGTCGCGAGGTATTGGCGAGACGATCTCGACGGCGATGTCTGGCGGAACGCGGATCAAGCCGCACGCCGGTGGCCGGCGGCTGCCCGGAAGATAAACGCTGAGATCGGGTTTCCTGCCGCGCCTGGAGCCGACCGCGAATTTGACGCCGGAGCCGGCCACCAGGCCGCCTCGCGGAAAGATCCAGTTGTGGAGGACCGACCCCAGAAAAATAACCAGGAACTCGTGAAGATAATCGAGTACCTCCTCCTCCTCGAGACGACCATCCACGAGCTCGCCGGGCTCGTCCCCCGGAAGCGCATACCAATCGTCGAGCGAAAGCTCAGGCGCGGGTGGCTCGACCAACTTCCTCCGGCTCATAAACGCATATGTTAGCACTGTTCTCAGGAGCGTTCCGTCCGCTATCCTCGCCGGAGATATGTTTCCTCGCAGAGTGTCCTTCCTCGGCGGCAACGGCCACTGCGCCGCGCGGCTGGCGGCGGCCCACCGGTTTCTCGCCGGCGTCGATCTCGACGAGGTGGCCTATCCCGGCTTCGAGGGACGGCCTCGCGCGGCGAGCCTCGGCGAGCTGCTGGACGCGGTCTCCATCCACCTGCGGGCGTCCGCTCCCGCGCAGGTCTACGCGACGGGCATCGGCGGGCTCGTGGCGCTCTGTCTGCGGGCGCGCGGCGAGCTGCCTGAAACGCCGCTTCTGCTGCAGGCGCCCATTCTGTGGGGCCTGGAGCGCCGCTGGATGCCGAGGCTGATGCGCCTGCGTCCCGCTCAGGTCGCTCTGCGAAGCGTCTTCGCCACCGTAGCGTTTCAGAGGCGATTCGTCCGCAGATACTTCACCCGCCCGCCTGGCGCCGAGACGATCGCCGCTTTCTTCGACGGCTACGCGCATTGCGCCGCAGCGCCCGATTTCTTCGCCTGGTTCACCCCGGCCCTGCTCCGCTCGCTGGAGAAGGACTTCGCGGCACGGCCGGCGGCGCTGGAGCGCATCCGGGTCTGGTGGGGCGGCCTGGATCGCGTCGTCACCCTGCGCGAGTTGGAGTGGACGCAGACCGCGCTAGGGGTGGAGGATCGCTGGCCTCTACGGGTCTTTCCCAATTGGGGGCACTACCCCATGATCGACGAGCCCGAAGCCTGGGCGAGGGCGCTCTGCGATGCCGTGGCGGAAACTGGCGCGCTTTAGGGATCCCTCGGTCCCCAAGCTCGACAACCTGCGCAGAGCTGCGGCGGCCGGTCTGCGCGTTCCCGAAACCTGGTGGATGCCCGCCGCCGAGGCCGCGAAGCTGGAGCTTGGAGAGCCGCCTCCGTCGCTGTCCGGCCGGCCGGTGATCGTCCGTTCCGGCTCGCCCACTGAGGACACCCGGATCACCTCCAACGCCGGCCAGCTCCTTTCGCTTGCCGTCCGCGAGCCGGAGATGTTCCGCGCGTCCTTGGCGCGGGTCGTGGCGGCGCTGCCGGCGGACGACCGGGGAGAGCCGCGAGGAGCCGTCTTCGTCCAGCCGCTGGTCGAGGCGGAGGAGGCCGGAGTCGCCTTCTTCGACGGCTTTTACTGGGAGCGCACCACGGCGGCCGGCGTCAACGAGGGGCTCACTTCGGGCCGCGCCCGTGGCGAGGTGGCGCGGGGCCACCTGGCACGACAGGACCCCTGGTCGGAGTGGCTCGCAGCCGTCCACCGTCCGTTCCGGCGCGAGGCGCCGCGGATCGACGTCGAGCTCGCGCGCGACGGGAGCGGCTGGATTCTCCTCCAGGTGCGGCCGGCCCTCTTTCCGATCGCCCGCAACGAGACCCTCTCGCTCGCCAACCACAAGGAGATCCTGGGCGAATCGCCGAGCCCCTGGGTCGCCTCCGCGCTCGCCGCGGCGGGAAGGGAAGTCCTCTCCTTTTTCGCGGCGGCCGATCCGGAGGTGGCGGAGTGGGAGGAGTCTTACGCCATCTCCCTGGCGGAGCGGGCCTGGATGAATTTCTCGTTTTTCTTCCGCCTCATGGACCACTGGGGTCTGCCGAGGACGTTCCTCACGGAGGGAGTCGGCGGCGAGGTTGGAGGACCGGCGGACCGCCGGATCCTGTTCAGCAGGTTCGTCCGCAAGTCGCCACGTCTCGTCCGGCTGCAGCTCCTGAACCTGGCGATGATCGCGCGGGCCGGCCGCGAGCTGAGCGAGCTCGATCAACGCATCACTGCCGCCTCGGGGCTCGCGGACCTGCACGCGGCGACCGTCGAAGGCCTGGCCCTCGCGCTGCGCACCAACTTCGCCATCGGCGGCGTTTTCGCCGGCGTCTCGCGGGTGCGGCGGTTCCTGGGCGTCCGCGGCGCGGGGCGGGTGGTGACGCGGGAGATGATGGAAGCGTACAGCCGGCTCTCATCGCTCGCCGATCCGGCGGCCCGGGAGGAGGCGCTCGACGACTGGCTCGCCCGCTACGGCCATCGCGGACCGCTGGAGAGCGATCCCGCCCGCCCGCGTTTCGCCGAGCTGCGCGAGGTGCTGCGGCAGGATCTCGCCGGCTCCGTTGCAACGCCGCCTTTCTCCCCCGCCATTCAAAAGGGAGGCTCCCGTCTGGCGCGGCCGTGGTACCGCATCGACGAGATTCGCGAGCGGTTCCGGGACGACCTGATGCGCCGCTGGCAGGGCCTGCGGACCGCCATCCTGGAGGAGGCGCGCCGCCTCGTCGTGGCGGGCGAGCTGGACGCCGCGGAGGACGTCTTCTGGCTGCGGGGAGAGGATCTCCGAGGCGTCTCGCTCCGCGAGGCTGCGGCGGCGGGACGCGAGCGGGACGCGCGCGCTGCATGCCTCGATCTGCCGCTCACCGCCTCACGCGAAGAGATCGAGACCGCCGTCGCCCGGTCCGAGCGCGCCGGGGCCGAGGCATCCGGCCGCCGCGTGTTCCCCGGCATCGCCCTGGGACCCGCCGTCGTCGAAGGGCGCGCCGTCAAAGCGGACGACCTGGTTTCCCTCCTCGGCCGGCCTCGAGACCTCGGTCCCGACGTGATCCTCGTCGTCCCGGCCCTCGAACCCTCCTGGGCCGTGGTCTTTCCACGGGTCGGAGGCGTGGTCGCCGAGATCGGCGGCGAGCTGAGCCACGCCTCCATCCTCCTGCGTGAGGCCCGCCGCCCGGCTATCGTGAACTGCTCGGGCGTCTGGCGGGCGGTCTCGACGGGGGATCGCCTGCGGTTGGATGGCGGGAGAGCCACCGTCGAGGTGATCGACCGAGGTTAGGCCGCGCGGGCCTGCTCCTCCTTTTGCATCTCTACCTGCTCGGCTGCCGGCTTGGCGTGCGAGGTGGTGATGAGCACCACGCCACCGAGAATCACCGCAGCGGCGATCAGGGTGCCGGCGGTCAGCGGCTCGCCGGCCAGCGCCCAGCCGAGGAAGACCGCCACCACCGGATTGACGAAGGCGTAGGTCGACACCAGCACGGGCGGCGCCACCCGCATCAGCCAGACGTAGGCGGTGAAGGCCACGATGGCGCCGAACACCACCAGGTAAGCCAGGGCCAGCAGCGACCGTTGCGACACCTCGGCGAGCACGAAGCGGGAAGGCTCGCCGGTCAGGGCCGAGGCGATGAGCAGCAGGGCCCCGCCGCCCAGCATCTGCATTCCGGTCGCGGCCAGCGGCGACTCGGGGAGCGGCGCCCGTTGGCCGTAGAGCGAGCCCCAGGCCCAGCTCAGCGCCGCCAGCACCAGCGCCGCGGCGCCGATCGGATCGATGCTGCTGGACGAGCCCGGCCGCACCAGCAGCACGACGCCGGCGAACCCCAGCAGCAGACCGGCGACGACCCGCCAACCCAGCGGCTTGCGGCCGGTGCCGAGCCAGAAGAGCATCACCAGCCACAGCGGCTCCGTCGACACCAGCAGCGCCGCCAGACCGGAGTCCACCCGCTGCTCGGCCCACACCACGCCGCCGTTGCCTCCCAGCAGCAGGAAAGCGCCGACCAGCACCGCCGAGCGCCAGTGGAGGAGGCTCGGGCGCGGCGCGCCGCGGAAACGGGCCCAGCCGTAGAGCAGAGCGCCCGCCGTCAGATAGCGGACGCCAGCCATCAGAAAGGGAGGCAACGTCTCGATCGCGAAGCGGATGGCGAGGTACGTCGATCCCCAGATGAGGTAGACGGTGCCCAGGGCGAGGGCCACCTTGAGGACGGACGCGCGAAACGCCCCGGTCGTATCAGTCATGGAAACACCTCTTCTTTCGTCTCCCGGAGAGCTTCCAAGGGGAGCTGCGCGCTCTCCCGCATCGTCTCCAGCACCACGGTGGTTCGTGTCGAGTGAACGGTGTTGATGGCACCGACCCGTTCGCGCAACAGCCGTCCGAGGCTCTTCGCGTCGCGCGACCGCACCTTGAGGACGAAACAGTCCTCGCCGGCGATGTGGTGCACCTCCTGCACCTCGGGGATCGCCGCCAGCGCCGAAGCCGTCTTGGTATCCGTCGACATGTCGCTCGAGCGGACGAACACGAAGGAGAGCAGGCCGAGCCCCAGCGCCTCCGGATTGATCCGCGCTTCGTAGCCCTGGATGACGCCCTTGGCCTCCAGCCGCCGGATGCGCTCCAGCACGGCGGACGGCGCCATGTCGATCTGCCGCGCGATCTCGGCGTTGGAGGTACGGGCGTTCTGCTGCAGGATCATCAGGATCTGGCGGTCGATGTCGTCGATCATTCTGAATTTCGCCTCCAAGACAGATGATACAGCGGATAGAGGAGAGATGCAAGAGAAAAGTTCGGACAGGGCCCAATCTCGCCGAACGAGATTCGGCATTATGCCTCTCAAACCGAAGTAAGGACGCCCCTTCGCTCCCTGAGCGACGTTTCATTAGCCCGGTGCGGAAGCGCCGGGCTGGGGACTACAGCGGAATCCGGCTCTCCGCTTCTGCCGCGAACGGATCGCCGGCGGCGCCGCGGCGGTGGCGCAGCAGGGCGGCGTGGGCGATCATGGCGGCGTTGTCGCCGGAGTAGACGAGGGACACGAGACGGAGCGCGACGCCGTGCCCCTCGGCCCAGGCGGGCAGCCGGCGCCGCAGCAGGCGGTTGGCCGCGGCGCCGCCGGAGACGGCGAGCAGGCCGATCGGCCGGCGCTCCTGGAGGCGGTCGAGCCGCTCGAAGACCTGCCCCACGGCCGCCTCGCGAAAAGCCGCCAGCAGATCGAGCACCGGCTGCGGCGGCTCGTTCCCGTTCCCGAGGTCCAGGGGACCGAGCGTGCGCTCCAGGCGCTCGATCTCCAGCAGGGTCTGGCTCTTGAGGCCCGAGTAGGAGAAGTCGAGGCCGTCGCCGAAGCGGGCCACCGGCAGCCGGCGAAAGCCCGGCGTTCCCCGCTCGGCCAGCTCGTCGACCCTGGGACCCTGCGGATACGGCAGGCCGAGGCGCTTGCCGACCTTGTCGAAGACCTCGCCGATGGCGTCGTCGCGGGTCTCGCCCAGGGTGGCGATCTCCCCGCCTTCGACCGCGAACAGCGAGCTGTGTCCGCCCGAGAGCACCAGGCCCACGAAGCGTTCGGGCGGCGCTTCAGGCGGCGCGGGATCGCCGGCAGGCCGCAGGAACGGCGAGAAGAGATGTCCTTCGAGATGGTGGACGGCGTAGAACGGCCGATCGCCGGCGAAGGCGATCGCCTTGCCGATCGACAGGCCTACGAGCAGGGCGCCCACGAGACCGGGTCCGCGCGTCGCCGCCACGACGTCGATTTCACGGATTCCGACGCCCGCCCGCTCCAGCGCCTCGCGGCTCACCATGGGCCAGTTGGCCAGATGCTCGCGCGAGGCGATCTCGGGCACCACGCCGCCGTAGGGCCGATGGGCGGCGAGCTGGCTGGACACCACCGACGACAGCACGCGTCCCTCGCCGTCGAGCACGGCGCACGCCGTGTCGTCGCAGGAGGTCTCGATGCCGAGGACGAGGGGGTGGCGCATGCGGGGAGTGTATAAGCCGGCAAAGGTAAGGGGCTTCCGGTTCCTGGCGCTTCACACCGCCGGCTCTTCCCACTCCGGCCGCCGCCAGGCGTTCTCCCGTTCGGGCACCCGCTCCAATCCCGCAGCCTCCAGCCGCTCGCCGAGCAGATCGAGGAAGCGATGCCGCCCCTTGACCACCGCCAGGTTGAGGAACAACTCGCGCGCCACGCCGTTCTTCTCGACGACGAAACGGAGAGCCTCCGTGCCGGGGCGCGGATTGCAGGCGAGGATGCGCGCGAAGGGGACGCGGCGCGGCCGGAAGGTATGCAGCGGCTGGTAGGAGACCGCCTCGTCGTCCAGCGCCACGGCCGGGCGCCCGGCCGTCCACCAGATCTTGATCAGGCTCGCCCAGAAGAGCAGGCTGTAAGCGAGCAGCACGCCGAAGGCTCGCGCCCACGCGTCCCGCGCGTCCCGCGCACCCATGGCGAGGGCGAGCCCGCCGATCGCCGCCACCACCGCGACTCCCCACAGCAACGCTCGCCGGCTGGTACCGCGCACCCATGGACGGAAAGGAAAGGAGGCCGAAGACATCCGCGGGAGATGATATCCGCGGCCCCTCCGGCATAGAATATCGAGTCAGAGACGGCGGCGGCTTCGTGGTGCTGAACGGTGTCGCCTTCGACGAGGATGGCGAGATCCGCGATCTGCCGTCTCCCTATCCGGGCGGCAATCTCTTCTCTCTGGCCTCGGGCGGCGCCATCTACGCCCGCGATCCGCACGGCCTCCTCACCGAGGACCAGTTGAACGGCGGCGACTTCGCCGTCCTCACGCCTGCCGACTGGGAGCTGATCCGGCCCCTGCTCGAGGAGAACGAGCGCCTCTTCGGTATTCCGCTCCGGCGTCTCCTCGCCGTGGACGGCGAGCAGCGGCCGCCCGAGGCGGTGTTCCGCAAGATCGCTCCCAGCGGCCACAAGGCCCTGATGCCCGAGGAGGCTTGGGTGCATAAGGCGAAGTGAGCGCCGTCCAGTTCGACTGACGGAGAAGGAACACGGCCGTCAGCGCCGGGTTGACACGTATGCATGCTATGCATACCCTTGAGTATGCGGTTCCAGTTTGACCCCCTAAAAGCCGCGACAAATCTCAAGAAGCACGGGGTGTCATTCGCGGACGCTGAGAGCGTTTTCTACGATCCCCTTGCACTACACAGATCGGACCCGGATGCCGAAGGCGAGGAGCGCCTCCTCGCGATTGGGTTGGGAAGCGCTGGACAGCTTCTCGTGGTGGTATACACGCTACGCGGGGATGAGATCCGGCTGATCTCCGCACGACATGCCACACCGAAAGAGAGACGCAATTATGAGAACTGAGTACGACTTCTCCCGGGCCAAGCGCGGCGCGCTCATTCCCTCGAAGGGAAAGAGCCGCATCACCATCTATATCGATGATGCCGTTCTTGCAGAATTCCGCACCCGTGCGGAACAGGCTGGTACGGGTTATCAGACCATGATGAATGAGGCACTGAAGGCCTACTTGTCGCAAGCCGAGCCGCCGGTGACGGAGACAGTCCTGCGCCGGGTCATTCGAGAGGAGCTCCCGAAGGTCAAACGTAGGACTCCGCGCTCAATCAAGATCCGCGCCAAGGTCACGCGTGCCGATTACCAAGTCGCTGATGCCGAAAAAGCGTCCCCTTTCGGTCAGGAGCCGGACGATCTGGAGCGGGATCTGGAGAATGCTCGACGGGCCCGTCGAACTTGATGAATCTCTCTCTGCTTCCGCGAAATTCTGGGGTCCCTACTACGTCGTCCACCGCAGCGCCGAGAACTGCGGTGGCGCTCTCCGGCGCATCGCCATCAACGGCTTCGCGTTGCCCGGAGCCAATTCCCGTCCCTACTTCGGCTCCGGCACCGGGGTGCCGGTCGATCTTTTCGCGCCGGTCACGAAATAACGAAACTTGGTCCCCCACCTCACGTTCCATCAGGTTTTCTTCCAGGGCTTTACCTTTCATTGCTTGGTTCTCCGCGTCCTGGAGTCGATCCAAAGGGTAGCACTTCTCTCACGAGAGCCGATCCAGACGCCGGGACCAATGACCGGAATCGATCCGCCATGCTACAATCCCATCACTGACTCATGACGACCCGCGAGCTTCCCCCGTCCGCCATCCGGCGGTTCTACGATGACGGCTACCTCATCGTCGAAGGCCTCTTCTCCCGCGAGGAGGTCGCGGCGATGGCCGAAGCCGCCGAACGCCTCCGCACGGTCGGACGGGAGCTCGGCGCGGAGCTTTCCGATGACGGGGAAGGTGAACAGAAAGTCGAGCACGCCGGCAGCCAGTTCGTTTTCGGCGGCTCGAACGGTTCGCGCCGGCTGCAGCGGGTCGTCTGGGCGGGCGGATGCGAGCCGGCGTTCATCTCCTGCGGGCGCGACGCGCGGCTCACCGCGATCGTCGGCCAGCTCTTCGGCTCCGCGTCGGCGGTCCACCTGCTGAATCAGCTCCACGCCAAGTATCCCAACGACGGGCTGGAGTTCGAGCCCCACCAGGACAGCGAGCATCGTCGGTACGGCACCCCCGAGTGGCGCGACGTCGACGGCCGCGGGAGCTATATCCAGACCGTCGTCGCGATCGACGACTCGACCCCCGACAACGGTCCGCTCGTCTTCTATCCGCGCAGTGGCCGGCGGGGACACCTCGATCCGGCGTCGGTGCGGCACTATTACAAGAATCGCTCCGGCGTCCCCGCTCTGCTCAAGGCCGGGAGCGCCGCCTTCTTCGGTCCCTACGTCGTCCACCGCAGCGAGGAGAACCGCGGTGGCGCCCCGCGGCGCATCGCCATCAACGGCTTCGCGCTCCCCGGTGCCAACTCCCGTGCCTACTTCGGCTCGGGCACCGGGGTGCCGGTCGATCTATTCGCGGAACAGTAGGCACCCGGCGCGCCGGCGTTGCGCCGAGCTCCCTCTCGCCATCCGGGCCTCGCCGCGCAACGCTTTGTTGGCACTCACCGCAGCATTGTTGTCTCTCTCGCTTGTCTTGCTGTGTATCAAGCCAGCCGAAGCAGTCGTGAGCGGAGCGGAGTGACTCCTCTCGGCTCCCATGTTGTCCCCCTCACCATTTTTGTTGGCGCACTCTCTTGCCGACCGTTTCCGCAATCGAGATTCACAGCATCTATGTGAATCATCACAACTCGTTACCGATGCGTTACAGCACAGCAGGAGAGGGGCGCATCACGCGAGCCCAACTCGCGGTTCGCGCGCTGCGAAAGGAGGATTCCGCGTCTGCGCTTCACAGCGCAGCCAGAGAACGTGGCAACAGCGTCCGAAAGAGGCGCAACTCCTCTCCGTAGCGGGAATCGTCCGCGCGCTTCCTTGACAACACAGCACGGGAGCTTCGCAACACATCCTCTGGACGTGGTGATTTCGGCACGTAGACACCCGCCATCGCCCGGCGCCAGCGGCGCGCCACCTCCCCTTGCGCCCAGCCCTGGGCTTGTTCCAGACTCCGGGGCCAATGATCGGCATCGGAGAGAGCCCGCCGCGCCCGGACGGCTTCGCCAAGGTATCGGGCGCGGCGCGGTACGTGGACGACGTCGTTCTGCCCGGGATGTGGCACGGCGCCACCCTGCGCAGCCCGCACGCTCACGCGCGCATCCGCTCCATCCGCTTCAATGCCGCCGCAGCCCCGGAAGGCGCCGTCTGCGTCACCGCCGCGGATCTCCCGGGTCCGAACGGCGTTCAGCTCCTCGACGACGGCTGGCCCATCCTCGCCGACGGGTTCACCCTTCACGTCGCTGAACCCGTGGCGCTGGTCGCGGCGCCGACGCGCCTCGCGGCCAGGCAGGCGCTCGCGGCTTTCACGGTCGAGTACGAGCGACTCGAGCCCGTTCTCACCCTGGAGGAGGCGGAAGCGCTGCCGCCGCTCTACGAGCTCCGCATGGAGGACGGCGACGTGGAAGCCGCCTTGGCCGAAGCCGACCAGGTGATCGAGGGAACCTGGCGGACCGGCCATCAGGAGCACATCTACATCGAGTGCAACGGCATGATCGCCAGGTTCGAGGACGGCGCGCTGTCCGCCCTCGGCTCGATGCAATGTCCCTACTACGTCCACAAGGCGCTGACCCATGCTTTCCACCTCCCGGACGACAAGGTCCGCGTGCGGGCCACGGTGGTGGGCGGCGGCTTCGGCGGCAAGGAGGACTTCCCGAGCGCCCTCGCCATCCACGCCGCCCTGCTGGCCCGCGCCTGCGGCCGGCCGGTGAAGATGGTCTACGACCGGCACGAGGATATCGTCGGCACCTCCAAGCGCCACCCGGCGGTCGTGCGGCACCGCACGGGCGTCGCCCGCGACGGCCGGCTGCTTGCCCTCGACGCCGAGATCCTGATGGACGGCGGCGCCTATAAGACTCTCTCGCCCGTCGTGCTCTCGCGTGCCCTCCTCCATTGCTTCGGTCCCTACCGCTGGCCGAGCGTGCGCGTCCAAGGGAAGGTGCTGCGCACCCACACGGCGCCGAACAGCGCCTTCCGCGGTTTCGGCGCGCCGCAGGTGGAGTTCGCGATCGAGCGCCAGATGGACCGCATCGGCCAAGCTCTGGGGCTCGATCCCTTCGAGATCCGCGCCCGCAACGTCGTCGAGCCGGGAGACCGGCTGCCGACCGGGCAGATCCTCGACGCCAGCACCTCGGCCCGCCTCTGCCTGGAGGAGGCGGAGCGACGGACCGGCTTCCGGCAACGGTGGAAGGAGCTGGAGGAGATCCGCTTCGGCGACGGCGAGGCCGGCGAGAAGCCGCGCCACGGCATCGGCCTCTCCCTCTACTTCCACGGCGCGGGCTTCACCGGCAACGGCGAGCGCAAGATGAAGTCGCCCGTCACCGCCCGCCTGCTCGAAGACGGCCGCATCGCGGTGCTGACCGCCATGACGGACATGGGGCAGGGGTGCGCGGCGGTCTTCCCGCAGATCGCCGCGGCGGCCGGCGGCATCGGTCCGGACGACGTGGTCTTCGCCGAGCCGGACACCGGCGAAGTCCCCGATTCCGGCCCCACCGTCGCCTCGCGCACCACCATGATCGTGGGCGGGCTGATCGCGCGTACCGTCGGCGAGCTGCGGGATCGCGTACTGGCCTGGCGATCCGCGACGGGAGACGAGGATCTCTCCGTCTCGGAAGGCTGGATCGTGGGTCCATCGGGTCCCGTCGAGCCTTTCCGGGACGCGGCGCGGCGGTATCGCGAGGAGACCGGTCCGGCGGAGGTCACGATTCGCCACGAGCCGCCGGAGTGGCAGACCTTCGACGAGTCCACCTACCGCGGCGCCGCCTATCCCACCTACGCCTGGGGAGCGGACGTGGTCGAGGTGGAAATCGACCCGGACACCCTGGCGGTGCGGCCCACTCAGGTCACCGCGGTGTGCGAGGTGGGCCGAGCCATCCACAAGACGCTTTGCGCGGGGCAGATCGAGGGCGGCACCCTCCAGGCCCTCGGTTGGGCGCTCATGGAAGAGATCAAGCTGCAGGACGGCCGGTATTTGAACGACCGCCTCGCCACCTACATCATCCCGACCGCCAAGGACAGCCCGCGGATCGACGTCCATCTGCTGGAACGGGCATGGGAGGGCGGTCCCTTCGGCGCCAAAGGCGTCGGCGAGCTGCCCATGGACGGCGGCGCGCCGGCGGCCGTGCAGGCGATCGAGAACGCAACCGGCCTCCTCGTGGATGAGATTCCGGCGACGCCGGAGCGGCTGTACCTGGCGCGTGGCAAGAACGATGTAGGGGCGGCCCTATGTGGCCGTCCTGATCATGGTGGCGATTCCGAAGAAGCAGGGCGGCCACATAGGGCCGCCCCTACATCGGCAGGAGATTCCACGCCGTGAGGACAGCCTTCACCCTCAACAGCCAGCCGGCCGAGGCCGACGGCCACCCGATGGAACGCCTGCTCGACGTGCTGCGCGAAAACCTCGGCCTGACCGGCACCAAGGAGGGATGCGGCGAAGGTGAGTGCGGTGCCTGCACGGTCATCATGGACGGCGAGCCGGTCCTCTCCTGCCTGGTGCCTCTCTTCCAGTGCGAAGGAAGGCGGATCGAGACGGTGGAAGGAATCGCAGAGGGCCCGGCACGTCCGTTCCTGGATCGCTTCGTGGCGACCGGCGGCGTCCAGTGCGGCGCCTGCACGCCGGGGATCGTCGTCACCGCCGCGGCGCTGCTCGAGCGCAATCCTTCGCCGGATCGCGAGGAGGCACGGGAGGCGCTGGCAGGCAACCTCTGCCGGTGCACGGGATACGAAGGCATCCTGCGCGCGCTCTGTGCGGAGCCGGAACGTTGACGACCGCTCTGCGCCCGCGCACGCTGGACGAGGCCCTCCGGCATCTGGAGGCGGACCCGAGCCTCGTCCCCACCGCCGGCTGCACCGACTTGATGGTGCGCGGTCCCGAAGCGCTGCATCGGATGGACAGGGTCATGGATCTCCTGGCCGTCGACGAGTTGCGCGGCATCCGCGAGGCTCGCGAAGATCGCGAAGCCGGCGGCGCCCTGGAGATCGGCGCCACCACCTCCTTCAGCGAGATCCGCCGCTCGGCCGCGGTGCGCTCCGCCTTCCCCGCCCTCGCCGCCGCCGCATCGCTCGTCGGCGGCTGGCAGATCCAGAACCGCGCGACCCTCGGCGGCAACATGGCAAACGCCAGTCCGGCCGGCGATTCGCTGCCGGTACTGCTGGCCCTCGATGCGATGGTCGTGGCGGCCGGCGCGCAAGGTACCCGCGAGATCCCCTACGCCGAGTTCCACACCGGCTATCGCAAAACCGCCCTGCAGCCGGGGGAGATCGTCGCCCGGGTTCGCCTGCCGTACCTGCCGCAAGGCTCGGTCCAGGCGTTCCGCAAAGTGGGCACCCGCGAGGCGCAGGCGATCAGCAAGGTGGTCGTGGCCATGGCCGGCCGGATCGAGGACGGCCGGATCGCCGAGCTCCGCCTCGCCGCCGGCAGCGTCGCGCCGGTTCCGGTCCGCCTGCGCGCCGCCGAAGAGGCGGCTCGGGGACTGTCGCCGGCCGAGGCTGCGGATCTCGCCGGGCGCGAAGCGGCGCGCGAGGTCAAGCCGATCGACGACGTCCGCTCAACCGCGGAGTACCGCCGTTTCGCCCTGGAGCGGGTGGTGCGGCGGCTGGTGCTGGGGCTTGGCCCATAAATCCCTTGAAAGACGCGGAAACCTAAGGACAAAAAGGACAGCAAGGACTTCAAGGACAAAACATGTCATTCACCTCGCGTCCTTGGCGTCCTTGGCGTCCCTTTCGTCCTTGAGGGCCGGAGGGCCACCATGCCAACGACTCTGACCACCGACTCCATCCGCAACGTCTCCGAGCGCCTGCGCGTCGCCAACCTGGCGTTTGCGCGGCGCTATCCCGGCGACTCCGGCCGGCGCCAGCCCGTCCATACCGTCTACGGCGGCGCGCACCTCTTCAAGGCCGACACCTCAGCACGGCTGGGGTCGCTCGCGCTACGGGCGCTCGAAGAGCACGCCCCCGCGCCCGCGGACCTCGCGCAGGCGATCGGCCTGCCGGAAAGGCTCGCGCCGACCATCCATTCCCGCGTCGCGGAGAAGCTCCGGCGCGAGGCGGTCGAGGACTTCCGGGTCGACTTCGAGGATGGCTACGGCAACCGTCCGGACGCGGAGGAGGACGGTCACGCCGAGGCCGCCGCGCGCGAGATGGCCGCGGGAATGGCCGCCGGAACGTCTTCCGCCCTTCATCGGCATCCGCATCAAGCCCTTCACCGAAGAGCTGCGGGAACGGTCGCTGCGCACGCTGGACCTGTTCCTGACCACGCTGACGGCTGAGAGCGGAGGCGCGGCTGCCGGAGAATTTCGTGGTCACGCTCCCCAAGGTGACCTTCCCCGAGCAGGTCACCGCCCTCGCCGATCTCTTCGACCTCCTGGAGCCGGCGCTCGGCGTGCCGGCCGGTTCGCTGCGGCTGGAGATCATGATCGAGACGCCGCAGGCGATCCTCAACGAGCGGGGAGGGTCGAACCTGCCGCTGCTTTTCGAGGCGGCGCGCGGCCGGTGCGTGGCCGCGCACTTCGGCACCTACGACTACACCGCCTCCTCCAACATCACGGCGGAGCACCAGTCGATGACCCATCCGGTGTGCGACTTCGCCAAGCACATGATGCAGGTGGCCTACGCCGGCACGGGGCTCTGGCTGTCGGACGGCGCCACCAACGTCCTGCCCGTCCCGCCGCACCGCGCGGCCAAGGACGGGCCGCCCTTGACGGCGGACCAGATCGAGGAGAATCGCGCCGTCGTGCACCGCGCCTGGAGGCTCCACGCCGAGCACGTCCGCCATTCGCTCGTCGGCGGCTTCTACCAGGGCTGGGACCTGCATCCGGCGCAGCTCGTCACCCGCTATGCCGCGCTCTACTCCTTCTTCCTGGAGGGTCTCGAATCCGCCTCTGACCGTCTCCGCAACTTCGTCCAGAAGGCGGCCCAGGCCACCCTGGTCGGCGAGGTCTTCGACGACGCGGCCACCGGCCAGGGCCTCCTCAACTACTTCCTGCGTGCCATCAACTGCGGCGCGATCACGGAAGAGGAGGCGCTGGAGAGATCGGGGCTGACTCTGGACGAGCTGCGGGGGCGCTCGTTCGTGAAGATCCTCAAGAGCCGGCGGGGGTGATTCGTTGACTCTCCCCGAAGAACCGCAACGCGGTGAGGACGCGGACGACCTCGAGGTCATCAACTCTCACGCGGCGGAGCTCAATGAGGAGGCTGAAGACGTCCTCGAGTATCAGGTCATCCCTGAGGCGACGTAGGCGTCAACCCTACCCGTAGCTCTCGTGGTGAATCCGCTCGTCCGGCACGCCGATCGCCTCCAGGGCGTCGAGGGTGGATTCGAGGAAGCGTGCTTGGGGTTCCTCGCCTTTCTCCCTGGCCGCCACGCGGTCGAACTTGGTGATGCCGGGACCGCAGGCGAAGACTTCCACGGCCGAGGGATCGGGAATGAATTCGCGGATCAGGGCTTCGGTAACACGTCCCGGGCGGACATTCTCTGCCGGGGCGAGGTTCGGCTCGCGGGAGAGGGCGTGGACGACGCGCACCTTGCCGGGATGCTTCTGGCAGATCTCCTCGAGCTGGCGGCGGAAGATGACGTCCTCCCACATCTTATTGCCATAGATCATCGTGTGGCGGATCTTCATGTCCAGCGCCAGGCAATGCTTGAGAATGCTCAAGTTGGGCACGCTTCCCGAGCCGGCGCAGATGTGGACGATGTGGTCCGTCCGCGACTCGCAATCCCTCGGCAGCACGTAGGGGCCTCCGAAGCCGGTGACCACCATGCGCGTGCCGGGTGGAGTACGCCAGACGAGGAGAGGCGAGAGCAGCGGCGGATACTGGGTCAATCCCGAGACGTACCGCTCTTCCTTTACGGTGACGGCCAGGTGCCGCTCGTGCGGTGCCGAGACGAGAGAGTAGGCCCGTGCCGGCTCTCTCCTCCCCTTCAGATCCTCGAAGTACTTGCAGAACCGGTCGAGCGCCTGGAACTGCTGCGGCCTGATGGTGAGGAAATGCCCCGGCTGATACTCCAGCCGGTCGTTGCCCGTGAACAGCACCAGAGTCGAGGTGTCCGGCGTCTCGCGGATCACCTCGGCGACCATCACCTCCAGCTCCTTGATGCGCGGCCGGGGCGCGGTCTCGGGATCGACGAGCTTGGGGTGGAGCTCCTTGAATCCCGGCTCGGCGGCGTGCGGAACGTTGGGCTCGGCCATGGCCTCTCCTCTCAGGAGGGTGATTCCAGAGTACTACGCGGCGAGCTTACTCCGGACGCGTAACTTCGATCCCTTGGCCCGTATCGTCCGCGCCGCCGGACCGGCTCCATTCGACGCGGTAGACCGGCACGGGCCGGATCTTGCCGCGAAGGGAGAGCGGCGTCAGGACGGAGACCGGCGGCGGCTTGCCCAGGGCGATGTAGAGATCATGCGAGATCAGGATCTCCGCCGGGCCGGCTTGCGAGCACAGCCGCGACGAGGTATTGACCGCGTCGCCGATCACCGTGTACTCGAGCCGGCGATGGCTGCCGATGTTGCCGGCGAAGACCTCGCCGACGTTGATCCCGATGCCGACGGAGAGGCTCCGGCCGACCTTGACGGCGCCAGTCGCGGTTGAGGCGCACCAGGGCGCGCTGCATGGCCATCGCCGCCTGTGCCGCGCGTTCGGCGTCGTCCTTGCCGGCCAGCGGCGCGCCCCAGAGGGCCATGACCTGGTCGCCGATGAACTTGTCCAGCGTGCCGCCGTGCTCGAAGACGATCTCCTCCATCTCCGTGAAGTACTCGGTGAGCAGGCTCGCGATCTCGTCCGGGTTCATCCCTTCCGAGATCGAGGTGAACCCCCGGATATCCGAGAAGAGGATCACCACCCGCCGCTTGGTGCCTCCGAGCTGGATCTCCTCGGTCTGGCCGGCGATCTGCCGCACGAGGTCGGGCGCCAGGTAGCGCTGCAGGTTCGAGAGGACGACCGCCTCCCGCCGCACCCGCTCGATCAACTGACTGTTCTCGATGGCCACCGCGGCCATGCCGGCGAAGGCGGTCAGGAACTCCAGATCTTCCTCGGTGAACGAGTGGGCCGCCCCGTGATTGTCGAGGTAGATGAGCCCGAGCACGGCACCCTGCTTGCCCAGCAGCGGAGCGCACATTGCGCTCTCTACCCGCTGTAGCAGCGCCAGGCCGCCTCCCTGGAAGCCGGCGTTCGCCGGCACGTTCTCGATCAGCACCGCCACTCGCTCCTCCACCGCCTTGCGGGTGATCGATCGCGGCACCCGCCAGCTTTCCGCCTCTTCCACCCGGCTGCGCCAGATGCGCGGCTCCAACTCGCCGCCGGACGCCGCCGGCATCAGGAGGGCGACCCGGTCCACGCTCATCACCTGGAAGGTCAGCCCCACGAGCCTGTCCAGCAGGAGGTCGACCTCCGCCTGCTGCGACAGCTCCTTGGCGATGTCGATCAGCAGGGCGAGCTTGCGCGCCTGGCGGTCCTCCCGAGAGGCGCCGCCGATGCGCAGCAGCGACGTCCCCTGAGGCGCCGCGGAGAGCTGCGCCGCGATGTCCGCAGGCCCGTGGACCGGCACCTGCCGCAGGACCGTGGCGTCGAGCAGATCGTCCCCGGACTCCAGCCGCGGCTCGGCTTTCTCCGCCCGGACGTAGAGCTCCGCCTTGCCGAAAGCCAGCCGCGCGCCCGGAGTGGCCGCCGCGTCGAAGATCCGCTCGCCGTCGAGGAAAGTGCCGTTGGTCGATCCGAGGTCGCGAACCCGCACTCCCGCTTCCACCCTCTCCAGCTCGGCATGCCGGCGCGACACCGTGGGGTCCTGGAGCAGCAGATCGCACGCCCTGGTTCGGCCCACCAGATAGAGCCGCCCTTGCAGAAGCTCGAACGAGGGGCTGCCGGCAGCCGCGACCAGACGAAAGCTCACGCTGAAACGGTACTACAAAAGGTTGATGGTTCTTGAGGAAGGTATGGAATGAAGGAGGACGGTTGCGGGTTGAAGGCCCTGAGCCGCCTGTGCTACCCTTCGCGGGTCTGATGGCGGCTCGTCGGACATGCGGCGCATTCGTCTAGGGGTCCAGGACGCCGGCCTCTCACGCCGGTAACACGGGTTCGAATCCCGTATGCGCTACCACGTTTCCCTCTCATCTCTTCCAAGCCCGAACCCTCACCGGAAGACCGTCACAGAGAGTTCTGGTCCTCTCCGAAACCGCCTGATCTGCGCCTCCAGCGAGTATCGGGAGAGGCGACGCCGAAATCGAGCGCCCGGCAAGGAGGCGCTTCGTTATTTTGCAGAGAGGGAGTGAGGTGCCATGTTAGCATAGGCCACGACATAGGTCGCTCTGGCGGCCGGGAGGGACGTTGTGCAGACCGAACGGATCGTGCGGTTGTTTCGAAATGGCCGGAACCAGGCATTGCGGATTCCGCGAGACCTCGAATTGCCTGGCAACGAAGCCCTCCTCCACAAAGAAGGCAACCGCCTGATTGTAGAGCCGGTTCGGAGACCGTCCGTGCTGGAGCTTCTGGCCTCCTGGGAGCCTCTCGACGAGGATTTCCCCGAAATCGAAGACCCTCCTCCGGTGGATGACGTGGATCTCTGAGATGGGCGATTTTCGTTACCTGCTTGATTCCAATAGCATGTCGGACCTGATCCGGCACCCCGGCGGGAAAGTGGCCCGAAGGTTCGCCGTCGTAGGTGAGCCCGTTGTATGTACGAGCATCATAGTCGCCTGCGAGCTCCGGTTTGGCGCGGCGAAGAAAGGTTCCTCCGAGCTCTCGATCCGTATCGACCAGTTGCTCGCGAGCTTCAATGTGCTGCCGCTGGACCGTGAGGCGGACCGGCACTATGCCGAGATCCGGACACACCTCAGTCGGAAAGGCCAATCTATAGGCTCGAACGACCTCCTGATCGCGGCCCATACGCTGGCGCTCGATCTGATTCTGGTGACCGATAACGTCGATGAATTCGCCCGCGTGCCAGGACTTCCGATTGAAAACTGGCTTGCCGCATGACCAGGTCGTGGCGGCGGCGGAGGCGGCGCACGGCCGCGATCATGAGGACACCGCCGGTGCCCTGCACAACCTGGCCGGGAATCTCGAGCGGTCCGGCAAGGCGCGGGAGGCCGAATCCCTGTTCCGCGAGGCGCTCGCCATTTATCTGGCGAAGGCTCGACTGGGAGAAGGCGGCTGAGGTCTGGGGCCGGCGGGCGCACAGTAGCCGGACCGCCATCCTTGGCCGGCGGCGAAACGCGAGCCTTGCTTTGCGATACAGCCTCGTGTTGAAATCCTTTGCAACATGACACGCGAGGAATACGAGCAGCGCAAGCGGCGACTGGAAGAGCAGCTCCAAGAAGGGATCGAGCTTCTCGAAGCGGGATTCCGCCAGCAGCTCCGGGCCTTGGAGCTGGTCTGGATGACCACCGCGGACGAGGACGGGCTCCTGGCACGGACCACGGCAGAGGAATCGAGCCCGGAGGCCCCGGCCGCCGCCTTCCGGCCCTCTGTGGCACCGCAGCCGGCGACGGATACCCGCCGTCCCCGGCTCAGGCGTGGACAGCTATGGGCCGACGTCGACGCCGCGCTCGATGACGTGCCCCAGACCTTCGACCGCAACGACCTGGTGAAGGCTCTCGGCTACGAGCCGGACCGCACCTCGCTGCACCGTGTGATGAGAGCGCTCGTCAAACGGGGTGTGATCACCCTCAGGGCCAGCGGTTTTGGCAACGTGCCGGCCAAGTACGAGCTGGTCGAAGCAGACGAAGAGATCGAAGAGACCACCTCCTGAGGTGAAGCGTCCCCGGCAGAAGATTGCCCCAAGCGGAGGCTTCTCCGCTCGTCCCTGAGCCCTCGTTGCAACACACACCGCCGCGGCGCGGAGGCTCATCGCCCGAATTGCTACACGCGCCGAGGTTTTGCCACAAGCTTGCTGTGTTGCAGCACCATCCGAAGGGGTTGAATCCACGCCAAACGGTTCGCCAGCAGCGCCATGGACGGGAATTGCAACAGCTGATGGCCGATTTGCGACGTGCGGCGACGGCGGTGCGACAAGCAGCGGAGCGGGTGAAACGACCAACGGCAGCGGTGGAACATGCGATGAGGCCGGTGGAACACTCGATGCGCCCCCTGGTCGTTCCACCGCCGGCGGTGAAACGGGCGCTGAGCGGTCTGCTTGTCGCAATCGAGCAGGCGGAACAAGCGTTCAGCGCTCCGCTTGTTGCACCGACGCCGGTGAAACAAGCGCTGAGCCCGCGGGCTGTTGCAATAGCGCGACGGCAGGTTGTGGAAGGCCAAAACGCCGCAAGGGTGGAGCTAGAACGGCGGCAGATAACCGCGCTGCAACAGGAATCCCGCATACCGCGACAGCGACTCGGGCCCGGTGCGCTCGAAGCCCAGCGCGTCGCTCACGCGGTTGATGAGATTGAAGTTGGCGCAGACGTGGATGGCCTCGCCAATCGCCTCGTCGGAAAGGCCGGCCGCCCGCAACGGGGCCACGTCCGACGGTTCCACCTCTTGGGGCGTCAGGGTGAGCTTTTCGAGAAACGCCAGCATCGCCCGGAGCCGTTCAGAGAGCGGCGCCGTCCGATAATCCGCCAGCACCGCCTCGACCATCTCCGCTTGACCCGATGCTTGCGACGCGACCGCGCCGTGCTGGGTCTTTCAGAACAGGCACTGGTTGAGGCGCGAGGTGAACGCCGCCATCAGCTCGCGCTCCCAGACGCTCCACGGCGAAGGCCCGCGCAGGAGGGCCTCCACCCAGCCGTTGTACGGCGCGCCGAAAAACTCCTGGCGGTAGCAGAGCGTGCGGATCACGTCGGGCACCCGCACGCGGTGCTTCAAGGTCAGCAAGGCGATCAGGAAGCGGTAGCGCAGCGGGTGCCTGGATTGAACCCTCTTGAGGCGCATCAGGGGTCTCCCGCCAGGGCGGCGAGCCCCCGTTCGAGCCGGCCCATGCCGGCGCCCAGCGCCGCGGCGATCGTCACCTCGAAGATGGCGTCTTCCGAGTAGCCCTCGCGCCTGAGCTGCTCGACATCCTCATCGGTCACCCGCCAGGCATGGCGGATCACCTTGTCGACGAAATCCGTGAGCCCCGCCGGGATGGAGCCGGACGCTTCCCCCTTGCGTCCCCCGGCCACGGCGGCCCGCGCTTCGACGGCCTGACGCAGGGCGACCTCGGTCGTGCCCCGCCCGAGGAGGACGGCCTTCCGGAGGCGCTCGACCCATGTGCGGTGGCGGTCCATGGTCTGCGGAAAGTATGGTGCGGTTCGACTTCGGCTGCGAGCCGGCGGCGTCGTGATCTCGCCGAGATTGCCTTCGTGGGAAGCGGCGAGGGCCACTGCGGCGTGGTGGCTCGATTCGGTGATTGATCGTGGTGTACACTGTCGGTGCTTGGTAGAGGTGCATATGGGCCGATTGACAGTCACGATCGACGAAGCGCTTCTAGAGGAAGCGAAGGAAGCGCTTGGCGTCGAGACACGTGCTGAAGCGATTCGGACCGCCCTCGAGGAGGCGGTGCGGCGCCGGCGGCTTGCAAATGCCTTGGCGCACAAGGGTCAACTCGCTCTGCGCGGTGACCTGGCAGAGCTGCGGCGGCTGCGGGAAGAAGGATGACCGTAGCCGACAGCTCGGCGTTAATCGAGTATTACCGGCAAGCGGGCGCCGCCGTGGTGCAGGCCGCGGTGGCTGCCGCGATCGCTCGCGACGACTTGGCGGTAAACGGCGTCATCTACGTAGAGGTCGTCGGGTTCGCTGCCGACGAGAAGGAGCGGCGCATGCTCCTTGCGGACTTCCGCGGGTTCCACCGGCTCGAGTTAAGTGACGCGGACTTCGCTCTCGCGGCAGCCATCGGCTTCGATCTGCGCCGGCTCGGGCGCACCGTCCCCGCTACGGATCTGATCATCGCTGCGTGCGCGATCCGTGCTCAGGCTGAGCTACTCCACGTCGATGACCATTTCGAGGAGATTGCGAAGGTCAGCGCTCTAATCTGCCGGAATCCTGTCAAGACAGGCTGATAGGCAGCGGCTAGCGCGGGCGCGCCCCGCGGCGAGCGGAGAAGATGAACAGGTGCTGCGAGGGGAGGGTCTCGAGCTGGTTGAGCAGCTCGAACCCCGCCGCTTGCCATTCGGCGAGCACCTGCTCGACGGACATCCGGTGCTCGATCTTGATGTGGGACGCGGTTTCGCCTTCGCGGCGGTACTCGACGAGCGTGACGGTGCCGCCCGGCGCCAGGCTGTCGCGGATGCGGGCGAGCACCGGCTCCGGCTTTTGAAACTCGTGGTAGACATCGACGAGCAGGATGCGGTCGATGCCCTGCGCGGGGAGCCTGGGATCGGTCTCGGTGGCCAGGACCGGAATGATGTTGGCGATTCCTTCCTTGGCGGCGTAGGTCTCGAGCAGGTCCAGCATCTCGGGCTGGATGTCGACCGCGTAGACCTTTCCTGCTGAACCCACGGCCTTGGCGAGCCGGCGGCTGAAGAATCCGGTGCCGGCGCCGATCTCGGCCACGGTCAATCCATTCCGCAGCTCCATCGCCGCGAGCACCACCTCGGGCTTCTCCTCCTCGGCCCGCCCCTCCCGTTCCAGCCAGGCGGCTCCCTCGAAGCCCATCACCTTCGCCGGCTGCCGCTTCGTCGCGGTCGCGGCGGCGTCCTGGCCGCCGGCGGGCAATGGCGCGCCGCAGGCGATCCCCACCAAGAAGACGAAGACCAGGAGCCAGGCCCAGGCGGTCCAGCGCAGGAGCGCTCGCGCGCGTTCGCTCATCGCGGTTCTTCTCCCAGCGGCCGCTCCATGATCAGCAGCTCGCGGACGATCCTCCCGCCGATCAGGTGCTCCTGGAGGATGCGCTCCAGCGCCGGGGGATCGCAGTGGCCGTACCAGGTGCCGTCCGGATAGACGACGGCGATCGGACCGCCCGTGCAGATGTCGAGGCAGTTGGCGCGGCTGGCATAGACGCCGCCGGCCCTGGAGAGGCCCAGCTCCCTGAGCCGCTTGCGCAGAAACTTCCAGGCTTCGAGCGACCGCCGGCGGCTGCAGCACTTGGGTTTGGTAGGGTCGCAGCAGAGGAAGATGTGCCGGTGGATGTCCGGTACGCCGTGCTTTTCCGCCTTGCGCCGCTGTTTCTCGAGCTCGTCCTTGGAGGGCTCCGAGTCCTTCATCGACCCTACTTTAACAGCCGGGAGATACAATGAAGCCCATGAAGAGCTTGTTCTGGATCCTCGTCGCCGCAGCCGGCTTTCTGCTGCCCGCTCCGCCGCTCCAGACGCCGGCCGCCGCGCCCGCCCTGAAGACCCGCCCGAACATCCTCGTCATCATGACGGACGACCAGAAGGTCGAGGACATGCGCGTCCTGTCCAGGACCCGGGCCTTGCTGGCGGCGAGGGGCACCTCGTTCGCGAACAGCTTCGTGGCCTATCCCCTCTGCTGCCCGTCGCGCGCGACGTTCCTGACGGGGCAGTACGCGCACAACCACGGCGTGCTCGCCAACGGCGGGCCGAACGGCGGCTACCAGCGCCTGGACCACTCCAACACCCTGCCGGTGTGGCTGCAGCAGGCCGGCTACTACACCGCGCATGTGGGGAAGTACCTCAACAACTATGGCGTGACTTCGCCGGAGGCTCCCCCCGGCTGGACGCGGTGGTTCGGGCTGATCGATCCCTCGACCTACATGCTGTACGGCTACAAGGTGAGCGACGACGGCGTCGCGGTGAGCTACGGCGAAGCTCCGGCGGATTACCAGACGGACGTGCTGGCGGACGAGGCCGACAGTCTGCTGCGCTCCCGCGCCGGATCCGGCCAGCCGTTCTTCGTCACCGTGGCGCCGGTCGCTCCCCACCTGGAGCGCATCGACGGCGTTCAGGTGCCGCCCCGCCCGGCGCCGCGCCACCGCGGCCGCTTCGCCAACGAGCCGTTGCCGGCGAGGCCTTCGTTCAGCGAAGCCGACGTGCGCGACAAGCCCGCGCACATCCGCCGGCTGCCGCAACTCAGCTCGGCCAAGACGGCGCGGCAGACGGAGATTCACCGCGGGCGCCTGGCCTCGCTGCTGGCGGTGGACGATCTCGTGGAGCGGCTGGTGGACGCCCTCGCCGACACCGGCCAGCTCGAGAGCACGGTGATCATCTTCACCTCCGACAACGGCTTTCTCCTCGGCGAGCACCGGGTTCCGGATCAGAAGTACTACCCCTACGAGGAGTCCATCCGCGTGCCGCTCATCATCCGCGGCGGCGGCTTTCCGGCCGGAGCCACGGCGGCGCAGCCGGTGTCCAATGTGGATCTGGCGCCGACGATCGTCGCCCTCACAGGCGCCCGCGCCGGCCGGGTGATGGACGGCCGGCCGCTGCTTCCGCTGGCCCTCGATCCCGGGCAGGGCAAGGACCGGACTCTGCTGATCGAGGGAGTCGGCACCGGCCGCACCAAGCCCTCCTATCAGGCGGTCCGCGACCCGCGATGGCTTTACGTCGAGCACTCGACCGGCGACCGTGAGCTCTACGATCTGCAGAAGGATCCCTTCCAGCTCACCAGCCGGCATGCGGGCGCGGGCGCGGCACCCGTGCGGAAGGATCTCGCCCGCCGCCTCACCCGGTTGCGAGCGTGCTCCGGCAGCTCCTGCCGCTAACGCCAGAGCGGGCTCATCCATCTCCGGCTCGCCTTCAGCAGCCGGTGGAGATGGAGCCAGAAGGCGAGCCGGCGATATCTGCGTCGCGGGCGTCGCGCGCGGACGGCCTTCATTCTGGAAACGGATCCTCGTGAGCGGAACGCGCACTGGTAGACGGACCGAAGCGTAGATCTCTCGGCGACGTAAGATGTCGCCCCGGGAGGAGAACGAATGCGCGACGGATATCCGCTGGTCGAGCTGCACCGACACCTGGACGGCAACGTCCGGATCGAAACCGTGCTGGACCTCGCGCGGCGCCATCGGATCGAGCTGCCGGCGTGGACGGTCGAGGGGCTGCGGCCGCACGTCCAGGTCACCGAGCGGGAACCCAGCCTCATGCGGTTCATCGCCAAGTTCGAGCTGCTGCGCCGGGTGATCGTGGACTACGACGCCGTGCGGCGGATCACGCGGGAGAACCTGGAGGACGCCGCGCGCGAAGGCATCGACTACATCGAGCTGCGGTTCAGCCCCTGGTTCATGGGCGAGGAGCATGGGCTCGATGCCGCCGGTGTGGTGGAAGCAGCCTGCGACGCGCT
Organism: Thermoanaerobaculaceae bacterium; assembly: GCA_963778565.1. Taxonomy (GTDB): domain Bacteria; phylum Acidobacteriota; class Thermoanaerobaculia; order Multivoradales; family UBA5704; genus DATARR01. The sequence goes on along the minus strand of CAVZUZ010000018.1, from coordinate 84,277 downwards.
GGACGAGGCTGGCGGGAGCATCCCCGTCAAGGCCAGGCTGATCGGCATCATCTCCCGCCACTACGGGCCGGAGATCGGCCGCGTCGAGCTGGCGGCCGCCATCCGCAGCCGGGACCGTGGCGTGGTGGCGCTCGATCTCGCCGGCGACGAGGCCAACTTCCCCGGCGAGCTGTTCGTCCGCCACTTTCGGGAAGCGCGGGAGGCGGGCCTGCGGCTCGTCGCCCACGCCGGCGAGGCGGCCGGTGCCGCGAGCGTGCGCCAGGCGGTGCTGGAGCTGGGAGCCGAGCGTATCGGCCACGGCATCCGGGCCGTGGAGGATCCCGCCGTCCTCGACCTGCTGGGCGAGCGCCGCATCGCCCTGGAGGTCTGTCCCACCAGCAATCTGCAGACGAGCACCGTAGCGAGCTACCGCGTCCATCCCCTGCCGGCTCTCCTCCGGCGCGGCCTCGCCGTCACCCTCAACACGGACGACCCCGGCATCAGCGGCATCGACCTCGCCCACGAGTACCGGGTGGCGGCCGAAGAGCTGGGTCTCTCCGAAGCCGAGATCCGGCGGCTCCAGGAGAACGCGCTGCAAGCCGCCTTCCTCACTCCGGAGGAGAAGGCGGCGTTGCTCGCGGCTTCTGGATATACTTCATCCTTGAATTGAGGTGACGGAAAGGAGAGACCGATGCGAAGACTTCTCTTTCTGGCGCTGCCGTTGGTGCTGCTCGGAGCGACGTGTCAGGGAACTGAACCCGGCAAGGTCTGCGGCGGCATTCAAGGGCTGCCCTGTCCGGATGGGCAGTTCTGCGAGCTTCCCGCCGGCGAGTGCCAGAGTGCCGACCTCCAGGGAGTCTGCGTCGTGAAGCCGGAAGCCTGCACCAAGGAGTTCAAGCCCGTCTGCGGGTGCGACGGAACGACCTACGGCAACGACTGCGAGCGGCGGGCCGCCGGGGCCCAGAAGGATCACGACGGCGCGTGCTAGAAAAGCTCGTAAGCGTTAACCTGACGTCGAGATTTGTCGATGGGCCGGAGGTTTTCCGCCGCCTCGGGCCCCTCACTCCCCCGGCCCCTCTCTCCCACCTCCCACCCACCCCGCCGGGAGAGAGGGGAGCTAAAAAAGCAGTTTCTTGAAGCAGTCTCCCTCCTCTCCCGGCGGGGTGGGTGGGAGGTGGGAGAGGAGGGCCGGGGAGGTGAGGGGCCCGACGGCACGGCGATGGCCCGATCGAAGAGGGACCTGAGGAGCGGATAACCCTCCGTGCGGGCCTGGGTCAACGCGTATGGGGCCAGGGGGTGAGGTTGCGGGGCCTACCCCGTATACGAGTCGTCCTGCTCGATCTTCGACAGTACCCAGTCGAACTCGCCGCTGGTGATCTTGGCGCCGCAGTGCTCGCACTGGCCGGCCATGTTGACGTCGAGCGGCGCGCCGCAGTTGGGGCAGCTCTTGTCGCCGCGCGGCGCCCCTTTGACGCCCGCGCCGCGGATCAGGGTCCAGTACTCGGAGTAGAAGCGGTCGTGCTCGGGATCGCCGGAGACGACGTCGCCCGTCGTCTGGCGGACGGTGTAGTCCCGGCCCGATCCCCACAGGCGGACGGTGAGCGAGTCGTAATGGCGGTCGCGGAGGACCTTCACCGTCTTCCACTCCACGATCCGCATTCCTTCGAGGACGTTCCGCAGCCCCTGCCGCTCGTAGGCGGTCACCCAGTACTGGAGGTAGTCGAAGAGCCCGTCCGAAACGTAGGGCCGCGCGCCGCCGAGGTCGCGGCGGGACCAGGCGGCGTTCAGCTCGCCGTAGATCAGGCGCAGCCGGGCGTCCAGCGCCTGCTGGGTGACCGCGGGATCTTCCCGCGCCAGCTCCGCCCAGCGGGCGTTGAGGGATGGATGGTGGATCGTCGGCCACTCGCTCCCCACCTCCTGCACGTCGGAGGTGAGGGCGGGAGGGCGCTCTTCGATGCGGATCAGTTCGATCGACTCCACGCTCCAGTCGAAGCGGCCGCCGGACACCACCTCGCCGCAGTACTCGCAGCGGTCGCCGCCTGCGGCGCCGAACGGCGCGCCGCAATTGGGGCACTGGAAGGAGCGCACCAGAGACGGCGGCTTGCTCTTCGCTCCGGCATCGCGAACCACACGCCAGCGTTCCTGGACGTAGTGCGGATGCTCCGCGCCGGACATGCCGACCGTCATGTTCGCCTCGAGCTCCAGCAGGACCTTCACCTGGGGGGCCGGGCCACCCTGCGAAGCGGCGGCAGGGGGGATCGAAAGATCCAGAAGGCGCATGGCGCCGATGACGACTCCGGAGACCGGAGCGCCCACCGGGCGGCGCTGGGCGAGGTGGTTGCGCGCAGCGGGTCCGAGATACGGTGAGAGCGACTCCAGATCCCGCTGGCTGGAACGGGCCTGATGGGCGCGGGCGAAGAGAGCATAGGCGAAGTCCTCGAACAGCACCACCGAGAAGTCCGGGTCGAGACCGCGGATGGCGTCCAGGTCGCGCAGGGCCCGATGCTGCGGCGCCTTGGGAGGCGCCGAGTCCCACCGCTGAGGCCCGGCCTTCGCCTTGCGCTTCCGGCGAGCAACGACGATGACGATGATCACGATCGTCGCCGGTACGCCGATCTGGGGATAGGCAAAGACGAAATGGATCCACAGCCGGACCAGAAGGAAGATCAGGCCGCTGTCGCCGTCGCCACCTCCGCCACCTCCTCCATCTCCACCACCTCCACCGGAGTAGCTCTCGCCGCCGCCTGGCCGGGCGAAAGCGGCTGCAGGCATGAGCAGGAGCGCGAGGACGAGCGCGCCGAGGAACCAGGAGACCGTTTTCGAACGGAGAGGCTGCACGGCTAGCACACCTCGTTCGCCAGCTCGTCGACGTCGGCGGCGTCGCGCGCCAGAGCGGGGCTGAGAATCGCCGCCAAAGCGCGGATTCGCTCCGCCACCGCGGTGCCCTCGGCGCCGCTCCGCACCGCCGCCTCGATTTCGCCGGCGGCCTTGCGCCAGGCGTCCGTGGTGGCGAGCGCCTCGATCCCCACGTCGACCACGATCGCGGCCTCCCGCTCCAGGATGGAGATGTAGAGGAGGATGCCCGTCCGCCCGCCGGTGCCGTGGATGCGCCGCTCGACGAAGGTGGCGCGGGCCGCGTCCTCCACCCGCTGCCGGCGCGTTCGCCGGCGGGTGAACACCCGCCGCACGACGGCGCTACGGGAGGCGGCGAGACTCGCCAGGGCTCCGACGACGACCGGATCGATCAGGAACCAGACCAGCCCGAACTGCCATTGCGAGTAAAGCAGCACCGCGAGCGCCGCCAGACCCGCCAGAATCCCGGCGACCAGATCCGCGTGCAGGTACGAGCCCGATCGCGGACGGACGGCCACCACCAGCTCGGCGCTGCTGCACGACTCGACCGCGCGCACCGCTTCGGTGAGCGCCGCCTTCGACTCCGCGGTGAGAAAGGGCCTGGCCATGGCAGAACGGGGGTGAGTCTACCCCAGCGCCGATCGCCGCATTGCCCGCGCGACCTCACCCCCTGGCCCCCTCTCCTGAAGGAGAGGGGGGACGAGAATCTCCTGAAGCCCCTCTCCTTGAGGAGAGGGGTTGGGGTGAGGTCGAGTCAGTAGAATCCCCGCCGTGAATGTCCCCCGCTGGCGCGTTCCCCTCGTTCCTTCCTCTTGGAACCTGGCCGCCGATCTCTCCTCCCGGAGATGGGACGAGCTGCCGGCGCTCACGCCGTTCGCGCTCGCCGACGGCAGCGGTCCGGCCGTGCAGCAGACCGAGACCCGCGTCTGCCGGGACGAGGAGGCTCTATACGTGCGCTTCGACTGCGCGGACCGCGACGCCTGGGGAACCTGCCGGCAGCGGGATGATCCGATCTACGAGGAGGAGGCGGTCGAGGTCTTCCTGGCTCCCGGCGAGGAGGATCCCACCCGATACTTCGAATTCGAAGTGAGCCCCCGGGGAGTGGTTTTCGACGCCCGAGTCCACAATCCGACCTCGCGGCGAGCCGACATGCAGGTCGATCCCTCCTGGGACTGCCCGGGGCTGCGTTGGGCGGCGGGCGCCGGAACGCTGCGGCAGGACTGGTGGGCCATCCTGGCGATCCCCTGGCGCAGTATTGAGTCCGACATTGAGCCGTCCGGAGATCCGCCGCGCGTCTGGCGAGCCAACTTCTACCGCATCGAGCGGCCCCGCGACGGCGAGCCGGAGCTCAGTTGCTGGTCGCCGACCCTGACCGATCCGGCCGATTTTCACCAGCCGGTTCGTTTTGGCATCCTGGAGCTGGCGGGATTCGGGCCGGCAGGCGCGTCGAGCAGGCGGAAGACGTAGATTCCGTCCGCTTGATACACCCGTTCCACCTGGCGCCCCGGCCCGGTCGCGAACCTGCCTTCCCATCTCCGCACGGCCTTCGCGCGGTCCGGCCTCCGGGCATGAACGACGATGTGGGTGATCCACCATTCCCGGAGCAGGTCGAGGACGGCTGGACCGGGAAGGTAACCGATGCGGTCCGTCAGGATCTGGTGGCTCACCGGCATATAGCCGCTGTAGCCGTTGGCGATCGGCTTCCAGTGCACGGTCGAGGCGTAGAGGTAGTCAGCCTCCCGGCTGTCCGCGCCGATGGGCAGCTCGAGGATTGCCTTGACGGTCTTCTCGTCCCTGATCCAGCGGTAGACCTCCGGCAGTTGCTCCTCGCGGAACAAGCCCTCCCACGGCATCTGCCGTGGAACCAGCTCGACGGCGAGAACGACGGCCAGGAAGGCGGCGACGGCCGTTCGTCCCCGGCGACCGCGGAGGTGGAGCAGCAGCGCGTCCACGCCGCGGGCGGCGAAGTACACCACGGCCAGCGAGGTGAAGGCGTAGAAGCGGGCGGGCACGCGCATCCCCGACAATCCGGGGAGGATCCGCGCCAGCGGCAGGAAGACTCCGGCGAAGGACAGGGCGAAGCAGACGAGGCCCGAGAGGGCGAGACCCCGAGCCCAGACGTCCGGCGGCCCCTCCTTGCGCCGGCGCCAGGCGACGAACGCTCCGACGCCGAAGAGGACCGTGGGCAGGAAGCCGGCGAACAGGTGGTTCTCGGGCCGAAAGAAGAGGCCGGCGGAATCTTCCATCACCGCCTCCACGATCTGCCGTGCCCGCGGGCCGGAGTAGATGTTATTGGGAGAGGGGCTGAAGTAGCTGGCCAAGGTGGCACTGTATTCGCGGATCTCCGCCTCCGGCCGTACGAGGCCATGAACGCGAGCGATTCGCACATAGGGCAGGAAGATTGCCGCGACGGCCGTCGCCGCCAGCAACACGACGGCCCCCAGGATCCGCAGGGATCGGATCGAGACCAGCTTCCTTCCTTCCACCCACGCCCGGCTGGCCAGAATCGCCACCATGGGAAAGTGGATCATGTAGGCGAAATAACACCCGCCCGAAAGATTCAACAGATAGAACGCCAGGAAAAGAGCGGCGTTCTTCGCCGTCCGTTCCGCGAGCAGGCGGTCCCAGAACCAGAGGGCGAGGGGAATCCACTGCGCGATCAGGATTTGGAGGTGGGCCAGGTGTCCGATGCGGAAAGGCGAAAAGGAGAACATCCCGCCGGCCATTACGGCGGCGGTCCAGGAGAGGCCGGCACGGCGGCAGACCCAGCAGACGGCGAGGGCGGTGGCCGCGAACGAAGTGACGAGGAGAAAGTTGTAGCCGGCGATCGCGTTGGGCACCACCATCAGGAACAGCGCGAGCTGGGCGGAAGGCCCCAGCAGGTGCTCGGAGAGCGCGAGGGAGCCCTTCGTGGGATAAAAGAGGTTGGCGTTCCAGAGGTCGGGCAGACCGAGCTGGATCTGATGGGCTCCCCACTTGAGGACGTAGAGGACGAACAGCGGATCGCCGAGGCCGGGGCCGATGTGATTGCCCCACAGCCGCGGCAGCGGCCAGAGGTAGACGAGAGTCAGGGCCGTGTAGAGGCCGGCCGCCGCGGCCCATGGCAGGAGCCGCGACCCTCGCCCGCGCAGGAAAGCGTTTGTCTCCAGGCGCACAAGCCGCAAAGTATATAGTTCAGCTTCTCCGCGATGTCCTCCCCGAACCCATGCCGGATGTCTCCGGCCGCCGCGGCCCGCGCGGTGTGGATCCTGTTTGCCGCCGGCCTTGCCCTGGCGCTCCTCATGCTGGTCCGCAGCCAGGTGGGGGGCGACCAGCTCAACCTCCTGGCGCGGGGCTGGCTGCTGGCCGCGGAAGGGGAGTGGATCTCCTACGGCAATCCCATGTCCACCGGCGGCAAGGCGCCGGGCGGCATCACCAGCCTGCTCGTGGGCCTGCCGCTGATGCTATGGCGGGACCACCGGGCGCCGAGCGCGCTCGTCCTGCTCTTCCACGTCGCGGCCTACCTGATCCTCGACGGCACGCTCAAGCGCATCCTCTCGCCCTTCGAGCGGGTGCTGCTCGCGGTGCTCTACTGGCTCAACCCGTGGCAGCTCTACTTCGCGGCCTTCCTGTGGAATCCGAACTATCTTTTCCTTTTCGGTGCCATCCACCTGTGGAGCGCCCTCGTCCAGCGCGGAGCGCGCGCGGTTCTGGCCTTCCTTCCTGCACGTCGCCGGACTGGCGCTGGCCTTCCAGATCCATGCTTCCTTCCTGCTGCTCGCCGTCGCTTCGGTCCTGTTGTGGCTGCGCCGGTACTTCCGGCTGCACTGGGGAGGCGCGATCGCGGGAGGATTCCTGGCCTCGGTGCCGCTCATTCCCTGGGCGTTGGAGCTGGCGGCCGACCCGGTGATCCTCACCGAGGCGGACAAGGGGTTTCTGGGACGCGGACTGATCCTGTTTTTTCCGCTCCTGCGCGGGTTGATGTACTGGCTGCGCTACGCCTCGCTCGCCCTTTCCCAGCGGATGGCCGACTTCGACTTCTCCGGCCTCTTCGGCGCCGATCCCTGGCTCGGACCCGGCCTCGACGCCGTGACGAACACCGTGCTCGCCCTCACCTTGCTGATCCCTCTTCTGGCGAACGTCCGCCTGTGGCGCAGGGCGCGGCAGCTATGGCGCACGAAGCTGTCGCCCGGCGCGTCGGACCGCGACTGGCTCAAGGGATACGCCCGCATCTCCTTCCTCGCGGCCGTCATCGTCTTCGCCCTCTCGCCGACGACATCAATGATGTGGCAGGGATTGATCCTCCTTCACGCCGCCATTCTTCCGGTGATCTTGTGGGCGGGCGCTCTTGGACGCTCCCGCGTCGGGTCGCGCGTTGCGAAGACCGCTGGGTCTACGCCGCCGCCGAGATCGTGCTGCTCGTCGCCATCGCGTTCGGCAATCCCCAGTTCCGCTGCGGCGGCCGCATGAAACGAACCGATTTCAGCTTTCCGCTGCGATCCGATCATCCGATGATGTACGAGTTGAAGATTCAGCGGACCTGCCCGTGGCCGGTGAACCAGCCGGGGGGATGGTGGCCGGACGTGCTGCCTGAGGCGGCGGAAAATACGCGGTGAGGTTCGCGACGGGGCCACCCATTCGGCGACGCCGTCGAGCTCCTGCAGCCTACTTCTTCCGCGGATGCCCGTGCTCCCGCTCCTCGAACACGGTCTTGTAGAGCAGACCGGCGATGACGCCGCCCAGAGCGGGCCGATGAGGTAGACCCAGAGATCCGTGAAGTTGCCGGTCGCCACCGCCGGGCCGATGCTGCGCGCCGGATTGAGGCTGGCGCCGGTCAGCGGACCCCCCATCAAGATGCAGAAGGCCAGCGTGAGGCCGATCGCCAGGCCGCCGGGGATCGTGGCCTTGCCGCTGATGCCGGCGTTCATCACGGCGTTGGCGAGGAAGAAGGTCAGGATCGCTTCCAGTGCCACGCCGATGAGCGGAGTGATGGTAATCGTCGCGCCGCCCGCCGAGAGGTCCCGGGCGAGCGCCGTCACGCCAAGGCCGGTCTCGGCACCGCCGAGCACCCAACGCAAGGCGAGCGCGCCGACGATGCCGCCGGCGATCTGGAACACGATGTAGGAGAAGGCGCGGCCGGCGTCGATCTTGCCGGCGGCCCAGACCCCCAACGTCACCGCCGGATTGACGTGGGTTCCCGAGATGTGGCCGTAGGAGTACGCGAAACCGACGATGACCAGACCGTGGGCGAAAGCGACGCCGACCAGTCCGCCGATGCCCAGCGCTCCAGCCCCGGCGCCGATGAAGATCAGCGCGAAGGTGCCGATGAACTCGGCGAGCAGAGATGTGGAAAGCTTGTGGTACATGAGAGCCCCCCTTTAAATCGATAGGATCGTCACTGCTTCTGGATCACCACCTCGACGCGGCGGTTGCGCTGCCGGCCCGCGTCGTCGTCATTGCCGGCGACCGGCCGGCTCTCGCCGGCGCCGCGGGTAGCAAAGCGGTCCGCCGCGATCCCCTCCCGCTCCGCCAGCCAACGCTTGACCGACTCGGCCCGGCGCAGGGAGAGCCGCTGGTTGTAGGCGTCATCCCCCTTGGAGTCGGTGTGCCCCTCGAGCTTCCACGCGGCCGGAAGGATAGGCCCGGATCACGGTCGCGAGCTGCGCCAGGGCCTCGGCGGCGTCGGACCGGATGTCGGCCTTGTCGAAGTCGAAAAGGACGTCCGCCGGCAGGGACACCCGGACTTCCAGATCCGTTTCCCGCGCCCCCAGCGACTTCATCGCCTGCCGGACCTCCTGCACGGTCGCCACGATGGCGCTCCCTTGCCCGGCCACGCCGCCTTCCAGGCCGTGGATGGTGAGAATCGAGGGAATCAGAGCGAGCGCCCGCTTGGCGCCCAACCTGGCCGCCGCCGCTTCAGCGGCCTGCACAGTCGATGGCTCCCAGGGATCCCTGTACGGTGGATCCTCGGCGAGGACCGGTGCCGCCAGCGCGACCAGCATCACCGGCGCAAGGATTCGAGCGAGACGGTCGCGGCTCATCCTCAGACGTCCTGGATCGGCAAGTCCTCGAAGGGAGGCATGCCGGGAAGCTGGAGCGTCAACGACCTGACGTCGGCCGGCGGCGCCGGGAACTTCATCCAGATGGTGAACGACTGCGCCGGCTGGAGGGTGTCGTACCACCGGTCGGTCCAACCCGAACGCAGCGCCGCGATGTAGGCGCCCTTCTCGTCCCGGAGCACCTCGTACTTCTTGCCGCCGCCGAGGTCCATGACATAGACCTCTTTATAGAGGATCTCGGGCTGCACCTGATCGGTCCCGTGGTTGCGGAGCACCACCTTCGCCGTCAGTGTGTTTCCCTTGCGCCGGAATTCGGTCACGTCGACCGCGATCCCCGGCCAATTGGTCTCCTGGCTGGCTAGGGTCGCCGAAGCGCCGGCCGCCGAAACCGCATCCGGGCTTCCCACGGCCGTCGTCGCAGGGGTGGGAGGCGAGGCCGGCGACGTTGCTGCTTCGGCTGGCGGGGTGGCTTCGGCGGGCCCCGCGGTTTCGCTCGAGGCGGCCGGCTCCTTCGGCCGGCAGGCGGCGGCCAGCAGCAAGACGGCCGAAATTGCGACGAGAATTTTGCGGTCCATGGCGGTCCTCCTTATCTCCGCGCGGATTCTATAGGGGATATACAATTCCTCGCCATGGCACTGTTCCGGCGCAAGTTTCGCCTCACCGCCTGCGCGACGACCGGCGGCTGAGCGGCCAAGGTAGGTCCGGGGGACCTCGCCGCGATGATCGCTCCGCTCGTCCGGCTTGCCGGACGGGATGAGAGGATCCTCGTCGGCCCGGAGACCGCCGACGACGCCGGCGTCTACCTGCTCGACGGCCACGCCCTGATCGCCACCGTCGACTTCATCACTCCGGTCTGCGACGATCCGCGCCGCTTCGGACGTGTGGCCGCCGCCAACTCGCTCTCGGACGTCTACGCCATGGGCGGGCGGCCCCTGTTCGCCCTCAACCTCTGCTGCTTCCCGGAGCTGGAGGGCGAAGGCGCCGAGGCCCTCGGGGGCATTCTGCGGGGAGCCGCGGAGGCCCTGGTCGACGCGGGAGCGGTGCTCCTCGGCGGCCACTCGGTGCGCGATTCCGAGCTCAAGTTCGGCCTGGCGGTGATCGGCGAGGCCGACCGCGAACGCCTGCTGACCAACGCCGGTGCTCGCCCGGGCGACCGGCTGCTGCTCACCAAGCCCCTGGGCACCGGGGTGCTGGTCAACGCCTTCAAGTTCGACAAGCTGGACGAGGCCGGCCTCGAGCCGGTGCTGCGCGAGATGGAGCGGCTGAACGACCGTGCCAGCCGCCTCGCCCTCGAGCACGGCGCCCGCGCGGCGACGGACGTCACCGGCTTCGGCCTGACCGGCCACGCCCTGGGAATGGCGCGGGCTTCCGGAGCCGCCCTCCGGATCGACTTCGAGCGCCTGCCGGTCCACGACGGCTTCTACCGCCTGGCCAAGGCCGGAGTCACCACCGGCTGTACCGTGGCCAACGAGGAGAACGTCCGCGCCGTTTTCACGGACCGCGCCGGCCTGGACCGCCTCCAGCGCGAGGTGCTCTTCGATCCCCAGACCTCCGGCGGCCTGCTCCTGGCGGTGCCGCCCGGGAACGCTCCCGCCCTTCTCGATGCCTTGCTCGCCGGCGGACACCGGGCGGCGGAGGTGGGCGAGGTGCTGGAGGGGCCGGCCAGGATCGAGGTGGTGTAGGTCCCTCGCCCGGCGCTCCCGCACCGGGCTATCGAGACCTCGCTTCTCTGAAGCGATAAGACGCTGCGGGCCTATCGCCCTCAAGGGCGACGTTTCATTAGCCCGGTGCGGAAGCGCCGGGCGAGAGTCCTACCCGCCCAACTGCCTTCGCAGCTCCTCCAGCTCCTCCGACAATCGCGCCACCGTCTCCTCCAGGCGCTCCACCCGCGAAGCGAGGGATGGCCGGCCGGACGCGGACGGTTCGACGCTTTCCGCGATCGTTTCCTCCGGCTCCGGGGCCGCCTCACCTACCAGGTGCGTCCATCGGGTCTCCTTCTGGCCGGGGCGCCGGGGCAGCTCCATGACGAGGGGCTCGTCGATGCCGGCCAGGCGGCGCAGGGCCTCCTCGACCTCCTCGAGCGAAGCGAAGGGATGCAGGCGCTTCGCTGCGGGTGCGCAGCTCGCCGGGCGTCTGGGGGCCGCGCAGGAGCAGCAAGGTCATCAGCGCCTTGCCGGCGCGGTCGAGCCCCCAGCGGCGCACCACGCTCTGCTGCCAGCGCTCGGTGCGGGCTCCCTCGGTGCGCCAAACGAGCACCTCCGCCCGCAGCCGGTCGAGAGCCTCGACGACCTCGGTCTCGGTGAGCTGCATCACCGGCTCGCGGTTGGTCTTCTGGTTGCACGCCGCGATCAGGGCGTTGACGGTCATCGGCACGGTTTCGGGGTTCGTCTGCTCCTTCTCGAGCAGCGAGCCGAGGACCCGGACCTCCGCGAAATCGAGCTTTCTGGGAATGCGCGTCGACATCGCCGGAATCTTATCCCGCCCACCCCTTGATTTCTTCCTGCAGGGGTGCCATAGTCCGCGCAAGTTCCGAGTTGACGATAGGAAAGATTGGAAGCGGCTTCACGAATCTTCCCCCCGATGTCTCCCCGCAGCAGCGGCTCACCTTCGCATACCGTTTCGAAATAACAAAAGGATCGCAGGCGAAGAAGGGGACGAGGAGAGAGCTTGGAAATGCCGGGAGATCGTGCGGGCGCACCACCCTTTCAAACAACAGCTCCTTGCAGCATATCCGGCGCCGGCCCATCGTCCGGAGATCGCCGGGAGGGGGAGAGAGGACGCAGCTCACGGATTCAATCGCAAATGATTTGGCCCCGTATGGGGTGGAGGAGGCCGCGCGTGAGCGCGGCGAACAACCAACCTGTTTCACTGTTGCAAGGAGCAAGAGATGCCTGAGCAAGGTACCGTGAAGTGGTTCAACGACGCCAAGGGGTACGGGTTCATCACGAGGTCGCAAGGTGCTGACGTCTTCGTCCACCACGCCTCGATCATCGCCGAAGGGTTTCGCACCCTGAGCGAGGGCGACCGCGTCAGCTTCGACGTTGTCGAGGGGCCCAAGGGTCTCCAAGCCAAGAACGTCGTCAAAATCACCTGAACCGCTTCCGCATTCGATAGCTGCGCCCTGCCGGAACCCCTTGCCGGCGGGGCGCTGTCCTTTCCTACCCCTGGAAAACAGCCTGTCCCGAATCAGCGGAACCGCCGCAGACACTGGCCGCAGTCGCTGGATCTTGGATACCATCCCGCGATGCGCAAACCCATCGCCGCCATCGCCGCCATTGCTGCCCTCGCCGTCCTCGGACTGCTCCTGGCGTTCGGCACCAGCCATGCCGCCGCAGCCGAGGAAGCTGGTCACGGCGGGCCCGTGGTGCCGGTCCTTCTCGGACTGGTGGTGATCCTCGCCGCCGCCAAGCTGGGAGGCGAGCTGTTCGAGCGGATCAACCAGCCGGCGGTGCTGGGCGAGCTGATCTTCGGCATGGTCCTCGGCAACCTGGCGCTGCTGGGCTTCGGCGGACTGGAGCTCCTGCGGACCTCGGAGGGTCTGGAGATCCTGGCCCAGCTCGGCGTGATCCTGCTGCTGTTCCAGGTCGGCTTGGAATCCAACGTCGCGGAGATGCTCTCGGTGGGCTGGTCCAGCCTGCTGGTCGCCGTGCTCGGAGTCATCGCGCCCTTCTTCCTCGGCTGGGGAGTCTCGGCCTGGATGCTGCCCGAGGAGGAGACGCTGGCTCACGTCTTCATCGGCGCCACCCTCTGCGCCACCAGCGTCGGCATCACGGCGCGCGTCCTCAAGGATCTCGGCAGGATCCATACCCGGGAATCGAAGATCATTCTCGGCGCCGCCGTGATCGACGACGTCCTCGGTCTGGTCATTCTCTCGGTCGTGGTGGGAACCATCAGCGCCGCCAACACGGGAGGCAGCCTCGATGCCCTGCAGGCCCTGGCCATCATCGGCAAGGCGCTGGCCTTCCTGGTCGGCGCCATCCTGATCGGCGGCTGGCTCTCGCGGCACGTGTTCCGGCTGGCGGGCTTGCTCAAAGTCCAGGGGATGCTCCTCGCTCTGTCGCTCGCCGTCTGCTTCCTCCTCTCCTACCTGGCCGACCGGATCGGTCTCGCCACCATCGTCGGCGCCTTCGCCGCCGGCCTGGTCCTCGACGGCGTGCGCTACCGCGACCTGGGCGAACGGACCAAGCATTCGATCGATGCGCTGATCCAGCCCATCGCCGGTTTCCTGGTGCCGATCTTCTTCGTCCTGATGGGGGTGCGGGTAGACCTCTCGACCTTCGGTCAGGTGGCGGTGTTGGGATTCGCCGCGCTGCTCTGTCTGGCCGCCATCCTGGGCAAGATGATCTGCGCCGGCGGCGTCGTGGAGCGGGGTCTCGACCGCCTCTCGGTGGCGGTCGGCATGGTGCCGCGGGGCGAGGTCGGTCTGATCTTCGCCGGCATCGGCGCCCAGCTCCTGCTGCACGGCGAACGGGTGATTCCACCGCCGGTTTTCGCGGCAGTCGTCGTGATGGTGATCGTGACGACCCTGATCACGCCGCCGGCGCTCAAGGTCACCCTGGCGCGGGGGGAACGGCGGCGGGAGCGGGCGGCCGGAGAGCCGATCCGCCTTGGAGTGACGCTGGGGTCGGAGCGGCGCGGGCAACGACGCTGATCTCCGCCGGCGCTCAAGATCACTCTGGCGCGAGGGGAGCGGCGGAAGGGGGAGAGGCGCCGGAGTCGGCAGATCCGCCTTCGGAGTGACGCGCGGCGCTGCGGAGGGCGCAGCATGCTGCGCCCCTGCACCAACGGGGAGAGAGGCGAATTTTTTCTCTTCTTGTTTTGCTTTCTCCCCCTCTCCCGGTGAGGGGGGAAGGGAGGGGGCGGGAGAGGGGGCCGGGGGGTGAGGGCTCGGCAGCTCGATGATCACATCTCCCGGACGCACCATCCCCAGGTCCTCGCGGGCCAGCCTTTCGAGCATGCCGGGATCGTGGCGCAGCCGCTCGATGCGCACCCGCAGCCGCTCGCTCCTGGCGCGGGTCTCCGCGATGCGTGTCTGGAGCAGCCGCTCGCGGGCGTGCGCCGCCTCCAGATCGCGGTAGCTCTTCAAGGCGGCGATCGCCAGAAAGGCCAGGACGAGGAGCACGGTCGCGCCCAGCACCGGGCGGAACGAGTCGGTCCGGACGGGCGCCTCGGGCGGCCTCACGGCGACCAGCGGGGGAACGCCGCGGCGCCGGGAAAGGCCGCTACCCCCTCCAGCTCCTCTTCGATTCGCAGCAGGCGGTTGTACTTGGCGACGCGGTCGCTCGCGGCAGGGCGCGCCGGTCTTGATCTGGCCGCAGCGCGTGGCGACGGCGAGGTCGGCGATCGTGGTGTCCTCCGTCTCGCCCGAGCGGTGGCTGATGACGTTGGAATAGGCATGGGTCTTCGCCATCTCGACCGCTTCCAGAGTCTCGGTGAGGGTGCCGATCTGGTTGACCTTGACGAGCAGGGCGTTGGCGAGACCGTCGGCGATTCCCCGGGCGAGGATCTCGGGGTTGGTGACGAAGAGGTCGTCGCCCACGAGCTGCACGCGGCCCCCGAGCTCGGCGGTCAGCTCCTGCCAGCCCTCCCAGTCGCTCTCGGCGAGGCCGTCCTCGAGCGAGACCAGGGGATAGGCGTCGAGCCACTCGCGGTAGAGGGCGATGAGATCGGAGCTGGTGAGGCCGGTCCGTCCCTCACCCGCGAGGGCGTAGCGGACCTTGCCTCTCTTTTTCTCCGCGAACTCGCTGGCGGCGACGTCCATGGCCAGGGCGATCTGCTTGCCGGGGGTGTAGCCGGCCTTGCCGATGGCCTCGACGAGCAGGTCCAGCGCCTGGCGGTTGCTCTTGAGATTGGGAGCGAACCCGCCTTCGTCTCCCACGGCGGTCACCAGGCCGTCCGCTTTGAGCACGTCCTTCAGCGTGTGGTAGACCTCGGTGCCGGCGCGCAACGCTTCGCCGAAGCTGTCGAAACCGATGGGCACCAGCATGAACTCCTGGACGTCCAGGTTGTTGTCGGCGTGGGCGCCGCCGTTGAGCACGTTGAGCTGCGGCACCGGCAGCACCGTGGCCGCGGGACCGCCGACATAGGCATAGAGCGGCAGGCCGCTGGCCTCGGCCGCGGCGCGCGCCACGGCGAGCGAGGCGCCGAGCAGCGCGTTGGCCCCCAGCCGGCTCTTGTCCGCGGTGCCGTCCAGCTCGATCATCGCGCGGTCGATGCGCGCCTGGTCGCGGGCGTCCATGCCGCGCAGCCGGGGCGCGATCTCGTCCACCACGTTGGCGATGGCCTTGCGCACTCCCTTGCCGCGGTACCGCTTGCCGCCGTCGCGCAGCTCCAGCGCCTCGCGGCTGCCCGTCGAGGCTCCGGAAGGCACCGCCGCCCGCCCGCCGACGCCGCCGTCGAGGACGCAATCGACCTCCAGCGTCGGATTTCCCCGCGAATCGAGGATCTCGCGCGCGACGATCTCGTCGATACAGAACATCCCTGTCCTCCCCCGAAAAACGACTGTTACCGCAACTCCGACGGCAAGGTTAGCCGCAAAACCCCTTCCGGCTCAAGGGTTTTTGAGGCCCTCACTCCCCCAACCCCCTCTCTCCCCGCCCGAAAACCAAGGACGAAAAGGACAAACAAGGACTTCAAGGACGAGGAACGAGTCATTCACCTCGCGTCCTTTTCGTCCTTGCTGTCCTTTTCGTCCTTGACTCTGAGGTAACCTACCCCGCCGGATCATGCCGCGAACTGTCTTCCACAGCGCCCTCCTCGCCGTCCTGCTGGCGGCCGTCGCATTCGCCGCCCTCTCCTGCCGCCGGGAAACGCCGCGGCCGCGCAACGTGATCTTCATCCTGGTGGACACGCTGCGCGCCGACCGCCTGGGGACCTACGGCTACGGCCGCGACACCAGCCCGAACGTGGACGCCTTCGCCCGCGAAGCCGTCAAGTTCGAGAACGCCCGCAGCCAGTCCGCCTGCACGTTTCCGTCGGCCAACTCGATGCTCACCTCGCGCTGGCCCGCGGCGTTCCTCGGCCAGCCCAACCAGGCGCTGGGCATTCCGGACGGCATCCCGTCGCTCGCCGAGATCCTGCGGCGGCAAGGCTTCCATACGGTCGCCGTCTCGGCGAGCGTCCGTGGTGCGCAACACTCCCAGCCGCTTCAACCCGAGCGCGGGGTTCGGCCGCGGCTTCGAAGTGTTCCACGAGGACTGCGTCTGGAAGCCCGCCGACTGCGTCAACCGGCAGGCCGCGGAGCACCTGAAGACGGCAACGCAGCCGCTGTTCCTCTACCTCCATTACCTCGACCCCCACGGGCCTTACCAGCCGCCGAAGACCTGGCGCCGCAAGTTCGCGCGCGGCGAGGTGGAGAAGAGGTGGGTACGCATCGGCGATCCCAACCCGATCGGCGACTGGCTCTACAAGAGCAAGGCGAGCCCCGGCTTCACGCCGGGCGACCTGAGGTTTCTTTCGAACCTGTACGACGAGGAGATCGCTTTCTTCGATGCGCGGTTCGCCGATCTGATGGCGGAGCTGCGCGCCTCCGGCCGGCTCGACGACTCGATCGTGGTCTTCGCCTCCGATCACGGCGAGGAGTTCCTGGAGCACGGCCACATCAAGCACTGCCGGACCCTCTTCGACGCCTCCATCAAGGTCCCGCTCCTGCTGAGGATCCCGGGCGTCGAAGCGACGGCCGTCTCCCGCGCCGTGCAGAACCTCGACCTCGTTCCCACCCTCCTCGACTACCTCGGCATCGAAGCCGGCTACACCTTCGAAGGCCGCAGCCTGCGGACGATTATTAAGGGGGACATTGAGGAGGAAGCCGGCGCGGCGGACGACCTCCAGTACGGCATCCAAGGCGCCCTGCGCAGCACCTCGGACGGCCGGTTCAAGCTGATTCAGGATCTCGCCGCCGGCACTTTCTCCCTCTTCGACCTCGCCGCCGATCCCGGCGAGACGGTTGACGTCCTACGCCGCGAGCGCCGCGCCTATTTCCGGCTGCGCGACGCCCTCACCGGCTGGATCGGGCGCGCCGAGGGCCAGGGGACCGCCGCCGAGAGCCTCCGCAAGGCCCGGGAGGCGGAGGAGAAGCTGCGGTCGTTGGGGTATATCGAGTAGGGGGAATGTCGTGGTTCAGTTTGCCTGCGGACTACGGACGGTCCTGCCCTTCGAAGCCTCACCCCCCCGGCCCCCTCTCCCTGACGGGAGAGGGGGAGGAAACAAATCTGTCTCCCTCTTGCTGTTCTCCCCCTCTCCGGTTACGGAGAGGGGGCCGGGGGGGTGAGGCTTCGAAGGGCAGGACCGTCCGTAGTCCGCAGGCAAATTGAACCGCTTGCCGCCAGGAATGCCGGTTGACTCCGCCCTGTTCTCATGAGAGCATCCGCCTCCCGCTTCCCTCGGGAGGCGAACGAAGTTAGAATACTGACGCGGGGTGGAGCAGTCTGGTAGCTCGTTGGGCTCATAACCCAAAGGTCGCAGGTTCAAATCCTGCCCCCGCAACCAACCTCGAAGCATCCGCCGTACAGGCGTTCCGAAATAGCAGTTCCGAAGGCAGGCCGGCGAAAGCCACCTGCCTTTTTTATTGCCTCCTCGGTGGGGGATTGCCCGCGCGACCTCACCCCCGGCCCCTCTCCTAGAGGAGAGGGGAGAAAAGCGCCTAGATCTCTTTAAGCCCCTCTCCTTTAGGAGAGGGGTTTGGGGTGAGGTCGCGGTCAGCTCCTTGGATGAGATGCCCCTTTATGCGTTTTCCGATCCTCCTCGCCGATGAAAGGCGGCTGAATTCATGCTGAAGATCCGGTGAAGGAACGGGCCATAGGAAGAAGGACCAAAAGGACAGCAAGGACTTTCAAGGACGGCAACGAGTCGTTCACCTCGCGTCCTTGCTGTCCTTGGCGTCCTTGTTGTCCTTTTGGTCCTTGATCCCGCCCCAGGCATTCCTGAACCCCTACTCCGCCTGCCGCACGTAGAGCGCCTCCCGGTGAGGCTTCCCTTCGCGCACCAGGCGAACGATCCCTTTCCGCGCCAGGCGCCGGAGGGCGGCGGAGACCTGGTTGGCCTTCACCGGCCTGCGCAACCGCTGACCGAATCGCCGATTCACCTCGGCGGTCAGCCCCGCGGGACCGATCTCTTCGTCGGCTCGATGCTCCGCGATGACCAGCTCCAGCATGCGGTGAATCTTGGGCCGCGAGCGGGTGCCGACGTCCTCCGAAAGGCTCTGCACGGCCGGCGCCGCGCTTGGGCGATCCGCGAGGCTCGCTGGCCTCGGCCGCCGCCGAGCGGAACGCCTCGATGCGGCGGAGGATCTCCTCCAGCTCGGCTGCATGGGCGGTCCGGTGCTCCCGGTGATGCGCCTCGTGCCCGGAATGAAAGGCCTCCCGCTCGCGATGGAAGGCCGCTTGCGCCTCCAGACTCGCCAGCACTTCGCCGATCGACCGGTTCGGATTCATGCTCCTGCTCATCGGCCGCGCGCGAGGCGCCGCGGCCTCCATTTGGCTGAGACCCACGCCCCGTTAGCTGAGAACGGAGGTCCGGCCGTCCATCACGGACCGTACGCAGCCCGCACCGGGGCTGGCTTGGCTGAGAAAGACGCCCATTTCGCTGAAACTCGGCGACCATTCTAAGCCGTCGGAAGCATTTTATCAGCAATCGCTGCCACATTCTCAGCCGGCGGTCAAGTGTCTCAGCCAACGAAGTGCCGGCAGGGCGCACCGGAGCCCCGTTCTCAGCCGACGGAGAGCTTGTCTCAGCGGATCAGGCTGGGCTCTCCGGCGCCGCGGGTCGGTGCTCCTCGGGCGCTCGGCGGTGGTGCCTGGGCTGGGGTCGGTCGTGGCGTGCTTCGGCACGGCCATAGAGCACCGGCGGGATCGCCAGAGACCTCCACAATCTGACTCTGTTGCTTGAGGCCCACGGACCGGTCGTCAGAAGCTGAGCCGTTGATGCGGCGGGCAGTGGCGATCTCGGAGGTGAGCTTTGGACCGGATCACCCTCAAACACGGACTGCGCGAGGGAATCTGGAGACCCTTCTCCAGGAGATGGATTCTGGAAAGCTGGAGGCGTAGAGCTTCGCCTCCGGGTCTCCCGAAAGGCTAGCGACCGAGGTCAATATCGTCCAGCGGGTTCCGCCGCAACTCTGCCTGGGACAGGACCAGCTCGGCCTCCGGGATTCCGAGCCCGAGAGCCTCTATGATGGTTTCCGGAAAATCTTCGTCCAGTGCGAAGCGGACCACGCGGCCTCGTCGTCAAGCGGCGCGTCTGAGGCTTACGTTGGTTTTCAGTTGCTCTTCCAGGTCGATGCTTTCACCAAAGGCCCGACGCTCGATGAAAGGATAGATCTTGGCGAGCCGCTCGATGTCGAAGCCTCTGTTGGCCAAGGCATAGATCGACTGGGTCGATAGCCGCGTGCCGGCGACATGGGGTGCGCCCGAAATCTTCCGCGGCAGAATCTGCACGGTGGGCCGAGGCCACGCAAGATCCGGTCCCCGCATTCCTTCCAGACCCTCGAAGGGGCCGATCAAATCCACCAGATCCCTATCCAGATACTGGCCGTCGTCTGCCCGCTGGAGCGGAAGGGCTTTCACGTCGAGGACGATCTCTCCCGCGGTCGTGACAGCCACTATGGGCCGTCCCTCCTCGAAAAGCGCGAGGTCCAGATGTTTCAGTCCCGCCAGCGCTCTCCTGACCTTCCTCATGGAGGTCGCGGGAACCTCCAGGTCAAAGGCTTTCTTGGGTCGGCGCAGCCAGTAGACGGTCCGCAGGGCGAGCAGATCCGTGTAGGACCAGAGCAGAGGGCTCCTGGACACCGAAGGAATCAGGTGGCCTTTTCGCGCCCAGTAATAGATGGTGCTCCTCGGCACGCCGGAGAGGGCCGCCGCTCGTTCCGCGGGATAGGCGCCGCTTATTTCCATGACGGCTCCATTATGGCAGATCCGATCCCGACCGGCGGTTCATTCCTCGTCAGCGTACTGCGCGAACGAGCCGATGTAAGAGGTCTTTCCCTCCGCCGCTTCCTGGAGCCCCCGGCGGAGTGAGGCGAGCGCCTCCGGATTCTGATAAAGCCACGCTTCGTCCGGCGGGATTCGGATAGCTTTTTGGGGCTTCTTGATCTTGACCTTCGTCATATTCCCGCGCCTCCTGACTGAAGCAGCTTACGCCAAGGACGAAAAGGACAGCAAGGACTTCAAGGACGCGAGGCGAATGACGTATTCCTCGTCCTTGGCGTCCTTACTGTCCTTTTCGTCCTTGGCGACCTTGAACGCCACCTACCCCACCTCCACCCGCGCCATCTTCTCCTTCGCCTCCACCACCGGTGCCTCCTTCCGCAGCCGCGTCGTCAGGAAGGTCCCGCACAGCATGAGCGCGGAGGCGACCCAGAAGGGAAAGCCGAAGCTCACCTCGTAGAGAGCGCCGGCCGCCAGCGGTCCCATCAGCCGCGAGACGCCTCCGAAGGACTGCTGGACTCCGAGCGTCTGGCCGGTCTCGGAGCGCGCGGAGCGGCTGGAGACGAGCGCGGTGGTGGCGGGAAACAGAAGGGCCGTACCCACCGGGACCAGCAGCGTGATCAGGGCGAGCAGCGGAAAGCGGACGGAGAGCGGCGCGTCGAGGAGGCCCGGAAGCGGCATGCAGCCGAGCCCCACCATCAGCGAGAGGGCTCCGAGACGCACCACCCCGAGCCTCGCCGAAGCGGCGCACGGCCGGCCCCAGAAGCAGCGCCCGCATCACCAGCGCCGATGCCGCCGACGTAGACGTAGAACCAGCCGATGTTCTGCTTGGTGACGCCGAAGGAGTCCTTGAGGTAGAGCGCCAGCACGCCGTTCATCCCGATGAAGGCGAGCATGCCGATGGCGTACAGCCAGATGCAGGCGTGCACCGGCGACATCGGGTGGGTCAGCACCTCGATCAGGGCGCGCCGCAGGCGCCGCGGCGGCGCGCCGCCGCGCTCGCGAGCCGGCGGCTCGGGAAGCCAGCGCCAGGCGAAGAGGACGTTGAGCAGGCAGAGGCCGGCGGCCAGGAAGCCGGGCGCCTCCTGCGACAGGCCGGCCGCGAGGGAGCCCAACGCCGGCCCGAACATCACGCCCGCGCTCGTGGCCGCGGTCACCCAGCCCAAGGCTTTGGCCCGCTCTTTGGGCGGCACCGAATCGGCGACGTAGGCCTGCACCACGCCGATGATGCCGCCGCTGCCCGCGCCCTGCACGAAGCGGGAAGCGAAAAGCAGCCACAGGCTGTGCGCCAATCCGAACAGCACGTAGGCGATGCCCGATCCCAGGAGCCCGGCGAGGATCAACGGCCGCCGGCCGAGACGATCGGAGGCGCGGCCCCAGAGCGGAGCCATCACCAGTGCGGCGAAGGCATAGGTGGCGACCAGCGCGCCCACGTGCCGGGGTTTGGCTCCCAATTCCGTGGCGTAGAACGGCAGCAGCGGCAGCACCATGGTGAAGCCGACCATGTCCACGAACACCGTGGCCATGAGGACGCTGAGCCGCTTGAAGGTGCCGGGCTCCATGAATCTCCGTCAGCGAGCCTCTCCCTGCCCCCAGAGCAGGAACGCCGCGGCGCTCGCGGTCATCAGCAGGACGCCGTAGGCCGCCGCGATGCCGAGATCCTGCGAGGCGCAGGCTCGACAGGATCTCGATCGAGATCGGGCGGGTGTCGAAGGTGTAGAGCACGATCGAGACGACGAAGTCTCCGAGCGCGGTGATGAAGGCGAGCCCCGCGCCGGCGGCGAGCGCCGGCTGGAGCATCGGCAGCGTGACCCGCGGGAGGCGGCGGAACCGGCCGGCGCCGAGCGAGGCCGCCGCCTCTTCGAGAGCCGGGATCGAGCTGCCGCAGGCCGGCGAGCGCCGCGCGGCCGGTCAGCGGCAGGCTGCGCACCAGGTAGGCGAGCGGCAGGATCGACGGCGTGCCGATGAGCACGAAGCGGCCGAGCCACGGCTGGTTGGCGCTGAAGGTGGTGGCGAGCGCCACGGCGAAGACGGTGCCGGGCACGGCCCACGGCACCGCGATCAAGCCTTCCAGCAGGCCGCCCATGCGGTCCCGGCGCGCAGCGGCGAAGCGCGCGGCGGCGAATCCCAGAGCCAGCGCGGCGAGGGTGGCGGCGGCGGCCATCCACAGCGAGTTGACGATCGGCCGCAGGCGCTCCGCCTCGGTGAAGAGCGGCCGTCCAGTTGCCCAGGTTCGAGCACCGGCGGGAACGGCTCGACCGTCCAGGTGAAGGCGGGCACGAGCGAGACCAGCAGCGAGCACCGCGTGCGGCAGCAGCAGGAAGGCGGCGAGCAGCCAGCCGAAGACTCCGGTCGAGATGCGCGCCAGCGGACTCGGCAGACGCCGCCGGGCCGGCGCGATGCCGCGCACGCCTGTGCCTGCGGCCGACGACGCGGTCGACCGCCGCATGGCGCCGAGGGCCAGGAGGGCGAGGAAGGCGAGCATCACCGTCTCCACCTGCGCCAGGGCCAGCTCGCCGTTGAGCTTGGAGGCGACGATCTGCGTGGTCATCACCCGGAAGCCGCCGCCGAAGAGGTAGGGAGCGGAAAACGAGGCGAGCGCCGTCATGAAGGTGAGGAGCGCCGCGCCCGCCAGCGCCGGCCGCAAGAGCGGCAAGGTCACCCGGAAGAGCGTGCGCGCGCGGCTCGCCCCCAGCGAGGCCGCCGCCTCCAGCAGCGCCCCGTCGAGCCGCGCCAGGCCCGCACGAGTGAAGAGATAGAAGTAGACGTACATCGAGTAGGCGTGCACCAGCAGGATGGCGCCCGGCCCCAACAGCCGCCACGGCGGCTGCGACGAGGCCCAGCAGCGCCTGCACGCCGCGCGAGACGAAGCCGCTCTCGCCATAGAGAAAAAGGAAGGCGATCACTCCCACCAGCGGCGGCAGCGCCACCGGCAAGGCGACGACGGCGCCGAGGACGCGGCGGCCGGGAAACTCGGTGCGTTCGAAGAGAAAGGCGAGAGGCACGCCGACCAGCGCCGCCAGCACCACCGAAGCGGCGGAGATCCACAGGCTCCGCCACAGGGCCAGCCACTCGTCCGGCCGGCCGAAGAACTCGC
The DNA here is from genome assembly GCA_963778565.1 of Thermoanaerobaculaceae bacterium. Taxonomy (GTDB): domain Bacteria; phylum Acidobacteriota; class Thermoanaerobaculia; order Multivoradales; family UBA5704; genus DATARR01. The sequence continues at coordinate 61,388 of CAVZUZ010000018.1, read as the reverse complement.
CGAAGAAGCCCAACGTCCAGCGCCCCGGCCCGCCGAGCGCCTCGATCAGCGTCATCAGCAGGGGGTATCCCACGAGCCACGCGAGGAGCGCGGCGATGGCGAGGGCGGGGAGAAGAGAGGGGCGCTTCACGGCGGATTAGTTACGTCGGGTGGATGTCAAGGTTGTGTAAATCGTTGGAGCGGCATGCCCTTCGAAACCTCACCCCCTGGCCCCTTATGCGAACCGACGTCGAAAGCTGTCGATGAAGGGGAGCCTCTCCCGCCGCCTCGGGCCCCTCACCTCCCCGGCCCTCCTCTCCCACCGCACTCCCGCCCTGCCGGGAGAGGAGGGAGTTGAAAAAACAAATCAGATAGTCTCCCCTCTCTCCCGGTGGCAGGGAGTGCGGTGGGAGAGAGGGGCTGGGGGAGTGAGGGGCCCGAGGCGGCGGAAGGCCTCCGGTCATCGCCGACGTTCGACGTCAGGTTGACGCTCACCCGATCCTCCTGAACATCCTGAGCACCGGACCCTCCGCATTTGGCGCCACCCGCACCTCCTGACCAACCTCCGCCGCTCTCGAAGACGCCTGCACCTCCACCTCGCCGCCCAGCGCCAGGGCCACCTGGTAGTAGGCCGCCCCTCCGGCGTAGCGGCGCTCGGTGATCCGGCCGGCCAGGGCCTTGGGATCTCCGGCAGGCGCGAAGGTCAGCGATTCGGGGCGTGCCACGAGATCCACCTCCTCGCCGGGCGCGGCTCCCGCGAGCTCCGGCGAGGGCTCGGCCGGCCAACGGACCTGTGCGATCCGAGCCATCCGAACGGGGCCATCCTCTTCCAGCACCGCCGGCAGGACGCTCGCCCGGCCCACGAAGGTGGCGACGAAGCGCGTCGCCGGCCGCTCGTAAAGGTCCTCCGGCGCGCCCACCTGGTGCAGGACGCCGCCCTGGAGCACCGCCACACGATCGCCGAGATGGAAAGCCTCCTCCTGCTCGTGGGTGACGAGAACGGTGGTGATGCCCACCCGCCGGATGGCCCGCCTGCAGCTCGCGGCGCGTGCGCTCGCGCAGCGTCGGATCGAGGTTGGAGAGCGGCTCGTCGAGCAGCAGGACGCGCGGCTCCGGCGCCAGCGCGCGGGCGAGGGCCACCCGCTGCTGCTGGCCGCCGGAGATCTCGCCGACGCGGCGGTTCTCGAATCCGGGCAGGTCCACGAGAGCCAGAGCGTCCGCCACCCGGTGGGCCGTCTCGTCCCTCTCGCGGCGGGCGAGGCCGAAGGCGACGTTCTCGCCGACCGTCGAGATGAGGGAAGAGGGCGTAGTGCTGGAAGACCATCCCGAAGTTGCGGCGCTCGGGCGGCAAACGCGTGACCTCCTCGTCCTGAACGAGGATGCGGCCGCGGTCCGGCGTCTCGAAGCCGGCGATCAGGCGCAGCGCCGTGGTCTTGCCGCTGCCCGACGGCCCCAGCAGGGCGAGGATCTCGCCTTTCTCCACCGCCAGCGAGAAACCGCTGAGGACGGGCTGGGCGCCGAAGGACTTGTCGAGGTGGTCGAGGAGGAGGAAGGGCATGGGCTAGTCCGCTGTATCCAGCCGGCGTGCCCGCGCGACCTCACCCCCGACCCCTCTCCTGAAGGAGAGGGGAGAAAGAAGGAACTCTGAGCCCCTCTCCTTCAGGAGAGGGGTTGGGGTGAGGTCGCGCGGGCGACGTCCTGACACATTCGCCTCAGCTTCCGCCCCGGCTGCGCACGGTGCGGTCCCAGGTGGTCATCCACTCCTGGCCTTTCCTGGCGATCAGGTCCCAGTCGACGTCGGCCGGCTCGAGATCGCGCAGCACGTCCCGGGCCCATTGCGGCAGGCGCTCGGGCGGCAGATCGGTGCGCGCCGGCAGGCGGAAGGCGTCGCGGGCCGCCAGCTCCTGCGCCTCGACGCCGCCCACGAACTCGATGAATGACTTCGCCGGGTCGGGATGGCGGGCGCCCTTGACGAGACCGATCGAGTCGTCGATCACCGGCGCGCCGCTGGCGGCGAATTTGATAGCCGAGCGGCGCGCCGCGCTTGGCCTGCCAGAGCATGTCGGTCAGCTCCCAGACGGTGATCAGCCCCTCCTGGCGATTGAGCTTCTCCATGAGCAGCGCCGGGTTCTGCACGTACTCCTTGGTCTGCGCGTCCAGCCGGCGGAGCCACTGCCATCCCCGCTCCGCGTTTCCCGTCTCCTGGACCGAACGGGCCAGGACCATGCCGAAGAGCGTCCGCATGGTGCCGCTCGCCAGGGGATCGCGGATCAGGATCCTGTCCCGCCAGCGCGGCTCGAGCAGGTCGTCCCAATCGCCGGGCGCCTCCTCGCGCTTCACGGCCGCCGAGTTGTAGACCAGCACCGGCGCGGTGCGGTAGGCGCCGAAGTAGAGATCCTCCTGGCCCTGGCTCGCCTCGGGCACGGAGTCGGCCCATTCCGGCCGGTAGGGCGCCAGCAGGCCCTCCGCCGCGCCGCGGGCTGAAGATCGTCTGCGGTCCGCCATACCAGACGTCGGCCTGCGGATTCGCGGCCTCGGAGCGCACGCGGTCGTAGACCTCCTGCGAGCCCATGTCGAGCCAGCGGACGTCGACGTCCGGATGATCCTTCTCGAAGCTCTTCTCCATGAGGGTCAACAGATCGCGCCCGTGCGGGGAGTAGACCACCAGGGGGGTGCGGCCGTCGCCGCAGGCGGCGAGGAGGAAGGCGAGAATAAGCATTGCCAGTTGGAGCGGTATGCGCTTCGAAGCCCTCACCTCCCCGGCCCTCCTCTCCCAGAGGGAGAGGAGGGAGAACAACCAGTTGGGAGGGATTACCTCGCTTCCATGGCTTCCTCTTGTCCCCCTCTCTCCCTCAGGGAGAGAGGGGCTAGGGGAGTGAGGGCTTCGAAGGGAACCTCCCTCCAACCGGTTCACCCGTCTGAACACCGAGGACACGGTCTTCACCTCCACCCCAACAAATTCGCGAACAACCGATAAGCCCCCGGCACGCCCGAAGGGAGCTGGCGGAAGAAGGCCAGACCCGTATACACGTAGCGGCCCTTGCCGAGCTGCGCCACCAGCAGGCCGCCCTGCAGCTCGGCCGCCTCCGGATCCTTCATCGACAGCAGGGGCTTGTAGGCCGGGTCCCAGGTGCCGGCGAAGTAGAGGCCGCGCTCCTGCACCCAGCCCTCCCAGTCCTCGGGGCCGATCTTGTTGGGCGCGTTGAACACCGGATGCGCGGGGTCGAGCAGGGTCGCCGGCGCCGTCTCGTCCGTGATCCTGCCGTGAGGCCGGGCGATCTCCAGCGGGAAGGGCGCGAACTTGCCCTCGATGAACGGGTACTGCTGGTACTGGACGATCACCAGTCCGCCGTTGCGGCCGTAGTCGAGCAGGCGATGGTTGGCGCGCGCGAGGGCGGGATTCGTCTCGTAGGCGCGGCTGCCGACGACGATGGCGTCATACCGCCCGAGATCTCCCGCCTCGAGCAGCTCCGGCCCGAGCAGCTCGATCGGCAGGCCGACCTGGCTCAGGTACTCGGGAACGCGGTCCGAGGCGCCGCGCACATAGCCCACCCGTTTCAAGGGAGGCAGGCGCAGATCGGCGGTCTGGATTTCGACGCGCGCGGGGGCCGGCCACGGAGTCGGCCTGATGTGGGGGTAGGCGATGACCGGCACGGCGAGATCGAAGCGCTCCCCGCCCTCCAGCACCGCTGCGAGGTGAAGGGTGGTGCGGCCCGGCCTGAGGTCCTTCGGCGGAGTCAGGGTCATCTCCAGATCGAGCGGCTCGTCCGCGGTCTGGAGCGTGAAGGGTAGAGCGCCGATGGCCGGCCAGGGCGGACCGCCCTGAGCCACGGCCTCCAGCCGGCCGCTGAGAGGCTCCTTGGAGTGCGAGGTGAGAGTCACATGGAGATGCCGCGCCTCACGGCTCTGCACCGGCCAGACCACCAGTCCGCCCGCCGCCGCCACCTCGATCTTCGGCACCACGCGCAACGGCCGGCGTACCTCGCCGATCGCCTGGTCGCGGTGCAGGTGGACGACCTCGCGTTCGAGCATGACCGGCACGCCGTCCATCATGAAGCCGAAGCGGGCCGTCAGCGGCGGCGGGCCGAAGGGCTCGCCACGCTCGGCGGGCATGGCCGCCGACCAGTCGTAGAGCGCCTCCAGCAGCGGCTTGCGCAGGAAGTAGGGAACGGTCGGCGGCGCTCCGGCCGGCACCTGCGGCTTGATCTCCCACGTGCCGAGGGCGCCCGCGGCCAGGTCCTTGGTCTCCGATTCAGACGTAGGGGCGGGGCTTGTCCCCTCCCGGGCGGTGGCAAGCGCCGACGGCTGATTTCCTTGGGCGGGGACAAGCCCCGCCCCTACATTCGCTTCTCCCCACTCCGGAGCCGGTGCCAACGCGACGGAGACCGTGGAGAGCTGCCGGCCGCCGCCGTTCCAGAGCGCAGCCTGGACCGTGATCGTCTGGCCGGCGATCAGAGCCTCGTCCGCCGTCGTGGCGTCCAGAGCGATTCCAGCCGCCGCGGCGAGCCCGGCCGCGGCGACGTCGATCTTCTCGTCGATCAGCTCGCGCGCCGGCCGATCCTCCTCCGCCAGGGCGGCGCGCGCCGCGCGGAGATCGCGGAGGATGCCGGCGAAGGCGGGCACCGCCGCGCCCAGCTTCGCGGGGTTCAGCGCGGCGCGCGCTGCCTCGGCCGCCGCCTGAACGGCCTCCAGGCGCTGCTGCGCCGTCTGCCGCCGCCCGGCGTCGGCCACCGTCGACGCGAGCGCCGAGAGGCGGGTGTCGATCCCCGCGAAAAGATCCTTGGCCTCCTTGCCGGCGCCGCCCTGCACCCAGCCGACCCGCGACTCCTGGGGGCCCAGCCGCTGGATCGTCCCCATGTCCTGCGAGCGATGCATGCTGCGGCTGGCCATGGCGAGCTGGAAGATCGACTTGCCCGCCAGCGGATCGATGGCGCCGATGGGCAGCACCATCGTGGAGGATTCCTGATCGAACCGGGTCGAGCGGTAGAGGGTCTGGGGCGTCCACGGCGAGAGCGCCTCGGCCGCGAGCTGTGGCAGGGCTGCGGGATCGCCGGCCAGTGGGAAGGCGGCGTAGGCGGTCACGCCGGCGGCCTGGTGCTGTCCGTGGTTGGGATGGGGAGTGCCGGGAAAGACCGAGACCACCACCTGCGGCTTGAAACGGCGGATCACCCGCACGGCGTCCTCCACCAGCACGTCCTTGGGCCACAGGCGGAGGGTCTCGTCGAGCGAGCGGGTATAGCCGAAGTCGTAGGCGCGGGTGAAGAACTGGCGGCCGCCGTCCACCGCCCGCGCCGACAGCAGCTCGCGGCTGCGGATGAGCCCCAGCCCCACGCCCAGCTCCGGCCCGAGCAGGTTCTGGCCGCCTTCGCCGCGGCTGAGCGAGAGGTAGGCCGCCTCGCCGCCCATGCCGCGCGACACGAGGGCGATCAGCGTCGTATCCTCGTCGTCCGGATGGGCGGCGATCACCAGCAGGCGCTTGTGCGTGGAGAGCTTGGCGAGCGCCCGGTCGACGGCCGCGATGCCGCCCGTCGACGCGGGTTCCAGCGGCGAAGGCGAGAGGGACACCTGCGCCGTCGCCCCGAACGGCGGCGGCAGGAGAAGAAGGCAGAGGATCGAGAGCGTCTTCGCAAATCGTCGAGTCATCGAAGCTCCAGAGCGGGACCGGAGTCTAGCATCGGGATCGAGCCGAATTGCCCGCGCGACCTCACCCCCTGCCCCCTCTCCTGAAGGAGAGGGGGAAAAAGAAAAGAAGAAGGGAAAGCCCCTCTCTCCTTCAGGAGAGGGGTTGGGGTGAGGTCGCAAGGGCAGGACGCCCAAATTGAGCCATTGGACGCCGCCTCTCAATGCTCCGTAGACATATCCAGAAACGCACGAGCCAGCTCCGAGCACGGGACCCCGGGATCCTCGCGCCACGAAGCCGACAACCAAACCGATCGAAGTCGACCAGTGGAGTCGAAGGAGAAACGATCATGAAGCCCAGTTTCCGAGGCATCCTGCAAGCGGCTCTTCCCTTGCTGGCGTTGACCTCTTTCACCTCGGCCGCCGGCGCGGCGGTCTTCATCCCGACCAAGACGGCCGACACCGCGGACGGCGCCTGCACCGCCGCCGACTGCTCCCTGCGCGAAGCCGTCCTGGCGGCCAACGCCCATGCGGGCGACGACGTCATCCTGCTGCACGCGGGGATCTACGTCCTGACGATCGCCGGCAACGAGGACCTCGGCGCGGCCGGCGACCTCGACATCCTGGACGGGCTCACCCTCCTGGGCGACGGCGCGGCGAGCACGATCGTCGACGGCAACGGCATCGACCGCATCTTCCACGTTCCGGGCGGCATCACGGCCGAGATCCGCGACGTGACGCTGCGCAACGGCCGTGTTTCGGGTAACGGCGGAGCCATCCGGAACGCCGGCGAGCTGACGATCCTGCGCAGCGTCCTTTCCGGCAATGCGAGCGTCGCCGGTGCCGCGGGGGCCGGTTTCGGCGGCGCCATCATGACCGACGGCCCCGGCTCCTCGCTGACCGCGACCGACAGCACGCTCGCGAGCAACACGGCGCAGGGGGGTGGGGGTGCCATCGCACTCAGCGACGAGGTGACGCTCGCCAACGTGACGATCACCGGCAACCGATCCACCGAAGACCTCGGCGGCGGCCTCTACGTGTTCTCCGATGCCCGTGCGACCGTGAACAACGCGACCCTCGCGAGCAATACCGCGGCCCTCAACGGCGGCGGCATCTTCGCCGAGAGCGCGGCCTTCATCGGCTTCGTAACAAAGATCAACAATTCCGTGCTCGCCGGCAACACCGCGCCTTCCGGCCCCGACTGCTTCGGCAGCATCGATTCGGGTTACAACCTGATCGGCAACGACGCCGGTTGCCGGGGTCCGTCGGTCGCCAAGCACGACATCGTGGGAACGCCGGTGAGCCCGATCGACGCGAAGCTCGGCCCTCTCGCCGAAAACGGCGGGCCGACTCCCACCCGCGCCCTCCTCGCGGGCAGCCCGGCTCTCGACCTCGGCAATCCCGCCACACCCGGCTCCGGCGGCGGCGCCTGCGAGGCGACCGACCAGAGAGGCGCCGCGCGTCCGGGCGCCATTCGCTGCGACATCGGCGCCTTCGAGGCGACCGCCGAATGCGTGGCGGGCGGCAGCACCCTTTGCCTGAACGGCGGCCGCTTCAAGGTGACGGCCAACTGGCAGACGGGCACGACCAACGGTCCGGCTCAGGGCTTCACGCTGACCGATGAGAGCGGCTACTTCTACTTCTTCTCTCCGGGAAACGTGGAAGTGACCGTCAAGATACTGAACGCCTGCACCCTCAGCCCGCCCCGCTTCTGGGTGTTCGCGAGCGGTATGACCGACGTCCGCGTCGACCTCATCGTCACTGACACCCGGACAGGCACGACCAAGACCTACACCAACCCGCAGGGCCGGACGTTCCGCACCATCCTGGACACCAACGCCTTCGCCACCTGCCCGTAGCTCAACCGGACGAAACGTCCGGCGCCGCCATCTCCCACCCCCTCTCCGGCCGGAGAGGGGTTTTTCTATAATGCCCGGCGTACACGACGTTCCATATCCGAGGCTCCGACTTGAGCGAACGCGCCGGCTATCCCTACTTCCAGACGATCACGACGCGGTGGAAGGACAACGACCTCTACGGCCACGTGAACAACGTCGAGTACTACAGCTACTTCGACACCGTCATCAACACCTTCCTGATCCGCGAGGGCGGGCTCGACATCCATGGCGGCGCGGTCATCGGCATCTGCGCCGAATCGCACTGCCGCTTCCGGGCCTCGCTGGCCTTTCCCGATGCCGTGGATGCCGGCCTGCGCGTCAGCCGCCTGGGCCGCTCCAGCGTCACCTACGAGATCGGGCTGTTCCAGGCCGGCGAGGAGCGGATCGCGGCCGAAGGCGGGTTCGTCCACGTGTTCGTGGGCCGCGCCCATCGCCGCCCCGAGCCGATTCCCGACGGCCTGCGCGAGGCGCTCGCCAGGATCCTCATTCCTGCGGCGGAAGATCGATGAAAGTCCGCGGCGCCGTCCTGCGCGCGATGGGACTGCCGGCGCCGTACGCGCGTTCGCAGCCCCTTTGCATCGAGACGCTGGAGCTCGACCCGCCCGGCGCCGGCGAGCTGCTGGTGCGCGTGCTCGCCGCCGGACTCTGCCATTCCGACCTGTCGGTCATCGACGGCTCGCGGCCGCGCGTGATGCCGATGGTGCTCGGCCACGAGGCGGCCGGCGAGGTCGTCGCCCTTGGCCCTGGCTGCGAGGATTTTGCCGCGGGCGATCGCGTCGTCTTCTCCTTCGTGCCCACCTGCGGCCATTGCCATCCCTGCGCGAGCGGCCGTGCCGCGCTGTGCGAGCCCGGCGCGAGCGCCAACACGGCCGGCACGCTGCTGGGAGGCGGCCGGCGCTGGCATGCGGCGGATGGCGCCGAGCTCAACCATCATCTCGGCGTCTCCGCGTTCGCCGAGATGATCGTGGTCTCGGCGCGGTCGGCGGTGCGCCTCGACAAGGACCTGCCGCCGGAGATCGCCGCCCTCTTCGGCTGTGCCGTGATGACCGGCGTCGGCGCCGTCGTCAACACCGCGCGCGTCGCGCCGGGAGAGAGCGTCGCGATCTTCGGCCTCGGCGGCGTGGGCATGGCGGCGCTGCTCGGCGCCGTCGCCTGCGGCGCGAACCCGATCGTCGCCGTCGACGTGCTGCCCGCCAAGCTGGAGCTGGCGCGGCAGCTCGGCGCCACGCATGCCGTGCTGGCCGGCGATGACAGTGCCGGAGATCCCGTCAGAGCTGTCCGGGACGCCACCGGTGGCGGCGCGCACTACGCGTTCGAGACCGTCGGCAGCGAGAGCGTGCTGGCGCAGGCGTATGCGGCGACGCGACGCGGCGGCACCACGATCGCCGCCGGGCTGCCGCATCCGAGCCGCATGTTCTCGGTGCCGGCGGTGAGCCTCGTCGCCGAAGAGCGCACGGTCAAGGGTTCCTACATGGGCTCGGCCGTGCCGGCGCGCGACATCCCCCGTTTCGTCGCGCTGTACCGCGCCGGGCGGCTGCCGGTCGAGCGGCTGCTGACGCATCGCCTGCGGTTGGACGAGCTGAACGAGGGATTCGATCGTCTGGCGCGCGGCGAGGCGGTGCGGCAGGTCGTGAGGCTCGGCTGAAAGGGCCGCGGCTTCAGCGCTCGATCTCGCCCCGCAGCTCGAGGTTGCGGATGAGCCGGTGCAGATAGGTGGGCTGCAGGCCCAGGCGGGCGGCGGCCTTGGTGATGTTCCCTTCGGCCTCGGCCACGGCGGCGCGGATCAGATCTTTTTTCGTCTCCTGCACCACCGCGTGAAAGCGCCCGAGGTGGATCTCCGGCGCGGGAGCGGATTCCAGCAAGGTCTCCGGCAGGTCCTCCGCGCGGATCAGTCCGCCCTCCCCCAGCACGAGAGCCCGCTCCACCGCGTTGGCCAGCTCGCGGACGTTGCCCGGCCAGTCGTAGCGCAGCAGGCAGGCGCGCGCTTCAGGGGTAAAGCCTGACAGAGACCGGCCCAGGCGACGGCTGGTCAAGGCCGCGAAGTGGCTCGCCAGGAGCGGCACGTCCTCCCGCCGCTGGCGGAGCGGCGGCAGGTGCAAGGCGATCACATTGAGACGGTAATAAAGATCCTCACGGAAGCTGCCCTCCCGGATCGACTTCTCCAGGTCGCGGTTGGTGGCGGCCACGACGCGCACGTCGACGCGAATCGGCCGCGTGCTCCCCAGGCGCTCGAGCTCCCGCTCCTGGAGGAAGCGCAGGAGCTTGGCTTGGAGGGAGAGCGGGATCTCGCCGATCTCGTCCAGGAACAGAGTGCCGCCGTCCGCCACCTCGGCCTTGCCGATCTTGCGTTCCACGGCTCCCGTGAAGGCCCCGCGCTCGTGGCCGAAAAGCTCGCTCTCCAGCAGCGTCTCCGAAAGGGTCGCGCAGTTGACGGCCACGAATGGCTTGCCGGCCCGCGGGCTCCCCTGGTGAAGGGCGCGGGCCGCGAGCTCCTTGCCGGTGCCGCTCTCGCCGCGCAGCAGGACGGTCGAATCGCTCGCCGCGGCGCGGCCGAGGAGCCGGTAGATCTCCTTCATTCGCGGGCCCTCGCCGACCATGTCGTGCGCGAGGCTTTCGGAGAGGCGCCGGTTCTCCTCCTCCAGCCATTCCGTCTGCCGGGCGCCGGCCAGCGCTCCCACGGCGAGGCCGCCCAGAGCCGCAAGCATCTGGAGGTGAGTCTCGTCGAAGGAGGGACCCTCCTCCCGCGTATCCACGTAGAGCAAGCCGAACGTGCGGCCCTGCTGCGCCAGGGGGGCGGCGATCAGCGAGCGGATGCGCTCGCCCCGCAGGCTCTCCGCGCCGGCCAGCCCCTCCTCCAGGAGCACGTCGAGCGCCAGGATGGCCACTCCCTCGTCGAGCGTTCGTCGCGCAACGGTACGGGACACCGGGAACGGCTCGTTCGAGCCCCGGCGATCGAAACAGAAGGCGCCGGCGATCTCGGGCGTGCCGCGGTCGGCCAGGAGGAGGGCGGCGCGTTCGCCGGGCACCGCCGACAGGATCTGCTCCAGGAGGCTGCGGGCCAGCTCGGCGGTGGAGCGCGGTGACTGGAGGGCCGCGGCGATCCGGAGCAGCATCCGGAAGTGCCGGCTTTCCAGCCCCTCCTCTGGAGGCCGGCCGGGGAGCTGCTGGATCGTGGTGCGGGCGGTGAAGGAGCCTTCGTCGGCCAGGGCGCGGATCTCGCCGCGCGAGGTCTCGCTCTCGCGCATCTGGAAGAGGAGGAGCGTCTCCCCCACCGTCACCAGGTCACCCTCCTGCAAGCGATGCTCGTGGACCGGCCGGCCGTTGACGAAGGTGCCCTGCCGGCTCCCCAGGTCGCGGACGAGAAACCCTCCGTTCGCGGGCTCGATCCGGCAGTGATGCCGCGAGGCGGCGAGATCCGGCACCCGCAGGGCGTTGCCTGCCTGGCGTCCGATAGGGAACGCCTCCGCACCCAGCGGAAAGGTCTGGCCGGCCACGGGACCGCTCAGCGCGACGAGCTTCGGGGACAACGCATTTCCTCTACGAAGAGATATAGTGTATCCGAACTGATCCAGTCACAGACTAGCCGGGTTCCCTCTGCCACGGGCGAGGAGGGGGCAGGCATCAAATGTGCTCAGAAGGACGAGCAGTCCGTCGAGCATCAACTTCTTCACGTTCATCCCGAGAGGAGGGAAAGCCATGTCCGTTGAAGTCACCTTTGTAGCTGAGCAAGTGCCCCTGGAGGTTGACCCGGATCAGGTTGATCTGGAGACTGGGAAACCCGTTGCGTGGGCCTTTAACAACGTCCCGGACGGCGACTTGCCGTTCATTCATTTCGACGCTGTCGACAACCCATTCGGACCATTCCAGTTCCTGGAGATCTCCGCTAGCGGCATGACCGGGCTCGGCAACACCGGCGCCGCAGGCGAGCATGCTTATACGGCGTTGTTGCTGCGTCAGGCCGGCCCCGTGGCGGCGTCCGACAGCAATACCAGCGTCGACAATGAAGGGACAGGGGCGGACACCTCTCCTTTCGCTCTTGTGATTTTCGATCCCAACGCGTCGCCTCCGGTGCTCACGGTCGACCCGTCTCCTCTCAGAGTACAAACCGGGGGAACGGCGGTCTGGTACATCCGGGGCTTGCCGGAAGACCACTTCATCACGTTCGACTTCGAGCACAGCAATGAAAATCGCGGCCCCTTCTCGGCCCTGTTGCTCAGCCGGGACTTCGACGGAGGGCGGCGGCTCGTGATCGGCACGGGTTCCACGCTGGCTCAACCGGACAGCGTTGTGTACCACCTCAGAGTTCGCGACGCGGACGGAGTCACGGTGGCTAGCTCAGACCCGGCTATCGATCCTTTGGGGCCGCCGCCGCAGCCGTGACGCCATGTAGCAGTGCCTTGAGCTCCGGGTCGTCACGCAGAGGGAAGGCGGGGAGGGTGAACCAGCGGGGTTGCACGCCCTGCTTCACGGCGAGCTCGGCGTTGACCAGAGCCGAGGCGCGGTCGCCGGCCAGGGCATACACGAGGGAGGCGGCGTAGAGGATCTCGGAGTCGTCGCCGCTCCCCCGCAGGGTCCGCAGGGTCACCCCGACCGCCTCATGGGCGAGCCCGAGATGAGCCAGGCACTGCGCGCGAATCATGCGTTCCACCGGGGAGAGGGCGGCGGTCGCCTCGGCCTGAGCAAGGCTCTCCAGAGTACGTCTGTAGAGCCTGCGCGCCTCGCTCGTGCGGCCCAGGGCGAGCTCGGAGTCGGCCAGGTTGATGAGGACGTGCGGGTTGTCGGGGTCGAACTTCAGCGCTGACCGGTAAGCTTCCACCGCCTCCGCGTGGCGCCCGAGGAGCGAACGGGCCAGCCCGAGATTGGTGTAATGGCTGCGCTGCGGTTGGCGCCGCAGGATGTCCAGGTAGATCCGTTCGGCGCGCCGGGGATCTCCTTCGAGCAGCTCCAGATTGGCCAGCCGGTTCAGCCCCCAGGGATGACCGGGACTGCGGGTCAGCAGCTCCTCCAGGTGACGGCGCGCCGCGGCGGTACGGCCGGTACGGGCCTCCACATCGGCCAGGCGGTAGAGATTGGACCACGAAGGGACGGCCTGTGCAGCCGCGGAAAGCTCTGCGACGGCCCTCTTCAGATCGCCGCGGCTCTCGGCAAGCTGCCCCGCGAGCGAGTGGAGCTGGGGATCCCCCGGAACGGCGCTCGCCAGGTCATCCAGCGCCGCTTTGGCCTCCTCCGACCGTCCCGCGACCAGAGCGAGCCGGAAGCGAGCCACGAGAGGGCGAGGATCGCCTGGGGCAAGCTCCGCGGCAACGCGGGCGGCCTGGAGACCGCGGTCGAGGTCGGCCGGCTCGCGCTTGGCGCCGAAGAGGCTCTGGGCGACGTCGGCGAGGAGCAGGTGCCCCTCCAGGAAGCGGGGCGAGTCACGTACCACCACTTCCAGCTTTGCCAGCTCCGGCTCCAGGTCCGTGCTCCCCCGTGCGATCCGGTCCTTGACGCGCAACAGCTCGGCGTAGTCCCGGTCGCTCACCGCGAGCTCGGGCACACCGGGCCGCAGGCGCCGTTCAGGGTAAGCCCGCCGGAGCTGGACGGCCACGGCGTCGCCCAACAGCCGCAGGTCCCGGTCGTCGGAGCCGGCGGGGACAGGAAAGCTCGCGGTCCAGAGCACCCGGCCGTCGCCGGCGATTCGCCGCAGCGATGCCCGGGCTCCCGCGCCCTGCCGCTCCAGCCCGAGAGCGATCACCTCGCTGGCCGCAGAGGTTCGGACGATCTCTACGGGAGTGGCCGCAGGGCTGTTCTGGACAGGGTCCAGAGGCGCCAGCCCCTCCAGGGAGGCGAGCGCTGAGAGAGTGGCGGTGACGAGGCCCGAGCGAAGGAGGTCCGTGCCGCTGCCGCCCGATTCGACCTGCGGCGCGAGCACCGCAATCCGTTGCGGCTGGGAAGAACGGCGCTGCAGCAGCCAGCCCAAGGAAAGTGCCAGGACGGCCAGCAGGACGACCAGGAGCAGGAAAAGCGGTCGGCGGCTGCGCGGCGACGTATCGGACAGCCGGACATCAGGGGGGCGCAGAAAACCGGTGGGAATCTCGGCCACCGTGCTGCCGGTCCCGGCGGGCAGATCGGCGACGGCAATCCCCGGCAGAGTGGCGAGCGCGGAGAGCGACCGCGCCACCTCGTCCGCGCTGCGCGGCCGGTCCTCACGGGTTTTGGCCAGCAGGCGATCCACCAGCGCCGAGAGCGCCGGAGGAACTTCCGGACGGAGGTTGGACACAGCCGGCGGCGAGTACGAGATCACCCGCTGCAGCTCGTCCAGGGAGTTGTTGCCGCGGAAAGGAGAAGTCCCGGTGAGCAATTCATAGAGCAGCACACCCAGGGAGAAAAGGTCGGAACGAGCGTCCACCTCGACACCGCGGGCCTGCTCGGGCGACATGGCATGGGCGGTTCCCACCACCATTCCTTGGGCCGTAAGCGCGCCAGCCTCGGGCAGCTTGGCGACGCCGAAGTCGACGATCTTGGCGTGCCCTTCCCGTGTGACCAGCACGTTGCCGGTCTTGAGGTCGCGGTGAACGAGGCCGGCGGTGTGGGCTGCCGCGAGCCCTTCGGCGATCTCGCGCGCCAGGCGCACGGCGAGTCCGGTGGACGGTACGCCGTCCCTGAGAAGCTCCTGCAGCGTGCGCCCCTCCACGTATTCGAGGACGATGGCATCGCCGGTGGCGTCCTCTACGAAGTCATAGACCTGAACCACCGACGGATGGCTCAATCGCGCCGCCGCCCGGGCTTCGCGGCGGAGCCGCTCGCGCTCCCGGGACGAGGGAGTGCCGCGCAGGATGCGCTTGACCGCGACGCGCCGGCCGAGGCGCTCGTCCCAGGCGAGGAACACCTCTCCCATGCCGCCCTCGCCGAGGCGCCGCGCCAGTCGATAGGGACCGATCCTGGAGGGCGCGAGGCCCTCGGTCTGCTGCAATTCCGCCATTAAGAGATGCCTGAGGTCGCTTCATTGTACCCGGAAAGGGCCGGGATACAAGGGTGGCCGAGGCGGCAGGCGGATCAACTCCCCAGGAAGCCCCAGGAGGTGCCTGAGGTCCGTTCTCATCGATCGATTCGGATACGTGCGCCGTATCGAATCGGATACGACCCGCTGGCCGTCCGTGCACGTCCGCCACCGGGAAAAGCGAATTCCAGGACTGGCACGCACCTTGCCCTTGCCTCCTGCCGCACGTGCCCAAGCAAAAACCGAAAAGAAACCGTTCTTCGAGGAATCAATCATGGCCCAGAGAAGCGTCATCGTCGTATTTGACAACCAGACCTCGCAGGATCTCGTCCTCAGCGCCTTCAACGTCCCGCACGGCACTCCGGTCGGAGGCGGACCGCCACAGAATATCGGGCCCAACAGCAGCGTAACGTGGGAGGTGGACTCCTCCGGGTTCGCGACGGGTGTCGAATTCAGCGTGATCTACCATTTCCAGTCCAACAGCTCGCAGCTCGTCTCCATGAACTGCGACAACCCCTTCGTTGGCACCAGCAGCTATACGGGAAGCGGCCCAACCGGTTACTCCCTGACGAACTCCGTCACCGGAGGCAATAACGCGACTGTCACCTATATACTGACCGCTTCGTAACCGCCGGAACCGAAATCAGCGGCGTTTTTCCGGGAGCTCTCCTGGAAGGAACGCCGCTCTTGGGATGAGGCGTCGACTGAAGAGCCCTTCGGAAAGAGGAGAACAGTCGTCTCCTCCGGGTGTTATCCTCGCCCCTGCTATGGCCACGACCCTCCATCCCGCCGCGGTCACGCCCGAGCGGCCCGCCGTTCTCGACGAGTCGACCCTGAACGCCTACCGCCGGCTGGGGTTCCTGCTGGCGGACCTCGATCCGATGAACCGGCTCCCGCCCGAGGCGCAGACCGGGCTGGAGGACTGCGATCCCGCCACCGCCGAGTACGCCGGCCGGTACTACTGCGGCACGATCGGCGTCGAGTTCATGCACATCCAGGATCGCTCCCGGCGGCAGTGGATTCAGGAGCGGATGGAGTCCGAGGCGCCGGGCTTCGACCGGGACCGCATCCTCGAGCTGCTCACCCGGGCCGAGATCTTCGAACAGTTCCTCCAGTCCCGCTACCTGGGGACCAAGCGGTTTTCGATCGAGGGCGTCGAGGCCCTGCTGCCCTGCCTCGACCAGATGCTGGAGAGCGCGGCGGAGCACCGGACGAGCCAGGTGGTGCTCGCCATGAGCCACCGCGGCCGGCTCAACGTCATGGTCCATACCGTCGACCGGCCCGCCGCCGAGATCCTCGCCGGCTTCGAGGACGTCGATCCGCGCAGCATCCTGGGCGGCGGCGACGTCAAGTACCACATGGGGGCGACGGGCGATCACAGCGGCAGGAACGGCCACACGGTCAACATCCACCTGGTGTCGAACCCGAGCCACCTGGAGGCCGTCGATCCGGTGGCGATCGGCCGGGTGCGGGCCAAGCAGACGCGCCTGCGCGACTTCGAGCACGACCGGGTCTTTCCCATCGTCCTCCACGGCGACGCCGCCTTCGCCGGCCAGGGCATTCTGGCCGAGACGCTGAACCTGGCGGAGCTCCACGGCTACCGGGTGGGCGGCACGGTGCACGTCGTCGTCAACAACCTGATCGGCTTCACCACCGAGCCCAAGGCGCTGCACTCCTCGCGCTTCGCCTCGGACGTGGCGCGGCGCGTGCCGGTGCCCATCTTCCACGTCAACGGCGAGGATCCGGACGCCGTGGCGCGGGTGGCGCAGATCGCCGTCGACTACCGCTACGCCTTCAGGAGCGACGTGGTGGTGGACCTGATCGGCTTCCGGCGGCACGGCCACAGCGAGGTGGACGATCCGACCATCACCCAGCCGTTGCTCTACAAGAAGATCCAGGCCCATCCGCCGCTGTGGCGGATCTTCGCCGAGGCGATAGGCCTGCCGGAGGGCGAAGCGGAGCGCCGGGCCGAGGCGGTCCGCGCCGAGCTGGACGCCGCGCACAAGGCGGCGGGGGAGATCGAGAAGAAGCCCACCCTGCGCACGCTCCCGGCCTATTGGGACCGCTACCAGGGAGGCCGCTGCCTGCCGGAGCACGACGAGGTGAAGACGGGGCTGGCGGTCCGAGGAGATCGCCGCGCTGACGGCGCCGCTCACCACGGCGCCGGAGGGCTTCCGCGTTCACAAGAAGATCCAGGCCCTGCTGGCGCAGCGGGCGGAGATGGGGCAGGGCAAGCGGCCGCTCGACTACGGCATGGCCGAGGCGCTCGCCTTCGCCTCGCTGGTCAAGGCGGGGACTCCCGTCCGCCTCTCCGGCCAGGACAGCCGGCGCGGCACCTTCAACCAGCGCCACGCGGTGCTCATCGACGTCGAGGACGGCGCCGAGCACATGCCGCTCCAGCACGTCTCTCCCGACCAGGCGCGGTTCGAGATCTACGACTCGATGCTCTCCGAGGCCGCGGTGCTCGGCTTCGAGTACGGCTACAGCCGCGACTACCCCGAGGCGCTGGTGCTGCTGGGAGGCGCAGTTCGGCGACTTCGCCAACGGCGCCCAGATCATCATCGACCAGTTCGTCACCGCCGGCGAGGACAAGTGGGGCCTGCTCTCCGGCGTCGTCCTGCTGCTGCCGCACGGCTACGAAGGGCAGGGACCGGAGCACTCGAGCGCCCGCCTGGAGCGCTACCTGCAGCTCGCCGCCGAGGACAACATCCAGGTCTGCCAGCCGTCGACGGCGGCGCAGTACTTCCACATGCTGCGCCGCCAGGCCCTGCGCCCCTGGCGCAAGCCGCTGTTCGTGATGACTCCGAAGAGCATGCTGCGCCACAAGGACTCCTCGTCGACCGTCGAGGAGCTGGCGCGCGAGCGCTTCCTGAAGGTGGTCCCCGACTCCGGCGTCCAGGGCGCCCAGCGGGTGATCCTCTGCAGCGGCAAGATCGGCCACGAGCTCAAGCGGGAGCGGGAACGGCGGCAGGACGGCTCGACGGCGGTCCTCTTCCTCGACCAGCTCTATCCCTTCCCGGAGAAGGAGCTCGCCGCGGAGATGCAGCGCCACCCGCAGGCCCGCGACGTCGTCTGGGTGCAGGAGGAGCCGGCCAACATGGGCGCTCTCTTCTTCGTGCAGCCGCGGATCGAGCGCATGCTCCGCCGGCCCATCCGCTCCGTCAAGCGCTCGGCCTCCGGCAGCCCGGCCACCGGCTCGGCCAAGGCCCATACCCTGGAGCAGCAGACGCTGCTGGCGCTGGCGTTTTCGATCGGGGGATAGAAGGCAGCTTCCTTGCCGGATCAACCTCACCCCAAACCCCTCTCCTAAAGGAGAGGGGCTTCAGGTTGTTTCCCCTTCTCCTTCAGGAGAAGGGTCAGGGGATGAGGTCGAGCCGGCACCGCCGGTCGTTCTCAACTCTCCCGCCACGACCCCCGGCAGCTCGGTCACGAAATCCGCCCCGAGAGCGCGGGAGGCCGTCCAGGCACCCGGCTGAACCCCTCCCGCCAGCACGCGCTCGACGCTCGCCACGGCGGAGATCGCCGTGAGGCGGTAAGCCTCCGGCGTCTCCAGCGTCGCGGTCGCCGTGCGTCCGGCGGCGTTTCGCGCCTCGCCCCAGAGATAGGTCCGCCCGCTCTCCCGCTGCTCGGGGGTGGGGCCGGCCGCCCGCCGCTCCACCCAGCGCTGGGCGAGCCGTTTGACCGGCTTCCAGCCTGCCAGGGGCAGGAGAGGCGCGAGCCGCTTGAAGCGCCGGATCATGGCCGGCGGCGTGCCGGTGTAGACCCGGATGTTGGGAATGCCCGTCGAGTGGTAGGCCGTCGAGACGTCGCCCCAGGGGATGGTCATCGTCCAGCGCTTGCCGGCCCGGCCGCCGAAGTCGATCTCGCGCACGTCCCAGGCCACCGGCACGGGCACGATGCGGCCGTTCTTGCGGATGGCGCCGGCGTGGGGCAGGCTCTCGATCATCGTCTTGAGCGTGCCGCGGCTGGCCCTGCCCTTGTCGGCGTAGAAGGCGAGGTGCAGCTCGGTCGCATCCGGCAGGGCGGCCGCCAGTCGGGCGGCGAGGCAGTCGCTCGGCACCACGTCGAAACCGACGCCCGGGATCAGCGCGACGCCGGCACGGCGCGCCTCTTCCCCACGCGCGAGGACCGCCTCGAAGACCGGGATCTCGCCCGTGATGTCCAGGTAGTGCGCCCGGGTGGCGAGGCAGGCCGCCACCATGGGAGCGCTGGTATGGAGGAAGGGTCCGGCGCAGTGGAGAACGGCCTTGACGCCGTACAGCTCCGCCGCGACCCCCTGAGGATCGTCGAGGGAAAAGGCGCGGCTCTGCAGTCCCAGCTCCCGCGCCAGCCGCTTCACCGCCTCGGCGTTGCGTCCGGCCAAAACGGGCGAGAGCCCCTTCTGCACCGCCTCGCGGGCCACGAGCTCTCCCGTGTAGCCGTTGGCGCCGTAGATCATCCAGGTCACAGGGATGCCTCCTGCCTATCTCTGCCTTGACGGAGAGGGGGCCAGGGGGGCATAGGCGTTAACCTAAGCCTGCACGAGGGGTACCCGCTTCTCAAGTCCTCTTCAATCGGGCCATCGTCGCGCCGTCGGGCCCCTCACCTCCCCGGCCCTCCTCTCCCACCTCACACCCACCCTTCCGGGAGAGGAGGGAGACGGCAACAAGAAGCTGCTTTTTTCAACTCCCCTCTCTCCCGGCGGGGTGGGCGTGAGGTGGGAGAGAGGGGCCGGGGGAGTGAGGGGCCCGAGGCGGCGGAAACCCACGTTGATCGACAACTCTCGGCGTCAGGTTAACGCGTGGCACAGTCGGTCCGAGCCTCTTACGGCAGGGTCTCTTCCCTCACCCGGCGCTCCTGCTCGGCGACGAACTCGCGGAGCTTCTGCCGCAGCTCCGGACGGGTGACGGCGAGGAACCGCACCGCCAGCAAGGCGGCGTTGGCCGCTCCGGCCTTGCCGATGGCGAGCGTACCGACCGGCACGCCCGAGGGCATCTGGACCATCGACAGCAGGGAGTCGAGGCCATTGAGGGACTGGCTCTGAACCGGTACGCCAAGGACGGGGACCAACGTATAGGCTGCCACAACGCCGGCCAGGTGGGCGGCGCCGCCGGCGCCGGCAATCATGACCTCGATGCCCCGCTCCTCGGCTCCGCGGGCGAGCTCCGCCGCCAGATCCGGCGTGCGGTGGGCGGAAACGACGCGGCACTCGTGGGGCACGCCGAAACGGGTGAGCATTTCGTCGGCGTGGCGCATCGTCTCCCAGTCCGACTTGCTTCCCATGATGATGCTGACCAGGGGGCGGTTCTCGGAGCTCATGTCAGGATCTCGAAAAAAGGAGGCGCGCGGCGACCGGTCCGGGAGTATAATGCCGCCGTCCAGAAACCGCATTCGCGGGCGGGAGCTTAGCATGGCGGGGAGGTGGCACTCGAGCGCCACGGGTCCGTTACCGGAAGGTGACACGGGGCCCCTTGGGTTGGATTCCCCCCTCGCATACAATCCGCTCGAAACCTGCGCACTGAAAAGGAGGGTTGCATCTATGGTGCGTGACCGTTCAAACCGCTTTCGGGTCTGGGCTCTTGCCCTGACGGCTATGCTGGTCGTCTTCGGGCTGGCCGGCGCGGCGTTCGCCCAGACCGACGTAACGACCAGCCGCATCTCCGGCACCGTGGTAGGCGCCGACGACATCTCCCCTGCCGGGAGTCACCGTCGAGGCCACCAACACGGAAACCGGCCTCGTCCAGGTCGAGGTGACCGACGAGCAGGGCTTCTTCCGTGTCCTCAACCTGCCGACCGGCACCTACAAGGTCACGGCCAGCCTCGACGGCTTCGCCACCGCGACCGCGGACAACGTCCGCCTGCTGCTCGGCTCGACCCCGTCGATCAACTTCACCCTGCAGAGCGCCACGGTGTCAGAGACCATCACGGTCACTGCCGACGAGCTGCCGGTCGTCGAGGTCACCAACACCCAGGTCGGCACCACGATCCAGAGGAGCAGATCGAGAACCTGCCGAGCTCCGGCCGCGACTTCAAGCAGCTCGTGCTGCTGACCCCGGAGAGCCGCCTCGAATCGGAGCGCGGCAACCTGTCGCTCTCGGGCGAGCGCGGCATCAACACCAGCATCACCGTCGACGGCGTGGACTACAACAACGCCTTCTTCGGCGGTGCCGTGGGCGGCGCCGAAGGCCGCGCGCCGCTCTCCATCTCCCAGGAGTCGATCAAGGAGTTCTCCGTCGTCACCAACGGCGCCTCGGTCGAGTACGGCCGCTCGGGCGGCGGCTTCGTCAACATCATCACCAAGAGCGGCACGAACAACCTGCACGGCTCGGTCTTCTACTTCAACCAGCCGCAGAGACCTGATCTCCGACTTCCCCGACGGCACGCGCGAGCCGCGGCCCGACCAGGAGAAGCAGCAGTACGGCGGCTCGCTGGGCGGCTCGATCGTCAGGGACAAGCTCTTCTACTTCATCTCCTATGACAACCAGGACAAGAACGAGACGGTGCCGATCGACGCCGCCAACCTCGATGCCGACATCTTCGCCCGTATCCGGTGCTCGCCTCTCCACCCCAGTACGTTCAGACGCAGGACGGCTCGGTGGCCTTCGGCCGCCTCGACTACCAGGCGAACCCGGCCCATCGGTTCATGCTGCGCGCCAACGTCGATCGACTACGAGGGCATCAACGGCACGTCGAACGCGGGCGACGCGCACCGAGAGCTTCAACGGTGTCGAGAGGCCTCGACACCAAGGCCTACGTCGGCTCCTGGTCCGGCCAGTTCGGCGCCAACCTGCTCAACGACCTCAACCTCAACTACATCGACGAGGACACGCCGCGCGAGGACAAGGGGCTCAACCTGCCCGAGATCCAGCTCGGCGGCTCTGCGCTTCGGCGAGGTGGCCTTCCTTCCCATCCAGACCACCAACGAGCGCAAGGCGTTCGCCGACACCGTCACCTACCTGCTCGACCGGCACGTCATCAAGGGCGGCGTCGAGTACAACGAGACCAGCGTCGACCAGATCTTCAGGGCAACTGGCGCGGCGTCTTCATCTTCGCCAACGAGGCCCAGACTGCTCGCCGGCCGATGGCGCGAGTACCGGCAGTTCGGCGGGCTGGCGACCTCACCTCGGACGAGGCGGGCTGCGGCCAGCTTCAGCCAGAAGGAAACCGCCTTCTTCCTGCAGGATCAGTGGTTCGTCCGCCACGAACCTGACCCTGAGCGCCGGCGTGCGCCTCGAGACGCTGGACAACCCGAACGATCCGATCCTCAACCCGAACGATCCCAACGGCCAGGGCGGCGTCTGCGGCTCACCGGCGAGATCCCCGATTCCGAAAACCAGCTCTCGCCCCGTCTTGGCCTCTCCTGGTCGCCGGACGACGAAGACGGCGGTCCGCTTCTCGGTCGGGCCGCTACTGGAGCCGCACCCCGGCTCTGCTGTGGGCGCAGCCCTTCACCGCCAACGGCGTGCGCGGCGCGCAGCTCACCATCACCTGCCCGCAGTCCAATGGCCTCTGCACCGGCGCCGCCGGCGAGCTCGATCGCTCCCGGCTGGGGTAGCGGCCCCACCGCCACCAACGGCGGGTGGAACGCCGGCGGGCGTCGAGCGCGTCAACTTCGGCAGCATCACCGGCGGCTCCGCCGCTCCCGACGTCTTTACGGTCGACCCGGACTTCGAGAACCCCTACACCGATCGCGTGACCCTGGGTGCCGAGCGCGAGATCCTGCCGCTGATCGCCTCGGCGTCGACGTCACCTACGCCGAGGGCAAGCAACTGCAGCGCCTGACCGACTTCAACCGCGTCTACGACGGCACGACTCGCCGCCAACGGCCTGCCGCGCTACAGCTCCACCCGCGTTTTCCCGGCCTACAACCGCATCGTCATGGACGTCTCGGACGCCGAGTCCGAGTACAAGGCGGCCACCCTCACGCTGCAGCGGCGCTACGCCGACAACTACAGCCTCTACGGCGCGGTGACCTGGTCCGAGGACCGGGACAACGACTCCAACGAGCGCAACTTCGCCGGCATCCAGCTCGAGGACTTACAACAACCTCGACTCAACTGGGGGCCGTCCAACCGCGACCAGGAGTGGAAGGTGGTGCTCAACGGCGTGTGGGACACGCCGATCTGGGGCATCGGCCTCGCCGGCGCCTTCCGTTTCGCCACCGGCTCGCCCTTCACGCCGCGAGCCAACATCGACCTCAACGACGACGGCGAGTCGGGCACCGACCGGCCGACGGTCAACGGCGTGCACCTCGGCCGCAACAGCGAGCGGCTGCCCGACTTCTGCACGTTCGACATGCGGCTCTCGAAGAAGTTCGGCATCGGACCCGGAGACCTGGCGGTGTTCGCCGAGTGCTTCAACTGCACCGACCGCGAACACGCGGTCCATCAGCGCCAACAACCAGATCATCGGCTCGCCGACCGCTCCGCCATTTCCGCGCACGACGTTCGGCGTCGAGGACGACTTCATCCGCAACCCGCGCACGATTCAGCTCGGGCTGCGCTACGACTTCTAGGACGTAGCCAGATCCTGGAGATGAAAGGGGGCGGAAACGCCCCCTTTTTTCTTTGGCCCCGGCAACTGCGGTACGCTGGAGTAAATGCGCACAGGCTCACGTGACGTTCGGCGGTTCGCGCTAGGTCTCCTTCCCTGGATTCTCCTCGGTGTCCCGGCGCGAGCGCAGGAGAACCCTCCGGCTGAGGCAACGGGAGAAGCTCAGCGGAACTCGGAGCCGCCGGCCACGACCCCGGAACCGGGAGTCCAGGCACGCTACGCCGACTCGATCGACGTCGTGGCCGCGACCCCGGTGGATGCGTGGGGCGTATCGCGGAGCCAGGTTCCCGCCAACGTCCAGAGCATCGGTGCCGCCGATCTCGCGCGGGGCAGTCTGGCGTCGTCCATGGAGCGACTGCTGCCGAGCGTGCAGCTCCAGGAGGCGCAGGGCTCGCCGTGGCAACCGGACATCCAGGTGCGCGGCTTCAGCGCCTCGCCTCTGCTCGGCGTGCCACAGGGCGTCGCGGTGTACCAGGACGGCGTTCGGCTCAACGAGCCGTTCGGAGATACCGTGCGCTGGGATCTCGTGCCGACCACTGCGGTCGCCCGACTGGACCTCCTTCCCGGCTCGAACCCGCTGTTCGGCTTCAACGCCCTCGGCGGCGCCCTGCTCCTGGAGACGAAGAACGGCTTCAGTCATCCCGGCGTGCGCGGTAGCCTGACCGGCGGCTCGTTCGGGCGGCGCGGCGCGGCGTTCGAATGGGGGCTCGCCCGCTCCCGCAGCGCCGGCTTTCTGGCTTTGAGCCACCTCGCGGAAGATGGCTGGCGCGACTTCTCGCCGGCGCGCATCGGCCAGCTCTTCGCCGGCTTGTCCTGGGCCGGACAGCGGGGCGGCGCTTCGCTCAGTCTGTCCGGTGCCGATAACCGTCTCTATGGCAACGGTCCGGCGCCCGTGGCGCTGCTGGAGGAGGACCGCTCCGCGGTCTTCACTCATCCGGATGTCAGCGAGCCCGAGGCGTTCCTCCTCTCCAGTCAGCTCTACCGGTCGCCGTCGCCGCGGTTGTCGATCGAGGCCAACGCCTTCTATCGCCGCCAGCGGCTCACCACCTTCAATGGCGATGCGGCCTCCTTCGAGCCCTGTGAAGAGGAGGACATCGAGGTCTGGTTGTGCCGCGAGGGGAACGAGGACGACCCGTTGCGCGCGACCGACGGGAGCCTGATACCTGCCGGCCTCGCGGCCGACGCCGTCGAGAACCACACCGCGACGGACCAGTGGAGCGCCGGCGGCAGCCTGCAGGTGGTGCGACACGCCGGCGGCGGCACGCGCACCAGCCGGACGGCCGCGGGGATCACCGCGGACGTGGGGCGCGCCGACTACGCGGCGAAAGCGGAGCTGGCGGAGCTGGGCCCGGATCGCGGAACCGAAGGCTTCGGG
Organism: Thermoanaerobaculaceae bacterium; assembly: GCA_963778565.1. Taxonomy (GTDB): domain Bacteria; phylum Acidobacteriota; class Thermoanaerobaculia; order Multivoradales; family UBA5704; genus DATARR01. Next base: position 37,006 of record CAVZUZ010000018.1, on the reverse strand, counting down.
ATCGAGCTCGCCGACAGCCGGGACGGAGTGGAGAGCCGCACCTCGACGACGGCGCTCTACCTGCTCGAGACCTCGAGCCTCGATGCCCGCACGACGCTGGTGCTCTCGGCGCGCTGGCAGCGCTCACAGGTGCGGCTGCGGGATCGGTTCGGGACGGCGCTGAACGGGAATCACAGCTTCAGCCGGCTGTCTCCGGCCCTCGGCCTCACCCGTGCTCTGGGCTCCCGCTGGACCCTCTACGGCAACCTCGGGACGTCCTCGCGAGCCCCCACTCCGGTGGAGCTGACCTGCGCCGACCCGGAAGACCCGTGCCGGCTTCCCAACGCTTTCGTCTCCGATCCTCCTTTGGACCAGGTCGTCACCCGCACCGTGGAGCTCGGCGCGCGAGGGGGCTGGCGGGGCGCGGAGGTTGCGGCGGCGGTGTTCCATACCGACAGCCAGGACGACATCCTCTTCATCAGCAGCGGCGCCTTGACCGGCAGCGGACACTTCGCCAACGTTGGCGCGACGCGCCGCCAGGGCGCGGAGCTTCCTGCTGCGCGCCCCGCTGCCGCGCGACGGGAGCTGGTTCGTTTCCTACAGCCATCTCCGGGCGACGTTTCGCACCGGCTTCTTGGCGCCGTCTCCCAATCATCCCGAGGCGCGGGAGGGCGTGCTCGCGGTCGATCCAGGGAACCGGTTGCCGCTTCTGCCCCAGCACACCGCCAAGGCCGGCTTCGAGGTGCCGCTGGGCAAGGCGGTGCTGGGCGCGAACCTGCTCCACGTGTCGGAGAGCTACCTGCGAGGCGACGAAGCGAACCTCCTGCGGCCTCTCCCTGCCTACTCGCGGCTCGATCTTCACCTCAGCCATCCGCTGGGACGGCGCCTCGTGGGGTTCCTCGAAGTGGACAACGTGTCGGACGAGGAGTACGCCACCTTCGGTCTGCTGGGAGAGGCGGGGGAAGTCCTGGAAGATGCGGCAGACGATCCTCGCTTCTTCTCTCCAGGTGCGCCGAGGACCCTTGTCTTGGGCCTGCGCTTCACTGCGGGGAAATAGCCTCGAGGTCGACGATCTCCGCGCAACATTCTGCCGGTCGGCGAGGCGAAGCTCGTTCACCTTCTGGCAGGAGAAGGACGGCGCCTGGAAGATCACGCGCGTCATCAGCTACGACCATCACGCGTTGCCGAAGTGACGAGGGGGATTGGCTGGGAGGCAGGGACTCGAACCCCGATTCTGCGGTCCAGAGCCGCATGTCCTACCATTGAACGACCTCCCAGCAGGACGGGGCGATAGCGTAGCGAAACCGGCCCGGAGTGGTCAACCCTGGGGGGCTTGCGCCGTATTTCCGGCCGCCTCTGTCGACGCAGCCCCGGTTCCCCAGGAACCGCGCGCAGGCATGGGCCCTCGCCTCAAGCGAGGCGGGCGGCGTGATACACTCTCCGTGATACAGAGGAATCTGAGATGACGACGGTACGTCTAGACACCAAAACCGAAGCCGCCTTGAAAAGCCTGTCAGCCCGACGGGGGCAGACGAAGTCCGAGGTGATCCGCGACGCGATCGTCCGTCTCGCCGAAGAGGAGAAGGAGCAGCCTTCAGCCTACGAACTCTTTCGCCCGTACATAGGGATCGCTGAGGGAGGGGATCCGGAGCTCTCGCAGAATACAAGCAAGCGGTTCCGCGAGCTCCTGGAGAACAGACAACGTGCGCGCCGTTCTGATTGATACCGGTCCGCTGGTCGCTCTCCTGAAGCGGGACGACGATCGTCATGGCGAGATCGTAAGGACCTTCAAGGGCATACGAGATCCTTTCGTCAGCGTCTGGCCGGTGATCGTTGAGGCCATGCACCTCCTATCGGCTTGGCCGGTGCAGAAGGCGCTGTGGGATATCTTGGAGACGGGCTTGGTCCAGCTCCTTCCTCTTGGGGAGGCCGATGTCCCCAGCATGAAGAGCCTCATGGAAAAGTACCGGGATCTGCCGATGGATGTGGCGGATGCCGCGCTTGTCCATGTCGCGGATCGAGAGGGCCTTCGCCGCGTCTTGACCCTGGACCGGCGGGACTTCAGCGTCTACCGGCTGTCCCGCAAAGGTCGCTTCACTCTTCTGCCCTAGCGGCTCGCATCGAGCCCCTTTATCGAGGATCCGGAGGATCCGAATGTCCGACACCACCCCCTCCACCCCCGGACGCGACTTCATCCGCGACATGGTCGCCCGCGACGTGGCCGCCGGCAAGTATGGCGGCCGGGTGGTGACCCGGTTTCCCCCGGAGCCGAACGGCTTCCCCCATATCGGTCACGCCAAGTCGATCTGCCTCAACTTCGGCCTCGCGCAGGAGCTCGGCGGCAAGTGCCATCTCCGGTTCGATGACACCAACCCCGAGACGGAGGATCAGACGTACGTCGACGCGATCCAGCGGGACGTTCGCTGGCTGGGCTTCGACTGGGGGGAGAATCTCTTCCACGCCTCGGACTACTTCGAGCAGCTCTATGACTTCGCCGTCGAGCTGATTCGCATGGGTAAAGCCTACGTCGACAGCTCGAGCGAGGACGAGATCCGCGAGCACCGCGGCACCGTCACCGAGCCCGGCCGGAACAGTCCGTACCGCGACCGCAGCGTCGAGGAGAGCCTCGATCTCTTCCGCCGCATGCGCGACGGCGAATTCCCGGACGGCGCGCACGTGCTGCGCGGCAAGATCGACATGGCCTCGCCGAACATGAAGATGCGCGACCCGCTCTTCTACCGCATCAAGCGCGCCACCCACTACCACCGCGGCGACGCCTGGTGCATCTACCCGTTCTACGACTTCGCCCACCCGCTCTCGGACGCCATCGAAGGCATCACCCACTCGCTCTGCACGCTGGAGTTCGAGAACAACCGCGAGATCTACGACTGGCTGGTCGATACCCTTCCCTTCCCGGAACCGCCGCGGCAGACCGAGTTCGCCCGCCTGAACCTCAACTACACCGTGATGAGCAAGCGCAAGCTCCTGGAGCTCGTCGAGCGCAAGCTCGTGGCGGGCTGGGACGATCCGCGCCTGCCGACCCTCGCCGGCCTGCGCCGCCGCGGCTTCACCCCGGCGGCCATCCGCGACCTCTGCGAGCGCATCGGCGTCGCCAAGGCGAACAGCACGGTGGACGTGACGCTCCTGGAGCACTGCCAGCGCGAGGACCTCAATCCCCAGGTGCCCCGCGTGCTCTGCGTGCTGCGGCCCTTGAAGCTGGTGATCGAGAACTATCCCGAAGGTCAGGCCGAGGATCTGGACGCGCCGTTCTATCCGCACGACGTGCCCAAGGAGGGCAGCCGGAAGGTGCCGTTCTCGCGCGTCCTCTACATCGAGCGGGACGACTTCGCGGAGGTACCGCCGAAGGGTTTCCATCGGCTCTCCCCCGGCCGCGAGGTGCGGCTGCGCTACGCCTATTTCGTCCGCTGCGAGAGCGTCGTCAAGGACCCCGCGACGGGCGAGATCGTCGAAGTCCGCTGCACCTACGATCCCGCCACGCACGGCGGCTCGGCACCGGACGGCCGCAAGGTGCCTGGCACGCTGCACTGGGTGTCGGCGGATCATTCGGTGCCGGTCGAGGTGAGGCTCTACGACCGTCTGTTCCGGGTCGAGCGGCCGGACCTGGAGGAAGGTCCTTTCGAGGCCAGCCTCAACCCCAATTCCCTGGAGGCGCTCACGGAAAGCCGCATCGAACCCGCGGCGGCGGACGCGGCATTGGGAGAGCGGCTGCAGTTCGAGCGGCAGGGTTACTTCTTCCGCGATCCCGTCGACTCGCGTCCGGACCATCTCGTCTTCAACCGCATCGTGCAGCTGCGGGATTCGTGGGCGCTGGAGGTTCAGAAGCAGGCCCCCGCGGCTCCGAAACCTCCCGAGCCGAAGAAGCCGAAGGAGCCGAAGGAGCCGAAGGAGAAGGAAGAGAAGGTTCCCACCGCGCTCTCGCCGGAGGAGTTGGAGCAGCTCGAGCGCATACGTCCCGAGCTCCAGCCGATCGTCGAGGGCGTGCTCGCCGCTCACCCGAACGAAGTCGAGCGTTACCGCGCGGGCCAGACCGGCGTCCTCGGCTTTCTCGTCGCGCAGGTGATGAAGCAGGCGGCGCAGGGCGGCGGCAAGCCCAATCCGAAGTTGGTCAGCGCAATGCTGGGTGAGAAATTGGGCTCTCTGTGAGACCGTTGTAGGAGCATGGCCTTGACGGGTGGCCTCTGGGTGGTTATAATACCGAAATTAGGAGGTGCCATATGCCCAGTGATCCAGTCAAGACGTCCGTCTACCTAACCCAGGATTCCATCGCGTCCTTGAGGAGGATCGCCAAGAAAAAGGGAACTACGATGGCCGAGGTGCTCCGGCAGGCTGTGGCCACCGCGGATTACCTCGATCAGGCGACGCAGAGGGGCGCCGAGATTCTGGTCAAGGACAAGGACGGCGTCAAGCAGTTGGTCCGTCTGTAACATGGCCGACGAACCGGTCATCGAGCCGACCGCGCCGGACGCTGAGGGCGCTCCTGAGGGCGAGCCCAAGGAGACTGTTGTCCCCCCCGCGCCCACAGCCGCGGGAGGTGGCAGGGTGGGCAACGACTCGCCGGAGCCTCGATCTCGAAGAGAATAAGGAGCCGAGATTCGAGGAAGCGCCGCCGACGGAAAAGGATCGCCCCATCGAGAAGGTTCGCGCCCAGGTGGCGAGGGCCCTGGTGGCGATCCTCGCGGTCGTCATCTTCTTCTCATTTCTAACTCTCTGGATGATTTCTCCACCGCCGGGGATGGCGGATCTGGAGAAGGTGCTCACGATCATTTTCGGACCGCTAATCGCGCTGGTGTCGGGCGCAGTGGGCTATTACTTCGGTGGCAAGTCGGGAGGAGACGGATGAGCTATCTCGTAGGCCTTCTTCTTGTCATCGTCAGCCTGGTCGGCGCCTTCGTGGTGGCAAGAGTGGTCCAGAAGTTCGTGAGCGGCAGCCCGGACGCGAACTGGGAGTACTTGATCGTGGTGCTCATCGGAGCGGGACTCCTGATCTGGCCCGTGGCGCGACAGGCGTCGCTCCGCGGTGCGGAAAAGAAGCTGGCGCAGTACCGCCAGATCTTGGAGCTTCAGGACCTCGCGAGCTACCGCTTGGTCAAGACCGACAGTGGAGAAACGCTGGAGATTGTCGAAGATCAGGAAAGCGGCGAGATCCGGCTCGCGAAGGCACCTAAGCCGAAGGCGCCCGAACCGACGAAACCCGAGGAACCACCGCCCCCCACACCCCCGCAGGTGAAGTAAGTCGCGACTCTATAGCCAAGAAAGAAAGGGGACCGATCTCCCGGTCCCCTTCACCGCTCGATCGCTTTCTTCTCAGTACCGGTACCACTCCGACTTGTAAGGCCCGTTCTTGTCCACGCCGATGTATTTGGCCTGGTCGTCGCGGAGCTCGGTCAGCTTGGCGTTCAAGGTGGTGAGCTGGAGGCGCGCCACCTTCTCGTCCAGGTGCTTGGGCAGGGTGTAGACGCCCACCTTGTAGTCGCCCTTCTTCGTCCACAGCTCGATCTGGGCGAGGCACTGGTTGGCGAAGGAGGAGCTCATCACGTAGCTGGGGTGTCCGGTGCCGCAGCCGAGGTTCACGAGGCGGCCCTTGGCGAGCAGGATGATGCGCTTGTCGTCCGGGAAGATCACGTGGTCCACCTGCGGCTTGATCTCCTCCCACGGGTACTGCTCGAGGCTCGCGACGTCGATCTCGCTGTCGAAGTGGCCGATGTTGCAGACGATGGCGTTGTGCTTCATCCGCCGCATGTGCTCGTGGGTGATCACATGGTAGTTGCCGGTGGCGGTGACGAAGATGTCCCCCTTCTCGCAGGCCTCGTCCATGGCGACGACGCGGAAGCCCTCCATGGCCGCCTGCAGGGCGCAGATGGGATCGACCTCCGTGACCCACACCTGAGCGCTCAAGGCGCGCAAGGCCTGGGTGCTGCCCTTGCCGACGTCGCCGTAGCCGCAGACGACGGCGATCTTGCCGGCCACCATCACGTCCGTGGCGCGCTTGATGGCGTCCACCAGGGACTCGCGGCAGCCGTAGAGGTTGTCGAACTTGCTCTTGGTGACGCTGTCGTTGACGTTGATGGCGGCCCACTTGAGCTCGCCCTTCTTGGCCATCTCGTAGAGGCGGTGGACGCCCGTGGTGGTCTCTTCGGTGACGCCCTGGATCGCTGCGGCCTGCTTCTTGTACCAGCCCGGCTGCTCGGCATTGCGCTTCCTGATGGCGCTGAAGAGCACGCGCTCCTCCTCGCTCGTGGGGTTGTCCAGCACGGCAGGATCGTCCTCGGCCTTGGCGCCCAGGTGGACGAGCAGGGTGGCGTCGCCGCCGTCGTCGAGGATCATGTTGGCCGTGCCTTCGGGGAATTCGAAGATGCGGTGCGTGAAGTCCCAGTAGTCCTTCAGGCTCTCGCCCTTGAATGCGAAGACGGAGACGCCCGCGACGGCGATGGCCGCGGCGGCGTGGTCCTGGGTGGAGAAGATGTTGCAGCTCGCCCAGCGCACTTCGGCGCCGAGGGCCTGAAGGGTCTCGATGAGAACGGCCGTCTGGATGGTCATGTGCAGGGAGCCGGCGATGCGGGTGCCCTTGAGCGGCTGGCTCGCTTCGAGCTCCTTGCGGATGGCCATGAGGGCGGGCATCTCGCCCTCGGCGATAGAGATCTCCTTGCGCCCCCAGTCGGCGAGGGAGATGTCCGCGACGCGATAGTCCTTTTGAACGGCGGCTGGGGTGGTGGTCTGCGTGGCAACGGTCATGATTGGCCTCCTCAGAGGTTCTCCGGGCGGGAGGGTCGCTCACCGGCCCGAAAAGGGTTGAGGTGAGCGCCGTTCTGGTACCCGGTCATGGCCGGCGTCCGAGCCTGGGAGGGCGAGACCTCCTGCAACGCTCCTCGGACAGGCCCCTATTCTACTCGGTCAGGACCGAAATCCAAAGGGGGGGCCGGCAGGGCAGGCCTTCCCGGAGCAGGCGAAGCACAGTTGTTGCTTCTCCCCTCGGGCCGACTAGAATGGGGGCGTCCCGAGACTCCGGAGAATCGACAAGATGAGCATCCCAACCGAGCCCATCGGGAGTATTCCCAGGCCCCTGCGGCTGCTCGACGCGCTCGCGACGCGCGACGGCGCGGACCCGGCGTTGGAACCGCTCTACGAGGAGGCGATCCGGGACACCATCGAGCGGTTCGAGGCCACGGGCTCGCCGGTGATCACCGACGGCGAGCAGAAGAAGTACCACAATTTCTGGACGTACTGCGTGCACGGGCTGCCGAACACGGCTCCCGATGGCTTCAAGATCCCGTTCGCGGCCGGCCACACCCGCCGGATGCCGCGGCTTACGGGCGGCCCGTTCCGTTACCGGAGGCATGCGGACGCCTACCTGGACGTGGCCCTGCGCTACGCCCACGTGCCGTTGAAGCAGGCGGTCATCTCGCCCTCGGCGCTGAGCCTGATGTATCCGGCCGAGGAGATCCCCGGCTATTCCCGCGAGGAGTTCATCCACGACCTGCTGCACGAGCACGAGACCGAGATCCGCAGCTGTCTGCGCAAGGGCGCGCACAAAGTTCAGATCGACTTCACGGAAGGGCGGCTGGCGGTCAAGATCGATCCCACCGGGAATCTCCTCCACAGCTTCATCGATTTGAACAACCTCGCGCTGTCGCGATTCTCCGCCGAGGACCGCCGGCGCATCGGCGTCCATACCTGCCCCGGCGGCGATCTCGACTCGACCCACAGCGCGGACGTCGACTACGCCGAGTTGTTGCCCAGTCTGTTCGAGCTGCGGGTGGGGAATTTTTATCATTGCGCTCGCGGGCGAAGCGGACCGCGGCCGCGTCCTCAAGATCATCCGGCAGTACATGAAGCCCGATCAACGGATTTTCATCGGCGTCGTCGCGCCGATCGACCCGCGCATCGAGACGCCGGAGGAGATCCGGGACCGTATCCTCGAAGCGGCCGAGTACATTCCGATCGACCAACTGGGCACGACCGACGACTGCGGCTTCTCGCCCTTCTGCGACGATACTTCGACCACTCGTGACACCGCGTTCGCAAAGATCCGGGCGCGCGTGCTCGGCACGGCGCTCGCGGCCGACGTCCTCGGAGGCGGCTGATGGAGCGCGACGACGACGAGGAGCGGCTGTTGCGCTCCGTCGCCCTGCAGAACGCCCAGAGCATTCTCCTCGCCCGGCAACGTGCCGAGGAGGAGCTCGTCCAGGCGAAGGAAGCGCTGGAGCTGAGGACGCAAGAGCTCGCCCAATCGCTCGCGATGATGCGCGCGACGCTCGAATCCACCACCGATGGCATTCTGGTGACGGACGGCGGCGGCGAGGTCACGGGCTTCAACGAAAAGTTTCTGAAGATGTGGCGGCTGCCCCACGAAGTCATGGACTCGCGGGAACACCGGCATCTGCTGGAAGTCACCGCCCGACAATTCAAGGATCCCCGGCAGTTCCTCGCCAGGGTCGACGACATTTACGCGTCGTCTCCGCCGGAAAGCCACGACCTGCTGGAGCTCGCCGACGGCAGGGTGTTCGAACGATTCTCGAGAATCCAGTTCGTCGAGCAGCGGAACGTGGGCCGCGTCTGGAGCTTTCGCGACATCACCGAGCGCAAGCTCGCCGAAAAAGCATTGCAGAAACAGTCGGAGTGGTTGCGGGTCACCCTTGCCAGCATCGGCGACGCCGTGATCACCACGGACACGGAAGAACGCGTAACCTCGTTGAACCCTATCGCCGAGCTGCTGACGGGCTGGGCTCAGCAGGACGCCCAGGGAGAGCCGCTCGCGCGGGTTTTTCAGATCGTCAACGAGACCAGCCGCCAGCCGGTTGAGAATCCGGCCTTGCGGTCGCTGCGCGAGGGGAAGATCGTCGGCCTGGCGAATCACACGATCCTGATCGCCAAGGATGGGGCGGAGCGCGCCATCGACGACAGCGCGGCACCGATCAAGGACGAGCAGGGAACGATCATCGGCGTGGTCCTGATCTTCCGGGATGTCAGCGAACGACGCCGGGCCGAACAGGCTTCCCGCTTCCTCGCCGATGCCAGCACGACCCTCGCGGAGCTGACCGACTACCAGAGCACGCTGGAACGGATCGCCGCGCTGGCGGTGCCTGCCTTCGCCGACTACTGCACCGTGGACATGCAGGAGGCCGACGGATCGGTGCGCCGGTTGACGGTCGTCCACGCCGACCCCGCCAAGGTGCAACTGGCCCACGAGCTGTTTCGCCGGTATCCACCCCGGCCTTCCGACCCGCACGGCATCACGCAGGTGCTGCGCACCGGCGAACCGGAGTGGGTGCCGGTGATTTCCGATTCGCATCTGGTGGCGTTTGCCCGCAGCGAGGAGCATCTGCGAATCGCCCGCGGGCTGGGCCTGAAGTCCCTGATCTGCGCTCCGATCCGCTCACGGGAGATCACGCACGGCGTGCTGACGTTCCTCACGGCGGAATCGGGCCGGATCTACGACGCCGCCGACCTGGTGGCCGCGGAGGACCTCGCCCACCGTGCCGCCATCGCCATCGAGAATGCGGGCCACCTGGCGGCGCTCCGGGAATCCGACCGGCGCAAGGACGAGTTCCTGGCCATGCTGGCCCACGAGCTCCGCAACCCTCTGGCCCCGATCCGCAACGCGGTGCAGATCTTTCGTGCCACGGCTCCCCCTCTGCCGGATTTGCAATGGGCCGCCGAGGTGATCGACCGGCAGGTACACCAGATGACCCGGCTCGTCGATGACCTCCTCGACGTGTCCCGCATCACCCGGGGCAAGATCGAGCTGCGCAAGGAGCACGTCGAGCTTGCGACGATCGTCAACAGCGCCGTCGAGGCCATCCGTCCGCTCATCGAGAAATGGGGCCACGAGCTGCACGGTCACGATCCCGCCGCAGCCGATCGTTCTGGAGGCGGACCTGACCCGCCTGTCGCAGGTCCTGCTGAACCTCCTCAACAACGCCGCGAAGTTCATGGGCCAGGCCGGCCAGATCCGGGTCACCGCCGAGCAGCAGGGCGACGATGTGCTGATCCGGGTCGAGGACACCGGGATCGGCATTCCCGCGGAGATGCTGCCCCGCATCTTCGAGATGTTCACGCAGCTGGACCGTTCCCTGGAACGCTCCGAGGGCGGGCTCGGCATCGGCTTGACGCTGGTGCAACGGCTGGTCGAGATGCACGGCGGCACCGTCGAAGCTCGCAGTGAAGGTCCCGGCAAGGGCAGTGAATTCCTCGTGCGTCTTCCGGTCGCCGTCACGGCGAAAGGCGAAGGACCCGAGGAGCCGGCAGGCGACGGGGAACAGGTCGTCGCGCCCACCATGTGTCGCATCCTGGTCGTGGATGACAACCGGGACGCCGCCGACAGCCTGGGGACGCTGCTGAGCATGATCGGCCACGAGGTCTACACGGCTTACGACGGCCTGGAAGCCGTAGGAGCTGCGGCGGCGTTCCAACCGGACGTGGTTCTCCTGGACATCGGCCTGCCGAAGCTGAACGGCTACGAGGCGGCTCGCCGGATCAGAGAGCAGGATGGCGGTCCCGACGTGGTGCTGATCGCCCTGACCGGCTGGGGGCAGGAAGAAGACCGCCGCCGTTCCGAAGAGGCTGGGTTCGACCACCACATGACGAAGCCGGTCGAGTTCGCCGACCTGAAAAAGCTGCTTGCCGAGATCACCCGGTGCCGCCCGGAATCACGCCGGGCAGCTCGCTGAAGCACCCCGGCGCTGCCGCGACGCGCTGTTCAAAGCTTCACGACGACGGGTCTTCGACCTCCTGGATGACGCCGCTGGCCACCGACGGCAGCCATATCTTCAGGATGCGCCCCTGTTCCTTGGCCTCCCGCAACCGGCCGAGGATCCTGTCAAAGCTCGGATGCGACCTGGGTAGCTCGTAGAAGCGGGCGGATTCCAGGAACGCCACCTTGACGGACTCCGCCCCCGGCCGCTCCCGGATGCTCGCGACCCTCATCTCGCGGACGACAGGATCCTCCACGCCTCTTCTCTCCAGGGCCTAGCAGGTCGTGAGGTTCTGGTAATTGATCAGCGTCCCATTCGTCAGCGCATACGTCGGGTCCGTACCGAACGCGGTCCCCTGTCCGTTGGCCGGCCCATACGCCGACCCGGGCTGAATCGAATACTTCGTCACCTGTGCATTGGGGGCGCACGACTTGTTCTCCTGGGCCATCAGCCAGGAGCTCAACAAGACCGGCTTGTCGAACATGCTCGGATCGATGACCAGAGCGAGCGTGAACGCGGTGTTGAGGATCTTGACCTGGACCCGGATGAGCGGCGCCACGTGGTACCACCAGTAGACGCAGCAGCCACCCCACTTGTCGGCCCGCACCGCCAGCGTAAAGTCGTTGTCGTCGTCGTCGATGGCGAAGCTGAACACCTTCTCGCAGCAGTAGCGGTACTTCTCGGTGATGATCTTCCGCATCTTGTGAGCCCGGGCATAGCACCCGTCGATCACGTACTGGAACGGTATGCAGGGAGTCTCGATCGTCGGCCCCGGCAGATGGCACGACTGCTGCGCGCAGTAGTCGAAGATCTCTTTCGCCTTCTTGTAGCTCGGGACGATGCGGGTGCAGAGCTTGAACACCGGCACCTTGAGGGTAACGTCGACGATGTTGAAGCGGGTCGGATCGATGTTCGCCACATCGACGCTCAGGATCTTCTCCGGCTTGTCGAGCAGGATCCGGTTGCGCTCGAAGCTCGAGGCGCTCGCCCTCCGAAGCCAGCTCGACTTTCTGCACGAGACCCCTCCTGGGATCGAGCACGGCCCTGACCGGCAGCTTCCTCTCCAGAGCCTCCCGCAGGCGCTTGGAGATCTCGCCGCGCGCCTGGGTCTCCGGCAGCGCGAAGATCTGCTGCCTCTCGTTGAACAGAATCCTGCCTTTCGCCTCGCGAATGGCAGCAACCGTGAGGATCCCTGAATCCTTGGTCGGCGGCATGGTCCACCTCCTGATCTTGCTGGTTCGTTCTGCGGCGCTGATCCGTCTAAGCAACGAAGCTGCTTCGACAGTTTAGGCGTATTCTGAAGAGCACGTCAAATTGCCCGCGACGGGAGCCGCGTCGCCGTGCGCGCAATCCCAAAGGCAGGGATCTGTATTAGACTCTGAAGCCGGTACGCCGGATGCACGGATATCGTCCTCGAACGCCAGGAGGGGATCATGGCAAAAGGCAGGAGCGCGCAAAAAAAAGAGACCAAGAAGCCGAAGAAGGCCACTGCGAAGACCGCACCTGGCAGTAAGGCGAAGGACACCAAGAAGAAATAGCGCCCCTCCGGGAACGGCGGGGCCGTTTTCCCAGATGGTCTGCGACCTTCCCTCAGGGCTCGTCCAGGAATCGATGAGCCTGGGCTCCGCGCCTGCGCTCGTCGTTCACGCGGGGTCGGCGGATGCAGCCGCTGCGCGGGGAACCGTGATCGTTCACCACGGGCTCAGCGGACAGAAGGAGGTCCAGGGCCGCGAGCTGATCTCGCTCGCCGTGGCGGGCTTCCTTGCGATCGGAGTCGACGCCGTCGGCCACGGCGAACGCCGCTGGCCCGGGTTCGAGGCGCGGTTTCAAGAGGCTCCCGATCGGTGGTTCATGGAGGCAGTCCGAGCGACCGCCTCGGAGACACCTCAGCTCATCGATGCGCTGGCGGCCCGAGGTTGGGCCCGACCCGGGCGGCAGCGGACCTGGGCCGAGAGCCTGAGCTGGCTCGAACGGTTCCTGCGCTTTCGAGACCGGGCCGAGCTAGAGTCCGAAAATCGCTACTCAGTGGGAGCTTCGCTCGCGATCTCTACCTCCGGTGCCCGCACCAGTTTTTCCGGGTGCTCCTTCTGCAACTCCATGAGGTAGTTCACCAAACGATACGGGTCATGCCCGAATTGCTCCGAGATCCGGTGACGCACTTCCCGGATGGCGGCTATTTCCTCTTCGCCCTCGTCGACCGTGTCAAGTTCCTGGCTCATGGCTTCTCACCTAGCATCTCCAGAGGAGTTGCCAGCACCGGTACATACAGACCAAACAGGCTGTTGACTCGGCGAATGTGACCGAACTTGTTGGCATCGCCAAGTGCTGGCAGTTCCAGGTTACCAGAAACTCGCACTTGTGATAAGAGGCCATGGCGAGGTGAAGCGCGTCAAAGGAGGGATCGGCGGGCATGAGCCGGTGCTGAACATACGCCTCAACGATCTCCGCGACCGCCAAAGGTAGGATTCCCGTCCTCGCTAAGTGCCCTGTGCAAGCTCTCTCGGCTAAGCCCGGCATCGCGTGCGACCTGGGTCATGCCGCGGGTGCGTGCGATATCGCCAAGAGCACGAGTAATCCCTTTGGCATCGTCGGAAGCCTCTTCGAGCCAGGCATCAAGATACGCAGCCATCTCCTCGGGAGTACGAAGTTGTGCGGCTACGTCATGCGCGGCGGTCCTGGTCTTATCTTTGGTGGCCGATTTCTCGGTGGTCTTAGCCATGATGTGACGCTCCTACTTTTATCCCACGTTCGTTACCGCGAGGCGACCCTCCGAAGTACCACCCGTTTACGCAGGAGCTGGCTCGAGCGGTTCCTCCGCTGATCGGGTCGGCACTCCTACTGATTCTTGGCGAGAGCCATGGCGCTCTCTGCCGCCACGCATTCCTCCACCAGCTTCACGACCTCCCCGGGGGTACGTGCCCGCCTGTAGCCCCAGCGGCCCCAAGTACCGTCGGCGTTGACGGCGTTCACCCACCGATGGGCGGCCTGAATCTTCACCTCTTCGAGCGGGTCGTAGCCCTTGATCTCGAGGATCAGGTGGTGCTCTGGAGCGAGGCGGACGAGGAAGTCCGGCAGGTATTCATGGGGCTGGCCGTTGTGAAAATAGGGGATGGCAAAACCCAGGCTCGCGTTCTTGACGAATGCCTGGACTCGCGGATGCTTGTCGAGTTGCCAAGCGGCCGATTGCTCCCAGCGTTCGGTGTCCGCCACCACGTAGTTGAGGTGACAGTGGTTCACCTCTCGCACTTCCCGCTTCGTCCAGAAGTCCACCTCGGAGGTCGATCCCGGTCCGCGGTGGCGCTCGAAGACGGGCACTTCCGGGGCCTCCCCCTGGCTCGTGTCCGGGTGAAGGGCGCCGAGGAGGGTCTCGACGATCCATCCATAGTAAGGAGATAGGAAAGCGTCGACTTTTACAGCCGGCGGGATCGGCCTGACCTTTTCTTCGAGATAGCGGTGGACGATCTGAGCGAGTTGGGGAAAGAGGGCGTGCGCCGGGACCTCACAGGTGGGACGAACCACGTACGCTCGAGTCAGCTCGCGCGCCATCTCGAAGGCCAGTGCCTGGAGGCGCCGGTCTTTCCGATAGGGGTTGAGGGTGATGCTTTCGAGGCGTCCAGGTCCATAGAGAGAGGGACGGCCGGTGTTGCCGGGCAGCGAAGCTTTCACCTCGACTTCCGGCGGAATCTTCATTGGATCGAGCTGCAAGCCGGCGACCGCCTCCCAATCGACGCGCAACCGGTTGCGCACGGCCTGCGCATAGCCCTCGACGCGCGGAAAGCGGATCTCGTACGCAGCCTTCTCGGGTAACGCCCGCACGTGGTGGCGCTTCGAAAGGAGCGGCGCCGGGCCTGCCGGATTCTCCTTGAACGGGATCACCTCGAACGGCACGCCGAATACCTTGGCCACCTCCTCGGAGAGCTTGCCGTCGGCCCCCACCTCGTAACTCGTACGGCGCAGACCGCGGCCGACCACCTGCTCGCACAGGAGCTGCGACATGAACGGCCGCAATCCCACGATGTGGGTGACGGTGTTGCAGTCCCATCCTTCTGTCAGCATGCCGACGCTCACGATGCAGCGCACCTCCCGGCCTGGCGGGTGGAGCGGCCGGCCGAGCTTCCTTGCCAGATCCTCGAACCCTTCCGGATAGATCGGCCGACCCTCGCGGTCCTTCGGCCACTCGATGCGCCCCACGGTGTCGAGCGTCAGGCGCATCCAGCGCGTTTCGTCCGACTTCGCCTCCGCTGTCGGTCTCGTGTATGACCTTTGAGTCGACCCGGATCGTCACCTCTTGACCGTTGTTGCGAAACCAGGGCAGGCGGGCCGGCGGCACGCCAGGCGGGGGCTGGTCCAACGCCAGCCAATCGAACAGGACTTTGGCGATTCTGGTGTTCTTGGCCACCAGGATGAAGACGGGCGGCCGGGGGTCTTCCGGGCGGGTCTGCGCCCATTCCTCCGCGTGCGCCTCCCACATCCCGCCCAGCATGACGATCGGTGTGTTGGCGTACTTGAGAACCGCCTCCGGTTTGGCGGCCGAGCGCTTGCCGCCTCGCTCGGCCGGAGTGAGCTGCTTCAGGATCCAGCGCCAGATGTTGAAGTATCCCGGCACCTCGGAGCCGGTGGAATCGCGCACCGCGAGCTGCGGCACTTTGACGAGGCCGGACTCGATGGCATCGGTGAGCCCAAAGTCGCTCACCACCCAAGGGAAGAGATGGTGCGTCGCCCGGCCCACCCGCGCCAGGAAATATGGTGTTGCCGAAAGGTCGATGCAGAAGTTGATCTTTCTCAGCTTGTGAATGCGGTCGAGCCCCTCGACCCAAACCGTCGCCTCCTTGGCATTCTCCTCGTCCTCACTGCGCTCCTCCTCGTCGAGCAGAGAATCGTCGTCGTCGGCTTCCGGCCGGATGCGGTAGGCGTGGTGGGCCTCGTCGTTGAACACGAGGAGATTCCCCTTCTCGCCCAGGTCGCGGCCGAGGATCCGCTGGACCAGCGCACGATCGCTTTCCACCCAGCGCTCGCCTCGTACCTTGACGCTCACCAAGTGGCCTGCCTCGTCGACATTGCGCTCCAAAATCTCGAGCTTGCCCCCAGCTTCGAGCGCGCCCAACTGTTCGAGCGTCATGTAACGGCTGCCTCGCGCCGTTGTGGTCCTGGCGCCGATGCGAATCGTCTCCTGCGTAGCAACTCGCCGGCCCGTCCGCGCCACCCGTGACGAGACACCCCCCACCTGCGAGATCTGGGGCTCGAAGACATGCCAGTTGGTGATCAGGACGCGCCCCTGCGTGAGCTGGGGCATGAGATGGGACGGCACCAGATCGCGCGTGCGGTAGAGGCTCGCCTCGCCCAAGCGCGGATCGAGCTCAGCCAAGCGGTTGCGGATGGTGACGTTCGGGCAGACCACAAGGATGGCATCGGAGAAGCGGGAGTCACCACGGTCGTTGACCTTGTTCAGGATGCTCCAGGCGGCAAGCATCGCCATGACAGTGGTTTTGCCGGTGCCCGTCGCCATCTTGCAGGCATAGCGTTGAAAGGCGGTGATCCCTTCCTTCTGCCGCTCCTCGCTCGGCTCGTCCCGCGGGATCTCGATTCCTTGCCGGAAATCGGCGCGGGCTTCGATGAGCAAGAGGATGGTCTCGACCGCTTCGAGCTGAGCGAAGAAGAGAGGGATCCGCTCCTGCCGTTGCCACCAGGCGAGCAGGTCGGTGGTGGTGCGGGTGACACCGGGGTAGCTGTCTTCGCGCCAGGCCTTGACCCGTTCGCGAATACGGTTGACCCATCGCAGCTCGATCGCGGTCCCCGCTCCTTCGCGAGTTTCCGCCTCACCCCCGCGGGCCGGCGGGCGATAGTAATAGACGGCGGGGCGCCGCCCGGGCTGCCGAATCGCAGGCTCGCCTTCACGGATCTCCCAATGCTCCGCCGGCTCTTCGTAAGGAGAGCAGAGGATGGGCTCGGGAACTTCGTGGAGGTTCATCCGCCGAACGCCTTCACGATTGCGTCGAGCTTCTCGAGCACTTCCGGGTGGATGTGCTCGGGGCTCATCGCGGCGGCAATCTCACGGTAGCGCGTGTACGGGAATCCGGGCAGGCCGGCTGCGTCAAGCAGGGCGGGCAGGATCTGGGTACGCGCCTTGTTGGCGGCCAGGTACGACTCCACGAGCCTGCCCGGATGGATTGGATCTGTCAGCAGAGCTCCAAGATCGGCCGCCTCGAATCCTGCCCGCAGACCTGCGACCGCCTCGTCGGAAAGCGGTGGAGGTCCAAGCTGTGAGCGGATGAAAGCCGCAAGCCCCTCAGGGTGGATGAGGTAGCTCTCGATCTCGTAACGTTGCCAACGGATTCGCTGCAACCCCTCGCCAATGACTTCGCTCTCGGGCAGATTGGGATTTCCGTCGCGATCGAGGATCTCCAGACCCGGTAGATCCTGACGGACAAGCTTCAAGGTTTCGTAGTGGTCGCGAGAGAGAATGCCTTTCCCACCTCGCCGCGGCTCACTGACAGACTTGTGCCAGAAAAGCTTTGTGGTAAGCAGTGGTAACGCCGGATGATCGAGAGTTTTCGCCCAGGCGCGCAGGACCTCGAGATCGGTGTAGTCCTCGACATACAAGATTCCCGGGACGATCCTGGCCTTCATCAGATCGGTGTTACTCAGAACTTCGAGCGAGCGGATAAGCGTGTTGCGTTCCATGTTGTTATCGAGAAAGGTGGGTTTAGTCCCCAGGAGCACACAGAGCCTCTCCCGGATCGACGGCATCGATAATCACTTCCGAGTGGGTGGCGAGAATGAGCTGCGAGCTGCTCTTAGCGGCATAGGCGCGAAGCTCGCTGTAGATCGCGTCCTGGAGGATGACGTGCAAGTGGGCATCCGGCTCATCAAAGAGCAAGGTGGCACCCGGTCGCGTCAAGAGCAACGTGAGCAGCATGAGGATCTGCTGGAAGCCGCTGCCAGCGCTCGCGATGTCCAGGCGAGGTCCATCCGGGGCAGCGCGATATTCGGCAAGGATCAGCGGCCCGGAATCGTCCGGAGGGAGGATCTCGTAGCCGAAGAGGCGATGGATCGAGGCTTCGAGCTCACGCCAAGCCTCACCCTGTTCGCGCGCCTTCGTCAGCAGGTTGCGCAGGATCTCGCCCGGCCTGCCTTGTCCGAGACGAGAATCGAGGAAATCCGGACGTGCGTACAAGGGCTCTTCTGCCGCCAGTCCGGTCATGGGTGGGATATAGACGGCGGCGAGCCTGGCTTGGGGCAGCGACGTGGGCGAAGTGGCCGCTGTGGGCCGCACTGACATCTGCTCGGTGCTGTCGTAGCGCAGCTCCATTGCGACGGTCCAGCCGGCATCGACTTGGATCTCGATCTCGATCGGCTGGCCTGTCGTTTTCTGGCACCACAAGAGATCGAGCTTCTCGCAGCGGCACGGCCGCGAACGCCTGCCGAGCGATCGGCGCCCACGTGTAGTACTTGCCACTTGCGCGCTGCGGCTTCCCGGCGCCGTTGACCTGTCGCCAGCGGGTGAGGGCTAGGTCCCAGGCGGCGATAGCCTGGAGAACAGTGGTTTTGCCGGTGTTGTTGGGGCCGGCGAGGACGACGTGGCCGGGAAGCCGGAACTCCACTTCCTCGAAGCATTTGAAGCGTCGCAGAACGAGGCGTCGGATCACCGCGCCTCCGTGAGATCCTTGACGACCATCAGCTCGTTGCCGCGGTCGTCGAGGACCTTGACGGCGATGCGCCCGTGCTTGCCGCCTTCGAACGGGGCGCTGACTGTGCCGGCCAGGTGTTCCCAGACACTATCCTCGAACTGGCCCTTGAGGCTCCTCTTCAGAGCATCCCAGGCGGCGGTTCGGGGGAAAAAGACCTGGGAGGCGCGAAAGCACAGACCGTTGTAGTCGGAGTCGAGAAACCAGGCGGGAACGTCGCTGCCGGGCTCGCTCTCGTTCTCCATGGTGACCGGATCGAAAACGTCCAGGCCCTTGAGCTCGACCTCGAAGCGTGGAGTGGTGCCGCCGGAGATGGGGTCAACCTTTTGCAGCTCGACGTCGGGCAGACCGCAGACGCTGAAAATCTGGCTGCTCCGGAGCGTCTTCAAGAGATCGCCCATCAGCAGATCGGGGGTGGCCTGGATATAGGTCGCCGGAATGTCCATGGCCTCGGCGGCGTGCTCGATCAGGCCACGAGCGTGAGGTTGGATGGCGAAACCGATCACGTAGAGGTGAGTGTACCGTTTGGCCGCCGCTTCCTTGGCCGCTTCGAAGACCAGCGTCTCGCTCACGGCGCCGTTCTCCGGACCGAAGGCGAAGGCCACCGATTGCTGCTCTCCGTCTCGCTCGACCATGGCCTCGGCGGCAAGGCTCAAAGTGCGAGCGGGAGGACGGACGTTGGAGAGAGTCACGATCTTACCGCTGCCCACGTGCAGGACGGGGCTTCGGCGCAGGACCTCGAGCATGCGGTCGCGGAAGGCGCCGTAAGCGTCGATCGGCTCAGCACCCGCCTCATCGTCGTCCCAGCCCGCCGGGGCGGGAATAGTGGCCTCAACGCAGAATGGGCCGGTGACGCGAGTGATGCCGGACTGGATTTCAGGCCGGTCGACGAGGACGGCTTCCTTAACCGGCTCATGATTGGCAAGAGCTTTGAGTGTTGTACGAGGAACAATACCTCCAATCTCTTCCCCGGCCGCGTTACGTTTCCTTTGATAAACAAAATTCCCGACGGGGCCGCTCTCTGGTTCCTTGAGAGCAAAGTAGTCAAAGGTGGCTGTCAGCAGGCGCTGGCGTGCCAAGGCCAAGGGGACGCGGCTGGCATCTATGGTGATCCATCGGCGCCCCCACTGCTCAGCAATATACGCTGTTGTGCCACTCCCGCATGTCGGATCCAAGACAAGATCTCCCGGCTTGGTCGCCATGAGAAGGCATCGTTGAACGACCTTCGCGACGGTCTGGACCGCGTATAGCTTAGCGTCGACAAAACCTGCTTGAGTTGTATCTATCCACAGATTAGAAAGCGGTTGAAATGCAAAATCGTCCTGGAAACGAACGTAGCCAATCTGGCGAGAAGACTCCTCAATTCGTCCTTGTTCGGCGAGGGCTTCCATGCCGCGAAGGGTCGTCTTCCAATGCGAGCTCGCACCCGGGTGAAAAGTCCTGCCGTGGAACGCGAACGGCACTGTGCCAGAGGGCGTTTTCCCTTGGGAGGTCAAGTTGTCGAGTCGGTACAACCGCCCTTCAGGAAGGGGCTCTTCTCCTTTTCGCTCTCCGGTTGTCAAAGGCCTGCGACTTCCATCCGCCAGCTCTATATAGTTGAACGCCCATCCGCCCGTAGCCTTGCTCTCTTTGGCAATGTAGAGCTGATTCGAAGCCATTCGCTTCCGATCCCGTGCGAACCAGAGCAAGTAGTCGGCAACTGACCCGATTTCCTCTGCCGTCTGCTGGCTCGTGGTGACAAAGGTAATTTGACCGACGAGATTCTCCGCCCCGAAGACCTCATCCATGACCTCCCGAACATGATGAAGATTCTCATCGCTGATCTGCACGAAGACGCTTCCGCTCGGAGTCAGGAGGTCCCGCGCCACGAGCAACCGATCCCGCAGGTACGTCAGGTACGAGTGCAGCCCCAGCTCCCAGGTATCCCGGTACGCCTTCACCATCTCCGGCTCGCGGGTCATGTCCTCGTCGTCGTTGTGCTTGACGTCCCGCTTGCGGACGAAGGGCTGGAAGTTGGAGCCGAATTTTACGCCGTAGGGCGGGTCCATATAGATCATCTGGACCTGCCCGCCCAGGCCCTCGTAGTGAAGCAGCGAATTCATCACCACGAGCGAATCGCCCAGAATCATCCGGTTGATCCAGCCGTTCTTGTGCTCGTAGGCGGAGAGGATCTGTTCGTACACCGGGCGCTCCCGGTCTCCAAAAAGATCGAGCATCGTGAGTTGATGCCCCGGCTGCCGCCCCCGCAGGGTCTCCAGGATTGCCTGAGTCGAAAGCCGCTCGTGAATGAAGAGCGGAAGGGTTGGTACTTCGAACGACAGCCGCTCGCCCTTTCCCGCCCACTGCAGAAACGGCCGCGAGAGCCGCGCCAACTCCGCCGCCGCCTTCTGTGCGGTTTCGAGATCCGGAGCCTCGAGAATCTGCCGGATCAACGCCTCTCCCTGCTCCCGCGCTGCGTTGCCTCCATCCCACTCCAGAGCCGGCGATAGCGACGAATCGTAGCGGTAAAGTTTCGGCGGCTTCTTCTTCTTGAATTGCGGCTGGGTACCGATCTCCGGCCGCAGAACCGCCTCGGCCGTCGGATGCCGGTACGGCTCCGCCTCCTTTGGCCCGGAAGAGCGCTTCCGCCGGGTAGATCCTTTCGCCATGGACGGAAGGCTAGCAGAAGAGACCCTTAGAAGGGACGCGGCCGAGGCATATCCCTGGATTGGCGGAGGGCGCAAAGGCGAGATCCGCCTTGGTCGGCGGTCACTGTGCGCCCCCGTTTGTGGACGCTGGAGCAAGCTTTGCCGAAGCGGAATCTCTTGAGGTTTGGGGCTCCAGCCCAATTGTCGCGACAGCGTAGCGACAATCTGGGAGTCGGGAAACGCGAAGGTAGGAGGGACGGGCCCCGGCCGAGGCCCGTCCCTGGATTGGCAGGGTGGTACTTCAATCATCGATGAGCAGACCGCCTATTCCGGTTGCGGGGGATCCTGGATCGGCGGACTGGGAGGCGGCGGATCAGGCTGCTGCGGGACCCGCCGGCGACGCACGGGCGTGATGCCGAACTCGCCCAGGATCTCGTTGTGGCTGCCGAAGTGGGCGACCAGGGCCGCGCGGATCCGCGAGGCCGCAGCCCGCCCTTCGGGCACCAACGTCACGGTCCGCTTGCTCCCCTGGCGAAGCTGAGCCCGGGCCGCCGCTTTGGCGGCGTCCAGGTCCCTGGCTTCGTTCAGGATGGCCTCGAGCGGCCCCATGAGCCCGCTCAGGTTGGGCAGAATCTCACTGTTGTTTTCCACGGCCTTGATCAGGCGGTCCCAATCGGCCATGTAATCGGGAAACGAATTGATGTCGGGCACAGTGTTCTCCTTTCTGTTTCTACTTCTTGGTTGATGGTTCGTCCCTCCCCGGACGCTCCGGGAGAAGGCTTGCTACAGGGCCTTTCGTTGCATCTCTTTCCTGTCTACATGGCACACCTCCTTCGTTCCGGTCAGTCCAGCGGCACTCGGGGTGAGCAGGTACCCATCCGGAGTCGGGCGGCTGCTGCATGCGGTCCGCCATGCGATACCAGGGGTCCGTGGCGAGCTGACGGAGGTCCGTCACGCGGTACCGGGGGTCCGTGAGGCCGCGACGGAGGTCCGTGATGCCCTGACGGAGGTCCGTGGCGCCGCGACGGGAGTCCGTGACGCCGTCACGGAGGTCCGTCATGCCGTGCCGGGGGTCCGTGACGAACTGGCGGGGGTCCGTCATGGCTTGCCGGGGGTCCGTGATGAGCCGACGGAGGTCCGTCACCGCTTGCCGGGGGTCCGGCGCGAGCTGCACGAGGCCGGTCACGACGTGCCGTCGACCCGTCCGCGGCCGGCCGGCGGCGCGTGCGTGGCTCCCAGTTCCCTGCGACTCGTACGGCATGGCGGCTGCCTCCTTCCTGGGGCCCCTTTCCGGCCCCGCTCTCCCGCGCCGGAATGGCGCGGGGACGAAATCGTGCGCATAGACTGCATGATTTGCGCGTCGATGTCAACACTCCTATTTGACTTTCTATTTCAGGCCGGCCATACTACCGCACAGCGGAGGGAACATGGCCATTGACCGCGAGCATCAGAACTACCGCCGCAAGACGATCCTCGAGCTGCTGGCCGACCGTCCGATGCGGCGGCAGATCGAGATCGGACGCGCTCTGCGCAAGATGGGCTTCAAGGTGACGCAGTCGACTGTCAGCCGCGATCTGGAAGCTCTCGGCATCGTGCGCCGGGAGGGTGTCTACCGGCCGCCCCGCCCTCAAGGGGATGAGAGCGCGATCGGCAAGATGGAGGGATTCATCCGGCGCGTGCGCAGCGCCGGGCCGTACATGCTCGTCCTGGATACGAGCCCGGGAGCGGCCAAGGCCGTGGCGGTGGGTCTCAAGAGCGCCAACTGGCCCGAAGTGAGAGGGGTTCTGCCCGAGGACGACACGCTCTTCGTCGCCACGGACAACGTCTACGACAGCCGGCTGCTGTTCCAGCGGCTGAAGAGGATCATCAAGGCGTGAGCGCGGCGGGGGGCCTGAACCTGGTGTCCGATCCCGCCGGTGCCTTCAGTTTCAGCGTCGCCGCGCCGTCGCCCCTCACTCCCCCGTCCCCTCTCTCCCCGAGGGAGAGAGGGGAGAAAAGCAGTACCAGGAGAGCTTTTTCTTTTTCCCTCCTCTCCCCAGGGGAGAGGAGGGGTAGGGGAGGTGAGGGGCAGCGGCGCGGCGACGCTGAGCTGAAGGCACCGGTTGGATCGGAAATTGGAATTCACGGCGAGCCCTGGGGCATCCGAAGCCAAGGCGACGGGCTGACTGGCTCGGCTAGCGCAGCTAGCGCAGCCCCGCGCAGGACTCTTCGCGGCCGCCGTCGCAGGCGCGCTGGCTGAGCTCGCGGGCGCGGACCGGGTCGGGGATGACGCCCTCTCCAGTTTCGTACAGCTCGGCCAGGCTCGCGCAGGCCAGGACGTCGCCGCCGTCGCAGGCTGCTTGATAGAGCTGGGCGGCCTGGGACGGATCTCTCGCGACGCCGAGGCCCTTGGCGTAGCGTGCCGCGACGTTGTAGCAGCCCCTCGGCAGACCGGCAGCACAGGCCTGCCGGTAGAGCGCGATGGCGCGGCGGTCATCCTGCGTGACGCCGGTGCCGTTGGCGGTCATCACGCCGAGATTGACGCAGCCGCGGGGCTCGCCGCGGAGGCAGGCCTGCCGGTAGTAGTCGGCGGCGCGAGTCGGATCTGCAGGAACCCCCATTCCCTCGTCATACATCGTGCCGAGATGCTGGCAGGCGTCGCCCTCGCCATCCCGGCAGGCCTGCTCCAGGCGAGCCACGGCGTTCGCGCCCTCTTCCAGCTCGCCGTCCCCGGCCTGGATTCCAAGCAGGTTGCGGCAGGAGAGGGTATGGCCGCCGTCGCAGGCTTGACGGAACAGGTCGGCGGCCCGTTTCTCATCCCGGGGCACGCCGTCGCCGGCGTAGAGCAGGTCGGCGAGGTTGGCGCAGCCGAAGGCGTTGTGGCCGGCACAGCTCGTCTCGAAGAGGGCCGCGGCCCGCGCCTTGTCCACGGCCACGCCCCGGCCGTCGCGGTGGAAGACCCCGAGATTGAAGCAGCCCAGGGGATCTCCCGCCTCGCAGGGATTCCCTTCGCAGGCGCGGCGGTAGAGGTCGGCCGCCTGCTTCAGATTCGGGGTCGCGCCATACTCGTGGAGGAAGCCGAGGTTCGTACAACCGCGGGCTTCCCCGAGGTCGCAGGCGCGGCGATACGCCCTCAGAGCGAGGCCGCGGTTCTCGCGGTTCTCGAAAGTCCCGCGGGCCTTCTCGAAGTGGAGGCCGACGTTATAGCAACCCGCGCCGTCGCCGCCGTCGCAGGCGTCCTGGTAGAGGTTCAGCGCATGTTCGTCGTCGCGAGGAAGTCCCCGTCCTGTAGCGTAGAGGAAGGCAAGGTGCGCGCAGCCCGCGGCGTTGCCGCCGTCGCAGGCCCGGCGGAGTAGCTCGCGGAGGCGGGAATCGTCGACGGTGCCTCCGTAGCCATTGAGATAACGGCCGCCGAGCTCGGCGCACCCGGCGGCGCTGCCGGCCTGACAGGCCTGGTCGAAGAGACGATTGGCCTGTTCCGGATCGGCCGGTGTTCCCCGGCCGTGAACGTAGAGGAGGCCGAGCTGAAAGCACCCCTCGGCCCGGCCGGCCGCGCAGGCCTTCTCATGGAACGCGAGGGCGCCGGCCAGCTTCACCGATCTTTCGAGGACCTCCCATCCTCGCCGCACCGTGAGCTGGACCTTCTGGCCGGGGTGCTTGGCGAGGAGCAAACGCTCCAGGGTGCACGAGCCGTCCACGCCTTTGCCGTCGAAAGTCAGGAGCCGATCGCCGGGGCGGAGGCCGGCACGATCGGCGGGACCGGCTTCCTCAACGTATTGAAGGACCGCTTCGGCCTCGCGCCCGTCCGGGTTGCGCAGGCTGGCGCCCAGCGTCGCAGGGCCTGCCGGACCGTCGTCCTTCGCGCAGCCGAATACCAGCAGCAGGCACAAGAAGAGCGGGGGACGCATTCGAGCCTCTTACACCGGAGCGCTCTCTCGTAGCGGGCGGGCCTGATCGGCTTCCTTCCCGGCCGTCCGCAGAAACTCGACGAAGCGCGCCAAGCGCCGATCCGTCGCCTCGCGGCCCACCACCTCGATGAGATCGAAGAGGGGCGGCCCCGCCGAGGCGGCCGAGAGCGCCATGCGGGTGGGGTGGATCAGCACGGCCGGCTTGATCCCGCGCTCGTCCGCCAGGGACCGCAACTCGGCCTCCAGCGTCTCCTTGTCGAAGCGCGGGAGCTCGGCGTAGCGGTGCCGCAGCGCCTCCAGACGTTCCGGCAGGTCCGGATCCTTGAGGAACTTGGCGGTCGCCGCCGGATCGTACGCCAGCTCTTCCTGGAAGAAATAGGTCACCGCGTCGGCCAGCTCCTTCAAGGTGCGGGCGCGGGTGCGGTAGAGCTCCAGGGCGGCCGTCAGGCGATCGCGTTCGGCGTCTTTGAGGCCGGCCTGCTCCACGAAGGGCTCCAGGTGCGGCCATAGCTCCTCGAGGCTCAGGCGCGAGATGTACTGCGCGTTCATCCACCACAGCTTCTCGCGGTCGAAGACGGCCGCCGAGGCGTTCAGGCGGTCGACGGAGAAGGCGGCGATCATCTCGTCCCGCGTCATGACCTCACGCTCGTCGCCGGGGTTCCAGCCGAGCAGGGCGAGGAAGTTGTAGAGGGCCTGCGGCAGGATCCCCTCGTTGCGGAGCTCCTCGACGGAGGTGGCGCCGTAGCGCTTGGAGAGGCGCTTCTTGTCCGGACCCAGGATCAGCGGCAGATGGCCGAAGGTCGGGACGGTGCCGCCCAGCGCCCGGAAGAGCGGGATGTGCTTGGGGGTGTTCGAGAGATGGTCCTCGCCGCGCAGGACGTGGGTGATCCCCATGTCGATGTCGTCCACCACGACCGACATGTGGTACGTGGGGTTGCCGTCGGAGCGCAGGAGGATGAAATCATCGAGCGCGTCCGGCGGGAAGTCCATGTCGCCGCGGACGAGGTCGTGAAAGCGGATGTTGTCGTCCGGCATGCGGAAGCGGACGGCGAAGGGCTTGCCGGCGGCGAGGCGCTCGTCGATCTCCGCCGGAGAGAGGCGCAGGCAGGTGCGGGGATAGCGGAAGGCGACGCCCCGCTTCTGCGCCTCTTCGCGCTGGACGTCGAGCTCCGCAGGGGTGCAGAAGCAGCGGTAGGCCCTGCCCTGTGCCAGCAGCTCCTCGGCGCGCTCGTGGTGGCGCGGCAGGCGCTCGCTCTGCAGGAACGGCCCCTCGTCCCAGACGACGCCGACCCAGGCGAGGGCGGACTGGATCTGCCGCGTCATGGCCTCGTCGGATCGCTCCTTGTCGGTGTCCTCGATGCGCAGCACGAAAGCGCCGCCGGCGCTCTGCCGCAGCAGGTCGTTGTAGATGGCCGTGCGGGCGCCGCCCACGTGCAGGAAGCCGGTCGGCGAGGGTGCGAAACGGACCCGGACGGGTCCCTGGAGCTCGGTGGTCATGGCGTGAGGCAAGGTATCACAGGGGTGGGCCCCGCCTTGCCCGCGCGACCTCATCCCCTGGCCCCTTCTCCTAAAGGAGAAGGGGAAGGACAATCTGGAGCCCCTCTCCTTCAGGAGAGGGGTTGGGGTGAGGTCGAGCGGCCACGAACCTCCCCGGGGAAGTCCCCTCCACCCATTCATGTTATCGTCCCCTGCGGCCGGGGTGGGTCCTCCTGGCGTCTCTTCGAACCCGACCGCCCGAACCCAAGGATTTCGCCCTTCGGGGCAACTGAGAGGAGCACCCGCACCACGATGGCTACTGCCCCGCTTTCCCGTCGCTGGAGCCCGGCCGATTCCCTCGACCTCTACAACATCCGGGGGTGGGGGAACAACTATTTCTCGGTCAACGACGCGGGCCACATGGAGGTTCATCCCGGGGGGCCCGGCAGCAAGCCGGCCATCGACCTCAAGGAGCTGGTCGACGAGGTGCGGCGAGCGCGGCATCGGTCTGCCGCTGCTGATCCGCTTCTCGGACGATCCTCAAGGCCCGGGTCGTCGAGCTGAACGAGGCCTTCGGCCGCGCCATCGCCGAGTACGGCTACAAGGGCATCTACCGCGGCGTCTACCCGATCAAGGTCAACCAGGACCGCTACGTGGTCGAGGAGATCGTCGAGTACGGCCGGCCGTACCACTACGGCCTCGAGGCGGGCTCGAAGCCCGAGCTGCTCGCCGTCATGGCGATGCTGGAGGACGAGGAGGCGCTCATCATCTGCAACGGCTACAAGGACGAGGAGTACATCGAGACGGCGCTCCTCGCCGCGAAGCTCGGCCGCACGGTGATCATGGTCGTCGAGAAGCCCTCGGAGCTGCCGCTGATCGCGCGAGATCGCCCGGAAGATGGGCGTGCGGCCGCGCATCGGCATTCGCGTCACGGCTGTCCGCCCGAGGGGCCGGGCCGCTGGGAGGCCTCGGGCGGCGACCGCTCGAAGTTCGGCCTCTCGGCGCGCGAGCTGGTCGAGGCCATCGACCTACCTGCGCGAGAACGAGCTGCTCGACTCGCTTCGAGCTGCTGCACTTCCACCTCGGCAGCCAGATCTCCGCCATCCGCGCGGTCAAGGACGCGCTGCGCGAGGCGGGCCGGTTCTACGTCGAGCTGGTCAAGCTGGGCGCGCCGCTCGAGCTACCTCGACGTCGGCGGCGGCCTCGGGCGTCGACTACGACGGCTCGCAGACGAACTTCGCCTCGTCGATGAACTACACGCTGCAGGAGTACGCCAACGACATCGTCTTCGGCGATCATGGAGGTCTGCGACGCCGAGGGCGTGCCGCATCCGACGATCGTCTCCGAGTCGGGCCGCGCCATCGTCGCGCACCACGCGGTGCTGGTCATCGACGTGCTGGGCGTCGGCGAGTTCGAGGTGGGCAAGCTGCCGCGCAAGTCGCCGGCGGACGCCGAGCGCGTCGCTGCGCAACCTCTTCGAGACCTACCGCGAGGTGTCGCGCAAGAACCTGCTCGAGGCCTATCACGACGCCGCTCGAGTACAAGGACGAGTGCCTGCAGCTGTTCAACCTCGGGCACCTGTCGCTGGAGGAGCGCGTGCGTCGCCGAGGACATCTTCTGGGCGATCTGCCAGAAGATCCTGCGCATCGCGCGCGACCCTGCCGCGAGGTGCCGGAGGAGCTCGAGGGGCTCGAGCGGCGCTCGTCGGACACCTACTTCTGCAACTTCTCCGTGTTCCAGTCGCTGCCCGACTCCTGGGCGATCGACCAGCTCTTCCCCGTGATGCCGATCCACCGGCTGAACGAGGAGCCGACGCGCCGCGCCGTGCTGGCCGACATCACCTGCGACTCGGACGGCAAGATCGACCACTTCATCGACCGCCGCGACGTCAAGGACGTCCTCGAGCTGCACGACTCCGCTCGGGCGAGCACTACTACCTCGGCGTCTTCCTGGTCGGCGCCTACCAGGAGATCCTGGGCGACCTCCACAACCTGTTCGGCGACACCAACACCGTGCACGTCTCGCTCGACCCGGAGGAGGCTACCACGATCGAGCACGTCGTCGCCGGCGACACCGTCGACCGACGTGCTGCGCTACGTGCGCTACAACCGCGACGACCTGGTGGCGCGGGTGCGGCGGTACGGCGGAGAACGCGCTGCGCGCCAAGCGCATGACCCTCGAGGAGTCGCGGCAGCTCCTGCGGCGGTACGAGGAGGGGCTCTCGGGCTACACGTACCTGGAGCAGGATTGACGAGGTTCGTGCCGGAGGGAAGATCCTATGAAAACCATGGCGCCCGTCGTAGACCCCTTGATCGATCGCCTGCGGGAGGCGGTGCTGCTGGGCGACGTCGGCGCCATCACGGAGCGGATCAAGAGCGACCTGGAGTCGTTCATTCCCGCCAAGGGTCTGACCTTGCCGGAGCATTTCCGGCAGGCGAGGCCGGACCGTTACGCGCGGCGCCTCCTCTACCGCGATTCCGATCTCGGCTTCACGGCGCTGATCATGACCTGGGGGCCGGGCCAGCGCACCGCGCTCCACGACCACTCGGGCATCTGGTGCGTCGAGGGCGTCGTCGAGGGGAGGATGGAGGTGACGCGCTACGAGCTGACGGAGGAGATGGGAGACGAGCTCTGCCGCTTCGTCGAGCGTGGCAAGGTGCCCGCGACGGCCGGAGCGGCGGGAGCGTTGATCCCCCCCTTCGAGCACCACGTGCTGGCCAACGCCCGGCCCGATCGGGCTTCCCTCACCCTCCACGTCTATGGTGGCGAGATGAGCCACTGTGACGTGTTCGAGCCGGTCGGCGGCGATCTCTACCGGCGACGTACGAAGCAGCTCAGCTATGACGAGTAAGCCCGATCGCGAGCCGTGAAGACCCGACGGGCGCCTCTCGGGGCTGAGTTTCCAGGGTCAAGGCCTGAGCACGGCGAGATCGGGAAAGTATTGGCGCAGGTACCCGCGGTCTTTGGCGGCGAGGCGGTCGGCCTGCACTTGGGCGTGGGCGGCGATCAAGAAGTCGGGGATCAGGTGCTCTCGCGGTCCACCCTCCGCACGATATCGCTTGAAAGTCTGCCCTGCGAGCCAAGCCGCCTCGGCCCCGATCGGATCGAGATGAGCACCCAGATCCGCCAACACCTCGTCAAGCTCGGCTCGACTCTCAAAGGCAGGCGTTATTTCGGCATAGACGACCTCGCAGAGCACCAGCAAGCCCTGGCGCCGCGCCTGGATCAAGACCTCCATCCAGTCCTCGGCGCCGGGCTCCTGGTTGAACACTGTCAGGAGCGCCGACGCATCGAGGGCGAGCTTCACTGGTCCCTCTCACCGACACGGCCACGAGTCTCGTCGAGCCACTCATCGGAGGTTTTCTTCAGCCGGCCGCGGGTACGACCGATAACCGCCCGCATCGCCTCTTCGTCGAAGACCGGTACCGCCAGGACGTAGGGCGCCTCCTCGTCGAACTCGAGGACCTGGCCGGCTTGCAGACCGAGACGCCGCCGAATCGCTGTAGGGATGGTGACCTGACCTTTGGAAGTCAGTGTGGCTTTCATGCCTGGAGCGTAATACGACGCGGTAAGGAATACAAGTAAGGAGCTGCCCGCCTACGGTGTAGTGAGGCCGGTTGGGAAGCCCTTCAATGGGGCCTTTGGAGGCTTCCAACGAGTCATTGAACCTTCCAATGGCTCACCGAAGGTCTTCGATCGGCCTTCGGTTTCTTCCCATGGGCCGCTGGAGTCTTCAAAGAGTCGTCGAAAGTGCCGGCGAGCCGCTGGAAGCTCCCAAAGGGGCATCGAAGATCTCCAATGGCCCATCGAGACCTTTCCATGGCGCGTTGGAAGCTCCACGAGGCGCCGAAGATCTCCAATGACGCGTTGAAGGCTTTCGATGAGGTGTTGGAAGGAGCGATGGCCCTTTGGAAGCTTCCAAGGGTACGCCGAAGACTTCCAAGGAGCCGTCGAAGATCTCTGATGATCCGTTGGAGACTTCCAAACAGCGTTGAAGACCTCCAACGGCCCGTTGGAAGCCTCCCATGGAGCTTTGGAGGTTTCCGGCGGGCCATTGAAAGTCTCCAAGGAGCCGTTGTAAGCTTGGGTCGGAGCAAAAAGGGGGGAGCGCGCTGGGGGCACGCTCCCCGAATCCTGCCTTACGGATTACTGCTCATCGGTGTCACGGGCCGGCTGGGGACTCTCGACGGACTGCGGTGGCGGGACGTCGGGGGTTTCGGCCGGCTTCGCCTTTCGGCCGCGGAACGGCTGTAGGCCGAACTCCGTCAGCTTCTCGCTGCGGCTACCGTAGCGATGCTTGAGGCCGCCGCGCATCACGGTCGCCAGCTTCGCGCCCTCGACCATCACCGTCTGCAGGCGCTTCGAGGCCTCCTGCTTGGCGGCCTGGTGAGCCGCCTGCTGCTGGGTGAGCTCGCGCGCCTCCTGGAGCAGCTTTTCCAGGTCGATGCGGAGGAGCTTCGAGCTGGGGCAGCTCGGAGGCGTTCGCGGCCGCCGAGGCCGTGATCTCCTCCCACTCCTTGAGGTGGTCGGCGTAACGACTCTTCTTGTCAGGCACCTTCTCACTCCTTTCCGGACCTTCGGTCCAGCCCCCACTGGCGCCTTGATGGCGCCAGGAGTCTCGATTTCGAAGCTCGTCCAGGGTACGAAAGTTGAACCTGCAAGGTCTAACCCACTGAGAAAGCGTTTGTCGGCCAAAGATATTCCAGGCCAGCATAATCCATTGAGGGGAAATGACTTAGCGCGATTCGCTCAAAAACTCCAGGGGGCGAGATTCAGCCCGAGGCGGGAGAAATTCCACCCGTTGCGGTTTGGTCGGCGCGCTGTAGGCCGCGATTGTCCGGCGGCGCCAAAGGGCCTTCCGTACTATTCTCTGAGAAGGATGCTGGGAGGTATACGCTTGTTGTCGGCGCTAGTTCGCGCTCCCCTCAAACCGCAGCTCCGGGTTATACCGCGCCTTGCGCAGGTAGGAGAGCACCTCACGGGCAAACTCCTCGGTGACTTGCTCTCGCTCTGCCGCCTTCCGAAATAGGGTGAGGGCGGCGAGCGCCTCCCGGTGAATCGCGTGCGCTCGAAAGATCGGCGTCATGTGGCGGGCCAAGGTCTTCACCTGCTCGGTGCGGCCCAATCCTGCATAGAGGACGGCGATCTCCAGGGAGACGAGCGCCACGTCGTAAGCCATATCGCGGGAGGCAAACTCTCCGCGTACTCGGGAGAGGAGGGCGATGCCTTCCTCGACATCGCCGAGGCCCGCAGTGATGCGCCCCTCGGTCCACAGGAGCCGAACGCGGTTCAGCTCTCCACCCGCCTTGAGGAGGTGTGCCCGGGCTGTCGGTAGGAGCGCCGTGGCTTCCTCGAAGCGCTCAAGCCTGCTCAAGGTGTCCGCAAGGTTCAGCCAGATCGCAAAGAGGAGGCGCGGCTCCTCCTGCGGCGAGACTGACTCCTTTACCCCATGCTGCAGAGAGGCAGCTTCTTCGAGGTTCCCCATCTCCACCAGGAGGTTGGCCCTGCTCACAATGACCTGGATTCGGAACGTGGGACCCTTTGCCAGGCTTTCCGCGCGTTCCAAGAGTTTTTTCGCCTCGTCGAAGCGACGCTGATCTCGTCGTAAGGAGGCTTTCAGGGCGAAGATGAGCCCCTCCTCAATGAGTCCATCCGCCGCGCCCTCTCCCACCTTCCAGAACTCGTCGGCAGAAGCGAAGGCCCGCTCCGCTCCATCAAGGTCGTCCCCGGCACGCAGAGCATTCCCGAGGTGCGCCCAGGCAATGCCACGCAGCTTGGCGCGTACGCCCTCACCGCCTTCGGCGAGATCGGCAGCAACAAGCGCGAGCTCGCAGAGGGGTATCGCTTTCATCGGGTCCTCGCCGCACTGGCGCTGACTCTCGTTGCACAAGAGATCGCAGATCGCCCACTGCGCTTCCGGAGGAGCGCCCCGAAGCGCCGCCACCTGTTCCTTCCGAGGAAGCAGCTTGATACGGGCCCATAGCGCCTGGGCTGCTCGCCGCTCCGCTCCACGGTCTCTTGCGGGGACGCCCGGATTACCGGTCTCCGATGGCGGGTCCTCCTTCCTCTGTTCCTCTTGAAGGATGACCACCAGCTTGCTCAACAGGAGTGCCGTTTGATTCGCCGCCGCCACGTCGGCACTGAGCTGCGTCGCCAAGGCGGAGACGGTCACGGGCGAAGGCGCCGTCGCGCCGGTGTCCTCGCCATCGGGAATCCGGCAGTGGGTGAGGAGCCAATCAACGAACCCGCGTCCGAAGTCGAGCGCGATCCATCGGAACCGCATGGCGGAAAGGAGGCGCTCCAGAGTTGCAACATCCGGCGTGCTCTTTCCGCCCTCGTACTCCGAGATCGACCCAGGCTTCACCCCCGACTCCCGGGCGAGGTCGGATTGCGTCCAATCGAGCGCTTCCCGAAGGAGCGCGATCACCCTGCCGATATGAAGGGGCTCGTCAGTCTTCCGTCGCTTCTTCACTCGTGCCATGTCCTCTCCCTCACGGCCCGTCGTGATGCATGCAGGTTCCTCTATGCGTCCTGAGAGCATCTCTTGAACAACGAACTTTGGTCTTCACACAGATGGTGCCTTGAAGCGAAAAGAGCGCGCCTTCCCGGTACTTGACCCCTTTGGTCCACAATCTGTACCTTCTGACGGATCAATTGTCCGTCCTTTTGAGCACCTTGTATAGGAGGGCGGAAGTCCGGCCGCCGTGGTGGCGCCGGCCCTGGCCGCCTGGAAAGGAGCACCGCATGATCCTTCCGCGCCGCCTCCGTGTAGCGCCCCTCCTCCTCATACTTCTCCTCATTGCCGGGCCTCTTGCCGCCGAGGCTCATCGGCCGCGAGAGGCATGGCAGTCCCGACTCAGCGTCTCCGAGCTTGTGTCCGAGGCGTGGGCTTTCGTGAGCCGGATCTGGGAGAAGTCCGGCGGCTCCAATGACCCGTTTGGGAAAGCAGGCAGCTACATCGACCCATTTGGCAATCCCGCGCCGAACACGCAGCCGCCTTCAAACAGCACCTCGGCCGATCCTGCATCAGGCAAGTGACGTGTGCGTCGGGCGAGGGAGGAGCGCCCCTCGCCCGGTGTCTCTTGTCCAAAGAACAGCAGATTCTTGTCCCTTTCACCGGACACGTAGTCCCGACACTTTTTCTCTGTTTGCGGCTTTACCCCGCCTCCCTACAATCGCCGCATGGTCTTGCCGTTGGCCGATCGTGACGGGATACCCGCGGGGAAGGACGATTCTCACCCAGCGCCGGAGCGCTTGGAGCACTTCATGCGCGGCACGCTGCCATGGGCCGAGGCGCCCGGCGTCGTCCGCCACCTTTTGACTGGCTGCTCAGAATGCGTCGCGGTGACCCGTTCTTTCTGGAAACTCGGAGACGTAGTGAGCAGTAGTAAAACGCAGTAAAACGTGCCACCCAAATCCTGGATTCCCAGTGGGGTGAGGATGGCCAACTTCAGGCCTCATGGCGATCAGAGTGCTCACATTGCCGGGAGCCTGGCCGATTCCCGTCGATCCGATCGCCAGAGGAGCGGATGGAGCAACCCCAAGGAAGCAGGCGACTTCCTTGCTTGAGCACACGTTCCCTGGCAGGGATTCGCAACCTGTACGAGAGACTTGTGAGCGAGCGATCGGCGCGAGCGGCTAGGCTGCGGTTGCCGGGAGACCGCCGCGGACGAAGGGAAGCCCGGGCGGGAAGCTCCCTTCGGGGAATCTCGCCATCCGGTCTCCACCGCGCAACTTCTCGGCAGCTTCTCGGAAAGCCGCGACAAACCAAGCGTAGGCCTCAACCATCGCCTTGCGGATCTCCCGGCTGAAGGCGTGCACCCTGGGCGCGAACGAGCGCTTGGTCTTCACCGGCTGGCCGAACGGATGCTGAGCCAGGATCTTGTCTGAGCCGAGTGGCTGACTGCCGGCCGCTTTGTGCCGGGCTGCAGTCTCGGCAGTGATCTTTTCCACCAGGCCGGCCATTCGAGAGCGGTACTGCTCCTTCGACAGATGTCGCCAGCAAGGTAGTGGATCGAGCTCGAGGATTTCCGGCATGGCGTACTTGCGTAAGCCAAAAGTCTCGCCGCGGTTGCGGGCGGCGAATTCCTGGGTGCGATCAAACCAGGTTCCCTCCAGGGGCTGGCCCGTCAGCAAAGCATTGATGCAATGGACCCCGGGCCAGTCCTGGGGCCTCGCCACCAAGTCCTCCTTGCAGCCGTTGGAGAGGATGTACACGAGCCGCTCTACCTGAGCCGCCTCTTCCTCGCTGATGGGGATGGCCTGATAGCGTCGTGCGAACACCTTGTCGCGCCAGCCGGTCAGCCGGCCGATTTCGCGCGCCAGCTTGGAAAGGAAGTAGCCCATGAAGCGGGCGAGTTGTTCGCTGTCGGTGGCCCAGGCCAAAATATGGAGGTGGTTGCTCAGGAAGATGAAGGCCACTAGCTCGACTCCATAGCGACGCTTGGCCCGAGCCAAGGCTCCCAGAATGATCTCGTTGAGCAGGGGGCCGGGGCGGAGCAGGAAGCGGCTCTGGACTGTGCGGCAGGTGACGTCGAAAAGGGCGCCTCCTTCTGGAGTATGACGGAGTCCGCGGGCCATGGCGGAGCCAGAGCTGATCAAGGATCTTGCCAGGGTAGGTGCGGAAGGCTAAGCTATTGAGAACGGGCTACTTCGGCGAAGGTGGCCTGTCGGCGCTTCTTCACGGTCATGTCAAGGGATTTGGCGCCGAAGAGCTCGTCGTAGACGTAAGCCATGTGCCTGCAAGCCTTTGCCTCCGCGCAAGGGATTTGGACAGCAGCCTGATCTTTGGCGGTCACCCGGTCTTGGAGTGGCGGACTTTTAACGTGGCACCTTTTGGGCTGGCACCTTCTGGGCTGGGCTGGGCTAGAAGCATATGCTCGGCCGGCCTTTGCACACAATGAACTCTCCGACCAAGCGGCTAACCCTATCAATACACCGGACGCCAACCGCGCTTTGCGCGGTCGTCGCCGGTGATTTCTATAGCGTAGGCGGCGTCGCCACCATCAGTGCTTCACGGCCGAAGCTCGAGAGTCTGATCTCCACACCGCCCGACTTGATCAGGCGCCGTCACTGCGCTCATGCTAATGTCGCAAACCGACCAGGAGGTTCCTCATGCGCAAGTCGCCGTTGGTTGCCGGTCTAGTGGGTGGGCTCATGGCGTCCGCTGCTGCCACGTACGCGGCCAAACTTCCCCCACCGGAGGTGGCGTCTCCCGCGATCGTGGCCGCTGCAAGACAGGCCGCTGCTGAGGTACGGCAGCACTCACCTGAGCCGAAGCTGGCTGACGAGAAGGCCGTATCCCGCACTGACAAGTTGACCGTCGATATTACGGGAACGATTCAACACCGCACCGTTTACTCGGAGGACAGCTGCGGCTACGGCGCATGGGGGGATGTCGTCGTCCTCTTCATGTGGGTTGAGGAGCGGTGGGTGTCTGTGGCCTGCGCAGGTTCTCCGTTGCGCGCGTGTGCTAGCACCCGCCCAGGGCAGCGCATTCGCGTTCGGGGGACTCTGTTCGCCGCACCAGACTTCCTCGATCCCGACTTCGACGCCTGCGATCCTGACACTTGGTTCGTCGGTCCAGTCAACTTCATCTTCGCGACGAAAGTCACCAAGTAGCCCAGACCGCTCGCCGCCGTCGCTCCGCATTGCCTCTCGTCTCTTCCGGCTCTCCCACTCTCTGGCCGAAGCGGCACTCATTATCGCTTGGGGTGGCCTGGTCTTCCTCATCCTTGCCGTTCCTTTTGCCGGCCTGATTTTCCTCCTGCGGCAGCGTGTGGTGCGGGACACTCTTGCGAGCGGCTGAAACCTATAGAGGCGATACCAGGGATGCTATGCCTATCGAACTGTCGCGAAGAGGGGCGGCCAACCCCTTGCACCTCGGTTGCACCGAGGACTTCCCCAGAGGCTTCAGCCGGACGATTACTCGAGCTCAGCTGCTCCAGTGGCTACCGGGCGAACCGACAATTCCCCGGACGGGACTTTCACCCGCTGGCCTTCGAGACCCAGGAGGTCTTTCCGTAATCTGAGACTCAGCTCACGTCAAACCTCCTTTCGTGCCGCACTGCCTGCCGAATAGACAAGAGCGCATCCGTCCCGTGGCGGAGCGCGACCGGCAGCACCTCTTCCCGGTGGGACATCTTCACGGAGATGGGGAGATGGGCCTTCTCGGCATGCTGGGAGGCTGTGGAGAAATTCGGGAGGCTGCGCAGGAATTCGGGAGGCTGCGGGAGAATTCGGGAGGCTGCGCAGAAATTCGGGAGGCTGCGCAGAAACTCGGGAGGCTGCGGGAAAATTGGGGAGGCTGCGCAGAAATTGGGGAGGCTGCGGAGAAATTCGGGAGGCTAGGGAGGATTTCCACCCGCCATAGCAGAATCGGGACCGCTCTCTCCACCGCCAGCCGGGCGTCTCGATCCTCCGCGGCCTTCCGGGTTGACCTTCTCAAGCCGCTGTCCGGCAAGAGCGGGGATCTCCGATGAGCGGGGACGGGCCAGCCGTAGCCAGCCAGCCAGGGCACGTAGCCAGCCAGGCCGACGATGGCGGAAAGGCTCGCGCCCTGCCTGGCCAACGGCGGCGATTCGGGTGGCGCGGTCACCCGGTCTTGGAGTGGCGGATTTTTAACGTGGCACCTTTGGGGA
>CAVZUZ010000017.1:0-958104 GCA_963778565.1 Thermoanaerobaculaceae bacterium | reverse complement strand
GGCGGCCGTCATTGCCGTCTTCAGGAATGCGCCCGCCATCGACCCTGGCCGTTTCCGTACCGGTGTCGATGCGTGGGCGGGCCAGGACGTTTAACCCGATGCCTGACCGGCGCGCCCTCGCGGGATCCTCGACACCTCTCTCTACACCCGCAACCCGGACGATTTCCGCGCGATCGGCGATCTCGTCGAGATCGTAGCTATGTGAGCGTGGGACGGAAAACCCCGAGGCATCTTGCAGGGAGTTCAGATTCCGGCGTATTGCGGCCATGCGGTAAACTCCTGAGGCCACTGTCCGTATCAAAGCACCATGAAACGCTCCCAGGGCGCCGTCCAGCGCGCCCAAGATTTCTTCCGCGACTACACGGCCGGCCTCAAGCCGGGGGACGTGCGGCGCCTGTTCGACCGCGACGCGGCCCGCGCCTACGCCGTGCTCACCCGCGAGCACAGCGGCGTACCGGAGCCAAAAAAGGGCTTGAGGCGTGTCTTCTACCGCGCCAAGCTCGCCTTCCTCGGCCTCTCCTACAAGCTCACGCCGCCGCGCCGGATCCTCTTCGCCGTCTCGCTGGTCGCCTTCATCATCGGTCTGCTCGGCGACTCCACCGCCGGTTTTTCGGCCAAGGGAACGAGGTTCGCCGTCGACTTTTCTCCCCTGTGGTTCGCGGTCAGCATCGGCTGCCTCGTCTTCCTCCTCGCCCTCGAGCTGGTGGACCGCGTCCGCGTGCGCGACGAGCTGGAGGTGGCCCGCGAGCTGCAGGAGGACCTGCTGCCGCACGACCTGCCCGTGCTTCCCGGCTATCTCTTCGCGCACTCTTATCGCACCGCCAACGAGGTGGGCGGCGACTATTACGATCTGACCCTCCTCCCCGACCGCCGCCTCTCGCTGATGATGGGCGACGCGAGCGGCCACGGCATGGCGGCCGGACTGGTGATGGCCATCGCCAACGCCACCCTGCAGACCGCTATGGATCTCGATCCCAGCCCGGAGCGGGTGCTCGCCCTGCTCAACCGCACCCTCTGCCGCACCGGCACGAAACGGACGTTCATGAGCGTCTTCTATGCCGTCCTGATCCCGGAGACCGGCGAGCTGGAGTACGTCTGCGCCGGCCATCCTTTCCCGCTGCTGCGGCGGGCGGACGGCTCGATCGAGGAGCTCGGCTGCGGCGGCTTTCCCCTCGGCCTCCGCGAGCCCCTGGACGTCGTCCGCCACACCGTCACCCTGCAGCCGGGCGACCTCCTCGTGCTGTACACCGACGGCCTTCCCGAGGCTGTGGACGCTCTCGGAAAGACGGCCTTCGGCTACGAGAGGATCCAGGCCGCGCTCGGGCCCGGCGGCTCGCCGCAGACGGTCCACGACGGCATCCTCCGCAGCTTCGATCGGCACGCCGGCGGCGAACCCCTTCTCGACGATCTGACCCTGGTCGTCATCGCCCGCCTGCCGCCGTTGCCGGGCCCTCACCCCTGACCCCTCTCCCGCCCCCTCCCTTCCCACCTCACCGGGAGAGGGGAAAAAGGCGAAACAAGAACAGAATCTTCTCCCGAGGTGGTGCAGGGAGGGGGCGGGAGAAGAATTTCTTCTTTTGTTTTTCTCCCTCCTCTCCCGGTGAGGTGGGGAGGGAGGGGGCGGGAGAGGAGGGCCGGGGAGGTGAGGGCCTACAGAAACCGCCGCAGCCACCGCTTGAAGCTGAAACGCCGTCCCACGCCGTCGGCCTTCGCCACCTCTCGCGGCACGTCCAGCTCGGCCAGCAGCGCCTTCGTATGCTCTCCCAGCTTCGGAACGCGGCCTTCGGACCTTGGCCGTTCGCCGTCAAGCCGGGCCGGAAAGGCGAGGCGCGGCAGCCCTTCGGGTCCGGCGTCAAGGAGAGCCCGCACAGCCACCTGCGGGTGACTGCGGGCCTGGGCAACCGAGAGGACCGGCTCGGCGGGAACGTCCTCACGTGCCGCGAGCTCCATCCATTCGGCCAGGGTCCGGCTGCGGATGAGCTCCGCCACCTGCCGGCGCACCCGTCCTGAGGAGCTGTACTGGCGCCGGACCAGATCCTCGCGGCCGGCGGCGAGGCAGAAGCGCCGCCAGAAGTGCGGCTCCAGCGCGGCGAGCGCCAGCAGACGTCCGTCCGCCGTCTCGTAGAGGTTGTAGCAGGGGAGCGCGCCGGTCAGCGGCAGCCGTGCCCCCACTCCCTTTCTGCCGCCGACCTCGGCGGCCCAGCCGACCAGGTTGGCGTGGACTCCGGCGTCGAGGAGAGAGGCGTCGATGTACCGTCCTTCTCCCGTTCTTTGCCGTTCCAGCAGGGCGGCCAGGATCGTGGTGACGGCGCTCCAGGCGCCGATCTGGTCGGCCGCCTGCACCCCTGGCATGGCCACCGTCGAAGCGAGCGCTCCGGCGACGGCCTGATAGGTGAGATCGTGGCCGGCCCGCGGCGCGTAGGGTCCGTCCTGGCCCCAGCCTGACAGCGAGCAGACCACCAGCCGCGGAAAACGTCCTCGTAGCTCTTCCGGAGGGAAGCCGAGCCGCGCCAGCGTGCCCGGGCGGAAGCTCTCGAGCAGCACGTCCGCCCGCTCGAGCAGGCGCGCCAGCACCTCGCGGCCCGCCGGCTGCTTGAGATCGAGCGCGATGCTCTCGACACCGGCGAGCAGGATGGCGGCGAGCGCTCCCACGCCCTCGCGGACCGGCGGCGACGTCCGCACCGGATCGCCGAGGGACGGCTCCTCGACCTTGACCACGCGCGCGCCCAGGTCCGCCAGCAGGCGCGAGGCGAGCGGACCTGGCAGAAGACGGGAAAGATCGACGACGAGGAGACCGGAGAGAGGAGAGGCCACTCCCCTACTCGCGCTCGACCACCATGGCGAACCCGACGCCGCCGGCCGCGCAGACGGTCACCAGGCCGAGGTTCTCGCCGCGGCGGCGCAGCTCGTAGAGGAGCTGGGTGACGACGCGTGCGCCGGTGGCGCCGAAGGGATGGCCGATGGCGATCGAGCCGCCGGTGACGTTGAAGCGCTCGAAGTCCACGACGCCCACGGGCTCGCTGCGGCCCAGCTCGCGTTCGGCGAACTTCCGCGAGGCCAAGGCCTTCATGTTGGAGAGGATCTGCGCCGCGAAGGCCTCGTGCATCTCGATGAGATCGATGTCCGCCAGCTTGACGCCGGCCGCGTCGAGCGCCGCCGGGCGCCGCGTAGGCCGGCCCCTGGAGGAGCTGGTCGCCGGGATCGACCGCAGTGAAGGCGTAGGAACGGATGTAGCCGAGCGGCGAATACCCGAGCGCTTTGGCCTTCTCCTCGCTCATCATCAGCACGGCCGAGCCGCCGTCGGTGATCGGGCTCGAGTTGCCGGCGGTGAGGCTGCCGTAGCGCTTGTCGAAGACCGGCTTCAGCTTGGCGAGAGCCTCCAGCGAGGTGTCGGCGCGGACGCCGTTGTCGCGGGTGACGGCTCGATCATAGCCGGGCGGCGGGAACGCCGGCGCGATCTGCGCCGTCAGGCGGCCGTCCGCGGTGGCGGCGGCGGCCCGCTGGTGCGAGAGGAGGGCGATCTCGTCCTGGGCGCGGCGGGAGACGTCGTTTTCCTTCGCCATCTTCTCCGCCGATTCGCCCATGCTCATGCCGGTCGTGTACTCGGCGATGGCCGGCGCGACGGGCGCCAGGTCCGCCGGGCGCAGCTTGCTGAAGGCTCCAACCTTCTGGGGGAGCGTCTTGGCGCGGCTCGCCTCGATGAACGTGCGCGCCGCCTTGCGCGAGAACTGGATCGGCACGTTGGTCAGCGACTCGGCACCGCCGGCGAGCACCACGTCGGCCTCGCCGCAGAGGATGGCGCCGGCCCCGAAGGTCATGGCGCGGGTCGACGAGGCGCACGCCAGGCTCACCGTCACCCCGGGGATGCGCATCGGCAGCGAGGTGCGAAAGACCACTTCCCGGCCGAGGTTCGGAGCATGCAGCGCCGGTACCGTCACGCCGAAGATGGACAGGCCGATCTCCTCTGGATCGATGGCGGTGCGAGCGATCAGCTCCGCCGCCGCCACGCTCGCGAGATCGATGACGTCCATATTCGAGAAGTCGGTGCCCGACTTGATGAACGGCGTCCGGCAGCCGTCGATGATCGCCACCCTTCCATGTGGGCCCTTGAGGTCACGGCGCTCCGTGGTCTGGACCTTGACCGGCTTGCCGCCGTTGCGCGTCCAGACGGTGTCGGCGCGCTCGGTGACCTCCTCGAGGGCCGAGGCGTTGTTCGGCGGCCGCAGGGGCGCCGGTGGCGGGGCTTCCATGGCGGCGTTCTCGGGCATCTGGGTCACTCCTATCCAGGGCTATATACCACGCCCGGCGCTCCCGCACCGGGCTATAGAAACGTCGCTTCTCCGAAGCGACACAAGGCTCCGATCGCCCTCAGGGCGACGTCTCGGTAGCCCGGTGCGGGAGCGCCGGGCCGAGGCGTCAAATCCACGCCACCCGCACTCCCCGGGCGGTCCAGAACGCCTCATCCTCCTCCGGCAACGCTTCGGGGCCCATCACCAGGACTGTCCGCAACCGCCGGAACGGCAGGCGCGGGCGGCGCCGGAGCCATCCCTTCTTCTCCTTTTCGACCCACCTACGGAGCGCGGTCAACTCCGCCGGAGTGCCGTGAAAGGCCGTCGGCCGTACCCATGCCGCGGTCGCGGCCCGCAGCGCCGGATTCGGCTCCAGGACCACCGCGGCACCCGCCAGAGTCGCCCACGAGAGCATCGCCCGCTCCTCGGGGATCCCGATGGAGCCGCTCAGGACAACGATTTCGCGCTCCCCTGCCGTATGGAGCCGTTTCTGAATTTGCTCCGCCATCGCGACCAGGTCCGCCGCGGACAGCTCGACGGGTTCGTTATCGCGGAGCACGACCGCCCCACCCACCCCCTCACCTCCCCGGCCCTCCTCTCCCGCCCCCTCCCCTCCCCCCTCACCGGGAGAGCCCTCACTCCCCCAACCCCCCCTCTCCCGCCCCCTCCCTTCCCCCCTCACCGGGAGAGAGGGGGCGGAAATCAAGAAAGATGCTCTGGATTTTTCTTGCTCCTTTCCCCTCTCCCGGTGAGGGGGGAGGGGAGGGGGCGGGAGAGGGGCCAGGGGTGAGGGCTCGGGCGGGGGGCCTGACGTTGGCACCGAGACCAACCCCGCCGCCTGAATCGCCAGATCGAGAACGATCGCCTCGGGCCGAGCCGTGTAAGGAAAGACATGACGGGAACCGGCGGCATACGCCGACAAGGTCTCAGCCCTCGCCAGCACCTCCCGTGCGATCTCGCCCCAGGAGTGCCAGCGCCAATCCCACCCCTCGGCACGGAAGAGCCAGGGCTCCTCGCGGTGGGAGGCGGCGTGACGAAGCAAAGCAGCGGGGAGGTTCGGCGGCGCGGTCATGATTCGCGCCTTTCAGGCGATACGACGGCGATTCCGTCAGGCCGCGGC
The DNA here is from genome assembly GCA_963778565.1 of Thermoanaerobaculaceae bacterium. Classification (GTDB taxonomy): domain Bacteria; phylum Acidobacteriota; class Thermoanaerobaculia; order Multivoradales; family UBA5704; genus DATARR01. The sequence goes on along the minus strand of CAVZUZ010000017.1, from coordinate 952,695 downwards.
CTTCTTCATCACCGCGGAGATCTTCTGCTCGATGACCGGTTTCATCAGGCTGGCCGGAGGTTTGAGATGGGCCCGTCCCACGAGCCGGCCGTTCTCGAAGGCGATCGTGGCCTGCGCCCCGGGACCGGATAGGTGCATCACGTCGCCCTCCCAGCGCCATTTCAGCATGCCGCCCGGAAACGCCTCCTGCAGGCCCGCGTCGAGCGCCGGCCGGATGTCTCCCATGGACGGCTTCGCGGTCTCCACCTCGATGGTCAGGTCACTCATGGAGGGAAAAGCTACCACAGCCGGCGGCGAAGCCGGCGGGGAACGGTTTGCTGCTACGCTATTGGCAAGTGAGCAGCGTTTCTCCCCTCTCCAATCCGCATCCCTGGCGCCACCGCCTGCGCAACGTCCTGCTGGCGGGCCTGCTGATCCTGGCGCCTGTCTACTTGACGGCCTATGTCCTCGTCCTGCTGTTCCGGCTCATGGACGGGATCTTCGCTCCTCTCATCGACCGGGCGCTGGGGACCTTCATCGGCGAGCGGGGAATCCATATTCCGGGGCTCGGAATCCTGCTCACCCTGACCGTCGTGCTCTTCCTCGGCTGGCTGTCGCGCCGGGTCGTCGGGCGGCGGATCCTCGCTTCCGTCGAAGGCTTCATCCGCCGCATTCCGATCGCCAGGTCGGTCTATGGCGCGACCAAGGGTGTGCTCGAAGCCGTCTCTCGCGACCAGGCGGATGCTTTCAAGCGAGTGGTGCTGGTCGAGTACCCGCGGCGCGGCCTCTATGGCATCGGTTTCGTCACCGGCACGAGCGGTCGCTGGGCCGGAGCCGACCCGCGGTTGGACGAGGAGTTGATCCCCGTCTTCGTGCCGACCACGCCGAACCCCACCAGCGGCTTTCTCCTCCTGGTGCCGCCCGGGGAGATCATCGATTGCCTCATGACAGTCGAGGAAGGTATCCGCATGGTTGTCTCCGGCGGCATCCTGCAGCCGGAGACGCTTTTCGCGCCGCCGGGCCCCACGATTCGAGAGCCGGAACCCGAGCTGGTGGGAGCTCCAGGTATCGAGTCTTCCTTCGACAGCTGAGGCGTCGTCCGCGCCGGGGAGGCTGGGAGTTTTGATCGGGTACCCCGTGTTGTCACAAAAGGACCTCCGCCCGGTGCGGTAAGCTTCAGCTCGTTTCGAGGGGATGGCTATGAGAAACCGACGCGTCTTCGCCTGCATCCTGGCCCTCCTGCTGGTTTTCTCGACCTCCCGGCCCGGAACGGCTCAGGGCATCTCCAATCCCGAGCTCTTCGATAAGAGCGTCAAAGCCGCCGCCGAGGCCGTCGCCCACTACGGCTCGCACGACGACCCGGAGCAGCTTGCCCGCGTCAACCGTATCGGCTACGAGCTGGCGCAGCACACCGGATACACCAAGTTCCCGTTCACCTTCGGCATCGTGGACATGCCGGTGCCCAATGCTTTCGCTCTGCCCGGGGGTCAGATCTTCGTCACCAGCGGCATGCTCGACCTCGGGCTGGACGACGACATGCTGGCCAATCTCCTCGGCCACGAGATCGGCCACGTGACCCTCGAGCACTTCGCCCGCATGCAGCGCAAGGCGACGCTGATGAACGTCCTCGGCACGCTGCTGGTGGCCGGCGTGGTCATCGGTGAATCCAACAGCGACCGCCGGCAAGGATCGCAAGCGCCTTACGATCCACGCGTCGGCACCGATCCCGGCGGCGACCTCGTCCAGGGAGCCGCGGCAGCCAGCCTGGTGATCAGCGAGCTGTTGCTGCGCAGCTACAGCCGCGAGCACGAGGACGAGTCCGACAAGGAGGGCCAGAGCCTGGCGGCGGCGGCCGGCTACGATCCGGACGGCGCCCGCCGGCTGTGGGAGAAGATGAACGACCGTGCTCCCCAGATCAAGGAGTACGGCTACTGGCAGACCCACCCCTTCGGCGACGAGCGGATGCGCGCCGCCGGGGTGCGCAAAGAGCTGTGGAAGATCGACTCCAGGAAGTCCGCCGACGAGTACCGCAAGCGCACCCAGGCCACGCTGAGCAGCTATCTGGACCGCAAGAAGCCCGACGAGGACGTGACCGCCTTTCTGAAGCCGACCCTCCTCGCGGCCTGGCCGGAGGGCAAGGTCTCCGACGGGCTCCGTTTGGAAAAGCTCCACAAGAAGCGGGACGAGGAGCTCGCCCGGCCCCTCCTGTCGCGCGACTACGGCGCCGTGCTGCGCCTCTACCGCGAGGATCTGGCCGCGGTACGCGCACTGGATTCCAAGAGCGATCTGGTCGCCGCCCTGGAAGGGGAGATCTCGGACCTGGAGGCCAAGCGCAAGGAGCTCTATCCGCGCGCCGTGGAGGTGCTCGGCGGCGGCATCTACGAGACCTCGTTTCTGACCGCCTTTCTCAGCAACTTTCCGGACGCAGGGCAGGTGCCCGAGGTGGCGCTGGCCCTCGGCGACGCCTACAGCCGCCTGGGCAACCGGACGGAGGCGGTGACCCAATACCTCAGAGCCTGGGAGACCGCCCCGGAGAGCACCGAGGGCAAGCGCGCCCGCACCGGACTGCGCAACCTCGCACCCAACCTCCAGGAGCTGGCCGCCCTGCAGCAGATGGCGGAGCAGGACAAGGATCCGGAGCTCAAGCGCCTCGCGAACGACCGCCTCGCCGCCATCGTCAAGAGCTACGCCGACCTCACCAACGGCGCCGAGTACCTGCGCCGCTACCCCGAAGGTCCCTACGTGGTGCCGGTGATCGAGCGGCTCAACGTCCTGGCCGAAAACCTCTACGGCGAGGTGGTGCTCTACCAGAGCGTCGGCGACTCGGTGAAGGCCATGGAGCGCATCAACAAGATCCTTACCGACGCCCCCCTTTCCCCGGCCGCCGAGAAGCTCCGCGACCGCGCGGTGCTCACGGCGGCGAAGGCGGGGTAGGCCGCTCTCACCTCCCAACCCTCCTCTCCCACCGCGCCGTCCCCCTCACCGTCCCTTGCGATGCAGATCATCATCGCCTATGATCTGCCTTGGAGGCGAGACCATGCGAACTACCCTGAACCTGGACGACGAAGCTCTCGTAGAGGCCATGAAGGTCTCGCCCGGCAAGACGAAGACCGACATCATCAATGAAGCGCTCAGGGAGTACGCCCGCCGCCGGCGTTTACAGGGATTCCTACAGTTCCAAGGGAAAGTCCCCTGGCAAGGAGATTTGGATGAGCTACGGAGGCGGAGAAAAAGGGCTTGAGAGTCCTGGTCGATACGTCTGCGTGGGCCGATTTCTTCAACGGATTTCCCTCTCTCGAGCAGCAGGCGCTTGCGAACCTCTTCAGGAGCGAAAACGAGATTTGCACCTGCGGCATCGTGGTCACAGAGGTGTTTCAAGGCTTGCTCCGAGACGAGGGACGAGGACGGCTCTCCGACCTGTTTCAGGACCTCGCCTTTCTCGAACCCGTAGAGATCGGCCTCTATTTCCGCGCCGCCGATCTCTATAGAGCCCTGCGCAAGCGAGGGAAAACCATCCGTTCTACGATCGACTGCGTCATCGCCGTGCTGGCCGAGGAACATGAGTGCGCGGTGCTCGCCCGCGACCGCGACATGGATATCATACTCGAAAGCGGACTCCTGACGGTGGGCCGTTGGCCGGTCGAGGGGTCGCCTTCGTAGTTTCATCAGACCGCGGGAGACCCCCTGATGCCGGAGCTTCGCCACCGTCCTCGACGCCGTGACCGTCTTTCCCGACCGGGCGCGCGTGACGCGCCGCGGGCGGGTGACCCTGGAGCCGGGCGCGCACCGGCTGGAGATCTCGGGCCTGCCGATGTACCTGCTTCCCGATAGCCTGCGCGCCTCCGGCCGCGGCACGGCGCGGGCCCGGCTGCTCGGCGTCGGCCTCGAGGTCCGCCATTACGCGGACACTCCGGCCGGCGCCGCACGCGAGCTGGAGGCGAAGATCCAGGCTACCCTGGACACCGACGCCGACCTCGCGGCCCAGGCCGACGTCCTCGCCAAGGCGCAGAAAGCCCTGGACGGGCTCGCCGAACAGAGCGAGGTCTTCGCCCGCGGGCTAGCCCTGCGCAACCGCTCCACAGCCGACCAGGGCGCGGTCTACGACTTCATCGCCGAGCGCGGCCGCGCCTTGCAGGCCGAGATCCTCGCCGCCGGCCGCAAGCGCCGCGAGCTGGCCAAGGAGCTGGACCGCCTGCAGCGCGAGCTGGCGCAGCTCCAGGCCGCACGCGCTCGCCAGCGCCACACCGCCACCGTGGAGGTCGAGGTCGCCGCCGCCGGCGACCTGGAAATCGAGCTGACCTACGCCGTGCAACCGGCCCGCTGGCAACCGCTGTACGACCTGCGGCTGACCGAATCCGAGGTCGAGGCGACCTACCTCGCCGAGGTGACGCAGAGCACCGGCGAGGACTGGGCCGGCGTGGCTCTGACATTGTCGACCGCGCGGCCGGCGCTGGCGCTGGTGATTCCCGAGCTGGATCCCTGGTACGTGGGCCCGCGGCCCGCCTTCGCGCCGCAGAAGGCCGCCCTGCGTGCCTCAGCGCCGGCAGCGCCCAGGCCGGCTATGGCCGCGGGTGCCGCCGAGGATGCGTTTCAGGACCTGGACGTGACGCTGGAAGAGGAGGCTTTCCTGGAGCTGCCGTCGGCCGCGGTCTCGGAGTCCGGCGCCGCCCTCACCTACCAAATCCCCAGTCGCGCCGACGTGCCCAGCGGCGGCGAGCCCCGCAAGGTGACGGTGTCCACTTTCAAGCTCCGTCCGGACCTGGACGCCGTTACCGCGCCGCGCCTCGAGCCGGTCTGCTACCGCCGCGCCCGGGTGAAAAACGACAGCCCGTACACGTTCCTGCCCGGCCGAGCCCAGCTCTTCGAGGGCGACGACTACCTGGGCACCACGCTCCTCGAGCTTGCGGCGCCGGGCCAAGAGATCGAGCTGGCCCTCGGTGCCGACGAGCGGCTGCGCGTCGAGCGCAAGCTCGCCGGCCGCGACGTCGACAAGACCTTCCTCGCCGACCGCCGGCGCATCCGCTACAAGTACAAAATCGAAGTGGAGAACCTGCGCGACGCGACGCAGATGGTCTTCGTGCGCGATCAGCTCCCCGTTTCTCGCCACGAGCAGGTCAAGGTCAAGCTCGACGCCGCTGCGCCGCAGCCCGGCAAGCACACCGACCTCAACCAGCTCGAATGGAAGCTCATCCTCGCTCCCGCGGCCAAGCAGACCGTCCAGTTCGAGTTCAGCGTCGAGTTTCCGCGGGGGATGGAGATGGTGGGGCTGGTGTAGCGCTCATCTCCTTATTGGCGCCAAAATTGGCGCCAGAATTGGCGCCAATCGCTTCTCCCACCCGCGCCTCCAAATACCCGAAGAACGGATTGCAGCTCATCCGCATCAGGTTCTCGATCCGGCCGCGTACGTGCCGCGCCCCCAGGCGTACGGCGGCCAGCCAGTCCTCCCGGTCCGCCCGCGTCAGCGCCGCCGGCGTCGTGCCGTGTCCCGGCATGCGCAGACTGAGAGCGTAGAACCCGTGCCGGCGCAGCACCTCGGCCAGTGGCCGCAGGCTGTACGGCGAGTCCGACAGGCCATGGATCAGCAGCGCGCCGCCGCGAACCCGTTCCGGTACTACCTCGAAGGTGAGGTTCCAGTCGCGCGGAAACCGGCCTGGGTTCACGAAGCTGCCGGCGAAATAGCGGTTGGCCGGCGTGCGGTCCGCGGGCGCGGTCCGCGCCTCGATGGCCCGCGTCTCGCGCATCACCGCGGCCTCCCGGCGAAGGTACTGCGCGAGCGTCATGCCGTCGATCTCGCCGGCTCGCGCCTCCGACCGCGGCGCCTCGCGGTGCCACACCTTCAGCTCCGGCAGCCGGCGGGCGTCGAAGGCGCGCACCCCGATCACCGTCGCGAACACCAGCGCCACCACCAAGGCCGCCCGCAGGAGCCACCGTCTCATCCGGTGCATCGATCACCCTCCTCCGCCTGGAGGCTTTCCGGCTTCTACTCTGTCAGATCGGCCGAGGTTCACGCGAGCTTACAACCGGCCTTTTCCCGTGTGGTAATTTCAGAACCCCGAGGAGGATCCGTATGGCCAGAGACGGCAAGCGCGACGAGCCCCCGGCCGGCGGCATCTCGCGCCGCGATCTCCTACGTGGGGGGGCGGCGGTCGGAGCCCTGGGCTCGGTGGGATGGCTGGCGCCGGTGGGTGTCGAGGCCAAGCCGGCGCCGCGCACGGAGGCCGGAATGGAGGTCTTCGGACCCGGACCGGTGCCGGTGCGGCTGCGCATCAACGGCAAGGGCCACGACCTCAACCTCGCACCGCGGACCACCCTGCTCGACGCCCTGCGCGACCGGCTGGATCTGACCGGCGCCAAACGGGTCTGTGACCGCGGCACCTGCGGCGCCTGCACCGTCATCCTCAACGGCAAAGCCGTGTACGCCTGCAGCCTGCTGGCGATCGACGTCCAGCACAGGCCGATCCTGACGGTCGAGGCGCTCGGCCGGTCCGAAGAGCTCCACCCCCTGCAGGCCGCCTTCGTGGAGCACGATGCCCAGCAGTGCGGCTTCTGCACCCCCGGATTCGTGATGGCGGCCAAGGCCCTGCTCGATCACAATCCCGCTCCCACGCTGGAGGAGGTGCATCACGGGCTCTCCGGCAACTTCTGCCGTTGCGGCACCTATGCCGGCCTGCGCCAGGCGGTGCTCGCGGCCGCGCCGCTGATCGTCGGCGGGCTCGAAGAGGAGGAAGACGCCGAGGAAGACGCCGAGATGGAGCCCATCGAAGACACCGGCGTGATCGAGGCCACCGGCAACGAGACGAAGAAGGCGCCCAAGAAGAAAAAGAAGAAGAAAGGGAAGGGCGGCCATGGCAATGGTTGAGCACTTCTGGCCGAAGGCCGAGGACCGCCTCCTCCTCGGTCAGCGGATCTCCCGCCTGGACGGCCCCGACAAGGTCACCGGCCGGGCCAGGTACACCTCCGACCTCAAGCCCCAAGGCATGCTGTGGGCCAAGGTGCTGCGTTGCCCTCATGCCCACGCCCGCGTCAAGTCCATCGACGTCACGGCCGCCGGGAGGATTCCCGGCGTCAAGGTCGTGCGGGTGATTCAGGGTCCGGGCACCGAGATCCGGTGGGCCCTCGACGAGGTGGCGGCCGTGGCGGCCACCTCCGAAGCGATCGCCGAGGATGCTTTGCGGGCCATCGCCGTCGAGTACGAGGTGCTGCCTCACTTCGTTACCGAGGAGAAGCTCGATCAGGCCCCCAAGGTGGAGGCCGGGGCCGAGGAGACGGTGGGCGATCCCGACGCCGCTCTGGCCGCGGCCGAGGTGAAGATCAAAGGCATCTACGGTATGCCGATGGTGGCCCACAACTGCCTGGAGGCCCACGGCCAGATCGTCCAGTGGACGGGCCCGGACGCTCTCACCGCGTGGTGCTCCACCCAAGCCGTGGCCGGCGTGGCGTCGCAGCTCGCCGAGGGCCTCGGCGTTCCGGCCGCCAACGTGCGGGTGGTCACCGAGCACGTGGGCGGCGCCTACGGCAGCAAGCTCAGCGCCGACCGCTGGGACATCGAGTGCGCCCGGCTGGCCAAGGCGGCCGGCGCGCCGGTGAGGCTGATGCTCGATCGCCGGGAGGAGATCACGGTGGCGGGCGACCGGCCGTCGGCCTACGGCGAGGTCGAGGTGGGTGCCAGGAAGGACGGCACCTTGACCGCCTGGATGTCCAAGTCCTGGGGCTCCGGTGGTGTCGGAAGCGCGGGCAATCCTCCGATTCCTTACGTCTTCCAGGTACCCGATCGGCGGCACCGGCACTCCTCGGTGCCCACACATAGGGCGAGCGCCCGGGCTTGGCGCGCCGCCAATCATCCGCAGGGCGCCTTCATCACCATGTGCGCCCTGGACGATCTGGCCGCCGCTCTGGCAATGAACCCGCTGGACCTCTTCCTCCAGAACCTGCACCTGGCCGGCACGCTCGAGAAGATCTACCGCGAGGAGCTGGCTGTCGCGGACGAGCTGATGGGCTGGCGCCAGCGCTGGCATCCGCGAGGCGATGCCGCCAGAGGACCCGTCAAGCGCGGCTTCGGGCTCTCCCTGCACACCTGGGACGGGCGCGGCCACCCGAGCAACTGCGAGGTGATCGTCCATCCGGACGGCGTGGCCGAGGCCAGGATCGCCACGCAGGACATCGGCACCGGCACTCGTACGGTGATCGCCATCGTCCTCGCCGAGTCGCTGGGCCTGCCGTTGGACGCGGTCAAGGTGAGCCTCGGCGACAGCCGCTTTCCGGCGTCCGGCGGCTCGGGCGGCAGCGCCACGGCCGGCGGCGTCAGCTCGGCCACGCGCCGCGCGGCGCAGAGCCTCCTGGCAGCGGTCTTCGCGAAAGCGGCGCCGCAGCTCGGAGCCGGGCCAGAGGCCCTGGAAGCCGCCGAGGGGATGATCCGCGTCAAGTCGGAGCCGACGAAGAGTCTCACCTGGCGGCAGGTCCCGGCGCTGTTCGGCAAGGCTCCGGTTGCCGCCACCGGAACCAACCCCGGCAACCCCGGCAGTCCCGGCGAACCCGAGCTGACGGGCAGCGGCGTCGGCGGCGTGCAGATGGCCGACGTCTCGGTGGACGTCGAGACCGGCGTCGTCAAGATCAACAAGGTCGTGGCGGTGCAGGACTGCGGCCTGATCGTCGACCTGAAGACGGCCGAGAGCCAGGTCTACGGCGGCATGATCATGGGCATCTCCTCGGCCCTGTCGGAGGAGAAGGTGCTGGACCCGGTGACGGGGGTGGCGCTGACCACCGATTTCGAATCGTACAAGATGGCGGGCATCGCCGACGTCGGCGAGCTGGTGGTCCACATGATGGCCGGGCCGGGATACGACGAGCGCGGCGTCATCGGCCTCGGCGAGCCGCCGGTGATCTCGCCCGGGCCCGCCATCGCCAACGCCGTGGCCAACGCCATCGGCGTGCGCGTCCCCTGCCTGCCGTTGACGCCGCGGCGGGTGCTCGACACGCTGGCCGAGAAGGCCGAAAAGACCGAGAGGGCCGAAAAGGCGGCGAGGAAAGAGACCGCCTGATGCACCCCTTCGAATACGCGAGCCCGAAAACCCGCGAGCAAGCCGTGCGTCTCCTGGCGGCCGTTCCGGGCGCCGCCGTCCTCGCCGGCGGCAGCGATCTGCTCGGCTTGATGAAGGACGGCCTCGAGACGCCGAAGCGGCTGGTCAGCTTGAGAGCCGTCGAGGGTCTGACCGGCGTCCGGGCGGAAGAAGATAAGGGGCTGCGCATCGGAGCCCTGACGACCCTCGACGACCTGGCGGAGGACGCCGCGCTCGGCTGGGAGTACCCCGCCATCGCCGCCGCGGCGGGCCGGCTCGCCGGGCCGCAGATCCGCAACGTAGCCACCCTCGGCGGCAACCTCTGCCAGCGCCCGCGCTGCTGGTACTACCGCAACGGCTTCGGCCTTCTCGCCCTGAAGGACGGCAAATCCATGGTGACCGAGGGCGACAACCGCTATCACGCCATCCTCGGCAACGACGGCCCCGCCTATTTCGTGCAGCCTTCGACCCTGGTGCCGCTGCTGGTGGCCGTGGGTGCCCAGGTGTCCCTCTTCGGGCCCGAGGGGGAGCGCCGCATCGAGATCGAGAAGCTCTACCGCCTGCCGCAGAACGAAGGTGAGCGCGAGATCGACCTGCGGCCGGGGGAGATCCTGACCGAGGTTCTCCTGCCGCCCGCCGGCGGCCGAAAGATCGCCAGCTACGAGGTGCGCCAGCGCGAGACCCTCGACTGGTCGCTCGCCACCGCCGCGGTCGCCCTGGAGATGGACGGCGAGAAGGTGAGCCGGGCCCGGGTCGTCCTCGGCCAGGTGGCGCCCCTTCCCTGGACTGCCGCGGAGTCCGAGGAACTGCTGCGCGGCAAGGCGATCGATGCCGCCGTGGCGGATCAGGCCGGTGTGGCCGCGGTCCAGAAGGCCCGCGCCCTCTCTCACAACCGGTACAAGATCCAGCTCGCCCGCGTCGCCGTGAAGCGGGCGCTGCTCAGCGCCGTGGGTATGCTGGAAGGGGAGGCCTGAGCGATGGACTCCGCCCTTAATAGTAGTTTCTCCTAAAAGGCTACCGCGTCGTACAAAAAGGATGCGCTTTCTCATGTCGTGATCGCTTTTGCGACACGCTTTGAGGGAAGAAGTGCCACTCTTCAAGGTAAGCGGGATGACTTCGGCCATGGGGGCCGACTTGGATCTTCCCGTTGGAGGGAGGGCATGATGTTTCGCAGGATCCGCTCGATTCTGGTCGTTCTGGTCCTCGCCAATATTTTTGTCACCGCTGCATATGCGCGACCGTCTATGGATCGGCTCGCGCCTGCACGGCCGGAAGGTCTTGTCGCCGCAGCCTGGCAGTGGCTGGTTTCGCGGATTGCGCCGAGCCCTTCTGCAGTTCGGGTGGGTAGCGAAGTGATCCACGAAAAAGCGGGAAGCAGCTACGATCCCAACGGGATAGGGTCCTTAATTACACGCCAGGCCATAGATGCAAAGAGCTCAATAGAACCATATGGAAAGAAGTAGCTGAGCCGGACAGCGAGCGCCGGTCCCGCGCCGGCGCCTAGTTTTTCACCTCCCGGTGTCACGTTTAACCCTTCAGCGGTAACTATTTCTTGTAGAGGCGGAACTTGACCGCCCTTGTTTTGCTGGGAGGAGATGACGTTGAAGATCCACCCCCATGAGTTTGTGCTGGAGGAACTCCTACTATCGCTTACCCGAGAGCACTTGGAGGTGGTGGAGCATCTCGCCCACTGTGCTCCTTGCAGGCGCCAGCTTCAGGGCCTACGGCGCCGTCGCAAGAGTCCGGTCGTGGAGAGGCTCGCGACCGTGCTGCAATGGCCCCAGAGGGTCGTTGACTACGAGCCCTCGTTCCAGGAGACCGAGCGGGTAGTTCAAGACAGGGAGCAAACCCTGGCGGAGGAACGCGCCGAAGCCCCGGGACTCTTCGTCGAACTGACGGGATTTTCCTCTGAGCGTCGGGAGGAACTGCTCCCGCACTCCAGGCGCTTCCACACCTGGGGCGTCTTTGAGCTCCTGGTCGAGCGGAGCCTGGAGACCAACATCCAGAATCCTGCGTATGCGGAAGAGTTGGGACTGCTGGCCCTGGGGCTTTCAGAGCACCTGGACGCCGCTCGATATGGAGATCAACTGATCGAAGACCTGCGAGCGCGGGCGTGGGCCTATATCGGCAATTCGTGCCGCGTCCGATCTGATCTGCAGGGCGCGGAAGAGGCGTTCGCTTCTGCCTACTTGCACCTGCGCAAGGGGACCCGCGACCCGCTCGAGAGGGCAATTCTGCTCGACCTGGAGGCTTCGCTGCGAAGAGACCAGCGGCGTCTTGGCGACGCTTTCAGGCTGCTGCGGCGAGCGATTGCCGTTTTTCTCCAGAACGACCAGAAACATCGGGCGGGAAGATCTCTGATCAATTTGTCCACGGTCCACCATTACGCAGGTGATCCCGAAGGAGGTATTCCCCTGCTGTACCAAGCTCTGGAGCTGATCGATCCAGAGCAGGATCCCCAACTGTTGATTGGAACCTGTCATAATCTGATCGATTATCTGGCCGCTTCCGGCAGATACCTCGAGGCGCAGCGGCTCTACCGCGAGACCCGCCCACTCTACCGAAATCTTCCCGATGTATGGATGCAGAACCGGCGTAAGTGGGTGAAGGGGAAGATCGCCCGCGGGTTTGGGCAGGCCCAGGAAGCCGAGTCGCTGTTCCTGGCCGCCCGCGACGGTTTCATCGATGAGGGGATTCCATACGATACAGCCCTGGTTTCTCTGGAAGCTCGCCGCGCTATATGCCGAGCAGGGCCGCGCGGTCGATCTGAAGCGGCTGGCGGAAGAGATGGTGCCGATCTTCTCGTCGCTGCATATCCAGCGGGAGGCGCTGGCTGCCTTGACTTACCTTCAGCAGGCCGCGGCGGCGGAGCGGGTCACCGCAGACCTGGTCTCGGCGGTAGCCGGTTTCCTCCAGCGCGCCGAGAACGACCTGAACCTCCAGTTTCAGGAGTTGCCGAGCCTGTAGAATCAAAACAGGCTGCGGCAGCGGAGCGGGCCACCATGGATCTGGTCTCCAAAGTGGCCGCCTTCGTCCGGCGCTGAGCACGACCCGGGCCTACGTTTTGAGACTCCGCCGGGTCTCTGAGCCGGCGTTCCCAACCCCCCGCGTTCTGATACAGAATGACCCCTCTGCCGGTCGATCCGAAATCGATCCGAATGGGGAGGGGTTCGATGCGCCGAGTCCAGTCTCACCTCGCTCTCACCGCAGCGCTCGTCCTGCTGTCCTGCCTTCGCCTCGCCGCGCAGCAGCCGGCGGTCACCCTGGAGGGCCTGTTGAGCGCGCCGTTCCCCACGGAGCTCCTGGCCTCTCCGACAGGGGCCAAGCTGGCCTGGGTACAGAACGCCAAGGGAGTCCGCAACCTCTGGGTCGCCGAGCCGCCGGAGTATCGAGGACGGCAGGTCACCCGCTATACGGCGGATGACGGGCAGGCCCTCGGCGGCCTCGAGTGGACGCCGGATGCCAAGGCCCTGATCTACGTCCGCGGCGGCGGCGCCAATCGGCAAGGGGACATCCCGAATCCCACGAGCGATCCCGGGGGCGCCGAGCAGGTCGTGTGGCGGCTCTCGCTCGACGGCGGCGAGCCGGTGCGCGTTGCCGCCGGCAGCGGAGCGGCCGTGTCGCCGCGCGGCGACGGCGTTGCCTTCCTGCAGAAGGGCGACGTCTTCTGGGCGCCGTTCGCCGACAAGCCGGAACCGGTGGCATGGATCAAGGACCGCGGCGGTGCGGCCGAGCTGCGCTTCTCGCCCGACGGCTCGAAGCTGGCTTTCGTCAGCCGGCGCGGCGATCACAGCTTCGTCGGCGTCTACGACGTGGCCGCGAAGTCGCTGCGCTGGATGCACCCGAGCGTGGACAGCGACAGCGATCCGGCGTGGTCGCCCGACGGCTCGAAGCTGGCTTTTCTGCGCGTGCCGGCCTCCTCGAAGCTCACCATCTTCCGCCCGCGGCCGAGCGCGGAGCCCTGGTCCATCATGGTGGCGGACGTAGCGACAGGCCAGGCGAAGGCGGTCTGGCAAGCCGAGCCCGGTCCCGGAAGTGCGTTCATGGAGATGGTGGCGGCGAACCAGCTGCTCTGGGCCGCGGACGACCGCCTGATCTTCCCGTGGGAGCGGGACGGCTGGCTGCACCTCTACTCTGTCCCTGCCGCCGGCGGCAAGGCGACGCTGCTCACCCCAGGCGAGCTTCGAGATCGAGTTCGTCAACCTGAGCCCCGACCGCCGGCAGGTCGTCTTCAACTCCGGCCAGGACGACATCGACCGGCGGCACGTCTGGCGGGTGGACGCGACGGGCGGCCGTCCGGCGGCGCTGACCCAAGGGACCGGCATCGAGTGGCTGCCGGTGATGACGAGCGACGGCAAGGCCCTGGCCTATTTCCGCTCCGAAGCGAAGCGGCCGGCTCAAGCGGTGATCGAGATCGGAGGCGAGACGCGCGAGCTGGCGCCGGGGACGGTCCCGGCCGAATTTCCCGAGAACGCGCTCGTCGAGCCCGAGCAGGTGATCTTCAGCGCCTCGGACGGCTTGCGCATCCACGGCCAGCTCTTCCGGCCGCCGGGCCTCAAGAAGGGCGAGAGGCGGCCGGCGGTGGCCTTCTTCCACGGCGGCTCGCACCGCCAGATGCTGCTCGGCTGGCACTACTTCGCCTACTACAACAACGCCTACGCGTTGAACCAGTACCTGGCGAGCCGCGGCTTCATCGTGCTCTCGGTGAATTTTCGCGCCGGCACCGGTTATGGGCTGAAATTCCGCGAGGCGCTGAGCCAGGGGGCTGCCGGTGCCAGCGAGTTCAACGACGTTCTGGGGGCGGGTCTCTACCTGCGCAACCGGTCTGACGTCGATCCGGACCGCATCGGCCTCTGGGGCGGTTCCTACGGCGGCTATCTCACGGCGCTCGGCCTCGCCCGCGCCTCGAACCTGTTCGCCGCCGGGGTCGACATCCACGGGGTACACAACTGGAACGTCGGCATCCGCAACTTCATCCCCACCTACGATCCGACGCCGGACGAGAAGCGGCTCGCCTTCGAGTCTTCCCCCATGGCCTGGCTCGACGGCTGGCGCTCGCCGGTGCTGGTGATCCACGGCGACGACGACCGCAACGTTGCCTTCAGCGAGACGGTGGACCTGGTGGAGGCGCTACGCGAAAAGAACGTCGAGGTGGAGCAGCTCATCCTGCCCGACGAGATCCACTCGTTCCTGCGCTACTCGAGCTGGCTCACGGTGTACCGGGCGACGGCGGAGTTCTTCGAGCGGAGGTTGGGCTCGGATCGACGGTGAGTTCGCTCAAAGGCTCGGACCGGTGCCACGACGCGCATGCCAGAATGCAAGGACGATGACTTTCCCAGGCGTCACCCGATAGTAGATGTGATACCTGACGCGAGACAAGAAGAGGCGGCGCAAGTCAGGATAACGCGTTGTGCTTGACCTGGCGCCCACACCCGGCTGTCGCGATAGAAGTGACTTGGCTTCCTGAAAGTCGACGCGAATTGCGTCCGGTGCGGCAGGCCGATTTTCGGCCCACCATGCCGCAGCCCGCTCGATCTGCGCCGCGGCTCGAGGCGTGACCTCTACTTCGAACACTTTGCTCAAGCGATACGTCGCAGGCGTTCGATCAGCTCGTCTGCGGAGATGGTTTCGCCGCGGTCGGCTTCGGCGATGGACTCCAAGAGCTCGGCCTCGAGCTCCGGCGGCACCGCGAAGGTCTCGTCCGCTTCACGGACAAGAATGGTGACGACTGCACCCTCGGGCAGGGATTCTCCCTCGACGACGACCTTTCCATCCACGACAGTACCGGTAGCGAGCTGCATAGGCTCTATAGTACACCGCAGCGGGTCCTGGGAGCGCCGGCATCCCTGCCGGCAGATGAGCGAGAAAACAAAAAGGCCGGCAGGGATGCCGGCGCTCCCAGGGGTTAAGAAGTGAGGGTTTTCTCCAACCACGCCACTTCCCTCTCCCGCCGCGCATATCCGGTCTCGTTCACCAGCTCCCGCGCCCGCGCCACATGCCGCCGCGCCGCGGCAAGATCCCCCTGGTCCCGGCAGAGGCGCGCCCACTCGAGGTGCGCGTCGCACTCGTGCAGCCGCATACCTGATACCCAGCTTCTTCGAGCGTCCAGGCGATCCAGTCGGCCCACGCCTTGTCGGCGCTGTTGAAGCTGACGAAGAAATCTTTCATCGGCGCGTTCCGGGATACACGAAGATTGTAGCGGAGGGCAGGCGGGGACTGAGTTCTTTGAGAGAAGATCTGTAGGGGCGGCCCTATGTGGCCGCCCTGGAAAAGGAAGGACAGGGCGGCCACATAGGGCCGCCCCTACAGAAGCGCATTGCCACACGGGAAAGATTCCTTGCTTCGCCCGCGTTAGACGAATGGGAGAGGCAACGTTGCTGACAAACCGAGACATCCCCGGCCTCTACGGCATCCGCGGCGTGATGAGCGTCTTTCACCTCCTGGTGGAAGGCGACCGGGCGTGGCTCCTCGATACGGGGATGGTGGGCGAGCCGATACTGCTGCACCGGCTGATGCGGCGGCTGGGCCTCGCGCCGGGAGCGATCGAGGCCATCGTGCTCACTCACGGGCACCTCGACCACGCGGGAAACCTGGCGCCGATCAAGGATTGGACGGGAGCTCCGGTCTATGGTCATCCGGCCGAGCAGGCTCACGTCGACGGCCGCTATCTTTACTCGGGGACGGCCCGCTGGTGCGGTCGGCTCGAGTCGGTAGGACGGCGGGCCTTTCGGTACCGCTCGGCGCTGATCGACGAGGCCATCGGCGAAGGTGACGTGCTCCCGTTCTGGGGTGGTCTGCGTGTCATGCACCTGCCGGGACACACCGAAGGGCATTGCGGCTTCTACAGCGAGAAATACGACCTTCTCTTCTCCGGAGACCTCTTCGCGAGCTACTGGTTCAACCCCCACCTTTCGCCGCGCATATTCACCAGCCAGCCCGATCTGATGCCCGGCAGCTTGCGACGGGTCCTGGACCTCGATCCGCGCTGGATCGTCCCCAACCACTACGACTTCCTGGACGGAGCCCTGCACAAGCGCCGGTTCGAAGAGCTCTGCCGCAAATCCTTCGCCCGCCGCCTGCAAGTCGACGTCGAGCCGGAGAGGTGATGGACCCCGGCCTCGAACCCGTCTTCCTGATCCTCGGCGTCGTTCTGGTGGTAGCCGGCATTCTCGGGACGGTTCTGCCGGCTTTGCCGGGAGCGCCGCTGGTCTTCCTGGGCCTGCTCCTCGCCGCCTGGGCGGAAGGCTTCGAAAAGGTCGGCTGGCTGACGCTCACGGTCCTCGGAATCCTGGCCCTGCTGACGCTGGTGGTTGATCTGGTTGCCGCGAGCCTGGGGGCCAAGAGGGTGGGAGCGAGCTGGCTGGCCCTGGCCGGCGCGGGCCTGGGCATGATCGTGGGTCTCTTCTTCAGCCTCCCGGGCATCATCCTCGGTCCCTTCGCCGGCGCCGTGCTCGGGGAGTACGCCGCGCGGCGGGACTGGGCTCAGGCGCGGAAGGTGGGCCTCGGCACCTGGCTGGGTCTCCTGCTCGGCATCGCCGGCAAGCTGACGCTGATCTTCACGATGGTGGGGATCTTCGCCCTGGCGTACGTGCTGTAGAGCGCTCTCGGCGCGTAGCGCACCCTACACCTCGACCAGCGGCGCGATGCAGTCCGGCTCGTCGTGGGCGGGGCTGTTGACGGCCCGGCTGACGGGAAACGTCTCGAAGCCGTCGACCGCATGGGGAACGAGGAGAGGCAGGAGCTTCATCGCGTCCTCCATCCTCGGGTCCAACCAGAGATCGAATTTCTCGGGATCCACGATCACCGGCATGCGGTCATGCAGGGGACGCAGCAGGTCGTTGGCGTCCGTCGTCAGGATCGTGAAGGTCTCGACCGGCTGCCCTCTCTCGGGGTCGCGCCAGGAGGACCACAGACCGGCGATGGCGAAGGGTCCGCCGTCCTGGCGGCGGATGAGGAAGGGCTGCTTGGCTTTGCCCTCCTTTTTCCACTCGTAGAAGCCGTCGGCCGCCACCAGGCAACGTTTCTTTTTGAAGCTCCAACTGAAGGCGGGTTTCTCGGCGACGCTCTCGGCGCGGGCGTTGATCATGCGGTTGCCGATTTTCGCCTCCTTCGCCCAGTACGGGATCAAGCCCCAGCGCAGCAGGTCGAGCCGGCGCGGCCCGCCGGGCGCGGTGACGCGCACCACCGCCGTCTCCTGGGTGGGAGCGATGTTGTACCGCGGCGGGACGAACGGCAGCTCGGGAAGGTCGAAGAGGAGCTGGATCTCGTCGTCGGGAGAAGCTCAACGTGTAGCGTCCGCACATAGTATCTTCCTCGCTCAGAGGATGCCTGAGCTCGTTGCAACCTCCTGGATGAATTGCCGTACACGAGGGCAGCAGCCCCGCTTGACGAGCGGTAACGATCCTACCTCACCAGAGGAGAGCCTCGATGTCCAAGAAGCCCGCCGCCGTGCTCCTGTTCGCCCTGTCCGGGTTGAGCGCCCTCTACGCCGAGGAGAAACCCTTCACCACCAACGAGCGCGGGCTCGACCGCCGCAACATGGACCTTTCGGTCTCTCCCTGCGTGGACTTCTACCAGTACGCCAACGGCGGCTGGTTGGCGAGGAATCCGGTACCGGCCGATCAGAGCTCGTGGAGCCTCGGCCGGGAGATGCGGGAAAGGAACTACACGCTGCTGCGCGAGATCCTCGAACAGTCGGCCGCCGCGGATGCAGCCGCGGGGACCAACCAGCGCAAGGCGGGCGACTTCTGGAAGACGGCCATGGACACCGAGAAGCTCGAAAAGGACGGCCTGGCGCCGCTCGCCGCGGATCTGGAGCGGATCGCGAAGCTCCAATCGATCGAGGACGTAACGGCGTGGGTTCGCGAGCAGCACGTGCGAGGCGACGAGACGCTCTTCAGCGTGGCAGTCTTTCAGGACCTCAAGGACAGCCGGAAGTACATCGTGTACGCCTTCCAGGGAGGGCTGGGCCTTCCGGACCGGGACTACTACACGCGCACGGACGAGGAGTCGAAGAAACTCCGCGAGAAGTACGTCGCCCACGTCGCGGCCATGCTCGAGCTCCTCGGCGACAAGGCCGACGCGGCGCAGCGGTCGGCACAGGAGATCCTGGCGCTGGAGAGCCGGCTCGCGGCCGCCTCCCTGACCAACGTCGAGCTGCGGAACCCGGAGAGCTATTACAACATCAAATCAGTGGCGGAGGCGGACGCGCTGACCCCCCGCTTCTCGTGGAGGACCTTCTTCCAGCACCTGGGCCTCACGGACCTCGGGACCTTCTCCTACGCTCATCCGAAATTCTTCGCGGAGATGAACACCGTGCTCGCCGAGGTTCCCTTGAGCACCTGGAAGGACTATCTCCGCTGGCATCTCGCCGCCGGCGCCGCTCCCTACCTGTCCGAGCGCTTCGTGAACCAGGACTTCGCCTTCTTCGGCCGCACCCTGCAGGGCTCCGAGCAGCTCCGTCCCCGCTGGAAGCGGGTCATCGACCAGACCAGCGCCAGCCTCGGGGAGGCTCTCGGCCAGGTCTACGTCGAACGGGCGTTTCCACCCGCCACCAAGGCGCGCGCCCTCGAGATGATCGAGAACCTTCGCAGCGCCATCCGGGTGCGCCTCACCAACCTGAGCTGGATGGGCGAAGAGACCCGGAAGCAGGCCCTCGCGAAGCTCGATACGTTCGTGGCCAAGATCGGTTATCCCGACAAATGGCGGGACTATTCGACGCTCCAGATCGGACGCGAGAGCTACCTGGCCAACGTGCGGGCCGCCGCCGCCTTCGAGACGCGGCGGAACCTGGACAAACTGGGCAAACCGATCGATCGCACCGAGTGGGGAATGCCGCCGCAGACCGTCAACGCCTATTACAACGCGGTCCAGAACGAAATCGTCTTTCCGGCGGCGATCATGCAGCCGCCCGCCTTCGACGGCGAAATGGACGACGCCGTCAACTACGGCGCCATGGGCGGAGTGATCGGCCACGAGTTCATGCACGGCTTCGACGATCAGGGCAGCCGCTTCGACGGCCAGGGGAACATGAAGAGCTGGTGGACCGACGAGGACCGGCAGGGCTTCGAGGCCCGGACCCGCAAGCTGGTGGAGCAGTACAACGGCTATGTCGCGGTGGACGACCTTCACGTCAACGGCCAGTTGACGCTGGGCGAGAACATCGCCGACATGGCGGGGATGATCATGTCCTATCACGCCCTGCAACTGGCGCTCGCCGGCAAAGAACGCCAGATGATCGACGGCTTCACCCCCGAGCAGCGGTTCTTCCTTTCCTGGGCGCAGGTCTGGAGGGGCAACGTGCGGCCGGAGGCTCTGAAGCTCCAGGTCAACACCGATCCGCACTCGCCGGCCAAGTTCCGGTCGATCGGCCCCGTCGTCAACCTGCCCGAGTTCGCCGCGGCCTTCGGCTGCAAGGAGGGCGATCCCATGGTGCTGCCCGAGGCGGCGCGGGCCGTGATCTGGTAGGGGGCTCTCGGGATCAATCCCATATACGCGTTAACTTGACGCCGAGAGTTGTCGATCAACGTGGGTTTTCCGCCGCCTCAGGCCCCTCACTCCCCCGGCCCCTCTCTCCCACCTCACACCCACCCCGCCGGGAGAGAGGGGAGACTGAAAAAGCCATACAGATCTTGCTTTTGTAGTCTCCCTCCTCTCCCGGTAGGGCGGGAGTGCGGTGGGAGAGGAGGGCCGGGGTGGTGAGGGGCGCGACGGCGCGGCAATGGCCCGATTGAAGGAGGACTTGGGAGCGGGTACCCCTCGTGCGGCCTAGGTTAACGCGTACGGGATCAATCCCCTCGGCGGGAAGCCCAACCTTCGACGAGCGCGGTGGGTGCGTGGTCCACGATCAGATTCAGCTCGATGCCGTGCTCCAGAAATGCCTTCAAGCCGGCGAGCAGAAAGCTGAAGCCTCCGGTTGAGTCAAGCGCCTCCGCCACCATCTTCTCCGCGTCGCCGCCGAAGCCCCAGTTCTTGACGGTGACGAAGGTCCGGTCCTCGCCCATGGGCTCGAACGTCCATTCGACCGAGCTCGGATTGTCGGGGGCATTCCACTCAATGAGAATCCGCTTGTTCTCCTCGATCGCCTTGACGTCGACCTCGGCGAAGGCGCCGTACATCTCCCAGTCCCACCGCACGTGTTTGCCGGCCTCCAGCCTTCCGCTGCCTTTGGAGAACCAGAAGCGGGAGGTGACGGCGGGATCGACCAGCGCCTCGAACACCTGCGCGACCGGCTTGCGGATGAGCATCTGCGCCTTGGCGACCGGCGCCGGGAATGTGTTTGTCATGGCTGCTCCTTCTCGTTCGCGAGCATCAGGCCCGTGCTCGCCGCCTGTGGCGAAGATATAGCCGCGGGTTACTCGCTGCAAGAAGCATCCCCACCCATCGAAGTAACCGGCGAGGCTGCCCAGCCGCCTATAGGAAGGGAAGACACTGAAGGGACCACTGGAGGGAAGACCATCGAAATGCCGGACACACAGACTCTGCATGCCCTGCTCCCCGAGGTCTACGAAGAGCTGCGCCGCCTGGCCCGCCGCGAGCGGCGGCGCCTCGCAGCCGGACAGACCCTCGACACCACCGCCCTGGTGCACGAGGCGTACGTGAAGCTCGCGGGTGCGGGGAGCGTCTGGGAAGGACGAAGCCACCTGATGGCGGTCGCGGCGCGGGCCATGCGGCAGATCCTCGTCGACTACATCCGCCGCCGCGTCTCGCAGAAGCGTGGGGGAGGCCAAGGAGGGTCAACCGCCGTCGATCTCACGGCATGCCCCGCCGCCGACGATCAGGCTCACCGGGTGATGGCGCTGGATCTGGCGTTGAAGGACCTTGCCGGTGTGGACGAACGGCTGGTGCAGGTCGTCGAGTGCCGCGTCTTCGGCGGCCTGAGCGAAGAGGAGACCGCCCAGGCGCTCGCGATGTCGCTGCGCACCGTGCAGCGCGACTGGGCCCGGGCTCGCGCCTGGCTCCGGCAGGCGGTGACGCCGGGGAGCGCAGCATGAGCGAGATCGATCCGCTCCTCTCGACCGGCGGCGCTTTTTCCGGCGCGCTGTGGGAGGCCTTCCGCGAGGACGTCAGCGTGGAATCGGTGTTGCGCGCAGGGGACCGGCTGGGCCCCTTCGAGGTGGCCGGAGAGATCGGCCGCGGCGGCGCGGCGGTGGTCTATCTCGCCGAACGGGCCGACGGCGCGTTCGACCAGACGGTGGCGATCAAGGTCCTGGCCGGAGCGTTCTCGAGCCGCGACGCGCTCCGCCGTCTCGAGCAGGAACGCCAGATTCTCGCCAGCCTCGACCATCCCAACATCGCCCGCCTGATCGACGGCGGCGTCGATGGTGCCGGCCGGCCGTTCATCGTCATGGAGCACGTCGACGGCCGGCCGATCGACCGCTACTGCGACGAGCACGGGCTGAGCGTCGACGAGCGCGTCGATCTCTTCCTCGTCGTGGCCGCGGCCGTGGCTCACGCCCATCAACGCCTCATCGTGCACCGGGACCTGAAGCCGGGCAACATCCTGGTGACCCGGGCCGGAGAGGTCAAGCTGCTGGATTTCGGCATCGCCAAGCTCCTGGCGCCCGAGGCCGCGGGCCGCTTTGCCGCGCCTCCCACCCGTCTGGCGGTCCGGCTGATGACTCCGGAGTACGCCTCTCCCGAGCAGGTGCTCGGCGGACCCGTGACCACGGCGTCGGACGTCTATCAGCTCGGCCTCGTCCTCTACGAGATCCTGGCGGGCCGCCGCCCGCGCGAGATCGCGGGGGATTCTCCGGCGGAGCTCCAGCACGCGGTGTGCGAGACGGAGATCGCGCGGCCGTCGGCCACGGTGGGGCCGGGGAAGGCCGGATTGCGGCGCCGGCTGGCCGGCGATCTCGACAACATCGTGCTGCGCGCGCTCGCGAGGGAACCGGAGCGGCGTTACGCCTCGCCGGCCGAGTTGGCCGCGGATCTCCAGCGGCATCGGTCCGGGTTGCCGGTCATGGCCCGCGGCAGCAGCTTCGCGTACCGCGCGGGCAAGCTCGTCCGCCGCCACCGCTGGGCGGCGGCGGCGGCGGCGGCGAGCCTCCTCTCCCTCCTCGTCGGGCTCGGCGTGGCCGTCGGCCAGGCTCGCGCGGCTCGGCAGGAGGCGGACAAGGCGTCCGCGGTCAAGGCATTCCTCGCCCGGATCCTGGTGAGCGCGGACCCGAGCGTCGAGCACGACCGCGACGTGACGGCCCGCGAGCTGCTCGACCGCAGCGTGGGGCAGATCGACGCGCTGGCCGGCCAGCCGCAGGTGCAGGCCGAGCTCCTGGCGGTGGCGGGGATCAGCTACCGCAGCCTCGGCCTTTACCCTTCCGCCCGTCCCCTCCTCTCCCGCTCGCTGGCGCTCGCTCGCGAGCTCCACGGCCCGCGCAGCCTGGAGGCGGCCGAGGGCGAATTCAGCCTCGCGGTTCTCCACATGAACGAGCGGGAGCTCGATCCGGCGGAGGCCCTGTTGCGCTCCGCGCTCGCCACCCGGCGCTCGCTGCTGCCACCGGGTGACCCGCGCATCGCCGACTGCCTCGCCGAGCTCGGTATCGTCCACGTCGCTCAGGACCGCGACGCCCTTGCCGAGCCGCTCCTCGCCGAGGCGCTCGCCCTCCGCCGCGCGAGCTCCGGGCCGTCGCATCCGCAGGTCGCCGTGATCCTGGATCACCAGGCGATGCTGCGGCATCGCGCGGGAGACCTCGATGCGGCGGAGCGGTTGTACCGGGAGGCGCTGGCCGTCCACCGTCGAGCGCGGGGCCTCGAGCATCCCGAGGTCGCCACGGCGCTGCACAACCTCGGCGCGCTCCTGTGGCGGAAGCGAGACCTGGCGGAAGCGGAATCGCTCTTCCGCCAGGTGATCGTGATGAAGGCGCGCTTCTACAAAGGCCGCCATCCCTCGCTGGCGGACAACTGGGGCTACCTCGGCCACGTGCTGCGCGACCAGGGCGACGCCCGCGGCGCCGAGCAGGCCTATCGCCGCAGCCTCGACATCAACCGCGCGCTGCGGCGGAAGGGCCACCCGGCGACCGTTTCCGCCGCTTTCAACCTCGGCCGCCTGTTCGCCGAGGTGGGACGCTGCACCGAAGCCGGTCCGCTGCTCGAAGAGGCCAGGGCCGGCCTGGGACCGGCCCACCGCAAGACGCTGGAGGCGGTGAAGCTCCTCGCCGGATGCCGCACCGCTTCGCGGGCTCACTGAACGAATTCCAGGCTGTCCAGGGTGATCGCCCCTTGCGGATGCTCCGCGAGGTCGAAGTGGAGGTAGACCGAGCGCACGTCCGTCAGGTCGGCGCCGGTGAACGCATTGAGCGGCACTCGGATCGTGGTCATGGCGCTCTTGCTGAAGTCGTTGGGCGGAGCGAACCCGCAGCCCGGCGCGCCGCTGCACATGAAGGTGTCCGGATAGGGGACGCGGCCGTGGAGGCTCACGGGCACCTTGACGCTGAATCCGTCGCCGGTGAAGAAACGCAGTTGGAAGTCCTGGTCCTCGCCCTCGGCGTTCAGGGCGTCGGCGTAGACCTGGGATACACGCAGGCTGATGTGCGTGTAGCTCGAGACGTTGCGCTTGTTGCCCACGAGCGGGATCTCGTCGTCGGGAATCCCCCAGCGGATATATGTCGGCTCCGTCCAGGCGATCCGCAACCCGCCGCCGGCGTGAGGGGAGGAACGAAGGAGCTCGTGGAGCTGGCCATCCTCGAACGTATCGAAGCCCGCGGTGCCCGTCGACACGGTATCGCCCATGTAATTCGTGTCTTCATCACCGTCCTCGAAGTTGTCCACCACCCGCCGCGTCCCGGAAGAGATCTGGTGGAACAGCTCCGTCGCCGCGAGTGATTCAGGCCTCCAGGTGCCGTCGAAGAAACCGCGATAGTTGGTCTCGGCGAAGACCCGCCAGCGCAGGAACGCCGTCGAGTACGCCTTGGCGGCGGCCTGCCCTGCCGCTGAACCGAACGCGTCGGCGTCGAGGAAGTCCTTGTGGCCCAGGCCGTAGAGGAAGACGAAGGCTTTGTGGAGATGGGTTCCGGCGACGCCGAGCCCTTCCTGCGAACCCTCGGAGCCGGCGCGGTCGTAGATCGCGAAAGCCGTCTTCTGCGGCTCCAGGTTCATTCCCATGAGCGCCGTGCTTCCCGTGACGTCCTTGTCGCGGGAACCGTAGAGCGCCAGGAAGCTTTCGGTCGCGGCGCCGGTCAGCGTCTCGCGCGAGTCGTTGCCGTCCTGTCCGCCGCCGTCGGTCGGCGCGATGGAGATCACCGCCTTGACGTCGAAGCTCTCGGCGCCGAGCCCCGGCTGCTCCTCGAGCAGACGGGCGGCCGTCACCGCCGCTTCGCCGCCGCGGCTGTGGCCCATGTTGTAGTTCTGGATCCAGTAGCAGCCATAGGTCGTGTCGGTGGCGGGATCGTCCGGCTGCTTGAGGCCCTCGACGCGCTGTGCCGCAACGGCCAGGCTCAGCAGGATGGCGATGGACAGGGTTCGGTAACGGCTCATTTCGTGTCTCTCCCTTCGCGAGCGATGCGTTCAAGAGAGATACACGGAAACGGCGCGCCAAACCCGCCAGGGTCGCCGCGGTACGGATTTTCTGAGCGCGTGCTGGCGCCGACGCCCACTTTGGGTGCTGAAGCACCTTCACTTCTTGAAGGAGGTGTCTATGCGCAAGATCGTCCTGCTGTCCCTGGCCCTGGCGGCGACCCTCGCGGCCGCTGTCTCCACGCCCAACCCCGCCGAGTCGGCACTCTGTACCTGGCGATGCATCTGCAGCGTCCCCCACAAGTGCTGTGGGACGTCCTGCAAGCCGGATCCGAACGGTCCGCTGCAGTGCCCGCAGGTCCAGGATTGCTGACGTAATCCACCCGCACGACAGGGCGGAGCGCCGGCAGTCAGCGCTCCGCCCCCGTGCCTCCGCACGGCCTTGCCGGCGAGCCCCGGCGCGAAAGCGACCTCGTCAGCTCCCGCCAAGGCATTGGCGGCGAGTACTGTCTGGCGCAGGCTGCCGAGCCCAGAGTCGGCCAGGTTCGTGACGGTAAACGTGGCAGCCGCGGCGCTACTGGCAGGCACCAGAAAGGCCAGAGCAAGCCGGAGCGCCGGGAGCTTTTTGTCATTCCGAAACTGTAGCACGGCAATATGGGTTTACGCCATACCTGGATGGGGAGGTGTCGCGGCCACCGCACTCTCTTCACTCGAGGATGCCGGAACGGCGCTCCGTCATCAAATCTTCTCCACTACGACGTCGTATGCGTATTGAGCAAGGGCGTCCAGATCGCCAACGTCCGAGGTGAGCACGGTTCCGCCCGTTTCCGCCAAGGCGACTACGAGCGCATCGACTGCTGAGCCTCGCCGTGCCAGCCTCCGCAACAGCGCAGCGCGCCGGGCCAGCGGTTCGGCGATTGCCTCCACGATGTCACACGTCTTGAGAAAGCTGTTCGCGAGAGCGTCGCGTCCCGGATGCCCTTGCAAACACTCCACGAGCACGATGGAGGGAACAAGGGGCGGCCACAGATCCTCTTCGCGAAACGCCAAGATCAGCGCTGCTGCCTGCCGAGACCGCTCGGCCAGGCGGGTCACTCCGCCCGAATCGAGAACCAGCACGACGGTCAGCCGACCTCACGAGTCGGTCGTCGCGCAAGTCGCCGCGCGACGGCGGCGGCTCGCGTGCGCTGAGCTGCGGCAGGTGGCCCTACCTCGGCGATCAGATCCGCAACGTAGCGGTCGGTCTCGGTGAGCAACTCCAGCCGGCGCAGTTCCGCACGCACGGCTCTCTGAAGCAGCTCCGAGGCTGGCAGGCCGCGGGACTTCACCGCTTCGTATAAATCGTCGGGGAGGTAAACTTGCATGCGGGCCATACGCCTAACTATACACACTCGACGCTTAGATGCAAGCCGGAGGATTCTTCTCGGCCCTCCACGTTTTATGGTATCTTAGTGCCATTGATGCTTCTGCATCAAATTGGCGACCCTGCATATGCACACGAGTCACTCGCTTCGATTTGGTGGGAGATCCCATGAAGATCGTCTGCATCCTCGTGCCCCTCTTTCTTGCCACTTCGGCCCAGGCCCAGCCCTGCCTGCCCGCCCCCGCTGACCTTGTGAGCTGGTGGGACGGCGATCGCATCGTCGCCGGAACTGCCATCGATCTACGCGGGCCAAATGACGGGCCGCTTCTCAATGGCCTTGCGGTTGCACCCGGTGTTGTAGGCAACGCGTTCTTCCACGATGGCGTGGACGATGCTGTCGAGGTGCCGGATCACCCGAGCCTCTCCTTTGGCGATGGGCTGGCGGATAGCCCGTTCTCCATCGAGGGTTGGATTCGCAGAGCGGCTCTCAACACGGACGATGTGATTGCGGCCAAGTACAACACCTTCGTTTCGCCCTTCCGGCAGGAGTACATTCTCCAGATTCAGAAAGACAACGCGCTCCGGTTTCGGGTCGTTGATTCGCCGAACGACTTCCGTATCGAGGTCAGCACGGACTCTGTCATCGATCTCAATTGGCACCACGTCGCCGCGACGTATACTGCGACTGGCACCGCCGAGGGGCTGCGGCTCTTCATCGACGGTGTCCAACAGCCGGTAGACGTCGAGGTAGAGAATCCTGCCTACGTGGCGATGGAGGACACTGAATCGACGTTTCTGATCGGCGCGACCCGAAACACCGCGGGGCCCGGTCTGCATCAGGTCTTCAACGGCTGGATCGACGAGCTGAGCCTCTACAGCCGCGCACTGAGCGCTCTGGAGATCATGGCGATTTTCGACGCAGGTCCAGCAGGGAAGTGTAAGGCCTTCTTCTCCGACGGCTTCGAGAGCGGCGACACTTCGGCCTGGACCGAGACTGTTCCCTGACTGAGCTTCTCGGAAGGGGGCCGGTGCGTGCCTGCGAACTGTGTCTCGCGAGTTCGTGCCATGTCGCGGAGGCGTAGCTTAACCGGCGCAGGCTGGCTACTCGGCACACATACAACGACGGCTGATTACCTGGAGGAGAGAACAAAGCGGGGCAGCCGAGAGAAGTTTCTGTCTGTGCTCGCAAAGGTCCCTGATATCGCGCCGGACCCTGGCGACGAGCTGTAAGACGGCCCTGGGCTGGATCGCCCGAGATGCCGCGCACGGAGACGGTACCTCGCCATGCGCAGCAACCAGAAAGCCTACGGCGAGGTCAAGTCCAAGGGCCTTCGTGACATTCGGACGGATAATGTTATTACGACCGTGAGCCGGCCGATCCGAAAAAAGCTCTGATTCTCCGAGCGGCGGACCTGCCACGACGGCCCAATTCGAAGCCGTTGGCCAGGAACGTGAAACCCGAAAGAAACGCCGCTACCGTTAGGCAGGCCGAGATCCAGCCCCATCCGGTGACCATACGATCGGCGGTGAGGAAGCTCGGCATGCCGAAGCGGGAGCCTGCCTCGGCCAACTCCTGCGCGTAATGAAAGTAGGGGGGGATTGCGAGCCCCATGAGGATGGCTGTGAACGCCGCCAAACCCGCGGTCAGAAACAGAATTTTCTTGTCGGTCTGTTGGTTCTCCGCGTGGCTCAAGAGATTCTGGATCGCGGAAAGGTTTTGAGTCGCGTTCTCAAGCGAGCACCCGATGTCGAACGCCGACCTCAAATGCTCGATCTTCGGCAGCATAGCGTCGTTCTGAACGATGGTATAGGGTGCGGCGGAAACCCGCAGTCGAGTCGCCAAGCCTGCGAGTGCTGCACTGGAGGCGGCGAAGTGTTCGAGAGGTCCCAAGCGCCGCTTGGGCTTGACCTGTTCCATCATGTCCTCGAACAGATCCGACGATTGGCGCTCGACGAGGCGGGCGAGTTGGCGGAGCTCGGCCATATATTCGAAAGTCCGCAGGAGGATGAGCCAATACTTGCCGTAGTTGAGCCCGCGAGGCAGACCCATTTCGAAAGAATGGAGAGCGGTGATGACCGCCGTTCCGCACGACAGGAGGCAGACCTCGCCGGCCCAGGTTGCTTCGTCAGTCTCCAAGATCCGGGTCAAAGTCCGATCGCTCTGCGGAGAGATTTCGCGGTTGGGGCCGTCCTCGACGAAAGGGACCTCTTCGAGCAGGCGCGCGAGCATCGCTTGTTGCGCTGCCGGGATTTGCTGTTGGATCTCAGCCTCTCCGCACTTGAGCCGGCTGATCAGAAGGATCAGGAAGGACGTCCGCAGGGGAAGCGATGTGCCAGTGGTGTAAGCCGGCTTCTTCCTCCAGGAATTGCGGTAGGAGCGGTCAAAACGAAGGAGATCCCCTCGGCTCTCGGACGTGCAGAATATGTCGATCAACCAGGAGAGGATCTGGCCCACGATCTCCCACTTCGCACTGACGGCGAGCCCAGGATAGTCGCAGCTCTCGCGATCCTCGCCGTCGGGGATCGAGGAAGCTCCGGCCACCGGCATGAGCGTATGGAGGTCATCAAGACCGCGGAGGAATTCGGTCGAATTCTCGAATTTCCCTTCGGGGCGTTCCAAAATCACCTGTAGGAAGCCGTAGCGCGAGAGACGGAAACGCTTGATCGGCCAGAGATCCCATGCCCGGCTGAGCTTCTCATAAGCGTCCTGCTTGAGGATCTCGCCCAGGTGGTTGGGCAAGGAGGTGCCTTCCTTGACTCGGAACGAGGGGTTGAGCTCGTAATCGATCGTGTATTGACTGACCAAGCCTGCCTGGTAGGAAAGACCCAACTCGACCACGTTGATCGGATCGGGCTCGAAGAACTCGCCGTCGGCGATTCTTGGGCAAAGCACGTCCCGGACGAATCGGGCGAAGATCGGACCCCCACGCAGTAGCGGGTACTTGGCGCGAGAGCCATCGAGCTCCAGGAAGGCGCTCTCGGTCAGGTTCCAAGTCAAGACGGAGCGGATCGAGCCCGCCAGGTAGAGCTCGGCGGCAGTCAGACTGTCTTCGATTTCCTTCGGATTCATCATTGGGCTCTCCTTGACGACTGATAATAGACGCGAAATTCTTGCGGGCGAAGTCTCTTTCGAGATACGCCTGGGCACTCTGCGCGTCCCGAGGGCGGAGACCCGGGCTTCCGGCGGTTGATCCCTTAGCTACGCCATGCGAAGATCGCCGGCCATGCCCTCCATTGCCCACGAGATTTTGGTGGATCTCTTCAAGAACCGCCCGTCGCTCGCCGCGGAGATCCTGGTGGAGGTGCTTGGCGTCTCGCTTCCGGCCTACACCGAGGCCCGTATCACCTCGGCCGACTTGACCGAGATCCAGCCCGCCGAATACCGCGCCGATGTCGTCGTCCTCCTTCTCTACGATGGCACTCCCGTCCGGGTGGTCATCGTCGAGGTCCAACTGGCGGTCGATCCCCAAAAGCGCTTCAGTTGGCCCGCCTACGCGATGGTGGCGCGTGCTGTCCAGGGCTGCCCGGCCGCTCTTCTCGTCGTCGCGCCGGATCCGGTCGTCGCCGGGTGGTGCGCGGAACCGATCGAGACCGGTATCCCCGGCTTCGTCCTGCGCCCGCCTGTGCTGCGCCGCAGCGCCGTTCCGGTCGTGACGGACCCCGAGGAAGCGGCCCGCCGGCCTGAGCTTGGGGTGCTCTCCGCGATGGCGCATGGCGAGACCGAGCAGGGAGCAACGATTGCCTCCGCGGTGCTGCCCGCGATCCAAGGGCTTGACGACGACAGGGCCAGGTTCTACCTCGACCTCGTGTACAATTCCTTGAACGAGGCGGCTCGCCACGCCTTGGAGGCAATGATGAAGGGCTACGAATACCAGAGCGATTTCGCGAAGAAGTACGTCGCGCAGGGCCGTGCCGAGGGATTGACCGAGGGACGCACCGAGGGACGCACCGAGGGACGCACCGAGGGACGCGTCGAAGGACGCGCCGAGGAGGCGGCCCGCGCCGTGCTGACGGTGCTTCGGGTTCGCGGCCTTGTGGTGCCCGATGCGGCCCGCGAGCGCATCCTGGCCCAAAAGGATCCGGAGCGGTTGGAGCGCTGGCTGGAGAAAGCCGCTGTCGCCTCGTCGGTCGCCGCGGTTCTCGACGAGCCGAACTGAGGACTTCGCTCCCAAGGAGCCGGGTGCGGCGCCGCAGATACACCTGTCTCGCCCGAAGGCCCATACGTACGCCTCCACCCTCTTCCCGATTCCATCCGTTCCGTAGCGATCCGCACCCCCGCCAGAGCCTTTCCTCTGTAGGTGTATCCCTGCGTGGGCTTCCTGGAGGGATCGGCCACGTGGGGCCTCCCGTACACGGTCCCGCGGAAGGCCTGCCCAAGCCGGGATAGGTGCCGGGATAGGTGCCACGTGAATAGTCGGGAAGTGCCACGTGAATAGTCGGGCGCCTCTATGAACTCGACCATGGGCCGTTGGCCTTGACGTCCGGCTGTGGTGGCGTATATGATACCAACCGTGAGCAGGAGGCGAGTTGTTCTGGACACGAATGTGGTGGTCGCAGCACTTCGTTCGCGTCGAGGAGCCGCCTTCAGATTGATCTCCCTACTGGAGGAAGATCGGTTTGAAGCCGCCGTCTCGGTGCCTCTACTCTTCGAGTATGAGGATGCCCTTGCCCGTTATGTAGAGGCAGGATTCTATGGGCAGGAGGATATTGACCAGTTTTTGGATTATCTTTGCCGGATCGCCCATCGACAGACGATCTTCTTCCTGTGGCGCCCCTGGCTTCCGGATGCCAAGGACGACATGGTTTTAGAGTTGGCGGTAGCGGCAGGTTGTGAGGCCATTGTTACTCACAATCGACGGGATTTCGAGGGAACGGAACGTCTGGGTGTGCGTGTTCACCTACCGCGAGAGTTTCTTCACATCCTGGAGGAGTCTTGATGAGCACCCTAAGCCTCAGGTTACCCGAATCGCTGCACAAGCGAGTTCGCGACTTTGCTCAGCAAGAGGGCATCTCTATCAACCAGTTCATCAGCACCGCCGTGGCAGAGAAAATGGCGGCTATAACGACGGCTGATTACCTGGAGGAGAGAGCAAAGCGGGGCAGCCGGGAGAAGTTTCTGTCTGTGCTCGCAAAGGTCCCTGATATCGCGCCGGACCCTATCGACGAGCTGTAACAGCCTGGGCGGAACCGTCGGGATGTCGCAGGAGGGGTGACACAAGAGCCCGCGTG
Source organism: Thermoanaerobaculaceae bacterium (assembly GCA_963778565.1). Classification (GTDB taxonomy): domain Bacteria; phylum Acidobacteriota; class Thermoanaerobaculia; order Multivoradales; family UBA5704; genus DATARR01. The sequence continues at coordinate 921,618 of CAVZUZ010000017.1, read as the reverse complement.
CTAAGACCACCCTCTTATACCTATCTCAGCGCTGGGATCGCGACGCCGGGAGGTGGACGCAACTCGGTCCGGTCTTGCCGCCTCGGAGACGACCCGCCGTTGTAGGTCTTCGAACCGTTGTCGCACACCGACCGGGTCGTCTCTACGCAACCTCCGAGACACCGCCAGAGATAGAGGTTACGGAGACGTTGGAAGGTTTCGTTTTGCGAGGCTCCACGATCGCCATCCATTTGCTATCGCGACAACGGTACCGTAGAGACGACCCGGTCGCTCTACGACATCCTCCGCAGGCCACGGGGACGGCGGGTCGTCTCCGAAGCGGCGATATCGCTTCGGTCTATCAGGACCTCCGATGTCGCGATCCGCGGTGCTGCCCGCGATCCAGGGGCTTGACGACGACAGGGCCAGGTTCTACCTCGACCTCGTGTACAATTCCTTGAACGAGGCGGCTCGCCACGCCTTGGAGGCAATGATGAAGGGCTACGAATACCAGAGCGATTTCGCGAAGAAGTACGTCGCGCAGGGACGTGCCGAGGGATTGACCGAGGGACGCACCGAGGGACGCGTCGAAGAGGCGGCCCGCGCCGTGCTGACGGTGCTACGGGTCCGCGGCCTTGTGGTGCCCGATGCGGTCCGCGAGCGCATCCTGGCGCAGAAGGATCCGGAGCGGTTGGAGCGCTGGCTGGAGAAGGCCGCCGTCGCCTCGTCGGTCGCTGCGGTTCTCGACGAGCCGAACTGAGGGATCGCCCGACAGTCACGCGTACGCCTCCGCCCTCTTCCCGGTTCCATCCTCTCTGTAGCGATCCGCAACCTCACCTGAGCGCTTTCTTTGTAGGCGTATCCCTACAGAGGCGTCCTGAAGGGATCGGACACGTAGGGACACCATTGCAAGATCCCGCGGAAGGCCTGCCAAAAAATTTGCAGGCGTTCCGTTCGATGCGATACGCGTTCAGATCGGCGCGGCACGCATACCCAAAAATTGGTAGGCGTACCAGGAGATTTTTAGGGATACAGAATCAGGTCACACGCGTAAAATTTTCTTGGCAGGCTTACCCAAAAAGTTTTAAGCGTATCGGGAGACCCTGAACGCGTACTCCTAGAAAAGTTAGCGTTGAAAATTTTTTGGCAGGCTTACCCAAATAGTTTTAGGCGTATCGGAAGACTCTGAACGCGTACTCCGAGAAAAGTTAGCGCTAAATTTTTTTTGGTAGGCTTACCAAAAAATTTTTAGGCGTAGCGCGAGACTCTGAACGCCTAAAATTCTTTGGGCAGGCTTACCGGAAAACTGGCAGGCGTACAGATCCGGCCGATAGGAGGGGGTACAGGGAAGTTGCAGGCGTGTCCCAAAATTGGACCCCTTGGACGTGGGCCAATCCCTATGCTATCATGCCGCATGAACGGAGGTCGTCGCTATGGGAGTCATCAAGACAGTTGGCAGCAGTGGCCAGATTGCCTTCGGTAAGCGTTACGCCGGTCGTCAAGTGATGGTGGAAGAACTGGAGCCGGGCGTCTGGATCGTCAAGGTAGGAAAGTTCGTTCCGGACAATGAGCAGTGGCTCGAAGAACCCGAGGTGAAGGCCAAGCTGGACCGCGCCATCGCCAGAGCCGAAGCGGAGCCCTTACAGGAAACCGATCTGCAGGAGCTTGAAAAAAGGGTCATGAGTGGCTCCTGAACGGATCCGGCTGGACCTCAACGACATCGAGTTTCAGGAGGATCTTTTCCGTCTCTCGAAAGAGGACCAGACGAACCTCCTCAGTACTCTGAAGAGACTCTCTCAAATGACCTGGGATCAGGTCTACCGTGATGCGGGTCTGCGGTGGGAGGCCGTGAAGATTCGGAGCGGGCCGAAGGGCGGACGCCTGTATACCTTTCGAATCAGCCGAGGATTCCGAGCCGTCGCCTATCGTGAGGGGCAGTGGTTGAAAATCCTGTCTTTGCACCCTGAGCACGATTCCGCTTACGAGCCCTGACCCCGGTGCTCCGTCCACTCCCCGCCCACGCAGGTCGCCGCGATGACCTCTTCCGTAGCGCCGAAGATCACCGATTCGAGCAGCGTTTCCGGGGTCCAGCCGGCCAGGGAGGGCGCCTCTAAGTCGATCGCCGCGAAGTCGGCCCAGAGGCCCGGCTCGATGCGGCCGGTCTCGAGGCCCAGGGCCTTCGCGCCGCCGGAGGTGGCCGCCTGCAGGAGGAGCCGCGCCACGTTGCCGTCCTCGTCCCGTAGTAGCCCCCGGCTCTCGGTGGCGAGCCGCTGCGCGTACTCCAGCCAGCGCATCTCCTCGATGGGGGAGATACGGGCGTTGGAGTCGCTGCCGAGGCAGAAGGCTCCGCTCGTGGGTCGCGCGCGGGGAACGGCGGCGATGCCGTCGCCGAGGTTGCCCTCGGTGAGCGGACAGAGGCAGACGGTGCCGCCGGCGGCGAGGAAGCGGTCCATCTCCTCGGCGTCGGTGTGAGTGCAGTGGACGGCGGTGAGGTCGGTCGTCGTCCCCAGCGTCTCCAGCAGCAGCGCCATGGGACGCTGGCCGTAAAAGGTGAAGACGTCTTCGATCTCCCGCCGCTGCTCCTCGACGTGGATGTGGAAGGGCAGGTCCCGCCGGCGCGCCTCGTCGTAGATCGCGGCGAGATCTTCGAGGCTGGCGGCGCGGAGGCTGTGGACCGAAGCCGCCAGGCTCTCCCGCGGCGAAGCGAGGCGCGCCGCGAGGCGGTCCATCTGCTCCCAGTAGACAGACGGCGACGGCGAGCCGAAGCGGCGCTGCGGGCCTTCCAGCGGCTGGCCCACGCCGCCCGTGCGGTAGTAGGACTCGATCAGGACGATGCGGATGCCGGCCTCGGCGGCGGCGGCGAGCACCAGCTCGTCGAAGGCGTAGTCGGCGGCGTCCGGTCCGGTCTCGCGGTGGTGGAAGTAGTGGAACTCGCCGACGGTGGTGATGCCGGCCGCGCGCATCTCGCGGAACGTCTGCAGGCAGAGCGCCTGGAATTCCTCCGCCTCCAGCCGTCCTACCAGGCCGTACATGGCCTCGCGCCAGCTCCAGAAGCTGCCGCGGCCGGCGGGGAAGGTCTCGCCGCGTCCGCGCAGCCCGCGCTGGAAGGCGTGCGAGTGCGCGGACACCATACCCGGCAGGAGCGCCCGGTTTTTGAGGCGCAGGTCCGGTGCGCGGCCGAGGTCTCCGACGGCCTCGATGCGGCCGTTTTCTCCCACAGCGATCTGTATGTCCGGCTCGAATTGGCGGCCGGTCCAGGTGAGGTCGGGTTGGAGGAGGGTGGTCATCCTGGGAGCGCCGGCGTCCCCGCCGGCCTTTCCTTTCTCCAAAGGAGAATATGCCGGCGAGGACGCCGGCGCTCCCAGGAAAAAACGGCGGCTCTCATCCTTCCTCGCAGAAAAAATTGATCGCCCGCGCCAGCGGCTCGCGCGCGGCGGCGAGGTCGGCTTTCGGCAGGTGCTCGTTGGGCTTGTGCGCCACCTCGATGGAGCCGGGTCCGAAGATGGCGCAGTCCATCTCCAGGCGCTGCAGCCAGCCTGCATCGGTGGCGAAGGAGACGGTGGCGCCGGCGCTCTGGCCGGTCAGCTCGCAGAGAGCCCGGTGGATGGGGGTGCTCTCGTCGAGGAGCATGGCCGGGCTGTCGGAGAGGAGCTCGATCTCGGGCTCGAACGGAACGGCCGCCTCCCGCACGGCGCGGCTCACCCGCTCGATCAGCTCCTCGGAGGCCATCCCGGGGAGCGGACGCGCTCCCAGCTCCACGGTGCAGCGGTGGGGCACGACGTTGATGGCCGAGCCGCCGTGGATGGTGCCGACGTTGAGCGGCACGAAGGGGACTTCCGGAAACAGCTCGCGGTGGGGCGCGAGCTCCGCCTCCAACTCGCGGCGCAGATGGGAAAGCGCCACGGTGACTCGTCCCGCCGGCTCGATGGCGTTGACTCCGAGGTGGGGATAGCCGCTGTGCGCCGCGACGCCGTGAAGGGTCACCCGCATCTTGAAGTGGCCCTTGTGCGCGCGGGCCACGCGCAGGGAGGTGGGCTCGCCGATGATCGCGCTGCGGGGCAGCGCCGCGGCTTCGGGGAAGCTCTCGGTGAGGCGCTTGGCCCCGAGCGTGCCCACTTCCTCGTCGTAGGTGAAGACGAGCACCAGAGGAGCGCGCCACTGCTCCGGACGGGCTTCGGCGGCCTCTGCTGCCAGATTGGCCGCGAGAGCGACGAAGCCTTTCATGTCGCAGGCGCCGCGTCCCACCCAGCGATCGCCTGCGTCCGTCAGCGTGAAGGGCGGGCTCTGCCAGCCGTCTTCCTCGGCGGGGACGACGTCCATGTGACCGGAGAGCACGAGTCCGCGGCGATCCCCTTCCGGCTGCGGCCCCACCCAGGCGATGACGTTGGTCTTGCTGCCGTCGGCCGAGGGGTTGCGCGCGATCCGCACGCCGGGCTGGTCCAGGTAGTCGCAGAGGCAGTCGGCGAGCGGCAGGTTGCTGTTGCGGCTGGTCGTGTCGAAGGCGACGAGGCGGGCGAGCAGCTCGGCGTCGGAGAGGAGGGTCATCAGGCGCTCGCCTTCCGCACGATCATGCGGTCATCGCCCATGCGGCGAGTCGCGCCGGTCGAGTCGAGGTGCTCGAGCAGCGGGATGGCCCATTTTCGGGTGAGCCCGAAACGGTCCTTGAAATCGGCGACGGAGAAGCGCTCCCAGGAGGAGGCGAGGAGGTCCCGGCGCAGGCCGGTGAGCGCGGAGGAGGCGAGGATCAGTCCGTTCGGCAGCTTGGCGAGCTGGCCGCGGGCGATGAGGTGGCGGATGACGCCTTCGAGGATCTGTGGCTTGGCGCCGAGGTCCTGCGCCACCTCGCCCGGCGACGGCGGCGCCAGTCCGGCCCGATCGAAGCGCTCCAGCACGGCCGTCGAGAGCCGCGACTCCTCGCCGGTGAGCTGCGCGCTGCGGCCGGGCAGCGTCACCTGGTCTCCCTGCACGGCGAGCACCTTCTGCGCCTCCAGCCAGCCGAGATAGACGTCGGCGAGCTCGGCCGCCCGCCCGCGCAGGATGCGCCGCAGGGCCTCGGCCTTCGACATCGACTCGGCGAGGCGGTCTTTCTGGAAGTGCTCCTTGAGGATGCGCCGCGCCCGCTCGGTGAGCCGCTGCACGGCCGCGGGAGCGATCCAGCGGCGCGCCCGTCCGGGTCCTTCCGGCACCTCGATGAGCCTCTGGCCGGCCGCGATTTCCGCGAGCCGCGCCGCCACCCGCGCCGGCGGCAGACCCAGCCGGCGGGCCAGCTCCGCCGCCTCCATGCCGCGCTCGCCGGCCTCCTGCACCCAGAAGGCGAGGGCCGAGCGGAGGTCGCCCTGCAGCGCCGTCAACGCCTGCCCCAGGATGGTGCCGCGGTGCCGCCGCCAGCGCGGATCGAGGATCTCGCCGCCCCCGAGCGTCGCGGCCGGAGAGGGCCGGCGGATGATGTAGCGGTCTCCCCGCGCCGCCGAGACGGGTCCTTCGAGGCGGATCTCGACCGGTCCGGTCTCGCCCGGCGCAAGGCCTCCTCCGGCGAGCGGCCGCAGCCGGCCGAGCACCTCGCTGGCATAGAGGTGGAGCCGCACCGGCACGAAGCCGTGGATCGGCGCGGGCGCGTCCGGCAGGAGCGTGAAGCGGGCGAGCAGGCTGGTGGTGGCCGCGAAAGCCTCGGGCGTGCCGAGCTGCATGCCGCGCCCGAGCTCTTCCAGCGCCACCCCGGTCACCTGCAGCGACGTGCGCTCGCCGGCTTCCGCGCGGTCGCGCGGCTGGCCGTGCACCTGGATGCTGCGCACCCGCGCCCGCGTGCCGCGGGGGAGCACCTCCAGGGCCTCCCCCGCGCGGACGGCGCCGCTCGCGAGAGTTCCCGTCACGACGACTCCCAGTCCCTTGAGATGAAATGCGCGGTCCACGGGCAGGCGCGCCGGCAGGTCCGGATCCGCCGGCGCGGCGTGGCGGGCCGCGAGGTCGAGCAGCGCCGCCTCGAGCTCGGGAATCCCGGAGCCGGAGGTGCTGGAGACGGCGAGGATGGGGGAGCCGGCGAACGGGGTCGGAGCGAGCAGCTCCTCGACCTCCAACTGGGCCAGCTCCAGCAGGTCCGGAGACACGAGGTCGACCTTGGTCAGGGCGATCAGACCGGCGGGGATGCCGAGCAGGGAGCAGACGGCCAGGTGCTCGCGGGTCTGCGGCTTCACCCCTTCGTCGGCGGCCACCACCAGCAGCATCAGGCGGATGCCGCCGAGCCCGGCCAGCGCGTTGTGCAGGAACCGCTCGTGCCCCGGCACGTCCACAAAGCCGAGCTGCAGATCCCCTTCCGTCAGGTGGGCGAACCCGATGTCGATGGTGATGCCGCGGGCCTTTTCTTCCGCCCAGCGGTCGCAGTCGATGCCGGTCAAGGCCAGCACGAGGCTGGTCTTGCCGTGGTCGATGTGACCGGCGGTGCCGACGATGACCTTCCGCATGGCCCCCGGCGTCAACCGGCCGGCTTCGCCAGCACCGCGCGCGCGATGCGGTTGATCGTCGCGCCGTCGGCGCTCGAGCCGAAGCGCGCCAGCATCTCCTTCATCACCGGCCCGATCGCCGCCGGTCCGGAGAGACCGCGCGAGGAGACCAGCTCCTCGATGGCGGCGCGGAGCTGTCCCTCGTCCACCTGCGCCGGCAGGTAACCCTTCAGGACCTCGATCTCGGCCTCCTCCTTGGCGGCCAGCTCCTCGCGGTTTCCGGCGCGATACTGCGATACCGAATCCTCGCGCTGCTTGATCGACTTGCGGACCAGCGAGACGAAGCCGGCCTCGTCCACCTCCGAGCCCCGGCGGATGCGCTCGTTCTTGATCTCCGTGAGGAGCATCCGCAAGGTCGAGAGCTTCTCCTTCTCGCCCGCCTTGAGAGCTGTCTTCACGTCGGCTTCGATGCGTTGTTGCGATGTCTGCGATGTCTGCGATGTCGTCTGCGATGTCGTCGTCATGGCGAGGATTATAGGGGGGTGGGGCTTGCGGCGCTTTTTGAGATTGTATTATCATTTTACCCGTGAAGAGAGATACGCAACAGCGCCGCGCCATCCGCCGCGCCATCGAAGACGCGAATCGCCCGTTGAGCCCGCACGAGGTGCTGGGCGCGGCCCGCGTCCATTGTTCCGGCCTGGGCATCGCCACTGTCTACCGTACGCTCAAGGCTCTGGTGGTGGATGAGGCCCTGGCGCAGGTCGAGCTGCCGGGCGAGCCGCCGCGTTACGAGGCCACCGGCAAGCGGCACCACCACCACTTCCATTGCCGGGCGTGCGACCGCGTCTACGAGCTGGATGGCTGTCCGGAAGGGCTGCGCGGCCTGACGCCGGTGGGTTTCGCGCTGGAATCGCACGAGGTGGTGCTCTACGGGCGCTGCGCGGCGTGTGCGGCGTGAGGAGCCCAACTCCGGCGGATTCGCCCGCGCGACCTCACCCCCTGACCCCCTCTCCTGAAGGAGAGGGGGAAAAGAGGAGTCTGAAGCCCCTCTCCTTCAGGAGAGGGGTTGGGGTGAGGTCGCGCGGGCAAAGCTTTGCGGTCTGCCTCTTGCCCCTCCTCCTTGCCTGCCGTCCATCCGCTCCCGAGGCCCAAGCCGGACGCATCCGCGTCGCCGCCAGCGTGCCGCCGCAGGCCTACTTCGTCGAGCGGATCGGCGGACGGCACGTCGAGGTGGAGGTGATGATCCCGCCGGGCTACTCCCACGTCGACTATCCGCTGACGCCGCGGCAGATCGTCGCCTTGAGCCGCGCCCGCCTGTACGTGGCGGTGGGGCACCCCGCGTTCGAGTTCGAGCGGGCCCGCATCGCGCCACTCCTCGCGGATCTGCCCGGCGTCGAGGTGGTGGACATGTCGCGCGGCATGCGGCTGATCGAGGGGGAAGGGGAAGGCCGCGAGCACCGGGAACACAGTCACGCCGGCGGCGATCCCCACGTCTGGGTGGCGCCGGAGTCGGTGGCGGTCGCGGCGCGCAACATCGCCGCGGCACTGGAGCGCATCGATCCCGGCCACGCCGCGGAGTACCGCGCCAATCTGCAGGGTTTCGAAGCCGACGTCGCCGCGCTCGACACGGAGATTCGCTCGCGGCTGGACAACGTGCAAGGGAGCTCGTTCATGGTCTACCACCCCACTTGGGGTTACTTCGCCCGCGAGTACGGCCTGCGGCAGGTGGCCATCGAGGCCGAGGGGAAGGAGCCGAGCGCCCTGCGGCTGATCCAGCTCATCGAGGAAGCGAAGCGGCAGCGGGTCAAGGTCATCTTCGTGCAGAGCGGTTTTCCCCGCAAGAGCGCGCAGGTGATCGCCGACGCGGTAGGCGGCCGGGTGCTGGTCGCCGATCCCCAGGAGCGGGACTGGCTCGGCAATCTGCGGCGGGTGACGCGGGAGCTGGAGGCGGCGCTGGAAGTCAACCGTCTCGGCCGCGCGACCTCACCCCCGGCCCCTCTCCTGAAGGAGAGGGGAGAAAAATACGTCGGCAAATCTCTTCAAGCCCCTCTCCTTCAGGAGAGGGGTTGGGGTGAGGTCGCGGGGGCAAGAGGCTCCGATGTCTGATCCGGTCCCCCCCGTCGTCTCGGTCCGCAACCTCACCTTCGGCTACGGCCGCGAGGTGGTGCTGGACGGCGTCGACCTGGACATCCAGCCGCGGGATTTCCTGGCCATCATCGGTCCCAACGGCGGCGGCAAGACCACGTTGCTCAAGGTGATGCTGGGACTGCTGCGGCCATGGTCCGGCGAGGTGGTGTATCACCTGCCTTCCGGCCCGGACCCCCGCGGCCGGCTCGGGTACGTGCCACAGTTCTCGACCTTCGACAGAGACTTCCCCCTGCGGGTTTCGGACATGGTGATGATGGGCCGGCTGGGCAATGGGGGTCTGAGCGGATTGCTCCGCCCCTGGTCGCGGCAGGACCGCGCCGCCGCCGAAGAGGCCATCGAGCGTCTCAATCTCTCCGGCGTCGCCCGCGCCCACGTGGCCGAGATCTCGGGCGGGCAGCTCCAGCGGGTGCTCATCGCTCGCGCCCTGGTTTCCCAGCCCGAGATCCTCTTCCTCGACGAGCCCACGGCATCGATCGACGCCGAGTCGCGCGAGACGCTGCGCGAGCTGCTGGAGGACCTCAACCGCAGCATCCCCGTCGTCGTGGTCACCCACGACGTGACCTCCATCGCTTCCATGGTGAGGCGCATCGCCTGCATCAACCGGCGGCTCTTCTACCACGGCGATCCCGAGCTGTCGCTGGAGGTGATGGAGGAGGTCTACGGCTGCCCGGTCGAGCTGGTCACCCACGGCGTGCCTCATCGCGTGCTGCACCGTCACTGACGAGGCGCCCTCATGCCGACCTTCTTCGACGCGCTCTCCTACGAGTTCCTGCGCAACGCCCTGATCGCCGGGGTGCTGGCGAGCGTGCTCTGCGGCGTCATCGGCACCTTCGTGGTGGTCAAGAAGCTCGCCTTCATCAGCGACGGCATCAGCCACGCCGCTTTCGGAGGCATGGGAGTCTGCTTCTATCTGGGAATCGACCCGCTGCTCGGCGCCCTCCCTGTGGCTCTCGCCTGCGCCCTGGTCCTCGGCGCCGTCGACCGCGAGAGGATCCGCTCCTACGACGCCCTGATCGGCGTCCTCTGGGTGGTGGGCATGGCGGTGGGAGTGGTCTTCGTCTACAAGACGCCGGGCTACGCTCCCAACCTGTTGACCTATCTCTTCGGCAACATCCTCCTCGTCTCGCGCCGCGACCTGGCGACCATCCTCGTCCTCGCCACCTGCGTGCTGGCTGTCCTGCTCCTCTTTTTCAAGGGGATCGTGGCCGTGGCTTTCGACGAGGTCTTCGCGCGGGTGCGCGGGCTGCGGGTGCGGCTCCTGATGTCGCTGCTGCTGGCGATGATCGCGTTGTCGGTGGTGATCCTCATCCAGGTGGTAGGGATCATCCTGGTAGTGGCGCTGCTGACGATTCCCTCGGTGGTCAGCCTGATGCTGTGGCGGGACCTGCGGAGCGTCCTCCTGGGCTCGGTGCTGATCGGCGTGGGGATCACCCTCGGCGGGCTCGTCCTCTCCTTCTACTACGACCTGCCGTCGGGGCCGGCGATCATCCTGTTGGGGGCGGTGGTGCTGGTGGGGGTGTATGGAGTGAGGAAGGTGCCGCGGCGACGCTTGGCGTCGTGAATCGTGAATTTTCGACGGTATGCCCTCCGAAGCCCTCACTCCCCTGGCCCCTCTCTCCCGGGGGGAGAGAGGGGAAATTCCAGAGAAAGGTCTTTCTTGCTTGTCTCCCTCCTCTCCCTCTGGGAGAGGAGGGCCGGGGTGGTGAGGGCCCTCGGCACGGGCCTTGCTGGAAATGTAGGTATGCCGGTCTCGCGTGCAGCGCCGCGCAATCGGGACGATGACTCTCAGGAGGTGTCCATGGCCGTTTTGACCCACAACCGCGAGCAAACCCAGACTCTCCCCGTTACCCGTGAAGAGATTCGAGAGCTTCTTCAGGCGCCTGGAAATCCATGCGTCTCGATCTACATGCCCACCTTCCGCGCGGGCGTTGAGACGCAGCAGAATCCGATCCGCCTCAAGAATCTCCTGCGCTCCGTCCAGGGGCGGCTGGGCGAGAAGGGGATGCGCGACGCTCAGGCCGCCGAGCTGACGGCGCCGCTCCGCGATCTCCTCGAGGATCAGTCATTCTGGCAACAGCAGAGCGACGGACTGGCGCTCTTCCGCTCGCCGCAGCTTTTCCGGGCCTACCGGTTGCCGGGCGCCTTCGACGAGCTCGCGGTGGTGGAGGACCGGTTCCATCTCAAGCCGCTGTTTTCCCTGCTCGACGGCGACGGCCGGTTCTATGTGCTGGCCCTCAGCCTCAACAACATACGGCTGATCGCCGCCTCTCATCACAGCGCCGAGGAATTGGATCTGCCGGGCGTGCCGCGCAGCTTCGACGAGGCCCTGGGTGACTTGACGCACCAGTTCACCCAGTTCAAGACGGGCCCCCGGGGCAAGGCGATGGCGAGGTCGCCCGTCTTTCACGTCCACGGCACCGCGGACGACGACCTCAAGGCCGAGAAGCTCAATTTCCTCAACCTGGCGGACAAGGCGCTGCTCAAGCACATGGACCGCGATGCCCCCGTCGTGCTGGCCGGCGTCGAGTACCTCGTCACCCGTTACAAGCAGGCGACGGAGCACCCGAAGGTGTTGGACGAAGGGCTGCTGGGAAACCCGGACCTGCTCTCGCCGGACGAGCTGCGCGACGCGGCGTGGGAGATCGTCAAGCCTCACTTCCTGGAAAACCGGCGCCGCGCCGCCGAGCGGTACGGCGAGCTCGCCGGCACCGGCCGCGCCACCAACCTTTACGAGGAGATCCTGCCGGCGGCGCACGACGGGCGCGTCGATACTCTGTTCGTCGCCCGCGGCGTCCGCCTCTGGGGCCGCTATGACACGAAGGCCCGTGAGATCCATCTCCAGGAGGATCAGCTCGGGCAATGCAACGACAACGAGGACCTGCTCGACCTCGCGGCGGTGCAGACGTTCCTCAACGGCGGCACGGTGTACGCGGTTCCCCGGCAGGAGATTCCCGACGGGCAGGTGATGGCGGCGATCTTCCGCTACTGAGGAGGAGGGCTCCCTATTTCACGCGGATCTGGAACCCGCGGCCCAGCGAGCCGCTCACCTTCGCCGTCTGGCCGTTCTGGACCTCCACCGCCTCGTTGACGGCCCAGGAGGGAAGGGCTTCGCCGAGCTGGGCCGACCGCACGATGGCGAGGCGAAGCTGCGCCGCGACATCCTCGTCCGGAGCGATCATGCGGGCTCTGCTGTGGACCCCGATCTCGGCCAGCCGCAGGGTGATGGCCGGCTCTCCGGGAGCCGACGGCTGCTTGAAGAGAGCCACCCGCACTTTGTCGCGGGACTCGTTGATGATCGTGATCGCGTCCGTGGGAACCTTCCTTTCCGCCTTGAATCCACGCCGGTGCCTGGTCCGGAATACCGGAATCTTACCGCGTCCTGAGGCAGTTGACGCCAGCCGCCGCGCGGAGTAGCGTCCCGGCCGATCCCGCCATGCGGAACAGCGCTTTCCTCAGCGTCGGCCTGGCCCTTCTCGCGGCTCCCGTGAGCGCCGCGCCGCGCCCGGTCACGGTTGCGGACCTGATGGCGCTGCGCTCCATCGCGGACGTGCGGATCTCGCCCGACGGCGGCCAGGTTGCCTACGTGGTTTCGCAGCCCTCTTTCGAGAAGGACGAGCACGAGGCCTCGCTCTACCTGGTGTCCGCCGCCGGCGGCCCGCCGGCGCGTCTCGCCCACGGCGCGCGCATCTTCAACCGACCGCGTCCGGTCCCCCGGCTGCGCTGGACCCCCGACGGCACCCGCCTCTCCTTTCTCGCCTTCGCCAGCGAGGTGCCCCAGGTCTTCGCGGTCGACGTGCGAGGCGGCGAGGCGCGGGCGCTGACCTCGGCGCCGCAGGGCGTCGGGGACTATGCTTGGTCGCCCGACGGCTCGCGGCTCGCCTACCTGGCGCCCGAGCCGCCGTCGGCCGAGGAGGAGAAGCGGCGCAAAGACAAGTCGTTCGTGATCGAGGTCGACCGGCAGGACCGCCCGCCGCGGCTGTGGGTCCAGGATCTCTCCGGAGGCGCGCCCCGAGCCTTGAGCCCGCCGGATCACTTCGTGTCCGCCCTGGAGCCGTACCCGGTCCAGGCGATGGCGAGCGCCGGCATGGCGGTTTTGCTGCCCATGCCGCGCGGTGGCATGGGCTACGGCGAGGCGGGCCTGCGCATGATCAGGAACGGTTGGGGAGAGGGCGACTACCGGGACATCATGGCCGGCGTCGATCACCTGGTGAAGCAGGGCCTGGCGGATCCCGACCGCCTGGGCGTGATGGGCGCCTCCTACGGCGGCTACATGACGGACTGGATCGTCACCCAGACGGACCGCTTCAAGGCGGCCTCCGCCATGTGCAGCATCAGCGACCTCGCCGACCTCTACTACCTCTCCGATTCCGGCGACTTCACCAAGGACTATTTCGGCCTGCCCTGGGAGGAACCGGAGGCCTATGCGCGGCATTCGGCCATCACCTACGTCTCCAGGGTCAAGACGCCTCTCCTCATTCAGCACGGCGAGAACGACCGCCGCATCCCGATCATGCAGGCGACCAAGTTCTACAAGGCGCTCAAGGACCAGGGAAAGATCGTGGAGATGGAGATCTACCCCCGCGGCGGCCACGTCATCTACGAGCCCGACCTGCAGCGGGAAATCATGCGCAGGAACCTGGAGTGGTTTAAGAGGTGGCTGCGGCCGTGAACGCGCTCAACGGCACGAAACGCCGAACCGGATGCGAATCCGGTATACTTGAATGGAGGTGTTCGGCAGTGATTACCAAAGAGCTCATCAAGTCAGAGATCGACAATGTCCGAGATGAATACCTCGGAGCACTGTATAGGATCGTCAAGGCCCTCGAAGAACCCCGCCGGCCAGCGGTCCGTGAGCGGCGAGGAGACGAGACGAGCTGGGTGCAGTTCATCGCCGAGACCTACGGCTCTTCGGCCAGCTCTCCGATCGGGCGTGGCGATCAGGGCGAGTACGAGGTCCGGACACCCTTCGCATGACCTACCTGCTCGACACCAACACCTGTATCAAGTTTCTCAACGGCCAATCCGATTCGATACGACATCGCATCGAGTCGTTGAATCCCGATGATCTGGTACTGTGCGCGGTTGTCAAGGCCGAGTTGCTCTATGGTGCCGCCAAGAGCTCCAGACCCGCGGAGAATCTCTCCAAGCTCCATCATTTCTTTGCGCGCTTCGTATCATTGCCGTTCGATGATTCCGCCGCAGTGGCTTATGGTGTGATCCGAGCCCGTTTGGAAAAGGCAGGTCTCCCTATTGGTCCCAACGATATGCTGATTGCCGCCATTGCGGTCTCCGGCGATCGTATCCTGGTAACGCACAATCGGCGCGAGTTTGGGCGCGTCGAGGACCTGAGATTCGAAGACTGGGAATAGCTCTACAGCGGAGCGTCTGCCAGCGCGTCATTCCTAAATCGGCAGCTCCACCGTGAACACCGTCCCCTGCGGCACGTTGTCCTCGACGCGGATCGAGCCCTGGTGGTCGGTGACGATGCGGTGGACGATGGCGAGCCCCAGGCCGGTGCCGCGGCCCTTGGTGGAGAAGTAGGGGAGGAAAAGCTTCTCCTTGGACTCGGGCGGGATGCCCCGGCCGGTGTCCGCCACCTGAATCTCCAGATGGCCGTTCGATGCCTGCGCCGAGACGGTGACGCGTCCGGGCGCCTCCGTCGCCTCGACGGCGTTGTCCAGCAGGTTGATGAGGGCGCGCTTGACCTGCTCGCCGTCGATCGAGACGGTCGAGAGCGCCGGGTCCACCTCCCCTTCGACGTCGACCCCCGGCTTCAGGTTGCGGTAGAGGTGCAGGGTCTCGCCGACCAGCTTCGGCAGGTCCACCGGCGCGGGGCGCGGCCGGGGCATGCGGGCGTAGCGGGAGAACTCGTCCACCATCCCCTGCAGGGTCGTGACCTCGCGCACGATGGTCTCCACCCCATCTTCGATGGCCTGGCCGAGGCCGGGGTCCTGCTGGCGATGCTTCTTGAGCACCCGCTCGGCGGCCAGGCGGATGGGGGTGAGCGGGTTCTTGATCTCGTGGGCGATCCGCCGCGCCGCCTCGTTCCAGGCCGCGAGCTGCTGCGCCTTGATCAGCTCCGTCAGGTCCTCGAGCACCAGCACCCGACCCTGCACGCCGCCGTCCGCGTCGCGCAGGGCGGTCACCTTGGCCTCGAAGGTCTTCCATTCACCGCCGAGGATGAGGTGGATTTCCCTGCTGCCGCGGCTGACCGCCGGCTCGAGACCCGCCTCGCGCACCACGGCCGCCAGCCGCGCTCGCTCGGGATCGCTCCACGCTTCCTCGAAGGAACGGCCCACGACCTCCTCTTCCCGCTGGCGCAGCATGTTGAGCGCCGCGCCGTTGCAGGTGAAGATGCGTCCCGCGGAGTCGATCGAAACGACGCCGGCCGCCACGTTCTCCAGCACGGCCGCGATCAGCGCCCGCTCCTCCGCCAGCCGCTGGTTGCTGGTGGTCAGGTCGCGGTTGCTGCGCTCCAGCAGCTCCTTGTTGCTCGCCAGCTCCGCCGTCATCTGATTGAACGAGCCGACGAGCCCGCCGAGCTCGTCGTCGGCCTCCACGTCCACCCGGTGGGCGAGATTGCCGCTGCTGATGATGCGGGTGCCCTCCGCCAGCGCCTGGATGGGCACCGACACCCGCTTCGCCAGGTACAGCCCGGTCCAGGAGGAGGCGAGCAGGATCAGCAGCGTCACCATCAGGAAGAGGAGCAGGTGGCTGGCGCGCAGATCGTCCTTCTGCACCTGGAGCTGGCGATACGCCTGATAGTCCTCGACGAGCTTCTGCCGCTGCTCGGACAGCACGGGATCGAGAAGCGATCCGGCCACCACGATCACCGGGGATGGCGACGGCGCGTCCTTTGACGCCGATGACGCCGACGCGGCCGGAGCGGCGACCGCGGCCATCAGGAGGCTGCCGCCGTTTCCCGGCGGCGCCTCGACCGAGGTGGCGCGACCTTCCGCCGCGGCCTGCTCGAGGAACGTGCGGTCCGGCTCCGGCAGGTCGGGGATGCCCGACTGCGGGTTGAGGATGGCGTGCACGAACTCGGTCCCCTCGTAGACCGCCAGCAGGTCGAGATCCAAGCGCCGGAGGAGCTCCCGCATGCGCCGGTTAAGCCGCGGGCGTTCCTGCGGCTCCTGAAGATCGAAGCTCTCGATCTCGGAGAGGACGAGCCGGGCGTCGCGCAGGTTCGTGCGCTCGATGCGGTCATAGAGGGCCTGGGCCACCGCGTTGCCGCGCTCCAGCACCGGCGCCACCGGGGTGTTGAACCAGCGGTCGATCGAGCCCTGGAGCAGCTCGGTGGCAATGACGAACAGCAGCAGCACCGGGATGAGCGACAGGCCGACGTAGGTGGCGACCAGCTTGGTCTTGAACGTCGAGCCGAGCACCCGGTGCCGGCGCTCGACCAGCAGCTTGATGAGATTTCGCAGCAGGACGAAGACGACCACCAGGATGAGGACGACGTTGACGTACCAGAGGACGAACAGCAGCACCCGGTTGGTCACCAGGACGGCCGGCAGGTCGCGTCCCCGCTGGGCGAGATAGAAGAGGCCGGTGGTCAGCAGCAGCAGCGCGAAGAGCCACCAGCCGATCACCCGGTGGTTCTTGCGGTTGCGGAGGATCTTTTCGCGGAGGCCCATGGGCGGCATGGCCCGGTCCCTTCAGGGCTGGCGGGGAGCGCGGAACTTCGACGACTCCTTCCAGTCCGTGTTGATCGTCACCGGAATGAACGACAGCATCGTCCGCGAGCCCATCACGGCCTGCACCTTCACCAGCATCCTCCCCTCGGGGGAAAGGCCCGCCAGCGAGAAGACCGGCAGCTGGTCCACCACCGTCATCGCTTCCTCGAGCGCCTTGCGGTCACGCACCGTACGGCTCTCGATCAGCTTGTCGTCCAGCTTGAAATGAACGGTGTAGTCGCGGGTGACCGCGTCGTACATCGCCACCACTTCGAGAGTGTTGCCCTTGAGCTTCTGGTCCCACCAGCGCTTGCGGTCGCGCGACAGCTCGAAGCGGTAGAGGATCGGGGTCGGCAGGCCGCTGTCCACCCGTTCCGAGAGGCGCCGGTCGAAGGCGTCGCGCAGGGTGAACGAGGCGAGCACGCGGTCGCCATCGAGGTTGATCTTGATATCGGAAATCCTGGCGTCGGCGCGGGCCTGTGAAGCGAGCAGAAAGAGAGCCAGAAACGCGAGTTTTGCCCTCATCGATAGCCCAGTCTACCACCGGGCCCCCCGCCCTCGCCCGGCGCTTCCGCACCGGGCTATCGAGACATCGCTTCGCTGAAGCGAATCGCCCTCAGGGCGACGTTTCGTCAGCCCGGTGCGGAAGCGCCGGGCTCAGAAAGGTCCGGACCGCCGACAAGTCCCAGCCGTCTTCCTGTCGCTGCGCAACGTCCATCACGGCGAGGAGCGGTTTGCCGTAGCGCTTCGCGAGCCGGATCTCGGCTCGCGTGCCTTCACCGCCGGGCAAGGCGAGGATCTTCCAGGCCGAAAGGACGTTGATGGCGTTGCGGCTGTCCGCGCCGTCGGGACCCAGCCTGCCGGGGAGATGCGTGAGGATGGGGATCTCCACCCAGGGATTGGGATAGCCCTCCTTCGGCGCCTCGCCGTCGGAAGAACGAGGGATGATGCCGATCGAGACGCCTCTGCGGCCGGCCACGGAGACAAAGCCACGGCAGGCATCCCGCATCACCCCGAGCCCGCCGCCGGTCAGCAAATGAAAGCCCATTTCCGCGACGAGCCGGCCGACAGCCTCGGCCAGCTCGGGATTTGCGTGGTCCGGATCGCCGGAGCCGATGACGGTGACGACGGGGCAGCGGGAAACGGAATCCATCGAATGGAGAGATAAACAATCCGGCCCCCGGAAAGGCCGCGGGCGCGACAACCGGTCCGGGCGATTGATCACCATTCCCGGACCGGCCCGGGGACCGGTCTGCCGCGCGAGAGGGCCGCGCGGCTCTGGCAATTCAGGCGGGCGAACCCACGATACTCGCGGCGTCCACTCGCCGGCGGGACGGCGGCCGTCGGTCCGGGAATCCTGCCCGCCCTGGGGTGGATGGCCTCGTCCCACGGACTAGGACCGGGGCAAGGCACCGTTCCCAGCAGCCGAAGAGCAGGCCCGAGGGCCAACGAACCGGCCAGCTGCATAGTACTCCTCCCGAAGGAGAAGCGCAATTCCTGCTATCGGGTTTCCGCTCCGACGGCGACCAGCTCTCCCGCCATCTCGTGGCACAGCTCGGCGCAGCGCGCGCAGAGCTCGGCGCAGTGGCGCATCACGTCGTCGTCCCCGAAGCGCCGGCAGTCTTCGGCGCAGCGCTCGCAGACCTCGGCGCAGGCGCCGCAGGTGGCGGCGTGGAGATCCGAGCCGCGGAGCATGAAGTTGGCGCTCGTCGCGCAGATCTCAGCGCAGTCGAGCAGCAGCCGGATGTGGTGAAGCTCCGCGTGCCGCCCACCCTTGTCGAGACAGTGGGTGACCGTCCTCAGGCAGACCTCGTGACACTCTCCGCACAGCGCGATACAGCTTTGCAGGTCCTTTGCGACGTTCCTCTGGGCCATGGCATACCTCCTTCATAAGCCAAAGAACGATCAAGACTGCAATCAGCGAGCCACTTTGTTACTCTCGCTGCGGCATGGGCGCCGGGCACTCCCACTCTCATCATCAAGGCGCGGCCGCGAACCGCTCGCGGCTCGCATTGACTCTCGCGCTCGCGGCGGCCTACATGCTCGCCGAGGCGGTCGGCGGTTGGCTCACCGGCTCGCTCGCCCTGCTGGCGGACGCCGGGCACATGCTTTCCGACGTCGCCGCCCTGGGGCTCTCGCTCTTCGCGATGTCGATGGCGCGGCGGCCGCCCACCTCGCGCCGCACCTATGGCTATCACCGGCTGGAGATCCTGGCGGCGCTCGCCAACGGCGCGGCTTTGGTGGCGATCTCGCTCTTCGTGCTGGCCGAGGCGCTCCAGCGCCTCCGTCAACCGCACGAAGTGGACGCCCCGGCGATGATGGCCATCGCCTTGGGCGGCCTGCTGGTCAACCTGGCGGGCCTATGGATCCTGCGCCGCGGCCGCGAGGAGAGCCTCAACGTGCGCGGCGCCTGGCTGCACGTGCTGACCGACGCCCTCGGCAGCGTGCAGGCGATCGCGGCCGGCGCCCTGATCTGGGCGTTCGGCTGGCAGTGGGCTGACCCCGCCGCGTCGATCCTCATCGCGCTGCTGGTCATCTACTCGGCCTGGTCCCTGCTCAAGGAGGCCACGGCGGTGCTTGATGGAGTCCGCGCCCGCGCACATGGACGTGGATGAGATGCGCGACGCCATGATGGACATCCCCGGCGTGCTCGAGGTCCACGACCTGCACGTCTGGACGATCACCAGCGGCCTGGAGTCCCTCTCCGCTCACGTGGTGGTGGTGGAAGGGCGGTACAACTGCGACCTGCTGGCGGAGATCCGCTCCGCCCTCCACGAACGCTTCGGCATCCATCACATGACGGTACAGATCGAGACCGGGACGTTCGAGGAGCAACGCACGTGCCGATGAGAAGATAGGCTGAGAGACTACGATGAAGCCACTACGGTCCGCCCTCCTGCTGGCTTTTCTGCTGCTCCCGGGGCTCGCGTCCGCTCAGGAGAAATCCCTCCGCTGGTCCGAGGTGGCGGTGCGCGCGCGGCTCGACGCCCAGGGCGTCCTCCACATCGAGGAGCGGCAGGTGATCGTCTTTACGGGCGACTGGAACGGCGGCGAGCGAAAATTCAATCGCCGCCTGGGCGAGCGCCTCGATCTCCGGCGGCTCAGCCGCGTCGATCCGGCCACCGGCGAAGCTCGCCCCCTCTTCGAAGGGGACCTCGCCGACGTCGATGAATTCGCCTGGGTGGACGGCACCACTTTGCGCTGGCGGAGCCGCCTGCCTTCGGATCCGCCTTTCGCGGAGACGGCGATCCCCTACGTCCTCGACTACACGCTGACCGGCATCCTGGAAAAGAGCGGCGGCCTCTACCGGCTGCGGCACGCTTTTCCATGGCGAAAGCGGACGGAGCGTCTCGACGCCATGTCGCTCACCTTTCTGTTGCCGGGCCTCGCCATTTTCGGGTCTGTCTCCTCGCCACCTTCTTCAACGACTGGTTTCCCGTGCGCTTCATCGCGCGGCCGGGCTTTTTCGGCGACCTCGCCCTGGCGCTGCTGCCCGTGGCCGCCTGGAGCAGCCTGCTCAACAACGCCCGCACCCGCGAAGGCAAGGAGGCCATCCAGCGCCGCCAGATCCTCGCCGGCGCCCGCCGTTTGTTGCGGCAGGAGCTGGCGAAGCGCCAGCCGCGGCGGCTTGCATGGCTCGCGTCGGGGGGTTCTGTTCTTCGAACAGCTATGCTAAAATCCCAATAACAACGTCGTCGGTTCCGTAGCGCCTGTCCCACCGGAGGAGCTGGCCCGGGGGATCGATAGGGAGTTTCTTCATGCGCGCTCGACGAAGCTTTCTGTGCCTGTTCCTCATCGCCGGCCTCGCCGTTGCGGCGGGCCCCGCCGCCGCGGCCCGTAAGCCCAAACCCAAACCTCCCAAGGCCCCCACCCTGGTGCGGGTGCCCAAGGACGCCAAGACGCTGGACGCCGCCGTCGCCAAGGTCGCCGACGGCGGCGTCATCGAGATGTCGGCCGGCACCTACCCGTCGCCGGGGAAGAACGGTTTCACCATCAGCAACACCCGCAAGGGCTTCACGGTCCGCGCCGCGGCGGGCGCCACGGTGATCCTCGACGGCGGCGGCACCAAGCCCCTGCTGCGCTTCGTCAACAAGAACCGCAGCCGCGGCAAGAAGGTGATCTTCGAGCGGATCACCTTCCAGAACGGTTTCAGCAATGCCGTCGGCAGGGCGGGCGGGGTGACCCTCTCGCAGGCGGAGGGGGAGTTCCGCCAGTGCACCTTCCTGAACAACCGCGCGGCGGCGGCGACCAGCGGCGGCGGCGCGGTGAAAGTGATCGACGGCTCCAGCGCCACGTTCACCAACTCCTCGTTCCGCGGCAACACGTCGCAGCTCCGCGCCGGCGCCATGGCCGTGCGCGAGGCGGACGTCACGATTCAAGGCGGCGAGCTCGTCGGCAACCGGACGAACCTGCCGGGCCACAACCCCAACTCCTTCGGCGGCGCGATCATGGTGATCGACGGCATCCTGCGCGTCAACGGCGTGCGCTTCGAAGGCAACGAGGCGGGATGGGTGGGCGGGGCCATCTACGCCATCGGCAACTGGAACAAGGGCGCGGACGTGCAGGTGACGCGCTCGAGCTTCATCGCCAACCAGGCGGTCGCCAACCCCTGTTGCGACAACCCGGCGGCGAGCACCGGGGGAGCCCTGCATGCCGAGGACCTGACGACCATGAAGGTCCAGCAGTCGCTCTTCCTGCGCAACCGCGCCGACTTCGGCGGCGCGGTGGACGGCTACCGCTCCGTCGTCGAGATCAGCGGCTCCGTCTTTCAGGGCAACCAGACGACCCTTCTCAAGCCCGCGGGCGGCGCGGGCGGCACGATCTCCATCCTGTCGGCCGATTTCGCCGACCCCTCGACCGGCTTCGGCGCGATCAACCGGCCGCCGGGCCGCCTGGTGCTCACGCAGTCGCTGCTCCAGGGCGGTCCCGAGGTCGCGAAAGCGCCTTTCACCGGCGGCTGCATCCTCGCCGGCGGCGACGGCCTGCGGATGTTCGGCGGCGGCGACGTGCCGCAAGCCGGCTCGCTCGTCGACAACCGCGCCCGGATCGAGATCCGGGGCACGGTCTTTTCCGACTGCGACGTCGAGACCGGCGTCGGCGGGCCAGGCACCGGCGGAGCCCTGGTGGGGGATCTGATCGATCTGCTGGTGGAGGACTCGATGGTGCTCGACTCCGACGCCCGGGGCGTCAACGCCAACGGCGGCGGGATCGCCTTGCGGCAGGAGTCGAACGCGCGGATCGTCCGCACCGCCTTCGCCCGCAACACGGCCCAGAGACAGGGCGGAGCCTTGAACCTGAACGGCTCGACCGTCCAGGTGGACGACTGCCGCTTCTATTCCAACGACGCGGTGCCGGGGGCCGCCGAGTCGGTCGGCGAGTCGCGCGGCGCCGCGATCTTCTCGACCCCGCTGCAGGATGCGGCCCGGCCGCGCAACGTCGGCGGCGTGGTCTCCAACTCGGTCTTCAGCGACAACCTCGGGATTCCCATCTTCGACCTCGATCCGTCGACCGGCCCGGTCAATGACATACGGTACGACAACAACCGGTTCAACCCCGTCCTGTTCGGCGAGCTGGTCTACATCAACAACCTGGCGGCTGGCGGCGGCGCGAGCGTTGCGGAGCTCAACGCGCTGACGGTGAACCGCGGCGCGCGGGGGACGACCGACAAGAGCGCGGTTGCCAACACACGGTTCTCCGGCCCGCGGGAAGGCGTGCTGCGCGCCGTTCCTTCCCCGAACAGCGTCGGCCCGGCCGCGCCCGCTCCCACCTCGGCTCTTCTGGCCTACGCCTGGAGCGGCGTGTCCGCGAGCATCGGCACGGCGTCGCTGCCGGCGAAGGCCGGCCTGCTCGAGGTGCCGCCGGGAGATCACACGCTCACCGTGGACGGCACGGCGGTGGCCACGGTGAGAACCCCCATCGCTTCCACGGCGCGCCTCAAGCTCAACGGCTCGCGCCTCTCCGTCGAGCTGTCCTGGAAGGACGCCGCCGGCAACACGGGCGCCGGCCACCCGGTGCCGATGAGCGGCGACACGGGCTATTTCGGGCTCACCTCCGCGGGCCGGGCCGACGTGATCGTCAGGGTATTGGACGGGCGGCGCGTCAACGGACACTTCTGGGTCTACCTCAGCGGCCAGACGGATCTCGAGTACACGATCACCCTCACCGACACCCTGACGGGGAAGAGCAAATCGTACTTCAATCCCCTGGGAAACCGCGCCAGCCGGCGGGACACGGAGGCGATCCCGGCAGACTGAAGCGGGCCGCGGCGCGATCGACACTTCCGGCGGGGCGCAGGACACCGGCGGGGCTTCTTCGATACACTCCCCCGTCATGGAGCTGGGGGATCTGGAGCTCACGCGGGTCAGCGACGGCGAGTTCCGCCTCGACGGCGGCGCCATGTTCGGGGTCGTGCCGCGTGTGCTGTGGAAGAAGGTTTCGCCTCCGGACGCCCGGAACCGCATCCGCATGGGCACCAACTGCCTGCTGGTGGCCCGCGGCAGCGACCTCCTGCTGATCGACACCGGCATCGGCGACAAGCACGACGCCAAATTCCGCCGGATGTACGGCATGGACCCCGAGGCGGTCCGGCTGCCGGATTCGATTCGCCGGGCGGGCTACGAGTTGGAGGACGTGACCCATGTCCTCCTCTCCCATCTCCATTTCGACCACTGCGGCTGGAACACCCGCGAGGCGGGGGGACATATCGGTCCCACTTTTCCGAGGGCGCGGTACTGGCTGCAGCGCGGCGAGGTGGAGCACGCCCGCCGGCCCAACGAGCGCGACCGGGCGAGCTACTTTCCCGACAACTGGGAACCGCTCTTCGAGGCCGGCGTCGTCGAGCTGTTCGGCGACGAGGCGGAGCCGGTCCCCGGCGTGAAGGCAGTCCGCGTCCCGGGACATAACGCGGACATGTGCATCGTCCTGCTGGACGGGGGGGGTGGCGCGAAGGCGGTCTACTGGGCCGACCTGGTGCCGCGTGCCTCGCACGTGCCCTACCCCTGGATCATGAGCTACGACCTGTATCCTCTGACCACTCTGGAGAACAAGAAGATCTGGCTGCCGCGGGCGGCGGAGGGGAGCTGGCTCTGCGTCTTCGAGCACGATCCCGGCGTACCGTTCGGGCGGCTGATGGAGGACAAACCGGGCCGCTTCCGGGCCATCCCGGTCGAGGTGTCCGCCTCGCAACCGGCTCGGGCTTGAGTCTTCAGTGCGTATCGAAACCAAATCAAATCCGGAGATCCGATGGCGCGAGAAGAGTTCGACCTGATCATCATCGGCAGCGGCCCGGGCGGCTACGTGGCCGGCATTCGGGCGGGGCAGCTCGGCCTCGAGGCGGCCGTGGTGGAGAAGGACCCGAAGTACGGCGGCACCTGTGGGCTGCGCGGGTGCATCCCCACCAAGGCGCTGCTGCACACGGCGGCGGTGCTGGACGACATCCGCGACGCCGGTGACCTGGGAGTGGAGGTCGCCGAGCCCAAGCTGGACATCGTCAAGGCACAGGAGCGGAAACAGAAGATCGTCGACGCCAACGCCAAGGGAGTCGAGTTCCTGTTCAAGAAGAACAAGGTGACCGGCCTCCACGGCGTCGGCCGGATCGCCGGCCCGCATGAGGTCGAGGTCGAGGGCAAGGATGGCAAGACGACCTACGGCGCCAGATTCATCCTCATCGCCACGGGCTCGGTGCCGCGGGACATCCCTATCGCCCCGGCCGACGGCGAGCGCATTCTCAACTCGGATCACATCCTGGAGCTCGAACAGGTCCCGGGCTCGCTGGCGGTGCTGGGCGCCGGCGCGGTCGGCACCGAGTTCGCCTCGATCTACGCCTCCTTCGGCACCAAAGTAACCTTGATCGAGATGCTGCCGCGCGTCCTGCCGATCGAAGACGAAGAGGTCTCGGCGGAGCTGCAGCGGGCGCTGCGCAAGCGTGGCCTCGAGGTCATGACCGGCACCAAGCTGCAGAGCGCCGAGCGAACGGAGAATGGCGTCAAGCTGACCCTCGAAGGTGGCAAGAAGAACACCGTCGAGGCCGACCTGCTGCTGGTGGCCATCGGCCGCAAGCCGGTCACCGAAAACCTGGGCCTGGAGGCGCTCGGCATCGAGCTCGAGCGCGGCTATGTCAAAGTCGATCTCGCCACCATGCAGACGGCCGTGCCGCACATCTATGCCGTCGGCGACGTGATCAACACGCCGTGGCTGGCCCACGTCGCCTCGTCCGAGGGCATCCTCGCCGTCGAGCACATGGCGGGGCAGTCGGCGCGGCCGATCAACTACGATCGGGTGCCCTCCTGCACCTACTGCGAGCCGGAGGTGGCGAGCGTCGGCCTCACCGAAGCGAAGGCGCGCGAGCGCGGCTACGACGTGCAGACCGGCAAGTTCCCGCTCTCCGCCCTCGGCAAGGCGAGGATCCTCGGCAAGACCGCGGGATTCGTGAAAGTGGTGCGCGAGAGGAAGTACGACGAGCTGCTGGGGGTCCACATCGTCGGCGCGCATGCCACGGACCTCATCGCCGAGGCCTGCGTGGCCCTGCAGATGGAGGGCACGGACGAGGAGCTGTTCCGCACCATGCACGCCCATCCGACGCTCTCCGAGGCGGTCATGGAGGCGGCGCACGCGGCGCACGGACAGGCGATTCATATTTAGGGGACGCATGTGAGAACGTCCGCAGCGTTCGCGGCCTCTCGACCTCACCCCAACCCCTCTCCTGAAGGAGAGGGGCTAAGAGAGTCAGTTCTTCTCCCCTCTCCTTTAGGAGAGGGGCCGGGGGTGAGGTCGAGCGGGCAAGCGGATTTCAAAGGACACATATGGCAAAGCTAGGCAAGAACTGGGGTCCCCTTCATCCCCAGGCGGCAAAGACCGAGCGGCTGGCGAAGACCGAGCTGCCGCGGGAGCGGCAGCTCGAGCTCTACCGCTACATGAAGCTCAACCGGATGGTGGAGGACCGCCTGGGCAATCTCTACCGGCAGGGCAAGGTGGTGGGCGGGCTCTACTCCAGCCGCGGCCAGGAGGCGACCTCCGTCGGCTCCGCGTACGCCCTGGAGCCGCAGGACGTGATGGGGCCGCTCATCCGCAACCTGGGCTCCATGCTGGTGCGGGGCGTGCAGCCGCGCGAGGTCATGATGCAGTACATGGCCAAGAGCGACAGCCCCACCGGCGGCAAGGACGGCAACACCCACTTCGGCGATCTCCAGCGCGGCCTGGTGGCGCCCATCTCGATGCTCGGCGCCGTCATCCCGGTGATGGCCGGCGTGGCCCTCGCCGGCAAGATGCAGGGGAAGAATCTGGTCGCCCTGACCTACATCGGCGACGGCGGGACCTCGACGGGCGACTTCCACGAGGGGCTGAACCTCGCCGCGGTGCTGCACGTGCCGTTCGTTCTCATCGCCGAGCACAACGGCTGGGCCTACTCGACGCCCACCTCGCGCCAGATGCGGATCCGGAACATCGCCACCCGCGCCGCCGCCTACGGCATTCCGGGCGAGACCGTGGACGGCAACGACGTGCTGGCCGTCTACGAAGCCACGAAACGCGCCGTCGAGCGCGCGCGCGTCGGCGGCGGCCCCAGCCTGATCGAGACCAAGACCTTCCGCATGAAAGGACACGCCGAGCACGACGACGCCGGCTACGTGCCCAAGGAACAGGTCGAGGAATGGAAGGGCAAGGATCCGATCGAGCGTTTCGAGCGCCACCTGCTCGGCGAAGGCCTTGCCACTGAAGAAGAGCTCGAGGCGATCGCGGCCGAGATCGACGTCAAGCTCAACGAGGAGGTCGACTTCGCCCTCGCCTCGCCGATGCCGCCGCCGGAGCGCGCCTTCGAGGGCGTCTACGAGCCTTCCCCCGAAGGAGTATCGGTCTGATGGCGGCCGTCACCTACCTCGAGGCCGTCCGTCAGGCGCTGTGGGACGAGATGGAACGGGACGAGCGGGTGTTCATGCTCGGCCAGGACATCGGCACCTATGGCGGCGCCTTCCGCGTCACCGCCGGCTTTCTCGACCGCTTCGGCCCGCAGCGGATCATCGACACGCCCATCAGCGAGTCGGCCATGGTGGGATGCGCCGCCGGCGCCGCCATGATGGGGATGCTGCCGGTGGTCGAGATGCAGTTCATCGACTTCATCTCCTGCGCCTTCAACCAGATCATCAACTTCGCCGCGCCCAACCATTACCGCTGGGGCCAGAAGGTGCCGCTGGTCATCCGCGGACCGGCGGGCGGCAACGTCCACGGCTCGGCCTTCCACAGTCAGAACCCGGAGTCGTACTTCCAGCACACGCCGGGGCTGAAAATCGTGGCGCCGGGCACCGTGGCCGACGCCTACGGCCTGCTCAAGGCGGCCATCCGCGACCCCAACCCGGTGCTCTATTTCGAGCACAAGTACCTCTACCGGCGGCTCAAGGACGAGCTCTCAACCGGCAATGGCCGTGACGGCCTGGTGACGATCGGCAAGGCGCGGCTCGCCCGCGAGGGGCGCGACCTGTCCGTGATCACCTACGGTGCTATGCTGCACGTGGCGCTGGAGGCCGCCGGGCGCCTCGAAGCCGACGGGATCGAGCTCGAAGTCCTCGATCTCCGGACGCTCAAGCCCCTCGATCAGGAAGCCATCCTCGCGACCGTCCGCAAGACCAGCCGGGTGATCGTCCTGACCGAGGAGCAGACCACGGGCTCGGTGGCCGGGGAAGTGGCGGCGCGGATCGCCCAGCACGCCTTCGAATGGCTGGACGGGCCGGTCCACCGGCTCTGCTGTCCGGACACCCCGGTTCCTTACAGCCCGACGCTCGAAGAAGCCTATCTGCCGAACGTGGACAAGCTCGTCGCCCGGGTGCGGGAGCTGGCCAGCTACTGAGAGGGATACGGAGAGCTTATGGCTACTGAAGTCGTGATGCCCCAGATGGGAGAGTCGATCGCCGAGGGCACCATCACCCGCTGGCTGGTGAAGGTGGGCGACAAGGTGGAGCGGGATCAGCCGCTGTTCGAGATCTCGACCGACAAGGTGGACGCCGAGATCCCCAGTCCGGCGTCCGGCACGCTGACGGAGATCCGCAACCAGGAAGGCGAGACGGTGCCGGTCAACCAGGTCGTGGCGATCATCGGCGAGGGCGGAGAGCAGCCGGGAACCTCGTCGTCGCGAGAGGCCGAGGAGCCACCGCCGCCGCCCGATGTCGCGGGCAAGGAGGAGGCTCCCGCCGAGGCTGCGGCTCCCACGCCCACCGAGACCCAGCGCGAGGAGACCGCGCGCGAAGAGCCGGCTCCCGAGGCGGCTTCGCCCGAGCCCGCGGAGCCCGAGGCGGCCCCGGCGAAAGAGGCGGAGGGCGGCGAAGCCGAACGGCTGCGCAAGTTCTCCAGCCCGCTGGTGCGCAGCATCGCCACCAAGGAAGGGGTGAACCTCGAGGAGGTCGAGGGCACGGGCGCGCAAGGCCGCGTGACCAAGGACGACATCATGAAGTACCTGGAGCAGCGCAAGGCGGCTCCAGCGCCAGCTCCAACTCCGGCGCCCGCGGCGCCGCCGCCGGCTGCTGCGGCGGCAGCTCCGGCCGCTCGTCAGGCGCCGGCCGGTTTCCACGTGCCTGCCTACCAACAGGGTGAGGACGTCGAGATCGAGCCGATGTCCAAGATCCGGCAGATCACGGCGGCCCACATGGTCTACTCCAAGGCCACCTCGGCGCACGTCACCACCGTCTTCCACATCGACATGTCGCGCGTCGGCCGCGCCCGCGCCCGCGCCAAGGACGGCTTCCAGAAGAAGGAGGGCACCAAGCTCACCTTCATGCCCTTCATTTTCAAGGCGGTCGCCACGGCCTTGAAGGCCCACAAGACCGTCAACGCCGCCATCGACGGCACGAACATCGTCTACAAGAAGAACATCAACATCGGCATAGCCGTCGACATGCCGGGGCGGGGCCTCATCGTGCCGGTGATCAAGAACGCCGACCAGCTCAGCCTGGTGGGTTTCGCGAAGACCGCCAACGATCTGGCGGACCGGGCGCGGTCCAAGAAGCTCAAGCCCGAGGAGACGCAGGGCGGCACCTTCACCATCACCAACCCGGGAGTCTTCGGCAGCCTCTTCGGCACGCCGGTGATCAACCAGCCGCAGGTGGCGATCCTCGGCGTCGGCACGATCGAGAAGCGGCCGGTCGTCGTCGAGGACGAGAACGGCAACGACGCGATCGCCATCAAGACCATGTGCTATCTCGCCATCACCTACGACCACCGGCTGGTGGACGGCGCCGACGCCGACCGCTTCATGATCGACGTCAAGAAGGTGCTCGAAGAGGATACCTGGACGGAGCTGGAAGCGTACGTGTAAGGGGGAACCTGACGTCGAGAGTTGTCGATGAACGAAGGGGCTCGGCCGCCTCGGGCCCTCACTCCCCCAGCCCCTCTCTCCCACCTCACACCCACCCCTGCCGGGAGAGAGGGGAGCCCAGAAAAAACTTCTCTTGCTGTTGCTTTTTCAGTCTCCCTCCTCTCCCGGAAGGGTGGGCGTGAGGTGGGAGAGGAGGGCCGGGGTGGTGAGGGGCCAGGCGGCACGATGATGGCCCCGCTGACGAGAGCCTGGGGATCGGATTCTCCTCCCTACTTGCCCCCCACTCCGATCTCGCGGAAGCGTTCGATCGCCTCGCCCTCACCGAAGTCCTCCAGCTCGAAGAGCTGACGAACCTCGATCTCGGCCTCCTTGCCGGCGCCGGAGGGATTGGGGAAGCGCCGGGTCCATTCCAGCGCCTCTTCCCGCGACTTCACCTGGATGATCGTGTAGCCGGCGACCAGCTCCTTCGCCTCGGTGAAGGGGCCATCGATGATGGTGCGCTTCTCTCCGGAGTACTGGATGCGCCAGCCCTTCGAGCTCGGCTGGAGCCCCGAGCCGTCGAGCAGCACGCCGGCTTTGTGCAGCTCCTCGTGGTACGCCGCCATCTCGGCGAAGAGCGGGTCCTCGGGGTCGGGCATGACGCCCGCTTCGTCATCTTTCGTGGCCTTGACGATGATCATGAAGCGCATGGTTGGTCTCTCCCTGAAGGTCAGGTTTCGAAGAAGTCGATCTCCTGTTCGCTCTGTGAGGAGGGGTCTCTCAGGGCGCCACGACGACCATCCAGGGCACGCCGAAGCGGTCCGCGGCCATGCCGAAGCGCGACGAGAAGAAGGTCTTGATCAGCGGCTGATACACCTGTCCGCCGTCGGCCAGGGCCGCGAAGAGCCGCTCGGCCTCGGCATCGTCAGGCACCGAGAGCGACAGCGAAAAACCCTTGTGGCTCGACTCCTTCGCCGTCGGATCGTCGGATGCCATCACCAACGTCTCGCCGATGCGGAAGGCCGCGTGCATGACGTTGTTCTCGTTCCCAGGCGGGCACATCTCGGGTGAAGGGGGCTCTGGGCTATCCTTGTAGCGCATGAGCGCCTGCACCTCGGCCCCGAGCGCGCTACGGTAGTACTCGACCGCCTCTGCACATTGACCAGCGAAGAACAGGTAGGGTTGGACTTGCATAACGTCTCCTTGTGGTTGTGGGTTCCGAGCCGAGTTCCCGGGCGACCGGATCCCTGGCTCTGCTATGACGACGAACGAGCGGCCGCGGAATCGACACGCTTGACGAATTCTTTTTGTTCTGCCAAGTTGGTGCCAGGCGGAAGGGTCGACGTCCGGTTAGGGATGGCGAAGCTGAGCATCCCTGGAGGGACATGAGGCGCACCGCCGACCGGCCGCGGCTGAGCCTCCGGCAGGTCGCATCCGGCCTCCTGCGTCCTTCCGTGAGCTTTGAGCGGCTGCCGCTCGCCCCTGTGCCGCTCGTGCACGACCCTGTGCAGGCCACGCGCGACCTTGTGCAGCTCGTACACAACCCTGTCAGGCCCACGCACGACCCTGTGCGGCCCGTAAACAACCTTGTGCGGCCCCCGCGCGACCCCGGGATTCGCGCGCACGTCCCTGTGCCGCCCGCGCACAAGCCCGCGCCGCTCGCACCCGACCCTGGGATTCGCGTGCACAAGCTTGTGCGCCGCGTGCACAGCCCCGCGCCGCCCATGCACGACCGTGCGCGGCAGCCGCGCGAGCTCGGGGCTCAGCGGCAGGGAGGGAACTACTTGGGACTTTTCCTTCGTGCACTACGACGGAAGCGTTACGATCTCCAGTCCATCAATGTCGAGAAAATGTCGCGGGTTGTGGGTGCCGAGTGGGATCGGCTCACGCCTCATCCGGAGTGTGGCCGCGCCAGCGCAGGAGAGCCTCTTCGAATCCGTCATCGATTTGGTCCTCAGGCCAGCCTCCAAGCAGATCCTCAATTCGCTCCACTGGCCGGACTTCCTGCTGACGTGCAAGCTCCTCAAGGGAGTATCCTCGCCAGAAATCTCCTGTCGAGAATCCGACTTCAGCGGGACTCCTTGGGTCTTTCTTCTTGGTGATGGGCACAGTTGGATCTCCAGTCTTCGTCCACGCTGAGTTTACTCCGAGTTCCCTCATTCGGCCAAATCACGGTAGTCGGTTGGCCGGAGTAGACTACGATCAAGGGGGGTTCCAGATGACGCCGCTCAGCGACCGCGAAGAGACCCTGATGACCGGCGGGGAGCTGTTCCGCCGGCCGGATCTCGGGCCGTGCGAGCTGGTGAACGGGATGGTCGTGCCTTTGACGCCGACGGGCGACGAGCATGCCGATGTCCGAGCAGATCCTCAAAGCGCTCCACCGGTCGGACTCCCTGCTGGCGTGCGAGTTCTTCGAGCGAAACTCTTTGCCAGTAATCTCCCATCGAAGGCCTCATCTCGGCAGAGTCGTTCCGTTTCTAACAGCTTCAAGGAATCCCTGAAAACTCGGACTTCGTTGGCTGATAGCCTCCGCCGCCAGGCTGCCAGCGATCTTTTCTGAAATCACAGCGGTATATGCGCGCTCCCCCAGTAGATGCTTGAGATGCAGTTTCGGGTTTTGAATCTCGTCCGGGTTCGACGTATTGACGCTACCCAAATCTCGGCCAAGATACCCTCGTAGGCCCGCACTATCCGCGAAATACCAGGCCTCAAGATGCTGTCGGGCGCACGCAAATTGGAGTTGTGCGGAGATCTTCGTTCCAATACGGTCTCGCAACTGCTCGCGGAAAGGGCGAAGGACCTCATCCTGAGTCTTGGCGTCAGTGTCCAAGAGTACTACGAACTTGTCCGGCGTGGCGATCGGGTTCTCAAACCAGGAGGCCTTCAAGAGCCTTTCGGCCATTTCCACGGTGAGGGCCTTGCTCCCTGGCGGGATACGTACCTCAACGGCAATTCCTTCCACCTGCAGATGTGCCACGAGATGAGGAAGTGAACGCCGCTCGGTTTCACCCGAAGCAAGGACAACGACCACCTTGCCCATGCAGCCTAGCCCCCAAAGCCTTTGGTTTCGTAGAACTCACCGAGGCCGAACCCCGAAGCCTCGAGCGCCCGGTGGACGGCCTCCGGATTACTCTCGCAACTTACGCGCGTGCCCTCTTGATCCGAGTGCCGCACAACGCATACAGCTCCGGGCTCGTTCAAAAAATCGAGCAGGAGAGGAGAATGCGTCGTTACCAGGACCTGGACACGATGCCGCGCCTTTAGCAGGTATTCGGCGAAGGAGCTCAAGGCAGCCGGATGTACGTGGTTCTCAGGCTCTTCTATGCCGATCAAATTATTTCCAGTTTCTCCGAACAGCGCTGTCATCAGGGCCAGCATGCGCAGCGTACCGCTCGATGCCCCCATTTGATGTACGGGGTACCTTAATCCAGGCTCACGCTGGACGAAATAGGCGCGGCCTTCGACGTCCTCGACTTCATCTTCATGCATGCGGGACCTCCGAAGCTCAATTTCTGTTGGAAGCCCCAGGACCGACTGCGTTGCCGAGACGATCTGTTCGAAAGTTTCGTTCGATGATTCCCGAATGGAATAGAGTCTTTCCGCAAGATTCCGTCCGACGTAGTCGAAGCTGGAAGGGTCGAAACCACTCCACCCACGCCGCAGAGCAAACGGGTTCGGATCGAAGAACCCCCACCGGCCTACAAAAGCGGCAACGGCCCGACCCGGGAAGGATTCATCGGCCGCAGCGGCAGCGAGCGCACAGCCGGTCGGCACCTGTGCCAGAGGCACTCGCTCCATCTTGCCGTCGCTATCCTCCTTCCTGCCGAGCCACCAGCCTCTGCCGTTGTCCGACGTAAGCAGGCGTGTGCTTGGCAATTCATCCAACTCTTCCAGAACGGAGAAGGCATATCCTTCTCTCCTGAGCTCGACCGACCACTCGAATTCCCTGTGATTATCCTCCAACAGGACGGCCAGCTTGATCTGTCGTGCCTCTTCTCCTTTCCA
Source organism: Thermoanaerobaculaceae bacterium (assembly GCA_963778565.1). Lineage (GTDB taxonomy): Bacteria > Acidobacteriota > Thermoanaerobaculia > Multivoradales > UBA5704 > DATARR01. The sequence continues at coordinate 889,096 of CAVZUZ010000017.1, read as the reverse complement.
AGCTAGATGGAGAATTCCGCCACGCGAGGAAACCGGTAGCCTGAAGTCGCGCTCCTGCACTCCCTCGTGCAGAAAGCGGAGGGCGTCGAGTATCGTGCTCTTCCCAGAGGCGTTTGTCCCAATGAACAGATTCAGATCGGATAGGCGGATAGTTTCCTCGCGCAGGCTTCGGTAGCGGGTTGCTTTTAAACTCAAGAGTCTCATTCTTCAGACCTTCGACCCTATACCTTTGTGTTGCGACTCCCGCTCCGCCCCGCCCGATAAAGCAGCGTCGCGACGCCAAGCACCAAGACGATCCCCACAACAACCCCCGCCGGCCCACCGATCCAGGCGAAGTCCGTTTCCGCGACGTGCCAGGCGCTGAGCGAGCGGCTCAAGCCTGAGTCCGGCCAGGTTTTCTTTGCCGCCACCAGGCCGGCGAGGGCGATCCCCATAAGGCCTTCGCCGGCTATCATCCCCGAGGCGGCGAGGATACCGGGATCGCCCTCGATGGCTCCTTCTTTGCGACGCGCCTCGACGAACCGCCGTACCAGCCCGCCCACGAAGATCGGCGTCAGGCTCCCGACCGGCAAGTAAAGCCCTACTGCGAAGGCCAGCCCTGGCAGCCCCGCCAGGAGCCCGCAGAGCGAAAAGGCTGCGCCGGTTCCGACCAGTCCCCAGGGGAGCGAGCCGGAGAGCACGCCGTCGATCACCGTCCGCATCAGTGTAGCCTGCGGTGCAGGCAGCTCGGAGGAGCCGAAGGTGAAAGAGTTACCGAGGAGCAGCACGGTGCCCGCCACCGCCCAGCAGGCGAAGGCGGCGCCGAGGAATTGCCCCATCTGCTGCCGTGCCGGTGTGGCTCCCACCAGGAAGCCTGTCTTCAGGTCCTGCGAGATGTCCCCCGCCTTGGAGGCGGCGATGCAGACGACCGTCCCCACCGTCAGGATGGCCGCGCGTGCCGTGGGATCGGTCCAGCCGCAGAGCACGAAGACGAGCGAGACGCCGAGCAGGGTGACCAGCGTCATACCGGATGTCGGGTTCGAGGAGACGCCGATCAAACCCACGATGCGCGAGGAGACGACGACGAAGAGGACGCCGAAGATGGCGACGCCGATTCCGGCGGCGAGCCGCGGCAGGAAGCTCATGTTGCCGGCGAGCAGGCCCGGCACGGAAACGAGGGCCAGCACGACGACGACGGGACCGGCGAGCACCACCCAGCCCGGCACATCGCGGTCGGTCCGCGGCACGGGACCGGCGGCGTCCGGACCGGTGCCCTGACGGCGCATGCCGCGTATCACCGAGGCCACGGACTGAGACATCACCGGTAAGGCTCGCAGCACGGTCACAATCCCCGCCGCGGCCACGGCTCCCGCGCCGATGTAGCGCACGTAGCGCGACCAGATCTGGCCGGCCGTGAGATCGGCGATGGGCGTCGTGGTCTCGGGGAAGAGCGGCGCGGTGAGGCCTGCCCCCACCAGCGCGATCAGCGGCGTCAAAACCAAAGCCGAGATGAGGCTGCCGGAGACCATGACCGACGACTGCTTGTGACCGAGGATGTAGCCTACGGCGAGGAGCGCGGGCGCGATCTCGAGGGCGATCTCCGCCTTGGGCAGCCCTGGCAGCGCGGCGGAAAGGTCGGACTCGATCAGGACGGCGGCGCCGATGGCGAGCTTGATGGCGGCGCCCACGGCCAGGCCGATGAAGATCCAGCGGCCGCCCCGCGATTCGGTGGCGGTGGCGCGCAGCACCTCGGCGCAGGCGGTGCCTTCGGGATACGGCAGCTCGTCGGCGCTCTTGACGATGAGCAGGCGCCGCAGCGGCACCATGGCCGTGATCCCCAGGATTGCGCCGAGAAACGCCAGGCTCGCGACCTGCCAGAACGGCGGGATCATGCCCCAGAGGAAGAGCGCCGGGATGGTGAAGATCGTGCCGCTGGCAAGCGACGAGCTGGCCGAGCCGATGGTCTGCGACATGTTGGCTTCGAGGATCATTCCCCCCGGCCGGTTACCCATCAGGCGGAACGCCGCCACGGTCAGCACGGCGATGGGAATGGAAGTCGCCACCGTGAGGCCCACGCGCAAGCCGAGGTAGGCGTTGGCGGCGCCGAAGATGATGCCGAAGACGATCCCCGCGATGGCGGCCCGCAGGGTGAACTCGACGACCGACTCTTCCCGCGAAAGCATCGGCGATTCCATGGGTTCCTCCCCTTGGAAAGACGACGGGAGGGTAGCACAGGCGGGAGCAGGCGCCGATCCGCTCCGTAAGCTCAAATCGGGGCCGTCGCCCTGCCGTCGGGCCCCTCACCTCCCCGGCCCTCCTCTCCCACCTCACGCCCGCCCTTCCGGGAGAGGAGGGAGACTACAAAAGCAAGATCTGTATGGCTTTTCAGTCTCCCCTCTCTCCCGGCGGGCGGGAGTGCGGTGGGAGAGAGGGGCTGGGGGAGTGAGGGCCAGCGCCGGAGGCGCGCCCCCACCCTTCCGGGAGAGGAGGGAGACTGTTCAAGAAACTGCTTTTTGAGTCCCCCCTCTCTCCCGGAGGGGCGGGTGTGAGGTGGGAGAGAGGGGCCGGGGGAGTGAGGGGCCCGAGGCGGCGCAGAGTCTTCGTTTATCGACAACTCCCGGCGTCAGGTTACCCCGCCAGCCCCTCATACATCTCCACGTACTCCCGACCCTGAACCTCCCACGAGAAATCCTTCGCCATGCCGTTCCGCATCAGCCGTTCCCAGGCCGGCCGATCGGAATAGGTGTCGAGGGCGACGTCGAGCGCCCAGCGGAGACCCTCGGCGTCGAAATGCTCGAAGACGAAACCCGTCCCTTCGCCCGTCGCAGGATCGAAGGGCTCCACCGTGTCGGCGAGGCCGCCGGTCTTGTGGACCACGGGCGGCGTGCCGTAGCGCAGGCTGTACATCTGGTTGAGGCCGCAGGGCTCGAAACGCGACGGCATGAGGAAGATGTCGGCGCCGGCTTCGATCCAGTGCGCGAGGTCGTTGTTGAATCCCTCATAGAAATAGGCCTTGCCCGGAAAGTGCCGGTTCAACGCGCGGAAGAACTCTTCGTAGCGAGGCTCGCCGCTGCCCAGAGCCACGACGCGGAGATCGCGCCGCGAGAGCAGCTCCGGCAGCACGCCGAACGCCAGATCGAAGCCCTTTTGCCGGGTGAGCCGTGACACCACTCCGAGCACGGGCGCGGCGGTGTCCTCGTCCATTCCGATGCTCAGCAGGAGGGCCCGCTTCATCGCCGCCTTGCCGGTGAGGTCGCGGGCCGAGAAATGATGGGGAATGCGCGGATCCGTCTCCGGATTCCACTCGCCGTAATCGACGCCGTTGACGATGCCCCGCAAGCGGTCGGCGCGGGCGCGCAGCAGTCCGTCGAGGCCGAAGCCTTTCTCGGGCGTCTGGATCTCCCGGGCGTAGGTGCGGCTGACGGCGGTCAGCGCGTCGGCGTGAAGGATGCCGTTGCGGAGAAAGTTGAGATTGCCGGGTGAAAGGTCGAGCAGGCGGGTGTGGCGGTCGAGCCCGAGATCGGTGAGCTGCGACAGGTCCACGATCCCTTGAAAGCCGAGATTGTGGATGGTCAGCACCGTCTTTGTGCGCTGAAACAGGCGGTCCCAATCCAGGTAGGCACGCTGATAGACCGGTGCCAGCGCCGTATGCCAGTCGTGACAGTGAAGGATGTCCGGCGGCCAGCCCATCCGCTGGGCGCACTCGAAGGCCGCCACGTTCAGCAGGGCAAAGCGCAGCGAGTCGATCCGGTCTCCCTGATAGATGGCGCCGTGCCCATAGGCTTCCGGACAGTCGATGAAGTAGGCGTTGACCTCGCTATCCGGAACTGGCGTCGTGCGGACGGAGTAGGTGAAACGCCGGCGCCCGAGCTGCACCGACACCCCTTGGAGGAAGTCCACCGGCGTGTACCGCTCCCGCTCCGCGGCGAGATGCGAGTAGAAGGGCAGGAAGATCCGCGCGTCGTGTCCCGCGCGGACGAGGAACCGGGAGAGACCGGGTACCACGTCGCCGAGACCACCGGTCTTGGCGAAGGGGGAGACCTCGGCCGCGATCTGGAGTACCCGGAGCGGCACGGTGCTCAGATCACCGTTCCCGGCAGGATCACGGCGTTCTTCGGCACGACGATGATCCCGTCGCGGATCGAGTAGTTCTCCTTGTCGAGGCTCCTGCACGCCGCCGGCATTGACCAGCTTGCAGCCGTCGCCGATGCGGGCGTTGAAGTCGATGATGGCGTTGCGGATGTGGCAATCCCGGCCGACGCCGACGGGAATCGGATGGGTGCCGTCCTGCTCCCAGTAGTTGGCGCCCATGATCATCGACCGCTCGACGATCGAACCCGAGCGCACGACGGCGCGAATGCCGATGATCGAGTCGGTGACGCGGCTGCCGGAGAGGATGCTCCCCTCGGAGAGGATCGAGCACTGGACGAAGCACTCGGTCACTTTGGTGCCCGGCAGGAAGCGCGGGTGAGTGTAGATCCGGAACTCGGGGTCGTAGAGGTTGAGCGGCGGCAGCGGCACCGTCAGGTCGAGGTTCGCCTGATGGAAGTTACGGATGGTTCCGATGTCGGCCCAGTACGCGCTGTGGGGATAGGCGATGACCCGGTAGTCGGACAGCGCCTGAGGGATGACCTCGCGTCCGAAGTCGACGGTCGCGCTCCCCACCAGCAGCTCCGAGAGGACCTCGGGCCTGAAGATGTAGATGCCCATGCTGGCGAGGTAGGAGCCGGGGGGGACGGGGAATCCCAGGGCGCCCTGCGTCTGCTCGTCGACGGCGATGGCGTCGAGTTGCGCCGCTTCCTCGGGCTTCTCGACGAACTCGATGATGCGGCCCGATGGATCCAGCCGCAGGATGCCGAATGCCGGCGCCTCCTCGCGGCTCACCGGCTTGACGGCGATGGTCAGATCCGCTTTGCGCTCGCGGTGGGTCTTGATGAACTCCGCGATGTTCATCAGATAGAGCTGGTCGCCGGAGAGGATCAGCACCTCGGGCGGGTTCGGCTCGAGGAGCCGGGTCAGGGTCTGGCGCACGGCGTCGGCCGTCCCCTGATACCACTCGCGGCGGTCCGTGGTCAGCTCGGCGGCGAGGATGTTGACGAAGCCGCTGGAGAAGGCGTCGAAGCGGTAGGTCTGGGCGATGTGGCGGTGGAGGCTCGCGCTGTTGAACTGGGTGATGACGAAGATCCGGTCGATGCCGGCTTGGAGGCTGTTGCTGATCGGGATGTCGATGAGCCGGAACTTGCCGCCCACCGGTACCGCCGGCTTCGCACGATTGCGGGTCAAGGGCCAGAGGCGCGACCCCTGACCACCGCCGAGAATGGCTGTGACGACCTTTTCCATGCCGTCTCCCCCCGCGAAGCGGCGCTATCTTACCGTTTTCAGCGGACGATCTGGATCTCTACACCGATTGTCAGCTCGTCCCAGATCCTGTCGGCGGTGACCGCGGGCAGTCCTAGCTCGGCAGCGACGGCGAGACAGGCGCGATCTCCGAGCGAGAGACCCAGATGTTGGGTCTGCGGGCGGAGATAGGCAGTCCTCTCGGCGTGTTCGGCTGTGAAGGGTATGATCTTGAGCCCCAAGGCTTCGAAGTCTTGCCGCAGTCCGTCCACCTCCGCCTGCCGGGAGAGCGCCTTTTGGAGGACCTCCGACCAGTTGACGCTGGAGGCGACGGCCGTTGCCAACAAGCCCGTGACGACCTCTCCGCCGGGCTCGGAGTTCAGTAGCGCGAGGAGGGCGGAGGCATCGAGTACGCAGCTCGGGCCACCTTCGTCTCCTTCCGTGCTCATTCGCCTTTCTCCCGCCTGGACTCCGCGCGTCGCTCGGCGATCAGCTCGTCCACGAGGCTTACTCCGGGGGGGATATGGGCGAAGCGACGCCGCAGTCGCTGCAACACCGCCTCGCGTTTCTCCAGAACCAGTCGCTGATCCTCGACGAGAGCCAACAGCACGTCGCCGGGAGCGATGCCCAGCTCGCGGCGGAGGTCAGCCGGGATCACCAGCCGGCCCTGCGGACCGACGGCGACCTTGGTAGGTGTCGTGAGCTTCTCCATAGTTCCTGGTATTGTGCCACAGCAGGCGGACTTGTGCCACTCCTGACTGCCTCGTGGCACAATCTCGCCATCCGGCACTTGCCCTCGAGGTGATGATACAGGATGGATACAGACGACTCCGGCCTTTCTCCGTCTCCCGACACAATCCTCATTTCACAGGAAAGCGGGCCACTGCGGAGCAAGACGATCACCAGCTTGGCCTGCTCACGGCCTTTCCGGCTGCAACTCACCCAGGGCGTCCACCATCTTGAGCTGGGCCGTGGTGTGAGCGTATTCCGCCACCGTCCACCACCGACCGTAGCCCTCGCGTGGGACTGAAAAGGCGGTGCGACGCCGCTCGCCGAAGCTGACGACGACCTCGGCGTCAGAGGCTGAAAGGCTGCTCTCGTCCGAGTAGTTATGGACGGCGATCCTCAACGAGGAGAGCCCCCGAGTCAGCACCTTGACCGTCTCTCGCCCGTTGCCGCGTTGCACGTCCTCATCCAGTTCGGCAAAGGGCGCGGCCTCCAGTTGGCCCCGCTCCCGGAAACAGACCTGCCAGGTGCCGTCCTCGCGCGCTACCCAGACGTGCAGGTCGAGGTCGCGTGGTTGGACACCCCAGGTCAATGTCACCTCGATCTCGTCGATGTCCTGGTGGACCTGCGCCTGGGGAGGCGTCGCCGACGTCGCCGGAGGCCCCAGGTGCCGGGTCAGAATCGTCTCCAACTCTTGCCGGAAATCTTCGGGTACCTGCCCGGGCCGGAACTCCGACACGACGTGGACCCTGCGTTCGGGCCAGCGGCTCTCGAGTCGCTCCAAGCCAACGCTGAAGGTGTCGTAATTGACCAACCAGAAGCTCTCGGCGCAGGTGCCCTCCACGTAGCGGCGGGCGATCTCCTCCATCTCCCGTCCTGGGGGCTTTCGGCGATCCTTGTTTTCGATGATGGCGAGGTCGTGGTAGCCAGGCGACACCGTGGTGATCCGCAGATCCGGTTCCAGGCCCTCGCCGGTGCCCGGGTGGTAGGTCTTCCTCTGGGTCCAGCAAAGCGCTCGCTTCTCCCCGGTCCCGACCGCCGCCACCGGCCTAGTCGCAGTTCCTCCCGGAAGCCGCCATTCGATCACCCCCGGCGCCGTCTCCTCCAGACCTTCCAACTCCAGACGCCAGTGACGGCCCGCAGTGTCCAATGCGAGGACCAGGGTCCACAGTTCATAGAGGAACCAGCGGTGCTTCCAGAACGGCAGGAGGAGAAACTCGAGGAGCCGCTCTTCGAGGACCGTTTCCCGCATCTCCTCAACCACCGGCGCCACACGATCAAGCCTCTGCCGGTAGGAGACGGCGAGGTCCTCGACCCTCGCAAGGTATTCCTCTGGCCCGGGAAGCGACGGCTGCCGCTTCCCAAGCCAGCCATCGGGGTCGTCCTTCCTTACCCTCTCGTTCCGGAAGAAGTGCACCGCCACCGCCATGCTGTAGAGGTGCCAACTCAGCTCGTCTAAGACTATCCGCTGCGTCTCGTTGATGTACTGTGTCTTCGTCGGGAAGCTCAAGCGCTGCGCGTGCTTCGTCACAGCGGACGCGGTGAAAACGGGATTCCGGTAGTATGGGCTGAAAGTGGAACGGTTCCTTTACCCAGCCCAGATAGGTCTCCCGAAGCTCTAGCGGACGGATCGAGTTCGCACACAACACGATCGCCGCAAGGCGGTCGAGGAGCGGCTCTACGATTTCGCGTAGCCTGGACCACGACGCCTCGTCCTCCTCAGGCAACACTGCATGGGCGTACGACAAGGTCCGGTGGAAGTCTGGGCGATTGAGGTTATCGAAATCGAAGAAGTCCTGGTCCCAGCATGGCGAGATTTCACGCCAAGCGGAATTGGCCTCGAGGCGTTCCCACTCGATTGGGCCCTCGGGCGCCGCAGTCTCTGCCCCAAGCCCCGGGAATCTCAGCTCGACGATCGCCGTGTTTCTCTCGCCTTCCGTCAGTGCGGAGATGAGCTCGCGCGGGAAGTGGTCGAGTGAGAAGTCCAGCTTCGCGGCGGCGTTGGCGGAGGAGACTCGAAAGATCGAGGCCCGCCGCCGGGTAATGGTCTCGGCCCGATTGAGGAACGTGTACAGGTCTCTCAGCATCAGGGCGAACGGCCGGACAGCGTTGAGCACCTCGAAGAGGAAGGGCTCGAATCCCGGGCCCTCCAAGATGGCCTGGGCGACCGACTCCTTTTTGCGTCGGCGCTCAACACCGAGAGCTCCGAACACTCCGTCCAGGAGCTCCCTTTCCTCCTTCCGAGTGCCGAACTCGAGGGCGCTGAGGATGTCGAGGACATCTTTCCTCGCCTCATCTGCTGTGCGCATCGGATTACCGTGGTGCGTCTGAGCACTCCGCCGCTGGCGGTACCTCTCATCTGTCGTGGGCTTCTCCATAATTCCTCCATCCTGCCATTTGCGGTTGGACTCCGCTAGAATTTCGGCTGGAATGGAATCCAGGAATGACCTTGAGGATCTCCTCGAGTCTTGGCTCAAGGATGATACCGAAGACCAGAAGGAGACCGGAGAGTACCTGGTCCGGTCGCTGGACAAGGATCGGCTGTCGGATCGCAAGCTGTTCCTGCCTGAACTCAAGGGCGTGACCTGGTGAGCCGACGCGCGTTTGCGTCACCAAGCGGGGCACGGCCGCAGGAGACCGACATGAACTCCAACGAGATTCCACCCGGCTGGGACGAGCAGCGGATACGCGAGGTGCTCGATTTCTATGAAAGCCAGACGAAAGAGGAGGCTGCAGCGGAGCATGAAGCAGCACTCGCGAGCCCCCATCAAACGCTGATGGAGGTACCCACGGAGCTCGTGCCCGTCTTCCGCCACCTGATCGCCGAGCATCAGAGAGACCAAGAGAGCCGCAAATAAGATCTTCTCCCAGCGACTCCGGCCTCGTCTACAATCGCGAGCGATGACGATTCCGCCGTCCCGCCGTCCCCTCCACTGGGAATTCCTCGGCCGCATTCCCTACGCCGAGGCCGTCGAGCTGCAACTCGCGGCGCGGACGGCGCTCAAGGCCGGGGAGGGTCCGGAGCGGTTCTTCCTGCTGGAGCATCCGCACGTCTACACCCTGGGCCGCAATGCCGGCGGTGAGGACGTGCTGGCGAGCGCGGAGTGGCTGCAGGCGCGCGGGATCGAGGTCGCGGAGTGCGACCGCGGCGGCCAGGTCACCTACCACGGTCCGGGCCAGCTCGTCGGCTATCCCATCGTCAATTTGAGCCCCGATCGGCGCGACATCCGGCGTTACGTCCGCGACCTGCAGGAGGTCCTGATCCGGACCCTGGCGGACTACGGCGTGGCGGGCGAGCCACGGGAAGGCCAGGCGTTCATAGGCGTCTGGGCAGGCGAGGAGAAGATCGCTTCGATCGGCGTCCACCTGTCCCGCTGGATCACCACTCACGGCTTCGCCCTCAACGTGGCGACCGACCTCTCCTACTTCTCGGGGATCATCCCCTGCGGGCTGCACCAGGTTCGTATCACCTCGATCGAACGGCTCACGGGACGCGCCCCGGCCCTCCCCGAGATCGCCGGCGTCTGCGCCCGGCATTTCGCGGCGGTCTTCGAGCGCGAGCTGGTCGCGGCGGCATCCACCGTCGAGCCCGCGCAGATGGGGGAAAGAGTGGGGGAGAGAGGCGGCGGGTGAAGGTCGATCTCGGCCTCAACGCGGTGATCGTCGCGGTCACCGAGGAAGTGCCGCGAATCCTCACCGTCTCCCGTTCCAGCCCTTCGGAATCGATCGAAGACGCGCTTCCCTTCGGTCCCCTCGAGCCCGACAAGGACCGCACTCTCGACCTCGGGCTGCGCCGCTGGGTGCGCGAGCAGACCGGCCTGGAGCTGGGCTACGTCGAGCAGCTCTACACCTTCGGCGACCGGCTGCGCGATCCCCGGGAGACCCGCGGCGGTCCGCGCATGGTGTCCGTGGCCTATCTGGCCCTGGTGCGGGAGGTCTCGGTGCACCGCGACGCCCGCTGGCGCGACTGGTACGAGTTCTTCCCCTGGGAGGATTGGCGCTCCGGCCGGCCGGCGGCCATCGACCGGTTCGTCGCTCCGGCGCTCGACGCCTGGGTGGCGAGCGCCGCCGACCCTCTGCTCCGGCGCGAGCGGCGACAGCGGGCCGACATCGTCTTCGGGCTCGGCGGCGTTGGCTGGGACGGCGAGCGGGTCCTCGATCGCTATGAGCTGCTCTACGAGGCCTATCTCGTGCCGGAGGCATGGCGGGACCGCGACGCGACCGGCGGTGCCACCGAGGAGCGGCGTCCCGCTCCGCGCGAGAAGCCGGAGCTCCTGCCCGGCCGGCCCATGGCCCTCGACCACCGGCGCATCCTCGCCACCGCCCTCGGCCGGCTGCGCGGCAAGCTCAAGTATCGGCCGGTGGTCTTCGAGCTCCTCCCTCCCACTTTCACCCTGCTGCAGCTCCAGCGCGTCGTGGAGGCCCTGGCCGGAGTGCGGCTCCACAAGCAGAACTTCCGGCGCCTCGTCGAGAACGCCGGCCTCGTCGAAGGCACCGGCCGTCAGGATGCGCAGACCGGCGGCCGTCCGGCCGAGTTGTTCGTCTTCCGCCGGGAGGTGCTCCGCGAGCGTCCGGCTCCGGGAGTGGGGTTGCCGGGCGTGCGGCGCGGGTAGGTGAGGGCCTACACCCCCGGCATCGCCTTCTTGAGCGGCCGCAGCAGCAGCGCCAGCACCACCGCCATGAAGAGCGACAGGCCGCCGAGCAGGGCGAAGAAGCTGGAGTGGGGCATGTCGTCCCACAGCACGCCGACGCCGGTCAGCTTGTTGCCGATGGCCGTGGCGAGGAACCAGCCGCCCATCATCAGCCCGCGCAGCCGTATCGGGGCGACCTTGGAGACCAGCGACAGGCCCATGGGCGAGAGCATCAGCTCGCCGAGCGTGATCACGCCATAGGCGCTGATCAGCCACAAGGGCGAGACCCTGCCGACGTCGCCGCCGGCCTTGCCGGCAAAGAACATGACGAAGTAGGCAAGGCCCGTCAGGCACATGCCGATGGCCATCTTGGTCGGCGTCGAGGGCTCCTTGCCACGGCGCGTCCAGACGTCCCCAGAACCAGATCAGCGGGAACGTCAGCAGGATCACCCAGGCCGGGTTGATCGCGTTCGAGATGATGCCGCTGACCTCCCAGTCGGTGTTGTCGTTGGCCCAGTAGGTCCACGTCGACTGGTTCTGGTGGAAGACCATCCAGAAGACGATGACGATGATGAAGATGACGATCAGGGCGAGGATGCGCCGCGAATCGGGGACCAGGTCGATCGGGTTCTGACGGCTGATGCCCTTGGGCGGAGCGTCCACCGCGACCGCCGCGGTCGAGGCCGGCGCTCTCAGCCCCGGGACGGTCGGCCGCCTCCACGTGGCGCTTGAAGAACCAGAGGACCGCGACGGAGATCACCATGCCGAGGGCGCCCATGAAGAAGGCGGGATGGAAGCCGAAGTTCCGGGTCATGAACTCGGCGACCACCGGCGCGAGGAAGGCGCCGACGTTGATGCCCATGTAGAAGATGTTGTAGGCGCGGTCCTTGAGATGGCTCCCCTCGGGATAGAGGTTGCCGACCATGGCCGAGACGTTCGGTTTGAAGAAGCCGTTGCCGATGACCAGACAGGCGAGGGCCGCGAACATCACCGGCACCGATCTTGGGGACGGCGAGCAGGGCATGGCCGGCCATGAAGAAGAGGCCGCCGAGCATGACGGATTTGCGGTAGCCCAGCTTGCGGTCGGCGATCCAGCCGCCGACCAGCGGGCTCGCGTAGACGAACATCAGGTAGTAGGACCAGATGCTGGTGGCGCGGTCCTGGGTGTAGCCGAATCCCTGCTCGGCGTTCTGTACGTACAGGGTCCACATCCCGCCGACCGTGTAGAAGCTGAAGCGCTCCCACATCTCGGTGAAGAAGAGGACGTAGAGGCCCTTGGGGTGCTTCTCGACGGCGTGTGCTCCGGCGATCACGGCGGTGCTCATCATGACCTCGCTTTCGCAGTCGTCTTTAGTGAACCTCGCCCATGAGCCGCCGCAGCGGCCGGATCAAGGCGCCGGCGAGCAGCGTAAAGAGCATGCAGACTCCGAACACCGCGCCGAAGATCCATGGCAGGGGAAACTTCTCGAACACGCCCGCCACCTGGCCACCGATGAAGTTCCCCAGGGAGGAGGCGAGGAACCAGATGCCCATCATCTGGCCCATGATGCGAGCCGGTGCGAGCTTGGTCATCGTGCTCAAGCCCACCGGGCTCAGGCAAAGCTCGCCGATCGTGTGCAGGAGGTAGACCATCAGCAGCCACATGGGGCTGACCCGTGCATTTCCGGAGCCGGAAGTCAACGCCGCACCCACCATCACCAGGAAGCCGATGCCGACGAAGAAGAGACCATAGGTGAACTTCGTCGGGCTCGACGGCTCCCGCTGTCGGCGGCCCAGGGCGATCCAGAGCCAGGCGAAGACGGGCGCCAGCATCCAGATGAAGGCGGAGTTGATGGACTGATACCAGGAAGCGGGGTAGCTGAAACCGAAGAGCGCGTTGTTGGTGAAGCGCTCGGCGAAGAGGTTCAGGGTCGAGCCCGCCTGCTCGAAGGCGGACCAGAACAGAGTGGCGAAGAGGAAGAAAGAGACGATCGCCCAGAGGTGCTTCCTTTCCTGCGGATTCCAGGGCCTGGTGAACAGGTAGATGAAGTAGACGATCGGGACGGCCAGCAGGCCGTAACCGACGTAGTTGGCGACGTCGTCGGCGGTGAAGGAGATCAACCCCGAGAGCCGCAACAGGGCCACGAGGGCGATCACGGCGATGACGCCGCCGCCCCCCACGAGCGCCGTGCGGCGATCCTTGCCGCGCTCTTCCGCGCTCTCCGCGGCGGGCTCGAGCCCCGCGCGGCCGAGGCGGCGACCACCGAGCAGGTACTGGATGAGCCCCAATGTCATGCCCACCGCCGCCGCGCCGAAGCCCCAGTGCCAGCTGTTCGCGGGGTCCATGCCGTTGCGCTCGAGGAAGCCCCTGAACTGAGTGCTCTGGGCGAGGAAGCCGCAGACCAGCGGCGCCGCGAAGGCCCCCAGGTTGATCCCCATGTAGAAGACCGAGAAGCCGGCGTCCCGCCGCTTGTCCTCCGGCGTATAGAGCGAACCCACCATGGTGCTGATGTTGGGCTTGAGCAGCCCCGTCCCCATGACGATCAGGAAAAGGCCCAGGTAGAAGAAGGACAGGGCGTGGAAGGTCAGGCTGATGTGTCCCAGGGCGATGAGGATGCCGCCCACCAGCACCGCCCGCCGCTGGCCGATGAGCCGATCGGCGATCCAGCCTCCCGGCAGGGCGGTCAGATAGACCATCGCCGTATAGAGGCCGTAGATCGGGCCCGCCTTGGCGTCTTCCCATCCCAGGCCCCCCTCCGTCACGGAAGCGGTCATGAACAGGAGCAGGATGGCGCGCATGCCGTAGAAGCTGAATCTCTCCCACATCTCGGTGAAGAAGAGGGTCGACAAGCCCGGCGGATGGCCGAAGAACGAGCCCGGCACAGTGGCGTTCCGGGCGTGCGTTCCGGTCGCCGGATCGGCGATTTCCAAATCAGGGGTCTCGGGCATGGGGGCTCGCTCTGAAGATAGTTGACGTTTGCAGCGCGGCGCCGCCGGACTGCGCTTCCTCTCGCATTCCCTGAGCTTCGGGCGGCGAGCTTACCGCACCTGGTGGCTTCCGGTCAGCCGTCAAAAGCAATCCGGGTGCCAAACCCTCATCCCCTATCCCCTTCTCCCGCCCCCTCCCTTCCCCCCTCACCGGGAGAAAGGGACGTAGAGGAGCGGAGCTTTGCCTCTCTCTCCCTCCTCTCCCGGTGAGGGGGGAAGGGAGGGGGCGGGAGAGGAGGGCCGGGGAGGTGAGGACCTGTCTTCCCCAGAGGACGGCCTGTTCGCGCAACCGTTCACTCCGGAGGGCGCAAGGCGTGGAAAAGCCCGTTTCCACCGGGGATTTCGCATGGCACTCCCTTTGCTCAATCACCCTGCGGACACGGTTTCACCCATCCGACCCGCGACGGAGCATCGTCGCGCGGCATAACGGGGGAAGCCGGGCTCCCCCGCCCGGCTTCCCTTCCCTCCTCGCAGGGAGTACTGTGAGAATCTGTATTGACGCTTTCCAGCGGCAATGCCAGAATTCAATTGAACAGAACGCCAGCGTCAGAGGGCCCGAGCGGAGGTTCTCGTTGCCTCGGGAAGGATGAATGGCTGCCAACGAATCGCGAAGTTTCTTCGAAGAGCTGCAGTGGCGGGGTCTGGTCAGCGACGCCACACCGGGAGTAGACGCCGTCTTGCGGACCGAGAAAGTGGTCGCCTACATCGGCTTCGATCCTTCCGCTTCCAGCCTGCACGTAGGCAGCCTCGTTCCGGTGATGGCCCTGGCGCGTATGCAGAGGTGCGGCCATTCGCCGATCGCCATCGCCGGGGGCGGCACCGGGCTGATCGGCGATCCCGCCGGCAAGAAAACCGAGCGGCCGCTTCTCACGCAAGAACAGGTGGAATTCAATCTGCAGGGCATCAAGCTTCAGCTCAGCCGTTTCCTCGATTTCGAGGGAACAGCCAACGCGGCCCGCATCGTCAACAACGCCGACTGGCTGACCACGATCTCGTTGACCGACTTTCTCCGCGACATCGGCAAGCACTTCAAGGTCAACGTCATGCTGACTCGTGACTCGGTGCGGCGCCGGCTCGATTCGGAGGAGGGCATTTCCTTCACCGAGTTCAGCTACATGCTCTTGCAGGCCTACGATTTCCTGGTGCTTTACCAGCGATACGGCTGCACCCTACAGATGGGCGGCAGCGACCAGTGGGGCAACATCGTCGCGGGAGCGGACCTCATCGGCCGGGTGGCGGACGGCAAGGCGCACGGGATCGTTTTTCCTCTTGTCACCAGCGCGAGCGGCGAGAAGTTCGGCAAAACCGAGGCCGGAACCATCTGGCTCGACCCGGAGCGCACGTCTCCCTACCACTTCTACCAGTTCTGGCTGCGGACCGACGACCGCGACGTGAGCAAGTACCTCAAGTATTTCACCTGGCTCGGAGCGGAGGAGATCGCGGAGCTCGAGACCGAGATCCGGACGAGGCCGGAGGCCCGGGAGGGCCAGAGGCGGCTGGCCGAAGAGGTCACCCGCATGGTGCATGGCGACGAGGCCCTCGAGCAGGCGCAGCGGGTCTCCGAGCTTCTTCTTCGGCGAGAACGTCGCGAGCCTCTCGGCCGACGAGATCCTGCAGGTGGTCAACGAGGCCCCTTCGACCGACGTCCCGATGCGGGAGCTCGCGGCCGGCGGCATGCTTCTTCCCGAGTTGCTCGTCCGCGTCGGCCTCTCCGCTTCGAAGAACGAGGCCCGGCGCTCTATCGAGTCCGGCGGTATCTATCTGAGCAACAGGCCGGTGACCGATCCGCGCCGTTCCGTCGGCATGGCCGACAGCATCGAGGAGAAGATCCTCCTCTTGCGCCGAGGCAAGAGCAACTACCACCTGGTGAGGATCCTCCCTTCCTAGCTATGAACGAGCTTCTCGAACGGCTGAAGACCGGCATCCTGAGCCATCACGTACTTCGCTCGCCCAAGAAACGGAAGATCGAAATCCTGCTGGGCAACGACCGGGAGATCGGTCAGGCGAACCGGTCGCAGGAGAAGCGGGTCGGTATCACTCCGGACCAGGTGCTTGAGCTGCGTGAATTTTTCACCGAATTGGGGGTGGAGCTCAGTGTGCTGGTGATGCAGGGAGCCGGCCAGCGGGCGGGCTTTGCCGACTCAGACTTCGTCGCCAAAGGCGCCGAGATCCTCACCACCGAGGAGCTTCGCCACCACGACGGGCCTCCCGATGTGGTCCACGCGCTCAAGGAGCCCTCCCGCTACGAGAGCTCGATCCCGCGTCCTTTCTGCCGCATCGGGGCCCTCCACACGGGCGATTTCGAAGCCGGCGGCGGCCTGGCTGGCTTACTCAAGGCCGGCCGCGCGGACCATCACGTGGCGATCTTCGACGGCTCTCACACGGGCGCCCCGGAAGCGTTTCGGATTCCGATCCGCGGCGGCATGTCCATCCTCGCGGGTGAGATCGCGGCGGACTGGGTCCTCGACCATCTGCGGCGCCGCGGCATCTCGGGCCACGCCGTCGTCGTGGGCGGTGGAAACGCCGGGCAGTCGGCGGTCCGCAAGCTCGCTGCGGTGCCCGAGGTGACCGGGATCCACCTTTTCGACTCTGCCGAGGACGCCGGGAGGCTCGCACGGATCGGCGCCGATCTCGAGGAGCTACCCAAGGCCAAGGTTGAGGGAATTTCGGGGACGGACGACGCGAGGCTGCTGCGCGTTCTCGACGACGCGGTGGCCGTGGTGTTCGCCGTGGCCCGCCCCCGCGAGGCGGCGCCGAAGGTCGTCCACGTCAACACCTTGAAGCAGCGGCTTGCCGAGGGGGCCGTCGTCGTGGACATCTCCATCGACGAAAAAGGAGCGATCCTGGACCCCGACATCCGCAGGACCTGGTCGCTCGATCAGATCATCGAGCACCTGAGCCGGGCTTTCGGCAGTCACCGGAACCGCGTCTACCGGGCGCTCTCCAACATGCCGCGCGCCTACCCGCAGCGGGCGAGCGTAGCGCACGGAGAGACGGTGCTCCCATATCTCGCCACCCTGCTTTTTCTCGCGGCGCGGGAGGGCGGCGCCGCGGAGGTCATCCGCTTCCTCGAACGGCTGCCCTATGACGGGCGTAGCGCGGATCCCTTCTCGGCCGAGCCGGCGGCGGTGCTCGGCGCCCTCGTCCAGGACCTGCGCAACGGCATGGCCTTCTATCCCCACGGCAACCGTCTGGTGGTATCGCCGACGGTCGCGGATCGCGCGAGCGTTTTCGACTTCCTTTACCGTCAGGAGATCCCTTTCGAATTCTCGGTGCCCGCCGCTGCGATGCGGAGTCAGCTCGACAGGGAGAGGGAGAAGACGGCTGTCGGCGTGTTTCCCGAGCCGATCAGCGACTGCTTGAAATACATTATCGACCGGGATCTCCGGTGTACGGTCATCTCCCATCCCGGCATCGACGGCACCAAAACCGAAAACGCCGAGCAGGCCTTGGGAGTCGGCGCCGAGAAGGTCTTGAAGACTCTCGTCTTCCGTTCCGACGATCGCTTCATCGCGGCCATCTGCACCGGCCGCAAGCATGTTTCAGAGGACGTCTTGCGGGAGTTGACCGGAGCGCGAGAGGTGAGGCTGGCCACTGCCGACGAGGTCCTGAAGGTGACGGGCCACACGAAGGGCGGCGTCCCGGCTGTCCAGGTCTTTGCCATGAACCAACTGGCGGCGGTCTACGTGGACGAAGAGGTGATGAAGCACGACGCGGTCTACGGCTCGGCGGGCACCGAGTTCGCGGGCATGCGGATCACGCCGTCGGCACTCAAGCCGCTCGGCGGCCGCGTCGTGCGCATCACGCCGGAGGACAGCCGCCTGCGCAGGCACGAGAGAAAAACCCGCAAGCTCATCGAGGAGATCGAGAAGGCCATCGAAGAGGACGACGACGCCTCCGCCCATCGGGCCGTCACCGGACTGCAGCAGATCCTGGAAGAGCCTCCGACCGGCATGAAGTAGAATCGCGCCTCGCATGAGCGAGCTCGATTCCCTATCCAGACTGCGCGACTCCATCGCCGACGTCGACCGCGCCCTCCTCGAGCTATTGCGCCGCCGCATGGAGCTCGCCGCCGAGGTGGGCCGCATCAAGGCCGGTTCGGCCACGCCGGTCGTGATCCGCGACGTCGAGGACCGGGTGTTGACCCGAGCCCGCCAGCACGCCGAAGCCTGCGGCGTTTCCGAAGAGGTGATGGAGAACGTGTTCCAGGCGATCATCCGCGGCTCGGTGGAGCGCCAATACCGGGTGGGGATCGCCCTGCGCCGGCAGCACGGCGAACAGATGCTGATCGTCGGTGGCGCCGGCGGCATGGGCTCGTGGTTCCGTGGCTTTTTCGAGCTGGCGGGCCATGAGGTGGACATCCTCGATCCATCCCTGGCGAGCATCCCCGAGGCTCCGCACCGGTTCCGCAGGCTCGAGGACGTGGACGATCTCGACCGCTACGCCGCCATCCTGATCTCGGTGCCCCTCGGCCGCACCCCGGAGGTGCTGGCGCAGGTCGTGGAGCGGCAGCCGCGAGGGGCGGTCATCGAGGTGGCCTCGATCAAATCTCATCTCGTGCCGGCGCTCGAACGGGCCCGCGAGTTGGGCGTGCGGGTGCATTCGCTGCATCCGATGTTCGGTCCTGGCAAGTCGTTCTACGAAGCGCTCACGTTCGTGCTCGCGGCGCAGGGCGACCTCGTGACGGAACGGAAGCAGATGGAAACCTTCATCCGCCATCCCTACACGCGGTTGGTGGCGGTGACGTTGCAGCACCACGACCGCCTGATGGGGTGGCTGCTGGGGCTCGCCCACCTCAGCAACATCCTGTTCGGCGCCTCCCTGACCCGCTGCGGGCTCGATCCCGTGGAGCTCCACGCCTGCGCCTCGGCGACCTTCTCGCGGCACACCGGCAACGCTCTCCTCGTGCTCAACGCGAATCCGGACCTCTATATGGACATTCAACATCTGAACCCGCACCGGCTGGAGGTCTACGCCGCCGTGCGGGAGGCGCTGGACCACATCGAGGCGCTGGTGGAAGACCGCGACCGCGAAGGTTTCCGGCAGACCCTGGCGGCGGCCCGCCGGGCGCTCTCCGGCGAGCCGTAAGTCGGGGCCTCCCTAGGAAATCTTCTTCGCTCTCTTGGAACCGCCGCGCTGGTTTCCAGGCGGAAGGACGAAAGCAAGAAGCATGCACGTTTCAGCCTGCCGCGAGCGCTTGCGCAAGGTCGGCTATGAGGTCCTCGGGATGCTCGAGCCCGATGGAGAGACGGACCAGGTCCTGCGGCGTCCTCGACCCCGGCCCTTCGCTGGTGGCGCGATGCTCGATCAAGCTCTCGACGCCGCCGAAGGAAGTGGCGGGGGTGAACAGCCGGGCCCGGGAGACCGCGGCGAGAGCCGCCTCGCGGCCGCCGGCGGCGCGGAAGGAGAGGATGGCGCCGAAGGCGGACATCTGGCGCCGGGCGACGTCGTGCCCGGGATGGCACGGCAGCCCGGGGTAGTGGACCGCCGACACCGCCGGCGAGGCGGCCAGCGCGCGGGCCACCGCGAGCCCTCCCGCGCTCTGGGCCGCGACGCGGCAGGCGAGGCTCCGCACGCCGCGCAGCACCAGCCAGCAGTTGAACGGGGAGGCCACCGCTCCGAGGACGTGGCGCAGGTGCCGGACCTTGTCGTGCAACCCGTCGCGACGGGCGAAGATCAGGGCTCCTCCCTGCGCGTCGCTGTGCCCGCCGAAGTACTTGGTCGTGGAATGGAGGACGACGTCGACCCCCAGCTCGAGAGGGCGCTGCAGCACCGGCGTGGCGAGGGTGTTGTCCACCACCGTGAGAGCGCCGGCGCGGCGGGCCATCGCGGCGGCGCCGGCGAGATCGACGACCTTGAGCTGAGGGTTCGACGGCGTCTCCAGCCAGACCAGGCGCGTCTCGGGACGGAACGCCGCCGCGAGGGCCGCCGGATCATCCATGGCGACGAAATCCGACCGGATCCCCCAGTTGGTGAGGAACTCCTCGGCGGCGGCGCGGAAGCCGTAATAGGCGTCGTCGGGAAATATCACGTGGGACCCGGGGGAGAATGTCTGGAGCAGCGCGATCCCCGCCGCCATGCCGGAAGCGAAGACGAGCGCCGCCTCGCCGCCCTCGAGCGGCGCCAGGGCCTCCTCGAGCTGCTCCTGGGTGGGGTTCGACTCGCGGATGTAGGTATGCCCGCCGAGGGGAGCCCCGGCGGAATCGCGGGCGAAGGTGGTCGAGAGATAGATGGGAGGAGCCACCGAGCCCGTTGCCGGGTCGATGCGGTGGCCGGAGCGAACGGCGCGGGTTTCGAATCTCATACCGGCGAGCGTACCTCAGTCGCGCCGGGGTAGACTCCCCCCGTGCGCATCTGCGTCCTCGGGGAGGAAAGGGTATGAACGGCAACGGCACGATCTTCATCACCGGGGCAGCCTCCGGTATCGGCCGTGAGACGGCCCTGCTGTTCGCCGGGCGCGGCTGGCAGGTGGGCGCGGCCGACGTCGACGAGGAGGGGCTCGCGAGGCTCGCCCGCGAGATCGGAACGGACCGCTGCCTGGCCGCACGCCTCGACGTTCGCGACCTGGCCTGCTACCACGAGCGGATCGCCGCCTTCGGCGCCTGGACGGGCGGCCGCATGGACGCTCTGTTCAACTGCGCCGGCATCATGCGCATGGGTCCTTTCGATCAGGTGGCCATCGAGGAGCACGTGCGGACGGTGGAGATCAACGTCATCGGCGTCCTGCATGGCATCCACGCCGCGCTCGACCTGCTCAAGGCGACCCCCGGCTCCCACATCGTCAGCATGGGCTCGGCGTCCGGTTTGTATGGCGTGCCGGACCTCGCCAGCTACTCCGCGTCCAAGTTCTTCGTCCGCGGCCTGACCGAGGCGCTGAACATCGAGCTCGAGCGCCACGGCATCACGGTGACCGACCTGATGCCGCTGTACGTGAACACCCCCATGGTGCAGGCCCAGGAGTACCGCGCCGGCAGCCTGCAGACCTTCGGCGCGCGCCTGACGCCGCAGCAGATTGCGGGGATCGTCTGGAAGGCCGTCCATGGCAGGAAGGTGCACTGGGTGCCCGGCCTGATGCTGAGGATGCTCAATTACCTGGGCAACGTCCTTCCCTTCCTTTCGCGACCGACGATGAAGCTGGTGGACCGGCGCAGAGCTCAATCCGGCAGCTCCACCTCGTAACCCCCGGCCGTCAGAGCCCGGTGCAGCTCCTCGATGTGCTCCTCGTTGCGGGTCTCGAGGGTGACGTCGACCTGAGCCTCCCAGAAACCGGCTTGCATGAAGACGCGGTCGTGCTGGATGCGCACCACGTTGCCGCCGTGCCGGCCGATCACCTGGAGGAGGTCGGCCAGCGCCCCGGGCCGGTCGGGCACGTGCGTGCGGAAGCGGACGAGCCGGTGGCTCTCGGCCAGCGAGCGGTCGACGATGCGGGCGACGATGGCGAGGTCGATGTTGCCCCCGGAAAGGAGCAGCACCGCGTGGCGCCCCGCGAGGTCGGGGATGCGGTTGCCGGCGACGGCGGCGAGCGTCGTCGCGGCGGCTCCCTCGGCGAGTGTCTTGCCGGCCTCGAGCAGGCGGATGATGGCGGCACGGATCTCCTCCTCGGAGACGGTGACGACGTCGTCCACGTAGCGGCGGACGATGTCGAAGGTCCGCTCTGCCGGGCGCTTGACGGCGATGCCGTCGGCAACCGATCGCGCCGCCGGGCAGGTGACGATACGGCCGGCGCGGAAGCTCTCCGCCATCGCCGGCGCGGCATCGGTCTGCACGCCGTAGACCTTCACGGCGGGATTCCTCTCCTTGATCGCCGTGGCGATGCCGGAGATCAGTCCGCCGCCGCCGATGGGGATGACCACCACTTCGGTCTCGGGCGCCTGTTCGAGGATTTCCAGACCGATGGTTCCCTGGCCGGCGATCACCTGCCCGTCATCGAAAGGATGGACGAAGACGAGCCCCCGCTCGGCTTCGAGCCGCCGCGCCTCCTCGCAGGCCTCGTCGAAGATCTCGCCGGCCAGCACCACGCTGCCGCCGAGCCGCCGCGTGTTCTCGATCTTGATCAGCGGCGTGGTCTTCGGCATGACGATGGTGGCAGGCACCCCGGCCACCGCGGCGCTGAAGGCCACGCCCTGCGCGTGGTTGCCGGCCGAGGCGGTGATGACGCCCCGCTCGACCTCCGGCCGGGGCAGGGAGCTGATCTTGTTGAGGGCGCCGCGGACCTTGAAGGAGCCGGTGAGCTGGAGGGTCTCGTACTTGAAGCGGAGGTGAGCTCCCAGCTCCTGGGAGAAGATCCGCGATGCTTGGCAAGGCGTGCTCTTCACCACCCCGCCGATGCGTTCGCGCGCCTCCTCGATGTCTTTGAGACCGATCACGCCGTGCCCCACCCTCCCTGGGCGGTGAAGACCGCGGCGCAGTCTAGCAGGAGCGGCGGGTGATGAGGGCTGGATCGCTGCGGCTGCGGGAGTCCTACTGGACCGCGGCCTTCTTGGCCTCGGCGGCCGCCGCTTCGGCGTCGGCCGCCCGCTTCAGCAGCGCCGTGGCCAGGCTGGAGCGGACCTGGATTTCCATGGTACCGTCGAGCGCAACCGCCTTGCGGAAGGCCTCCCGGGCCGCCTCCACGTCGCCATCGAGCGCCAATAAGGAGCCGAGCTGGTCGTAGGCTCGCGCCCGGTCGCCGGTCGAGGAA
This sequence comes from Thermoanaerobaculaceae bacterium, assembly GCA_963778565.1. Taxonomy (GTDB): domain Bacteria; phylum Acidobacteriota; class Thermoanaerobaculia; order Multivoradales; family UBA5704; genus DATARR01. Next base: position 866,776 of record CAVZUZ010000017.1, on the reverse strand, counting down.
AAGAGGGGCAGCGCCATGCGGGTCACCTGGATCGCGGCCTCGATCTGGCCGGCGCCGCTGTAGGCGCGGGCGACGCCCAGCAGGCACTCGGGGCAGGAGCCGTCCGCCAGCTCGCTGGCCCGCTCGCACTCGGCGGCCGCTTTCTCGTATTGCTTCTGCCCGATGAACCTCTCCGCCCGCCGCAACGCCCTCGCAGCCTCCCCCTCTACGGCAACGTCGCCGGCCCACGCTGAAGAAACGGCGGCGGTGAAGGCCAGGGCTATCACGATGGGAAATCGGATGTTCATCACAGCTCCTTCCGGAGGCTTCGAGCTCGTTATCGCCAGGTGGTGGTGCTCCCCGACGGCTTCGTCCGGGGAGCGCCTGCCGGACGACCTTATCTGGGGGCAAGATGCGTGCCAATCTTTCTCTGCGCAGAAAGCCTGGCGGGCGAAGCCTCTACCCGCCCGCTACAATCCCGCCATGGCTGAAGGTTCTCTGGAACGGCTGCCGCGTGCCCGGCAAGCGATCGAGTCCGGAATCGCCGAAGGGCTCCACCTCGGAGCGCAGATCTACGTCTCGCTGCGCGGCGAAGCGGTCGCGGAAGCGGCCCTGGGCGAGAACCATCCCGGCGAGCCGCTGACGCGCGATCACCTCATGCTCTGGCTCTCCTCCACCAAGCCGGTCACGGCGGTGGCCATCGCTCGGCTCCGGGAACGCGGCTTGCTGGACCTGGACGCTCCGGTTGCCAATCACTTGCCCGAGTTCGCCGCCAACGGCAAGGAAGGGATCACTCTCCGGCATCTCCTCACCCACACCGGCGGCATCCGCATGCTGGACACAGGCTGGCCGCAGCGCCCGTGGGAGGAGATCATCTCCAGGATCTGCGCCATGAAGCCCGAGCCCCGCTGGGTGCCGGGGCAGAAGGCCGGGTACCACCAGGCCTCGAGCTGGTTCATCCTCGGTGAGGTCGTCCAACGCCTGGGCGGACGTCCCTTCCCCGTCTACGTGCGCCAGGAGATCTTCGAGCCGCTGGCGATGACGGATTCCTGGATCGGCATGCCCCGGAAGGGATTCCTCTCTTACAGAGAGAAAGGCCGGATCGGCGCGATGTGGAACACCGAGGGGCCGGAGCCGAAGCCTCAGGGTTGGGACTCCGAAGAGCGCTGCGTCAATCCCAGCCCCGGAGGCAACGGCTACGGTCCCATGCGCCAGCTGGGCCGCTTCTACGAGATGTTGCTGACCGGTGGGACCTTGGACGGCCGGCACGTCCTTGCGCCGGGGACCGTCGAGGCCTTCACCACGCCCAGCCGCGTCGGGATGGTCGACGCCACCTTCAAGCACGTCCTCGACTGGGGTCTCGGGTTCATCGTCAACTCCGTGCGCTACGGCGCGGAGACCGTGCCCTACGGCTACGGCCATCACGCTTCCGCCCGAGCGTTCGGCCACAGTGGATACCGGTCCTCGGTGGCGTTCGCGGACCCGGAGCACGGCCTGGCCGTCGCCCTGGCCTTCAACGGCACGCCGAGCAACGATCGGCACGAGCTGCGGGTGCGCTCGGCGCTCGACGCGGTGTACGAGGATCTGGATTTGGCGAGCCGGACCTGGTCCTAGGGGCCGAGGACGAAGGCGAGCCCCTGCCAGATCCACCACAGCCCCACCAGGCGGAAGACCCAGAGCAGGTTGCGCACTCCCAGCAGAAAGAAGTTGTGGACCGGGAAGGGAACGCTCAGGGGAGCCTGCTCGCGGCCGGCGAGATAACCAAAGGCCGCGAGGTTCACCGTCACCCCGATCACCAGCTTGAACCAGGCTGTGGCGAAGGAAACCGGGGCCGGCTGGCCCGCGGCGGAAACCGCCAGCGCGACGAGCAGGAAAAGCAGCGGACCGAAGATGCCGAGGCGCAACGGCCATCGCCAGGTGTGGAGAAAGGTGAAGAACTTCGCCGCGGGCCCACGGTGGCCGGCGCAACACCGGGCCTGGAGAGCGCCGCCGCCGGCATGCAGCTCGAGCGTGGAGGTCTCCCCGCGGCGTCGCCCCGTCGAGTCGGGTACCAGGATGCGGTTGCACCAGACGCACTTGAGCGGCAGCATCCGCGCCATGTAGGGCCGGGCCAGGAAGCGGTGCCCGAGCATGAGGACCACGCCCGCCGCGAGGCTCACTCCCACCGGCTCCGGATGGCGCGCGAAAAGAAAGAGCACCACGGGGATGAAAAGGAAGAGGAGGACGCCGGTCAGATACACCCGCGTGCGATTGGCGGTTTGATGAATCGGCATCGTCGCCTCGAAGGACGGCGGATTATGTCACGCGCCGCGCGCAACCCCCGCGCTTCCATGCTAGTATTAGAAGATTCACACACAAAAGATAAGGGGTCGGCCATGCCTAAAGGCAGCTCGAAATCCAGGAAGGCTCCCACGCGCGCCGCGAAAAAACCGTCCATCCGCGTGAGTGCGGACGCCGCCCTTGCGGAGGGCGCACCGGCAACTCCGGTGGCCGATGTGGGTGGAGCGCTGGAGAGGAAACACCCGCGGCCGCAGAAGGTCGGGGCGCGCCCGGCCGCGAGAGGCGTCAAGATCGCCGCGGGCGGACAAGCCGAGGCGAAGACGATCGTCTATATTCACGGCATCGGCAACAAGCCGCCTGCGTCGGTGCTCAAATGCCAGTGGGACATGGCCCTCTTCGGCATTCAGCTCGGCGATCGCAGCCGCCTCGCGTACTGGGTAAATCGGGAGTACTACCCTAGTCCCGAGGCACAGACCTGCGCTTCGGGTGACGTTGTGGAGGTGCCGGACGATGAAGCTTCCACCTTGACCACCCGCGCTCTGGCCGGCGCGGAGACCGACTTGATCGAGGCAGAGATCGAAGCACTGACTCGGGATCCGCGGCAACGCGAGATCCTGCGAAGGCTGGCGCGGCGCATCGTCGGCGAATCCGAGGCTGAGGCGGGCGCGAGGGAGATGGCGGTCCGCGTCCGCGAGGTGAGCGCCCGAGTGCTTCCATTGCCGGAATTCCTGCGCCGCCGGATCACCGAAAGATTGACCCGAACCCTGCTGCGTGACGTCAACGATTTCCTTTTCCGTCAAGAGCGGCGACGCGTGATGGAACAGAGCCTGACCGAGCGGCTCGCCGCCGGCGGTGGCCCTTTCGTCGTCGTGGCGCACAGCCAGGGAACGATGATCGCCTACAACGTTCTCCGGCAGCTCAAGAAGGCCGACTGCGACGTCCGTCTCTTCGTCACCATTGGATCGCCCTTGGGGCTGACCGAGTTCAGAGACGTCCTGCGCCAGTGGGTCGGCGGCAAGAAGCTGCCGGTCCCCCCTTGTGTCTCGCGCTGGGTCAACGTGGCCGACCGGCTCGACCCGGTGGCCATCGACTCGGACCTGCGAGGCGAGTTCACCCGTGACGGCTTCAAGATCGAAAACCATGCCGGGTTCTTCCTCAACCCCGACTCGCCGCGCCATCCCCACTCGGGCACCGGTTATCTGCGGACCGCCTTCGTGCAGGATGCCGTCCGCGAGACCGTCGGCAACTCGTTTGCGCAAGAGGTCGGCAAATTCGTCATCGCCCGCGATCTGGTCAACAACCTGGAGAACAGCCACGTCGATCGGCGACATCAAGTCCTGATTCAGCTCAACGATCCGCTCTCCGATCCCGACGACCCGCAGCCCCTCGACTCGACCCGCACGCAGTTGCAGGAGGCGATCCGGAAATTGGCGGGAAAGCAGGCCGACCTGGCGCAGATAGAATCCTTGAAGCGATTCATCTCCGCCAACCTCACCCGTTTCGAGATCGAAAGCCTGCGGACTCAGTTCCGAGATCTACGCATCGACAAGGTCTGGCGCGACGCAACAAAAACGGCGCTGATCTATGAGTCGACCCATACCGTCCAGGCGCGGCCGGCAAACCTCGGCTATGGCGCGCTGGGCCGGGACACCCGCTGGGCGGTGCTCGACACCGGGATCCGCGAAGACCATCCTCATTTCGCGACTCACGGCAACATCGTCGAACAATGGGACTGCACCAAGCCGGGCGCCCCCAAGAGCGTCACCAGCAAGGCAGGAAAGCCCGTGGATGCGAACGGCCACGGCACTCACGTCGCGGCGATCATCGCCGGCGAGCACGGCGAATTGCCCGACGAGAAGGACCGCCGTCGGCGCTTCTTCGGCATGGCTCCCCAGGCCAGGATCTACGGTTACAAGGTGCTCGACGACCAGGGCAACGGCCAGGACTCGTGGATCATCAAGGCGCTCGATCACATAGGTGACCTCAATGAAAAATCGGGCGAGCTGCTGATTCATGGAGTGAACTTGAGCCTGGGCGGCTCCTTCGACCCGAGCGTCTTCGGCTGCGGGCACTCGCCCTTGTGCCAGGAGCTGCGTCGGCTCTGGCGCCAGGGAGTCCTGGTCTGCCTGGCCGCGGGCAACGAAGGTTTCCTCGTCATCGAGTCGGCCGGTGGACAGGTGGAGGCGAATATGGACCTCACCATCGGCGATCCGGCCAACCTGGAAGAATCGATCGCCGTCGGCTCGGTCCATAAGACGAACCCGCATACCTACGGGATCTCCTACTTTTCCTCGCGCGGCCCTACCGCCGACGGACGCAGGAAGCCGGACTGCGTCGCCCCTGGAGAGAGGATCGTCTCCGCCAGCCATCAGTTCACTCCGGCGACCTCTCCGCGCGTCAATGACCTCTATGTAGAAATGAGCGGAACGAGCATGGCGACCCCTCATGTTTCAGGAGTTCTCGCCGCCTTTCTCTCCGTACGGCGGGAGTTCATCGGCTATCCCGACCGAGTCAAGAACATCCTGCTGGCGAACAGCACGGACCTGGGACGTGATCCCTATATGCAGGGCGCCGGGATGCCCAACCTCATCAAGATGCTGGCGAACACTTGAGGCCGCAGGCACGGAACCTGTCCGCGGGATCGGCATGAAGACCAACGCCGCCCGCCTGCTCGACTCTCTCGGCGTCGCCCACGAGCTTCGCGAGTACGAGGTGGACCCCGAGGATCTCTCCGCCGCGACTGCGGGGCCTGCAAAGTCGGCGCGATCTCCAGGAAAAAGGGCTGATCGCGCAGCCGTTCGTGCCTTCCTTACCGTAGAATATTGGCAGCGCTGTATGCGTCCGGCCGATGTCCCGTTCATGGAGATCCGTTCATGGAGATCCGTTCATGGATATCCGTTCATGGATATCCGTTCATAATGGGCCGTCGATCGCCATGGCCGATCCCGATCCCCACCGTTCCCAGACCGCCGCGGACCTGATGCGGCAGTGCGGCTTCCGGTTCCCGGTTGCTCCGGTTCCAGCGCCCATCGTCGTGGACTCCCCCGCGCCCGAGTCGCTCAACGACACCCTTCCCATCGGCCGCGTGATGAGGCTGACGCCGGCGCGCCGCTCGCTTCACGTCACGAACGGCGACATCGCGGCCGAGCTGATCCGGCGTTCCGGAGTCTCGGGCGAGGTCGCGGTCACGGCGGATGTGCTGCACGAGGGTCCCGCGCCGGGCGGGCTGCCGCCGGAGCGGTGGCGGAAGGTGCGCGCCCGCTATCTTGCGGAAAGCGGCTACGACGACTACGACTCCTGCCTCGCGACCCTCACCCGGTGGGACCATACGCTGGGGGACTACCGCTCCTACGACGAGGTGACCCTCTGGTTCGAGCACGACCTGTTCGACCAGCTCCTGCTGATCCGCGCGCTCGACGGATTCGCGGGACGGAACCTGGGCGGCACGGAGCTGTCGCTGATCTGCATCGGCGACTTTCCCGGGATGATGCCGTTCCACGGGCTGGGTCAGCTCACCCCCAAACAGATGGCCTCGCTGCTCGACCGCCGGCAGCGGATCAACGAAGGGCAGAAGCTCCTGGCCCGCGACGCCTGGCGGGCCTTCTGCGCTCCGGACCCGTCCGGCCTGGAGGGGCTGCTCCGCCGCGACCTCTCCGCGCTCCCCTTCCTCGCCGGAGCGTTGCGCCGGCACCTCGAGGAGTTTCCTTGCGTGTTCAACGGCCTCTCCCGCTCGGAAGCGCAGGCCCTGCGAGGACTGGCGGAGGGTGCTTCGATCTTCGAGGAGCTTTTCCGGGCCACCCAGCGCATGGAAGAGCGGGTCTTCATGGGAGACCTCTCTTTCCTCCGCCTGCTGCGCGAGCTCGCCGCCCTCCCCCGGCCCCTCCTCCGTCTCGAGCCGTCCCCCAACGGCTCGATCGCCGCCTCGCGGGTGAGCCTCACCACCACCGGCCGCGAGGTCCTGGAGGGGCGCGACGACTGGGTGCACATCCGCGGCATCGACCGCTGGCTCGGCGGCGTCCACCTGCAGGGATCCGCGGCCGCCTGGCGGTGGGATTCGGAGGCCGGACGGCTGGTGGGACGCTAGGCCCTCACCTCCCCGGCCCTCCTCTCCCGCCCCCTCCCTTTCCCACCTCACCGGGAGAGGAGGGAGAAAAGGAGGAAAAAGAGCAGAAGTCATTGGGCTTTCTTGTTTTCCCCTCTCCCGGTGAGGTGGGAAAGGGAGGGGGCGGGAGAGGGGCAGGGGTGAGGGCCCCGGAATAGCGCCTCCGCCATCCGTCGTTCTCTGCTTTCAGATCCCGGAGACCCGAACCCCATGCAACGGCACCTGGCGCCTTACTGGATCCCGTTCTCACTCCTCCTTTTCCTGGCGGCTCCCGCGGCGGCGAAGCCGTGGTCGATCCTCGATGACGCGGCCTTCCGCGACGACGCCCGGCGCGGGCTCGACCGGCTCTACGATATGGACTTCGCGGCGGCCAATGCGGCCTTCGCCGGTATCGAACACAGCCATCCGGGCCATCCCGTCGGTCCCTTCCTGCGCGCCCTCGCCCCCTGGTGGGAGATCCAGGTCGACCCGGAAGACAAGTCGCGCGACGACGCCTTCTTCGACGCCATGGACGAGGTGATCGACCGCTGCGACCGCCGCCTCAGGCGCGACCGGGACGACCTCGACGCCATGTTCTTCAAGGCGGGAGCCCTGGCGTTCCGCGGCCGTCTCCACTCCGACCGCAAGAGCTGGCTGCGTGCCGCCCGCGACGGTCAGAAGGCGCTGCGTCTTCTCAAGGAAGTCCGCCGGCGCGACCCGGGGAACCCCGATCTGCTCCTGGGCATCGGCCTCTTCGACTATCTGGCGGACGTCGTGCCCGAGCAGTATCCGATCCTGAAGCCCTTCGCCCGCCTGTTCCCGAAAGGAAATCGCGCGCGCGGCCTGCAAGAGCTGTCGCAGGCCGTCGAGCAGGGGACGTTCGTTCCCACCGAGGCGGCCTTCTGTCTGGTGCAGATCCACTACATCTTCGAGCGCGATTACGCGACGGCGCTCCACTACGCCCGGTGGCTGCGCCAGCGCTATCCCAACAACTCGCTCTTCCACGTCTACGAGGGCCGCACCTTCGCCCGGCTGAACCTGTGGCGGGAAGCGCGCCAGGACCTCCGCGACATCCTGCAGCGCCACGCCGAGGGACGGACGGGCTACCGCGGCGACGTCACGCAGCAGGCCCTCTACGTGCTCGGCCGCGACGAGGTGAAGTGGAAGCAGTACGCCGAGGCGCTGCCTTATCTCGAGAGGCTCGAAGGCCTCCCCGGCCACGGCAGGATCGACAACGACTACAAAGCCTACGGCCGCCTCTACCGGGGTATGGCCCTCGACGCCCTCGGCCGCCGCGAGGAAGCCCGGTACTGGTACAACCGGGCCCTGGCGACCCGCGCGCCCGACGAGGTGCACGACAGGGCGCGCACCTACCTCAAGGCTCCGTACCCGAGCTGACGGGGCGCCGCCGCAGGGCATAGATCAGGCCGCCCGCGGCGAGCGCCACGGCGCCGGCGATGAGGTTCCTGGCGTTGGCACTCGCCGCGAAGGCGACGCACAGCAGCGCGGCGGCGATCGGAATCGCAGGCCCGCCCGGCAGGCGGACGGCTCCCGGCGGCAGCTTGCGCCGCAGCACCGGTACGGACAAGGCCGTGCCGAAATAGGTGGCGAGCCGCGCCATGACCGAGAGCGTCGCCAGGGCCTCGAACGAGCCGGTGAAGGCGAGCGGCAGGGCGATGGCCGTCTGCAGCACGATGGCCGCCGCCGGAGTGCGGTAGCGCGGATGGAGCCGCGCCAGGAACGCCGGTCCGAAGCCGTCCTGCGCCAGGGCATAGAGATAGCGCGGCCCGGAGAGCACCGTGTTGCTGTTGGTGCCGAGGATCGAGATCACGGCGCCGACCGTCATCATCAGGCCACCCCAACCGCCGAGGAACCGCGCGGCGGCATCGGCCAGCGGAGTCTTCGATTCGACGACACCCGGGAGCGTTCCCAGTGCCACCCACTGCACGCCGGTGTAGATCAGGGTGACGATGACGATCTGGACGATGAGGGCGAACGGCACGTCCCGGCGCGGATTCCTGAACTCGCCGGCCGGCGCGGCCGTGTTCTCGAACCCCGCGTAGGCGAAGAGGAGGAGCAGCACCGCGTCCCCGAACGCCCCCGATCCCGGCTTCGGAGCCACCGTCGTCGCGAGGCTCGACGATACGAAGAACAGTCCCACCACGATGAAGACGAGGAGCGGCAGAGTCTTGGTGACGGCCAGGAAAACCGCCGTGCGCACGCCCGTGCTTGACCCCCACCACGTTGATGGCGGTCAATACGAGAAGGGGCAGGGCGATCGCCAGCAGCCGCCACCACCCCTCGTTGGCCTCCGGCCAGAGATAACCGAGCCCGCGGGGGAAGGCCACCGACAGCGAGGCCACCGAGGAGACCCGCGCCAGCCAGGTCATCCATCCCACCTCGAAGCCGACCACGGGACCGAACGCCGCGCGGGTGTAGACGTAGGCGCTCCCCGGCCGGTCGAAGTAGCTCGCCGCCTCGGCGAAGCAGAGCACCAGGAGCAGCACGGCGAACCCGGCCAGCGCCACGGCGCCCACGCTCGCCGCGCCCAGGATGGCGGCCGCCGCGGCCGGCAGCAGGTAGACGCCGCTGCCGATGACGTCGTTGATCGAGAAGCCGACGATCTCCCAGCGGGAGACCACCCGGCGCATGCCGAGGTCGCGGGGCGCTGTGGTGGGTTCGGATGCCATGGCTCAGACCTCGATCCGCGCTCCCGCGGTCTCCGGCAGGGTCCACACCCAGGCGCCCGCCAGGGCGGCGAAGCCGGCGGCCAGCGCCACCCCGCCCGCCAGCCCCCAGCGGCCGGCCACGCCGGCGATCACCAGCGGCGCCAGGAACTGCACGCCGCGGGTGAGGTTCATGATCACCGACATGGCGGCCCCACGCACCCGGGTCGGAAAGAGCTCCGAGAAATACGGGCCGTAGCAGGACCAGGTGCCGGTGCCCACGCCGGCCACGAACATGCACGCCAGCCCCATGCCGGGGCGCGACGCGAAAACGTCCCAGAACAGGGTGACCATCGCCAAGCCGGCGGCCGTGACGGCGCAGTAGAGCGTGAAGGCGCGGCGCCGGCCGATGGCGTCCGAGATCCTGCCGAAGGTGAGATAGCCCAGCAGCGAGCCGGCGACGAACGTCAGAGTCCACCAACCGGAGCCGAAGATGGACAGCTTCCGGTCCTCCTGCAGATACCGCGGCAGCCAGATCACGGCGAACCAGTAGGCGGACATGTTGAGGATGGTGAGGATGAAGGCCTTGGTAAACACCCACGCGAGGTCGCGGGCCACGAGCTGCGCCAGGATGGGCCGGCCGCAAGACGGAGCGCCCGCGCGCAGCCGGCGGTCGTGCTCCCGCCAGAGGTCCGACTCCGGCAGCCGCTTCCAGGCGAGCAGCACGAGGATCGGCGCCGCCGAGAGCAGGAAAACCGTCCGCCAACCCACAACGGGGGCCAGGAACGAGCCCACGATGGCCGCCAATCCCAGACCCGCGGGCGCGCCGCTCTGCGCGATGGCGCCGTAGCGGCCGCGCAGCGCGGGAGGAAAGGTCTCTCCGACCATGGCTTGCCCGGCGCCCCAGGTGCCGCCGATACCGAGCCCCGCCAGGGCGCGGGCGGCGAACAGCCCGTAGAAACCGGTCGCCGCGGCGCAGGCGGCGTTGCCGAGCGAGAAGGCGACGATGGAGATGGCGAGCGAGGCCCGTCGCCCGAAGCGGTCGCTCATCCAGCCGAAGAGGAGCCCGCCCACCCCCGTCATGCCGATGCCGACGGCGGTGAGCGCGGCGAGTTTGCCATCGGAGAGCTGCCCGAAGGCGCCCTCGATGGGCGGCAGCAGGAAGCTGAGGAGCATCAGCGAATAGAAGCCCGTGCACCAAGTCCCCCAGGCGAAGGCGAGGATCCAGAGGTGCGCCCCGACCGGACGTTCGTGATCGCTGAGGCGCGCGGGCGCGGACTGCGAGAGGGCGTGCAAAGTGCGGGTGATCCTATACTGGAAATCACCGCAGAGCCTCCTAACGCCCGGCGCTTCCGCACCGGGCTACCGAGACGTCGCTTCTCTGAAGCGACTCGCCCTTGGGGCGACGTTTCGGTAGCCCGGTGCGGAAGCGCCGGGCGGCGGGGAACAAGGGGTTCCTTTCCCCAGGTTGATCCCAATACGATGCGCCCCGCCGTCCACCTCCTCACCTGCCTTTTTCTCCTCGCCGCCGGCGGCGGCGCGGTCCAGAGCGATCCGCGGCAGGAGCTCTTGCGGCTCATCAACGCCGAGCGGCAGAGAGTGGGATCGCCGCCCCTGCGCCTCTCGCCCGCCCTGACCCGGGCCGCCGAAGAGCACGCGGCCGAGATCGCCCGTCGAGGCTCCTTGCGGGCCGGCTCCACCGAGGAGATGCAGCAACGCCTGAAGCGGGTGGGCTATGAGGCCCATTCCTGGACCGAGAGCCTCTCCACCTCGCCCGGTGGTCCCGAGACCGTCCTGCGCAACTGGCGGCAGGCCGAGTCGGGCAGCTACCGCCAGGTGCTGGCCCCCGAGCTGCCGTGACCTGGGCATCGGCCTCGACCGGCTGCGGGGCCCACGGGGAGCGCCGCTCTACGTCTTCCTCTTCGCCGTACCCCAGGGCGACTACTTCGCCCGCGGCACCGCCGGCATCCGCGACCTCGACCGGGTCCGCGCCGAGGTGCTGGCGCGCGTCAACGAGGCGCGGCGGAAGGCCGGGCTCTCGTCCCTGCGTCCCAACTCCCGCCTCGATCAGGCGGCCCAGCGTCACGCCGAGGACATGCTGACCCGCCGCTACTTCGCCCATGAGAGCCCCGAGGGGAAGACCGTGCGCGAGCGCGCCCGCGCCGCCGGCTACGACTGGCGGGCGATCGGCGAGAACCTCGCCGAGGGTCAGTACTCGATCGACGAGGTGGTGGAGGGCTGGTTGCGCAGCCCCACGCATCGCCGCAACATCCTGAACCCCGACTTCGAGGAGATGGGCGTCGGCTTGTCCCTGGGCAGGGCCCCCGGCGGGAGCGGCGGCGCCTATCGCGCGGTCTGGGCGCAGGTGTTCGGCGCGCGGCGATAGCTCGGTGGCGGCGAGCAGCCGCGGAATCAAGGACACAAAGGACAGCAAGGACGCCAAGGACGCGAGGTGAACGACATGCTCCCTGTCCTTGAAGTCCTTGCAGTCCTTTGTGTCCTTGATTCCGCGGCAAAGAGAGAGGGGGAGAGTCAGCGGGTTGGCGGTGGTATAAAGCGAAGGGCATGGACCGCATCAACGTCGGGATCCTCCTCTTCGACGGCGTCGAGGTGCTGGATTTCGCCGGTCCCTTCGAGGTCTTCTCGCGCACCCGGCTGACGCCGGGCGTCGAGTCCCGCCGCTCCGAGGAGAGCGCGCCCTTCCGCGTCTTCACCGTCGCCAGGACCCGCGATCCGGTCAGCGCCACCGGCGGCCTCGTCGTCGTTCCGGCCCACGGCTTCGCCGACCAGCCGCGGATCGACCTCCTCCTCGTACCGGGAGGCTTCGGCACCCGGGCCCTCCTCGACGATGAAGAGATCCTCGGCTGGATCCGCGCCACCGCCGCCGGGGCGCGGCAGGTCACCTCCGTCTGCACCGGCGCTCTCCTCCTCGCCAAGGCCGGCCTTCTGCAAGGCCGCCGTGCCGCCACCCACTGGGCCGCGCTGGACCTCCTGGACTCCCTCGGCGCGGGCGTCACGGTCGAGCGCGACTCACGGGTGGTCGACGACGGCGTCATCACCTCCGCCGGCGTCGCTTCCGGCATCGACATGGCCTTCCATATCGTCGAGAACCTCTTCGGCCGTGCGGTGGCGGACGAGACGGCCCATTACATCGAATACCGGCGCTGAGAGCGCCGCGGCGGGCCTGGCACGGATCTGGTATACCCCACGAATCGCATGGAGAGAGCTTCCCGGTTTGAGCGAGAGGCACTAAGATAGAAGGGGTGGAAATTTGAGTCCCCCCGACTACGTTCTCACCGATGACAGGACCGCCAAAGTCGGATCAGCCCGACGGTCCACCTCCATGGCGGAGCGGCCGGGAGTCGCCTTCTTCCCTGGAGACCAAGGAGAGAAAGATGAGTGAACGCTTGACTTTACCGGTGCTTCCGCTGCGGGATTTCGTGCTCTTCCCGGGTGTGACCACCCCGATCAACGCCGGCAAGCCCGCCACGTTGCGGGCCATCGAGGCCGCGCTCAACACGCCAGGAAAGCTGGTCTTCGCGGTTTCCCAGCGCGAGGAGGCGCAGCTCGTTACGCCCGAGGTGCTCCACACCATCGGCACCGTGGCTCGTATCGGCCAGCTCCAGCGGGGTCTGGCGGGGATCCAGCTCCTCCTCCATGGCGAGAACCGCGGCATCGCGATGAAGATCGAGGAGAAGAACGGCTATCTCCAGGCCATCGTGCGCGAGGCCGAGGAAATGAAGCCGCTCAACGTCCAGGATCCGGCGTTCATCGCCCTGTTCCGCGAGCTGCGCGAGCGGGCGGCGGAGCTGGGCACCAAGTCCGGCCTGCCGGAGGAGGTGGTCACCCAGGTGCTCGAAGGCGTGGAGGATCCGGGCCGGCTCGCCGACCTGGTGGCCGGCTATACCGACCTGACGCAGGCTCAGCGGCAGATGCTGCTCGAGACCCTCTCCGTCGAGGAGCGGCTGCGGCGCGTGCTGGTGCACGTGCAGCGGCAGCTCAGCGTGCTCGAAGCCCAGCAGGACATCAAGACCAAGGTCCAGGAAGAGCTGGGCGATCGCCAGCGCGAGATGTTCCTGCGCGAGCAGCTCAAGGCCATCCAGAAGGAGCTGGGCGAGGGCGACACCGGCGAACGAGATCGACGAGCTGCGCGAGAAGCTCGCCAGCCTCGAGCTGCCGGAGGAGGTGCGCAAGGAGGTCGAACCGCGAGCTCGGCCGGCTCGGCCGCATGGGCCGCGAGGCCATGGAGTCGCAGGTGATCCGCACCTACCTCGAGACCATCGCCGAGCTGCCGTGGAACAAGCGCAGCCCCGAGCACCTCGACATCCCCGCGGCGGCCGGGATCCTCGACGAGGACCACTACGGCCTGGGCGACGTCAAGGACCGGGTGCTCGAGTTCCTGGCCGTCCGCCAGCTTCGCCAGGCCGAAGAGGCGCGCAAGCAGACCGAGGAGGAGGCCCGCAAGGCCGAAGCGTCGGCCGCCTCAGGCCCCGAGGGTGAAGATAGAATCGGAGAGGAAAAAACCGGAGAGGAAAAGTCCCAGGTCTCCGGGGCTCCCCGCACCGCCGACGAGAAGCGCAAGGCGAAGGGCCCGATCCTGCTCTTCGTCGGCCCTCCGGGCGTCGGCAAGACCTCGATCGCCAAGTCGATCGCGCGCGCCATGGGCCGCGAGTACGTCCGCATCTCCCTGGGCGGCGTCGCGCGACGAGGCCGACATCCGCGGTCACCGGCGCACCTACGTCGGCGCCATGCCCGGCCGCATCATCCAGGGCATGAAGCAGGCGGGCACCAAGAACCCGGTCTTCCTGCTCGACGAGGTCGACAAGCTCGGCGTCTCGTTCCAGGGCGATCCGGCGAGCGCGCTGCTCGAGGTGCTCGACCCGGCGCAGAACGACACGTTCACCGATCACTACCTCGGCGTGCCGTTCGATCTGTCCGAGGTGCTGTTCGTCGCCACGGCGAACTTCATCCAGAACATCCCGGGGCCGCTGCTCGACCGCATGGAGGTGGTGCGACTTCTCCGGCTACACCGAGCGCGAGAAGCTCGCGATCGCCCAGCGCTACCTGCTGCCGCGGCAGCTCGAGGAGAACGGGCTGACAGCCGGCGCAGATCGCCATCGGCGACGAGGCGATCTCGCGAGATCATCACCGGGCTACACCCGCGAGGCCGGCGTGCGGCAGCTCGAGCGCGAGCTCGGCAAGCTGGCCCGCAAGGTGGCGCGGAAGATCGCCGCGCGGGAGATCGAGCGCGCTGGAGATCGAGTGCCGTCGAGGTGCGCGAGCTCCTCGGCCGGCCGAAGGTCCATCCCGAGCGGGCGGCGCCGCGAGGACCAGGTGGGAGTCGCCACCGGCATGTACTACACGCCGATCGGCGGCGACATCATGTTCGTCGAGGCCTCGACCATGAAGGGCAAGGGCGAGCTGGTGCTCACCGGCCAGCTCGGCGACGTGATGAAGGAGTCCGCGCGCGCCGCCTGGACCTACGCCCGGTCGCACGCCGAGCCGCTCGGCATCCCGGCCGAGTGCTTCGAGCGCGACCTGCACATCCACGTGCCGGCCGGCGCCATCCCCAAGGACGGTCCCTCGGCGGGCGTCACCATGGCGACGGCCCTGGTCTCGGCGCTCTCCGGCCGGCCGGCGCGGCACGACCTCGCCATGACCGGCGAGATCACCCTCTCCGGCCGGGTGCTGCCCATCGGCGGCGTCAAGGAGAAGGTCCTGGGCGCCGTGCGGGCGGGGATCATCGAGATCGTGCTGCCCAAGGACGAACGAGGCCGATCTCGAGGACCTGCCGCAGGAAGTCCGCGATACCCTCCAGATCCACTTCGCCGATGATCTCGGCGACGTGCTGGCCCTCGCCCTCCGCGGCGCCACCTACCGCGAGGGACGCCTCCTCTTCGAGGCTCCCCTGGTGGATGGCACGTTCACCAACGTGCCGCACTGAGCGGATCGGGGTTAGATAACGGATCGGCCGCCGTCTTCTTCGGAAGGCGGCGGTTTTTTCTTGGAGCCCATCGCCATCTCCTGTAGGATCGGCCCAGCAAACCCGCAGGCCGTATCAGGAGTCCGAACGAAGCATGGTCAAGATCCATCCGCTGCAGCCCATCGCCGTCATCGTCCTCACCGGCATCTTCCTGTACACGCGGTGGAAGAAGAAGCAGGGCGGGAAGCCAGCGGCGCCGCCGCCGTTCGGGAGCTGGGAGGGCCGGGCGAAGCCGGCCGTGACCAAACCCAAGGAAACTCCCGAGGAAGCCTTCATGAGGCTGCGGCGACGGGCGTTCGAGACCACCGCTGTCAACCTCGGCCTGGACCCCAAAGGCACCGAGCCCTACGGCCTGGTGATGGAGATGGGGATCCAGATCTCCGTCGTGACCCTGGTCAGCTTCGCCGACGGCGACGCCAGCGTGTACTACAAGACGGGCGGCGGCATGGTCGGAGGGATCTCCCACGAGAGCGTCCGCAGCGTCGCCAAAGCGTTCGTCGGCCTCGCCCCGAAGGCCCTGCCCAAGATGATCCGCACCACCGAGTTTCCCCTGCCCGGCCCTGACCGGGTCCGGTTCTACATCCTGACTCCGCAGGGCGTCTTCACCACCGAGACGAACCGGCAGAACCTGACGAATCCGAAGAGCGAGCTCGGCGCCCTTTTCTACAGCGGCCAGGAGGTCGTCGCCCAGATGCGGCAGGTGCAGGAGCAGAAGCAGGAGGAGAGGAAGGAGCTGAGGGCGAAGGTGCCGGGATATGTGACCGAGGAGCCCGAACCTGCGCCGCCTCCGGCTCGTCCGTGAAACGGCGCGCGGTCACACTGAAAAAATCAGACCAGCGTTGCCAGACTTGCGGGTCGCCCGGCGTTCTCTCGCCCGGCCTGTTCGAATGCGGCTCCTCCGGAGCCGGCCTCCAGAAGTCGTGTCCTTAGAGGGCTGGGGCGGGCGGTCTCGACCGCACAGAAGCAGATGGCGCGTCTCGGGAGCCTGGCGAGCGGCGCCGGCCCGGAGGAGACGGGTGGAGAGCCCTAAAGCACTGATCTGCCAAGGGTTCCGCGGTCTTCCCCCGGGGTGGGGGCGTTGTTCCCCCAGGTGGGGGCGGTGCAGAGCAAGGTGGGAGCGTTGTTCCCCCAGGTGGGGGCGGTTCAAAACAGGGAGGGGGCGTTGTTCCCCCACGGTGGAGGTGACTCAGAACAGGGTGGGGGCGACCCAGCAGAGGGAGGGGCGTTGCAGCAGAGGCAGGGGGCGACCCAGCAGAGGCAGGGGGCGACCCAGCAGAGGCAGGGGGCGTTGCAGCAGAGGCAGGGGGCGTCGTTCCCCCCTGTTGCCAGGCCGGGCGGAGCCGCGAAGCCAGCCGAGGCGTATCGACGCCGGCCTCTATCCCCTACGCGGCCACTACCCGCCAAGGGGCAGAGTCGATGGTAACTCCATGCTGGCGATAGCATAGGCCGATGGCACCGAGAAAAACCAACCGGGAAGGGGCCGCGCGCCCTCTCGCTCCAACGGCTGCCGCTACCGCGAAGATCTACGCCGTCATCCAGCGCATCCCTGAAGGGCGGGTCGCCACCTACGGCCAGGTGGCGGCTCTGGCGGGGTTGCCGCGACGCGCGCGGATGGTCGGCGCGGCGCTCCGCAATACGCCGGAGGACCTGTCGCTGCCTTGGCAGCGCGTCATCAACGCGCAGGGCACGATCAGCAGCCGCTCGGGGCTCGGCCTGGAGGAGGGCTACCAGCGGCATCTCCTGGAAGAGGAAGGGATCGCCTTCGACGAGAGAGGACGGATCGATCTCGAACGCTTCGGCTGGGATCCCGACGCGCCGGTTCCCCGGCGGCGAGACGGTGGTGGCCGCCGGCGGAGCTCGAAGAGCGGCGCGGGCGGGTCTCGAGTGTGACGCGGCGGGAGGCGGAGCGGTACCTATACATCCCCTTACGCCATCACCGCCACCACCCCAAAGAACGGCGCGGCAAGCTTTGAATCCCCCTCCATTGAAGCACGCTCGCGTGCGTCTTCTCCTGCCAAGCCCTTGGTGAGCAAGAGCCAGGCGGGCTCTTCGGGCAGGACGACGCGGGCCGCCGGATTCACCGCCTCGCCTTGGAGCAGGTCCCAGCCCGACGCCGCACGCCGCAACGTATAGGTGTAGGGAACCCGGCCTTCGATGCGCACCACGAGGCTGGCATCCCGAGGGGCTTCGACGTCGCGATAGCGATGCGGCAGGGCGCGCAAAAAGGTTTCCAAGATGGGAGCGGACCAGTGCGGATCGTCCAGGGGCGGAGCACCGGCGGCGAGGCGGATCTGCTGCTGGTGATGCCACCGCTCGGTCAGCTCGCGGGCGATATCGAACCAACTCTGGGATTCGGATTCTCCCGCCCAGGACACCGGAATTCCCGGAGCCCAGGGATCGAGCGAGAGGAAGAGATCCGCGAGCGGTGGCTCGACGAGCGCCATGAAGTCGGTCAGCAACCGAGGACTGAGCCGCCGCGCCGCCATCACCCACTGAGCGTTGAGCTCATTGAGGAAGTCCACCAGATCCCCATACTCCGCGATGGACCTGCCGGGCGGCGGCCGGTGGCCGTCGCGGCCGGCGGAGAGACGGCGGCAGGCGGTGTCGAGCAAGTGGGCCGCTACATCTTTCACCGACCAGCCGGGGCAGACGGTCGGCAGGTGCCATTGATCGTCGCGCAAAGACCGGAGGAGATCGACCAGCGCGGTGCCCAGGCCGGCAAAGCGGTCCGCGACCAGGAGGGGCTGGACGGGCTTCAGAGAGTCTGTCGGCGCCATGATCCGGGCAGCATACCGCGGTCGGCCGATCCCAAAGAAGGTATGGAATCGAGCCGTGTCCGCGCCGCCGGATCCCTCATCACCCCGGGCCCTCTTCTCCCAGCCTTACACCCGCCCGCCGGGAGAAGAGGAAGACTGCAAAGAAAGTAGCTGCCTTGTTCAAGCCCTCTCTCCCGGAAGAGTCTGTGAATTTTTCGACTTGAAGGCATTTTCGAGCCGCTAAGTCCTTTGCTTTCAATGACGCCTTGGACCGTTCTCTAAAAAATTCACAGACTCGGAAGGGCGGGTGTGAGCTTATGAAGACGGAGAATGTGTGTTGCCGCTAGGCCCCGGCCTCTCGCGCCGCCGCCAGAAAGACTCCCCAGCGATTGCGTGAAACGTTTCTCGTCCTAATCGCACTCCTTTAAAAGGAGGTTCTCATGACATCATCGGGTCGCTACACTACTTGCTTCGTGCTTTGCCTCGTATTCTGTGCGCTCGGCAGTGCACAGACTCCAACGCAGGATGCCAAGAAAATCTGGACGACCGTCGGTTCCGACGGAACCATCGACGAGACTGACGTCCGCAAAGTCTTTTTCAATCACAGCATTGTGCAAATGGGGCAGCCGCAAGGCCCTTTCACGGGAGCGGCCGCCGCCAAACCAAAACCTGCTGCCGCTCCCGGGCAAATACAATCAGCAGTGATTCGCTACAACATCACGCCTGTGGATGGGTTGTCCGGGTTCGGATTTTTGTTGAAGCTACGTTATCTCGATGCCGGTCCAAGTGGACACGTAGTGGCCAAACTCATCGCAGTTGACTTGAAAAGCGGATCAGAAGTGGACCCCCTTAGCTTCGACAGCAACAGATTCCCACCTGCTAGCAAGTACCAGGTGCAAAAAGGGGACTGCCACAACCAGCTTCGTTTTGATTTTTTGAACAATGCCTACTACATCGAAGCAACGCTGACAGCGAGCACCATCGTTGCCGGCAGCGCAGCGGGAATCCAGATCATCAAGATCGAGGGGTGTACACTCGGATGACGCCGGCCACGGCGGTTGGGGATCGCCCGCAGACTCCGTGGTCGTTGGCGGACCTTTGACGACGGCGCAAGGGGCAGCGGCCTGAGAGCAACACAGAAGCAGGCAGGGACCTCACAGCAACCGCAACTGCTCCGGCCGGCGCGGACCCAGCTCCGGCTCCCGCCGTCGATCCAGGAGCACCTCTTCGAGGTCGGCCAAGAAGGGCGAGGGACGGGTTTCGCGCGCTTCTCCCCGCACGCTGCGCTTGCGGCTGTGGAAGAGGAAGAGGCGCGAGCGGGCGCGGGTGATCCCGACGAAGAAAAGGCGCCGCTCCTCGGCGTGATCGATCTCCGTCTCTCCCGGCCAGGTCAGAGGCAGCAGGCCGTCCTCGCAGCCGACCAGGAACACGACCGGAAACTCCAGTCCCTTGGCGGCGTGCAGGGTGAGAAGGGAGATCCGTTCGGCGCGCGGGTCCCAGGCCTCCACCTCGCCGCCGAGCGCGGCCTCCGCGAGGAAGGCGTCGAAGTCGTGGCCGGAGCGCAGAGCGAGCGGCCGCAGCAGCTCGGCCGCGGCGAGCAGCGCCGTCCGATCGGCGCGGGCGTCCGCGGCGAGCTCCAGAATGCTCCCTTCCAGGATGGATTCAACGCAGGGAGGGTCCTCCCCGGCCCGCGTCTGCATCGCGGTGATCAGAGCGCGCACACCGGGTTGCTCGGCCAGCGGACGGTGGGAGCGCTTCTGGAACGGCATTCCCGCCCGGCCGAGCGCCTCGATCAACGGCGCCGCTTGCGCCTCGGTACGGTAAAGGATCGCCACGTCGTTGAATGACAGCTCCGGCGTCCCTCCCGGCGTCTCTCCCGGTTTTACGCGTCCGCTGTCGAGCGAGAAGTAGGAGGTTCCCTCGAGCAGCCGCTCCAGGGTATGGGCGACCAGCTCGGCTTCGGCCCGTTCGCTCGCCGCTGCCTGGATGACGACCCGCTCGGCGGCGCCGTCGCGGACGGCCACGAGACGGCGGTCCGGTACGAGGCTCGCGGGACGGATCGCCTGGCACGCTGCCGCGACGAGCGTAGAGGTCGAGCGGTAGTTGCGGGTCAGATGGACGACGCGGGCGGCGGGATAGTCCTCGCGGAAGCGGAGAAAGAAGCCGACGTCCGCACCGCGAAAGCCGTAGATCGACTGGTCCGGATCGCCGATGGCGCAGAGGTTGGACTCGGCCGGTGCGAGAAGGCGGATCAGGGCGTACTGGAGGGCGTCGATATCCTGGTACTCGTCGATCGAGATCCAGCGGAAGCGCTCGCGATAGAGCGCCGCGAGATCCTGCCGGCCACGGAACAGCGCCAGCGGCTCGAGGAGCAGGTCGTCGAAATCGAGGAGGTTGCGGCGCTCCATGGCCTGCTCGTAAAGCGCGGTCCGTTCCGCCAGCTCCGGCGGGAGCGTCGAGAGCGGATCGCGCGCCCGCCCGCGCCGGGCGCGTCCGATCTCCTCGAGACAGCGGTCAGCCTTCGACGGGGTGAGATCGAAAAGATCGCGCGCGATCTCCGTCCGCTCCGCCGGTGTCGCGACGCGGAAGCCGGGTGCGAGTCCGGCCTCACCGGCGCGCTCGCGCAGCAGGGTGAGCCCGAGGCCGTGAAAGGTCGTCACGAGAACGCGGCCCACGGCGCCGGGGATCAGGACCGCGAGGCGCTCCTCCAATTCCGCCGCCGCCCGGCGGCTGAAGGTGACCGCGAGGCAGCTCTCGGGAGGCGCGCCGCGCTCGGCGACGAGATGAGCCAGGCGGTGCGTCAACGTGCGGGTCTTCCCCGTTCCGGGCCCGGCGACGATGAGCAGCGGCCCGTCCACGGTTTCCGCCGCCGGGCGCTGGTCGGGATCGAGGGCGTCGAGGAGGCTCGCGCCGGCCCTGCCTTCCCCCGCCCGAGCCCTCACCCCTGGCCCCTCTCCCGCCCCCTCCCTTCCCACCTCACCGGGAGAGGGGAACAAGGATAAGAACAAGAGGCTTTCTTGTCTTTCTCCCTCCTCTCCCGGTGTGGTGGGCAGGGAGGGGGCGGGAGAGGAGGGTCGGGGAGGTGAGGGCTTTTCTCCCTCCTGTTCTGAAAATAGCCGCCCTTGCGGCTCATTTTCACCCCATTTTGTGGTGCCGCGAAGCGGCATGAGGATCTCTCCCGGTGAGGGTGGGAGGGAGGGGGCGGGAGAGGAGGGCCGGGGAGGTGAGGGCCCGAACAGCGGCGCCACCACCCTGCGCCCGCGAATCTCATCGGGCTCGAAGAGCCGGATCACGCCGTACTCGCCGTCGTAGCCGGCCTCGCGGCGGACGTTTCCCGCCCGCAGTCGCGAGAGCGCTTCGAGAAGGAGCGAGTCCCCTTCCCTCGCGACCTCCTCCAGGGGCAGGCGTTGCAGAATGTCGATCTCCGGCCCCAGCCGTGCCACCAGGTCCGCCGCGGCCTGCTCGACGGTGCGCGACTTCGGACCGACGCCGTGGATCTCCGCCAGCACCTCGGGCAGGGGTACGAGGCAACGGTACGGATCGGTGCGCTCCCGCCGCGCCTCCTCGGGCCGGTCCGCGAGCTGCTCTACCCGGTGCATCACGCCGACGGTCAGCGGCTTGCCGCATTGCGGACAGAGACCCTCGGCGCGGCGGGTCTCCGCCGGCTCCAGCCGCACGCCGCAGGCGCGGTGGCCGTCGAGGTGGTACTTGCCTTCTTCCGGAAAGAACTCCACCGTGCCGCGGTAGCCCTCGCCCGTCTCCAGAGCGCGGCGGATGGCGAAGTAGTCGAGATCGGTCTCGAAGGAGCAGGCCTCGCGGCCCAGGATCGGAGGCGAGTGAGCGTCCGAGTTGCTGACCAGGGTGAAGCGATCGAGACTGGAGACGCGCCAGTTCATGGGCGGGTCCGAGGAGAGTCCCGTCTCGACGGCGAAGATGTGGGACGCGAGGTCGCCGTAGCACTCCTCTACCGAATCGAAGCCCGACTTCGAGCCCAGCACGGCGAACCAGGGCGTCCAGACGTGCGCCGGCACGAGATAGGCGTCCGGCCCGCTCTGCAACGCGATCTCCAGCAGGTGGCGCGAGTCGAGACCCAGAATCGGCCGCCCGTCCGACGAGATGTTGCCGATCGCACCGAGCCGCTCGCGGAAACGCCCCGCCGTCTCCAGGTTCGCGGCGTAGATCAGGTGATGGACCTTGCGGGTGCGGTCGCCCTTCTTGTAGATGGTGGAGATCTCGACTTCGAGCAGGAAGCGGGTGGGGCCGTGGCAGGAGGGAGGGAGCCGCTCCTCGACCGCGCGCTCGATCTCCGGACGCAGGCGGAACAGGCCCGGCTCGGCCGGCACGAGCTTGGTGCGGATCTCCTCGAACCAGGCGGGATGGGTGAAGTCGCCGGTGCCGACGACCGTGATCCCCTTCCGCCGGGCCCACAGCGCCAGATGCTCGAGATCGGCATCCCGGCTGGTGGCGCGGGAGTACTTGGAATGGACGTGAAGATCGGCGTAGAAGACCACGGCGCGGGAAGACGGAACGTGGGTGACAGTATAGCGTCACCGCGGTTGCGTAGATCCGCGCCCGGATGATCAAGGACAGCAAGGACGCCAAGGACGCGAGGTGAATGACATGTTTCCTCGTCCTTGAAGTCCTTGTTGTCCTTGCCGTCCTTGATTTCCGCGGCAGCAGGCATACCCCCTTTTCCGGTCACGGAGAGGGGGACGGATCAGATCCCCGCGCCGCCGGCGATCCGGAACGGCCGCGCCGTCGCCGCCTGAGTGACGCCGGTTTCGCCGCCGACGCGCAGCTCCAGCAGGTAGGCTCCCGGCGGCAACGTTCCCGCCCGCAGGCGCCCCAGCACGAGATCGGGCTCGCCGGCCTCTCCCGGGGTGACCGTCAGCAGATCCAGAGCTCCTCCCTCCATGGGTTTGCCTTCCGCCGTGAGAATGCGTCCGCGGACCCATGCTCCCTTGCCGGCGAGACCGCGCCCGAGGAGCAGGACCTGCGCCTCGCCCGCCGCGCGCAGGGCGCCGTGCGCCGCCGGCAGCACGGCCCGGCCGTGGAGATCAAAGGAGGTCGCCGTCGGCCGCACCAACACCCACGGGTCGTCCGCCGGCGGCAGGAAAAGGGCGTCGACCCGGGACCCGGTTACGGCCGCATTCGTCGAGAGGCTCACGGGCACGGTGAGGAGAGACGTGCGTCCATTGCCGCGGTCGCGCACCAGCACGCGCAGCCGGTGCTGGCCCGGGGGAAGGTCGAGCTTGCCGAGCACGCGGATACCGCCCTGGGCCAGACGGGCGCCCAGCTTGGAACGGTCGAGGTCGACGGCCTGGGCGAAGAAGTCACGGCTGTTGCCCTTGTCGTCGAGGGCGTAGCCGTAGACCTCGAGCCCGATCCGAGGTGTGCCGGCAGCGAGGAGCGGCGCCCCCGGCACCTCCACCACGATGGCGACCGGCGTGGAGTCCGCGCCGGCCCGCAGCGGCACCGCCGCGACCTCGACGTCGAGATCGTCCCGCTCCTCCTCTCCCGCCACCAGCGTCGCCGCCTCGGCGAGCCGCTGGACGTCCTTCTGCTGGCTGAAGGGGAGGGGCGCGAAGTAGCCGCCGCGATGGTGGATCCTGGCGCGGCCCGGCTCGCGGAGCTTCACGCTCACGGTATGGTAGGCGCCGTCGAGCGCCACGTCGTCGGCCTGGACCGTGAGCAGATAGCCGTGGGCGCTGGGCCGCAGGGCGCCGGCCAGTCCCCGGGCGAGCTGGTTGGTCCCTTCCACCAACTCGCCTCCCGTCTCCCTGGCCAGGTAAAAGAGGCCGTCGGCGCTCAATCCCTGGCGCGTGCCTCCGAGGCTGACGGCGTGGAGGATCCAGCCCGAGCGCCGCAGCTCCCGCACCGTCTTCTCGAGCTTGTCGAGCATCAGGGTGCCACCGCCCGACGGCGTATGGGCATCCCCGTAAGCCTCGGTCAGTGCCATGGAGAAGCCTTCGCTGAACAGCGCCAGGTACTTCCTCCCGGTGACCGGCCGCAAGATCTCGGCGAGCCCGCCCATCGCTTCCGCCATGCCTATGACGTGGCCGCGCATGCGGGATTCGACCTCGGCCTGTGCCAGCACGGAGGTGTGATAGAGCACATTGCGCTGCAGGAAACCTTCGCGCAAGCCGGAGATGCCCAGCTTGGACGAGGAGCTGGTCCGCATGGGACCGAGGCTCTCGAGCATGTCCCGCGCGATGTTGCGCTCGTCGACGCGGAACACGTGGCTGAGCAGAGACCGGGCGCCCAGGCCCGTCAGCCGCAGAGGATCGGAGTCTTCCCCGTCCTTGGCCAGAGGCTCCTCTTTGAGCAGGCTTTCAAGGGCTCCGAGGGTCCGCGACGCCGCGGCACGATCGGCGGTGAAGCTGAGGATCAGTTGCAGCTCGCCCTCGGGAAGATAGATCCCCACCGCCACCAGGTCGCGCGGATCGAGACCGGTGGCGACGAGCTCGCGAGCGGCGGCGACCCCATCCTCCAGCCGCTGGGGATGGCTGAACGCGAAGTCGAAGAGGAACAGCAGGTGGCGGCGGGCGGCCAGGGTCGGCGGCGCGCCTCCCGGCTTCTCCGGAGTTCCCAGCTCGATGGGATCGAACGCCACGATCGGCAGCGGCCGTTTTCCTTCGAGGACCTCGAAATCGGCGGCGGCGAGCCCTTTCACCGGCTCGCCATCGCGCACCACCTCCACCGGAATCTCGACCAGGGTTACCGAGACCTCGGAAGAGGCCGCGGGCGGTTCGGGAGTTTTGGCGTTGGCGGCGACCGGCAACAGCGCCAACAAAACAGGGACCGCGAGCCACCGGCCGCAGCGAGAACGGGACATCGAAAACCGGACTGCCTTCACACAGCCTCCTTCCACCCATACGAGCTGACTTTGTACAACGGTTACGTCGGTGGACACGGCAAGACTCATGCCCGCCCTGGAAAGGAGAGAGAACCCCGTCTCAGCGCCCCGTGGCGAGGACGCGCTCGTCCTGTGCTGAAGACACCAACGTCCGATGGCGGGAACGATCTCGCGCGAGGCGACCGCCTCCGTCGGATCCTCGTGGTCGACCGGCGCGCCGCACCGACCGCGGCAAGGCGTAATAAGCGAGATTCGGCAGAAGCAGACGGAGAGAATGCCACTGATGGCGGGAGGGTCCCACGTACTCGTCCGCGTAGAGCAGTCCGCGGGGCTTCAGGGCAGAGGCGACGAGCCGCAGGAGGTCATCGAGTCGGCCGAAGTGGTGGAGAGACGCGTGGAAGAAGACGGCGTCGAGCTGGCCCTCCAGCTGCTTGAGAGCTTGGCGGCCAGTACATGCCGTTCATCCAGCTGGGAAATCGAGCTACGAATGAGCGATCGTGCGCAGGAATGAAACGATCAGCTCCTCATCCGCGCACCGCTGTCCCTTGCCGCTCATAAGCCGCGCGAATCGCCTCTGCCAGCTTGTCGGATTGCACCGCATAGGAGTCGAAGTCATGGATGTTGTCATGCGTCATATGCAATTGTCCTTCTCCAACGTTTCCTCGGTGCTGTCCCTTGGAATAGTACCGATGAGTTTCAATCTCGTTCGAGGAAAGAACCCAGTATCGAATGATGTCCCGCCACACGGCGATCCAGACGATGACGTCGCAACAGGCCGGCTTAATCTGCTGAAAGTTCATCCAGAACGGCTTTGTTGAATCAGAGGAGAGTGCTTTGACATAAAGCGGAGCCTCAATGCTTGCATCGACCCCGCGGGACGCTTTCACTTCAATTCGGATCCTCCCATCGAGTAAGAAGTCGTATTGCCCTGAGTAGTTTGGGTTGAGCTTCCTCGTGGACTTCATGAGCTCGGGAACCAGCTCCTTGAGATGGCCCTGCGCCCAGGCCTCGCCGAAGGTGCGAGGGGCACTGATCTCAAAAATGTAAAGATACATGTTCCGAGCGATGTAGTTGTCCCGTAGCTCAAGATACTGATCCAAAGAGAGGACATCCCGAGCCAAGAGATGGGATATTACGAACTCATAATCGTTAAACGGGTAAACCGAAACGAGAGATTCCAGCCGCGAACGAATCTGTTCATCGTCTGGGAGAGTTCGGAGTAAACGGTCAAGCTCGGATTGTAGATGTTCCATGCCACATCAAAAGAGAGTTGGTTGCAGAGATGGCTCTTGCGCCGAGGAAAGAGGCTGGAGGCTGTCTTTATCGAGCAGTCCGGGCAATTCCTTCTCAAAAGGATGGCTGTTTTGCCAGCCGAGCCTTCCTGTCCGGCGATAGTGTTCCAGCCGCCGGATAGTAATCTCACAAAAGACGGGGTCTATATCCCCCGTGTAGCATCGGCGCCCCAGGAGCTCCGCCGCGAGAAGAGTGGAGCCTGAGTGGGCAAATAAATCAAGAATCACCTCACCAACTTGCGAGCTTGCGCTCACAATCCGCTGAGCACTCTTCAAAGGTTTCTGAGCATAACATCCTGATACGTTCTCCTCCATCCGGTAGAACACTTGCTGGACATCAACCCATACATTGCCTGCGCGGATTGTGTCCGCTTTGCCTCGCTCCAAGTTCTCTGTCACGACCCCGTTAATCTCTTTGTAGTAGCCGCGGAGGATTTTCGGAATATCTGTATATTCCGCCGCTACGTTGAATTCTGGCTGACCCTTGATATAATAGAGAAGCTCTTGGCGAACAGCCATCCAATTTTTTTGCGTACCGTATCCTCGTTGGTTGCGCATCGTTATAAAACTGCGAGCCGAGAAAGGCTCTTGTCTCATCATGACCATGAAGTCGGCGAGCGGTTGAAAGCCATCGTTTTGATCAGCGCCCAACCAGACGTAAAGGGATGCGTCGTTAGCGAGAACTTCGCGGGTAACACGGACCCAGCGCTTACACCAGGCAATATATTCCTGAATGCTTCTGCGCTCAAAGGCTACCAGGTTGTATGGAGGATCTTGAATAGCCAGCGTGGGTGACGACCCGCGAACCAAAACCGCGATCTGGTCCAAATTGGTCGCATCCACGCACCCTACCCGGTGCTTTCCTTCAGGATCCTGCCAGGTTTCACCTGACTTCAGCCGGCAATACGGAAGCAAACGCTCTCGGCACTCTGGAGCGGTGTCAAGCCTCGGCAGGGGATTGTTCTTCATGGTGAGTAAGGATAGCATGGTGACGTCTGCGGTGGACCAAAAATGAGCGCGGCTGGTACCGCTTACGGATAGATCACGACGGGCGTCCCGACCTGAATCGACTGGTACAGCTCCTTCATATCCGGATCGTCCAAGGCGATGCACCCCCACGTCCAGTCCGCCCCGGAGCCGCGGCCGTGGATGAAGATCTCGCCTCCCAGCGCGGTGTTCCACGGCGGACAACCGCCGCCGGCGAGCGCCTCACGGATACGCCGGACCTGCGCGCGAGAGATGAGACCCGCCGCGAGACCGCGCCCGGCGTCTTCGCCGTTCGGATAGGTCAAGCCCAAGGTAATAGGCGCTCGCCGGGTTCTTGCGACAGACGACGTAGCTTCCCTCGGGCGTCGCACGGTCTCCCTGGCGGACCTTGCGGCCGACCGGTTTGAGACCGAGCCCGACGCGATAGGTCTTCAACGGCTTCTTGCCGGAGTAGAGGACGAGCTCGCGGCGGGCCTTGAAGACCTCGATCCGCAGCTCCTGCGCCGGAGCGGCGGGCTGAAGGAGCAGGAGGAGTGCGAGGGCGTAGGCGAGCATGGACGATCGGCTCAGTCTAAGCTCGAAGGCAGCTCGCGAAAATCTTCGCTCCGGTGGAGGAGCCTCACGACGTCGGCCAGGGCCTCCGGGGGAGCCGTCAGCTTGCGCCGCGACTGATCCAGCCAACCGCCGGTCGTCGAAACCCTGGCGACGAGCGTACCATCCTCCCGAAAGAAATCATTGCGCAAGAGGTATCGCGAAGCGTCCTCGCTCAAGCCGGCGAGCTCGAGGGTGACCTTCACGGGATCGAGGAGCCGCAGCTCGCGAAAGTACTCCAGCTCATCCCGTTGAATGACGGGGCCGATGCGCAGCTTCTCGAACTCGCGCATCGCGAAGCCGTGCTCCTGGAAGTACAGCATGCGGACGTCGGCGGCGGTGTCCAGGTACGCCGTGTTCCGCATGTGCGCGTTGAAGTCCATGTCGCCCCAGCGGACGTGGAAGGTTCTCGAGAACGGACCCTCGTGCATGTGACCTCCGCCTCACAGGACCGATGCATCACGAAGAGATCGACCAGCCCGAGGCTCGCGATGGCGGAATGCCTTGGGTATCGTGCCGCGACCGCCCGGAAGATCTCCCAGATGCCGTCGAAGTCGGCGTCCTCGGCACGGCGGATGACGAGCCCAGCGTTCATTCGCGTCTCACCGGATCACGTCTGCGGCCAGACGCAGATACGCCGCGATCTGACCGCGATGATGAACCTCGGCCTGGTGCTCGCGAAATGGGCGAGCCCCGAGGCGGCCTAGGAGCCGGGCCATCAAGTCTCACTCCACGGCCCGCGGCGTCGATTGCAGCCAGACGACCCCGACCACGCCGCCGAGGGTGAGGGCGCTGCCCACGAGCTGCACAGGCGCCAGGCGGTCGCCGAGGACGAAGACGCCGAGCAGCATGCTGAGGACGACGGTGAGCTGAATGACCACGCCGGCCTGCAGGTTGGTCACCCAACGGTAGGCGTAGGTCATCGAGAGCTGGGCCGCCACCGAGCAGACGCCGACGACCGCGAGCAGCACCCACTGCCGCGGCGTCGGCGAGCGGAAGCTGGCGATTCCGAAGGGGGCCGTGGCGAGCAGGCCGAAGATGGTGAGGCTGCCGTAGATCGCCCACGAGCCCTCGGTGCGACGGGCGGCGCGGATGGCCGCGACCGCGCCTCCCGAGAGCACCGCGGAAGCCAGGCCCACGGCTTCCCAGACGCCGAAGCCCAGCCATCCTCCCTTCCCTCCGCCCCCGGCCACGAGCGCCATGCCGATGAGAGCGACGGCGAGCGGCGGCAGCAGGCGCCGGTCGGCCGGCTCGCCGAGGAACAGCGCGGCGAAGACGATGCTGAAAATCGGCGAGGAGTAGTTGAGCAGGGTGGCGATCCCCACCGGCACGTGCTCGATGGCCAGAAAGTAACAGAGCACGGCCACGCCGCCGCACACGCCGCGATAGAGCAGCAGGTCCAGCCTTTGGAACGTAACGGCCTTGCGCGCCAGCGACGGCACCAGCACGATCGGCAGCAGCATGAAGCTGAAGCGGATGAACGCCACCTGGCTGCCGGAGAGACCGGCCGCCGCGAGCTTCGCCGCCAGCGCCATGACGGCGAAGCAGACGGACGAGACGACCATCAGGAGCAGGGCCTGGCGGGGCGACACCCCTGCATCATGTCGCAAAGGCGGGCGGCCCAGGAAGACGCCCGCCTCCTGTAAACTCCGCATCCGAACCAAGGAGGAGAGGAGAACCATGAAACCTCATCCTGGCCACCGTCGTGTCCATCGCGTCGCGACGCTCGCCTTCGCCATCGCCATCGCTGTTACCGTCACGCTTCTCGCCGCGGCCCTGGCTGCCCGGCCGGCGCTTGCCCGCACCGCCAAGCCTCCGCTTCACGCCCGCCACTGGATGGCCATCACCGGCAAGCCTCTGGCCGCCACCGCCGGAGCCATGATGTTTCAGCAGGGCGGCAACGCCGTGGACGCCACCGCGGCCATGCTGGCGGCGACCTGCACCATGTGGGACACGCTGGGCTGGGGCGGCGAGACCCAGGTCCTGCTCTGGCACCCCGAGAGCCGCAAGGTCATCGCCATCAACGCCCTGGGCGTCGCTCCCACGGGCGCCACGCCCGAATTCTTCCATGGCAAGAAGATGGACTATCCGCCGGAATTCGGCCCGCTGGCGGCCGTGACGCCGGGCACTCCCGGCGGGCTCATGGTGATGCTGGCGGAGTACGGACGCCTGTCGCTGGCCGAGGTGCTCGCGCCGGCGATGCAGATGGCCGAGGGTTTCCCCATCGAGGCGCAGCTCGCGGACACCATCGAGCGGCGGAAAGCGCTGATCAAGGAGTGGCCGTCCTCGCGCGCCACCTTCCTTCCCCACCTCGGCGAGGCGCGCGAGGCGCCCCGGGCCGGCGAGCTGTTCCGCCAGCCCGACCTCCTCGCCACCCTGCGCAAGCTGGTGGAAGCCGAGCGCCAGGCTCTCGCCGCCGGCAAGAGCCGCAAGGAGGCCATCCAGGCTGCCTACGACCGCTTCTACAAGGGGGACATCGCCGAGGAGCTGGCGCGCGGCACGCGCGAAGAGGGAGGTCTGATCACCCGGGAGGACCTCGCCCGCTGGCAGGTGCGCATCGAGGAGCCGGCGAAGGTCGCCTACAAGGGAATCGACGTCTACAAGCTCACGGCCTGGACCCAGGGCCCCGCCATGCTCCAGGCGTTGAACATCCTCGAGCCGCTGGACCTGCGCGGCATGGGGCTCAACAGCTCCCGCTACATCCATGCTCTCTACCAGGCCATGAGCCTGGCTTTCGCGGACCGCGACTTCTACTACGGCGATCCCTACTCCCCGCCCGAGGAGCCCCTGCGGGGACTGCTCACGAAAGACTACGCCGAAGTCCGCAGGAAGCAGATCGACTGGCAGCGCAACGACCCGGCCGTCAAGCCCGGCGATCCCTACCCCTTCGAAGGGAAAACCAACCCGTATCTGAGCCTGCTGGAGAAGTGGGGAACGCCCGACGGCGCGAAGACCTGGACGCAGCCGCAAAACTCTTCCGTAGGGGCGCAGCCTGCTGCGTCCCTGTCCACAATGACCTTCGACGAGAGCTTCCGCGCCGGTACGACGTCGATCCTCGCCGCCGACGCCGAGGGCTGGGTGGTTTCCGCCACGCCGAGCGGCGGCTGGGTTCCTGCCTTCATCGCCGGACGCACCGGGATCGGCCTTTCACAACGGATGCAGAGCTTCGTGCTCGACGAGGCGCAGAATCCCTTCAACGTGCTGGTGCCCGGCAAGCGGCCTCGGGTGACCCTCACTCCGAGCCTCGCCGTCAAGGACGGCAAGCCCTGGCTCGCCTTCGCGGTGCAAGGCGGCGACACCCAGGACCAGAACCTGCTCCAGTTCTTCCTCGACGTCGTGGAGTTCGGAATGACGGTCCAGGAAGCGGTCGAGGGTCCGAACATCACGAGCTACCAGATGCACAGCTCGTTCGGCGACCATGCGTCCGAGCCCGGACGGCTGACCGTCCATGCCAGTACGCCCCCCTGGGTGAGGCAGGAGCTGCAGCGGATGGGCTACAAGGTCGAGGTCGAGGAGCGAACGTCAGGTCCCATCAATGCCATTCTCTTCGACCACGAGCACGGGACCATGTGGGGCGGCTCCAGCGACTACGGCGAGGACTACGGGATCGGATGGTGATAGCGGCTGTGGACTGCAACGGACCTGCCCTCCGAGGCCTCATCCCCTGGCCCCCTCTCCGTGACCGGAGAGGGGAAACGGCAAGAAACTACTTCTTTCTTTGTTCCCCCTCTCCAGTTATGGAGAGGGGGCCAGGGGGTGAGGCCTCGAAGGGCAGGTCGCTCCAGCCGGCAAGAGCACCTGAGAGGCTACTCCGGATTGTTGTAGGTGGACGGAATGAACTCCGGGTCCTCCTGGGCGCGACGCTCGAAGCAGAGAAAGTCGTAGTAGCCGCAGCGGACGGTGCCGGGATAGGCGCGGCAGATCGCCGGCCGGGCCTCGTAGACGGTGCAGCGTCGGGTCTCGGGATCGAGGAACCCGCAGACCGTGCCGAAGATCGCATCCGGCTGATGACGCAGGATGACCTCGCCGGGCTCGTCGCCTTTCTTGGTAAACTTCCGCGCGGCCGCTTCGGGAGTGAGGCCCAGATGCCGCGCCAGCCGCCGTACGTCGGCATCCTTGACCGGGATGCGCGTATACGAGCAGCAGTAGGCGGGGCAGCGGCTGCAGTTATAGAAGCTGGCCATGAGATCGCTCCCCCTTGCAGTGTAACCGTTTCGAGGGGAAAGTCCACCGCGGCGCTCGCCTATGGAGCCTATGGAGATCAAATGAACAGAAAACTTTTCTCTTCCCTCCTCGTCGGCCTCGTCCTCGCCCTGCCCGGCGCCTCTGTAGTGCGAGCAGCCGAGCCGGCCGCAGTGGTGCCGGTGCCGGAGAGCATCGCCGCCCAGGATGTACCGTCCATCCCCGCCGAGCACGTGGAGGGCCTGCTCCCTTACGAGAACCTCCGCAGCGGCATCCTCGTGGACTGGCATCCCAAGGAGCGCCGCATCCTCATCCGCACCCGCTTCGCCGAGAGCACTCAGCTCCACGAGGTGGCCATGCCGATGGGGGCGCGTTCCCAGCTCACCTTCTACCGTGATCCCGTCAATGACGGCCTGTACCGGCCGAACGATCCCGATCAGTTGGTCTACTCCCTGAACGAGGGTGGAGCCGAGAACTTCCAGCTTTTTCTGCTCGACCGCCGAACCGGCCGCGCCAAGCGCTTCACCGACGGCAAGCACCGCTATACCTCGACCCGCTGGTCGAACGGCGGCAAATGGTTGGCGTTCTCGAGCAACGCCCGCAACGGCAGAGACATGGATATCTACGTCGTCGACCCCGCGACGCCCGGGAGCGAGCGGCGGCTGATCGAAGCGACGGGAGCCTGGCAGCCGCTCGACTGGAGCGCGGACGACCGCCGGCTCCTGGTGTACGAGTTCCTCTCGGCCAACGAGGCCTATCTCCACTGGGCCGACGTGGCCACCGGCGAGCTGCACACGATCACGCCGCGCCATCCGCGCCGGGAGGATCCGACCGTCGCCTACCAGCACGGCCGGTGGTCGGCCGACGGCCGATCGGTCTACTCCACGAGCGATCGCGGCAGCGAGTTCCAGCGCCTGGTGCGGATCGACCTCGAGACCGGCCGCGAGACCGTGCTCTCCGGCGACATCCCCTGGGACGTCGAGAGCTTCGACCTGTCGGACGACGGGCGGCTGCTCGCGTTCCTGGTCAACGAGGACGGCGCCAGCACGCTGCGCTTCAGCGACACCGCGGCAGGCCAGCCGCGCCCGGGTCCCGAGCTGCCGGCCGGGCGCATCACGGACCTCTCATTCCGTCCCGGCTCTCACGAGGTCGCCTTCTCGCTCGATTGGGCCCGCTCGCCGCGGGACGTCTACAGCTACGACGCCGACGGGCGGCGCCTGGAGCGCTGGACGGCCAGCGAGACGGGCGGCCTCAACGCCGAGGCCTTCGTGGTCCCCGAGCTGGTCCATTACCCGACTTTCGACACGGTCGACAGCATCCGGAGGATGATTCCGGCATACGTCTACAGGCCGCCGGTGGATCGCTTCCAGGGCAAGCGCCCGGTGTTCATCAGCATCCACGGCGGTCCCGAGGGACAATCCAGGCCGAGCTTTCGGGAGAGCAACAACTATCTCATCAACGAGCTGGGCGTGGCTCTGATCTTTCCCAACGTCCGGGGTTCCACCGGCTATGGCAAGACCTACCTGAACCTGGACAACGGCAGGCTGCGCGAGGACTCGGTGAAGGACATCGGCGCGCTGCTCGACTGGATCGCCACGCAGCCGGACCTCGATGCTTCCCGGGTGATGGTGACCGGCGGCTCGTACGGCGGCTACATGACCCTCGCCGCCATGACCCACTACAGCGACCGGCTGTGCTGCGGCTGGGATTCGGTGGGGATCAGCAACTTCGCGACCTTCCTCGAGAATACCGAGAGCTACCGCCGCGACCTGCGCCGCGTCGAGTACGGCGACGAGAGAGACCCGCAGATGCGCGCCTTCCTCGAGGAGATCGCCCCCGCCAACCGCGCCAAGCGCATCACCAAGCCCCTGCTCGTGAGCCAGGGCGCGAACGATCCGCGGGTGCCCCTCTCCGAGTCGAACCGGATCGTGGCCGCCGTGAAAGGCAACGGCGTGCCGGTTTGGTACCTCGTCGGCAAGGACGAAGGGCACGGCTTCGCGAAGAAGAGCAACACGGACTACCAGCGGGCCGTGCTGTTCGAGTTCGTGCGGCGGTTTCTGTTGGGGGAGAACACGGAGGCCGTGGCGAAGTAAGCCCCCGCCCGCCCCTCACCCCTGTCCCCTCTCCCATCGCCCTCCCGCCGACCGGGAGAGGGGAACGCAGCGGAGGGGATTTGCCGAGGTAGAACGCGTTGCGCACCACGACTGTTCTTGAATGAAGAGTACGTACCCGACAAGCTCATCCGGTTCTGCATCGTTCCCCTCTCCCGGTCGGGGGGAGGGCGATGGGAGAGGGGACAGGGGTGAGGGGCGGGCGGGGGGCGCCGACTACGTATGCACCGCCACGCGATTCCTCCCGCTGCGTTTCGACAGCAGGAGGGCGTCGTCGGCGGCCTGGTAGAGATCCTGCGGCACCGCCATCTCGCGCGTCAGCTCGGCGACGCCGAAGGAGCAGCTCACGGTGATCTTGATGTCGCCATAGCGGTGCTCGTAGCCGAGGACGCGGTCGCGCAGCTTGGAAGCCAGGGCCTCGGCTCCTTCAACGCCGGTCTCCGGCGCCAGGATCACGAACTCGTCGCCGCCCACGCGGGCCAGCATCTGCTCGGGACGCACCATCTCGCGGGCCAGCGAAGCCACCTGCTTGAGGATGAAGTCGCCGCAGAGATGGCCGTAGCTGTCGTTGATCGTCTTGAACTCGTCGAGGTCGAAGATGACCAGCGACAGCGGCCGCTGGTGGCGCACGGCGCGGGCGAACTCGCGCTGCAGCTCCTCGTCGAACTTCCGCTTGTTGAAGATCTCCGTCAGGCCGTCCCTCGCCACCAGCTCGTAAATCGCCAGATGGTAGGCGTTCTCCACGTCCTGCTCGTGGAGGAACTTGAAATGCACGGCGGCGGTCTGGAACCGGTCGCCGCTGCGCAGCACGGTGCGGCCATGGACGGGCTGGCCGTTGACGTAGGTGCCGTTGGTGCTGCCCAGGTCCTCGATGGTCACGGCCGAGCCGAGGTAGCGCAGCCGGGCGTGCTTGCGGGAGAGGGACAACACCTCCGGCAGGCTGATGCCCACGGCGGCGGAGCGGCCGATCTCCAGGGTCCCGCCCGGCGAGAGCCGGTAGCGCGAGCCCATGCGCTGGCTCTCGGGATGGGCGATGAGGATGACGTCGGCCTCGGTCTCGACCTGCACCCGCGCCAGCTCTCCCGGTTCCCGGGAGTTGCTCTCGAAGGTCTGCGTCAGGCCGCTCTCGTGGAGCGGCGTCAGGTCGATGTCGTCGGTATCGGAGTCGCCCCGGGACTGGAGGACGTCGCGAGAGTCCGAGCGGTGCCCTTTATCCATGATTCTGCTGATCCCGAGGCGGTCAGGTGACCCATGAGGCTATCATCCATGGGTTGGAGCGTCAAACACCCTCACCTCCCCGGCCCTCCTCTCCCGCCCCCTCCCTTCCCCCCTCACCGGGAGAGGGGAGAAAAGCAAAAGCCGGAACTGCAGAGCTGTCCCCCTCTTCTTTTTCTGGGTTTCTTTTTCTGGTTTTTCTCCCCTCTCCCGGTGAGGTGGGAAGGGAGGGGGCGGGAGAGGGGCCGGGGGTGAGGGCTCGGGCGGGGGAAAGGTGCCGGCCCTACTTCCTCCGCACCAGCGCCTTCAGCACGTGGCGAGCCACCTCGGGGTTCTCGCGCAGCCGGCGGATGGAGTAGGGATACCAGTCGCGGCCATAGGGAACGTAGACCCGCAGCCGGTGGCCCTCCTGGATGAGGATGCGGCGCAGCTCCTCGTCGACCCCCAGCAGCATCTGGAACTCGTAGTGATCGGGCTTCAGGCCGTGCTCGTCGATCAGGGCGGCCGCCCGGCAGGCGAGGTACTCGTCGTGGGTGGCGACGCCCACGTAAACGCCCCGCACGATCAGCTTCTCGAGGGCCGCGACGAAGTTGGCCCGCACCGTGTCATAGCCCTTCCAGGCGATGCGGCGGGGCTCGACGTAGATCCCCTTGCACAGGCGGACGTTGGCACCCTCGGCGGGCAGGCCGTCGATGTCGGCGAGGGTGCGGCGCATGTAGGCCTGGAGGACGACGCCCAGATTGCCGTAGCGGTCCTGGAGCTCCCGGTAGATCCGCAGCGTGGCGTCGGTGCAGGTGTGGTCCTCCATGTCGATGCGGACGAAGTTGCCGTACCGTTTGGCCGTCTCGGCGATCCGCGCCACGTTGTCGCGGCAGAACCCCTCGTCGATCTTGAGGCCGAGGAGGGTGAGCTTGATGGAGACGTTGGAGTCGATGTGCTCGCGCTCGACGGCGTCGAAGACGTGCAGGTACTCCTCGGCGGCGGCGGTGGCCTTCTCGCGCTCGTGCACCTCCTCGCCGAGGATGTCGATGGTCGCCATCGCCCCCTGCTGGTTCAGGGAGCGCACGACGCGAACCGCGTCGTCGAGCGTCTCGCCGGCGACGTAGCGCGACGCCACGCGGCCGACGAGGGCCTTCGGCACGACAGGCAGGCCGGTCACCAGAACGCGGTTGAACGCACTCATGGGCCGGGAAATGCTATCTCAGATCAGGCGTCGGGCTGGCTGGTGGCGGGCGGCCCGGCGGCCGGCGCGGAAACACCCGGATCGTCGACCACCCAGCGCACCGATTTCGAGCACGGGCAGGCCCCGCCGACGCGGCGGAGGGCCGGCATCCGTCCGGCGGCTTCCTTGGCCGTCGTCTGCCCCTCGTGCGACCTGGGTGAGCGCCTCGACGTAGTCCTTGAAGTCGCGGCCGGCGCGGTACGACTCCGGCAGGTTTTGGATCAGGTGCCGGAGGTAGTCCTGCATGCCGGTGAAGGTCTCGCCCGCGAAACCGATCATCGCGAAAGCGGGCACGCCGCGGCGGCGGAAGAAATCCGGGTGCGGCATGTGCAGCAGGTCGTCGCGGCGGACGCCCTCGACGGTCTCGCCGGCCAGGACGCGGTTGAGCACCGCCTCGGACTCGCCGTGCGAGAGGTTTTCGATGCGGGCGCGCAGGTAGCGCAGGTTGAGGTCGCGCACCAGCTTGCCGACTTCCTCGTAGTACGCGCGCTGCGCCTCGGCGTTCTTCATCGGCTTGAGGCCGTAGCGAACGTTGGTGCCGCCTCCACGCTCGTCGCCGAACATCTCCAGGCCGCGCGGCAGCCACTTGTTGATCGCCTTCTGTAGCACGTCCATGGTGACGTAGGCCTCGCCGCGGGCGGCGGCGGTGGCCCAGCGGCGCATCGGCACGACGCCGGCCGCGAGATGGAACGCCTCCTCGCGCAGCATCTGCGGCATGCTCTCGGCCATCGGCTGGTAGGCGGAGATCTTCTGCATGGCGAGCTGGTACTTGCCCACGCGGTCGATCAGGGCGCAGAAGACGACGTTGTCGACGAAGGAGTCGAAGTCGATGTTGAAGGCGCCCAGCAGGTGGGAGCCGGTGTTCATCGACAGAATGTCCTCGACCAGGTCGGAGTGAGACTCCTGGGACACGAGCTTCCA
Organism: Thermoanaerobaculaceae bacterium; assembly: GCA_963778565.1. GTDB lineage: Bacteria > Acidobacteriota > Thermoanaerobaculia > Multivoradales > UBA5704 > DATARR01. The sequence goes on along the minus strand of CAVZUZ010000017.1, from coordinate 829,654 downwards.
GTCGTCCTCGACCAGCAGATGGAGCATCTGATAGCCGTGGCGCAGCTCCTCGGCCATCATGCGGAGGATCCAGAACTGCTCCTCCTCCTCCTGGGCGCGGGCGAGCGTCAAGCGGTGCTGCTGGATGGAGCCGAACTCGGTGGAGGCCTGGGCGCGGATGGCGCCGAAGAGGTGATGGGCCTGCTCGGGGAGCATGTCGGAGGCGCGGGTGTACTTGGGCTTGCCCTTGAGGTCGCCGCACTCGATCTCGGTGCACATCCCCATCTCGCGGTAGGCGCAGAGCTGGAAGGGAGAATCGTTCGGGAAGTGCTTGTCCCAGTTCTCGATCAGGAAGTCGTAGTCCGACAGGTACACGTCCTTCCAGCGGAGGACGGCCTCGTGAAACCGCTTCGGCAGAGTGCTGGCTTGAACGCTCATCCCTATCTCCGAGGGCGCAGGATGCCGCGCCCCTACAAAGTCTTCACGAACGGCCGCAAACCCGACGGCTCGAAGCCCAGGGAGCTGAAGAACCCGCGGAGGTCCTCGCGCTCCTCGTCGACCAGGGTGCGGACGCTACGGACGCCCTGGGAGCGGAAGTGCTCCAGCATGGCCGTGGCCATCCGCCGGCCGAGCGCCTTGCTGCGATGGCAGGGATCGACCCCCAGGACCTCGATCCAGCCGGTCGGCTCCTCGAGGCCGAACTCTCCGGACCGCGCCTCGCCGAGCATGAAACCGGCGACCTTGCCGTCCACCTCGGCGACCACCGAAGCCTCGGGGTCCCGGCGTAGGTAATAACCGATCCGGCGTTCCCAAACTTCCGGCCGGTACCGGCCGCCGATCTGCTCGTCGATGGCCACGATGTCGCTGATGTCCAGCTCGTCGAGCGCCCGGATACGGATGCCGGGCTCGCCGTCGGTCATGTCTGGGTCGGGAGGGGAGCCGAACCTTGTGCGCTCCGTCACAAGCGGGATTGTACCGGTTCGGGATGATGGGCGCAAACACGGCCGCCGGGCGGTCATGGTTCAATTTGCTTGTGGACGGCTCCCGGTCCTGCCCTTCGAAGCCTCACCCCCCGGCCCCCTCTCCCTGACGGGAGAGGGGGAGAAAGGCCTTTGCCTTTCTTGCTGTTCTCCCCCTCTCCGGTTACGGAGAGGGGGCCGGGGGTGAGGCTTCGAAGGGAATACCGCATCCTCCGCCACAACCTCCTGAACACCGATATCCTTTCGCCTCCATGGTCCTCCCCGCCTCTCCTCCACCCTCCCCCGCTCCCGCCGGCCGGGTCCACCTGACGCTGCTCCTCGTCCAGCTCTCGTTCGGCGGGTTTCACGTGGTGGCCAAGGCGGCGCTCGCCGACCTGGCGCCGCTGGCGCTGGCGGCCATCCGCGTGGGCGTCGCGACGCCCATCCTGCTCCTGCTCGCCTGGCGGCGGGACCGCCTGCTTCCCTCCCGCCGGGACCTGCCCATGCTGGCGCTGCTCGGCGGGCTCGGCGTCTTCGGCAACCAGGTCCTGTTCATCACCGGCCTCAAGTACACGACGGCGACGAACGCGGCCATCTTGATGACCTCGCTGCCGGTGTTCGCCGTGGCCGCGGCGGCCGGGCTGGGAATCGAAAGGGTCCGCAAGGAGCGGCTGGTGGGCATCGCCCTCTCGGTGGCCGGAGCCCTGCTGCTGGTCGACCCGCTGCGCTTCACGACCGATCGCGGCGCGGCGCTGGGAAATGCCCTGATCCTCGTCAACTGCTTCTGCTACGCCCTGTTCCTGGTGCTGCAGCGGCGGCTCCTCATCCCCTGGCGGACGGTGATCGCCTGGTCGTTCGTTTTCGGCTCGGCGGGCGTGCTGGTCGCGGCGGTGCCGGATCTCGCCGTCCTGCAGCCGGCGACGGTACCCGCCGGAACCTGGCTGGGCGTGGCCTACATCATTCTCTTCCCGACCGTCTTCGCCTACGCGGCCAGCACCTGGGCGGTGCGCCGCTCCTCTTCCGCCCTGGTGGCGGCCTACAGCACCTTGCAGCCGTTGGTGGCGGCGGCGCTGGCGGCGTCGTTTCTCGGCGAGCGGTTCGGCTGGGTGGAAGGGTTGGGATTCGCGCTCATCGTCTCGGGGCTGTGGAGGGTGAGCGCGCGCTCACCCTCCGTCCTGCGGTAGCGCTCGGTTTCCAGCTCTCCCACGGCGCGGCGGACGTTCGAAAACACCCGCTCGAACGTCCGCTCGTACTCGATGTTGCAGCCTTCAGGCGACATACCGATGTTCCAGAGCGCGGACGTGACCGCCCGACACCGGCCGCATCCGCGGAGGAGGTGCTGAAACACCCGCGAGAAGTCTCCCGGCGGCAGGTCGCCGCGAACGAATCGCTCGAGCACCTCGCGCGGGGGGTGGACCGGAAACCGTATCCGCCAGGCGATCCGCCGGAACATCCCGTGGAGCAGGTGTGCTGGAGGCATAGGGGAGTCCCCTATGGCAGATTAGCATCGTAGCAGGAAGGGTGTCCAGGGGTGAGCGTGCGCGGCCTCCTCGCCCGGCGCTGCCGCACCGGGCTATCGAGACTTCGCTTCTCCGAAGCGACCGCAGGTTTCCGGCAGATCGCCCTCTGGGCGACGTTTCGCTAGCCCGGTGCGGAAGCGCCGGGCGAATCCAGCGCCTCATGCGCATGGTAACTGCTGCGCACCAGCGGACCGGCCTCGCAATGCCTGAAGCCCAGGGAGAGGGCGTACTGACGATGCGAGGCGAACTCGTCGGGATGCACCCAGCGGTCGACCGGCAGGTGCTTCGGCGTCGGCTGGAGATACTGGCCGAGGGTGAGGATCTCGACGCCGGCGTCCAGGATGTCGACGATCGTCGCGCGGATTTCCTCGGGGGTCTCGCCGAGGCCGAGCATCATGCCGGTCTTGAGCCGCCCCTGATACTCTCCCGCATCGCGGCGCCGCGCGGCCTCGGCGAGCAGGGCGAGGCTGCGGTCGTAACGGCTGCCCGGCCGCGCGAGCCTGTAGAGACGCGGCACCGTCTCCATGTTGTGGGAGAAGACCTCGGGCGCCGCCCCGAGGACGACGTTGAGGGCGTCGGGCACGCCGCGGAAGTCGGGGGTCAGCACCTCGACGGCGCAGCCGGGGCAGCGCTCGTGGATCGCCTCCACCACCCGCGCCCAGTGCCGCGCGCCGCCGTCCGGCAGGTCGTCGCGGTCCACCGAGGTGATGACGGCGTGGCGCAGCCCCATGGCGGCCACGGCCTCGGCCACGTGCTCGGGCTCGCCGCGGTCGACGCCCGGCTGCGGACGCCCGGAGGTAACGGCGCAGAAGCCGCAGCGCCGGGTACAGATGTCGCCGAGGATCATGAACGTGGCGGTTCCATGCTCGCCCCAGCATTCATAGATGTTGGGACAGCGGGCCTCCTGGCAGACGGTATGGAGGTTCAACCGCTCCACCAGGGAGCGGACCCGGTGGTAGGAGGCCGGCGTCGCGAGGCGGATGCGGAGCCACTCCGGCCGTCCCTCGCGTTGGCCCCCGCGTTGGCCCTCGCGCGGGGCGGACGAGCGTACCGGGCCGCTGCCGATCTGGACTAGAGTTCCGCTCATACGCCTCCTAGTGTAACCGCAAGCGGAGGGTCGGATGGGATCGTGGCATGAAAGTAGCAAAGTGGCACATGGGCAGCGAGGAGCGGGACGGCACGAGAGAGAAAAGTCAGCCAAAACGTCCGCCCGCTCGACGACACCAAGGAGAGAACAGCCATGCGCCCCTGCCGCTTCCTGCTCCCGTTTCTCCTGTTGATGGTCGCTTCGGCCGCTTCCGCCCCGGCCGGCGTGCTGGAAGGCAACTGCCGCGTCGCCAATCAGCCGGCCGCCACCCTGCTCATCCCCTACTTCGAAGTGGACCTTGGCGATCCGACGGGACAGACCACCCTGGTCTCCATCAACAACGCCTCGGTCAGGCCGATCGTGGCTCGCGTGGTGCTGTGGACCGATTGGAGCGTGCCCACCCTGGCGTTCGACGTCTACCTCACGGGCTACGACGTGCAGACGCTCAACCTGCGCGACCTCCTTCAGGGGTCGCTGCCGGCGACGGGACCCGAGATCACGCCCGCGGGCCCGCTGTCCGACGACAACGTCCTCTTCGTCGGTTGCGGCAACGCCGGGACGGCCGGGATCGCGGCGCAGCCCGACGCCACCCAGATTTCCTGGTTGCGGGCAGCCCACACCGGCCAGCCGGTCCCGGCGACGTCCGCCGCGACCTCCGCGCCGACCTGCGCCGGCAGCAACAGCGCGGGCTCGAACGTGGCCACCGGCTACGTGACGGTCGATGCGGTGAACCGCTGCACTCCGAACACCGTGGGCACCAAGACCAACACCCCGGCCCACTCCACCTACTTCGCCAAGGGCGGTACGGGGCTCGCCAGCGACGCCAACGTGCTCTGGGGGGACTACCATTACGTCAATTCCAAGAGAAACACGTCGGACAGCCAGACCGCCGTTCCGATCGTGGCGGACCCCGACTTTTTCCACGCCGGCGACTACACCTTCTATGGCCGTTACGTGAGCTTCGACGGGCGAGACGACCGGATCCCGCTCTCCAGCCTTTACTACGCCCGCTACCTGAACGGCGGTCCGTTCTCCGGCGGCACCGAGCTGATCGTCTGGCGCGACAACCGCACCGCCACCGTGGCCGCGGGCGCCTGCGGCACTGCGCCCTCCTGGGCGCCGCTGGGCGAGATGCAGCTCGTCATCTTCGACGAGGCGGAAAACCCCACCGAGATCATCGGCGGCAACGCCTTTCCGCTGACCACTCAGAAGGTGCACGTCGGCGGTTCCGCCTTGGAGGTTCCCGAGCCCTTCGGCTTCATGATGATCGACCTCTGGCACGGAGACTCCTCCCACGCCCAGGGCTGGGTCAGCGTCATCATGTCCGCCGAAGGCCGCTTCAGCACCGGCTACGAGGCGATGCGGGCGGACGATCTGTGTAATTTTGGGCCGTAGCGGGGGGCGCGAGGTCTATCCGGGAGGCCGCGTGACGGTCTCGAGCCGGGCGGCCTGGAAGATCAGCGCGGTCGGATGCCTTTCCTGGGCGACCGGCGTTTCGCCCCACTGGAAGTAGACGCGCTCTCCTTCTTGCAGTTTCTCCGGCCGGTATTCGGTAAACACCAGCACGTTCTTGCGGACGTAGCGATACTCGGTAACCCGGCGATCGCCCACGGTCAGCACCGGGTCGAGCGCCCGGGCGGGAATCGGCTTCGGCGACGTCACTTCGAACTCGATCACTTCTCTGATCGTCCGTTGCGAACCTTCGATCGAACGCACGATCGGCTTCGTGAGCTTCACCCGCCGAGCTTCCACCTTGAGCTCGGCGGGCGGCTGCTGACGTCCCGCCGGCCGGCCTCCGGATTCCTGACCGGGCGCGCAGGTAGCGGCAAGCGGCGCGAGCCACAGACTCGCGGCGAGAATTGGAATCGAGAGTCTTGCCATGATTCCTCCGCAACGTTCAGTGGGTGAGCTCGAGCTGGTCCAGGCCCACGACGCCCGGGGAAGCGGAGTTGAAGGGGAAATGGAGCATCCGGAGCTTGTCGCGGCTCACCGGCTGGGCGTCCTTGTCGTCGAAGCAGGCCAGCGGCACCCGCAGCGTCCGCATCATCGATTTCCGTCCCCACGGATGCTCATAAGGGAACGGTATCACCCCGACCTCGGTGCTCGCGACGTCGATATGGACGCCGTTCAGATCCTCGAGGCCGATGCCGAAGCTCATCACGTCAGGAGGTTCGTTCAGCTTGTCCATCACCTGGGTGACGCGGATCGCGAAGTAGTCGAAGGCGGAGTTGTCCGCGTGGGCCGCCGGGATCTCCGAGGTGAACCTGGCGCTCTGCTCCCGCCAGACCGCCACCAGCCCGTCCGTGTCGTGGAAGAACGTGCCGTTATAGACGTCGCCGCCCGTCTGGCGGAATTCGAACTCGTCGAAGGTGAAGAAGCCGGTGGGCTGGACCTTGCCGGCCAGGCTGTTCTTGGCCGCGTCGTCGGGCGCGTCCTCGAAGTGGTCCGCGATCCGGGCGCCGGCCCGCCGGTAGGAAGGGAAGACCCGCTGGTTCTGGAGGCCCTCGAGCACCGAGTCGCCGGCCATCACGGGCCGCCAGGCCTCCGCGTTCTTCAGGGTCAGCTCGAAGAAGGTCCGTGACCAAGCCCGCAGCATGGCCTCGTGGCCGGGCCGGGGCAGCAGATCCGGCACCGTAATCCCATCGTCCTCCCACTCGTCCTTCCACTCGCGATTGAAGAAGTTGTGGATGGTGCCATAGACGTACATCTGCGACTTGAACCAGCCTTCGGCTCCGCCGGGCGCGGCCCGGTCGTAGATCATGGCGCCGGCGTTATCCGCCACGTCGCCATCGCCGGCCGGCAGCAGCATGAGGAGCGGCACGCCGGAGAGAATCAGGCCGTGGAAATCGACGGGCGCGATCGACAGCACCGAGCGGATTCCGAGGCTCGGGTCCGAGTTGTTGAGGACCGCGGCAACCACCGCTTCGCCGCCTCGCGAGTGGCCGGCAAGCCCGATCTTGCCGAGGTTCACCCGCCCATGGAACTTGCCGCTGAAGAGGGGATCCGGCTGCCCGGCGTCATCGAGCTTCTTCCACAGCGCGAGGTGCTTGAGGATGCAGCTCGCCGCGCTCGAAGATGCGGCCCGACTTGCAATTGAGGTCGTTGGCGTTGATCGAGATGGCGATGAAGCCGCCACGGGCGAGGCTCTCGAGCGCGAAGTCGTAACCCGCGTGGTTGGGCACCTCGGGCGTGCCGGACGGCGCCGAGCACACGTCCTCGCCGCCTTCACGGAAAATGCCGTGGTTGCCGTGCAGGAAAGCCACCAGCGGCAGGCGCTTCGGCGCGGGGATCAGGGCGGCGTCCTTGCCCGCGGCCACCGCCGGGTAGCGCACCGTGGCCCAGAGGCGGACGTTGTCGCTGCCGATCGGTATCGCCGGAAGCTGGTAGTCGAGGACGCCGACCTCGAACGGTCCGGAGCCGCTGGGGTCGGACAGCTCGTGCGTCACCTTGCACTCGACCGGGATCTCGTAGATCCAGGAGCTGACACAGTCGCCGAGCTGCTGCAAAACGACCACCACCTCGCCGGGCCGCAGCGGCCGGGTGAGCTGGATCAGCGGACCGCCTCCGTCGCCCACCTCCTCGCCGTCCGCGAAGATCAGGATGCGCGAGCCCAGGACGGACTTCTTGACGTGGATCTGCTCGTCGCCGGCCGCCGGTGGCTCGATCTCGGCCGCCGGCAGCGCCGAGCAGGGCTCGACCGGGACGTCCGGCGACGGCAGGCTCGAGTCGCAGAGCGTCTGCTTCGCGGCGAGCGCCGCACCCGCGACAGCCGGCGGATTGATCCCGACCACTTGGCCGCCGCCGGAGGAGGCCTGTCCGCCGACCGGCGCCCCGTTGGAGGTCACCTCGATGACCGCACCGTTGATGACGCCTTGAACGATCACGTGCTTGGCGCCCTCATACACCGGCGTCTCGATGGTGGGCGGGGTCATGACGGGGGGCGGCTGAACGATCTGCGGCGCCGAAAGCGGGCTGACGTCGGCGCACAACTGATAGCGGGCGGTGACGCGGGCTCCCTCGATGAATGGCGGATTGATCCCCACCGCCTGGGCCGCCGCGGAGCCGTTCACTTTGCCCACTTGGATGGGGGGATCGAACCCGCCGCCGCCCTTCGGCGTCTCGGACAGGATCTCCAGCAACGAGCCGGGCACGACGTCGCGCGCCCCCGTGGCCCGGCCGCAACGGTAAAGAGGCGTTGGATCGATGCGCGGCGCCGGAATGCCGTCGGCCCCACTCTGTCTGTGCTGAGTGCGTCAGCCCGAGTCCCCCGTGCGCTGAAAAGAGCCGCTCGGGCGGGCTCGAGATCCCGCCCTCCGAGCTGTTCGCCGAGCGCCCATGATCTAGCGCCCGCCGAGCGGCGGGTACATCGCCGGCGGGCGGTCGAAGTCGACCTGCTCGACGTCGGTCCAGGGCACGTACTCGGGGCGCTGACGGCCGTCGACGAAGATCAGCATGCCGGCATTCCCCTCGCCGAGGTCGCCGGTGCGCTCGAGCTGCAGCTCCTCGCCGTTATGGAGGGTCACCCTGGCGCGCTGGGCGCCGCGCTCTTCGCGGCCGGGGGGCACGATCGAGGCGATCAGGCCGAAGGGGATGGTGTAGTCCACGCCCTGGGATGGGGCGTCGAGCGTCTCGGTGGTCTCGCTCTCGTCGAGGTCGTAGACCAGCCGGCCGGCGAGGCGGCGGCCGGCGCGGGTGGTGACGCTGCCCGTGAGCGGGCGCCCCGGCGGGAAGTCGCCGTAGGCGGGGCCGCTGCCGCCGGGGCTGAAGTCGACGCGCTCGAAGGCGTCCCAGGAGACCAGCACCCGGCCGTAGCGCCGGTCGTCGACGTAGATCCCGCGGTTGCCGTGGCCGACTTCGCGGGTGCCGGAGAGCACGATCTCGCGGCCGTCGAGCAGCGTCACCAGGGAGCTGTCGCGCGAGCGGCGCGCGATGGAGCGGATGGTGTCGAAACGCAGGCTGAGCTCACCGTCGGCGGTGTGGCCGTCGAGCTCGTCGGAGCCGACGCACTCCTCCCGGTCCCACTGGACGAAGCCGGTGAAGTCGCCCTGCCGCGTGCGCACCGTACCGTGCAGCCGGTAGGGGGCGGCGCCTAGCGCGGGCGGTGGGGAGGAGCTCGATGGTGCGGATCCGCAGACTGTCGAGGTCGACGACGCCCCGCCTGCCGTCCCACACCCGCACGCCGTCGTCGAAGTCGCTGGCCGCGAAGCGGTCGAGGTCGAACACGGTCCCGCTCTTGAGAGTCACCCGCACGTCGCGGCCGCGCGCCTCGATGCGCGCGATGTCGCCGAAGCGCGCCATGAAGGGCCGGCCGAGGTCGATCTGGGCGCTCCCGGCTGGGCGATCTCGATCCCGAAGATCTCGATCGGGCGGCGCTCCTTGGGCAGCCGCTCGGGCGGCACGTGGGCGACCCAGGGGTTCTCGTCCTTGGCGCCGTTGAAGTAGTCGCCCCAGAACGCCTCCTGGTCGCCTCCCCAGCGCAGCCGCCCCTCGTAGGTGGCGCCGTCGACGGTGGTGATGCGGCCGTAGAGGAACCCCGGTGGGTCTCCGCCGCCGGGTGCGTCTCGCCGCCGCCGCGTGGTCGAGGGTGTGATCGCGGGCGAGGTCGCCGCGGCGGGGTCGACGTCCTGGTCGAGGGCCCGGTAGCCGGCGGCGAGGGCGAGGAGGACGAGCACGGTGGCGAACGCCCCGCCGGCGATCCTGGCTCTCGTCATGGTCGGCTCTCCGCAGAAGATACGAGTCTCATGCCGCGTTGCGGCCTGCCTGTCTTACGCACGGGGCGGCGAGAGATTACGCTGGGGTAACCAACTTCACGGATTAGGGTGGCACGTTTTCCGAGAACGCCCCAAGGACGCCGGCGACGGTGGAGGCGATCTTCAACCTTGGAACCCTGGGCAGGAACGACACTTCTGCGGCCCGGACATGCGACGTCGCATGAGAACTTGAGGGTCCTTCTGCCGCACAACGGGATGGCAGTGAGTGGCGGCTTGCCGTCCGCTCGATCGGCTTGGGTTGGGCGCCGCTCTTTAGCTACAGCGAGAGCCACCCAAACTAATACAATGAAAATGAGGCCTGCGATCATAAGTTGAATCGCCCTGCCATATACCCGCGACGGAATGAATGCCTCCCGCGCCTCCCGCTCTTTATCCGAGGAAGTTCCTACCAGTACTTGTTCGTATCTCGCGATCTGATAGCTACTCTCAAGAAGGTATCTCTTGATTCTGAGGCATGCCATAATTCCGAGTACGTTTTGCGTAATGAACATCGCTGCAATCAGCGCAACGAACCTTGCCTCCTCTCCGCCGGCAGCAAACCAACCCATGCTTACGTAGTTGATACCAATAAAGACTGTATACCAGCGTATGAGATTGTCAATGATGTGGCGGCGATAATAATGCGAAGACTCAATTCTCTTTTCCATGTAAGCATGGAGATCCGCACCCGAGAGGCAACCACCATTCGCCTCGGGTTCCAAGGGGCGAAGAGGTTGGGGGACCCTCAGAAATCCTCCCAATAGTGTTCCGGCCGATAGGGTAATCGACTTGGCTACTTCGAACGAACGCGTTTTCATCTCGCCGGCTAACATTGCCGTTGTTAAGCTGCCAACCAATACTGCGCTAGAAATGATCGCAGCCCGCGTCATTGTCTTATTGCTTGCACTGGCGAGGATTGCGTAACCGCCTATTACTGCGAAGAAAAACACAATCGAAATACTTAATGCTAAGAACTCAGGTGACAGCTCCGAAGCCACTGGAATTGAAGTGAAGTGAGTCCATCGCGGGGGCGGAATCAAATAGCCAGCGATAATCAAGAGAGTGCCCAAGATCACACCCAATGATTCTTTAACCCTGCTCATCTAAGCACCACTCCATTAGGTACGCCCAACCTAAAAGCGTCTATCTGAAGTCCTCTCGTGCACGTCGCCCCGAAATCCACAGGCGGTGCCGGGAGGATTTCAGATAGACGCTGGTTGGACGAAGCCGCGGGCGAGGCCGAGCTGCCCGCTATGGAGATTGAATCCTCCGCAGGGGCTTCCCGCGAAAGCCTTCCCGCTGCCACTGCCATCCTGGAAGCCGCTGGCATGCGTTGGCAGTCACGTCCGGCTCCAGGTAGTCCCTGAGCTGCGCCTCTGAGCCAGCGGTTTCGCGCCTGCCATTATACCGCAGAGGCTTCGCGAGCAACACGACTCCTGATCTCCGAAAGAGCCGCCGAGAGAAAGAGAGATAGGGCTATGAAACTTCATGTTGGCGGTGGAGCTCTGCCATGGGCCGGCATCGGCGCGAGCGGTTCGATGCAACGCATAGCGAGCTGACCGCAGACGGTACAGAGGAGTGGATGGATGCCGGTGAGCTCTTGGAGTCGCTCCTGCCAACTCCGTGGCTCCAGCTTCGGCGAAGGCGGGCCCGGAAGGACATTGCGGCACAGCGCGACCATCCGCTCGCGATGGCCGATTTCAGCGCCGCCAGAAGTTTGCCTCGGTAGAGCTTGGACAGAACCCGTACCGGCAGGAAGAAGCGGCGCCGGCACCCCACCCACCAGTCGCCGTCGATGGACAGTCCGCCGGCCGGCACCAAGCAGTGGAGGTGAGGATGAAGCGTGAGCTTCTGACTCCAGGTGTGCAGGATGGCGAGCACGCCGATGCGGGCGCCGAGGTGTTTGGGATCGGCAGCGATCTCGAGCAGGCTCTCGGCGGCGCAATGGAACAGCAGGTCATACAGCAGCCGGGGATGGCTCACCGCCAGCGGATTGAGCTCCTCGGGTAACGTGAAGACGACATGGAAGTACGGCACCGGCAGCAGCTTGGCGCAGCGCTGCTCCAGGCGCCCTCCTGGGTGAAGATCACCGTCCGGTAAGCCCATCGGTCCTCACCGACCGGACTGGGTCGATGATCCGCAGGAACGGCGACGGTAACCACGGAGAGCACGCAGTCCGAGTTCTCCGGCAGGCACGCCGGCGCCGCGCGCCCTGTCTTTTTTCCTCGTCCGAGCCCACGCACCGTGAGTGGGCTTACGGTCCGGGTGAGCGCGGAAAAATCCGCGGCAGCCCGTTGACGAGCTTCGTGAGCCGGCTCACAAGCATGTTGAGTGCACTGATAAAGATTGGAAGCCCGGAAACGAGCTGTGGCGGTCCACTCGCGAGCTCTTTTGAGTGCGCTGCAAAAGGCCGTCAGGCCACTCACGAGCTGGTGAGTCCACTCCCAAAAGCCGTCGGTCCTCTCACGAGACGGTGAGCCCACTCCCAAAAACCGTCAGTCCTCTCACGAGCTGGTGAGTCGACTCCCAAAAGCCGGCAGTCCTCTCATGAGACGGTGAGTCCACTCCCAAAAGCCGTCAGTCCTCTCATGAGACAGTGAGTCGACTCCCAAAAGCCGTCAGCCCTCTCACGAGAGAGTGAGTCGACTCCCAAAAGCTGTCAGTCCTCTCATGAGATGGTGAGTCCACTCTCAAAAGCCGTCAGCCGTCTCATGAGACAGTGAGTCGACTCCCAAAAGCCGTCAGTCCGCTCAAAAGTCTGCCGGCGCGCTCAGGAACCCCGTGAACGCGCTCAGGAATGGGGGGAGTCGCCGTTTGAGCATCTCGATGCCTCACCCCACTTCCACCTCCATCTCCTCGCCCGCCGTCCCCGGCCGCCGGATCCCCAGCACCTTCACCTTCTGATGCAGGTACGTCCGCTGCACGTCCAGCACGCGCGCGGCGGCGGTGAAGTTCCAGCGCACGCGGCGCAGGACGCTCTCGATGTACTCGCGCTCGCATTGGGCTTTGAAGTCCCGGAGCGGCACGATGGGCAGGGTGGTGGAGGAGAGGAGGAGGCCGGTCTCGGGCGCGCTCGCGGGCTCGAAGAAGCTCGAGGGGAGCTGGTCCGGCGTCAGGGGATCGGCGCCGAAGACGACGAGGCGCTCGCAGAGGTTCCGCAGCTCGCGGACGTTGCCCGGCCAGGCGTAGCGCTCGAGGTAGGGAAGGAGCTCCGGGTCCGCCTGGTGCGGCCGCGTGCGGTGCTGCCGCGAGAAGTGCTCCAGGAAATGGCTGAAGAGGAGGAGGATGTCCTCCCGCCGCTCGCGGAGCGAAGGCACCGGGATCGGCAGGTGGGCGAGGCGGAAGTAGAGGTCCTCGCGGAAGCGGCCGGCTTTGACTTCCTCCTCCAGGTTGCGATGGGTGGCGGCCAGCACCCGCACGTCCACCTGCCGGTCCCGCGTCTCGCCGATCCGCCGCACCAGGCCGTCCTCCAGCACGCGCAGCAGGCGCGACTGCATGGTGAGGTCCATGTCGCCGATCTCGTCGAGGAACAGGGTGCCGCCGTCCGCCTCCTCGAAGAGGCCGGGCTTGGCCGCCTTGGCGTCGGTGAAGGCGCCCTTGGCGTGGCCGAACAGCTCGTCTTCGACCAGGTGGTGGGGGATCGCCGCGCAGTTGATCTTGATGAACGACCGCTGGCCGCGGGCGCTCTGGAGGTGCAACGCGCTCGCCACCAGCTCCTTGCCCGTGCCGCTCTCGCCGACGATGAGGACGCGGGCGTCCGTGGCGGCGGCGCGGGCGATCCGCTGCCGCAGCGCCGCGATGGCCGGCGAGTCGCCGAGGATGGCGGGCTCGCCCCGCAGGTCGGCTTTCAGGGTGGCGACCTCGCGCTTCAGGGCCTGGTGCTCCAGGGCGTTGTGGATCGACTGCAGGAGCCGCTCGCGGCTGAAGGGTTTCTCGATGAAGTCGTGGACGCCGAGCCGCAGCGCGTCGACCGTCTCGCTGATCGACGCCTCGCCCGAGATGATGATGGTCGGCGGGAACCGCTTGACCTCGGCGAGCCGCCGGACCAGCTCGACGCCGCTCATGCTGCCGCGCAGGCGGACGTCCAGCAGCAGCAGATCGGGCAGGGTGGCGCGAGCATCCTCCAGATGGGCCAGCGCCTCCTCGGCCGAGGCCAGGGCGCGCGGCTCGTAGCCCTCCTCGCGGAGCTGCAGCAGGAGGCTCGCCCGGATCTTGTCGTCGTCTTCGACGATCAGCAGCCGCGTCATGCCGCCTCCGCCGCCGCCTGGTGGGGAAAGGTGAGGCGGAAGGTGGTGCCGGCGCCGGAGCTGGCCAGCAGCTCCAGGTCGCCGCCGTGGTCGAGGAGGATCTTTTTCGAGATGGCGAGGCCGAGTCCCATTCCTTCTCCTACCTGACGGGTGGTGACGTAAGGCTCGAAGACCCGCGAGCGGATCTCGGGTGAGACGCCGGGGCCGTCGTCCGCGACGTCGAGCAGCACGTTGCGCCCCGCCGCCGCCGGCCGCAGGGTCACCGCGCCGCGGCCCTCGCCCATGAGTTCGCCCGTGACTTTGCCCATTACTTCGCCCGTGACTTTGCCCATAGTGCGGATGGCGAGCGAGCTGTTGTCGCAGAGGTTGACCAGCACCTGCCGCAGCATGTCGCGGTCGAGCGGGGCGAGCAAGGGCCTGCCGGGAGCCTCGAAGCGCAGCGTCAGGTTCGGCCAGGCCGAGGCGAAGGTGCCGACGAACTCCTCGACCACGGTTCCGAGGTCGTGTACCGCCGGCCGCGGCTGGGGCAGGCGGGCGAAGGAGGTGAACTGCTGCGTGAAGCGCCCGAGGCGTTCCAGCTCCTCGCGGACGCTGCCCGCCGCCTGCCGCGCCTCTTCGAGCCCCTCTTTTTCAAGGGGCCGCTCGAGGAGCCGCTGGAGCCGCTCGAGCTCCAGACGCGCCGCGGTCAAAGGCGTCCGCATCTCGTGCGCATGGCGGCGGGCCGTCTCCTGCCAGACGGAGAGGTTTTTGAGATAGGCCAGGCGTTTCCGGTCCCGCGCCATGGCGCGCGACGTCTCCTCGATCATGCCGGCGATGCGGCCCAGCGTGTCGCGGCCGCGGTCGCCGATCGCAAGGTCTTCCTGGCCGGCGGAGAGCGACACGAGCGCGACCCGCAGGCGCTCCAGGCGGGAGTCGAGCCGGCCCTGCCGGATCATGTGCGCGCCGCCGGCCACCGCCAGCACGCCGGCGACGGCGGCGAGCAGGATCATCTCCCAGCGCCGGGTGATCTCCTTGCGGTTGTGCTCGAGGATGCGGAGATGGTTGAGGACGCTCTGGCTGGACTCGAATCGCGCCCTGTACTCGGCGCGCCGCTCCGGATCGAGCCGCGCCAGCGTCTTCTGATCCGCCAGCGACTGCTCGAGGGCCGAGCTGATCTCGGGCTGGAGCCCCAGCCGGAACCAGGTCCCCGAAATCTGGCGGTCGAAGAACCAGAGCACCGCGGCGGCGGCGAGCAGCATTCCGCAGAGGGTGACGGCGGCGGAGCGGAGATTCATTTCTTTCTTCCCGGTGGGATCGTCAGATTCCACTGAACTTCGAGCAGGGCGGATCTTCCGATGGAAGTGGCGAGGAGAAAATTGATCACCTGGCTGAACGACTCGGGCTGGTTCTCCACGGCTTCGGAGACGGCGCCGGCGCTGCCGGACTTCTCGGCCGAAAGCGCCTGCGAGAACCAGCGTTGGGCGTCGAGCTGCTCGGCCTGGGAGAAGGGGATCACCCGCAGCCGGATCTGCAGGCTGCGCGCGGCATTTGCCGCCGGGGCCGCCGGGGCCGCCGGGGCCGCGGGCGGACGGATCACCAGCAGCCGTGCGCTTCGCCACCACTCGGCCAGACGCTCGAAGGAGGGGAGGGTCGTACGCGCGGCGCGGCCGGCGGCGTCGATCCGGGTCACGATGTAGACCTCGTCCCACAGCTCGTACCGCACGTCCACGCGGGCGGCGCCGCGGGCCTTGCCACCCGCGCCTCCTTTCGCCGTGGCCTCGAAGAGGAAGCTGGTGGTGAGGCCCGTGCCGAGCTGTTTGCGCACCTCGGCCTCGGCGAGGATCGGCGGCAGGCGGCTGAGCTCCAGGCCGTCGCGGACGGCGTCGAGCGCCGGCGCCTGGACGGCCGCGAGCCGCAGCGGCGCGAGCAGCAGCAACGGCAGGGCCCAGCGCGCCGGATGCCGCCTCATTCCGACTTTCCCAGCTCCAGGTAGGTCAGCATCACCCGCACGCGTCCCCACTGGTTGCGGAAGACGAGCCCCATCCACACCGAGAAGCGCTTGAGCGGGCTGGGTCCCAGGTCCGGCGAGGTCCTCTCCAGGCCGGCCTCGCCGCCGGTCTCGAGCCGCAGGTCGGAAAGGTCGCCGGGCTCGCGGGAGCGTCTGAGGGTCAGCGCGTGCTGGAGCCCGAGCGAGCCGCCGAGGTAATCGACTTCCACATGCGGCAGGATCCGCTCGCCCACGACGAGGTTGTCGATTCTGGACTGGCCGCCGGAGATCCTGCCTGAGACCGAAACGGTCTGCCGCGGCGTCAGCGACCAGTGGCGGATGGCCGAGCCGGCCGCGATCCACTGCTCGGACTTGGAGGAAGAGAACGGCGTCTCGATCTGCCCTGCGAAATCGCCCGGCCGGAAGACCGAAAGCAGGTCGTGGGCCGTGAGCTGAGAGGCCTCGACGCCGGCGGAGAAGCTCTGTCCCCGCGAGGGAACCAGCGGATCGTCGGTGGTATCGAACACCCATTTCGCTTCGGCGCGCCGGTATTCGAGGTCGTTGCCGAGCACGAAGGACGAAAAATCGAAGAACTGGAGGAAATTGGTCCGCGTCCCCAGGACCGCCTGCAAGGTTCCGGTATCGCTCCTCCGATCGCTCAACGAAAACTGCATGGATTGCGGGCCGCCGAGGGGAACGGAAAGGCCCAGGGAGATCTTGCGCGAGCTGCCGAAGGACCACGACGAGAACGTCGGATCGAGGGCCAGCGGCAGGACCTCCTTGACGCAGCAGGAGCTCCCTGACAGGACGGCGCTGGCGAGGATGCCGCGGTGGAACAGGTCGTACTTGGTGAATCCCGCCTCGAAGCCGTCCTGGGAGTTGAGGCCGGCGAAAGCGACGCCGGAGCGACCCACGAACAGCCGCGCTCCCACCAGGACGTCGGCGGAGAGGGTGGTGCGGTCGAGCTCCAGGGCGTTCTCCTCGAGATCGAGGGGCTCGCTGGAGCGGAAGAAGCGGTTCCACTGGTCGTAGAAGAACCAGCGGGCGGGTCGCACCTCGATCAGCAGCTCGAAGGCTCCCCGCCGGCTCCCTTTGCGCAGCGAGAAGCTGGCGTCGAGAACGAACGGCAGCCGGTGGATCCGGTAGACGGCCTGCCGGAGCTGGTCCTCGGTGTACGTCTCCCCTTCCCGCAGCAGGATCTCGGCCCGCACGATGTTGGCCGCCGCTTCCTTCGGGCCCTCGATGGTGATCCTCTCGATCAGGAAGCGGGCGGGATCGAGGAGAGTCTCCTCTTGCGCGCCGGCGGGAAAAGCGGCCAGGAGGAGCAGCGCGATGCCCCCCAGCGTCCGAATCCTCACGTGGGACACCTCCGACAACGGGCACGGGCCGTCATGGCGCGTGGCATGCGATGCTCCTCTGGAGCAAGGGTGATGCCGGAGAGGGAGGGCATGGTGCAGGAGGCGTAAGCGCAGGGAAAGGCGAGGCTTACAGGTCTCTCGAACGTTCGAGCAAGGCTGTCGCGCATGGAGAAGGTTCGCGAAGCGTATGCGGAAGCATACACCCTGTCGGATGGGAAAGTGGACCACCTTCGCCGCCCGGACATCATCCTGCGGATCCCGTCAGCGAAAAAAAGCGACGGCCCGGAGACCCGTTCCAGGCCGTCGCCCATTCCCGGTCCATCTGCCCGGCTAGGGCGCCGGCGTCACGCTCAGCCCATAGGCGCCATCGTCATTCACCCCCTGGATCTGGAGGTAGTAGCGGCCCCGGTCCAGAAACCGAGCGACCAGGAAATTCGGAGACGTCCCGCCGTTGTCATCCTCCTCCAGGAGAACGCCGCCGTCGTCGTACAACGCCACGGACACGTCCGTGCTCCCCGAGCTTCTCGATGGCGATCTCCGTACCGGTGGTCAATACGAACGTGAAGATGTCGTCGTCGCTCCCGTCGTCGATCTCGCCGCTGTCCGTGTCATCGACGTCGATCGGCGTGGCGCAGAGAAAACTGTCGCCATGGTCGTCGGCAGCCACCAGGTGGCAAGCGTCGGTGAACGTGGCTTCGACCTCGAAGTCGCCCGTCGCCCCGGGCGCCGGCGCCACCTGGATGCAGTGGTCTCCCGCAGAGACGATGACCTCCAGAGCCCCCAGGCTCGTTTCCAGGTATTCGCTGTCGACGAGGGGATGAAAACTGCTGGAGCCTTTCGTATACAGCGAGGTTTGGGCTCCGTCGCCGGTGCCTTCGATCACCAGCATGCCGGGGAGCGGCGTAAAGATCTTCAGGATGTCGCCGTCCCATTCATCGACGCCCTTCGCCTTCGAGGCGCTGTTGCCATGGGTCACCGTGGTGGCCTCCATCGAGCCCCCCAGCGCCGACTGGCAATCCTGGGCTATGGCCGGCGGCGTGCCGTCTACGATCGAAATGGCGAAAAACGCCATACAGATGAGCAGAAAAGAGGTGTTGCGGGTGAAAACAGCTTGATTGAGCACAGACCCTCTCCTTGAGGCCGAACGGCCTTCGAAAAAGTTGATTCGGTTGTGGTCTGGGATTTCGGGTGTGCCGCTCTACGACGGCGCCCCCCGGTTTCACCGATCGGTTTCGAAGCGTCCCAAGCTCGCCTCAGCGATGACTAACGGGATGATTTCCAAAACTGGCTGGAGGGGTCGGCGCGACAGGGGGATGGATTTGCAACCGGAGTATGTTCAAATAGAAATATCTTGAAGCCCGGACTTCCTTGGCTCGACAGGCGTGAGAGGACCGGCGCGGATGCGTCCCTGGTCTTCACGAACCACGTTCGTGCCTTGGGCGCGGGGGAGCCGCTGGATACTCCGCAATTCGAGGCCCTGTGGGCAGCCTTGCGCGCGGCCGTACGCCGGGAGCTCAAGCGGCGTGGCCTGTGGACAAGCCTGCCGGCCTATCTGGGCGTCTATGGTGGGGTGAGCTGGGAGCCGGCAGGTGGCGAAAAGAGCCGTGGGAGCCCCTTCGAGGATCTGGTCGCGGAGTGCTATGCATACGTTTTCGGCTCCCGGCTGCGGGGTCTTCAGGCGCAGCTGAAGCTCAAGCCGGACGTCGAAGGCCTGATCGTGCTCAACATTCGCCACTTCCTGCACGAGCGGCAGAAGGAGCACGATCCGATCGGCTTTCAGGTGTATTCGGTCTTGCACGCCGCCGTGGCACAGGCGGTCGAGCACGGCGAGCTCCGCCTGTTGACGGGTGGCGGGACGATCCGCAACGACTCCCTCCTCGGCTTCGAGGAGGGGATGGATTTTTCGGGCCGGGGGCGGCCCGAGGTCGGTCCCGTGGTGGCGAGGTGGAACGACGAGCTGCTGCCGGATCTGGTAACGTCGCGCGGGCATCGGCAGGAGGAAGTCGTGCGGCGTCTCCGCGACCGGATCCCCGACCTGTTGCGGGAGGGAATCGGCATCTTCCGTTTCAAGGATCTGGTCGATCCATTGAAGGCCGACGTGCGGGCGAGGTGGGCGGCGATCCTCGATCTGGAGCAGGGCGAGTCGGCGACGCAGTTGGAAGACGAAGGAACGGAGACGGTGCGGGTCGCCGCCCCTGACCGCAGCCTGGAGGATCGCCAGTTCTTCCGTGGGCTTGTAGAGTGCGTCATCAAGGCCCTCGCCGCTCTGGAGGTCGATCCGAAGACCCGCGGCTATCTCGTGGTCCTCTGGCAGTTCCTCAGAATGCAGGCCTCCGAGGGAACGGAGGCGCAGCCGGCGAAGCGGCTGAGCCGTGCGCTCGGCGCGGAGCTGGCGGCCGGGGACGAGGAACGGCCCTCGCATCGCAAGCTGAGCGAGCAGTTGCGCATCCCGCGGGACCGGCTGCCGCGCCTCTATCGCACCCTCGGAGACCTGGTCAAACAGTGCACCGCCGCCATTTCGGGAAAAACCATCGTTAGACCTTTAAAGGGGACGTCTGGCCATGACGAAGGGGTCTGATCCCGTGTCCCCCGAGCACCCGCGACAGCGGTTGGAGGCGCTGGCGGCGCAGGCGAGAGACCGCGCGGCCCGGTCGGCAGCCGAGCTCGCGAGCCGCCGCGGCCAGCCTGCCGGGCCGGGTGACCTCTTCGTCCTTCCGGCCACCGCCGATCTGCCCGTCGAGTGGGCGGTCCTGGAGCGCCGGTCCGAGGGCCGCGGCCAGCTGCTCGTCGTGCCGGCGGACACCCATCCACTCCTCGGTACCGCCGACGTAGAGGTAGGGGAGGAAGCCCCTGGCGGACCGCTCAGCCTGCGCTGCCGCTTCGGGGTCTGGTTGGACGCGGCCCTTTTCGATCCGGAGCTGCGTTCGGGAGCGCTCGCGCCGGAGGCCGTGGCCGAGGCCCTCACCCGCTACCGCGAAGCCGAGTCGGGCGACTTGACGCCCTCGCCGCTGGCGGAAGAGGTCGACGCCGATCCCGAGTACCGGGATTGGATTCGGGAAGGGCCGGCGCGCGCAACAGAAGCTCGCCACGGCCGGTCCGCAGCCGGTGGTGAAGCGATTCCCCTCTCCTCGCCCGGGACCCGCTTACGCGCTGGCGGCGATGTTCGCGTTGGCGGCGATCGGGCTGTCGTTCTGGGTGGTTCGACTGCGGGGTGAGGTGGATCGCCTCTCGGCGCCGGTGTTCGACGTGCCTTCCGCGGAGGTCACGCTGGGGCAAGATGTCCGCGGGGGGACCGTGGCTCGGGTCCCTCGGGACGCGAGCCACGTCCTGGTCGTGCTGGTGACCGATCCTTCGATCGATCTCCAGGATGGATATCTGGAGATCGTCCGCCGTAGCGGCGAGCAGGTCTGGCGCAGCGCGCGCGTGCGGCTGTTTCCCTTGACCGAGATGAAGCTGTTGTTGGCTCGCAAGCTGCTGCCTGACGGCGACTATCGAGTCCGCGTCTATCCCGAATCCGGCTTCAGCGCCCGTCCCCTGGCCACCGAGTCGCTGCGGGTCGAAACGGCGGAGTAGTTCTACTTTGTCAGACTGTACTCTCGGCGCCCCCGCGCGGGCCCTCACCCTGCCCCTCTCCCAGAGGGAGAGGGTAAAAAATGCCTCTTTCTCTGTCTTTCTCCCTCCTCTCCCCCTGGGAGAGGAGGGCCGGGGTGGTGAGGGCTTCGGAGGCAAGGCCTATCTGACAAAGTAGAGGTAGGGAGTCTCCTCGCCTCACGTTAGTCCCGCGCGGTCCTTTTGACTGCGCATTCTCGCGTCTATGACAATGGGCTCGGGCCGGGAGAAGGACGAGTCTTCGCGTTAAAATTGCTCTACATGAAATCCAAGAGGCGTGGCCTGGCTCGATGGGTCGTTCCGGCGGCGCTGTCTGCCGGTCTGCTGGCCTGTGGCCCGCCTAAGGGGACGGGAGGAGAGGCTGCCATGAACAACCCAGAAGCGCCGGTGAGGCTCGTCCTGGGTCAGAGGGAGGAGCGGCAACTCGAGGAGAAGGAAACGCATACCTATCTCGTCAGCCTCGAAGCCGGCGAGTACCTCCGCGTCGCCGCCGAACAGCGCGGAGCCGACCTGTCCCTGCGTCTCTGGTCCCCCGGCGGCGAGCGGATCGCCGAGATCGACAGTCCCACGGGCGCGCTCGGCGCCGAGCGGGTCTCGGAAGTGGCCGCCGCGGCAGGCGAGTATCGGGTCGAAGTGGTGGGAGGAGGGGGGACCGGGACTTATGAGATCCAGGTCGAGGAGAAGGGTCCGGCGACCGAGGCGCACCACCGCCGCGTCGAGGCCGAGCGGGTCTTTCAGCAAGGGGAGGGTCTGAGACGCAAGAAGAAATATGAGGACGCGATCGCTAAGTATGAGCAGGCGTTGGCGCTCTCGAAACAGGCCGGGGATCCCGGCGGGCAGGCCGCGGCCCTCGCCTCGATCGGCTGGATGAAGGACAACCTCGACCGTTTGGAAGAGGCGGCAGCAGCTTGCACGCAGGCCGCGGAGCTCTTCCGGCAGGCCGGCGACCCGAGAGGAGAGGCCCGAGCGCTCAACCGGCAAGGGCGCATGCTGATCCGGTTGGGCCGTTACCGGGAGGCTCAGCCGCTGCTCGAGGAAGCCGTCCGCTTGTTCCGTGCCAGCGCCGATGCGGAGAGTGAAGCCAGAGCGCTCAACATTCTGGGCAATGGCCATAACGCGGCGGGACGTTTCGACCTGGCGGTCGATGCCTATACCCAAGCCCTGGAGATCACGCGCCGGCTCAAGAACCGCAAGGACGAAGCCATCACCCTGCTCAGCCGGGGAAATCTATATCTGGAGCACGGCAAGTGGACCGAGGCTCGACACAATTTCGAGAACGGGCTGCGGATCGCCGAGGCCATTGCGGACGACGGTCTTGTCGCCGACGGGCTTGATGGCTTGCGCGGGGTGGCGTACCGCGAGGGGCGGCTCGACGAATCCCGTGCCCAAAGCGAGCAGGCGCTCGCGCTGTATCGCAAGCTCGGAGATCGGCGAAGCCAGGCCATCACGCTCATCTCCGTCGGCTCCGTCCTTCTGAAAACAGGAGAGCCGCAGGAGGCCCAGGCGCGCTTCTCCGAAGCTCTCGGCCTTTTCCGCGCCGTAGAGGACGCACAGGGGGAAGCCATGGCCACAGCGTATCTGGCACGAGCCGCGCTGGCCCGCGGGGACGGCCGCCAGGTGCTGGAGCTCGGGCAGGATGCCTTGGCCCGCTTCGAGCGGCTCGGCGATCGCTCTGGCTTGTCTCTGGCTCACTATGTGAGGGCCCAGGCCTTGCTGCTGCTCAACGACCAAGACAAGGCGCTTCAGGAGGTAGAGGCGAGCATCGGGCTCGCGGAGAACCAGCGTGCCGAAACCGGGAGCCTCGAGCTACGGGCCTCCTACTTCGCGACCCGGCAGCACTACTGGGAGCTCTTCATCGACACCCTCCTGGAGCTGGATCGACTGCACCCAAACCAGGGATTCGACGTCCGTGCCCTGGAGGCGGATGAAAGGCGCCGGGCCCGCAGCTTGCTGGACGCTTCTGGCGGAGGTGCAGGCCGAGGTCCGGCAGACCGCCGATCCTGCGCTCCTTCAGGAAGAAGAGCAGGTGCAGTGGCGCCTGGGCCGCGCCGAGAGATCCGATGAGGCCGAGGCACTCCTCGCCCGCCTCGACCGTGTGCGCACCCGGATGCGGCAATCGAGCTCTCCAGCTGGCCCGGCTTGAGGGAGTGAAAACGCTTTCCGTGGCCGAAATCCAGAAACATCTGCTCGATACCGATACGCTGCTGCTCGTCTATTCGCTGGGCGAAAGGCGCAGCGTTCTGTGGAGGGTAACGCGCTCGACCCTCGCCTCCCATCAGCTCCCTGGGCGCGAGCGGATCGAGGCGGCGGCCCGGCTCGTCCGCGCCCTCCTGTCCCAGCGGCCACGGCCCGGGTCCAACCGCCGGCAGAAGACGGTGGACGACCTGGCTGCCCTCGTTCTGAAGCCGGTGGCAGCAGATCTCCCCAAATACCGGCGCCTGCTAATCGTTGCGGATGGCGCTCTGCAATTCGTCCCTTTCGCAGCTCTGCCTGATCCGGCGGCCGCGCCGGCGGCGGGCCGGCAGCCGTTCCTGGTCGAGAGCCACTCGATCATCATGCTCCCATCCGCTTCGGTCGGCGCATCCCTGAGGCAGGAACGGCGAACGGGACCCCACCATCCGCCGGGGCCATTGATCGCAGTCCTGGCCGATCCGGTTTTCGAGGCCTCCGATCCGAGGGTCCAATCCGAGAGTGCGCGTCTGCAGCCGAAAGATGAGCCGGCTCGCGGTCAACTGACCCGTTCGCTCCGGGACTTGGGACTCTCCGAGCTGGACCGCCTTCCCTTCTCACGCCAAGAGGCCGAGGCGATCCAGAGCCTCTGGCGCCCTGGCGAGGTGATGTCGGTAGTCGGCTTCGCCGCCAGCAGGGACGTGCTTGATGGAGAGGCATGGCGCCGGGCGCCCATTCTCCATTTCGCCACCCACAGCCTGCTCGACGACCGCCAGCCCGAGCTTCTCCGGGCTCGTCTTTTCCCGGGTCGGCCCGGACGGCGCGCCGCGGCCCAGGAGTTTTCTGCGGCTGCACGAAATCTACAGCCTCGACCTCGCCGCGGATCTGGTGGTGTTGAGCGCTTGCCAAACTGGGATAGGAAAGGAGATGCGGGGAGAAGGACTGCTCGGAATGACCTGGGGTTTCATGTCCATCGGCGTGCCCCAGCTCGTAGTGAGCCTCTGGAAGGTGGAAGATCAAGCCACGGCAGAGCTGATGAGCCGCTTTTACCGGCAGCTCTACGATGGCCAGCAGCCGCCGGAAGCGCTGCAGCGCGCCCAGAAGTCGATGCTGGGAGATCCCGCTTGGGGCGATCCCTCTCTCTGGGCTGGTTTCATCTTCCTCGGAAATTACGACAAAAGGCCGGGTGGTGGCATCGAGGCTACCGACTCGGGAGGGAATGAGCCTGCAAAGCGCGCCGACACCGGGGGCATGCCGCCGCCGAAGGTGAAGCCGGCCAAGCCAAAGAAGCCGAAGCCGTCGGAGCCTCCAGCGGAAAATAAGAGCGAACCTTTGGAACCGGATCTTTCCAGATCCTTGGTTGGGCCTTCATCCTCGGACTCCGTCAAGTTTGCCGCCTACAGCCCCTCCGAAATCGATTCGGCAAGGTGGCATACCCTCCTGGCTTACTGCTTCAAGGAAGGTGCTGCCCAATCGGTGTCACAAGACAGTGAGAGACGCCTCGGGTTAGAGTCTGGAGGATACTCGCAAGCCCAAGCCTCCCCGACTCTTGGAGAAGATCGAAGAGGCGGACGTATTTCAACTGTTCTGGTCCAACAATGCCAAGAGATCGAAGTGGGTCAAGGTTGAATGGAGGCATGCTCTTGGACTGCAGAGACCTGTCTTCATCCGTCCGGTCTATTGGGAGCAGCCGATGCCCAGGCCCCCGAGAGAGCTGGCCGATCTGCATTTCCATCACCTCCGGCTGACATCGATCAGCTAGAAGGGAGGGCCGAGGATGAGCGATCAGATGAGCGATCCAAAGCTCTACTTCACGGGCATCAACCCCAAGGGGGAGTACCTGACGCCGCCGGCCTCGCTCGAGGAGATTGTCAAGCGGCTGAAGGAGAAGGGGTGGCAGGCTCCTCCCGACTGGGTCCTCGAATGGACACACGAGCACACGGCGGATGAGGACGATCGCCTGCGTAAGCCGGTCTTTGAGACGGACCGTCCCTGGGATTTGACCGAGACCGGCTGGGGTGTGGTGTTTGCCCCGGATCTCGATCCGCGGGTCCGCACCGAGTTGGAAGATCTCGTGGAACATCGCCGCCAACAGGCCACCGCCGACGGCAAGAGCCATTACTTCGCGGATTACACATACCGAGGGGAGTCGACCGTTGACTTCGTGAAAGGCCATGGCGGCAAGCCGGGGATGCCGGCGGATCCGGACAATGTTCCTTATTACCTGCTTCTGGTTGGTAGCCCCGAATCTCTGCCGTACAAATTCCAGGCCGAGCTCGACGTCAACCACGCGGTGGGCCGCATCTATTTTGACGATCTCGCGGACTATGGCAACTACGCGAGAAGCGTCGTCAAGGCCGAAGATCTGCAGCGGCCGCGGTCCGAGGAGGTCGTCTTCTTCGGCACAAAGCACGAGAACGATCCGGCCACGCAGCGGACCGCCGATGATCTCGTCCATCAACTGGCGGAGTCGGTCCTCGAACCGGGTGCACCGTGGAAGGCCCGCGAAGTGCTCGGCGAGGAGGCCCGGAAGAAGCAGCTCCGTGCCTTCCTGGGAGGCGCCGAAACGCCGGCTTTCCTTTTCGCCGCCTGTCACGGCGTGGGTTTCGACGCGGACGATGAGCGCCAGGAGGAGTGCCAGGGGGCCCTCGTCTGCCAGGACTGGCCGGGACCGGACGACGAGGAAGGGGTCGGGGACGATCAATGGTTCGCTGCCTCCGACGTGCCGGAAGAGGAGGCTTCCCTGCACGGCCTGGTGGCGTTCCTCTATGCCTGCTATGGCGTGGGCACACCGCAGCGCGACAACTTCAACCAAACGGTGCTGGCCAAGCCGAAGCAAATCGCGCCGGGTCCCCTTGTTTCCCGGCTGCCCCAGCGGCTGCTCTGCCCCAAGAACCTCCCTCGCGACACAGGTGGTGCGCTGGCCGTGATCGGCCACGTCGACCGGGCGTGGACGGCGAGCTTCGAAGGCTCGCCGCGGAACGAAGGGATCGGCGCCATCCTCTACGGAGTGCGCCGGCTGCTCCAGGGCCACACGGTCGGCTGGGCGATGGAGTACCTCAACCAGTCATACGCCTCCTTGGCGGCGATGCTCGGGAACATGGATGAGGCTTGGCACAACCGCGAGAAGGTGGACCGAGACCAGTACCTCAGTTTGTGGCTGCTGCGCAACGATGCCCGGAACTTCGTCGTCTTCGGAGATCCGGCGGTGCGCCTGCCGGGGGTGGGGGAGCCGAAAGAACGAATGAGAATCGGTGCCAAGCCTGCTTGCTTGCAACGGCAGAAGGTCCGCGTCCGGGGAAGGAACTCTAGTGGCCCGTAACAGTTGAACTGGCCCTGTTGGGTGAGAATTCGAGCCCTAGGCCCAGGCCATCCGCACCTGGATACGTCAGAGCGATCTCGATGAGGGCGTCGCGAGGACAGTCTGAGACCCAACCGATAACTGTCCACCAAACCGGTGGGCCCCCCCAGCAGGTTGTGTGACGATTCGGCTCATGGCAGAGCATGGAAAGCGCAGCCGCGATCGGGATCGCCTGCTGGCGGTCTACAAGGGATGGCGGCGAGCCGGCCGGAGCCCGATGCATTTCTCGTGGCGGAAGCCGGACGCTTCCGGCCCGGCTTTCTTCGCCTTCGCAGGGCTCCTCCTGATTCTCGTGACGCCCGTCGATGCAGCCCTCTGGGGATATGGAGACGACGCTCATCTCTGGGTCCACCCGCTTCCAGTCACCGGTCGTACGCTCCTATGGATGCTCCTCCCGGTCGGCCTGATCAACGCCCTCCTCATCCATCGACTGCTTTCCCGCAAGACACCTGCCGATCGCTCCACACGGTGGCCGCTCCTCGCTTCGAGATGGCTCGCTTCCAGCTTGCCATTGTTTGGGTTGGCTGTTGTTCCTGTGTGGCATCGGCTTCTGAAGGATCGACCTGCCTGGATGTTTTCGTCCACTGTGGCTCTTTCAGATCTCGCTCTCGGTAGGAGCCGTAAATGGCCGCTCCTGGAGCATCGGATCAGCTCACTCGACCGGCACCTGCTTCTGGTTGCAGTGGTGAACAACTGTGCATTCCTCGTGCTGGCCAGCCAATGGATTCAACGAGCCGAGCCGGCTTCCCCGGACCTCCGCTGGCGGCCCGGGCTCCTCTTCTCGATTGCTCTCCACCTCCTGATGTTTGCGGGAACGATCTGGTACTTGCGTGGTGAAATCGCTCGTGCAAGGACTGAGCGCCTGCGGTCCCTCGCCCTGTTGCTCCTTACAGCCTGTCTTCTGCCGCCAATTCCCGTCTTCTCGTTCCTGGTATTCGTGCTCCTCCTGCTCGTGAACCCGACCCATACCGCCGAAGATACGCTCATCCACGCGCTTGTCAGTCAGCGTGGGACGGCTCGACAGTTGCCGGCCTGGTTGGAATTGAGGGAGAAGGTTCAGCAGAGCCGACGGGCTTTCCCGTGGAGAAGGCGTCCGCTGGCGCCGCATGAGACACGTCAGGAGAGATCTCAGGCCAGCGAAGAGACCCGGCGCGTCCGCTTGCTCCTGCGCCGGAAAACCCTGTTGCTGATTCCCGATACCATGGCGTCGAGTCTCGTCGTGATGCTGCTCGCGAAGTCGTGGCCTTGGACCTCTCTGCTGCTCGAAGCCGGCCTAGCTTGTGCAGGCCTCCTCGCACTGCCCCTCCTGATCACCGGCGTCGCGGCTCTCGGAATACGCGCAGCGTTCCGCCAAGAGGCTGACGGCAGGCGGCCCGGCTTCCTCGATCAGCATCCCTTCGGCTTCTATCTGGCAAGAACCGCCGGCCTGTTTTTCCTGGGGCTGATGGCCGGGCATGTCTGGCGCCGCGGGCAGATCGAGCTGTTGGAGAAGTTGTTTCTCTTCGCCGGGGTGGCGGGCCTCGGGATTATCGGCCTCAAGGCGGGCCGTCAGGCTTTGCGTCAGCTCTTTGATCATGAGGAGACGCGATTCAGCGCCTGGAGCTCAACCCGCGACCTGCTGCGTCAGGTTCTCTCTATTGTGGGTTTGATGGCCGCCGCCGGATTCGTGCTTGCCTTGGCTCAACTGGGCCTGGAGAGGCTGTTTGTGATCGGCTGGCTCGCTTGCTCTGTCCTCTGGGGAGCTGGGCTCGCGAGGGCCGATCTTCCTTGGCTTTTGCGGCCCTCCCCCGGTCAACAGACCTCCCCTGGGTTGCCGCTCAGTTGGCGCATGGCTGTCATCTTCATCAGAATCACGGCCGTCCTGCCTCTCGGAGGTCTGGCTGTTCCCTTCTGGCTTCTCGCCGGCCGTAGGCTGAAGCCCGGAGGACCTTGAGCCAGTTGCGGACTGTCTCGGAGGTCACTGGCCTATGACAGTAGACGAAAAGAACGGCGGCACTGCGAAGCGAGCCCGGCTGTTGAAGGTGTATCGCGGCTGGAAGGGGGCGATGCTGGATCGCACGCTCGGCTGGTGGTTCGGAGCATCGAGCCTGAGAACCATCTTGGCAGGCCTAGTCACCCTCTTTGCCGCTGTCCTCCTCCCTCTGGATGGGGCGCTTTGGAGCACCCAGCCGTTCTTTGGAGATCTCCTGCCCCGCTCAGGCCGGCTGATCGCCATCGCATTCCTGGCGACCTGTCTGGCCAGCACCCTGCTGATCTCTCGATGGCTCTGGCAAACCACCCGGTGGCCGCATCGGGGTGGGCGCTGGCTGAGAGCCTCTTTGATCCTGCTGGGAGGGATTCCCATCCTCGGTTTTCTGGTCGTGCCCTTGTGGGGCTCACTTCAAGACAGGTTGCCCTCCTGGGCTCCGCATCGCCGTCCCGAAATCCCGCTCGTGGATCTTTCGCGACAAGAGACCTCGCGTCACCTTCTCCGGCTCCTGGACCGGACGAGGGCAGAATTCCTGATCGCCGCGCTGTTGCTGGTCGGCCAGATCCTCACTCTTTTGTTGACCTCGCTCTGGCTCTCGCGGGAAGTGATGGATGGCCGCATCGAGCGCCAGCACGTCATCCGCCTGTCCCTCTCTCTTCACTTCCTGCTCTTCCTGGTTCTCTTTTTCCTGGGCCTTCGGTCCGGCCGGCTCGGCCAGAGGCTCCCCCGGCGTCAGCATCGGCTGTTGGTGGCCGTCACGTTCCTCTGCCTTTTGCCGATACCCCTCTCCCCGCTGGCGGGCTCTCTTCCCCTAATGATCCTCGAGCCCGGCATGACGAGGTCCGGAACATTCCTGTGGCAGGCGCTCGTCCGCAGAGCGGAAGCGGGCCGTGTACCTCTTCTGGCTCGAGCTCGAGGAGGCGCTGCGACGCGGATGGGGGAAGCTTCCGTGGCATCAGCGGATCAGAAATCCGCCGAAGTCGGTGACCCGCCAACCGGGGTTGGGGCCTGCCGAAGTCCGCGTCCTGATGCTCTATGACCTCGGGGTCTTCGCCGTGGCGCTCGACGCCGCCTGCCTGGGTTGGGGCACGTCATGGCTGGCTGAGCGTTTCTCCGCGTCTGCTCCGGTCCTTCAGAGATTCTCGGAGGGTGTGATCTTCGGGGCGCTCTTCCTTTGTATTGCGGCGCTGAGCGTGAGCACGGTCCATCTGATGCTTCGCTTGCTCCGGATCACCAGTCCCCTGAGCGTGCTCGATCGCCAACCGTACGCAGTCTACGCCGCAAAGATCCATTTCGCCTTGGCCTCCGGCCTGTTCTTTGGACGCGAGATCCGTCAGGACGACCCACAACGGGTTGGCAGCGTCTTGATGAACTTCTTCCTGGTTCTGATCCTGTTCAAGGGCTATTCTCTGATCGTCACCGGCCTTAAACCCAAAGTCCGCTGGCGTGGGCCGTGGCCCTGGAACGAAGCCGCCAACTTTTCGGCGCTGTTCCTCCTCATGATCCTCTCTGGCCTCGGAGGCCCCCTTGAGCTCCTTTCGAGAGGGCTCGCCCTTCTGGCTCCTCACCTGGCCGCTTCGGGTCATGCTGCTCGGCCGATGGCTTGTCCCTTCGCTCCTCCGACCCTTCTCGAGGAACGATGCCCTGGCCCGCTCCCTCCCCCGCTGGCTGAGGCTGGACATCGCGATCCTGTTGCTCTCCGCGACCCTACCCTTCGGAGCTCTCGCGATTCCATGGTGTATCTACATCCGCGATCGACATTGGCCCGAGGCTTTGGCTCTTTGGACGAGAGTCTCCGGCGGTCAGACGGCGGGCGGTGAGGTCCCGGATCGTTCCTTCGCCAACCTCCGCCTCGAAAGGTCTTTCTGATGGCCTCACCTCGCTTTCCTCTCGAGCATCTCGCCGCCCACCTGCATGCGGCTTGCGGCTGGGACCGCCTGTTCCTTTTGATGGACGGGGGCGAGCATCGGGTCCGGCAGGCCAGGTTCTTCGAGAGCTTCAACCAGTCCGCCACGGACCTCGAGCAGCACGCTCTCCCGGCAGCGATCGAGCTCCAGGATTGGGAGCGCTTCAGCCGCTACACTTTGATCGCCACGAATCTGCGCGGTCTCGCCGAGGAGCTGGCGGACGAGGAGATCCTCCGCGCGCTGGCAAGCCAGGGGCAGCGCCGGCTCGCGGCCGGGCTCGCCACGCAACTGGCGGACCCGCTCCGCCGCATTTGGGCACGGGCCGTCCTCGCCTCTTGCTCTGAGGGAGCAATCCGTGCGGAGCTGGCTCAGAACGTGCGCGACGAGCTGGAAGGCCTGAACGGTTCTCTGACCGACGACCGGCTCTCCCTCCTCCAGAGCGTCGCACGCCATCTCGGTCCCGAGCTGGAGGATCTTCTGGCGAAATCGGCTGTCCGGCTGGGTAACCAACGCAAAAAAACAGGATGAGCTCCGCTGGACGCTCGCCGAGGCCTGGGCGGAGCAGAACGGTCTGCTCGACCCCAAGTGTCGCGAGACGCTGGCGAGGATCGATTCCAAGATCCTGATCGAACGAGTGGCAGGCCTCTGGCTTCGGTACGGGTCGGACGATCTGACCGGAATTCGTGTTTTCGCGGCGGAGCTTGGTGATTCAGGCGGCAGGCTGTTCTGGAGTATCGCCGTTCCCGTGCTCGGCCGGCTGGCGTTGGCGGCCGACGACTCCGTCTGGGCCGAGCGGGCCTGGGAAACTCAGGCGGCGTCAGAGCCGTCCATCCCCTGGTCTCCCTCTCTGATCGAACAGGGACGTGATCTCTTCGGCCTCTTGAGCCCGGCTGCGGCGGACCGGCTCGCTGTCGAGCTGAGCGATCCCATTCTACGAGCCGCTCTGCGGGTCGTCCGCCTCGAACACCGGAGGGAGCCAGAGCGAGCCCACGCGGCGTTCAAGGCCGTCGAAGCCCTCGAGGAGCCGGCGATCAAGCTCCATTGGGCACTGCGGATCGCCCTGGCCTGGCCCGAGGAGGATGCCAAAGAGAAATGCCGGCTCGCCTCGATCCTCACGGATCATCTCCACCGCCGGCGCTATGCCGCAGAGGCCACGGACCTGGCCCGATTCCTTGATCTCGTGGCAGCCACCTATCAGAATTCCTTACGGGCGCAAACCGACAATGTCGCCTGGGCACCCGAGATGAAACCGGATTGCCTTCTCACGCTGGTCGAGTCTGTCACGCAGCCCGACGTCCTCGTCGGCCTGATCGAGCGCGGCGAGAGCTATGCGGCGGCCGTCGGGGCGACCGAAGCGGAAGGCTTCGAGCTGCGGACCCGGCTGCTCCTTCGCGCGGCGCGCCGCCTTTGCCGCCTCCGGGGTGCCTGGGATGAGAAAGTCGTCGAGAAGCTCCTCCCTGAAGAGGAAGACGAGCTGCGCGAGGAAGCCGCCCGCGAGTTGGCGGCCCTCGGGAAGATCGACGACGCCTGGAGGGTCACCGAAAATATCCGCTCTCCGCGCCGCAAGCTGATCGTTCAACTGTCGATCGCTCCCGAACGGACGTCGTTTGATCCTGAAACCCTTTATGGAGCGGTGGCAAATGTCGATGCTGCGGAAGACGAACGCCTGGCCCTGGCGATGCTCGCCGAGCCGCCGCTCGATCCAGAGGCGCTGATCGAGCGCTATCTGACCCCCATGCGCAGCCGGGAACGGCAAGTCCAGGCCCTGATCGACCTCGCCCGCCGCGCGCAGGCGCTCGAAGAGCTGCACCGGGAAGGGCAGAAGGATCCAATGGCCCCGCTCCAACTCGTCCGCGGCTCGCTGACCGCAGTAGGCTCGGACGAGCGCCTGCTCGGCCTCACCCTGGAACTGGTGGAGCTCGCCGCCCCTCTGCAGCGGGCCCGCGCAATGGCCGAGGTCCACGAGGCGTCGGAGGTCATCCTCCTGCGCCTGGACGTACCTTGGGAGCCGCGGCGGGGAGCCTTCGAGAGACTTCTGGCGCGCCTTGGGCCGATCCTGCTCGAAAGGCCGATGCGCAACCGCGAATTCATGACGCGGTGCGGCGCCGTGGCCGGGCTGATCAATCTGATGGTGGACCTTCCCGACAAAGCCGAAGAGAGTCCGGCCCGCGAGGAGCTCCGGGCGCATTGGCACGAGCTCTTCCCCGTGATCCTTGCTGCCGCCGCTCGATTGAACGGTCTGGTGGCGGCGCATCTGGCGCATCCGCTGCGCGCGCGGATCTGGGGCCACTGGCTGCCGGAATTCTCGCAGCTCGCCGGCTGGGAGAGGTCGTGGAACGGTTTGGCGCACCTGGACGTCCTGGTCCCCCGGTCCTGGCGCGAGCGCCTGCGTACGCGGTGGAACGGAATCGAATATGAGAGGTTTGTTACGCCTTGGAGCTGGCTGAACGATGATCAGAAAAGGATCCTCCGCCTCTGCTTGGACGATCTGCGGGATCTGCCAAGCCGGATCACCGGTTCTATCGACGACAGGGGACTGATCTTCCGGCTGGCGGTGGCCGCACCGGAACGGCTGCCCGAGGTCCTTCGCCGTTTTGAGGAGCCGGAGAGAAGCCGCCTCGCCTTGTGTCTGATGCGGGACGGCTGGGTGTGCCCCAAGAAATACCCGGCCGTGCTCTCCGATCTCCGCGCCGCCATCGGCGATCCCGCTCTCCGGCTCGAAGCCGAATCACGAAAGGACGGCGAGGGCTGGCTCGGAGCGCTGGCCGAGCGCGTCGCCCAGCACGGTCTCGACCCCTCCGAACCCGCCGCCTGGCCGTTGTTGCGGCGACTGCGCGACGAAGCGCGACCGGGAGCCGTGCCTATCCTGGCCAACGCGGTGCTCGATTCCCTGACCCGGGGACGCGAGAGAGGGGAAGAGGCGTTTCGGGTGTGGTTGAACGGATTTCTAGCCTCGCGGACCGAGGAGAACGGAGGGGCTTCGGCCCCGGCGGGAAGGGTCCGGGAAGCGCTCCAGAAAGCGCTCCGGCTGGGGCCGGCTCCCCGGGACGAAGGGACGCCGGACAGCAGCGGGGCGCTATAAAGGGACGCCAGATCCTCGACCATGAGCGACGACGAAAAGGCCCGCGGCGATCCGGTACAGGATCGCCTTCCCGACATCTACCGCCGGTGGGTCCAAGCGCGAAGCCAGATCCCTTGGCGCGACTGGTGGGAAAAACAGATGCGGTTCGGGGACGTCGGCATGATGGTGGCTTTCTTCGCGACCGTCTTCCTCATTTTCGTCGACCTCGCTCCGCACGACTCATTGCCCCCGGAGCTTGCGAGCCTCCCTCGGGGGACTTGGTGGATCGGACCCTTGATCCTCCTTTTTCTGGCCAATGCAGTGCTTCTCGGGCGCGTCCTCCGCAGCCGGGCTCTCCGGGCGCTTCCGGTCGGTTGGCGTATCGGGACGGCCGTGGCCTGCAGTGTCCCATTCCTCGGGCTGTATGCCTTCATTGCCGCGGCCCGCCGGATGCCAGGCTCCGTCCGGGGAGAGCCCCTCTCTCTGAAAACCCCGAGCGGCTCGCGCCTCTGCTTTCGTCTCCGCTCCCTGGGCGATCGCTGGGCCCGGGTGATCGTCAGGGCGGGGGGCGCGAAGTACTATTACGTCACCAACCTGCTCGTTCTGCTCTGGATTTCCCTGACGCTCCCAGGAAGGACCTGGGGCACGATCGGCCTTTCGGTGCTCCTGCATGCAGTGGCCGCGAGCGGTCTGGTGCTCCACGCGCTGGCCGTGGTCGGAACGACCCGGGCGGGCCTGGTGCCACTGGCCATGCTGCTGGTCCCCGCGAGCCTGACTCTCTTCATGGTTCCATTCGTCCCGTTGCTCGGCTTTTTCTTCTACCTCATCGCGATCCCCCGGGCGCCTGAACGCTCTCTGATCCGGACTCTCCAGCAGAACCGCATCTCCACCACCCGCTTGCCGCGCTGGCTGCAGCTCCGGGACGCCCTCCGCCAGGCCCGGCGCTCCGGGCTGAGGAAGCGGCGTTCCAGCCCTTCGGTGCCGGATGAGATCCGCGAGCTGACGGACACAGACCGCTATCTCCTCTGGACATACGTCGTCAAGTCCGCATCCCTGATTCCCGATGGCGCGGCCGTGTCCTGGCTGGCGTTCTGGGCGACCGAAGGAACCACATCCGAGCGCGACATCGTCCAGGCGGTGATCACCGGCGTCGCTGGCGTTGCCCTGGCTCTCGGAGCAGTCGGCCTGTTGCTCATGCTCATTCGGACTCTCCAGCATCGGGTGGGTGCCGAAGGGCGCTTCGGCTTCCTCGACCGCCATCCGGTACGCCGCTATCTGGCAGCCAGCCAGCTCTCCTTGGCCACCGGGCTGTTTCTCGGAGGCCCGCTGTTCGAAGGGGATGGCCGCGAGGTCGGAATCGTGGCGGCTCTCGCGGCTCTCTGCGGAGCAGCCGTCTCGTTTCCGCGGTTCCTTTTCTCGACTCCAGGAAAGGAGGATCGGACGGTCGCCGTCGGCGGCGGCTGGGCTGTCTTCTTTGCGATTTTTGCCATCTCGGGCTTCGGGTGGGCCAACGGGCACGAGTCGACCGAGGCGATGCTCTGGCTTTTCCAATTCTGCCTCGTGTTCTTTCCGCTTGCGGTCCCCCTCTTCATCTACCGCCAGCTCCTCATTCGTCTACTGCGGCCGTTCGGGCTGCGAGATCTCCTGGACTCGGAGTGGCCCCCCTCCCTCCGCCACTCCCTGCGCTTCCTGACTGTCACGGCTCTCCTGCCGCTCGGCGGCCTCGCCGTGCCGGCCTGGATCTGGATCCGCTACCGGCATTGGCCGGACTTCGAGCGGGAGTGGCACGAGCGCGTGTCTCGGACTCGTGGAGGTGGAGCCGGCGAGGACCGATGAGAACGATCGCCAACTCGTCTAGCGATGTATGGGCTCGTACAAGGGCAGGCCACCTCTGGTTATGGGTTCACGAATTCGTGAGCCCGCGTACGAGTCCGTACAGCGCTATACGAGCTCGTGAACGCGTGTACGAGCTCGTACAGGGGCAGGCCACGTCTTTTTACGCGTGTACGAGCTCGTACAGGGCTCGACGAATTCGTCCGCCGCTGGAAATCGGCCGTTACGCCTTCACCAGCTCGTAAGACGGCTGTCGCGCTCCCTGGTGCCACCAAATCCAGATCGGAAGCGCGAGCCCTCCGAGAGGGAGAGCTGCGATGAGAGCTGAGAAGACCAGGGAGATCCGGTTCCCCGGCATCAGCCGCCGATCGAACAGATGGCGCAGATTGAACGGATGGAGGATCCAGGGGAGAAACCGCCAGCAGATTGCAACACCACCGAGGAGAGTCGCCAAAGTCAAAGCCGAAATGAAGTTGGTCGCCTGGGCCGGAAACAAGGCGATCGGGAAAGGCAGGAGGCCCTCCAGCAACAGGCCAAACGGCCAGGTGGTTGTCTCGAGGAAGGTCTCTGTCCGCGAAGCCAACACGTCCGAGAGCACCATGAACAGAAACGACACAAGGGTAGAGAGAGCTCCGGTGAGCACGGCAAGAAGCGCCAGGTCGCGGGTTTTTCCATGCGCAGCCAGAAGACCTGCCAGCAGCCCAAACGCCAGCGCCGCCTGGGTAATGAACACGTATCGACCCACGGCCGGTGGACCGAGGGCCGAAGGCGGCCGAAGCCGAAGGGAGCGGGCCAGGAGGCCGGCCGTCGGCTGCACCAAGCCGGCGATCGCCGTCAGGCTGATGGCCAGCAGCCAGGGACGGATCGCGGGGTCACGGATCGGATCATAGCTCGGCTCGGGGCCCGATCCGGTGAATGCTGCCAGCCAACCGATCACGAGGCTCGCCTCGACCGGGAGCAGCAGGGCCTTGGCGCGCATCCATGTCCGCCGCGCCGCCTCGGCTCTGCCAGCTCGTTGTGGAGGCTCCAAGCCCTTGGGTCGGGTCCACCGCTCGATCCAGGAGCCGGCCTGCCACTGGTGCTGCAAGGCCAACCGTAAATTGAGCCAGCGCGAGTGCCGCCGCACGCTGCCGACCTGTGCATAGGCGCTCCAGGTCAGGGTCTTCTGGTGCGAACCTTCGGCCTCCGGCCCAAGTACGAGAACCATGGGAAGAGCCGAAACAGGGAGAGGCAGGAGGCAGAGCCAAGGCGCTAATCGCCAGGTACGCCGAGACTTGTGCGTGAAGCGGAGATCAGGCCGAGCGTAGAGCATTAAGCAGCCGGCTTGGGCGAGGTGGAGGACTGCACAGACCGCCAGGATGGGCATGCGTTGGCCTTGTGCCGCCAGCCAGAAACAGAACGCGACAGGCAGGAGAACGCCGGTGACTACCAACCAGATTCCGAAGACCCCCGAGACATAGGCCCAATGCCGCAACGGGCTACGGGGCAGAGAGGGCGGAGGCGTATCCAGATCGAGACCTGCCGCCACAGGTCGCCACACCCGAATCGATGCGCTGTCCATCCAGCGCCGGGCGAGCGGGATAAGCAGAAAACCCGCAAGGGGAAGACTGCCGAGGAATCACATAGCAATATGGGCTCCGGGCCGCAACGCCATCCGCGGAGGTTTTCGGTGGGCAAGATAGCGCTCTAAGAATATCCCTGAGACCGGCGCCGCGACCAGCAGCCCCAAGGCGATACTCCCAAAGAACTCGCGAGAGCCGCGCCACGGAGGCCAGCTCCACCAGAGCGCAGGTTCGAGAAACAACTGCAGGATCAGAGACATGATCACCCCAAGCGACGCTGCGTTCTCGAACGTCTGATTCATAAAGTGGCGCCGCCCGCTCAAATCGCGGCCGGTGGGGCGGTGCCGCCGCCAGACCTCGACGGCGCGGAGGGCGTGACGCTCGGCGTCCACACTGTGGGCTTCCGAAGCAGCGTTCACAGCGAGTTCCCTTCCGGCCCGAGCCTCAACGCAAGGCTGAGGGCTTTTTCTGCACCTGCCGCATCGTCGAGGCCCTGCGGCCGGCCGCGCCCTGGACTGGGGGCGAGGTGGGCATGGAGCCAAGCCCGCAAAACCGCTTCGCCGTTGAGGTGTCCCCTCCGCAGAGATTCCCGCACGGCCCAGGCGAGTGCCGGCCGCCAGACTTCGGCCGCGTTCCACAGGCGAGCAAGCAGCGGTTCGATGTGGGGATCGGAAGGAGATGGCGCCTCGCCGGCGATCCAGAGAGCGGCCCTCTCAGTCCAGGCAGCCTCGTGACCCTTTTCCGGCCCGCACCAGATCTCCGCCTCAGCTTCGCTTGTATCGCCGGCGACACAAGGCAGGAGCTCCCGCGCCCTGTCCTCCGGCACCCAGCCATGTCGAATCAGGCGCAGCGCCAGTCTCGCACGCTCTGGCGCGGGAAGCCGTCGGACCACCTCGGGAACGCGGTGGGATGAGTGTGCTGTCAGGAGATAGGCGAGAGCGGTCCCGGAGAAGTCGGCTATGCTGATCGAATCGGCGAGCTTCTCACGTTCTGCCGCCGGGGCGAGGCAGAGCCCGAAGATCTTCGAGAGAACCGCATCCCGGCTGAAATCCCGCTGGCCTTCTCGGAGCGCATGGCGGACCGGCCGCAGTTGCTTGTCCGGCAAGCGGTCCGCGGCGGCGGCAATGAGAGGCAGAATCTCGTGCCACCTCTGCCGAAGCTTCTGCCGGGCCGTCTCGGGCCGGAGTTGGAAGGGAAGGCGCAGGACGGTGACGAGGACCTTCGCCGTCTCGCGTTCCGGCAGGAAGCCTGCGACGCGGGCCAGCAGGCCTTCCAGAGCTTCGCGGCGGACCGGCCAGTCAACGGTCTCCAGGGCGGCGAGCTGCCGGGCAGCTTCCTGAATCTCGGCGGTCGCTCGTTTTCCGCCGGCTCCAGCGCCCAATTCCGCGATTGCGGGCGTCAGAGAGGCCAGCTCGTCGTCGGTCTCGGTGGTGATCATCCAGCGCACGAGCTCCAGAGGAAGCAGGCGGTCGGGATGGTTATGGCAGGCGATCTCGAATGCCAGGGTATGGCGGGCCAGACGGAGCAGGGCACGCGTCCGGATGAAAGGGTTGCGGATTGGCAGGATGAGGCGCTGGAGCAACTCGCGTGGATCGGCCGGCGTCTCCAGTAGGGCCATGAGACCATGGCATTCGTCTTGGAGGATCTCGATTCGTGCAAGCGCCGTATACAGGCTTGCCGGCGCCAGCGCCTTGGGGGAAATGGCGGGAGTGCTCCGCAGAAGCGTGACGAGCCGCAGGCGGCGGTCTCCGATCCCGGCGCAGACCTCCTCCGCGAGCTGCAGGTCCTCTTTTGGAGGCGCCGACAGGCGTGACGCCAGCCGCGAGCGGAGCTCATCCTCCTCCTCCGGTAAGAGCCTCGCGACCACGCGGGCGAGACCGTCCAGCCTCCGGGTGAGCTCACACAGGCGGCAGGCAGAGCGGATCATCAGGTCCTTGCGCAGGACAAATCCCTCGGCCTCGGTAGTGGATAGGGCCGCAGCACAACGCTCGGCGCGCTCGAGCAGGAGCTCGAGGATCACTTCCTGCGTTGCCGCGTCGGCAAGAGACAGGACCTTCTCCGAAGTGAACGCCGGCGACCAGAGGACACAGTCGAGCTGGTTGCTGATCTGATTCGGGAGATGGCGCGCCACCAGGTCGAGCCAACGGGTCAGGTCACGGATTTCAGCGGTGAAGCCGATCGCGTGAAGGTAGTGACCGACGGCAATGACTTGGCGCTGGATCTCATCCTGTGGCTCCTCCGGGCGGCCGGCCAGATAGCGGAGGCTCCAGTGAAGCTTCTCAGGGCCGTCCGGCACGCCCCGCAACTCGGTCAGGGCGGCCGCTGCGGCCTCGGAGGTGCGACGGGCCTCCAGAACCACGACCCGGAGCGCGGCACGGGCCGAAGGATCTTTGATCGATGCGGCAATCTCCTCGACGCGTTGAGGCGCGAATCGTCCGAGAACCTCACGCCCACGATCGATGAGCTCCGCGGACCAGACGAGAAGAATGCGGGCGCTCCACTCTTCCCAGGTGGCGCAAGCCTTTTCCGGATGCCGGCGGGCGAGCTCTCCGAGCAGAGTTGCACCAGCCCGTTGCCGGTCCTGGAGATCGGGAAGCAGAGCCTCCAGGCGCAGGAGGATTTCGGCCGGTTCTTTCAGGTCCATGGCCCCCAGTGCGGCAGGAGCGAAGGCCAGGATCTCGGAGGGATCCCGGAGAGCCGCCAGAGCCTGCCACAGCTCCGGTGCGAGGGGATCGTTCCGCCGCGGCCACGCCTCGGACACGGCGCGCCAGACCTGCGTCGCCTGTTTGGGTGCGAGCCGGTCGATCCACTCCGCCCATCGATCCTTCAGATTGGGACCAACCTCGCGGGCGATCGCCGCGAGCACCTCTGCGTGGTCGACCGAGCCATTCGCCTCTCGCGCCAGATCGTCGAGCCGATCTTCGAGCTGGCGAAGCACACCTCGACGCGTCTTGTCGTCCTCGCATCCTGACGCGATGGAGGCGAGCGCCTGAGCCTGGCGGAAGGGATCCGCGAGCCGGCCGGCAGAGTCCAGGGCGAGCTCGAGGGATTCATCGTTGCCGCCGGCCAGGGCGTGCAGAATCGTCGGCTCGGCGAGGTCCTCGGCGAGCCCCCGGAGGTTCAGGGCAAGAGCGGCGTAGTGGAGGAAGCGCTGCCAATCGCAGTTCTCGATGGCCGCCGCGAGAGCATAGGTTTCGAGGTCCTCGCCGGGCGCCTGGTAGCCGCCGAGACTTCTTACCTGCTCCACGAGAAACGGCTTCGTTTCGAGGAGCGCGAAGAGGCGAGGCCAGTCCTTCTGTTCGTAGAGGTGAAAGATGAGCCCCTGGAGTGCGTACCTGGATGCAGAGCGAGAAGGCCTCACGCCGCCGGCTCGCCGATCCGTTGTTCGAGGTCGAAGGGGTCGACTCGGCCGGCTGTGAGAAGTAGAAGCGGGTGCCCAGCCGGCACGCCTTCGACAGGGCTGACGCCGTCCGGCGGCTGATTCATGCTTCGTCCTCGGCCATTGTCTCCAACCATCGCCGATACTCCTCGACAGCCTGCCTCAGTCTTTCGCTCTGTTGGACGGACGACGGGCCCTGTTGCAACATGGTCTGGTAAATGTCCGAAAAACTTTCCACAGCGCCAAGCTCGAAGGGACGATCGGGATCCCGCGGATCTCCTTCCAGGGCGAGCCGCAGGTCGGCGGCGGCGAATTCCCACAGCCAGCGGACATCCTCGTCGCTCACCAGGCTCACCTCGTCGCGGGCCAACATGAGGATCTCATAGGCCGTCTGTTTCTTGCCCAGCTTCGCCATCACCATGGCGGTGCGGGTCGTATAGGCGACCCTGTCGCTCGTGTTCCGGGCCACGATGGAGGCCTCGGAATATGCGTGCTCGGCCCGCTCATAGAGGCCGAGCGTCTCATAGCGATGCCCCATCCAGCTCTGCAGCTCGAAGATGAGGGAAAAGAAACTCTCGTTGGGAATCTCGCGGGGAATTCCGCGGCCACGCCAGAGCGCCTCCGCTTGGCGGAGGGCCTCTTCGGCCAGCGAGAGACAGCGCCGGATGTTGTCCTCCCCGTGCTCGTCGAGGAGGAAGAGGACGTGCCCGAGCTTGAAGCGGAAGACTGCGCGCTCGAAGCGGGAAACAGGGTCCTCCCCGGTCGGTCGATCATGAAGGAGGGCGTACTGTGCAGCCGCCCAGGCGAGTTTCCCTTGTCCTTCGACGGCCTCCTCGACGAGCTCCACCAGGTGATCCGCCCTCCAGCGGGCCATTTCTCGGCCGCCTCGACGATCCGCATCGCCCAGCGTGAGCAATCGCTCACGGCTCTCGACATCGAGCCGCTGGAGCACTCTCAGAGCTTGGGCTGCGTGTGTTTCGTCGCTCACTCCACCTCCCCGTCCACCAGGGCCCTCGTACCGATGCCATGGAGCAGCGCTCCGCGCGGCGAGAGGAGGATCTCCCCATTGGCCGGCGGAGCTTTGAGGTCCTCCTCTTTGAAGCGGTCCGTCAGCCGCAGCAGTCGCTGGTTGCGCGAGCCCCGCCAGTGCAGGGTGAGATCCTTCTGCGCTTCCAGATAGGGACCGTCGATCAGCAGGTCAGTGTAGGAGAGCAGGGCGGCGCCGTCGGGGTCGCGCCGGAGGCTCTCCAGGGTGCGGCCGGTGAAGAGCACCGTGGAGAGGCCCAGTGCTCGGGTTCCCCGCAGCAGGGCAGCGACGGCCTCGGGCTGCTCGGTGGGCTCGCCGCCGAGGACGCTCAAGCCGTCGATGCGCCCGCGGCGGGCTTCGAGATGGCCGAGGAGGCGCTCGACGGGCATCACGACGCGGCGCTCGTGGGCGAGATAGGCCTGGTTGGCGCAGCCGGGACAATGGATCGAGCAGCCCTGCACCCAGACGGCGTCGCGCAGGCCGGGCCCCACCATCCGGGTCCCCTTGAGGAGCGCGGCGAGGTTGAGGGCAGGCACGCTCACTTCCCGGTCTCCTCCTGAAGACGGCGGCGGTAGCGCTCGGGGAGCATGTCGAGGAAGCTCACCTCGCGCACCGCCAGCTCCTCCATCTGCAGATAGCTCTGGCGCACTCCCTGGGGCGGCCGATAGACGGCGAGGACCTCACGGAAGGTCTCGGCGGTGATGGCGGCCGTCTCCTGGGAGGCGAGGCGGCGCTGAGCGATCCGGCGCAGAACCTCCAGGACAATGGCGCTCAGCTCGGCGCCGCTGAAGCCCTCGGTGCGGTTGGCCAGCTCCTGGAAATCCGCCTCGGTCAAGCGGTTCTCCACCCCCTGGACGCCCCTGAGCTCGCGCGCGAGGAGGACGCGGAGAATCTCCCGGCGGCTCTCCTCGTCCGGCAAGAGGAAGGGGAGGACGAGGTCGAAGCGGCCGGCGCGCTTCATGGCGGGATCGAGGCGGTCGGGAAAGTTGCTGGCGCCGATCCACAGGATCTTGCCGCGGTGGCCGGTGTCGCTCATGAACTCCAGGAGACGGCCGAAGATGCGGTTGTCCACGCCGCCATCGCCGCTGTTGCCGCCGCGGGACCCCAGCGTCTGGTCGATCTCGTCCACGAAGACGATCACCGGGTGCAGGGACTCGATGAGGGAGAGGATGCGCGAGAGGTTGCGCTCGGACTCGCCCACATACATACCGCGGAAATCGCCCAGCTTGGCCATGCTGACGCCGGATTCGCCGGCGAGGGCCTCGGCGACGATGCTCTTGCCCGTGCCCGGAGGACCGAAGAAGAGGATGCCCATGGGGATGGTGGAGCGAACGAGATCATCCTGCGAGCCCTTGAGGGAGGTGACCACTTCACGGAGACGGTTCTTCAAGGCCTCGTAGCCGCCGATGCTGTCGAGCCGGCGCTGGGGCTCGAGCACCTCCAGGAGACCTTCGCTCTCCTGGCGCAGCCGCTCGCGCTTGAGGCGCATGACCTCGTCGCGGCTGAGGCGCCCGTCGGGCTCGGCGGAGACCTGCTGGAGGAGGTCCTCGATGCCGATCAGCGAGAGGCCGGCGGTGTCCTGGCTCAGGCGGCGCAGGCGGTCCAGGTAGGTGCCTTCGCCGTAGCCGGAGAGCCAGCTCTGGCCCCGCGGCAGTTGCGCCACCCGGGTCTCGGCCATGCGCGAGCCGGGATCGAGGAGGGGCAGGAGGAACTTCATGCGCGAGCGCGCGGTCTCGGGCCGGGGCACGGCGATCTGCTCGATCTTGCCGCCGCGGGCGCGCAGCTCGTTGCCCACGTC
This sequence comes from Thermoanaerobaculaceae bacterium, assembly GCA_963778565.1. GTDB lineage: Bacteria > Acidobacteriota > Thermoanaerobaculia > Multivoradales > UBA5704 > DATARR01. The sequence continues at coordinate 787,113 of CAVZUZ010000017.1, read as the reverse complement.
CTCCAGAGACTCGGCCATCAGGATCAGGCAATGTGAGCTGCGGAACAGCTCGGGGCTGATCGACCAGTGAAGGAGGTTGTCCACCAGGAAGTTGCGCTCGATGTCATTGCGACTGGGAGGGATGAGGAGGTGGACGTTCTCGAAGACGATGCCCACGCCGCGGCGCAGCTCGAAGCTCTCGCCGGCGCCGGTGAGCCAACGCCGGATCTCGTCGAAAAGGCGGCAGACCCGGGTGAGCAGCGGAACCTCGGGATCGAAGCCGGTTTCCTCCAGAAGACGGCGGATCGAATCCGGGAGACGGTCGCGGATCTCCGCGTCCAGGCTGTGGAGGACCAGGCCCTGAGAGAGCCGGTAGGTGAGCACGCAGTCCTTGGAAGACATCAGGGTGTCGACGAGGAGCCGGAGGGCGGGCCGGTAGCCGTGAACGGGATCGAAAGCGTAGTCGCTGACGTTGCCGCTCAGCAGAAAGCTGCGCGCCACCTTGGCCTCCTCGTAGCGCATCAGTTGGCGGAGCCACTCGGGGTCGTCGAGGAGGAAGCCGCCGCTGAACCACGCGGTGGCGAGGTCAGAGCGCTCCAGGTATTGCCGGAGCCAGAGCGGCTCGGGGCTTCCCTCGGCGAGCCAGCGGGGCACGCCGCGGGAGCCATCCAGGCCGCGGTCGAGCATTTCGGGCAATGAGCCGCCGAAACGCGCCGCAAGGGAACGCAGCCATGGCCCGGCCCATGGGGCGAGGCGCGGGGAGGCGAGCCACTTTTCGAATTCCTCCAGGGACCACCCCGAAGGTGCCGTTGGCGGAGAGGGGGAGGCCGGGGCCTGAGGAGGTTCGTCGGGCAGCAGGTACTTGGACATGGAATCGGTCGTCCTCTCGCGGCAAGCGTTTCAGGTACGACGGGCCTTCTCTGTTTCGGCGGGAGCTTCCCTCTTGCGGCGCTCCCGGCGGGTCTTCTTCGTCTCGACCGCCGCTTCGGCTTCAGCGAGCTCGGCAAGGGTCTTCTCGAAGACGTCCTGGAAGGTCGAGACCTCCGCGGCGAAGAGGTCCCAGACCTCGGTTTTAGACAGGCCCGGGAGGGGGGTGCGCCGGAGCTTCTCCGCGGTGGGGGCGGTGAGACGGGGCGGATCGGGCACGAACGTCCGGGGCCCGGCCGCCGGGATGTGGGCGCTCGCCGCCAGGACAGGAAGGCCGGAGATTCCGGGCAGCGCGGCCTCCCAGAAAACACGGCCGGCTTCCGCCGCTTCGGCGAGAGAAGTAACGGCGGCTTCCTGGCGCCGGCGGCCGTGGCGCAGCTCGCTTTCAAGATACCCGATGTGCTCGCCCGCCGCCTCGCCCGCCGCCAGAACCCTCTCCAGGCTCTCCTCGGCCCTGCGGCGGATCGCCTCCGCGGCCGCGATCTCGGCGTCGATGCGCCGCATCAGGTCGGTCGCGAGGTCGAGGAGGCTCCGGGCCTCCGCAAGAGCGGCCAGGTCGGCCATCTCAGGTAAGTCCCTTCACGGTCGAATCTTCCTGGCGGGTCTTCTTCCACCAGGAACGTCGAGGTGGCTTCGGCAGGACGGCCTGGCTGTCGTCCCGGGGATAGATCCGCCCCTCCTTGCGCCGCAACCGGCCGATCCCCTTCTCCTCCACGGCGGTCTCGAAGTCGTCCAGCTCTTCGAGACAGGCCTCCCCCTTCATCCCGAAGGTTTCGGCGAGGAGATCCCAGCGCTCCACCTCGTCGGCGGACTTTCCAGCCGGCACCATGCGGACGGCGATCTGATGGGCCGCGTCTTCCTTCTGGAAATAGACGACCATCTCCTCCCGGCCGAGGGTGCCTTGCAGCCGGTAGCCGTTGCTCTCCATCGCCTGCAGGGTGACCATGGCCACGGGCGCGAGATCGGCGCGCTGGCTCACGAAGGCGATTTCGGCTTCGAGCTGCCGGATTCTCTCTTCCAGGCTGGACTGGGCCGCGCTGAAAGCACGGCCGGCGGAGAAGGCGTCCACCAGGGCCATCAGGGTCTCGGTGCCGGCGGACTGCAGGCCCTCGACCCGGCCGAGGGTCTCCTGAGCTTCGGCCAGCGTGGTAGCCACGGAAGCCTCCTGGAGGCAGGCAGCCTTCTCGAGGCTGGCGAGCCGGTCCATCTGGGCGCGCAGCTCGGTTCGGGCCTGCTCCAGCTCCAGGCCGTTCGCCCGCACCTGATCCTCCAAGGTATTCAAAGCGAATCCCGCAGCCTGGGCCCGCTGGGAGAGGGCGCTCAGCGCGGCCTGCTGCCCTGCCAGAGACCGCGCCTGGCTGCCGAGCTGGGCGGACCGTAGCCGCTCGTGCTCGCGGGAAAAGGCCAGCCCCTGGGCGTGGATCGCCGCGACGCGCTCGGTCCGCAGCCGGGCCGCCTCGGCGCGCCGCCTTTCGGTCTCGGCGGCGGCACGCAGGGCCGCGGCCCGTTCGAGGCCGTACTCATAAGGTTGCCGGGAGCTCATCGCCGTCCTCCTCCGGTCCTCTGGCCGGTTCTCGCCGGCTGCCCTCGCCGGCGGCGCTCGGTGCGCACCGGAGAAACGGGCTCGTTGCGGATGGCATGATGCATCCCTTCGACGAACTGGACGAGAGATTCCTGGGTGGAGACCAGGTCGCGCTCGTGAGCCTCGCGCTGGGAATGCCCGGTGGCGTCGGCGCTGGCGCTCTCGGGCACGGCCCGGGCCGCCGTCCGGTCGTATTCCTCCCGGCCGCTGTCGATGGCCTGGATCAGCCGCTGGCTCTGGGTCTTCTGCTGGTCCCGCTGGTGGCCTGTGCGGTTGAGCCGGGTGGAGAGGTCCTGGAGCTGCTCCTGGATCTGGCGCAGGAGCGCTTGGCGGCCGTCGATCTCCTGCGTGTTGGCGCCGAGGGCCGACCGGGTCTGCCGATTGTGGGCCTGCTGACGGGCCTGGAGCTCGTTGGCGCGCCCCTCCAGCCGCTGGATCTCGCGGCGAATGGCCGCAAAAGCCGCCTGACGGACGGCGAACTCACCGGCGAGCCGGTCGATGCGGCGACGGATCTCCGCCAGACGGCCGCGCACTTGGTCGATCTCTCCCTGGAGGCGCCGATGCTCGGCCTGGGCCTGGCCGATGCGGCGCTCGCAGCTCTCGATCTCTCTGGTGTAGCTCCGTATCTCCCCTTCGCCCCGGGAGATGCGCTGCGACAGGTCCCGCAGCTCGCTTTGATAGGCGTCCACACGTCTCCGATAATCCTCCTGCTCACGGGCAGCTCGCTCGGGATCGCTGGTCCGGGCAGGGCCGGGGGGCGGATTTCTAACCAGGTGCGACTGGCGGCTCTGGCGACTGCTCAGCTCGTTCTGCGCCGAGGCCAGGGAGGAGGCGGCCCGCTGCCGGTCTCGCTGCAGGCCTTCGATGACGGCTTCCTGGTGCTGCTGCTGGCTCACCAGGGTCTCGATCACGCCATGAACCCGCCTCGCCTCGGCGTGCTCCTGGCGCATGCGGCCTTGCAGGTCGCGCAGGAGGACCATCTCGTGATCGGCGGCGGCGATGGCCTCCACCAGCGCCACCCGCACTTCCTCCAGGTCCACCTGCAGCTCCGAGGTGAAGATCCAGCTCTCGGTGAGGAGAAGGTCGCGCTGCTGAAGCAGCTCCTGGACGGCGAGGCCGTTGTCCACCCGCTCCGTCTGGGCGGCGACGGCCCGGGCACCCAGGTTCGCCACCTCGTCTTCGAGCTGGACGATACGCGCGTTGCTCGTCGTGAGATCGTCCCGGAGGTGGAGAAGGAGGCGCCGCTGGCGCTCACGCTCGACTTCAAGGGGGTAGCCGGATTCGATGAGGGCTGCCTCGGCCATCTGCCGGATTTCGGGGTCCTCATCGTCGAAAGCGAGGCGAAGCATGGGGCCCAGGGCTCCGCCGTGATCCTGGACAGCCGTGTACTCCCGGGTGCGCCGGAAGAACCCGGCCAGGGCCCGCAGCCGGGCCCGGCGGGCCTCGGCCGGCTGCGCACCGCCGAACAGGCCGTCCCACTGCGCGAGGAGCGTCTCCCAGAGCTCCCGCCGGTGCGCCATGCCCGACTCCTCCAGGGTCGCCACCAGGAAGCGTCCGCCGTGTGCGAGGACACCCTCGCGCTGCAGCTCCATCCGGTCGCCGGGGAGGCAGCGCAGGAGAACGCGCCAGGTGGACTCCCTCACCCGGGCCTCGACCTCCGCGTCGTGGCTGAGAGGCAGGTCGGCATCGGTGGCCAGGCGGTAGAGCAGCTCGCGGAACCTCCGGTCGTGCTCCAGGAGATGGCGCAGCAGCCGGTTGCGCCGTTCCTCGCGCCGGTCGAGCTCCTCACGGGTGAGGGCGAAGTCCGCGAGCCCCGTGACGAGGGACTCGACGAGGACGAGCAGGGCCTCCCAGACGGCGGCGCCGCGGCGCATTCTGGCCGGCGCCAGGATGAACGCGCAAAGCTCTTCGGAGCGCAGGCGCACCAGCGGCAGCCGGCGCAGCAGCTCGAGCCCGCGCACGAGGATGTCCTCCCCTTCGGCGGCGTCGTAACGGGTGGCGAGCTGGCGCAGCAGATCCTCCGGATGGTCCGGGCCGGGCAGGATTTCCAGATGGGCGTCGAGCTGGCGGCCGATCCTGGGCAAGAGCTCGTCGCGGGGCACGCCAATCCGGGCGCGCTGGATCACCTCGGCGAAAGTCTCCTCCCGCGACCGGGCCGTCTGGGGAGTCTGATCCAGCCAGTGGATGAGGTTGTCGAAGGCGCCGAGGATGGCCCGCCGGGCGCGCTCTTTGGTCTGGCAGGCGAGGAGCATCCGATAGGCCTGGAACAGCTCCTGGGTAACCCGCTCGAGCGGCAGCCGCCGGTCCTGGGCGAGATAGGCCAGCAGGGATGGCTCGGTGGCCTCGGGCGAGGTGTACAGGTCCAGCTTGCGACGGAGCGCGATCTCGGCCGCGACGAGGTCGTCGCCGCGGTCGCCCTCCGCCAGGAGAGACTGGAACTCCACCACTGCTGCGGCAAGAAAGCCGCGTCCCGCCAGATGCTTGAGCTCCCGTGCCCGGGCGAGGAGCCGCGAGCGGTGGTGTTCCAGCCTGGGATCGCGGTCCTTCAGAAGGTGGGTGACAGCCTGGATGAGCCGGGCCGCAGCCTGTTCCAGGCGGTCGGCCCGGCGTGTCTCCTCGTCCGCCGGGCCGCGCAGTCCGCGGGGGCGGCCCGACAGGTTGAGGAAGCAGGCGTCGAGGATGGCGGCCATGAACCCGTCCTGCTCCTGCGGACCGTGCAGCTTCCCGAGGCGCTCGACAGAGGCCTGGACAGCCGCTTCCATCACCTCCGGCCAGCGGCTGCGCAGGCCCGCGAGCAGCCCCCGGTTCCAGACCTCCTCCGCGGGCGCCTCGCGCAGTATGGCCACCGCGGCCACTCCATCCGCGGCCGGCGGCCCGGCCGGTCCCGCGAGCTGCGCCGCGGCGAGCACCTGCACGGCTTCGGCGAACCGCCCGATCCCACCCCCTTCCGTCTGGGCTCTCATGACGACCTCACCGCGAGAGGACGACCAGGAGAACCGCGGTCAACGCGACCTGCACTCCGAACAGGACCATGGAAGCGAACTGGAACCGACGCGCCGGCAGGCCCTCCAGCACCTTACGGACCTCCGCCAGCAACCCTTCCTGTTTGCTCGCGATCTCCTCCTCCCGCCGCGCTGCGGCCTCCTGACGCGCCTGGAGCTGGGAGAGCACCTTGCCGTGTGCCTGATGAAACTCCTGCACAAGCCCTTGGAGAGCGGAGACCGACCGCTGCAGCTCCTGGCGCGTCTGCCCCAGGGACTGGGAGGTCTCCTCGGCGATCAGGCCCACGTTCTCATGAAGCTTCTGGAGGCCCTTGTCGGCATCCTTCTGCCAGCGTGCGAGATCCCTCTGGGCTCCCTGCTGGGAGCGGATCAGCTCGTGGTGCTGGGTCTGTGTCTGCTTGCCGAGATCGATCAGCTCGCTCGTCCGTTGCACGGTGGCCTCGACCGAACGGGCGAGGCCGGCCTGGGTCTCCATCGTGTTCCGGCTCGCCGTTTGCAGCTCCGAAAGCGAGTGCGACACGGCGGCGTTGGTCTCCGCCACCTCCTCGAGCCGGTTCATCACCCGGTGCTCGATGTCCCGCAGATGGGTGGTCTCCGCCGCGGCGGAACGCTCGACCGTCTCGGCGAAGCGCTGGAACGCGTGGACAACCGCCTCGCGCTGGCTGGCCCATTGCTCGACGAGGCCGCTGGTCGTCCGCAGGACCTGACCCGCGGTGTCGTAGTGGCGCTCCACGGCCGAGCTGACGGCCTGGAGAGGCTCCACCGCCTGGCGGATTCCCCCCACCCACTCGCTGAGGCTGCCATCCTGGTTCAGGGTGAGCACGGCCCGCGAGAAGTGATCGTGGCTTCGTGCCAAAGATTCCGAAAGCGGCCGGACTTCCGCCACCACTGTCCCGGCCACGTTCCGGGGCAGTTCCTGGACGGCTTGTCGCTGCGCTTCGATCGATTGCGTCAGTGCGGTGCGTCCTGGGTCTCCATCAGGCGGCCAACCAGCTCTTTGTCGGGAAGAAGGCTCCGCAACTGCTCCAGCACACGCGAGGAGCGGAATGACAGAACGGCCAGGACCAGCACACCGACCGCGGTGACAATGAGCACTCCTTCAAGCATGGGGACGTCCCTCCATTCTCAGTTCTGGGTTGGACTCCTGAAGGATACGGACCATGGCCTCCAGGCCGCCCTGACGGATCCGCCGCCTCGCCTCGGCCAGTGCCTCCTGATCACCTGCCGTCCGCACGGCGTTTTCCTCCGCTTCGGCCTTCGCGCGCCGCAGCACCTGGAGGGCGACGTCTCCGAGCCGCTCGTCCGTGGCGGCGGCGGGGAACCTCTGCTCGGCCTCCCGGCGAAGGGTCAGGAATTCATCGAGAACCTCCAGGATCTCGGCGCTCGACAAGGGCAGGCTGAGCAACCGCTCCCAGCCGGCGCACCAGGAGCGCAGTCCGGTCTCGCTACGGGGCAGATCTCCCAGGGCGGCCATCACCCGGACCATCTCCCGCTCCTTGAACGGGCAAGCCAGGTCGAACAGGTCCGGGGACGAGGCGCTCAGCGCGCGCAGCCGGTCCCACCGCCTGCCGCGGCGAAGGGCTTCGACATAGGCCCTGGCGGCCCTCCGCACGGGCTCCAGCGAGAGAGGAACGCCTTGCAGCCGCGTCTCGAACTCCTCGATGCGCTCCGGGTCGGTCGCCTGCAAGAGCACCAGGAACGCTCCAGCCATAAGGCGGTAGCCCTCCAACGCGGCTAGACTCCGCCACCTCTCCCGCAGCCCCAACCGTTCGGTCCATTCCTCTTTGAGGAGCAAGGGGCAGCGCAGGACGGCACTGGTGACGCCCACCAGCACGCGCTCGTCCCTGGGGGTCTCGGCGTAGAGCGCTCCCCAGGCTTCCATGTCGGCCCGTTGCGGCGTGCCGTTGCGCGCCTGGTCGCGGCAGAGCCGGACCCAGCGCGGGGTCTCCTCCGTCATCCGGACCGATTCGAGAAGATGCCTCTCCAGCTCTGTCTCACCCCGCTGCTGAAAGACGTAGAGCAGATGCTCGGGATGGGGGAAGCTCCAGGAGGTCAGCAGCCATCGGGCCCGATAGCCCTCGACGGCCTCCTCGTGCCGATCCAGCTCAGCCAGCGAGGCAAGCTGGCGGGCGATGACCTTCTGCCGGCTCCCTTCCTCCAGATCCCACCGCCCCAAGAGGGCTTCACCAAGCGCAACCACCGTGGCGAAATCCCCCAGGTGGAAAGCCGCGTCGAGGAGCAGCAGGAGCGACGGCTTGTCCTCGAAGAACAGGCCCACGGCCGTATGCAAGGCCTCCCGCGCGAACGCCTGGAGATCAGGAACGTTGCCAGCCCGCAGGATCTGAGTGGGAGCTTCGAAATGGAACAGACCCTTCCGGAGCCAGACCGGGCCGAGCCGCTCCACCAATTCCCGATCACCGGCCAGAGCTGCCGCAAGCAGGCAGTTGCCTATGGCCACAGGCGCTTCTGACAGCCAAGAGGCGAGATGCTGCCGGAACGCCACGTCTCTCAGACAAATGCACTCCGGCCTCACCAGCCACGCCAGGGCCAGGATCTCCTTGTGCGCTTTCCGGATCGGCCGCAGCCGGGCGAGCCCACCCGGGAGGACGAGGTCCGTTCCGGAAAGCTGGGAGACCACGAAGGCAAGGGTTCCCCCCGAGGGACGTTCGAGAAGATCCGGTGGCCAGGCGGGAAGCTCCGCAACCGCTACACCGGTCCGGATCAGGAGAGAAGCCAACTCCCATTCGAGGTCCGCTCTCCTCGAGAGGCTCTCGTAAGCTTCGAGGTAGGTCGCCATCGCCTGGGCGGCATTCCCAGCTTGACCGTACTGCCTGATCTCGGCGTCCTTCTGGAGGCTGGCTATGGGATCAGGCAGAAGCTCCATGTTTCCCTCCGCACGGCGTACATGCAGACATGTCGATGGAAGACGCCTACGGGTCCTCGTCTTCCTCGATAAGCTCGGAAAGACCGCTTCTATGTTTGCAGCACTTATCAGTATGCTACTAAGGTTAGCACATCAATCAAGGGAGTTCGTTCGCTTCGACCCCAACCTGAGACGCGAAAGTTGGAGTCGAAAAGGTCCAAGAGAGGCCAGACCGCTCGTCCCATCCTTGGACCACCACCGGCGTATCGAGCTCCAACCTCGAAGGTTCAGGGCGAGAGGGGCGTAGTGGAAGCGTTGCCGGAGGCTGCATCAAGCGTATCCTCGCAGCCGCGCTGCCTGCCGGTCGAGCTCACTCCCCAGGCGATGCCGAAGGAAAATCCAGACCGGAATGGCGAAACCGCCCAGGGGCAAGACCGCAGGTATCGCGAAGGACGCAAGCGCTGCTCGAACACGGCCGGGGACACGCCGGTCGAACAGATGTCGGATGCTAAAGGAACGGAGCAGCCAAGAACCGAAGGCAATGCCGGCCAGTGGGCTGGCGAAAAGGATCAGCAAGCAGAGGTCTCGTCCTATTGGGAGAATGGATGGGCCGAGCTTCGGGTTACCGAGAAGGCCACCTATGATCGGAAAGGAGCAACAGAACGCCATTCCAAGTGCTCCGCCGGAATACGAAGGTTTGGGTGCGCTGGTGAGGAGGGCTGACAGGCCATGGAGCATGCCGACCAGAAGCGTGATGGCGACACTCTGATAGATCATGGCCTCGAAGTAGCGGGCCAGAAGTGTGCTGTCTTTGAGCACGACCGACAGGCCCAAGATAACCGCTTGAACCGCTACGACAGGGACGACGATGAGATAGGTGCAATCTTGCAAGGTGGCAGGGACAGACAGGCCGGGCCCGCGAGCGAGCAGGCAGCCGGAGAACTTGAGCGCCCAGACCAACAGGCCGGGAATCGCGGCAAAGAAGGAGAACCCAATCAACCACTTCCAGGAGGAATCCGACAGTGGCGGCGCCAGAAGCCAGACCAGAGCGGTAACCTCGAGCGCGAGGAGAAAGATCTTTAAAGTATAGAAACGGCTTCTCCGGATCTCTTCCTCTCCCGAAGCTCTTCTGTTACGAAAACGGGTGTAACGTTCTTCAACGCCCGGCTTCTAAAGCGAGTCTTGTAGAGGGTCGCCAAGCACGTGTACTCGGGAGCGAGCGGTTTCGTCCTGCCCAGAATCAGAACCACCAGCATCGCAACAAGAGAGCCCGGGAAGGGAGAGAGCGTTGCAAGAAGAGCAACGCAGGCCATCAACGTTTCCCTTTTTTCCAACTGGACCTCGCGATGCCGTTCCTTGATAAAGATCAGGAAGGCCCCCAGCGCGACGATGCGGAGGAGGATGCACAAGATCTCGACCACCTTATGGGAAAGGGAGCTGGAACGGGCAGCCCACCCGAGTAAGTCGAGAGCGGCAAAGAAGGGTAGCACCTGAAAGGTGGCCATCCAGAGGAAGAACACCCACAGATGTTGGAAGGCGGTGCGGAGAAGATGATCGAACCTCGATGATAGGTTGGGCAATCGTGGGCGACGAGGATTCTCCAGAATCAGGGGAAGAGGGTTTCGCGCCCTGCGCCGAAGGCAAGGTGTTTCTTGCATGAACCGGTACAAGGCCAGGCTTGCCAGAATACCAATCAGCGGTATCGTCAAGATCAAGAACCGCAAGGCTCGAAACCAACCAGGGAGCTTCCTATCGGAATCTGTCACAAGCTCGAAGTGCCGGTCCGCGAGCCAGGCTCCAATCAAGAGGATCGAGATCAGAACAGCGCTTCCCGTTGGAGTGAGGACGAGGTCCGTCGTAAACCGGCTCGTCTCCGGCATGATGCGGCGCAAGGAGAGCTCCAGAAGCAAGGACGCGAGCATGGCGGCCAGCCCGAGCCCTTGAGCGAGGAAAGACTTCGACCAGATCTGGAGGCGGGGCCTCCCGAAGCCATCCCAACGAAAGCGTGGCCAGCGGCGGTAAATGGACCGTTCTCGGCCGAGGTCTCGTCGCTTCAAGGTCTGTTCTTCCATGGCTTCAGGCCGCTCCCGGCGCAGGAGAAAGGACGAGGGCGGTTCGGATCGCTGCGAGCGCGCTGTCGCAGAGTCCGGTTTGAATCCGCTGGTCCTGCGGGCTCAGATGGGCATGGAGCCAGAGACGCAGGGTGATCTCGGCGGTTTGCGGGGCTCCTTGCCCGAGCGCTGTGAGGACAGATTCGGCCAGGACTTGCCGGCGCGGCTCCGGCTCGCTGCTCCAGAGGTTCTGGAGCGCGAGCGTCCAGACCGGATCGGAGGGATCGATCCCGTCCTCCGCGGCGAGGGAGGCGAAGGCCACGAGCCATTCCGCCCTGCCGCGAGGGGCGCTGTCGATCCGAAGCGAGGTCTCACGCGCCATGCCGGAATCCTCGATTTTCCGGATGAGCTCGCCCGCCGCCCGGCCGGTTACCCAACCATGTGCCACCAGACGGCGACAGAGATCATCCCGTTGGGAGCCGCCCGGTGATCGATCGAGGAGGACCAGGACCTGATCCGATCTTTCTTGGACGAGGAGATAGGTCAGGGCCTGGACGAGCCGGAAGGGAGGCTCGACGTTCCGCCAGGTTTCCAACGCCCGGACACGTTCCATGACGGGGGCTTGGCAGAGCGCTCGGATCTGCTCGGATTCGGCATCGGAAAAGCGAAGCCGGCTCCCGAGAGGTTGCTCCAGATTTGCCCCGACCTTGGCCGGCAGTCGTTCCAGCGCGGCGGTCAGTACCGGAAGTAAATCGGCGGCTACGCTCTCCTCCTGGCCGGGGATGCCGTCCGCGAGGAGCTGCTCGAATCCGGCGAACAAGGCGCTTGCCATCCGGGCCCTGCGCGATGTTTCGACGTCACGGGAAGCGATCTGCACCAGGAGTCTTTCGAGAGCGTCGCGGCGGACCGGCCAGGATACGGTGTGCAGCCCGAAAACACGCGCGAAGGCCTCGCGGTATTCCTCCAGAGCGAGATCAGGATCGACGCGCGCCGCCATCTCGGGCAGCCAGGGTGTGAGCGCCACGAGACGTACGTCGGATTGCATGGCACCGAGAGTTTGTCCCAGCATCTGGAGGACGAGCTGTCTCTTCTCTCGCGCCGTCTCTGGGTGATCGAGGATCTGCCGTGCCAGGCGAAACAGCGCGATGACCTGGGTGTCGCGATCACCGATCCGGTCGAGATAGCGTTGGAAGAGGACTTCCGGCGGAGCGGGATCGTGGAGGGCTGCGAGGCCGAGCCATTCATCTTCCAGGACGGCGACCGACGCCAGCGCCTTATACAAGGGCTCCGGTTCCAGGTCCCGGGACGAGATCACCGTTTCCGGGAGCCACCGCAGGCAGGTGGTGAGGCGGAGCCGGCCGGACTGGATTCGCGCCGACGCCTCGGCCGCCAGCTCCATGGCGCCGGCGCTGGCCAGAAACCCGGTGACGTGGGCCGCCAGAAGGGTCCGTCTCGCGAAGCTTTTCCGCGGCCTGGCCGAAAGCGGTGAGATTCCCCCGCAGCAGGCAGAGGCGGCCGGTGAGCTGAACCATCAGCTCCCGCCAGAGTCGCAGCCCTTCGAGCTCGGGCAGGCCGACCAGAGAGGACAGGTAAGACTCCGCCTGTTCAAACAGGTTTTCCAGGACAGTCCCACTGGCACAGGTCGCCGCCAGATGGAACAGCAGGGGCGCGCCGCCGCCGGGGGATAGAAGAACGTCTTCCGCGCGTCTCTGGAGCTCCTGCGGAAGGCAGCGCGCCACCAGTTCCAGATACCGGCGAAGATCGTCGAACGGTGCCCGATGCTGCTGCTCGAAAAGCTGCCGGCCGATGGCGCGGGTTTCGGTTCTCCGGATTTCGTCCGGCATTGGAGATGCAGCGGCGCGGCGTAGGGTCCAGTGAAGCCGCTCCGGCCCTGGCAAGAGCCGCGCGATGGCCTCTCGAGCCGCTGAGTCCGTGGCGCCGTGCGGGCGGTGTTCCAGAACGACCACTCGCAAGGCTGCTCGTGCGGCCGGATTTTCAATTTTCCGCTCTTCGGTGTCGATCTCCGGATCGGCCAGTGCGGCGAGCAGTGGAGCAGCACGCTCGATCAATGCGACAGACCAGGGGAGAGGAGGGTCTGCCGGCAAGGACTTCCAGGAGTGGACGGCCGCCTCGGGAGACGTCCGCGTTTGGCCGGCAAGGATGCTCAGGCGGCAGGCCCAAAGGGTTTCCGGTTCCAGGGAGAGAGTCGAGAGGTTGTCCAGCAGGCGGGCCGGCTCGGCGGCGGCCGCCGCGTTGCCCAGCAGATCCGGAAGGAAATACGCCAGGACCTCTGGCTCCCGGAGGTTCCGCAAGAGGTGCCAGGCCTCCGCATCGAGACCGCCGCTGCGTTGTAGAGCGCCTGCCGCGGCGCTCATCGCGAGCAGGCCGGGTGTGGGCTCCTGCCCATCTCGCGGCGGTGGAACCCGTTTCAGAGCGGGAAGGATGTCCGGACCCAGCCGGAGACCGATCTGGAAAAGTGCCCCAGCACGGGCCTGCGCCCCTTCCGGATCGTCGATCGGTGCAAGCAAGGCCAGGTCGTCACGCACGAGGTCGAACAGCTTCCTACGATCGGCATCGTCCGGATCGAGAGAGGCCGCGAGGATGGCGCGCCCGAGGGCTCGTTGTACCGGATCGGAGACCCTGGCTGCGGCGTCGAGAGCCAATGGCCGGTGATCGTGTCGCGCCAGGGCCGGAAGTAAATCGGGTTCAGCGAGATCGTCGGCAATCCGCCGGAGGTTGATCGCCAGCGAGCTGTAGCGCAGGAAGCGATCCCAATCCCCGGTCTTCAGGGCCAGAGGGAGGATGTACGCTTCGATGTCTTCCGACCCTCGCCGGAAGCCGCCGGAGCAGTTGGCTTGCTCCGCGAAAAAGGGGAGTTTCTCGATGTGGCGGAAGAGGGTCTCCGCGATCCCATTCTCGACTTGATGGGCGATCGCATGGTGGATGAGATAATTACGCCTTTCGCTCGAAAGGGAGGCGAGCGGAACGGTGCTCGGAGTCGGCTGTGGCTGGAGAGCCAGCGGAAGAGATATGGCAGGAATCCGGAGGCGGCGGCGGGCGGCTGCCCACAACGGCACCGTAAGGCCTCCGCCGGGAGCCCAGGCGGTCACCGTGAGAAAGAGGAGGACCAAGCGCAGGCGAAGGGAAAGGTGTCCATCGTTCAGATGTTTCAGAGTGAAAGGGTGCAGAAGCCACCGGTAGAACATGGCACCGGTCAGTAGGCTCGCGACCGGCGCGAGACAAAGGATGTTGAACACGAGGAGCGAGGTCCGGGGATACGTCCCCCCGGAAGAATCGATCCAGGCGCCGGCATAGCCGATTCCCACGAAGACGAACAGCCAGGCGATCAGGGACAGGGGACGGTGACGGATCCTCGACCTTCCGAATCGGGGCATGGCCAGCAATCCGGCTCCCAGTATTCCCGCCAGCCCGATATTCCGGAGGGTCCCGGCCAGGAGGACGGTGTCTCCATGGCCGAGGGCCCTCCCGGCGGAGATCCCGGCCACGACGGCCAGGGCCACGAGCACGAGAGACCCGTTCGGTAGGTCGGTGGTCGAGGGTGATTCCGGCTCGCGGCTCCGCAGCCTGCGGATCGCTCCCCTCGCAATCAGCAACACGCCCGCCAGGGCGGACGCCAGGGCGCCGCAAGAGGCTGCCGCGAGAAGGAAATTGATGAAGATCTGGGCGACAGGAGCCTGCAGGGTCGACGTCATCAGAACGGCCGTGAGGAGCGCAACTTCCGGGAAGAGCAGGAACGTCTTGAGGCGATGGAGTCCTGCCAAGCGTTTCTCCGCTTCGGCAGGCCGGGCCGGGGATCGGCCCGACGGCCAGCGGAATCGCTGCCAGAGAGACAGCTTCCACCAGTCGAGCCGTCCGTGACGCTGGAGCAGAGATTGGATCGACCGGCGGCCTCCGAAGGCTTCCTGCACGAGCCCCGGTCTGTGATGGGGATCGAAGACCAGCACGGCGAGGGCTCCGGCCAGGCACCAGAGCGAGGGCAGCAGCCACAGGAACGGCAGCACCCATGGGATGGACCGGGGGACTCGGAGCGGCACGCCCGCCGAGCGCTGGGCCGCTACGAAGGTGAGGCCGGCCGCGATTCCCAGGATGCGGAGCATCCAGGCTGCAAGATCGATCAGCCGGACGTCGAACAAAGTAACGCGGGTGGCTCCGAGCCAGGCTACACCCGCCCCGAGGAGAAAAAGATTCCCGACCAGCAGCGAGCTAAAGAAAGGGACCGACAGACGGATCCATTGGGTCCGCGATGAGAAGAAGAGAAGCAGCCGCCTGGAGGGAGAATCCGCTGAAGAGAGGGGTGCGATGGCCCACTCCGGTTTGCGGTCCAAAAGCCACAGCCAGATCGGCATAACATACATGCCAACCAACGGAACCCCCAGGGCAAGAAAGCGCACGACCCGGATTCCCGGGCGCGTCTGGCCTTCCTGGCGCGTGCGGAGCTCCACGAGGCCGTCGAGGAGCCAAGCGTTCACGAGGGCGAGCCCGGCGAAAAGGAGAGCAATCCAGCCGGAGTCGTCCGCTCCAACGTGGCCGAAAGGCCAAGGAGGCCCGGACTTGCCGCTGCGTATCAGCTCCAGTCGAAACAGCAGCCAGCTCACGGCGACCGTGAGATACAGCGAGCCGAAAACCCACCTCACACCGATATGTTCCGCGGGAAGAGCCGGTCGGTTCATGATTCACCTCTCCTCACCGGTAACCGTTCACGTTCCCACGCAGGCCAGAGTCGGTGGTGCGCCCAGATCCACAAGGGAATCGCAAGACCGCCGAGAGGGAGGACCAGCGTAAGGAGGAGGAAGGCGAGTACTCCGCGCCAGCGCCACGGAAGGCGCGAGGACAGAATATCGCGGGCACGAAATGGCGATAGCAGGCGATCCCGGAGAAAAAAGCCGCTGATCAGGGACCAGGCCGGAGCAAGGAATGAGAGTATAACAAACCCAAAGGCAATTACTTTGGTCGGCTCGCCTCCTTTGAAGGCAATGGCACCGAGCAGGCCGATACTGCCAAACAGCAGGCACCGAAGGACCAGGATGCGCAACGCCTGTGCGAAGGTAGGGCCGACGCTCCAGAGCCGGTGAGCGGGCTGGACGACATTAAACGTCCCTGTGATACCGATCCAGATCAGCCACCAGCCGAACAGGGTGCGGTTGCTCGTAACAATGCTGTATCCGAGTATGCCGCCGCTGACGCAAGCGCCAGCATTGATCATCAAGGCTCTGCCATAGGGCCGTGGATCTCCGTCATCCTCGAGAACCTGTCCGGTTTGGACAAACCGACGCCCTTGGTCGATCAAATTGAAAATCAGCCCCCAAACACCAGAGAGCAGCACGAGAAAGAGTCCGGTGAAATAAAGAAAGAGGACCGCCACACCGTCGGCAAGGCTGATATGGGCGATCTTCCAGGTGAGAAAAAAGGCCAAGGCGCCATCAAAGAAGAGAAGGAACGATTTGACGCGGCAGAGAGTGAGGAGCCGCCGCTGAATGGCTCCCGCGCGGGAAGCGGTCTCCACGCCCCAGGGGCGCCTCCACCAGGGGATCTCTCGTGCGCGTTTCTTGAGCGAATGGAGGAGCCCGGCCCATTCCGCGGGCACCCGCGCATTCTGAGTAGCTGCGGACAGAGTGCCGGCTCCCCAGCGGCGGACGGCCGGATAAGTCAGGGCGCAGAGCGCTGCCAACGGGAACGGATAGGCAAGCAGCCAGGTACTTGCCAGAGCCGAAGTGAAAAGGCGGTCGCGCCAAGGGAGACGCCAGGCCACCGCCTGGGCAATGATCGTGAAACCTGTCGCCAGGAATCCAAGCTGGTGAAGAACCATGCAAAGGACCTGGCGGCGGTCTGCTGTCAGGAATTGTGCCGCGCTCAGTCGGGAGGTCGCGAGTCGGAGGACAAACAGATTTACGATCCAGAGTCCGATCAGGGCTTTGGGAGACGGGCTCCAACTGGACGAGATCAATCTCCGAAGCCGGGAGGGTTGAAAGGAGCTTGGCACGTCCACCGGCAGTGCCGCGAGAGGGTTCGGATTTTGCGGCACGAAAGCCCATCGCGGTCGGACCCGCAGGAGCCATTGCCATAGAGGGATCGTATAGAGGCCCAGAACAGGAATGCCTCCCAACAGAAATCGAAGCTTCAACAGCCAAGGCCGTCGGAGGTCCAGGCGTGGCGTCTCTCCCGCTTGGAGCCGATCGAGAACGACAGCATTGATCGGAAAAAGCGCGAGGACGAAAAGCCATGCAGGGCTGGTGTGATACCAAGCGAGGAGGCGTAGCGGCCAGCCCCAATTCAAGCTCCCATGAAGGACCAACTCGATGTCGGGCAGAATGAAGAGAATTGCGATGACGAGGAAGGCATGGGTCCGGGTGAACGAACCTTGCTTCTTCCATTCCCAGACTGAGCTTTCGAGCGAGGCTTGTCGCCACCGTTGGAATGCCTGGGCAAGCTGTTCAGGGGCTGCTTGGCATTCTTTCGGGTCCGTTGTCTCGATGTGGGCTCGCGAGGGACCTGCCAGAGTCAGCGCCTGCTGGAACACCTGGGCGACTTCTTCGCTGCGGCGGAGCGATTCTGAGGAAGGATCGTCCAACTTCGGAGCTATATAGGCGTGAAGCCAGAGGCGGACTGCCTGCTCTCCGAGGGAGGTATCGGCTTGGAGAGCATCTACAACTCCATGGGCCAAAGTCGTGAGCGTCGAGTCAGGCACTTTCTGCCAGAGCCGTTCGACCAATGGGCTGAATTGCGGCTCGGTAGGATCGACACCGGTACGGGCCATGCAGGTCCCCAGCACCCGGGGCCAGACGCCATCGGATTCCCCTACTTCAGAATCCTTGAGAGCCTGGAAGATCTCGGCTATCGACTTGCTGTCAGGATCGCCGATCTTCTCGAAAAGGCTATGACTCTCGGCGGAAGGAAGCCAGCCATACTGAACGAGCCTCCGACAGAGGATATCGCGATTAGCGCCTGGCTCAGCGCACCCTACCAGGGCCGCAGCTTCGCAAGGGTCCGTGCTGGAGAGCAAATAAGCCGCCGCGCGCAGGGTTTGGGGAAGCTCGTCTCCGGCCTCGCAGAGCTTCCGCCCGACCTGCAAGCGCTTTGACCTGTCCGCGCCACAGAGACGTACCGCTAACAATCCGTCCTCGGCCTTCGGCTGCTCGCGGAGTGACCGCTCGGCAAGGCTCTGAATCTTCTTGCGAAGTCCTCTCGGAGGGCCGCCAGAAGAGCCTTTCGGCTACGGTCACGAGCAACGGCAGCGCCTCCGGCGTCCACGCGTGGCGAGCTTCGACAGGTAACCGCTCCAGGACGACCAGCAAGGCGAGCAGGACGCGAGTGAGTTGGTCGTCGGGCAAAACCGCTTGCAGATGAGCCACCAGGCGCTCCAGGACCTCGCCGCCACCGTCGTCCGGCGAAAAGGCGAACAGCTCTTCCGCCGCGTTCCGCGCTTCATTGGCGATGCCGGCGCTGTTCAGCCGCGCGCTGATCTCGATGATTTCTGGCAACAGCCAGGGGCCGCGGGCGAAAGAGCCCGTCTTCAGGATTCTCTCGACGAGATGGAGCAGTGTGAGATGATCCGGGGCGCCTCTGTCGCCCCTCTCCTGCAGGATCGCTCCGCGGCGGCCCAGGCGCAGTGCCGCCACGACCGCTGTGGGGCCGGGAGTCATTTGCGCCACGATCTCCACGGACCTGCCGAAGTCGGCTGTTGCCTCGAGGAGCGCCTGAATCCCGGTCTGCTCCTCGACTATGGCATCGATGCGGGTCGTGGATTGATAAAGGCGGTCTGGATTGCGCAGATCCTCCCCTGCGTCCCGGGGGAACAGCTCGAGGAGACTCGCTAGGCGTACTGTCGGGGAGCGGATGTCCTCGAGCGCTCTCCGAGCTAGACTTTGATTCTCAGTGCGGAAAAGCTCGCCTGCCACAAGAGCCCGGAGCTCGTTGTGCCAAGTGATAGGCAGCCGAGCCGCAGCGCTATGCAAAGCTTCCAGATCACCTTTCTGGGCGCAGAGGCGGGCTGCCAGAGTCGCCACGATCCGGCTGGCCGAGAGGAGCTCATCCTCCCCTTCCTGGACCACGCGGGAGGCCAGAACCTCGGCTCGTTCGAACAACTCCTCAACGGCTGCGGAACCGGTCACCTGGGAGGCGACCTCTTCCAATATGTCGAGATCTGGGATCCGGCCCGCGACGTTTTCTATCTCGCTGGTGAGCCGATCGGGAAGAACCTCCGCCACCAGGTCGAGGAAGGACGCGAGTTCCCGGGCCGGGAAGGGATATCCGGCCTCGAAGAGGCGGAGGCGCAAGGCCTCTGTCCTCTGACGGACCTCATCCGCTGAAGAGACTCGATCCAGGCGCAGGAGACGCAACGTCCAGATCAGGGACGAGGAGCCCGCGATCTGCCGGACTGCGGCAAACGCGTTCGCGCACCTCTCCGGATCGCCGCGATGCGCGAGCGCGGACATCCAGAGAGTAGCCTTTGTATCGTCATCCGGAAGAGTGGCAGAAAGGCTTACTAATTCGGAGGTTTCTATTCGGCCGAACAGATCGAGGCCGCTTTCGATCAGTTCGACCGACCACGGAATCGTGAAATAAGCCAGAATCTTATTCCACTGCCACAGAGCCTCTTCTATCGACTCACGTGCCTGTCGACTCAGGAAGGTCATGCAGGCGGGCCAGAAGACCTCTTCCTTCTCGACGTAGAGGTGGTCGGCCATATCGGCGAGGCTCAGGCCAGGCTCTCCCTTGTCGATGAGGGGAAGCAAAGCATCGCGTAGCTGTTCCCGGTCGTGGATCCGATCCAGAAATCGCCAAAGCTGCCCGTCTTGCCAGTCGCCGCGTTGGGAACAGCCTTCGACGGCGGCTTGCCAGACTGCGTCCTCAAGATCAGGCCAGTCTGCAAACACGGTAGGCATCTGTTCCCCGCTAGGCCAATCCGACGACGGTAACTCCCGGGCGACTTCACGAAAGGTCAACGAGAGCTGGAGAAGACTCTCCTCATCCTGGGGAGGGCGAAGGTTCTGGACCTCACCATGAAGAGATTCGACAGCCTTGTCGCGCCAGGACTGTTCTGCGCTGCCGGCGATCGCCGCAAAGGCCTGGAGCCGGGCAAGGTGATTCGGAAGTTGAGCGGCGATGTCGAGTGCCAGTTGCGGCCAGCCATTCGCGACTAGAGCGCGAAGGGCGCTACGGCTGCCCAGGGATTCCGCAAGGCCCGCAGTGTTGTAGGCCACCAAAGTGAAACGGAGGAATCGATTCCACTGGCCGCTTTGAATCGCTAGCGGCAGAGCGAACGACAGCAGGTCCTCCGTGCCTTGCCGGAAGCTCCCCAGATGAGTCGCTTGATCCGCCAGAAATGGCTTCTTTTCAAGAGCATGGAACAATTCCTCCGCCTGACCTTGCTCGAACCGATGCTCGACGTAGTGACGGAAGAAATAAGTCTTCTGCATTCGCCGCGCTCACGCCGCCTGCTTCCGCCTCTCGCCCTTGAACATCGAGTCCGAGGTTTCCAGGATCCACAGCAGCGGCTCCAGAACCCCGCGCCCTTCGAGCGGCTGGACAGCGCCGTCCGGCATGCGGCCCAGAGAGGTGCAGGCGAAGTAGCCCACCTGGGGGCAGCGGGTCTCGAGCTGATGGACCAGATCGGTCAATCCCCAGCGGACAAGCTGCTCGCGGACCACATGGTTGCGCACCGCCGCCGGGTCCGCTGGAGTTGGAGAGGAGCGCAGCCGCGCCTGGACCGCCGGCTCGCCGATCCGCTGCTCGAGGCCGAAGGCGTCGATCTTGTTGATCACCACCGCCACCGGCTTCTTGATGCGCGCGCCCTTCTCCAGGCCAAAATGCTCCTCCATCCCGATGAGAATGCGTGCGAAGGCGTCCTCGGCCGGGAGCTGGCTGGGCTTGAGAGCCTTCTCCACGCGCGGCAGGCGGTCGGCGTAGATCTCACGGACTTCGGGGATCGAGAAAGGATCGATCAGGAAGACGAGGCCGCTCAGGTAGTCCTGGTATTTGTGGAGCTGCAAGCCTTCGGTTTCGCCGAACGCTTCTCCCGCCGGGTCGTAGAGATAGAGCAGCCGCCCTTCCTGGCCGGAACGGCCCACCTGCACATTGAGCGCCCGCGGCAGGTTGGTCACGGTCTTGGCCGGAGGGAGTCCCTTCGCCAGGTTTTGCCAGGCCCGGTGGATCTCGCTGTCCACTCCGCTGTCCGGGAATCTCACGGCAAAGCCACGCGAGGGGGCCCAGTGCTCCGCGAGCTCGCGGAGCACTGCCAGAAGAAAGGAGGACTTGCCGACGGCGGGCCCGCCGAAAATGGGGACGAAAACCTTCCGGATTTCGATCAGGTCACCGAGCATCCGCTTGCAGTCCGGACAGGCGGCGGGCAGATGCCCCCGTTGCAGGAAGAACGTCGCCGGAAGCTTCTGGCCGCATTTGCAGGTGCGGTAGAGAATGCCGTAGCTCGAGGGGATCAGCCGGCGATGCACGGCGCCGCAGCCGGGATTGGGGCAGAAGTACTCGGCCAGCGGATTCTTGCTGTGGCAGTCCGGGCAGACGGGAAAGAAACCTTTCCAGGTGAGGTAGGCGCGCTCGGTCAGGTAGACCAGTGTGAACCCCAGGTAGACCAGCAGGAAGAACGTCAGGAGGATCGCCACGTGAAGGACCGAGGCGATCAGGAAGAAGGCCGTGCCGAAGACGAGGACTGAAGCGGCCGCCGCTCCGCGGACCAGAGCCAGCCCCTTGCCGGTCCAGGAGCGGGGCCAGAGGCTTCGCATCGCGGTCAGCTCCTGCTTTGCGGAGGCGAGATTCCGCCGCCAGGTGTCGGCTATGACGGTGCGCAAGTCGGCATATCCCTTGCCAAAGAAGTAGCTGCGGATCGCGGGGTCCTGGATCGTGCTCACGGCGTCACCTTTTCCGGTTTGATGTTGTGGTAGAGGGCCAGCACATAGTTGCGAATCGTGATGCCGGCTCCGAAGAGAATGCCGATGGCGAGGAGAATCCTGACGACCTCATACGCGATCTGTGCCGCGTAGTAGGCGGCGACTCCGAGGACTACGAGGAGGATCGCGGTCGCGAGGCAGCCTAACTGTCCACTGAAGATAAGGAACAACAGCCCGCCGAGACAGCCACGCTGTGAGTTGCCCATTTCAATCCGTCCTCCTCAGGCAGCCTTTTTTCGTTCAGAGGCGAAGATTGCGTCGACATCGCCGAGGATCCACAACAGTGGCTCGAGCACCCCCCGTGCTTCGAATGCCCGGCCGCTCCCGTCCGGCATGTGTCCCAGGGCGGAACAGGTGAAGTAGCGGACGCGGGTACAGCGGGTTTCGAGCTGCTGGACCACGTCCCCCTGGCCCCAGCGGCGGAGCTGGTCGCGGAGCAGCTCGTCACGGATGGTTTCGGGATCGACCGGCGTGGGGCTCGACTGCACACGCTCCCGTACCGCCGGCTCGCCGATTCTCTGCTCCAAGTCGAAAGCATCGATCTTGTTGATCACCACGGCCACCGGAACTTTGAGACGCGTGGACTTGCCCAATCCGAAATGCTCTTCCATGCTGATCAGGATGCGACCCAGGGCGTCTTCGATGGGCAGCCGGCTGGGTTGGAGGGCCTCGCGGACGCTCTCCAGGCGATCCTCATACTCTTCGCAGACGGCGGGGATGGTGAAGGGATCGATCAGGAAGGCCAGCCCGCTCAGATACTCCTGATAGCGATGGAGCACGAGGCCCTCGGTTTCATTGAAGGCTTCCCCGGCGGGATCGTACAAATAGAGCACCCGGGGATCGCGACCGCTGGCCTCGACTTGCAGGTTGAAGGCGCGGGGAAGGGTGGAAAGCGTCTTGTCCGGCGAGCGGCCCTGTGCGAGCTGTTGGCGCACGCGGTCCAGCTCGCTTTCGGTGCGCGAGTCCAGGAAGGAGGAGCGCATACCGCTCCGTGCGGTGTGATCCATGAGCTGGCTGACGGCGGAGAAGAGAAAAGCGGACTTCCCGACAGCCGGGCCGCCGAAGATCGGCACGAACGCTTTGCGCGACTCGGTATGCCGGGTCTCCAGGAGGCTGTGGCAGTCCGGGCACTGTGATTTGAGCTGTCCCCGTTTCAGAAAGAAGGTCGCCGGCAGCTTCTGTCCGCACTGACAGGTATGGTGCAGGATGCCGTAGCTCGAGGGAATCAATTGGCGGTGGATCTCGGAGCAGCGGGGACAGAAGTGCTCGGGCAGCCTGCTTTTGGCATGACATTCCGGGCAGACGGTGAAAAACTGCTTGCAGGCGAGATAGGCGCGCTCGGTGAGATAGACGAGGCTGAAGGCGAGATAGATCAGAAGAAAGAAGAGGAGAAGGATGGTGATGTGAATGGCCGAGGCGGCCAGGAAGACGGCGGTTCCAAAGACGACGACCGAGACTCCTGCGGTGCCCCAGAGGATGGCCAGCCCTTTGTCGGCCGCCTCTCCGGGAAACAGGCGAGAGGCTTTGTCGAAGTGTTCCCCGGCGGACGCCAGGTTGCGGTTCCAGCTCTCGGCAATGGTCGACAGCAGGTCGCGATATCCCTTGCCGAAGAAGTAGCTCTTGATCGCCGGTTCGGGGGTGGATGCAGCGCTCATTTCTTCACCTTTTCGGGTTTGACGTTGTTGGCGAAGGCCAGCCCATAGTTGTACAGGGACGTTCCGGCGCCGAACACTGCACCGAGGCTCATCAAGGCCATGATCGCCATGGCTACCAGCGTCACGACCACCATGACCAGGATCAAACCTCCGATGAGCTGTCCGATCAACTCTCCAGAATCATTGTTTGCCATCACCTCACCTCCTTTACGATCTGCTGAAGACCCGCAACAGACGGTTCCATGGGCTGCGCCGCCGCTTTTCCAGAGCCGCCTGGAAATCTTTCCAGCGGGCTTCGGCACGGCCTTCGATGTGCGCTTTGCGAAGCCGGCCGTCTATCTTCCCGAGATCCTTCATCTGCTCCAGGCCAATCAGGAGGCCCCGATGCGCCGTCTCCTCGAGCCCGGCGAGGTCCCTCTGGCTTCGGCCGTCGAAGGCGAGCCAGAAACGGAGGGCCGCATGCAGGCACTCCGGCCACGCCACTTTGCGTTTGGCTTTGAAAAATGCGAGATAGGGCTTCGTGAGAAGGGCCGGCCGGCCGGCGGCGACGGTGAGTAGAACCTGCTCGTGCTCGGCCTTGTTGGTCGCCCGCTCGAGGGCCTGGTGGAAAAAATCTTCGGCGAAGCCGGCATGATCGCTTTCCGGCAGGGCGGCGACGGAATCGCCAATCTCCTTGAGCCGCAGTGCGGTGAGCGGTGTCTTCGGCGTCCGGGCGGCAGCCCATGCCTCCCGCAGGAGCGGGCGATTGGGAAGGAGCTTGATGTCTCGGCTCCGGGCCGCCGCGGCGACGAGCTGCGCGGTCTCCTCTCCTTCCTTGGCGTCGGGATGGAGGGGAACGGCCAGGTTTGCGAAGGTGATGCACCGGCCGGCCAGGGCCTCCTGAAACCGATTGATCTCACCGCTGCGCAGCCATTCGAGCGCGAAGGCGGGGCGCCGTTCCTCGGAAAGGAGGTGCAAGAGAGAGGAGACGGCACCCGGAAGGCCGATCTTTTCGTACTCCGGTAGTGCAGCCAGCACGGCTCGCCGGTAGATTGCAAAGGCGCCGAGGGGGTCGGCCGCCGTCTCTGCAAGTTGGAACCACTCGCCGGAGAGGAGGTCCCACTCCTGGGTGGCCTCCAGATGGCGGCGAACCGCGGCGGCCGTTTCGGTTTGAATGGTTGCGAGGATACTGCCCAAGCCACGGCCGACGGCGACCGCGGTCTTCCGGGCTTCCCGGCCGGTGTCCGCGTGGGCGTCTCGGAGGCTGCGGCTCAGCGCAACCAGGGCCTCCGCCTTGGGCGGGATGGCGGCCAGGGCCGCCTGGGCCGAGGCGGTGACCTCCTCGCGATTCCCCAAAGCGGCGAGCAACGCGTGGATCTCTTTCTGTTCCCAGGCGGGGAGGCGGCCTGCAAGCTCCAGACACCTCCAGGCGATGCGGAGAAGAAACGCCAGAGCCTCGGTCGAAAGCTGCGGCAGGCGCGGATCGCTCCAGACCGGTCCACCGAGAACGAGCGCCGCAAGCTCGGTGGTGTGGCGCGCCAGTTGGGTCTGGAGGTGTTCCCACGTCCCCTCCGTGATCGCCAACCCGCGGCCGGCCAGGAGGTGGTGATGGACCAGGGAGGTCCAGGCGCGGAACGCGAGCATCCTGTGCTCGGGTTGGCCTGTGGCAAGGGCTCCTCCAGCGAGGAAACGGATCAAGGGATCGTAGTCCTCCGCACGGGGCAGGCCTCCGGCGAGCTCGGCCGTCCCGCCGAGGACCTCGAGCAGCCGGACGCGCCCTTCTGCCGTGGCGTGGTGGGAGGCGAATTCGATCATCCGGGTGAGCTGCTCGCCTCCCGGAGCCGCTCCCGTGCCCTGAGACAGATCGCACAGGTGGACTGCCGAGATCAACGCCGGCTCGAGCTCGCGGTGCGTAAAGAGTCGAAGGAACTCATAGAACCCCTGGAGCCGTCCGGGATCTTCGGCCATCCAGCGCGCCGCGACTGCGGGGTAGTCGTCCGCCGCCTCGGGCACCTCGCTGTGCGTGCCGGCCGTCAAGTCGAATTCATAGAAGCGGAAGCGGCGTTCCGACTCATCGAACGTGAAGTCGGTTCCTCCGGTGGTCGCATTGATCGCCGCACAGCCGCGCGGGTCATCCTGATAGGTCGAGGAGGTGAGCGCCGCCGCGTGATGGGGAGGAAAGAGCTTCTGGAGACAGGCGATCCAGTACAACCCCTGGACCGGCGTGTCGCGGATCACCACGGCGCGCGAGCTCTCCCGCCCGAGGAAAATGGCGCGGCCCATGCGGGCGAGCAGATCTTTCCGGCCGGGCTCTTCGCGCAGGAAGTCCCGGAGCTCTTCGAAGCGAAACGACTCCGCCGGAGGCACCCCCGTGAGGTCGGCCGGTGGCAGGGGAGAAGGTAGCTCCTCGCTGTTTTCCTCGGGAGCGAGGCCGTCCTTCCATCCGGTCCATTCATAGAGATCGATCGGCCAGAGGACGGGAGATTGACCCGGCTCGAGCACCAAGGTGTGCGCGAAGAAATTCCCCCAGCGGCCGCTGTAGTCGCGTCCCACGTAGACCGAGCGGGTGATGGCGGGCCGCCCGGATTCCAGGGTGTAGCAACGCAGCGCGCGCGGAAATTCGCGTCCGATCTCCTCCGGGCTCGGATCCTGGCGGGCGTCGCGCGGCGGACGATAGACGCCGCGGCGCTCGATCTCGCGTTGCTCGTCCGGCCGGATCCCCTCGGTAAGCGTCCGGGTTTGAAATCCGGCGTTCCCCGACCGGCCCTGCCGGCAGGAGGTGTAGTGGAGCTGGAGTGCTTTCATCGGCTTCTCCTCTCAGTTCCGCCGGGCGGTGGGGATGAGGCGGTGGCAGTGGAGCAGCCAGAAGGAAGGGATCCTCGACTCTCCGCGGCAGCACGCGCGGGATCTTCTGATCGCCGTGGGGATTGCAGCCGAGCGCCGTCAGGCCGAAGAATCCTGATTTCTTGAAGTGCGTCTTCGCGTGCGCTGGGATGACACTTCCGTCCCAGTCCTCGAGAAGAGATTCCATCTCGGAGCTCACCGCGTGAAAGTCCGCCAGGTCATATCCCGCCCGATGGTTCGGCTCAGCGTTGAGCTGCATCTGGGGGTCGATTAAAGGCTCGATCGCGTCGAATTTCGAGAAGGCTATCGCCAGGGGAGTGGGAACAGGCTTCTCGAGAGATAGATCACGTCCAAGCCGGATGAGCTCGGTCGTCCGTTCGAGGATCGTCGCGGCCTCCGTATTTTCGCGCGGCAGTGAGATGGTTGAGGATAGGCGATCCCTCACTACTCGCAACTGCAGAGGATCAAGCAGCAGGACAACGCCGTCCGCGCGATAGATGTATTTGTTGACCGTTCCCATGGTGTTTCGGCTGTCGAGATCCTCGCCTGCCGTATCGAAGAACACGAGCGTCACCACACCTTTGATGGATTTGCGGCCGAAGAGGTCCTTGCCGGTGAAAGTCAGCGTATAGACAAGCGGCAGTTGAACCCTCCTGTCCGTCAGTGCGGACTGCGTCGCATAGATGACCTTCCCTTGGCGGTAGATAGGCTCATAGAAGTCCTGCCGGTACCGCCGGATCGTGTGATCGTCTAGCGGTTCCAGGAGCATGCCGAGCGCCGGCCCCACGTGCTTGCGGATCTGCTCGATCAGCACGGCGAGATAGTGGCTCTTGCCTGCCTCCTTGGCGCCGATGACCGCGAAGATCAGGTTGCGGTATTTGCCCGTGGTGTGCGGAAGGTCCATGTGGCAACGTGGGCAGATGCGTTTGCGGCTCACCTGATTGCAGGTGGAGCAGCGGCTCTCCTTCTGGCGCTTGCCGTTGGGAGGGAGCACGCGTCCCATGGGTACGCTGTCTTCCCAGGAGCGTGCCCGCACTGCATCGACCTCCGGCGTGCAGCGCGCCCCGGGGCTGGCGCAGCGGAACGGCGTCTCTGCGAGCTTGTAGGGCTCGAAGCAGTAGGGACAGATCTCTTTTTGAAAGCTGGCTCTAACGAAGTTGATCATCGGTATGACCTGGAACTTGTGGCGTTTTGGCTAGATGTTCACGGTCGAGGTTCCCCTCGCCACCATTGTTCTTCCGGATGCTTCCATTTAACGAGTTCCAAGTGTATCTTCTGTACCCTTTGCGCCTTCTTTTTGTAAATGTTAATTCAGCAAAAACTCGAACCCATACGCCTGTGATCTTTTTCGCAATCCTTATGCGTTGCCAAGCGGTGAGTTGAAGGGAGGGATTTCTTTTTTCTAGTTCCTCGTCAATTTTGTGAAACTCCTCGACGCGCACCTCCAGGGCATGACACTCTCGCAATCCAGCAAGACACTCAACTTCCTCTTCCTCGTCGCCTTTTTCTCTCGCAACGGCAAGCGCCTTTCTGAAATGTTCCAGGGCATCTTCTGCACGATTTCTTTGCAGCAGGCTTTGGCCCATTTCCAGGTACATGTTATCGGTGATACCGCTGAGTCCATGGATTTGACGAAAATAGCTGCGAAGATTTTCAGAAAAATCGTCTAGTGATTTAAGAATGAGGATCTTCTTTTTCGTATATCTGTCGGACTCCAGAAGTTTGCGAAGTCTCCTGACTGTGTCAAAAAGATCCAAGGGCTTCATCGCCTCAAGAATTCTGTCGTGCTCGTACTCCACGAGCTTATGTATCTTGGTGAGTCTCGCGTAGTTGTAAGCTACGCCGATCAGGGCGAGGAGAGAAGCCCAGCTTCCCCAATAGTTGACACCTCGGGCGAGAAGTTGGTGCCAGAACTCACCGAAGACCTCTATGCTCATCTCCATGGGGCACCTCGCCTTCTCACCGAATCTGTAATAGTTCCTTTTCGGCCGGCAGGAGGCGGATCTCCCGCGCGGAGGTGGCGTCTTTGAAAAAGAGCTTCACGTAGGGGCGGCCCGGCCAGGATCTTGCGGGCAGAGGGAGGAGGGCCTTACCGCGATCGAAATGCAGGCTGGGCACCTCGAGCAGCACTTCGCCGTCCCGCGGCGAGATGGGGACCGCGTGGGCCTTCCCGATCACGACGAGCGCCGGCAGGGTCAGGCCGTCGCCGCCGCTGCACGTCAGCTCCAGCCAGGCATCCTCGACGGCGCGCCGCAGGAGTGACTTCTTGACGCCCACTCGATAGGAGACCGAGGCCCCCTGCCCGAGGGTCTCCACGATCTTCGCCGGCGGTGCGTAGAGATCCCCCTCCGGCGCCTTGGCGAAAACCGAGATGTAGTGTGGGCGGCGCTCGACGTTTTGGAGCAGCCAGCAGCCCGCCCTGTCATATTCCCGGCGCGTCACCCGGGCCTGCTGTCCTTGCGCCTGCCGGGGGTCTTCGAGATAACGGTCGTGCACCCAGGTCACCAGGGTCTCTTCGGTTCCGGCCGGCCACTCCCAGGTCAGTGCGAGGTGCGGGCCGGTGCGGCGGACATTGAGCTGCGTCACCGGATCGAGGGTCGTCACCTCGGCGGCGCGGCCGACGACCGCCGTGCCGGCCGCCACCGACAAAGGGACGAAGAAGACCCGCCCCTGGCCGGTGAGGTTGACCTGCGCCCCGTTGCTGGCGGCCCCTGGGACGAGCGAGCCGAAGCGGTCGGCCTGGGAGACGGGGAGGATCAGCCCGGGCGCGTAGTCCGGCAGCCGCGAGGCTTGGCGGATCTGCACAATGACCCCCGGAATCGATGTCCAGCTCAGGAGGACGTTTCTCCCTGTGCGCGATGCCGAGAGATCCATTACCGCGGCCGGTGGCGCGACCGGCGTGGCGGTCGCGGTCCGCCCCCGGGTTGTGATCTCTCCACCTGGGCGGGACGGGTCCGCGAAGACAGCGATCACGAGATAGCCGTAGAACGCTCCGTTGGCGAGCCCCGTGTCGTGGGCGCTGTTGCCGGCCACGGTGAGCGCGGCGCCGTCGCCGGGCCGGTCGGGCACAGCTCCCTGCCGGCGCCAGACCTCGACGCGCCGGCAGCCGGAAGGAGCGGTCCAGCACAGAGTCACGTCGCCGTTGCCGGCGACCAGCTCGAGGTTGTCGACCTCGGCGGTGCGGAGGTGAGGGCCGTCGGTGGCCGGCTGATGGCAAGGAACTCCTCCGCGTTGCGAGAAGACCGCGTAAAACCAGGGGCTCCCCACCGGAACGGACGCATCATCGAGCGCAGTCGTGCGAACCTCGGCGAGGCTCTCGCCGTCCTCCGGACTCTGCGGCACGCCGCCGGCTTTCCGGATCACCCGGAACGCCAGACCGCGCGCTGTGGCCGGTGCCTGCCAGGTGAGGCGGAAGCCTGCAGCGATCGGGGTCACCCGGAGCGCCGTCGGAGGGGGAGGCGGGCTCGCACTCATGGCGCGCAATGCCGGCTCGAAATCGGCGCAGGCGGTGAGGGCCCCTTCGTAGCGGTCGAGAGCGGCTTCCGAATCTCCGGCGCGGCGGCGCTTCTCTCCCTCCTGGAAGGCGGCCTCGGCGCGTGCCAGCCCTTCGTGGAGACGCCGCCGCAGGTCGTCCAGGCCCGCCGTCCCGTGTGTCCGCTCGAAACGATCGAGGGCGGAACGAGCCGAGCCGAGCTTGCGGGCTCGCGCCAGGTCCTCGATTTCTGTCAAGGATTTTTCCCGGTCCAGACGCTTCGTCTCGGCGCGTTGCCGGGCCTCGGTCGCCGGCTTCCAGCCCGGCCAGTAGAGCAGCGCCTTCTCGAAGCAGTGAACGGCTCCCGCAGAATCCCCCTCCACGGCCAGCCGCTCACCTTCCTTGAAAAGAGCCTTGACCAGCGGTGCGTCCCCGACGCGGCAGCCGCAGCTTCTGGCAGGCCTCGTTGGAGCTGGGATTTCTTGCGCCGCAGCGCGGGCACTCGATCTCCAGCGACTCGCCGCAGCGCGGACATTTCGAGGCCGTGGCCGGGGCGAGCTCCGAGCAGAAGCCGCAGAGCTTGAAGGCCTCGGACGGCAGAGCGGCGCTGTCGCGATGCATGCCCCACTTGCGTGAGGCTGCATAGTCTTCGATGTAGGCGAGGGCGTCGTCGGCCGAAACGCCGCGCTGACGTGCCTGTTTGACCAGCGCATCCAGCTCCTCCCGGCCGATGTAGTTATCCGAGCCCGCGTACTCCAGGCCGGTCTTGAGCTGCTCCATCACCTCGATCGCGAGATAGTTGTCGTACTTCGTCTTCTCCTGATCGTTCGGGAACACGCTCTTGCAGATGCCGGCGAGAGCGTTGCGCGCCGAGGTATCGGGGTCGGTCTTGCCGAGCCGCTGGTTCTCCCGGTAGATCTCGTCGGCGCGGTCGGTGAGGGCCTTGGGAGACGACCGGGGTTTGAGCTTCCAGAAAATCGTAGAGCGTGGCGAGCTTCAGATGATTCAGGTTCTGGCGGATGTTGCTCGCCGTGACCTTGTCGATCATCTCCTTGGGCGGGCGGCGCGCCCGCTCCGATCCCGGGTCGCCGAGCGGCACGCCGGCGGCGCGCAGCCGTTTGCGGATCTCGTCGGCGGTGAAGGCGCCGGTAAACTGCTGCGCGAGCTTCTGAATTTTGTCTTCGCCGCACGGGGCGCCGCTGCTCTTCAGCACGGCGATGATCTCATCGAAGCTCTCGGGCCTTCTCCTGGCGGCCTTTCTGCTGCTGCCGGACCGCCTCCTTCGCCTCCTCCCGTCGTGTTTCGGTATTGGAAAGAACCGTCTTGATGTCCGCGAGCTGCGCGAGGCTGCTCTCGGCCTTGCGGCGCGCCTTGGGATTGCCCATGCTACGGTCGCGGGACCATTCGCGTTGCTTCTCCTGGATGCGCTGCTCGATCACCTTCCAGTCGTCGACCGCGGGATCGAGATCGAGCAGGAGATAGAAATTCGGGCGTTGTTGATCGGCCGGCATGGCAGGGCCTTAGCGGCGGAAGAGCCCGAGGAAGGAGGAGGAGCGGCCGGAGGCGATGCTTCCCCCTTGCGATTCGGTGAGGACCTGGGCGATGTTGGTGAAGGTTTCGACCAGGCCGCCGAGGCTGGTGAAGAAGCTGGCCTCGTCGGAACAGGCGATGGCTTGCAGGAACTTCCTGTCGGCTTCCCCGAAGCCGATGGCGATGCTCTGGATGCCTTCTTTGCAGCAGGCTCTCGCGCTTTGAATGGCCGCCGCCTGGCAGGGCTTGGCCCAGACGCCGTCAGCGAGCGTGATGACGAATCGCGGATCTTCGACCTTGGCGAGGAGTGAGTGGACCTTGTCGAAAGGGTGCGCGTCGTTGGTGTGACCGACTTCGCCGATCGTCAATTGATCGATCGCTCGCTGGATCTTGCGCGCGTTCTGACTCGCTTCGAGCTTGACGCGGACCGAATCGGCAAAGGCGATGATGCCGAGCGAGGAGTGCGTGAGGTCTGTGTTGTGGAGAAAGCTCCGCGCGGCTTTCTGCGCCTCGCGCAGAGGCGTGCAGTTGTCGCGACCCATCGACGGCGAGAGGTCGAACGCCAGATAGGCCGTCACGTGGACCGCCCCCACCGTCTCCTCCGGCTTCTTCAGGAACCGCGCGGGAACGTCTGGCGGCAGGGGCTCGACGGTCAGCCGCAGCACCTTTCCGGACGGGCGGACCCGGCCGGTAACCTGCACGGTGCCGCTCGCGTCATAGGTGTATTCCACGTCGAGGACCGCGAGCCCGAGCTCGCCGGGCGGGATATCGTGGAGGACATACTTGCCGAGATAGGCCACATCGGCTGGCGATTCGGATTCGCCCTGGGTCATGAAGACTTCGAGAAGGTTTTCGCCCGTCCGCCGGGTGCGATGCTGGTAGGGGCGCTTCTCGCTGCACGGGATCGGCGTGTTCTTCGGCAGGATGAGGCTGTTGATGAAAGCGGAACGGTTTTCGTTCAGCGCAATCATCCCGAGGCTGTGATTGGTCACGTCGATGGTCTTGGCTGTTTTGGAGGTGCCGCCCAGAGTGAAGATGGAGCGCGCTCCTTGAACCTCTTTCTGCCGCTCGGCGGCGAGGAGGGCGGCGCCCAGGGCGACGGCTTCGTCCACGTTGACCCCTTGCAGGGGCGGCTTGCCGAATGTGCGCTTCAGGAAATCGTGCACCATGGGCATGCGGGTCGAGCCGCCCACCAGGAGGGCTCCGTCGACCTGCGCAGGTGTGATTCCCTGATCCTCCAGGACCTTGCGGGTCAGCCCGATGGTGCGTTCCATGAGATCGGCCGTGATCCGTTCGAACGTGGCTCGGTCGAGGCTCGTAGCGCCCACGGTGGCCAGCATGGACCAGGGAGATCGGAGCGCTCTGCGCGGAGGACAGGCGCTTCTTGACCTCTTCAGCGCGGACGAGCAGGTCCGCCAGGCTTTCGAGATCGCCGAGCGGATCGCAGCCGAATTCGGCTTCGAAGCGGCTGGCGAGAAATTCGATGGTGCGGTCGTCCCAGTCCTTGCCTCCGAGCTTCATGATCCCCTTCCGAGCTGAGGATGCGGATCTCGCCGCGGCCGAGGCGGAGCAGGGTGACATCGAACGTACCGCCGCCCAGGTCGTAGACCAGCAGGGTCTGCTCGCGGTCGGTTCCCCTGACCCCGTAGGCGATCGCCGCCGCCGTCGGCTCATTGACCACCTGCAGGACCTCGAGGCCGGCGCGGCGTCCCGCCTCGATCGTCGCCTCCCGCTGCGGATTGCGGAAATAGGCCGGAACGGTGATCACCGCATGCGTTACCTTCTCGCGAAGGGCGGCCTCGGCATCGTGCTTCAAAGCGGCAAGCACCAGGGCGGACAGATCGACTGCGGTGTGATCGCGGCCGTCGGCGTAGAAGACGAAGTTCGGGACTCCCATCTGGCGTTTGAAAAACGCCGCGACCTGGGGATGGCCGGCGGCCTGTAGCTCCTTGGCCTCCTGGCCGACCAGGACCTCGCCGTCGCGGAAGCAGACCACCGAGGGAGTGATCGGCTCGCCGAAACGGTTCGGAACGATGACCGCCCGCCCGTGGGAGTCCACGTGCGCCACGGCCGAATTGGTCGTCCCCAGATCGATCCCGACGGCGGTGCTCATGGTCCCTTCTTCACGCCACCCGGAGCGACAGATTGCGGCTCTTCGCTTCCTCGACCTCTTCGCGGCCCATGATCGATTCGGTCTTGAACTCGGCTTTGATCTCTCGCCCCGTGGTCTGCTCCCGGCCATACAGGCTCAAGAGCCCGTCGGGGCCGAGTTGGAAGGTGACTTCGATGGGAGTGCTCTTGGGCATGGCCCGTCCGAAATCGAGCACGGCGAGGCCGAGCTCCTTGCTGTCAGGCACCTCCACCTGGCGGTCGCTGAGCTTGTTTTCCATACAGCGCATGTCGACGCTCGTCTGACCTTCCTCCCGCGTGTAGAACTCCTCCTTATGCGTGGCCGGGACCTGCGCATCGATCAGAATCAGGTTGTAGACCACCTCGCGGTCCTTGTCGTTGAAGGCGACCATGCCGAAGCTTTTGGAGGTGACGTTGGTGATCTTTTTCTCGACCAGCGCCTTGAGGCCGGGGAGAGCGAGACCATGCGCGCGAGCCACCTCGCTCTGAGCTTTTTCGATCACCTTGGCCTCGACCTTCTCGACCTCGATCTTCTCCGCGTCCTGTCCCGTCTGCTCGGCGATGCGGATCTTGATCTGCTCGTCGAGATAGCACTTGTAGCCGAACAGCGCGGCCCCTTTGGCCACCGCCTGGTTGGGATCGAACTGGCGAACCTCGAAGGGGAATTTCGCTTTGACGGACTCGATCACCTGCGGCATGTAGGTCGAGCCGCCGACCAGGAGGAGCTTGTCGATCTTCGTGTACCCCTTCTCGCGGGCCTTGGCGAGCTCCTGCTCGGTCAGGCTGAGCGTCCGCTCCAGGAGCCCGGCCGTGATCTGATCGAACGTCTCCCGGGTCAGATCGACCTTGACCCGCTCGCCACCGAAGCGCACGGCTTCCGTGACGGATTGCCGGCTGGAGAGCGTCTTTTTGCACCGTTCGGCCGCATTCAGGAGCTCCTGATAGGTTTCCTGATCGTCCAGGAGAGCATCGGCGGG
Source organism: Thermoanaerobaculaceae bacterium (assembly GCA_963778565.1). GTDB lineage: Bacteria > Acidobacteriota > Thermoanaerobaculia > Multivoradales > UBA5704 > DATARR01. The sequence continues at coordinate 753,200 of CAVZUZ010000017.1, read as the reverse complement.
CGTCCCGGTCGACTCCTCGAACTTCTGCGTGAGATAGGAGACGATGGCGTCGTCCCAGTCTTTGCCGCCGAGCTGATGATCGCCGCCGGTGCAGATGACGGTGATCTGGCTGGTCTTGATCTCGATCAGCGTGATATCGAAGGTGCCGCCGCCGAGGTCGTAGACCAGGATCACCTGGTCATGGTCCTGCTCGATGCCATAGGCGAGGGCCGCCGCGGTGGGCTCGGGGATGACGTAGAGGACGTTCAGCCCCGCCAGAATGCCCGCCTGCTTGGTCGCCTCCTTCTCGTTGACGCCGAAATAGGCGGGGCAGGTGATGACCACGTCCTCGATCTTCTCGCCCATCAGATTCGCCGCATCGCCGACCACCTTGCGGAGGATGAACGACGAGACGTCCTGAGGCTTGTACACCTGGCCGTGGAAGGAACGCTCCCAGTGGGGATCGCCCATCGCTCGCTTGACCGTCGACACGCAGAGGTCGGGATGGATCGACACGACCTCCTTGGCCGACTGGCCGACGACGATGTTGTCCGGGCTCTCGAAAAAGACCACCGACGGCGTCGTCATCTCTCCTTCAGCATTCGCCAGCACCACGGGCTTGCCGTGCTCGTCGACGTGCGAGATGCAGGAGTAGGTGGTCCCGAGGTCGATACCATAGACCCGCTTTCCGCTCATGAATGGCCTCCCTGTGATTTGTCGTTCGTGCCGTTGGCCGCGACGTAGACCGCGACGCGCTCTTTCTGGAGGATCGTCTCGCCCTGCTCGAAGCCCGGCCGCACCCGTTCCGCGACCCGGCCGACGTGGCAGGGATCGTCCGTGGCCGCCGTGCGCGCCACGGTCTGCCGCCGCGGATCGAATTCCTCGCCGGGTGCCTCGAAGCGTTCGACACCGTGCTGGCCGAGGAGGAGCTCGATGTCATCCTGGAAATCGGCGAGTTGCCGGAAGAGCCTCTCCGGCGTGAGCTCCTCGGGTGGTCTCTGGCGCAGCGCGGTCACCGATCGGCCGAGGTCGTCATGCAGCCGGACGATCCCCTGGATCAACAGGCGCGCCTGTTTCGAGACGAGATCGCTCTTGTAGGTCTGGAGCTCCGCATGCAGCCGGTCGATCTGCTCTTCCCGGAAGCGGTCGATAGCGGCCTTCTCGCGGATCTCCTGGAGGAGCTCGGCGACGCCGGTGGCCACCGCCGTTTCGAGCCGCGCCAGGGCGTCCGCTGAAGTCAGCTCCCCACTGGAATCCGCCGCTTCGGGATCTTCGGTTGGAGTCGATCGGGAGAGGGCATTGGGGACGACCTCCTGGGACGAACCGAGGCTCTTCCATACGACCTCCTCAAGCCTGCCGAGGCTTGGATTTGGGAAGCGGGGCGGGTAAGCAAAAGGACGGCTCAGCCGGTGCAGCCTCTCGAGCCGCGAACGCGCGTCCGTTCGGAATGGAACTGGCGACCCCGAGATTCTCAGTTCTGCGCTCCGCTATCTGCCCACCGTACGTCTTCTTATGGAACGCGACAGAAAGGAGAAAAGGAGGTCATAACGACGGCAGGGCGTTCTGGAGGTCGTTCAGGATAGAAGAATGGGCGGCGATCTCTTTGCCGTCCGCTCCTCGCGTATGGGGATGGAAGGGCGGCCCGTAGGGCGTGGGCGGCACGGGCCAGCAGGTCTGAGCGGAGCAAGGAACGGAGGTGTCGTCCATGAGAGTCCGATCGCGCTGGTTCATTCTCAGCGGGGCACTGGGGGGATTGGTGGGATTCCTTCTCATGGAGATGATCTCGGTGCCGGATGCCGGCGCCGGGACCTTCACCGGAAATCTCCTCCGGATGTCGCTCTACTTCGCCGGCTTCGGTCTGGCCGTGGGGATCGCCCTCGGGATGACCGAAGGCATAGTACAGAAGCGGCCCAGGAGGGCGGTCTACGGCTTCTTCATGGGGCTTGTTCTTGGCGCTGCGGGCGGGTTCGCGGGCGGCGGAATCGGCCAGACGATCTACGGTCTCGTACCGCGGACGCATAGCCAGAAGCTCGACTTCGGATCTGGCCATCGCCCTCGACTCCTCAGGCAGCATGAAAAGCTTCTTCTTCTGGGGGAACGACCCTTGGGGAGAGCGGCGAAGCGCGGCCAAGAACCTGATCGACCGGTTGTCGCCCACGGACCGGGTAGCCATCGTGGACTTCGATCATGAGAGCGCTGTCATCCACCCCTTGAGCTTCCTGGGATCGAAGACGGCCCGCGAGGCGGCGAAATCGGCGGTGGGCCGGATCGACAACACAGGGGGTACCAATCTGAGCGCCGGCCTGGACGCGGCGATCGGCGAGTTGGCGGGCCACAGGACACCGGAGCGCTCCCAATTCGTCATCTTTCTCACCGACGGCCAAGGGGAATATTCCCCCGAGAGCGCGGCTCGGGCGCGTCAGAAGGGGATCAAGATCTATACGGTAGGGCTCGGAGAGGAGGCACAAACCGATCTTCTCCAGAGCGTCGCCGTCGATACGGGAGGCAAGTACTACCCGGTGGCGGACGCCTCGGAGCTGACGGCCCTGTTCGAGAAGATTTTCCGGGAACACGGCGGGCCCATGGTGGAAGCCGAGACGGCCGAGTCGGACATCAATCCCCTGCTGCTCCTCGGCCTGCGCATTCTCAGCTGGGCGCTCGTGGGGCTCCTCATCGGCCTGGGGCAGGGAGTTCGCGAGAACACGCGCGAGGATCTGTGGGCGTGCGCGTTTGGTGGCTTGCTGGGAGGAGCCCTGGGTGGCGCGCTGTTCGATCCGGTGGTGAGCCTGTTGAGCGCCGGCGGCGGTGTGGCCGGCCGGGCATTGGCGGACATCGTGGTTGGCGCCTGCATCGGCGGCTCCATGCGGCTGGCGCAGGAGAAGATCGTCGAAGCGAGCGGCAAGCCGACGACCACGCTGATCCCGGTCCTGCCGCAGAGAGCGTCGGTCACGTTCCGCCCCTCCCCGGCCACGCCGCCGCCTCCCCGGCCCGCTCCGGTGCCGGCCTCTCCCCAGCCGTCCTGGACATCCCCGTCTCCATCGCCCGCGCCTGCTCCGGTGACGCCGGCTGACCGTCCCGCGCCACGCCGGGAAAGCGCGTCATCCACTCCTGCGGCGAACCGCCCGCCCCTCGCCTCGTTCGAAGCCGGCAACGATCGGGACACGGCCATCGTCCTGGCGCGCCGCGCGGGCTACGGGCTCGGGGAAATCGGCCAGCACTTCGGAATTCCGGCGACGACGGTCAAGCGGATCATCAGCGAGAGAGGGGAGTGATCTTGAGTGAACACCTTGTCACCCGATCCGCCTTGAAAACGGTCGTTGCAACTCTGTCAGATGGTCTTCAAAGTGAAGGCAGGTATAAATGTCGATGTCAGAAATCTCCCGGCCAGGTTCGAGAAATGCAAATGGCAAAAAGTAGCGGTCACCAAGAAGGAACTGAACGTACCTAGCGCCTCTATCGGTGGCTCTCCAAAGAGGTGGCCCAGGGCCTTCAATGTCGACAGCTTCCACCAAACGCTCGCCCTGAAGGAAGTCGATAGGGGGTATCCCCGATCGTGAGCGGAAACTGCTCTTGTTGAGAACGCTCTGCGCCAGCGGAACGAAAGCCACAAGGTTGATCCGCGCGTTTATCCTAAGGAAATCTGCTACCTCGTCACGCCTAAGAATTGGGGTCACAACTGTTCGCGTCTCCTGACGCAGGACGTCGAGGGCGGCGCTGTCAAAGTGTTTCTCAAGCGGCACATCAATATATCCCAAATCGAGCGCATCTGGATTGTCCAAGACGAAGAGATGAATGTTTTCCCAGCAACTATGCTCCTCGTCAGGATTGTACAAGACTATGATCGCTGGCAACGTAAGGTTGTTGAGTTGACGAAGCCTCTCTCGTAGATAGATTCGCGCCTTGCCTTGATAAGTGCGCGAAAAGTAACTCTTGCCAGTTTTAACCTGAACAGCGATATAAGCAGATGCGCCATCTCGTCTCTCCACCTCAATTAGCCCATCGACGCCAATATCCTTCTCGGATTGGCGACGCCAGATAGCCCTCGACTGAGCAGCCACTTGTTGCACGAAGGCATAACCAAGGTCCTCTGTAGGGTTGGGATTGTCTGCCAAGGCGGCCTACCTTCCGTCGCTGGCGATTCGCTCTCAGGAAGCTACTCCGGATACAACGCCTGCCACAATGCATCCGCCGCCATTCCGTGGGCGGCCTTCAGGTCGACCCGTTCCCCTTTCACTTGGTCCTTGGCCGCGATGAAGTCGTGGAAGGAGTCGTGGTAGAGGCGCCAGCGCATCTCGCCATCCTCTTCGACTTCGATAGGCTGCAGGAAGGCGGCCCATTCCGCCAGGACCTCGTGGATTCTGGACGGCTGCTTCACCTGCGAGAAATCGGAGATCAGCTCCAGGGAGACCGGCTCTTTCGCGATCGTCAGCGCCACCAGCACTGGAAGCTTGTAATCGAACCAGGCGGCGGGATCGCCCTCCCGCATGCGGATCCAGGCATCCTCATAATAGTTCAGGAGGCCCGCGGGGAGTTGGTCGAACTTCCGCTCTTGGTAGGTACCTTTCTCAATCTCCGGCAGTACATAGTGCAGGTACATGAAGTTGCCTTCGCTCAGGCGGACGATCTCGTCCACGAACGCGGCGCCATCCAGGCCCTGGTTGCGGATGTACGTCTGGATTCCCTCGCGGCCGAGCCAAGCCTGGGCGAAGAGGCGGACATCCGCAAAGTTGTTCTCAGCTTCTTTCTGGAGGTCGATCTTGTGTTCTTCGCAGGTGTAGCGAAGGTGCGGGCCGCCCCTGCGCGACGTCACCACGATGAAGACGCCGTCCGGCAGGTCCGACGGCAGATACAGCGTGTTCGAGCCGCGAGTCACCGACGTAGGATCGCTCTCGTCCAGGGCGTCCACCAGAATCAGCAACTTCCGGCCGGAGGATTTGAGCTTCGCCGCCGCTTTTTCCAGAAGGTTGTTGAGGAACGAGGCATCGCGTGAGACCTCGGGCGGCAGAGTGGAGTAGCCGAGGCCGAATTTCGCCACGAGCTGGGCGCAGAGGCTCGGGAGGAACTGATCGGGCTTCTGAATGCCTTCGCTGCGGATGTTGAAGTGGTGCGGATGCCGGTGCCGCTTCACCATCTCGGCGATCAGTGTGGTCTTGCCGATCCCCGGATCTCCAAGGATTTGCACGTAGCCGCGCGTCTCTTTTTGAGTGAAGCCGTCGATAGCGTCGAAGAGCCACTGCCGGCCGACGAAGCCCTCGGTCTTGCGGCGGATCAGGAGGTCGAAGGAGTGGATCTTCTCCCGGATTCCCGCGGACGCTTGCGCGATGTCGGGGTCCACCGGCTCGCCATCAGGCTTATCCGGACCCAGTCTAATCCTGGCATTTGGATGTCCATAGACGGTGTAGGCCAGCCAGGAGGGAGCTCCTGCCTTCTGCCCACGCACGTGCAGACGTGCGTTCCGTGCCGCCTCGCCTAGGGTCTTCCCCTGCGCAAGCTCGTCGTAGAAGGTTTCGGCGAATTCGCGAGCGAGGGAGTTGCCTACGGCCCACAGAGGCCCAACGAAGGCCCCGCAGCCGCTCGCCTTCACGAAACGCTCGACCCAACCGCCCAGTCCAGCGAAGGCCCAGCCTTGGCGAGAGGCCTGGCAGGCATTGAGAAAGATGAGGGGACGATCTCTCTTCATCCGGTTCTGCAAAGAGCCATCGAAATCAGTCGGACGTAGGACATAGCCGTCAGGCAGCGGGATGCCCGATTCGTTCGGCTGATCTGCATCGAATTCCCCATGTCCCGCGAAATGAAGAATCTCGGTCCCCTGTTGGACAACCAGCTGGATCGCGGCCAGAGAGGGCATTCGGGGGCTTAAGTCGCGGAGATCTGGATGAGAAGAAGCCAGGCGAGCGAAGATCTCGCGTTCTTTCGCCACCATGGGAAGCGTCGGTGCGGTGACCACGCAGGCGATATTCCGGGGGAGAATCGTCAGCGCTGGAGATTGACCACCAGACAGCCACCTCGTGACCTGGAACTTTTCACACAGGAATGGATCGTCGATGATCTCGGACTCGCTGTCGTCGTAAGGCTTGATAAGCTCCCACGGAATCCACGGCTCGTCGGAAATGATGATCAGCGTCCGGACCTTGTCTCGGAAACGGCGGTAGTGTCGCTGGCAGGTCCGGAGGAAACAACTCGCGATACAGGTCCTGTCCGAGATTTGCGAGCTTTCGGCCGATGTCCTCCGGCAGAAGGAACGAGCCGTCGACGTCCTCCCGGACTGCCAGTTGCTCGATCTTCCGGAGAATGCCGGCGGAATAGGCCGCGGAATCTCCAAGGAGCTCAGGACCGTGGATCTGATGATAAATGAGCCCGGCGATCGGCGAATGGAGCATATAGCTCAGCTGCGTGCGGCCATGCCGCGTCTCAGTCGTGACGTTCAGGTCCAAATGGGTTGGCCAGGTGTCACCAGGCATAGCAGTCTCCTCTCCACAAACAGAATATCAGAGCAGTGACCAGATGCCGAGATAATACCCCGTCTTTGGCTCATTGAAAAACACTGACTGCTTCCTGGTTGGCCTGGTTAGCTCCTTCTCGGCTTGACGAAGCCGTGGGTCTTCGGTGGCTTCATCCCGAATCGTTCCAGCCAGACCTTGGGTCCAGCGCCTTCCTGAGCCTTCCCGAGCGTTGGGGGCGCGGCGGCTCTGCTCGGCGGCGGGCTCATGCTGGAGAATAAGGCACAGAAAAAGGGGGCACCCATCAAGCCGGGGTCGGTCCGTTCCCGGCTCGCGGGCTGCCCCTAACGAGGAGGCCGGCGCCTACCGGTCTCTAGTCAAGACGCGAGAACGGAGGCCAGGGGAGGCCATGCTCTGGTAGAATCTCTACACCTGATGCCTGACCCCCCCGACGAAGTCACGAAGCTTCTCCGCGACTGGAACCGCGGCGATACCGAAGCCCTGGAAAGGCTGATCCCGCTCGTCTTCGACGATCTGCGCCAGATTGCCGGCGCCTTGTTCCAGCGGGAGAACGAGGCGCACACCCTTCAGCCGACGGCGCTGGTGAACGAGGTCTATCTGCGCCTGATCAAGCAGAAGGTGGAATGGCAGAACCGCGAGCAGTTCTTCGCCCTGGCGGCGCTGCTGATGCGCCGCATCCTGGTCGACTATGCCAAGCAGCGCCAGACGGCCAAGCGGGGGAGCGGCGCGGTGAAGGTACCTCTGCATCTGCTGACCAAGATTCCTCAAGTGTCGCCGGATCTGGACTTCGAAGCCCTCGACGAGGCTCTCACGCGCTTGGAGGAGATCGATTCGCGCCAGGCCCATATCGTCGAGCTGCGCTTCTTCGTCGGCTTGCGCCACGAGGAGATCGGCGAGCTTCTGGGGATCTCCGAGACCACCGTCAAGCGGGAGTGGAAGACGGCCCGGCTCTGGCTGTTCCGCGAGTTGAGCAAGAAATAGAAGATCTATTCCACCGCCGACTCTCGCGTTTTAGTATGACGGATAATCAACAGGGGCCGAGCCGCTACGGGGGCAGCGTGACGACCGAGCGTTGGCAAAAGGTGAAGAACGTCCTCGACGAGGCGCTGGAGCGCGAGACCGGGGTAAGGCAGGCGTTCCTGGCCGAAGCCTGTGACGGCGACGAGGAGCTGCGGCGCGAAGTGGAGTCGCTCCTCCAGTCCGAGCCCGAGATCGGCGATTTCATCGAGACCCCCGTCTTCCGCATCCTTCCTGAAGACGACGCACCTCCGGCCGTAGGTCAACGGATCGGCGTATACCGGGTCGTGCAGCAGATCGGCCGCGGCGGCATGGGCTCCGTCTACCTGGCGGAGCGTGCCGACGAGGAGTTCGAGAGGCGCGTCGCGCTCAAGGTCATCCGGCGCGGCATGGACACCGACGAGATCGTCCGCCGCTTCCGCTCCGAACGCCAGATCCTGGCCCATCTCGATCACGAGAACGTCGCCAAGCTCCTCGACGGCGGCACGACGGAGGACGGCCGTCCCTACTTCGTCATGGAGTACGTCGAGGGCCAACCCATCGACGAATACTGCGACGCCCGCAAGCTCCCCATCCGCCGGCGGCTGGAGCTCTTTCAGCAGGTCTGCTCCGCCGTTCACTTCGCGCACCAGAACCTGGTCGTCCATCGCGACTTGAAGCCCGGCAACATCCTGGTGACCCCGGCGGGCGTGCCGAAGCTGCTCGACTTCGGCATCGCCAAGCTCCTCGAACCCGACCAGGCCCTGGCGTTCACCCGGCTCGACCTGCGGCCGATGACGCCCGCGTACGCCAGCCCGGAGCAGGTCCGCGGTGAGGCCATCACCACGTCGAGCGACGTCTACTCGCTGGGCGTTCTCCTCTACGGCCTGCTCACCGGCCACCTTCCCTATCGGCCATCCAGCCGCGACCCGGAAAGCCTCGCCAAGGCGATCTGTGAGGAGAGCCCGCCGCGGCCGAGCAGCGTCATCGGGCGGGTGAAGGAGTCGAAGACGCCGGAAGGCTCCGCCGTCGAGTCGACGCCTGAATCGATGAGCCAGGCCGGGAACGGAGACGAGCGCCACCTTCGCCGCCAACTGGCCGGCGACCTGGACAACATCGTCCTGAAGGCGATGAGCAAGGAGCCGCGGCGACGGTACACCTCCGTCGATCAGCTTTCGAATGACATCGGCCGCCACCTCCAGGGCTTGCCGGTGGTGGCGCGCAAGGACACCCTGGGATACAGAACCGCGAAGTTCGTGGGCCGCCACAAGGTGGGTGTCTCCCTTGCCGCCCTTTTCCTGCTGCTGATTATCGGCTTCGGTATCACGGTCACCGTCCTTTTGCAGCAGGCGATCCGCGAGCGCGAACGGGCCGAAAGTGAGAAAACACGAGCCGAGAAAGAGAAAACGCGAGCCGAGACCGTCGCGGGATTCCTCGGAGAAGCTCTTCAGTACTTCGAGCCCCAACAAGTCTCGAGGCAAAGAGTTCACTGTGCGAGAGGTGCTTGAAGAGGGAGTGAAGAGGATCGACGACAGCCTCAAAAACCAACCGGAGCTGCGAGCCGACCTGAAGGAAACGATGGGAAGAGCGTACCGGGAGCTCGGACTCTACCCAGAGGCCAGGAGTCTTCTTGAGAGCGCGCTCAGTTTGCGCCGCAAAGCGCTAGGAAACAACCATCCTCTGGTCGCCCAGAACCTTCACAACCTGGCGAACGTTCTACGCAGCCTGGGGCAGGATGGCGATGCTGAATCCATGATTCGCGAGGCTTTGAACATCCAACGTCGGCTAGGGGCGACCGAGAGCCTCGATTATGCGGCGGGTCTGAACAACCTCGGATCTCTCCTTGAGAACAGGGGGGAGTTCGCCGAGGCGGAAGCGATGTTCAAAGAATCTCTTGCCATCAAGCGTCGAATTCCCGAGGTTGGTGAGGAAGAAATCGTCAACAATCTTAACAGGTTTGGCGAGTTGTACTACAGGCGAGGAGACTATAAGGCTGCTAGGCCGTGCTTCCTGGAGGCGCTGGAAATCCGGAGGAAGCGCGCCAAGGGCCGTCCTGATCCCGATGTCGCGGAGAGTCTCAATAGCCTTGCCGCGCTTCTGGACGTAGAAGGAGATCTTTCCGGTGCCGAGAATCACTATCGTGAGGCGTTGGCCATGCGGCTGAAGCTCTTTGACAGGCAGAATATTTACATTGCCTCAAGCCTCAACAATCTGGCATACGTGCTTCAGCGTCAGGGTAAGGCCGCTGCCGCAGAGCCGCTGTACCGCGAGGCGGTGTCAATCGCCGATGGAAAACTGGGAAAAACCAATCACAATCGCGCCGTTTTGATACGTAATCTTGCTTCGGTCCTTCCTGCTCTCGGGAAAGCCAAAGAGTGTGAGGCCAAAGCGCGCGAGGCGCTGGCGATTTTCCGAGCCTCGAAACCAGACTCTTGGCGCGTCGCAGACGCCAAGAGCGTTCTGGGAAGCTGCCTGGCCGCACAGCGGCGATTCAAAGAAGCCGAGCCGCTCCTCGTGCAGAGCTATCCGGTCCTCAAGGAAGATTCCGGCGACGGTGCCAAATACGCCCCCGCGGCGCGGCAGCGGATCGTCGACCTCTACACCGCCTGGGGCAAGCCGGAGCGGGCGGAGGAGTACCAGTCGCTACCGTGAGCGGTTCGGGCTCAGCAGCAAGCATCCTGTAAGAATCCCACGCCCGCCGAGACTATCTTCTCCGAACACGCCGCCAGGGCCCGGGACCTGCGGCCCTGAACGGAGATCAATCCAGTGAGCGATCAGAGCTTGAAGAACATGGTCCGGAGACGCCTGACGGTGGTCCTCCTTGTCTTCGCTGCGGCTTTGTCGATAGCGGCTGCCGCGGCGGCCGAGCAGTGGTACATCATCTCGATCGGCGGCCAGCCCGTGGGCTCGGTGCAGGAAACGATCTCGGAAACACCCGCCGGCAAGCGCGTGGAAAGCCGGATGAATCTGGCCCTCAATCGCCTGGGGACGCGGGTCGAAGTGGGCTCCGACTCGACCACGGTTGAGTCCGCGGAGGGCCGGTTGCAAACCGCGGGGCTCGACCTGAAGATGTCGTCCCAATCCACGTCGATGACCGCGGAGGTGGGCGACGGCGTGGTGCGGATCCGCAGCCGGGCCGGCGGCCAGAGCTTCGAGCGGACGGCAGAGTTTTCCGGCGAGCTGCTGGGGCCCGAGGGCATTCGCCGCTCGACCGTTTCCCGCCTGGCGAAGCCCGGCGACTCTTTCCAGACCCAGACCTTCTCTCCCGAGCTGGGGATGGTCGCCACGGTGACGCGTAAGGTCCTGGGCGCCGAGACGATCGCTAGCGAAGGCCGGGACGTTCCGGCCTTGAAGGTCGAGGAGCAGGTCTCCGGCTATCCCGGCAAGCGCACGCTGTGGCTCGACGCCGAGGGCCGCCTGCTGGCTTCCGAGGAGACCGGTCCGTTCGGCGCCATGCGCGTCTTCCGTGCCGACGCCGCGACCGCGCGCCGCACCGGCGACGAGGGCGGCGAGCTGCCGGCGGAGGCCTATTCGGCGACCATCGTGCGCACGCAGATCCGCCTTCCCGAGCCTCGCCGTATCGAGTGGCTCAAGCTGCGCCTCCACCATCGCAATCCCGACCTCGGCTGGCCCGATTTCGCGCAGACGGGGCAGAGGGTGGTGGAGAAGAGCGATCGTTCCCTCATCCTCGAGGTCTCGCGGCCGCAGCCCATCTACGGCCTGGGCTTTCCGGTGCCGGCGACGGAGGCCAACCGCGAGTATCTCGAGCCCAATGCCTACATGCAGTCGAACGATCCTGAGCCTCCGCGCCGAGGCGCTGAAGATCATCGGCGAGGAGAAGGACCTCTTCCGCGCCGCTCTCGCGCTGGAGCGCTCGGTCGCCGAGTCGATGCGGATGGACCTCGGTATCGCCGCCGCGCCTTCGGTGGAGATCTTCAAAAACCGCCGCGGCACCTGCGTCGCCTATGCCACTCTGCTGACGACGCTGGCGCGGGCGGCGGGCATTCCGGCGCGGATGGTGATGGGCTATGTCTACGTGGACGGCATGTTCGGTGGCCACGCCTGGACCGAGGTCCTGGCGGGCGATCAATGGCTTCCCATCGACGCCGCGATCGTGGCGCCCGGCACGGCCGACGCGGCACGCTTCGCCTTCGCCACATCCTCGTTGCGAGAGGGACTCAGCTTCATGAACGGTCCGGGCCTGCAGCTCTTCGGGCAGATCGACGTGCGCGTGCTCGGCTACGCCCGCGAGGGCGGCGAGAGGGTCGCGGTCACCGAAGACGCGCAGCCGTACACGGTTGCCGGGGACCTCTACCGCAACACCGGTCTGGGCATCGAGCTGCGCAAGCCCGCCGGCTTCCGCTTCGTGGATCTCGACGGCGTATGGCCGGAGAGCACCCTGGTGGGAATGGCGGGGGACAACGGCGATAAGGTCTCGCTGCGGAGCCGCCGGCGGTGGCCCTGGGAGGATGCCGAAGCCGCGGCGTGGAAATCCCTGGAAGACTTGATTCCGGGCGGCCGCCGCGGTCGCCTGAAGGTGGCGGGGCGGGACGCATGGCTGGTCGAGGCCGACGGCCGGGCGGCGGTCGCCATTCCTGGCTCCGAGGCCGTCTGGACCCTCGCGGCTGAGGGTCCGCGGGCGGCGGACCTGGTGCGGCAGACCGCGGCCGGACTGCGGATGTAGGAGATCGGATCGATGCCGATCCCTGGGAGCGCCGGCATCCCTGCCGGCCTATTCATCCAAAGAGAAAGAAGAGCCGGCAAGGATGCCGGCGCTCCCAGGTACACGGAAGCGCGGACGATGGAAGAAAGCGCCAAGCTCGACGCGCGCTATGACGCGATCCTGCGGCAGGAGGGAGCGGCGCTGTGCCGGGTGGCCGCGGCCTACGAGGCCGATCCGGCGCGCCGGGAGGACCTGTTCCAGGACATCTGCCTGGCAATCTGGCAGGCCCTGCCGCGGTTCCGCGGCGAGTCGAGCGAGCGCACGTTCGTCTTCCGTATCGCCCACAATCGCGGCCTCACCCATCGCAGCCGCAGTCGCGGATACCCGCCGATGGCTCCCAACGCGGACCTCGAGGAAGCGGAGATCCTGGCCGATCCGCGACCCGGCCCCGAGGCAAAGGCGCGGGAAGGCCAGCGGCGGGAGCGCCTGCGGGAAGCCGTCCTCGCCCTGCCGCTGGAGCCTCGCCAGGTAATCTCCCTCACCCTGGAAGGCTTGAGCCCGAAGGAGATCGCCGAGGTGCTGGGCATCACGGAGAACAACGCGGCCGTGCGCCTGAGCCGGGCCCGCCGGGCGCTGCGGCAGGTCCTGGAGAGGACCGGAGGAATCGCGTGAGCACGCTGCCGAAAGAAACCGACGACGAGCTGCAGGAGTGGATGGCCGACTGGCAGGGCGATCCCGCGCCTGCGCCCGAGGTGCGGGAGGCCATCCGCCGCCGCGTCAGGCGGCAGAGCCTCGGAATGGTCCTGCTGGCCGTGGCCGAGCTGGCCCTCGCCTGCGGCGCGCTCGTCTTCGTGATCCGCTTCGCCTGGCGCCATCCGCAGCCGATCGATGTGGCAACCATGGCGGGCTTCTGCCTGCTGGTCGTCTGGGCGGGCTCTGCAGCCTCTGGTACCGGCGGGGCGTCTGGTGGCCCAGCGCCGAGACGACGGCCGCCTATCTCGCGCTCTCCCTGCGACGCGGCGAGCGCCGCCTCCTGGCCCTGCGCGCCGGCTGGTGGCTCCTGGCCGCCGAGGTGGTTCTCTTCGTCCCCTGGCTCTGGGCTCACCTCTACGAGGGTCCGGCCTCGCGAGGCGCGCTCGTCTTTTCCTACGGATTTCTGGCGCTGATGGCCGGCGGAACCGCGGTGGTCCTCATTTTTCTGGATCGCCGCACCCGTCGCGAGCTGCGGGAGCTGGAGAAGGTGCGGCAGAGCGTGGGCGGGGGAGAGCCGATCCAGTCTTGATCCCCGCGATATGCTTGGCCCGGCAATCGACCGACAGGAGGGTCTGCATGGGCCGGAGGAAAGTCGTGATCATGGGGGCGGCCGGGAGGGATTTCCACAACTTCAATACGCTGTTTCGCGAAGATGACACCTGCGAGGTCGTGGCCTTCACGGCCGCGCAGATCCCGGACATCGAGGGCCGGACGTATCCGCCCGAGCTTGCCGGCAGGCTCTATCCGCAGGGCATCCCGATTCATGCCGAGGAGAAACTGGAATCGGTCCTCCGCGAGCGTGGCGTGGACGAAGTCTGGTTCTCCTACTCCGACATCTCCCATCTCGACCTGATGCACAAAGGGAGCGCCGTCGTCGGCTGGGGCGCGAGCTTCGGGATCTGCTCCGCCACCAGGACCATGCTCCGCTCGTCGAAGCCGGTGATCGCCGTTACCGCCGTGCGCACCGGCGTCGGCAAATCGCAGACGACGCGCTACCTCTCCCGCATCCTGCGCGATCTCGGCAAGAAGGTGGTGGCCGTGCGCCATCCCATGCCGTACGGCGACCTGACGAAGCAGATCGCCCAGCGCTTCGCCACCTACGAGGACCTCGACCGCCACGAGACCACCATCGAGGAGCGGGAGGAGTACGAGCCGCATATCGACAACGGGTTCGTGGTCTACGCCGGCGTCGATTACGAGAAGATCCTGCGTCAGGCCGAAGAGGAGGCCGAGGTCATCCTTTGGGACGGCGGCAACAACGACACGCCGTTCTACCGGCCCGATCTCCACATCACCCTTCTCGACCCCCACCGGCCCGGCCACGAGACGAGCTATTACCCCGGCGAGACCAACCTCCGGCTCGCCGACCTGCTGATCGTCAACAAGGTGGATACCGCGGAACCGAAGAACGTCGAGCAGGTGTTGGAGAGCTGCCGCCTGCACAACCCGAAGGCGCGGGTGATCCAGTGCCGCTCGGCCATCCGCGTCGATCAGCCGGAGCTGATCCGCGGCAAGCGGGCGCTGGTGGTGGAGGACGGTCCCACCCTCACCCACGGCGGCATGACCTACGGCGCCGGCTGGTTCGCGGCGCAGCAGGCGGGCGCGGCGGAGATCGTCGATGCCACCCCGTATGCCGTGGGCTCCATTCGCGAGACCTACGCGAAATATCCCAACGCCCGCAAGATCCTTCCGGCCATGGGCTACGGCGAGAATCAGATCCGTGAGCTGGAGGCGACGATCAACGCCACGCCGGCCGACGTGGTGGTCGAAGGAACGCCGATCGAGCTGAGCCGCATCATCAAGGCGAACAAGCCGATCGCCAACGTCGCCTACGAGTTGGAGGAGCTGGAGCCCGGCGTGCTGGCGGAACGCGTGCGTGCGGTGGTGGGTGGCTGAATTCTCAGCCGCTGCAGGAGAGGGGGTTGGGGTTTTGTCCTGTTCCCCCTCTCCCGCACAACCCTCGTTTGGGAGAGGCCGTTCTTCGCCTACTCCGGTTTCCAGCTCGGCAAGCGTCCCGGCGTCCAGGGAGCGCCGAGGGCTTCGAGCCGATCCTCCAGGTTCTTGAGATCGCCGCCGATGGCCTGGCGGAGGTCCTCCAGGACCGGCGCGAACTCGGCTGCGGCGATCGCATAATCGTCCTGGAAGGTTCTGGTCGCCTCGGAAGAGGAAGCCCAGTGGCCCTCGACGATGCCCTGCACGCGGTCGCCGATCGCCGGCGGCGTGGGCTCGTTGCGCGCGGCCAGCACCGGATCGCCGTTGAGCTTCTCCTCGATGTCGCGCAGGCGGAGATCCAGCGTCCGCGCCTGCTCGGCCAGCGTCAGCTCGGCGTCGGGAGTCTCGAGGATGGCCTTCTGGACGTGCCGGAGCCGCTCCTGGGCCTCGTCGACGCTGCGCATGGCGCCCACCACGGCCCGCTGCAGGCGGGCGGTCTTGCGCTGGAATTCGAGCTGGGCCGCCTGGTCCGCCGCCGGCAGGATCGCCAGGCCGAGGGGTACGGCTTCGAAGCTCTGCGGCTCACCGAGCGCCGTCACCACGCCATCCACCTGCCTGGCCATGGCGACCTTGTACTTGCCCGGCGCCACCAGCGGGCCCTGGGGCGGGCCGCCAAAGATCCCGCGCTCAGGGGGCTGCAGGCGGATCGGCGTCGAAGCCGGAAAGCGCAGGTCCCAGGCCAGCCGATGGAAGCCCGTTTTGCCCGGAGCCGTCAGGCGGCGCACCACGTTGCCTTCCTCGTCGGTGACCGTGAAGAGGAGGCTCGGCTCCTGCTCCCGGTCCTCGGCGCGGAGGGTCTCCCATGTCGGGTAGGCGAGCGTTTCGCCCTCCTTTTCGAGCTTCTTCTCCTGCTCCTGGCGCAGCTTCTTGCGGGTCTTCAGGTCCTCTTTCAGGTAGTAGGTGAAGACGGCGCCGAACGGCGGGTTGGGAGCGATGTAGAACGAGGCGCCCTGGAAGCCGCGCTCGCGGCCGCCCAGGGGCGAGGCCTCGATGTACATCGCGGCCTGCTTGACCGGGAAGAGCGCGGCCTCCTGCTCCAGCATCTCGGGCTTCAGGATGCGCAGCGGCGTGTAGTCGTCGAGGATGTAGAAGCCGCGGCCGAAGGTCGCCGCCACCAGGTCGTTCTCGCGCTTGCTGGATGGCGAGGTCGCGCACGGCGATCGTCGGCAGGCTGCGAGAGCTGAACCCACTTCTTGCCGCCGTCGATCGATGAAGTAGAGGCCGAACTCGGTGCCGGCGAAGAGCAGGCTCGGAGTCGACGTGGTCCTCGGCCACCGTCCAGACGGAGCCGCGCTCCGGCAGGTCGCCGGCGATCGAGGTCCAGGTCTTCGCCCGCGGTCGGTGCTCTTCAGCAGGTAGGGCTTGAAGTCGCCCATCTTGTGGTTGTCGAACGCGGCGTAGACGACGTCCGCGTCGGTGCGAGGAGGTTTCGACGTCGGAGACGTAGGTGTTCTCCGGAACGCCCGGGAACTTGTCGATCTTGCGCCAGTTGCCGCCGCCGTCCTCGGTCACCTGGACCAGGCCGTCGTCGGTGCCGACGTAGAGCAGCCCTTCCTCGAGCGGCGATTCGGCGAGGGCCACGATGTTGCCGTAGAAGGAGGTCGAGTTGTTCTTGGCCACCGTGTCGACGCTCCACACCTTGCCCATGACCTCGAGCTTGTTGCGGTCGATCTGCCGCGTCAGGTCGGGGCTGACGGCGCGCCAGGTGTTGCCGCGGTCGTCGCTGCGGAAGAGCTTGTTGGCGGCGAAGTAGAGCCGGGTGTGCGAGTGCGGGCTGATGATCAGCGGCGAGTCCCAGTTCCAGCGCAGCGCCGGCTCGCCCCTGCCCCGGCTGCGGCTGGATGTCGATCTGCTCGCCGCTCTTGCGGTCGATAGCGCACCAGGCCGCCGTACTGCGACTCGGCGTAGATGATGTTCGGGTCTTCGGGATCGACCTGCGGTCTGGAAGCCGTCGCCGCCCTGGGTGACGAACCAGTCCGAGTTGCGGATGCCGTGCTCGTTGTTGGTGCGCGACGGACCGCCCAGGCTGTAGTTGTCCTGGGTGCCGCCGTAGACGTTGTAGAACGGCGTGGCGTTGTCGACGGCTGACCCGGTAGAACTGGCGTGATCGGCAGGTTCGACTTGAAGTCCCAGGTGGCGCCGCGGTCCCAGCTCTCGTAGAGGCCGCCGTCGCTACCCGACCAGCAGGTGGTCGCGTGTTGGCGGGATCGATCCACAGCGCGTGGTTGTCCACGTGCTTGTCCTTCTCGCCGAGGTTGCTGGAAGCTCTTGCCGCCGTCCTCGGTGACCTTGAGCAGCACGTCCATCGAGTAGATGCGGTTCGGCATCCATCGGGATCGACGAAGATCTCCTGGTAGTACTGCGGGCTGCCCGGGACGTAGTCGCTGCGCTTCTCCCAGCTCCCGCCGGCGTCGGTGGAGCGGAAGAAGCCGCCGGCCTTGCCGATCGACTCGACGATGGCGTAGACCGTGTCCGGTTTCGACGGCGCGAGGGCGAGGCCGATGCGGCCCATGTCCTCCTTGGGCAGGCCGGTGGTGAGCTTCTTCCAGGTGGCGCCGCCGTCGGTCGACTTGTGGATGGCGCCTTCCGGGCCGCCGTCGATGAGGGTCCAGACGTGCCGGCGCCGCTGGTAGGCGGCGGCGTAGAGCACGTCCGGGTCGCGCGGGTCCATCACGACGTCGGTGACGCCGGTGTTCTCGCTGATGGTGAGCACCGCCTTCCAGGTCTTGCCGCCGTCGGTGGTCTTGTAGAGGCCGCGATCGCCGCCCGGCGCCCAGAGCGGACCCTGGGCCGCCACGTAGACGATGTCCGAGTCGCGCGGATCGATCAGGATCTTGCCGATGTGCTCGGACTTCTTGAGCCCCACGTTCTCCCAGCGTCTTGCCGCCGTCGGTCGGACTTGTAGACGCCGTCGCCGTAGGAGACGCTGCGCTGGCTGTTGTTCTCGCCCGTGCCCACCCAGACGACCAGCGGGTTCTTGGGATCGATCGCGACGCAGCCGATGGAGAAGGAGCCCTGGCCGTCGAAGATGGGAGTCCAGGTGGTGCCGGCGTTGGTGGTCTTCCACACGCCGCCCGAGGCCACCGCCACGTACCAGGTGCTCGGCGACGTCGGATCGACGGCGATGTCGCCGATGCGGCCGCCCACCACCGCCGGGCCGATGCCGCGCAGCTCGAGGCCGGCGAAGGTCGAGGCCGTCATGGGGTCCTTTTTCTTTTCCTCCTTCTTGGCCTTGGCGCCTTTTTTGACGGACTTCTCCTTCTTGGCCTTTTCCGCTTTGGCCTCCGCCTTCTCCGCCTGCGGCGCCGCGAGGGCGTCGGCCGTCAACAGGAGCAAGCCGAGCGCGAATGCTACAAAGATCCGTTTCACAGACCAACCTCCAATCGATCCATTTAGGTTTAGAACAGACGCGAACAGATCCGCGCCGCCCGCGAAAACCTTCCCTCGGGGTCTTCGCGGCCGGATTCTAGGCACACCGGCCGGGTTTTTCTACGCCGCCGCGTATTCACGCGCCGGATCGGCGCCGGAACAGCGCGTACGCCGGCAAACCCAAAGCGACGAGGGCCAGGCCGATGAGCGACTCGCGGGGGCTCGCCTGCAAGGTGTTGCCGATCAGCAGCACGCAAGCGAGGATGAAGAGGGCCGGCACCACGGGATAGCCCCAGGTGCGGTAGGGGCGGGGCGCTTCCGGCCGGCGGCGCCGGAAGACGAACACGGAAGCGGCCGTCATGGCGTGGAAGACGACCGAGGCGAAGACGACATAGGTGTAGAGCTGCGAGTAGGTTCCGGAGACGGTGAGGACGACGGCCCACGCCGTCTGCGCCCAGAGGCTCGGCACCGGCGTCCGATGCCTGGGATGAATGCGGGCGAGGGAACGGAAGAACAGGCCGTCCTCGGCCATCGGCAGGTAGATCCGCGAGCTGTAGAGGATCGTCGCGGAAAGACAGCCGAAGGTGGAGATCAGGACGGCCAAGGAGATCAGCCGCGCCGCGCCGGGTCCGAAGAGCACCTCGGCCGCCGTCTCGGCGATGCGCGGCGTCCCGGCCATGGCCGGGACGGACAGCGCCCGGTTGTACACCAGGTTGAGCAGCAGATAGAGGAGGGTCACCACCGCCGTGCCGAGGATCAGGCCGCGCGGCAGGCTGCGGCCGGGATCGCGCATCTCGCCGGCCGAACAGGTGAGGCCGTACCAGCCGTCGTAGGTCCAGAGCGCGGCGATCATGGCCACGCCGAAGGCGGCGAGAAGGCCGCCGGGAATCGCGCCCACCGGTCCGGTCAGATCGGCCTCGACGCGCGCCGGAACGAACAGGCCCAGCGCCACGAAGGCCACGATCGAGCCGATCTTGAGCACCGTCAGCGCGTTCTGTACCCAAGCGCCCTCCTTGAGGCCGAAGTGGTTGACCGCGGTGAGGACGAGAATCGCCAGGACCGCCGCCAACTGGCCGCCGGAGAGCGTCCAGGTCCAGGAGCCCAGGGGCACCGAGAGCAGGACGTGCCGGGTGGAGAAGAACGGCAGAAAGCTCCCGAGGTACTCGCCGAACGCCACGCCGAGCGCGGCGATGCCGCCGGACATGATGACCAGGAAGGCGGTCCAGCCGTAGAGGAATCCCCACAACGGACCGTACGCCTCCTTGACGTAGTGGTAGAGCCCGCCGGCGCGCGGAAACATCGCACCCAGCTCGCCATAGGTGAGCGCGCCGGCCAGCGTCAGCAGGCCCCCCGCGAGCCAGACGAGGAGGATCAACCCCGAATGCGGCAGCACCCGCGCCATGTCCGACGTCGTCAGGAAGATACCGGTCCCCACGATCGAGCCGATGGTGAGCAGCGCGCCGTCCCAGGTGGTGAGACCGCGGACGAGGGTGGGGGCGGACGCTTCGGGAGCGGTCTCCTGGGTCATGGCGTCTCCTGAAAAATGAAAAAGCCGCTCCGAATCTCGGAGCGGCTCAGACGGATCGCGAGTGAAGTGGGGCTCAGCCGCTGATCTTGACGACGTTCTCCGCGGCCGGGCCTTTTTTACCCTGGACGATGTCGAACTCTACGCGGTCACCCTCGGCCAGCGACTTGAAGCCGTTGCCCTGGATGGCGGAGTGATGGACGAAGCAGTCCTTCTGTCCGTTCTCCGGCGTGATGAAACCAAAACCCTTGCTGTCGTTGAACCACTTCACTCTTCCGGTGTTCTTCATTTTCCCTAAACTCTCTTTCTGTTGTTCTTCCCAGAAACACGAAAGGGACCCTCTCAAAACCAGGTCCCTTTGTCCGTTCACTGGGTGCTGAGACAGGCTTGTTCTGTACCTGCCGAGAAGTAGAATAACCGCAAACGTGTGGCGTGTCAACCCCGCAAAAATCGGGACCTGCCGTGAAGTTGGGGCTCTGCTAGCATCTCCTCCGGCGTTCTCCTCCTGACCCCTGGCACGCGTCGTGATTACGGAGAGAGCTTGGTGAGACGTAACATCCTTGTTTGGGCAGGAATCATCTGCGGGTTGACGGCCGCCTGCGACCGCCAGCCGGAGCTCCTCCCGTTGGTCGACGGCGATCATGCTCCGGACGTGCTGACCGAGCAGCGGCGGATCGCCCATCCCCCCTCCCTCGGCGGCAATCGCTTCCTCAACGGCTGGTGGCCATGGGGATATGAGGGACGGCTGGTGCTGTCTCCCCCGAAGCCGCGAGCAAGGGTGCGGATGGAGGTGGTCAACCTCGGCGGCGAGCCCCGGACGCTGCTGCTCGACGTCCTCCAGGCGGCTCCCGGCCGGCGGGTGCGGGCCTGGGCCGCCGGCCGGGATCTCGGTTCCTTTCCGCTGACCGATCCGGTGAAGGTCCTGCTGCCGGCCGGCCTCCCGCTCGGGCGGGTGCCGGTCGACCTCGAGCTCGATTGGGGAACGCGCGGCGTGCTCGCGGCCGGCATGCAACCGATCCTCCCGGCGGGGAAGGTTCAGCTGGAGGGAGCGGACGTGCTGCAGTCGGGGACCTCCCTCGCCGATTTCGTCCACCGCATCTCCGGCGGCGAGAGCCTGGTCGGTACTTTTGTTCCGCCGGCCGCGCCAGGGCAGGGCCAGCGCTTCGAGCTGATCGTCGAGCGCGAGCCCGATCTCCCTCTCCAGCGGCTCTCCTGGACCGGAGGGACGCTCCGGATCGACCTGCCGCTCGGCGACGCGCCAGGGTACGTGCGGGTGCGCTTGCTCGCCCGCGGCGAGGGCCCACCCGGACGCTGGCGAAAGCTGGGGCTCACCGGTGGGCGGAAGGACGCCGAGCCGCGGGAGGTGGTCGCGGAGGCTTCTCCCGGGCAGGAGCCCCCAAGATTGGTCATCCTCTACGTCATGGATGCCCTCCGCGCGGATGCCGTGGGTTACCTGGGCGGGCATCCCGGAGCTTCCCCCACGTACGACCGGCTGGCCCGTGGGGGAGTCACCTTCAAACGCCACCGCAGCGTCGCGCCCAACACGATCCCCTCCACCAAGGCTCTGTTCACCGGCAGGACGTTCGTCACCGGCGGGGATTGGCGATTGGGCCGGGATGAAGGGACGACGCTCGCCGAGCGCTTCCAGCGGGCGGGCTACCGGACGGGTCTGTTCTCGGGCAACGTTTACGTCAGCTCCTCCTTCGGCACCGATCGCGGTTTCGAGCACGTCGCGAAGGACGTGCTGATGGACGCCGACACGGCCGATCGCCACGCGCTCAACGACAACGCCGCCCGCGTCCACGCCGCCGCCCTTTCCTGGCTCGAGACGCTGCCCAGGAACGAGCAGGCCTTCCTCTACCTCCATACCATCCATCCGCACAACCCCTACGCCCCGCCCGCTCCCTATCGATCGCTCTTCACGCGCGGCATCCGCTCCTCGATCGACGGCAGCACCGAAACGCTGGTGGCGGTGCGCAAGGGCAAGATCGCGGCCGGCGCCGCGGACCGCGAAAGGCTGCGCGGGCTCTACACCGGCTCGTTCGCTTTCAACGATGCCGAGTTGGGCCACTTCCTGGAGCGGGTTGCCGAAGGGGCCCCGCCGGGCGAGGTGCTCGTCGTCCTCACCTCCGACCACGGCGAGGAGCTCTTCGACCACGGCGGGGTGCTCCACGGCTATACCCTCTACGAGGAGCTGCTCGAACATTCCGCTGGTCTTCTGGTGGCCCGGCCGGTTGCGCCCGGCGACGGTGGACGTGCCCACCGACACGCTCGACCTGCACGCCACCCTGGTGGATCTCTGCGGCCTGGCCGGTCCGTACGGCGACGGCCGGCTCCTGCTGCGCCAGCCGCCCCGCGCGGACGGCTACATCCATCTGGCGGCGGCCTCCAGCGTCGTCGGCGGCATCTACTCCGCCCAGGCCGGCCGTTGGAAACTGGTCTGGGCGCCGCGCTATGGCTATCACTGGGGGATGGGCGACGGCAGCGGCCGCAGCCGCGATCCGGAGTATCTCTTCGACCTCGAGGCGGATCCCCGCGAACAGGTGAACCTCGCCGGTGACCGCAGCCTCGAGGTGGCGTGGCTGCGCTCCCGCCTCCTCGCCTGGATCCAGCGCAATCGCTCCGCCGCGCCCCCCCGCCAGCAGGAGCCGGTCGATGCCGAAACCGAACGCCGGCTGCGGGCCCTCGGGTACGCGAACGTGAGGTAGGTGGAAGACAGGGTGAGACGCGCGCTCCTCGTCATTCTTGCCGTCCTCCTCCTGGCTCTGGCGACGCGGACACTGCCGGCGAAGCGGGCGCGGACCGAGGTGCCCACGGGCGAAGCGCAATGGATCTGGAAGGCCATGGACCGCAAGGACCACGGTCCGGCCGTCTTCTACGCCATTCGCGACTTCGACTTGGAGGCGCCGCCGGCCCGGGCGCGGCTCCTGGTGACGGCGGACGAGGACTACGTCCTCACCCTCAACGGCAAGCGGATCGCCGCCGGCGCGTATGAATCGGGCGCTCTCCTCGACGTCTACGCGGTCGGACCGCTGCTGCGACCGGGAGGCAACCGTCTGGTGGCGGAGCTGCGGAGCGGCCGCGGGGCGGGCGGATTTCTCGCCAGCCTGGAGGACGAGGCTTCAGGCCGTCAACTCGTCGCGACCGACGAACGCTGGCGGATCTTCTTCCGCCACCAGACCGGACTGGTACGGGGCTGGCTGCCCATCGGTGGCGGCGAGCCGGCATCCTGCCTGGGATATCCCCCTGTCGGCCGCTGGGGAATACCGCGGCCGGGAAGGCCGGAGCCGCTGCTCGCGCGGAGGCCGCTCCTGCGCGCCGCCGCGTCGCGGCCCCTGACCCTTGCCTTCGGCGACCCCGAAAGAGGCCGCCCGGCCGGCTCTCCCGTCCTCTACGATTGGGGGCGCGAGGTCGAGGGCCGTCTGACGCTCGACCTGCGGCCGGCCAAGGAGGCGGGTATGGCCCTGCTGTTCACCGGCAGCGCCGCCCCCGACCCGCTGGCGGCGAAGCCCGCCGGCTCCGTGCTCATCCTGCCGGGGCGGCACGACTGGCTGGACGCCCGTCCGCGGCGTTTCCGCTACGCGCTGCTGGTGGGTCTGGCGCGGCCGTCCGCGGCGGCGGTGCTGCCGGCGCCGGCCCGCCCCATACGTCAGGAAGAGATGAGGGTCTTCGGGCTCGCGGGTCCGCCCCTACGAACGCCGGTGGAGGATGAAGTCTGGAGCAAACTCCAGCGCCTCGCGGGCGTCGCTCGGCGGAAAGAGCTCTAGCTCGCGCTTGGCTTCGGCCGCATAGGCCTCGGCCATGCCCTCGACCTCCTCGATCGTACCCTCCGCGCGCACCAGGTCCAGGATCTCCTGAGGAGAAACGCGGTCGAAGCCGCGGTCTTCCAGCACCCATTCGATCCGCCGCCGCTGGCCGGCCCTGGCACGGGGAAGGAGCAGGATGAGCGGCAGCGTGAGCTTGCCCTCCTTGAGGTCCGAGAGCACGGGCTTGCCGAGCTCGCTCTCGCGCGCCGTGAAGTCGAGCAGGTCGTCGACGAGCTGGAAGCAGACGCCGAGGGCCCGTCCGTAGCGGGCGAGCACCTGACCGGCCTCGGGCCGCTGCGGGGGGATGAGGCTGGGAATCGAGCAGGCGGCCGCGAACAGATGCGCCGTCTTGCGGTCGACGATCTCGAAGTACTCCTCGACCGTCAGGTCCGGCGCGCCCAGGCGCTGCAGGGCCAGCAGCTCGCCCTCGGTCATCTTCAACGTCGCGTGGCAGAGCCGCTGGATGATCTCGACCTGGCCGTGGGAGAGGGCCATCTGCATGGCCTTGGTGTAGATCCAGTCGCCCAGCAGCACCGTGAGGTTGTTCCCCCACAGGTGGTTGAGCGTCGTCTGGCCGCGGCGCAGGGCGGCGTGGTCGATGACGTCGTCGTGGATCAGCGTCGCGGTGTGGATGAGCTCCACTACCGCCGCGTAGGTGATCTCCTCCTCGCCGTCGTGGCCGAGCAGGCGCGCGGCGAGCAGCAGCAGGGCCGGCCGCACCCGCTTGCCGCCGCCGTTCGCGATGTAGTCCCCAGCCTGTTGGATGAAGGGCACGTCCGATCCCAGATGATGGCGGAAGATCTCCTCCGTGCCGAGCAGCTTGCCCGCCACCAGATCGACGAAGCGGCCGGCCACCGCCGCGCGGTAGGTCCTCTCCTCCAGCGCCGAGCTGGAAACCTCCTGGGAGTCCGCGAGCGGTTGGTTCGCCACCGGGTCGGTCCTTTTTTGGAGGGGGTTCAAAGGCCGCGGACCGGATCGAAGGGGACCACCTGCTCCAGGTGGCCGTCGCGGAAGCGGTAGACCCTGCCGCTCTCGAAGTACCACCAGGAGGACTCCAGATGCCCGGGATACTGGACGTTGCGGATGCGGTCCGGCTTGCCCATCTCCTGGTAGACCTTGCGCTGGTCTTCGGTGCGAATCGAGGCCAGGAACTGCCGGAAACTGTCCAGGAACTGCCGGTTCTCCACGGTCACGGCGACCACGACGGGGCTGCCCGCCTGCACCCGCCGGGTGACGTCCTGGCGCGCCAGCTCCTCCAGACGCTCGCCCGACCGGCCGCGCACCGGCACTCCGGCCACCACCTCGAAGTGGTTGAAGTAGCTGTCCCAGGGCCACACGATCGTGTATTGGCCGGAGGCGTTGGTCGTGGCGCTCACCCGGCGGACCTCCGGATCCGACGTGCGCCGCAGCTCGCGGATGCTGAAGTAGGTGCGGGTCGCCTCGAAGGTGACGCGCACCTCCGGCAGCGGTTGCCCCTGAGCGTCCGCGACGATGCCGGTGATCTGGATGCGCTCGCCCTGGGAGTAGCGCGCCGCATGGGCGGGGATAACAGCGCCGGCCGGGAGAAGGACCAGCAGCCAGAGGAAGACCGAGATAGACCTTCTGGAAGGGATTTTCACAGCGATCGATAGTTGGTGAAGGTGAGCGGAACGTCGAGGTCCAGGGCCTTCAAGGCCGCGATGACCGCTTGCAGGTCGTCGCGATTCTTGCCGGAGACGCGCACCGTATCACCCTGGATGGCGGCCTGGACCTTGAGCTTCCTCGATTTGATTTCGGCCACCAGCTTCCTGGCCGTCTCCTGGGGGATCCCCTGCTGCAGCGTGATCTTCTGCCGCGCCCGGCTGCCGCTCGCCGGCTCGACCTTGCCGTAGCGCAGCGACTTCAGGTTGACCCCGCGCTTGACCAGCTTGGACTGCACCGCGTCGAGCGCCTGCTTCAACGAGAACTCGTCGGCCGCCTCGAGCACGATCTCCTCGCCCTCCAGGCGCAACGCCGCCCCCGCCTTCTTCAGGTCATAGCGGTTGGCGATCTCCTTTTCCGCCTGGTGCACGGCGTTGC
This sequence comes from Thermoanaerobaculaceae bacterium, assembly GCA_963778565.1. Taxonomy (GTDB): domain Bacteria; phylum Acidobacteriota; class Thermoanaerobaculia; order Multivoradales; family UBA5704; genus DATARR01. The sequence continues at coordinate 727,598 of CAVZUZ010000017.1, read as the reverse complement.
GGACCTCCTGGAAGTCCACGTTGGAGACGACGTCGAACGAGTTCTCGGCGGCCATGCGAGGGGCATTATATCGAAGCCCTCACCTCCCCGGCCCTCCTCTCCCGCCCCCTCCCTTCCCCCCTCACCGGGAGAGGAGGGAGAAAAACAAAAGAAGAAATTCTTCTCCCGCCCCCTCCCTGCACCACCTCGGGAGAAGATCCTGTTCTTGTTTCGCCTTGTTCCCCTCTCCCGGTGAGGTGGGAAGGGAGGGGGCGGGAGAGGGGCCAGGGGTGAGGGCTTTATTGGCTCCCCTCCAACCAACGTACGTTCGACGGCGGCGAAAAGCTCCCCTGGCGGGAGAGATCCTGGTAGCCGGTGATCTCGAACCGGGTCAGGTTGCCCTCGCTGTCGTGGTAGGAGACGGCGACGACGCGGTGGCTGGCGGCATCCACGGTCAGCGTCGCGTCCCGGAGCTCGGCGAGCTTCTTCTCCTTCGGCGACAGCGCGATCTCGATCCGCCCGCCCTCGACCGTCTTCGCGGTCGCCCGGTAACGCTCCTTGAGCGTGTCGAGGCCGAGCAGCAACAGGTCGAGCCCCGGCTCGTTCTTGCGGTCCACCCGGTAGCGCCGGCCGGTCGGGTCTCCTTCGTTCCAGGCGTGGACCGTGCCGCCGCAGAGCAGGAAGCTCTTGGGGAAGGGGTTGAGATAGTCCCAGCGCATGCAGTCCGGCAACGCCAGGGCGAGCCGCCCCGACTCCTGGTCGCCCGACGAGAACCCCGCCGCGGTGAAGGTCTGGACGAAGCTCGCCCCGGTCGGCCCGGCCGCCACCAGGCTTTGCCGGACGTCCTTCAGCACCGTCCAGGGATCCACTTCCTGCGCCGCCGCGGGCAGCGTGCCCTGCAGGGCGAGAGCGGTCAGGAGGAAGACAAGGTTGGTTCGTCTCATGGCAGTTCTCCCATGCAGTCCCGTCTGTCCAACAAGACCGGCGGAGGGAAGCTTCCCTGGGGCCCCATACCAGGCTCATACAAGGCTAATGCCAGGCTAATACCGCCAGCTCGTCACGTCCGCTCCGGCGGGCGCGGATTTCAGGATCCGCTCGACGATCTTCGGCGCGTGCATCTGGTGATAGCGCAGCCGGGAGACGGCGTTGGGCCGGTCGGGGTCGCCGTTCCAGCAGTGCTCGAACCGGTCGCCGTACTTCACCTCGCCGCCGTAGGGAGGGTCCGCCTGCTTCAGGAAGTCCTCCACCAGGTACACGGCGTTGTTCAGGTAGTAGTTGTCCATGTCGCCGACGTAGAGGTGGATCTTGCCGGCCAGCTTCGGCCCCAGCGTCTTCCAGTCGCGCTGGAGGATGGCCGAGAGGTCGTAGTGCTGGCGCCAGTACAAGGCCACATCGGGATCGATGACGCCGGTCCGTTTGTCCCATATGGGTTTTGGGTAACCGTCCGGACCTACGGGTGAGTACACCGCCTGCCAGATGTCCCACTGGCCGCCCGAGCGGCTGTTGGTTCCCAGCACCAGCTCGAGGCGGTTCATGTCCTCCACTGTGGTGTCGATATGGCCGAGATAGTTCCGGTGGCCGGGGCGCGGCGTGCGCTTGAACCGGCTGTCGAGACGGTAGGCGTTCTTGTCCTCGTAGATGTTGACCACCGTGTAGGCGCGGAAGTCGATGGGATCGGGGCAGGCGGCCCAGGCGCCGTTGTAGTCGTCGGGGTAGAAGACCTGGGCGGCGAGGGCCTCCCAGCCGCCCGTGGAGCCGCCGTAGAGGAAGCGGGCCCAGCCGGCGCCGATGGCGCGGTATTTCTTCTCCAGGTAGGGGATCAGCTCGTGGGTGATGGCGTCGCCATAAGGCCCGAGGTTCGCCGAGTTCACGGCGTAGGAGTCGTCGTAAAAGGGATTGGCGTGCTGGATCTCGATGATGATGAAGCGCGGGAAGCCCGGCCCCGTCCAGTCCTTGTAGAGCTGATGGGCGTGCTCCTGTACCGTGCGGTTGTACCCCGGCCAGTTGAAACGCGCGCTGTCCTCCGGCTTCAGGTTCGGGTCCGGCGGCTCCTCGCGGAAACCCGAGAAGTCGTGCGGGAAGTGGCCGTGGAAGATGACCAGCGGATAGCGGGCCTCCGGGTGCTCGTCGTAACCCCACGGCAGCAGCACGTGGGCGCCGAGATGCATCGGCCGGCCCCAGAACCGGGTCAGCAGATCGCTCTGGATGCGCTCGTGGCGGACGTACTTCGTGTCCGCCGGAGCCTCGATCGGCGGGATCACCTGATCGAGCGCGATCACGAAAGTCCCTCCTCCGGGCTGCAAGGTGATCGTCTGCGGCGTGCTGTAGAGGTTGCCCGGCGCCCGGTTCCATACCTGACCTTCGCCGCGGTCCATGGGGAGCTTCACCGTATGGCCGTCGGCGCGGTGGAAGGTCTCGTATTTGTGCAGCAGGGCCTGGACGCGGTAGGTGCCGGGCGGCACGTCCCGCAGGCTGTCGAGCGGGTAGCCGAAGACGCCGGCGTCGAAGACGGCGTCCTCGCCGGGCTTCCAGCCGTTCACGTCGATGCCGAAGACGAGCTGGGTGCCCGGCCCGTCGGAGAGCTGGAACCGGGGCTCGTCGCCGTCGTCGGCCGAGAGCATGAGCAGCAGGCGGCCGTCGAGCGGACCGGGGTCCTGGGCGGCGGCGTAGCGCACGGCGAACCGCGGCGGCTCGGCGCGAAGGGCCGGCGCGAAGGCGACGGCGATCAGCAGCAGCAGCGGGATGGATCGAAGCACGGGGGCCCTCCTGTCCGATGGTGGAGACGGAGAAGACTATACCGGCTCCGCCTCCCCGAGGCTTCCTTCGCGCCGATGGCGCTGAGGTACACTGGTACGAAGCGCACGGCCTTGGCCGGAAGGAGCTCCGAATCAAGCGGCTGCTGCTCTGACATCTCTATGACCGAACCCGGAATCTACTTCCTTCTCTGCGTGGAAGCTGGCGGCTATCCGGCGGCCCTCGAGCCACGCAAAATCTATCGGGCCATCGCCGATGCGGATGCCGAGAGTCATGGGCTGGTCCGCGTCGTCGACGAGGGCTGCGCCGCGCCGCCCTAAGAGCCCTTCTGATATAGGACGCAGAACGCGCCGGCGGGGTCCTGGATGGCGCAGTAGCGATCCTGCGGTCCCATCTTCCGGATCTCGCCGAGCTTCTTGCCTCCGCGCTCGACGACCTTGGCGAGGCTGGCGTCGAGATCCGCGACCATGAAGTAGATCATCCATTGAGGCGGCAGGTAGGCGTTGCCGGCGCGCGCATGGCAGACGCCGACGACCTGTTTGCCGCTGTCGGGTTCGGTCATGCAGAAGTCGCTGTATCCGCCCATGTCGACCGATTCGTGCTTCCAGCCGACTACGTCGCCGTAGAAATCCCGGATCGCCTCGGCGTCGGGCACCGTGAGATCGATCCAGCCGATGCTTCCCACTTCCAATTTTTGGTCGCTCATAGCCGCAGTCTAGCAGGCCGTCAGCGACCACACCTCGCCGAAGATCGGATGAAGGTCGGCCGGGAGACCCTGCTCGAGGCGCTCGATGGCGGCGAGGAGGGGGTCGCCTCTTCCGGACGCCTGCAGGACCGGCCAGCGCAGGGTGAGCCGATGCAGGCCTGTACTCAAGAGTCCGGCCGGAAGCCGGAGCCGCGAACGGGTCCAGCGCTCGCCCACCTGGAAGGTTCCTGCCGGACGGCCGTCCAGGAAGATCCCGACCTCACCTGTGTTGCCGGCCGGGACGCGCGCCGTGAGCTGCAGGTCGACCTCCCGCGGACCGTCCACCACGAGGCAGAAGGAGGTCTCCGGCCACGGCGAGCGCAGCGTCGCCCGTTCGGCGAGGTCTTCGAAGCGCATGACCTCGGGGAAGAAACGCTCCAGCGGCTCCCAGTGCCAATAGGGGTCGGCCAGATCGACTCCTTCGTTTGGAATCGATCGGCGCTTCAAGATCCGTTGTGAGGCTTCGTCTCCGAGGATCGAGACGAGGACCGAAAGGATCTCGGCGTCCAGGTGGTCCCATTGCCAGCCGTGCTGGAGGAGCAGGCGGTACGGTGAGGCCAGATTGCGCTGCTGGGCCGCGGTCAAAACGGCGGAGCAGGGAGCGATGCGGGCCTCCAGGAAGTCCAGGAAGGTCGCCGCGATGCCGGGCGAGGCATCGAGCGCCGCATTGCACCAGTGCTCCAGGATCGGCCGCTTGGGACCTACGGTCAGCAGGCGGTGGGCGCCGTGGACCGCCGCGCCGAAGCGGGCCGTGGCCTCGGCCTCGAGCGCGATTCGGGACTCTGGGGTGGAGGAGAGAACCGTGCGCCAATCCGGCTCGCCTTCGATCATCCCGGAGAGCCGGAGCACCTCGGCCGCCACAGCCGCCATCGCCACTTGGATCCCCTCCAGGGTCAGGTGGCAGTAGTCGAGGAACAGGCGGCGGCCCGGAAGCAGGGTTCCCGTGTGCTCCGCGAAGATCGCGGGCAGGTCGACGGCGGCGAAGCCATGCCGCCGGCTGGCCTCCCGCAGGATCTGCCGCGCCGGCGTCGTGGCCTGCGGCGCGCTCAGGAAGGCGAGAGTGGGGTAGGCGGCGCTGTCCACCTCGGCGCGGCACGCCGCCAGCGCGCCGGCTTCGTCCCCGAGAGCCCGGCGCGCCAGGGCTTGCAGGCGCCAGGTGGAAGGACAGACGCCGGCGTCCAGCTCCAGCATCCGCCCGCTCAGGGCTGTGGCGCCGGCCGCATCCCCCCGCGCCAGGAGATCCAGGGCCTGCCGGTAGTCCGCATGCCAGCGGGCGGTGCCATCCTGCGGTAGCCAGGGGACCGGCTGGCGCGTCTCCCAGTCGGCAAGATTGACCTCCGGGAGGACCACGACGACCGGGATACCCACGGCGCGGGCGAGGAGAGCGATCTCGTCGAAGACCGTCGTGGCCGCGCCCCGCAGCCTTTCACGGGCCAGGTCGACCGGTCCGAAGAGGCCGCCATCGCGGAGCGCCGCGGCGAGCTCCTGCCGCGCCCGAGCCGACGGCGCATACGGCGAGATCTCGGGCGTCTCCAGCAGGTTCCAGTTGTTGCCCACGAAGAGGACGAGCACGTCCGGCTGGATCTGCAGCGAGCTGCGGACCGTGTCCCGCAGCCCGGCCAGCGTCTCGTTCGTCCGCGCCAGGTCGATCACCTCGAAGTTTTCGTGACCTCCCGCCGTCCGGATCTGCTCCTCCAGGACCTGGGCCGGCGTGAGGTGGGGCGCGTAGAGATAGCCGGCGGCGGCCGACTCGCCGAAGAAAGCGACGCGCAACGGCAGCTCGGCGCGCTTGGGGCGCAGGACCTTGCGGGTGGCGTAGTGATCGCCGAACGGCCCCGGGCCCGGTCGCACGAAGGCGCGCTCGCCGTCGATCTCCACCGGTTGCCAGATGCTGATCGGGAGCGCTTTCATACGAACGTATACAGGTCCTCGCTGATGGCGCTGCGGCCGCGGGCGAACGGGCTCCGCGCCCGCGAACGCCAGGCGGCGAGGAGGTCCGGCCAATTCATGGGCAGGGCGGTGCGGTCGAGCAGGAAATCTTCGAGGATGAGGGCGTCGATGCCGGAAGTTCCGAAGGTGAAGAGCGCGTCCACCGGCGAGCAGACGATGGGCTCGCCGGCCACGTTGAACGAGGTGTTGACCAGCAGCGGGCAGCCGATGCGGCGGTTAAAGGCGTCGAGCAGCGCGGCGAAGCGTGGAGCCACGGCGGGATCGACCGTCTGTGGCCGGGCCGAGCCGTCCACGTGGGTGACGGCCGGCAGGTCGAGGGGGGAGGTGACCTCGCAGGTCTCCAGCATGTAGGGCGAGGCGTGGTCGAGGGCGAAATGCCCGGCCGCGCGGTCCGCCAGGACGCTGGGGGCGAAGGGACGGAACGTCTCGCGTTTCTTGACCAACCGGTTCAATCGGTCGCGCATCCCGGGATCGCGCGGATCCGCGAGCAGGCTGCGCGCGCCGAGGGCGCGGGGTCCCAGCTCCATGGCGCCGTGAAACCAGCCGACCACCTCGCCGCGCGCCAGCCGGTCCACCACCGCCTCCAGCAGGTCGGCCTCGCGGTCGCGGAAGTCGGTCGCCTGCAGCCCCGTGGCGGCGAGGATCTCCGCCGTCTGACCTGCTGTCCATCGCGGTCCGAGAAAGACATGGCGGAGCGGCTCCAGCGGCCTGCCGGAAGCCTCCGTCCAGGCGAGAGCCGCGGCCCCGAGGCAAGCCCCCGAATCGCCGGCCGCGGGCTGGACGAACAGGCGCGCGTACGGCCCCTCTCGCAGGATGCGGCCGTTGGCCACCACGTTGAGCGCCACGCCGCCGGCCATGCAGAGATCGCGCAGGCCGGTGCGCTCGTGGAGGTAGATCGCCTTTTCGAGGAGGATCTCCTCCAGCACCGCCTGGAGGCTGCATGCCACGTCCTGATGGAACCGGGTGATCTCGCCGCCGCGCGGCCGGGGCGGCGCCCCGAGGAGGTCGCAGAGCTGGTCGGAATACATCCGCCGGCCGGCCACGAAATCGAAGTAGGAGAGGTCGAGCCGGTACTGCCCGCCGGCACCCGAGGAGATGAGCTTGCGCATCTCGGCGACGAACCGCGGTTTGCCATAGGGCGCGAGCCCCATCACCTTGTACTCGCCGTCGTTGACCTCGAAGCCGAGGTAGGACGTCAGAGTGGAGTAGAGGAGGCCGAGGGAGTGAGGGAACTCTACCGTCTCGAACTTTTCAAGGTTAGAGCCGCGTCCCGCGCCATAGGTCGTGGTGGCCCATTCGCCCACGCCGTCGACCGTGAGCACGGCGGCCTCGGGAAATCCCGAGAAAAAGAAGGCACTGGCGGCGTGCGACGCGTGATGGTCGCCGATCCGGATGGGACCCTCATATCCCAGCCCTTCGCGGATCGCCCGTTCGGGACCTCCGGAATCGAGCCGCGTCAGGTCGTCCGGCGCCGGAACGCCGGCCCAGAGCCGGCGGGAGAGCTTGCGGGCCGGATTTTCGTAGTAGGCGAGGACGTCGATCTCGTCGATGCCGATCCCCCCGGCTTGGAGGCAGAAGCGGAACGCATGGACCGGCAGCCGCGGATCGTGCTTCACCCGCGTGAACCGCTCCTCTTCGGCCGCGGCGATCAGCCGGCCGTCCTGGAGCAGGCAGCAGGCGGATTCGTGGAAGAAGGCGGAGAGGCCCAGAATGTTCATCGCGGGAAGGGATGGTAGCTCCAATCCGCTTACTGCGCTTGAGATAGGGAAATGGAGCTACGAACTTGGGCACCTTCGGCGGCGAGGGAGGCAGCGGCGAGGACGACAGCAGCGGATTTGCCTCATCCCGCGGAATGTTCCGACCTAGCGGATCGAATCGATCTGGATCCCAGAGAGCGCCCGGGTGCCGTCAAGAATCTCTCGTCGGAAGGCGATCATGTCGAGGACTACCTCGACAGTTTCTTGTTCGGTGGCGGTGCCCAAGATCTCCCGCGCGCGGCGCAGAGTCTTTTGATCCAGCCAGAATTCCCTTCGAACCTTGCCTTTCCGGGTTGAGCGGCGTTCATTCATACAATCACCATACACCCAGTGCGGCTTATTCTATCTACAGGAGACGCGGAATGTCCCGATATCCACTGAGGATGCGGACAACCTCGATAGGCTTGCGGTCGGCCCGGTAGATGATGAGATATCTTCCGACGGGCCAGAAGAGCACCGGTCGGCGGGTCAGATCCTTCCGGGTGTGACCGAGACGCGGATTTTCAGCTAGCAGGTGGATGGACTTCTCGATCTCGCTCACCCATCGGTCGGCAGCGTCGATGCTGTCGGCAGCGATGTGTTCCCAGGTTTCGTCGAGATCCCGCCTCGCCAGGGGCGAGAGGATGAAGCGGCTCAACGATTCTCTCGCCGCGACCGACTCTTTTGCCGTAATGCCCCGAACGCTTGCTCACCAGGAATTACCTCCCCGCGGTCGAGCTGAGCGAGACCTTCCTCGATCTGTCCGTCCAGTTGCTCTTGCCATTGCTGCTCGAGAGTTTCGCGCTCGTGAAGGAGGCGTAGACCTTCTTGAACGACCTCCTGGGGAGATTCGTAGCGGCCGCGTGCGACTTCCTCACGAATGAACAGCTCGGCGTCACCTGAAATCTTCACATTCATGGTCTGTTCTTCTCCAGGCCAGAGAGTTCGCGAAAAGCACCGTGGTGCTTGAGGGGATACTCGTCGGTGGGATTGCGTTCTCCACCATGGCCTGCATAGTACATGATACCAGTTGGCCAGGCATCAGGGAGGGCCGTCCAGGCGGCCGGATGATCCTCGACCGCATTTCGATGTCGAGAGGCTGCTGATAGGCTTCGTTCCATGGCTTGGCGGGTGGTTTCTAGTAGACCCTTGATCAACGCCCGAATCGAGGAGCTCGAACAGGAGTTCGTTCGCTGTGGGGCTGACGTGGAGTGCCTTCGCCGTCTTTTGCATGAGCTCTCCTACCGCAGAAGGCCAAGAGCCCAGGCACTGAGGGCTCGGGTCGAGAAGGCCCTCGAAGCGACCGAACACCACAAGCACAGCCTATCGGTGCCGCCCTCGCCGTTCAAGCCACCTGTACCCATCGAAGAGTCGCTCAGACCCTTCCCTCCATCTCCGAAGCAGTCGGCAGCGCCGGCTCCGGTCTTGCCAAGATCAGAGGTCACGAACGCTCCAGGCTCGATCCTCGACGCCTGGATTGCTCTTGAAGTCCTTTCACCCCAGACCTTCCTGCGGCCCGAAGAGTTGGCAGAAGGGGGTGAGCGTCGCCAAGTCGCCTCCTTCGAGGAGAGGATCCAACTTCCTTGGGAGGGAATTGGCGAAAAGGCGCGCCCGAAAAAGCAGCTGTTCTACCAAGTCGTGCTGGGGACAGTCGACTTCGGCGCCGCGATCGAGCGGCTTCTCTCCCTCTATGCGGACCCTCGTGAGGAGCGCCCGCCAGCGCGCGGTGAGGCCATCCTCGCATCGGTCACGATCAACAAGAAAGGGCAGCTGGTGGAGGCGCCATCTGTCGCGATCTCCAGCCTCGCCTGGGGACTGCCCCGGGCTCTGCGGGGAGACCTGACATCCCTCGCCGCCTGGCGCTCCGAGGAGGGGAAAATCACCGAAACGCTCGACGAGATCCTCCGCGGCGCTCAGAACAAGGGAGACGACGACGACCAACCCTTCCTGGACAAGAAGACGATCACGCGGGCCTACAAGTGGCTCTTGCAGCGCCTTGACCTGCCGTCGGAGCTAACCAGACCGCCTCGTTTCGCGATCCGTGTCTACATACCCTTTGGCAGCTCCCCCGAGCCCCTACTGATGAACAGTTTTTTCCTCGGCGATCTCGCCACCGCCAGGACCATGTTCTCACAGGGGCGAGCCACAGCCAACCTTCGGCTCTATGTCGGAGAGCGGAAGCCGCCGCGGACAAGGGATCTGCTGCGGGACCGGGAGGCGCTCGATGCGGCGGTCGCGCCAGGGGTCACACCACCGGCCCGCTGGCCCGGGAGGGGGCGGCATCCGCTGGTGCTGCTGCAACAGGCAGCCGTCAACCTGACATTCCAGGAGTTGCGGAAAGAGGGCATCCTGGGTATCAACGGCCCTCCGGGGACCGGTAAGACTACACTGCTCCGCGACCTGGTCGCCGCTGTCGTCACCGAGCGCGCCGAAGTCATGGCCCGCTTTGACGATCCCGCCACGGCCCTGATCGACACAGGGCAGGCGATCAAGGTTGGGCAGGACGGGCTGCACCTCTACCGGCTCGATCCCCGCCTTCGAGGGTTCGAGATGATCGTCGCTTCGTCCAACAACAAAGCCGTCGAAAACGTAAGCGCGGAGCTGCCGGGATTAAAGGCCATCGCAAAGGACACACTGGACCTCAGGTATTTCAAGACCCTCTCGGACACGCTCTTTCCCGAAAGCGAGACCTGGGGGCTCATCGCGGCGGTTCTCGGCAATGCCAAGAACCGGAGCCGCTTCAAGAACACTTTCTGGTGGGACAAGGACGTCGGCCTCTCGACCTACCTCGCGGAGGTCGCCAGCACGCCGCAATTCGTCGAGGAGGTCGATCCCAACACCGGGGCTAGGTCGACCCGGCCGCCGCGCATCGTCACCGCGGAGAATCCCCCAAAAAGCCACGAGGAGGCCTTGCGCGGCTGGCGCCAGGCGCGCCTCGCATTCCTGGTTGCCCTCGCCAAGAGCCGCACGATGCTGGCTACCGTCGAGAAAATGCGGAGGTTCGCTCACTGGAGTGACGCCCGGGCGCGGTTGGCCGAGCACGACCGCCATGCGCCAGGCCTCCTCGCTCGAATCTTCTGGACGCGGGCAGCCCGGGAGTGGAGGGCGGCCAGAGCTCCGCTGGTGGCAGCTGAACGGCAGGCTCGCGCGGAGGCCGCAAGCGCCGCAAAACGGCTCGCGCGGGAAGAGAAAATCCTCGCGGGGTTAACCGCCACGGAACACGGGCCAAGGCGGAACGCCAATATGGAGGAGGCCCTGCGCGAGGTGCAGGCTTGGCGCGAGAGGCTCGACGACCGCTTCATCGGCGACGCCTTCTGGGAAAAGACGCACGAAGCCAAGCAAAAGGCTTCGCCCTGGCTGAATGCCGAGCAACAGAGGCTCCGCGATGATGTCTTCGTGGCGGCAATGGCTCTCCACCGCGTGTTCCTTGATGCAGCGGCAAAGCCGCTGCGTCACAATCTCGGCGCCCTGATGAGCCTCTTGGGAGGGCGGGCATTACCGACCGCCGAGAAGAGGGCCCTTGTTCCGGACCTGTGGTCTTCCCTGTTTCTCGCGGTACCCCTGATCTCGACGACCTTCGCTTCCGTGGAACGGATGTTCCGCGATCTTTCCCCTGAGAGCCTCGGGTGGCTCTTCATCGATGAGGCCGGGCAGGCGGCACCGCAGGCTGCGGTCGGCGCCATATTCCGGTCGCGACGTGTGGTCGTCGTTGGTGATCCGATGCAGATCGAGCCGGTCGTCACTCTCCCCGACCGGCTGACACAGTCGGTTTGCCGCCACTTCGGAGTAGATCCCGACCGCTTCAACGCCCCGGAAGCTTCCGTCCAGACGCTCGCCGACGCTGCGAGCCCGTTTCTGACCGAAGTTGAGGGCCGGCACGGAAGCCGGAGGTTCGGTGTGCCGCTGCTCGCCCACCGTCGGTGCAGCGAACCGATGTTCGATATCTCAAACGCAGTTGCCTACAACCATCTGATGGTGAACGCGAAGCAGGCGGGGCCGTCTCGTATCGGCAAGCTCCTCGGCCCATCGCGCTGGATCGACGTGCGAGGAAGTGCCGAGGAGAAATGGTGCCCGGAAGAGGGCCGTCAGGTGCTCGAGCTGCTGTGGAAGCTCGCCGCCCCGGGGTCGGGCTACTGGAAACCCAACGAACCGGATCTCTATATCATCACACCTTTTCGCAGGGTGGCCGAGCGCCTGCGGAAGCGGGTTGAGGAGAGCGATCTTCTGGTCTGGACCGACGATCCCAAGCGTTGGACCCGCGAGCGCATCGGGAACGTCCATATCGTCCAGGGGCGGGAAGCAGAGGCCGTGATCTTCGTCCTGGGAGCCCCCGCGGCCAGCCAGACCGGCGCACGCGTTTGGGCCGGGAGAAAGCCAAACCTGCTCAACGTGGCCGTAAGCCGGGCCAAGGAGCGGCTCTACGTGGTAGGCAACCGCGAGCTTTGGCGGCAGGCCGGACTTTTCAGCGAGCTCGACGCTCGGCTGCCTCCTTCGAGCGTTGCAGAGGACGACCTCGACGATGACAATTCACGCCCGCCGGCGAACTAGCTCCGGCGCGTCCGGTTCCAGCGCCCGCAGATACTGCCGATCGAAGGCGGCGAGCTGGCTCTCGAGCTCCGAATAGGGTCCCGGCTCCCAGGCGTTCGAGGAGACCCCCTTGTGCGCGTTGGCGCACAGCTCCCAGTCCTGGCGGTTGGTGAGGTCCCAGAAGTCGATGGCGGGCTGGGGATCGAAACCCGGTGCCGCGATCGCGTCCGGATGGAAGTACCAGTCGCAGGTGATGCGGGTGCGGTCGATGCCGAGCGACTGCGCCCGGTGGACCAGCACGTAGTCGGGATGGAACGACAGAAACGCGCTCGGGAAGACGACGTAGTAGTAGACGCGACCGCGCTCCTCGCTGGAGAGTCCGTCGAAGGGAAGCGCACAGCGCTCGCCATGGCTCGTCATGCTCCCCTCGGGGTTGCTCATCCACATCGGTCCGCCCAGCACCGGCCCTTCGTCGAGATCGTTCTCGGTGTTGCGGTAGGGCGTCAGCTTGTTGAGGTGCGGATGGACCTTCGGGCAGTGGTAACACTCGCTGTAGTTATGGAAGAAAAGCTTCCAATTGGCCTCGACGTCGTAGACCTTCTGGTGGACCGGCTGCAGCTCGGCAAGCCGCCAGGCGCCGAACTTCCCCTGCAGCCCCGGCAAGGCGGTTTCGAAGGGGACCGGACTTGGGTCCAGATTCAGGAACAGCAGGCCCTGCCAGTCGGCCAGAGCGACCGGTTTCAAGGGGTAGTCCCCCGCATCGAAGCCGGCGACCTCGGACATGTTGGGCGCCGCGCGCAGCGCGCCGTCGAGCCCGTAGGTCCAGGCGTGGTACGGACACTGGATGGCGTGGCCGAGCTCCCCCTGCGGGACCTGACAGAGGCGGCTGCCGCGATGACGGCAGAGGTTGTGAAAGGCGCGGACCGGTCCCTCGCCATCACGTAAAACCACGACGCTCTCCCGGTCGAGCTCGAAGAGGAAGAAGCTGCCGGGCGTCGCGAGCTGCGAGACGTGGCCGGCGAGGAGCCACGAGCGGTGGAAGATCCGTTCGCGCTCGGCGCGAAAGATCTCCTCGGAGGTGAAGTACTCGCCGGAAAGGGTGTGCTGGCCGAAGGCGGTGCGAGGGCTCATGACGGTATCGAATTGTAGCATCGCCCCTGGGAGCGCCGGCGTCCTCGCCGGCTCTTTTCGAGGCTCAAAGAAGCTGCCGGCGGGGACGCCGGCGCTCCCAGGGATGTCTCTTGTTGTACACTCCGCGCGCCCTCGCGGGCCTACCCGACACGATGCCGATCCCGTCGCCATTTCACGAGCGCACGCAAGCGCTGTGCACCAGCTACCGCTGGAAGGACTGGGCGGGCTACTGCGCCGTCTGCAGCTTCGATACCACGCACGACCGCGAATACTTCGCCTTCCGCGAATCGGCCGGCCTGCTCGACGTCACGCCGCTCTACAAGTACGAGGTCTACGGGCCGGACGCCGCGGCGCTCCTCGGCCGCATGATGGTGCGCGACGTGACCAAGCTCAAGGTGGGCCGGATGGCGTACACCTGCTGGTGCGACGACTACGGCAAGGTGATCGACGACGGCACGGTCGCCCGGCTGGAGGACCACTACTTCCGCGTCACCGCGGCCGATCCGACCCTGCACTGGCTGCAGGCGTTGGGCCGCGGCCTCGACGTGAAGCTGGAGGACTCCAGCGCCCGTCTGGCGGCGCTGGCGCTTCAGGGACCGACCTCGCGCGCCATCCTCCGCGACGCCGGCGTCACCGGCATCGACGCGCTCAAGTTCTTCGGCGTCACCCGCACGATGATTGGCGGGAGCGGGGAGATTCCCGTCTGGATCAGCCGCACCGGCTACACCGGCGACCTGGGCTATGAGATCTGGGTCGAGCGCGAGCAGGCGCTGGCGATCTGGGACGCCCTGATGGCCGCCGGAAAGCCGCACGGCATCGAGCCCGCGGCGCTCGACGCGCTCGACGTGTCGCGCATCGAAGCCGGCTTCATCCTGCTCGGCGTCGACTACTTCAGCTCGCAGAAGGTGGTCCTCGAATCGCGCAAGTCCACGCCGCTGGAGCTCGGCTTCGGCTGGATGGTCGACCTCGAACGCGGCAACTTCATCGGCCGCGATGCCATCGCCGCCGAGAAAGCGGGCGGTACCTCCGCCTGGCATCTGGTGGGCCTGGAGGTGAGCTGGGAGGAGCTCGAAGCGCTGTACGCGAGCTTCAACCTGCCGCCGAGCCTGCCGGCGACGGCGCGGCGCGACGCGATTCCCGTCTATGACGACAACGGCCGCCAGGTCGGGCAGGCCACCAGCCACACCTGGTCGCCGCTGCTCAAGAAATACCTGGCGATCGGCTCGGTGCGGCCGGGCTTCGAAGCGAAGGGGACGAAGCTGCAGATCGAGCACACCGTCGAGTACGAGCGCCGCAAGGTCACCGCGACCGTCGCGTCGCTCCCGTTCTTCGATCCCGAGAGGAAGCGCAAGCCGTGACGAGCACGAAATACGACGCCATCGTCGTCGGCGCCGGGCACAACGGCCTGGTCTGCGCGGCCTATCTCGCGAAGGCGGGCCGCAAGGTGCTGGTGCTCGAGCGGCGGCACCAGGTCGGCGGCGCGACGACGACCGAGGAGATCCACCCCGGGTACAAGTTCACCTGCTGCTCCTACGTGGTCTCGCTCCTGCGGCCCTGGATCATCCGCGACCTCGACCTGCCGCGCCACGGCTACGAGATCCTGCCGCTGGAGGCGACCGTCACGCCGTTCCCGGACGGGCGGTACCTGGTGCGCGATTCCGATCCGGAGCGGACGCGCCGCTCCATCGCCAGGTTCTCGCCGCACGACGCGGAGGTCTACAAGAGCTTCGGACAGGAGATGGCCGAGCTCGGCCGGCTGATCAAGCCGCTGATCGACCAGCCGGCCCCCGATCCGCTGTCGCGCGATCCGCGGGAGCTGCTGCGCATCGCGCGTTTGGGAAAACAGATCCGCGGCCAGGGCGACGCCTGGCTCTTCGCCAACGTCAAGATGATGACGATGAGCGCGGTGGACTTCCTCTCGGAGTGGTTCGAGTGCGAGCAGCTCATCGCGCCGATGGCGATCTCCGGCATCATCGGCACCTTCCTCGGCGTGCGCTCGCCCGGCACCGCCTACGTCCTCCTCCATCACTACATGGGCGAGATCGACGGCTCGTTCCGCGCCTGGGGATTGCCCAAGGGAGGCACCGGCGCCATCGCGGACGCCATCGCCAGCTCCGCGCGCGAGCTGGGCGTCGAGATCCGCACCGAGGCGCCGGTCGCCCACCTGCTGATGGAGAAGGGCACCGCCGCGAAAACCGTCGGCGTCGTGCTCGAGAACGGCGACGAGATCCGCGCCAAGGCCGTGGTCTCGGGCCTCGATCCGCACCGCACCTTCCTGAAGCTCGTCGGCGAGGAGCACCTCGACCCCGAGATCACGCAGCAGGTCAAGCGGTTCAAGATGCGCGGCTCCTCGGGCAAGGTGAACCTGGCGCTCGACGCGCTGCCCGAGCTCGCCTGCCTGCCGGGCTACGGCCCCCACCTGCAAGGCGACATCACGATCGCGCCGTCGATCGAGTACCTGGAGCGCGCCTACGACGACGCCAAGTACGGCGCCTTCTCCCGCCGGCCGTTCATGGACGTCGTGATTCCCTCGATGACCGATCCGACGCTGGCGCCGCCGGGCAAGCACGTGATGTCGATCTTCGTCCAGTACGCGCCGTACAACCTGAAGGAAGGGGCCGCGGACTGGCCGAACCAGCGCGAGGCCTTCGGCGACGCGGTGATCGACACGCTCTCGGAGTACATGCCGAACCTGAAGAACCTGATCCTGCATCGCCAGGTGCTCACCCCGTGGGACCTGGAGCAGATCTACGGCCTGACCGAGGGCAACATCTTCCACGGCGAGCTGTCGCTCGAGCAGCTCGCCTTCCAGCGGCCGATGGCCGGCTGGAGCCGCTACCAGACGCCGGTGAGGAACCTCTGGATGTGCGCCTCCGGCACCCACCCCGGCGGCGGCATCATGGGCGCGCCCGGCGCTCTCTGCGCCCAGACGATGCTCGGCAAGAGGGCGGTCTGATGGGTTGCGACGCGATCGTGATCGGAGCCGGTCCGAACGGCCTCGCGGCCGCCGTGCGGCTCGCCAGGGCGGGGCGCAAGGTGGTCGTCCTCGAGCGAGGCGAGGCGCCGGGAGGATTGTCCGCGAAGCACGAGTTCCACCCTGGCTACGCAGTACCTGGCGTCCTTCACGACGACGGCCTGATGCCGCCCGCGATCGCGGAGCGGCTCGGCCTTGTCGCGCAGGGTCTCGGGTTTCGGAAGCATCCGGCGACCTACGTCGCGGAAACGAACGGACCGGGAATTCTCCTTTCGGGAGACCCCGAAGAGATTGCCAGGCGCTCGCAGCGCGACGGCCGGAGCTATGCCGGTCTGCGCTCGTTCCTCGACCGGGTCCGGCCGCTGATCGCCGCGATCCTCGCCGAAGCGCCGCCGCCGCTCACGCCCCGCTCGGCCGGCGATTTCTGGCAGATCGCGCGGCGCGGGCTCTCGGTGTTTCGGACCAGCCGCAAAGACCTCGTCGAGCTGGCGCGCGTGGCGCCGATGTGCGTCGCCGATTTCCTCAACGAACGGTTCGAGTCGCCGCTCCTGGTCGAAGCGCTGGCCGCGCCCGCGGTCGTTTCCACCTGGTCGGGCCCCTGGTCGGCCGGCACGGTGACCAATTTCCTGTTGCGCCACTGCGCCGGCGGGAAGCCCTGGCAGGGCGGGCCGCCGGCGCTCGTCGCAGCGCTCCTCGCCGCCAGCCGCGCCGCCGGGGCCGAGCTGCGCACCGGCGCCGAGGTGGCGCGCATCCGCGTCGAGAAGGGGAAGGTGGCGGGCGTTACGCTCGCTTCCGGCGAGACGATCGACGCGCCGGTCGTTCTCTCCTCCGCGGATCCGAAACGGACGATGCTCAAGCTCCTGGCTCCTGGAACGCTGCCGATCCGCATCGAGGAGGAGTTCCACCGATTGCGTGCCCGGGGCAGCGCGGCGAAGGTCCATCTGGCGCTATCGGGTCCGCTCGAGCTGGCGGGGAGCAACGGCCGGCTCGACGAAGCGATCCGCATCGGCGGCGGGCACGTCGACGACCTCGAGCGAGCCTTCGACGCTATCAAGTACCGGCGCTTCTCCGAACGTCCCCACCTGGAGATCCGCGTCCCCACCGTCGCCGATCCAAGCCTCGCGCCGCCCGGCCACCATGTCCTCTCCATCCTAGCGAGCTTCGCGCCCTACGATCTCGACGGCGGCTGGACCGCGGAAGCGCGCGAGCGCCTGGGCGACGCCGTGATCGCGGTCATCGAGCAGCACGCCCCGGACGTGCGCCAGAGGATCGTGGCGCGGGAGGTGTTGACACCCGCCGATCTCGAGACGCGTTTCGCCTTGACCGGCGGCCAGCTCCACCACGGCGAGCAGGCGCTCGATCAACTGCTGGTGATGCGGCCGGTGGCTTCGGCGGCGCGGTATCGGACGGTGATCCCCGGTCTTTTCTTGGGGGGCAGTGGGAGCCACCCGGGTGGCGGGGTTCGGCCGACGGCGGGGTTGCTGGCGGCGGAGGCCGTACTGGCTTCATCCTGAGTGGCGAGAGTGGTGGTAGGCTAAGGTTATGAGTGACGCTGACGTTGCCGAGATTCTGAACCTTCCGACAGAAGAAAGGTTGCGCCTCGTGGAGCTGATCTGGGAAAGCCTCGCCTCAACTCCGAGTGCTGTACCGCTGAGCGAGACCCATTGCGCTGTCATCGACGAGCGTCTCGCCGAGCACGATCGTAACCCGGATGATGTGGTGCCACGAGCCGAAGTGTTCGCCCAGGCGCGGCGAGGCTGATGGCCTCGCCTCTTGTTTTTCGTAAGCGCGTCGGAAAGGACCTGGCTGGCGGCTATAAGTGGTATGAAGAGCAACGTGCCGGCCTGGGAGAGGAGTTCCTGACGGCTGTTGACGCATCTTTTGACGCTATCGAAGAGCACCCTGAAATGTTCGCACAGGTTCGCGGAAAGGTACGCCGCGCGATCGTTTCCCGATTTCCTTATGCGGTCTTCTATCAGGTCGAGCCGAAGCGGGTTGTGGTCCTTGCGGTGCTGCACACAGCCCGTGATCCGAGGCTGTGGCCGCAGCCTCGGAAGTAGATCGATGCGCTAGAGCATTCAGATAGCCATGGACAAGCTCGCCGCCATCCTGGTCGCAGCTCGGACGCTCTCTCCCGATGAACGCCGGTGGCTCGTTGTTGAGCTGGATGCTCTTGAAGTGGCGGAGAGTCCAAGCGTTCCGCCGAGGAGGGAGCCGTTCGCAGCGCTCCGGGCTCTCTCCGGTTCGGCTCATTCGGACTTCACGGATATTTCGACGGACAAATACGCCCACGTCGGAATCGGGCCTCGATGAAGCTACAGATTGTCCTGGAACCCAGCGAAGAAGGCGGCTACACGGCGATCGTGCCGGCCCTGCCGGGATGCCTGAGCGAGGGCGAAACCCGTGATGAGGCTTTAGCCAACGTTCGCGAAGCTATCTCGCTTTACTTGGAGCCGATCGAGGACGACCGGGACTTCGCCCCCAACGCGGAAGTCTTGGAAGTCGCCGTTTGAGCAAGTCCCCAGCCTGAACTATGAGCAGGTGATCAATGTCCTGCGCCGTGATGGCTGGCTGGTCGTCCGCCAGCGAGGTAGTCACATTCGGCTCCAGAAACGGACCCCAGACGAAACTCTCAAGCTAGTTGTTCCAGCCCATCGTCCCATCAAGCGCTCGACGCTTTCTCATGTCCTGAAGCAGGCGCGTCTCGATCTGGCCGTGTTTCTTGAGCTTCTCTGAGTTAGCCCAACTTCCACGGTTCGGCCTCGGAAGGTCGGGAAAAAGGTTAGGAATGGCGGGAGTGGCACCTGCAAGTTACTGATTCTACTAGTAGGGGCTCCGCGGTCCGGCGTTTGTAGTGACGAAAGCGCCGTGTTTGGATCTCTGCTAGAGAGATCGTCGTGTTCATCCGAAAGACCGTAAAGCGACACCGCGGCCGGACCTACAGCACCTATCTGCTGGTGGAGGCAGTGAGGACACCGCAGGGCCCGCGGCAGAAGACGATCTGCTCGTTGGGCGACCTGTCGCCGGGGCCGCGGCAGAAGTGGTTGGGCTTGGCGGATCGGGTAGAGGCGGCGCTTCAGGGGCAGGTAGCGCTGGAGGATCTCGATCCGCTGGTAGAAGGCATCGTGGAGCGGATCCGCTCGGCCGGGCCGGTTTTGGCGCCCGATGTCATGTCGGTGCACACCGGCCAGGTGAGCGTGGAGAAGGCGCGCGAGGCCGGACCGGTGCACGTTGGGCATCAGCTCTGGCGGCGGTTGGGCCTTGGGGAGATCCTCAAAGACATCGGCTTGTCGAGGCGGGCGTGCTTGCTCAGCGAAGTGATGGTGCTCAATCGTCTGGTGGCGCCGTGCTCGGAGCACGCCATGCCCGAGTGGGTTGGGCACACGGCGCTGAGTGACATTTTGCGGGTCGATTTGAATGAGCTCAGCGACGAGTCGCTGTACCGCAACCTGGACCGTTTGCACCCGAACCGGCAGCGTATCGAGAGGCAGTTGGCGGAGCGCGAGGAAAGCCTGTTCAACCTCGACGACACCTACTTTCTCTACGACCTGACGTCGACCTACTTCGAAGGGCAGTGCCTGAAGAACCCGAAAGCGCAACGCGGCTACTCGCGCGACCAGCGCCCGGACTGCAAGCAGGTGGTGGTGGGTTTGGTGCTCGATCGAGATGGCTTTCCCAAGGCGCACGAGGTCTTCGAGGGCAACCGTCAGGATCGCGCCTCGCTGGAGGAGATGCTGAGCCTGCTCGAACAGCGTAGCGGTCGCTGCGGCGGCGGCACGGTGATCGTCGATCGCGGCATGGCTTACGAGGACAACCTGGCTCAGATCAAAGCGCGTGGGCACCACTACCTGGTGACCAGCCGGCAGAGCGAGCGGCAGGCCTGGCTCGATGAGATCGAAGAGGAGGATGGCTGGCACGAGTTGATCCGTCAGCCCTCGCCGCGCAATCCAGCCCAGAAGAAATCCAGGGTCTGGATCAAACGCGCCGAGACCGCCGAGCATCTCTACGTCCTGTGCCGTAGCGAAGGCCGAAAGGCCAAGGATGAGGCCATCCGACTGAAGCAGGAAAAGCGGCTGCTGGCCGACCTGGCCCGGCTGCGAAGGCGCATCGAAACCGGCCGGCTACAACATGCCGAAAAGATCTATGAGGCCCTCGGCCGCCTCAAAGAGCGCTACCCGCGCGTGGCCCGCTACTGGCGGATGGAGTACGAGCAGGCCCAGCAGGCACTCTCTTGGCAGGAAGACCAGGAGAAAAAGCAGCGTGCCCTTCTCCTCGACGGTACCTATCTTCTGAAGACCGACCGCAAAGACCTCTCGGCAGAAGAGGCATGGCGCCTCTACATCCTGCTGACTCGAGTCGAGGACGCCTTCCGCGATATGAAAAGTCCGTTGAGCGAGCGGCCGATCTTCCACCAGCTCCAGCACCGCGTCGAGACCCACATCTTCCTCTGCGTGCTCGCCTACCACTTACTCGTGGCCATCGAAAAGAGCTTCCTCGACCAGGATATTCACACCTCCTGGGCAACGTTGCGCAAGCAACTGAGCACCCACCAAGTCGTCACCGTGGTCTTGCCCACCACTGACGGCTCCCTGCTCAAGATCCGCCGCTCCACCACGCCGGAGCCTCAGCATCGACTCATCTACCGCGTCCTCGCCGTCCCTGAAGAGGTCATGCCCCCCGTCAAGACCTTGCTGCCGGTCGCGGAGGTCACCCTCCCGCCAATGTAGTGACGAAAGCCTGCGCCAAATCCCCGTTTTCCCTGGAGATCCTCAGAAAAACCGTGGAAGTTGGGTTAGGCCGCGCTGGGAGACGAGGCCGGCTCCTATCGTCCGCGGATCTCTGCGATCAACCCGCGGGTCTTCTCAATCTCCGCCGCCGCCCTCTCCCCAAAGCTCTCGAATCCCCGAAGCGCTGCCTCGGCGTATTCCAAGCCATCTGCCCGGCGTCCGGCGTTGGAGAGGGCGATGGCGACATTCAAGCGGGTCCGAGCGGCCTTGAGAAGATCGCCTGCTTGCTCGAATCGCTGAACCGCCTCCCGGTAATGTTGCACCGCGCGGTCGGGGTTTCCTGCAGAGCCGTAGATGAGACCAAGTTGGTAATGGGCTACAGCCACATCGTTAACTGCATCCCTCGGAAAGAGAAGGAGAGCTTCCTGGTAAAGCCTCACCGCTTCGTTGAGATGTCGGAGAATCTCTTCCGCGGGCCGCCCTGCGGCCCGGGTCTCGCGGAAACGTTCAAAAGCAACAAGCCCTAACTGTCCCACGCATCGGCCACATCCCAACCGATCGCTCTCGTCGTGCAGGTCAAGGCTTCGCCGGCACCAGCGATCAGCTTGGTCGAGGTCACGGAGGACGGGGATCTCGATGAAGACACGCCCAAGGTTATACGCACAGACCGCCGCCTCAACTCGTTCGCCGATTCGCTCGCAGAGATCCAGGGCTTCCTCAATGGCCGTAACGCAGTCCGGTCGCCCCAACTCGCGGCGGATCTGCCCCAACTGGAGAATAATAGCCGCAAGCGTCCTGACCGCATTTCGGTCCCCATTCTCCAGCTCTCCTGCCGGTCGAGCCAAAGCAGGAGCAACGCGCCGGCGGCACCAATCCACGAGAACATTCTGCAATCGCTCGGCCTGGGCTCTCTGCCGCTCCTTTAGGGCGAGCCGCACTCGATACTCCGTGACCAAGCTCCAATCGTCCTCTCGCCCAGGCAGGGGACCTTCGGTCTCTGGATCGACAAAATCCGGCACGATCTCCTCGACCAGCCGTCTCCACTCTGCCCACCTGCCCATGTGATCATAGAGCTGTAAGAGCCCCTGCATGGTAGCAATTTCCGGACCCCACCAACCATGGACCCGCGCAAGGCGGCGAGCGTGGAGAAGGTTGGCTTCCTCGGTCCACAGGACGGCGCGGACATCGCGGTTCCCACGCTCGTACTGAGCATGGTAGTGGTCCCCCAGGGTCCCCATGACCTCGACGAACGCCTTCGTGACCGCTAGGTCTTCAGCCGGATAGCACCGCTCAAAGAGGCCCTTGAAGAACCACGGAAGGGCCGGGTGGGTCCCATAGTAACCGTCGCCGTGGGCGGTCAGGAGCCCCACTTCGGCAGCGCGGTCGAGGAGGGCGATGCCTTCCTCGCGAGTCAAGCCTCGCACCTCAGGCAGGTACCATGGGGTCCCTGGATCGCCCATGATGCATAGCGCGTCAACGTTCACGAACCTCTGGAACAGGTGGAGCAGGACAAGCTTCTTCCGTTCCTCCTCACTGAAAGTCTCGAACCCGTATGCAAGCGAGGCGCCGAGAGAGCGGGATCGCCCCTCGCCGACCTCATCTGGGAAGGTGGCTTCGCCGGAGCGGAGGCGGGTGACGAAGGCCTCGATCTGCTCTCTTGTCTTGAACCCCTCGCGTAGCGCTTGGCGGCCGACAACGGTGACGGTCATAGGGTTTCCTTGGGCGAAGGCGAGGAGGGGGCGCCAGTCCTCGACATCGGTGAGGCGGCGGCCGTGCTTGGCGGCCAGAGCCCGGACGAGTTGGAGGCTCTCCATTATCGGCATCGGCGGCACCGCGATTCGCGTGGGCAGGTCCCCCAGCCACGGCCGTTCGTCTCGACGTGAGGTCAATAGGACTTTCGTTTTGGTGTTCCGCAGATCGCGCAGGAAACCGAGCAGCTCCTCTTGCTCTTCCGCACTCCAGGCCGACTCCGTGCCCGCCGGAAAGCCTGCCACCGGTTCTACGTTGTCCCAGATCCACAGTACCGGCACCTGGGCGAGGACCTGAAGAGCCACCTGCCGTCGGGTTGCATCATCGAGCGCGAGCCAGTTGACGCCTGAACTTTCCAGAGCTGACCCGAAAACCTGGCCGATCCGGTCCAGCACGCGAGGCAGTGGGAGGTAGCGCTCGAAGGTGGTGAAGAGGACAGGGCCTTCCACGCCGCCGGTCAAGGAGTACCAGCGAGCGAATTCCGCGGCAGTGGTGGTCTTGCCGCTGCCGGCATATGCATGGAGGAGGACGATCGGGGTCTGGTCGAAGGCGCGGTCCAGAGCGAGGAGGGTTTCGTCCCGGCCGAAGAAGCCGGCGTCGGGTGGCGGCGGGAGGTCTTCATCGAGACTGCCGGTCGCCGAGGCTGTGTCTCCAGCCGCGACATGGATTTTCAGACCGTCGCCATCCTTCGCCTTCGGGAAGAGCTGCAGCGGCGTCGCCTCGTAGACGACGGGGACGGTCCAGTCCTGGAGCGGCAAGGGTGCGTAGACGACCTCGCGCAACGGGTTGTCGGCCAGATTCTTGCGCGCCAGCGTCACCGCCTCGCCCAGAGTGGCGCCGCGGACCAGCGAGGCATAGAGCTCGGCTACGAGTTGAGCTGCGGTCACCACGTAAAGGTTGTAGCGCATGGCCACGACGCCGGCCACGCCCGCGTCCATCACCTCCTGCGCCAACGACCCTAAGGCCCGTACCTGGGAATGAAGATCAGTGGTTGAGTCCGCGCTCGGTTTCTCCGCTGGCTCTGTGTGCGCCGAACGGCAGGCGTTGAGGACAAGGACGGACACTCCCGTCGTCGCGAGGAGCTGCCCTAGCGACGTGCCATCCACGAGTTCGCCCTTATCTCCAAGCTGCGGGTTCTCGAACCAGAGGTAGCCATGCTTGCCCTCGCGTGGTCCGGCGAGAACGATCGAGGTGAGGCGCCCCAGGAGAGCCCCGACACCCCCGCTCTCCTCGACCTCCATGTAGGTGCCGTGGCCGTCGAAATGGACCACCTGATAAGGCTGACCCTCCCGATGCGCCTGCCGGAGCACCTTTCCGAGCTGCTCGAACGTGGGAGGACGCAGGACGTCGAGATCGTAGGCCTCACAGTTGGTCTCGTTCAGTCCACGTAGTAGCTGGCTCGCTACGGAGCGGAACGGCACGTCCTTCTCTGCCTGCGGCCGGCAGATGACCAGGAGGATACGGATCTTCCCCTTTTTCCTGGCTGGAAGCTGGGGAGCGCGGGCCGTGTTGGGCTGCGCGCGCACGAACGAATGGGCGGTAAGAGCCAGGACAGCATCTGCCGCCGGCTCCCTCAGCAGCTCCCAGGGGATGGTGGCCGCCTCAGTCACGCCAGTGATGATCTCGATGCGCGTCTCCGGCAGCCGCTCCTCCACCCGGTTCCAGACCTTCCGGGCGTCGTCGTTGGCCTGGAACACCGCTTTGAACAGCTCCGTCCCGACCTCCGCCATCCGCCCCTCGATTCGCCGCGCGATCGTCGGCGCCGGCTCGTGGGGATACTGGAGGAAGTCCTCCAGATACCACCGCAGATCCTCTTCCTCCTGCGGCGAGAGGCTGAGCGAGAACGTGGCGGTAGCCGCGCGCGGGGCGCCGTCGCCAGTGAGATAGAGGTCCACCCGGTGGTGGCCCTCGGGCAAAGCGGTTTGCCTGAGACTGAGTTGGAGCATGACGGATTTTACCCCGTCTCTTAGTGACTGCAGAGGGCGAGGCGTTTCTACGGGGTCCGTCTCACGCGAGCAGCACAGCGACGAGTACGTGTTAGGCTTGATAGGCAGGAGGTCGGGGATGACGATTACGCTCAAGCTCACCCCGGAACAGGAGGAACGCTTGCGGACTGGCGCCGCCCAACAAGACGCGCAGACCGTGCGCGAGATCCTGCATCAGGCGGTCGATTCCACGGTTGAAGGTCTTCTGCGCAGCTCCCTCGACCGGCCCAAAGACCATGCGCTTCCTGCCTTGCTCGACAAGATCGCTTCCGAGCTCCACGACGCGCCTGCGTTGTCGGATGAGGCGGTTTCGCGCGCCGGCATCTACGCTGAACACTTTCCCTGTCGCGGAGATCTCGTGCGCCGCCTGCTCGGCGCCGGTCGAAAGTTTTCGCAGGATCGTGACGCTGTCTCTGAGCTTGTGGCGGAGCGTGCGGCCGAAGGCTGATAACGCCGCGTTTCTGCTCGACACTTCCGCCCTGCTTGCCCATTGGCGTCAGGAGCCTGGGTTGGGCTCATGTCCAGGCGTTTTTTGAGGAACGCGGGTCCGTTGGCCTTCTTGACCTGCAAGCAAGGAGGGCTCTACTCTAGTGTCACCATGTCTTCCGTCGCCCAGAAACTCGCCAGCAAGCTCGAGGAGTGGGAGCCTGAAGTCTCCCGAGAGGTGGAGAGTCTCGTCGTCGAAATCATCGAGCTGGCAGACCTCAACGTTCTCGACTTGGCCCGATCCCGGCAGGTCGAGCAGGAAGTTCTAGACCTGCTGGATGAGCCCGTCACCCGGTGAAGTCTGGCTGGCTGACCTCGGAATGGCAGCCAAAACCAGACCGGTGGTTGTGGTGTCTCGACACGACGAGCAGGCTCCGCGGGCCCTCGCCATCTATGTTCCGCTGACGACCCAGAATCGCGGCAGCCGCTATGAGGTCGTGATTCCTCGGCTAGGTTTTTTGCGGCAAGGATCCGTCGCCAACGTTCAAGGGATGGGATCGATTCCCGCGGTGCGTTTGGAGAGGCGCTTGGGGCGACTGCCAGAGGCGGTATTCTCGGAAATCCGAAGCGCCATCCTTTTCGCACTGGACCTAGGATAGAGCGTCGTGCCCGCTGCAATCAGGGCCTGGGCGGAGGGCCGGACGATCTTCGTCGAGCTGACGGACGGACGGATCGTTGGCTTCCCGGCGGATCGTTTTCGCATCCTGAAGAGCGCGACGGATGAGCAGCTGAAGGCCGTGACCCTGCGCCTGAACGGCCTTGCGCTGCGTTGGGAAGAGCTGGATGAGGATCTGACGGTGCCAGGGGTAGTGGCCCGGCAACTTTACGGGCCGTGACGCAAATACGGCGTCGCTCCGATGCTCCTTCACCGCAACCACGCTTCTTCACCGCAACTGGCCTTATTGCCGCGTCTGGAATAATTCACCGCAAATCAGGCTTGTTCACCGCGACTCCCCTGCTTCACCGCAAGTCAGCGCGTTCACTGCGAATGGACTTGTTCACCGCGACTCCGCTCACTCACCGCGCCTGGGATACTCTGCCGCAAGTCGAGAGATTCACCGCAAATGGGAACATGCCAGTAGCCGGGGTGCCAGCGTCGTGTCTCGTTTGCCTGGCCCCGAGCAGCCGACCGTGGTATTCTCATGATCGCTACCAAGAGGAATACCCATGTCGCTGCGAAAGACCGCCATCGCCATCTCTGACAATCTCCTCTCCGCTGTTGATCGCGCCGCGGAAGCACGCGGCGAATCGAGGAATCGGTTCGTTACCCGGGTCCTTGAGGAGGCCGTTCGCGCTCGTCGCGACGCCGAGGTCACGAAACGCCTGAACCAGCTCTTCGCCGACCCTGAGCTCGTCCAAGAGCAAGGTCGGGGAACGAGCGAGTTGGATGCGATCGGAACGGACTGGAGCGACGAACGCTGGTGATCTATCAGGGCGAGGTCTACTGGTTTCACTTCGGTTCTCCCGAAGGCTCGGAACCCGCGGGGCGCCGGCCCGCTCTGGTGGTGCAGCACGACCGATTCAATCGGAGCGCGATATCCACTCTCGTCGTTGCAGCGGTGACCTCCAACTTGCGGCTAGGAGATATGCCCGGAAACGTTCGCCTGCGCCGCGGCGAGGCCGGGCTGCTGCGTCCGAGCGTCGTGAACATCTCCCAGCTCCGCACCATCGATCGCAGCCGGCTCGGCGAGCGTATCGGTACTCTCACGCCGGCGAGAATGCGCGAGGTTCTCAAGGGCTTAGCGCTTCTGTTCGGAACCGACGACGTGGCCGAGGTTTGAGCAGTACATTCTGGGTCTCATCAGAAAGACTATCCATGCGAACCGCATCGCTCCTCGTATTCCTGGCCCTCACGCTCTCCGCAGCCTATGGAGCTGAACCACCCTCCTGGAAACCAGGAACGGCCGACCTGCTGTTCACCTCCGGCCGCGACGGCAACTCCGAGATCTTCCTTCGGCGCGGCGGCCAGCAGGAATGGACGAATCTGACCCGCGACCCGGGCGGCGACAACTGGCCGGTGTGGTCGCCGGACGGCGCGCGCATCGCTTTTCAGAGCAAACGCAAGGGGAACCTGGACATCTGGACGATGAAGGCCGACGGGTCCGAGCAGGTCCAGCTCACCAACGATCCCGAGCCCGATTACCTGCCTGCGTGGTCGCCCGACGGGAAGACCATCCTCTTCACGTCCTGGCGGAAGGAGAAGGGTGAGGAGCGGGCGCCTCACATCTACATCATGAATGCCGACGGCTCGAGCCAGCTTCGCCTGGTGGCCGAATCGTTGGAGACCTCGGCAGGGGGTACCTGGTCTCCCGACGGCAAGCGCATCGTCTTTTCCCGCAAGGCCGGCGAGCAGGGGGCTGACCTCTTCGTTGCCGATGCGGCCGGCAAGAACGAGCAGCGGCTCACCAAGGACAAAGACGTCTATAACGGATCTGCCACGTTTTCTCCGGACGGCTCACAGATCGCCTTCTACTCCGACGACGGAAAAGCCTCCGCCCTGGTGGTCATGAACGTCGACGGAACCAAGCGGCGCACGGTCCTCGCCCAGGGCCAGAACTGGTATCCGCGCTGGTCTCCGGATGGACGCTGGCTGATCTACACCGCCGCCGTCAGCGGCGGCGACGGGAGCAACATCGATGTCTTCGCCATCCCGGTGGCGGAGGGAGGAAACCCCGTTCTGCTCGCCGGCGGAGAGAGGCGGGAGCAGGAGGGAAGTTGGCGCCCGAGACCGTGAGGATCTGAGCTTCTCCGCGAATTCATCGCCGGTTCATACAGCCTCCTTGTGTGAACCTCATTCTTCTCCTTGGCAAGGCAAAGGCCTGCCAAGGAGGAATCCAATGAAACGGTCAGGTAGGACAGTTTTTCTGGTTTTCGGGCTGGTTCTGGTTTTCGGGCTGGCGCTTCTGGTGGCGCGGCCGGGATCGGCCGGTCCGACCGAGGATGAAAATCCCGACGCAACCCTGTCGCCGTACTTCGTCGTGGAGAACGGCGATCCTCAGGTCGACCGGCTGCCGCTCAAGGAAACGAAGGCGGACGTCCACATCGCGGGCGTCATCGCCGACGTGGTCGTCACCCAGGTCTACCGCAACGAGGGCACCCGCGCCTTGAACGCGCGGTACGTGTTTCCGGCCTCCACCCGCGCCGCGGTGCACGGCATGACGATGCAGGTGGGCGACCAGCGCATCCGGGCGAAGATCCGCGAGCGCAAGGCGGCGCAGCGGGAGTTCGAGGCGGCCCGCGAGGCGGGTAAGAGCGCGGCGCTGCTCGAGCAGCAGCGGCCCAACGTCTTCAGCATGGACGTGGCCAATGTCCTGCCGCAGGACGAGATCCGCGTCGAGCTCCATTACAGCGAGCTCCTGGTGCCCACGGACGGCACCTACGAATTCGTCTATCCCACGGTGGTAGGCCCCCGCTACTCGCGGGAGACGGCGAAGACGATCGCGAAAAACGACCGTTGGCTCAAGAGCCCCTACCTGCACCAGGGCGCGGCTCCCACCTATACGTTCGGCATCGAGGTGCGCATTGCCGCCGGCATGCCGCTGGAGGAGCTGCTCTGCCCGTCGCACAAAACGCACGTGGACTGGCAGAGCGAGAGCACGGCGCGGATCACGCTCGACGCCGCCGAAGCGGATGGCGGCAACCGCGACTACATCCTGCGCTACCGCTTGCAGGGCCAGCAGGTGGAGACCGGTCTGCTGCTCTATCCTGGCCGGGAGGAGAGCTTTTTCCTGCTGATGATGCAGCCGCCGCTGCGGGTGGCTCCCCGGCAGATCCCGCCGCGCGAGTACGTCTTCGTTCTCGACGTGTCCGGCTCCATGTACGGTTTCCCGCTCGACACCGCGAAGGTGCTGATGCGGGAGCTCATCGGCGGCCTGCGCCCGAGCGACCGCTTCAACGTGATCCTGTTCTCGGGCGGCTCGCGCGTGCTCGCGCCGCGATCGCTGCCCGCCACGCCGGCGAACGTCAGCCGGGCGATCGCGGAGATCGAGCGCGAGCAGGGGGGCGGCGGAACGGAGCTCGGCGAGGCCCTGACGCGGGCTCTGGAGCTGCCGGGCAACAAGGGCGTTTCGCGCACGACGATCGTCGTCACGGACGGCTTTGTCGGAGCGGAGGCCGACGTCTTCGAGCGGATCCGCACCAATCTGAACCGCTCCAACCTGTTCGCCTTCGGCATCGGAAGCTCCGTGAACCGCTACCTCATCGAAGGCATGGCGCATGCGGGGCAGGGCGAGCCGTTCGTCGCCATCGACGCCGCCGAGGCGAAGGCCGCCGCGAAGAGCTTTCAGGAGTACGTGCGCTCGCCGGTGCTCACGGACATCAAGGTCGACATGCAGGGCTTCGAGACCTACGACGTCGAGCCGCTGTCCATCCCGGACCTGTTCGCCGACCGTCCGCTGGTGGTCTTCGGCAAGTGGCGGGGTAAGGCCTCCGGCACGATCCGTGTCACCGGCCTGGGCGGCGAGGGACGCTATGCCGAGGATTTCGACGTGGCCACGGCGGATTCCTCTGTCGATAACCAGGCGTTGCGGTACCTGTGGGCGCGCGCGCGGGTGGCGCGTCTTTCGGACTATGGAGGAAGAACCGATGACGAGACCCGTCTCGCCATCACGAAGCTGGGGCTGACCTACGAGCTGCTGACCGCGTACACCTCCTTCATCGCGGTGCACGAACGGGTGCGCAACACCGACGGCTCGACGCAGACGGTCGAGCAGCCTCTACCCCTGCCGCAAGGCGTCTCGAACCTCGCCGTGGGGTACGGCGTTCCCGAGCCGGAGCTGCCGCTGCTGTTGATCCTCGCCCTCCTGCTCCTCGGTCTCACTCCAGCCGGGCGGGCGTGGCTGGGGCAAAGGTTCGGACAAAGGCTCGGACAGTCGGCGAAGAGCTGAGGTCGCCTGAGATGAGAAGGCAAGACGAGCGGCGCCTGCCGGGTCTTCCCTGGCTGTCCTGGGCGGCGGCGCTGCTCGCCGCGTACGGTTTGAAGCTTCACTACAGCCGGGCCTCGGCCGAGGATCTCGCGTGGATCCTCGTGCCGACGGCCCGCGCCGTCGGCTGGCTGCGCGGCGAAACGCTCATCCTGAATCCCGACGCCGGCTGGGTGGCGCCGGACGGCTCGTACGTCATCGCACCGGCCTGTGCCGGGGTGAGCTTCATGATCCTCGTCCTGACCGTCGCCGTGCTCGGGTTCACACGCAGGCTGCATACCCCGGGCCGGCGGCTCGCCTGGTGGCTCGGCTCGCTCTTCGGAGCCTACGTCCTCACGATCGCCGTCAACACGCTGCGCATCCTCGCCGCCGTGGAGCTGTACCGCCGCGACTCCGGCGCGTGGCTCACGCCGGAGCAGGTGCACCGGCTTCTGGGCACCGTGCTGTATCTGGGCGTGCTCTGGGGCGTCTTCGGCTTGCTCGACGGGCTCACGGCGGGGCGGCGCGCCGGCCGTTTCAGGCTCGCCTCGGCCGTCCTGGTGCCGGCCGCCTATCTCGGATTGACCGTGGTGGTGCCGCTGCTCAACGGCGCCTTGCGGCACTCGGGCGGACGGTACGTGGAGCATGCCATGATGGTCACTCTGGTCACGCTGGCTCCGATGGTCGCGTTCACGCTGCTTTTCCTGGTGCGCCGATCGAAACGAGGAGGCGAGAGACAGCCGTGATGGACAAACCGACGATCCTGGTGGTCGAGGACGAGCCGGCCATCGCCGACACCATCCAATACGCCCTCGAATCGGAAGGATTCCAATGCCATCGCCTGGGGGTGGGGGCGGAAGTGATCGAGGTGCTCGACCGGCAGCCGGTGGCGCTGGTGGTCCTCGACATCGGCCTGCCGGACATGAGCGGCGTCGAGGTGTGCCGCAGGCTGCGGCAGCGGCACGACGTGCCGGTCATCTTCCTCACGGCGCGTACCGGCGAGGTGGACCGCGTCGTCGGGCTGGAGCTCGGGGCGGACGACTACGTGACCAAACCCTTCAGCCCGCGCGAGCTTGCGGCCCGCGTGAAAGCGGTGCTGCGGCGGGCCCGCCGCGGCGGCGGCTCGCCGCCGAGCGCCGCCTTTACGCTCGACGAGGAGAAGCGCCAGATCTCCTACTTCGGCCGGCCCCTCGAGCTGTCGCGCTACGAATACAGGCTGCTCGCCGTCCTGCTCAAACGGCCCGGCCGGGTCTACAGCCGCGAGCAGCTCCTGGAGCTCGTCTGGGACGAGCCCGAGGCCAGCCTCGACCGCACGGTCGACGCCCACGTCAAGAACCTGCGGGCGAAGCTCCGCGACATCCGGCCCGACGTCGATCCCATCGCGACCCACCGCGGCATGGGCTATTCGCTGAAGGAAGGCCTATGAAGCTAGGCTTCAGGATGTTCCTCTTCTACCTCGCGATCTTCTCGGCGTGCCTCTACTTCACCACCGACTGGATCTGGACGACGCTCCGCTCGCGCTACCTGGAGAGCGTCGAGGAGCCGCTCGTCGACGCCGCCAACCTTCTCGCGAGCCTGGTGGAGCAGGAGATGGCGCGGCCGGATTTCGCCTTTTCCGACCTGGAAGCGCCGTTGGTCAGGGCCCATTCCCGCGTGCTGTCCGCCCGCATCTACGACCTCGAGAAAACGGCCGTGGACCTGCAGCTCTACATCACCGACGCCGCCGGGAAAGTCGTGCTCGACACGCGGCAGCCCCAGGCGGTGGGAGAGGATTACAGCCAGAAACGCGATGTGAATCTCACCTTGGACGGCCGCTATGGCGCCCGCGCCAGTCGTCGTGATCCGAGCAATCCTTTCTCGACCGCGCTGTACATCGGTGCGCCGATCTACCGCGACGGGCGTGTGAACGGCGTGCTGACCCTCGCCGAGCCGACCGTCAGCATCGACGCCTTCCTCCAGCTCGCCCGGCCCGCTTTCGTCCGCGCCGGGCTTCTCACCATCGCCGTCGTAGCTCTGCTCAGCCTCGCCGTCTCCTATCTGTTGACGCGTCCGATCGATCGGCTCGCGCGCTATGCGGACGCAATCCGCCTGGGGAAGCGGCCCGCCCTTTCCCAAGCTCGGGCGCACCGAGATCGCCGATCTCGGATTGGCCCTGCGCCGCATGCAGGAGGCGCTGGAGGGCAGGCAGTATGCGGAAGAGTACGTCCAGACTCTCACGCACGAGTTGAAAAGCCCTCTCTCCGCGATCCGTGGCGCGGCGGAGCTTCTGCAGGAGGAGATGCCTCCCCAGCAGCAGGATCGCTTCATCGCCAACATTCGCCACGAGGCCGAGCGCATCGCCCGCATCGTGGATCGAATGCTGGAGCTGGCCCGGCTGGAGAACCGCCGCGAGAAACCGGAGATGGAGCCGGTGGAGCTGAGCGCGCTGGTGCGTACCGTCGTCGAAAGTCACGAGCCCTTGCTCGCCAGCAAGGACGTCAGGATGGAGATCGCGGTTCCGGACCGACTGACCCTCAACGGCAACGCGTTCCTGCTGCACCAGGCGCTGGAGAATCTCGTCCAGAACGCGATCGAGTTCAGCCACAGCGGCGGGGTGGTGAAGGTGACGGTGGCCGCGGAACGCGACCAGGTGACGATGTCCGTCACCGACGAAGGCCCGGGCATTCCCGAGTATGCGCTGGACCGGATCTTCGAGCGCTTCTACTCGCTGGGCCGTCCCGATACCGGCAAGAAGAGCACGGGGTTGGGGCTGAACTTCGTGCGAGAGGTCGCCAAGTCACATGGCGGCACGATCCGCGTCAGCAACCGGCCCGAGGGGGGAGTGCTCGCGGAGCTCAGCTTGCCGCGGGGGTGAGGCGATTACGGCGCCTGCATCGCCGCATACCGCATCACCACCTCCCCGCCCTCCGCATCCACGACCGCCGTCCCCCCGTTCTCCAGCGCCCCGAAGAGCAGCTCCTCGGTGAGTGGGCGCTTCACCGTGTCCTCGATGACGCGCCCCAAGGGCCGCGCGCCGAAGGTGGGGTCGAAGCCCTTCTCGGCGAGGAGGTGGCGGGCGGCTTCCGTGAGCTCGATCGTGACCTTGCGCTCGCCGAGCTGCGATGACAGCTCGCGGATGAACTTGTCGACGATCTGCTCCATCACTTTCGGCGAGAGGGGGTTGAAGCGCAGCCGGGCGTCCAGGCGGTTGCGGAACTCCGGGCTGAAGAGACGTTCGACGGCGCGGTCGGCGTCGGTGTCCTTGAGGTGGCGCGTTACGCCGGTCTCCAACTCGCTGAAGCCGGGGGTGCGCTGGGCCAGCTCGCGGGCGCCGACGTTGGAGGTCATCAGGAGGATGACGTGGCGGAAGTCCGTGGGCTTGCCGTTGGTGTCCGTCAGCGTGCCGTGATCCATGATCTGTAGCAGGATGTTGAACACGTCCTGATGGGCCTTCTCGATCTCGTCGAGGAGGAGCACGGCGTGCGGGCTCTTGGCCACCGACTCGGTCAGCAGGCCGCCGCGGTCGAAACCGACGTAGCCCGGCGGCGCGCCCACCAGCCGCGAGACGGTGTGCGCCTCCATGTACTCGCTCATGTCGAAGCGCAGGAAGGCGATGCCCAGCACCTCGGCGAGGCGCTTGGCCACCTCGGTCTTGCCGACGCCCGTGGGACCGGTGAAGAGGAAGGCGCCGACAGGCTTCCGGGGCTCGCGCAACCCGGCGCGGGCCACCTTGATGGCGCTGGTCAGCCGCCCGATGGCCTCGTCCTGACCGAAGACGTGGGTCTTGAGCTCCTCCTCCAGGCGCCGGAGCTGCTCTTTCTCGCCTCCTTTGACCCGCCGCGCCGGGATCTGCGCCATGGTGGCGAGCACCTCTTCGAGATCCGCCTCCGTGACTTCCGTGCCGCGCCGCAGGGCTACGGCGGCGCCGGCTTCGTCGAGCAGGTCGATGGCCTTGTCGGGAAGCCGGCGGTCCCGCATGTAGCGATCGGCCAGCAGGGCCGCGCTATCGACGGCTTCCGGGGTGAAGGTGACGCCGTGGTGCTTCTCGTAGCGGTCCTTCAGGCCCAGGAGGATCTTGGTGGTCTCCTCCGCGGAGGGCTCGGTGACCTCGACCTTCTGGAAGCGCCGGGCGAGAGCCTGATCGCTCTGGAAGGTCTGGCGGAACTCCTCCCAGGTGGTGGCGCCGATACAGCGCAGGGTGCCGTCCTGGAGGGCGGGCTTGAGCAGGTTCGAGGCGTCCATGGTGCCGCGGCCGGCGCTGCCCGCGCCGACGACGGTGTGGATCTCGTCGATGAACAGCACGGGGTTCTCCTGCTCGGCCAGGGCGTGGAGCACCGCCTTCAAACGGTTCTCGAAATCGCCGCGGTAGCGGGTGCCGGCGATCAGCGAGCCGAGGTCGAGCCGGTAGACCTTGGTCTTGCGGAAGGGCTCGGGCACCTCGCCGTTGGCGATCCTCAGCGCCAGTCCCTCGACGAGGGCCGTCTTGCCCACGCCCGGATCGCCGACGTAGATGGGATTGTTCTTCCGCCGCCGCTGCAGGATGTGGAGGGTGCGCTGGATCTCCTTGTCGCGGCCGATGAGCGGATCGATGCCGCCAAGCTCGGCGAGCAGCGTCAGGTCCTGGGTGAAGGCTTTCAGGGGATCGCCGGCCGGCGCGCCGCGGCCCCGGCGTCCCGTCTCCTCTTCGTCCTCGTCGTCGCCGGCCGGCATGGCCGAGCCTTTGCCGAAGTAGGGCGGTGGCTGCAGCCGCGAGACGCCGTGGGCGAGGTAGCTCACCACGTCGAGCCGGCTGACGCCCTCGCTCTCCAGTACCTGCACCGCATAGGAGTCGGCCTCGTCGAAGAGCGCCACCAGGACGTCCGAGCCCTTGATCTCCTCCTTGCCCGAGCTGTCGGCCCGGGCGGCGGCCATGGAGAGGACGCGCTGGACGCCGAGGGTGAGGCGCGGCTGGAGGTCCTCGTCCGCCACCTTCTCCAGCTCCTCGGAGAGGTATTCCGCAAGATCTTCCCGCACCCGGCCGAGGTCCGCGCCGGCGTTCTTCAGCACGTCCGCGGTCTCGTCGTCGAAGGTCAGGGCGTAGAGCAGGTGCTCCAGCCCCGCGTACTCATGCCCCAGCCGGCCCGCTTCAGAAACGGCGACGGTGAGCGCGATCTCCAGGTCCGCGGACAGCTTCATGCTTTCTCGTTTCATTCTTCCTCGTCGGGCTCGACGGTCAGCTTGAGCGGCATGCCGTTGGCCCGCGCCTCGTCGGTGACTTCGGCCACCTTGGTCTCGGCCACTTCCCTGGAGTAAACACCGGCGACGCCGACTCCCTTCCGATGCACTTGCAGCATGACGTGGATCGCCTCGGCCGGGGGCTTGTGGAAGTGGGTCACCAGAACGTGGACGACGAACTCCATGGTCGTGTAGTCATCGTTGTGCAGGATCACCCGCCACCGCCGCGGACGCTTCGTCTTGCGCCGCTCCTCGACGCCAAGCTCCTCATCGCGCTCGAGGTCGGGGTCCCAGGGCTGCGCCATGGGCCGATCCTACCGCTGCTCTCTCTGCTTTCCCAGGATCGAGCGTTGTGCCCTTCGAAGCCCTCACTCCCCTGGCCCCTCTCTCCCGGGGGGAGAGAGGGGAAAACGATGACGACAATGCTGTGTTCCGTTTTTCTCCCTCCTCTCCCCCCGGGAGAGGAGGGTCGGGGAGGTGAGGGCCTCGGAGGGCACAACGCTCCGAATCCGGGCGTCTCAGTGCCCCTGAATCCAGCTCAACAACGGCCCCCACACCACCGTCTGGGCGTCGTTCGCCAGGAACAGGTCGGCGTGGCCGTAGTCGGCGAGCCGTTGCGCGGGCGGCACCTTGCTGACGATCAGGGAGGTCACGTCCGTGCTGCCGAGGAGCGTCGTGGTGTAGAGGCCGAAATCCCCGAAGCCGCCGCCGGCGCCGATGTAGAGGACGGGAACGGTGATGTCGTCGAGGTGGTCGTCGAAATCCACGTCGGTCTGCTCGCAGATGGCCACATCCCCGTCCGCCACTTCCCGGTTGGGCTGGAGAGGCGAGCCGGCTTGTTCGAGGGCAAAGAGGTCCTGCTCGTTCGAGTAGAGCAGGCCCGAGGGCTCGCCGGCGCCGTCGAACGTGCCGCCCGTGAAATGGTAGGCGGGCACCGGCTCGAGACCGGCGAAGAAGACGAAGGTCGCCTCGCCCACGAGCAGGCCCGCCTGCCGGTTGTTGAGATCGAGATTGAACGGCGGGCCGTTGAGGATGGACGGACCGTTCGGGTCTGCCACGGCCAGATTGCCGAGCGCCGCGATCAGCACTCCGTTGGTGCTCGCGAACTGGCCTGCGGCGATGGCGGCTTCGGTGTTCGCCAGGCGCTGGCAGGCGAAGTCCCTGAGCTGCGGCACGTCGGTTTTCAGGTAGATGTCCACCGGGATGAAGCCCCTCACCTGACGCAGGATCGGCGGAATCCGGGTCTCGCCGCTGAGATAGGCATAGCCGATCTGGCCTCCCCGGCTCCAGCCGAGGAGGTGGATCTTGCCGAAGCCGCTGCCGCTGAGCGCCCGGGTCAGGCGGGCGACGCCGAGCGCGATACCGAGGTCCCGGGCGTCCTGCTCGATCCCCCAGTCCTCCATGAACGAGAGGTCGGTGACGCTCGCCGGCACGAAGGTCCAGCGGAAGTCGATGCCCCACACGTCGATGCCGTTCTCGGCGAGGAACACGGGGAGGGGATGAGCGCCGGTCAGGAAGGCGGCGCGGAAGTTCCAGATGTCGCCATGAGCGAGTAAGACGGCCTTCGAGGCGCGGATCGGCACGAAGGGCGCCCGCTCCCGGACCACCCGGTGAAGCCCGATTTCGTCATAGGGGCCGGAGCCCACCCGCACCTTGAAGAAGTACTCGGCGATATTGCCGGTGAGGACCCGGCGCTGAATCGCGGAGACCGCCTCCGTCGCGGTCCGCGGGGTTTCTCTCGCAAGGGCGAGCGCGGGAAGGATCAGGACGCCGGCGAGGAACAGCAGGATCGTTTTCTTGAGCAGGACCATGGATGATCACCTCCTGCTTCAACGGTGCGGTGAAGAAGGTGTTGCGAGACGGCGCGGCGCAGCGCAGTTTCTCCAGGACGTGAGGTTAGAATGCGGGGACCGCCATGAACGCCGGCCCGCCGCGGCAGTTCCAGCTCGGAGTGCGTTATGCGTTCTAGTACGGCCCTCACTATTCTTCTCGGCCTCCTCGCCCTTGTCGCCGGCTGTGGCCGCGGCGCGGTGCCGGAAAGCGGGACGGAGCTCCTTTCGCGTCCCTGGGCGGAGATCGAGCGTGAGGCGCGCGGGCAGAGGGTCACGCTGACGATGTGGATGGGAGATCCCTACATCAACGCCTACATGAACGACTGGGTGGCGCCCCGCCTGAAGCAGCGCCACGGGGTGGACCTCGACATCGTCAGCGGCCAGGGAAGCCAGATCGTTTCCGTACAGATGACGGAGATGGAGGCCGGCAAGAAAGAGAGCTCCACCGATCTGATGTGGATCAACGGCGAGACCTTCTACCAGCTCCGCCAGATCGGCGCCCTCTTCGGTCCGTTCACCGACAAGCTGCCCAACGCGCGCTATATCGACTTCACGAACCCCTTCATCCGCTACGATTTCCAGCAGGAGGTTACGGGCTTCGAGTGCCCGTGGGGCAACGTCCAGCTCGCCCTCATCTACGACAGCGCCCGAGTGCCGGATCCGCCTCGCGACCGCCGCCAGCTCGCCGACTGGGTGAAGGCGCATCCGGGCCGGTTCACCTTCGACACATCATTCTGCGGCATGACGTTCCTGAAGTCGTTGATGACCGACATGGCCGGGGGTCCGGCTTCGCTCGACGGACCCTTCGACGGGGCGAAGTACGAGCGTGTTTCGGCGCAGCTCTGGGACTGGGTCAACGGCTTGAAGCCCTACTTCTGGAAGCAGGGAGAGACCTTTCCGGCAACCGTCGCCCAGCTCCACCAGCTCTTCGCGGTGGGCGAGGTGGACTTCACCATGAGCAACAACGACGGCGAGGTGGACAACAAGGTGATCCAGGGCCTGATGCCGGAGACTTCCCGCGCCTACGTGCTCGACTCCGGGACGATCCAGAACACGCACTACATGGGGATCGCGCAGCGGTCCCCGCACCTCGCCGGCGCCCTGGTGACGTTGAACCTGATGATCTCGCCCGAGGCGCAGTACGAGAAGCTCAAACCCGCCGTCTGGGGAGATGGCACGGTGCTCGACCTCGCCCGCCTGCCCGCCGAATGGCGCACGAAGTTCGAGAACGTGCCGCAGCGGCGCTTCTCGCCGAAGCGGTCCGAGATCCAGCCGAAGGCGCTTCGCGAGCCCGCCGCGGAGTACATGATCCGGCTGTTCGACGACTTCCGGAACGAGGTCCTTGAGAAGTAGGTCGGGTACCCTCGGGCTGCTGCTGTTCCTGGCGATCGCCGTCCTGCCGATCGCGGCGAGCCTCTTCTACGCCCTGCTCTACAGCGTCGGGCTCGCCGGCCTGCTGCGCACGGGGCTCACCGCCGAACCCTGGCTCGCCGTGCTGCGCGGCGGCGAGGTCTGGGAATCTGTGGGCCTGAGCGCCGCGGTGGCTGCGGCAGTGGTGGCAGCCACGACGATCCTCGGTCTGGCCCTGGCCCTCGTCTTCCGCGGCAGGCTGGACCGGGGGCTGCTGGGTCACGCTCTCTATCTGCCGCTCGCCTTGCCGGGAGCCGTGGCGGCGTTCTTCACCTTTCAACTGCTCACCGGCGGCGGCCTGGCGGCGCGGGTCCTGCTGCGGCTGGGACTGCTGTCGGAGCCGTCACGCTTCCTCCCCCTGGTGCAGGACCGCTGGGCGGCCGGCATCGTCTTGACTCACACGGCCCTGGCCGCGCCTTTTTTCGCCCTGCTCTTCGCCAGGCTCTACGAGAGCGAGCGGGTGGAGGAGCTGGCGGCCCTCGCCCGCTCGCTCGGAGCCAGCTCCCGCCAGTGCCGGTGGCGGGTGGAGGTGCCGCTGTTGCTGCACGCCGCCGGGACGAATCTGGCCCTGCTCTTCGTCGTCGTGCTGGGCTCTTACGAGATTCCGCTGCTCCTGGGCCGCCAGGCGCCGCAGATGCTTTCGGTGCTGGCGATGCGCAAGTTCGCCTCGTTCGACCTGAGCCAGAAGCCCGAGGCGTTCGTGGTGGCCCTGCTCTACACTGTCTGCGTCACGGCGCTGATCGCCGGGCTGTTCCGGCGGCGGAGGATGGATGGGTGATCCCGGCCGGCACGATCCGTCCGCGGTCCCCGGGAAGATCCTCGCCGCGCTCGTCATCGTCCTCTGCTTTCTGCCCTTCGCCTTCCTGGCGGCGCTCTCGTTCGCGGGCGCGTGGAGGTTCCCGGAGGTGCTGCCGTCGCGCTGGACCGCGGAGCGCTGGGCGGCCGTGCTCTCCGGGCGGGGCGGGCTCGCGGCGAGCTTCGGCGTCTCGATGCTGATCTCGACCTCCGTGGCCCTGCTGTCCACCGTCTGCGGCTATGTCACCTCGAAGCACGTGGCCTACCACCCGCGGCGGCATCTGCTGCTGTTCCTCGCCTATGTCCCCTTCGCGCTGTCGCCGGTCATCCTCGGCGTCTGCCTGCTCTACGTCGCTCTCCAGACGGGGCTCTCGGGCACCGTGACAGGCGTGGTGCTGGCGCAGACGATCTTCGCCTACGCTTTCGCCATCGTGCTTTTCCAGGCGCTGTGGAGCCCGCGCATGCGAGCGCTGGAGGAGCTGGTGCGCACCCTCGGCGGGAGCACCTGGCAGGTCTACCGGCACGTCCTCATCCCCCTGTCGCGGGGAATGCTGCTGCTCGGCTTCTTCCAGACCTTCCTGATCTCGTGGTTCCAGTACGGGCTCACGGTTCTGGTGGGAAGCGGACAGGTCAAGACGCTCCCGCTCAAGGTCTACGATTTCGTGGGCGAAGCCAACGTCTTCTATGCCGCCCTGGCGAGCTGCCTGCTCGTGATCCCGCCGGTGCTCCTGCTCTGGCTCAACAAGCGGTTCCTGTTCCAGGCGGTGTAGGGTGTTCCTCCAGGTCCACGGCCTCTCGAAATCGTTCGGCTCCGAGCCGGTGCTGGAGGACGTCTCTCTCGAGGTGTCTCATCACGAAACGGTGAGCGTGCTCGGCCGCTCCGGCACCGGTAAGACGACCCTGTTGAAAATCATCGCCGGCTTGCAGCCCGCCGACCGCGGCGAGCTGATCCTCGACGGGAGGCCGATCGCCGGCGTGCCGCCCCAGGACCGTGGCGTCGTCTACCTCTATCAGGAGCCGCTGCTCTTCCCGCACCTGGACGTCTGGGAGAACGTCGCCTTCGGGCTGCGCCTGCGCGGCGTGCGCGGCGGCGATCTGGAGCGGCGGGTGGAGGAGATGATCGCCAGCCTCGAGCTGGGGGCCCACGCCCGCAAGCGGCCGCACCAGATCTCCGGCGGCCAGCGCCAGCGGGTCTCCTTCGGCCGCGCCTTGATCGTCCAGCCGGCGCTGCTCCTGCTCGACGAGCCCTTCGGCAATCTCGACGCCGAGACCCGCGCCGGTATGCAGGCCCTGTTCAAGCGGGTGGCCGCCGCCTATCGCATCACCTCCCTGTTCGTCACCCACGACCTCAAGGAGGCCATCCTGATGGGCGACCGCTTCGCTCACCTGCGGGCGGGCCGGCTGCGCGTCTTCGCCGGTCTGCAGCAATTCGCCGAGGATCCCGAGATCGGGGTGATGAACGAGGTCCGCTTCTGGGAATCGCTGATCCCGGCGGGGAAGGTGCCCTTATGAGCCCGGCGAGTCAGGAGGCCTGAGGCCCCTGCTCCTTCGTCTTCAGGAACCGCAGGTCCGGCCACTCCTCGCCGGTGGTCTTCAGGTGCCAGGCGTTGCGCGCCAGGAAGACGGGCGAGCCGTTGTGGTCCTCGGCCATGGCGGCGTGATGCGCGTGGGAGAACTTCTTGAGGGCGTGGTGGTCCGGGGCCTCCACCCAGCGGGCGGTGTAGAGGCTCGTCCCCTCGAAATGCACCGGGATGTTGTACTCGGTGCGGATGCGGTCCGCCAGCACGTCGAACTGCAGGGCGCCGGCGACGCCGACGATCCACTCGTTGCCGAGGTTCGGCCGGAAGACCTGCGCCGCGCCCTCCTCGGCGAGTTGGAGGAGGGCCCGGCCGAGGTGCTTGGCGCGCATCGGATCCTCGGGACGTACCTTCTTGAGCAGCTCGGGCGCGAAGCTGGGGATGCCGGTGAAGCGCAGCTCCTCGCCCTCCGTCAGCGCGTCGCCGATCCGCAGGTTGCCATAGTTGGGGATGCCGATGATGTCCCCGGCCCAGGCCTCCTCGGCCAGCTCGCGCTCGCGAGCGAGGAAGAGCAGCGGATTGTGGATGGCGAACGTCTTGCCGCTGCGCACGTGGAGCATCTTCATCCCGCGCTCGAAACGGCCCGAGCAGAGGCGCACGAAGGCGACGCGGTCGCGGTGCTGGGGGTCCATGTTCGCCTGGATCTTGAAGACGAAGCCGCTGACCTTCTCCTCGTTCGGATCCACGGCGCGCGTCGGCCGCTGGCTGCGGGCGAGGCGGCGGCGCCAGCTCGCACCAGGCCCTGTAGCAGCTCGCGGACGCCGAAGTTGTTGAGGGCGCTGCCGAAGAAGACCGGCGTCAGGTGCCCCTCGCGATAGTCGGCGAGGTCGAACGGCGGGCAGAGGCCGCGCGCCATCTCCACCTCCTCGCGCAAGCGTGCCAGCGGCGCCGGCCGGCAGGCGCTCGTCGAGCTTCGGATCGTCCAGCCCCTTGCAGACCTCGCCCTCGCGCACCACATGCGCCGCGGCCCTTGTCCATCAGCACCAGGCGGTCGTGCCGCAGGTCGTAGCAGCCGAGGAAGCTCTGGCCCATGCCGATCGGCCAGGCGGCCGGGGTGACGTGGAGCTGCAGGTCCTGCTCGATCTCGCTCATCAGGTCGAACGGAGTCGCGCCCCTCGCGGTCGAGCTTGTTGACGAAGGTGATGATCGGCACGTCGCGCAGGCGGCAGACCTCGAAGAGCTTGCGGGTCTGGGCCTCGATGCCCTTGGCCGCGTCGATCACCATCACCGCGGAGTCGACGGCGGTCAGGGTGCGGTAGGTGTCCTCGCTGAAGTCCTCGTGGCCGGGGTGTCGAGCAGGTTGAAGGTGCAGCCGGCGTACTCGAACGTCATCACCGAGGCGGTGACGGAGATGCCGCGCTCCTGCTCGACCTTCATCCAGTCGGAGCGGGCGCGCCGCGCCTCGCCGCGGGCCTTGACCGCGCCGGCGAGCTGGATGGCGCCGCCGAAGAGCAGGAGCTTCTCGGTGAGCGTCGTCTTGCCCGCGTCGGGGTGCGAGATGATGGCGAAGGTCCGCCGTCGGGAAACCGGATCGTTCATCTTGTCCATGGAGTTTCGGGAGGGGAGCGTCCCTCCCGCTGGTGAAACCGGCGGCATAGGGTAGCAGATTCCCACGGGCCAGGGGATGGTGATCGGCTCGCTCTGGGTGGTGGTGATCGAGCGCGACGAGCAGGGCCTCGGGCTCCAGGGCTCCGCGCCCTCGCCGCCCACTACCCGGCGTTCTCCCGGCACTGCCGCGTGGCGGGGCTTTCGATCGATCCCGCGTCGGCGCGGTTCGAAGAGGGCGCGTTCCTCTTCGACGAGAAGGATGGCCTCGCCTTCACCCGCGCCTACGTCCTCCTGCGCGACGAGTCCGCGGCGCTCGACGCGGCCCTCACGCTCCTCAGCCGCCTCGGCGGGCGCCGCCTGCCGATCTTCGTCGCCATGGAGCAGGAGAGCCGGCTGGTCGAGATCCTACGCGCCCGCGAGCTGGGGGGCGCGTCATCGGCCCCGAAGAAACCGCGAACCCGAGATCCTACGCGCCCGCGAGCTGGGGAGCGGGACCCCGGTCGAGCTGCGCGCCTTCAGCCTGCTCGACGGCGTCCTGCAGCCGGGCCTCCTCCTGGGCACGACGACCGAGATCCTCGCCCGGGCCATCCACGAGGAGCGGCGGCGCGGAGAGGCGCCACAAACGGACCCATCCATGGCGGCCTGGAATCTCCTCTCCGAAGACCTTCGGGAATCCAACCGCCGGCAGGCCGAGCACATCGGCTCCAAGCTGCAGCGGGCGGGTTGCACCATCACGCCGCGCACCGACTGGGACGAGCCGCTCTTCCAGTTCACCTCGGAAGAGGTTGAGGCGCTCGCTCGGACTGAGCACGAACGCTTCGTCGCGGAGCGCGAGAGCCATGGCTGGAGCGACGGCCCCATCCAGGACGCCCGCAGGAAGATCAGCCCCAATCTGGTGCCGTGGGCGAACATGGACGAGCACTCCCGCGAGCTCGACCGCAGCGCCGTCCGGCACATTCCCGTGCTGCTGGCCAAGGTGGGATTCAAGGTTCAGCGGAGGTAAATGGAGACCGATTTAGACACAATTGGCTGGAGGGGGAGA
This sequence comes from Thermoanaerobaculaceae bacterium, assembly GCA_963778565.1. Classification (GTDB taxonomy): domain Bacteria; phylum Acidobacteriota; class Thermoanaerobaculia; order Multivoradales; family UBA5704; genus DATARR01. The sequence continues at coordinate 684,557 of CAVZUZ010000017.1, read as the reverse complement.
CCCCGAGCACCCCGTGGCGATGAAGGCTGCCAGACAAGCGGGGAGGACGAGCGGGCTCGCCCTCCCCTATTGAGGATCTCCGCCTCCGAGGTCGGCGCGGCGACGATGCCGCGAGCGCCGTTTTGGACGGCTATCCCTCGGGTGCTTCGTCAGGCCTTGGCTCCTTCGCGAGAACCTCCCGTAGTTCCTTGACCTGGCGTTCGAACTCTTCGTCGCCTGGGACTGCCTTCGCGTGACCGGCCAGGCGTTCGCCCAGGCCCGCGAACTGATCGATCGTCCTAGCGAGTTGTGCCGGGAAGCCCTTCTGCTGGGCGATGAGCTGCGTTGCCAGGAGGAACGCTCGCCAGCACATCTTGTAGGAGGGCGCGTAGAGGTGAACGCAGCCCGCTTCGTGGCAGTCGACGTGGACGAAGGCAAAGTGGGTGATGTAGTTGGCGTAGAGGAACGGCGGTACGACCGCGACGCTGAGAGCCGCCCAGACGATGTAGCAGCCCGGTGGAAGGCGGAACTCGACATGGCCGCAGGGAGCGGGGATATTGGCATAGCGCCGGCCGCAGTAGCTGATGACGCGGTTTTGGCAGTCGGTGACGTTGACTCGCCAAGTCGCATCGCTGATCCGGCAGGGATCCTGGATATCGTGGACCCAGACATCGAGCGTTGCAAAACCCATATGAGACCTCCTTGTCTCTGATTGACGAGAAGGGTCGAACGTCTCCAGTTTCACCTCCTTTCCTCGACCCGGGCGCCGAACGGCGACCTCCGCCGCCGAAAGCGCCCTATCCTTACTCAATAACTACAGGCTTACGAAGCAGAGGAAACGTTACATGGCGGCGAATCCAGGAGCTCCTCCACCATCCGGTTAAGCCGCTCGGCCTCGTCCCGGCCCGATAGACGGCGCCTGTAGGCCGACGGTCTCCGCGGAAGGATGACGAATGTCTCGCATTCGTAGCGAACCCGATTGTTGACCCGATGAACTTGCGAGCGGCCAGCCGTATCCGGTGATTTGACGTGGGTCCCGGAGTGGCTTACCATGATCTAAATGCTTACAGGAGAGTGTCATAGAAATCTGGCCATTTGTCACTGCTTCCCCCACGTAGGCGTGGTCAGCGTAAAAGCCGTCCCTGACCCTCGGGTCTTCGCGGGGGTAGGTACTCAATATGGCTGTCCCTGACTTCCAGAAGTTAATGCTTCCACTGTTGAAGCTGGCCGGTGACGATCAGCCGCATACCCTAGCCGAGGCTGTCGAGCAACTGGCGCAGGAGTTTCAGCTATCGGACGACGACCGAGCGCAGCTTCTACAAAGCGGGCAGACCCGGTTGTACAATCGGGTGGGCTGGTCAACAACCTACCTCAAGAAAGCAGGTCTGATCCGGGCCGTTGGACCGGGACGCTTTCAGTTAACGGAACGCGGGCGTGAGGTTCTCGCGAGCAAACCTCCAGCTATTGATGTTGCCTTCCTGGAGAGTCGATTTCCAGAAATGTCGGAGTTCCGAAAGGCCCGTTCAAGGAGCGAAGTCGCAGGCGAGGAGCCACCCGCGATCTTCAACACCTCAGACGGCACCTGGAACCAACGCGCTGGCGTTGAGGAACGGGTCCGCGAGACCCTGGAGGTGTCGATTCCAAACGAGGCGATACGCCGCGCTGCATTGCGATTTCTAGCGTTCGCCATCGAGAACGCAGATGAAGAACGCGGTGATGCGTGGTACGTGCGCGAGACCGAGCAAGGGCTTCGACTCATGACGGGTCGGCTGCTCGCATGCGAGGTCGCGCGGTCAAAGATGCGCATCAGCGTCATCGGACCTATCGGCGACGATGTCCGCGACGCTCTAGGAGCGGATGCCGAGAAAGACGAGGAGTTCAAGACGATCCCGGGAGGCCTGCTACTCACGTTCCCCGTCGAGCATGCTGAGGAAGCTCTCGAACCTGCTTAGCAATCCGCTGAACAGCTTCATTGACGTAGCGATGGCGCGCGTACGGAGCCCGGTTGGCCTCGAAGATCACGTTCCCGAGGCGGTTGCTTATATCGCGAGCGTCGTCGGTCGCGAGTTGCCGCAGCCGGTCGCCGAGACGCAGGATCCCGAACAACTCGATGTTGCCTCGGACGAGGACGGCGATCGGAGCGCTTCGCGGGAGCCACGAGTCCGCGGGCGGGCGCCGATCTTCGAGCACGGTCAGCGCTCCATTGCGTCGCTGATGAGTGACATCGAGCGTGAGGTGATCGCTCTGCCCGACCTGCAGCGGCCCTTTGTCTGGGAGGACACAAAGGTGCGCGACCTTCTCGACTCGCTTTTCCTTGGCTTCCCAGTGGGAACGCTTGTCTTCTGGCACACGTCCAACGACAAGGACGCTCGTGCGCTCGGAGCGGAAAGGCCCGGCCTCCGCGCAACGACGCTGGTCATCGACGGCCAGCAGCGTCTCACGTCGCTCTACGCCGTGATGCGAGGTGTCGAAGTTGTCGGCAAAGACGGTGCGACGCGAAAGATAACGATCGCGTTCCGGCCGCGCGACGGACGATTCGAGGTTGCCGACGCAGCGATCCGCAATGACCCTGAGTTCCTGCCGAATGTGACAGAACTGTGGGACGGGACGCGTCCCAAACCGCAGATCCGGCGCGATCTCATGAACGCGCTTCGGGACAAGGGACGCGTGGTCGACGAAAGGTACGAAGACGCCGTGGAGCGTAACCTCGATCGCGCGCATGCGATCAGCGACTATCGATTTCCTACGGTCGACATCCGCAAGACCGCGACAACGCAGGATGAAGAGGTCACGGAGGAAGACGTTGCCGAGATCTTCGTCCGTATCAACAACCAGGGAACTCGCCTTGGGCAAGCCGACTTTGTCCTGACGCTGCTCTCTGTATTTCACGGGGAGTTGCGCGACCGAATCGAGGAGCGCGCGCGAGCAATGTCCCTAGGGTCGGTCGTCGGGATCGATACGCAACAGCTCTCTGCGGGCCGTGTGCGGCGTCGCGTTTGGTCGCGCGCGAATGTCGGCCGTCTACCGCTATCTTCGCGGCGTCGATCCAACGACGGGTGAAGCGGACACCGCCGGACGCTTGAAGCGCTTGGGCCAACTCGACGACTGCAGCGAAGGAGTGCATGGAACTCACGCCGTGGCGCGACTACCTGCTTCGCGTGAAGCATGCGGGGTTCGTCAGCTCACGCGCTCGTCGCCTCTAAGAACGCAATCGTGAACGCATATGCCTTCTACATCCGCGGGCGAAAGGCTGGAGTCCCGAAGAGCAAGCTCGACGAGATGATCGCGCGCTGGGTCTTCGGCACGTTGCTTACCGCACGCTACTCGGGCTCGTCAGAAACCATCTTTGAGCAGGACTTGGCGCGAGTTGCCCGGGCTGGCACCGGACGATACCGACGGATTCGTGCGCGCGCTCGACGACGCGATGGGCGAGACCATCACGGGCGACTACTGGACGCACTCTTTGGTCTCGGCGCTGGAGACGCAGAAGGCACGAGCTCCCGCTGCACTTGCATTCCGAGCGGCCCAGGTCGTTCTCGGAACGCGGGCGCTTTTCTCCGATCAGCTTCTTCAGAACCTGCTCGACCCGCCCGCCGAGGGCGTGCGCGCGGCCAGTGAAGCCCACCATCTCTTTCCGGAAGCATGGCTCCATGCACGGGGAATCCGCGAGCGTCGCCTCGTCAACCAGGTCGCCAATCTGGCGGACGTCGGCTGGCACGAGAACAGTGTGATTAGCCGGGGACCGGCCGAGTACGTTCCCCGTCTACGTCAGAAGCTGGCTATTGACGACGATCGGTGGGGTCGTATGTGCGCTGAGCACGCCCTTCCACCGGGATGGGAATCGATGGAGTACGAGGAGTTTCTCCGCGAGCGGCGGAGAAGGATGGCCGACATCATTCGTGTGGCGTTCCGCCTGCTGGGCGGCGAAGCAGACGCCCCGCCGCTCACGCCACCGTGGTTTCTGCCGGGCGCCGAGACCGTGTGGCAACGCATCGCGGAGACCGAGCGCGCGCTGCGTGGCGTCGTCCGCGAGGTGTACGCTGCACGCTTCGGCGAGGCGGCCGCGAGGAGGATTGAGGAGGCGCTTCCCGAGCGTGAACGTGAAGTCCTCGCACGCGCGCTCCGGGCGCGCCCTGCTGGGTCGGAGTCGCTGAGCATCGTCGACTACCTCTACCTCGGTCAGATTCCACCCCTTCTCTTCGCCACAGATGTTTGGCAGGATGTCCGTCACCGCTTCGGCGGCGCGCCGGACGCAAAGCAGCGGCTTCAATCTGCCGTCGGCCAGATCGCGCCTGTCCGCAATGAGATCGCTCACGTCCGCGAGGTTGAGCCCGACCGACTTCTGCGTGCGAGCGTCGCATGTGCCGACGTGTTGGAGATGCTGCGCGGCAGCTCATCTCGGTCCGGAACCTAATTCAGGAGGTGAGCTTACCAAACCAGTCCATGCACTTGGCGGGCTCGGCTGGTATTTTGGCACTGACCGCTTCGTGCAGGAGGCCGACGGCAAGGTGAACCGTCTGGTGCGCCACGGCGGTAACGACCTCATCACGTTGCGGAAGAAGTGAGCTGAAGGCCAGCGCTGGGCTCGCCCATCAGGGGTTGTCCGGCTTGGATCTCCTCCAAGTCGTTGGCGAACTGCTCGTCTGGTCTTTCGAGAAGAGCCAGGACCGCCAGGCTTCCCGGAGGGTGATTCTGGAGCGGAGAAAACCGCCGTCGCGCAGTGTCCCTACGTCATCGACCATGAGATCTCGTCCGGCCGCTTCAAAGAACGCGGCACCGATCTCCTGGTTCTCACCAAGACCGAGTCCGGTTGGCAGATCTGTTGGCGGACGCTCTCGTCGAGTGTCGTCGACGAGCCTGCTTGACAAGCTAAGGCCCGCACTCAGCCACCCTGCTTCTTGCCGGAGAGCCTCCTCTTGGCGCGCTTTAGCCACTTGAGGTCGAGGCGATCCTGGATCCTCCCGGCAGCGCGCTTGCTGGTGATGAGGTCGTCCAGATTCAGCAGGCTGATCGGAACGTCGCCATAAACCGAGTGCTCCTGGCGGTTCCATGCATCTTCAAAGGTGAGCCCTTCGACGTCGGTCAGAACGTCGATCCGGTTCGGTTCGACGCCGATCTGCAGAACCGTCCCCAGCGTGTGAAGATCCTCGATCGTAACGCCGGTCAGAGGAGCACCGAACTCCGCAAGGGCGCGATAGACCTTGGCGGCGTTCTTCTGGCGTGGGATCGATCCAGATGTCCAGATCCTTCGTGTAGCGGGGGACGGTGTAGTAGATGACCGCATGCGCGCCCACCACAAGAAACCGGGCACTAGCGGCGGATAAGGCGGACAACAGATCTCTGAAGTCGCGGTTGATCGCCATGTTCGCCCCGAATGGCATCGACTTCGGCCGTCATCTCCCAGGCTGCGGCAAATCGGCCCTCAGGTCCGACACGCTCCCAGAATTCCAGGTCGAAGGAGCCGTCGTCCTCCGAAGGATGGCGGAGAACTCGAACCATACGGACGGGATCACGTCGTTCCGTGCTCATACAGCGGCGATTCTAGACCAGAACTGCTGCGCCGTCCCCGAAAAGCGGCGGAACCCGCTTGCCCCGCCGCCAGGGTTCCCTTGGTGCACATGCCGTCATATCCTGAGGGTGGACGCGCACCCATCTTGGAACGCGTTCGCACCCAAGGAGGGACACCATGGTCAACGTAGCGCTCTTCGTTCGTCTGGAGGCCAAGGCCGGCAAGGAAGAGGAGGTCGCGGCGTTTCTCAAGTCCGGCCTCCTGCTGGTGGAGGAGGAGCCGGCCACGATCGCGTGGTTCGGCATTCAGCTCGGGCCCTCCACGTTCGGCATTTTCGACGCGTTCCCGGACGATGCCGGTCGTCGGGCTCACCTCTCCGGTCGGGTGGCGGCCGCGCTCATGGCCAAGGCTTCGGAGCTGCTCTCGCAGCCACCCTCGGTCGAGAAGGTCGACGTGCTGGCGGCCAAGCTTCCGTGACCAGGCTGGACTTCCCAAGCCGGGCAACGGCGCACCTGATGGCGATTGCAGCCGTTCTGATGGGCGTGATGCTCGCGCGCCCGTCCAGCGTGCAGGCGCAAGAGCACGTTTCCTTCCCCACCCGGGACGGCGGCCTCGTCTACGCCGACGTGTATGGGAAAGGCGACCGCGGCGTCGTTCTGGCCCATGGGGGACGCTTCAACAAGGAAAGCTGGAAGAAGCAGGCGCAGACGCTGAATGCGGCCGGATTTCGCGTCCTGGCCCTCGACTTCCGGGGATACGGCCCGTCGCGAGGACCGGGCGATGCCGATCCTCTGAGCGCGCCGCTCCACTTCGACGTGCTGGCCGCGGTCCGCTATCTGCGAAAGGCGGGCGCCAGGACTGTCTCGGTGGTCGGGGCAAGCATGGGAGGCGGCGCTGCCGCCGATGCGTCGATTGCGGCTGAGCCGGGTGAAATCGACCGCGTCGTGCTGCTGGCGGGGGCCTCGCTGGACGGCCCTTCCGAGAAGATGAAGGGACGCAAGCTCTTCATTCTCAGCCGCGACGATCTCGGGCCGGGAGACGTGCCCCGACTGCCCAAGATCCGCGCGAAGTACGAGCGGGCCCCGGAGCCGAAGGAGTGGGTGGTCCTCGAAGGCTCCGCGCACGCCCAGTTCATCTTCGAGACGGATCAGGGGGAGCGGCTCATGCGCGAGATTCTGCGGTTCCTCTCGGCGCCGTAAATCCTTCACCCTCGTCGCCTCCTCAGTCTTCGCCGGTTCTTTGGCTCTTGCCCGTCATCTTCCCTGCTGATCCGACCTTGCCCGCCCTCCCTTTGCCGCCGGCGGCGAGCGGACCACCGCCGGCGGCGAGCGGACCACCGCCGGCGGCGAGCGGACCGCCCGAGGGGGCGAGAGGACCACCGGAGGGGGCGAGCGGACCGCCCGAGGGGGCGAGAGGACCACCGGAGGGGGCGAGCAGTCCGCCCGAGGGGGCGAGAGGACCACCGGAGGGGGCGAGCAGTCCGCCCGAGGCGGCGAGAGGAGCGCTGGAGGCGGCGAGAGGAGCGCTGGAGGCGGCGAGAGGAGCGCTGGAGGGGGCGGACGGACCGCTGGAGGGGGCGGACGGACCGCCCGACCCACCGAGGGGAGTCCCTCCGCTTCTGCCACCTGCTTTCGCCGGGCCGACTGCTGTTCTGCGTACCTCCAGATGTTCCTCTGGGTATTCAGGAAAGACGAAACCACCCCCTTGACTTCGCGCCGCGCAGGCGGTTTGATGGGGCCATAGCATTTCAACTCGGATTCGAGGAGAGTAAGGATGCGCTCGGTGCGCGCCCTGCAGCGCGGCGACTTCAACGTCGATTGGACGCTCGCGAGCGCGCCATGCCCATGCTCCTCGCCATAGCTGTTCCTCTGGATGTTCAGGAGGACGGGGTAGGAGCGGGACGGCGGGGGAGCCAGCGGGGAACGGTCCGGCGGTACCGCGCGTAGGCCTCGCCGAACTTCGATTCCAGGGTCGGCTCCTCATAGAGCAGGACGAAGAGGTGGAAGAAGGTGAAAGCGATGGCGGCGAACCCCGCCAGGACGGGCGCGCCGTAGAGCAGCGCCTCTCCCAGGACCACCGACAGCACCCCCACGTACATCGGGTTCCGCACCCAGCGGTAGAGGCCGCGCGCCACCAGCTCCTTCGGCGGATCGATGGGCGCGGGCGTCCCGCGGCCGGTCACGGCGAAGTTCCAGGCGCACCAGAAGTAGATCGCGGCGCCCGTGGCGATGGGGATCCAACCGAGATACCTGAAGGCGCCCAGATCCCAGGTCCGTTCCGCGCGAGCCAGCAGCCGGTAGGGGATGTAAACACCCACGGCGCCCGGCACCAGAATGGTGAAAATGGCTGTTTTGATCAGCGGTCCGAGGGTGCCGGTGTGTGGGGGCATCTACGTATGATTCTAATCCAAGCTGCCTTTCAAGGATTGGCGGCCGGACGAGATAAGATCAACAGCCATGGATCTGGTAGAAGTCCTCCGTCATCGCGCCGCCGAGCTTCCCGAGGTACGGCTTGCCGTCCTCTTCGGCTCCACGGCACGAGGAAAGGCGACGCGCCGGAGCGACGTGGACCTCGGTGTCTCTGTCGATCCGAATACACCGGCCGTCCGCTTCAAGGTCCAGTCGGAGCTGGAGAGAGCTGCCGGCCGGTCCGTGGATATCGTTTTCCTGGAGGACGCTCCTCCGCTGCTGCGCTTCGAGATCTCGAAGGACGGCGTACTGCTGTTCCAGAGGCAGGACGACCTGTGGAGCAGATTCAAGGAAAGGGCGCTCATAGATTGGTGGGATTGGGCGCCGAGCGAACGGATTATCACGGCGGCTGCCATCCGGAGACTGAGAGAAAAGGTGGCGCATGGTCAAGCCTGACGTGGTCGCTAGGAAACTGACTCGAGCCACGCGTTGGCTGGACCGCGCTGAAGCCAAGTTGTCGATGCCGGCCGAAGAATTCCTTGCGGACGAGGATCGCCAGGATGTAGCCAGCTTTCATCTTTTTCTGGCCATCCAGGAGTGCATTGACCTGGCGGTACATTGGGTGGTTGACGCTGGCTGGGGGCTGCCCGATGACGTAGCGTCGACTTTCTTGCTGCTGGCCGACCGGCGAGCCATCGATCGGGATCTGGCTGAGGGACTGCGCGGCGCGGCCGGTCTACGGAACCGAATCGCGCATGGCTACTCGACCGTGGACCACGCCCGCATCCAGAGAGAATATCGGGAGGGGATCTCCAACCTTCGCCGTTTTCTGGCCGCTGTCGCCACCGAGGCCGGTCTGTAGGAATCGAGAAGCGGTGGACGCTCCTCCACCGACCCCGGAACCGCGAAACGGAATCGCCTCGCCGGTCATCTAGAACAACGGTGACATCGCATCGCACCGTCTGGTGCCGTAGACTAGGGTGACCCGATCCAAGGAGGAGACGATATGGGCAAGAGGATTTTCCTGTTCCTGCTGACCAACCTGGCGATCATGCTGGTGCTGTCGATCGTCCTGAGCCTGCTGGGAGTGGGCGGATACATCGGCGCCGACGGCCAGCTACAGCTCGTGCCGCTGATGATCTTCTGTCTCGTCTGGGGCATGGGCGGCGCGCTGATCTCGCTGCAGTTGTCGCGCTGGATCGCCAAGCGGGCGATGGGCGTCCAACTGGTCGACGGCAGAACGGGGAACGCGGACCTCGACTGGCTGCATTCGACGGTGACGAACCTCGCCGGGCAGGCGAACCTGCCGATGCCCGAGGTGGGGGTCTACGACTCGGGCGAGGTCAACGCCTTCGCCACCGGCCCGAGCAAGAAGCGCAGCCTCGTCGCGGTCTCCACCGGCCTGCTGCAGACCATGGAGCGCCGCGAGGTCGAGGCGGTGCTCGGCCACGAGATCGGGCACATCGCCAACGGCGACATGGTGACGATGACGCTGCTCCAGGGGGTGATCAACGCCTTCGTGCTCTTCTTCGCCCGCATCGCCGCCTTCGCGGTACGCCTGGCGGTGCCCGAGAAGCTCGCCTGGGTGGCCGGCTTCGTAACGTACATCGCCCTCCAGATCGTGCTCGGCATCCTGGGCTCGCTGGTGACCGCCTGGTTCTCGCGCAAGCGGGAGTTCCACGCCGACGCCGCGGGCGCGCGCCTCGCCGGCCGCGAGTCGATGGTCGCGGCCCTGCGCCGGCTGGCGACCACGACGGACCGCATCGACACCTCGACCCCCGCCCTCGCCGCGTTCAAGATTTCCGACAAGAAGTCCTGGCTCTCCGCCTTCTCGACCCATCCGCCGCTCGAGGAGCGCATCGCTGCCCTTGAGATGGGCCGGATTCAGTAGCTCCCCGATAGGTTCCTGTCGTAGGGGCGCGCATGCTGGCGCCCCTCAAGGACACAAGGGACAGCAAGGACGCCAAGGACGAGAAATACGTCCCTCGCGTCCTTGAAGTCCTTGCTGTCCTTTGGGTCCTTTGGTTTCGGTAACGAAAGGTCTCACCGGAAATCATGGCTCGGCACCGCCACCAGCTCCTGCAAGGACCAGAACCGCTCGCCCTTGATCGAGATCGTCCGGTCCCGCCTCTGGAGGACGCCTTCGACCACCAGGCCGGGTGAGCCCACGATCAGCTTGCGGTGCTTCTGGAGGAGGTCCGGCGAGACGATGGCCTGGCACATGCCGGTCTCGTCCTCCAGGGTGAGGAAGAGGATGCCCTTGGCGGTGCCGGGGCGCTGGCGCACGATCACCGAGCCGGCGGTGCGGACCTTCGAGCCGTTCGGCAGGGCCTCCAGCCCGGCGGCGGGGGTGACGCCCTTGCGTCGCGAGCTGCGGGCGCAGGTAGGCCAGCGGATGCGGACCGAGGGTGAGATGGGCGCCGGCGTAGTCCGCCCGGGTCTCCTCGACGGGGGTCATCTCCGGCAGCGGCGAAGGCTCCGGGTCGGGGAGTCGGTCGAGCAAGGGGCCGGCGGGCTTGCCGAGGCGGGCCGCCTGCCAGAGCGCGGCGCGGCGGGTGAGACCGAACGAGGCGAGGGCGCCCACGGCGGCGAGGTTCTGGAGCTCGTCCTCCTGGAGGTCGCAGCGGCGGACGAGGTCCTCGGCATCCGCGAAGGGCGCCTTCGCCTGCTCGACCTCGATCGAGACGCCGGCCCGCGCCCGCAGGCCTCGGACGAACCTGAAGCCGAGGCGGATGGCGCCGGCGGGCGAATGGGGATCGCCCGCGCGGTCCTCCCAGCGGCATCGGACGCCCGAGTGCTGGACGTCCACCGGCCGGACCTCGACGCCGTGGCGCTGGGCGTCCTTGACCAGGGTCGCCGGATGGTAGAAGCCCATGGGCCAGGCGTTCAGCAGCCCGAGATAGAAGGCGGTGGGGTGGTGGGCCTTGAGCTAGGCGCTGGCGTAGGCGATCAGGGCGAAGCTCGCGGCGTGCGATTCGGGGAAGCCGTAGAGGGCGAAGGAGGTGATGCCCTGCACGATCTCCTCCTGGCCTTGCCGGAGATCCCCCGCTCCGTCATGCCGCGGCGGAGGCGGCCCACGATCGCCTGCATCCGCTCGACCGAGCGCTTGGAGCCCATGGCGCGCCGCAGCTCCTCGGCCTCGCCGCCGGTGAAGCCCGCCGCCACCATGGCGATGCGCAGGAGCTGCTCCTGGAAGATCGGCACGCCGAGCGTGCGCTCCAGGATCGGCTCGAGGCTCGGGTGCGGATAGGTGACCGGCTGGCGGCCGTTGCGCCGCTCGAAGTAGGGGCTCGCCAGCTTGCCCAGCGATGGGGCCGGGGCGGATGATCCCCACCTGGATGACGAGGTCGTAGAACTTCGTCGGGTGGTTGCGCGGCAGCGAGGCCATCTGCGCCCGGCTCTCGACCTGGAAGACGCCCACCGTGTCCGCCTGCTGCAGCATGCGGTAGACCGCGGGATCGTCCGGCGGCAGATGGGCGAGGTCGACGTGGATCCCTTCTCTGCGCGCGGATGGTCGGCACCATCTCCTCCAGGGCGGCGAGCATGCCGAGCCCCAGCAGGTCCACCTTGATGATGCCGAGATCGGCGCAGTCGTCCTTGTCCCACTGGATGACCACCCGGCCGGGCATCGAGGCTGGCTCCAGGGGGACGACCTCGTCCAGCCGGCCGGCGGCGATCACCATTCCCCCGGTGTGCTGGCCGAGGTGCCGCGGCAGGTTGTGGATGCGCGTCCAGAGGTCCGGAGAAGAGCCGGGCGCGCCGCTCCTCGGGGTCGAGCCCGGCGGCGGCGAGCTCGGCCGCGAGCGACTTCGAATCGCCCTGCGAGAGGTCGTAGCTCCAGGTGCCGAGCTGGCGGGCGAGCTTGTCCACCTGCTCTTCGGAGTAGCCGAAGACCTTGGCGACCTCGCGGGTGGCCGAGCGGTCGCGATAGGTGATGACGGTGGCGGTCATCGCCGCGCCGTGCGGGCCGTAGCGCTGGTAGACGTACTGGATGACCCGCTCGCGCTGGTCGCCGGAGGGCAGGTCGAGGTCGATGTCGGGCCACTCGCCGCGCTCCTCGGAGAGGAAGCGCTCGAAGAGCAGGTCCATCTTGACCGGGTCGACGGCGGTGATCGACAGCGCATAGCAGACGGCGCTGTTGGCGGCCGAGCCGCGCCCCTGGGCCAGGATGCCCTCGCGCAGGCAGAACTGCACGATGTCCCAGACGATGAGGAAGTAGCCGGCGAGGTCGAGCTTCTCGATCAGGTCCAGCTCCTTCTGGATCTGCGCCTGGGCCGGGCGGTCAGCGGCCGGAAGCGGGCGCTGGCGCCGTTCCAGGTGATGTGGCGCAGGAAGGAGGACGGGGTCTCCCCCGGCGGCAGCGGATACTCGGGGAAGCGGTAGCCGAGGTCGGCGAGGGTGAAGTCGAGGGCCGCGGCCAGCTCGGCGCTCGCCGCCAGGGCCCGCGGCAGATCGGAGAAGAGCCGCGCCATCTCGCCGGCGCTCTTCAAGTGCCGCTCCCGATGGGCGGCGAGAAGCCGGCCCGCCTTGTCGAGGGTCGTGTGGTGGCGGATGGCCGTCAGCACGTCGTGGAGCGGCTTGTCCTCCGGCCGGGCGTAGCGCACGCCATTGGTGGCGAGCGAGGGGGAGCCGGAGCCGGCGGGCGAGATCGACGAGAGCCTGGTTGCGGTGCTCCTCCTCGCGCAGCCGGTGACGCTGGAGCTCGACGTGGAGTCGGCCGGGGAACAGGCTCCGCCAGCCGTTCCAGCAGGCGGCGGGCGGCGTCGATTCCCTCCGTCGTCAGCACGCGGGCGAGTGGGCCTTCCTCGCCGCCGGTCAGACAGTGGAGCCCCGCGGCGTGCTCGGCCAGCAGGTCCCACGAGGCGCGCGCCTCGCCCTTGGACCGGCCGCGGGCGGCGGCGGTCAACAGCCGGCAGAGATTGCGATATCCGGCGCGGCTGGCGACGAGCAGCGTCAGCCGAGAGTCTTCGTCCGGCTTGTCCGATTGATCCTCCAGGAGGGCCACCTCCGCGCCTACCAGAGGCTTGATCCCGGCCTGCCGGGCCGCCCGATAGAAGCGTGGTGCGGCATAGACGCCGTTGGCGTCCACCAGCGCCACGGCCGGCAGCTCCAGGGCCGCCGCCCGCTCCACGAGATCCTCAGGAAGGGAGGCACCGTCGAGGAAGGAGAAAGCGGAAGCGGCGTGCAGCTCGGCGTACGGCGGCGGCGGGGCCTTCCTTGCCATGGAGGAAGGTTAGGCGTTAACGGGGCATAAGGCAAGGGAAAACCTGACGCCGAGAGCCATCGATGAATGGGAACTCTCGGCCGCCTCGGTCCCCTCACTCCCCCGGCCCCTCTCTCCCGCCTCACACCCACCCTGCCGGGAGAGAGGGGAGCTTGAAAAGGCTGTTTCTTGCTGCTTTTTACAGTCTCCCTCCTCTCCCGGAAGGGTGGGTGTGAGGTGGGAGAGGAGGGCCGGGGAGGTGAGGGGCCCGACGGAGCGACGAAGATCCGATTCAAGAGGGACCTGGGGGAGCGGGGCCCCTCAGTGCCGGAAGTGCCGCACCCCCGTGAGAACCATCGCCATCCCCGCCTCGTCCGCGGCGGCGATCACCTCGTCGTCGCGCTTGCTGCCGCCCGGCTGGATCACCGCCGTGATCCCCGCTTTCGCCAGCACGTCCAAACCGTCGCGGAAGGGGAAGAAGGCGTCCGAGGCGGCGACGCAGCCGGCTACCGGGAGTTGCGCTTTTTCAATCGCCAGGCGGCATGAGTCGACCCGGCTCATCTGGCCGGCTCCGACGCCCACCGTCTGGTCGCCGTTGGCCACCACGATGGCGTTCGACTTCACGTAGCGCACCACCCTCCAGGCGAAATCGAGAGCCCGGCGCTCCTCCGTGGTGGGCTGGCGACGCGTCGGGGAGATCCAGGCGGCGGGATCGTCCGGGAAGGCGTCGGGCGGCTGGGCGAGGAAGCCGCCGTCCAGGGCCCGCAGCTCGATGTCCCCTGTGAACGGGCGGTAGAGGGGCGCCTCGATCAGCCGCAGGTTCTTCTTCGCCGCGAAGCGCTCCCGGGCCGTGCCGTCGAAGCCGGGCGCGAGCAGCACTTCCACGAAGAGGTCCGCCAGGGCTTCGGCCAGCGCCCCGTCCGCCTCGCGGTTGACGGCGATCACCGAGCCGAAAGCGGAGACCGGATCGGTGGCGAAGGCGCGCCGGTAAGCCTCGGCGAGGTTCGTGCCTCTGCCGATGCCACAGGGGTTGTTGTGCTTGACGATCACCACCGCCGGCTCCTCGAACAGCCCGGCCATCTTGCGCGCCGCGTCCGTGTCGAGGAGATTGTTCCAGGACAGCTCCTTGCCCTGCAGCGACCGGAAGCCGCCGAAGACGCCGGGACCGCCCGCGATCGAGCAGACCGCGCCGCCCTGGTGCGGATTCTCGCCGTAGCGGAGCACCATTTCGCGGCTCAGCTCCAGGGTCTTGTGCTCGGGGAACGCACCGGTATCCTCTTCCTGCGCCGCCAACCACTCGGAGATCGCCGTGTCATAGCTCGCCGTGTGGCGGAACGCTTTCAAGGCCAGCCGCCGCCGCAGAGGCTCGGGCACGATCCCGCCGCCCTCTTCCAGAGCCGCGAGCACCTCACCGTAGTCCGCCGGTTCCACCACCACCGCCACGCCGCCGAAGTTCTTCGCCGCCGCCCGCACCATGGTCGGGCCGCCGACGTCGATCATCTCCACCGTCTCCGCGAACGAGGCGCCGCGCGCTGCCGTTTCGCGGAAGGGGTAGAGGTTCACCACCACCAGGTCGATGCGGTCGATCCCATGCTCGTCCAGAGCCTCGAGATGCTCCGGTACCGAGCGGTTCGCCAGGATGCCGCCATGGATGTTGGGATGGAGCGTCTTCACCCGGCCGTCGAGGATCTCCGGGAACTCCGTGACATCCGAGACGGCTGTCACCGGGATGCCCTTCTCCTCCAGGAACTTCAGGGTGCCGCCGGTCGAGACGATCTCGATCCCGAGCCGTGCGAGGCCACGGGCGAGCTCCTCGAGGCCCGTCTTGTCGAACACCGAGACCAGGGAGCGGCGTGCCGGAAGCATGGGGATTCCTTTGGTGGACCGGTTGCCCGCGAAGCCCTCACCACCCCGGCCCTCCTCTCCCAGAGGGAGAGGAGGGTGAAAAGCAAGAAGAAACTGCAGTTTTCCCCTCTCTCCCTCTGGGAGAGAGGGGCCAGGGGAGTGAGGGCTTCGGAGGGCACACCAGAGCTTTAAGGGGTGAGGGGTTCAGCGAGCAGCCCGCGCGGCCCGGGGCAGCACGGTCAAACGCGTCCCGCCGGGCGGCAGATTTGCGCGATCGTCGACGCCGCCCGCGGTGATCCAAATATAGCGCAGGGCGAGCGACACGTCGGTCACGGCGTGGCTGAAGGCGAGGGAAGCGGCGCCGAAGGCCGTCGAGCGGTCGTCGAAGAGTTTCAACCCCGAGACGAAGCCGATCCGCCGGTACTCCCGGCCGATCATGGGATAGAGCTCGCGCCCGCGGCGCAGGGCGGCGGCGAGCACGGGCGACACGTCGCGCCGCGTCTCCAGCCCCGGCTGGACGCCGTAGAAGACCAGCGGGAAGCGAGGCTCGGCGGTCTCCACATAGCGCAGGTAGTCGACGAAGTAGCGGCCCTCCTCGGCGTCGGCGCCCGAGGAGGCGAGCGGATTGTTGGCGTCGGCGATGTAGTGGGAGACGACCCCGAGGCGGCGAACGATCTCCTCGAACGGCCGGTGCGAACGGATGGCCGCGATCGCCGCCTCCACGGCGTCGAGGGCGGCGCGGTCGAGCTGGCCGGAGCCGTCCGGGTTCTTCATGTGGCGGCCGGGATCGGTCTCCGAGAATGGGGCCTTGACTCCTTCCTCGAAGGCGCGGCGATGCTTTTCGAGCTGGCGGGCGAGGTCCGGCGGCGACAGCCGAGCCGCTTCGCGGGCGATGGTCACCTGAGTGCCGGGCGTCCAGGCAGTAGCAGGGAGGGCGGCGCAGAGGAAGAACACCACTCCCAGGGCGGGACGGATATACAATCGTTGCAGCATTTCCGGCCTATTGTACCGTCAATACCGCCCCGCCGCGCGCGGCGAGGAAGGACGAGGACCGTTGCCCCACCGGCTCGACGTGATCGGCGCCCTCTGCCCCCTGCCCATCCTGCTGGCGGCCAGGGAGATGCGGAAGCTGCATCCGGGCGACCTCCTGGAGATCGTGGGGGACGATCCCGGCATCCGCGAGGACATGCCCGTCTGGTGCGAGCGCGCCGGTCACCGTCTCGTCGAGATGGCGGAAGAGGAAGACGGCCTGATCCGTTCTCTGGTGGAGAAGGGGGAGCCCCGTTCCAAGCCGGTGGAAGCTTGACTTCGCCCCGCCCGGCTGCTACAAATCTCCCCCCTTGGGGCGCCCCCGGCTCCCTGTGCCCAGGTAGCTCAGTTGGTAGAGCACGTGACTGAAAATCACGGTGTCGTTGGTTCGATTCCGACCCTGGGCACCATCCAACCTCTTCCACCACAGAAGCTTAGAGCCTTTCGGCGGCGTTCTCTGCCAAAGGACCAAAAGGACAGCAAGGATAAAAAGGACGACCGGCCTTCCGGGTAAACCCAACCGGAGCCTGTCCTTTGATATCCTTGCAGTCCTTTAAGTCCTTTTTCTGGGGAGCCCTGCCATGAGCAAAGGCTTCATCTCGCCGTGGCGCGCGCCAGTCTCGAAGAGCTGCTGGCCGATTACTGCGATTTCCTGCGGGTGCGGGGCCTTGAGGAATGGCCCGCGGATCACGCCTTCGCGCTCCGCCTCCGCGAGCTGAACAAGCTCCGGGACGGGACCTACGCCACGTTCCGCAAAGGCATCGAGAATCCCGACCCGGCGATTGCCGCGAACGTGATCATCGGTCTGATCCGTGTGACCAGCTACCTGCTCGACCGGCAGATCCGCTATTTGGAGAAGGCTTTCGTGAAAGATGGCGGTCTGCGTGAGCGCATGACCCGCGCCCGGCTCGAGGAACGGCGAAGGGCCAGGTGATGGGCGGCTCCGACCCAGACACCTCGTGGCCTCAAGAGCATCCACAAACGCTCCTCAGGTTTTTCCCCGATACGGCCTTCTCGAGATTGAGCCGGCCTCCCGAGCACGAGGCCTTGGCGAGAGCGGAAAACGGGGTTGTGGACTTCAGGATACGGCAGCGGAGCTTATCCGCTTTCCAGTCTGGATTTCGGGCCTTGACCAGAGCGGCAGCGCCGCTGACGAAGGCCGTTGCGGGGGATGTGCCGCTACCTTCGCCGTAGGGAAAAAACAGATTGGCTCCGGTGGAGAGGACTGCCGAAAAGACTTTCTCGCCCGGCGCGCTCAGGTGGACGTTCTTGAGGCCGTGGCCGGACGTTGCGAGCGGCGAACCGTCATCATCGGAGGCGCCGACCACCAGCATGTTCGGCAGGTTGTAGGAAGCGGGGTAGTACACTTTCTTGTCGAGGTTGAGCCCGGAGTTGCCCGCGGAGGTCACGAAGAGTATTCCTTTCGCACCGGCCTGCGCGATGGCGTCGTGCAGGCGTTGGGAAGGTCCCATGCCGCCCCAAGATGCGGAGATGACGTCCGCCTTGTGGCGGATTGCGTACTCCACCGCTTCTGCGGCGCGGGAGCTCGTGCCGCAGCCGTTCTTGTCGATGAACTTCACCGGCATCAGCGTGACGTTCCAGTTGACGCCGGTCATACCTTCGCCGTCGTCGCCCTTGGCGCCGGCGATGGCGGAGCAATAGGTGCCGTGCTCGAGGTCGTCTTCCGGATAGTTGTTTCCTTTCACGAGATTGGCATAGGGCGGGCCGTGCACGATGAGGATGCTGCTGTTCCGCAGCGAAGGGTGTCCACGTTCGATGCCGCTGTCTAGGATCGCGATGCGTACTTTGTTGCTGCCGGTCTCGAGTTCCCAAGCCTCGGGTGCACGGATATCGAGGAGGTCGTATTGCTTGCCGAGTACGGGATCGTCGGGAAGCTTGTCGGGAAAGTAGAGAAAGTCGGGCTCGATCACGGCGCGGCCGGAGTTCAGGGTGCGCAGCTCGGGCAAAGCTCTGAGCAATTCGCCCTGCCGTCCAAACGTGGCGAATCCGGGGCGTCCGGGCGGGATCCCGACGAGAAAGGTCCTTTCAAGGGAAAGGGGGACCTGCTCGATGTCATCGCGCTCGAGCCGGACGGCGAAGGATGCCTTGACCCGGTTCGCTTCCGCCCCAGGGAGCAGGGTGACGACGAGGTGAGATGAGCGCGAAGGCCATCCGGTAGTGTCGTAGGGCCTCCTCTGGCCGGCCGTCGTTGTTGGCGATCGTGCCGAGGAGCCAGACGCCCCGGCCGGCCAGCACCGGGTATCTCCGTTCATCGGTCTTCCGGCGCAGCTCCCGGAAGTTCCGGAAGGCGCGTTTCGGGTCCGAATAGTGATCGCAGACGGCGCCATAGAACTCGGCCCAGCCGCGGAAGGGATTCCCCGACTCCCGGAGCGCCCGCTCGGCACCGGTCAGCAAGAGACGAGCTTCCTTGATCCTCGAAAGATTGAAGAGCTGTACTCCGCGGCCGAACGCAGCCAGCCCCTCCGCAAGCTTGGCGAGGTTGGGCTCTCGCGCCCGTGCAATCGCCGTCGCGGCGTCGAGGATCATGGCGTCTCCTGTTGCTTCTTCGAGAGCCACTCCGATCTGGGCAGCCAGACTGAGCCAGGTCGCTGCAGCCTTGCTGTCCCCGACCCTCCGCGCCTCGGCCCAGCCCGGCAGGATTCTCTCTTCCGCGTCGAGCCGGACCAGATGGGGAAAGCGGCGAACGATCTCGCCGACGGACCGTGCATCCTGACGCAGGGCCGCGGCCTCAAGACGTGGCCGCTCGATCCGCCACGACTGGGCGGCCGTCGGCGCGGCCAGCTCATGGAGGCGGCGGCCGGCATGGAAAGACCAGCGAGAGGTCTTTTCCTGCGCCAGCAGGAGCTGCCACGCTGCGCGCGCCTGGCTGGGCAGGTTCAGGCGCGTCAAGGCCTCAGCGCGGTTGAACAGCGCTTCCACGAGCCGCGGCTCGACCGCCAGAGCGCGGTCGGCGGCGTCGAGGGCGAGGAAAAGGTCAAAGGCCCGGTCCTCGGCTTGACCGCGAGCCAGGTAGGCGGCCGCGAGATCGCTGGCGGGTTTCGGATCGCCGACGGCCTGCGAGGAGGCAGCCTGAAGAAGAAGGATGGCATCGGTGTAGTGTCCCTGGCCGAGCCGCAGGAGGCCAAGATCCTGAAGGTTTTGGGCCGAAGGGTAATCCAGGGCGCGGCGCTCGATTTCGGAGACCTCGCGAAGAAGAGTCTGAGGCGGTAGGGGAGCCGAGGCGTTGGTCTCTTGGAAGCCCCGGGTGAGGCGGACCTCACGGGAAATGCCTGCCGTGAGGGATCGCCATACGCTGACGAGTCGAGTGTTTGCAATGTCTCTTTGGCGCGTCGGGGGGACGCCCGCCAGTGGAGCCAACAAGAGGCTCATGAGGACGCAGACCGTCAATCTCGAGCGGATCATCTCGTCTTCGCGAACTTCCCCGGGACAGGTATTCGCAAGCCGCGAAAACAGCATCGGTATCCAAGAATGCAAAAAGAGTATCACATGCCGTCCCGGTTATGTGGCAGCGGCAGCCTCCGCACCGAGGAGCGGCGAGCAACCAAGCAGGGCAGG
Source organism: Thermoanaerobaculaceae bacterium (assembly GCA_963778565.1). Taxonomy (GTDB): domain Bacteria; phylum Acidobacteriota; class Thermoanaerobaculia; order Multivoradales; family UBA5704; genus DATARR01. The sequence goes on along the minus strand of CAVZUZ010000017.1, from coordinate 665,008 downwards.
AGGAGGATGGGCAGGGTGTGCATGAGCACTGCTCTCCTTTCAGAGAGGCCGGAACAATACCTGCTACCAGGATTTGACGGACCAGACGAAGACAATTCCCCTGTTTTGAGAAAGCACTTTCGGTGTGCGGATTGGGCTTGAGATGCAGGCAGATAGAGAGGCCTGATGTTTCCCGCCGCGCGCTCCTCTAGTCGGATACAAACTGAGACCGGTGACATATTCATCATCGTCGAGCGGAAGGCGCCCCACGAGCGCTTCGGCTCCCGGTCGATCGCCGCCGAGGTGAACCAGCTCCTGGGCGACCGGCCCCGACGGCGGGTGGTGAACCTTCGCCAGGTCTCCGTGTCGCTGCGCTGGCTGGCGAAGAAGGGCCGGATCTTTCGTTTCGATCCGGGCCGGCCTCACAAGGAGGCGCAATACGTCCGCGAGCGGCCGGAGGACGCAACCCAAGGCTGATCCGACCCCGGCAGATATACTTCCGCCGTGCGATCCTTCGCATTCCTGGTTCTGGCCCTGCCGCTGCTCGCCGCCTGTGCGGGAGCTCCACGGGCGGTGCCGGCGCCTTCGGAGACCTCATCCGCCGAGCAGCAGCGAGATCCGGCGCCGCGGGAGGAGGACGAGTACACCCGCTACGAGCTGCTCGATCCCGCTTCGGCCCGGTTCCGCATCCTCTACGAGGTCACCGCGGTCGAGCCCGGCGCGACGGTGTTCTTCAACCCGATCCGCAAGGGAAGCAGCGCGAGCGACGAGTCGGTGCGCGATCTGGCGACCTCACGGCCGCTGCCGTTCGAGGTGGTGAGCGGCGACGAGGCGCGAGCTTCCGGTCTGCCGGAGGCCGATCCGGCGACGAGCTACATCCGCATCCGTCTGCCGCGGCCGGTCCCCGCGGAGGGCGGCGTCCGGCTGCTGATCGAGAAGACGTATCAGGATGAGAAGAGCTACTTCCGGGAGGGTGCGGACCGGATCGTCTTCTCCCGCCCGCTCGGTATCCGCCGCAATGCCATCGTATTGCCTCCGGGTTACGAGCTGATCGGCTGCAACGTCCCGGCCCAGGTGCTGACCGAGCCGGACGGACGCCTCAAGGTGAGCTTCATGCACACCGGCCCGGACGCGGCTCCCCTGGTGCTCGCGGCGCGGAGGATCGCGCGGAGGACCGCGCAGAGGATCGATTGAGAGCGTTCATCCTGCTTGTCCTCGCCGCTTGGCCCGCCATCGCGCAACCTGGCGCTGCGCCTGCCGCCAGCGACTCCGGCCGTCTCGTGGAACGGGCCCATCAGGACCGCGAAATCGTCTACTTTTTGCAGCAACCCGAGGCGGACGGCTCGGTCCGCCTGCGCATCGCGGAGACCTACACCGATCCGGGCAGCTATCGTCTCGAGGGTGACGAGTTGGTCTTCGACCGCAGCTTCGGCCGTCCCCGCAACGCCATCGTCCTGCCGGCCGGCTGGTATCTCACCGCAAGCTCGATCCCGGCGATGGTGTCCGAAAGCGCGGACGGACGCATCAAAGCCAGGCGCCGGAAGACATTGGCCCGCGCGGAGCCGCGGGAGGAGGCGAGGCTCCGGGAGATCGCGGCGCGGATGGCCGCGCGCAAAGGTACCGGATAAGCAGTCTCTCCGGCCTCACTCCAGGCCCTCGTCGCCCACCTGCCCCGCCGGCCTTTCGTAGACGCCCCCGGGTGTGACGAAGATCCAGCGCGACGGCCGGCCCCTACGTAGCACTTCGACGCGCCAGGCTTCGCGGCCGGGCGGGCCGTCGTGCACCAGCTCCGGCTCGGCGGCGGACTCTCCGGCCCCGATCTCCCGCTGCGCCCGGCTCGCCGCCTCGGCCGCGTCCAGGGAGGAGACGGCGGAGCCCTCCCGCAGCGCCTCGAACGCGGCCACGCGGCCGTCGCCGAGGACGCGCACGGCACCGACCGTGCGGCCTCCGGCCACGACCGGTATCAGCCAATACGAGGGACGGCCCGCCAGGTCGCGAACGAGCAGCGGCGCGCCCGCCGCGGCGCCGCTCCAGCCGGCGAAGGCCGGATCGCCCACGTGCGGCCCGCCGGTGAGCTGGCGGGCCGCGGCTTTCCGGGCTTCTCGGGCGTCGATCATCGCTGCGGCATCAGCAGGAAGTCGCCCGGTGGCGTACGTAGATGAAGTTGGTGTGAGTCACGGAATCCCAGTCCTCCCAGACGATCTTGCCGCCCTGGCAGAGGTCGGCGTTCCACGGCCACGGATCGTAGATCTGCAGCCAGCGCTTGGGCTCCTGGCCGATGAAGAACAGGTTCTGCCGCTTCCAGCCGGCGCAGGCCCGGGCATGGCCGGGGATGCCGCTCTTGACCGGCCGGTTGGCGTCGATCTCGGCCTTGGCCTCGGACCAGTCCGCGGAGGTGTCGTACGTGGCATCCATGCAGTTGCGCGTCAGCGACTCGTAGCCGGCCACCTGCCCCGGGTTGTCCGTGCCGCCCGGGCCTGTGCCCATGGCGGTCGCGATCTCGTCCTGCGTGTAGGGCCAGCGGTAGAAATCCAGGATCATCTGGCCGGTGGCCACGGCGCAGTAGACGCTCGTCTGCTGCGCGTAGAGCATAAAGCAGTCGTGGGGCGTGCAGCGGGGGCCGTACTTCAACACCCGCGACGAGTAGAGGGAAATGAACGCATAACTCAGGTCGGGGGTGAGGGCGTCCCTGAGCTTCGGCAGCTCGCTCACCTTGAAGGCGGCGGCGCTGAACACCTCACGCTGGCGGGAGCGGACGATCTCGAGCCTCCTGCTCCTCCAGCGCGAAGCGGCGCAGGTTCTTTTCGGCCTGGCGCAACGCCACCTCGTGGTAGAACGAGTAGGCGGTTTTGCCCTCCAACTCGTCCGCGCCGAACCGGCTGACCGGCGAGAAGTCGGCGGCGTCGAAGATCAGGCTGCGCGGCCGGTTGTCGCGCGCGCCGCGCTCCTTCAGGTCGACGCGGACGCCGACCTTGGGATAGGCGTAGCAGACCAGCTCGGTGCCCAGGATCTCGGCGTTGGGGGAAAGCTGGCGCACGCTCTTCTCGGCTTCGCGCCTGGCGCGGTCGGGGTCCCAGCCGAGCGGGCCGTGCTCGAGGGTGAGCACCGGCGCTCCCACCAGCCGGCTGGCCGCCGTCTTGATGGAGCCCACGACGCTGTTGCCGCGCCGCACCAGGAACTCGTAGAACAGCGGCCAGCCGTTGAGGTCGTGGAGGACGAGGGGCTCGGGATCGACCTCCACGGCGTGCCAGCCTTCGAACCCCGGCACGCCGCCCGCCCATTCGCGCCGGCTGGCGAGCAGGGCGTGCTCCCGGGCGCGGTCCCGTTCGACCGGCTCCGGCCGTTCACGGTTTTTCTCGATCATGGCGTATCTCCTTGTGTTTGGCCCGTCTTCCCGCAAATTGGGCGGGATCGGGCTTTCTCCTCTCAGGCGATGCGTGGGGAGCTCTCGTTACAGCGGTCAATCAATCTTGGAGCCGCGAGCGGCCCGGCGGACGCAACCCGGGACTGATCCGACCCGGCGGGTATACTCCCGGCGTGCGATTTCGTGCGTTTCTGGTTCTGGGGCTGCCGCTAGCCTTCCTCCTCTGTACTGCCGGCGCCGCCGCGGCTGCCGATCTGCCGCGTGGAACGCTGATCGAGAAGGTGGTCTGCGAGGGCCAGCCGGACCAGGCGTACTCCCTCTATCTTCCCTCCGCCTACACGCCGGAGCGCCCGTGGCCGATCCTCTATGCCTTCGACGCGCGCGGGCAGGGCAAGCCGGTGGCGGAGCTCTTTCGGCGGGCCGCCGAGGCCTATGGCTGGATCGTGGTCAGCTCCTGGAGCACGGCGAGCGACGTGGGCGGCGACAAGCCGATGGAGGGGAACTTCGCCGCCATGCGAGCGTTGTGGGCGGATACCCATGCCCGCTTCGCCATCGACGACCGGCGCGTGTACGCGGCGGGCTACTCGGGCACGGTGCGCTTTGCCTGCATCCTCGCGCTCACGGCGCCGGGATCGATCGCCGGAGTCATCGGCGCCAGCGCCGGTTTTCCCATCGGTACAACGCCCAAGCAGGACAACCCCTTTGTCTTCTACGGCACGTACGGCGACCGCGATTTCAACTACTACGAGCTGCGGGATCTCGATCGGGAGCTGGCGGCTCTCGCCGTTCCGCACCGCATCGAGGGTTTCGCCGGCACGCATGAATGGCCGCCGGTCGACCTTGCCACCCGGGCGATGGGCTGGATGGAGATCCAGGCGATGAAGAAGGGGCTGCGGGAGAAGAGCCCCGCGATGATCGAGGCGGAGTGGGCCGCGGACCGCGAGCGGGCACGGGCGCAGGCCGCCGTCCATCCGGCGGACGCCCTCCACACCTGGTCGGCCATGGCGATCGACTATGCCGGTCTGCGCGAGGTGTCGGAGGCCGAGCGCGAGGCGGCGGCTCTGGCAGGGTCGCCGGCCTGCCGGCAGGAGTTGCGCGAGCGCGAGGCGCGGGACCGCCGGGACAAGGAGATCCTCGCCAACGCGCCCGGCATTCTGGCGTACGCCAATCCGGGCAACGCGCCGGTGACCGTGGCGCAGATCGCCGCCGCGCTCAAGATCCCGGAAGCTCAAGAAGCGCGCCGAGTCGTCTGAGGTCGAGGAGAGCCTGTCCGCCAAGCGGCTCCTCAATATGTACCTCGGCCAGCTCACGTTCTACCAGCCGCAGGCGCTCGTGGCGAAGAAGCAGTACGACCGCGCCATCTTCATGATTTCAGTCAGCGCCGAGATCCTTCCCGAGGACGCCGGCCTGTGGGTGGAGATCGCGTCCCTCTACGCCCGCAAGGGCAAGGCAGGCCACAAGAAAGCGTTGGAATCCCTGCGCGTGGCCGAGGAGAAGGGCTTCGCCGACGCGAAGGCCCTGGAGGGGGAGGCGGCGTTCGCGGAGCTGCGGCAGGAACCGGAGTTCCGGGAGATCGTGGCACGGATGGCCGGGCGCGCCCGCTCACCGCAAAGTTAGCGCCTACTGAGGCGGGGACAAGCCCCGCCCCTACACCCGGCCTCATCCGTCGGTTCCCGTTCCAACGTACTGCCTGAGGCTCGGAATGGCGCGATAACTGAATCCCTTCGGTGTCCCGGAGGAGCCCTGGCGCACCACTTCTAAGGGAGGTCGCCGGTCCGGCGCTCCGGCTGGCCCTCGTGTACTTCCACTCGGCGCGACCGAAGATACAGGCCTCATGATCTCGTCAGACACCCGTTTCGCTTCCCTGGTTGCCCTGGTCCGCTCCCGTGCCGCCGAAGGGCCCGAGCACGAGGCTTTCGTTTTTCTGGCGGACGGCGAGCAGGAAGGGGCCAGGCTCACGCTGGCGGAGTTGGACGGCCGCGCCCGGGCCATCGCCGCCGCTCTGCGCGAGTCTCTGGAGCCCGGAGAGCGCGCTCTCCTGCTCTATCCGCCGGGCCTGGAGTTCATCGCCGCCTTCTTCGGCTGCCTCTATGCGGGCGTCGTGGCCGTTCCGGCCTATCCGCCGCGCCTTCACGACCGCTCGCAGCTCCGGCTCCGGGCCATCGCCCGCGACGCCGAGCCGCGGGCGGCCCTGACCACCGCCGGGATCCTCGCGGCGCTGGCGGCGTCCCCTCCTCTGCCGGAGCTGGCGGCCATTCGCTGGATCGCCACCGAGGAGCTCGCTGGGACCGGCGCGGACCTCCCCGATCCCGATCCCGAATCGGTGGCCTTCCTGCAGTACACCTCGGGCTCGACGGCGACGCCCGAAGGGGGTGATGGTCAGCCACGCCAACCTTCTGCACAACGAGCAGATGATCGGCGAGGCCTTCGCTCAGGACGAGGACTCGGTCGTCGTGGGCTGGCTGCCGCTCTACCACGACATGGGACTGATCGGGAACGTGCTGCAGCCGCTCCACGCCGGGGCGCGCTGCGTGCTGATGTCGCCGGTGGCCTTCCTGCAGCGGCCGGTGCGCTGGCTGGAGGCGATCAGCCGCTACCGCGGCACGACCAGCGGCGGGCCGAACTTCGCCTACGAGCTGTGCGTGCGCCGCAGATCGCGCCGAGCAGCGCGCGGGAGCTCGACCTGTCGAGCTGGCGGGTGGCCTTCAACGGCGCCGAGCCGGTGCGGGCGGAGACGCTGGAGCGCTTCGCCGAGGCCTTCGCCCCCGGCGGCTTCCGCCGCGAGGCGTTCTATCCCTGCTACGGCCTCGCCGAGGCGACGCTGTTCGTCAGCGGCGGAATCGCGGGCCGCTTGCCGCGGATCGAGACCGTCGAGGTCGCCGCCCTGGAACGGCACGAGGTGGCGCCCGCGACGCCCGCGGCGTCCGCGACAGGGGCCGGGGGAGCGCGCCGGCTGGTGAGCTGCGGCCGGCCGCGGGGAGGGCAGCGGATCGCGGTCGTCGACCCCGAGGCGGCGATCGAGCTGGCGCCGGGCCAGGTGGGGGAGATCTGGGTGGCGGGGCCGAGCGTGGCCCTCGGCTACTGGCGCAACCCCGAAGGCACGCGGAGCGATTTCGCGGCCCGGCTGGCGGATAGCGGCGAGGGTCCGTTCCTGCGCACCGGGGATCTCGGCTTTCTGCGCGGCGGCGAGCTGTTCGTCACCGGCCGGCTCAAGGACCTGATCATCCTCCGCGGCCGCAACCACTATCCGCAGGACATCGAGCTGACGGCCGAGCGCAGCCATCCGGAGCTGCGGCCGGGCGGCGGCGCCGCCTTCGCGGTCGAGATCGCCGGCGAGGAGCGGCTCGTCGTCGTCCAGGAGGTGGAGCGGCACCGGAAGACGGATCTCGGCGAGCTGGCCGACGCGGTCCGCCGCGCCGTGGCCGAAGAGCACGAGGTCCAGGTGCACGAGGTCGTGCTGGTGCGCGCCGGGACGGTGCCGAAGACCTCCAGCGGCAAGGTGCAGCGCCGCCTCTGCCGCAATCGTTACCTGGCCGGTGAGCTCGCGGTCCTCGGCCGTAGCGCGCTGGCTGCCGAAGAGACTGCTCCGGCGCCGGTGGCTCTGCCCGGCCGCGACGCGCTCCTCGCCGCGCCGCCGGGCGAGCGCCGGACGCTTCTGGAGCGCGCCCTTCGGGAGCGAGCGGCGGCGGTTCTGGGAACGTCCGCCGAAACGATCGATCCGCAACGGCCGCTGATCGCCCTCGGGCTCGACTCGCTGGCCGCCATGGATCTCAAGGGGAGCGTCGAGTCGGCCCTCGGCGTGGAGCTGCCCCTGGCCGAGCTGCTGGAGGGGGCCACGACCGGCCGCCTGGCCGAGCTGCTTCTGATCGCGCTGGAGGGGGAGACCGCGCCGTCCCCCGCCGGCGAGGACTCGGGACGGCTCTCGCAGGGCCAGCGCGCGCTGTGGTTCCTGGAACGGCTGGCCCCTGAAGGCGGCGCCTACAACATCGCCGTCGCGGCGCGCGTCCGCGGCGGTCTCGATGCCGGGGCGCTGCGCCGCGCCCTGGAAAGGCTGGCGGACCGTCACGCCGCATTGCGCACGGTCTTCCGCGTGGCGGGCGACGAGCCCGTGCGGGAGGTTCTGGACCGGGTCGAGGTCGATTTCCTGGAGGACGATTGGAGCGAGGCGCGGCTGGCCGAGGAGGCCTACCGCCCCTTCCCATTGGAGCATGGGCCGCTGCTGCGGGTCCGCCTCCTGGGCTCCGTGCTCCTCCTCTCCGTCCATCACCTCGTGGCGGATTTTGCGTCGCTCGCGCTCCTGGCGCGCGAGCTGGGCGCGCTCTACCGGCAGGAGACCGGCGGGCACGCGGCCGCTCTGCCGGTCTCCACCCATGGCTATGGCGACTTCGTCCGCCGGCAGGAGGAGATGCTGGCCGGACCTCGTGGCGACCGGCTCTGGGCCTATTGGCGGCAGGCCCTCGCCGGCGTGCCCGATCTGGATCTCCCGGCCGACCGGCCGCGCCCGCCGGTGCCGAGCTGGCGGGGCGCCGCTTCTTCCTGGAGCTGCCTGCCGGACTCGCCGCCGATCTCAAGGCGTTCGGGGCCGCGGGCGGCGCCACGCTGTTCGCCACGCTGCTGGCCGCTTTCCAGGCCCAGCTCGGCCGCTACTCCGGCCAGGCCGATTTCGCGGTGGGAGCGCCAACGTCGGGGACATGGGGAACGTCGGGGAGCTGGGGAAGGACCCCTCCCGAGCACGCCGGGATCGTGGGTTACTTCGTCAGCCCCGTGGCGTTGCGGGCCGACCTGTCGGGCGATCCGGGCTTCTCAGAGCTGCTCGGCCGCGTCCGGCGCACCGCGCTCGCGGGCCTGGAGCACGCCGACTTTCCTTTCGCCGTGGCCGCGGAACGTCTGCGGCCGGAGCGCGATCCGGCCCGCTCGCCGATCTTCCAGACGATGCTCGTGCTGCAGGGGCTGCGCGCCGGCGATCCCCCGGACCTCGCCTTCTTCGCCCTGGGAGAGGAGGGCGGACGGATCGACGTCGGCGGCCTGGAGCTGGAGTCGTGGCGCCTGGCGGAGCGCCGGGCGCAGTTCGATCTGACCCTGCGGGCGGCGGAGCTGCCTTCCGGCGGCCTGGGCCTGTCGCTGGAGGCGAGCGCCGATCTGTTCGATGCCGCAACCGCCGCGCGCATGCTCGGGCACCTGCGCACGCTTCTGGAAGGGGCGGCCGCCGACCCGGAGCGCCCGCTCTCGCGTCTGCCGTTGCTGAGCGGGGCCGAGCGCTGGCAGGTGACGGCGGAGTGGAGCGCCGCGCCGGCGCCGGGCGCGCCGGGCCTGCTCCATGAGCGCTTCGAGGAGCAGGCGGCCCGCACGCCGGCGGCCGAGGCGCTGGTGGCCGGGACGGAGCGCCTCAGCTATGGCGAGCTGAACCGGCTCGCCAACCGGCTCGCCCGCCGCCTGCGCGCCCGGGGAGTGGGGCCGGAGGTCCGCGTCGGGGTCCGCCTGGAGCGGACGCCGGATCTGGTGGTCGCGCTGCTCGCCGTGCTGAAGGCCGGCGGCGCCTATGTGCCTCTCGATCCGTCCTATCCGGCGGAGCGGCTGGCGGTGATGGCGGAGGATTCCGGGGCGGAATTGATCATCTCCGAGCCGTGGGGCGAGGAAGACCTCGCGGCCTGCGACGATTCGGACCCCGGCGCCCTCGCCGTCCCGGGGAACCTCGCCTACCTCATCTACACCTCGGGCTCGACGGGCCGGCCCAAGGCGGTGGCGATCGAGCATCGCAGCGCCTCCGTCCTGGTGCACTGGGCGCGCGAGATCTTCACCGCGGAGGAGCTGGCGGGTGTCCTGGCCGCGACCTCGGTCGGGTTCGACCTCTCGGTCTTCGAGCTGTTCGCCCCGCTCTCCTGGGGCGGCCGGGTGATCCTGGCGCAGAACGCCCTGGAGCTGCCGCGCCTTCCGGCCGCCGCCGAAGTGACCCTGGTGAACACGGTCCCTTCCGCCCTGGCGGAGCTGGTGCGCAGCGGCGGGCTGCCGCCGTCCGTGCGCACCGTCAATCTCGCCGGCGAACCGATCTCACCCGCCCTGGCGGAGGCGGTCTGCCGGATCGCCGGCGTCGAGCGGCTCTACAACCTCTACGGCCCGTCGGAGGACACCACTTACTCGACGTTCGCTCTGCTGGCGGCCGGAAGAGCGGTGACGGTCGGCCGCCCCGTCGCCGGCGCACGCTGCCATCTGCTCGATGCGGGGTTGGCGCCGGTGCCGGCGGGGATCCCCGGCGAGGTGTACATCGGGGGAGCCGGTCTGGCGCGCGGCTACCTGGGCCGGCCGGAGCTGACGGCGGAGCGGTTCGTGCCGGATCCCTTGGGCGGCGAGGCGGGCGCGCGGCTGTACCGGACGGGCGATCTCGCGCGCTGGCGGCCGGACGGCGAGATCGACTTCCTGGGCCGCATCGACCATCAGGTGAAGGTGCGCGGCTTCCGGATCGAGCTGGGGGAGGTGGAGTCGGTCCTGGCCCGCCATCCGGGCGTGCGCGAAGCGGCGGTCCTGGCTCTGCCGGAGGAGGACGGGAACGGCAAGCGCCTCGTGGCCTACGTGGCGCCGGCCGGCGGGCCGGAAGTCGACGTTGCCGCCTTGCGGGCCTGGCTCAAGGAGCGATTGCCGGACGCCTTCGTGCCGGCGGGTTGGGTGACGCTGCCGCTCCTGCAGCTGTCGCCGAACGGCAAGGTGGACCGCAGAGCGCTGGCGGACATCATGCCCACGGCCTCGTCGGGGACGGACTTCGCCGAGCCGCGCACGCCGGTCGAGGAGGCCGTGGCCGGCATCTGGCGCGAGGTGCTGGGGCTGGAGCGGCTCGGCATCCACGATGACTTCTTCGCGTTGGGAGGGCATTCGCTGCTGGCGGTGCGCGCGGCCTTCCGCCTCTCCGAGGCGCTCGGCGTCGAGGTGCCGCTGGTGACCCTGTTCCAGGCCCCTACCATCGCCGGCCTGGCGGAACGGCTGGAGGCGATGTGCGCGGCCGGCGGGCGGGAGAATGTCTCCCGGGTCCTCGAGGCCGGTCCCTTTCCGTTGTCCTTCGCCCAGCAGCGGCTCTGGGTCATCGAGCGCCTCCAGCCGGGTACCGCGGCCTACAACCTGCCGGTGGCGATCCGCCTCGCCGGCGAGCTCGCCATCCCTCGACTCGCGGCAGGCCTCCGCGAGGTCCTGAGGCGGCACGAGCCGCTGCGAACCGTCTACGCCGAGACGGCGGGCGAGCCGGTCCAGATCGTCCTGCCGCCTCCGGACGCGCTGCCGCTGCCGCTGATCGACCTGGGCGGCCTGCCGGCGCCGGAGCGAGAGCCGGCGTTGCGTGCGCTGCTGGCCGTCGCGGCCGGGAGGCCGTTCGACCTGGAGCGGGGGCCGGTAGCGCGCTTTCTCCTGGCGCGGCTCGGCGCCGCCGATCATGCGCTGCTCGCCGGCTTCCACCACATCGCCGCGGACGGCTGGTCCATGGAGGTCTTCTTTCGCGACCTCGCGGCCCTCTACGGGGGCTCGTCGCTGCCGGAGCTCGCGCTGCGCTACGCCGATCATGCCTCCTGGCAGCGCCGCGTCCTGACGGGTGATGCGCTCGCCCCCCAGCTCGCCTATTGGGAACGGCAGCTCGCCGGCGCGCCGCTTCTGGAGCTGCCCGTCGACCGGCCGCGGCCCGCAACCTGGAGCTATCGCGGCGTGAGCTGCCCGTTCGAGCTCGCCGCCGGGCCGGCCGATGATCTCAGGGCCCTCGGGCGAGCCGAGGGCAGCTCGCTGTTCCCGGTCCTGCTGGCCGGGTTCTTCGCGCTGCTGGCCCGCCATGGCGGGCAGGACGATCTCTGCGTCGGCGTGCCCGTCGCGGGCCGCGACCGGCCGGAGACCGAGGATCTGATCGGCCTCTTCGTCAACACCCTGGTGCTGCGGGTGGGGATGGCGGATTCTCCCTCCGTCCGCGAGCTGGTGCGGCGCGTGCGCGACGTCTTCCTGGACGGTCTGAGACACCAGGAGGCGCCGTTCGAGAAGCTCGTCGAGTTGCTGCAGCCGGAGCGCGCCTCCGGCACCTCGCCGCTCTTCCAGGCGCTCTTCTCCTTCCTCAGGACCGCGGGACCCGCGGAGATCCCGGGCCTGCGCCTCGACCTGCGCTTCGACCTGCGCTTCGACCTGATGGACGTCGAATCGGACGTCGTCAAGCTCGATCTGGCCTGTTCGATCCATGAGCGCGCGGGCCGCGTCCACGGCGTGCTGGAGTGCCCGCTCTCCCTGTTCGAGGCGGCCACCGCCGTCCGTCTGCGCGACCGTTTTCTGACACTGCTGCGATCGGCGGCGGCGGGACCGGACCTGCGGGTGTGCGACCTCGATCTGCTGGCGCCGGCGGAGAGGCATCAGCTCCTGCGGGAGTGGAGCGTCGCCTTCCCGCCGCCCGCGGCGGAGGACCGGACCGTGGTGCATCTCTTCGCGGCCCAGGCCGCGCGCACGCCGCAGGCCCTGGCGCTCGTCCACGGCGGCGAGGGCCTGACCTACCGCGAGCTGAGCCGGCGGTCCGACCGGCTGGCGCGGCGGCTGCGCTCGCTCGGCGTCGGTCGCGAGGACCGGGTCGGCCTCCTGATGGAGCGGTCGACCGCGGTCGTGACGGCGATTCTCGCGGTCTGGAAGGCCGGAGCGGCCTATGTGCCTCTCGACACCTCTCTGCCCGAGGAGCGCCTGACCTGGATGGCCCGCGACGCCGGACTGGCGGCGCTGGTGGCGCCGCCGCCGCTGGTTACCGGAGGAGCGCGGCCGGACTGGGGTCTGCCCATCGTCGATCCCGGAGACGGGGACGAGACGGGGGAGACCGTCCTCCCGGCGCCGGGGCGGCTCGCCTATCTGATCTACACCTCGGGCACCACCGGCCGTCCCAAGGCGGTGATGGTCGAGCACCGCAGCCTGGCGCTGACGCTCCTGGGCTGCCAGGCCCGGTTCCGCTTCTCCGCCGGCGACCGCATGCCGCACCTGGCCTCTTTCTCCTTCGACATCTCGCTGTTCGAGCTGCTCATGCCCCTGCTCGGGGGCGGCACGGTCGAGCTGCTAGGCCGCGACGAGGTGCTGGAGGCGCCGCGGCTGATCGGCCGCCTCCGCGGGGCCACCCGGATGCACGGCGTGCCGAGCCTGATGCGCCGGCTGGTCGACGCCTGGCGGTGGCGCGGCGGCGGCGGAGGAGGAGAGGGCCTGCGCACGGTCTTCGTGGGGGGCGAGCGTGTGCCGCCGGACCTGCTGGCGGACCTGCGAGAGGCCTGCCCCGCGGCGGAGATCGTCGTGCTCTACGGCCCCACCGAGGCGACGATCGTCTGTGCCGCCCTCTCCGTGCCGCCACCGGGGATCGATCGGCTCGACCGGATCGACCGCAGCGTCCTCGGCCGGCCGCTGCCGGGAGCGGAGCTGCTGCTGCTCGACCGCCGGGGGAACCCGGCGCCGCTCGGGGTTCCGGGCGAGCTGCTCGTTGGCGGACCCGGGGTGACCCGCGGCTACCGCGGACGTCCGGACCTCACGGCCGAGCGTTACGTGCCGGCGGCCGGCGGCGACAGGCTCTACCGCACCGGCGACCTGGCGCGCCACCTGCCGGGCGGAGTGATCGAGTTCCTCGGCCGCGTCGACCAGCAGGTCAAGGTCCGCGGCTACCGCGTCGAGCCGGCGGAGATCGAGGCGGCGCTCCGCGCCTGCCCGGGAGTCCGGGAGGCGGTGGTCGCGGTGATTTCGGCCAGTGCGGCCAGTGCGGCGAGCGGCGAAGCCCGCCTGGTCGCCTACGTCGTCCCCGAGGACGAGGCCTGTCTGGCGCCGGACGGCGCGGTGCGGGAGGCGCTCTTCGACCGGCTGCGGGCCGCGCTCGCCGGCCGGCTGCCGGATTACATGGTGCCCTCCGCCTGGGTGGCGCTCGCCGCCCTGCCGCTCTCCCCGCACGGCAAGGTGGACCGGCGGGCGCTGCCCTCGCCCGAGGTCTCCCCTGCGCGCGGCCAGGTGTTGCCGCGCACGCCGGCCGAGGAACGCCTCGCCGCGGTGTGGAGCGAGGTCCTGGGAGTGGAATCGCTCGGGGTGCACGACGACTTTTTCGCGCTGGGCGGCCACTCGCTGCTGGCCGTGCGGCTGACCTTCCGCATCGCCGAGGTCACCGGCGTCGAGGTGCCGGTGAAAGCCCTGATGCAGAACCCCACCGTGGCGCGGCTCGCGGCCTGGCTGGAGGAAGAAGGCGCGCGGCCGGCGGCCAATCTGATGACGGAGACGCCGGCCGAGACTCCGGCGGAACGAGGCGGAGCCTTCCCCCTGTCGCTGAGCCAGCGCCGGCTCTGGCTGGTCCAGCGCCTCGACCCGGGCGGCGCGGCCTACAACCAGCCGGTGGCGGTGCGGCTGACGGGAGAGCTGCGCGAGGAGCCCCTGGCGTGGAGCCTGGGCGAGATCCTGCGGCGCCACGAGCCGCTGCGCACGGTCTTCGCGAATTTCGCAGACAAGACGGAGAGCCGGTCCAGATCGTGCTGCCGCCGCCGGCGGTCGCCTTGCCGCGGCTCGATCTCTCGGCCCTTCCCGCGCCGCAGCGCTGGCCCGCCCTTCGCGCCGCGCTGCGCGCCGATCTGCTCCGGCCCTTCGACCTGGAGCGGGACCCCATGGCGAGGTTCTTCCTTGCCAGGATGGGAGCCGCCGACTCCGTCCTGGCCGGCATGTTCCACCACATCGCCTCGGACGGCTGGTCGCTGGAGGTCTTCTTCCGCGAGCTGGTGGCGCTGTATGGCGCCGCCGTGGCCGGCCGGCCGTCGCCGCTGCCCGAGCTGCCGCTGCGCTACGTCGACTTCGCCCTCCGGCAGCGCCGGGCGCTGACGCCGGAGGCGCTGGCGGGGCAGCTCGCCTATTGGCGGCGGCAGCTCGCCGGAGCGCCGGTCCTGGAGCTGCCCACCGACCGCCCGCGGCCGGCACGCCCGGTCTATCCCGGGGCCAACCGGCCGTTCGGACTCCCGCCGGCCCTGACCGAGGGCCTCCGCGCCCTCGGCCGCGGCGAAGGGATCACGCCGTTCACCGTCCTGCTCGCCGGGTTCGCGGCGCTGATGGGTCGCTACAGCGGCCAGGACGACGTGCCGGTGGGCATCCCCTCGGCCGGCCGCGGCCATCGCGAGACCGAGGGGATGATCGGCTTCTTCGTCAACACCCTGGTGGTCCGGGCCCGCCTGGAGGGCGATCCGTCCTTCCGCGGCCTGGCGGCGGCGGTGCGCGATCTGGTCTTCGCCGCGCAGGCCAACCAGGACGTGCCGTTCGATCGCGTCGTCGAGGAGGTGCAGCCGGAGCGCGATCCCGGCGTGCCGCCCCTCTTCCAGGTGATGGTGGCGCACCTGCGCATCTCGCGGGCGCCGCTGCGCGTCCCCGGCCTGGAGGCGGTCCTGCTCGATCCCGAGACCGTGACGGCGAAGCTCGACCTGCTGCTCACCCTGGAAGAATGGGAAGACAGGGTGGACGGCCGTCTGGAGTATCGCAGCGATCTGTTCGCGGCGGCGACCGCCGACCGTCTGCTCGGCCACTTCCGCACGCTGCTCGCCGCTGCGCTGGCCGATCCCGGCCGGCGCCTCTCCGATCTGCCTCTCCTCGCCGCCGCCGAACGCCAGCAGCTTCTGGTCGTCTGGAACGACACCCGGCGGGTGTTCCCCGGCGGCCCCGGCGGCCTCTGCCTGCACGAGCTGGTGGCGGCGCAGGCGGCGCGGACGCCCGATGCGGAGGCGGTGGTGGATCGCGAGGGGTGGCTCACCTATGCGGAGCTGCACCGCCGGTCCAACCAGCTCGCCCGCCACCTGCGAACCCTCGGCGTGAGCCCGGAGACGCGGGTGGCCATCCGCCTCGCGAGGACGCCGGAGCTGGTCGTCGCCATCCTGGCCGTGCTCAAGGCGGGTGGCGCCTACGTGCCGATCGATCCGAAGTATCCGCGGGAGCGCCAGGAGCTGATGCTGGAGGATTCGGGCGCGGCGGTGACGATCGCCGCGGGAGAGGCCGTCGACCTGGTACGGGACTGCACGGTCCTCGCCGCGTACGACGATTCCGATCTCTCCGACCTTGCTCCGGCGGCCGTCGCCGGCAATCTCGCCTACCTGATCTACACCTCGGGCTCGACCGGCCGGCCCAAGGCGGTGGCCGTCGAGCACCGCAGCGCCGTGGCCCTGGTGCAGTGGGCCCTGGAGGTCTTCTCCCCGGAGGACCTGCGGGGAACACTGTTCGCCACCTCGGTCTGCTTCGACCTCTCCGTGTTCGAGATGTTCGCGCCGCTCGCCGCCGGCGGCCGGGTGGTGGTGGCCGAGGACGCCCTGGAGCTGCCCCGGCTCGCGGAGTCCTGCGCCGTGACGCTGGTCAACACCGTGCCCTCGGCCATGGACGAGCTGGCGCGCGGCGCGCTCCCCGCTGCGCTGCGCGTCGTCAACCTGGCAGGCGAGCCGCTCCAGGCGGATCTGGTGGAGCGGGTCTACGCCCACCGCCAGGTCGAGCGCGTCTACAACCTCTACGGTCCCAGCGAGGACACGACCTACTCCACGTTCGCCCTGGTGCGCCCGCGGAGCCCGGTGACCATCGGCCGGCCGATCGCCAACACGCGGGCCTACGTGGTGGACCGCGGCGGCCGGCTGAGCCTCATCGGGGTGCCCGGCGAGCTCTGGCTGGGCGGCGACGGGCTGGCGCGCGGCTACCTGGGGCGGCCGGAGCTGACCGCCGAGAAACTCGTCCCCGATCCGTTCGGCGGCCGGCCGGGAGAACGGCTCTACCGCACCGGCGACCTGGCGCGCCGGCTGCCGGACGGCCGCCTCGACTTCCTCGGCCGCCTCGACCAGCAGGTCAAGATCCGCGGCTTCCGCATCGAGCTGGGAGAGATCGAGGCCGCCCTGGTCCGCCATCCCGGCGTGCGGGAAGCCGTCGTCCTGGCGCCGGCCGAACAGGAAGGCGGCCGAAGGCTGGTCGCCTGCGTCGTGGCTTCGGCGCCGGGAGAGGCCGCCCAATTGAGCGACCCGTTGCGTGATCAGTTGCGCGACTTCCTGGGCCGGACCCTGCCGGAGTTCATGATCCCCTCCGCCTTCGTGCTCCTCGACGCTCTGCCGCGGACGCCCAACGGCAAGGTGGACCGCCGGGCGCTCGGGGAGATTGCGGCGGAACCCGCGGACCGCAAGGCGCGCGTCGCGCCGCGCACCCCCCTGGAGGAGGAGCTGGCGGAGCTGTGGCAGGAGGTGCTGGGCGAGGAGAGGACCGGCGGCCGGGTGGGCGTCCACGACAACTTCTTCGACCTCGGCGGCCATTCGCTGATCGCCTCGCGCCTCGCCGCCCGCGTCCGCGCCGCGCTCGGGGTGGAGCTGCCGCTGCGCGACCTCTTCGAGTCTCCGACCGTGGCCGGTATTGCAGGGCGATTGGCGGAGCGGCTGGAGGGGAAGCGCGGCGGCCGGGTCGAAGCGATCCGCCGCCGGCCGCGCGAGGCCGGCCGGCCGGCGCGCTTCCCGGTCTCCTTCTCGCAGCTCCGCGAGTGGATCCTCGACCGCCTGGAGCCGGGGACGCCGGCCTACAACATCCCCAGCCCGCAGCGCCTCGCCGGCCCCGCTTCCGCGCCCGCCCTCGCGCGCGCCTTGCAGGAAGTCGTCCGCCGGCACGAGTCGCTGCGCACCACGTTCGAGCCGGGCCCCGAAGAGCCGTTCCAGGTGGTGGCTCCCGAGCTGGAGATGCCGCTGCCGGTGATCGACCTGGAGGGGCTGCCCGCGGCGAGGCGGGAGCCCGAGCTGCAGCGCCTCCTGGCGGCGGACCTGGGTCTCGGATTCGACCTGGAGACCGGGCCGCTGCTGCGGGTGCGGCTCGTGCGCCTCGCCGCCGAGGACCACGCCCTGCTGCTGACGATGCACCACATCATCTCCGACGGCTGGTCCTCCGGCGTCCTGGCGCGCGAGCTGGCCGCCTTCTACGAGGCGTTCTCCACGGGGCTCCCGCCGCGGCTGCTGCGGCTGCCGGAGCTGCCAGTTCAGTACCCCGACTACGCCGCGTGGCAGCGCCAACGGCTCCAGGGGGAGCGCCTCGACGAGCTGGTCGGCTACTGGCGCGGCCGGCTCGCCGGAGCGCCGCCGCTGCTGGAGCTGCCGGCCGACCGGCCGCGTCCGGCCGTGCGCACGAGCCGCGGCGACAACCTCCGCTTCGCCTGGCCGGCCTCCCTCGTCGCGCCGCTCAAGGCCGTCGCGGCGGAGCAGGGGGGAAGCCTGTTCATGGGGTTGCTCGCCGCCTTCCAGGCCCTGCTCGCCCGCCTCAGCGGCCAGGACGACGTGGCCGTCGGCACCTTCGCCGGCAACCGCGGCCGGGTCGAGCTGGAGGGGATCATCGGCTTCTTCATCAACACCCTGGCGCTGCGCACCGATCTCTCGGGCGAGCCCTCCTTCCGCGAGGCGCTGGGCCGCGTGCGCGAGGTGACGCTCGGCGCCTACGCCCACCAGGAGATTCCGTTCGAGAAGCTCCTGGAGTCGCTCGTCCTGCCGCGCGACACCTCGCGCACGCCGATCTTCCAGACCATGCTGGTGCTCCACAACTTCCCCCAGGAGCGGATCGAGCTGTCGCGCATCACCCTGGAGCCGCTGCCGGTCCGCACCCGCCGCTCCAACTTCGACCTCACGCTGTGGATGATGGAGGAGGGCGGCGGGCTCGCCTGCGACGCCGAGTACAGCACGGACCTGTTCGAGGAGGCGACGGTGGTCCGCCTGACCGGCTGCCTGCGGCGCCTGATCGAGGCGGCCGCCGCCGATCCCGACGCCAGCCTGTGGAGCCTGCCGCTGCTGTCGCCGGACGAGCGCGCGCAGATCCTCGACGGCTGGAGCCGCACGGTGGACGAGCCCGCGGGCGCGCCGCTCCTGCACCGCCTCTTCGAGGCCCGGGCCGCCCGTTCGCCCACGGCCGTGGCCGTGGAGACGGCGGCCGGCGTTCGACTGACCTACGCGGAGCTGGACGCGCGGGCCGAGCGCCTGGCCCGCCATCTCCGCGAGCTCGGCGTCGGGCCGGAGTCGCGGGTCGGCCTCGCCGCCGAGCGCTCGCCCGAGATGCTGGCCGGCATGCTCGCCGTGCTCAAGGCCGGCGGCGCCTACGTGCCGCTCGATCCGGCCTATCCGCGGGAGCGCCTGGCGTTCATGCTGGAGGACTCCGGCGCCGCCTGGCTCCTCACCCAGGAGCGCCTCGCCGCACGCCTGCCCGCCGGCGGCGCGCAGGTGGTTCTCCTCGACGCCGGCGAGCTGGCGATCCCGGTGAGCCCGGCGATCCCCGGCGGGGAGCCGGAGCCGGTCGCGGTGCATCCGGAGAGCGCCGCCTACGTCATCTATACCTCGGGCTCCATGGGACGGCCCAAGGGCGTGGTGGTTCCCCATCGCGCCATCGCCGCCTACGCGCGGACCGCCCGCGAGTACTACGCCGTCGGCCCCGGCGACCGGGTGCTGCAGTTCGGCTCGATCAGCTTCGACACCAGCGCCGAGGAGATCTACCCGACCCTGGCCGCGGGAGCGACCCTGGTGCTGCGCAGCGACGAGATGGCGCTCTCCATGTCCCATTTCCTGCGCGAGGCGGAGCGGCTGGGGATCTCGCTGCTCGCCCTGCAGACGGCCTTCTGGCACGAGATCGTCGCCGGGCTGCAGGACGGCCTGGAGCTGCCGGCGTCCATGCGCCTGGTGGCCTTCGGCGGCGAGGAGGCCCTGGTCGACCGGCTGGCGGCCTGGCGGCGCCGGGTGGGCCCGCACGTGCGTCTGGTCAACACCTACGGCCCGACCGAGGCGACCATCGTCTCCACCTATCGCGAGCTGGCCGCGCCGGAGGACGACCCGGAGGTCCCCATCGGCCGCGCCATCCCCGGTGCGCGCACCTACGTGCTCGACCGGCGCTTCGAGCCGGTGCCGCCAGGCGTCCTGGGGGAGCTGATGCTCGGCGGCATCGGCGTGGCGCGCGGCTATCACGGCCGCCCGGACCTCACGGCCGAGCGCTTCGTCCCCGATCCCTACAGCGGCGTCCCCGGCGCGCGGCTCTATCGCACCGGCGACCTCGCCCGCTTCCGGCCGGACGGCGACCTGCTGTTCGGCGGCCGGGCGGACCGCCAGCTCAAGCTGCGCGGCTACCGCATCGAGCCCGGGGAGATCGAGGCCGCCCTGCGCCGGCACCCGGCGGTGCACGACGCGATCGCGGACCTCCGCGGCAGCGACAGCGGCGGCGACAAGCGCCTGGTGGCCTGGGTGGTGCCGCGCGAGGGTGAAGCCGCCCCTGATACCGCCGAGCTGCGGAGCTTCCTCCGCGACCGGTTGCCCGAGCCCATGGTGCCATCCGACTTCCTGGCGGTGCCCGCCCTGCCGCTGACGCCGGGCGGCAAGGTGGACCGCCGCGCCCTGCCCGAGCCCGCGGGCACGCGCCCGGAGGCGCCCGGCTACGTCGAGCCCGGAACGGCGCTGGAGCGCACCATCGCCGGAATCTTCGGCGACCTGCTGCGGGTCGACCGCGTCGGGCTCAACGACAACTTCTTCGAGCTCGGCGGGCACTCGCTGCTGGTGGTGCGGGCGCATCAGCGGCTGCGCGAGGCGCTCGGCCGCGAGATCCCGGTGGTCGATCTCTTCCGCTTCCCGACCGTCGCCCGGCTCGCCCGCCATCTCGGTTCCGAGCCCGAGGAGAAGCCCGCGCTGCAGCGGGTGCAGGGTCTGGCCGGGCAGCGGCGGGCCGCGCAGGTCGCCCAGCGCCGCCGCCAGCAGACGATGTTGAAGCCGCCGCCGCGGAAGAGCTGACAGGGGAGCCCGATGAGTCAAGAGCACGAACCCCACGAACCAGACACCGTCGAAGCCGTCGCCATCATCGGCATGGCCGGACGCTTCCCCGGGGCCAGGGACCTGGATGAGCTGTGGGTCAACCTGCGCGACGGCGTCGATTGCATCCGCGACCTCACCGACGACGACCTGCGGCAGTCCGGCCTCGATCCCGCCGCGCTGCCGCCCGATTACGTGCGCTGCGCCGCGACCGTCGACGGCATCGCGGACTTCGACGCCGGCTTCTTCGGCTTCTCGCCGCGCGAGGCCGAGATCCTCGATCCCCAGTCGCGCCTGTTCCTGGAGTGCGCCTGGGAGGCCCTGGAGAGCGCCGGCTACGTCTCCGAGTCCTACCCGGGATGGACCGGCGTCTTTGCCGGGGTGAGCCTGCCGGCCTACCTGATGAGCCACCTGATGAGCAATCCGGCAGTCCTGGCCACGGTCGACCCGTTCGAGCTCCTGCTGGCCAACGACCGCGACTATTTCGCCACGCGGATCGCCTACAAGCTCGACCTGCGCGGCCCGGCGCTCAACGTGCAGACGGCGTGCTCGACCTCGCTGGTCGCCACCCATCTGGCCTGCCAGAGCCTGCTCTCCTACCAGTGCACCCTGGCGATCGCCGGCGGCATCCGGCTCAGCGCGCCGCAGAAGGTGGGCTATGTGGCCCGCGAGGGGAGTATCTTCTCTCCCGACGGCCGCTGCCGGGCCTTCGCCGCCGACGGTAAGGGCGCTCTCTTCGGCGAAGGGGTGGGCGTCGTGGTCCTCAAGCGGCTGAGCGAGGCCGTCGCCGACGGCGATCCCATCCACGCCGTCATCCTCGGCTCGGCTTTCAACAACGACGGCGCGCTGAAGGTGGGCTACACGGCGCCCAGCGTGGAGGGCCAGGTCGAGGTCATCGCCCTCGCCCAGGGCGTCGCCGGGGTGAGTCCCGAGACGATCGCCTACGTCGAGGCGCACGGCAGCGGCACGCCGCTGGGAGATCCGATCGAGGTGGCGGCGCTGTCCCGGGCCTTCCGCGCCGGCACCGAGGCGCGCGGCTTCTGCGCCTTGGGCTCGATCAAGACCAACGTCGGACATCTGGAGTCGGCGGCCGGCATCGCCGGCCTCATCAAAGCCACCCTGGCGCTGGAGCGCGAGGCGATTCCCCCGAGCCTCCACTTCGCGACGCCCAACCCGCAGATCGACTTCGCGAGCAGCCCGTTCTACGTCAACACCCGGTTGCGGGAATGGCCGCGCGGCGGCGGCGGCGGCGAAATGCCGCCGCGCCGCGCCGCGGTCAGCTCCTTCGGCATGGGCGGCACCAACGCCCACGCCATCCTGGAGGAGGCCCCGGAGCGCCCGCCCTCCGGACCTTCCCGCCCATGGCAGCTCCTTGTCCTCTCGGCGAAGAGCGCCACCGCCCTCGAGCGGATGACCGCCGGCTTGACCGCCTGGTTGGCGGCGCATCCGGAGGCCCCCCTGGCCGACGTCGCATTCACCCTCCAGGCCGGGCGCCGCACCTTTCCGCACCGCCGCGCCCTGGTCTGCCGCGACCGCGAGGACGCCCTCGCCGCCCTGCACGCCCGCGACGGCCGGCGGCTCCTGGACAGCGTGCAGGAGCGAGCCGAGCGTCCGGTCGCCTTCCTGCTCCCCGGGCTCGGCGAGCACTACCCGGGAATGGCCCAGGGCTTGTACGAGACCGAGCCCACCTTCCGCGAGGAGCTGGACCGCTGCTGCGAGATGCTCGTGCCGCACGTCGGGCTGGACCTGCGGCGCCTGCTGTTCCCGTCCGATACGCCTGCCGCGCCCGGTGCGCCCGGCGCTTCCGCACCGGGCTATCGAAACGTCGCTCCTCTGGAGCGACCGGGTTCGACGTCCGTCCGTCCAGAGGACGGACGTCTCGATAGCCCGGTGCGGAAGCGCCGGGCTGAAGATGGCCCTGTCGCACGCCGCCGGGCTGAAGATGGCCCTGTCGCACGCCGCCGGGCTGAAGATGGCCCTGTCGCACGCCGCCGGGCTGAAGATGGCCCTGTCGCACGCCACCGGGCTGAAGATGGCCCTGTCGCACGGCACAAGGCTGAATATGGCCCTGTCGCACCCCGCCCTGACCTCCGCGCCATGCTGGGCCGCGCCGAAACGCGCCCGCGGGGCGAGCTGGACCGCACGCTTTACGCCCAGCCGGCCGTCTTCGCGATCGAGTACGCTCTGGCGAAGCTGCTCATGGAATGGGGAATCCGGCCGCGCGCCCTGGCGGGTTACAGCCTCGGCGAGTACGTGGCGGCTTGCCTGGCCGGCGTCCTCTCTTTCGAGGACGCGCTGCTCCTCGTGGCGCGCCGCGCGCGGCTCATCGACGGACTGCCGGCCGGCGCGATGCTCTCCGTGGCCCTGCCGGAGCCGGCGGCGCGGGAGCTGACCTCGGAGGAGATCTCGCTCTCCGCGCTCAACGGACCGGCGCTCTCGGTGCTGGCCGGTCCTGTCGCCGCCGTCGACGCCCTCGCGGCGGAGCTCGCCGGGCGCGGCGTCGCCACCCGCCGGCTGCCCACCACCCACGCCTTTCACTCCCGGATGATGGCGCCGCTGCGGTCCGCTCTGCGCGATCTGATGCGGGGTGTGCGCCTCTCGCCTCCCGAGATCCCCTACCTCTCAAACGTCACCGGCTCCTGGATCACCGCCGAGGAAGCGACCGATCCCGAGCACTGGGTGCGCCACCTCGTCGAAACGGTGCGCTTCGGCGCCTCGCTGGAGGAGCTACTGCGCGAGCCGTCGCGGGTGCTGGTCGAGGTCGGCCCCGGCCAGGGGCTCACCTCGCTGGCGCTGCAGCTCGCCGACGGCGGGATGCCGGTGGCGGTGCCCACGCTGCGCCCTGCCTACGACCGGCAGGACGACTCGGCCTACCTGCTCGGCGCCCTCGCCCGTCTCTGGCTCGCAGGTCTGCCCGTCGATTGGGCCGGCTTCGCCTCCCACGAGCGCCGCCACCGGTTGCGGCTGCCGACCTACCCCTTCGAGCGCAAGCGCTACTGGATCGACCGCCCTGCAACCGCGCCCGGGACCATGGCGGTTTCTCAGGGTTCGCCTGCGGAAACGGCGGAAACCGCCGAGCCCGTCCCGGTGGGCGCTCGCCCGGCGGGCCACGACCGGCCGGCGAACCTGCGCAACGCCTACGCGCCGCCGCGGACGGCGGAGGAAGGGCGGCTGGCCGAGATCTGGCAGTCGCTCCTCCGCGTCGCCCCGATCGGCATCCACGACAGCTTCTTCGAGCTTGGAGGCCATTCGCTGCTGGCGCCGCAGCTCCTCGTCCACCTGCGCAAGAGCTTCGGGGTGGACTTTCCCCTCGCCCATCTCTTCGAGGCGCCCACCATCGCCGAGCTGGTGGCGGCCATCGAGCTGCTGCGCACGGAGGGAGAGGCCGCGCTCGCCGCCCGGGAGCAGGCGATCGACCTCCGCGCGGAGGCGGCGCTCGAGCCGTCCATCCGGGCCGAATCTCCCTGGAGCGGCATGATGGGGAGCCCCGGCGAGGTCTTCCTTACCGGCGGCACCGGCTTTCTGGGGGCTCACCTGCTGGCCGAGCTCCTCGGGCGGACCGGCGCGCGCATCCACTGCCTCGTCCGGGCCAAAGACGCGGCGGAGGGCGGACGCCGGCTGTGCGACGCCCTCGCCTCGCGCGAGCTGTGGCGCGACCAGATGGCGGATCAGATGGCGGATCAAATGGCGGACCGCATCATCCCGGTGCCGGGCGACCTCGGCACCCCCCGGTTCGGCCTCTCCGAGGAGGCCTTCCGCGATCTCGCCGGGCGGGTGGACGCGGTCTACCACTGCGGCGCCTGGGTGAACTTCACCTACCCTTACAAGATCCTCAAGCCCGCCAACGTCCTCGGCACGGTCGAGGCGCTGCGCCTGGCGGGCCTCGGCCGCGTCAAGCCGATGCACTACATCTCCAGCATCGCGGCTGTGCCCGAGATCGAGTACGGCTACCGCGAAGACCCCCGGGTCTTCGAGGACGACGAGACCGGCAGCATCTCCGGCCTCTTCGGTGGCTACGGCGAGACCAAGTGGGTCGGCGAGCAGCTGTGCCGCGCCGCGCGCTCCCGCGGCATCCCCACCGCCATCTACCGGCCTACCGTCCTCAGCGGCGACAGCCGCACCGGCCTCGGCAACACGCACGACATGGTCTGGAACCTCATCAAGGGCTCCATCCAGATGGGCATCGCGCCCGTGGGCGAGGAGCCGCTCGACGTGGCGCCGGTGGACTACGTGGCGGCGGCGATCGTCCATCTCTCGCTGCGGCAGGAGAGCCTCGGCCGGCTGTTCCAGCTCCCGCACCCGCGGGTTCCGTCCTGGCGGGACGTCTTCACCGTCGTCGGCGACTACGGCTATCCCCTGCGCTTCATGGGCATCGAGGAATGGACCGAGGCCGCCCTCGAGCAGCTCAAGGAGGACGCCAGCGGCGAGAACGCCCTGGCCCCCTTCGCGCCCATGGTCGCCATCGCCGACCGCTACTCGGAGACGGCCCGGCAAGAGCAGCGGACCGGCAAGCTGAAGCCGCTCATCTTCGACGACCGCAACACCCGCGAGGGCCTGCGGGGCTCCGGCATCACCTGCGCGCCCCTGGACTCCGGGCTTCTCACCACCTACTTCGACACCTTCGTCCGCACCGGTTTCCTGCCGCGCCCGGAAGTCAAAGGAGCGCAGGTGCTCGCCGCCGGTGTGAAATCTGCTTGACGCCGACTGCCTCGGCTACTGGCTTCGTAGAAATATGTCAATGGGCGGGAATCTACTTGCGCCCTAGAAGAAAGTCAGATAGCATCCGGTTCCCGAAAAACCTCGATTTTCAAACCGGGAGGTGCACCTTGCACGAAGGCTTCATAGACGGGTAGATGTTCAGGCGTACATTGCCGTATCGAATGGGAGGAGGCTCATGCCATCCTCCCTTTGTTTTTAACCCGGTGCTAACCCCTGCTCGCTACTGATTCAGCCTGTGCCTTCATCCACATGACTTTGGAATCCCTGGCCGGGTAGAAATGCTCGACTGAGCACGAACCTCCCGATGCCGTTCGCCCTGACCTCATCCGCCCCGGGGTGATTCATATGGATGTCCCACGTACCGATCACGCCTTTGTAGTCGTTCCAAACTTCCACCTCTATGCCGAGGACGGGAGTGGCTTGGAGATAGGTATTCCGGCCGGTGCTCACGCGGCAAGGCTCCTCGCCGTGGAGGCTGATACTCCGTGACTCCCACGGTTCGAGAGAGATCTCGTGCTCAAGCCGGGTGAAGTTCCTCGGCTCCACGAAGAGATTCTTCCCCGGCACCAGGGCTACCTGCTTGTCATCAATCATGAGCTGAAGATGAAAATTCCGGTTCTCCCATCCCGCGGCCACGAGATCGATATCCTCAGAATGCGCAGATCGCGCCACAAAGGTGGTCTTTCGGTTCAGCAGATTGGTCACGATATACCGAAGCTCCCGGCGTATGACGAAGTAACCCTGAGGCATCCCAGGATCGGGCGGCTTGAAGATGACGCGGTACTTGCAGTCGCTCCGGACGAAATCGGTGTGGAGCACGTTGTTGATTTCGTCGGCGAGGGCGAATCTGATCTTAAAGGCGGCCTCGTCGTCCACGCCCGGCAGTTTACCTCGTTGTCCTCATAGCCCCTACTTCGCCTGCTGCTCCCACGGCTCGGGCTTGTTAGGGTCCGCGATATCGAACATGAACACGCGAATCTTTGGGCGCGACGTCGATAAGTTTATCGCCACAAGCGCGACAATCGTCCAGCAGAAGACCACAACACCTGCGCCACCCAAGACCCAGGTCCAAACCACCCGACCATGGGCGATAGTTGGCTCTAGGCAGAAGTAGCTCAGGAGCCAAATGACTGGTCCCGAAGAAACCAACATATAGATGATCATTCCGAAGAACCATAGAAACGCGTCGGGATTGAGGACTCCGGGTAGTGGTCGAGGACCGCTATGCAGCTTGGGAGACGCATACCTCTCCGCGACGTAGACGCGTCGACCGAGGATCTCGTTGAGGCGCCTCTCCAACACCACCATCCGCTCTGCAATAAGATTGATGATGTACACTGGACCTATTATGTCCATGACGAGGTAGGTCGCTATGATCGGTACACTAAGAACGGCCCATTACCATGCAGTAAAGTTAGTCGAAGCTGGTTGTAGCTTGGGGTTGGAAACGATGAACGCTCCCGCACCGAATACCGCGCCGAGGACCAGCTGAAAATTCCTCACGTGCGCTTTGTAGAAGCCGATTTGCGCGCCGATCTCTTCCTTGCTGATCGCGTATTGGTTCATCCAGGCATCGACCCGCTTACTTGTGAGAGCGTCTAAATTTCCCTTTTCTGCCTCTTCCATTTTCGATCCTGTCAGCCCCCGCTCACTTGCCAGAGTCGCATCAAGATTCGGAGCGCCGAGACGGGCAGCCGCATCGCTGCGGCGTTCCAGAACGAGCAGCGTCCCCGTAGGCACACCCAGTGGGCCTTCCAGATCCTACCTTGATTCAGCGCCTTGCAGTACTCGAGCTGCAGATCGGTGATTGTCGGCAAAAAGACGCTCGTGTACGTCTTCTGGGAGCAGAAGAACTCAGCGAGCGCAAGTAGCCAACTACCGGGTGGTCTCGTCACTAATCGGCGCTGAGATCTCCGGGTTTCCGCCGGCCGCAGCAGACTCTCCGCCATGTCCCACCACACAATGAACACCTTGGGAGGGACCGGTCTAGCCATGGGCGAAAGAAAGGTAACGATGGCCGCCCACAAAGCCACCATAGCGACGAAGACCCAAAACGCTGAGTAGATAACTACAGCCCTCTCTGGCGACGCTGTCAGCCATGGGACCCTCCGGATCAGGTACGCGCCAGGAATCCCCACTACTATCAGTACGCTGGCTACTGGACCACCTACTATCAGGAGACCGGTAATGGTCTCTCGGCACTTCTCGTTCATTGCGCGCCGGCCCACGCCACCCGGGCCGCCTCCCATGCGGCATATGCCCGCTGTCCAAGACCGGTAATTCGGAAGACCCGCCGCGGGAGCCATGGAAGCCCCGTTCCTCCGGGCTCCCTCACCTCCCTTGAAGTGACGTAGCCCTTGTCGGCCATGCGCTCAAGCGTTACGTACACCGTGCCGCGCTTGAGCTCCTCGCCCGACTTCTTCACCATCTCCAAACCGTAGAGCTCACAGCCTGGAGCTTCGAGGAGCAATTCCAGGATGAGCCGTTCTTTCGCGGAGAGGCGTGGCATTTCCATGATCATAGTCTTACACCATGTCTACCTACCGTGTCAAGATCTCAACTACCCGGCGGTGAGTCGTTTTTGGGCACACCCTCTCTCTTGCGCCCCCCCTTACGCCTCTTGAGCCCGAGACGGCGGCAAGCTCCCCCTGCTCCCCCTGCGAGATGCTCTGCCGGGGCTCCCTTGTGCCCAAGGCACCTCCTACCAAATTTGTATTTTTTCTAAAAATTAGATATGATGCGCGCCTCAGAGTACACCCACCATATTTCCTCCGGAGGACAAGCAATGACTCAGAGACTCAAGGTTTGTGGAACCGTACTGTTCCTGCTGGTAATTTTCCTGATGGCATCCAACGGCTTTGGTGAGGAGCCGCGGAGCGGTCAGGTGGTGGAGAGCATGTCAACTCAGACCCGGGCGGCGCTCGCCACGTCGATCCCGCGCCGCGAGGCAGAGCTGGCGAAGCGGCAGCGGGAGGATGTCCTTGCCGAGGTGGAGATGCGGGCGCGGGAGATGGGCGTCAGAGCCTCTGTCAACGAGCTGACCGATCTCCTCGGGCAGAGGGCGCACCTCCAGATCGGCCTCGACAAGTGCCGGTTGGGAGAGGGTGGCGCCGGAAGCTGCCGCGCGGGGGAGAAGGCGCTCGCCCGCGTCGAGGCGCTCTTCCAGGATGAGGCAGGCCTCTCGGCGCGCGAGTTCCAGGCCGGCCGCCGGGGGACGCCCGCGCCCCCCGACAAGAGTGGGCCGCAGTCCCTCTCCAAGAGCCAGACCTGCACCTGCGCCTTGTCGGTCTACAGCGACGATCGGTGGATGAACGGCTCGTGGGGGCTCGAGTGCAACAACCACGCGAGCCACGGCGTGTGCAGCAACAATGTCGACTCGGGCCACACGGCCGGCACAGGCGGTATGACCGGAGATATCAACCTCTATTTCGGCTCCTACCACCAGTACCGGGAGTGCCCGGACGACCAAACCACCTGCTTCCATGGCCCCGAGACCGTGCATCCCGGGGAGTGGGGCAACGCCTGCAATTGCGACACCTGGCACTCGCAATACTACAACCCTCAAGGGACCTGGTACGGCGGGGACCTCTCGGATAGCGCCTGGGTGCATCAGGTCTCGACCCCCTATTTCACGGTGGCCGGCTCCTGCGACGGCGCCTACGTCAACGTGAGTGAATACATCAAGGAGAACGATCCCTGGTGCTGCGACGATCCGATGGGGACCCTGTGGGTCTCGGTGCCGGTCACCAACGGCTCCGGCGTCAGCGCGGGTCAGGCCTCGGTCCAGAACTGCAACGGCGGCTCGCAGAGCGGCGTCTACCCCAACTGCGGCACCTTCGGAGCGACGATCCATGTGGCCTACATCTGCCAGACTTCCGGCAACCCTCCGCCCCCTCCGCCGCCCTGTGATCCGCAGGAGGAGGCGGCTTGCTGGGATATGGGATGGGTCTGGGACTCCTCTTCGTGTAGTTGTAACCATCCGACCGTCTGTGAATATAGTGCGGTGAAAATGCCCTATTGTCCTTAAAGAAGTGCAGGTGACGACGGGGGCCGGCACCAACCCGGGGAACCCCGGAATGAGGCGCCTAACCGTCTGAGAACAAAGCAGCCCCAGGAGTCTCCTCCTGGGGCTCTCTCTACATACCCTCCACATACTCCTCGAAGAGCCGGACAAGGCGCGGGTAGGGCAGTCGCACCGCTCCCGCCTCCCAAGCCCGGACCGTTTCAGGATCAAGCCCGAGATGGCGGGCGAGCTCCCGCTGTGAGATGCCCTGCCGGCGTCGCGCTGCCCGGATACGGTCTGGCAGGGAGACGGGGGCGGGGCTCGGGTCGTATCCCAGGAAGCGGATAACGGCGGGGAGGAAACGGACCTCCGGCTCATACTTCCCCTGTTCCCAACGCTAAGTATAATACTTGCTGTCACTTAAGAAGTATCTCCCCCCCTCTCCCTGACCGGAGAGGGGGAGGAACACATCTGCCTTTCTTGCTGTTCTCCCCCTCTCCGGTTACGGAGAGGGGGCCGGGGGGTGAGGCTTCGGAGGGCAGGACCGGGGTAGTCCACGAGCCAACTGAGCTACTACCGGTGTAACCCGGTTGGCCGGCCTCCACCGCCGGTCTGATGTAAAATCCCGCTCGTGCCCCTGGCTGTCGTCCAGGACCGCCCGCTCACCATCCGCCGTTCTCGCTCGAGCCGCCGGCGGGCCGCGGTGCTGATTGCGGTCCACCTCGCTGTCGCCGCCCATATCGCCCATTGGCTGATCGCCGGCCGTACGATGACGCCGGTCGAGCCGTCGGAGGCCATGGCCCTGGCGCGCGACGGCGTGGTCAACGCCGGGCTGATCTTCTTCGCCGCCGCGGCCCTGGCGACGGCGGTCTTCGGCCGTTGGTTCTGCGGCTGGGGCTGTCACCTCGTGGCCCTCCAGGACCTCTGCCGGTGGCTGCTGGAGAAGGTCGGCATCCGCCCGCAGCCGCTACGCTCCCGCCTCCTCGCGTGGGTGCCCGTCGCCGCCTTCGTCTACATGTTCCTCTGGCCGGCCGCCTGGCGGTTGTGGAACGGCGTTGCGTACCACCGCGTCGAGACCGAGTGGACCACCACCCACTTCTGGGCGACGTTCCCGGGGTGGGTGATCGGCGGCCTGACCTTCATCGTCTGCGGCTTCGCCACCGTCTACTTCCTCGGCGCCAAGGGCTTCTGCACCTACGCCTGCCCCTACGGCGCCCTCTTCGCCGTCGCCGACCGGGTGTCGCCGATGCGCATCCGGGTCACGGATGCCTGCTCGGGATGCGGTCACTGCACCGCGGTGTGCACCTCCAACGTGCGCGTCCACCAGGAGGTGCGCGACTACGGCATGGTCGTCGATCCCGGCTGCATGAAGTGCACCGACTGCGTCTCCGTCTGCCCGAACGACGCCCTCTACTACGGCCCGGGGCCGATCGCCCTCTTCGCCAAGCCGCGGGTGCCCGACCCGGAGCCACGCCGCTTCCCGCTCGCCTTTTGGGAGGAGGCTGTGCTCGCGGTGGCCTTCGCCGTGGCGTTCGTCACCTTCCGCGGCCTCTACGGCCTGGTGCCGTTCCTCATGTCGCTGGGGTTGGCCGGGGTGCTGGCCTATCTCGTCCTCGTCGCCGCGCGGCTGGCCGTGCGGCCGCACGGGGCGCTGCGGCGGATGGTGCTGAAGCGCGGCGGCCGGCTGCTGCCGGCGGGGAGGTGGTTCCTCGCGGCGTTCGCCCTCGTCGTCCTGTTCTGGGGGTACAGCGCCTTCGTCCACGCCCACGAGGCGCTGGGGGCGCGCGCTTTCGGCGCCGCCGACAAGCTGCGCACGGCTTTCCTCGATCCGGCCGCCGAGACGGTGACGATGACGGCCGACGAGCGGGGCCAACTGCTCTCCGCCCTGCAGCACTTGAAGACGGCCGAGCGCTGGGGCCTGGCGCCGACGCGCTGGCAGGCCCTGCGGCTGGCCTGGCTGTCGGCGATCTTCGGTGAAGGCGGCGACCTCGAGCGCTACGCCGCGCTGGCGATCGACCGCGGCGAGGCGCCGGTGGAGGTCCAGCAGCTCGTGGCGCGGGACGCCTGGCGCCGGGGCGACGGGGCCGCCGCCGCCGCGGCCTACGAGCGCGCGATCGCCGCCGCCCCCGACGCTCCCGGCCCATACCTGGGGCTGGGCATCCTCGCCGCCCGCGCCGGCGACCTCGCCGCCGCTCGCGCCAACTTCGACCGCGGACTGGCGCGCGTGCCCGGCTCGGCCGATCTCGCCTACAACGCCGGCCTCGTCCGCGCCATGGCCGGCGACCTGGACGGCGCCATCGCCGGTTTCGAGCGCGCCCTCGCCCTGGCGCCCGGTCATCGCCAGGCGCGCGAGAACCTCACGGCCGCGATGACTGCAAGGGCCGCTCAGTCCGCCGGCGCCCAGAGTGCCTCACCGCCGTAAGCCAGGCTCCGCCGAAGTCGCCGCTTCGATCCGCGCGACCTCACCCCAACCCCTCTCCTAAAGGAGAGGGGCTTAAGAATGCAGTCTTTCTCCCCTCTCCTTTAGGAGAGGGGCCGGGGGGTGAGGTCGCGCGGGTAATGCGGCCCATCCATGGAAGATCCTCAAACTGAGCACTACCCAACGGGCGGGATCGGGCTCCTCCTCTTCAGGTCCGATTTCGCTACAATGACGGCTCCCACGAAGGGGAGGGCCCAAGCGATGACCACCGCACCGCGCCTCGTCGGCACCCGCCGCGTCCTGATCGCCACCGGCTGTGTCGTCTCCCTGGCAGCCCTTCTCGCCGCCGCCGGCGACTCCGCCCAGGCCGGAGCTGCGGTCGGACCGGACGTGACGGTGTTCGACTTCACCGACATCCACAGCTACGGCTCCAGCGGCGGCTTCGCCGCCTATGCGATCGGCACCAACGCCTGCAACCGCGGCGACGCGCCGCTCAACTGGTGTGAATCCGGCGGCTGCGCCCCTGGCGCCGGACCGGAGGACCACCCGGTCATCGCTCAGAACCTCTACCGTCTCAAGAGCGGCCGTTTCGAGCAGATCGGCATGAGCTGGCTGAAGCACGGGTTCGCGTCGCTCAATGGGACCCACTCCGGCTGCTCCGGCTCCTGTCAGCCGCCGCCGGCCGGTAGCACCCAGCTCGGCGTCGGCTGTATCGACCCTTACTTCGCGAGCACCAACGGTACCCGCGCCTTCATGGGCCCCCGCTCGGAGGTCAACGCCACCACCGGCGTATTCCCCTACCCCCCGTCGTTCCCGCCCGGGCCGTACGAGATCTACGACCAGCGGATCAAGGTGGCCACCGCGGACGTCGACTCGACGCTCAACCCCGGCGCCACCTATTGGGCCGAGGCGCACTACGTCGCCAGCGACGACGCGAGCGCCGCCAACGCCTTCAACAACGCCTCGCACCGCCGGGTCACGGTCGGGGGCGCCCCGGGTTACAACCTGTCGATGACCGAGTCCTTCGTCGAAGGACAGCCGGCGATCCTGGCCTGGCCGGCGCAGGATCCGACGGTGGAGCTGGCCGAGATCAATATTTCGGAATCGATCCCGGGATCGATCGTCCAGCGCTTCCACGCGGCGCGCAAGGTCACCGACCTGGGCGGCGGCACCTGGCACTACGAGTACGCCGTGCACAACCTGAGCTCGGACCGCGCCGCCCGCGCCTTCAGCGTCGAGTTCCCGCTGACGACCCACTTCACCAACGTCGGCTTCAAGGACATCGAGCACCACTCCGGGGAGCCCTACGCGACCGACGACTGGTCCGTCTTCTCCTCCGGCGGCCAGATCTCCTGGTCCACCGACACCTTCGCCGCCGATCCGAACGCCAACGCCCTGCGCTGGTCGACGCTGTTCAATTTCTGGTTCGACGCCGACCGCCCGCCGGCAGCGATCGTCCACACGCTCGAGCTGTTCAAGCCCGGCGACCCGGCGTCGATCGAGTTCGCGATCGGCAACGGCATCTTCAGCGACGGTTTCGAGTCAGGCGACACCGACGCCTGGGGGTTTGTGAGCGGGGGGACCTGAAGCAGCGGCCTCGCCGCCCGGCGCATCCGCACCGGGCTCTCCTGTAGTGGTTCAGTTTGCCTACAGACCGCGTACGGTCCTGCCCTCCGAAGCCTCACCCCCCGGCCCCCTCTCCGTAACCGGAGAGGGGGAGAAAAGCAAGAAAGACAGATGTGTTTCTCCCCCTCTCCCGTCAGGGAGAGGGGGCCGGGGGGTGAGGCTTCGGAGGGCAGGACCGGGGCAGTCCAGGAGCAAACTGAACCACTACCGTGCTCTCCGCACTGATACCCAAGCAAGCCCCGTTCGGGTACAATCTCGATTTCCACGAGAGGGAGATCGAAAGCGATGACGAACCGACCGCGCTTCGTTGCGAACCGCCGCGTCCTGATCGCCGCCTGCTGTATGGCCTTCCTGGCCGCCACCCTCGCCACCGTCGGCGATTCCGGCGAGGCCGGCGCCGCAGTCGGGCCGGACGTGACGGTGTTCTCCTTCACCGACATCGCCAGCCAGGGCTCGTCCGGCGGCTTCGCCTCCTACTCGATCGGCACCCGCTCCTGCAACCGCGGCGACACGCCTCTCAACTGGTGCGACCAGAGCAGCGGCTGCGCCCCCGGCGCCGGGTCGGAGGACCATCCGGTCATCGCACAGAACCTGTACCGGCTCAAGAACGGCCGCTTCGAGCAGATCGGCATGAGCTGGCTGAAGCACGGCTTCGTATCGACCAACTCCCTCACCGGCGGCTGTACGGGCGCTTCGGGGCAGTCCTGCCAGGGGCCGCCGTTCGGTGGCAACCAGCTCGGCGTCGGCTGCACGGATCCCTACGGCTCGGGCCTCAACGGCAGCCGGCCGCTGGGCCGCCGCTCGCAGGTCAATGCCACCACCGGCGTCTTCCCCTTCCCCCCTTCGAGCCCCGGCGGCCCGTACGCGGTCTACGACCAGCGGATCAAGGTGGCCACCGCGGACGTCGACTCGGCGCTCAACCCCGGCGCCACCTACTGGGCGGAGGGGCAGTACATCGCCAGCGACGACGCGGCGGCCGGGAATTCCTTCAACAACGCCTCGCACCGCCAGGTCATCGTCGGCGGCGCCCCGAATTACACGCTGACCATGACCGGCACCTTCCGCGAGCTGCAGCCGGCGATCCTCGCCTGGCCGGCGCAGGACGCGACCGTGAAGCTGCTCAACGTCGACATTCCGGGACCGATCGTCCAACGCTTCCACGTGGCGCGCAAGGTCACCGACCTGGGCGGCGGCCTCTGGCACTATGAGTACGCCGTCCACAATCTGAACTCGGACCGCAGCGCCCGCGCCTTCACCGTCGAGTTCCCGCTCACGACCAATTTCACCAACGTCGGCTTCAAGGACATCGAGCACCACTCCGGCGAGCCATACGCGACCGCCGACTGGTCGGTCTTCTCCTCGGGAGGTCAGATCTCCTGGTCCACCGACACCTTCGCCACCGACCCGAACGCCAACGCCCTGCGCTGGGCGACGATGTTCAACTTCTGGTTCGACGCCGACCAGCCGCCGGCAGGGCTGGCCACTAGCCTCGAATTGTTCAAGCCCGGCGTTCCGGAGTCGATCGACTTCCGGCTCGATCCTCTCTGGGACGGCTTCGAGTCGGGCGACACCAGTGCCTGGGGGTATACGCACGGAGGGTCGTGAGGTAATTCCTTCGCCGCCCGGCGCTTCCGCACCGGGCTACTGAGACTTCGCTTCTCTGAAGCGACCTTGCCAGACCGATCGCCCTCAGGGCGACGTTTCGATAGCCCGGTGCGGAAGCGCCGGGCTCTCTCCGTGCCCTCCGCGCAGCTACCCAGACAGCTCCCGATCGGCTACACTACGGGGCCTTCACGAAAAAGGGAGATCGAACAGCAATGACGAACCGACCACGCTTCGTTTCAAACCGCCGCGCCCTGATGATCGCGGCCTGTTGTATCGCCGCCTTGGCGGCTGTCCTCGCCACCGTCGGCGAATCCGGAAAAGCCGGGGCCGCGGTCGGGCCGGACGTGACGGTGTTCAGCTTCTCCGTCGGCGGCGGCAGCTTCGGCTCCTCCGGCGGCTTCGCCGGTTACGCGATCGGCACCACCTCCTGCAACCGCGGCGACGTTTCGCTCAACTGGTGCGACGAGGCCGGCGGCTGCGGCGGCGGAACCAGCTCGGAAGACCACCCGGTGATCGCGCAGAACCTCTACCGGCTCAAGAACGGTCGCTTCGAGCAGATCGGCATGAGCTGGCTGAAGCACGGGTTTCTGGCGACCAACGACGTCTCTGACGGCTGCACCGGCTCCGCGGGACAATCCTGCGTGAACACCGCTCCCGGGTCCCAGCTCCACGTCGGCTGTACCGACCCCTACGGCACCAGCCTCAACGGTAGCCGGCCCCTGGGCCGCCGCTCCGAGGTCAACGCCACCACCGGCGTCTTCCCCTTCCCCCCCTCGAGCCCCGGCGGGCCATATACGGTCTTCGATCAGCGGATCAAGGTGGCTACGGCGGACGTCGACTCGGTGCTCAACCCCGGCGCCACCTACTGGGCGGAGGCGCAGTACGTCGCCAGCGACGACGCAGCGGCCGGAAACTCCCTCAACAACGCCTCGCACCGCCAGGTCAACGTCGGCGGCGCTCCGAACTACACTCTGTCGCAGACTGGAACCTTCCACGAGCAGGAGCCGGCGATCTTCGCCTGGCCGGTGCAGGACCCGACCGTGGAGCTGGTCAACGTCGACGTTCCGGGATCGATCGTCGAGCGCTTCCACGTGGCGCGCAAGGTCACCGACCTGGGCGGCGGCACCTGGCATTACGAGTACGCGATCCACAACCTGAACTCGGACCGCAGCGCCCGCGCCTTCATCGTCGACTTCCCGGTGGCGATCAGCTTCACCAACGTCGGCTTCAAGGACATCGAGCACCACTCCGGCGAGCCGTACGCGCTCGATGACTGGGAGGATCTCGCGGCGGGCGATCTCCTCGCCTGGTCCACCGAGACCTTTGCCGACGACCCGAACGCCAACGCCCTGCGTTTCGCCACGATGTTCAACTTCTGGTTCGACGCCGACCGGCCGCCCACCGGCATCCGCCACACGCTCGACCTGTTCAAGCCCGGCGCCCCGGCCGCGCTCCAGTTCAGCATCGGCAACGGGCTGTTCAGCGACGACTTGGAGTCGGGCGACATGAGCGCCTGGGGGTTCGTGCAAGGGGGGTCCTGAGGGTAGCCTCCGCCCGCCCGGCGCTCCCGCACCGGGCTATCGAAACGTCGCCCTGAGGGCGAAACTACGTGCCGACGTCGCTTCGGAGAAGCGACGTCTCGGTAGCCCGGTGCGGGAGCGCCGGGCGGATCGTCCGCCGTCCTTGCTGCTCGCTCGCTTTGCGGCTCCCGGCCGCTGCTAGACTCCCGTCTATGTTGCGCAAGATCGTCCTCGCGGGCCTCGCCGCCGTGGCTCTCGCCATGGTGGTGTGGATCGCCGCGCCGTCGCCCATCGATCCGGTGGCCTACCAGCCGCCGGCTCCGCCGGAGATGACGGGAGTCCTGGCGGCCAACGATCTCCTGCGCCGCGCCGAACGCCTCGCCCTGGGCAAGGTGCGCGGTCCGGAGGACGTGGCAATGGACGCGGCCGGCAGGATCTACGGCGGCACGGAGGACGGGCGCGTCGTCCGGGTCACCCTGGAAGACGGCAAGGAGCGGGTGGAGACGTTTGCGCGCACGGGCGGCCGGCCGCTCGGGCTCCACTTCGACGCGGCGGGCAACCTGCTGGTGGCGGACGGCAGGAAGGGCCTGCTGTCGATCGATCCCCAGGGCCGGATCACCAGCCTTGCCACCGAGGCGGACGGCGTTCCCTTCGGCTTCACCGACGACGTCAAGATCGCCGCGGACGGAGTCATCTACTTCACGGACGCCAGCAGCCGCTTCGGGGTGGGCGAGCACCTCTACGACCTGCTGGAGGCGCGGCCCCATGGACGGCTGCTGGCCTACGATCCCACATCGCCGACGTCGCGCACGACGCGGGTCCTGCTGCGCGACCTCTACTTCGCCAACGGCGTCGCCCTGTCGCGTGACGAGAGCTTCATCCTCATCGCCGAGACCTACCGCTGCCGCATTCGCCGGCTCTGGCTGCGGGGACCCCGCAAGGGGACCACCGACGTGTTCGCCGACAATCTGCCCGGCTATCCGGACGGCGTCGGCGCCGACGGCCGCGGCACTTTCTGGGTGGCGATGTTCACCGTCCGCAATCCGACCGCCGAACGGCTGCAGCCGCGGCCGTGGGCCAAGCGCCTGCTGGCGAAGCTGCCGTCGTTCCTCTGGCCCAAGCCCGAGCCCTACGGCCTCGTCCTCGCCTTCGACGAACAGGGCCGGCTGCTGCGCAGCCTCCACGATCCCGGGGGACGCCATGTCTCGCCGGTGACTTCCGTTCAGCCGGAGGGCGGCGTCCTCTATCTCGGGACTCTCACGGGAGATTGGATCGGGCGCTACCGGCCGCCGGCGTAGAATGGCACGCCGCTTGAACTGTCGGCACGCGGGAGGAGGATGGGATGGAGCTCGAGGTGAAGCATGACGAGCAGGCGGGCAGGTACTACGCCCTGATCGACGGCCGCGAAGCGGTCTGCGACTACGGCAGGGCCGGCGACGGCGTCCTCGATTTCCACCACACCTACGTGCCCCCCGAGCTGCGCGGCAAAGGCATCGCCGACGAGCTCGTCCGGCAGGCCCTGGAGGACGTGCTCGCGCGCGGCCTCAAGGTCATCCCCTCCTGCTGGTTCGTCCGCGCCTACATCGAGCGCCACGCCAAGTACCAGGCGGCGCTGGCGTAAGGGCCGCGCCAGCCGCGTTATGGCAAGCGGCGCAGCATGACCCACCCCACCATCATCAGAAGAACCGCAAGAAGCACGAGCATGCGTGGCGACAAGGCCGGGACGGCCGGGACGGTCTGTTGGGGGGCAAAAGCCAAGCCGCCGACCGCCCACAGGTTAGGCAATGAGTGAGCTCCGACCAACTGATAGCTGTCGCCTGTGGACGTCCGCGTTAGCTTCCAGAGATCGTGGGTCGCTCGGCGAGAAAGAAACATCGTCCCGGTGGGCAAACAGTCGGGACAATCGGCGGAAATAGCGGCGTCAGAGAGCTCGCCATCGTTGTTGGGACTGGCGTAGGTTGTAATTACGGGGGTGCCGAAAATGTTGGAGATGGCTTCGAAGGGCGAATCATTGGTATCCGCATCAATCAGCTGTGAGGTAACGGGGTTGAAGACGGCTATGTCGAAATCAGTTACGGCAAGCGGCGGCGTAACGGCGAGCACCGCACCGGTCGAAGGGTTGATGGCGGCTATGCGGTGCTTGCCTACCTCCCCCGGCTCCTGAAAGGTCCAGCGAATTCTACCACAAATTTTCCGGATGGCACCCCTCGGCCGCGGAGCGCAGAATGGGCCGGAGGGGAGCTTCGAGAGGGTCTTCCGCCGCGTCCCATCCGCGCTATGCTTCGTACCCGTGAGTGAAGAGCCACAGGCCGGCTGGGAGCGTCTGCTCGCCGCCGAACGCCATATTCAGGCACTGGTGCCGGGCACGGTCCTTGTTGGAGGCACAGCCGCCGCGCTTCACGCCGAACATCGGATCAGCCTCGATGGCGACCACGTCGTTGCCGACTTGGCGGACCGGTTCGATCAGGTGCTGGCCGACCTCGAGACGGCTGCGGGTTGGGAGACCTCGAGACTTCGCCGGCCGGTCCTCATCCTGGGCCGTCTGGACGGCGTGCTCACCGGCATTCGCCAGCTCCGTCGCGTCCGGCCTCTGGAAGTCGAGGAGATCGACGGGCTCCGGGTTCCCACGCTCGCCGAGATGGCGCGGATCAAGGCCTGGCTGCTCGCGACTCGCCTGACGGTTCGCGATTATCTCGATGCCGTGGTGCTCTCCGAGCGTTTGGGAGAGGACGGGGTGCGTGAGGCTCTCGGACCGCTCGACGAGATCTATCCACAGCCGGGTGGTGCCTCGGTGCTTGCCGAGGTGGTCGAACGGTTGGGAGAGGCGAAGCTCGTCGATTCGGGCTCGATTCAATTCGCAACCTACCGCGGCCTCAAGCCGCCCTGGAACGACTGGCAATACGTCGTAGCCAGAGGACGTCACTGGGCACAGGTGCTGGCCCGCTTGTTTTTCGAATGAGGAAAGCAACAAGGATGGGCCGGTTCGATCTGTCGACATCCCAGGCGCTCTGGAACCGCAGCCGCTTGGATCTCGAAAGCGACGAGGTCGTGGCGCAGATCCTCGATCGCGGCGAGCTGGAGGCTTGGCGCGAGCTCTATCGGCTGGCGTCGGGCAGAGGCGAGGAGGCGGCGCGGCTCCGCCGCCGCATCCTTCACGTCTGCCGCACGGTTCCCCTCCCGTTCCCCCATCTCTTCATTGCGGCCATGGGGGCTCTCGGAGAACCGATCGACCCGTATCCGGTCGTGCCGGCGCCCGCGGACGATCTGGCTTGACAGGGTGGCCGCCCAGGGCCGCTCCTACAGGCAATGGTTCAGTTCGCTCGTGGACTACCCCGGTCCTGCCCTCCGAGGCCTCACCCCCCGGCCCCCTCTCCCTGACGGGAGAGGGGGAGGAACACATCTGTTTTCTTTGCTGTTCTCCCCCTCTCCGGTTACGGAGAGGGGGGGCCGGGGGGTGAGGCCTCGGAGGGTAGGACCGACCGACACCCAAGACCCTCTGGATCCAGCGTGCGATCTCGTAACCGTGCCGGAAGGGGATTCACGGTCCCGTCCCTATCCCGTCTCAACCCGGCGCCGGTAGTGCCGTTGCGCCTTGGCCCGATTGCCGCAGGTCTCCATCGAGCACCAGCGGCGCGAACGGTTGCGGCTGCGGTCGAGGAACAGCCAGGTGCAGGTGCCGGCGGCGCATTCCCGGATCTGCCGCCGCTCCTCCGAGGTGAGCAGCTCGGCCGCGGAGCGCAGGATGGGCCACAGCGGACCTTCGAGAGGGTCTTCCGGCGCGGCCCATCCCCAGACGAGCTCGCTCCCCCGGCACTCGAGGCGCAGCCGGCAGAGCGCCTCCGGCAGCGCCGCGTTCAACCGCTCCAGGTCGGCGGCGGCGGGTGCGTGCGAAGCCGCGACGGCCGAGAAGGTCCGGTACAGGGTCTCCCGCAGGTCGCAAGCGAGCGCCAGCGCCGCCGCGGCCGGCCGCGGATCCTGCTCCGCCCGCAAGGCCAGGCGCGCTTCCTCGCCCGCGGTCAGCAGCTCCGTCTGCAGCGCGAAGGCGAGGAGATCGGAGTACGCCCGCAGATTGTCGGTCTCCGGCCGTCCGCGATCGCCCCAGGTGTTGACGAAGTCCAGACAGAGAGCGCCGGCGGACAGCTCGAACGCCGGAGAGCTTGGACGGTCCTCCTGCATGTCCTCATTCTAACCTACAAAAGGAGCTTGACAGGTGATAAAGGACGCACTACACTAACTGGTATGGAGCGGATAGGGAGTTAGAGTGCCGAAAGGAGAGACCGTCATGAGCCAAGTCGAATGCCTCGCCGATCAACTGGAGCGCGCCTTTCGTGGGGGAGCCTGGCATGGCCCGGCGGTGGCCGAGACGCTCGCCGGAGTCGACGAGACGGCGGCCGCCGCGCGGCCGCTCCCCGGCGCTCACTCCATCTGGGAGGTCGTCCACCATCTGACGGTCTGGAACGACGTGCCGCGCCGGCGGCTGGGCGGCGAGCGGCTCCAGAACCTGCCGCACGAGCGCGACTGGCCGCCGGTCGAGGACGTCTCCGCCGCCGCCTGGCAGGCGGCGCTCGCGGCGCTCGAAGAGGCCCACGCCGCCTTCCATGCCCGCGTCCTGGAGCTTTCCGACGGCCAGCTCGACGATCCGGTGGCCGGCAGCGAATCCACCGTGCGGGGGACGATCTTCGGCGTCCTGCAGCACAACGCCTACCACGCCGGCCAGATCGCGCTGCTCTGCAAGGCGCCGGGAGAGAGGCCATGACCACGCTCGAGGTGGTTCGCGACGAGCTGCTCGACCGCCGCGAGCGCCTGGCTCACATGGCGGTCACGGTCCGCGAAAGCCAGCTCGTCGAGCTGCTGCAGCAGGTCGACAGCGCCCTCGAGCGTCTCGACGGCGGGTCCTGGGGACAGTGCACCGTCTGTCTGGGTCACGTCGAGCACGACCGGCTGTCGGCCGATCCGCTGCTGACCGTCTGCCTGGAGTGTCTCTCCCCTTCCGAGCGCAAAGCCCTGGAGCGGGACCTGGAGACCGCGGCCCGCGTCCAGGCGGCGCTCCTGCCGCCGCGCCAGCTCCAGTACGACGGCTGGGAGGTCGCGCTGCTTTGGGAGCCGCTCGGGCCGGTCTCGGGGGATCATTACGACCTGGTGCGGCCCCAGCGCGACGACGAGCCCCTGCATCTGGTGGTGGGCGACGTGTCCGGAAAAGGCGTGGCGGCGTCGCTGATCCAGTCGCATCTGCACGCGCTCCTGCGCACCTTGGCGGGTCCCGAGCTGTCGTTGGCCGCGCTGCTCTCCCGTGCCAACCGGTTGCTGTGCGAGGTCACCCTGCCCGCCATGTATGCCACGCTGCTGGCGGCGCGGCTCTATCCGGGCGGCCGGGTGGAGATGGCGAACGCGGGACACACGCGGCCGTTGCTCGCCGACCGCCGCGGCGTCCGTCCCGTGGAGGGCGGGAGCCTGCCGCTGGGCCTCTTCTGCGAGGCGGAGTACGCCACCCGCGACATCGAGCTCGCCGCCGGCGATACCCTGCTCTTCTACACCGACGGCTGGACCGAGGCGGCGACGGACGAAGAGGAGTACGGCATCGGCCGCGCCGCCGCCGCCCTGCGCCGCTTCAGGAATCGTCCCCTGGCCGACCTGCTCGCCGCCTGCCGCCAGGACATGGAACAGTTCCTGGCCGGCGCGCCGCGCGGCGACGACCTCACGCTGCTGGCCCTGCGCCGGGTGGCTTGAGGGATTGAGCGAGGCGCCCGGCCCGAAAACAGGGCGGACCCCAAAGACAAGGCGGCCCTATGGGGCGTGTTGTATCGATATCGAGAGGCGTTGCATGCCTGTTACGTGACAGTGCATGCGTGCAACGGCTTACTGTCCCCGTGCAACGAGGCATTGCACGCCTACAGCGGCCGTGGAACCGATGCAACGCCTCGCCGCAGCCGTACACTGCCTCTTTGTACGGGTACAACGGCTCATTGCATGCGTGCAATGGCTCGTTGCACGTATGCAACGAAATTTGTACCCGTGCAACGCCTCGTTGCATCCATGCGACGTCACGTTGCACGCGTACAGTGCCTTGCTGTACGCGTTCAATGCCCCCTGTAGCCGTGCAACGTCTCGCTGCACGCGCACAACGGCCCGTCGTCCGGATAAAAATTTCGTGGCGGGCATGCAATGGGATCGAAACGCGGATCGGCGGGCTTGCGGATCGGCGCGGCGAGGTTAGAATAGGAAGAAGGCGGAGGGCGTGCGCCAACACACCCCCCGCTGAAGTGGAATCTACCTGGTTTCAGGAGTCGGCGTCGGGTTCGGTGAGCCCGGCGCCGGCTCGGTCGGGTTCCCGGGCGGCTTGGTCGCCGTCTTGCGAGCCCGGCCGCGGAACGGCTGCACCCCGAACTCGACCAGCGTCTCGCTGTCGGTCCCGAACTGCTCCTGCGCTCCCGTCCGCATCAGAAACACGAGCTTCTGCCCCTTGCGGATGGTCTGCCGCAGCTTCTTGGAGACCTCCTGCTTGCTGGCCGTAAGGGCGTGCTGCTCGTTCGACAGGCTTCGCGCCTGCTCGAGCAGCCCCAGCAGCTTGGCAAGAGGTGCCTCCATGTGCGGGATCTCCGCGGCGTGGGCCGCCTGGGCCGCCGCCACTTGCTCCCATCCGTTGAGGAAATTCAGATACCGTCTCAGACGTGCCATAACGTCTCCTTCCTGATCCGGTCGGGCCGGAATTGGCCCGCCGAAGCCTGTTTTCATACGTCGTAACGATTTCTTCTCCACACCTCCCAATAGATAGCGATTTTTGCTTGGCTACTTTGACCGTATTCATCAATATGGTCAGTGCGCGGCGACCTGTCAAGCCTGCGTCCAGGAGCCGGGTTTCGGCGGGCAACCTGCTTGGGCGGGCTTTATTTCTTGACCGGGGGAGATATCGTCAATTCAGGCAACGAATATGAGGCTTCCATCGTGTGCTTCCGCTAGAAATCGAGAAGCTGAGCGTCCGAGATCCGGACGCTTGACGTACGAGATTCTTACGCATGTACCCTATTCAAGGGGGTTCTGACGACACTCGGCTGTTGCGATCAGATCCGAGGCCCGATCAGCGCATCCGGGAGGGAGAGGGTGACACCTTGCGCTCGGAATCCCACGGGAGACCTCGCCGGCGATCCGCCGTGGCCGCGGTGACGGGGAGGGTCTCGCAAGCGTCGAGAAAAAGGAGGGTCAGCTCTCGCTCGGGCTCTGGACGCCTTGACCGACCCCTTGGCGCACTTTAGGATTGGCGGTATCAGGACGGCTTATGACGACTCGGAGATCCCGCTATTCCGCTGAGGAGACTGCCCAACGCGGGGACGCCCTTTATGAACGGGAGATTCGCGGAAAGGTCGAGTCTGCCCATCGGGGTAGAGTCGTCGCCATCGACGTCGACCGTGGGGACTACGTCATTGCCGACAATGCTCTCACTGCATCAGAGCGACTGCTTGCCCGGCACCCGGATGCCGAGATCTGGTGCGTGCGTGTTGGCTCGCGGGTGCTCCACCGCATCGGCGGTCGCCCCGGTCAAGCCAGCCCGCACTGATCCGAAATCGTATTGTCTTCAGATTGGCACCGGGCGAAGGTCCAAGTCGGGCATGGGGTAGTGCCGCGGGTTACAGGTGTAGAGAGGAATGGAGGCGATCAGAGCCGTGGCCCCGATCAGCGCATCCGGGAGGGAGAGAGTGACGCCTTGAGCTCGGAATCCACGGAAGACCTCGTCGGCGCGATCCGCCGTGGCTGCGGTGACGTGGAGGGTCTCGCAACCATCGAGTAAAAGGAGAGTCAGCTCTCGCTCGGGGAGGTATAACCAGAAGTTGTGTTTGAGATCGAGAGAAGGCGGCGTACCCTGGGTGTGCTTGAAGCACCCAATCCGCCCCGAGGGGCAAGGAGGTACGCCACCATGGAAGAGCGTAGCGGAAAGCTGGTCGCATTCCCACAGGATTCGTCGAGGGACGTTCTGAGCGAGGTGTTGCGCGAGGGCGCGCGTCGGATGCTGACGACGGCCATCGAGGCCGAGGTAGAAGGTTTCCTGGCGACGCGGGAGACCCTGGTCGATGTCGCAGGTCACCGCTTGGTGGTCCGCAACGGCTACTTGCCGGCGCGGACGATCCAGACTGCCCTGGGAGAGTTGCCGGTCAAGCAGCCGCGAGTGCGGGATCGGCGGCCCGCTGCGGAGCGCGAGACGTTTCACTCCTCGATCCTGCCGCCGTACCTGCGCCGAACGAAGTCGTTGGAGGAGTTGTTGCCGTGGTTGTACCTGAAGGGGGTGAGCACGGGGGGCTTCAGCGAAGCGCTGGCGGCCCTTCTCGGTCCGGAGGCTGCGGGTCTGTCGCCGACGACGATCACGCGCTTGAAAACGGTCTGGGAGCAAGAGCTGGCAAACTGGCAGCACCGCTCGCTGGCCGGCCAGCGCTACGTTTACGTGTGGGCCGACGGGATCTACTTCAACGTCCGGCTCGAAGACCCGGGCAACGCCCGCCAGTGCATCCTGGTGCTCATGGGCGCCACGGCGGAGGGCAAGAAGGAGCTGCTGGCGGTGGCCGACGGCTACCGCGAAAGCGAGCAG
Organism: Thermoanaerobaculaceae bacterium; assembly: GCA_963778565.1. Classification (GTDB taxonomy): domain Bacteria; phylum Acidobacteriota; class Thermoanaerobaculia; order Multivoradales; family UBA5704; genus DATARR01. The sequence goes on along the minus strand of CAVZUZ010000017.1, from coordinate 620,435 downwards.
TCCTGGCTCGAGCTCTTGCTGGACCTGCGATCGCGGGGCTTGGAGCTCGATCCGGAGCTGGCCACGGGAGACGGCGCCTTGGGGTTCTGGAAAGCATTGAGCAAGGTCTTCCCGAAGACCCGGCGCCAGCGGTGCTGGGTGCACAAGACGGCCAACGTGCTCAACAAGTTGCCCAAGAGCCTGCAGGCGAAGGCCAAGTCGATGCTCCACGACATCTGGATGGCGGCCACGCGCGCCGACGCTGAGGCGGCGTTCCACCTGTTCGTCGAGACCTTCCGCGCCAAGTACGCCGCCGCGGTTTCGTGCCTCGAGGACGATCGCGTGGAGCTGCTTGCCTTCTATGACTTCCCGGCCGAGCACTGGATCCACCTGCGAACGAGCAACCCGATCGAGTCGACTTTCGCCACCGTTCGCCTACGTACTCACAAGACCAAGGGCAGCGGCAGTCGTATCGCCTGCCTGACGATGGTCTACAAGCTGGCGATGTCGGCCCAGAAGCACTGGCGCGCCCTCAACGGCGCCACGCTCCTCGCTGATGTCGTCCAAGGTGTGGTGTTCGAAGATGGCATCAGGAAAAGGCCGCCTGACTCGCGGTCCCATACACAACATTTGACAATACCTCTCGCTCGGGCTCCCGCATGCCGAGAAGGACCTCCGCCCGGGAGATCGCGGAAAGCCCGACGCGGCCTTTTCTGGCCAAGCCCACAACCAGCTCGACGACAGGGACGCGACCGCGAAGGTGCCAGATGACCACATCGGAATCCAGCAGGAAGTCAGCCATGGCCTTGATCCGGACCGAAACGCCCCCGCCGATCCTCCCAATGGCGCCGGACTTCCTCGATCTCCTGCGAGGGCTCACCGCGGCCCTCGCCGCTCCAAGCGCCAGCCGCGGCCTCGACCGCGCGGATCTGCCGCAACTGCGCAAGGCGCAGCCGCACCGCCTCCTCGATGAACTCGCTCCGCTGCCGCACGGGCACGAGCTCGCGCATCTCCTGAAGGAGCTCGTCCTCGAAGACCACATTCATGCGTGCCATTCTGGCGCCTCCTTATACGCTTACAAATGTACCTGGATCTGTGCTCAGCGTCAAAATCGCGGATCATTCGCGGATCGGGTGGCACCTATTTCTGGGAAAGCCCGACGCGGCCTTTTCTGGCCAAGCCCACAACCAGCTCGACGACAGAGGCGTGACCGCGAAGGTGCCAGATGACCACATCGGAATCCAGGGAGCTTCTCCTATCCCTCGCGAACCGCTGCCGGGGGATCTTCTTTCGGTAGCATCTTTGGAGATCTTCCGAGGACGTTCAGCTCAATCAGCTCCCGCATCAATTGCATAACCGGTACGTTAGGATGACGCTCTAATAAACGAAGCGTTGCCTCTGCGGGCAGCCTACCTAGCGCGGCCGCCCATCCAATCTCAGCCACAACGGCCACCGACGAGTGATTGCTGGGATAGTCCTCAAGTTGCCGAGCAACCTTCTCTACATGTCCCGGCCACCAGAGGAAACTCCGATTGAATGATCGGAGGAATGCGCCGAGAATCTCGGCATCAAAGTACTTGCCGATTAAGTCATTAGTGTCGATTCTCCAGGTTTCGTTTGCGCTTTCCTTGCGAAGGGCTTCATCAACCATTTCCTGGGCAACAGCTTGTGTCGCAGCGAAGATGGTACGCTTCCTTAGATTCTCGCCTGCGTAGGAACCCTGAATCCGTTCTGAATCTCCGGACGTTATGAGCGGAGCGTACACTGTTCCCCTGAGATTCCTCACGCGGTCCTGTACAATCTCCACGATCTCGGGTGATAGATTATTGAGCAGTCGCTGCAGAAGGCTCCGTTCCTGACAGAAGGGGCAATAGTCTGGGCTCGGATGGGGTAATAGGATTAGCTGTACGTAATGGAGGTGAGCACCCAAGCTATCATAAAGGCGGTTCTTGAGTTCCTTCAGCTCCTCTCGGCCAGTCGGCCGCGCAATAACGGCGAATGCATCGAGCTTGGGCGATTGGCCGTAACGTTTGCAGAGGCGATAGACTTGTAATTTAAGGGAGGTTATGGTTTGTGTCGTAATGATTGCATCATCCGCAATTAGGATATGGCCAGAACTGGCGATCCGCGGTCCCATGTGCTCCGGGATCTCCCTAGTGCCCACCGGCAGAATCTCGATGTGGGTGGCAGGGAAGGCCTCCCGGACCAAATCCTCTACCACGTCACTGCCCCGGTGCCGCGGTATTAGGACAAGGCGTGGAGTCCCAATTCGGGTCAACGTATCCAAAGCCCGCCGACGAAAAGCCGGATGTGCTAATAGACGGTCGACCTCAAAGAAAATTGGATGATGTCGCAACTGTGCATCGTCGTGGTGAAGCTTACATGCATCCATCTGGTCAACTAATTGCCAGAAGTCCTTATTCATTTCTAGGCGGTCATGAGTGGCTCGAAGGAATTGCGGCCGTCGGAATAGCTCCCTCTCAAAGGTTTCTGGGTTGATGCCAGTCAGGGTCCCTTCCTCCGAGCAGAGCGCGCACTGGCCATGCTGCGAGACTGGATAGCGCTCAATCGGAAGTCGGACTAATGCCTGAGGAGCTACATCCTCTTCCGCCGACGTATCAAACAGCACGCGAGCCTTGGAGCCCCGAGGAGCTACAGATTGGAAGTAGCGGCTGATCCTTCCCGTTGAGTTGACACTATGTAGAAAAAGAATTTCACCGCCTCCGCCAATTCGGTCAACCAGATCGCTGACTGCGTCCATCATGGTGGTGACCTCGGCCGGGTAGGCTCCGAGCAATTGGATTGGAGGCTGCGATCCATACCACAACAAAGAGAGCGAGGATAGCGCAAAGGCCAATGGCAGCATCGCAGGCTGATCAGTTAGGATCGCTTTCGTTTGCGTGAGGTCTTCTGCAACCCAGTCGGCTACTCGGTATATGGTAGTTGGGTCCGAAAACAGCCTATCGATCGCCAGGAACATTTTTACATGAAGACCAGAAGGGAGTGCATAGTGAGTATAACGATCCCGAAGCATGGCTCCGGAGTGTTCAAGAAAAGCTGTCAGTTCGATCTCGCGGAGGGTCTCAAGCCATGCATGGGCGTCGAAAGCGTCAAGCTTTTTACCATCGATAAACTCTAACTTCATTGCTCGGCCGACTCCCGCCATTACAGGAAGAAGAATGGCCTTAGTTTGGCCTTGCAGAAGATCTCCTAAGATGGGATCAGCTTCCAAGATTTCCCTAAAGGAGCGTCCGTCTTGGACTTCCCAAGCAGATGAGCTTCTGAAGATCACAGTATCAACATCACGCTGAGCTACGCCAATCCTTCGAAAACGATCGCCGATGGACAATGAGGGGTTTGCCTCAAGGACGGGATCAAAGACCAAAACACGTGTCCCTTCAAAGCATTCGAACTGCTCAAAGAGCAGCATCGGCTGAGAGTGAATAAGGCGAACGTACGAGATTGCCATCTCAGTCCCACACGCGTTCAATGCGCCTAGGAAAGACGATCTGCAGGACAGTGCCTGGGAGGTAACCTAGCGGTGCATCCTGCATTAGAAATCCTGGCTCTGGCGAGGTGGAGTCGAAGAATACAAGCGTCCTGCCGGTCCTCAGCATGGCGAATGCTGCGAGGGTCCGGAGATCGGTCGTTATCTTTGTCGTGCCGTATCCTGGTACGCCTCTTATCGTAGCGTCTCGTACGCGCGGCTTTACAGAGGCACCATCTTTCAGGGCGTTGATCAGAGATGCGGCCTCAGCCTCAAACGGACCCTCGTAGATACTTCCGTTTTGTGCGTATCGGGCGGCCATGCCGACTCCATCGTCACCCACTACCACTTCTATATAGCCCACAAAATCTGCTTGTTTTGGAAGGCGGGCTGGTAAACGCTCTAGATAGTTTCGGAATTCCTGGGACAATGTTCTGGGTAAGGCAATGTCACGGTAGTAGCGAATGGCAAGATAGCTCGAGATTCGAGTACCCGAAGACAAGGGAGTCTGATCAGCATGATCCCATACGTTTTGGACAGCTTCAAAGAGAAGCTGCATTAGGCTATCATTCGCGGGGCCGGTAAAAGCTCCAAGGTCTAAGTGCGCATTGGGAAGCATTTCTCTTAGAACCGACTTGAACTTGGCTTCATCCTCGCTCTCAACAGGTAGAACACCGAGGTGTAGGTTTGGTACAGTCATAAACGTCGAGGCAACCCATGCTGGAATCGGACTCCCAATATAGGAACGCGGCGCTCTGTAGTAATCTTTAATTTCGCCAGTAATATCTCGGCTCGGAGTCCTTACTTCCGCAGCATACTGAGCTATTGCCATACCGAGACCGGATCGCGTAAAGTGTAGGAACCAATCTTGATCGTCAAAAGTGACGAGCTCAGGGACAGTTATACGAAGTTTTCCTCTCGTTGCGAGATCTCGGAGGGCGTTGCCAAGTCGCCAGCCTGCTCCAACATCGACATGCATGCAAGAAGCGAGATCTAAGCTTACCTCATTGACCTCTTTGGAGAGTGAGGCAATATCTATAAGAGCCTTTTCTGCCCGTTCAAGATTAAGGCCATGCCCGAAGGCAAAGGTGTTTATGCTGGAATCTGGAGGATTATTTATTTCGGATGACGTGTTCATTTGTTTGGTTCTTCCAATGGCTCAATAGGTTTCCAGAAAGCATTTCAGTCCTGTCTAGTCTATATCGGCCTCACCTCCCAGGCAAGCCGGAAGAGCCTCGCAACGGGCAGGGCCGTTGAGAGGGTTGGTTCTGAGCCTGCGGGGACCCTCCTCGATTGGCAGGATCCTGAAGAGGGTGAGGCGACGAAATCGGTGCTGAAGTTGACGTGACACCGCTAGCGGGAGTGTGACCGGTGGCGGAGTTCCCTGAACCGAGGAGCCCCGGGGCCCGCCCCATCGCCGGCGCGCCTGCAACGCAACCGCAGGGCTTGCCCGGAACTTTTCCTCCTTACCTCCGTACCTCCTCCAACGGACCACCTCGGCACGTCTGCCGTGCTATGCCCTTTGAGAGGAGACCCCTTGATGCCCATCCCATCCCGTCTGCGTACCGTCTTCCTGTTCCTTCTCCTCCTGACCCCGGCGTTCCTGCCGGCCCAGCCCCCCTGCGGCCAAGCCGGAGGAGGCGAAGAAGAAGGAGGAAGAGAAGAAGCCGCCGGTCATGCCGGAGGAGAGGTCGTCGGTGACCAAGCACTCGATCACCCTGGAGGGGCAGAAGATCGCCTACACGGCGACGGCCGGGAACTACCTGATGAAGGCGGAGGACGGCACTCCCAAGGCGTCGATTTTCTATGTCGCCTACACGCGGGACGGTATGAAGGAGCCCGGCGAGCGGCCGGTGACCTTCAGCTTCAACGGTGGCCCGGGCGCGGCGGCGGTGTGGGTGCAGATGGGGGCGTTCGGTCCGAAGATCGTCGAGCGGACAGAGGAGGGAGTGGGCTTTCCGCCTCCCGGGAAGCTGATCGATAGCCCGTTCTCGATCCTCGACGTTACGACTTGGTGTTCATCGATCCGGTTTCAACCGGCTACAGCCGGGCGGTGCCGGGGTCGACGCCAAGCAGCTCCACGGCATCCGGCCGGACATCGAGTCGGTGGGCGAGCTCATCCGCCTCTGGATCACCCGCAACGAGCGCTGGGCCTCGCCCAAGTTCCTTGGCCGGCGAGAGCCACGGCACGACCCGCTCCGCCGCTCGCCGAGGTGAAGTGCCTTGATTCTCCCCCAAGAGCCCAAGAGCGACGGGCCTGCACTCCAATGTTCTGGCTAGTTCTCAGTCTGCCGTTTGGAATTGTGTTTGTTTACCGCTTGACTTCCGCTGCTCTCTCTTCTATGCTGGCGAAACTACGCCGTAAGGTGGATCAAAGGAGGTGATCCAGGCACAGCCCACCATTTCCAATTCCAAGGATCGGCAGTTTCGTTTCCGCGGCCGGCCCTGGCCGGCTTGAAAGAAAACGACCCGAAGGCGAGCTACGAGCTCACCCCCGGGTCTAACTTCGCACAGGAGGTCAGTCCCATGCGAGGCTCCAAGAATCGTAGCACTCCGCCCCTTCCACCCACTCCGCCCCTTCTACCCAACGCCTTCGATCCGGACTTTCTCCGTCGTTTCGGAGGGCGCGAATTGCCTCCCACGGCCGGCGAGGCTAACGCCGCCGGTCCTTGGGTCATCGAGGAGCTTTCACCTGAAGTCTTTGGCGTCAGCCGGGTCGGTATGGGCTATGCCCGCGGGTACATTCCAACGGCGATTTTCGTTGATCGCTGGCTGGCCTTGGTCGCCGCTGCCGTTCTCCCCGGTTTGGGACAGACTCCGTTGCTCGTTCGGCGTAAGAGGGAAGATGGCGGACCTGGTTATCAAGTGATGGTGAATCTGCATGGCGGAACCGAGGTCGGCTGCTTTGGGCCTGACGCGAAGAGGCTGGTCCGCAGGATGAATACGGCTATCTATCTGTTGAGGTTCCCCGAGTCGTTGGCGCGGCTACTGGAAGCTGCTGGCGCGGTCGGCTTGGAACGGACCGGGGTGATTCTCGATGAGCAGATCTCTGGAGAGGGTGAGCCGGAGTAGGCAGGGGTGCCTGGAGGATCGCCGCCGGCGTGTAGTCGGCCGGCGGCGGCTTCATCGCGAATCTAGCCCTGGCCGAGCCCCATGTCCTCCAGAGTCTTCGCCCGCAGGACCTTCCGGCTCAGCTTGCGTAGCTCCTGAAGCGAAGAGGTCGCCTCGATGTGCCGGCGCACGTTGGCGGGGAGGCGGCCGAAGCGGAGGGTCATCTGCTGGAGGAGCGTTTTTTGAAGACTGAGGATTTCACCCTCCCGCCGTCCTTCTTGCCGTCCTTCTTGCCGGCCCTCCCGGCGACCTTGGTCGAGGATCTTTTCTCGCCACCGGATCAGGTTCTCTTCGAGCATGGAGATCCCCCCTAAAGCCAATCCCTCGTGAATTATAGCGCCTGGAGCGGTCCTTTGAACTACCCCGAAGAACCACGCGTCTATGTCCCGCCGGAGCTTCCGCAGCCTCTGACGGCAGCCGGTTCCTGAGCCGATGGTACAGGTCCGGCAGGGCTTCTCCCACCTCATTCGTCTCGACTTGGAAGAAGGCGGCGGTCGGATTGCGCTCCAGCTCGGGACGGTCCAGGTCGAGACGGCGCTCGTCGAGAAGGAGGTAGGTCAATCTCGGGAGGTACCGTTTGAGGTCCTTGGGTACAGGAGCGAAGTGTGTCTCCAGACGGAGCGGAGCGCGCCAGCGGTCCCTGCCGCTGTGGATCACCAGCGGCAGCACCGCGGGAAGGCGGTCTCCGGGCCTCAGCTTCTCTTGCCGGATGATCTCTTCGAGCAGAAGACCGACGTAGGTCAGCAGCCGCACGGCCATGAACGGGTCGGAGGTGGACTGAAACTCCAGCAGCAGGTAAAGGTAGACCCACCGGTCTCCATCCCCGTGGAGCCGCAGGCGCCAGATGAGATCGCTGTGGCGCTCGCGCAGGTCGCCGGAGACGAAGCTGTTACCGACCCGTTCGAGGGTGGAGAAGTCGAGCTTCTCGATCCAGTCCTCGTGGACGAATCCCCTCAGCAGCTCCTTGACCATGGTGGTATGGGAGAAGATCCGCTTGTAGCCGGGATCGTGTCTCCCTGGCGCGTCGCTGCTTCCGCGGGTGCGTCTCGTCACAGCCATATAAGACGGAAAAAGTGCGTCTCATCTTGCAGGTATCGGCCAAAATGATTCCTCCCGCGGCGGTAATAGGGCGCTCCAGAAGAAGGAGGAGAAGAAGCCGCCGGTCATGCCGGAGGAGAAATCGTCGGTGACGAAGCACTCGATCGGGTCTCGGGCGTCAATACGGGCGCGCCGCGGGGGTTCTGATTGAAGTGCTCAATCCGCCCAAGATTCGACGGCAAGCCCAGGGACACGTCGAAACTCCCGTAGGTTTTCCGTGACCAGGATAAGGCCGTGAGCCATCGCCGTGGCTGCGACCCACAGATCATGGGGACCGATCAACCATCCTGCCGCGGAAAGATCAGCCCAGAGCTGGGAGTGAATTCGAGCTGTGGCTAGATCTGGCTGCAGAATCGGAAAGCGGCTCAGTAGAGCCTCGACGAAGGCGGAGCGCCGAGCACGCGCCTGGGCTTCTCGAGCGCGGTGGACGCCGTGAAGAAGCTCGCTTGCTGTGATCACCGAAAGGAAGAAGTTCTCGTCTTCACGGCCGACGAGTTTCTCCTCCAGGTTGATGCGCCCTCGCTCATAGGCGATCAGGACGCTCGCATCAATCAGGACCCCCATGGATCGCGGATGGGAACGTGAAGGAGATCGCTTCTCGCTTCTGCGAGATCGGACTCGAAGGCTTCCAGATCTTCGGGCGAGAGCTGAGGAAGGGACGCCAGGATTTCGGGTAACTCCCTAAGCCGGCGCTCCGACGTGACTGGGCGAAGCTCGGCGACAGGAGTCTTCCCCTGCATGAGCACGAAGCGCTCGCCGCAGCCAACGCGGTTTATGTACTCGGAAAAGTTTTCGGCGACTTCGATGACCGAGGGGTGGGATCGCATCTCCTGGGCTCCAGACTCCGGACAGATCATAGCACCAAGGTGGGCTTCAGGCGGCGGGCCGTATTGAGTCTGCGTACCCTCTTCCTGCTCCTTCTGCTCCTGACCCCGGCGTTCCTGCCGGCCCAGCCCCCGCGGCCAAGGCGGAGGAGGCGAAGAAGGAAGAAGAGAAGAGGCCGCCGGTCATGCCGGAGGAGAAGTCGTCGGTGACCCCCCGGTCTGGGACAGACTCCGTTGCTCGTTCGCCGTAAGAGGGAAGATGGCGGACCTGGTTATCAAGTGATGGTGAATCTGCATGGCGGAACCGAGGTCGGCTGCTTTGGGCCTGCCGCGAAGAGGCTGGTCCGCAGGATGAATGCGGCTATCTATCTGTTGAGGTTCCCCGAGTCGTCGGCGCGGCTACTGGAAGCTGCTGGCGCGGTCGGCTTGGAACGGACCGGGGTGATTCTCGACGAGCAGATCTCTGGAGAGGGTGAGTCGGAGTAGGCAGGGGTGCCTGGAGGATCGCCGCCGGCGTGTAGTCGGCCGGCGGCGGCTTCATCGCGAATCTAGCCCTGGCCGAGCCCCATGTCCTCGAGAGACTTCGCCGACAGCACTCTCCGCATTAGCCCTTCCAGTTCCTTGGCAGAGTCGATCTGCTCCACACGGCTCCGAACCCTCTCGGGCAACCGGCCAAAGCGCTCGGCCAGCAGCTTGAGAAGGGCCTCCCGCAGGCCCAGAACCCGACCTTCTTGCAGGCCCTCCTTGAAGGCCCGGTCTCTCCACCTGATCAGGTTTTCTTCCAGCATAGAAGGCTCCTCGAAGCTCACCCCCTCGGGAATTATAGTCTTTGGGACGGTCCTGTGAACCACCCCGGTGAACCACGCATCTATGTCCCGCCGGAGCTCCGCAGCCCCTGACGGCAGCCGGTTCCTGAGCCGATGGTACAGGTCCGGCAAGGCTTCTCCCACCTCATTCGTCTCGACTTGGAAGAAGGCGGCGGTCGGATTGCGCTCCAGCCCGGGACGGTCCAGGTCGAGATGGCGCTCGTCGAGAAGGAGGTAGGTCAATCTCGGGAGGTACCGTTTGAGGTCCTTGGGTACCGGAGCGAAGTGTGTCTCCAGACGGAGCGGTGCGCGCCAGCGGTCCCTGCCGCTGTGGATCACCAGCGGCAGCACCGCGGGAAGGCGGTCTCCGGGCCTCAGCTTCTCTTTCCGGATGATCTCTTCGAGCAGAAGACCGACGTAGGTCAGCAGGCGGACGGCCATGAACGGGTCGGAGGTGGACTGGAACTCCAGCAGCAGGTAAAGGTAGACCCACCGGTCTCCATCCCCGTGGAGCCGCAGGAGCCAGATGAGATCGCTGTGGCGCTCGCGCAGGTCGCCGGAGACGAAGCTGTTACCGACCCGCTCGAGGGTGGAGAAGTCGAGCTTCTCGATCCAGTCCTCGCGGACGAATCCCCGCAGCAGCTCCTGATCGACAACCCGTTCTCGATCCTCGATGTCACCGACCTGGTGTTCATCGATCCGGTGTCGACCGGCTACAGCCGGGCGGTGCCGGGGGTCGACGTCAAGCAGTTCCACGGCATCCGGCCGGACATCGAGTCGGTGGGCGAGCTGATCCGCCTCTGGATCACCCGCAACGAGCGCTGGGCCTCGCCCAAGTTCCTGGCCGGCGAGAACTATGGCACCACCCGTTCGCCGGTCTCGCCGAATACCTCCAGTCGGGCTTCGGCATGGACCGACCGCGAAGGTGCCAGATGACCACATCCAGCAAGAAGTCAGCCACGGCCTTGATCCGGACCGAAACGCCCCCGCCGATCCTCCCAATTGCGCCGGACTTCCTCGATCTCCTGCGAGGGCTCACCGCGGCCCTCGCCGCTCCAAGCGCCAGCCGCGGCCTCGTCGTGAGAGGAAAGATGGTCGGCCTAGCTTAGCTAGCTAGCTAGCTACCTCAGAGCGCCAAGTCTTCAAGTGTTTCAGCGGTGAGCACTTGACCGGCAAGCTCGAGCAATCTCTCGGGGGAAGAGATCCTGCTGACGCGGTGACGTAGCTGAGGAGAGACAGAACCGAAACGGTGCCTCATCGATTCAAGGAGAATCTTACGCATCCCGGAGAGCCGTTCTTTCCGACGAGCATACCGGGCGCCGTCGTACCATCCGTTTCGATAAGCTATGTTGAGGGTGACCTCCACTACATCCTTGTGTAAGGCTTCTATCTCCTCTTGACTGGGCACATAACTTCGATTGGCAACAAAGTGTTGTTCCGTACTTGTTGTCTCCATGGGAATCCCCTCTCAGTCTCGGTGGTCTTCCTGAATAAAAATGCTCAGGTCCTCCAGAGACTTTGCCGACAAGACCTTCCGCGTCAACTTCTCCAGGTCCTGGGTAGATGAGATCTGCTGCACTTGACTCCGGACCTCCTTGGGCAGCCGGCCGAAGCGCTCGGCCATCAGCTTGAGGAGGGCTCTCCTTAAGCCTAAAACCTCACCTTGTAGCCGGCCCTCCTTGAGACCCTCCTTGAGACCCTCCTTGAGGCCCTCCTTGAGGCCCTCCTTGAGGCCCTCCCGGCGGCCTTGGTTGCGGGCTTGGTCTCGCCACCTGATTAGATTCTCTTCCAGCATGGAGGTCCCCTCCAGAGTCAGTCCGTTTTGAATTATAGCGCCCGGGGCGATCCTTTGGACCACCCCCCAGAACCACGCATCGATGATCCGCTGTAGCTCCGCTTCTTCGGGTGGAATCCGGCCCTTGAGCTGCTGGTAAAGGTCGAGCAGCGCCTCTGCCGTTTCGTTGACTTCGACCTGAAAGAAGGCGGCGGTCGGATTGCGCTCCAGCTCGGGACGGTCCAGGTCGAGACGGCGCTCGTCGAGAAGGAGGTAGGTCAATCTCGGGAGGTACCGCTTGAGGTCCTTGGGGACTGGAGCAAAGTGTGTCTCCAGGCGGAGCGGTGCGCGCCAGCGGTCCCTGCCGCTGTGGATCACCAGCGGCAGCACCGCGGGAAGGCGGTCTCCGGGCCTCAGCTTTTCTTTCCGGATGATATCTTCGAGCAGAAGACCGACGTAGGTCAGCAGGCGGACGGCCATGAACGGGTCGGAGGTGGACTGGAACTCCAGAAGCAGGTAAAGGTAGACCCACCGGTCTCCATCCCCGTGGAGCCGCAGGCGCCAGATGAGATCGCTGTGACGCTCGCGCAGGTCGCCGGAGACGAAGCTGTTACCGACCCGTTCGAGGGTGGAAAAGTCGAGCTTCTCGATCCAGTCCTCGCGGACGAATCCCCGCAGCAGCTCCTTGACCATGGTGGTATGGGAGAAGATCCGCTTGTAGCCGGGATCATGCCTCGCCGGCGCGTCGCTGCTTCCGCGGGTGCGTCTCGTCACAGCCATATAAGACGGAAAAAGTGCTTCTCATCTTGCAGGTATCCGCCAAAATGATTCCTCCCGCGGCGGTAATAGGGCGCTCCAAACCTTTCCGCCTCACCTCCGTACCTCCGCCAACGGACCACCTTGGCACGTCAGCTATGCTCTACCCTTTCTGAGAGGAGACCCTGGATGCCCATCCCGTCCCGCCTGCGAACCCTCGTCCTGCTCCTCCTGTTCCTGACCCCCGCGTTGCTGCCGGCCCAACCTCCCGCGGTCAAGCCGGAGGAGTCGAAGAAGGAGGAGGAGAAGAAGCCGCCGGTCATGCCGGAGGAGAGGTCTTCGGTGACCAAGCACTCGATCACCCTCGAGGGGCAGAAGGTCGCCTATACGGCCACCGCCGGGAACTACCTCATGAAGGCGGAGGACGGCACTCCCAAGGCTTCGATCTTCTACGTCGCCTACACGCGGGACGGCGCCAAGGAGCCCGGCGAGCGGCCCGTGACCTTCAGCTTCAACGGCGGCCCGGGCGCGGCGGCGGTGTGGGTGCAGATGGGGGCGTTCGGTCCGAAGATCGTCGAGCGGACGGAGGAGGGTATGGGCTTCCCGCCGCCGGGGAAGCTGATCGACAACCCGTTCTCGATCCTCGATGTCACCGACCTGGTGTTCATCGATCCGGTGTCGACCGGCTACAGCCGGGCGGTGCCGGGGGTCGACGTCAAGCAGTTCCACGGCATCCGGCCGGACATCGAGTCGGTGGGCGAGCTCACCCGCCTCTGGATCACCCGCAACGAGCGCTGGGCCTCGCCCAAGTTCCTGGCCGGGGAGAGCTACGGCACGACCCGGTCCGCCGGTCTCGCCGAGCACCTCCAGTCGCGCTTCGGCATGGACTTGAACGGCATCGTGCTGATCTCTTCGGTGCTCAACTGGCAGTCGATCCTCTTCGGCCCGGGCAATGACCTGCCCTACGCGATCTACCTGCCGAGCTACGCGGTCACCGCCTGGTACCACAAGAAGCTGCCGCCGGAGCTCTCGGGCGACATCCGCAAGACGCTGCGCGAGGTCGAGGAGTTCGCCATGCACGACTACGCGCTGGCGCTCCTCGAAGGCGACGCTCTAGCCCCCGCCCGGCGGCAGGAGATCGCCGCCAAGGTGGCGCGCTACACGGGTTTGTCGGTGGATTACGTGCTGCGCTCGAACCTGCGGATCGTGATCGAGCGCTTCTGCAAGGAGCTGCTGCGGAGCGAGGGCAAGACGGTCGGCCGCCTCGACAGCCGCTTCACCGGCTGGGACATCGACTCGGTGGGCGAGTTCCCGGAGTACGACCCCTCCGGCGCGGCGATCGACGCTCCCTACGCGGCGATGATCAACGATTATCTGCGGCGAGAGCTCGGCTACAAGGACGATCACGTCTACGAGCGCCTGGCCGACGTCTGGCCCTGGACGACGGAGGGGCACGAGTTCCGGTATCCCAACCTCGCCGAGGCCCTGCGCCAGGCGATGGTCAAGAACCCCAATCTCCAGGTGCTTGTAACCTCGGGTCTCTACGATCTCGCGACTCCCTACTACGATGCCGTCTACACCGCCAACCACCTCGGCCTCCCGGAGGCGCTGCGCGGCAACATGAAGACGACGACCTACGACTCCGGCCACATGATGTACATCCGCCGCGCCGACCACCAGAAGCTGAAGAAGGACATCGCGGAGTTCATTCGCGGGGCGGCGGGGGAGTAGGCGGAAAGGCGCCGTTCTAGACAGGGCGGCCACATAGGGCCGCCCCTACAGATACGCCTTATCCTAGATTCGTGATCAGGATGTAGGGGCGGCCCTATGTGGCCGCCCTGGAGAGCCTCCGCTATGATCTCGTCACGTACCTTGAAGAGGGGGCTCCGATGATCTGCCGTCGATCCGTATTCGTGCTTTCCGCCGCCTTCCTGTTGCTGCCCGGTCTGGCCGTGGCGAAGCCGGCTGCTATCAAGCCGAGCGCCAACAAGGCAGCCGTCGTGGCTTCCGTGGAGGGCCACCGGCCGGAGCTGGTGGAGCTGGCGAATCAGGTGTGGGCATTCGCGGAGACGGCGCTCAAGGAGAAGCGCTCGTCCAAGGTGCTCGCCGACTATGCCGAGGCCCAGGGCTTCAAGGTGGAGCGCGGCGTGGCGGGACTGCCGACGGCTTTCGTGGCGAGTTACGGCGAGGGCAAGCCGGTGATCGCCATCCTCGGCGAGTACGACGCACTGCCGGGGATCTCGCAGAAGGCGCAACCGGCGAAGGAGCCGCTCGAAGCCGGCGCGCCCGGCCATGGGTGCGGGCACAATCTCTTCGGCGCCGCGAGCCTGGGAGCGGCGGTGGCGGTCAAGGAGCTCATCGCCGCCGGCAAGCTGCACGGCACCGTGCGCTTCTACGGCACGCCGGCCGAGGAGGCCGTGGGCGGCAAGCTGTACATGGTGCGCGAAGGCCTGTTCAAGGACGTGGACGTGGCCCTCGCCTGGCATCCCGCCGACGAGACGCGGGCGGACACCAAGAGCATCGCAGGCGATGGTGGACTTCGTCGTCGAGTTCCGCGGCCGGACGGCGCATGCCGCCTTCGATCCCTGGAACGGCCGCAGCGCCCTCGACGCGCTGGAGATCTTCACGCACGCCATGAACCTGATGCGCGAGCACGTGCGGCCGAGCGTCCGCATGCACTACGTCATCACGGACGGCGGCGACGTGCCGAACGTGGTGCCGGACCACGCCAGGGTCTGGGCCTGGGTGCGCGACAGCAAGCACGCCTCCGTGGACGAGCTGCTGGAGCGGGTGAACAAGATGGCTCGCGGGGCGGCCCTCGCCGCCGACGTCGAGAGCACGCTACGCGTCCAGTCCGGCGATTACGAGATGCTGGTCAACCGCGCCGGCGAGAGGCTCCTGCAGACCAACCTGGACTGGGTTGGGACCGATCCTGTACACCGAGGCGGAGCAGGAGTTCGCCAAGGCCATTCAGCGCGAGGCCGGCGTCGAGCAGAAGGGGCTGGACGGCGCGATCAAACCCCTGGACGAGCATCCGGGCGACCCGGAAGGAGGCTCGACCGACGTCGCCGACGTGAGCTGGAACGTGCCGACCCTCCACGTCTCGGTGACCACGGCGCCGGCCGGCGCACCCTGGCATGCCTGGCCGGTGGTGGCGAGCGGCGGCATGTCGATCGGCCACAAAGGCATGACCTTCGCCGCCAAGGTCCTCGCCGCCACGATGGTCGACCTCTTCGAGCAGCCGGACCGGCGCGCGGAGATCCGCCGCGAATTCGAGGAGAGCACGAAGGGCGTCATCTACAAGGGCTACATTCCCGACGGTCCGCCGCCGCTGCCGGAGGATTAAGGGCCAAAACCAGGGCGGCCACATAGGGCCGCCCCTACATCCTGTCCTGTAGGGGCGGCCCTATGTGGCCGCCCTGGTTTTCGGTGCCGTCGGCAATGATCAAGAGCCTATGTGGCCGCCTCTGCTCGCGGCTCGATTACTCGTACCGCAGAGCCTCCGTGGGCGCCACGCGGGCGGCGCGGGAGCCCGGAATGGCGCCGGCGACGATGGCGACGAGGACGAGGATGGCGGTCGCGGCGGCGAGCGTCGGCGGATCGTAGGCGGAGAGCCCGAAGAGGCGGCTGGACAGCGCCCGCGCCGCGGCGAACACGGCGAGCAGGCCGAGGACGATGCCGGCGAAAGCCAGCAGCAGGGTCTCGCGCAGCACCATCCACAGGACGCGTCCCTCGTTCGCCCCCAGGGCCATGCGGATGCCGATCTCGTTGGTGCGGCGGGAGATGGTGTAGGAGATCACGCCGTAGAGGCCGATCGAGGCGAGCACCAGGGCGAGGAGCCCGAACACCGCCGAGAGCTTGGCGACCAGGCGCTCGTCGCCGATCGAGTCGTCGATGTTGGCGGTGACCGGCGCCAGGTCGAGGATGGAGAGGCGCGGATCGAAGGCGCGCACCGCGTTGCGGATCGGCTCGGTGAGACCTTTGGGGTCCCGCGTACGAATCTCGAAGTTGCACGCGGAAAGGCTCGCCGCATCCTGCAACAGGGGGGAATAGTAGCGCCGCGGCACGTCCCCCCGCAGCTCGTGGTCGCGGGCGTCCCTGGAGACGCCGACGATCTCGTAGAGCTGGTCGGTCGCGTCGGTCTCCACGAAGCGCTGCCCGATGGGGCTCTGTTTCGGAAAATAGAAGCGCGCCATGGTCTCGTTGATCACCGCCACCCGCTGCGCTCCGGTCCGGTCCTCCGGGCCGATGCCGCGCCCCTGGAGGATGGGGATGCCGACGACGTCGAAGTAGTCGGGGCCGACGCGATCGTAGGCGACGTCGTCGTCCGGGTCCGGAATGGGTTGCCGGCCGGAAATCGCGATCGACGTCCCCGATTCGGTGCCGCTGAAGAGCCCGTTCTCCGACAGGGTGACGGCGGTCGCGCCGGGGACCGCCCGCAGCCGCTCCAGGAGCTGCTCGACGAAGCTCCCCAGGCGGTCGCGCGGAATTCCGGCCGCCACCGGATCGAGCTCCAGCATGAGCAGTCCTTCGCGCGGGTAGCCGAGGTCGAGGCGCTGCAGGTTGACCAGCGTGCGCACGAAGAGACCGGCGCCCATGAGGAGGAGGAGCGAGACCGCGAATTGCGACACCACCAGGATCTTGCCGAGCGGCCAGCGCTTTCCCGAGCCGGTGCCGGCGAGGCTGCGCGAGCTCTCCTTGAGGGCGGAAGCGAGCTCGACGCGCGTGGCGCGGAGGGCGGGGGCGAGCCCGAAGAGGATGCCGGTGACGAGGGACACGGCGGCGGTGAAGGCGAGGATGGTCAGGTTGGGCCGCAGGTCGAGGGCAGGGGACCGGGCGACGCCGATCAGCTTGAGGAGCCCGGCGTCGGCCCAGAAGGCGAACAGCACCCCCAGGGCGCCGCCGAGGAAGGCCAGCAGCAGGCTCTCGGTGAGGAGCTGGCGCACCAGGCGGAGCCGTCCGGCGCCGAGCGCCAGGCGCACGCTGATCTCCTTCTGCCGGCCGGTGGCGCGCTCCAGCAGGAGGTTGGCGACGTTGGCGCAGGCGATCAGCAGCACCATCCCGACGATGGCCATGAGGGTCGCGAGAGGCCGCGAGAACTGCCGTCGCAGGTAGGAGAAGCCGGATCCGCCGGGGGTCACCTCGATGCGCAGCTCCTGCATTTCCCGGGGGTTTTCGGGCAGGAGCTCGGCGTCGATGGCGCCGCCGGCGCGGCTGCTGACGATCCGTTGAAAGATCGTATCGATCGAGCTGCGGGCCTGGGTGGCCGAAATCCCGGGCTGCAAGCGGCCCATCAGCAGCAGCCAGTTCACGTCCCAGCGCTCGAGGAAATCGCGCCCCGGATTGACCTGGCGCTGCATCAGCAGCGGGATCCATACCTCGGTCGCACTGCCGACGATGTCGCCGAAGAATCCCGGCGGCGCGACGCCGATGATGGTGAGCGGGTAGCCGTTCAGCGTGATGGACCGGCCGACGGCGTCCGGATCCGCGCCGTAGCGCCGCTTCCAATAGTCGTAGGAGATGACGACGTAGGGGGCGGAACCCGGGCTGCGGTCCTCTTCGCCGGTGAAGGTCCGGCCGTGCAAGGCCGTGACGCCGAGCACGGAGAAGTAGTTGCCGCTGACCAGCCGGCCGCGCGCCGTCTCGGGGGTCGTGGACGACCGGTCCTTTCCCACCTCCAGCCGGCCGGTCCGTCCGGAGGCGAAGAGGCCGCTGAACACCGGGTTCCTGTCGCGCAGCTCCCGGTACATGGGGACCGAGAAGATGTCGGAGCGCACCGAGCCCTGGGAGAGCGAGCCGGTCATGGAGGGATCGCCGAGGACCGCGAGCTGCTCCGGGGCGCGAACGGGGAGGCTGCGCAGGAGAAGGGCGTCCATGAGGCTGAAGATGGCGGTGTTGGCGCCGATGCCGAGCGCCAGCGAGAGCGTGGCCACGACGGTGAAGGCGGGGCTCAGGCGCAGCGAGCGGACGCCGTAGCGCAGGTCCTGCAGGAAGGTCTCGATCCATCTCGTACGGCGCATGTCGCGGCACTCCTCTTCGATCTTGCCCAGATTGCCGATGATCCGGTGAGCGGCATGGCGAGCCTCGACCGGCGCCATGCCGGCGGCGATGAGCTCGGCGGTCTGCTGCTCCAGATGGAAGCTCAGCTCGGCTCGGAGCTCCGCCTCGACCCGATCGCGCAGCAGGAGCGACCGCAGGCGCAGCCGTAGCCGGTCCAGGAAGCGCATCTGGGAACCCCGCCTCAGGCCATCTTCGCCACGAGGTTGACGGCATTCGACAGCCGCTCCCACTGGGCCAGCTCCTTGTCGAGCTGGACGCGGCCGGCCTCCGTCAGCGAGTAGAACTTGGCCTGGCGCCCGGTCTCCGTCTCCCCCCAGGAGGCCTGAATCCAACCCTGCTGCTCGAGGCGGTGGAGCGCCGGATAGAGAGAGCCCTGCTGGACCTGGAGCACCTCCTCGGTGATCTGCTGAATCCGCTTGGCGATGGCCCAGCCATGCTTGGGCTCGAGGGAGATGGTCTTCAGGATCAGGAGGTCGAGCGTGCCTTGGACGAGATCGCTGGGTTTTCCCATGGGGTGATACCTCGACGATCTACAATACAGGGGGAATTGTAGATCGTCAAGGCGTTGCGCCCCCGCCCAAACCCTCACCCCTGGCCCCTCTCCCGCCCCCTCCCTTCCCACCTCACCGGGAGAGGGGAAAAGGCAAAACAAGAACAAAATCTTCTCCCGAGGTGGTGCAGGGAGGAGGCGGGGAGAAGAATTTCTTCTTTTGTTTTTCTCCCTCCTCTCCCGGTGTGGTGGGGAGGGAGGGGGCGGGAGAGGAGGGCCGGGGAGGTGAGGGGCCTACGCCATCGCGAGCGGCGCCAGCCGCCGCATCTCTTCCCGCAGCTCCTCGATGAACAGGGAGGTGCCGTCCTCGTCGCCGAGGCGGGCGAGCTGCTGCTTCTTGTGGGCCAGTTTGCCGCACAGGCGGTAGAAACGGCGGGTGGCGAGGAAGCGGCCGGCGGCGAAGGCGCGCAGGCGGGCGCCGAAGTGCAGGCCGGGCGAGAGGGCCGTCCGGTATTGCCGCTCGTCGAGCACGCCGCGGGTCACCTCGTCGGCGAGCTGGATCTGGAGCATCCTGCGCTCGCGCCAGATCGCGGCGAACAGCACGACGGCGATCAGGAACCAGCCCGTCCAATCGAGGAGGAACATCAGCACTCCGAGGCTCGTTGATCCTGGGCGCCGCGGTCGCCAGGCCGTTGTGGATCGCATGCGCCGTCACGGCCAGGGCCCAGCCCGCGGGAGGCGCGAGCCAGCGCACCGCGGCGGAGCGGGAGAGCCGCGTCGTCGCCAGGCCCAGGCCGATCCAGGCGGTGTAGAAGGGATGGTCCCAGGCCCCGAGGACGCCGCGGACGATCCACAGGCCGAGCATCCCTTCGACGCCGTTCTTCGTCACCTCGTCGAAGAGGTAGAGCGTGTTCTCCGTCGCCGCGAAGCCGAGGGCCGCGACGCCGGCGTAGACCAGGCTGTCGACCACCGAGTCGAACTCGCGCCGGACGGCGAGGAAGATCAGGAGCACGGCGAAACCCTTGAGGCTCTCCTCGGTGAGCGGCGCGAAGAGCGTCGTCCCCGCCAGGTCCGCCGCCTCCGCGGAGCCCGTCGCGAGCTGGACGGTCCCTTCGAGGAAGACTTGCGATACGAGAGCGCCGCCGGCCGCCACCACCGCGCCCCAGAAGAAGACGAACCCGAGCAGGAGCTTCGGCTCCTTCTCGTAGCGGTCGATCCAATAGACGAAGGCGGCGCAGAGGAACGCCGGCACGAAGCTCAGGAGGACGGCGAGCAGAAGCTGCATTTGGGAAGTTCAACGATAGCACGCCGGTGGCCTTCCTCTCTATGCGTGCTTTGACGGGGCGTAGTGGTTCAGTTTGCCTGCAGACTGCGTACGGTCCTGCCCTCCGAAGCCTCACCCACGGCCCCCTCTCCGTAACCGGAGAGGGGGAGAACAGCAAGAAAGACAGATGTGTTCCTCCCCCTCTCCCGTCAGGGAGAGGGGGCCGGGGGGTGAGGCTTCGGAGGGCAGGACCGGGGTAGTCCACGAGCAAACTGAACCACTACCTGGCAGGGTCCTGCGGCGGCGAGGAGGGCGGCGGTCCGGAGAGGACCGCCGCCGGGATTGGCGTCAGGCTATTCTTCAACCGCGACCGCGCAGGCCTCGACGAGGCCTCCCGGGCCCACCGCGCCGGCCGGGGCGCAGGTCCAGATGCAGTGCAGGTGATCGTCCTCGCAGCCGGTGCTGGACTGATCCCATTGCGGATTGTCCTCGATCGCCGCGCAATGGCAGGCCCGGTACGGGCACTGGCCAGGCGGACAGCTCAGTCCAGGTGGGGGGCCTCCCCCTCCTGGCGGCGAGATCTGGGCCTTCATCACCGTGGCCTTGTAATCGCCCTTGAGCACGGCCGGCGCCACGCCGGCGAGGAAGTTCGAGGCCGGCGGCAGCGCCGCATCCGCCCGCCCGTCGCCGTTGGTGTCGATGCGGACGGAGCCCTTGTAGCGCGGCAGGTTGACGTACGCCCACACCGAATGGTCGGCCGGGCCGAGGTCGACGCGGCGCGTCAGCTCGCGCCGGCCGCTCTCGTCGCCACCGACCGGCGTGAAGGCGGCCTTGACGTTGAGGGACAAAGGCGCCGAGTAGAGGCCGCCGAAGGCATCGGTGCGGATGATGCGCATGGTCGTCGTCGGCTGCTCGCCGGCGAGGCTGACGGCGACGTCGTACTTGCCGCAGCTCGTCTCGATCGGCTGGGTGCTCACCAGCGAGAGCGCCATCAACTGGATGCGGGTCGTCGCCTCGCCCTTGTCGTTGAACGCGGCTTCGTCCAGGCGGTTGACGACCGTGTCGATGGTTCCGAGGCTGCCGGCCGGCTCGACGGCCAGGGGACCTCCCTCGAAGACGACCGTGCCGGTGAAGGGCTTCGAGCCCGCGCAGAAGAAGCCCGCGGGGATCGGCTCCTTGGCGAAGCTCGTCTTGGCGAAGCCCGCTACGGTCATCCAGGTGTCCACTCCTTTGTGAATGACGTTGTCTCCCGCCAGGACGGGAGAGCCGGCGGCCAGGGCCAGCAACACTGCCGCCGCTACGGCTGAACGGATCAAGGCTCTCGTCATCTCCATCTCCTTTCCAAATAAGAGCATGCAACTCGGCTCTATCAGGAGAGGTGCGCGGAACGGGGGCAGGAGAGACGACGCGCCTTCAGCGGGCCTTCATCGCGCGGCTGAAGGCGTCCGGCTGCCGCGCCGCCGGGTTGAGGCGGGAGGGATTGAAGGTGGCGATCCAGAGGGGATGGAACGTCTTCCGCCCCGCGGCCAGGCCCTGGTAGTCGCCGAGGAAGAAGCCGCGGGAGACGGCGGCGAAGCGCACGTCCCAGGAGGCGGCGCTCACCCGCACGCTGCGGCCGAACCGGCGGCCCCGGTCCCGCGAGATGGCGAGGTATTCGTCCACCAGCACGCTCCGCGCCGGATCGTTGCGCATCGAGTAGTAGGCGACCCCCACCAGGCCGTTGGGATTCACCGCCACGGCGGGCGTGAAGTTGGCCGCGTTGCGCGGACCGTCGGAGACGATCTGGGAAGCGCTCCAGGTCTCGCCGCCGTCGCTCGAGCGGGAGAGGACGACCTGATCGACCCCGGGCGAGAAGCGCTCGTCCTGCCAGACCACGTAAAAGTCTCCCGTCCGCGGATCGACGGCAGCCGAGGGCAGGCTGCCGCCGGTGCGCTGTCCGTCGACGCCGAAAGGCCGGGCGTCGGAGATCACCACCGGGGAGCTCCAGGAGGCGCCGCCGTCCGTGGATTTCGCGGTCAGCAAGGAGGGGTTCCAGGTGCCGCCGCTGAAGGTGTAGTTGGCCCAGACGAGGTGGACCACGCCTTCCGGACCCACCACGGGGAAAACGCCGACGCTCGCCCCCTCGTCATAGACCGTGATCGGCGGGCTGAACGAGGCGCCGCCATCTTCGGAGTAGGAGAAACGGACGGGCTGGCGCTGCTGATTGGCGAGCACGGCGTCCCAGCCGACGTAGATCCGTCCCCGGTAGGGGCTGTCCGTCCGGGTGTCGACGGCCATCGCCTCCTTGTCGTTGAAATCCGTCGTGTCCGTGCGCACCGGCACCGGCGGACCCCAGGTCAGGCCGCCGTCGTCGGAGGCGGAGACGAAGATCCCGTTGTCGGGCGTGCGCTCGTTGAAGGCGAGGGAGAGGTAGTAGGCGCGGCCGCCCGGTCCGAAGGCCACCCAGGGATCGGAGGCGCGCTCGAACCGGCCTCCCGTGGCGGTGGTCAGCCCCGGCAGGAGGCCTTCGCTCCAGCTCTTCCCGCCGTTGAAGGAGACCGCGTAGGCCAGGGCGCGGGCGCCGCCGTCCGCGAAGCGATTCTCCTGATAGCCCGCGAGCAGATGGCTCTCCCGCTCGGGGTTGAGGACCACGAACGGCTCCGTCTGGGTCTCCGGCTCCGCGGGTCCGCCGGCCGGCTCCAGGATGTCCTGGCTGATGCGGACGTGGCGCGCCGCGGCCTTCGCCGGCGGAACGGTTGTCGCGAGCACGTCCAGAGCCGGCAGGCGTTCGCGGCCCGCCGGCAGCACCGCGCCCGAAAAGCGGGCGCCCCAGGCCTGCTGCTCCTGGATCCAGCGGCTGCGGGAGAAGGTGGGCTGTTCGGCGGCCCCGCCGGCGAGGGCCAGGAAGAGGGCGGCAAGGACGGGAAGGACGACCAGGGCGTGCGGCGGCGCTAGCCTTTTCATGGCGTGAAAATCCCTCGGTTGCCATTTTACCCCTCTTCGCGGTCGAGCTGATCCCGCTGAAGGGTGATGGTTCAGTCTGCCTGTGGATTTCGGACGGGTATGCCCTTCGAGGCCTCACCCCCCGGCCCCCTCTCCCTGACGGGAGAGGGGGAGAACGGCAAGATGAGACTGTGTTCTCTCCCCCTCTCCGGTTACGGAGAGGGGGCCGGGGGGTGAGGCTTCGGAGGGCAGGACCGGGGGAGTCCACGAGCAAACTGAACCACTGATTGTAGATCCCTTCGGGTGCCCGGCGTTGTAGATTCTCGCCATGGCGTCACGCAAAGCCGGGCTCAACACCGAGATCCGGAGTCTCTACCGGCAGCCGCTCGAGGAGTTCACCACCGCCCGCAACGCGCTGGCGGCGCGGCTGCGCAAGGAGGGCCGGAAGGATGACGCGGCGGAGATCAAGGCGCTTCCCAAGCCGACGCCCTCCGCCTGGGCGGTGAACGCGCTGTTCGAGCGGCAGTCGAAGAAGATGGAGGCGCTGCTCGCCGCCGGCGAACAGGCGCGGACGGCGCAGCGGCAGGCGGTCTCCGGCCGCGGCGCCGAGGCCCTGCGCGAATCGATCCGCGCGGCCCGCGTGCTTTCGGACGAGCTGCGCTGGGAAGCCGGCCAGATCCTCGCCGAGCGGGGTGGGGCGCCGAGCCGCGCCACGCTCGAGCGCATTGCGGCGAACCTCCAGGCCCTCGCCTTCAGTCCGGCAGCCTCCGAGGAAGCCTCCCGGGGCTGGCTGGACCGCGACCTGGAGCCTCCGGGCTTCGAGGTTCTGGCCGGTCTCCAGGTCGCCGCCGCCCCGGTCGCGGACCTCGCGGCCCGGCGCGAGGCTCGCCGCGAGGAGCAGGCCGAGAAGGAGCCCGGGAAAGAGCGGGGCCGGAAGCCCGCGCCGCCTGCCGGCAAGGTCCTCCCGTCCCCGCAGCCCTCCGCTCACGAGGCGAAGCGGCAGGAGGCCCGGCGCCAGCTCGAGGAGGCCGAGAAGGTCCGCCGCGAGCGCGAAGCGGAGAAGCATCGCCGGCGAGTGGCCGCGGCGGAGGAGAAGCTGGAGGATGCCCGCATCGAGGAGGCGGCTCTGCGCGAAGAAGCCGCGCGGGCGGAGAAGGTAGCGGCCGAAGCCCGCCGGCAGGCCGAGGCGGCGGAAAAGGCGGCGGCCAAGGCGCGTGAAAAGGCGGAGAAGGCGGCGGCAGGGCTGGCCAAGGCGAGGGAGGATCTGCGGGGGGTGAAGGAAGGGGCTGTGCCGTGAGGCCCTCACTCCCCTGGCCCCTCTCTCCCGGAGGGAGAGAGGGGAACAAGAAGAAACAAGAAGGAGCGCTCTTTGGTGTTTCTTTCTCCCTCCTCTCCCTCCGGGAGAGGAGGGTCGGGGAGGTGAGGGCTTCGGAGGGCAGACGCCTCCAATCTCACGGTGATTTCAGGTCAGGAGGGCCGGGAAGATGAAGGCATTGCGATCGTGCCTCCCCATCGAAGACATCCTCTCTGCGGATCCGCCCCTGCCGTCCGGCCGCGCCATCGGCCTGTCGCGCGAAGGACGCGAGATCCTCGCCCACGTCTTCGGCCGCGGACCTCTCCGCGTCAGCCTGATCGGCGGCTGCCATGCCGACGAGCCGGTGGGGCCGGCGATGCTGCGGCGTCTGGCGGCGTTCCTGTCCTCCCGGCTGCCGGGCGATCCGCTTTTGGAAACCTTTACCTGGTACGTCGTTCCCCACGTCAACCCGGACGGCGAAGCGCGCAACGCGGCGTGGAGCGAAGGGACGCTGGCGGCGGTGGACCACCTGGGACGGCAGGATCAGGCCTACGACCTGTCCCTCTATCTTCGCAACGTCGTGCGCGAGCGGCCCGGCGACGACATGGAGTTCGATTTTCCGAGAGACCCGGACGACGCCGGCGCGCGGCCGGAGAACCGCGCCGTCGCCGCCTTCCTCGCCGGCGGCGCGCCGTTCCACCTCCATGCGAGCTTTCACGGCATGGGCTTCGCCTCCGGCCCCTGGTTCCTGATCGAGCCGGCGTGGATCGGCCGCACGGCGGCGCTCCGCGATGCGCTGCGCGACAAGGTGCGGGCGATGGGTTATCGACCCTTCGACGTGGATCGCGGCGGAGAGAAAGGTTTTCATCGCATCGACGAAGGGTTCACCACGCGGCCCGACTCGCGGTCGATGATCGCTTTCTTCGAGGAGCGTGGGGACTTCGCGACGGCGGCGAAATTCCGTCCCAGCTCCATGGAGCACGTCCGCTCGCTCGGCGGCGATCCCTTCACCATGGTCTCCGAGATGCCGCTTTTCCTGCGGACGCTCGAGGAGGGCGAGACGGGACGGCCGGACGATCCCCGCTTCCGCGCGTTCCTCGACAGGATCGCCGCGAAGCCGCCCGAGGAGGTCCGCGCCGAGGCCGGGCGCAGCGGCGTGCGCGGCATGCCGATCCGCGATCAGATGCGTCTGCAGCTCGCCTTTCTCGACGAGGCGCTGGCGGCGTTACAATGAGCGCCGAGATCATGCACGAGCACGATTCAGCTCGACGGCTGCCGAGTCGCGCTTCCGCCTCATCCATACCCTCAAACCCACCCCCGCCGGACCGCTTCCTTTTCTGCCGTTCGCGGCATGGCTATTGCAAGTTCTAAAGGCACGTTGCCAGCAGGCTGCGGCGCCAGCGACGCTGATTTGCATATAACGATTGGACAAACGGGTTGGTCGTTTGTAGGTTCGGTTTGTAGGTTCGGTTTGTAGGTTCGGTTTGTAGGTTCGTAATGGAGGGATGGGTCCGTGGTTTCTCCTGACAGCCGAGAAGGGCCGGTGATGCTTTCAGCCGAGGTCGCTGGCGGCGGCGCGGATGCCGCGCGCGAGGAGCTGCGGCACCTGTTGCGGGAAAGCGCCATCCTCTATGAAGGAGCGGAGCAGCCGGTCCTCGGCCGGGACGGCTCCTCCGCTCCCTGGATGTTCTATAGCTGGGGTGTGAGCCTCACCTCTCGCGGCGCACGGCTGGCCGCCGAGTGTTTTCTCGACCGCCTCCGCGAGTTCGAATCGACTCAGATCGCCACCTTCGGCTACACCGGGATGCCGCTCCTTTCGGCTTGCGTCCTGCTGGGCGGCGGCCGCTATCAGGGCTTGTGCATTCGCGAGCGGCGCAAGGAGTACGGCTCCTGCCGCCGCGTCGAGGGCAACATCGACCGCACCCGGCCGGTCGTCGTGCTCGACGATTCGCTGAGCTCCGGGACTTCGATGCGGCAGGCGATCCAGGCGCTGGAGGAGGAGGGGCTGCAGGTCGAGGGGGGTCTGGCGCTGGTGCACTTCCCCTATCGCGGCGGAGCCGAGCGCGCCCTCGGCCTTGGCTACCGCGTCGAGTGGATCTTCGACGTCTGGAAGGATCTCGAGATGCCCCGCCCGGTGTACGTGCCGGGGTTCCGCCGCGCGTCGCCCGAGAGCTGGGGCTCCCGCCAGGTCGAGGACGGCTTGCATCCGGCGGTCGCGGCGCGGCGGGCGGCCGAGCTCTACCTGACGGACGGCGAGGTGCCCCGCCCACCGGCGCGTTTCGCGCCGCCCGTCGACGGTCGCGGCGGCGTCTACGTCAGCTTCCGCGAGCCGGACAGCGAAACGCGGCTGGCCCGCGACGGCTTCTGGCATTTCGATCCGGCGGACGCGGACCCCTGCCGCGATCTGATCCTGGCGACCGTCAAGACGCTCCGGTTCGCCGAGGTCCCGATCACGCGCGAGCGCCTCGACCGGCTCAAGATCGCGGTCAGCTTTCTCGGGCCGCTCGAGCCGATCCCGCCGCGCAAGCTGGATTACTGGCGTTATGGAATCGTGGTCCAAAGCCGTGCCTGGGCGACCAAGGTCGGCGGGGCGCTGCCGAATACGCAGGTCTTCACCCACGAGCTGGAGCAGTACCGGCACGCGCGCTTCACCAACGCCGACCTCACCCTTTTCGAGCCGCACGACCTCTACCGGCACGAGGTCGCCAAGTACGTCGAGCCCGGCGCCGGCTGGCTGCCCTTCGGCACCGGTGAGGACGAAGGGGATTGGACGCACGACGAAGCCGTGGGAGAGCGCCTGACGGCGCGAGCCCGCGAGCTGCTGGCGGCCGCCATCCGCGATGAACCGGCTGCCGGCGCGCCGGCCGGCGACGATCTGATTCCGGGGCCGGTCTACGCCGTGGGGGTCACTCTCTACCATCGCGGCCTCGCCGGCTGCACGCTCGCCTGGAGCGGCTCGCTCGACGAGTGCCTCGACCGCGCGACGCGCGGCGCCCTCGGCGACCGCCGTTTCGGAGCGCCCCTGACGGGCGTGCCGGTGGAGGAGATCGACCTCGTCGTATCGATCCTGCACGACCGGGAGTGGGTCGGCGAGCTGCCGACCGCCAACGTGGCGCGCAAGCTGCGGCTCGGGCTCGATTCGCTCGCGGTCCAGCAGGGGGAGCGCAGCGCCCTGTTCCTGCCTTCCGTCGCCGTCGATTACAACTGGAGCAAGGAGCAGCTCGTCGCCCAGCTCCTGCGCAAGGCGGGCATCGCGGGTCCGCCCTGCCGGTGGATGACGTTCCGGACCGCCACCTGGGTATCGGCGAAAAGCGGCGTCCGGCGTCTGTGGCTCGGCTTTCCGGTCCGCGGGGAACGGGCCCGGGAGGAGGGCGAGCTGGACGCCGACGCGGCGCTGCTCGCCGGTTATCTGATGCGCAGCCGCGGACCGGACGGGCTGCCCGAATACGAGTATCTGCCGATCGAAGACCGGCGGACCCGCGACGGCACGGCGGCGCGCGTCGTCCATGCCCTCGCCGCCCTCGACGAGGCGGGAAAGTTCTTCGACGATCCCTCCCTCTCCGAGGCAGCCAGGACAGGATTGCGCTGCTGCGTGGCCCACCTCGGCGGGCCGGCGCGCGACGCCTTGACGCTTCCCGGGCTGACCTCCGGTCCGATGGCCACGGCCACCCTGCTCGAAGCGCTCGCCGGCTCCCGCGACGCGGAGCTGCTCGCCTCGGCGGCGCCGCTCGCCGACCGCCTTCTCGGGCTCCTGCAGCCCGACGGCAGGATCGCCGAGAAGCTCACCGGCGCCGCCGATCACGACTACTTGCCCGGCGCCGTGCTGCTGGCGCTGGCGCGCTACTGGGCCGCGGGCGGCGAGCCCCGGGGCATGGAGCGTCTCGGCGGCGCCTTCGACTGGTACCGGCGCCGTTTCCGCATGCTGCAGCCGTGGGGCATGGTCGGCTGGCATCCCCGCGCCTGGGCGGCGGTCCACAAGCTGAGCCGCGACCCCGAGCACGCCGCCTTCGTCTTCGAGATCGCCGACTGGTCCCTCGATTGGCAGCACGAGCGGACCGGCGCCTTCATCACCGACCTCCATTCCGCCGGGCCGAGCTTCCATACCGCGTTCCTGGCCGAGGCTGTCGCCGACGCCTGGGCGCTGGCCCTGGAAGCTCGGAGACAACCGCCGCGCGGACGCCTACGCGCGCTCCTGGCAGGAAGCCGTCCGCTTCCTCGACCAGCTCATCATCCGCCCCGAGGACACCTTCTGCATGGCCGATGCGGAACGGGCCTTGGGCGGTGTCCGCAGCTCCCGCGCCAACAGCGACGTGCGGATCGACTTCGTCAGCCATACATTGCTCGCGCTCATCCAGGGCGCGTGCCTTTCGCGCACCAAGGAGAGACATCCATGACCGATCCCGAACAGTCCCCGAGCAAGGTCCAGGACCCCTTTACTCCACCTCCGGGCGGCGGCGCCTCGCAGGGCGGCGCATCCGCGGCCGGATCGCCGTATCGCTCCGAGGTGACGGAACGCCCCGAGATCGTCGAACGCCCCGAGCGGCCGGAGAGACCCGAGCTTCCTGAGCGTCCCGAGCGCCCGGAACGTCCCGAGCTCCCCGAACGACCGGAGAAGCCCGAGCGCCCGGAGCTCCCCTGAGCGGCCGGAGAGACCCGAGCGTCCCGAGCTCCCTGAGAAACCTGAACGTCCCGAACGCCCCGAGCGGCCGGAGAGACCCGAACGGCCGGAGAGACCCGAGCTTCCTGAGCGGCCCGAGCGTCCGGAACGTCCCGAGATCGTCGAGGTCGCCGAGAGGCCCGAATTCATCGAGGTCACCGAGAGGTCTGAACGTCTCGAGCGGGCGGAGCTCATCGAAGTCACCGAGCGTGCCGAGACATCCCGGAGCTGATTTCGCTAGAATGGCGGGTACTGGCTCAGTTTGCGGCTCGGCCGGATTGCCCGCGCGACCTCACCCCAACCCCTCTCCTAAAGGAGAGGGGAAACGAACTGTCCAGAGCCCCTCTCCTTGAGGAGAGGGGTTGGGGTGAGGTCGCGCGGGCTGGACGGTGAAGGAGGTCCGCACATGGCAGGTTCGGCGCTTCGGCGGCAGAGCAGCACCGCGATCCTGGCCGCTTTTCTGGCCGTCTCCCCCGCAACGGCTGCGGTCGAGCCATCGGGCGGGCTCGTGGCCTGGGTGAAAGGCCCCGAGCTCGCAGACCCGATCGCGCCGGAGCAGCTCGCGGAAATCCAGGCGGCGATCGCGGCCTATAAAAAGACCGGCACCGCGCAGGCCCTCGAGGACGAAGCGCCGTTTCTCTATCCGTTCTTCCCCCAGGCCGGCATTCTCGGCCGCGATCTCTTCCTGTCCAACTTCACCGACCAGGACCCGAGCCCCAATCTGATCCGGGGGCGACAGTTTCTGGGTGTCCCAGCCGCCGGTCGTCCGCGACTTCTACGTGGCCGACTTCTACCTGGCCCGTGGCCAGATCTCGATCCCGGACGCCATGACCTTTTTCCTCGACGAGACGGAGCGAGCGGCCACCTTCCTCAAGGGAGCCCAGACCGTGGGAATCCGCACCGACCTGCGGAACCTCCCCGCCCATTCCACCTACCGTCTGAGGGTCCTCACGCCGCGCAACCAGGTGGCCTTCGAAAGCGCGGGCCCGTTCGGGAATCTCACTTTCGAGCGGCTGTCTCTGGGAGTCTTCGCGCTCGAGCTGAGCCTGGACGTGCCCGGGACCTGGCGGCTGCAGGCCGAGGTCAACGACGGCCTGGTCGTCAACGTACCGTTCCGGGTGGTCGCCAACGCGCGGCAGATCAAGAACCGGCCGCCCAACCGGGTGACGGTGCGCCTCCAGCCGTCGAAGCCCGTGGAAGGCCAGGCCCTGACCTGCGAGGTGCAGACCTCCCTCGTCACCGAAGACCCGGACTTCGACATCGCGAGCTACCGGTATGAATGGCGGGTCAACAACCGAGTGGTGCGCTCGGTCGTCAGCGCCGCACTGACGGACCTCCTGCCCGCCGGCACGGCGAAGCCGAAGGACCGGGTGAGGTGCCGCGTGGTCCCGGCCGACGGCAAGAGCCTCGGGAAGGCGGCGGTGGCGGTGGCAACCGTCGGTGGGCTGTAGGGAACTCGTCAAAGTCGGCCCGAAGCGCCTCTTCTGTAGGGGCGCCCCTGTGTGGGCGCCCTGAGAGGGAGGGCGGCCACGTAGGGCCGCCCCTACATGAAATTCCCTCGCTCAGGGAGTTTTGCTACCATCGGAGCTGTCAGTGTTTTGGTGAACGTCCAACATTTGGGCCAACAGATCACCCGGGATGGCTAGCGCTATGGATCCGCGACAACGGGAAAAAGCCGATATCCGGCTGGAGGAGACCGAGAACGGCGAGGTTACGCTGTTCATCGACGGCGGGCAGGCGATGCAGGCGTGGGAATGGGACCTCATGCGGGAGTCCGCCGAGATCCTCTGCCGTCACGGCTCGGAATTCCTCGAGGTCGGCCTGGGCCTCGGGCTCTCCGCGCTGGTGATCGCGGGCCACCCCAACACCCGCCGGCATGTGGTGATCGAGAAATATCCGCAGGTGATCGAGCTGTTCCGCGACCGCCATCCCCACCCGCCGGCCACCCTAGAGATCGTGTGCGCCGACCTTTTCGACCACGTCCGAGCTCTCCCGCCGGCGAGCTTCGACGGCATTTTCTTCGATCCCGCCCTGCCCGATTCCATCTGGGAGGACCAGGCGCTCTGGAACGAGGTCATGCCGCTGGTCGTCCGTCTCCTGCGACCGGAAGGCGTCTTCATTCCAGCCTTCTCCACGCGACCGATGCTGCGCAAGCAGTACGCCCACTTCTTCGACCAGGCGGTCGTCAGACGCCGGCCGTTCCGAGCCTATGCCTCGACCTGGTACACCAGCGCGATCGAAGGAGACGCCTTCATCCAGTGCTTCTCGAACCCGCCGGCAGGCACCGCCGGTTCGTGATCTTCTCCCTCAGCGGATCATGCGTTCTCTGAACACTCTCGTCCTGCTGAGCATGCTCGGAACTGCGCCGGTCGCCGCAAGCTGCCACGCTTCGGCCGGGAACCTTCTAGCTGCAAGCAACTGCGGCTTCGACAAGGACGCGAAGGGCTGGACAGCGGTTCCCTCCGCTTCGCTGTCTCAAGACCCAGCCGACCATGGCGTCCTTAAGGCTGTTGCCGATTCCGGAGGCAGCCTGACCGTCCTCGGCCCTTGTGTAGCAGCACAGGCAAAGACGCGGTACCGCATTGGCGCTCGGCTCCGGAGCACCGTGGGCACGTCGTACTTCTGCTCGGTCAACGTCTTTCAGTACTCCGACGCGCAATGCACAGAAGGCGAGGAGCCGCTCGGCTCGGCTGCTGGGCCACCGGCCGCGGACTGGGCAGCACTCGACGGTTCTGCCACGACATCCGACGCGGCAAAGTCCATTCAGCTTCGCCCCGCGTGCAGCGGGGAGCCCGGTTTCACAGTGCAGTTCGACGACTTTGTACTCAGCAAGAGCTGACCCATTTCACAGAACCCGAATCTCCTCGACCATCTGCTGGCTGTCGGCGTCGGCGCCTGCTATCCCGTGATCGCCTACGTGCTCTACGAGCGGCGCCGGCCGGCCCTTCGCGCCGGAGCTCCGTGGGCCCGCCTCCGCGAGGACAAGCGGCCGGCGCAAAACCCGGCTACAACACCCCCGCCCGGCGCTTCCGCACCGGGCTACCGAAACGTCGCTTCTCCGAAGCGAATCGCCCTCTGGGGCGACGTCTCGATAGCCCGGTGCGGAAGCGCCGGGCGGGGTTCTCAGATTCAGTTGTCAAAGATCACCCATCACATCTCTTCATTGCTCCGCGCGAAAAAAGAGGGGCGTGCGCCTGAATTGACGCCGAAGATCCCCGTTAAGAGTCCGGCCTCTCCGATGGTTCCCGTTCCAACGCGCTGCCAGAGGCCTGGGCTGTACAACGGGATCTGGTTCTGTTCTACCGGCGCCGCAGAAGGTGAGCTGCTCAACGCACCTTGCGTTCGTTCACGCGCGTCGCGGTCGCGGGATCGTCGCGGTTGTCGCGCCAGGTCGGATGGTTGAAGTGGATCACGAAGTCGCCGTTGTAGGAGATGACGGCGTTGTCGAAGGCCAGCCTGCCGATGCGGCGCCAATTCTTGAACGTGCGCACCTGAAAGCCGGGTATGCCGCGCGTCTTGCCTTCGTCGGTCACCTCGACGTCGAAGGTGAGGGTGCGTTTGGGGGCGCGATCCCCGCGGTCGAAGATGTGGGCCATGACCTCGTCCCGCAGATCGAGCGCGTCGCCCGGGATCCGCGGTTGGCCGGAGGCGACCCGCAGCCGCAGGAAAGCGGGCGCGCGCGTCGGCTGGTCCGGCGGCTTGCCGAGCTCGGCGATGGCGTAGAGCTGGCGGTCCGCAGGCTGCTTGTCGACCAGTCCGAAGAGCACTCCGGTGATCATCAGGATCGGCGTGCCGAGCCCGCGGCGCCAGGCGTGGGTATCCGGGGCGCTGCGAAGCTCGGCGTCGTTGATGGAATCGGTGCGTTGTCCGCCGAGGTCCTGTTGGGTGATGAAGCTGGCGGTGCGAAGCGGCTCGGCGTGGTCCGGGTCGGTGGTGGGAAACAGCTTGCCGACCATGGCGAGAGAGCGAACATGGCCGCGCCGCGTCTCCGTGCAGCAGGTGGAGTAGCGGCAGACGACGAGCGCCTGGCTGCCCTTGCTGAAGTAACCGGAATACTCCGTGTCTTCCGTGATCTCCCAGCGCCCCAGCAGGTTCACGCCGTTCGGGTGCAGCAAACGGCGGAATCCCTTTCCATCCTTGCCCCAGCGCAGATCGGCATGGGAATCGATGGTCCGTTCGGCGGCCTCGCGGAACAGATAGGGCCGGCCGAACGGCAGGATGCCGCGCAGGAAGGCCGGCAGGGTGACCACGTAGGTGGGAAGCGGCGGCTCGCCCTCTCCACCCCAGGTGGATTGGTAGGGGTTGGCGAACAGGGCCTCCCGAACTTCGGCAAAACGCGATCCCCGGTAGGCGCGGTCTTCCTCGGTCACCTGCTCCGGCCCGAAGTACGTGCCTGCCATGTTCCCTCCTCGCATTCGCAGGGGATTCGCGGTAGTTTATAACACAAGCCGGCCTACCTGAAGCAAACCATCGCTTCCTCGGCCATGTCATAGGCGCAGTGTTCGCTCTCCTCCCCGCATCACGAAATGCGCCGTCCGATCCGTGGCACGCGCCGTCCGGAGACTTTGTCGCAAGACGAGCCCGGTTTGCGGCAGCGAGTCGGGACTCGCGACAGACTTGCGGCGGCACGGCAGCGGGCCCTGCGGTGAGGTACCGCTTAATCTAGGGACATCTGCATTCAGATTGGTGTCCGGAAGCGCGAGTCCTTCGACGCCATGGAAATCTCCTCGGCAAAGCTCTTAGGTCGGCGATCTGACCGGACCTGACGCCTCGCTGTTCAGAGTACAATACAACCCTCCATGAGGAACCGAGCAGACGCTCGCGGATCCGGCTTCCTCGCCGCCCCGGCCCCTCTCCGTAACCGGAGAGGGGGAGAACAGAAAGACATGACTATGGAGACGTCTTGCCTTTCAGCCGCTCGAGCTCTTCGCGCAGCCGGGCGAGCTCGGCTTCGGCGGCCCGCCGCAGCGACTCCTCTTCGTCGGAATACAGGAGGGGCTGGCCCGTCCGGTCGTCGATGACGCGGACGCGGTCACCCTCGATCAGGAAGCGGAGACGAGTCGCCCGGCACAGCAGGTGTCCCTGGGAATCCGGCTTGATCGGGGCGTACCGTCCTACCGCTTCAAGCCAATAACCCTTGAGCCCGAGCCGGTAGGCGTTCCCGCGCCGCGGCAGATCGATGAGGAGGTATTCGGGAATGCCGGCCCGGCTATAGGCAACGACCTTGTCTACCTCGTCCACAGTCCGGATCTTCCTGCTGCTCGGGGAGACGATCTCGATCACCAGGTCAGGCCGGACGCCTTCCTCCGGCACCGAGAAGCTGTCCCGCTGCCCGGGGCGGGCTCCCAAAATGACGGAAACGTCCGGAGAAGGCGAGGGGAGACCAGGACCGAGCTTGTGGATCACATCTTCCAGGACCAACGAGCTCGGCTTGAAGTGCCGGTCCAGCAGGTCCGCGAGCTGCCGTCTGACGGTGGCGTGCGGCTCTCCCTGAGTCATGGTGTCCTCAGGCTGCGGATTGAGAAAGTCCTCGGCGGTCAGAGGCTTTACCAGCAACTCGAGGCGACCGTCCGGGCGCTCGATCCACCGCTGGAGCAACAGAGTTTTGGACTCGTCGTCCTCTTGCGGGACCGGCAGATGCTTGGCAGGCTCAGCCATGCTGGAAGTATAAGGAGTCTTTCAGCGGAGCGTCAAAGCACCAGTAGCAGCGCGATAGCGGTTTTCAACATGGGGCTCGGAGAAGAGAGGGGTTCGAGCGACGCCTGACGGCGTAGGAGCTACCTGCTGTTCGGCGCCGTTGATGGGGCAGAAGTCCGAACGGCGCCCTTGAGCGTTGTCTTGCCGGCTCCAGTGATCTCCAGCTCGAGCTCGATGCGGGCCCCGGGAACTGTGGCTTGAGCTGAGGCCCTGGCTCCGGGGCTGACTTCGACGATTCTCCCGATCTGTGGACTTTGACGGGGCCCTGGCGCGCCGCTGGCGCCGGGCGATGGCGGGTGTCTACGTGCCGAAATCACCACGTCCAGAGGAGATGTTGTGAAGCTCCCGTGCTGTGTTGTCAAGGAAGCGCGCGGACGATTCCCGCTACGGAGGGGAGTTGCGCCCCTTTCGGACGCTGTTGCCACGTTCTTCTGGCTGCGCTGTGAAGCGCAGACGCGGAATCCTCCTTTCGCAGCGCGCGAACCGCGAGTTGGGCTCGCGTGATGCGCCTCTCTCCTGCTGTGCTGTAACGCATCGATAATGAGTTGCGATGATTCACATAGATGCTGTGAATCTCGATTGCGGAAACGGTCGGCAAGAGAGTGCGCCAACAAAAATGGTGAGGGGGACAACATGGGAGCCGAGAGGAGTCACTCGGCTCCGCTCACGACTGCTTCGGCTGGCTTGATACACAGCAAGGTAAGCGAGAGAGACAACAATGCTGCGGTGAGTGCCAACAAAGCGTTGCGCGGCGAGGCCCCGGATGGCGAGAGGGAGCTCGCGGCGCAGCGTGGCGGAGTACGCGCGTTCGTTTCACTTGCCGGTGCGGGGCGTCCCTTCGATGAGGTACTCACGGAACAGATGGGAAGGGCGGTGCGGTCAGGCCAGCTGCCGCAAAAGGCCTTGACCGCGATGCAGGGGGCGCTGGCGGAATTGCCTGCCGGCCGCCCCGTCCAGACACGCCCACCCAACATTCCAAGAAAGTTGTGGAACGGGCTCTTTCAGCCGCGGGCGCAGGAATACCTCCTCTCGCTCTTTCGCTATGACCCGGTCGCTGAGCTCGCGAAGCTGCCCCCCAAAGGCGTGACGTCCGCTCCGGCAGGGCTATGAAGACGTCTTGCCTTTCAGCCGCTCGAGCTCCTCGCGCAGTCGGGCAATCTCGGCTTCGGCGGCTTTGCGGGCGGCCGCTTCGCTCTCCTTCGCGCCTTCAGCCGCCCTTCGCAGAGATTCCTCTTCGTCGGAATAGAGGAGCGGCTGACCCGTTCGGTCGTCGATGACGCGGACGCGCTCATCCTCGATGAAGAAGCGGAGGTGAGTGGCCCGGCACAGCAGGTGTCCCTGGGCATCCGGCTTGATCGGGGAGTACCGTCCTCCCGCCTCCAGCCGGTAGCCTTTGAGCCCGAGCCGGTAGGAGTTCCCGCGCCGCGGCAGATCGATGAGGAGATATTCGGGAATGCCGGCCCGGCTATAAGCAACGACCTTGTCCACTTCGTCCACGGTCCGGATCTTCTTGCTGCTCGGGGAGACGATCTCGATCACGAGGTCGGGCCGGACGCCCTCCTCCGGCACCGAGAAGCTCTCCCGCTGTCCGGGGCGGGCCCCCAGAATGACGGAAACGTCCGGCGAAGGTGAAGGGAGACCGGGGCCGAGCTTGTGGATCACGTCTTCCAGGACCAACGAGCCCGGCCTGAAGTGCCGGTCCAGCAGGTCCGCGAGCTGCCGTCTGACGGTGGCGTGCGGCTCTCCCTGAGTCATGGTGTCCTCGGGCTGCGGATTGAGAAAGTCCTCGGGGGTCAGAGGCCTTACCAGCAACTCGAGGCGGCCGTCCGGACGCTCGATCCACCGCTGGAGCAACAGTGTGCCCGACTCGTCGTCCTCCTGGTGGACCGGCAGATGCTTGGCGGGCTCAGCCATGCTGGGAGTATAAGGAGTGTTTTGACGGGGCGTCAAAAACTTCAAGGTTCCCCTTCGTACAGCGCCTCCGTCGGCAGCGTCTGCGAACCGCTCTCCGTACAGACCGCGTACTTGGCCGGATACATCGACACTCCCGCGTGCTCGCCCTTGGCGTTCAGAACGTAGTAGTTGAGCCCGAAGCCCGGCAGCCCGCGGTCGTTGAGCAGCCGCTTCTCGACGGTATTGGCGGCGACGCGCTTGAGCGCCTCCATGCCGGCGTCCTTGGGGTGGGCGCCGCGGCGCATGGCTTCGACGATGAGGAACGAAGAAAGGTTGTACAGATTGGCCTCGCCGCGGCCGGTGGAGCCGGCGGCGCCGACCGCACCGCCCAGGTACAGGCCGGCGCCGAGGATCGGCGGCGGTTGAGTCGGTCATGCATGGGTTTTTACCCTCCTGAAATCAGTGGCGTGCCCTTCGAAGCCCTCACTCCCCCGGCCCCTCTCTCCCCAGGGGAGAGAGGGGAGAAAGACAAAGAACCGTGCGCTGCTTCTTTCTCCCTCCTCTCCCTCTGGGAGAGGAGGGCTGGGGAGGTGAGGGCTTCGGAGGGCATCCCCTCACTCCGTGTACATCCGGATCACCCGCTCGATCGCCCGCGCGCACACCGAGCAGAACGATTTCGGATTGCGGCTGAACATGATGCAGTCGACCTCGGGACGGTAGAGTCCCTTGGCCTCGTACGACGCACCCTGGAAGGCTCCCACCGTGCCGAAGTGGTTCTCGGAGCGGAGCATCGGCGTGGTCGTCTCGCGCACCTCGCGGAACAGCGCTTCCATCTCCTCCTCCGGAGCGTTCCTCTGCCGCAGCTCACGGCGCCTTTTCTCGAAGCCCAGCATGGTTTTGTCGAACGCATCCTGATTCCAGGGCGTCGGCAGGGGCGTTCCCTGAGCGACGAGGTCTCCCCATTTGAGGTGCGCGGGATCGAGGAGAGCGGTCACGTTCGGTTCCCAGGGTTCGGTGCCCGGCGGGTTGAACGTCTCGTAGGCCACCTGCGAGGTGTAGTACTCGTCGCCGAGGCCGGCGAAGGAGTGGCCGAATTCGTGGACGATCAAATAGGCGGCCTCGGCGCTGTCCACGGCGGCGGTGTTCCACAGATTGAAAATGCCGCCGCCCCCGTACTTGCGGCTGTTCGAGAGCAGGAGCAGCGCGTCGTACGGCGCCTGGGCCGCCGCCTCGCGCACCGCCTCGTCGGCGAAGGTGAGCATGTAGCGCTCGGAGTCGAAGGCGTTGTAGGCGAGCCCGAGGGGCGTCTTGCGCCAGGTGCCGGTGCGCGGATCGGTGACGCCGGAGGCGGCCGAGAGAGGGTCAACCGGCAGGTCGATCGCCCGCACGTTGAAGTCCTGCCGGCGGCTCTTGAAGGGCTCGGTCGCGAAGAGGGCGTCCGTCAGGCGGCGGACGTCGGCGCGGAGCTTCGCCGTCTCGGAGGCGGCGTAGCCGTCCCCCAGGAAGAGCAGGTCCACTTTGACGGCCGGCGGGCCGTTCTCGAAGACCGTCCACACCGTTCCCGCGGCCGAGACAGGGGAGCGGTCGACGAAGCGGCTCGCCGGATCGACGACGGTGGAGAAGATCTCGCGGAAGGAGCCGTTCGCGGTCCGTTTCTTGAGCACGAGCTGCGCCTTGCCTCGCGTCTCCGGGAAGCGCATCGACTCGCGGAACGTCCGCCAGGTGCCGGCGGCGGCCTCGCCGGTCGTCTCCCACTCGCCGTAGATGCTGGAGAAGCCGCGCGACCAGACCGTCTGGTTCGTCGCGGGATCGATCACCTCGAACAGGTACTTGCCGAGGTTCGTGTCGTCCAGCAGATGGACGCGGCTGCCGGGCCACTCACCTTCCAGGCGCGCGCCGCCGAGGCTGACGTGCTCTTCCTTCGCGGTGCCGCCGTGGAAGTAGTCGAAGCGCAGCGTACGGCCGGTGAAGCGGGCGTCGAAGCCGGCGCCGGGAGCCAGGGCGGCGAGGGCCAGGAGGAGGCCGAGGGAGCGTCCGTGGATCATCGCCGCCGGATCTTATCGCGCGCGCTCAGTGGGTCTGAGATTCCGGACGGGCCTGCCCTTCGAGGCCTCACCCCCTGGCCCCCTCTCCATGACTGGAGAGGGGGACGATCTTCAGCCGATTTGCTGATAGGAGGCCTTCCTGTTCGGCAAGTTCCTTCGCATGCGTGCCCCCTCTCCGGTCACGGAGAGGGGGCCAGGGGGTGAGGCCTCGAAGGGCAGGTTCGTCGCAGTCCACGATGCAAATGGAGACCTTCACGGTTCGACCGGCTCGACCGCGGTGACGAAGTAGTCGGTCTCGCCGAAGCAGGTGGTGGGGATCCCCTTGTGCTGCTCGTAGTGGAGCCGTATCCGCCGGCCCAGGGACTCGTTGATGCGGGCGGCCACGGCGTCGTCGCGCACCGAGAAGCGAAAGATCTCCGGCATGGCGCCGGGAAGGTTGACCATGGCCAGCTCCCCTTCCCACGTCTTGCAGATCCATCCTTTGCGGGAGAACTTCTGCACGTAGCCGGCGCGCTCGCCCTCGGAGTAGTCGAAGCTCAGGGCGAGCCAGACGTAGAGGACGAAGAGGAGGATGAGGAGGACCGGGACCAGGAGGAGGCCGAGGCCGAGCCTCCGCCGTCTGCGGGGTGGCGGAGTCGAGGCCGCGGGTGGGACGGGATCTGCGATTTCGGCCATGGACGCTCTCCTTCTCAGGCTGAAACGGGTTCGGCGCCGGCGGCACGGATCGCCGCCGTCTTCGCGAAACGGGCGAGGCCGAAGAACGGGTCCGGCTCGCGTCCGCCGGTCACCGTCGCGGCGACTCTCTCGCCCCAGGCGGGTGCGAACTTGAAGCCGTGTCCCGATCCTCCTCCCACCAGCCAGACGTTCTCCGCCGCCGGATGGCGGTCGAGCACGAAGTGGGAGTCGGGAGTGTTCTCGTACTGGCAGACGCGCGACTCGACCAGGGGAGCGTCCTTCAAGGCGGGGAAGCGGCGCGCGAGGATCTGGCGAGCGGCGCGCAGGGCGTCAGCCGAGGCAACCCTCTCGCCATGGGTAGGATCGAAGGCCGCGCCGCGGGTGTCGTCCGCCACCTTGAAGCCGCGCCGGTCGTTGCTCGGGATGCCGTAGAAGAGGCGCTCGCCGAGGTCGATCCACACGGGCAGGTTCTTCTCGTCGAAGCGGGAGTCCGCGGCGGGGGTGCCGAAGTAGAAGACGTCCTGCCGGGTGGGAGCGATGCGCGCGCCGAGGACGTCCGGGAAGAGCGAGCCGAGCCAGGGACCGCAGGCGAAGACGTAGGCATCGGCGCGCAGGGTGGAGCCGTCGGCGAGCCGCAGGCCGTCCATGGCTCCGGAGGCGATGGATCCCGGCAGCGCCTGGAGCTGGCGATACGCGCCGCCCAGGCTCACGAATTGCTCGACCGCGACGGCGCAGGCCTGGCGGGCCAGCAGGTAGCCCGCGCGCTCTTCCCGCAGCACCCGGCTCACCCCTGCGAAGCTCACCTGCGGGTAGCGCCGCGCCGCCTCGGCCGCCGTCAGCTCCTCGAAAGGAAAGCCCAGGGCGCGCAGGTGCGAGACGGCGGAGCGCAGGAAGGCATCGAAACCTCCGGCCGCACCCAGCAGCCAGATCGCTCCGGTCGGGTGGTAGAGCTTGCGGCGGCTCCGCTCCTCGAGCTCCCGCCAGAGCTCGAAGGCGCGCGCCGCGAGCTCGACGTAGACGCGATCGGCGTAGACGCCGCGGATGACCCGCGTCTCGCCGCCCGAGCTGGCGCGGGAGTTCCCCGGCCCCCAGGTGTCGAGCAGCGTGACCTCGGCGCCGGTGCGCCGCAGGGCGAGGGCCGAGAAGGCGCCGAAGGCGCCGGCGCCGATGATTGCGAAGGATCTGGCTGCGAAGGATTTGCCAGAGGATCCAACGGAGGAGCCGCGCCGGCCCCCCGGCGCCGGCGTTTCCTGCACGGGGAGAGCAGCCGCCAGATGCGGCGCGAGGAGCGCGGCGCCGGCGCCGCGCAGCAGGGAGCGGCGGGAGAGGCGCTGCGGGTCGTCTCGCGTGTCTTCGGGATTCACGTCTCCCCCGTAGCGGAAGGGTTCAGGCTCCAGGCCCGGAGGATCGCAAAGCACCGTGGGGCTGTCAACGGTCTTCCTTTTCCCCCGCCCGAGCCCTCACCCCTGGCCCCTCTCCCGCCCCCTCCCTTCCCACCTCACCGGGAGAGGGGAAACAAGGCAGGAAGACTCTTCTCTGCCCCTCTCCCGCGCCCTCCCTTCCCACCTCACCGGGAGAGGGGAAACAAGGCAGGAAGACTCTTCTCTTTTGCCGTTCTCCCTCCTCTCCCGGTGAGGTGGGAAGGGAGGGCGCGGGAGAGGAGGGCCGGGGAGGTGAGGGCGTCTGGACCCCCCGTCCCGAATCTGGAAATCCGGTTCTCTTCTACGCCGCTAAATCCTTTGTTGCCGTGCCTTCAGCGATGGGTATAGCACTTGCACAGGGGCCGGCGCAGGTATCGAGATCCGATTCAAGAGAACGACGAATCCCTGCATAGGACCGCGCCATGTCGAATGCCTTCTCCGATCCGTCCGCTACCACCGAGCTGCTGAAAGCCACGCTCGATGCGGTGGGGGATCCGGTCTTCGTCAAAGACCGGGAGCGCCGATTCTTATTGCTGAACGACGCTTGCTGCCAGCTCCTCGGCGTCACGCCGGGCTCTTCGGTCGGCAGGACGGAACGCGAGCTGGACCCGCACTCCCCGGTGAACCTGTCCAGCGACAACGACGAGATGGTATTCGAGACCGGCGAGGACCAGGTCGGCGAGCAGACGTTGATCGACAGCGAGGGCCGTATGCGGATCGTCTCGATCCGCAAGACCCTGTTCAAGAATGGCGCGGGCGAGCCGTTCCTCGTCGGCGTGCTGCACGACGTCACCGAGCGCAAGCAAGCGGTGAGGTTGCTCCTCCATCAGGCGCTTCACGACCGCTTGACGGGGCTGGGCAACCGCGTCCTCTTCGAGCGCTACTTGCGGAAAGGAACCGACGCCGCGCGGCGGCACGGCAGGGGACTCACCGTCATCTGTTTCGATCCGGACCGCTTCAACGTCATCAACGAGACCCTCGGCCACCAGGCTGGAGACCGTCTCCTGGTGGCCATCGCCCGCAGGCTGCAGTCCGTCCTCCGTCCCCGCGACCAGGTGGCCCGGCTGTCGGGGGACAAGTTCGCCTGCCTGGTCGAGAGCTGTGAAGGTCCCCAGGATGCGATGCGGGTCGCCGACCGGGTCCGGGAGGCATTCCGCCAACCCTTCCACGTCGGAAGTACCCAGGCGTACGTGAGCTTGAGCATCGGCATCGCCTGGAGCCCGGGTGCGGAAGCCTCGGAGGATCTGCTCCGCTTCGCCGACGTGGCCTTGCGCCGCGCCAAGCGGAAGGGTGGCAGCTCCGAGGTCTTCGACGCGGGAATCGACACCGCCGCCACCGAGCGCTTCCACGCCCAGAACGAGCTGCAGCGGGCGCTGCAGCAGGGCGAGCTCGTTCTCTACTACCAGCCGCTGGTGGAGATGGAGTCCGGACGCGTCAGCGGCGCCGAGGCTCTCGTCCGCTGGATGCACCCGACGCGCGGATTGGTTCCGCCCGACGAGTTCATCCCGCTGGCGGAGGAGACCGGGCTGATCGTGCCGTTGGGAGACTGGGTGCTTCAGGAGGCCTGCCGCCAGAAGGTTCTCTGGAAGCGGCGACTCGGGCTGGGCAGCGATTTCACCATGAGCGTCAACGTCTCGGCGAAACAGCTCCGGGATCCCGGCCTGGCCGCCCGCACTCTGGAGATCCTCGGACAGACCGGTCTGCGCGCCGACGAGCTGGTCTTCGAGCTGACGGAGAACGTCCTGCTCGAGGAGACGGCGAGGGCCCACGAGCTGCGCGACGTGGGGGTGCGGCTGGCGATCGATGACTTCGGCACCGGGTACGCGTCGCTGGGGTACCTCCGGGATCTGCCGGTCAGCATGCTCAAGATCGCGCGGCCGTTCATCTCGAAGCTCGGACGCGACGTCGTCGATACCAGCCTGGTCAACATGATCCTGACGCTGGTCCAGGACCTCGGGCTGGTCAGCGTCGCCGAAGGGGTGGAGGATCCGAAGCAGGCAAAATTGCTGCGCCAACTGCGGTGCAACTTCGCCCAGGGTTTCCTGTTCGCCAGGCCGATGCCCGCCGCCGAGTTCGAGCGGTTCGTCGCCAGGAACAACTTCGCCAGACGTCCGGCTCCTCGTGCCAGGGCCTACTCGCCCGCGAACGAGCTCGTCCTGCAGAGCGCCTGACCGCGCCGACGAGCTGTCCAGAGTCTGGACGGCGGCCAGACAGCGAACGTACCTGCGGCCGCGAGATCTAAAGAGGTTCTTTCTTTTCAGACAGATAGAACGCTCGACACGTATGGCATCCGGCTTGCTCTATCGCTTTGACAAAGTCGAGCGGGCGGACTAGCGCCGAGGAAATGAGGAGATGGGCTCCGAAAAAGGCAGACAATGGCTTCATCGGATTTGGACCGGACGCAGTCCGGTAGCCAATAGCCGGTGGGTGCTCGTGGCGGCCGTCGCGATCGCCGTTGGGGCCGCCTTTGCCGTCGCCGGTTTCCATCGACTGGCGGATGGGCGGCGGTTGCGGCGCGCCAACCTCGGCTCGACCCTGGCGATCGCGATCCAGGCTCGGCCACGCCCTTTCGGCCGCCAAGCGCCGCAAGCACCAGGTCGCCGTCTTCTATCTCGACCTGGACGATTTCAAACAGATCAACGACGGCCTGGGCCACGAGGCGGGAGACCAGTTGCTCATCCGGGTGGCCGAGCGGCTGCGGGCCACCGTCCGCCTGGAGGACACTCCGGCGCGCCTCGGCGGCGACGAGTTCGCGGTGCTCGCCGAGGGCCTGAGCCGCAAGGCGGCTGACGATCTCGCGCGGCGCCTCCTGGGGAGCCTGCAGCAGCCGTTCCAGCTCGCCGGCCAGCAGGTCACCGTCGGCGGCAGTGTCGGCGTCGCCTTCGCCGCACCGGGGGAGACCTCTCCGGAAGACGTGCTGCGCAACGC
Source organism: Thermoanaerobaculaceae bacterium (assembly GCA_963778565.1). GTDB lineage: Bacteria > Acidobacteriota > Thermoanaerobaculia > Multivoradales > UBA5704 > DATARR01. The sequence goes on along the minus strand of CAVZUZ010000017.1, from coordinate 577,254 downwards.
CGACGTCGCCATGTACGTGGCCAAGAACTCCGGCAAGGGCCGGTTCTCGGTCTTCGAAAGCGGCATGTACCAGCAGGTCAAGGAAGAGCTGGAGCTGGAGCTGGACCTCCGGTACGCCCTCGAGCACGAGGAGTTCGAGCTCCACTACCAGCCGATCCTGTCCCTGGAGGCCGGTGATCTGGTCGGCGTCGAAGCCCTGGTGCGCTGGCGCGACGACGTCCGTCACCAGCTCCGCATGCCGGGGGAGTTCCTGCCGCTCGCCGAGCGTACGGGGTTGATCCTCCCGCTTGGCCAGTGGATCCTCGAGCACGCCTGCCGGCAGGCGCATGAATGGCACGCGCTCTTTCCCGAGGCGGCACCCATGCTGCTCAGCGTCAACCTTTCCGAGCGTCAGTTCCTGGACCCCGGGCTGGTGGAGACGGTGGAGCATGCCCTCGCATCGTCCGGGCTGTCCGGGGACCAGCTCATCTCGCCGCCGCCGCCGGCATTCTCCAATTTTCCGAAGCGAAGGGAGTTGGCTCATGAAGAGAGCCCTTCTGATGGGTCTTTGCCTGCTGTCGGCGGTGTACGCGGCGGCGTCGGCGGAAACGCCGGTCCAGTTCGTGGTCATCGTCAACGCGGAGAACCCTGCCGAATCAGCCAGCCGGTCGACGATCGCGGCGCTGTTTCTCAAACGCGTCGAGAAGTGGCAGAGCGGCCTCAGGTCGCGTCCGGTGGATCTGGCCGAGAGCCTCCAGGACCCGGAAGATCTTCTCGCAGCGGATCCTCGGCCGGCATATCCAGGAAGTCGAGAAGCTTCTGGCAGTCAGCCATCTTCAGCGGCCGCGACATCCCGCCGCCGAAAAAGGCTACCGACGCCGAGGTGGTGGCCTTCGTGGCGCGCTATCCCGGAGCGATCGGCTACGTCTCGCGGACGACTCCGCTCGTCGCGGGAGTCAAAGTGCTTCAGATCCACGAGCAGTGAGGATCTGTAGGGGCGGCCCTATGTGGCCGCCCTGAGGGACCGGGCGCGCCGAGGGAACAGGGCGGCCACATAGGGCCGCCCCTACAGCCCGCCGCCCTCGATCTGCACCACCTCGCCGCTTTTCACCTTGCCCTGGTAGGCGCGGCCTTCCTCGAAGCCGTTCCAGACCTGCGCGCTCGGGGCCTTGTAGCGAACGGCCTTGCCGTCGGAGTCGCGGAACAGAACCTCGAGGAGCTCCCCGCGGCTCCCTGCACGCTCTCTGGCCCCGAGGGCGGCGTCGGGCCAGGCGGGCGAGCGGTTGCGGCCTTCGGCTCTGACCTCGCGGTCGGGGAGCCACTTCTCGATCTCGTAGCGAAAGCGCTTGCGGTAGACCGGTTTTTCGCGGTAGACCGGCTCCCGGTACGTCTCTTCCCGCGACCGGTTCTCGTAGACGGGACGTTGCTCGTAAACGTCCTCGAAGTAGCCGTTGCCGAGGTCGCGGACGCCGACCTTGACGCTTTCGGTGCCCGTCTGGACGCGCTCGCTGACGGTGCGAGTCGCCGTCCGGGTGCCGATCTGGATGCGGTCGACGTGGTGCACCTCGTTGCTCGCGCCGAGGATGCGGGCGCCGCTCGGAACCTCCCCCTCCCAGGCGGTCTCGACGACCGGACGCAGCTCCTCGACGGCGACCGTCCGCACCCAGTGGAGGCCGGTGACCGTGAGGTCCGTCTTTCTGGGCCCGGCGAGGTAAAAGAGGAGTCCGGCCAGGAGGATCAGGCCCAGACAGCCGAGGCCGCACCCCTTCTTCACCCAGGGGCTCGCCGGTTTCGCGGCAGTCGGCGGTCCGGCTGCAGGCGCCGGCGGCGGAGCGTCGGACCGGTGCACGACGACCTCGCGGGTCTTCGTGCCGTCGCGCGGGCCGCCGCAGCCGGAGCAGAAGGCGTTGCCGGCGGGGTTGTCGGCGCCGCAATAGGCGCAGGTCCAGTCGGGTCCGGCGCCGGCCCGCTGCAGAGCCGCGGCGTCGGTGACCTCGGCCGCGTCGTCCGGCAGGTAGAACGCCACCTCGGGACCTCGGGGCGCGCCGCAGCCGCCGCAGAACTTGGCGGATCCCCGGTTTTTCTTCCGTCCGCAGACGGGACAGTCCCAAGCGCCTTCGCGAATAGCCACGGGATGGTCTCCTCGTGAATCCGAAGTGATCCTATCAGGGAGCGGTTTGCCCTCCGAAGCCCTCACTCCCCTGGCCCCTCTCTCCCAGAGGGAGAGAGGGGAACAAAGCCAAGACAAGAAACGCTTTGTCGTAGTCTCCCTCCTCTCCCTTTCGGGAGAGGAGGGCCGGGGAGGTGAGGGCTTCGGAGGGCGCGCCGGCGATGAATTCACAGGCTCTCTGGGAGGGACCTCGCGCGGTATCCTTGTTTCATGTCCGAAACCACGCCCCTTCCCTCCTCCCAGGCCCTACTGGCCGGCACCGAGCCCCACGCCACGCACGCCGTCCTCAACCAGCCGCCACCGTTCGAGGACGTGAACCTGTTCACGGCGGATCTCGCCCTGGCCGAGGCGTTGCGGCGCGAAGGAGCGGGCTGGGCGGAGGAGCGGGCGCGGGTGTTCGGCGAGATCGCGGGGCGGCGGGAGACGATCGGGTGGGGATACCAGGCGAACGAGCATCCGCCGGTGTTGCGCACCCACGACCGGCGCGGCGAGCGGATCGACGCGGTGGAGCTCCATCCTGCCTGGCATGCCCTGATGGCGCTCGCCGTCGAGCACGGCCTCCACTCCCTGCCTTGGCGCGAGCCCCAATCGGGACTGCCGGGAGCGCACGTGGCGCGGGCGGCGATGTTCCTGATGCTGGCCGAGGTGGAGGCCGGCGTCGGCTGCCCGCTGTCGATGACCTACTCGGCGGTGCCCGCCTTGCGGTTGCAGCCGGAGCTCGCCGCGGAATGGGAGCCGCGCTTCACCTCGACGGTCTACGATCCGCGGCTCGTGCCGGCGGGCGAAAAGGCGGGAGCCCTCTGCGGCATGGCGATGACCGAGAAGCAGGGCGGCTCGGACGTGCGGGCCAACACCACCGCGGCGCAGCCTCTGGGCGCCGGCGGTCCGGGCGCGGAGTACGAGATCACCGGCCACAAGTGGTTCTGCTCGGCGCCGATGTGCGACGCCTTCCTGGTGCTCGCCCAGGCCCCGGACGGCCTCTCCTGCTTCCTGCTGCCGCGCTTCACGCCGGACGGCGGACGCAACCGCTTCCACCTCCAGCGGCTCAAGGACAAGCTCGGCAACCGGTCGAACGCCTCCAGCGAGGTGGAGTTTCGCGCCGCCCGGGCGTGGCTCGTGGGCGAGGAGGGGCGGGGCGTGCAGACGATCCTGGAGATGGTGAGCCACACCCGCCTGGACTGCGTGATCGGCTCGGCCGCCGGCATGCGCTGGGGCACGTCGCGGGCGATCCATTACGCGAGCCATCGCCGGGCCTTCGGCAAGCTCCTGATCGATCAGCCGCTGATGCGCAACGTGCTCGCCGATCTCGCCGTGGAGTCCGAGGCCGCCACGGTCGCCATGATGCGCCTGGCCCGCGCCTTCGACTCGCCAGAGGACGCCCCGTTCCGCCGGCTCGCGACCGCCGTCCTCAAGTACTGGATCTGCAAGCGCTCGCCGGTCCACGCCGCCGAGGCCCTGGAGTGCCTGGGAGGCAACGGCTACGTCGAGGAGTGGGGGATGGCGCGCCTCTACCGCGAGGCGCCGTTGAACTCCATCTGGGAAGGCTCGGGCAACGTCCAGTGCCTGGACGTGCTGCGGGCGATCCGGAAATTTCCCGAGTCCCTCTGCGCGCTCTTCGACGAGATCGGCGAGGCGCGCGGCGCCGATGCCCGGCTGGACGCCTTCGCCGCCGGCGTGCGCGGCGAGCTGGCGCGGCGCGATGATCCGGAGCCCCGCGCACGGCGGCTCGTCGAGCATCTCGCCCTCGTTCTCCAGGCTTCGCTCCTGGTGCGCCATTCCCCGCCCGCGGTGGCCGACGCCTTCTGCGCCAGCCGCCTGGACGGCGACGGCGGCAGGGCGTTCGGGACTCTGGGGGCGGGGGTGGATTTCGGGGCGATTCTCGAGCGGGCGCTCGTGTTATAGCTATGATGGAGAGCACTATGGCAAGACAGCTGATCGAATCGAATCCTTCTGTGATGATGGGCAAGCCCGTGGTAACGGGCACCCGCATCACCGTCGAGCTGATCTTGGAGAAGCTCGCCGCTGGAGAAACGATCGAGCAGATCCTGGATGCCCATCCTCGGCTGACGCGGGAGGCCGTCTCGGCCTGCTCCGTCTTCTCTCCCGGCTAGCTCAGGATTCGGCGCGATTCTTAGGAAAAACGCCCTCGGCGACCCGCGACCGCGGAAGGCGCAGTACGAAATCCTTCATCCACAGCCCCGCCACCAGCTCCCCCTCGTTCAAGTCCGGAAACGCCGCCGGCAGGGTCCGGAAATCGAGCAGCTTCGCCCGCCGCAGCAGTCCCCGGCCGCCCATCCGGGTCTCGTAGACCTTGCCCTCCTGGAACTGCACGAGCGTCCGCCAGGAGGGCGGCGCGAGCGCGGCCAGTGCGGGCATGGCGAAGCCTCCGTCCGGCGCCACCGCCAGGTCCACCTCGGCGAGACCGTCGCGGAGGACGATCACTCTCTCACCGCCGTTCTTCTCGGGGATGACCTCGAAATCCCGGGTCTGCTTCGGGATCGCCCAGTTTGCGCGGCCGTTCAGGGTGCTCACCGCCGTCGAGACATAGGCGCGGGTGACCGAAAACCGGTGGTTGCGCCAGCGCAGATTGCGGCCTGCGATGAAGAGCAGCTCGCGGTAGGGTCCTACGGGCGTTTGCCGGTAGTCGGCCAGCCACAGCGCGCCGAACTGGCCCTCGAAGCCCTCGCCGAGCTCCGGCGGCAGGAAACCGCCCGAGCGCAGAAACCAGGGCTTGAAGGTAAAGAGGAACATCCAGCCGTTGCCGCGCAGCTGCCACGGAGGGGGAACGCGGGTGACGTCAGCCTCAGCGTCGCTTTCCGGTTGGGTCATGCGGTAACGCTCCAATCTCTCTCACGTTCGCGGCGAAGCGCCGCTCCAGCTCGGCGAAGTACGCCTGGTTCCCCCAGAGATCCGTTGACAGGCGGTCCACGAGACTTCCCAGCAGCTCCTCCTCGCGTTGAAAGACCTCGCTCTCGCCGGCCAGGTCGGACTCCCGGCGCTTGCGCCGGCGCGGCAGGAAGCGGCGGAAGAGGGAGGCGGCCTGGAGCAGCAGGGAGAGACTGCGGCGGAAGTCGCGAACGAGGGTCAGGTAGACCGCGTGGTCGTCCACCTGCTCCAGGGTTTTCAACGCTGCGGCGCGAACCCTTCTCGCCCTTTCCTCCGGACTGGCGGACGGAGGCCAGGCGGCCGGCTCCAGCCGCAGAGAGTAGTCGAAGAGATACCCGAGGTGGAGGGTCTCGGAAGAGCGGCGGACGCTCCGGCGGATGGTGAGGAAGTAGAAGACCGTCCGGAAGAGCCATCCCAGGATGGCGCCGATCACCTCGCGAAAAGCCCAGGCGAGGCTTCCCACGCAGCCGCGCCAGCCTGCCTCCTCGCCGCCCGCGAGGATCTTGCCCTCGCGGGAAGAAAGCGCGATGCCGGCATTGCGGGCGACCTCCCACACCATCCGCCGCTGGACCTGGCCGAGCGCCCAGTCATCCACGAACGGCACCGGGACGAGCGGGCACAGGCCGCCGAGGACGCTGTAAAAGGTGAGCCGGCGAAAGATCGCCCGCCGCGGATCGGGAGTCTGCGAGTCCCGTGACTCCATAGCGTGGCGTAGTGTATCGCCGGCGACAGGAGGCGCCGGCTCAAACGACACGCCCGGCGCCTTGTCGGTATCCTTCCGATCGCGCCGATCGCGCACCAACCAATAACGTCACGCCAGATCAGGACGGGCCCCAGGTGATCCAGTAGCCTCGGATATTGCCGCCACGGATGTCGGGACCCACCGGACCTCGACCCCAGACATGATCGTTCCAGTTCGACGAGCCGTCGGGGCCGATGACTCCCATCACCGCCCAAATCTCGCTCTCGCCCTGAGTGTCCATGGCGGCCTGGACCCACGCTGCCCGCACCGTCCAGCCCTCCAGGGATCGCTGGGCCAGTACCGAGCCCTCGAGCTCGTTGTCATAGGTGACCGTCTGATAGCCCATGAACAGGTGCAGGCCGTCGAAGGCGGGGCCCCACCGCTGCCACCAGCTACGCCCCCCGGAGTCGAGTTGCAACGGACCACAGGCCGCCACGGTCAACCACTCCAACTGCCGATCTCCCCACCTGGGATGGTCGGCATAGCTCAGGAATCCCGTGTTCTGCTCGCTGCAGAAGGTAAACCCGTCCCCGTTCGCGTGCCCGGTATAGAAGGTGAAGTCGACGTTGTCGACGAAATCCTGGTCCAGACCTGTCGGCGTGACGCCGGTATCCAGAAAATCCCTTTGCCAGGCGTTTTCATTGCCCCAGTTGAAGCGCGTGGGCACGCCCGCAGCGCCGAACTTGGTGACGAATCCTCCGGCATTGCCGGCCGAGCCCCCGAGGCCCTGGCAGGTCCCGATCCATTCGGTCCCGACGTCGAACCCGCCGCCTCCGAGCGCCCTTCCGGGAGAGGCTTGCGTACCTCCCGTGGCCAGCACGGCGGAGGCCTGGGCCTTGAGACCGTTGGCATCGAGCACGAGCACGCTGATCGTCCATCCCGCTCGACCCTTGGCCCCCAGATTCGCGAGATCGAAGCTCACCTGGGCATCTGTCGTCCGGTGAGGAATGTCGCCTGGCGCGTTCCAGAGGAAGGTATAGGGAGCTGAGCCGCCCTTGACCTCCGCTCGCGCCGTGACCTTATAGCCTTCGACATCCGTGGAAAGGTCGACTCTCGGCGCATCCGCGATGGCGGGCAGAATGAGCTTGCGGAGCGGGACCTTCCGACCTCCGCTCGCGATCGTGCCCTCGCAGACATAGTGCGGGTACAGGGCCCGTACCGTGGTGATCTCCAGGGGCGGAGCGTAATACACCAGCGTCGGGCGTACCTGGATATCGTGGCTCCCCGCTGCGAGGGGTTGCTTGGAGCGGAAGGCTTTCTCGCAGGCGCCGGCGGCGTCCCGGGCCGGAAGAACCGGGATCGCGGGCCCTCGCTTCAGGCCACGCCAGGCGACCCGCAGCAGAGTGGTTTTGAGCTCGTTGTCGAAAACCGCTTTCACCTTGGCCCCGGGACCGATGAGCGCCACGCCGTCCAGCTTCAGGGCGTAACTCACGTGAGTGTCCAGCACCGCGCCGCCGGCATCGCTCAGCGGCTCTCCGCCTTTTCCGACGGCTGCGAACCGCGAGTGTCCGACGGAGCTCTCCGCCTGGATGGGGCCCTGGCCAAAAATGGGCAGTCCGGATTTCCGCAGGGCGTTCTCGAACCGTCCGGCGGTCTGGTACTCATCAGGAGCTTTGACGCGGAGCAAGGCTGCGAAATCGAAGCCTTGCAGCGTGGTGGGCTCGCCATCCTCATCGGGTTGGGGAGCGGGTCCCAGCTCTCGTATTGGAACCGAGAGGAAGTTTTTGGCCGTGTACTGGATGGCGCCCTGCTGCGTCTGAGCGTCGCCGGCAATCCCGAGCTCCTCGGTCAGGATACGGGCCTGGTCGGCCGGAATCGACGCCGCGGTGACCTCATAGACCGGCATCATTTCGGCAGGCTTTCCGGGATAGGACGGCTTCGTCTTCGGGTGACACGCTCCCGCAACGAACACCACGGACAACAGCAGACCGAGCCATGCATTTCTTTTCATGAGACTCTCCTTGTGCGCCGGGCTGGACCGGCGCGACGGTGTTGCAGGGGTGTTCGCCAACTGCCGCTGTTTCCTGACAACGGCGGAGCGGCAAGCGCGATCGGAGAAGGAATCCCTGCAGGTGGCTGCGATTGGATTCTCATTTCGACCCTCCGGACCGCTTGCTCCCCAGGAGATCGATGATCTTGACGACCGCCGGCAGCCCCGCCGTCAAGCCCGTCACCGCCGCCAAGGTGCTATCGAGAAGCTGCTGCTGAGTGGCGAAGAAGAACGCGATGCTGGCCGAGAGCACGGCGAGGAAGGGCCAGCGGAAGCGATCCCAGGCGCTCGGCGCGGCGCTCTGCTCGAAAGCCAGGACCTGGCTCTTGCAGAGCGCGGAGCAGGCGAAGCGGCGGAAGCTCTCGTTCAGCAGGCAGAAATTGGGACCGCGCCGGATCAGGCCGCGGGCCATCAAGCGGCGGATCACCCGGCGGTTCTTCTCGTGGACCAGTCCCTCCTGGGCAAGGTGCTGCAGGACCACCTTTTCATCGCATGAGCAGCTTTCCCACACGGCGCTGTAATAGCTCTCCGCGCGTTCGCCGAACTCCTCGAGCAGTTGCTCGCGTCCCATCCCGTGCCTGCCCAGGTCCACCCCCTGGGCGATCTTTCTCAGGAACGGATCCCTGCCGCTTTCCTCCCTCAGGACCGGGGAACTGATGAGGCGGCGCTCCGTCGTGGCCCCGACGAGGCCCCGCCAGCGAAGGAAGGGCTTCAGCAGCTCGCCCCAGAACGAGCCGCTCGGGGCCCGGCTCACGGTGGGCCTGGAACGCAGATCCTCTTCGACGACGGTGAACGAGCACAGGACGGCCCGCCACCGGTCGCAGATTCCCGGCGATCCGGCCGTCGCGGACGGAGAAGCGTCCGCCGGCTCGCAGGAGAACAGGCGCGCCGGGCTCACCTGCGACAACACGATGAGGCTCCGCTCGCGCAGCTCCATCAGGTTCTCGAGCAGAGCCAGCTTGCGGGCATTGAAGGCGGGATCAGAGATCCGGTGCTCGAAGCCCGCCACCAGGACGCCGCTGCCGGAATCGACGAGCTCCCTGCAGCGCCTCGCCAGGACTTCCCCGCCGGGATCGCCGGCCTCGTCGATCTCTCCCAGGTGCAGGTACTTGAGCCCCATGGCGTCGGTCTCCGCATGCGAGATCGGGCTCCTGCGGACCAGGAAGAGATTGCGGCCGGCGATCGGCGCCAGCGTATCTCCCGCGACGGTCCAGAGCGGCTCCCGGACATCGACCAGGAAGAGCCGCTGCGAGATGAAGAGCACGAGCTGGAAAATGACCGACATCAAGAGAAACACGCAGAGGATCAGCACCGCGCCTTCGATCAGCGAGCCGCCGGAAGGCTTGCCGGGAAAGCCGGCCGTCAACATCTTCTCGGAGGTGCGGGTGAACAAGCCCGGGAAGCTCGAGGTGAGGTGGATCTCGGATCCTCCGCCACCCCGGAGGTGCAGATCCATGGCGTCCTCCAGCACCCGGTGCGAGTCCCAGCTACAGTCGGAGGCGCGGTCGTGCGACAGCTCGCGCATCTCGGCGGAGTGCGCCGAGTAATGGGGAAGGAGGTCCTCGAAGAGCTCGGGCAAGGGTTTCTCGGAGGTCGCCGCGTCGCACGGACACGGAGCGGTCTCGCCGGAAGGGAGCCCGGTCTCGAAGAACGAAGAGCCATAGAAGCCGTGCCTCAGCGGACCGTTCCCGTCGCTTCCCCGGGCGCTCCGGTCCTCTCCCTTGACCGTCACCAAACGCTCCGCGAGCCCTCGCGCGAGCTTGAGCTGGCCGTGCCGGATGAAGCTGTAGAGCTCGAGCCTGTGCACCGCCTTGAAAATGCCCAACGTCGGCAGGACGGTGGTCAGCACGACGAGCAGCAGCGCCGCCAGGGGGTAGGCGCGGGCGACCGGCAGGTGGAACTTCTCCGCCCACCTCCGCCACCGCGCCGGGTGTCGGACGCTCAGCATGCTGGTAGCCAGGATGAGGAGCGCCACAGCGGCGGCGGCGGCGAAGTCGATCCGGGAGCCGTCCTCGCGCGAGCGATCCGCGAACAACGTCCAGAGCAGGCTGAAGGAGAGCAAGCCGTAGCCTGTGTAGACCGCGATCTTTCTGACGCTCGAATGGGTGGCCCGTTCCTGTAGCCGGACGTAGCAGGTCAGGAGCGCGAAGAACGGCAGAGTCCAGGCGATGCCGAGCAGTTGGCCGGCTCCGGGCAGGTGTTCGATCGCCACGCCGAAAGCGAGGCAGTACATCGCCAGCAATGTGGCGAGGTTCAGGTAGTCGCCGGCGCGGTTGGGATCGGGCCAAAGCCAGGGCGCGCGGTATCCGGGCCGCGCGACCGCGATGGCGAGCAGCACCACGACGAAGGGGCTGGAGCAGAAGAGGAGGAAGAGGACCGTGGTCACCACCCACTCCAGGTTGAGAGCTTGCAACTGCTCCGCGTCGCGCAGCCCCACTACCGTCCACGGCAGCTTCCCGACCGGCTGCACCACCGCCATGTAGTCTTTACCGAAGTAGCGGATGTCCATCTCTGCGCCGCGCCGGGCGAAGACCGCCGAGCGGACGCGCCGGTCGTCGTCGGTCTCGGTGAAGAAGTTCTCGACCCCGTTGCGCTTCGGGTTGGTGTGGAAGAGGACCGAGCCTTTATCGTCGATGACGGCGAACTCGAAACCGGGAGGCGTGATCGGCTCGATGGCGGAGCGCATCGGAATCGTCAGCGTCGCGACGGCGTAGCCGCGTTCCTCCGTCTTCAGGGCCTCAAGGGCGGGCGCGGCGATCACCGCCTCGTGCTTGTTGCTGGTCCGGCTCCTCAGGGACTCGAGGAAGAAGGAGCCGAGCTCTCTGTCGCCGGAGCCGGGTAAGGTCCACAGCCTGTCGCCCTTCAAGGCGCGCTTGAAGTACTCCCTGTCCTGGACGTTGATCAACCGCCGCTTGCTTCCGTTGCCCTGCGGCCCTGTAAACTTCCCTTTGACCCGCGACCATCTGAGCTTCTGCTCCCCTTTCCCATCGACCAGGGCGAAGCGGTTCCAGGATGGCGAGACCTGCTTGGCCTCTTCGTTCACTTTCTGGGGCGCCGGCTCATTCACCTGCTGGGACGCGGTGTAGGAACCACGGGCCACTTGCTGCTGGAGGTCCGCCAGTTGGTCATAGGCAACCTTGATCTCTTCCGAGATCTGGCTCGCCATGTCGGAAGCGAAGCCGCGGAGCTGTTCCTCTGAGACGCTCTTGAGCTGCGCGTACGCGTAGAAGTCGAGAAGCGAGAGAGTGAGGATCGCGACGCCGAGCAGGCTGCAGATCCCCAGCAGCAGCACGTCGAAAACGCGGATCCGCTGGCGCTCGCCGATCAGCCGCAGCCGGATCAGGGGCCAGGCAAGGGCCGAAAGCAGGAGAGGGGCGAGGATCAGGAGCAGGAGCGACGACGAGATGGCCAGGCTCTCGTAGACGAATTTGTCGGCCGCCACCAGCCCGCACAGGAGCCAGGTTTCGCGGGCGCTGCCGGCGAAGCTCGAGCCGATGCGCAGGCTGATGGGCTCGATGAAGAGCTTGTACTCCCGGCCGCCGATCTCGACGTTGCGATAGCTGGCCGCGGAGGAGACGGAAGAGACCTCTTCCTCCGCGGACTTCTTGAGATCTTTCGACTCGCGCTTGGCAAGCAGCGGGCCGAGGTGCGTGACTCCGAGGTCCGGAACCTGGTGCTGATAGACCACCTCGCCGGTCGTCTTCGCCAGGAGCATCCCGTCGAAGGCTCCTTTGGAATCGAAGAGAGCCGGGAAAAATGTCGCCGCGTCGATCTCGTAGCAGGAGGGCTCCGGGTCGCTCTTCGCCGGCTTGGAATCTGTGCCTGCCTCAACGTCCGAATTGATGTGAGCCAGCTCGAGGCCCGTGCCTCTGAGCCGGAACAGCGGCTCTCTCTTGCTCTTGCGGATGGCCCTGATCTCATCCTCCTCCACCGGGCACTCGATCTTGTTCAGCCCTCGGCCCTCCAGCGCCTTGCCTTCGTCCTGGCTCTTCACCCAATTGCCATAGCTCGATATCGCCTCCCCGACCATGTTTCCCATGGTCGCCAGGAGACGAAGGTTCCTGCCCACCAGGTAGTTCGTCTTCTTCTGCGCGTAGAGGAAGTAGTAGGCGCCGAGGACCAGGACCAGGCCGAGAAGGAAGATGACCGGCGTTCGGACCCGGCTCATCACCCCTCCTGACCCGGGCTCGCCGTCGTTCGTGCTCTGACTCATGGCGGGGCTCCTGATTCCGTGAGCGCGGGAATCCTTTTCTGTCGTTTTCGTGTCACCGAAGTTATGGGCGTTTGGCCCGGCTCGGCCGTTACCGTCCGCGGCTGTGCCGGGGGCGGTGTTGCAGTGGTGTTCGTTTCCTGCCGCTGATTTCTGACAACGGAAGGAACGGGAAGCGCGATCAGGAAGATGAGAGCGCCGGCCGATCGGATTCGATCGGCCGGCGTTCGCAGGAGGTCAATGAGGTGCTACGGATCGACGTAGACCGGGCTCTGTACGGAATGCCTGTCTGCGTCGGTCCCTACCCGAAAGTCGACGCTGGCCGTGCAGCCGACGAGCGATTCCCTGCCGTCGATCGGGCCGAGGATGACCTTCGTGCTGCCTGAGGGACGCGGAATGCTGCCGGAGATATCCAAGGTCCGCAGCGGCTCGCTTCCCGGCTCACACTGGATGACGAGGACGGCGCGGTTGATCCGGGACGACGACCATTCCGGGCCGATCTCCAGGAGGAGGGCGTAGCCCGGTCTCCCGGTCGGTGATCCGCCCCTAAGCCTCGGCGGCTCGGGAACGATGGTGCAGTTCGGACACGGATCCGCCTCCGGCTGCTTGGAGGTCCACCCCGACATTCTCACGCCCGGGAGCAGCTCCATGGGACAAAGATCCTCGTCGCTGTGGGAGGAGCCGGTTCCGGTCTCCACCATGAAGAGCCGGCGCCGCGAATCACAGGATGCGGGCAGGGCGCTCAGCGTCTCAAACGAGGTGTCGTGCCTCTCTCCCAGTTCGACGAACGAAAGATCGGCGGCCGCATTCGGGGGTTGGCAGTCGACCGGCGCGAAAGCGGGGCAATCCCCCGGGCACGCTTCGCGGACGCTCCGGCAGAGCGACAACCGCTTCACGGGAGGACGCACTCCCCTGGCATGGAATTCCGCCAGGCTGTCCAAGCGGTCGGCGGATCTCTCCATGAGCTCCATCACCGCGGCCGGCCCGAGCTCAGGCCGCAGATGCCAGATCACGGCGGCGATGGAGGAGGCGACGGCCGTGGCGACGGAGGTGCCGGTATACATCATCGTCGGCTCTTCCGGGCCCGAGCTTGTGATTGCGACCGCATGGTCTGCATAGGCTGCCCGCTCGGGCATTCCCCCGTGGCGAGAGTTGGCGAGAGGCAGCCCCTGCCAGTCGACTCCGCCCACCGCGTAGACCAGCTTGCGGCAGAGAGCGAACGGCACCCAGGCAGGCACCCAGGTAGGCCGGCGCAGCTCCCACGCGGCCGGCAGCACGGGCCAGCGAGTGTCGGGCCTGCCTCCGCGGCGATTGCCGGCGGCGGCGATCACCAGCGCGCCGTGGTGCCTGGCATACTGCAGGGCCGCATAGACCGACAGGGCCGAAAGCTCGAGCTGCGATTTTTTCTTGGCCGACAGATCGCAGGCCTCATCTGAATCCGCATCGCACAGCTCTCCGTCCCAGCCCACCGAGAGATTGAGAACGAGCTTCTTCTCCGGCTCGAGCTCCTGCCAGTGCGCCACCTCCCCCATGATCGCCTCGGCGAGCTCGCCCACCAGCCCCAGCCTGCCGCCGCGCTCGGACGGCACGCCGTCATAGTCGTCGTAGCGCAGCGCGAGGCGCGTCGCGAACTTGATCGGACAGGGCTCGCCGCCGGCGCACGCGCGCTCATGAGCCAGATGCGCCATCGAGTAGCCATGCCACGAGCCATCCGGAGGCAGGCCGGGAAGCCCTTCGCCGGTGGGATGCGAATCGATGAAGACGAGCCGCACGCCCGGAGCCGTCGTCGGCGCGAGCCGCACCTGCCCGACCTGAGCGAGAAAATGCCCGGCCAGAGTCCGCCAGCTCTGATCGCCGATCTCTCCCAGCGAAGCGGTGGAGAGGGCCATCCGATCCCGCTCCGCCCTGACCAGACCGGTTGGCAACGGCTTCGGGAAGGGCTTCCCGTCCTGGCTCGTGTAGATGCAGAACCGGTCCAGCCCGAGCCTGCGCAGCTGCTTGCCCTCGCTGACTTGTGCGGACTGGCCGAGCGCCAGGTCCAGCAGTGAGGCTTTCTGCCAGCCCGCGACCGCCGGGCATCGGGCCAGCCCCTTTTTCCGCAGCCCGATCCACCGCTTTTCGGTGTAGGGAGGCGTGAGATGGTCATTCGTGAGATTGAGCTTCGGTGGGGCGGCTCTCTCGTCCGCTGGACGGGGATCCGAAAGAACGGCGGCGCCGGCGGCGGCAGACCAGCCGAGCACGACTGACAACAGACCGTAGACGATTCTGGTTTTCATCGTATTTCCCTCCTGCCAGGTCTTTCGCGCCCGAACCGCCGCTTCTGACAACGGCACAAAGGTCACGGGACGAGCAGGCGGAAGCTCGCCCAGGCGGCATCGGCGGATGAATCTCTTAGGCGTTGGGACCGTTGCGCGCGTTGCAACTGGCGGGCGACATCCTCTCCGGGCTGCCAGCCGCCGTACAGCTCGCGCATCAGGTCGCGCGCGGAGCTGTCGGCGACGGGGCGCCTGGCGGCGACCACGGCCTGGGAGCCGGCCAGCAGAAAGGCGTTGGCGAGGCCGATCCCCTCCCCGGGCGCCTGCTCGGACGAGCGGCCGGCGTCGCAGGCGGAGAGCACCACCCAGGCCGGCGCGCGGCGCAGCGCCAGAACGTCGCCGAGAGTCAGGCGCGAGCCCTCCGCCAGCGGCAGTGCGCTGCCCCAGCCGGCGAAGCCGGCGAAGACCCCATGGCCGGCGTAGTGGAAGAGGCCGGCGGCGGGGAGCGCCGCGCGCACCGTTTCGGCGCGGGCCGCCGCGCCGTCCAGCCGTTCGGAGCTTCCAGCCAGAGCCCCAGCCGCGAATGACCGCGGCCGCGGCGGACGCTTCGCCGTCCGTCGCCGGCAGGTCGCCCTGAGGATTGGAGACGATGAGAGCCATCGGCCGGCCGGCCGGCGCAGGAGCAGAACGGACCGGCAGGTCGAGGCTGTAGACCACGAGGCGGCGCGCGAGGAGCGGCTCACCATCGAAGGGCAGGGCGTGGAAGTCCACGGACCGCAGGCGGCCGTAGGGCAGCACCCGCACGCGCTCGGCGCTCCGAATGGCGCGGCTGAATGGCGCGAGCAACCGCCGGGCGAGCCGGCCGGGATCGGCGAGCGCCTCATCGGACAGCTCGAAGGCGGCGACTTCGATACCCCGCTCCGTCGCGGCGAAGCCAGCCCAGCCCTCCCGCATCGGGTGGTAGGCCAGGATGACCTCGCCGGGGCGTGGAGAAGAAAGGCCGGTATTTCCGGGATCGCCCAGGAACGCCAGTGCGCGATCGAGAGCGTCGCGGGCGGCGGCGAGCTGCTCGGCCTGCGCCTCGCGGGCGCGCCGCACCTCGTCACCGGCAAGCTGCCATTCTTCGGCAGCCTGCCGCTCGCCGTTGCCGCGCAAAGTCCAGTACGCCGAGAGGGCTTCCTCCCATCGCCGCTGCTCCTGCGGCGTCAACTGCGTCAGCCGGTCCGTAACCGTGAGCTGGCGCAGCAGCCGCGACCGCGCGCGGCGCACCAGGACGAAGGCGCTTTCCCGGCGGCCTTCGCTCAACAGGAAGCTCCAGGTACAGCCGGGTGACGGCCTCCCGCTGGGCGATGAAGGTGTCGCGGCCTTCGTGCGCGGGGATCCGCCAGCTCTGCTCGTCGATGAGGTGATCCGCCGCGGCGAGCGCCGCGATGGCCGCCGTCCGTTGGCCGAGGGCGAGCCGCGCGCGAGCCTGGCCGAGCAGCGCCCGCAACCTGCCTTCGGGGGAAAGCGCGAGCCCGGCCATCCCCGCGAGCTGCTCGTAGAGCTTCAGTGCGCGCTCCGGACGGCCTTCGGCGATGGCCGCCCGCGCCTCGAGGTCGTTCCACCAGAGGCGTTGGCGCAGATTCGGCGTCGCGGCGGCCAGTGCGCGGGTCTCACGGAGCGCCCGGCGCGCTTCGGTCCAGCCTCCCCGCTGCTGGTGCGCGAGCGCCAGATTGAGGCGCGCATTGAGCCGCAGCTCAGGGGGGCACCGATGCGCCTCCAGCTCCCCTTCGGCTTCCTCCAGGATCGGAGTCGGGTCTTCGGCGTGCTCGCCCGCTTCGCGCGCCAGCAGCCGCGACCAGCCCCAGTTGGTGAGCAGCAACCCGAGATCGCAAGGATTGGCGGGATGGGGGTCCGACCGCAAGCTCGCGAACAGCTTCGCTGCTTCCTGCGAACGTCCGAGGTCCTGGAGGACGCGAGCCAGAACCTGCCCGGCGTCCCATCTGTGTTTGTCCATCCCCACCCTCGCCGCCAGATCATCCGCTTTCCGGAGCTGCTCCAGGGCCGAACGGTAATCGCCGACCGACTCGCTCAGCAGTCCGTGGTAATAGGCCACCAGGTACTTCGCGTCGGCCGGTGCCCTCGCAGGGAGGCGAAGTGCATCGAGGACCTGCCGTGCCTCGCTGAAGCGGCCCTGGCTCCGGTAGAGCCGCGCGAGCTGCGTCGCCTGATCGACCTCGCCGCTCCAGCGCTTCCCAGCACGCTCCACCGACACTCCCTGACGGAGGTACAGCGCCTCCTGCTGGTCATTGCCCTTCGCGCGGGCCAGGTAGGCCAGCGACCGCAGGACGAGCCCCTGCTCGTTGCGGGGCGCCGTCTGCCGGAGCTGCTGCAGCCGGCCCCGGGCCTCGTCTCTCTCGCCACGGCTCGCCAGCTCCCTGATCTCGGTTGTCCATGCCGGCATGTCCGGCTCGGCCAGGCGAAGCGACCAGCTCCGGGCACGTCCGCCGTCCGGCGGCAGAGCCGACACGGTGAGCTGCGAGGACTGCTTCGGGATGGGAAGCAGATAGCGCAAGCCGCCTCTCACAGGCTCGCCGGCAGTTGTCAGAAGCTGACCGTCGGTGCGGATTTCCACCCTGCTGCCGGCGTCGGCCTTCACCCAGAGCTTGAGCTTGGGGTCCGGCCCGGGCCAGAGGGCGCAAACCGGCTCCGGCAGATCGTAGAAGGCCGAGCAGCCGCTGTGCTCGGCTTCGAGGGTTGGAGCGGCGGGGGGTGGCGGGGATGGGTTCGGATCGCAGGAGAGCAGGAGGCCCGCCAGCGCCAGCGGCGAGGCGCGGCAAAGACGATCTCGGGCTCCGCGGCGTCTCATGGCGGAGGCTGATGGACGATGCGCAGCTCCGCGTGCACCGCCCGCCACTGCTCGTGATGCATCCTGCCGGCGCGCAGCTCTTCCAGAAGCTCATCCTTGGAAGGCAACTTCCCCGGCCGGCCGACGACGGCCCAGAGTCTCCATTCACCGGGTTGGATCTCCCGGCCCAGCTCGCCCTGGAAGCGCACGGAGCCGTCGTGGATCTCGATCCTGGGCCCCCAGACGATCCACTCGGCGCCGCGGGCGAGAAAGGCCTGCGCGTCCACCTCGCCGGTTACGGCGTGCTCCGGTCGAACGACGAGCGTCACCTGCGAGCCGGGAATGAACAGCGGCGGTCCGGAAGGCGGGCTCTCCTCGCCGCGGAAGGTCTTGATGCCGCCGCTCAGCTCGGCGGTGTAGACCGGCAGCGGCGGCATCGAGGCCGGGCCGCGCAGGAGGAGGAACAGGCCGGCCGCCGCGGCCGCCGCCGTCAGCCACCCGGCGCGCCGGAGCGTGACAGGACGAAAGGGGAGCAGCCGGGCACGCGTCTCCTTGGGTTTGGCCTCCGCCGCGGTCTTCCCGAGCTCGCCGGCGAGAGACTCCACGATGCGGGCCTGGAGCTCGGCGCCGAGCGGCCGGAAGGCTTCATAGGTCTCACGGGCTTCGGGAGAGGATTCGGCGAGGGCTCGCAGCTCGGCGTCTTCTTCCTGGGTGAGCGTTCCGGCGGCCAGGCGATCCCAGCGTTCGTCGAGGTGGGCGTTCGTGTCCCCTTGTTCCTCTCGCGCCAGGTGTCCCAAGTCGTGCAATAGCCTGTCCTCGCTCATGCTGTTTCGTCCTTCTTGGTCTTTCGCGCGGGTTGAGGATTTCTTGACATTTCGGCCAGCAGCTCCTGAGCCAGGCGGCGCAAACGGCTCCGCCAGGCGTAGACGGCGTCGGCGGACAAGCCGCTCGCGGCCATCGCCTCCGGCAGCGACAGCTCCTTCACGAAGAGGAAGCTCGAACAGCTGCCGGCCCAGCGGGCTCAACGTCTCCCGCAGCCGGTCGAGCAGCAGGCGCAACTGCTCGCGGCCCGCCGCGACCTCTTCCGGACCGCGGTCGGGGACCGCCGCATCCAGGTCCTCCATCACGGACGGGTCTTCTTTCCAGGGATTCCGCTTGCCGCTGCGAAGAAACGACACCACCAGGCGCTCGCTCACCATGCCGACGAAGTTCTCCAGGGAGAGACCGCGCTCGACCTGCCAACTGCGCAGCACGTGGGCTTTTTTGGAGAACAGCGAGAGGAAGGTCTCCTGGGTCAGGTCTTCCACCTCCTGGCGGACGTTGCGGTCAGCGGCGAAACGCGACCGGTGACCCAGCAGGGTCCGCGCGACGCGGGCCTGGATGACCGGCGTCAGCGCCGCCACCAGGCGGGTCAGGGCCGTCTGATCGCCGGCGAGGGCTTCGCGCACCAAGCCAGGGGTGTTCTCGGCGTCCATGTCTCGTTGCAACCGGGGATGACTTCTTGATCATTTCCATTATAAGGCGAATGCCAGGCGTAGGGCGAACCGGCCGGTGCCGTGTCGGCCGCGGCTCGAGCCGCTCACCGTGCCTCGAACGACGTCAGGGGGCGTCCGCGCCGCGAGCCGGCCTACGAGCTCGCCGCCGGGGCAGGGCTGCCTCGAGCGTAGAGGAAATAACTGGCAGTCCGGTTCACCACGGCGTTCCACCCCAGCCGCCTCAGGCGCGCCTGAAGCTCGGGCGGATCATAGAAGACCTTGTAGATCTCGAACTCGCGTCCGTCGTTGAGGCGCCGGATCGAGGTGGTGGCCGTGAAGTCCGGAGGAGCGTGGTCGAGCGCGGTGGACGTGGGCTCGCAGTGGGAATCGATGAAGAAAAACCGCCCTTGCGGCCGTAGGGTTAGCCGGACCAGCCTCCAGAAATCCTCGAACCGTTCGGGCGGAACGTGCGACAGCCAGAAGCTGAAGAAGACCATGTCGAACCGTCGCGATGGCTCCCACGCGAACAAGTCCGCCTCAACGTAAGAAACCTTGTCGGACCCGACCCGCTGCCGGTTCAGAGCGAGCATCTCCGGCGAAGCATCCACGGCGGTGATGTCGTCCGCATGGCGAAGCAGGCGCTCGGTCCAGATGCCGGTGCCGCAGGCCAGCTCCAGCACGGAGCCGGTGGGCTGGAAATCATCGAGCGCATCGGCGACGATCTGGGCCTCGGCGAACCAGCGCTGATTCACGTCGGACCCGCGGTCGTAGCGGCCGTGGCGATAGAACCACTCGTCGTACTCGCCGGACCGCGCCCGGTAGTAGGCGATCTGCTGTTGGAGGAGGGCCATATTCATTCAGTCAGCGCTCTACTTTAGCGGAGGCGGGCGGGGAGGCGAAGACGATCCGCGTGGCCGCCCTCTTTATACACATCTCGGCGCTGGGATCGCGACGCCGGAGGTCGTGGAGGACCGGAGCGACATCGCCGCCTCGGAGACATCGCCGGAGATAGAGGTTACGGAGGCGCTGGAAGATTTCGTTTCGCGATGCCCCGCGCCTCATCAATCCTCGTCCCGAAGGGCCAGAATTTGAACAGCCCGGGGCTTCAGCCCCGGGTGCGAGGTTCCCCAAGATCAATCAGTCCCGGAGGGCCGGCCGCAGGGGCTCGCCGCCGCAGAATCTCCTGCGGCTACGCGGCCTCTCCGGATGAGCCTCGATCGCGCCTGCCACTAAGGTTGACTACAGGATGGCCGGAGGTCGCCTGCCTTTCGCGGAGACGGCGGAAGAATTCGTGGACATCGTAGCCGGCCTCAGCGAAAAGGGCTTCTCGGATCCGCCGCACCTCAGCTACAATCGGGTCACACCATGGTTGTTCGTCTGGCCTTTCATCCTTCATTGCTGAATTCTCCCATGAGTTCGTCCGGAGTACATAGAATGGGGACTGAATATCCCTTCTCTCGGCATATGCGCTCTATACGAGGCCGAAGCTCGGCATTTGCAATGTGTGTACAGTTCCAAGTAAGCAAGAAATCCATATTATGACAGGCCGCGACGGCGATGTGAGCTGCGTCGGCTCCGGCCCGTGCGGGTAGGTTCAAGCGGGCGATTAGTGCTGTCGTCAAATCGGCGGCCTCAGGTATTGGCTCCAGCAACGGCACATCCTCTAGGAGCTCCATGCGCCGTTTGGCGACTTCAGGGTCACCGGCTGCGGCCTCATCGAGGACAACCTGTGAGATATAGAGGTTGAAATCCTGCCGTCGTTCGCGCCACCACGTGTGCGTAGTCTGCTGATGGGCGGCCGTAATCAGGTCCCGGCTTGGATGGGCCGCCAGGTAGCTGATAATGCTCGTTTCGACGTATAGTGTGGGGCGCATACCACGATCTCCGTTCCTTCAGGCTTTCGACCGGTATAGAGCATGGCAAACCGTCTCGGGCGCAGCTCGATCGCCTTACGATAGACCTCATCCCGGTCCTTGCTGTGCCAGAGCACCTTCCCGGCTTGGACTTGCATCTCTCGGTTGGTCTCTGGATTCTCTACCAACACCCACTCAGACTCGAACTGCCGCTCAATTTGGGAAATGGTCATCACCTCAGCCATACCTTTCGCCTCCGAGAGGGAGTATAGCACCTCTTCCATCCTCGTCCCGAAGGGCCAGAATTTGAACAGCCCGGGGCTTCAGCCCCGGGTACGAGTTCTCCAAGATTAATCAGTCCCGGAGGGCCGGCCGCATGGGCTCGGCGCCGCAGAACCTCTACGACTACGCGGCCTCTCCGGATGAGCCTCGATCGGGACTACCGCCAAGATTTTTGGGGCCCTGATCCATCAGTTCCCGCTCCCCAGCGCTCTGATCCTCATGCCATCTGCGCCACTGCTCGGCCTCAGCCCGGAAAAGGGTAGCATTCACGATTCGAGGACGCAACCTCGGTACATCTAGATCAGGGTCCACCGCGATGATCATCCGATCTGCATGCTCAGCGATAAAGCGACGTATCATCTCGGCGAGATCGCGTTCTAGCCTTACTCCACGCAACGGCGGCCTTTTGCCAACCTCTGTGTAGAGGAGATGGTGCGGGCTTAGGGGGAAGAAAATGTCTGTCCCTGGGTTTCCCCAACCACCCTTGAAGTCGTACTTGCCAGGACCATAGAAGTTTAGCCGGATCACAGGGTCATCACTGGTAAACCAACGGAGATCTGCCGGAGGTGAAAGAATCGTCCATTTGTGTTGGTGCAAGGCGGCTGCCGTTTCGGTAATCAGGTGCTTGATCTCATAAAGCCAAAGACTCCGTCCAACTACAATTTCTGCCTTTAGTTTCCCAAACTGCTGGCCTGGCACTCTTTCGGTGGTCACACGGATCGGAAAAAAATCCCCGCTCGGCGGCGCCTCTATTTCTGGGAGGTTTTTATCATTTTTCTTGGCCCACTCAAGTGCACGGACTGATTCGTTCAAAGTATTCTCTAAGAGGCTCGGCAGAGTCGCCGGCGTTGACGATTCGCACGGACGAGAAGCTTCGGGAAGCGCTGCGGAAACGGGCGGCTCTTCAGGGCAAGACCGTTTCGGGATTGGCCCGCGAGATCCTGAGCGAAGCGCTCGAGGAGCGGCCCATGGCCACGCGTATTGGGCACCTCCGAGGCCGCCTCGAGCACCCGCCGGATACCTCCGACGCATGGCGTAAGAAGATTCGGGAGCGCAACTGGCGGCCTTGAGAACTTGGCTTCTTGATACCGGTCCGATCGTCGCTTACCTCGATCCGTCGGAAGAGGCCCATCCCAAGGTTGCAGCCCGGCTCAACGCCTTCAAAGGGAAGCTCTTCACGACCAGCGCGACGTTTCCGCGTTCTGCAGAACGTCGTCGGCGGACGGCGGTTCGTGGTCCCGCTGTGGCGCTGCGTCTCGCCGCGACGAGGCTCCAACTTGTGAAGCGACAGAGCGTCGCCCGGCTACGCCAGTCCCCGTTCCTTCAGTGGTATCCCGCCCCGGGATACAGCAGGTTGAGCGCCAGAGTCTGCAGCGGACTGGAGATGTAGGGGAAGAGCCGCCAGGCCGCCAGCAGGCCGAGCAGGGAGAACATCGGCTGGTGCAGGAGCTGCTGGTAGCGGCGGGCCGCCTCGTCGCCCATGAGCGCCGGCAGGATGGCGCTGCCGTCCAGCGGCGGCAGCGGCAGCAGGTTGAAGGCGAAGAGGAGGAGGTTGAGCGAGAAGAGGATCGACAGCGGCGTCACCACTCCCGCAGCCCAGGTGCCGTCGACCGCGGCGGTCACGGCGGTGAAATTCGCGACGTCCGGCGCGTAGAAGATCCCCGTCCAGGTGCCGAGCCGGATCAGCAGCCCGGAGAGGATCACCAGCAGCAGGTTGGCCGCCGGTCCCGCCGCCGCCATCAGCGCCGCCCGCTTCGGATAGCGGTGGGCCCAGAAAGGGTCGTACGGCGCGCTCGCCCAGCCCATCATCCAGCGGTTGACGGCGAAGGAGATCAGCGGCACCAGGAGCATGCCGACCGGCTCGCGCCTGGATGTGGGGCAGCGGGTTCAGGGAGACCTGCCCGCCTTCGTAGGCGGTGGGGTCGCCCAGCTTCAGGCCGCCCAGGCATGACCCGCCTCGTGGAGCGTGGTCGAGAAGATGAAGACCACGAACCAGGTGAGGCCCAGGATGAGAGTCATCGGGATTCACGCCCGGCTCAGGTACTTGTTCTCGCGGGTGTCGATGAGGATCTTGGTGCCGACCTCGATGAAGGGCGGCACCTGGACGACCAGGCCCGGTCTCCATCTTGGCCGGCTTGTAGGAGGCGCTGGCGGTGGCGCCCTTCATGCTGGGCTCGGTGTCGACGACCTCGAGGGCCACCGTGTTCGGCAGCTCGATGCCCACCGGCTTCTCGTCGTGGAAGTCGATCTGGAGGACCGTGTTGGGCAGCAGGTAGAGCAGGTTGTCGCCCAGGGTCTCGTCGTCGAGGGTGATCTGCTCGTAGCTCTCCTGGTTCATGAAATGGTGGCCCGAGGGGTCGGAATAGAGGTACTCCATCTGCTGGGTGTCGAGGATGGCCCGCTCGACCTTTTCGGTGGAGCTGAAGCGGTGCTCGAAGCTGTTGCCGTTGCGGAGGTTCCGCATCCGGGCCTGGACGAAGCCGCGCAGGTTCCCGGGCGTGACGTGCTGAGCGTTCATGACACGGCAGACGTCACCTTCGAAGAGGACGCACATGCCGGTACGCAATTGTGATGCTTGGATCAAGGTTGGATCTCCCGTGATTGCCGTGTGAATTCAGGACCGGGACGCCGGATGGGAGGGCGGGCCGGAACTGGAGATTGTACAACGGGAGGAGGATTCCGATTCCCCGGACCTGTCCCCGCCCGAGCCCTCACCCCCGGCCCCTCTCCCGCCCCCTCCCTCCCCACCTCACCGGGAGAGGGGAGAAAGGCAAAGAAGTAGCTGGCTTTGAAAGCCCTCACTCCCGGTCCCGCTCCCCCCTCACCGGTAGAGGAGAAAAAACTCAGGAGCCGGGAGGAAGGGCGGCGATGATCTGTCGTCCTGCTTTTCTCCCCTCTCCCGGTGAGGTGGATAGGGAGGGGGCGGGAGAGGGGCCGCTGCTTTTCTCCCCTCTCCCGGTGAGGTGGGTAGGGAGGGGGCGGGAGAGGGGCCGGGGGTGAGGGCCTACTCGTGCTCCTCCTGCTTGTGCTTCGCGGCTCTCGGCGATGAGCTTGTCCTGCACCGGCCGCGGTACCTCTTCGTAGTGCGAGAACTCCATGTGGAAGCTCGAGCGGCCCTGGGTCATGGCGCGCAGAGTGCGGTCGTACTCGAGCATCTCCGACATCGGCACCAGGGCCTTGATGACCTGGTTGCCGTTGACGCGCGTCCATGCCCTGCGGCCGGCCGCGCCGGTGCGAGAGGTCGCCCATGATGTCGCCGATGAACTCCTCGGAGGTGATGATCTCGACCTTCATGACCGGCTCGAGGATGGTCGGCTTGGCGTTGGCCATGGCGTCCTTGAAGGCCAGCGAGCCGGCGATCTTGAAGGCCAGCTCGGAGGAGTCGACGTCGTGGTACTGGCCGTCGAGCAGGCGCACCTTGAAATCGACCACCGGGTAGCCGGCGAGGTAGCCGCGGCGGCGGGCCTCCTGGATGCCCTTCTCGACCGCCGGCCGGTAGTTCTGCGGGATGGCGCCGCCGAAGATCTCGTCCTCGAAGGCGAAGTCGCCGCCGCGCGGCAGCGGCTCGATCTTGATCTTGCAGTCGGCGAACTGGCCGCGGCCGCCGGTCTGCTTCTTGTGCCGGCCGTGGCCGTCGGCGGGCCTCAGGATGGTCTCGCGGTAGGGGACCTTCGGCGGGTGGAGGATGACGTCGACGTGGTAGCGGTGCTTGAGCTTGGCGACGGCGATCTCGATGTGGAGCTGGCCGTTGCCCGAGAGCAGGTGCTCGTGGGTCTCGCGCGTCGCGCCCGGCATGCAGCGCGATGTCCTCGTCCATGAGCCGCGTGCAGGGCCTCGCCGATCTTCTCCTCGTCGCCCTTGGACTTGGGCTCGACGGCGAAGGTCATGGCCGGCTCCGGGACGTGGATCCAGGCGAGCTTGACCGGACGGTCCTTGGCGCACAGGGTGTCGCCGGTGACGGTGACCTTGAGCTTGGCGACGCCGCCGATGTCGCCCGCGATCAGCTTGGGGACGTTGGTGCCCTGCTTGCCCTGGAGGATCATCAGGTGGCCGAGGCGCTCGGTCTCCTCGACGCGGCTGTTGTAGGCCGTCGTGTCGCTGTTCAGCGTGCCGGAGACGACGCGCAGGATGGTGATCTTGCCGGTGAAGGGATCGGAGAGGGTCTTGAACACCAGCGCCGCGAGCGGACCGGCCGGATCGGCGGTGAGCTCGACGGCTCGTCGCCGCCCAGGTTCCGGGCCGGGAAAGGCGCCCGCTCGGCGGGCGAGGGAAGCAGGGAGAGGAAGGCGTCGAGCAGCGCCGAGGGACCGACGCCGTGGCTCGCCGAGACGAGGGTGACCGGGAAGATCTGGCGGCGCGCGACGGCGCCCTCGCAGGCCCTTCTCCAGGTCTTCCTGCGACAGGGTGCCGTTCTCGAAGAAGCCCTCCATCAGCCGGTCGTCGGTCTCGGCCACCGCCTCGATCAGGCGGCGCGCGGTGGGCCTCGACCTCGTCGGCGAGCTCGGCGGGGATCTCGGACGGGCGAGGCCTTGCCGTTGCCGTCGCGGGTGAAGCGGTAGGCCTTCTGCGCCACCAGATCGACGACGCCGGTGAAGCCGTGCTCCTGGCCGATGGGAATCTGGATCGGCAGCACGGCGCGGCCGAACCGCTTCTGCAGCCCCTCGAGGGTGCGGCCCGAGGTCGGCGCGCTCGCGGTCCATCTTGGTCAGGGCGATCATCAGCGGCATGCTCGATCTCGGCCGCGAACTCCCACACCCGCTCGGTGTTGACCTCGACGCCGGCGACGCCGTTGACGCACAGCAGCACCGCGTCGGCGGCGCGCATGCCCTGCTGGGTCTCGGTGAAGAAGATGCCGTAGCCGGGACAGTCGATGAGATTGATCTTGTGCTGCTGCCAGGGGGCGAAGCAGGGGGCGAGCCCGATCGAGATCTTGCGCTCGGTCTCCTCGTGATCGAAATCGGTGAAGGTGTTGCCATCCTCGACCCGGTGCAAGCGAGTGGTGACGCCGCCGGCGTACAGCAGGGCGCTGACCAGCGTGGTCTTGCCGGTATCGTTATGGCCCGCAACGGCCACGTTGCGGAGTCTTGTCCGGGCTATCCACCTGCATCGTTCTGGACCTCCTTCAGGGGGCTTTCGGTCAAGGGGCGCAAATATACCACTCCGCGCCTCTGCGGGCGGCGGGGCGTGCCGCTCCGGTAATCTGAGCTAGAATGGCCGGCGAAACCGCCATGCTGCCTCTGACTCCGACCAAGCTCGGCCGTTACGAAATCGTCGACGAGATCGGCAAGGGCGCCATGGGCGTCGTCTATCTCGCCCGCGACCCGCTGATCGGCCGGTTGGTGGCCCTCAAGACCTTCCGGATCGGCTACTCCGTCAAAGACCAGGAGATGGAGCAGTTCCGGATCCGCTTCATGCGCGAGGCGCAGAGCGCCGGCATCCTCACCCATCCCAACATCGTCACCATTCACGACGTGGTGGAGGACGACGGCGATGGGCTCGCCTTCATCGCCATGGAGTACGTGCGCGGCACCAACCTCAAGCTGATCATGCAGGCGGAACAGCCGCTGTCGCCGCAGTTCGTGCTCGACATCATGGCCCAGGTCGGGGACGCCCTCGACTATGCCCATTCCAACCGGGTGGTCCACCGCGACGTCAAGCCGGCGAACATCCTCATCACCGCCGACAATCGGATCAAGATCACCGACTTCGGCATCGCCCGCCTCGACAGCTCGAACCTCACCCAGGAGGGACAGCTCCTCGGCACGCCCAACTACATGGCCCCCGAGCAGATCCTGGGCAAGGAGATCGATCACCGGGCCGACCTCTTCTCGCTCGGCGTGGTGCTCTACGAGATGTTCACCCGGCACAAGCCGTTCCAGGGTGAGAACCTGACGGTGGTGAGCCACCGTATCGTCTACGACCACTTCACGCCGCCCCGGGACTACGTCGGGGAGCTGGCGCCGGGAGTCGACAGGATCCTCACGCGGGCGCTGGAAAAGGACCCCGCCCGCCGTTATCAGCGGGCGCGTGACATGGTGGACGATCTGCGGCGGTTGGTGGAGGCGACGACCGTCGCCCGCGACGATCTCAACGAGACGCAGAGCCTCTCGTCGACGATGGCACTGCCGCCTACGCAGGCACCCGTGGCGCCCCAATTGCCGCCCTTGCCGGTAAGGCCCGCGATGCCGTCGCTGCTCAGCCGTTGGCGGAGCCGGTCCGCCGCGCCGCCGCCTCCCGATCCCGAAACGCGGGGCAGCACCGCCTCCACGCCGCCGCCCCTGCCTGCGGTCCCTCCTCCTCCTTCTCCTCCCGATCCTCTGGCCGACACGGTCGCCACGGCTGCGCCGCCGCCTCCCGCGGCGAAGCGGTTCGAGATCTCACCCCGCTGGCTGCTCGTGGGAGGCGGGACCGCCGCCCTGGTGTTGATCCTCGGCGGCGCGGCCATCAAGCTGGCGCGAGACTGGTCGCAGCCGGCTCCTGCCCGGCAGAGCGCCGTCCCCGACCCGCAGGCGCAGGCCCGGATTGCGGAGCTGGTCAACCGGGGCTCGAGATTGCTGCAGAAGGGAGAGTTCGAGCAGGCCGTCGAGATATTCCGGCAGGCCGAGCGGCTCGACCCGAGCAACGAAAATCTACGCCGGTCGCGGGAGATCGCCGAGTTGCAGGTCCAGGAGTACAAGGCCGTGATGGGTCAGGAGCAGGAGATCGCCAAGAACCTGGCCCAGGCGAAGACGGCGCTCGCGTCCCGAGCCTTCGAGCAGGCGGCGGTCCTGGCGACCCTCGTGCTGGGGGTTGATCCCAAGGACGAGGAAGCCGCGGCGATCCTGGAGAAGGCCCGTCAAGGCATGGCGGCCCGCCAGAATCGGCAGCGAACGGCCGCCACGCCGCCGCTGGCGCCGGGACCGGGCGAAGATCCGGCGATCACGACACCGGTGACTCCGGAAGCGCAGCCGGCGGAGGGCGCGGGCGAGCCGGCTTCAGCCGCGGCCGCGTCCGGCACGGTTCGCGTCTACTTCAAGTCCGACCTGCCGGAAGGCGTGCTGATCGTCTGGGTCAAGCACCAGAATCGCCAGCAGGAGATCCTGCGGCAGCCCTTCTCGCGCGGCGGGTTCCTGCAACGGTTCCGCGGCCGGCCGGAGCCCTACGAGATCACGCGCACTCTGCCGGTGCCGGCCGGGATCGGCGAGCTGATCGTGCACGTCGCCCCCAAGGGCAAACCTGCCCGCAGGGACTCCCGGCTCGGCAATTTCCCGGCCGGCAGTCCCCGAATCCTCGACATCCACCTCTCCGAATCGTCGCAGTTGACGGTGTCGCTGAATTAGGGGGGCCATACCCGACAACCTCTGACGTCGACAGTTGTTGATGAACGGGGAGTTCTCCGCCGCCTCGGGCCCCTCACTCCCCCGGCCCCTCTCTCCCGCCGCACTCCCAGCCGCCGGGAGAGAGGGGAGCCTGAAAAAGCAACTTCTTTTGTCCGTCTCCCTCCTCTCCCGGAAGGGTGGGAGTGCGGTGGGAGAGGAGGGCCGGGGAGGTGAGGGGCCCCGACGGCGCGACGACGGTTCGATTGGAGAGGACTTGGGGAGCGGATCTTTCGCGGAAGTCCTACTGCACCACCTGCGGCTCGCCCTGAGGCGACCAGACGGCGACCGGTCCCAGGCCCTCGAACTGCGGCTCGAGCGTCTCGGCGGGTCCCACGGCCACGACGGCGATCCGCTCGGGATCGAGGTGCCGCCGTGCCACGTCCAGGATCTCTTCCCGGGTGACGGCGGCCACCCGTTCGGGATGGCGGTTGTAGTAGTCGTCCGGCAGGCCGTAGACGGCCAGCGTCTCCAGTCGCTTGGCGAGGTCGCCGATGGTCTGCACCGTATAGGGAAAGACGCCGATCATGTAGCTGCGGGTCTCGTCCAGCTCCGCCGGTTCCACCAGGGCTTCGCGGACGCCGCGCAGCTCGTGCAGGACCTCGCGCGCGGCGGCGCCGGCGGATTCGGTCGCCACCGCCGCGGAGACCAGGAAGGGGCCGGGCCCCTGGCGCGCCACGAAACGGCTCGAGGCGCCGTAGGTATAGGCGTGCCGCTCCCGCAGGTTGAGATTGATCCGGCTGGTGAACTTGCCTCCCAGCAGGTTGTTGAGCACCAGCAGAGGGATGTAGTCCGGATCGGTGCGGGTGATGCCCGCATGGCCCACGCGCAGCTCCGTCTGGGCGGCTCCGGGACGGTCCACGACGTGGACCGAAATCCCGGCCAGGGAAACGGGCCGGATCACCGGCGGAGCGGGGGCCGCCGGCCTGAGATCGGCCGCGGCGAAGGCTCTCTCCGCCTCGCGCAGCAACCCTTCCGGATCGACGTCGCCGACGGCGATCAGCGCCGAGCCCGCGAAGGCATAGTGGCGCCGGTAGAAGGCCGTCACCGCCTCACGGTCGAGCCGCGAGACGCTCTCCTGCTCGCCGAGCAAGGGAAGGGCGTAGACGGTGCCGCGGTAGACCTCGCGATGGAACCGGTCGTCCGCGAGCGCCGAGGGATCCTGGCCGCGGCGCAGGATCTCGGCCAGGCGCTGCCGTCGCAGCCGCTCGATCTCCGCTTCTGGAAAGGTGGGAGAGGCGGCGACCTCGGCCAGCAGCTCGAGGGCGGCCGCCCGGTGTGGCGAGAGGATCCCCGTGGCGAGGTAGCCGACGTCCCAGTCGGCGCCGGTGGTGAAGTAGCCGCCCAGCCGCTCGGCGGCGGCGGCGATCTCGATGGACGAACGGCGAGCCGTACCCTCGTCCAGCACAGCCGCGGTCAAGGTGGCGATCCCCTCGTGTCCCGGCGGATCGAACTGGCCGCCGGCGGGGCTCACCATCTCGATGCTGACCAGCGGCAGCTCGGGGAGGCGCGCCGCGAGGACCGCGAGGCCGTTGGCCAGGCGGGTGCGCAGGAACGGCGGAAAGCGAAAGGGACGGATCTCGCCGGGAGGGGGCGGAGAGGTGCGGTCGACTTTAGGCATGGGCCCTCACCTCCCCGCCCCTACGAAGAACATCCGAGGGGACATTCTCAAGCCCCCTCTCTCCCGGCGGATAGGGGGGGAGGCTGGGAGAGAGGGGGTTGGGGGAGTGAGGGTTCCCGCGGCACGACGGAAAGGACCACCCGCTCCGGCTCGGTGCACCAGCCCGCGGCATAGTCCATCAGGTCCCGGGGAGTGATCTCCAGATAGCGTTCGGCTTCGCCCGCGACGCCGCCGGGATCGTCGAAGTAGGTGGTGAACTGGGAGAAGAGATCGGCCAGGCTCTCGAATCTCTGGAGGCTGCTGAAAATATCGGTCAGCATGCGGTTGCGGGCCCGCTCCAGATCGATCGCATCCGGCGGTCCGGCGGTCGCCCGCGCGACGGCGCGAAGCAGCGCCTCCTCCAGCGTCTCCAAGGTCACTCCCGGCCGCGCTGTAGCAATCAGCATGAACGTGCCGGCGCTCTCGTAAGGACCCACGGAAGCGCCGATGTCCTGCGCGATCTGGCGCTCGTAGACCAGCTCGCGGTAGAGGGGGCTCGACTTGCCGCCCGCGAACACCGCCGCGAGCAGGTCCGCCGCGTACCACAGCCGGTGGCCGTAGGGCGGGACGCGAAACGCGATGTAGATCCGGGGCAGGCGTACGTCGTCGGGCAGCACGACGCGGCGCTCGCCGCCGAGCGGCGGCAGGGGGGCCGAGACCGGCGGCACCGGCGGGCCGGGTGCGATCTCGCCGAACCACGCCGCGATCCTCTCGAGGGCGTCCTCGGGTTGGAAGTCTCCCACCAGGGTCAACACCGAGTTGTTGGGCGTGTAATAGGTGCGGAAGAAGGCCCGTACCTCCTCCAGGGTGGCGGCGGCGATGTCCTCCATGTAACCGATCACCGGCCAGTGGTAGGGATGGCCGGCGGGATAGAGGTTCTCGTGGAGCTTTTCGCCGGCGAGACCGTAAGGCTGGTTCTCCACCCGCTGGCGGCGCTCGTTCATCACCACCTCGCGCTGGGTGTCGAGGTTCTCCTGAGTGAGGGCGGGCAGGAAGAAGCCCATGCGGTCCGACTCCAGCCAGAGGGCGAGGTCGAGCTGGTGGGCCGGCACGGTCTCGTAATAGTTGGTGCGGTCGAACCAGGTCGAGCCGTTGGCGACCCCGCCCACTTGCTGGATGAGGCGAAAGTGGTCGTGGGTGGCGACGTGCTCGCTGCCTTGGAAGAGCATGTGCTCGAACAGATGGGCGAACCCGGTGCGGCCCGGCCGCTCGTTGCGCGAGCCGACGTGATACCAGAGGTTGACCGCCACCAGGGGCAGGGAGGCGTTGCGGTGGAGGATGACCCGCAGGCCGTTGTCGAGGGTATGGCGCTCGAAGGCGAGGTCGGGTGTCGCGACGGAGCTCATCGTCGGTGGAGCACTGGGAGGGACGGCGCACCCGGCGCTCCGCCAGTGTATGGAGGGGTGTCCAGGGGTGTCAAGGATGGGACTGCATTGCCGGCGCCACCTCACCCCCGGCCCCTCTCCTGAAGGAGAGGGGAGAAAGACCGCCTTCTGAAAGCCCCTCTCCTTCAGGAGAGGGGTTGGGGTGAGGTCGCGCCGGCTGGCCGGCGGATAAAATCCTTTCCTGTGAGCACAAAGCCCCGCCCCGCCCCCCTCTGGCATCGCGGAGATCCCATCGCTCCTCTCCAGGCGCTCCTGGCGCGCGGCGGCGTCCTCGCCATTCCCACCGAGTCGAGCTACGGGCTGGGTGCCGATCCGCAGAACCCGGCGGGGGTGGAGACGATCTATCGCATCAAGGGGAGGGAACGCGGCAAGGCGCTGCCGGTGGTGGCGGCCGGCCGCGAGCAGTTGGCCCCTTTGGGGGTCGATCCCAACCTCTATATAGTGGGGCGTCTTTTCGAGCACTGGCCGGCGCCGCTGACGGCGGTGCTGCCGATCACGCGGTCGCTGCCGGCCGCGGCCGGCGGAGATCGCCTGGCGGTGCGGGTGCCGGGCCATGCGGGGCTGCGGGAGCTGCTGTCGGCGCTCGGTCACGGGTTGACGGCGACGAGCGCCAATGTCAGCGGCGGTGAGCCGATCCTCGACCCTGCCGTGGCCGCGGAGCTTCTGGCCGGCGAGGACGCGGCGGTGGTGGACGGCGGCGTCCTGGCGGGCGGACCGCCGTCGACGCTGGTGGCAATAGAAGGCGAAGGGCTGGTGGTTCTACGGACAGGGAGTTTTTCCGTCGAGCGGCTGGAGAGGCTCGCTCGATCGTTCACGGGAGAGAGTAGCAATGAAGTTCCCTAGGTTTGTTTCCTCGCTTCGCGCGGCCCTGCTGCTGGCGGCGCTGCTGGCGCCGGCGGCCGGGTACCCGGCGGGTTCAGCCGCTTCGGCGGGGTCGGCCGAGTCTGCCGATACTGCCGCCGCAGTTCCGGCGGGCCCCGCGGGCGCGCTGCCCACCATCCCGATCGCCGAAGTCCAGCGCGGCCAGCGCGGCTACGGCCTGTCCGTCTTCGCCGGCACGGAGCCGGAGCGCTTCGACGTCGAGGTGCTCGGCGTGATGCGCAATGTCAGCCCGGACGTCAGCTACATCCTGGCCCGCCTCACCGGCA
This sequence comes from Thermoanaerobaculaceae bacterium, assembly GCA_963778565.1. Lineage (GTDB taxonomy): Bacteria > Acidobacteriota > Thermoanaerobaculia > Multivoradales > UBA5704 > DATARR01. The sequence goes on along the minus strand of CAVZUZ010000017.1, from coordinate 545,034 downwards.
ACGGCCTGGAGAAGAGCGGCGTCGCCGCCGGCATGAGCGGCAGTCCGGTGTTCCTCGACGGCCGCCTGGCGGGGGCGGTGGCGTTCAGCTGGGCGTTCACCAATGAGGCGATCGCGGGCATCACACCCATCGAGTCGATGCGCCAGCTCTCGGGCCTCAAGCCCCAGCCGATCACGCCGCCTCCACCTCCCGTGAACCTCTCGGATCTGCTCGCCGGCCGCATCCCCCGGGATCTGCTGGCCACCCAGCTTGCCAAGCTCCGGCCGCGGTTCGTCGACGGCGTCGCATCCGCCGTGCAGTGGTCCACCTCGGGTTTCGGCGAGCGATCCCAGGCCCTGCTGCGCCAGGCGCTCGGCAACGTCGGATCGGGAGGCAGGGCCGAGCCCGGCTCGGTGCCGGACGATCTCGCCCCGGGCAAAGCCGTTGCCGTGGTGCTGGTGGACGGCGACTTTCAACTGGCGGCTTTCGGTACGGTGACGGACCGCTACGGCGACCACGTGCTCGCCTTCGGCCATCCGCTCTTCGGTTTCGGGCCGGTGCGGGTGCCGATGGCCACCTCGGAGGTGCTGACGGTCCTCTCCAGCCAGAACGCCTCGTTCAAGATCTCGAACTCCGGCCGCATCGTCGGCGCTTTCGAACAGGACCGCAAGATGGGCATCCAGGGCCGGATCGGCGCCGAGGCGCCTATGGTGCCCATGGTGTTGCGGGTCGACGGCGAGCGGCCGCGCGAGTTCCGTATGCGGCTCGCAGAGCTGCCCGAGTTCATGCCCCTGCTGGTGGGCAGCTCGGTGCTGGCGGGGCTGGAGTCGGCGAGCTACACGACGGGCTCGCAGAGCATCGACATGACGGCGCGCCTGCGCCTCCGGGGCCACGGCGACCTCGAGGTGCGGCAGAGCTTCGACAGCGAGAGCGCCGGCACGGAGGCCGCGGCCTTCCTGCTGACGATCGTCGCCTATCTGTCCCAGAACTCCCTGGAAAAGGTGAGCCTCGAGAACATCGAGGTCGACCTGGTGCAGACCCAGCAGCCGCGTTTCGCCACCCTGGTGGGCGCCAACGCCAGCCGCACGCTGGTGCGCCCCGGCGACCGGGTGACCCTGAACCTCGACCTGGTGGCCTACCGGGGAGACCGCTTCCGCCGCTCGCTGAGCCTCGATCTGCCGCAGGACCTGCCTGCCGGCCGCTACTCGCTGCTGGTGGGCGACGGCGCCAGCGTGGATGCGGCCCGTCTGACCCTCGAGCCGGCCGAGCCGGTCACCTTTGCGCAGGCGCTGGAGCTGCTGCGCTCGTTCCACTCGCGGCGCGACCTGATGGTGCTGGGGATCTACGGCGGCGTCGGTCTCTCGGTGGCCGGCGAGGTGATGCCGCGGCTCCCCGGCTCGGTGCGATCCCTGTGGGGCGCCGCCGCCTCCGGCAGCGCGGCGGTGCTCCGCACCACGGTGGCCCAGGAGCGGCGGGAGGTCCTGGAGGTGCCGATGCAGGGGATGGTGAGGATCGACCTCGAGGTGCGCCGCCGCGAGCCGCTGGCGGGGGACGGCGAAGAGGGAGAGGCGGGAGAGGGTGAGAGCCCAACCAACTCCACCACAGGCAAGGCGGTACCCTCCGAAGCCCTCACTCCCCCGGCCCCTCTCTCCCGAAGGGAGAGAGGGGAGAAAGACGAAGACACTTTGCTTCTTCTTTTTCCCTCCTCTCCCTCTGGGAGAGGAGGGGTAGGGGAGGTGAGGGCTTCGAAGGGCACACCGGAAATGAATTCGAAAGGAAGGTCATGACATCGAGGATTTCCATTCTGGCCGCGCTGCTGCTGGCCCTCGCCGCCGCGCCGGCGCGCGGCACCCAGGTGAAGATCTTCCAGGCGCGCAGCCAATCCGCTTTTCTGGCCGGCACCCTCGAGGGCGTCAGCGTCGACTCGTTCGGCCGCATCCAGCTCGCCCCCCGCGTCGACCGCGTGGCCTCCTTCGCCGAGCCCTTTCTGCTCGCCGCCGCCGTACATCCCGATGGCTGGGTGGTGGGCACGGGCAACGCCGGCAAGGTGCTCGAGATCGATCGCAAAGGCGCGGTCACCGAGCTGTTCGCCGCTCCCGAGCCGGAGGTCTTCGCCGTCTGGGCGGATCCGGACGGCACGGTCTACGCCGGCACCTCGCCGAACGGCAAGGTCTATCGCATTCCGCCGGGAAAAGATGCCAAGGGCGAGGCGTTCTTCGATCCCGGCGAGACCTACATCTGGGCGCTCGCCCGTGCCGCGGACGGCGCTCTGCTGGTGGGTACCGGCACCCAGGGCAAGCTCTTCCGGGTCGACGCCAAAGGCCGGGGCGAGGTGCTCTACGACAGCGACGATACTCACGCGCGGGCGGTCGAGCCGCTGCCTGGAGGCGACGTGCTGGTGGGCACCGCCGGCGAGGGTCTCATCCTGCGCGTCAGCCGCGACGGCCGGGCCCGCACCCTCTACGACGCCGACGAGCCCGAGGTGGTCTCCCTCGCGGCGGCGGCGGACGGCACCTGCTACGCCGCCGTGATCGCCTCGGAGGCGAGCCTGGTGGACCCGGCGAAGGACCAGGCCGCGGCTGCGCCCCAAGGCGGCGCGGCGAAGGGCCAGGGTCAGCCCGAGGTCACCGTCACCGTCGAGCCGCTCGACCCGCCGCCGCCCGTCGCTCCCGGCGCGCGCCGGGCGGCAGCCGCCGGCGGCGCGGCGCGGGGCGAGGTGCTCTCCATCACGCCGGCCGGCGTCGTCGAGAGCCTGTGGACCTTCCCTGACGAGACGGTCTACGACCTGCTCTGGCAGGACGGCCGGCTGTGGGTCGCGACCGGTCTGGAGGGTAAGCTCTACCGCTGGGCCGACCGGCAGATGATCCTGGAGAAGGACGTCGACGAGCGGCAGATCGTCGCCGTGCTGCGCGGCGAGCCGGGACCGGCTTTCGCCACCACCAACGCCGCCGCCCTGTTCCGCATCGCCGCCGGGACGGAGCGGACCGGCACCTACACCAGCGCGGCGCTCGATACCGAGCAGGTGGCGCGCTTCGGCACCTTCTCCTGGCGCGGTGAGGTGCCGTCCCAGGCGGCGGTGCGCTTTTCCTTCCGCAGCGGCGTCAGCGCCGAGCCGGACCGCACGTGGTCCTCCTGGACCGAGCCGCGCGAGGGCAGCGAGATCCCGCTGGCCGAGGTGCCGAACGGGCGCTTCGTGCAGTGGCGGGCCGAGCTGCGGGCCGGGATGCAGGCCGATCTGCGGGCGGGTATGCCGGCGAATAATGGCGCCTCGCCGCGGATCTACGAAACCGAGCTCTCCTACCGGCAGGAGAACCTGAGCCCCAAGATCCAGGCCCTGCTGGCCCTCGATCCGGGGCAGATCCTCGTTCCCGCCAACTTCAACCCGTCGAACCAGGTTTTCGAGCCGGCGCATCCGAACCGCGAGGGGATCTTCACCAGCCTGACTCCCACCGGGGATGACGATGCCGGCGGCGGCCGCACCAAGCTCCTGTGGAAGCTCGGCTACCAGACGTTGCGCTGGGCGGCGATCGATCCCAACGAGGACGACCTGGTTTACGATCTCTCCTTCCGTCCGGCCAACGGCGACGAAGGGGGATGGCTCAAGGTGGTGGACGACCTGGAGGAGGATGACTACGGCTTCGACGCCCTGTCGCTGCCCGACGGCGTTTACCGCTTCCGTCTGCGCGCCTCCGACCGGCCGTCGAACGATCCCGAGGCCGCGCTGGTGGCCGAGCAGGTGAGCGATCCGGTGGTCATCGACCATTCGCCGCCGGTGCTGGTGAAGGTGGAGAAGGACCAGGGAGGGATGCTGCGGGCCACCGTGCGCGACGCGGCGAGCCCGCTGCGGGAGGCGCTCTACAGCGTCAACGCGGAGGAGTGGAAGCCGGTGCGGTCCGCCGACGGGCTGCTGGACGGGCGCACCGAGGTCTTCCTGATCGAGGCCGGCAAGCCGGGGGACCTGGGCCTGCTGCGGGTCACCGACGCCGCCTACAACGTCGTCACCTTCAATTTGACCCCACGATTGATCCCATGGAAGAGATGACCCAAGAGCGATGAGCAAGCGGATCGCCGTCTACCCCGGCTCGTTCGATCCCATCCACAACGGCCACCTCGACATCATCGAGCGCTGCCGGCCGTTGTTCGACGAGGTGGTGGTGGCCGTGCTGCGCAATGAAGGCAAGCAGCCGCTGTTCACCGTCGACGAGCGGATGGAGTCCATCCGCGGCCTGGTGGGGCCTGATGTCCGGGTCGAGAGCTTTTCCGGTCTGCTCGTCGACTTCATGGACCAGGTGGGAGCGCGCGCCGTCATCCGCGGGCTGCGCGCCGTCTCCGACTTCGAGTACGAGTTTCAGATGGCGTTGATGAACCGGCGGCTCAATCCGCGGGTCGAGACAGTATTCCTGATGCCAAAGGAAGACTACACTTATCTCTCGAGCCGATTGGTGAAGGAGGTCTTCGCCTTGGGCGGCGATCTGACCGGCCTCGTCCCGGAGCCGGTGATCGCGCGGCTCAGGCAACGCTTGCGGCCGCCGGTTCCGGCATGAGCATCGACCGCTTCCTGCTGCACCTCCCCAAGGTGGAGCTGCACGTCCACTTGGAGGGTGCGATGCGCCCGGCGGTGCTCCTGGAGCTGGCGCGGCGCAACGGCATCGAGCTGCCGGCAGGAGACGAGGCGGGGCTCAAGCGCTGGTTCCGCTTCACCGACTTCGAGCACTTCGTGCAGGTCTACCTCGCCTGCTCGCGGGCGCTGCGCGGGCCCGAGGACTTCAAGCTCCTCACCCTCGACTTTCTCGCCGATCAGGCCTACCAGAACGTCGCCTACACCGAGGCCCACTTCACCATCTCGACCCACCTCGCCAACGGCGCCGACGGCGGCGAGGTTCTGGTGGCCATGGCGGAGGCGATCGCCGAGGGAGAGCGGCGCTACGGCGTCGGCCTGCGCCTCATTCCGGACATCGTGCGCAACGTCGGCGTTCCACCGGCGGACCGCACGCTCGAGTGGGCACTCGCCGGCCGGGAGCGCGGCATCGTCGTGGCGCTGGGCCTTTCGGGGAGCGAGAACCGCTTTCCCACCGAGCCCTTCCGGGAGCACTTCGCCGTCGCCAAGCGCGAGGGCCTCCGCCGGGTGGCCCACGCCGGCGAGCATGCGGGTCCGGAGTCGATCCGCTCGGTGCTCGCGGTCTGCGGCGCCGAGCGCCTCGGCCACGGCATGCGGTCCGTCGAGGATCCGTCCCTGATGGAGGAGCTGCGGGCGAGCCAGATCCCGCTCGAGGTCTGCCCCACCTCAAACGTCTGCCTGGCGGTGGCCCCGGACTACGCGGCCCATCCCTTCGACCGGCTCTACCGCGCGGGACTGGCGCTGTCGGTCAATTCGGACGATCCTTCCTTCTTCAACACCAATCTGACCCTTGAGTACCTGCGCCTGCACCAGGCCTTCGGCTACTCCCCCGCCGAGCTGGCCGGCTTCTCGCTGGCCGCGCTGCGGCAGTCCTTCCTGCCTGAGGAGAGGAAACGGGAGATGGAGGAGAGCTTCCGCGAGCAGTTCGACTCCCTCGGCCGGGAGCTCTTTGGCGCGCCGGTGGAGGCACCGGTGAGCTGAGGCCCTCACTCCCCCAACCCCCTCTCTCCCCCGCCCCCTCCCTCCCGCCCTCACCGGGAGAGAGGGGGCTCTAAGAACCAGATTCTGCTTGCTTTCTCCCTCCTCTCCCGGTGAGGGCGGGAGGGAGGGGGCGGGAGAGAGGGGGCCGGGGAGGTGAGGGCTCACTCGTTCGGCACCGCCCACAGATCCAGATCCATCTGGCGGGCCAGGTGAAGGAGGTGCTCCAGCCGCTGGAGGAAGTCGAGGAGTCCTTTCCAGCCGAAGGGCTCGCCGAGGCGGAGGTCCCCGATTCCTTCGAGACCCACCCACTCCGGCGGCTGCGGCACCTCGCGCCGTTGGACCCGCGCCGCCAACTCCTCCATCTCCCGTTCCAGCGCCTCGCGGGCTTCCGCGTCGATCCAGGTCTCCTCGGATTGACTCATCGTCTTCAACCCCCGCAGGTAGGGGAAACCCTCGACGCCGGCGAGGTAGGCCGCGAGCTCGTCGTCGAGGATGGCGATGGACTCTTCCAACGGATTTCCTTCCTCGTCGGCCAGCAGGAGCGTCCAGGACATGGGCGGCCGCTCCGTTACTCCAGCAGGGAATTGACAGCGGAGTTACGGGAGCATATGGTGCCGAAGGAAGTATTTACGTACATCCCAATGCTCCTCCTCCAAGACGAACTTCCGGCAGCTTGAGGGCGGGCCCGTGGATGTCTGAACCGTTGGCAACGTCGCGCGGCGGAGCTCCGCAGGGTGAGCCTCCTTCCCTGAAATCAGCTTCGATGGCAGCCGATCCCATCCGCGAGCTCGTCACGCAGATCCAGGCTGGAATCCGCCGGGAAGAAAACTTCGAGAAGTTGTTCCTGAGGCTCTGGCCAATCGTCCGCTCTTTCTTTGCCCGCAAGGGTTTCTCATCCGAAGAGTGCAAAGACCTCACCCAGGACGTATTTCTTCGGGTCTTTAAAAGTATAGACACCTTTCAACATAAGTCCAGATTCGAGAGGTGGCTTTGGGAGGTCACGACTCACATCTACTGCAACGAGCTGCGCAGGCGGAAGACGGAGAAGCGTGATGCCATCGAGCGGTCGCTGGACGTTGCAGGCGAGGGAGAGCACAGCCCGGTGCTGAACATCCCCGTCGACGCGCCCAGCCCGGAGGACGAGATCATCCGGCGGGAGCTGCAGGGGTCTCTCCGCACCGCTCTCCATGAGCTGCCGGACCAGATGCGCCGCTGCTGTATTCTGCGCTACGAGAAGGGGCTCAAGTACCACGTGATCGCAACCGTCATGAAGATCTCCATCGAGACGGTCAAGGCGCACCTCCACCAAGCCCGCAAGCGGCTCATGGATCGCTTGGGTGGTGGAGAAGCCAGCCGCAAGAAAGGGACAGACGTGTGACCGACGAGACTCCGTTCTCGCAAGCGGGCCGCCGCGGGTGGGACTCCTGGGATCATCCATCGCCGGAGATGCTGTCCGCCTACCAGGCCGCCGAGCTGCCGCCCGAGGAGGACGATGCGATCCAGGAGCACGTGGCCCAATGCGACCTGTGCGCTGGCATGCTGCTGGACCTCCAGCGCTTCCTCGATCTCCCGCCGGAGGAACCGTCCCGGAAGGGAGTCGTCGATCTCGAGGCGGTCACCGCGTACCGGGAGCTGCGGCGGCGAGTCGGGTTGGAGACTGAAAGGAAGGGCTTTTTCGCTTCAGCCCGCGGCGGCTATTCCATCGCCGCAGCGCTGATCGCGGTCAGCGTCGGGCTGGCTCTATGGAATCTCGATCTGGTGCGGGAAAGCCGCCGGCCCCAGCCTCTGTCGGCGATACGGACTCTGGACGCGATGGAGAGCTTCCGGAGCGGCGGCGCGGCGCCCGTTCCCGAGGAGCCGGTCTCCCTGCCCGCGCAGATCACTCTCAATCTGCCCGTCAAGACACCGGCTCCTCTGTATCGAGTCGAGCTGTTTCGCCAGGGAAGCCTGCACGCCGAAGCGTCTCTGGAGTTGCGTCCCGAGGGCTCGGAGCTCAGGTTTTTCCTCCCCGAGGGGGCCTTGCCGGTGGGGAGCTACAGCCTGCGCATGCGAGGGCTTCGCGGCGGGCGGCCATCCGGGAAGACGTGGACGTACGAGCTGATCATCAGGCCGGGGTAATGTCTTCCGCAGGTCCGTCAAAGCTACAATAGAGCATACCTTTCACGTCTGGAAGCCCCTGGGGTGCTTGCGGGGGCTTCCTTGTGCCCGAGAAAGGAATGCGATGCCACGTTTCAATGTCTTGCTTTGCCTCGGTGTCCTCACGGCGGGAGCCGCTTTGGGATTCGCCGGTCTCGATCGCTACCCTCGGCGTGCCTTGCCCATCGTGGCTCCCCGAGCGCTCGAGCGCGGCGAGCGGGCCGAACCGCCTCCGGCAACGCGGCTGTCCTTACCGGCGCCCACGCCGCAGGCCGCGAACCGGCGGCTCGCGGCGGGGGCTGTCCACGTCTATCCGCTGACGGTGAAAGCCGGACACCTGCTGGAGCTGATCGTTCATCAGGATGGTGTCGACCTTCAGGCGTCCGTCAAGTCTCCGGGTGGAACGGAAGATTTCACCGTCGACAGCCCGAACGGCTCACAGGGTCCCGAGCGGGTGCTTCTGGCGGCGAAGGAGGCGACGGCCTATCGCATCGAAGTCTCCGGAGGCGAGCCGGGCAAGGCCGGTTCGTATCGAATATGGATCGAAGAGGACCGGCCCGCCACGGAGCCTGATTGGCAAGAGGCCGAGGCAGAGAAGCTTTTCCATCAGGCCAGGAAGGCAACGGCGACGGGCGATGGGCTCTCCCCGGAAGCGAAGCTGACCGAAGCAAGCAGGCTCTGGGAACAGACGCATAACTTAGGACGCCAAGCTGACGCCCTGCGACGTCTGGGGAGACTTTATCAGAAACGGTGGGAGTGGCAAAGCGCTCTCGAGGCCCTGATGGAGGCAAAATCCCTTTATCGGCGCGCGGGGCGTTTCAGCGATGAGGGCAAAGTCGCGAACGATATTGGGTCCATATACCAACAACGCTCGGATCTGAAGGCAGCGCGGAAGAGCTTCGAAGAAGCCGCCACCCTGGCGCAACGTCACCGGGATTTATACGTGGCGGCGACCGCATATTACAACATAGGCATGCTCGCACGGGGGCAGGCACGGTCCGGCGACGTCTTGGAGAATCTGGAGCGGGCGCGGGTCACGTGGAATGCCTTACAAGCCCCCCATGAGATCGACGCCCTCACCGCCATCGGGGTCGTCTTCCTCGATGCGGGAGAAGTGGATCTGGCCGTGACAAAATTCAGAGAGTCGTTGAAGCTCGCCGATCGAAGGAATGACCCCGCGAGGAAATCGTTGGCTCTGCAGCAGATGGCGAACGCCGTGAGGCGTCGCGATCCCGAGCAGGCGCGGCGTCTGTACCAGCAGGTCCTTGGGATCCAGCAGCAACTGGGGGATCTGGACAGCATGGCGGCGACGCTGAACGGAATCGGCCTCGTGCTCCTGAATCAAAGGCGATATCAGTCAGCCCTCGAGCCTTTTCAGAGCGCACTCCGGATTTACGACCGGAAGGAAAGCCCGCTCGACCAGGCAAGGGTCCTCACGAACCTGGGTTGGACCTACGCCGGTCTGCAGCGCGAGGCGGACGCTCTGGCGGCCTACGAAGGCGCTCTCACTCGAGCGCGTGGCAAGGATACCTGGACGGAAGCCGCCGCCCGGCTCGGTCTCGCCCGTTTGGAAGAGCGGCGCGGAAATCCTATCGCCGCCCTGAGCCAGGCCGAGGCCGCCGTCCGAGCCATAGAAGACCTACGTGCCGCTGTCAGCCCCGAGCTGCGGATGTCCTTCTTCGCCGGCCGGCAGGATGCCTATGATGCCTTGATCGAGATCCTGCTCTGGCAGCACGAGCTCCACCCCGCGGCGGGATACGACGCCCGGGCCCTCACCGTCAGCGAGCAGGCGCGTTCCCGCGGTCTGCTCGACAGAATTTCGCCTTTTCGAGAACCGGCGCTTGCAGAAAGCGGCGTTCCCGCTTCGAGGCTCTTGTCTCTCGCGGAGCTCCAGAGAGAGGTGCTGGACGTTGATACTCTGTTGCTGGAATTCCACCTCGGCGAAAAGGCGAGCTACCTATGGCTTGTGGGCCAGAGGTTTTACCGCGTGTTCAAGCTGCCGCCTCGCGAGCGTCTTGAACGCCTTATCACAACGGCAAACCGTTCATTGGTAACGAGCTCCCGGAGGGAAAAGTGGAAGGAAGCACAGCAGGCGGTTGCCGATCTCGCGCGTGTGCTCCTGGGCCCTGCCGTGCCCTGGCTGGACCGGAAGCGGTTGCTGATTTCCGCCCCAGAGGCCCTTCAAGGTGTTCCTTTCGCCGTCTTGCCCGCGGATCCGGATTCCCTCCGCGATTCCGAATCCTGGCCGAAGCCGCTGATCGTCGAACACGAGATCGTCAAAGTACCGTCGATCTCGGTGCTACGCGCGTTGCGCATCCGCCAGGCCAACCGGACTCCGCCGCGCCATTTGCTCGCAATCCTGGCCGATCCCGTCTTCGAGGCCTCGGACGAACGTCTCGCTGGCGTCGCCTCGGTCAAGCCCTTTCCAGAGACGGGTCTCGCCTTCCTTTGGGGTCGTTTCAAGCGGCTGGCTCATGCGCGTGAGGAGGCTGAAGCGATCCTCGTCGAAGCCGGGCTCCATGGCGGCGTGATGGCAGCCTTCGACTTCGACGCCGATCGGGCTCTCGTTCTCAGTGGGAAGCTTCGTAATTATCGCATTCTTCACTTTGCCACGCACGGATGGTTGCAGACCGAAGACGCGGATCTGTCAGCGTTGGTTCTCTCACAAGTGGATTCCCTTGGCCGCCCAAAAGACGGCGTGTTATGGGCGCCGGACATCTCCGGACTCGATCTTCCGGCGGATCTGGTTGTTCTGAGCGCCTGCGAAACCGGCCTTGGTGAGAGAATTCCCGGTGAAGGTCTGGTAGGCCTCCCTCATGCATTTCTCGCGGCAGGAGCCACGCGGCTCCTCGTCAGCTTATGGCGCGTCGACGATCTCGCCTCCTCAGAACTGATGAAGCGTTTTTACCACGAGCACCTCGGGCGCGGCCGGTCGCCTGCAGTCGCCCTGAGAGAGGCGCAGAAGGCAATGTGGCAAAGCCGCCGGTATAGCGCTCCTTTCTATTGGGGCGCATTCGAGATTCTGGGCGAGTGGAGAGCCGCAGAATCCCCCCGCTAAACAACTCCTCACCGTTGGGTTCTCCTATCCAAGGAGTCTCGAGACCACGCTGAGGAGTGAGAAGAAGAAATCTCCCTCCTACCGGTCTTCAAGGTCCGCAAAACCTTATTGGAAGGAGGTTCACATGTCGGAGAGGAATGACCAGAAAGCCGCCGAGCCGGACGGTCCCAAGGAGCCGCCCGACGGAGGAGCCGTTACCCCGCCGGGCCCGGAAGTCCAGAATGGGCCGCCGAAGGGCGACGACGACGACGACGAACTGTAGTGGAGCCCTACCGTCCGGACGGGACCGGCGTCGGCGCCGGTCCCGCGGTTAGGAATTTTTACCAATGAAATCTATAATCCGCATTCCTGCGATGGTGCTCCCGGCGTTTCTCCTCCTCGCCTGCCACGGCTCTCCCCGCTCGGATCGGTCCTTCGATCAGATTCGAACCCTGATCCAGGGCAAGACAGCTTCGGAAATCGAGCAGATCCTCGGCCCGCCGGACAGCCGTCAGCCGCTGCTTCTCGGCGACGAGCGATGGATCTGGTGGAACTACACCTACCTTGGCGGCCAGGACTACTCGCCCGAGGTTCGCGACAAGGTGGTGCACCTGCAGATCACCTTCGCGAACCCCGATCTGTCCGGCAACGACCGCCCACCCTACTCGCGATGGCGGGTGGAGGACGCCATGAGTGTGAGCTATATCTTGCCGGCGGCCGGCCCATGAGGGCTTCTACACAAATCTCGGGGTCTCGGGGTCTCCACCTCTCGAAAGGAGATCCTCCTCATGCCTGCTCCTGCCTCCGACGACCGCGCCAAGTGGGCCTTGCTCATCGGAATCAATGAGTATCCGAAGTTCCCCCCCCGCGGACAGCTCTCGGGGTGCGTCAACGACGTCCAGGTGATGCGGCAGGTCCTCGTCGAAGCGTTCAACTTTCCCGAAGACCACATCACGCTCCTAGCCGACGGGCAGGCAACGCGCACAGGCATCCTCACCGCAATGAAGGAGCTGGTGACGCAAGTGGGGGAGAACGACATCGTCGTCGTCCACTACAGCGGCCACGGTTCGCAGATGACCGACCGAGAGGGCGACGAGGCGGACGGCAAGGACGAAACGATCGTTCCCCATGACAGCGGCCGCAATTCTCATCCCAACCTCGACATAACGGACGACGAGATCTATCTCTGGCTGCGAGATCTGACCGCGAAGACCTCCCTGGTCACCTTGATCTTCGACTGCTGTCATTCGGGTACCATCGTCCGCGATGCTTTCGGCGAGGAGATGCGCTGGGTGGAGCCCGATCTGCGCCCGCTGGAGGACTTGCCGCCGTCTCCCATTCCCCCCGAAGCGCGCTCGCTGCTGGGCGGCGGCCGCGACATCGGACCCAGCGGCTGGCTGCCGCTCGGCGAGCGCTACGTTCTGATCGCCGGTTGCAGCAGCGAGGAACGATCGTACGAGATTCAGGAACAGAGCGGGGTCAAGCATGGCGCCCTGACGTACTTCCTCACCCGGGAGCTGCGCAAGGCCGGGCCGGGCACCACGTATCGAGACCTCTTCGAAATCTTCGCGCCGCTGGTAACTTCCCGGCTCCCGAATCAGCATCCACAGCTCGAAGGAGCGCGCGATCTCGAGGTCCTCGGAGTCCACCGGATCGAAGCTCATGGCGTTCGTACCGGTGCTGGAGCGACAGGGAGGTCGGCTCGTTCTGGGAGCCGGCGCCGCCTGCGGTCTGGTCAAAGGCTCCGAGTGGACGGTCCATGGGGCGGGCATCAGGAGGGTCGAGCCGGGAGACGTGCCGCTCGGCGTCGTCTCTCTCTCCTCCGTGCGGGCGGTGACCAGCGAGGGCACCCTCGAACGGGAAGCCGGCTCCGGAGCGGTGAAGGCCGGAATGAGGGCGTTCGAGTTGAGCCGCCCCCTGGAAACACGCCTGCCGGTTCATGTGGAAGTCATGTCTCGGTACGACACGGACGTGCAGTGTCTTCGGGAGAAGCTCGATCGATACTCCCTGCTGCGGCGAGTGGACGACGGGAAGGATGCCAAGGCTCGCGTGTATCTCCTGCCACCAAGCACCCTAGCTCATGGAAAGGTGGTCCCGATGCTCGGCCGTCTGGCGGAGGAGACCTGGGCCGTGGTCGGCGAGGACGGGAACCTCATGATGCCGGCTCATCGCCGCTCGGAAGGTGGCGTCGACATTTTGCTGGAGAACCTCGAAAAGGCGGCCCGCCACCGGCTCGTCCTGGACCTCCGCAACGAGACCAGCCCTCTCGCCGGGAAAGTGAAGGCCGAGTTGCTGCGGTGGACGGGCGACTGGCTCGAGGAGCCGAAGTGGGGGGCTGACAGCAGGCCGGTCTTTTTCGAGGGTGACAACCTCGCCTTGAAAATCGCCAACGAGTCGGCCCAGCCGTTGTTCGTCTATGTCCTGGACTTGGGGCTGACCGGCCGCATCAGTCAAGTCTACCCGGTTCCCGGTGCCAAGGAAGGACTGGAGCCGGGGCGCATGGTGGAAGTGGGAGCTCGCGACGGCGAAGAATTGGAACTCTACATCCCCAAGGAGTTTCCTTTCGCATCCCTGGATTCCGGAGAGTCGAAGATCGACGGTTTCGAGACGCTGAAGATTTTCGCCACCACCCAGCCGACCGAATTCCTCCCCTTCTTTCAGCCAGGTTTTCGCGGCTGTAAGGAAGTCCCTGCCGGGCCGGTCCGCTCGCTCAAGGACGTCCTTTCCGCCAGCTTCGGCGGTGGTGGCTGCCGGGACCTCAAGCCACCGCAAGGCAATGCGCCCGAGGAGTGGACGACGGTCGAGCGCTCCTTCCGGCTGCGCCGACGGGTTGCGCTGTCTGAGGAGATGATGGCGCGCGGGCGTACGTTCTGAGAGCCATTCACGGGGTCATCACGCGCTCTCGATGACACAACGGAATCCGAGGTCGTTGGAGTAAAAGGTGGGTGCCGCTTGCCGCTGCAAGACCGGTAAGCCATAAATCTGACAGGTCATAGCCCATGATCCTCCAAAAATGGCTTTTTTGCCGTCGCTCAGGGAAGTCACGGTCCACTCCTCGACGTTACCCACCATGTCAAGACATCCATAAGGGCTGGCTCCGTCGGGAAACATGCCCACGGGTGTCGTCTCGATGTCTCGATGGCCCTCGGCGGCGTTGCACCGGGCGATGTCAAAAGCTTCTCCCCAGGGATAGACTCTGCCGTCCGGGCCCCGGTAGGCCTTTTTCCACTGGTCGGCGGTCGGCAAGCGCTTTCCGGCCCATCGGCAGTAGGCCTCGGCGTCGTTGTAGCTTACGAAGACGACGGGGTGATCCGTCTTCCCGAGTCCATCCTGGATCCGCCAGTTCCGGGGATCACCGGCCCTCTCCGCGTCGGTCCGATAGTGGGTTGCTTGGACGAATTGCCGGAACTGCTCGGTGGTCACCAAGGTCTTGGAGATCTGAAAGCCGGGCAGGTCGACCGTCGCCAGCGGTTCCCTGCCCAAGGCATTTCGCGCAGAGGTGAGATCGATCGACCGGTCGGCCCGTTCGAATTGAATGAGCAGCGACTCGATCTGCTGAGGCGTCAGACCTTTGCGGAACGGCCCCTCCGGCACCAGGATCATTTCGCTCGCTACGGAGAGCTTGGCGACGGTGGTCTCGGGAGCTCGTTCGCCCGGAAGGGCGTCTGACCCCAGATGAGCCCGCTCCTGGGCCGGCCGCGCCGGCGAGCCCCACCAGCCGTCGAGGTGGATGACGTCCTGAATTCTGCCTTCGACCGAGCGTGCCAGGGCCACCAAGCCGCCGGGAGTGCCACAGCGGGACTGCACCGATCGGACGACCTCTTCCACCGATTTCTTCTGCCCGATGACCTGCTCGTAGAAGTCGGCCGCCAGGATCTCGGCATCTTTGGTGCCCACCGGCCGTTGATAGGCGATGACGGTCGGGATGTCCTTGAGGATCGCCATCGAGGTGGCAAGCCCTGCGAGAGGGCACCCGACCGGCTCGGCTGCGGTCGAACAAGCGTTCAGGATCACCCAGCGGATGCTCGCGGCCTCGTTCAACGCGTTCCTCAGGTCCCGCGCATAGATCGGTTGCAGGCTGCGGCCGCTCCCCTCCCCGGCAAAGAAGCCGCCACGCTCATCCACACAACCGTGCCCCATGAAGTGAAGACCGATCACCGGCGAGCCATCACATTTCAAGTGATGCACCAGATTCACCAGCCGGCTCAAGGTGTCCTGTTCTTCGATGACGTGGTACGACACCCGATCCTGCATCCGCTCCAGAGCATTGCGCAGGTTCACCAGCTCTCTCCACAGGGAGTCCGTGACCTCCCTTTGCGAAGTCTCCGCCGGATCCGCCTTGACGATGATGATGCTGGGCTTCGTATTCAACTCGGGCAAGGCGTGGCTCCAGGAAGGCGACACGTTTCCCAGATAACGCAAGATCGACAGGCTGGCTTTGTTGATCTGCAGCGCCCAGGGCCCGGACAAGGGACACTCCATCAGCTCCCAGGGGAGATTGGAGAGCTCATGATGGAGCTCCAGCTTGAGCCGCAAGTAGTCGTTCGCAGCGAGCAGCAGGCAGCTCTGACCGAGCAGATCCCGGCTCGGTGACAGCGCCGGGAAGAGAAGCTGGAAAAGGGAGACTCCGATCTCATTCCCGGAAAGCCGCCGCCCCGCCGCGTCCTTCAGTGCCACCTGGAAGCGCTGCTCGATATCCCGAGAGAAGACCAGCGGCGATCTTTCAGCACGCCAGGCGGACTCGGATGGAGTCAGGACGAATTGTCCGAAGGCTTGCCCGAAGCGAGGAACGGGGGCCTCCACGACGACGGCGACGAAGCGGTCGCCGTCGTCGCCGGCCACCTTGTTGACCATCAGGTGGAAATCGAGAAATCGAGGCATCCCATACCTTCCCCCGAGCAACGCCGGTGGCGCTCCGCCGGGCGGTCTCTCCAGGCGTCTGCCCGAGCCCGCGTCGCTGGCACCTCCATCGAGACCCGAGCCCTCCCGGAATTGTTTAAGCGAGGCCGGTCTCAACAAAAGTCCCGGATTTCCTGTCTATGACTGAAGCCTGCCCCAGCACGGGCGTCAGGCGGACCCCTTCTGGAAAGGGTGGATGCTCATGGATGGTGAGAGCCTTGCTCAGCTCTGGAGGCTTCTGCTTCCCGAGGATTCTCCAGCCGCCCAGGCGATCAGTTGGCTGATCCTCTCGCTCTTCCTGGTCGGGCTTCTGGACGCCGTGGTGGCGATCTGGGGCCTGCTGCGCGAGCGGCGCCGCGTCGACCGGGCCGGGCGCGCGCTGCTGAATCCCGAGAGCCGCCCTTCTTCGTTGTCCACCGAGGCGATCGTGGAGCTCCTCGGCGTCCCCGCCGGCAGCTCGGTGGCTCAGCGCGTCGCGCGGGTCCTGCAGCTCCGGGCGGCGCGCATGGGAGGGCTGCAGCAGACGACCAGCGGCCACCTGGACCGCTACGGGCTCCTCGCCCGCTATCTCGCCGGCATCCTGACCCTCGCCGGCCTCCTCGGTACCGTTCTCGGCCTGAGTTTCGCGCTGTTCAAGATCCAGGGCGCGCTCGCGGGAGTGGATGACGTCCAAAAGCTCCAGCAGCTCACCGAGGCCCTGGGCAGCACCCTGCGCGGCATGAAGACGGCCTTCGCGTGCACCCTCGCCGGTCTCAGCACCTCTCTTCTCCTCTCGCTGGTCAACCACCTGGTCCGCCGCCTCCAGACATCGCTGGCGGAGCGGCTCGACGACTTCACCTTCCGCGGTCTGCTCCCTTTCCTCGAGCGCCTGGACCCGGGAGCCGACCAGGCCGCGAAAGCCTTCGCCCAGGTGCTACGCGAGTCGGCGCAGGAGCTGGACAAGGTCCGCGAGGTCGTCACCTCCGCCGCGTCGCAATACGGCCAGGCGAGCCAGGGATTCACCCATGCGGTGCAGGCTCTGGGAGAGATCGTCAGGTCTTTCGAGGACGGCGTCTCCAGGCTGGCCGGAAACCAGCGGGACTTCACGCAGGCCCTGACCGAGACGCGGGACGCGGTCCGCAGCCTGGACAAGGGGATCGAGTCGTACGGCGCCCGGCTCGCCGCCCTCTCCGAGGCGCACAGCCTCGCGCTCCAGGCCTCCTCCGACAGCCAGGTCGATCTGAGGCGCCAGTTGGGAGCTTTTTTCGAGACACAGGCGGCGTCGGACAGCGCGGAGAGCCAGCGCCAGCTCCTCGCCACCCTCCAGGGATTCCCCGACCACTTCAAGCCCATGCTGGCCGAGTACGAAGGCCAGCTACGGGCCTTCCTCGCCGGTGCCCTCGAGGAGATGAAGGCGTCGTCGTCGGCCCTGGTCTCCCGGCTCGAGCAAGAGCACCGGGAGAAGGCTGCCGCTCAGATGCAGGCCCACGAAAAAGCCTATGAAGAGACGCTCCAGAGGGCGATCCGCGAGATGGAAAAATCCCTGAAGACGAGCGACGAGCGCCTGCGCTCACTTTTCGAATCCCAGGGTTCGGCACTGCAGGCGTTTTCGGACATGGTCAGGGACGTCCACAGCAATGTGAGCCCTTTGCTCGGAAGGGATTTCACCGGCAACGGCCGCCCGTCGGCGGCGCCGTTCCGGTAGGAGGACAGCGTGGAGACCAGCGACTCCGACGTGCAGGTGTTCCCCGCTTTCACGGACGTGCTGATGATCGTGACGCTCGTCCTCGTCTTCTATCTGTTTTCATTGACCCTGACCATCGGCCAGTCGAACGGCATCATCGTGCGATGCCAACGCGAGCTCCGCGCAGCTGTGGAAAAGAACGTGCCCGCCTACCTGCTCGCGAACATGCAAATTAGCGAGGATGGCAGCATGCAGCGCTATACGTTCGCCGACCGGATCCTGTTTGACAGCAGCAAGGCGGACCTGAAGCCCTCCGGCATGGATGCCTTGGGTGCTCTGGGGCGTGTCTTCAAGGAGCATGAAAATACGGTGTTGAGAATCCAGATCGAAGGACACACGGACAAACGCCCTATCCAAGGGTCATTCCCTTCGAACTGGGAGCTGTCGAGCGCCCGAGCCACTTCGGTTGTCCGCTTCCTCCAAGAGCACTCCGAGCTGGAAGCGAAGCTCCTTTCGGCCACGGGCCTCTCAGAGTTCCATCCGGTTGATTCGGGTGACAGCGAAGAGGCCTGGGCGCGCAACCGCCGCATCGAGGTGGTGGTCATCTGTTCTGCCCATCCCGGAGAGCCCTCATGACGGCGCCCAACTCGCGCCCGGTCTCCGAGCTTCCTCTCGCCGGAACACCTCGAAGCTCCGGTCGCGGCCGGCCTGGAGGCGGCGATGGGGCTGGCCCATCTCACCCGCTTCCCGGCGGTCCATCCGGCTCACATCGTCCTGGCCCTGCTGAGCGACGATCAGGGATTTCTCGACTCCGCTCTGCGCCAACGCTTCGCCGGCCTGCGCGCCGCGACGATCGCCGAATCCCTCCTGGAGGTCCTGGAGATCGAGGCCGACCTGACCGGCAGCGAGGCCGGGAGCTTTCCCGGCTCAGGGCTGCCGGCGCCCGAGCACCTCGCGGCGGAAGCGCAGGCGGTGATCCAGCGGGCCGGCGAGCTGGCCGCCGGACGCGGCGCGGCGCGGATCGACCTCGCCCTGCTGATCCGCGCCCTGTTCGAGGAGCCGGAACGCTTCGTGGCCGAGGCCTTCGGCGATGCGGGGGTGACTCCGGCGAGCCTGCGGGCCTGGGCCGAGCAGATGGAGGACGGCACCGCGTCGAGCGTGGTCACCTCTCCTCCCGCGGTGTTCGTCGGCGGCAGCCTCGACTTCACGGTTTTCGGGCCGACGGCCCAGGCTGTGCTCCAGGGCCTGGCCCGGGCCGCCGCGGCGCAACCGAATCCGCCCCTGCGGGACAGCGATCTGCTGAGCGGTTTTCTCGAACGTGAGGATTCCCGCCTGACCTCCGCACTCCATCTGCTGGGCGTTCCGGTGGCCGGCGTCCGCCGCAGCCTCGCCGCGCCGGCGGCCCGCACCCCCGCCGCCCGCGGCGCCGCCGAGCTCCGGCAAGAGAGCATCGGGCGCCTCCTGCGCAGGGTGCTCACCGACGCGGCGGTGCTGGCTGCCCGGGAGGGCTTCTCCCTCATCTCCGAAAGCCACCTCCTGCGCGCGCATCTCGACCGGGTCGCCGAAGGCACCGGCAATCTGTACCAGCGCTTGGGCGTCGACACCTCGCGCCTGCGGAGCTACCTGGTCCGCTATCCCGAGGACCGGGTCGCCGCAGAGACCGCCGAGCGCGCCGAGCCCATCGAGGACATCGAAACCTTTCTCCGCTCGCGGGTCATCCATCAGGACCACGCGGTGCGCCGCGTCGTGCCCGCCCTCGCCCGCCTGCGCACCGGCATGGCCGAGGCCGGCCGGCCGATGGGAGTCTTCCTGTTCCTGGGTCCCTCCGGAGTGGGCAAGACCGAGCTCGCGCGCGCCATCGCGGAAGTGGCGTTCGGCCCCAAGCCCGGCATCCGGGACCCCTACCTCATCAAGCTCGACTGCGGCAACTTCGTCGACAAGCGCGACATCGTCCAGCTCCTCGGCGCCGCCCAGGGTCTGGTCGGCTACAAGGAAGGCCAACTCACCAACGGGCTGCGCGACAAACCCCGGTCGGTGATCCTGTTCGACGAGGCCGAGAAGGCCGACGGCCATATCTGGCAGAGCATGCTGCCCCTCTTCGAGGATGGCATCGTGCGCGAGGCCGACGGCACGGAGTACGACGCCACCGGCTGCATCGTGGTGGCAACCTCGAACCTCGGCTACAAGGAGGCGATCGAGACGCTCCGTTTCTGGGACGCCCCCCCCGCGCAGCGGGCCGAGCTCCAGCCCCAGCTCGAGGATCTCGTGTGGAAGCGGGTCGAGGAGTACTTCTCCCCGGAGTTCCGCAGCCGTTTCGGCCGGCAGAACGTGATCTTTTTTCATCACTTCGTTCCCGAGAGCTACGAGCACATGGTCCGCATGCAGGTGGAAAAGCTGAGCGAAGAGATGCAGGGGCACGGCTACGAGGTCGTCGTCCCCGAAGAGGCGTGGAAATTCCTTGCGCAGCTCGCCTGGGAAGCTCCGGGAAGAGGGCGCGCGCCCGGTGCGGCGGCTGATCACCGAGCACATTCGCGATCGGATCGTCACGGCGGTCGCCGCCGATCCGCGGCGCACCGTCTTCCGCTTCGCCGCCTTGGCAGGAAGCGGGCAGCTCGCTCTCGAGGGCTGAGATGGCCGTCTACGAGGACATCCTGGGCTCGTTGGTGGGCAAGCGCTACCGCGTCGCCCGGCCGCTGGGCGCCGGGGCCTTCGGGCAGGTGTTCCTGGCGCAGCACGAGATCTTCGAGGTGCCACTGCGGCCGGTGGCGCTCAAGCTGTTCCTCCGCGACTACGTGACGCGCGACAACGCCGGAAAGGTTTTCCGCGAGGCCCTGCTGCTGGAGTCCCTGGCCTCCGGCGCGCGCAGCCGGGGAGAGGAAATCCATCTGGTGACCGTTTACGAGGCCGGCGTGCTCGAAGACTACCAACGCATGCCGTACGTGGCCATGGAGTACGTCGACGGCGGCAGCCTCCAGGACCGCCTGAAACAGGCCGGCCGGTTCCCCCTGCAGACGGTGATCCGCCATGTCCGGAACATCTGCGCCGGGCTCCGGCTGGCTCACGAGGCGGCGCCCGCGATCATCCACCGGGACCTGAAGCCGGAGAACGTCCTCATCACCCGCAACGGCTTCGTCAAGGTCGCCGACTTCGGCGTCGCCATCGACCGCTACGAGGCCTTCATGCTGGGCGGCACCGCCGGAACGATCACCTATTCGCCGCCGGAAAGCCGTTACGACCGGGGAGCCTCTCCCGCCTGGGACGTCTACTCGCTCGGCATCATGATGATCGAGATGCTCACGGGGCAAAACCCCCTCGTGCATGTCATCCAGAGAGCGAAGGAGGCGAGTCGGGCGAAGAAGGCGGACCGGCCGGTCGAGCAGGAGCTGGATACGGCGCAGGAGAAGCTCGCCGAGCTCCAGGACCCCGCCACCGGGCGCCCGTTCACCGAGCTGGTCCTAGAGCTCGACCGGCACAAGCCTTTCCAGAAGGTCCTCGCCGGCTGCCTCGCATGGAGCGCCGCGGCCCGGTATCCGGCGGCCCGGGCGCTCGATGAGGCGCTCCAGGCCTGTGAGAAAGGCGAGGCCATCGTCGAGGTTACCGAGACGTTCGAGCAGAAGCTGGAGCGCCTGCGCCTCCTCGCCGGTCAGGCGCGTCGGTTCGGCGATCTCGCCGAGGCCCGGAGCCGGCTCGAAGAGGCCCGGAGCCTGAAGCCGAACGATCCGGATCTCTTGTTCGACCTGTCGGACATCCATGCGGCGATGGACCTGCTCGACGAGGCCATCCGGACACGGGAAGAGGGCCTGAAGCTCCGCCGCACGAGCGACGGCCTGCTGCGCCTGGCCGATCTCTATGACCGGGCCGGCCGGCAGGTTCAGGCCAAGGCCACGCGCCTGCTGGCAAAGTCCATCGGACGCAGGGATTGATCGGGGAAGACCATGCTCGACCTCACACCGATCGATCCCTCCGGCTCGCGCTCTCTCTTCGCCTGGATCAATCCCTTCCGACCGGAGCTGCGGCTGCGCGACGGCACCCTGGAGGAGATCCGCGAGACGCACCTCCGCCATCAGGACCTCGTCCGGGACTATGGCCTACGCCAGGTGATGCTCTTCTACGAAGACCATCTCCTCCCCGCCCTGAAGCGCCTGACCCCGAGCCGGGAGACCTGGCGGGCCCGTTACGAGATCGGCTGCCGGGCCGTCGCCCTGCGCGCCGCCACCGAGCCGGGCTCCCGGATGACCAAGCTCGCCAGGGAGCTGGGCGACGACCTGCCGCGGGCGCGCTTCGAAGAGGATCCGGCCGGCGATGCAGCGGTGCGCCGCCAGGTGAGGGACTTTCTGACGTCGCATCTCGCCCGGCCCGCGGACGATCTGCGCCGCGACGGGAAATACGCGGAGGCCCTCGAGGTCTACGCAGCTCTGGAGCGGTTGGGAGGGATGAGCTCCGCCCACCGCAGAACGTACGCCCGCCTGCTATGGCAGGCCGGCCGCCGGGACCCGGCTGATCTGCAGGTTTACCTGCGCCACCTGGGCGACCGCGGCTGGAAGAGCGGATCCGATGGCGGCGACATGAGGACCTTCGTCCTCCACGAGCTGGCCATCGACGAGCAGACGCCTCAGGAGGAGATTCCCCGGCGCCTGCTGCTCAACCAGTCGGTCCTGTGCTCGCCGCAGGCTCCAGTCGAAGCCGCCCGGCACGCGGGCCTGGCCTATCTCCGCCTGGACCAGCCGAAACGCGCCATCGCCTATCTGAAACAGGCCCAGTCCAGGAACGGCCACGATCGCGATCACGGCGTGGCTTCGTTCCTCCTAGGCCAGGCTCTGTTCCGGACGCAAGACTTCGGAGCATCCGCCGCAGCCTTCGAACAGGCGGCCGAGCAGGGGTACAGCCGGTCACGGATCGAGGGCTGGAAGGGGTTGGCCTACGCCCGGTCGGGCCGCTGGAAGGAGGCCCTTGCCGCGTTCCGCCAGGCCGAGTCAGACCTCGGGGAAGTCCGGGATGGAAGCCTCTTCGTCGATTGGGGCCGGGCGGCCTTCCTGATGGACGACGTCGAAGACGCCGCGGCACGCTTCCGCCAGGCCCTCGAGATGGAGCCGGGCCATGCGCGGGCGCTCTACGGTCTCGCGATCTGCCTGGAGAGCCAGGGCCGGAGGCCGGAGGCGATCGGCCTGCTGCAGCCCCTTACGGCCGCCGATCCGGTTTTCGCTCCGGCCGTCCATCTCCTCGGGAGGCTGTTGCAGGCGGAGGGCCGGCTCCGGGAGGCCCTGGACTGCTACCGCCAGGCTCTCGCCGCCAGCTTCGGCGATCCGGCGTATGCCCTCTCCGTAGGGTTGGTCCTGGACGACATGTCGGACTCCGCGGCCCTCCCTCACCTGGAGAGGGCGGCGCAGGCCGGCCTGGGCGGACCCGAGGCCGTGCGGCGGATCGTCCTGCTGCGTTTCCGCCAGGGTGATCGGGAGGTGGCCCACCGCTGGCTGGATCGGCTCCAGAAAGACGGCGTCCTGCCGGCATCGCTCGCGCGACTGCGCGCCCGCGAGCTGTCCAGCGAGGCCACCGGCGCCTTTAACGCCGGCCTCTATCGTGACGCCGCCCGCTTGTGGGACCAGGCGAGGGCAGCCTGCCCGGACGAGCCCCGGATCGCCGAAAACCTTTCCCAGGCGCTGCTCTGCGACGCCGCCCTCCGCCTCCGGCAGGGCGAGGTGGACGGCTTATGGGACCAGATCGACCGGGCGCACCAACTCGCCGAGAGCTTCGAATCCCGCCTTCTCGTCGCGATCTCGCTGTTCGTGCGGGGCGGCCTGACCGGCGCCCGGCAGCGGCTGGAGTCTCTCGCCACGGAGCGGCCGGAGCACCCGACCGTCGCGGTCCTCCATGCCCTCGCTGCCTGTTTCGGCGCAGAGGGCTCCGCCGCAGAGGAGCTGCAGAGACTCTCCGCCCTTGCCGGCGAGCTCATCCCCCCTCCGCTGATGGCTTTCCTGCAGATCCTGATTGCGGCGCGCCGTGGCGACTTCGAAGCCGCCATGAAAGCCGCCGATGCCTGGGTCGAGGAGCCCGAGGACCTGCGCTCCCTGGGCCTCCCCCGCCACCAGGTCAACCTGCTGGTCGCTCACAGCAAGCTGCGCGGCATCCGCCAGAGGAGACAGCGGGTGGTGCGTTCCCTGGAAGACCTGAACGCGCGGTATGGCGAGGGTTACTGGGATCTGGCGCTGGCCCTGACCCAGCACCATCTCGCCACGGCTGCCGGCCTGGGCCGCGCCGGGGAGGCGGCTCCGGCTGTGCTCGAAGCTTGTGACGCGGCCTACCAGGCGTTTCTGGCGACGGCATCGCGCGATGAGCGCGATTCAGCCCTGCGGAGCCATGCGGATCTGCTCCAGTTCATCGCCTGCCATCACCTCCAGCGCGGCGATCTCGGCGCCACTCTGGCCGCCCTGGAACGCCTCAAGGAGCTCGGACCGGCAGCATCCCGCACCACAGAAAAACTGCGCAAGGCCGTCGCGGCCCGGATGAAACGCCCCTCCCACGCCAAGGCCTTCTCCCTCCTCGCGCGCGATCCGGACGCTGCTCGCGCCACCTGGGAATCCCTGCTGAAGGAGAACCCGAACGATCTCACGGCGCTCCATCACCTCGCCTGCCTCGCCTGGTCGCGGGCCTGGGACGAAGTGATCGAGGAGCGCTACGAGGGGTCTCTCCCGTTCTGGCGCGACGGGCTGGAGCGCTACCGCCAGCTTTATGGCCGCGACGACTTCTGGGAAGACCTCCGGCAGAAGGGACGGGTTCTCGGCCAGACGGCGGCTCACCCCTTCGCCGAAAAAACCTTCGATGAATGGCGCGCCGCGGCTCTCTACGAGCTCGCGCATACCTTGATCGATCTCATCTTCCACATCCTGACCGGTTTCGACTTCGGCCAGCGGGCGGGCGGTGTCGATCCGCGCATCCTGTTGGCTCTCGCCCTGATGAAGGTCCTGCGGGATTCCAAGCTCGACTCCGCGCTCAAGAACCAGCTCTCGGAGAGCCTAGCCGGCCATTACCTCGATTCTGACCCCACCCGCCTCTCCAACTTCGACGCCTCCACCCATCGCGCCGAAGTGGTGATCGACGTCGACCCGGCGAACCTCAGGGCGCGGTCGTTCCTGCTCCGGGCCTCCGTCCATCAGGTCGACACTCGGCGCAAGGAAGGCGACCGCAACTGCGCGCAGATGGCCCAGCAGCTCAACGCCTTGAAGCTCCACGCCGAGTGGCTGGAGCAGCGGTTGAAAGAGCTACCGGAAGACCGCCGGCGTCGCGTTCTTCCCGATCTCATCGGCTATTACGAGCAACTGGGATCGGTCAAGCACGACGAAGGGGGCAAGGAAACGCAGCAGTACAACCGCCTGGGTGAGGGGCAGTTCCAGCAGGCCAAGGTCATTGCGCGGCGGATCCGCGCCTGCTATCAGGAATCAGATGCCGCGCTGAAGAAGGCCCTGGCCTTCGATCCGCTCAACCCCCACGCCCAGGAGACGCTGGACCACCACCGAGAGCAATACAAGGCGATCAACAGCGTGCTGGATTAGCGGAGGCATACCGTGGGAAAGATCGACATCAGCAAAAACCCCTGCCGACGCAACATCTTCGACGTGTACCCGATCGACAAGTTGGAGACCGACATCCGCGCCATCCGGGCTGCCTCCCAGCAGGCACGAGATCAGCTCAAGTTTGGAAAGATCGTTGCGCGCGACGGCAGCGAGCTGAGCCTATCGGAAGCCGACCTCAACGAGATGGACGAGATCCTCTTCGATCCCGTCGCGCGGCTCAAGGCCGAGCAGTTCGTGCATCAACCCCATCTCCTTTCGCGGGACGAGGAGCTGGCCGGCCTGCTGCGGCAACTGGAAACCGAGACCTGCGATCCATTGCCGAATCTCCTGATCGAAGTCCAGGTAGGATCGCTCCTCACCTTCGTCCGCCAGGTGTTGCCGGAACCCGCGCCGCCGCCGCTCGCCGACGATCTGCCAGAGGTCGAGCTGGAGCGGCTCGATCTGCGTCTCGAGTCATGGAAGGAAGCGATTCTGCGCGACCGTTAGGATTTCGACGAGCCAAGGGGAAACTATGCCGAACCCAGGCAGTGCTCTCGACCAGATCGAGATCCGATTGGCGGAGTGGATCCTGTACCTTCTACGCGGTGGCAAGCCGGATGTCCTGCGCCGAATTCTCGCGAGCGAGTTCTATCCTCGTGACCAGAGCCACGAATTACTGCGCTCAATCCTCACCGATAACGAGAGCGGATTCAGGGCAGCACTACGGCAAGAAGACCGTGACCTGCTCATCGGTGCCCGTACCGGCTATGCCCTTTCCCTCGATCCAAAAAATGCCGAAGACCGAATCCGGATGGACACGATCGTATCTCTCGCCAGATCGGCGAAGGTCGATATTCTTCTCGGCAGGGACGCGATAATCCGCAGGCTCGGGGTGTTTAGAGATCAGTTGGGGCGTCTCGTGGATGTCGATCTGACTGTGAGACGAGAGCAATTCCGCCAGCTCGTCGGCGACCTCCTATCCCGGATCGCCGAGGAGAGAAGTGGCCAAGAGGAGCAAAGTGCAAGTTGGCCGGCCTACGGTGCCCCAGACCCTCTTCTCGATGAGAGGTCGCGATCCCAACTCCGCTTCCTGTTGGATCAAGAAACTCCAAAGGCTCCGGATATCACCCTCCTACCCACCGATCATGGACGTGCGCTCGACAGCTTGCCTGCACAAGGGGATCTTGCTTTATACGCCACTCAGTTGTTGTTCAGAGACGTCGCCATTCTCTTGTCGCGGCCGCAGATAGAGAGGGATTCATACGTCGAGCAAGACAGAAGCGACGAAGTACAGAGACTGTTTCCAGCGCAACCCCCGCAGCGTTTTGTCGCTCTCGATCCTGATCAGGCACTGCGGTTGGTTCTTGCCGAGCGGAGGATTCCAAACATCTTGGGCCCCTACGACATCGTGGCCGTCCTAGGTGTAGGCGCGCAAACGGTCACATGCATAGCCATCGATCGGACCGCTCTGGTCCGCCGGCGAGTGGTGCTGAGAATCCAAATAACATGCTCCACTGATGAATACACATATCTACCCGGAGAGACGACCCAGGAGATACTGATGTCCCGCGCGATCGAGCCGATCCTTCCTTACCAGCGAATCATCAGAGAGGATCGCTTCATCATTCTCGTCATAGAATACGTACAGGGCGGCAATCTGGGAGAATTTGTCAGCAATGTTGGAGGGTCGGCGCGCTTCAAGATGGTGGTGCGGGCGTTCGCCGACGTGTGCGAGGCTCTCGCGCACGCCCATGCTCATGGAGTACCACATGGCGCGATCGCACTGGAGAAGATCCTCTTTTCCGCGCAGAGGCAGAGATTCATGCTCGCCCATTTCCGGTTTCCTCACGTGACGGACAGGAAGTCGGCCGACGTGCTGAGGGAGGAATTTTTCAAGATCTCCGTCCAGAGGGATCTCTCGAACGTTGGAGTTATTTTCAGTTCCCTCCTTGGAGATATGGAGGCACCATTGCTTGCAGTTATCCTGGAGCGCTGCAGAAAACAAGGATTCTCGAATGCAGGTGAGCTCCGCCAAGCCCTGTCTACGTTCCTCGAACCCGAAAAGGAACCCCTGATCGTTCTGACAGCCGACTATAACGCCGAAGCGCAGACCATACGCTACCACCTCGATATCGGAAGCTATAGATGTCCAGAGATGATCAGCTTCGGCGTAAATCACCGCACGATCAGCGATCTGTACATGCGGTGGGACCGGATCGGCGGGCTCGCTCTGGGCCGCGCGGACAGGGTACGCGATTGCGCCCCGGTTGCTGAGATCGATCGCGGAATTCGAGCGTTTCTCGAAGAGGTGTCTGATGATGCAACGCATTTCGTCCTCGGGCCGAAGGTCCAGGGCGGGCTCGAGAAGCATCAGGAGGCAACCCTCTGGGTGCGATACGACCCACGTTTGGCTGCGGTCCCATGGGAGCTGCTGGCGGTCGGCGGCTCCCGTGTCTGCCGGCAATTCCATGTTGCCCGCTCGCCGCTGCTGGTCGCCCGCATACGCCATCCCGGCCTGCGGATCGAAAACAGAATCCGCCTTCTATTCATCGAAAATCCGGACGGGGATCTCGAAGGTGCTAGAAGAGAGTGTTGGCGTTTGAGAGAAGAGATCAAGTCCTCTCCTTTCGCCGATCGTATCGAGGTGGAGACGGTCAACCATGACAGTGATTCCCTGACCATACGGAGCAGAATGCTACGCAGCGACATCATTCATTTCGCCGGCCACGGCCTGTTCAGCGAGCCCTATACCGAAGAGAGCGGGCTGAGCCTGGGAGGTGACGACATTCTCCGGGCGAGACAACTCGAGGAGTTCTGGCGCGATGGCACCCCCTTCCTGGTATTCGCAAATGCCTGCGGCTCCGGCCGAGTCAATCAATTAACATCACGGCAGCGGGTCTACAGCGATTCCGCAACCGGCCTGGGGCAGGCCTTTCTCGCGGTGGGAGTCGGGAACTACATCGGGACCATGTGGAAGGCCCCCGACGGAGACACGACAATCGACTTCGCGGTCGAGTTCTACCGCTGGTTCCTCTCCGGATGTACGGTGAGTCGGGCAATACGGGCGGCGCGTGATCTTTGCGTCGCGAAGTATGGCGAGGAAGACCTGACCTGGGCCCGCTATGTCCTTTTCGGACATCCCCTGAACCGCCTCGAGATCTGAAGATGAATGCCATGAGCACCGAAATGATCCCCGTTCCGGACTTCCTACCTACCCCGCAGGCGGTCACGCCCCGCGAGCTTCCAGGCGTTCGCCCTGGAGCTCTACCAGCGCCTGGCCGACGGCGCCCGTCGGATCGATCAATGTGAGCGGCAGGCGCTGGAAAAGTTGGCGTTCCAGGCGCGGGAAGGCGGCCGGCTGATCGCGCGCCTGGCCGCGGAGCGTTTCGAGTTTCAACGGCTCCTCGACCGCGTGCTGCCTCCGATAGAGCAGGGCCAGCTCCCGCCGGACCTCGCGACGGCATTGAGTCTCCAGGCCCGGAGCTGGGATGTGGAGCTGCAGCGGATGGGCATCGAGGTGGTCGATCTCGCAGGGCAGGTCCTCACCGACCCGCTCTTCGAAATGGTCGAGGTCGAGAGCGCAATCCCGGATGCCGCGGTGGAGGAGACGGTGGTGAGGAAGACTCTGGTTCCTCTGGTTTTGCACGAGGGACGGGTGGTGGGCGTGGCCAAGGTGATCACTTCGGTTCCCTTGCCGCACGACGGGGAACCAGAGACGGAGGAGGGCTCGCTGTGAAGACCGTCGGCATCGATCTCGGAACCACCAATTCCTGTGTCTACTACCTGAACGACGAGGCCAACCCCGTCCTCGTCACCGATTCGCTGAATCGCAAGACCTTTCCCTCCGTGGTCTGGTCGGCCGGTCAGGGCAAGGAGATTATCGTCGGGCACAAGGCGAAGAGCCGTCTGGGACAACAACCGACCCCGGTGGTCGCGGTGAAACGGAGGATGGGAACGACCGAGAAGGTCCGGCTCGGCGGGCAAGAGGTGTCCCCGGTCGAGGTCTCGGCCCACATCCTCACCTATGCGAAGCGCTTGGTCGAGGAGGTGACCGGAGACCGGGTGGGCGGCGTGGTGGTGACCATGCCCGCCTACTTCGACGCCGCCCCGAAAAACGACACCTATGAGGCAGCCGTGCAGGCCTTCTTCGGCGGCGACGCCGAAGCGGCGCGAGGCCGGCTCGAGCTGCAGCTCGAGCCGGTGGCCGCGGCCTTCGCCTATACCCTGGAAGATCCGGCGGAGCGCCTCCGCATACTGGTCTATGACCTGGGGGGTGGCACGTTCGACGTGACCCTGCTCGACAAGTCTTCCGAGGGCGGCCTCACGGTGCTGAAGTTCGGCGGCGATCCCCATCTCGGCGGCGACAACGTCGACGACCGCATGGCAGCCTGGTTCACCTATCTTTTACGCGGCGGCAAGCCGGAGGTGCTCGATCGGATCCTCACGCCCGGTCGCTATCCGCCGGAGAAGCAATACACGATTCTGCAACAGCTCCTGACCAACGATTCGGCGGAGCTGCGCGGCGAGCTGCGCGTGGAGGACCAGGATCTGAAGATCGGCGCCAGGCCTCGTTACGCGCTCGATCTCGAGGCGAGCCATCCGCAAGACCTGGAGCGTATCCAGACGCTCAAGTTACTCGCCGAGAAGGCCAAGATCGACCTTTCGGTCTCCACCGAGGCGACGATCTCCAAACAGGGCGCCTTCACCGATCAGGACGGGGAGATCGTGGATATCGATCTCACGCTCAACCGGAGCGAATTCAACCGGCTTATCGGCGACATGATCGCCCGCACGATCGAGGAGACCGCGCGCGTGGCGGAGGCGAGCGGACTGGCCATCGATCAGATCGACCGCATCGTGCTGGTCGGAGGATCGACGCGCATGCCGGTGGTGCGCGAGGAGCTCGAGAAGACGTTCCATCGCCCCGTCCAGATGGCGGATCCCGACCTGATCGTCGCCCGGGGCGCCGCTCTGCGGGCTCGCGAGCTCAGCCTGGCGGCTGCGGATGACCGGAGCGACGGGAAGATCCAGCTCGAATACCCGCGCCAGACGCCCGAGCCCCGGATCAGCATCAAAGGACAGGTGAGCCAGCCTCTCATCGATCATCAGGTCTATCTTTCCCACGATGGAGAAGAGGTGGCCGCCGCGCCCGTCAACGCGACGCGGTTCCTCCTCACCGACGTACCGCTGGCGCGCAACGCCGAGAACACCTTCCATCTGGAGGTGGTGGATGCGGAGGACAAAATTTTTGCCGCGACGGTGCTCACCGTCCGGCACAGCGATCAGGCGATGGCCTCAACCGGCCCCATTTCGATACCGCTCACCAAGCCGATCCAATCTCGCGGCATGCGCGGGTTCGCCACGCTTCTCCATGAGGGAGCGGTGCTCCCGGCGACGGAGTCGGTGACCTGTTACCGGGCGACCCAGGACGATCACATCGTCATCGAGTTCTATGAAGGCAAGCGCAAGCTCACCGACCTGCGCATCGAGGGTTTCGACCCCAGCCTGCCGGTCGGCGCGGCGATCGATGTCATCGTGAAGATCGAGAAAGACTACACGTGCAACGCCACGGCGACGATCCGGGCGAACGGGCAGAGCGCCAGCGTGGCGTTCAGCATCTCCCGTCTGCAGATTCCTCCGGTCGAAACCATGGATGAGGATCTGGAGCAGGTCCTGGAGGGGATCGAGAATGATCTGGTTCCGGTGCGCGATCCGAACGTCCGCGCCGATCTGGCGCGCCGCACCCGGCGTCTCGAAGCGGACTACCGGAAGGCGCGCCGGGAGCTGACGCGCGATCATCACCATCTCTATACGATCGTGGCGGAGCTGCGCAAGGTCTTGATCGAGGTCCGTGCCGCCCATGACGTCCTGGAGCCGCCTTTCGAGGTTCTCGGGCAGATCGCCCGGCTCACCCGTGGGCTGGCAGATCAGTTGGGGACGACGAGCGCCATTCCGAAGCAGGATGCTCTCGAGAAGATCGCCGCTTTGGAACGAGCGGGCAAAGAGGCCTGGGATCAACAGGACGCCGGTACCTGGAAATCGATCATAGTCCAGTTGGACAGTTTCAAAGATGACCTGGAGCGCGCGTCGCGGCCTGCCGGCCCGAGCCCGCGCCAGATCCCGCCCGAGCTCATCCAACGAGAGCTCTTGTCCTGGCTCAACAGCCAGCGGGAGAGGGCCAAGGAAAACAAGCTACAGCAATTCGACAAGGACATCGAGGCCATCGAGAAGGCTGTACGGCACGTCGATCTCCGCCAGGGCGATCAGGCCCGGGACGCTCTTTTGCAGATTGCCCATGAACAGGTCATGCCGCTGGACCACAAGATGGAGAACGCGGTGCAAGAGGCGGGAGGAACGGTGGCACACGCCGGCGACAGAATCTACGTGGATTGGAGGACCTGATGAACGCAGGAGGAGGCCAGCCATGAAAAGTTGCGGCATCGATCTGGGGACGACCAACAGTTGCATCTTCGTGGTGGAAGCAGAAGGCAGCCGGTTGATCGCCGACGAGCAGGGAAATTCGATCTTTCCCTCCGCCGTCTACATCAGCCGTAACGGGACGCGGAGCGTGGGTGTGGCGGCGCGCAACCGCATGGGCGAGCAGCCGGCGCCGGTCGTCGCCATCAAGCGGAAGATGGGCTCGACCGAGACGGTCACCCTGGGCGGCCGGGAATGGACACCGGTGGAGGTCTCGGCGGCGGTACTTTCCTTTCTCAAGGAGCTAGCGGAATCGCGGATCGGCGCGGCCATCGACCGGGCGGTGGTAACCGTGCCGGCCTATTTCAATCACATCCAGCGGCAACAGACGGACGAGGCTGGAAAGGCTGCTGGCTTTCGCGAGGTGGTCACGCTGCTGGAGCCGGTCGCCGCCGCCCTGGCCTACTCGCTCTCCAGCGAGCAGGAAACGTTGCGAGTGTTCGTCTACGACCTGGGCGGCGGCACCTTCGACGCCACGCTGCTGGAGAAAGACCTGCATGGCGGCATCAGCGTCTTGGCGTTCGGCGGCGATCCCTTCCTGGGTGGCGAGGATGTGGACGCCCGCCTCGCTCGTGTCCTCCTCCAGAAGCTGACCCGCTATCGTCTGGACCTCGACCTCGAGCGCCCGGAGGACGCCAGCCGTTTCCAGCGCCTGAAGTTCTATGCCGAGCTGGCGAAGAAAGAGCTGTCTGAAAGAGAGGAGGCAAGCCTCGTCCGCCAGGGGTTGTTCGAGGACCAGGAAGGCGACACCGTCGATCTGGACCTCACCGTCACCCGCCGGGAGTTGGAGAAGTGCGCTGAAGACCTGGTCCAGCGCAGCATCGACGAATCTCTGGCGACCCTCGAAAAGGCGGGCGTGCCGCTCTCTTCGATCGATGAAGTCATCCTGGTGGGAGGGATGTCTCGCATGCCCCTGGTGCAGCGCAGGGTCGCCGAGGCTTTCCAAAGGCAACCCCGCCTGGTGGACCCGGACCTGATCGTGGCTCGGGGCGCGGCCCTCAAGGCGGCTGAGGTGTTCGGCGAGCAGGCCGTCGCGGGCTCCGGGCTGCGCGTTGAGCTGCACTTTGACCGCAACACCGACCAGGACCGCGTGCGCATCGGCGGCCGGCTCGACCGCCCGCTCACGGGTCACACCGTCTATCTCCTCGGCGGCCTGGATGAGCTTTCTCTGACGATCGAGGGCATGGACCGCTTCAGCTTCGAAAACGTCTCGTTGGTACCCGACTCGGAAAACGTTTTTACTCTCTCCATCGAAGACGCCCAGGAAACCCTGGTCCTGGAGCACGAGGTGCACATCGTCCATAGCGCCTCGGCCCGCCGGGTGCTGCGCTCGCCGGGCTCGGTGGTGACGAAACCGATCGCGGTGTGGACGGTCGACGGCCGCGAGGTGCTGCTGCCTGAGAACACGGCGCTTCCCCACAGCGTATCCCACACGTTCGAAACAGCGGATCAGAGCGGCCGTATCGTCGTGCCCATCTGGGAAGGAAACCACGAGGTCACCCGCATGGAGATCGAGGAGATTCCGCGCGATCTCCGGATCGGCACACACGTCGTGGTGAGCGTCCAGATCCACTCCGATTACCGGATCGAGGCCGTCGCCAGGGTTCCGGAAATCGATCGCTCGGTGCAGATCGATTTCCGCATCGAGCCGGTGGACACCTCGAAGATCACTCCCGATTTCGTGCGCCGCGAGCTCGCCGCCTTGGAGCAGGAAGCGCGCGCGGCGGAAGCGGAATGCTCCGGGGAAACGGCGCGAGAGTTGTTCCGAGTGCGGTGGGCAGCCCTGCGGGAGCAGATCGAGCAGGGAGCTCAAGGAGGCGGAGCCCCAGCGGATTCGCCTCCACGAAAAGCTGAGCGAGATGCGGGCGCTGATCTCTTCTCTGCCGAAACGGGACGCGGAAGCTACCCTCACGCCTCCGTTCGACGAATTCAGCAACCGGCTGGCGGACGTCCTCAGCCAAGCCATCGAGACCGGCCATCCTAATCTGCCGCAGGTCCGGCCGCAGATCGAGGCGTTGCGCGACCAGGCCCAGAAGGCCTGGGAGAGCAAGGATCCCCTTGCCTGGCGCCGCGTTCAAGAGCAGCTCGGGGCCATCGCCAGAAAGCTCATGCCGGAGATGAGCCCGGAGGAAAAGGCGTTCGGCATCGCTGCCTGGTTGATCGTCGACCAACTCCCTGGTCTGGAAGCGGCCTCGGGAGGCACGCTGGCGTCGCAGATCCAGGCGATCCAGAGAGATATCGAAGAGATTTTGTTCTCGCTCCAGGTCGTGGGGATGGAGCCGCAGGAAGCGATCCAGAAGCTTTTGGCGCTGTACAGGGAGAGCATCCAGCCCTTGCGGCGGAAGGTTGGATTGGACGTGCCCGAAAAGCCTGGAATGGGCGATCCCTCGGCCTTGAAAGGTTTTGTGCGCGGACGCAAGACGCCGCTCGAGGGTAGGGCGTGAGGTTCCGAAAGGAGGGTTGAGCCATGCCTGCCTGCCCGTACGGACCACACCGGCTCGTCCTCGACGAGCACCTGCGCTGCCGCCACTGCGGCGAAGACCTCCGGCTTTACGCGGCGCTCCGGGGTCTGCCGGTCAGCCTCTACAATGAGGCCCGCCGCTTGTGGGAAGTTTCCGAGCTTGGCGCGGCGGCGGCGTGGCTCCGCGCCGCTCTGGACCTACGGGAGGACTTTGCGGAGGCTCACTGGCTCCTCGCTGCGGTCGAGGCCCAGGTGGGACGGCCAGAAGAGCGCCAGGAGCCGCCTGGCCCGTGCCCGCGAGTTGGGAGCCGAGGTGGATCCGGATTGGATTCCGCTCCCCCTGCGCGAAGAGGTCGAGACCCCATGAGCGGCTCTCTTCGACGGATCGAGGCCGGCACTGGCGCTCCCATCGAGCCGAAGGCTGCGCTGCGTGCGCTGATCGTCGGGACGGTCGACCGCCTCGACCAGGCGAGCCCGGTGGAGGCGGTGGGTAGAGAAATCCGGCTTTTTGCCGAGACCGCGGAGAGCACCCTCTCCATCGTCGACGATGGCGCCGGCCTGTCCGCGGCGGACATGGAGGAGGGGCTGGGCAAGGCCGCCGCGGACAGGGAGGGTTTCTGGGCCGGGCTGCTCGCCTGCCTGCCGCTCTGCTCACGTCTGGAGGTTTTCACCCGCTCTCCGGAGAGCGGAGGATCCGGGAGCCGCATTCTCTGCATCAACGGCGGAATCGAGACCAGCCCCGCCGCCGTGGAGAACCCGGGCACGACCGTTCATCTCCATCTCCTCCCGGAGCACTCCAGCCTGCTCGACGACGACCGGCTGGCGCGACTGATCAGAAAATCGTGCGATTTCGTCCGGGTTCCGATCTTTCTCGGCCGGAGCCGGGACCCCATCAATCGTATGGACGCGCCCTGGGACCGCGAAAGCCCGGAGGCCGAGCTCCAGCGCGCGCTGCGCACCATCTTTCAGATCGGCACACTGCTGGCGACTTTTCCTCTGCAGACCCCTGCCGAGGGAGCCGGCCCACAGGTCTCCGGTGTGCTCTACGTTCGCCCCCGCCGGCACCGCGCCAGCCTCCACCTCTATTGCCGGCGCGTCTTCGTGACCGCGACCGAGGCTTCCTTGCTGGGCTCCGGGCTGCGCGATTTCGTGTCGGGCACAATCGACGTGCATGTCCCTTCGCGGGCCGCGAGCCGGGCGATCCTGGATCCGGTCTCTCCCCAGGGCGCATGGCTTCGTCAAATCCTGGTGCGGACCGTTGACCGGGGGCTGCTCGCTTTGGCGAGGCAGCGGCGGAAGCAGTTCCAGCGGCTGATGGACGAGCACAGCCCGTCGCTCAAAGCCGCCTGCCTCGCCCTCCCCGAGGAGCCTCGACGAGCTGCGCGGCCATCTCTCCTATCGCACCTCGCTGCGGGAAGCGGCCACCCTTTCCGAGGTTCTCGCAGGACGACGGGATCGGGTCGTGATCTATGCCGACGACCTGGGCGTCGCGGCCTCTCTGCTCCCGCTCTACCGCCGGAGCAATACCGAAGTGGTCTTCATGACCGACCCTCTCGACGAGAAGCTCCGCGCGGAGTGGAGGATCGATGGAACGAAAATCGAGTTCCAGCGGTTCGACCTCGCTCCTCCCGGCGCCGTCCCTGACTCACCCGGGGACGACGAGGCGCGTCTCCTCGGGACGCTGATCGATCTCTTCCGCTCCACGATCGACTCCGCGCTTCAGGTCGAGCTTGCCTTTTTCGGCCCCGACGGCCCGCCCGCCGTGCTGTCGATCGCGGAGCGCGACCGCCGCAAGCTGGAGATGCTCGAGGCGATCCGCTCCCGGCAGGAGCAGGGCCGCACCGTCGAGCTGCCGCCGGAGCTTGCCCAGTTCGTCAAGCCGGGAATGCTGGACATCGCCTCCATCGCGCGCACGCTCATCCTCAACCGTTCTCATCGGATCGTGATCCGGCTGATCGCCGGGCTCGGCGGCGGCGTCGACCGGCCTACCGGCGATCTCGCGCCTCTCCTCGCGCGCTGTCTCTACGGACACGCCCTGCTCTCGTCCGGCCTGCGCCTGCCCCGCGCGAAGCTGGCGGAGCTCGCCCACACGATGACCGAGCTGATTACAAACTTGCTACCCCAAGCCGAATGAAGGGAGTCGAGCATGGTCCCCAATACCTCACAGATGGAAGCCAAGGCGATCAATATCAATCTCAAGAGCATCCTGCCGTCGCTGGCCAAGAACCTGTATGGCGACGACTGGCGGATCACCATCCGCGAGCCTGCAGAATTGCCACGACGCCATCGCCGAACGTGTCTTCTGCAATCCCGGCGAGCCCGACCCGCCGCGGATCGACATCATCCCGGATCCTACGCCGGGCATCTACACCCTGACGTTCAAGGACAACGGCATCGGCATGACTCTCGGAGATGTCGAGAGCCGCCTGGCGACCGTCGGCTCCGACCATAAGAGCGCACTCGAAGGGCTCGCTCAGGCCGGTACCGCGGACCGCTCTCTACTCGATCGGCTCATCGGCCAGTACGGGATCGGCTTCCTCTCCTGCTTCATCATCGCGGATTGCGTCGAGGTGGTTACGCGGAGCCCGGCCGAGGCGGGCGTGCGGGCGGTGTTCACCGGCGAGACGCGCTGGTACCACAGCGACGAACCCAACGCCGCTTCCGGCACCCAGATCGTCTTGCATCTCAAAAGCGAGGCGATCCTCGATCCTGCGACCGGCAAGGAGATCCCACGGCAGGAGCTGCTGAACTTCGAGCGCTTGAAGCAGGAGGCGCGCCGATTCGGCGACCTCCTGCCGTATCCGATCTTCGTCCACCGCAGCCCGACGGACTTCACCGGCGATCTGTGCAATACCATGACGGCGCCCTGGGCAAATCCGGCACACGCGCGAGATGAGCTACTCCGGTTCCTTCGCGAGCGCCATCCCAACGAGAACGAGCCGATCTCGCCGATCGCGTTCAACTTCGACCGCAACAAGGACAAGGTCAGCGCGCAGGGTGTCCTCTACTTCCCCCGCACCGGCCAGGAGGCGAGCCGGTCGTCCGAATCCGTCGCCGAGGTCGAGCTCTTTTGCCGTCGGATGTTCATCACCCGGGACATCCCGGCGCTCTTACCCACCTGGGCCAGCTTCGTGGGCGTGGTGGTCGAGTGCCCGGATATCGTGCCGACGCTCAACCGCAACGACGTGATCCGGCATGGCAACGCCTTCATGGCGCTCAAGCAGGCCCTGGGCCGCCACATCATCGAAAGCCTCCAGTTCCTGGCGCAGGAGCGCGTCAAAGACTTTGCGGAGATTCGAGCGGAGCACTGCGAACGCCTCTACCGCGGATTCCTGGCCGATTTCAAGAACGCTCCCGCAAAAGAGGAGCATTTCTTCCGGGCAATCATCGACTATATTCCGTTCTCGGTCATCGATCGCACGAAGCCGAGCGGTGAGCTGATGACCCTGCGCCGGTACCGCGACGAAGCCCGGAAGCGCAACACCCACTCGAAACAGACCGAGCCCACCCGTGACCGGATCTACTATCTGGATGCATCCGAGGCGACGGGACAGTTCAAGGCGATGATCATGCAACGCGACATCCCGGTGATCCTCGCGAGTCACCCGGCGGAGCCTGGCCTTCTCCAGGCGTATGGAACGGCCTTCAGTAGCGAGGTCGCGGTCGAAGACGTCCGGGGTATTTTGAATCTGTACGTGGAACCGGTCGATCAGGCCCCTTACGAGGCCATGAGGCAATTCCTCGCCGGCCTCGACGGGGGCGGTCCGGATGACGTTAGCGCATCCCGTTTCGAGCCGAGCTATGTGCCGGCGATTCTGATCATCACTTCGGCGCACTCACCGGAGAGGGCCGAGGCGCTCGAACGGTTGCTGCGTGAGGGGTCCCACGTCTTGACGGGAAAGGTCCGCAGGCTCGTGGAAGACGAGATCACGGGCTCGCGGATAGGCCGGGCATCGGTCAGCGCCGTGCTGAACGAAAACAATCCGGTTGTGCGTAAGGTCCGAGACTACTGCGTGGAGGGGAATCCCCTGACCGGAGTCGTCGCCGACGTCCTGCACGAGATCTATCATCTCGCCCGGATGTACAGCGATCGGGCGGCGGCGGAGAGCCAGCATTTCTACGAGCACAGGAATGCCCTGCTGGGCAAGTTGCTGGAGGCGGATCAACAGCTCAATGTGCTCCAGAGCCAGAGAGACCAGCTCATCCTGGAGCTTAACAAACCTCGCCCGCTGGATGTCCCGACCCGGATGGAGCCCCGAACCTGTGCCCTGCTCCTGACCGACTTGCGTGGGTCCACCCGGATGGTGGGTCTTCTCGACAGCCTCCAAAGCGCGGAGATTCTTCAACAGTACGCAGGAGGGGTCCAGGCGATCATCGAGAAGTTCGAAGGAAAGGTCGAGAAATTCACCGGGGACGGCGTCTTCGCCCACTTCGACCTGGATGGCAGACCGGCCAAGGAGTCTTTCGAAAATGTGGCGGATTGCGCTCTCGACATCCAGATCTTCACGAGAAAGTTCTTCTCACAGGGAGACGTCGCCGAGACGCTCCTGCAGGCGGGGGGGATCCTGGTCGAAGGATCGCGGACTCTGCTTCACGTCGCCCAGGTCATGTACGGCGCTATCGCCGGGATGCCCGCCCTGGTGGGGAAGCCCGTCGTCACCCTCTTCCGGGCCTGTGATCGGGATGAGCTGTTCAAGCAATCTCCCGTCGTGCTCTCAGAGCCGTTCCTCCGCAAGCTCAGCCCGTGGCCTCTGCCAGATCCCATCATCGTGGACATGAAGCTCGACGCGGGTCTACCGGGTATGAGCTTCTATCCTCATCCAAGCTTCGCAAAGGTATGAACGGAGGCCCCCGGGAGGCGAAGTGCTCCCCGGTTGCCGCCCCCCCGCCCTCCATGACAACCTTGCAGGCCGAGCCGGGCGCCGGTGCCCGCAGGGAATCAAGGAGATCCGGGATGAGCAAGTACCAGGCTCCACTCAACTGGCCGGGTGGAGGTCACGATACCGACGTCGACGAGACCGAGGAGTGGCTGACCGCCTTCGAGCAGGTCATCGAGATCGAAGGGAGGAACCGGGCCTGCTTCCTCCTGCAGAAGCTGCTCGAGAAGGGGTTTGAGAAGGACGTCGTCCTGCCCTTCACCGGCAACACGCCCTACATCAACTCCATCCCGAAGAGCGAGGAGCCGACCTACCCCGGTGACCGGAACCTCGAGCGGCGCATCAAGAGCATCGTGCGCTGGAACGCCATGGCCATGGTGGTGCGGGCCAACAAGAAGTACCCGGGCCTCGGCGGCCACATCTCGACCTTCGCCTCCTCCGCCACCCTCTACCAGGTGGGCTTCCACCACTTCTTCCGCGGCCGCGGCGAGAGCGGGTTCGACGGCGACATCATCTACTTCCAGGGTCACGGCTCGCCCGGCATCTACGCCCACGCCTTCCTCGAGGGGCGGATCAGCGTCGAGCAGATGGAGGCCTTCCGGCGCGAGGTGGAGAAGGGCAAGGGGCTCTCCTCCTATCCCCATCCCTGGCTGATGCCCGACTTCTGGGAGGTCCCCACGGTCTCCATGGGCCTCGCGCCCATCTCCGCCATCTACCAGGCGAAGTTCAACCGCTACCTGCGCAACCGCGGCCTGCGCGAATCCCAGCTCCGCAAGGTCTGGGCCTTCCTCGGCGACGGCGAGACCGACGAGCCCGAGGCGCTGGGGGCCATCACCCTCGCCGCCCGCGAGAAGCTCGACAACCTGATCTTCGTCGTCAACTGCAACCTGCAGCGGCTGGACGGCCCGGTGCGCGGCAACGGCAAGATCATCCAGGAGCTGGAGACGGCCTTCCGCGGCGCCGGCTGGAACGTCATCAAAGTCATCTGGGGGAGCGATTGGGACCCGCTCATCGAGGCGGACAACACCGGCCTGCTGATGCAGCGCATGAACGAGGCGCTCGACGGCGAGTACCAGAAGTACGTCGTGGAGCCCGGCTCCTACATCCGCAAGGAGTTCTTCGGCAAGTATCCGGAGGTCGCGGAGCTGGTCAAGGACTATTCGGACGAGCAGCTGCGGAGCCTGCGGCGCGGCGGCCACGATCCCGTCAAGGTCCACGCCGCCTTCAAGGCCGCACTAGAGCACGAGGGCTCGCCGACGGTGATCCTGGCCAAGACGGTGAAGGGCTACGGCCTCGGCGAGGCCGGCGAGGGTAAGAACGTCACCCACCAGCAGAAGAAGCTCACGGAGGACGAGCTGCGCTTCTTCCGCGACCGGTTCGAGATTCCGATCACCGACAAGGACCTGCCCGACGCGCCCTTCTACGCGCCGCCGGAGGACAGCGCGGAGATCCGGTACCTGCGGGAGCGCCGCCGCGCCCTCGGCGGGCCCGTGCCGGCGCGGAAGGTGCGCCGGGAGCCGCTGGCCGTGCCGCAGGGGAAGGACGTCTGGGGCCGCTTCTTCGAAGGCGTGGACCGCGAGGTCTCGACGACCATGGTCTTCGTCCAGATGCTCACCCAGCTCCTCAAGGACAAGGAGTCCGGCGCCAGGATCGTGCCCATCGTGCCGGACGAGGCGCGCACCTTCGGCATGGAGTCGCTCTTCCGCCAGTTCGGCATCTACTCCCACGTCGGCCAGCTCTACGAGCCGGTCGACAAGGCCATGCTGCTCTACTATCGCGAGGCCACCGACGGCCAGATCCTGGAGGAGGGGATCACCGAGGCGGGCTCGATGGCGTCGTTCATCGCCGCCGGCACCTCCTACGCCACGCACGGCATCGACATGATCCCCTTCTTCATCTTCTACTCCATGTTCGGCTTCCAGCGCATCGGCGACCTGATCTGGGCCGCCGCCGACCAGCGCGCGCGCGGTTTCCTGCTCGGCGCGACCTCCGGCCGCACCACTCTCAACGGCGAGGGCCTGCAGCACGAGGACGGCCACAGCCACGTGCTGGCGAACGTCGTTCCCAACGCGCTGGCCTACGATCCCGCCTACGCCTACGAGCTCGCGGTGATCATCCGCGACGGCCTCAAGAGGATGTTCACGGACCGGGAAGACATCTTCTACTACATCACCCTCTACAACGAGAACTATCCGATGCCGGCCATGCCGGACGGCGCGGAGGAGGGCATCCTCAAGGGCCTCTACAAGCTTCGGGAGGCTCCGCCTGCGGAAGGCCCTCACTCCCCCGGCCCCTCTCTCCCAGAGGGAGAGAGGGGAGAAACAACCAGGACGACCAGGAGGACAACCGCGCGCGGGTGCACCTGCTGGGCAGCGGCTCGCTGCTGAGCCAGGCCCTGAAGGCGCAGGAGATCCTGGCCCAGCGCTACGGCGTGGCCGCCGACGTCTGGAGCGCCACCAGCTACAAGGAGCTGCGCCGCGACGCCCTGGAGGCGGACCGCTGGAACCTGCTCCATCCCGACCAGGAGCCGCGGAAGCCGTACGTCGTGAGCCTCTTCGAGGGAGACGACGCACCCATCATCGCCGTCTCCGACTACATGAAGCTGGTGCCGGATCAGATCGCCCGCTGGCTCCCCGGCCGGCTCTACAGCCTGGGCACGGACGGCTTCGGCCGCAGCGACACCCGCGAAGCGCTGCGCCGCTTCTTCGAGGTGGACGCCGAATGCGTCGCCGTCGCCGCCCTCGATCAGCTCTCCCGGCGCTGCCGCATCGACCACGGCCTGCCGCGGCGGGCGATCGAGGAGCTGGGGGTGGACCCGGAGAAGCTGGATCCGCTGGTCAGTTGAAGGCGGACCGGTATGCCCTGCGAAGCCCTCACCTCCCCGGCCCTCCTCTCCCAGAGGGAGAGGAGGGAGAAAGCAAGACCTGACTTTGTTCCCCTCTCTCCCTCTGGGAGAGAGGGGCCAGGGGAGTGAGGGCTTCGCAGGGCACACCGGTCCGTTTCTGGAGATTCCCGACGAGGGCAGAGGGTGAGGGTTTGGCGGTCCTGTAGTAGAGTATCCATCCTGTTTTAGAACCGTCTATAGGAGACCCCCATCGTGAAGAGCAAGACCTTCCTGCACATCCTGGCGCTGGCGCTGCTGCTGACGGCCCTTGCCACGGTCGTCGCGGCCGAGCCGACGGCCTACAAGGTGGACCCCGCCCACAGCGCCGTCGGCTTCACCGTCCGGCACTTCGTTTCCAACGTTCCCGGCAGGTTCGGGGACTTCAACGGCGTCATCAAGTACGACAAGCAGAGCCCGGCGGCGAGCAGCGTCGAGTTCACGGTGCAGGCGAAGTCGATCGACACCGGCAACAAAGACCGGGACGACC
This sequence comes from Thermoanaerobaculaceae bacterium, assembly GCA_963778565.1. GTDB lineage: Bacteria > Acidobacteriota > Thermoanaerobaculia > Multivoradales > UBA5704 > DATARR01. Next base: position 502,988 of record CAVZUZ010000017.1, on the reverse strand, counting down.
ACCTGCGTTCGGCCGATTTCTTCGACGTCGAGAAGTTCCCCACCCTGACCTTCGCCAGCACCAAGGTGGCGGCCAAGGACGCGGACACGCTGGACGTGACGGGCAATCTGACCATCCACGGCGTGACCAAGCAGGTGACGATTCCGGTGGACGTCCTCGGCACCGTCAAGGGACCGCGGGGCGAGAAGGCCGGCTTCGAGTCGAGCTTCACCATCAACCGCAAGGAGTACGGGGTGATCTGGAACCGCGTCCTCGACGCCGGAGGCACCGTGCTCGGCGAGGACGTCAAGGTCAACATCTCGATCGAGGCGGACGCGCAGGCGGCGGCTCCGGCGCGGTAGGGACCGAGTTCACCGTCCTACCTTGCGCGACCTCACCCCCTGGCCCCCTCTCCTTAAGGAGAGGGGGAACCGAATAAAAAGCCCTTCTCCCTTAGGAGAGGGGTTGGGGTGAGGTCGAGAGGGTGATCCGAGCCGATCTAGGGTAAACCCCCCATGCCCGAACAAGACCTCAAGCAACTCCGGCAGGTGCTCCGCGAGGCCGTGAGGGCCACCCGCATGTCGACCCGGGACTTGGAGCGCCGGCTCGGGATCGGCAACGGCAATCTCGGCCGCATGCTCGACGGCCGGCTCGACCTCCGTGTCCGGCACCTCCTCGCGCTGGCCGACCTGCTGGACGTGCCGCCCGGCGACCTCCTCGAGCTCGGCTGCCCGGACGCGGTCAGCCGGGCGAAACACCGCCTCGGCGATTGGATCGGCAAGCGTTCGAGCCCGCCGGCGGAGCCCACGGCCGCTTCCTTGTCGCTCGATCAGCTCAACGAGTTGATTCGGAACGCCGTCCAGCAGGCGTTGGAGCAGCAGAGCGCCGAAGCGGAGCGCACGCGCCGCTCCCGGCGTTGACCCGGGAGACTTTTGTCCGCACCTTAGGGAGATCGGTCCTCAACTGCATGGGTATCGTCCGATACCCACTGGGGACCGTCCTCCAATGCCTGGGGATGGTCTCATAGTGCTCGGGTATCGTCCTGTAGTGCTTGGGTACGGTCTCGTAACGTGCGGATTATTTCCTGATCTGCTTAGGTACGGTCCTGAAATGCCAAGCTGCGGTCTCGACGTAGGGAGGTACCGTCTCAGAATGCTTGGATACAGTCCTGGATTGCGAAGGATTGTCTCAACATGCTGAGGTATCGTCTCGTCATGCAGCGGTAAGGTCCTGGATTGCGGCGCCAGCGTCTCGATCGGCGGACATGGCGTCCTGAGAATTGAAGCTCCATCCCCGGCCATGGAGGGGAGAATCGCGGCCGGAGCTGTTTCTATCCGATTCTGCTGGGTTCCGGTCCCCGCCGTGCGAGGAGCGGGCCCGGGGTCCCACATCCGACCCTCGTCACCTCGAGCCCGGGACGGCGGCGGTCGTCGGGAATATCGTAGGAGACCAAGATCAGGACGGCAAGTGGAAGCTCTCGTAGGGTTCTCCGCGGGTAATGGCGGCGGCCAAGCGGTCGACTAGCCCTCGGTTGGCTCATCTTTTGGTCGCAATCCCACCGTCCTGATCTGGTCATTTCCCACGACGTCATCCGGTTCGGACGGCCATTGCTCTACTTTGGTCAATCGCAATTCCACCGTCCTCGTCTGGTCAATTCTCCATAACCTTCTCGCTCACGAAGTCGGCGGCGCCGTCCTGCCATTCTCTCCTTGAAGCCTCGCCCCGAAGGGACGACATTTGATCAGCCCAGGGTGTGAACCCTGGGTAGGGTTGAACCAAGATTCATGAGCCCCGAAGGGCCGACCTGCCAAGTCGAAAAACGCGGCCGGCCCTTCGGGACTCGAACCTGAAGGGAATCCGTGTCCTGGGGTTTCAACCCATCCTCTTATCCGCATTTCAGTGCTGGGATCGCGACGCCGGAGGTCGTGGAGGACCGGAGCGACATCGCCGCTTCGGAGACGACCCGCCGTCCCCATGGCTCCAGCTCGCCAACAAGACCCGGACGCTCTTCCAGAAGTCGCAATCCCACCGTCCTGATCTGGTCAATTCCCACGACGTAACAGAGAGTGGGAAGCAGCACACCGGACCAAATCGCACCTGCATCCTTTTTTCCTGGCACGGAATTTTCCCGATCTCAGAGCACGTAGACGTCCGGATCTTGCGTCGGCCGGCCAAGGCCCTGGATTTCGAGCCGCGCGGCGCAGTCGGCGCAGAGTCTGTAGATGCGCACGCTATCCTCCTCCGGTTCGATGAGAGCCGCCATCCGCGTACGCAGGCGGTTGAGCTGCTCTTCTTTCAGGCGGCACTCGAAGACGGAGTATTGCACTCTTTCTCCGAAATCCTTGAGAGTATGGGCCAGCCGCGTGCGGCGCTGGTCGTCCGGAATATCGGACGAGACCAGGATCAGCATGGCAACCGAAAGCTCTCGTAGGGTTCGCCGCGGGTGATGGCGGCGGCCAGGCGGTCGGCCTGGCGGCGGCAACGCCTCCGGATGATTGGAGCGGAAGCGTTTGAGCGCCGAGACCGCATTGTGGATTTTGCCTCGGACCATGGCGCGCGCGAGGCCGAGGCAGAAGTCCTCCGAGCGCTCCAGCTCGTATTGGCGCATTCGCAGTACGACGTTTTTCGCCTTGGGCGGAGTGAGTTGGCCGCGGAGCTTGCCCGTCATCGAAAAGATCGCCAACTCGATGCCGTGGTCCAGCAGCTCCACCGCGGCCTGGGTGGTGACATATCTCAGCGCTGGGATCGCGCCGCCGGTAGGTGGGCGCAGCTCGGCCCGGTGTTGCCGCCTCGGAGACGACCCGCCGTTGTAGGCCTTCGAACCGTTGTCGCACACCGACTGGGTCGTCTCTACGGAACCTCCGAGACACCGCCAGAGATAGAGGTTACGGAGGCGTTGGAAGATTTCGTTTCGCAATGCCCCCACAATCGCCATCCTTCTACTGTCGCGACAACGGTACCGTAGAGACGACCCAGTCGCTCTACGACACCCTCCGCAGGTCACGGGGACGGCGGGTCGTCTCCGAAGCGGCGATTCGCTTCGGTCTATCACGACCTCCGCCGTCGCGATCCCAACGCTGAGATATGTATAAGAGGATGGGCCTTCGTCCTGGGCTATTACATCGACGACCGTCGCAATCCCACCGTCCTGCTCTGGTCAATTCCGACTGGACACCCAATGAATACTTTGCCTTCGTCGGAACGGCCTTGTCTCCCCGAGGATCGATTAACCTTGTCATCGCGAGCCCGGAGGGCGGCAGACTCGTAGCCCAGGTCGTCAGACCTGGGTAGGCGTGCAAATAAATCCCCTCCGCCCCGTCAGGGGCGCCCAGATGTCACCCCTGACGGGGTTGACCCGAAAAATGTGATCGTTCGTTCCCAGGTCTGACGACCTGGGCTATGAGTCTGCCGCCCTCCGGGCTGGCGGTGATGGCGTCCGAAACGATCGAGCCAAATCTCATCCGCTCTGATCTGGTCAATTCCCACGTTGCATTGGTCTTTATGACAAGCGAACACGAATGAAGTCGCAATCCCACCGACCTCATCTGGCCATTTCCCACTGTCGCTGCGGTATGGGCATTCATCACCCGCAGACGGCAAAAGTCGCAATCCCCCCCATAACCTTCTCGCTCACGAAGTCGGCGGTGCCGTCCTGCCATTCTCTCCTTGAAGCCTCGCCCCGAAGGGACGACATTTGATCAGCCCAGGGTGTGAACCCTGGGTAGGGTTGAACCAAGATTCATGAGCCCCGAAGGGCCGACCTGCCAAGTCGAAAAACGAGGCCGGCCCTTCGGGACTTGAACCTGAAGGGCATCCCTGTCCTGGGGTTGAAACCCCAGGCTGATCAAATCCCGCCCCTTCAGGGCATCCACCCGCCCAATAGCCGATCCTTTTACGAGTCAGCAGGCTGGCGAATGGCGCAGGCGCGGTCCGTTCTGTCGCATCGCTGCAATCCAGCCCGCCGGTCGCAATCCCACCGTCCTGATCTGGTCAATTCCCACCCACCAAGTGGTACGACGAGGCCAAGGTGGCTCTCCAGGGGGGCTAGTCGCAATCCCACCGTCCTCATCTGGTCAAAATTCAGTTGTCAAAGAACGTACTACCATTCACTCTTCAACAGGCGCGAACGACCGCTCTACTAATCAGCCGCTATATCGCCCCCTGCCGCCAGTCACCATGGAAGGAGAAACCCGCCCAATAATACGGAGAGCGCCATTTCTCTTCGTTGCGGATGGCGAGCTGGGCGGCTCGAAGCGCGGCGGCGGGCGGCAGGCCTTCCTCGAAAAGGTTGCGATAGAAGCGGGGCATTAGCGCCGCCGTGGCGCGGTCGTCGACGTTCCAGTAGCCAACGACGACGCCTCGCACGCCGGCGCGGAAGAAGGCCTGGGTGAGACCCACCAGGCCTTCGCCTCGCACTTCTCTTCCCAGCGCGGTGCGGCAGGCGCTCAGGACCGCCAGCTCGGCGGGAAGATCCAGAGCGGCTACGTCGGGGGCGGAGAGGAAGCCGTCGCGACGCTTGCCGTTTTCGTCGAAGAGGGAGAGCACGAGGCCCGAGCGTTCCGGCAGGACCGGATCCAGGAGCCCGTGGGTGGCGAAGTGCAGGATGCGATAGCGGTGCAGGGCTCCGTTCGTGACCAGATCGCGGCGCGCCGCGGTTCCCATGGCGAGAAGCGCCTCTTGCCGCGGGACGAGGCGGACGATGGCGCGCGCCTCTTCGGCGGTGTGCGGCAGCCGGTGGAGGAGCTCGAGGTCCATTCCCTCGTCGGACCGGCCGGCGGGACGGCCTTTCGGGCGGACGAGGCGGTCGTCGGTCTTGGAGAAGACCGGATCGGCCAGCGCCGCCACAGCCTGCGGCGCCGGTAGGCGTCCGGCCAGGCGCCGGCGCTGCGAAAGGAGCACCGTGACGGAAGGGAGCATCGCGATCTCGTGCCGGGCGAGAAGCGGTTCCGCGCTTTTCCCGGACGGCTCTTCCGGGGCCGGAAGCGCGCCGAAGGGGATGAGATGCAGCGCCCCATCGGCCAGGACGACGAGACGCCGCCGGCCGGCGAGGCGCGGCGCGAGGGGAGCGAGTACCGCCTCGGAAAGCTCGCGCGCCACCCGCGCCACCGTCTCCCGCGTCGCCGCTTCGTGGCTGTGCGGCAGGGCGGCCACCACCCGCCGGGCGAGCTTCTCGATGTTCGCTCTCCCCGGCAGGAGGTGGGGCATCACGGTGTGCCGATCCACCGTCCACGCGAAGCTCGCGGGCTCGGTCAGAAGGTAGACTACGAGCAGCGTGTCTTCATCGGCGATGGACTGAATCTCGGACAGCGAAGCAAAAGTCGTTCTCCCCTCTCCTTTGAAAATACGGGGAGGAACGTAGGGGCGGGGCTTGTCCCCGCCCTCTTCGCGATCCTGCCGGTCCTCCACCTGGGCGGGGACAAGCCCCGCCCCTACGAATTTTTCATCGCTCGCGACCAACCGGTCCGCCTCCAGCCATCGCGAGCGCAGAGCCGCGTCGATGGCGCGAATGCGCGGATCGTAACGCTCCCGAGCGGCGAGCGCTCGGCGGCGCTCTTCCATCACTTCGATCTCGGCCAGCAGCGAGGCCCTCCGCTCGCTCGCGCCGGAATCGCCTCCCGCCGGCTCTGGACCTCTCGCCATCTCGTCCAACAGATTGCGGGCCCTTGCCCGTTCCGCGACTTCCAGCGCTTCGCGGACGTGGCCTGCCGCGGGCTGGCGGCGTTCCAGCTCCATCAGCAGGTTCACCAGCTCTTCGTAGGCGTTGTAGCGGCTGGCGAGGAACTGGCCGCGGCTGGCCGAGCCGCGCAGGCCCGTGCGCATCCCTTCGACGAGACGGATGGCGGCGTCGACGTGCTCCCGCGCGGGCACGAAATCGCCTAGCCGCCGCTCGGCGCGGCTCAGACCGACGAGCGCGTAGACCTCGCCGTTGGGATCTCCGCTCGCCGCCAACAGCTCGCGGGCCCGGCCCAGACGCTGCCGGCCGCGCGGCACGGCGCCGGTTTCGAGGTCGAGCCATCCGAGGTTGGCCAGGGTGTGGCCTTCGCTGATCCGGCTCCCTTGCTCGCGGCAGATGGCGAGCGCCTGCTTGTAGGACTCCGCCGCTTCGCCGTAGCGGCGCAGTGCTTTGAGCGCGGTACCTCGCCGGTCCAAAATACCCGCGCGCGCCGGACGCTCGCCGGTGCGCTCGGCGATCGCCATCGCTTCCCGGTAGCGCTCCAAGGCCGCGGCGGGCCTGCCGGTCAGGTACTCGGCCCAGCCAAGAGCCACGAGGGCCGACATCCGCGGCTCCTCGTCCTTCTCGCCGGCGAGCCCGTCCAGCGCTTGCCGGAGAAGGTCCAGAGCCTCCTCGTCGTGCCCGATGAGGACGTACAGGCTTCCCAGGTTCTGCAGAGTCACCGCCTCGTACGGCTTCATGCCGAGCCGCCGCCACAAGGCGAGGGCCTGCTCGAACTGGACGATGGCGCCCTGAAGGTCGCCGGTGCCTTTGAAGACCAGACCGATATTGTTGAGGGCCGTAGCCTCGCCCTGAACGTTGCCCGCATCGCGGTAGAGATGGAGGGCGCGCCGGTACGCCGCCAGCGCCTGTTCGGGCTCGCCGAGCATCCTCCAGGCTGCTCCCAGCTCGTTCGAGCTCCGCGCCTCGCGGTCGCCTTCGCCGAGGTCGCGGAACCTCGCCGCCGCGCCTTCCAGCGCCGTGGCGGCCTGGCGCAATTCGCCGATCGCGAGGAGAGCCTCGCCCAGATGCCATTCCGCCTGTGCGCGCCGGCTCCGCTCGCCGCAGGTTTCGAGGCCGGGGAGCGATTCGCGATAGGCCGGCGCGGCGGCTTCGAAGTCGTCATCCTGCAGCCGCAGCTCCGCGCGCGCGAACGCCGCGGCCGCGCCGGCGCAGAGCCTGTCCCGGTCTTTCGCCGGCCTCACCTCGCGCACCGCGAGGGCGAAGTCGCCTTTCGCCTCGGGAGCGAGAGGCTCGACCACCAGCAGATACCGGCCGGAGACCGGAGTCACCGCGAGCACGGTCTCCGCGCCTTTCTTGCCGATGGGGCTGTCGATCTCGAAAAGCAGACGGCCGGAAGGATCCTCGAGCCGCACGATCACGTCCACGCCTCGCTGTTCCACGTCCAGGTGGAGAAGCCGGTCCGCCGCGGCCTCGAAGCGGAAGCGATGAGGTCCGTTGCCGCTGAGGCTCCGCGGCAGGACCGCGCCGGGAACGAGGGTGATGGTTTCCGCGGGCTCCTCGGCGGGGAGGGCTCGGCAAGAGAGGGCGAGCGCGGCGAGGAGGGCGGCGACGAGGAGAGCTTTCATCACCTCGGCGCTCCTTACCCAGAGAGTTTGTGAGTTTTTCGGCGGTATGCCCTTCGAAGCCCTCACTCCCCCGGCCCCTCTCTCGCTGAGGGAGAGAGGGGAGAAGGACGAAGAACCGTACACTTCTTCTTTCTCCCTCCTGTTCTGAAAATAGGTGCTCGCAGGAGCCTTTCGTAGGGGCGGGGCTTGTCCCCGCCCTGCCCGACGCTCCCGCGCCGGGCTATCGAAACGTCGGCCCTCAAGGCCGAGGGCGGGGACAAGCCCCGCCCCTACGAAAACCAACCAGGTGGGAGACCTCCAGCGATTTTCATCCTTTTTGTGGTGCCGCGAGCGGCATGAGGGTCTCTCGCTGAGGGAGAGAGGGGAGAAAGACGAAGAACCGTACGCTTCTTCTTTCTCCCTCCTCTCCCTCGGGGAGAGGAGGGCAGGGGGGGTGAGGGCTTCGGAGGGCATGCCGCCGATCAATTCACAGGCCCCCTGAGACCAGACGCACCTCATAGGTCCCCACCAACCTCCGCGTCCCCCCGTCGCGGCCGAAGAGGCGGAGGCGCAGCTTTCCTGGCGTCAGGGCACCCTGGCGAAAGGACACCTGAAAGGTTCCCATCGCCGTAGGACGGAGCCCGCGTCGCGACCAGATGCGAGCGCCTCGGACATCCACGATCTCCGCTTCGTAGTCGGAGAAATCCTCCTGCACGCCTGTGGCGAGGATCAGCACCAGCTCCTCCGAACCCTCCGGCATCTCCAGGACGGTTCCTGCCGCGCGGCTGCCGCCCTCCTCTTTTGGCGCCAGCTCCGCGATGCTGACGTTGATGGCCGATTCCGGAACCTCCCGCGAAGGGCGCCCGCCGAAGAATCCCGCGGCCCAGCCGACCGCGATACCCACCAGCGCCGCCGCCGCGAGCTTCAGCGGAAAGCCTCTTGGAGCCCTTTTTTCCGTTTCCTTCCCCTCTCTCCCCCCGGGAGAGAGGGGCCAGGGGAGTGAGGGCCGAGTCGCCGCCAAGGCCTCCTTTTTTTCGCGCTTCGGGAGTGAGGGGTCCGGCAGCCGCCGGCGGAACGCCTGCCATCGCGCGCCGATCTCTTCTTCGGAGAGGCCTCCGGCGTGCCCGGAGCCGGCTCGACGGCGGGGAAGGCCGCGAGGTCCGCCAGGGCTCGGGCCGCGTCGGGATAGACGGCGATCCTGGCCTCCATCCGCCGCCGTTCCGCCGGGTCGATGCGGCCGTCGCGATAGGCCAGCAGCTCCTCGGGCGTGGGCGGCTCACCCAGCTCATCACGCTTCACGGCCATGATGGCCTTGAGCGACTTGTCGAGATCTTCTTGTCCGCCCACGCCGGCCCCTCGAAGCTCCGCCCCCCGGAAATATTGGTCCAGGATGGGCTTGAGGCGTTTGCGCGCCTCGAAGAGCTGAGAGCGTACACTGTTGAGCCCGATCCCTGTGACATCCGAGATCTCCTGGTATTGGAGATCGCCGAACACACGGAAGCTCGATGCACCAGCGCATCCCCCGGGGCAAGGCTTCGATCGCCTGCTGGAGCACGCGCGTCTGTTCCGTGGCCAGGACCGCCTGTTCGGGATCGGGCGTTTCCTCGCTCAGGAGCGACGGGGAGACCTCTCCTTCCAGGTCGGCCGTAAGCTCCTGAGCCTGCGCGAGCGCCAGCCGCTTGGCCGCCACGCGGTCGCGGACTGCGTTCTTCCAGAGGTTCTGCCCGATTTGCCAGAGCCACGCCTCAAAGCTCGCTTCGCAACCGTACTGGTGGATGTTCTCGTAGGCCCGGATCAGCGTCGTCTGGGCCAGGTCGTCCGCGTCTTCGCGCAACGCCGGCCGGTTGGAGAAGAAGTTGAAGAGAGGACGGTAGAAGCGGCGGAAGATGACCTCGAAGACATCGCCCCCGGCGCCGTTCTGCAAGGCGCGGACGGCCGCGAGGATCGCCTCGTCCTCGGTGGCAGGTAGGTCTGACGGCATTCCTTATGTACTTTTCCATAGAACCCTCGCGCGCGCCAGACGGGATGGGGCCTTCAAAGCCGGGTTCACCCGGCGCTGCCCGTTGTAGCCCGGACTTTGGGTACTGGTTCAGTTTGCCTGCGGACTGCGGGACCTGCCCTCCGAAGCCTCACCCCCCGGCCCCCTCTCCGTAACCGGAGAGGGGGAGAACAGCAAGAAAGACAGATGTGTTCCTCCCCCTCTCCCGTCAGGGAGAGGGGGCCGGGGGGTGAGGTTTCGGAGGGCAGGTCCGGGGCAGTCCACGAGCAAACTGAACCACTGCCGGACATTGATGTCCGGGCGGAAGGCGCAGCCGTCCTGGACACCCAACGCCGCATCACCAACCCTCCGGAATTCCCTTGACCTCGTCGGGAGGCGGCAGCTCGATGGATTTCTGATACCGGCCGAAGGCGTTGTCCATCTTGAAAGGGAATTCGTAGAGGACGATCCTGCCGAGCGAGGATGCGAGCTGTCCGAGGTAGAAGACCAGGGCGTTGGGAGCGGCGCAGAAGAAGTGGACGCGGCCTCCGCGCTCGTTGGGACGCTTCGTCCGCACACGGGAGATCACAGCTTGCGCGAGGCGCAGGGAGTGCGCTCCGCCCCGCACTGAGCGTCCTCCAGGCTCCGGGACGGAAGCGTCGACGATCCTTCCGATCTGGCATCCTTGGTTTCGGATAAACGCCTCGACGTCCACAGTGACATCCGGCTGGCTTACCGAGAGCGCGGCCGCCACGTCCGGCGCTTGGGCGTCGAGCTCGATATCCGGCCGCTCGAGCCAGAGAGCGTCCTCGGGCTCCCGGCCGTCGGTCGGGCTCCACTCGAATTCACCTTCGCTCCCGGTGCGCTGGCGCACCCGCACGTCGAGGCCGCTCTTCGGCTCGAGCAGCCAGCCGGCCGCGAAAGCGATGGAGGAGTGGGCGGCGAAGTCGAGCAGCAGGGGCCGGCGCTCGTCGAGGGACTCGAGGAGAAACTTGCGCAGATCCGGGAAAACCTTTTCCTGCCACCACGCCTTGTTCTTGATGAGGCGGCCATGGGGCGAATCGGGATCGAAATGCTGCGTGAGGTCGAGGACAGCGTCGTTGCGCGATTCCATGTCGCGGCCCCATCCCAAGATACTCCGCACGCCGAGACGGACCGGGGAGGTCGCCTCGGGCTTGGACCGCATCACCGGAATGGAGCGTTGGCGCCGGACCGGTTCTATTTCGAAGAGCTTGCCGTCCGGTGCGGAGAGGAAGAGGACGGGTGTCGCCCACTCGGGGGTGCGCGCCCTGAGCCGCAGCCGCGCCTCCGTCAAGGCCTCATCAACGCAGTCTCCCGACGCGAGGCGGCCATAGAAGGTCTCGCTGAAGGCGATGGCGGCAGTATCGGAGATGGAGTATTGGTTGGCGATTACCGCCGGGACTCCCGTCCGCTCCAGAATGGCGGAAGCCACACCCTCGCAGAGAGGCGCTCCCATCTTGCCCTCGTGGCGAGCTGTTTTGCAGGCGTTGAGCACTACGAGGCGGAGGCTCGGGAGCCGTTTTAGGTAAGCGGCGAACATCTCGCCGTCCACCTGATCCTTCTTGCCTTGATCCCCGACGAAAAAAATAGCCCCGGCTCCCGATCCCGGGCTGTAACCTCCATGACCCATGAAGTGAAGGACGTGGATCTCTTCGTCCTTCACGACGTCCCGGAGCCTTCGGGAGTAGCTTTCTCGAGCTGCCGCAGCTCCACCTGGCCGGCGTCCATCAGGAAGCTCAACGCTTCGGTCATCCGCTCGATCTCCAGCTTCAGATTGAGCTGCTTCATGGTGTCGGGAGCCGCGTCCACCACGAGAATGCGCAGCGGCGGCTCCACAGGAAGCACACCCCGAGGTTGAGCGGCGGCGAGATCGCGGACCATCGGTGTGGCGAGGTCCGTGGACAGAAACTCTGTGGCCTGGGGATCCCACAGCCACTCCCATGGCAGCGCTGCCAGGTACTCGGCTTCAGGATCGTTGATCTGGAACCTGAGCCGGAGCCGAAGCCCCCAGCGCCCATCACCGAGAACGGCGGCACGGCATCGTAGGAAGAGGTTGGCCATCTCGTCGTGAAAAAGAGCGGAGTAGAGCCGTTCCCCGAGCTTGCGAGGTGACATCTCGGGCGGCAGCCCTTTCGCGATCGCGGTCCCTGGCCGATCGAAGTTGACGTGCAGGTTCCGAAGAGCCTCCTTCTCGATAGGCGCCGGAAAGGGCACGCGGGGAGTGTCCCGAAAGGCTGCAGTGGTCGCCATGGCTTCAAAGCGTCCGCCTTCGGCCGATCGGATATCGATCGTGAAATCCTGATATTCCATTCTCCGCACCTCCGTTCATCTGAGAGACACAATCCGGCAACAAGATGTTGGACGGCGTTCTCCCTCCTCTCCCTCTGGGAGAGGAGGGCCGGGGAGGTGAGGGCTTCGGAGGGCACAAAGGTGAGGACCCGCAAACCCATCCAACATTTTCCCGGCGGACCGTGTTGTAGAGGGCAGAGCATCGCAGGCCGCCTCGATTCCCGGGCGGCCCAATCGAAGGAGAGTCAGATGAAGACAGAGCCGATGAGTCCCTGGTTCGCCGAAGAGGAAAAAGATCCTCCCCAGTCGGATAACGACACCAAGGGTGACCGCACAGACGAGGTCGAGGACCCGAACAAAGGCTGAAAACTCCCAAAATGGACGTCGCCGTGCGCTACCACCTCCCCGCCCTTCCCTACCTCCGCCTGCGCTGCACGCTGCGGGCGGAGGAGGAGGCGTTGCTCCCTTCCTTCAAGGGATCGATGCTGCGCGGCGCCTTCGGCCGGGCTCTGCGCAAGGCTCTCTGCGTCATGCGACAGGGGCAGATGTGCGAGTCTTGCGGTCTGCGGTCGGCGTGCCTCTATACCCGGCTGTTCGAAACTTTCATCGAGGGCGAGGCGCCGCCGTTCCTCAAAGGTCACGTTACGGCGCCGCGGCCGTTCGTCATCGAGGCGGAGGAGGAGCGCCGGCAATTCGCTCCTGGCGACCGCTTGCGGTTCGATCTGCTCCTCCTCGGCTCGGCCGTGGAGCTGCAAGCCCTCGCGGCGGTGGCGGTCGCGCGCATGGCGGAAAACGGCCTCGGCGAGCGCCGCCGGCGGTTCGCGGTGGAGGAGATCGCCTTCCTCGATGCCGCCGGCACATTCCAGCCTCTCGTCGCGCCCGGCCGTCCGTTGGCGCCGCCGCTTCTGCCGTCCCGCAACGGACTGCCCGAAGAAGAGATCACCCTCCGCTTCCGGACACCGGCGCGATTCAAGGCCGGCGAGCATCTGATGCAATCGCTCGGCTTCCGCGACCTCGTCTTCCGCATGCTGGTGCGGGCGCTGGAGCTCACCCATTTCTTCGGCGACCGGACCGCCATCGACTGGCAATTCCAGCCCCTTCTGCGCCGAGCCGGCGGCGTCCGCATCGTCGAGCAGGATCTCTCCTGGCGCGATCTCAGGCGTTACAGCGCCCGCCAGGGCACCGAAATGACCATGGGCGGCTTCGTGGGCTCGATGCGTCTCGCCGGCGATCTCGCACCCTTCGCGCCGCTTCTGCGCACGGCGGAGATCATCCATATCGGCAAGGGGACGACGTTCGGGTTGGGGCGGGTGGAGGTGGGGCCGTGATGGTAGACCTTCGCAATCTCTTCCTTCATCTGCAGGGCCAGCTTGCGTCGCGTCTGCAGAGCAATCGGAAGGTCTTGGATCATCCGGGCGCCAAAGGCTCCGCGACCGAAGAGAGCTGGCGGCAGATGCTGCAAGATTATCTGCCTTGGCGTTACTGCGTCTCGAAGGCGTTCGTGATCGACGCGGAGGGCCAACGCAGCGATGAGATCGACCTCGTCATTCACGACCGGCAGTACTCGCCCTTTCTCTTCAATCAAGACGGCGCCGTCTTTATCCCGGCGGAGAGTGTGTATGCGGTCTTCGAGATCAAACAGGAGCTCAAGGCCAACATTGGTTATGCGGCCGAAAAAGTAGCTTCGGTCCGAAGACTCCTACGCACCCAAGGAGAGGTCAGGCACATTCTTGGAACGACCCGTCCGGATCGACCGCCGTTTGAGATTCTCGGTGGCCTCCTATGTCTCGAAAGCGGATGGACCCCGGCATTCGGAGAGCCCTTTGTCGGAGCTCTCGAAAAAACAAATCTCGAAGGGCGTTTGGATCTCATTCTGGCCCTGACACAAGGCGCGGTGGAAGTCACCTACAGCCCAGAAGGCCGAGCTGGCCTCGATCTCAGCGCTCCCGATGCCGCCCTGATCTTCTTCTTCCTCCGACTGCTGGAGAGACTGCAGAAACTCGGAACCGTTCCCGCCATGGATCTCCGCCGGTACGGGAAAACTCTGGAGGGATGACATTTGGCGCACCTGCTGATCGTCACGCTCGGACCCATTCAGGATTTCATCGCGGCCGCCCGCCGGACGCGGGACCTCTGGTTTGGTTCGTGGCTGCTGAGCGAGCTGTCGAAGGCCACGGCTCAGGCCATGGCCAGGGAATGTGGTCTCGATGCGCTCGTTTTCCCAGGCGTTTTCAAATCTGGTGAGCTGGGGCCCGAGACTGAAACTTCGGTCGCCAACAAGATCGTTGTCCGCGTGCCGAACGGAAAAGACCCCGCCGCTGTGGCAAGGCGCGGTGAGGAAGGAATGCGAGAGCGCCTGAAAGTCGTCCGGGGTGAAGCTTTTGAGAGGATCCGTCCGCTCGACCCGCTCCACTTCGATCGGCCGACGGCGGAGGCTCAAGTTGAGGATCTGATCGAATTCGCCTGGGTGAGCGCGCCGGAGCATGGCGATGGCTATGCTGACGCGCGCAGCCGGGCCGAAACGCTCCTCGCCGCCAGGAAGAATACGCGTCTGTGGGGCCAGGTTTCCTGGGGTGCCCAGGTGCCGAAATCTTCCATCGATGGCGAGCGGGAATCGGTGCTGCACGAGGCTCTCTTCGACAGCGTCGGGAAGAATGGCGGGCCAGCTCCGGAAGAGGTGCGTAGACGCTATGGCGTAGGGCCGACGGAGCGGCTTTGCGGTGTTGGCTTGCTGAAGCGTCACGGTACCCACTCCAGCAAGAAATACGCTCATCGTTTCCTCAGCACCGGGCATCTCGCGGCTTGGCCCCTTTATCAGCGGACGAAGGAGAAACCTGATGAGGAGCTTCGCGAGGCCTGGAAGAAATACCTGCTTGAGCTGGGCGAGGGTGGCGTGATCCTCAAGGAACAGGAGATCTACCAGGCAGGGGGCTGGACACATCCTGTCCTTGGAGATTACGACGGCAGTCTTCTCTTCGAAAATCGGCTACCCGAGCTTTTCGAGGACGTCATCGACACCGAGAGGCGAACGGAGGGTCTCCGGAAGGCGAAGGCTGCCTTGGCCGGGTTTCTGAGCAAGCTAGGAGTCCAAACGCCGCTGCCGTATTACGCCATCCTCGTTGCGGACGGCGATCACATGGGGAAAGCCATCGAGCGCCAGAAGGGTTTCAAAGACCATCAGAGACTCTCCACATGCCTCGCCGAGTTCGCGAAGAGCGTCAGGTCCACCGTGGAGAGTGGCTACGCCGGCGAGCTGGTCTACTCGGGAGGGGATGACGTTCTCGCGTTCGTGCCGCTTCATCATGCCGTCGCTTGCGCGAGGAAGTTAGCGGAGGACTTCAAGGAGCGGCTTTCGGGATTTCCGGCCAACGAAGAGGGCCAGACTCCGACTTTGTCGGCCGGCATCGGCGTCTCATATTTCTTGGAGCCCTTGCGGCGAGCGCTGCATTTGGCGCGGAAGGCCGAAGAGCTTGCCAAAGAAAGGCGAAACTCGCTGGCGATCATCGTCGACAAGCGATCCGGTCCTCCAGTGAAGGTCTCCGGTGTCTGGGGCACGCTGGACAAACGGCTCGAGGACTACGTGTGGTTGCACCGCGAAGACAAGGTTCCGGACGGCGCGGCCTACGAGCTGGAGGAGCTGGCGCGGCTGCTGGAGGGAGCGAAAGGTGAAGAGAAGGAGAATCTTGAGAAGCTGGTGAGAAAAGAGGCCGAGCGAATCCTCCGCCGCAAGCAGCCAGGCCAGGGCGAAGAGAAGGGGATAGACGCCAAAGTCCTCGGGAGATTGTTCAAAGACCTGGACGAGACTCTGATTGCCGCGCCCGGAGAGCAAGAGGATTCCACGCTAAAGGCTGCCCCGGGGAAGCACAAGGATTCCACGTTATCGAAGGTGGCGAACCGGTTGATCGTTGCACGCCTTTTCGCTCAGGCGGCAGAACAAGCGGGCGAGAAGAGCATCCCGCCGGAGGCAGCCCTCATGAACGTCTGGCTCATCGAGCCGCTCGACCCCCTGATTGCAAGGGATGGCAGGCCTGCTGCTGTCGGCCGGTTCGACACGGTGGACTTCCCTTACCCGTCCATGCTGGCAGGCGCTGTGAGGACACGAATGGGCAGCCAGAACGGCGCCTTTTCTCTTCCCGGTAGCGCGCTCGCCGAGCTGAAGGAGAAAGTGATCGTTGAGGGCCCTCTCCTCGCCGAGCTGGAGGCGAACGGCGGCGAGATCCGCGAATGGTTCGCACCCGCGCCACGAGACGCCGTCTTTCTTCTCGGTGAAGGCGACCGCGTGGCTCTCAAACGCCTCATACCGCGGCCCCTCTCTGGTGGCGAGGCCATGGACTCTCTCGGAAACGGCCTTGTTCCCCTGGGCTTCCAGGGAGGTGAAACGTACGGCAAGCCTCCGAAGGGAATTCCCTCCTTCTGGAAGTGGAGCGCCTTCGAGACGTGGCTCACGGCGCCAGAGGATCGATCGGAAGTTGACTTCCTATCTCTCGGCATTGACCGCCTGCCGGTGGAGAAGCGCGCTCATCTCGCGATTCAGCCCGGGGAGCGGGTTGGGATCGACGGGATGCTCTTTCAAACTGCAGGTCTTCGTTTTCTTCAGGAAGGAGACTCCCGTCTCTCGCCTCGCCGGTTCGCAATGTCCCTGCGCTGCAAGGGCGCCAGCGTAGCCGGACGTGATCTCTCCCTGGAGACACAGATCGCGCCGCTTGGCGGAGAGCGCCGCCTGGCCCGGTGGTCGCCCGCATCCGCGCAATGGCCGCAGATGCCTGAAGCGATTCGGGAAAAGATCGTTGCCAGCCGGCGGGCGAGGCTGATCCTCCTCACTCCGGCGATCTTCGGGAACGGAGCCCGTCCTGGCTGGAGCGGTGAACGGTGGCCGCAGGATAACTCTGTCAAGGTCACCGTGAGTGCTGCTTGTGTTCCGCGCTACGCGGTGGTCTCCGGGTGGGATCTCGCCGCCGAGAACGATCCAGGCAAACCGAAGGGCCGGCCCAAACGGACTCGCCGACTGGCCGCTGCCGGGAGCGTCTACTTTCTCGAATTGGAGGGGACCAAGGAAGACCTTCTGCGCTGGTGCGACGAGACTTGGTTCGCCTGCGTCAGCGACGACGTGCAGGACCGCCGTGATGGATTCGGCTTGGCAGTCCTTGGCACCTGGGAGGAAGCCCGATGAGACCTTCGCCCGCACCGCCGCCGGAAACCGTCACGCGGAAAGCACAGAACTTTGAAGACCGGAGCTACCGCTTTCTCACTTATGTGTTCGGCGGCGGTGTGAAAGTCCGAGAACACGAAAAGCCCGGCGATCTCGTGACGCCGGTTCGTACTGCATCGATCCGCGGACAGCTTCGGTTCTGGTGGCGTGCCTGCAATCCAAGCCAGTGTACAACGGTGGAGGAGTTGCGCCAGCGCGAGGGTGAGATCTGGGGTACAACCAGTCAGGCGTCCAAGGTGGAAGTAGTCGTCCTCTCTCAACCGGCTCTGCCGCGAGCTTTGGCCGTATTCAAGTACGACGAAAGAGAAAGGTTGGTTGTCCTCAACGAGATGAAAGAGATTGCCTATGGAGCCTTCCCGCTCCAGCCCAGCCGCCAGGCACAGAGGAACAGGGAGCAACCAGGGGTTCTGCATAATTACGGAAGCTCGATTTTTTCCATACGCTTCATGTACCCGAAGGAGCTTCGCAAAGACGTAGAGGCGGCGCTCTGGGCTTGGGAGACCTTCGGCGGTCTCGGCGGACGGACGCGGCGCGGTTTCGGAGCGATCCTGCGCGAGGGCGGCCGCAGGCTTGACGATGTGGAATCGGAGCTATCGAAATACCGAGAGAATCCGAGTATTGCTGGGGTGCCCTCACTTCATCGCGCGCGATTTGCCGCCGCGATCCGGCTTTGGCCCTCTGCTGTTGAAGCCTGGGGGGCGGGTCTTGGTCGTCTTCAACAGATTCGTCAGGCCCCCGGCTTTGGCAGGAATCCTCCGCCGCAGGGTTCGAAAAAGCCCGCGGGACGCAGTCGATGGCCTGAGCCGGATGAGATCCGCCGGCTTACTGGAAAATCCGCGCCTTTGCATCAAAAGCCCGTGGTGACCGTCTCCCGGTTTCCTCGAGCGGCCTTCGGCATGCCGATCGTCTTTCATTTCCATCCCGGCTCTCCAGGCGAACAGGGCAGTGCAGGAGATCCGGACATGAAACCCCTTCAATTACAGCCGGTGAGCTCCGAGCGTTTCGCCTCTCCCCTGATCATCCGGCCGATGGTCGACGGCTCGGGATTCCGCTCAACAGCGCTGGCCCTCTCCTCGGATGTTCCGGTCTGCGAGCTATTGGCCGGAAACAAAACTCATAACGTCGACACGGTTCTCAACGCCAACCTCGCCCGGCAGATCCCGGCGCTGAATCGCAACGGTAGGACTTTTACCGATCCCTTGGACCTCTTCCTCGAGGAGCTTAAGAAATGATCACCCGTCTCACACTCGTCCACGCCATGTCGCCGCTCCATGCGGGCACCGGGCAGTCGGTGGGAGCCATCGACCTTCCCATCGCTCGCGAGCGGCCGACGGGAATCCCTCTGCTCCCGGGCTCTTCGATCAAAGGCGCGTTGCGCGCGCGGAGCAGTGATGTTCAGCGGAACGGCGATGTTCAGATGACCCGAGACGTCTTCGGGCCGGAAACCGACAAGTCGTCTGAGCATTCGGGCTCCGTGCAGTTCTCGGACGCGCACCTTCTCCTGCTGCCGGTCAGGAGCATTTCCGGGACTTTCGCCTGGGTCACCTCGGACTATCTGATTCGGCGATTCGCTCGTGGCGCACGGGAGGCGGGCATCGGCCTCGCGAAGCTTCCCGAGCCTCCCGAGAAAGAGAAATGCCGAGTCTTGAGCCATACCCTCACCATGCCTGCCGGTGGGGCGAGGAAGGTGGTCTTCGAGGATCTAGACTTTATCGTGGAGCGCGACCAGGAACCGGACCTGCAAGCTTTCGCCGATCAGCTCGGAAAGACCCTCTTTCCCGATGGCTCCGTCGATGCCAAGGAATGGCGCCAGAGTCTGACCGACCGGATCTGCATGATCCACGATGACATCATGTCCCTGCTACTTGACACCGCAACGGAGATCAACGCTCACGTGCGTTTGAATAACGAGACGAAAACCGTCGAGCGGGGAGCCCTCTGGTATCAGGAGTCATTGCCGGCCGAGTCCGTTCTCGCGGGCATTGCCGTTGCGGCGGAGGTCAGCGCTGCAAACGGCCGCTTCAAACGCGAGGCCGCCGAGCTACTCGATCACGTCGCCTCCTTGACCAGGAGCCTCGTCCAGCTCGGAGGAAAATCGACCGTGGGCCAGGGGAGCTGCTTCGTGCGGATCGCGGGAGGAAAGCCATGACCCTCGAACAGCAACGGGCCGCGATGGCCTTCGGGCACGTCCAGAAGGTGGAAACGGCGCATCGGGACCTCTATGGCACGATGGCGCAGAAGCTTCCGGCCCTGATCCGCAACGCAGGCCTTTGCCAGGCGGTCCACTTCGTGAAGTCCCGCGGCAAGCCTGCCCTCGACACGCTGCTCGGGCATCTCGCAGAGCAGTTGAAGCGAATCGATCCCCAAATTGAAGGTATGAACGGCCTGTGTGAGAAGATCCGCGACGCCGATGTCTCCAGGTATGTCTGGCTGACTCGTGAAGCTCTCGCTACGGTGAGCTGGTATGGCCGACTCGCGCGCTCCGAGTGGGGCATCCTGCCCGGCCAGGAAGTATTGAGACCATGAGCGGCCACCGAGCAGCTCTCCAGCCCCTGGTGGCGAACGCCGGCACGAACGCCGCCCTCTGGTTGGAGAAGTGCCTGCCTGCGGTGGAAGACAAGGGCCCCGGCCGGCAGGAGCACTTCCTCGAACTCGACAAGATCGCCGTGCCAGCCGACTACCGCCGCTTCTTCGCGCGCTGGCGGGATTCCGTTCAGGCCCTCGAGCCCTTCACTCAAACCGCGGAAGCCAGCGTGTTGGGGCGTATGGCCGTCGGCCTCGGAGCCGAGTCAGTTCTGGAAACCGCGCTCGCGATTCACCGCACCTATGGCGTGCCCTACATCCCTGGCTCCGCCCTGAAGGGCCTCGCCGCGGCGGCCGCCCACAAGTACCTGGAAGATCCTGAGTGGAGCAAGACAAAAGAGGACGGGAAGATCGGCACCTTCCATCGGATTCTCTTCGGCGACCAGGAGAGTGCCGGCTACGTTACCTTCCACGACGCGTTGTGGATACCCAACGGCGACAAGCTACCTCTCGATCTCGACGTTATGACCGTCCACCATCCCGACTACTATCAGGGGAAAGACAATGCTCCGCCAGCGGATTGGGACAGCCCGACGCCCGTGGCCTTCATTTCCGCCCGCGGCCGGTATCTATTGGCCATTACGGGTCCGGAGGAATGGGTCGGCATCGCGATGGAAATCCTGAGAGATGCACTGCAGAGCGATGGTATCGGCGCCAAGACGGCGGCCGGTTATGGCCGGATGAGCTTGCCTGTCAGGCCCAAAGCTGAAAAGGTGAATTGGCAGCCCCTGGTCCAGAGCCTGCACTTCGGCAACGCGGGAGACATCGTTTCCAAACTCCTTCAACAGTTGAAAGGCGATGAACGGCGGCGTGCTGCAGCCGCTATCATCGACAAGCTCGGAAAGAGAGAGCTCCCAACACAAGAGCAAGAAGGACAAGGATTGGGTGAAGCAGTTGTTTGACGCGTCCGGCGAATAGGCCAGAGCTGCCGTCGCCCCTTCAGGGCTCGGGATATTTTTCTTCTCTCGTTTCCTGGGGCTTGCGCCGCCAGGCTACATGCCTCGGCCCCTTTGGGGCCGGCAGAGTTTCGGGGAGGAATGACCGGATTTCCTATCGGGCTCTGGAGATTGCGATGAAAAGGTCTCTGCTGATGTTCGCCGCGTTTCTCCTCTTGACAGCCCAGGCTCCGCCTTCCGATCTCGCCTCCCGCGAGCTGCGGCTGGAGATCAAGCAGGCGGAGGATCGCGCCGGCACCCGGGTCGACGAGGTCCAGCGGCGAGTCGAGAACCTGGAGCTCAAGGAAGGCCTCCTCCTCCTTTTCTTCGGCGTCACCCTGGCGGGAATCGGTCCGGCCTATTGGTTGCTGCTCCGTAAGTCGAAGAAGCTGGTCGACGAGAAGCTCGGCTCCTTGATCGAGTCTCGCCCGCGGGCCCTGCTGGCGCTGATCGACGAGCGGGAAGCGAGCCTGCGGCGGCGCCGCGAGACGCCCATCCTGGTCATCGCGGACTCCCTGGAGACCCAAGGAATCCTTCGCGGCAGCGGTTTCGGTAGGGTGACCACGAGAAAGCCTGGGGAAAGGGAAACCGCCGATCAAATCGCTTCCGGCGCGATCGTCGTCTTCACTCTCGAAGACGGCTGTTCGGAGGAGACTGCTTCGGATCTCATCGCAAGGTACAACCTCGACTTCTTTCTCCTCTACACTTCAGGGCGCTCGAGCATTCGAGGAAAGAGCGCCACCTTCGCCAACTCCCCTGTCACGCTCTTCGCTCGGCTGATGGAGCTGATCGAATTCAAGGACGCCCTCGAGCGAGAGTCCCGCCACACCTGAGCTGCCAAAGCCAGCCGATGCCGTTGCAACGGACCTGATTAGTAAGTAGTGGTTCAGTTTGTCTGTGGACGGCCCCTGGGTCCTGCCCTCCGAAGCCTCACCCCCCGGCCCCCTCTCCGTAACCGGAGAGGGGGAGAACAGCAAGAGATAGATGTAGTTCCTCCCCCTCTCCCGTCAGGGAGAGGGGGCCGGGGGGTGAGGCTTCGGAGGGCAGGTCCGTCCGCAGTCCCCCGGCAAACTGAACCACTACCGATCAGTACGGTGGGATTGCGATCAGTAGTTGTTGGACGGGTCCGGCGAATAGGCCAGAGCTGCCGTCGCCCCTTCAGGGCTTGAAGATTTCTTTCTTCCTTTACCCGGGGTCTTCGCGCCTTCGGCGCTTTGACCCCGGGCTACATGCCCTCGCCCCGTTGGGGCTCCTCGGCCATGCTCTCTCTTTTTTCCAAATGAATCGATCGATCCGAGGCAGGTGGCGGAATGCGGCATGGAGGTTACGGCAGGCGAGTGGAGGACGCCCCGTAGGGGTGGGATTTGAAGAGCCCGGGGCGTCAGCCCATCCTCTTACACACATCTCAGCGCTGAATCTCGCCGCCGGAGGTCGTGGAGAACCGGAGCGACATCGCCGCCTCGGAGACGCCCCTTGCGCCAGGCGAAGCCTGGGAAGGGAGGAAGGAAAATGCAGTAGACAGAACCTGAAACCCTTCGTAGTGGACCCAGTAGGTCCGAATCCTACCCGGCAAAGGTTGGCCACCCGCCGGAAGCGAGTCTTGCGTGGTGCCGGGGTAACCCGCGCTGCGAAGCGTAGACAGCGAGTGAGCGGGCCGTGGTAATTGAGCCCCGAAAGACCGTAATCGCGGGAGCCGACGTCGTGGAGTGAGCGGAAGGCCGCGTCGCGGCGCCGCAATGGCCTGGCGTCGCGAGGTCCCGCCGGGGTCGGAGAGCAGGGCACGTTCACAGGGGGTCCCCCAGGAACCTGGGAGGCCCCTGCGATCTCCGCGGCAAGTCCCGGCGGGAGGTCCGGGTGACCAACTCCAGGCCCGCGGCCGAGGGCGTCCGCGGCCGTGGGAGCGAAACGCGGGTGCGACCGGGATACCGCCAAGCGAAGGAAACGAAGCGCGGCGGGATGGGCGGCGGGGAGTCGGAGCACCTCATAGTACCGACGAAGCGGGGGAACCGACCCGAGGGACCCCGTGGAGGGAAGGGGGGTGCCGGGTCATGGAACCGTTGGAGGGAAAGATGCCAGGGACACCGAGCCCTGATCCCATCTCAACGAGACGACAACGGATAGCGGAACTGGCGAGGCAAGTCGCGCAGGCGGCGTTCACGACGCTCGCCCACCACATCGACATCGACTGGCTGCGAGAGGCGTACCGGCGCACGCGCAAGGACGGGGCCGCGGGCGTGGACGGACAGACGGCGGCGGACTACGCGGCGAACCTGGAGGACAACCTCCAGTCCCTGCTGGACCGGGCCAAGTCCGGCCGCTACCAGGCGCCGCCGGTGCGGCGGGTGCACATCCCGAAGGGAGGACCGGTCGAAGCAGCGGCCGATCGGCATCCCGACGTTCGAGGACAAGGTCCTCCAGCGGGCGGTCGCGATGGTGCTGGAGGCCGTCTACGAGCAGGACTTCCTGGACTGCTCGTACGGCTTCCGGCCGGGCGCTCGGCGCATCAGGCGCTTGGAAGCTCTGGGAAGGGCTGATGGAGATGGGGGGCGGGTGGGTCCTGGAGATCGACATCCAGAGTTTCTCGACGCTCTGGATCACCGCCACCTGAGGAGCTTTCTGGACCAGAGGGTACGTGACGGCGTGCTGCTGCGACTGACAAGTGGCTCAAGGCGGGGGTGCTGGAAGGGCGGACCCTCAGTCATCCGACCACGGCACCCCGCAGGGCGGTGTCATCTCACCGCTCCTGGCGAACGTCTACCTTCACGAGGTCCTGGACACGTGGTTCGAGGCGGAGGTCAAACCCCGCCTGCAAGGGGCGGCGTTCCTGATCCGTTATGCCGACGACGTCGTCCTGGTCTTCGAGTGGAGAGCGATGCGCGACGGGTGCTGGACGTGCTGCCGAAGCGATTCGGCAAGTACGGCCTGACCCTCCACCCGGAGAAGACCCGGTTGGTGCGTTTCGAACGGCCCAGCCGCAAGGCGGAGCCTGGGAGAACGCAGCCGCACGAGAAGCCGAGGAGTTTCGACTTTCTTGGCTTCACCCACTTCTGGGAGAGGTCTCGGCGTGGCAAGTGGATGGTCAAGCGCAAGACGGCTTCGGACCGGATTACCCGGTTTTTGCGGCAACTCAACGTGTGGTGTCAAGGCAATCGGCATGCACCCCTCGACTGGCAGCATGCACACCTCCTCAGCAAGCTGCGAGGGCACAGCGGGTACTACGGGATCACCGGGAACTCGCTGTCTCTAAGCAGCGTGCACCAAAGGGTCAAGCTGATCTGGCGCAAGTGGCTCAGTCGCCGCTCACGAAAGCCCAGCATGACCTGGGAGCGGTTCCAGCTTCTCCTGAAGCAGTACCCGCTCCCGAACCTGAGAATCTGTGTTGCGGCCTGAGATCGCGTAGCGAACCCGTGGCCTGAAGAACCGTATGCGGTAATCCCGCACGTACGGGTCTGTGGGGGGCCTGGGTGGGTAACCACCCAGGCCTACCCGGCGCCGTCCCCGTGGCCTGCGGAGGTATCGTAGAGCGTCTGGGGCGTCTCTACGGTACCGTGTCGCGATGGCAAAGGATGGCGATTGTGGGGGCCTCGCGAAACGAAATTTTCCAACGTCTCCGTAACCGCTATCTCTGGCGGTGTCTCGGAGGTTCCGTAGAGACGACCCAGTCGGTGTGCGACAACGGCTCGAAGGCCTACAACGGCGGGTCGTCTCCGAGGCGGCAAGACCAGTCCGAGCTGCGCGCACCTCCCGGCGTCGCGATCCCAGCGCTGAGATATGCGCCGCCAAGAAATATGATGGGTGCGCGGTTGACGGCAACGGTGGATCTACGTACGCTCTCGGAGCTGACAGCCTTCCGGGTCCGGCGAGGTGAACCCATGAGGCCTTTTCCCATCACGATGGAAGACTGGATCGCCGAGATCCGCGCCGCTCTCGAGGACGCGGCAGAGGCGATTCCGTTCGGTCCGCTGGTTGGGGTTGAAATCAAACCCGAGGATCTGTTTCATCTGGCTCCGGTTGTCACCTTGAAGTTCCGCGGACTGCCCCGTTCCAAGCGAAACGTGAAAGCCGCTACGGACGCGGCCTTGGCGAGCTACGTGGCCGCGATCTCCGAAACCCCTGAGCTCGCGTCGTTCTCGTCAATCGGCTTCGCGTTCGCGTTCCTTGCCAGCCACTTCGGCCTCGATCTCCTGACAGGGACCCAGGCCGATGAAATCATGGGCTACATCACGGATCACCCCGAGGCTCTGCTCGCGCCAATCCCGCCGTCCTGATCTGGTCCATTCCCCGCCTTGGCATCGTCGAGGAGACCGACGGGCAGCCCGTGAAGTCGCAATCCCACCGTCCTGATCTGGTCAATTCCGACGAGGGTGACACGGCGGAGACGCCGTCCGCCTGCGAGCAGGCCATGAGAGTCGCAATCCCACCGTCCTGATCTGGTCAATTCCGCCGCTAACCGGTGCTAGCGCCCAGACACAGGACACCACGGTTCAGAAAGTCGCAATCCCACCGTCCTGATCTGGTCAATTCCGCCAACTAGAGGAGCGGCTGAAGGTACACCCGGCGTTCGCGTCGCAATCCCACCGTCCTGATCTGGTCAATTCCGCCCGACGATCTTGGTTTTTGACGGCTGTCGTGTGTAGAAGTCGCAATCCCACCGTCCTGATCTGGTCAATTCCGCCTATGTCATAAGGCATGCCACGGGGAGCGAGGAAGAAGAGGAGGTCGCAATCCCACCGTCCTGATCTGGTCAATTCCGCCAGCCGACTTTTCTCCTCCGTGAGGGGAGAATCAAGGGCGAGGTCCTGGACGTCGCAATCCCACCGTCCTGATCTGGTCAATTCCTCCGACAACGAAGCCGTCCACATCAAGGCGTCGTACCATCGGGGTCGCAATCCCACCGTCCTGATCTGGTCAATTCCGCCCGGAAGAAAATCTCCTGCTTGAGGGGGAGTGGCTCGGCGAGAAGTCGCAATCCCACCGTCCTGATCTGGTCAATTCCGCCCTGGACAATCTGCCCATCCTGCTGCTTTCGCCATGGCTGGGTCGCAATCCCACCGTCCTGATCTGGTCAATTCCGCCGAATTTTTCGACATCGAAGGTCGGCTAATCTACAAAATCAAAGTCGCAATCCCACCGTCCTGATCTGGTCAATTCCGCCCATACCCATTGTTGTTAAGAAGAGGAACAAGGACTTCGTCTTTGTCGCAATCCCACCGTCCTGATCTGGTCAATTCCGCCTGCTGCTTACCCCGTGGTTGGTTGTACTACTGAAGGTCCGAGTCGCAATCCCACCGTCCTGATCTGGTCAATTCCGCCGATCTGGAGTGAGTTTATTACGATCAAGAGGTTCATACCGTCGCAATCCCACCGTCCTGATCTGGTCAATTCCGCCTCTGCATGCTCACTATCACGATCACGTTACTTTTGGGGTCGCAATCCCACCGTCCTGATCTGGTCAATTCCGCCTGTGCGGAACGGTGAATATAAAGTTACGGCAATCTTCGTCGCAATCCCACCGTCCTGATCTGGTCAATTCCGCCATCGCTAAACCCAACGGTAAAGCATACGAGAATACTGTCGCAATCCCACCGTCCTGATCTGGTCAATTCCGCCTCGGTTGTAGCGCTTAGTGGAATCGGTGAGACCTGTTCGTCGCAATCCCACCGTCCTGATCTGGTCAATTCCGCCGCCTGTACAACAGCCGACACAACAGACGTTCACGACGTCGCAATCCCACCGTCCTGATCTGGTCAATTCCGCCAACAGCTAAACACTTCAGCCCCCTTCTACGTGCTCAACGCGTCGCAATCCCACCGTCCTGATCTGGTCAATTCCGACAAATCATGTCCGTAGAATTGAGCGTTCCTCTTAGTGTCCCTGTGTCGCAATCCCACCGTCCTGATCTGGTCAATTCCGACTTCCCCGTGCCAACGCGTGAAGAGCTTGCCGCATGGCTTGCCGTGGTCGCAATCCCACCGTCCTGATCTGGTCAATTCCGACGGTCATATTGACGAGTCCATCTTCCTCAGGATCACCCTGATGTCAGAGTCGCAATCCCACCGTCCTGATCTGGTCAATTCCGACGGCACAGTAACTTCAGTGAACGCAAGCGTTCCGTCGTCGCAATCCCACCGTCCTGATCTGGTCAATTCCGACGACGAACGCAGGTTAATCGATCCAGCGGCCGGTTTCTGCGCAGTCGCAATCCCACCGTCCTGATCTGGTCAATTCCGACGGTATCAGCGCGTCTGGCCTACTGACTCAATTTCTGAGTCGCAATCCCACCGTCCTGATCTGGTCAATTCCGACCCACGAACTAGACTCACTCAAGCAGGCTCTACAAGACTCGATAGAAGTCGCAATCCCACCGTCCTGATCTGGTCAATTCCGACGCGGCTCGCGTAGCATCCCCGGAGGAGAGGCGGCGCCGAGCCCAGAAGTCGCAATCCCACCGTCCTGATCTGGTCAATTCCGACAAGAGCAGCTTGAACATCAACTCGCCGGCCTCGAAGAGAAGGTCGCAATCCCACCGTCCTGATCTGGTCAATTCCGACTTGGCCGAGCAGATCGGCTCGCGCGTGAAAGAGGGCATGTCGCAATCCCACCGTCCTGATCTGGTCAATTCCGACGAGGCTGATTATAGCGACCGTTCTAATGGCAGTAACGCTCGGCTTTCGTCGCAATCCCACCGTCCTGATCTGGTCAATTCCGACATCCCCAGGGGCTGGTGCGGTAATGACATACTCCACGTCGCAATCCCACCGTCCTGATCTGGTCAATTCCGACCTGAAGGCCGCCTTCCTCGGAATCTACTCGGTCGCAGAAGTCGCAATCCCACCGTCCTGATCTGGTCAATTCCGACCGCAGAGTGGATCAAGGAGTACAAGATCCGGCGGGGCAGTCGCAATCCCACCGTCCTGATCTGGTCAATTCCGACGTCGCCTACTCTAGAAGAGGGTGCGGATTTTCCGTATGAGTCGCAATCCCACCGTCCTGATCTGGTCAATTCCGACGGCGGCACGCCGGGGAGGGCCGAGAAGGCGGTGCTCACCGTCGCAATCCCACCGTCCTGATCTGGTCAATTCCGACGATACCGATGGTCTCTCCGTGGCATATCGTTTACCCACAGTCGCAATCCCACCGTCCTGATCTGGTCAATTCCGACTCGTCGCATTCGTCTAACTCAGCTTATACCGGAGTCGTCGCAATCCCACCGTCCTGATCTGGTCAATTCCGACTTGACCAGTGGGCCGAGGTCATGGGCGGCATTCTCAGAGTCGCAATCCCACCGTCCTGATCTGGTCAATTCCGACCTTCCTGGCGTGTCACCAGGGGAACGATCTCCTTGTCGGAGGTCGCAATCCCACCGTCCTGATCTGGTCAATTCCGACGCCGTAGTCTGGTGGGCTGAGGGTCCGCCTCAGTACGGTATGTCGCAATCCCACCGTCCTGATCTGGTCAATTCCGACGGCAGCGGACGGACCAGCTTCGAGATCGAACAAACCGCGCACTGGGAGGTCGCAATCCCACCGTCCTGATCTGGTCAATTCCGACGATGACCTTCAAGTTCTTCGACACCGCGTACACCATGGCGTGGTCGCAATCCCACCGTCCTGATCTGGTCAATTCCGACGCTATCGCCGAGCATTGCTTGGTAGATGCTCGCGGCAGTCGCAATCCCACCGTCCTGATCTGGTCAATTCCGACGTCCGGATGGGCATCAGAAACGGAACGGCAAGCCTTCCAGAAGTCGCAATCCCACCGTCCTGATCTGGTCAATTCCGACCATCTGGGTGCGTGAGTTGGTGGAAGCCGACGAGGACAACGCCAACAGTCGCAATCCCACCGTCCTGATCTGGTCAATTCCGACCGTGACGGTGTGCGGGCGCTCGAAAGCGACCTGTCAGCCGCGTCGCAATCCCACCGTCCTGATCTGGTCAATTCCGACCTTGGGCGCGCGCGCGGGGCCTGCAATTTGAAGGAGAGAGTCGCAATCCCACCGTCCTGATCTGGTCAATTCCGACTTCGATGGTCGATCCGAGTATGCTGAGGATGCACAAGTCGCAATCCCACCGTCCTGATCTGGTCAATTCCGACAACCTCCGGGTGGGTGCTCGTCTGGTCGCCGCCGGTGGGATGCAGTCGCAATCCCACCGTCCTGATCTGGTCAATTCCGACGTGGTCAGAGCACAAGTTCACGCAGACCTTCAACGCCGGTCGCAATCCCACCGTCCTGATCTGGTCAATTCCGACGACCAGGCCGCTGTCAGCCATCGAGGTGGGTGACGAGGTCGCAATCCCACCGTCCTGATCTGGTCAATTCCGACTCGCACTCTTTCTCCGACTTCTCCAGAGGATGAAGATCGATCGTCGCAATCCCACCGTCCTGATCTGGTCAATTCCGACGATGAATCAGGTGCTTGCCGTCCTCAAGAATCACTTCGACGTCGTCGCAATCCCACCGTCCTGATCTGGTCAATTCCGACGTTCTCACCGACAAAGGCACCAAGTACGTGCAAAAGAAAGGTCGCAATCCCACCGTCCTGATCTGGTCAATTCCGACCATCGTCAGGTTAGCCATTCCGGCCTAACCCCTTCAAAGTCGCAATCCCACCGTCCTGATCTGGTCAATTCCGACGTTGAAGTGTATTTTGGTGTGCTGGAAGATTCTCTCTGGGGTCGCAATCCCACCGTCCTGATCTGGTCAATTCCGACTCGGATCAGCATGCTCGGCTTGGAGCTAAAGGACACCTATCAACGTCGCAATCCCACCGTCCTGATCTGGTCAATTCCGACATGATCAAGGAATTAGAGGACGTGACTGAGGCCAACGGACAGGGTGTTGTCGCAATCCCACCGTCCTGATCTGGTCAATTCCGACCCGTCGACGCGCCAGCCGCAGCCGACGCGCTCTATGTCGTCGCAATCCCACCGTCCTGATCTGGTCAATTCCGACGGTGATCCGCCTGGAGACCGCACAGCCGAACATCGAAGTCGCAATCCCACCGTCCTGATCTGGTCAATTCCGACGCATCTTCACCCTCGCGGTGGTGAACGGCCGGACTACCGTCGCAATCCCACCGTCCTGATCTGGTCAATTCCGACGGCCGTGGCCGAGGTCGTGACTGACGTCGAGGTAGAAGAAGGGCAGAAGTCGCAATCCCACCGTCCTGATCTGGTCAATTCCGACGATGATCTTCAACTACACAAATAAATGCCAGTTCGACCGTGCAGTCGCAATCCCACCGTCCTGATCTGGTCAATTCCGACGTGTCGACATGCTGCTACGGACAAACCCCGGAGGCTGCGCTTGCGTCGCAATCCCACCGTCCTGATCTGGTCAATTCCGACGCTCCATCTTCAGCGACGACGAAACCGCGATCCAGGATCGTCGCAATCCCACCGTCCTGATCTGGTCAATTCCGACGAGTCGCATGGCTTGCTCCAATTGATCGTCGACAAGTCGTCGCAATCCCACCGTCCTGATCTGGTCAATTCCGACACCGATGGCCAAGACGATCGCGATCGAGGATAGAGCACGTCGCAATCCCACCGTCCTGATCTGGTCAATTCCGACGGCCCATGGCGGCGACCAGATGGCGATGGACCTATCTGTCGCAATCCCACCGTCCTGATCTGGTCAATTCCGACAACCGGCTCCTACACGAACGGCGAAGATGAAGCCGTCGACATCGAGAAGTCGCAATCCCACCGTCCTGATCTGGTCAATTCCGACCCTTCGACTTTGAAGCTGCCTGTCGAGCAATTCCGGGCACCACCAAGTCGCAATCCCACCGTCCTGATCTGGTCAATTCCGACGCGGCGGGTGACGGTGCGCGGCGCCGGGTGTGCCGCTGTCGCAATCCCACCGTCCTGATCTGGTCAATTCCGACGGGGAGTCGGCCAGGACACTATGAGCAGTGGCACTAACCATCGGTCGCAATCCCACCGTCCTGATCTGGTCAATTCCGACCCTTGTTCGATCCTTGTGGACCCGTGGCTCCGGCTGCACCGTCGCAATCCCACCGTCCTGATCTGGTCAATTCCGACGTCCGACGACCCGGCCCGGAAATCTCCCCGCCGTAGCTTCCAGAAGTCGCAATCCCACCGTCCTGATCTGGTCAATTCCGACTCCTCGGCATACCGGTTCGCCGCCCCTTCCGCGGTCTACTCGGTCGCAATCCCACCGTCCTGATCTGGTCAATTCCGACGCGCATCCTGGCTCTGTGGTCTCCCTCGCTCGTGGACTCGTCGCAATCCCACCGTCCTGATCTGGTCAATTCCGACGACTGTGGAGCTTCGTGAGCCGTTCGTTGCTTCGGGCGAGTCGCAATCCCACCGTCCTGATCTGGTCAATTCCGACGAACGGTGACCCCGCTCGCCAGCGAGGCCCTCCGCTACGCCGAGGTCGCAATCCCACCGTCCTGATCTGGTCAATTCCGACGAGTCCGTGGTCAGCCGAGAGCGCGTCGATCTACGCTTGTCGCAATCCCACCGTCCTGATCTGGTCAATTCCGACTCGGCGATCCGGCCCACGTCGCAGCCGACGATGGCGATCGTCGCAATCCCACCGTCCTGATCTGGTCAATTCCGACATTGGGGAGAGGGACATGAAGCACTGCGGCTTGTGGTGTCGCAATCCCACCGTCCTGATCTGGTCAATTCCGACCACCCTCGTTTTCCTCGCGCTCCTGCCGCTCCCGATTTAGGGGAGTCGCAATCCCACCGTCCTGATCTGGTCAATTCCGACGTCGATGTCCGGCCGTTCCTGCGCACGCGGCCGGGGAGGTCGTCGCAATCCCACCGTCCTGATCTGGTCAATTCCGACTTTGAGACGAGCCTGATCCGCTCGCGGGCAGGTGGAGCGTGTCGCAATCCCACCGTCCTGATCTGGTCAATTCCGACCGCTCCGGCCGGCTCCCGCTTCGGCGCCTACACGAGCGAGCAGCGTCGCAATCCCACCGTCCTGATCTGGTCAATTCCGACCATGAGGATTCAGAGTGGTGGGCCGTCTTTCCCAACCCGGTCGCAATCCCACCGTCCTGATCTGGTCAATTCCGACGACCCGCAAAATTTCCGCCACTACGAACATGAGGAGGTGTCGCAATCCCACCGTCCTGATCTGGTCAATTCCGACTACAGCCACCGCTGAATTGTCAGCCAAAACATCGGCTAGTCGCAATCCCACCGTCCTGATCTGGTCAATTCCGACCCAGCGGAAACCCGGTCCAGGGCGATGGCGTCGCAACGTCGCAATCCCACCGTCCTGATCTGGTCAATTCCGACCGGTCTGGAACGCCGAGGTCGTCGACAAGCTGAAGCTGATGTCGCAATCCCACCGTCCTGATCTGGTCAATTCCGACGCCCTCTGATGTTTCGCGGATCAGAGAGAGGATCTGATAGTCGCAATCCCACCGTCCTGATCTGGTCAATTCCGACTAACCCACAGTGACCTCTATTGCTCAAAACCCCTCGCCGAGAGGTCGCAATCCCACCGTCCTGATCTGGTCAATTCCGACCTACACGAGTACTGGGATCACGAGTCGTGGCCAAGCGCCGGAGTCGCAATCCCACCGTCCTGATCTGGTCAATTCCGACGTGCGGCGGACGTAGGCGACTGACGCTGAGCAACGTCGCAATCCCACCGTCCTGATCTGGTCAATTCCGACTGTCACCCTGGCAAATCGTGCTTTTCCAGTAGTTTACACCCCCTTCCGCCGTTATCCCCTGTTTCATGGCCAGCTCGGGGTATCTTTCCACAGATTTCACGTCTCTTTCCGCGACGATAACTCCTGTAGATTCTATCCTTTACGCTTCCCGCCGTTCTCCCTGTGCCAAACTGGCATTTTGCCGCTGGCATGCTTTTTTCCTGGCATGGAATTTTCCTGATCGTTTAGCGGATGCGGGCGGCGCTCGATGCCTCAGATGGTGCGTTGTCGAAGTCTATCGAATCCGGCGGCGTGTTTCCAGCCATTCCGAAAGAATTGATCGATAGCCATGTGCGAGTAGCGCGACGGCGTGTTGTATCCCGCCGTGGCGGTCCGCCCTACCGCGACGATGAAGCGCCGTAGCTCGACGGCTTTCTGTATCCTCAGACGGCGAGCCGCTGTAGCGCGGCGGCGTGCTGTCTCCCGCGGCGCGGTTCAACCATCACGGACCATCCGGAAGTGTGCTCGCGCCCAGCGAGCGGCCTGCAGAATGAAGAGGGCGGCCACATAGGGCCGCCCCTACAGGCGACCTGCCCTGTTTCGACGATTTCGACGCTGCAGGGCGGGTCGCGCCACCTCCCGCCCTTCCAGACCCGCCCCTACCCTAAGCAAAGTCAGCGCATATGGGGGGCCGCGCCTGCGGCAACGCCTCTATTTCCCCGCCGCCGCCAGCGCTTTCTTCCGCGCCGCCTCGAACTCGTCGCCGGGGTTCCAGGCGGGGAGCTGCGGGGTCTCGGCGATGGAGAGGCCGGCGTAGAAGCCGAGACGGGCGTCTTCGATCATGCCGTCGTAGGTCCATTTCGGGTCGAATTCGTCGCTCGGCTGGTGGTAGCGGTTCTGCTCGTAGTCCTCGACCTGCTGCTTGCCCCACTCTTCGGACTTGCCGATGAACTCGGTGCCGGAGTCGAGGTAGATGGCCGGGACGCCGATCTTGGCGAAATTGAACTGGTCGGAACGGTAGAAGAAGCCGCGGTCGGGGAACTGGTCACCCAGCAGCTTGCGCTGCTGACGCGCGGCGAGCGCCCGCACCACCTCGTCCAGCGACGACTTGCCGAGGCCGATGTAGGTGAGGTCGGCCGTCCTCCCGAGGACGTTGCCGCCGTCGTAGTTGATGTTGGCCGCGATCTTGCCCGCCGGCAGCGGCGGATGCGCGGCCAGGTACTCCGAGCCCAGGAGGCCCTGCTCTTCGGCCGCCACGAAGGCGAAGAGGATGGAGCGCTTCGGGGGCTGCGGCAGCTCGGTGAAAGCCCTGGCCATGGCGAGGAGCTGGGCGCAGCCGGTGGCGTTGTCGACGGCGCCGTTGTAGATCTTGTCTCCCGTCTTGTCCGGTTCGCCGATTCCTAGGTGGTCGTGGTGGGCGCTGTAGAGCACCACCTCGTCCTTGAGGCTGGGATCGCTGCCGGGCAGCAGGCCGAGCACGTTGGCGGTCTTCACCCGCGAGAGCTGGTTGGTGAAGGTGAGCGAGGTGGTGATGCCGAGCGGCACGGGCTTGAAGTCCCGCTTCCTGGCCTGCTCGACGAGCTGCGCCAGGTCCTTGCCCGCCGCCGCCAGGAGCTTGCGGGCGGCGTCTTCGGTGGTCCAGGCCGCCACCTGGATGCGCGGCTCGCCGGCCGCCGGGAAGCTCGAACTGCGCGCCGCTCCAGGAGGTCTGGACGACCTGGAAGGGATAGCCGGCCGAGGGGGTGGTGTGAATGATGATCGCCGCCGCCGCTCCCTGCCGCGCCGCGCTCTCGTACTTGTAGGTCCAGCGGCCGTAGTAGAGCCGGCGGTTGCCTTCGAAGAGCTTGGGATCCCAGTCGGGATCGTTGTTCATCATCACCAGAACCTTGCCCTCGAGGTCCATGCCCTTGAAGTCGTCCCACTGGTACTCGGGCGCCTGGATGCCGTAGCCGACGAAGACCACCTCGGCGTCGCGCACGTCGGCGGTGGGCTCCTGCACGCCGCTGCCGGCGATGAAGTCGTCCCACCACTTCAGGGAGAGGGACTTGCCGCCGGTTTGTCCACCGGCTTGGAAGTCCCAGGTCTTCGGCACCTCGGAGGTGATGCTGACGATCTCGAACGGCTGCTGCCAGCTTCCGTCCTCGGCTCCCGGCTTGAGGCCGAGCGATTCCATGCTCGTCGCAAGATAGAGCCGCGCCAGCTCGTCGCCGCGGCTGGCCGGTCCCCGGCCCTCCAGCTGGTCGTCGGCCAGGAAGCGGATCGGCCCTTCGAGGGAGGCGCGGTCGATCGCCTTGGCGGCTTCTTCGGCGCCGGCGGGGAGGTTGAGCGGCGTCTCGGCGGCCGCTTCGTTCTCGGCGCCGATGAGCAGGGCTGGGATGGCCGCCAGCAGGAGGCAGCCGAGGATCGCCAGGTATTTCAGGTTTTTCATAGGACGCAGGGCCTCCCGTGGGTCAAAGTAGGGGATCAAATAGGCGGGGGTGACTTTAGCAAAAATGAGGTGGGACTGGATGGTTGGAGCGGCGTGCCCTTCGAAGCCCTCATCACCCCGACCCTCTTCTCCCAGCCTCCCCCCCGTCCGCCGGGAGAAGAGGGAGAACAGCAAGATGGAAACGGCTTAGGGTAGGGGCGGGTCTGGACGGTGGGAGGGGGTTCGACCCGCCCTGTTTTTGAGCCCCTCTCTCCCGGTGGACCGGGGGGGAGGCTGGGAGAGAGGGGTTGGGGAGTGAGGCAGGGCCCCGTCAAAGTCCACAGATCGGGAGAATTCCATGTAGGGGGCCTACGTGGCCGCCCTCCCCCGGGCGCCCACACAGGGGCGCCCCTACAGAAGAGGCGCTCCGGCCGACTTTGACGAGTCCGGGAGTGAGGGCCTCCCGCTTGCAGCCTTCGGCAGCCCACGCTATGGTTCGGTGGGGCCAAAACGATGCTGCGGACGACCGTACGGGACTGCCTCTACCTCAACTGGGCCCTGCCGGCCGAGTCGCTGCCGGCGCCGCCGGCGCCGTTGCGGTATCAGCTCCATTCGTGGCAGGGGCAGGACTGGGTCTTCACGTCCGCGTTGCTCTTCCATCAGGACTCGCTCCACTTCACGGCCCTGCCGATGCTGCGGTTCGGCTATCCGCAGCTCACCTTCCGGGTCTGCGTGCTGGACGACGAGGGCGTCCCTTCGGTGCTGTTCCGCAAGATGTTGATGCCGGCCTGGGTGGCTCCCGGCGTGCGGCTGATCACCCATCAACCGGCCTCGCGGGCGCGCCTGCACTTCCCCCGGCCTTCTCAGGACGTGAACGGCGGCCCCTGGCGATGGCGGGCCGAGCGGCAGGGGAAGCTCGAGGTGCAGGCCTGGCCGGACAGCCCGCTGGTCGGCGAAGGACCGCGCCTCGGCTCCTGGAACGACGTCGTCTCCTACTTCCAGGAGCGGCCGAGCGGCTACGCACTGGCTTCGGGTACCCTGCACCGGATCTCGGCGCGCCATCCGCCGGTGCCGGTGTGGCCGCTGCGGGCGGTGGTCGAGGGCAACGGTCTGCTGCCAAACCTGCTCGATCTGCCCGCGGATTCCCGCTGGCCTCCCCTGCACTCGGCTTGGCTCTGTCCGGAGATTCCCTTCGTTTTCGAATTGGGGCTCGTCCTGCGAGTGCCGGTCGCTCCCACCATGCCGCAACCGGCTGCGGGACGGGTGGTGAGCTACCTCTCGGCGTGCCCGCGCGACCTCACCCCCTGGCCCCCTCTCCTGAAGGAGAGGGGGAACGAAGAAGAACAAGATCCCGAGCCCCTCTCCTTCAGGAGAGGGGTTGGGGTGAGGTAGCATCGCCGGGATGATCTCGATTCCACCTTCACAGCGCCGGCCGCAGCGCATCGCGGTGCTGCCCGGCGACGGCACGGGCAAGGACGTCACCGCCGAGGCGGTGAAGGTTCTCGAGGCTGCCGCCGAGACCTGGGACCTGCCGCTGGAGCTGGCCCATCTCGACTGGGACGCCGACCGTTATCTCGCCACCGGCGAAACGCTTCCTCCGGGCGCCCTGGACGACTTCCGCGAGAACTACTCCGCCATCTTCATCGGCGCCTATGGCGATCCTCGCGTGCCGGACATGAAGCACGCCGCGGACATCCTGCTGGGGATCCGCTTCGGGCTCGACCTGTTCATCAACCTCCGGCCGGTCAAGCTCTACGACGCCCGCCTGTGCCCGCTCAAGGACCGCACGGAGAAGGACGTGGACTTCGTCGTCTTCCGCGAGAACACCGAGGGGGCCTACGTCAACATCGGCGGCAACTTCAAGCGCGGCACGCCGGACGAGGTGGCGGTCCAGGAAGAGATCCACACTCACAAGGGAGTCGAGCGGATCGTCCGCGCCGCCTTCGACTACGCGGTGGCCCACGGCCGCCGCGAGGTGTTGATGGCGGACAAGTCCAACGTGATGCGCTACGGGCACGACCTCTGGCAGCGGGTGTTCGCCGAGGTGGCGGCCGGCTATCCGCAGATCCAGTCGCGCCACCTGTTCGTCGACGCCCTGACGATGCAGATGGTGCGGCATCCGGAGAGCCTGGACGTGATCGTCACCAACAACATGTTCGGCGACATCGTCACGGACCTCGGCGCAGCGCTCCAGGGCGGCCTCGGGGTCGCGGCCTCGGCCAACCTCCACCCGGGGCAGACCTCGATGTTCGAGCCGGTCCACGGCTCGGCCCCCAAGTACGCCGGCACGGGCAAGGCCAATCCGGTGGGCGCGATCCTTTCGTCGACGCTGATGCTGGACTACCTCGGGCACGCCGAGGCGGCCCGGGCGATCGACGAGGCGGTCCTGCGCTCGCTGCGCGAGGGACAGACGACTCAGGATCTCGGCGGCTCGCTGACGACCTCCCAGGTGGGGGACCTGCTGGCGCGGGCGGTGAGCCGCGAGGCGGTGGCGCGGTAGGTCGTCATCCCCCCGCCCGAGCCCTCACCCCCGGCCCCTCTCCCGCCCCCTCCCTTCCCCCCTCACCGGGAGAGGGGAGAAAGAAAGTCAGAACGAGTTGGCGGAATACTCAAGTGGGATCGAGAAGTGGTCGAGCCCTGCTGGCGCGGGCGGTGAGCCGCGAGGCGGTGGCGCGGTAGGTCGTCATCCCCCCGCCCGAGCCCTCACCCCCGGCCCCTCTCCCGCCCCCTCCCTTCCCCCCTCACCGGGAGAGGGGAGAAAAGAAAGTCAGAACGAGTTGGCGGAATACTCAAGTGGGATCGAGAAGTGGTCGAGCCCTGCTGGCGCGGGCGGTGAGCCGCGAGGCGGTGGCGCGGTAGGTCGTCATCCCCCCGCCCGAGCCCTCACCCCCGGCCCCTCTCCCGCCCCCTCCCTTCCCCCCTCACCGGGAGAGGGGAGAAAAGAAAGTCAGAACGAGTTGGCGGAATACTCAAGTGGGATCGAGAAGTGGTCGAGCCCTGCTGGCGCGGGCGGTGAGCCGCGAGGCGGTGGCGCGGTAGGTCGTCATTCCCCCGCCCGAGCCCTCACCCCCGGCCCCTCTCCCGCCCCCTCCCTTCCCCCCTCACCGGGAGAGGGGAGAAAAGAAAGTCAGAACGAGTTGGCGGAATACTCAAGTGGGATCGAGAAGTGGTCGAGCCCTGCTGGCGCGGGCGGTGAGCCGCGAGGCGGTGGCGCGGTAGGTCGTCATCCCCCCGCCCGAGCCCTCACCCCCGGCCCCTCTCCCGCCCCCTCCCTTCCCCCCTCACCGGGAGAGGGGAGAAAACCAGAAAAAATTGAGAGGGCCGGGTCCAGAGGAAAGTCAGTCCCGATTCTGGGACTCCGATCCGTCCCTTCCCGCCGTTATTCCCGTTTTTGTGAATAGACGGAAACGCAAGAGACTGCAAACAAAGGCTTTCCCGCGTGGCACTTCTCTTGCCCTAAGGGTTCGCGACCGGCGCCGGTCGCGAGTGGAAAAGAGAATAAAAACCCTTTTTGGGAGGAAAAGTCATGCGACACCTCGTCTTTCGTTTCGTCTCGATCCTGATCCTCACATTGAGCCTCGCGCCGGCGGCCTCCGCGGAAGTGTGGACGTTCGCGCACTTCGTGGAGACGGGAGCCGCACGCTTCAGCGTCAAATCGTTCGATTCAGACCTCTTCCTGGTGAATCAGGGAGTGCACAACTGCAAGGTCGTACTGCTCAATGAGAGCAGCCCGCCCGGACCGTTGACGGTCAACGGCAAGCAGGTCTGCCCGGCGACTGCGCCGTGTCCCATCACGGTGAACGGTTTCGCCCAGCTCAGCATTCACGCCAAGATCACCCAGGCCGTGGGCGGCACCGCTTGGGGCAACGTTCGCGGCGAGATCCGCCTGACGTGCACGGAGCCGCTGGCGAGGCTCAACGCCACGCTCTACATCACCAACTACCACACCGAAGCGTTCGACGCGAGCTTTGCCGCCGACAGCGGCAAGATCCTGCCCTGAGCGCGGGCGGGTCTGAGCGCGCGGGCCATGGGCCGCGGCGGGTGGACCGCCGCGGCCCTTCCTTTGCTGCCGGTCATATAATGGCCGGGAGACCGACGCTGGAGGACTGCATGCACCCGAGCGAGAACGAGCTGATCTACGACTGGAACCGCGCCGGCGGCCCTGACCTCCGCCCGGCCCGCGGCAAGGTCGAGCTGGACGACGAGACGCTGCGCGACGGGCTGCAGTCGCCTTCCGTGCGCTCGCCTTCGATCGAGGACAAGCTCGCGATCCTCCACATGATTGCGGCGTTGGGCATCGAGTCGGCCGACATCGGCCTGCCCGGCGCGGGCCCGCACGTGGCGCGGGACGTGGAGCGCCTGGCTCGCGAGATCGTCGAGCAGCGCCTGCCCATCGAGCCCAACTGCGCCGCCCGCACGGTGATCGCCGATATCCAGCCCATCGTCGAGATCTCGCAGCGCACCGGCATCGCCATCGAAGCCTCCTGCTTCATCGGCTCGTCCCCCATCCGCCAGTATGCCGAGGGCTGGACGCTCGACCGCATGCTCGAGCTGACGCGCAAGGCGGTGGAGTACGGCGTCAAGGCGGGGCTGCCGGTGATGTACGTCACGGAGGACACCACCCGCGCGGCGCCGCAAGACCTGCGCCGCCTCTACACCGAGGCGGTCGAGGCCGGCGCGCGGCGGGTGTGCGTGGCCGATACGGTGGGCCACGCGACGCCGAACGGCGCGCGCAATCTCATCCGCTTCATCCGCGAGGTGGTGGACTCGACCGGCGAGGACATCAAGGTGGATTGGCACGGCCACAAGGACCGCAGCCTCTCGGTGATCAACGCCCTCGTCGCCGCCGAGGCCGGAGCGGACCGGCTGCACGGCACGGCGGTGGGCATCGGCGAGCGGGTGGGCAACTGCCCGATCGACCTGCTGCTGGTCAACATGCAGCTCCTGGGATGGATCGACCGCGACCTCCACCGGCTACAGGAGTACTGCCGGTTCGTGGCGGACACGACCGGCGTGCCGCTGCCCGACAATTATCCGGTGGTGGGGAAGGACGCCTTCCGCACCGGCACGGGAGTGCACGCCTCGGCCATCATCAAGGCCCGCGCCCGCGGCGAGGACTGGCTGGCCGACCGGGTCTACTCCTCGGTGCCGGCGGGGATGATCGGCTGCCGGCAGGTGATCGAGGTGGGGCCGATGAGCGGCGAATCGAACGTCGTCTATTGGCTGCAGGAGCGCGGCATCGAAGCCGCGCCGGAGCTGGTGAAGGAGATCTTCCAGAAGGCGAAGTCCTCCCTGGCCATCCTCGAGGAGAAAGAGATCCTGGAGATCTGCGGCGCGCGCGGCGTGACCGCTCAGGCGCCGCGGCCGCGGGCGTTGCCGTGAGGGGGCCAGGAGGCATGCGCGTTAACCTGACGTCGAGATCTGCCAAGGAACGAGGATTCTTCGCCGCCTCGGGCCCCTCACTCCCCCGGCCCCTCTCTCCCACCTCACACCCAACCTTCCGGGAGAGAGGGGAGACTGAAAAAGCAAGAATGGGGGCTGCTTTCGTAGTCCCCCTCCTCTCCCGGAAGGTTGGGTGTGAGGTGGGAGAGGAGGGCCGGGGAGGTGAGGGGTCCGACGGCGCGGACGAGGGTTCGATTGGAGAGGACTTCAGGAGCGGAGCCGCTTCCTGGTGATGTCCGAAGTCCCGCCGAAAGCTCCCACCCCCCCCTGGCAACGCGCCCTCGACCGCTATCTCGAATCCCTGGCGGTCGAGCGGGGCCTCTCCCGCAATACGGTCGACGGCTACCGCAACGATCTCACCCGGCTCGGCCAGGCGCTGGCGAAGAAGGGCGAGCGGGACCTCCTCGCCGCCCGGGCGCCCGACCTTTCGGCCCACATGCGCGATCTCCAGCGGCAGGGGCTCTCCCCCCGATCGAGCGCCCGCGCGCTCTCGGCCCTCCGCGGCTTCTACGAGCACCTGGTCACCGCCGGCGAGCGCCCGGACAATCCTTCCGTCAACCTGCTGCCTCCGAAGCTCTGGAAGCCCCTGCCCAAGGTGCTCTCGGAAGGCGAGGTCGAGGCCTTGCTGGCGGCGCCGGACGTCGGTACGCCGCGCGGCCTGCGCGACCGGGCGATGGTGGAGCTGCTCTATGCCACCGGCCTGCGGGTCAGCGAGCTCGTGGGGCTCCAGCTCCCGCAGCTCCGCCTGGACGTGGGCTTCCTCGTGGCCTTCGGCAAGGGGAACAAGGAGCGGGTGGTGCCGGTGGGCGAGCAGTCCGAGCACTGGACGCGCCGCTATCTGCGAGAGATCCGTCCCGACCTGGCACGCGGGCGCCATCAAGCCGTCTTCGTCAACCGGTTCGGCGAGGGCATGACGCGCCAGGGCTTCTGGAAGATCCTCAAGGCCTACGGCCGCCAGGCCGGCATCCGCGCTCCGCTCTCGCCGCACGTGCTGCGGCACAGCTTCGCGACCCACCTCCTCGAGCATGGCGCCGACCTGCGCGCCGTCCAGACCATGCTCGGCCATGCAGACATTTCCACCACTCAGATCTACACTCATATTCATCAGCAGCGTTTGAAGAGCCTGTACGACCGGTTCCATCCCCGTTCGTAGACCGCGACAC
The DNA here is from genome assembly GCA_963778565.1 of Thermoanaerobaculaceae bacterium. Taxonomy (GTDB): domain Bacteria; phylum Acidobacteriota; class Thermoanaerobaculia; order Multivoradales; family UBA5704; genus DATARR01. Next base: position 462,056 of record CAVZUZ010000017.1, on the reverse strand, counting down.
CGGCGGGAGGCCCGCCGCCTGGAGCACACGATGTCCGACGTTCCCGAAAGTCCCCGGGATCAGACCCCCGGCGACGAATCCAACACCGAGACCTTCTTCCTCGGCGAGGTCCCGCCGCCGCAGAACCTGCCGCTCCGGACCGACGTTCTGGAACGCGGCGCGACCCTCGGCCGGTACGTCATCCTCGACCGCATCGGCAGCGGCGGCATGGGAGTCGTCTATTCCGCCTACGACCCCGAGCTGGACCGCAAAGTGGCGCTCAAGCTGCTGCGTCCGGACCGCTGCGGGTCCGCGGGAGAGGCCGGGCGGCTGCGTCTCCTGCGCGAGGCGCAGGCGATCGCCCGGCTCTCGCATCCCAACGTCGTCCAGGTCTACGACGCGGGCTCCTTCGGCGACCGGGTCTTCGTGGCCATGGAGCTCGTCGAAGGGCGGACCCTGCGCCGATGGCTGGAGGAGGAGAGGCCTTCCTGGCGCGAAGCGCTGGGGCGGTTCGTCCTGGCCGGCCGCGGGCTGGCCGCCGCGCACGCCGCCGGCCTCGTCCACCGCGACTTCAAGCCGGACAACGTGCTGCTGGGAAGCGACGGGCGGGTGCGGGTGGTGGATTTCGGGCTGGCGCGGCCGGCGGGGAAGCCTGAGGCGGTCGCCGAGGAGAATTCGCCTACAGGTTCCGGCGGGATTCTGGCAAGCCCGCTGACCCAGGGCGGCGTGGCGCTGGGGACTCCGGCCTACATGGCGCCTGAGCAGCTCCGTGGCGACGCCACCGACGCCCGAACCGATCAGTTCAGCTTCTGCATCTCGCTCTATGAGGCGCTCTTCGGGGAGCGGCCCTTCCCGGGCCACGAGCCGCGCGAGATCGCGCAGGCCGTGCTGCGGGGCGCCGTGCGGGAGCCGCCGGCGGGTGCCCGCGTGCCGGGCGTGCCGGGTCATTTGCGGGCGGCGTTGCTGCGCGGGCTGCGCGCCGATCCGCGAGAGCGATATCCGTCCATGGAGTCGCTGCTGCAGGATCTGGAGCGGGATCCTGCCGCCATCCGCCGCCGGTGGCTCGCCGCCGCCGGCATCCTCCTCGTGGCGGCTGCGGCCTTCTCCGGTCTCGGCTATTTCCAGGCGCGCCGGAATCAGCTCTGCAGCGGTGGGGACGAAAGGATCGCCGCGGTCTGGAACGCGGGAAGGAAGGAAAGGGTCCGCGCCGCCTTCGCCGCGACGCGGCTGCCGTTTGCCGGGCTTGCCTGGGAAGAGGTCGCCTCGGCCCTCGATTCCTATACCAGGGAATGGTCGGACCTGCACCGGAGCGGTTGCGAGGCGACCCGGGTGCGGGGGGAACGATCCGAGGCCTTTCTCGACCGCCAGATGGTCTGCATGGACCAGCGGCTGCAGCAGGTCGATGCGCTGGCGGGTGTGCTGTCCCAGGCGGACGCCGAGGTTGTCCGCCACGCCGTCGACTCGCTGAATGCGCTCGACAGCCTGTCCTCTTGCGCCCGGCCGGCCGCACTCCTGGCGAAAGCGGCGGCCCCGACGGCTCCCGCCGTGCGCGCCCGGATTCGCGAGGTTCAGGCCCGGATCGCCAAGGCAAGGGCACTCCAGCAGACGGGAAAGATCTCTCCGGCGCTCGCTCTGGCCAGGCAGGCAGACCGGCAGGCCTCCGGACTTCCTTACAAGCCCCTTCAGGGAGAGGCCGCCCTGCTCCTGGGAGACCTGCTGGAGAACGCCGGAGAGTTCAAGGCTTCGGAGGTGGCTGTCTATCGCGCTCTCTCGGCGGCCGAGGAGGGACGGGACGACCTGCTCAAGGTCCGGTGCTGGAAGAAGCTGGTCTATACCGTGGGATACCGGCAGGAACGCTACGGCGAAGCCCATCGCCTGGCTCGCCTGGCGGAAGCGTCGCTCAGGCGGGCGGGAGAGGTTCCTGCCTGGCAGGCCGAGATCCTCGATGCAGAGGCCGCCGTCTTCCGGTCCGAAGGCAGGTTGGACGAGGCGCTCCGCCGCAACGAGCGCTCCCTGGCCATCACCGAGAAGCACGGCCCGCGGGACCAGCTTTTCCACACCCTGAGCAACATCGGCGCGGTCTACCAGCTGCAAGGGGAGCTCGAGAAGGCGCGCCGGTACTTCCTTCGCGCCCTCGCGGAAGCCGAGGCGAGGCGAGGGAAGGTCCATCCCGAGACCGCTAGCCTGGTCTTCAACGTCGGTACCGTGCTCTTCGAGCTGCAGCGCTACGGCGAGGCCGAGAAGTACCTTCTGCGGTCCCTGCGTCAACGCGAGCTGCTTCTTGGACCGGAGCACCCTGACCTCGCGGAATCGCTGGACGCTCTCTCAGCCCTCTGGGAGCGCCGGGACCCAGAGCGCGCCGTCGTCTTCGGCGAGAGGGCCCTGCGGATCTATTCCGAGAAGAGCCCGGGATCGGTGCGCTGGGCGCTGGCGCACAACAATCTGGCGGAGAGCCTGCGGCGGCTCGGTCGTCATGACGAGGCCCTCGGACACCTCCGCGAAGCGCTGGCAGCGATGGAGGAGCGACAGGAGCCGGAAGGCATGTTGATCGCCGTGCTGCTCGACAGCCTGGGAAAGCTGTATCTGGACCAGGGCAGACCCTCTCAGGCTCTGCCGCCGCTCGAGCGCGCCGTGACGGTCTGCGATAAGGCAGCGCCGCCCAGATGGCAGGCCGACGCGCGTTTCGTTCTGGCGCGGGCGCTCTGGGAGAGCGGGCACGGGGAGCGGGCGCTCCGGCTCGCCCGCGAGGCGAGGGCTCGCCTCCTCTCGCTGGGCGAGCAGGACAAGGCTGCGCTGGCCGAAGTGGAGGCGTGGCTCGCACAACGCGAAGAAAGGAAGACGCTCCCCCTTGGGTGACGACCGCGGCTCCGGCTACCTCCTCAAGATCCTCACCGAGGACGGGACTGCCGTCCACCGGTTCAACCTCGCGCCGGGCGAGCATCTCGTGGGCTCCCTGGCCGAGGCGGCCGTCCATATCGAGGCGCTGGGCGTCTCTCGCCGCCACGCGCGGATCGACGTGCTGGCGGACGGCGGCGCCGTCGTCCGCGATCTCCATTCGAAGAACGGCACCTTCGTCGGCGGCAGGCGCGTCCGCGAGGCCGCCGTCTGCGGGTTCACCATGGTCGCCTTCGGTTCCGTCCAGGCCGTGCTTCAGCCGGCCGACCCGGCCCGCTCCCAGGTGCTGTTCGGCTCGGGCGAGATCGCGATGAAACCGGCGGCTGCGGATCCTGAAGCGGGGCTCACCACCGATGGGCTGCATCCCATGGAACGGCTGGCCGAGAGCCTGGAGGAGGTGCTGCCGTCGCTGGTTGAAGGACTCTCGTCTCCGGAGGAGGCCGCCGCCGAGCTGGCCCAGCGCTGGATCGCCGTGCTTCCCATCGGCCGCGCCGAGTTCGTCCGCTCCGGCCCGGCGGGAGACGCCGTGGTGGCCGCGGCTTCGACCGAGGACGCCGTGCCCCGCAACGTCGCGGGCCTGGAGGTCGAGGGCCCGGACGGCTGGAAGCTCCGCCTGCGCGCACCCTCCGCCGCCGACCTTTCGCCGCTGCGGCCGCTGCTCCGGCTGGCTCTCGCCGCGCTGGCCGCTCGCCGCCGCCGGGGCGGCCGTGCGCAGGCGCCTCCGGGGCCGGCGGAGGGCCCGCCGCCTCCCTCCGGGCTGGGGCCCGAGATGTCCAGGATCTACCGCCGCGCCGGCAAGGTGGCCCGAGGCGAGGTGCCGGTGCTGATCCAGGGCGAGTCGGGTTCGGGCAAGGAGGTGCTGGCGCGGTGGATCCACGATCGGTCGCGCCGCGCCGCGGGGCCCTTGCTGGCCATCAACTGCGCCGCCCTGCCGCGGGAGTTGCTGGAGGCCGAGCTGTTCGGCATCGAGAAGGGGGTTGCCACCGGTGTCGAGGCGCGTCCCGGTCTGCTGGAGCGCGCCAGCGGCGGCATGGTCTTTCTCGACGAGATCGGCGACATGGCCGCCGAGACGCAGGCCAAGGTGCTGCGGGTGCTGGAGGGCACCAGCGTCTATCGGGTCGGCGCCCGGATGCCGGTGCAGGTGGACGTCCGCTTCATCGCCGCCACCAACCGCGACCTCGAATCCCTGGTGAAGGAGGGCGGCTTCCGTCGCGACCTCTACCATCGCCTCGCCGCTTTCCAGGTGCTCCTGCCGCCGTTGCGCGAGCGGCGGGAGGAGATCCCCTCCCTCGCCGCCCGCTTCTTCCACCGTGAGCTGGAGAAAAACGGCCTGGCGAGCCCCGGCATCACCCGCGCCGCCCTGGGCGCGTTGGTCCTCTATCCGTGGCCGGGCAACGTCCGCGAGCTGCAGAACGAGATCGCCAAGGGGGCCCTGCTGCTGGAGCCGGGCGAGCCGCTCGACCTGCGGCACCTCTCGCCGCGGATTCGCGCCGCGGCAGCCGCTCCTGCGGCCCCATTGACGCTGGACGAGACCGTCCGGCGCGCCGAGCGCGAAGCCTTCGCCGTCGCCCTGGCCGCGGCGGAAGGCGATGCAGCCCAGGCGATGCAGCTCCTCGGCGTCTCGCGCACGACTTTTTACCGGAAGGTCAAGGAGCTGGGTCTGGGGGAATTCCCCCCGGCTCCTTCGGGTTGAAGCTTTGCTGACACGAAGCACCGGGATAAGGCTAGGCGTTCGGGCCGGCCATTCCGTAGAATAAGCGTCACTGTGACGACCGGCGTGGAGATACCAGCCCCGATGCACGGCCTCAGGCCCTCCATAGTTTCTCGCCTCCTGGTCTTCGGCTTGCTCGCCTTCGGTGGGCTCGCTCCGGCCCGCGCCGAGCTGGTGATCCTGGCGGACGGCAACGTCATGAAGGTGGCCGCCTTCGAAGCCGACGGCGATCTGGCCCGGTTGACCTTTCCCCGCGGCGGCCGCATCACCCTGCCGATCACGCGCGTCGAGCGGGTGATCGACGACGAGGTCGAGCCGGAGCCCGAGACGCCGCCGGCGGCACCGGTCACGGCCGAGTCGCAGGAGGCCCCGGTTCCACTCCGCTTCGAAGAGGCCCAGGCGAAGGTTCCCGAAGGTCCCTATGGCCCGCTGATCTTCGAGGCGGCGCGGCGGCACTCGGTCAACCCTCAGGTGGTGGCCGCCCTCATCCGGGCCGAGTCGGCCGGCAATCCGCGGGCGGTGTCGCACAAAGGGGCGCGCGGCCTGATGCAGCTCATGCCGGCCACCGCGCAGCGCTTCGGTACCCGCAAGGAGAAGCTCTACGATCCCAAGGAGAACCTGGAGGCCGGCATCCGCTACCTGAGCTGGCTCGTCGAGCAGTTCCCCGACGATCTCTCCAAGGTCCTGGCCGCTTACAACGCCGGCGAGAACGCCGTCCTGCGCTACGGCGGCATTCCCCCCTATCGCGAGACGCGCAACTACGTCCGCCGCATCTACTCGACCCTGGGACTGACCGTCACGGGCCTTTAGGCCCTGCCCATCGCATCACCATCAGCGTGCGGTCGTCGTTCGCCGGTTGGCCCGCGGCGTGGCGCTCGACGGCGGCGAGCAGGCGGTTGCGGACCTCCACCGCGCTTCCGCCGGGTCTCCCCGCGAGGGCCTTGGCGACGCTGTCATAGCCGAACGGCTCGCCGGCCCCGTTGACGGCCTCGATGAGCCCATCGGACAGCCAGACCACCACGTCTCCCGGCGCCAGCTCGATCGTCGCGCGGCCATAGTGATGTCCCAGGCCGCCGAGGGGCGAGCTGGGAAGGAGGATCTCCTCGACCTCGGGGCCGCGCACGCGATAGGTGGGGGGATGGCCGGCGTTGGTCAGCACCAGAATTCCGGTCTTCAGGTCGCAGAGCCCGAGCGTGGCGGTGACGAAGAAGCGGCTCCGGCGGTCCGAGCGCACCACGGTATCGAGCCGGCGAAGGATCTCCTCCGGCTCCCGGGTCTCCTCGACCAGGATGAGCAGCGCCGCCTTGAGCATCGCCATCCGCAGCCCGCTCGACAGTCCGTGGCCGGAGACGTCGGCGATGATCACCGCCAGCTCGTCCTCGGACAGGCGCAGCACGTCGAAGTAATCGCCGCCGATGGCCGCGCTGGGCTCGAAGAGGGAGGCGAACTCGACGCCGCCACCGGCCGGCAGGTCGCTGGGAAGGAGGCTCTTCTGGAGGTTGCGCGCCAGGGCCAGCTCTTTTTCCAGCAGCTCCTTCTGCGCCGCCGTGTCGACCAGCGCCTCGAGGTTGCCGGCCATCTCGTTGAACGAGCGCTGGAGGTCGCCCACCTGATCGCGCCGCCGCACCGGGATGCGCACGCTGAAGTCCCCCCGGCGCACGGCTTCGGTGGCCCGGCTCAGACGGTTCACGGCGCGGGAGAGCCCGACGATCATGTACATGGCCATCAGCGCGGCGGCGGCGTAGACGTCGAACAGCAGGAAGGCGACGACCAGCAGGGTGATCCAGGCAAAGGCATCGATCTCCGCGGCGTTGGAGAAGAGGTGGCGCAGCACCGTGCGCGGCGTACCGTTCAGGTTGGCGGCAAGGTACTCCGCGACCCTCTCGCCGCTGCCGAGATCGACCAGCGGCCCGGAGATCTCCCCCCACGACAGCACCGGATCGTCCCAGAACTTCTCGCCGCTTGAGAGATCCTTGAAGAACTTCGTGGCCTCGGCGGCCTGCTGCTCCCGGCGGGCGCTCTGGATGGGGATCTGGCGGTTCGCGAACTGCAGGCTGATGACGTTGAGGTCGGGGTCGTCCGAGCGGTAGGTCTCGATCCAGAGGCTGGCGCGGCGGCTGAGCTCCAGATCGAGGTCCCCGAGATAGAGGGCGACGACCCCCGACCCCTTGGCGGAGGCGACGGCCGCCAACGTGGGACGGCCGTCGTCTTGCGAGACGAACTGGGGGATCACCTCCCAGGCAACCCCGCGCCTGGTGCGCTCGGCCGGCGGAAGCTTCTCGGTCCAGGCGGGCCAGGCGGCGGGCGTCCGTTTATCGCCGGCGATCCTCTTGCCGTTCCGGTAATAGCCGAAGACCATCTCGGAGGTCCCGCTTCGCCGCGGCGGGACGCCGTCGGCGAACAGGTCGAGCCGCGCCTTGGCGAGCGAGCTCAGCTCGAGCTGGAGAGACTGGACGGCATCCCGATACAGATGTCCCATGTAGAAGCCGCCAAGGATGTAGGCGAGCACCGTCAGGAGCAACAGCACCAGCGGGATCGGCAGCACGCCCAGCAGGAAGTACGAGAACGCCAGCCGCCGGCCGACCTTGTAGAGGAATCTCTGGTAGAGCCGCCAGGAGAGCCAGAGCAGGAGGACGACGGCCGCCGCGGCCAGCACGAAGCGGGCGAAGGCGCTGGCGTAGGGAATCCGCGCCAGCGCCAACAGGCCCAGGAACGCGATCGGTGCGGCGAGGAGGAGGAGTCGGCGAGAGCGTTCTTTCACGGAATATTCACGAAAAAAGCGTCACGAAAAAGCGGCCGGGTCTGCGACAGGGCATCCCCTGAAGGCACTACGGCAGGGGGAGGAGCAAAGTTTTGTTACACCCGGCGGCCGAGGCAGTACAACCTCACCCCAACCCCTCTCCTAAAGGAGAGGGGCTTTGGCCTGTATTCCCCCTCTCCTTTAGGAGAGGGGGCCAGGGGGTGAGGTCGCGCGGGCAATACGGCCTCCCGGATTGGACAACCCTGCCAACTTCCATAGAATGGCCGGGGCTCCCGGCGGGCGGACGTACCACGGGCGCCAGGGCATCTTAGCGCGAAGCAAGAGGAGAGGAGACACCGTGTCGAGGATCCCGCGTTTCCAGGAGCACCTGAAGGCCGGCTTCACCGCGGAGGCCGCGAGTGCCGCCCGTTTTCGGGCCTGCGCCGAGCGCGCCCGGCGAGACGGCTTGCCGAACCTCGCCCGCCGCTGGCTGCGCCTGGCCGCGGAAAAGGACGCCCTGGCCGTCGCGCTGCTCGACGCCGCCGGGCAGGTGCGCGGCACCGACGCCGACCTCGGCCATGCCATTTCCGAGGAGCGCTACGAGAACGACATCCTCTATCCCAAGATGATCCGCGACGTGGACCAGGAGACCGCCAACGTCTTCCTGCGGGTGGTCACGGCCCAGAAGGAGCACCTGCGGCAGCTCGAGCGCTTGCGCGAGGAAGCGAACGCCGCCCAGGGCGACGTCGCCTTGCCGCCGGAGGTGGACAAGGGCGAGGCGGCGTCGGGGGTGGAGTCGTAGGGGCTGCCTCGAACACCCGCTATAATTGCAGGTTCTAGCGGAAGGAGAAGCCTCATGAGCCGGCGATACTCTCGCGAAGCTGCCGCTGCCCTTCCTCTCCTAGGAAGACCCGACGACACCACGACTGTCGAGCGCCAGGATCACAATCGCCAGGCGGCAGCTCTACTGGAACGGTGGATGTCGGAGGAGGACGGGTACGATCGGGAAATCTGGCCTCTCGTCAAGGACGAGTTGAAGGATCTTCGTACACGGTGTCGAGAGTGAGCTGGTGAAGCTCCTCCTGGACACGAACGTTCTTACTCGACTCTGTCATCCGGCGCACGAAGAAAACCGCCCAGTGGCTGAGTGGATCGAGAAGATTCTTGGTTTACCTGAAGCCGTCGTGTCCGTTTGCGTGCCGGAGATCGCGGATTATGAAGTAAGGAGAGGCCTTCTCCATGTGGCCCTCCGAAGCGGCCGTCCGACGACGAGGAGCCTCTTGCGGCTTGACCTGCTCGTGGAATCCTTCGAATACCTTCCCCTGAATACTCAGACCTTGCGCCGAGCGGCCGGCTTATGGGCCGAGGCTCGCCGTGCCGGCCAGCCTACAGCGCCAAGTGAGGCCCTGGATGGTGACGTCATTCTTGCGGCTCAGGCTTTGGAGGTCGCGGGAATGGTAGTCACCGAGAACACCCGTCACCTCTCTAGGTTCGTACCGGCGTATCAGTGGCAAGAGGTACCGTTGAGATAGAATCTCTGTTGACTTGGAGATTGCATGAGCACTGAGGAGCTCCTCAGAGAGAAACGGGAAGAGATCCTTCGAATCGCCGCCCGGCACGGCGCCTCGAACGTCCGGGTTTTCGGCTCGGTGGCCAGAGGAGAGGCGAGCGCCCAGAGTGACGTTGACTTCCTGGTCGAGCTGGAGCGGGGGCGAAGCCTCCTCGACCATGCGGCTTTGATGATCGACCTTGAGAGTCTTTTGGGGCGGCGGGTCGACGTTGCCACCGAGCGCGGCCTCAAGCCGCAGATCCGCCAAAGGATCCTCGAGGAAGCTATGCGACTGTGAGGCGGGATCAGCAACGGTTGCGCGACATCCTTGAGGCGATCGAGAAGCTAGAGCGATTCGCCGTGGAAGGGCCGCGCCGCGTTCGAGGCTGACGAGAGAACCCAGGTCTGGATCGTTCACCATATCCAGATCATCGGTGAGGCCGGCGGCCTGCAATCTGACCACGAGGTGGTTAAATCTCCTGGATTTTTGACCGCGGGGCGGTCAAATCACATAGAATCACCCGGTGCTCTCCCGGATCCTCGCCTCGCGTCTACCTGCACCTTCCGGACCGCGGCGGCTCGTCGTGCTCACCGGAGCCCGCCAAGTAGGGAAGACGACTCTGGCCCGCGCTCTCTATGGAGAACAGCTCCGCTATCTGAACCTCGACTCTCCCGGCGAGCGTGATCGTCTGCGAGGAGTACCCGCGGAAGGATGGGGAAAAGCGGTGGGGCCGGCGATCCTCGACGAGGTGCAGAAATCTCCGGGTCTCCTCGACAAGGTCAAGTGGGCCTACGACGAAGGAGACCTTTCGTTCTCCGTCCTGCTCGGCTCTTCCCGCATCCTGCTTCTGGAGCAGGTCCGCGAGTCCTTGGCCGGACGGGTTTTCCTCTACGAGCTGTGGCCTCTCTGCGTGTGCGAGCTCGCCCCTCACTTCGGCGGCTCCTCGCCGGCTGAGCCCTTGATCGCCAACCTGATGGCAAACCTCGGAGACTTCGCCGGCCGGCTCCTGCCCCTGCAAGAAGGCGTGGTCGGTCCCCAGGCAGGAGCGGCGCAGGCGGCGGTGCAACATACTCTCGAATGGGGCGGCCTGCCAGCGCTTCTTCAATATCCTGCCGAGGACCGCCGGCAGTGGCTCGATGCCTATCAGGCCACCTATCTCGAACGTGATCTGGCCGACCTCGCGCAGCTCCGCGATCTCGAGGCGTTCACACATTGCCATCGTTTGGCTTCACTACGGGTAGGAAGGATTCTCTCCTACTCCGAGCTGGCGCGGGACGCAGGGCTCCCCGTTACGACGGTGCGGCGGTATCTCCGTTACCTGGAGCTCTCGTATCAGACCGTTCACCTGCCGGCCTGGGCGGGCAACCCGAGCGTACGGCTGATCAAAGCGCCGAAGCTGATCTGGATCGACTCCGGCGTTCAGCGCGCCCTCTCCGGCGAGGTCGGCGGTCTGCGCGGCGAGCAGTACGAGAACACGATCATCGCCCAGATTTTGATCACCCTGTGGAGCCTGGGCGTGCGGGTGGACGCCTCCTATCTGCGGACGGTCGGCGGGCTCGAGGTCGATCTGGTTCTCGAACGGCAGGAGGGCCTGGTCGGCATCGAGGCTCAAGGCACGTCCGCGGGTGGATGCGCGGGACGCCACCGGCCTCGAGCGAGCGAGGCGCGTCTTCGGCGATCGCTACCGCGGCGGGCTCGTGGTGTATCGCGGCGATCAGGTCATTCAGTTGAGCGAGTCCGTCTTCGCCGTTCCGGATTGGGTGCTGCTGGGGATGTGAGGCGTTGGAAGCTTGGACTGGATCGAGAAGCAGAGGTAGACTACTCTCTTAGAGACTCGGGAGATCAAAGATGGCCGAAGAACAAACTCCGGATGCGATCTCCGCCATCTCCATCAAGGGCTTCAAGTCGTTCTTCGACGAGCAGCGAATCGAGATCCGTCCCCTGACGCTCCTTGCGGGTGCGAACAGCTCGGGGAAAACCAGCGCTCTCCAGCCCCTGCTGTTGCTGAAACAGACTCTGGAGGCGCCGGTCGACGCGGGTCCTCTCGATCTCTATGGACCCCACGTCAGATTCACCTCGACGAAGCAGCTCTTGCCCCATCCTCCTGGCCAGGAGCCGGTAGACGAATTTGAGATTGGGATCGATTATAGAAGCCGAGGTTTTCGGGAGGTGTTCCGGCGGACGCCTGAAGACGGGCTGGATTTGGTTAGGATGACGTTTCTTTTTCCGGACGGAAGATCTCTCGTCGTCGAGCCTGGGCTGTCTTCTCAAGAACTGATGAGCCGCTTCCCGAGCATTGATATTCTCGACCAGCTAGAGCCGCTCGACTGGAAAGTCACTCGCGATCGCTGTTTTCTCCAGATCACCTCAGAGCACGATCCGTTGCTCGTTCGCCTTAATTTGTTTTCAGACAAGCCACTACGATCGATCATTCATGTTCCAGGGCTGAGGGGAAGTCCGGAAAGAACCTATCCCACGACTCCTGTCGAGGAGTACTTTCGAGGCGAGTTCACGAATTATGCAGCGAGTATAGTCGCATCATGGCAGCGGTTTGCCGATGCGCGTTTGAATCAACTTTTGGAGTATCTGGAACTCCTCGGACTGACCTCGGCACTACAAGCTGAGTCCGTCGAGCCTACCCGCTTCGAGCTCCTCGTCGGAAGGACCCTCAAGAGCCGAAGTTTGAACGACCTCGTGAACATCGCCGATGTTGGCTTCGGTGTCTCGCAGGTTCTACCAGTCCTCGTAGCCCTACTTGTTGCCAAGCCGGGGCAACTCGTTTTTCTCGAACAACCCGAGTTCCACCTTCATCCGCGCGCTGAGCAGGCTCTCGCGACCGTCCTGGCCGACGCCGCCAATCGCGGCGTCCGGGTCGTGGCCGAGACGCACAGCTCAATCCTGCTTGTCGCCGTGCAGGCTCTGGTGGCCGAAGGCAAGCTCTCGCCGGACGTCGTTAAACTCCACTGGTTCACGCGGGATGCGCGAGGAGCTACCAAAGTAACCAGCGCCAATCTCGATGAGCTCGGAGCTTATGGAGACTGGCCCGTGGACTTCGGCGAAGTTGAGGCCGCCGTGGACAATCGGTACCTCGACGCTGTCGAATCTCAAGCCTATTCCCGGAAGAGACGTGCCAAGAAGTAAGCGGATTGTGGTGGACGCTTCGGTCGCGCGATCCGCTGGGCATGAATCGGCTCCCGACGCCATATCCCGCCAGTGCCGTGACGTGCTGGACGGAATTTTGAGGATCTGCCACAAGGCGGTTCTCAGCCCGGAGTGCCTCGCTGAATGGCGCCGCCACAGGTCTGGGTTCGCTCAGAGATGGCTGGTCCAGATGTTCTCGCGCAGAAAAGTGATCCTGGCGGAGGCAGTCCAGGACAAGGCGTTGAGAGGCAGGCTGTCTCGGGCGGCATCCTCGGAAGCTGTCCGTACGGCGGTGGAGAAGGATGCTCACCTGGTCGAGGCCGCCATTCGGTATGACCGGATCGTCCTTTCCCGCGATGAGTCCATGCGGCAGCTCCTGGGTGAAGCGGCCTCGGATATTCAAGAGCTTCGCAGGATTGTTTGGGCCAATCCGGTCCTCGAAGCGGACGGAGTGCTCCTCTGGCTCGGACAGGGCGCGAGGATAGAGGCGGCGAGGCGGCTGGGTACCACTCGGCGGTAAAGTGCTAGAGTTATTGGGAGATTTCCCCATGCTCCAGTCTCTGCTCGCACTCTCCATCGCGGCCTGCTTCTCCGGCACGGCCGCGCACGCCGCCGGCTGTACGTTATCCGGCGGTGACAGGATAGGGGAGGTGGGAGGAAGGCGCTGCTCGGCGAGGTCCGAGTCTTCTACGACGTTGACGAGCCCGGTGTGGTTACGATCCTGGCGATCGGAACAAAACGCAGAAGCCGGTTTTTATCGACGGAGAACAAATCGACCTATGAAGACCCTAGACCTTCAAGATGCCTCGAAACCTCTAGCCGACTATGCCGTGAAGCTCGGTTCGGACTCTATCGTTATTACCTTGAACAACAAGCCGGTGGCCGCACTCGTGTCGCTGAAAGGCGTCGAGCGGGAATCCCTTGCCTTGAGCCTGCACCCGACGTTCAGAAGAATCATCCGACGGGCGCGTGCAGAAACCAAGCGGGGGAAGGTGTTTTCGCTCGAGCAGATAAAAGCAGAATTGCTCACCGAGAAAGAAGCACCTGCCGCGCCCGAGCAGCCGACGCGCACGGCGAAACTGTCCTCGACTCGCAGAAAGCGCTCGCCGCGGCGCGGCTGAGGCCCGTTCACCTCACGGCCGTGGCAGAAGCGTTCGACGGCGCGGAGTCGCAGGCGCCCCTACATTTCGTCCGTGAGGCCGACCGCGCGCTTGAAGCCGAACCAGATATTCCTGGCCTTCCAGAACCGGCTGGCGTGAACCGCGCTGAGCTGGCGCCTCAATTCCTCCAGCCGGCCCTCGTACAGGTTGCTCTGCCGCGAAAGCTCTTCGCGATAGGCCGCCTCTCGGTGCGCGAGCTCACCCTGGAGCCTGACGGTGTCGAGCTGCGCCGTGCGCAGACAGGCGCGAACGACCGTGCCGGAGTACAGAGCCAGCTCTTCTCCGGCGATCGACAGCGCCCGCACGCAGAGGCGCGCCGACTCGGGCTTTGACGTGACGGGAAGGTCGACCGTGATCTCCCAGCCGACGACCTCCGTCGGATCGCCGGCGAAAGCCTCGCTCGCCGAAGGCCGCGGCTGGAGGTCCCGGCACGAAGCGACCAGAACGTCGTCGATCCGTATCCGGACCTCTTGCGGAGGCTTCCCCAGGACTCTGTCGGCGAGCCATCCGCTGAGATGGAGCCGCCGTTTCTCCACCCAGGAGCAGTGCTCGAGAAACCCGTCGGCCTCACGTTCGATCTCGAGGTCTGAAGGCGGGGAATCGAGCCTCTCCTTTGACGAGGACATAGAGGTCCTGGTAGTTGGCCAGCCCTCGCGGGAGCCTCAAGAGCGGATCAGGGCCGACGGCCTCCTGAGCCGCCGCGCGAACGAACGCCTCCGTCACCCACGAGGTGCCGTAATCTTTCGTATCCAGGGAGCTGCTCTCGCTCTGTTCCTGGAAGACGATCCCTTCCGGTGGCGCCGGCTCCTCCGGCCTCAACGAGATGTCATGAACGCTGAACAACAGGAGGCCCTTCGGCGTCAGGAGAGACGCGAGCCGGCCGAGCCACGCCATGAAGGAAGCCCGGGGCAGATGAGTGAAGAGGGACGAGACGAGAATGCAGTCGAAGGCAACGTCACACTGGAAATCCGCCGGATCCGTCGTCGAGACGATTCCTTGCACTCCGAGCTCGCGCTGTTGGAAGGCGACGCCCTCGGCATAAATGTCCGAGGCCCACACCCGATCCTTCGGTATGTCGTGGATGATATGCCGTGTGACCCGGCCGTATCCGCTCGCGAAATCCAGGACTCTGCCGCCCCATTCCAGCGAGCCGAACCGCCAGGCAATGATCTGGCGGAGAGTAGACCAGATCCGGCGGCCCGAATCGAGATAGAGCGCCACGGCCTGGTCGAAAGTGTTGGCCTGGGAGAACAGGAAAAACCGCAGCATCTCGTCCGCCTCGCTGATGTTGAGGTTGACGTCATGGTCCAGGAGATCGCGGCACAGTGCCTGGACGATGGTGCTGTGGGAGGAGTTGGAGTAAGCCAACGAGCGTGGGTCCATGCCGTGTGAGCCTAGCACGCGATTGGCTCTCCGGCTGATCCCCCGGCTGCGGTCCTGACCGCCGTCCTCTCCCGTAACTCGCAGAGCACCAAGTACTTCCGCCACCTTGTACCCACCAGTCACAAAGTGCTAGACTCATCCCCGGCGAGAGGAGTCCTGCCATGAACGCTGCCGTGAAAACAACCGGGGAAAGCTGGCTCACCACGAAGCTCGAGGTGCTGGAGGATTGGGGCGCCAAGAACTCGTTCTGGCCCTTCCCGTTCGGCACCGCCTGCTGCGCCATCGAGTTCATGTCCACCGTCTCCAGCCACTACGACCTGTCGCGCTTCGGCTCCGAGGTGGTGCGCTTCTCGCCGCGCCAGAGCGACGTGCTGCTGGTGGCCGGCACCATCAACGACAAGATGGGTCCCGTGCTCAAGCGGATCTACGACCAGATGGCGGACCCCAAGTGGGTGATCTCGATGGGAGCCTGCGCCTGCTCCGGCGGCTTCTACCGCGCCTATCACGTGATGCAGGGCATCGACGAGATCATCCCGGTTGACGTCTACGTCCCCGGCTGCCCGCCGACGCCGGAGGGGCTGATCTACGGCATCCTCCAGCTCAAGGAGAAGATCTCCCGCGACCGCGAGCGGCGCGGCGAGCGCAGGGACCTGGAGAAGAGCGAGAGTGTCAACCCTGGCGCCGCCTCCGCCTGAGACTTCGACCTTCCCCGAGCTCGAAACCGTGCGGGCGAAGTTCCCGCCGGGCAGCGTGCTGCCCCAGGACGGCCTCGACCAGCCGACCTGGATCGTCAGCCGCGACGTGCTGGCCGACCGTCGCCCGCGAGCTGCAAGGAGAACCCCGCGACGCGGTTCGACCTGATGCTCGACCTCTGCGGCGTCGACTTCCCGGACCGCGAGGAGCGTTTCGAGGCCGTCTACCACCTTTATTCGATCCCGCGCGCCGCGCGGCTGCGGCTCAAGGTGCCGCTCTCCGAGGACGACGCCGTCCTTCCCAGCCTGATCCCGGTCTGGAAGGGCGTCGAACTGGTTCGAGCGCGAGATCTACGACATGTTCGGCGTCAAGGTGGAGGGCCATCCGAACCTGCGCCGCATCCTCACCCACGAGGCCTTCCAGGGACATCCGCTGCGCAAGGACTACGATCCGGCGCGGCGCTGGATCCTGACCGAGGACAAGATCTACAAGCCCCACTTCGATCTTCCCGAGCGCGACGATGATCTCTTCGAGCGGATGACGATCAACATCGGTCCGTCCCATCCCGGCCATGCACGGCACCTTCCGCCTGATGGCGGTGCTGGACGGCGAGACCATCATCGCTTCCGACGTCGAGATCGGCTACCTCCACCGCTGCTTCGAGAAGATGTCGGAGACGCACACCTGGCAGCACGTCATCCCCTACACCGACCGGCTCAACTACTGCTCGGCCTTCATCAACAACGTCGGCTTCTGCAAGACGGTGGAGAAGATGCTGGGCGTCGAGCCGCCGCCGAAGGCGGTGTGGGCGCGGACGATCCTCTCCGAGTTCTCCCGCATCATGGACCACTGCGTCTGCAACGGCACGACGCTGGTCGACGCCGGCGGCCTCACCAACTTCTGGTACCTCTTCCAGCCGCGCGAGGAGATCTACGGCCTGCTCGAGTCGGTGCTGCGGCTCGCGCCTCACGGTGTCGGCCTGCCGCATCGGCGGCCTCATCCAGGAGCTGCCGCCGGACTTCGAGGCCCGCAGCCGCAAGCTGCTGGAGATCATCCCGCCGTTCGTCGACGACTTCGAGAAGCTGGTCAACGACAACCGCATCTGGCAGGACCGCTCGATCGGCATCGCCGCCATCTCCGCCGAGGAGGCCGTCAACTGGGGCTGGACGGGACCCTGCCTGCGCGCGAGCGGCGTCGCCTACGACGTGCGCCGCGCCCATCCCTACGACCTCTACGACACGGTCGACTGGGAGGTGCCGGTGCTCTACGGCGGCGACGTCTACGACCGCTTCCGCATCCGCATGATGGAGATCCGCGAGTCGCTGAAGATCATCCGCCAGCTCCTCGACCGCGGCATGCCGGAGGGGCCGTACATCGTCGACGATCCGCACGTGGCGCTGCCGCCCAAGGAGGCCTGCTACAACCAGATGGAGGCCATGATCTATCACTTCAAGCTGATCATGGACGGCATCCAGGTGCCGGCGGGGGAGATCTACGAGAAGGTCGAAGGCGCCAACGGCGAGCTCGGCTTCTACACCATCAGCGACGGCACCGCCAAGCCGTACCGCAACCATTGCCGGGCGCCCTGCTTCCCGATCTTCTCCACCTTCTCCAGCCTGATCAACGGCGGCTCGCTCTCCGACGCCATCGTCTCGCTGGGCGGCCTGAACGTCATCGCGGGGGAGCTCGAGCGATGAGCCAGCCTCTGACCGCAGACTTCGAGATCGCCGGCGCCGCCGGCCAGCCGCCCGGTGCTCAAGGCGCCTTATCCCACGGAGGTCAAGCCGTACCGGCCGAGCCTCGCCGAGCGGCTCTACCTGCCGCTCCTGGGCGGCCTCGCGGTGACGATGCGGCACTTCCTGCGCAATCTCTTCCGGCGCAACAAGATGTACACCATCGAGTACCCGGAGGAGCGGCGCGCAGTACAGCCACCGCTTCCGCGGCCACCACATCCTCACCTCCCGGCCCGACGGCTCGGTGCGCTGCGTGGCCTGCTTCCTCTGCGCCCAGAACTGCCCGGCCGAGTGCATCCACATCGAGGCCGCCGAGCATCCGGACGTCAACATCGAGAAGTACCCGGTGGTCTACGAGATCGACATGCTGCGCTGCGTCTTCTGCGGCTACTGCGTGGACGCCTGCCCGGAAGAGGCCATCATCATGAGCAACAACTACGACATGGCCTACTTCACCCGCGAACAGTCGATCGTCGGCAAGGAAGACCTGATGAAGCCTTTCACCTTCGACGAGAACCTGTTGGGTTACCGGCCGCTCTATCCTGAAGAGGACGCCAAACGCGCCCGCATGCGCCACGACGCTTTCGACGTGGTGCAGGCGGCCAGGCAGGCGCAGGACCGCGAGACGCGGGCGGCGGGGCGGTAGACACCCATAGCGCTCAAATCAAGGACTCAAGGACGTAAAGGACACCAAGGACGTAAAGGACGCGACGAAACACGGTTTTCCTTTGTCCTTGATGTCTTTGAGGTCCTTTTTGTCCTTCTCGGCTTTCCGCCGTAGCGGTAAGTGAGCGAGACGGAGACCTCCATGACCGAAACCACCGCCGAACCCATCGAGCCCAAGATCATCGAGGGCCTCAGGCCCCGCCTGCGCGGCCCTCTGCTGCTGCCCGGCGAACCCGGCTACGACGAGGCGCGCTCGATCTGGAACGCCATGATCGACCGCCGGCCGGGGCTCATCGCGCGCTGCCTGGGCACCGCCGACGTGGTGGCGTGCGTCCACTTCGCCCGCGAGCACGGGCTGACGCTGTCGGTGAAGGGCGGCGGCCACAACATCTCGGGGCTCGCCGTGTGCGACGGCGGCCTGATGCTCGACATGTCGCTGATGCGCGGCGTCTGGGTGGACCCGGCCGCGCGCGTCGCCCGCGCTCAGGCCGGGTGCCTCCTCGGCGACGTCGACCGCGAGACCCAGCTTCACGGGCTCGCCGCCGTGCTCGGCTTCGTCTCCAACACCGGCATCGCCGGGCTCACCCTCGGCGGCGGCTTCGGTTACCTCACGCGCCGCTTCGGCTGGACGTCGGACACCGTCCTGTCGATGGAGGTCGTCACCGCCGAGGGCCGCGTGGTGCGCGCCAGCGAGACGGAGAACGCCGATCTTTTTTGGGGGTTGCGCGGCGGCGGCGGCAATTTCGGGGTGGCGACGAGCTTCGACTACCGGCTTTATCCCGTCGGGCCCGAGATCATGGCCGGCGCCATCGCCTGGCGGGCCGAGGAGGCTCCGGCGGTGTTCGAGAGGGTCCTCGCGCTGGCCGCCGAGGCGCCGCCGGAGCTCGCCCTGGTCGTGGGGTTGCGCCAGGCGCCGCCGGCGCCGTGGCTGGCGAAGGAGGTGCACGGCCAGTCCATCGTCGCGCTCTTCGTCTGCCATTCGGGCCCGGTGGAGGAGGGCGAGAAGCTCCTCGCTCCGCTCAAGGCTCTCGGCGCGCCGGTGGGAGACATGCTGCAGCGGCGGACGTACGTATCGCAGCAGAGCCTGCTCGATGCCACGCAGCCGAAAGGCCGGCGCTACTACTGGAAATCCGAGTACCTGCCGGGGATCGAGCCGGAGATGCTCGCCGGCCTCGCCGACCACGCGCAGCGCATCCCTTCGCCCCACTCGGCGATCCTGCTCTTCCCGATCGGCGGCGCTCTCCAAGGGTTGCCGGAGGACCACTCGCCGGCCGGCAACCGGGACGCGGCGTACGTCCTCAACATCAGCAGCGCCTGGGAGCGGGCCGAGGACGACGCGGCGAACATCGAATGGGCGCGCGCGGCATGGCGGGATCTGCGCCGCTTCTCGACCGGCGGCACCTACGTCAACTTCCTCACCGAGGAGGAAGTGGGCGAGCGCATCCACGCCGCGTACGGCGGGAACTTCGAGCGCCTCGTCGAGGTGAAGACCCGGTGGGATCCGGACAATCTGTTCCGGATGAACAAGAACATCGCGCCGCGGCCGGCCTGAGCCGCGGGGCTCACCGAAACCCTAGACAAGGGAATGACGTAGATCTGAGATAACCAACCGATGACCACCCTCGCCGCGTCTGATCCGCCCGCCGAACGCACCGGAGCCGAGCCGCCCTCGATCGCCGACGGCGTTGAGCATTCGCTCGATCCGCGGTCGGTCAGACTCCAACGCATCGTCGGCTGGATCGTCACCGCCGCGATCTCGCTCGGCATGCTCATGGGGTTCCTCATCGTGCTCGTCGCGGTTCCCCTTACCTGGATCAAGCTCCTGGTTGCAGTGGCCTGCACCGCCGTCGCGCTGGTTCTCGCGTGGTCCTCGCACAGTTGGCCGCCGCTCGAGCATCGCTACGCCTCCTACAAGGTGGACGAGCAGGGTATCGAGATCCGTCGCGGCGTCGTCTGGCGCCAGGTGATCAACGTGCCGCGCTCGCGGGTGCAGCACACCGACGTCTCGCAGGGTCCCCTGGAGCGCACCCATGGGCTCGGCACGCTCGTCATCTACACGGCGGGCACCGATCACGCGCGGGTCGATCTGCACGGGCTGGATCACTCAACGGCGCTGCGCATCCGCGATCATCTCCTGCCGCGGGAAGCCGGCGATGCCGTCTGAGCGCCGGCTGCACCCGGCGTCCATCCTCTTCGGCGTCGTCGCGCAGGTTCGCTCTTTCGCCATCCCGGCGGTCCTCTTTCTCATCGCGGGATCGGCGGGCTGGGCGTCCTGGCAGCTCTGGGCGCTGCCGTTCGTCATCCCTTACGCCCTCTACACCGTTGTGCGGTACATCTCCTTCCGCTACCGCTACGAGCCGAACGAGATGGTGATCCGCACGGGGCTCGTCTTCCGCAACGAGCGGCACATTCCCTACTCGCGCATCCAGAATCTCGACGCGGTGCAGAACGTCTTCCATCGCCTCCTGGGGGTGGTCGAGGTGCGGGTGGAAACCGGCGGCGGCCAGGAGCCCGAAGCGAAGATGAGCGTGCTGCCGCTCGCCGACTACGAGGAGATGCGCCGGCGGGTCTTCGAGGGGCGGGGAGGGGAAACGCCGCCGGCCGATGCCGCCGATGCCGCCGATGCCGCCGATGCCGCCGATGCCGCCGATGCCGCCGATACCGCCGCGAGGCCTGCCGCCTCGGGCCGGACCCTGCTGCACCTGCCGTTGCGCGAGCTGCTGCTCTGCGGCTTCCTCGAGAACCGCGGCTTCGTGCTCATCGCCGCGGCTTTCGGCCTGCTCTGGGAAGTGGGGCTGATGGACGGCATTTCTGACGGCATCTTCGGAGAGCGGAAGTCGGGGCGCGGCGTCGTGCGCGCCTTGATGGCGGCGCTGTTCGGCCGTGGCGGGTTTCCCATTGGCCGTATCGCGCTCACCGTCGCGGCGTTCATCGGCCTCCTGCTGTTCATCCGCCTGGTCTCCATGGTCTGGGCGCTCGTCCGGCTGTACGGCTTCAGGATCACCCGCACCGGCGAGGACCTGCGCACCGAGTTCGGGCTCCTCACGCGGGTCGTCGCCACGATTCCCGTGCGCCGCATCCAGACGCTGACGATCCGGGAAGGTCCGCTCCACCGGCTGTTCGGGCGCGCTTCGGTGCGGGTGGACACGGCCGGCGGCAGGGCGGCGGCGGCGAGGGCGAAGACAGCGGCAAGAAGCAGCGCGAATGGCTGGCGCCGATCATCCGCCGCGAGGCGCTGCCGGGCTTCCTGCGCGAGGTGCTGCCCGAGCTGGACTTCGCCACCGTGGCCTGGAATCCCGCCCATCCGCGAGCCTTCCGCCGCGAGCTCAAGCAGTGGGTCCTGGTCGCGGTGGGAATGGCGCTGCCGTTCGTCGTGCTCCTCAAGTGGTGGGATTTCGTCCTGCTCGCCGTCCTGCTGGTGTGGGGCGCCACCTGCGCGCGCTTTCAGGTCGCGCATCTCGGCTGGGCCGTGACCGACGGCGCGGTCCTCTTCCGCAGCGGTTGGATCTGGAGGCAGGTCAGCGTCGCGCGCTTCGCCAAGATCCAGGCGGTGGCGATCCACGAGTCTCCTTTCGACCGCCGGGCTGCCATGGCGCGGGTACGGGTGGACACGGCGGGCGCCGGGGACCTGTCGCATCGCGTGGACATTCCGTACCTGCCTCGCGATACCGCCCGCGGTCTTTGCGATCTGCTGGCGGCGCAGGCGGCCCGCACCGCGTTCCGGTGGTAGAGGTCCCATGGACCGCTTCGCCATCTGGGGCGTGATCTGCATCCTCGTCGGCTGCGGCTTTCTCGCCTCGGCGCTGCAGATCTACCTGCGACGGAAGAGCTTCCTCGCCGGCTCCCGAGCCGCCGAAGCCACCGTGGTGGAAGTCCGGGTTCGCGGCGTCGGCCGAAATGCCGTGAGCTTTCCGCTGCTGGAGTTCCGACCGGCAGGAGGCGAGGTTCAGCGAACCGAATCGCTGATGGGAAGCGGCTTTCAGGGTTTCGGGATCGGCGAGAAGGTGTCCGTCCGGTATGATCCTGGCAATCCGACGCGAGCGGAGGTCGACTCCTTCGCGGTGCTTTGGGGCTTGGCCCTGCTCCGGGCCGGGTTTGCCTTGCTTTTCCTGCTCATGGGTTTCATCGGGCTCGTTATCTCATGAGGGCAGGATCTCCGAGGCGGGGAATGGCTCATTCCCTCCTTTTCAAGAGGCATTCCCCGCGGGGAACGTGATGGGAAGGCGGGGAACGGCCCGTTCCCTCCGATCACGGGGGCATCCCCGTGGGGAACGTGACGTGAAAGGCGGGGAATGGCTCATTCCCCACGGGGAACGTCACGGGAAAGTGGGGAACGGCCTATTCCCTCCCGATCATGAGCCATTCCCCGGAGGGAACGGGCCGCAAAAAGGAGGGAACGGCTTGGGAAAGGCTTTCATGACGTATTCCCCCGGGGGAATGGGCCGTTCCCTCCGGGGAATGCCTCATTCCCCGACCGTTTGGTCGCATTCCCCATGGGGAACGCGACGACGAAAGCGGGGAACGCGCCATGAGAAAGAACGATTTTTAACACCGGATTCTTCCGTGGCCCGGGCACTAGGAACCAGGACGGCTCGCGGCGGTATTCCTCCCGCAAACGCGGCTGAGAAAACCCGCCATCGCGTCGAGCGCCTGGGGTACCACGTCGCCGGCGAGACCGGCATCCGTCAGGCTCGAGGCCGGCTTCAAGTTGTGGCTCGCGTTGGGAACCACGACGCGTTCCTGCACCCCGCCGGCGCGCGCGGTGAGGGCGGTGAACATCTTCTCCGTGTGATCGGCTGGAACCTGGTTGTCCATGGAGCCGTGCAGCACCAGGACGGGTCCCTTGTACTGGCCCGCGAGCGCAGTGGGCTCCAGCGTCATATAGGAGTAGAGCAGCCGCGTCAGAAAAGGTGGGAACAGGGGCCGCAGGCCGGCCGGCAGATCCCCTGGAACCGTGCGCGTTTCGCGAATGGACTTGGCCGCTTTGTCCAGCGCCTCCGCATACTGCTTGCGAATGGCTTCATCCGCCTTCTGGCGTTCGAGCGCCGCCGCCACCTGAAGCCGCATGACCTCGTCCAGCCGCGTCGCGGCCGTGCCGGCGAGCACCAGCGCCGCGGGCGGCGAGCCGGTGGCGGTGAGGTCGCTGCCGAGCTGGAGCGCGATCAGGCCGCCTTCGCTGTGGCCGACGATCGCCGTGCGCGCCGGATCGACCTCCTTGCGGCTGCGCAGGAATTCGAGCGCCGCCTTGGCGTCGCCGGTGAAGGCTTCCCAGGACAGGAAGGCGTCCAGCAGTGACGGCTCGTTCGGCCACTTATTGGCGTAGACGTGGGCCGACCTCTTGTCGAAACGCAGCACCACGAAGCCTTCCTTTGCCAGGCGCTGGGCCATCTGCTGCAGGAGATTCGTCATCAGGCGCGGCGGCTGGTTGCCTTCGCGATCGGTGGGGCCGGAGCCTGGGAGCAGGAGCACTCCCGCAGCTCCGCCCTCGGGAACCTGGGCCGGAAGCGACAGCGTCCCCTGAAGCTCGAGGCCCTGATAGCCCGCGAACTTGATCTCCACCTCGGTCGGAACCTGCGCAAGGGGTTGCGCGGCTGCTTCTCCGGCTTGGAAGAGGCCCGCAACGAGGAAGACGAGAAGGATGTGGCGGCGCGCGAGATTCATTATGGGGCTCACAAGATAAGGGGCTCGCGAGAAGCCTATCCAGATTCGGAATCGCCCGCAAGCCGTATACACTCGGTTCATGCTTCGCTCCTCTCGTGCTGCGCTCGTGGGGCCCAGGAACCACGTGTTACCATGATTTCGTGCCGAGCGGTCTCGAAATCGGGTTCCTCCTGGACCGTCAGTGGCACTGGATGAGGTCCGGGATGGAGCAGACCAAGAAGCCAGCCCTGCTGGCGCTGGGGAAGATCCTCGCGGAAGCAGACGTTGCCTATGCCCTCATCGGCGGCCTGGCGCTTCAGGTCCACCAGACCGAGCCCAGGACGACTTTGGATATCGACCTCGCCGTCGCGGACCGTCGCTCCATTCCTCGAGCTGCGCTGGAAGCGGCGGGCTTCAAGCAGACGGGTCAGTTCACCCATTCTGAGAACTGGCTCGGGCCGGCAGGTGTCCCTGTCCAGTTCACCGACGATCCGGCGCTCGTTTCGGCCGTCGAGCGGGCGGAGGAAATCGAGCTTCGAGGGAGTCTGTCTCCGAGTCATAAGGCGGGCCGATCTTCTCCACGAGAAATTACGTGCAGCCACCGATCCGGCCCGCCGGCGTTCGAAGCGCCTCCAGGATCTGGCGGACGCTCAATCCCTCCTCGAGACGACTCCCGAGCTCGCGGCCCAGCTGACACAGGAAGAGAGAGCGGCGCTCGATCGCTTGCCTCTTTAGACGTTCCAGAGTGTGGTGACATGGCTGGAGACTCGCGCCAGGAGATCCATCCCGGTCTCGAAGTGGAGATCGTGCAGAAGGCCGATCAGCGCACCGGCCGGCTCACCCGGGGAATCGTGCGGGATGTCCTCACGAAATCTCCAAGGCATCCGCACGGCATCAAGGTCCGGCTGCGGACGGGAGAGGTCGGGCGGGTCAAGGTGATCCTGAGGGGACAGGGCGCCGATTAGGCGTAAGGCCAACGGGTGTTATATGCCTATCATCCTTTCACAGCACGGTGGCTCTGCCATAAAACTGCAGCGGACCGTCATCCAAGACGAGTCCTATCTTCAGAAGTACATCTCCGACAATCCCGAGGTACTTCCACTCGACCAACTGAAGCAAGATATACGACCCCTCGTTCTGGTGCGCGAGTTCCCCACGCCGAGCGGGCCGATCGACGCTTTGGCTACCGACGAGGATGCCAACCTGTACTTGGTGGAGACCAAACTCTACAAGAACCCCGACAAGAGACTCGTTCTGGCTCAGGTATTGGACTACGGCGCGGCGCTTTGGAAAGCCTATCCTGACCCTGACGATTTCGTAACGCGGCTTGACCTCCTGATGCAGAAGCGGACCGGCAAAGGCCTGCCGCAACGCCTGAAGGAATTCTATGATCTTGAAGGAGATGCCGCGAGCGAGTTTCTCGATGGCCTGAAGTCCGCGGTCGCCTTGGGCCGCTTTCGCTTCGTTGTCCTGATGGACACAATTGACGACCGTCTCAAGGATCTTATGGCTTATGTGAACACCAACAGTTCTTTTGTTGTCCTGGGAGTCGGTCTCGACTTCTACCAGCACGGGGATCTCGAAATCCTAATACCCACCCTTCATGGCGGCGAGCGAAAATCGTCGGCTGGGACAGGCCCTCGGCCCTCTTGGGATGCCGAGAGCTTCTTCGCCGATGCTTCAAGTCGACTCTCGGCTGATCACCTACTGGCGCTCAGGTCGTTGTATGAATGGGCGCAACAGAGTGCCGACGAGGTCAGTTTTGGCACAGGTAAAAGAGCTGGGTCCTTTAGTCCAAAGTTTTCCTCTGTCTCGCAAAAATCAGTCTTCACTGCCGCTTCTGAAGGCACACTCACGCTCAACTTCAAGTGGCTAACCGAGTCCGAAGCGACAAAGGAGTGGCGCGACCATTTTGGTCAGGCTCTCATAGAGGGAGGTTTTGCCCTCCCGCCGAATTTCGCAAATCGGTTCATCTCATTGCCGGCTAGTGTGTGGGTACCTATGTTTGATGTCTTTCTGCGGATCTTATCCCACGAAATCCAGCGTTCTCGAGGTGCCGCCTGAAAGATCGATCAGCCGGTGCGGTCAGCGGAGGTACTTCCTGGCGTGCGCCTTCGCCAGACGCATGATGTGCTCGAGCTGCAGAGAGTGCTTGAGTTCCGAAGCTTCGTCTATCGTCAGGCTACCGGCTTTTTCACGCGCGACGAGTTCGGCAACCCGCGCCTTAGCAGACGCGGACGGTTGAAAGGCGATGACCTTCCTCGGGTTTTCCGCCGCGATGAAGTCGACAACCTCTTCGTAGGCCCGAGGAACCTTCATTTCCCCGTCTCGCACCCTTCGACCCTCCCATCCGGCCTGAACGGCACGCTCAAGCTCCCCTGCATCCATTCCACCAGCAGATCCCCGTCCCAGCTCCCGAACCAGAACGTCACCGGCCGGGGTTGATCGCGGACGACCGTGCCGCCAAGGAGGTTGTTCGGATCGTCCACGGACTGCGGGCCGTTGATGTTGAAGGCGTAGGTGAGCTGGAAGCCCAGCTTGGTCTCGAAGCGGCAATGCTTAGAGCCAGCTACTGCTCCCAGCTCTCTCCGACGTTCCGTAACGCCTCCTCGATGAGATCGTCCTCAATGTAATAACCTGCACCTCGAATTGCCGCGACAAGAGGGCGCGCCGCTGGAATTAAACCTCTTCGGCGGGCCTCAATGATAGATCCAAGGGTGCCGAAGAGAGGTACTCCCAGGGCGTAGGCACAACGGCGTCCCCTCAGATCGTCGAGCATGGCCTTGCATCCAGGGTTGACGAGGCAGAAAGCGATGACTGAGGACTCTCCGACTCCCAGATTCCACTTCCGGACGTCATCGGGGATCTTTGGAGCTTCGACAATCTCGAGCCCCGGGTGTTCCGCAACTGTGTGCGCGAGCCAATCGCTACCGACCTTGACGTTGAGCTCGTGCAGGACAGCGCGTGGGACTACGACCCTACTCGCAATGGAGGGTAAAAGATCGAGCCGGGAGATGCGCCCGAGGAGAATGAGCGGCGAGCTGTTGACGGCGAGTAGCTCAATCACCTTCGAGCTCGGCTCTCAACTCCTCGACCGTCATCTGGATCACCGGCACTTTGCGCCGACCCAGCTCATCGAGGAACTCGGGCCGGCTCAGACCCGCCAGCTCGGCCGCTTTTCCTTGAGAGACGAGGCCGTCCGCGTACCATTGGGCCGCCGCGGCAATGCGGACATCGCGGGCGACCTCTCTTGGACTCTTACGGAGCGCCGTCAAAACTTCCTCAGGCAGGGTCACTTCGATGGTCGGCATAGGCTCATTCCGGCCGGCGAGGTCAGGCGCGCCGGCTGGTTCATTATGACACGTCTTCAGGATTTTCCGTGTCGCACCCCTTGAAGCTCCCATCCGGCCGGAACGGCACGCTCAAGCTCCCCTGCATCCAGCCCACCAGCAGATCCCCGTCCCAACTTCCGAACCAGAACGTCACCGGCCAGGGCTGGCCGCTGACGACCTTGCCGCCGAGGAGGTTCTCCGGATCTTCTACGGACTGCGGGCCGTTGATGTTGAAGCCGTAGGTGAGCTGGAAGGCCAGCTTGGTCTCGAAGCGGCCTCCCCAGAATTCCAACTGATAGATGCGGGTGAACAGGCCCTGGATCCTGCCATTCAGGGCGGCGATTGCGGCCTCGCCCTTCGCCTCGGCCTTTTCCTTTTCGAGCTGCTCGATCCGCTGCCGGAGATATTTCACGCGGTCGCGAAAGTAGGTGTAGCCATCGAAGACGCGGATCGCCGCCTGGGCCGGCGTCGAGCCGGAGACGAAGGAGGTGGGCAGGCGCCGTGCGTAGGTCTGGGGATCTTCGATCTCCCAGATTTTCTGCTCGGGATCGGCCGGGTTGAGGTAGTCCTCGGCTTGGAAGGCGATGCCGTTGTCTTTCTCGATCGCCAGCTCGAAGGGGTTGACGACGAAGAACATGTTGTCGTCCGAGCCGACGATGTTGTTGCGGCTGTCGAAGGTGGGGCCGGGGAAGGGCGGATTGGTGCCTTTGAGGTGGAGCCGGGCGCCGAGGAGCGCGTCGCGGGCGGGGCCGAACCAGCGCTTGCCGTCGAAGAGCACCTCGTTGACGTCGACGGCGATCTTGATGCCCATCTCCTGCGCCGGCTC
Source organism: Thermoanaerobaculaceae bacterium (assembly GCA_963778565.1). GTDB lineage: Bacteria > Acidobacteriota > Thermoanaerobaculia > Multivoradales > UBA5704 > DATARR01. The sequence continues at coordinate 434,607 of CAVZUZ010000017.1, read as the reverse complement.
GCGCAGGTTCTTCTCCAGGAACTCCCTGTCTTCAGGTTTGGTCTCGTCGAGCTGCGTGCGGATGACCTGGTCGAGGCCGTCCTCGTGGACCAGGGCCAGGGTGTAGCCGGAGACGCCCCGCTGCTCGTTGGTGGGGTCCGGATCGGTGGCGATCCGGCACATGAAGTAGCCCTGGAACTGCATCTCCAACAGCTTGGCCACGGGAGTCGGCATGGCGTGGTCACCTCCGGTCCTCAGGGGTTCACGATGAACTGCGGGAGCTGGCCGATCTGGTAGATGCGGCGCATGTTGTTGGTCATGGCTTTCGAGCTTCTCGTAGACGAAGCGGAGCTGCCGGTCGAGGAACGGCACGTCGTCCGCGGAACGGGCCACGGCGGTGAGGTTCGCGCTCGTCATCCTCGTCATGCTCTCGAGCCTCCGAGTGATCTCCTCGAGGCGGCAGAGGAAGAACTCGATGTTGGTGAGCTGCGAGGGATCGCGGAGCAGCGCCCGGTCGCCGGCGGAGAAGCTCGAAGCTCGGGCCGGTGGTGTGCTTGCCATCGCCGGAGGCCGTATGGGCCATGATCTCGGCGATGGGGCGGAGCAGCATGGTCATCATCGGCCCGAAGGCGTTCTCCTGCAGGGCGGAGCTGAAATAGGGGTAGGACTGGCTGCTCTCGGGCTGGTATTTGGCATAGAGCGCCGTGAGGAGGAAGGTCAGCGTCGCGTAGGTGTAGTTGAAGAGGTCGAAGAGGTCGAGCGCGAACGTGTTGGTGATCTCATCGCCGTCGGGGTTCAGGGGGAGCGGCAGCGACGGATCGAAGCGCGGGTCCGCGTCGAGCACGGCCACGAGATCGTCGTGGACGTCGTAGAACCGCTCGAAATGGCTCTGGAAGTCCGGCGGCGCGCTGATGCCTTCGCCCTCTTCGACGATCAGGCGCAGCGCTTGAAGCGTGGAGGGGAGGTCGGTGATGGGGAAGATGTTGATCTGATATTCGATCGGTACGAAGACCTGCTGGCTGGGATTGCCGGTGAATAGGTTCCAGCGCGTGGAGAGGAGCTTGAAAAGCATCTCGACGAGGCGGTAGAGCTCCTGAATCGTTCCCGGCTTGAGGGAGTCGCCGGCGCCGGCTTGCAGCGGCCCGCCATGCTTCGCCAGCTCCTCCTGCGCCGGGGCGAACAGATCGTCGGGGATGTGGCTCCCGGCGAGCGGAAAGTAAAGGGGCCCGGCCTCGAGCAAGCCGCTCGCGCGTTCCTCCAAAGAGGTGCTGGGATAGGGCTGATCCGCGCAGGAGAAGCACCAGCCGGGCACTCGCTTGTCGGCGTCCACGAGGGTCTGCTCGGAGGGGCTCTCGAAGCAGACGAAGCGCCGGATGGTGGCGAGGTCGAACCGCTCGAAGACATATGGGATGTCGCACGGCCGGTGGGCCAGGTTTTTCTCCCACTGCAGGGGGTCGCCGAGGAGGTAGGGCGACTGGAGCGGGATGTTCTGGCGGTCGAAGAACGGCTGGGCGCCGATGGCGGTGAGCATGCCGTTGACCAGGGCGAGGTGCTCCATCTCCTGGCGGGCCACCATGTAGAGGGTGGACTGCCAGCGGCGGACGTGCTCGTACTGGGCGTCGTTGCACGTCTCGTCGGGACGCTTCTTCATCGAGAACGCCGCGTAGAGGTACTGGATCATGAGCTGGTGCTCGATCTCCGCACCTTCCTGCAGGCAGCGCACCAGCAGCTCCTTCAGGACGGGAGGTGGCGCATTCGTCGCGTCGTCCGCCATCGGTCCGCTCCTTTTCCGGCCTTACCCGTGATTCAAAGAGGTTTGAGAGGCTCGAAGATAGCACGGGCGGGCATCTTGTCCGAATTCTGGACAGCCTGTTGGGGTTCTGGACAGTCAGTTTGTCTATAGAGGATGAAGGCTGGGAGCCGAGCATTCACCTGCATGGGTTCGGATCCGTTGCGGCGGGGGAGACCAACGGCAACCATTACATGGTGGCCGCGGAAGAACAGGAGATCGAGCACTCCTCCTTCGCCCTCAATCTCGCCGCCGAGCCGATCGAGAATCTCAAGATCAACGCTCAGGTCGAGTGGGTTACCGACGACGGGGAGGTCGAGATCGAGCGCGACTACGCCTTCGCCGAATGGTCGGTTTCGAAGGCTCTGCGCTTCCGTTTCGGCGAGGCGCAACACCCGTTCGGTCTCTACACGGAGATCTTCGACGTTGGAACTTTGCGGCCCTTCGTCAAGCTGCCGCAGGGCCTCTACGGTCCCGCCGGTTTCGCCGCGGAATTCTATCGGGGAGCGGGAATCACCGGCAACGTTCCGGGCGCTCGAAGGCTGGTCCGTCGCCTATGACCTCTACGGCGGCGCCGTCGACGTCAAGGAAGACGATCCGTTCGGTTTCATCGTGGAGGAGGACGACATAGGAGAAGAACCGGGCGAAGAGGAGCCGGAGTCCGTCCGCGATTTGGTGGGGGGCAGATTCGCTTTCATCTCGCCGGATGACCGGCTCACCTTCGGTAGTGTCGGCCTACCGCGGCGACAACGTGGATGACGGCGTCCGCCGGGATGCCTGGATCGGGCACGTCCAGTTCCTCTCCAGCAAGCTCTGGATTCGCGCCGAGGCCGGACGGCAGAGCGAAGAGGAAACCTCTGCCGAGACAGGCTATCTGGAAGTGGCCTACTTCCTTACGGATCGGTGGCAGGCGGCGGCGCGTCATGACCGCCAGGACACCAACGACGACGAGCATCCCGAAGCTCCGGATTCGCTGCTCGAGCACCGGGATTGGGCTCTCGGTCTCAACTACTGGTTCGGCTCCAACCTGGTGATCAAGGCTTCCTTCCATCAGGTGGAAGGCAACCGTTTCGCCCGGCCGAACGACGTCGAGATCCTGCGCGCCCGGGTCGAGAGCGGAACGCTCGAGCGGAAGACCCACCTGTTCGCGCTCTCGGCTCAGTTCAGCTTCTGAGGGTTGGTCTATACTGAGGGCATGAGCATCGAACAGAACAAGAAGCTGGCCGAGGAATTCTTCGCCCGTTTCAGCGCCAACGACATCGCGGGAAGCTCTGGACGCCATGGCCGACGACGCCACCTGGTGGATCGCCGGCAAACCGGACCGACAGCCGGCGGCCGGCGCTCACAGCAAAGAGCAGATCGCCCGCCTCTTCCGCAACATGGCCGGCCGGCTCGAGAACGGGATGAAGATGACGGTGAAGGGCCTGATCGCCGAGGGTGACAAGGTGGCCGTCGAGGCCGAGTCCTACGGCGAGCTGCAAAACGGCCGCATCTACAATCAGGAGTACCACTTCCTGATGACGATCCGCGACGGCAAGGTCAGCGCCGTCCGGGAATACCTCGACACCCAGCACGTCGTCGCGACGTGGTTTCAGTCTGAGCCCACGCAGCCTTGAGCCGTACCAGCCGGCGCCTTGTTGCGAAACAGGGCCGAGGCGTTGCGATACGGGATCGCATCCGCGCCTCCGCGGGTTGAGTCGCTGCGATACGGGGCCTGGCCGCTGCGACAGGGGCTCGGGAGCGCGGGGCTCGGGTCTGTGTAGACCGTGCCTGAGGCCGTGCACGAGCGGCGGGGGGCCGAGTCGCAACCGCACAGAGCCGAATCGCAGCCGCTCGGGGTCATTCCTCCGCCACGTAAGGTCGGGTCGCAGCGGTATGAAGTCGAATCGCAGCGGATGAAGGTCGAGTGTGGCCGGCTGGGGGTGCGATCGGAGTGCCCGAAGGTGACTCGCAGCGGATATGCGCTAGAGAAAGGGTGTTTTCAAGACCGGGAGGACCGCCAAGTCCCGCTAGACGCCGGTGTGCCGTAAATGTTCAGGAGGGGTCCTCACCCTGCGCCCGGCGCTTCCGCACCGGGCTAACGAAACGTCGCCCTTGGGGCGATCTGCCGGCAAACGTTCGGTCGCTTCGGAGAAGCGAAGTCTCAATAGCCCGGTGCGGAAGCGCCGGGCCGAGCCGGGGACGCCTTCGTCCTCCTCGACGGTGTAGGGGCTCCCCCGGGCGAAAGGGCGGCGAAGGTGCGGCCAACCTCTGGTAAGATCGTAGGCCGATGCAAGCCTCAACGACCCTACGAAGGACAGCGGCTCGCCCGGGGGGGAGCCCCAAAGGGGCATGAATACCGGGCCGTTCTTGTTGGTATCCGTGGAAAGAGAGGACCATGAGCACGACGGTTGCTGAAAAAGAGAGACGCGAAGTCGCGCCCGAGAAGATCACCGAGGTGGTCATCCGCTTCGCCGGCGACTCGGGCGACGGCATGCAGTTGACCGGCACCCAGTTCACCAATACCTCGGCGCTGGTCGGCAACGACCTGTCGACGCTGCCGGACTTTCCGGCGGAGATCCGCGCGCCCGCCGGCACCCTGCCGGGCGTTTCGGCTTTCCAGGTGCGCATCGCCGACTACGACATCCATACCCCGGGCGACGCTCCGGACGTGCTGGTGGCGATGAACCCGGCGGCCCTCAAGAAGGAGCTGCGGGACCTCAAGCCCAACGGCATCATCATCGTCAACACCGACGAGTTCAACCCGCGCAACCTCACCAAGGCCGGCCTCGCCGCCAATCCCGCTGGAGGACGGCAGCCTGGAGAGCTACCGGGTGTTCCAGGCCGCCGTCACCACCATGACGCGCCGGACGCTGGAGGGCAGCGGCCTCGACTCGAAGTCGGTGGAGCGCTGCAAGAACATGTTCGCCCTCGGCATGTGCTACTGGCTGTTCTCCGGCCGCTGGACAACACCGTCGACTGGCTGAGGAAGCAGTTCGCCAGGAAGCCCCAGCTCGCCGAGGCCAACGTCGCCGTGCTCAAGGCGGGCTGGAACTTCTGCGACATCACCGAGCTGTTCCACCACCGCTACGAGGTGCCGGCGGCGGTGATGGAGCCGGGCCTGTACCGCAACATCATGGGCAACACGGCGCTGGCGATGGGCCTGATCGCCGCCAGCCGGCGCAGCGGCCTGCCGCTGTTCCTCGGCGCCTACCCGATCACCCCGGCGTCGGACGTGCTCCACGACCTTTCGCGCTACAAGAACTTCGGCGTCACCACCTTCCAGGCCGAGGACGAGATCGCGGCCGTCTGCTCGGCGATCGGCGCCTCCTTCGGCGGCGCCCTCGGCGTGACCATCTCCTCCGGCCCCGGCATCGCCCTCAAGGCCGAGGCCATGAACCTGGCGGTGATGACGGAGCTGCCGCTGATCGTCTGCAACATCCAGCGCGGCGGCCCCTCGACCGGCCTGCCCACCAAGACCGAGCAGGCCGACCTGCTGCAGGTGATGTTCGGGCGCAACGGCGAGTCGCCGATCCCGGTGCTGGCGGCGTCCTCGCCCAAGGACTGCTTCGAGATGGCCATGGAGGCGGTGCGCATCGCCACCCGTTACATGGTGCCGGTGATGCTGCTCTCGGACGGCTACATCGCCAACGGCTCCGAGCCCTGGAAGCTGCCGCGGATCGAGGACCTGCCGGACCTGCGCACCGAGTTCCGCACCGATCCCGAAGGGTTCCGCCCCTACGAGCGCGATCCCGAGACGCTGGCGCGGCCGTGGGCGATCCCCGGCACGCCGGGCCTGGAGCACCGCATCGGCGGCCTGGAGAAGGAGGACGTCACCGGCAACGTCTCCTACGACCCGGCCAACCACGAGCACATGGTCCGCCTGCGGGCCGAGAAGGTGGCGCGCATCGCCAACGACATCCCGGACGTCGAGGTGCACGGCGATCCGCAAGGCGGCGAGCTGCTCGTCCTCGGCTGGGGCTCGACGGCCGGCGCCATCACCGGCGCGGTCAACGTCGCCCGGCGCAACGGGCTGCCCGTCAGCCGCGCTCACCTGCGCTACCTGAACCCCTTCCCGAAGAACCTGGGCGAGGTGCTGGCGCGCTTCGACAAGGTGCTGCTGCCCGAGATGAACCTCGGCCAGCTCAGCCTGTTGCTGCGGGCCCGCTTCCTCAAGGACGTGATCTCCCTCAACAAGGTGCAGGGCCAGCCTTTCACCCGTCAAGAGATTCTGGAGAAGATCCAGCAGATCGTGGAGCCGACGCATGTCAACTGAGACCGCGACGCCGACCCTTACCAAGAAGGACTTCCAGACCGACCAGGAGGTGCGCTGGTGCCCGGGCTGCGGGGACTACGCCATCCTCTCGGCCGTGCAGCAGGTCTTCCCCGAGCTGGGCATCCCGCGCGAGAAGTTCGTGGTGGTCTCCGGCATCGGCTGCTCGAGCCGCTTCCCCTACTACATGAACACCTTCGGCTTCCACTCGATCCACGGCCGGGCGCCGGCCGTGGCGACGGGCCTCAAGCTGGCGCGGCCGGAGCTGGAGGTCTGGATCGCCACCGGCGACGGCGACGCCATGTCGATCGGCGGCAACCACCTGATCCACACCCTGCGGCGCAACGTCGGGGTGAAGATCCTGATGTTCAACAACCGCATCTACGGCCTGACCAAGGGACAGTACTCGCCGACCAGCGAGCTGGGCAAGAAGACCAAGTCGACGCCGGCGGGCTCGGTGGACTACCCGTTCAACCCGCTGTCGCTGGCGATCGGCTCCGGCGCCACCTTCGTGGCCCGCAGCGTCGACATCTTCCAGGTCCACCTGCGCGACATCCTGCGCCGCGCCGCCCAGCACAAGGGCACGGCGTTCGTCGAGATCTACCAGAACTGCAACATCTTCAACGACAAGGCCTTCACCTACATGACCGAGAAGGAGGCCAAGGACGAGAACGCGCTCTACCTGGAGCACGGCAAGCCCCTGATCTTCGGCAAGGCCAAGGACAAGGGGATCCGGATGAAGGGCACGCAGATGGAGGTCGTCCACCTCGGCGACGGCGTCGGTCCTGAGGACTGCGTGGTGTGGGACGAGACGCTGGAGAACCCGGCGACCGCCTTCCTCGCCGCCAACCTCCTGCCGCCCGAGTTCCCGACGGCCCTGGGCGTCTTCCGCAGCGTCGACATGCCCTCCTATGAGCAGCGGGTGGTGGAGCAGATGCAGCAGGAGACCGACCGGCTGGGCGTCGGCAAGCTGGAGGATCTGATGAAGGCCGGGGATACGTGGACGGTGTCGGAGAATCAGCCGACGATGTAACCCTGGTGGGAGGGATTGTGCCGACGCTGAGCCGGTTGAGAGAGGGAAGCATGTTCTTGCACGTCGAGCAGGTCCTACCTATGAAAGACTACGTGCTCCGGGTGGAGTTTACTGATGACGTGGTGAAAGATGTGGATCTGAGAGGGGAGCTCCATGGAGAGATCTTCGAGCCCCTCCGAGATCTCGAGTTTTTCCGCCAGGCGAGAGTGAATGAGGAGACGCGAACGGTCGAGTGGCCGAACGGGGCCGATTTCGCACCGGAGTTCTTGTACGAGATTGGCAAGGAGGTCAGGCGGATCGCCTGACGGTCTGGTTCGGGCTCCAATCCCTCGATAAATCCGGCCGGGATGCCTGCCGCGGCGAAGCGGAAAACTTCGGTTGGCGCCTTGCGAATGGGGAAAGGGAACGGGTGAAGGTCCGCGAGCCCTCACCCTCACCCTCTCGATTGCGAAGAAGCCTAGCGCTCTATTGTTGGTGGTCGGACGCGGCCCGCTCTTGGGCCAGGCTCTGGACCAGTTCCTCCAGAGCTTCGATGCGGTTCTCGAGCTCGGCGATTTCGGTGTCCTTCTCCTGAACGACCTGGTGCAGGCCCTTGATCGCCGCCAGGGCCACGCCGGCCTTGTCACCGGGTGCGATGGTTTTGTCGTCGACGCCCAGGCCAAACGCCTTGTGGAAGTCTTCGGCCATGGGGCCGATATGGCGGGCCGACGTGTCCTGCCTGTAGCTCCACACCGAGATCGGCAAGTCGTCCAAGCGCGCCAGGACCGTCACCGGGTCCAGAGACTCGAAGTTCGTCTTGGCGTCGCGGCTCGAGAGCTCGGTCAGGGTGCCGCCGATCGTGAGGTTACCGTTCGCATTCAGACTGAACTGTGGAGGTGCGGCGCCGGGGACCGAGATCTGGAATGTAGCGTTGAAATTGGATGTCTGCCAGTCGTTGGCACCGGCGTCGGTTCGGTCGTAAAGAACCTGAATGCCCAGGTTGTTGGAGAATCGCGCCAGTGTGGCAAGCGCTCCGGTGCTCCGGGTGACGTGCAACGCCGCGGCCGGCGTTAGGGTTCCCAGACCCACATTTCCACTAAAGGAAAGTATGGTTAAGGCGTTATCAGGCGCTATCGGTCCGATCTTGAATGGACTCGTATTGTACGTCAAGTCGCGGATCAAGAAGTTTCCGTTGCTGTTGCTAGAGTCGTTCGCCTGTAGAGCCCAGTTGTTCGAGTAGGGAGTGCAGCAGCCGTCATTTTCGAAGACAATCTTAGTGTCAAAAAGCTCCCTCAGTTTCAGTGCAGGGACATCGGCCATGCCTTCCACGCAGCCGGCGCCAATGCAAGCCTGTGCTTTGACAATGAGATCGTCGTTGATTGTGGTTTTGGCGGTGAAGTTGGGTGTGGGAGGCTTTGATGCAGATTCACCCGGACTCGAGGGCGCACGTGGAACTGGAATCTTGTCCATGAAACTTCCCCCCTGAATCCAGAGGTGTCCCGATTGCACCAGCGGGCTTTCTGGACGGCTTCCCTCCTTTTGCAGTTCCTTCAGGACGGAATCGTCCCCCACCTCCCGGGCCTTGGTAGGCTTCTCGCGGAGATCCAGTTCCAGCCGTGGAACAGCTCGCAACTCATAGGCATAGACGCCGTCGGGGAGCCGTCCGCCCTGTACGTCGAGGGAGCTGAAAAAAGGTGTCTCCCCGGCGCCGAATTCCCGCTGGATGTAGAGGTCTTCAGGACCTGCGACGGTCAGGACCAGACGCTCGTAGTCTGCCTGGGGCATCCAGTCGATACGTGCCGGTTGCACCTCGAGATGAGCAACGGGGGTCTTCGGCTCCTGGCCCGCCATGTCCGCTCCCCGAAGAGACAGCGGACAGGCGACGATCAAACCCAGTGTCAACCAACGGAGTAGTGCTCTTCTGCGAAGCATGACTTCTCCTTCCTTCCGCTTGCGCGGGTAGTTGCCAAGTGCCGCGGGTCTCGAATTCTCAGGACCGCGTCTACAAGAAGCCGCCGCGAGGCACCTCCTGGTAGACAGAGAGTTCTTCGCATATGTGAAATGGATGACGCAGCGGAGTCACCCCCATTCGAGGAGGCCGCCTGCATGGGTACACCTTCGGACGAGGAGCTCTTCGCCCGAGTTGTTGAGCGCGCTCGCTCGCGGCTCCTGGCATTGCTCAGGCAGTACCAGGTGGCGCTGGAGGATGGTGAGGACCTACTGCAGGAAGCCCTCCTGGCGCTGTGGCGCAAGCGCGCTCAGGTCAAGGACTACGAAGCCTGGCTGCTCGCTGCTCTACGCATGGAGTGCCTGCGCTATCGACGGCGAGAGGGACGGCAGATCTATTCGGCAATCGAGGAAGCGGCGCTGGAGCGGCTGGCCGGCTACGACGGCTTCGCTGGAACCGATCCCGGCCTGCATCGGGATCTGCGAAAACTGGTCCGGCGCCTGCCAACCCGTCATCAAGCTTTGATCCACCTGCGGTACGGGCTCGGGTTGACTCCAGAGGAAGCAGCTTCGCGGCTTGGGTACCGGCCGTCGAGTCTGAAGAAGATCACGACCCGGTGTTTGCAGACGCTGCGAAGGCAGTTGAATCGCGGCCCGAGCCTCTGAATCCGCCTGATTCCCCAGAACACGAAGTAGATACGCGTGTAAGTCTTCAGATAAAGACGGACGGTGAGACTCGAAAGCGCTCGGCCAAAGCCCGGATCTGGCCAACATTCAGCTCTCTCCCCTACCAGGATCGCACGCACATTGGCTGCGCCGCCAAGCTCAGCCATGTCCTCATGCGGTGAGGGCTGTGGTATGCTGCAGCCGTGGAGAGCATGACGATTTCAGAGTTCCAAGCTGTCTGTACCGCGATACTCGAAAAAGTGCAGCGCACAGGCCAACCTGTGCGGATCACGCGCTCCGGAGAGCCCGTCGCTGAGATCGTTCCCGTTTCGTCACCCCTCCGGCCGCGAGGCTGGCTAGGGTCCTTTCGCTCCAACGGGAAAATCCTGGGCGATATCGTCTCTCCGGCCTCGGATGAAGCGGTCTGGGACGTGCTCCGCACGTGAGATTGCTGCTCGACACCCACATCTGGCTTTGGAGCCTTTTGGAGCCCGAGAAGCTCTCTGAGCGCGTCACTTCCGAGCTCGAATCCGAAGAAAACGAGTTATGGCTATCGCCGATAAGCATCTGGGAGCTTTTCATCTTGGTGGAGAAGGGTCGCGTAGTCCTGGACCGGCCTCCCGCGACGTGGGTCGCCGAAGTCCAGGAGTCCGTGCCGATCCAGGAAGCACCCCTTACCGGAGAGGTCGCGATCCTGAGCCGTTCCATCGACCTGCGTCACCAGGACCCGGCGGATCGCTTTATTGCAGCCACGGCAGCCGTCTATGACCTGACCCTTGTCACATCCGACGATAAGATCCTCAGCTCGAAGATGGTTTCTCTCCTCCCGAACATCTAGTCCGGGACGTTCGGTGCATACGCGCTGTCCTCTTGTATGGCCATGCCCACCCTCCTCATCCTCGCCCACGGCGGCACCTGGGACATGCGGTTCCAGATCTCCTCGCTGGCGGCGAGCGTGGCGGCGGTGGGGGAGCGGGTCGATATCGCCTTGTTCTTCGGGGCTCTCGATGCGTGGGCGCGGGGGCGGTGGGACGAGCTCGATCCGCGGCCTCCGGTCTGCGCCGAGCGGCTGGAGTCGCTCGGGATGCCTCCTCTATCGGAGATGCTGGCCCAGGGACGCGAGGAGGGCCTCATCCGTCTCTACGCCTGCAGCGCTTCGGCGCGCATGCTCGGGCTGGAAACCGCCCAGGTCCAGGCGTCGGTGGACGCCCTGCTCGGCTGGCAGAGCTTCTCCCGCATGATCCAGCAGGCGGGCCGGGTGGTCACGCTTTAGCGTTTCCTCTACAATCCACGGTCTTTACGGGGGCGCGGAGCCGGGAAAGGACGAAAAGGACGTCAAGGACCAACAAGGACAAGCGAGCCCCCTTTTTGTCCTTGGCGTCCTTTGAATCAAGGGAGGTTTTGGTGGCGGTGCAGCGCATCTCTTTCATCGGCTCCGGAGTCATGGCCGAGGTCATGATCGACGGTCTGCTGACTCGCGAGGTGACCTCGCCGGAGCGGATCTGGGCCGCGGGACCGCGCCGGGAGCGCGCGGACCAGCTCTTCGCGACCCACGGCGTCCGTGCGACGACGGACAACGTCGAGGCGGTGGAGAACGCGGACATCGTCGTCCTCTCCGTCAAGCCGCAGACGCTCGCCAAGGTGCTGGAACAGATCCGCGGCAGCATCCGCCACGAGCATCTGGTGATGTCGATCATCGCCGGTGCCCGGATGGCCGCCATCGGCGGCGCGCTGAACCACCCGGCGGTCGTCCGTTGCATGCCGAACCTGCCATGCCAGATCCACCGCGGCATGACCATCTGGACGGCGACGCGCGAGGTCTCCGAGCCCGTCCGCGAGACCGTGCGGAGCATCCTCCAGACCATGGGCAAGGAGATCTACGTACCCGACGAGACCGACGTCGACCGCGCCACCGCCGTCAACGGCACGGGCCCGGCGCTGATCGCCCACTTCGTGAAGTCGCTGGAGGACGCCGCCAACTTCATCGGCGAGTCGCGGAGCCTGGCGCGGCGGTCGGTGCTGGAGACCATCATCGGCACGGCGGAGATGATCCTCGCCTCGGAGCGCCACGTCGGCGAGCTGATCGACGGCGTGACCTCGCCGGGCGGCACCACGTCGCGGGCGCTGCACGTGCTCCACCAGGGTCGGTTCTCGGCCGTGCTGACCGATGCCATCGACGCCGCCTACCGGCGGACCCTGGAGCTGGGGACGAAGCTCGAGGAGCAGGTGGAGAGTGGAGGAGCCGCTCAGGCTTCGCGGCGCAGCAGAAAGGTCTCCTCTCCCACCACCTCCGGATCGAGCGAGAACTCGTAGAGCTCCAATCCTCCGAAGAGCGCCTTGACGCGCGGCCAGCCGGCGGCCTGCATGTGACGGGCGCCTTCGACGGCGAGCGCGCCGTCGTCGTCGAACAAGACCACGTCCTCTTCAGCCGGCGGCGACCATTCCGGTCCGGGGTAAGGAATCGCTCCGGACAGAGCGAGGGCGCCGGGTTGCGGCCGCACGTCGACGAGCAGCGGCGGTTGGGCGTCCTTCAGCCGCCGGAAGAGGGCGAAGGGCGAGACTTCGAGCTGGGGATCGAACTGGACGACGGGCGTCGAGTCGTCGAGGAAGCGGGTGGGCACCCCGGGATTATTTCACCACCACCACCTCCACCGCTCCGTCGCGGCGCTCCAGGTGGACCCCGACGTCGGTGTCGTGGCGGCTGAGCACGAGGTCGAGACTGGCCTCGCCGATCTGGAGGTTGCGGAGGGCGATGCGGTCGAGTCCTTCCGGCAGCTCCGGCCGCTGCAGGCAGACGCGCAGATCGGGGGCGTCGATCTCCAGGCCCAGGCAGGCCTGGAGCAGGAGGAAGATCGAGCCCGCGGCCCAGGCCTGGGGAGCGCAGGCCACGGGGTAGAGCGTCGGGCCTTCGTTGGCGCGCTGGTGGAAGCCGCAGAACAGCTCGGGCATGCGGTGGAGGTCGAAGTGCAGGCTGGCCTCGAAGAGTCCCCGGAGCACCTTGACGGCGCCGTCCTTGCGGCCGTAGCGCGCCATTCCCAGGGAGATGACGGCGTTGTCGTGCGGCCAGACGGAGCCGTTGTGGTAGGCCATCGGGTTGTACCGCGCCTCGTGTGCATCGAGGGTGCGTATGCCCCAGCCGGAAAAGGAGGTTTCGTTGAGCAGCGTGTGGGCCACCCGCCAGGCCCGCTGCGGGCTGGCGATGCCGGCGAAGAGACAATGGCCGGCGTTGGAGGCCCGCACCTCGCAAGGTCGCTTCTCGCCGTCGAGGGCCAGGCAATAGGTGGAGATGTCCTCGCGCCAGAAGGTGCGCTCGAAGCTTTCGCGCAGCTCCTCGGCCTGGCGCTCCAGCCGCTCGGCCTGCCGGGGATGGTCCAGCACGCGGGCGATCGCGGCGGCTTCCCGGCGAGCGGCGAAGACGTAGCCCTGGACCTCGCAGAGGGCGATCGGTCCCTCGGCGAGCGTGCCGTCGCGGTGAAATACGGAGTCGACCGAATCCTTCCATCCCTGGGCGGTGAGGCCGTTGCTCGAGCGGCGCGAGTACTCGACGAAGCCGTCGCCGTCGAGGTCGCCGTAGTCGTCGATCCAGGCGAGGGCGCGCTCGACGTTGGGCCAGATGGATTCGATGAAGGCGAGGTCGCCGGTGCGCCGCCAGTAGGCGCCGGCGAGGACGATGAACAGCGGCGTCGCGTCGACGGTGCCGTAGTAGCTGCCGAAGGGGACCTCCCCGAGGGCGGCCATCTCTCCCTTGCGCAGCTCGTGGACGATCTTGCCGGGCTCGGCGTCCTTGGCGGGGATCACCTCGGTCGCCTGGGTGGCGGCGAGAAAGGCGAGGACGCCGCGGGCCAGCGACGGATCGAGCCACAGGGTCTCGTACGCGGTGAGAATGCCGTCGCGGCCGAAGACGGTGCTGAACCAGGGCACGCCCGCGTACGGGTAGAGTCCGTGCGCCGTCTCGGTGACCATCATCTGGAGGTCGGAGGCGGAGCGGTCGAGCCACTCGTTGAAACGCTGGTTGGAGGTCTCGACGTTGGCGCAGCAAGCCCGCCGTGCCTCCAGCGTCGCGGCCGACCGTTCCAGCGCCTTGCCGAAGCTCGAGGTGCGCGGCGCCCGGGGGCCGGACTCGAAGGCGACGGTCACGTCGAGGCTGTGCTCGGCGCGCGGCCGCAGGTGGAGGCGGAGCGAGGCGAGAGAATCGGTCAGCTCGTCCGGCGTGGGGGAGAAGGCGAGGCGGGTTCGCCGTACCCGGCCGTCCAGTCCCTCGTAGCCCAGGACCGCCGAGCTCCGGCCGATGACCGGGTCCAGCTTGTGACCGCGGCGCTCTCGCCGGGTGCCGCGGATCTCGAAGATGTCCGCATAGTCCGCCGCGAAGCGCAGGGAAGCGTGCAGGTCGAGCGAATGTATGGAGTAGTTGTGGAAGCGCAGGCGCGCGTAGCAGACCCCCTCCCAAAGGAAGACGGTGGAGAAGACGTGGATCGCGTCGCGCGACAGCGGCCCTGCGGGTCCCTCCGTGAAGTCCGGGTTGGTCTGGTCGACGATCAGCACGTTGTCGCGGCGCACGGTGGAGCTCAGCAGCAGGGGACGCTGGTTCTCGAGAAACAGCTCGAAGCCGCTCAGGAAGCGCGTGCCCTCGTGAAAGAGGCCCATCTCCGACGGGCCCAGCGGCTGGATGGCGCCGGCGCGGTCGAAGACCGCGAAGCTCTCGCCGTGCTTCAGGACCCGCGTCCGGTCACCGGCGCGCGAGCTCGTGGCGAGGATGTAGAACTGTTCCTTGATCTGGATGATCTCTTCTTCCATGGACAGCTCCTTCGAGCTCTCGCCGGTAGATGTCCACGTAGTCCCGCGCCATGCGCGCGGCCGTGAAACGCCGCTCGAAGACCTGACGGCAGCCGCGGCGGGAGATCTCCGGCAGGTGTGCCACGGCTTCGACCGCCTCCTCGACGGTCGAGCAGATGAACCCCGACTCGCCGTGGTCCAGCACCTCCGGCACGGAGCCGCGGCGGAAGGCGATCACCGGCGTGCCGCAGGCCATGGCCTCGATCAGCACCAGGCCGAAAGGCTCCGGCCAGTCGATGGGAAAGAGGAGCGCGCGGGCGCGCCCCAGGAGGGTCGTTTTGTCCCGCTCGCCGATCTCGCCCAGAAACTCTACGCCGGGCCCCCGCAGCAGCGGCCGGATCACCTGCTCGTAGTAGTCGGCGTCCGCCCGGTCCACCTTGGCCGCGATCCGCAGGGGCAGGCCGGCTCGCCGGGCGATCTCGATGGCGAGGTCGAGACGCTTCTCGGGTGAGACGCGGCCGAGGAACGCCAGGTAGTCCTCAGGCTCCTCCTGGCAGTCGTGGAGATCCTCGGGCAACCCGTGAGCGACCGTTCCCCGCCAGTTGAGCCAGGGCAGGGGCTCGCGCTGCGCGTTCGAGATCGAGATGACGGGCGCGCCGGGGAACGTCCGGTACAGGGGCACGAGGTCCGGCAGATCGAGCCGGCCGTGCAGGGTCGTGACATAAGGGACGCGCTGCCTGCTGGAGGCGGGAAGGTGGAGATAGTCGACGTGGAAGTGGACGAAATCGAAGTCGTCCGCCCGGCGGAACACCTCCTCGATCATCACCAGATGCTGAGCGAGCGCATCCCGCGGGGCCGGGGCGAGCCGGAGGGCGCTGGCGCAGGGAGCCACCAGCCGGGCGCCGGTCTGCGAATCGCCGCTGGCGAACAAGGTCACCTCGTGCCCCTGGCGCACCAGCTCTTCGGTGAGATAGGCGACGATGCGTTCGGTGCCGCCATAGAGCTTCGGCGGGACGCTCTCGTACAAAGGAGCGACCTGGGCGATGCGTAACTTTTTCATAGCTCTCTACGGGAGCGCGGCTGGGACAGCCGAGCCCGTCGACATCCGGTCCTGTGGGATACAAAGGTCGTACCAGGGGAGGTGAGAGGGAGGTCCTCATACGCGTTAACCTAGGCCGCACGAGGGGGTACCCGCTCCTCAAGTCCTCTTCCATCGGGCCATCGCCGCGCCGTCGGGCCCCTCACCTCCCCGGCCCTCCTCTCCCGCCTCACATCCACCCCTGCCGGGAGAGGAGGGAGACTGTAAAAGCAGCAAGAAGAAGCTTTTTCGAGCTCCCCTCTCTCCCGGCAGGGCGGGTGTGAGGTGGGAGAGAGGGGCCGGGGGAGTGAGGGGCCTGAGGCGGCGGAAAACCCACGGTCATCGACAACTCCCGGCGTCAGGTTAACGCGTATGGTGAGAGGTCCTCAGATCTCCCGCCGCAGCCACTGGGCCTTGGCCATCCGCCGCTGGATGGAACGGACCTTCCTCTGGTAGGAGCGGCTCTTGACGCCGGGGTGCCAGGTCTTGGGGCGTGGGAGGCTGGCGGCCAGCTCGGCGGCCTGGCGCTCGGAGAGCCTCGCCGCCGACTTGCCGAAATAGTGGCGGGCGGCGGCCTCGGCGCCGTAAATCCCGCGGCCGAATTCCGCGTAGTTGAGGTACAGCTCGAGGATGCGCCGCTTGCTCAGCCGGCCCTCGAGCTGGCGGGTGAGGAGGGCCTCCTTGACCTTGCGCAGGGGATTGTAGGAGCCGGAGAGCCAAAGGTTCTTGGCGAGCTGCTGGGTGATCGTCGAGGCGCCGCGGGGCAATTCCTTGTCCTCCCAGGCGTCCTGCAGCGCGGCTTTGATCTCGGTGTCGTCGAAGCCGCGGTGCGAGAAGAAGCGGATGTCCTCGCTCACGATCACCGCCCGCTTCAGGTTCGAGGAGATTCGCGCGTAGGGCACCCACTTCCACTCGACCTTCCTCTTGTCGCCGAAGAGACCCCAGCCGCGGTAGCTCTCGATGAAGGCGGTGGTCTCCGGATGGCTGTCGGCGAGGCCGGCCACGTCCGGCCAGGTCACCAGCTCCAGGACGAGCCAGAGCCCGAGCAGCGCGAGCGCCGCGTAGAGCAGGAGCCGCCGGCGTCCTCGCCGCGGTGCCTCGTAGGGCGGAGCAATCATGGGTGGGCGTCCATCCTATCCTGTGCCGGGCTCCCGGCCAAGCGGAGCCGCTTCAGGATATGATCTCCATAAACATACGGAATCGGAGGAATCTCATGGCCACAACGGCGATTCGGCGGTTCGGCGTGCTGTCCGTCGGCAAGCAATTGGGATTGACCTATGCCCTGATCGGGCTCTTGGCCGGCGCCATCGTGGCGCTGTTCTCGCTCTTCGGCGCGGGTCTCGGTGCCGCGCTGTCCGAGGATTCCAGCGGCGCGATCCCGGGAGCGCTGTTGGGCGTCGGAGCGATCATCTTCGTTCCCATCCTGTACGGCATCATCGGATTCATCGGCGGGCTGATCGGGGCCGGCATCTACAACCTGGTGGCGGGCGCCACCGGCGGTATCCAGGTGGAGCTGTCGACGCCGGCTGGTTGACCGCGTACGGTCCTGCCCTTCGAAGCCTCACCCCCCGGCCCCCTCTCCGTAACCGGAGAGGGGGAGAACAGCAAGAAAGGCAGATGTGTTCCTCCCCCTCTCCCGTCAGGGAGAGGGGGCCGGGGGGTGAGGCCTCGGAGGGCAGGACCGGGGGCAGTCCACGAGCAAGCTGAACCACTACCGAAAATCCCCTCAGCGCCCCCCGATTCATAGCCTCGTGGTAAAATATCCGGGATTGGACTGACTCGGACTGAAAGAGGTAGCCTCGCAGCGTTCCGCCCATCCTCGCTCGCCTGCCGAGCGGAAGCCAGCGACCGGCGCTCCGCAGCACCTCGAAAAGGAGATCAGCATGGATAGTTTCCTGGCTTCCAGGCAGCGTCAGACGGCCCGGCTCCTGCTGGTGACCGGGCTCGGCGTGTTTCTCGTGTCCGCCGCGGCTGGCTGGGCCAAGCCGCCGGTCGCCGGCGGTGAAGCCGCTCCCGCCGAGGCGTTCGGCGTCATGGGGCCGACTTTCGAAAAGTCCCTCAAGCCGGTGCGCCCCACCCCTTCGGAGAAGCTGGGCGTCGACTTCGCCATCGTGCCGGAGGTGCGGCTCAGGGCGGTGGATACCGACGCCTTGCTGCGCGAGGACGCCAAGGCGGAGCGGGAGGGGTTCACCAAGGTCCTGCGCTTCGGCGTCGGCCGTGATCTCCAGGTGGCCGCCCGCGACGGGTTCTGGTACGACCTGCCGGACGGCAAGCGCCTGTGGGTGGGAGAGGTCGTCTCCACGGACGCCCTCGGGATCCGCCTCCGCTTCAAGGACGTCCGCCTGCCGGCCGGCGCCGAGCTGGCGGTCTATGCGCCGTCGCAGAGCGATCTCGCCCGCGGCATCGTCAAGAACGGCTCGCCGCGGTTCGATCCCGACCGCTACGTCGAGTTCTACGACGCGGCCGGCCTCATGGCCAAGCGCGGCGACTTCTGGACGGGCACCCTGTTCGGTGACCGCACCCGCATCGAGTATCTGGCACCCGCCGGCGTGGAGTCAGACGAGCTGCCCTTCGCCGTGGACCGCCTGCAGCACGTCTATCTCGACCCGGTGGCCAAGGTCGCCAAGGGCCTCGCCGAGAAAGCGGCCGGGCCCTGCCACAACGACATCGCCTGTTTCCCGGAATGGGACCTCATCGGCAGGGCGGTGTCCGGAATCGGCATCGTCGGCGAGAACAGCCTCTTCTGCACCGGTCAGCTCCTCAACGTCAGCGGTCCGACGGACTTCACCCCCTACTGGCTCACCGCCAACCACTGCCTGGACAACCCGGCGGCGGGGCCGTTCCTGGAATTCTTCTGGCTCTATCAGAAGGCCAGCTGCGGCGGCGCGGTACCGTCGATCAACAACGTGCCGCGGTCTCTGGGGGCGACGCTCATTTCCACCCACCCCCAGTCCGACTACACGCTGCTGCTGGTCGAAGGAGCGCTGACCGTCGCCAATCAACTGGCGTGGGCCGGATGGACCAGCAAGGAGCCTCCCAACGGCCTCGATACCGTGGCGATTCACCACCCCTCCGGAGACCACAAGCGCATCAGCTTCGGCTTCAAGGAGCCCGTCAACGAGTGCTTCAATTTCCAGGGGTTCGGCGGCCGGAAGCTGGTGCGGACGACCTGGACCAACGGCGTCACCGAGCCCGGCTCTTCGGGGTCGGGGATCTTTCGGGGAGACACGGGTCAGCTCTTCGGACAGCTTCTGGGCGGGCCTTCGTTCTGTGGTGTCCCTCCCCAGGGCCTCTTCGATTGCTACGGCTCGTTCGCGACCACCTTCACCAAAGTCAAGAACCAGTTGAAGTCCGGATCGGATGACAAGTCCGACCAGAACGACTCCTGCACCAGGGCGCGCGTCGTGAAGGCCGGTACCCTGGGAAACCGCATCGTCAAGATCACGGACGAAGACTGGTACAAGATCAGCGTCAAGCCCGGAAAGACCATCAACATCGACCTGAGCTTCGCCAACGGCAACGGTGACGTCGATCTCCAGGCCTTCGCCGCCTGCAACGGCGGGGTGATATCCGCTTCCGAGGGAACGACCGACGGCGAGTCGGTGAGCCTCGTCAACGTCGGCAACAAACCGGCTTTCGTCTGGTGGCGGGTCTTCCTGGCCAACGACACGCGAAACAACTACGACCTGTCGGTCTCCTTCGAGTAGGATCTCAGCGGGCCCGGACGACCTCCGGGCCCGCGGTGAGCCCTTCCAAGACGTTTCAGCGCTTTGCCCCCGATCACGGTTCCCCTGCACGCCCCGGAGCTGGCACCCGGCCGCTGGATTCAGGGCCCGGAGGTGTCCATCGCCTTCTCCCGCGGCACGGTGGTGCTGGTGGACTTCTGGGAGTCCACGTGCGTCAACTGCCTGCGCACCCTGCCGTACCTCAAGGCCTGGCACGAGCGTTACGCCGGGCGCGGGCTCGTCATCGTGGGAGTCCACACGCCCGAGTTCGACTTCACCGCCGACCCGGATCTGGTGGCGGCGGCGGTGCGCGACGAGGACCTGCCGTATCCGGTGCTGCTCGACCGGGACCGCGCCACCTGGCAGCGCTTCGCCAATCACTACTGGCCGGCCAAGCACCTGATCGACGCGCGCGGCTACCTGCGCTACGAGCATTTCGGCGAGGGGGCTTACGGCGAGACGGAGATCTGGATTCAGCGCCTGCTGCGCGAGGCCGGCGATTCGGCGCCCATGCCCGAGCCGCTCGCGCCGGTGCGCGACGAGGATCGCCCCGGCGCCGTCTGCCACTCCGCGACGCGCGAGATCCACCTGGGCTTCCACCGCGGCAAGCTGCTGGCGCCCGAGGGCTACCGGCCGGACGAGGAGGTGCGCCATCGCGAGCGCGAGGAGGGGCCGGCGCCGCCCGGAATGTTCGCCGCCCGCGGCCTGTGGCTCCACGCGGCCGAGTACCTGGAGGCGCGGGAGGCGGGGGCTGAGCTGGACCTCGTCTGCGACGCGGCCGGCGTGAACCTCGTGCTGGAGCCGGCGGGGGAGCTGGAGATGGAGGTCGATGGCGAGCCCGTCGCCGCAGGCGAGCGAGGGGCGGACCTGGTGGAGCGGGAAGGCCGGACCTTCGCCGTCTGGGAGCGCCCGCGCATGGTGCGCCTCGTCGACTCGCCCCGCTTCCGCCGGCGGCGGCTCGTCCTGCGCTTCCCGAAGCCTGGAATTCGCGCCTACGCCTTCAGCTTCTCGACGTGCGCGCTGCCGGAGTGAGCTGATAACGTGCCGAGGGCGTCCGTTGAGTCCGGACGCATGGAACAGGAGGATCTCCCATGGCACGCATCGCCATCCAGGGCTTCGGACGGGTCGGCCGCAGCACGCTGCGGGCGGCGCTGGCGGAGCAGACCTTCACCCCGGTCGCCATCGCCGACGTCAAGGACCTGCCGACGCTCGCGGCGCTGCTCGCGGTCGACAGCAACTACGGGCGCTGGCCGGAGCCGGTGCGCGCCGAGGGGGACGTGCTGCGGGTCGGCGAGCGCGCCATCCCGTACCACAATGTCACGGACGGTCTGCCCGACTGGGGCGCGCTCGGCATCGACGTGGTGATCGAGTCGAGCGGCCGCGCCACGACCCGCGCCGGCGCCCAGCCGCACCTCGACCGCGGCGCCAGGCACGTGCTGGTCAGCGCGCCGAGCAAGTCGCTCGAGGACTGCGACGCCGTGCTGCTGCCGGGCATCAACCTCGACGCCTTCGAGCCCGAGCGCCACCGTATCGTCAGCATGGGCAGTTGCACCACCAACGCGCTCGCCCCGGTCGTCAAGATCGTCCGCGAGCACTGGGGCATCCGGCAGGGCTTCTTCACCACGGTCCACGCCTACACCAACTCGCAGTCGCTGACCGATCAGCCCAAGGCCGAGCGGCGCGACTCCTGGGCCGCCGCCGAAAACATCATCCCCTCCACGTCCGGCGCCGCGAAGGGGCTCCGGTTCATCTGGCCCGATCTCAAAGTGACCGGCAAGGCGTGCCGCGTGCCGGTCCGCACCGGCAGCATCGTCGAGCTGGTTGCTGTCGTCGAGCGCGCCACCGAGCGTGACGAGGTGGTGGAGGCCTTCCGCGCCGCCGCCAGGCACCCGCCGCTCCAGGGCGTCATGGACGTCCTGGAAGAGGAGTGGCCGTCGGCGCGGATCGTGGGCGATCCGCACAGCTCGATCGTGGACCTGCCGCTCGTCGAGGTGTGCGAGAGGACGCTGATCACCGTCACCGCGTGGTACGACAACGAGATGGGCTTCTCGACCCAGCTTGCGCGGGCCGGGCGGACCTTGGCGTCGGCGGCAGCGGTGTGATCGGCATGCGAGGAGGATGATCCGAAGACGCTCGCGGACTTCTTCCATGGTCCGAAGGAGCGCTCCGAATGGCCCGCGGAGCGCTCCGCCGCGGCGGCGGAATGCCTTGACCTATACTGTTTTATCGGCTTCGAGCAGCTTTCTCTTGGCTGCTTGAGCCGCCAACCGCCGCTCGGCCAGCCGGTCCGCGGCGACGTGGGGCGCAACGCCCTGCTCCGCGGCGAGGCGGAGCAGATCCAGCATCGTGCCGTAGATCGCATCGGTTCGCTCCAGCACCTCTTCTTCGGTCCAGCCGAGGACCTCGCGGCCGGCCAGGACGATGACGCCGCCGGCGTTGGCGACGTAGTCCGGCGCGTAGAGGATGCCCCGCGCCTGGAGCCGCTTGCCGTCCGCCTCTTCCAGGAGCTGGTTGTTGGCGGCGCCGGCGACGATCTCGACGCGCAGGCGAGGAATCGTCTCGGCGTTGAGGATGCCGCCGAGGGCGCAGGGAGCGAAGACGTCCGCTTCGACGTCGAAGATCTCCGCCGCCGGCACGGTTTTCGCTCCCGAGGCTTCCACCGTCTGCCGCACGCGCTCGGGATCGACGTCCGCCACCACCAGGCGCGCTCCCGCCTTCGACAGCGCGGCGGCGAGGTTGAGGCCGACGTTGCCGCAGCCCTGGATGGCGACCGTCCTGCCGGTCAGATCGTCCGAGCCCCAGCGGTGGAAGGCGGCGGCGCGCATGGCCCGCACGACGCCGCGCGCCGTGAACGGCGAGGGATCGCCGGTGACGCCCGCGACGTGCGCGGTTTCCCGGCGGAGGATCTGCATGTCCGCGAGGTTGGTGCCCACGTCCTCGCCGGTCATGTAGACGCCGCCGAGGTGCTCGATGGCGCGGCCGTGGGCGCGGAACAGGGCCTCGCGGTCGATCTCCCCTGCCGCGCGGAGAATGACGGACTTGCCGCCGCCGAGCGGCAGACCGGCCATGGCGTTCTTGTAGGTCATGCCGCGCGACAGGCGCAGCGCGTCCGTCACCGCCTCGTCCTCGGTCGCATAGGTCCACAGCCGCGTGCCGCCGGCGGCGGGACCGGCGACCGTGCTGTGAATGGCGATCACGGCCTTGTAACCGGCTTCGGGGTCGCGGCAGAGGAGGACCCGCTCGTGATCCGTGCCGGTGGAAAGATCTTCCATCGTCGCAGTCAACGCTGTCATCGGCGGCTCCAGTGGTCGCGGGCCTGTACGGCGGCGTCGGGGAAGTCGCTGAAGATGCCGTCCACACCCAATGAAAGGAACTGATCGTACTCTCGTTCCGGGTCTTCTACGTACTCCGCGGCGAGGAAGTTGCCGTCGCTGCGGAAGGTCCAGGGATGGACGAGGAGACCGGCGCGGTGGGCGTCCTCGACGAGGGCAGTAGGGGCCCGGAGCCGTCCCATTGGACCGGCGGGCACGATGAGCCGCTTGTCCGGCCCGATGCCGTCCGCGTAGGTGGCGATCCCGGCCAGGCCGGCCGGGGTCGTGAGGTCGCGGTACGTGCGGCCGTCGCCGGCGAGAGCAAGGTCGTACGGCCGGCCTTTGGAGCCCAGGAGCTGGATGAGGGGAAGATCGGTCCGCTTTCGCAGCTCCTTGAGGTTGCCGGTCTCGAAGGACTGGATATAGACCGGAGCGCTCCGCCCACGATAACCGGCCGCCTCGAGCGCCGCCAGGAGGGGCTCCTCCAGCGGCAGCCCGATCGAACCGGAAGTACGTCGGGTGCTTGGTCTCGGGATAGACGCCGATCGTCCGTCCCGTCTCAGCGCTCTTCCGCCGCACGAGCTCCAGAACCTCGGCGAACGTGGGCACCTCGAACCGGCCGTTGAAATCCTGGTTCCGGAATGCCAGGCGTTCCCTGGCGCGAAGCGTCTTGATCTCGGCGAGCGTGAAGTCCTCCGTGAACCATCCCGTCACCTTGACGCCGTCGATGCGCCTGGTTGTCCTGCGGCCGGCAAACTCCGGATGGTTCGCAACGTCGGTCGTCTCCGAGATTTCGTTCTCGTGCCGGACGACCAGCGAGCCGTCCTTGGTGGCGACGAGGTCGGGCTCGATGAAGTCCGCGCCCATCTCGATCGCCAGCTCGTAGGCGGCGAGCGTGTGCTCGGGCCGGTAGCCGCTGGCGCCGCGGTGGGCGATGACGATGGGGCGAGAGGTGCTGCTCATCATGGCCGGAGGCGTTTCCCGCGGGTTCCGCTGCATCGTAGCCTGACAGGCGGCGAGGAGCGCGGCGCTCAGGAGGATCTTGAAACGCGGGCGGATCAGTGTGGCGTCAAGATTGATCACCGGCGAGCCGCTCATAGTCCTCAGGCGTATCCACGTCCTGTACCACGCCCGGGTCTTCGACATCGATCTCCAGCAGCTCCACTTCATGCCGGTCGCGGAGCTGTTTCAGTCCCACGTTGGAGTCCAGCGTCTCGATTTCGGAGATCAATGCGGGAGAGACTGCCAAGGGGTGGCCCCGCTTGCCGCGATAGACAGGCACGGCGAGGAGCGCGCCGGTCTCCGCCATCCTCTGCAGCAGGACCGCAACCGTGCCGGCGCCGAGGTTGGGGAGGTCGGCGGGAGAGACGAGGAGAGTCTCGCCGCGCTCGGCCAGCGCAGCAGCACCGCCCGCAGCCGCGATTCCTTCGCGGATACTGGAGAGCATGCCGCGCTCCGGGTCGGGATTGACCGCCAGGATGAGCCCCTCTTCCCGAGCCCAGGCTCGCAGCTCCTCGTCCCCCGGCGCCGTGACCAGGACGATGGTCTCCACGCCGCCGCCACGAAGGGCATCCACGACGCCGGCCACGAGCGGTCTGCCGCGGAAGGGCAGGAGCAGCTTGGGACGGCCCATCCGGCGCGAGGCGCCGGCGGCGGGGAGGATCGCGAGGGTCATGTCAAAGAGCGGACCTTCAGAAGGTTGTTCCGGCTCGGTTGGCGGCCCCGAAGGGGCCAAGGCATGTAGCCCCGGGCGTCAGTCCATCCTCTTATACATATCTCAGCGTTGGGATCGCGACGTCGGAGGTGGTGATAGATCGAAGCGAACTCGCCGCTTCGGAGACGACCCGCCGTCCCCGTGGCCTGCGGAGGGTGTCGTAGAGCGACTGGGTCGTCTCTACGGTACCGTTGTCGCGATCGTAGAAGGATGGCCATTGTGGGGGCCTCGCGAAACGAAAATCTTCCAACGTCTCCGTAACCTCTATCTCTGGCGTTGTCTCGGAGGTTGCGTAGAGACGACCCAGTCGGTGTGCGACAACGGTTCGAAGGACCTACAACGGCGGGTCGTCTCCGAGGCGGCAAGACCGGTCCGAGCTGCGCGCACCTCCCGGCGTCGCGATCCCAGCGCTGAGGTTGGACGAGCAATCACCTATGGAGAATCCTGAAGAAACCCTCAGAGCTCGAAGGGCTCGCAGCCGGCGAAGGTCTTACGTCGGCGCAGCACCTCTTGGAGATTCGGGGTCTGTTCTGAGAGCTTCGTGAGCTCATCCCACCAATCGGTCCAGGCTTGAGGACGGTTTTCCCGCAAGGCGCTGATGTCCTCCGGCGTGGTGTGAATGTCACGGTCGAGGTCGAGGAAATCAGGAGGGGTTTGCGAGCTCATCGAACTTGTCCTTCATCCCGTGTCGATCAAAATAGCTTCGAATCTCCTGCTGGTCAACCCCCGGCAGATTGAGAAGAAACCGGATATCGGCCATTTCCTGGTAGGTTCTCGAGGGATCGTTCTTCATGGCGAGCACCTTCAATGCGGCAAGGTGCTCCGGCTTCGGTAATTGAATCGGCAGGTCTCGGGGACCGCGGGAGCGTCGTGATGCGTTGAACAGGTTGCGGCTGGTCTCGCCTTCGACATAGACGAAATCGACTCTCCCCCAGTTTAGATCCGGATGGCGATGGTTCGAATAGCCGCTCGAGCGATGAAGCGTCTGGTATCCGAGCGATTCGAGGAACCGGATGAGATCGTCCTGCGCCGAGGAATCCACAACCAAATCGAGATCGACGGTGTTGCGGGGTAATCCATAGGCAGCAAGAGCCACGCCGCCAATCACGGCATAGCGGTATCCCTTCTCGTCGAGGAAGCCGGAGATGACGCCGAGGACGGTTCCGAAATCCAAGCGGGATCTCGCTATTCGATGACCGGCAACCCGTGCTTCGGCGCCAGCCGTCCAGGGTTCAGGCCCGCGACCTCCCGCAACGCCGCCTCCGCGTAACGCTGTGCCATCACGCCGCGCCACTGCGTCTGGAAATCGGTGTTGTCCATGGGAGTCGCCGCCTTCCTCGCCAGCTTCGCGGCCTCGGCGATCGACTCCTCGGTGAGCTTCTTGCCGATGAGAAAATCAGCAGCATCCTGAGCCGGGAGGGGGTGAGAGGCCACGGCTCCAAGATAGATCCGCGCGCGTTCGACCGTGCCGTCCGGATCGGTCCACACCGCGGCGGCCACGGAGAGGACGGCGAAGTCGATGGAGCCGCGGCGGCGGAGCTTCCAGAAGGCGGAGCGGCACCGGCCGGCGGCGGCTTCGGCGGGGAGGTGGAGGGCGGTCAGGATCTCATCCGGACGCTTGGCGAGATAGTCGATGCCGTCGTCTTTATAAAGGTTTTCGACGGGCAGGAGCCGCTCGCCCTGCGTCGAGGCGAGCTTCACCTCGGCCCCGAGGGCGCAGGCCATCGGCGCGGAGTCGGACGCGGAATGGGCCCAGCAGCGCGGCGAGCTGGTGGCGACCCAGCAGATCGTCCCCTCCTCCTTCATGCAGTAGTCGATGGCGCGGCGCCAATCCTCGGTCTGGTTGTAATAGGTGCAGCGCGTATCCACGCAGAGGTTGCCGCCGATCGTCCCCATGTTGCGCAGCGGTGGCGAGGAGATGGACCGCACGGCGGTCGCGAAAGCCGGATAGCGCTCGCGCACGCCAGGATGGCGAACGACGTCGTCCAGCAGGGTCGTGGCGCCTATATGGACTCCGCCGTTGGCGCTGATCTCCGCCAGGCCGGGAATGCCCATGAGGCTCACCACGGTGCTCGCCTTCTGGTGGCGCCGCTTCATGTTGGGCCAGAGGTCGGTGCCGCCGGCGACGAGGCGGACGCTCTCGCCTTCGGCGGCGCCTTCGCCGGCGAGGATCGCGGCGGCCTCGTTGAGCGTGCGGGCGCGGATGAATCTGAATTGCGGTAGACGCAGCATCAGTTATTTCCTATCGAACCCGTGCCTCGCGAAGCCCTCACCTCCCCGGCCCTCCTCTCCCGGAGGGAGAGGAGGGAGAAAGAATCCCGAGACAAGTTTTTCTCCCCTCTCCCGGTGAGGGGGGAAGGGAGGGAGCGGGAGAGGGGCCGGGGGTGAGGGTTCATGTCGTCAGCGCCGCCAGCTTTTTCTTTCTCAACGCCTCCTCGCGCGACATCATCGTGCCCGAGGCGGAGCGCATGCCGGAGCGGAGCTTCTCGCGGTAGTCGTTGATGGCCGTGCCGTCGCCGCCCTGGTCCGGTGTGGGCACGATCAGCGTTTCGCCGAAGTCCACTTCCGGGAAGCGCCTCGGCCCGAAGCGCGGCTCCGCTCCCTGGGCTTTCGCCTGCAGCGCCTTGAGCACCATGTGCGGATGGATCGGCACCTGATCGATGCGTGCGCCGACCGCGTCGTAAATCGCATTGGCGACCGCGGGCATCACCGGTAGTAGCGGACCCTGGCCGACCTCCTTGGCGCCGAAGGGGCCGCGCGGGTCCGGTTCTTCGATGAGATAGGTCGTCACCGGCGGCATGTCCGAAAAGGTCGGGCTCTTGTACTCGAGCAACGAAGGGTGCTTGTGCACCAGGGCCGAGGAGAGGTGGCGGGGCAGCCGGCGGAAGGCCTGCTCTTCCATCATCACCTCGCCGAGGCCCATGTAGACGCTGCCCTCGACCTGGCCCAACACCAGCACCGGATTGATCGACCTGCCGACGTCGTGGGCGATCCAGACGTGGAGCGGATTCCAGAGGCCGGTCTCGGCGTCGACCTCGACCTCCACCACCGCCGCCGAATAGGAGTAGGCGGGAGAAGGACCGACGCCGGCGCCGCGGTAGCGGCCTGGCGAGCGCGGCGGGATGTAACTGCCGGCCGTGGCGAGCGTGCCGAAGCGCGCCTCGGCGGCGATGACGGCGTCCTGGAAGCTCAGGCCTTTGTCCGGATCCTCGGTGTCGAACACGCGCCGCTCGGCGAAGACGAGCCGCGAGAGGGGGATCTCGAGCTGTTCGGAAACGGCCTTGGCAATCATTTCGCGCGCCCGCTCGGCGGCCTGGAGCGCGGCGTTGCCGACCATCAGGGTGACGCGCGAGGAGTAGCTGCCGAGATCGACCGGCGTCAGGTCCGTATCGGCCACGCAGAGCCGGATGTCGGCGAGGGAGACCCCGAGCACCTCGGCAATCACCGCGGCGAGCACGGAATCGGAGCCCTGGCCGATCTCGGCCTCGCCGCAGAAGACCGCGATGCCGCCCGAACGGTCGAGCTTGAGCATCACCCCCGATTGCGGCATGTGGTTCCAGTAGATGGGCAGGCCCGCGCCGCAGAGATAGGAGCCGCAGGCGAGCCCGAGGCCGCGGCCCTCAGGGAGACTGCCCCAGCGTTCGCGGAATCCGCTGCCTTCGACCACGGCCTCGATGCAGCGGCGCAGGCCCATGGAGCCGATGCGCAGCCAGTTCGCCGTGATCGTGTCCGGCTCGGCCAGCATGCCGAGGCGCAGGTCGGCGGGATTGATGCCGAGCCTGGCGGCGATCTTGTCGAGGTGGACCTCGAAGCCGAAGCGCGGCTGCGGCGTGCCGTGGCCGCGCTTGGGGCCGCAAGGGGGCTTGTTGGTGAACGTCCGCACGCCCTCGAACTGATAGGCCGGCATCTTGTACGTCACCGTCTGCAGGGCGCCGGTGTAGTAGGTGGAGGCCACGCCGTAGCTGCCGTAGGCGCCGCCGTCGAGCGCGGTGCGCAGGCGCTGCGCGGTGATGGAGACTCCCTTGCCGTTCCGCTTGATGCCGGTCCTGACCTCCATCAGGACCGGATGGCGCCCGCGATGGCAGTAGAAGACCTCCTCGCGGTTGAGGGTGACCTTGGCCGGCCGGCCGAGCTTCAGGGCCATCTTCGCCGCCACGATCTCGTGGCTGAAGGGATCGCTCTTGCCGCCGAAGCCGCCGCCGTTGGAGCAGGCGACGACGCGGATGCGCGAGGCCGGCAGCTCGAGCACCTTGGCCAGGGCGCGGTGGACGTAGTGCGGCGTCTGCGTCGAGGAGTAGAGGGTCACCCGGTCGTCGTCCTCGGGCACGGCCACCGCCGAGTGCTGCTCCATGGGCAGGTGGGTGTTGCCCTCGTAGAAGAAGACGTCCTCGAAGATCTCATCCGCGTCCTCGAATCCCTTCTCGACTTCGCCGAACGTCATCGAGACCACCTTGTGGACGTTGCCGTGGTCGCCGTACTCGTGGATGCGCGGCTCGGGCGTGGCGAGCGCCTCCTCGATGGAGGAGATGGTAGGCAGCGGCTCGTAGTCGATCTTTACCCGTAGCGCCGCCTCGTAGGCCGCGTCCTCGGTGGTGGCCGCTACCGCGACGACCGGATCGCCCACGAAGCGCACCCGGTCAGGGCAGAGGGCATGCTCGTCCTGGGATACGGGGAGAATGCCGAAGGTGATCGGCATCTCCTTGCCGGTGAGATAGCCGAGGAAACCGGCAATTTTCTCCGCTTCCGAGACATCGATCGAGCGGATGAGCGCGTGCGGTACCCGCGAGCGGACGAGCTTGACGTGGCACATCCGCGGGAATGCCAGGTCGTCCGCGAACCGGGTGGCGCCTGTCACCTTGGCGCGGCCGTCCACGCGGCGGAACGGTTTGCCGATGATGTTCGGTTCGCGCTGCGGTTCGGGTTCGAGTTTGCGGACGGGTTCGGCCATGGACCCCCTCACCTCCCCGGCCCTCCTCTCCCCGAGGGAGAGGAGGGAGAAAGACGCAGGTCTTGATTTCCCCCCTCTCCCGGTGTGGTGGGAGGGAGGGGGCGGGAGAGAGGGGCAGGGGGGTGAGGGTTCGCGCCGTAGAACACTTCGGCCGGCGGCGTCCAATCCTCGCCGCGCATCCTGGCGGCGGCCCATTCCACGCCTTCGACGATCTTGTGGTAGCCGGTGCAGCGGCAGAGATTGCCGGCGAGGGCGTCGTTGATCTCCTCGCGGCGGGGCTCGGGGTTCTCCGCGAGCAGTGCCTTGGCGGCCATCAGGATGCCGGGCGTGCAGTAGCCGCACTGGGCGGCCCCGAGATCGGCGAACGCCGCCTGCAGGGGGTGGAGCTCGTTGCCGGTCTGCAGACCCTCGACGGTCTCGATTTCCCGGCCCTGCATCTCGGCGGCGAGCGCGAGGCAGGAGAGCACGGGCCGGCCGTCCACCAGGACCGCGCAGGTGCCGCACTCGCCGAGCTCGCAGCCGTGCTTGGTGCCGGTCAGGCCGCACTCCTCGCGCAGCACCTCGAGCAGGGTGTGGTGGGTGGGGAAGACCACGGCGCGCTCTTCGCCGTTGATGCGCAGCTCAAGGGTGGTCAGGTTGTTCATGGTTTCGTCTCCGATCCCGAAGCGCCGGCCCTTCGGGGCGGGCCCTCACCACCCCGGCCCTCCTCTCCCACCGCACTCCCTTCCCCCTGGAGAGGAGGGAGACTGCTCCAAGTTTGTCTTTTCAAGCCCCTCTCTCCCGGTGGTTGGGAGTGCGGTGGGAGAGAGGGGTTGGGGAGTGAGGGGCCAGCCCCGAAGGGGCGCTCTTCTCCGGCCTCACCATCTCCACTCCTTCCGCCAGCAGCCCCCGCACCAGCAGCTCGGCGCACTCGCGGCCGATCTGCCGCGCGCTCTTGCCGCCGTCCGGGCGGAACCACTTCACGGTCCAGTTGACGGCGCCGAGGATGGCCAGCGCGCTCACCTTGGGATCGGTCGGCCGGAAGACGCCGGCGGCGATCCCTTCTTCCAGGACCTCCCGGAAGGCGCGCTCGTATTCGTCGCGCCGCGCCTGCACCGTCCGCCGCCAGCGCGGACCGAGCGCTTCGACCTCCAGGTGCGCCAGCGAGCCGGGCGTCTCCTCGTTCAAGCGGACGACGTGCCCCTCGATCAGCAGGAAGAGCTGCGCGTCGGTCCGCAGGTCCCTCTCCCGTGCCTGCGCCGCCAGGTCGAGGAGCCCCGCGAGAGTTTCCTCCTGGACGAAGGCGAGGAGCTGCTCCTTGTCCTTGAAGTAGTAGTACAGGTTGCCGACCGCCATCCCCAGCTCCGCCGCGATGTCGCGCATGCCGGTGGCGTGCAGGCCGCGGCGGCGGAAAACGCGCGAGGCCGCGTCGAGGATCTCGCGCTTCTTCTCCAGGACCCTTTCGCTGGCGTCGGGACGAGTTGAACGGGCGCCGCCGATCCTGGCCGAAATTTGAACCATCGTTCAAATTGTGACAAGGAAACGGCTGCCGTGTCAAGGCGTCTGGCCTGCGGTATGTTACGGCCTGCCCCGGCGCCTGTTCCGGTGTGGGGTCTGAAATCCGGAGAGGGAGCCCATGTCCACTGCCATCGCCACCGTCACCCCGGAGGAGCTGCACGAGGCCTGGCGGCTGCTGTCGCCCGAGGAGCGCCTCGAGAGCTTCGCTCTCCTCTCACCGGAGGACGCGCAGGAGTTTTTCCTGGAAATGCGGGCCGCCGATCAGCTCATGATCGTGCGCGAGTCGCCGCCGCCCATCCGGCGCGCGTGGCTCCGCCTGCTGGCCCCCGACGACGCCGCGGACCTCTTGCAGGAGGCTGAGCCGGAGGAGCGTTCCGAGCTGATGGCCCTGCTCGACCCCACCACCCGCCGCGAGGTCACCACCCTGCTCGCCTACGAGGAGGACGACGCGGGCGGTCTGATGAGCCCCCGCTACGCGCGGCTGCGTCCGGACATGACCGTCGACGAGGCGATCGGCTACCTGCGGATGCAGGCGCGCCAGAACCTCGAGACGATCAACTACGCCTATGCGCTCGACTCCCAGCAGCGCCTGCTCGGGGTGATGTCGCTGCGCGAGCTGTTCACCGCGCCGGGCGACAAGAAGGTGCTCGAGGTGATGAACACCGATCTGATCACGGTTTCCGAGGACACGGACCAGGAGACCACCAGTCAGCTCCTCGCCCGCCACGGCATCATCGCCATTCCGGTGCTCGACGACGAGGGCAGGATGCAGGGCATCGTCACTTGGGACGACATCGTCGACGTCGTCGAGGAGGAGGCCACCGAGGACATCCAGAAGATGGGCGGCTCGGAGGCTCTCGACGCGCCGTATCTCCAGGTCGGCCTGCCGCAGATGATCAGGAAGCGTGCCGGCTGGCTCTCGGTGCTCTTCATGGGCGAGCTCCTTACCGCGACGGCGATGGGGTACTACGAGGAGGAGCTCGGCCGCGCCCTCGTGCTCGCGGTCTTCATTCCTTTGATCATCAGCAGCGGCGGCAACTCGGGCTCGCAGGCGACGACGCTGATCATCCGCGCCCTCGCGCTCTCCGAGGTCCGGCTGCGCGACTGGTGGCGGGTATTCCGCCGCGAGTTCCTGGCCGGCGCGTGTCTGGGAGGGATCCTGGGAGTCCTCGGCTTCGGCCGGGTCCTGATCGCGCAGGCCTTGTTCGGCACATACGGAAAGCACTCGTTCCCGATCGCCCTGACGGTGGCGAGCAGTCTTCTCGGAGTCGTGCTGCTGGGAACCCTGGCCGGCTCGAGCCTGCCGTTCCTGTTCCGCCGGTTGGGCTTCGACCCGGCGAGCGCCTCGGCGCCATTCGTCGCCACGCTGGTGGATGTGACGGGGCTCGTCATCTACTTTACGGTCGCCAGCCTCCTACTGCGAGGGTCGCTGCTCTGATCACAACTGGCCGGTCATTGAAGCCGCCGGCGCTGCTGCTAGTGCTCTTCGGCCTTGCGGCTTGCGGCGCCGAGGCTCCCGAAGCGCCGGGGGAGAGTGAGAGGCCGGCCGCCGCGAGCTCGTCCATGGCGCCGGAGGTGAGCATCGAGCTGCGGCGGGGACGGGAGCCGCGGGAGCTGGTGCGGATCGGCACTGGAAGCGTGATCATCGGGCCGGAGGGCGGGCCGTGGGTGTGGAAGCTCTTTTCCGAGCCTCGCCGTGCCGATGACGCCTGGTACTTCTTCCGCAGCTTCGCACCCTTCGACGTCAAATCGGCCGAAGGAGCCCTGAAGTTCCGAGGTCATGGCAAGGCGAAGGCCAATCCGGCCGAGCGGCGGATGGTCTTCGAATGGGCGCGGCAGGTGGCGGCCGACGCCGCGGGTGCGCGCGCTGGAGCCGCCTACGGGCTGGTCCTGGCCTGGCATCAGGGAGGCCCGGCAGGCATCTGTGAGAACATCGCTCTCTATCTGTCCGGCGAAGCCATTGCCACGGGATGCGGCTGGGATCGCGAGGTTCGAGGCCGCCTCGCCCCCGGGCCTCTCGGAATGATCTACGGCTGGTTCGATCGCCTGAAGCCCTTCCAGGCGGGGGGCGACGCGCCGGAAGAGAGCCTCCAGCTGCGGCTGATTTTCGCGGGCCGGGGCCGGCGCGCTTCTACGGCTGCCGAGCGGGCGCAGATCCAGTCCTTCGCGGCGGCGCTTTTCAACGAGCTGGCCGCCAGGAGGCGGGGCTCCGCGGCCCTGGCGCCGGAGGCTCCTCGCCTGCTGTTGCCGCCGGGAGCTGGCGCGAGAGGGATGGACATCGTCCTTCAGCTTCCCGAGAAGCCTCCTCCACGGCCTAAACCCTCACTCCCCCAACCCCCTCTCTCCCGTCCCCTCCCGTCCCCCCTCACCGGGAGAGAGGGGGCTTGAAAACAGTTCCCTCTTTGCTTTTCTCCCTCCTCTCCCGGTGAGGGCGGAAGGGAGGGCGCGGGAGAGGAGGGCCGGGGAGGTGAGGGCCCTACTCGCCGCTCTTTCCCCAGAAGCTCTTCCAGGCGCCGGTCGCGCCCGCAGCCGGTGCGGTAGAACTTGTAGCGGATCGGATTCTTCCGGTAGTAGTCCTGGTGATATTCCTCGGCCGCGTAGAACGGCGAAGCCGCCACGATCTGGGTGGCGAGGGGCTGCTCGAGCTGCTTTTGCACCTCGGCCTTCGAAGCCTCGGCCAGGCGCTTCTGCGCCTCGTCGTGGTAGAAGATCGCGGATCGATACTGCGTCCCCGCGTCACAGAACTGGCGGTCTTTGGCGAGCGGATCGATGTTGTGCCAGAAGACGTCCAGCAGCTTCTGGTAGCTGACCTTCGCGGGATCGTAGACGATCTCGACCGCCTCGGCGTGACCGGTGCCGCCGGACGAGACCTGCTCGTAGGTGGGATTCTTTTTCTGGCCGCCGGTGTAGCCGGAGGTGGTCGAGATCACGCCGTCCAACTTGTCGAAGGGCGGCTCCATGCACCAGAAACAACCCCCCGCGAAAGTGGCCTTGGCAAGCTGGCGGCCCTGCGCCGCTCTGGCATCCAGGGGGCCTGGACCGGCCATCAGCAGCAATACCGCGAACGCCAGCCAGCCCCGGGTAAGGATTCCTTTCATTTCGTTTCTCCTCAGCTT
The DNA here is from genome assembly GCA_963778565.1 of Thermoanaerobaculaceae bacterium. GTDB lineage: Bacteria > Acidobacteriota > Thermoanaerobaculia > Multivoradales > UBA5704 > DATARR01. Next base: position 400,800 of record CAVZUZ010000017.1, on the reverse strand, counting down.
TCTCTCAGCAGCGGTCCTTCCACTGCATCCTACGTGCCCGTTCGCTCGGATGGATTCGCTCCCGCGACGAGTCTGGTGCATGAGGGCGTTTTCGCCTAAGCTGTATCGACATACAAGGGAGATCACCATGACACGCTCGCTTGCCCGTCCTGCGATCCTTGCGGCGGCCCTCGTCCTCGCTCCAGCTCTCCTGACCGGCCAGACTCCCGGACATGCCGATCTCTGCGTCTTCCGCGGCGGCCGCTTTCTCTGCGACACGGCCCATGACGGCGGCACGGCGGAGCTGCGGCTGCGCTTCGGCCAGGCCGGTGAAATCCCGTTCCTGGTCGATTTCGACGGCGAAGGCCGGGCCGATCCCTGCGTCTTTCGGGATCGCCAGTTCGTGTGCGACACGGCGCACGACGGCGGCGCGGCCGAGCGCCAGTCGGCCCGCTTCGAGAGCGTGCCCGCGGGCGCCCAGCCGCTGCTGGGTGACGTCGATGGCGACCTCGAAGAGGGAGGCACGGTGGACCCGTGCCATCGCCTCGGGAGCCGCTGGACCTGCCTGGTCTTCAGCGGCGCCTTCGGCACCCTTCCCGTCTTCTGGGATTTCGGCTCCGGCAAGGACCCCGGGGTGCTCGGCGACGTGGATGGGGACGGCGACGACGACTCCTGCGTCTACCAGCAGGGCCGGTTCTATTGCCGCACGTTTCGCGAGCAGGACGGTACCCTCGCTACGGTGACGCTCAACCTCCGTTCCGCCTTGCCCGCCGGCGGTCCCGGCACACCTCTGCTCGGCGACGTGAACGGCGACGGCCGGGCGGACCCCTGCGTCTGGAACGCCGGCCGGCTGGTATGCGGCATCTTTCCGCCGGGTAGGAACCGGCCGGCGAGCCTCGTGAGGCTGTCATTTGGGGTCGCAGGGGATGTTCCGGTGCTGGGAGACGTGGACGGCTTCTAGACGTTTCGAGCGGATCGGCTGGCACCTAGTCGGCTGGCGCTTCGCTCGGGTAGGCTCTCGAGAATCTCCCCGTGCCCCACTCAAGGCTCAATCCTGACCCTTCGGTCTCCCAATTAACTTCAAAGGGTTGGGTCACAGAAAGGATTTGACCGTTTCGCTCTGCTCGCACAGCTCTCGTCAAGAGATTGAAGGAAGGCCCGCTCACTGCCGGAAGCGAAAGCCGCTCCCATCTAAGGCCATTCAGATCAGGATGGTTGACGAACCACCCAGCTTCGGAGGAAGGAGGAGTGAGCGGGTTCATGATTGTATTCAGCTCAGAATAGTCTGACGGTGCTTCAGACAGGACCATGGCCTGGAATTGCTCGCCGCGTGACTTCAGCCACGCGAGTGCCGCGGAAGCCTCTGGGGTGAGCGTGAAGCTGCTCCGGTCCACAGTGATTTGACCGGCCAACGGGCCTTCCCAATCGATCGCTCCGAACCAAGAAAGAACCCACTGATGGAAAGGCTTGCCATCGGTCGCAATGCAAGGCACCTTCATTCCTTGAAAACTGGTCTGCAGCTCAGCCGGCATAGTTAAGGCGAGCCCCTTAAAAAGGGGTAGAGACCTCGCGACTCCCGTTTTAGGGTCAACGTCGAAAAACAACCTGCTTCGCCCGCTTGGCAGCTCGAAAAACAGAACCGACAGGCGGTAGTGCCCGATTCCTCCTGGCAACTTTCCCACTTCGCTCTCCCATCGGCTCGCGGATCGAAAACGTTCGGCGACGGCAGACCACTCCGAGAACTCAAGGTTGTGTAATAGTGTTTTTCCCCCCTCCCTAGGACGCGGGGTGGACGATCACCGACGAGGAACGATTCGATACGACCGGGATTCCGCGTCTGATGGAGAAGGCGCGCCCTCGCTGGTATCGCCTTCGCCGCCGGATGTAGATCCTTCCAGGGCGATCCTGAAACGCTTCGCCGCCCGACGATTTCCCGAGGCAGCGGGAAATCCCGGAAGGCAGCGGGAAATCCCGGGAGGCAGCGGAGAAATCCCGGGAGGCAGCGGAGAAATTCCCGAGGCAGCGGAGAAATTCGGAAGGCAGAGGAAAATCCCGGAAGGCAGAGGAAAATCCCGGAAGGCAGCGGGAAATCCCGGGAGGCAGCGGGGAAAATTCGGAAGGCAGCGGAGAAATTCCCGAGGCTGGGGGCGTTTTCCCAAGGCTCGGGAAAATTTTCGAAGCCTATGGAGAGCTCTCCCAAGCCTCGGGAGGATTTTCGAAGCCTATGGAGAGTTTCTCCAAGGCTCGGGAAATTCGCCGGAGGCTGGACGGCACCCTCGCCACGGTGACGCTCCGGCCGGCGAGCATCGTGAGGCAGGCGCTCGGCGTCGCGGGGGGATATCCCGGTCCTGGGCGACGTAGACGGCTTCCAGGCAGCCCGCAGGCTCCGGCCAAACTGAACCACTACGAGCCCGAGAGTAGTCTTTTCTCCTCCCGGCTCATCCAGGATGGGCAGGAACACCCTTGCTTGTCAGGAGCTCCCCTGAACCGCTGCCCATTCCGAGGAGGGAGGATGTGATGAGGGGATCAAAGAAGGTCTGGAGCGCATTCCTGATGCTGCTCGTTGCCTCGTTTCTCTGCCGGCCGGCGCAGGCGGCGACTCTCGACGAGCGGGCGGCCAGCGTCATCTCGCTCAATTCGCGCGTCATCGACACCCGCGGGCCGGAGCCGGAAATATCCACGGCTCTGCGCGTGCGGCCCGAAGATGCCATCGAGAACGAGATCGTGCTGGTGAAATTCCCGAGCCCCGTAACGGCCCCGCAGTTGAAGGCGCTCCGCGATGCCAGCCTGCGGATTTACACCTATCTGCCGTATTACGCCTATCTGGTGAAGATGCCCGCGGGCGGCCAGGCGAAGTCCGGGCTTGCCAAGATCGGTGCGAGTTGGTCCGGTCCGTATCATCCCGCGTACAAAATCTCTCCGGCGATCGCGGAGGTGGCGGGCAGGGAAGATAAGGGCGCCGGGGTCCAGAGCGCTTTCCGGCCGGTGATGGTGCAGATCTACCCCGACGCCGATCTCGACGAAGTCGTCCAGAGGTTCCGCGACCTAGGGGTGAAGGGGATCGTGGGGGCGCGGCGGAACCCGCTGTTCTCGCGCGTCCGCCTGCTGCTCACGCCGGCCGAGATCGCCGCCTTCCGCGAAACGCTGGCCGCCGTCCGCGAGGTGTTCTGGATCGATCTCGAAGGCCGGCGGACGCTGCTCAACGACACCACCGTCTGGGTAGGGCAGTCGGGCCTTTCGGGCGGCCAGACGACGCCGATCTTCAGCCAGGGCATCTTCGGCGAAGGCCAGACCGTCGGCATCATCGACACCGGCATCGATCCGGACATGTGCTGGTTCCGCGACACCGGCCTCGGCCTGCCGCCCACCAATGCCTGCAACGGCGGCACGGTGGTGAACACGAATCAACGCAAGGTGATCGCCGTCGACTTCCTCTGGTCGAGCGAGTGCAGCGGCGGCATCGGCAACACCGAGTGGGACACGCAGGACCACGGCAGCCACGTGGCCGGCACGGTGGCGGGGGACAACTTCGCCAACCTCCTGATCCACGACGCGGCGGACGGCATGGCCCCCGGCGCCAAGCTGGTCATCCAGGACGCCGGCTACCAGGTCGACAACTGCGGCGACCTGCCCGGCATCGGCTGTCCGGTGGTGGACCTGAACCCCATCTTCCAGCAGGCCTTCAGCCAGGGAGCGCGCATCCACACCAACTCCTGGGGAGACAACGAGAACGCGGCGGTGCAGAACAACTACTCGGCCGGCAGCCAGGACGTGGACGAGTTCATGTGGAATCACAAGGATTTCCTGATCTTCTTCGCGGCCGGCAACTCCGGGCCTGGAAGCGGCTCGGTGGGCAGCCCCTCGACCGCCAAGAACGGTGTCTCGGTGGGCGCCACGCTGCGCGGCACGAGCGCCAACTCCATGGCCTCGTTCAGCAGTTGCGGCCCCACCGCCGACGGCCGCATCAAGCCCGACCTGACGATACCCGGGTCGAACATCATCTCGGCCAACAACGACGGCAACGTCACCACCAACAACTGCGGCACCAAGAGCAGCTCCGGCACCAGCATGGCCTCGCCGGGAGCTGCCGGTCTGACGGCGCTGATCCGCCAGTACTACACGGACGGCTGGTATCCCACCGGCAGCGAGAATTCGGCCAACGGTTTCACCCCCTCGGCCGCCCTGATGAAGGCCACCCTGGTCAACTCCTCGATCAATATGACCGGCACGACGGCCATTCCCGCCAACTGCCAGGGCTGGGGCAGGGTGCTGCTCGAGAACGCCCTCTTCTTCACCGGGCAGACCCGCAAGCTCTGGGTGAAGGACAACGCGACCGCCTTCGCCACCGGCTCGACCAACGAGGACCGGACGTTCACCTTCACCGTGACCGCCGGCGAGGCGCTCAAAGTGACATTGGCGTGGACGGATTTCCCCTCGACGCCGGCGGCGAACCCGAACCTCGTCAACGACCTCGACCTGATCGTCACCGGTCCCACCGGCACGGTCTGGCGGGGCAACGTGTTCTCGGGCGGCGCCTCGACGACCGGCGGCGCCGCCGACCGCCGGAACACGCTGGAACAGGTGCTGCTCGCCAGCCCCGCGGCCGGTGTCTACACGGTGACGGCGCGCTCCTTCAACGTGCCCAGCGGTCCGCAGCCCTTCGCCCTGGTCGTCACCGGCAACGCGGCCGAGGGCGGCACGCCGCCGCCGCCGCCGGTGACGGTCTTCTTCGACAACTTCGAGACCGCCACGGGTTGGACGGTCAACCCGAGCGGCACCGACACGGCGACCACGGGCCAGTGGGAGCGCGGCGATCCGGAAACGACGACCTCCAGCGGCACCAAGCAGCTCGGCACCACGGTTTCCGGCGTCAACGACCTGGTAACGGGGCGGCTGGCGGGAGCCGCCGCGGGGGACTTCGACGTCGACGGCGGCGTGACCTCCATCCGGTCGCCGGCCATCGTCCTGCCGTCGACCGGCACGCTGACGCTGTCGTTCTCCTACTACCTGGCCCACGGCACCAACTCCTCGTCCGCGGACTTCCTGCGCGTCCAGGTGGTGGGGACGACGACCTCGACCGTGTTGCAGGAGCTGGGAGGAACGGAGAACGACAGCGCCGCCTGGCTGCCGGCCTCGGTGAACATCACCACGTTCGCGGGACAGACCGTGCGGATTCTCATCCAGGCCGCGGATGCCTCGACCGCCAGCCTGGTGGAAGCGGCGGTGGACGACGTGAGGATCGTGCAGCAGCCGTAAACTGTCTGTAGGGGCGCTCCTGTGGGGGCGCCCTGTTCGCTCTCAGGCAGCCAGACGATCTTGGACGCGGTAGACTGAAGGCGATGATCGAGGAGAAGCTCGACGCCCTGAAGAGATACTTCGAGGACCATCCGGATCTCGGAATCGCCTCCGCCTACCTCTTCGGCAGCCAAGCCGAAGGTCGCGCTCACCGCGAGAGCGACGTGGATGTCGGTGTGCTTCTCCAGTGGGAGCGATACCCCACGCGCAGCGACCGCTTCGACATGAGGATCTCGTTGGGCTCCGACCTGATCTCCGTGCTCCATCACAACGAGGTGGATGTCGTCATTCTCAACGACGCTCCCCCCCTGCTCGGGCGGAACATCATCTACGGAATCCGGGTGTTCCTTGGCGATCCGGAAACCGACCATGCCTATGTTCGGGACGTTCAGATTCGAGCAGCGGATCTGGAGCCATGGCTGAACCGGTTGCGCAAGCTCAGATTGGAGGCGTTGGCGAGGTGAGTCCCATCATCGATCGCCTGGCCGAATTGCGCCAGAACCTCGATCACCTCTACCAGCTCCGCTCCCGGGTGATGGGACCCGAGGTGCTGCGCGACAACCGTTCGTTGAGAAATGACGTTCTCCACTCTTTGCAGATCGTCTGTCAAGTTGTCATCGACATCGCCAGCGAGCTCTCGGCGCGCCACCGGCTGCGTTTCCAGGACTACTCGGATGCCGTCCGCAACCTCGTCGCAATCCCCGGTTTTCCTGCGACCATAGCCCGGGATCTAGAGAAGCTCCCGGGGTTTCGTAACGTGGTTATTCATCAATACGTGACCCTGGACTATTTACAGGTTCTAGAGGCGTTGCACCGGCTCGGTGCCGTCGAAGAGTTCGCTGAGGCGGTCCGCCGAATCGAGGCGGCATCTTGAGGGTGGTCGGGGCGGCCTGGCCCGCCCCTACGTGCCTCCCTTGGCTTCGCCTTCGGTCTCCTTCGCCAGCTCGAACAGGTTCCGCGCCGTCGAGAACTCCAGCACCGGCTTGTCGTCCACGTTCAGGGTATCGACGCGGCCGAGGAAGGCCGGCACCTGCTCGGGGCGCACCGCCGGCGAGTTGAGGAACTCGATGACGCCGCGCATGGTGAGCCCGATGGCCGTGAAATCCCGGGCCAGCGCCGGGCTGCGCAGCCGCGCCGCCATCTCGGGCAGCTCGATCTTGAAAGGCTCCTTCGAGGCGAGCAGAACAACGTCGGTCCCCACCTGCCAGAACGTGACGTGCGGGAAGACCGAGGTCAGGGTGTGCAGAAAAATGCGGAAGTCCTGCTTTTCCATCTCGTAGAGCGGCACCCACTGGCAGAGGATGCCGCCGGCGCTCAGATGCGCCGCGGCCGAGCGGTAGAACTCCTGCGTGAAGAGCCCGGAGACCCCCGCCACCCAGATGTTCGGCGGCTCGGAGCTGATGACGTCGTAACGCTCGTCGGCGCCATCCACGAAGTTGCGGCCGTCATTGGTGACCACGCGCACCCGCGGATCTTCCAGGGCGCGGTCGTTGAACGCCGCGAAGTACTGCCGGGCGGTCTCCACCACCAGCGGATCGATCTCCACCGCCGTGATCCGCACCGGCTCCCGATGGTGCACCAGGGCGCGCAGCGTGAATCCTCCCCCCAGACCGATGGCGAGCACCCGGCGCGGGTTCGGGTGGAACAGCAGGGGCAGGTGGCCGACCAGGATCTGCGTACGGTTGTCCTTGATCCCCGTGCTGGCGTCCGTCTTGCCGTTGTGCTTGAGGAGCAGATCCGGGCCGAGCTGGACGACCGCCACCTGGCCGTAGAACCCCTGGCGCTCCGCCACCAGCCGCATGGAGCGCAGCTCTTCCAGATACTTCGCCAGCGATCCGGCGCGCAGGCCGTGGTAGTAGAGCGCCTGATAGGGCATTTCGAACCTGGCCACCGCCGGCGAGAGGAGCAAGGCGCCGGCGAGCAGCGCGGCGCACGCTCCGGCGTGGAGCAGGCGTTTGCCGCCGGTGCCGAGCGCGAGGAAGGTGAAAGCCGCAAGGCCGTAGACGGCGAGCGCCGCCAGCATCAATCCCGAAAACCCCCAGGCGGGCAGCAGGACGAACTCGGCGAGGAAGGCGCCCAGCACGGCGCCGACGGTGTTGACGAAGAAAACCCGGCCCGCCGACGTGCCCCGCTCCGCGCCGGCCCTGGTCGCGATGCGGGCGACGAGCGGGAAGTTGGCTCCCATGGCGAGCGTCGCCAGGATGACGATGAGACAGATCAGCAGGCAGAGGGTGAGCTGGAAGGCGTAGTAGCCGCCGCTCCACTCGAAGATCCGGAAGTAGGCCCGGGTGAAGAAGTCCCCCGAGCGGAACACCAGCATGCCGCAAAGCGCGATGACGGCGTAGAGGTAGGCGACGGCGGCGAAGGGATTGCGGATGCGGTCGATCCGCCGTGCCATGAGCAGGCTGCCGAGGCCGATGCCGGTCAGGAATCCCGCCAGCACGGTGCTCGTCGAGTAGATGTGGGTGCCGTTGAGCAGCGAGAAGAAGCGGTTCCAGCCGGTTTCCAGGAGCAGCGCCGCGCCGCCGGTCAGGAAGAAGGTCACGAGGAGGACTCCGAGCCGGACCGGCGATGCGGCGGCGGGATCCCGCTCCGTCGCCTCCGGCGGCGGCTCGGCCTCCCTCCTGGCTTTCTTCTCCTCTTTCTTGGTCCGCCGGGTTTCGCCTCTCAGAATCAGGATCAGCCCGCCGAGCGCCACGGCGGTGAGGCCGAGGAGCCAGGTGGAGGCCGAAAGGCCGGTTTTGGGGACGAGCACGAATCCGGCGAGCAACGCTCCCGTGGCGGCGCCCAGGGTGTCGAGGCCGTAGACCAGCGACAGGTCGCGCCCGACGTGGCCGAGGTCCCGGCCGTAGAGGCGAACGGCGAGCGGGAAGACGGCGCCGATGGCGAAGGTGGGAGCGATCATCGCCAGGAGGACCATCAGGAACTTGGCCAGCGCCGCCGGCAGGGGAGCGAGATCGCCCGGAAAGGCCGCGAGGAAGAGGCTCCGCGCCGCCTCGAAGATGGGCAGGCTGAGCACGCAGTAGACCCCGAGCAGGATCTCGATCCAACCGAGGAGACGCCAGGGCCGGAGGCTGCGGTCCGCCACCCGGCCGCCCGCCAGCGCGCCCAGGGCGAGCCCCAGGAGGAAGACCGACAGCACGGTGCTGAACACCGCGGCGGTGGAACCGAAGAGGAAGGAGATCTTCCGCAGCCACAGGACCTGGCAGGAGAGCGACAGCAGGTTGGTGAAGAACACCGCCGATAGCAGCAGGGCGGGACGGGAGGCCCGCGACGGCGCGGCCGCTTGCGACCGGTTCTTCTTCATCGGGCGGAGGAGTGTATCAGCCCCGCTGGACGGTTTCAGGAGAGGATAGGGGGGCAAAGGTGCCGAGAGGATAGCGCCCTTCCATGCCTGCTCGACCTCACCCCCTGGCCCCCTCTCCTGAAGGAGAGGGGGAAACGACACTCCTGAAGCCCCTCTCCTTCAGGAGAGGGGTTGGGGTGAGGTCGCGTCAGCACGACGCCCTAACGTTCCACACCCCTCACCTGTCTCTATGAATGTGGCCGGCACCGACTCCCGCCTCGTGGCGCGAGCGCTGGCGGGGGAGGCCCGGGCGTTCGAGGAGCTGGTGCGGCGCCACCTCCGGTCCGCTCACGCCGTGGCCCTGGGCGTGCTCGGCAATCCGGCCGACGCCGAGGACGTCTGTCAGGACGCGTTCCTGGTCGCCCTCGAAAGGCTGGAGGAGTGCCGCGACCCCAAGCGGTTCGCGGCCTGGCTGATGCGGATCGTGCGCAACCGGGCGCTCAACTTCCGGGAGAGCCGCTCGCGGCGCCAGGCAGAGCCCCTCGAGCGGGCCGCGGAGGCGGCGGGCGGCGAAGATCCGGGGCGGGAGGCGGAGCGGTCGGAGCTGCGCGAACGGCTGCTGGCGGCGCTGGCCGAGCTGCCGGAGTCCCAGCGCGAGGTGGTGCTGCTCCACGATCTCGAAGGCTGGCGCCACCGGGAGATCGCCCAGCTCCTGGGCACCTCGGAAGGCGCCGTTCGGGTGCGTCTCTTCGAAGGCCGGCGCCGCCTGCGGACGGCCCTGGTGGGAAATGAAGGAGGTTGAGGATGGAAGAGCGACCGATCGATCTCACGCCGCTGGACCCGACGCTCGACCGCGAGCGCTGGGAGCGGCGGATCGCCACGATCATGGTGCTCGCGGCCCCGGAGCTGGCCCGCCGCGCCGCCGTGGCCAGCAGCCCGTCGCTGGTGCTGGTCGGCTGGTTCCGTCCGGCGTTCTCCGCCGCCGCCGTCCTGGCGCTTTGCGCCGGCGCCGTCCTGGCCCTGCTGCAGGGGCCGGCGGGCGGGCCGGAGCCGGCGGTGGCCCTCGACGCGTTGCGCTTACCCGCGCCGGTCGCGTTGCTACTGGAGGACGAGAGCTCGCCGACGGTGGCGGATCTGGCGCTCGCCGTGCATGGAGGACAGCCATGAGCGAGCCGGGCCGTCCTCTCCGCCGCGCGCGCGCCCTGAGCGCCGCTCTTCTCGCCGCCGTCTTCGTGGCCGGCGCCCTCGTCGGCGCCGCCGCCGACCGGATCCTCGATCCGCGCTCGCACCGGCATGGCCGGCGCGGGCATGACGCGGAGGTGGTGGAGCGCCTGCGGCTCGACGGGGGCCAGAGGGCCGAGGTGGAGAAGGTGCTCGCGCGCCGGCGGGTCGAGGCCGCGGCGGTCTGGAAAGAGGTCAAGCCGCGTCTCAACCGCGTCGTCGCCGGCACCCGGGACGATCTGTCACGGGTGCTCACCCCGGAACAGCTCGCGGAGTATGACCGCTTGATGGCGGAGCGCTGGCGGCGGATGGAAAGACGTTTCGAGTCCGAGAACAAAAAGGGGGGGACGTGAGGGCAAGGAGGTATGCGGTGAAGAGATCAGTCGGCATGAAAGCGAAAAACCGGGCTTGGGCCCTGCTGTTGCTACTGGTTCCGGCGGTGGCTGTGGGCCTGTCTGCCTGTGCCGGTGAGAGCGAGGGGACGGCGGCCACCTCGGACACGGCTCGCGTCGAGCGCCGGGACCTGGACGTCTCGGCCGATGCCTCGGGCCAGATCGAGCCCCTGCGCGTCGTCGAGGTCAAGTCCAGGGTCTCCGGCGAGTTGCAGCAGATCCACGTCGAGACGGGTCAGGAGCTTCAGCAGGGGACCCTGATCGCCCTGGTGGACCCTCGCGACCTGCGCAACGCCCTGGCCCAGGCGCAGGCGGATCTGGAGCTGGCGAACGCCCGCGCGGCCAACACCGCGGCACAGCGCCGGCGCGCCGAGCAACTGGCCAAGGAGGGCGTGATCAGCGCCCAGGACATGGAGACCACCCAGCTTCAGGAGACGGATGCCAAGGCCTCGCTCGTCAAGGCGAAGACCAACCTGGATCTGGCGCAGGAGAAGATGGGCGACGTCGACATCCGCGCTCCCATCTCCGGCATGGTGATCGAGAAGACCGTCGAGCAGGGGCAGATCATCGCCTCCGCCAGCGGCAACGTCTCCGGCGGCACCACCCTGGTGAAGATGGCCGACCTCTCCACCGTGCAGGCCCGGGCCCTGGTGGACGAGACCGACATCGGCCGCGTCCAGCCCGGCCAGCGGGCCCAGGTCACGGTCGAGGCCTACCCTGGCCGCACCTTCCGCGGCAGCGTGTCGAAGATCGAGCCCCAGGCCGTGGTCGACCAGAACGTCACCATGTTTCCGGTGCTGATCGAGCTCGCCAATCCCGACCGGTTGCTCAAGCCGGGCATGAACGCCGAGGTGTCCGTCTCCATCGCCCGCCGCGAAAACGTGGTGACGGTGCCCAACGAGGCGGTGGCCAGCGCCCGCGATGCGGCTTCGGCGGGAACGGCCCTCGGCCTCGACGAGGAGCAGCTGCGCGACAAGCTGGCCGAGATGCGCCAGGCGCGCGACGGCGGCCGGAGCGAGGGTCCGGGCGGCACTGCCGGCGCTGCGTCCGCCAGCCGCTCGCGGCGAGATCGAGGCGCGGGCGGCGGCCGAGGAAATTGGCGCGGCGGCTCCCAAGGCGGAGGTCAGTCCCCCGACATGCGGCCGGGCGTCGTCTTCGTCAAGGGAGCGAGCGGTCCCGAGCCCAAGCTCGTCATGCTGGGCCTCTCCGACTGGGACTCCACCGAGGTGATCCGCGGGCTCGAGCCCGGCGCCGAGGTCTATCTCATCTCCGTCGCGCGGCTGAAGCAGCAGCAGAACGAATTCACCGACCGCATGCGCCAGCGGGCCGGCGGCGGCATGTTCGGCGGCGGCCAGCAGCAGCGGAGCGGCGGCGGAAGCAGCGGTGGATCGTCGGGCGGTGGTGGCGGGCAGCGGCCGTGAGGGGGTTCACAAGGAGATCTGCCCTCCGAAGCCCTCACTCCCCCGGCCCCTCTCTCCCAAAGGGAGAGAGGGGAGAACGACGCAGAATCGTACGTCTCTTTCTCCCTCCTCTCCCTCCGGGAGAGGAGGGTCGGGGAGGTGAGGGCTTCGCGGGCAAGTCGTTGACTTAAAGGGAACTTCACCATGCTCTTCACCGAAATCTTCCGCGTCGCGCTCGAGGCCATCCGGGCCAACAAGCTGCGTTCCTTTCTCACCGCCCTGGGGATCATCATCGGCATCTCCGCCGTGATCACCATGGTGGCTCTCGGCGAGGGCGCGCAGCGGACCGTGCAGGCCCGGCTCCAGTCCCTGGGCGTCAACACCTTGACCGTCCGTCCCGGCCAGGAGTTCTTCGGCGGCGTCGACAGGGGCGACGCCAGGCTCACGCCCAAGGACGCCGAGGCCCTGCTGCGCAATCCCGAGGCCATCCTCGACGTCAGCCCCGAGATGCAGCGCCGGATCCAGGTCGAGTACGGCACCGGCAACGGCAATCTCAGCGTCACCGGCGGCTGGCCCAGCTTCTTCTCGATCCAGAACTTCCAGCTCGCCGCCGGCCGCCTTTTCACCGCCGGCGAGGAGCGCGGGCGCCGGCGGGTGGCGGTGCTGGGAGCCGCCGTGGGAGACCCGCTGGGGGTGTCCACGATGTCGCTCCTCGACCAGACGATCCGCATCCAGGGCGTCCCCTTCCAGGTCATCGGCGTGCTGCAGTCAAAGGGATCCTCCAGCTTCCAGAACCCCGACGAAGGCCTCTACATCCCCCTGTCGACGGCCCAGTTCCGCGTCTTCGGCACCGACCGGGTACAGTCGATCAACGTCCAGGCGGTGAGCGCCCAGAAGATGGACGCCGCCCTGGGCGAGATCGATCACGTGCTGCGCCGCGAGCACCGCCGGCGCGCCACGCAGGCGAGCGACTTCACGGTCCGCAACCAGACGACGCTGGTGCAGACCTTCCAGGAGACCACCCGCACCTTCTCGTTCCTGCTCGCCGGCATCGCCCTGGTGTCGCTGCTGGTGGGCGGCATCGGCATCATGAACATCATGCTGGTGTCGGTGACCGAGCGCACCCGCGAGATCGGCGTGCGCAAGGCCCTGGGAGCGAGGCGGCGGGACATCCTGCTGCAGTTCCTCATCGAGGCCCTCGTCCTCTGCCTGGCGGGCGGCGCCGTCGGCGTGCTCCTCGGCGTCGGCGGCGCCGTGGCCCTGCAGCGGCTCGCCGGCTGGAACACCGCGGTCTCCCTCGACGCCATCGCCATCGCCTTCCTCTTTTCCGCCGCCGTTGGGGTCTTCTTCGGTCTCTGGCCGGCGCGGCGGGCGGCGCGGCTGGATCCGATCGAGGCGCTGCGGTACGAGTAGGCCCCTCACCTCCCCGGCCCTCCTCTCCCACCTCACGCCCGCCCTTCCGGGAGAGGAGGGAGACTGCAAAAGCAAAATTGTGTTGTTTCTTAGTCTCCCCTCTCTCCCGGCGGGTGGGTGTGAGGCTGGGAGAGAGGGGCCGGGGGAGTGAGGGCCAGCCCCGGAGGGGCGCCTTCCGCTACACTTTCCTCGATGTCTCCCAAGCAGCCCGTTCTCCTGCCGTTCCTCTGCTTCCTCTTCGCCACCGCCGCCCACCCCCAAACCCCCGAATCCCTCCGCGCCGACTACGACCTCCTCCAGCGCTGGCGCCACCGCATCGAGCCGATCGCCGTGCCGGCCGGCGGCGTTCGCTGGATCGTAGAAGGCGCGACGTGGACGTTCGAGTCCGGCCGCTTCCGGCTCGCGGAGCCCACCTCCGGCGGCGCCGTGACCGGTCTCGTTTTCGAGGGTAAAGGACGCTTCCAGATGGACGTGCCGGACGCGAGCGAGCTCGCGCAGCTCCGGCGTTTCGCCAAACGGCCCGATCTCGCCGCGCTCGACGAGCCGTTCTCCGCCCTCGTGCTCCGCACCTCGGGCGAGCTGCCGATCGACGCAGCCGCCGCCCCGCCGGCCGCCTCCTTCGAGGTCAACAAGCTGGCGCGCGATCGCCACGCGCACTGGCTCAGCCAGCGGTTCTTCGACGCCGACGCCCGCGTCGTCGCCGCTCTCGCGACGCCCGGCGACCGGTACCTGCGGGCCGACATGAAGACGGACGGCCTCGGCTGGCTGGCTCTGGAGTACGACTCGCGCCGGATGGAGGAGATCCGCCTCGAGAGCTTCAACACCACCTATCCCTGGGTCGAGTTCTGGCTGAGCCTCGATCGACCCGCGGAGCGGGACGACCGCGGCCGGCCCACCAGCCGCTTTAAGGCGGCGGTCGATCTCCAGCACGTGGACGCCGTCGTCGACCTCACCAAACCCGGGCGCGACAAGGACTGGACGGCCGCGCAGTTCAAGGTCGGGGTCCGTTTGGCTCCGCAGCAGGACGGCGCCCGCGCCGTGCAGCTCCACCTCGACAACTACGCCAAGGTGAAGTCCGTCAGCGAAGGCGGGCGTTCCCTGCCGTTCCTGCGCGACGCCGTCGGCGAGCGCAGCAGCGTTCTGGACGACCGGCTCTACGACTCCTCGCTGATCGTCCTTCTGGACCAGCCCCTCGTCCGCGGCGCCGAGCGGCGGCTCGACTTCGAGTACGAGATGGACATCCGCAACTACGCCCCCGGCCGCGATTGGTACCCGAGCGCCGAGAACGACGAGGTCATCCTCGTCGACTCCCACACCGCGCGCCTGGAGCTGACCGTGCGCAACAAGTTCGAGGTGCGGGCCATGGGGCGCAAGGAAGAGGGGAGCGGCAAGGAAGGCAAGGGCTCTACCTCCGTCTGGATCGTGGACCAGCCGGTGAAGATGCTCGCCTTCTCCTTCGCCGACCACTTCCATGAGGAGCGGCTGCAGCTCGCGGGCGTGCCGGACGTCATCTGCTTCGGCTCCAAGGTGGACGTGCTCAGCAAGGGCAAGTTCTGGAACGTCGGCGCCGACGTCATCAACAGCCTCGGTTTCTATCAGCAGCTCTTCGACGCCAGGCTGCCGGAGGCCCCCATCTACGTCACCGGCATCAAGGGCTTCCACGGTCAGGCGTTCGACGGCTTCATCCATCTCGCAGAGGTGAGCTTCGACATGCTGGGGCCGGGATCAGCCGAGCTGTTCCGTGGCCACGAGGCCGCGCACCAGTTCTGGGGCGTGCTCGTCGGCGCCGTGAGCTACCGCGATGCCTGGCTGGGAGAGGCCTTCGCCGAGTACTCCGCGATGATGTTCGTCGAAGCCTCGATGAAGAAGGACGGCCCCAAGTACTTCCAGGAGATCGTCCGCGCCTCCCAGGACGAGCTGACCGGCTCGATCAAGACCGGCTTCAGCAAGTTCGCGCGCATGGGCGTGAGCCTGCGCAACCGCGCCTACGGCGAGAGGATCGGTCCCATCGGTCACGGCTGGCGGGCCAACACCGGCGAGGTGCCGAGCGCCTACAGCTCGCAGGTCTACGCCAAGGGCGCCCTCGTGCTGCACATGCTCCGCGGCATGTTGCGCGACGCCACCGGCAGTGACCAGGCCTTCATCGACGTCCTGCGCGACTTCATCCGCACCCACCGTGGCGGCCAGGCCTCCACCCAGGACTTCGAAGCCGCCGTCGCCAGCCGCGTCCCGGGCGACTGGTCCTGGTTCTTCGACCAATGGGTGCGAGGCACCGCCATCCCCACCTACCGCTGGAGCTACGAGATCGCCGGCTCACCGAACGCCGAGGGCAAGTACGTGGCGACCCTGAAAGTCCGCCAGAGCAACGTGCCGGAGGGCTTCAAAATGTCGGTCCCGGTTGCGGTCGATCTCGGAGGTGGCAAGACCGGGCGGACGCGGGTGATGGTGGACGAGCCGGAGGAGACGTTCAGCCTGGCGTTTCCGGAGAAGCCGCGGGGGGTGGTGTTCAATACGGAGGCAGAGGTGCTGGCGAGGGTTCGGCGGGAGTAGGTAGCTTGTTGTCAGTTCCGCCTTGTCGCCTTCTCATCATTGGTGTAAGCTCTGCTCAGCTGAGGAGGATTTTATGGCTTCATCTGATTTCGACTATCTCGCAAAGCAGTGGCGTGACTCAGTCACCGGGGGACGGAACTTGCTTCGTGAAATGGAGGCAGCCACGGCATTTCAGCCTGAGATAGAGAGGTCCGTTAACCTAGCTGCCCGTGGCAAAACACTATTTGGAAACAGTCTGGGACTGATTCTAAAGGAGTTACAGGCGCGAAACGAGCCCAAACCGTATTTTCACCACAGGCTGCTAGGTGGCGAGTTAGAAAAAGCCATGAAGTCCGCTATGGG
This sequence comes from Thermoanaerobaculaceae bacterium, assembly GCA_963778565.1. GTDB lineage: Bacteria > Acidobacteriota > Thermoanaerobaculia > Multivoradales > UBA5704 > DATARR01. The sequence goes on along the minus strand of CAVZUZ010000017.1, from coordinate 384,922 downwards.
ATTGACGCCAAGGTTGGAAGAGGCTTTGGTCGGGAATCTAGGTGCTCTCGAGGCAGGGGTTTCAATGATCAATGCCGCACATGAAGCAGCCGTGAAACCAATCCACGATCTATTGAGAGATCAGAGAGAATCACTGGTTGGTGCTGTGGACGATGCGATCAGAGAAGCAATGAAACCCACCCATGCCTTGCTCAGGGCCCAGAGAGATATAGAGCAAACCATTAACTATGGTTATTCGATTGGGCTTGAGCAGGCACACGTACGTGCGATTGGGGGTTTGATCCCTTCACTTGACAGGCTTGCCAATGGGCACCTTGCTGCTGTCGGTAGTTTTATCGATTCTTTAGCGACTTCTCGCGCTGTCCTGGGGATTTCTAATTTCGCGTTATGGACGCGAGAGAATTTTGATTCCTTTTGGAGCGACCTTTACCGTCCAGGGGGGCAGGCGCCATTTCGAGATCCTTCGGAGTGGATCGAAGAAGCGCTAGACGAACTCCTAACCTCTAGTCCGGAATATACTCGATCGAAGCTCGCATGGATTCTTGCCATCTTCGTCCCGCGATTCCGGTTGGCGCTGTATCGGCAGGATCAGGAGGGTCATTTCGAAGACGTTATGATGGAGTTCTGGGAAGAAGTCGTACAGGACCCCCAGGTCCGCACACGGCTGCGTGAACGTTTAGAGAAGTCAGGGTTGCGAAAGGAACTGCGGGAGTTCCTTTCTAGGCATCTGGACAAGGTCGAAGAAGGAGAGTTCGAATATGCCATTCTTGGGCTCTATTCGCATATCGAGGCCTTCCTGGCGGAAATTGCAGTCCAGCATGGACTTATCCCAAATCCTGAAATAATTCTCTGCCCCAAAAGCGGAATGCAGCCACGGAAACGGAGGGGTGTTGGAGATTTGATAGAGGTGCTGTATCGGGAAGGCCGACTGAGTGAGAGTCAAAATAGATTTCTTACTTTTGTTCTCTCCAATGAATACGACTCTAATCGGATCCGCCATGGGTTATCCTTTGATTTTTCGCAATCCCGCGCCACAGCCCTTGTCTTAGCCCTGATTCTGGCGCTCTGTTTAGCATGGGACATGGAAGCGTCGGAACTCTTGGAACCGGATCAGGAAAACCAGAACTGAACTCGCGTGAGGCTGCCTTATGCTACTCAACCTCGATCCTCCATTCGTTCTTATCAAGCCATCCGCTGATGAGGAGGAATTCTACCGACTGGAAAGGGAGGACAGCGACTGGGAGTACCTTGACGGGAAGCTCGTACTGTCACCGTCCTCGGACCTCAACGAGGCCCTATCCGGATTCCTGCAGGCCCTGCTGCAAGGATTTCTCGATGTGCGGAAGGGATCTGTGGTCCGAGGTCCGCGCTATCCGATGCGGCTCGACGAGCGGTGGTCGCCGGAGCCCGACTTGATTGTGATCCGCGACGAGCACCGCCATCGGATAACGCCCAAACGGCTAGAAGGTCCCGCGGATTGGGCCATCGAGATCGTGTCAGAGGTAGATCCCAAGTTCGATCTACGGGAGAAGCTACCGCGCTACCGGGAGGCTGACATCGAGGAGATCTGGTTCATCGACCCATTCGTCCGTACTCTCCGGGTGGAGACTCGGGCCGTCGCCTTGGGCTATATAATAGATAAGTTCTCCTCCGGCTGGATTTCCTCGACCGTGGTTCCAGGGTTCTGGATCGACGTGGATTGGCTCTGGCAGCCGAAGCTGCCATCCGTCAAGGCTTGCCTGCGTGAGATCCTCGGCTAAGCTATTCGGCGCTCAGCCGTTCTGACCCTTACGAAGGCGGCTCAACTCCTCTTCCAGAGCGCGGATGCGCTCCTCCGCGGCCTGCAAGGCAGCTTCAAGCTCCTCATTCCAAAGTAGCGGCTCGCCGGTGGCGGTGTTCACCAAGCGCAGGCGCTGGCCTTCGGGACGGAACGTCAGGTCGGTGGTTCGGTTGAGCAGCGTTCCGTCCCTTTCGAGGGGGACTGGCTGGTAGCGACCGGCTTCGAGCCGGTAACCCTGGAGCCGCGGGCGTAGATACTCCCCGAAAGGATCGAAGAGGACGTACTCTTCGACGCCAATCCGCTCGTACAGCGCTTTTTTCTTGCCTTCGTCCTCCCGGCGGGTAGACTTGGACGTGACTTCCACCACGAGGCTGGGAGGCCTCTCTTCCCAGAGGAGATAGTTGAAACGCACCCGCTTCCGCACACCTATGGCCAGCATTACGTCCGGAGCGACGTGGGCGTTGGGATTGCCTCTCTCGTAGCAGAGGAGGAAGTTTCCGGCCACCCAGACATCCGACCTCTCGGCGTAACGCTGCCGCAGGCCCTGGATGAGGTCGACCATCACCGTCTGGTGCTCGAGAGTCTCGGCCATGAGTTGGCCGTCGGAGGTGGGGTATTCGATCTCCTGTTCGAGCGGAAACGCGCTCATGCCTGCTTCCTTTCCCCGACGGGTGGCGTAATCAAAGCACGAAACTTCTACAAGGCGCAACCCTTCGCTGGTCTAATGGTAGCACGGCGATGAGCGGGGCTCGATGACCGTATTGTAGAGCGGCGGAGAGGTTCGAGCGCGCGAGTTCCAGCTCTGGTGCGACCGCGGCCATGTCAACCTGACGGGCGTCATCTTCAATCTGACGAGCGTCAGCTTGACGCTGACAGCGGTCATCCTCAACATGACGGCTGTCATCTTCACGCTGACGGCTGTCAGGTTCACGCTGACGGGTGTCATCTTCAATCTGACGGCCGTCATTTTAAAGATGACCGTCGTTATCTTCACGCTGACGGCCGTCAGGTTCACGCTGACAGCTGTCAGGTTGACGCTGACGTCGGTCATCTTCAAGCTGACCGGTGTCATCTCGAGGATGACGCCGGCAGCTGAGCGCCGGCAAGACCTACCCGAGCCCCATCTCCTCGAGAGACTTCGCCCGCAGAACCTTCCGTCCCAGCTTGCGCAGCTCCTGGATCGAGGAGATCTCCTCAACCTGCCGGCGTACCGCGGCTGGGAGCCGTCCGAAGCGCTGAGTCATCTGCTCGAGGAGCATTTCCCTTCGCGCTTCGAGTTGCCCTTCGCGGGCCCATTGTTCTCGCCACCTGATCATGGTCTCTTCCAACATAGGGACTCCTGAGGATTCACCCCCTCGGGAATTATACCCCCGGGGAATGCCCTGCGGACCAAGGCGATGAACCATGAATGGATGGTCCGCCGTAGGGCCGAGTCCTCGGGTCTGAGGAGATCATCGAGCTCCCGATACAGGCTCGGCAGGACCTCTGGAGTCTCGTTGGCTTCCATGCGGAAGAAGGCGGCGCTCGGGTTGCGTTCCAGCTCCGGACGATCCAGATCCAGCCGGCGCTCGGCGAGGAGGAGAGGCCCGCCGGATCAATGGCTTGCAGGGCGGTAATGGGACAGCCGGAACACGTCCTACGCGAGCTTCGGCACGTTCCACAAGCGTTTCGGAGCGTTCCGAATGGGCTACGGAGTGCTCCGGACGAGCCGTGGAGCGTTCTGGAGGAGCCGCGGACCGTTCCGGAGGAGTCGCGGAGTGTTCCGGACGAGCCGCGGAGCGTTCCGCAGGAGCCGCGGAGTGTTCCGCAGGAGCCGCGGAGTGTTCCGCAGGAGCCGCGGAGTGTTCCGCAGGAGCCGCGGAGTGTTCCGCAGGAGTCGCGGAGCGTTCCGCAGGAGTCGCGGAGCGTTCCGCAGGGGCCGCGGAGTGCTCCGCACGAGGTTCGGAGCGTTCCGCGCCCCGCTTTTGAGCCTTTTCCGCCTTCCGCCCTGAGGCGTTTTCCTCATTCCGCGCGTCGTCGTAGTGCTACATCCTAGTCGGTGGGGGCGTCGTCCTAGGGCGCCCGTACATCGAGGAGGGATCATGCGCTACCCAACCCGAACCATCATCCCGCTGATCTGCGCCCTGCTGGCGGCGGCACCCGCGCTGCCGCAGGACCGACTGGAGCACGAATCCGAGCAGCTCGACTCCACCTTTCCGCCGCTGCCGCTCGAGCCCGCGCTCTTCGCTTTCCCCAACGAGGATCTGAACGCCGTCGCGTTCCGCATTCAGCTCGGCATCGCCAAAATGCCGGAGCGCCGCTGGTTCTATCGCACCGCCGACCGCTTCGCGCCGTTCGAAGGCACGCCTGCCGCGGACTGGAAGCTGCAGGCCGCGATCCAGGGCGAGGCGCTCGACGTGGCGGAGGACGACACGATCTACACCTGGTCGTCCCTCGGCCCCAACGGGAACTATGACGTCAGCGGTCTCGACGGCGGCGCCGGCGCGCGCGCCCAGGGCCGCGCCACGGCCGTGTGGACCCACGTCGAAGGCTCGACGACGGTGAACAAGAACGTCCTCTACGTGGGCTTCGCCGACGCCGGCGTGTGGAAGACGATCGACGGCGGCGAGCACTGGACTCCCCTCACCGACTTCCAGCCGACGCTTTCGACCGGCGCTCTCGACGTCCTGCCCGGCGCGGATCTGGCCGACTATGGCGACGCGACGGTCTACGTCGGCACCGGCGAAGGCAACTTCTCGGCCGTCGACAAGGATGGGGTGGGAGTGTTGAAGTCCCCTGACGGCGGCGCCAGCTGGACGGTGCAGACCCTTCCCTGGCGCGAGGACGTGCGCGGCCTCCCGGGCCTGCACCGCATCCGGCGGCTGCGCATCGACCGCGGCGTTCCGCACGCCCAGAGCGTCTGGGTCGCCGGCGACGGCGGCGTCTATCACACCGCGAACGGCGGCCAGAGCTGGTCGCTGGTCACCGGCTTGCCGCACTCCGGAGCGCCCGCCGGCGCCGCTTTCCCCGGCGGCTGCTGGTCGGAGTACGCCACCGACTTCGTGGTCGACGCGCAGGACCGCCCGTTGGGGCACTCGACCCTCTTCGCCGTCTTCGGCCGCGTCAACGACAGCACCTGCGTCACCCCGGCCGCCGACGCGCGGAAGAACAACGGCATCTACCGCTCGGTCGACGGCGGCGCCACCTGGACGAAGCTCACCGGCGGCGGTTTCCCGGCGACGCCGGGTCTGGTCGGCCGCATCACGCTCCTCTCCGCGCCGAGCCATCCCAAGCATCTCTACGCGCTGATCGCGCGCTCGGACAACTTCAACGTCCTGGGCATCTTCGACACCCTCGACGCCACCGCCCCGGCGGTGCAATGGAGCGCCGGCTCGACGACCAACTTCTCCGCGGCGCAAGGCTGGTACAACCTGACCGGCGCCGTCCATCCGACGGACGAGAACGCGCTGATCGTCGGCGGCCTCGACAATTACCTCTCGCGTGATCGCGGCGTGACGCTGACCCAGATCTCGGGCTGGGCCGACTCCGGCGCGACCTGGTCGCACGCCGACCACCATCACGCGGTGTGGGCCGACGGCACGACTTACTACGACGTCAACGACGGCGGCGTCTTCGTCGGCACCATCGGCGCCGACGACGCCACGTGGACGAACCGCAACGGCGACATCCTGTCGACGCTGCAGTTCTACGGCCTGAGCCAGAGCTCCACCCATCCTTACAAGATCAACGCCGGCCTGCAGGACAACGGCCACGCCTTCTTCGACGGCACCACTTGGCGCGAGACCTACGGCGGCGACGGCGGCTTCGCCTGCACCGACCAGCGCGATGACAGCCAGGCCTACGAGGAGTACGTCTACGCCGCGATCCGGCACTCCGACGACGGCGGCCAGAGCTGGCCGCTCGAGAAGTGCATGCAGAGCTTCGGCGGCTGCACCCTCAACTGCGGCCTGGTCACCGCCTGCGTGCCCGACAGCCACACCGCGTTCATCGCCTGGTTCACCCTCGACGAGCACAACCAGGACGTGATGTACGTCGGCAGCAACTATCTCTATCGCAACCTGGCGGCGTCGGCCGCCAGCCCGGTTTGGGTGCGGATTACGAGCGACGGCGCCAACGGCGACTTCGTCAACGGCGCCACCAGCGCCCGCGCCTACATCAGTTTCATCCACACGCCGAAGGGCAGCCCCGTGGGCGGAGTGCCGGCGATGTCGCGGACGATCTACCTCGGCACCTCCACCGGCCGGGTGTGGCGGACCACGGACGGCGGCGCCACCTGGACCGATCTCACCAAGGCGCCGCTGCCGGCGAACACGCCGACCACCGGCCGGGTCGTCACCTCGATCGACAGCGATCCGACCGATCCCGACCGGGTCGTCGTCACCTACAGCGGCTTTGGCGCCTCGACGGCTCCGGCGATGCCGGGCCACGTCTTCCGCTCGCTGGACGGCGGCGCCACGTGGACGGACGTCTCGGGGGTCCTCCCCGACGAGCCGTTCAATACCGTGGCGGTCAACCCGAACCCCGGCGAGATGAACGAGATCTACATCGCCTCCGACAGCGGCGTCTACGTCAACGCCGCCGGCTGGAGCGGCACGGCGTGGCGGCGGATCAACAACGGCGTCCTGCCGCACGTCTCGGTGAACATGTTGCAGTTCAGCCATGCCACGACGCCGAAGCGCCTGCGCGCCGCCACCCACGGCCGCGGCATCTGGGAGATGGTGAAGACGTTCGATCCGGTCCTCTCGCTCGACCGCGGCCGCTACGGCTGCGATGACGCGGTGGTCGTTTCGCTGCATACCGCCCTCGCCGGCGCCGGCCAGCAGGTCGTCACCGTCGACTCCATCGCCGAGTCCGACGTGCTGACGCTCCTCGAGACGCCGCCCGGTTCGGGACTCTATGTCGGCACGCTGCGCACGACCGGCACCGCCTCCAACCCCTCGGACGGCCGCATCCGCGTCTTCAACGCCGACCGCCTCACGGTGCGCTGGCAGCAGATCGCCGCGAGTGCGGAAGTGGACTGCGGCGGGTGCGGCAGGGAGCCTGCGGTGGCCATCGGCGCCAACCTGCGGGTCGATCCGGCGACGGTGACGCCGGCGATCTTCGGCGGCGACGGCGACGAGTTCCTGGACAACTGCGAGACGGGCCGCGTGACCTTCACGACGCAGAGCGTCGGCGACAGCGGCCTCAAGAACCTTCGGATCTCCCGCGTCGTCCCTTCGAACCCGAGGATCAAGCTGCCGCCGATGCCCGTGGCGATCGCCGCGAGCCTGCCGGCGTGCTCCACCGCCGAGGGGGTTCTCTCCTTCACCGCGGCCGGGCTGGCGCCGGGCGAGGTTCTGGAGCTGACGATCGAGGTGACCTCCGACGAGCTGGCGGCGGTCGGTCTGGTGCGGGCGTTCACCGTCCGCTTCGGGGAGTCCGAGCAGGACTTCAGGCTCACCGCGAGCAAGACGTACTCTTTCGAGCAGGGGCTCGAAGGTTGGCAGGTGGTGCGCGGCGCGTTCACTCGCGCCACCGGCGCCGGCGCCAACCTGAGCGTCTCCTACGTCGCCTCCTCCGCGCTGGCCGACAACGCCTGCGACGAGATCCGTTCGCCGGTCTTCCGGCTGACCCCGGCCTCGACCCTGTCGCTCTACAACAAGTTCGCCATCGAGCCGATCGGTCCGACCGACGAGCCCGGGACGTCCTGGTTCGATCGCGCCAACGTCGCCCTCATCGACGTCGGCGACGGCAGCCGCACGCCGGTCGTTCCCAGCGGCGGCCGCACCTATCTGGCAAGTGGACCCAACGGCGCCTGCTTGACGGCGGGCCAACCGGGCTGGGCGGGTCCTGGCCCGGGGTGGCTGCAGAGCACCTGGACGGCTGCGGATCTGGGTGCCGCCAGCCGTGCCGGCAGACCGTTCCAGCTCGACGTCGGCTACGCGACGGATACCAGCGCCGCTCTCGCCGGCTTTTGGTTCGACGAGGTGACGCTGACCAACGTGCAGCTCTTGACGGTTGACCAGCAGGTGAATGCCTGCCAATTCTGAGGCAGGGCGGCGAAGATCGGCGTGGCGCGCGAGCAGCTTGCGCTATGGACGCCGCACCACTCGGAACGGATAGGCCGCGACGGCAACCCACCGCCCTGCGCCGCCTGCGCCTTCGATCGTCAACTCATAGACGCCCGGAGGCAGCATGCTGGAGGGAAGGACGATGACCAGCGCGTCGCGGCTGTCCGGCCGCAGGTCGCGGCTCTGCCAGATCTCCCGGCCGTCCGCGGTGTGGAGCGAAGCGCGGTAGGAGGGGAAGTCGACGGTGGCGAGCTCCAGGTTGAGGATGATCGAGCCGGCCGTGGGGGAGAGCGGGATCTGATTCACCGGCTCCCGTCCAGCCGTCTCGCCGCTGCGCACCGCGGCGAGCATGAAGATGGGAACGTTCACCTGCGGCCGGTCGGCCGCTCCCTTTTCGGCGGCGGCGCGGGCCTGACGCTCTTTCGCCAGCTCGTCCTCGAGCCGGCTGCGGTCGCCGGCCGCGGTCTGCTGGAGGCCGCGCAGCCGGTCTTCGAGCCGTGCGATCCGCTGCTCGGCGCCGGTCGGCGCCGTCTCCCGGGCCGCCCGCGCTGCGCTCAACTGCCGCTCGAGAGCATCGTTGCGGGCGATCAGCCCGAGGGGCAGAGCCGCGAGCAGCAGCAGGGCGCCGGCCAGCGCGAGCCGCCGCCCGCGGGACAGCAGGGCGAGACCTGCGAGCACGCCGACCTGCGCGCGAGCCGCCGAGGCCCGGGCCACATCCTCAGCGCCGACCTCGCGCATGCCCTCGCGGAAGTCGCTCGCCGTTTCCAACTGCTCCAGGCAGGTCTCGCAGGCGAAGTAGTGAGCCTCGAACGCATCCCGGTCGCCCTCGCTCAGCCGGCCGGCGAGATAGGCCTCCACGAGATCGTGCTCTTCCACGTAGGTATGGTCCAAGGCGGTCACCTGTTCACCTGCCACTGCTCAAACAGATCCTTGTAGCGCTGGCGGGCGCGAAACAGCACGCGGTTGAAGTGTAGATCGGAGAGCTCGAGCTCGCGGCAGATGTCCTCCTTGTCCTGATCGGCGATGTAATAGCGGGAGAGGATCTCGCGGTCGCGGTCGGTCTTGAGCTCGGCCAGCACCTGGCGGACCAGCGCGGCCCGCTCCTTGGCGAGGAGCCTCGCGAGCTGCCCGGGAGCCGGATCCGGCGCGGTCTCGGTGGCCTCGGGATCGCCGTGCCACTTCTGGCGCCGGCTGCCGAGGCGGGTCGAGCTGATGAAGAGGTTTCTCGCCATGCTGCTCACGAATCCGGGGAGCCTTTCGGGTTCGCGCAGCTCCCCGGCTCTCACTTTCTCGATCACCAACCGGAACGTTTCCTGATACAGATCCTCCGCCGCGGCTTCATCCCGGGCCAGCCGCCACAACAGGAACGAGACCGCGCGGCTGAAGCGCTGCACCAGCTCCGCCTCGGCCGCCGGGTCCCCGGAGACGATGCGATGGACCAGTTCCACGATCGGGTCGGGACCCGCCGGCGGTACCTCGCCTACGTTCATGCTCCCTCTTTGGTAGAGGGCGATAATACCGCAAGACCGCGAGGCGGCCTCCCTCTTACCCGGGCTCGACCGGCGGCGGCGGGATCGCCTCAGCCGCGAACGTGCCGGTATTTCCATCCTGGTCTTTCACCATTTTCAGCTTGCCTTGAATGCGAGTGTCGCTGCCCCCATCCAGGTCGATGATGAGGTCGATGGTGACATGGCAGTCGATGTCGATACCCCCGAAGCTCACCCCAACATTCTGCCTGTGCAGACTGTCGGTGGCGCCGTCGAAGTCGAGGTCCGTGATGAAGCATGTCTTGAAATTTCCGTCCAGCCACGAGAGCGTGCAGGACTGTGTGCCGTTGGCCACGATCCCGATTACCAGGCAGCCGCCTATCACGAAGCCGTTCTCCGGGATCGGTCCCTCCTGGTCGACTTCCCAACTCGTGATCCTCCACCCCTGAGGAATCGCGAACCGATTGATGGTCGCCATTTTGGATTTCCTCCCTGCAAGGACGCGGCGGAATCGCCGGCGTCACGACATTAAGTGACCTCGAGGCCGCGGCTATCTCATGCTTGAGGGAAAGCCGTCCCAGTCGCCTTGCACCAGGAATCCGCCCCAGTAGTAGGGGGACCGCCAGCGCCTGTCTTCGCGGATGGCGAGCTGCGCCAGGCGCAGCGCCGCGGCTGGCGACCTGCCTTCGGCCAGGAGCCCGCGATAGAAGCGCGACATCAGCTCCGCCGTGGCCCGGTCCTCGATGCGCCAGAGGCTCGCCACCACCTGCCTGGCGCCGGTGTAGAGGAAGCCCTGCGTCAGCCCCACCAGTCCCTCGCCCCGCACCTGCTTGCCGAGCGCCGTTTCACAGCCGGAGAGCACCACCAGCTCGGCGCCGAGCCGCAGGTTGTAGACGTCGCGCAGCCCCAGAAAACCCTCCTGCGGCGCGCCGCTCTCGCTGACGCTGGAGAGCATCAGGCCGGAGAGCGCGGGCGTCCTCGCATCGATGATGCCGTGGGTCGCGAAGTGAACGATGCGGTAGCCGGCAAGCTCCGGCGACAGGACGGTCTCGCGGCTGGCGCGGAAATCGAGAGCCAGTAACGACTGGTCCGCCGGTACGGCCGCGGCGATGGCTTCCGCCTCGCGGCGGGTCCAGGGAAGCCTGAGGAAAGGAGTGGCGGAAGGCGATACCGACCGCAATCCGGTGCCCGCCATGGACGCCTTTTCGGCTTGGGCTCCGACACGCGGGTCTGCGGGATCGAAGACCGGATCGGCCAGCACGGCCACGGCCTTGGGCGCGGGTGCCCGGCGGGCGAGCCGCCGCTGCAAGGCCACGATGGAGGCCGAGGGCGCATGGACGATCTCGTGCCGGGCCAGGAGAGGAATGCCGCCGCCCTCCGGAACCGGCAGCGCTCCGAATGGGATGTACTGCAGCTCGCCGTCCGCGACGACGATCAGCCGGCGTTTCCCGAGCCTCTCGGCGACGGACCCGAGCAGCGTCCGGCTCAGCTTCGCGGCGGCCTGCTCGAACTTGTCGTCGCCGGGCGCGAGGACCGCGAGCCGGCCGTACACCTCGCGGGCTTCCGCCTCGATGCTCCGGCGCGGCGGCAGCTCGAACCCGGTCACGGAATCCCGATCGACCGTCCAGAGGAAGCTGCGTTCCTCGCCGAGCGAGTATTCGAGCAGCAGGGTCTCGCCGTCGAGGAGCCCTTGGATCTCGACGCTCGTGGCCGGCGGCGGCTGCGTGAGAGCCGCGTAACGCGGGCTGCGCTTGCGGATCTCCGCTTCGATCTGAGCCAGCTCGTCGAGCACCGCCCGCATCTCGTCTTCGGCGGCCCGCAGGCGTTCAGCGGCCATGGGACGGTTGAGCAGGCCGGTCTGTTGGCCGGCCTTGGCGTTCAGCCGCGCGAGGAGGCCGCGCTCGCGGTCGCGCAGCCGCGGATCGACGCCTTCGCGGACATCGGCGCGGGCCTCCTGGAGCAGGTCGAGGAGAGAGCGGGCGCGGGCGCGCTCGCTGACCGCGAGCGCCTCCTGCGCGTAGCCCTCGCCGGGGTGCCGCCGGTCGAGCTCCATCAGTAGATCGATTTCGAGCTCGAAGGCGGCGCGTTGCGCGGCCAGGAACGAGGCCCGCAGGTCCGGGTCCGTTTCCGTGATGCGCAGGCGCTCGATGAGACGGAGAGCCTCTTCGGCTCGCCCCCGGGCCGCCACCGGCCGGCCCTGCATCCGTTCCGCGCGGGCCAGGGCCGTCAGCGCTCCGATGATACGAGCCGGAGTCTGGACGGCGCGTGCGAGGCCTACCGCCTCGTCGAGTACTTGGACCGCCTTCTCCGGCTGCTTGAGCGCCAGGTGCGCCTCTCCCGTGAGCTGCAGAATGGAAGCCTCGTCGAGACGGTCCTCCAGGAGACGTGCCAGCTCGAGCGCCCTCGCCAGCTCGGAGAGGGCTGCCCCTGACTCGCCGGCGGCGATGGCCGCGCGGGCGAGGAGCAGGCGCGCGAGCATCTCACCCTTGCGGTCCGAAGCCGCGCTGGCCACGCCGGCAGCCCGGCGGGCGATGTCGAGCGCCTGGGCGATCTCCCCGAGCTGGAGTCGTGTGAGGCCGACGCTGATCTCGGTCACCACTTCGCCCTTGCGATCGCCCGCTTCGCGCCGGATCGCCAGCGCTTGTTCCAGATCGCTGAGCGCGCGGGAAAAATCGCCCAGCCCATAGTAGGCGACACCGCGATTGTGCTGCAGCGCGGCTTCCCACAACCGGTCGCCGGTTTGGCGAAAGATCGCCAGCGCCGGCGTATAGGTATCCAGAGCCTGTCCGAATTCGCCGAGCCTTCCGCGCCGCCCTCGCGGTTGCGCGCCGCCGCCTCGGTCATCAGGCGTTCGGCCTCGAGACGCTCGCGCTCGGCGGGCGTAGCCTGTGGAGGCTTCCTCCAGCCGTAGGGTGTACGTCCCCGGCGCGACTCCCGGGCTCGGCGACAACACCTTGATCTCCAGCGGGCCCGAGACATCGAGAGGGATCAGGACGGATTCCGGACCTTGGCTGTCCGTGGGGCTGTCCACCGCGAGCAGTTTCGATCCGTCCGGCCGCAGAACCTCGATGACGACATCGATGCCGCATTGGTCGACGATCACCCGCAGGCGCGCTCCGGGATCGAGCTCGATACGGTAGGAGTGTGCCTCGCCACCCGACAACGGGCGCTCGATTCCGGCTCCCGGCTGGAGATCCTGTTGCGCCATCGGCGCGACGGCCGCGCCGATGGCGACACAAAGCGCCGCCGGGTAGGGGAAAAGAGACCGAGCGCGCATTCCAGCTCTCGCTGTTGAGGACGCGCAAACGGTAGCACATTTTGAGGAGGTTCTCCTCGCGCCGCAGCCGGCGAAAGGGCGAGGGCGGCCGAGCTTCAACCGGCCTCGGCCGCCCGGGATTCGATGGCGTTATCCCGCCGCCGGCTCCGCCGCGGGAGCAAACCCACCGAGCACCTGAGCCAGACCCTGCTCGAGCCGGGCGATCATCTCCTGCTGCTTCTTGACGATCTCCACCAGGTAGACGGGCAGCAGCTTGTAGTTCACCGAGAACGGCTTGCCTTCCTCGTCGTACGTCACCAGGTGAAGCAGCTCCTTCTCGTGCAGCTCTTCGGCCGTGTAGCCGATCGCTTCCTGTCCCGAGTCCTTGTAAGTGAAGCTGACCGGTATCAGCGACAGGATCCTGCCGAAGTCCTCCTTGAGCTCGCGGATGTTCTCCTTGAAGGGGGCCGAGGAGGTCTGGATCGCGAGGGCGCCGTTCGCTCCGCGGACCAAGTCGCTTCCGGAGCCGATCTGCAAGCCCGGGAACGACACGGCTCCGCTCACGCTGAGGGAGTTTGTCGTCGCCGCGGGGGGACTAGCCGCGGGATTAATCACTTTCAGCGTGCCTGCCACGTCGACGGTTGCCGCCGGATTTTTCGTCCTGACGCCGAGGTTGCCATCCGAGGTCAGCCGCATCCATTCCGCGGAGCCACCATAGAAAGCGATACCCCCGTTCCCAGGCGTACCGGCTGCGGAATTCTGTATCCACTCTCCGTGACCGCCGGGGCTGGCCAGACCAAAGACGAGCTTGCCGCTGGAGGTGAGACTGGTGGTCCCCGTCGCGGCATTCGTCAGGTACAACCCGCTGGCGTTGCCATTCGCATCCCGGATCGGCTGAGGCGTGCTGCTGAGGCCTTGTGCCACGACCAGATCGACGCTCATTGTGCTCTCCTTTCAAAGTCCGTTGTTGGTCCTCGCGGGACCGGTTTGACTGGCTTGCGTTGGAGGATGTGCTCTGGGCCGCAACCGGTCTCGGCCGCCTGGGATTCGATGACTCAGCCCGCCGCCGGCTCCGCCCCGGGGGCGAGCCCGCCGAGCACCTGAGCCAGACCCTGCTTGAGCCGGGCGATCATCTCCTGCTGCTTCTTGACGATCTCCACCAAGTAGACGGGCAGCAGCTTGTAGTTCACCGAGAACGGCTTACCTTCCTCGTCGTATGTCACCAGGTGACGCAGCTCCTTCTCGTGCAGCTCCTCGGCCGTGTAGCCGATCGCTTCCTGTCCCGAGTTCTTGTAAGTGAAGCTGACCGGCATCAGCGACAGGATCCTGCTGAAGTCCTCCTTGAGCTCGCGGATGTTCTCCTTGAAGCGGGCCGAGGAGGGCTGGATCGCGAGGGCGCCGTTCGCTCCGCGGACCACGTCGGTTCCGGAGCCGCTCTGCAAGCCCGCGAACGACACGGCTCCGCTCACGCTGAGGGAGCTCATCTCTGCGGAACTGCTCACTTTCAGCGAACCTATCACCTCGACGGTTGCCGTCGGATTGGTCGTCCCGACGCCGAGTCTGCCCTCATAGGTCAGCCGCATCCGTTCCTTGTGGTGACCATAGAAAGCGATACCGTAGTTCGTACCCGTACCGGCTTGGGAATTCTGTATCCACTCTCCGTAACCGCCGCCGCTGGAGTCGCCCACACCAAAGACGAGCTTGCCGCTGGAGGTGAGGTTGGTGGTTCCCCCTGTCGACAGGTACAACCCGCTGGCGTTGCCATTCTGATCCTGGATCTGCTGAGGCGTGCTGTTAAGGGGCTGTGCCACTACCAGATCGATGCTCATTGCACTCTCCTTTCAAGTCCGTGGTTGGCCCTCGCGGGACCGGTTGATTGGCTTGCGTTGGAGGATGTGCCCTGAGCCGGCGTCTTATCTCACTTGGCGCGGTGAAGCTCGGTCGCGGTTTTCCGGCGCGGATATTTCGATGACCTACGTCAAGGACGCCTCTCGCTTTCACCCACCGTCACCGCCTTCCAGGCGGCGCCGAGGGAGCGCGCCTCCGGCACGGCGCGTTGCAGCAGGCCGCCGGCGATGGAGAAGAGGACGGCCGCGACGACGGCGGGAATCCATGTCCGGCGGACGGCGCTGAGGAGCCAGTACGAGGTCTCCTCGGTACGCTTCAGGCGCCGGTAGAGCCCGGTCATCACCAGGCCGTCCACCAGCACCTCGGCCAGCAGCGCCGGAGCCGTCCAGACCACCCAGAGCGCCGCGCCCAGAGCTGCAATCGCCAGGATGAGGACGGCGAGCAGGACGAGGAACCCGCCTTCGTCGAGGTCCAAGCCGAGATCGAAGCCGGAGCCCTTGCCGCCGCCGCCCTTGGGCACGGCAGCGGGGGTGGGAGGACGTGGCGACAGGCCGAGGCTGACCGGCTCGTCGAAGTCTGCCGAAGCACCGCCACCGCCGAAGCTCCCACCGCCGCCCGAGAAGGCTTCCGCGGTTTCTCCGGCGCCGTCCAGCGCGGCACCTGCGACATCGACCAGGTCTCCGGAATCGATCACCTCTGTCCATCCATGCCGCTGGATGTAGAGCCAGACCCGCAGCAGCAGCAGGAAGACGCCGTAGGCGATGGCCACCGCGATGGGGTAGCGCACGGCCATCGAGTTCATTCCGAGCTGCAGCAGGGTGTAGGACGACAGGAATCCGGCCGCGCCGGTCAGCGCCACGAGGATGGACATCTCGAGGCGGGGCAGGCCGTGGCGCAGCAGCCGTTCCTTGGTTTTCTCGATGAGCTCTTCGCGCGAGGGGATCTTGCCGGTGAAGGCTCGCCGCTTTCGCGTTTGGCCGGTGATGGGCATGGTTTCATCCTACCGCGCGAGGAGACCCGCTCCTGAAGTCTTCTTCGATCGGGCCATCGCCGCGCCGTCGGGCCCCTCACCACCCCGGCCCTCCTCTCCCACCGCACTCCCGCCCTGCCGGGAGAGGAGGGAGACTGTAGAAGCAAAGAATGGCTTGGCCTTTTCAGTCTCCCCTCTCTCCCGGTGGCAGGGAGTGCGGTGGGAGAGAGGGGACGGGGGAGTGAGGGGCCTGAGGCGGTGGAGAAACCCACGTTGAGCGACAACTCTCGGCGTCAGGTAACGCGTATAGGGCCGAGAGGTGAGGCCTCGGACGGCAGGACCGTACGCAGTCTGCAGGGCCAACTGAACCCTTACGGAAATTTGCCACCGGCGCCGCCTTCTTATAGGGTAACCGCATTATCCGTCTCCGCGGCGTGAGGGTCATCTGTGGCAAAGGTTTCGATCCGCCAGCCCGGCGTCTTTCTCATCCTGAGCATCCTGCTGCCCCTCGCCGGCTGCGGCGGAAAGGCGAGCTCGGAGAGTGCCGGGCCGGCGCGGGAAGTCGCCGATGTCCCGATCCCGCGGGCGACCCGCGGCTACATCCTCATCTCGATCGACACCCTCCGCGCCGACCATCTCGGATGCTACGGCTATCCGCGGCCCACGAGCCCTTTCCTCGACTCCCTGGCGCGGCGTGCCACCCTTTTCGACGAAGCCTACGCCCAGTTCCCCAGCACGCTCGTCTCCCACATGTCGATGTTCACGGGCCTGCAACCCCGCGAGCACGGCGTCTTTCCTCCCAATTCGGTGCTCTCACCCGAGGTGGAGACGCTGCCGGAGGTGTTTCAGCGCGAGGGTTTCCGCACCGCGGCGTTCACCGAAGGCGGCTATGTCAGCGGGCGCTTCGGCTTCCGCCGCGGCTTCGACGAATTCTCGGCCCACAACCGCAACCGCAACCGGCCGGTCGAGCAGACCTTCCGCCGCGGCGTCCGCTTCCTCGAAAGCCTCGGGCCGGACCAGCGGTTCCTTCTCTTTCTCCATACCTACGCCGTTCATACCCCTTACGATGCGCCGCAACGTTATCGGCTGCCCTTCTGGCCCGGCGAGCCGCCGGCGGACGCAATCCCCGCGACCGGCCCGGCGCTGACGCGCCAGAACGCCATCGCCGAGCGGCTGCCCGGCCCCGCGGTCGATTGGCTCACGGCGCTCTATGACGCCGGGATCCGGGAGACGGACGAGGTGCTGCAGCGCTTTTTCATGGACCTCGAGCGGCTTGGGCTCGCCGGCGACGTCACGGTGGTGGTGACCTCCGACCATGGCGAGGAGCTGCAGGAGCACGGGCGTTTCAACCACAGCCAGCTCTATCGTGAGGTGTTGCGCGTCCCGCTGCTGGTGGTCCATCCCGATCACCGTTCCGCGGTGCGGCACGAGGGCATCGTGCAGCTTGTCGATCTCGCGCCGACCTTCTACGAGCTGGCGCGGCTGCGGCCGAACGGACGGCCCACCGGCCTGAGCCTCGCGCCGCTGCTCGGCCGGCCGGCGCCGCCGCGGCCCGGCACGGCCTGGGCCGACAACGACGACGGCTCGCGGGCGGTCTATCGCGGTGAGCGGCGGCAGCTCGAAAGCCTGCTGCTCTTCGACCCTCCCGTCGAGGAATGGATCCCGCGCCGCCTTGCCTTCGACACCGCGAAGCGGGAGCTCGCCTTCGAAGCCCGCTCCTTCCTGGAACCCCGCCGGCTTACCGTGCATCAGGATGGAGCGGTTTTGACGGAGACCGCCCTGACGCCTGACTGGAAGCCGGTGCGGGTGGTCCTGCCGTCTCACGGCCGCGTGCTCCTCGAGGCCGACGGTTGCACGGCCGATCCGGCGGCGGATAAGCGGGACTTCCGCTGCAACGGTTTCCAGGTGCGCGGGCTGCGCCCCGCCCGCACCGAGCTGTACGACGTGTGGCGCGATCCCGGCCAGCGCCGCGACCTGTCCCGCCAGCGGCCGCGGGTCACGCGGGTGCTGCTGCGGGACCTGCTGGCCTTCAATCCCCGCGCCGTCGTGGCCGCGGTTGCCGCGCCGCCGCTCGACCCCGAGCTGGAGGCGAACCTGCGGGCCCTCGGCTATCTTCAGTGAACGGTCCTCATGAGGCAGGAAATGATGATCAGCGAAAGAAGCCTCGCGCCGGTGGAGCAGGCCGAGCTGCCTGACGGCGCGGAGACCGCGCAACGAGACGCGCCGGAGACCGCGGTCGCCGCTTGGGGAGCTGCGAAACGAGTGCTCTTCCGCTTCGTCTGCGCGTACTTCGTGCTGTACAGCTTCCCGTTTCCCCTGGATTACATCCCGTTCCTCGATTGGCTCGTCGCGCCCTATCAGAACCTTCGGCAAGTGATCGTGTCGTGGGTGGGCCGGCACGTATTCGGAGTCGACATCAGCGTCATCACCAACGGCAGCGGAGACACCACGTACGATTACGTGCAGGTGTTCTGCTTCGCGGTCCTCGCGGCGGCGGCGGCGCTCGTCTGGACGCTGCTCGATCGCAAGCGCGGCGACTACGCGCGGCTTCACGAGTGGCTGCGGATCTACGTCCGCTTCTCGCTCGCCTCGGCCATGGTTTCGTACGGCGCTTACAAGGTGTTTCCGTCGCAGTTCCCGGCGCCGACGCTCGACCGCCTCCTGCAGCCGTTCGGGGACGCTTCGCCGATGGGACTTCTCTGGACGTTCATCGGCGCCTCCAAGAGTTACGAGATCTTTTCCGGCGCCGGCGAGCTGCTCGGCGGCCTGCTCCTCATCTCCCGCCGCACCATGCTGCTGGGAGCGCTCGTGTCGATCGGCGTGCTCAGCAACGTCGTCATGCTCAACTTCAGTTATGACGTGCCCGTGAAGCTGTACTCGTCCCATCTGCTCCTGATGGCCGTTTTTTTGATTCTGCCGGATCTGCGGCGGTTGGCAAACCTGTTCATCTTCAATCGGCCCGTCGAGCCCGTCGAGATCCGCCCGCTCTTCCGTCGGGTTTGGCTCAACCGCGTCGCGATGGCCTGCGGCACGTTGCTCTTGTTGGGAATTACCGGATTGACTCTTTCCCAGTCCGCCGGGGCCGTCTTGGGCCGCGGGCCCAACTCGTCGCCGTTTTACGGCATCTGGAACGTCGAGGAGCTCGAGGTCGACGGACAGGCCCGACCGCTGCTGCTCTCGGACGGCAGCCGGTGGCAGCGGCTGATCTTCGATGTCCCCAGCGTGCTCGCCGTCCAATTCATGAACCAATCCCGCGAGCGCTATGCGCTCGATCTGGATCTCACGAAGAAGGTCTTCGAGCTCGGCAAACGCAACGATCCGAAATGGAAGTCAACGCTCTCCTACAAGCACGCCGGACCGGGGCTCCTCGTGTTGGAAGGAAAGTTTGACGGCCACCAGATCCGTGCCCGGCTCCGGCGCGCCGAGATCCCCGAGTTCCGGCTCGTCGACCGGGGTTTCCACTGGATCAACGAATATCCGTTCAATCGGTAGGCGCTAGCCGCGAGAAACCAGGGACCCAAAGGACAACAAGGACTTCAAGGACGAGGAACTTGCCGTTCACCTCGCGTCCTTTGTGTCCTTGCTGTCCTTTTGGTCTTTGATTCCACTCCCATTCACCTCATCACGGTGGCCGGCGGTCGAAACCTCTGAAGGCGCCGAACCGTAGTGGCGAGGGAAACCCACAACCGGGAGGACGCGATGAGGAAGATCGTTGGGCTGACCTTGCTGGTGGCGCTGCCGGCCGTCGTGCCGGCGGCGCCGGGGTTGTCTCAGGCCCCGGAAGCTCCGCTCGCCCTCGTCGGCGCGCGCATCTATCAGGCGCCCGAGGGATTACCGATTTTCGAAGGCACCATCGTGGCGGCCGGCGGCAAGGTGGTGGCGGTCGGGCCGCGCGACAAGGTGGCGATTCCCGCCGGCGTCCGGACGTTCGATTGCAGCGGCCTGGTGATCTTCGCCGGGTTCCAGAACAGCCACGTCCATTTCACCGAAGAGAAATGGCTCGGCGCGTCCCAGCAGCCGGCGTCCCGGCTCACCTCGCAGCTCGAAGCGATGCTCACCCGCTACGGCTTCACGACGGTGGTGGACACCGCATCGCTGCTGGCGAACACCCTCGCGCTGCGCCGCCGGATCGAGTCGGGCGAGGTCGCCGGGCCGCGCATCCTGACCGCCGGCGAAGCGCTCTATCCTCCCGACGGCGTGCCCTTCTATATCAAGGAGAACGTGCCGCAGGAGATCCTCGAGCTGCTGCCGCAGCCGGACACGGCGGAACAGGCCACCGCGATCGTGGCGCAGCACGTCCGCGACGGCGCCGATCTCACCAAGCTGTTCACCGGTTCCTGGGTGGCGCGCGGCAAGGTGCTGCCGATGCCGGAGGCGATCGCCGCGGCGGCGGCGACCGAGACCCACCGCCACGGCAAGCTCGTCTTCAGCCATGCGTCCAACATCGCCGGCCTGGAGGTGGCGCTCGAGGCCGGCGTCGACGTGCTGGCGCACGCTCTCGACGACACGCGGGGCCTCACGCCGGAGCACCTCCGGCGCATGAAAGAGCGGGACATGGCCCTCGTCCCCACCTTGAAGCTCTTCGGCGGCGACCGCTGGCTGTTCGAGATTCTCGACCAGGTCCGCGACTATGCGCGTCTGGGCGGTCCGATCCTGTTCGGCACCGACGTCGGCTACCTGACCGATTACGATCCCAGCGCCGAATACGTGCTGATGGCGAGCGCCGGCCTGAGCTGGCGGGAGATCCTGGCTTCGTTGACGACGAACCCCGCGGCGCGCATGGGGGAGGGGTCCCGGCGCGGCCGGATCGCGCCGGGGATGGACGCCGACTTCGTCGTGCTGGCGAAGGACCCGGTCCGCGACGTGCGCGCCTTCGCGGACGTCCGGCACGTCATCCGCGGCGGCCGGCTGATCTACTCGTCGCCGGAGGCAATTTTTCGCGGAGGCATGGAAGAAGATACGCACCAGTTGTCGCAAAGCAGGCGCCGGACGCACTACACTACTTATGGAAAGCTGCCAAGGAAGGCGCATGCCGAAAAAACCGCCGCCGCCGTTCGGGCTTACGCTGATGATTCTGCGCCGGGCCAAGGGCTGGAGCCAGAAGGAGCTCGCCGAGGCTTCCGGTCTGTCGTCAGGCATGATCTCCGAGTACGAGCAGGGCGTGACGGAGCTCACCCGCGAGAGACTGGAGATGCTGGCCGCCGTCCTGGGTTGGCCGGCCGGCACGGTGGACCGGGTTCTCCTCGGCCTCGGGCTGATGCAGCCGGATCCGGAGGCACCCGTCTCGCCCGTGGACCCCGACGAGGAGGAGCGCTGGATCATCGACCAGGCGGCAGCGGTGGCGGCGCGGGAGGCGGGGGAGAGGCTTCGCGCCGGGTTGATCTGCGAGCTACGGCAGGAGAAGGCCCTCGAAGCCCGCCGCGCCGCCGAGACCTTGTGGCTGAAGCTGAAGCCCCTCTCCGGTGCAGCTCGGCGGGCACAGGTGACACGGGAGGCGGAGTACCAGGCCCCGTTTCTCTGCGAGCGCCTCTGCGCCGAAAGCGAGCGAGCCGCGGCTCATGATGCTGGCCGAGCGCGAGAGCTGGCCGAGCTGGCGCTTCTCGTCGCCGAGCGCTCTCAGGGTCCGCCGGCGTGGCGCTCACGGTTCGAAGGTTACGCCTGGGCGTTCATAGGCAATGCGCGCCGGGTGGCGAGCGATCTGCCGGCGGCTGAGACGGCCTTCGAACATGCCTGGAAGCTCTGGAGGGACGGAGCTGCCGCCGATCCAAGCCTGCTCAGCGAAGCCCTTCTCCTCGACTTGGAGGCCTCCCTACGGCGAGCCCAGCGGCGGTTTGCCGAAGCGCTTGAGTTACATGATCGGGCTCTGGCCGTTGCGCGGCCGGGAGATGAAGGTTTTATCCTATTGAACAAAGCGAATGTCCAGGAGGATCTTGAAGACTATGAAGGAGCCCTCGCGACCTTAAAGCAGGCATCGGATTCAGTCGACGAAGAGCGCGTGCCTCGCCTGGCATTCGCCTTACAATTTAATTATGCAGTCAATCTGCTCCACCTCGGCCGGCTCACGGAAGTCGACCCGCGACTGGCGAAGGCAAGGGAGCTGGCGGTGCGGCTCGGTAATCAGTTGGATCTGATCCGGTTGCGCTGGCTCGACGGACGGGTGGCCGCCGGTCGCGGTGACCAGCGGGAAGCGGTGTCAGCCCTTGAACAGGTCAGACAGGAGTTTCTCTCCCGAGAGGTGGCGTACGACTTCGCCTTGGTGAGCCTGGAACTGACCGCACTCTATCTAGAGCGAAAACGTACGGGAGAGGTCAAGGTGCTGGCGCAGCAGATGGTGTTGATCTTCACGGCGCAGGAGGTGCACCGGGAGGCCGTGGCGGCCCTCAAGCTCTTCTGCGAGGCGGCGGAGAAGCTGACGGCGGAAATGGTGCGCCGGCTCGGCGAATACCTGACGAGGGCGCGCCACGACCCCAGGCTGCGATTCGAGACTTGAGCCACGGCCTTCGGGATGGCCCGGCGGTGCGGTTCGGCTCAGTGCCCGGGCGTGCAGTTCCCGTGGGGATCGAGACCGCAGCCCGCGTCTGTTTCTTGACCACCGCGGCCCGATACACAGCCGCCGTGGGGATCGATGCTGCACCCTTCCTTTGTCTCGGGTGCAGCGCCCATGCTGCCAGCGGTATCCGGCGCACAGGCGCCATGAGGGTCTATTCTGCATCCCTCTTTTGCCCAGGAGCCGGTAAGAAGGAACCAGAAAGAGTGGAGCTGCGACACCACTGTAGTCACAAAAACAGTCTTCTGAGTCTCGGGATGGGGGTAGGCCCGGGCTTCTAAGACTGTCGGGGTGACTAGGACGATCATAACGACGAAGAGGGCGAGGACGAGGCGTTGCGGGAAGGGAAGACGAACCATAACGATCCTTTCGGGAGACCGCTCCAGGGGCGAGCCGGAGTTGGCCGCCCGGGCGCCTCTCCTGAGAATCAGGGGTCTTGAGCCGAAAAATTCTAACCCGGGGTCATCCTGGATGACCCTTCAAGGGGAAATTTATGGCGAGAAAGGGGAATCCGGAAGACCTGGCGGCGACCATTACGCTGCTGCGCGCCCTTCGGGGCTGGAACAAGACGCAGCTCGCCGATGCCTCCGGCATCGACAAGAGCCAGATTTCGCGCTACGAATTGGGCAGGGAAACGCCCTCGCCGCGCACGATGGCACGGCTGGCCGCCGGGGTGGGGCTCCCGACGTTCCTGCTCGAGCCGGCGGTCTCGTTCGTTCGGCGCCTGCGGGAGGCGGTGGCGGGCCAAGGTCTCGCGGAGGCCGGCGCCGCCGGCTCGGCCGGTCTTTCGCACGAGGACAAGTGGGCCGTGTTGGAAGCCTTGGACCGGGCGGCGGAGCAGGCCCGCGCCGAGGCTCAAGCTGGTTGCCGGACGGCGCTCGGCCCGCGCCGGGACACCGGCCGCGAGCTGACGCCGGCCGCTCGCGGTTCGACGGTCCGCCTCCCTACCAGGCGCTCATCAGGCTGATCTGGCCACTGCCGCCGATATTTACGTCGCGGCCGAGGAACGAGCCCGTGGCCTGCACGTGATCCTTCAGCCAGAGCGTGCCGTTCGGAGCGTAGATGTTGGCCGACACGACGTTATCGGAGCCGACCTCGACCGCCTTCGGAGTTGCGGCCAGGGTGCCGCTCGTGCCGTTGATTCCTCCGACGTAGAAGACGATGGAGGCCGCCGTGGCCGAAGAGCCGGAGCCCGGCCCGATCGTGACCGTAATGCCGGTGCTCATCTTCTGCTGCACCCGGATGCCGCTGGCGGCGGAGAAGAACAGCTTGGCCTCGCGATCGACCTGGATCGAACGGAAGTGATAGGTGCCGCCGGTGAAGGTCACCGTTGCCTTCCGTCCGACGTTGAGGTCGCGGTAGCTTCCCGGTGCCAGGGTGAGGCTGCCGTTGACGGCGACGTTGACGTCGGTGCTCCCCGGCGAAGCGCTCTGGAACGCCGGCAGGGTGGCGAAGACCGGCAGGGAGAGCGGCGTGTACTGGGCGCCGCCGACGGCGCCGCCGAGCTGGTTGTAGTGGACGTCGCTCGCCACGCTGGCGCCGCTCGCGACGGTCACGCGGTTCCCCTGCACGTCCCAGCCGGCCGCCGTGCTCGCGCCGCCGCCGCCGATGCTCAGCTCGACGCTGCCGTTGAGGAAGGGCGCGCTGCCGGCATTGTTGGCCACCACGTCGCCCGAGAGCACGTCGGCGCCGCTCTGGATCCAGACGCCGTGGGTGCCGAGCACCGCGACGTTGCCGAGGGCTTCTTTCACCTGAACGCTGACCGTGGCGGTGTCCGTGGCCGCGCCGTCGCTGATCGTATAGGTGAAGCTGTCGGAGCCGGTGTAGTTCGGCGCCGGCGTATAGGTGATCGTGCCATTGCCGTTGATCGTTGCCGTGCCGTGGGCCGGCGTCGAGGCCGCGGTGACGGTGAGGGCATTGCCCTCGAGGTCCGTGTCGTTGGCAAGGACCACGATCGCTACGCTGCCGCCCTCGTTGGCGGTGGCGCTGTCGTTGATCGCGTCCGGCGGATCGTTGACCGGCGCTACGCTGACTGTGACGGTCGCGGTGTCGGTCAGGCCGGCGGCGTCGCGCACGGTGTAGGTGAAGCTGTCGGCGCCGAAGGTGTTCGGGTTGGGCGTGTAGGTGACGGTGCCGTTCCCATTCTGAGCGACAGAGCCGCGGGTCCCCTGCGTCACGCCGGTAAGGATGACCGCCTCGCCGTCCACGTCGGCGTCGTTGGCGAGGACGGAGATGGTGACCGCGGCGTCCTCGTTGGTCGCCGCGGCGTCGTTCACCGCGTCGGGAGCGTCGTTGACGGCGCTGATGCTGACCGCGACCGTGGCCGTGGCGCTGCCGCCGTTGCCGTCAGAAGCCGTGTAGGTGAATGAATCCGACCCGTTGGCGTTGGCCGTCGGGGTATACGTAACGGAGCTGGCGGTGAACGTTACCGATCCCTTGGTGCCCTGGGTGACAGCCGAGACCACGAGGGTGTCTCCATCGAGATCGCTGTCGTTGGCCAGGACGTTGATCGCAACCGCCGTGTCCTCCGCGGTGATGGAGGAGTCGTCCACCGCGACCGGCGGATCGTTGACCGGCGTGACGGTCAGGTGAACGTGACCGATATCTTGGCTGGTGCCATCCGAGACCCAGTACATGATGTAGCCGGGAGTGCCGGGCGGAGTGTAGCAGTTGGGCTCCGGCGTGTAAGTGAACGTATTGTCGGGATTGAGCATGACGGTGCCGCAGGCGCCGGGCATGTAGCTCGAGATGGTCAGCGCGTCGCCATCCGCGTCGGTGTCATTGGCCAGGGCGTTGACGGTGATCGGTGTGTCCTCGGGCGTCGTGACGAAGTCGTCGACCGCGACCGGCGGGTCGGGCACCGGGCTGATGGTGATCGTCACCGCCCCGACGACGCTGTCGATCCCGTCGTGGACGCGGTACTGGAATGAATCGGTGCCGTAATAGTTCTGCGCCGGCGTGTAGAGGATGGAGCCGGAGGGCTCCATCGCGGCCGTGCCGTGGGCCGGAGCGGTCTGGATGCCGTCCAGGTACAGTGGCGCGTTCTCGGGATCGGAGTCATTGGCGAGCACCGGGATCGAGACCGCCGTGTCCTCGGCGAGGCTCGCCGTGTCGTCCCCGGCCACCGGCGGCTGGTTGATGATGATGACGGCCTGGTCTTTCACCTGGATCAGGTAGCCCTGATGGATCATCTCGATCGTCTCGCCCGCCTGGACGGCGAGGACGTTGTCCCAGGCCGCCGGCAGCTCGGCGGAGTCGATCCAGCCCTCGAAGAACGCCGTGTCGGGACCGGTCTCGTGCAGGGTCTTGTACTCGAAGTCCCCGGTGGTCAGAGATCTCACCTCAACCTGGAGAAAGTCCGCTTGGACCGGCGAGGAGTTGGCCCACTCCCGCTCCACGCGCATGTAGATCCGTCCTCCCAGGTTGTACTGCGTCGCTTCGTTCCCCGCGGCGTCGATGAACCAGACTTTCGAGAACAGGAACGGCACCGTGGTCGACTCGGAGTCCAGGACCGCCGTGACGAGATCCGAAAAAGACGGAGCGCCCGGACCGCTGTAGGTGTACCAACTCTCGAGCCAGCCGTTTCCGGGATAGGCCTGGTAATAGGTCATGTGCTGGATCTGCCCGGTGAAGACGCCCGTATCGGGACCGGTCTCGGTGAGCTGAAGGGTCTCGGTGTCGCGGGTGTTCCCCTCGATGTCCTTGGTCAGGAGGGTGGCGGTCACGGCGTCGGCGGCGCCCGGGTCGGTATTGCCGTCGGGGTGGACCGCCCGGACACGGACCGGGCTGTCCTCGAACTGATACTCAGCCGGATTTCCGAAGCGGTCGAGGAACCTGACCGGTCTCGTGTCGACGACGGCGCTGTCGGTCGAGGAAGAGAGGCCCAGGGGATCCGGATGGCTCGCGGTGATGGTGTCCAGGTCCTGGACCTGGAGCACTCCGTCGCCCGGGACCGCGGGACCGAGCTCGACGTCGATGCTCTGCCGGAAAACGTTGAGCGTATCGTAGGGGTCGCTGAAGTCGGGCGGCAGGCTCACGGTCTCGGAGTCACCGGACTGGCTCACCACCGTGGCCGTGACCGGAGCCCAGTAAGGAGCCCCGTAATCTTTCACCTCGATGTACAGCGAGCCGCCGGGAACCGCGTGGTCGACGTCCACCCACGCGGAGTCGGCCAGCCGGATCGTAGAGCCGATCATCGGCACGGCGTCCGTGGGACAGGGCGGGGCCGAACAGCTCTCGAAGAACGCGCGGATGGTGTCGCGCTGGAGGGGCGGTCCGGCGTTCTCGGTGACCTGGAACAAGCCGTCCTGCGCAGGCGGATCGGTCGTCAGCGTGCCGTGGACGTAGAGCCCATAAAAATTGCTGATGAAGACACCGGGATTATTCGCGTCTTCCCATAGGGTGATCCACTCCTCGTCGCCACGCAGGTCGGAGGTGACCCGCACGGAAAGCGAGCCCAGGCCGGCCGAGCCGCCGTCCGTGGCGCGGAGCCGTACAGGCGAGAACTCATAGGCCTGTGAAAGCGGCTGACCGGAATGGTTGTGGACCCATTCGATCGTCACGGTCTGCCCGAACGCCGGGACAGCGAAGGCGTAAAAAACCATCGACAACAGCCACCATCGTCGCTGCAACATGGATACCTCCCGAATTGGATACAGCTAAAGTGCTCTTCCCGGCTGAAAGTGAGTCGCACGGTCACAGTGCAGAGCCCGGGCCAGGCCTGAGAAGAACCGCAAGTGAGTCAAAACAAAGGATCGCTTGCAATCAGATTCGGCGTCGGGTTCCATTTCTGGAACCGAGCCCGCCCGAGGCGGTTCCGAATCTGGAACGCCCTTCATGAAGGGGTGACGGCCGTTTTCACCTCTTCGATCTGCGTCCGGTGGCGGTCGGCCCACCAGGCCCAGGCTACGACGATCCAGCCGAAGAGGCCCATCCAGGCGATCGCCCGCTCGCTCGGCGGCGGCGGTCCGAACAGGGCCGACAGCCAGGCGGCGGGCAGGAAGGCGAGCAGCGACCAGAGTCCCCAGCGGCCGATCGCGTCGCGCGCCCGGGTGGCGCGCAGGTAGACGACGACGCCGAGCGCGTAGAGCGCCGACTCCAGCGTCACCGCCACCGCCGGAACGTTCCACAGGCCGAGACCGACGTAGGGACCGTCCGGCAGGATGGGCAGGTCGGGACGGTGCGTCAGCAGGTCGAGAATCCAGTGGCTGAAGACTCCGGCGCCGAGGAGCATCGCGCCCCGGCGCCGCGCCGCCGGCTCCGCCTTGCCGAGAGCCAGATAGCCGATCCCGAAGAGCACCGACCAGCCCAGGGCGCCGACCAGGCTGTGGGTGATGGGGTAGTTGACGAAGTCGAGCGGAGTGAGCTTGGTGATGCCCGGCGCGATCCGCACTTCCTCCCAGCCCAGGAGGAGGAAGATCGGCCACAGCAGGTCGAGGAACTGGACCGAGAGAAACCAGATCCCGAGGGAGATCCGCGGCGTCACCGTCCTGCCTGCCAGCCCGACCGCTTCGTGTCCGACGAACATGGCCGTCCCTCCCTGATGGCGCCCGTGATGGCGCCATCCTAACAGGCGTTCTTGGCCACGGCTGCGTAATCTCTCCCCGTCGCATTCGTCTACTGATACGTGAACCTCTTCTGGAATTCCGGGGAAGGGCGGCTGCGCGCGGGCTGGCGGCTGATCCCGGAAACCACGGACACAAAGGACATAAAGGACGCCAAGGACGAGGTGAATGACATGTCCTTCGTCCTTGAACTCCTTGCTGTCCTTCGTGTCCTTGATTCCGCTCCCGTTCTTTAAGTTTCTGATTTCGCCGCCGGGTACAATGGCGCCCGACCGTGGCCGAACGAGACCCCCCGTCTGCCTTCGACGCGCACCCCTGGCTCTGGCGCACCCTGCTGCTCGCCGCGCTCGCGGCCGGCGCGCTGGTGCGACTGCCGGCGGTGACCGCCGCCTATCCTTATCTCCACTACGTCGACGAAGGTCACGTCCTCCACCCGGTGCAGCGGACGCTCGCGACCGGCCGCTGGGATCCCGATGAGAACAACTATCCGCAACTGCCGATTCTGGCCATCGCGGGAGCCAGCGTGTTGCAGTCGCCGCTGGCCGCCGTCTGGCGCCGCGCGTTCCCTCTCGACGCGGTCCCCTCCCGTTACATCTACTACGACCAGGTCGATCCGCCCCAGCTCATTCTCGTCGGGCGCGTGCTCTCCCTGTTGCTCAGCCTGGGAATCGTCCTGCTGGCCGGCCTGCTGGCGCGGCGGCTCGCCGGAGACGCCGCGGGCGGGATCGCGGCACTCGCCGCGGCGCTGCTGCCGGCGCTGGTGTTCCGGGGGGCCATCGTCATCGTCGACCTCTATGCCGCCTTTTTCGTGCTCGCCGTGCTGGTCGTGATCGCCGGCCTCGAGCGGCCGGCCCAGCTCGGGCGGCTGGCGGCGGCGGGAGCCTGCTGCGGGCTGGCCGCGGTGTCGAAATATCCTGCCGGGCTGATCTGCCTTGCCATTGCGGCGGCGGTGCTGCTGGTGCCGTGGCGGTGGCGCGAGCGCCTGCGGGCGCTCGCCGTCGCGGGCGGAGCGGCAATATTGGCGGCGGCGATCGGGATGCCGGCGCTCTGGCGGGATCCCCTGGGAGTGTGGGGGCAGCTCGCCAAACAGCGCAGGGTCTACGGCAACATGAAGGGAGGTTCTTATTGGCAGCAGGCCTTCGAGCGGGTGGAGTGGGATCTGCCGGCGCTGCCCTATGCCGAGATGGGCTACGCGTTCGCCGCGCTCGCCGTTGCGGGTCTGGCCTGTCTGATCGTCCGGCCGGGTTCGCGGCGCTTCGGCATCGGCCATGCCGTCTTCGCGGCGGCGCTGATCGCCTTTCACGCCGCCTACGCGTTCCAGGCGTTCCGCAATCTTCTGCCGGTCGCCGCTCTCGCCTGCGTGACCACGGGTGCCGCCGTTGCGGCCCTTGGCGAGCGGGTGGGAAAGCCGCGCCTGGCGGCTCTCGCCGGCGCTCTCTTCCTGGTGGCGCTCTTCGGCCCCGCCGCGCGCGACTACGCGCGCGACCGCGCCCGGCTGGTCGACAGCCGCCGGCAGGCCCTGGACTGGATCGCCGCCAGCCCGCGCGCCGGTGGTTCCGTGCTGATCCTGGCGGAGGCGGCCGTTCCGAGCGGCGAGCTCGCCAGGGCGCCCGGCCGGGTGCGGGTGGCAAGCTGGGACGAAGCTCGCCGGGTGCTGCAGCGGGGGAGGCCGCGCTTCCTGCTGGCGCCCGACATCGTGTGGCGCACCGGCCAGCCGCTGATCCCGCCGGCCGACCGCGCGTGGCTCCTGCGCCGCTACCAGGTGCGCGCCACCTTCGGCAGCGATCAGGCGAAGCGCACGAACACCTACTGGCGCGGCAACCGGCTGCGGGTGTGGGTGCTGGAGCGCAGCCCCGGTGGTAACCTGGAAGGGAACCTGAGACGGCCTGGCTCAGGCCGTCGTGGAGAAAGGCGGCAACGATGAGCAGGACCCCGTCTGGCCCACGAACCAGACGCCGCCGTTCTTGTCGATGGACGGGTCGCGCGGCCGCTCTCTCTGCCGAAAGCGTGCGCTCCAGGTGGGAACACGGAGCTTCCGGGGCGCGTGCGCGTTGTTCCAGGCCCAGAACACGCTGTTCCGGCTCGCGTGCACGATGTTCTGGGTCCGGAAGACGTCGCTCTGAGCCCAGAACATGTTGTTCTGGGTCCAGAACAAGGTGCTCCGGCCCGCGGACACCGTGTTCTGCCTCCCGTGCGACGTGCTCCGGCCCGCGGACACCGTGTTCCGCCTCCCGTGCGACGTGCTCCGGCCCGCGGACACCGTGTTCCGCCTCCCGTGCGACGTGCTCCGGCCCGCGGACACCGCGTTCTGCCTCCCGTGCGACGTGCTCCGGCCCGCGGAGACCGTGTTCCGCCTCCCGTGCGACGTGCTCCGGACCGCGGACACCGCGTTCCGCCTCCCGTGTGACGCGCTCCGGACCGCGGACACCGTGTTCCGCCTCCCGTGCGACGTGCTCCGGCCCGCGTGCACCGTGTTCCGCTCCCCGTGCGCAAGACGACGGGCGCCGGTGCACGGCCCCTCGCGTGAATGACCTGGCCTCTGGGTCGGCGACGAACCGCGCCCGGCAGCATTGTTGTCCTCGCCGCAGCGAGGCTTCAAGATCGTTCCTGCTTCGCAGGTTTCGGGCGGCGACGCCTGCCAGCAGGGCGAAAACGGCGACGCCGATTCCGGAGAGCGCCGGCACCTCCACGATGCCGAGCGGGCAGGAGGCGAGGAAGACGTTGACCAACTCGTCCAGCGAACCGGAAAGCCCGGCTTCAAGTCGACCTCCTAGGAGAGGCGCACCGTCGATCGAGGTTCGCGCCCGCTCCCGTAGGCCACGCGAATTGAAACGTGGGGACCTGCTGTATACTGCTATTAAGAGTTTTCTATCAGGTCTTAGGCGCGAAGCTGAGCATACGGCAATGATGTGGAATTTCTGGGGCCAGAGGAGAGCCCTTCCGGCCCTGTTGCTTTCGGCGGTCCTGGCGGGATGCCAGGGGAGCCGGATCGCGCCGCCGGTGACCAGCGTTGCCGATCACGTGGCGCCGCCGGTCTCGGCCAAGAAGGTCCTCGCCGTCTACGAGGGAGTCCTCCCCTGCGCCGACTGCCAGGGAATCCGCACGGAGCTGACCCTCTTCGACGAAGACTTCAGCTACAAGCTCGTCGAGACCTACCTGGGAACGCCTGAGGGCGATCGCTCCTTCAGCTCCGACGGCGCCTGGACGACGCTGCGGGGCAAGGCGGGACATCCTGACGCGACGATCTACCAGTTGAATCCCGGCGAGCCCGAGAAAGTCCGCAACTTCCTCGTCGTCGACGAAGGGCATATCCAGCAGCTCGACCGCGACGGGCGAGAGACCGAATCGCGGCTCGGCTACAGATTGACGCGGAAAAAGCCGTCGGCGACATCGCCGTAAGGCGCCGATCCGGCCGTCATCGAATCGCGCCGACGCCGTCCGCGCCGCCGGGCCCCTCATCACCCCGGCGCTCTTCTCCCGGCCTCCCCCCGGACCGCCGGGAGAAGAGGGAGAACAGCACGACAAAGTTTCTCAGCCCCCTCTCTCCCGGCGGTCGCGGGGGAGGCTGGGAGAGGGGGTTGGGGGAGTGAGGGCTTGGCGGCGCGGGGCACGCCGAGGGAATCGACGACGGCGACATCGGCGCTATGATGGCCGCCATGCGGGCGACCCTCTCTTGCCGCCTCGGAGGCGCCGCCAGAGAGGGAGGTTACGGAGGCGTTGGAGATTTCGTTTCGCCATGCCCCCCCAATCGTCATCCTTTGCCATCGCGACACGGTACCGTAGAGACGCCCCAGACGGTCTACGACACCCATCTCAGGCCACCGGGACGGCGGGGCGTCTCCGAAGCGGCGATGTCGCTCCGGTCCGCCATGACCTCCGGCGTCGCGATCCCAGCGCTGAGATGTGTGTAAGAGGATGGGCTCGCGCCCCAGGCTACATGCCGTCACCCCTTCGGGGCGAGGGTTCGTTCCATTCTCCTCAGTTTGAGGTGGAGCTTCGCCGGCCTCTCCTCGGTCACTGCCCTCACCGTGTTACGCTTTAGGCTCTGGTGAAAAGTATGGATCGGATCTTCTTCGAGAACGTTCGCTGCTTTTCCGCCCGTCAGGAATCCCGTTTGGCGCCACTTACGGTCTTGGTTGGGGAGAATAGCTCGGGGAAGTCCACATTCTTGGCGTTGGTACGGTTGGCCTGGGATCTGGCTTCGGCGCCTATAAATCCGGATTTCAATGAAGAACCCTTTCAGCTAGGAGCTTTTGAGCAGATCGTCAGTTCTTTGGGACTTGGAGCGGGCAGGAAAAGAGATTTCATCATCGGTATGGGAGATTATCTCGAATCGGAAGGAAGTTCGGAATCTGTGATGGTGACTGCACGATTCGGATCGTATCGTGGCCAGCCAGTGCCGGAAGATTGGTTCTGGGAGGAGTCGCCATATCGAGTTCGAGCTTCATTCACAGAAGCGGGTAGCCTGATGTCTTTGCTTGCCGCGGGGCCTTCAGGCGAACGGAAAGTGGATTTATACATACCCATAACCAGCCCTGAAAGTTTAATCGTAACCTTGGGAGCTCCCTGGGGTGCTGGTAAAGAGAGGGTATCGATAGGAGACCTTCTGGACAGGGAAAAGCTCGCCGATCTAGTATTCGACTTCCGAAGGTCCCTTGGGCCACGTCCCTATGCTTTCGCTCCGGTAAGGACTAGACCCATGAGAACCTATGATCCCGTTCAACCTTTGGAGAGCCCCGAGGGCTCTCATATTCCTATGATTCTCGCCAACACCTTTCGCCTCGACCCGGAAGAGTGGACCCGGATTGCCGCTGCCATGAAGTCCTTTGGCCTGGAGTCGGGATTGTTCGATCGAGTAGAAGTGCGGCGCTTGGGGAAGCTCGAAAGCGATCCGTTTCAGATCCAGATCCTGATTGGAGGCAATGCCGTCAATCTCATCGACGTGGGCTACGGCGTCAGCCAAGTACTTCCCATCATCGTCGATTGTCTGCGCGGTGAAGAGGGCGGTACGTTCCTCCTCCAGCAACCGGAAGTCCATCTGCACCCGAGCGCGCAGGCGGCGTTGGGTTCGTTCCTGGGGGTTCTCGCCAAGGAGCAGAGAAAGCGCTTCGTGATCGAGACACACAGCGATTATCTCGTGGACCGTATCCGGATGGACATCCGCGACCGAAAGGGCATCACCCCGAAGGACGTCTCCCTCCTCTATTTCGAGCGCCGGAACGGAGAGGCGCACATCCACGAGCTAGCATTGGACGATCAAGGCAACATCCTCGATCCACCTCCCGGTTACCGGAGCTTCTTCCTGGAGGAAGAGAGAAGGTTCCTGGGAGGCTGAGACGTGTGCCTGATCGTGGATGCAAATCTGGCGGCCACCGTCTTCGCCAGTCCCCCTCACGCCGATTTCGTACCGGTTCTCGATTGGCTGGCCCAGGATGGCTGTGTTGTCTACGGCGGCCGGCTTGCCGCTGAGCTGGGTCGGATTGAGAAGGCTCGCCGATATCTGCTGAACCTGGTACGAGCTGGTCGGGCGCGTCTCGTCCCGGAAGATCCCATAAGAACGGAAGAGCGAGCCGTCATCAAGACCGGCCTGTGCCGGTCCAACGACGTTCACGTCGTGGCGCTCGCCAGGGTCAGCGGTGCCCGAACTCTGTGCACCGACGACGGGGACTTGCAAAAGGACTTCAGGAATTCACGGCTGATCTCCGCCCCGAGAGGCTCGATCTACCAGAGGCGGGAGCATACGAAGCTGCTCCGGCACACCGGGTCCTGCGGCCGATTGCAGAGAGGCCGCCGGAGATGAAGCCGCCGGCGAAGCCTACAGCGCTTCACCGAAGCTTACGGCGTCTCACCGAAGCTCAGGAGCGCCACCGAAGCTCAGGAGCCTCTCCGAAGCCTGGGAGCGCCACCGAAGCTTAGGAGAGCCACCGAAGCTCAGGAGGATCGCCGAAGGTTAGAAGCCGCACCGAAGCTCAGGAGCGGCATCTAAGCTTGAAAACGCCACCGAAGCTTCGGAGCCGCTCCGAACCTTAGAAGAGGCGCCGAAGGATAGGAGCGCCACCGAAGCCCAGGAGCCGCACCGAAGCTCAGGTGCCACACCGAAGCTCAGGTGCCACACCGAAGCTCAGGTGCCACACCGTAGCTTCGGCGCTTCACCGTAGCTTCGGTGCGCCGTCCTAATTCTTCTCCTGGAAGGTGACGACGGCTTGGGCGCCTCCTTGGCCGGGGGCGACCATCACGCTGGCTGTCCGCTTCCGGTCTTCGCTGGTGGAGGTGACGGAACCGCCGGCGATCTGGCCATTGGCGGAATACGTGTTCTGTTCGGTCTTGAGGCCGGCGGCCTTGAGCTGGTCCTCGTAAAAGTCGAGGACCTTGTCGACGGAGTCCTCGGTATGGACCGTGAACGCCGCCGTCCGGCCCTCGGCGCTGGTCGTATCGTAGCTTCCCTGGACGGTGCCACCCGGATAGACCGGCAGCCAGGAGGGGAGATCCTTCTGCAGGCCTGCTCCGAAGACCGAGGTCTCGCCTTTTTCGTTCGTCACCTTGATCGTGCCCTCTTTGCCCGAGGTGTCGAAGGTGGCCGTGCCCTGGTCGCTCTTGAAGGTCCAGCGGCCCTCTTTGGCGTCCTCGGCGCTGATGGTCGTCACCTTGCCGGTCTTCTTGTCCTTGATGGTGAGGGTGCCGGATCCTTCGTCGGAGCTGACGATCTCCAGGTCCGGATTCACCTGCACGGCCAGCTTGGCGGCGGCGAAGGTGGGATTCTTCTCGAATTCCGCGGCCTTGTTCTTGAGAAACCGGCCGCCTGCGTACATCATGCCGCCGACGACGAGACCGCCGACGAGGATCAGTCCGCCACAGCCGATGAGGATCCAGCCGAGGGGGCCGAGCCCCTTCTTGACCGGCTGCTGCGGTGCGCCCGGCGGGGGCGGGACAGGTTGGGACAGATCGGACATGGTGTTTCCTTTCCTGGCCTCAGAGAGTAGGGTAGTAAGCGGGAAACGATATCACTGGTTGGAACCGTCGGAATCCGATTCAGAGGACCTCGCTGGCTGAACCGGTTGCGGCGCCGCCGGAGCCCTCATCACCCCGGCCCTCTTCTCCCAGCCTCACACCCGCCCGCCGGGAGAAGAGGGAGAATAGCAAGAAAAGAGAAACTGGTGTCCTTTAAGCCGCCTTTAAGCCCCTCTCTCCCGGTGGGTGGGTGGGAGGCTGGGAGAGAGGGGTTGGGGAGTGAGGGCCAGCGCCGGAGGCGCGCCGCAGTGGCCAGGAGAGCCTCGGCCTCTCCGAGTCGACTGTCGGGCGGCTAGATGACCGACGAGAGAAAGCCGATCGCGATCAGCAGGGCGAGCGTGGTGCCTATGATCGCCACCTGCGCCTTCCAGGGCTGGCCCTTGAGAAACGTGAACGGCATCGAGAGCATGAGCGAGCCCGGGAACGCGAGGCTCATCAGGATCTCTCCCGTCACCGGCCAGCCGTTGCGCCGGGCGGCGATGCCCAGCAGCGAAAAGACCAGGCTGGCGGCGATGAGCACGCCCGCACCGATCAACGAGTCGCGCGTCGTGAAGCGCATCTTCGTTTGCCCGCAGGCCATCATCGATTTCAGCATCGTTGGTTCTCCTTGATTCGGCGCCAGGCGCCTGTTCCGGGTCGCCCGCCGGACGTCGGCCGACAACCACGCGTCGATCGCTCCCGAGACGATGTCGATCACTTGCTGCAGGCGCAATGCGCCGTGTCCCACGGTAGCGAGAAACTCCTCGCCGTAGCGCTCGCGCCACGCGCGCGGGTACAGACGGAGAAGACGTTCACTGCTCGGCATATCGGTCCTCAACCCTCCGCCAGCCGCGCCTCGCCGACGCGCGCGACCGCGCGCAGGCTCTCGAGGCGGTGGCGCAGCACGCGCCGCCCCTCCACCGTGAGCCGGTAGGGCCGGCGCCGGTCCTCCGCCGGCAGCGGCTCGATCCACTGGCGCGCCTCGAGCCGCGCGATGGCGCCGTAGAGCGTGCCCGGACCGAGCTTCTGGCCGGAGACGGACTCGATGTCCTGCGTCATGGCATAGCCGTGCTTCGGGCCGTCGGCGAGCGAGATCAGGATGTACAGCGCCGGCTCCGAGAAGCGCCCCAGATCGGCCAGCAGATCGTCTCGGTTCGTCGTCATCCGTCTCGCCTCAGGCAGTCGCGCTTCATAGTACGCCGTACGTAATACTACGCGCGGCGTAGTAAGTCAAGAGGGAGAGGCCGGGTTCGAGATGGAGCGGGACTACTCATTGCGGATGGCCACCATGGGATCGATGCGCGAGGCCCGCCGCGCCGGCAGCCAGGCGGCGAGGAGAGCCACCGCGGCGAGCAGCGCGGCGATCGAGGCGAAGGTCAGGGGATCGCGGGCGCTGACGCCGAAGAGCAGGCTGGTGAGCACGCGCGTCAAGCCGAGGGCGCCGAGCGAGCCGAGCGCGATTCCTCTGCCAACTCCTCTATAATCCTAGGTTGGCTGAGGCCTATCCCGGCCTGAGAGTAGAGAGCTGATTATGCCGAAACGATCGATGTCAGCCAAGGAAGAGCTTGGCCTCAATGCCAACGAGAGTGTAGGAAGCCTGTCGCCGTTCGCTGCGGTGGGCGAGCTGAGGAATCTTGGGGATGAGGCCGTTAGGGTGATCAGGGCGGAGTTGAGCAAGGCAGAGTCTGACAGCCTGGATCAGGTTGAGGAGGTCTTTCAGAGTTCCCTCGTCAAAATGTACGATTCTATCGCGAGGCGGGGGCTTTCAGACGTCGGAAGCCTGCAATCATTTTTTCTTGACGTGAGCCGCAACGAGGCTAGAAAGTACGCGCGACAAGCCCTCCGCAAACAGCCCTTGCTAGCAGCACTAAGAAGTGAAGTTCAGCTTCCCCAAGTCCCATTAGAAGATGAAAGAAGCTTGATGCTTAAAGCTCTGCTCGTATTGCCCCGTAGGTTTCAACGTATTATTTCCCTATCTTTGATAGAAAATAAGAATGACGAGGAAGTTAGGTCGATTTTAAAAATCAGTCCTGCCGCGTTTAGTACGACGAAGAGTCGCGCACTAAAAGCTCTTCGTGTCGCTTTGGGGTCCGTGCTGACCAATGCCGCCCCAAGAAAAATCTCTAAAAAGAAGACCATCAGGATTGAGTCCAATCGTAATGCCCGTCTGAGGGCTGTCGTGGAGTCGAATCCATCGTTCGGTGCAGAGATCTCGACTCTGGAGCTGCTCGACGATGCCGGTTTGTGGAACGCTGCCCAGACCCGAATGCCAGAGTCGGATTCAGATCGGATGGAGAAGCTCCATCGCAAACATCGGATGACCGGCTTATCAGAGGCCGAGAGCCAAGAACTTGCCCGACTTGAACAACAATACGGGCGTGTGATTTTGGTCCGCAGCCATTCCGCTTCATTGCTGGAGCAGCGCGGCCATGACATCCGACGCCTGACTTCCAGCCAAGAGGGCCGCAGGTTGGCACCCGGCGGATGAGCCGGGACTACATTCGCAAGGCACTTCGCAGACGAGTGGCCAGTCAGGCAGGCTACCGGTGTGGCTATTGTCGTACTTCTATCTTCCTGGTCGGCACTCCCTTCGAGATCGACCATATCGTACCGGAGTCCTTCGGAGGACTGACCGAGGAGGAGAATCTTCTGGCTGGCATGCCCAGCCTGCAATGGACACAAAGGCAACCGGATCGCCGCCATTGATCCTGTGACAGGTGAAACTGTCCGGCTCTTCGATCCACGACATCAAAGTTGGCCCGAGCACTTTTCCTGGAGCGAGTCAAGGGATGAGATCATCGGTTTGACGCCCACAGGCCGGGCCACCGTGAAGGCGCTCCAGCTCAACCAGCCCGTGCTCGTCTATGCGCGTTGGCTGTGGGTCAGATGGGGCTGCCACCCGCCGGACGAGTGAGGACTGTTCAAGGCTGTCGGGCGGCTAGATGAGTGACGCGAGAAAGCCGGCCGCGATCAGCAGGGCGAACGTGGCGCCCACGATCACCGCCTGCGCTTTCCAGGGCGTGAACGGGATCGAGAGCATGACCGAGCCGGGGAACCCCAGGCTCTCAGGATCTCGCGAGGCCCGCCGCGCCGGCAGCCGGGCGGGTGAGGAGAGCCACCGCGGCGAGCAGCACGGTGATCGAGGCGAAGGTCGCGGGCGCTGACGCCGAAGAGCAGGCTCGCGAGCACGCGCGTCAAGCCGAGCGAGCCACGACTCCCCGCGCCGCGTTCAACATGTCCCAGATGTAACCTAGGTCTCGGTCAGGCGGCATAGATCACGCGCTGATCTGCGAGGATTGCCCGGCGGCGGAAGGGGTTACGCAGGGCCTTCTTTTCGACGAGATCGACTTCACGGCCAAAGATCTCCCTCAGCTCCGCTCGCATCCGGGAGAGATCCCAGAGCGTCCAGGGAGCATCGGGCTCGAAGGTGACCAGGACGTCTACATCGCTATCGGGGCGAAAATCACTCCGCAGGACGGAGCCGAAGAGGGCGAGCCTCCTGAATCCTCCAACACCGGCATAACCCGGCGAGCCGGTCGCGATCGAAGGCAAGCTCCATTTTCTTTGCCGACGATCACGGCCGGCGGCGGGATTTGGGAATGTCGATCTCCAGCTTGACGGCGCCCATCATGGACTTCAGCTCCTCGATGCGCTTCTTCTTCCAGGGTCCCCGCATCGAATCCAGAGCCTTGTCGACCGAGTGTTCAAGGCGGAGTGTGGCCCATACCTTGTCTACGGGGTGGTCGCCGGAGATCGCCTTGCGGAGAAGGACGCCCTCCTCCTTGAGCTCGAACTCGATCGGCGTCCCGGGAACCAGTCCCAGCCTCTCCCGCACCTCGGCAGGCACCGTGATCTGACCTCTCGAGGAAATCGTGCTTCGCATGTGTAAGGGTAGGCCGCCTCACCTCGTGGGTCAATCCGAATCGAGGACCAACCGATCCCTAGACCATTGCAGTGCGTTATACTGCGGCCGCGGTGGAAATTACTGCGGCTCCCGTCCTCGAACAGCTTCTAGGGTCACGGCTCCGTGCTCAAGACGGCCGGTGTCGCGGACATCTTGAGGAAGGCGCTTCAACCCCTCGCGGAGCGGATCGTCATGGCTTTCCTGTTTGGTTCCGTGGCGGCCGGAAGGGAGGTGGCCGAGAGCGACATCGATTTGTTCGTGGCCGGAGACCTCAGCCTCGGCGAGCTCGTCGAAGTTCTGAGCCCTCTGCAGAACCAACTGGGCCGCGAGGTGAACCCGGTGGTCTATCCTCTAAAAGAGTTACGTGACAAACTTGCGCACGGCCAGCATTTCGTGAAGTCCGTTTTCGAAGGCCCCAAGGTGCTGCTCATAGGGGACCCGAGTGAGCTTGAGAGATTGGCTCAAGTACGGCTGGCTGACTGAGCACCAGTCGACGGTCGCCGCCTGGACTTGCTCCGGAAGAAGCGGAATCTCGGAGAATACGAGCGCGCGGGAGCCGTTTCTGAGCAGGAAGCCAAGGAGATGATCGTTCTGGCCCGAGATCTCTACGCGGAAATACGTCGTTGGTTCTCGACCCACCATCCCGAGCTGCTTTGAGTTGACTCCCCCTACGCCGCCTCTTCCAGCGACTTCTCCCGCCGCGGCCACCAGCGCCGCACGATCCCGCCCATTTTCTTCTCCGAGCCCCGCAGGTCGTCGAAGAGCGAGTAGAAGACCGGCGTCGCCAGGAGGGTCAGCACCAGCGACAGCGTCTGGCCGCCGATGACGACGACGGCGATGGCCCGCCGCTCCTCGGAACCCGGGCCGGTGCCGAGGGCGAGCGGCAGCATGCCGGCCACCAGCGCCATGGTGGTCATCAGGATCGGCCGCAGACGGTCGCGGTTGGCCTGGATGATGGCGGCCATCCGCTCCATGCCGGCCCGCCGCAAGCCGTTCATGTGGTCGATCTGCAGGATGGCGTTCTTCTTCACCACCCCGAAGAGCACCAGCACGCCGAGGGCCGAGTAGAGATTGAGCGTGTTGCCGGTGACCCACAGGGAGAACAGGGCGAAGGGCACGGCGAGCGGCAGCGAGAGCAGGATGGTCAGCGGGTGGACCAGGCTTTCGAACTGCGACGCCAGGATCATGTACATGAAGATGATCGAGAGCATGAGCGCGAAGATGAACTCGCGGTAGGTGCGGGCGAGCTCCCGGCCGCGGCCGCCGACGGCGGTGGAGTAGGCGGGCGGCAGGTTCATCTCGGCCACCGCCTGCTGCAGCGCTTCCAGCCGGTCCGCCAAGGCGTAGCCGGGCGCCACGCCCGCCCGGATGCTCACCTGGCGCTGGCGGTCCAGCCGGTCGACGCGGGAGGCGGTGGTCTCCTCCTTGACGGCGACGAAGTTGCCGAGCTGCACCATGTTGCCGCCGTCGCCGGGGAGGTAGAGGCCGAGGATGGCCTGCGGATCGTTGCGCGTGCCTTCGGCGAGGCGGAGCTGGACGTCGTAGTCGTCGTTCACTGCGGGGTCGCGGAAGCGCGACACTTCGTCGTCGCCGCCCACCATCAAGCTGCAGGGCGGTGGCCACGTCGGCCATGTCGACGCCGAGGGCCGCCGCGCGCTCGCGGTCCACCGTCACCCGCAGCTCGGGCTTGTCGAGCTTGAGGGTGGTGTCCGCGTCCACGATGCCGCCGAGCTCCTCGGATTTATCCCGCAGGCGTTCGGCATAGACGGAGAGGGCCTGGAGGTCCGGGCCGCGCAGGGAGAAGTCGATGTCCGCGTTGCCGCCGCCGATATTGAAGGACTGGAGGTTGCGGACGGCGATTCGCAGGTCCTCGAACTTCGAGAGGCGCCGCCGGACCTCCGTCATCACGTCCCGCTGCGTGAAGTTGCCGCGGAAGGCCGCGAGCGGCCGGAGCCGGGCCATGTTCTTGAGGAAGCGGGGGATGGAGAGCTTCCGTTCCTCGTGCGGCGCGATGCGGATGAAGATCCGTCCCTGATTGACGCCGCCCAGGAAGCCGCCGCCCGCCGTGGCCAGCACCGTGCGGATGCCGCGGACCTGCCGCAGCTCGGCCTCGATGGCGCGCATGGCCTCGTCGACGCCGGCGAGGCTCGTCCCCTCGGGCGCGTTGACGTTGACCTCGAACTCCGACTCGTCGACGTCGCTCGGGATGTACTCGACCTTGACGAGCTTGAAGATGGGGATGGCCACGAGCATGACGCCGAACGCCACCAGCGCGGCCAGGCGCCGGCGCGCCATGGTGGCCCGCAGCAGGTGCTCATAGGTGCGGTCGAGCCTGGCGTAGAAGCCGCGCCGCGAGCGGGCCGGCTCGCCGTGCGAGCCATGGCCGCCGGCCGCGTCCTGGGCCCGCAGCATGCGGGCGCTCATCATCGGCGTCAGCGTGAAGGAGACGAGCAGCGAGACGAGCACCGCCGCTGCCGCCGTCAGGCCGAATTGATAGAGGAACCGGCCGGAGATGCTGGACATGAAGGAGACCGGGACGAAGATCACCACCAGCGACAGGGTCGTCGCGAGCACGGGGAGACCGATCTCCTGGGTCGCCTTCTTCGCCGCCTCGAAGGGCTTCATACGCTTTTCTTCGACGAAGCGGAAGATGTTCTCCAGGACGACGATGGCGTCGTCGATCACCACCCCCACCATCAGGACGAGGGCCAGCATGGTGACGCTGTTCAGGGTGAAATCGAGCGCCTTCATCATGCCGAAAGTGGCGACGACGGAGCAGGGGATGGCCACGGCGGCGATCACCGTCGAGCGCCAGCTCCGCATGAAGGCGAACACCACCAGCGAGGCGAAGATGCTGCCCAGGATCAGGTGCAGGTTGATCTCGTGCAACGCGGCGTAGATGTACCGCGACTGGTCGCGGATGGTCTCCAGTTTCAAGTCCGGAGGGAGCTGCGACTTTACGCGGGCGATACCCTCCTTCACCGATTCGATCACCTCGACGGTGTTGGCGCCGCTCTGCCGCCGGATCTCGAGGCTCACCGTGGGCACGCCGTTCAGCCGCGACGCCGAGCGCTGCTCCTTGGTGCCGTCCTCGGCTTCTCCCAGGTCGCTCACGCGCACCGGCTGGCCGTTGACGGTGGCCACCACGAGATCGTTGAAGTCCGCGACTTTCTCGAAGCGGCCCATGGTGCGCAGGGTCTGCTCCCGCGCGCCGGAGGTGACGTTGCCGCCCGGCGCCTCGGAGTTCTGCCGCAGCAGGGCCTGCCGCACGTCGGTGATGGGAATGCCGTACGCCGCCAGCCGGCCGGGATCGATCCAGATGTTGATGGCCCGCTCGAGCCCGCCCTCGAGCGACACCTCGCCCACGCCCTTGGCGCGCTCGAGCTGCACCTTGATGACTTTGTCGGCGTACTCCGTCAGCTCCCGCAGCGGGCGGTTCCCCGAGAGGGCGATCGTCAGCACCGGCGAGCTGTCGTTGTTGAACTTGGCGATGACCGGCGGCAGGGTGTCCTCGGGCAATTGGCGGACGACGGTGGACACCCGGTCGCGGATGTCCTGGGCGGCGGTCTCGATGTCGCGCTCGAGGTCGAAGGTGGCGATGACGATCGAGCTGCCCCCCGAGGAGATGGAGCGCAGCTCCTGGATGCCCTCGACGGTATTGACGGCCTCTTCGATGCGCTCCGAAACCTCGGCTTCGGTCTCCTCGGTCGAGGCGCCGGGCAGCGCGGTGCGCACCGAGACGGTGGGCAGGTCGACGGAGGGGAAGCGGTCCACCCCCAGCTGGCCGTAGCTCGCCGCACCGACCACGACGAGGGCGAGGATGATCATGGCCGCGAACACCGGCCGGCGGATACAGATCTCGGCTAGCTTTTGCATTGTGTCCTCTGGAAGGTGGCTTGCCCGCTCGACCTCACCCCAACCCCTCTCCTAAAGGAGAGGGGCTTAAAAAAGCACTTTCGTTTTTCTCCCCTCTCCTTTAGGAGAGGGGCCGGGGGTGAGGTCGCGTGGGGTAACTGATGCCATCATGACACCACCTTGACCGCCTCACCCGTGACGATATTTCCCGGCTCCAGCACCACCGCCTCGCCGGACCGGATCCCCTCCACGATCTCCACCTGGTCGCCGGAGCGGCGGCCGGTCTTGACCCGCTTCTCGACGGCCTTGCCGTTCTCGACGCCGATCACTTTCTCGATGCCGGCGAAGCTGACGATGGCCGAGGCGGGCACCAGCACGGCCGGCTCCGCTGCCTGGAGGACGATCTCGGCACGAGCGAAGGAGCCCGGCCGGAGACGGCCCTCACGGTTGGGCACCTCGGCCTCGACGAGCAGGGTGCGGTTTTCCTCGCTGATCGCCGGGCTGATCCGCGCGATGCGGCCGGTGTGCCGACCGGGATCGCCCTCGACCGTGAGCTGGACCGGCTGGCCTATCTTGACGCCTGCC
The DNA here is from genome assembly GCA_963778565.1 of Thermoanaerobaculaceae bacterium. Taxonomy (GTDB): domain Bacteria; phylum Acidobacteriota; class Thermoanaerobaculia; order Multivoradales; family UBA5704; genus DATARR01. The sequence goes on along the minus strand of CAVZUZ010000017.1, from coordinate 342,089 downwards.
GCCTCGCGCTCCGGCACGGCGAGCCGCAGCCGCAGCGGATGGATGCGCACCAGGACGGCGACCGGGCCGCCGGCGGCGATGTAATCGCCGGCGCTCGCCAGCCGCTCGCTGATCGCGCCTTCGAACGGCGCCGTGAGCGCGCTGTCGGCGAGCTGCTGCCTGGCGATGGCGAGCTCGGACTTGCGCTGCGCCAGCAGGCCCTGGCGGGTCCGCGCCGTCTCGATGGCCTCCTGGTGCCGGCCGTCGGCGACTCCCAGGGCCGCTTCGGCGGCGTCGAGATCCGAGCGCGGGATCAACTGCTCCTCGAGAAGCCTGGCCATGCGGTCGCGGGTGAGCTGCGCCTGCTTCAGGGTGGCGGCGGCTTGACGGACGAGCGCGGTCTCTTCGGGAACCACCATTTCGTCCGAACCGTCGGCCGGCAGCCCGAGCTGGGTCCGTGCCTGCTGCAAGGAGGTCTCCGCCTGGCGCATCCGCAGCTCGAAATCGGTCGGCACGAGCCGGGCGAGGACCTGACCGCGGCGCACCGGCGAGCCGATGTCGACGGCGATCTGCTGCAGACGGCCGGCCACCTTCATCGCCAGCTCGGCCTGCTCGTCGGCCGCGAGGGTTCCCGAAACGTCGATGGTGCGCGACAGCCGGCCCTCCTCGGCCCGTGCCAGCCGCACCTGGCGGGCGGGCCCGGCCTCACCCTCCTTGCCACGGCCCCTGCTGCCCGCGTCGGCCGGCTTGTCGCTGCCGCAGCCGGCCAGCAATACGGCCAGAGCCGCCACCCATCCAAATGCGCGCTTCATCAAGATCTTGTCTCCCCCGGAGTCCTCTGCCTAAAGCAGAGAAAAAAGGTGCGCTCCGCACCCAAAGTCTAAACCTCCAGACTCTAGCCGAGATTCCTGGTGAGACGCGAGCGCAGGGTTGTTACGGAAAGTTTACATCCGCGGGAGCGGGCTCGGAGCAGCAACGCCCTCGGTTGGCCCGCGATTCGCATCAGATACGCCATAGGGGGCGGGTTGGGAGCGTGCCTCGCGCGGCGCGCCGAAGGAAAGAGTTTCACCAGATGGAAAGGAGTTGAAGCATGGAGACGACCACAACTCAAACCGAGCCGACGATGAAGATGATGGCCGAGCCGCAGAAGGAGCACCAGTGGCTCCAGAAGCTCGTCGGCGATTGGACATTGGAAGCCGAGGCGACGATGGCGCCGGGCGAGCCGCCCGCGAAAACGACGGGCACCGAGAGCGTACGGTCGATCGGCGGCCTCTGGATCGTGGCGGAGGGGGAGGGCGAGATGCCGGGCGGCGGCGCCGGGACCAGCATCATGACGCTGGGCTATGACCCGCAGAAGGAGCGGTACATCGGCACGTGGATCGGGTCGATGATGACGCACCTCTGGCTGTACGAGGGCTCGCTCGACGCAGACGAAAGAAGGCTGACGCTCGACAGCGAGGGCCCCGGCATGAGCGGTGACGGGACGCTGGCCAGGTACCAGGACGTCATCGAGATCAAGAGCGACGACCACCGTGTGCTGACCTCACACGTGCTGGGCGAGGACGGGAAGTGGCAGTCGTTCATGACGGTCCACTACCGGCGGAAGAGGTAGGCGGAAGAAGTAGGGCGTTCAAAGGACGAAAGGGACTTAAAGGACCCAAAGGACGGGTCGTTCACCTCGTCCTTTGAGTCCTTTTTGTCCTTTAGGTCCCGGCCTCAGCTCGCCGCCGCGAGCTCCGAACGCACCTCGGACTCTTTGTGGGCGCGGAGGAACGTTTCCGGCTTGCTGAAGACCTTCGCCATGTTCATGCCCTTGCGCACGGCGTCGAGGGTGACCTTGCGGGTGGCGAGGGCCGCGCCGAGGCTGACGTAGGTCCGCAGCTTGCCGCGGTGGCGGTAGCGCACCTCGAGCACGTGGCGCCAGAGCCGGGAGTACTCCTCGTAGAACTCCTCGAGCGGCAGCTTGGTCGGCAGCACGGCGTGGACGATGTCGAACATCTCCCAGTCGTGGGTGGTCACCTGGTGCTTGGCCGTCGTCCCAGAGATCGGTGCCCGGCAGGGGAGTGAGCACCGAGAAGCCGCTGTTGTAGGCGCCGGTGTCCGAAATCCAGTCGCGCAGGCGGGTGAAGTCGTCGTGGTCCCACGCCGGATCGACGATGAAGTTCGGCGTGTAGCCGACGCCCAGCTCCTTGAGGATGGCGAGGGCGCGGCGATTGTTGACCGTCGTGTTGCTCTTGTTGACCGACTTGAGCCCCTCGTCGGTGACCGACTCCAGACCGAGGAAGATGGCCAGGCTGCCGCAGTCCTTCCACATCTCGATCAGGTGGGGGAACTTGCAGATGATGTCGGTGCGGGTCTGGACGGTGAAGTACTTCTTGATGCCCGCGGCCTTGATCTGCCGGGCCAGCTCCTCGCCGCGGCGCACGTCCATCCAGAAGATGTCGTCGGTGATGAAGATGTTGGGCGCTTCGATCGGCCCGCAGCTCGGCCACCACGCGCTCCGGCGACTTCTCGCGGAAGGTGCTGGCGTGGAACTTCCACACCGAGCAGAAGTTGCACTTGAACGGGCAGCCGCGGGCGGTCTCCATCAGCGCCAGCGGCTGGCGGAAGTTGATGTAGTACTTGTCCGCGTAGTGGGCCGATCAGGTGGCGGGCCGGCATCGGCAGGGAGTCGAGGTCGTCCCGCATCGGCGCCGGGAGGGTGGCGCGCTGGCCGCCGTCGCGGTTGAGCACCAGGCCCGGCACCTTTTCGAGGTCGCGTCCGCCGCTCCAGGGCCTCCACCAGCGGCGGCATGATCTCCTCGCCGTCGCCCACGGCGACGGCGTCGATGGCGTGGTGGCAGAACCATCCCGGCTCGCGGGAGGCGTCGTGCCCGCCGACCACGACGAAGGCCTCCGGCATCTCCCGGCGGACGCGCTCGGCGAGGCGCAGGGTGCGGAAGCGCTCGGTGGTGAAGTTGCACTGCAGGCCGACGACGTCGGGCGCGAAGCTGCGGCAGGCTCGCCATGCCCTCCTCCTCGCCGTCGATGCGCAGGTCGATGATCTTGCACCGCGTGCCCCTCGGCCTCCAGGCCGCCGGCGATGGAGATCGGTCCCAGGGGCTCGACGAAGGTCAACATCTCGAGGCCGAGGATGCCGCCGATCGGCGGTTTGAGAAAAACGATATTCATGAGGGGCTCCCGCAGGTTGGAATTCGCGCCCTATTCGACCAGAATTTCGCCTGGAGGTCAAATCCGGTTCCATGTCCCCAGCCCTCGCAAACGGAGTACCTGAAATGGTTTATCCTTCCCGGCCACTTTCGTGGGATACGCTGGTTCCTGGATCGTGCTATTCTCTAGAATGACGAATCAAGTCAGACGTCCCCAACACGTTCGGTTAGCGGAAGGAGTGCCAGAGATGCCTGAGCAGAGCGTGAATCCAGTCGGCGCCGAGCCCTCCGGTCAGGTTCTCGTCGGACGCGGCGTCAAGCTCCTCGGCGAGATGGTGGTCGGACCGGGAGCGAGCTTGGTCCTGGACGGGAAGATCCTGCCCGGAGCGGCACATTTCGTCGGCGGGATGCTGGCGCGCTGGGCGTTCGGCCCGGTCGGCTGGTTCCTGGTGGCCGCCAACTCCTACGCGAAGTCGGTCACCGGCAAGGGACTGGCAGATCACCTGCAGAGCGCGAGACCAGCTCCGACTCCGGAGGTCTGAGCCTTCCGGTCGGCCGCTGGCTTCCCGCAGCTCTGATCTGCCGACCGTTTCGGACCCTCTGGATCCACTGCCGGGTTCCGCTAAAAGTCACTCGCCGCATTCTGGTATCCTGACTCTAAATAGAGGGATGCTGGGAGAAGCGACTGATGTACATCCAGAGGGTCGTCCTCAAAAACCTCAAGGGATTCAAGTCCCTGGATTTCTCCTTTCAACGTCCCGATGGGAGACTTGCAGGATGGACTGTTCTGACGGGAGAAAATGGCTCGGGGAAGACCGCCGTCCTCAAGGCGATTGCCCTGGCTCTGGTCGGACCGGATGTCGGCCGGGCTTTACAGCCATCGCTGCAAGGCTGGATCAGGGAGGGGAGCGATGCGGCGGGGATCGCCGTCCAGATCCGAATCCAAGACTACGACAAGTTCACGACGGGACGCCGTTACTCCGATTCGTTCTGGTCAGAGCTCGAGTTCCAGAGGAACGGAGGCTCCGAAGTGTCGATGAAGCCGGGCCGCAAGCGGCGCGGTAAGAAAAGTGGTCCCCTGAATGGCCCTTGGGCCGAGAACACGGCCGGGTGGTTCGCCGCGGGCTACGGACCCTTTCGACGGCTGTACGGAGCATCGGCAGAGGCTCAGCGTCTGATGTCTGGGCCCAGCCGGGTGGCACGGTTCGCTACCATGTTCATGGAGGCTGCGACGCTCAGTGAATGCGAGATCTGGCTCAGAGATCTGCGCCACAAGAGCTTGGAGCAACGGCCCAACGAGAAACGCGTCCTTGATCAGATCTTCACTCTCCTCAATGACGATTTCCTTCGTAACGGCCTGCGGGTTGACCGGGTCGATTCAGACGGGCTTTGGCTTCGAGATGCTGCCGGTACGATCCTATCTCTCTCTGACATGAGCGAAGGTTACCGCGCAGCTCTCGCCTTGATGATTGACATCCTTCGCCAAATGGATCAGGTTTACGGTGCTGTGAATCTCGTCGAGCAAAGGGACGGCGCCGTGGTTGTGCCCTATCCAGGAGTGGTGCTCATCGACGAGATTGATGCCCATCTCCACCCAGGATGGCAACGCGATATCGGTTTCTGGCTGAAGAAGCGTTTCCCGGAGATTCAATTCATCGTAACAACTCATAGCGCGTTGGTCTGTCAAGCCGCCGATGAGAGTGGAATCTTCCATCTCCCTCCTCCTGGAAGAGACGAGCACCCGTTCCAGGTTAGCAAAGAAGATTATTGGAAGATTGTTCGCTCGAAAACCGATGAAATCTACCTGAGCCCGGCCTTCGGGTTGGTCAGGATGAGGAGTCCTTTCGAACACTGCGCGACCGGTTCCCGCACGTGTGGGCCAGGATCGTCGATTGCCTTGAGGTAAGCTGAGTCAGGGAGACCCGGTATCGACTGAGGCCTTGCGCCGCACTCCACCTGCGCTCAGCTACGCCCATGAAGAAGCCTCGGCGGCTGAAGTATCACAAGCAGACCCTGCGAATGCAGGAAGGGCACGGCTGGACGTCGCGGCCGGGCTGCAAGATCTTCGTGGCCGACCGCGGCGCGGTGCGGTTCGACTACCCGGCGAGCTGGGTGGTGCTGCCGGACTCGGACAGCATCAAGTTCCGCGACCGGAAGCCGCCGAAGGATGACTGCGTCATTGCCTTCTCCTACCTGTGCATCCCGCCGATCGACTGGAGCGGCCTGCCGCTGGCTCAGCTGGTGGAAGAGCTATGCCGCGGCGGCGAGCGGCCGATCGACCGCTGGGACGAGATGGTGACGGCGCGCCGCTTCGACCTCGAGTATGCCTGGCGGCAGGGACATTTCATCGATCCGGGGGAGAAGCGGCCGGCGCTGACCCGCATCGGCCTGGCTCGCCGCCAGACCGTCCAGGCGCTCCTCACCATGGAGATGTGGGAGGTGGATTTGCAGCGTTTCTCCGGCGTCTGGGACCTCGTCCTGGAGACGCTGGAGCTCGACGAGCCGATCGCCGACCCCACCCGCGGGCCGACGATCATGTAGGCCCATGCAGGTCTGCGCAATCCAGCAAGGCCGCAATCAACGGTGGTTTTTCCCCTATAATCGCTTCGCCATGCGCCTGGTAACCCGCGGGGATCTCGACGGTCTGACCTGTGCCGTCCTGCTGTCGCTCAACGAGAACATCGACAGCATCTCCCTCATCCATCCCCAGGACATCAGCGACGGGGACGCCGACATCCAGCCGGGGGACATCATCGCCAACCTGCCGTACCACCCGGGCTGCGCCATGTGGTTCGATCATCACCTGCACACGGCCACCGCCAACGTGCCTCCCGAGGCCTTCCGCGGCGCCTTCGCCGAGGCTCCCTCGGCGGCCCGGCTGGTCTACGAGTACTTCGGCGGCGAGGAGACGATGTCGCAGTTCGCCGAGCTGGTTCGCGAGACCGACCGCCTCGACTCCGCGGACCTGACGCCCGACGACGTGCTCGACCCTCAGAGCTACATCAAGCTCGGCTTCACCATCGACGGCCGCAGCGGCCTCGGCACCTTCGAGCGCTACTTCCTGCACCTGACCGAGCTCTTGCGGGCGGAGACGCCGATCTCCGCCATCCTCGACGATCCCGCCGTCAGGAAGCGCTGCGAGCTGCTGGAGAGCGAGAACGAACGCTTCTGCCAGGAGCTGCGCAGCCACAGCCGGGTGGACGGCAACGTCGTCGTCACCGACTTCCGCGATCTCGACCACGCGCCGATCGGCAACCGGTTCCTCGTCTACGCCCTGTATCCGGAGATCAACGTCTCGGCCCGCATCCACTGGGGGCCCAACCGCGATTTTCCGATGCTGCTGCTCGGCCACAGCATCTTCCGGCGGACCTGCCGCACCAATGTCGGCGAGCTGGCGGCCCGCTACGGCGGCGGCGGCCACCGGGGAGCGGCCAGCATCCCCCTCATCTCCGAGCCCGAACAGCAGATCGCCATGATCGTGTCCGAGCTCAAGGCCAACGGGTGAGCGGCTTCGAGGGCAATCCGGTCCGATCTGCGATACCCGAGAAGATATAGACTCATGGCATTGAATTTCTGTTTCAGGAAGGAGGCTCCCCCATGGCGAGGCTCAGTGAAGTCCGCGGCTCCGGAGTCCGTCGTACCCTGGCCTTTGTGATGCCGTTCTCGGGTCTGTGGCTGGTGGTCACGATCGCCGCCATGGTGGTCTTCGGAGTCACCTGCTACCTGGTCGCTTCGACCTCGCCGCTCCTCGACGAGGTGGCGCGGGGCCGGCTGGCGCTCGTGCTCGCGTTGCAGACGGTCTTCCTGATCGCGGCGGTGGTCGCGCTGGCCATCTTCACCACCCATCGCCTCGCCGGACCCTACGTCGCGCTCATTCGCGCCTTCGAGGCGGTGAAGAAGGGGGAGCTGGAGCGCCCGCTGCGCTTCCGCAGCACGGACGTCCACCTGCGGGAGGTGGAGACGAGCTTCGACGAGATGCTGGCGTCCGTGAGGGAGAGGCTGGCGAAGCAGGGCGGATCGGCAGGGTAGGGGATGAGAGCCGGCTGCCTTGTCGCCCTGTTGATTCCTGTCGGGGCCGCCGCGGCGCCCGTCCTCGCCGTCGCGCCGCCGCCCCTGCTGCCCGAAGCCGACGTTCGGGCCATCGCTTCGGAGGTCTCCGGATCGGCGGCGAAACGCAATCTCCAGGACCTGACGCTGTTCCACCGCATGCGGGGCTCGCGGGGATTTCGCGCCGCGGCGGAACGGGTGCGCGACCGCGCGAAGGAGTACGGGCTCGTCGAGGTGGAGATCCTGGAGCTGCCGGCGGACGGCAAAAGGTTCTACGGCACCCAGCGCTCGCGGCCGGCCTGGGACGCCGAATTCGCCGAGCTGTGGGAGCAGCGCGAAGAGGGCGGGAGGTGGGTGGATGCCGAGCGCATCGCCTCCTGGGAGGCCCGCCCGATCGTGCTGGCGCAGGACAGCGCCGGCGGCGAGGCCGCCGCCGAGCTGGTCGACGTCGGAGCGGGAACTGCGGAGGCGGACTATCAGGGCAAGGAGGTCCGAGGCAGGCTCGTGCTCACCTCCTCCCAGCCAGGAGCGGTCTACCGGCTCGCCGTGGACCGCTTCGGCGCGGCGGGGATCGTCTCCTACGCCCAGAACCAGGTGACGGGGTGGTGGAAGGAGGACGAGAACTTGGTCCGCTGGGGTCACCTGAACACCTTCCCGGCGCCGCAGACCTTCGCCTTCATGATCTCGCTCAAGCAGGCCCGGGCCTGGCAGGCGCGGCTGGCGGCGGGCCGGCCGGTGCAGCTCCGCGCGGAAGTCGAAGCCGGCCAGCATCCGGGGAGCTACAGCATCGCGACCGGCGTGATTCCCGGCGCGAATCCCAACCGCGGGGACAACCGCGAGATCGTCCTCTCCTGCCATCTCGACCACCAACGGCCGGGGGCGAACGACAACGCCAGCGGCTGCTCGGCCATCCTGGAGACCGCGCGTACGCTGTCCAGGCTCGTCCGGGAGGGCAAGCTGGCGCCGCCGCGCCGCACCATCCGTTTCATCTGGCCGCCGGAGATCGAGGGCACGATCTCGCTGCTCAACGCCCGGCCGGACCTCGCGGCGCTGCGGTGTCTAAGGCAGGCAAGGGGGGGCTGACCGATGAGGAGACCGAGAAAACTCTGCGTCTGGATAGCGCTTGCCGGCGCCTCGTGGACCTGCGGCCTCGCGGCCCAGAAAGCCCCGCCGCCGAGGCCCGGACAGGAGCTGCTCCGTTTCGGTAAAGAGGGGATCGGCCCGAGCCAGATGAAGCGGGCGGAGGAGATCGCCGTCGATTCCGAAGGTTTCATCTATACGGCCGACTGGAGCTGGGGCGCATTCAGCGGTTCAGCCCCGACGGCAAGCTCCACTCCCTGGTCTACGTAGAGCCCAACCGGCTCGGCTCGCTTGCCCTCGAACGTAGCGGCGCCCTCTTCATCATCGCGGGAACCCAACTGCTCCGCTACGACGCCGGCACTCTGAAACCGCTGGGGGAAGTGCCGTCTCCGAACGGCGCCGACTATCTCGCCGTCGCCTCGCGGCCCGGCGGCGGAGTGATCGCCCTGTTGCAGTCGCGCGGGGTGGATGACGTGGCGTTCATCGACGCCGACGGCAAGGTCGAGCGCGTCCTTCCTGACGTCGTCTCCAAGGTGGCCAAATACATGGTTCAGGGTCCGGCGCTCGCGGTGGACAGCAAGGGTTTCTTTTTCGTCGGCGACAACGGCAACGACGCGATCTTCAAGTTCGCTCCGGATGGCCGGTTCATCAACCATTTCAGCAGCGATGGCAACAGCGCCGGCCAGTTCGACACCAATATCGAAAGCCTCGCGATCGACCGGCACGATCGACTCTGGGTCGCCGATTGGACCGGCGGTCGATCCCCAGGGTTTCGTCTACGCCGGGGAACCGGAGACCGGCCGCGTTCTGCGCTTCCAACCCTCGGGCGGGCTCGAGAGCCGCTTTTCCCTGGCGGAGCCCCGACGCCCATGGACCGGTCTGGCCGTCGACCGCGGCGGCACCGTCTACGCCGCCTCCGGCGACCGGCTCTTCCGCTACGAGGCGACGAGCGGCAAGCTGCTCGGCGAGGTGGAGCACCCGGACGGCCCCGGCTTCTTTCACGTCGCTCCCCGGCCCGACTCCGGAGTGATCGCAAGCTGGCGCAACGCGCAGCGCGACGATCTCGTGCTGGTGAGCGGGGAGGGGAAGATCGAAACGATCCACCGCGGCGCCGTCACCGCGGCCATCGGAGAGCCGGCGGGCGACCTGCTGGTGGCCATGGACGGCGAGCGGAGGATCTATGCCGCCGTCAACCGGCTGCACGCCGTCTGCCTGTTCAAATTCACCGGCGAGTACGTCAACCGTTTCGGCAGCGAAGGCAAGGAGCCCGGCCAGCTCGCGGGCGCTATCGCGGGAGTGACGGCCGACGGTCAGGGGAACGTTTTCGTCAGCGATGCCCTGGGCGTGAGCATATTCCTCTCCAGGGACGGGCGCTTCCTCCGCCGGCTGGAGATCCAGGCAGCCGGGCTTGCGATCGGCGATGACGACGAGCTCTTCGCCGCCAGCGGCACGGAAGTGGTCAAGTATCCGGCTCAGGGGAGGGAGGAGGAGTAGAGGCCCTGGGAGCGCCGGCGTCCTCGCCGGCCTTTCTCTTCCTCCCGTTCTGCCGGCGGGGACGCCGGCGCTCCCAGGGATGCCCTACTGCCACGGCCGCGTCGTCAACGCCGGAGCCCGGATCACCCGGAAATACGGCAGCCGGCCGGCCGCCTCGTCCCGGTACGGCGTGCGGCGCTAGGCGAGCTCCGCCGCCGGATACGTCCCCAGCACCCGCAACTCCGCCGTGAGCGGCCGGACCTCCGCCAGGGCGCCGCGCACCGGATCGCGGTCTGCGTTGCCGTCGAGATCGAGGTAGAACCGGTACTTGAATGGGCTCTCCGGGATGGGGCGAGACTCCAGCTTCGCGAGGTTGACGCCCCGCCGGCTGAAGACGCCGAGCGCCTCGGCCAGCGCGCCGGGCTGGTGCGACGTGGTGAGGAGCAGGGAGGTCTTGGCCGGCGTCTCCGGCGGGAAACGGATCGGCTCGCGCGCCAGCTCCACGAAACGTGTGTAGTTGCCTTCCTGCGACTGGATCCCGCGCCGCAGCACCTCCAGACCGAACATCCGCGCGGCGGCCTCGCTGGCGATGGCGGCCACGGCCGGATCGTTGCGCTCCCGCACCTTGCGCGCCGCGCCGGCGGTGTCGAGCTCGGTCTGATGGCGCACCCAGGGGACGGTGCGCAGGAAGTCCTGGCACTGCAGCAGGCCCTGCGGATGGGAGAGGATGAGGCGCAGGTCCTCCACCTTGGCGCCCGGCAGGCCGAGCAGGCAGTGCTCGATGCGGCTCACCGCCTCGGCGGTGATGGTGAGGCCGCCCTCCGCCAGCAGGTCGTAGGTCTCGTTGATGCTCCCCGCCGTCGTGTTCTCGATCGGCAGCAGGGCACGGTCGGAGGCACCCTCGCGCACCGCCTCGGCGGCGGCGCGGAAGGTCTCGAAGCCCTCGAGGAGAACGCCCGCGGGAAGGCCGGCGTAGCGGCGCTGGGCCGTGAGATGGCTGTAGGACCCTTCGACTCCCTGGTAGGCGATGCGCAACGGCGTGGCGTCGAGCGAGCGCACGTGGGCCTTCTGGTGGGCCACCGACATGTCGAGGATCACCCGGTAGAGACGCTCGACCTCGTGCGCGTCGAGCCCCTGCTCGACGGCAGCGTGGCGCACCCGCTGGAGGATCTGGTCCTCCCGCGGCTCGTCGCGAAACGGCACCGCCGACTGCAGCTTCGCGCCGGCGACCTCCTCGACCAGGCTCATCCGCCGGCGCAGGTGTGCGAGGATGTCGTGGTCGATCTCTTCGATGGCTTCGCGGAGGGATGGGAGGTCGCGCGGTTCGGGCATGAGGGGGAGGAGTATAATAGGTGGTGCTATGACCCGTTACCACAAAGGACAGGCGGCACCGGTAGCAAACGAAATCCATCAGGGGGAGGAGCATCCTGGGACTCAGCTCGCGCAGCTCTTGACGGAGGCCCGTCGGGAGTTCCTACGCTCGGGTGAGCCAATGCTGGATGGGAACGGTCTGGAACGGGAGGTCGCCGAACGCCGCGGCGGCGTGAGCGAAGCGGATTGAAGATCTCGTTCATTGATTCCGGTGTGTTGATTGCCGCTGTTCGTGGAACTCCCGAGATCGCCACCGAGGCGAGGAAGGTCCTGACCGATCCAGAAACCTCCTTTGCTTCCAGCGCCCTTGTCCGCCTCGAGGTTCTTCCCAAAGCCTCATTCCATGGACGAGAGAAGGAGAGCGCCTTTTACGAAGGCTTCTTTGCGCAAGTCCGTCTCTGGGCTCCGGTTGGCGAGCCTCTTATCGAAGAGGCTCTGGCGGCTGCTGCCCGCGCTGGACTTTCCGCTCTCGACGCGCTCCATGTCGCTGCGGCAATGGCTGTTGGGGCAGATGAGCTGATTACCTGTGAGAGGCCGGGCAAGCCGGTCCATCGGGTCCGAGGAATCTCAGTCCGGACGATCTATGTTCCGCCGTCCTGAACAAGCAGCCTACAGGCGGCGTAGGAAAAGAGTATGAAGAAAAGCCAATTTCCTCCTGGATGGGATGAAGAGCGCACCCGGCGCTTGCTGGAGCATTACGAGCATCAGACAGAGGATGAAGCAGTGGCTGAGGATGAGGCGGCTTTCGAAAGCCTCAGCGAGACGGTGATGATTGTTCCCAACGAGCTTGTACCGGCAGTGCGAGAGCTCATCGCCAAGCACCGAGGCGGAAGCGGCCGAGATACGCCATGAGCCCGGCGGAGGTCGGGCGGGTAGAATGGGTCGCCTGTGCCTGAAATCGCGCGATTTTTCGGGATCATCATCCGGATGTACGCGGAGGCTGGCGGTCCACACCACCGTCCTCACTTCCATGCCTACTACCAGGAGGAAGTTGCGGTCTTCAGTCTGGTCCCGATCGATCTCATTGCGGGCTCCATTTCACTGCGTCAGCAACGGCTCGTAGAGGCTTGGGCCGAGTTGCACCAGGACGAGCTGAGGGCGAATTGGCAGCGTTTGCAGGAAGGCCAAGCGCCGAGTAGAATCGAGCCGTTGCGCTAGGAACCTCGTATGGAACACCCCATTTACCGTGTGATCTCAGTGGATGTCCTTGGTAGTTATCGCCTGCGGGTCGGCTTCGATGACGGCAGCACACAGGTCATCAACTTCGAGCCGATTCTCGAAGGTGAGCTCTATGGGCCCCTTCGAGACCCTGAGCTCTTCGCCGCCGTCGAAGTGGACCCAGAGGTGGGTACTCTCGTCTGGCCGAATGGAGCTGATTTCGATCCCGCCACCCTGCATGACTGGCCAACCCGCGAACCCGCCATGCGGGAGCTTGCCAGGAAATGGGCCTTGGCTGGCGTTGGAGGCACGTAGGCGCCGGCCACTGCAGATGGAGAACATGAAAAACCCAATCGCTGCGGAAGTCTTCCCTCCCGGCGAGTTCCTGAGAGAAGAGCTTGAGGCTCGTGGCTGGACGCAGGCTGATCTAGCGCAGATCCTGGGTCGTCCCCGGCGTTTCATCGGCGAGATCATAGACGGGAAACGTGCCATCACTGCAGAGACTGCCCGGGGCCTTGGCGATGCCTTTGGCGTTGACCCTCAATTCTGGCTGAATTTGGAGAGCGCTTATCAGCTATCGCGCGTACGATATAGCGATACCGACATAGGCACTCGGGCGGGAGGTGAGGGTTGATGGGGGGCTCGATCGCCAGCTTGGTCTTCACTTCACGAATCCTGAGCGGCCCCCGCAGAGCTGCGCGGTGTTCTCCTGCCCTGCAACCGGAATGCGCTATTTCTATTCTGTGTTGCCGATTGAATACATCAGCAACGACACCGACCTGCAACCTCGACCTCTGGAGCAGAAGCGCGTCTGGGAACTGTATCGTCACCTGACGGCGCATACGCAGCTTGCCCCCGCGGTCTGCCGGCTTGTTGCAGGCAAAATCATGCTTTTCGACGGTCAGCATAAGTCCGCCGCGCAGATCTGGGCCGGCCGGAAAGCGCTTGACTGTAAGGTTTATATCGACCCGGATATTCGATTGCTGAAGGACACCAATCTCATCGCTCACGACAAGCTGCGACAAATGGCCTTCTTCACTAGCACGCTTATCGCCAAATACAGTGATATCTTCAAGCAGGAGTGGGAAGAATATCTAGAACGACCTGGATCCAAGAACGAGAGCGATTTTGTCGCCTTTTTACGGGTGCGTGGTAAGACAACGGCCGAGGCCAAGAAGATGCTCCAAATGGCGATCGAGCTGGACGTTATCGACGATCCGGAGAACCGGCTTTCCGAGTTCATCGCCGACCGAAACCGCACCCGCAAAAATCCTTTCTCGATCAGCATCCTGGAAAAGACCTTCTTCAGGGAATTCATTCTTACTCCACCGACCACGGTTGAATTTGAGGGGCCGGAAGATTTTCGGGCCGAGGAGAAGCGAAACCTAGTCCGGTTGATGTCGTTGATTGCCGAGAAGCAGCTTGCAGGACGTTGGAATCCCGACGCTAACAATGCTGCCCACCAGAGGTCGGAACGAGTCTTCGGTGCTGGCGTTATGAGGGCTTGGGTTCCGATGCTCCGCGACGTGATTGCTCAAGTGCTTCAGCTTTATGACGCTAGTGAGCGGCAAAAGGTGCTCTTCCGTCCGATCAGCGACCAGCAGTGGAACTTGATCCAGGGCCGAGTGGACAGACTGTTCCTCCACAAGATCTGGGACGACCTAAATCCGGATGTCGTTGGCCAGCTAAAGATCAACGCGGTCGAGCAAGTCCGGAACTTCCTGTCGACCCGAGGCCTGACGGTCAACTGGATTCTCGGTGGAGAAGGGGCCTGATATCGTTTCGGGATCGATGAGGGAAGGTGTAATCTACGGGGGTTTTCGCCCCACAAACCCGGTGGCCGTGGGATTAGGTGCGAGGTTCTTCATTGGGTGATGCCGTCTTCCCAGTCTTGAGCTCGAGCGTCCGCCGGAGGATCGGTAGCACCGCCCGGTCCTTGTCCCGATCCGCCCGTTCCTTGAGCGCGATGAGGCTCGGGAGGTCCAAAGCCCGCACCCGAAGTCCCTCCAGCTCGTAGGGGTGCGTCCGCTGGACGAGGTCCTCATAAGCAAAGCCTTCGCCAAGGTTCCCCAAAACATCCAGGAGTCCCAGATCGGTGACCAGGAGATTAAACCGGTTCGTGCGAAGGTGAGTTGCCTTCGGGAGAATCAGCCGCCCGGCAGGGTCGCGATAGCGGGCGTGAATCTCTTCGAGGGCACGCAGAAGGCGCTCGGTATTATCCGCCGTCGGCTGGTGGAGGATATCGAGGTCCAGCGTCAGGATCGGAGCACCTTCCAGGACCGCGGCCACTTCGCCGACGATGATGAACTCGACCTCGTGCCGGACCAGGACCTCGAGGAGCCGGAAGAACCTAGTCTTCGACGCGTCCATCGCGCAGGGCCAGAGCTCCGTCGACGAAGTCCTGCAAGGCTTCGAGCCGCTCCATCGGGGTGAGGCTCAGGAACCAGCGAATCTGGCCTAGGTCCACCCCGTTCGGAGCGATGTCCAACTCCGGCTCCACCGTCTCGTCGGGCGCTTCCTTTTCGGACGGCTCCATGGGTTCAAGCATAGTTGAGTTGACTCCCATCCGCCTTCCCTCTAGAATAGCGTAACTGAGCCGTAACGCAGCCGCCCTTTGACAATCGTCGTTTCCGACCGGCCGGGAGCGTCCCGGCCGACATGAAAACGGCCCGAAAGTGAGCTCGGAGCTCACCCCCGGGCCTGACTGACGCACAGGAGGATAAGTCCCATGCGCAGCTTCGACGATGGTACCGCGTCTCGAGCTTCGAACGTCTTCACCCCTGGTTTCATCGACCGTATGAACGAGCGGGAGGAGCCGCCGACGGCGGGGGAGGCCGACGTGGCCGGCCCCTGGCGCGTCGAGCCGATCCCCGGTCTGGGCTTCGGCCTGTTCCGCGCCGGCGAAAGCCTGACGCGGGGTTTCCGGCCGGCCGCCGTGTTCCCGGATCGCTGGCTGGCGCTCCTCGCCGCCGCCGTGCTGCCCGGCACCGGCCGCGACGCTCTGCTGCGCCTGAATCCGGAGCCGGCGGCGGAGGGTTACGAGGTGAGTCTCGACGACGGCACCGTCGTCGGTCACTTCGAGCTGTTCGACCAGCCGCTGCAGGACGCCATGAACGTCGCCGTGGGCCTGGTGCGCTCACCGCAGTCGCTGGCGTACCTGCTGGAGGCCGCGGGCGCGGCGGCGCTGGAGCGGTGCGGCGCTATCCTCGACCGCTGGATCTCGGCGGCCGAAGAGCCCTAAGTTCTGCAGGTGCTGGAGATACCGCGCGGCTGGCCTTTCGAGGCGGCGGCGGAGCGCCGAAGGTCAGGACGCGCCACCGAAGCTTACGACGGCGTACCGATCCTTCGGTGGCCCACCGATGCTTACAACGGCGCACCGAAGGATCGGTGGCGCACCGAAGCTTACAACGCGCCGCCGAAGCTTACGTTGGGCCTTGCTTGCCGGCTGCGGCTCGTTTTCGCTCCGCGTCCGCACCCCTTTTTCCAGGAGGCCTCCGCTAGCTCAGGTGCTCCGCTCCGCGGGGCTCGATGGAGATCGGCTGTTCTTTCAACAAGGAGATCGGGATGAGCAAGCTTTGGCTACGCGCTCTTGGAATGGCGGTTGCTCTCGCGCTGGGGGCCTTCCCAGCTCACGCGGACGACGCGCTTTTCTCACCTTTCGACACCGCCCAGGACAAGGGTCTGGCGTTGGACAAATCCTACCGGGCGCTGGCTTCGGATCCGTCGACGGCGTCGCTGCGGATCGTCGATGCCCGTCCGGAGGTGTTGAATCAGAAGGCGGCGTCGCTGACTCTCAGCCTCGAACCGGGGCTCGACCTTCGCGCTCACCTGGTCGAGTCTTATATCGCCAAGTCCGGATCGCTCATCTGGTCCGGCGTCATCGAGGACCCCGGCGCGCTGATCGTGCCGTTCTCCCGGGATTCGTTCGCGTTCGATCCGATCAATTCGGTCATGCTGGTCAAGAATGGAGATCGGATCACCGGCAACGTCCACTTCAAGGGCGATTGGTACAAGATCCGGCCGCTGCGGACCGGAGGCCACGCCATCGTGGCCGTGGATTCTTCCCTCATGCCTCCCGATCATCCGGCGGAGTACGGACGCCTGCGCAATATTCCCATGCCGGAGAGCGGTCCCGCCAAGGCGGATACCATCATTCGCGTGATGGTGCACTACACCTCGGCCGCGGCTTCGGCTTCGGGTGACATCAACGGCCTGATCGACCTCGCGGTGGCGGAGACCAATCAGGGCTATACCAACAGCGGCGTGCTGATCGATCTGATCCTCGCCCACAAGTCGCAGGTCACCTACACCGAGAGCGGCAACTTCACCACCAACTTGACCCGCTACCGCAACACGAGCGACGGCTACATGGACAGCATCCACACCACCCGCAACTCGGTGGCCGCCGACGTCGGCGTTCTGCTCATCAACAACACCCAGTACTGCGGCCTCGCCTCCGGCATCGGCTCGACGGCCTCGACCGCCTTCGTCGCCGTGTATTGGGACTGCGCCACCGGCTACTACTCTTTCGCCCACGAGATCGGCCACCTGCAGTCCGCCCGTCACGACCCGGCGACGGACCCTTCCACTTCGCCCTACGCGTATGGCCATGGATACCGCTACAACGGCAACCCCAAGTGGCGCACGATCATGGCCTATGACTGCTCGGGCGGCTGCCCGCGGTTGAACTACTGGTCGAATCCCAACAAGCTTTATAACGGCCAGCCGATGGGCACGGCGTCGCAGAGCGACAACACCCGCGTCCTCAACAACACCCGCAATACCGTTGCCGCGTTCCGATAAGCGTCGGGGGACGGCAACAGGTCTTCCAGCGAGAGCGAGCCGCCGTCCTCCATGACCCGCGCCTGGCCGGCCAGCGCCTCCGGTCTTTGCCTTCGAAAGAGGTCCGTGATCCGGTTGCGCGCCACTTGAAACAGCCAGGCGCCCACGTGCTCGATCGGTTTCGTCAACCGGTACGCCAGGACCAGCTCGAAGAAGACGTCCTGCAAAACGTCCTCGACCTCGGCGGGATTCGCCACGTGCCGCCGGATCCAGTTGCGAAGCCGGGGACTCTGCTGCTCCAGGGCTTCGGAGATCCGCTGGTCTTCCATGGGTTCGGTGGCGGCCGGCGCGTTCATCGGTTGTGTAGACGAACGGGCGGGGGGAATATTGTAGGGAGGGCGGGTGGTGGTTCAGTTTGCCTGTGGATCTTGGACGGGTATGCCCTTCCGTAGTCTGCGATCAAACTGAACCACTACCGCCGTCCCCCCTCATTGACTCCGGCCCCCACCGGTGTAGGATCTCGCTGAGCTAGGGGGGCCGCAAGGCTGAGATCCCGTCGGGGACCACCCTCATCACCTGACCTGGGTCATGCCAGCGTAGGGAAGCGATGATCGTCGTGCCTCCCGGCTCCCAATAGCGAGGAGCCTGCGATGATCGATCCCACGCCCGGCCTGCGCCGTCCCGCCGTCACGACCGATCCCTTCCCCGGCTCGCGGAAGATCTATGTCGAAGGGAGCCAGCCCGGCGTGCGGGTGCCGATGCGCGAGATCCACGTCTCGCCGACGCGAGCCCGCTCCGGCCTGACGGTGGAGAACCCGCCGGTTACGGTCTACGACACCTCCGGGCCCTACACCGATCCACAGGCGCGGATCGACGTCTACGAGGGGCTGCCGGCGCTGCGCCGCGCCTGGATCGAAGACCGCGCCGACGTCGAGGAGCTCGCCACGGTCTCCTCGCTCTATGGCCGCCGGCGGGTCGCGGACTCGCGGCTCGATCCGATCCGTTTCCCGCGGACCCGGCGTCCCCTGCGTGCGGTGCCCGGCGGCAACGTCACCCAGATGCACTATGCCAGGAAGGGGATCGTCACCCCCGAGATGGAGTTCATCGCCATCCGCGAGAACCAGCGGCGCGAGCTGGCCATGGACCACGATAACCGCGCCTGGGGCGGCGGCGTGGCGCAGCACCCCGGCCAGTCGTGGGGTGCTGCGCTGCCGCGGCGGATCACGTCTGAATTCGTGCGCGACGAGGTGGCCCGCGGCCGCGCCATCATCCCGGCCAACGTCAACCATCCGGAGAGCGAGCCGATGATCATCGGCCGCAACTTCCTGGTCAAGATCAACGCCAACATCGGCAACTCGGCGGTGACCTCCTCGATCGAGGAGGAGGTGGAGAAGCTGATCTGGGCCATCCGCTGGGGCGCCGACACGGTGATGGACCTGTCGACGGGGAAGAACATCCACGAGACCCGCGAGTGGATCCTGCGCAACTCGCCGGTGCCCATCGGCACGGTGCCCATCTACCAGGCCTTGGAGAAGGTGGACGGCCGCGCCGAGGACCTCACCTGGGAGGTCTACCGCGACACGCTGATCGAGCAGGCCGAGCAGGGCGTGGACTACTTCACCATCCATGCCGGGGTGCGGCTGCGCTACATCCCGCTGACGGCGAGCCGCATGACGGGCATCGTCTCGCGCGGCGGCTCGATCCACGCCAAGTGGTGCCTGGCCCACCACCGGGAGAGCTTCGTCTACGAGCACTTCGGGGAGATCTGCGAGATCATGCAGGCCTACGACGTGGCCTTCAGTCTCGGCGACGGCCTGCGCCCGGGCTCGATCGCCGACGCCAACGACGCCGCCCAGTTCGCCGAGTTGGAGACCCTCGGCGAGCTCACCCGCGTCGCCTGGCGGCACGACGTGCAGGTGATGATCGAGGGTCCGGGCCACATCCCCATGCAGCTCATCAAGGAGAACATGGACCGCGAGCTGGAGGCCTGCGGCGAAGCCCCGTTCTACACCCTGGGGCCGCTGACGACGGATATCGCTCCCGGCTACGACCACATCACCTCGGCCGTCGGCGCGGCGATGATCGGCTGGTTCGGCACGGCCATGCTCTGCTACGTCACTCCCAAGGAGCACCTGGGCCTGCCCAACCGCGAGGACGTCAAGCAGGGGGTGATCACCTACAAGATCGCCGCCCATGCGGCCGACCTCGCCAAGGGGCATCCCGGGGCGCAGATCCGCGACAACGCCCTCTCCAAGGCGCGCTTCGAGTTCCGCTGGGAGGACCAGTTCAACCTCTCCCTCGATCCGGACACCGCCCGCGCCTTCCACGACGAGACCCTGCCGCAGGAAGGCGCCAAGGTGGCCCACTTCTGCTCCATGTGCGGCCCGCACTTCTGCTCGATGAAGATCACCGAGGAGGTGCGCGAGTACGCCGCCCAGCAGGGTCTGGAGGAGGAGAAGGCGCTAGCGGCCGGGATGGAGGAGAAGGCGGAGGAGTTCAGGCGGGGAGGCGCGGAGATCTACGCGTAAGCCTCGGCGACGGCCGCCATCGCGGCCATCGCGGCCATCGCGGCCATCGCGGACGGCGAGGGCGCGTTCGCTCGCCGCGTGTCCCTTCCCGGCCCTCTTCCGGCCGGGAGGGGACACACAACTCCTTCCTACTGTGGATTGATGGGAGTGAGGGTGACGAGGGCGTCGATGTTGTTGTTCCCGTACGACGAGCAGGTGCCGGTGCCGCCCACGGCGGCCGTGTTGCCGGCGATGCTCGTGTGGCCCAGGCGGACGGTGGTGCCGGCATTACAGATGACCCCGGTCCCATTGTTCGCCGCGACGCTGTCCTCGACATTGAGGACTGCAGGACTGGTGCCGCCCACGAAGCCGCCGCCCGCGTTGCCCGCGGCGACACTGTGGTGCACCGAGACGGTCGAATTGCCCTGAGGCTTTACACCGAAAATGTTGTGCTCCATCCGGACGTTGTCGAGTGAAGCTTTCACGATGGCGCTTCCGGTAGGATTCATGAAAATGCCACCGCCCACGCCGGCGCCGTTATTGCGCACGATCGTATCCTTGATGTAAACGTGGGTGGTGCCCGCCGAGGTCGTCGCGATCTCGATGCCCGAGGCGTTCGTGCCGCGGAAATTGTTGATCGTGCATTTCTCGACGTGGAGAGAGCCCAGGCCGCCAAGCACCTTGATACCGACCAGGCCCGTGCCCAAGCCTTCGATGTCGAGGCCGCGCAGCACTACGTGGCTGGTCGTCGTCGCGTTGATGATGATGGCATTCGTGCCGGAGACCAGCACGCCGGCCTCGAACCCTTCCGACGAGATGGTGATCGACTTGGTGATCGTCACCCCGCCGAAGCCACCTGGATCGAGGACGTTGATCTCGCCGGCGGTCGCGGTCTTGGAGATCGCTCCAGCGAATGTCTTGCATGGAGCGGTGCGGCTGCACGGATTGGCATCGTCTCCTACGCCGGAAACCCACGTCCGGGTGGCCTGCGCGTGAGCCAACGAGCTGCCGGTGATCAGCAGAACGAACACCGTCAGCAGATGCGCGAGAAGTTTTTTATTGCTCATTTCGATTCTCCTCCCAACTCGGGTCCTTGAACGTTATAGCCGTATAGATTACACCCTGACCTTGGAATCGTCAATTGAAGCGGGCCGGCATTCAACATCGCATTCGCCGGTCGAAGCCGTTGACGATCAAAATCGCTCTCACTGCCCCCGCAGCCGCCCGGTGTGCGGCCGCCAGGCCTCTCCCCATTTCTCCTCGAATTTGGCGCGGTTCTCCTCGAACAGACGGCGGTACGCTGCCGTCTCCATGGCGCCGAACGACGCCCGGCCCCAGTGGTGGATGAAGACGTCTTCGGCGCAGACCACGCGCCCCCCGGCGGCGCGCACCCGGCGCGAGAAGTCGTCGTCCTCGAACATGCCGATGCCGAAGCGCTCGTCCAGGAAGCCGATGCGGTCCAGCAGCCGGCGCCGCATCGCCACGCAGTACATGGCCAGCATGGGGATGTCCCGGACCACGCCTTCGTGCCGCCGCGTATAGGCGGCGGCGAACGGCTCCATGTCGTCTATGGATTCGTAGTCGACGTCGATGCGCGCCTCGTTGCCGGCCCAGTTCGTGACCGGACCCACCAGCTCGACGTCCGGTGAATCCAGGTGGCGGAGCAGCTTGCCGAGCCAGCCGCGGGTGACCACGGTGTCGTCGTTGAGCAGCACCAGGTAGTCGCAGGCGCCGGCGGCCTCGATGCCGATGTTGTTGGCCCGCGGGAAGCCGAGGTTGCCGTCGTTGAACACGGTCTTCAGGTTCGGTCGCCGGCGCGCCTGCTCGTCCAGCAACTGGCGCATCTCCGCCGCGCCCGAATTGTCGACCACCACGACCTCGAAGTTGGGGTACTGGGTCTGGCTGAAGATGCTCTCCAGGCACATGCGCAGGCGGGCCACGTCGGAATAGGCCACGATGACGATCGCCGCTCTGGGATAGATCTCGCAGACGGCCGCGGTCAGCCGGTCGGCGCGCGCTCGCCAGGTGTGGCGCCGAGCGAGCTCGATCCGCGCCTGTTCTTCCGTATCGGGCCGCTCCGACCGTTCCGATCGTTCCTCCAGGGCCCTCTCCACCTGGACCACGAAATCGGCCGGCGACCGCACCGGGTAGAACAGATCGGCGAACGGCGCGAGCTCCGGCAGGTCGACCGCCACCACCGGCTTGCCGGCGCTGAGATACTCGTAGAACTTCACCGGGTTGGTCGCTTCCGTGAGCGCCGTGCGCCGGAAGGGGATGGTGGCCACGTCGAAGGCATGGAGAAAGCCGGGCAGGTCCTCGTACGGCTGCTCTCCGAGGAGATGGACGTTGGCGAGCCGCCGCAGCGTCGCAACGTCGGCGCCGGCCGTGTCGCCGACCAGGACGAACTGCCAGCCGGGCCGCGCCGCCGCCGCCGCTGCGACCATGTCGAGGTCGAACCACTCGGCGATGGCGCCGTAATAGCCGATGATCGGCCGCCGGAGTCGGTGCAGCACCGGCGGCTCCGGCGCGGCGCGGTGGAAATGCTCGAAGTCGGTGGCGTTGGGCAGCAGCAGCAGGTGCGGCGAGCGGCCTTGCCAACGGGCGAACAGCGCCTGGCTGGACGCGACGATCAGATCGCTCGCCGCCGCCAGCGCCTCCTCTTCCTCCGTCACGGCGGCGCTGTGGGTGGAGAAGCCGCTATGGTCGTCCATGCAGTCATAGATGACGCGCCATCCCCAGCGCCGCCGCGCCGCCTCGACCAGAGGCCGCCAGGAGGGGAATTGCACCAGGCATACGACCTCCGCCAGCCGGAAGTCCGTGCGCAGGCCGGCGAGGGCGTTCAGGAGGGACTCCACGGCCTGCCGCTCCAGCCGGTCGCCATAGAGGTTGAAGGTCTCGGGGCCGGGCAGCTCGACGACGGCCACTCTCTCCGCCACAACCTTCACGTAT
This sequence comes from Thermoanaerobaculaceae bacterium, assembly GCA_963778565.1. Lineage (GTDB taxonomy): Bacteria > Acidobacteriota > Thermoanaerobaculia > Multivoradales > UBA5704 > DATARR01. Next base: position 319,594 of record CAVZUZ010000017.1, on the reverse strand, counting down.
GGGTGCGAGTGTTCCGCCAGCCGGGTACGCAGATAGAAGATGCGGTGCCCGCGCCGTGCCAGCTCCCGCGCCAGTTGCTGCGGCCGCTGAAAGCGGAATTCCCAGTCGATGATCGGGAAGACGAGCAGGTCGTACGCGGGCGTGGGCGGCAGGAGCCGCACGGTCCGCTTCGCCGTCAAGCGCCGGCGCCAGCGTACGCCCGCCTGCCAGCCGCGACGCAGAAACTGCTTCCAGAGCTTCGGCAGCAGCGGCGCGCCGGCGCGCCGGGCCGCCCAGGCGAGCCGCGCCGGCAGCCGCCGCAGGCCGCGCGCGAGGCCGGTTGGCTCCGGGGAGCTCATCCGTTCGATGGGAATGAGGTTACGGCGGGGGCGAGCACCGGCCGGAGTCTAGCAGCCCCACGGTAAGATGTCCCGCCATGACTCTGCTCGACCTGACACGGCGTCTCCGCCGCTTCCTGCAGCGGCCCCCGGACCAGGGCCGGGGCGGCGAGGCCGAGCAGCTCTTCCCGGAGATGTCGGGTCTTGCCGGCCGGTGCAATATCTGCGGCCAGGCGACCACGTTCTACTACGACGACTGGCGGAACGCGCGCGAGTCGCTGATCTGCGCGTACTGCCGGTCCACGAGCCGCTACCGTTCGATTGCCCGGGGACTCCTGCGGGCCATCGCGGAGCGGACCGGCGTGCAGGCGCCCAGCCTGGCGGAGCTGCACGGACGCTCCGCGCCGGCGCGCCTGGCCGTCTATGACACGCAGGTCACTCTCACGGCGGCGCGCGGCGCCTATCCGTTGCCGGCGACCCTGGCCGGCGTGCCCTGGATCGACCTGCAAACGTCGGTCTACAAGGCGTCGCTCGCCTGGGGCTCCCCTGTGGCCGAGGCTTCGGCCGAGGGCGTGACCAACCAGAACCTGGAAGCCCTGACCTTTCCCGACGCGGCCTTCGACGTGGTGGTCACCAGCGACGTCATGGAGCACGTCCGCCTGGCGGCGACGGCGCATCGCGAGATCCGTCGCGTCTTGCGGCCCGGTGGGATCTATCTCTTCACCGTGCCGCACGACCGCGGCCGCGCCACCACGCTGGAACGGGTGCGGATCGTCGACCCGTCCGACCCGGCCCGCGACGAGCTCCTGCTGGAGCCCGAGTACCACGGCGACGCCAACTCGCCCGACAACCGCGCCCTCGCGTATCGCCTCTACGGCCGCGATCTCGACGACGAGCTCCGGCAGCTCGGTTTCGACGTCGACTACACGCGTGAGGACGATCCCGGGCGCGGCATCGTCAACACCGAGCTGTTCTACTGCCGGATCGTTGGCGAGCGAGGCTGCTGAGAAACGCAAAACCCCGCGGCGTCGAGTCTGCCGCGGGGCTGGAAGTTGGGAGGCTCGGCGGTGGGCCGGCCCCTTCAGGGCTGGTACCGATCAACGGTTGAAGACGAACTCGTCGAGACTGAAGGTGCCGGAGGTGCCGGGATCGTGACTGGAGTACATGCCGGCAAAGGCGTAGTTGATCACCGCGTCCTGCATCCCGGGCAGATCGACGGAGAACATCTGGATCGTCCCGCTCCCGTCCGGCACGCCGTTGATGTAGCGGGTCCGGAACATCGTCAGGTGGCCCGGGTTCCCCGCGTTCCACTGGAAGTCGATGCGGTTGTTGTGCCAGTTGGCGACGATGCCGCACGGGGCGGCCGCGCAGGCGAAGAAGCTGCCGCCGGAGAACACGAAGCCCCCCGCTGTGGTGTTCCAGTGCCAGACGTTGATGAACCAGCCGTCGGCGTTGGCGTGGTTGAGGTGGAAGATCAGTCGGGTCTTGGTACCGGCGCCGATGCCATCGCTGAAGGCGATCATCTGGAAGCTGTTCACACCGGGGGTCGTGCTCATCGTCACGCCCTGAGGGTCGACGAAGAACGTACCGTTGAGCGTCGTCTCGTTGTTGAAGCCCTGGCCAGGGCCCGCCAGGACATAGGTCGAGTTGCGGGGAGCGACATCCTGGAGGGTGACCTGAAGTCCAAAGTCGCTCGCGAGCGGCCCGAGAGCGGACCCCGCAGTGACGGACACGGAGTTCGCCGCGGCTGCCGGCAGCGACGCCAGCACGAAGGCGAGCAGGGAAAGCTTGACGATCAGCGGGCGAACCATGGGCTCTCTCCTTTGCAGGGCCACGCAGTAGAAGCGGGCAGTCAGGGGCCCTATTCTGGCCCAGGGACTATCAGGACGTCAAGCCTCTCCATCGGCTTCCCGGCATTCCGGGGCGTCCGGGCGTCGGAATCCCGGTGTCGCCGTCGCCTTGACCCCCCGAAGTTCGCGATGGTAGGTTTCTCGTAAGTTGATGGATTCTCTGCGCCAAACGTCGCACAGGCTGCTCGGTCACCCGGCGCGGATCGCCTAGACCGGCCATGCGGTTGACTTACTCCGGCGAGCGTTTCATGCCCGGATGGGCGGGTCCGGGCATCCACCTGGAGCACCTCCACCGTTACTCCCTGGCGGCGTCGCTCGCGAGCGGCGCGGTGCTGGATCTCGGCTGCGGCGTCGGGTACGGCTCCAGGCTGCTCGCTCGGGCCGCCCGCCGGGTGGTCGGCGTCGACAGCTCGCCGCTGACGGTCGGTTTCGCCTTCAGCGAGTTTGCGGCGCCCAACCTCCACTACCTGGCGGCGGACGCGCGGGCGCTGCCGTTCCCCTCCGCGGCCTTCGATTGGGTGGTCTGCTTCGAGCTCATCGAGCATCTCCGGGAGGGGGAGGCGGTGGTGGCCGAGATCGCCCGCGTGCTCGTTCCCGACGGCCGGTTGCTGCTCTCCACTCCGAACCGGCCGGTGTACAGCGAGGGCCGCGGGTATTCGAATCCGTTCCATCTGCGCGAATTCGACGCCGAGGAGCTGCGGGCGCTGCTCGCCGCGTCGTTCGGCGAGGTCGTGCTGTTCGGTCAACGGCTGATGGCAGGGTCTGCCATCTGGGATCTCGGCCGCCGGAAGCGTGCCCGCCAGGTCGAGGCCTTTCAACCCGATCCAGAGCTGGGATCCGGGCTGCAGCACCGGAAGGAACCGACTTACCTGCTGGCCCTCTGCGCACGCCGTTGCGAAGAGCCTCGGCGTCTGCCGTCGGAGTCTCTCATGGCCGGCCGTCTGGAAGCCTTCCTTGAAGAACAGGCGGCGGGTCGTGACAAGGCTGAGGTGGCGCTGCGTGCCGAGTACCAATCCGTCGTAGACCACCTGGTCACGCAGCTCGGCGAGTTCGATGCCCGCATTCGCGAGCTCGGCGTCGAAATCGGCAGCCGCGAGGTAGCGAAGCAGGAGGAGGTCGCCCGCCTCGGCGGCGAGCTGGCGGCGGAGCGGTCGCGGAAGGAGAGGCTGGAGGCCGAGCGCAGCGCATGGCAGGAAACGTCCGCGGCTCTGGATTCGGCCTTTGCTTCGGCCGAGGCCGGGCGGCTGGCGGCGGCATCGGAGCTGGCGGAGAGCGGCCGGGGTACCGATGAGCTGCAGCTGGAGCTGGAACGGGTGCGGGCCGACCTCGATTGGAGCTATCGCCATTGGCAGCTGCGCGAGCTCGAGCTGGACGCCATCCGGCGGTCGAAGATGTACCGCCTGTGGATGGCCTATCAGGCGGTGCGGCGGACCCTGCTGTCGCCGTTTCACACCCTGCGGCGGGTGGCGCGAAGCGCCGCGCGTGGCGGCCGCCTCCTGCCGGGCCTGCTGCTGCGCTGGCTGGCGCGCGGCTGCGGCTGGCTCTATCTGGCCGGCGGGACGGCGGCCGGCTGGCTGGCCGCCCTCTGGCGTGGCCGCCGTCTGGCGCCCCCGGCGAAGCGGCAGGCCGAAACCGCGCCGCGCCTCCGCCGGCGCCCGCGGATCCTGGTGGTCTGCCCATATCCGCTATATCCCGCGGATCACGGTGGGGCGGTGAGGATCTACAACCTCATCCGCCGCCTCTCCCGGCATTGCGATTTCCACCTGCTGATCTTCATCCAGGGGGACGACGATCCGCAGCAGCGCCGGGCGCTGGAGCCGTGGGTGGAGAAGCTCTACTTCCACCACTGGCGTCCCAGGCTGCAACCGGACCGCTGGGGCCTCAAGCCGCCCGGAGTCCAGCTCTTCGAGGCAGCCGAGGTGCGCTCGCTGGTCAACGAGATCCTTTCCCGGGAGCAGATCGACATCCTGCAGCTCGAGTACACCGAGCTGGGCCAGTACGGCCTGCCGCGCTTCGCGCGGGTCAAGGTCGTCCTCAGCGAGATCGACATCTGCTTCCGTTCCCGCGCCCGCCGGCGCCGGGCAGGCATGCATCGCCGGTACACCCTGGACCGGATCTTCGGTTCCTCGCTGACCGACTGGATGCGCCAGTTCCGCTACGAGCTGCAGGTGACGCGGCGGGCGGACCAGGTGCACGTCATGTCCCATACCGACGGTGCCTATCTGGCGCGCTTCCTGCCCGGCGGCTGGAGAGAGATCCGCGTGGTGCCGAACGCGGTCGACCTCGACCATTACCGGCCGCCGGACGCGGATCTGCGCCGGGGCCGGCCGCTGCTGTTCGTCGGCAACTTCGAGCACCTGCCGAATCTGGACGCCCTGGACTACCTGCTGCGCGACGTCTGGCCGCAGGTTCGACGGCGGGTGCCGGATGCCGAGCTGCGGGTGGTGGGCGCGCGAGCCGGCCAGGCGGTGTATCGCCACGACGGCTGGGAAGGTGTCACCATCGTCGGAGCGGTGCCGGAGACCCGGCCCTATTACCAGAGCTGCCGGGCGCTGGTGGCGCCGATTCGAGCGGGATCGGGCACGCGGCTCAAGATCCTCGAGGCGCTGGCGTGCGCGATGCCGGTGGCGACCACCACGATCGGCGCGGAAGGAATCGACGGCCTCCCCGGCCAGCACTTCCTGATCGCCGACACCGCGGCGCAGTTGGCCGAAGGTATCTGCCGGCTGCTGGAGGACGATGATCTGTGCGCCCGGCTCGGCCGGGCCGGCCGTGAGCTGGTGGAAAGGCTGTACAGCTGGGAGTCCAGCGCCGCGGCCTCTCTGGCCGGGTACTTCGACTTATTGCGCGATGCGGCGCCCGATGAGAGGAACGGGTGGGAGTCTCCAGCCTCGATCCCGGAGGCCGGCTCGATCGATGTCTCGGTCGTCATCCCGACGCTCGACGGCGGCGCCGTTCTCGAGCGTTGCCTGGAAGCCGTCAGCCGGCAGGAGACGGATAAATCGGTCGAGGTCCTCTGCGTAGACTCCGGATCGTCCGCGGCGGATCTGGCGGTGATGGAACGCTGCGGCGCCCGCATCATCCCGATCGAGCGCGCCCAGTTCAATCATGGCCTGACGCGGGACCTGGGAGCCGCCGAGAGCCGCGGCCGCGTGCTCGTGTTCCTCAACCAGGACGCGGTCCCCAGCGATCCGGAGTGGCTGGAGAATCTCATCGCGCCGTTGGCCGCGGCGAATGGTTGCGTCGCCGTGCAGGGCGCGATCCTGGAGGTCCCCGATCACGACAAGCGCTTCTATTGGGACTCCTGCGGCGAGCGCTTCTACTTCACGCGCGAGTCCCGGCGGTGGATTGAGCAGTACTTCGGCATCGGTTTTTCCACCGTCAACGCCGCCATCCGCCGCGATGCCTGGGAGCGGCATCCCTTCGGCTATGCTCCCATCATGGAGGACAAGAAGTGGCAGCGGGAGGTGGTGGCGGCAGGCCATTCCATCGCCGTGGCGCCGCAGGCGGCGGTCTACCACACGCACGACTATGACCTGAGCAGCCTGGCGCGACGTTGCGAGAGCGAGGGATACGGCTGGCGGATGTTGGGGGAAACCTACTCGTTCTTCGACTTTCTCGCCGACGCCCTGCACCTCCCCATGTACGTCGACCTCGCGCGCGGCCTGGCGCGCGGGCAGATCCGCTCTCGCGCCGAGCTTCTCTTTCCATTCCTGCGGCCTTGGCTGCTGTTTCGCGGCAACCGCTGGGGCCAGGCTGTCAAGCTGTAGGCGCCGGGGAATGCCGCTCTCGTGCCCATGAATCGCGGCGCCGGCAGGTCGGAGCTGGCCCTGGGCCTGGTCATCGCCTTCTTCGCGCTCGCGACCCTGGCGTGGGTGAAGCTCGACACCGTACCTCCTCACTGGGACGAAGCCCACTATCTCTACGAAGGCGAGCTGCTGTATCACACCCTCCTGCAACACGGACCGGTCGCGTTCCTGTCGGCCTTCTCGCGCGCCATCGGCACGAAAGCGCCGCTGATCACCGTCCTGCCGTTCCCCCTCTACGCCCTCCTGGGCGAGGGCTTCGTTGCCGCGCGCTGCGTGAATGTCGTCTTCATCATCGTCGCCTCGTGGTACCTGTTCCGACTCGGCGAGATCGTGGTGGGCAGGCGGGCGGCGCTGCTCGGCGTGGTCCTCCTCAACACCTTTCCGCTGGTCGCCGCCATGTCCCGGCAGTTCCTCGTCGAGTACGGCTTGATGACCCTGGTCATCATGTGGATGTACTACCTGGTGCGATGGCAGCGGGGTGAGGAGGGATGGCCCACCTGGGCGCTCGGCATCGTGTTGGGCCTGGGTATGCTGATGAAGGTCACTTTCCCGCTCTACGCGGCGATGCCCACGGCGCTGGTGCTGGCGCGGGACGTGCTGCGGCATCGGAGATTGCGGCCGGCCATGCTGCTGGGTCTCGCTCGCATCGCGGTCGTAGCGCTGCCGATCGCGGGGCTCTGGTACTTCAGAAACTGGGCGACGGTTTTCGGGTTCGTTCTGAACGCCGGATTCGGCGAGTCCGCCCAGCCGTACGGCCAGGGGAATGTCTTTTCTCTGCGAACCGTAGGAGCCTACTGGCTGCACCTGATCAACTTCGGGCTCGGCGCCTACGCCTTCCTGCTGCTCGTGGCGGTGGCCTGCTGGGCCTGCTGGACCTGCTGGATCAACTGGCGGGCGTGGCGAAGCGGGAACCGATCGGATGCCGCCGTCATCCCCAGGGATCATCTGCACCTGTTGCTGGCGTGGTGGGTCGTTCCCTGGCTCGCCCTGACGTTCGCCGTCTCCAAGGACATCCGCTTCGCAATGCCGTATCTGCCGGCGCTGGCCCTCCTGCTCGGCGCCGGTCTGGCGGGCTTCGGCGGACGGCGGCTGGCGGTTCTGGGGCCGGTCGCGGCAGTGGCGATCTTGGGCTATGGCCACTACTCGTTCGGACTTCCGCGACCCGCCGGAGCCGAGCTGCGGGCTGGAGGCTTGATCCTGCTGAGCAAGAACCTCGAGTGGGCACATCCGCCCACGGCGCAGCGATGGCCCAACGAGAGCGTCGTCGAAATGATCGCCGCCGACGCCGCGAGGCAGGGCCTCGCTCAATCCAAGGTCTCCGTGATGTTCAGCCATTTCCACCTGAGCGCGCACAATCTGAACTACTTCTCCGCGCTCCATGAGACGCCGGTCAGATTCAACACCTACCATTTTCAATTGCGGGAGCCGGCGAGCGAGCTGGCAGGCCGCATCAGAGCGCAGGCGGATTACCTGCTCACCAAGTCGGGGTCTCCGGGAGCGGACCTGCTCAACGCCAAGAATCTCGAGGTCCTGGATCTGTTGCGTGAGGGCGGGATGCCCTTTCACCGGCTCGCGGCCATCCCGCTGCCCGACGGCAGTGAGGTGACCATCCATCGCCGCCGGGAGCGAGGCTACCGGCTGTGGAAGCCGGAGGACTACGCCAAGGAGCATGGACGGAGCCCGCACCCGCCGGCGCGCTTCGGCGGCGGTATCACGCTGCTGGACTCCGCGGTGGCGGTCGAGTTGCAAGGCGCCAGGATCACCCTGGTCTGGCAGTGCACGGCCGCGATGGAGGAGGACTACCGGGTGTTCATCCACGTGATCGATCCCGGCGGTGCGGCGTATGCGATTGCGGACCACGATCCGGCATCGGGGAAGCACCCGACTTCGCGCTGGAGCGTAGGGGACGTCGTCGAGGAAGAGATCTGGATTCCCAAGGCGCTTCCTGCCGGGCACCGCGTCTTCGTCGGCTGGTATCACCTGGGCCGCCGGTTCCAATTGCCGCTGGCGGGCAGGGAGGTGGCCTGGGCCGGCGAGCCGAACGCGGCGCAGATCTACTGAGCGATCGCCGTTCGGCGGAGCACGATCTTGGCGAACATGGCGGTGGCTCCGCTCCAACGGCCGAGGCCGTTTTCGACGCGTGTCAGCAGAGAAAAGCTCCAGGCCGGCATGGAGAAACGCAGGGAAATCCCGCCGCTCAGCAGGTAGCGGCACGGCATCATCGGCTGGATGGATCGAATCTCCCAGGCCGGGAATTCGCGTTCGAAGACCTCCCGGTCGCGGCAGAAAAGGATCCAGGGCAGAGCGCCGTTGGCTCCCGACAGAGGTCCGGTCGCCGGCAGCTCCCACTCGGCGGCCTCCGGGTCGAAGGGCTCATGGTGAAGCCGTGTGTAGACCCAGCGCGACCAGGGCGAGACCCAGGGCTCGACCAACGCCAGCACGCCCCCCGGCCGGAGGCAGCGCGCCGCCTCGGCAAGAAAACGGCGGGGGCGTCCCAGATGGTGGAGCACGTTGGTGCCGACGACCGCGCCGAGCGCCCCGCCGGCGATGGGCAGGTCCGTCGCGTCCAGCGTGCAGCGAATGCCGGGGAGTGGAAATACTTCGGAGGTAATGACTCCGCGCAGGTGCTCGGCAAGGAAGCCGGCGCCGGAGCCCACCTCCAGAACTCGGCCGGCGGGACGCGGAATCTCGCTGGCAAGCGCCGTGTACCACTCGCTGTAGATGCGGCGAAGGAACCGTTTCTGCCGCAGGATGTCCCGCCGCAGCAGCGTCGTGCGGGGGTCATCCAGATCCAGGCCGCGGGTGAGGGGATGAGCGAGGAGACGCTGCAACATCGGCCTCAGCCAAACTTGATCCGTCGCGCCGCGAAGAGCACCATCCTGAGCAGCAGCAAGCCGTGCTTCCAGCGCTGGATGTTGGTCGTGCCATACGTGCGTTGATGGTAACGGATCGGGATCTCGACGATGCGCAGGTTGAGCCTCGCGGCGCCGAAGAGCAGATCGAAGTCGCCGAAGGGATCGAAGTCTCCGAAATAGCTGCGATTCGCGGCGATGCGGTCGTAGTCGCTCCGGCACAGGACTTTGGTGCCGCAGAGGGTGTCCTTGATCGGCTGGCCCAGGAGCCAGGAGAAGGCGAGACTGAAGAATTTGTTGCCGAGGAGGTTGGCGAAGCGCATCGCCTTCGTCTCCATGGGATAGACGAGCCGGACGCCGTTGGCGAACTCGCCCTTGCCCGATCGCAGCGCCTCGTAGAATCTCGGCAGATCCTCGGGCGGGACGGTGAGGTCGGCATCGAGAATCATCAGGATTTCACCGCTGGCGGCGGCGAAGCCATGCCGCACGGCATCGCCTTTGCCGGCGCCCGGCTGGCGCAGGAGCTTGGCCCGCCGCTCGGGACGCTTCCGGATCTCCTCGGCGATGGCTTCGAAGGTCCTGTCCCGCGAGTGGCCCTCGACGAAGATGAGCTCCGTGCCGCCGCCCATCTCCGGCGTGCGCTGGAAGATCTGCTCGATGTTGCCCTCCTCGTTGCGCGCCGGAACGATCACCGAAACGCGCGGAGCTTCCAGGGATGGGCTCACCCTTGCACCTCGCGCCACGACGAAATTCGAGAACGCCAGGTGCCTGAACGGCCACAGGCGCACCAGGAAACGATTGCAGGAGGATGCCAGCAGGGGAACGGGAAGGGGCAAAAGGCACTCCTGCCAGCCACGGATGGGCTCGAGGTCGGCCAGGCGGAGGAGATTGAGCAGATCTTCGACCGTGAGCCAGTTTTGCGGCAGGACGGGCTTGGCGAGACGGAGGCGTTGGGCCAGCTCGAGCGGCAGTTGCCAGAGACGGCTGAAGAAATTGAAGACGAGACGGGTGCTGGAGGTCAGCAGGGGCTCGAGACCCGCGAGGGCGGCCTGAACGTCCCAGAGATCGTTGATCAGATCCGAAAGGATGATGACGTCGAACGGTCCTTTCAGGCCACCGAGGGCGTGGACGTCGGCGTTGACGAAGTGGAGCCGGGGATGGCGGCGTGCGGCGTGCGCCAGCATCGCCTCCGAGAAATCCACACCGACGCCGAACCGGGGCTCGACCGCGTCCAGGAGGTCGCCGCAGCCGCATCCGAGCTCGAGAACCCGCTGGCCCGGGGGAATCGTCGATCGGTACACCTCGCGCAGGCGGCGGTGATAGGCCCCCCCCAATCCAGACCACCGGTCGGTGAGCCGCGCGACGCGATTCCAGTGTTCCCGGCGGGCCGCGGTATAGCGCGCCCGGGGAGTCGTACGGTCTCCCGGCGGCATCATGGGCGGGCGGCGACCGGAGTATGCCGTGGCGCCGAGTCATCCGCTTTCCGGTCGCGAACCGCGCTTTCGTAGCTCGCGACAAACCACCGGTAGGTCGACTCGATCCCTGGACGCAGCTCGATGCGGTGCCGCCACCCCAGGGCGTGAAGCCGGCCGACGTCGAGCAGCTTTCTCGGCATCCCGTCCGGTTTGGAGACGTCGAAATGCAGCGCGATGCCGGGGGCCACGATCTCGCGCACGAGCTCCGCGAGCTCGCGAATGGTCACGTCCTCGCCCGTCCCCACATTCACGTGTGACTCGCCGTCGAAGCTCCGCATCAGGAACAGACAGGCATCGGCGAGATCGTCCACGTGGAGAAACTCGCGCCTTGGCGAGCCGCTGCCCCAAACGGTGACTTGATGGTCGCCACGCAGACGGGCCTCGTGGAATCTGCGGATGAGCGCCGGCAGGACGTGCGAGCTCTGAAGATCGAAGTTGTCATGCGGGCCATACAGGTTGGTGGGCATGGCCGAGATGAAATCCGCACCGTACTGCCGGCGGTACGCCTGGCACAGCTTGATGCCGGCGATCTTGGCGACGGCATAAGACTCGTTGGTGGGCTCCAGCGTTCCCGTCAGGAGATCCTCTTCCCGGATCGGCTGGCGGCACTCGCGGGGATAGATGCAGGAGCTGCCGAGATAGAGCAGTTTTCTGACCCCGCAGCTGTAAGCCGCGTGGACGACCGTCGCATGGATCATGAGATTGTCGTAGATGAATTCCGCGGGGCGGGTCGAATTCGCCAGAATTCCCCCTACCGTTCCGGCCACCAGGAAGACGTACTCGGGAAGATTCGTCCGGAACCACTCGTTGACGGCCGCTTGATCGCGCAGGTCGAGCTCTTCCCGGGTCGCCGTCAAGAGGTTCCCGAAACCCTCCTGGCGCAGGCGGCGGAGGATCGCCGAGCCGACCAGGCCGCGATGTCCTGCAACGAAAATCCTCGCTGAAGGGGGAATCTCAATAGGCATGGGAAACAGGCGGCGCGCTGGCGGCGCAGGCTATCATCTTCCTCTCGTTCCGTGTCAAGGCGGCTACTTGATATAGCCAAGGCTCTCGAGCTGCTTCCGCGTCTCGGCGTCGAACGGCAGGCTCTCGGACTTTCCCATCCGCCCGGCGCCGGCGCGCTCCCGTTCGAGCAGGCGCCGCAACTGTGCCGCCACCGCGGGTTGCCGGACGCTCAGGTCGTCCTTCTCCCCCGGATCACGGCTCAGATCATAGAGCAGCTCGACGCCGTCGTGCCGCACGATGAGCTTGCGCCGCTTCCATATCACCGCCTGGGTATTCGGGCCGTAGGCCGGCGACTCCGCCACCAGAGGCACGGGCGTACATCCTGCGTCCTGCTTGGCGCGGCGGAGGAGCGGGGCCAGGCTGCGGCCACGCATCTCCGGCGGCGGCGTCGAACCCAGCAGGTCGAGGACGGTCGGCGCCACGTCGATCTGACGCGCGTCGCAGCCGACGCGTCTTGCCTCGCCGACGCCGGGACCCTGGAAGAGGAGCGGGATGTGCAGAACCTCCTGGAACATCGAGTGGCCGTGACCGATTCCCCACAGCCCCCGAGGATCACCACCCAACCGGCGTTCGATGGCGGCGTGGTCCCAAAACTCTTCGCCATGGTCGGAGGTGACGACCAGGAGCGTTTGCTTCGCGACGCCGAGTTGCTCGAGAGTGTCGACGAGCCTGCCGATCTCCGTATCCACGTAGCGCAGCGCGCCGTCGTAAAGGGCGACGCGATGAGCGCGGAAGCGCCGGAACGCAGGGTCGCCGAGATCTTCCTGCTGGCCATAGTCCCAATCCGCGTGCTGCCGGCCGCGCTCACCGCCCTCCTCGACCTTGAAATAGTGAAAGTAGATTTCCGGCGGCTCGACGGGCTGGTGGAGGTCCATGTACTGCAGGTAGAGGAAGAAAGGCTCGTCCGGGGCCTGCTGCAACCAGGCGAGAGCGGAGTCCGTGAGCTCCATCGCGTTCTTGCGGTTCACTTCGGCGAAGTCGAAGCCGTGCGTGAAGCGGCCATAGAGATACGGATTGGCGGAGAAGAGACCCGTGCGGATGCCGCTGGCCTGCAGCAGCTCTCCCAGCGTCCGCGCGTCGGCGCGGATCTGATTCGGCGGGGTTTCTGCAAGCAGCCGCACGTCACCCTCGATGCCGGCGCCGTGCCCGGAGGGATAGAGCGAGGTCAACAGGCTCGCCGCGGCGGGTACGGTCCAGTTGGACTGGGCGAGGGTGAAATCGAAGAGGGCTCCGGTGCGTGCCAGGGCGTCGATGCGGGGGGTGGTGTCGCGTTCATAGCCGTAGGCTCCCACGTGGTCCGCGCGCAGGGTGTCGACGACCAGGATGACGACGTTGCGCGGCGGCGCCGCCGTATCAGGGGCCACCGAGCACGCGCCGATCAGCAGGCTGGCACCGAGGAGCGCGCGACCGGTGAGGGTCGCCAGGGGTGGCCGGGGCATGAGCGATAGTCTAGGACAAACCTGCGTCGGGTCGCCCGCTCCCCCTTTGATAGAGTGCCCGGCGATGAGCGCCCCCTGGACGCCCGGCGTCGAAGTCGTCGTCTGCACGCGGAACCGATCGCAAGCCCTCGCCCGCGCCTGCGAGGCGATCCTGGGCCAGGACTATCCCGCCGAGCTTCTGGCGCCTGCTGATCGTCGACAACGTCTCGACAGACGATACGTTCGAGGTGGCCCTGGCGCTCGCGCAACGCTTCCCCGGGCGGATCCGCGCCGTTCAATGCACGGAGCTCGGTCATTCGGCGGCTCGCAACGCCGGCGTGCGGGAGGCCGCGGCCGACGTCGTCGCCTTCACCGACGACGACGCCTTGCCCGACCCCACCTGGCTGCGCACCCTCGTACAGGTGATGGATGAGGAAGGGGCGCAGGCGGCCGGCGGACCGGTGGATCTGGTGATCACCGGCGAGCTGCCACCCTGGTTTCTGGAGAATTATCTGCTGTACCTCGCCATCTGGCGGCCGGCCGAGGAGGTCAGGGATCTCGTTTACAACGAGTATCCGCGGGGGGTCAACATGGCCTTCCGCCGGCAGGTCTTCGAGCGGCATGGCGGGTTCAGCTCCCATCTCGGCTTGCGCGGGGAGAGACAGCTGTTCTGCGAGGAGACCGAGCTCTTTCTGCGCCTCGAGCGGGGCGGCGGCCGCATCGTCTACTCGCCCGAGAGCCGGGTCCGTCACTGCGTTGACGTCAGCCGCCTCACCGCGGGTTGGCTCGCCCGCCGCTTCACCGCGCAAGGCCGCTCGGAGGCGATCCTCAACTGGATGCACGGCGGCCTGCGAGGCCTGATTCTGGGCAGCCGCGTTCACCTGGCCAACGCGCCCCGGGCGAGCTGGCGCGCGCTGCCGCCGGGAAGGCCGCAAGGCCAGGGCGAGTTGGAGCAGGCGGCGCGCATTCTCACTCACTGCCGTCGCCGAGCCTTGCTCGGCTACCTTCGTGAGATGCCGGTCGCCGTGGCCGGGATTCCCCGTTATCGACCTTCCGGCGGGTCGCCGTCGGCGGATTGGAATCCGCCTTCACCCTAGCCCACTCCGCCAAGAGCTGCCATCGGCGGGGTGGTACCGAGGAACCCTGAGGGGCGCTCCGACGACGCCCCAGGAATGCCCCGCGAGCGCATGGCGCAGACAGCGGGCGTAGATCCGGCCGTCCGGCTCGAGGTGCCGCTGCCGTGCAGCCTCCAAGGTCATGCGGAACCAGCGGCGCCACCCTCTGCCCAAGCCCCGCCAGCCGCCGTGGCGCCATTCGACGATCGCCTCCGACCGCCCTTGCGCGAAGAATCGCTGGGCGAGCCAGTCCGGCGTGATTCTGCCGGTGGCGGTCAGGTGGCGAATGCGGGCCTTGGGCGCATAGAGGATGCGGCCGCCGCCGCGCTCGACCCTTAGACAGAGCTCGGTCTCCTCACACGACAGCAGCGAGGAGCCGGTGCGCCCGAGCTGCAGGCTGAAGTAGCCAAAGCGTTCGAAAACGATCCGCCGGAAGGCGATGTTGTTGCCGCGGGGGTACTCATTATAGGTCAGGGAGTGGATCTCGGAGCCGCGGTCCCAGGCCGCGAGATAAGGCAGAAAGCGCTCGCTGAACCAGGAAGGGAGCTCGCCCTGAAACCAGGGCTCGATGGGGCCGCCGGCGACCAGCGCGTTCTCCTGCAGCAGCGCTTCGACGAGGGCTCGCAGCCACTCGCGCTCGGGGAATGCGTCGTCGTCGGCGAAGGCGATGATCTCGCCTCGGGCCTGACGAATGCCCGTATTGCGAGTCGCCGAGAGGCCGAGCTTCGGCTCCTCGATCACCCGTACGAGGTCCGGCCGGGCGCGGGCGATCTCCCGCGCGACCGCGAGCGTGTCGTCGGTGGAGCGGTTGTCGACGATCACCACCTCCCAGCGGTCGGGCGGATAGTCGACCGCCAGGAGGGCGGCGCTGGACTCCTCCAGAGTCCGTGACCGGTTGTGCGTGCAGACGATGACGCTGACGAAAGGCAGAGACTTGCTCATCGGCTAAAATTCTATGCCGGCGCTGGATGGCTTCACCGGATCTTTGGTAGAGTGAACCTCGAGAATGGTCGAGCCAAGATTGAAAGGCACCTCGGTCTGGACCGCGCCCGTCGCGCTGCGGGAACGCTACAACATCTGGAAACAGGGCGGGCGGCGTGTATTCCCCGGCTGGTCGACCTACGACGATATAACTCCGCGTCTCATGGAACACGGCGTGGAGGTGAAACCCTACCACATCGACGTCGACGCCTTCTGGCGCTACGTCGAGGAGTCGGGCTACCGGCGGATGGCCTACTGGGAGGGTGGCAAGGCGCGGGCCGGCACCGAAAAATGGCTCGAGCACTTCGTTTCTATCGATCTTCTGCGTCCTCAGCCGGGCGAGGTCGTGGTCGACATCGCGAGCTGCAACTCGCCCTTCCCGGACATCCTCCGCGAGGGCTGGGGCTGCCGGACGTACCGCCAGGACCTGTTTTATCCTCCGGGTGTTGAGGGCGACCGCATCGGCGGCGACGCCGCCGCCCTGCCGGTGCCGGCGGAATTCGCCGACGGACTGACGCTGCATTGTTCCTTCGAGCACTTCGAGGGCGACCGCGACGCGCTGTTCGTGCGCGAGGCGGGGCGCATACTCCGTCCGGGCGGCCGCCTGTGCATCCTGCCGCTTTATACCAACTGGACCTACTGCGTGCAGACCGACTTGGAAGCCTGGCGCTCGCGCCGCCCGGAGCCTCGAGCGCGACGCCTTGATCTGCCTGGCGAGCGATTGGGGAGAGGTTCACAGCCGCTTCTACGATCCCGAGCACTTCATTGAGCGGATCTTGGCCAGCCTGGGCGGGCTGCGTCTGCAGCTCTACCGCGTCGAAAACTACCAGGACGTGGCGGCCGACTGCTACCTGCGGTTCGCGGCCGTCTTCACCCGCACCTGAGCTGAAGCCGTGGAAGAAGAGGGTCTGTGAAACGCCTCAGGGTGGCGCCCGAGGTTGCCGTCGATTGGACCCGATGCTTCGGCTACGAGACGCTGATCTCGGAGGAGATCGAGCACTACTCCGGAATCGAGGTGACGGAAGACCTGAAGGAGGGTGGCGCCGCCGCCAGCCGAGCGTGGCTGAGCTGGTATCAGTTTCTGGCAGCGACCTGGCAGACGGATTTCATCGCCGAGATCGTCGCGACCGCCCGGTGCTTCGCCGCGCCGCGCCTGCTGAGCCTCGGCTGCGGCTACGGCGGCATGGAGATCGATTGCGCGCGACGGCTGCAAGGAGGACCGTACGAAATCCTGGCGGCGGACGTCAACGAGAACCTCTTCCGGCGGGCTCGCGAGGAGGTAGCGCGCGATGGGCTCCACGTCGAATTCCAGGCGCTCGACCTCAATTTCGTCGAGATCGAGGAGGATGCGTTCGACGTTATCTTCGCTCACGCCTCTCTGCACCACCTGCTGAACTTCGAGCATCTCTTCGCTCAGGTCTACCGGGCGCTCCGGGACGGTGGGCGCCTCATCGTTCTCGACATCATCGGCAAGACGCAGGTGCTCTTCTGGCCGGAAAACGTCCGCTTCGCCACCGATCTGGTGGCGCGGATGCCGGAGCGGTACCGCGAAGGCCTGGCGCTCGACCCGGCGGCTCTCTTTCCCGGCTATCTCGACGGCGCCGAGCAGCAGGGAATGGAAGGCATCCGTCAGGAGGAAGCTCGAAGAACAGATCGGCCGCTGGTTCCGCCCGCTCAGGACGTTCAAGTACAACTCTTTCGTGCGCCTGATCTGCACCCATACGGAGATCGCGCCGAATTTCGATCCGGATCTCGCCGCCGACCGTGCCTACCTGGATTCGCTGTACCGCCTCGACTTGGAGCAGATCGCCAAGGGCGCTCTCCGCGCCACCGAGATGTTCGCCGTCTATGAGAAGAAGCCGGGGTCCGAAGTCCATGCCGGCGATATTGGAGGTTGGACGAGGCCGCGGGGAAACCCCCTGGTCAGCGTCTGCGTGGCGTGCGAGGGATCGGCCGCGGCGCTGCGGACGTGCTTCGCCAGCCTCCAGGCCCAGACGCATCAGAACCTGGAAATCCTCCTCCTGCTCCCCTCGCCGAGCCCTGACGATGTGGCGGCGCTGGCGCGCGAGCTTGCCGCCCGCCACCCGGGCGTCCGCCTGATCCCGTCCGCCGGCGCGGAAGGGGAGGGTGCGGCCGATTGGCGCCGCGGGCTGACGTCGGCCACGGGGGAGTACATCGCCTGCCTCAGCAGCCGCGATGCCTGGTACCCCGTGAAGCTCTCCGAGCAGGTGGCCTTCCTGGAGGACCGGCCGGCGGTCGGGCTTGCCTATGCCCAGGCGATCGTGGTCGACGAACGCGGGCGCCGCACCGCGCGGGCGTTCGGCACGGACGTCGTCGGCGAAGACATCTCGAGCGAAGCCTTGGAGCGCTTGATCGAGGGATACGAGATCCCTCGTTCCACCGTCCTCTTCCGCCGCGCGTGCTGGCAGCAGATCGAGCTGGCGGACGGCACGCCGGTGAGCCCCGAGCAGCTATGGCTGCGGCTCGCCGCACGCGGGCAGGTCGCATTCCAGGCTCGGACTCTGGGCATGCTCAGGGTTCCCGAGGAGGCGGCCGTTCCGGACCCCGAGGCGCACCGCCGCCGCCAGCTCGAAGCGCTGCAGAGACTGCGCCGTGATGCCGCCCGCGCCGGTCCTCGCCTCACGGAGCCGCGGATCCGAGCCGCCCTCGACCGCCGTATCGCGCTCCTTGGAGGCGGAGACCCGACCTCCTGCGGCGGGGATCTTCCCGCCAGACCTGGTTTTTGGGGCCGTATCGCCCGCCTGCTGACCGGACCGGGCTGAAAAAGAAAAGGAGGCCGGGCCGATGCCCGTCCCCCTGCGTTGGGCGAAGCTTTGCGCCGAGCTACTCGGGCTGCACCTCGAGCCGCTTCTCGATGGTGGCCAGGCGGGCCGCCAGCTCGCCGTTCTGCTGCTGCAGGCCGTCGACGGCCTGTCGAAGCTGCGCGATGGTGGCGTCCTTCTCGTCAACCATCTGATGCAGGCCCTTGATCGCCGCCAGGGCGACGCCGCCGATGTCCGTGGGCGACACGTGCTTGTCGTCCGGGCCGAGACGGAAGCTGGCCCACCAGTCTTCGGCCACGGGACCGATGTGCCGCTGCTCGGGATCGGTCTTGGCGCTCCACTCGGTCAGCGGCATGTCGACCAAGCGCTGGAGAATCATGCGCCCGTTCACCGGCACGAAGTTCTCCTTCAGGTCGCGGCTCGAGCCGGTAAGGTACTGCGTGCCACCGATCGTCAGGTTGCCGTTCGTGCCCAAGCTGAACTGCCCCGGAACCGCACCCGGCACGGTGATCTGGAAAGTGGTGTTGAAATTGGACATCTGCCAGTCGCTGGCACCGGCATCGGTCCGGTCGAAGAGGGTCTGGATACCGCTGTTGTTGGCGAACCTCGCCACCGTGGCGACCGCGCCGGTGCTCTTCACGATGTCGAGCTTGGCGGCCGGCGAAGCGGTGCCGATACCGACGTCGCCGTCCGAGGAGATGTCGAGCGAGCTGGTCGGCGCGCCGGGCCGGATGCGGAACGACAGGAGCGAGCCACCCGTCACGTCGCGGACGAAGAAGTTGGCCTCGTTGGCGCCGATGTCCCAGGTCTGGGCCGTGAAGCCGCCGGAGTTGTTCTGCTCGAGGCGGATGGACGGCGTGTTGCTGGTGTTGATGTGCAGATCGAGGACCGGCGTCGAGCTGCGGAGGCCGATCCGGCCGGTGCTGTCGACGTAGATGGAATTGGTCGTGGCTCCGGCCTCGACGGTGAACGGAGTGCGGGCGCCGGTGGAATCCTCGATGGAGAACTTGCTCTGCCCGCCGCTCGCCGAATCGTTGGCGATCAGGCGCCAGTCGTTGGCGGGGAAGCCGACCTGGTTGCTGGTGTCATCGAAGTGGATGCGGAGGTTGTTCTCCTTCAGCCGGATGGTGTCGAAGCCGAAGTTCTCGTTGTTGACGCAGTCCAGGCCGACGCAGAGGCTGCCCTGGACGATCAGGTCGTCCGGGATGACCTGGTCCGCCGCCGTGGTGGGGCTGGGTTTAGCCTTGGCCTGCTGCGGCGTGCGCTCGGCCGGCGCCTCGGGGAGGTCCTGAGTCAGGATGGCGCCGCCGGCCACCTTGAAGGAGCCGGACTGGATCATGGGAGTGCTGGGCAGCTTGCCTTCCGCCCGCAGCTTCTGGACGATCGAGTCGTCCCCGGTCCGGCGAGCGTTGGCCAGCTCCTGCCGGGTGGCGCGGTCGAGGACCGGCGACGCCACGAGCTCGTACTTGTAGACGCCGTCGGCGAGCGGCTTGCCGTCGGTGGCGACGGCGTCGAACGAGGGCGAGACGCCGGCCGCGAACTCACGGCGCAGAACGAAACCCTCCGGCCCCGTGACGGTCAGGGTGGCCTTTTCGTATTCGACCGACAGCAGCCAATCGATGCCGTGCGGACCGACGTTCGCGGCAGCCATCGCGGACGGCCCGGCGATCGCCGGCACCGCCAACAGGCTCAAGGCCAGTGTCAGCGCCGCCGCCGTCCACCCCCTGGATTGCGTGCTCCTCATCATCTGCCTACCTCCTTCCATTCATACCTCTTGTTTCGAGGGACCGGACCCACGCGGTCGGTTTCCCTGAGAGTCCCGTCGCGAGGCCGGGTGATGAGCGCCAGATGACAGAACCAGGACTTCAAAGTAAGTGCGGAAAACGGCAGAAAAAGTGACAACCCCGGCTCGCGCCTTTCGATAGATTCAATCAACTAGGCGCATCGAACGGAGCTTCCGTTACAGGGCGGTGTTGTAAGTGGCTGAGGGTCGTACAAGCCCTGCCCTATAATGTAAAGGAAAACCAATGCCTTGTCGATTAGCTTTTGCTGTTCAATCGCTCTCGCTGCTGGATCGATATAAATTATCAATAAGGATACTGAGGTGCGGCCGAGCGGGAATCCAGACGAGCCGCCCGAGGAAAAAACAGCCCGTCGGCCGGCGCCGGTGAGGAGCGCGGCGAGGTCGTCCTCTCCTCCTCCTGGATCTTCGGCAGACCCGATCCGCCCCGAAAGCTGGACCGATATAGAATCGCCGGAACCCTCTCAAATCGTTTCGTCCGGAGCTGCCATGACCGTCTCATGCCTGCGGATCCTCGCGCTTGCCACGACCCTGGCTGCCGCACCCCTCGCGGCCACCGGCCTGGTCGAAAACCCGTCCCCTGGTGACGATCTCGTCAACGGCTCGCATCAGGGGCCGCGGGGCGGGCCCGAGAAGCTCGCCGCCGGTTTGGGGCCTGGCCCGCAGGCGCCGGACAGCTCCGACGCCTGTCGCAACCTGCCCATAGGTTTGCGGCAGCTTGCAAGCTCTGGTATCTTTATGAGTCCTGAGGTAGGGAGGCGTCCGTCTTGTCGCGCCGCGGCCAGAGACCCACCGCCCTCGAACAAGGTGCCGCCGGCGGCAGTGGGTCGGCTTTTGAGATGACGGCCTGAGAGGCCAGGAGCGACAGAGAATGGGAAAGAAGCTTTTCGTCGGGAACCTCAACTTCAAGACCAACGACGACGACCTGCGCGAGCTGTTCGGCCAGGCCGGTACGGTCGACTCCGCCACGGTGATGATGGATCGCGCCACCGGCCGGTCCCGCGGCTTCGGCTTCGTCGAGATGGGCACTGATGAGGAGGCCCTGAAGGCGGTTGAGCAGTTCAACGGCCACGAGTTCCAGGGGCGCAACCTGAACGTCAACGAGGCCCGCGAGCGCACGCCCGGCGGTCCTCGCGGCGGCGGCTATGGCGGCGGCTACAGCGGTGGCCGCGGCGGCTACGGCGCGGACCGTGGCCCCGGCGGCGGCTTCAATGCCGGTCCCGGCGACGATTTCGGCGGCGGCAGCCCAGGGTTCGGCGGCGGGTTCAACCGCGGCAACTACAAGCCCCGCAAGGAAGGCGGCAGCCGGCGGGGCCTGCGGGCCAAGAAGCGCAGCCTGTAACCAGCCTTTCCCTCGACGTGCTCCGAGAATCCCCAGAGGGTCATCCCTGAGAGGGTGCGCTCTGCACCCCCATCAATAAAGATCGAAGACGAGGATCCGCCCCGGCAGCGGTCCGTTCATCACCGGAATGCGGCGGCGGGGACGCAGGCCGATGTGCTTGCCGAGATCCTCGCCGCCGGCCAGCACCGCCGCCTTCCATCCCTTGAAGCGCTGCTTGAGGAGGTCGCCCAAGGCGCGCCAGCGCTCGGTCTCGGTGCCGAGGCGCTCGCCGTGAGGCGGGTTGACGACGACCAGGCCGGGACCGGCCGGCGGCTGGAAGGCGGCGGCATCGCCCCGGACGAGGGTGGCGCGCTCGAGCAGATTGGCCCGTTCCAGGTTGGCTCGCGCCGCCGCCAGGGCTTCGGCTGAGGCGTCATTGCCATAGATCCGCACGTCCCGACCCGGGGCGGGCTGGGGCTCCTGAAGCAGCTCGGTAAAGGCATGCGGATCGTAGCCGGGCAGGCGCTCGAAAGCCCACCGGCGGCGGAGGCGGCCCGGAGGCCAGCCGAGCGCGATCCAGGCGGCTTCGATGAGCAGCGTACCGGAGCCGCACATGGGATCCGCTACGGGACCGCGGCCGTCCCATCCGGCAGCGAGCACGCAGGCTGCGGCAAGCTGCTCGCGCGCCGGAGCTGCGGCGGTGAGGGCCCGGTACCCCCGGCGGTCGAGCGGCTCGCCGGAGCTGTCGAGCAGCAGGGTCGCGACGTCGCGGTGGAGGCGCAGGCGCAGATGGAGGTCCGGGTCTTTGCGGTCCACCTCGGAGCGCCGGCCCCAGCGGTCGCGCTGGCCGTCCACCAGGCCGTCCTTGAGCGACAGGGCGGCCCAACGAGTATCCTGCACCGAGGAAGAGGCCGAGGTGGCCTGGACGGCGAAGCTGCGATCGGGATGGAGGAGGGCGATGGCGTCGAGCCCGCCGCGACGGATCTCCGGACCGCAGCGACCCGAGACCAGGGCGCGCGCTCCGGCGGCGATGGCAGATCCGTCGCTCGCCTCCCAGGAAGCCAGCTCGACGAGCACGCGGTTTGCCGTGCGCAGCCGCCAGTTGGCCTGCCAGCAGTCTCGCCAATCGCCGGCAAAGGAGACGGCGCCTCGCCGGCGCCGGAGATCGTCCATTCCCAGGCCGCGAAGCTCTCCCTCCAGGATCTCCTCCAGACCGAGGACGCACGTAGCGTGGAGGCCCAGGCGCATGCGCCGGAGTGTACCTCGCCCGTAGAGGCGCTCCTGTGTGGCGCCCTGGGAGGGCGGCCACAGAGGCCCTCCCTCACGGTTGCCGGCTATCCGATCCGCGTGTCCTGGCGCTCCCGATCCCGATGGGGCTCGGCTTCCGGTTGGACGGAAACCCCCTCCAGGTGACGGGAATCACCCAACCTGCGGTAGAGAGCGTTCGCGCGCTCGAGAGACTCGGCGGCCTTCTCGTACTCCCCGCAGTCGCAGAGCAGGCTGACGAGCGCGCCAAGGAGATGCGCCTCCTCGAGCAGATCGCCGCTGCCCATCTCGACGTTGATACGGGCCTGGCTGAAGGCCAGGCGAGCCCCGGCCAGGTCTGACGCGAGCCGGCGGGCGTCGCCGAGGAGGACGAGGGCGTAGGTCTTGAAGTCGGTGACGCGCGTTGCGCCATAGACCTGCGGATCGAGGCGGTCTGCCACTGCAAGGGCCAGAACCGCCAGATTCACGGCGGCCGTCGGCTCGTCCGCAGCGAGGGTCCGGCTCTTCTCCGCGAGCAGCTCGTACAGGCCCCAATGGTGCAGGCGCTCGTCGTTGAGCACCATGACCAGCCGGCGGCCCGGCGGATGGTTTTCGAGGGAGGACCACTGCGCGGTCGCCTGGAGCCGTTCCCGCCTCGCCTGCTCCTGCGCCGCCGTCAGGCGGCGCTCGACGTTGCGAAAGGCCTCGTCGTAGCGGCCGGCGTCTTCGTCCGCCGGGTATCCGTGGTGCGAACCGTGTCTGCGGTGCTGTGCGAACGGACGCCGCGGCGAGCGCGCCAGCATCCGGCGCACGGCCTCGCGGGCGTTCTGCGGGGCAAGCTCAGCCTCGGGTAAACCCTTTCCCGCTTGCGGCGGGGTCCTCTCATCCACGCTGTGACTCCCTTCAAGAAGCAAGTAAGAGAATCTCTCTCAAAGAATAAGTTCCCGAAGTCGCTGAAAAGGGGACAAAAAACGAACGCCCAATCTCGGGACGGCTTCCAAAGGTTCCAGGAGCCCGGGTTTTTGTCACCGCTCTGAGACTGACAGTGTCACCCCCGCTGTCTATCCTCGCGTCCTCAGGGAGGATTCATCTCCCTTGGAGGCCTGACCGTGTCGATCGTTCTCGAGGACCTGACCAAGCGTTACGGCGGCCACCCGGTGGTCAACGGCGTGTCGCTGGAGGTGGGTGAAGGTGAGCTGTTCGTCCTCCTCGGCTCGTCGGGCAGCGGCAAGAGCACGCTGCTGCGCATGATCGCCGGCCTGTCCGAGGTCGACGCCGGCCGTGTGCTGCTGCACGGCCGGGACGTCACGGACCTGCCGCCGGCCCAGCGCGGGGTCGGCTTCGTCTTCCAGAGCTACGCCCTTTTCCGCGGCATGTCGGTGGCGGAGAACGTGGAGTTCGCCTTGGCGGTGCGCGGGGTTGCAGGGCCCCAGCGCCGCCGGCGCCGCGACGAGCTGCTGGAGCTGGTGGGGCTCGCGGGTCTGGGCGGCCGCATGCCGCGCCAGCTCTCCGGCGGCCAGCAGCAGCGGGTGGCCCTGGCGCGGGCCCTGGCCCACCAGCCGGAGGTGCTGCTGCTGGACGAGCCGTTCGGAGCCCTGGATGCCAAGGTCCGCGTCGAGCTGCGGCGCACCATTCGGGAGATCCAGCGCGAGCTGGGCATCGCGACTCTGTTCGTGACCCACGACCAGGAGGAGGCCTTCGAGCTGGCGGACCGCCTGGCGGTGCTGAGCTTCGGCCGTCTCCTGGAGGCCGGCCCGCCCGACGAGCTGTACCTGCGTCCGGAGACGGAGTTCGTCGCCACCTTCCTGGGAACGGCCAATCTGATGGTGGGGGAGGCAACGGCGGAAGGGGTGCGGCTGGGGCCGGTCCATTTCCCCCTCGGCACCCGCGCGGAGCCGGCCGACGGCGGCCGACGGGTGCAGGTGCTCTTCCGGCCGGAGGACGTGGCGGTGCGCGACTCGGCCGGCGAGGTCTCCTGCCCGCTGCTGGGGCAGGCGGTGGTGGAGCAGCGCTCGTTCGTCGGATCCTTCGAGCGGCTTCAGCTGCGCCTGCCCCCGCTGCCGGGCGTGCGGACGATCGCCCCTGCGGTGCCGTTTGGCCGCGACGAAATCTGGATCGAGGCCACCCGTCCGCAGGACCAGGCCCGCCGCTTCCCTCTCCGCCCGGGAGATTCGACCTGGGTCGGGGTGCAGCGCGTCCACGCGCTGGTGCATCCGGGGATGCGGTTTCTGCTGCTCACCGACGGCTCCGCGCCCTCGCGGGCGGCGCTGGCGCTCGGCGGCGAGCTGGCCCGGCGGTCCCAGGCGCGCGTCGCCGTATTGGGACGAGCCACGGAAGGCGAGGCGGGCGAGCGATCCCTCCAGGAGGCCAAGGAGCTGCTCGGAAGCGGCATCGCGGCCGTCGAATCCCGCCTGACCTGGGAGCCGCCGGCCGACGCGATCGCCGAGGAGGTCTCACGCCGGCCGTGCAACCTGGTGATCCTGAGCCTGCCGTCTCGCGACGGCCTGGAGCTGGCGGAAGACGTCCTTGCCGCCGGTCACCACCACCTGCTGCTCGTCCCGTCCGACGCCGGCGACAGGGTGCCGGCGCGGCTGCTCATCTGCGTCGCCGTCGGCGAGCCGGGCAAGGAGGATGTCTCCTTCACCGGCCGGCTCGCTCGCCATCTGGGAGCGGAGGCGACGATCCTGACCGTTCTGCCGCCGGCGGGCTCCCAGGACGAGACGCCGGCCGAGCGGTTCCTCGCGCGCAGCGCGCGCACGCTGAAGCGGATGGGCGTTCCCGTCACGACCCGCGTCCGCCAAGGCGCCGTGCGCGACCAGATCCTCGCCGAGCTCGCGGAGGGGAAGCACGATCTCCTGGTTGTGGGCTCTCCCCTTCCCGGCAAGGACGGCGGGATCGAGCTCGGCGGCTTGCTCGAACGGCTGCTGCCCCAGGTGGCTCACCTGCCGGTGCTCATCATTCGCTCGCCGGAGGCCGTCTCGTGAACCCTCACCCCCTGATCCCCTCTCCCGCCCCCTCCCTTCCCGCCTCACCGGGAGAGGGGGAAATTCGCCACATCGGTTCGGGGCGAGGAGAGGAGGAGCTCCACCGGATCGAGCACGAGCTGCGGCTCGCGCTTTCCGAGATCCGTTATGGCTCGATCGAGATCGTCATCCAGGACTCGCGGGTGGTGCAGATCGAGCGCCGCGAGAAGGTCCGTTTCGATCGTGGGGGAGCGGGGAAGGAGGGGAGATGAGCGGCTCCCGATTCTTCCGATCTCACGCGCGCGGCGGCCGGCCGGACGACCGGAAGCCCCCGAGCGATTCTTCTTGCTTCTTTCTTTCGCGAGCTGACCGGACCACCGGAGGAGCGCATTTCCGGAGATCGCGATGAGATACGTCGCCGTTTGGTTGTGCTGCGCTCTGCCGGCCCTGTCGGCCGCGGGGGCGCAGGAGGGAAGCCAGGAGCCGCCGCCGGCCGACGCTGCGCCGGCTCAGGAGGAGCAGGCGCAGGAGACTGAGCCGCAGCCGGCGGTGGAGGAGCGGCTCGACGAGCTGGAGCAGAAGATCCGCATCCTCGATCGCAAAGCGGAGCTGGAGAAGGAGCAGACCGCCGAGAAGGCGAAGACCGCCGGCCAGGCTACGGCCGGCAAGGACGGTTTTTCTTTGAAATCCGCGGACGGCAACTTCGTTCTGAAGCTGCGCGGTTACGTGCAGCTCGACGGCCGTTTCTTCCAGAGCGACGACCAGCGGCCGGGCACCGACACCTTCACGTTGCGGCGGGTGCGGCCCATCTTCGAAGGGACCGTCTACAAGATCTTCGACTTCCGCATCATGCCCGACTTCGGCGGCGGCCAGACCGTGCTCCAGGACGCTTACCTGGAAGGCCGGTTCACCCCCGCCTTCAGGGTGCGGGCCGGCAAGTTCAAGCCGCCGGTGGGCCTCGAACGCCTGCAGTCGGGCACCGATCTGCTGTTCGTCGAGCGGGGCTTTCCCACCAACCTGGTGCCCAACCGCGACCTCGGCGTCCAGGTCTCGGGGGACCTCGGCGGGGGCGCCGCAAGCTACGCCGTGGGCGTCTTCAACGGCGTGCCGGACGGCGCCAGCGCGGACGGCGACACGAACGACGACAAGGATTTTGCGGCGCGGCTGTTCTTCGTGCCGTTCGCCAAGGGCGGTGGTGCGTTCAAGAATCTCGGTTTCGGCGTCGCCGCGAGCACGGGCGATCAGGAGGGCACCGTCGCTTCCCCGGGGCTGCCGTCCTTCCGCACTCCGGGCCAGCAGACGTTCTTCTCCTACCGCTCGGATGGCACGGCGCCCAACACCGTGATCGCCGACGGTCGCCGAACCCGCCTCTCGCCCCAGGCCTATCTCTACACCGGCCCCTTCGGGCTGCTGGCCGAGTATGTGACCTCGGAACAAGCGGTGCAGCGCGCCGGCGCTTCGCGGGACCTGGAGCACAAGGCCTGGCAGGTGGCGGCCTCTTGGGTGCTGGCGGGCGGTGAGCCGTCGTACCGGGCGGTGAATCCCAAACAGGTCTTCGACCGCGCGGCCGGCACCTGGGGAGCTTTCGAGATCGCCGCGCGCTACCACAAGCAGGAGCTCGACGACGCCAGCTTTCCCACTTTCGCCAATCCGGCGAGCTCCGCCTCCGCGGCCGAAGCCTGGGCGGTGGGCTTCAACTGGTATCTCAACAAGAACGTGCGGCTGCTGCTCGACTACGAGACCACCAGCTTCGAAGGCGGCGCCGCGACCGGCGACCGCGAGAACGAGAAGATCCTCTTCAGCCGCTTTCAGATCGCCTTCTGAGAAAAGGAACCGACATGAGAACCCGACTTGTTCTTGTACTGCTAACCATGACGTTTGGATTCACCGCGGTCGCTGCGGCCGCCGAGGTCAAGCTGCTCAACGTCTCCTACGACCCGACCCGAGAGCTCTACCAGGACGTCAACGCCGCCTTTGCCAAGCACTGGAAGGCGAAGACCGAGCAGGACGTCACCATCCAGCAGTCGCACGGCGGCTCGGGCAAGCAGGCCCGATCGGTGATCGACGGCCTCGAGGCCGACGTGCTGACCCTGGCGCTCGCCTACGATATCGACGCCGTCGCCAAGGTGGGCCTGCTGCCGAAGAACTGGCAGTCGCGCCTGCCCAACAACAGCGCCCCCTACACCTCGACGATCGTCTTCCTGGTGCGCAAGGGCAACCCGAAGAAGATCCGTGACTGGGACGACCTCGCGCGGCCGGGCGTGTCGGTGATCACCCCCAATCCCAAGACCTCCGGCGGCGCCCGCTGGAACTACCTGGCGGCCTGGGGCTATTCGCTGCGCAAGCACGGCAACGATCCGGCCAAGGCCCGGGACTTCGTCAAGCGGATCTTCAAGAACGTGCCGATTCTCGACACCGGTGCCCGCGGCTCGACCGTGACCTTCGTCGAACGGGAAATCGGCGACGTGCTGATCGCCTGGGAGAACGAGGCGCTGCTGGCCGTCAAAGAGCTGGGCGACAAAGGGGAGCTCCAGATCGTGGCACCCTCGCTCAGCATCCTCGCCGAGCCGCCGGTCACGGTGGTGGACAAGGTGGCCGCCAAGCACAAGACGGCGGCGGTGGCCAAGGCCTACCTCGACTATCTCTACACCGCCGCGGGACAGGAGATCGCGGCGCGCCACTATTACCGGCCGCGCAATCAGGCCGTGGCCGCCAAGTACGCGCAGCAGTTCCCCAAGGTACAGCTCTTCACCATCGACCAGGTCTTCGGCGGCTGGGCCAAGGCGCAGAAGACCCACTTCGACGACGGCGGCATCTTCGATCAGATCTACGGCGCGGGGCGCTAGGTGAAGGAGGCCGGCGTGGAAGCGGTGGATAATGGCGCGGTGAGCGTTCTCTCACCGTTGCCGGCGCCGGCGCGGCGCAGGGGCGGCCGGTTCCGGGGAGGCAGCGTTCTTCCCGGCTTCGGTCTCTCCCTGGGCTTCACGCTGCTCTACCTCGGCCTGATGATCCTGATCCCGCTCTCCACCGTCTTTCTGAAGACGGCTTCGCTCACCTGGGCGGCCTTCTGGGAGATCGTCACCGGTCCCCGGGCGCTGGCCGCCTTCCGCCTGAGCCTCGGGGCCTCGTTCGCCGCGGCGTCGATCAACCTCTTCTTCGGCCTGCTGGTCGCCTGGGTGCTCGAACGTTACACCTTCCCCGGACGGCGGCTGGTCGACGCCCTGGTGGACCTTCCCTTCGCCCTGCCCACGGCGGTGGCGGGCATCTCGCTCGCCACCCTCTACGCCAAGAACGGCTGGATCGGCCGCTGGCTCGAGCCGCTGGGAGTTGAAGTGGCCTACACGCGCCTCGGAGTGGTGGTGGCCCTCACCTTCATCGGCTTGCCTTTCGTGGTGCGCACGGTGCAGCCGGTGCTCGCGGACCTCGACCCGGAAGTGGAGGAGGCCGCCGCGAGCCTGGGAGCCGGCCGCCTGCAGACTTTCCGGCGGGTGATCCTGCCTGAGCTGTTGCCGGCCGCCATCACCGGCTTCGTGCTGGCTTTCGCCCGCGCCCTGGGCGAGTACGGATCGGTGATCTTCATCGCCGGCAACATGCCGATGAAGTCGGAGATCACGCCGCTGCTGATCATGATCAAGCTCGAGCAGTTCGACTATGCGGGCGCCACGGCGATCGCGCTCGTCTTCCTGGTCGTGGCCTTCAGCCTTCTCCTGCTGATCAACTTCCTGGCCTGGCGCCGGGGACGGCGGCTGCTGGGCGGGGCGGTCTGATGGCCGGAGGGGTGGCGACGCTGGGGCGGCAGCGCCAGGAGGCGCGGAGCGGCGTCTTGACCGAGCCCCGTTGGGTGCGCGGTCTCCTCCTCGGGACCGCTCTGGTGTTTCTGGCCTTCTTCCTCTTCGTCCCCCTGGCGCTGGTCTTCGCCAAGGCGCTGGAGGACGGCTTCGGGGCCTATGCGGCGGCGATCCGCGAGCCGGTAGCCCTGCAGGCCGTCCGCCTGACGCTCATTACGGCGGCCATCGCCGTGCCGGTGAACCTCCTCTTCGGCCTGGCCGCGGCCTGGGCCATCTCCAAGTTCCGGTTTCCGGGCAAGAACCTGCTGATCACTCTGATCGACCTGCCGTTCAGCGTCTCGCCGGTGATCTCCGGCATGATGTTCGTCCTCCTCTTCGGCGCCCAGGGCTTCTTCGGGCCGTGGCTGGCGGCGCACGACATCAAGATCATCTTCGCCGTGCCCGGGCTCGTGCTGGCGACGATGTTCGTCACCTCGCCGATGGTGGCGCGGGAGCTGATCCCGCTGATGCAGTCCCAGGGCAACGACGAGGAGGAAGCGGCCCTCACCCTCGGAGCCTCGGGCATGCAGACCTTCTTTCGGGTGAGCCTGCCGAAGATCCGCTGGGGTCTGCTCTACGGCGTGGTGCTGTGCAACGCCCGGGCGATGGGGGAGTTCGGCGCGGTGTCGGTGGTCTCCGGCCACGTGCGGGGGATGACGAACACCATGCCGCTGCACGTCGAGATCCTCTACAACGAGTACCAGTTCGCGGCCGCCTTCGCGGTGGCGTCGCTGCTGGCGCTGCTGGCGCTGGCAACCTTGGCGATCAAGAGTCTGATCGAGTGGCGGACGAGCCGGTAGGGAAGATGGCTCGTTCGAAGGGCCTATTGAAGCTCTCCCACCCAAAGGAGATGAGGTGCAAACGGACCGGCTTTGATGGCGTCGTAGAATTTGCGGTCGGCGGTTACGAGGGGACAGCTCGCCTGAATTGCAAGGCTGAGGTACGTGCAGTCATAGACCGAGCGTCGGGTCTGAATCGCGATCCGAAAGGCGTCGGCGAAAAGAGACTCGGCCGTTCGCAAGCGGATTGGAGCCAGCGCAAGTGCCTCGACGGCCTCCTTTGCGATCTCAAGGTCCAAGGTGCCTCGGATGACATACTTCCAGAGCACATTTGGAACTTCGAGCAGAAGGAGATCTGGCGCTTCACACTCGAGATCCTCTCGTCGCAGTCGCCGGGCCGCTTCGGCATCGGGCTCGGGGAGAAACCACTTGATAACGACGCTGGCATCCAGAACGTAATCGCTCAACGCTCTCGGTCCTCACGAATCAGCTCCGCGCTGTCGGGAAAACTTCGGCCCGCCAGGCTCTGTTGTACCCGGTCGGCTCTTTCCCAGAAAGACTCCCAGCCGAACCGCAAGGCTCGGTCGAGCAGCCTACGTGCCTCTTCCTCCAGGGTAACTCCCTCTTGGTGGGCTCGCTGGCGGAGAAGATGCTCTGTTCGATCGTCGATTTGTAATGTCAGACCGTGGGGCATTGGAACCTCCGTTGAGGCATTATCCTATCGGAACTGGCGTTCGTGCCAACTAGGGACCGTTTAATGAAGTCGCGCTTCTCCCTCGCCACCCTCCTGATCGGCCTCAATACCGGCCTCGTCCTGCTGGCTGTCGTCGTGTCTGCGTTGGGGCTCGTCGAAACGGTGCATCAGCTCCTGTTGCCGGCACTCCTTGCCGCTGCCCTCGCCATCCTCTTGGGGTTCCTGCTCAGTCGGCACCTGACTCGTCCCGTCAGGGTCCTCACCGTTGCGGCGGCGCGTATCGGCCGGGGTGATCTTTCGACTCCAATACCTCGCGCCCCGGGTGCGGAGCTGGGCACGCTGGCAGCCACCATGGAGGAGATGCGGCGCCGTCTCCTCCAGCTCACTTCCGAGCTGCGCCGGCGTCAGGCCGAAGGGGAGGCGATCCTCACCGGCATCGTGGAGGGGGTCTTCAGCGTCGACCGCGACCGGCGCATCCGTTATCTCAACCCCCAGGCCGCGTCCCTGCTCGGCGTGCGTCCGCAAGAGGTGATCGGCCGCTTCTGCGGCGACGTCCTCAATCCCCAGGGGCGGGACGGCGCGCGGCCCTGCGAGGAGAGCTGCCCCATCGTCCACGCCCGCTTCCGCGGCGGCGCCAACGCCAC
This sequence comes from Thermoanaerobaculaceae bacterium, assembly GCA_963778565.1. Lineage (GTDB taxonomy): Bacteria > Acidobacteriota > Thermoanaerobaculia > Multivoradales > UBA5704 > DATARR01. Next base: position 288,715 of record CAVZUZ010000017.1, on the reverse strand, counting down.
CGAGCACCTGCTGCTGCCCGACGGCACGCGGCGGGCCGTGGTGATCGCCAGCGCGCCGCCGGTGGAGGACCAGCAGGTCCAGGTGCTGCGCGACGAGACCGACGTCGAGGTCGCCCGCCGCCAGCGCGATGCCGTGCTCGCCAACATCTCCCACGAGTTCCGCACCCCTCTCTCCGCCCAGCTCGCCTCGCTCGAGCTGCTGCGGGACCGCCTGCTGCGCTCCCCCGAAGGATCGGATGCCGAGACGCGCGACCTCGTGCTCTCCCTGGAGCGCGGCAGCCTGCGCCTGACCCAGCTCATCGACAACCTGCTGGAGAGCGTCCGCATCGAGTCCGGACAGGACTCCATCCGCAGCCGTCCGACGGCTCTCGACGAGGTGATCGAGGAGGCGGTCGAGATGACCGCGCCCCTGCTCGCCCAGCGCGGCCAGTCGATCGAGGTCACCCTCCCGTACCCGCTGCCGCCGATCCGCGGCGATGCGCCCCGCCTCACCCAGGTGTTCGTCAATCTGCTCGCCAACGCCAACAAGTTCGCGCCCGAGGGCTCCACCGTCCGCGTCGGCGGCGCGGTGGAGGAAGGGCGGGTCGTCCTCTGGGTGGAGGACGACGGACCGGGGATTCCGCTCGCCGGTATTCCGAATGCCGCCGGGATCGCGAGCGGCCGTTCCCTCTTCGACCGTTTCGTGCGGCTCGCCGGCGAGGGCGAGGAACCCGAGACGGGCGGCATGGGGCTCGGTCTCTCCATCGTGCGCTCGATCGTCGAGCGGCACGGCGGCATGGTCGAGGCGGAGGCGGGAAGCGGCGGCCACGGCACGCGCTTGCGAATCGTCCTTCCCCGGGTCTTTCCCGGTCAGGGAGCCGGCGAGGAGACCGCGGCGTGAAGATCCTGGTGGTGGACGACGACCAGGACCTGCTGGGGCTGATCGGCTACGCCTTGCGCCAGGCCGGTTATCTGGTGGTCGATGCGGCCGACGGCGAGGCGGCTCTCGCCGTCTTCGAGCGCGAGTCGCCGGCTCTGGTGATCCTCGACGTCAACCTGCCACGCCTCAGCGGTCTGGAAGTGTGCCGGCGCCTGCGCGCCGGGTCCAAGGTGCCGATCATGATGCTGACGGTGCGCAGCGCCGAGGAAGATCAGGTGCAGGCCCTCGACCTGGGAGCGGACGACTACCTCACCAAGCCTTTCAGCCCGCGCACGCTCCTCGCCAGAGTACGGGCCCTTCTCCGGCGCGTCGGCGAGGAGCGTCCGGCCCCGTTCGCCGCGGGCGATTTCAGCCTCGACCTGGAGCTGCAATCCATCTCGATACGCGGCGGCGAGCCCGTCCGGCTCACCCGGCTGGAGCTGCGCCTGCTGCAGCTCCTCCTCGCCAACGCCGGCCACACCCTGCCGGCGGAGCGGCTGCTCGCCCATGTCTGGGGCTCCCGCGGCGCCGGCGACCGCCAGCTCCTCAAGCAGCTCGTCCACCGCCTGCGCCAGAAGATCGAGGCCGACGCGGCGGCGCCGCGTTATCTGGTCGCCGTCAGCGGCATCGGCTACGCGTTATGGGCGGAAGGTAAGGAAGCTTGACGGCCGGTCTCAGCCGGCCTGCTGGTGCGCCTCGTGGTGTCCTGTCTCGTCCCAGGAGAACCCTCTTTCCAGGCGGGAGTCGCCGATCCTGCGAAAGAGGTTCCCGGCGCGCCGGAGGGCTTCGCCGGCTTCCTCGGGCATGCCAAAGTCGCGCAGCAGCCGAGCCTGCAGGATCGCCAGCTCGGCACGCTCGAGCGGATCACCCGTCCCGTCCGGCAACTCCTCGCGCGCGGCCTCGAAGGACTCCCAGGCTCCGCGGCGGTCGGACAGGCGCCGCTTCGCCTCCGCCAGCGCGGCGAGAGCGCCGGCCCGGAAGTCCGCCGTCCTTTCCTTGCCGTGCTCTCCGGGATCGAGACAGCAGGCGACCGCCAGGATCTGGCATCCTCTTTGCCAAGGGAGTTGTCATGGACGTACTGCCCGCCCTCCACGCCACCCACTCGGGGCTGCTGATCGCCATCGGCGGCGCCGAAGACAAGACCCGCGAGCGCGTCATCCTGCGGTATTTCCTGGAGGTCGCCGGTGGGCCCGACGCGAACCTCGTCGTGCTCGCCACCGCCTCCGAGGTTCCCGAGACGGGAGATCGCTACGCCGACCTCTTTCTGGCCCTGCGCGCCGAGAACGTCGAGGTGCTCAAGATCGAGACCCGGCAGGACGCCGTGGATGCCGGACCGGAGGCGCACGACCTTCTGGAGTACGCCACCGGCCTGTTTATCGCCGGCGGCAGCCAGCTCAAGCTCTCCTCCGCCCTCGGCGGCACCGAGATCGCCGCCACCATCCGCCGCCGGCATGCGGCGGGCATGGTGGTGGCCGGCACCAGCGCCGGCGCCGCCCTGCTCTCCGAGCACATGATCGCCCTGGGGGAGAGCGGCTCGACGCCGCGACGCCGCCTCGTCCACCTCGCCAAGGGGCTCGGTCTCGCCCCCGACCTCATCATCGATCAGCATTTCCGGCGCCGCGACCGCTTGGGGCGTCTGCTGACGGCGCTTTCTTACAATCCTTCTCCCCTCGGCGTGGGCATCGACGAGGACACCGCCGCGATCATCAGTGGCGACGGCGAGCTGACGGTGCTCGGCGCCGGCGCGGTGATGGTGGTGGACGCCTCGGGCCTGCGCTTCACCGACAGCCACGCCGTCCGCCGCGGCCAACCGGTGGCGATGATGGGACTCAAGCTCGACTTCCTCACCACCGGTTGCCGCTACGACCTCGGGCGACGCATCGGCCTCACGCCGCCGCCCATGCTCCACATCACCGACCCCATGGACCGGCGGGCTCCGGAGCAGCCCGCCGTGCTCGTGGAAGAGGTGCCGGTGGCGTCGCGGGATGGAGGGGAGTAGGGCGAATGCCGCCGGCCGCCTAGACCTTGAGGAAGATCCGCCGCCGGTAGAGAATCGCCGTCAACCCCGCCAGCGACCTCTTCGAGCTCGGCTGCCCGGACGCGGTCAGCAGCAGAGCGCCGAAGCGGAGCGCACGCGCCGCTCCCGGCGTTGACCCGGGAGACTTTTGTCCGCACCTTACGGAGATCGGTCCTCAACTGCATGGGTATCGTCCGATACCCACTGGGGGTCGTCCTCCAATGCCTGGGGATGGTCTCATAGTGCTCGAGTATCGTCCTGTAGTGCTTGGGTACGGTCTCGTAACGTGCGGATTATTTCCTGATCTGCTTAGGTACGGTCCTGAAATGCCAAGCTGCGGTCTCGACGTAGGGAGGTACCGTCTCAGAATGCTTGGATACAGTCCTGGATTGCGAAGGATTGTCTCAACATGCTGAGGTATCGTCTCGTCATGCAGAGGTAAGGTCCTGGATTGCGGGCGCACGCCTCCAGCTCAGATCGCCGGCGCCGTGGCCGGCGCGGCGATCACGGCGTCAAGCCTCCTCTCGCGGAATGGACGGAGGCTATCGTATCGCCACCTTCCGTCTGCCGCACCTCCGGTGCTGGCCCTCACCTCCCCGCCCTCCTCTCCCGCCCCCTCCCTCCCGCCCTCACCGGGAGAGGAGGGAGAAAACAAGAAGGATCTTTCTTCAAAGCCCCCTCTCTCCCGGTGAGGGTGGGAGGGAGGGGGCGGGAGAGAGGGGTGTCGAGTCGCACGCTATTCCGCCACGCTTGTACGCGATCGGCCGCCCTGAATTTGGATTGTTCAGGCCATGTCTTCGGCCTATCAAGGGTCGGCTGACGCCGCCCGCTTCGCGGCTACGCCCTTGACAGGCCGAGACATGGCCAAGATGAGCCGGGTATTCGGGGCGGCCGGAAGACTGGGCGTCCCGGAATGTGCCGCGGCGGCGCATTCTATGCCGGCGGTCACGAAATACCGTGAGACTCGACAGAGGGGGTTGGGGGAGTGAGGGCCAGCGCCGGAGGCGCGACAGGACGGCTGGCTGCCGATCGCGGGTGGCTATCATCGGGCCGGCTGTACTGTACAGCGGGCAGCGGAGCACGCGATTCCAGGTGTAGGTCTCGGATTTGCTATAGAACAGCAAAACGTCGTGGACCTCTCCCCCATTGCGGGCAAGCTGTCGAGATGCGCGGGTGGGGATCGTGCGGCCCTCTCCTGGGGGAATATGCGCACCGCCCTGGGGGAATGTGCGCGCACCCCTGGGGGAATGCTCGCGCAGCCCTCATAGGCCCGTATTGAACTGGAACTAGCACTCGAGGAATAGACGGGGATAGGCTTGCAGCAGCCTCAGCCCCCAACCGAGGCCCCACAAGGAGGAAGCCACCCATGAGTCGAAGCCCCGTCGCTCGAAACCCCATCGCTCGAACCAGGGTCCTCGCGCTTCTGCTCGCCGGCGCGGTCTCGAGCTTCTTGTCGGCCCCGGCCGACGCATCCTTCCATTTCATGCAGGTCGAACAGATCGTCGGCGGTATTTGCGGCGACACGAGAGCCCAGGTGGTCCAGCTCCGCATGCGGACGGGCGGCCAGAACCTGGTTTCAGGCGCCCGGCTGATCGCCACCGACGCCACCGGCTCGAACCCGGTGACGCTGCTCGTCTTCCCTGCGAACGTCACCACCTCCACGGTCGGGTCCCGCATCCTGATCGCCAGCCCGCCGGCGGCGGCGATTCTGACCGGTGAGGACTTCACCATGACCGCCACCATCCCGGCCTCTTACCTCGCCGCCGGGAGGCTGGTGTTCACCGACCCGCCGGGCACCAGCATCTACTGGTCGGTGTCCTGGGGCGGGGCCGCCTACACCGGCTCGAATGCCGGCAACACCGACAACGACGCCGACGGCAACTTCGGCCCGTCCTTCCCAACCCGCTTGCTCTCCACCACCTCGCAAGGATTGCTGTTCCAAGCCGCCGCCGGGGCCCTGAGCACCAACAACGCCGCCGACTACGCCTACACCACCGACGACGCCACGTTCGTCAACAACGCCGGCACCGCCGTGACCCTGAGCGCCGACTGCATCTTCGGCGACGACTTCGAGGTCGGCAACACCGGGCTGTGGGCCCTCGTCGTACCTTGAGCGCGCTTTCCCCGCTCGCGGGCTTCTCCTTAGTGGCGGCGGAAGGTCTCCCGGAAGGCGGGGAAGCCATGACGGTCTCCCCAAATGCGTGTTGATCCAGCCGCCACGCATGGAGTGGAGTATATCCGTGCGCGGCGGGGGAGACTGTAGAACCTGACGTCGAAAATGGTCGATGACCGGACGTGTAAAGGCGCGCGGGTAGGGGGCCCGAGTAGCCGTCTGTCGAGTCTCACGGTATTTCGTGACCGCCGGCATAGAATGCGCCGCCGCGGCACATTCCGGGACGCCCAGTCTTCCGGCCGCCCCGAATACCCGGCTCATCTTGGCCATGTCTCGGCCTGTCAAGGGCGTAGCCGCGAAGCGGGCGGCGTCAGCCGACCCTTGATAGGCCGAAGACATGGCCTGAACAATCCAAATTCAGGGCGGCCGATCGCGTACAAGCGTGGCGGAATAGCGTGCGACTCGACACCGTCCCGTTATACACATCTCCATTTGGTTCTCTGGGGTGGGTGTCCAATCGGTTGCCGTGGATCGGTGAGGTGTCCCCTTCGAAGAGACGCCCCGCCGTTTGTGGACCCGGAAAATGCCCGGTTGAGGACTGGGGCGTCTCTACGGGACGGTAGTGCCAAGGCCAACGCAGAGGTTACGGGGACGTTTTCCTCAACTTCCGCTTAACCTCTTCATCCGCAACGGCAATATCGTTCCGTAAGAGACGCCCCAGTCCTTAACCGACGCCTTCACCGGGTGCACCGTCGGCGGGGCGTCTCTTCTTCGAAGGGCAGATCTGGACGATTGACCTCATCCTTTATGAAGGCGCCGCCGATTCGTCGCCAATACGATCGTATTGACACCAGCCCACCTCTGTGCAAGGGTGGGCCTATGACCGGCAGATCCTCGCAGCTCCAGATCCGCGTCACCCCGGAGCAGAAAGAGGTACTGAAGGACCTGTCGCGCCGGGCAGGGCAGGACATGTCCGCCTACGTACTGTCCCGGGCACTGCCCGACTCCCGGCTGCGGTTCGCCCAGCTCCTGGCGGCGTTGCGCGACGACGACCGGCCCGGCTTCGTGCTGGCGGAGCTCAACGACCTCCTTTCCGGCCTCGCTTCCGGAGAGCTGTGCGGCGCCGTAGAGCACGCGGACCTGACGGGGCTCACCCCGTACCTCCGGAACTATGTGGCAGCGATGGTGGAGCTCGCCGCGCACCGGCAGGCCGTACCGCCCCCCGCCTGGGTGCGCGACGTCGAGCCCCTGGAGACGGAGCCGCGCTTCGCCACCCCTCTGGCGGGCCTGCGGCTGCACCTGCTGCGGGCGGCACCGGTACCCTTCAAGCGCCGCAACATCTTCATCGACTCGTCGATCGGTGATCGCGTGTAACGATGGCCGGCCCCCGCCTGACCCGGTCGGACATGCTCCGGCTGTTCGATCTGCTGAACGCGGAGCTGGCCGCCGAGGACGTGCAGGGCGAGCTCTACCTGGTGGGTGGCGCGGTGATGTGCCTGGCCCTCGACGCCCGGCACGCAACGCGGGACGTGGACGGCTACTTCCGGCCCACCGAAGCCATCCGCCAGGCGGCCGGCCGGGTCGCCGCCCGGGCCGGCGTTCCGGACGACTGGCTCAACGACGCGGTGAAGGGGTTCCTGAGCCCACGGGGCGACTTCGACGCCTACCTCGATCTCGACCACCTGAAGGTCTTCGTAGCGCGGCCGGCCTACCTGCTCGCCATGAAGTGTGCCGCCATGCGGCTGGGCGAGGAGTTCCACGACCTCGACGACGTCCGCTACCTTCTGCGCTACCTGAACCTCACCGGCGTCGAAGAGGCTCTGGGGGTCGTCACCCGCTACTTCGATGCGGAGCGACTGCCCCCCAAGACCCGCCTCGCCCTGGAGGAGCTGCTGCCGGGCTGAGTCCGGCCCGGGGCCTGCCCGACGGGCGGGCATCGCCTGCCTCGATCTGCGCCGCGCCCACCCGTAGAGCGTAGGGGTTCAGTTTGCGTAGATTCTGTCCTTCGAAGCCTCACCCCCCGGCCCCATAGGCGTTAAATTAAGGATCAGGAACGGGTAGAAATCTTAGGGTAGGGGCGGGTCTGGACGGGCGGGAGGTGGCGCGACCCGCCCTGCAGCGGCGAGATCGTCGAAAACACCAACCTAACTACAGTCCCCCTCCTCACCCGGAAGGGTGGGGGCGCGCCTCCGGCGCTGGCCCTCACTCCCCCAGCCCCTCTCTCCCACCGCACTCCCGCCCGCCGGGAGAGAGGGGAGACTGAAAAAGCCATACAGATCTTGCTTTTGTAGTCTCCCTCCTCTCCCGGCAGGGCGGGAGTGCGGTGGGAGAGGAGGGCCGGGGAGGTGAGGGGCCCGAGGCGGCGGGAGAAGCTCCGGTCGTCGACAACTTTCGACGTCAGGTGAACGCCCCAGGGCGTGAACCCCTATAGAAACAGGGGGCTGAGGTCCGCGGGAAAATCTTGATGCAGGAAAGGGGCGGCCAGGCAGCCGGCCGCCCCTGGAAGCAGCGCCTGCTATGCGCCCTGCCGGCGCCGCATCAGCGCGAAGGCCAGACCGGCCAGTACCACGGCCAGCAGCAGCAAGCCGAAGGGTGAGAGGGTCGGAATCTCGATGACCGACGGCCCCTGCCCTTCCCCCACCTGGATGGGGGTGGGATCCGCGCCGCCCGGCTGTCCCGGATCGTCGGTCTGCGCCGTTGCGTTGTTGGTGCCGTTGCCGTCCGAGTCGTAGCTGATCGTGCCCTGGTTCGACACCGTCTGGCCGGCGGCGCTGGGCAGGATCGTGGCGGTGATGGTGATGGTGACCGAGCCGCCGCCGGCCGCCAGCGAGCCGTTCCAGGTGACGGTGTTGGTGCCCGTGTTGGCAAAGGGGGTGCCGCTCGTCGACGTGGCGGAGACCAGCGCCAGAGTGGACGGCAGGACGTCGGTGAGCTCGTCGCCCGGGTTGTCGCCCTGCGCCCCGGTGCCGTTGTTCGTCAGCGTCACGGTGTAGGTGATGTTGCTGCCCACCGTGTACGGGCCCGCCGACGCCGTCTTGGTGCCGGAGACCACGGCGCCCGGCGCTGCGGTCACCGTGTCGGTGTCGGTCGCCGAGTTGTTGCCCGGGTTCGGGTCGGTGACGCCGGCGGGTGCCGTCACCGTCGCCGTGTTCACGAGCGTGCCGGTCGCCGAGGCCGAGACCGTGCAGCTCGCGGTGTAGGTGACGCTGCCGCCCACCGGCAGGTTGACGGTGTCGTTGATGTTGCCCGAGCCGGCGGCCGTACAGGTGCCGCCGCCGGCGCCGACGCAGGTCCAGGTGCAGGTGAGCGACGCCGGGAAGGTGTCCGCCACCGTCGCACCCGTCGCGTTGCTCGGGCCGGCGTTGGAGGCCACGATCGTGTAGGTCACCGAGCCGCCCGGCGTCACCGTGGTGACGCCGTCCGTCTTGGTGATCGCGAGGTCGGCCTGCGCGCCCAGCGTATCGGTGTCGGTGGCCGAGTTGTTGCCGGGGTTGGGATCGGTGACGCCGGCCGGGCGCCGCCACCGTCGCGGTGTTGACGAGCGATGCCGGTGGCCGCCGCCGAGATGGTGCAGCTCGCGGTGTAGGTGACGCTGCCGCCCGCCGGCAGGTTGACGGTGTCGTTGATGTTGCCCGAGCCCGCGGCCGTGCAGGTGCCGCCGCCGGCGCCGACGCAGGTCCAGGTGCAGGTGAGAGACGCCGGGAAGGTGTCCGCCACCGTCGCGCCCGTCGCGTTGCTCGGGCCGGCGTTGGAGGCCACGATGGTGTAGGTCACCGAGCCGCCCGGCGTCGCCGTCGGTGACGCCGTCCGTCTTGGTGATCGCCAGGTCCGCCTGCGGCGACAAGCGTATCGGTGTCCGTCGCCTGTTGTTGCCCGGCGTTGGATCGGTGACGCCGGCGGGCGCCGCCACCGTCGCCGTGTTGGCCAGCGTGCCGGTCGCCGCGGCCGAGATGGTGCAGCTCGCGGTGTAGGTGACGCTGCCGCCCGCCGGCAGGTTGACGGTGTCGTTGATGTTGCCCGAGCCCGCGGCCGTGCAGGTGCCGCCGCCCGCGCCCACGCAGGTCCAGGTGCAGGTCAGGGACGCCGGGAAGGTGTCCGCCACCGTCGCGCCCGGAGCGTTGCTCGGACCCGGGTTGGAGGCCGTGATGGTGTAGGTCACCGAGCCGCCGGGCGTCGCCGTCGTCACGCCGTCCGTCTTGGTGATGGCGAGGTCGGCCTGCGGCGTCAGGGTGTCGGTGTCGGTCGCCGAGTTGTTCGCGGGGTTGGGATCGGGAATCCCGGAGGACACCGTCGCCGTATTGACGAGCGTCCCGGTGGCCGAAGCGTCGATCGTGCAGGTCGCGGTGTAGGTGACGCTGCCGCCCACCGGCAGGTTGACCGTGTCGTTGATGTTGCCCGAGCCGGCCGCCGTGCAGGTGCCGCCGCCGGCGCCGACGCACGTCCAGGTGCAGGTGAGGATGGCCGGGAAGGTGTCCGCGACCGTGGCTCCCGTCACCGGGTCAGGGCCGGCGTTCGACGCGGTGATGGTGTAGGTCACCGAGCTGCCGGGCACCGCCGTGGTCACGCCGTCCGTCTTGGTGATCGACAGATCGGCGGAGAGGGCGCGGCAGGCGGTGACCGAGACGTCGTCGACGGCGGCGCCGCCGAAGTTGGTGACACCCGTGCCGCTGTCGAGATGGAAGAGCAGCTCGACGTTCAGGCCGGCGAACGCGTCCGCCCGCGCCTGGTTCAAGCCCCAGCCGGCGCTCTCGCCGATGTTCACCACGGGAGTGCCGACGGCGTCGGTCATCACCGCGTCGAGGAACTCGAAGAGGCGAACGGAGGTCGCCGGCAGGCCCGCCTGCCGGATGTTGACGTTGTAGTGGTCGTTGGTGGCGGTGTCCATCTGATAGCGGTTCGCCCAGCGAACGACCACCGGCGCGCTCAGGCCCGAGAGGTTGATCGCGGGCGAGAGCAGGTCCTGGTTGCTGCTGGCGTTGTAGGTGTTGTCGAGGTCCGTCTTCCAGCAGCTCGTGCCGCTGTTGCAGGTGTTGAACGCCGCCACCGGGTTGGCCGCCGTGGTCGCCAGGGTGGCGGGCAGGCCGAGCTCCCACTCGTCCTGCGTGCCGCTGTGCGTGAAGCCCGCCGCGCCCGCCTCGAAGTCGGTGGTGAAGACGGTCGTCGGGCCGAAGCCCGGAGGGCAGGCGGGAGGCGGCGGCGGTTCGCAAACGGTGAGGCTCCAGCCGGTGAGCGTGCCGGTATCCACCGCGAAATCGTCGCGGATGACCAGCGTCCAGGTGCCGCCGGCGTTCTCGCCGTCGTACCACCCGAGCCGGAAGTTGGCCTCCGGCTGGTGGTTCATGCCGGCCCCCACCGGGAAGGCGGGAGGGATCCCGGCCTCGTCGTCGAGGGTGACGTTCAGGACCGACGAGCCGCCCGTCGCGCCGTTGAAGACGTCCGTGATGATGCCGTTGTCGTTGCCGGCCGGCGAGATCAGGTGAAAGTCCAGATCCTGCATGAAGCTGTGGGTGCCGTTCAACGTGACGTCGAGGTCGGCGATGCGCGGATTGCCCGGCACCGTGAGCACCGAGCTGCACGGAGCCGCCGCCGTCAGGGATCGCCTTGGGCACGTCGGTCGAGGTGTAGGTGGTGCAGTTGACGCCCTCGTTGGCGCCCGGATAGACGCTCGCGCTCAACGTGTAGGTGCCGGAAACGCCTCCGGTCGTCGGAACGCTGACGAAGATCACGAAGGTGCCGGCGCTCTTCACGGTCATGAAGTAGCCCTCGGAATCGGGCGCGGTGAAGGGGGCGAAGCCGGCGCCGGAGTCATTGACGAGCAGGATGAAATTGTCGAACGTCCCCAGACCCAACTGGAGGTTGGAATCGCCATTCCGCTCGGGGTCCATGTCCAGGCTCAGGTACACGGTATCGCCGGCGTTGAGGCTCATCGAGAAGAAGTCCACGTCCGCCGCCGCGCTGGTCGAGCCGGAGACCCAGCCGCCGGCCGGCAGCGCCTGCCCGGGGAAGGTGTCGTTGGGCTCGGTCTCCGGCGTCGGGCTGCCGCTGCGCAACTGGAAGTGCAGGTAGTAAGGACGGAGCTGGACCGTGGCGGAGTTGTGCCGGACCCTGAGGAAGTAGGTGCCCGCGGCCGGAATCGGCACGTTGGCGACCGTCGAAGACAAGGTGCCGAAGCTGCCGTCGTCCTCGTCCCCCTCGATGAGGGTGGTGCCATTCGTGTTGAAGACCTCGAGGATGCTGTCGGTGCTGAGGCTGCCCGAGAAGGCCGTCTGCACCGCCGCGTAGACCCTGTCCCCCGCGGCGGCGGTGAAGCGGTAGAAGTCCTGGTCGCCGTTGGGGAGGATGGTGGCCTTGATCACCGCGCTGGTGCCGGCGATCGGCGTGGCGGTCGCCGAGGTGCCGTTGGGCTCCACCTCGCCGCCGAACGCCGGTCCCGCCCAGGCGGCTCTGCCTCCGGCGCTGAGCAAGGAAACCAGGATCATCGAAACCGACCACGCGCTCGCTCGACTCCACAGGGATCTCGGCAGCATGGGACCCGCCTCCGCAGGACTACGAAAAAGTTGTAGGAATCTGTCCGCTCAGGTACAGCGAGGAATCGTAGTGGAAAGCCACGCGAGTTGCAATGGCATCCTCTTCTGAGGCACTAAACAGCAAAGAAAGAGCCCGCCTGGCGGCGGGCTCTCGGGTGGTTGCGGACCTTACGGCTCGGCTCGCAGCGTGGCGTCTACACCCGGCGCCGGCGGCGCAGGGCGAGAGCCGCGCTCGCCGCCAGCAGGATGATCAGCGCCGCGAGGCCGACGCCGTCGAGGGTGGGGATCTCGAGCACGCTTTGCTGACCGATCACCGTCGCCGAGCTGGCGTTGTTGGCCGGCGTCGGATCGGTCTCGTTGCCGGTGACGGTGGCGGTGTTGACGATCGGGCCCGCCTGGTCGACGCTCACGGTGATCTCGCAGCTCACCGAAGCACCGGCCGCGAGATTGGGGATGCTCCAGGTGACCGGAGGGTTGTTGACGGCACAGATGCTGTTTTGGAAGGTGAGGCCCGGCGGCAGAGGATCGGTCACGACCACTCCGGTGGCGTCCGACGGCCCGTTGTTGGTCACCGTCAGGGTGAAGACCACGTCGTCGCCGACGTGAATCGGAGGGGGCGTCTTCAGGACCTTTTCCAGCTCCAGGTCGGCCGAGGGGGTGAGCGTGTCACAGTCCTCCGAGCTGTTGTTGCCCGGGACGGGATCGGGAGTGGCGCTCGCCACTGTTGCGGTGTTGCACAGCATGCCGGTGGCCGACGACGGGATCGTGCAGGTCGCGGTGTAGGTCACCGAGCTGCCGGGCGGGAGGTTGAGAGCCAGGTCGCTGATGTTGCCCGCGCCCGCGGGGGTGTTGCCGGTGGCGCCGCCGGCGGCGGCGCTGCTCCACGTGCAGCTCAGCCCCACCGGGAAGGTGTCGGTCACGCTCGCCGGGTTCGCCGTCGTCGGACCGGCGTTGGAGGCGACGATCACGTAGGTCACCGAGCCGCCCGGCGTAGCGCTGGCGACGCCGTCGGTCTTGGTGATCGACAGGTCGGCCGAGGCGCAGGTGAAGGTGTCGATGTCGAGCGTCCAACTGGCGAGGCTGCCGCCGTCGCCGGTCAGGTCGTCGGAGATGGTGATGGTCCAGGTACCGTTCGGATTCTCGCCGATGAAGGCGGCCATCGCTTCCTCGGGGACGAGCGGCGAGGCCAGGACCGCGTTCGTGTAGGCGTGGTCGGTCACCAGGCCGTTGTTGGTGGTGTACGGCACCTGCCCGAGCGGGTTCGCGTCGTCGTCCCAGAGCGTGCCGTTCCAAACGTTGTCGTTGCCCGCCCCGTTGTCGGTGGTCAGGGTCACGATCGTCCCGGCGGGAGACATCAGCGTGATGTCGAGGTCGGCCGCGAAGGTGTGGGTGAGGGCCGTCGTCAGGTCGAGGTCGAGGATCGAGGTGCCGGCGCCGGCGACGACGAGCGTCGAGGCTCACCACCGCCGGTCCGGTCGGGATCGCGGTCGGGGTGGACTGAGTCGCCGTCGTGTTGGCCGTGGTCGGCGCGCTGGGGAACGTGGTGACGGCGAGCGACCAGCTTGCGAGGCTGCCGCCGTCGCCGGTCAGGTCGTCGGAGATGGTGATCGTCCAGGTGCCGTTCGGATTCTCGCCGATGAACGCTCCCATCGCCTCTTCAACGACGAGCGGCGAGGCCAGAGTCACGTTCAAGTAGGCGTGGTCGGTCACCAGGCCGTTGTTGGTGACGTACGGCACCTGCCCGAGCGGGTTCGCGTCGTCGTCCCAGAGCGTGCCGTTCCAAACGTTGTCGTTGCCCGCCCCGTTGTCGGTGGTCAGGGTCACGATCGTCCCGGCCGGAGACATCAGCGTGATGTCGAGGTCGGCGGCGAAGGTGTGCGTGAGGTTGGTCGTCAGGTCGAGGTCGAAGAGGTACGTCGCGACGCCGGAAACCACCACCGTCGAGGCTCACCACCGCCGGGCCCGTCGGGATGGCGGTCGGGGTCGACTGTGTGAAGGTGGTGGTCACGGGCCCGCAGCCCGCCGGCGTGGTCGGCACCACGCGGACCGCATGGCTCGGCGCGCCGGCGTGGGAGATGACGCCCGCGGGGTCGTCGCCTCCCATGGCCGCGCTCAATTGCCGGTACTGGGCCTCGGCGGCGGCGTAGATGGCGCGGCTGTCCGCATTGGTGGCGAGCGTCGGCTTCACGGCCGCCATCTGCTGGGCCAGGCTCATCATCTGCTGATACATCTCCTGCTTGGTGGCGGCCGCGGCCGGAGGCGGCAGAGCGAGCGAGAGCACGAGGGCCGCAAGGGCCAGCAGAGCCAATGGCCGGAAATCGGTAAAGCTGGTAAACCTGGATGACAGCGCACGCCGAGCTGACCTCATGGGGGCCCTCCTTGGCTTGGGGTGCACCGACCGAGCCGGGCACCGATCTGAATTTAGAAGAACAGTCCGCGCGGGGAAGCTAGCATGTCGTGTAGGTGCCGTCAATCTCCCTGTTCTCGCGTTCAGTTTTGCCTGCAGACTACGTGCGGTCCTGCCCTCCGAAGCCTCCCCCCCCGGCCCCCTCCCCGTAACCGGAGAGGGAGAGAACACGCGTCAACCTGACGCCCTGACGCCGAGAGTTGTCGATCCACGTGGGGTTTCCGCCGCTTCGGGCCCCTCACTCCCCCGGCCCCTCTCTCCCACCTCACACCCACCCGCCGGGAGAGAGGGGAGCTGAAAAAAGCAGCTTCTTGTAGCCGTCTCCCTCCTGGTCTGAAATAGCCGCTCTGCGGCATTTCATCCATGATGTGGTGCCGCGAAGCGGGTTGAGGGTCTCTCCCGGAAAGGGTGGGCGTGAGGTGGGAGAGGAGGGCCGGGGAGCGGCGACTCGCGGCGCTAGCCGGGCCGGGCGGGTGGCCGGAGCGGCTAGAGGCGACTGCGCTGTCGCAGCCAGTATTCGCGGAACGATCGCAGCCGCGGCAGCGATTCGCGGTCCTTCACGCGGCCGGTCGCTTCCTTGCTGGCGATGATGTCGTCGGGGTGGCAGACGGGGAAGCCTTCGACCTCGACGCGCCGCCGCCAGGCGTCTGCGAAGCGCTCGATGCCGTCCGGTGCGAAGACCAGGTCGAGGTCGAACGGCCCGTTCTTGAGCTGGACGAAGTCCTTGCCGCGCTCGATCTGCGCCGCTTGCTCGTCGTCGAGAGCGAAACCCAACTCGCGCAGGGCGGCGGCGATAGCCCGGCCGTTTTCGGGGCTTTTCTCTACGAAGAGGTCGGCGTCCTGCGTGGTGTCGGGAAAGCCGAGCAGAATCGCGCCCGACTTGCCGATGAAGAGATACCGCACGCCGTGGCGGGCGAAAGCGTCGCGGATCTCCTCGGCCTGCCGGTACTCAAACGCGCCCATATCCCAGCCAGTCCGGCAGGTTCTCCTCGCACCAGCGGCGGTAGTCCGCGGTCGTATCGAAGGCGCGGAACGGCGCGTCGTCGAGCACCGGCTTGTAGGTGTGGATGAAGGCGTAGCGAAAACGGGTTCGCAACGGCCGCCGGGCGGCGGCCTCGAATTCGGCCAGCCACTCCGGGGGAATGTCGATCCCCTCCGGCACAGCGTCCTTCGGTCGAGTCGTCTCAGAGCTCATCGTCAGAGATATGGGTGGCCCCAGATCGCGACGTCGGAGGTCGTGATAGACCGAGCGAGCTCGCCGCTTCGGAGACGACCCGCCGTCCCCGTGGCCTGCGGCCGGTGTCGTAGAGCGACCGGGTCGTCTCTACGGGACCGTTGTCGCGATAGCAACAGGATGGCGATTGTGGGGGCCTCGCGAAACGAAATCTTCCAACGTCTCCGTAACCTCTATCTCTGGCGGTGTCTCGGAGGTTGCGTAGAGACGACCCAGTCGGTGTGCGACCACGGTTCGAAGGCCTACAGCGGCGGGTCGTCTCCGGGGCGGCAAGACCGGTCCGAGCTGCGCGCACCTCCCGGCGTCGCGATCCCAACGCTGAGATATGTATAAGAGGGTGGGCGTGAGCCCGGGGGGAGCGAGTCATCACAACCCCTCGGAAATGCCGGCATGATAGAGATCCCAACGCAGTTGCAGATTCATCCAAAAACCAGCGGATTCTCCGAAGAATTTGGCCAGCCGGAGCGCGGTGCCGGACGTCATACCGCGTCGCTTCTTAACCAGCTCGCTGACCCTCTGATAGGGTACGTGGATTCCCTCGGCGAGATCCCACTGCGTCAGAGCCATGGGCTTCAGGAGCTTTTCGAGCAACATTTCACCTGGGTGGGTGGGCGCGCGGTGAGTGGGTATGCGGATCATGAGTGCCTCGCTCTAGGAATGGTAGTCGACGATCTCAACGTCGCCAGGCTCATCTGGTGGCCCCAGAGGGGCCGAGGCATGTAGCCCCGGGCGTGAGCCCGGGGAAGCGATCTCTGGGGCCATCAGATTAGCAGGTTCCCCCCCGCGCCGGGTTGAGGAATTCGCTTGGATCGGCGCGGCGGCTCCAGCCGGTGCGCAGCAGCGGCGGGCCGGAATGGTGTCGCAGCGTTGTCCGGCAGGTCCTTGCCGGCGGCGAACGTTTGCGGCGTACTGGCGAGTGACCTATCCGGGCAGCGCTTTGATCCGTCACATGTGGCTGCGGGCAATCCGCGGTCGGGCGGAGTCGGCTCTCACAGCTCCTCGTCGCACAGCTCGGGATGAGCGGCCACCCAGCTTTGCATGGCGGTGAGGATCTGCTCCAGATCTCTGCGTTCTTCGGTCAGGATCGAATACAGCTCCGGCGCTGTGATCTCGTCGTAGAAGTGCACCATCCGGTTGCGGTAGCGCGCCATCAACCGTAATTTGGCCACGCTCTCCGGCGAGAGAAGACCCTGTGCTCCCAACTCGTCCGCTACTGCGGCGTAGTCGGGGATAACCCTGCCAAATCCCTTCGCGAGCACATGGCGTCCCAGGTCGAGCAGAGCTTCCAGAGATCGCCGCAGGAACGATTCGCCGGCCGCCACCATGCGCGCATCCGCCGAGAATGCTGCCTCAGAGGTCAGCGGGAGCGTCTCGATCCCGGCGATCATCGAACGGATGGCTTCCGCCTTGGCCGCCACCGTTTTGAGTCGAATCTTGCTGGGCGTCATGGCTGAAGCAAGAGCCGCCGGCGTTCCCTCTCGAACGGCGCAAGGTCGCCCGCACGGCGCATCACGTAAAGCTCGAATTCATCGCAGCGGTCTTCATCGGCGCAAAAGACGCGTTCGCCGCGGATGACCGCGAGGGCCAAGAACGCGTTGGCCCGCCCTGCATCCACCAGATCGACAGCTACTCCGAGCCGCCGTTCGAGCTCGTCCTCGAGGACCAGGACATCCTGCAAAGTCTGCGCTTGCCGAAAGAGAACGCCGACATCGACATCGGAATGGTCTGTTTCGTCGCCACGGCCTCGCGAGCCGAACAGATATAGCGCCAGGATGCGGGGATCACCCTCCGCAACCGCGTGGAGCTTGCGCGCGATATCGAGGCTGGAAACTGGGCGGCTCGTAACGCTTTCCATGGCTGCGACAGGGTATCACCGATCGCGGAGAGCACTTCTTGGCAAGCGCCGCCGGGCTGATCTATCCCTCCACCAGCGCCAACACCCGCAACGGGCTGCCGCTGCCGTTGACGATCTTGAGGGGCGCGGCGATGACGACGGCGCCTGTCGGCGGGAGCTGATCGAGATTGCGCAGGCTGGCGAGGCCGAGCTTGCCGGCGCCGTGCATCAGCGTGTGGTTGGGAAAGGGCGGATCGAAACCGCCGGCCTGGCCGGCGTCCGTGCCCACGGTCTCGACGCCGACGCCGAGCACGTCCCGCTGCTCGGCGAGAAGGACGGTCGCGTCCTTGTGAAATCCCGGGCTGTGCGGGCCGTCGGCGCCGACGTTGAGGAATTCGCTTGGCTCGGCGCGGCGGCTCCAGCCGGTGCGCAGCAGCACCCAGGCGCCGCGCGGAATGCGGCCGTGCTCCTCTTCCCAGGCGAGAAGGCGCTCGCGGGTGAGGAGGAAGTCCGCGTTTGTCTCGACGTCGGCGGTGACGTCGATCACGCAGGCGGGACCGATGAAGCGGCGGGCCGGGATGGTGTCGCAGGCGTTGTCCGGCAGGTCCTTGCCGGTGATCCAGTGAACGGGCGCGTCGAAGTGGGTGCCCGTGTGCTCGCCGAGGTGGAGGGTGTTCCAGTACCAGCCGGGACCCTTGTCGTCGTAGCGGGAGATCACCTCCATCGTCACTCCCGGCGAGGAGGCGAAGATCGGCGGCAATCCGATCACCGGCGTGTCGGGACCGAGCGGCTGGGTGAGATCGACGACCTCGACGCGTCCGGCGTCGAGCTCGGCGACGAGCTGCTGGAGGATGCTCATAAGGGGGGTCTCCTTATCCTGGCGCCGCGGCGAGGCTCCGCAGGTGGCGTTGGAACTGGAAGCGGCTTTCGAGGAAGTGCAGGTCGATGAAATAGCTCGGCGGTCCCTGCGGCTCCACCTTGGCCACGAGCAGCGCCAGCTCGCGCGCGGCGAGGGCTGCGAGGAAACCGCGGCGCAGCTCCTCTTCCGTGCGATAGGTCGCCGTGCGCGAGATGCCGGCGCCGGCAGCCATGGCGGCGAGATCGCTGCCCGTGGCCGTGGCGGTGGTGAAGCTGCGGCCCACCGAGAGCAGGACCTCGTTGTCGAAGACGACGTGGATGAGGTTCGCGGGCCGGTGGCGGGCGAGCGTGGTGAGGCTCCCCAGGTTCATCAGCAGCGAGCCGTCGCCGTCGATCACGATCACTTGCAGCTCCGGCCGGCTGAGGGCGATCCCCAGACCCACGGACGACGCCAGGCCCATGGAATGCCAGAGGTAGAAGAAGCCCGGCTGGTGGCCGAGGGAATACAGCTCGGCCGGAGCGGCTCCCATGTTGGTCACCACGATGCAGCGGGAGAAGCTCCGGATAGATGGCTTTCAGGGCATCGACGCGGAGCATCATTCCTCCCACATCAGGCTGCGGCAGAGCAGCAGCGCGACCGGCCGCAGGCTCGCTTCGGCCAGCACCTGGGCCTGGCGCATGCGCTCGGCCACGTGCCCCGGAGAGTCCAGCATGAGATAGGGGATGCGCAGCGCGTCGAGCACGTGCTCGGTGACGCCGCCGCCTTCGGTCTGCCAGGGGTGCTCCTCGCCGAAGCCGCCGCGGTAGCTCACCAGCATGAGGAGGGGAATGCGGTAGAGCTGGGCCAGGGAGACGATACCGTTGATGCTCGCCAGCAGGCCGTGGTTCTGCATCAGCATGGCCGACTTGACGCCGGAGAGGTGCGCGCCGGCCGAGATCCCGACCCCTTCCTCTTCCTTGGCGAGCCGGACGAGGACCATCTCGGGATCCTCCTCGGCCAGGCTCACCAGATGAACGAGCCACGTCTCGGGCAACACCGAGAGCAGCCGGATTCCGCAGGCCTTGAGCGTGTCGTAGACGATCTGCGAATTGTTCGCCGAGACGGGCATGACTGGCCGCGACAGGGTATCACCGATCGTGGCGAGGCTTTCCGTGTCAGGTTGAACCCGTAGGGGTTCATTTGGCCTGCAGACTGCGTACGGTCCTGCCCTTCGAAGCCTCAGCCCCTGGCCCCCTCTCCACAAAGTGGAGAGGGGGAAACAGGCAAAAACGGCAAGGCATCGTTCCCCCTCTCCAGCTCCGCTGGAGAGGGGGCCGGGGGGTGAGGTCTCGGAGGGGCAGGACCGGGGGAGTCCACGAGCCAACTGAACCACTACCGTTGAGTTTGTCTCGCCTTGGCGTCTTCCCTCACCTTTTTATTTAGAAGAACCCTCGAAGTAGTGCATCGGTGAGCTGCCCGGAATGCAGTCGTTTTGTGTGCAGTTCCGAAACTGCGCCTGGGAGGTGGTGTGGATTCATGACAGCAAGATCCATACACCTCGGGCGGCTTGGCGGCCCCCTAAGGGCTTCGCGGGCCTTCGGCTGCCGCGGCCCGCCGGCAGCGCCATGCCATCTTGCCTTGTTCGACCTCCGATCCGTGCGGGGTTTTGTGCTCGTTGAGTGAGTTCCCTTCCAAGGAGGAGTTATGAAGGCGAAGATCAAACCGTTTCCCGTGATTCTCGGAATCGTTCTGGTTCTAGGCCTGCCGCCGATCTTTCTGTTGACCGGCGGGCCCGCCCCGGAGCCGCCGGTTGCGGCCGCGCAACCCGCCGACCCCTTGCAGGCCGTCGTCGCCCAGGAGACGGCCTTCGAAGATTTCTATCGCGACTGGCAGAAGGCCTACGTCAAGGCCGGCGGCGACCGCGACGTCAGGGTCACCCTCGGCTGGACGGAGGGCCTCTCCACGGAGCGCAGCGCCGGCCGCGGCGAGGTGAGCCTCGACATGATCGACGGTGCCCTGCGGGCCGAGGTGAAGGGCCTGGACGGCCAGCCCGCCGACCTGTGGCTGGTCGACAACCAGGACGGGCCGGGCAAGACCGTGCAGCCGGAGCCGGGCGACCGCATGTTCCGCATCGGCCGGCTGGCGAGCGGCTCGCCCGCCAGGATCGCGGCGCGGCTCGGCCGCGAGTTCTTCCGCGACTTCGAGCTCGACCTGGTGGTGGTCTCACGCGCCGGCAAGACGCCGGCCGAGAGCAGCGTTCTCATCGGCGGCCGGTCGTTCTTCGAGCGGCTCTACACGGCCACCCGCCTGGAGGCGGAGCGGGCGCAGCAAGCCACCCGCCTGGCGGGTTTCCTGAGCCCTGGCTTCCTGGGGTCGGCGCTCGAGCCCCGCGCCGCGGAAGCGAACTCCTCGATCCTCATCTCGAACGGCCTGGTCACCCAGGCGGTGGGCCTTGGCGGAGACCTCTTCTTCCGCGGTGTCTTCAGCGGCAACGGCCGCACCTGCGGCACCTGCCACCGGGTGGACAACAACCAGGGGCTCGACCTCGACTTCATCCAGTCGCTGCCGAACAACGACAAGCTGTTCGTCGCCGAGCTCCCGGTCTCGCAGGGCGGCGTGCCCGGCCTCGAACGGCCGCAGCTCATGCGCAACCACGCCCTCATCCTGGAGAATACCGACGGCTTCGCGCCCGATCCCACCGTGAGGTTCACGATGCGCGGCGTGCCGCACTCGCTCTCCATGGCGCGTTCGATCCTGGCGCCCGTCGACGGCCGAGCGCCCGTCCAGCGCACGGGCTGGAGCGGTGACGGCGCTCCGAACACCGGCGCCCTCCGCTTCTTCCCGGTCGGCGCGGTGACCCAGCACTTCACCAAGCGTCTGAACCGCGTCTCCGGCGTGGACTTCGTCCTGCCGACGGACACCCAGCTCGACCGGATGGAGGCCTTCTCGCTGGCCAGCGGCCGCCTCAACGAGCTCAACCTCGCCGGCGTGACCCTGCTCAACTCCGCCGCCCAGGCGGGCAAGGTCCGGTTCGTGGCCACCGACGCCCGCTGCAACGGCTGCCACGCCAACGCCGGCGCCAATATCGCGCCCGGCACCAACCTCAACTTCGACACCGGCGTCGAGCGCGGTCCCGATCCCAGCCAGGCCACGGAGACCCACCCGCGCGACGGCGGCTTCGGGAGCGCCAACCGCGACTGCGACGGCAACGGGTCCAACGACTGCTTCGGGGACGGCTCCTTCAACACGACGCCGCTGATCGAGGCCGCCGACACCGAGCCGTTCTTCCACAACAACAGCGCCGCCACCATCGAGGACGCGACGGCCTTCTACACGACCCAGGCGTTCGCCCAGTCGCCCGCCGGCGGCGGCACCGCCGTGCCGTTGACCGCGACGGACATCGCCAATATCGGCAAGTTCCTGCGCGTCACCAACGCCTCGTTCAACGCCGCGATCTCCATCCAGCGCAACAACGCCGCCCTGGCTCTGGAGAACAGCACCATCGGCAACTCCATCCTCAGGCGCCTCACGGCGGACAACCTGCTCTTCCTCTCCACCATCGAGGCCATCGATGCTCTCGACGTGCTGAGCGCCAAGAACCTGCACTTCGACGCCCAGTTCCTCCTCCTCAACGCCATCAGCAAGAACAGCCTCGCCCTCATCGAGTTCTCGTCGACCAACCGCAAGAACCTGATCCAGAGCGCCACCGCCGACCTCACGGCCGCCAGGGCCAAGTTCGGAACCGGCCTCAACTTCACTCTGGGTCCGGGCAACCTCATGTTCTGAGCCGGCTCTGATCCCGCCGGGCTGAAACGCCGAGGGCCCGTCCCCCGATCGAGGGACGGGCCCTTTTGGCTTCGCCGTTCGCCCATCAGTAATGGTTCAGTTGGGCCTGCAGACTGCGTACGATCCTGCCCTCCGAAGCCTCACCCCCCGGCCCCCTCTCCGTAACCGGAGAGGGGGAGAACAGCAAGAAAGACAAATGTGTCTCCCCCTCTCCTGTCAGGGAGAGGGGGCTGGGGGGTGAGGCTTCGGAGGGCAGGACCGGGGTAGTCCACGAGCAAACTGAACCACTACCCGCCGATCAGTTCGCCGGCGGTGGGGGAGGGTGGTTGCGGACCTCGGTCAGCCTCCGCGTCGTCCCCAGATGATTGTCGTCGAGATACGAGGTCTTCACCAGGAAGGGTACCTTCACGCCGCCGACGTCGCGGTAGTCCTCGAAATCGATCTGCTCGGGGTCCGGTCCCAGAAAGATCGGCTTGTAGACGGTTTGGCGCCGCAGGAGACCGCTCTCGGCATCGAAGGCGAGGAGCTCCGGGTTGCCGTCGGCCGCGGAGGCGCGCACCAGGATGACGTCGCGGCCGTCGATCCGGTCTTTCCCGACGACCCTGCCTTGGGCCGCCCGGTCGCGCAGGGCCAGCTCTTTGCGCAGATCGGCCAGCGCGGCGGCGCGGGCGATCTCCTTTGGTGTCAAGGGGCGCTCGCCGTCGGGAGTCTTGAGCGTTCCGGAGACGCCGTCGAAGCTCTGGACGATCCGCCGGGTGGGCGGGCCGACGATCAGCGTGAGCTTGCCGGGGGCCTCCTGGACGATCTCCAGCGGATCCTCCCGGCCGCGGTTGACCGCCCTCGCCTTCGGCGTGCCCGAGTCGACCACGGTAGGCCGCAGGAGAGTGCCGCGCGACACCCGGCTCGCGACCGACTCGAGGGCCGTGCGGCCGCCGAGCGCCGCGATGTAGCGGTCGAGGACTTCGGCCGCGCCCGGCAGCTTCTCCGGTTCCGGCTCCGCGTCGCTCCGCGTCGTGTCGGCGAACAGGCCCTGCTCGATCGGCGGCACGCGAACGGGATGGTCCTGGCCGCGGTGGCAGGAGTTGCAGGTAACGACGGTTTTTCCTTCGAAATTTTCGCGGTTGATCGCCATCACCATGCGGATCATCCGCCGGGCCGTCTCCTTGTTTTTCTTGGTGTCCAGATCGTACTTGCCGTTCTCCGCCACGTGGCAGAAGTCGCAGTGGACGCCCAGGGAGGCGCGCATGAGGTGCATGACCGGCATCAGCTGCGAGGCCGGCATGCCGGTGAGGACCTGGATGTTCTTGAACTCTTTTTCCGCGGGTTGCTCCGGGCTTTCCTGGGTCGGGGAGGGCGCCGCCAGGGCCGCTGCCAGGAGCACCGCGAGCACCGCGACGGTGCCGGCGCGGAGGTTGTGGGGCTTCGCGTGGGTCGGAGCGGTTTTTGCCATGTCCCCAATCGTAGCCGATGTTCTCTGGTCGTCCGGAACATCCTCACGAGGTGTTATGCGGAGGCTGAAGAGCGTCTCTGGGCGAAGGAGGGGGAGGACCGGCTGAAGACGTTCGATCCGGAGACCGCGATTTCGCATGAGAAGGCCTGGTCCTGATAGTGGTTCAATTTGCTCGTGGACTACCCCGGTTCTGCCCTCCGAAGCCTCACCCCCCGGCCCCCTCTCCGTAACCGGAGAGGGGGAGAACAGCAAGAAAGACAGATGTGTTCCTCCCCCTCTTCCGTCAGGGAGAGGGGGCCGGGGGGTGAGGCTTCGGAGGGCAGGACCGTACGCAGTCCGCAGGCAAACTGAACCACTACGCTGGTCCTGAACGGGAATGGTGTGAGTCTCGCGATCAGCTCTGTTGCACCGCCGCGGGTCCGCCGGGCTCCAGCAACTGGAACGCGCGTTCGATCTCCTCGTGGCTACCCACCAGTACGAGCGAGTCGCCGGCCTCCAGACGCAGGTCGGGGGCGGGATTCGTCGTCGGCGTCTCGCCGCGGACGACCGCGATGATGGTGGCGCCGGTGCGTTTGCGCAGCGCCAGCTCGCGAATCGTGCGGCCGGCGGCCGGGCTCCCGGGCTCCAGGAGGAAGATCTCGGTCGTGCCCTCGGCCAGGATGCGCAGCAGCGCTTCGGAGAAATTCTCGTCGCGGCCGGGCGTGCGCAGCATCCGGTAGTTCTCGCCGCGCAGGGCCCGGGTCTGAGCGCGGATGATGTTTCGCGGCACGTGGTACTGCTCCAGGACGTGGGTGAAGATCTCGATCGACGTCTCGAGCTCCTCGGCGAAGACCTGGTTGGCGCCGCAGGCGCTTGAGGTCCTCGATCTCGGCCACCATCCGGGTGCGGACGATGATGTGCAGTCCGGGGTTGAGCTCGCGGGAGAACCGGACGCTCCGGCGCACCGCCTCGAGATCCGAGATGGCGAAGACGATGACTCGCGCTCCGGCGATCCCGGCGAGCTCGAGGATGTCGCGCCGGGTGGCGTCGCCGTAAAGGATAGGCTCCCCGGCCTGCTGCGCGCGGCGGACCGTCTCGGCGCTGAGCTCGATGATGACGTAGGGGATCGATGCCTCGTGCAGCACCAGCGCCAGGTTGCGGCCGTTGACGCCGAAGCCGACGACGATGACGTGACCGCTCCGCGGCGATCCCGCCGCGGGCTCGATCTCCTTGCCCTTGCGGACGAAGGCTTGCGCCAGGCCGGGCGCGGCGTGGATCAGCAGAGGCGTCAGGAGCATGCTCAGGACCGACGCCGCGAGGAAGCCCTGATACAGCTCCGGCGGCAGCAGCCGGTACTCTTCGCCGACCTGGAGCAGCACGAACGAGAACTCGCCGACCTGCGCCAGGCCGAGCCCCACGATGACGATCGTGCGGGACGGAAACCCCAGCACGGCCACGGCCGCGCCGGCGATCAGCGCCTTGACCACCAGGATCGCCAGGGTCAGGGCCGCGATGGCGAGCAGGTGCTGGACCACGAAGGCGACCTGCAGCAGCATGCCGATCGAGATGAAGAAGACGCTGTTGAAGACGTCGCGGAACGGTATGACCTCGGCGACCACCTGATGGCTGTACTCCGACTCGGCGATGATGATGCCGGCGATGAACGCTCCCAGGGCCAGGGAGAACCCGAGGCTCTCGGTGAGCCAGGCCATGCCCAGGCAGACCAGCAGCGAGCCGAGCACCAGGATCTCCCGCACGCGCGTGGCGACGATCTGGTAGAGGAGACGGGGCATCAGATAGCGGGCCACCACGAACACCGCCGCCACCACCAGCAGGGAGACGGCGAAGCGCAGCAGAATGCCGCCGGCCGAGGCCGCCACGGAGCCGCCCAGGACCGGCGTCAGCACGATCATGGGCACGATCAGGAAGTCCTGGAAGAGCAGGATGCCGATGGCGAGCTTGCCTTGCGGCGCGTCCAGCTCCCGCCGGTCGGCATACAGCTTGAGAACGATGGCGGTGCTGCTCAGCGAGACGAGAAACCCCCAGAAGACCGATTGCGAGAAGCTCAGGCCGGCCAGGAGGGCCAGAAGGCCGGCCACGACGAAGGTTCCCAGCGACTGGATCGAGCCGCCCAGGAAGAAGGCGCGGCGGATCTGGTTCAGCCTTTCCAGGGAGAATTCGAGACCGATCGAGAACAGCAGGAAGACGACGCCGATCTCGGCGAAGACCTCCACGTCCTCCCGCTCGGAAACCCAGCCGAGGCCCGAGGGACCGATCAGGATGCCGGTCAGCAGGAAGCCGACGACGGAGGGGATCTTGAGCTTCTGGCAGACGAGCACCACCGCGGTCAACGCGGCGAGCAGGATGACCGCGTCGCGGAGGAAGTGTTCCATCGCCATGGAGGGAGCATTATCTCCGCTTTGCCGGTCGGGCCGGCATGCCGAGCCCGCCTCCCGCTCGGGCATTCATCGCAGCATGCCGCGACGCCGGCGTGGCCGGCGGGTACGTATGCTAGTATGCGCGTATGAAGCGCGCCACGATTTCCCTCCCTGACGATCTTGCGGAGCTCGTGGACCGGGAAGCCGTTCGTCGGCAGACGAGCTTCTCGGAAGTGGTCCGGCTGTTCATCGTGCAGGGTCTTTCCGGATCCGAGGAGAAACCTAGAGAGATTCCATGGGCCGGTCTGTTCCACGACCCGGATATGGTTCCGGCCGAGCGTCTGGACGAGGAGCTGGCGAAACACTGGGCCGATGATATCGACCGCGATCGTGGATAGTGGTCCGCTCGTCGCCGCAGCGAATGCGGCCGATCCAGCGCATCGCGCCTGCCTGGACGTATTGTGCATGCCAGGGCTTCACCTCGTGATCCCGGCGCTCTGCGTCGCCGAAGCCGCCTACCTGATTCAGGAACGCCGAGGTTCCTCGACCGAAGCGCGCTTTCTGCGAGGGCTTGAAACGTTCGATGTTCAGGCCCCTCTCGCTCAGGATTGGCGACGGATCGGTGAGCTCGTCGATCAGTACGCCGATTTCCCGCTGGGCGGAACGGATGCCTCCGTGATTGCGCTGGCCGAGCGTCTCCGGACTGAGATTGTCATGACCCTGGACCGCCGCCACTTCGGAGCAGTACGTCCGAAGCACTGCGCCCGCCTCCGGCTCCTACCCTGAAAGAAGGACAAGCTCTGGAGCCAATCTCACCTCGCGCGCGAGTGGGTGCTTAACTCGGGGTTCCCGCGTCCGCGACCCGTTCCATCACGTAGCTCGTCATGCTGAGGGCGAGCTCGTGCTCTCCCATGAAGACCTTGTTCACTCCCTCCTGTTTCAGCAGGTCGGCCCCTCCTCTTCGCTGTGGGTGCGCACGATGGTCTCCACCGAGGGATGGATCATGCGCGCGATCTCGTTCATGCGGCGGGCACGGAAGGAGTCCGGAACCCGATCTCGGCGAGCTGGCTCGAGAGCGCCACGTCGGCGACGAAGCCCGGCGTGGGGCAGGCGTCAAGGTACCCGGCCTGCAGACTGCGTACGGTCCTGCCCTGCGAAGCCTCACCCCCCGGCCCCCTCTCCGTAACCGGAGAGGGGGAGAACAGCAAGAAAGACAGATGTGTTCCTCCCCCTCTCCCGTCAGGGAAAGGGGGCCGGGGGGTGAGGCTTCGCAGGGCAGGACCGTACGCAGTCTGCAGGCCAACCGAACCATTGCGGTTGCGCCTCCGCGCATTGACAGCACCGATCCCCCGGTGGCGATCGCAGGGCCCCTGAGCGGCGCCGAAAAAGGCCTCTGGCGCGAACGTTGCACCCCAGGGCGGGAGTGGGGATTTCGAAGGCTTGGGACCTGCTCATCGCCAAGGTGATGGGTTGGGTCAGGGGCTTCATCCTGCTCCTGCCCAACCTGCTGGTGGCGGTCTTCGTCCTCCTCGCCTTCTGGCTGGCCGCCCGGCTCGCCAGGAGCCTCGTCACCCGCCTGCTGCGCCGCGTATCCCACAGCGAAGGCAGTGAACCGCCTGCTCAGCGCCACGGTCTACGTGGGCCTGGTCGCCGCCGGCCTGTTCGTCGCCCTCGGCATTCTCGGCCTGCAGAAGACGGTGGCCTCGCTGCTCGCCGGCGCCGGCATCATCGGCTTGGCTCTCGGTCTGGCGTTCCAGGACATCGCCACCAACTTCATGGCCGGCATCTATCTTTCGATCCAGCGTCCCTTCCGCGCCGGCCATCTCATCGAGACCAAGGACTTCTTCGGCATCGTCCAGCGGATCCACCTGCGCTGGACGGAGCTGCGAACCCAGCCGGGACAGGTCGTGCTCATCCCCAACAAGCAGGTGTTCGAAAACCCGATCACCAACTTCAGCACCACCGGCCGGCGGCGCGTCGACCTGCAGGCCGGGGTGTCGTACGGCGACGACCTGGAGAAGGTGCGGCGGGTGGGAATCCGCGCCATCGAGCAGGTCTCGATGCGCAAGCCGGACACCGAGGTGGAGCTCTTCTTCGAGGAGCTCGGAGACAGCTCGATCGACTTCGTGGTGCGCTTCTGGATCGATTTCACCTCGAAGCACGCGGACTATCTCCGCGCCCGCAGCGAGGCCATCGAGCGCCTGAAGCACGCCTTCGACGAGAACGGCATCACCATTCCGTTCCCCATTCGCACGCTCGACTTCGGCGGGCGCGGCGGCGAGAAGCTGTCCGAGGTGCTCGAAGAGGTCGGCGTTGGCGCCGCCCCTAGAGCCGATGCCGGACGTGCTCCGCGTCGTACGTCGTGACCTCCAGCCGGTGCCCCCAGGGGTCGCAGAAGTAGACCGAGAAAGCCTGGCCGTGGTCGCGCGGCTTCAAGGTCCGCACCTCCTCTCCCGCCTCATCGCAGACCGGAGCCTTTGCGACGTGGTCGAGGAAGCCGAGGAATCCGGGTCCGTCCACCCGGAAGGCCACGAGGTGAAAGCCCGCGGTGGGCCGGCGGCCGCGGGGCTCGCCGGTGAACAGGGCCAGCTTGGTGCCGCCGCCGTCGCTCGAGATCATCAGCGGTCCGCGCGGATCCTCCGCCCAATGCTCGTATTCCGGCACGACGGACAGGCCCAGGGTCCATTCATACCAACGGGCCGCCTCCCGGCGGTCCGGCACGAAGAGCTCGACGTGATCGATCTGGTCGACTTTGAACATGGGAAGGATCTCCCGGCGATTCTGTCACGAGGAGTGGTTCAGGTGGCTCGTGGTCGACCCCGATCCTGCCCTGCGAAGCCTCACCCCCCGGCCCCCATAGGCGTTAACCTGACGCCGAGAGTTGTCGATCCACGTGGGTTTCCGCCGCCTCGGGCCCCTCACTCCCCCGGCCCCTCTCTCCCACCGCACTCCCTGCCACCGGGAGAGATCCTCATGCCGCTTCGCGGCACCACAAAATGGGGTGAAAATGAGCCGCAAGGGCGGCTATTTTCAGAACAGAGGGGAGACTATCTTGCTTTGCTTTTTCAGCTCCCTCCTCTCCCGGAAGGGCGGGAGTGCGGTGGGAGAGGAGGGCCGGGGAGGTGAGGGGCCCGACGGCACGGCGATGGCCCGATCGAAGAAGACTTGAGGATCGGGTCCCCCTGAACCGCTCCCAGGCACCGTAACTTCCTTTATCCTCCGGCGTACAGACCGCTGAACGGGGAGACCTTTCATGAAGCTCACGATCGAGGGCGTGGGAAAGCCGTACAAGGGGGATTTCTGGGGCCTGCGCGGCTTCACCCTGGAGCTGGGCCCGGGGGTGCTCGGCCTGCGCCTCACCTCACCCTCACCCCGATGGCCGCGGAAGCGACGCGATTCCGCTTCGGAACCGTGCTCATCGCGGAGCTCAAGCTGGCGCTCAAAGGTGTGCGCTGGTGGTGGTGGGCGGGAGCGGCCGGCACGTTCATCGCCAGCCTGGCGGCGCCGCTTCCCGCGGTCAAATCGATCGCCCTGCCTCTCGCCTGGATCTGGCCGATCCTCATCTGGTCGCCCCTCGGCACGCGGGAGTCGCGCTTCGACACCGGCGGCCTGCTCTTCTCGGCGCCGCGCCCGCTGCTGCGGCAGCTCCCGGCGACCTGGGCGGCCGGGGTGGTCCTGGCGATGCTCACCGGCTCCGGAGCGGCGCTCCATTTCCTCGTCAAGGGCGACCTCGCCGGCGCCGGCGCGTGGCTGGTGGGGGCGCTGTTCATCCCGACGTTTGCGCTGGCGCTGGGCGTCTGGAGCGGCACGAGCAAGCTCTTCGAGATCCTCTACCTGGTGATCTGGTACATCGGACCGATGAATCACGTGCCGGCCATGGACTACCTGGGATCGACGCCGGCCGGCCTGGCGCAGGGCATGCCGCTGGTCTATCTCGCGGTGACCGCGCTGCTCGCCGCGGCCGCGGTGGCGGGGCGGCGGCGGCGGCAGGGTTCGTGAGCGTCATGTTCCTCTACGGCTACCACCCCGTCCGCGAGGCCCTGCGGCACCGTCCCCACGAGATCGTCCGCGTCCTGGTGAGCGCCTCCCGCACGGGCCGGCGGCGCGAGGAGATCGAAGAGGCGTGCCGGCGCCACCGGGTGGCCTTCGAGGTGGTTGCCGAGCGCACCCTCTCGCAGATCGCGGGGCCGGCCCACAACGGCATGGCGGCCGAGGTGCGTGCGGGCGCCGCGCGACAGGCGGAGGCGGCGGCCGGAGATCCCGATCTGATCGTGCTGCTCGAGGACGTCCAGGACCCGCGCAATCTCGGAGCGCTGCTGCGGGTCTGCGAAGGCGCCGGCGTCGGCCGGGTGCTGATCCGCGACCGCGGCTCCGCGCCGGTTTCGCCGACGGTGGCCAAGACCTCCGCCGGCGCCAGCGAATGGCTGCCGATCGAGCGCATCACCAACTCCGCGGCGGAGATCGAGCGCCTGAAGGAACAAGGGTTCTGGGTGTACGGCACCGATCCCGCGGGAGAGCCGCCCTGGCAGGTCGACCTCACCGGCAAGGTCGTGCTGCTCTTCGGCGGCGAGGAGAAGGGCCTGCGTGCCCGCACCCGCACGATCTGCGACCGCACGATCGGCCTGCCGATGCGCGGCCGGGTGGGCTCGCTCAACATCGCCACCTCGGCGGCGGCGGTGCTCTACGAGGCGGTCCGGCAGCGGAGCTCGAAGTAGGGGCTGACGCCGAGAGTTGTCGATCAACGCGGGTCTTACCCCCCAACTGAGGTGTATACTAGATTCGTGGAGATGCCCTATGGCCCTTGAGAAGGAATTGGAAACTTACAATAAGATGCTGCCTGAGCTGAAAGCAGAGCATGAGGGCAAATTTGTGCTGATTCACGGCGAAGAAGTGGTGGATACATTCAGCAGTTATGACGACGCGATCAAGGCCGGATACAAGCAATTCCAGTTTGAGCCGTTCTTGGTGAAGCAAATTCGCGCCGTAGAGCAGGCGCAATTCGTCTCTCGATTTGTGGACCCCTGCGCGACCAAGCGTGCAAGCTAGCTCGTGCCTCACTTCACTCTTGGATTAACCGCGGGCAGTCCAATTCTCGCTGCCTACATCACGGTCAGCGAAGCCAGAGCCGATGCTTTGAAGGTGGCGGGTCAACCATCTCCGAAGGCGGTTCAGATCCGAGCGCTGGTGGATACCGGAGCTAGCTGTACGTGTGTCGATCCGTCCGTCTTACAGGCCCTCAATCTGACGCCAACGGGGAGCGTCAGCGTAAACACGCCTTCCACGGGGGCTACTCCTCATTCTGCCGACCAATACGACGTTGGGTTGGTGATTCCCAACGGTGGTCGGCCCCTGTTGCTGCGAACTATCCCGGTTGTGGCGGCTGAGCTCTTGGCCTCCCAGGGTTTTCACGCCCTGATCGGCCGGGACATCTTGGAGCACTGCCTTCTTGTGTACAACGGCAGCGACGGCTCATTCTCGTTGGCTTTTTAGTCTTTGCTTCGCCGAAGGCGCCACCGGGTGGCCTTCGAGGTGGTTGCCGAGCGCACCCTCTCCCAGGTCGCCGGGTCCGGCCCACAACGGCATGGCGGCCGAGGTGCGTGCGGGCGCCGCGCGACAGGAGGAAGCGGCGGCCGGAGATCCCGATCTGATCGTGCTGCTCGAGGACGTCCAGGAGGGCCAGAATCCATGAAGCGACGACTGACCGAAGCGGCAATTCAATCCCTCCGGACCAGTCTCCCACAAGAAGACATCTTTCACCCACCGACACCCGGCGCTGGCCTCCGGCTGACCCGAGAGGGGGCCCTGCCTCAGCCCCGCAGAGATCTACCCTTCGGCGGAACTTTAAGATAGTATCACTGTTGCTGCTCAAGAATAAAAGATGCATATACATATCGATCCTTCGCGAACGATTCTCGTTCTGGTGTTCCTCGCGAGTCCAGGGCTAATGCTCCTGTGCAATTAAAGTTGGCGAAAAATCTCTAAGGGCTTGATCTCGGAGGTATTTCCGGATGCGACTCGCTCAAGTCTTGACGTGGCTGATTGTGCCATTATCGGCGCTCGTAACAGCCCAGCAGCCGATACAACCCATCGCATTGGGCTCGGTCCCAGAGGGGATTCAGTTCGTGTCCAACCCGATTGGGCTTCAAGGCGAACTGGATGTGACCGGTAAGATGCAGACGGCAGGTGGTGGGGCAAGCACGGCTCCCAGCTCGGCGGGATTGGTCGACGGCGCTGCCGACCTCATTGGGATCGCTTCGGATTCTGCGAGCCCACCCAGCCCATGGGAAGGCTCGCCCCTGCCGCCTCGATCTCATCGCGCTGCTGAGGGGCCGCTCGAGAAGGACACCGCTGGCCAGACGCTCTACGCGCTCGACCTGATCGGCGAGCTCTACAAGATCTCTCCCTACTCGGCCAATCCTGGCAGATTCCTGCTCTCGCTCGGGCTTCGCTATGACGCGCTTGGCATCGACCCCACCACCCTTCGAGCCTACGCCGTCTCGAATGAGTCGGTGCTCTACGAAATCAAGCTGACCAATGGCGGCCACATACGCCAGGTGGGCCAGATATATCCGCAGGAACCCCGTGCGATGGCTTTCGACGGCCAGGGACGAGCGTACGTGATCGCAGAATTCCAGACTGAGCTCTATCGGCTGGACCTGACCAACGCGGCGTTGACGGTCGTCGGCGACACCGGTTACTTCCTCTATACGATCGCGTTCGACGGCGACGGCACGCTCTACGGATCGGTCGGCGTCGGCACGGGGAGGGGCAGCCTGGTGCGGATCAACCCCACGACCGGCACATCGTCCGTGGTTGGCACCCCCGGTGTCTTTGGCGGGCTGGCCGTCGATACCGACGGCACGCTCTACGGCGCGGCCGGCTCCGGCCTCTACCGCATCGACAAGAACACGGGGCAGGCCACGCTTATCGGCACGGTTGGCATATCGGCAATCAACAATCTGGCCTTCCAGCTGGCGCCCTCCTCGCCTGGCGGAGGCGGTCCAACCGTCGATTTCACCTGGGCGCCGGCGGCGCCGGTGGTGGGGCAGCAGGTGCAGTTCACCGACCTCTCGACCGGCACGCCGACGAGCTGGAGCTGGAACCTCGACGGCGTCGGGGGCGACGACTCCACCGCGCGAAACCCTGCTTGGACCTACGTCGCCCCCGGCACGTACACGGTAACCCTTCGTGCCTGCAATGCCTCGGGCTGTAGCAGCCGGACGCGCTCCGTGCCGGTCGCAAATCCCTCGACGGCGACCCTCCGCATCTCCGGACCGGCGCACATCTCACGGCTCTCGGTGGCGCAGTTCAGGGCGTCCGCGACCGGGTGCACGCCGACAAGATTCGGCTGGCGGTGGACTACTCCCGACGCGGATCTGGGCGACGGTGGGCCGTTCGTGGGCGCACTGGGAGAGCCTGCCACGGTGTTCCGCGGCTGGACGGCAGAAGGCTCCCGCACGATCGAGGTGCGCAACACGGGATGTCCCGGCGCCGTGCCCGGTAGGGCGACCATAGCGGTGGGGCCGCGCGACGCTCAGATCACCACGATCCATCCCCGGCGGGAAGACGCGCCCGCCATTCCGCTCGACGGCCGCACGGTCGTCTTTTGCCACGGATTGGAGCCGACCGGTCTCACGAGCGAGCAGCTCTGGTCGTGCGTGCGTGATCCCGGCCTGGGACTCTTCTGTGACGAGAGCAAGGTGACGCATCCGGTCGACGAGCTCCTGCCCCTCGCGAGCCATGGATTCGACATCCACGGGCTCCAATTCACCTGGTCCGGCGCCTTTCAAGGGTTGAACTATTGGGGGGCGTGGAGCAACGTCCCGGCGGCGGCGATGCAGCTTGCCGAAGCGCTCGGCAGACGGCTGTCCGCGGGATATCGGGGGCCGATCCAGTTCGTGGGCCATTCGCTGGGCGTTCCCGTCTGTACGCTGGCCGCCAAGCGCGTCCTGGAGATGAGACCCAACATCCGGGAGCTCCAGGTGACGACCCTGGATCGGCCGGACCACATCGAGAAGTACTCGGTGCTCAGCAGCTATGGGTTCGGCCCCGAGTGGACCGCCGGGGTCTTCGCCGGCAGCGCGCGGCCAGGGCTCAGCCTGGCGGTCGACAACTACTGGTCCACAACAGGATTCAGCGTAGGTGATCGCACATCGTGCGTGCCCGGAGCGCGAACGTACAACCACGAGCCGCTGCTGCATCCCGGCGGGCTCGCCGACAGTTATTTCAACGCCGAATCGGGCCTCGATCACAGCGGCGTGCACCAGTGGTACCGGTGGACGATGGACGCCGACCGAATCGCACAGGTGGGCGGAGATCCAGCGGTGTGTCTCGGCGCGGCGCCGCCTGTGTCGGGAAACCTCGATGCATCGCTCGATCCCTGTGTCGCAGGATGGAACTACTCGATCGTGCGCGGGAGGTTAGTCCCCAATTCTTCCGGGTGTGAACCGATCGCCGTGACCAATTCTCCACTCTCCGGGTGGTGCGCGAGCGCCGGCGGCGTGTCCACCCCGTGTCAGAATCTGGCGAATCCTGCTCTCGGCGACGCGGAACTGGAAGGGTCGGGCGAGAAGGCTAGCCAGATCACCGTGAACGTTCCCGCTTACGCGAGGGCGCTCACGTTCGACATGACGGTCTCGAGGCCCAGCTCGTCAACGGCGGCTGTCGTGCTTCTCGACACGTACCCGCTTCTGGCTGGGCTCTCTCGGGCCGTTCACGCCGAACACGCCTGCCGAAATCGGGCCCATCCCCATCGAGGGTCTCACCGGTCAACGGCGGCTCTCGGTGAAGGTCGTCGATGGGGATTCGGGCGTCGTTGTGAACAACTTCAGAGCGCAGCGCATCCTTCCTCCCTGCGAATCGGGGAACGCCCTGTGCATAGCGGCGCATCGGTTCCGCGTCGAGGCGGAGTGGACCGATCACGCGGGCAATACCGGGCATGCGTCTCCGCGGTACGTGAGCGCGGACGAGAGCGGCTTCATGTGGTTCTTCAGCCCCGGCAACCTCGAGCTCGTCGTGAAGGTCCTCAATGCATGCGGCCTGTCGTCGCAGCCGAGGTTGTGGGTGTTCGCGGCCGGCCTCACCGACGTCGGCGTTCGGCTCAAGGTGACCGACACCCAAACCGGCGCGGTACGGTTGTATGAGAACCCGGCGGGCCAGGCGTTTCAGCCGGTTCAGGACACCAACGCGTTCGCCACGTGCACGCCGGAAGATGTCGCGGCTTCCACCATGCCCGGCGCGGAGCGCACCGTGGCGGCGGAGGTGCGCGAGGCATCGGCCGTGCCGGGAGCGTCCTCGCTCAGGAACGGCAGGTTCGAGATACGGGCAATGTGGAGGACCTCCGATGGTGCGTCCGGAGAGGGACACTTTGTTCCGCTGACGGATGAGACGGGCTATATTTGGTTCTTTGGGTCCGACAACATTGAAGCAGCCGTCAAAGTGATCGATGGCTGCGCCTTCAACAATCGGTACTGGGTCTTTGCGGCCGGACTAACCAACGTGCAGGTGGATCTCACGGTCACCGATACGCGAACCGGGGCGACCGCCCTCTACCGGAACCAGTTGGGTCAGAGTTTCCAGCCGATTCAGGATACGAATGCGTTTGCGACGTGCCCGTAGTCGGGTCGCTCGTTGCTTTACCAGGGGCGAATGTTCCATCGCATCGGCTGTTCGCTGCTTGTGGGCGGCGGTGTAGCGTGGCCGCCCTCCCCCCAGGGCGCCCACACAGGGGCGCCCCTACAGAAGAGGCGCTCCGGCCGACTTTGACGAGTCCCTGGGCAGAAACGGCCGCCACCTTGCCAGCCGGCAGCGGGAACGCTAAACTCTTCCGGCTCCAGGAATTCGGAGCGACCGGGGGGCGTTTAGCAGCCCGGGGTCCCGACCTGCCGGCATAGCTCAGGGGTAGAGCTACGGTCTTGTAAACCGTAGGTCCCCGGTTCAAATCCGGGTGCCGGCTCCACCCCGGTCCGGCGCAGCGCAGTTCTTTGGAGGTGTGGCCGAGTGGACAATGGCAGCAGACTGTAAATCTGCCGGGCTTCGCCCTACGGAGGTTCGAATCCTCCCGCCTCCACCATACCGTTCGCGATACGCGGGAGTAACTCAGGGGTAGAGTCACAGCCTTCCAAGCTGTTGGTCGCGGGTTCGAATCCCGTCTCCCGCTCCACCGTTTTCACCGCTAAAATGGACGCGAGCGATCTCAAGCCGGGCATCATCGTCCGTGGGTCGGTGCTTCCGGAGCCGATCGAGGTGCTCGTCGATGGCGACCCGGCGCGCTTCCGTCTCGGCATCGAGCAGCGCGGCCGGGACGACCCCTATTTCTCTCTCTCGATCTCGCGCGTCGACCCGCTGCCCAACCAGCTCGAAGCTGTCTATGACTACTTCATGCGCCTGCCGCGCATTCGCTTCCTCCTTGCCGACGACCCCGGCGCGGGGACGCTCGACGTCAATACGGCGTGCTTCCGTCGGACTTGAGGATTGAGGAGTGCGATGCTGACGAAGATCACGGTCCGAAACCTCAAGCGGCTGCGCCAGGCCGAGATCGCGCTGACCGGCAGCGTCATCTTCGCTGGACCCAACAACTTCGGAAAAACCACGGCGCTTCAGGCGCTCGCCATCTGGCACTTCGCAACCCGACGGTGGATCGAGGAGCGGGAGGATACCCCTTCGAAGGCCAAGGAGCGGTCGGGCGTGGCCATCACACGCCGGGACTTCACGGCCATCCCGATTCGCCGGCTCGATCTCCTGTGGACCGGTCGGGCGGTCGGCCGCCGCAAGGGGGAAGCGCGGCCGCCGCTCATCGAAATCATCGTCGAGGGGCGCGACGGCGACGCTGTCTGGACGTGGGGGATGGAGCTTCAGTACCAGGGAGCGGAGTTGCTCTACTGCCGGGCCTCCGAGTCCAAGCCGGTTCCCGATCCCGTCCGGCGCCTGACCGTCATTCACGTTCCCCCTCTCGGCGGAGTCCAGACCGACGAGGAGAAGCGCGAGCCGGGCATTCAGGACCGGTTGATCGGTGAAGGCAGACCGGGCGACATCCTGCGCAATCTTCTGTTGCAGATCGCCGAGCGCGAACCCGACGCTTGGCGCCGCCTGAGCGGCCACTTCGAGGAGATGTTCCAGGTCACCCTCCAAAAGCCTGTTTTCAGCGGCACGTACATCACCGCCGAGTACATCCCCAAGCGCGCTGCCGCCGGCAAAAAGCCGAAACCCCTCGACATCGCGGGCGCCGGGAGCGGCTTCCACCAGGTGCTTCTGCTCCTGGCCTTTTTCTACGCGCGGCCCGGCGCGGTTCTGCTCCTCGACGAGCCGGATGCGCACCTGCACGTCATCCTGCAGCGCGATGTCTACGCCCTGGACGCCTGATCCTCGCGCGGCCTCCAGATCCTCTTACCACCTGCACCCTCCCTATGGAGGAACATTGATTCCCATGGCCCCACGGCAACTGCCGCTGGGGCCTTTCGTTAACCCAAGATAACTGGCAGCCCGCCACCCCGGCTGTGGAATCTGACCGGGTTCCTTCGGACTGCCATACGAGTCTCTCCTTACACCGCCACTCCACCCTCAAACCGTAGCTCGGGATTATACCGCGCCTTCCGCAGGTAGGAGAGCACCTCGCGGGCGAACGCCTCGGTGACCTCCTCTCGCTCTGCCGCCTTCCGAAATAGAGTGAGGGCAGCGAGTGCCTCCCGGTGGATCGCGTGCGCCTGGAAGATCGGTGTCATGTGGCGGGCCAGCGTCTTCACCTGTTCGGTGCGCCCCAGTCCTGCATAGAGGACGGCGACCTCCAGAGAGACGAGCGCCATGTCGTAGGCCATGTCGCGGGAGGCAAACTCTCCGCGAACCCGGGAGAGGAGGGTGATGCCTTCCTCGATATCGCCGAGACCGGCGGTGATGCGCCCCTCGGTCCACATGAGTCGAGCACGATTCAACTCTCCACCGGCCCTGAGAAGGTATGCGCGGGTTTGCGGCAGGAGCGCTACAGCCTCTTCGAAGCGCTCCAGCTTGCTCAGCGTATCTGAGAGGTTGTGCCAGATGTAGAAGAGAAGACGTGCCTCTTCCTCCGGCGAAACCGTCTCCTTCACTTGTCGGAGGAGCGCGACCGCTTCTTCGAGGTCTCCCATATCCTCCAGGAGCTTGGCCTTGCTCACCGTGACCTGGACGCGAAACATGGCACCGCTCGCGAGGAGCCATGCGCGCCCAAGGAGATCCTTCGCCTCATCGAACTTTCGTTGGGCTCGGCGCAGGGACGCCTTCAAGGCGAGGATGATTCCTTCCTCGATTCCGTCCACATCGTCCCCAACCTTCCAAAACTCGTCGGCTGAGGCGAGCGCGCCTTCGGCTCCATCCAGATCGCCTCGGGCGCGCAGGGCGTTGCCGAGGTGCCCCCAGGCAAGGCCGCGCAGTTTGGCGCGGACGCCTTCGCCGCCCTCGGCAAGGTCGGCGGCGACAAGTGCGAGCTCGCAGAGCGCCGCCGCTCTCGCCGGGTCCTCGTCGCAGAGCCGCTGACTCTCCTTGCACAGGAGATCGCAGACCGCCCACTGCGCTTCCGGCGGAGCGCCCCGGAGTGCCTCTTCCTGCTCTCTCCGGGGCAGGAGCTTGATCCGATTCCAGAGCGCCTCAGCCGCTCGCCGCTCGGCTTTGCGATCTCTCGCGGAAAAAGCCGGATTGGCGCTCTCCGATGGCGGGTCGTCCTTCTTCTGTTCATCCTGGAGCGCGAGGACCAGCTTGCTCAACCGTGCCGCAGTTTGGCTTGCCGTCACGACATCGGCGCTGAGTCGTGTCGCCAGGGAAGAGGCAGTGACGAGCGATGCTGAGGTGCCACCGGAACTGTCGCCACCCTCGGGAGTCCGGCAGTCGAGCAGCAGTTGCTCAATGAACCACCCCCCGAAGTCGAGCGCGGTCCACCGGAACCGCATCGCGGAAAGGAGGCGCTCCAGAGTCACGACATCCGGCGTGCTCTTCCCGCTCTCGTACTCCGAGATCGACCCTCGCTTCACGCCCGACGGCCGGGCAAGGTCGGATTGCGTCCAGTCGAGCGCTTCCCGAAGGACCGCAAGCACCCGGCCGACATGAATGGGCTCGTCAGTCTCCCGGCGCTTCTTCACTCGTGCCATCTCGTTACCTCACGCGCCGGTGACCGGCCCCTTGATGCATGCAGGGTCCTCTATGCTTCTTGAGAGCATATCGTGAACAACGAACTTTGGCCTTCACACAGATGGTGCCCGGAAAGAAAAAGAGCGCGCCTTCCCATGCCTTCTTTGCGCCCTTGACCCCTTTGGTCCGCAGGCTGTACCTTTTGACGGACTAAATGTCCGTCCTTTAGAGCACCTTGTATAGGAGGGCGGAAGTCCGGCAGCCGTGGTGGCGCCGGCTCTGGCCGCCCGGAAAGGAGCACCGCATGATCCTTCCGCGCCGCCGTGTAGCGCCCCTCCTCCTCGCACTTCTTCTCACTGCGGGACCTCTTGCCGCCGCGACCCATCGGCCGCACGAGGCATGGCAGTCCCGACTCAGCGTTACTGGACTCTTATTCGAGGCGTGGGATTTCGTGAGCCGGATCTTGGGGGGGGTAGGCAGTTCCACCTTCCCGTTTGAGAAGGAAGGCAGCTCCAATGACCCGTTCGGCAATCCGAAGCCGACCTCGCAGCCTGGAGACAGCACGACGGCGACAACGCCGTCTTCGTCGGGGAACTGAGATGCCAGGGCGAGGGTACACCTTGCCCCGCACTTTTTTCGCGGGACAGCAGGTGCTTGTCCCCTTCACGGTATATGCAGTCCCCCCTCCCATCCTCTGTTTGTAGTTAATCTCCTCCTCCATACACTCGGTTCCGACAGATGGCCGAAGCGCTCCGGCGCACGCTCACGATCCAGGCGCAGATCGCGGAGGCGAGCGGGTGATGCAAGGGCGGCTAGTGAGCGACGACAGGAATCCGGGAATGAACGCACTCCATGTCCCAACCCTTGAGACGGAGCGCCTGCGGCTGCGGTCGCTTCGCACGAGCGACATCGACGACTACGCCGCACTGAATGCGGACCCCGAAGTCTTGCGCTACCTGGGAGGAGGGCCGGAGCCATGGGACCGCGGCCGGTCCTGGCGGCACATGGCTTTCCTCATGGGACACTGGCAACTCGGTGGTGCGGGCATGTGGGCGGTTGAGCACGGGGAGACCGGCGCGTTTGTCGGAATGGTCGGCTTTGCCGCGCCGGAAGGTTGGCCCGGATTTGAACTCGCCTGGTCTCTGGCGCGGCGCTTTTGGGGGCATGGCTATGCGACCGAGGGCGCACGAGCCGCCCTCGCGTATGCCTTCACCACCTTAGAGAAGGACCGCATCATCAGCCTCATCCATCCCGAAAACCGGGCCTCCATCCGCGTCGCCGAGCGAATCGGCGAACGACCGCAAGGCCGCATCAACCATCTCGGACGGGAGATGTTGTGCTATGGCCTCGGCCGGGAAACCTACGTGCGACAGGTCGCGCCGGCGATGGGCGGCGTGGCTCTGTCAACTGGATGACCCTTTAGAGGATTAACCCGGCCCGTCCTCTGTCTTCAAAGAAAAAGGAGCGGCGGGCCTTGTGCCAACCGCTCCTTGAGACTCACTACGACTGCCCTCAAGAATCCCAGGTAGGGAAAGGTGGTCCACCCTCCCGGAGGGATTCTCCTCAAACTGCCGTCTCACCCCGGCGAAGGCTTCCTGGGAGAGGGTCCTGCCCCGGGTCGTAGCCGAGGAAGGCCACCACTTTGGGCAGGAAGCGGGCCGCAACCCGGCTGTTCCGCTCCCAGTTGGAGACGGTCCGGTAATCGACGCCGAACTCCGCGGCCACCTCATCCTGCCGGAGCCGGCGGTCGAGGCGCACCTTCTTGAGGTAGTCGCCCAGGGTCCGGGGCTCCCTCGGATACCCTCGGGGAGGCGGCAAGGGGGCTCGGAGGGTAAGATGGCAAAAGGGTAAGCTAGTATCGCCCCTACATGGAATTCTCCCGATCTGTGGACTTTGACGGGGCCCTGGCGCGCCGCTGGCGCCGGGCGATGGCGGGTGTCTACGTGCCGAAATCACCACGTCCAGAGGAGATGTTGTGAAGCTCCCGTGCTGTGTTGTCAAGGAAGCGCGCGGACGATTCCCGCTACGGAGAGGAGTTGCGCCCCTTTCGGACGCTGTTGCCACGTTCTTCTGGCTGCGCTGTGAAGCGCAGACGCGGAATCCTCCCTTCGCAGCGCGCGAACCGCGAGTTGGGCTCGCGTGATGCGCCCCTCTCCTGCTGTGCTGTAACGCATCGGTAATGAGTTGCGATGATTCACATAGATGCTGTGAATCTCGATTGCGGAAACGGTCGGCAAGAGAGTGCGCCAACAAAAATGGTGAGGGGGACAACATGGGAGCCGAGAGGAGTCACTCCGCTCCGCTCACGACTGCTTCGGCTGGCTTGATACACAGCAAGGCAAGCGAGAGAGACAACAATGCTGCGGTGAGTGCCAACAAAGCGTTGCGCGGCGAGGCCCCGGATGGCGAGAGGGAGCTCGGCGCAACGCCGGCGCGCCGGGTGCCTACTGTTCCGCGAATAGATCGACCGGCACCCCGGTGCCCGAGCCGAAGTAGGCACGGGAGTTGGCACCGGGGAGCGCGAAGCCGTTGATGGCGATGCGCCGCGGGGCGCCACCGCGGAGTCCTGGCTCTTACCAAACTTCTCGAGGGGCGTAATTCGGTAACGGAACCTCCGGCCGGGCTCACGCCCCGCGCTTCATCGGGATCGGCGGCGGGGGAGGCGGCACCGACTCGCCGCGCTCCTTGGCGGCGTCGAAGTAGGAGTGCCCGAGGATCGTGTAGACGGCGTCGTCGCCGCCCTTGAGCCTCGAGCGAGCCCAGCATCTCGGCGGGCGTCGGCGGGCCGTCGCCGGTCTTGAAATCTTCGGTCTTCACCTTGAAGGTCAGGGTGTTGCCGTAGACCCTGTAGTTAAGGGCCGGCCGCGCCGCCTTGTCGGTCTGGGTCGAGCCGTCGACGGCCTTCTGATAGCGGTAAAAGATCTGCACGATCTCGCCGTTCGGCCGCACCTCCAGGTCGAGGGCGCGCAGGCGCGGGCGGCCTTCCACCGCGGGCCAGTCGCCGCTCCAGGTTCCCACGAAAGGCGCGAGATCTCCCTCGCCCGCGGCGACCGCCTCGACCGAGAAGACGGAGACCGCGGCGCCGATCCCGGCGAGCAGCAGCAGCGCCGCTCCCAGGAGGGCCCACGACCGGCGGGCGCTGGCGCGAGGCCCCATGTCCAGAATCCTTTTCATACGCACCTCCAGCGTGTGGGCGTCGAGGACGCCCAGGGTGATGATGGACGGCCGGGCGAGGCCGGCGGCGCTGGCGGCCAGGGAGAGCAGCGAGCGGGCGTACTCCCGGCGCCCGATCGGCATCTCCAAGGCGGCCTCGTCGCAGGCCATCTCCCGGGCTTCCGCGAGCCGGCGGCGCACCAGGCGCACCGCCGGATGAAACGCGACGGGAAGGAGCAGCGCCTCGCAAAGGAGGTTGACGGCGTAGTCGCGGCGCCGCACGTGGGCCATCTCGTGGCCGAGCGCCGAGGCCGCCTCGGCGGGAGAGGCGTCCGCAAAGAAGCGGTGGGGGAGGAGGATCACCGGACGCAACGCTCCCACGGTCACCGGCCCGCTGATCTTCGAGGAGCCGAGGATCTCCACCGATCCGGCGCCCCCGGCGCCGCTGCCGGCACTGCCGGCAATCACCGCGCGGCACCGGGCCGCGAACGGCTCCGGGATCTCCAAAGGACGGGCTTCGGAAGCCAGCCGCCGAGCCGCACGCCAGGCGCGGCCGAGACGAGCTCCGTGCGCCAGGAGGGACAAACCGTAGAGCCACACCACCGCGGCGGCGACGCCCGTCGCGACGCGAGCCGGACGCCCGGGTCCGGAGCCGAGCCGGTGGATCCAGTCGGGCCACCCCGGCTCGGCGGCGGATGAAGCGGCCGCTCCGGCCGTTTCCGCCATCGCCGGAGCGGCGCGGCCCTCGAAACGCAGGAGGCCGGCGGCGGGCAGGAGGAGGCAGGCGGCGAGCACCGCCAGCCAGAGCGCGTGACGCAGCCGCGCCGGAGCCCGCCGAAGGAGACGGTCACCGAGGAATCCCGCCAGCACGGCGACGGGGATCTGCCACAGGGCGTTCAGCGTGAAAGTGAGGATCAGGCCGTCAACCATGACCGTCCTCCTCCGAGCCTTCGCCCTCCTCGAGCAGCGCCGACAGCTCGGCGAGCTTCTCCGGCGTGAGTTGGCGCGTCTCCACCAGGCTCAGGACGAGGCTCTCGGCCGAGCCGTCGAACATGCGGCGCACGAGGTCGCTCACCGCCACCCGCGAGGCCTGCACGCGGCTCACCACCGGCTCGTAGAGAAAGGCGCGGCCCTGGCTCTCCCGGCGCACCTTGCCCTTGCGCAGCAGCACGTTGAGCATCGTCTGCACCGTGTTGTAGGCCAGCTTGCGCTCGGCGGCCAGCCGCTCCTGCACCGTCTGCACCGGGGCGGGGCCGG
Organism: Thermoanaerobaculaceae bacterium; assembly: GCA_963778565.1. Lineage (GTDB taxonomy): Bacteria > Acidobacteriota > Thermoanaerobaculia > Multivoradales > UBA5704 > DATARR01. The sequence goes on along the minus strand of CAVZUZ010000017.1, from coordinate 245,752 downwards.
TCTCCCAGAGCACCTTCATGATCTCCAGCTCCAGCGGCGTCAACGGCTCGCCGGTCTTCCTGGCCATCGTTCACCCCCTGACGGTTCCCTCCTAACGAATTAGGATTGTATGCGTCTCCTGACACCCTGTCAACTAATTTTTTAGGAGGATGGGGAAGAATCAGCGGCGATACGCCTGGTTTCGGCGGTCTGCCCTCCGAAGCCCCTCACCTCCCCTGCCCCTCCTCTCCCGGAAGGAGAGGAGGGGGAAAAAGAAGCGTACCGTTCTTGCCTTTCTCCCCTCTCTCCCTTGGGGAGAGAGGGGCCGGGGGAGTGAGGGGCTTCGGAGGGCACGCCGCCTCGATGAATTCACAGACTTTCAGGAGGGGCCGGGGAGGTGAGAGGGCCAGGCACTGGCCTTGCACTTTGCGGCCGGCGCAGGCCCAAACCGTTGTCATAAGGGAGGAGGTCATCTCATGAAAAAACAAGCTTTAGGGTGGATGATCGCAGGCGGGATGCTGGTCTCCGGCGCGCTGACGGCTCAGCCTCTGAACGATCTGCAGGCCCGGCTGGCCGCGCTGCGCAACGACCAGCCGACGCGCATCAAGGTCGACGTCGAGGTCAGGCACCGGGGCACCGCTCCGCTGCACCTGAACCGCGAGAAGCGGCGCGGCAGGGCGGTCGTCGCCTACGGTCCGGAAGGCGTCAAGATGATCGAGCGGCGGTGGGTGGGCACCTCCACCGGCATCACGGTCTGGAAGAAGCACAAGGACAACCGCGACAGCAGTGACGAGGGGGTCTCGTTCCTGAGCGAGACGGACGCCTTCGACCTGGTGAATCCGGCCGCGATGATGGAGGCTCTACCTCGACGGGGCGACCCTGGTGAGCGACGAAGCGGCGACCTGGCAGAACCGGCCGGCGCGGCTGCTGGTCATTCGGCCCGCCTTCTTCGGGGCGAATCGGCGGCAGGAGGAAGCGTCGGAAGACGGCCTCACGCGCTTCGCCCTGGAGGCGAAGATCTGGCTGGACGAGGACGGCTTTCCTCTCGCCATGGAGCGCTCGTTCGAATTCAAGCTCACGCCGGCCCTGAAGGCGGAGGAACAGCAGACCCTCACCTTCCAGGAAGTGGACGGACGCCTGTTCGTCGCCGAGTCGCGGGAGACCTACTCCAAGACCGCGCTGGCGGTGCTGCGCGGCAGAGACTCCAAGAAGATGAAGGTCACCCAGATCCGGTGAAGCGCTTTGCCGCAACGCCTGCTCCTTCACCGCAACGAGCCCGCGATGCGGTGAAGGAGGGGATTCACCGCAACGGGCATTGTCCACCGCAAGGCGGTCTTATTCACCGCAACCTGGAATCTGTGCCGCAACGAAGCAGGTTCACCGCAACGTAGCTTCTCTGCCGCAACTTCTCCTAAAATGTGGCCTACCGGGGGATAGGGGATAGAGGTCAGGAAATGGACATGGGCTCGAAGAGGTCGGTCGAGGACGTATTGGCCAATCTGGAATCCGACGAGACTCCCCTTCCGCCTCCAAACCGGAAGCTGGTCGGCCGGCTGGTGATGCTGGCTGTCAACAGCCCGGACCTGGAAGAACCCTTCGGTCCTTACGCCGCAGCAGCGGAAGTCAACCGCCGCTTCAAGGACCACCTGCGCAAGCCTGTCGGTCCACGCACCGCCTCGGATGTCTTGCGTCGCATGCTTGCCCTGGACGAGATCGAGCTCGTCCGCAAAGGAACGGCCAATCGTGAGGCGCTATACAGGAGGAAACCGCCCGCGGGCTGACGAAGGACGGGTTCCTCGGCGCCAGATGCGACCCATGGACATCTCCATCCGGCCGTACCGGACCGACGACGCGCCGGCCCTCCTCGAGGCGGCGCTCGAGTCCGTGGCGGAGGTCCGTCCGTTCCTGCCCTGGTGCCATCCAGGCCTGACGCTGGACGACATGCGTGCCTGGATCGGGACGCAGGTTGCGGCGTTCGAATCCCTGAAGACCTTCGAGCACGCCATCGTGGCGGCGGACGGCCGGTATCTCGGCGGCTGCGGCCTCAACCACATCGACGAAGCCAACCGCCGGGCCAACCTCGGCTACTGGGTGCGGACCTCGGCCGCCGGGCGCGGCGTCGCCACATCGGCGGTCCGCCAACTGGTCCACTGGGCCTTCGAGAGCACGGATCTCGTTCGCCTGGAAGTGGTCGCGTCGACGCGGAACGCGGGGAGCCTGCGCGTCGCGGAGAAGTCCGGCGCCTGGCGCGAGGGCGTTCTGCGGCAGCGGCTGATCCTTCACGGGACCGCGCATGACGCCGTCCTGTTTTCCTTCGTCCGGCCGGACCGGGAGGGGAAATCTCCGGGAGCATGAAACATGGAAGATGATCGCCGCCGTTTCCGGGCTGAGGGAAAGGCGGTTCACAAGGTGCTGAGAGAGGGTGAGAACGAATCGCGATGAAGGACGACATTCCGCTGAAGTCATTGCACTCAGAGAGCTCGTTGAGCCAGCCAAAGTTGGCCGGCTTCAGGAAGATGTCGACGGAGGATCTGATGGCCTCGTTACGGCCGGGCGGACCCGGAGCGCTCAAGGTGAAGCCGGATGGGACTATGATGGAAGGGCATCATCGCGTCTACGTCCTTCGGGAGCGTGGCGTGGATGTCGATGCGCTGCCCAGGGAGTATCTGAAAGGAGAGCCGCCGGGTGAAGGCTGAAGTCTACTGGGTACCAGGGCCTTGGCCGGGCCGTCTGGGGATCCTGCCGCGACCCCGTGGAGGCGATTGGCTTGCGGATGAAATCCGGTCGTGGCGAGCCTCCGGTCTGGATGTCGTCATCTCACTCCTGACACCAGAAGAGTTGGCTGAGCTCGATCTCGAAGAAGAAGAGGCGCTTTCCCGTGCGGAGGGACTGGAGTTTCATGTCTTACCGATTCCCGACCGCGGAGTGCCCCATTCGCGAAGGGACTTCACGAAATTGGTCAGCGAGCTGGAGAGAGCCCTTGAGTCGGGGAAGGACGTTGGCGTCCACTGCCGACAGGGCATTGGCAGGTCAGCGTTGGTGGTCGCGGCCGTGCTCGTTTCCGCCGGCGAAGAGCCGGAGGAGGCGTTCCGACGCATTGAGAAGGTTCGCGGACGACCCGTACCCGAAACGGTCGAGCAACGGGAATGGGTGACTGATATTGTGACTGAAGCATCGTCTGCCGCTTCAAACCACCGCCGATCGGAGAGCCTCCCATGAGCTACCTGGGCGTTCTCGTACTGCTCGACGTCGATCGACTCCGGGGTGCGTAGAAGCGGGTCAACCGTCGGCACCCGGAGCGAATATGGTCATTGATCCGGTTGTGGAAGAGCTTCACAAGCACCGCGAAGAGTACATGGAGCGTTTTCACTACGATTTCGATGCGATCATTCGCGACATCAGGGCACGAGAGGCGTCGAATCCGGGTCCCGTCCTGCAGCCTCCGTCGGATCCACCGCGTGAGCCCCAGCGGGGCTCAGGCATGTAGCCTGGGGCGCCAGCCCCAGGAGCGAAGTCGAATAACCCTTCTGAAGCCCCAACGGGGCGGCGGCAACTCGGAAGCCGGACAGTACGAGGCCTGTGGTCTAAAGGGCTCGCCGCAGAATAACTGTGCATTTCCAATGACGAAGCGCGAGCCCGTAGGGCGACATACTCCTAGCCCAGGTCGTCAGACCTGGGAAAGAGGTGGAAGAAAACCGTTCGAGTCCCGTCAGGGACGACATCCTTACGAGCCCCTGAATGTGCTATATTGCTTGTATGGCTGTCGGTGACGAGCGGAGGTGGCGGGCGGCTTGCCGCGAACGGAATGGCTTTGGAGCTCGCAATCTCTCTCACCATTTCGCTAGCGGTGCTCAACCTGCTGCCGATTCCCGTTCTGGACGGCGGCCAGATCGCGTTGAGCTGCCTGTAGCAGGCATTCCCGCGGTTGATCCGGCTTCGGGCACCGGTGACCGTATTGGGGATGATCCTGCTGGCGGTGCTCATGGTCTATGCCAACGTGCTCGACGTCGTTCGACTCTGGGCTGCGTAGAAGCTGGTCAACGGAGGCTCTGGCTACCTGCATCGAAGCTGCCGCCGCCCCTTTGGGGCTGATCTTTTTCTGAGGCTCCTCAACCTGGGGCTTGCGCCACCAGGCTACATGCCGTCGGCCCTTTGGGCCTGATGCATCGCTGTCGCCGCTATTTCAAGCCCCGGGGCCATTCTTTCGTGGCCGTCGCCTGTCAAAGTCGCCGTGAATTCCAAATTCCGATCTGACCGATACCTTCAGCTCAGCATCGCCGCGCCGTCGGGCCCCTCACCTCCCCGGCCCTCCTCTCCCGCCTCACACCCACCCCTGCCGGGAGAGGAGGGAGGCTGTAAAAGCAGCAAGAAGAAGCTTTTTCAAGCTCCCCTCTCTCCCGGCAGGGGTGGGTGTGAGGCGGGAGAGAGGGGCCGGGGGAGTGAGGGGCGACGGCGCGGTGACGCTGAGCTGAAGGCACCGGCGGGATCGGACTCACCAGCTTCCCGCGACTTTGACGAGTCCCCTGCCTCTCTGCTGCGCTGGCCTGTGCGAGGGTGGAGGCCTGTGGTAAAGTTACAGCGGGCTTGACCTCAGGTCGGTTTATAAGTGTGATTTCCTCCTTACCTGGAATTGCAACCATCTGGCAAACGCAAACAAGAGGCAGCACATCGCCGTGATAAACACTCGGCTAAAGTTGTTCGTGCCCGAAATTGTGACGCCAATGGAGCTGTTTACGGAGACAGATTCATGATCACGAATCACATTCTGGAAGACAAGTGGAGAGTCCAGCGAGAATTGAGCGAGCAAGCCGGGCACGATCCCGGTAGATACATTGAGCTCGCTCACGAGAGCGCCTTGCGAGCGCAAGAGCGCTATGGAATTCGATTTCGCTATGTCGAGACCGATGTGCATGTGGCTGGAGCTCCGAGTAGGATGGATGGCGAGCGGTGAAGGTACCCACCCGCTCCGCTCGCGGTGCTCAACCTGCTGCCGATTCCCGTTCTTGACGGCGGCCAGATCGCGTTGAGCTGCCTGGAGCAGGCATTTCCCGCGGTTGGTCCGGCTTCGGGCACCGGGATCTTTTTCTGAGGCTCCTCAACCTGGGGCTTGCGCCGCCAGGCTACATGCCGTCGGCCCTTTGGGCCTGATGCGTCGCTGCCGCCACTCTCGTGGCCGTCGCGGAGCGTGTTTCACAGCGACTCGATCCAGACCTCAGGGTGTGAGGCAGCGAGGCGTTCCAAGTCCTCCCGGTCGCCGGTGAGAATCTGTGCTCCTCCGCCTACCACTGCCTGAGCCACCACCAGGGCATCAATGGTAGCGGTCGAGCGAGTCTCTCCTAGAAGCCGGCCCGCAACTCGGCCATGGATCTCGCGGGCGTCGTAGATGTATCCCACTGCTTTCAGCACCCGGTTGACTGGAGCGTCTCGCGATCCGCCGCGAACAGTCTCGGCCACGACGACAACAGGAATCTCGACCTCAGCCCTGTTCTCCAGTGCCCGAGCCAAAAAAACCTTCGCCTTCTTCTCTCCTCGCGCCAGAGCGATGATGGCTCCGGAATCGAGGATCAGGCGCTGCGGCGCTTCGCGGTCTTTTTCTCTCCGGGTGCCGGCCATGCGCGCCGTACCTCCTCCATCAGCTCCGGCTCGATCGGCCCTGTCTCTTTTTCGAGCTCGACGAGCAGGCCGGTGAGGCGATCATGCTGCAACTGGTGGCGGAGCGCTCGGTTAACGTAGCCGGAAAGCCCGCGGACGCCGACGGCTTCGCGAGCTTCGGCGACCAGTTCTTCGTCAAGAGTCAGGGAGACTTTCTCGGTTGCCATGTAGATATCTTACTTCGAGTGCGATTGAGACGCAACAGGAAATCTTCAGGATTCGAGAGCCTGAGCGGGCGGGTCCCGCGGGTCGTCTGCGGCAGCCCACTTCAGCGTGTTCTGGACACCTTATCTTTCGGAGAGGCACGGTTGCGGCGCCCTCGCTCGACGGGCTCGAGGGGGAGCGGCCCGCAGCCGGCGCCGAGGAGGTCACGAAACCCCACCGGAAAGGAGCGTGTCAGATGGCGAATCCACCCCCCGTTGTGAGGAGATTCCTGGCGTTGCTGCTTCTTGCCGCGGCGATCCTCGCCGCCGGCTGGACGGCGCCGGCTGTGGCGGCCGGCCGGTCCTACGCCGAGGCGCCGATGCAGGTGATGACGAAGGGGCTGACGGCCGAGCAGCACCTGCTGCGGCAGGTCCAGTTGAGCCGGCGCCTGGCCCGCGAGCTGCCGGCGCAGGCGCTGGAGAAGGCGATCCGGGTGCCGCTCGACCCGCAAGCGATCGCCGCCGTCGACCAGGCGCCGCGCTGGATCAGTCCGCTCAAGATCGGCTTCGTCCAGGCTCTGGGGTCGGCCATCGTGGTGGCCGGTCTCGACCGCGAGACGCTGCAGCGGCAGCCGTTCGAAGGAGGTCTGAGCCGGCAGGACGGAGGGGTCTGGGCGGCCGTGGTGGAGGTTGAAGACGCCGGCGCCATCCGGCTGCACGTGCAGGGCATGGTGCTGCCTGCCCACACCGAGCTCTACGTTTACGCGCGGACCGGCGAGGCCTATGGACCCTACACCGGCCTCGGCCCCAACGGCACCGGGGAGCTCTGGACGCCGACGATCTTCGGCCCCGAGGCGATCCTCCAACTCCGCTTCTCCGGACCGGTCAGCGACGCCGACCTCGGCGGCGTGTCCCTCGAGGTTGCCGAGATCGGAGTCATCACCCGGAAATTCGCCGGCGCGTTGCAGGAGGGCCTGCTGTCACCGGAGCCGCTCGAGAAGATGCTGAAGGCGCCCTGGCCGTGCGGCAATCCCACCTGCGTCGTCGATGCGACGTGCGTCAGCGGCACCCCCGCTCAGCCCGCGAAGCTCGCCGTCGCCAAGATGGAGTGGGTGCAGGGCCAGTTCATCTTCACCTGCACGGGCGGTCTGATCAGCGACAACAACCCGTCGCAGAGCAACTTCTTCCTCACCGCCAACCACTGCCTCAGCAGGGACAGAGTGGCGCAGAACGCCAATTTCTATTGGCGGTTCGCCACCTCGTCCTGCAACGGCACCTGCCCGGTCAACAGCGGGTGGCCTTTCCAGACGGCGGGAGCCACCGTCTCGGCGACCGGCAAGAAGGGGGATTTCACCCTGCTGCATCTGAACGCGAACCCGCCCGCCGGCTCGGTCTTCCTGGGTTGGACCAACGCGCCGGTAGCCTTCACCAGCGGCGCGGACCTGTTCCGCATCAGCAACCCGAACTTCGGGCCGCAGGTCCATTCGCAGCACGACGTGGACACCGCCGTCGGCACCTGCTCGGGCTGGCCGCGCGGCCAGAGCATCTACAGCCGCGACATCGTCGGCGCCATCGACGGCGGCAGCAGCGGCTCGCCGATCCTGAACGCCTCGTCGCAGATCGTCGGCCAGCTCAGCGGCACCTGCGGCTTCAACCCGAGCGATCCCTGCGCCAGCGGCCCGGGCGAAGCCAACGCCACCGTGGACGGCGCGCTGGCGTTCTACTACTCGAAGGTCAAGCCGTTCATCGATCCGTAGCTCCTGGCCCGGACGTGACCCGCCCTGTTTTCGACGATCTCGACGCTGCAGGGCGGGTCGCGTCATCCAAAACCTCTGTAGGGGCGGCCCTATGTGGCCGCCCTGTCGCGAAAGGCACATCCCCACCAGGGCGGCCACATAGGGCCGCCCCTACGAAAGCGACAAGGCAGGGGCCTCACCCGGCCCGGTGCGTCGGTCGAGCGCATGGTAGAGTCATGAAATACCACTACCGTCGAGCCTGCCTATGTCAACCGACGATCCCGATGAGCCCGATGAGCCCGAAGACGGCTATCCGGACAGCCTCACCGCCTTTGACGAGGCCGAATCAAAGCCTCTGTTCGATGCCTTGATCGAGGCCGGCGTGGCCCTGCCGCCGCCGGATGAGTTGGACGACTCACAGCTCACCGGCAAGCTGTGGGAAGTCATCCACGCTCTCGCGGGGTTGAGAACGTTCCTTCACAGCACGAACCATCTGAGCGACCGCGAGCTGTACGCCGAGCTTTGGGGCGATCTGTTGCGGGAGGATGCCGTGGTGCTGCCGGGCAGGTTGGACTACGCCTGCCACCTCGATCTGCTCGGGAGCGGAAGCGAGGAAGACATGTACCTGCATCACAAGCACTACGCCGATGAGGAGGAGCGGCGGCGCTGGCTGGAGGAATGGCCCAAGGATGCGATGCCCGAGCACGAGGATCCGCCCTACGATCGCGACCGTCTCCTGCCGCAGGCGGAGGACAGGTCGGGCGGGCCGGTGATGTAGGCCGGCGTTCTTTAGGGTACGGGTTCAGTTTGCCTGCGGGCTGCGTACGGACCTGCCCTCCGAAGCCTCACCCCCCGGCCCCCTCTCCCTGACGGGAGAGGGGGAGGAACACATCTGTCTTTCTTGCTGCTCTCCCCCTCTCCGGTTACGGAGAGGGGGCCGGGGGGTGAGGCTTCGGAGGGCAGGTCCGGGGCAGTCCACGAGCACACTGAACCACTACCTTACTTTAAGTCGACCCTGTCAAGCTTGCGCATAACACCATATCGAACTTAGCAAATTTATTGCGCCTCAGTTAAATTTTCGATAGTCTGCAGCAAGTCGCCACCGAAGTATACGAGATCGCTCAGGGTAGCCTGGGCCTGGCCCCGCCAGCGTCCGATTCCGGGGGCGGGCGACGACGCTACTGTTGGCAAGCGAGGAGGAGGAACGATGCCGGTCGCACCCACCTATCCAGGCGTCTACATCGAAGAGATCCCGAGCGGCGTGCAGACGCTCACCGGGGTGAGCACGTCGATCACCGCGTTCATCGGCTACACGGCGCGCGGCCCGGTGAACCAGCCGGTGCACATCTTCAGCTTCGCCGACTTCGAGCGCGCCTTCGGCGGGCTGGCCGTGGACAGTCCGCTGAGCTACAGCGGTGAAGTACTTCTTCCAGAACGGCGGCGGCGAGGCCTACATCGTGCGCGTCGCGCAAGGCGCGACGCGGGCGGCGCACGGTTCCTGGACGACCGACAACCGCCGCGGCGATGCGTTGCAAGTCGAGGCCGTCAGCGAGGGGACGTGGGGGAACAACCTCCGCATCTCCGTCGACTACGCCACCGTCGATCCGGCGAGCCGGTTCAATTTCGCGTCATCGAACTCGTCGATCAGAACGGGAATCTGGTGCCGGGCCGCACCGAGACTTTCGCAATCTCAGCATGAACAGCTTCGACACGTCGTATGTGGTCGACACGGTGAACGCGGGCTCGCAATTGGTGAAGGTGGCGGTGCCGGCCGCCCTGGCAATCACCGGACAGGGGTCGAGCAAGAGCGGCACGCTCACGGCGCAAGACGTCGCCTTGGTCGATGCTTCGCACAACCGCGTCGGCTTCGTTCTGAACGGGCAGGGCCCCTTCGAGATCACGCTCGCACCGGTACCGGCCATCGTGCCGTCTGTGAAGCCCACCGTTGGTCCGACCGTGGTCAGCGCGGCGATTAGTGGTGCTGGTACGGGCCTGCCGCTCGGTACCTACCTCTGCGCCTACAATGGGTCACGCCGCAGGGGGAGACGCTCATCAGCCCGGAGACGCCGGTCAATATCACGGCATCCAATCAGCAGATCGACTGGTCGGACATAGCTGTGGGCCCTACGCGGGACGACGAAGCGCAAGCTCTATCGGACCGTTGTCAATGGCGGCGCCGGAACCGAGAGGCTCATTGGAGAAGTCGCCGACAACACGACTAAAGTCTTTCCCGCCGACACCATCCCGGACACTACCCCTGTCGTGCCGATCCCCACAGCGAACATGTCCGCGGTGCTCGACGCGATCGCCAAGGACATCACCGCCAAGATCAACGCCATCATTGCCGGCGGGGTGAGCTCCAGTAGCACGGTCTCGACGATCACCATCACCTCGACGGACACCACGCAGCGCTCGTCGATCCACTTCCTCGATGCCGGCAGCAGCAACGGCGCCGCCGTGCTCAAGCTCGGTCTCGAAAACGGTGGAACCGAAATCGACGGCGCGGCGGCATTCCGCCCGATCCAGAGCGGCACCACCGCGACGGCGACGCTGCAGTCGCCGGTCCCCCCGGCAGGCACGCTCACAATCGATGTGAAGCGCGACTCTGCGCCGCTGGCTACGATTAACCTGCCGATCTGGGTAACGCAACCGACAGCGCCGGCCTCGCGCGACGAGCTGGCGACGCAGATCGCAGCCGCACTCACAGCGAAAGCGAGCAGCGAGCCTTATCTTGCCGGTGCCACCGCGCAGCGCATCGGCGACAAGATCCGCATCCTCCCCGGCTCCGCCGACCCGAACATCTCCTTCACCATCTCGGCCACGGGCTTCACCCTTGGCAGTCCAGCCGAAAACGTCGCGCGCTACGCGCCGGGAATCGGCTCCCCATCCACGCTCAGACAGCCAGTGTTGCCGGCAACAACGGCACTCCGCCCGGCGCCGGCGGACCTCACCGGCAGCGAGGCGGCGAAGACGGGTATCTACGCGCTCGAGGACGTCGATCTCTTCAACCTCCTTTGTCATTCCGGAGCGTCGACGGCACGGCAATGCCGTCCTCACCGAGGCGATCGCCTACTGCATGCGCCGCCGCGCCTTCATGATTCTCGATCGCGCCCGACGCCGTCGACACGCTCGCGCAGGCACAGGCGTGGATCGGCGGCCCGACGTCGCCGCTGCGGAGCCGCAACGCGGCGCTCGTACTTCCCGCGTATGCGCGCGCAGGACCCGCTCATGAGCGACGATCGTCCGGCCGTTCGCGGCCGGCGGGCGCGATGGCGGGATCTACGCGCGCACCGATGCGGAGCGCGGCGTGTGGAAGGCGCCGGCCGGCACCGCGCGACGATCGTCGGTGCCGTTGGCTTGTCCGTACACGCTCACCGATCTCGAAAACGGCGTGCTCAACCCGCTGGGCCTGAACTGCCTGCGCACCTTCCCCGTCTATCGGCACCGTCTCGTGGGGAGCGCGCACGGCGCGCGGTGCGGATGCAGTTGACGGACGAGTACAAGTACATCCCCGTCCGCCGCCTGGCGCTGTTCCTCGAAGAGAGCCTCTACCGCGGCACGCAATGGGCCGTCTTCGAGCCCAACGACGAGCCGCTGTGGGCGCAGATCCGGCTCAACCTCGGCGCCTTCATGCACACCCTCTTCTCCCAGGGAGCCTTCCAGGGACGCACGCCGCGCGATGCGTACTTCGTGAAGTGCGACAAGGAGACGACGACGCAGAACGACATCGACCTCGGGCGCGTGAACATCGTCGTCGGCTTCGCGCCGCTCAAGCCCGCGGAGTTCGTGATCATCAAGATCCAGCAGATCGCCGGCGCGATCCAGACCTAGGAGACCGGAGGAGAACGGCCATGGCCAAGTTCACCGTCAACCCGCAGCGCTTCGACCCGTACAAGAACTTCAAGTTCCGGGTGAAGTGGGGCACCGAATACGTCGCCGGCGTCAGCAAGGTGAGCGCGCTCAAACGCACGACGGAGATGGTGGAGCACCGCGAGGGCGGCGATCCGAGCAGCAGCCACAAGTCGCCCGGCCGCACGAAATACGAACCGATCACCATGGAGCGCGGGGTGACGCACGATCCCGAGTTCGAGAAGTGGGCCAACAAGGTGTGGAACTTCGGCAACGCGCAGGCTCCCGCCGACCAGCGCGAGAAGGAGGTCTCGCTCAAGGACTTCCGCCGCAACTTCTCGCTCGACGTGTTCAACGAGGCGGGGCAGAAGGTGCTCTCGTACAAGATCTACCGCGCCTGGGTGTCGGAGTTCACGGCGCAGGCGGACCTCGATGCCAACGCCAACGCCATCCTGATCCAATCGCTCAAGATCGAACACGAGGGTTGGGAGCGCGACGTCGATGTCAAGGAGCCGAGCGAGCCGCAGTTCGACTGAGCAGGAGCTGCACGTGCCGGCCTCCGTTCGTCCAGTGCTGCAAGCCGCCTTCCGCGTCGCGCTGCCCGGCGGCCTCTGGCCGGAAGGCTCCGGCGACGGGGAGCCGCGGCCGGTGCGCGAGGTGGCGCTGCGCGCCGTCGTCGGCGCCGACGAGGTCTTCGTCCTCGACACCGGCGGCGCGCTGCCGAGCGAGCGCGCCACGGCGCTGCTCGCCCGTTGCCTGCGCGACGGCGACCGGATCGCGCCCCGGCTGACGGTCGGCGACCGCGAAGCGCTGCTGCTGCACCTGCGGCGCCTCACCCTCGGCGAAGCTGTGGACTGCGTGCTCCGCTGCCCCGCGGAGACCTGCGGCGAGCCGATGGAGGTCGCGCTCGGCGTCAGCGACCTTCTCCTGCCGCCCTATCGCGAGGTGCGCGCCAGCTACGCAGTGACCGTCGACGCGGACGGCGCGGGCTACGAGGTGTCCTTCCGCCTGCCCACGGCGGGAGACCTCGACCGCATCGCCGTGCTGGCGCGGAGCGATCCGGAAAAAGGCGCCGTCGAGATCCTGCGCCGCTGCGTGCTGTGTGCCGCGCGGGACGGCACGCCGCTCGACGCGTCGGAGCTCCCGGCGGCGGTGCGCTCCGCCGTATCCGCCGCGATGGCGGAGCACGATCCGCAGGCGGAGCTCGAGCTCGATCTCCTCTGTCCCGTCTGCGGCGCGGCCTTCTCCGTGGTGTTCGATACGGCGGCGTTCTTCCTGCGCGAGCTCGAGGAGCGGGCGGCGAGTCTGCTGAGCGAGGTGCACACGCTGGCGTTGCACTATCGCTGGAGCGAAGCCGAGATCCTGCGGATGCCCGCCCGGCGGCGCGCGCAATACCACGCGTTGGTGATGGGCGCTCTGGCGCGCCCGAGGGCGCAGTGAGCGACTTCCTCGTCAACCTCGCGCGCCGGAGCGCCGGCCTCGCGCCGGTGATGCGCTCGCGTCCAGCCCCGGCCGCCGAGAGCGCCGGCGACGCCGTTGGCGAGACCGGCATCGCCGAAATCGCGATGCCCGGTGAGAGCGCGTCGCCGCCGGCGGTGGTTGTGATGCCTCACGCCATGCCGCCCTCGCCGTCCGCTGTGCCCACGAGCGAGGCGCGCAGGCAGCCGATCGCCGCTCCGCTGGCTGCATCGCCCGCGGCCGTCGTACAGCGCGCGCCGCTCGCCGCGCCAAACGCGTCCCCGGCACCGCCGCCTTCTCCCGTCATGCGCGCTGCCGGCTTGACGCCCGTTGCCATTTCGCCGGCACCCGCGGCGCCCGAGCCGGCGCAGGTCGTCACCGCAGCCGCTCCGCCCTCAGCGGAGCCGATCGCGATCGAGCCGCGCGGCGAAAGCCGTATCGAAATCCGACATCCGGCTGTCGCGCACCCGCACGCCGATCCCCCGAAGGATGCGGCTCCGGTCGCACAGCCAGACCCGCTCGCGCCGCCGGGCGCAGTCGTGCCCAGTGCGTCCGCGGGGCCGAGGGCGATCGAGCCGCGCGCCGAAAGCCATAGCGAGATCGAGGCGCCGGTGATCAGGCACCTGCACGCCGATTTCCGGGAGGAGGCGCCTCCGCTCGCGCCGCCGGGTCCGCAGGCGTTGCGCGAGCGCGAGGTCGTGCATGAGGAGACGCGGGTGGTCGAGCGCCTCGTCGAGCCTGCGGCGGCCTTCGTGATCGAGCCGGCGCCGGCCAGGTTGACCGAGCCGGCCGTCTTGACTCTCGAGCCCGCTCCGCGCGCTGCCGCCGCGACCGCTCCGCCGCGCCCGGAGCCCCCAGCCGAGCGGACCGCCGAGCGGACCGTGCACGTGCGCATCGGCGCCGTCGAGATCCACGCCGCGCCTCCCGCGTCCGCGCCGTTGCCACCCACGCCGCCCGCGGCGGTTGCTCCACAGGCGGCGCCCGCCGGCGGCTTCGACGAGTTCGCGCGGCTGCGCAGCTACGCGCCGTGGGAATGGTGAGCGGCCGATGAGCGATTTCCGCGCCATCGGCGGCGTGTCGGCGCACGGTACAGGCGCTGCTTCTGGACCGTATGGAGCTGCCGGACGGGGTGCCGGCGGTGCCGGTCACCATCGGTCCGCCGCCGTTCTCGTCGAAGGACGCCGATCCGCGCAAGGAAGAGCCGCGCGTCAACCTCTTTCTCTATCGCGTCACCGAGAACGGCTACCTGCAGAACCAGGAAATCCCGGGCCGCGGCACGCCGGGTGCGTACGGGCACCCGCCGCTCAGCCTCAACCTTCATTACCTGGTGACGGCCTACGGCAACAAAGAAGTCGGCGGCGTGGCCGTGCCGCCGATCTTCGACGACACGACCGCGCATTTCCTCCTCGGCAGCGCGATGCGCGTGCTGCACGACGTGCCCGTCGTCACCGAGGGCTTGACGACGGTGCGCCCGCCGAGCGGATCGATGGTGCTGCACGAGAGCCTGCGCGATGAATTCGAGCAGGTGAAGCTGACCCTCGAGCCGCTCACTCTGGAAGACGTCACCAAGGTATGGACGGCGCTCGCGCTGCGTTATCGCCTCTCGGCGGCATACGTGATCAACGTCGTGCAGATCGAGAGCCGCCGGCCGCGCCGCTTCCCGCGCCCGGTCGGGCAGCCCGCGTCGGCGACCCTTCCGCCGCTGCCGAGCGACCCGCCGTCTCCCGGGCCGATGGTCTACGTCCTGACGATCCAGACGCCGACGATCACCGAGGTCAAGGTGCGACGCGCGGGCGAGACGGCGGAGCAGCCGTTCGCGTATGCCCGCATCGGCGACACGCTCGTGCTGCGCGGCACGTCGCTCTCCGGACCCGTCACCCGCGTGGGCTTCGGCGACGTCCTGGTGCCGGCGTCGTTCGCGCACGGGGACCGGGTCGAAGCCGTCATTCCCGAGGCGACCATGCCCGGTGCCGGTCCGATTCCGCCGGAGCTGCAGTTGCAGCCGGGCGTGCGCACGGCGAAGGTGATCGTCAGCGATCCGCTGGTGCCGCGGAGCGCGTTCACTTCGAACGCGGCTGCGTTCATGCTCGTGCCGGCGGTGAATCCCGCGACGGTCCTCTACGGAGCCGGTCCGCCGCGCCGGCTCACCATCCAGGGCGCGCGGCTGATCGCTGCGACGCCGGGCGGCGAGACGATGATCGGCCGCAGCGCGGTGCCGCGCGCGGCGTATCTCAGCGCCACGCCGGCGAAGATCGAGGTTCCGGTTCCCGACGCGCTGCCGGCGCGCGGCGTGAACGTGATCGTCGGCGGACCCCTCGCGCCTGCGGTCTCGCTGACGACGACTCCGCAGCAGGCCTTCGACATCACGATCGGCGGGACGACGCGCCATGTCACCGCGAATCTTCCCGCGTCGATCGCGCGGAGCACGGTGGCGGGGATCCTCGCCGGTCTCATCCGCGACGCCTCCGCCGCCGATTCGGGCTTCGCCGGCACGCGGGTGGACCTCTGGCGCGACCGGCTTGTCGTGGTGCCCGGCGGGCTGACTCCAACGATCGCGATCGCGCCTTCGGGCCCCTTTGCGAGCGAGCTCGGCCTCACCGCGCCGCAGCCGCAGGGCGCGGGCTCGGCGTTCCTCTCGGGAGAGCTGGCGTCGCCGCCGCTCCTCTCGTCGCCGAACCCGCGCATGACGCTCGGGATCGGCGCGCAACCGCCGGTCACCATCGCCTTCGCCAGGCCGGCCTCGCTCGCGGCGCTCGCCGACGATCTGCAGGCGAAGATCAACGCCGCCGGCGGCGCGGCCGAATACTCCAATGCGCTCGTCGCGACGAGCGGCTCACAGCTTCTCGTCATCCCCGGCGTGTCCGGCCTCGTCACCTTCGGCGCCGCTCCCGGCGACGACACGACGGTGGCCGAGCTGCAGCTTCACGCGCGGTTCGCCGTGCGCGTGCGGGTGAACGGCGGCGAGAGCATCGATCCGGCGTTCGTGGAGCTGCCGCAATGACCGGCGCCGCCGCCCATGCGGCCTGGCGCGCCGAGAACGCCGAGTGGCTCGCGCTGAGCCTCGAGCGCCTGCGGCTGCGGCTGAACCGGCGCGCCCTCTGGCTGCGCCGGCCGCTGCCGAACGAGTCGCGCGCCGCCGACTGGCTGGTGGCGGTGCAGGGCGCCGAGTTGGAGGGGCGGTTCTACGAGGGCAACGCCGACGCCGCGTCGATCGACGTCTTGCTCGCGCCGATCGACGTGCGGATCGCGGACCTCGAGGCCCGCATGCGCGCCGCGTCGCGTCCGCCGGCGCTGCGCGCGCTCAGCGAGCTGGCCGGACTGTCGCAATTCGAGGAGGACCTGCTGCTGCTCGCCGCCGCGCCGGCCGTCGACGGCGCGTTCGCGCGGGCTTACGCCGAGCTGCACGACGACGCTCGCCGCGGCCACGCGACGCTGCACCTCGCGCTCGGCGTCTATCTCGCAGGCGCTGCGGACCGCGTTCTCGCCGCCGACTGCCTCGTGCCGGCGCGTCCGCTGCGCGCGCTGTGCCTGCTCGACGTGGACGACGCTTCCGGCGAGCCCCTCCTGACGCGGCGGCTCGCGGTCGACGAGCGGCTGGCGGACTTCCTCCGCGGCGTCAACCGTGCCGACACCCGTGTGACCCCGTTCCTCGCCGACGTGCGCGCTGCGCTGCCGGGCGAGCGGTGCGAGCTGGCCGCGCGCGGCGTCGCCGCGATCCTCGCCGCCGAGCCGGAGCGCTGGACGACGGTGAACCTCGTCGGCACCGTGGAAGGCGGCGCGCGCGACGTCGCCGAGCGGGCGTGCGCCGGGCTGAGCGTCGGGCTTCGCGGGCTCGACGCCGCGCGGCTGGCGGCGCACCAGGCCTCCCAGGGCGTGTCGCTGCTGCCGCTTCTCGGCCGCGAAGCGCTGCTCGGCGGCTACGCGCTGCTCGTCGATACGGCGGAGATCGAGCGCGGCAGCGCCGCCGCGCGGCTGGTGGACGAGCTCATCGAGCGCCTGGCGGCGACGCTGTTCGTGGTCAGCGCGGAGCCGTGGCCGGGCGTACACGGCGCGCACGCCGTGCCGGTCGCCAAGCCGACCCGTGTCGAGCAACGGGAGCTCTGGCGCGCCGCGCTCGAGCCGCACGCGCACTCCCTCAACGGCGAGATCGACGCCATCGTGCAGCAGTTCGATTTCGGCCCGCCGGCGATCGCCGGCGCCGTCGCGCGCGCCGCGCGGCGCGCCGCGGGCGAGATCACCGGCCGGGAGCTCTGGCGCTCCTGCCGCGAGCAGACCGGCGCCGCGCTCGACGAGCTGGCGCGCCGCATCACGCCGTGCTACGGCTGGGACGACATCGTCGTCGGCGACGACGTGCGGGCGCAGCTCCGCGAGCTGTCGAGCCAGGTGGAGCAGCGCGGGCGCGTCTACGAAACGTGGGGCTTCGGCGCGCAGCTCGGCCGCGGGCGCGGCATCACCGCGCTCTTCGCCGGCGCCAGCGGCACCGGCAAGACCATGGCGGCCGAGATCCTCGCCGCGCACCTCGAGCTCGACCTCTACCGCATCGACCTCGCCGGCGTGGTGAGCAAATACATCGGCGAGACCGAGAAGAACCTCCGCCGCGTGTTCGACGCCGCGGAGAGCAGCGGCGCCATCCTCTTTTTCGACGAGGCCGACGCGCTCTTCGGCACGCGCACCGAGGTGCGCGACAGCCACGACCGCTACGCGAACCTGGAGATCAACTACCTGCTGCAGCGGATGGAGGACTACGCCGGGCTGGCGATCCTGGCCACCAACCGCCGCGCCGCGCTCGACGGCGCTTTCGTGCGCCGTCTGCGCTTCGTGATCGAGTTCCCCTTTCCCGGTGCGGCCGACCGGCGGCGCATCTGGGAAGGCGTCTTCCCGCCGCAGGCCGAGCTCGCCGCTCTCGAGTATTCCTTTCTTTCGCGCCTCGAGCTGGCGGGCGGCAACATCCGCTCGATCGCGGTGAACGCCGCATTCCTCGCCGCCGCCGAGCGCACGCCGATCGGCATGACGCACCTGGCGCGCGCCGCGGCCCGCGAGTACGCCAAGCTTGCGAAACCGATCAGCGCGGCCGAGTTCGGCCCCTACTACGAGGCGGCCCGGCCATGACGCGCTATCACATCGACGTCGATCGCGTGGTGGTCGCCGGCGCGGGAACCGAGAACCTCGACGCGAGCGAGCTGCGCGCGCTCATCGAGCACGCCGTGGCGCGGGACCTCGCCGACACGCCGCTGCCCGGCGGACGGACGATGCGCGCCTCGGTGCAGGTGGCCGCGCCGCCACTCGCGGGCGGAGCTGAATCCGTCGCGAGCGCGGTGGCGAGCGGGATCGCGCGGGCCGTCGGCGGAGGGTCGTCGCGTGGGTGAGCTGCAGCGCGCCGCCGCCGTGCGCCAGACGGCGCAGCCTTCGATGCGTTCGCGCGACGCGTCACCGCGCGGGCCGCGCGGGAGGCACAGCGAGCGCGAGCTGACGGCAGTGCCGCTGTACGGGTTGCCGGCGCCGCGAGCGCTCCAGCCGGCGTTGGCGATCGGTGCCGCGGACGATCCCTTCGAGCGCGAAGCCGAGCGCACCGCCGATGCGGTGATGGCCTCGCCGGAAGGCCCGTCGCGAGCGCTGGGGGGAGGATCGATCGCCGCCTCGCTCCTGCGCTTCGTGCGCCGAGCTTCTCGGCAAGGGAGAGTCCCCGGCAAAGAAGGACGAAGACGAGCGCAAGCGCCTGCAGAAGGCTCCGGCCGCAGCGGGTCCGGGTCAGGAAGTCGTGCCGGCGGCCGTGGAGTCGGGGATTCAGCGGATGAGCGCGGGCGGCGAGCCGCTCAGCCCGTCGTTGCGCTCCTTCTTCGAGCCGCGCTTCGGCTACGACTTCGGCGGCGTGCGCCTGCATACCGGCGGCGAAGCGGCGGGAGCCGCCGTGGCTCTGGGCGCGCGCGCCTTCACCGTGGACGACCACGTCTTCTTCGGCGCCGGCGAATACCAGCCGTCGAGCGCCTCGGGCCAGCGGCTCATCGCGCACGAGCTCACGCACACCATTCAGCAAAAGCCGGCGGCGGCGCGGGCGGCGCGCTTGCTTCCCGGCGCCGCGGCGGGTGCAGCGCGACTGGTTGCCCGATCCCAGGGCGGCAGCGCTAGCCAAGATCCGCGAGTGGGCCAACGAGCTGCCGCCCTACGAGCTGCTCACCGTCCTGCTCGGCCGCGACCCGATCACCGACAAACCGGTCGAGCGCAGCGCCCGTAACTGGATCCGCGCCGCGCTCAAGCTCGTACCAAGGAATGGCGATCTTCGACGATCTCGAGAAAACCAAGACGATCGAGAAGACGGCGGCTTGGTTCAGGGCCGAGGTGGCGAAGCTCAACCTCACCTGGAACGGCATCAAGGCGCTCTTTCGACAAGCCTGGGACTCGATCGGCTTCAGGGACCTCCTCAGCCCTTCCAGGGTATGGGAGAAGGTGAAGGCGGCCTTTGCGCCGACCCTCAACCGTTTGGTCGAATTCTCCCTCGCCATGGGCAGGAAGGCGCTCGAGTTCGTCTTCGAGGGAGCGATGTTGCTCGCTGGCTCGGTCGGAAAGCAGATCGTCGAAATCCTACATAAGATCGGCGATGGTTTCGGTAAAATCGTCGAAGACCTGAGCACATTCGGCCGCAATCTCATGCGGGCGGTGAAGCATGGGCTTCCAGCAGTTTGTCACGAATATTTGGGCGCACTTGACGACCGGCTTCACGGAATGGCTTACTGGCTCGCTCCAGGAAGCTGGGCTCAGCCTGCCAAAGGCCTGGGATGCGAAGGGCATCCTGTCGCTGGTGCTCCAGGTCCTCGGCATCACCTACCAGAAGATGCGCGTCAAGCTGGTGAAGATGATAGGCGAGGAGCGCGTGGCGATGCTCGAGGACGCCTTCGACTTCGTCAAGGCGATCGTTATAGACGGCCCGATCGCCGCGTGGCAGATGATCGTCGAGTCGCTGGGCTCGCTGTGGGACCTGGTGATCGGCGGGATCAAGGACTGGGCGATTACCAGCATCGTGAAGACGGCTATAACAAAGCTGGTGTCGATGTTCAACCCCGCGGGCGCGATCATCCAGGCGATCATCGCGATCTACGACACCATCGCCTTCTTCGTCGAAAACATGAAGAGGATTGTCGCGGTCTTCGAGGCGGTCACCGACTCTATCGCCAACGTCGTCGCCGGCAAGGTCGCCGATGCGGCGAACGCCATCGAGCTGCGCGATGGCGCGGACCATCCCTGTCATCCTCGGTTTCCTCGCCCGCTTCCTCAAGCTCGGCGACGTAGGCGGCGCCATCAAGAAGGTCATCACCGGGATCCGGGAAAAAGTGGACAAGGCGATCGACAAGGTGATCGCGTGGATCGTGGAGAAAGCGAAGACGCTGCTCGGGAAGAAGGAGGAGAAGGAGGTGAAGGAGGGGGGCGATGAGAAGTGGGAGGCTGGTGTCGCGGGCGTGATTTCCGAGGTCGACAAGCTCTCGGAGGGCGGGGTCGACGGTGTGATGATCGAGGCAGCCTTTCCAGCCTGGAAAGTGAAGTATGGCTTCAAGTCGCTGGTCCTGAAAGATCTGGACGACGGTTGGGACATCCGCGGTGAGATGAGCCCGGAGAAGGATGTCGAACCGATTGTGATCAAGCAGATCACGTTCGACATCCAGCGGACCTCCGCTGGGCAGGCGGAAAAAGTGCACGCCGTGCCGGTGCATCGGACCGATTACTCTGAACCGTCCGAGAATCCCGTCGGCTGGGAACGCCTCAACCACAACTTCTGGGTCCGCGGCCACCTCCTTCACGGCAGGTCGGGTGGGCCCGGCCTCAACTGGAACCTCGTGCCGATTCCGAAGACAGTGAATTCAGCGATGTGGTCCGACCACGAGAAAGAGTTGTTCAAACTCGTCGGCAGGAAGCCCCGGCCCCTCGTCTGGTTCCAGGCGGACGTCACGTATCACAAAGACGGAGGCGCAGAGAAGGTGCGCGAACCTTGGAATTTCGCAAAGCAGATCAAAGTTCGCTACGGCTCCGCCAAGCTCAAGAAGGACAAGTCGTTCCAGGATCTCCCGGCAACCGGGACTCCTGAACCGTACAGCATCTACCTGCCCACGAAGTCAGAGCGCGACCTCCAACCCCCGAAATACTGACGCCGAAACTCCATGCCCTCTCAATCCCCCCTCCGCCCCAAGCTGCAGAAAGGCGCCCTCGCCGTGTACCCGACGCATACGCCGGGCTCGCAGCCGAGCACGCTCATCGTCTTCCAGTACAACCCGGAGGCGATGAAACGCACGCTCGCGCATCGTGCCACGACCGCGCCGAATCAGGGCACCACCGGCGCCGCGAAGGAGGACGTGCTGCGTGTCGCCGGCCCGCCGCTCGAGACGATCAACGTAACGGTCGACATGCATGCCGCCGATCAGCTCGACGAGCCCGACGAGCAACGGCGTCGTCGCCGAGCACGGTCTGCATCCGGCGCTCGCCGACGCTGGAGCTGCTCATGTACCCGCCGACGGTCAACGTGCAGAAGATCGAGGAGCAGGCGGCGCGCGGACAGGTGCAGGTGAGCCCGGCCGGAGCTGCCGCTTGTGCTGCTCGTGTGGGGCAAGTCTCGGGTGGTCCCGGTGAAGCTCACCAGCTTCGCCGTCTCCGAGGAGGCCTTCGACACGCGTCTCAACCCGATCGCCGCCAAGGTCGAGCTCGGCATGCAGGTGCTGACCTACATGGAATTCACCGCTTCGAGCATCGGTCGCGACGCATTCATCGCCTACCAGAAGACGAAGGAAAACCTCGCCGGGCTCAACCGCCTCAGCAGCGTCGCCACCGGGGTCAGCACTCTGCTACCACGCTAGAAAGGGAGCCGAAATGTTCTTCAAAGGCAGCCGCTACGAAAAGGTTCCCGAGAGCACGATCACCGACGCTGGCGGTCGTGTGATCCGGTACAAGACCACACGTTTCATCCCCGACACCCAGGCCGTGGTAGGGCATCGGGTGATGCACGACGAGCGTCTCGACCACATGGCGTGGCAGCACTACCGCGACGCCGAGCGCTTCTGGCGCATCTGCGACGCCAACCGCGCGATGTGGCCGGACGACCTGCTGGAGGAGGCGGCGATCCTGCGCATTCCGCCGTCGGAGGGTTGAGGTGGCGAAGCAGATCAGCTACACGCTCACCGTCGACGGCAGCCCGGCCTCGGCCGCGGTGCTCGGCGCGGTGAAGCAGATCGAGGTGGAGGACCACGCGGCCATGGCGGACATGCTGCGCCTGCGCCTCGCCGTGGCGGTCAAGGAGGACGGCAGCGGCTGGACGCTGCTCGACGATCAGGTTTTCACCCGCCTCGCCAACCTCAAGCTTTCCGTCACCGTGGGCAGCGGCTCGGCCATCCCGCTGATCAGCGCCTATGTGATCGAGGTGGGCACGATCTTCTCCAACGAGCCGGGCGGCTCGCTGCTCACCATCACGGCGATGGATCCCACGGTGCTCATGCACCTGGAGGAGACCGTGAAGCCGTGGCCGAACATGACGGACTCGGACGTCGCTTCGGCGATCTTCTCGGATTCGAAGTACCGCTTCACGCCCGTGGTCGAGTCGACGCGCTGGTCGCGCCAGGAGAACGACCACACGCTCATCCAGCGCGGCACCGACATTCAGTTCCTCCATCAGCTCGCGGACCGCAACGGCTATGAGTGCTTCGTGGAGATGAGCGACGGCGGCGAGGTCGAAGGGCATTTCCATCCGCCGAAGAAGGACGGTCAGCCGCAGGGGACGCTCACCGTCAACATGGGCGCGGCGACCAACGTCAACAAGTTTCAAGCGAAGTTCGACATGCTCGGGCCGACCACGGCCAAGGCCGCGACGCTCGATCCCGATGACGGATCGGCGCAGAGCGGGCAGGCGGACGACACGACGCAGGCCGGCGGCATGGGCGATCAGCCCAGCGTGCCGGCGGACCGGCCGCGCCGCGTGCTGCTGAGCCAGCTCGGCATGGCGCAGTCCGGCGAGGTGCAGCGCTACGCGCAGTCCGTCGTCGATCGCTCGAGCTGGTCGATCGTCGCCGAAGGCGAGGTGAACACGGTGGCCTACGGCGGCGTGCTGAAGGCGAAAAAGCCGGTGATGGTGCGCGGCGTCGGCCGCCAGCTCAGCGGGCGCTACTACGTCGAACGCGTGCTGCACATCATCGGCAGCGACGGCTCGTACGTGCAGCGCTTCACGCTGCGCCGCAACGCCACCGGCCTCACCGGCCAGGAGAGCTTCAGGAGCGACGATGCGCTCGCGTCGTGACGCCCGCGTGCGAGGTGCGACGATGACGGCTGCCGCCGGCGCCGCCCGCCGCGAGACCGCGCGCCACTACGGCAAGTACCGCGGCACGGTGGCCGACAACGAGGACCCGCGCAAGCAGGGGCGGATCAAGGTGCAGGTTCCCGAGATCCTCGGCGACGTGGACAGCGGCTGGGCCCTGCCGTGCGCGCCTTACGCCGGCGAGCAGACCGGCGCCTACGCCGTGCCGCCGGTGGGCGCCGGCGTGTGGGTGGAGTTCGAGGCGGGAGAGGTCTCGCGGCCGATCTGGGCCGGCTGCTGGTGGGGGAGCGACAAGCTGCCGACGGACGAGGAGGGCGCGAGCGCCACGCCCGACGTGAAGATCACGCGCAGCGAGGAGGGGCTGCTGCTCGCCCTGCACGACGACAGCCAGACCATCGCGCTCTCCGACGCGAAGGGCGAAAACATTCTCAAGATCGAAGTGCAGAAGGGCGTCGTCACGGTGAAGGCGAAGACCAAGATCGTGATCGAAGCGCCGCAGATCGAGCTCGTCGCCGACGCCACGCACTCCGGCGTGTTCGGCGACAGCCTGATGAAGTATCTGAACCAGGTGGTCACGACGTTCAATACGCACATGCATGCCGGTCAGATGGCGGGCTCGGTTCCGGTTTCTCCCGCGCCGCCGGCCGCGCCGCTGGCGGCGCCGACGCCCGACATGCTGTCGACGAAGGTGAAGCTCGGATGAGGGGAGAAGGGTCATGACCAAGACCGACTATTTCGACTTCCCCTACCACGTCGACGGCCGCGGCCGCACGGCGGAGACGGGCGAGGACGACCACATCCGCGACCTGATCTACCAGGTGCTGTTCACCAATCCCGGCGAGCGGGTGAACCGGCCGGACTTCGGCTGCGGCATCAGCCAGCTCGTGTTCATGCCGAATTCCGATGCGCTCGCCGCGGCGACCCAGTTCCTGGTGCAGGGCGCGCTCACGCGCTGGCTCGACAGCGTGATCGCCGTGCACCGCGTCGAGGTCGTGGCGCAGGACAACGCGCTCACCGTCGGCGTCGTGTACACCAAGCGGAGCACGGGGGAGGAGCGCGACGAGCGCTTCCTCTCGCCGTGGCGCGTGTGAGGCCGGAGCGATGAGCGCGTCTACTGCTTCGCAGATTCTCGAAACGCTCGGGCCGAGCTGCCGCGACTCCGGCCGCCGTGCACGGCTGCTGGCGCAGACCGCGCTCAACGGCATCGACTTCATCGATTTCGAAGAGATCGCCGGGCCGCCCGCAAGGCACGTGCTGCACGTTCACTTCCTGATCGACTTGCCCGCCGGCGCTTACGGGCTGCCAGCAGACCTTGGCAAGCTACGCGTGCACGGCGGCACGCGCATCACCGGAATCGCCGTCACGAAAGCGACACCGAGCGCAGATCTGAAGGTGCTCGACGTCGAAGTGGATCAGCAGGGCGACTTCTCGCCCTACCTGCTCACGATCGGCTGGTCGCGTGACGACGCCGGCATCTGGCGCTACGACTTCGACGCCATCGACCGCCTGTTCTCCGTCGCCGCGATCAATTTCCGGCCCGGCTGCCCGGTCGACTTCGACTGCGCGCCGGCCAAGGATTGTCCTCCCGACGTCCTCGGCGAGCCGATGCTGGACTACCTCGCCAAGGACTACGCGAGCTTCCGCCAGATGCTGCTCGACCTCGTCGCGCAGCGGAACCCGGCATGGACCGAGAGCAGCCCCGCCGACGCCGGTATTGCGCTGCTCGAGCTGTTCGCGTACGAAGGCGACCACCTCAGCTACCTCCAGGACGCCGTCGCCAACGAGGCCTTCCTCGACACGGCGCGCCAGCGGAAGTCGGCGAAGCTGCACGCGAAGCTCGTGGACTACGCGATGCACGACGGCCGCAACGCCTGGGCTTTCTTGCATCTGAACGTGAGCAGCTCGGGGACGGTCAAGCCGGGCCACCAGCTCGTAACGCGCATTACTTCGCCGATGCGCTTCGACCGCCAACCCAAAGTGACGCCGGTGCCGCAACCGATCTCGCCGCCGGGGGCGCTGCTCAATCCCGTCACCGGCGAGGACTATCGCACCGATCCGGCTCTGGCACAGATACGCGTCTTCGAGACCGCGGCCTCGGTCGACGTCGATCCGCTCAACAACGAGCTGCGCCTCCACACCTGGGGCAACGAGGAGTGCTGCCTGCCGCGCGGCGCGACGACGGCGCACGTCTACGCGATCGACGCGGCGGGCACCCTCGCCGTGCGCCCGTCTCTCAAGGCCGGCGACTATCTCCTGCTCGAGGAAGTGCTCGGCCCCACCACCGGCGCGGCGGCCGACGCGGATCCCGCGCACCGGCAGGTGGTGCGCATCGAACGCGTTCATCCTGATCCGGCCAAGCCAACCGCCGCCGCGGCCCGCCAGATGCGCGACAAGCTTTTTCTCGCTCGGATCAATCCGTTGACAGGACAGCCGCAGCCGGTCGAGCCGGCGACGGCGCGCCGGAGGAGGCTGCCGCTCGTCGAGGTGACGTGGCGCAAGGCCGATGCGCTCACCTTCCCGCTCTGCCTTTCGGCGAAGCTCGAGGACGGCACCGTGATGCATCGCGTTTCCGTGGCGCGCGGCAACATCGGGCTCGCCGATCACGGCCGTACGGTCCGCGAGGCCTACGATTTCGATCCGCCGCTCGACGGCGACCGCACTTTCCGGCTGCGGCTCGCCGAAGGTCCGTTGACGATGCAATGCCAGCCCGCGGGCGAGCCAGAAGGCCTTTCCGCCGGTACGCGAACGGCCGGACCTGACGTGCGACGTGCGCGAAACCCAGCCCGCGGTGGCGCTGGAGACGCCGGCGAGCTGGTGGCCGGTGTCCGACCTGCTGTCCAGCTCGGAGTTCGCGCAACACTTCGTCGCCGACGTGGACAACGAGGGTCGCGCCGTGCTCCGCTTCGGGGACGGCGAGTACGGGCAGCGCCTCACCGGCGTCGGTCATATCGAGGTGTGGTACCGCGTCGGCAACGGTCGCGCCGGCAACATCGGCGCGGATTCGCTCGCGCACATCGTCGTGCCCGATCCAATTCCGACCCATTGGCCGGCGATCCACGCCGTCCGCAATCCGCTTCCCGCGCAGGGCGGCGTCGACGCGGAGCTCATCGAGGAGGTGCGGCAGTACGCGCCCGCGGCGTTCCGGGCCAGGCAGCTCCGCGCCGTCACCGAGCAGGACTACAAGGATGCCGCGCTGACGATCCGTGGCGTCGCCGGCGCCGTCGCGAGCTTCCGCTGGACGGGAAGCTGGTACACGGTTTTCGTGGGCATCGATCCGTCGGATCCCGAAAACGTCATCACCAACACGCGCGGCGTCACGCGGCTCGCGCCGGCGTTCAAGCAGCACGTGCTCGACTCGCTCACGCGTTACCGGCTGGCAGGCTACGACCTCGAGATCCGTTCGGCGCGCTACGTGCCGCTCGACCTCGCGATCCAGATCTGCGCGAAGCCCGGCTACTTCCGCGGCGACGTCGCGCACGCCGTGTCGCTGGCGCTCGACGCCGGCGTCCAGCGCGGCGGCGCGGTCGGCCTGTTCGATCCGGCCAACTTCACCTTCGGCCAGGCCGTCCATCTCAGCCGCATCTACGCCGCGGTCCAGAACGTCGAGGGCGTCGAGTCGTCGACCGTGACGGTGTTCCAGCGCCACGGCCGCGACGCGGCGGGCGAGCTGGAGAACGGCACGCTTCCGATCGGCGCCTGGGAGATCGCCCGCCTCGACAACGATCCGAGCAACATGGAGAACGGCACGCTGACCCTCACCGCGGGAGGCGGTTCATGAGCGACGATTGCGGCTGCTGCTCCACGCCGGCAGCGGCGGTGCCCGCGGCGATCGAGAACCGCCCCGGCCTCTCGGCGGTCGCCTACCGCATCGGCACCTTCGCCACCTTCCGCAAGGCGGTTCTCGATCGGCTCGCGCACACGCCGGAGCTGGCGGACCTCACGTCGCGCACGGGCGACGACTACACCATCACGGCCGTCGAGCTGTGGGCCGCCGTCGCCGACGTGCTCACCTTCTATCAGGAACGCATCGTCAACGAGTCCTTCCTGCGCACCGCCACGCTGCGCGATTCGGTGCTGCGCCTGGTGCGGCTCCTCGGTTACGAGCTGCGCCCCGGCGTCGCGGCCACCACGAAGCTCGCCTTCACGCTCGAGGCCGGCGCCACCGCGCTGATTCCCGCCGGCACGCGCGTGCAGAGCGTTCCCGGCGAAGGAGAGAAGCCGCAGAAGTTCGAGACGCTGGCGGACCTCACGGCGGACGCGCGCCTCAACAAGCTGCGTCTTTTCCCGGCTCCGGCGGCCGCATCGCCGACGGGCGCCGGCAGCGCGAGCGCCATCGCAGCTCCCGACGCCGAGGCGCTCGCCAATGCCGCGAAGCTCGCCGCCGGCGACCGCGTATTGCTCTACGCGTCGGATGCTGCCGCGGCGCTCAATGCGATCGAGGTGCTCACCGTGCGCGAGGTGCAGGCGCGCGACGACGTGCTCACCGTGAGCTGGGCCATACCGGTCAAAGGTACGCAGTTCGGCGAAGCTTTCAATGCGAGCGATCCGGCACGGCGCGCCTACAAGCCCGGCCGATCGTTCCACCTCTTCGGCTTCGATGCGCCGGAGAAGGTGGTGGTGCCCGAGCTGAAAGCGGGGAGCACGACGGAGACCATCCTGACCACGGCGTCGACGGACTTCAAGCTGCACGGCGATGGAACGGGCGACAACCAGATTTCATTGGATGCGCGTTACGCCGACCTCAAGCCCGGCGCGGTCGTGCTCGCCGTCGCCCCGTCGAAGGTAGCTCCATTCGTGGTCACCGCCGTCGCCGAGAGGCTCGTCCAGCGCTCGGCGAAGACGGCCACGGCGTTGGCGACCGTCGTCAAAGTTCACAGCGGCACCGTGACTCAGTTGACGCTGACGCCGCTCGGCACTCAAACGCTCGCCAATCTGCTCACCACGGATGACATCCGCGACGTCGTCATCTACGAGCTTCTCGGAGCGCCGTTGCGCTTCTGGCCTTACTCCTATGCGGGCACCGTCGCGTCGAGCGACGTCTTTCTTCCCGGGCGCCGTTCCGGCTGGTCGTCCGTCGAGGTGGGGCGGACGATCGAAAAGGGCGTCGCGAAGCCCGGCGCCGTGCTCGACGTGAGCGATCTCGCAGCCGGCCGTTCCGTGCTGCTTACGGATGCCAAGGGCGGCACACCCGTCGCCGCGACGATCGCCGGCGTTTCCATCGTCGGTTCGGGAGTGAGCTTCGCGGCGACGGACACCGACGTGACGACGGTCGGCGAGCTCGGCCTTGCGCCCGGTCAGGCGACGCCGGTCACGGTGCTCGTTTCGCGCTCGTTGGGCGCTTCCGTCGCCTTCCCCAACCGCCGGCGCGAGCTGACGGTGACCATCGGCTCGCTCCCGGCGCAGACCGTGGCGCTCGACACGGCGACTCTCGGCCGTGGCGAGATCATGAGCCTGTTATTCCCGGAGGTCCCGAGCAACCTGAAGACAGTGGCGGGGGGCGACGGTTCGCTTGGCAACGTCGCGGCGGCGCTGCAGGCGGCGATCCGCGCCGCGCTCCCCGGCGCGCCGGCCTTCGCGCGGGCTCTCGTTTGGGTGATCGACGATGCCATCGCCGTCACGCCGGGTCTTCCGGGCGACCGCGTCGCTTTCGGTCCCTCGGCCGGCGACGGCGAGACGGTGGCGGCGCTCGGGCTCGACGGGGCCGGCCTGCGTTTCCTGGACGGCGTGCTCACCGCGCCAGTCACGCTGCCGTCGTCGCTTGCCGGTCAGGTGCGCGTGACGATCGGCGCCAGCCCTCCCGCCGACCGCTCCATCACGGTTGGCGGGGGCACGGCCAGCGCGCTCGCCGTCGCACTCGGAGCCTCGTTCGGAGTGAACACCAGGTTGACGGCGGACGGCCGCGTCGTCGTCCTGCCGCCGGTGCCGAAGCACGAGCCGCGATCCTTTCTCCGTCTGGCGCTGGACCTCGACGCGCCGCCGGCGCTCGACGCGGCGACCGCGGTCCTCCTCGGCAACGTCGCACCGGCGAGCCACGGCGAGACGGTGCGCAACGAGATCGTCGGCGACGGCGACGCGTCGCAGCCGTTCCAGCGCTTCCCGCTCAAGAAGAAGCCGGTCACCTTTGCACCCGCGGCGGTGCCGGGTGGCGTGGCGTCGTCGCTGCAGCTCCTGGTCAACGGTGTGAAGTGGACGGAACGCGCCTCGCTCTACGGCGCGTCGCCGCGCGATCAGGTCTACGTCACGCGCATCGCCGGCGACGGCACGCTCACCGTGCAGTTCGGCGACGGCGTCTCCGGCGCGCGGCCGCCGAGCGGCCGGCAGAACCTCGTCGCCTGGTACCGGCAGGGGATCGGTGTGGCCGGGCGCGTGAAGGCGGGGAAGCTTTCGACCCTCCTCGACCGGCCGACGGGAGTGAAGGGTGCGACCAACCCCGTGGATGCCGACGGCGGCGCCGACCCGGAGACGATGGACCGTGCCCGCGAGACGGCTCCCGGCACAGTACGTACTTTCGGCCGCGCCGTCTCGCTGCGCGACTTCGAGGATGCGTCGCTCCTGGCGGGCGAGGTCGCGAAGGTCGGCGCCACGTGGGTGTGGACGGGGGAGCGGCGAGCGATCCATCTCACCCTCGCCGCCCAGGGCGGCGCGCTGTTCTCCACGGACGGGCTGAAGCGCATCGCCGCGACGCTCGCCTCCGAGCGCGATCCGAATCACAAGCTGCTCGTCGACAACTACGCTCCGGTCGCCGTAGTGGTGGACGCGTCGATCGCCGTCGACGGCCGGTACGTGGCGAGCGAGGTGCTCGCCGCGGCCCGCGCCGCGCTGCTCGGCGCGCTCTCTTTCGCGGCCCGCCGTTTCGCGCAGCCGGTCTACCTGAGCGACGTCTTCCGCGTGCTGCAGAACGTCGAGGGCGTCGTCTCCGTCGACGTGAACCGGCTCGACCTCAAGAGCGGCGACGCCGCCTTCCGCGCCGCGCACGGCGTCGACGACGCGTTGCCGCAGCCGCAGCCGCGCCTGCTCATGCTGCCGGCGCGTCCGGCGGGCGCGTCGGGCATCGTGCTTCCCGCCGAGCTCGCCTGGGTCGAGGTGCCGGCGGAGGACGTCACGCTCCGCGCCAGCGGCGGACTCTCGCTATGACCACGATCCGGAAAGATCCCGACCGCCTGTACGGCCTCCTGCCCGCGCTCTATCGCATCGCGGACTCGGAGAGAGGCGGCGAGCTGCGCGCGCTGCTGGCGCTCGTCACCGAGCAGGCCGACGCGCTGCACGCCGATACGCAGCAACTGTGGGACGACTTCTTCATCGAGACGTGCCAGCGGTGGGTGATTCCCTACATCGGCGAGCTCGTCGGCAACAACCCGCTCCACGACCTCGATCTCTCGGCCGCGGCGCGCACCGCGCAGGCCCTGTTCACCGATCTCGCCGGCCCCGATCTCGAGCCGCCGGGCGCCATCCGCACGCGCGCCGACGTGGCGAAGACGATCTACTACCGTCGCAGGAAGGGCACGCCGCCGATGCTCGAGGAGCTGGCGCGCGACGTCACCGGCTGGGGCGCGCACGTCGTCGAATTCTTCACCCTCCTCGATTGGAACCAGCATCTCGAGCACCTGCGCCTCGATTGCCATGGCTGCCCCGACCTGCGCCGGGTAGACGTCGGCGACCGCGCCGGCGGGCCGTGGGACACGACGACGCACACCGTGGACGTGCGGCGCATCAACGAGTGGGACGGCTGGTACAACATCCCGAACATCGGCTTCTTTCTCTGGCGGCTGGGCGCCTACCGGCTGACGAGGATCACGCCCCGCGCGATCGGCGGCACGTCGTGGCGCCTCACCTTCAGTCCGCTCGGCCAGGACATTCCGCTCTTCTCCGCGGGACAGCGCGAAGCGGCAGAATCGCTCCTGGCGACGGAGCTTCACGTCGAGGCGCCGATCCGCGCCGCCGCGTTCCACGAGGACCTCGTACCGGTTCCCCCGGCGCCGGCGCCAACCGGGTCGTCCGCGTATTACGGCGATCCGGCGAAAACGGACGCGAGCCTCGTCGTGTTCACGAACGATCCCGTGGTGCTGGCAAACGACATCCCCGTGCCGGCGAGCGAGGTAGAGTGCGCGAATCTCCAGGGCTGGACCGCGCTTGCGCAGCCCACCGGCAAGACCATCCTGATCGACGCGACGCGCGGCCGGCTGGTGGTTCCCCAGGGACGCGCCGGCGAGCGCATCCGGGTCTCCTATTTCCATGGCTTCAGCGCGCCGATGGGCGGCGGCGAGTACGACCGCGCGAAGTGGATCGTCCCCTCGCCTCCGCCGGCGCTCGTCAGCGGTGGCGGCGCCACGCTCGACGACGCCATCGCCGCGCGCACTACGTTGCGCACGGTCATCCAGGTGGAAGACGACGCGACGTACGACATCACCACCAACATCACGCTCGCCGCCAATGAGTCGCTCACCATCCAGGCAAAGAACGGCGCTCGTCCCCACCTGCGCTTTGGCAACGGGTCCATCGCGGTCCTCACCAGCGGCACGGGCGCGTCCCTCTCGTTGGGAGGCCTTCTCATCGAGGGCGGTCTGCACGTCGACGGCGACCTCGACACGCTGCGCCTCCTGCACACGACGCTCGTCCCCGGGCGCTCGGTCATTCAGGAGGTGATGGCACCGCCGGCCGGCCCGAGCATCGTCGTGGCTCCCGGCCCGGCGGGCAAGCCGATCAACACGCGGCTGGAGGTGCAGATCGCCTTCAGCATCGTCGGCGCCCTGCGCATTCCCTCGCACGTCACGAAGCTTCTGGCTGCTCGACTCGATCGTGGACGGGATCGAGAAGAACGGCGATCCGCCGGGGGTGGCCGTCTCCGATGCCGCCAACGCGAGCGGGCCGCCGGCGCACATCGAGCGCTCGACGATCTTCGGCTCCTCGCGGTTTCTCAAGCTGGAGCTGGCCAGCGAATCGATTTTCACGCGACCGGTGCTCGTCGATCAGCGGCAGCAGGGGTGCGTGCGCTTCTCCTACGTGCCGCCCGGCTCACAAACGCCGCAGCAGTACCGCTGCCAGCCGGCGCTCGAGACGGCCCTAGCGATCGAAGAGCGGAAGACCGCAGCGGCGAAGAAAAGGATTCCTCTCTCCCTCGATTGGGAAGCGAAGCTCGCCGCCGAGATCGCACGGTGGCTGGTGCCGGCCTTCGAGTCCGAGCGTTACGGGCGACCCGAATTCGCACAGCTCCGCCGCGCCTGTCCCGTGCAGATTCGCACCGGCGCCGAGGACGGCTCGGAGATGGGCGCCTTCTGCGTTCTCAAGCAGCCGCAACGTGAAAGCAACCTCCGCCTTCGCCTCGAAGAGTACTTGCCCGTCGGACTCGAGGCCGGGCTCATCTATGTCACCTGAACAGCGTCTTCCCAGATCATTCGGCTAGGAGCCATCATGCCCGGCGACTACACGCGCTTCACCTTCGATCCGGCCAAGAGATTCAGCGGCGTCCGCAAGCAGCAGGGGCGCGTCAGCCTCGACTCCGATTTCAACGAATTCGAGGAGATCCTCGACCGCCGGGACCGCGCCGAGATGTACGACGTCGTCGGCCAGGCGGTGGTGCCGCTCACCACGCGGGACGGCTTCGAGATCGGCGTCAACGGCGCCGGCGAGCTGCACCATCGGCGCCGGCCGCTTGTACGTGGACGGCATCCTCGTGGAGTGTTTCGGGGACATGTCGGTCACCGAGCGCGACGACCACCTCGGCGGGGTGCGGGGTCGCGATCCGGTGGGATTTGGCAAGCAGCCGTCTTTCTACCAGCCGAATTTCCCAGGTCTCTTGGCCGCTCAGGGCGCGATCAAGCTTGTCTACCTCGATGTCTGGCAGCGCGAAGTAACCGTGTTCGAGGACGAGGCGCTGCGCGAGCCGGCCCTCAATGGACCGGACACCGCGACGCGCGTGCAGACCGGCGTGGCAGGTGAAGGTGATGAAGGAACGCTGCCAACGAGAGAGCTGCGCGACGCCGCCGCCCAAGTGGCAGGAGCTCATCGCAGCCTCCACGGCGCGCCTCTCCACGCAGGCGACGGCCGTCGCGCCGGCAGCGGGGCCGTGCATCATCAATCCGGCCGGCGGCTACACGGGGCTCGAGAACCGGCTCTATCGGGTCGAGATCCACCAGCCGGCACGCTCGGTGGCACCGGCGGCACGACCAAGGCGCAGTTCAAGTGGTCGCGCGACAACGCGTCGCTCGCCGCCAGGGTGCTCAAGATCACGACGCCCTCGGGCGAAGTCGACGATCACTGTCAGCTCGACGGGGCGCGACGCGTGGATGCGCTTCGAGCCGGGCGATCACATCGAGCTGCTCGACGACGATGTCGAGCTCGCGATGCGCGAGACGAGAATGGGCGGCCCGATGGCGAAGGTGCTCACCGTCAACCACGCCACCGGTGAGATCCTCGTCGATCAAGACCTCTCGGGGTTCCCTGTCGTTGCGGACCGGCATCCCGCGCATTCGGCGCTGGGACATCGCCACCGCCGCCGAGGCGCTTGGCGCGATGTGAACAACGGCGTCGCGATCCCGCTGGAGGAGGGGATCTCGATCACTTTCGGCGGCGGGGACTCGGCAACGTTGCATGCCGGCGATTACTGGGTGTTCGCCGCGCGCACCGCCGACGGCTCCATCGAAACGCTCGTCGACGCCACGCCGCGCGGCATCCTTCACCATTACGCCCGTCTCGCTCTCGTTACCTCGGGCACGCCGCCGAAGGTGCTGAGCGACTGCCGGCACTTCTGGCCCGCGGGCTGCTGCTGTTGCACGATCGAGGTGGGCGACGGGTTCACCAGCCACGGCGAGTTCAACGACATCGCGCAGGCTCTGGACGTGGCTGCACATCGGGTTTCCTCCCTGACGCCGATCCGGATCTGCGTCCTGCCCGGGGTTCATTTTCTGACGGAGACGGTCGTCATCTGCACGGTCCAGGGTCACCATTTTGGGCTGCGGGCCGGCGAGCCGGGTCGTCGCGCCATCCAACCCCAACGGGCCGCCTTCAGCATTGTCGGATTCCCGGCGATTCGAGCTCCGAGAACTCAGGAGCAAGCGTCCGTCTGGAATCGCTTTTCCTAGCCGCTTCGACACTGAGGTGGGCGCTGAGCCGATTATCGAGTGTACTGACTCAGCCTACACGACGATTCAAGGGAACCGTATCGAGCACTACGGCCGGGGCCCCCTCGTTCGTGCTGCGGGCTGCCGGTATCTATCCATTGTCGACAACTTCATGCGGGGCGTTGAAGGATTACAGGTCCAAGGCGAAGCTCTGCTCATCGAGCGGAACTTCCTCTCCAGAGTCGCAACGATTAGGTCTGGGCTCTAATCCTGCGATCCCGTTCCAAGCCCCGCACAACGCGGCCTCATCGATCTCCTCGCTCGGGACGAAACGATCCCGGTTGATCGCAAATCGACTCGAGCGGGGTGATGGGCACGGCATTACGCTGCGCCGTGACAGACGCCAGGCCTGGCGCCACCTCACGGATGTCCTCATCGCCGACAACCACGTCAGCAGCATGCGCGGCTCGGGAATTGCCAGCCTCTTGTCTTCGGGTACCACCCCCATTTACATCTACGGACTTCGTATCGAGCACAACCAGATCGAACATTGCGTGACGGAGTTCGCCCGGAGTAGCGATGACGGCGTGCCGCTGGGTGGCATCGTAATGAGGCGGAGTCGAGCACCTGGTGATCGCGGACAATCACATCGTGAACAACGGCGTGCAACGACCGCCGAGCGTCCCTCTCGCAGGGATCTACGTCGGACACGCCGCAGGTCTGATCGTGCGCGACAACGTCGTCACCGGCAACGGGCGGCAGGGGGAACCGGTGAATCGGCCATCGAGGGCGGGATTGTGGCGTTGGACCTCGTGGTGCCCACGGCTCCGACCTTTACGATCGACGACGACTTCACCGTCGACCCCTCGCAGGACGCTTCCATGCTCCGGCCCATCAACGGCCCGCCCCTCATCCCTCCCGGCTCCGCCACTGGATGACTGGCCCGCGGCCAGGGTGCACGGCAATCTGGTGGTGTCCCAAACTCGGGCGCTGACCCTCATCGGTCTCGGGCCGATGCAGGTGACCGACAACCGCCTGGTCTCCCGGGATCTTTTTCCCATTTTGGGACAAGGAGCGGCGGGCCACACCGGGACGGTGCTGATCGGAGCCAGCGGGTTCTCCTCTGGAGGGGGTACCTTCTTCATTCCGATGGAGCCCGATCTCCAAGTGAACGATTTACGCTTGGCAACCGGTGGCGTGCCGAGCCTTCCATCCCCTGGCGTCGGAAACGTGATCTTTTCCGACAATGACATCGTTCTCGACCGGGCTCAGCCGTGGCAGGAGCCCTCTCAAATGGGCTGGCCGGTAAGCGTGGCTCAGATCTCGGCGTCCGACGACCTCGCCTTCCATGACAACGTGATTCGCTGCACAGCCGGGTCCCAGAATCTGCAGGCCAACACCTACCTCTCGGCTTTCACAACCCGCGCTACCGGTAACGGCGTGTTCGAGGACGGCCTCGCCGCCTTTTTCTTAAGCCTCCTCCTTACTGTGCAAGGGTCTGGCCGGTATACGGTGACCGACAACCAGACGACCCACTGTATCCAGATCTCTGGTGGGTGAGAGGGGGCTCAACATCAACAATCTGGAAGGGCCATTCTGCCAAGCTTTCACCCAAACGATCAATCTGCGTGAGGCCATGACGGAGATCCAGGAGAGCCGCCTGGCGACGCTGGCACGGATCGCCGATCTCACACGGTCTGAAGAGGAAGCGCTGCGAGAACAAAAGACGGAAGCTCGCCAGGATCGGCGGAGCGGATGACCTTCGCTTGCAGGAGTTGGAAGCGAGGATTCGGGGAGCCGAAAGCCTGCGGGAGAGTATCGGGCTCGACCTCCGCATGTCCGACCGCGCGAAGGAGATTCAGCCGGGAGACTGGACGCTGATAGGACGTGTCCTCGACAGCGACGGTCGGCCGATCGCCGGAGCCCGCCTGGAGTTGCAGGAAGGAGGCAAGCCTCTCATCGAGGCCCAAGCGGATGAACGGGGCGAGATCTTCGCGCATTTTCCAGAGAGCGGGTACAAGGACGTCTTCGAGCGAGCGCCGCAGCTCAAGGCGATCCTCAAGACCGCCGACGGCACGGTGCTCCAGACGCTCAAACAGACGCTCACCCCGGCAGCCAACCGGGTGGAGACGTTCGAGCTGCGCATCGACAAAGCCCTCACTCCAGGCAAGCCTGCTGGCAGCGAATTGCAACCCCCGCAGGTGCCCGACGCCGGAATTGGAGAGTCCAAGGAAGAAGCCGTGCCAGAGATACAAGAGCCTGCCGACGTGCTGAAGGCAGCGCAGGCGGCTCCCCGGAAACGCTCGCGGAAAAAGGCGAGCGCCTCAGAAGAAGAGCCAACCCCAAAGCCCGGCCTGGAGACGGGGCAGGCGAGCGCTCCACGAGCGAGGAAGCAGAGACCTCGACGCTCCAAAACGCGGCCCAAACCGCGGCAGGGCGAGTAAGCGGAGTCGATGCCCCCGGCTGGGGGCCCGCGACAGGGCCTCGTCAAAGTCCTCGGATCGGGGGATTTCCTGTAGGGGCGGCCCTATGTGGCCGCCCTGCCGTCCAGGGCGCCCACACAGGGGCGCCCCTACAGAAGAGACGCGTAGGCCGACTTTGACGAGTCCCTGGGCCCCGAGATTCGGCCCCTAGACAACCCCGGCACGCGTCTGGCATACTACGTGTCCTTCTTCTCGGGCGTTCCGTTTCCAGGACGCCTCCGCTGGGTTTCCCTGAAAGCTGGGTCACGCGCGAAGGAAGGGGCTTTACACCAGGTGGGGGAGGATGTAGGATCGCACGGTTTGACCGTCGGAAACGTCCAGGCACCAGCCTCGGGCGCTTCCATCGGTGTCTTCAGGCCCACGTGGCTCAGGGGTAGAGCACTTCCTTGGTAAGGAAGGGGTCACCGGTTCAAATCCGGTCGTGGGCTCCAGGAAATCGGCCTCACCGAGGCCGCAGGACAAGCCAGGCAGGTCGTTCTCGATAACAGTTGTTCTCGACACCAACATCGGTTCAGGAGGCATCTGACAGCGCCATGGGCAAGGAGAAGTTTCAGCGCACGAAGCCGCACGTCAACATCGGCACGATCGGTCACGTCGATCACGGCAAGACGACGCTGACGGCGGCGATCACGAAGGTGCTGGCGTCGAAGGGCCTGGCGAGCTTCGTGGCGTTCGACCAGATCGACAAGGCGCCGGAGGAGCGCGAGCGCGGGCATCACGATCGCGACGGCGCACGTGGAGTACCAGATCGGAGAAGCGCCACTACGCGCACGTCGACTGCCCGGGCCACGCCGACTACGTCAAGAACATGATCACCGGCGCGGCGCAGATGGACGGTGCGATCCTGGTGGTGTCGGCGGCCGACGGCCCGATGCCGCAGACGCGCGAGCACATCCTGCTGGCGCGCCAGGTGGGCGTGCCGTACATCGTGGTGTTCATGAACAAGTGCGACATGGTGGACGATCCGGAGCTGCTGGACCTGGTGGAGCTGGAGCTGCGCGAGCTGCTGTCCTCGTACGACTTTCCGGGCGACGACATTCCGATCATCCGGGGCTCGGCGTTGAAGGCGCTGGAGAGCGGCGATCCGGCGAGCGAGTGGGGCCAGAAGATCATGGAGCTGATGGACGCGGTGGACAGCTACATTCCGGTGCCGGAGCGGGCGATCGACAAGGACTTCCTGATGCCGATCGAGGACATCTTCTCGATCTCGGGCCGCGGCACGGTGGTGACGGGCCGGGTGGAGCGCGGCATCGTCAAGGTGGGCGACGAGGTGGAGATCGTGGGCATCCGGGAGACGACGAAGACGATCGTGACCGGGCGTCGAGATGTTCAAGAAGCTGCTCGACCAGGGTCAGGCGGGCGACAACATCGGGGTGCTGCTGCGGGGTACGAAGAAGGACGACGTGGAGCGTGGCCAGGTGCTGGCGAAGCCGGGCTCGATCAAGCCGCACACCAAGTTCAAGGGCGAGGTGTACGTGCTGACGAAGGAGGAGGGCGGCCGTCACACGCCGTTCTTCAACGGCTACCGGCCGCAGTTCTACTTCCGGACGACGGACGTGACGGGAGTGGCGAAGCTGCCGGAGGGGACGGAGATGGTGATGCCCGGTGACAACGTGAACCTGGAGGTGGAGCTGATCGCGCCGATCGCGATGGAGAAGGGCGTGCGCTTCGCCATCCGCGAGGGCGGCCGCACGGTCGGCGCCGGCACCGTCACGGACATCCTGGCCTGAGGAATACCTGAGGAGTACCTGAGGAGTACCTGAGGAGTACGAGAGTCCGAGATAAGGAATCGCAGCACAGGGCAGTAGCTCTAACGGTAGAGCATCGGTCTCCAAAACCGAGGGTTGGGGGTTCGAATCCCTCCTGGCCTGCCATTTCTGAATCGAGCCCAGGGGTCTGAGCACTGAATTGATCGTTGCGCGATCGTGGCCGCGCTGGCGTCTGGTGATCTGGCTGGTCAAGGCCGACATGGCCAGCAAGGAGTTCCTCGCCGAGGTCCGCGCCGAGATGCGGAAGGTGACCTTCCCCGCCCGCGACGAGGTGGTGGCGACGACCATCGTGGTGCTGATCACCAGCCTCGTGTTCGCGGTCTATCTCTTCGTGGCGGACCGGCTGATCGTCTGGGGTTATCAGGGACATCGTGCGAGGTGGCTCGGATGACGGAAGACGAAGCCACCGAGTCGGCCGCAAGTGGTACATCGTCCACACCTACTCCGGTTTCGAGGAGCGGGTGAAGGAGACGTTGCGCCAGCGCGCCGAGGCGCTCGGCATGGGCGAGGCGTTCGGCGAGATCCGCATCCCGACCGAGACGGTGGTGGAGTACAAGGGCGGCAAGAAGAAGGAGACGCAGCGCAAGTTCTTCCCCGGCTACATCCTGGTCGAGATGGAGATGTCCGACGAGGCCTGGCACGTGGTGAAGAACACGCCGAAGGTCACCGGCTTCGTCGGCACCGGCAAGAAGCCGACGCCGCTGTCCGAGGACGAGGTCAACCAGATCCTCGAGCAGGTGGTCACCGCCAAGGAGAAGCCGAAGCCGAAGTACATGTTCGAGAAGGCGGAGCCGGTGCGGATCACCGACGGCCCCTTCAACAACTTCACCGGCGTGGTCGACGAGGTCAACCTCGACCGCAACACGCTCAAGGTCATGGTGACGATCTTCGGCCGGCAGACGCCGGTCGAGCTGGATTTCTCGCAGGTGCAGAAGCTCTGAGGCGGAACGACATATGGCCAAGAAAGTCGTAGGAATGATCAAGCTGCAGATCCCGGCCGGCGCGGCGACGCCGGCGCCCGCCGGTGGGTCCGGCGCTGGGCCAGGCGGGCGTCAACATCATGGACTTCTGCAAGAACTTCAACGCCCGCACGGCGGCGCAGCAGGGCCTGATCATCCCGGTGGTGATCACCGTCTACGCCGACCGCAGCTACACCTTCATCACCAAGACGCCGCCGGCGGCGATCCTGCTGATCAAGGCGGCCGGCGTCGACAAGGGCTCGGGCGAGCCGAACAAGAAGAAGGTCGGCAAGGTCACCCAGGCGCAGGTCGAGGAGATCGCCCGCACCAAGATGCCGGACCTGAACGCGGCGAGCCTGGAGGCCGCGATCAAGACGATCGAGGGCACGGCCCGCTCGATGGGCGTCGGAGATCCAGGGGTGACGGAGGAAACGATCGTGCCGAAGCATGGAAAGAAGTTCCGGCAGTCGGAAGCCAAGGTCGAGGCCCGGCCGTATCCGCTGGGCGACGCCATCGAGCTGGCGCAAGGCGCGTCGTTCGCCAAGTTCGACGAGACGGTCGAGGTCGCGATGCGCCTGGGCGTCGACCCCAAGCACGCCGACCAGATGGTGCGCGGCACGGTCGTGCTGCCGCACGGCCTGGGCAAGACCGCGCGCGTGCTGGTGTTCGCCAGCGGCGAGAAGATCCGCGAGGCGGAGGAGGCCGGCGCCGACCACGTCGGCGGCGAGGAGCTGGCGAAGAAGATCGAGGGCGGCTGGCTCGACTTCGACGCCGTCGTCGCCACCCCGGACATGATGCGGGTCGTCGGCCGGCTCGGCAAGGTGCTCGGTCCCCGCGGCCTGATGCCCAACCCGAAGGCCGGCACGGTGACGTTGGACGTCGCCAAGGCGGTCCAGGAGATCAAGGCCGGCAAGGTGGAGTTCCGCGTCGACAAGACGGGGATCATCCACGCGCCGGTCGGCAAGCTCTCCTTCGGCGCCGAGCAGCTGAAGGACAACGCCGAGGCCCTGATCGGCGCCGTGCTCAAGGCGAAGCCGAGCGCGGCCAAGGGCAAGTACGTCAAGGGAGTCGAGCCTCTCGTCGACCATGGGCCCCGGCATCAAGGTGGACGAGGCGGCGATGACGGCCGCCGAGGCGTAAGGAGAGCAAGACATGCCATTGACCCGCAGCGACAAAGAGCAGCTGTCTGGCCGAGTACGAGAACGGCCTCGGCCCAGGCGCCGCACGCCTTCCTGCTCGGCTACCAGGGGATCACGGTGCCCCAGGTGACCGAGCTGCGCAACCAGGTGCGCGGCCGCCGGCGGCGAGTACGTGGTGGTCAAGAACACCCTGGCGCTGCGCGCCATCGACGGCCAGGCCCTGGCGGCAGCTCAAGGAGCACTTCGTGGGCCCGACCGCGGTGGTCTTCAGCCAGAAGGATCCGGTGGCGCTGGCCAAGGTGCTGACGGACTTCGCCAAGGACGTGCCGGCCCTGCAGTTCAAGGCCGGCCTGGTGGAGGGGCGCGCCATTCGCGGCGGCGCAGATCCAGCGACATCGCCGAGCTGCCGAGCCGCGAGGAGCTGATCGCCAAGCTCCTGTTCCTGCTGCAGTCGCCGATCATCCGCTTCGC
The DNA here is from genome assembly GCA_963778565.1 of Thermoanaerobaculaceae bacterium. Classification (GTDB taxonomy): domain Bacteria; phylum Acidobacteriota; class Thermoanaerobaculia; order Multivoradales; family UBA5704; genus DATARR01. The sequence continues at coordinate 204,772 of CAVZUZ010000017.1, read as the reverse complement.
GCGGGTGCTGGCCGCCGTGCCGCAGTCGTTCGTCGTCGGTCCTGGATCAGGTCCGGCAGAAGAAGGAAGCATTGGCAGACGTGGAATTGCAGGGGCGGCCCGTGTGGCCTCCCTGAGATCGGAAATACAGGGCGCTCGACGCAAGGCGCCCCTACAAGGGTAGACGCCGTCAAGGAGAGAAAATGGCTATCGCGACCGAAGATTTCATCAGGCAGATCGACGAGATGACCGTGCTCGAGCTCAACAACCTGGTCAAGGCGCTCGAGGAGCACTACGGCGTCTCCGCCGCGGCTGCGGCCGTTGCGGCGCCGGCGGGCGGTGGCGCCGCCGCGGCCGCGCCCGTCGAGGAGAAGACCGAGTTCGACGTCGTCCTGAAGGCGGCCGGCGAGAAGAAGATCAACGTCATCAAGGCGGTCCGCGAGGTGACGAGCCTCGGCCTCAAGGAGGCCAAGGACCTCGTCGAGTCGCGCTCCTGCCACCGTCAAGGAAGGCGGTCTCCAAGGACGAGGCCGAGGCGATCAAGAAGAAGTTCGAAGAGGCCGGCGCGACGGTCGAGATCAAGTGAACGCGGAGCGGACGCGACACGTTTACTGATCGGCGACCCATCGACTCCGGAACGGAATCCGGCGGCCCGGGCATAAATCGGGCGGCGGAGCTGTTCTGGAATTCGCACGCCATGTCTGGTGACCTCCCGCGGGGCGAGCGGGAGACCGGGCATGGTGTCTCCTGCTTCCGGAGCCCGCTTCCGAAATCGGGACCCGGACGCCCCCTGCAGGCCAGGAAGGCATTGCTTGCCGCGTAGAGCCTTACACATCTACCGAGGCATCGAGGAGATCGCAAGACCCCTATGGACAAGCTTCCCACCCCGCAGAATCATCGCGCAACGGCCATCGGAAGGACTTCTCCCGGATCCGGACTTCGCTGCCCATTCCGAACCTGATCGACGTCCAGCGGCGGTCCTACGAGCGTTTCCTGCAGATGAACCTGCTGCCCGAGGAGCGGGCCAACCAGGGCCTGCAGTCGGTCTTCACCGAGCATCTTCCCGTTCTCCGACTTCCGCGAGACCTGCTCGCTGCGACTTCGTCAAGTACTCGATCGGCGACTGGCAGTGCAAGTGCGGCGAGCTCAAGGGGCTCGAGTACCTCCGCATGACCTGCACCAACTGCGGTGCCAAGATCATGACCGACCACCCGCACGAGGAGACGGTCACCTGCACCGAGTGCGGCTTCGTCAACAAGAACCGGGTGACCAAGTGCGACATCTGCGGCAACCCGGTCGACCTGCAGCTCAAGTACTCGATCTCGGAGTGCCAGGAGCGCGGCATGACCTTCGCCGTGCCGCTCAAGGTCACCTTCCGCCTGTTCGTCTACGACAAGGATCCCGAGACCGGGCACGCGCATGATGCGCGACGCCAAGGAGGAGGAGGTCTACTTCGGCGACATCCCGCTGATGACGGACAACGGCACGTTCATCATCAACGGCACCGAGCGCGTCATCGTCTCGCAGCTCCACCGCAGCCCCGGCGTCTTCTTCACCAAGGAGGGGCCGCGCACCTACCTCGCCAAGATCATCCCGTACCGCGGCTCCTGGGTGGAGTTCGAGTACGACCAGAAGGACGTGCTGTCGGTGCGCATCGACCGCAAGCGCAAGTTCCACGGCACGGTCTTCCTGCGCGCCCTGGGCCTCGAGACCGACGAGTCGATCCTGCGCCAGTTCTACACCGCCGTCGGGCCTGACGCCTCGAGGGCGGCGGCGAGTACCTGCTGCACGTCGCGCCGCAGGTGCTCGAGCCCGAGCGCCTGAAGGACCGCCAGAGCCGCGGCCGCCGCGAGATCGTACCCGATCTTCGCCGGCATCACGCTCGACCAAGGAGCACATCGGCAAGCTCGACACCGGGCAGACGCCTCGCCTTCGAGGTCGACCACGAGCGACCTGGAGCGGGCGTTCTTCCTCGCCGACGTCGTCGACCTCGACACCGGCGAGGTGATCTTCGAGGCCAACGAGCTGGTGCCCGAGGACATCGACGGAGCGGCTCGACGGCCGCAACTCAACGCCGGTCGAGGTCTTCTTCCCCGACTGGGAGCTGATCGGCGCGACGCTGTCGAACACGCTGGCCAAGGACACCACGAAGAACTCCAAGGAAGCGCTGATCGAGATCTACCGCCGCATGCGCCCGGGCGACCCGCCGACGCTGGAGAGCGCCCGCTCGCTGTTCTACGGCATGTTCTTCGACGCCAAGCGCTACGACTTCTCGCGCGTCGGCCGCTTCAAGTTCAACATCAAGCTCGACACCGAGGTGCCGGTCGACCAGAAGACCCTGGCGCGCGGACGACTTCTTCCGCGTCATCGAGTACCTGCTGCGCCTGCAGAAGGACGTCGGCCGCGTCGACGACATCGACAACCTCGGCAACCGCCGCGTGCGCGCGGTCGGCGAGCTGCTGGAGAACCAGTTCCGCATCGGCCTCGTGCGCATGGAGCGGGCGATCAAGGAGAAGATGTCGGTCCACCAGGACATCGACTCGGCGATGCCGCACGACCTGATCAACTCCAAGCCGGTCATCGCGGCGATCAAGGAGTTCTTCGGCTCGTCGCAGCTCTCGCAGTTCATGGACCAGACGAACCCGCTGTCGGAGGTCACGCACAAGCGGCGCCTCTCGGCCCTGGGACCGGGCGGTCTGTCGCGCGAGCGGGCCGGCTTCGAGGTGCGCGACGTCCACGCCACGCACTACGGCCGCATCTGCCCGATCGAGACGCCGGAAGGCCCGAACATCGGCCTCATCTCGTCGCTCGCCACCTACGCGCGGATCAACGACTACGGCTTCATCGAGAGCCCGTACAAGAAGGTCGAGAACGGCCGCGTGCTCGACCACTTCCGCATCGTGAAGGTGGGCGACGGCGCCGTTCCGGCTCGGCCAGATCGTCACCGGCGACGAGCTCGAGGAGGAGAACAAGCGCCTCGAAGAAGGCCGGCAAGCGGCTGGTCGACGCCGAGCCGCACGCCTTCTACCTCTCGGCGTGGGAGGAGGAGAAGTACATCATCGCCCAGGCCAACGCCGAGCTCGACGACGAGCGGCAACGCTCGTCAACGACCGCGTCATCGCCCGCGCCGGCGGCGACTTCGTCACCGTCGAGCGCGACCGCATCGACTACATGGACATCAGCCCGAAGCAGCTGGTGTCGGTGGCCGCGGCGCTCATCCCGTTCCTCGAGAACGACGACGCCAACCGCGCGCTGATGGGCTCGAACATGCAGCGCCAGGCCGTGCCGCTGCTGCGCAGCGAGTCGCCGATCGTCGGCACCGGCCTCGAGGGCGATCGTGGCCCAGGACTCCGGCGCCGTCGTGCTCTGCAAGCGGGGCGGCATCGTCGACTCGGTCGACGCCGAGCGCATCATCGTGCGCGTCGAGGGCGAGGACCTGGAGACCGGCGAGACCAAGGAGTTCGGCGCCGACATCTATCAGCTGATCAAGTTCCGCCGCTCCAACCAGAACACCTGCATCACCCAGAAGCCGATCGTGCGACGAAGGGCAGCGGGTCAAGAAGGGCGATGTGCTGGCCGACGGTCCGTGCACCGAGCAGGGCGAGCTGGCCCTCGGGCGCAACGTCCTGGTGGCGTTCATGCCGTGGCGCGGCTACAACTTCGAGGACGCCATCCTGATCTCCGAGAAGCTGGTGCGGGAGGACTACTACACCTCGATCCACATCGAGGAGTTCGAGATCGAGGCCCGCGACACCAAGCTCGGTCCCGAGGAGATCACGCGCGACATCCCGAACGTCTCCGAGTCCGCCCTGAAGGACCTCGACGAGAGCGGCATCGTCCGCATCGGCGCCACGGTCAAGGCGGGCGACATCCTGGTCGGCAAGGTCACGCCGAAGGGCGAGACGCAGCTCACCCCCGAAGAGAAGCTGCTGCGCGCCATCTTCGGCGAGAAGGCCGGCGACGTGCGCGACGCCTCGCTCAAGGTGCCGCCGGGCATCGAGGGCACCGATCGTCGACGTCAAGATCTTCTCGCGCAAGGGCGTCGAGAAGGACGTGCGGGCCAAGGAGATCGAGCAGGACGAGATCGCGCGGCTCGAGAAGAACATCAAGGACGAGATCCGGATCCTCACCGAGGAGCGCAACAAGAAGATCCGCGACCTGCTCGTCGGCAAGAAGGTCACTGCGGCGGTCAAGGCGCGGACCGGCCAGGAGCTCGCTCAAGGCAGGGCGACGAGATCGACCGAGGCGACGCTCGAGCGCCTGACCCGCCAGGAGATCCTGCGCCTGCCGGTGGAAGAGCGGCGGCGATCGACGCGGTCGAGATCGTCTACAAGAAGACGGACTCGCACATCGAGGTCCTGCACCGGGTCAACGAGGAGCGCATCGAGCTGCTGCAGAAGGGCGACGAGCTGCCCCCCGGCGTCATCAAGCTGGTCAAGGTCTACGTCGCCATGAAGCGCAAGCTGCAGGTCGGCGACAAGATGGCCGGCCGCCACGGCAACAAGGGCGTCATCTCGCGCATCCTGCCCGAGGAGGACATGCCGTACCTGCCGGACGGCACGCCGGTCGAGATCGTGCTCAACCCGCTCGGCGTGCCGAGCCGCATGAACGTCGGCCAGATCCTGGAGACCCACCTCGGCTGGGCCGGCAAGGTGCTCGGGCTCAAGTTCGCGACGCCGGTCTTCGACGGCGCCCGCGAGGCGGACATCAAGGAGCTGCTGCGCCAGGCCGAGCCTGCCGGAGTCGGGCAAGACGCCGCTCTACGACGGCATGACCGGCGAGGCCGTTCGAGCAGAAGGTGACCGTCGGCTACATCTACATGCTCAAGCTGTCGCACCTGGTCGACGACAAGATCCACGCGCGCTCGATCGGACCGTACTCGCTGATCACCCAGCAGCCGCTGGGCGGCAAGGCGCAGTTCGGCGGCCAGCGCTTCGGCGAGATGGAGGTCTGGGCGCTCGAGGCCTACGGCGCCGCCTACACGCTGCAGGAGCTGCTGACCGTCAAGAGCGACGACGTCGAGGGCCGCAGCAAGGTCTACGAGGCGATCGTCAAGGGCGAGGTGCCGGAGCCGAGCCGGGTCTGCCCGAGTCCTTCAACGTGCTCGTGCGCGAGCTCCAGAGCCTCTGTCTCGACGTTGAGCTCCTCAAGGTCTAAAAGGTCAAAGGGAGGAAAGACAGTTGCAACCATTCAGCAGTTTTGACAGGCCACAAGCGCTCAAGGATTTCAACGCGATCAAGATCTCGATCGCGTCGCCGGAGAAGATCCGGTCCTGGAGCTTCGGCGAGGTCACGAAGCCGGAGACCATCAACTACCGGACCTTCAAGCCGGAGCGGGACGGTCTCTTCTGCGCCAAGATCTTCGGTCCGATCACCGACTGGGAGTGCCTGTGCGGCAAGTACAAGCGGATGAAGCACCGCGGCGTCATCTGCGACAAGTGCGGCGTCGAGGTGACGCGCTCGCGGGTGCGCCGCGAGCGGATGGGCCACATCGAGCTGGCCTGCCCGGTCTCGCACGTCTGGTTCTTCAAGGGGCTGCCCAGCCGCATCGGCCACCTGCTCGACATCTGCCTGCGCGACCTCGAGCGCATCCTCTACTTCGAGAGCTACGTCGTCATCGACCCCGGCGACACGGAGCTCAAGGAGCAGGAGCTGCTCACCGAGGAGCGCTTCCGCGAGCTGCGCGACAAGTACGGCGAGGAGGCCTTCGTCGCCAAGATGGGCGCCGAGGCGATCAAGGAGCTGCTGTCGCGGATCGACGTCGACGAGCTGTCCGAGGAGCTGCGCATCATCATGCGCACCGAGACCAGCCAGATCCGGCGCCTGAAGGCCGCCAAGCGGCTCAAGGTGGTCGACGCCTTCCGCCGGTCGGGCCACCGGCCGGACTGGATGATCCTCGACGTCATCCCGGTCATCCCGCCGGAGCTGCGCCCGCTGGTGCCGCTCGACGGCGGCCGCTTCGCGACCAGCGACCTGAACGACCTCTACCGGCGCGTCATCAACCGCAACAACCGGTTGAAGAAGCTGCTCGAGCTGCGCGCGCCCGAGGTCATCGTGCGCAACGAGAAGCGCATGCTCCAGGAGGCGGTCGACGCGCTGTTCGACAACGGCCGCCGCGGCCGCGTGCTCAAGGGCTCGAACAACCGGCCGCTCAAGTCGCTCTCCGACACGCTCAAGGGCAAGCAGGGCCGCTTCCGCCAGAACCTGCTCGGCAAGCGCGTCGACTACTCGGGCCGTTCGGTGATCGTGGTCGGCCCGGAGCTGCAAGCTTCACCAGTGCGGCCTGCCGAAGAAGATGGCGCTCGAGCTGTTCAAGCCGTTCATCTACAACCGCCTCGAGGAGAAGGGGCTGGTGCGGCACCATCAAGGCCGCCAAGGAGATGGTGGAGGCCGAGGTGGACGAGGTCTGGGACGCGCTCGAGGAGGTCATCGAGGACCATCCGGTGCTCCTGAACCGCGCGCCGACGCTCCACCGCCTGGGCATCCAGGCGTTCCAGCCGACGCTCATCGAGGGCAAGGCGATCAAGATCCACCCGCTGGTCTGCGCCGCCTTCAACGCCGACTTCGACGGCGACCAGATGGCGGTGCACGTGCCGCTGTCGCCGAAGGCGCAGATCGAGAGCCAGGTGCTGATGCTGGCGTCGAACAACATCCTGTCGCCGGCGCACGGCCGGCCGCTGGCGGTGCCGTCGCAGGACCTGGTGCTCGGCGGCTACTACCTGACGCTCGGCAAGCCGGGCGCCAAGGGCGAGGGCCGGGTCTTCCCGGACTTCGACTCGGTGCTGCTGGCGCTGCGACGCCGGGCGAGGTCGAGACGCTCACCCCGATCCGGGTGCGCTACTCCGGCCCGTACATCAACCTCGACGACGCAGTTCGACAAGCAGAACATCGTGCACGCCGAGGTCGAGGAGCTCGAACGGCGAGCTGATCGACACCACCGTCGGCCGGGTGATCTTCAACATGCACCTGCCGAAGGAGATCCCGTTCATCAACGGCCTGCTCAAGAAGCGCGGCCTGCAGGACCTGGTCGGCTACTGCTTCATCAACCTGGGCAACGACAAGACGGTCGAGATGCTCGACGAGATCAAGGAGATCACCTTCCTCTACGCCACCAAGGCCGGCATCTCCTTCGGCGTCGACGACATGGTGATCCCGAGCCGCAAGCAGGAGATCCTCGACGCAGGCGCGCAAGCGAGGTGGTCGAGATCGAGGGCCAGCGCTCGGCCGGCGTCATCACCGCCGGTGAGCGCCACAACAAGATCATCGACATCTGGCACCGGGTGACCGAGAAGGTCTCCGAGGAGATGTTCCGCGAGATGCGGGAGATCGAGAACGAGACGCGGCGAGTTCAACCCGATCAACCTGATGGCCGACTCCGGCGCCCGCGGCTCGCGCGAGCAGGTGCGCCAGCTCGCCGGCATGCGCGGCCTGATGTCCAAGCCCTCGGGCGAGGTCATCGAGACGCCGATCACGGCGAACTTCCGCGAGGGCCTGTCGGTGTTGCAGTACTTCATCTCGACGCACGGCGCCCGCAAGGGTCTCGCCGACACGGCGCTCAAGACGGCCGACTCCGGCTACCTCACCCGCCGTCTCGTCGACGTGGCCCAGGACGTCATCATCAACGAGGTGGACTGCGGCACGATCGACGGCATCGTCGGTGACGGCGATCATGGAAGGCGGCGACATCCTCGAGCCGCTGCGCGACCGCATCGTCGGCCGCGTCTGCCAGGAGGACATCTACGATCCGATGACCGGCGAGATGATCATCGAGATCGGCCAGGAGATCACCGAGACTGCTGGGCAACGCCGTGCAGGAGGCCGGCATCGAGCGGGTGAAGATCCGCTCGGTGCTGACCTGCGAGACGCGGCGCGGCGTTTGCGCGCCTCTGCTACGGCCGCAACCTGGCCACCGGCAAGATGGTCGAGATCGGCGAGGCGGTCGGCGTCATCGCCGCGCAGTCGATCGGCGAGCCGGGCACGCAGCTGACCATGCGGACCTTCCACTACGGCGGTACCGCGTGCCGCGTCTCCGAGCAGTCGAAGCACATCGCCAAGAACCCCGGCATCGTGAAGTTCCTGAACGTCGAACACGGTCGAGAGCAAGCGCGGCGCCCTGGTCGTGATCAACCGCAGCGGCAAGCTCGTCATCACCGACGAGAAGGGCCGCGAGCGGGAGCGCTACGCCCTGACCTACGGCTCGCAGCTCCTGGTGCACGAGGGCGACGAGGTCGAGCCGGGCACCGAGCTCGTCGACCTGGGATCCGTTCACCTCCGCCATCCTGTCGGAGATCGGCGGCAAGGTGGAGTTCCAGGACATCGTCGAGGGCGAGAACGTCCGCGAGGAGACCGACAAGGTCACCGGCCTGTCGCAGAAGATCATCGTCGAGGCGTCGGCCAACGAGAAGCGGGTGCCGGCGATCCTGATCCACGGCGAGGACGGCCGCGAGCAAGCGGTACCTGCTGCCGTCGGGCTCCCACCTGGTGGTGCAGAACGGTGCAGGAGGTCTACCCCGGCGACACGCTGGTGAAGATCCCGCGCGAGACCACCAAGACCAAGGACATCACCGGCGGTCTGCCGCGCGTCGTCGAGCTCTTCGAGGCCCGCAGCCCCAAGGAGCCGGCGATCATCACCGAGATCGACGGCGTCGTCCGCCTGGGCGACGTCCACAAGGGCATGCGCAAGGTCGTCGTCGAGAGCGACGATCGGCGACGACCCGCGAGTACCTGGTGCCGCGGTCGATCCACATCAACGTGCAGGAAGGCGAGCGGGTGCGCGCCGGCGATCCGCTGATCGACGGCCCGATCAATCCGCACGACGTCCTGCAGGTGCTGGGCGAGAAGGAGCTGCAGCGCTACCTGACGGACAAGATCCAGGAGGTCTACCGGTCGCAGAGCGTGGCGATCAACGACAAGCACATCGAGGTCATCGTGCGCCAGATGATGCGGTCGGTGAAGATCGAGGAGGTCGGCGACACGGAGTTCCTGATCGACGAGCAGGTGGACCGCTGGAAGTTCGGGAGGAGAACGACCGGGTCGTCGCCGCCGGCGGCACCCCGGCCATCGGCCGGCCGCTGCTGCTCGGCATCACCAAGGCGTCGCTGTCGACCGACAGCTTCATCTCCGCCGCGAGCTTCCAGGAGACCACGCGGGTGCTCACCGAGGCGGCGATCAGCGGCAAGGTGGACGGCCTGCGCGGCCTGAAGGAGAACGTGATCGTGGGCCGCGTCATCCCGGCGGGGACGGGCATGGACTTCTACCACGACTTCCACATGGCCGAGGAGTTCGTGGAGGAGGAGCCGGAGGCCGAGGAGGAGCTGTTCTTCGAGTTCGGCGAGGAGGAGATCCGCAGCCTGCCGCAGGAGGTCTTGGAAGGAGAGTAGGCTCTCTTTGTAGGGGCGGCCCGATGTGGCCGCTCTGCCCTCTCCCCAGGGCGGCCACGCAGGGCCGCCCCTACATGCTCATCACCAGGGGCGGTCCTTCGGGGCCGCCTTTTTTCTTTTCACCGACGAGGAACGGGATTCACTGACCCGCCTGCACGAGCCGCCGGGCGGAGACCCCGGGCGGCGAAGGCGAGGTTTCGAGAGAGCTTCAAAAGATCTTCGTAACTTTCTTGACGGCGTAGCGCCTAAGAAGGATGATAGCCCGCAGAGACAGAGCGGGAGACGCACCGGTGAGAGCTCCGCGCATAGGCTGTCCGGAGAGCCTCGGCCGGGCGGGCGGGCAGGCGTCTCCGGAGAGGAGTGGACGGAGTTGGCATTGATCCCAGGCCACGGTGCGCCCCCACTCAACGCCGTCATCACGACGCTGCGCGACCGGCTGCTGGCCGAGGCGCCGGACCCCGCAACCACCGCCCGGATCCTCAGCGTCGCCGAGCGGCCCACCGGCCTGGCCAACCGGCTGGGCAGCGAGACGCGGGGTCTCCTGGGGCCCCTGGCCCTCAAGGCCATTTGGCTCGACGCCGCCGTGCTCTTCGGGGTCGAGGCGGCGGACGAGATTACGGTTGAAGCGGCGGCCCTGGACCTTCACAGCGCCCTCACGGGAGCGCGGGACGAGCTGCGCGCCGACGGCTTCGTGCGTCTCGACGGCGCCGAGTTCTCTCCGGCCGAGGACGATGCCGGCACCTGGCGCAAGACCGTCTCCTACCGCGTGCTCTACGAGTTCCGGTTCCTGGACACCGACGGCTCCGCCGGCCTGATCGCCAGGATCGAGGCCCACGCCGATCCGGAGGAGCTGAATTCACCCTCCCGCGAGACCACCGTGGTCACCGGCGGCACGGTGCGCTGGGATGAAGTGCAAGCTCCCATGCTGCGCCTCACCGGGCCGGGACCCGTGCGTGGTCTCTCCGTCCTGACATTCATCACGGTACCGGTGCCGACCGTGGGCGTCGTCCTGCTGCGCACCTTCGAGGGCGCCGCCGGACCGCCCACCGTGGCTGCAGACCTCACAAGTTTTCTGGCCGGCCCGCCGCCAATCCAATTCACGATGAATTTCCTCGACGAGTTCGATCCACCCACGGACACCGTCGACCTCGGCGACTGGGACGTGGCCCCGGATCCTTACGAGCTCCGGTCGCTCGTCTTCACCTCGGCCGTCGAGCTTTCGAACCCCACGGACCGTTTCGAGGTTTTCGTCGCGCCTCCGGATACCGCTCTCAACGAGATCGCGGTGCTCTACCTCCGCGCCGAACGCTAGAGAGGGTCGAAGCACCGCCAGAACGATTCAGAGAACCGAAAGGAGGAAGAGTAGACATGGCTGAAACAGTGTTACCCGGCGTAACCATCGAGGTGCGAGCCGAAGGCCTCATCGTGCCCCTGGGCATCACGGTGGGCAACCTCGGCGTCGTCGGCACCGCCAACAAGGGACCCATCAACACGCCCGTCATCCTGGGCGGCTTCACTGAGGCGCGCGAAGTCTTCGGAAACTTCAACGCCTTCAGTAACGACAAGGATAAAGACCTCACCCTGGTGCGGGCGCTGGAACTGGCGTTCAATTTCGGCGCCACAACGGCAATCGCGGTGAGGGTGGCGGACACCACCACCGCCGCCAAGGCCAAGGCCGCCACGTTCATGGTCAAGTCCGCCACTGGCGATTGCGTTCTTCTGACCGCCAAGACGGAAGGAACTTGGGGCAACGACCTGGAGGTCAACGTCTTCGATGCCGAGGAGGATGCGTTCATCGAAAAGGAGGTCCACGACGGCGCCGCCTCGATCTCACTCCTCCACCATGACGTGGTTGCGAGCGCGCGGAATCGTATTTCGGTGTTCACCTTTTCGACCGGTCTCACCAAGTCGGCCAAGCTGCGCTCCGACGGTGACGGTGGCGGAGCCCTCAAGTCCGGCGAGGTGCAAATCGAGAAGGCCACCGGCAAGCTCACCTTTTTCGCCGGAGAGGAGCCCACCAACGCCGCCGACAAGGTGACCGCCTCCTACGTGGTGGCCAAAAAGGACGCCGTCGAGGTCACGCTGCGCTTGGGAAGCTCCGAGGAGGTCTACACGGTCGTCAATGGTGAAGATCTGGTGGCCGACATCACCCAGCGTCCCTCTGCTTGGGTCAAAGCCGAAGGCAAAGCCAACAAGACTGAGCGGCCAACGAAGAGCGCCACCAAAGATGAGTTCGCCGCCTTTGGCAAGGGTGGCAACCAAGCAGGCAGCGACGGAGTCACGGGCGCGCTCTACCAGGACGGCCTGGACGCGCTGCTCAATCAACCCGCTCACATTATCATCGCAGCCGGGCAGGCCGACGACTTCGGCGACGAGTTGGCGGCCCACTGCCAGGTCGCCTCCTCCGACACCATCAAACGCGATCGGATCGCGGTGGTGGGCAGCAGACTGAATGCCGATCTCGCTGCTCTTCAGGGCCATACCCTCAACAGCGACCGGCTTATCTTCGTGGCACCCGGCATCAAGGCGACCGACCGCGCGGCCACGCCACCCGTCGAGGTGACGTTGCCTGGAGCCTATACGGCCGCCGCCGTGGCCGGGTTGCTTTCCAGCTTCGACCCCCACGTCAGCCTCACCAACAAGGTTCTCTCGGTGGGCGGTCTCGAGACGCGTTTCACGTTGCCCCAGCTCCGTCAGCTCGTCCAGGCCCGCGTCCTGGCACTGGAGGTGCGCGAGGGCTTCCGCATCGTCAAGGGCATCACCACCGCCACCGACACCGCCTTTCACCAGATCACCACCCGGCGCATCGTCGACTTCGCCAAGTTCGGCGTGCGCTCCGCCGCCAACCCGTTCATCGGCAAGCTGAACAACGAGCGCGTGCGGGGAGCCCTGCGCACCTCGATCAACAGCTTCCTCACCGACATGGTCCAGAAAGAGATGCTGATCAGCTACGACCTCGCGGTCACCGCCACGCGGCCGCAGGAGATCCAGGGCATCGTGCAGGTGACGATGGTCCTGCGGCCGACCTTCAGCATCGACTTCATCCAGGTCACCATCTTCCTCGAATAAGGAGCTCAGCCCATGCCTACGCCATTCACCGAAATCTTCACCGGAGCCAACGGCACGCTCGTCTTCCAGGGCGGCGACGGTCCCGAGGGAGTCGATGCCCAGGCGGTCATGGACCTGCCCGCCTACAACGTCTTCACCGTCGGGAGGGTCACGGACGTCCAGGTCCACGTCAACACCGACCTCGAGGAGTTCCACGAGATCGGCCGGCGCCATGCCACCTCTCTCCACCCGGGCAATATCCATATCGAAGGCAAGGTGGGAAGGGCCTACATCAACGGCGCCCTGCTCTACCTTCTCCTCGGCCGGGGCGCGCTGCCCACCACCACCAACGAGCCCTACGTGCAGCCGGCGCTCACCATGAACATCTCGCTCGAGAACCCGGCCGTGCCCGGTAACCGCATGATCCTGGACATCTATGGAGTCAAGTTCCAGAACTGGTCGTTCTCTCTGCCCGAGGACGACTTCGTGATCGAGGACGTCACCTTCAAGGCCCTCCGCATCAACGTTCGCGACTCCGACGGCGGCAACGTGCTCCAGCCGCAGTTCCCGGAGCCGAGCTAGACGGGACGTGAGGAGGCGCCATGATTCTGACCGCGGAAGAGTTGCTGGCGGGGGGCTCGCTCGATCACGAGGTGGAGCTCCCCGCCGACCTCCTGGGCCGTGACGGTGGTGGCCTGGCGGATGCCCGCGTCGTGCTCCGCCCCCTCACCGTCCGCGCCCTCCAACGCATCGCCAAGGCGGCGCAGGACGACGAGGAGCTGTCCGCCGCCCTGATGATCCAGCAGGCCCTCGCCGAGCCGGCCTTGAAGCTCGAACAGATCTCCGGCCTGCCGGCGGGGCTCGCCCGGTTCCTCGTCGACCGCATCAACGAGATCAGCGGCATCAGCACACCGAGAAACGCCCTCGAAGAGCTGGTCCAGGCACCCCTCGCCCGCGCCTGCTTCGTGCTGGCCAAGGAGTTCGGCTGGACGCCGGAAGAGGTCAGCGGCATGACCATCGGCCAGATCCTGCTCTATCTGGAGATGGCCCACCGGGAAGGGGAGAAGAAGTGAAGTCCAGCTTCTTCTCCGGCGGGCGCGGCCCCGGCTGCTGGTTTCGCGGCATGGCGCGAGCGGTGGCCCCGCTCCAGGCGCTTCTCCGTTCCACCGCCTGGCTCGGAGAGGTGGCCGCGGCCCGGCCCCGGCTGCGCGACGAGCCTCTCCTCGGCCGCACCTTGGCCGAGGTGGCCCTGCGGGAGCTGCCTGCGCGCGGCTCGCAGCCGCAGGTGGGGCGGTCCGGCAGGAGGCCGAGCGTGTCCGCGGCCGAGCGGATCTCCAGCCGTTCTACGAAGAGCCCCCCACCAACCTCTCGCCGCCGCGCGTCGCCGAAGAAGGATGAGAACGCCGCCGTTGTAGGGGCGCAGCATACCGCGGCCAGGGGTTCGGCAGATCCTCTCCTTCTCGAACCGCGGGCTGGCCGGGATCTGCTGGTCCGACGCGCCAACGGGATTCCGGATGTCCCCCACACCGCCGTTGCAGGAGCGCAGGGCGGGGCGAGCCCCCCAACCACCGTCCAGACCCGCCCCTACCCGAAGATGCCAGGCAATCCCTCCGATCCTGAGACGACCTCCCGAGACTGGCTGCGCGGTCTCGGCCGGCGGGCCGTCCGCGCTCTGCGACACGGTTTCCCGGAAGCGGCGGAGAAACTGGGACGCTCCCTCATTCAACGAGAAGCGGCTGTTGTAGTCCTACAGCATGCTCCTCCCGAAGAAGCCGACCGGCCGGCGATTCCTCCCGAGCCCTGGGAGATGGATCTCCAGGGTGAACGGGCTCCCGCCGACCTCCTGAGGCGCTGGATGGCTCCGCGGAGGTCCTCCGAAACGACCCGCCGTGAAGGCCCGGCGTCGCTTCACCCAGGGCGGGTCGAGCCTCCGCCCGGCCGTCCAGCCCCGCCCCTGCCCGAAGCAGCCTCAGGGCAGAGGCCGGCCACCACCGAATCAGCGTCCACGCCCGCCGCGCCGCCGCGCCCCGGTCCTCCCGGAGACGTTCCTGCTCCGACCTCGGACGCGCCGGCTCTCGCGGTGACAGGCCTCCTGGACGCCGCCTTGCCGCCGCTCCTGCCGCCGCGGGATTCCGGCCCTTCATCCCCCTGGAAGGCGCCGGCCCAGGCGCCGGCAGCCGTGGGCCGCCTCGAGGCGGAGCTGCCGGAGGAGGACCTGGGACGGCTGGCGGCCAACATCAAACGCATCCTGGACGAAGAAGCCCGCCGTCACGGGATCGACGTCTAGCGAGGAGAGACGGCAGTGCGCCCCATGCTCGACGATCTGGAGCTGCCGCAGGTGCAGGAGATCCGCACGCAGGACCGCCGGGCCCTCGCCGAGCACCGGCCGCCCGGCATGGACGGCAGCCTCCTGCAGAACCTCGGCCGCGGTCCCACCCGCCTTGCGCTCCTGGGTGTGGCGAGCGGTCCGGACGCCAAGGGCTTCATCGAGAAGCTCGACGAGAAGTTCCGCGCCGGCGCCGCCGTCACTTTCACCGCCGACATCGTGGCCGACGCCGAGATCGAGACGCTGAAGATCGACGATCTCCGCGTCCAGGAGCTGGCCGGCAAGCCCGACCGCTTCTCCTACGTGCTCACCCTGCGCGAGTTCATCGAGCCCGTCGAGCCCGAGGACGCCTCCTTGCTGGACACCGGCATCCTCGAAGAGGCCCAGGGCCTGGTGGACGGGCTCGTCGCAGGGCTCGACGTCGGCCTCGACTTCGCCTCGGGGCTCGAGCGGTTCGTGCCCCAGCTCACCGACCTTCTGGCTCGCCTCCAGGAGTTTCACCGACGACTGGAGGAAGCCAGCTAGCCCCACGGAGGAACGACCATGGCCCAACCTGTACAAAACCTTTTCCAGGAGCTGAAGGACGTCTTGACGGAGTTCAAGACCTTTCTCGCCGCCAACGTCGGTACCATCAAGACGGCGATCAACGCGCTGGCTGCCCTCTTCCCGCAGATCAAGGATTTGATCACCCAGCTCATCGACCTCATGGGGAAACTCAAAGCCGAGATCGAGAAGCTCGACGTGCAAAACATCCCGGGACTGAGCGAGGCCTCGCAGTTCACCGAGAAGGTCACAAACCTCCTCACGACCACCAAGACCCTGCTCCCCGCTCAGGCGGGTGCCATCGACGACGTGCTCTCGGTGGCCGGCGTGATCTCGGGCCTGCCCGCGCTCACCGGCCAGATCAAGGCCGAGATCGTCGCCCTGATCGACGCCATCAACGGGCATCTGAATACGCTGAAGTCGGCGTGAGCAGGAGCGAAAGAGGAGACGCGCGACCATGGCGCCGGTCAAGCCCATGCTGGGCGGTCTCGAGCTGCAGCAGGTGCAGCGCCTCGAGACCGAGGGCGATCAGCTCCTCGTGCCGCATCGTGTGCCGGGCCTCGAAGGAGACTTCCTGCAGGGGCTCGGCCGGCGCGGCGCGCGCATCGCCTTGACCGGGGTGCTCAGCGGCGCGGAGAGTGGCGAGGGTCTCAAGGACTTACGGGAGAAGTTCCGCGCCGCCGAGCCGGTGCCCTTCGTCTCCGACATCGCCACGGCCACCAAGGTGGACCAGGTGCTGATCGAAGAGATGGAAGTCCGCGAGCTCGCCGGCAAGCCCGCGCGCTACGAGTACGCCTTCGCGCTCCGCGAGCACACTCCGCCGCCGGCCGAAGAGACCGAGGAGCCGCCGCCGGTTCCCATCCCGCCCGAGCCGGTCGCGGAGACCGGCACGCTCGTCGTGGAGGTCGTCGTCGAGGGCGACCCCGGCTTCGACTTCAGCCAGGTCACCGTGACCGTCGAGGGAACGCAGGAGGACGGCGCCGCCCTCACCCTGACGTTGACCGAACGGGCGAACAACTTCTGGACCCAGGAGGAGATGCCGCCCGGCCGCTATGCGGCCCGGGCGGTGGTGACCGAACCGGTCGCAATGTCCGAGAGCGCGCCGGTTGTGGTGGCGCCAGGGCAGACCGAGACGGCGACCATCACCCTGCGCCCCGGAGCGGTCATCGCCAAGGCGTTCATCGTCCACTTCTGGTTCGACAAAGCTTTCGTGGAGCCGGGGTTGCGTCCGGTGCTGCGGCAGGTGGCCCGCTTTGCCGAAGAGCATCCCGGCGAGAAGCTGGTGGTGGTGGGCCATACGGATCTGACGGGCTCCGACGAGTACAACCAGTCGCTCTCGGAGCGGCGGGCGCGGGCCGTCTTCACCTTCCTGACTTTCGGCCGCGCCCGCGCCGCCGCGCTGGCCGAGTGGAACGCCCTGCGCCAGCCGGCCACGGGAGCCTTGCCCAGCATCAAGGATACCTGGAGCGTCCGCGAGTTCCAGTACATCCTCCAGGACCTCGGCCACTACACCGGCAACGTTCACGGACGCCTTGACGCGGAGACCGAGGCGGCGGTGCGGGCCTTTCAGAAAGACAAAGGGCTCTCGCCGGTGGACGGGATCGTCGGCGACGACACCTGGAAGGCGCTGATCGAGGCCTACCTCGATCAGGACGCCCTGGCCGTGCCGGAGAGCCAATTCCTGCCCAACTGTCCGGGAGAGATCCTGAAGTGGCTCGGCTGTGGTGAGAAGGACCCGGTCTTGAACACCCAGGACGCCTGGCGTCCGAACCGGCGCACCGAGCTGCTCTTCGTCCGCGCCGCCGCCCTGCCCTGCCTGGTGCCGCAGCCCGATACCTTCAACCTGCCCGCGCCCGGAGCGGTGGCGGGCGGCTGGTGCGTGGGGCCGGGCGACCGCAACGACCGGGCCTGCTTCCTCGCCCGGGGCTCGCGGTCAGCGGGCAGGTGGCTCGTCCAGCCGGCCGAGCCCGGGACCGTCAACGTCCGCGGCTCCATCCGCTTCGAGGACGGCACACCGCTCGCCAACCATCCCTACCTCCTGATTGCGCCGGACGGCGAGAACATGGACGGCGAAGGGACGGCCGCCCCGAACCGCGGAAAGCCGATCCCGGGCCGCACGGCCGCCGATGGGTCCTTCGCCCATCCGTCGAAGCCCAAGGGCGTCGGCGTCTATGTCTTGGAAGTCCAAGGCCCTTTCCTCGCCCGCCTCGCCGGCGAGCCCCCCGAGACGGCGAAGGGCAACGTGGTCGGCAAGCGTCTGGAAGGCAACGCCACGTTCGACGTGGTGGTGGCACCCAAACCCGGCGACTCGTCGTCGGCTGGAACCTTTGCCGTGGGAGAGGACGACTACGATCGGCAGACGCAAGGCCGGTTCACGATTCCACCCATTCCAGGCGAAAGCAACCAACCGTTGACCCTAGATCTACGGGCCCTCATCCGCTATCCAGCCAAGAAGGCGGGACGTAGAGAGACCGTTGCCACCTCGGCGGCGAGCTATCCACTGGTCGTCATCGCCCACGGCAACCACGCGGTCGCCAAGGCTGACGGCACCCCCATCTTCAGCCATGAGGGCTTCGAGTACCTGGCCCGCCATCTGGCGAGCCACGGTTATATCGCCATCAGCATCGACCTCAACGACATCAATGCCTCCGGTCTGGGGGCCGTCCACCGGGGAGAGGCCATCCTCAGGCACATCCAGGTGATGGCGGCGAAGAACGCGAAGAACACGGACGATCGGTTGCTGGCGGGGAAGATCGATCTCACCCGTATCGCCCTGGTGGGGCATTCAATCGGTGGGGAAGGGGTAATTGCCGCCCAAGGGATCAATGTCCGCGAGAACCGGGGACACGCCATTCGGGCCGTGCTTTCCATTGCTCCGACGAATACCTCAAGCCTGACGCATTCGACGACGCCCTTCGTGGTCCTCTGCGGATCAGCAGACAGGGACGTCCCTCCGAGCAACTTCGCGGCGATCTACGACCGCGCAGCGCCGTTCAAAGCGATGCTGTACATCCACGGAGGCATTCACAACTTCTTCAACACGCATCCCGACTGGGTGCGCCCCAGGGGGGTGGAATTCGGCGAGCGCGACATCGCGCGGCAGGATTCGCGGGTGATCGCTCCGGTCGATCATCTGAACGTGGCGAAAGGCTACGCCCTGGCCTTCTTCGAGCTGGTCCTTCGGGCGAAAACCGCTCACCAGCCCTTGTTCAACCGGTACGCACGCCCCGCGAGCCTTGCCGCGATCGAGATTCACCACCAGTTCCAGGACCCGCAACGGCTCAATGTGGACGATTTCGAGCAACCTTCTCCGCCGGCGAGCCCAGAAAACTCCCTGGGTCTGCCGATCCAAACCAAGGCCTTATTGAGGTACACGGAAAAAACTCAAACGACGCACGTCTCTGGGGCCGGGTTCATCCAGTGGAATAACAGCCAGAGGCCAGATGGAGAATACAAGACGCTGCTGAACCAGCCGGCCGGCTCCCCGCCCCTGCCGCCGCGTGACGTCTCCAAGTTCCGAGTCCTTTCCTTCCGAGTGGCGCTGGACTTCGACCCCTTCCAGCTCCCGCCGCAGACGATTCAGAGCTGGCTCAACCGGCCCAACCAGCCGCAGGATTTCTTGGTTTCACTGACGGACAGGCAGGGCCGGAGGGCGTCCGTCCGGGTGGGAGTCGTCACGGTGATTCCTTACATCTACATCCAGCATGAGGACCTGGCGACCGGAAAGCTCGGCCAGCTTTCGGCTCACAACCTCATTTTCAAGACGATCCGCCTGCCTCTGGACCTCTTCCGCCAAAAGAACGCCGCCTTGAACCTGGCGGATCTGCAGGCGATCGTCTTCGAGTTCCGGCAGGCGCCCTCCGGCGATATCGCGATCGATTCGATCGAGTTCTCGCAATAGGGGAGACCGATGAGCGAATCTTCGAGCACCGCGTGGCCGCCGCCCGTCATCGAATCGTATGAGGTGGAGAAGTCACCTCCCTCGCCCGGAGCCGATCCGACTCTTCCTCAACCTCTCGCCCGAGTGATCCTTCGCGGCCGCAACTTCTTCATCCGGGCGCTCGCCCCGGAGATCACGATCGGCGACAGGAAAGTCCTCGACTTCCGGATCCTGCCCGACGAACGGACGATCCTCTTGTATCTCTTCGAGCGGCCGCCGGAGAACGGCACCATCAGGATCAGCTATGGCCCGGGAGTGACGGGAGAAGCTCGACCGGCCCTTCTCCTGGGACGCCGAGCCGTAGGGTGCCGCCGTGCCCTCTTCAAGGCCCATGCTGGGCGACCTGGAGCTGCAGCAGGTGCAGCGTCTCGAGACCGAGGGCGATCAGCTCCTGGTCGCCCACCGGGTGCCGGGCCTGGAGGGAGACTTCCTTCAGGGGCTCGGACGGCGCGGCAGCCGCATCGCCCTGACCGGCGTGCTCAGCGGACCGGCGAGCGGCGAGGGCCTCAAAAAGCTGCGGGAGAAGTTCCTGGCCGCCGAGCCCGTGCCTTTTGTCTCCGACATCGCCACGGCCACCAAGGTGGACGAGATCCTCATCGAAGAGATGGAGGTCCGCGATCTGGCCGGCAAGCCCGAGCGCTACGAGTACGCCTTCGTGCTGCGCGAATTCACCGCGCCGCCGGCCGAGGAGTCTGAGGAGCCGCCGCCGGTCGAGCCGCCGCCGCCGCCCGATGAGGACATCGACGAGCTGGTAGCCACGCTGATCGTTGAGGTGACCGTCGAGGGCGATCCAGGGTTCGACTTCGCCCAGGTCACGGTGACCGTCGCCGGTACCCAGTCCGACGGTGCCTTGCTTTCGCGGACGCTGACCGGCTCGGCTGGAAACGCCTGGACGGAAGAGAAGTTCCCGGCCGGGGACTACACCGTGACCGCCTTGTCGGCTGGCGATCCTGAGATGACGGGCTCCGCATCGGCCGCGGTCCGGCCGGGAGAGACTGCCCAGGCCCAGATCGACCTGCGCCCGGGCACGGTCATCGCCAAGGCATTCATCGTCCACTTCCGCTTCGACAACTCCTTCGTCGAGCCCTGCATGCGCCACGTGCTGCGCCAGGTGGCGACGCACGCCCGGGACAATCGCGGCGAGAAGATGCTCGTCGTAGGCCACACCGACAAGACGGGCTCGGCCAAGTACAATCAGTCCCTCTCCGAGCGGCGGGCGCGCAGCGTTTTCGCCTATCTGGCCTCGGGCCGCGACGCGACGGCCACGGCGGCGGCCCTGAAGGAATGGACCACGCTGAGGAGAAAGGCAACGGGGGCCCTGCCCAGCGTCAACGACACCTGGGGTATCCGCCAGTACCAGTACATGCTCCAGGACCTCGGCTTCTACTCCGGCAACGTGGACGGTGACGACAGCTCGCTGACCAAGGAAGCCGTCCAAGCCTTCCGCGAAGCCAAAGGCCTGCCGCCGGGTACCAGCATGGACGTGGACGACGACGCGGCCTGGGAGGCGCTCATCAAGGCCTACCTGGAGCAGGACAAGGCCTTCATGGACGTGCCCGAGAGCCAGCTCCTGCCCAACGCCAAGGACGGCTGCGACGGCGGTGTGCTCAAGTGGCTGGGCTGCGGAGAGGAGCAGCCTCTGCCGCAGCCGCAACCGCCCACGGAGAAGCCCCACCGCCAATACCGGCGGGTGGAGATCCTTTTCGTCCGCGCCAGCCGCCTGCCTTGCAACGTGGCGAAGCCGGTCACCTTCGAGCTGCCCGAGCCCGGCACGGTAGGGTCTACCTGGTGCCTGGGAACGGATGCCAATACGCGCCGCTGCTGCTTCGCCTCCCACGACTGCGGCAGCGCCTCGCCGGGACAGTGGTGCATCACGCCGGCCGAGCCGGGAACGATCACCGTCCGTGGCACCATCACGTTCGAGGACGGCGCGCCGGCGGCCAATGTCGAGTACGTGCTCATCGCGCCCGACGGCGAATTCATGGATGGCGAGGCCGAAGCCGGAGCCCGCAAAGGCGAAGGCGTCTTCGGCCGCACCAAGGTGGACGGCACCTTCGAGTATCCAGGGAAGCCCAAAGGGATCGGCGTCTACACCATGGAGCTGCACGGACCGTTCATCGCGCGGGCGGCCACCGCTCCGCACGAGTCCGCCAAGGGGAACGTGGTCTGCCAGCGGCTGGACGGCAGCTCGGGGTTCGACGTCGTCGTTCTGCTCGAAGCCTGCCGGCTGCTCGGCGTCGTGCAGTTCGAGCCCGACCGGTCGTTCATCCGGCCGGCGGCCAAGCGGGCCCTCAAAGCGCTTACCGACCTCCTCCAGCGCAGTCCTCAGGGCCGCCGCCTGCTTCTGGCCGGCCACACCGACCTCGCGGAAGACCCGGCCACGGCCGACGCCCTCAGCCTGCGCCGGGCCAAGTCCGTCCGCGCCTTCCTGACCGGCAATCCCCCGGACCCGGACGACCCCAACCGTTCCATGTGGCGCAAGATTCACGACGAGGAAGGCTGGAAATTCCGCGAGATCGAGATCATGCTGGGAGATCTAGGATTCCTCTGCGTCGACGTTTTCGAAAGTAGCCAATCCACTGTCCCGAGAGATCCGACGAAAAAAGCTGTTAACGCTTTCAAAAAGAGATTCGGATTGGGCAATGATGACATCATCGACGACAAGTTTCGGGAACGCCTGTTCCAGGAGTACATCGCCCACAACGGCACCTCTATGTCAGTCAGTCGTTTCCTCACGCCGGTCAACCTCCTGGGTTGTGCCGCGAAGCACCCTGCCGACATTCGCGGCGGGGTGCTCTTCGCCGGGTCCGTGGAGAAGAACCGGCGGGTCGAGTTTCTGATCTTTCCCCGCCCTCCGAAGACAGCCCCGGCTTCAGCCAGTGACTGCTCGCAAATGCCGAGTTGGAGGACGCCGTGCGAGAAGCGCTGGCTGGACCTGATCGGCTCGAAGCGTCCGGATGCCCAGGGCATCGCGATCAATCCAGACACCGATCCGGAGGAGTTCCTGGCTGTCACGGAGATCGCCAACTGGGATAACGCCTTCGTCTTCACGCAGGATCAGCAAGGCTTCTTCAGCGCCACCCTGAAAGCGGAGTTCATCGATCAAGACCCCGACCGCTTCTTCGTCCAGATCACCGATCTGGAGCGCAAGGGTGCAGGCACGATTCGCGCCTTCATCAAAACGGTTGCATCGGGAAGCGAGGTCAACCCTGCGGTCGAACACGAGCTGACTGAGAATCCCTTCGAACCGGGCCTGTTCCGGTCGAGCTCCCTGCTGCTCGTCGCGGACGAGATCGACAACGGAGAAATACCCAACGGCTCGGCGCCCGGCGCCACTCCCTTCCGGGCACGGAACATCGCCAACGGCGCGCTCAACGACCCCCTCCTGCGGGCAGAGATCGGCGGAGAGGTTGTGGTGGAGTACGCGGGTGCCGAGCTTGGACGTTTCACGGTATGCGACCCGGAATGCATCAAGACGATTCCGGTCAACATCGTCATCCTACGCACGCACAAAGGTGTCGAAGTCATCTCCGAGAAGGAAGTAGAGAAGCGGGTGCATCGGCTCCGCCAGCAGTACATGCAGGCGTGCATCCGCTTCGATGTGACGATCAGCACGGCCGGCGCGGGCGAAATGCCCGCGGGCGTAGTGCTGGACAAGAACGACGGCGTGCGTATCAACGCCGGCCCTAACCCTCTTGTCGGCCGGATTTCTCTGGACCCGGAAGAACGTGCATTGATGGAAAGTCCGCTGAATGCGCGCCATCCAACGAGCAAAGGAGGTCCGAAGAACGTGATCCAGATCTTCTATGCCAATCGGATCGATGGCCCCAAACAGACCGTGGCCGCTGTCTCCACACACCGGGCCACGTACAAGAGTCCCAACCACCCCGGCAACGATGTGATCAATGTTTCGATTATAGCTGCAGATTTCGAACACGACAAAACACTGGCTCACGAGATCCTGCACATCCTGCTGGACAGAGAACACAGTGCAGGCGACCTTGCATCGAAGTTCAGGACGAAACTCTTTTTCGAAAGCGTGACCCCGGGAGAGGTGAGCTTCCAGAAGACTACCGTCATGACCCACAAACGCATCCTGGAAGAACAAGTCGATAGGATTAGATCAAACCCGAGCGAGTTGATCCCATAATGAGGAGAGTGTTCACATGATTTTTGACCCGGCTGGCCCTTTGAGTCTCGACGAGGTGGCGGATCGTGTCTACCATCTCCTGCTGGTCGTCACGGACGGTCGTTATACAGACGACGCGCTGCGTGACCGGCGCCTCGTCCCAATCCTCACCGCTCTTGTCGAGGGCCAGGGCCGCCTTTCCTCCTTGATCCACAGCCAGCCCGCCGACGAGGCGGAGCGGGTGACCGAAAACGCGGTCAATCTGTTGGGAGACATTGCCGAGCCCCAGGACTCCGAGGCCGTCCAGGCGCTGCTGGGCGCCCTCGATCATCCGAGCGACCGCGTCAAGCTGGCCGCGGCCACGGCGCTCGGACAGATCGGCGTTCCGGAGGCCGCCGGCAAGATCCTGCGCTTTGCCGAGAGGATGATGGAGCAAGGGCAGATCGGCACCGTTGCGAGACTGACCGAAGCCCTGGCGAAGATCGGCGGAGAAGAGGCCCGCACCCGCCTTGCCGCCTTCGTGGACCAGCACCGGGAAAGCGCGGACAAGCACCTCCAGCACGTGGTGGCCAAGGCCGAGGGAGCCATCCGCTCCATCGACGAGCGGCTCGCGTAGGCCGCCTGTAACAAATTCACCGCCGGATCGCCTAAAATGAAGAAACGCGAGAACGATTCAGGCCCGAAACAATGCTCACGCCCGCCTACAAGCTGACCCTTGGTCGCAAGGTCGTGGACACCACCGAGGAGCCGCAGGCCAGCACGGTGGTCGATCTCACCGTCTCCCTGGACATGGACACGCCGGCCGACGGCTTCACCCTCGTGCTCGGTAACGTCGGGAGCTTCCGGCCCGCCCGCGACGACGAGGCGAAGATCGAGCTTCGGCTATGCCGACGAGGAGGGGCTGGTGCGGGTGATGACGGGGACGGTCACCTCCGTCCACCCCAACCTCACCACCACCCGTATCGTGGGCACGAGCGGCGCCACCTCCCTGCTCCGCGCGTTCGTCGAGGAGACGTTCGAGAGCAAGACGGCCGGGGCCATCGTCCGCGACCTGGCGGACCGGGCAGGCGTCGAGGTCCGCACGGCCGAGGACGGCATCCGCTTCCCCGCGTACGTGGTGGACGGCCGGCGCAGCCTCTACGATCACCTGCTGGACCTCGCCGCCCTCTGCGGCTTCGACCTCTACGTCGACGCCGAGGGCAAGCTGGTCTGCGAGCGGTTCCAGGCCGGCAAGCAGGTCCACGTCTTCGAGTACGGCAAGCACGTCGTGGAGCTGGACGTGCTGCGCACGCCGCCGCGGGCGGACCGCGTGCAGGCCTGGGGGGAGAGCCCCGCCTCCAGCCGCGGCGACGAGGCCTGGGGATGGCTCACGCCGGACTTCAAGGGCTCCCGCGGCGAGGCCGGGGAAGGGGAGAGGCTGCTGCTGCTGGAGCGGCCGGCCCTGCGCACCCGCGAGGCGGCGCGCACGGCGGCCCGGGCGGCCCACACCGAGATCCAGCGGCGGACGTTGCGCGGCCGGCTGGTCTCCACCGGCCGGCCGGCCGTGAAGCTGGGGGACGCGATCCGCCTGCGCGGCGTTCCCGACGACTCGCTCAACGCCAACTTCCAGGTGCGCTGCGTCACGCACCGCCTCACCAAGGCCGGCGGCTTCACCACCGCCGTGGGTTTCCGGGCTATCGACCTATGAGCACCATCGTCTCCACCCTGCAGGAGATCGTTCGCCACGAGCTGCGCGGCCTGCGCGTGACCGAGCTGGGAGTCGTCGAGGCCGTCCTGCCGCACCGCGCCGCGGACGACAACGACAACTACGGCTGCGACGTGCGGCTGAAGAACAGCGGCCTGCTCTTGAAGCGGGTGCCGGTGCTCACCGGCCACGTGGGCACCGCCGCCATCCCCAACGTCGGCGACCTCGTGCTGCTCGCCTTCGACAAGGGGGACGTCAACCAGCCGGTGATCGTCGGCCGGCTGTACGACGACCGCGACCGGCCGCCGCTCAACAAGCCGGACGAGGTGATCTTCCGCCTGCCGCTCGACAAGCCGGACGGCAAGACGATCAAGGGCGCCATCCGCAACCACCCGGACCAGTCGCCGCCGCGGGAGATCGTCTTCGAGATGCCGCCCAAGATCACCGTGCGCATCACCGACGGCACGGTGCGCGCCACCGCCGGCAAGACGGAGATGAAGCTCGACCAGCCGGACAACGGCGGCGGCACGGTGACCGTGATGGCCGGCCGCACCAAGATCACCATGAACCAGGATGGCGACGTGACCGTGGAGGCCGCCGCCAACATGACCTTGAAGGCCGCCAAGGACCTGACCCTGGAGGGGTTGAACGTCAAGGTGAAGAGCAAGTTGAAGACCGAGATCGAAGCCGGGCTTCAGGCGAGCATCAAGGCGAAGGTGGGGACCACGCTGGACGGTGGCACCAACGCCACCCTGCAGGGAGCCCTGCTGACGCTTAAGGGAGTGACCTCCTTTTCGCCGTAGGAGAGCAAGATGCCAGGACCTCCCGTCAGCATCGGCTGCGCCGTCGTCGTCACGCCCGGCGCCACCGGCGTTCCGGACAGCGGCATCATCACCTTCATCCTGCCGCCGTTCATCACCGCCGGCGGCCTGCCGCTCGCCACGTCGGGCTCGATCTGCACGATGGTCAACTCGCTGTCCGGCATCCCGTATCCGCTGGTCATCGGTCCGCTGGGCAGCTCCGGCGTGCGCGTCGCCGGCCGGGCCCTGGTGCGCATGGGCGACTTCATCCCATCGCCGCCGGGCGTCCTCACCATCATCGGGCCGCCGGCCGCGCCGTTCATCGTCGACCAGTGGCCACCGTAAGGAGGGAGCCGCCGCCATGTCCGAACGCTTCGGCAACGACCTGCGCCTGCTCGGCAACCTCGAGCGGCAGGAGACGCGCACCCGCGGCAGCGATCTCGCCGTGACCGAGCGGCGGGAGACCGGGCGCACCGATTTCGCGACCCTGGCCGCCGTCGAGAACCTCAAGCAGGCCCTGCTGCTGCGCTTCCTGACGCCCGTGGGCGAGCTGGCGGCCCTGGGCCACAAGGATTACGGCTGCCGTCTCCACGAGCTGATCGGCGAGCTCGACACGGAGACCAACCGCAACCGCGCCAAGCTCTTCGTCCTGCAGTCCCTCGGCGCCGAGCCGCGGGTGGAGAAGGTGCTCTCCGTCGTCGTCCGCAGCGACCGCCGCCGGCCCGGCCGGCTCGACATCGGCGTGTCAGTGAAGGTCCTCGGCTCCGACACGCCGCTCAACCTGGTGTTCCCGTTCTTTCTCGAAGGGATCCCGAGCCCATGAATCCGGAGACGACCTTCCTCATCGAGCGCCCGTTCGTCGACGTCGTGGACGACGTCCTCACCGCCCTGGTGGGCGGCGTGGTCAACGAGCCCATCGAGTTCGACGTCAAGTCGGATCTCTACCGCCTCTCCCAGCCCGCCCGCGACGTGCGGGGCATCACCGGCCTGTTCGCCGCGGTCGAGGGCGAGGAGCCGCGGCGCCACGCCTTCCTCAAGGGGATCGACTTCGAGTTCTCCGAGGGCGACAACGCCGTGGTCTGGGTCGAAGGTGGCGACCGGCCGGAAGACGAAACGATCTTCTTCGTCGACTACTTCCGCCCCGAGGCCGCCAGCCGCTCGCCGATCACCGACATCAACGTCGGCAGCGTGGCGCGCACGGTCTGCGAGGCCGTGAGCCGCGAGATCGCCACCGTCTACGAGCAGATCAACCAGGCCTACCGCTCGGCCTTCGTGGAGACGGCCACCGGCAAGTCGCTGGACCT
This sequence comes from Thermoanaerobaculaceae bacterium, assembly GCA_963778565.1. Lineage (GTDB taxonomy): Bacteria > Acidobacteriota > Thermoanaerobaculia > Multivoradales > UBA5704 > DATARR01. The sequence goes on along the minus strand of CAVZUZ010000017.1, from coordinate 177,640 downwards.
CGTCGTGGCCATCCTCGGCCTCACTCGCAAAGGCGCCGACTTCGCTACCGGCCTGGTGACGTTCTTTCGCGATCCGGCCGTGCAGGGAGCCATCGCGATTCCGCAGGGCTTGGCCCTCTCCACGGCCAAGGGCGAGGCGTTCTTCGAGACCACCGAGCCGCGGGTGCTCCAGGCGGGCCAGCCGCGCATCGACGTGCCGGTGCGGGCGGCAGTGGGCTTCGGCGGCGACGCCGGCATCGTCGCCTCCGGGGCCGTCACCACCATGGTGCAGCCGCTGGCCGGCATCGCCCGGGTGACCAACTTCGAGGCCACCGCCCGCGCCGCCGCGCCGGAGACCGACGAGGAGCTGCGCGCCCGCGCCCGGGCGGCCCTGCGCTCGCTGGGCAAGGCCACGCTCGCCGCTCTCGACCGGGTGATCCGCGAGGGCCGCGGCATCCCCGTCGAGTTTTCGGACCCCAACAGCCCGCCGGCCAGGCGGTCCGATCCCGGCACGGTGGCCGTGCTGGTGGAGGCCGAGCCCGAGCGCATCCCCAGCCTGCGCGCCGCCGTGGAGGAGACCCGCGCGGCCGGCGTGCTCGTGACGCTGGTGGCGCGCTTCGTCTTCATGCGGCCGCGCCTGGCCGTCCAGATCTCGCCCGTCCCCGACACCGCGGCCGGCAAGGACAAGGTGAAGGCCCAGATCATCGCCGCCCTCCAGACTTACGTGGACGGCCTGGGCAGCGGCGATCCGGCCGAAGGCAAGGAGCTGGAGAAGGCCGCGAGGACGGTCGCGGAGGTCAAGAAGGTCGCGTTCAAGGACGTTCTCACCGCCAGGAGCGACCTGGGGAAGCCGGCGGCCGAGGCGCTGGCCGACGTCCTGGTGGCGGCGACCGCCGCGGTGCCTCCCGGACCGGACGCCGCGGCGGTGCTGCGGCAGGCCATTCTCAACGTCCTCTCCGAGGCGGCTCCCACGGCTCCCACCGGCAGCCGCATCGCCGACCGCAGCCTGCTCCGGGGGCTCTCCGGCGCCCCGGCCACGGACGTGGAGATCGAGAAGGCCGAGTTCCGCGTCGTCGCCGAAGTGGACGGCAAGAAGGGGTGGGTGGTGCTCGACATGGGGTTGGAAGACGTCGTCCTCGCAGAGGTCTGAGATGCCCACCAAGACCGAGCGCATTCTCGCCCTGCTGCCGGGCACCTTCCAGGCCGCCGCCGTGCGGTCGCCCCTGCGCGCCCTGGTGGACGCCTTCGGCTCCGAGCTGCTGGCGGCCGAGAACAGCCTGGCGGCGGTGATGCGGGCCCACTGGGTGGACCACGCGGACAAGGGCGCCGCGGAGATCCTCGACCTCGCCAGCTTCGCCGCTCTCTGGGGCCTGGCTCCCCGGCCGGACGAGGAGGTCGAGGAGTTCCGCGAGCACCTCAAGCGCTACGTCCGCACTTTCCTCGAAGGCACCTCCACGGTGCAGGGCGTCCTGCGGGTGACCGCCGAGGCCCTGGGCCTGCGTATCGCCGACGCCAACGAGGAGCTCGACTCCTGGTGGCGCCGCCAGGGCGACGAGCTGGTCACCTTCGAGCCGCGGGGGGACGACGCCGCGGAGCTCCTCCTCGGCGTTCGCTCGCTGCAGGTCTTCGGGCAGCCGGCGAAGCCCGCGGCCGTCAAGGGCACGGCCGATCTCTCCGCCGGCGCCGACCTGCGCGAGGCCGCCAAGCTGCGCCTGGCCGTGGACGGCGCCGCGCTGGTGACCGTGGACCTGGCGGCGGGAGAGCCGGACGCCTCCAAGGTAAGCCTCCAGAAGATCGCCGAGAAGATCAACGCCGCCCTGGCCAAGCCGGTCGCCACGCCCGCAGGCCCCTTCCTCGCCCTGGCCTCGCCCACGCCCGGTCCGGCCAGCCGGCTGGAAGTCCCCGAGGGCGACGGAGACGCCGCGCCCGCCGTGCTCGGCCTGCCGGCCCGCACCGTGCGCGGCCGCGACGCCCGGCCGGCCCGGGTCACCGGCAGCGTGGATCTCTCCGGCGGCGCCGACCTCTCGGCCGAGCGCTATCTCCGCATCGGCGTGGACGGCAAGCAGGTCGCCGAGATCGACTGCGGGGACTCCAGCGCTCCGGTCCGCAGCCTCGACCAGATCCGCGACGCCATCAACGCCGCCCTGCCCGGGATCGCCTCCCACGACGGCAAGCACCTCACCCTGACCTCGCCCACCAAGGGGTTCCAGAGCACGCTTTCCTTCCAGGAGCCGGCGGCCCAGGACGCCCGCGCCCGCCTCTTCGGCCCGGTTTCCCCCATCCACCTGGGAGCGGACGCCGTGCCGGCACGCCTCGCCGGCACGCGTGACCTCTCCTCGGGGGTGGACCTCGCCGAGCGCTCGCGCCTGCGGGTGCGGCTCGACGGCGGACCGGCGCTGACCCTCGATTGCGCCGGTCCCGATCCGGCGGCTACCCGGCTGGAGGAGATCGTCCTCACCCTCAACAGCGTCCTCGGGTCCGGCGTGGCCTCCCACGACGGCCGCTTCCTCACCCTCGCCTCGCCCACCGCCGGAGCCGGCGGCTCGGTTGCCGTGGAGGAGGCGCCCGAGCGCGACGCCTCCGCCGAGCTGCTCGGTCTCCTCCCCCGCGCCTTCCGCGGCGCCGCCGCCACGGCGGCCCGCTTCACCGGCAGCCGCGACCTCGCGGCCGGGATCGATCCCTGGGCCCGGTGGCGCCTCGCCGTTGCCGTGGACGGCCGCGAGCCCGTGGAGATCGACCTACGGCCCAAGACCGCATCCGTCAGCCGGCTTTCGCTGGAGGACGTGCGGAAGATCATAGATACCGCTCTGGGCGCCGGCACCGCGTCCCACGACGGTCGGTTCCTCACCCTCTCGTCGCCAACCGTGGGAGCGGAGAGCTCGCTCGCCGTCCTGCCCCGGCTGGAGGAGCGCCGCCGCCGTTTCGTCACCCAGGCATTCATTACCGGCGAGGCCGCCACCGCGCTGCTCGGCTTCGCCCGGCGCGAGGCCCGCGGCGAGGCCGCCACCGCGGCCCGGGTCGAAGGCCTGGCCGATCTCTCCCGGGGCGTCGATCTGCGCCAGGAACGGTTCCTGCGCCTCGCCCTGGACGGCGCGCCGGCCGTGGAGATCGACTGCGCCGGCCCCCGGCCGCGGGCCACCACGCTGGCCGAGGTGGTGGAGAAGATCAACGGCGCCCTGGGGATCCCTCCGGACGAGCAGGGCAAGCCGGCCAAGCCCAAGATCGCCCTCACGGACGGCCGCCACCTTCTCCTCGTATCACTCACCGCGGGAGCCGGCAGCCGCATCGCCTTCGAGCCGCCCCGCTCGGCCGATGCTCTCCACGGCCTCCTGGGCGTGGAGCCCGGGCTGGTGCGCGGCCGCGAGGCCACCACCGTCCGCTTCACCGGCACCGTGGACCTCGCCGCCGGCATCGACCTTCCCGCGGGCGCCGCGGTCAAGCTGGGGATCGACGGCGCGCCGGCCGTGGAAGTGCCGCTGGCGGCGGGCGGAGCGGTGCACGCGAGCCTCTCCCAGATCGTCACCGCCATCAACGTCGCCGTGGGCGGCACGGCCGTGGCCGCGCACGACGGCGTGCGGCTCTTCCTCGCCTCCCGCGCGCAGGGAGCCGCCAGCCAGCTCGCCTTCGCGGCTCCCGCCGGGGCCGACTTCACCAAGGCGCTCTTCGGCATCGCGCCGCCGCGGGTCTACCAGGGCACGGCCGCGGCGCGGGCGCAGGTGGTGGGCACCGTGGACCTTTCGGCACCCGCCGACCTTTCGGTGGCCCGCTTCCTGCGCCTCGGCGTGGACGGCGCGACGCCCAAGGACGTGGACTGCGCCGCCAAGGCGGCGGACGAGACGAAGGTGGCGCTCTCCGAGATCGTCGCCGCCGTCGACGAAGCCTTCCCCGGGGTGGCGGCCGCCGCGGCGGGACGGCTGGTGCTGACCTCGCCGTCCGAGGGGTTCTCCAGCCGCGTCGCCCTGGAGCCCTTCTCCGCCGGCGATGCCCGCAGGCTCCTCTTCGGCGACGTCCCGGCCGAGACCGCCGGCAAGGCTCCCGCTCCGGCCACGATCACCGGCGAGGTGGACCTCCTGCGGCCGGCCGATCTCTCCAAGCGGCGCGTCCTTCGCCTCGCCGTGGACGGCGGCGCGCCTCTGGACGTCGACGCGGCCGGCGCCGCGCCGAAGCAGACCTTCCTCGACGAGGTGGTGGCCGCCCTCAACGCCGCCGTCCCCGGGCTCGCCGCAGCCACCGAGGACGCCCGCCTGCGCCTCACCTCTCCCACGGCCGGCGCGGCGAGCCGCCTGGAGATCCTCCCGCTGCGCGTGCTGGAGGTCCAGGAGTACCCGCCGGAGCCGGTGGAGGTGGCGCGGCAGGTCCGCCACGGCGGCGTCTCGGCCGTGGTCAACCGCGGCGCGGCCGAGACCGCGGTGGAGATCGAGATCCGCGCTCCCCGCGGCGCGCTGGCGCCTGGGCTGGTCCACCGCGCCCTCGGCTGGGAAGTCCGCATCCTGGCCGCTCTCGCTCCGGGCGAGCGCGCGGTCCTCCGGCGCGACGCGGCCGGCGCCGTGCGGGGCGAGATCGTCGGGGCGGACGGGCAGATCCGCCAGCTCCCCGCCGCGGCGATCCAGGTCCGCTCCTCCGGCGCCCTCACGCTTCCCCGTGGCCGCAGCGAGCTGCTCTACCTGGAGGCCCTGGTCAGCCGGTTCGACGCCGCGCGCTTCGATCAGGCCCGCTTCGCCGGCTTCCCGGCCGTCGAGGTCGGCATCTTCGATGCCGGCGTCTTCGGCCCGGCCGCGCCGATCGCCGCCGTCTTCGGTCCGCTTGGCGAGGCGCCGGCGGTCGAAGTCGTCCTCCGCTGGGCGAGCCACCGGCCGGGAGCCTTCACCGTCAACCTGCCGGCCGACCTGCCGGTCCGCTTCGGCGGCCGCTTCAACGAGGCGCGCTTCGGCCTTCCTCAGCCCGAGGAGCACAAGGGCGCCGTCACCGAGCCGGAGGAAGATCCCAAGGATCTCGTCGCTCTCTTGACCGGCGCCTCCAAGCTCGTGCGCGCCCGCCGGGACCGTGCGGCGGTCCGCCCGCCCCTGGGCTTCACGGAGGCGCGCGTGCCCTTCCGCAAGCCCCGCTTCCTCACCCTCGGCAGCGCCACCGAGCCGGCGCGTCTCCACCTCGCCGAGGACGGGGTCCCGGGCTTCATCGAGATCGAGGCGCGCGAGCCTGGCGAGTGGGGCAACGAGATCTCGGTGGTGGCCCGCCCCGCCGGGCCGGGAGCCTGGGACATCCTGGTCGCCTTCGCCGGCTCCCGCTTCGAGAACGCCCGCCAGGTGGTCCTGGGCGCCCCCATTCCGGCCCTCGCCGAGGATCTCCTGAAGCCCGGCCCCATCGGCGTGCTCCAGGCCAAGGCCGCCGGCGTCGAGGCGCGGGTCACCCGCGACCACACCGAATCCCCGTCCCACTGATCCAGACAAGGAGACATCCCATGGCCGAGCCCTACATCGCCGCGCATCCCGGAGACTTGATCTCCGCGGACGATCACAACCGGTTGCAGGTCCTCATCCGCGAGGACATCGACGGCACCGTCAAGAAAGCGATCAAAGAGATCCAGCAGGTGCCGCGGGCCGGCGACGCCGACAAGCTCGAAGGCACCTCCAAGACCGAGCTGATCGACCAGATCGTCGCCCGCGCCGTGGCGGAGGTCCGCGCCAAGAGCAGCTACCTGCAGATCTTCAAGGTCCTCAACGTCGGCAAGGAGGAGGTCGTCAAGCACGACCTTCACCTCAGCCCGCTGGTGGACGTCTACCAGCTCGACTACTTCCCCGTGGTCTGCTGCGAGGACAAGGAGACCTCCGCGGCCTGGGTGACCTTCTATCTCTTCCACGAGAGCGAGAAGCGGCTGCATTTCGGCACCCCCCGGACCGCGTTCGAGATCCAGCCCGCCGACGGCCAGCCGTTCCGCATCGCCTTCGCCGACCTGCTCTCGCGCTACAAGGTGGAGTTCACGGACGACTCCAGCCTGGGAGACCTGGAGACCGAGTTCTGGCAGGCCTTCTTCAAGGATCCCAACGACGAGTTCAGCGACGACCAGCACTGCCACTCCCCCTGGTTCGACCGCTGCTGCCGCGAGGAGAAGACCGTCCGCGACCTGAAGCGCCAGGGGGACTGGGACGAGCTGTACCTCCAGATGCGGCCGCGCAAGACCGTCAACTATCCCATCCCGATCCCTGCGGAGCTCCCGGAGATCACCCCGGCTCCGACCCAGATCCAGGTCGCGCAGTTCGACTTCGACACGATCGGCGTCACTTTGCTCCAAAAGCCGGTGTACCCGAAATCGGTGTTGGAGCGGACGGAGCCGCCCGGACCGATCAAGAACCAGTTCCCCGACATCGAGGACGAGCTGAAGGTCATGCTGCTGCTCAAGGTCTAGGTCGAACCGGACAGCCAAGGGACGGGAACGGACGATGCTCCTCAGGGACCGCTGGGACGGCCGCGAGACCCTTTTCGAGGGCGACCGGGAGTTGGTGCTCCGCCACCTGCCGGCCGACGCCCGCATCTTGGCCGCGCGGGCGACGGTGACGCCGGTCGATCTCACGGATGGTCGCGATCCATTCGTCGAGACTCTCCTCTTCGGCACCGCGGACGCTCGGGGGGCTACCAAGACGGCGGTGTCCGGCGCCGTCGAGGTGGACCTGCACGCCCGCCGCACCCTGGCGGGAATTCAGGGATCGGGCGTGAGCGGCGCCACGCTGCTCATCGACCTCGGCGGCGCCTTCGTCGCCGTCGACAAGAACGGGGCGGTCAACGGCACGGCCGGATCTCCGGTCCAGGGCAACTCCTCCTCCCTACCGGGCGTCGCCACGTCACGTTTCCGTCTGGCCCTTGCGGGCAGTCCGGACGTCTCCGCCGTGCGGGTGAGGAGCGTTCCCGCCAACCTCTCTCTCTCCCTGCGGGGTCAGCCCACCTTCTGGTTCGTGCCCGGCGAGCTGACCGGGCCGCGCACCACGCCCGATTTCGCCGCCGCGCTCCAGGCCTTCCTCCCCGAGGCCGAGGTGAAGGACGGCTACTTCCTGCTTCCCTTCGTCCTCCACGCGGACGGCATCGCCCGCCTCGCCGTGGAGATCGAGATCGAGTACCTGCGCTCCGCCTCCGTGCTGCCGCCCGGCCTCGCCGAGGCGACTTTGCCGTTCGACGCGGGGAGCCTGCCGACGGAATCCACCGCCCTCAAGGTCTCCCTGCCCGCCGGCTCGGTCGTCGTCCGCGGCGCGAGCCTCGGCCGCGCCCTCGGCGGCTTCGCGGCCACCCGCGTGGCCTTCGGCCCTACCGGCGAGGTCGCCGCCCCGGCTGCCGTGGACCTCCCTACCGGCACCTCGCTGGCCCAGATCTTCAAGCTGAGCGCCGCGGTCGAAGCCGTGGCCGTCGACCTCCTCCTTGCGGCGCCGCGGGCCGCCCGCCTGCAGATCGACCTGCGGCAAGACCTCGACGGCAAGCCGGGCGAGCGCTCGCTCCTGCCGTCGCCCGTGGGCTTCACCTTCGATCCCGGCGAGGCGGCCGGCCGGGCGGCGTGGACGAGCGTGCCCCTGGCGCGGCCGTTCTCCATCGCTCCGGCGGTGAGCGTCTGGCTCCTTCTCCAGAGCCTGGACGGGGAAGCCGTCTGGAAAGCCGCGCCCGCCGCCGCGAGCTCGCCCGGCCTCCAGCGCACCCTCGACGGCGGCCTCTCCTGGCGCATCGCCGCCCCGGGCGCGCCTCTCGCGGCCCTGCTGCGCCTGCGCGAGCAGCCGGCGGAGTTCCGCTTGCCCGTCGAGCTGCAGGTGGGCACCGGCGAGCAGGTGCAGCGCGTCTCGCTGCGGCGCTTCGATCCGCTGCGGCGCGTCGAGCTGCCGTTCGCCGTGCCCGAGATCGAGGACGCTTTCGACCGCCACCTGGCCGCGGCCGGTCCCGCCGGCTGTCCCCGTGGCGACCACCTGGCCAACGGCGACTTCGAGGACTGGATCAAGGTGGGTGACGCGCTGGGGGGGATCTCCTTCGTCGAGCTCAGCCCAAACTCCAATGGGACCCTTGCCGTGGCCGTCTCTCCGGACGGACGCCGGGCCTATACCGTCGAGTCGCTCGGAGAGGGATCCTCCGGCTTGCGCGCCGTGGATCTGGCGTGCGACCGCCCGAGCGGCGAGCTGTTGAGGTTGGACGGTGACTTCCATGCCCTGGCGATCCATCCTGCCGGGAGCCGCGCCTACGTCCTCTCGAGCGACCGGCTGCAGGTGGTGGACCTCGCAGGCCCGCACCTCCTGGGCCAGGCCGTGGTGCTTCCAGCCTCGCTTCGCAGCCTCGCCGTCAGCCGCGACGGCGGGCGGCTGTTCCTCGGCTTCTCCGTGACCGCGACGGCCGGCGGGTTCGGGCAGCCGGGAGGCAATATCGCCGCCTTCGACACGGCGCGGCTCGAAGAGGTGGCGCTCGGCGGCGGCCTGTTCCCTGCCGCCCTCGCCGGGCCCGTCCTGAGCCTGGGCTCGGGCCGCGATCCGGTGGCCCTCGCCGCCGCCCGCGACGGATCTCTGCTCTGGGCCCTCGCGACCGATCACCAGAGCAGCAAAGCAGAGCTGCTGCCGGTGGAGACCTCCCTTCGCCGCGTCCTCCAGTCGAAGTCAGTGGCTCTCGACTTCGCCGGCCAGCATCTCGCCTTGACTCCCGACGGGGCCACGGCTCTCGTCACCGCTTTCGGCACGAGCCCTACGAAGGTCGTCCTCGTGGACCTCGCCAGCCGGCAGAAGGAGACGCTCGGCGCGGAGGAGGCCGGACCCATCGCCGTGGCGCCGGACGGCCGGCGGGCCTTCGTCGGGATCGAGGGCGACCTCCAGGTGATCGATCTCGGCCGCCGCGCTTACGGGGTCAGGCTGGAGGTGGCAGAAGATGGTTTCCTGTCCGACGTCGCGGTGACGCCCCAGGGAGACCGCGTCTTGATGACCGACAGCCAGTCCGGCGGCCTCTACCTCCTTGCCGTGGGCGCCTCTCTGCCTGCCGAGTGGACGTTGCTCTCGGGCCAGGTCGCGCCGCTCTGCGTGGGCGAGCCCCCGCACCGCGCCGTCCTCCTGGGCGAGATTGCGGTCTCCGAAGGCGGGGTTCCGGCCACCAACACCGTTCTCTCCCAGGTCGTGCCCATCGCGCCCGGCTGCCCCTACGAGCTGGCCTTCGACGGTATCGCTACCGACGACGGCGCCGTGGCCGAGGTCCTCTGGCGCGGCTCGGACTGCGCCGCGGCCGGCACCGTCGCCGTCGCCATCCCGGTCCTGAGCCAGAACGGCGGCGCGGAGATCGTCCTGCAGCCCGCCCGCTTGCGGCTTTCCCCGCCGGCCAACACCGCTCAGGCCGAGGTCCGCTTCCGCGTGCCTTTCGGCGCCGCGTTCGTGGCCGCCGCCTCCCTGCGCGGCATCGACTCGGCCGTCGCCAATCCCGACCTGCGGGCGGCGGCGGGCGGACCTCCCGAAGGGTGGATCCAGGCTCCGGCCGCCGCTCCGGGCTTCAGCATCCTGCCGGCTGGCGGCGCCGTGCGGCTGCGCAACAGCGGGAGCCAGTCCGTCGCGCTCTCGCAGGAGATCTCCCTGCCCACCCACGGCACCTTCGTACTGGAGCTCCGCGGCCGTTCCACCACCGTCGCCGAGCCCCGCGCCGTGCCCGCTCTGGAGCTGCGCTGGCTCGCCGCGGACGGTGCCGCGGCCGCTCCCGCCACCGTCCTGGAAGTGCGGCCCGAGAGCTTCGACGGCCTCGCCGCCGCGGGTCCCATCCCCTCCGGCGCCACCCGCGCCGAGCTGCGGCTCGCGATTCCCTCGGGCGCCACTCTCGACGTCGGGACGCTCGGCCTGCGGTTCCCGGCCCTGGTGGAGGTGCCCGTCACCTTCGTCGCCGAGTCGCCCGGCGAGCTGACCCTCCTCGATTGGCAGATCGCCTACGAGGAGCGCGAGGCGCCGCCGCCCGCCGTGCCCGCCTCCGGCCTCTGCAATCCCACCCCGGCGGGTGGCCTGGAGAAGGCCGGCGAGGAGTGCTGCGGCTGCGGGCACGAGGAAGGCGAGAGCTGCTTCTGCCCCTGCTGCCAGGCCGAGCGGCCGCTCGCCAACCCGCAACCGGCGGTCTCCGCTGCCGGCCGGCCTGCTGTGAGCGCGGCCTGCCCCACCTGCGGCGCCGAGCTGATCCTCTCCGGCGGCCGGCCCCAGCCCGGAGCCCCCATCGCCGCCGGGGCCCTCGCCGTCGTCCCCGGCGGCTCCCGCCGCCCGGTCGGCCTCGCGGCGCCCGCTGCGGCCACCCCCGCGACACTGCCGGTCACGAGGATCCCCGGCATCGGCCGCGGCCGGGCCCGGGCGCTCCGCGCCGCCGGCATGGACTCCCTCGAAACCGTCGCCACCTCCAGCCCCGCCACCCTGCGCCGCCTCCTGCGCGGCGTCAGCGAAGAGGCCGCCGCCGGCTTCATCGTCGCGGCCCGCGACCTGCTGCGCTAGCCGGTTGAATCGGAAATGGAATTCACGCCGGCTCCACAGGCAATGCCGCCAGCGCGTCCAGCACCTCCTGCGCCGAGCCGTACCGCTGCGCCGGTTGCTTGGCGAGCAACTTCGCCAGGAAGTCGAACCAGGGCGCCGGCAGATCGGGGCGGTGTTTCCGGATGTCCGGCGGCGGCTGCTGCAGGTGCTGGAGGGCCAGAGCGGCGGCGTTGCTGCTCTGGAAGGGTTCCGTGCCGGCGATCAGGGCATAGGCGAGGACTCCCAGAGAATAGAGGTCGGCGCGGCCGTCGACCGCCATGCCCTGGAGCGCCTCGGGCGACATGTACATGGGCGAGCCGACGGCAAAGCCGGGCTGGGTGAGGCGGGTGTCGCGGTCCAGCATGCGGGCGATGCCGAAGTCGAGGATCTTGAGCCGGGTAGGGGTGACGAGCACGTTGCTGGGCTTCAGGTCGCGGTGGACGATGCCCAGCCCGTGCGCCTCGCGCAGGCCGGCGGCGATGTCGGCGAGGATGGACCGGATCCTGGCGAGCGGCAGCGCCTCCCGCCGGAGGACGACCCCGTCGAGGTTCTCCCCCTCCAGGAACTCCATGGTGATGAAGATGCCGCCGCCGAAGCGGCCCATGTCGAATACCCGCACGACGTTGGGGTGGGTGATGCGGCGGCAGATCTGGATCTCCCGCAGCAGGCGCTCCTCCTCGCGAGGGTTCTCGCCGGGCCGGTTGAGCAGCGTCTTGATGGCAACGGTCTCGTTGAGCTCGCGGTCGTGGGCCTTGTAGACCTTGCCCATGCCGCCGCGCCCCAGCTCGGCGAGGATCTCGTAGCGGCCGGCGAGCAGGTCGCCCGCTTCCAGCGCGTCCTTGGAGGGCGTGAGCTCGCGGCGGGTCGCCTCCTCCGAGCCGATCCCCAGCGGCTCGCGGCGGGTGACGACGGTCGGCGCCACTGCGGTCCTTTCCGGCAGGAGGTTGCCGAGGCGGTGCGCCGCGTCCCGGTAGTCGGTCTTGAGGGCGAACAGCTTCTCGTAGCGCAGGCGCGCCTCGAGGATGTCGCCGCTGCCCTCCAGTGCCCGGGCTTCCCAATACAGCCGTTCCAGCACTTGCTGCGTGGGTCCGGCGCGCTCGTCAACCGGCACGTGGGCCAGGCGCCGGAGGGCCTCGTCGAAGAGGCGTTCCTCCACCAGCAGCGGCGCGAGCAGCAGTATGCCTTCCTGGAACCCGGCGTCTCCCGGCTGGATCTGCATCAACGCGCGTGCCGCCTGCATCCGGTCGCCCGCCGCCAGGAGCAGGTGGGCGGCGTCCAGGGGCTGACCTGCTTTCAGGTAGCTCGTGGCCGCGGCGTCGCGGTCTCCCGCCTTGACGAAGGCGGTGGCGGCGAGCTGCGGCTTGCCGGCGACCGTGAAGCAGCGCGCGGCGTCGCGAGGCCGGTCCGCGCGCAGATAGGCCTGAGCCGCACGCTGGGGCTCGCGCGCGGCTTCCCAGCGCGCGCCGCTCCTCGCCCAGTCGCCGGCCGCTTCATAGGCTTCGGCGGCTTCCCGCGGCAGCCCGAGTGCGGCGAAGAGGTGTGCGGCCTCCAGGGAGAGCCCCGCGCCGAGATACGCCTGCGCCACGCGCCGGCGGTCGGCTTCGGGCACCTTCGGCAGCAGGCGCCGGGCGTCGTCGGGCCTGCCGAGGCTCGAGGAAGGCCTGCACGGCCTCCACGTACTTCCCCGCCTCTTCGAGCAGGTGGGCGCTCTTCTGCGTCGCCTGGTGGCGGCCGGCCAGGGCCGCGCCCTCGCCGCTCCGGCCGAGCTGCGAGAGGATCTCCGCGCGTTTGAGATCCACTTCGCGCAACCGCAGATTGGTCGCCGGATCGGCTCCCGCGCGGGGGTCCTGGCGCAGCCGCTTCGACTCGAGCTCCAGGACCCGCAGCGCGTCGTTGTACATCTTCGCCCGCTCGTAGTAGAGAGCGGCCTCGGCCCATCCCTTGGAAAGCTCGTAGAAGCGGGCGGCGCGGGGGTACTGCTTGAGCTTGAGGGACGACTCGGCGGCCTTGCGGTAGGCCTTGGCCGTCTCGAACAGGAAGACCGCCTCCTGATGATGGCCACGCACGGCCAGCAGCTCCCCCGCCTGCTGCGCGCTCGCTTCGGCGTAGCCCTCGGGGATTTGGCCCAAGGCGCCCTGGAGCGTGTAGGCGATGGCTCGCGGCTCGTCTCCGATCTCGGCGGCCAGCTTGGCGGCGTGGTGGAAGTTCCCCGCCCGGGCGTAGGCCTCCACCGCCTTGTCCTTCTTCCCCTCGCGCAGATACTGCTCCGCCATCTGGGCATAATTGCGGGTCAACAACGAGAGGAGCTTGGCCATGAGGCCTCCAAGCGCAAAGCGGCTGAGCTGGACGGTTCGTATAAAGGATAGCGCAGCCGGGTGAGATCGGGTGAACCTGCTCCCGACTGCTCCCGGAAGGTCGTATGGTGGTAAAGTAAAGGCCTGTCACGCCGCGGACGAAAGGAAGCTCACATGCGGACCCGTCCTCTCTTCCTTCTCCTCATCTCCCTGATGGCCGTTCCCGTGTTCGCCGACGACGTCTACCTGACCAATGGGCGGAAGTTCGAGGGGGTGGTCGCGGAGACGACCGACACGCAGGTGCGCATTCAGATGCAGGGTGGGACCATCAGCCTGCCGAAGAGCCAGGTGCTGCGGGTGGAGACGGGGGACTCGAGCCTGGCCGGGTATCTGCGCCGGCGGGGGGCTCCGGAAGAACCCGGCGGCGGGCGCCTCGGACTGGCTGGAGCTGGCCCGTTGGGCGAAGGTCCAGCAGCTCGGCCAGGCCACCCGCGAAGCCGCCCTGGCCGCGGCCACGCTGGATCCCGGACTCGAGGGGCTGGCGCCGATCCTGCGCGGCTACGGCTACGTGCTCGACGAGCAGCTCGACCGGTGGATTTCCTACGAGGAGTCGATGCGGCGGCGGGGCTTCGTGCTGTCGAACGGCCAGTGGATCACCCGCGAGGAGTACGCGGCGAAGGTGCGCGCCCGTGAGGAGGAATATGCCCGGCACCGCGCCGTCGCCGAGGAGCGAGCCCGCGCCGCCCGCCTGGACCGGCTGGCCGCCCTGACCGAGCTGTCGCTGACCCGCGAGCTGGCACGCCCGGCCGCTCCGCCCTATCCGATCTACGGCAACCCCTTCTACGGCACGCCGATCGTGGTCATCCCCGGCGTCTGGGTTCCTCACGATCCTCACCCTCCGAAGGGCCCGCCCAAGCCGGATCCCGAATTCACGCACGTGCCGGGCAGCCTGATTCCCGGCAGGCTCGTGCGGCCGTCGGGATCGCAGTGAGGAGCATTCAACCTCGGGGAGCTCAGGTCGAGAACTCTGGAGAAACCTGGAATGGATTGACGACCCGGACGCCGTCCAGGTCTTGATCATGCTGGAGATCCTCGGTCAGAAGCAGGGAGCAGCCTGCCATCTTGGCCGCGGAGACGATCAGGGGCCGACGAAGGTCGGATCGGAGGTACGCAACTTAGCGAGTTGCGTCGCGAGGGTCGACGGCCCGTAGGTCTCCCACCGGTCATCCACCATGTCACCAACAGCCCTGCAGCGCTCGTGGGTTGCCTGCATCGCGGCGATCAGTTCGGGGAAGCCGGCGTCCGATGCGCGGCAACCGGCCACGAGTAAGAGAACAAAGAGAGGCTTGCGCATGCTATTCCCAAGGCTTCCATGTAGTCAGGTCGCAATGCGCGGGAAGATGAGCGCCAGCGCAGCGGTCTACCGAAGTCCTGCACCCAGATCACCGTATTACCCACGGAATTCCGGCCGACCGCGATGCCGACGCCCAGGTCTTGAAGGCCCGGGTGGAGGAGGTTGCGGCGGTGCTCGCGGCTGGCCATCCAGTTGTCCATCACCTCGTTCACCGAGAAGGGACCGCGGGCGATGTTCTCCGCCACCAGCCGGGCGGGGTAGCCGCTTTGACGCACCCGGTCGGAGGGACCGTCGCCGTCGAGCGAGACGTGGCTGTAGAAGGAGCGCACCAGCATGTCCTCGGCATGGCGCTGTGCGGCGTCGTTGAGCCGCGAATCCAGTGACAGGGGCGGCAGGCCGGCCGCCGTCCGCTCGGCATTGGCGCGCGCCAACATCTCGGAACGGACCTGCTCCGGAACGGCGAGCGCGGCGGTCTGCCGGGCGAAGGCCTCGCTCTCCCGCCAAGCCAGGAAGAAGGTGTAGAGCGGAGTCCCGCGGATCCCGCCGATGCCGATCCCCAGCTCCTGGTAGTCGGCGTTCAGCAGCGAGTGGAAGGTCTCGGGGTATTGCTCCCTGATCCAGGCCACCAGGGAGGCGGGATCGTCCGGCCCCGCCGCGAAGGCCTGGTGCCAGCCGTGGGCCTCATATCCCGCCTTGCGCAGCCGGCGCTGGATCTTGGGGATCGACTTCTCGTCATATGGCACCGCTCCCTCGTGGGCCTGCACCTCTTCGGCGTTCTCCTGGGCGACCTGCTCGAGGGCCGCGGCAGGCTGGAGCGGCGCCACCCCCGCCGCGGTCCGCTCCCGGTTGAGGAGCGCCAGGAGCTCCTGGCGCAGCGACGCCGGGGACGGCGGACCCTCGACGGCCAGGGGAGGCTGCAGCAGGGCGAAGAGCAGGACGGCGGCGTACGGCGGGAACATGAGTGGCTGAGAGGAGTGTAAGCTAGTCCGGCGCCGGTTGTGCCGTCGAGCTCAGGAGAAGATGATGAACCGAACCCGTCCCGCGTTGCTCGCTCTCGTTCTGGCCGCTATGCCCGCCGCGGAGACGGACGCCTGCACGACCTTCTGCCTGAAGCGCGGCCCGCAGGCCGTTTTCGGCAAGAACTACGACTGGTCGGTGGGCGACGGCCTGGTGATGGTCAACAAGCGCGGGGTCTTCCCGTGATCCTTCATCCGACGGAGATTCACATGAAGCAAGTTGTCCCTGTTTCCATCCTCCTGCTGATCCTGACCGCCGCCCCGGCGTTGTCCGCCACCATGGTTCTGGGAACCGACGCGGGGCTGTACGACCAGGCGGATGCCGTCGTCGAAGGCACCATCCTTGCGGCTGAGCCTTCACCCTCGGGCCGGCCGGTCACGGAGTACCGCGTGCGCGTCGAGCGCGCCTTCAAGGGGGCGGTGCCGGCGGGCGATCTGACGATGAGCGTTCCCGGCGGCGCGGCGGCGGACGGCCGGTTGCTGGTGGTGTGGGGCGCCCCGGAGCTGGAAGCCGGCGAGCGCGCCCTGCTCTTCCTCGCGCGGCGCGCGGACGGCCGCTTCGGTGCCCTGCACCTCGCCATGGGCGTCTTCCACGAGGTGCGCGACGGCGGCCGCACGCTCGCCGTGCGCGATCTCTCCGAGATGCAGGACGTGTCGACCGGCAAGGCCGCCCCGTCGCGGGATCAACCGCGGGATCAGGCGAGGGATTTCCAGCGTTTCGCCGGCTGGCTCGCCGATCGCGCGGCAGGCCTGCGGCGGCAGGCGGACTACTTCGTCGCGGAGCCGGCCTCGGGCCTGCGGCCCCCGCTGGCGAAGTCCACCTTCCTCGCCGGGCTCAAGCAGCGCTGGATCGAGTTCGGGCAGGGGACCAGCATCGGCTGGCGGGCCCACGCCTCCGGCCAGCCGGAGCTCCCCGACGGCGGCTTTTCCGAGCTTCCAGACCGCTATGCAGGCCTGGATGAGCGACGCCGCCACCACCATCCGCTACCACTACGACGGCACGACCGCCCTCACCGGCGGCTTGACGTTTTTCGATGACGTCAACGCCATCCTCTTCGAGGATCCCAATGACGAGGTGAGCGGCACCTTCTTCTGCTCGTCGCCCGGCGAAGGCTTCGGCGTCCTGGCGCTCGGCGGCACCTGGATCTTTCCCGACGATCCCGAGCCCATCCAGATCCATGGCGCGGACATCGTCATCAACAACGGCGCCGGCTGCTGGTTTTCCTCCGCCAAGCGGGCCGAGCAGGTGTACGGCCACGAGCTCGGCCATACCCTCGGCCTGGGCCATTCCTGCGGCGACTTCCTGAGCGGCTCCTGCAATACCTCCCGCAAGGACCAGGCGCTCATGCGCGCCAACGCCTTCGCCGACGAGCGCGGCGCCAGCCTCAACGCCGACGACCGGGCGGGTATCTTCTCCCTGTACGCTGCACCCAGAGCGCAGCCGGGAAAGCCCGCCGCGCCCACCAGCCTGACGGCGGCGGCCATCTCGGCCACCATCGTTCATCTCGACTGGGTGGACCACGCCAGCAACGAGACTTCCGTCAGCGTCGAGATGAGGACCGGCGGCGGCGATTTCCAGGAGATCCTGTCCCTGCCGGCCGACACCGCCGCGGTCGCCGTGGGCAATCTCACGCCGGAGACCACCTACACCTTCCGCGTGCGGCCGCGCAACAGCAAGGGTTCCGCCACCTCGAACGAGGCGACCGCCGCCACGCCGTCCCTCGCTCCCGCCGCGCCGACGGAGCTGACGGCAACGCTGGTCACGGCCAACGAGATCCGCCTCGACTGGAGCGACAACTCGGGCAACGAGACCGGTTTCCGCGTCGAGGGCAGCTCGCCGGCCACCGGCTGGGCCCTCCTCGCCACCGTGCCGCCGGGCTCGGAAACCTTCACCGCCGTCGTCGAGTCGGACACGCCCTACAGCTTCCGGGTACGGGCCCTCGGCGCCGGCGGAAGCTCGGCCTTCTCCAACGTTGCCAGCGTCACCACGCCCGGCGCGGCTACGGGCCCTTGCGTGCCGGGAGCGGAGAACCTCTGCCTGCTGGGTGGCCGCTTCCGCGTCAGCGCGCGCTGGCGAGCGAACGGCATCCACGGCGCCGGCAAGGCCATTCCGGACTCGGACCGGATCGGCTTCGTCTGGTTCTTCAGCCCCGATAACCTGGAGCTGCTCGTCAAGGTGCTCGACACTCCCGCTCCGACGTTCCAGGTCCACTTCGGCAGCCTTTCCGACGTCGAATACTGGATCACCATCGTCGATACTCAGACCGGCCGGCTCCGGACCTACCACAACGATCAGGGCACTCTCTGCGGCCAGGTCGACGCGAACGCCTTTCCGGCCGCCGCCTCGCCCGCAGCCACAAAGGCCGCAACCGGGGGCATTTGTCCGCCGAACGCGCTCTGCCTGCTCGGCGGCCGCTTCCTGGTGGAGGTCTCCTGGCAGGACGACGGCTCGGTGAGAGACGCCACGCCCGTGCCGCTCGCCGGCTCGGACCGCAGCGGCCTCTTCGGGTTCTCCGATGCGGAGAGCCGGGACCTGGCCGTCAAGGTTCTCGACGCGCGGGAGCTGAACGGTAAGATCTGGTTCTTCTACGGCGCCCTATCCGACGTCGAATACGACATCCGCGTCACCGACGCCACGGACGAAACGAGGAGGATCTACCACAACGTACCCGGCAACTTCTGCGGTGTGGGGGACGTGGAGGCGTTCGACGAGTAGAGGGATCAGCGCGGATCAGGAGATCGCCTCCATCCGCGCTCCCTTCACCACCCACTTGCCGTCTTTCCTGACGACCTGGTAGAGCTCGATGGAGGAGCTGAGATTCCCTTCCCAGTAGCCGCCGCGCACCCAGACTTCGTCGTCCTTGCGCCAGTCGAATTTCTGGACGCGGAAGAAGAGGTTCTTCCCCGAACGTCCGCACTGGTCGGCGGCGGCCACGGGCGGCCGGTTGCCCTCGAAGCGGCGGAGGAGCTCGGCGCTCGGCATCTTTTCGTCGGGCAGCGACAGGCAGTACTTCTCGGCGCGCTTCTGAATGGCGGAAGCGTTGTGATCGAACTGGTAGCGGAAGACGGCCTCGGCGATGTCCACCTCGGCGGCGGCGTTGGATTGGGATGTTGTCGGTTGGGCAACAGGGGTGGAGCCGGCAGCGCAACCCATGATCGCGACGAAAAGGGGCAAGACGTAAGGAGCCACGGATTTATCCAATGACCTCAAATGATTCATAGCGGTGGCCTCGCTGGATGCGATAGGTAAAGAAATCGTTATGATCTATTGTGAAAACCCTGCGGGTCTGTAGGACCTCGGCCGCGACGATGAGGGATGCGTCGGCCAAATCCATGGGATGGTCGACATATCGTTCCATGAGCTCGAAGGACCTCCGAATGGCCCGCGAATCCATGAACCAGACATCCACTCCTCCAGTTAGGACGAACTCTCGAAGTCTTTGCGCACCAACGCTTTTTGGACCGAGCATGTGGAAGGCTTCAGTCAGGACCGAGACCGTTGTCTTCAAAGGTCCTTGGATAACCTTGAAAGTAGAATCGCAGTGATGATGTAGCCGGTCCTTGGGGTCGAAAAGAGCAACGAGGGGGCCGGCATCGATGAGGATCACCGTCCGAATTTCCTCCGGAGCGCCTCACGGACACCTCGACGGACCTCGGTTGAAGGAGCAGTCGCGTACCCCCCCGGCCCCAAGTCGAGATCCTTGTAGATCTCATACGCGGTTCGACCTTCCTTCTCTCCTGCAGGATTTTGGCTCGATTCCTTGAGATGGATCTGGTATCGGATATCTTCAAGCGAAGCATCATCTGGAAGCTGATCCAGAATCTGTTTGACCTGTTCTTTTGGCGACATTGCTTCCTCCTCGGAGGATCTTACTACCGCACCCGCCGCCGCCGGTTCCTGATGTAGTCCGCCAGGATGAACTCTCCCAGGTTGTACGGCGAGGCGAAGTAGGCCCGGCCGCGGTTGATCTGCGTCAGCTTCTCGACGAACTGGGTGAGCATGGTGTCGGTGGCCAGCATGAAGGTGGTGATGACCACCCTCTGACGCCGGCAGAGGTCGGCCTCCTCCAGGGTGAGGTTGACGATCCGCATGTCGAGCCCGAAGGGGTTCTTGTAGATCCTGTCACCCTCGGTGATCGCCGAGGGCTTGCCGTCGGTGATCAGGAAGATCTGCTTGTTCGGCTGCTTCTGCCGGGCGAGGATGCTGCGCGACAGCTGCAGGGCATCGCGGGTGTTGGTGTGGTAGGGGCCCGCCTGGATATAGGGGATCTCGGAGAGGAACACCTGCTCGGCCCGATCGCCGAAGAGGATCGACCGAGAGGTCGTCCTTCGGATACTTGGTGGTGATCAGCTCGGTCAGGGCGAGCGCCACCGTCTTCGCCGGCGTGATGCGGTCCTCGCCGTAGAGGATCATCGAGTGGCTGATGTCGATCGCCACCACCGTGGCGCAGGAGGTCAGATGCTCGGTCTCGTAGACCTCCAGATCCTCCTCGAGGAGGCTGAACTCGTTGTTCTGATTGCGCCGGAAGGCGTTCTGCAGCGAGCGCGCCGAGTCGAGGAGGTGGACGTCGTCGCCGAAGTTGTAGGGACGTGTCTCGGGGAGGCGCTCGATCCCTTCGCCGGCGCCGCGGATCGGGTGGTACCCCGGACCCGCGCGGTCGAGGGTGGAGAAGATCTCCTCGAAGGCGCTGCGGCGGATGCGGCGCTCGCCCCCGGAGGTGAGCTGGAGGCCGCCCTCGCTGTTGCGGCCGACGAGATTCTGGTCCTCCAGGCTGCCGAAGAACTGCTCGAGGTCGATCTCTTCGGGGATGTGCCCCTCGGCCTGGAGATAGCGCATCCAGTTCATCGCCTCCTCGATGTCGCCGCCGGTCGCCAGCACGAGCTGGTTGAACAGGCGCAGCAGGTCGAGGCCGGCGAGGATCGCCTGGATCAGTGCGGGGTCGAGGTAGAAGTACTGGTGCCTCAGTTCGACATCCCCCCGATCCCGTCCGCCGCCGCCGGGAGTGCGGCGGGGTTTGAGAAGCTGGAACTTGACCATCTCCTTGTAGCTGATCTGGCTGTCGAGGTCCTGCCGGGCCAGCTTCAGGTGCTGGTGGAGCCCCTCGAGCACCATCTCGGCCGCGAGCGCCCGCTCCTCGCGGGTCTTGCCGTTGCGGGCCGCCAGCTCCTGCAGGCCGGGAACGCGGAAGATCTCGGCCTCGTAGTCGGCGAAGGGCTGCTCGTCGGAGATCGTCACCGCGTTGCCGTCCGCGAACCAGCGGATCATCCGGGCGTAGGGGCCCCGGTCGTCCTCGCCGCCGCTGCCGGCCTCTTTCCCGATCTCGGGGAAGCGGGAGTCGAAGACCTTCTTGACCGCCTGTCCGACGAGCCGCCGCGCCACCACCTCGGCTCCCTGCTGCTCGCCCTCGTAGACCATCTCGACCTTGCCGGTGATGGCCGGCAGCAGCATGTGGAGGTCGCAGAGGCGCGGGTAGACCGGATTGTCCCGGGTGGCGAGCGCCCGGCGCTCCAGGTTGGAGGCGAGCAGCTCGATGGCCGAGATCGCCACGCGGGCGGAGACGCCGGAGGACTGGTCGACGAGGTCGCTCTCGCGGGCCGCGAAGCCGATCTCCTCGACCAGCAGGCGGACGTCGTCGGGAATCACCACGTTGGGGACGTCGCGCTCGATCCAGGCCTCCTGCCGGGTGATGTCCGCGGCCACGTGAATGTCGGGAGGATAGTGGGTGAGGATCTGCGACGAGATGCGGTCCTTGAGCGGCGTGATGATGCTGCCGCGGTTCGTGTAGTCCTCGGGGTTGGCCGAGAAGACCATCAGGACGTCGAGCGGGATGCGCACGGGAAAGCCGCGGATCTGGAGATCGCGCTCCTCGAGGATGTTGAACAGGCCCACCTGGATGCGCGGCGCGAGGTCGGGCAGCTCGTTGATGGCGAAGATGCCGCGGTTGGTGCGCGGAATGATGCCGAAGTGGATGACCTCGGGATCCGCGAAGGTGAGCTTGCGGGTGGCCGCCTTGATCGGATCGATGTCGCCGAGCAGGTCGGCGATGGAGACGTCCGGCGTCGCCAGCTTCTCGTTGTAGCGCTGCTCGCGCGGCCAGCCATTCGACGGCGGCGTCGTCGCCCGCCTCGGCGACCAGGCGCTGGCCGCGGGTGGAGATCGGGGCGAGCGGATCGTCGTTCAGCTCGGTGCCGGTGAGCACCGGGACCTCCGGATCGAGCAGGGTGACGAGGGAGCGCAGGATGCGGGTCTTCGCCTGGCCGCGCAGGCCGAGCAGGATGAAGTCGTGGCCGGCGAGCAGGGCGTTGATCACCGACGGGATCACCGTGCGGTCGTAGCCCAGAATGCCGGGGAAGAGGGGACCGCCGTTGCCGAGGCGCGCCCGCAAATTGTCGCGGATCTCCTGCTTGACGGAGCGGGGCCTGTAGCCGGCTTCCCGCAGGGCTCCGAGGGTTCGGATCTGAGACGTGAGCCTGGAAAGCATCAGTCGTGCAGCTCCTGGAGCCACCGCTCGGCGTCGATCGCCGCGCGGCAGCCGGTGCCGGCGGAGGTGACCGCCTGGCGGTAGACCGGATCCATGACATCCCCCGCCGCGAACACGCCGGGCACGCTCGTCTTGGTGCTGGGCTCCTGCACCTTGATATAGCCGACGTCGTTCATCTCCAGCTTGCCGCGGAAGAGGCTCGTGTTCACCTGATGGCCGATGGCGTAGAAGACCCCCTGGGTGGGGTAGACGCTGTCGAGCCCGGTCATCTTGTTGTGCAGCTTTACGGCCGTCACGCCACCCTCGCGGGTGCCTACGACCTCGGTCACCATCGTGTCCCAGATCCAGGCGATCTTCGGGTTGGCGAAGGCGCGGTCCTGCATGATCTTCGAGGCGCGCAGCTCGCGGCGGCGGTGGATGACGGTCACCTTGCTGGCGAACTTGGTGAGATAGGTGCGCCTCCTCCATGGCCGAGTCGCCGCCGCCGATGACGACGACCTCCTTGTCGCGGAAGAAGAAGCCGTCGCAGGTGGCGCAGGCGGAGACGCCGTAGCCCATGAGCTCCTGCTCGCCGGGGATGTCGCCGAGCTTGGCGGAGGCGCCGGTGGAGACGATCAGGGCGTCGCACCGGTAGGTCGCGTCGTCGGTGCGGATGGTGAAGGGACGCTTGTCGAGGTCGACCTCCACGGCCTGCTCGAACTTCACTGTGGTGCCGAAGCGCCGCGCCTGCTCGCGCATGCGGTCCATCAGCTCGGGACCGAGGATGCCTTCCGGAAAGCCGGGGAAGTTCTCGACGTCCGTGGTGATGGTGAGCTGCCCGCCCGGCTGAGTGCCTTCGAGGACCAGCGGCGCCAGGTCCGCCCGCGCGGCATAGAGGGCGGCCGTCAGTCCGGCCGGGCCCGAGCCGAGGATGATGACCCGGTGATAGTGGTCGGCGTTGGGGTGCACCTGTTCAGGACTCGACATCGGGGCTATTGCC
Source organism: Thermoanaerobaculaceae bacterium (assembly GCA_963778565.1). GTDB lineage: Bacteria > Acidobacteriota > Thermoanaerobaculia > Multivoradales > UBA5704 > DATARR01. The sequence continues at coordinate 155,061 of CAVZUZ010000017.1, read as the reverse complement.
CTCCTGGGTCTTTCACTCTGGGATCACCTTGCGAGGCCAGGCGATGAGCGGCGAGTATAACAGCGGCATCGGAAGGAGCCGGAGCTGATGGCTCGGGAGGTACAACACGGAGGTCCGGAGACGGCATTCCTAGGATAAAGGTGTTACGCTTTAAAATTATGGCGATCCCGATGGCTGCCCGTCCGCCGATGGATCACCTCGATCCGGACGCGATCTTCCTGGTGGTCGAGGGACCCAACGATCGCCGGATCGTCAGTTATCTTCTGGAGGCTGCCCGTTACCCTTCGCAGCGGGTCCAACTGTTCGTAGGTCATGGGAAGTACGGAGCGGCCCGCGAGGTGGCGGAGCTTGCGGAACGGGCGCCTGGAAGATGCGCGGTCCTTGTGGATCTCGATGAGCGCAGCGTTCCCGATGCCCGTGAACGGGCGCGTCAGCAGCTTGGAGATCCTTCTGGCGGAGGTCTTCTGTGCGGTTCCGGAGATCGAGGCGTGGCTCTTCGCCGATGACGGCTCCTTGCTCGCCAATGCCAACCCCGACGAAGAGGTCCAGCGAATCGTTCGTCGTCTCCCTCTTCCAGAAGAGATCCCGAACCCCGGACAGCTCGCCCGTTTCGTCTTCGGCCCGGCGTCGAGATGGGAGTTCATGCGGCAGATCGATATCGGCCGGGCGGCCGCTCGGTCACCATCGCTGCGAGTCTTTCTGCATATCTGGCAACGGTTGCGTGTCTGGATGCAGGGGCTTGAACTCTCCCTTGCTGCACCCGCTGGCGCCTCCACCGGATCTTTTTCCCTGAAGGGCAAGCCCGAGAGGGGCTCTACTGGCAGGATGGCCAAGCCAGCGGGTGCATCCTGGGAGAGACTTCGAGGTAGAGGATGGCGTTGAACTGCTCCACCGGCACCATCCGGACGGAGCCCACGGTGTAGGCGGTGCCGGGAATCAAAAACGGCGGATGCGCGGTCAGGTCGGCCAACAGACCGGCACCGGGCGAGAGGTTGTGGAAGATCCGCTCCACCGATCCCTCGCCCACCTGAAGGTCGTCGGAACCGCAGCCCGGCCAATTGGTGGAGGTCTCATAAGCTACCAAACCGATCGTAACGTATTTGCTTCCCAGGCTGCCGGCGAGCAGGGTGCCCATCTGGACGGCGGCGTAGCCCGCGGTGTCGACCCGCTTCGCGAGGTGGCCGTTATGGGCCCACAGCACCGCGCGGGCGCGGGGGAAGCGCAGGCTATGGAGGGCCTGGGCCACGTAGGCCATTCCCCGGTCCCGTGCCCGGCCGCCGCGGTTGGGATCGGAGTCTAGGAAGAAAATCTGCTCCTGCCAGGCCTGCTGGCCGACCAGGTGAAGGCGAGCCCAGGCGAAGTCCTTCTTCGAGGTCTGCCGCTGAGTGTCCCGCTGCTCGCGGTCGAAGAAGTCAGCGGCTCTGATCAGGGCATCCTGGCACTGCCGATACCGTTCCGGGGGGAAGGCCCGCCCCGCCCGATAGTACTCGGTCTCCACACCGTCGCAGGCCCGGATGCCGGCGATTCGCGGGTCGTCGTCGCCGATGCCGAGGCGGTGGAGGAAGTCGATCAGAGCCCGCCCATCTTCGGCAGCCTGGCCCTGGATATCGAAGCCGTAAAAATGGACGCGGTCTTTCGGGTGGGCCCGGTTCCACTCGCACATCCACAGCACCAGGGCCTCCACCTCGGTGCTCTGCCAGACAGGGAAGAGGCCGCGGATGGCGTCCCGGGCCGAGCCGTCACACGATTGGACGAAGCTCTCCACCAGGTCGGCCCGGATCCAAGGGGTCTCCATGCCGAAGACCCGAAAGCCCAGCCGCTCCACCAGGAACCGGAAGACCCGGTCCTTCGCCTGGTAGAAGCCTCCTGAGGTGTGGATCGACTCGCCCAGGCCCACGAACCTGGCGTTGCCGACGATGTGGCGCAGCGGCTCGAGGTCGTTCCGGGACAGGGAGGGATCGGTGCCCTGCAGCCGCCAGAGGCCCGGCCGTATCGGGTCGCGGCCCGGCGGAGATGCCTGGGCCCAGGCGACCGAGAGACACGCCAGGAGCGAGGCGGCGGCCAGGCAGGCCGGACGACGCCAGGGTAGAGGCGAGATCATGATCTCCTCCCCTCTACCGGCAGGATGACCAGGCCAGCGGGTGCATCTTGCGGGAGACTTCGAGGAAGAGGAGCGCGTTGAACTGCTCCACCGGCACCATGGCGGCGGAACCGACGGTGTAGGCGGCACCGGGCTCGATGGGCCGCGGGCGTGCCGTCAGATCCGCCAGCACCCCCGCCGCGTCCGCGCCGAGATCGTGGAACAACTGCTCGATCGATCCGGCACCCGTCCCCAGGTCCGCGGGTCCGCACCCGCCGGCGGCGATCGGCCAGTCGATCGAGGTCTCGTAGGCCACGAGGCCGATCACGGCGTACTTTTTCTTCAGGGCCTTGGCGAGGAGGGTGCCCATTTCGACCCAGACATAATCCGTGGCATCGACGTTTTTCGCGAGATGGCCGTTGTGGGCCCAGAGCGCCGTACGGGCACGGGGGAAGCGCAGGTCGTGGATGGCCCGGGCCACATAGGCCATTCCCCGGTCACGCGCGCGGAAGCCGCGTTCGGTGCCGAAGTAGAGGACCCGCTCCACGATGGCCTGCAGACCCACCAGGTGGACGCGGGCCCACCCCAGATCCTGCTTCGAGGTCAGGCGCCGGATGAGCTTCTCCTCGCGATCGAAGAAGGCGGCGATATCGCTGAGGGAAGCCTGGCACGCCGCGGGGTCGATGTCGGTCTGGACGCCGGGGCAGAGCCGGATGCCGGCGATGCGCGGGTCGCCGACCTCGATGCCGAGGCGGTGGAGGAAATCGATCAGCGCCGCGCTGTCTTCCGGCGCCTGGTTCTGGATGTCGAAGCCGTAGAAGTGGACGCGATCGTTCGGATGGGCGAGGTTCCACTCGCACATCCACTGCATCATGGCCTCGACCTCGGCGCTCTGCCAGACGGAGAAGATGCCGCGGATGGCGTCCCGGGCGGAACCGTCGCAGGTCTGGATGAACTGCTCCACCTGATCGGCGCGGATCCAGGGGGTCTCCATGCCGAAGGCCCGGAACCCCAGCCGCTCCACCAGGAACCGGAACACCCGGTCCTTGAGCTCGTAGAAGCCGCCGGAGGTGTGGATCGACTCCCCGAGGCCCACGTACTGGGCGCCGCGGAGGATCTGGCGCAGGGGCTCGAGATCGCCCTGAGGCAGGGTGGGATCGGTGCCGTGCAGCCGCCAGAGGCCCGGGAGGATCGGGTCGCCCGCGGGTGGACGGGCCGTACCGGCAGTACCGGGTTGAGGAACGAGGCCTGGAGCCTGGCCCCAGGCGGCTGAAAGACAGGCCAGGAGCAGGGCGGCGGCCAGGCAGGCCGGACGGCGCCAATCCGCAGGCGAGATCATGATCTTCTCCCTGCCCCCCTGAGCGATCTGAAGAAAACTACAACCGATGCGTCATGATACTGCAAAACATGAGTCAGCCGCGCCGCTTCTCGAAGTCCCGCATGAACGCCACCAGCGCGTCGATGCCCTCCTCGGGAAAGGCGTTGTAGATCGAGGCGCGAAGGCCGCCGACCGAGCGGTGCCCCTTGAGGCCGTCGAAGCCGGCCGCGGTGGCCTCCTGGGCGAGCTGCTTTTCGAGGTCCTCCGAGGGCAGCCGGAAGGTGACGTTCATGAGCGACCGGCTGTCGCGGGCGGCGTGGCCGCGGTAGAAACCGGTGCGGTCGATCTCGGCGTAGAGCTTGCCCGCCTTGCGCTCGTTCGCCGCCGCCATCGCCTCCAGCCCGCCGTTGGCGACGAGCCACTTGAGCACCAGGCGGAGGATGTAGATGCCGAAGACCGGCGGCGTGTTGTAGAGCGAGCTGCTCCGCGACATGAGTCGCGTACCGCAGCATGGTCGGCAGCGATTCGGCGCCCTGTTTCGCCAGGTCTTCGCGGATCACCACGATCGTCAGGCCGGAGGGCCCGAGGTTCTTCTGCGCCCCGGCGTAGATGAGGCCGTAGCGGCCCACGTCCAAGGGGCGCGAGAAGATGTCCGAGGAAGCGTCGCAGACGAGCGGGACGCCGCCGACCTCGGGCTCCGAGCCCCACTCGGTGCCGAAGATGGTGTTGTTCGAGGTGTAGTGGACGTAGGCTGCGCCGGGCGTCAGCTTCAGCTCGTCCTGCCGCGGGATGCGGGCGAAATTCTCCGCCTCGGTGGTCGCGGCGACGTTGACCGTGCCGACCTTTTTGGCCTCCTTGACCGCTTTCTTCGACCAAGAGCCGGTGACCACGTAGTCGGCGGTGGCGCCGGCGGGGAGCAGGTTCATCGGCACCATGGAGAACTGGGTGCTCGCGCCGCCCTGCAGGAACAGCACGTGGTAGCCCTCGGGGATCCGCGCCAGGGCGCGGAAGTCGGCCTCGGCGCCCTGGATGATCGCGTCGAAGACCTTCGAGCGATGGCTGATCTCGAGCACCGACATGCCGACCCCCGGCAGCGTGACGAGATCGCGCTGGGCCTCCTCCAGCACCGGCAGGGGCAGCACCGCCGGTCCGGCCGAGAAGTTGAAGATGCGGGCGCTGCGGGTCGTGGTGGACATCGCGGATCTCCTCTGCCTCAAAGCGCGATCAGCTGCAGGTCGAGAACGTCGGCGTTGCCGGCGCGGATCCTGTCGAGGAGCCCCGTCTCCGGCGCGTCGTCGAGGTTGATGCGCGCCACGGCCGCCTCGGCCCCTTCGAAGACCACGTTCTCGGTCTCCTGTACGTTCAGGTTCCCCTCACGCAGGTGCTCGAAGACGTGCGCCAGAACGCCCGGACGGTCGCGATGCCGCACCACCAGCATGTGGGAGGCGGGCGTCTTCCGGCACAGGTTGACGACGTTGGGCACCTCGCCCGTCTGCAGGTAGGTGCGGACGATGCGGACCGTCTCGGCGGCGATCGCCTCCTGCGCCTGATCGGTCGAGGCGCCGATGTGGTGGGTGCCGTACACGCCCGGCAGCCCGAGGAGCGGGTCGTTCATCTCGCCGGTGGCGGTCGCCGGCTCGGAGCCGAAGACGTCGAGCCCCACGCGCAGCCCCTTCTCCCGGACGGCGGCGGCCAGCGCCTCGTGATCCACCACTTCGCCGCGCGAGGTGTTGATCACCATGGCGCCGGGTTTCAACCGGCCGAGCAGCGCGGCGTCGACGAGCCCCCGCGTCTCGGGCTTGAGCGCCAGGTGCACGCTCAGGATGTCGCAGCGCGCGGCCACCTCGGCGGGCGTCGGCGCCAGCGCGATGGAGGCGGCCGACCCCGACTCGAGCCCCAGCTCCCGCGCCTCCTCGTCGGAGAGCGGCCGGTCCTGGCCGTCGAAGCGCCGGCTCCAGAGGACCACGGCGAGGCCGAAGGCGGCGGCGCGATGGATCACTTCGCGGGCGATGCTGCCGGCCCCGAGCAGGCCGAGGACCTGGCCATGGAGCCCGCGCGCCTTCGCGTACTCCTTCTTGTTCCAGCGACCGGCGCGCAGCTCGGCGACGTTGTCGGGCACCCGCCGGTCGAGCGCCAGGATCAGGGCCAGCGTCAGCTCGGCGACGGCGACCGAGTTCTTGCCCGGGCAGTTCGACACGTAGATGCCGCGGCGCGACGCCGCCGCCACGTCGATCGTGTTGTAACCCGCGCCGGCACGCACCACGAGCGAGAGCCGGCCGGCATCGAGCATCGGCTCGGTGACCTTGGTGCTGCGCACCACCAGGACGTCGGCCTGCGTCTCGGCGATCGCCCGCGTCAGCGCCTCGTCCTTGAGGTCGGGCTGGTGGGCCACCTCGCAGCCGGCGGCCTGCAAACCCTCGACCCCGCTCGCCTCGAACTTGTCGGCGATCAGCACCTTCATGGCATGCCTCCCCCTACCAGAGACGACCCTAGATCAGATGCACCAGCAGGCCGTCGCGGAGCTTGGGCTCGAACCACGTCGACTTGGGCGGCATGATACCGCCGGCATCGGCGATCGCCATCAGGTCGTCCACGGTCACCGGGAACATCGAGAAGGCCACGGCGGCGCGGCCCTCGTCGACGGCCTGCTCGAGCGCAGCCGCGCCGCGCGCGCCGCCGACGAAGTCGATGCGCGGGTCGGAGCGCACGTCGCCGATCTGCAGCAGGTCCGCGAGCACGCCCCGCTGCAGGACCGACACGTCGAGCCCCGCGATGCGGTCGGACCCTTCGGCGGAAGCCGGCCGCGCCGCGCCGAGGTCGAGCGTGTACCAGCGGCCGGCGAGGTACATCGAGACCTCGCCCTGGCGCGCCGGCGACGGCCCGCCCGGGCGCACCGGCAGCTTCGCTTCGACCGCCGCCAGGAAGGCCTCGGGCGATTGTCCAGCCAGGTCCTTGACGATGCGGTTGTAAGGCAGGATCTGCACCTGATCGTCGGGGAAGGCGACCGCGAGCATGGTGTCGAATTCCCCCGTGCCGCCGCCGTTTCTCCGGAGGACGGCGCGCGCCCGCGCGGCGCTCGCCGCCCGATGGTGGCCGTCGGCGATGTAGAGGGCCGGGATGCGGTCGAAGGCTTCGGTGAGGGCGGAGACGTCCTCGCCGCGGTCGACCCGCCAGAGGGTGTGCAGCACTCCGTCGTCGGCCGCGAAGCTCGTAGAGCGGGGGCGTCTCGCGGACCCGCTGCGCGACCCCGTCGACCTCGGCCGAGGCGCGGTAGGTCAGGAAGACGACTCCGGTCTGCGCCCGCAGCTCGACCATGTGGCGCGTACGGTCGTCCTCTTTGTCGCGCCGGGTGTGCTCGTGCTTCTTGATCAGATCCCGGTCGTACTCGTCGAGGGAGTAGCAGGCCGCAAGCCCGGTTTGCGCGTGCGCGCCGGCGCTGAGGCGGTAGAAGTAGAAGCTCGGCTCGGCCTCCAGGGCCAGCGGTGCCGCACCCTTGAGCTGCTCGAAGCTGCGCACCGCCTGCGCATAGACCTGGTCCGAGTGAGGATCGGTGCCCGCCGGCAGGTCGATCTCGGGCCGGGTGACGTGGAGGAAGCTGAGCGGATTGCCGTCCGCCTGCGCCCGGGCTTCCTCGGTGTTGACGACGTCGTAAGGGACGGAAGAGACGCGGGCGGCCACCTCGGGCGCCGGCCGCAATGCCTGGAACGGTCGGATCTGTGCCATGGCCCTATCTTAGGACGGATCGGGCCGTGCTAGGCTTTGGACGAGGGATCTGGATGTAGGGGCGGCCCTGTGTGGCCGCCCTGGAGGATGAGGACGCTCGGGGAACAGGGCGGCCACATAGGGCCGCCCCTACAGGTTTGCTTTTCCAGCCAGAGGGAGAGACCGCATGCTCGCCAGCGACAAGCTCATCGAGGCCTTCAATCAGCAGATCGGCAACGAGATGGGTGCCTCCATGCAGTACATCGCCATCGCCAGCTATTTCGATTCCGAGACCCTGCCGCAGCTCGCCCGTTTCTTCTACCGCCAGTCGGAGGAGGAGCGGGGACACGCCATGCGCTTCGTCAAGTTCATCAACGACGTCGGCGGCAAGGTGAAGATTCCGGCGCTGCCGGCGCCCGAAGACGACTTTGCCTCCGCCGAGGAGGCGGTGGCCAGGGCCCTCTCCTGGGAAGAGGACGTGACGCGCCAGATCTACGACCTCGTCGAGATCGCCAAGGCGGACAAGAACTACGTCGGTGTCCGCTTCCTCGACTGGTTCGTCGAGGAGCAGCTCGAGGAGGTCACCTCGATGAATGACCTCCTCGCGGTGATCCGCCGCGCCGGTCCGGACCGCCTGCTCTTCGTCGAGGAGTACCTGGTACGCCAGGGCGTGGGCGGCCTGGAGAGCCCCGTGTCGCCCGCCGGGTAGTCCTGAGCCGGCACAGTCAGCTCTCCCGCGTGACCCTCAGGCGCAGAATCCGCCCGGCCCGTTCCAGGGCCAGCGGCCCGGCCGCCTCCATCAGTGCCGCCAGCGCCTCGGGACTGCGGGTGAACCGTTCCAGGACGTTGACTCCGAACGCCCAGTCCTCGTCGAAGAGATCGATCCAGCCGACCGCCTCTCCCTGGCGAAGGAGGGGAAAGCCGCCGTTCCAGCGATCCCGGCCCAGCTCGTAATAGGGGTCCCGCCCGAGGAACGGGCGGACCGCCGCGGCCAGGAGCGCGGTGGAGCGTTCACGGAACAGTCCGGCCGGCGCGTCGCCCCACTCCGGGCGTTCGCCCGAGCGCCACAGGCCGAAGGCATCGCGGCCATCCGTCGACGGCGACGGCTGGATCTCCCAGGGGCCGGCGACATCCGCCTCGGCGGCGGAGGCCGGCTCGTCCTCCTGCTCGAAGAGCCGCAGGAACTCGTCGGCAAAGGCGTTGCGGGGTAGGGGAATGGAAGGATCCTCGAGATCACGCATGGGAGCTCTCCTGTGCACGGTTGGGCCCGGAGCGAGGACGGCTCGTCCGGGCCGTCGTTTTTTCTGGCCGGCGGCTTCGGCCGTCGGTTCCTGAAGAGAGAGATTACGCCTTTTTTACGCCAGAGTCAAGCGCTCGCCTCGGCGATCTCGAGGGCGTTCAGCGCGCCGCCGCGCGTGAGGTTGTCCATCACGGCCCACAGCCAGAATCCGCCTCCGGGCTCGTCTTTCCGCACGCTGCCGAAGAGGACCTTGTCGCTGGCGGCGGCGTCGATCGGACCGAGATGGCGGGGGTTGTCGGCCGGCTCGAGCCAGGGATTTTCCGCGAGGGCCTTGCGGAACGCCTGCAGGCTGGGCCGGCCCGCGCAGCGCACGTGGAGGCTCGCCGAGACGGCGTGGAAAACGGCGCCCTGGAGGATCTGGAGGGCCACGGGCGGCTCGCCGCCCAGGATCGAGCGCAGCTGCGCCGCCAGGGGGGCGGTGGGCGGGGAGGTGGGCAGCACGTTGAACGAGAGTTGGGCACCGAAGACCGGCGCCGGGGTCCGCCGGGTCATGCCCACGATCTGCCGCGTCTGCTCGAACAGCTCCTCGAGGCCCGGATCGTCGAGCATCGAGGCCGGCTGGATCAGGGTCGCCACCGCTTGTTCAGGAGCCAGGCTGCGCAGCGGATGCAGGAGGTGGGCGAGCAGCACCACGCCGGGGTGGGGCGAGAGCAGCACGCGCCGGCCCTGGGCCGCTTCCGTGTTGACCCCCGCGACGATCGGCAGGCCGTCCTCCACCGTGGCATCGAAGGAGAGGACGATGGCGGTCGTCTCGGGCGGCAGCCCGGCGAGCAGCGGACGGTTGTCCGCCATGGTGCCGCAGAAGAAGGCGATGGGCACTCCTTGCAGGCTTTCCGGCTCGTAGGCGCCCACCAGGGCGGCGGTGCCGGCGACCTCGGTCAAGGTGCCGATCTCCTCCTGGCGGGTGCTCAGCAGGCGGAGGTCCGACCACTCGGGGTGGCGCGCCTCGAGAGTCTCGCGCAGCTCTTTGCCCGGCAGGCCGGAAGGATGGAGGATGGCGACGGCGCTCACGGCGCGCCTTCGACCGGGAGCGTAGGGGGCGGCTCTCCCGGGCGGGCGCCGCGTGGCTGTCGCCACCGCGCGATGAGCGCGGCGAGCGGTCCCGACAGGGTGTAGAGGATGGCGATCGCCAGGAACGTGGCCCGCGGGATGAACACGATCACCAGCAGGATGGCGGCGAAGGGCACGAACGCCCGGTAGCTCCAGCGCTTTCGCAGATCGAAGGACTTGAAGCTGCGGTAGCGGAAGGTGGAGACCATCAGCACGCCGATCAGCAGCAGGGACATGCTGACGACCACCTGCATGACGATCCTGACGTCGGCCGTGTACTCGGGGGCGAAGAAGAGGAGCGAGCAGATGGCGGCGGCGGCGGCGGGCATGGGCAGGCCGACGAAGTCGCGGCTGTCCACCACCCGGGGCAGGACGTTGTAGCGGGCCAGCCGGGTGGCCGCGCACACCATGTAGAAGACGCACAGCAGCCACGCGTCCTGGGCGAAGTCCCGCAAGCCCCAGAGATAGGTCAGCAGCGCCGGCGCGGCGCCGAAGGTGATGACGTCGGCGAGAGAGTCGTACTCCCGGCCGAAGTCGCTCTCCGTGCCGGTCATGCGGGCGATCTGGCCGTCGAGCACGTCGAGGGGCCCGGCCAGGAACACCACCAGGGCCGCCTTGCGGAACTGGCCGTTGAGCCCGCAGACGATGGCATAGAAGCCCAGCAGCATGTTGCCGATGGTGAACAGGCTCGGCAGCAGATAGGCGCCGTGGCGCAGGCCGCCCCGCACCCGCGAGCGCACGGAACCCCGTCCGGAGATCATGGCGCCTCCTTCTCAGGTGCGGCCACCGGCGTCGCGCCATTCTTCACTCGGTCTCCCTTCTTCACCAGCAGGCGATAGCTTTCCGGGACCAGCAGGTCCACCCGGGACGAGAACTTGATCAACCCCATCGATTGCCCCCGATGGACACGATCTCCCTCTTTCAAGTAACAGACCACCCGCCGCGCCAGCAGGCCCGCGATCTGCCGCACCGCCACCAGTTCGCCGTTGGGTCGGCGGATCACCGACAGGTGCTTCTCGTTGACCTCCCCCGCGTCCTCCCGGAAGGCGGCGACCTTCCGCCCGCGGGAATAGCGGGAGGCGACGACCTCGCCGGCCACCGGCACGCGCTGGACGTGGATGTCGAAGACCGAGAGGAAGGTGACGATGCGGTGGAAGCAGCCCGGGCCGATCTCCGGGTCCTCGATCGTGTCGACGCGGGTGACGAGGCCGTCGGCGGGCGCCAGCACGACGCTGGCGTCACCCTCGTAGCCACGTTTCGGGTCGCGGAAGAACAGCAGGACGAGCAGTCCGACGACGAGGGCCGCGGCGCCCCAGCCGGGCCGCCCGAGGACGAAGAGCAGCCCGGCCAGAAACAGAAAAGGGAGTACGAAGGGCCAGCCTTCCTTGGCGAACTTCATCGGCGGGGCCCCGAGCGGTCGCGGGCGCCGGCGGAGTTCGTGCGGAGCCTCCGGGCGGGCAGGGCCACTAGGCCGACACCCGCGACTCCCGGTGCAGCCGCAGGAGCTGCTCCATCCGGTCCTTCAGCATGAGCTTGTGGAGCTTGATCTTCTTCTCCTCCATCTCGTCTTCCTGCGACAACAAGGTCTTCTGGTTGATCTCCTGCAGCCGCCTCTCGAACGCCTGATGCTCTTCGTAGAGGCGGCGGAATTCATCATCCGTCTTGATCAGCTCCGCTTTCAGATCGTCATACTGAGACATGGGTGTGCCTCCTTTGCCTGTTCGACAGGACTGCAGGGTCCATGATGGATGGAGAGCGGCCCGTGTGGACCGGTATTCGTACTCTGGAGAAGGGAAGAGCGGCCGGCGGCGAGCGGGCTCACCGTGCGACCGGCTCCTGGGCACAAGCGCGACCCGCCCCCTCGGGGGAGCGGACGGCCGTGATGGGGAAAGATGTCCGCATGCCTGACGACGCGGAGGATAACACCGGCTTCCGGGGGGATCAAGGCGGTGGTCTCCCCGGACGCTCGAGCCCCGCCCCCCACGAAAGGCTCCCGCGGAGAGGCGGTACCCCTCTTGCCTTTCTCCCCTCTCCCGGTGAGGTCGGGAGGAAGGGGTCGGGAGCGGGGCCGGGGCTGAGGGCTCGGGAGGGGGAAAAGGAGGGCCGCCTACCCGTTGTGCTTCCCCATCGCCGCTTCCACCCCCTCCCGCAGCCAGGTCTCACAGGCGTCGACGGCGCGGCGGACCATCTCATCTGCGGCCTCCAGCTCCTCCGGTGCGAAGGGCGAGAGGACGAAGTCGACCAGATCCTCCCCCTGCGGCCGGCCGTCGCCGGGACCAACGCCGAGCCGCAGCCGCGGCACCTCGATGGTACGAAGGTTCTCGATTACCGATTCGAGGCCCCGGTGACCGGCGGGGCTTCCCGAGCGGCGCACGCGGATCTTGCCCAGCGGCAGGTTGACCTCGTCGTAGACCATCAGCATCCCGGCGGGCTCGAGCTCGTAACGCTCGGCGAAGCAACGGGCGGCGTAGCCGCTGCGGTTCATGTAGGTCTGCGGCTTGGCAAGCAGCACCTCGCCCTCGCCGAGCCGCGAGAGGCCGGCGAGGGCGTTGCACTCGAAGCGATCGAGGGGAGCCTTGAAGCGCCGGGCGAGCTCGTCGACCACCTGGAAGCCCACGTTGTGGCGGGTGTCACGATACTCCTCGCCCGGATTGCCCAGTCCGAGGATGAGGCGCATGCGGAACGGCGGGGAGCCCTACTCGTCCGCCTTCGCCCGCTTGATGACCTCCGGCTCGGCTGCCTCGCCCTCGGCCGCCTCGGCCGCCGGCGCCGCCTCGAGCCGGCTGTGGCCGAGGGCGACGATGACCTTGTCGGGCTCGTCGAGCACGACGACGCCCTCGGGTATCTCGAGGTCCTTCACCTCGACGTGCTGGCCGACGTGCACGTTGGTCACGTTGCACTCGATGTGCTTCGGGATGTCGCCCGGCAGGCACTCGACGTGGACCTCCCGGGTGACGAAGTCGAGCATGCCGCCCTCGGTCTTGACGCCGTAGGCGGTGCCGACCAGCTCGATGGGGACCATAACGCGCACCTTCTGGTCCATCTGCACGCGCTGGAAGTCGATGTGCACGACCTGGCGGCTGACCGGATCCGACTGCATGTTGCGGATCATGGCGTGCCGCTCCTTGTCGCCGAGCTTGAGCAGGAAGATCGGGTTCTCGCCGCCGTGTCCCTTCATCGTGTCGACCAGGGTCTTGCGGTCCACCTCGATCGCCACGCTCTCCTTGCCGCCGCCGTAGACCACGGCCGGTATCTTGCCGGCCGAGCGCGCCCGCCGGTTGGCGTTCTTCCCGGTCTCTGGCCGGGGTTTGACTTCGATGGTCATCGTCTCACTCATGTGGGTTTCCTCGCCTTCTAGACGAATAGGGAGCTCACGGAGCTGTTCTCGTGAATCCGGCGGATCGCCTCGCCGAGCAGAGGCGCGACCGACAGCGGCCGCAGCTTCGGCAGGCGGGAGAGCTTTTCGTCCACCGGCGTCGTGTTGGTGATGAGCACGGTCTCCAGGGGCGAATCGGCGATGCGCTGCAGCGCCGGCCCGGAGAGGATGCCGTGGACGCCCGCCGCGAGGACCCGCTGGGCCCCCTTGCTCAGCAAGGCTTCCACCGTCTTGGTCAGGGTGCCGGCCGTGTCGATGATGTCGTCCACGACGATGGCGTTGCAGCCGGCGACGTCGCCGATGATGTGCATGATCTCGGCCTCGTTCGGCGCCGTGCGGCGCTTGTCGACGATGGCGAGGCCCGCCCCCAGCCGCTTGGCGATGGCGCGCGCCCGCTCGACGCCGCCGGCGTCCGGCGAGACCACCACCAGGTCCGGGAATGTCCGAGCTCGCGCAGCGCGTCGAGAAGGACCGGCGCCGCGAACAGGTGGTCCACCGGCACGTCGAAGAAGCCCTGGATCTGATCGGCGTGAAGGTCCATCGTCAGCACCCGGTCGGCTCCGGCGCGCGAGATCAGGTCCGCCACCAGCTTGGCGGTGATCGGCACCCGCGGCCGGTCCTTCTTGTCCTGCCGCGCGTAGCCATAGTAGGGGAGGACCGCCGTCACGCGGGAAGCCGAGGAGCGCTTGAAGCTGTCCAGCATGATCAGCAGCTCCATCAGGTTCTCGTTGACGGGGCCGCAGGTCGGCTGGACGACGAAGACGTCCGAGCCGCGCACGTTCTCCTCGATCTGGCAGAACGTCTCGCCGTCAGAGAAGTTGAACGCCGAGACCTTGCCGGCCTCGAGATTCAGGTAATCGCAGATCTCCTGCACCAGCGCCGGATGGGCGCGGCCGCCGAAGATTTTCAATTCACCGGCCATATTTCCCCTTCAAAGCGCCCCCTTCAACAGAACGACATCGGAAACCTGCCGCGGGAGCGGCCCTCGCGCGAACGGAGCGGCAGGGTGGATTCGCTGCTTTCCTGCTCGATCTGGTTGGGGCGGGAGGATTCGAACCTCCGGATGCCAGATCCAAAGTCTGGTGCCTTACCACTTGGCGACGCCCCAGCGTTGGTGGTTCCCTTGCGACGACTCCGGCACCCGGGCAGCCGCCTTGTGCTCAGCCCGCGCCCGCGCCGGCAGCTCCCGACGCGGCGGGAAGCTTACACGTTCCAGAAGGAGTCGCGGAGGTGCATCTCCTCGACCTCCTCCAGGCTCTTCTCCGGCGACGCGGCGAGAGCGTGTTCCTCCGCTGCGCCGGCAGGCACCGGGGAGCGCGAGGCACGCTCGCCGCGATCCGCCCGCGGCTCGCCACGCTCCTCGAGAACGCGATCGTACTCCGCCAGCACCCTGTCCTCGATCATCCGCCGCGTCTCGTTGTTCAGCGGGTGGGCGACGTCCTTGAACTCGCCGTTCTTCTTCTTCCGGCTGGGCATGCTGATGAACAGCCCGTCCCGGCCCTGAATGATCTTGATGTCGTTGATCATGAAGCAGTGATCGAAGACGATCGAGACGAACGCCTTCAGCTTCTCCTCCTGAATCGGAAAGACCTTGACCTCTGTGATCTCCATTTTCTGCGTCCTCTCCGGGTCATCCCTGGTCATTCCTCGGCGTGTATGACGGCACGATCGGCGAGCTTCCGCAGGAGAAAACCCACGGCGCCGCCTTCGTCCAGTGGGCTCTCCGGGGTGACGGAGCCGAGAGGCTCCGTTCTCCTCGGCGAGCCGCACACTATCCACGCGTCGGCATCAATACACCCATTATATACTGGCAGGACCTCCGGAGAGTACCCGGGGAGCACCCTTTGGAGTTTCGCCCCCGGCGGGCGGCGCGGGGAATCTCGTCCCGCGCGGTGTTTTGGTATGGTAGAGACGGCGGATGGAGCTGTCAATTGTCTCATCTCCCCGGATCGGGGGTGAGGGCTCCGAGGAGTCCGGCTCCGGCACCTCCTGTTGGTTACACGGTACCTCACGGTAACCCGTTGGCGGCTCCAGCCGCGGCGGCTCCCGGTCGAGGTTCTCGCGCAGCACCTCCCGCCAGCGCACCTGCACTTCCCGCTCGCGGTCGGAGAGGATGGCCCAGTCGTCGCGGCGGATCCACCAGTGCTTGGGCGTATCTCCCTCCGAGACCGTCCAGCTCAGCACCAGCCCGTCGGCACCGAGTTTGCCGGTCCAGCGCCGGCCCGAGTCGTCCTGGAAGTCGAACTGCCGTTCCCGCGGCGAAAAGGGCGGCGAGCCGGCCGCCGGCTCGCCGGGTACCCGGCCGAGCAGGAGCGACGGCAGGGAGAGCAGGGGAAAAGGTCCCAACGGGACGCCGGAAAGGTCGAACCGCCCTTCGAAGGAGCAGTAGGTGCGGCCGCGATGGTTCAACCACAGGCCGGCATCGTTCAACACGTCGAGGCTCCACAGCGAGCGGCCCACGGGATCAACCGCCTGGAGCTGGTAGCGGTCCGGCGAGGCAAGGCGCAGGGTAACCCGGAAGGAGCCCTCGCCCTCGGGGCCCGAGTAGCTCACCCGATAGAGCCGCTGCGAGCCCATAGGCGCCCTGGGGGATCTGCCACGGGGTCAGCGACAGGGCCGGCAAGGGGCGCAGGGGGGGGCCGCTGGAGCATCCGCCCGCGAGCAGGGAGAGGAGCAGCGCCGTGGCGGCGCTAACGCCGGGGGGCGTCGTCGAGATCACCCAGCTTGCGCCGCACCTGTCTCCGCGTTGTCGCCTTCGAGCTCGAGCGCCCGCTGGTAGGCCTGCCGTGCCCTCTCCATCTGCCCCAACGCAACATAGACATCCCCCAGGTGCTCGTGAAGCGTCGCGTCCTCGGGCTCCAGGCGGGCGGCCCTTTCAAGGTAATTGCGGGCTTGCTCCGGTCGGCCGAGCCGGAAATAGGCCCAACCCAGGGAGTCGACATAGGCACCGTTGTCGGGGTCGAGCGCCACGGCCCGGCTCGCCAGCGTCAGAGCCTCTTCCAGGTTGATGCCGGCCTCGGCGAAGGTGTAGCCGAGGTAGTTGAGCGCCGCGTGGAAGTCGGGCTCGAGCTCCAGCACGCGCCGAAACTCCGCCACCGCCTTGTCGCGTTGTCCGGTGCGCTCGTAGGCCGCGCCCGAGCAGGAAACCGGTGACGATCTGATCGGGATGGGCGGCGGCGAGCTTCTCCAGGAGCGGGATCGATTCCTGGTAGCGCTCAAGCCGCTGGTAGGCCTGGGCCGCCGCCAGAGAGCCGGCGTCGCCGCCGTCGGTCAACTCCGCGAAAAGTCGACCTACCTCTTCGTCACGGCCGGCGCGGGCCAGCAACTCGGCGCGCTTGCCCGCGATGGTCGGCGACTCCTTCTCCCGGCCTAGAAGGGCGAGAGCCTCGTCGAAGCGTTCGGCCCCGGCGAGGGCGTCCACCTGCAGCATCACGGCCTGGCCGCGCGCCGCTTCGTCCGGGTTCGCGAGCAGGGGCTGCAGCACCTCGCCCACCTTCTCCCACTCCTTGCCGTCCAGGTACATCTGTGCCACTTCCAGGCGGATCTCGTGCGACTCCTGGGCGTTGCCGTCCTGAGCCAGAGCGTCGGCGAGGCCGATCAGCAGCGCCGCCGCCTCGGCTCGCCGCCCGGTGCGCTGCATCACCCGCGACAGGGCGAGCGCCACCGCCGTATCCTTGGGCTGGCCCTCGCGTACCCTGCCGAGGAGGCCGATGGCCTCGTCGTTGCGCCCCTGGGCGGCCAGGATCAAGCCCTTGAGCAGGGCCAGGGCGTTGCTGTCCGGGTCCTTGCCGGAGAGCGGCTCGACCACGGCCAGCGCCTCCTCCAGGTCGCCGTTCTGATACAGCGCCCAGGCGAGCTGCCGCTTGAGCCGCGGATCGTCGCGCGCCTCCTCCGGGGCGCCGCGCAGCGTTTCGACGACCGCCTGCGAGGTCGCCGCGCCGACTCTGGAGGTCGGCCAGGGTCAGGCGGGCTTCGAGGGAGCCGGAATCGAAAGTCAGGATCTCCCGCAATGCCTTCTCGGCCTCGGCCTGCTGGTTGCCCGCATCAGCGACTCGACCAGCAGCGCATAGGCCATCCGCTGCTGCGGAACGTTGTCGATCAGCTCGCGGAAGACCTCCGCCGCCTTCCCGGCTGTTCCTGGTCGAGATAGATCCGACCCAGGGTCAGAAAGGACTGCACGTCTTCCGGATCGCGCCGCCGCACCACCTCCAGGGCCTCCCGCGCCGTGACCAGAGCCGCGGGATCGCCGGCCGAGAGATCGAGATAGACATCGCCCACGGCGCGCAACACGTCGAGGTTGTCGGGAGCCAGCCGGCGGGCTTCGGAGATCTTCTCCCCGGCCTTGCGCAGCGACTCGTCGCGCAGTCCCGGGTTGCGCGCGTACTGGGCGGAGCGGGCGAGGAGCCGGGAGTGCTCGAGCAGCACGTAGGCTTTGTCTTGCGGTCCCGAGGCCAGGTTCTCCGCCTCCTCGAAGGCGGCGAGAGCATCGTTGACCGAACCCTCCACGGCCAGCAGCTTTCCCAGGGCGAACTGGTACGAGGCCGCCGGCGGAGCGACCGCGGCGGGCGACGGCGCGGCCGAAACCGCGGCGGGCAGCAGGACGATGCAGGCGGTGGAAACCGCGAAGAGGTAAGGCTTCACAACTTGCAGGATAGCAGCGCCCGGCGCCGCTTTACAAGGCTATCGAGCCGACTCTATAATGTCCCCCTTGCGCTTAAGTAGCGGAAAGTGAATAAGTTAGGGGCACAGTTGAAAATCGGGCCGCGGGGGCGAAAGGGAATGGCGGATCGGGCTTAGCCGACGGATGAGCTTGACGATGGGAAAGCTCGGGCAACTCCTCGTAGCGCGCGGCTGGATCTCGGTCCAGCAGTTGACGCGCGCCCTGAAGGGCCAGAGCGTGGTCGGCGGCCGGCTCGGCACCTGCCTGCTGGAGCTCGATGCCCTCGACGAGAGCCTGCTGCTCCGGGCTCTTTCCGAGCATCTCGGCGTCCCCTCCGTGGCGATCGACGACCTGCGCGGAATCCCCGAGGAGGTGCTGGACCTCATCCCGGAAAGGCTCGCCCGCCGTCTTCGCGCCATACCGTTCCGCCTGGAGATGGGCCGTCTCGACCTGGCATTGATGGATCCTCGCAACCTTTCGGCGCAGGACGAGATCGCCTTCGCCTCGGGCAAGCGCGTCAAGGTCTACATCGCCAACGAGATCCGCATTCTGGAGGCGCTCGAGAGATACTACGGCGAGGAGTGCCCATCCCGCGTCAGCATGATGCTGGACCGCATGAACCGCGCCCGCTTCCTCTGGGAGAAGCCGGCAGATAGCAGCGAGCCGGAAGCCACCCAGAGGCCGCTCGAAAGCCTGTTGGCGACGCCGCCCAGGATCAAGCTTCCCCCGCCGTTGCCCGAGCTCACGAGACCGGAGCCGGTACGAGCTCCAGCCTCCGTGGCCGCGGCCATCGCGCCCCGCGATGCGACGTCCTCGTCGGCTGCCATGGCGGCGCCGGTGCCTCTCGCAGCAGCGAAACCCGCACCGGCCCCTCGCCCAATGAGCGTCTCTCTCACGCCGCAGGAGCGCGCCGAGTTGGGCGCGGTGTCATGGGTCGAACCCGCGTCCGCCGATCCGTTCCTTCCCGGTGGCCGCCAACCTGGAGGAGCTGGAAACGGCGCTGGCCTCGGTCCATGATCTCGACGAGGTGGGTCAGATTCTCCTCGGCTTTCTCGGTCGCGACCATCGGCGGGCGGCCCTCTTCCAGATCTCGCGCGACCGGGTCAGCGGCTGGAGAGTGCAGGGCGCCGAGGTGGACCGCGACGCATTTGCCGCATTCTCCATCGGCTTCGATCAGCCGTCGCTCTTCCTCAACCTGCGCCAGAGCAGCGGTCCCTATCTGGGTCCTCTTCCGCCCATGCCCGCCCATCGTCAGCTCGCCCGCACCTGGGGCGGAGATCTGCCTCGCGATTGCCTGATGCTGCCGGTGCGCATCAAAGACCGGCTGGTGATGGTGATCTACGCCGACGGCGCGAGCCGGGGTCCGGTCGAGCTGCAGCAGATCCAGCGCCTCGGGGCACTGGCTACCGCGGCCGTCGAGCGCTGTATCCTGCAGAGGAAGCGCGGAGAGGCTAAGTCACAGTAGGAATTCCACTTGTTGACACCTCTTGAGACCCGTTGTTAGACTCGCCCCCGTTTCGGAGCCGGAATGATCAAGTCGGACATCGTCGACCGCGTCGCGGAAATCACAGATGTGCCCAGAGTGAAGGCGGCGCAGGCCGTCGACACCATCATTGAAGCGATGAAGAGCGCGCTCTGCGATGGCAAGCGCATCGAGCTCCGCGGCTTCGGAGTCTTTCAGGTGCGCGATCGAAAAAAAGGAGTTGGCCGCAATCCCAAGACGGGCGTCGAGGTGGCGATCTCACCCGGCAAGACGGTGCGCTTCAAGCCGGGTAAGGACCTCAAGAACCTCTGAGCCGGGTCCTTTTCTTCTCCGCTTTTCCCAACGCGAGATACGAAGCGACGGCGCGATGAGCCACGGCCCCCGCGATTGGCGGCAGGGGCCGCCGTTGTCGCCGCCCCTGATCGAGCTGCTGCCGGCGCCCGGGGAGGTCTTCGCGCCCGCGCCGCCGCGCCGCGAGCGGCCGCGCTATGGCCTCGCCCTGCTGCTCTTCGCGCTGACGTTCTTCTGCGCCACGACGCTCGGACCGGTGATGGTCCAGATCAGCCGCACGGACATGCTGGCGCTCCTGGGTCCCGTCCTCACTCGCGAGCTCGTATCTCAGGTGTGGCAGGACCCGGCTCTGCTGCGCATCGGCCTCGCTTTCTCCATTCCGGCGCTGATCATCCTGCTCGCCCATGAGCTGGGGCATTACGTCGCCTGCCGGTATTATCGGCTGCCCTGCACCCTGCCCTATTTCCTGCCGGTGCCGTTCAATTTCGGGACCTTCGGCGCCTTCATCAAGATCAAGGCGCCCATCTCCGGCAAGCGCCAGCTCTTCGACGTGGGCGTCGCGGGACCTATCGCCGGATTCATCGCCCTGCTGCCGTTCCTGCTTTATGGGATCGCGGAATCTCATCCGGCGGCACTGTCCGCGGCCCGAGATCTCGAAGACGCAACCGCCATGATTCTCCTCCCCGGCCGCTGTCTGGCGGTCGATCTGGCGACCTGGCTGTTTCACGGTCGGCTGGAGCCGGGCATGGTCCTGGATCTCCACCCCATGGCCCTGGCAGCCTGGCTCGGCCTGCTCGCCACCGCCATCAACCTGCTGCCGCTGGGTCAGCTCGACGGCGGGCACATCCTCTACGCCGCCACCGGCCGCCTGCAGCGCCGGCTGGCGTTCCCCCTCTGGCTGCTGCTGGGATTGATGGGCCTCTATTGGAAGGGGTGGCTCCTGTGGTGTGTCATCGTGATGCTCATCGGCCTCTACCATCCGCCCGTCCACGACGAGAGCGAGCCGCTCGATTCACGGCGGCGGGTCCTCGCCTGGCTCGCCGTTGCGCTGTTCTTCCTCTCGTTCATGCCGGTGCCGCTCCAGGCTGTCGCGGTGCGGTAGGCCCTCACCTCCCCGACCCTCCTCTCCCGCCCACACCGAGCCCTCACCCCCGGCCCCTCTCCCGCCCCCTCCCTTCCCACCTCACCGGGAGAGGGGAGAAAGACAAGAGGGTACCGCCTCTCCGCGGGAGCCTTTCGTAGGGGCGGGGCTTGTCCCCGCCCCTGGAACGGTGCGGGCGGGGACAAGCCCCGCCCCTACGACACCTCGGGTGTGGGAAGACAAAGTCTCCTTCTTACTCTTCTTTGTCTTTCTCCCCTCTCCCGGTGAGGTGGGAAGGGAGGGGGCGGGAGAGGGGCCGGGGGTGAGGGCTCAGAGCTCCGCGAAGAGCGTCACCGGCCCGTCGTTGACCAGGGACACCTCCATGTGAGCGCGGAAGCGGCCCGTCTCCACTCGGAAGCCTCGCCCCCGGAGATCCGCCACCAGAGCATCCACCAGCGGCCGGGCTTCCTCGGGGGGCGCGGCGCGGTCGAAGGACGGGCGGCGCCCCTTGGCGATCGAGCCCGCCAGGGTGAATTGCGAGACCACCAGGAAGGCGCCTCCCACCGTCGCGAGGTCCAGGTTCATCTTGCCGGCTTCGTCCCCGAACACCCGCAAGCCGGCCAGCTTCTCCGCCGCCGTCCGCACCTTGTCCAGTCCGTCGCCGCGCTCGATTCCCACGAAGACCAGCAGGCCGGAGCCGATCTCGCCGACCACTTCTCCGGCCACCGAAACCGCGGCCGAACGAACTCGTTGCAAGATGAGACGCATTTTTTCCGTCTTATAGGGGAGAGGTTTTCGCCCAACCGCTCCCGCCCCCATGTCCGGGGCCGCCGGAGCGGTTGTGATACCGTAACCGATTCAAGACCTGAGGAGAACGGACGCATGGTCAACAAAGTGATCCTGATCGGTAATCTCGGCCGTGACCCGGAGGTGCGGTCGACCCCATCGGGGCAGCCGGTCGCAAGCTTCACCCTGGCGACCAACCGCCGCTGGAAGGACAAGAACGGCCAGACGCCAGGAGCAGACCGAGTGGCACAGCATCGTCGTCTGGGGCAAACAGGCGGAGATCGCCGGCCAGTACCTGACCAAGGGCAAGCAGATCTACCTGGAAGGCCGGCTCCAGACCCGCTCCTGGGACGACCGCCAGACGGGCGAGAAGAAGTACAAGACCGAGATCGTCTGCGACAACTTCCAGATGCTCGGCCAGCGCGGCGGCGACTTCGAAGCCCCGGCTGCGGCGGCTCCCTCGGCCGGCACCGGCCCGGCCTACGACGAGGGTGGCTTCGGCGAGCCCGAAGACGACGACATTCCCTTCTGAGCTTTACCCGATGACCTGACCGGCGGACCGCGGCGCTGCCCCAGCGCCGCGGTCCGGTCTGATGCCCCTAAATGAAGTAGGGGACTCCTTCGTAAAAATGTCGGCGCGACCTGGAGGTCCGTCGGCGGGCCTCAGGCCAACGGCATCGGCCGTCTCGTCCCCGATCCGGACGATCCCGGCCGGCTCTACGCCGCAGGCCCGGGAGGTGTCTGGCTGCTGGAGGATGGCCCGTGAGCCTGCCGCTCACCGCTCGCCGTGCTAAAGTCGTCCTACTGACTTTCTGACTTTGAACTATGTCCATGGGTGAACCGGGGCGGCTCGACGGTCCCGGAGCTCAGCGAGGAGCGAGGTGATGGCCGTCCCTGCCGAGCGGGAGACTCGCGCATGAGCCATCAGGAGACCGGGGCGCCGGAGCCCTCGCCCTGGCGCCGCGTCTGGAGCCCGCCGGAGCCCGAGATCTCGACCGCGGGATTCGGCGGCGAGCTGCTGGTGGCGGGCGTCCGCCTGCTGGTCGTCACCGCCCTCCTGTTCTTCCCCCTGCGGGAGCTCCTCCGCAAGCCGGACGCCTATGGCCCGCTGGCGCTGCTGACGACGGCGACCGTCGGCCTTGCCTTCGCTCTCGCCATCTACTCCGCCACCAATCGCCAGTGGGCGAGGTCCTGGATCGGCTTCGCCAGCAGCCTGCTCGACGTCAGCCTGGTCAGCGCCACGCTGGCCGTCTTCCTGGTGCTGGGCCGGCCTCACGAGGCGACGAACAACCTGGTGGTGTTCCCCGTCTACTTTCTCGCCATCGCCGCCACGAGCCTGCGCTACGACCTTCGCATCTGCCTGGTCGCCGGCGCCCTGGCCCTCGCCCAGTATGCCGCCATCGTGCTCTACGCCGCCTGGCGCTGGGACCTCAACTCCGCCCTCTTCGCCCCCTTCCCTTTCGGCCTCTTCCGCTGGGATTCCCAGCTCTGGCGGATGGCCCAGCTCGCCGGGGTCACGGCGATCGCCGCCACCATGGTGGCGCGGGCGCGGGAGCTGCGGCTCCTCTCCACCCGCGACCGTTTCACCGGCCTCCTCAACCGCGCCGTCTTCACCGAGCAGCTCGAGCGCGAGGTGGCCTTCGCCCGCCGCGAGAACGGGCGCTTCGCGGTGGCGATGATCGACATCGACCACTTCAAACGCTTCAACGACCGGCACGGCCATGCCGGCGGCGACGAGGCCTTGCGCCTGGTGGCCCAGACCCTGCGCGACTCCTGCCGGGCGACCGACGTGGTGGCGCGCTACGGCGGCGAGGAGTTCGCCCTGATTCTTCCCGGCGTGATGAGCGTGCGGGCCACCGATCTTCTGGAGCGTATCCGCCGCGTCATCGCCGTCAAGCCGATCCACCTGCCCGGACGCAGCAAGCCGGCGAGCGTGAGCGTCAGCATCGGCGTCGCCATCTGGCCCGAGGACGGTCAGGTCCCGGCCGAAATCCTACGTTGCGCCGACCAGCGCCTCTATCAGGCCAAAGCGCAGGGAAGGGACCGCGTCATCGGGCCGGCAGGAAGCGCGCGAACGGCCGAGGAATGGGTCCGGGATCCGATCGCCTCCAGCGAGGAGGAGACCGTTTCGTTGCGGCTCCCGCGCCCCGGCGCCGACGCCGACCGCCTCGGTTGAGCCTTCCCTGCCCCCAACCCCCCTCTCTCCCGACCCCTCCCTCCCACCCTCACCGGGAGAGAGGGGGCTTGAAGGCAGGGCGGGTGGAGCCCGTCCTGACCTGCCCCTGCTCTAGGCAGGTCCATCCTGCTTTTCTCCCTCCTCTCCCGGTGAGGGCGGGAGGGAGGAGTCGGGAGAGGAGGGCCGGGGTGGTGAGGGTTTACGCGCTCTCCTGGAGCTGCTCCAGCGCCTGGCGGATGCGGTCCAGCCGTTCGCCGCGGCTGGTCTCACGCATGAGCTTGATGTACTCCTGCGCCGTGCGCAGAGTCAGCAGGCGCTGGCGGTAGGTCTCGAACCGGCGGTTGGCTTCCGCGAGTCGCTCGCGCAGCCCTGGGTGCTCCAGCCGGCCGACGATATCCGGCAGAGCCGTCAGGGTATGGCAGACCGCCAGTACGTCGCAGCCCGCGGCGAAGCAGGCCTCACAACGCTCGGGAAGGTCGCCCCACTCGTCGAGCGCCTTCATCTCCATGTCGTCGCTGAAGGCGAGACCGTCGAAGGCGAGCCGGCCGCGCAGCACACCGCCGATGATCGCCGGCGACAGCGTCGCCGGGCGCATCGAAGCGTCGTAAGCAGGGTACAGGGCATGGCTCACCATCACCGCTCCGGCCAGTCGCACCAGGGCACGGAAGGGTTCGAGATCGGTCCGCAGCTCCTCGACGGGGAGGTAGACGGCGGACATCCGGAAATGAGTATCCTCGCCGGCCCCGCCCAAACCCGGGAAGTGCTTGAGACAGCCGCCGGCGCCACCGCCGTACAAGCCCCTGAGAAACGCCTGGGCGCGGGGGATCACCTGTGTCGGCGTCGTTCCGAGATAGCGGCCGTCGAGAGCGTTGTCGGTGGCCCCGCGATCGAGGTCCACGACCGGCGCGAAGTCCACGTCGATATCGAACAGCCGCAGCGACTGGGCCACCCAGTGCCCCGCCTGGAGCGAATAGCTGGGCGGATGCCGCGCCAGCAGCGAGGCCGCCGGTGCCGGCCCCACCACCTCTTTCAGCCGGTCCACCCGACCGCCCTCGGCGTCGATGGCCAGCACCGTTTCGGGCAGCAGGCGGCGGAGATTCGTCACCAGCTCGTTGAGCTGCTCCTCATCTTTGATGTTGCGCTTGAACAACACCACGCCGCCGGGCTGGAAGGCCGACAGCAGTCCAGCGGACTCGGGATCCAGCTGGGGCCCCGGAATGCCCACGAAGACTTGCTCGGCGGCCCGCATAGGTGGGGGGATCTTATAGGAGGCGGCCCCCGCCCGAGCCCTCACCCCCCGGCCCCCTCTCCCGCCCCCTCCCTTCCCACCTCACCGGGAGAGGGGGAGATGGTAAGGGCTCGCCACGAAATAAGTGCCTCATTTGCCGATTTTTCCCCCTTGTAGATGCCGGCGGGAGAGAATCGACTATGAGCCAGTTATTTTGTGGCGAGCCCTAAGTAAAAGGCGGGGCATCGGAGCGGAAGATTACCGCTCCCTCTTTTCCGTACCGGCAGAAGCAGAACCGGAGGCGCTCTCCTGCTTGTCCTGGACTCTGGAGCGGAGCCAGTGGGGAGGAGCGATATGGGCGGCGTTGGAAATCTGCTTCAGGGCAGAATCGATGTCGCCGAGGATCTGCTCATTCGGCAATCGCAGGACCACATAATCTTGGCTTCTGAGGTAAGCGTCACGCTGCTCATCGTATGCACGCTGCTGCTCTTTCTCGTGGACCTCTCCGTCGAGCTCGACGATGAGCCTGCGATCACGACAGCAGAAATCCACGACGAAAGGCCCGATGGGATGCTGCCGGAGGAACTTCAAATCATGGAGCTTCCTGCCGCGAAGCCTCTGCCAGAGGCTCCTTTCCGCAGGAGTCGAATTCCTCCGCAATTCTCGCGCCTGATACCGGTCCGAGGGCATTCCACACCTTCCTCAGCAATCTTGATCTGATATTTTCTTCGAATTCACCTGTTTTCGCCACATATCGCGGCAGGAAGGCCTCGATCCTTCGCGTGCTGTTCTCCCCCTCTCCCGGCGAGGTGGGAAGGGAGGGGGCGGGAGAGGGGGCCGGGGGGTGAGGGTTCGGGCGGGGGGGATGCGCCCTACCCCAACCGGCTCTTCAAGCTGTGCAATACGTTCAACGCCGCCATCGGAGTCAACTGGTTCACGTCCAAGTCCCGCAGCAACCCGGCCACCACGTGCTCGGGCGGGGCGAAGAGGGTGAGCTGAGCCGGCGCGCCGGTCTCGGGGGCGTTGCCGCGGGCGAGGCGGGGCTTGCCGCTGGGGTCGTACTCCTGGGCTTCCAGATTGGCCAGGATCTCCCCCGCCCGATCGATCACCGCGGCCGGCAGGCCGGCCAAGCGCGCCACGTGAAGGCCGTAGGACTTGTCGGCGCTGCCCGGCACGACGCGGCGCAGAAAGACGATCCTCTCCTCCCACTCCTTGACCGCCATCGTCCGGTTCACCACCCGCGGCAGCAGGGTCGCCAGCTCCGTCAGCTCGTGGTAGTGGGTGGCGAAGAGGGTCTTCGGCCGGCGGTGCTCGTGCAGGTGCTCGACGATGGCCCAGGCGAGAGACAGGCCGTCGAAGGTGGCCGTGCCCCGCCCCACCTCGTCGAGGATCACCAGGCTGTTTTGCGTGGCGTGGCGGAGGATGTTCGCCGTCTCGATCATCTCCACCATGAAGGTGGACTCCCCGCGGGCCAGATCGTCCGAGGCCCCGACGCGGGTGAAGATGCGATCGACGACCCCGATGGTGGCGTCGTCCGCCGGCACGAAGCTCCCGGCCTGCGCCATGAGGACGATCAGCGCCACCTGCCGCAGGTAGGTCGATTTGCCGCCCATGTTGGGACCGGTCAGCAGCACGATCTGCGACCGCTCGGAGTCGAGCTCGGCATCATTGGGGACGAAGGCATCCCGGCTCGCCTGCTCGACCACCGGGTGGCGCCCCTCGCGGATGACGATCGGAGAGCCGGCCGGTTCCATGCGCGGGCGGACGTAGCGGTGCCGCGCCGCCACCTCGGCGAAGGAGACCAGGGCGTCGAGTTCGCCGATCGCGGCGGCGAGCGCCGTCAGCCCCGGAGCCTCGACGGCGATCTTGCCGGTGCAGCTCGCGGAAGAACCGCTGCTCCAGCTCGATCTGCCGCTCCTCGGCGGAGAGGATCTGCTCCTCCAGCTCCTTGATCTCCGGCGTCACGTAACGCTCGGCGTTGACCAGGGTCTGCTTGCGGATGTAGTCCGCCGGCACCCGCTCCTGATTCGCCCGCGTCACTTCCAGGTAGTAGCCGAAGACCCTGTTGTAGCGGATCTTGAGCGACGCGATCCCCGTCCGCTCCCGCTCCCGGGCCTCCAGGGCCAGGATGTGCCGCTTGCTGTCCCGCGTCAAGGAACGGTAACGGTCCAGCTCCTCGTCGACGCCGCCGGCGATGACGCCGCCGTCCTGCAGGCTCGCCGCCGGGGCCGCTTCCAGCATGCGGACCAGCTCGGCGTGCAGCTCCGGCAGCGGATCGATCTCGGCGAGGCGGGCGAGGAGCGGCGCCTCGCGGGGATCGACCGCGGCCAGCTCGGCGAGCAGGGCCGGCGCCTCGCCGAGGGTATCGCGCAGGGCCGCCGCCTCCCGCGGCGTGAGCGTGCCGAGCACCGCCCGGGCCACCAGGCGCTCGGGATCCGCCATGCCGGCCAACCCTTCACGGATACGCTCCCGCCGGGGATTGTCCGCCATCAGGGCGCCGACGGCCCGGTGGCGCTCGGCGATCTCCAGCGGATCGACCAGGGGCCGGCGGAGCCACTCGCGGAGGCTCCGCCCGCCCGGCGCGGTGGCGGTGCGGTCGAGGACGGCCAGCAGCGTGCTCCGCCTGCGGCCCGGGCCGGTGACGGCCGTCCGCTGGCTGCCGAACACCTCCAGGTTGGCGAGGGTGGAAACGTCGAGGATCAGCCGGTCCCGCGCCTCGCGCACGGCCACGCCGCGGATGTGCGAGAGACCGCTCTGCTGGGTTTCCTGGGCGTAGGCGAGGGCCGCCGCGGCCGCCCGCACCGCCGGCTCGCCCTCCTGCAGGCCGAAACCGCGCAGGGTGCCGGCGCCGAACTGCCGGAGAAGCAGCTCGCCCGCCCGCTGAGGATCGAAGAGCCGGTCTCCGGCCAGCGGCGTACGGCAGGGGCACTCCCGCTCGGCCCAGTCGAGGATCGCCGAAGGGAAGCCGTCCTCGCCATGAAACAGCACCTCGCGGGGCTTGAGCAGCGCGAGATCCTCCGCGGCCTCCTCCGGCGAGGGCCAGCGGCGGACGAAGAAGCTCCCGGTCGAGATGTCGAGAAAGGCTCCCGCCCCCTGCTCCCGCTCCCAGACGAGGCCGGCGAGGAGGTTCTCCTCCTTCCCCTCGAGGAGGCCCGGATCGCTGACCGTGCCGGGGGTCACCACCCGCGTCAGCTCCCGCTTGACCAGGCCTTTGGCCTGGGCGGGATCCTCCACCTGGTCGCAGATCGCCACCTTGAGCCCGGCGGCGAGCAGCTTGCCGAGGTAGGCCTCCAGGGCGTGGTACGGCACGCCGCACATCGGCACCTCGTTGTCCGTGCCCTTGTGGCGGGCCGTGAGCTGTACCTCCAGGATGGGCGCCGCCCGCCGGGCGTCCTCGAAGAACATCTCGTAGAAGTCGCCCATGCGGTACATCAGGAGGGCGTCGGGAACCTG
Source organism: Thermoanaerobaculaceae bacterium (assembly GCA_963778565.1). Taxonomy (GTDB): domain Bacteria; phylum Acidobacteriota; class Thermoanaerobaculia; order Multivoradales; family UBA5704; genus DATARR01. Next base: position 127,077 of record CAVZUZ010000017.1, on the reverse strand, counting down.
CGCCTTGACCTCCAGGTACTGGCGCATCATGGGCGTCAGGGACGTGACCGGCAGGGAGGCGGACATGCGGGAGGAGTATAGCGTTCCGTATGGCGCCCCCCGCCCGAGCCCTCACCCCCTGGCCCCCTCTCCCGGTGAGGTGGGAAGGGAGGGGGCGGGAGAGGGGGCCAGGGGGTGAGGGCTCGGGCGGGGGGCGCCCGATATACTTCCCGCGTGCGCGTCCCCTCCCCCCTTCTCCTCCTCGACACCGGCTCACCCCTGGTCAGCGTGGCCTTGGCGCGGGACGGCGCCGTGGCGGCGGAACGCGCGGTCGAGCAGCACCGCTCCTCCGCCCTGCTGCTCGACCTGGTGGGCGAGGTGCTCGAAGAGGCGGGAATCGGCGTTCAGGGCCTCGGCGGCAGCGCCGGCATCGCCGTCCTGCGCGGTCCGGGGAGCTTCACCGGGTTGCGGATCGGCCTCGCCACCGTGCTGGGCCTGCATCAGGCGCTCGGCGTGCCGGCGACCGCGCTCCCCACCCTGCAGGCCCTCGCCGCGTCGGCATCGGCCGCGGAAGGCGAAGTCGTCGTCGCCGCCGTGGACGCCCTGCGCGGCGACTGGAGCGCCCAGGCGTTCCTGGCCGGCCCCGTGCCCCGCCCGCAGGGAGAGATGCGGCTCGTGCCCGGCATCGAGTTGCCGCGGCTCGCCGCCGGCCAGGCCGGCGCCATCGTGGGCTTCGGGGTGTCGCGGCTCGCCGCACTCTCGGGCTGGCCCGCCGGGCCGCGGCTCGTCGAGCCGGGCCCGCTGGCGCCCGTCGCCGCCCGCCTCGCCGCGGCGCCGGGCGTCGAGTGGAGCCCGGATCTCCTGGTTTCTCCTCTCTACTCGCGTCCGCCGGCGATCTCGGTTCCCCGGCCGCGGCCGGTCGTCGCGGAGAAGGCCTGACGTGCGTGGGCCGGTCGTCGATCCCGCAGATGCCGCGGATGCCGCAGCCGCGGACACCGCGGTGCGGACCGCTGGCCCGGCGGACCTCGACGCCATCGTCCGCCTCGAGCAGGTCTCCTTCAGCGACCCTTGGCCGCTGGACATGCTGGCCTTCGAGCTCTCGCATCCGCGAGCTTTGCTGCTGGTGGCCTCCAGGGGGGAGACGGACCCGCCGGCCGGCTACGCCGCCTTCCGCCACGCCGCCGGCGAGGCCGAGCTGCTGCGCCTGGGCGTCGTTCCCGAGGAGCGCCGCCGCGGCATCGCCCGCGCCCTGGTGGCCGAGGGTCTCGAGCGCCTCGTCCGCGACAGCGGCGTCCAGGTCTGCTTCCTCGAAGTGCGGATGGGCAACGCGCCCGCCCTCGCCCTCTACGAGAGGCTGGGCTTCGCCCGCATCGGACGGCGGCGGGGCTATTACCGCGACGGCTCGGACGCGCTGGTGTTCGCGCTGGAGCTGTAGGGTGCGGCGTCATGGAGGGCTACGGGCGCCTTGCTTTTCCCCCTCATCCGTGTACAATCACCGCTTCCGTACAGGCGGGCCGGGCTCCGGCGCCGCCGATTCTTCAACCTCTCTGTTCCGCTCGCAGCGGGACCGACCCCAGGCCATAGGGAGGATATCCACCACCCATGCGCACGTATGAGCTGATGTTCGTGGTCGACCCTCGCGTTGCCGACGAGGACGTCGTCACCCTGACCCACGAGTACAAGAACATGATCACCGCCGGCGGCTCGCAGATCACCGGCGAGGAGAGCTGGGGCCGGCGAAAGCTCGCCTATTCCATCAACAAACTGAATGAAGGCAAGTACGTCCTGCTCTACATCGGCAGCGAAGGCGGCAAGACCGCGTTGCCGGAGGTGGAGCGCCGGATGCGGCAGAATGACAAGATCCTGCGCTACCTGACCGTCCGCACCGATGAGGACCTGAAGCGGGCCGCTCGCCGGCCCCAGGCGCCGGGCGCCGCAGCCCCGGCCCCGCTAGGCGCCGCCGCCGCCGAGGAAGGACGCCCAGCTCCGGCGGCCGACACCGGCTCCGAGGAAGAGGAGGTTTGATCATGGCACGCGCGAGAAAGGTCTTTTTCCGCCGGCGCAAGGTCTGTAAGTTCTGTGCCGACAAGATCGACTACATCGATTACAAGGACGTGAAGCTCCTGCAGCAGTTCATTCCCGAGCGCTCGAAGATCCTGCCGCGCCGGATCTCGGGTACCTGCGCCAACCATCAACGCCCCTTGCAGCAGGCGATCAAGCGGGCGCGCCACCTGGCGCTGATCCCGTTCACCACGGACTAGGAGGGCGAGCGTGAGAGTCATCCTGCTCAGCGATCAGCGCCACCTCGGCAAGCGTGGCCAGGTGGTGGACGTCAAGCCGGGCTTCGGCCGCAACTACCTCGTTCCCCAAGGGCTCGCGCTCGAGGCCACGCACGCCAACGTCAAGTACTTCGAGCAGCAGCGGACCAAGATCGACGCCCAGCATGCCAAGGAGCGCGACGCCGCGGCCGAGATCGCCAATGCCATGGCGGGCCTGCGCGTCGAAATCCCCAAGCGGGTGGGCGAGACCGGCACCCTCTACGGCTCGGTCACCGCGGGCGACGTCGCCGAGTCCCTGGAGAAAAAGGGCTTCGTCGTCGACCGCCGGCGCATCGATCTCGAGGGCGGCATCAAGGCCCTCGGCGATCATCCGGTGCGCGTCGAGCTGCACCCCGAGGTCATCGCCGAGGTGACCGTCTCGGTGGTGGCGGAAGAGTAAGCTGCCGCAAGAGGGCGCGATGGCGAACGGACCCGGCGGCCCGGAGCGCCGCGCCCCAGCGATCGACGATTTCGTCGTCGAGCCCACCCGAAACCTGGAAGACTGGCGCTGGCTGTGGGCGGGGGACCGCGAGCTCCCCATCCGCAGCCATCGCGGTCTCGCGGGGCGCCTGCTCGTCGGGCTCAAGCGCCTCCTCCGTCCCCTGGTCAAGGTTCCCCAGAACGACCTTTGGGAGCGGCAGCGCACGTTCAACCTCATCCTGCTGGAGCACCTGGAGCGCCTGGAGGCGGCCCGCGCCGACCACCTGCGGCGGATCGAGTACCAGGAGGCCCTCGACTCCGAGGGCATCCACGAGATCATGCGCCACAACGACGCGCTCTTCGCCCGCGCCGACCAGAAGCTGGACCGCTATCGGCGCGAGGCCCGCGACCTCCTCGGCAGCCTGGGTGCCGCCCTGGCGGCCGTGCGACCTCACCCCCTACCCCCTCTCCTGAAGGAGAGGGGGAAAACAACAGAGGAGGAGCCTGTCGTCGAAGCCGTTGCGCGAGCCCATGAGGAGCACGGCTATCTGGAGCTGGAGCGACGCTATCGCGGCACCGAGGAGGAGATCCGCGAGCGGATCGCCGCGTACCTGCCGTATCTCGAGGACAGGCCTCCAGGGACGCCGGTGCTGGACCTCGGCTGCGGCCGTGGGGAGGCGCTGGCCCTGCTGCGCGATCAGGGCATCGCCGGCCGCGGGGTGGACTCCTCCGCCCGCATGGTCCAGCTCTGCCGCGAGCGCGGGCTCGAGGCCGAGGAGGGAGACCTCTTCGAGACCCTCGCCGGCGTGCCGGAGGGGAGCCTCGGCGGCGTCGTCTCGTTCCACGTCGTCGAGCACCTGCCGGCGGGCGCGCTCGACCGCCTGGTGCGCCTCGCCTATCGGGCCCTGCGGCCCGGGGGCGTGCTGATCCTGGAGACGCCGAATCCGCTCTCGGTGGTGGTCGCCGCGCGCAACTTCTGGCTCGATCCCACCCACGTGCGCCCGGTCCACCCGGAGAGCCTGAAGCTGATGTACGAGCTGGCCGGCTTCGAGCCCGTCGAGCGGCTCGACCTGCGCCCTTTCCCGGCGAGCGAGCGCCTGCCCGAGATCGACCTCGCGCAGATGGCGCCCGAGCAGCGCCGGCTCGCCGATCAGGTCAACCGATTGCGCGACCGGATCGACGAGCTGCTGTTCGGGTACCAGGATTACGGAATGGTGGGGCGGAAGCCGCGCCCGGCGCTTCCGCACCGGGCTGTCGAAACGTCGCCCTGAGGGCGATTGGGTCGGAGCGATCATCGCTTCGGAGAAGCGACGTCTCAGTAGCCCGGTGCGGAAGCGCCGGGCGCGAGGATCCGGCCGGATTCACCCCGGCGGCGGCGGAGTCTCTTCCTCGCCCGGCGGTGGCGGCTCCTGGGCCGGCAGATCCTGCGGACCGGGATCGGTTTCCTGCGGCGGCGCGGGTTCGGCGCCCGGCTTCGGCGGCATGTTCTCGCCTTCCTTGGGGATGTAGAAAGCCTTCTGCTGATACCACGGCAGGCTGGTGATCGTCGACCAATGCGAGCTGTACTCGCGGTTCGGCTCGGTGCCGGCGACGAAGGCTTCCTTGACCGTCCGGCCGCCCGCGGCGAGAAGGCCGGAGTAGTACTCGACGTCGCGGAGGATCACCCCCGGCGGCGGCTGGAAGGTCTCCCCCTTCTGCAGCCAGCCGGCGGCGAGCCCGTCCTCGGCGATGGAGCGCCACATGGGCAGCGCCGCCACGGCGCCGCTCATGCCCCCGCCCAGGGAGCGCTTCACGTCGTAGCCGACCCAGGTGAGGATGGTGTAGCGCGGCGTGTAGCCCACGAACCAGGCGTCCGAGAAGTCGTCCGTGGTGCCCGTCTTGCCGGCGATGTCCAGGGGCAGGTCGTGGATGTCATAGGCGGTGCCGTGATCGACGACGCCCTCCATCATGTGGGTGAGCACGAAGGCGACCGCCGGTGTGGTGGCGCTGTAGGTGGCGGGGAAGTGCTGCAGCGGCACCTGCCCGTCCGCCGTCGTCACCTTTTCCATCAGGTAGGGCGAGATGTGCGTCCCCTGGTTGGCGAGGGTCGAGAAGGCCGAGGCCACCTCCAGCGGCACGAGGTCGGCCGAACCGAGGGCGATGCTGGGCCAGGTGGGAAGAGGGGACTGGATGCCGCAGCGATGGGCGAAGTCCACCACCCGCTTGCCGCCCACCAGGTCGAGCAGCTTCACGGCCGGCACGTTGATCGACTGCTCCAGGGCCCGCCGCAGGGTGACGATGCCGGAGTGCTTGCGGTAGTAGTTCTCGGGCCGGTAGCTCAGCCGGCCGTCGGCGCCGATGAACGAGGTGGGAGCGTCGAGCAGCGTATCTGCCGGCGTCCAGCCCGCTTCCAGGGCGGCGCCGTAGACGAACGGCTTGAACGACGAGCCCACCTGCCGCCGGGCCTGGGTGATGCGGTTGAACTTGTTGCGCTCGAAGTCCCAGCCGCCGACCATGGCGCGCACGGCGCCGGTGTGGTTCTCGATGACCACCGCGGCGGCCTCCATCCGCGGCTGCTGCTCCAGCATCAGCCGCGGCTCGGCCGGGGGAGCCGGCGGTTTTGGCTTCTCGGGCTTCTCGCCGGGCTTGGCCTTGGCCGGCTTCGCTTCCGGCACCTCGAAGCGGAACCAGGCCACGTCCCCGCGCTTCAGCAGACTGCCCGGCTCGCGGCGGCCGGTCCATTTGATCCCCTCCGGCCCGAGCGCGTAGACCTCCTTGCCGATCTTGATGCTGGCGGTCTTGCCGGCGTCCAGCACCAGACCCTGGTACCAGCGGCCTGGCACCGGCTTGTTCTGGCCCCAGGTGGGGAGCTGCTGGCCGTTCAGGTCCGCGGCCTGCAGGCTGGCGATCGGACCGCGCCAGCCGCGCCGGTGGTCCAGCTTGAGGAGACCGGAGCGCACGGCCTTCTCGGCCGCCCGCTGAATCCGGGGATCGAGCGTCGTCTGCACCTGCAGGCCGCCCTCGTAAAGGGTGGTGGCGCCATAGGTGGCCTCCAGATACTTCCGCACGTCCTCGGCGAAATAGGGAGCGAACAGCTCCTCCGCCTGCTGCGAGGCCACCAGGAGCGGTTGGGCGATCGCCTGCTGGTACTGGTCCTGGGTGATGAACCGCTCCTCCAACATGCGCCGCAGCACGCGGTCGCGGTTCCTCAGCACCGTTTCCGGCGTGCGATAGGGGCTGTAGCGGCTGGGGGCGGGAATGATGCCGGCGAGCAGCGCGGCCTCCGGCAGCGTCAGCTTGGCGGCCGGCTTGCCGAAGTAATAGCGCGAGGCGGCCTCCACCCCGTAGTTGCCGTGGCCGAGGTTCACCAGGTTGAGATAGAGGGTGAGGATCTGCTGCTTGCTGTAGTTCTTCTCCAGCTCCACGGCCACGAACGCCTCTTCGATCTTGCGGCGCCAGGTGCGCTCGCGGGAAAGGAAGAGGCTGCGGGCGAGCTGCATGCTGATGGTCGAAGCTCCCTCGACGACCTTGCCGGCGCGCAGGTCGGCCAGAGCGGCGCGGGCGATGCCCATGGCGTCGATGCCGCCGTGGCCGAAGAAGTTGGCGTCCTCCGAGGCCAGCACCGCCTGCTGCAGGACGCGGGACATCTCGCCCTCCTTCAGCATCACGCGGCGCTCGCGGGCGAAGGTGGCGAAGACGGCGCCGTTCTTGTCGTAGAGCTGCGTCACCAGGCTGGGAGTGTAGTCGGCCAGCGATTCGACCCGCGGCACGTGGATGGCCGCGGCCACCGCGACCCCGGTGACGGCTCCCACCAGCAGAGCGGCGAGCATCGGCCAGGTCCAGCGCAACAGGCGGCGTGAGCCTCGCGGCGGCGGGGCGGCGGGAGGACGGTTCGCGGTCCGCGGTGTGTGCTCCATGGGTGGATTATAGCCTTGCCGCGGCCTTCCCCCGGTGATAGAAAGATCGCTGCCACAGCAGGAGCGCCAACCGGCATCTGCCGGCATCGCCGGTATCCGCCGGCATCCGCCGGCACGGAGGCCTCAATGGAACCCCCCGTCCAACCCCCTCCTCCCCCCGCCGCCCCGTTCGATCCCACGGCCCGGCCCAAGTCCAGCGGCTGCCCCAAGCCGCTCATCATCGGCTGCCTCGCCGTAGTCGTCCTTGCGGGTGTCGGTCTCCTCGGGTTCCTCTACTACGCCAGCAAGAACATGGGAAAGATGATGACGTTCTCCCTCCAGCAATCGGAGACGGCCATCCTCGCCAAGCTCGCCACCGACGTCACCACCGAGGAGCGGCAGCGGCTCGAAGCGGCCTTCGACGCGGCGCGGCGGCGGCTCGCCGCCTCCCAGAGCGCCGAGGAGATCGCCCAGGCCAGCCAGACGCTCAATTCCAAGATGCTCGAGATGGTGTGGAAAAAGACCGCCATCAGCCGGCAGGAGGTGCAGGAGCTGACCCGGGTGCTGGAGGAGTTCGCGGGCGGCTCCGGCGGACCGACCGGCGCGACCTGAAAGATCCGTGGCCCGCCGCGCGTTTACAATCCTGCCATGGCAGGCTTTCAGCTCGAATCGCGCTTCACGCCGCAGGGGGACCAGCCCGAGGCCATCCGCCAGCTCGTCGAAGGCATCGAGCGCGGCGACAAGGAGCAGGTGCTGCTCGGCGTCACCGGCTCCGGCAAGACCTTCACCATCGCCAAGGTGATCGAGGCCGTGAACCGGCCGACGCTGGTCCTCTCCCACAACAAGACGCTCGCCGCGCAGCTCTTCCAGGAGTTCCGCAGCTTCTTCCCCCACAACGCCGTCGAGTACTTCGTCTCCTACTACGACTACTACCAGCCCGAGGCCTACGTGCCGTCGACCGACACCTACATCGAGAAGGAGACCAGCATCAACGAGGAGATCGAGCGCCTCCGCCTGCGGGCCACCAAGGCCCTGTTCGAGCGGCGGGACGTGATCATCGTCGCCTCCGTCTCCTGCATCTACGGCCTCGGCTCGCCCGAGGCGTTCTACGGCATGCTGCACTTCTTCAGCCGCGGCGACGCCGAGGGCATGGACCCCGTGCTCAAGCGGCTGGTCGACATGCAGTACCAGCGCACCCAGCTCGACCTCTTTCACGGCAGCTTCCGGGTGCGCGGCGACGTGCTGGAGATCCTGCCCGCCTACGAGGACGTGGGCATCCGCGTCGAGTACTTCGGCGACGAGATCGAGCGCATCAGCCGCTTCGACGTGCTGCGCGGCGAGACCCTGCACCAGGTGGAGCGCATCGCCGTCTACCCCAAGACCCACTACGTCACGCCCCGGACGCGGCTGGAGCGGGCCATCGAGGGCATCAAGGTCGAGCTGGCCGAGCGCCTCGCCGAGCTGGAGGACCGAGGGCAAGCTCCTCGAGCGGCAGCGCCTGGAGCAGCGCACCCGCTTCGACCTCGAGATGCTCAAGGAGATCGGCTACTGCCACGGCATCGAGAACTACTCGCGGCACCTCTCCGGCCGCGCTCCGGGCGAGCCGCCGCCGACCCTCTTCGACTACTTCCCGGACGACCTGCTGATCGTGATCGACGAGAGCCACCAGACCATCCCGCAGGTGCGCGGCATGTACCACGGCGACCGCTCGCGCAAGCAGACCCTGGTCGACTTCGGCTTCCGCCTGCCCTCGGCGCTCGACAACCGGCCGCTCACCTTCGACGAGTGCGACGCCCGGGTGGGGCAGCGGATCTACGTCTCGGCCACGCCGGCGCCGTGGGAGCTGCGAGCGCGCCGGCGGCGTCATCGTCGAGCAGCTCATCCGCCCCACCGGCCTGCTCGACCCCGTCATCGAGGTCCGTCCCGCCCAGGGGCAGGTGGACGATCTGCTGGCGGAGGTCCGCAAGGTCGTGGCCCGCAAGGAGCGGGTGCTGGTGACCACGCTCACCAAGCGCATGGCCGAGGAGCTGACCCAGTACCTGGGCGAGCTGGGCATGCGGGTGCGCTACATGCACAGCGACATCGAGACCCTGGAGCGGGTGGAGATCGTCACCGGCCTGCGCCGCGGCGACTTCGACGTGCTGGTGGGGATCAACCTCCTGCGCGAGGGCCTCGACCTGCCGGAGGTCTCCCTCGTCGCCATCCTCGACGCCGACAAGGAGGGATTCCTGCGCAGCGAGACCTCGCTCATCCAGACCTCCGGCCGCGCCGCCCGCAACGTCAACGGCCGCGTCGATCTTCTACGCCGACAAGGTCACCGACTCGATGCAGAAGGCCCTCGACGAGACCGAGCGCCGGCGCACCAAGCAGGGGACCTACAACGAGGAGCACGGCATCGAGCCGGCGACCATCCTCAAGGACATCCACAACCCGCTGGTGCTGATGAGCAACCTCGACCTCTATTCCGCCGGCCCCGCCCGCCTCTCCGACGTGGCCGAGTCCCTGGACATGCCGCTGGCCGAGCGCATCAGCCGCCTCGAAAAGGAAATGCGCGCCGCCGCCAAGCGCCTGGAGTTCGAGGAGGCGGCGACGCTGCGCGACCAGATCAAGGAGCTGCGGGAGTTGCAGATTTATGCGGGGTGAAGAGCGCGTTTACGTCGAAACGACGATCCCGAGCTTCTACCATACGACTCGTTCCAGCATTACTGCTCGTGCGCAACGGGAATGGACGCGTCGATGGTGGGAGGTCGCGCGCGAGCGCTACTCCCTGGTTACCAGTGAAGCTGTTCTCGATGAGCTGCGGGGCGGAGATTATCCCAGCCGGGAGGATGCCTTGGCACTCATTCGGGAGCTTCCTTGGCTGGAGGTCGCGCCGGCGGTGGCGGAAATCGTCGAAGCCTATGTTCGACACCGGCTTATGCCCGCTGGCCTTACAGGGGATTCACTCCATTTGGCGCTTGCCTCGTACCATAAGTGTGAGTTTCTCGTCACATGGAATTGTCGGCACCTGGCGAACGCGAACAAGTTCGGGCATATCCGCCGCGTGAACAACCTGCTAGGATTGTATGTCCCGGTGCTGGCTACGCCCTTGGAGTTGTTGGGAGAAAGCGATGAGCCTACAACCTGAATCCACCTTCGACGACAGTGATGAGCTGATAGCGGAGATTCGAGAAGTACGCCGCCGCATTTCAGAGCGGTTCGGTCACGACCCTTATCGAATGGTGGCCTACTACATGGAGCGGCAGAAAGAGCATCAGGAGCGGTTGATCAGGGCGCCGGAGTCGGGGATCATGGGGAAGTCTTCGACCTGATGAAGCCAAGGCTGGCGTACTTTTCCGAGGAAGATGTCCTGCACCTAGTCATCTCAGAAGAAAAAGAGGTGAACAGTGTTGAGATTAGTCCCAACATTACGGCGGAGCTTAACGACAGGGGCGAGCTCATTGGGATAGAAATTCTGCACGCCAGCGCCTTTCAGAGATTCGATCATGGAAGGAGTGCAGGCGAAGGTTCTCAACCTGGTTAAGTCCGGTGACGCTTGACGAATCCTGCGCTATGCTCCTGAGACAGCAAGCTCCTGGAGGTAACTGTTCATGCGTCAACTCCCCGCAATTTGGCTCCGTCTCTTGTTGATCTTCGCCGGAACCGCGCCACCACTCCAAGCCGCCTCGGTCTCCGACCTGGCCTGGCTCGCCGGCTGCTGGGCCAGCATGGACGGCGAGGCAGGCTCCGGCGAGCAGTGGATGCCGCCGGCGGGAGGCACTCTCCTTGGCACCAGCCGCACGGTGAGGAACGGCCGGACGGTGGCGTACGAGTTCTTGCAGATCCGCGAGATCGAGCCCGGGAAGATCGCCTACATCGCGCTTCCGTCGGGGCAGTCCGAAACCATCTTTCCCCTCGCCAAGGCCGGCGAGCGTGAAGCCGTGTTCGAGAATCCGGAGCATGATTTTCCGCAGCGGGTGATCTACAAGCTCGACGGCGACGGCGTTCTCCGGGCCAGCATCGAGGGCCTCAGCAAGGGCCAGCTCAAGACGATCGGGTTTCCGATGAAGAAGGTGGATTGCGAGAGCCAGCGTTGACGTAGTGGTTCAGTTGGCCTGCAGACTGCGTACGGTCCTGCCCTCCGAAGCCTCACCCCCCGGCCCCCTCTCCGTAACCGGAGAGGGGGAGAACAGCAAGAAAGACAGATGTGTTCCTCCCCCTCTCCCGTCAGGGAGAGGGGGCCGGGGGGTGAGGCTTCGCAGGGCAGGACCGAGGGTAGTCCACGAGCAAACTGAACCACTACTCAGCATTGAAGGGTCCTTGACTCCTGCCCCCCCTTCCGTCTACACTGGCGCAACTGAGCCGTAACCGCAGCGCCCATTGAAATCAGCGTTTCCGCCGGCCGGGGCGTCCCGGCCGCCATGAAAACGGCCCGGGAGCGAGCTGAAACCTCGCCCCCGGACCTGACCACGCACAGGAGATAAGTCCCATGCGCAGCTTCGATGATGGTATCCCGTCTCGCCCCGCCAACGCTTTTTCCGCCGAATTTCTGAGCCGCTTTGAAAAGCGGGACGAGCCGCCTACGGGAAGTGAGGCGGACGTGGCCGGTCCCTGGTCCGTGGAGCCGATCCCCGGCTTGGGCTTCGGGCTGTTCCGGGCCGGCGAGAGCCTGACGCGCGGCTTCCGGCCGGCGGCGGTGTTTCCGGACCGCTGGCTGGCGCTCCTCGCCGCCGCGGTGCTGCCCGGCACCGGCCGCGATCCGCTGCTGCGGCTCAACAAGGAGCCCGACACGCTCGGGTACGGCGTGGTCCTCGACGACGGCGAGGTCGTGGGCCACTGCGAGCTGTTCGACGAGCCGCTGCTGGACGCCGTGAACGTGGCCATAGGACTGGCGCGCTCGCCGTGGTCGCTGGCGTGCCTGCTGGAGGCGGCCGGACCGCTGGCGCTGGAACGGTGCGGCGCGATTCTGGATCGCTGGGTATCAAAGGCCGGAGGCGAATAGCCGCCAGCGAAGCCTGACGCCGGCTCCTATACCGCAACTAAGCCCAGTTGCGGCAAAGGGCACGCTTCACCGCAAATCCGACGCTTTGCCGCAACTGGGCTCCTTGACCGCAACTCCCTTCAGTTGCGGTGAAGGGCGAAATTCACCGCAACTGGACCTATATACCGCAAATGAAACAATCCACCGCGAGACGAGCCCATTTGCCGCAACTGAGACGCTTTGCCGCAAATCCAGAGCGGCGCCGCAACGGGCCTTGTTCGCCGCAACTCCGTTGGTTCACCGCAAATGGAATAATCTGCCGCAAGAGAGGAGACTCACCGCAAATAAGGGGCGCTTCCGCAGCTTCCCTTACGCCCTTTCCTTCGGCGCCCACTTCTCCAGGAACGCCAGGATCAGGTCCGGCACGTATGTATCGCCGTTCATGAAGGCGTCCGGCGTCTGCGAGAGGAGCAGGGAGCCGTCCGAGTCGAGCAGGAAGAGGTGCGGGTAGGAATCGATCCGGGGAAACTTGGAGAGGAAGGCTTCGTTCCTCACGTCCGGGCTGAAGTTGACCTTGATGACGATGTAGCTGTCGTGCAGGCGCCGGGTGAGGCGCGCGTCGTCGTGGATGACCTTGTTGAGGATGCGGCAGTAGACGCACCACTCGCCGCCGATTTCCAGGAGGATGCGCTTGTTCTCCTGCCGCGCCTGCTGGACGGCGGCCTTGAGGTCGGCGGCGGGATCGCGCGTCTTGTCGTAGCCCGCCGGCGGGAGCTTCGAGGGGGCGGCGCCGCCGAAGAGGGCCGTCGCGGTCCAGAGGGCGGCACAGAGCGCCAGGGTCGTGGTCTTCGATTTCATTATGGTCTTTCTCCTGGTCAGAATCGCTGGGTGGGAGCGGCGGCCTCGGGAGTGATCTCCACGGTCCGTGATTCGCGGCCGCGCCGGAAACGCACCTCTACGGGCTCGCCGGGGCGGAGCTTGCCGAGGGCGCGGCCTCCTTCCTCGCTGCTCAAGGATTTACCGCCGACCGCCAGCAGCACGTCACCCGGCTCCAGGCCGGCGAGGTCGCCGGGGCCGCCGGGCTCCACGGCGCGGACGGTCGGCGACACCGGAGAAGTCCACAGGAGCCCTCCCCACGGGTCTGCCCACCAGCCGCACGGGCCGCATTCGAGCTCGAGGCCGAAGCTGAACGGCGGCGCCGCCGGGCGTGCCGCCCGCGCCGGCCGTGCGGCCGATGCCGGCCATGCCTTCTGCACCGCCGCGGGGTCCTCGACCGGCCACGGCACCGGCGGCCTGCCTCCGAGAACCGCGAGCCGCGGCATGTTGCAGCCGAGCCGGGGCACGAGCGTCACGTCCATCTCCTTGCCGGCGCGGCGGATGCGCAGGGTGACCGGCACGCCGGGCTTCAGGTTCGCCAGGCGCCGGCCCCCTTCGCGGGTGGTGATCAGGACGCCGTCGACGGCGATGATGACGTCGCCGTCGCGGAGCTTGCCGGCGGCGGGGCTGCCGCGGTCCACGCCGTCGATCCGCGGCTCGGTGGAGAACTCGTGGGTGTAGCCGCGGCCGCTCTGCAGGTTGACGCCGCACGAGCCGCTGACGCAGAGGAGGGAGGTGATGCCGATGTCCCCCGTTTCGGGTTTGCCTTCGGGGCAGCGGCCGTTATTGGCAGCAGTGGCAGCAGTGGCTGCATCGACCGCCGCGGCAGCCCCGCCGGGGTGAGCAGCGCGTTCGGCGGCGAAGAACAAAATCAGAGCGAGGGCTGGGTAGATCCCTGGTTTCATCGCTGTGCTCCTGATCAAAAGCGTACGGTCCGGGCTTTCGGACGTTCCGTTTCCGGCGCGCGGCACTCGGCGACGGCGTCGAGGATCTGGACCGCGCCGGCGTTGCGGGGCGCCAGGCGCACCAGCTCGTTGGCGGCGCCGTAGAAGGCCGAGAGGGCGGCTTCCCGGCCCTGTTCGCGCGCGCCGGAGCCGTCCGTGCACTCGGCCAGCGAGCGCAGCGCGGCCACGTACTCGGTGCCGGTGCGCTGCACCTCGGCGGCGGCCACGAACGGGTCGCGCGGCGGCTGGGTGAGGGGCGCCGCCCCTTCGCGGCTCCCCCAGCGATGGCCGGCCGCGACGCCGCTCGCGAAGAGGAGCAGGGCGGCGGCGGCTTGGGCCAGGAAACGCCTGCGGGGCCGGGCGGTCGCCGGCTTGGGCGACGCGATGCGGGCCGCCACCGCGGGCCACAGATCGCGGGCCGGCTCCGCCTCCAGCGGCAGGGCCGCGAGACGCTGCAGGATCTCGGTTTCCTCGGGCGTATCGTTCACGACGTCGTCATCGATCATGGTTTCAAGACCTCCATCAGCAGGCGCCGGGCGCGGTGGATCTGCGCCTTGATCGTGCCGAGGGCCAGGCCGAGCAGCCGGGCGATCTCTTCGTACTGATAACCCTCGACGGCGTAGAGAAGGAGCGGAATGCGGGCCCCGTCCGGCAGGCCGGCGATGGCCTCTTCCAGCGTGAGGCTGGTCTCCGGCAGGGCGCGGCGGACCTCGACGAGATAGATCTCGAGGTCGTCCGCCGCCGCGAACCGCTCCGTCCGCCGCCTCTCCTTTCGGGCTTCGTTGAGGAAGACGCGGACGGCAAGGCCGTGCAGCCAGGTGGCGAACGAGCTCTCGCCGCGGAAGCCGGGGAGCGCCTCCCAGGCGCGCACGAAGGCGTCCTGGGTCAGCTCCTCGGCGCGGCCGCGGTCGCGCGTCAGGCGCAGGGCGAGCGCATAGACGCGGCGGTGGTGCTGCCGGTACAGCTCCTCGAAGGCGTGCGCGTCGCGCCGGCGTGCCCGTGCCACCAGCAGCTCGGCGACCTGCGGCTGCGGTCCGGGGGTGTCCAGGGCTGGCTCCGTCATCAGCGGCATTCGGAGATGAGTGTCTCCCGGAGGGCGGAAGGTTTGAACCCTCACCCCTGACCCCTCTCCCGCCCCCTCCCTTCCCACCTCACCGGGAGAGGGGCACGGGCGGCCTCAAGTCATCGCCGGTCCATCGGCCCCTTCGGGGCTGGCCCTCACTCCCCCGGCCCCTCTCTCCCATCCTCCCCCCCGCCCGCCGGGAGAGAGGGGAGACTGAAAAGGCTAAGCAATTCTTTGCTTCTACAGTCTCCCTCCTCTCCCGGTTGGGTGGGAGTGCGGTGGGAGAGGAGGGCCGGGGAGGTGAGGGGCCGGGCGGGCGGAGCTATGATTGCCAATTGAGTCTCCGCTCCGGGAGTTGGGAGAGACCGTGAACGTAAAAGCACCCTGCGACGAAGGCGTGATCCGTTCCGGATCGGCCGCGGCGCCCTGCCGCGCAGCGGCGGAGCCATGGATACTGGCGGCCGTCATCCTCGGCTCGAGCATGTCCTTCATCGACGGCACGGCAGTCAACGTCGCCCTGCCGGCTCTCCAGAAGGATCTGGGCGCCACGGTGGCACAGGTGCAGTGGGTCGTCGAGGCGTACGCGCTGTTTCTTTCCGCGCTGCTGCTGGTGGGCGGCTCGCTCGGCGACCGTTATGGCAGGCGGCGCGTGTTTCTTCTCGGCGTCACTGGCTTCGCCCTGGCGTCGGCGTGGTGCGGCCTGGCTCCGGGCACGGGGCAGCTCATCGCGGCGCGGGCGGTGCAGGGCGTCGCGGCGGCGTTGCTGGTGCCGGGGAGCCTGGCTCTGTTGTCGGCCTCGTTCGACGAGAAGCGGCGGGGAAGGGCCATCGGCACCTGGTCCGGCTTCAGCGCCATCATGGCGGCGATCGGACCGCTGGTGGGCGGCTGGCTCATCGATCACGCGTCGTGGCGGTGGATTTTCTTCCTCAACCTTCCTCTGGCCCTGGCGGTCGTCGCCATCTCCCTGCGGTTCGTGCCGGAGAGCCGGGATCCGGAGGCGGCCGAAAGGCTCGATCTCCAGGGAGCCCTGCTCGCCACCGCAGGCCTGGGAGGCGTGACCTTCGGGCTCATCGAGTCGTCGCGGCTGGGTTGGAGTCATCCCTGGGTACTTTCGGCGCTGGCGGTCGGAGTCCTCTCTTCCGCGGGCTTCCTGTGGACGGAGTCCCGCGTGCCGGCGCCGATGATGCCCTTGTCGCTCTTCCGCTCGCGCACCTTCGCCGGCGCCAACCTGCTGACGCTATGGCTCTATGCCGGGTTGGGCGGCGCGCTGTTCTTCCTGCCTTTCAATCTGATCCAGGTGCAGGGCTACAGCGCCACGGCGGCCGGCGCCGTCCTGCTGCCGTTCGTGCTCCTGATGTTTCTCTTCTCCCGTTGGTCCGGCGGCCTGGTGGAGCGCTTCGGCGCCCGGCGGCCGCTCATCGTGGGTCCTGCCGTGGCCGCCGGCGGATTCACCCTGCTCGCCGTGCCCGGGATCGGCGGCAGCTATTGGACGACGTTCTTTCCGGCTGTCCTCGTCCTGGGGGTCGGCATGACGATCAGCGTTGCGCCGCTGACGACGACGGTGATGGGAGCGGTGGAGGAGCGCCACGCGGGGCTGGCGTCCGGCATCAACAACGCCGTCTCCCGCACCGCCGGCCTGCTGGCGGTCGCGGCGCTGGGAGTGGTCCTCCTCGGCGTCTTCAACCGCGGCCTGGACCGCCGCCTGGCCGGGCTCGATCTATCCCCCGCGGTGCGGCAGGAGCTCGACAAGGAGCGGACGCGGCTGGCCGCCCTCGAAGCTCCCGCCTCGGTGGACGCCCGGACGCGGGGCCGGATCGACGCCGCTGTGGACGAGGCCTTCGTGGACGGATTCCGCACCGTGATGCTGGCGGCGGCCGGGCTGGCGCTGCTGGCGTCGGCGAGCGCGGCGTGGGGGATACGGGAGACGGGCCGATAAGGCCCGATTCGTAGGGTCTCTTGAATCGGACCGATATCCCCGCCGCCGGGCCCCTCACCTCCCCGGCCCTCCTCTCCCACCGCACTCCCACCCGACCGGGAGAGGAGGGAGACTACAAAAAGCAGGATTGTCTGGTCTTTCAGTCTTCCCTCTCCTCAGATTTGTTTGAAAACCCCTCTCTCCCGGCGGGCGGGTGTGAGGCTGGGAGAGAGGGGCAGGGGAGTGAGGGCCAGCGCCGGAGGCGCGCTCCCTGCTCCTCCCCGGGCATTCCCACCCGAGCTATCCTGTTGTCCCTGCGGGGACGACCATGTCCGACTTCGACCGACTCGCCGAGCGCATCCACGAGCTGCCCGACCGCCCCGGCATCTACATCTTCCGGGACGCGGCGGGCAAGCCCCTCTACGTCGGCAAGGCGAAGTCGCTGCGCAAGCGGGCCTCCTCCTACCTGACGCGGGACCACGAGCCGCGCCTCGCCGCCATGGTGGCCGAGGCGGCCGACCTGGAGTTCGTGGCCACCGACTCCGAGGCCGAGGCGCTGTTGCTGGAGAACAACTGGATCAAGAAGCGGCGCCCGCGCTACAACATCCTGTTGCGGGACGACAAGACCTATCCCTACCTCAAGCTGACCTTGCGCGACGAGTATCCGCGGCTCGCCTTCACCCGCCGCATCCGCGACGACGGCGGCGAGTACTTCGGCCCGTTCCTGCCCGGAGGCCTGGCCCGCAAGGCCATCAAGCTGGTGCAGAAGCTCTTCCAGATCCGCGTCTGCCGGATCGAGATCGACGGCTCCCTGCCGCGGCCCTGCCTGTACTACGACATGCACCGCTGCCTGGGGCCCTGCTCGGCCGGGCTGACCACCCGGCAGGCCTACGACGAGGCGGTGCGGCAGGCCCGGCTCTTCCTGGCGGGACGGAACGACCAGCTCGCCAAGCAGCTCAAGCGGCAGATGTGGGAGGCCGCCGAGGCCATGGACTACGAGCGCGCCGCCCAATTTCGCGACACCTTGGCGGAGGTCGAGGCGATCAGCCAGCGGCGGAAGCTCTCTTCCGTGGAGGACGAGGACCTCGACGTCTTCGGCGTCCACATCTCGGGCGGCAACGCCGCCCTGGTGGCGCTCGTCATGCGCGGCGGCCAGGTGCTCGACCGGCGGGAGCTGTTCTGGGAGGCGGTGGGGCAGATCACCCCGGAGCTGCTCCTGTCGCAGGTGCTGCCCCAGCTCTACGACCGCACCACTTTCATTCCCAAGGAGATCCACCTGCCGGCGGCGATCGAGGGCGAGGAGGCGCTGCTGGAGTGGCTGTGCGAGAAGAAGGGGGAGAGGGTCTACCTGCGCATGCCGTCGCGCGGTCCCAAGGCCGAGCGGGTCGCCCTCGCGATGCACAACGCCCAGCTCGCCCACAAGCGTCGTTTCCGCGGCGGCAAGGTCACCCCCGGGGCCATGGCCCTGGAGCGGCACCTGGGGCTGGAGGAGCCGCCGCGGCGCGTCGAAGGATTCGACATCTCCCACTTCCAGGGCGGCGAGACGGTGGCCTCCATGGTGGTCTGGGAAGAGGGGAGGATGCGCAAGGGCGACTACCGCAGCTTCAACGTCCGCGACATCCGCCAGCCGGACGACTTCGCCTCGATGCGCCAGGCCGTCGGGCGCCGCTACCGGCGGGTGCTGGAGGAGACCGGAGCGATGCCGGATCTGATCCTGATCGACGGCGGCCGCGGCCAGTTGAACGCCGCCCTGGCGGCGCTGACCGAGCTCGGGGTCGAGGAGACGCGCGGTCGTCTCCCTCGCCAAGCGGGAGGAGGAGATCTATCTCCCGGAAGCGCCGGAGCCGCTACGCCTGGGACGGGACGATCCCGGCCTGCGGCTGCTCCAGGAGATCCGCGACGAGGCGCACCGCTTCGCCGTCTCCCGCCACCGCCGCCGCCGCTCCGCCCGCACCCTGCACAGCCGTCTGGACGAGCTGGCCGGCGTCGGCCCCCGCCGTCGCAAGCTGCTGATCCAGACCTTCGGCAGCGTCCAGGGCGTGCGCGAGGCGAGCCTCGACGACCTGCAGAAGGCCCTCGGACCCGCTATGGGGCGGAAGGTCTTCGAGCAGATCCACGCGGCGGAAGGGCTCGCGGCGGCCGCGGCACCCGCTTCAGGATGAAGACGAGCTGCCCGTTGCCGTTGAACAGCACCCCCGACGCATAGGTGGGGTACCGTCCGAAACGCGCCGCGATCTCGTAGTTCCTGAGGATCCGGTCCCGCACCGGGGGCCGGATCCTCGTTCCTCCACGAGACCGCGTCAACACTCCCAGGACGACGTAGTGGAAACGGCGATTGAAGATGCGGTCTTTCGCCTTGCCCCAGTGCCTGACGTCCACCTCGCCGGCCTTCAAGGCCGCCAGCCGGGACGGCAGTATCGCCAGCTCTTCCGTGACGAGCACCCGGTGCTCGGGGCCGACGTGCTTCTCGAGCCAACGGACGGCCTGCTCGCGGGAGTCCTCGAGTTGGAGCTGGTGGCGGATGTATGGCTGGAGAGCCGGCGCGAAGAGGAGGAGGGGCAACCCGACTGCCGCTGCGATGGCGAGGTTCGCCCAAGCGGGACGGTGGGCCGACCGCCGGAGGCGGGCGTACAGAAGCGCCGCCGCCACGCAGGCCAGCGGCACAAGCGCGAGGAGATTGCGGAAGGCCCGGAACTTGTAGGGATCCACGAGCAGGCCCGTGGCCGTGGCGAAGAGCAGCCAGCCCAGGACCGGCCGTGCCCAGTGGTCGTCGCGAAGGCCGGCGACGAGACCGGCGGCGGCCAGGAGCAGGAATGCGATTCCCATCTCCGGGTGCTCCAGCGGCAGGTCCCACTCCCCGCGGCGGGTGGCCTGCTCCCAATACGAGCCGATCTCCTGGACGCCGTAAACCAGGGACATCTCCCGCATCGCCGCCAGCACCTGGCCGGTCCGCAGCCAGAGCGCCGGCATGACGGCGAGGAGGGCCGCGACCGCGGCTCCGCCGGCGAGCAGGAGCCGGATCAGCCGCTCCCGCCAGGGCGCGCCGGCGAGCAGGACGACGAGGGCGATCGGCAGGCAGACCAGCGCCGCCGGGTACTTGGTGGCCGCGGCAAGGCCGGCCATCACCCCGGCCAGTGCCGCGTCACGCCGCGGGTGGACACCATCGTGAGCGCCCTCGGCGAAGATCAGCGCGGCGAGGACGAAGAATGCCATGATGGGATTGATGTCGACGATGGCGCTGCGCGCGACGAGGGCGGGGACCAGCGCCGCCAGCCAGGCCGCGAAGAGGCCGGCGGCGGGGCCGGCGAGGCGCCTTGCCAGCAGGCCGGTGAGGAGGACGACGCCGAGCGAGAAAGCCAGCGTGACCAGCCGGCCGAGGACGAGCAGCTCGGTGGGCTCCAGAATGTCGTAGTACCTGGGAGGGGTGCCGGAGAGGGCCTCCCGCAGCGGCTCGCCGTGGACCGCCCTGTAGATCGGCGAGTACGCCAGAGCCGCACCGGCGACGAGATAGAAGGGCAGGGAGGGGTAGCTGTAGGTGTCCGGCTCCCAGGTTTGCCTCGCGAGGAGGTGGACGACGCGGTGCAGGACGTGTCCCTCGTCCACGTAGCTGAAGTAAGGCAGGGCGGCGGTCAGCGCCGGCAGGCGCACCGCGGCGGCGACGAGCAGGATCGCCAATCCCAAGCCGAGGGCTGTCAACCGTTTCATTGGCATCTATCGTACGTAATGCGCGGTTCCGGCGTCGGGACGGATGCCAGTCTGCTCGTGGACTACCCTCGGTCCTGCCCTGCGAAGCCTCACCCCCCGGCCCCCTCTCCCTGACGGGAGAGGGGGAGGAACACATCTGTCTTTCTTGCTGTTCTCCCCCTCTCCGGTTACGGAGAGGGGGCCGGGGGGTGAGGCTTCGGAGGGCAGGACCGTACGCAGTCTGCAGGCGAGCTGAACTCCTACGTGGGGAGTGCCATCTTGCTGGTTTGCGGTTAAAATGCAAGCAACTTTCATGGACAGAGATGTGCATCGCCCGAGTGAAGAGGAGATCCAGCTCTTCTCTGACAGAATCGCCCGGCGCCTCTCCGAGCGGCCGCTGGACCTCGATCCCGCCTCCCACCGCGAGCGGGTGGCCGGGCTGCTGCGGCAGGCGGGGGAGGCGAGCTTCTATCAGCTCCTCGGCCTCGTGCCCACGGCGGCGACCCAGGAGGTCCATGAGGCTTACGACCAGATCGCCCGGCTGGTCCATCCGGCGAACGCCCGGCGGCTGGGCCTGGTGGGCCGCGAGGGCGTTCTCGAGCTGCTCTTCGAGCGGATCACGCACGCGTATCTCACCCTCTTCCAGCCGGATCGGCGCAAGGCGTACGACCGCGAGCTCTCGCCCAACGCCTGGTCCGCCGCCTGGGCCCCCGCTCCCGGGCGGCGCAGGGAGGAAGTCCGTGAGATGGCGCAGAGCTTCTACGAGCGGGCGACGGCGCTGGCCGAAGCCGAGGATTTCCACTTCGCCATCGAGCTGCTCCAGCAGGCCGCGCGAGCCGATCCCCGTCCCGAGTTTTACGTCCTGCTGGGCAAGCTGCAGGCGAAGAACCCCCGCTGGTTGCGCGCCGCCGCGGAGAGCCTGCGGCGGGCCATGGAGCTGGGAGCGAGGGACCCCGAGCTGCCGGCCGCCCGCGATGCGCTCCTGGAGCGGCTCCAGGCCGGCGAGGGGCTGGAGCCGGCCTCCGAGACCGTCTCGCCGGCGGCCCGCGCGCGGAAGCGGGAGGTTCCGGAGGTGGAATTCCTCGATCCGGGCGGGGACTTCGACGTGTCCTTCCCCCAGGCCCGCAAAGGCTACCGGCGGTAGGCTCCTCACCTCCCCGGCCTCTCCTCTCCCGACCCCTCCCTGCTTCCCTCACCGGGAAGGCCCCCGCCCGGCCCTCACCCCTGTCCCCTCTCCCATCGCCCTCCCCCCGACCGGGAGAGGGGAACGACTGCATCGGGTATCGCCATAGGTTGGACTGTGGCATCAATGAACGGTTTTGGTGCGCATAGCGCATCTACGGGCAATCCGCTTTCGAACAGGTTCCCCTCTCCCGGTCGGGGGGAGGGCGATGGGAGAGGGGACAGGGGTGAGGGGCGGGCGGGGGCCTTCCCGACGAGGGTGGGCCGGAGGGCGCGGGAAAGGAGGCAGGGGTGAGGGCCTTTCGGGTACAATACCCTGGCGCCGGAGATCTCCAGGCGGTCGCTCCGCACGGCTTTCGGGCCGGCGTGGAGAGGAAAGTCCGAGCTCCGACGGGCAGCATGCTCGCTAACGGCGAGGCGCGGCGACGCGACGGAAAGTGCAACAGAAAGCAAACCGCCGGTCTCTTCGGGGGCCGGTAAGGGTGAAAGGGTGCGGTAAGAGCGCACCGCTCCACCGGTGACGGTGGAGGCACGGCAAACCCCATGCGGAGCAAGACCAAATAGGGGAGCGGTACGCGGGTCGCCCGTCCCGCCCCCGCGTCCGGTTCGCCGGGCACGGGGCCGCTTCCGGGTAGGTTGCTGGAGGCCGGCGGCAACGCCGGTCGCAGAGGAATGACCGCGAACCGGCGCTCCGCGCCGGGGACACAGAACTCGGCTTACGGAGCTCTCCGGCGCATTGATCTCCCCGGCCCAACTCCCGCCTCCCGCCGGTCCCGGCGACCGGGTGGGCGTCGCCGCCCTCTCCGGACCCGTCGATCCGGCACGGCTGGAGGCGGGGCTCGCGGCGCTCAGGAGGCTCGGTTTCGAGCCGGTGCTCGCCGCCAACCTGCGCTCGCGCGACGGCCTTTTCGCCGGCGGCGACGCCGAGCGCCTCGACGCCTTTCATCGGCTGGCGGCGGATCCCGATCTGCCGGCCATCTTCTTCGCCCGCGGCGGCCACGGCCTGCTGCGGGTGCTGCCGGCGCTCGACTGGGACCTGCTGAAGAGCCGTCCCCGCGCTTACGTCGGCTACTCGGACCTGACGCCGTTGCTGCTCGAGCTGGTCCGTCGCCTCCATCTCGTGACTTTCCACGGGCCCATGGTCGCGGCCGACCTGGCGCGGGGGCTCGCCCCCGAGGAGGAAGCGTCGCTGCTCGCGGCCCTCGCCGGCCGCTATCCCGCCGTACAGCCGTTCTCGCGCTGGTTGCGGGAGCCGGCGATCCCGGCGATCGGGCAGGCGAGCGGTCCCCTTCTCGGCGGCTGTCTCAGCCTGTTGACCGCCACGCTCGGAACCCCGTTCGCTCCGGATCTGGAAGGCGCGCTGGTCTTCTGGGAAGACATCGGTGAGCCCCCCTACCGGATCGACCGCATGTTGACCCACCTGGGCCTGTCGGGTAATCTCGCAAACATCGCGGGCATGATCGTCGGCCATCTCGGAAACGGCCAGAACGTGGGTCAAGACGCGGATTGGCCGGCTCTGGTCGGCGGCAGCGTCGCGCGGTTCTCCTGGCCGCTCGCCTGGGGCTTGGAGAGCGGGCATATATCTCCCAATCGGACGCTTCCCCTGGGTTTGCCCGCGCGGCTGGACGACGGCGGGCGGCTCGTTCTCGGCGAAGGATAGAGGTGCATGGCCAATCCAGTGTTCAAATCCACCGGCGTCAGCAGCGGCCCCGGGGCCGGCAAGAAGGGGTACACCCTCGAATTCAAAACCGGGGAGTACATCTGCCGCGAGGGTGAGCTGGGAACGGAGATGTACATCATCAACGAGGGCAAGGTGGAGATCCTCAATCAGGTCGGCGACGAGGAACAGCTCCTGGCCGTGCTGGAGAAGGGAGACTTCTTCGGCGAGATGTCGGTGCTGGAGGATCTGCCGCGCGCGGCCTCGGCGCGGGCCGCCACGGATGTCCGCCTGCTGCAGATCAACGGCTCGACGTTCGATCAGCTCCTGCAGAGCAATCCCGAGATCGCCGTGCGCATGATGCGCAAGCTTTCCCGCCGGCTGCGCGAGACGGACGAGATGCTGAAGTCGCTTTCGGGAACCCGGGTCACCTCGCGCGAGCTGCCGCGGCCCGTCATCCAGGCGGTGGCCGAGGGGCCGGAGAGGCTGGTGCACGCCGCGTCCGGCATGGAGTTCCCCCTCTCGGAGAGCTCGGAGACGACGATCGGCCGTAAAGATCCGGTGACCGGAATCTACCCCGACATCGATCTGACGCCCATCGACAACCAACGCTCGATCAGCCGCCGCCATGCCAAGATCTACCGCCGCGGCAGCAAGTTCTTCTTCGGCGAAGAGATCGGCACCATGAACAGCACGTTTTTGAACGGCAGGCGCTTGGAGACCGGCATCCCGGCCGAGATCCGTCCCGGTGACGAGCTGCGTTTCGGCGTCGTGGTGCTGCGCTTCGAGGCTGCCTAGAGGCGTGTCCGGACGTCCTTGCCGGAACGACCTCACCCCAACCCCTCTCCTGAAGGAGAGGGGCTCAAGAGAATCGGAACGGACGCTGTTTTCCCCTCTCCTTCAGGAGAGGGGCCGGGGGTGAGGTCGCGCGTGCAAGACGGTCGCGGTCAGGAGGAGACTCTGAATGCTCCCCTCCGGACCGTCCGCGGCGTGGGTCCCGCACGCGCCCGGGCGCTGGCCCAGGCAGGCTACGTGACGGTCCGGGACCTGCTCTTCCACATTCCCCAGAGCTATGAAGACCACCGCGTCACCCACCTCGTGGGAGCGGCGATCGCCGGCGCCTCATTCACCTTCCGCGGCCGCCTGACCGGCCTGCGCCGCATCTTCACGCGGCGGCGTGGGGTCACCCTCATCCGCGGCTATGTCGAGGACGACTCCGGACGGCTGCCGGTCACCTGGTTCAACCGGCCTTATCTGGCGAATCAGGTGACGGCGGGGGAGGATTACGTCCTTCACGGCGCGGTGCGTCAGGCCAAGGGCGGGTTGGAGCTGCTCAACCCTTCCTGCGAGCGGGTCGGCGCAGACGCCACGGGCTCGCGGATCCTTCCGGTGTACTCGGCGGCGGGGAGCGTCGGGCCGGCGGCCATGGGGCGGATCCTCGCCGTCGTCCTGGAGCAGATCGATCTCCTGCAGGTCCCCGAAACCCTACCTGACGAGCTCTTGCAACGCCATGGGTTGCCGCGTCTCGGGGAATCTCTCCAGACGCTGCATCATCCGCGAGAGGACGCCGACGTCGAGATCCTGAACCGGCGGCGCAGCCTCGCCGCTCTGCGGCTCATCTACGGCGAGCTGCTGGAGCTGCAGGTGAGGCTGGCGCTGGCGCGCGAGCGGGAGAAGGGAGAGCCGAGGACCAGGAGGTACCGCATCGATGCGCGGCTGCGCCGGATCCTGCGGGAGATTCCGCCGTTCGAGCTGCACCGGCGCGCAGGAGCGGGTGGTCGGCGAGATCCTGGCGGACCTCGCGAGCCCTCATCCCATGCGCCGCCTGCTCCAGGGCGACGTGGGGAGCGGCAAGACGATCGTGGCCGCCATGGCCCTGGCGGCGGCGATGGAGAGCGGCTTCCAAGGCGCCTTCATGGCTCCTACAGAGCTGCTGGCCGAGCAGCATCACGCCAATCTCGAGAGGCTATTGGGGAGCCGCTACCGGATGGTTCTGCTGACGGGTTCGGCGTCCGGGGCTGACCGCCATCGGTCCCGGCTGGCTGCGGGCGAGGCGCAGCTCGCCGTGGGCACCCATGCCCTGATCCAACAGGCCGTGGAGTTCCAGCGGCTGGGGCTAGCGGTCATCGACGAGCAGCACCGCTTCGGGGTGGCGCAACGCGCGCTGCTGCGGCAAAAGGGGGACCGGCCGGACCTGCTGGTGATGACGGCGACGCCCATCCCGCGCTCCCTCGCTCTGACCGCCTATGGCGATCTTCCCGTCTCCACCCTCGCCGAGCTGCCGCCGGGCCGCTCGCCGGTGCGGACGGAAGTGGTGCCGGCGCGCCGGCGGGAGGAGGTCTACCGGCGGTTGCGCGCGGCCGTGGAAGCGGGGGCGCGCGCCTACGTCGTCGCGCCGCTCATCGAGGAGAGCGGCCGGCTCGCCTTCGCTTCGCTCGCCGAGGTGGAAGCGCGGGTGAGGGAGGTCCTGGAAGGGTTCCCGATCGCCCTCCTGCACGGGCGGATGCCGGCTGCAGATCGTGAGCGTACGATGCGCGCCTTCGCCGCCGGCGAAGTGCGGGTCCTCGTCGCCACCACCGTCATCGAAGTTGGAGTCGACGTCCCCGAGGCTACCTGGATGATCATCGAGAGCGCCGAACGCTTCGGTCTCGCCCAGCTCCACCAGCTCCGGGGCAGAGTGGGGCGTGGCGCTGAGCCGGCGACCTGCGTCGCCATCCATGGCCGCCTCTCGGAGGCGGCGCGGCGGCGTCTGGAGATCTTCGCCTCGACGGTCGACGGCTTTGTCATCGCCGAGGAGGATCTCGCGCTGCGTGGTCCTGGCGACCTGATGGGCACGCGCCAGGCGGGTCTCCCCGCGCTACGAGCAGCCCGCTTGCCGGAGGATTGGGACTGGCTGGTGCGAGCGCGCGACGACGCCCGCGAGCTGCTGGGGCGTCTGGATGAACCGGCGTTGAAGGCGCTGGGAAAGGCGGTGGAGGAGGTGGAGGCGTGACGCCCATTTCTCTCTGACGGGCCACGCCGCCATGCCCGTAGAAGACGTTCCAGCCGTTTACGACATCCACCGCAGGCCACGGAACGGCGGAACGTCTCTACGCAGGAGCCGGGAAGCTCGGCGCCCTCCCGGAAGCTCGGGCGGGAAGACGGCGATCGACATGGATCGTGGTGCTGGCATGAGGGCTCCTTCTAAGGTCAAGGAGGTACTTCGAGGCTGTACTTTAGCGGAGTTGCAGGCCCGAGACTCCCCTGACAGAATCACAGCCGAGCGCCACTGAATCCTGGGAGGCTCTATGAGAATCAGGCCTGCGCTGGCGGCACTCGTTATCCTCGGCCTGGCTCCGGCCGCGCTCGCGCAGCAGCTCGTGGCGGCCGGACCCGCGCTCCGCAACCCGGCGCTCGCGGTCACGGGCAGCGGAGACTTCATCGCCGTCTGGAACGACGTCACCGGCGGCACCGGGAGCTTCGGGGTCTTCGCTCGGCTCTTCGACAGGAGCGGGAGGTCGAAGGGGCCCGTCTTTCCGGTGCACGAGGACCGCTTCGGAGATCAATTATGGCCGCGGGTCGCGGCGGACGAGCGGGGGAACTTCGCCGTCGTCTGGCAGGGACCGGATGGCGACGGGCTGGGCGTCTTCGTCCAGCGCTTCGACCGCGACGGCAGGAGGCTGGGACATGCGATCCGGGCCAGCCGTTCCGCCGCCGGCTTCCAAACCCTTCCCGACGTGGCGATGGAGGCCGACGGTTCTTTCTTCGTCGTCTGGAATGAATGTCCGACGCCCAGCCGCTGCCCCAACCTGCGCGTCGGCCGTTTCTCGGCCGGCGGCGTGCGCCGGGGCCGGGAAGCCGAGATCCCCGTGCGGGCGGAGGGAGGCTCGAACCCGCCGCAGCCGCTGATCGCCATCGAGCCGGCAGGGTTCGCGGTCGGCTGGACCGAGCGCCTGATCGGCCACCAGTGCGTCCAATCCGATGTCAGGATCCGCCGCTTCACGGTTTCCAGCCTTCCGGACGGAGAGCCTTTTCATCTCGATGACGCCGGGAGCTGCGATTCACCCGGCTGGACCCTCGCCGGGCTGGTCACCGATCGGGCGGGATCTTCCGCCGCCTTCTTCAACGGTTTCCGCAACTCCCTCCAGCTCTTCGCGCCGAACGGCGATCTCGTTGGGCCGCGGACGGTGATCGGCAGGCGGAATTCCTGCCATGGGAGGCAGTGCGAGCACATCGGTGCCGCCGCCATGGCATCCGACGGCCACTTCGCCGTGATCTGGAACCGCCAGTTGGCTACCGGTGATCTCGAACCCTCGGTCCGTCACTCTCTCCTGGCGCAAGCCTTCGATCCGACGGGCCGTCCCCTCGGCGAGCGGTTCGAGGTGACTTCCTCTCCCCGGCTCATCCATGGGGTGGTGGCAGGCTTCGACGAGGACGGCACGCTGGTCCTCGCCTGGAACGATGAGATCTCGGACGGCGCCGGTACCTCGTACCGCTTGCTCTTCCGGCAGATCCGGCGCGCCGACCTTGTGCCATAATTGATCCAGCTCATGATGGATTGAGCCTCTGTGCAGGTACGCGGGAGGTCTTATGGGGATCAGGATAGCGTTCGCGGCGGTCCTCTGTTTCGTGGGATGGGCGTCGGTCGGCTCGGGGCAGCAGCTCGTCGCCACCGGACGAGACATTCGGGATCCGCAGGTGGCTGTGGCCGGTACGGGCGAGTACATGATCGTCTGGAGCGGTCTCGACAATCCCGTCACCGGCCCCCAGAGCTATGGCGTCTTCGCCAGGATGTTCGAGGCGAATGGGCTTCCCAAGGGGCCTGTCTTCCTGGTGCACGGAGAGCGGGCCGGCACGCAGCACCAGCCGCAGGTCGCCGCGGACGGGCAGGGCAATTTCGTCGTCGTCTGGCAGGGAGGCTTCTTTTCCGTGGCCAACGATGACCAGCCCGGCGGCGACGGTGACGGCGCGGGCGTTTTCGCCCAGCGGTTCAACCGGAACGGCACCAGGATCGGACCCTCCGTTCGGCTCAGCCGCTCGGCGGCGGAAGATCAGCTCACGCCGAACGTGGCGATGGTCGCCGACGGCTCTTTCGTGGCGGTCTGGCAGCACTGCACGCCGCGCTGCTCCGAGCTTCACGTGGGGCGCTACACGGCCGGCGGCGAGCCCAGGGGAGAGGAGATCGAGATCCCCGTCCTGACGGCGACCGGCCGCATCAGCGGCGATCCCATCCCGAACCCCACGCCGTTCGCGGCGATCGAGCCGGACGGGTTTGCCATCGGCCTGACCGAGCAGGAGGTCTGCTGCGAGGACCATTTCGAGCAGCACCCCGTGATCGTCCGCTTCGCGGATTCCGGCCTGGAGGTGAGCAGGTTCCGTCTCGATGACGTAGGGCCGGAGAGGAGGGGCTGGAGCCTCGCCGCGCTGACGACGAGCGGTACGGGGTCCGCCGCCTTTCTCAACGGCGAGCGGAGCTCCCTCCAGCTCTTCGAGCCGGACGGCCAGCCCGCGGGACCGCGGAAGCCGGTCGGCAAGCGGAATCCTTGCAGGGGCGATCGTTGCGAGTACATCGGCGACGCCGCCGTGGAGACCGGCGGCGGCTTCGCCGTGGCTTGGAACACCACGATCGATCGGGTGATACCGAACCGCCATCCGTTGCAGGTGCAGTTTTTCGACTCCGCGGGAGTCCCGTTCGGCAAGCGCCGCGAGGTGACGTCCTCTCGCCGGGAGATCTTCCCGCCCGGGCTGGCGTTCCTGGCGGACGGCGGCCTGCTGGTGGTCTGGGCGGAGCCCGGGGCGGACGGCCTGAGCCATCGCCTGCTGTCGCGGAAACTCCGGCAATAGTTCAGTTGGCCTGCGGACTGCGTACGGTTCTGCCCTCCGAAGCCTCATCCCCGGCCCCCTCTCCGTGACCGGAGAGGGGGAGAACAGCAAGAAAGCCAGATGTGATCCTCCCCCTCTCCCGTAAGGGCACCCTCTCATGAATATCTCAGCGCAGGGATCGCGACGCCGGGAGGTGCGCGCAGCTCGGCCCGGTCTTGCCGCCTCGGAGACGACCCGCCGTCGTAGGCCTTCGAACCGTTGTCGCACACCGACTGGGTCGTCTCTACGGAACCTCCGAGACACCGCCGGAGATAGAGGTTACGGAGACGTTGGAAGAGTTTCGTTCGCGAGGCCCCCACAATCGCCATCCTTCTGCTATCGCGCCAACGGTACCGTAGAGACGACCCGGTCGCTCTACGACACCCTCCGCAGGCCACGGGGACGGCGGGTCGTCTCCGAAGCGGCGATGTCGCTCCGGTCCTCCACGACCTCCGGCGTCGCGATCCCACTGCTGAGATGTGTATAAGAGGATGGGGGATTCCCTCGGTTCAGACCCCGAAGGCGTCCGGATCGTTGCGGACCGACCGGGCGGCTCCGGCGAAAGGAGCTGAGTCCGAAAACCACTTCCTGTCGAGCTCCTGCTCGATTTCGGCGATTTTTTCTGGCTCGAATTTCCGCAACCGGCGGACGAGCCTCAATACGAGGATGACGGCTTCCATGTGTTCCCGCCTGCGGTCGCGAAGCCGTCGGCGGCTGAGATGAAAGACCCGAATGGATGCCTCGGAGCGGCGGTCATCCGGGACGGATTCAATCTCTCCTACGCGCGTATAGCGGAAACTTCGTTCGGGCCGATCGGAACAGGGATCGAGCAGCAAAGGCCGTTCACCTATCAGGTCGCCCCCAGGCGCCATGACACGAACGGCCTCGTCCTCGACGGGAAACTGGTCGGCCTTCCCGAGAGTCGCTCCCGTCACTGGATCGCCCCAGATCGGTTTGTCCTCCCGGCTCTGGTTGCAGGGAGCGCAAGAGGGGTACAGGTTCGTCCACTCGTAAGCCAACCAGTAATAGCCCGGGTGATCGGAGCGCTCGGCGACGCGACCCTTCGGACGAAAATGTTCTACTTGCCAATCGACCTCGCTCAAAGGCGTTTCGCAGTAGGCGCACTTGCGATGGAACAGCTCCTCGAGCGCGATTTTGACTGAAGGATGACGGTACACGCTCTCACGGACCTCGTGCGCCGGCCCGTCTCTGATTGCATCGTCAACCCACCTTTCCGACAGGCCGAACCAAGCCGCGTTTGGACGGATGAGTTGCCCCGTACTGTCGGTACGATCCCGATCGATGTAGATCACGCGTGGGCTGATCAGAGATCGTATTTCGCGATGAGTTGCTTCAGCATACGAGTCGTCTCGTTCTCTTGTGTCGACGGCACCTCAAAGGAGGCGATCTCGTCGGCGAGCGACCGCAATTTACCGCGCTGCTCGGGGCTGCGTTCGTCCCGCGGAATCGAGGCCAGATCTCTGTATGCAGAGAGCTTCTCCCTGGTCTTCGTCCCGTAGATCTCAGCGTCAAACAATCGCGGGTCAGTGAGCATGTCCTCTACGGAGTAGCCGAGATAGTTCGGAACGTTCTCCTCAGCGACGACCTGGTCTCCCTCTCGACGGAGCACCACCAGCTCCTCCGGCTTCGCATCGAGAGCCACGAGCGGGCTGTGAGTGGTGGCGAAGATCTGCATCTTGGGTAAGAGCTTCTGACAGGCGGGGCAAGATCTCGGCCTGCATGGAAGGATGAAGGTGCTGCTCGATCTCGTCGATCAGTAGGATTCCTTGGACATCTCCCTCTTCGTCGATGCTTTCTGCCCTCATGGCCCAGGCGTAGAGGTCGATAATCCAACTGAAGGTAAGACGGTAACCGTCGGCCCAGCCTTCAAGGGGGATGCGGCCTCCAACCGTGGGACCGAAGATGACTACTCCGCCGCCAGGACGGGGCTCGATCGCGTCCATGTCCGTAAGCCCCAAGGCTCCCTTGAGTCCACGAACGGTCCTGCGGTAAGTCTCAGTCCCCAGTACAGACTGCAATCGGTGCAAAGACAATTCTGTATCGATCAATGGTTGTTGGTAGCGAAAAAGGGTCGCCACTGAATCAGCGACTCTATAGCTACGCCCTGTATCAGCTCCGGCTCCGAAACGGCCGGCGCCATAGGCGCAGACGAAGGGAGTTGCCGAGGTCAGTGAGGTGTCCCCACGCGGTCCTCCGCCACGCACCTGCCGTGGGATACGCTCCTTATCGTTGACTCGCTCGATTGGTATTTCAAAGTCGATGTCCGACCCGTCATGACGGAGAGAGAGGCTGATGCGCCCCCCTGATTCTTTCTCAGAGACCATGCCTCCTATCGGTTCGGAGATAAGCTTGCTGGCATCTGTGAGATCAGACAAACCGATTGCAATGGCACGAAGTAAGGTCGACTTGCAGGTACCATTTTTTCCGATGATCAAAGTCCTACTTCGCGAAGAACTCTCAGGGGTGCCCAGGTCGAGGGAGAAGCTCGCGAAGACCACGAATGTTCTTCAGTCGAATTCCGGTGATCTGAAGAGGTGTTGTCACTTGCATAGGGGGATCCTATCGCTCCTCGGCATCCTCCGTCATCAAATCCGCCAGCAGCACGATCCGCCTGCGCAGCGACCCCAGCTCCACGAACTCCTCCCGCGTATGCATGCCGCCTCCGACCGGGCCGAGGCCGTCGAGGACGGGAATGCGTCCGGGATCGCTAAGGAAGTTCGGGAACGAGATGCCGCCGCGCTCGGTCTCCACCTCCAGGGTCCAGCCGCGGGAGGCGGCGAGGTCGACGGCGCGCTGCGTCCAGGAGGCCTGAGGCCCGTGCGGATCGACCGGCGGAATGGACTGGCCGGCGCTGAAGGTCAGGGCGGTGGCGGTGGCGGCGGCGACGTCGCGAGTCAGCGCTTCGAGCCGGCGCGCGACCTCGCCATGCTCGGCGGCGCGCAGGAAGCGGGCCTCGCCCTCGGCGACGGCGCGGTCCGGCACGACGTTGAGCTGCCGCTCCGTGCCGAGAAGCGCGGCGGCACGGGCGAGGTCGTCCACGAAGGTGGCGTCGCCTCCCACGAAGCGCCCCGCGTTGATCGTGGGCCCGCCGTCGCGCCGGGAAAGACCCTCGGCCTCGGCGACCCAGCGGGCGGCGGCGGCCAGGGCCGAGCGGCCGTCCCAGTAGTGCAGACCGGAGTGAGCGGCCTGGCCGCGGGCCTCCAGCCGCCATTGGAACATACCCCTGCGGCCGGCGACGATCGTCTCGGAGTCGCCGGCGGACTCTCCGGGCTCGAGCACCCAGAGGGCGCGCGCGGCTTCGCCCCAGCGGCGCACGGCGGTATGCGACAGAACGCCGCCCACCTCTTCGTCCGGAACCGCGACCAGCAGCAGGTCCGGCGGCGGCTCCTCGCCGCGGTGGCGGAGAAGGTCCAGGGCGCCGGCGAGCGTAGCGAGCCCTCCTTTCATGTCGATGGCGCCCGTGGCCAGCAACCGATCTCCCTCGACCCGCGGCGCCGCCGCCGGCAGCACGGTGTCCAGATGGCCGATCAGGAGGATGTGACCGCGCGAGGTGTCCGGCCCCCGCGCCTGGAGCACCGGCAGGAGCGCCCCTTCCATCTCCGGCGAGGCCTCGTCATGGATCTCGGCGGCGAGCCCCCGCTCCCGCAAGGCGGCGGCGAGCCTCTCGGCCATGCGGCGGAGCCCGTCGGGATCCCCGCTCGGCGACGAGATGGCGGTCAGCTCGCGCAGCAGGTCGAGGGTGTTTTCGAAGATGGCGTCGGGGAGGGCGTCGGACAGAGGGGCCATGATGGAAAGAGTATCGTACGCTCGACCTCACCCCCGGCCGGATCGGTGATAGTGGTTCAGTTTGCTCGTGGACTACCCCGGTCCTGCCCTCCGAAGCCTCACCCCCCGGCCCCCTCTCCCTGACGGGAGAGGGGGAGGAACACCTCTGTCTTTCTTGCTGTTCTCCCCCTCTCCGGTTACGGAGAGGGGGCCAGGGGGTGAGGCTTCGGAGGGCAGGACCGTACGCAGTCTTCAGGCGAACTGAACCATTACTCTGGGGCGCGGTCGCGCAGGCAAGATCCCGCCGTAGTGTAGAGTAAGCCCGGGAGGATCGATCCATGGTCAGCGCCGTCATCCTGCTGGTGGTGGAGAAGTCGAAGGTCAACGAGGTGGCGGAGCAGCTCGTGGACCTGCAGGGGATCACCGAGGTCTACTCCGTGGCGGGCCAGTACGATCTCGTGGCGGTCGCCCGCGTCCGTGACAACGATGCCATCGCCGACGCGGTGACCCGCCAGATGTTGAAGATCGAGGGCATCGTGCGCTCCGAGACCCTGATCGCCTTCCGCGTCTTCTCGCGCTACGACCTCGAGCGGATCTTCTCGATCGGCGCCGAGGAGCCGGCGCGGTAGAGCCCGCGCCGCTCGATTCTCACTTCGCGGGCGCCGCCTGCGCCTCCCCCCAAAGCGCCTTGCCGCTCACCGGGTCGTGGACGGTGAAGATGAGGCGCTGCTGCGGATCGCTCAAGCGCACGACGGTCCTGAAGCGGGCGTAGGTCCCGGCCTGCGGCAAGGACGCGATCATGACCCTGAGACGCGGCCCCGACAGGTTCGCCCGCCGGCCGTCCATCTCTTCGGTGGCGACGGCGAGCGGGATCTCCGCCAGGTAGCCTTTTCCCTTGGGGGTCAGAGCGAGCGCTTCGACGGGGACGCCGAGCGTCACGGGCACCTCGAAGACGCCGCGCTGCCGCTTGGGCTCGCCGAGCTCGACGATGAGGCGCCGGTCGTCGTTGGCGCCGCCGAAGAGGAGCACGCTCTCGGCCTTCAAGGCCGCTTCGGTGCGGTGGGAGAGGTCCGAGAAGCCGCTGCGCGACCGCGCCGCGAGCCCGGGCCGCCGGACCTCGACCGTGATGACGTGTCCCCGGTCGTCCGCTTTCCAGTCGGGCGTGAAGCCGAGCCAGTAGTAGGTGCCCGAGTCCGTCACCATCTCGCGGAAGACGGCGTTGTCCGCCGGGATCAGGAGCCGCCCGCCGGTGGCCCGCGCCAGCGCGTCCAGACCGCTCACTTCGTCGAGCTCCGATTGCGAGGCGTCGACGGGATAGACGGTGTAGCCGAGCTGGTTGGCGGCCCGCACGACGGGGCCGTAGAGCCGCGGCGCCACGGACAGCGACCAGGCGCCGGAGAGGAGCAGCATGACCTTGCGGCCGGGCGGCGACTCGAAGCCGCGAAGGGCGGCCATGGCGGCCTCCGCGGTCTTGCCGAGCTGAGTGCGGGCCTCGCCGCTCTTGCGGGGAGCGAGATCGGAAAGAGCCTGACCGAGCTCGCCGACCTTGGGGCCTCCCACCCGGTCGGAATCGCCCGATGCGATGCTCTCGGCGCTGTCGATCAGCCAATCGACGTCGGCCTGCAGCTTCCGCTGATGGGCCAGCATCTCGGCACCCTTGCCGGGGCGCTGCCGGGCCTGCGCCAGAGCCGCCCGGAGGGTTTTCGGATCGCCGGTCCAAGGGCACAGGGCGCTGATGCGGGCGCCGTCGTAGGCGAGGATCGCCATGCGGTCCGCGGGCCCGAGAAGGCTGAGATCGCGCTCCAGCTTCTCCAGCACGCTGTTGCGCCGGTTGGGGAGGGAGAAACCGTCGTCGATGTAGACGAGATAGTTCCGCCCTACCTCCTCGCCCGCCGCGACGGGAGCCCTGTCCGCCGTCACCGACTTGCCTGCCGCGATTTCCGCGAAGTACTCGACGGGCACCTCCCGGCCGTCCACCAGCAGCCGGAAGTCCGCCGCGGACAGACCCCGCACCTGCTCGCCTGAAGCGTTGGTGACCACCGCTTCGACGTTGACCACCCGGACGTCGATGGTCTCGCCGATGGTCGGGATCTCGGTCTGTGCCTGTTGCGCCGCCAAGGGAAGTGCGAGGCTCAGCGCCGCGGCGAAGCCCTGGAAAAGGTAAGGCTTCATACGTCCTCCTTGGATCAAAGGTGAAAGACAGCCGATCTGCTCAAGGCTAGCAAAGGAGGTGCCGGCCCGTGCGGGGGGAGGCGGCAGATGAATCGACCTGCGGAGAGGACGCCGGGCATCCCTTTCCGGGGACGGCGGGAGAAAGCCGCTACTTCTGCGGCTCGGGCAGGGCCTGCAAGACCGCGATCAGCGCCGTGTACTCCGGGTCCTGGCGGAGCCCGGCGAAGGCGGGATCGCTCTCGATCTCGGCGAGGTCGGTGCCTTTCATCTCCACCGCCTTTTTCAGGGAAGCGAGGGCCTTCTTCCGGTTTCCCTTGCCGGCGTAGGCTGTGGCCAGCCGGTAGGGGATGCGCGGGCTCTCCGGGTCGATCTCGGCCGCCGCCTCGAGGAAGAGGATCGCGCGGTCCCACTGCTTTTTCTCCATGAACGTTCTGGGCAGGTACAGGCCGGTCTGGATGTAGACGGCGTAGAGGAGGCGCTCGGCGGAGAGGCGCTCCTCGCGGTCCTGCGACTTCGCCTTCCGTTTGAGGTCGGGGATCTGGAGGCTCGGAGAGGAGCTGGCTGACGCTGTCGGGGCGGGCCTCCGGACTGACGGCCTGGAATAGGCGAGGCGCCCGCTCCAGGTACTCGCGGTCGCGGCGGTCCCGCTCGGAGCGCCGCTCCAGGTCGCGGCGAAAGGCTTCTCCCGCCTCGATCGCCGAGGCTTTCTGCCTCGCCGCTTCGACGTCCCGCAGTCCCGCGAAGTCGGCGGCGGCGGACCGGTAGGCGCGCCAGGCCCGCCACAGCCGGCCCTCGGTTTCGAGCCCCCGCGCCCGTTCCAGGTCGTCGCTCCACAGCGCCTCGATCAGCGCCGGGTCCTTCTCCCGCATTCCCCGCTTCATGGCCTGGAGCTCCAGCCAGCCGAGAGACCGCGCGACCAGCTCGGGCGGCGGCCATTGGTGGCTGCCGTCGAAGATCTCCAGCCGGTGGGGAAGGCCGGCGGCGGCGAGCCGGGCCTCGGTGTCCAGCATCTCGTAATAGTTGAAATCCTTCTCTCCCACCATGCCGAAGAAGGGGAAAGGCGTTTCCTCTTTCGATGGCGGATGGCCGAGGGGATAGCCGCCGCCGGCGCCGGCGATCCCCGCGAAGGTGCCGGGCGCGCGCAGGGCGGCCGTGATGGCGAACCGCGTCATGCCGGAGAAGGCGAAGGCGTAGGCCCGCCGGTCGTCGATCGTCAGGCGGGAGTGGGTGTCGGTCCACATCGCCCGCAAGCTGCGGAAGTTCTCCTCCATCGGCGCGGTGTTGGAGGAATCGTTGGAGCTGGCGACGATCATCCCGAACCGCTCGGCGCCCGCCTCGAGCAGCTCGATCAGCTCATGGTCATAGTCGATCCCCCGCGAGTCGAAGACGTAGACGATGGGCCAGGCGCGCTCGGGAGTGTAGCCGCCGGGCAGGTAAAGGGCGTAGGATTCTTCAGGGGCGGCGGCGCAGACGATCCTGTCGACGACCTGGCCGCGGGGGAAGCCGGCGGCGGGCGCCTCGGCCGCCATGGGTGTGGCGAGCAGGAGCAGCGTCAGTGCAAGGGCGGATCTCATATCCTTTTGAATCTTCCCGGGAGATGCAGGCATTCCGGGGTGCGGTCGATCCTACAGCTCCTATAGCCAAGGGCCATCGGCAGGAGAATTGCAAAAGATCAAGCGTTCTTGCCGGAGGGATCTCATGTTGATGAAGGCCGATTCGCGCATCCCGCCCTCGAGCAGCGTCGCCCCGGCGCGTTCCGGCCCCCGCGGCGTCGTACCTCCGCCGGTCGATCTCGAAGAGACGATCCCGCTGGGACAGCCCCTGCAGCCCGGCGGCGAAGTCCTGCCGATGCGATGCCTGCGCTGCCAGGGTCCGGTCGAACGGGGGAGCGCGCCGGTGCGAATCGAGCGCAACGGTTACCGGATGGGCTGGGAGGCGGTTCCGGCCTGGATCTGCCGCCGTTGCGAGCTCGCCTACTTCGAGCCCCACGAGGTGGAGACCATCCAGCAGGCCCTTCAGGCCATGCGGACGCTGGCGAAAACGTAGGTTCAGTTGGGTCCTGGGAGCGCCGGCATCCTTGCCGGCTTCCTCCTCGCTGTTTCCTGTTGCCGGCAAGGATGCCGGCGCTCCCAGGGATCTGTGGTATCCTCCCCGCCCCCGCGGGTCGAATCGCCCCGCCGTTGCAACCTTTTCACTCCCGAGAAAAGAGGACCGTTTGGCTGTGCAGACCCGAGACGACGTGCGTAACCTCGCCATCATCGCCCACGTCGACCATGGCAAGACCACGCTGGTGGACGCGATGCTGTGGCAGAGCGGCATCTTCCACGAGCACGAGCACGTGGCCGAGCGGGTGATGGACTCGATCGACCTCGAGCGCGAGAAGGGCATCACCATCATGGCCAAGAACACGGCCATCAACTACCGCGGCATCCGCATCAACATCGTGGACACGCCCGGCCACGCCGACTTCGGCGGCGAGGTGGAGCGGACGCTCAAGATGGTGGACGGCGTGCTGCTGCTGGTGGACGCGAGCGAAGGGCCGCTGCCGCAGACGCGGTTCGTGCTGCGCAAGGCGCTGGAGGCGGGGCTGCCGCCGATCGTGGTGATCAACAAGATCGACCGCCCGGACGCGCGGGCGGGTGAGGTGCTGAACGAGGTCTTCGACCTCTTCATCGACCTCGACGCCACCGAGGAGCAGCTCGAGTTCCCGGTGCTCTACTGCAACGCTCGCGCGGGACGGTGCCGGCGTGCTCCGGACGGTCCGGACGAGTTGCTGGAGCCGCTCTTCGCGGAGATCGTGCGCTCCGTGCCGCCGCCGCGCTTCGATCCGGAGGCGCCGCTCCAGCTCCTCGTCACCAACCTGGACTACGACGACTACGTCGGCCGGCTGGCCATCGGGCGGATCTTCAACGGCCGCCTGCGCAAGGCGCAGGAGGTGGCGCTCTGCCGTCTCGACGGTGGCGTGGCTCCGGTCAAGGTCACCTTGCTCTACGGTTACGAAGGGCTGCGGCGGGTGGAGATCGCCGAGGCCGGTCCGGGGGACATCGTCGCCGTCGCCGGCCTCGCCGAGGTGAGCATCGGCGAGACCCTCTCCGAGCGGGAGAGCCCGCGGGCGCTGCCGCACGTCCAGATCGACGAGCCGACGATCGCCATGGTGCTGTCGATCAACGACTCGCCCTTCAGCGGCCGCGACGGCAAGCACGTCACCTCGCGCAAGCTCAAGGAGCGCCTGGAGAAGGAGGTCCTGACCAACGTCTCGATCCGGATCGAGCCGACCGACTCCGCCGATGCCTTCCAGGTCTGCGGGACGCGGCGAGCTGCAGCTCGCGATCCTGATCGAGATGATGCGCCGCGAAGGCTACGAGATGTCGGTGGGCAAGCCGGAAGTCATCACGCGCCGCCTCGACGGCGCCATCCACGAGCCGATGGAGCAGCTGGTGATCGACTGCCCCGAAGAGTACATCGGCGTCGTCACCCAGCTGATGGGGGTGCGGAAGGGACGGATGACGAAGATGATCAACCACGGCTCGGGCCGCGTGCGGATCGAGTTCCGGATGCCTTCGCGCGGCCTGATCGGCTTTCGCTCGGAGTTCCTCACCGACACGCGGGGGACCGGCATCATGAACCACCTGTTCGACGGTTGGGACCCCTGGCAGGGAGACATCGCTCACCGCGTCAACGGCGCCCTGGTCGCCGACCGTCCGGGCCGTGCGACGGCCTACGCCATCGAAGGCCTGCAGCCGCGCGGCGAGCTGTTCGTCTCCCCCGGCGACGAGGTCTACGAGGGGATGGTGGTGGGCGAGAACGCCCGCCCCAACGACCTCGACGTCAACATCACCAAGGAGAAGAAGCTCACCAACATGCGTGCCTCGGGCTCGGACGACACGATCCGCCTGGTGCCGCCGCGGCTGATGAATCTCGAACAGGCGCTGGAGTTCATCCGCGAGGACGAGCTCGTCGAGGTGACTCCCGCCACCTTCCGGCTGCGCAAGCGGATATTGGCGGCGAACCGGAGGAAGTAGGCATGGACGAGGAAGCGACCTCGACGCTCCGCCGGCGGATCCTCGCCCGGCTCACGCAGGAGGAGCTCGGCTTCGAGGAGCTGCGGCGAGAGATGGAGGCGCCCGCGCGAGCCCTCGAGGACGACCTCCGCCATATCGAGCGCAGCCTCCGGCACAGCCACGCGCGGCTGCGGATCGAGCCGGCCCGCTGCCTGTCCTGCGCCTTCATCTTTCACGATCGCGCGGCCCGGCATCTCCACGCTCCGAGCCGGTGTCCCCGCTGCCGCAGCGAGCGCATTGCCGATCCTCGTTTCCGGATCGCCTGAGCAGAAAACTGCCTTTTCTCCATATACTGGGTTTGCAGTTGCGTTTGAGGAGGGACAGCTGGTGGCCGGCAAGATCCGAAACGTTCTGGTAGGAACGTCGCTGGACGAGAGCAGCGACACCGTGGCGAGGGTGGGCGTCGAGATCGCGCGCGCCGCGGGGGCGCAGGTTCACCTCGTCCACGCTTTCGCTCCTCCGTTGAGCTACGGCACCGAATGGGGGCTCGGCGTCGTCACCGACGAGGTCACTCGGCAGGAGGAGGAGCGCCTGCGCTCGGCGCTCGCGGCCCAGGCCGACCGGCTCGGCGCCGGCGGCGCCTGGAAGCTGGAGAGCGGCGCCGCCCATCGCGTGCTCTCCGATCTCGCCGAGAGCCTGGACGCCGACGTCGTGGTGGTGGGGGCTTCCGGCGGGCGGTTGGCGCGCCTGCTCGGATCGACGGCGGACCGCGTGATCCGCAAGTCGCGCCGTCCGGTGCTGGTGGTACGGGGAGAGTTGCGGGGAGAGCCGGGCCTGCCTTTCGCGCGCGCCCTGGGGCCGGTGGACCTCTCGCCGTTTGCGGCGGAGGCGTTCCGCCGCGGGCTCGAGCTTCTCGCGGCAGTCGGCGGGAGCGGCGGGAGCGGCGGCGGGAACGCGGCCGCTCCTCTCGTCGAGGCGCTCTTCGTCCTCAGCGTCGTGCAGCGCCAGGTGGCGCCCCAGTTCACCCCCGAGCAGATCGATCGCTTCGCCGCCGAGGAGCTGGATCGCTTCGTCGCCGCGAACGCCGGCGACGCGGCACCGCGGATCGGCCGCAAGGTCCGCGCCGGCAACGCGCGCGAGGAGATCCTGGCCGAGGCCGGCGAGTGGCAGCCGGATCTGATCTTCCTCGGCACCCACGGTATCGGGGGCTTCGATCGCGTGGTGATCGGCAGCGTCGCGGCCGACGTATTGCGCGAGGCGCCGTGCAGCGTGCTGGTGGTTCCGCCGGACGATCGGGCCGGGCGGTGAGTCGTTCCCGCGCGGCTCAGTCGTAGATCCCGTCGGCGTACCAGGCTCCGCTCGCGCGCTCGCGATAGATGCGATAGAGCCCGCGGCCGGCGATCTCGATGTCCCAGTAGTCCCGCTCGACCGGCTCGTCGGCCCACCACTCCTCCTCGAGCCCCCAGGGGCCGGAAGCCACCTTCACCTCGCCCTCGACGCGCGGGCGCTTCGCCGCCTCGCCGTTGGCCGGGGTGCGGACCTCGACGGGCACGAGCCGGACAGGGTCCGCCTCGGCAGGATCGCCTGCCGCGCCGTCGTTGCCTCCGGTCAGGACCTCGATTTCGACCGGCGGCCGGAGCACCCGCACGGCGAGCAGGCCGCAGCCGTCGCGCGGCTCGCGGCGGATCTCCGGCGGTGGCGGAGGGGCGAACTCCACCAGGGCGAAGCGCTCCGGACGATGGCCGTTCACCCGCCGGGGGGAGCCCACCCGGTCGGGGCCGAGCAGGGCGAAGAGACGGGCGAGGGTGGTGGCCAGCTTGTCGGGCGAGAGGGCTGCCGGACCGTAGAGCGAGAGCTGGGCCTCGCGCGGGCGGTCCGGATGGGCGAGGAAGGTAAAGCCGGCCACGGGTGCGCCCGGCGGCCGGGCTTCGAGATCGAGGCGGATCAGGGTGAGCAGGGTCTTGGCGTCGCGGGTGGGCGCCGGCAGGTCGAGGGACCGCGACTGGTGGCCGTCCGGCTCGAGCCGCAGCTCCAGCCCCAGGCGGGCGCAGGCGAAGCCGCGGGACTCCAGGCGCTGGCAGAGGCGGTCGAGCGCCGCCCGGCCGACGAACAGGAAGGGCTCGAGGGAGACCAGAGGCCACTCGAGGCTCATCCCCTCCTGGAAGGCGGGAGGCGGCTCGCGCGGGATCAGAGGACGGGGATCGATCCCCCGGGCGGTCGCGTGCAGCTCGCGGCCGGTCCGTCCCAGCCGGCCCGCCACCCGGGAGGGCGGCAGGCGGGCAAAGTCTCCCACCGAGCGCACGCCCCAGCGCTCCAGGGTCTCGGCGATCTTCGCCTCGTCACAGAGGCGATGGAGGGGCAGAGGAGCCAGGAAGGCGGCCTCTTCGCCCGCGGGCACGATGACCGGCGGCTCGGGGAGGCCGGCCGCCACCCGGGCCGCGAGCTTGCTCGACGCGAGGCCTACCCGCGCCGGCAGGCCCGCCGCTTCGGCGGCGCGCATCAGGGAGCGGCCGAGATCGAGCTCGGGGGAGGCGCCCGGGTAATGCCGCTCGATGCCGTCGACGTCGAGGTACGTGATGCCTTCGCCGGCATCCTCCACCCGCGGTGAGAACCCCTCCGCCACCTCCAGCAGTGCCTCCTGCGCCGCCCGCTCGCAGTCGCCGTCGCGCGGGCGGGCCACCAGCTTGGGACAGAGCCCGCGGGCCTGGACGAGGGTGAGCCCCGGCCGCACGCCGGCCCCCCTGGCGAGCCGGGTGGCGGCGCTCACCCGGGCTGTGCCGCCGTTGCCTTCCACCACCACGAGAGCTTCCCGCGCCAGCTCCGGTTCGCTGCGCAGGCGTGCGGCGAGGGGGAAGAGCGGCAGGAGGAGACAGGCGATGCGGGGGCTCACCCCCTGTCCCCCTCGCCCAGCGCCTGAATTTGACCGTCTTGCCCGCGCGACCTCACCCCCGGCCCCTCTCCTGAAGGAGAGGGGAGAAAAACGGCTCTACTTTTCTTCAAGCCCCTCTCCTTCAGGAGAGGGGTTGGGGTGAGGTCGCACGTGCGAGGACAGTCCATCAAGAGGATCACCTCACCGCCCGCAGATAGGGGACCGCGGGCCTCTGCTCGTACACGCGTGGTGCCGGTAGGATCTCCGTTGCGGATCTGGGCGCGCCCGTCACGGCGAACGCGAGATCCTCGCCCCGGCCGGGAAGCCGGCTGCGGCACTTCTCGAGCACGATCCGCGCGGCGGCGCCGGCGAGAAGCCGGGGCGATCCGCCGGCTCCCCGCCAGGCGGCGCGGCTGCGGCCGGCCTTCAATACCATCGCGGCCGCGGTGCCGCTCACCCGGTAAGGGGTTCCCACCAGCAGCGCCGAGCGGTGAGCGCGGGCGGTCCGCGCCAGTCGCAGCCAGGAGGCCTCGCCCCCCCTCGGCCACCGCCGTGCACCGGCGGCTGGCCGAGATCGAGCGCCACCAGGGGGAAGCCGCCGGCGATCAGCATCTCGGCGGCGGCCAGGGCCTTCCTGAGGTCGGGCGGCCGGACCCAGAGCAGGCGCTCCAGGTCGATCCCCGAGGCTCAGGGCCGCCTCGGGGTCGAGCCCGTCTCCCAGGTCGATCAGGGCCGCCGCCTCGCCCACGGAAGTGACTGCGGCGAGCGCCGCGAGGAGAAGGGAGAAACGGCCGCTGCTGCGCGAGCCGATCAGCTCCACGAGCTGGCCGCGCGGCAGCCCGCCGTCGAGGAGGCGGTCGAGGGCCGGCACGGCGGTGGGGAAGGCGCCTTCCGCCGCGGTCTGCCGCAGCTCCCGCTCGAGCTCGCGGGCGCTGCGCAGCCGCGAGCGCAGGGCCGCGGGCAGCGACGACCGCAGGCGCCGCACCGCCGGGCTCGCCTCCGCCGCGAACGGCGGCGTCATGATCGTTTCCCTGGCGAGCGGCTCGGCCATCGCTTCTTCCCCTCGCCGGGAATATAAAGCGGAACAGCGGCGTAAGTCAAATGAAATCAAGTACTTAACATCGATTACCAGATGTTCGATCAACGTAATTTTCGTGTTCTTCGCCGGCCGGGAAACGTGATCGATCAGGTCCGGTGACCGCCAGGAAAGATCCGTAACGTAAAGACGATCTTTTCGCCACCGGCCGCCGGGGATAGAATCGCGTCGAGGAGGCCGCCGCCCATGATCGAGGCATCTTGCGAGGTGGCCGTCGCCGGCGGCGGCCTGATCGGCCTCGCCACGGCGATGGCCCTCGCCGGGCGGGGTTTGCGGGTGACCGTGCTCGAAGCCGAGGACCGCCTGGCCAGTCACCAGAGCGGCCACAACAGCGGCGTCATCCACTCCGGCCTCTACTACAAGCCCGGATCGCTCAAGGCGGTCTTCTGCGGCGAGGGCTCCCGCGCCCTCTACCGTCTCTGCGCGGAGGAGGGTATCGCCTACGAACGCTGCGGCAAGCTGGTGGTGGCCACCTCGCCCGAGGAGCTGCCGCGGCTCGAGGAGCTGGAACGCCGCGGCCATGCCAACGGCCTCGCCGGGCTGCGCAGGCTCACCGGCGAGGAGATCCGCGACGTCGAGCCGCACGCCGCCGGCATCGCCGGCCTCCACGTGCCAGAGACGGGCATCATCGATTACCAGGGAGTGGCCCGCGTCTACGCGCGCAGGATCGAAGCCGGGGGCGGGCAGATATGGACCGGTGCCCGGGTCGAAGGCGTGCGGCGAAACGGCTCCGGCCTGGTGGTGGAGACGCCGCACGGCGCCGTCGCCTGCGCGCTCCTCGTCAACTGCGCCGGCTTGCAGTCGGACCGGTTGGCGCGCCTCTGCGGCGCCGAGCCCGACGTGCGCATCCTGCCTTTCCGCGGCGAGTACTACGAGCTGGCGGCGGCGCGGCGGAGCCTGGTGCGCGGCGTCATCTACCCGGTCCCCGACCCGCGCTTCCCCTTCCTCGGCGTCCATCTGACCCGGCACGTGGACGGCAGCGTGGAGGCCGGTCCCAATGCCGTCCTGGCCTTGAAGCGCGAGGGCTACCGCTGGCGCGACGTCTCGCCGCGCGACTTGGCGGCGACCGCCGGCTGGCCCGGGTTCTGGCGTCTCGCGGCGCGCTACTGGCGCATCGGTGCCTACGAGGTGCGGCGCTCGCTCGTCAAGGGAACCTTCGTGCGCGATCTACAGCGGCTGGTGCCGGCGATCCGGCCGGCGGACGTTCACCGCGCGGGCAGCGGCGTGCGAGCACAGGCGGTGGATCGCCAGGGCTGCCTGGTGGACGATTTCCACATCGTGCGCGGCGAGCGGTCGATCCACGTGCTCAACGCGCCGTCGCCCGCCGCCACCGCGTCGATACCGATCGGCGAGCGCATCGCGGCGATGGCGGCGGAGGCGTTGTAGCGGCTGCTGGGTCCGGAGGTGGTAACATGATTCGTATGAGGAGAGCCGAAACCCTACTGCAAGAGGCGCTGAGCTTGCCCGACGATGAACGGGCTGAGATCGCGGGTGCCCTGTTGGAGAGCTTGGAACCTGCGCCGGAAGCCGATGTCGAGAAGGCGTGGCGTCAGGAAGTTGCTGCTCGGGTGGCTGCGTTGGAAGCAGGGGAAGTGACGACGACCCCTTGGGAGGAGATCCGAGATCGCTTCCTGGCGAGGCTGAGTGAGCGGCACCAAGGTTGAATTCACCCCGGAAGCTCTGCGGGAAATCGATGAAGCCTTTGAACGGTACCTCGAAAGGAGCCGCCAGGCGGCCGAGGCATTTGTTCGGGAAGTGGACAGGGCGATCGCTCTGATCGCGAGCTCGCCCACCATCTGGCCCCACTTTGAGGCAGGCACGCGGCGATACGTCCTCCTCAAGTTTCCCTACAACATCCTCTATCGAGAGATCCCGTTCGGTATTGAGGTGGTCGCCGTAGCACATCACAAGCGGCGTCCTCGGTACTGGATCAGGCGCTTGCGTCGGAACCGTGGAAATTGAACGGTTCGTGCTTGCGGCCGAGTCCTCGATGACCATCATGTCCCTCCATCATTCAGCACCTTGGCGATCGCGGTGATGGTATTCCAGTTGCGCGTCGTGGCCGGTACTCCAAAGACG
Organism: Thermoanaerobaculaceae bacterium; assembly: GCA_963778565.1. GTDB lineage: Bacteria > Acidobacteriota > Thermoanaerobaculia > Multivoradales > UBA5704 > DATARR01. Next base: position 82,360 of record CAVZUZ010000017.1, on the reverse strand, counting down.
CGGTCCAGCGTGCCCAGATAGCTGATGACCTTCATGTGGCGCCGGTACAGGCCGAAGACGAACCGGCCATCGCGCGCGAGAACTTTCAGCAGCCACTTGCCGCGGGAAGGAAGAACTATGGGCAGCGGCGTCGTCGACCGAGGGAGTCGAGACAGGACGCTCACGAAACGGACGATGTCGGGTCGCACCGGATGGCCCGAGAAGAAGTCGTGAGACATCAGCCTGACGATTTCCCGGCCCTGGCAGATCACGATCTCGGCATCGAAGGGAAGCCCGCGTGCGACTTCAACGCGCAGTTGCGCGCGGCTGACGGGCCGCCGGATCACGAAGGTACCCGCCGCGCCGATGTTGACGGCATCGAGGTGCTGCAGTTGTTCGGCGAGCTTGGAGGGTCGGAAGGTTCTGTGACCGCCGACGTTGAGGCCCCTTACCAGAACTACGAGTGCCACGAGGTGTCTCCTGCTGGTCTCTCAAAAACCGATCCGTGGGGCGCGGCCGCAAGGCTCCGCCCCTCAGCGGAGGCGTCAGCCGTCCAGTGCAGGGGCTTGTTCGGCGGCCCCTGTTTGTCGTTTCGTTTGCGCGTCGTCGCTTCTTCTTTCGTCTCCGGCGGCGGGCTCTGGAATCGAAATCGCGAAATCTTCCTTGAACCGGTCTCGAAACCTCCGCGCAAGATCACATCTCGAGTTATCCCGTAGATCGTCGCAGTACGCATCGAACCAGCGCCTCAGTTCATCGCGGAAGATCCACGGATCAAACACTACGATCGGAAATGACAGCGCGCCACAAGTGGACTGTCCAGCATTTGGATACTCTCGGGCAAGCGTGCCAGTGCCACTCATTCCTGCGAAATTCGCAAGATCACCATGGTGATGTAACGAGCAGCGCACGCCCGCGTAGAATACATCGGCAAAGTCTCGAAGGGGTTTCGCCCTTTTCCATTCGTCTTTGATCCAGCGGGTCTGCTCGATCTGGCTGGAGAGCTTCGTCCGGAACACCGGATTGAGTTTGCGTAGAAACTCCTTGTAGTGGCGCGGTTCATGAGCGTCCCGGTTGTGTTCGTAATGTGTAAATGCGTCGACGAGGGCGCACAAGGCGCAAAGAACGGGGTAGGCCTCGTGGCCGCCGGCTCCCGGGAAGATGGAAAGAGGATCGAAGTACCAGCCGACGAATCGGTGCTGAAATCCGTTGATGACAGCTTGCCACTGCGTCCAATCGACTGCGTCGAACATAGCATCGCGATTGAAGCATTTCCTGAATGCTGACGCGGGTAGAGCGTAGGCTATTCTCTTGTCACTCATCGTTAACACCGGAAGGGCAACTGCAGAGCCGCCCAACGCTGCTGCCGATGAGCGGCGGGCCGGGCGCGAGCTGCCGGTTTCGTCCGCTCGATCGGCTGGTTAGGCTCGCTGTCACCGACCTTGCCATTGTCCATCTGAAGTGTAGTTGGCGGAACCGGGCCAACCGGCAGCGTTCCAGACAATGTCAAATACCGGCTTGAGGAGTTTGAAGGGCTCGGCTGCGAAGTCGCCGACAGCAATCTCGGGGAGCACGAGGTCTTGACGCTCGATGATTCTAGGGATCCTTGAGAATGGCCCTTGGCCCTCCACGTACATCTGGTAACCTTTGACGCCAAGGAGGGAGAGCCCAAGAAAGACAGGCGGCTGGATGCCTAGTCCGCCTAGGATGGCCAGATAAGACGGCAGTGCCGAAGCGATTGTCCTTTCAAAGTCGGCGCCCGGGATGTGGCGTTGCTCCTGCTTTCCGGAGGAGTCGAGCATGAATCGGTCGACGGCCTCCAGCGCTCCACTCCGAAAGATCTGGACGTAGGTAAATGTATTGCCCTCGCCATGGTCTGTTGTAAACGTTGCGAAGCCCTCAAAGTTGTGTCGATAGCTCCAGTTTTGAGCCTGGAAGGGGCGAAGTCCGGTGAGTTTGTTCTGAGCGTGGGAGAGGTCAAGCGTAGTTCCGGGCTTGAAGGACTGGAGAGGAATCAGATGGAGAACAATCTTGGGCCACGCTCCGAGTCCGATGAGAGTCTCGCCGGCTTGGACAGCAGAGAGCCTTTCGTGGCGGAAGCGCCTCATCCGTTCCGTGAGCGCCTCAGATTGGGCGAACAGGCTGCGAAGCTCAGCTACGTCCACGGGGTACTTGCCCCCAGAGTTGCGTGCATAGAACTTGTCGTGTCCTTTCAGGCTTACACGATGAGGGAGTACCCAGCTTTGCGGGATTTCGAGCACGATGACCAAGCGAGAAGAGGATAGCCGGATAGGTAGAATGTTGATTCCCGGGAGCCGAGGCTCGAGGCCATTTCTGAGGAGGTTCTCGAGTCGCTGGATTTCGATATCTTGATCGGCGACGGCCAAGCCGGTGAGCTCAACGGGCAGTAGGTTCTCCTCCCTGATGCCAATGTAGAGGACACCCCCAACCGTGTTCGCAAACGACGAAACATCAGCCAGAAACTCCTTCTTCTCTTGGTCTGTCGCAACTGCCAGTTCAAGCTTGTAGTCGGTTTCGCGACCCTCTGGTACGCCGTCGTCGATCAGACGCTGGAGATCGGCTTCTTCCATGATCTTGACTTCGCTTTAGCGTAGCATGGGCGCCAACCTGCAGTTGAGCTTCTCGGATGCATCCTCCTCGCTCCTTCCCGGTGCTCCTCCGGAGCGAAAGGTTACGGGATAGCCAGCCGTCTATACCATTCTCCTGTAAGCACTTAGTTCATGGTAGGCCAGCCTGGCGGTCGCGTCAAGGACCGTCACGCGGGATCCGTGCCTGCACGTCCTCTCCCTGGGCGCGCTCGTTCGCTTCCGTGACCAAGTAGTTGCCGCGCCTGGCGACCCGTACCTTTGAGTCGTGGTCGTTGACGGTGACGTAGGTGGCGTCGGGACTGTCCTCCAGCTCGCGCCAGATCCGCCGTAGCTCGGCGACGCTATGGACGCGGTCGTCGAGGCGGACGTGACCCGCCGCGTGGGCATTACCAGAGATCCTTTCGAGGGTAGACAGTCTCGATCCGGTACCTGTGATTGCCCGCCAGTAGAGAGATCTCGTCCATACGGCGGCTTACAACGAGATCGAAGTTGTCAAGTACATCCCGCCCGAGAACGCTGAAGTCAGTTGCGGCGGCATCGGTGAATGCAGCAAGCTCGCCGCGAATCCTCACTACCTGGCCGTCATCTCGGGCAGGCGCAGCTTCGGTTGTGATCAGCACGAAATCGGTCGCTCCCCCGATTCCCATCAGCCGGTGGTCGCTATCAGGTCGCCGGCCGGCAATGGCGAGACGGAAGTAGACTGTTCCGCTGAGAACCGTTTGATCGGCGCCCGTATCGATCAGAAACCACTCGGTCAGAGGCCGGCCGTGCACGTCGAACAGGACACTGCGCAGAACCGGCCGAGCGATCCCATCATCGCATGTACGCCAAGTGCCGACGATTCGCATAGATGCGGGGCCCCTGAACAGCAGGTACGTACTGGACGAACGCGCCGCCGTCCCCACGGTGGTTCTCGTCGACCCAGTTCCAAGCAGCCTCCACCGTCTCGGCAACAATCCCTTCGCCACCGGCAACGGCAATGAACTTTCCACGCGCTCGCGGGAGGAGGTCCGCCCAGTGGCCTTCAAGCCATTCTGCGTTGCAAAGACCTTGCTCCGCCCGCATACGAGCGGCTTTGATTGCCTCTGGCGCCGTGACCTCCTCGATGCTTATCCTGGAATCGCTCATGTTCTATCTCCGGATCGAGGATATCGGAATTGGCGTGTTCCGTCCATCCGGTGTGTCTCGCTAACGCTTCTGATGGCGGCGCCGGTGGAGGCGCTGGGGCGGTGAGCCTGACGCCCTGGTCGCCGTAGGCCCGCCGCTACGACCCTCGTCGTTCCGTCAGCGTCCGTCTGACACGGCGTCCACCCAGATCCGCACGGTCTCGTCCTCACCGGTGACCGTGATCAGCTCGCCTTCTCCCTCGCGGGCCAGGGCCTCGAGCGCGGCCCCCAGGTCGAGCTCGTTGCCGGGGCCGGAGAGCAGGGCCGCCATGACCGACAGCGGAATCCGCGCCTGGACGTCCTCGCCCTTGGTGCGGTCGTTCGCTTCCATGACCAGGTAGCTGCCGCGCTTGGCGATCCGCACCTTGGAATCCTTCTCGTTGACGGTGACGTAGGTGGCGTCAGGGCCGGCCTCCAGCTCCCGCCAGATCCGCCGCAGCTCGGCGATGCTGTAGTCGCGGTCGTCGATGCGCACGCGGCCGGACGCTCTGGCCTCGGTGGGAATCATCGGGGCCAGCTTGTTGACCATCGAGAGGGGCAGGTTGATCGTCGCCTGCTCGCCGTTCCTGCCGCCGTCCACCTTGACGTGGAACCAGAGATCGGCGGCCGCGGCGGGACCCGCCACGAGGGCCGAAATCATGGCTGCCGTGATCAGCGCCGCTGCGAGAGTGGTTCTGCTGTTCATCGTTCCTCCTTGAAGAGAGCCGTTGTTCATCCAGGAAGACGAAGCAGGGGAGGAAATCGTTTCAGGGTTCTGGCGTCAAGGACCAAAAGGACGACAAGGACCCAAAGGACGCGAGGTGCATGTTCCTCGTCCTTCAGGTCCTTTCTGTCCTTCAGGTCCTTGTCCCCTAGACCTTCGTATTCTCCAGCTCGTCGATGCGGGCGCGCACCAGGTCGAAGCCGCCCTGCCAGAAGGAGCGGTCGGTCATGTCGATGCCCACCTCGGCCAGGATGTGCTCCGGCCGGGCGGAGCCGCCGTAGGAGAGCAGCCGCAGATAGCCGGGCTTGAAGGCGTTCGCCCTCCTCCTGGTAACGCCGGTAGAGGGCGAGCACCAGGAGCTGGCCGAAGCTGTAGGCGTAGCAGTAGAAGGGGGTCTGGTAGATGTGCGGGATCGACAGCCACTCGTAGCGGAACTCGGGAGCGACGTCGACGCTGTCGCCGAACTGGTCGCGGAGCTTGCCCAGGTAGATCTCGCACAGCTCGTCGGTGGAGCGGCCGGCGCGGATGGCCTCGTGGGCTTCGATCTCGAACAGCACGAAGTAGGCCTGGCGCAAAACGGTGGCGTAGACGTCGTCCACGGCGGCGGCCAGCAGCTCGCGGCGGGCCAGCGGATCGGACTCCTCGCGCAGCAGCCGGTCGGTCATCAGCATCTCGCTGAAGACGGAGGCGGTCTCGGCCAGTGGCAGCGAGGCGTGCTGGGTGAGGCTCGAGTGCCCGCTTGCCAGCATGCTGTGGACGGCGTGGCCGAGCTCGTGGGCGAGCGTCGCCACGTCGCGCACCCGGCCGGCGAAGTTCACCAGCACCCAGGGCGTGTAGCGCGGCAGCACCGTGAAGCAGAAGGCGCCGCCGCGCTTGCCTTTGCGGATCTCGCCGTCGAGGTGGTTCTCGGCGAAGACCCGCTCGGCGTGCGCCGCGAACTGGGGGTGGAAGTCCGCGAAGGTTTCCAGCACGGAACGGACGGCCTCCGCGTAGGCGATCTTGCGGTCCGAGGTGGCGAGCGGGGCATAGACGTCGTACCGGCGCAGCCGGTCCATGCCCAGCCAGCCGGCTTTCATCCGGAAATAGCGCTGGAACAGGGGCGCGTTCTGGCGCGCCACGTCGAGCAGCACTTCGACGGCGCGGTCCGGAATGTCGTTGTCCAGGTTGCGCACGGCGATGGGGGAGGAATAGCCGCGCAGCCCCACCTGCTCGTCGTGCCAGTCGCGGACCCGGCTGACGTAGACCTGGCCGAGGATGTTGGCGTCCTGCTCGAAAAACCTGTACAGCTCCCGGTAGGCGGCGGCCCGCAGCTCGGCGCGGGGCGAGAAGGCGTGGCTCATCAGCTCGTCGCGGGTCAGCTTCTTCGTCTCGCCGTCCACCTCGAGGGTGAACTCGAGGCGGTTGGTGAGCATGGAGTAGAGCGTCATCACTCCCTCGATGCCGTTCTGGTCCTTGAGATTGATGATCTGCTCGCTCTTCTCGTCGAGGGTGTGCGGCTTGAAGCGCCGCAGGTCCTGCAGGTAGTGGCGGTAGTCGCCGTGCTCCGTCTCGCTGGGCAGCAGCCGCCAGGCTTCCTCGTCGGAGAGGCTCCGCCACCAGAGGGTGAAGAAAAGCATGCGGTTGCCCGCCGCCGTGGCCGCCTGGCGTACCCGGTTGCGGAAGGTCAAGGCCTCCTGGCTGCCGGTGTCGGCGTAGAACCAGAGCGAGGCGTAGCCCGAGATCACCTGGATCCGGTCGGCCAGGTCCTCGTCCTGGCGGAGGATGTCCAGAAACGCCCTCGGATCCATGTCAGGGTGTAGATCCTCGCGCCGCCGCTCGAAATCAGCCAGCGCCGCATCGAGGTCGGCGAGCCGGCCGGCGAACACGGCCTCGCTGGGCCCCGGCAGCAGCTCCGAAAGGTCCCAGCCGCTCAACGTATAGGCAGGAAAAGATTTGGTGATGACGTCCATCTTGCGCTGTCTTCCGTCGCTTGAAGTGGTGGTTGGATGACGCGGACCGGCATGGGCCGGTCCGCCGAGGCCTTATTTTAGCCGAGCCGGCGGGACGATGACCGCCGGCACTCCCTTTTCCTGCGCCAGGGCGTTGAAGCGGGCGAGGTCGCCGTCCCAGATCGCCCGCAGCTTGGCGAGCTCGGCATCGATGGCCGCCGTCAGCTCGGTCTTCACTTGCACCGCCTGTGCCGTCGGCCGGTAGTCGCCGAGCGCCACCGAGCCGGCGACGGCGTTGAGCTTGTCGTTGAGGCGGATGGGGAAGTTGAGGGGGTCCTGCCGGCTGCGGTTCTTGGTCTGGTACAGGGCCTCCTCGACCGCGGTCATCTTCTTGTCGAGCTCCTTGGCGGCTTCGACCAGTGGCTTGCGCTCCTCGTCCCGGCGCAGCCGTTTGCGCAGGTCGTCGAGCTGGGCCCGCACCTCGCGGACGCGGCGGATGGCGTCGTGGGTCTCGGTGAGCTTGTCCCGCGCCTCGAGGAGGAACTGAAGCTGCGCCTCGAGGTCCGCCCGGGTCGCGGAGGAGCGCGGATCCTTGCGGATCTCGAACGGCTGGGTCAAGGTCTCGCCGCCCGCCGTCAGGCGCACCTGATAGGCGCCCGGCACGGCCAGCGGCCCGAACGGCTCCCCGCTCCACAGGATCATGCCGGGGAACTTGCTCGCCTTGGGCCAGGTCAGGTCCCAGACGAAGCGGTTGAGACCGGCCTCGGTCGGCACTTTCTCCTCCTCCTCCTCGTCCTTGTCCTCGTCGGCCTTCTCTTCTTCGGCCTCCTTGCCCTTGTCCTTGCCGATCTCCTGGCCCTGCGGCCCCGGAACCGGACTCTCTTCAGACGGCTTCGTCGCCTTCTCGCCGGGCGCCGGCCCGCCCATCGCCTTGGCCTCGCCGGGCCCCTGGGCTTCCGCCGGCTTGCCCTCGAAGGTGCGGATCACCTTGCCGTCCTGAGTCAGGATCTCCAGCTTGACCTTCTTCGCCCGGTCGGCGGGCACCGCTTCCTTCAGGTAATACTCGACGACGACGCCGGCCGGCGGATTCTGGCCCAGCCCCTGCGGCGGCCGCGGCACGTTGCCGGCGCTCCACAGGCGGTGGCTGGGCGCCGGCGGGTGCAGGTAGACCCTGGCGCCGGCCATTCCGGAATGGCTGGAATCCGCCGCCAGCGCGCGCAGCGGCGAGAGGTCGTCGAGCACCCAGAAGCACCGCCCCTGCGTGGCGACGACCAGGTCGTTGTCCTTGACCGTCAGGTCGGTGATCGGCACGATCGGCAGGTTGAGCTGCAGCGGCTGCCAGCGGGCGCCGTCGTCGAAGGAGACGTACATCCCGCGCTCGGTGCCGGCGTAGAGCAGGCCGCGCCGGGCCGGATCGGCGCGCACGACGCGGGTGAAGTGCAGCGGGTCGATGCCGGCGTCGATCGGCGTCCAGGTCGTGCCGTAGTCGGTCGTCCTGTAGAGGTAGGGCCGGAAGTCGTCGAGCTTGTACCGCGTCGCGGCCAGGTAGAGCGCCGCCCTTCTCGTGCGGGTGCGGCGTCGATGGCTGTTGATCTGCATCCACTCGGGCAGGTCCGGGCGGCGTGACGTTCTTCCAGGTCTTGCCGCCGTCGCGCGAGACGTGGACCAGGCCGTCGTCGGAGCCGGCCCAGAGCACGCCCGGCTCGAGCGGCGACTCGGAGACGGCGAAGATCGTGCCGTAGTACTCGACGGTGGTGTTGTCCTTGGTGATCGGGCCGCCGGAGGGGCCCTGCTTGGACTTGTCGTTGCGCGTCAGGTCCGGGCGGATCGCCTGCCAGCTCTGCCCCTCGTCCGTCGTCCTGAACAGCACGTTGGCCGCGGCGTAGAGCGTCTTCGGGTCGTGCGGCGAGAAGAAGATCGGGAAGTTCCACTGGAAGCGGTACTTCAGATCGGCGGCGCCGGCGCCCATCGGATTGTCCGGCCAGAGGTTGACGTCGCGGAACTCGCCCGTGCGGTGGTTGATGCGGGTCAGCAGCCCGCCGTAGGAGCCGCCGTAGACGATGTCGGGGTTCGTCGGGTCGGCGACGATGTAGCCGCTCTCGCCGCCGGCGGTCTCCTCCCAGTCGCCGGGGCCGATGCCGGGCCCCGCGCCGCGGCGAGAGGATGCGCACCGTCGAGTTGTCCTGCTGGCCGCCGTAGGATGCGGTAGGGGAAGTGGTTGTCCGTCGAGACGCGGTAGAACTGGGCCGTCGGCTGGTTGTTCTGCGGCGTCCAGGTGCTGCCGCCGTCGGTGGAGACGTTGGCGCCGCCGTCGTTCGACTCGATCATCCGCAGCGGGATCGGCGGGGTCGATCCACAGGTCGTGGTTGTCGCCGTGCGGCGTGCGGATGTTGGTGAACGTCTTGCCGCCGTCCTTCGAGCGGAAGAACTGGACGTTGAGGACGTAGACGACGTCCTCGTCCTTCGGATCGGCGTAGATGCGGGTGTAGTACCAGGCGCGCTGGCGCAGGTTGCGGTCGTCGTTGGTCTTGGCCCAGGTCTTGCCGCCGTCGTGGGAGCGGAAGACGCCGCCCTCCTCGGCCTCGACGATGGCGCAGACGTTCTCGGAGTTGGCGGGCGAGACGGTGACGCCGATGATGCCGAGCGGGCCTTTGGGCAGCCCGGGGTTGCGGGTCAGCTCGCTCCAGGTGTCGCCGCCGTCGGTGGTCTTCCAGAGTCCGGAGCCGGGGCCGCCGCTCTCCAGGCTGTAGGGCGTGCGCCGGACGTTCCACAGCGTGGCGTAGAGGATGCGCGGGTTCGTCGGGTCGATGGCGAGGTCGACGGCGCCCGCCTTGTCGTTCACGAAGAGCACGCGCTCCCAGTGGCCGCCGCCGTCGCTGCGAGCGGTAGACGCCGCGCATCTCGTTGGGCCCGAAGAGGTGGCCCAGGACGGCGGCGTAGACGAGGTCCGGATCCTTGGGATGGATGCGGACGCGCGGGATGTGCCGCGAGTCGGCGAGGCCGACGTGCTTCCAGGTCTTGCCGGCGTCGGTCGACTTCCACATCCCGTCGCCGTGCGAGACGTTGCCGCGCACCGTCTTCTCGCCGCCGCCGACGTAGACGACGTTCGGATCCCACTCCGCGACGGCGACGGCGCCGATCGAGCCGCCGAAGAAGCCGTCCGAGACGTTCGCCACGTCCGGCCGCCGTCCGTGGTCTTCCAGACGCCGCCGCCGGTGCTGCCGAAGTAGTAGGTATCGCGGTTGCCCGGCAGGCCGGTGACGGCGGCCGACCCGCCCGCCGCGGTAGGGGCCGACCTCGCGCCACGCGAGCGACTTGAAGAGGGCGGGGTCGACGGCCGGCTTCGCGGTGACTGCGGGGGTGGGGGCGGACCGCGGCGGCTTCGCCGCATGTGCCTGGGCAGGGAGGATCGGCGAGAGGAGGGCGAAGGCGGCGACGAAGGAAGCGGGAGAGAGCAAGGAAACAGATCGCCGGCACAAGGATTTTTTCATGTTCTTGGGGAGACTCCCTCGAAAAGTTCGCCGATTTCGGTAGTGGTTCAGTTTGCTCGTGGACTGCCCCGATCCTGCCCTTCGAAGCCTCACCCCCGGCCCCTCTCCGTAACCGGAGAGGGGAGAACAGCTGCAGGAGATGTTTCCCTCCCCCTCTCCCGTCAGGGAGAGGGGGCCGGGGGGTGAGGCTTCGAAGGGCAGGACGGTGCGCGGTCCGCGGGCAAACTGAACCACTACCCCGATTTCTATCACAGAGCACGGCGGTGGAAGCCCCTCGGGGCCGGCACCGGCTTTCCGGCGCTAGAACCAGCGCTTGCGACGGAAATAGATCACCAGCGACCCGGCGACGACCGCCATCAGCCCCAGCGCGAAGGGATAGCCGAAGAACCAGTTGAGCTCCGGCATGTTGAGCGGGCTCGCTTCGGGATGGAAGTTCATGCCGTAGATGCCGGCGATGAAGTTCAGGGGGATGAAGATGGTCGAGATGATGGTGAGCACCTTCATCACCGCGTTGAGCCGGTTGCTGGCGCTCGAGAGATAGACCTCCAGCAGGCCCGAGGACAGGTCGCGGTAGGTCTCGATCATGTCGATCACCTGGATGATGTGATCGTAGCAGTCGCGCAGGAAGACCCGGGTCTCCGGGCTGGATGAGATGGGCCTCCTCCCGCTGCAGCGCGTTGATCACCTCCCGCTCCGGCCAGGCGGTGCGCCGCAGCATCAGCAGCTCGCGCTTGATGCGATGGATCTCGTTGAGCGTCGCGGGCTCGCCGCGCAGCACCACCTCGTCCTCCAGCTCCTCGATCCGCTCGCCGTACGATCTCCAGGACCGGAAAGAACTCGTCCACCAGCGCGTCCATCAGGGCATAGACGAGATAGTCCGGCCCCATGCGCCGGATCTGTCCCTTGCCGTGGCGGATGCGCTCGCGGACGGCCTCGAACGAGTCGCCCGGCACCTCCTGGAAGGTGACGACGTAGTTGCCGGCGAGGAAGAAGCTGATCTGCTCGATCTCCAGCTCCCCTTCCTTCCGGTAGAGCGACTTCAGGACCAGGAAGTGGTAGCTCCCGTAGTCCTCGAGCTTGGGCCGCTGGCCGCAGTTGAGGACGTCCTCCAGGGCGAGCGGATGGAAGCCGAAATGCCGGCCGATCCGCTCGATCAGCCCGACGTCGGCGAGCCCTTCGACGTTGATCCAGGTCACCGTCGGGCTGTCGCGGTAGGGGAAGACCTCCTCGATCCTCGAGATCTTCTTCTCCTCGACGTGATCGGGACTGTAATCGATGAGGGTGACCCGCGCGGGTCTGGCGTCGGCCGTCTCCGGCCCGCGCAAGGTGCCCGGAGCCGTGCCCGGCTTGTGGTACCGCTTGCCGACCCGTGTCTTGCGGTCCCGGCGCGCCATCCCCCCTCCTTGCCTCCCCGCGGCGAGGAGCGGGTGGCAGAGGGAATTATGCACTAGGAGAGATTACGGCTGCCGGCGGGAGGGGGCGAACACCTTGGTGAGCGCCACCACGTCGAGAAACGCGGCGAGCTCGTGGTTCCAGCCTTGCTCGAAGCCCCGGCTCGCTGGCCGGAAAGAGGGCGCGTAGGTGAGGTGGACCGTCGTCCGGAGCCGCTCGATCGGCACCTTGGCCCCCACCTCCAGCCGAACCGGTGCCAGGCGCCAGTGCGTTTCGCTGCGTTCCCCGCCGAAGGACAGGCGGACCGGGAAGCTCACGGGGCCGATCACGTTTTCGTTCGCCCAGCGGTAGAAGTAGAGGAGCCGGTGCTGGTCGAACCCGCCGTCGACGATTCGCCAGTCGTAGCCGAAGCTGCCGAGCTTGTCCTCGATCGGTATGTCGAGGACCAGGCCGAAGTCGTAGATCTGGTCGCCCGCGTCGGTCCGCGCGTAGCCGACCGAGAAGAGGAGCCGGTCGATGAAGCTGTCACCGGCGGTCCCGGGATTGAATTTGTACCGGCCGTACTGCAGCCGGAGCCGGTAGTCGGGGATCACCCGGGCGCGCTCCCCGCCGGGGATGGTGCCCGGCGCCTCCTCGGAACCACGGCCGAAGACCGGCGAGGTCCGCGGGTCGAACACCGTCGCCAGCAGGTTGAACTGGCTGCGCCCAACGTACAGGCTGGAGGCGATGTGCGCGAACTCGGTTTCGCCATCGCTGAACAGCCCCTGGTGCTCGAAATCGGAGATCACCCCGGCCAGAACCTCGGCGACGACGAACCGATTGCCCGGTTCGATGCCGCCGCCCTCACGGAATTCGGTGCCAAGCAGCCGGGGATCGAGATAGTCGTCGAGCTCGAAGACTGCGATGGGTTGTGCGGCCGCCAGGGCCGGTGCGATCAACGCCAGAAGCCCACGCAGCGCAGAGCCGGAGAGAGAACAGGGACCGTGTCATTTCTCGATGTCTCACCAGTTGGATCTTTTGATCGTGATTGATGTGATGCTTTCCAGTTTTGTGGCAATTTTTCGAGCCAGCGGTGCTTGAGCGTCCCGCAGTTGCCGCGTACGATCAGCGCCTTTTGTTTCCTCAGCTTCGTCGAGTTGTTGTTCATAGGCTTCGAGGATCTTGGACTTGATCTCCCATCCCGAACCCATAACCATTTCCCAATCAATGACCAGAGGGGTGGTGAATCTCGGTTCACCATCGATCTCGATCGCGACAATGAGCTCGGCTCCTCCCGCGTCGATCAGCGAGGTGCCGCTGAGGGAGGATACCTGGAGGTTGTCCTTGACCTTTCGCTTGTCTTTTACTTTGCGTTGGGCTGCTGCCAAGGCAAGCTTCGCGGCGTTGCCGTTGACACGCCCCGCAAGGTGCACGATGCCTTGACGCACGCTGACCTCGACGGCGAACGAGCGGAGAACCCCCGCTTTCTCCAGCTCTGCCCGGATCTCGGCTGCGAGCTTCTCGTCGTCCGGATTTCGGGGGCATCGTTTGTCGGGCTTTGGAGACCTCGTGTGGCCACCAATGCGTAATACCGACTCGGGTGGATTGACCTGAAGCTCGATCTCCTGGTAAGCCCTGAAGCTGTACCTGGCAATGCAGATCTTCTCGGTCGGCACTTCGACCCGGGGGATGACCTGATATCTGCAGCTTTCTGGCCCGCTGATGAAAAAACCGGGAACCTTGGGGCGTATATCGGTTTTCTTGATATAGAAACCCTTCGAGGATCGTCCTTCCCACCATTTGCGACCCTTGTCTTCCCTTTTCTCAACCGTGGACTCGGTGAGGGTGCTGCCTCCGAGCGCGAGCTCGAGGTCGAACCCATCCTGGATTCGCGCCGAAGCGGAGATATCGATCCACAGTTCGTACACCTCGTTAGGGTAGTAGTCTTCTTTGCAGTAATCGAGGAGTTGGGTCTCTGCGAAGGCCGGCCCGGCGATACCGACGGTTGCGACGACGAGGGCGATGCAGCAGGACAGGGCTGGGGCTGATTTCATCATTCTCAATCCTGACAGGCGATCTTCATTACGTCTTTCACCGCCGGTAGATGGTGATTTTCGGCGAGGCTCGAGATCTCGAGAGGGACGCACCGCGGCTCGGAGGGCTTCTCGGGCGGGAGGAACAGCGGCGACCTCTGGTGCTCGCTGACGGCGAAGGCCAAGCACATCTTCACCTTATCGAGTTGGTTGCAGTCGACCGGAGGCTTATTGTTCGTTTGGAAGCGGCCTATGGGGACGAAATTCACGATCACGTGCCCCGGGTTGATCAGGGCAGATTCTAGAGGTTCTGCTTTGAGCTCCAGAACACCTTTCGATGGGCCGGCACCCGGTTTGGAGCAAAACGCCGGCGGACAATGCGGATCGGGAGTGAGTGTGAGCCACCCCGCATTCACGAAGGAGGGTCTATTGCCGTTATTGCTGACCCGCATGAAGAATTTGATCTCCGGGTTGGAGGCGACGAGCGCCAGGTCCGTCCGCGAGCGCGCGCGTGGGTGGGCGGCGACCGTGTTGATCAACAGGATCACTAGCGACGCCAGGGCGCCCAGCGCCGAAATGGTGGCCGCCGAGGTGGGAAGCCGGCGCCCGATGCCGCTCTGGAAAGTGGAACAGTGGTTGCACTTGAAGGCGCCCCGGGGGATCAGCTCGCAGCAGACGGGACAGGGCGAGACGGTCTTGCCCACGGGGTCCGGCTGGTAGCGCTTGCACTCGGCGCAGTAGCGGATGTCCGACGTGTTCTCCTTTCCGCAGTAGTAGCACCGGTGGCCGGCGGCGGGCTTCGGCGAGCCGCCCTGGATCGACTCAGTCACGGGCAGGTCTCCGCCCTGCGATAGGACATCTTCTCTCTCCGCGTCATATAAGATTAGTTATTATATAGCATCGATAACCGGCTCCGCTCCCGGAACCACTAAGAAGAGACGGACGGCCAGCGGGAATTCTCCATTCCCGGGCGCCGCAGGTCGGCGTTTCCTTCTCCCGCTGAGGGAGGGGTCAAGAGAGGAGGGGCCGGGAGGGGTGACGGCGCTCTACTCGCACCCGCCGCCGCCCGCCAGGCTGGCCACGGCCGCGCAGGCGTCGACCTGGACGACGTGGGTGGGGTTCAAGGGCCGGGCGGTCTTGCGGATGATCTCGGCCAGCCGGACCGGAGAGGCCTTGGGGTCCTTCTCCAACAGCAGGGCGGCGATGCCGGAGACCTGGGCGGCGGCGAGCGAGCTGCCGGAGAAGAAGTCGTAGGAGCCCTTTGGGAACGGTGGTGAGGATGTCCACGGCGGGCGCCGTGAGCTTCGGTGGAAGCGCGCCCGAGGCGGCGGCAGGCGCGGCGGGGCCTGCCTTCCTGTCGTCGCTGCCGCGGATGCCGATCACCCCCTGGTAGCTGGCGGGGAAGTCGCGCGAGGGTCCGCCGTCCGCGGCCACCACCACGATCCCCTTCGACAGAGCGTGGCCGATCAGCCGGCCGATGAGCGGGTCCGGCGGTCCGCCGAGGCTGAAGTTCAGCACCTGGGCGCCCTGGACGATGGCGAAGTCCACGGCCTTGGCCAGCGTGTAGCTGTTGCAGACGGCCTCGCGCGCCGCCGGCGGCTGCTGCCAGCACGCCTTGAGGGCGTAGAGCTTCGCGCCCGGCGCCACGCCGGCGATCCCCACGTCGTTGTTGGCCGTGGCGGCGATGACCCCGGCCACCGCGGTGCCGTGGAAATCCGTGGTGAAGCTCTGCTCGCCCCGGTCCACGAAGCTCTTCGCCCCCACCACCCGATCGCGCAAGTCGGGATGGTCGAAGTCGACGCCGGTGTCCACCAGGGCGATGCGCACTCCCTTGCCCGTCGCCAGGCGGTGCGCCTGGTCGAGGCGGAGGGCCTGGGCGCTGTGCTGGAGATGGGCGTAGGGATCGGTGCGGCCTCCTGGTCCTCCTGGTCCTCCTTGGGCCAGCGTCTCGAAGGTCGCGATCGCCTGGGCCGAGCCGACGCGGCGATCGGCAGCGAGCCGGCGCACGAGATCCTCCACCGACCGGCCGGGGGGGACCTCGAAGACCACGCACTGCTCGCCCAGGGAGGCCATGGTCCAGGCCCAGACGACGCGCAGGCGATAGATCTCCGCCAGCTCCGCCGAGGTCCGGGCCCACACCGGGGGTGGGCCCGGCGGATAGGTGATCATCACCTGCTGGCCCGTCGGCGGTGGCGAAGGCGCGGCGGCGGCGTCGCCTGTCGATGGGCTCGTCGATGGAACGGGAGACGTGCCGGCGCAGCTCAACGCGAAGAGGGCCGAGACGAGCGCCGCCGCGAGCCGGCGGCGGCCGATCCGCCCGGGGCTTCCGCCCCGGGCTATCGAAACGTTGCTCCTCTGGAGCGATTCGGCCTCATACGGGGACCATCCGCTTCGGAGAAGCGGCGTCTCGGTAGCCCGGGGCGGAAGCCCCGGGCGGCGGCTGGCCCGGACAGACCTCTCCGGGTGGTGGCTATTCATTGAGTACCATTCCCGGTCCCGCCGGCGGCCGGCTCGGCGAACACCACCTCGGGCTCCGAGCGCAACCGGGCGAGGACGACCGCGATGGGATCGCCCGCCGCGGGCACCTCGACCGTGTAGACGCCGAGCGGCGAGGGGCCGGCGGTGATCTGCCCCTGGATGCCGGCGAGGAGGGCGCGGATCTGCCGCTCGGTCGCTTGCGGCGAGAACATCAGCCGCAGGCCGGCTTTCGGCGCCGGTGCCTCGGCGGGAGCCGAAAGGGTGCTATAGAGGACCGGCTCCGCCGGGGCTCGTTGCGGGCGCATCTCCCGCCAGACGAGCAGTCCGAGCAGCACCAGGATGACGGCGGCCTGCGCCGCCAGGGCGCGGCGCAGCGGACCGGGCGTCGCTTCGGCGAGCCCGCGCAGCCGCGCCTTCCAGCCGGCACCGGCGCGCCTCTCCTGCTCGCTCGCCTCGATGCGCGCCAGCACCCGCTGGAGCTGCACCGGGTGAGGCGAGGGTGCCGTTTCGCCCGCGCTCTTCACCGCCTCGGCCGTCCGCTGGCAGGTGAGCGCCTCCTCCCGGCAGCGCGGGCAGGCGGCGAGATGGCTCTCCACCATCTCCTGCTCCCGTCCGTCGAGACTGCCGTTCGCGTACCAGGGGAGCAGCTCCCAGATCCTCTGGTGGAACCTCCCGCCCTGATCGTCCGCCTTTCGCATGGTCTCTCTCCTAGCCCGCGTGGCTCGAGATACCCAGCCCCGGCAGCATCTCCCTCAGCCGGCGCCGGGCATGGAACATCCGCGTCTTCACGGTATTGACGGGGCAGCCCACGACCTGCGCGATCTCCTGATAGGCCATCCCATAGTAATAGGTCAGCTCGACGACCGCCCGCTGGTCCGGCGGCAGGGCGCCGAGGGCGCGGCCGAGGACTCCCGCCAGCTCGCGCCGCGCCGCCAGGCTCTCGGGCTCCTCGGCGTCCACCGGCTCCGGCCTCTCCGTGGCCTCCTCCGGCTCCTCCGGCCGCCGCGCGAGGGCCTTGAGCGCCTTGTGATAGGCGATGCCGAAAATCCAGGTCGAGGGCCGCGACCGGCCGTCGAAACCGGCCGCGCCGTTCCAGACCGCGAGCATGACGTCGTTCAGCACCTCTTCGATCAGATCCGCCCGCCGGGTGAGCTTCAGGAGATAGCCGAACAGGCGGCGGTAATAGAGATGGTAGAGGACCTCGAAGGCCTTGCGGTCTTTCGCCGCCACCCGCCGCAGCAGCGCCAGCTCGTCGTTCGCGGGCATGCCATACAGTATGTCCCGGAATCGGGGCGGGCGGTTCAGTTCCGTCTCCTGTCCTGAACCTTTTCGTTACCCTATGGAACCCACGCTGAGATACCCTTGCGGCACGCGCAGTTGAAGAGGAGAAACTGGAGGACTGAATGCCCTACCGCCGCGCCGTTCAACTCGTCACGCTGCTGCTCCTCGCCGGTTGCGGCACGGTCAAGTCGCCGACCGAGCCCCCTGACTCGGAGGACGTGCCGGCCTTCACCTTCTCGCAGATCCAGGCCCAGATCTTCACGCCCACCTGCGCCAAGGACGGCTGCCACGCGGCGTCCACGGGGCAGCAGGGTCTCGTGCTGGAACCCGGCGTCAGCTACGGCCTGTTGGTGAACCATCCCGCCACCGAGAACAGCACGCTGGACCGGGTCGAGCCGGGCGCCCCCGAGAGGAGCTATCTGATCCTGAAGCTGCGCGGCGATCCGAGCATCACGGGCGACCGGATGCCCCAGGACGGCCCGCCCTACCTGAGCGCGGAGCAGATCGCGGGTATCGCGGCCTGGGTTCGCGCCGGCGCCCCGAACAACTGAGGAGGATGGGAATGCGAAATCTCGTTCCGGCGGCCGCGCTGACCGCCCTGTTCCTCGCCGGCTCGGCGGCGGCTCAGGAGGGGCCCTACGTTCCGACCCCGCCGGGGCCCTACGAGCCTGTGCGGCGCGACCCGCTCGGCACGCGGCTGATCAACAGCGCGACCCCGTATCCGGTGGGGGCGCGCAGGCTGGAGGTCCAGTTCACCCACCGCTTCCGCCAGCCCATCAACGACAGCACCTCTCACGACCTCTGGGGGCTCGACAGCGGCGCCGACACCGGCATCGGCCTCGCCTACGGCTTGACCCGCCACCTCGACCTGGGGCTCTATCGCGTCGCCTTTCAGGAAGACTATGAGCTCGCCGGCAAGTTCCTCTTCCTGGAGCAGGCCGCCCGCGTGCCGCTGACGGTTTCCTTGCGGGCCGGCGCCAACCTCCTGCGGCGACCCGGATTGGCGGACTCCGACCGGCCGTTTGCCCAGCTCCTCATCGCCCGGCGCCTCGCCCCCGGCGTGAACCTCCTCGTCTCGCCCTCCTGGGTGGCGGACACGCCGCGCCTCGAGAACGCCTTCAACGTTCCCCTGGGACTCACCTTCCCGCTGCCCGGCGGGCGTCTGGTGGAGCTGGAGTACGTGCCCGCCAACCGTGACCTCGACGAGAGCCGGGAAGCCTGGCACGTGGCCATTTCCAAGGCCCTCGGCGGCCACATCTTCGAGATCGTGCTGGGCAACTCGCGGGCCACCACGGTCGACCAGATCCTGGGAGGCGACTCGGCCGCCGGATTCGAGAAGAGCGACGTCCGCCTCGGCTTCAACATCGTGCGCTACTTCAACCTGTGAGGAGGTCCGTCATGTCCCGGAACCCTTTCGCCCGGCTCCTCGGTCTCTCGCTGGCGCTCCTTCTGGTCGCCTGCGCCGCCTACCAGGCCCAGCACCAGAAAGCGGCGCCCAGGACGGAACCCCAGGATGGCGGGCCCGCCGCCGTCCCACCCTCCGGCGAGTTCAACGAGCTCCAGCCGGACGCGCAGATCGCCCGCGTCAAAGGCGAGGTGGAGGAAGTCAAGACCGGCCTCTCCCAGCAGGGCCGCTACTCCTGCTGTGTCGATCCGCCCTGCAACCAGTGCCTGCTCAAGTACGGCGAGTGCCACTGCCGCGACGTGATCCGCAAGGGGGGCTCCGCCTGCGGCGAATGCAACGAAGGCTGGATCGAGGGCCGCGGGATCGTCGAAGGCGTCAACGCCGCGGATCTCCTGGAGCGCACCCGCAAGGTGCTCGAAGAGGGCAGCCGCAAGGGGAGTGGAGACGAGAAGCCGCCGGAGCCCCCGCATCGGCACTGATCGAGAGAATCAGGTTACCTGGCGCCGAGAGTTGTCGATCCACGTGGGTTTCCGCCGCCTCAGGCCCCTCACTCCCCCGGCCCCTCTCTCCCACCGCGCTCCCTGAGGCGGCTCGCCCGCGTCGAGATCCGTGAGGTGCAGGCCCCGGGGCGGCGGGTGGCGGTGGTCTCCTTCTCCGAGCCTCAGCCCAACTCGTCCGCGGACGGTCCGTAGGAACCGGGCACGGGGACGTCGAGCAGGCGCAGGTAGACCGAGAGCTGGCCGCGGTGATGGATCAGGTGGCTCAGGGTGAAGTCCCGGAACACCGCCGCCTTGGGCTTTTCGAAGCGCACGCGGCCCCTGATCTTGAGCCGCCAGGGTCGCGTCACGGCCGCGTCGTCGACGCCCGCCAGCGCCTGCCGGCAGGCGGCGACCGCGTCGTCGAAGGCCTGCAGCAGGTCGGCCACGGACGCGGCCTGGTAGGGCTGGTAGGCGGCCGGATCCATGTCGAGCTCGTCCATGCCGAAGATCGAATCACCCCACCTGACGCATTCGACGATGTGCGAGGCCAGACCGCCTGCCGTATACGACTTCTCGTGCGGGCGCCAGTCCAGCTTGTCGCCGGGCAGCCGTTCGAAATGCCTGCGCGTCGTCGCCGCTTCGTGCTCGAGCTCCTTCGCCAGGGAATCGACCATGGTCATCTGCGCGGCTCCTTCTTGATCTCCTTCTTTGCACCCGCGAGCCTGCGGAGCACCGCGGCGCTCGTCAGCTCCCGCAGCGCGTCTTTCCCTACCCAGCGCGCCGCGGACTCCGGCGAGGCTGCCAGGCGCCGCGCCGCCGCCACCGCGGCGGCGTTGAGCGCGGAATTGCGCTTGCCCACCGCGCGCAGGGCCATGTTCACGGCCTTCTTGACGAAATTCCGCTCGTCGCCGGCGGCGCGCTCGACGAGCTGCAGGCCCTGGACGAACGGCTCGTCGCCGGCTTGCTTGTCGTGCACCGTGAGACCCCACAGCAGCGCGAAGGCCGCGCGCTTGACGAACTCGTCGCCCTGGCCGCTCCACTGCGTCACCTTGGCCCAGGCGTGCGGCGTGCGGTCGAAAAGGTTGAAGCACAGCGTGTCGCAGATCCCCCAGTTGTCGAAGTCGCGGCACCAGCGGTCCATCTGCGCCGGCGTGACGCGCTCCGGCTCGTCGACGAACGAGGTCAACATGCGGGCCTCGTACCAGCCGGTCTCCCAGAGGGCGGCGGCGAGCTCGTGGTCGCGCCCCAGGCGCTTCGCCACCACCTGGATGTTGGCCATCGACACGCCGAAGGCCTTGCTCGCTGAGATGGCGAACCGCGCCAGGTTCTCGCGGTCCTTGCGGGTGCTCAGCTGCTCGAGCGCCGAGAGCGCCGCCTGAACCTGCTCCTCGAGCGGCGGCTGCGGCTGCGGTTTCGTGGTCTTGACAGGCATGAACCGAAAAGCTCTTTTGGAAGGAACGGGGAGAAGGATACTACAGGGTTGAAGGAGACTGAGATGAAGCAGCATAGGGTCGAACTTCCCCCTTCGGACCTCGTGGTACGCTTACCGATATGAAGACACTTCCCGTAGCCGAGATTCTCGAGCTGCCCGTTACCGAGCGCATCCGGCTCGTCGAGCTCATTTGGGACAGCATTGCCGCCGTACCGGAGGCAGTCCCAGTGTCCGAAGAGCTGAAGGTTGAGCTCGATCGACGACTCGCTGAATTCGAGGCCAATCCCGAGGCCGGCCTTCCTTGGGAGGAAGTCCGCGAGCGCGTCCTCCAGGGTCGATGGCGCACCGGGTAACTGTCTCGGACCGGGCGATTCGCGAGATCGGCAAGGCTTACGAGTGGTACGAGAAACAGGTCCCGGGTCTTGGCGGTGATTTCGTTGAAGACTTGGAGGCCCAGCTTGACCTCATACTACGCGTACGGCTCCGGCTGCGCCTGGCGAGCAGGCATCGCAGGAGGCGTCGCTGCGGAAGGTGATGGCAAGGAACGGGGGCAGACGATACTACAGGGGTGCGTCGTGACGACTTCGGCAGCCCCAGCGCGTCCGCGAACGATAGACGTCAGCCTTTCTCGAAACGGGAAATGCGGACTCTGTCGCCTTTGACCGTGATCACGGCGCCGACACTGAGGTCCTCCTCATGCTTGGCAAGTAGCTTTTCCATGAGGGAAATACGCTCTTCGGCGGGAACGTCAGGCAGCCGGACCACTCCAGAATGAGCCTCACCCGAGGCGAAGATCAGCTTCCCGAAGTCCTTGTCCATTGTAACGAGGACCCGCTGCTCGGAATCGGCCCACACCAGAAGGGTTCGGTCTCCCGGATCAGCACCTCTCTCTCGGGATTCAAGGACATCGTACCCCCGCTGACGAAGCCAGTCCGCCAGCCGCCTGCCGGCACATCGGTCGATCAGGAATTTCACCTGACGGCGACCTGGACGGCTTCCAGGGAGTCGTTCGCGATGACGGCGTGGGCGTAGGCGATGCAGGCCCGGATATCGTCTGGCTCGAGATCGGGATAGTCCGCGAGGATCTCCTCCGCAGGTACGCCTTGGGCGAGGAGGCTCAGGATTAGCTCTACGGAGATGCGCATCCCCCGAACGATCGGCTTCCCACCGAAGATTTCCGGATTGGCTGTGATGCGGTCGAGGAGAGAAGTTCGAGGCATCTTGGTACCTCCAGGAACACACTATACCGCCGTGCAAGTGCCAGGACGAGAGAAATCTGAGGCCCCGGCCGAGCGCCGATCGTGTCAGAGAACGGCCTGCTTGAGCAGCCTGGCGGCCACCAGCCCGGCGATGCCCGCGCCCACCACCAGCACGTGCTGCAGCCGCTCGGTGCGAGGGAGGTTGCCGTCGATGAGGACGCCGAGATACTTCTTGACCAGGTCCTCGTTCTTCGGGCCGACCATCAGCAGCATGCGCGCCAGGCGCCGGCATTTCTCCCACCGGTTGGTGTCGTCGATCTCGTGCGGCATGGGCGGATCTCCTCCTCTACGGCCCTTGAAGCGCGGGCGTCGTCGTAGCCTTGAAGGCTGATGGCAAGGAACGGGGAGAGGATACTACAGAGGTGAAGGAGATCGGAGGGCCGGTAGACGAGATGGCGGAGCGCCGCCGCGAAGGGACGGCCTGATGAGCCGGGTGAGCCCATTCCCCGCCGTTTGAGCGGATTCACCGGCGCGTGAGGGCGCCCGCAAGGCTCGCGAGTCGGCTGGCGGCCTTTGTGAGCGCGCTCACCAGGATCGTGAGCGCGCTCAAAGTCTCCTGAGAGGGCTGGCCGTCTTCGTGAATGCGCTCAGAGCCTTCTGAGTGGGCTTTTGATCTCCTGAGTCGGCTCAGAAGAATCGGGAGTGGACTCCCTCTCTTTGGAGAGGGCTGCCTCCTTTTGGGAGTGGGCTCGAGATTCTTTGGAGTCGGCTGCCGCAAATCCTTTCCGGACTCAAATCCTTGTGAGCGCGCTCCAAGTTTTTTGAGTCGACTCAGAAAATCTGGAGTGCGTTGCTGCTCTTCTGGAGTGGACTTCAGATGATTTAGAGTGGGCCGCCACTCTTTGGGAGTGGGCTCGAAATTCTGGGAGTCGGCTGCCACAGATTTTTTCCGGACTCAGGTTCCTCCGAGCGCACTCCGGAAGCCTCTGAGTCGGCTCAGAAAATTTGGAGTCGACTGCAACTCTTTGGGAGTGGGCTCGAAATTCCTGGGAGTCGGCTGCCACAGATTGTTTCCGGACTCAGATTTCCTCCGAGCGCACTCCGGAAGCTTCTGAGCCGGCTCAGAGAATTGGGAGAGGACTGGACGGCGAGCCCCTGAAGGGATACTGGGTTCAACCGCAGTCAGGAATACGCGGCGCGCCGTCGGGGGGAGAGGACCTTCGACCGCGATCGTTGCTCCTGACGGCGAGCTACGGCATGTGACGGACGCTCACGACGCCTACGCCTGGTTCGTCCTCGAGCTCCGCTCCGCCGCCGAGAAGCTGCGGGATGGAGACCGCAACGCACCCTTCTCTCGGGGCAGCTTCTCGCCCGCCTTGCCCTTCGTCGGCGGTTGACCTCCAGCGTCGGCCGCCGTCCCACAGACTTCTTCGCAGAACTCGTCGCAAACTACGGCAGAAAATCGTGACTGTCCGGCGTAGAATCCCTCTTCCGGCACCAGTAGTGCGGCTCATGAGGGTGCCCCCAGTGACAGAACCGAAAGGGTGGCCCGGTTGGGCCACCCTTTCTCGTCTCCGGTCGCGAGGATTTGGCTGGTTTTAGACGTTCGTTCACAGCCGCTTCCCGGACGGCACCGGCCCGGTCACTTACGCCCTAGGGACAATAGGGCATTTTCGCCGCACTATATTCACAGACGCCTGGACGGTTACAACTGCACGTAGAAGAGTCCCAGTTCCATCCCATATCCCAGCAGGCCGCCTCCTCTTGCGGATCACAGGTCGGCGGAGGGGGCGGAGGGGCGCCGGAAGTCTGGCAGATGTAGGCCACCCAGATCGTCGCTCCGAAGGTGCCGCAGTGGGGATAGGCGCCGCTCTGCGAGCCGCCGTTGCAGTTCTGGACCGAGACCTGAGCCGAGCGGAGCGGTCGGGTGGCGGAAACGATGTCAGCTAAGGCTTGAAACCCACCCGGGCTCTTCCTTAAACAGCCCGCGGGTCAACTTATTTCCGCAAAGTCCGAAAACGTAGGAATCGCCCGAGAGCGGGGAAGCGGGGAAGAGATAGCCTCGGAACCTGGGTGCCAGGCGGCGATTCTCTGCGGAGGCAACCCGAGCTCGTCTCACCTCCTCAGAAAGATGCTTCCAGCAAGGCAGCGGATCGAGAGTGAGGACTTCCCGGGTTGCGAATCGCAGCGGGTCGTGCTGCTCCCGCCGGTGGCACCTTTTTTGGGGGCGGTTCAAATGCGGCTCCTCCGGAGCGCTGCGATTCCGCCGGCCAGCGATGACGGGCGGCGATCGCCTGTCAGAGAGGAGACCGCCCGTCGTGGGGGAAACGCTCCCCCTCGTGGGGCAAAGCTCCGCCCGGCCGCCGTCCCACAGACTTCTTCGCAGAGCTCGTCGGGTAGCCAGGGGTCGAGCTCCCCGCTCCCTGGCAGCGGATCGGATGGCGCCTCTTTCGGGCGGGGATCGTGGGCGGAGAACCCATGCGGCCGAATGTCCTCAGTTTGACCTCGATGCCAAGGCGATGTAGAATTCTATGGTAAATAGAATAAATGACATAAGTCACTTCGCCGAATTTGGAGGCCTGTGATGCGAGCTCGAGGGAGAGCCGGATGGCGTCCCTCTCGAGAGGAAAAGTGCCTTGCGTTCGTCCCATTCGGAGAAGGATCCCTCGCGAGACCAGCGTCTGCGCAGCCCCGCTCGGGCGCTGCTGGTGATCGACCAGCGCGGCCTCGCCGAGCTCGTCAGTCTGGCGCTCAACCACGGCCAGTACATCACTCGCGTGGCGTCGACGGGCCAGGAAGCGACTTCGGCGGTTGCCGACTGGAGCCCGCATCTCGTCGTCCTCGACATGGACATCGAGGGAAACGAGATGTTGAAGCGTTTTGGCGCCGCGACACTGGAAGGCGGACGCCTCCCCGTCATCGCCCTGACGCGGCGCGGTGACCTCAAGTCCAAGCTGAAGGCCTTCGAGCAGGGAGTGGACGACATCCTGACCGTGCCGTTCTCCTCGGAAGAGTTGGTGGCGCGCGTCGTGGCGGTCATGCGGCGCACGTATCGCGATGCCGCGGTCTTCAGTCCATTGCTCCGGCTCGGGGACCTGGAGATCGACATCCTGAACCGTCGCGTGCGTGCGGGCGGCATGGAGCTTCACCTCACCCCCCTCGAGCAGAGTCTGCTCTACCTTCTGGCAGCCAACGCGGGCCGCCTGCTGACCCGCGACGAGATTCTGGACTGTCTGTGGGGCGCCGACTACGTGGCGGAGAGCAACGTCGTCGACCGGCACATTCGCAACCTGCGGGTCAAGCTGCAGGACCATTTCCGGCGGCCGCGATACATCGTCACCGTCCCTGGCCGGGGATATCGGTTCCTGCCCCATCCTCCGGACCCGGTCTGACGGCGCCCTCGACGATCTCCAGATAAGCGCGCTATGCTGCCCTCGTCATGACCTCCAGCGACGACATCGAGTCCACCCACGAGACCGTGCTCGCGATTCTCGCGGACTACCTCGACGTGCCTGTCGCGGAGCTCACGCCGGAGAAGTCGCTCGAGGAGCTCGGCGCCGATTCGCTCGACTTTCTGGAGATCGCGTTCGAGATCGAGGAGAAGCTGGGGATCGAGATCAGCTTAGACGGCCCCGAACTGCGCAAAAAGCTTCAGAGCATCGGCGACGTGCTCCGCGTGACGTCGGAGCTGGTGGCGCAGAAGAACGGCTGATCAGACGATCGCGCGCGCGAGCGACTGTGCAAGCGCGGACAAGTCCAATTTCGCCGCAGGCGTCGCGCCCAGGCGGTGCTCGAGCTGTGCGAGCGCTTTGATCAGGCGCCATTTCGCGGCGATGAGGTCATCGCCGGTGTCGATTGCCATGCGATCGAGTTGACGCTGCGCGCGGCGCATCCGCGATTCGAGCCATGGCGCGGCGATGGAGAGTGAGCGCAGCGCGATGCGCAGCTCCTCATCATCGGGGGCGACATCCGCCAACTCTTCCCAATCGCCTTGCGCGGGAAGCACGACGGGAGCTTCGAGAGTGTCGAGCAGGGATCCCGCGCGCTCGCGGGATCCGGCGGCGAGCAACTCGATCGCATCGGTTGCGGCAAGCGAGTTGCCGATCTTGAAGACCAGTTGCGAGAGGCGGCAGGCGGGCGCATCCCCTTCGTACACATCGGCAAGCCGCCTCGGCTTCGACGAAAGCATGTGCAGGATCGCCTGTTCGCCGACCTTCTCCGCCGCGCGAAGCACGCGTGCTCGCGCCGCCGCGACTTCTTCGCCGAAGACGACGGGGGGATCCACGACGTGCAGGATCGCACCCAGGCCATCGGCGACGTCACGCAGCCGCGCGACCAGCGACGCCGCGCCGCCGCCCGTCTTCATCACGTGCCTCGTTTCGATCGCAAAACGCGCGACCACGTCGACGATCGCTCTCACCTCGGCAGCATCGATCACCACTTCTTCGCGAGCCCACGGTCCGGCAACGCGAGCGAGATAAAGAATGCGCACCCGGTCCGCGCTCAGCATCGACGCCAGCCACTCCAGATAGCCTCGCGCGAAGACCGCCTCTTCCCTCGTGCTCGACGGCCTTCGCAGCAGCGTTTCAGCGTAATCGATCGTCCGCCTGGCCTCGGGCGCGACGTCGCGCGACGGCGTTTGCAGATCACCGCGAAGCTCCACGCGCGCATCGCCGGCGAATCGCAATCCCTCGTACAGCGTCTGGCGGCGGCTGCCATCGTGATTCGTGACGAACAGCCCGCCCTCCATCTCGCGCGTCACGAGCTCGCAGGTGTCGAACGCTTCATCGCTCAGCACGAGCGCCGGAAGCACGCCATCGATCGCGCGCGGCGACGTGAGATACGAGCAGATCGCAACGCGTTTCTCCGCGATCGGAGGCGTGTCGCGCAGGAGAATGCTGAACGCGCTGAGGGTGTCGCCGGTGCGCCGCGCCGTCGACGGAAACGTGAATTCCTCCGGCACGCGCATCTCCGTCTGGGAGATGGGCAGTTGAATGCGCGAGCCGCACTTCTGCAGAAGCGCGCCTCCAACCAGGCGTCGAAAAACCCCGGAGCGGAAGACCTCCATGAACGCGCTCTGCGGCGTGAGCCCGATCGTGACCGGCGCGGCGTGACGGACGGGAAGCGATGCCGGATCGATCGCCAGAATGCTGTCCGCATCCGCGAGCTCCACATCTCCGCTCGCGCTGAAGATCCGGCCTCTCGCGGCAATCCACTCGGGCCGCGTGAACACGTCGAAGCTGCGCGCGAACGATCCCGAAACGCTCGTCGCTCCGGCTTCGCGAACGAGCGTTTTTTTCATCTGCCGGTAGCGTGAAGGCTCGCACGCGAACACCTGCACGATCACATCGCCGGCGACGATGCGCGACACGAAATGCGTGCCGAAGTCGTGGCAGTAGTCGAGGTAGCGCTGCGCCTGCCGCACCGTGACCACTGCCTCGCGCGCGGCACCGCGGAAGATCCGCTCGCCGGTCCGCAAGCGTCCCATCGCATGCCGCCCCTCGGCAGTCCAGTAGGTCTTGATCTGGATCGGGCGCCCGATGCCGCCGCTCGCCCCCTCGTGCATGAAGTCGGCGTCTTCGCGGCGCATCTTCACGAGCAGGTAGCCCGTGTCCGGCGAAAGCTCGATCCCGAAGCGCTCGCTCGACGAGTCGCGCCGCAGCAGCGCGCTCGCCGGAATCCGGAACGGCGTGCGATGAGCCTGAAACGGCAGCACGCGGAAATCGAAGATCGCGTCGAGCAGATCATCGACGTCGTCGTGCAGACTGAGCGCCGGTTGCTGCCACGCCGCGCGCGCCGCGACCTCGACGTCGTACAGAACGAACGGCCGCCGCGGCGCCGCGAACCACGGTCCGCCGCTCGCGGACGTCCATTCGGGACGGAGCCCGAGGAGGAGATTCGCGGCGGCGCCGAGTTGCATCACGTGGGGGAGAACGTCCCGACGATCAGGAGATCTCCGGGTACCTGGACCTGGCTCATCTTGATGAGATTTCCGGGGAAGACGAGATTCTTCAGCGCGAAAAACGTGACCGGCGCAAACGAGATCCCGCTCATGCCGTTGCGGAAGTTGTTGTTGAGGATGTCGGAGAGCTGCGACTTGATCTCGTTCTCGGCGCTGCCGCTGACGGTGACGCTCGGCGTGCCGGGCGTGATCGTGATCTGCTGGCCGGCGCCGCTGCCCGACAGCGCGACGGGGTACGCGGCGTAGACGTCGATCTCGACCGAGACATTGCCGGACGGCGTGATGTGCTGCGTGAGAACGAAGCCGCTCGTGGGCGAGCCGGAGTAGATGCCGCCGAGGTAGATGCTGTAGGTGACGGTCTGGCGATTGCAGCAGTTGCCGAAGCTGAAGCTGCCGGCGAAATGGAATTGGGGTGATATCGTCGCGTGCCAGATCTGGCCGGGAGCCGCCGGACTGAGAGGCACGAGGTTGAAGCCCGATCCGTTGAAGCCGGCCGAGAGCACGTCGTTGTAGAGGATGCGCGAGCTGACCATGAGGCTGCAGGTCAGGCCGTCCGCCGTGGGGATCGGCTCGCTGACGTTGATCGCGGTCGACGGCGGCGTGGTGCCGTTCGTCGTGATCAGCAGCTGCACGATGGTGTTGCCCGCGTTCGTCGTGACGACGTTGAACTGAAATGCCGTCGGGGTGAGCGCGGGCTTGCCGGTGAAGCTCGTGAAGTCGAGCGAGGCGAGCACGTAGCGGATCTGATTCGTGGCGAACCAGTTCTTGATCTGATTGACGACGTCCGAGTTGTTCACACCCGCGACGGTGATGTTGTTGAGCGTGAACGCGCCCTTCGCGAAGTCGAGGATGAGCGAGTGCGAGGTCGGGTTGACGAGTCCCTGCACCTGCTGCAGGGCGACGGTGCCGGAGAAGCTCGGGTGGGCCGAGAGATCAATGGTGACGGGGGCTTCCCATTCGACGCTGGGATCGTTGAACGTCCCCTTCCACGTCGATGGATTGAAGTTCGACGGTACCTCCATCGTGCCGATGCGCAGGAAGCCGCCGAGGATGTTCTGCGTGACGGTGATGTTGGCCGAGCCGCTCGTGAATTGGAACAGCGGCGCGCCGAGGTCGATCTGGAACTCCGTCACGTTGGTGATGTAGACACCGTGGAAGGGATTGACGCCCTCGGCCCAGATGGCGGAGAGCTGCATCTTGCCGGCGCCGCCGGTCTGATGGCTCCACTGTGACTGGAGGAACTGGTTGACCGAGCTCTCCAGCAGGTTCATCACCGCGTCCCAGCCCTGGAGCACTTCCTGGTTCTGGTACATCTGGTTGAGGAGGTTCGCGAGCGTGGCGGCGTTGGCGCCGAAGGCCGCGACCTCGGGAATTGCGGCGGGCGCTTCGCGAGGCTCTTCGATGATGGGGGGTGCGAATGCCGGAACTTCGCGCGGCGGCCTCACGACGACGGGCGGCGCTTCGCCGGGCGCGAGGAATTTGCCCGCGAGCACGAGGTCGCCCGGAAGCTCGGCGTCGAGGATGTACGGCTTCGCGTTCGGCAGGCTGAGCCGGTCGACGAGCAGGTTCGTGGCCGCGTCGAACGAGATCTTCCCCATGGCCGGGCTGATGTCCGAGCCGAGGAACATCTGCAGCTTCGGCTTGGCGATGTTCTCCGCGGCGCCGTTCGCCGTGACGGACGTCGGGCCGGACGAGAGCTTGACGTGCTGAACGCCGTCGCCCTCGTTCGTGATGGTGAGGGGGAAGTTGCCGCCGACGGCGAGCTGCAGAGCGATGTTCGTGCTCGCGCCGGCGGCGCTGGAGACGACGAGCCCTTCCCGCTTCGAGCCCTTGAAGTTCATGACCAGAGTGGCCGAATTTCGGATCGGCGGGAAGACGTCGCCGCAGCTGATCGAGCCCTGGTACTGCATCGGATTGAGAGTCTCGGCGTACCACGCGCCGGCGTCGGCGCTGTCGCGGAGATTGGAGCCGACCGCGGCGAGGCGCACCAATCCGGGCTCGTCGTTGAAGTGGGTGACGATGTCCTCGATGACCGTCGGAGAGTCGATGAGCAGCGTGAAGTCGGAGCCATCCGGCACCGGGGTGTCGAGCGCAACCGATCGCACCTTCGGCTCGCCGTTCGGACCGCCGATGAGAAGCTGCAGGGAGCGCGAACCCGACGCGGATTGCGCGACGTTCAGATGAAGCGACATCGGACGCAAAGCACTGGGCGATGGGCTGGGGCTGAGGTCGAGCGACGCCAGGCGGAGCCGCGGTTCGCCGTTGCTCATGACGGCGTGCAACGCGGCATGGTCGACGTTCGTCGAGCCGAGCCCGTGATGCGCGAAGCGGGTGTTTGCGAGATCGAGGGCGACGACGCGAACGTCGGGGCTCGCGTCGTCGGCGGTGACGGTCAGCGGACCGGAGCCTGCGAGATGCGCATCCGGCGGGACCTCGAGCGAGCGGGGCTCGGACCAGGTCACGCGCGAATCGCCGGGCTGCCAATCGTTCTGCGACGCGGGACCGGTTCCTCGCCGGATCGTCGCCGCGCGAACCGGATGGCGCACGCCGATCGCATGGGGCGAACCGGAGAGCGTGAACGCCGGTGCATCGAGCTCGAGCTCGAGCCAAACCACGTTCGCCGGCCCGCCGTCGTTCCCTTCGGCCCACGCCATCGCCACTTTCGGCTGCGATTGCCACGCCTCACCGGCCAGGCGGGTGACCGCTGCCTCCGAGAAACTGAAGGCGGCGGTCCATCCGCGCAGGACGGCTCGTTTGTCGTGAAGCTCGGTCAGCAGCTCATCGATCGTGAGCGGCATCAAGTCGCCTCGGGCCCGAATCCCGGTGGCAGCAGAATGACCGTCTGCGGGTTGTTCTCCGGATCCGGCTGATCGACCACCATGATGAGCCGCGGCGAGATTTCGCCGGTGTCGATGTTGACGGTGTAGGTGACGAGGTTGCCGAGCACCGGATCGATCGGCCCGTACTGGAACGTGAACGTCTTGGGGAGGTTGTTCTGCGTGGCGCTGCCGGTTCCCTGGCCGTTCTGGAAGCTGGTGGTGCCGAACACGCCTTTCGCGCCCGTCGCCGCGCTGATCAGCACGTTGTAGGTGGGATTGGTCTTCCGCACGCTCGGCAGGAAGCTCCCGACGACGAGCAGATCGCCGGGCACGCGCGCCTGCTTCATGGTGATGAGCTGATCGGCGGGAAAGAGGAGGCTCTCGAGCGCGAAGATGGAGATGTCCTGGAACGTGACCTTTTGGATGTACTCCTTGAGCGTCTTCGGCACGGACGCGCCCAGGCTGTTGAGGAGGGCGATCTTGATCGCGTTGTCGTTGCACTCGCAGCCGGAGGCCGGCTTCAGGTCCGTGGCCTTCGAGAAGCTGACGGTCGGCTCGACGGTCGAGAACTTCACGACTTGCGATCTGCCGGACCCGGTGACCTGCAGCGGATAGTTGCCGGTCATGGTGATATAGGCCATGGCGGAAGCGCCCTGCCAGTTCCCCCAATGTCCGGGGATGGTGGCTCCGTGATCGACGACTTGCGGCGGGATCCACTGTTGGTACTGGAAATCGACGTTGGTGCCGCCGGTCGGAGGGGTGTTGGTCGCCGAACCATTCGAGTAGTTCAACGCGACGCCCTCGAACTGTGACCGGTCGAACTTCATATCGACGAGGCTCCAGGTGATGTCGTTGCCGCTCGCGCTGATGCGGTAGTTCACTTTGGTGCCGCCGGCGTCGTACGGATTATCGAAGTCGGCCGGGCCGGTGGCGCTGCCCGACGTGACCTTCGCGCTCCACGACTTGAAGTCGACGCCCGGATCGACCGCGGCGACCTGAATGTTCGTTCCCCCGCTATTGAAGCCGCCGACGAAAATGTCCTTGAACATCAACTTCGTGCCGATCATGAGGCTGACCATGAAGTCGCTCTGGCCCGGAACGGGATTTAACGGGTCGTAGGCGACCGGCTCGTTGAGCGTGATGGTGTGCGCGTGCTGCACTTCGCCGGTGGTGGCGATCAGGATCTGCAGGACGTTGTTGCCGGCGTTGGTGTTGACCGCGTGGAACACGAACTTCGACGGCGAGAGCGCCGCATTCTGCGTCAGGTTGGTGTAGTTGATCGTCTGCACCTGGTACTGGATGTCGTTCGTTGCATAAAAGCTCGCCAGCGCGTTCGAGATCAGCGCCGCGTGGTGGGAGGGATCCCAGTTCGGCGGATCGACCGCGAACTGATTGAGAACGAACGCGCCTTTCGGGAAATCGACAACGACCGTGTGGGTCTCGCTCGCCGAGCCCTGGCCGGCCGGCGGCTCGACGATACCGGAGACCTTCTCCAGCGCGACGCTTGCGAGGACGTATGGCTTCTTCGAGACGTCGACGGTGACCGGGTTGCCCCAATCGATGTCGGGATAGATCGTCATCGTGCCGCTGCCTGCATCGGTGAAGGTGATGGGCGGGCCTCCTGCGGTCGCGGAGAGCTGCAGCGTCGTCTTGCCGCCGGAGTTGGTCCAGTTGACGATCCAGTAGTCGGTGTTGGCCTGCAGCGGCGCCGGCAGCGTGCCGGTCGACTTGACTTTCACCTGCATGTTGTTCTCCCACACGCCGGCGACCGAGAGGCTGAGCGTGCCGGTGGCGGGAGCGGCAGTGAAGGTGACGTCCTGGCTGACGAGATGGCAGGAGGCCGGATCGAAGCCCTTCTCGGTTACGCCGAGGGTGCCGGTGGCGATGGTGCCGCTGAGGATGTTCTGGATGACCGTGACGCTGTCGTTGCCGGCGACGAACTGCAACAGCGGATTGCTCAGCTGGAAGGTCATCTTCGTGACGTTCGTGAACCAGAATCCGCGGAACGTCTGCACGTCCTCGCAGTAGTGGGCGCTGACCGTCATCAGGTTGGTGTTGTTCGACGGAGCGAGCTTGGCGAGGTACTGCTGGAACTGCTGGTAGAGGAACGCGTTGACGGGCCCCTCGAGCACGTTGAACACGGCGTCCCACTTCTGCAGGACGGCCTGGTTCTGGTACATCTGCGCCTCGAGGTTCGCCAGCGTCGGCGCGTCCGTGGTCGTGCTGGCCGCGAGCAGCGCCGTGTTGAAACCGGCCAGCGACAACCGCCGCAGCAGCGCCTGGTGGCGCACGACGGGATCGTCGTAATGGGCGGTGACGTAGAAATCGACGCTGACGTCGACGAGCAGGCTGTCGAGCTCGATGCCCTGATTGTTCGCCACGTCGCCGGGAAGGCTGATCTGCCACAACGAGAAGGGCGTGGTGTGCGTGACCTTGTCGGCGAACGTGCCGATGTTGGTCCCGAACTCGGCCACGCCGGTGGCCACGTTGTACACGTACGGTCCGAACTTGCGCAGGGTGCTCGCGTAGGTCCGCGCATCGCGCTGATAGTCGCGGTCCTGGAACGGCTTGGCCTGGCAGCTCAGGTGGATCTCGAAGTTGCCGCTCGTGGTGCTCTTGATCCCCTTGATGTTCGGCACGACGCGATCGATGCGCACCATGTCGTAGTTGTAGAACTCGGTCGCGGCGAGATGGATCGGGAACTGGAAAACGTTCGTTCCCGAGAGCTTGCTGGCCTGCACGTTGCGGATCGTGACCGTGATCGGCTGGTCGACCTTCTGCGGCTGCGGATTGAGCTGACTGAGACCGTTGATGACGTTGCGGTCCTGCGACGTGATGACGGTCAGGAGGTTCTGCAGCGTGAAGGACGTGATCGGCGCCGGCCGGCCGAAGTACTCGAATTGCAGCGCGCCGTCCTGCAGCTCGAGCACCTGCGAGAGCGTGAGCAGGATCTGCTTGAGCTGGAACTGCAGCTGTCCGGTCACGCCGATCAGGTCGATGCTGCTGATGTCGGGTGGCCTCGTGCTGTCGTTCAGATGCAGCGCGTTGACCAGCGCCGCCATCTTGCTTTCCTGCTCGCCGTTGATGATCTTGAGGCGGTTCGTGTTGCCGATCTGGACGATGGTCTGGCTCGCCTGCGTCTGCGCCTCGAGCAGCGCCGTGCCGATGATGACGAGCGTGTTGACCGCGGCCATGAGGTCGGCCTTGTCCTGAATGAGCTTGGGGTCGTCCGGCACGCCCGCGAGCGCCGCCCCGACGTCCTGCGGGAGCGTGAGCAGATCGACCTGGCTGGGCATCTCCAGCGCGCCGTCCGCGCTGAGTGCCGAGATCTGCGCCGACATGTCGTTGAGCTTGTCGATCTTGCCGCTGGTCGCCTTCTCGACGTCCTCGATCGCCTGCAGGGCTTGCATCACTGCGTGCAGCTGGACGTAAACCTCCTTGAAAGCCTCCAGGGCCTTGAGAACCCCGCCCTCCGCCGCCTCGGGAATCCCGAACACCGCCAAGCCGAGATCGAACAGGCCGGTCACGCCCTGGACCACCGCCTGCGCGATCTGGTCCTTCGAATAATCGGCATAGTCCGTCTCGAATCGCTGCACGATGCCCGGAGGCGTGTTGGTCTGGCTGATCACCGCCTGCTGCGCCTGCAGCTTGCCGGTGAGGTCGACGATGTCCTTGAGCGTCTGCTGCAACTGCTGATTGAGCTGGGCGAGGATCGACGCGTAGTAGCCGTCCATCGCCGCGCGCCCGCTCGCCAGCGCCTGGAAGTACTGCGTCAGCACGCCGCCGATCTGCTTGACGTTGTCGTTCAGATTGGCGATCGAATCCATCACCTTGTAGGAGTTGATGGTGTTGGTGATCTGCGTCTGATAGTTGAGGATCGTCAGATTGAGGCTGCCCGCCGCGGTGACGAGATCGCCGACGTATTTGTTGTACGACTCGTACGTCAGATACGGCACGAAGACGGCGTCGGAGGAGAAGGTGGCGAGATCGTTCGCGATGTAGAGCGCACGCGCGCGATTCGTGGCGAGATCCAGGTCCGTCGTGTCGGCCGGGATGATGCCGGCGAGCCACGTCAGATACGAGACCTCGAGCGCGCGCACGACGTCCGAGCCCGGACCGCTCGACTGCAAGAGCGACTCGCCCGCGACGATGGAGAACTCGATGCTCTGCTTGACGCTCGAGATCAGCGCCGGCGACGGCGCGTCGGACAGCACGCCAGACAGATCGACCTTGTAGCGGCCGGTCGCGGGATCGACCGCCGGCTGCGTTTCGAAGAGGAAGCCGTCGAGGGCGACCTTGCGTTTGCCGGATGACGCGTCTTCGAAGATCAGCGAGCCGTACATGTCCTCGCAGACGACGCTGAACTGCTGGAACGCGTTCGCGCTCATCGCGATGACCGGCGTCTGTACCGCCTGGCTCGTGTCGATGATCTGCGCGATGAGCGTGATGCGATCGCTCGGCAGCGTGATCCGAGGCACATCCGCGGTCGTGGTCGCCTGCAGCACCTGCGAGAACGACGTGAACGACTTCATCGGGAAGTTGTCCGCCACGATCTGCGCGCCCTGCAGCTTCACCTTCGCCAGGTCGACGCGCTGCTGATAGACGTCGATCACCGGCGTGACGATCTGCGACGTCCACGAGTCGCCCTGGTCGGGGAAGATCGACGACCAGTTGTAGTCGATCTCCCGCGGGAGCGGGATGACGACCGAGTCGCCGTACAGCTGCAGCAGGCCCCCCTTGACGAGGCGATCCCACGGGCCGGCGACGAGCGCGCTGGTGAAGAGCTCGGCGATCGGCGCGAGCGTCATCGCGGTGATGACGGACTGCGTCAGCGGCAGCATGAGCTTGTACTGCGTTGCCGCGGCGAAGATGCTCGGCGTGCCGCTCGGGACGTAGCTGCTCGCCCAGTTGCCCGCGGCGATCGCCGCCGCCAGCGCCGGGTCGCGGCTCAGCGCGACGAGATGGCCGTAGCTCTTGACGAAGCCGAACTGCCCGCTGGCCTGCGAGGTGTAGTACGCCCACCCCGAGGCGGTCAGGCCGGTCACGGCGAGCGAGCCGTCGGGCTGCACGGTCGCGTCGGTCTTGAAGGCATCCCGCACGACTTTGAAATGCGCGGCATCGTAGGCGAAGACCTGAATCAAACGGTCGCCGACCGTGAGCTGGCTGACGAAGTGCGTGCCGAGGTTGTAGAGCTGAGTCACGTAGCCGTCGGCGTCGGCTTTCGTGATCTTCGAGTCGTAGAGCACGGAGCCTTTGTCGGGCAGCGCGGCCGGCTTGAGCTTTGCGATGGCGGTCTTCGCCGCGGCGGTGAGATAGCTGCTGCGATCGGCCGACGACGGATCGGCGACGAACGGATGCTTCGCCGTCCCGGCGATGCGCTCGAACGTGACGAGCATGTACGAGACGTTGGCGGTGAGATCGAGGCCGAGGAACGCGCCTTCCGCGGCGAGGGCGGCGCTGCGGTCCGCGTCATCGAGCTCGAGCGGGCCAACGGGTACGTCGATGCCTGCCGGATCGTGCGTCATCGGTGCGACGCCGTAGTCGTACACCGCGCTGATCAGACTCTCGGCCGAATCGTGAATGGTGATGTACGGCGTGTTGCTCCAGTCGGGATACTGGGGTGGGACGTAGGTGGGCGGGAACGTGACGGTGGAATCGGTGGGTGGCGCAAAGAACGGCGCACTGACGGAACCGCTGGGATTCCACGCCGGTCGGTAGCCGAAAAGAAGGGTACACGCTTGTCCGAGCTGGATAGCCGTCATGAAAGCCTCCCTAATTTGTGGAATTCGAACCCATGATCCACCATGGATTACCGCCGGACGGATGTCATGAAGTTCCTTCATCCCGTTTTCATTGTGCATTTTCGGCTCCCCCCCACCCATGTAGTGATCCGCCGGCGAAGACCGCCACACTGTTAGCCACCGTTGACTTTACCCACAAGCAGACTCGGTAGCGTGTACGGCCCTCGAGCCAGAGCGGTGGAAGAGAGTAGAAGTCCTGTGTGATCCACATTTGACCATTCCGGGCATCGACCTCCAGTGCCGTATTACCTGTAGGTTCCGCGGGAGGTCCCGCAGAGACGCTTCCAGGCCCTTCAACGATCCAATGGTCTGGCCCCAAAGACGTCGACCAGTTCTCAGCCTGGCGGTCCAAGCCGAGCTGGTACTTGATCGGCACCGGTGACCGAATGATTCCGCCCGCAGCCCAGCGCATGATGGCTCAGCGAGCCGGGGCGACCGTCACCGAGGTGGCGGGAAGTCATGCGATCTATCTCTCCCAGCCCGCAACCGTGGCGGGGCTCATTGCCACGGCCGCCAAAGGAGTGACGCACTCGGGCTAGGGTAGCAACCCCGAGCCGGCCGCCGCCCAAGCGGCGCATGGGGATGTACACTGTTCTCGGACACCGGTAACCGGCGTGGGCTCCGTGTTGTGCTGACGGAAGGAACCGATGGACAAGCCTCGCATCTTTCTAGGTTCGTCAGGTAAGCAAGAGAAGCTCCTACGGGCGCTGACACGCGGTCTCGAAGACGTCGCGCAGGTAGAACCTTGGACGACCTCCTTCAATCCCGGGACAACCACCCTGGAGCGCCTCCTCGAGCTCACCCGTCAGGTCGACTTCGCTGCATTCGTGTTCGCGCGCGACGACTGGACGACCGCCAGCCCTGCGGTATCGCCGATCCCGGAATCGGGTCAGGCTTCTCCGCGCGACAATGTCGTTTTCGAAGCGGGCCTTTTCGGTGGAGTGCTCGGAATGCGCCGGACCTTCATCCTCCATGCGAGCGGCTCGAAGCTCCCTAGCGATCTCTTTGGGCTCACGTGCATACGGTATGGAGAAGCGACGACACCCACCGAGATGCGAGTCGTCAATCAGAAGCTTCGAAGGGCGATCCAGGATGAGGGGCGAGTCTCCCGCCTCGAAGGCCTGTGGTGGCAGTTTTCCCTGACGGAGCGCAGCCTGCGGGAGCCCTCCGCTGTGAGCCTCCTGCGGATCTCGCGAGAACGCGACGGCACACTGGAGCTGGCCGGCCGCTCATGGCAAGAGGATGGCAACCTCTCAGCACGATATTGGAGCGAGGCAATAAAGGAGAGGAAGGAGTCTTCGAGCTTGTTCTACTATTGGAAGGGTGAACGGCCCCTGGACCCAAACGCGCCGGTGTTGGACGGCACGGGGGAGATCCGGCTGGAGTCAGCCGATCGCGCGTCCGGATACTTCACGACCCATACGGAAACGCACCCACGCGTGAACGCACGGACGGCCGGTGTCTACTGGCGTGCCGAGCCGGAGGATATGAGGATCCTCGACGGACGCGACGATGAAAAACGCGGGGAGTTGATCACCGAGCGCTTGAGGCAATGGAAGGCGACCACGAAAGCCTGAAGTGCACCAGCGGCGGCGTCTGATCTCGGTCCGCCCCACGTGCGACCGCCCAACCACTCGACTGAACAGCGCTTTCGTGTGACGACCCGACCCGAGAAAGAAAATCTCGTCGGCGTGTCGATCCAGCCCCGGCTCGTTCGTCGCTTCACCAGGAGACGGTTGTCACAACGACTGCCGGCGATGCCTGCGCAAGAGGAGGTATGCCCATGTCAAAGGTTCGGGTAAACGCATTTGGAATCTCCATCGATGGTCATGGCGCCGGTCCCGACCAGGATCTCGCCAATCCGATGGGCGTCGGAGGGATGGCGCTGCACCAGTGGGTCTTCGGCACGAAGACGTTCCAGAACATGCACGCCGACTTCGCTGGATCGCTGATCGGTGACGAGGTCGGCCGAGAAGGCGTCGACGACGACTTCGCCGCGCGCGGCTTCGAGAACATCGGCGCCTGGATCATGGGCCGCAACATGTTCGGGCCGGTGCGGGGCCCCTGGTCCGACGACGGTTGGAAGGGATGGTGGGGCGAGAACCCGCCCTACCACGTCCCCGTCTTCGTGCTCACGCACCATGCTCGTGCGCCCATCACGATGGAGGGCGGAACGACGTTCCACTTCGTCACCGATGGCACCCATGCCGCGCTGAACCGCGCGAAGGAGGCGGCCCAGGGCAAGGACGTCCGGCTCGGCGGGGGAGTTGCCACCATTCGCCAGTACCTCACCGCCGGGCTGATCGACGAGATCCACCTCGTGATCTCCCCCGTGCTTCTGGGCAGGGGCGAGCACCTCCTCGCCGGCATCGATACGGTGAGCCTCGGCTACAAGTGCACGGAGCACGCCTCCACGGACCACGCCACCCATGTCGTCCTGACGAAGTAGCCTTACACCAGGGAGAAGAGCGCTATGAAGGTCATGGTGATCGCGTGAATGGAGGGGCGAGCGCTGGCGGGCCAGGTGCGCCTCAGAACGATAGAGCAAGCGTCAGGAGAGCTCACCGCTCAGGAACAGGCGCCTGCCTTGATGCTGGACAGGCTGTCCCACACGGCATGGCCGTCCTTCCGCGGAGTCGCCAGGAACAGCACTGCCGTGCGGTCCTGCGCGGCGCAGACCCAGTGGAAGATTCTCAGGTTCAACGACACGTCCCGCTCGGTCACGAACGGATCGACCCAGCGTACCTCGCCCCGGTACCGGGTCTTCCGGACCCCGTCCTCGTCCAGCGAGCCGTCCGGCTCGATCTTCAGGGCGAACGAGCCCACCTGCTTCGGCTCTTTCTTGCTGACCGCCTGGTAGAGCCCGCGGTAATACTTCAGGAGATCGTCCTGCAAGCGCGCTTCGTCGATCGGGGGCCGCCCTTCCAGCCACCAGACGAAGGCATAGGTGAAGTACGTGTCGGTCTCGGGCTTGAACATGCCCGGAGCGAAGCGCAGCTCTTCCACGCCCTTGTAGTCGATGTCCGGCGCGAAGCCCAGCGGGAAGGGAATGACCTCTGCTTTCCAGTCTGCCGGGGACTGCTGGAACAGGCTCGCGCCTGGCTCCGTCTTCTCTTCTGCTTCTGGCTTCCTGCCACGGACAGAGACAGGTCAGGATGGACATCAAGAGCGCCGACGCGA
This sequence comes from Thermoanaerobaculaceae bacterium, assembly GCA_963778565.1. Lineage (GTDB taxonomy): Bacteria > Acidobacteriota > Thermoanaerobaculia > Multivoradales > UBA5704 > DATARR01. The sequence goes on along the minus strand of CAVZUZ010000017.1, from coordinate 43,047 downwards.
CAGACCTGGATCTTGCTTGGCTCATGAGTCTTGTTCTCCGGAGGAAGCGATCCAACTGTCGTTCAGGGCCGATCGCTTCCAGCAGATCATCCTGTATGCCGGAGGCGCCTGTCAACCATATCCTATTGTCCATACCGAATGTGAACAATTGGATACACAAACAACGCTTTCATCGGGTTTTTCCTCCAGATCGGCTGCGGTCCGTGACGCTAGCCGATAGATCTGGACCTTTTGGAGTCACTGGGACAAGGGCAAGGGGCTCGCCTTTCTCGCAAAGAAAGCCGACGAAAGTCTACCCCCTTCCTTCTCCGCTGCCAGCTTATTCATCGACGACTGCCCAAACGGAGTGCTCTGCGTCCACGAGTGCGTAGTGGTGGGCGAGCTCCAAAATGCCGGGACTTGTTTCAATATTTTACCTCCTATCTGCGAGTCGTGCTCTCCGGTACCTGATGTACAGTTGTGTAATCAGCAGTTCAACGACTGCAACGGATCATGTGAGGCTTTGAGCCCTTCAACATTCAACGGGGAATGCCTGCCACAACATCAAAATGGGGGGTAACCTCGGCCATGACCCTCACCCCCGGTGCCGACCCCGAGGGGATGGTGTCTACCGGACGGCTTCCGCTTGACAAATCCATAAGTCTCCGCTAATGTATTACCCATGCAGAGCGCGGCCGTGGTCGAAGACAGGATCTTCCAGGCGCTGGCGGACCCCAGCCGCCGGGCGATCTTCGAGTCGCTCACGCGCGGCGAAGCGGCGGTGAAGGACCTCACGGCGCGCTTCGACATCTCGCAGCCGGCGGTCTCGCAGCATCTCGCCACTTTGAAAGACGCCGGCCTGGTGAACGGCCGGCGCGAGGGGCGCTGCGTCTACTACCGGGTGGAGCCGCGCGGGATGAAGCCGCTCATCGACTGGATCGCGCACTACCGCGCCTTCTGGACGGAGCGCGTCGATCGCCTTGAACAACTGCTGGAGAAGATGGACGAATGAGCCCCATCGACAAGACCGCCCCATCGCAAACCGAAGCCATCTCATTCGAATTCGATTTGCATCATTCGCCGGAGAAGGTGTGGCGCGCGCTCACCGACCCCGCGTTGCTCGCCGAGTGGCTCCTGCCCGTCGTCGAGGGCGCGCTCGAGCCGGGAGCCGCGTTCACGTTCAAGACGCAGCCGTACCCCGGGTGGGACGGCACCGTGAGCTGCCGGGTCCTCGAGATCGAGGCGCAGAGGAAGCTCAGCTACAGGTGGGCCGTCCCCTTCCTCGACACCGTCGTGACCTTCACGCTCACGCCCACGGCGTCGGGCACGCGGCTGTCCCTCGTGCAGTCGGGCTTCAAGCCGGACCAGAAGCGGGAATTCGGCGGCGCGCGCTACGGCTGGAACATGATGGGCGGGAAGCTCGTCGACCTGCTCGCGAGGATCCCATGAGCCGGTCGAAGGCGGTCCCAGCAGGTGTTCCCGATCCGCGTCGGGCTCGTCTTCAGAGGAGATCCCAATGAGCTGGAACAAATGGATTCGACAGATCCACCGCTGGCTGTCCATTGCCTTTACGGTGGGAGTCATCGTCGACATCGTCAACATCGTCACCTTGGGACAGGGGGAGGAGCCTGCCGTCTGGGTGTACCTCTTGGCGTTGCTCCCGCTCGTCTTGCTCCTGCTCACCGGCCTATACTTGTTCGTGCTGCCGCATGCCACCAAGTGGCGCAGCGGGCGAGCCACCGACTGAACGGAGGAGAACATGAAAAAGTCAGGCGCGAGCCAAGGCCAGTCGGCATCGGAGCTCATCTCGAAAAGAATCGCCGAGCTCGAGGACTGGCGCGGGGAAACCCTCGGCAGAATGCGCAAGCTGATCAAGGAAGCAGACCCGGACGTCGTCGAGGAGTGGAAGTGGATGGGCACGCCGGTTTGGTCGCACGACGGCGACATCTGCACCGGCGAATCCTACAAGAAGGTCGTGAAGCTTACCTTCTCCAAGGGTGCGTCTCTGAAGGATCCGGCCCGTCTCTTCAACTCGAGTCTCGACGGCAACGTCCGCCGTGCGATCGACATTCACGAAGGAGAAGAAGTTGACGAGTCCGCCTTCAAGGCGCTCGTTCGCCAAGCGGTCGCCCTCAACAGGTCTGGCAAGTCGAAACCTTCGAAGAAAGCGAAGTCCTAGGGCAAGTCGCCCAACCTGTATCAACGCTTAGAGAAACGAGAGGACAACCGGAGTGAACCCTACCGTGGAGAAGAAGGGTAGGGGATAGAGGTATCCTTAGCCGCGATGAGCGAAGTGGCGACGGCCGCGAAACCGGTCGGCATCCTTGCGAAGACAGCGCGGCGCGTTGCCGTCGCGCTGGCAGTCTCCATCGGCGCCGGCCTCCTGATCTTGAAGCCATGGAAGGGTTCTCCGTCCTCACTCTTCCTCAGCACCGTCATCCTCGGCCTGTCGGCGACGGCGGCGTTCGCACTCTTCGAAGTGTGGCCGCGGAGGCTGCCGCGCTGGATCGAGCGGTGGGTGCTTCAAGTCGTTGCGGTCGGTATTGCCATGCCGGTCACGATATTCGTGATGCACCGTCTTGTCACAGGTGAGAACCACGATTGGTTGCTGCTTGCGTTCCTCGCCGTGCTTCTCGCGCCGTGGACGGCGCTCGCGGCAATCATCCGGCAGAAGGAAGCCTTCGCCCGCCATCAGAAGCTCGCGTTCGCGCTCGAGCGCAGTGAGCTCGAGCGGCAGGCGCTCGACGCGCGTTTGCATCTGCTGCAGGGCCAGGTCGCCCCCCATTTCCTCTTCAACACGCTCGCCAACGTGCAGGCGCTCGTCGATGCCGGCTCGCCGCATGCGTCGGTCGTGCTGCGGAGCCTCGTCGCGTATCTGCGCGCGGCGGTGCCGCTGCTCCACGAGCCCGCCGCGACCATCGAGCGCGAGCTGCAGCTCGTGCGGCCTTATCTCGAGCTGATGCAGATGCGTATGCCCGATCGCCTGCAGTACGCGATGAACGTCGACCCCTCGGCGCTGAAGGTTCGCTGTCCTCCGACCACGCTGTTGACGCTGGTCGAGAATGCCGTGCGACACGGGATCGACCCCAGTGAAGAAGGAGGGCGGATCGACATCGACGTCGAACGGCTTGGTGAACGCTGCGTGGTTCGCGTCACCGACACCGGCGTCGGACTCCGTCCACCGGCGAACGGTCTCGGGACCGGGCTGACGACTCTGCGCGAGCGGCTGCGGCTGATCTTCGGAGATGCGGCGCAGCTGCGCCTGACAGCCGGCGCCTCCCGCGGCGTCGTGGTCGAAGTCGATATGCCGGCACAAACATGAACGCTCCTGCGACGGCGTTGATCGCCGACGATGAACCGCTGCTGCGCGATGCGCTGCGGCGCCAGCTCGCGAACGTCTGGCCCGAGCTCGAGATCGTGGCCGAGGCGCGCAACGGGCGGGAGGCGGTGCGGTTGTTCGACGAGCGGCATCCCGACATCTGTTTCCTCGACGTTCACATGCCCGGCCTCTCCGGCGTCGACGCCGCGAACCACATCGGGCGCCGAGCGCATCTGGTGTTCGTCACGGCGTACGATCACTACGCGGTGCAGGCCTTCGCGCAGGGCGCACTCGATTACCTTCTGAAGCCGGTCGAACAGGCGCGGCTCGCGGAAACGGTGAGCCGCCTCAAGGAACGCCTGCGGTCATCGCGGCCTGCGATCAACACCGAGCAGCTATTGCAGCAACTCAGCGCCCAGCTCGCGAAGCTCCGGGGCGGCGGGAGGAGCGAGCCGCTGCGATGGATTCGGGCACAAGCGGGAAAAACCGTGCGCCTCATCGCGATCGACGACGTCGACTACCTGCGGTCGGACGCGAAGTACACGCTCGTCGCCTGGCGCGATGGAGCCAAACCCGCCGCGGCGGTGGTCCGGACACCGCTCAAGGACCTGCTCGAGCAGCTCGACGCGGAGCAGTTCGCGCAGGTCCATCGGTCGATCGTCGTGAATCTGCGCGCGATCAGCCATGTGCGGCGACACGACAATGAAACTGCGGAGATTCACCTGAAGGGCCGCGACGAGGTGCTGCCCGTGAGCCGCAACTACGTGCACCTGTTCCGGCAGATGTAACCCCCGTTCGTCCGCGCGAATCCGCCCTTCGTCGCAATCTGGTTGTTGGCGTGCACCGGTGCCGCGATACTGGCGCCCATGAAACACAACGTCCTCTTGACCATCACGTCGCTGCTCTCGATCCTCTTCTTCTCACTGCACTGGGCGGACGAAGTCGCCCGCGGCATCGAGCCGGGAACCATCTCTGCCTTTGGGGGCCTGCTCATCCTGGCGGTCTGGCTTTGCGGAACGCTGGTGCTCGCCGAGCGGCGATCGGGGCTGGTCCTCATTCTGCTCGGGGCGATCCTTGCATCTGGCGTCCCTGTCCTCCACATGCAGGGTCGGGGACTTATCGGCGGCCGGATCGCCGCCAATTCCAGCGGCGCCCTCTTCTGGGTCTGGACGAACATCGCGCTTGGCGCGAGCGGGATGTTGTCCGTCATCCTCTCGGCGCGTGCACTGTGGAGCCTGCGAAGGATGAAACGCACGCAAGGACCTGGCGAATGAACAGCATGCTCTTACCGATCCACATTGCCGCCGGCGGGCTCGCCATCGTTCTCGGCGCCGTGGCTCTGCTGGCGAAGAAGGGAGGGACCATCCACCGCCGCGGCGGGCTGCTGTTCGTCTACGCCATGCTCGTCATGGGCTTCAGCGCCTCGATCCTGGGACTTCTCAAGGGTCTCGCCCCCACCAACGGGAATGTATTGGCCGGCTTGATTACGGCCTACTTCGTCGGCACGGCGCTGACGACCGTACGTCCCGTGTCGCCATGGACCCGCCGTATCAATGCCGCTGCGCTGACGGTCATCGTCGCAGTCGCGCTTGGCACCCTCGCGAACGGCGTCAAGGCCTTCAACAGCTCTCACCTGTCCCCCGACGGCGTCCCGAATCGCACGATCGCTGTGGTGTCCTTCATCTTCGCCACCGTCATGACCCTGGCGGCGGCCGGCGACGTGCGCATCATGCGATCCGGCATGCCTCGCGGCGGGCCGCGCCTGGCGCGCCATCTGTGGCGCATGTGCTTCGCGCTGTTCATCGCGGCCGGATCATTCTTCTCGGTCCGCGAGCGCGTCGCAAAGATCCTCCCGGAGCCCTTCACGAGTGGGCCGATGCGCGCGCTGCCGATCCTGCTGTTGTTCGGCGCGATGTTCTATTGGCTGTGGAGGGTCCGCCGCCGCCGCCCGTTGCCGGTGCTCGTCCGACACGATGTCGGCGACACGTCCTAGGTGTCCCCTCGGTTGGGCGACGCTGTTGAGGTTTATGCCCTCCGGCCGTATTGAAGGAGGGATGCCGAGAGGGAGCTGACCATGGAAGAGCACCGAGTTGAAGCCTCGCCCCAAGTTCTTTCAAGAATCGGTGGCGTGCTGTACCTGATCGTCATTGTCCTGGGCCTCTTCGGCGAGGCCTTCGTCCGGGAGAGGATCATCGTATCGGGCGATGCAACGGCCACCGCCGCCAACATCAGGTCGCTGGAGTCGCTGTGGCGCTTCGGGATCGCCGGCGAATTCCTCCTGCTGATCTGCGCGACGGTCTTGACACTGATCCTCTTCGCCTTACTGAGGCCGGTTCACAGAGACCTCGCGTTGCTCACGGTGTTCTTCAATCTCGTGACGATCGCGGTAGAAGCGGTCGCCGCCCTGAATCTCGTTGCGGCGCTGTTTCCGCTGGGGAATGCCGGGTACCTGAGAGCCTTTGAGCCGGAGCAGCTCCACGCCATGGCGAGCCTGGCTGTGAAATCACATAGCTATGGCTTTGGCGTTGCCCTGATCTTCTTCGGCTGTGAGTGCCTCGTTCTCGGGTACCTGATCTTCAGATCGAGCTATCTGCCAAAGGCTATCGGCGTTCTCATGCAGGTTGCCGGTTGGTGCTATCTGACGAATAGCTTCGCGCTGCTTCTGGCACCCACCTTCGCAAATCGGCTATTCCCCGCCATTCTCGTGCCTGCCTTTGTCGGCGAGGCATCACTCTGCCTGTGGCTTCTCGTGAAGGGCGTGAACGTGGAGAAATGGAAAGCGGCTCGGCCCGCGTGACGAACGCAAAGACTGGCAGACGCCATGAAAAGAGCTCTGCGCTTCTTCCTTTCGAGCTTGATCGCCGTCGTTGCGTTGGGTGGTGCGCTGTTCGGCTACTTCGTCTACTCGCCTGCTCCCGAAGCTCCACGACTGTCCGGCAAGCTGATCAAGGGGTCCATCGAGGAGGGCGGATTGAAGCGGACTTACCTGACCTACGTGCCGCAGGGGTTGACGAAAGGAGCACCGAAAGCCTGAAGTGTCGATGTACTCCTTTGCTGTCGTGGGTGGTTCATGTTGAGTGTCTGTCCTACCCACCGGTGAGGACCACCCAAGATCAATAGGCTTGCGAACCTGGTGCCAGCTCGATGGCATACCGCCGTGGTCAGGCAAGAGAGTCGACGAGAACGGGATCGTCCACTGCGATGCGGCCTGGCTCCACGGTCGAGCCGTAGACGCCGAGGCAACCCTGACGATCGCGAGCGACCGCGCGCAGGATCGCCGGGTTGCGCTCCGCCGTCACGGGATCGATGGTGATGACGACACAGCGACCGTCGCGCTTATCGACGCGCATGCGCATGCCGCCGATGCGCAGCACGCAGCCCACCCAGGTGTCCTCGGCAAACGGCGTCTCATCGGCCGCCTCCACCAGGATGTTCGGTCGAAAACGCTGAACGTCGAGTTGGACGCCGACGATCTCGCCGAGGCGGGCGATGGTCCGGGTGGTGATGAGGCTCAGCGGCAGGGTGTCGAAGATGCCGCGGTCCTGCTTGATGACGCGCACGCCAGTCCCGAGCTCTGCGCTGAGCGCCGGGTCCCCGACGTCGAAGGTGACCCCCGACGGAGTCCGGATCACCGTCGGCGAACTGTCGGGTCGAGCGGGCTCGACCAGCGACGGGCGATAGTGACTCAAGTCCCCTCGCTCACGGAGCGTGAGCCATGGGAACCCGCTGTGCACCACGTCGTTTCGGATGAAGGCCCAGCGGCGATCGCCGGCAAGGCCCTGCCAGGAGACCTCGGCTTCAGCCAGCTCCTCGGCGCCCATGGACTTGACCGGGTAGCGCCACAATCCCAAGACCCGGCCGACTTGCCTGCGGTTCGGAGAGCGATGCATAGGGCGACCTCGTGAAAGGCGCCCTTACCGTTCGAGCCAGCGTCGAGCGTGGCGGATTCGATCCGCTGCAGCGCCTCTCGACGGCGGCCACGCTGCCGACGGGCAGCGCTACGGAGACAGCAGACCACCAACGGACGCCGCGGTCAAGCCCCGTCCTGAGCAGATCGGCTTCGGGGACTCGGCCGGCATAAAGTTACGTTCACTCCGCGTTGATCAGAAAGCGAGCTCCCGCCATGGACACCATTCCTCAAGACCACAGCGGCTCGGAGGCAACCCAGGAGGTCGCGAATCTCGGCATGGCTCGACCGCCACTTGTGTATGGAGCCGCAATTGTCACGGGGTTGTTGCTCGAGCTCGGCTGGCCATGTCCATTCCTTCCTCGTATGCTTGCCGCTCTGCTCGGCAGTGTCCTCGTGGTGGTCGCAGTCGTAGTCTTCTCATACTCCATACGGAAATTCCAGATGGCGGGCACGCCTGTGCCCGGCAACAAGCCGACCGCCAGTCGGAACCATCGAGGCCGCCCCCATGCAACGAGTACTGGCCTTGTTCTGCCTCTTCGGAGTTGGGCTTCTTTGTGCCCAACCCGCAACGAGTCAGATCGAGGGTAGCGCACCCTTCTCTGTAGCCGGGACCTCGGCCCAAGCGGTCGATCGATTCCTCGCGCAGTTGCGCGACGCTCTCGCTCACAGGGAGCGCGCCAAGGTTGCAGACATGCTGCAATATCCACTGCAGGCATGGGACGGCGACCGATCGCTGAAAATCAAGACCAGAAAGCAGCTCCTCCGGAAATTTGATCGTATTTTCGACAGCAGCCTGCGGTCTACCATCAGCAACGCCAGTTCCGAGACCGCCTTTGCCAACTGGCAGGGAGTGATGTTCGATGATGGCCGGATCTGGCTAAGGCCCACCGACGCTGCGGACACTCTCCTAATCGTCACAATCAATGCGCCAGCCCCAAAGTGACCGGGGTGCTACCTCCGAGAGCCTGTCGCCTGGCCCCTCGTTGCAGCGGCCAATACCCCAGGTATTGCCACTGAACTCATACGCGGGAAATAGGGAGGGAATGGGTTCGCGGCCCATTCTTCCGCATGACCCATGTCGTCATGCAACGCTGATTCTGTACGACGGTCGTCTTGATCGGGTCGATGAGCGTGCCGCCCAGCTCCTCGGTGAGGCCGAGAAGCCGGGCTTCGTCGACGAGGAAACGCTCGGAGCCGTCCGGAAGGTGAAAGCGGCCTTCACCCAACGGCACGAAGCGGCCCTCCATGCCGATCGTCGAGGCCAGCCGGCAGAAGAAGAGGCCGTCCCTTTTGAGCAGCCGCCAGCTCCCGTCGAGCATGGCCCGGAAGTGCGCCGGACCGCGGGCGAAGTGGAGGACGGCGCTGCTGATCACCAGATCGGCGATCTCGGACGGAAAAGTGCTCGCCTCGACGCTCTCGGCGCGGAAGTGGTCGGCTGGGATTTGCGGCGCGACCGCCGCGGCGAGCGAGCGGACAGCGGCGATCGCTTCGGCGGACGGATCGGCCGTAGACGTCGTATCTCGAGGAAGTGCCGTACATCTTGGCGCAGGAAGTAGAACCGACGACCGGCATTAGCTCCCGGCGTTTCCAGGGCCATCCGGATTGCGCGTCGAAACACCCCGTAGAGGCGGAAATCCGAGCACTACCCAACTCCCTTTTTGGAGGGCCGTGAAGTGGGCCGACTCGACTCGAACCTTGGGCGGCTTCCCGCCGTCACTGGTGAGCAGGGTCTGATAGACGGTGGTTCCCACGGTGAGCTGAATCGATCCTGAGGTCTCGCCGACGCGGAGCAGGTTCCGCCGAGCGGCCCCTCCGCGCCGGCGTCGCACAGGCCGAGCGCGATCGCGCGCAACAGCGTCGATTTGCCGCTGCCGTTGTTGCCCAGCAGGATGTTCCATTGCGGATCGACCTTGAGCTCCAGATGCTTGATCGGTCCGATGTTCTGAAGCTTCACTTCCGACAGAGTCGCCCTGCCGATGGAAGCCGGCGGCGCGCTCGGATGGACCTTTTCCACCTCGCCCGCCAGAGAAGCGAGAAACTTCACCACTTGGGGATGGCCCGGGCTGGGCACGTATCCCAGAAGCCGTACGCCGAACCTCGAAGCGAAGAGCTCCTCCTGCAACTGCCAATCGGCGGTACGCGGCACGAGCGCGAAGTGTGGGCGTGACAGATCCCCGCGGTACTGAATGCTCGACAGGAACCCCTGAATGGTTTCCAGGCTGGCGCCGACGTAGAGGACAGAGTTTCGTCCCGCGAGCGTCGCCAGGAGTCGCGAAAACACCGGATTGGACCGGATGGCCTGCTGTGCCTCGCCAGGCGAGAAGAGGAATGTCTCATCATCCTGAAGCGTGCCGTAGGGCTTGGCGATGACGAAGGCGTCCTCGACCAGGCTCGCGGACGCGCGTTCGGAACGCGTTGGAAAGACGACCACGGGTTCCCGCGCCCGGAATGTCCTCTCGATCAAGGAATCCCACGAGTAGGAGATCGCTCCGGCGAACGGGATCCGGCGCAGGGCTTCGCAGGCCGCCGGCAACGGCGGCGGCTCGCTGGGGAAGAACGCCTTGACTCCCTCGATAATGGCGGGCTTCGGCAGGCGCAGGGCGAGCAGCTCGGTGACTTCCGCGTACCTCCCCTCCCGCAACGCGGTCTGGAGGTCGCGCTGCAGGTTCCCCGTCCCCATCTCGGAGGCCCGCTGGAGCAGGTAGCCGAGGATCTCGCCCGTCGGAGGGTAACCGGCCTGCACCGCGAGGCCGGCACCCGTGAACAAGACGCAGGTCTCGCCGACGCAAGCGGTGACGAGGTCGTGGAAGGTCTCTGGGTCGAACGAAGTTTCGTCTCCCGTCTCGTCGACCGGCAGGCCCTCCGCCCGGGACCCGATGTCCTCCCTTCCCAGCTCGGTTTGCAAGCGCAGGCGCTCGAGCGCGCGGAGCGCTTCCTGCTTCTCGCGTATCGCGCGCCGCTCCCGCACCCACGCGACCAATAGGGTAGCCATGAGAAAGAACAGACCCACCAGCACCGCAGGCCATTCGATGGATCGCCACCAAATCCGCTTGACGTCGATCTCGAAGCTGCCCAGAGGCTGGAGCCGGCTGCCCTGGAGGGCTGAAATCTCCACCCTACCCCGTCCAGGGCTGAAATCCGCGACGAGGAACTCGCTTACGCCGCAAGTGGCGCGGTGCGGCTGTCGCCGTCCACGCTTGTCACGCTTTGTGTATTGACGCCGCCGCCGCCAGCACGCTTGATGGAAAGGCGCGGAAGTAGATAGGCGGGGCCGATGACCTTCACCACCAGCGTGTCGTCTTCGTCAAACTGGCCGTCGAGCGAGCTCTTCAGCACTTTTCCGAGCGGCGTCACCAGGATCTCGCCGCGGTTCAACTCTGCGGAATAACTCACCGGAACAGAGCTGCCGCACGGTACGGCCGCCTCCTCGGCGAGCGAGGGCTCAGCGAAGCTTCGGGCGGAGACGGGCGGGAGTCCACCAGGGCTTTGCTTCTGCACATCTTCGACCACGGCTGCGACGGGTGCGGCGAACAGGATCGCGCAGAGGGTCAGCGATACGCGGCTCGACGACACGAGAGCATTTCAGAAATGGGTGTCCTGAAGTTAAAAGCTTAAAGACTCCTCAGCCGCTTTGTCAACACGCGGAGTCCCCGTGTCAGGCTCCGCGCCGTGCCCCCCGGCCAGCATCAGGCCACGGGAGGATGAACAGATGGACAGGATCATTCCCGAGCATCAGGAGGAATTAGGCAGGCTCTGCGCGCAATACATCGTGCGGCGCCTGGAGGTTTTCGGCTCGGCGGCAACCAGACAGTTCGATCCGTCGGCCAGCGACCTCGATTTCCTGGTGGAGCTCGAGCCGGGCAGTCCAGAAGAATTGGCGGAACGCTATCTCGGGCTTCTCGAGGACCTGGAAGAGCTGTTCGGTCGAAGGATCGATTTGGTGATGGCGGCGGCGGTTAAGAACCCCTATTTTCTGCAGCAGATCGAGAGCTCCCGAACCCTCTTATATGCGGCTTGAGGCGAGGACACTTCTCTACGACGTGCTGAGCGCCGAACGGAGGCCGAGCCCAAAAGCCCCTGCGCGTCCTCCCCCCCCTGCGCGGTCTTCGCCAGCGCCTCGAACCGCGCCAGCGCGGCGTCGAGGCGCGGCAGCAGATCGCGCAGCCGCTCGCGGATGCCGGACGAGGGCGCGAGGCTGCCGGCGATGATCGCGTCGTACAGCGAGGTCAGCTGCGGCGCGAGACCCGGATCCGCGCCACGCCGCGCCCACGCGAGCTCGGCTTCGACCGCGTCGAGATCCGCGACCAGCGCCTCGGTCCCCGGTCTCTTGCGCACCTCATCGCGCAGCGCGCGAAGCCGCGCCAGCGCCTTCATCAAGCCGTCGATGCGCGCGCCGACGTCGCGCGCCAGCGCGATTTGCTCATCGTCGTCGGCCGCCGGATCGATTCTCGGATCGGCGAGCATCGTCAGCGGCTGCGTGGCGCTCCACGCGCCCGCCGTGATCTTCACCGTGTAGCTGCCTGGCTTCACGAACGGACCGTGCGGCCCCCACGTCGGGTCGTTGCCTCCCGGAAGCTCGAACGGCGCGGCGTGCCGGGCCGTCCAGCGAAATCGGTTGATGCCTTGCCGCGTGCCGACGACTTCCCGCCCCTCGAAGACAGAGGCAAAGTCGGCAGGGAGATCCGATATCCAGGGGTCGTCGGGCGAACGGCTGACGTACCTGGCGACGAAGTCGCCGCGCTCGTCGCTGATCTCGATGGTCACCGGGTGCGTCTGCGACGTGAGGTAGTACGTGAGGGTGGCGCCGCCGTCGAGCGGAATGTACGAACCGTTCCCGGCGGGGCGATATCCCGGCCGCGGCGCGAACAGGTGGCTCACATCCGCGCGGAGGCCGCCGGCCTGCTGCACGACGCCGAGATCCTCGAGCACCCACAGTCCGCGGCCGAAGGTCGACACGACGAGATCCTTGCGATGCACCCGCAGGTCCGATACCGGCACGACAGGAAGATTGAGCTGCAGCCGCTGCCACCGGCCGCCATCGTCCCACGACACGTAGATCCCGAGCCTCCGTGCCGGCATAGAGCAGTCCCTTGCGATCGTGGTCTTCACGAACCGCCCGCACGTAATGGCCGCTGTCGATGCCGGTGACGCCGCCGCGCCACGAGCGTCCGTAGTCGTCGGTGACGAAGATGTACGGCCGGCGATCGCCGAGCAGATAGCGGTAGACCGCAATCACGGCGCGGCCCGGCTCGTGCACCGACGGATCGATCGTGCTGACCGTGCCCCACTCCGGCATGTCGGGCGGCGTCACGTTCGTCCACGTCTGCCCGTCGTCGCGCGAGACATGCACCAGCCCATCGTCGGTGCCCACCCACAGCAGCCCCTTGGCGAGCGGCGACTCTTCGATGACGAGGATGGTGTCGTAGATCTCGCCGCCCGTCGTCGCGTGCCTGAGGCCCCGGCTGCCCGCCGGCTCCTGTTTCGTCTTGTCGTTCCGCGTCAGGTCGCCGCTGATCACCTCCCAGGAACGGCCGCCATCGCGCGAGCGATGCACGTGCTGCGACCCCATGTAGATGACGTCCGGGTCGTGCGGCGAGAGACGAACCGGCATGTTCCAGGCGGTCCGGTACTTCAGGATCGCCGTCCGCTGCCCCATGCGCGGCTCGGGGTAGACCTGCAGGATCTCGGAGGTCTTTTTTGCCGTGTCGGTCTTCGCGATCTGGCCGCTGATCGTCGCGTACACGATCGATGGATTGCGGGGATCGACGGCGATGCTGCTCGCCTCGCCGCCGCCGACGCCGTAGGCATCGACGAGCTGCAGCGGCACGTTGCGGCTTGCCGTCGGCACCGACACCGTGCCGGCATCCTGCTGCGCGGAGTAGACGCGGTACGGATATCCCGTGTCGACCGCGACGCGATACATCTCGCCGGTCGGCTGATTCATCTGCGTCGACCAGGTCGCGCCGCCGTTGAACGAAACCGTCGCGCCGCCGTCATTGCCGTTGATCAGGATGCGCGGGTCGCGCGGGTGGATCCAGAGGTCGTGATGGTCCTCGTGCGAGTCCGGGGCGATCGCGAACGTCGCGCCGCCGTCGGTCGACTTCAAGAGCGAGATGTTCAACACGTAGATCACGTCCGGGGACACCGGATGCGGCGTCAGATGCATGAAATACAAGGCGCGCTGCGTCAGCGCCGGGTCGCCGTTCACGCGCGACCAGGTGCGGCCCGCGTCGTCCGATCGAAAGAGCCCGCCGGCGCCGGCCGGCGCTTCGATCAGCGCCCAGACACGCGACGGACGCGCCGGAGAGAGGGTGACGGCGGTGCGGCCCAGCACGCCCGACGGCAGGCCGCCTGCAAGACGCGTCCAGGTGTCCCCGCCGTCTTCGGACTTGAAGATCCCGCCCTCCGTACCGCCGTTCTCGAACGCCCAGGGCTTGCGCTCGAAGGACCACGAGGCCGCGTACAGCACGCGCGGATCGGCAGGGTCGAGCGCGAGATCGGCGATTCCCGTTCCCTCACTGATGAAGAGGACCTTCTGCCACGAGCGGCCGCCATCGCGCGAACGGAATACGCCGCGCGTCGCATTCGGCGACGAGGCGTGGCCGAGCACGGCGGCGTACACGAGATCGGGATTGCGCGGATGAATCCGGATGCGGCCGATCTGCCCCGCATCGCGAAGTCCCGCGTGCACCCACGTTTCGCCGCCGTCGTCAGACCTGTACACGCCGACGCCGGGCGAGACGTTCGTGCGCGGGCACGCGGTGCCGGTGCCGGCGTACACCACCAGCGGATTGGAGTCGGACACCGCGATCGCGCCGACCGATCCGGCCTCGAAGTAGCGATCCGACACGTTGCGCCAGGTCGTGCCGGCGTCGGTCGACTTCCACACGCCGCCGCCAATGCCGCCGAAGTAGAACGTGAAGGGGTCGGCCGCGACGCCGGTGACGGCCGTCGAGCGCCCGCCGCGGGCGAAATGCAGCTGGCGGTACTCGAGGCCCGACAGCAGCGCCGGATCGGGCTGAGTCGCGGCGAGCGAGAGAAGCAGCAGTAGTGGGGTCATGTGCGGCGCCCTGGGGACGAAGGATCGCTTGGTCTTCAGCGGCTGACCGAACGGATGCTGAGCCAGGCCAATCCTGCGGCCTGGTCAACGAACGGCAGCTAAGCCTTGCTGCTCAACACCGTAACATTCTTGGCCTCGGGACCTGTGTCCGTCTCCTCCACGACGAATTGCACCAGTTGCCCCTTCCGAAGTCGGGATGCTTCTGCATCGCTGGCTTCAAAGTATAGGTCATCCGATTGCTCCTTCGATTGTGGCGCAATCACGCCCCGCTTCCTCGCCAGATCGAACAATTTGATGGTTCCAATCCCTGCCTCTGGCATGTCTATCCTCCTGTCGATTAACTGTGATCGACTGTTTTGACCGAGAGGTACGTGCCGTGCGAAATGCCCAGTAGCGCGTTCATCGAATCCTCAAACGGCGGAAAGGACAAGGTCGGGAGAGTCCGCATCTTTTCCATGAGCAGCACACCCGAGATGTCGGCGGCATAGGCGGCGATGACGGCGAGCGTAAACAGCAGCATCTGCACCTTGGACATGTCCACGAGCTTGTAGTTGGCAATCTCCTCACCACGAAAGAGATCGGCCCATTTGGCTTCGGATGGGTCTGCATTCTTGTGCAACAGTCCTTGCGCCTCGGTGATGGCAGTGAGGTCTTCTTCAGCCGCCTGCAGCGCCTTCTTTTTTGCATCGCGATCCTTGACGGCACTATCCTTGTCCTGTAACATCGCTTCGTATAGCGTATTAACCTTGTCCAGTTTCTTCGCTGCGAGCTGTTTGGCCGCGTCGTCGGCGGCTTGAGCTATCTCGGCGGCAGCGGCATCTAATGCCTTTTTCTTATCGTTCTTATCGGTCTCGTCTTGAGCTAATTGCCGTAGCTTGTCTTCGGCATCGTCGAATTCCTTCTTCGCCTGATTCCGGCGTTCAAGCGCGGCTTCGGGAGTCGATTTGGCCTCAATTCTGACCTGTTTCTTTTTCTTATTAGTCTGGATCAAATTGGCTCCGGCAAACGAAGCGGCGCTAATGCCCATTGCCAGAAGCAACTCTCCCGGAAAGGTGATTTCGAGCGCCTTTCCCTGAGTCAACTCACCGCCGACCGTGGCAATCACGCGTGGCATGGCCATCGCCAAGTAGGCTGATAACACCATGATCGTCCACAGTGCAATCTGTAAACGGGAAAGGCTCAGTTTGTTACGGGTGTCGATCAATACGCCAAACCACTGGCCGTTGATCTCGCGACCTGCCAGGGCCAGCAGGATGATAATGATCAGGGCGCCGATGCCCCAGAGCGCGATCGGCTCCAGCTCCATAACTCCGATTTTGCCGGCGACGCCGATCGCCATTGCGCCCCAAAAGGCAACGAGAATGATCTCAACGATCCAGATTGCGATATATAACCTGCGTTTGGGAGCATCACTTCCCTGGGCTCCATTTGGCATATCATGCCTCGCGGCGCACCAGAGTCATCCCAGACAGGATAATCGCCTCGGCTCGTGGCACCTTCGGCAGGACCACTCGGCCGGCGGAGTCGATCGCAGTCTGAACGGTACTCTTCATGGCGGTAAGGATATCACAGGTCCCTCGCCACCGACGTTTCCGGCGCTGGCAGCGAGGCGATGAAGAGCTCCGGCTTTGCTCTGACCAGGGCCCGCTCTTGCTCGGCGATCGCCCGAAGGGTCAAACGGCTCTTGAAGAGGAGAACGGAGCCGAGAAGGACCCCGAAGCCGACCAAGGGGACCATGACCACGGCTTGGGCGAAGCCAGCGCTGGCGGCGGGCTGGAGATAACCTCTCGCGAGATGGGCGGCCGCCTGGCAGTGCTCCCCGGCAGCCCGCGTTCCGCGACCGTCTGCCGTGTGTCCTTTCGGAGTACGGGCCCTGATCAAGGGGCAGGAGTCTCTGCCGGAGGGTTGGAGCGGGGCGGTCTACTCGGACAGCCGTATCAGCCTCGGGCTTCTGGCCGTCCTGGTTCAGCGGCAGTCACCGGTTCGCCCACGTTGCGCAATGCCTAGAGGAATGTGCTAGTATGCTTTAAAGGATAAGCCATAAGCTTATTTTATAGCGGTACGGAAAGGAGAACTCATGAGAACGCCTGGAATTGTCGCTTCACTACTGGCAGCAATGCTAATTGGAACCGTGTCCGTCGCCTTGGGCCAAGCGCCATCGCCGCTGGAACCTGCAGCCATTGATTTTGCCGCGCTGAATCTTTCGGTAGGTGAAGTTCGGGTTGTCGATTCAATTGAGATTCAGGGCTTCGATTTCAAGGCGGACAAGGGCCGCAAACTTGCAGTATTAGTACTCAAGAGTGGACATAAACGGAGCGGAACGGTCAGAGTGTCGAAAGAGACTTTCTCTGCGGCCTACGGAAAGCCCGAGACGATCGAGCCCGCACTAGAGGTCGATACTGCTAGTGATCTAGATCTAGTCCACTGGTCAGCGAAGGTGGCGACGACCTATTCCCAGCCAACGACCATCACCATAGCCTTAGCGTATTCCTTGCCCGCTGACATCAACCAGTTCTCTGTTCGCTATGAGACGAGTGGCGGACCGCGAGAACTGACGGTCTACCTCGCCCCATTTTGAAGGGCCAGGAATAGGTGCCTCGCGCCAGGCCAAGCCTGGGAAGGGAGGAAGGATGACATCGACGAGGGCATCTCCCTCGGGTACGAATCGGAGTCCGCGTCCCACATCCTATAGAAGACGGAAAAACGGTCTCTCATCTTGCACCTTTCCGCGTTTTCGTAGGAAATTGTTGCTTTGGCATACGCGCTGGTAGCATTCCAGCGGATCCAGCGGATCCAGCGGATCGGGTGGCACCTTTTTCGGCAGGCCACGCGTATCCAAGAGATGATGCGTCGCGCCGTTGCAGCCTCGCATCGCCACTGCTGATCGCTAGGGAGCCAGGGCCGGTCCTCCAGCGCCTGTCCCAGGATGCGCAGCGGATCGCCGAGGTCTGGGTCGTCAGGGCGGAAGATCGCGAGCCGGATGGCGAGCGCCCGCCGGAGCAGCGGCTCGGCGGCGGCGGATCGACAGCGCTTCCCGATAGAACGGCTCGGCCTCGTCCCAACGTCCCATGAAATGGAGATTGCGCGCCGCGCCGCCCCGGGCGATCTGCCGCCGCGCGATCCGGCGCAGCTCGTCGTAGACCAGGGACTCGAGCTGCTGGAACGCCTCCTGGTTGGCCTCGTGGTAGGCGAGAAGGAGCCGGGTGATCTCGCCTCGGGAAGGACCGGGAGGCGGTTCAGGATGGGTAGGGCTCATCGCGGCCATCCGAAGATCAAGGCGAGCCACCGAAGCTCAGGGCGGTGCCATTTTGTGACACGCAAAAGTGAGTAAGGTTGTCCACTTTCCTCCTCCCCGAGGCACATCCTTAGATAGGAAGTCTTTCAACCCTTCTATCTAGAGGAGGAGTGCCATGCAGAACGCGGTTCCGTGCTGGCGAAAGTGTCTGTACCGGAGTCTTCCAGTGGCAGTTGTACTGCTGTTGGCCTTGGTCGGGATACCGGCCCCCGTCCAGGCGGGGGATTCACCACAACCGGTGATCTGCTTCGCGGCCGGCACGCCGCAGGACGTGGTGGCGAAGCGGATCCGCGACGCCGAAGCCGTCACCGGCCGCCTGCGGACCTCGATCCAGAACGGTCTCCAGAAGTTCCAGCTCAGCAACCGCTGGAGCGTGACCGCGACCAACGGCGGCGGACTGACCCAGGGGGATCCCACGATCCTGACCTGGAGCATCGTGCCCGACGGCACCAGCATCTTCGGCTACGCCGGCGAGCCGACTTCGCCGAGCAACCTGCAGGCCGACCTCAACGGCATCTACGGCAGCCCGCCGGTATGGCTCGCCCTTTTCCAGCAGGTCTTCGACCACTGGAGCGAGCTGACCGGCATCACCTACGTCTATGAGCCCAACGACGACGGCTCGCCCTGGACGCAGAGCACCATCGCCCCCGGCGTGCTGGGGGTGCGCGGCGACCTCCGCATCGCCGGCCACACCATCGACGGCACCAACGGCATCCTGGCCTACAACTTCTTCCCCAATTTCGGCGACATGGTGATCGACACCGCCGACAACAACTACAACAACACGGCCAACAACTCGCTGCTGCTGCGCAACGTCGTGGCCCACGAGCACGGCCACGGCATGGGCCTGTCGCACGTCTGCCCGGTCAACCAGACCAAGCTCATGGAGCCCTTCCTGAGCCTGGCCTTCGACGGGCCGCAGCTCGACGACATCCATGGCGCCCAGCGCCACTACGGCGACTCCTTCGAGCACAACGACACCTCGGCGACCGCCACCAACCTGGGCGCGTTCGTTCCCGGCGGCTCCCTCCAGGTCCCCTGGCGCAGCGTCGACGACGATGCCGACACCAACTTCCTGGCCTTCTCGGTCGGCGCCTCCAACAGCGTGAGCTTCAACATCCAACCGGTGGGAGCCACCTACCTCCAGGGTCCGCAGAACCCCAACGGCACCTGCACCGCGGGGACGACCTTCAACTCGCTCATCATCCACGACCTCGGTATCGAGGTGCTCGACACCGACGGCACCACCGTGCTGGCCATCGCCAACTCCAATCCGGCCGGCCAGCCCGAGTCCCTGTCCAACATTCCGCTGCCGAGCGGCGCCGGCACCTACTTCCTGCGCGCCTTCGGCGGCACCACCAACAACGCCCAGCTCTACCAGTTCGACCTGTCGGTCGCCGGCCCGGTGTGCGGCAACGGCGTGATCGAGGCCGGCGAGGTGTGCGACGGCACCGACCTGGGCGGCCAGACCTGCGTCAGCCAGGGCTTCTCGGGAGGCACTCTGGCCTGCAACGCGAGCTGCAGCGCCTTCGACACCTCGGCCTGCTTCGACTGCCGCGAAGGCAAGACCAGGGGCCGTTGGAACCAGGCGAGCGGTGCGACCAACGGCGGCGCCGCCGGCACGCTCTTCCTCAACACCACCCCGACTTATTTCATGTCCATCACGCTGGTCGAAACCGGCGCCACCGGCGGGACCTTCAGCGGCACGCTGTCGACCCCGACCGGTCCGACGATCTCCTACAACGTGGCGGGGACGTGGACGCGCACCGCCGCCAACGCAGGCAACTTCTCCGGCCGGATCCTCGCCATCCCGAGCGGCGTCCAAGTCGGCAAGATCGCCGGCGTCTGGGGTGACGACCCCTCGATCCTGATCGGCGGCAGGTACGAAGGCGAGTGGAAGATCTGCGACTGACGTGACCTCGATCCGAGTTGCGAAAGGCGGGGCCGGTCTCGACCGGTCCCGCCGTTTTCTTGCAGGGGACGACCGCCGAACACGCGGAGACTCGCGAGCTTCGCCCCGGGAAACCTTCGATCGTCCGTCAGCGTATCTGCGAAGTGACGGCTTCGCGCGCTCTCTGGCTTCGGTTTCCCGTATGGGTGCGGGCGGTCCTCACCGGCCTTGTCGCGGCTGCGGCCGGCACCCTGCCCTGGGCATTCCTGGCGTCGGTCAATCTCGAGCACGGTTCCTCCTGGCCGTGGGCCGTGCCGATCATGGCCGTGTATCTGTGGCTGTACTGGCGGTTTGTGCGGGGAGATGGATGGCCACGGTCAACGTCTGCGACGCGACGCGCGAATTCTCGCGCCAACGGTCTGCCCGAAGATCTGTGGGGACCGGCGCTGCTCGCGGGGGTCCTCGGCCTCGCGGCCGTCCTCCTGCTTCAGGGGGTCCTGAGCCGGCTCGTCACGCTGCCGCAACAACGGGATCTCGACCCCTCGCAGTATCCGCCGATGACCGTGGCGCTGTGGCTGCTGATGAGCGCGCTCGTGGCCGGCGTGGTTGAAGAAACGTCCTTCCGAGGTTACATGCAGAAGCCGATCGAGCGCCGGCACGGGCCGGTGGTCGCGATCCTGATAACCGGAAGTCTGTTCGGCTTCGTGCACTTTTCGCACCCGGAGGTCACGCTGGTGCTGCTGCCGTTCTACCTGGCCGTGGCGGCGGTCTACGGTGCACTGGCGCATCTCACCGATTCCACGCGGCCGGGTATGGTCCTGCATGCGGGCGGCAATGTTTTCAGCGCGCTGGCCCTGTTCACCCAAGGACGGTCCGAATGGCAGTTGTCGGCGGCGGCGCCGCCGCTGATCTGGGAGACCGGGCCGGACGCGTCGTTCTGGGCCAACCTGGCGGGCCTCCTCGCCGTGGGCATTGCAGCGGTGTGGGCGTACTCCGCGCTGGCAGTCGCCGCGCGAGCGCAACGCCAGCTCAACGGGAGCTGACAGCCAGCGAGCTTCCCCTGCATTGTAGACTGCAGCGCATGGACATTCTCCACGCCATTGGAAACACATCGATGGTTCGGCTTCGCAAGGTCGTTCCGCCCCATGGCGCGGACATCTTCGTGAAGCTCGAGTGGGAGAACCCCACCGGCAGCGTCAAGGACCGGATGGCGCAGGCCGTGATTTCGCGGGCGGAGGAGGACGGTCGACTGAAGCCCGGAGACACCGTCGTCGAGTACACGGGTGGCAGCACGGGGACATCGCTGGCATTGGTCTGCGCCGCCAAGGGCTACCGCCTCCGGATCGTCAGCTCCGATGCGTTCAGCCAGGAGAAGCTGGATCACATGGCGGCGCTGGGTGCGGAGCTGACGCTCGTCCGAAGCGAGGGAGGCCTCACCACCAGGAAGCTGATCCTGGACATGATCGAGGCCGCCCGCGAGTTGAGCCAGGAGCCTCACACCTACTGGACCGACCAGCTCAACAACCATGACAGCATCGCGGGCTACTACCCGCTGGGCGAGGAGATCTGGAGTCAAACGAACGGGGAGATCGACGCCTTCGTTCACTGCGTGGGTACGGCGGCTTCCTCGCGCGGGGTCGCCACCGTGCTGAAGCGATACAAACCGAGCATCAAGATCGTCGTCGTCGAACCCGCCGAATCCTCGGTGTTGCTGGGAGGTCAGGCAGGGCCTCACAAGATCGAAGGAGTCGGGATCGGCTACACTCCTCCGCTCTGGGAGCCGACTCTCGTGGACGAGATCCTGGCCGGTCAAGACAGACGACGCGAAGGACGATGGCGAGGCGCCTCGCGCGGGAGGAGGCCCTCTTCGCGGGGACGTCTTCCGGAGCCAACGTCGTCGCCGCGATTCAGGTGGCGGAGCGGCTGGGGCCGGGCGCCAAGGTGGTCACGCTGATGGCCGACTCCGGCCTCAAGTACCTGAGCACCGACGTGTACAGGAGCCGATAGTACACGGTCCTGCGAGAGAAGGAGTTGGAGGATGAGCCAGGCACTCAAGGGCAAAGTTGCGTTGGTCGCAGGGGCAACGCGCGGCGCGGGCCGCGGCATCGCCGTCGAGCTGGGCGCGGCTGGAGCCACGGTGTACCTCACCGGTCGCACCACGCGCGCGCAACGTTCCGAGCTCAACCGTCCGGAAACGATCGAAGAGACGGCCGAGCTGGTGCAGAACGCCGGCGGCCAGGGCATCGCCGTGCAGGTCGATCATCTGGACCCGGCGCAAGTGCAAGCGCTGGTGGCGCGGATCGAGCGCGAGCAAGGCCGGCTGGATGTCCTGGTCAACGACGTGTGGGGGGCGGACTTTTTGATCCATTGGAACGTGCCCGTGTGGGAGCACTCCCTGGAAAAAGGGCTGCGCATGCTGCGGCTCGCCGTCGACACGCATATCATCACCAGCCACTTCGCACTGCCCCTTTTGATCAGGAATCCGGGCGGACTGGTCGTCGAGATGACGGACGGCACGGCCGAATACAACAGTACAAACTACCGGTTGTCGCTGTTCTATGACCTCGCCAAGACCTCGGTCATCCGCATGGCCTGGGCGCTGGCGCACGAGCTTCGGCCCCATCAGTGCACGGCGATCGCCCTGACTCCCGGCTGGCTGCGTTCCGAGCAGATGCTGGATAACTACGGCGTCAGCGAAGCCAACTGGCGTGATGCCACCGCGAAGCAGCCGCACTTCGTCATCACCGAAACGCCACGTTTCGTAGGCCGCGCCGTCGCGAGCCTCGCTGGAGATCCCGAGGTTGCGCGCTGGAGCGGTCAATCTCTTTCGAGTGGCCAGCTCGCGAAAATTTATGGCTTCACCGATCTGGACGGATCTCAGCCCGATGCCTGGCGCTACGTTCGTGAGGTCCAGGATGCCGGTAAACCGGCCGACGCGACGGGGTACAGGTGACGCAGCCGGCAAAGGCCCTTCTTTGCCCGCGCCGCAGCGGCGTCCCGGCTATGAATGTTCCGAGATCAGGCCGAGATCTCGAGCCACGGCTCCAAGGTGCCCATCGAACGTCCAGAGTCCGCATCCAGCCACCAGTGCGGTTGCCAGCAGGTGAACGTCGACCCAGCCGATCCCCCGTCCGCTGAGCGAGCGCACGAGGATCAGCTCCAACACCTCTTCATCTGGAAGAAGTGGCGTAGCAGGAAGCCGTTTCAGATCCGTGATCACCGATTTCCGTCGTGGGCCGAGACCTCCCAAGACGAGCTCCCCGAGAACCCAGGGATGAAGCAAGACCAGATTGGATTCGAGGTGCTCGGCGAGAGCCGCTGCGCGTACTGCACCGCGAAAGAAGTCGACCCATACAGAAGTGTCAACCAGGATCACTCCGCGCCATCCCGGATCGGAAGCCGCCGCCGTGAAGTGACCTCGACCTCAGGCACCTTCCCACGCAACGCCGCCAACCGTCGGCGGGCCGCCTCGTCCACCAGGGCTTTCAGGCCCAGCCGAACGGCGACCGATTTAGTGGGCGCACCGGTAACCCGCACCGCTTCTTCGAGGAGATCACGGTCGATCTCGATCGTCGTTCTCATTCATAGAGCGTCGCACGAATCCCATGCAGGGTCAACGGCGACGAAGCCGCCGCCGCAAGTGCGTGGCGCGCCTTACGGAGCCTCCAGCCGCCAGGGCGGATCGGCTGGCGGTAGCGAGAACGGAGTCACTGTGGCCATGACCATGCGGCTGGCCAGCGACTGGCCGAACAACTGGGGCCCAGGAGAATAGGTGCCAGGTTCGTCCAAGACCACATCGACGCGCTGCTCGGGCGGCTGGGCGCGGACGAGACGGACGGGCTGGTCCTCGGGGTCGGCACGCCATTTGCGATGCCGCTCATCGCCGTGGTCGCGGAGCTTTTCTCTCCACCGGCCGCGGTGATCGGAGGCGCGGAGCACGCGTTGACGCAGTCGCTCGACGCGATTGACCGGTGCATCGCGGTCCAGGGCTGGCTCGCCCCGAGTGCGGCGAAGTTCCTCGCACGCCACTGACTCGTTTCTCCCCTCGCGCGGGGTAGGCGTCATTCCGGCCTCCCGAGCCATTGACGGAGGTGACGCTGGTGCCCTACCATGATTCAAGTGCTTGCGGGAGAGCAGGATAGACTTTTGGCTATTCGCAACTCTCTTTTCCAGGAGGGTGCGCGGCTGAGGTCAGAAGGACACGGGGAGAAGATCAACTGCCGGTTGGGCGGCATGATCTGAAGTTAGTCAGGAATGTGGGAAATCCTATGCTCGAAAGACCTGCAATCCACGCTGAGAGTATCGGGCCACAAATCAAGGATGACCAACAGCCTAGTCCTAGTAGGCTCTTTGCCGCAGTCATTCTTGCACTAACGTCGCTCTTTTCAGGAGTCTCGTATGCGATTGTCGTACTCGACGGCATCTACGACTGGGGGATCTCATCGGTCGCAATTGCAGCTTTGGTCATTGAAGCTCCTATCCAATTCGTAGTAGTTCTCTCTGTAGTCTTGAGGATTCTTAGGTTTGATGGGAAAACGTTTGATGGAAAAACTGGAGCCGGAGCCGACGATGTTGAGCCAGATTAGCGAGAGGGTTGCGATGATCCATGGGGAGTGGAGAGGAAATGGCACCCAGGCTTGAGTCCTTGTGGAACTTTTACCAGGAGCATGCGGCTCAGGCACGCCAGCACGAAGACCAGCGCGAGCATATGACAAATATAATTTTGA
Organism: Thermoanaerobaculaceae bacterium; assembly: GCA_963778565.1. GTDB lineage: Bacteria > Acidobacteriota > Thermoanaerobaculia > Multivoradales > UBA5704 > DATARR01. The sequence continues at coordinate 18,866 of CAVZUZ010000017.1, read as the reverse complement.
TCATTGCCGGTGCCCTCATCACATTTGTCTCCTCACGTGAGTCGGCTAACGTTTATTCGCTTCTCTCTTCGCTTGCCTTAATTCCTTTGGGAGTCTTTGGATGGGCTTTCTCTTATAAGCACTACGAAAGAAATCACATTCATAGGGCGATTCTAGCCAAAGTCAGGGAAGCAATCGACGACGAATTGGCCACCCCCAGCGCCCCGGGGCAAAATTCGCCAACACTTAAGCAACTCCGGGATGCTGGTGAGCTTCTCCCATTACGCCGATTTTCCTGCGCCAAGAAAACGGTCCCAGAAGAATGCAAAGAACTGGATCGCCCGTTGTCGGCTCAATCCCTTCTGGTACACCGTTCCTTTATTGGTCACGATTCTCGGAATTGTGTTTGCCTCATTCCAAGGTCATGAGCTATTTCTTGGGGGTAGCTCAAATCCTGCGAAGAAGATCTCTGTCACATATGAGAGATAAAAATGAAGAGTTTAGCCATGGCAACGGTAACGCCTAGCCCCAAGCCCAACAAACGAATGGAGCCGACGCGCCACTCATCCGAACGGCGCGCGGCTCATTCGTAGCGTTACGCGTCAGGCAAGCGGGCGTTTGGGTGTTGATCAGAGGGGGCCATGGCACTAAAGGAATGGGCTGATGTCTCGGTAATTGCGCCTCGACCGCCTCCGCTTGCCCCATCCGGCCCTGGATCTCTTGACGGTGCGCGAGAGGCTCTTCTTCACGCTCTATCACAACACTCATCACGTGCTCAATGTCGCCCGCCGCAAGGAGCTGTTGCCGGCGCTGGACGAGTTGGCACCTATTGAATCGAGGTAGGTAATATGTCATGGATGCGAATGGAAAGGATCTTGAGCCCAGAGGAAGAGCGCGAGCTGCGCGCTTCTCCTGAATGGATGGTAGTCTGCGGTTTGATCGCCTTTTGCGTGGCAGGCGTGCTGGCCATGGTGGCGACCTGGTTTCTGGTCGCCGAATATCCCATTCCTGACGATGACGCAGTCTATCTGGGTCTGCTGGGATTCCTCTTCGTCATGATTTTCGACGTCCTCATCATCGTCCTCCTCCTATTTGGATTCGCCGGCCTTGATCGACGAGGTGAGCGCACCGCAGCCGTCAAGTTGTTCGTAAAAATATTCCTGCTGGGTCTTCTTGCCGCTTTGGTGGTGGGTTTTCTCCTTTGGCTCTTGCGCCGGCTCGTCGACGTCTCACCTTGGGTGCCCAATCTTTTGGTGTCACTCCCAGCGCTATGGGTTGTCGCAAGCGGGTTAGCCCGCTGGAGAAAACGGCGCGCACGCAAGGCCTCCTGACGCGGCGCCGCCCGGCTGGCGGGCGGCGCCGGTCTTCCCTCAGGCCGCCACGGAGGCCTGGCTGCGCAACGTCTGCAGATACTCGTACTGCGAGGGCAGCGTCGCGACGAGGCGCTGAGTCCTCTCGCGCAGGGCGCGGAAGGCGTGGAGGGCGTTGGCGTCGTCGACATGGTCGAGGGCCGGCAGGCTCCTCTCGGGAATGCAGTTGAGCCCGAGCAGCATCACGGAGTAGGAGTAGAACTCGAAGCCGTGATACCGCGGATTGACGTTCTTGGCGTTGGGCAGGCGGTGCTTCCAGATTTCCAGCCGCTCGCGGAGCTCCGGCGAGATGGCCACACTCCGCGTCGCCCGCCAGAACTCCGTGTCGGTCCGCTCGCTGGTGCAGTAGTGAAGGGTGAGGAAGTCGCGGATGCCGTCGATGCCCTCGGCGATCAGCCGGTTGTAGCTTTTCACCATCTCTTCGTCGATGGTCTGGCCCGGGAGATGGCTGATCAGCTCCTCGATGGCGTGCTGGATGAAGAAGATGCCCGTCGACTCGAGGGGCTCGACGAAGCCGCTCGACAAGCCGATGGCGACGCAGTTCTTCACCCATGAGTTGCGGCACCTGCCGATCCGCATGCGGATGTGCGCGGCCGGCAAGGACTCCGCGGCCGGCCCCAGGTGGCGGCGGAATTCTTCTTCCGCCTCCTCCGGCGAGATGAACGCGCTCGAGTAGACGTAGCCCGTTCCGACGCGGCCGTAGAGAGGGATGTCCCACACCCAGCCGGCGCGCATGGCGGTGGCGGTGGTGTACGGATTGATGCCCTCGGCTTCGATGTCGCGGGGCACCTGCATCGCGACGGCGCGGTCGCAGAGGAGCGAATCGGAGAAGGAGAGGAACGGCTCGTCGAGCGCCTGGTTGATCAGCAATCCGCGGAAGCCGGTGCAGTCGACGAAGAGGTCGCCGCGGATGGCGCCGTTGCGCTGGGTGACGAGGTGGTCGATGGCGCCGTCCTCGGCGAGGTTGACCTCGTTGACCTCGTCGACGACCTGGCGCACGCCGCGCGACGTCGCGTACTCCTTGAGGTACTCGGCCAGCAGCTTGGCGTCGAAGTGATAGGCGTAAGGGTATTGGACGGTGTGGTCGGAAAGAAAGCAGTTCTTCGGTTTGCGGCCGCCGCCGAAGTAGTCCTGGACTCCCTCGTCGAATACCCCGCCGTCGAGGAATCGCGGCGATCGCTGCGCTTCACAGAGTCCCGCAATGCTGAAGCAGGCCCGATCGAAAGGCATTTCGTGAGGCTTGAGCTTGAGCCACCATTCGCCCATGTTGTAGCCGTCGACGGTCTCGTATCTCTGGAACGGGTGATAGAAGGAGCCGCCGTCCCGCCGCCAGTTGGCGAACTTGATGGCGAGCTTGTAGGTGGCGTTGCAGCTCGGCATCCAGTCATGCTCCGCGAGCCCGAGGAAATCGAAAAAGAGCTTGATGGTGCTGAAGGTCGCTTCGCCGACGCCGATCGTCTTGATGGCGGCTGATTCGATCACTGTGACGTTGACGGTGGGAGCTGCCTTTTTCAGATAGGAAGCCGTCATCCAACCGGCCGAGCCTCCTCCTACGATAACCACACTTTTCGCCATGTCAAAGTCCCCCCCAAAGAAAAGAAACACAGTATTGGAAGCGGGAAAGTCAGGCCTGGCGGCCGGCTTCCCCCCGTCATCAGAAAGATGGGGCCACCCCTTGCGGTGTGGCCGGATGCGAACTTACGCCATGGCCGGGACTGCGGCGGGCTCCAGCATCTGGGGTGCCGGCCCGCCGAGCACCGACGGATCGAAGTCGAACCAGCGATTGAGCGGCGGCGGCGCCTCGGTCAGGCCCCAGCCGATCATCTGCACCAGTTTTTCGGGCAGGAAGTCGATGTGGCGCGCCTCGGGGTCGCCCCAGGGGTGGATGGGCGGCAGCGGGGTCCGGTCGAGCAGCTCGAAGATGCGGGCCGCCGCCTCCTCGGCGGAGATCTCGCCGGCCTCCCAGCGGTCGAACATCTCGTCGCCGAAGCGGGAGAGGTCCTCCAGCGGGTTCTCTCCGGGCGCGCTGCTCAGCGGCAGAGGATCGTCGTCCAGGGCCGCGAGCTCGGCCTTGTCGCGCGTCGCGAGATATTTGAGGCAGACGCGGAACATGCGCAGGTCGCCGAAGATGATGTTGACCAGCCAGATTCGCAGCCAGGCGTTCCAGGCGGCGAAGTCGCCGAAGGCGCGGAAGGAGTTGTGGACCATGCGGTCGTTGTCCAGGAGCATCGCGTCCTGGAGCCGCCGCGGGTAGTCGAAGCGCGAGACCGTGAAGTCGTCGTCGCGCAGCGCCTGGATGAGGCGCGGCGCGAAGGCGTGGATCTGTTCGAAGGTATTGATCATGCCGCGCGAATAAAGGGCATCGATGAAGCCGTGGGCGTGCGACATGAGGAAGTAGCGGGGGGCCGCGCTGTCCGTCGCGGCGAACTGCAGCCGGCCCGTACCGACCCAGGGCCGCACCGCTATGCCGCCTTCGAGGTGGGCGGCGATGCTCGGGTAGCGCGCCACGATCTCCTCGAACTCCTGCTGCGGGGGGATGTCCCGCTGCGGGTACTTCCGCATGTCGAGGGTCAGGCCGACGCTGGTCAACAGGCTCTCGGAACCGGGAACGTTGTCGAAGCGGATGACCCAGAACCAGCCGCCGTCGATCATGTGGTGCAGCGTGCCCTCGTACCAGCCGCGCGAGAGGCCGGGCCTCTCGTGCGGCATCAGCGTGTCGTCGTAGCGCTTGAACCCCATCATGTGCGTGAAGATGGTGCGCGACTGGGTGCGCAGCGGCGGCACCTCCTGGCGCAGGCCGAGCTTGTTGGCGACCACCGACTTATGGCCGGAGCCGTCGACGAGGAAACGGGCGTGGATCTCCTCGCCGTCGGCGGTGCGCAGGACGACGCCGTCCTCGCCGAGCGAGAAGTCCTGCACGTCCGTCCGGTCGCGATAGACGACGCCGTAGCGGATGGCCGCCTTGACGAGATAGTGATCGATGTCCTGCCGGAACAGGTGGCTTTCGGAAACCAGCGGCGTGGCGGGCGGTATCAGCAGGTGCGCCTTCTTCGGGTCCTGCCGCTTGCCCTCCTCGTGATAGAGGAAGCCGAAGGTCTTCTTGACGCCGCAGTTTTTCGTGACGTGCTCCAGGATCCTTTCGGTGCTGCTGATGTTCTGGATCTCCGGCACGTCGAACCGTTCGCCGAGGATCCACAGCAACATCGAGCCTCTGCGGCTGCATGGCTTCGCCGACGGCGAAGCGCGGATGGGTGCCCTTTTCGAGCAGCAGCACGCGGAACCCCTGGCGGCCAAGGATGGCGGCGAGCACGGAGCCGCCGATGCCCGAGCCAAGAATGGCGACATCAAACCTTTCCTGTTTCACGAGTTTCTCCCCCCATTGAGGCGCGGGAGCGCCCCGAAAAAGCCGCAGCCGAGGGGCCGCGAGCCATAGAATTCATTTGCTTCGGTGAATGAGTGCTTGACACCGCCCAAAGCGGGACAAACTTCGTGAAGAATTTTTTGGGCAGGGTCCGAGTTGCGAAATGTCCGGCGGTGGCTCAGGAGGGACCCGCTCCTCAAGTCTTCTTCCATCGAGCCATCGCCGCGCCGTCGGGCCCCTCACCTCCCCGGCCCTCCTCTCCCCGAGGGAGAGGAGGGAGATGGAGCGAAGGCAGGATTGTGCCTCTTCTTGTCTCTCTCTCCTCTCTCCCTCGGGGAGAGAGGGGCCGGGGGAGTGAGGGCCTGGGGCGGCGGAGAAACCCACGTTCATCGACAACTCTCGGCGTCAGGTTAAACCCGAGGTCCCCTGATATCTTTCGTCTCCCATGGAAAAGAGAGAGCCGGCCGGGGACTTCCTCGGCTACCAAGGCGGCGTCCTCCGCATGGAGGGAACGCCGCTGCGGCGGCCGGTTGGCTGGCGGCGGCGATCTACCTGGGCAATCCCATCGTGATCTATCTGGCCGGCGTCGGCTGGTGATGCGCGGAGGGCGCGTGCTCCATCGCGGCGTCACGCTGCTGGAGGAGGGAGAAAGAATCCTCCTCGCCTATACCTACACCGAACCGGGCCGGAAACCGAATCCCTTCCGGGACTTCGTCGCGCGGCGGTTGAATTACTAGATCTGGACTTATTCAGCGGCCGCAGGGCTCCGTCCAAGTCATGGTGAATTCCAACTTCCGATCCAACCGGTGCCTTCCATTTCAACGTCGCCGCGCCGGTGCCGGTCGGAGAGCGAGGGATTGTCAGGGTTTCGTATACACCGCTTGGATGTGCGCCGTTCCCTTCTTGACGAGGCGCACCCAGTGGATTTTCAGCATGCGGCGGAGGATGGTCGACGCCGTAGGGACGGTGAGAGGTTTTTTCAGCTCGTCCCGGTAGCGCCGGTTCACCTCCGCGGCGATCCTCTCGGGGGTGTAGACCTCGCCGGCCGGAAGCGTCGCCACCAAGCGGGCCACCAGCTCGTTCGGCCGCTTCGGCGTGACGGGCGCCGCGGGCGGCGGCGGTGGAGACTCGGCGGCCACCCGTGCGGCGATCTCGGCCGCGGCGCCGGCCGACGTCTTGAACGCCTCGTAGTGCCGGGCCACGTTCTCGTACTCGGCGGTATGGGAGGCGCGCCGGTCGCGGTGGAAGGCCTCGCGCTCGGCGTGATGGTCCGCCTGCTCCTTGTGGAACGCCATCTCCTTCTCCAGCTTGGCCAGAATCTCCTGAATCGAAAAGCTCATGACCTATCCTCCTTCTCTCGTGCTGGAGCCGGCGCCGCCCCTCCGGCACTGCGCCGATCGCGACGGTAACTCCTATTCGGTGAAGCGCTTGGGCTATTTTACGACAGAACCGGGTAAGCCGTGAAGCGAGCGGAGATTTGTCGTGATGTACGCGCCTTGGCCGACCTGAGCCGCCTTTTCGCGACATGGGTCGATTCATCACGACATGAAGGGGCCTTCCGGATCTGTGAGCGCACACTTCGCGACATTAGTCGACTCAACACAACCTAAGCGAGCACATCACAACAGTTCTCAGCTCACAAAATGGCAACAGCGTTCATCGCGACTTGAATCGACCCATCACGACAGGAGGTCGACTTCAAAATTCTTGAGCCGGCGCTTCACGACGTGAGCCGACTCACAAAAGTCTGAGCCCGTACATCACGACAAAGCTGCGTATATCACGACAGTAGCTCGGCTCAGATTCTTCGTAATCGCCTCCGAGACTCTGCCTGGAGCTGCGGAAGACTCGCAGACGGCTCATGACGGGAAGCCCTTCATTCATTTCGGTGGCGCTCCCTGCGCGACTCTTCTATCCGCAGTCGGATCTCGTGAAGTCGGTTGAGATCTCTTGAAGCCGGCTCAGGTCTCGTGCGGCCGGGCTCAGCTCTAGTGAAGCCGGCTCAGGGAGATCGGAAAGGAATCACGTGCAACACCAAGTTGACACAGGAATAGTCATTTTTACTGACCGGGATGTCGCCACCTTCACCGCTGACGTTCTGCTCAGGCTGTGTTGCCTAGACGGTTGGGTATAGCGTTGAGAGAGCGCATAGGTGGCACTACCATCGTCTACCAGTGTCACTTGACGCAGAGTAACCGGGATCTGGGCTATCAGCTTCTCTCGTTGGCGGAGGGCGCGACTTTGTGTACGAGCCGATCGAACTCAGGGACCCGCTCCGATGCGCCGAGGATCTGAGCGAATTCACGGACGAAAGCGCGTACCCTCTCGAGATCGATACGGTCTCCGTGCAACGTGAGCAGCTGCTCGATGTCGTATCGATCCTGGTCCCTCCAGGCGAGAGCTTTATAGATCACGAGGTCTTCGGGAATGGCCACCCGGATTTTGATTCCCGCGAAATCAACTTCGACGGCTCTCTCCAGGGCTTCCTGCTCGAAGGAGGAAAAGGCGAAGCTGACTTCCATGGTGACCTGCGTTTTCTCATGTACGAGCAAGAGGACCTGGCTTCTCTTGGCGAAATCCGAGACGTCCGCGATTCTGGGACGAATCGAGCGATCTGCCAGGACTTCAAGGACTTGGGAAGTATCGAGCCGAGTGGCGAGGATGGTGGCATCGATATCGATCGTCTGGCGAGCCACTCCGTGAGCGATGACCGCGATTCCTCCGATCACCATACTGGGAGCATCGATCCGCTGGAGACCTCCCATCAGGTCGGCGAGCGCCTTACGGATCTTTGGGCTTGGCCGCTTTGCCATGGGCGACGTAGTAGTTGCGGACGCGAACCCAACGCTCGCGTGCCAGCTCGTCGCTACGGCGGCGAGCTTCGTTCTCGGGGGGAGGCCAGCCGTGCATCCGGTCGAACAGATCCATGAGCTCCAGGGCAGCCTGGATGGCCGCGGCAGAGTCAGGCCCCGCCTTGCGGCGTTCTTCCCGTTCCCGTTCCTCGACAGCCTGCCATCCCGCCACCATGCGGCGGACGTCTTCCGGGTCCATGCGGCGAGAATTTTCAGGATTCTGAAAGGACCTCGTCAACGGAGGCGGCCCGGGCGGCCCGGCGCAGCCACCGGTCCAGCCGATCGAGGTCGCGGCAGCGGAGGATCTCCTGCCGCTGCGCCTCGCTGACGGCCGCACCGCGCGCTTCCAGGACCTTGAGAATGGCAGCAGCTTCTCCTCGGGCTTCTCCCTCGGCATCCCGGCGCAGGATCGCCGGATTGCCCTTGGCGATCAGGGCCGCGACCACCGCGTTGTCTGCCGCAGCGGCGTCGAGCAATGCGGCAACCTCGAGCGGTGCGACGAGACAGGAATCCTCGATGCGTGAGTCCGCCGTCAATGGCCGCCAGCTCCGGCTCTCCGGAGACCACTCACAGACCCGTTGATCTTTGGCCCAGACCGCGAAGATCCGCCGCACCCCGCGGCGGTGCATTCGCATGGCCTTCTCCCTCACGTACCTCTCTTTCTGCTCCGAGACCACCTCGAAGGCGATCTCCTCCAGGTAGCGCCCGCCGGTCTCGGGATCGACGCCTTTCTTGCGCACGCAGGTATCGGTGGCGAAGTCGGATTCCTCGTCGTGGCGGGTGAGCATGTCCGTCGCCACACCGTAGCCGGGAGCCGCGTGAGCCCTTACGACGTAGTCGAGCTCGGTGTGCTGGGTGGCGTGGGGCTCGTGGGCCGGCGACAAGACGACCCTTGGCCGCCAATGATCTCGTCGCGAGTGACCACCGGCTCGACCAGGCGATCATCGAGCCCGGGGAAGGGGTTGCGGCCCGGCGCACGCAGAGGAGACTCAGGGTCCGAGGAGCCGGGAGCTTTCAGTCTGTAGGGCGGGCGGCCTTCGTCCATCGCCGACATCATAACAGAACGCTTGAACGTGCCGCATCGGCCGGGATAGGAAGTAGTGGTTCAGTTTGCTCGTGGACTCCCCCGGTCCTGCTCTCCGAAGCCTCACCCCCCGGCCCCCTCTCCCTGACGGGAGAGGGGGAGAAACACATCTGTCTTTCTTGCTGTTCTCCCCCTCTCCGGTTACGGAGAGGGGGCCGGGGGGTGAGGCTTCGGAGGGCAGGACGTACGCAGTCTGCCGGCGAACTGAACCACGGGATAAGATGCGCGGATTCACCGTCTCGTCCCGGAGGATCACGGATGCGCCGATTCGCCCTTGCCGTTCTTCTGTTGACGATCGTATGGGCGGTTCCTCTTTCCGCCCAGACCCGCATTCCCGCGGAGCTCAAACCCGATCTCACCCAGCCCATGGACGCCGAAGCCACGGCGAAGATCCGCCAGTACACGACGGCGCCGGAATTCAACTCGCCGCTCACGGATTACCTGCCGGCCTCCGCGACGATACCGAGCCCGAGCGCGGTCTTGGGCGACGTCGCCGGGGCGCCGGGGATCCTGCCGTACACGGCGGAGGTCCATCGCTACTTCCGCATGCTCGCGGCGGCGAGCCCGCGGGTGCGGGTGGTCACGATCGGGACGAGCGAGGAGGGACGCGAGCGGATCGCGGTGGCGGTCAGCTCGGAGGCGAATCTCGAGCGTCAGCAGGAGAACGATGCGCGGCTCGCGCAACTGGCGGACCCGCGGCGGTTGAAGCTGGACGATGAGCGAGCCGCGAGCCTGATCACTGCGAGCGTGCCGGTCTACTACATCACGGGCGCGATCCATTCTCCGGAAACCGGCTCGCCCACGGCGCTGATGGAGGCCTCGGCTATCGGCTGGCGGTCGACGAGAGCCCGTACATCCGCGCCATCCGCGACAACGTCATCACCCTCATCACGCCCGTCGTCGAGGTCGACGGCCGCGATCGCATGGTGGACGTGTATCGCTGGCACCTCGCTCATCCCAAGGCGAACAGGCCCCTGCTGTCGTACTGGGGCCACTACGTCGCGCACGACAACAACCGCGACGCCATGGGGTTGACGCTCTCGCTCTCCCGCCAGGTGCTGGATACCTATCTCGGCTGGCACGCCCAGGTGCTGCACGACCTGCACGAGTCGGTGCCGTTCCTCTATGACAACACCGTGGGCGACGGCCCTTACAACGCCTGGGTCGATCCCATTCTCACCAACGAATGGCAGCTTTTCGGGTGGACGAACGTGGCGCAGATGGGCAAATTCGGGATGCCGGGCGTCTACACCCACGGCGACTTCGACACCTGGAGCCCGGGCTATCTGATGTTCATGGCGGCGATGCACAACGGCGTGTCGCGGCTCTACGAGACGTTCGGCAACGCCGGCGCCGACACCGAGACGCGCGAGCTTCGATGCGAGCGAAACGTCCCGCACCTGGTATCGCCAGGACCCGCCATACCGGACCGTCTCGTGGTCGCAGCGCAACAACAATAATTATCAGCAGACCGGCATTCTGATCTCGCTGGCGTTCGTGGCGGAGAACCGCGAGCAACTGCTGAGGAATTTCTGGGCGAAGAGCAAGCGCTCGATCGAAAAGCCGGAACGGGAGGGACCGGCGGCCTACGTCCTGCCCGCCGACGACCGGCGTCCGGGCGCCCAGGCCGAGCTGCTGCGGGTCCTGCAACTGCAGCACGTCGAGATCTCGCGCGCCGACCGGCCGTTCACGGTGACCGTGGAGAGCACGGGCAAGCCGGCCGAGAAGAGCGACGAGCTAAAGGATGGCGGCAAGGCCAAGGACACCTCTAAGGACAAGGAAAAACCGCCCGCGACGCGGACTTTCCCGGCGGGCAGCTACGTCGTGCGCATGGACCAGCCCTTCAGCCGTGCCGCTGACGTCCTGCTCGACCGCCAGTACTGGAGCCCGGACGACCCGCAGAAGAACCCGTACGACGATACCGGCTGGAGCTTCCCGGCGCTGTTCGATACCGAGGCCGTGCGGATCACCGACCGCCAAGCGCTGGCGGCGCCGATGAGCCGCGTCGAGGCGCCGGTGCGGTTGCGCGGCGGCGTCACGGGCGACGGCCCCGTCTTCGCCGTCGCCCATCGCGGCGACGATGCGATGTTCACGCTCCGCTACGCGCTCGGGGACGCCACGGTCGAGGCCGCGGCCGAGCCGTTCCGAGCAGCGGGGCGCGACTATGCGCGCGGGACCTGGCTGGTGCGGGGAATCGAAAAGGATGCGCTCGATGCCCTCGAGCAGGCCGCCACGGAGCTCGGCGTCGGGGTGGACGCGATCGCGGCCATGCCGAGGGTCGCGACGCGAGCGGTCGCGAAGCCGCGGATCGCGCTGCTGCACACCTGGCTCAGCACCCAGACCGAGGGCTGGTGGCGTCAGCGTCTCGATCTGCTGAAGATTCCCTATGACTACATCAGCACCCAGGACGTGGCGGCCGATGCGAGCCTTGCGGCGCGCTATGACGTCATCCTCTTTCCGCCGGTGGGGTACAGGGATCCGCTGCGCATCGTCCACGGCCTGCCGATGTGGGGCGAGCCGATGCCTTGGAAGACGACGCCCGAGACGCCGAACCTGGGAACGATCGACTCGACGGACGATCAGCGGCCCGGCCTCGGATGGACCGGCCTCCAGAACCTGCGCCGGTTCGTGGAGCAGGGAGGCCTGCTGGTCGCCGTCGAGGATACGGCGCGATTGCTGATCGCTACCGGCATGGCCCCCGGCGTGCGCGTCACGAGCTCCGAGGGCCTGCGGGTCGTCGGCAGCGTGCTCGACGCGCGTTTCCCCGACCCCAAATCGCCGATCGCCGACGGCCTGGGCGACCGCCTGCCGGTCTACAGCGCCGAGGGGATGAGCTTCGAGCTGAGCCATGCGGCGGTCGGCGGCTGGCCTCAGGAGGAAAGCGACCGTCCCACGGGGCGCGGCGGACCCGAGGACACGGATGCGACGCAAGGGCGGCCTTTGCAGCCGGCGCGGCCGGCGCCGCCGAAGGTCGAGCGCTGGGAGGCGCGGCCGCTCGGGGTCGAAGAGCTGCGCCGCAACCCATGGGTGATTCCCGAAGCGCTCCGCCCGCGGACGTTGCTGCGCTTCGGTGACGCGGACGATCTGCTCATTTCAGGTCTGCTGGAGAACGGCGGCGAGCTGGCGCGCCGCGCCGCGGTGGTCGAGGTGCCGCTCGGCAAGGGACGCCTGCTCCTCTTCGCCATCAACCCGCTCTGGCGCGGCGCGACGATCGGCAGCCATCCCCTGGTGTGGAACGCGATTCTTCAACTTCTGGCAGGAGAGAGACGCCGGATAAATCGCCTGAGGCCCTCGCCGTCCAGTAGGATAATCTGGCGAGGAGGTTCAACCCTCCGAGCCGAAAGAGACGAAGCGAATGAGTTATTTGCTTTTCCTGGATGAGAGCGGCCACGACCTGACATGACCTATCCGATCCAAGCCGCAGACCTGGCGATCTATTGCGTGAACTGGGGCTTTCGTCTGCCAACTCGAGGGATGGACGCGCCTGACCGACCAGAGATCGCCGACGACTACGGTCGATGGCTCGCCCAGCTACAGTTCCATGGGGAGGGATACCGCGACGGGGCCGTCTACGATTCCTACGGCATCATTTTCGTGCCGGATCCGTACGAGGCCAGGCAAGTGGAGAATAAAAAGGAGGCAATGCCGTCGGAGCCACCCGAAAGCAGCAGCCCCTAGGCCGAGCCTCCAGTAGTAGTATCGGCTTTCGGCTCCTCGGAGTCAAGGGCTTTGGTCGCGCAAGGCGGGCCCAAAGTCGCCCAGCCCTTGTTCCCCGGGTCGAGGTCCCGTTCGGCAAGGGACGCCTGCTGCTCTTCGCCATCAATCCGCTCCTGGCGCGGCGCGACGATCGGCAGTCATCCCTGGTGTGGAACGCGATGTTGACGGCGGTTCGCGATTGGCCTACCATGGCCTAAGAGTTTGCGGAAGAGCATCATAGACACCTGGCCATACGTCCCTTCGCTATAGGAGTGGACTCGGAGCTTCATGGAAGATAGACGAATCATGTCTATCGTCAGGAGAGTAGAAATCATGGCAAATCGCAGCAAGACGGTTGTCGACGAGCAGACCGGAGAGCCTTTCGAAATCATCCCTGAGCGCTGGTTCGACATCATCGCCGCCTGGGTCAGCATCGGTTACTCGCTGGCCGCCATTGCATTCCTGGGCTGGTTGTTACTCGATACGTGGCTAGAAGCATACTCGTTCATGCCGTTTTATAAAGCGAAACTCGGTGATCAATCTCCGACCTTCAAATTATTGTTCTACACCGCGATCGGCGGGGGTATTGGCGCGGCAGTCAACAACATCCGCAGTTTCGTGCAGTGGCACGCCGAGCTGAAGGCCTTTGGCTGGCGCTTTGTATGGAAGTATATTTCACTGCCGCCTCTGGGCGCGACCCTCGCGGTAATGGTGTACGCCATCATTCAAGGCGGCATTGCCGTGTTCAGCGGCGGCTTCAGTGACAGTGATGCCAACGCGATCCCGTCGTTCACTGCCTTGGCGACCGGCGCATTGACCGGTTATGGCTCACACAAAGTGTTCATCTGGCTGGATGATAAGGTGAACAATCTGTTCAAAATAGAACCAAAGAGCCCGCCGGCGGCTAACGTGACTGTGCCTGATGTGGTCGGTAAGACTCGGGATGAAGCTGAACAGACCTTACAAGCCGGCAAGCTGTTGCTCGGCGACGTGTCGGAAGAGCAGACCGCCGATACGACGCTGATCGGCAAAGTGATCAGTCAAACGCCAGCGGCCGATGCCGAAGTCGTCCCCGAAAGTAAAGTGGCTATCACCATTGGTATAGCGAGCGATGACGAAGAGAGCTCGCAGGCAGCCAAGGTGACGGTGCCTGATGTGGTTGGCAAGACTCGGGATGAAGCCGCGAATGTTTTGCAAGCCGTCAAACTGGCGCTCGGCGACGTGGCGGAAGAGCGGAGCGACGACGCCAAGGCGATCGGCACCGTGATCCGTCAGGCGTCGGCGGCCGGAACTGAAGCCGCCACCGACAGTAAGGTGGCTGTCACGATTGGGGTAATAACTTGAGTGTCGCGTCTCGCCGGCTGCTCGAGCGTCCGCCCGTGCTATACTGATGCGCGAATGCATCCAGAAAGGCCAATGAGAACATGACGAGCTTTTCTGATGAGCTGGTCCGCGCCGTCTCTCCACGCTCGAGCCCTTCCCCTCGATGGCGCCCTACTATCGTCTTTCTGATTGTCCTTGCCATCGCCAACCTGATCGCGGTACTCCTCGCATGGAGAGACCTTAGCTGGGGTGCTCTCGGCATCGCCGTATGCTTCGGGCCGATCATGAACCTCGGGTTTGCCCTGTGCTCGCTGGCCGCGACCCCGCTCCTCCGACGGCGCCAACAATTTCCAACGGAGGCGCATATCACGCTGTCCGTAGTTGCTCCGGCTGGTCTGGCGGGAATCGACCTGGCTCTGATCTTTGCTATGCCCCTCTATGGATGCTGAACGGTCTTGACCGCGCAAGCGGCTGTCATACCGTTTCAGGTCAGCCACCGCCGCTCGGAGCGAGAAGCCCTGTACCCGGGGCTGGAAGTGACCTGCCGCCGAATCCGATGTCCGTCGCCGAGCAGATTCCTGAGCTCCTAGCGCACTGTACGGTTGCGGCAGCATCAGACCCCGTCTTCCGGCGTTTCCAGGCGATCTGATCCTCGCGGCCCCCGGGGTCTGCGGAGAACCTCCGGAGGAGGTTCTTCGTATTGGACCTCAGGAGGAGGGCGACGATTTGCTGACCATCACCGGTCTTTCGAAAACCTACGGCAACGGCGTGCGCGCTCTCGATCGGGTGGAGCTCACGATCGGACGCGGACTGTTCGGGCTTCTCGGCCCCAACGGCGCGGGGAAGTCGACGCTGATGCGCACGATCGCGGCCTTGCAGGAGCCCGACGAAGGAGCGATCGGCCTCGACGGTCTCGACGTGCTGGCCGAGCCGCAGGAGCTGCGGCGCCGGCTGGGGTATCTGCCGCAGGACTTCGGCGTCTATCCGGGCATCTCGGCGCTGCTGCTGCTCGATCACATCGCGGTGCTGAAAGGCATCGGCGACAAGCGGGCGCGGCGGGAGCAGGTGCACGCTCTCCTCGAGCTGACGAACCTCTACGACGTGCGCAACAAGGCGGTGAGTACGTTTTCCGGCGGCATGAGGCAGCGCTTCGGCATCGCCCAGGCACTACTGGGCGCTCCGAGCCTGATCATCGTCGACGAGCCGACGGCGGGGCTCGATCCCGAGGAGCGCAATCGCTTTCACAACCTGCTGAGCGAGATCGGCGAGAACGCGGTGGTGCTCCTCTCCACCCACATCGTCGAAGACGTGAGCGATCTCTGCCCGCGCATGGCCATTCTGGCCGGCGGGCGCGTGGTGCGCGAAGGGGAGCCGGCCCGCCTGATCGCGGAGCTGAACGGCAGACTGTGGCGGAAGACCGTGCCGAAGTCCGCCGTCGCGGGCTATCGCGCCTCCCACGAGGTCATCGCCACGCGGCTTTTCGGCGGCCAGACGCAGGTTCACGTGCTCGCGGACGGGTGCCCGGAGCCGGGGTTCGAGCCGGTGGCGCCGGATCTGGAGGACGTCTACTTCGCCGTCCTGTCCTCTCTGCAACGGCGGGAAGAGAGAATCGCATGCTGAGAGAGATCGTCCGCTTCGAGTGGCGCTATCACTCCCGGCAGGCGGCCTTCATCGCCGCCTCGCTGCTCTTCCTCCTCCTCGGATTCGCGCTCACCGCCACGCAGTTCGGGCCGGACAACGTCGCCGTCAATTCGCCCTACCTGGTGATGGAGGGGTTCGCGCTGCTGTCGCTCGTCGCGCTCATCGTCGCCAGCGTCTTCGCCGCGAACGCGGTGCTGCGCGACGACGAGCATCGGATGAGCGAGATCGTCCACACGACGCCGGTCGGAAAATTCCGCTATCTCCTCGGCCGTTTCTGGGGAGCGTTTCTGGCGACGCTGACGGCCGTCGCATTTTCCGGGCTGGGGATGGCCGCGGGCGCCTTCATGCCTTGGCTCGCGCCGGAGCGTGTCGCGGCCATGGACGCGCGCCCGTACCTCGCGGCGTTCGGAATCATCACCCTGCCGAACGTTCTTTTCGCCACGGTCTTGCTGTTCGCCGTGGCCGTGCTGACGCGCAACGCCATGGCCACCTATGCCGCGGCGGTCGCGCTCTACGTTCTTTACTTCGTTTCCGCCGCGCTGACGGATTCGCCGTTGATGGCCGGCTCGCGGCCGGGCGGGGGCGGAGGGACGCTGCCGTCGCTTCTCGATCCGTTCGCCCTGACGAGCTTTTTCGACGCGACGCGCTACTGGACCGCGGCCGAGAAAAATACCCGCTTCATTCCCTTCGCGGGCGTGCTCCTCTTCAATCGCCTGATCTGGATCGCGTCCGCGCTGGCGATCCTGACGATCGTCTATCGCAGGTTCACCTTCAGAATACGTAGGGCCTCCGTATCCGCGGATCGGCGCGCCGACTCCCGCGAGGAGCCTCAGCGCGCGAGTCATCCTTCGAGCAACCGGCACGACCGGCTTTCGATTCGTCCAGCGGGCACTGCGTGGCTCGCCACGTACCGGTCCTGCGCCCGGCTCGAGCTCCGCGCCCTGCTCACCAGGAGCACGCTGCTCCTTCTATTCCTCTGGCTGGGATTGGCGATCGCCGAGATCTATGGCGACGTTTTCACCGGCGAGTACAATTCGACTTCCTATCCCGCCACGGGCCTCGTTCTCGCGGCGATCCAGACGCCTGCGACGATCCTCGGCACGATCCTGATCATCTTTTTCGGCGCGGAGCTGTTCTGGCGCGAGCAGCGATTCGGCATGGCGTCCATCGTCGACAGCACGCCGGTCTCCGGGGCGGTAATGATCGCCGCGAAGTGGACGGCGCTTGCCGCGCTCGTCGGGTCGCTGCTCCTCGTCGGCGTCGCCGCCGGCGTCGTCCTGCAAATTGCGAAGGGCTGGTTCGACTTCCAGCCGTTTCTCTATCTGTCGTTCCTCTATTTTACCGGCGTGCCGTTGCTGCTTTATGCCGCGGCGTCGCTGTTCATCCACGCGCTGAGCCCGGGCAAGTACGCGGGGATGATCTTCTTCATCGTCTTCATGATCGTTGCGCGCCGTGCCGCCGCCTTCGGGCTGGAGCACGATCTGTGGCATTTTGCCAAGGCGCCTGCCGTCCCCTACACGGAGCTCAACGGCTTCGGCCACTACGCGGCGCCGTTCCACTGGTTCATGTTGCATTGGCTGGTGCTGGCGCTGCTGCTGGCGACGATGGCGGCCGCGCTCTGGCGCCGTATTGCCGCGCCGTTGCAGGAGCGCCTTCGCCTGCTGGCGCGGCCCAACGTGCCCAATGTGATAGTTGTCGGGCTCGTGGCGGCGTTCGCCGCCACGGGCGGCTGGATCTTCTACAACACCAACGTCGCCCACGCCTACGTGACCACGGACGAGCTGCTCGACTGGAAAGCGGACTACGAGAAGGCCTACAAGCGCATCGAGGCGATGCCGCGCCCGCGGATCCTCGCGGTCGACGGCGAGGTCGATCTCCATCCCGCCGAGCAGCGCTATCGCGTGGCGGGACGATATGCGCTCGTCAACGAAACCGCGCAGCCGATTGCGAGCGTGTACGTGGCGACGCGCCGGGAGGCGCGGTCGGCCGCCTTGTCCATTCCTTCGGCGCGGCGGGCCGTGAAGGACGATCGATTCGGCATGGTCCGCTTCGACTTTCGATCGCCGCTCGCTCCCGGCGCTGGCGCGGAGCTCCGCTTCGATCTCTCTTTCGACGTCGGCGGCTTCGCCAGCGGCCAGCAGGACAATGCCGTGGTCGGGAATGGAACCTTTCTGATGAACCTCCGCGCTTTCCCGACGCTCGGCTATCGCGAGAGTTACGAGATCGCCGATCGGCGCGAGCGTCGCAAGCGAGGCCTGAGCGGCGGCAGCGCCGCCGCCCTGGAAGAGGACGGCGCGCATGGCGCGGTCGACGTCTCTACGGACGAGTGGGTCGATTTCAGCGTGACCGTGTCCACGGCCGGCGATCAGATCGCCCTGGCGCCGGGCCGCCTTGAGCGCTCCTGGCAGCACGATGGGCGCCGCTGGTTCCGCTATCGCACCGATGCGCCGATTCTCAATCGATTCGCCGTCAGCTCCGGCCGCTACGCGGTGGCGAAACGGCAGCAGGGTTCCGTCGGCATCGAGATCTACTACCATCCGGCGCACGCCGCGAACGTCGCGCATATGCTCGACACCGCGGCGGCATCGCTCGACATGATGCAGAGCCGTTTCGGACCCTATCCTCATCGCGAGCTGAGGATCGTCGAGCTCTCTTCGTACTGGCCGATGGCGGGCTACGCCCTTCCCGGGACGATCTATCTCCGCGAGGACAGAGGATTTCTCACCGATGCCCGCGACCAGGACCGGCCCGATCTCGTCGCCAGGCGGGTTGCCCACGAGGTGGCGCATCAATGGTTCGGCCATCGCTTCCAGGTCGTGAACGTGGAGGGAGCGTCGGTGATCGTCGAGTCGCTGACGAAGTATTCGGAGCTGCTGATCGTCGAACGCATGCGCGGGCGGGAGCACGTCCGCCAGTTGCTGGAGATCGAGCTGGACCGCTATCTCTCCGGCCGCGCGGGAGACACGTACGCCGAGGTGCCGCTCTACAAGGCCGACAACCAGGCGTACCTCTTCTACAACAAGGCGGCGGTCGTGCTCTTTGCCATCCGCGACCTCCTCGGGCAGGAGGCCATGGACGAGGCGATCCGCGCGATGATGCGGGAGCGCCGTCCGACGAGCGTCGACCTCGTGCGCAATCTGCGCACTGCCGCGAACACCGCGAGCGTTGTGGATACAGGGCAGGGTGCGCTCATCGATCAGTGGACGCGAGAGATCGTGCTGTACGACCTGCGCGTCGATACCGCGCAAGCGAGTCGCCGCGCCGATGGCCGCTATGACGTGATCGTGCGCATCGACGCGGGCAAGAGCCGCGTGGACGGCCGCGGCAACGAACGGCCCATCGCCTTTGACGAGCCGATCGAGATCGCTGTCGCCGCCGAAACGAAGGTGCTCGACTCGCGCAAGCACGCGCTGCGGCGCGGGATGAACGAGATCGCGCTCATCGTCGATGCGCCGCCGTCTTCCGTGACCGTCGATCCCTGGATCACGCGGATCGATCGGAATCCGGTGGACAACGTGATGCGGTTCTGAGGCTCACGCTCCGATGATCTGTGAGGGATG
>CAVZUZ010000016.1:0-27557 GCA_963778565.1 Thermoanaerobaculaceae bacterium | reverse complement strand
GACAACGGTGCCCGAGGAGCTCAATCCGCTGGCCTTGAGCCATCCCCGGCTGCTGTATGACCTGCTGTTCCATTGCGCCGCCGAGAGCCTGCTCGAGATCGCCGCCGATCCCAAGCACCTCGGCGCTCGCATCGGCGTGCTCGCCATTCTCCATACCTGGAGCCAAAAGCTCACGCTTCATCCTCACCTCCACTGCTTGGTACCGGCCGGCGGATTGTCCATCGACGGCGACTGGTGGGTGCGGTGCCGGCGCCGCTTCTTCCTGCCGGTGCGGGTTTTATCCAAGCTCTACCGAGGCAAGCTTCTGGCGGCGCTCCGATCGGCTGCGGACAAAGGCGACCTGCCCCCCGCCCACCTGCCGGCGCTCAACCCGCTGTACCGTAAGCCGTGGATGGTCTACAGCAAGCCGCCCTTCGGCAGCCCCAAGCAGGTCCTGGCTTACCTGGCCCGCTACACCCACCGGGTGGCGCTGACGAATCAGCGGCTGGTCCGGATCACCGACGAGACGGTCACCTTCAGTTGGAAGGACTACGCCGACGCGGAGACGCCACGGGAGATGACCCTTTCTGGGGAAGAGTTCCTTCGCAGGTTTCTCCTCCACGTCCTCCCGGACCGCTTCGTCCGCATCCGCTACTTCGGGCTCTTCGCCAATCGTCATCGCCAGCAGATGGTCACGCTCTGCCGCAGCGTGCTTCCGGGCCCACCGGCGCCAAAGCTGGAGCCGCGAAGTTGGCAGGAGCGGCTCCAGGAGCCTCACCGGCATCAATCCGCTCCTCTGTACCGTCTGCGGCCAGCCCGCGATGCGCTGCATTGAACCGCTCGCGCCACAGCCGACCCGTGGCAGAGACCCGCCGCCAACATGAAGATCTATAGCCCTATTCCTCTTTCTCTTGCTGCTCCCTCCGCAGCTCAGAAGGCGTGTCGCTTGCGAGGCCTCTGCGGTATAATGGCAGGCGCGAAACCGCTGGCACCGAGGAATAGCTCGGGGTCTTCCCTGAAGCCGGACGTGACTGCCAATGCCTACCAGCGGCGATCAGGGTGGAAGTGGCAGCGGGAAGGCTATCGCGCGAGGCCCCTGCGGAGGATTCAATCTCCATAGCGGGCAACTCGGACTCGCCCGCGGCTTCGTTCAACCTGCGTCTATCTGAAATCCTCCCGGTCACTCCTGAGGATTTCGGGGCGACGTGCGCGGGAGGACTTCAGATAGACGCTTCTAGGTTGGGCCACAAACCGCCATTCGAAGCCAAGACCTCACGCCCGGCGACGAATTACTACCAGTTGTCGGGGCGCGTGCCCCGCGTTCGATACCCTGAACAACAGGAGAACACCATTTATGAAGTGCCAGTCTCTGGTGGCGTTGTTCGTCGTATGCTGTCTCGTGCCCAGGCCCCTTGATGCGGCCGACGACGTGTTTGACTCGAACGGGGTCAAGATTCGGTACGTCACGGAGGGGAAGGGGGAGGCGGTCGTCCTTATCCACGGCTGGATGAGCGATTCCGGCATGTGGGGGCGACTCGACACCAACCCCGCGAACAAAGAGTATCAGTTGATCGCGTTGGATCTGCGTGGGCACGGCAAGAGCGACAAGCCGCACGACGCCGCGAAGTACGACGCCGAGGTCGCCGCCGACGTGATCCGGTTGCTCGACCACCTGAAGATCGAGAAGGCCCACCTGGTGGGCTACTCGAGCGGGTCGTTCGTCGCGGGCAAGGTGGCGGCCACCTACCCGAACCGGGTGCGCAGCGTGGTGTTCGGCGGGCAAGCCCCGGTCATCGGGGAGGTGAAGGATTCCGACTTTTCCGAGGTCGAGCTGTTCGCCCAGTTGGTCGATGAGGACAAAGATCTGGGGGCGTACATCCTGGCGGTGTACCCCGAGGAATCCAAGCTGACCGACGAGCAAGCGAAGGCGATCGCCAAATTCTCCTACGCGGGCAAAGACGTGAAGGCGTTTGCGGCGGCGGGGCGCGGGTACAAGAAACTGGCGGTGACCGAGGATGATTTGAAGAGGTGCAAGGCCCCGATGCTGTTCATTCACGGCGGGAACGAGTCCGACCACGTGAAGAGCAAGGTGACGGCCGCTCGAAAGGCGCTCGGTCGCGGGGAACTCAAGGTCATCGAAGGGGGGAATCACATGACCACGCTCACGAAGCCGGAGTTCGGATCCTCGATCGAGACGTTCCTGCGCCACGGCAAACTAGAATAAGCCGTGGCCGAACCAGGCGCTGCACCTGACCCGGCGGGCATGTGGGCTTTTCGTGTTGTGTAGCTCCCCGCGCCCGCCGGGCAGGTGAGCTTGATCGTTAGGCCGCTTCAGGAGCACGTAATGCGACCCCTGCGTTATTCCATCAACGTCACATTGGACGGGTGCTGCGATCATCGTGCAATCGTCCCGGACGAAGACTTGCATCGTCACGCGGTCGAGAACCTCAACCGGGCCGATGCCCTCCTTTTGGCAGGGTGACCTATGAAATGATGGAGGCCGCGTTTCGGCCGGCGTGGACGGGAGAGATGCCCGATTGGATGGAACCCTTCCGCCGGACGATCGACGCGGCAAAGAAGTACGTCGTGTCGAGCACGTTGAAGCGGGTCGATTGGAACGCGGAACTCGTGCGCGGGGATCTGGGTAAGGCCGTTCAGCAGCTCAAGCAGGAGCCGGGTAAGGGACTGTACGTGGGCGGCGTGAAGCTCCCGCTGGCGTTGGCGGAGCTGGGATTGATCGATGAGTACGAAGCGTCTCGACTTGAAGCTCGTCAGCCGGCTGGAGTTCGGCTCGGGGGCGGTGGCGATGCGGTATGAGCCGAGAAGGTTGCCATTGGGATGAGAGAGACGCGGCCTAACCATGCGCTGCAGCGAACGGCGGCATCGCGTCGCAGTTGTAATCGGCGCGTCTCGTGGCCGCCGTCGCTGAGCTTGGGTCGTTCGCCGCATAAACAGTAACTACTGACAATGAGGAGGTCCGTATGCCCGTGTACTACGCCCTTGGCGATGCTCTTGTCACTGAGGATGCCACGCCAAACCCGCTGCATCCCCGGTATAGACTCCGTACACTCCAAAAAGGAGGTTCGAAATGACGCTCAGGCCACACTCACCAATCACACTCCTTGTCGCTGCGACCATCTGCGCTTCGGCTTTGGCGTGTGGCCCATCAAAGGAGCTGAGCCGCGACAAGGCACTGGAACTACTGAAGGCCGCCGAACCCACATTACTAAGTGATACGACTTCCGACAATCTAGCCTATGCGACGCTGCGATTAGAGAAAGGGACGACAGTGCCGTGCGAGACCTCGAAGCGGCTCGCCTTCACCGAGCATCTAGTCAGCGTCGGCATTCTTTCTCGCAGTGAAGAGAACTATCCTGAACAGTACATCGGCACGGGAGCTCAGCCGGTTCGCCCGGCCGGAACGCAGTACCGGTTCCAGCCGAGAGACTCGACGCTTGCGTCACTCCCTCATTTTGAGAACATCTGGCAGTCCTGGCTGGTCCTCACCATGGCGAAGCCACACATCTCCCAGGTGACTGGGATCAAGCAGGAGGGCACCTCCGCAGTCGGTGAAGCGATGGTCACCTATGAACCGACGCCTATTCTCGACGCGCTCCAGAAGACCGAGGCCTTGTTTGCGCAAGGCGGGCCCGAGAAGCAATGCAAGGAGCTCTACTCCCTCCCAGATCCACGAACGGAATCCTTCCGCTTCGAGAGATACGACGACGGCTGGCGCCTGGTCCATGACCGCTGACCGAGTGGAGGGATTAATTTATGCGAGTTCGAGTAGCGCTAGCTTTGGTGATGATGTTTGTCTTATATCAAATACCAGGAGCAGCACAAGCCGGCGCAATTACCGGCCCAGATGGGAAGCCCCTGAGCATAAGATCAGGCACACTAGTGTCCGGTCTATTCGCTGTCTGCCGGCCGTAAAGTCAGCATTGGCTATGGTTTCAAGCAACTCAGGGGTGTCCACGATTTGAACTTCGAAGGGCCAATTTGCGATGCTTTCGGGTTGGATCGACCCGAGGTGACGCATGAATGTGGGCAAGACGCTGTTCGCACAGGTGATGGAGTTCGTGCCATGGAAGACCTTCGGACGCATCGTCGAACGGCACAAGGGCGATGCGGGCGTGCGCACTCTGACCTGTGCCGACCTGTTCCGCATCATGGCCTTTGCGCAACTGACCTGGCGCGAGTCGCTGCGCGATGTCGAGGCTTGTCTGGCCGCCAACCAAGCCAAGCTGTTCCACATGGGGATGAAGTCGCCGCCTGCGCGCTCGACGCTGGCCGACGCTCTCGAGCGGCGCGACTGGCGCATCTATCATGCGCTGGCCCAGCGACTGATCGCGCGCGCCAAAGCGCTCTATGCGCAAGATCCTTCGGTGCTCGAGCTCGACGCCAGCGTCTATGCGCTGGATTCCACCACGATCGATCTGTGCCTGAGCCTGTTCGACTGGGCGCCATTTCGATCGACCACGGCGGCCGTCAAGCTGCACACGCTTCTGGACCTCCGGGGCTCGATCCCGACGTTTCTCCACATCAGCGATGGCAAG
This sequence comes from Thermoanaerobaculaceae bacterium, assembly GCA_963778565.1. Taxonomy (GTDB): domain Bacteria; phylum Acidobacteriota; class Thermoanaerobaculia; order Multivoradales; family UBA5704; genus DATARR01. The sequence goes on along the minus strand of CAVZUZ010000016.1, from coordinate 23,022 downwards.
CTGCACGATGTTAACGTGCTCGACATCCTGCCGATTGAGGCCGGTGCCTTCTACGTGATGGACCGTGGCTACGTGGACTTTACGCGGCTGTATGCGATGCATCAGGCCGGTGCCTTCTTCGTCACTCGTGCCAAGCAAGGCATGGATGCCCGGCGCGTGTATTCGTCGGTGACGCAGCGCTCTACCGGCGTGATCTGCGACCAGCGCGTGATGCTCAGCGGCTTCTACTCGGCCAAGGCCTACCCGGAGCATCTGCGGCGTGTCCGTTTCAAGGACCCCGAGTCGGGCAAAACGCTCGTCTTCCTGACCAACAACACGCTCTTGCCCGCCTTGACGATCGCGGCCCTGTACAAAAGCCGCTGGCAGGTCGAGCTCTTCTTCAAGTGGATCAAGCAGCACCTGCGCATCAAGCGATTCCTGGGCACCAGCGAGAACGCGGTGAAGACGCAAATCTGGTGCGCCGTGGCCACTTACGTGTTGATTGCCATCGTCAAGAAAGAGCTTCACCTCAATGCCTCGCTCTACACATGTCTACAGATCTTGTCGGTCTCGATCTTCGAGAAAACCGAGGTTTCATGCGCCTTGCAGCCCGATCGCTCCCAACGAGAAGTATCCACCGTCTCTAACCAACTGATTCTATTCGACTTCTAACCGGACACTAGTGGATCAGGCATGACTCTTAAGGAGGCAATTAACGCGCTGAAACCCGAATACCAAACGTACGCCTTGGGTGGCGATTCCGGCTGGCTTCTTCAGATTCATGACAACGCCTCCAACGAGGAAGTTCTTATGTCGCTCTGGAGCGATGAGTGCCAGGACTACACAATCAATTATGCGGCAAAAGTTCAAGCCATCATGATTCACAGCCCGAAGTACAAGACTAAAGAAGGCGTGCACGTCGGCATGCTCTTGGCCGATGCTGAGAAGAAGCTGGGAAAGATCAAGCGTATCTACACCTCCGAACCCACATTTGAGGAATATGCCGAATTCACCAACGAGCCTAAGGGCCTTAGCTTTGGTGTTTCGGGAGGAATTTTCGTGGAGGGAGAGCGAGAAACAAAACGTTATTCACCGGATGCACGCATCACGAAGATTGTTTGGTGATGACCAATGACCGACAAACTTCCCAAGAGATGCGAGCCCAGCGGTATCGCGCGCGCTTCGTCCCGGCCAACCCAGGCAGATCGAGCGGACGGCAAGTCGCCGCTCATCGGTCATCTCCGTTATGTGTCTGAGAACTGTTGTAGGTATGCCTGCATGTGACGATGCTTCTTGGACAGACTTGATATGAGCCATCTTCAACAGTGGCGCGAGGCAAGTACCTGTAGAATAATCGGTTAGCCGATCAAGAAAGGGCCTTGGCACCAGGGGTAGCTCGGTGCGGGAAGGCCGTAGCTTTACGGTCAAGCCACTTGGCGGACGGTGGGCGGAAGAGCTACCCCTACAGCTTGGAATACCTTGCCCGTTACCCCTGGCGCCTCTGTACGCAGCAGTAGGCGCTTGCCGTCCTTTTCAAGCTCCACCTCCTCAAGCCGGTCAAGATCGCCAATGATGTCGGCCCACTCCACGGCGACGTGTCCTTGGGCCGCCAGTCGATTCTCCAACTCGGTGCGCAGTTGCAGGGCGAGGAAAGAACAGAACACATGTCCGCGGATCGTCTCGTCGCAGCGATGATAGATCGGACGGGTGGCCAGAAGCGACTTCATCGACCGGAACAGGTCCTCCACCATCCATAGCTGTTTGTAGGCCAGAGCCACATCGGCAGGCGAGTAGTCGGTGTTGGTGATCAACACCCACTTGCCGTCGTAACGGGCTTCGGCCTCCACGCGCTGGAGATCGAGCTGGAAGCCCTCACCTTCTACCTTCAAGTAGCGACGGAAGCCGCGATTGCCCACCAAAGCCTTGGACCCCTGGTGCAGACGGTCTTCCAGAGCGGTCAGGATTGCTGCCGATCGGCGGCATCCTTGAGGGGTTCCGGGAGATTCGGACCGCTGCCGATCCTCTTCGCATCGAGCCGCGATTCCTCCGGAGCGCTTCTCCTATCGCGGCACCGCTATGCGGAAAGCTCAGAGCTGCTTCCTGATGAACGGCGTCAGCAGCCGCAGCAGCCGCAGCTTGAGCACTTTGCCACGGGGAATCCCCGGGTAGGGCTCGTCTGCGCCTTCCGGAAAGCCGCGCGCATCGATCCGCGTTGCCCGAGCGAGGTGCTCGTCCAACGTCTGTCGCAACTCGGCGGCCACGGATCGGTCGCGCGCCACCAGGGCCAGCTCGGTGTTCAGGCGCTCGGAACGGGGATCGAGATTGTAGGAGCCGGCGACGACCGTCTCACCATCGATCACCGCGGTCTTCGCATGCAGGCATTCCGGGCCGAGGTATTCCCACAGCTCGACACCGCTGGCGACGAGATCCTTCTTGTGCCCCACATAGCCTGCCTGGGGAAACAGGTTGTCGGTCGTGGCGAGGGAATTGGTCAGGATCCTGACGCGGACTCCCCGGGCGAGCGCGCTCCGCAGGCTCTTCCGGAAAGCCCGGGAAGGAACGAGGTAAGGGGATTCGATGAGGACCGACTCCCGGGCGGCGTCCAGCAGGTCGCGCAGCTCGTGTCCCACGCCGCGCTCGCGCCCCTTGCGGCCGACCGGATCGTGGAGGAACCGGACGGCTCCGACCTCGGCCAGGGCCGCGGGAGCGCGATGTGCATCGTTGCGCGCCTCCTCGATGCGGGCATCGAGCCAGGCCTTGTGCCGGTCGAGGAGGCGCGAGGCCTCGGCGGTCTGGGCGGGCGCCGCCCGCGCCCGGACGGCGCGCACCTCGCGGCTGGACCACAGCTCTTGGAAGTAGTCGCGGGCCTCGGCCGCGGCGTCCCCTGTTACCAGGACGTCGAGGTCGACGTAGTTCCGCCGCCGGATCTGCCGGCCGAAGCCGAAGTAGGCGCTCTCGACGTTGCGGCCGCCGGCCAGCAGCTCGCGGCCGTCGACGACCGCCATCTTGTCGTGCATCCGCCGCGTGACCCAGCGCAGCCTGTCGAGGCGGAAGGGGTGGTACTCGCGGAATTCGATCCCCTCGGCCAGGAGATGCGCCTGCACGGCCCGCGGGATCTTGTTCCACTGCGCGTCGACGATCACCTGCACGCGCAGGCCGCGGCGGGCGGCGTCGCGCAGCAGCGCCAGGCTGGTCAAGGTGAACGGATCGTCGCCGAAGATGAACGCCGACGCCAGGATCTCTTCCTGCGCCGCGAGGACCATCTCCACCCGCGCCTCCGCCGCTTCGCGGTCGGTTTCGAGCAGGCGGACCCGGTCGGCCAGGGCGCGTGATGGGAAGAGCAGGAAGGCCCACAGACAGGATCTCTTGAGAGCTTGGGTCACCCGGTGTCCTCGCCATGGATGCTACGATCTCCGGTGGGAGAGTCCCTCATGGCTGCCAAGCTTCTCATGGACCAGCAGGTGATCGCGGAGTTCTGTCGCCGCCACCACATCCGCAAGCTCGCGCTATTCGGTTCGGTTCTTCGATCCGACTTTGGGCCGGAGAGCGATATCGACGTACTCGTGGAGTTCGAGCCCGGTCACGTTCCTGGACTTGCCTTTCTGTCCATGGAAGATGAGCTCTCGAAGATCCTGGGAAGGAAGGTGGATCTCAATACTCCTGGCTTCCTTAGTCCTCACTTCAGAGATCGGGTCTTGTCGGAGGCTGAGATCCAGTATGTCCGGTCATGAGACTCCGGCTAGTCTCCGTCAGATGCTGGAACACGCTCGTGAGGCAATGGACATGTCTCGCGACACAGATCGGGCCGATCTCGACTCTGACAGGAAGCTGAACCTTGCTCTGGTCAGGCTGCTGGAAATCCTCGGCGAAGCCGCCAATCGCGTGTCTCCCAAGGAGCAGGGTAGATATCCTCACAGCTCATCAGTCTCCGTAACCGACTAATCCATGGCTACGATCAGGTGGACTTCGATATTCTCTGGCAAATCTTGACGCAGGATCTTCCGCCGTTGGTTGCCGCGCTGGAAGAAATCGTTCTGGCTGCTGGGGAAGGATCCATCTAGGCTGGCCTCGGGGCTCTCGCGGCGTACGAGTTGCATCCGTCGCTCCGCCGCGAGATCTTTAGGCCATGGCTACTTTCGCGATCGGCGACGTCCACGGCTGCTTCGTCACCCTCCAGCGGCTGCTGCGCCGTATCGCCTTCGATCCCCGGCAGGACCGCCTCTGGTTCGTGGGCGACCTGGTCAACCGCGGTCCGCGCTCGCTCGAAGTCCTGCGCTGGGCGGCGGCGCAAGGAGACCGGATCGTCGTCGTGCTGGGCAATCACGACCTCCACCTTCTGGCGCGCGCCGCCGGCGTGGCCGAGGCGAGGAAGCGCGACAGCCTGGAGACGGTGCTCGAAGCTCCGGATCGCGACGAGCTGCTCCACTGGCTGCAGAACCGCCCTCTCGTCCACCGCGAAGGAGAGGCTCTGCTGGTCCATGCCGGCCTCTTTCCGAGGTGGAGCCCCGCCTGCGCGGAGCACCTGGCGCGGGAGGTGGAGGAGAGGCTGCGGGGCAGCAACGCGCCGAAGTTGCTCGCCGCGATCGAGCAGAAGACGGCGGAGCGCTGGCAGGACGACCTGACGGGCCGGGACAGGGTGCGGACCGCTCTCGCAGGCTTCGCCAGGCTGCGGACCCTCGACGCCGAGGCGCGCATGTGCCCCGACTTCAGCGGCCCTCCCGAGGAGGCGCCGAAAGGGTGCCGTCCCTGGTTCTCCTTCGCCGGTCGGCAGAGCGCCGGCGTCCTGGTCATCTTTGGCCACTGGGCGGCCTTGGGACTGAAGATAGAGGAGGGCATCGCGGCTCTCGACAGCGGCTGCGCCTGGGGACGCGAGCTCACCGCGCTACGCTTGGACGACGGGAAGATCTTTCAGGAGCCGGCGGGGGAGTGAGGGAGGCGCCGACTCATAGGACTTTTTGGGATCGAACCGGCTCCTCGCCGCCGGCCCTCACCTCCCCTGCCCCTCCTCTCCCCTAGAGTCTGTGAACTTATCGGGCGGTATGCCCTCCGAAGCCCTCACTCCCCCGACCCCTCTCTCCCAAAAGGGAGAGAGGGGAGAAGACAAGGAACCGTACGCTTCTTCTTTTTTTCCCCTCCTCGCCCTCTGGGAGAGGAGGGGTAGGGGAGGTGAGGGCTTCGGAGGGCATACCGCCCGATAAGTTCACAGACTCCCTGGGAAAGGAGGGCCGGGGTGGTGAGGGCTTCGCAGGGCATAATAGGCTCGCTCAAGGAGATCTTCGTATGAAGTCACCCGGCCTTCGTCTCGTTCTGGCATCGTTCGCGCTTCTCCTGTCCCTCCCGGCCCACGCCGCCTCCGATCTCGGCAAGGTCGACTTTCCGACCTCCGCCTCGCCGGAGGCGCAGGCTCATTTCCTGCGCGGCGTCGCCGCCCTCCACAGCTTCTGGTACGACGAGGCCGCGGACGCTTTCCGCGCGGCGCAGAAGGCGCAGCCCGGCTTCGCCCTGGCTTACTGGGGCGAGGCGATGACCTACAACCACTCGATCTGGTCGGAGCAGGATCTGGAGGCGGCACGGACGGCGCTGGCCCGCCTCGCCCCTGACCGCGAGTCCCGCCTCGCCAAGGCGCCGACGGAGCGGGAGAAGGCCTTCCTGGAAGCGGTCGAGATCCTCTACGGCGACGGCGACAAGGCGGCCCGCGACGTCGCCTACGCCGGCGCCATGCGGAAGCTCCACGAGCGCTGGCCGGACGATCTCGAAGCCGCGAGCTTCTACGCCTTGTCGCGCATCGGCCCGGCGCTGGCGGGCCCGCCGGGTGACGAGCGCGAGCGCACGCTGATCCAGGCGGCGGCGCTGCTGGAGGAGCTGTTCGATCGCAATCCCGAGCATCCTGGAGTCGTCCACTACCTGATCCACGCCTACGACGATCCGCTCCACGCGCCGCTCGGTCTGCGGGCGGCCCGCATCTACGCCAAGGTGGCTCCGGCGGCGCACCATGCCCTCCATATGCCATCCCACATCTTCGTCCAGCTCGGCGACTGGGAGAGCGCCTCCTCCTCCAATGAAGCCGCCTGGGCGGCCTCCGTCGGCTGGGTGAAGCGGCGCCGGCTGGCGACCGACAAGCAGGACTTTCACAGCCTTTCCTGGCTCGCCTACGCCTATCTCCAGCAGGGCCGCTACGGCAAGGCGAGGGAGACGCTGGAGGTCGCCCGCCGCGAGGCGCGGGAAAACAGCGCTCCCCGCATCGCCGCCGCCGTCCAGGAAATGGAGGCCCGCTACGCCGTCGAGACGCGGACCTGGGACAAGGCGACCCTGGCCGCCGAGCCGGCCGCCGAAGGCGCGGCCGGCTGCCATGGGACCGGCGCGACGTCGGCGATGTCGCATGGCCGGGGCGAGGGCTCGCGGCTGCTCGCCATCGGTCTGGGCGCGGCGCGCAACGGCGACCTCGCGACCGCCGAGGAGGCCGTCTCTCGCCTGCGGGCCCTGGCCGCCAAAGGCGGCGAGAGCTACCACGAGGGCGGCGAGGAGGTGATGGAAAAGGAAGTGGCGGCCCTGGTCGCGCTCGCCAAGGGGGATGCCGAAGGAGCCCTGAAGCTGCTCGCCGAGGCGGCGGAGCGCGAGGCCCGCATGGGGCCTCCTTCGGGTCCGCCGGAGCCGATCAAGCCGGCCCACGAGCTGTACGGCGAAGTGCTGCTGGAGCAGGGAAAAGCCAAAGAAGCGATGCAGCAGTTCGAGCAGGCGCTGCTGCGGATGCCTCGCCGTGCGGCGTCGCTGCTCGGCGCCGCCCGCGCCGCGGTGAAGCTCGGCGACGCCGAGGCCGCCCGCCGGCTCTACGCCAGGCTCGCCGAGGTCTGGCGGCAGGCGGACCCCGGCTCGGCCGAGCTGGCGGAGGTGAAGGGCTATCTCGGCGGCGCGGTGGCCAGCGCGGGCAGGTGATTGCCCGCGCGACCTCACCCCCTGGCCCCCTCTCCTTAAGGAGAGGGGGAAAACAAACCGAAAGCCCCTCTCCTTCAGGAGAGGGGTTGGGGTGAGGTCGACAAGGCACGAACGTCTGCTTGCGAGAGTCTATTTCCGCGCATGCCGCCGCACCAACGCCACCGTCCATAGGGCCCCTGCCTGAACGAGGGGGACGGCAGCCAGGTGGGCGAGGTCCTCTCGCGTGAGCTGCCAGCGTTCGCCGAGGAGCAGGGGAGTCGCGAGATGGCCGGCGAGATAGACGCCGGTCAGGAGGACCCAGAGCGCCAGCCACTTCATGGTGTGCCGATCATATTAGGATTCCCCGCGGACCGCGGCCCTGCCTGCAGAGACTGCAGAGCCCGCAGAGGCCGCAGAAAGTGAGGCGGCGCCTTGGATCAAGAGGATAACGGCGGGGCGTGGGAGCTGCTGGGGCGGCTCTTCCAGGCTCATCCCTGGCACGGCGTGGCGATCGGCCGCGAAGCGCCGGACCTGGTGACCGCCTATATCGAGATCGTCCCCACCGATACGGCGAAGTACGAGATCGACAAGGCCAGCGGCCATCTCAAAGTGGACCGGCCCCAGCAGTTCTCCAACGTCTGCCCGACGCTGTATGGCTTCCTTCCCCAGACCTTCTGCGGCGAGCGGGTGGCCGCCCTGTCACGGGAGAAGACCCGGCTGCCGACCGTCGAAGGGGACGGCGATCCGATGGACGTCTGCGTCCTTTCCGAGAGGAGCTTCTCGCACGGCGACTTCCTGCTCCAGGCGGTACCCGTCGGGGGGCTGCGCCTGATCGATCGCAACCAGGCGGACGACAAGATCGTCGCCGTGCTCAAGGGGGACGCGGCCTTCGGCCACTGCCGGGAGATCTCCGACGTGCCCGCGGCCCTCGTCGAGCGGCTGAAGCACTACTTCCTGACCTACAAGCGCCCGCCGGATGCGGATCGCAGCGCCGTCGAGATCACCCACGTCTACGGCGGCGCCGAGGCCCGCGAGGTGATCGAGCGGAGCCGCGAGGATTACCGCGGCCGCTTCCCGGAGCTGGAAGAGCGGCTCCTCAACATCCTGGGGCAGAGTGGATAAGGATTAGGAGAGCCCGCCTTACCATTGCCGCCATGCGGCGATTGCCGCGATTGCCGCCGGGCTCTCCTACACCTGTATTGACGGACGGAGGGAAAGTATTTCGCGGCAGCGTTCGGGCGGCGCAGGCGGATCGTTTGGGTTATAATTCGAAAATACAGTTGACTCTATCCAGCTCTCGTTCCGGCGAAGACGCGCCGGCCGGCTTGGGCTCGACCGCGGCGCAACCTGGTGAATGGAAGGCGACACCACCGAGGTCTGCAGGTCTGATGAGCAGGGCTTCCGGATCCGAAGAAAAAGAGCGAGTCGTCTACGAGTTCGACGGCTTCCGCGCCGACCCCGTCCGGCGCGTTCTGTATCGCCACGGCGAGCCGGTGGCGATCACGCCGAAGGCCCTCTCGGTCCTGTTGATCCTGCTCGAGCGGGCGGGCGAGGTGGTGGAGAAGAAGGAGCTGATCGAGAAGATCTGGCCGGGAGTGTTCGTCAGCGAGGCCAACCTGACGCAGAACATCTTCTCGCTGCGCAAGTGCCTGGGCGAGCGGACCGGCTCGCGTTACGTCGTCACCATTCCCGGGCAGGGGTACTCGTTCGCCGGCGACGTCCGGCGGGTGGAGCGCTCCAGCACGTCGGAGATCTCCATCGTCGTGGACGTGCCGCCGCCACCCGAGGTTCCCACCGGCGGCGAGCCTTCCGAGGCGCCGCCTGCGTTGCCATCGCCGGAGACGCGTTCAGGGCTACCGGCCTGGAAAAAAGGCCTGGCGGCGCTGCTCGTTTCGCTGGCGATCGGCGCGGCGCTCTTCGGAATCCTCCGCATCGCGCGCCGGTCGGCGCCGGCAACCGGCTTCGGCAGCTCCCGGGTCCGCCCAGCCATCGCGGTGCTGGATTTCAGGAGCCTCTCGCCGGGAGGGGAGACGCGCTGGCTCGAGACGGCCCTCGCCGAGATGCTGACCACCGAGCTCGCGCCTCGGGAAACTCGATGCGGGTCATTCGCGGGGAGACCGTCGCGCAGGCCCGGCGGTCGCTGGGGCCGGGCGATACCGGCAGCCTCGGTCCGGCCGAGCTGAAGCGGCTGCACGAGGCGCTGGGAGCCGATTATGTGGCGACCGGTTCGTACCTGCCCAGCGGTGGCAAGATCCGCGTGGATTTCCGGGTGCTGCGGGCGCCGGGAGGAGAGACGGTGGCCTCGCTGGCGGAGGTCGGCACCGAGCCGGCTCTGTTCGAGCTGGTCTCGCGCGCCGGGAGGAGGCTGCGGCTCCCCCTCCGCATCCCCGAGCCCTCTCCGGAGCAGGCGCGGGAGGCGCAAGCCCTCACTCCGTCGAGCACTGAAGCGCGGCGCTTCTATGCCCAGGGACTGACGCGGCTCCATGCTTTCGACCCGCCGGGAGCGCTCGCCTTTCTGCAGCGGGCCGCGGCGGCGGAGCCGCGCTCCGCGGTGATCCATTCCTACCTGTCCCAAGCCTGGTCGGCCTTGGGTTACGACTCTCGGGCCGAGGCCGAGGCCAGGACGGCGCTGAGCCTGGCCGGGCCGCTGCCGCGGGAGGAACGGCTCGCCATGGAAGGCCGCCTGCACAAGGCCACCAAGAATTGGGAGAAGGCAAGCCAGACCTACCGGTCCCTCTGGACTTTCTTCCCGGACGACGTGGACCATGGCCTGCAACTGGCCGAGAGCCTCCTGGCGGCCGGCCGTGGCGCCGAAGCGGCGTCCGCGCTGGCGGCGCTCCGCAAGCTGCCGCCCCCGCCCGGCGCCGATCCCCGCATCGATAACATGGAGGCCAGAAACGCCTGGCGCCTCTCCGATCTCGCCACCCAGATGAGCGCCGCCAAGCGGGCCGAGGAAAAGGGCAGGCGGTCCGGACAGGAGCTGGTCGTCGCGGAGGCCCTGATCTATCAGGGCAACGCGCAGCTGAAGCTGGGCCGGACCCGGGAGGCGATTCGCCTGTACCGGGAGTCCGCGGCGCTGTGCGAGAAAGCCGGCTATCAGTGGGGGGTGGGAAGGGCCGTGTCGAACGTCGCCACCGGCCTCAAGATCCTGGGCGACCTCGAAGGCGCGCAGAAGGCGAACGAGGAAGCCCTCGCCATCGCGCGGCGTCTGGGCAGCGCGATCGGTATGGCGTGGCAGCTCTATAACCTCGGCGAGTTGCACCGGGAGCGTGGCGAGCTGGACGAGGCTCTCCCACTGCTGGAGGGATCCCGGCAGTGGTCCCTCAGGATGGGAGACCGATTCCGGGAGGCACAGGCGCTGAATGCCGCCGGCCTGGTCTTTCATGCCCGGGGTGACCTCGCGGCGGCGCGCCAGCGCTTCGAGAGCGCGCTGGCCCTCGGCCAGGCCATCGGCAACCCCGCCGAGGAGGCCACCTCGATCGACAACCTGGGAGGACTCCTGGCGGCACAGGGCGAGCTGAAAGAGGCCCGGCGCCGTCACGAGGAGGCCCTGGCCATCCTGATCCGCTCGAGGGAACAGGGCCTGGCCGCCACGGCGCAGGTGGCATGGTCCGAGGCTGCAGCCAGGCTGGGCGATCTCCCCGCGGCCTGGCGGCGATCGGCGCAGGCCCTGCAGACGAAGCAGCAGGCCGGCGATCGCATCGGCGCCGGGCGGGTCCTCGGATTGCGCGCCTGGCTCGCCTACGAGATGGGGGATCTCGCCGCCTCCCGGGCCCTCGCCGAAGATCAGCTCCGGATCGCCACGCAAACCGGAGCCAGGTCCCTCAGGTCCTGGGCCCTCGAGAACCTGGGGCGAATCCAGCTCGCGGCGGGCGATCTGGCCGCCGCCCGCGCGTCGTTTGCGGAGTCGCTGCAGGTCAGCTCCGCCAGCGGCGAGGAGCTGCGCGCGATGGAGCTCCGCCTCGAGCTGGCCGGGCTGGCCCTGGCCGCGGACCGGCCCGGCGAGGCGGCCTCCCTGGCGCGCGAAGCGGCGTCCTGGTATCAGGCGCGGAAGATCCGCGGCGGCGAGACCGAAGCCCTCTCCCTGCTCGCCGAGGCCCTTCTCCGGCAGGGCCTGGAAGAGGAGGCGCGACGGACCGCGGCCCGCGCGCAACAGAACCTTGAGCGGAGCGAGGACCGCGAGCTGCGCGTCACCGCCGGCGTCCGGCTGGCACGGATCGAGGCCGCCACGGGGCGTCCGGAAGCGGCGCTCCGGTTGCTGCGGCACGCCGTCGAAGACGCCGCCAGGAACGGCTTCATCGCCGCCGGCCTGGAGGCACGGCTGGCGCTCGGCGAGGTCCGGCGCACCCTGAAGGACCCGTCGGCCGCCGCCTCCCTCGCAGCGGTGCGCAAGGAGGCCAAGGAGCGGGGCTTCCGGCGGCTGGCGGCAAAGCCATGACCACGGCCTTGCCCCCGCACGACCTCAACGGCAATTCTGGATCACCCGGCGCACGTCGAAGTCCTCGCGACGCGAGCTCCGCCGCAGCCGCACCGCATGCACCGGGTGGACGACCTGCTGCGGGCAGGTGCAAGTCTCGCCCGGCTCGCTCGACTCGGCGTCGATCCGGAGCCGTCCACCACGGACGTCGATGTCGCGGATCTCGATGCTGTAGCAGCCGTTGGGCCGGGCGCCCGCGGCCACCAGGGCGACCATGTCACGGTCGAAGTCGACGGACGGCGGTGGACCACCGCGGCCGATCTCCGACCAGGCGGCGGACCATTCACTCGGGGATTCCACGATCTGCTCCCGGGGATCGTCGATTCCCGAGGTCTGGCTGTGGTAGACCGTCTGAAACGGCACGGCCCCGTCATCGGGCTCGGTGAGGATGGACCCGTCGCAGGCGGTCAGGACCGCCAGGACGATCCAGCCGGGAAGCGGGCGGAGACGGCGTCGGTTCTGCACTTCGCTACTCCTTTTCACCAAAGAAGCTCTTCGCCGGATCTGCCTAGTCCCGCGTCAGCGTCCTGTAGGTCCGCAGATGGCGGAACGCGGCCTCGCGCTTGCCTAGCCGCTCGTAGACGCCGGCGAGGTTGAAGTGGGCGTCGGCGTAGGAAGCATCGCGCGCCAGGGCGGTCTCGTAGGCCTCGATGGCCTCCGGCAGCCGGCCGAGGTCCTGGAGGACGACGCCGAGGTTGTAGGCGGCCGTGGCATCGTCCGGCAGGCCGGTCAGGGCGAGCCGATAATGCCGCTCCGCCGCCGCCGTCTGCTTCCGTTCATGCAGCAGCCGGCCCAAGTTGAGGTGGGCATCCGCCAGGCCGGGATCGATCTCCAGCGCGCGGCGATAGGCCGCCATGGAGGCCTCGGGAGCGTCTTCCTCCAGCGCGCAGCCGCGCTCGTACCACTCCGCCGCGCCTTCCGGCTGGTCGCGCGCCACCGGCGGTGATTGCAGGGGCAAGGTCGCGGCCTCCCGCGCCAGCTCGGCGAGCCTCGAAGTCGAAGATCGTCTGGCCGGACTCGGGGTTCCACACGTCCCGCCCGTCGCGCACCACCACGTGATGGCCCTGGGCGGAGATGCGGACGCCGGTCAAGGGCCGGTCTTCGGGGAGCTGCTCGCGCAGGTTCTGCAGGGCGAGGCGGACCCGCCGGCGCGGCACGCGCGCGGCGAGGAGCCCTTTGGCGGTGCGCAGCAGCACGAGGTCCTGGAAGGAGAAGGAGTACTCGCCTCGCGGCCCGTGGCGGGGAGAGAGGAAGCCGGCCCGCACGTAGGAGCGGACCTGGCCGGTCGAAAGCCCCAGCAGGCCGGCGACGTCCTTGGTCGAGTAACCGCCGGTGGGGGCCGGGCGCTCCTCGTCGCCCGGCCGGCTGAGAGCGGAGGACCGGTTCATCGCTCTCAGTGTACTCCGGTCGGCCTATCTCTTCGAGGTCCCCCTCCTGGGCTGCCGGGAGTCTGTGGACGCCGCAGCCCGGGGAGAGGGCCGCGCCGGCTTGCGGTCGGCGAGCGAGACCGGTCTCTCGGGGACCTTCTCCGATGACGGCGCCGCGGCAAGGCTGGCCTTGAGGGCCGCCATGAGATCGATGACCTGCGCCCGCGGCGGCGCCGCGGGCGCGGCCTTGATCTCCTCGCCCTGTACCTTGCGCTCGATCAGCTCGCGCACCTGCCGGCGCTGCTTGTCCTCGTACAGCTCGGGTTGGAACGTCTCGGTGGCGATCTGCTCGATGAGCTGGACGGCGAGCTGCAGCTCCGGCTCCCGGACTTCGGCCGGGCCGATCGGCACCTCGGAGAAGGGGCGCAGCTCGTCGGAGTAGCGGAGCTGCTGCATGATCAGCCCGCCCGCGAACGGACGCAGCAGCACGAACTGGTCCTTGCCGCGCGCCACGTAGCGAGCCAGCGCCGCCCGCGCCGTCCGCTTCATCGCCTCGGCGAGCAGGCGGTACGGCCGCTCGCCGCCGCGATCCGGTCCCAGGTAGTACGACCTCTCGTAGTAGATCGGATCCACCTGCTCGAGGGGCACGAACTCGGCGATCTCCACCGCGTTCGTCGGCTCGGGGATCAGCGCCTTGAGCTCGTCTTCCGTAAAGCGAACATATTGTCCCCGCGAGTATTCATAACCCTTTACAATTTCGTCTCGTTCCACCACCTGGTTGTCGACCGGACATAAATATTGCTGCCGCAGCCGCGAGCCGCACTTGCGGTGCAGCATGTTCAGTTGAATGCCGGCCGAGCTTTCCCCTGTGGCATAGAGCTTTACCGGGATCGTGACGAGGCCGAAGGAAATCATTCCGGAGGCGAATGGTTTGGCGTTCATGAGGCGTAATATAACATTCAACGGCGGCGCAGAATCAGATTTTACAACAACAAGGAACCATCGTCCGCGAGCGACCGAAAAAGGTATCTATTTGATCTCGTCAAAGAACTCCCGTAGCGTGAAACGGCAAGACGGGACGGGCGGGGCGAACCGGCCGGCCGCCGCGCTCCGCGCCGAGCTCGCACGGCTCGGCGCGCCGCCGGCCGCCGTCGATCCGGCCGCCGTGCAGGTGATGAAGCCGCAGACGCGCGAGCGGCCGTTCAGCAGGGCGGGCTGGATCTTCGAGCTCAAGTACGACGGCTTCCGCGTGCTGGCGGCCGGCGGCATGGGCGACGGGCGGCTGCGCTACCGCAACGGCGCGGAGGCGACGCGCGCCTTTCCCGAGCTCGCCCTCGCGGTCGCCGCCCTGCCGTTCCGCGGCCTGATCCTCGACGGCGAGGCCGTGGTGCTCGATGAAACGGGGCGGCCGTGCTTTCAGCGGCTGCAGCGCCGGGGTTTACGCACCAGCCCGATCATGGCCAGGCACGCCGCGGCCGCCACCCCGGCGACCCTGGTCGCCTTCGATCTCCTGGCCTGCGAAGGCTTCGACCTGCGGCCGCTGCAGCTCGGCGCGCGCAAGTCCATCCTGCGCCGCGTCCTGGCCGCCGGCGGCCCGATCCTCCTGGCCGAAGAGATCCCGGAGCGGGGAGAGGAGCTTTATGCAGCCGTCGCCGGTCTGGGCCTCGAAGGGATCGTCGCCAAGCGCGTACAGTCCACCTACCGTGCCGGGTACTCGACGGATTGGCTGAAGGTGCGCGTCGACCGGACCGCCGACTTCGCCGTCGTCGGCTTCAACCCGGGATCGCGGTCCGGCTTCCGCAAGCTCCATCTGGCGGTCGCGGACGGCGCCGGCGGCTGGGTCTACGCCGGCACGGTGGGCACCGGATTTACCCGCGAAGATCGCGCCGAGATCGCATCCCGCCTGGACCTGAGCTGCCGCGCGGCTTCAGGCACCGGTCGCGGCCCGGTCTGGATCGAGCCCGAGCTGGTCGTCGAGGTCCGCTACAAGGAGTGGACCGAAGGCGGGCACCTGCGACATCCCGTCTTTCTGCGGCTGCGCCACGACAAGCGGGCCGATGAGTGCGTCAGGCCGGGCACGGACGGATAGGAGGCGAAGGTAATGGTTCAGTTTGCTCGTGGACTGCCCCGGTCCTGCCCTTCGAAGCCTCACCCCCCGGCCCCCTCTCCGTAACCGGAGAGGGGGAGAAGGGCAAGAAAGAGACAGAGGTGTTCCTCCCCCTCTCCCGTCAGGGAGAGGGGGCCGGGGGGTGAGGCTTCGAAGGGCAGGACCGTACGCAGTCCGCAGGCAAACTGAATCACTACCGAGGCAAGGGACGGTTTCCTGGGAGCAGGCAAAATCCGAGTTGGGGCTCTAATTCGTTTTCCGTGGAACCCAAAGCTGTCGCCCTACAGGCCGTGGGCCGTGGCGGACGTGCCCAGGAACCAGACGACCCCCAGCCAGGGTGACAGGCGGAAGCCCTCGGAAGCTCTCTCCTGACGGGGCTTTGCGGCTGCGGCCGGCCGCATCGGCGGGACAATTCGCTTGCCGTATTTTCCAAGAAGCAACAAAATACCCCCTGCTTCCATCGGATCACCCCGTCGGTTTTCCGGCCCCGGCTTGTCGGGCGCCGAGCCCGGGGCAGGGAGGGTCGCTTGCTGAAAGAGTTCCTACGGAAGGTATCGCTCTTCGCCGAGCTGGAGCGCGGGCAGCTCGAGCATCTGGCCGGCCTCCTGCGGGAGGAGCGGCATCCCGCCTACGAGCTGCATCTTCCGGGAAGGCGACCCGGTCGACGCTTTCTACATCGTCCGCGAAGGGCTGATAACGGTGTTCCGCGACGAGGTGGGCCAGCCCCAGCAGGTGCTGGCGCGGCTGGAAGAGGGTGGGTTTTTCGGTGAGATGGGCCTGCTCAACGACAAGGCCCGGCGCTTTGCCTCGGCGCGCACGGCCGCTCCCACCACGCTGCTGCGCCTCGACCGGGCCGATCTCCTCCAGGTGCTCGCCGCCAACGCGGGGCTCGAGCTGCGGTTCCGGGCCGAGGTCATCCGCCGCCACGGCATGAACGTCTCCGCCCTCCTCGCTCTCGCCGGCCAGCGGGACGTGCGCATCCGGCTCAACGTCAGCGCCGCGCTGGAGCTGGAGGACGGCACCCGGATGCCCGTCCGGCTGGAGAACCTGTCGCTGGGAGGCGTGGGCCTTTCCGGCATTCCGGACAACTGGCAGGCCGGACACCTGGTGAAGTTCCGCCTGGGTCTCCCGGACGAGCCGGCGATCCTCGACGTCAGCGGCGCCGTCACCTGGCGCGAGGGTGAGACCGTGGGCATCGCCTTCGGTCCCGAGGCGGCGGGCAACGCGGCGCTCATCCAGAAGACCCTGCGGCGGTTCCTGGACAGCCGGCGGTGAGAGCCGCGTCCGCGCCAGCGGTCCGGCCCTGAAGACCTTCCAGTCGTCAGATCTCGTCCTGAGCGTTGGCGTCGTACTGCATGGCGCCGGCGACGTTGCCTTCCGGGTCGCGGAAGAAGATCAGGTGGCCGACGGTGGGCAGGAGGGTGCGCGGGATGAGGATCTCGCCGCCGTTGGCCAGCACCGCGGCGGCCACAGCGTCCACGTCGGCCACCGAGATGGTGCACTCATAACCGATCGTCCGCTGGCCGGCCGTCAGCTCGCGGCGCTTCTGCAAGGCGCCCCGGATCCCCGGCTCCTTCTCCGTGCCGGTCGTCACCAACAGGAATCCCGGCGGGCCCCAGGGCTCGAAGCGCCAGCCGAAGACCCGTTCGTAGAAACGCCGCGCCCGGTCCAGGTCGTCGGCGTTGATCGCGAAGTGGGCGACGTTCGCTGCTGCGCGCTGCGCTGAAAGAGGCTTCACTCGGGGCTCCTTTCGGGTTGAACGTCGAGGGCAGCGCTACGATACGCCCCCCTCGGCGATGCGTTCTAACCGTATACTGCCAGCGGATGTCGAGATCACGCCAACCGGCGGGGCCGCAGGTACGGACGATGTCGGTCGCCTGGGCCGTGCCGTTCACCTGGCGTGACCGGGTGAGCGAGTGGGGACAGGTCCTCTTCGCCTCGCGCGGCATGCTGACGGTGCACACCGACGGCGGGCTGTGGGTGGTTCCCGTCCATCAAGGCGTCTGGGTGCCGGCGGGCGTGCGCCACAGCGTCGAGGTCGCCGGCGGCGTCTCCATGCGGTCGCTCTATTTGAGCGTCGCTCTCGAGCTGCGCCGGCGGCTGCCGGACGCCTGCCGTGTCGTCGAGATCTCACCGCTGTTGCGGGAGGTCCTGCGCCGCGCGCTGCGCCTGAAGACGCTCGACCGGCGCATCGCGGAGCAGCGCCATCTGCTGGCGGTGCTGCTCGACGAGCTGACCGTCGTGCCGGTGATGCCGCTCGATCTGCCGATGCCGCGCGATGCGCGCGGCGCCCGCGCCGCGGTGCTGATCCGGTCGGAGCCGGCGGCGCCGCACACGCTGGCCGAGATCGCCCGCGCCGCGGCGGCGAGCCCGCGGACGCTGGAGCGGCTGTTTCGCAGCGAGACCGGATTGCCGTTCGGCGTCTGGCGGCGGCGGGCCCGGCTGCTGCGCGCCCTGCAGTTGCTCGCCGAGGGCGATACGGTGGCGACCGTGGCGAGCGCCGTCGGCTATGAGAGCGCCAGCGCCTTCGTCGCGGCTTTCCGGCGCGCGCTGGGAACGACGCCCGGCCGCTACTTCAAGCAGGCCGTGGCCGGCGGCGAAGCGGAAGACGACCCCGGGGCGATCGAGGCGGACGGCTCAACTGCCTTGGAGGACGTCTCATGAAGCTGGGAACGATCGCGGAGAACCCGCTCGAGCGGGTGGTCAAGACCCTGGGCATGAGCCCCGAGCCGCTGCTGGAAACCCACATCGCCATGCTGCTCGCCCGGGCGGTCATGGAGGGCTCGCGCCTGGGCGTCTACGAGGAGCTCGCCGGCGGCCCGCTCACGGCCGCGGAGATCGCCGGGCGCTGCGGCGGCCATCCACGGGCGACGCGCAAGCTGCTCGACGCCCTCGCCGGCTCCGACTACCTCCGCTTCGAGAACGGCCGCTACTCGCTGACGCCGATGGCCCGCAAGTGGCTGCTCCCGGATTCCCCGCAGTCCCTCCACGACAAGATGCTGCTGCAGTTCGTGGAGTGGGACTTCATCGCCCACACCGGCGAGTACGTGCGCACGGGCAAGCCGATCGAGCTGCACACCTCGATCTCGCAGGAGGAGTGGGGTCTGTACCAGCGGGGGATGCGCTCCGCGTCCTCGACCTGGGCGCCGGAGGTGGCGAAGCGGACGCCGGTGCCGAAAGGCGCCAGGGACATGCTCGACATCGGCGGCTCCCACGGCTTCCTGTCCGTCGCCATCTGCCGGCGGCACCCGGGGCTGCGCTCGGTGGTCCTCGACCTCTCGGAGGCGATCGAGCACGCGGCGCCGATCCTGGGCCGCGAGGGAATGGGCGATCGCGTCACCCATCGCGCCGGCAATGCCCTGATCGACGACCTCGGCACCGAGGCCTGGGACGTGGTCTTCATCGCCAACCTCGTCCACCACTTCGACGACGCCACCAATCGCGAGCTGGCGAAGAAGGTGGCCCGCTCCCTGCGTCCGGGCGGGGTCTTCGTCATCCAGGAGCTGGTGCGTCCCCATTCGCCGCACGCCGCCGGCCAGATCGGCGCCCTCCTCGACCTCTACTTCGCCCTCACCAGCGAAGCCGGCACCTGGTCTTTCAAAGAGATGGCCAACTGGCAGCGCGACGCCGGGCTCAAGCCGCTGAAACCTGTTAAGTTCCTGACCGTACCTGGGAACGGCCAGCAGGCGGCGGTGAAGGAGGCGTAGGATGGTCGAATCGGGCGCAAATCCTGTAGGGGCGCCCCTGCGTGGGCGCCCTGCCCGCTCAGGGCGGCCACATAGGGCCGCCCCTACATCGAAGCGAGGCTGGAATCCGCCGCTCCCTCAACCGGTTGTAGCCTCGGGCCTTCGAGGCACCCAATCAAGACCGCAAGGAGTTTTTCCATGTTCAAAGTCCAACTTCTCGGCCTCGGCGTCGCCATGATGCTCATCGCCACCACAGCTCCGGTGCTCGCGGCCGCGCCCACCTCGAACCCGCTCCTCGGCAAGTGGAGCGGTCCTTACGGCGGCGTGCCGCCGTTCGACGCCGTCCGGGTCGAGCACTTCCAGCCCGCGCTCGAGGCCGCCATGGCCGAAGGGCTGGCCGAGATCGAGGCCATCGCCGCCAATCCCGCCAAGCCCGATTTCGAAAACACCATGACCGCCATGGAGCGGGCCGGCCGGACCTTGAGCTGGGCCGGGGCCATCTTCAACGTCTTCGGCTCGACGATGTCGACGCCGGAGTTCCAGGCCGTCGAGAGCGAGATGGCGCCCAAGCTGGCGGCCTTCGGCGACCAGATCACCCAGAACGAAAGGCTTTTCGCGCGCATCGCCGCCGTCTACGAGGCGCGCGAGACGTCGAACCTGACCGCCGAGCAGAAGCGCCTCGTCTGGCTCAACTACACGAACTTCGTGCGCGCCGGCGCCCGCCTCGACAAGCCGGCCAAGGAGCGCCTGTCGGCGATCAACCAGCGTCTCGCCAGCCTGTTCACGACTTTCGGCCAGAACCTGCTCGCCGACGAGGCCGACTACGTGCTGGTGCTGGAGCAGGAGTCGGATCTCGCCGGTCTGCCCGAGTCGCTGCGGCAGGGCGCGGCGGCGGCGGCGGAAGCGCGGGGCCACAAGGGAAAGTGGGCGATCTTCAACACCCGCTCGAGCATGGAGCCGTTCCTCACCTACTCCGACCGGCGCGATCTGCGCGAGAAGGTCTGGCGCACCTACTACAACCGCGGCGACAACGGCGACGCCAAGGACAACAACAAGATCATCACCGAGATCCTGAAGCTGCGGGCCGAGAGGGCGAAGCTCCTCGGCTACCAGACCCACGCCCATTGGCGCCTCGAGAACACCATGGCCGGGACGCCGGAGCGGGCGATGGAGCTGATGGAGGCGGTCTGGAAGCCCGCGGTCGCCCGCGTGCACGAGGAGGTCGCCGACATGCAGGCGGTGGCGGACAAGGAGGGCGCGAAGATCACCATCGAGCCCTGGGATTACCGCTACTACGCCGAGAAGGTCCGCAAGGCGAAGTATGACCTCGACCAGAACGCCGTAATGCCCTACCTGCAGCTCGAGAAGCTGCGCGAAGGGATGTTCTGGGTGGCCGGCGAGCTCTTCGGGTTCCGTTTCACGCCCGTCAAGGACGTCCCCATCGTGCAGCCCGACGTCCGCGTCTGGGAGGTGACCGACGCGGCCGGCCGGCACATCGGCCTGTGGTACTTCGATCCCTATGCCCGGACCGGCAAGAATTCCGGCGCCTGGATGAACGCCTATCGCAGCCAGGAGCGATTCGACGGCGAGGTCACGACCATCGTCTCGAACAACACCAACTTCGTGAAAGGCAAACCGGGGGAGCCGATCCTGATCAGTTGGGACGACGCCACGACGCTCTTCCATGAGTTCGGCCACGCCCTGCACGGCCTGGCCTCCTCGGTGCAGTACCCGTCGCTCTCGGGTACGGCGGTGCCGAGAGACTACGTGGAGTTCCCGTCCCAGGTTCTGGAGAACTGGTTGCCCACGCCCGAGGTCCTCAACCGCTTCGCGCTGCACCACCAGACCGGCCAGCCGATCCCCAAGAACCTGGTCGACCGCATCGAGCGCGCCGAGAAATTCAACCAGGGGTTCGAGACCGTCGAGTACCTGGCGGGAGCGCTGGTGGACATGAAGCTACACCTCGCCGCGACGCCCGAAAAAGAGATCGATCCCGACGCCTTCGAGCGCCAGGCGCTGGCCGCGCTCGGCATGCCGAAAGAGATCGTCATGCGGCACCGCACGCCGCAGTTCGGCCACATCTTCTCCGGCGACGGCTATTCGGCCGGCTACTACAGCTATCTCTGGTCGGAGACCATCGCCGCCGACGCCTGGGAAGCCTTCGAGGAGGCGGGCGGCGCCTATGACAAGGCGATGGGCAAGCGCCTGCGCGAGCACGTCTTCTCGGTGGGAAACACGATCGACCCCGGCGACGCCTACCGCGCCTTCCGCGGCAAAGAACCCGGCACCGCGGCGCTGATGCGCAAGCGGGGATTTCCGGTACTGCAGGCCGCGGAGCAGCCGGCGGCATCGCCAAAGCCGTAGGCCACAGAAAAGTGGGAGGGCGTGTTGGCCCACGCCCTCCGGAAGGACTCAGGACGTCTGAGAAGCAGGTTTGGCCTGGGGAGCCGGGGCTGGAGCTTCCGGCTTCGGCTCCTCCGGTGTTGGCTGTTCAGGGTTCTGCGACCGTTTCCGCTTGCCGCCGATCGGTTTGATCCCATAGTCCAGCAGCTTCGGGTTCTGGAAGCCGTAGTGGGATCTGAGCAAGGAGCGGAGCTTCGCAGCCTGCGTGCCCCCTTTCCGCAACTGAGCCCGTAACTCCAGCGACTCGCTGCGGCGGGATTGCAACTGCGCCCCCCGGGCCTTGACGTCTACCAGCATCTCCTCCAGAGCGACGCGGTGCGCGGTCACGTCGGGAAGCTCCGCCTGGTTCTTGAGGACGTTGGTGATGAGCTTCTCCCAATCATCCACGTCGTGCGCGAACGAACCTCTGCTTGCCATGCGGTTTTCCTCCTTTCTGCCCGTGTTTCCGGGCGGTTCTCATGCTGATGGTGAGTATAGTTCATCTGTAGTTCGCTTTTGTCAAGCGAGAGGCCATGAGAGACGGTTCTACGCGCGTAGGCGGTGCTATACGGGAAATCCTCTCAGCAGGGGAGAGATTCTTCCCTGCCGAGCATCCTTTACCGCCTGTGAGCGGCTCGTTCCCGCCTGCGATCGGCCCCTCAATGGCTGCGATCGGGCTTTTGCTGCCTGCGATCGGCTTCTCGCTGCCTGCGAACGGATCGTCACTGGTTGCGATGGGCCGCTGAACGCCTGCGACCGGCTGGTCGCTGCCTGCGATCGGCCGTTCCCCGCCTGCGATCGGCCCGTCACTGCCTACGATCGGATCGTCACTACCTGTGGTCAGCCGCTCGTCGCCTGTGATCGGCCGCTCACCACCTGTGATCAGCTTCTCGCAGCCTGTGGTCGGTTTCAGGGAGCTCGATCCCGCGCTTCTCCGGGTCGGATTGGCGGGTAGAGGAGAGGGGGCCGGGGGGTGAGGCTTCGAAGGGCAGGACCGGGGCAGTCCACAAACTGAACCCTTACCATAGGTTACACTTCAGGGACGATGTCCCTCGATTCCTTCATCGCCCGCTGGTCCGCGAGCGGCGACGCGGAGCGCGCCAACAAGGACTCGTTCCTCGGCGAGCTCTGCGACGTGCTCGGCGTCGAGCGGCCGCACCCGAAGACCGGCGATCCGGCGCGGGACCTCTACGTCTTCGAGAAGGACGTGACACGCACCCGGGCCGGCGGCACCTCGATCGGCCGGGTCGATCTCTACAAGCACGGCAGCTTCCTGCTGGCGGAGAAGCTGCTCGAGAGCCTCGCGGCGGTGGGGGTGGCGATCGAGACGACGGCGGGTGGGGGAGGGCAGCGGACGTGGCGGCTGGTGCGGTGAGCAGAGAAGCCAAGACCGTTGCTACCGATTCGAGACTTGACGAGGAATTGAACTTGCCGATACTCAGCCCGGAGACTCATCATGCCTGATGTCTTTGTCTCCTACGCCTGGGAAAATACTGCCGATGTCGATCACCTATGCGAGGCTCTTTCGAGCCACGGTGTGGAGATCTGGCGCGATACGAAGATGCTGCTTCCAGGGCATCGAATCAAGGAGGTCATTAGAACGGCCATTCAGAACAGTCCATTTTTTATGGCATGCTTCTCAAAGGAATCAGTTCTAAAAGAACGGTCTTACATGAATGAGGAAGCCTCTCCATTGCGATCGAAGAGCGTCGGATGCGACTACGCAGAAAAGCCTGGTTCATTCCGGTGCGTATTTCCGAGTGTGATATTTCCAGGCAGATCGGAGGGGGAGCTGATCTAGATGATCTTTACCGGGTCGATCTCTTCAAAGACTGGAATGCAGGCATTTCCAAGATTTTAGAGGTCCTGAGAGAGAAACTCCCAGCCCCAGGGGGAATCGTTAGGCTTGACTTCGTCCACGAGTATAGGAAGAGACTACCTGGCGAGGTCTTTGTTATCGAGCTTCTCAACGAGCCGATCGAGCTAAAACGAAATTGCATGGGCGGCATCACGATCACTGTGGATCGGCGGACAGTCACCCACTGCGTCATTAGCAACGCCGGTAAACAAAAACTGATCGATGAGCAAATAACGGGCCGAGACGACGTCATC
>CAVZUZ010000015.1:0-601189 GCA_963778565.1 Thermoanaerobaculaceae bacterium | reverse complement strand
GCGGAACCATTCCCGGCTCTGGTCGGATCTCCAGAGGCGAGGTGAGCTTATCGGTGCGCACGACCTGCTCATCGCAGCCACGGCTCTCACTCACGGAATGGCGGTGGCCACTCTGAATCGAAGGCACTTCGAGAGGATCCCGGATCTAGAGCTGGCTCTGTGGTCATGAGGGTTCACGGGAACGGAGCGAGAGGCGCGGGCCGGTCGCCGTTCGGCTGATTTGCGGCGGAGGGACGGGGCTTGCGGCAATCGCGGGAGCGGGCGCCGGCCTACTCCCCCCGCAACGCCTCCAGCGGATCCACCTCCAAGGCCCGCCGCGCCGGCAGGTAGCACGCCAGCGCCGCGATGCCGGCGAGCACGGCGGAGATGCCGGCGAAGCTCAGCGGATCGGTGGGGCTGGTGTCGTAGAGGATGCTCGCCACCACGCGCGTGGCCCCGAAGGAGAAGAGCAGCCCGAAGCCGATGCCGAAGAGAGCGAGAAGCATGCCCTGCCGCAGCACGAGCCGCAGGACGTGGCCGTTCTGCGCCCCCAGGGCCACGCGCACCCCGATCTCCCGCACCCGCTGGCTCACCGAGTAGGAGAGCACGCCGTAGAGGCCGATGGCGGCGAGGAAGAGCGCGATGGCGCCGAACACCGAGAACATGCCGCCGAAGAAGCGGTACTCCCAGAAGCCCTGCTGCCGGATCTGTTCCATGGTGTAGACGTCGAAGACCGGCAGGCCGGGATCGGCGTCCCGGATCGCCTTGCGCACAGCCGGCACCACCTCCAGCGGATTGGAGCGGGCGCGAATGGTGAGGCCCGTATTGCGCGACGGCTGGTAGGCGTAGGACATGTAGGCGCTCGGCTGAAGCTCGTCGTCGAGGTCATCGTTCTTGATGTCGGGCGCCACGCCGATCACCCGGATCCAGTCTGAATGCGCGTCGTCCGGCAGGCGGAAGCGGCGCCCCAGAGGGTCCTCGCCGGGCCAGAACTTCTTCGCGAACGTCTGATTGACCACGGCCACTCCGGAAATCTCATAACCTTCCCGGTCGGAGAAGCTCTGCCCGCTGGTCAGGCCCAAACCGACGGTCTTGAAGAAGTGCGGCGTCACGCCCGTGTAGAAGATGTACGGCTCCTCGCCGCGGGGATAGTCCTTGCCTTCGATCAGCACCCGGCCGCCACCGCCGCCGCCGCCCAGGGGAATATTGTTCGACGCGGAGACGGCCTCGACGCCGGGAGCTTCCTCCACCCGCCGCACCACGTCCTGTACGCGGCGGGTCATGGCTTCGTCTTCCTCGTAGCTGCCGGCCGGCATGTAGAACCTCAGGGTCAACAGGTGCGAGCCGTCGAAGCCGCCCGTCTCTTGCTGGAGCTTGAGAAAGCTGCGCATGAAGAGCGAGGCGCTGATCAGCAGCACGAGCGAGAGCGCCACCTGAGCGATCACCAGGGCGCCGCGCAGACGGTTCTTGCGCAGACTGCCGCCGGCACCGCGGCCACCTTCTTTCAACGTCTCGTGGAGGTCGGTCTTGAGCGCCTGGAGGGCCGGCGCGAGACCGAAGAGCAGGCCGGTGACGACGGCGATGCCCAGGGTGAAGAGCAGCACCGGGCCGTCGATCTTGAATACCATCCAGTACGGCGGCTGGTTGTCCGCCGGGATCGACAGCTCGATCCAGCGGATACCCAGGATGGCAAGGAGGACGCCCAGAGTGCCTCCGGCAAGACCGATCAGCACGCTCTCGGTGAGGAGCTGGCGCAGCAGCCGCAGCCGGCCGGCGCCGAAGGCGGCGCGCACGGCGACCTCGCGCTGCCGCACCGTGGCCCGCGCCAGCAGGAGGTTGGCGACGTTGGAACAGGCGATGAGCAGAACGCAGATGACGGCGCCCATCATGGTGAGGACGATGAGCCGCGTCTCCTGGTCGGCGAATTCATCGCGCAGGGACACGGCGTTGCCCGACCAACCGGAGTGGGTGTCGGGGAACTGCGCCGCGATGCGCTTGACGATCCCGGCGACGTCCGCTGCCGCCTGTTCCACCGTGGTTCCGGGTTTCAGGCGCGCGAGCACCTCGAGGCCGCGCTCCTGCCGGGGGTCTTCGTGGACCCAGGGCGTCAACGGAACCCAGGCGAGCTGCTGCTCGGGGAACCGGAAGCGCGGCGGCATCACTCCCACCACGGTATGGCCGGCGGCGTTGACGAGGATCGATTTACCGACGATGGCCGGATCGCCGTTGAAGCGGCGCATCCAGAGGTCGTGGCTCAGCAGGACGGCTCCCGGCGCTCCCGCCCGGTCCTCGTCCTCGCGGAAGCCGCGGCCGAGGACCGGTTTGACGCCGAGGAGGGGGAAGAGGCTCGCCGAAATCGCGCAGCCGGCGAGCCGCTCCGGCTCTTCGGTTCCCGCAAAGGTCAGGCTGCGCTCGGTGTAGGCGGCCGTCTGCGAGAACGACGTGCTCTGCTCGCGCAGGTCGCGGTAGTCGGGAAACGAAAGGCCGCTCTCGTCGATGTCGTTCTTCGGCTGGATCTCGTGCACGGCCACGATGCTGTCCGGGTCCGCGTACGGGAAGGGGCGGAGCAGAATGGCGTTGACGACGCTGAAGATGGTGGTGTTGGCGCCGATGCCGATCGCCACGCAGAGCACGGCGACGATGGCGAAGCCGGGGCTCTTGAGCAGGATGCGGGCGGCGAAACGGAAGTCCTGGATCAGGGTGTCCATGGCGGTCATCCTTGACGCAAACGGTCGAGAGTGCGGCCGGTCTCGATGAGCCCTACGTGCGAGGGGGAGGGGATGTTTCATGCCGATCCAACCGATACTTTCAGCTCAGCCATCGCCGCGCCGCCGGGCCCCTCACCTCCCCGGCCCTCCTCTCCCACCTCACACCCACCCCGCCGGGAGAGGAGGGAGACTGAAAAAGCAACAGCAAAAGAAGTTTTTTCCAAGCTCCCCTCTCTCCCGGCAGGGGTGGGTGTGAGGTGGGAGAGAGGGGCCGGGGGAGTGAGGGGCCCGGCGGCGCGGCGACCCTGAAGCCGAGACGACCGCAGGGTCGGACATCCGCCTCTTGACCTTTTTAGCAGGCGCCGCTTATCTTCTACTCCATGCCCTTCATGGAGGCGCCGGGCACTCCCCCGCGGAGCGGTCCGTCGATCCCGCTCGGTCCCTTCCGGCTCGACCGCTGCATCGGTCGGGGCGGTATGGCCGAGGTGTGGAACGGCTTCCACGCCGCCCAGGGAGTGCCGGTGGCGGTGAAGGTGATGACGGGCGAGCGCGCCCGCGAGCCGTCGTTCCGGGCCGCCTTCCGCAACGAGGTCCAGACCGTGGCCAGCCTGGATCACCCCGGCATCGTCATGGTCTTCGACCATGGCGAGACCACGCCCGAGGCCGAGGAAGCCTCCCGCGGCCTGCTCGCCGCCGGCAGCCCGGCGCTCGCCATGGAGCTGGCGGACGGCGGCACCCTGGGAGGTCTCTTCGCCGGCGGCATCGCCTGGCGCGAGCTGCGGCAGGTGCTGCTGGATCTGCTCGACGCCCTGGCCCACGCGCACTCCCGCGGCATGGTCCATCGCGACCTGAAGCCGAACAACATCCTCGCCTTCGGGAACGGCGACGGTCCGCCGCGCCTCAAGCTGGCCGACTTCGGCCTGGCCCAGGCGGTCGAGCTGCAGACGCGCCAGGATTCGACGGAGGTGATCTGCGGCACGCCGAGCTACATGGCTCCCGAGCAGCTCCGGGGCCACTGGCGCGACTACGGCCCCTGGACCGATCTCTATGCCCTCGGCTGCCTCGCCTGGAACCTGTCGGCCGGCCGGCCGCCGTTCACCGGCGCGGGATTGCTCCAGACGATCCGTCTGCAGATGGAGGAGCAGCCGCCGGCTTTCGTTCCGCGCACGCCGGTGCCGCGGGGGTTCGAGGGCTGGCTGCGGCGGCTGTTGGAGAAAGAGCCCGGTCGCCGTTTCGTGCGGGCGGCGGACGCCGCCTGGGCCTTGCTCGATCTGGCCGGACCCGCTCAGGGAGCCACGCTCGCCGCCGGGGCCGCCGGAGCGCTGGAACCGGACGAGCCGACGACGCAATCGATCAGCTTCGGAGGCCTCTGGTCTCCGGGAGAAACCGACGACGAAACAGCCGCAACGCCGGCCTCGCCATCCGCCGAGGCACCTCTGCCGCGCCGCTCCCCTCCCCTGCCGCCGAGCTGGGAGCATCCCGCCTGGCCCAAGCCGTCGATCAAGCTGCTCGGCGCCGGCCTCGGCCTCTATGGCTTGCGCGCCATCCCCGTGCTCGGCCGCCGGGCCGAGCGTGACGCGCTCTGGCGGGCGCTCTTCCGCGTGCACCGAGAGCGGCGCGCCAGCCTCGTGCTGCTGCGCGGCCCGGCCGGCAACGGCAAGACCCACCTCGCGGAGTGGCTCGCCGAGCGGGCCCATGAAGTGGGAGGGGCCATCGTGTTGCGCGCCTATCACGGCCCCAATCCCGGCGCCGAGGACGGCCTGCCGCGCATGGTGGCCCGCCACCTGCGCTGCGCCGGTCTGGCGCGCGAGGAGATCCGCCGGCGGACGGAGGCGCTGCTGCGCGCCCGCAAGGAGCTCGATCCCGGCGAGTGGAACGGCCTGACGGACCTGATGGCTCCCGCCGGCTCCCGGCAGACACCCCACGAGCGATTCGCCCTGTTGGAACGCCATCTCCAGCGCCTGGCGCGGCAGCGGCCGGTGCTCGCCCTGCTCGACGACGTTCATTGGGGCGCCGAGTCCCTCGAGCTGGCGCGCTATCTCATGGAACGGCGGGAGGAGGAGCCGCTGCCGGTGCTGCTCCTGCTGACGGTGCGCGACGAGGTCCTGGGCGAGCGGCCGGTCGAGGCCGAGGCCCTCGGCCGGCTGCTGGCGCTGCCGGGCGCCGAATCCATCGCGGTGCCGCCGCTGCCGCCGGAGGATCGGGCCGCGCTCAGCCGGGACATCCTCGGCCTCGCCGACGACCTGGCCGCCGCCGTGGACGCCCGCACGGGAGGCAATCCGCTGTTCGCCGTCCAGCTCGTCGGCGACTGGGTGCAGCGCGGCGTCATCGAGATCGGCGAGACCGGCTTCGTTCTCCGTCCAGGCGCCGAGGCGATCATCCCGGACGACCTCCACCAGGTGTGGTCCGGCCGCGTCGCCCGGCTGCTCGACGGCCGGCTGCCTGCCGCTCGGGATGCCTTGGAGATCGCGGCCGCGCTCGGCCCCTTCGTCGACCGCCGGGAATGGGAGGCCGCCTGCCAGGCCGCGGGCGTGCCGGGTCCGCCCGAGCTGCTGGAAAACCTGCTGGAGGATCTGGTGACGAGCCGCCTCGCTCTACGCTTCGAGGAGGGCTGGTCCTTCGTCCATGCCATGCTGCGCGAGAGCCTCGAACGCATGTCGCGCGAGGGCGGGCGCTTCGCGGCGCACCACAAGGCCTGCGCCGACATGCTCGCCGGGCACGCCGCCGCCAGGGAACGCGGCGTCGCCGAGCGCCTCGGCCGCCATCTGGTGCTGGCGGGCGAACGCGCCGAGGCCCTCGGACCGCTTCTCGCGGGCGCCGCCGAACGGCGGGGGACGAGCGACTACCCGGCGGCCCAGGCCCTGGTCGCCGAGCGCGAGGAGGTGCTGCGCGAGCTCGGCATCCCGGAGGAGGATCCGCATTGGGGTGAGGGTTGGGTGATCCGGGCCCGCATCCATCTGCACCAGGGGACGCTGGAGGAGGTCTTCCGCTGGGCCGGGCGCGCCGAGGCGACCGCCTCCGGCGACCGGACGCCGATCCGCGGCGAGGCCCTGCGCCTGCTGGGAGACGCGGCGCGGCGGCGCGGCGACCTCGACCGGGCCGCCGACCTCTATGAACGCTGCATCGCCTTGCCGGAGAACGTCCACGGCGCCGCGGCCGGGTTCTGGGGGCTCGGCGACATCGCCCGCCAGCGCGGCCGGCGAGAGGAGGCGCGCGCCTTCTTCGACCGCTCGCTTGACCTTTATCTAGGACTCGGGGACGAGCACGGGGTCGCCGACCACGGCATCGCCCTCGCGGACCTGGCGCGGCAGGGCCATGACCTGGCCCGCGCCGCCGACCTCTACCGCCAGACCTGCGCTCGCTTCGAAGCCCTCGGCAACCGCTACGGCGTGGCCCGCAGCCTCAACGGCATGGGAGACGTCGCCCGTCTCCAAGGAGATCCCGACACGGCGATCCGGCGCTATCGCCGCTCCATGACCATTCTCGAAGGGCTGCGCTCGGCCGACGCCATCTTCCCCCGTCTCAACCTCGCCATGATCGACCTCGCCCAGCAGCGTTTCACCGCCGCCGAGGAAACCTTCCGTGAAGCCCGGGAGAGCCTCGAGCGGCTCGGCTGGGGCGGCCTCCTTGCCTGCGTCCACGTGAGCCTCCTCGGCTGCGCCGCCCAGGCGCGGGACTGGGCGGCGTGGGACGACCACCTCGCCCTCGGCGTCCCCGCCCTCCGTCAAGGCGGGCTCTTCGATCCGGACGTGGCCTGGTGCGCCGAGCTGGCGGGCCGCCTCACCGAATGGGCCAGCCAGCCGGCCCGCGCCGGCGAGGCCTACGCAGTGGCGCTGGCGCAGTGGCGCGGCTTGAACGACGAACGCGGCGTGACGCGGATCGAGCGGGCTGTAGAAAAGCTGTGAGCCCTCTTCAAAAGCTCCCGCGTCAACCTGACGCCGAGAGTTGTCGATGAACGGGGGTTTTCCGCCGCCTCGGGCCCCTCACTCCCCCAGCCCCTCTCTCCCACCACACTCCCGCCCGCCGGGAGAGAGGGGAGCCCGAAGAAAGCAGCTTCTTTTTGCTTTTTCAGTCTCCCTCCTCTCCCGGCAGGGCGGGAGTGCGGTGGGAGAGGAGGGCCGGGGTGGTGAGGGGCCCGACGGCGCGGCGACGGCCCGATTGAACAGGACTTGGGGAGCGGAACCTCCTCGCAGCCCCTCACCCGCCCAGGTCCCTCAGCGCCGGATCTCCCGGGAACTGCCCGAGCGCATGGCGCAGCAGGGCCGCGGCCGAGCGGGAGTCGTTCAGGATGCGCAGCGTCTTGACCGCTTCGGCGTAGGCGATGGGAGTCGGGTTCGCCTCCACCATCGACCGCAGGCTCGCCTGCACCTGATCCTGACGTCCCAGAAGGGCGTAGAGGATGGCGAGGCTCGAGTAGCCGCGGACGCTGTCGGGAAAGAGCTCGATCTCCTTGCGGAAGGACTCCTCCGCTCCCCTGGCGTCACCCTGATCCGCCAGGATCTTGCCGCGGGTCAGGTTGAGGCCCCGGATCAGGTCCGGATCCTTGGCCTCGCGCTGGTTGTAGGCCTCCTCGGCCTTGCGCACCATCTCCAGAGCCTGGCGGTCGTCCTTGCGCGCGTGCAACACCTCGGCGAGAGTGACCATGGGACCGATGCGCAGGCTCTGATCCACCATGGCGGCCCGCGCCTCGCGCTCGGCCTCGTCCAGCCGGTCGCGCTGCAGGGCGATCTGGGCCAGCATGCCGTGGGCGAACGATGGATGGGTGGTGAGGGCCATCCGGGCGTGGGTCTCGGCGTCCTCCAGCCGGCCGAGATCGAAGTACAGCGAGGCCGCGCTCACCGCGACCTCCGGCGAGCCGCCGGAGATCTTCAGCCCCTGCCGGTAGGCTTCCAGCGCCGCCTCGTTGCGGCCCAGGCGCTGCAGCGTGCGGCCGAGGAATTCCCAGGCGTCCACCATCTTCGGGTTCTCCGCGATCACCCGGCGGAAGGCGGCCTCGGCGGCCGGATAGTCCTTGGCGGCCGAGAGGCGGAAGCCCTCCCGGAGGTCGGCGAGGGAGCCGATCTTGCTCCGCGGCGGCGGCAGCGGACCCTCGGTCTGGCCCGCGCCCGAGCCGATGTAGCCCAAGGCCGCCATCGACCGGCGCGTCTCCTCGTCGACCGCCGAGGGCGGCGTGAGGGTCCGGTCGTACCCTTCCAGTTCCTTGCGCAGGGAGGCGTAGACCCGCCGCTCCTGCCGCAGGACGTTCCGGGTCTCGCGCAGATCTTTCACCAGGTCGAACAGCTCGGGCTCGGGGCTGTCGACGTAGTGGTGCGTCTCGTCGACCAGCGAGAAAAGCTCGCTCCAGCCGAAGTGGAGCCGCGGATAAAAGGTTTCCGAGTAGATCCGCCGCGGCGGCACGTTCTCGGCCAGCAGGGAGACGCCGGTCATGGCCTTGGGGACGCCGAGACCGAGCAGGCCGAGCACCGAGGGCGCCACGTCCAACAGCTCCACCGGCCGGGCGGTGGTGGCTCCGGCTCTCTGTCCTTCCGGCAGCTTCACCAGCAGCGGCACGTGGATGGCCTCGTGATAGAGGAACACGCCGTGCTCGTCCTCGCCGTGCTCCCCCAGCCCCTCGCCGTGATCGGAGAGCAGGAGGATCAGGGCTTTGTCGTAGACCTCCAGCCGCTTGAGCTCGGTCAGCAGGTCGCCCACGATGCCGTCGGCCGCCGCGATCTCGCCGTCGTATTTCGCGGCGTACCTCGAGGCGTAGGGCTCCGGCGGCGTATACGGCGTGTGCGGCTCGTAGATATGGAAGAAGAAGAAGAAGGGTTTTTCCTTGACCGAATCGAGCCACGCTTTCGCGACGCCCAGGGTCTCGCCGCCGGAGCGCTGCAGGCCGCCGAGCCCGGTGCCGGTGCGGAACTCGATGCCATCCTCGTAGAAGTCGAAGCTGGTCGCCATGCCCGTCTTGGCCTGTAGCACATAGGCGGAGACGGCGCCGCCGGTGGCGTACCCGGCCTGCTTGAGGATCTGCGGCAGGAAGGGCAGCCCGCCGCCGCCGATCTTGGCGGCGTCGAGCCGGTAACCGACGTTGTCCCGCACGCCGTGCACGGCCGGCAGCACGCCGGTGAAGAGGGTCGAGTGGGACGGCAGGGTCAACGGCGTCGTGGCGTAGGCGCGCTCGAAGAGGATGCCGTCTTCCCGCAAGCCATCCAGGGCGGGAGTCTCCACCTCCTTGTAGCCGTAGGCCGGCAGGTGGTCGGCGCGCAACGTGTCGATGGAGATGAGAACGACGGGCGTGCCCTTCGGCACCTCCGGCGCGCCGCCGGTTCCCTGGCGGGAGCAGGCGGCGAGGGAGAGGGCGAGCACCAGGAGGCCGACTCCGCTCCGCACGGTTTTTCGGAACGAACCCTTGCCGGCGCCGCCCGGGCCCGTCACCACCCCGGCCCTCCTCTCCGGCGAGCGGGTGGGAGGACAGGAAAGAGGGGATTGGGGGAGTGAGGGCCTCATCACCGCACCTGCTCCAGAAACACCCGCGCTTTCGCGATGTCGGACGCGTACCGGGCCGGCGGCGCGCCGGCCGCGAAGCGCTGCAGGGCCTGGCGCGCCTGCTCCACCCGGCCGCGCTCGGCCGCCTTGGTGCCGAGGTTCCACAGCGCGTCCCAGAGGTCCGGCTTCAGATCCACCGCCTTCTGCCAGGCGTCCAGCGCCTCGTCCTTCTGCCCGAGCTGATAGAGGGCCACGCCGAGGTCGTTCCAGGCGAGCGGCAGCCGGCGGTTGAGCTCCAGGGCGCGCCGCGAGCGGTCCCGCGCCTGCTGCCAATGGCCGAGGCGCAGCTCGACGAGCCCGAGCTGCTCGTGGGCCTTGGGATTGTCCGGATCCACCTTCAACACGCGTTGCAGCACCTCGACCGCCTCCTTCTGCCGCCCGGCCTCCGAGAGGGCGAGCGCATAGGCGTTGAGCGCCTGCGGATCGTCCGCCGCCGTCAACGGCCGGAGGATTTCAACCGCCTCACCCGCCCTGCCCATTTCCGAAAGGGTGAGGCCGAGCTGCCGCACGAGCGCCTCGGTGACGGCGCCCCGGCTCCGCGCCTTCTGCATCACCTCCAGCGCCTCCTCGCTGCGGTCCGCCTCCAGCAGCGCCTGGGCGAGCAGCGAATGGCCCAGGCCCATCGCGGGTCGGGCCTGCACCAGATCGCGGGCCAGGCCGATCGCCTCTGCGAGCCGCCGCCGCATGTAGAGGTCGACCACGGCGTGGATCTTGGTGTCCAGATCGATCAGCCGCTTGGGGTCGTCTTCGGGGCCGTAGCTGTCGCGGGCGGCGGCCGATCCCGAAAGATAGCCGAGGCTGCGCAGCCGCACCTCGTCCTCGGGCTTCAGGTCCTCGCGCCGCGGCGGCCAGGCGGACTCCTTCGGCAGCGCGGCGAAGATGCCGCGCGCCGCCGCCCGCTCCCGATCGATCAGGTTTTTTTCCTCGCCGGGATCCTGCGGCAGGTCGTAGACCTCCGGCAGCGGCAGGGCGATGTACTTCCTGCCGCCCCGCAACAGCCCGCGCAGCGGCGCCCACCCCCGGTTGAGCGTCGCCGAGAGCGCCTCGAAGTAGGAATCCGACGCCTGCCGCGGCGGCCGGCGCGAGCAGCGACCGGCCCGGCCGGCGGAGCTTGGGGGCCGCCGGAGGCGCGATCCCCACGGCCTGCAGCACAGTCGGGAAGATGTCGACGTGCCGCGCCGACCGGGTATCGCGGCCCGGAATCACGCCCCGGCCCCAGA
Organism: Thermoanaerobaculaceae bacterium; assembly: GCA_963778565.1. Lineage (GTDB taxonomy): Bacteria > Acidobacteriota > Thermoanaerobaculia > Multivoradales > UBA5704 > DATARR01. The sequence goes on along the minus strand of CAVZUZ010000015.1, from coordinate 590,754 downwards.
CGACCAGCGGCACCTTGAGCGTCGCCTCGTAGGCGAAAAGGCCATGCGTCTGCTCGCCATGATCGCCGAGAGCCTCGCCGTGATCGGCGGTGACCACCACAAGGGCCGGCACCAGGGCCGGCTTTTCCCTGCCGTCGAGGAACGGGCCGAGCAGCGGCGCCAGGAAGGCGTCCGTGGCCGCGACCTCCCCGAGATAGAGATCGTCCTTGAAGCGGGAAGCGAAAGGCTCCGGCGGTTCGTAGGAAGCGTGGGGATCGTAGAGGTGCACCCAGAGGAAACGCGGCTTTCCCTTCTGCGCCCGCCACCATGCGAGAGCGAGGCGCACCACCTCGTCCCCGCGCCGCTCGGCGATGACGAAGTCCTGCTCGTCCGAGCCCTCGGGGTAACGGTCGTCGTAGACGTCGAACCCGCGATCGAGCCCGAACTGCGAGTCGAGCGGAAACGCGCCGACGAACGCTCCGGTGGCGTAGCCCGCGCCGCGCAGGACGGTGGCGAGGGTCGGCATCGCCGCCGAGAGCCGGAAGCCGCTGTTCTCGCGCACGCCGTGCTGAAAAGGATAGAGCCCGGTGAGGATGTTGGCGTGGGAGGGCAGCGTCACCACGTTGTGAGCGTGGGCGTTGGTGAACACCCGCCCCTGGGCGGCCAGGCGATCGAGAACGGGAGTCTGCGACCGCCGGTTGCCGGCGAAACCCGGCGCGTCGGCGCGCAGGGTGTCGATGGTGACCAGGACGACGTCGCGTCCGGCGCCGGCCTGTGGCGCTGGAGCCTTCGCCGGCGGCGCCGCTGCCGCGAGCAGGGGGCCTGCGAGCGCGGCAATTGCCGCAATCGCCGCGAGACTCCACTTCGTCATGGCGCGGGATTCTAGCAGCGAGCCCTCACCCTGCTCCTCTCCCGCCTCTCCCTCCCACCCTCACGGTAAGGCCCCCCGCCCGCCCCTCACCCCTGTCCCCTCTCCCATCGCCCTCCCCCCGACCGGGAGAGGGGAACGCAGCACAATGGGCAGAGCCAAGTAGGGTGCGCTGGGCGCACCATAATCGACCTTGACGGTGCGCAAAGCGCACCCTACAAGCTTCACCCGTCTTGCAGTCGTTCCCCTCTCCCGGTCGGGGGGAGGGCGATGGGAGAGGGGACAGGGGTGAGGGGCGGGCGGGGGGCCTTACCGTGAGGGTGGGAGGGAGGGCGCAGGAGAGGAGGGTTGGGGAGGTGAGGGCCTACCCGCCCAGCCGCTGCACGACCGGCTGCAGCCGTTCTACCAGCGCCGGCAGGTCGATCAGCTCCAGTCCCATGCCGGCCAGCAGGTTGGGACTGCCGGCCGAATCGTTGCCAGGCTCGAATCGCTGGACGACACGCGCTCGGATCAGCACCGGCTCGGCGAAGGCGAGCGGCGGGTGGAGCTCGACGCTGACCATCTCCTGCAGACGGGCCGGAAAGCGGGTCGAGACGAACAGACCGCCCTGGAGGATGTCCCGGCGGTAGACCTCCAGGAACTCTTCCGAAGTGGCGAAACGGATGCTGAAAGCTCCGCCCGTCGCAGTGAAAGGCGCTGTCGTCCTCTCCGCGGCCGGCGAGGGAGGCGCCGGGCGTACCCTTTCCGGCTCCGGCATCGGCGGCGGCTCGGGAATCTCGAGACCGGGAGAGGCCTCCTGCCCCGGTGAGAACGATCCCCGGTCCGCATTGCGCGGGATCTCTTCGGTCTGTCCGAAGACGGCGGGGATCAGCTCGCGAACCAGCTCCTCCACCGAGAGGAAGCGCACGCCCATCCCCGACTGCGTGACAGCCGCCAGCTCGGCGCGGACCTTCCGCGCGTGGGCGACCACCCCCTCCACCATGAAGCCGCGGTCACGGTCGAGGACCTCGACCCGGACGCGCACGCCGGAAGGTATCGGGCTGTTGGTGGCGATGAACATCCCCGTGGTCGAGATGTTGGTGGTGTAACCGACGTAGGAGGTCGGCTCCCCCTGTCTCCAGAAATGAACCTGGACGCGGCGAGCGCGGCGGGTGGCCCGGCGGCGCGACATCAACGGAATTCTATCGCGTCGAAGCTCCTTTCCGCCCCATGCCGCCCGGCGCTTCCGCACCGGGCTACCGAAACGGCGCTTCTCTGAAGCGAATCGCCCCTTGGGCGACGTATCGATAGCCCGGTGCGGAAGCGCCGGGCGAACGACGCGGCGGTCGCGGATCTGCATCCTTGCGGCTCACCCCCCATGCCACTACGATCTCTGAACATGGCAGTCCTAGCCACACCTCGCACTGGCTCACTGACCGTAGCCGTCGGCACCGGTGGTGCGATGCGTCTGGAAGTCAGGCCGCGGCCCGAGCCCGGGCCGGGTGAGATGCTGCTCCGCCTGCGCTGCGCCGGCCTGTGCGGCACCGACCTCTTCAAGCTCCGGCAGGGCACGGCGCCGGAGGGCTCGGTCCTGGGTCACGAGGTGGTCGGCATGGTGGAGGCTCTGGGCGCGGGCGCCGTCGGATTCGAGCCCGGCGACCGCGTCGCCGTGCCGCATCACGCCGCCTGTGGCGAGTGCGCGCTGTGCCGCCGCGGCAGCGAGCCGCTGTGCCCCGCCTTCCGCGAGGATCTGCTGGTACCCGGGGGCTTCAGCGAATGGGTTCTGGTACGGGACCGCGCCGTCCGCCAGGCCGCCTTCGGTCTGCCGTCCTGGCTGGCGGACGAGGCCGCCGTCTTCCTCGAGCCGGCGGCCTGCGTGCTGCGCGGTGTCCGCCAGGCAAGGCTGCCGGAGACCGCCCTCCCCGGCGGGGTTCCCGGTTGGCCGGGCTGCTCGGCGATCCTCGGCGGCGGCAGTATGGGGCTCCTCCACCTCCTCGTGCTGAAAGCCGTCCATCCGGCGCTGAAGGTTGCCGTGTGCGATCCCCTGGAGGAGCGGCGCGATCTCGCCCGGCGGCTGGGAGCCGACGCGGCGGCCTCTCCGGGCGCGCCGGCCCACGAGGCGATCGCCGAGCTGACGCGCGGGCTCGGGGCCGACGTCGTCTTCGACACGGCCGGCGGCGCCGGCCCGCTGGCAGACGGGCTCGCGCTCGCGCGCCCCGGCGGCACCGTGGTGCTCTTCGCCCACGCGGACGCCGGCGAGCGCGCCGGCTTCGAGCTCAACGCGTTGTTCAAGAGCGAGCGGCGGCTCCTCGGCACCTACTCGAGCTCGCTGGCCGACCAGCGCGAGGCCCACCGCCTGCTGGTGACGCGCCGCCTGGATCCCTCCCCCCTCGTGACCCATCGCCTGCCGCTCTCGCGCTTCGCGGAGGCCGTGACGCTCGCCAGCGAGCGGCGGGCTCTCAAGGTGCTGCTGGTTCCTGACGAGGAACGCCCCTGAACCTTCCCGACCGGCAGGCGACCGCCTTTCTGCTGGGTCCGGAGCGGCTGGAGCTGCGCGACGTTCCGCTCCGCGAGCCCGGTCCCGGCGAGTTGCTGCTCGAGATCGGCGCCGCCACCACCTGCGGCACGGATCTCAAGGTCTTCCAGCGCGGCGGACACCCCCGCATGCTCAAGGCCCCGACCCCATTCGGACACGAGATGGCAGGCACCGTGGCCGCCGTCGGACCGGGGGTGGAGCGCTGGCGCGCGGGCGACCGCGTCGTGGTCGCCAACTCCGCGCCGTGCAGCGTCTGCGAATGGTGCGTCCGCGGCCGCGAGAACCTCTGCCGCGATCTGCAATACCTGAACGGCGCGTTCGCCGAATATCTCCTCGTTCCTCTCCGCTTCGCGGAGGTCGGCACCTATCCGCTCCCCGCCGGCTTGCCCTTCGAGATCGCCGCCCTGGCCGAGCCGCTCGCCTGCGTGCTCCACGGCCTCGAGACCTCGGCGCTGGAGCGGGCCTCGGAGATCGTCGTCTACGGCGGCGGACCGATCGGCCTGCTGTTCGTGGACGTGCTCGCCAACTCTCCCGACGATTTCCCAACCGGCGGCGAGCACCACATCGTCCTCGCCGATCCCAACCCGTCGCGCCTGGAGGCCGGCAAGGCGATCGGCGCGGACATGACCGTGCAGGTCGACCGCGACGGCGGCGAGGCGGCCCGGCTCTCGAAGCTGTCGCGGCTGGGCGACGGCTTCGACGTCGCCATCGAGGCCACCGGCTCCCCCGCCGCCTGGCAGGACGCCCTCGCCTCCGTCCGTCCCGGCGGTCTCGTCCAGCTCTTCGGCGGCTGCCCTCCCGGCACCACCGTGCCGCTGGACACCCACCGCCTCCACTACTCCGAAATCACTGTCAAGAGCGCCTACCACCACCGCCCGGCGACCTTCCAACGCGCCCTCGACCTCCTGGCGGGCGGCTCGCTTCACCCGCAGGCCCTGCTGTCCGCGGAGCGACCCCTGGCGGAGTTGGAAGACGCACTGCGGAGCATGCGGCGGCGGGAGGCATTGAAGGTGGTCATCAGGCCGTAAAACGGTCCTCATCCGTGATGCAGGGCGGCGCCGACCGGCTTCAGCTCGCAGCTCCGCCGGATGACCTCCTCCGTTTTCTCACGCGCGATGATCTCTCCATCCCGCAGATGCTCGCGCACTCCTGGATCCGTCCACAGGTCATGGAGCGCATCTGTATCGGCCACCACCAAAGGGCGCAGGTGTAGCCGTTCGGTCTCGATCAGGGACTGCCGCATTCCGACGGAGATTGACAACTCGCCTCCGCAAGCGAGTAGCGGCTAGAATACACTCAGGAAGGAGGTTCCATGGCGCAGGTGGTCTTTGAGTTCCCGCCCACGGTCTTTTCGGCTTTGCGGAAGTCTCCGGAGGACTTCGCCGCCGAGATGAGGCTGGCGGCTGCGATCCACTGGTACTCCCAGGGGCTGGTCTCCCAAGGCAAGGCTGCCGAGATCGCCGGAGTGAGCCGCGCCGAGTTCCTGGAAGAGTTATTCCAGCGGAAGGTCCCGGCCCTGCAGGTGACCCCGGAGGAGCTTCGCGAGGAGCTCCGGCGTGGATGAGCTCAGGCTCGTAATCAACGCTTCCCCGCTGATTTTTCTATCGCAAATCGATGCCCTCTCAATCCTGGAGAAACTTACCCACGCCGCGATCGTTCCCATTTCGGTGCAATCGGAGATTCGCGCCTCCAGAAGGCGTCATCCCACATTCAAAGAGGTTGAAGTTCCCGATTGGATGCAAATCGAGCCGGACCTGCCGCTCCCCGATGCGATAGCCGGCTGGGATCTGGGAGCCAGAGAATCGCAGGTCCTCGCCCATGCTTTGCTGCTCCCAGACAGCGAGGCGGTCTTGGATGACCTGCAGGCAAGGCACTGTGCTCGGGCCATCGGTGTCCCGGCGACCGGTACTCTCGGCATCCTCTTGCGAGCCAAGAAGCGGGGAATCATCCCTGCGGCGCGCCCCCTCGTCGAAGAGTTGATCCAGAAGCGGATGTATCTATCTCGGGAGTTGGTCGAAACGGCGCTGGCAGATGTAGGCGAATAGCGAGCGGCCAGGAGCCTCCCCTACTCCGGAGGTCTCACCCCTCCGGCGTCACATACGCCGCCGTGATACCACCATCCACCAGGAACGTCGCGCCGGTCGTGAAGGAAGACTCGTCGGAGGCGAGGAAGAGAGCGGCCTTGGCGATCTCGTGCGCCTCGCCGAAACGGCCCATGGGGATGTGCACGAGGCGGCGCTGGCGCTTCTCTTCGGTGTCGAGATACTGCATCAGTAGCGGCGTGCGCAGAGGGCCTGGGCAGAGGGCGTTGACACGGATGTTCTCGCGGGCGTGGATCGTCGCCAGCTCGCGGGTCATGGCGAGAACGCCTCCCTTGCTGGCGGTGTAGGCGAGTTGCGGCGTGGCCGCCCCCATCACCGCCACGAAGGAGGCGGTGTTGATCACCGAGCCTCCGCCGGCGCGACGCAGGGCCGGGATGCCGTACTTGCAGCCGAGGAATACCCCTTTCAAGTTGATGTTCATCGTGAGGTCCCAGACCTCTTCCTCGGTGGCGACCGCGTCGTCGTCCTTGGGATGGGAGATGCCGGCGTTGTTGAACAGCACGTCGAGGCGGCCGAAGCGCTCCTCGGCGGCGCGGATCATGGCTTCGGCCTCCGCGGCTCTGGAGACGTCGGCGTGGACGTAGACCGCCTCGCCACCGGCCGCCTCGAGCTCCTCCACCACCGCCCCGCCGGCTTCATCCTTTACGTCCACGACGACGATGCGTGCTCCTTCGCGGGCAAACAGCAGCGCCGATTCGCGCCCGATTCCCGAACCGGCGCCGGTGATGAGGGTGACCTTGTTCGCGAGACGCATGGTTGATTGATCCTCCTGAAGGCCGTGCGGGAGAAAGGACGTCAAGGACATAAAGGACATAAAGGACCACGAAGGACGATGACGCGGTATCTGTCGTTTATGTCCCTGGCGTCCTTTCTGTCCTTGGCAGCCTTTCCGCCCGCAGGCCTACGCCCGCTCGAAATACCGCGCCCGCTCCCAGCAGGTCACCACCTCGTCGAACTTCCGCTGCTCGGTGCGCAAAAAGTGAAGGTAATGTTCGGCCACGTCCTCGCCGAAGGCCTCGCGCGCCAGCTCGCTGCGCTCGAATTCCTCGATCGCCTCGCGCAGCGTCGCCGGCACGCGCGGCAGCTCCTTCGCCGAGTACAGGTCCCCCTGGAAGATCTCCGGCGGCTCGATCCTGTTGCGGATACCGTCGAGGCCCGCGGCGATGGCGGCGGCGTAGGCGATGTAGGGATTGGCGTCGGCCCCGGGGATGCGGCATTCGACGCGCAGCGACGGGCCGTGCCCGACGACGCGAAAACCGGCGGTGCGGTTGTCGTAGCTCCAGGCGATGGCGGTCGGCGCCCAGGAACGCGCCTGGTAGCGCTTGTAGGAGGCGACGTAGGGTGCATAACAGGCCGCCAGGGCGCGTGCGTGCTTCATCCAGCCGCCGAGGAACCAGCGGAACGTGTCGCTCGCTTCGACCGGGCCCGTCGGCCGGTCGCCCGGAAAGAGGCTCTCCCGACCGTCCGCGTCCCACAGGCTGATGTGGATGTGCGCGCTCGATCCCGTGTGCTTCTCGTCCCACTTCGCCATGAAGGTGAGCGAGCGGCCCTGCGACCAGGCGATCTCCTTGGCGGCGTGTTTGTAGAGGACGTTGCGGTCGGCCTGGATCAACGCCTCGCTGTAGCGGAGGTTGATCTCCTGCTGGCCCAGCCCGGCCTCGCCCTTGCTGAACTCGACGGGCACGCCGCTCTGGTCGAGATGCCGGCGGATGGCGCCGATCAGCTCGTCCTCCTTGGTGCCCTGGAGGATGTGGTAGTCCTCGTTGTAGCTCCCCATGGGCCGCAGGTCGTGGTAGCTCTTCGCCCGCGCCTCGGCGAAGCTGTCGTCGAAGACGTAGAGCTCGATCTCCGTGCCGCCCATCACCGTGAAGCCGGCTTCGCGCGCCCGCGCGAGCTGGCGCTGCAGCATGCGCCGCGGCGACACCTCGACCGGCTGCTCGTCGTGATCGAGGAGATCGCAGAGCACGATGGCCGTCTTCGGCAGCCAGGTTGCCCGGCGCAGGGTCGAGATATCCGGAACGCAGTGGAAGTCGCCGTAGCCGGTCTCCCAGCTCGTGTACTTGTAGCCGGGGATGACGTCCATCTCCATGTCGCAAGCGAGCAGGTAGTCGCAGGCGTGCAGGCCGCCTTCGGCCACCTCCTCGACGAAGAAGGAGCCGGTGATCCGCTTCCCCATCAGGCGGCCGTACATGTCCGGGAACACCGCCAGAACCGTCTCGATCTCGTCGCTCTCGATGAGGTCTCCCAGCTCCTTGCGGGTCAGCATGCCGCGTACCGGCTTGTCGCGCTTGTCACTCATAAGGGGGCTCGTCTCCTGAGACTCCGCTCAGGGCCGAGCCGGATCATATCGCTGGAGGAACCTCTCGCGGGGGAGCTTGCGCGCCGGCGCGATGCCAAGGGTGCCGGCTTACCCCTTCTCCACCGCGATCCAGCCGTCGATCCGCTTCTCCAGGGCGTCCAGCGGCAGGGCGCCGCCGTCGAGGATCTTGTCGTGGAACTTGCGGATGTCGAACTTCGTTCCCAGCGTCTGCTTCGCCCGTTCGCGCAGCTCGAGGATCTTCAACTGGCCGATCTTGTAGGCGAGGGCCTGGCCGGGCCAGACGATGTAGCGGTCGGTCTCGTTCTGCACGTCCACCTCGTCGATGGCCGAGTGGTCGTGGAAGAACTGCACCACCTGGTCGCGGGTCCAGCGCTTGTAGTGGAAGCCGGTGTCCACCACCAGGCGGATGGCGCGCAGCATCTCGTCCTGCAGCCGGCCGTAGTCGCTGTAGGGGTCCTGGTAGAAGCCGACCTCCTTGCCCAGGCGCTCCGAGTAGAGGGCCCAGCCCTTCGGCGAAGGAGTTGTAGCCGCCCTGCTGGCGGAACGGCGGCAGCGTCGGCAGCTCCTGCGCGATCGAGAGCTGCATGTGGTGGCCGGGGACGCCCTCGTGGTAGGCGGTGGACTCCATGGAGATGGTCTTGCGCGAGGTCGCCTCGCCGGTGTTGACCTGCACGCGGCCGGGCCGCGAGCCGTCCGGAGCGCCGGGGACGTACTGGGCTCCCGCGGCCTCCTTCTCGCGGAACTCCTCGATCGGCCATCACCTCCACCTTGGCCTTCGGCAGGCGGCCGAACAGCTCGGGGAGCTTGGCCCACATCTGGTCGATGTCCCTGGTGTAGATGTCGAGGATCTGCTGCCGCGACTGCGCGCGCAGCTTCGGGATCGGCCTCGATGGCGGCGTTGAGGCTCTTCACGTCCTTGTAGCCGAGCTTCCTGGCGATCTCCAGCATCTGCCCCTCGATCCGGGCCACTTCGCGCAGGCCGATCTGGTGGATCTCCTCCGGCGTGAGGTTCGACGTCGTCTGCTGCTGGACCGCCCAGGCGTAGCGGCTGCCGCCGTCCGGCAGCGACCACATGCCCGGCTCGGTCCGTCCTTTCGGCGCGTACTCCTCCTTCACGAATTTGCCGAATTTGACATAGGCGGGCAGGATCGAGTCGCGAATGGCGGCGAGCATCTCCCCGCGGATGCGCTGCTGCTCGGCCTCGGAGATCTCCTTGGGGAACTTCTGCAGCGGCTGCGGCGAAGGGAGACTGCTCGGCCGGCACCGCGGCGATGCCCTCCACCTGCGAGGCGACCTTTTCGAGCAGGAACTTCGGCGGCATCAGGCCGGCCGCCATCCCCTCCCGCATGTGAGCGATGGTGTCGTCGAACAACTTGGGAATCTTCTTGTAACGGGTGATCAGGTCGTCGTAATCCTTGACCGAGGTGAAGGTCAGGAGCGGCGGGAACTGCGGCGCCATGAGATGGATGCCGGACATCTGGTTGACCGGCATCAGCCAGCCCTTGAATTTGGCGCCTTCGATCCCCTCCTCGAGGCCGCGCACCATCAGCTCCTTGTTGAGCACCTCCTGCTCGGGGAAGCCGGTGGTGTCGACGGCCTCGAAGCGCTTCAGGAATTCGTGCGTCTTGGCGAGATCGGCGTCGATGGCGGCCTGGGAGAAGTCGGAGACCTTGTCGTTCCACCGCTTGTCGCCCAGGATGGAGGCGAACTCCGGGGAATTGGAGAGGGTGTACTCCCACTGCTCGGCGAGCAAAGCGTTCAAGGCGTCCCGCCGCGCCTGCAGGTCGGTCTTGGGCACGTCGGCGGCCCAGACGGCGGTGGCGGCCAGAAACAGGGACATCAGCAACAGCTTGCGCATAGAGGGTTTTCTCCTTTCATCGCACCTCTATACGAGAGAAGGCGGCCCGGAGTTACGGGTGTGCCGCGGCCGGTTCCTTCGCATACCATGGAGAGAGAGTCAGGAGCCGTGACAAGGGAGGCCAGGCGATGCCGATCACGACGAGATCTTCGGTGAGGGTGGGGTGGGGCGGCAGGATCTTCGGCAGCCTCTTTTTCCTCGGCTTCTTCGCCGTCGGCCTGTGGTTCTCGGCCCTCATGGTCTACGGCATGTACCGGTCGGCGCTGTTCTACCTCTGGGACGAGAACGAGTGCCTGATCGTGGAGAGCGGCGTGGACGAGCAGCCGGAGGATGTCGCGGCGGGCGAGGACTACCGCTTCAAGGTCCTCTACACCTACACGGTGCAGGGGGCGCGCCACAGCTCCGACCGCTATCGGCCGGGCTACATCGGCTCCGCGGACATCGGCGAGGCGCAGGAGCTGGCCGACCGCTATCCGCAGGGCTCCCGCACCGTCTGCTGGGTCCATCCCACCGAGCCTTCGGCGGCGACGCTGCGGCGGCCCGGCCTGTGGTTCGGGTTCTTCATCTTCGTGCCGCTGATCGTCGCCGCCCTGGGAGGCTTCGCGATGTACGCCTTCTGGAAGTCCGGAGACGAGAAGGCGGTCCACCGCCTGCGGAAGACGGCCCGGGACAACACCTCGGGCTGCATCGCGGCGTTCTTCGCCCTGTTCCTGCTCGCCGGCGCGGGTGTTTCCCTGTTCTTCATCCGGCCGACCCTGCGGGTCCTGCAGGCCAAGTCGTGGCCGGCCGTGCCGTGCACCATCCTCGACAGCGAGGTCCGTGCGCATGCCGGCGACGACGGCGACACCTACAGCGTCGGCGTCCTCTACACCTATACCTTCGGCGGCCGGGAGTACAAGTCCAACCGCTACCGCTTCCTGGGCGGCTCGACCGGCGCTCATGCCGACAAGGAGCGCATCGTGCGGCGCCTGACGCCGCTCACCCGGACCGTCTGCTACGTGAACCCCGAGAACCCGGCCGAGGCGGTGCTGGACCGGGATTTCAGCTCCGATTACCTCTTCGGCTTCGTCCCCCTGCTCTTCGTGGTGATCGGGCTGGGTGGGATCATCTTTACGCTCCGGGGTGCGTTCGCTTCAGGCCAAAGCCTCCGGAGATGACCCAACCATGCTGGAGATCGTGCAGGCGCACACCGCGGAGGACCTGGGAGACGCAAGGGCGCTGTTCGAGGAGTACGCGGCCTCCCTGGACTTCGATCTCGGCTTTCAGGACTTCGCCGCGGAGCTGGCGGGCTTCCCCGGCGACTACGCGCCGCCGCGCGGGCGGCTGCTGCTCGCCTTCCTCAACGGCCGGCTCGCCGGCTGCGTGGCGCTGCGCGAGCTGGAGGACGGGATCTGCGAGATGAAGCGACTGTTCGTGCGGCCCGCCTTCCGCGGGTATCGCGGACATCGCGATCGCTCCGACCTCAGCGTCGGCCGGGTCCTGACGGAGGCCGTGATCGCCGCGGCGCGCGATATCGGCTACGAACGCATGCGGCTGGATACCGTGCCGGCCATGGCGCGGGCGCGGGCGCTCTACCAGACCTTGGGATTCAGGGAGATTCCGCCGTACCGCTACAACCCGATTCCGGGGACGGCCTTCATGGAGCTGCGGCTGGATTCCGGCTGACCCGCGGCTCGTCCGTGTTCGTCACCAGCGTCTCCAGATAGTTCCGGTCGGCCGAGCTGATGCGCAGGAACTCGACGCCCACCTGGTGCTCGGTCGCGCTCTTGCGGATCTCGTAGACCACCCGGCTGTCCGTCTTGACCACCCGGCCGCGCAGCGCGATGGAAAGCTCCATCAACGAGCCGAAGCCGAGGGACTCCTCGCTGACGAACATGCATCCACCCGGACCGATGACCCGGGTGCGGGCGAACTCCTCGAAGTCGCCGAGCCCGAGCAGGCGCACCATCACGGCGTGCTCGGCATCGATGCGTGGGAAACGGCGGGTTCGGGTCTGCGCGTGCATGGGAAAGCTCCTACGTCCAGGATCGCGGTCTTTCCCATTATTTTACGTGAAGGTGCGGGCGGGGGCAATGCGAGGGGGGCGGCCACGCGGGGACCGCCCCTTCGTGCGAGCTTGAAAAACCCGGTCAGCGGACCGAGCCGCGGCGGAACAGATTGACGACGGCGAGCAGGATGACCGACCCCAGGAGCGACACCAGGACGGCCGCAAGGCTGAAACTGCCCGAAGTGATGGGCGGTACACCGAGCAGTGGCGAGAGCAGGAATCCCGCGAGCACGGCGCCGACGATGCCGACCACGATGTTGAGCAGGATGCCCTGCTGAGCGTTCGTGCGCATCACGATGCTGGCGATCCACCCGATGAGGCCACCGACGATCAGGATGAGAATTAGGTTCATGACGATCCTCCTTTGGCTTTTGAGTCGAGGTTTTCTCTCCCCGCCTTTTCGAGATAGCAACTGTCGTGCCATTGTCCTTCTGAAAAAGATCTCCGCCGCCACATACAATGATCGCCCGTGTCCTTTCGCGAGGACGCGCCGGCCGGAAAAAGGGAACTTGGAACCCGACCCGTCCCCAGGCGCCGATCCCGCCGGCCCGGGCACCCTGGCTCAGGCAGGACCGCCGCGACCGCGCTGGCACCCGCTGGCGCGATCGGTGACCTACCTGGCCGCCTTCTTCGCCGTCCAGATCGCCGTGGCCCTCGCCCTGGGCCTGCTCTCTTATCTCCTGGGAGACCGCTGGTTTTACCGCTGGTTCCAGAAGAATGGCTTCGCGCGCTCGAACGAGGTCATGCTGCTGGCCGTCGTGCTCGCGGCGCCGCCGACTCTGGGGATGACCGTGCTTTTCGTCCGCTTCCTCGACCGGCGGACGCTGGCGAGCCTCGGCGCCCGCTGGCCGGAAGGCGGCCGCGGCAGGGCGCTGCGCCAGCTCGCGACCGTTCCCGCGAGCGTGCTGGCGCTGCTGGGGGCCTGGCTGCTGGTGATCCTGGCCCTGCCGTCGGCGCTGTCCTCGGTCCGCTTCCAAGGGCTGAGCCCCGATTTCCTGGCAGGCCCCGCCTGGTGGCCGTTCCCGCCGGCGGTGCTGCTCATCGTCATGCTGCCCGGCTTTCTGCTCCAGGGAGGTCTCGAGGAGTGGGTCGTGCGCGGATACATCTACCGCGCATTGAAGGAGCGCTGGCGCCCCTGGACGGCGGCCCTTGCCTCGTCCACGCTCTTCGCACTGCTGCACGCCGCCAACCCGGCGGTCTCGGCCATCGCCCTGCTCAACATCGTGCTCGCCGGCATGGTCCTGGCCGCCCTGGTCGAGCGCAGCGGCAGCCTGTGGAGCGCCAGCCTCGCCCACGGCTTCTGGAACTTCAGCGTCGCCTGCCTGCTCTCCCTGCCGGTCAGCGGCGTCCGGTTCTTCCACCTCCTGGAGATATCCGTCACCGGCGACGAAGAGCTGACCGGCGGCGCCTTCGGCCCCGAGGCCAGCCTGCTGCTGACGCTGGTGGGGCTGCCGCTCGCGGCGGCGCTGTGGTGGCGGCCGCGGACGGCCCGCGTCGCTGACCTCGATAGTGAGGCTACGGCGTCAACTCCAGAGGACGGTCCGCGGCAGGCTTCCCTCTAGGAGAGATATGGTTTAGGTTTTGCAGGGTACAGCTACAGAAAACTCGATTTTCTTCTCCCGGAGGGACCCGATCGTGAAAGCCCGGCTCGTCCTAGCTCTGCTGCCGCTGGTGCCCTGCACCGCCGCGCTCGCCGCCGTGTCTCAAGGCGAGATGCTCGCTCCGCCGCCTTTCAAGGAGACGGTGGAAGTGAACGTGGTCAACGTCGACGTCCGGGTCACCGACGCGAAAGGCAATCCCGTGACGGGGCTGCGGAAGAAGGACTTCGAGCTCTTCGAGGACGGCAAGCGGGTGGACATCTCCAACTTCACCGCCGTCGGCGGCGGCCTCGCCGGCGCCCCGCAGGAGCCGGAGGAGGACCCGGCCCTCGCCCTCACCGTGGCGACCGCGGAGGAAGCCTGGAACCTCGTCGTCTACGTCGACAACTTCGACCTTCACCCGGGAAGCCGGACCCGGGTGGTGCGGCAGTTGCGGGAAACCCTGAGCCGGCTGCTGGCGCCCGGAGACCGGGTGATGCTGGTGAGCTACGACCTGGGGCTCAAGATCCAGCTCCCCTTCACCTCCGAGCCCGCGGCCATCGAGGAGGCGCTGGCGAGGATGGAGGGTCTCGCCGTCTACGGCATCGAGATCGACAACCGCCGGCGGCACGCCTACACGGAGATCCTCACCATTCAGCAGCAGGCGCTCCTCGAGCCCAAGCCCATGCCCTGTCCCCAGAGGATCGCCAACCCGGCCCATGATTTCGCCCAATCCCGGCGCGACGAGGTGTCGCGGACCCTGAGCGCCTTGACCGTGCTGGTGAACTCTCTCTCCGGCGTGCCGGGCCCCAAGGCGGTGCTCCACGTCAGCGACGGCCTGCCGGCAACCCCCGGCGAGGAGGTCTTCCAGTTCCTGGCGGAGATCTGCGGCGGCGGCAGCGGCACCGGCGGCATCGGCCAGCACACCAAGTTCGCACCGGAGCCCGAGCAGGAGGAAGATGGCGGCACGCAGCGGTTGAGGGCCAGGGATTTCGCCCCCCTCACCCTGGACCCCAATGCGGTCTACGACGCGCGGCTGCTCGGTTCCGCCGCCTACCAGGCGGCCTCCCAGGCCGCCATCGACGCCGGCGGGTACAGCGTAGCGAACCAGCTCGCAGCGCTGGTGGCCCACGCCAACGCCCAGCGGGTCACCCTCTATACCCTGCAGGCCTCCGGCGCCGAGCGGCCGGCAGCCTCCGAGTTGAGTGTCGGAACGGGAGACCGGCTGACCCAGTTTCAGTCCATCGACACCGCGGCGCGGACGAGCGCCCAGGCTTCGCTCTATACGCTCGCCTCGGGCACCGGGGGGCAGGCGATCCTCAACGCCAACGAGCTCGGCCGCGACCTCCTCAAGATGCGGCAGGACTTCTCCACCTTCTATTCTCTGGGCTTCGTCCCGTCGCACGGCGGCGACGCCAAGGAGCACCGCCTGGAGGTGCGCGTCAAGCGCCGGGGCACGCAGCTCCGTTATCGCGAGAGCTACCGCGACAAACCGGTTCTCGAGCGGGCCGTGGACCGCACCCTGGCGGCCCTCTTCTACGGCATCGAGGACAATCCGCTGAAGATCACGATCGAGGTGGGAGAGCAGACCCCCGGGCCGGACAGCAACTTCACCGTCCCGGTGCGCCTCAACATCCCGCTCTCCAAGGTGGCCATCCTGCGCGGCGACGGCGCCTACGAGGGGAACCTTCGCCTGCTGGTGGCGACGCGCGGCGCCGACGGCCGGATGTCGCCCGTGCGGCAGATCCCGGTGCCGATCCGGATCCCTCGCAAGGAGATGATCACCGCCCTCGGCCAGCTCTACGTCTATACCCTGACGCTGCAGCTTCCGCCGGGCGAGCAGCGGGTGGCCGTGGGCGTGCGCGACGACGTCTCGGCCACCGCTTCCTATCTCAACCGCGCCGTGACCGTGGGGACCACGGCCGCGGTCGTCCATCCCTGAGGAGGGCCGGCCGTGATCGCGAAACTCCGCCTGAGCTTCCTGCTGGCGCTGGCCGCCGGCGCCGGCGTTGCCGGTGTCACCGCCTTCGCCGCCAAGCCTCCCACACCGCCGAAGTCACCGGCCCCGCCCGCCTTCGGCGAAACCGTGGAGGTCAACGTCGTCAACGTCGACGTCTACGCGACCGACAAGAGCGGCAACCGGGTGACCGACCTCAAGAAGGGCGACTTCCAGCTCCTCGAAGACGGCAAGCCGGTCGAGATCACGAACTTCGAGCTCATGCAGGACCGGCCGGCGGGGACGGAGGCGACAGCGTCTTCACCCACCCCCGCCACCGTCGCCATCACCGCGAGCTCACCCGAGGAAGCCTGGAAGCTGGTGATCCTCTTCGACAACTCCAACCTGGACCCGAGCAGCCGCGCCCGCGCCGTGCGCCAGCTCCGCGAGTTTCTCGCCGGCGGACTGGCGCCGGAAGACCAGGTGATGATCGTCACCCAGGACCTCAGCCCCCGGGTCCGCATCCCCTTCACCGGCGACCGGGCCGCGCTGGCCCGGACCCTGGACGAGATCGGGAGGCTGGCGGCTCAAGGCATCGCCCTCGATCGCGAAAGGCGGCAGGCCTTCGACGCCATCATCTCCGTCCAGGAGGACGCCCTCATCGATCCCGAGCCCTCTCCGTGCCCGCAGAACATCGCGGCGCCGGCCCATACCTTCGCCGCCGCCCGGCGGCAGGAGGTGCGGCGCTCGCTCGCCGGCCTGACGATGATGGTGAACTCCCTTTCCGGAGTGCCCGGGCGCAAGGCGGTGCTCCACGTCAGCGACGGTCTTCCCCTCACCCCGGGCGAGGAGCTATTCCAGTTCCTGGTCGAGATCTGCGGCGGCGGCGGCACCGCCGGCATCGGCTCCGTGCCGATGCCGGGAAGCTATTCGGGCGGCGGCGATGAAGAGCCCGGTCAAGGCGGCCGGCCGGGAGCGAGCATGGTTGGAGGAAGGTCTCGCGACCTCGATCCGCTCGCCGTATACGACGCCCGGTCTCTCGGCCCGCAAGCCTACCAGGCCGCCTCGCAGGGACCGCTGGACGCCCAGTCCTACTCCGTGGCCAAGGAGCTGCAGACGCTGGCGGCCCACGCCAATGCCCAGCGGGTGACGCTCTACACCCTGCAGGCTTCCGGATTACAGGCGCCCGACGCTTCGGCGGCCGGCATGGGACCGGCGGACCGGCTGTTCCAGTTTCCTGCCATCGGCGCCGCCCTGCGGGCGAGCAACCGGGACTCGCTCCAGCTCCTGGCGGACGACACCGGCGGCCGGTCGATCCTCGACACCAACAATTTCCTGCCGGACCTCTCCCGCCTGCGGCAGGACTTCGAGAGCTACTACTCGCTGGGCTACGCCCCGACCCACAACGGCGACGGCCGCGAGCACCAGATCGAGGTCAAATCCAAACGCCCGGGCGTCCGGCTGCGGTACCGCCAGAGCTACCGCGACAAGCCCGTCCTCGAAAAAGCGGTGGACCGGACCCTGGCGGCCCTGCTCTACGGCTTCGAGGACAACCCGCTGCAGATCACCGTCGAGCTGGGCGAGCAAACCCCGGGACCGGCCGGCAGCTTCAACGTCCCCGTCCGCCTGAGGATCCCCCTGTTCAAGCTGGCCATCCTCAACCGGGAGACCCTCTTCGAAGGCAACCTGCGGCTGCTGCTGGCGACCCGCGGCGACGATGGCCGGACCTCGCCGGTACGCCAGATTTCGGTGCCGCTGCAGATCCCGCGCAAGGAGGTCCTCACCGCCATGGGCCAGTTCTACGTCTATACCCTGACGCTGCAGCTCCCTGCCGGCGAGCAGCGGGTCGCCATAGCCGTGCGGGACGAGCTCGCCGCGACGACCTCCTATCTCAGCCGCGGGCTGAGCGTCGGAACGGCCACGGCGGCGGTGAAACAGCCCTGACATGGAATCTCGAAGCGGAAGCTCTCGTCACCTTCCTGATCGCGGCCGCGTGCGCCGGTGCCGTCCGCGCCCAGTCCTCTCCCGCGCCTGCTTTCGGCGAGGTCGTGGAGGTCAACGTCGTCAACGTCGAGGTCTACGCCACCGACAAGGACGGCAACCGGGTGGCCGGTCTCAAGAAAGAGGACTTCGCCGTTTTCGAGGACGGCAAGCCGGTGGCGATCACCAATTTCGAGGTGGTGACGGGCCGCCAGCGCATGCCCCGGACGGCGGAGCCACCCATTCCATCGCCAGGAGGTCCGGCGCCGCCGGCGGCTGAACGGCCGGCCGCGAGGCCCGCCGCGAGCTCGCCTGAAGACGCCTGGAACCTGATCGTCTTCTTCGACAACTCCAATCTGCGCGCGGCCAGCCGCTCCAGGGCCCTCGGCCAGCTCCGCCAGTTCCTCGACAGCCAGCTCGCTCCCGGCGACAGGGTCATGCTGGTCAGCTACGACCTCGGTCTACGCATCCGCCTGCCCTTCACCTCGGACCTGAAGGCTGTCGACAAGGCGATCGGAGAGCTGGGGAAGCTGGCGGCGCGCGGCCCGGAGGCCGACCGGACCCGCCGGCATGCCTTCGAGACGACGATGAAGATCCAGGAGGATTCGTTGCAGGGGCCCGATCCCCTTCCCTGCCCCCAGAGCATCGCCATGCCGGCGCACAGCTATGCCGACAGCCGGCGCCATGAGCTCCTGGACACGCTCAGGGCGCTGACCTTGCTCGTGAACTCTCTCTCCGGAGTGCCGGGCCGCAAGGCGGTGCTTCACGTCAGCGACGGCCTGCCGATCACCCCGGGAGAAGAGCTCTTCCAGTTCCTGGTCGAGATCTGCGGCGGCGGCGGCACCTCCGGCATCACGGGCCATACCATCATGCCGGGAGGCGGAACCGGCCAGGAGGGTGACGCTCAGATCGTCTTCGACTCCCGCAACATCGGCCCCCAGGCCTATCAGGCGGCCTCGCAGGCCCCCATGGATGCGCAGCGCTACAAGCTCACGAAGGAGCTGCAAGCTCTGACCGCCCACGCCAATGCCCATCGGGTGACCCTCTACACGCTCCAGCCCGGCCTCGCGGCGCCTGACGCCTCCGACGCCTCCTTCGCGCCGAACGAGCGCATCTTCCAGTTCCCCGCCATCGGCGCAACCCTGAGGGCGAGCAACCGGGAGTCGTTGCAGCTCCTGGCCGACGAAACCGGCGGCCGGGCGATCCTCGATGCCAACCAGTTCCAGCCTGATCTCACCCGGATGCGCGAGGACTCCGAGACCTTTTACTCGCTCGGCTACACGCCGGCCCACAGCGGCGACGGACGCGAGCACCGCATCGAGGTGAAGGTCAAACGTCCGGGAGTCCGGCTGCGTCACCGCCAGAGCTACCGCGACAAGCCGGTGCTCGAAAAGACCGTGGACCGTACCCTCGCGGCCCTGCTCCACGGCTTCGAGGACAACCCGCTGGAGATCGCCGTCGAGCTGGGCGAGCAGACTCCCGGCCCGGCCGGCAACTTCAACGTCCCGGTTCGCCTCAGGATCCCGCTGTTCAAGCTGGCCATCCTCAACCGCGAGACCGTATTCGAAGGCAGCCTGCGGCTGCTGGTGGCCACCCGCGACGGCGACGGCCGCTCCTCGCCGGTGCGTCAGATCAGCGTACCGCTGCAGATCCCGCGCAAGAACGTTCTGACGGCCATGGGCCAGTTCTACGTCTACACCCTGACGCTGCAGCTGCCGGCCGGCGAGCAGCACGTGGCCGTCGCCGTGCGGGACGAGCTCGCCGCGACGACCTCCTATCTCACCCGCGCGGTGAGCGTGGGCACCGTGCGGCCGCGGCGAGCGCCCGGCCCTGACCCCAATCCAGAAAGAGGCTACGACATGAAACTTCGACCCTTCGCCATCCTCCTGCTGCTCGCGAGCGCCTCCGTCCTCGCTGCCAAACCGCCTGCGGCCCCCGCCCCGCGCGCATTCGGAGAGGCGGTGGAGGTCAACGTCGTCAACGTCGACGTCTACGCGACCGACAAGAGCGGCAACCGGGTGACCGATCTCCGCAAGGGAGACTTCCAGTTGTTCGAGGACGGCAAGCCGGTCGAGATCAGCAATTTCGAGGCCGTCAACGGCCGGCCCGGGCCGGCGGCGCCGGGATCGCCGGCGCCCGCCGCGAGCTCGCCCGAGGACGGCTGGAACCTCATCGTCTTCTTCGACAACTTCAACGTGAACCCGAGCAGCAGAGCCCGGGCCGTGCGCCAGTTGCGCCAGTTCCTGGCCCGCGAGCTCGTCCCGAGCGACCGTGTCACACTGGTGACCCAGGATTTCAGCTTGAACATCCGCCTCCCCTTCACCGGCGATCAGGCCGCTCTCTCCCGGGCTCTCGACCAGATCGACCACCTGTCCGTCCATGGTCCCGAGATCGACCGTCAGCGGAAACACGCCGTCGACCTCATGGTGGCCACGCAGCAGAACGGCCGTCTCGATCCGACGCCCCAGCCTTGCCCGTTGAACATCGCGGTGCCGGCGCATTCCTTTGCCTCCGCCCGGCGCCAGGAGGTGCTGCGCGCCATCGGCGGTTTGACGATGATGGTGAATTCTCTCTCCGGGGTGCCCGGCCGCAAGGCGGTGCTCCACGTCAGCGACGGCCTGCCCCTGAAGCCGGGCGAAGAGCTGTTCCAGTTCCTGATCGCGCTCTGCGGCGGCGGCACGGTCTATGGCTCGGCGGAGGATCCCGGGATGGCGTCGACCCCGGTCGTGAGCGACACGACAATGCGCCGGCCGCCGGCCGCCGCCAACGTCAGCCCCGAGCCCAGCCAAGGCGCGCTCGCTGCCGCGGCCTCCTATGAGGCGGCCTGGCAGGGTCCGCTCGACGCCGAGTCCTACAGCGTAGCCAAAGAGCTGCAGGCGCTGGCGGCGCACGCCAACGCCCAGCGGGTGACGCTGTACACCCTGCAGGCGTCCGGGCTGCAGGCGCCCGACGCTTCGAACGCCGCCTTGGGAACGGAAGACCGGCTTTTCAGGTTCCCCGCGGTCGGCACCTCGCTGCGGGCGAACAACCGCGATTCTCTCCAGCTCCTGGCCGACGAGACCGGCGGCCGTTCGATTCTCGACACCAACGACTTCCTGCCCGACCTCGGCCGCCTGCTCCAGGACTTCGAGAGCTACTACTCGCTCGGCTACACGCCGGGCCACAGCGGTGACGGCCGCGAGCACCGGATCGAGGTCAAGGTGGCGCGCGCCGGCCTCCGGCTCCGCTACCGCCAGAAGCTACCGCGACAAGCCCGCCCTCGAGAAGACCCTGGACCGCACCCTGGCGGCCCTCCTGTACGGCTTCGAGGACAACCCGCTGCAGGTCACCGTCGAGGTGGGCGAGCAGCTCCCCGGCCCGGCCGGCAGCTTCCACGTCCCCATCCACCTCAAGATCCCCCTGTGGAAGCTGGCCATCCTCAACCGCGACACCCTCTACGAGGGCAACCTGCGGCTGCTGGTGGCCACCCGCGGCGAGGACGGCCGCTCGTCGCCGGTGCGTCAGGTCGAGGTGCCGCTGCAGATTCCGCGCAAGCAGGTGTTGAGCGCCATGGGTCAGTTCTACGTCTACACCCTGACGCTGCAACTCCAGCCGGGAGAGCAGCGGGTCGCCGTGGCCGTGCGGGATGAGCTCGCCGCCACCACCTCCTACCTCAGCCGCGCCGTGAGCGTGAGCACGACCGCCGCCGCGGCTCAGCCGTAAAAGAGAGGGGGTTTCCCCTCCCCCTCTCCAGGAGCGTGGAATCCTCGGCCGCCCCACTCACGATGAGGACGAGCCCACTCCCAAAAGCTGTCAGCCCCACTCGCGATGACGACGAGTCCACTCGAAGCCGGGATACCTCCAGATCCAGTCAAGACGGCCCGTCACAAAAAAGTTGCAAGATGAGCGGCCGTTTTTCCGTCTTACATAGATGTGGGACGCAGATTCCGCTGGGCGCCCGAGGAAGGCGCCCTCTTCGACGTCACCTCCGGCACGATCCAAGGCCGCCGTCTGTTCCGGCCGAGCCCCGAGGTCAACGAGATCGTCCTCGGAGTTCTCGGGCGGGCCCAGCGGCTCTATCCGATCCGCATCTGCGGCCTCGCCGTGCTGTCGTCGCACCTGCACCTTCTCGTCGACGTCGACCGCGTCGACCAACTCGCCGACTTCATGCAGTACGCCTTGTCGAACCTGGCCAGGGAGGTCGGCCGCCTCACGGATTGGGAGGGACCGGTCTTCGCCGGCCGCTACCATGCCATCCTCGTCAGCTCCGAGGAGAGGGCGCAGGCGGCGCGGCTCGCCTATTGCCTGGCACAAGGCTGTAAGGAATTCCTTGTCGAGCGCGTCCGGGACTGGCCTGGCGTCCATTGCGCCCGCGCCCTACTGGACGGCGAGCCGTTGACCGGCTACTGGTTCGACCGCAGCAAGGAGTTCGCTGCACGGCGACGGGGAGAGGACTTCGACCGTTACCAGTATGCCACCCAGGAGACGGTCCATCTCTCGCCTCTCCCCTGCTGGAAGCACCTCTCGGACTCGGCCTATCAGGAGCACGTCGTCGAGCTGGTGGACGAGATCGAGGAGGAAGCCGCCGCGGAGAGGCAGCGGACGGGAAAGCCGGTGCTCGGCGTCGCGGCGATACTCGCCGAGGATCCTCAGTACCGGCCCGCGTTTCGTGACCGCTCGCCATGTCCCCTCTTCCTGACGGCGAGCTACAGCATGTGGCGGACGCTTTACGACGCCTACGCCTGGTTCGTCCTGGAGTTCCGCTCGGCCGCCGAGAGGTTGCGTGCCGGAGACCGCGACGCGCCGTTCCCTCGCGGAAGCTTCCCGCCCGCGCTGCCCTTCGTCGGCGGGTGATCCTCCGCCGGTCGGCCGCCATCCCACAGACTCCTTCGCAGAGCTCGTCGGGTAGCGAGGGGCCGAGGTGTGTCCGGAGGCTCGATTTTGGCCGTAATGGTGGCGGGATCAGGCTGTGGAAGGGGCAGATCGAATCCGCTGTGAGCCCGTCCCGCGAGATTCTGACCGGCAGCGAACCTTACAGGCGCCTAGGCGCCTGGCACCGCTCCCCCTGGCACCGCTCCCCCAGCACCGCTCCCCCACCGCTCCCCCGGGCACCGCTCCCCCGGACTCCTTCGCAGAGCTCGTCGGGTAGCGAGGGGCCGAGGTGTGTCCGGAGGCTCGATTTTGGCCGTAATGGTGGCGGGATCAGGCTGTGGAAGGGGCAGATCGAATCCGCTGTGAGCCCGTCCCGCGAGATTCTGACCGGCAGCGAACCTTACCGGATCAACTACGAAGGCACTCGTAGGCTCTTTCTTAAGCCTTCCCTTCAACTAGGCGCCTGGCACCGCTCCGGCACCGATCGAGGTCAAGGTGGCGCGTGCCGGCCTCCGCCTCCGCTACCGCCAGAGCTACCGCGACAAGCCCGCCCTTGAGAAGACCCTGGACCGCACCCTGGCGGCCCTCCTCTACGGCTTCGAGGACAACCCGCTGCAGATCACCGTCGAGGTGGGCGAGCAGCTCCCCGGCCCGGCCGGCAGCTTCCACGTCCCCATCCACCTCAGGATCCCCCTGTGGAAGCTGGCCATCCTCAACCGCGACACCCTCTACGAAGGCAACCTGCGGCTGCTGGTGGCCACCCGCGGCGAGGACGGCCGCTCGTCGCCGGTGCGGCAAGTCGAGGTGCCGCTGCAGATTCCGCGCAAGCAGGTGCTGAGCGCCATGGGTCAGTTCTACGTCTATACCCTGACGCTGCAGCTCCAGCCGGGAGAGCAGCGGGTCGCCGTGGCCGTGCGGGACGAGCTCGCCGCCACCACCTCCTACCTCAGCCGCGCCGTGAGCGTGAGCACGACCGCGGCGGCGGTGCAGCCGTAGGGATCTGCCTCGACCTGCCCCACCTTGCCTTTTTTTGCAGGCACCAGGGAGGTTTTAGCGAAAGGGATCGGGACGACTAATCCGGGAGTAGATATGCCGGAAAACGCCTTCCTGGTTTGCTGCAGCGGGTTACTGACCAGATAGGTTGATCACTTTGTTTTCGGCCTCAACATGCAGTTTATCAAAAAAGTCACCCTGCGACACCGTTCCGCCACTACCCGCAACTTCTAAGAATAGGCGGCGGACATCTGATTCGGAAAACAAGCGTTCACCTCCCTGGACACTCTGACTCTGAGCCTTTCTGGCACCGCTATCCAGAAACGCCTGTGCGTACTCTTGCGCTTCGATCACACCACCAACCTCCACAAGTGCAGGCACGTCACGCACACCTTTAAGCCGAGCGAACAATGCTGGATAAGCTCCTTCCAAATCCTCTACCTCGAAGTTGTAGCCGACGCCAGTTGCCATTGCTACGCACATGAAGAGACCCATGGGGCAAGCATCAACCAGCGCGCGGAGCGCCTGCAAGAAACGGTCGCGCTTATCGCGACGGTGCGTCCACATCAGCTCGAACTCATCTATGAACAGAATCACTCCTGGACACTTCCGCGGCTCGGCGATGTTGCTCTTGCGTAGGACCTCTATTATTCCCTCCAAGGCATTCAACTCATGCGCCAGAGACTCAATGACACTTCCGACGCCAAGCTGCCTCCGTTGCGGCATACGGAGGCGTTCACCTCGCAACCACTGCATCAGCAAGGAATGAACAATTGTCGCTTGTTCCTGGCTCGCCTGAAGGTAAACACTCACGGCCTCACGGAAATCGCCCGGGCGCATCGACTCTAAGGCAATCTGCAGAACTTCTCGCCAAGCTTGAGGGAAGAACCCGTGTCCCGTTTGCAGCCGGAGGCTTTCATGTAGTTGATCTATTATGGGCCCGTACAGCTCAGAGAATTTGCACGATTCCGCAGACACCACAGCCATTGGAACCATTAGGCCTGCCTTCGCGAACTTTTCAGGCAAAACTAACCGATGATGCTCACAGAAGTGGGTCTTGCCTACTCTGTTTCCTCCAGTAAAGAACAAAGTCGTTGTCTTCCCTTCACGTGCAAACTCTCCCAGATCAGTGTAAAACCGTTGCACAACCTGCGCTTGGTTGTGGAATACATCCCACACGGGGTGTGAGCGCGAGGGGAACGGATTCTCCAGCAAGCCGAAGCGTGTCCAGGCTGCCGTCGCGCGATTCTCTTGGCCGAGGAAGTCCTCTAGCCGCAAGTTAATCATGAGCTTGATCCTCTACCGCGAAGTACAAGAACACCAACTAACTTATTCCCAATTACTAAGCCGGCTCCGGGGTCAAGCGGCCGTAGGTAGCTATCAGGTGAGGCTGTACCCGGAGCAACGACAACGGGATGCTTCGGAATGGGAACATCTACTTTCGCACGTTGGACTTCGTACTGTTCCAAACCTCGGCGCCCAATGGTCGCCTCCAACAGTGCCTCAAACCGAATTGGCGACAGCTGAAGCGACCGGCAGACGCGGTCCATGATTGGCGGAAGCGGCACGGCCCTCTGCCCACCCCCTACATCTGCATGCCCGCGAACCACAGCCTGCTCGAATCTATCTTCCGAAATCTCAGCCAAGCCATACAACACACCTTCTGAATGTGTTTTGTACGCTGCCCCGAGCACGATCGCCCATCCCGTTGTGGCTCCGGCTTCCTTGCTCGACGGGAACCGCTTACCTGCAGCTGCCTGTGCCAGAGCCTCACTATATGCCGGAATTTTCTTGAACGGCGTGTTGACGGCGACATAGTCTCTGCGCTTCAACGCGTTCAAAAAACCCTCCAAGCCCGCTGCCGCAACTACCCAGCGCGAGTCCTCTACTTGGAACAGACCAGTAACTTCACCTATCTGTTCGAATTGGCGCGCGGAATCATCCGTGAGTCTGAACTGACTCAAAGGTATGCGTTGGCCAGTTCTCGTTGGCACTGCAGAGAAGACAGCCTGCAGGCTCAACTTAAAATTTTTCCGAGGCGAAACCACACTGACAGGCGCCTTCCCTTTTACTCGCTTACCTACTCCGGGAAATGAAGAGAGATCATACGCCTCTCCCAGCCTTACGCGGGGACAATCGCCGGGCATGTGATATTTTTGATCATAAGAGAGACCAAAATCATCAGCCAATAAGAACGACTCCGCACCGACCTCACTATCCTTTTCAGCCGCCGGTTTCACTCTGATGTTCAAGCGTTGGTAAACCAAGCAGAGTTCCCAGAGAATCTGATGAGCCGAGCACGCCCGGAGCTCAAATGCGAACGGATCTAGCCAAACGAGTTCCGGTACGGCCGACGCGCCCTCCCCCATCTGCTCAAGCCACCATACTTGATACGGAGACCTGGCGAACACGAACCTTACGCGTTCTGCCGCACACACACGCGCCAAGCTGAAGTCCGAGGTTACCAAGCGAACAGGCACGCGGGGATTCGTTACCGAGATGTAATGCCAGAACGCGGCAACCATCAGCCGATCTTCGGATACGTAGGTTAGACCTGCGTCCTCACTTACCTCGCCTACGGCGGAGTCGCCCTCTGATCGTTTCATGTAGAAGGTAGCTCCTGGCGGGAGAGGGTGCACGTGTACCGGGACGGTCCTTCTTAGATCCTCAAGAACACCGAGGCATCGGTTCATTTCCGCACGTCTCAGGAAATTCGCTGCCACTTTTTTCTCCTGGCGACGCTGGTATTCATGCAGGATGTCAATCGAGGAAGATGACACCACGACACGACACCTGTATCCCAGGGATTGAACGAGTTGTTGGGTTAAACCAGTACTAAGCGCGTTGAGATCGCAAAACAGCTCAACATAACCTTCCTGGCGCAGAGTTTGGTGCAGATGCCGAAGCTGCCCATCCTCAAGACCTGGGTGTCGGGCACCCGCACGTACAAGTGCCGACATCACTCGCTTGCGATCAGCCGCGGATACATCAACGAGTGAGGAAACATCGACGGATGGGACATGGCGAACATCAGCTTCGTCCGTTCGGGGAATTCGCAGGACCAGAAGGGTTCTTGGCTCCTCCGTTTCAGACACCGCTACCACCTCGAGTTCACCTTCGGAAAACAGGTGTCGGCGGAGAGAGTTGTTATCGTGCAGTGTAGCCACTATCGGAACCTGATTTCCTCGCCTTCCTCGACAGGATTGTCGCGGCGGCGCCTAAGCCCCTGCTTGATCGCCTCAACGATTGGTCGCGCTTCGGCGAGGAGTTCGATCTCTCCCTCCATTTCCAACACGCGGCCGTAGATCGGATCATCGGATTCGAGTACACGAGCCAAGTCGAGCTTAGCCATGCCCCCTTCAAGGCAAACCGTGAAGGCTTCGTCAGCGTTCTCGGGAACCTTGAAGGACTGAACAGCACGTCCCCGCACTTCAATCTTGGCGTTCACAGGTGAACTATATCAGGGCGAAATCGCTAGCGGGAAGATAGCTCCAGCACAGATGCCGGGCCTCTTCTCAGCCTCCGCGGAGATCCCGCCGAAGACTGCCGCCCCCGCCACCCCACCCTGCTCTAGCTGACAGGAGAGGGGGAACTGGGAAAACAAGGCCTGATTCTTCTTTGGTTTTCTCCCCCTCTCCGGTCACGAAGAACGGCCGCTATCCGCAGGCAAACTGGAGCCGGACCGCCCTACCGCACCTTCCCGCCCCCCGCCTTCTCTCCCTGAACCAGCAGCCGCCGGAACCAGGCTCGATCCGTCCCGGCCTCCACGGCCACGACGCCCCAGACGAACGCATCGTGCCCCTCTACCGCGGTCTCCACGGCCGGAAGGTCCGCGACGGAGGCGCGCTCCTTCTGGTCGTATTGCAGGACTTCGATCGGCGCGCCCCGGCGAGGCTCGGAAAGGACGACCGTGTAGAGATCCACCTTCTTGCCGGCCAGGTCCGCCGGCCAGACGGCCTCGAACCGTACGTGGCGCCGCTTGGGCTCGACGCGTCCCTGCACCTTGCCGGAGAGATCGTGGAGGTCGAGGCGCACGGGGCTGCGGGAGCGCTGGGCCTCGGGGCCGCCGTGGACGAGATCGATCATCAGCAGCCTTCTCTCATGCTCGCTCAGGGAGGCGTAGCTCTCTCGCGTCCGGACGGCGGAAGGAGCCCAGACCCGCACGCCCGGGCGCTTCACCACCACCTCGACGGCGGCCCGCCCCGCCTCCAGCAGCGAAACGGCCGGCTGGAACCCCGCCTCGTAGTAGGCCGCCGTGGAGTCCGCAATGCGGCCCTCCACCTCCTTCACGCTGCGGCCCTCGACATAGAGCCCGCCGGCGCTCGAAGCCATGTGGCGCAGCGCCCGACTCGGGTCGCCGGTCGACATCGGGCGGTCCAGGTTGACGAAGAGGTTCATCGCCCCCGAGTCGGCGAGGGCCTGGAGGGGCTTCCGGAAGTGGGTCTCCAGGGCGCTGAACTGGCGGCTGTCGCCTGAATTGCCCGCCCGGCCGGTCTGGAGACCGTGGGCATTGCCGTCGAAATAGAGTCCCGGGATCGAGTCCCTTGGGTGAACGTGAGCAGGAGCTTGGGTCCGGACAGGCGCCGCAGCTCGGCGGCGAGCGCTTCCAACGACCAGGCCAGGTCCAGGGCTATCCCTTGATACTCGGACCGGCCGCTCGAGCGGATCGCGTCGCGCATGGCGGAATCCTGATTGGGCGGAATGAAGATGCTCCCGTCCTTGCCTTTGTAACCTCCCCCGCCGGAGATGCTGGGAGGAAGATTCCGGTCGGCGTTGGCGTCCAGTCCCTGGACGTCGGGCCGCAGCTCGCGGATCCGCTTGAGCACCTTCTCCTTCCCCTTCTCGTCCGCCACGACGGGACCCAGAACCTGCTTGAGGCCCGTGCGCCGGTCGTGGAGGAGCAGATAGAGCCGGTCGGTCGCGGGGAGCTGGTCGAGATAGCCCTTGGAGACCTGGGAGCTCCCGAGGAGCCCCTGGGGCGAGGAGAAGGCTATGTCGAACAGGAGGAAGACATGGCGCGCGACGATCGGCTCCGCCCGGACGCTTCCCTGCCCCGGCCGCTCGGCCGTGGGATGGGCCGCGTTGTAGCGATCGAAGCCCTCGATGGCGACGGGAACGCCGTTCACCCGCAGCTCCACCTCCTCCCGCCGGAGGTCGAATACCGGATGGCCTTCGGCGTCCACGGCATAGAAGGGGACGATCTTCAGCTCGACGTCGATCTTCGTGCCCCCCGCCGAAGGCGGAGGCTCCTCGGCGACGGCCATGCCGCCGGAGGCGACGGCAATACCGCCAAAGGCGATCCAGGCGAAAACGGCGGCGAAGGACAGATCTCGGAAACGGACGGCACGGAACCAGGTCGGCATACCTTCCCCTCTCAAAATGGATGTCGGCTTGCAATACCCCTTCGCAAGATGCGTTCCAGCCCTCTTGCCGGTTCCTCCCAGCGCTCTTGTCCGCGAGAGAGGACATCCCTGCCCGGGAATAGGGGCGGGGGGGTTCCTCGTCCTTGAAGTCCCTGCTGTCCCTTTTGTCCTTGGTTCCGCGCTACACCATCGTCAGGATGACCTTGCCGAACACGCCGCCGCGCTCCAGGGCCTTGTAGGCCTCGGCGGCGCGTTCCAGGGGGAGGGTACGGTCCACCACCGGACGCAGCCGTCCGTCGCGCAGGCGCGGCAGGGCAAAGGCGGCGAAGTCCGCGGTCAGGCGGGCCTTCTCCTCGCGCGAGCGGGGACGCAGGAGGGAGCCGGCGATTCGCAGCCGCCGGCTCAGCACCATCCCCAGGTCCACCTCCGCCTGCCGGCCGCTCACCAGCCCGACCAGGATCAGCCGGCCGCCCCCGGCGAGCGCTCCCAGATGGCTGGTCATCCCGGGACCGCCGGTGAAGTCGAGCACGAGGTCCGCGCCCCGGCCGCCCGTCGCTTCGCGCACCTGGTGCGCCAGCTCTCCTCCCTCCAGGCAGACCTCCCCGACGCCCAGGTCGCGCAGTTGCTCCAGCCGGTCGCGGTTTCTGCCGGCCGCGAGCACCCGGGCGCCCAGCTCGCGGGCCAGTTGCACGGCGAAGCTCCCCATGCCGCCGGTCGCGCCGGTGATCAGCACGGTTTCACCGGCCGCGAGGCCACCCTCGACGACCAGGTTGGTCCAGGCGGTGAGGCCGGCCTCCGGAATGGCGGCTCCCTCGACGAAGGACAGATTGTCGGGAAGGGGCATGAGCTGGCCCGTGGGAATGGCGGCACGGGTCGCGTGGGCGCCGCCGCCGACCAGGGCCATCACCCGCGCGCCGGGCTGCCACGGGCTGCCCCGTTCGGCCTCCAGCACGATGCCGGAGCATTCGAGGCCGGGCACCTGGCTCTCGCCCGGAGGCGGTGGATGCTGGCCGCGAAGCTGCAGCAGCTCGGCATGGTTCAGGCCGGCAGCCTCGACGGCGACGAGGACCTCGCCTTCCCCGGGAACCGGGTCGGGGAGATCCCCCAGGCGCGGGATCGGAGATTCGCGGTCGGCGGGGAGGACGGCTCGCATGCCGGGGGAGATCCTAGCTGAAACCTGGCCAGCGCCGATCCCCACCATTTTCACGACTGGAACGTTATCCACGCCGCCGCGGTCCTCATCACCCCGGCCCTCTTCTGTCGGAGGGTGGGCGTAAGGGAGGGTGGGGGCGCGCCTCCGGCGCTGGCCCTCACTCCCCCTGCCCCTCTCTCCCATCCTCACACCCGCCCGCCGGGAGAGAGGGGAGACTGAAAAGGCCAAGCAATTCTTGCTTCTACAGTCTCCCTCCTCTCCCGGTCGGGTGGGCGTGAGGTGGGAGAGGAGGGCCGGGGAGGTGAGGGGCCGCCGGCGCGGCCGACCTCCCCATGTCCTGGAACAGTGGGATCGGGATCGCCGCCTCAGCGCGTTCCCACCGGCCGCTCCCTCGGCACCGGCACGGGCTCCGGCGTGCCGGCCTCTGCGGGCTTCACTCCCTTGGCTTGGTCTTCCAGGCCGAGGATGCCCTCCTCCAGCCAGGCGTGCTTGCCGTCGAGCACCCGTAGCGCCACCTTGTACTTGCGGACGTCGTCGTTCGCCCACACCTCGTGGAACAGACGCAGAACCTTGCGCCGGGAGTTGCGGCAGAAGAGGTCCGTCAGCTCGGCGGCGTTCGCGGCATTAGCGGCATCGGGATGGCCCGCTTCGGCCATGCCGTGAGCGCGGGTGACGGAGGCGGCCATCGCGAACAGCTCGTTGGCGATGTCGACCAGGCGGAAGAGGAACGCCTGCTTGTGCTGCAGCTTGCCCTGGTGGACGAGCATGCCGTGGAAGATCTGACGCGACAGGCGCCGGGCGTTGCGCTCGCAGAAGCGCAGGTGCCTCGCCAGCGCGCCGAACTCCTGGTAGCGCGGCCACCGCCCCCAGCCGAGCCAGCGGGTGGGATACCAGGAGCCGTAGAAAGTCGCCATCTTCGGCAGCTCGGAGAGCTTTTCCGCCACGCTCTTCTCGGGGTCGATCATGGCGCCGGCCACCTGCAGATGCTTGTCCACCGCCTCGCGGGCCATGAACAGGTGCATGATCTCGGAGGAGCCCTCGAAGATCTTGTTGATGCGGTAGTCGCGCATCATCCGCTCGACGCCGATCGGCTGCTCGCCGCGGGCCGCCAGCGAGGTCTCGGTCTCATAGCCCCGGCCGCCGCGGATCTGCATCGTGTCGTCCACGATCTCCCAGGCGCGCGTCGAGTTCCACTCCTTGCACGCCGCGGCCTCGAGGCGGATGTCGAAGCCGCCGCGGTCGGACATCTCGGTGGCGAGACGGGCGATGGATTCCATGGCGAAGGTGATGGCGGCCATGTCCGCGATCTTATGCGCGACGGCCTCGTGCTTGCCCACCGGCTTGCCCCACTGCACCCGCTCGTTCGCCCACTTGCGGCAGATCTCCAGGCAGAGCTTCGTCGTGCCCACCGAGCCGTTGGGGATGGACAGGCGCCCGTCGTTGAGGGTGGTGAGGGCGACCTTCAGACCCCTGCCCTCCTCGCCGATCAGGTTCTCGGCCGGCACCCGCACGTTCTTGAAGCTGATCACGGCGTTGGCGAGCGCCTTGAGGCCCATGAAATGGCAGCGGTGCTCCACCTTGACGCCCGGCCAGGCCGTCTCCACCACGAAGGCGCTGATCTTCTTGCTCTGGGGATGGCGCGCCATCACCACCAGCAGCTTGGCGATGGTGCCGTTGGTGCACCAGAGCTTCTCGCCGTTGAGGATGTAGGCGTCGCCCTCGGGCGTCTTCTCGGCGCTGGTCTGCAGCCGCGCCGGATCGGAGCCGACTTGGGTCTCGGTCAGCGCGAACGCCGAGATCTCGCCGGCGGCGCAGCGCGGCAGGTACTTCTGCTTGAGGGTCTCCGAGCCGAAGAGCTTGAGCGGCTGCGGCACGCCGATCGACTGGTGGGCGGAGAGCAGAGCCGAGAGATTGCCGTCGGTCGAGCCGAAGAGCTGCATCACCTTCTGATACTCGACGTTGGTGAAGCCCATGCCGCCGTACTTCTTGGGAATCTTCATGCCGAAGGCGCCCAGCTTGCGCAGACCGTCCAGCACGTGCTCCGGATACTCGCCCGTCGTATCGATCTCGACCGAGTCCACCTCGTCGCGCATGAACTCCTTGAGGGCGTTGTAGAAGGCGGCGAACTCCGGGCGCTCCTCGGCCGGCTGCGGATAAGGGTGGATGAGGTCCAGACGGAAGTTGCCGAGAAACATCTCCCGTAAGAAGCTCGGCTGCGTCCACTCGGTCTCGCGGGAGGCCTCCGCGACCTTCCGCGATTCCTGCTCGCTGACGCGTGTGGGTTCCTTCGCCATGTCTCTCCCCTTGTCGGCTGGGCCGGCGGCTATGCCGCACTGCGACAATGATAACAGGTCCGCGCCAGGGATTCATCCGGAACCCCTGCCGCCTGCGTAGCTCCGGTGAACACGAGGAAAACCCGCCGGCCGACTCGCGCCGGCATCTCGATTACGATCCAGGGCCCGTCCCTGAAACCAGGAGGAGATATGAGAGGAAGAACGCTTTTCGCCGCGACCGCCATGCTCTGCGCGGTCTTCATGACCGGCTCGCTCGCCGCCGCCCAGACCGCCCCGCCGAAGTGGTACGTGATGCACCAGGAGCTCGCCCGGCCTTCGATGCTCAAGCAGTACGAGGACACGTCCAAGGAGTTCGTCGCCACCGTCCGGCAGCACCATGAAGCAAGCCCGCTGTTCAACTTCGTCGGCTTTTCCGGAGACGACTACGTCTACACCTACGTGACTCAGATCCGCAGCTTTTCCGACGTGGAAGCCATTATCTCCGGGTTCGGCAAGCTCGCCCAGGCCGTGGGAGAGGCGAAATGGGGCGACCTGATGGTGCGCAGCGGCCAGGCCATGGAGTGGATGCGGGATTCGATCCTCATGGAGGACCCGAGCCTTTCCTACATGCCGGCCAAGCCGCGTCTCAAGCCGGAAGAGGAGGCCTATGTCCACGTTGACCTGTACTACGTCCAGCCGGGCCGCGAGGCCGACGCCGACGCCGTGGCCAGGGAGTTCGCCGAGCTGTACCGCAAGAAGAACGTGACCGAGAGCTACCGGCTCTTCAAAGTCGTCATGGGTTGGGACACGCCGCTGATCATCGTTACGACTTCTGCAAAGAGTCCCGCGGACTACGAGGCCCGCATGGTCGAGGTGCGGGGAATGCTGGGCGCCGAGGGACAAGCCCTCTTCCAGCGCGCCTTCTCCCTGACGCGCCGCTTCGAGATGCACGGCGGCTGGGTGCGGCCCGACCTGTCGCTCGAGCCGCTGAAGCCGGCGCAGGGGAAGTGAGGGGGGAGGAGGTCCAGAGCGAGTTTGGAAGTCGAACGGGCCTGCCCTTCGAGGCCCTCACCTCCCCGGCCCTCCTCTCCCAGAGGGAGAGGAGGGAGAAAGAAAAAGTGTGAATACGGTTCTTCGTCTTTTCTCCCCTCTCTCCCCTCGGGAGAGAGGGGCCGGGGGAGTGAGGGCTTCGGAGGGCAAAACGCCGCGGTTCTCAACAACCCTTCAAGACTTGTACATCGCGATGAACGCCCCCGTCGGATCGCTGGTGACCGCGAAGCGGCCGATGTTCGGGATGTCCGTGGGCGGCACCCAGATCTTGCCGCCCAGCGGCTCCACCCGCGCCGCCGTCGCGTCCACGTCCTCCACTCCGATGTAGGGCAGCCAGGAGGAGGGCCCGCTGGAGCCGGGCGGCTTTTGCATCATGCCGCCGGCGTCCTTACCGTTGTCACGCCTGAGCAGGTGGTAGGTCCCCATCTCCCCCATCGGCATGGGCACCACCGTCCAGCCGAAGATCTCCGAGAAAAACCGCCCCTCCGCCTCCGGATCGACCGCCAGCAGCTCGTGCCACACGAAGGTGCCCGGCCGACCCGGACCCTCGTAACCTTCACCTCGCCATTCGGTCGGCTTATAGGGGGAGATCATCGCACCCTGGGGATCGCCGATCACCGCGAAGCGTCCGACCTTGGGGATGTCCATGGCCGGCACGGGATTCTGGCCGCCCAGCTCGACGGCCTTGGCCGCGGCCGCGTCCACGTCGTCGACCGTGACGTAGCAGATCCAGTGCGAGGGGTGTCCAGCCGCTGGATCCAGCGGCACGATGCCACCATGGTCCTCGCCGGCCGCGTGGATCATCTTGTACTTCCCGAACCCCTCCATCTCGACCTCGTTGAGGGTCCAGCCGAAGAGGTCCGTGTAGTACGGGATCGCCTTCTCGGCGTCGGTCGTCATCAAGTCGTGCCAGACGAACTTGCCCAGCACCTTCTGCTCTTCCGCCATGCTCTCTCCTTTCGCGTAGCTCCTCGGGACCGTATCGTCCGCGAGCCCCTTCTCCGCCAAGACGAAGAAGAGGGCTCGGATTCGACAGGACCCGGCGTTGTCGGCGGCGCATCCGCCGTCGTCCGCGCCGGCAGCCGTCCGCGGCCCGTCCCGGGCGCCGGTTCCCGCAAAGGATATCGGAATCTCCGCTTTCCGGCTCCCGGTGTTCCCTTCCGCGGCACTTCCGTCTCCTCGTCCGGTCACGGCGCTCGCGTTGGGGTCCCGTTGTACGCCTCTGGCGAGGCGTTGCATGCGTGCAAGGGAGCGTTGTACGCGTACACCGAGGCATTGCACCCGTGCACTGTTTCGTTGCACGCATGCAACGGCTCATTGCACGCGTGCAACGGAACGCTGCTCGGGTACCAGGGGCGTTGCAGGCGCGCAACGCCTCGTTGCACCCGTACAACGGAGCCTTGCCTGCACGCGTGCAGCGACTTGTTGCTCGCATCCATCCTTGGAGGCAGGCGTACAACGGCTCGCTGCACACGTTCAACGAGGCGCTGTCCGCGTACAGAGAGGCGTTGCGCACGTGCGACGACCCGTTGCTCGCGAACAACGCCGGAGATAGGCGTACAACGGCACTTCACAGGCGTGCAACGAGGCGTTGCATGGGTGCAACGGCGTCTCGGAGGCGTGCCCGTCGTTCGCGACGCCTTCATCGTGGCTGCAGGTGAGTGCAGGTTCTTCGCGACGCCTTCGGTGTCGCCGCGGACGCGTACGACGGCACGTAGGCTGCGGACGGCGGCGTTCGGAGCAAGAAGGATACCCGCCAATAGGCTATCAGCATGATCTTCAAAGGGGCCGAGCCGGCGTCGGGGCAAGGCAACTCGCAGGGGAAGGAATTGAGTGGTTCAGAAGAGGCCGCCCCGAAGGGGCACAGGTGTAAAGCCTGGTGCTTTAGCGCCAGGTAACGCGGTTTCACAAACTCATCGCAGCCCCGAAGGGGCGACGGCAGCGCGGCCCTATGTGGCCGCCCTGCCAAGTTGCCATTCTGAAGGCAGGGCGGCCACATAGGGCCGCCCCTACATCAAGCCCTGCCTCTAATGAAAGGCTCTTGTACATCGCGCCTGCTACAGGCTCCACCCGCTGTGCTACCGTCTTCTCCGCCATGGACCCACACCGCTTGTCCGCGGAAAGGAGCGTCGCGTATCACCGCGTGATCGCAGAGCGCCTCCGTAACCAACCGGAGATCCTCGAGAAGGCGCGCCAGCGCGTTCAATCCTGGCTGGTGGCCGGCGCCGAGCCGCCGTTTTACGCACGGAGATGGGCGGAAATCCTCGCTGGCGACGTCCCTTCGATTGCGGCGTTTCTCATCGACCGGGGCGAAGCTCGCGACGGAGTTGCGCCAGTCGAGCCCGTTCGCCGGGGCGCTTCAGCCTCGAGAGCGTTGGAAGATCTGGCGCGAGACCCGGGAGCGCTTCTCCCAACAGCCGTGACCCGCGAACAGTTGGAGCACCTGATCCGCGCTGCCGCGGAGATTGCGAACGACGACGAGATCGTCGTCATCGGCAGCCAGGCCATCCTGGGGCAATTCCCCGGTGCTCCCGCGTCCATGCGCGTCTCGATGGAGGCGGATCTCTTCCCGCTCAAACACCCCGAGCGTGCCGACCTCATCGAAGGCAGCATCGGCGAGCTGTCCCCCTTCCACGAGAC
Organism: Thermoanaerobaculaceae bacterium; assembly: GCA_963778565.1. Classification (GTDB taxonomy): domain Bacteria; phylum Acidobacteriota; class Thermoanaerobaculia; order Multivoradales; family UBA5704; genus DATARR01. The sequence goes on along the minus strand of CAVZUZ010000015.1, from coordinate 555,249 downwards.
CTTCGGCTACTACGCCGAGGCGGTCGGCGAACAGACAGCTCGGCTGCCGCAAGGTTGGAAGGACCGCCTGGTCGTCGTCCAGAACGAAAACACCAGGGGAGTGAAGGGGCTCTGCCTGGAGGTGCACGATCTGCTCGTGGCAAAGATCATCGCCGGAAGGGAAAAAGACCTCGCCTTTCTGTGCACTGCCGCGGAGCATCAAATGGCGGACGCCGAGACCCTTTTCCGTCGGCTGGCCACGATAGAGGCTGATCCGGAAATCTTGAAACACGCCGCCGCCGCGATCGTGAGAGCCTTTCGCGGCGAGCCGGATTGACCCGGCATGGCGCGCTTCGTCACGCCCTTCATGCGGCGCCCATAGAGATAGAGAAGATCGAGAAAGGCATCCTTGTACAGCTCGTGCTCGATGTCTCCATCCACTACCTCATTGAAGAGCCGCGTTCGTAGCCGGTTCGGCAGCGAAGCTGTCATTCGTCAACGGCACGAAGAACCTGCCGGACGAGCTCCGGGTGGTAGCGAATTCCTCTATCCACAGCCCGCTCGATGAGGGGGCGCAAGGAGGGAATCAATCCCAACAGCTTCGCCCTGCCCAGAAGCCCAAGGACTCCGGTGACCTGAAGACCCGCCGCAAGAGCAGCCCTTCGGCCCTTCCACTCGTCGATACAGACCCGCGGGATATCCTGCTCAAGCGCTAGCTGAATAACGGCCGTTTCACCCAGATCGAGCGCTGAAAGAGCGACAGGGGAAGGTTGCTCACGAAGGCGTGTAACCCGCAGCCATGCGGGCTCAACCGGCGAGAGTCCTGCCGCCACTCCTCGGTCGAGCTCGTCTCGAACCTCTTGAGGGCAGACGAATTCGAACGGCAACCGCCCTACAGGCTCCAAGATCTCGATCCGTGCAAGCGTGATCAGTGGTCCCGTATTGATGACGAGGCGCTCAGGCATGCTTGAGGAACTCGATTTCCGAGGCCGCATCCTCCTCTCGGAGATTGGAGAGGGAGATTCCGATCCTCGGTAGCGACAACAGGAACTCGACCCGTCCCTTTCCGCAGAGACCCGCGGCCTGCCCCGAGCTCAGCCTACCCAGTTCGTACAGCTTCGCGGCGAGAATGAACCGAGCCTCCGCCGTGAACTCCTCCTGGGAGAGGCCCAGGCTGAACAACACGTCCTCACCATACTCGATTGTCAAACTGTGCGACATGGCCTAGCTCCTTGGAACCCAAGCGCCTCAAGCATAACGCCTCGAGGTCACCAAATGCATAACCTGTCCCCAGATCATCGCCCACAGCGCGCTCCGTCACGCCCGAACCACGGGGGGTTTTCCGGCGGGGCGCTTCCAAAAGACGCTGAGGTACTGCCGGATCTCTCGCAGCACGTCCTCGCCGATCTCGCGATGTTGCGCGACTTCCAGGAGCTGTGACCAGAGAGTCCGGAGCTGCTCGTGCGCGATCTCGGCGAGAACCGAATCCGTCAGCGCCCGCCGGCAGACGCGCGCAGCCTTTTCGACATCTCCGGCTTTCATGTGGCGCCCATAGAGATAGAGAAGATCGAGAAAGGCGTCCTTGTACAGCTCCTGTTCGATGTCTCCATCCACCACCTCGTTGAAGAGCCGTTCGGCTTGCGGCTCGAATCCAAGAGCATCCAGTAGTCGAGCGCCGGTGAACCTGCCGCGAATTTGCATTCGAGGCTTCGGGCTGCCGAGGAGCAGTGGAGAGCAACGCCGGAAAACGTGTAAGGCTTCACTCGGCTCTTGGACCTCAATGAGACACTCCACTCGGAGCAACTCAGCGAGGAGTGCTAGAGTACGAGTCCTCGGCAGGGATCAAAGGGGCAGCATGATCGAGCGCCACCAGGCCCTTGGCAGGCTCGGTTTCGGCCAAGATGTTTGCCTGCTTGACCAGAGTACGAGCAAGAAGAGCCCATTCGGAGAGGCCTTCATAGATGGCGTTGCACTTCTCCAGGGCGTCCAACGCTTGGGATACATGACCCTCATCCGCCAGAGTTGACGCGGCGATCGACAGGTGCCCCGCCTTCAGATGAGGATCTCCAGTCCCGGCCTTCAGGTGCCGCTCCGCATGGGCGAGGGCCTGATGAGCGCGCTCCCATTCGGCTGCCCGCCGCCGGGCGTTGGCGACCGCGGTCCAGACCTCCGCCTGCAAGTCGTTGTGGGTAGGCTGAGCGATCTGCCGGCGCTGGCTCATGGCCTCGGCGGACAGCAGGGCGAGCCCGGCGAGAAACTCGGCCTCCTCCCAGGACGACGCCTCCTTGAGCTCGCCGAGCACGAGGTTGAAGAACGGCAGCGTGTGGCACGCCTTGGTCATCCGCACCCGGTCCCTCTGCCCGCGCCGGCTCAGGCTGCGCAGCTCGGCCCACTCCGCGATGGCGGCCAGGGACTCCACTCCCCATTGGCGTTCCCGGTCGATGAGCTCGAACACCATCCGCAGTGGACCCTCTCCCTGTAGCTTCGGACTTGCCGCGCGCAACTCGTCCAGCAGGGACCCGGCCCGAGCCCGGCAACGGTCGCAGGAGACGAGGTGCTCCGCCGCCTTATCGGTCTCCCGGGGACCGCCCTCTCCGCCCAGAACCCTCCGCATGATGTTCCCGTCCCAGGTGGGACATTTAAGGCTCCCCTTAGATTGGTCCTTTCTCAGAATATTTAAGCCTACGACAAAGTACATGCCTCTGTACAGTTCTGCGCCGAGAGAAAGCGAGGGGCGCCCGGAGCGACGCCCCTCGCAGATTGCGGGGATCAACCGTCGGGGTCCAAGCCGCCGCCAATATCTCCAGTTGCCAGCGGCGGTTGGGCCGTCAGCCCGTCGGGGTCCAAGCCGCCACCACCTTTATCTTGGTCCGAGGAGTACGACGCGATGAGATAGAGCAAGAGCACGACCAGCCGAAGCATGGCTCCTCCCTTCAAAGAGACCGGCCGCACGGGCGCCATTGCCCGCGAGGGAAGTCCCCCATGGCCAGAGTGTCCACCTCTCCGGCCTCAAAGGACAAGCTGATGCTTCCGTGAGCGAACGCTGACGGAGAGAGGAATTCCGACGATGGACGCGTTCCAAATTCCGACCTTGATGACGGAGCGCCTGCGGCTGCGGGCCTTCCGCGGCAGCGACTTCGAAGCGTACGCGGCGCTGCGCACGGACAGCGAAGTCCTGCGCTACCTCGATTGCGGACCGGAGCCGTGGGACCGGGGACGGTCCTGGCGGCACATGGCCTTTCTCGTCGGACACTGGCAGCTCTCGGGCTGCGGTACGTGGGCCGTGGAGCAGAGGGAGAGCGGCGCGTTCCTGGGCATCGCCGGCTTCGCCGCGCCGGCAGGCTGGCCGGGATTCGAGCTCGCCTGGGCTCTGGCGCGGCGCTGGTGGGGGTGCGGCTACGCCACCGAAGCCGCGCGAGCCGCCCTGGCCCATGCCTTCACCGTCTGGCGCAAGGACCGCGTCATCAGCCTCATCCACCCGGAGAACCGGGCCTCCATCCGCGTCGCCGAACGCATCGGCGAGAGCCTGCAAGGCCGGCTCCGGCATCTCGAAAGGGACATGCTGTGCTATGGCATCGACCGGGAGAGCTACGCCATCGCACAGCGACGAGAAAGGCAGGAAGCACTGGCGAGCTGAGGCGGAAGGCCGCGGGCCCTCACCCCACCCTCTCCCAGAGGGAAAGGAGGCCAGAACACGGCCCTCCGGACCCGGAACACGGCGCTCCGGGTCGCGCGCGCGTTGTTCTAGGCCCAGAACACGTCGCTCCGGGCCCGGAACATGGACGTTTTGGGTCCGAACAAGGTCTTCCCGCCCGCGGACACCGTGTTCCGCCTCCCGTGCGACGTGCTCCGGACCGCGGAGACCGTGTTCCGCTCCCGGTGCGCAATGCGACGGGCGCCGGTGCACAGCCTCTCGCGTGAATTCCTTGGCCGCTGGGTCGGCGACGAACCGCGCCCGCACCCGGTGCTCGCACGAGGAGAGCCTGCGGGCTCTCCCCGTGCGATGCCGCCGCTACTCCACGTCGTAAATGTCGTTGGGCGGCGTCGTCGCGCCGTTGCCGTCGATGCGGTTGTCTCCTGTCGACTCGACGAACGCGCCGGCGGCGATCGCGATGCCGGTGACGTTGTTCACGATCGCGTTGTCCGAGATGCGGATCCGCGATCCGGAAATGGCCGCGTTGACGCCGGCGTTGTTGAACGCCAGGACGCTGTCCTCGACGTTGATGACGGCCGTAGCGGCCGCCGTGCGCACGCCGGCGTTGAAATTGTTGCTGAGGTTCGAGTGCTTGATCGTCACCACGGTGTTGTTGAGCGCCTCGACGGCGTGCAGATCGGTGTTCTCGATGCGCACGTTGTCGAGCGTCGCCTGCAGCGTGCCGGTGGTGGTCGTCAGCCGGACGCCGGCTTCGCAATTGGTGATCGTGACGTCGTTCATCAGCAGCTCGCCGCTGGCGGCCAGCGAAACGTCGACGGCCTGGCTGTTGACGCCGTTCTGAAAGCCGTAGATCGTCACGTTCTCCAGCGTCAGTTGCCCGCCGGCCAGGTAGCGAACGCCGTCGAGGCCGTTGCCGGCGCCGTTGATCGAGACGTTGCGGATGATCACCCTGTCGGTCGGTCCGGCGTTGACGATGATGCCGCTGGTGAGCGCGGCGAGAATGCCCCCCAGCGAGCCGTCGCCGTTGATGGTGATCGACTTGGTGATCGTGACCGTCCCGAAACCGCCGGGATCGAGCACCGAGATCTCGCCGCCGGCGGCGGTCTTGGTGAAAGCGCCGGCGAAGGTCTTGCAGGGCGCCGTGCGGCTGCAGGGGTCGGCGTCGTTGCCGACTCCCGAAACCCAGGTGCGGGTGGCCTGCGCCTGGGCGGCCGGTACGACGGCCAGGGCGACGAGAGTGATGACGACCAGGGCGGTGATCAGGGGAGTCATGCTGAGACGCGATCTGCTCATGTGGACCTCCTCATAAAGATGGCCTCGCAAGCCGAGGCCGGGACGTGGGTTCGACCCATCACCCCTTAACGCGTCAACGACGGCTGAAAGGGGACGCGGCTCCAGCGCCACCGGGCGCGCGACAAGACCGCTGCGCAGCGATGTAGGCGCGCGGGCGGGCGGAACGTTACCGGGGGCTACGTACCGTCGCCGCAGAGTTGTAGCTTGTCACCCTGCTCGACCAGGCGGACGTGGGCGCCATTTCGACCGGCGTCTTCCACGATCTCGCGCCGCCCGGTTCACCGGGAACCGTCCGAAGGTCCGCCTCCCCTCCCCTCCATCCAAGCGCTCACCTCCCGCGCGACCTCCTCAAGGTCAGCGAGACCCTTCACAGCAGCATCATGAATCAGCCCGACGTCGACGCCGGCATAACCATGAGCCACGACATTTCGCAGACCCGTAGCCTTGCCGAGGGTCTCCGCAGTCTTCCGCGAGACCACGCCGTGCTCGGCCAAACGCTGGAACGCCTCGGCGGCGGTACCGGCCGGCGGCCAGTCTTCGTCCGAGATCAGGTGGCTCGCCAGATCCAGGCAGGACTGCACGGCGAGCATCAGGTTGAAGGAAACCAGGTCGAGGGCATCGGGATCGGCGGCGAGATCCGCGGCCGCGGGAGGACAATGGCTCCGCACCCGCTCGATGCGCTCGGCCAGCTCACGAAGCTTCGCGGTGACGAGGTTTGCGTCAACCACGGGCGAGCTTCCTGAGATAGGCGTCCCGCATCCGCTCGTACCACGGACGATCCGTCTCCAGTTGCGCGAGGGTGTGAGAGAGCCAGCGGCCTGCTGCTCCCGGCCGGCCCTGGTGGACGAAGACGGCGTCGCGGGCGATGGCGTTGAGAAGCGGATAACCTACACGGGCGAGGTCGACGACGTCCACCTCCTTCCGAGTGGCGAGGCTCAGCTCGTAGGCGAGGGCGAGGAGATCGAGCCCCTTCCCCTGGACGGCCACGTCCAGATCGGAGTCCGGACGGGCCCGGCCGCGAGCCTGCGAGCCGAAGAGCACGGCGAGCTCCACGTCCTGCCGCTCCCGGAGAGCCTGTCGTAACTGGGCTACGAGCGTTACCGTCTCTTCGGTCACAGGGGGAGTCTATCTGAACGACGACTTTACGACCGCCATTGAAGCTTGACGATATATGCGTCTGCTGCTATATAGGCAGCCGCGATATCTCTTTTTCTGAAGCCTGCTGATCGTCGGGAGCTTGTGCGCTCGAGGAGCGTCCGGGGAGGGGTGTCACTCGATCCAAAGGAGAGGTCACCTGTGAGCACCAAGACTCTGAGAATCCTCTGCGCGGCAGCCCTGGCCGCAACCCTGGCGTCCCGGGGCGCCTCGGCTCAACCCACCACCCTTTTCAGCGACGACTTCGGACCCAAGCCGCTCGCCGGCTGGCAGGCCTCGCCGCTGGGCCTGCTCTCCAACTGGGACGCCTCTTCCGGCGCTGCGGCCTACGACGGCGGCGGGCACACGCAGCTCGTCGCCGGGAGCGCTTCCTGGGCGATGCTGCCCGCGAGCTCCTCCGCGGGATCGCTGGCGAGCCTCACGCTGAACGGTAGCTCGGTGGCTTTTACCACGGAGACGGTCAAAGGGATCGCCTACGCCGTCTTCCCCGCCGCGTCGGGCAACTACGTGGCCACGTACGCGCCGTAGCGGCTATCCTGTGCGGCCTCGTCGTGTGTGCGCGACGAGGCCGCCACCGGTCATCCCGCGGCCGGACGCTTTCGCACCGCCACCGCCACGCCCACCAGCACCAGCGCCGCTCCGATGAGAATCCGCAGTGTGAAGGGTTCGTCGAAAAACAGGGTGCCGACGGACACCGCGATCACGGGGATCGCGTAGGTGATCAGCCCCATCGCCGTGGCGGTCTGGTGTTTGAGCAGCCAGAAGTAGAGGGTGAAGGTCACGGCCGAGCCCATGATCGCCAGGTAAAGGAGCGCCAGTACCGGCGCCATGCCGAACGTCACCTCGCGGCCTCGCTCGATCCCCATCGCTACAGATCCCGTGAGGATCGCCGTAATCAACATCGGCATCGCCGCGATCGAGAGCGGATGAACGCCTTGTCCCCACCGCTTCACGAGCGCGCTCCCCAACGCCGCACAGAACGGCGAGATCAGGAGGATGGCTGCGGCGAAAAGGACGCGCGAGCCGCCCAAAGCGCGAAAATCCTCGGAAAAGATCACGGCGACGCCGGCAAAGCCGATGAGGACACCGGTGATCTTCCAGAGGGTCAGCCGCTCAGCCGGCAGGAGGGCATGGGCGATTCCCGCGAGCATCAAGGGATAGGTGGCGTAGAGCACCGCGGCCAGACCGGAGGGAACCCACTGCTCGGCCCAGTAGAGGATGCCATAGGGGATCGCGAACGTCAGCACTCCGTTGGCCAGCCAGAGCCACCGCTCGGCGCGGCTCTGCCCCAGCTTGACGCCGAAGAGCGGCACCAGGGCCAGCAACACCGCGGCGGCGACGGTGAAACGCAGGGCGACGCCGGTGATCGGCGGGATGCCCTGCAGGCTGACGCGGATCGCCGCCCAGGTGGTCCCCCAGATCAGGATCAGCGCCGCGAGGGTCGCCCAGGTGAGAAGGCGGGTGGGTTTCAATGGCGTTCTGTTCCGACGCGAGAGGATTCTCGTAGGGGCGGGGCTTGTCCCCGCCCTGGAACGCTGCGGGCGGGGACAAGCCCCGCCCCTACGAAAAAACCCCAGCGGGGATCGTCCCTACGGATAAATCTTGTACAGCATCCGCGGGTACGGGATCGTCTCGCGGAGATGGGTCAGGCCGCGTCATCCAGGCCACGAAACGCTCGATACCCATGCCGAACCCGCTGTGCGGATAGGTCCCGTACTTGCGTACGTCAAGATACCACTGGAAGGCTTCCACCGGCAGGTTGTGCTGGCGGATGCGCGAGAGCAGCAGGTCGTGGTCGTGGATGCGCTGGCTGCCGCCGATGATCTCGCCGTAGCCCTCGGGCGCCAGCAGGTCGAGACCGAGCACGACGTCCGGGTTTTCCGGGTCGGGCTGCATGTAGAAGGCCTTGAACGCCGCCGGAAAGCGGGTCACCATCACCGGCCGGTCGTACTGGCTGGCGAGGATCGTCTCCTCGTCGCCGCCGAAGTCGTCGCCCCACTGCATGGGGTTGCCTGCGCGATTGAGGATCTCGATCGCCTCGGTGTAGGTGATGCGCGGGAAGGGCGGCACCACCGACTCCAGCTTCGCGGTGTCGCGCTCCAGCGCCTTGAGGTCCTCGCGCGCAGCGGTCGAGGACGCGGGCCACGAGGTAGCCCACGAACTCCTCGGCCAGGGCGCAGAGGCCGTCGAACTCCAGGAAGGCGACCTCGGGCTCCACCATCCAGAACTCCATCAGGTGGCGGCGGGTCTTGGACTTCTCGGCCCGGAAGGTGGGACCGAAGCAGTAGACCTTGCCGAGGGCCGCCGCGGCCGGCTCCAGGTAGAGCTGGCCCGACTGCGAGAGGTAGGCCTTGTCGCCGAAGTAGTCGGTCTCGAAGAGCGTCGAGGTCCCCTCGCAGGCGGCGGGAGTCAGGATGGGCGAGTCGATGAGGGTGAAGTCGCGCTCGTAGAAGAAGTCGCGGATGCCCTGCTCGACCTCGCTGCGGACGCGCAGGGCGGCGCGCTGGCGGCTGGAGCGCAGCCAGAGGTGGCGGTGCTCCATCAGGAACGCCGTGCCGTGCTCCTTGGGAGTGATCGGGTAGTCCTCCGTGAGGTGGAGGATCTCGAATCCCTTGCACTGGATCTCGACGCCGCTCGGTGAGCGCTTGTCCTCTTTGACCGTGCCCGTCACGCGAACGGTCGACTCCTGAGTGACGCGCTCGATCTCCGCCCAGTGGGCCTCGGAGACGTCGTTGCGGCCGGCCACGGCCTGGACGGTGCCGCCGGCCGTGCGCACCTGCAGGAAGGCGATCTTGCCGCTCGACCGTTTGTTGTCGATCCATCCCGAAAGCTCGACCTCCTGGCCGACGTTTCGTGACAGCTCGCGAATCGAGGTGACGGGGACGGGTTCGCTCATGGGGGCGGGATTCTACTCTACTTCTCCGGCAGCCTGGCCAGCGCGTCGGCGGCGGCTCGCTGCTCGGCGATCTTCTTGCTCGGACCCTCGCCGCGTCCGGCGAGATCCCCCGCCAGCCGGCATTCGACGACGAAGGTCTTGCTGTGGTCCGGCCCCGAAGAGCCGGCCAGACGGTACTCGGGAAGGTCCCACCCCAACGCTTGCGAGACCTCCTGGAGCTGCGTCTTGGCGTCCGACACCGCCAGCTCCACGCTCTCGGAGGCGCCCTCCAGCATGGACAGGATGGCCTTCCTTGCCACCTCCAGTCCACCGTCCAGATAAAGAGCCCGAAGACAGCTTCGAGCGAGTCGCAGAGCAGGGACGCTTTCGTCCGGCCGCCCGAGCGGTCCTCCCCCACCCCGATCTTCAAATGGGCTCCCAGATCCAGCTCGCCGGCGTATCTCGCCAGGGTGTCGCGGCTGACGAGCTGCGCCTTGAGCTTCGAGAGCTCCCCTTCCGGCAGCTCCTGGTGCTGGCTGTAGAGCCATTCGGAGGTGACCAGGCCCAGCACGGAATCACCCAGGAACTCCAGGCGCTCATAGTGCTCCGGCACGCCTTGCTCGTTGGCCCAGGAGCGATGGGTCAAGGCGAGGTCGAGGAGGTCCGGACGCTTGAAGCGGTAGCCGAGGCGCTTTTCGAGAGGGGTGAGATCGCGGCGGCCGAACGGCATGGAGAAAGGATATCAGCCGCCGATCCTGGTAGAATGGACCGGAATTCAGGTCCGGAAACGGACCAGGAGCAACCATGAAGCCTCTGCAACTCTCAGAAGATGTTCTTCCCATCGGTGAATTCAAGGCCCATGTCTCACAGGTGGTACGCCAGCTTCGCCAGTCGCAACGACCCGTGGTGATCACCCAGAACGGCCGGCCGGCTGCCGTCCTGATCACGCCTGAAGAGTTTGACGCTCTTCATTATCGGGAGAGATTCATGGCCGCTGTGAGGGAAGGATTGGCTGATATCGAAGCTGGCCGAGTCTACGAGGATGAAGAGGTCAAGCGGCTGCTCGAGGAGGAGTTTGGCAGCCTGGATGAGGAATGAGAGTCCGTTGGTCCGAACAGGCTCGCCAGGATCTCAGGTCGATCTCGGTCTACATCGCCAAAGACAATCCGAACGCCGCCCGCCGGTGGATCGCTCGGCTGCGGAAACGAGCCAAGGAAATCGTTCCTTTTCCCTATGCTGGCCGCCGGGTTCCGGAATTTGGTCGAGACGACATCCGCGAAGTCTTTCTTGGCAGCTATCGGATCGTCTATCAAATCGATCCAGAGATCATTGAGATCGTGACCGTCTTCGAAGGGCATCGCTTACTACAGCGGCCTGAATCAGCTCCGGACGATGACAAAGACTGATACGGATGCCTACCGCCGCCCGAACCGCCGCTCCAGATCCGAGTCCGTCATCTGCAACACGATCGGCCGTCCGTGCGGACAGGCATAGGGTTGCTCGGCGGCAAACAGCTCGGCGACCAGGGCTTCCATCTCGGGCGCGGAGAGCGGGTGGTGCATCTTGACGGCCGCCTTGCAGGCCATGCTGGCAGCCAGGGATTCGAGGATGCGCCGGGAGAGGTCTGCCGGGCCTCCCGCGCCATCACCCGAATCCGCGGCCAGGTTGCGCAGCAGGGCCTCGGCACCGTCAGCGGAGAGAACAGCCGGAGCCGACATGACCGCCAGAGAGTTGCCCGACAAGGCGGTCACGCCGAAGCCGTGCTCTTCGAGGCCCGGCGCCAGCTCCAGCAGGCGAAGCCGCTCAGCCGGACCGAGCTCCAGGAGAAGCGGAGTCAGCAGGTGTTGGACCGGTGGACGCTCGGTCGCCGAGAGACCGGCGCAGCCGCTCGTAGAGAATGCGCTCGTGGGCCACGTGCTGATCGATCACATAGAGGCCGTCCGGTCCCTCGAGCAGGATCAGCGTGCCCTTGTACTGGCCGAGCAGGCGAAACGGCCGCGCCTCTCCCGAGCGGCCCGAGAGGGGAACGATCGGCCGCTCGACCGGTGTATAGGACGGCGCAGCCAACCGGGGCGGCATGAAGGCTGAGGTGCCGCCAACCGCCCCCGGCAGATCGGCAGGCCGGTCCCACGCGGCCGCCGTCCGCTTCTCCCCGAGTCCCTGCCAGGCGAAAGGAACGTAGGGCTCTGCTGCGGGCGACCGCAGCGGCGCGGCCTCCTCGCCGCGGGCGCGCTCCAGAGCCCGGCGCAGAGATTCGTAGATGCGGTCGACGAGACCGGGATCGCGAAAGCGGACCTCCGCCTTCTGGGGATGGACGTTGACGTCCACCTCCTCCGGCGGCACGTCGAGAAAGAGGAAGAGGGCTGGGAAATCCTCGCTCTTCCACTCGTCACGGACGGCCCGGTAGAAGGCGGCGAGCACGGCGCGATCGCGGATCAGCCGGCGGTTGACATAGACGAACTGGCGCCGGCCGCGCGCCGTCTCGGGCATGCCGACGAAGCCGCGGACCGCCTCCTTGCCGATCGCGCTCTCGGGGATCTCGACGAGCCTCTCCGCAAACCCCGCGCCGAAGATCTGGCCGATGCGCTCGCGCGGACCGGCCTCGCCCGCGGGGAGGGCGTCCAGCAGCTCGCGGTTCTCGTGGTAGACCTGAAAGCGCACCTCCGGGCGCGCCAGGGCGTAGCCCTGCACCACCTCCAGGCAGCGGCGCAGCTCGGTCTGGGGAGCCTTGAGGAACTTCCGGCGGGCCGGCACGTTGAAGAACAGCGAACGGATCTCCAGCGTGGTGCCGCGCGGGCGGGAGAAGGGCTCGGCCACGCGCACCCTGCCGCCTTCGATCGACACCCGCTGGCCCTCCCCGGGCTGCTCGGCGGTCGTCAGCTCGACCCTGGCGACGGCGGCGATGGAGGCGAGCGCCTCGCCGCGGAATCCCAGGGTCGCCACCCGCTCCAGGTCGGAGAAGCTCGCGATCTTGCTGGTGGCGTGGCGGTCGAAAGCGAGGAGCGCGTCGTCCCTGCCCATGCCGGAGCCGTCGTCGGCCACCTCGATCCACGCCTTGCCGCCGCTCTCCAGCCGGATCTCCAGATGCGTCGCACCGGCGTCGAGCGCGTTCTCCACCAGCTCCTTGACCACCGAAGCCGGGCGCTCCACCACCTCGCCGGCGGCGATCTGACTCACCAGGTGGTCGGGTAGGAGATGGATGCGGGACACGGATGAACTGTAGCAGCCTTCGGAGAGGGATCCCGCGAGGTCAGCGCGTCTCCCGCCCGGCGCTTCCGCACCGGGCTATCGAGACGTCGCCCAGAGGGCGATTCGCTTCGGAGAAGCAACGTTTCGCTAGCCCGGTGCGGAAGCGCCGGGCGAAGGCGGTTCACCTCGCGGACTTCGATTCCACCTCGCGTTTTGAGACGTCGCCCAGAGGGCGATTCGCTTCGGAGAAGCAACGTTTCGCTAGCCCGGTGCGGAAGCGCCGGGCGAAGGCGGTTCACCTCGCGGACTTCGATTCCACCTCGCGTTTTGAGACGTCGCCCAGAGGGCGATTCGCTTCGGAGAAGCAACGTTTCGCTAGCCCGGTGCGGAAGCGCCGGGCGAAGGCGGTTCATCTCGCGGACTTCGATTCCGCCTCGCGTTTTCCGACGCTCATCGTCTCCGGCTCCTCCCCACCCGCCGGATTCTCCCAGGTGAAGGACTCCACCTCCGCGCCCCCGCGCCCGTAGTCGTACTCCCCGGCCTCGGCAGAAGGCACCGGCTCCTCGTCGCGAGGGCCTACGATATGGATCGCCTCCTCCTCGGGAGCGAGCTCGGTTCCCTGGGCGTCCGGGGTCTCGCCTTCCGGGCTGTATTCATAGCTCTTCTCGGCCTTGTGGCCGTGGTAGATGTCTTCGCTGTAGCCGTAGCTCTTTTCGGAATCGTCCATGGGAGCCACCTCCTGCAGGAGGGTTCCTGCAAGGAGCGGGCCGAGGAAGATCACGGACGGACAAGGACGAAAAGGACATCAAGGACGAAAGGGACACCGCGTACGTGTCCTTGATGTCCCTTACGTCCTTTTGGTCCTTGTTCGCTTTAGCCTTCGACCACCGCGGCAACCGCAGCGCCGAGGGCAGCCACGGCAACGGCCACGCTCGGCTGCGGCTTTTCAGCCTTGCCGTGCTTGAGGCTCGCCTGCGCCGCCGCCAGGCGGGCGATCGGCACCCGGTACGGCGAGCAGGAGACGTAGTCGAGACCCACGTGGTCGAAAAAGTCGATGGACTGGGGATCGCCGCCGTGCTCGCCGCAGACGCCCAGGTGCAGGTGCTCGCGGGTAGCGCGCCCCTTCTCGCAGGCCATCCGGACGAGCTGGCCGCAACCCTCGACGTCGAGGCTCTGGAAGGGGTCCCAGGGCAGCACCTTCTGCTCCACGTACTGGGGCAGGAACCGGCCGGCGTCGTCACGGGAGTAGCCATAGGTCATCTGCGTCAGGTCGTTGGTGCCGAAGGAGAAGAAGTCGGCGTGGCGGGCGATCTTGTCGGCTACCAGCGCCGCGCGGGGCACCTCGATCATGGTGCCGATCAGGATGTCGAGCCGCAGCCCTTCCTCCCCCAGCACCCGCTCGGCCACGGCGGCGGTCATCTGCCGCAGACGGATCATCTCCTGCTCCGTGCCGACGAGCGGGTGCATGATCTCGGCCAGCACACGATCACCGGCGCGGGTGCGGACGCAGGCGGCGCGGACGATGGCCTCGACCTGCATCTCGTAGATCTCGGGAAAGGTGATACCCAGGCGGCAGCCGCGGAGACCCAGCATCGGGTTGGCCTCGGCGAGGACCTCGGCCCGCGCCTTGACGTCGGCGGCGTCGATTCCCATCTGCTCGGCCAGCACTCGCAGGGCCTTCTCCTCGCGCGGCAGGAACTCGTGGAGCGGCGGATCGAGCAGGCGGATGGTGATGGGAAGTCCATTGAGGGCGGCGAAGATCCCCTCGAAGTCGCCCTGCTGCATGGGCAGGAGCCTGGCCAAAGCCGTGCGCCGCACCTCGTCGTCGCTCGCCAGGATCATCTGCCGCACCCAGGGGAGGCGCTCGTCGTCGAAGAACATGTGCTCGGTACGGCAGAGGCCGATGCCCTCGGCTCCCAGCACGCCGGCCACCGTCGCGTCGTGAGGGGTGTCGGCGTTGGCACGGATCTTCATTCGGCGCTCGGCGTCGGCCCACTCCAGGAGCCTGGTGAAGGCGCGGGCGGCGGGCGAAGGGTCGCCGCCGTCGAGGAGCACGCGCAGCACCTCCGACTGGCGGGTGGCCAGGGCGCCGGCGATCACCTCGCCGGTCGAGCCGTCGATCGACAGCTGGTCGCCTTCATGGAAGACGCGGTCGTCCACCCGCACCTCGCCGGCGTGCTCGTCCACCTCCAGGGCGCCGGCGCCGACGATGCAGGGCTTGCCGAGGCCGCGGGCCACCACGGCCGCGTGCGAGGTCATGCCGCCGCGGGAGGTGAGGATGCCGGCCGAGGCGTGCATGCCCACGATGTCCTCGGGCGAGGTCTCGGCGCGCACCAGGAGCACCGGGCCGGAGGCGGCCATCTCGGCGGCGCGGTCGGCGGTCAAGGCGATCTTCCCGGAGGCGGCGCCGGGGCCGGCGGGCAGGCCGCGGGCCAGTAGGTTGCCTCCGGCGACCGCCTGCTTCTTCTCCTCGACAGTCGAACTCCGGCGCCAGGAGCTGTGCGACCTGCTCGGGCTGGACGCGTCCCAAGGCCTCGCGCGGGTCGAGCAGGCCCTCGTCTACGAACTCCACGGCGATGCGCACCGCTGCGGGGCCCGTGCGCTTGCCGGCGCGGGTCTGCAGCATGTAGAGCGTGCCGTGCTGGATGGTGAACTCCACGTCCTGCATGTCGCGGAAGTGGCGCTCCAGCCTCTCGCAGATCTCCATGAGCTGGCGATGGGCCTCGGGGAAATCAGCCGCGAGGCCGCCGTGGCCGTCGCTCGGGACGATGTCCTTCGGCGTGCGGATGCCGGCCACCACGTCCTCGCCCTGGGCGTTGGTCAGGTACTCGCCGTACACCCGCCGCTCGCCGGTGGCGGGATTGCGGGTGAAAGCCACGCCGGTGGCGCAATCGGCGCCGCGGTTGCCGAACACCATGGTCTGGACGTTGACCGCCGTACCCAGCAGGCCGGTGATCTTCTCGAGGCGCATGTAGTCGCGCGCCCGCGGGTTGTTCCAGCTCTCGAAGACGGCGCCGATGGCGCCCCAGAGCTGCTCCTTGGGTTCCTGCGGGAACCGCTTGCCGTGCTCCTCGATGGTGCGCTCGAAGTCCGCGACGACGCCGCGCAGCGACTCCGGGGTCAGCTCGAAGTCGTTGGTGGCCCCCTGGCGTTTGCGCGCGTCGCCCAGGATCTTCTCGAAGGAGTCATGCGGCACGCCCAGCACCACGTCGCCGTACATGGTGAGGAGGCGCCGGTACGCGTCGAGCAAGAAGCGCTCGTCGACGCCGCGCGCGATCATGGCCTCGACGATGGAGTCGGTGAGACCGAGGTTGAGAACGGTGTCCATCATCCCCGGCATCGACCGGGCGGCGCCGGAGCGCACCGAAACCAGCAGCGGGTTGTCGGAATCGCCGAAGCGCTGCCCGGTCCGCTCTTCGACCAGGGCGAGGTGCTGCTCCACCTCGCGCTCCAGGCCTTCCGGATAAGCCCCACCGTGCTGGTGGAACCAGGCGCAGACCTCCGTCGTGATGGTGAAACCCGGAGGGACCGGAATCCCGAGCCGGCTCATCTCCGCCAGGCCGGCGCCCTTCCCTCCCAGGAGATCCTTCTGGCTGCCGTCCCCTTCCGCGGAGCCGGCGCCGAATGCGTAAACATGCTTTGCAGACATCTATTCTCCTCCAGACTTGGCCGGATTGCCCCGAGCCCGGCGATTCTATGCCATGTTCTCGGATCGTTGACCGGGCCGCGTGAGCCCGAGCCGACCGACATCTGTCGGACGGATCCGGGGGAAATCCCATGGACGACCGCCAGTCAGGATCTCTCTAAGGCTCGAATGAGAGCGTTGCCGTCCTCGATCACCTCTATGCTGAGCTCATGGCCGTAGAGAAGGCTCATACCGAGCAGAGGATTGACCTCAGCGGCGTCGACCGGGATGCGCTGCAAGCGGCCATTCCAGACCACGGTCGCCTCATGGATATCGAAATCAATGATGGTCCCGTCACCCAACATGGCGCGACTGCTCCGAAGGTATGGCAGGCCCAGCAGCTCGATGAGGTTCGGCGGCAGAGTGAGAAACCCGTTGTAGCCGGTGTCAATCACCGCCTCGATGGCATGTTCTTCACCCCGAGAGCCGCGTAGAGGGAGAGGAACAAGTGCTTCGCGCTGGGCATTGACCCGGCCTTTGATCATGCTGTAAATCCGGCCGTCTTGAAGCGTGGTCCAAAACGGCGGGCATAGCGGGAACCGACCTGTCTCATCCAAACTTGCGCTTCCGGATGCCGGGCGAGAAGCCGATCTGAGGCCGCCATCTCGTCCCGGTCTATCTCATATTCGGCGGTCTCGATATCGATGAGCGCGTACTTCCCTTCATCCGCGGGACTGAGACGCGGGAGCACCTCGCGCTCGTAAATCTCATCGCCGCGCCGGGCGACCTCCTCTCGACTGTATCGACGCTGCCGGAATGCCTGAGCCAAGATTTTCCTCCTTGGTGGATCATACCAGCTCCGGCAACCCGAACCCGTAGGCGGTATGTCCGGGAACTCTCCGGCCTGCGTTCCACGTCTAAGCAGGAGAGGGCATTGAAAGGAGGCTTCCATGCTGCAGATTCTCTTCCTGCTCACGCTGCTCGGCGCCCCGCCCGCTTCTTCAGGGCCCGGCGCCAGCGCTCCCCTCTCGGATGCCGAGCTCCGCAAGGTCGTCATCACCATGGAGAGAGGCATGTGCTACGGCGAGTGCGCCGTCTATGAGATTCGCATCACCGGCGACGGCCGAATCTCCTACCACGGTAAGATGTTCGTCGAAACAGACAGAGGGAAACCGTACGCGGACGATCTCGCAGGCGGAGGTCCGGGAGCTCGTCGGCGTCTTCGAGAAGGCCCGTTATTTCTCCATCGCCCCCGATTTCACCTACAATAACTGCCAGCGGAACCGTTGCAAGAAGGGCTATATGCATGACGCCCCCTCCGTCACCACCTCGATCACGATCCGGGGCAAGACGCACCGGGTGAAGCACGACAAGGGCTGCTACTGCGCGCCGCAGGCACTCTTCGACGTCGAAGCCGCCATCGACGAGGTCAGCCGGGCCGACCGGTGGGTGGGCAAGAATCGCGGCGGCCAATGGGCGGGAGTGGAAAACTGAAAGGAGGCGTCCCGTGCTGCGAATCGTATTGCTGCTCTCCTTCCTCGCCGCCGCGGACCCTCCCGGCACTCCCGGCCTCGGCACCCCGCTCTCGGACGCCGAGCTCCGCGAGGTCGTCATCACCCTGCACAGAGGCATGTGCTACGGCGACTGCCCCGTTTACAGCGTCCGGATCACCGGGGATGGATGGGTCTCCTACAGCGGCGGCAGCTTCGTCAAGGAGCTGGGGAACCGTAAGCTGCGGATCCGCCTCGCCGACGTCCGGAAGCTCGTCGGCGTCTTCGAGAAAGCCGGATACTTCGCGATCCAGCGGGACTATACGGAAGAAAACTGCTGGGAAGCTCCCTGCACGTACACCACCGACTCTCCCTCCGCCGACACCTCGATCACCCTCCGGGGGAAGACCTACAAGGTCCGCCACAATTTCGGCTGCGCGTGCGCCCCGGACGCCCTTTTCAACGTCTACGCCGCGATCGACAAAGTTGGCCGGACGAAACGCTGGGTGAGGGACTGACTCGGTCGCCGTTCTTCAAATCGAGGAATGCGGTACACTCACCCTCAGGCGGGACGAGGATCTCAATGGTCAAGGGCATCGAAGCAGCCGTCGCGAAGCTCAAGGAAGACCCCGAGCATCCGGTGACGGCCGAAGTTGACGGCCTCGTCGTCGAGATGCGCTACAAGGGCCGCCATTCGGCCGCCGACGCTCTGCGGGAGATCGAACCTCTGGACGATGAGTCTGCGGAACAAATGCTGCGGGCGATCAGGGAATCCAGGGAAGAGGCCAAGAGGCTGGAGGCGGCCCAGGAGCCGCCGTAGGATTAGAGACTATGAAGGCCTACCGGGTCGAGGCGACGGTTAGCGACGACAAGAGCTTGGTGCTCAAGAAAGTGCCTTTCCGAGCAGGAGATACGGTGGAAGTCATCGTCCTCGAGGCCTCGGAGCGTCAGCCGGAAAAGAACCTGTACCCTCTGCGCGGAACACCCATCCGATACGACGACCCGACCGATCCTGTCGCGGAATCGGATTGGGAAGTTCTCAAGTGATCGTTCTCGATACCCACATCTGGGTCTGGTGGGTTCACGGCGACGAGAAACTTCGCGCGCGGCACCTCGAAATCCTGAAGCAGAACGAGACGACGGGATTGGGAGTCAGCGTGATCTCCTGTTGGGAGATCGCCAAGCTGGTGGAGCTCAAACGGCTCACCTTGCCGATCCCAGTGCTGGACTGGTTCGAGGATGCTCTTTCTTATCCGGGCGTTCGCCTTCTTGATCTGACTCCGGAGATTGCAGCGGAGTCCACCGCATTACCCGGCGAATTCCACCGCGATCCAGCCGACCAGATCATCGTCGCCACAGCGAGAATCCATGATTGCCCGGTGCTGTCCACAGATCGAAAGATTCTCGACTATCCTCACGTGCGTAAGGCCGAGTAGCATGAAAACCCTCTCGCGACCGGAGCTCGACATCGTCCTGCCGGAGCGGCTTCCGTTCCTGGAGAGCCTGTCCTGGTTCGATCGCAGCTATCGGGATCTCCCCCTCCTAGATATCCTGCGGCGCTACGAATCAGGATGGCGCTACTTGGGTCTGCTCGCCGATCCCTCACCGGAGGAGTGGGACTTCATCCGTGCGCTGATATCCCGCTTCGGAAGCTACCTCGATGTTTGACCGGCCTCAGCACCGCCTTGTCCTCGCTGTGCTCCAGGGTCTCCGGAGCGATGTTCTATCCGACTGCCGGTTTCTTTTCGCGGGTGGAACCCGAATCGTCCTGGAGCTCCAGGAGTACCGGATCTCGAAGGACATAGACTTCCTCTGCTCGGACGCGGAGGGTTACGCGCAGCTCAGGCTCGCCGCCAGCCAGAGGTCCTACGCCGCCCTGTTCACGGAGGCAGGTCAGGCGCGCTTCCGGTTTCCACGAGAGATCCGGGTGGACCAGTATGGGATTCGTTTCCCTCTGGTCTACGGGGACGACTCGTTGGCCGTCGAGCTCATCCGGGAAGCGCGGATCGAGTTGGACCCGGGAAAGCGGCCTCCCTGGTCGCCGGTCGACTGTCTGTCGATCGACGATTGCTATGCCGAAAAGCTGCTCGCCAACTCCGATCGCTGGGCTGATCGCCAGGTGCTTTCGCGGGACCTGGTCGATCTGGCTGCTCTCCGGGGGCAGCTGGGCCCGATACCAGAAGCTGCCTGGCGCAAAGCGGAAGCGGCGTACAAGTCTGCTCCGGAAACCGACCTCGTCAAGGCCCTGAATACCTTCACTGAGGATGCGGCCCACCGCCGCCGATGCTTCGACGGCCTGAGCGTCGTGGCGGTCCCCAGAATTCTGAACGGGTTTGCCCTGCTACGGCAGGACTTGGGCCTCCCCCACGTTTCCCTTGGGATGCCTTAAAACCTTGTATGACTGGCGAGGAATCTGCGCCTGAAGCGCGCGTCGGCCGTGATGACCGAGGATCTGGCGTGGGCACGGGGCAATTAGCTGCGGCTGTCGCAGAGATGTTAAACTAGGCTAATTCGGCAACGACTCTTCAAGGAAGGCCGCGATGGCGGAGATCCAACGCATCGACAGCATCCCCGCGCTCGACGAGCTCATCGAGATCTCGAAGACCCGGACGGTCTGGGTTTTCAAACACAGCCTGACCTGTGGCATCTCGGCCGCCGCCTGGGCCGAGTTTCGGAGTTTCGCGGCCGATGGCTCAGGGGAAAACGGCACCGTCTACGCGCTGATCGAGGTGCAGAACGCCCGGCCCGTGTCGAACGCTTTCGCCGAACGCACCGGCATCCAGCACCAATCTCCCCAAGCCGTCCTGCTGCGCGATGCTCGGGTGGCCTGGCAGGCGAGCCATTACCAGATCAACGTCCAGTCGTTGAAAAGCGCTTGAGATAATCCCTCAGTCTCTCCGCCAGATCGGGCGGAAGCCGGTGAATCGCCTCGGTCACGGAGCGCGCCGCCGCTTCTTTGTGACGTAGGGCCTCCCACGCCGCCAGCACGTCCGCGGGACGGTCCTCGAGAAAAACTTCCAGGAGGTCTCCAGCCTGGCGCAGGTCCTTTGTCGCCTTCGTCTGCTCGGAAACCGGCCGCCGTCCCGAGATCCAGAGCTTGTGGATCGCGAAACGCGAGGGATCGGGAACGTTCACCAGTATGCCGGAGCTTCCGAGGACCACGGCCTGGGCAGGGTTCTCTATGAGATAGTCCAGGAGCCTCAAGGGATGGGCGGACACTCCCAGCGCCGGCAGGAAGACCGGCTGCTCGGACTCCGGACCCACGAGAGGGGTCAGGAAGTCGACGCGAAGCTCGCGGCCACGTATCTTGAAGGACGTGCTCGGCTGCCTCGGGTCAAGCCCGGGCACGGGAAAGAAGCCGAGACCCGAGCCGGTCAGAGACCTCTCGACGTCCACCGGGCTCGCCTCTCGGGAGAGAGCGATGCCGATGGCGCGGTCCTGGGCGATATCGACGTCCTGGGTGCGCAACGCCTGCTTCTCGAAGCGGACCCCGAGCATGTTTCCATAGGCGCGGAAAGCCTGCGTCCCCACGAGCACGCCGCCCATCCGGAAGACCCCGGACTGCGCCAGCAACAGCAGGACCTTTGCGACCGCGGCGCTTTCCGTCGCCGCGCCGCCGGCGGCGAGCATGCCGCAGAGGCTGGCCCGCTGAGCTTCGTCGGTGGCCGACCGGGCGCGCGCCTGCCTCACCTCCGCCATCCAGGACAGCAGGGCGGAAGACTCCTTGCCGAGATAGTGCTGGCGCTTGCGCTCGCCCTCCATCCGCTGGAGGTACCAATACGTTCCCCCTTTGAGCGTCTTGGACACAAAGGAGCCCGGCGGCGCTCCCAGAACCGCCGCTTCGGCCTCGGCGTGGATCGTCTGCTCAAGCAGCTCGGCGTAGAGCGTCTGGATCGATTCGGAGAGACGCTGATGGGCCACGGGCTCGATCCTCCAGGAAGTTATACGCACGGTTTTGAAACCCTGCGTATAACCGGATCTTACCGCGGGTGCGCCCGAAGAGGGCAGGCGATGTCTGCCGGCCCCGCCTCTACGGCACCGTCGCGCTCCACTTGGAGGAATTTCCCAGCTCGAAGCCGTCGAAGAAGAGCGGCGAGATCCGCTCGCAGTCGCCGGTGTAGCTGAAGCGCTCGCCGCCCGAGACCATCTGAAAGTCGGTGACCTGGAGGGCCTGCAGCAACTTCTTCCATGCCCGGATTGCCATAAACAGATTCTACAGGAGGACGGCGCGAATCGTCCCCCCGCCATCTCCACTCTCCGCCGCGATGGCGCCTCCTCAACTCAGGGAGGCTCGGGGAAGCAACCCACCTCGCCAGCCTGGAAGGTGACGGGATCGAACGACAGCGGCGGCGTAGAGAAGGCGGGGTTGACCACCTCGGTTCCCGGCGCGACAGGGTCGAGCCCGCCGACGATGGTGATGACCGCGTTCCCCGCCGGAGGCACGGAGCCGTTCCAGACCACGGAGCCCGCCAGGTAATCGACCGTCGCCGTGCCAGTGTCCGCACCGGCGGTAACGACGGAAACCTCCGCCGGCAATCCATACTCGAAGCTCGAGGCTCGCGCTTCAGGGCACACGTCGGACAGCTCGATCGTATAGATGACGGTGTTGTCTGGATGAACGCAGACGCTTTGAACGGCCGAGGGGCTGACGGGCTCATCGTCGGCGTTTTCGGCGGGGATCGTCCGGCGCAGACCATGGTAGCTCGCGTCTTTCTTGCTTCTCGTCTCCACCTTCACCGCGTAGGCCTGAGAACCATCGCACAACGGATCGTCGACTCCTGTCAGGTTGGCGATCTGGACCTGGTCCCAATTGGCCGGCGTGAAAACCAACGGACTGCCGGAGATGGAGCCCTCCGTGACATCCGTAGTCTCCAGAAAAACGGTGACTGCGCCGGCCGGAGGACTGGCCAGCCGAACCGGAATCGGAACGGGAAGGCCCTGTTCTCGCGTGGGCAGGAGAGCGGACGGCAAGATGATCTCTGGCGAATCATGAATGGTGATCTTGAGGAGCCGGGGCCGCCCGAACTTGGCCGGCTTCTGCGGAGTGAGCCGCACGGTAAGGATTCTCGGACCTTCCAACTCCGAGTCCGGCACGAGCGGGACCACCGCAAGCCGGTAGGAACCATCTGTCGGGGTACCCGCAAGAATGGTTTGCGGATTCCGAAGGGGCTCAAAATCGATCCCTTTCCTCGCTGTGCACCCCGTTTGCGGCGGGCAGAACGCGAGATCGACCTTGACCTCGGTTGGAAGTGGACCGCCTGCCTTGGTCTCGACGCTGAGGTTGATGTTCAGAGCTACGCTACCTTCGGCTTCGCTGACCGAAATGCTCTCCTCAGCGAAGCTGACGGTCACCTCTCGCGGTGGCTGGGGCTCGAACACGTAGGCGGCGCCTGAATCCCTCGCCGGGCCGTCTGCCAGGAAGGCGCCGGCCGCAAAGATCCCGTTCCCCGCCGCTACAGCGAAGCCAAACTCGGCATCGTCTTGAGGCTGCGGCGAGACAAACGTCGCGCCGCCGAGCAGATAGACCGCGCCTCTCCCATGGCTGCCGGCCCTTCGGGCGCCGACAAAGATGCCAGCCTCGCTCTGAGCGACCGAGACCCCGAACTGAGCTCTCGCCTGGGCTCCCGGAGTCGTCCCTCTCTCGGTCCAGGTGCTTGCGTCCAATCCGAACCGGTACACCGCTCCCGCGTCCACTCCCGCCACGTTGTCCTCCAAGGGCGCGCCCGCGACAAGGCCTCCGCCCCGAAGCGCAATGGAATAGCCGAAGGCGGCGCGAGCCTGGCCGGTTTGCGGCAGGATCTGCACACCTTGTGGTGCTTGGGAGCCCTCGGCGAGGTGAAAAACGTATAGGGCGCCGGACTCGGCGCCGCGCTGGTCGGCGAAGGGGGCGCCAGCCGCGAGCCAGCCACCGTCCATGGCCAGCGAGGATCCCAGCTCGTCGCCGTCAAGGACACCGGCTTCGAGCCGCTGAAAACCTTCGCCATCGAAAGCCGCATAGACTCGGCCTTTCCGTCGGTCCGCCCCCCGGGCCCCTATGGCCTCGCGCGTGCCATCCTTTGCCACCGCCGAGCCGATTTCCGCACCTTCCTGACAAGACCCTGGCGGGAGTTGAACGGGGGCCTTCGATACCTGCCACTGCTGATCGACCGTAAGGTGAAACGCGGCGCCGCAACGGACGCCGTTTTGCCGCGCGAAAGGCGCTCCCGCGATCACCCTCGTTCCATCTTTGTCGATCGCGAGATCGAAGCCGAGCTGGTCGCCCGCTTCTCCCGGAACGGTCGCCTTCAGCTTCCAGCTCTCCCCTTCCTTTTCATAGAAATAGACCGCTCCGGAGTCTGTTCCTTGGAGGTCGGAAAGATAGGCTCCGACCACGATGACATCTTTCCCGATGGCCAGCGTAGCGCCGAACCGGTCGCCTTGTCCGAGGGCCGGAGGCGTCAACGGTTTCCCCCCGTCCCAGTCTACGCCGCCGGCTTGCGACGCTTCCCCGAGCCAGCAGGAGACCAGCAAGAGAGAAACCGCCCGCGCTCTCATGGCGTTCCTCCCGTTGCCTCTGGCGCAAAGAATTCGAAGACCGTCACCCGCGGGCTCCGGACCGGCACCGGGCTGGTGACCACCAGGAAGCTCGGGGACAGAGCTACGGCCGTACCGAACCGATCCCCGATCGGCGGCTGGACGGCATCCATCTCCACGACTTTCTTCCAGATCCCTCCTCGGCGCTCAAAAAGGATCGCGCGGTCCCGATCACTGCCGGAGATCGGCGGGCTCGGGGCGCCGGCCACCAACCGATCGCCCAGCAGCGCAACAGAGGCTCCGAGGCGGGAGGGAATTGAGAACTCTCCGGGGATAGAGTCGGCATTGAAGGCCGGCCCGGGCTGCCACCCACCGTCGATCTTTTCAAACAGATAAACTGCGCCGGAGCCACCGAAAAAAGCAAAGGACTCCGGAGCACCCGCGGCAATGGTGCCGGCATCAACCGCGACCGCCGCGCCGAGCCGTTCTCCTTGCTTTGGATTCTTCGGCAGCCGCTCCGGCTGGCTCCAGCCCGCCGGGCCGCGCGAGGACACGTACAGAGCGCCCGAGCCGCCACCCGACCCTGGCGCACCCATGACCAGCTCGCCGTCCCAAACCGACACGGCGGCGCCGAGCTCGTCGCCCGCCACCACCCCGCGCGTTGTGAAACCGGCGCCGTTGGTTGGCGGCTGCTCCACGGGCGCGGTCAACAGAGCAACCTGGCGCCACCCCTCTGAGCCTTTTTCGAACACGTACACCGCACCGGGATGGCCGCCAGGAGCGCCGACCGCGACGACACCGTCCACAAGCGCGACGGAAGTCCCGAACGCCTCTACGAAATCCGGACCGGCCGGTACGAGCGACGTCTCAAAGGTCCAGGAACTTCCTTGCCGGGAAAAGAGATCGACGGCACCTTTCGGGGGACGATCGGGAGCGCCGACGGCCAGGAGCGAGCCTGCCATGGCGACGGACGACCCGAAACCATCACCGGAGAAGCGGGTCAGCCGCGCCTCCTGCCGCCAGCCTCCCTCGGTCTGCCGGTAGAGGTAAACCGCTCCCGTTGCGAACGCGTCGTCCTCGGGGGCCCCTACAGCCAGCAAGGCGGCGGTATCGGACATGTCCGTCAGAGCTACAGAGCGACCGAAGTGGGCATTGAAGCCCTCGCCCGCGGGGAAGGTGGCGGAAGCCTCAGCCTCTTGCCGGCAAGCCTCTGCAGCGAGGCAGCGGAAGGACCACGAGGCCCCAGCGCCACCTCCTCCCTGATCTCCGATGACGCCGCCGAAGACCACTCTCCCGAAGGAGACCTCTTCACCTTGTTCGTTGATCTCCACGAGCCCGTCGTCGACCGCCACCGCGAAGCCCGTGAGATCACGGATCTCCGCGTTTCCGGGCACGTTCCTGGGGTCCAGCTCTCCCACCTCGAGCCAGGCAGCACCGGTGCGCCGGAACACGCGGACGTCGCCCGTCCCCTCGGCCGGGGGCGATCCAGGCGCACCGGCCGCCAGGAGGTCTCCGGACACGGCGAGCGAGAAACCGAGCTGGTCTCCAGGCTGTGCGTCTTCGGTGCTCAGCACGCCGGCGCTGATCCAGCCGGCTCCGCTGCGCACGAACTGGTAGAGGGCGCCGGAATTGGATTTCCCGCCTGCTCCATCGGCCGCCGGTGCGCCGGCCAAGATCTCGGAGCCGTCCGTGGCTACGGAGAAGCCGAGCTGGTCGCCCGCCGCGCCATCCGGTGTGACCAGGAGGCCGGTCTGGTGCCAGATGCCGGCCTGCCGCTCGAAGACGTAGGCCGCTCCGGCATCGGCGTTCTCCCCGTCAGGGCCGGAGTCGTACCCGGGCGCACCGGCGACCAGGACGTCGCCCTGCAGGGAAATCGCCGCACCGAACCGCTCTCCCTCCTGCGGCTGCGGAGGCAGGATGACAGTTTCGGATTCCCAAGAAGGGCCGCGATAAAGGTACACAGCCCCGGCAAGTCTCCCGTGACCATCTCCGGCTCCGACCGCCAGCTCGCCGTCGCCGAGCGCCACGGTCCTTCCGAATCCGCTGGGACCCGGCCCAATATCGGGCCGCCGGGCACGCAGAATCCACACGCCTTCGGACTCTTCGAAGACATAGACCGCCGCCTCGCCCGGAGCGCCGACCGCGAGGACACCGCCGCGGAGCGCCAGGGAAAAGCCGAACTGCGCCTTGGTCTGCGGCATGCCTGCCCGCAGCTTCACCCGCTGCTCCCAGGCGGTTCCGGACCAGCGGAACACATGGACCGCGCCCGCGTCTTCGCCGCTTGCATCGTCGTCCAGGCGCGCACCCATGGCCAGCCACTCGCCGGAGACGGCGACGGCGAAGCCCCGCTCGACATTGATCCCGGGCTGAACCGGGAACAGCTCCGTCGTGTCGGCGAAGGACGAAGCGGACTGGACCGGCATCGCACCGAGCAAGGCGAGGCAGACGAGGGACAGGAACAGGCAGCGCATCAAGGCAACCTCGACTTGGGAAGATCGAGCCGGCCGGAGGTGATGTCGAGCAGCGCCGGCCCCGGAATCTCGGGCTCCCCGCGCCGCTGAGTGCGGCCCGCCGCATCGCGACCGGCCGGCATGGGTGGTTGCGGCGGCAGGCCCGGCCCGAAGGTCGTCCATTCACCGGTTTTCACCCTGGGTTCCAGTCCGTCGATGGCTACCTCTCCTTCCGCCACGTACAGAACTGTCGTGCCGTTCTTTTCGACACGGAGAAAAACGTCGGTGCCGTAGAGATGAATCCACCGATCGTCACCCTTGATCGTGAACTTGACCTCACCGGTCTCCTCCCCTTCAGACGGCGGGTCAAAGATGAAGCGGAAGATCCCCCACATGATTTCGAGACCCACTTTCAGCTCACCTGTGTCGGGATCGAACCGCCCCTCCCTGAACTCGAACCTGCTCTCGGGCCCCATTCTCATATCGCCCCGGCGGCCGATGTCGAAACGTGCCCAAGTCCTCTTCTCCGCCTCCACACACATCCGTACCTTTACGATATCCCCCCGGTTCAGCTCGCCGAGCTGCTGCTGGCATGGCAGCGATTGCTTTACTACCCCCCGTTGGTTCTTATCAGCCATGCGACCCAAATCGTCCGGGCCTTTCGCGGCAGCCACGGAAGTCAACGCCGCCAGCAGACAGAAGAGGAGCAGAGAAGTGCGTCCGGAGACGATCATGGGAAAGACCAGGTGAAGCCCGTGGAAAGGAAGGTCCGCCGGTAGTCGAACAGTGGTCCGCCGACGGCGAGATCGAGGTTGGAATCGTTCCGGAAGTAGCTGCCACCGGCGGTCCAGCGCAGGCGGTCGTTCAAGCTCCACACGGATGCAGCCGTCATCGTCCAGAGGGTGTCGTCCCGATCCGGTCCGCTCGCTCCCAACCGCGACTCGGGATGGTCGAAGCTTTCGTCGCGCCAGGTGCCGGAGAGGAGCAGCGTCCAGGGGTTCGAGAGCGGCAGCGACAGCTCGGCGACGGCTCCCCGGAAGGAGCTGGCGAAAGCCCTCCCTCCGCCTCTCTCGCCCGCGAGCACGCCGAGCCGGAGGTCCGCCGCGCCGAGGTAGAAGACCTGGCTCAAGCCCAGGGAAACCGCGCCGCCGCTACGGCGGCGCGGAGCCGGCCCCTCCTGCTGAAAGGAACGATCGCGCGCCTCGATGTCGAACCGGGTCGCCGTCATGGCCGTCTCCCGCAGCAGAAAAAAACCGCCCGCCTCGACGGCTCTGAGGTAGTCCTGCCCGCCCAGCCGGAGATCGAAACCACCCGCTTGCAGCACGAGGGCTACGCGGCTGGAGCCGGCGGGCACGGCGACGCTATCGAGCGGGCCGGAGAGGAAGCGGCGCGGATCCCGGCCCCAGGCGAGCGAGAGATAGCCCTGGAGCAGGGTAAGGTCCAGGTCGTCGAAGTCCTGATAAAACGAGCGTCTCCCTCCCAGGCTCGCACCCAGGCTCCAGCCGCCGCGGTCGTAGAACGGCACCAAATCCAGGCGGAGATCGACCTGGGCGGCGGTGTCGGAAGCAGCCTTCACGGGACCGTTCCCGATGAGCGGCAGACCGGTGGCCATCGCGGGCAGGAGGGCCGGATTGGAGTCTGCTCCGAAGACGAGCCCGACCTGCGCGCTGCAACGGTCCGGCCGCAGAGGGTCGCGCAGCAGCGGATCTTCCTCAGGCGCTTCGATCTCCGGAACTCGCGTCGGGTCGCCCTCCACCTCCTCGAAGGCCAGGAGGCCATGCGCCAGGGCCACCTCCGCCGCCGCCGTGCTTCGTACCGGGCTCCCTGGCCCTCCGCGGCCGGAAACGCAGCCCAGCAGCAGCAAGAGGGCGAAGACCGCCACCCCATCTCTGCACCGGCGAACATCGCGACCGACGCTCATTCTTAACTATAATCATACAGCAGATCACTGACAGCCGAGATAACATATGTCTATGCCCGCATCGGCTCCTGAGAGTCCCCCACCTCGGCGCTTCCGAATCGCCCTTCGTACCCTGGCGGGCATCGCTCGTTCGTCGCGCAGATGGCCGAGCATCTGTGCGGTCGGCGATCGGTGGCCGCCGGGCTGATTAGCTGTGGAGTGACGTCAGCAGGAAAGGAGCATGGCGATGGACTTCAAGCTGCTCGCGGAGACGCTGACCACCTTCCTGGCTCCGGCCATGCCTTATCTCATCAGTGGCGGAGGAGAGCTCGTCGAAGAGGCGGGCAAGACGCTGGGAGAGCACGGCTTGGATCTCCTCAAGACCCTCTGGGCGAAGCTCCGCCCGAAGGTCGAGGAGAAACCCACCGCCGCCGAAGCTGTCCAGGAAGTGGCTCGCGCGCCCGAGGATGCCGATGCACAGGCCGCGCTGCGCCTGCAACTCCGGAAGATCCTCGAGGCCGATGTCTCTTTCGCCGCCGAGATCGAGAAGCTCCTCGAAGCGGCCGGCCAGAAGGCCTCCTATCAGGCCGAGCTGCACGGCTCGGGCGTCATCGCGCAGGGTAAGGGCAACGTGGCGGCTGGTGAAAGGGGAATCGCGGCGGGGCGAGACGTGCGGATCACAAAGTGAGACGTCATGAGCAAACCGGTCAAATCCAAGGCCAAGCGGGGAAGGTCTCCAAAGCTCGAGGGCTCCGGAACCATTGCGCAAGGCAGTGACAACGTGGCCGCCGGAGCCGCCGGCTTCGCTGCAGGACGCGATATCAACCTTGTGATTCCGGGAGCCGATTCGCTCGTCGTGAAGCGCGTCTTGGAGGCCCTGGACGGACAGCTCGAGGGTAACGCTGGAGACAAATCCCTGTTGCCGTGGCTGCTTGCCAAGGTCAGCAACCGCTGCGCCGAGTCTCTGGCTGGGAAGTTCTCGGGGGAGCCTTACGAGGTGGAGATGGAATGGCGTGAGCCGCAGGATGAAGGCAAACCGCTGCCGGCCGGCGGGATTTTGGAGCTCTTCGGAAACCGCGACCGGCTTCTCTTCCTGGGCGCGCCGGGCTCCGGCAAGTCCGTGGCGCTCCTGCGGCTGGCCCGCGCCCTCGCGGCACGGGTTGGGCAAGCACAGACTCGCGCGCCGCAAGTCCCGGTCTATCTTAGCCTTTCCTCCAGACTTTCCCCTTGGACTTCGAGCTACAAGGACTTCGCTACCTGGTTTGAAGTGGCGCTGACCATGAATCTCTCGTGTGGTAGGGAAGACGCCCGGCGATGGATTGAATCCGACGCGCTATTGCCGATTCTCGATGACCTGCACGAGGTCTCTCCCGACGATCGGCCGGCGTGCGTCGCGGCGATCAATCACCATCTTGATCGCCAGGGGCGCGGCTTGATCATCGCCGCACGGCCGACGGTCTCCGAAACGAAGCGACTAAACGTACAGGCTGTGGTTGATCTCATGCCGCTCTCCGAGGCGCGCGCCAAGGCCTTGCTGGCGGCGGCTGGCCCCGGCCTCGAGAGCCTTCGCGTCCTAGTGTGCGAGAAAGCAGAGGTGAGAGAGCTCGGCCGCTCGCCGCAAATGCTGCGGTTGATGACCGACGCCTATCGGAACGCCCGCGCCGAAGACCTCGGCCCTATTCTCGGGAGCGCGGCGGAAGCCTTGGAGAAACGGGTGGTCGAAGACTACCTGAAGAAAATGGAAGAGCGGCCCGGGTCCACGCGCTATGACCGAAAGCGGACCCGGCGCGCCCTCGCCTGGCTCGCTCGCGAATTGACCGGAGACCGCTTCGAGATCGAGCAGCTCCAGCCAGCCTGGCTCGCACCGGCTTGGTTGCTTTGGGTCTACGCCATCCTCTCCCGCGGGCTGGCCGGCGGTTTCATGGCGGCGATCTTCCTCATTGGGTTTCCCCATCATTGGAGACTGCCGCTCAGCGGGCTGGTCGCGGGCGCTCTGGTGGGCGTGATCGACGCCCTTCCGGCGTGGAAGGCGCCGGCGAGCGGCCAGTCACGCGGCAGCCTCTGGCAGTCGGCGCTCCGGACGCTCGCTCTCGGGGCGGCGGCGTTCGCGGTCTTCTTGCTGCTTCCTCATAGCTGGTCCGCGCTTCTCGGCTTCACCCTGGCGCTCGGCTTCGGCTTGGTGTTCGGCTCGAGACCCGGAGGCCTTCGCGGTGATGCCAGGGTTTTCGAGACCCTACGGTGGGGCTGGTCCTGGAATAGAGGCCTCGCCGGAGCTGTCTGTGGAGCCCTTACCGGGATGGCTTTCGCGGCCATTTCGGAGCTCTTCTACGATGTGAATGTCCCTGCATATAGGCGCTTCGTTTTCTGGCTCGTTCTCTCCCTTGGGCTGGGTGGATTCGGTTTCCTCGCGGGAGCCACCCTTGGCGGGTTGAAGGCGTTTCCCGAAGTCAGGACGAGCCCGAACCAAGGCCTCCGGCGACTCCTCCGTAACTCACTTCTGGTCGCCACCCGTGTGGCCGGATTCTTCACGCTCCTCCTCTGGATTCCAACCCTGCTGACGGGAGAGAGGGCCGGCTTCACCTGGGAGACCGGCGCACTCAATGGCATTGGGATCGGCCTCCTCGCCGGCTTCTGGTTTGGGGGCATCGACCTCCTGCAGCACTTCCTCCTCCGTTTCCTGCTGAGCGCCGCCAGTCCCTTCCCCTGGCGCTGGGTCCGTTTCCTGGACCACGCCGCCGACCGCGGTCTGCTTTCCCAGGTGGACGGCGGCTACGAGTTCCCTTTCAGGGTAGTTCGCGACTACTTCTCCGAGCTCCCGGAGCGGCTTTCAGAGGCTTCGCCGGATTGATCCCGGCGAAGCACTCCTCTGCCACGGTCAGCGAGCCAGCAGCACGAGCGCCAGAGCGACGGCTCCCGGAACGGCCTGGACCCAGAGGATCTTGCGGTTGGCGGTGGCGGCCCCGAAGATACCGGCCACGATCACGCAGACGAGGAAGAACATCTGGATGGACAACCCGGCCGCACCGAGGTAGAGGCCCCAGATCAGCCCGGCGGCCAGGAAGCCGTTGTAGAGGCCCTGGTTGGCGGCGAGGGACGCCGTGGCTTCCGCCTGCTCGCGAGTCAGGCCGAAGGTCTTGCGGCCGAACGGCTTCTTCCAGAGGAACATCTCGAGCACGAGGAAGTAGAGGTGGAGGGCTGCCACCAGACCTACGGCGATGCCGGCGATCGTCGCCATCACTGTCTTCCGCCGGCGGCCTAGCGCCGCGAGCTCTTCTTCTTGGGCTCTCCGGCGCCGGCGCCGCCCGGCAGCGCGGTGAGAGATGAGCCGGAAGAACGCCTGGCGGGCTTGCGGTCGGCCAGCGAGACCGGCTTGTCGGAGGCCGAGGGCGTGGCGGCGGCCAGGCTCGCCTTGAGGGCTGCCATGAGGTCGATGACCTGCGCCTTCGGCGCCTCGACCGGCGCGGCGGTGATCTCCTCGCCCTGGACCTTGCGCTCGATCAGGTCCCGCACCTGCTGGCGCTGCTTGTCCTCGTAGCTCTCGGGATGGAACTCCTCGGCGGCGACCTGCTCGATGAGCTGAATGGCCAGCTTGAGCTCCCCATCCTTGACCTCCGCGGGACCGATGGGGATCTCGGAGAAGTCCCGCAGCTCGTCCGCGTAGCGGAGCTGCTGCATCACCAGGCCGTTCTGGTACGGCCGCAGGAGCACGAGCTGATCCTTGCCGCGGGCCACGTAGCGCGCGAGCGCCACCCGGCCCGTCTCCTTCATCGCCTCCGCCAGCAGCCGGTACGGCCGGTCGCCCCCTTTGTCGGCGCCCAGATACCAGGACTTCTCGAAGTAGATCGGATCGATCTGGTCGGAAGGGATGAACTCGGAGATCTCGATGGCGTTCGTGGCCTCGGGCTGCAGGGCCTTGAGCTCGTCGTCCGAGAACCGGACGTACTGCCCTTTGGAGTATTCGTAGCCTTTGGCGATGTCCTCCTTCTCCACCACCTCTTCGTCCACCGGGCAGATGTACTGCTGCTTGAGCCGGGAGCCGCACTTCTTGTGCAGCATGTTGAATTGAATACCCACCGAGCTTTCGCCGGTGGAATACAGCTTGACGGGAATGGTGACGAGACCGAAGGCGATGGTGCCGGAGGCGAAGGGGCGGGCGGCCATGAAGGAATGATACCCCCGTTCGGTTTCGAAGGGAAACAGGCCGGGCGGCGCGTAATGGTCCAGTTTGCCTGCGGACTGCGTACGGTCCTGCCCTCCGAAGCCTCACCCCCCGGCCCCCTCTCCGTAACCGGAGAGGGGGAGAAGGGCAAGAAAGACAGATGTGTTCCTCCCCCTCTCCCGTCAGGGAGAGGGGGCCGGGGGGTGAGGCTTCGGAGGGCAGGACCGCGGTAGTCCACGAGCACACGATATCCCGCTTCGGTTAGACGTGGCCGCCCCCCTCCCCCATCAGCGGGAGTCGGGATATCCTCCGGAGCTGCTGATCTTGGATTCGACCCCGAAGACGGACCTCGGGATCGAGCCGGTCGAGCGAGCCGAGATGTCCCCAAACCATGACATGCCGCGCGATGTTCCGGAGAGCGTGCGGCGGATCGAAGCGCCTGTCCTCGTGGACCGGCGGGGCACGGCTTGGACGCCGGGCCTGATCGACGTCACCCTCCGGTATCGCGACCGCGTGGTGCTGGCCGAGTCGCCGCCGCCGGGGTTGCGGGCGGAGCTGGCGCGGTCGGTGCGCGAGGCCGCCGCCCGCTTCGCGGGCGCGCGCGGCGCCACCGGCGCCTTCACCGTGACGTTCCTGGCCGATCCGGACAACGGCGAGCACCGCTTCCAGAGCACGGCTGCCGGTCTGCCGGCAGGGATCGCCGTCATCGAGGCGCTCGACGAGGTCGACCTCGCCGCCCTGGAGCTTCATCTCTCCCGCGGCGGCACGCTCGACGGCCAGCCGCCCGAGGCCCGCGGCCATGCCTTCCAGGTCTGCCTTTCCGCCCTCGATCCCGAAGGCGGCTTCGCGCCGAGCCCCGGCGTGGTCGAGATGCTGCGTCTTCCCGCCGGCCCGGGATTGCGCGCCGATCCCGCGGTCGAAGAAGGAAGCGTTCCCGCGGACGGCGAGGAGATCGTCCGCGTCACGGCCCACGGGCGGACGCGGGCGGAGGCGCTCGACCGCCTGCAGCGCGGCCTTGCGCGCACCGAGGTCTTCCTGCGCGGCGGCGGTACGGACAAGGCGTTCCTGGCCGAGCTTCTGGACCGTCCCGAGCTGACCGCCCTGGAGCCCGCGGAGCCCGGCTGGCTGGACCGTCTGGTGTCGAGCGGCGAGCACCTGCCGCGGCGCGGCGCCGAGGCGGCCCTCCTGGCCTCGGCGATCGCCGGCTATGAAACGGAGTGGGATCTCGCCCGGGCCCGCTTCTATGCCTCGGCGGCCCGCGGCAGGCCGGAAGTGCCGAAGGAGATCGGCCATGGCGTCGAGCTGCACTACCGCGGCCAGGACTACCTCTTTCGCGTCTCGCGGCTGGACTGGCGGCTCTTCCGCATCGAGGTGGACGGCCTGCGCCTGGAGGTGCTGGCCGAGCGGCCGGGGCGAACCGGCCGCAGGATCGTCTGCGGCGAGCGGAGCTGGCGGATCTCACTGGCCACGCAGGCGAGCTGGCAGACTGTGGAGGTGGACGGCATTCCGCATCGCATCGGGCGCCACGAGGGGGACGTGGTGCGCGCGCCGGCGCCGGCGGTGGTCGCATCCATCGCGGTCCACGAAGGTGACGAGGTGGAGGCCGGCGATCCTCTGGCCGTGCTCGAAGCCATGAAGATCGAGACGACGCTGCGCGCGCCGGCATCGGGACGCGTACGCCAGGTGCTGGCGCGCCGGAACGCCCAGGTGGGGACCGGCGCGCCGCTGCTGGTGATCGAGCCGGAGACCGGCGCGCGACCCGCCGCCGCCACACCGGCCCAGGGGCGGGTGCGCTTCGAAGGCCTCGTCCCGCCCGATGACGAGGCCGCCTCCCGCCGCGGCGAGAGGCTCGGAGAGGTACGCCGCCTGATGCTCGGCTATGACGCCGACGCGGAGACGATCGATCGCCTCGGGCCGGGAGACGCCGGAGACGGGGAGGACCGCCGGCTCGAAGAAGAGATCCTCCGCGCTTTCGCCGACGTCTCATCCCTCTTCCGCCGGCACCCGGCGGACGGCGCCGGAGACGTCGGGGGAGATGGCCGCCACAGCACCGAGGAATACCTCGCCGCGTACCTGCGCGATCTCGATGCCGGGGCCGAGGGTCTTCCCGAAGCCTTTCTCGCCAAGCTCCGCCGCGCCCTCGCCCATTTCGGGGTCGGCAGCCTCGACCGCTCGTCGGAGCTGGAGGAGAGCCTCTTCCGCATCGCCATCTCCCACCGGCGGCTGGCGCAGCAGGTCCCTCCCGTCCTCGCCCTGCTGGAGCGCTGGCTGGAACGGGACGAAGGCCCAAGCGGAACGGAGGGAACGGGGCTGCGGGAGCTGCTCGACCAGGTGATCGCGGAGTCCCAGGGAAGCGAGCCGGCGGTGCACGACCTCGCCCGCGAGGTCCGGTACCGCCGCTACGACCGGCCCGTCCTGCTCGCCGTCCGCGAGCGGATCTACGCCGCCGCCGAGGAGGACCTCGCGCGGTTGGCCGAGGATCCCGGCCCGGACGAGCGCGCCGGCCGGATCCGCGCGTTGGTCGAGTGTGCGCAACCTCTCCATCTCCTCCTCTCGCGGCGGTACGAGACCGCCGGCCCTCGCCTGCGCGAAGGCCTGCTCGAGGTGATGATCCGGCGCTATTACCGCATCCGCGAGCTGCGCAGCGTCGTCTCGACGCTGGTCGAGGGACAGACCTTCGCCGTCGCCGGCTACGAGCACCGGGGCTCGCACGTCCACCTGATCGCCACCCATGCCGGGCACGACCGCCTCGCGTGGTCGGTCGATACCGTGAGCCGCCTCGCCGCGGACGCTCCGGAGGGCTCCGAGATCGTCGCCGAGCTCTACTTCTGGCGAGCCGGGCGGCCGGTGGAGGAGGACACCGCCGCCGCCGATATTGCCGGCAATATTGCCGCCAATATTGCCGGCAATATCGCGGCGCTCCTGGCGAGCTCCGGGCTCCCGGCAGGACTGCGCCGCATCGCCGTCGTCATCTCCGGATCCGACGAGGTGCAGAGCTTCACCTTTCGCCGCGCCGAGGACGCGGGCGACGTTTTCCGCGAGGAGCGGGTGTATCGCGGCATCCATCCGATGCTGGCGCTGCGCCTGGAGCTCTGGCGGCTGCAGAATTTCCATCTCGAGCGCCTGCCGGCTCCCGAGAGGGTCTACTTCTTCCACGGCGTCGCGCGCGAGAACCCGCGCGACGAACGCCTGTTCTCCGTGGCCGAGGTGCGGGACCTGACGCCGGTGCGCGACGACGCCGGCCGTGTCGTCGAGCTGCCCCAGCTCGAGCACATGCTGATGGAGGCCCTGGCAGGCATCCGCCGGTTCCAGTCGCGCCGCGCCGCCGCCGAGCGGCTGCAGTGGAACCGCGTGCTGCTCAACATCTGGCCGCCCGTCGATCTCCAACTGGAAGAGCTGAGCAAGCTGGTGCGCCGCCTCGCCCCGCTTTCCGAAGGGCTGGGGCTGGAAAAGGTGGCCGTCCGCTGCCGCATTCCGGACCGCGACAGCGGCGAGCTGCAGGACCGGGTGCTGGAGATCTCCAACTTCGAAGCGGCGGGCATGGTCCTGCGCTTCCGCAAGCCGTCCGAGGCGCCCCTGAAACCCCTGCGCGAGTACGCCCAGAAGGTCGTGGACCTGCGGCGCCGGGGTCTTCCCTATCCCTATGAAGTGGTCAAGCGGCTGGCGCCGCCGCAACGCGAGGCCCAGGCCGATGTGCCGGCCGGCGAGTTCCTCGAGCACGATCTCGACGCCGAAGGCCGGCTCGCGCCGGTCGATCGGCCCTACGGCCGCAACACGGCCGGCGTGGTCGTGGGCGTCGTCCGCAACTTCACCGGCCGCTATCCGGAAGGGATCACCCGCGTGATCATCCTGGGAGATCCCAGCCGCGGCATGGGCGCTCTGGCCGAGCCCGAGTGCCGGCGGATCCTCGCCGCCCTCGACCTCGCCGGGTCGATGCGGGTGCCGGTCGAATGGTTCGCACTCTCCGCCGGCGCCAGGATCTCGATGGAAGACGGCACCGAGGCCATGGACTGGATCGCTCGCGTGCTGCGCCGCCTGGTGGAGCTGACGCAGGCCGGGGGCGAGGTCAACGTCGTGGTGGCCGGCGTCAACGCCGGCGCCCAGCCCTATTGGAACGCCGAGGCCACGATGCTGATGCACACCCGCGGCATTCTGATCATGACTCCCGAGGGAGCCATGGTGCTCACCGGCAAACAGGCCCTCGACTACTCCGGCGGCGTCTCGGCCGAGGACAACCAGGGCATCGGCGGCTACGAGCGGATCATGGGACCCAACGGCCAGGCGCAGTACTTCGCCCGCGACCTCGGCGAGGCCTGCCGCATCCTCCACCGCTACTACGACCGTGCCTACGTGGCTCCGGACGAGCGGTTTCCCCGGCCCTGGCCCACCGGCGATCCGCGCGAGCGCGATATTCGCGGCTTCCCCCATGGCGGCGAGTTCCGGACCGTCGGCGAGATCTTCGACCCCGTCACCAATCCGGGGCGCAAGAAGCCGTTCGAGGTCCGCCGCGTCATGGAGGCCGTATGCGACCGCGACCATCCGCATCTCGAGCGCTGGTACGGCATGCGCGACGCCGAGATGGCGGTGGTCTGGGACGCCTGTCTGGGCGGCCGCCCGGTGTGCCTGCTGGGCTTCGAGTCCAAGCCCCTGCCGCGGCTCGGGTGGGTGCCTATCTATGGCCCTGAGCAGTGGACGGGAGGCACCCTCTTTCCGCAGTCCTCCAGGAAGGTGGCAAGGGCCGTCAACGCGGCGAGCGGCAACCGGCCGCTGGTGGTGCTGGCCAACCTTTCGGGCTTCGACGGCTCGCCCGAGTCGATGCGTCTCTGGCAGCTCGAGTACGGCGCCGAGATCGGCCGCGCCGTGGTGAACTTCAAGGGCCCCATCGTCTTCTGCGTCGTCTCCCGCTACCACGGCGGGGCCTTCGTCGTGTTCTCCAACGCGCTCCACGACAACATGGAAGTGGCGGCGCTCGAGGGAGCCTACGCCTCGGTGATCGGCGGCGCGCCGGCCGCGGCGGTCGTCTTCGCCCGCGAGGTGGACCGCCGGACGCGCCAGGACCCGCGCGTCCTGGAGCTCGAGAAGTCCGTCGCCGGCGCCGAGAGAGCCGACAAGGCAAGGCTGCGCGCCCGGCTCGAAGAGACGCGGCAGGCCGTGCGCTCCGAGAAGCTGGGCGAGGTGGCCGGGGAGTTCGACGCCGTCCACAGCGTCGAGCGCGCGCAACAGGTGGGCTCGGTCCACCACATCGTGGCGCCGGAGCGGCTGCGGCCTTACTTGATCGAGGCGGTGGAGCGTGGGATGGCGAAGGAGATGGCGGCCGGCAGCGCTACCAGCGAGGCTCCCAGATCTCCTCAAGCTGAAGACTGAAGCGCGGAAAGAGCGCCGAGGTCCACGCCGTTCGACCCGAGAATCCCGCTTCTTCGACCCGCGGGTCATGTCGCGCGACCTGCGGCGGTCAGGGTTTCCGCAAGCAGCTTGAGATCCATCACCGCGTTCCTCTCCTACTGATGTCCCTCCCGATAGCGTAGCACCTCGACGATTTCGGGCGAGACCGGGAAGGGTGTCGGTAGGGCTCATGCCGGTTGAAGCGACCTGCCCTTCGAAGCCTCACCCCCTGGCCCCCTCTCCCTGACGGGAGAGGGGGTAGTGGAGATTGCCTGCTTTGGATGGGACTCGATAGACTATTGTTAAATGAAAGAGCGGAGACAGCGTCTGCCAGTCTCGACGCCCGCGAAGTCTCGTGCGCAGAAACTCCGGGAGGAACCCACGCCGGCAGAGCGGTTGATGTGGGAGATCTTGCGAGATCGGCGTCTGGCAGGGATCAAGTTCCGCCGCCAGT
Source organism: Thermoanaerobaculaceae bacterium (assembly GCA_963778565.1). Taxonomy (GTDB): domain Bacteria; phylum Acidobacteriota; class Thermoanaerobaculia; order Multivoradales; family UBA5704; genus DATARR01. The sequence goes on along the minus strand of CAVZUZ010000015.1, from coordinate 517,130 downwards.
CTCCTATCAGCATCTTTATCGTCGATTTTCACTGCCGTGAATTGAATCTGGTTGTCGAGGTCGATGGCGAAGTTCACATGGACCACCGCCAAGTTGCCCACGACGAAAACCGAGACTTCTACCTCCGCTCCCTCGGTTGCACTATTCTTCGATTCTCCAACCGTCAGATCTCCGACGATATCGACGCTGTCCGCGCCCAGATCCGCGAAACCGCGGAACGCCTCCGAGAGCAAAGATAATAAGCCCTACGTTCCCCCTCTCCCGTCAGGGAGAGGGGGCCAGGGGGTGAGGCCTCGAAGGGCATGCCGCACCAACCGCCACGAACCGCTTGTACACCCTCACCAGAGAGGGCAAGCCCCCTCTGGACTCCCCGCATGGTCCAGAGACTCAGAGATCAGAGGGTTCAGAGGCCAGAGGAGAATGGGAGCAGCACAACCCGGAATCCAATGTCGGCGCCCCGGTCGCCGCCGCTTCGGCCTCGGCATGAATCGACTGCTCCAACAGCTCGGCGTAGAGCGTCTGGATGGTTTCAGGAAGGCGCTGGTGGGTCACGGGGTCGCTCCGTGGAACAGTTATACGCAAGATCTTGAGCCTAGCGTATAACCGGCCGGATCTGCCGCGTAACCCGGAACCCGCGGCGCGCAACCTTGGGGTAACGGAGCGTGCTAAGCGGGTTGCGGCTCGTAACCCCACGGATTTCTTACCCGACCTTGGAGTCATGGGGCGTGACCTGCGGCGCACGGCCCATGACCCGCGAGTCCTGAGCCGCGACCCAAGGTCACGGACTGCTGCCCGTGGGGTTGCGGCTCGTGAGCCAAGAGTCAGGTGGCGCGACCCTTGGGGGCTGGTACCCGCCGAGCAGGTCGCCAAGCACAAACCGGAGGTCACGGGCCGCAAACCTGAGGTCACGGACCGCAAGCCGCAGGTTCTGCGGCGCGAATTTCTGATCCTGCGGCGCGAGTCTAAGGTTATGCGCCAGGGGCCGGAGGTCGCGCCGCTCGGCTCGCAGGTCACGGCGCGCGAGGGTCAGGTCCGGCGAAAAACCCCGAAGTCCGGCTCACGCGAGGCTCTGGGCAGGGAGCGCAACTCTGAGGTCCTGGAGCCGGAGCAGGAGGTCGGGAGAGGGAAACGAGCGGCTCCTACCCGTGCGCCGAAGGTCGGGCCGCGCATTTCTCGGGGCGCGCGGCGCGACCCGCGGGTCCAGTCTGAGCCTGGGAGCGCCGGCATCCTTGCCGGCCAGAGGTTTGTTTTAAGAAAAAGGCCGGCAAGGATGCCGGCGCTCCCAGGAGGCTCATCCCGCCTTCGCGCGCGCCTCGGCCTTGTCCACCACCATCTCAGTGAGGCGTGCGGTCCTGGAAACAGCGCGGCCGATCGCCTGCAGCAGGGCGATGCGGTTGGCGCGCACCTTCTCATCCTCCGCCATCACCAGCACCTCGACGAAGAAGCGGTCGAGCACGGGGGCGAGGCCGGCGATGCGGTGCAGGCAGCGTTCGTAGTCCCCCGCTTCAGCGGCTTCCTCGACATCGGCGCGCAGCTCCTGGAACGCAGCGGCGAGGTCCTTCTCCGCCGGCTCGGCGAGGAGCGACTCGTCGAGCGGCCGCTCAGGCGCGTCCTTGACGATGTTGGCGATGCGCTTGGCCGCCAGCACCACGGAGAGGAAAGCCGCTTCCTCACGCACTTTGTGAAGGGCGTCCACCCGGGCCTTGAAGTCCGGCAGGCTGGGGGCGCCGACGGCGAGGGCCGCCTCGATCTCATCGTAGGCGTAGCCGGCGAGGCCGAGAACATAGCGGATGCGGTCGTAGAGGAAGGGACGCAGGTCGTCCAGGATCTGCTCGGCGTTGCGGGTCAGCTTGTCGCCGTAGAGACGGGCCGCCTCGATCGCGACCGCCTCGAGATCAAGGGACAGACCCCCTTCGAGCGCGATGCGCACCGCTCCCAGCGCGGCACGGCGCAAACCGAAGGGGTCCTTGCTGCCGGTGGGAATCAGGCCGAGACCGAACATGCCGACCAGCGTATCGATACGGTCGGCAAGACCGGTCACCTGTCCTATACGGCCGTGGGGGATGCGGTCGTCCGCGGACGCCGGGAGGTACTGATCGTAGACGGCCTGCCAGATCTCCTCCGGCTGGCCCTCCTCGCGGGCGTAGATGCCGCCCATGACGCCCTGGAGCGAGGTGAACTCCTTGACCATCTCGGTCGCCAGGTCCACCTTGAGCAGCCGGGCCGCCTCGGCCGCCTGCGGCTTCTCCTCCGTCCAGCCGAGCTGGTCGCAAATGACCGCCGAGAGGGTCACCAGCCGCTCGGTCTTGGCCGCGTAGCTTCCCAGGCGCTCGTGGAAGGCGAGGCGCGCGAGCTGCTCGGCCCGCCGGGCGAGCCCCGCCTTGCGATCCTCGCCGTAGAAGAAGCGGGCATCCGCCAGACGGGCGGCGACCACCCACTCGTTGCCCGAGCGGGCGCGGCCGGCCGGATCGTCCGGACGGTCCATGACGGTGAGGAAGTACGGCAGGAGCCCGCCGTCGCCGTCGGGCGCCACCACCGTCAACGCGCTCTGGTGGTCGCGCAGGCTGGTGGAGAGCACCTCGGCCGGCAGCTCCAGGAAGGCGTCGTCGAAGCGCCCTTCCATCACGCCGGGGACCTCGCAGATAGCGGTGAGCTTGTCGAGCAGCGCGGGATCGTCGACGAGCCTCCCGCCGAGAGCCTCAGCCCGGGACTTCATGGTTTCGTGGAGCACGCGCCGGCGCTCCGCAGGCCGCACCTCGACCTGGCGCTCGGCGAGCCGGCCCTTGTAGTCCTCGGCGTTCGCGACGCGGAATGGATCGGGCGAGAGGACAGGATGGCCCTCGGACTCGTCGCCGGCCGTCACGCCGAAGAAATCGAACGGCACGACGGCGCCGTCGAACAAGGAAATCGCGCCGTGGACCGGCCGCACCCACGGGCCTTCGCCGCTCCCCCAGCGCATGGTCTTGGCCCACGAGATGCCGCCGAGCACGCGCGGCACGATCTCGGCCAGAACCTCGGAGATCGGCCGGCCTTCGATCTTCTTCGTGGCGGCCAGGTACTCCCCCTTGTCCGTCTTCACCCGCGCCAGCTCCTCCGGCGCCAGGCCGGTGCGCTTGGCGAAGCCGAGCAGGGCCGGAGTCGGTGAGCCGTCGGCGGCGAAGGCGGCGCGCACGGGCGGGCCCATCACCTGCTCCTCGCGGTCGGGCTCGCGCTCCGGCAGGCCCGAAAGGATCAGCACCAGGCGCCGCGGCGTATAGCCGGTCTCCACCTCGCGAGGGCCGACGCCCCGCGCCATCAGCTCCTCGAAGACGCGCGTCGCAAGCTCCCGTACTCCCGGCTCCAGCATGCGGGCGGGGATCTCCTCGCTCCTCACCTCCAGCAGGTACTCTCCCCGCCGATCAGCGTGCGGCATCGGCCACCTCCGCCGGCGTCGCGGTTACCGCAGGCGTCGCCTCGCGGGCCGCGCCCTGGAGCAGCGGGAAGCCCAGCCGTTCGCGGCTCTCGACGTAGGCGCGGGCGCAGCCGACCGCCAGGTCGCGCACCCGCTTCATCAGGCCGACCCGCTCGGTCACCGAGACGGCGCCGCGGGCGTCGAGCACGTTGAAGCCATGCGAGCACTTCAGGGCGCATTCGTAGGCCGGCAGCACCAGCCCGGCCTCGAGACAGCGATTCGCCTCCGCCTCATGGCCGTCGAACTGGCGCTGGAGGAAGGCCACGTCCGCCAACTCGAAGTAATACCGTGAGAGCTCGTACTCCTCCTGCTTGCGCACCTGGCCGTAGTCGATCCCCTCCACCCAATCGATCTCGTAGATGCTCCGGGAGAGCGAGAGGAACATGGTCAGCCGCTCCAGGCCGTAGGTGATCTCGGCGCTGATCGGCTTGAGCTCCAGGCCCCCGGCCTGCTGGAAGTAGGTGAACTGGGTGATCTCCATGCCGTCGAGCATCACCTGCCAGCCGACGCCCCAGGCGCCGAGGGTCGGAGCCTCCCAGTTGTCCTCCTCGAAGCGCAGATCGTGCTGGGTGAGGTCGAGACCGATGGCTTCTAAGCTGCGCACGTAGAGCCGCTGCACGTCGAGCGGCGAGGGCTTCAGGATCACCTGGAACTGGTGGTGCTTGCCGAGCCGGAACGGATTGTCGCCGTAGCGGCCGTCGGCGGGCCGGCGCGACGGCTGAACGTAGGCGACGCGCCAGGGCTCCGGACCCAGGACGCGCAGAAAGGTGTCCGGATGCATGGTGCCCGCGCCCACTTCGAGGTCGAGCGGCTGCTGCAGGACGCATCCCTCCCGCGCCCAGAACTCCGACAGTTTGAGGATGAGCTCCTGGAACGTTTGCATGATCGAGCCTCGGCGCCCGCGCGACCTCACCCCCTGCCCCCCTCTCCTTTAGGAGAGGGGTTGGGGTGAGGTCGAGAGGCCTCGTAAAGCCGGTTAGGGTATCAGACCTCGGCGAGCGTCCGCTGGATGACGCCGTAGCTGCGCAGCTCGCGCTGGAGGAAGTGCCGCCGCACCTGGCCGCAGAGCTCCTCGACCTGCCGCAGCACCGCCGTCGCAGGCGCCCGCTCCGCCGCGGTTGGCAGGCTTTCGCGGCCGATGCGGCACAGGAACTCCAGCGCCGCAGGCGAGACGGCAAAGCCGCTCCGGCCGCCGCAGTCCACGCACAGCAACGTCTCTCCCGAGCGCGGCAGCACCGCTCCTTCGGGAGGAAACGGCGAGCCGCAGGTCGGGCAGGCGTAAGGCGGCGGAAAGACGCCCGCCAGCCGCAGGACCCAGGCCTCGAAGTACCGCGCCGCCAGGTCGCGGTCCACCCCCGCCAGCAGGGCCTGCACCGTCGCGTCGAGCAATCGGTAGAGATGATCGGAGGCCTCGCCCTCCTGGGCGAACTCCAGGACGTGGTCGGCGAGGTAGCTGCCGAGCAGGATCCCCTCGAGATCCGTCTGCAGCGGATGAGCCGTGCACACCAGCTCCACCGAAGAGATCCGCCCCAGGTCCCGCCCCTCCTTCTCGAACCAGGTCACCTGCGCCTTGGCGAGCGGCTGAAGCTGGCCGCCGAAGCGGCTGTGCTTCATCCGCGCGCCCTTGGCCACCCCCTTCTTCTTGCCGTGCTCGCGGGTGAGAAAGGTGACGATCCGGTCGCGGTCGTGCAGGTCCATCACGTCGAGGATCAGCGCCTCGGCGGTCAGCAGGGCCATGGCTTGGAAGCTATCACCGCATACCTCATTGTTCCTGAGGCTCTTGTTCTTTTCTTCGATCTTCCAAAAAAGAGAAGCTCCCATCCAAGCCTCAGTCCAGCAAGGCTTGAATCTGCTCCCGAGCCGGTAGGTTCCAGTCAATGGGCGGCTGTCCCTTCTTCGTGGCAAGGTCCCGTAGCTTTCGGCGGATTCTCTGAAGGTGAGGCCGGTTCAGGAGCAATCTTTCCTCGGTGTACCTTGCCTGGAGGGATAAAGGCCGCCACAAGCCGTCAGCGTCCTCTTCGAAATGATCCGAGAAGATTTCGGCGCACGGGTCCAGAAACCCATAGCCGCGAGCTTCTAGCTCAGGTGGGGGCCAACTGTGGCCCTTGATGTGATTGCAGGGATGGCAAGCGTAATATAAGTTATAGAAATCGTTCACGAGATGGGCGAACTCGGGTAGGGACTTCGGCCGAAAATGATCCAGCTCGAAGTTCTCTGGACCGCCTCCCCAGAATTCACTTAGGAGACAATACGCACAACACTCGAAAAAGTCTTCCCGGACATAACGACGATAAGTGGAGTACTGTTTGAAAGGGCCGGGAGGTGTTTTACGTCGATGGAAAACCGCCAACTGTCACCTCTCCACGGATGAGTTCAGCGCAGCCAAAGCCAAGTCAAGCTTCTTTTCGATGGGCTTATAGAACTCTGCTTGGGCTTCGTCCAGGTAGACCCGCAGCCGCAGTAACTCCTCTTGTTCTGTCTCGGTGAGGAATGAACCGTATTTCTTGTCCACGAGCTCGGCATGGCGGTCTCGTGTCTGGTCGAGGTCAACCGGCTGCTCCGGCAGGTGATTCATGAAAGAAGCCATCCAAGCTCTCATAGAATCCCAATCGGGAGGGTTGAGCTCCCAGCGGCTGCAGGTCAGGCGCTCGGAAACATCCCCCGAAGCCGATCCTGCGGAATCCGCGAAGGAAGATGTGGTCACGACGTGAGCCTTCCCGTCCCGCGAGATATCGCGAGGAGAAACGGAGTTGACGAGCTCCACGGCGACCCGATTTCCGGGTGCATACCACTTGCACTGCGCCAGAAAACGGTGCTTCGACCTGTCGCTTCCTCCGACGGCGACCAAGTCAATGTCGCCATCTTTCACCAACTGCGCCAACTCGACGCGATATCCCTGATCTTCAAAGATCTTGACGACCAACTTTTCGAGCCGATTCGAGACGGGCTGGCTTGAAAGCTGCTTTAGGTGATCTCGACGCTCCCGGAGCCCGTTCATTACCCCGGGCTCGACGGAGCTCAAGCCCGGACTAGCCAAACATTTCTTGCGATCTGGTAGGCGTACAGAAAGACGGTCGACCAGGTTGTGGAGACCCTTCTCGTAAGACTCCGAGAAGTCCACGGGAGAGCGTACGCCCAGGGACTCCGGGAGGACGCAGGGCTCCTTGAGCACCGGCAGAATGATGACTCTACCGCTCGGCGCCTCCTCTTGCAAGGCCGTTACAATATCCTGCTGAAACCAACCGCGATCCTGAACCGCCGACGTAATGACGGGAATGAAGTAGTCCGATGAGGCGATCATCCCCGCGAGCCGTTCCTTCAGGTTGGATTCCTTGCCACCTCTTGCGCTTTCCAGATCAGCGTACGTAACTGCCTGGTATCCGCCAAGACCCAGGTCGGTTGCGAGCTTCTGCGCGAAACCTGCGTCCTGTGTCGAGTGGTTGATGAAGATAGAGTTCATCTGCCTTGTCCCCTTGTGCTGCAACGACAAACAAGAGGCTGGAGATAGAGAATTCCAGCCAGTGTACACCCTTTCGCAGAATCACATCAACTAGCGGGATACCTCAGAGCCCTCGTACGACTGGCCCGCAAGGCCATCCTACTACAGGCACGCGCGTTAACTGCGGGGCCCCTACGCCTCTCTGCTGCGTGCCGAAGCCCGCCCCGCCACAATCCTCAAGGAGAACCGCAACCGGCGTTCGCCCCTAGATCGATCAGGGAGAAAGCAGCGGCGGGCGCGTAGACCGCCGCTACGCTACACTTGCAGCTCCTGCTCGCGCCTATGGCCTTCAACGTACATCCCACAAGCCGTCGCGACGGAGCCGCTCCTTGACCCTCGGGGCCGATCCTTTCCTCGCCACCCTGGCTCTCGTCGGGGCGGTGATCGTCATCTCGGCCTTGCTCTCCGGCCTGATCGAGCGCAGCGGCGTCCCGCAGGTCGGGGTGCTGATCGGCCTCGGCACCATTCTGGGACCCTACGGTCTCGGCTTGATCGACCCCGGTCTCGGCTCGCCGGAGGCTCCGCGCGGTGTCGATCCTCAGCCTGACGCTCGTGCTGTTCACGGACGCGCTGTCGATCGACCTGGGGCAGATCCGGCGCCACCTCCGTCTGACGCTGCTGGTGGTGGGGCCCGGAACCGTGCTTTCAGCCGCACTGGTGATGCTGGCGGCACGGTGGCTGCTGGACCTCTCGTGGCCTTCCGCCGCCATCCTCGGGGCGGCTCTCGCCTCCACCGATCCCGTGCTGCTGCGGGGCCTTCTCCGCCGGCCCGATCTGCCTCCCACCGTGCGGCTCGCGCTGCGGCTCGAGAGCGGCCTCAACGATGCCGTTCTGCTGCCGATCGTCCTGGTCGCCATGGCTCTCCTCGGCCAAGGGCTGATGACGGCGCCCGCGGAGTGGTCCAAGATGGGGATCGAGCTCTTTCTGCTCGGTCCGGCGGCGGGAGTCGTGGTGGGTCTCCTCGGCGTGGCGACGCTCGACCTGGTGCGGCGGCGCCTTGGCGTCCGCCGCGACTACGAGTCGCTCTATTCGCTGGGCCTGGCCTTCGCCGCCTATGCCGCCGCGGAATCCGTCCACGGCAGCGGCTTCCTCGCCGCCTTCGCCGCCGGGATGACGATCTCGACCTTCGACGTCGAGCTCTGCGACTGCTTCCAGGAGTACGGCGAGACCACGGCCGAGCTGGCCCTGCTCTTCACTTTCGTGCTGCTCGGCAGCTCGCTCATCTGGAGCGGCCTGGCCCTGGCCGACGGCGGCGTCCTCCTCTTCGCCCTGGTGGCCTTGCTGGTGCGGCCGGTCGTCGTCCTGCTGTCGCTCGCCCCGATGCGGCTCGACCGCAAGAGCCTCGGGCTGATCGCCTGGTTCGGCCCGCGCGGCTTGAGCTCGCTCCTGCTGGTGCTCCTGCCGGTGTTCGCCGGCCTTCCCGGCAGCGTCCACCTCTTCTCCCTCTGCAGTCTGGTGGTCCTGCTGTCGGTGGTCTTGCACGGCGGATCGCTGATGCTCCTGGGGAAGCGGACCGGCGCTCCGGCCGAGACGCCATCCGTGCCGGTCGAGGAGCCAGCCTCGCCAAAGCGTGCGGAAACGAAACCTGTTCTGCCCGTTCTGGGAGCCGCGCCGGCGGAGCCCGGACGCCCGGCTTCGGAGCGGATCGGAATCGAGGAGCTTCGGGCGCTTCAGGAAGCCGGCGAGCCCGTGGTGATCCTCGACGTGCGGACGCAACGCAGCCTCGAGACGAGCGAGGCCACGGCCCGGGGCGCGATACGGCTCGATCCCGAACAGCCGGTCCAGGAGGCGAAGCGGCTCCATCTCCCCAAGGAGGCGTGGCTCGTCGCCTTCTGTGCCTGAAAGGACGAGGCGACGAGCGCCCGGGTGGCGCTCGAGCTGAGGCGGGCCGGCTGGCCCAGGGCGGTCGCCCTCACCGGCGGCTGGGAAACCTGGCAGGCCGCGGGGCTGCCTGTGGAGCCGAGGACGCAGGCGCGGCCGGGGGAGTAGGAGACTGTCCGCGCCTCGTGAGGCGATACGCTTTTGACTGCCCTCCTGGATGTAGCTAAACTGACGCTATGGCCGAGCCCGTCCGCAAGATGCCGGCCGACGAAGAGCCGGAGCCCGACTGGAGAAGGGAGTACGACAATCCCTTCCCTTATGGATTTCGCTGGCGGCGCGTCCGCCTGCCCAACGGCGAAGAGTCCGACGAGCAGATCCCGTTGACGCCGCAGGATATTCTCGATCCCGAGTTTGGCGACGAGGTGCCCCAAAGCGGACCGCATTTCAAGCTCGTGACGCTGTTGGGCGAGCTGCTGCTGCGGCACTACGAGGACCGGGAGGACGTGCTGGTCCTCGGCGACGTGCAGATCTTCTGGGGCATCCCGGGCCTTTCCAATCCCGCCCCGGATCTCGCGGTGATTCCGGGCGTCCGTGAAAAGGACAAGGAGCGGAAGGCCTTTTACGTGGCCGAGGAGGGCGCGCGGCCCTGCCTCGTCATCGAGGTGGTATCCGACTCCGATGTCGAGATGCGCCGCAACGACTATGAAAAGAAGGTGGAGATCTACCAAAGGGCGGGAGTCCGCGAGTACCTGATCTTCGATCAGCCGTTCTCCGAGAAGGGGCGCTTCCGGATGACCGGCTACCGTCTGGGCGCAGGCGGTCGTTACCGGCGGATCGAGCCGGACCCTCAGGGGCGGCTGCTTGCTGAAAGCGCAGGTCTGCTCTTCGCAGTGGACCAGGCCGGCACTCTTCTCGTCGCGGACGTCCGGACCGGCGAGCCCATAAGGACCGGCGTGCAGGAGGCGGAGGCCCGGAAAGCTGCCGAGGAGCGGGCTGAACGCGAGGCGGAGGCCAGGAAGGCGGCCGAATCCGAGCTCGCGCGGCTGCGTGCCGAGCTGGCACGGCGAGATACGTCGGACAGGTAACTACTTCATCCCCAAATCCACGTCCCGGTCCAGCGTCGCCAGCACGGCCTGGTTCTCCCGCCAATCGGGCTCCAGCCGGACGTTGAGATCCAGGTAGAGGCGGCGTTCAAGGTACTGCTCGAGATCGAGGCGGGCCGCGGTGCCGATGGCCTTGATCATCTGGCCCTGGCGGCCGACGACGATCTTCTTCTGGCCCGCACGCTCGACGAGGATCGAGGCGTAAATGAGAATCAGGTCTCTCTCCTCGTCCTCCTCCCAGCGCTCGATGACCACGGCGGTGGTGAAGGGGAGCTCGTCGCTGGTCAGCTCCAGCACCTTCTCGCGGATGCGCTCGGCGACCAGGAACCGTTCGGGATGGATCGTCAGCAGCTCGGGGTCGAACATCGGCTCGCCCTCCGGCAGCAGACCCCACAGGACGTCGAGCAGCCGGTCGCAATTGTCGCCCTTCACGGCGCTGATCGGGACGATCTCTTCAAAGAGGCCGGTCTGAGCATAGTGCTCGATCCGCGGCAGGATCTCCGGCTTCTTGATGCGGTCCACCTTGTTGAGGATCAGCACCCGCGGCCCCTCGGCCTTGCCGACCAGATCGAGCAGCGAAGGCGTTGCCCGAGCCGGACCGTTCCGAGACGTCCACGAGGAGGCAGGTGACGTCGGCCTCGTTCATCGCGTCTAAGGCGTAGCGCACCATCTGGCGGTTCAGGCGGTGCAGCGGCCGGTGGATGCCGGGAGTGTCGTAGAACACCATCTGGCCCCGCTCCCCGGAGAGGATGCCCACGATGCGATGGCGGGTGGTCTGCGGCTTGTCGGAGACGATCGCCAGCTTCTCCTCCAGCAGCCGGTTCATCAGGGTCGACTTGCCGGCGTTGGGCCGGCCGACCAGGGCGACGGTTCCGGACTTCGCCATCAGGCCTCCGCCTCTTCCGCCTTTTGGGCCGGCTCGATCTTCTCGACGCGGACCGTCTGGATGCGGCGGTCGGCGACCGCCTCGACGGTGAAGCGGAGACCGTGGCTGTCCACGACCTCCCCCACCTGCGGCACGTAACCGAGAGCGCTGAAGATCAGGCCGGCCACGGTCTCGAACTCGGGATCCTCGATCTCGACGTCGAACAGCTCGTCGAGCAGCTCGATGTGGGCGCGGCCGTCGAGCCGGTAGGCACCGTTCTCCAGCGGCTCCAGCTCGGCCGCCAGAGCCTCGTGCTCGTCCATGATCTCGCCGACGATCTCCTCGAGCAGATCCTCCACCGTCACCAGTCCCGCCGTGCCGCCGTACTCGTCCACGACGATCGCCACTTGCTGGAACCGTGCCTGAAGCTCCTTGAGCAGCTCGGTGAGCGGCTTGGTCTCGGGGATGAAGAGCGCCGGCTTGAGCAGCTCGCGGACGGCCGGCGGCTCGGGGCTGCGCGTGGCGCGCAGCACGTCGCGAATGTGCAGGATGCCGATGACGTGGTCGATCGAGTCCTCGTAGATGGGAATGCGGGTGTGGCCCGATTCGATGAACCGCTCGGCCAGGGAGTCGAGGGTGGAGTCGACCGGCGCGCAGACCATGTCGATACGCGGCGTCATGACGCTGCGCGCCAGGGTGTCCCCGAAGCCGACGATGCCCCAGAGCCACTCTCCCTCCTGCGGCTCCAGAATGCCCTCGCGGGTGCCGACGTCGATGAACGCCTCGATCTCCTCGTCCGAGGCTTCTCCCTCCTCCCCTTCCTCGTGACGCTCGAAGGCCTCGGTGGGGACGAGAGGCACGAGGATCGCCACCAGCGGCGAGAGCCCCCACAGTGCGATCCGGTAGACCCGGGTCAGCGCGCGCAGGGCCCGCTCCGGATCCTGCGCTGACCAGGGTACGGTTGAACGCCTCGATGGCGGCCACGAGCAGCACCACGGCGGCGAGCGCCCAGAGAACCGGATACGCCCGATGCCAGCTCGCCAGCAGCGTCGCCAGGAGCACGGCGAGCAGGATGGGCAGCGTCCGGGAGAGCAACGACAGGAGATAGCGGAAGATCCCGAAACGCACGGGTTTGGCGGAAAGCGCCAGCAGCGAGCCTCCGGCCTCCTCGGCCCATTGGCGGAGGCGGATCGGACCGCTCCGCTCGAGCAGGGCCGAGAGGAGCGCCGTCAGCACCGCCACGGGAGCGAGCAGCACCAACCCCCAGATCAGGACGACCGCCGAGCCTGTCTCCCCGTCAGCCATTTTTCCCCATAGGCCCCTCAGGCCCCTCGCGATCCGCACGGACCCAGGTCCGGCGCAGCCGGCGCTCGAGCCGCTCCATCTCGCCCTGGTCGGTCTCGTGATCGTAGCCCAGGCAATGCAGGACGCCGTGCAGCAGCAAGGTCTTGAGCTCCCGGTCCACGCCGTGCCCGGCCGCCGTCTGGCGCCGCGCCATCGGCACGGAGATCAGGACGTCGCCAAGATGGCCGTCCTCGCCCGGAAAGGAGAGAACGTCGGTCGTCTGGTCCTTGCCCCGGAACCGGCGGTTGACCCGGCGCATTTCGCGATCTCCCACGAAGCGCACGCCGAGGCTCTCCGCCCGCGGCGCGAGCGCGGCCAGCAGCGCACCGAGCCACGGGCGCAGCCGGCGCGTTGCGGCCTCCGGATAGCGATTGGGATTCAGCAGAATGAGCTCGGGACGTTTCGCCGGTTCTTTCACGGATCGTTCACGATTGGTCCATCTCATGAGGCCTGACGGATAGCCCTCTTCTCCCGTTTCGGCCCGGCGTTGAAGTCGAAGCCGGGGTAGTCGATCCGCTGGTGGTAGATATTGCCGAGCACCCGCTCGAACGACTCCGCGACGTTGCGCAGGTCGGCAAGGGTGAGGTCGGTGTGATCGAGCTGATCGTCCTGCAGGCAATCGTCGAGAATGGTGCGGATCAGGCCGCGGATCTTGCCCGGCGAGGGCTCGGCCAGAGTGCGGCTCGCCGCCTCGACGGCGTCGGCCAGCATGAGCACTCCCATGACCTTGCTCCGGGGCCGGGGTCCCGGATAGCGGTACTTTTCCTCCGTGATCTCGCCGGAGGCCGAATCCTTCTGTTCCAGGGCTCGGGTGTAGAAGAACTTGATCAGCCGCGTGCCGTGGTGCTGCCGGATGGCGTCCTTGATCACCTGCGGCAGATTGTGCTCGCGCGCCAGCTCCACCCCGTCCTTGACGTGATTGATGAGGATCAGAACGCTCATCGAAGGCAGGAGCTTGTCGTGCCGGTTGTGACCGGGGCGCTGATTCTCGATGAAGTAGTCGGGGCGCAGGACCTTGCCCACGTCGTGGTAGAGCCCGGCCGCGTAGGCGAGCACCGGATCGGCGCCGATCGCCTCGCACCCCTCCTTGGCGAGGTTGGCCACCATGAGGGAATGCTGGAAGGTGCCGGGAGCCTCGAAAGCCAGCCGGCGCAGCAGCGGCAGGTTGGTATTGGAGAGCTCGACCAGCTTGATGTCGGTGGTGAGGCCCAGCAGCCATTCCAGGATCGGCAGGGCGAAGCTCGCCGCGGCCGTGACCAGCAGCCCGCCGGCCAGCGCGCAGATCAGGTCGAAGCCCAACTGCATGGCGCCGCGCTCCGCGGGAGCGAGGGCGGTGAGCACCAACACCATCACCAGGTTGACGGCGCCGACGACCAGCCCGATGCGGGCGATGAGCAGGCGATGTCCGAATTGGGCGCGGTCCAGGGCATACATCGCCGCGAGCGAGCCGGCGAGGCTGAAGAAAACGAACCAGAGCCCCTCGCCATCGACCAGGAGCCGGGAGCAAAGGACCGAGAACAGAACGGAGAGCACGAGGGCGGCATTGCGTCCCAGCAGCAAGGTCGCCAGCAGCGCCAGGGAAGCGAAGGGAATGGCGTAGGCCCAGCTCCGCAGCGAGCTCAGGGTGGCCGCCTCGAAGGCTCCCGAGAGGGCGTTCGCCACCAGGACACAGAACTTCGCCCCCAGCAGCGAGATGAGGAGCAGCAGCAGGCTCTCGCAGAACAACCGGGCGCGGCTGTGGTCCGCCACCCTCTCCCCCCGCTCGGCAAACCAGATGACGACGGCCACCAGCACCAGCAGCGAGAGGGTCGCGACGAGCGGCGGGAACTGCCTTCGGAGCTGCCGCTCGCCGCGCATCTGGGCGATGATGCGGGCGTGGGCGGCGTCGATCAGGTCTCCCTGGCGGACGATCACCTGCCCTTTGCGGACCTGATTGAAAACCTTGCCGACGGCGGCCTCCGCGGCGGCCTGCCGCACCAGGGTCTCGCTGCGGTTCAGGAGCAGGTTGGGGGTCAGGTTCTCGAGCAGCAGATCGGCCAGCAGGCGGCGTTCCTGGGAGGCGTAGCCGCTCCAGCCGCGCACCTCCGACTCGAAGAAATCGCGCGCCTCGCCGGGGTAGCCGAGGTTCTCGAACAGATCGAGATGGAGCTGCTCGCCACCGGTCGCCAGGTTGCGCAGCGTGACGCCGCGCATCCGGTTCTCGAGCAGCAGATCCTTGTTGGCCACGACTCCGCGACGCAGGGCCTGGGCGAGGGCGCCGCGGACGCGGTCTTCGAGATCGGGCGAGAAGCCCTTGCGGGCCAGCAGCTGAACCCGCGCCGGCGTGAGCCTGAAACCGTCGGGTGAGGCAGACTCCGCCGTCAGCTCGCGGACGACCGACTCGCGCGCGGCCTCCGCCTCGACGCCGTCGGCCGCCGCTCGGGCCAGCAGCCGCCGCCCCCGCCCGAAAAGCTGGGCCAGGTGCGCGTCGCGCTCGGCGATGATCCCGGGATCGAGGTCGTAGACGGGGAGCAACCCCTCGCGGGCCTCGAGCTGCTTGGCCTGGGTGGCCTCCTCATCGTCGAGCAACAGGTCACGCGAGGCCACGTAGTCGCGGTCGGCGATCGTCCCCGGCACCGCGCGGCGGGAAAAGAGAAAGGCTCCCGGCAGAAGGCACCACGTCCCGAGGACCAGCAGCAAGGTGAGCCAGAGGACCGGCATTTCCATCGCGCGGTCCCAGGTCTCCCGGGCTCGCAGCCGTCTGCCGAGGCGGATGGCACCGGTGGCCCCGCTGGCCCCGATGGCTCCGATGGCTCCGGTAGCGGCGCGGATCTCGGTGACGGACGTGGAGGCTCCTGTCGCGGGCCATAGGGTCGGTCAGACGCCCGGGCGCTCGTGCTTGCGTTTTTCGAACTCGTCGTAGGCGGAGACGATCTTCTGCACCAGGGCGTGGCGGACCACGTCCCGCTGGTCGAAATAGAAGAACTTGATCCCCTCGACGCCCGCGAGGACCTCCTGCGCCTCGCGCAGGCCGGAGGTCCTCCCCGGCGGCAGGTCCACCTGGGTGACGTCGCCGTTGATCACCGCCTTGGAGTTGAAGCCGATGCGGGTGAGGAACATCTTCATCTGCTCGGTGGTGGTGTTCTGGGCCTCGTCGAGGATGATGAAACTGTCGTTCAGGGTGCGGCCGCGCATGAAGGCGATGGGCGCGATCTCGATGATCCCCCGCTCCAGCATCCGGCCCACCTTCTCGTAGCCGATGATGTCGTGCAAGGCATCGTGGAGCGGCCGCAGATAGGGATTCACCTTCTCCACCAGGTCGCCGGGCAGGAAGCCGAGCTTCTCGCCGGCTTCCACCGCGGGCCGCGCCAGGATGATCCGCCGCACCCGCTTCTCCAGCAGCGCGGCGGCGGCCATGGCGACGGCGAGGTAGGTCTTGCCGGTGCCGGCGGGACCGATCGAGATGACGATGTCGTGGTCGATCATCGACTGCACGTAGAGCTGCTGCTTGAAGCTGCGCGGCGCCACCAGGCGCCGCACCGAAGCGAGCATGCCTTCGGGCAGGAAGAAGTCGACGAGCGAGGTCTCCGGCGCCTCGGCGACGACGCGGATGGCCGACTGCACGTCGCCGGGCCGGAAGCGATAGCCCCTTTCGGTGACCGCGGAGAGCTCCGCCAGCAGGCGCTCGACGATCTGCACCCGTTCGGGATCGCCGTTGATGTGCAGCTCGTTGCCGCGGGCGGTCAGACTGACGTCGAAGGTGCGCTCGATGCGCCGGAGGTTCTCGTCCTGGGTCCCGAAGAGGGCGTCGAGCCCCTCCTCGGCGAGAGTGACTTGGGTCATCGCGGTTCGTTTCTCACGGGACCGGCGCAGCGTCAGAGACCCGGGCCGGTCCGGGGGAGTCCAGTGTAGCAGACCGCCGCCCGGCGCTTCCGCACCGGGCTACTGAAACGTCGCTTCTCTGAAGCGAATCGCCCTCTGGGCGACGTTTCGATAGCCCGGTGCGGAAGCGCCGGGCCAAGACAAGCCTACTTCTTCGAGTGGTCGTAGAACCCCCGTCCGCTCTTCTTGCCGAGACGGCCCGCCAGCACCATCTGCTTGAGGAGCGGCGGCGGCGCGAAGCGCTTCTCGCGGTACTCCTCGAACATGATGTTGGCGATGTAGTAGGTGGTGTCGAGCCCCACGAAGTCGAGCAGGGTGAACGGGCCCATGGGGTAGCCGCAGCCGAGCTGCATGCCCTTGTCGATGTCCTCGACGCTGCCCACCCCCTCCTCCAGCGCCCGGACGGCGTCCAGCAGATAGGGCACCAGCAGGCGGTTGACGACGAAGCCCGAGTTGTCGCGGCAGGCGATGGGCTCCTTGCCGAGCGAGCGGGCGAACTCGAAGGCGCGTGTCGAAGGTCTCCTGCGAGGTCAGAATCGTACGCACCACCTCGACCAGCTTCATCACCGGCACCGGATTGAAGAAGTGAAGGCCCACGAACTTGTCCGGCCGCCGGGTGAACATGGCGATCTGGGTGATGGTGAGCGAGGAGGTGTTGCTGGCGAAGATCGCGTCCTCCTTGACCACCTCGTCGAGGGCGGCGAAGCGTCTTCCGCTTCTCCTCCAGGTTCTCGACGATGGCCTCGACCACCAGATCGCAGTCGGCCAGCGCCGCGAGGTCCACCGTCCCGGAGAGGCGGCCGACCGCCTCGTCGCGCGCCGCGGCTTCGAGCTTGCCCTTCTCCACCGCCTTGCCGAGCGAGCCCTGGATCCTGGCGAGACCCTTCTCCATCAGCTCGTCGGTGACCTCGCGCACCACCGTCTCGTAGCCCGACGCGCGCCGCCACCTCGGCGATTCCCGAGCCCATCAGGCCGCAGCCGAGGACCCCCACCTTCTTGATCTTCCGCATTCAAACCCTCCGATCTGGACTGGGATGATTTTCCGTTTCGACGATCTCCCGCACCGCGTCCCCCTCGATGCGGGCGAGCCGCAGGCTCAGGGCGTCCCGCACCGCGAAAGGCAGCCGCTCGGCCCATTCCACCACCTTGACTCCCGGTCCGGCCAGCAGCTCCTCGAGCCCGAGCGCGGCAGCCTCCGCCGGCTCCAGGCGGTAGAGATCGACGTGAACCAGCCGGCCGCCGCTCCCCCGGTGCTCGCGGATCAAGGTGAAGGTCGGCGACTGCACCTCGCGGGAGTCGATTCCCAAGCCTTCGCCGATCCCTCGCGCCAGCACGGTCTTGCCGCTGCCCAGGTCGCCCGAGAGCAGCAGGATACCGTCCGGAGCCAGCTCGGCCGCGAGAGCCCTGCCCAACGTCCGGGTCTCGGCTTCGGTGCGGGTCACCCAACGCCGCAAAGCCGCTCCTACCGCAAACGCGGCCGACGCCCGTGGCCGCGCTCGGGAGCCTGCTCGTGGACCTCTCCTTCCTCCTCGCCGGCGTTCTTCAGCGCCGCGAAGGCGGCCGGCAGGATCTCGATCAGGTCGCCCGCGGCGAGCGGCGCCTCTCCCAGCCGGCTCGCGGCGAGATCGCCGGCCAGGCCGTGCAGGTAGACCGCGACCAGCGTGGCGTCGAGGGCGTCGAGACCCTGGGCCAGAAGGCCGGCGATGAGGCCGGTCAGCACGTCGCCGGTGCCGCCGGTCGCCATTCCCGGGTTGCCGGTGGGATTGACGAACACCGCCGTGCCGGAGGCCACCAGGGTGAGGTGACCCTTGAGCACCACGATGGCACCGGTCTCCTCGGCCGCTCCCCTGGCCGCCGCGAGCCGGTCCTCCTGAATCTGCGAGGTGGAGATCCCGAGCAGGCGCCCCAACTCCCCGGGGTGCGGCGTCAGGATCGTCTCGGCGCGGCGGCCGGCGAGCTCCCCGGCGCGGCCGGCGAAGGCGTTGACGCCGTCGGCGTCGAGCACCAGCGGCAGCGGGCACTCCAGGACGATGCGGCGGATGGTCGCTGCCGTGGCCGGCTCCTGCCCGAGACCCGGCCCCAGGGCGAGCACCGCCTTGCCTTCGGCGGCGTCGAGCAGCACGTCGGCGGCCCGCTCGGCGATCTGGCCTGCTGCGCCCGCCGGCAGCCCGAGGGTCATCGACTCGATGGAGCCCAGGTCCACCGTCTGCAGGATCGGTTCCGGCACCGCCGCGGTGACCAGACCGGCGCCGGCGCGCACGGCGGCGCGGGCGGCCAGAATCGCGGCCCCCGCCTTGCCCGGCGATCCGGCCACGATCAGGGCGTGGCCATAGTCTCCCTTATGCGAGCCGGGCTCGCGTTCGGGCAGCAGGTCCGCGAGCTCCTCACCCATCAGCAGGTGGAGGTCGCCCGCCTCCTCCTCCACCTCTTCGATCAGCCGCGGCGGGATGCCCAGATCCGTCACCACCATCTCGCCCACGGCGTCGGCGGCCGGGGGGAAGACGTGGGCTACCTTGGGAGCGGCGAAGGTGACGGTGAGGTCGGCCTGGACATGGGGGCCGATGGGCCGCACCTGGCTGCCCGAGAGGCCGCTCGGCAGATCCACCGCGACGCAGGGGGCCGGCAGCGCGTTGATGGCGTCCACGACCTGGGCGAAGAGGCCTTCCAGCGGTCGCGCGAGACCCGTGCCGAAGAGGGCATCCACCACCACGTCGCATTCGGCCGCCGCCTCCAGCGCCGCGGCCAGGCCGTCGCCGGAGGCGATCTCCAGCACGGGCAGCTCGGCCTTGCGGCAGATGCCGAGCTGTACCGCCGCGTCGCCGGAAAGGTCACGGCCGCCGGTGACCAGGAAGACCCGCACCTCCCAGCCGCGCACCACCAGATGGCGGGCCACGGCCAGGCCGTCGCCGCCGTTGTTGCCAGGTCCGCAAAAGACGGCCGCCGATTCGGCCTCGCCGTAGGCCTTTCCCAGCGCCTCCACGACACCGATGGCGGCGTTCTCCATCAGTACCAGGCTCGGGATGCCGAGATCCTCGATGGCCGCGCGGTCGACCTCGCGCATCGCCTCCGCAGAGAGGATCCTCATGCCGCGCTCCCAGCCATTTTCGAAAAGCCCGGAAGGTGACCCCAGGCGTCGAGTAGCGCACGCGTGCGCGGACAGCCGAGATCCCCGGCGGCCATCCGAGCGGCAAGACCCGCCAGATCCTCCGGCGTATCCACGTCCGCGGCAGCCGGCATCAGCTCGACCGCAAGGCCAAGCTCGCGGCAGCGCTCCAGCGTCGCCGGCAGCACCCGCTCGGTGCTCCAGGCGATCTCCTCGAACAGCCGCCGGGAGACGGCGCCGGCGCGCAAGGCGATCAGGTAATAGCCGCCGTCCTCGGCCGGCCCGAGCACCACGTCGGCACCGGCCTCCACCTTCTCGAAGGCGAGGTGCACCATCTCCAGCGGCAGCGCCGGGTGATCGCTGCCGACCGCCGCCACGGCAGCCGACTGCTCGGCCGCCTCGGCGAGAGCCCGGTAGAGACGCTCGCCGAGATCCCCTCCCCGCTGGCGGATGCCCGGCACCGGCCCTGCCGGCAGCTCCTCCTCGGCCTCCAGCGCCCAGGCGAGGCGCAGCTCGAAGTCACCCTCCCCCAGCCGCCCGAGCAGGTCCTCCAGGAAGGCGGCGTGGAGCTCGGCGGCCTCGGTGGCGGTAAGATCGCCGATCAGGCGCGTCTTGACGCGTCCCGCCCGGGCGGGCTTGGTGAACAGCAGGAGTCGGCGGGACGAGGCAGGCACGAGGCGGATTGTATCCGAGGAGGTCCACCCAAAGGCCGGCATGCCGATCCTGACCCTCTTGACCGACTTCGGCACCGAGGATTACTACGTCGCCGCCGTCAAGGGCACCATCCTGCGGCTCGCGCCGGGGACGGAGCTGGTGGACATCTCCCACCAGGTGCCGGCGGGCGATCTCGAAACCGCCGCCTTCCTGCTGGCGGCGGCGGCGCCCGCCTTTCCTCCCGGGACCGTCCATCTGGCGGTGGTCGACCCTGGCGTCGGCAGCGACCGTCGCATTCTTTCGGTGCGTGCTCCCGGCGCCTGGTTCGTGGCTCCGGACAACGGCCTCCTGACGCCGGTTCTGGACGGCGCGGTCTCCATCCGCTCGGTCGAGAAGAGCGATCTGTTCCTTTCGGCCCCGGGCCACACCTTTCACGGCCGCGACCGCTTCGCTCCGGTGGCGGCCTGGCTCCTCCGCAGCGAGCCGGAAGCCCAGTGGATCCAATTGGGGCCGGAGATCGGCGATCCAGTAGCGGCTGCCCATCACCGCCGCCGCAACTCGGACCGGGCCGGATCTCGGGCCGGGTGATCCACATCGACCGCTACGGCAACCTGGTCACGAACATCCCCGCCGCCTGGCTGCCGTCCGGTCCGTGCCGGGCCGAGGTCGCCGGCCGGGAGATCCGCCGCCGGGCCGGTCACTACGCGGAGATGCCGGCCGGCGAGGCGGCCCTGCTCACCGGCTCGCTGGGCACCGTCGAGCTTTCCCTCAACGGCGAGGATCTCGCCCGGCGCTGGAGCGTCGGCCGGGGCGCCGCGGTGGAAATCGTATGGAATGAATCTTGAAAAGAAATCGATCACGCCACCGCCCGGCGTGTGTCAGAGGTGAGAGATCTCTTCGGCGGTTCGGCTACAATGGGCGGGGAAGCTCGAGGCCGCGTGAGCCCGATCGATCTTGGGAAGGAGCGTGTGGCGATGAACAAGTGGGAGTATAAGATCATCAACATCCGCAGCGAGAACTACCGCCTCGATCCGAACTCCGCAACGCAGCTCAATCAACTGGGTGAGGAAGGCTGGGAGCTGGTTTCGATCACCTCCGTCAACTTCAAGACCGGTGCGACCGACAACATCGCCATGGTGTTCAAGCGGCCCGTGGCGGGTTGAGCCGTCCGCCCGCCCCCTCATCCCCTATCCCCTTCTCCCGCCCCCTCCCTTCCCCCCTCACCGGGAGAAGGGGGAACCTATACGAGGGTGGTGCTGTTCTCCTCCTCTCCCGGTGAGGGGGGAAGGGAGGGGGCGGGAGAAGAGGGCCGGGGAGGTGAGGGTTTTACCTCTTGAGCTTTTTGCGGCGCCGTCCGCGGTGCAGCGCCGCCGCGAACCCCGCGGCGCCGACGGCCAGGGCCATCAGCCAGTACTTTCGTTTCGGGATGACTCCCACCTCGGTGCGGATCGCGGTGCTCACTTCGGAGAGCCGCATCTCGGCCTCGCGGCGGCTCTCTTCCAGACGGCGTTCAACCTCGCGCCGGGCCTCTTCCAGGCGGCTCATGGCAGCTCCCTCCCCAACGGTTCCGCGTCTTCGGCGGCGTCCCGCTCCACGTCCAGCACCTTCGGCTGGGCGAGCAGCCCGTGCTGCCACCAGTCGAGATGATTGTCCACCCGCCGCTGCACCGTCTCGATCGGGTTTTCCACCTTGCGCAGCCACCGGACACCGAGCCACGCCAGCACGCCCGCCGTCAGCGTGAACAGCAGCAGCACGAGGAGGGAAGCGCCCCACCACGGCAACCAGACGTGCAGCAGGGCGATCAGGACGAACAGCAGCAGGCCGACGATCCAGAACACCAGCACGACGGCGGCGCCGAACAGCCCCAGGGCCATCGCCAGAAAGCGGCCCGAGCGCTGGAAGTCGTCTTGCAGCGTGGCCAGCTCCGCCCGCCAGACCTCCAGCAGCGACTCGCCCAGGGAACGAAAGAGATCGATCCAGCCCGCCATCCCACCCATTCTATACGTATCCGTTCAGCGGCCGACCGTCACTCCGCGACTGACGAAGGAGGCCTCGGCGCCCACGTCGTCCCGCACGCCCACGGCCACCCGCTGATTGCCGCCCCGCATCATCAGTGTCACCGTGTAGACGTACTGCTTGCCCTGCGCCGTCGCCACCTCGGCTTTGGGAATGCTGATCGGCACCGGCACCTGCTGCACGTCGGAGGTTCTGCCATTGGAGTCGATGGCGGCGACGAACAGGCGGACCTTGGCCTCCTCCGTCTGCTCGCGCGGCACCAGCACCAGCTTGCCGATCGGGATACGCACCATCACCGGCACCAGGAAAAAGCCGTCGTCGCGCGGTTTCGCCTGACCGAACTCGACGGCCACTCCGAGCGGATTCTCCTCGAAGGGGAAGCTCAAGGCGGCCAGCGTGCCGTCGGTCATCCGCGCCTCGGTGCTCTTGTCGCGGTAGCCCTCGCGATGGCGCACCACCACGTCCTTGCGGTTCTTCACCTTCACTTCGACCTTGTAATAGCGGCCGTCGCCGTAGTGGGGAGGCGAGTAGCCGAGCGAATAGTAGGTGTTGAAGTCGCGGGCGATCCGCTCCAACTGCGGCATGACCACGTTGGTGTTGATGATCGCTACTCCGCCCGTTCTCTCAGCCAACATCTGGAGCGGGCTCTGCAGGTTCGAGATGCGCACCGAGTCGACGAGCTGCGAGAGCCCCGGCGACTGGGGTCCCGGACCGCGGTTCTCGGCCGACACCGAATCGTAGGGCCGCAGGCCGGCGGCGTCGATGGTGTAGAACGTGACCCGGTTGGCGTTGGCCTGCGCCGTCAGCTCGGTCAAACGGCGGGAAGCGTCGAACTCGAGCGACTGAATGAGGCTGCTCTGCTCGCCGTACTTGTTCTGCACGGCGTAGAACACGTCCTGGCCGGCGATCATCTGCAGGCCGTCGCTGACGTAGACCACCGCCTTGCGTCCCGGCATGCCGGCCAGGGAATCGATCAGCTTTTTCAGCGCGTCGACCGAGAACGACAGGTCGTTGAAGGTGGACTGGGCGTAGCTGCGGGCATAGCCCGACGCCTCGGAGACGGTCTGCGAGTCCTCGATTCGCTGCAGGGTGTCGCGGCGATCGGAGTCGGCGTGGACTCCCATGGCCGAGATCTTCTCGATATCGAGCAGGGCCGCCGCGATCAGGCTTGGATCGCTGGTGAACGTGCGCCGGATGTGAAGCTCGCGGTCGTAGGTCACCAGCATGAGCTGGTCACCCTTGGTCAGCTTCTGGCCGATGAAGGCCCGCAGCTCGCGCATCACGCGGTTGCGGTTGAACGGCCGCAGGTTGAAGTTGTCGATGTAGACGACCAACCGCAGCCGCTGGTCCTCCGGCATCTCTGCCTTCTCGGGCTCCGGCGGCGCGGGCGCCGGCGCCGTTCCCGGTACCGCGGGAGCCGGCGCCGCCGCCTTGTCCTCGAGGGGCGTCACGGGCCTGCCTTCGTTGACGGCAAAGAAGTTCGTGACCTCTACGGGCCGGCCGTTCTCGAAGAGCTGGAAATCCTCCCGCTTGAGCCCGGTCACCGACCGGCCCTGCTTGTCGGTGACGTAGACGTCGACGTTGACGACGCTGACGTTGACGACGTCGACGAACGGCTCTTCATTCGCCGCCTGGGCGGCGGGACCCTCGGCCGGCTGGTCGATCTGACCCGGTTTGCGGACCTGCGCTCCGGCCCATCCCGCGAAGCTCCCGATCGCCAGGAGCAGAAACAATGGCGTGACAAGACGCTGCGATGACCTCATAGACCTCGTTCTTTCCGGACTGTGTCCGCCCGGCGCGCCGGCGCGCCGGCGATTATAGTCCCCGCTCCCCAACCCCTACAGGGATCTGAGGGCGCTCACTTCTTCGGCGGCGCGACGTCCACTTCCCCGATGAGAATCCTGCCGCTCAGCGGATCGAAGATCGCCAGCACCAGATGGTGCGGCAGCCGCCGCAGCTTCAGCCGGGTCTCGTAGCGGACCGCGGTACCCGCCTGCGGCTGGGTCGGGGAGCTCAGCGTCATCGGGATGACGGGCACGGAGGCGCGGCTGCCGGCCGAGTCCACGGCCGCGATCCGCAGCTCCAGCTCGGCCGCGAACTTGCCGTCGAGCGGTACGAAGGTGACCTGATCCACCGGGATCGCCAGCGCCACCGGCACCTCCATCTCGCGGCGTCCCGCGGCGACCGTCTGCCCCACCTGCACCGTGATCGGCGCCGAGTCGGGCGCGCCGCCGAAGAGCATGGCGCTCTCGACCATCATCGAGGTCTCGGCGCCGCGGGAGAGATCGAGGAAATCCTCCCGCGAGCGGACCCTGAGCCCCGGAGTCAGCACCTCCACCTCCACCTTGTGGCGCTTGTCGTTGCCCTGCCAGGAGGGGGTGAAACCGAGCCAATAGTAGGACCGCGTGTCGGACTCGACGGCCTGCAGGACCTCGGCGCTCTGCGAGTTGAGCAGCGCCTTGCCGCCGGTCTGCTCGGCGGCGAACAGCAGCGAAGCCTGATGCTCCTGCTCGCGGATGTTGAGGCCGCCGCGCGGCGGTCCGGCGAGCGAGGCGTCCGCCACCTCGGTCTCGACGCCCGGCACGTCGACCGGGTAGAGGGTGTAGCCGAGGCGATTGGCGGTGTCCACCAGCGGGCGGAGGATCTCGTCGCCGCGCGGGATCTCGCGGTCGAGAATCGGCCGGTTCGGGTTGTTGACCACGTAGTCGACGGGCGAGTACGGCCAGCCGCCCGCGAGCAGGAGCATCACCTTGCGCCCCGGAGGCGAGGCGAAACCGCGCAACGCGCTGGCCGCCGCCGCCACCGCGCGCTCGGTCTGCGTCGTCAATCGGTCCGCGTATTCCATCTCCTCGATGTCGAGCCGCTGCGCGAACGCCGAGCGGGGACCCGGCTCGAAGGTGACGCCGGCGATGCGCCGCGAAGACTCGAAGCTGCGCAGCTCCGCCAGCCGGGCGATGCCCATGGCCCGGCGGCCGATCGCCTGCTCGATGGCCTGGCCGAGCTGCCGCTGCGAGCCCGTCCAGCTCGACAGCATGTCGATCCGGCCGCCGTCGAAGGCGACGATCGCCATGCGGTCCTCCGGCCCGAGCCGCGACAGCTGCGCTTTCAGCTCGCGCAGCACCTCGTCGCGCCGCGTGCCGACCGAGAAGTAGTCGTCGATGAATACGAGATAGCTGGTGCCGACCGGGCTCCCCGGAGCCAGGCTCGGCAGGCCGCGCACCTCCGACGCCGCCTCCGCCTCGCCCAGGGCGATCGCCTGGCCTCCCCGCACCTCGTTGAAGTACTCGATGGGAACCGTCTTGCCGTCCACCTTGAGACGCAGGTCGCTCGGCTTCAGACCCTGCACCCGGTTGCCCTGCCTGTCGGTGACCACCACCTCGACGTTGACCACCCGCACCTCGATCTGCTCGCCGAAGACGCCCGACGGCGTCTCCGTCTGCGGCGCCTGCGCCGCGGCCGGCGCCAGCGCTGTGAGCAGGACCGCTGTGGACAGCCACCCTGAACGATTGATTTTCATCGGGATCTCTCCATCCTCGGCGCAAAACGAGGCCGCCCGCGAGCCGCCCCGGAGTTTCTGCCTCTTCACAACAAGCCGGGGCGGCGGTTTCTTTCTCAGCCGTTTGCGCGGGGACTACGGCCGCACTTCCAGCTCCGCCCACGACCGGCTGCCGCTGAGGTCGTCGTTGACGGCGAAGACCAGCCGCTGAGCCACCCGCCGCAGCTTGACGATGGTCTCGTAGCGTACGGCTTCCGGCCCCGGCGGCGCCGGCAGGGTCAGCCGGATCGGCACGCTCTCGAGCCGGGTCCGTCCGCCCCATTCGTCCAGCGCTCCCATGGACAGGGTCGCCTGTACCTCGTAGCCGCCGCCGGCCGCCAGCGCCGTCAGGGCTCCGGCCGGGATCTCGAGCGTGACCGGCAGCTCGATGCTCCACAGACCGGTCCGCCGGGGCTCCCCGGCGTGCACCCGGATCAGCTCCAGGCCCTCGCCGCCACCGAACAATAGCAGGCTCTCGGTTTCGAGCTCCGCCCGCTTCTGGGGCGACAGATCGGAGAAGCCGCCGCGGGCGCGCGCCTGGAGGCCCGGGCGGCGCACCTCGACGCGGATCTCGTGACGCCGGCCGTCGGCCCGCCACTCGGGCGTGAAGCCGAGCCAGTAATACGAACGGGTATCGGCCTCCACCCGCGCGAAGGAAGTCAGCCGGGCGGAGTTCAGCACCGCCTTGCCTCCCGTCTCGCCCGCCAGGAAACCCAGGGCCTGATGCACGCTCTGCTCCCACTGCGAAGTGATGAACGAGGCCGGCTGGGGGCCCGCATCCGTGGCGTCGGCCCAGGTCGATTCCGTGTCGAGCTGCTGGACGTCGACCGGATAGATCGTGTACCCGAGAAGGTTGGCCGTGTCCGTGATCGGCTCGAACAGCTCCTCCGGCCGCGGTACGTAGAACGCGCTGGGTACCGCCCGCAGCGGATCGTTGAGCAGCTCGCGGCCCGAGATCACCGGCCAGCCGCCGGAGAGCAGCAGCAGGACCTTGCGTCCCGGCGGTACGTCGATGCCCCGCATGGCGGCGGCCGCCGCGGCCGCCGCGGCCTCGATCTCGGAGTAGATGCGGCTGGGAGTGCCTTCGGACGCGGCGCCTTCGGGCTCGGAGTATCCGCGGCCGGGCCTGCCGCCGCCCAGGGCCGCAGCCACCTCATGGCCGATGCCTTGGGAGCGGCGCCACGCCAGACGCTCGATCCCCCGCGACGGCCGGAGCTGCGCCTTGCCGAGCACGTCCCGCAGGAGCTGGCGGTCTCCCGTCCAGTCGCTCAGCCGGTCGATCCTGCGCCCGTCGAAGGCCACGACCGCCATGCGGTCTTCGGCCCCCAGCCGCAGCTCGGCCGACAGGCGCCGCAGCACGACGTCGCGCTGAGCCTTGATGCCGAACGACTCGTCGATGAACACCAGATAGCTCGTCCCGACCTTGCCCCCCGGAGCCGACGAGATCGCGGGCGCCGGTGCGTTGGACTCGACCGGCGGCGTGGCCATCTCGCCTTCCACCACCTCGGTGAAGTAGGCGATCGGGACCTCCCGGCCGTCCACCAGCAGCCGGAAGTCGGCGGCCGACAGACCCTGGACGCGCCGGCCCCCGCGTCCGGTGACGACGGCCTCGACGTTGACCACCCGCACGTCGATCGACTCGCCGAACGAGCTCGGAGGCTGTGTGGCGACCCGGCTTGCCGCGGCCGGGGACGCGAGGACCAGGGTGAGAACCGCGAGACGGAAGAGCCTCATGTCCTTGTTCTCCTTTCGAGAATTAGCGTTGGGGCCGGGGCTTGAAGTCCGCCTGCCCCCAGAGAGCGTTGCCGTTGACCGCATCGTGGACGGTGAACACCAGCCGCTGCTCGGTATCCCGCAGCCTGACCACCGTCTGAAAGCGGGCGAAGGTGCCGGCGCGAGGCGGCGTCTCGAGAGCCACCTTCAGGCGTGAGGTCGGCAGGTCGGCGCGTCCACCGCGGTCGTCCATCGCCACCACGGCGAGCGGCGCCTCGGCGACGAAGCCGGTCTTCTTCGGCATCAGCGCCAGCGACTCTACGGGCACGCCCACGGTCACCGGGATCTCGACCTGGCCGCGGCCGGCCCGGCGCGGCTTGCCGAGCTGGACGATCAAACGCCTGTCCTGTTCCGCGCCGCCGAACAGGAGAACGCTTTCGGCCTTCATGGCGTTTTCCGTCCGCCGCGAGAGGTCGGAGAACCCGGAGCGGGCCCGCACCTCGAGGTCCGGCTTCCGGGGTCGGACCTCGACGCGGTGGCTGCGGTCGTCGGCCTTCCAGGTGGGAGTGAAGCCGAGCCAGTAATAGGAGCCGTATCGGCCACCACCTGCCGGAAGACCTCCAGCTTGGCGGAGACCGCCACCCTGCCGCCGGTCGACCGTGCCAGCCGGTCGAGGGCCGAAACCTCCTTGGCGGCAGACTTGGCGGCGTCCACGGGATAAATCGTGTAACCCAGCCGGTTGGCCGCCTCGACCATCGGACGGTAGAGCTGCGGCGCGACGCTCATCGACCAGGCGCCGGAGACGAACAGCAGGACCTTGCGGCCGGGAGGGGTCTCGAAACCCCGCAGCGCGCCGGCCGCCGCGACCGCGGTCTTGCCGAGCTGCGTGCGGGCCTCCGGGCCGACCCGCCCCGAGGTGTCGCTCAAGAATGCCGCGATCTGATCCGCCTCGAAGCTTTCCGCGTTATCCAGCACCCAGTCCACGTCCTGCTGCAACTTGCGCTGCTGCGCCAGGGCCTGGTTGCCGCCGGCGACGCGCCGGCGGGCCTGCGCCAGGGCCGCCGCGAGAGCGGCACGGTCGCCCGTCCATCCGCTGAGGACCTCGATCCGTGAGCCGTCGAACGCCAGCAGGGCCATCTGATCGGTACCCTCGAGCAGGCTCAGATCGCGCTCCAGCTTCTCCAGCACCGCATCGCGGACCTCGGCGACCGCGAACGGCTCGTCGATGTAGATCAGAAAGCTGCGTCCGACCTCCTCCCCCACCGTCACCGGCGAGACGGTCACCGGCGAGACGGTCACCGGCGAGACG
The DNA here is from genome assembly GCA_963778565.1 of Thermoanaerobaculaceae bacterium. Lineage (GTDB taxonomy): Bacteria > Acidobacteriota > Thermoanaerobaculia > Multivoradales > UBA5704 > DATARR01. Next base: position 488,856 of record CAVZUZ010000015.1, on the reverse strand, counting down.
GCTCCGGCGCCGGCAGGCTCCGCGGTCGCCGAGGTCCCCTCGACGATCTCGGTGAAGTACTCGATCGGCACCTCCTTGCCGTCCACCAGCAACTGGAAGTCCTCGACCGTCAGTCCCCGCACCTGTTGCCCTCCGGGATCGGTAACCACGGCTTCGACGTTGACCACCCGTACGTCGATGATTTCCTCGAAGACCTGCGGCGCCGCGTCCTGCTGTGCCGCGAGCGGCACTCCGAGAGCCCACAAGGAGGCACCGATCCAGCCGATCGCAACCCTCATTCTGTTTCTCCTCTCAAGTCGCCTTCCGGTAACCCCGCAGCTTCGGGACTCAGGAGATGCCGCTGCCACGCCGTGACCAAGGGCATCAGCAAGGAAGGTGCCGACGGTTTTGCAGGGATGAATCCCTATAGTCGTCCTCCCGAGAGGACAAGCCATCAGGCCGCAAGAGGACGCTTCAGGCTCTCGACGCGGCGCTTTGAGGAAGGGAACGTCCGGCCTCCGCCTGCCGCTGCATCCAGAAGCTGCCGCCGCCCCACCACGTCGAGCGGGGGAACGCGCGCTGGAAAGCCTCCAGGTGATGCTTGCCCAGATAGGCGTTGGCGAGCAGCACACGAAACCCGGAGCTGAAAATCAGCAAGCCGTGCAGGAGGTACTGCTCGGTCCAGAAATTGTGCAGCTCGACCATCCAATCGCGCGGCAGCTCGGCGGGAAGAAAGACGTCGTGGACGTGTACGATGACTCCCGGTTGCAGACGGGGCAGGACCTCGAGGAACAGAAACGTCACGTCGCCGCCGCATTTGACCACGTGCGAGGAATCGATGAACAGGACGTCGTTCTCGCCGAGCGACTCGAACGTTGCGAAGCCGAGGGTCTGCACCTTCTCGGGGATCAGCTCGACTTCGGGCCGGCGCAGGAATTCCCGCGGGTACGGTTCGATGCAGGTGATTCTCCCGCCTTCGTTCGCCGCCACCGCGCGCAACGCCAGCAGCGTCGAGAAACCGGAACCCACTTCGATGATGCGCTGGGGCCTGGCCCGGCGCAGCATGGCATAGAGCACCAATGCATCCGTGCCGCCGAAGAGATGGTTCCTGAAATAAAACTGCGCCTTGTCCTCGGGCTCCTCGAAGGGTACGTCGTCCAGCTCCGCGGCGTAGCGGCTCAGCTCATCGAGGAGCGCGAGTTGGTCCTCCACCCTCAGGTCGACCCCGACGAGCGCCGACTCCCGGTCCCAGAGCCCGGCACGAGCTCACGCGTGTCGGGGATCGGCTGATAAAAGTGCACCGGCGTGACGTGAAAGCCGTGCTCCTGCCAGATCTCGAAAAATCCCGGCTTGCCGAGGAAAGGGACCATCGCCTCCGCGAGCACGTCCGCTTTCTCCGGATCGGGGAGCCGGCGGAGGGACGCGAGCAACGCGGCCTTCCACCGCCTGATGTCGCGGCGCCATCGCATCGTCGCGCAAGACTATCAGCGGGGCCGGGCCGCGGACGCGGCATCGTAGAGCGCGAGCAGCCGGCTCGCCCGGCGCTGGGGGTGCAGCTCGCCGCGTGCCCACCGATAGCCGGCGGCGGCGGCCGCGGCCCGCCTCGAAGCCGGCCACCGCAAGGCCTGTGCGAGGGCCTCCGCCGCCGCGGGGACCGAGCCCTCGCAGGCCAGCACCGGGACGCCGGACGCCATGGCCAGCGCGACCCACTCGCTCAGCCCTTCCCCTCCGCTGAGGTCGAGCAGGAGATCCGAGCGGCGCAGCACGGCGTCCGGATCTTCGCTATGGCGAAGCACCTTGACGCGCTCCTCGAGCCGCAGCCCCCAGATGCGTCGCCAACAGCGGTCGGCGTAGGTGGGGTCGGAGGCTTCGCCCCCCCACAGCTCCAGGCAGAGCCGTAGATCCCGTGGCAATGCAGCCACGGCTTGGATGGCGACGAGCTGGCCGTTCTCCGCGGTCAGGTCACCGAGCAGCGCCACGCGCGGCGGTGTGCCCGGAGGCTGCAAGCCCGCGATGCCCGACAGGACGCGACGGAGCCCGCCGGCGAAAGCCTCGGGCGGAGCGCTCCGCCACTCCGGCGGCGTCACGGCCAGCGGAATCCCCAGCTCCGCGCACAGCGCCGCGGCCGCCGGGAAGGGAGCCGAGGCATGGACGCGCGCCGGCCGTTCGGCTTCGAGGATGGCGCGCAACGGCGCCACGGCGCCCTCGGGCCTGGCGGTGCCGAGCAGTTGCGGAGCGACCGGGCCACGCGGCTCGATGCCGTAGTCGCGCGCCAATCGGGCGGCGCGCAGCAGCTCGCGATCCAGGGCCGGCGGCGCTCCAGGCGCGAAGAGGTAGAGCACGCGCGGCCTGCCGTCGATCCGGTGGCGCCGCGTCGCCGCGTGCAGGACGGTGGCGCGGCAAGCCGCCTCGTGGAGATGGATCTGGGCCTCCGCGGTGTACTCCAGCCGCACGTGCTCGACCATCGCCCGGCGCATGGCATCGAAACGCTCGGCCGGCATGGTCAACGCCTCCTCGATGGCGGCCTCCCAGGCCGCCGGCGCATTGGCCGGCTTGAGGCAACTGATGCCATCGGGCAAGGAGTCGTACGGCGGCACGCCGGAGAAGATCCCCAGCGCTCCGGCGACCGCGGTCAAGGAGTACTGGCTCGGCGGCTCGGCGAGCCACGACCCATCGGAGAGCGGCGCCAGCAGCACGTCCAAGCGGCCATGCCGCAACCGTTCGATGAAGAGCCCGATGCTGTCGGTGAACGGCCGCTGCACGACCGGCGAGGCCAGGGGCGGCAGATCCCCCACCTCCACGCCCCAGAATTCCAGCTCGAGGCGATCGCCCCAGCGCTCGGCGACCGTCTGCAGGGCGCCCCACAGCGGTGCCAGGTCCTCGCGTTTGCAGGCGGTGCCGAGGCACCCCACCCGCAGCCGGCCCGAGCTGCCGCGCGGCAGCAAGGTCCTCGGCAACCAGCTCTCGGGCACCGCCCCGTTGTGCGGTACCAGGCGCGGGTTGAGCAGCCGCACCGCCTCGTTCACCTCCGGGCTGACCGCCCACACGGCATCCACGGCGGCGAGCTGCTCGTGCGGAAAGAGATCGCCGTCGAGATAGCAGGCGACGGGCCGCCCGCCGGCGGCCTCCTCACCGGCAATACCGCCGGCGGTAGGGCTCGACGTGCGGAAGAAGAGGAGCAGGCCGATGCCTTCCCGGTTCTCGCGGCACAGCTCACGGACGGGGTGGAAGACCTGTTTGTACTCGCCGCGGCGGCAGCAGAGGGCATCGTAAGACCCGAGGCAGAGGTCCAGCGAGATCTCGCGCTCGTCGGCGGCGCAGAGAAAGACCCGCGGCGATGACGAAGATGCGGCCCTGTCGTCCGCGAGGCGCGGGAAGGCATGCCGCAGGCGAGCCCGAAAGGGCCGCAGTTGGTCGCGCTCGAGGCGGTCGCGGAGCACGCCCGGGACCTCGACACCGGCCACGCCGAGGCCGTCCACCTCGTAGTCGCGCCAGCGGTCGAGGCCCAGGACCTCGTCGCGACGGATCGACATCAAGTAGCGAACGAGGGGCAGGTCGAGCGGCGTCGTCACCCCGATCGCCGTCGGGTCGCTGACGAACGGCACGCGGGACACCAGGCGGTCCGCCGGCACGAAAGGGGCATGGGCGATCAGCCGCAGCCAGAAGGTCCCAGTCGCACAGCCGCCGCATCCCCACGTGCGGGTCGTACAGACCCCGCAGCTCGAGCAGCCGCCGCGGCACCAGGACGGAGTTGTTGGCGATCTCGTTCTGACGGGTGAGGGTCCGCAGATCGACCGGCACGCGGGGAAGCTCATTGCGCCATGTCGGGGACACCCAGCTCGCCCGGCCGAAGACGACGCTCGGCTCCGGCGCGGCCCTGGTGGCCTCCACCAGCGCCGCGAGACCGCCGGCGAGCCACTCATCGTCGTCGAACTGGAAGGCGATCCAGCGTCCTCGCGCGAGCTCGATCCCCTCGTTGACCCGCAGCGCCGGCAGGCCGCAGTTGAGCTCGTGGCGGACGTGCACCACCCGCGGATCCTCGCGCTGCAACGCCTGGATCAGCTCGAACGTGCCGTCGACCGAGCCGTCGTCGACGACGATCAGCTCGAGGTCGCCGAAGCTCTGCGAGAGGACGCTGTCCAGAGCGAGCTGGAGCAGACCGCCGGCACGGCGCTGGAAGGTCGGCAGGACCACGGAGACGGCCGGCGCCGGCGGCGCCTCGGGCCGGCGGAAGACCTGCTGATCGGCGAGGAAGTCGCGGACGAAGATCATGCCGGGGCCGACCTGCTACAGTCGATGGCATGCCCGGCAGCGGCTGGCAGCAGTGGGACGTCGAAGGCGTCGCCGAACGCATCGAGGAGCATTGGCAGGCGAGCCCTTTCGAGGTCGCACACCGCGCGGCCCTCGGCGACCTCTGCGCCCGCTATCTCACCTCGCGCGAGGCTCCGGGTGCTGGAGGTCGGCTGTGGCACGGGCCGGGTCTACGAGCAGCTCGTGCCGCGGCTGCTGCCGGAGTGCGGGTACGTCGGAGTCGATGTCTCCGGACGGATGCTCGCCATCGCCCGGAAGAGGTTCCCGGGCGGCAGATTCCACCAGGGCGATGGACAAGCGCTCGCCCTGGCGGATGGCACGGTCGACTATGCGCTGGCCTTCGAAGTGTTGGGTCATCTGCCGGAGATCCAGCCGCTGATTCGCGAGCTCGGCCGCGTGAGCCGCCGCGGGTTCTTGTTCACGGCGTGGCCGGCGGCCGAGGAGGAAGGGATCGTCGACTCGCACGAGCTTGTCGGGCAGGCCCGGTTCCTGCGCCGCCGCTACCCCGCTTCCCGGTTGGTGTCCGAGATCGCGGCCGCGCTGCCCGATAAGGCTCATGACGTCGAGATCGCCGTCCTCGGCCCCGCGACGTGGGCCTACGTGGTGCAACTTTCTCCGCAATCCTGAGTCTTGCGTCCGCCTGCCGCCGCCGCGCCCTGCCGCAGCGCCGCCGCCACCCGCCCGACTTCCTCGCGGCCCATGCGCAGGTGCAGCGGCAGCGAGATCAGCCGCTCGCTCGCCCGCCGCGCCCGCGGACAGAGGGCCGCGGAATCCCCATACATCGCGTAGAGCGTGTTGTCCCGGTAGTGAACGCCGGGGAAGACCCCCTGCCCGTTCATTTCCACCATCACCTCGTCGCGGCGGTCGACCTGCACCTGGTAGAGGTGGCGGGACGCTGTGGCGCCTGGAGCCGTGGGCACCACCTCGACACCCTCGGCCCCCGCGAGCTCTTCGTCGTACCAGGCGGCGAGCTGTCGCCGGTGGGCATTGTCAGCCTCCAGATACCTGAGGCCGACCAGCCCCAGCGCCGCCATGATCGAGTTGCCATGGTACTTGAAGCCCACGTGCTCGACGTCATAGAGCCATTTGTAAGTGCCGCCGCCGAGGGTGCGGGTGTAGGTGTCCTTGTTGATCCCCAGCCAGGTCCACTTGCGAGCCTCGGCGTCGAGCGAGGGTTCCGCGAAACAGATCATCCCGGAGTCCGCCGTCGGCAGGTTTTTCACCGCCTGGAAGGAAAAGACCGCGGCATCGGCATCCCAACCGGCATGGCGGCCGTCCAGCCAGGTGCCCGCCATGTGCGCCGCATCGAGCACCAGCGCCAGGCCGCGTTCGCGGCAGAGGTCGCGGATCTCGCGGTAGCGGCCCGGGTTGCCTCCCAGGCCGACGAAGCTGACGGCGCGCGTGCGCGGGCCGATGCGCTCCGCCACCGCGGCCGGGTCGAGGCAGAGGTGCTCGTCGACGTCGGCGAAGCGCGGGCGCAGTCGCTCGTAGAGGATGGCGTGATTGGTGGAGACGAAGGTGAGCGGAGTGGTGATCACCTCATCCCCCGGCCGCCAGCCGCGCGCCTCGCCGAGCAGCCGGAACGCCAGGTGGAGGCCGGCGGTGGCGGAGGCCAGGAAATGGGCGTGCGGCAGCCCGCTGTAGTGGCGCCAGGCCTGCTCGAAGGCGACGGTCTTGTAGCCGAGCCCCGTCCAACCCTTCTCGAGACACTCCCGTATCTCGGCGAGGCACTCGTCGACACGGAAGGTGGGAACGAAGAGGTGAATCGGCTCGGGCACCGGCATCGTGGGGGCCGCGGTCAGGTTGGCGGCCAGCCGCAGGAAGCGGCGCCCCCCGAGCTCATAGGCGCCGTCGTCGGCGAAACCGAGGCTGCGATAGAGCCCCTCGGCGCGGGGATTGCCCGCCACCACCTCGCAGCGCAGGCGGCGCACGCCGAGGCCGCGGGCGTGGTCGATGAGGAGGCGCAGCGCGCGCCTTCCCCAGCCCCGGCCGCGATGCTCGGGGGCGATCACGAAGCGTCCCCATTCCGCCTCGGTACGATCGGCCGAAAAGTCGTACAAGGCGATGGCGCCCACCCCCCGGCCCTCCGCCTCGATGACGAACCAGTGATCGGCGCAATCGGGCCGGAGATATCCGTCTACGAAGGCCTGATGGATCGCGAACGGAACGACGTCGGCGTGGCGAAACATGGCGCGGGCGGTGGGCTCCATCCGCCAGCGGTAGAGCTCCTCGGCATCGGCGGCGGCAACCTCGCGCAGCCGCAGCGCTCCTCCGGGCTCGATAAGGATAGGTACGCCTTCGCCGATCACGAACCAGCTACTCGATCAGCCGCTGCAGGATCGACTGCGGCACCAGCTCGCGCAGCTCCGGGTGTTCCTCGAGGAGCCTGGCGATGTCGGCCAGATCTTTCTGCCGCTTGCTGGCACGCCGGCCGGGGTCGCCGGCGGCCCAGACCTTGCCACGTAGGACGTCCTTCAGGCTCGCCACCGGCAGATGGTGGCCGAGGATCTCGCGCACCTCGGCTCGCGCCGGGAACTCATGGTAGCGGGGATCGACCTGCAACTGGATCCTCAAGTCCGATTCCGGAGCGGAAAGGTTGACCGAAGGCTCGAAGCGCTCGACCCGGATCGGCGGTTCGAACAACGGCTCGAGGCGCTCGATCTCTCCGGAGGCCAGCGCCAGATCGAGGTCGAGGCTCACCACAGGCTCGGCATAGGCGTTGACCGCCTGACCGCCGATCACGCAGTAGCGGGCGCCGGCCTCCTCGAGGACGTGGAGCGTCCGCGCGAGAAGATCGGCATGGTCCATGGTTACCGTTCGCCAGAAAGCAGCCGCCTGCATGAAGTTCCCTCTGCGGCAACTATACACCCAAGAACTTCAGCAGGGAGACGGACCGGCAAACCAAAGGGATGGAACGACATCGAGCCCTCGTGAACAATGAACTGAGTGCACGTGACATTCCCCTCGGGGAATGCGACACAAGGAGATTCTTTTGTGACATCGAGAGCAGTCGATGCGAAGCGGAAGGGTCACCTGCTCGGCCGCGTATGGCCGCCGCGTTCCTTTGTGCTATCGGTGGCGGGCTCCTCAACCGGGATGCCGTCGATCTCGGCGCCTTCGACCGGTTTCCATTCCGCCTGCTCCAACGAGTCCCAGGAAATCCGCCAGCGGCCCTGCCTCCCGTCCCAGGCTGCAATGTAGATGGCGTCCCGGCCGGCTGCCATCGAGAATGTGCCGTCTGCCTTGAACTGGAGCGGCATCCGTTCGAGCGCCACTCTCTCGGGAGCGTACCGATCCAACACCGTTCCGCCTTCTTTCGTCCGGACCAGGAAGTAGAAGCGACCATCGCGGCCTTCAGCCATCGCCAGGAGGACGGGCGGGTTCTTGAACGGAAAGAACTTGGCCTTTTCCGTCCCTGCCTTCCGCGTCGCGTCAGTGGGGTTGCCGCCGTCGGCAGTGAGCGAGATCTCGATACCGGGAGTTTCCTCTCGCTTCTCGATGTTGCCGCCGTCCACGGTGATATCAAGCAGGCGGCGCCCGCTGGCCGTGAGCCGCTCAACATGGTAGGCGTACCGATGAGCCACCCAAAGCTTTCCCTCCTTATCGTCCTCCAGAACCACGGCACGTTCGGCGATGGCGCCGTTCATCCCGCCCGATTTCAGAAGACCGGCCACGTCCATGGCCGTGACCTTCGTCAACGGGCTCCAACGGTCCCGGTCAAGTTGGACGAGCCAGGGTACTTCCATGGTCTCTGGGAGGTGGCGGCTCTGGCCCAGAGGCCGAGGAATCACAGGGACGATGGGGGTATCCCTCAAGAACGCGACCCCCCAGGGACCCCATTTGAGGTCGGGCAATGGTTTTTCTTCACCGTCGACGAATCGAAGTACGGAAATATCGTGATAGACCAGCCACTGGGCGCCATCAGCGCTCATCACCGCCTGCTGCACGAACCCTGCGCTGGCGTTGGTCTGAAACCGCACGGCCTTTCCAAGGTCTCCGCCCTTGGTAAGAGGGTAGACCTCGAATGTACTCCCACGAAAAAAGAAAATATTCCCCGCTCGGTCCGCTTGAACGAACTGCGGGCCATCCCAAACCGGAGCGGTCTCCGTGGCGGGAAGAGGCTCAGGTTGGAGCGCGCCTGCGAAGCAGGGATAGCCCGAGCACAAACCGCAAAAAACCAGCACCCAACCTCGTTTCACGAGACTTCCTCCTAGAAACACCACTCAATCGACCCGCGCCAGTCGTTGGGACCTGTCCCATAGAAGTCGCAAATTGTGCACGGCCCATACCTATTGCACACGGTATAAGCCAAGGCCGGTGTGGGTACGAGCAGTGCGACAAGGGTAACGACCAGGGCAAACAATAGCATTCCCAGCTTGGTTCGGGATCCGTGCATCGCTTCCTCTCAGCATAGTAGAACACACAGAAGAAACTGTCAATCTGAAGGCTCGACCGCTTCCCATCCACATTGCCGGCTTCCACGGCGCCGTGGGTGAGGGTAGACACCCTGAGCCTCCACACCACCTCACCCCTTGGTTAGAGTGGCAGGAAACGACCCGAAACGTGGCACCGTGGCGCTGGCACCGTTCCAGGTGGCAGAGGTCCACCAACAAGTTGAACTGCAGGCCGGCTCACGATGATCGAAGTCAGCGATCGGTGGCTCGAAGTCACCGCCGTGGTGACCGAAGTCAGCGTCAGGTGACCGCGGTCACCAGCGGGATGACCAAGGTCAGCGGGGTGGTGACCACGGTCATCGGCCTGTGACCCGAAGTCACCGTCGCGGTGACCAAAGTCAGCGTCAGGTGACTCGAAGTCATCGCCGTGGTGACCGCGGTCGGCAAGTGAATGACCCAGGTCATCGTGGCGGTGACCGGGGTCAGCGTGACGATGACCGAAGTCACCGCCGTGGCCGGCGTGTTCCCCTGCTCATTCACAACCTTCGCTGACGCCGCCGATGTCACTGTGGGCACAGGCTGAATGGTAGGGAGAACCGGTATAGCGTCCACAGTCAGGTCTATCTGGACAAACCCCTGTGATAGAAGCTGAGGGGTTAAGCTGCACAGGAAGAGCCAAGTGAGGATTGGAAAGATATTTCTTCTTTTGGTCATCGGCAGCCACCTTCCAGAAAGCGCACGCGCTCGGCATGCTGCTGATAGTCGACCGGCTCCGGCCCCAAGATTTGGACCTGGTACACATCCGGCGCCACCGCTTCGTAGAGCAACCGAAGGAAGTCCTCGCGGCCGAATTCCGCTTCTGCCGCTCGGAGCGCTTGCGCCCGTGTGCGACAACGGCGGTTCGCTTCTTCCTTCCGCTCACCGTCTTCCTTTTGCTCTACAAACCGCGGCCGATCCGCCGAACGCAAAAGCCTCACGTATGGAGCGGCGACCTTCTCGAGCCGGTCCCAGAGATCGCTGCCGAAACCAAGGGCGGCGGCGCGCCCCTCGATCCGAGCCCGATACTCTTCAGGCCGCACACTTCCCCATCCCGGTGGTTGACCTCGGTCGATCAGCACCCAGAAAAGCTCTCCAGGCAGATAGAGCTCGGGGGTTTTGCTGCCGTCAAGAGTGATCGTGACCGGTTCGGGGCCTGTCATCTGGGCCAGCAACTCATCGAGTGGTAAGCCCTCCGGGTTCTGCTTCCGGAACTCGGCCTCCTCCGTCTTACGCGCAGCCATTTGGGCCTCCACCGCTTCTGGATCAAACCTCGCGGCCAGCCGCTCCTCGACAGTCCACTTCCAGGCAGGCTTGCGGACAACCTTGTCCGGCCGGTTCCCACCTCCCGGGCCGCGAGGCTGATCCGGTTGAGCCCCAGCGGCCTGTGCAGTTTCGGCGGGAGCACGGAGCGCCAGAAGCAGGAGGAGAAAGAGCGGCCACAAGGGAAGGACGCTGCGGCGGCTGGAACCGGTCATGGGCGCCTCCGTGCCGAAGATCGCAACACCATAGACGGGCAGCGATGGCGCCCGCGATCGGGAGGTGATGGGCGACCTTCGCGACAAGAGAGATTTCGACCTTTGAAAGCTGGGTTTCCGGCACGCCAGAGGCCGGACCAAAGATCAATCCGGAAACAACAACGGCCGCTGCCCGCGCTCCCCAGAATCTGCGGTTTGACATGCAGAGCAGATTCTAGAAGGACCAACCGCCGCCGCCGCCGCCGCCGCCGCTACAACTGAAGCATTCGGCAGGGCAGTAACCACCACCCGAGCAAGAACTGCCGCCGCCTCCACCGCCGGCTCGAACTTTGTTGCCGATCGCCGGCGGCCTCGAACCTGAGATGGGGATTGCGGCGGGCGCGCTGGAGATAGTCGATGAGTCGGCGGATGAGCTCCACCGTGACCGCCTCCTTCTCTGCCGCCTCTCGATAGAGCCGCAGCGCCGCCAGGGCCTCGCGGTGGCTTTCCTGGGGCTCAAAGACCGCGACCATTTCACGCGCGAGGGCCTTGACTTGCGCTGTGGGCGCTCCATCTTTCTTTCTGATCGGGAAACCTTCGGCAGCCCCACTCATCGAAAATCGTGACCGCTCTCACCGGGGAAGGACGGAACGCTCAAACGCAGTGAAGCCCGTTACAGCAGCATTTGGGGAGGATCACCCGGGATCTCGTCATCACGAGATGGCCCCTTGCGTTGGCACGCACCATGCCGAACACCACGACGCGATGCCGTCTTTCATCGGCGTAGCTAAGGCTCAGATGCTCTCGCAGTCGTTCGTTGATCGATTCCGACGCGAACGCTTCGGGTACGTTCAAGAGTATCATCTGATCGACCACCCCGTCCTCACCGACCTCGGCCCGGAACCACGTCTCCTGGCCGGCTACGCTCACCGGCAGTCCCGCGTCGATGTCGATCGGTGCCACCCACGGGACGGGGATCTCGCGGCTGTTGTGGGGATGCTCCGCGTCCTCGATCACGAGGATGGTGGAAGCACCCTTCCCGCGTGGCCGAAAGCGCTCGGCCTCGTTTTGGACACGGTCCGCGAACTCGACGGTCGAGGCTCTCAGCACGTCGCCCGCTGACGACACGAGCGCCCATTCCTCGAAGTTGAAGGACCCCTCCCGCCGGTCTCCCGGATTCAGGAGGCCGAATTGAAGCTGGTGATCGGCGACCTTGGCTCCTCGATCCGAGCCCCGATCCAAGCCGATCACCGTCGTGCGGGAGTCGAGCCTGATTTTGCAGCCGCCGCCACCACCACCACCACCACCGATCATCTGGCACGTGCAGGCGCAGTAGAAGATTGAACCGGAGCTTTCGACCACGCAGCTAGGAGTCTGATCGACGTAGCAACAAGCCGAGCAATTCGTACCGTTGAAGCTGCAGCTACAGCAGTTGCCCTGCGCTCCGACGGCGTCCGGTAGCAGGACGGCCAGCGCCATTAGAGCGGATGGGATCAGTAGGCTACGGCCCAAGGTCATGAGATGCCCTCCTTTCTTAGGGTTTCATCCTAAGTAGGCAACTTAAGCCATTTAGGTAAGGCGTGTCAAACTGTGCGCCCATCTAGGAGCCGCGCTGCGCCGTGGGTGAGAGTAGACACCCTGAGCCTCCACACCAGCCTCACCCCTTTTAAAGATAGAGTGGCTGGAAACGACCCAAAACGTGGCACCGTAGCGCTGGCACGGCGAAGCCATCTCCCCGGCGCCGGTAGCGGGCCGGGAACCTGGAGGATGGTTTGTGATCTGCGGCGGTTGGTGATTGCAGGGCGCACTGCTGCGTGGCCCGAAGCACGCCTGATACATCAAGAGCCCTCGAACCGCAGATCCGGCCGATGCTGCGCGCGATAGAGATACTCACCGAGCCGGCGGGCCAGCTCCACCGTGGCCGTTTCCTTCTCGGCGGCGCGGCAGAACAGCCGCAGCGCCGCCAGGGCCTCGCGGTGGCTTTCCTGGGGCTCAAAGATCGCGACCATTTCACGCGCGAGAGCCTTGACTTTCGCTGTGTGGCCGAGCTCCAAGTGGACGACCGCCAACTCCAGCGTCACGAGGGCGGTGTCGAACGCAATCCCGCGCTCGATGAACGCCGCCCGCACCCGCGAGAAGGCGGCGAGGGCCTCGTCCCGCCGTCCCAGGCCGGCCGCGACTTTCCCTTCCAGCCAGCGGAACCGAAGCTCATCCAGTCCCGTGCCAAGCCCGGCGACGAGCCGCTTGACCTCCGGGACCAGCCCTTCGGCTTCCCCGTACTTCTTCAGATGGACTTGGTTGATCGCGATGTTGAAACGCAGAGCGAACAGATCTCGTGGCTTCCTTTGAGCAGCGACCAGCGGCTCCGCCTGCCTCAGCGTTTCGATCGCCTCCTCGAAGCGTTCCATCTCTTCCAGCGTCTTGGCTTTGTTGAGCAGGATGGTGGCGTGCTCCTCCGCCTTCGCCAGCGACAGCGCCTGTTCGTGCAGCTTGAGGGCCTCGTCAAACCGTCCTTGAGGGCGCCGTAGCGAGGCTTTGAGGTCTGGAAGGAGCCCGATATCCAAGAGCCCGGAGATTCCCGGCGCGCCGTTGCTCAAGAAGCGATCCGAGCGGCCGAAGGCCTCGTCCGCTCTGGGATGGTTTCCCTGAACGCGGCGGGCATTGCCGAGATAGGCCCAGGCGTAGCCCTGGAGGCTCTGCCGGATCTCGTCTTCAGGGACCAGCTCGGCGATCCGCACGGCCAGCTCCGCCAGCTCCACGGCCTGGCCGGCGTCGTGCGCAGCCGCCTTTTCGCTGGCCGCACAGAGCAGCTCGCAGAGAGCCCAGCTCTTGTATTCCCGGCCTCCCTCGACAAGCACGCGGCGGTCACGGGCTGGTCGCCCCTTCAGATACTCCCAAAGCTCGCGAGCTTCCTGCCGGGCCTGCTGCGGCGTGCGTGGAGCCTTCGCCCTCACGAGAAGACCGAGCTGCGCCAGGACTTCAACATCGTTCGCGCGGGGTGCCAACCACCCTGAGGAAGAAGCTTCCCCACTCCCTTTCTCGATAGCCGATAGAGCCTTGCGGAGCGAGGGGAGCAGATCTTGAAGGAAGGAGAAGGGAACGCCCACGGCGGCGCAGAGGCGGTCCAGGGTTCGCCGGGCGGGAAGCTGGAGCCCCCGCTCATACCGCGAGATCGCCGCTTTGTCGATCCCGGAGACCTTCGCCAACTGCGTCTGGTTCCAGCCGCGAAGCAGGCGGAGAAGGCCGACGGCCACCCCCTCGGGCGTGAGCTGGCGCCGCTTTGGCATGAGCGCAGTCCTCCCTGATGACCTTTCAAATAGAATAATCTACTCCACGAGGCACCATACTCCCTTGGGAGAGGCGCCCGCGGCCACGGAGGCCGGGCGGGCGGCCTCCGCGAAAGGAGTCTCATTATGTCTCGCTTGCCACTGCGCCGGCTGATCTTCGCTCTCGCCGTAGGAGCCGTCCTCGTGAGCCCGGGACCCGCGGCAGCCGGGCCTCGTGCCGGCATCGAGCACCGCCAGCTACCGCACATCCTTTCCTTGCCGATGGACGTCATGACGAGTCTCTGGAACCTGTTCGATCGAGTCTTGACCAAGACCGGCTGCTCGATCGACCCACACGGCGTCTGCACTACTGGGCAGGGCAGCACCTCCGAGCCACCGGCGCAGGTGGACACGGGTTGCGGGATCGATCCGCACGGCGTCTGCGGCAGCGGGAGCTGATTTCTCACACTTGGAACTCGAGGCCGGGATTGCGGCGGGCGCGGTGGAGATAGTCGATGATTCGGCGGGTGCAGCTCCACCGTGACCGCCTCTTTCTCCGCCGCCTCTCGATAGAGCCGCAGCGCCGCCAGAGCCTCGCGGTGCCCTCCCTGCGACTCGAAGATGGCGACCATCTGCCGCGCGAGGGTCTTGACCTCGCCGGTATGGCCCAACTCCAGGTGCACGATCGCCAGCTCCAGCGTCACGAGGGCGGTGTCGAACGCAATCCCGCGCTCGATGAACGCCGACCGGACCTGCGAGAAGGCGGCAAGGGCCTCGGCCCGACGCCCCAGGCCGGCCGCGATCTTGGCCTCCAGCCAGCGCAGCCGAAGCTCGTCTAGCTTCGTACCGAGACCTGCGACGAGCCGCTTGACCTCCAGGACCAGCCCTTCGGCTTCCCCGTACTTCTTCAGATGGACTTGGTTGATCGCGATGTTGAAACGCAGAGCGAACAGATCTCGTGGCTTCCTTTGAGCATCGACCAGCGGCTCCGCTTGCCTCAGCGTCTCGATCGCCTCCTCGTAGCGTTCCATCTCTTCCAGGGTCTTGGCTTTGTTGAGCAGGATGGTGGCGTGATCTTCCGCCTTCGCCAGCGACAGCGCCTGTTCGTGCAGCTTGAGGGCCTCGTCAAACCGTCCTTGAGGGCGCCGTAGCGAGGCTTTGAGGTCTGGAAGGAGCCCGATATCCAAGAGCCCGGAGATTCCCGGCGCGCCGGTGCTCAAGAAGCGATCCGAGCGGCCGAAGGCCTCGTCCGCCGCAGGGTGGTTTCCCTGGACGCGGCGGGCATTGCCGAGATAGGCCCAGGCGTAGCCCTGGAGGCCCTGCCGGAGCTCGTCTTCAGGGACCAGCTCGGCAATCCGCACGGCCAGCTCCGCCAGATCCACGGCTTGGCCGGCGTCGTGCGCCGCCGCCTTTTCGCTGGCCGCACAGAGCAGCTCGCAGAGAGCCCAGCTCTTGTAATCCCGCCCGCCCTCGACGAGCACGCGGCGGTCACGGGCTGGTCGCCCCTTCAGATACTCCCAAAGCTCCCGAGCCTCTTGCCGGGCCTCCTCGATTTTCAACGTCCGGAGGGAGCGCGCGAGCTCTTCCGCGTCGGTCAGCGCTCTGGCAGTAACCGCCTGCGCGATGATCCGGCGTTCCACGGACGTCGGCCCAAACGGAGATGAAGATCCCTCCGGCAGGAGATCGATCTCCTGAAGATAGAGCAGGGTCCGGTCGATCGCTTCGGGGCCGTGGCCCATGGCGGCTACCATCGGCTCCAGCAGCTCGCGGGTGAGCGGAGCACGGCCCGTCTCGTAACGGGAGAGCATCTTTCCCGAAATCCCTGTCGCCTCGCCCAGCTCCTCCTGCGTCCATCCGCGGGACACCCGCAGGACGGCCAGGGCCAGGCTCAGCGGCGGCGCGATTGGTCGGGGCATGCGCGATCACCTAGTTTCATTTAGTAGTAGTAGCTTTAGCATGGTCCAGCGTGACAAGTCGAGCCGGGGATCCCGTTCCTTGTTGGCGGATCTGAGAAGAAATTTCTCTTTTCGAGTCCCCGGCGATGACGCGATAGAGATGCCTGGATCGCCGTTGCCTCGCATTGACTTACCCTCTGAAGAGACCGGATGGCTGGCGACAAGGCTTTGAAGGCAATCACGAGAGCGTGGTTACCTTTGGGGACACCTTTGCCTCCAGCTTGCCGGTTCGGAGGGAAAGCGAATGCAGAGCAGCCGAGGCGACCATCCTGATCCTGCCCAGATGGAGAGCTTCATGCGCGGCGAGCTGGCGGGGGACGAGGCGCGTGCCGTCGTCCGCCACATGCTGACCGAGTGCCAGCAGTGCATCGCGATGACGCGCCCTTTTTGGCGCCGCGGCGACCGGTCGCCGGGCTTGGAGGCCTTGCTGAAGGAAATGGTGGCCGAGGCGGGCGGAACCGGCCGCCTGGCCCGTGACGAGCCGGGCTGGATATGAAGGAGGGAGGCCGCGATGAGTGTTGAAGCCGCCGCCCGGGCGCAGCTCCGGGAGATCCACCGGGATCTCGAGGCGATCCGCTATCGGCTGGTGGGTGTCCACGCGACCCTGCCCCCCGCGCCCGAGGAGGTCGTTCCCCTCCTGGAAGTCGAGGAGGAGATGATCGCTTCCACCCACATCAGGGCGGTCATCGAAACCGTGCTGGAAGACAAGATCGAGCCCGCACTCCGCGATCTGCGGGATGTGTCGGCGCTTGCGGAGGGTTCATGAGCAGGAAGATCCCGGTAAGAGCAGCAGAGAATCTGCTTCGGCAGACGACGCAGCTCAAGGGCCAGATGTCGGGTTTCCGCGGAAGTGCCCGAGAAATCATGAGGTCGCTGGACAAGGCCCTCCCAAACGCCGAAGTCGAGGCGATGGTCACTCCCGAAGCCAATGTCTTGGGAACCCTGGAGTGCCTGCTCGCGGAAGATTTCGAGCCTGCCCTCCGGAAGCTGAGTGAGCTGGAGAGTCTCCTGAGGTGACTCGCGTGCTGCCGGTCCGCGGTCCCGATGATCCTTCCCGGAGGCCTCCGGAGCTGGCTGCGAAATTCCACTTTCACCCGCCCCGTTTCGTGCGCCTCGACGAGCCTCCGGCAGGGCGGGGGGAGCCGCGGAATCGAGCCGCGGGGAGCGGGACCTCTCGGAAGTGCGCGGGCAGGAGATGGCCAAGCGGGCGCTGGAGGTGGCCGTAGCGGGAGGACATCATCTTTTGATGGTCGGCCCGGCAGGGTCCGGCAAGACGAGCCTGGCGGAGAGGGTGCCGTCGCTGCTGCCGCCGTTGACGGACGGCGAAGCCGAAGAAGTGAAGAAGGTCTATGACCGGCGCCACGACACCCCGCCTACAGACTCTCGCCGGCCGTTCCGCAGCCCGCCGCCGGCCACGACCATCGCCGCCTTGATCGGCGGCGGACGCGGGCCGATGCCGGGCGAAGTCAGCCTGGCTCATCAGGGAGTGCTGTTCCTCGACGAGCTGCCGTATTTCCGGCGCGACGCGCTCGATGCCTTGCGCGCCCCGCTCGACCGCGGGCAGGTCACCCTGCACGGGCTGGGGCGAACCCGGAAGTTCCCGGCCCGGTTCATTCTGATCGGCGCGATGAACGCGTGTGAATTCGTTCCTTTTCTGCCACGAGTTCCGGGGAAGGGGGAAAGTGAGGGGGGTGGGGGTGCGGGGGGTCGGGGTCGGGGGATGCGTTGGGCATGCACGAGAGGCTGATCTCGACTTCGCCTTGGCCCACATCGATCCGATCCACGATGTTCTCCACGATCTCGCGCTTGATGGCGAAGACGAGGGTGTCCCACTTCTCGTAGAGGGACTGCGCTTCGGCAAGCACCTGGGCGCTGGAGTCATACCGCAGGACGTGGAAAGCGATCTCACCCCGAAGCCGTGGGATCTGGTCGCGGAGTTGCTCCTTCCTCTCTTCGAGCGGGTCGTTGCGCTCCCGGAAGGCATGGGCCGGGAGACCGCCGTCCATGTAGAGGCGATAGAGCTTGTCGGACTCCTCCCGCACCTCGTCTCGCTCCCGTTCAAGGACTGCAAGCTCTCCGCGCATCCGCTCAATCAACGCCGCTGCTTCCCGCAGGTGGGCATCGATCTGTTCCGGGGAGAACACAAGCGAGTGGAGCTTGTCGGCAAAGACGGCTTCCAGGTCGGGAATCGGGATTTTGTTCTTGCACCCCGGGCAGATCCACTTGGGGGAGTTTGAGGGTACGGACATCTTTCGCCCGCAGGTACAGAAGACGACCCCGGTGAAGAGGTGAACCGCACGCGGCCCTGGCTTGTGGCCGTTGGTGCGCTGCCCGAGAATCGCGGCGCACTCACCCCAAACGCTCGCGTCCACGATTCCAGGGATGGGGACTTCGATCCACTCGCTCTCGGGCTTGAGCTTCCAATTCTTCCCCTCACCGAGACTACGGGTGTAGTTGGCGCGGCGGACGCCCTTGGCCGTGGGGTCCAAGAGAAGCCGGCGGACGGTGGTGCCGGTGAAGAGGCTCCCGTTGCGGGTCCGGTGTCCAGCCTCGTTGAGGAGACGGGCCACCGCCCTGATCCGGCGCGTCTGCCGGAAGAGGTCGTACATCAGCGTGCGGACGGGTGCTTCCTTCTCGTCGGGGACGAGCTTGCCGTCCGTCCAGGCGTACCCATAGGGCGCGGCGCCGCTGATCCGCTTCCCGAGCTTGGCCCGGATTGGTACCGATGCCGCGACCCGCTCTGCGATCTCCTCGCGCTCCCACTGCGCCATGGCGGCGATGAGGGTATAGAAGAGGCGGCCGGCGGGTGTCGAGGTGTCGATCGACTCCGCAAGGGAGATGAGGTCCGCATCGTGACGCTCGAAGATCTCCGCGAACTGGAGAAGCTCCGGGGTGTTCCTTGCGAGCCGTGCGAGCTTGGAGAAGATGAGGCCGGAGATCGCCCCCGTCCGCACGTCTTCAAGCATCCGTTTCGCCTCGCTGTGCCCCATGACTGACTTACCGGAGACGCCTTCGAGGTGGTACGTCGTGACGACGGTCCAGCCCTTGCTCTCGGCGTACATCCGTCCCCGAGCTTCGTGGTGCTCGGGGCTCTCGCCGCGGGCTTGGTCTTCGGTCGAGACTCTGATCCACAGTCCTACGCGTTTGCCTTCGCCATTGGTCGAGGAGGTGCCTCGGTTACGCATGGCCGTTGTCCTTCCCAAGAGATCCGCTGGTGCGGAGGGTTGAAGGTGTGGGGAACACTCTTCGCCCACCGTACGCGGGACCAATGGTACCCGGAAAGACGGCGAAAGGTGCCGCAGTGGGCAGGATCATCCGGCCACCCGAGGATTGGAGCGTGACCCAAAGAGGGCCGGGAGTTGTCCTTATGACGAAGGGAGATCTAAAAGCAGTGAGGGACGGCTCTCACAAACCGCCCCTCCGCGTACTCCTCGGTCACGCATATCCTTCGGGTCGTCGCCGAAGAATTCCCGACGCGCGCTACCGTTGCTCTAGCTTTGGTTCTTTAAATGGGATCTGCCCGTTGACAGCGGCAGTGAAGCCCTTGAGGAGCGCTCCGCGATCACGGCTGTCCCTGACCCGGATGTCGCCATAGACAGGGACTATGACGTGCACGTTTGAGGTCTCGTCTTGCCGCGTGGCGAATAGATACTCGGCACCCTCTGTGAGAAGTGCATCCTTCTGGATAAGGTAGGTGCGCTGGTCCTCGGGAGAGTATCCGCCTTCCTGGAGCACTGACACCTTGCCCTCAAGACCTCCCTTTATATTTCCAGTAACGGAAACTTCATAGTGTGTCCAGGGCATTGTGCGATGGCCTTTTCGGTATACCGTGCCATGTGTGGTCGCCACTTTCCCGAAGAAGATGTTGTCCGCGAATCCGGCAAGTGCGCGGGGATCTTCAACATTCACCGCGTAACTGACCTCCATTGACACGACTTTTTGACGCAGCGGCAGATTTCTATCGCGGCTCTCCACCAAAACGAATCCCGCTGCGATGAGAGCGGCGGCAACGAGGAACACCATCAGTGATTTTTTCATGATCATGGCTCCTTAGTATATCGGCATAGCGAGGTTAGTTCCACAGGTCGTCGTAGTCGTCTTCGTCGTGAGCCTGGGGTGTATTTACCGTCAGACAGCAGTTATACATGAGGATGTTGCTTCCTGCCCCGTCACCCGACGTATGATCGCCAAGACCAAGCGCGTGCCCGAACTCGTGAGCCATGACTCCACGCTTCTTGAAAGTCGTGTAGCCGGCCACGTAGTAGCTGTTGATTCGAATCCAATCGGTGCCCGTCCGCACAGTCCGCGCCCCTGCCCAGGAGACGCTACTGTCATTAACGTCAAAGACATCGATGTCTGCTATGGTAAAGGCCGAGTCGGGAAGGATCTCGATAGGATCCAGGTCGTTCCACTCCGCTATCGCCCAACTGAGAGCGTCATTGTAGCTTGTATTGTCCACATACCGGATTTCATCGCCATCCACGGATGGGCCGTTTGGGCTGAAATGGGCAGCGAAGAGAGCTGCTCCTGTACCAATGAGTACGATGAGGACGAGGGTGAGTACTGTTCTGCGTCGCATGGGTCCAATCCTCCTTGCAGTGGTGGTGTGGTGGAATAAGCCTGCTCTCTCGGGCGTGACGGCTGTTCTAGAGCATCGACCAGCAGTCGATGGCACATCGACCAGCTCCTACTCTTCTAAGCGTAAACGCGTGAAAGAAAGCTTCAGAGGACCACGAGCAGAGCTGATTGCGCCTTGTAGTATTACTTTGCCTCATCCTTCTGCAGCCCGCTCGTGCTCCGGGCCAGGATCTCTGCGACCCGCTTCAAGCGGTCGTCTCCCGGATCGCGGTAGCGAACCCTGACCTTGTACCCGCGGACTGTTTTCACCTCTTCATAGACCGGTTGCCCGTCGAGCCACGACAGCAGCTCCTCCGTCGAGAAGAGGTGGACGCGTCGGCGCTCTTCGGGAGGGAGCGCTTCCGAGAGGAGCTTGTCGAGCTTTGCGAGGCGTGCCTTTTTCAGGGACACCACGACGACGGTGCCGAATCCGGCCGCAAGGCACTTGGCGACGTTCCCCACCTCGTACTCCAAGGGCGTGGTGACCGTGATCTCGCAAGCGACGCGCAACTCGCCGCGATACAAGGCGATGTCCACGCTCTCCTTGCCGCCGGCTATCTGCTCTTCTACGGCCGCTCGGAATCCCTTCTCTTCCGCCCACCGCTTGATGAGTTCCTGAAGGTACGTGTGCTCCGGCCCGCCTTTGCCCGGACGGCGAGGTTCGGAAGGCGGCTCCTTCCGGGGCGTTTTCGGTTCGGGAGGTGTGGAGGGTATGGCTTCCCGTGGCGGTTGTGGCGGCGCAGGTTTGGACGGTGGTGCTGCTGACTCTTCGCGTCGTCGTACAACCGGAGGCCCTTCAACCTTCGGCGGCTCTGCCTTTCGTGGCTCTTCGGGTGCGGGCCGCGCAGCAGTCTCGTCCGTCCGCGGTACGCCCCACCGTGCAAAGGAACGCGACCGGATATCTCGGCGCCGGGTTGCATGCGCCTCCGCGTCCCCGTGCTCCAAGGGCACGGTGTGCAGGTTGAAGTCAGCCTCCTTCCTGCCGACCCGGCACACCGCCTCGCCGGTTTCGAGGTTCCCGAGGTCGTCTGCTTCAAAGAAGGAGAACCCTTGCGCGAGCGTCCGGGCGTCCTCGTCGCCCAGGCGAAAAGCAATCCGGGTGTATGCGTTCCCGAGCACTGCCCGCTCCACTTCAGGCACCGTGCTCCGAAGCTGGTACAAGTCCTGATGGGCGACGGTCAGCCCGAGTCGGTACTTGCGGGCGCCGGAAAAGAGTGCGGCCATGGAAGGGGTGGCGAGGTTGTGGAACTCATCGAGGTACAGGAAGAACGGACGGCGCTCTGCCTCCGCGATGTCCTGCCGCAGGAGACACACCTGATGGATCTTGGAGACCAGAAGCGAGCCCAAAAGCGCGGCATTCTCCTCGCCGATCGCGCCCTGCGAGAGCTTCGCGAGGAAGATCCGCCGGTCGTCCACCACACGGCGGAAGTCCAACGGCTTCTCCCTCGCGGTCACCACACCGCGCACAAGTTTGCCGCGCAGGAGCGTATCGAGCCGCGTCAGGATCGAAGCCTGAGGCGCGCCTTTGAGCATCGGGAACTCCGTCGTCCAGAAGTCCCGCGCATATTCGTCCCGCACGGTCGTGAGGAACTCTCTTCGGAATCCCTGATCGACCAGGAAGCGCCGGAGATCGAGGAGCGTCCCGCCCCGCTCCGACTCCAGGAAGGTGAGGATCGCGTTGGCGAGGACCGCCGTCATCTGATCGCCCCAGGACGTTGCGAGGCGTCGAAACACGGCAACCAGGTCCGAGGCGAGCATGTCCTTCTCCGCTTCGGAGTGCGCGGAGAGCATGTTCCAACCGACCACATACTCCGGCTCGGCAGGGTCAAAGACAATCACGTCCTCCGCCCGGTCTTCGGGTATGGCACCGAGTACCTCTTCGATGAGATCGCCGTGCGGATCAATGACCCCGACGCCATGCCCCGCCGCGATGTCCTGGAGGATCATCGACACCAGGAGCGTTGACTTGCCGGTGCCCGGGGCGCCTATCACGTGCGTATGCCGCATGCGGGCGTCCGTTGAGAGTCGTGCTTCGCGCTCCACGCCGGCGTGGATGTTGTGCCCGAGGAAGACCCCGCCTGCCTGTGCTTCGGTGGGGAGCGCCTTGGTGCGGCCGGTGTCACGGAGAACGCCTTCAATCGCAGGAGACGGCGGGTGCACCAGGGGCACCAGCTCGGGGAGCGACAGGAGCATGCCCGAGCGGTGGGTCGTCCGCAGCAGTACATCGCCGAGCACTTCGTCGCTGTCGCCCATCCCCAAGGGCACGAGCTCGTTGTCGCCTCTGGTTGCACCCGACAGTGCGCCGAGGGTCCCGGAGAGGAGGGTCCACAATCGCTCCTCGCTTGCTGCCCGTGCAACCACACGGACGGCAACGGCGAAGAGCGGTTCGGACACCTTCTCGCGGGCAAGCTTGGTGACCTCGGGCGTGTCCGCGAAGAACGGATCGCCCGAGGGGGTCATGACTGAGCGCACCACGTTCTCCGCCCATGGTGATGCCACTCCCTGAAAGAGTACTTGGACGATTGCAACCTCACCGGGTCCCGTCTCCGCAAGTGCGCCGACGATGGCGGTCAAGGGATCGGGCGAGAAGCGCCCCGACCGCTCCAGGGGCAGCATGAACAGGCGCGACAGGCCAAGCTCGAGCGCGGCGAACACGCCCTCCTCGCCTGCGTTCCAGGCATTCAAGAGGAGATCCGGTTCTTCCTCCAGAGCAATTTCCGGGAAGAAGGCCCGCAGTTGGGAGGAGAGAATCGCCACCGTGCCACGCCTTGCAGTGAGGACAACCAACACCTGCCCGCCCGAGCCGACAAGTTCGAGGGAGAGAGGAGTATGGACGGCCGCGAGACTCTTGAGCCATCCTTCGGACAGTGCCGGCGTGACGGAGAGATCCTGCGGAAGGAGGACCCGCAGCTCGACGGGCTCTCCGTCGTCCTCATCGGCGGGTTCCGGCTCCGGCGCGGGGGTCTCGGGGAGGGGCACCGGCTCCTCCGGCTTTTTGGAGAGTCGTTCGAGGAAGCCGGACAAGCGCGTGTGGTGCCTGCCGTCGTCCACGACAGGCGCAGCGTGAATCAGAAACCAGAAGGGAGCGAACGGCGGCTCAAGAGAGACGGGATACGGATAGGTATCCCGTCCGCGGCCCCGCCGCTCCCACTTATAGAAGTGGCGGATGCGCTCTTCAAGGCGGCTCGCCATGCCTCAAAGTCTATCCCGCGGGATCTTCCTCAGAAGCGTCCGGCCGCAGCTCCTCATCCCCGAGGAGCCGCAAGCCCTTCTCTTCCCGCAGATCGTTGATGACCTCGTTGACCGCATTGCGTACCGAGTCCCGGAACATCATGGCGTTGTCCTGGCGGTAGTAGGTGGCAGGGTTGAAGACGAAGACGTAGAGCCAGCCGATGACGGGCAAGGACAAGGCCCATTCCTCATCCCCAAGCAATCCCTCCTGGACGAGGTACCCCAAGAGGAGAAGGATCCCGGGGTACAAGAAAAGCGGGACGAACAGGCTCCCCAGCCCCGCAGCACAACCCCCCTTCGGCAGCATCAGGGAGAGTATGAGGCTGGCGATACCGGTGACCAGCAGCGCCGCGAAGAGGATCGCGATGGTGATGAAGGCTCCGAACTTGGGAGGCACCCGCGCGAGCCACCAGGAGAAGAAGTGCCCGTTGCCGTACGGCGCCGAGCAGATGTCGAAGGCGATGCGCTTCCTCCTGATCCGCAGGTACTCGCGCTGTGCCGATCCGATACCGCCTTCGCTCCAGAGGACACGGGAGATCTCGATGTCGGGAAGCTTGCGCTCCCGGACCGCTTCCTCGACGGCACCGTAGAAGTCCTGGGTCGAGGTCGAGAAGTTCTCAAAGAGGGTGTGCCAGTGGGACAACACTCCCGAATGAGAGTTGCGCAGCATATTCATTCTCGTCCCCTCCGTCGATCACCTCTCCTACAGAAGACGAGCGCAAACGAACGAGAAAAAGCTTCAGCTAGAACGAAAGAGAGGATAGCAATTCGGGAAGAACTCCAGGGCTTACCGAAGAGCCGGGGCTAAAGAATGCACGATTTCGATACTTTGCCCTGACTAGAACTATGCTACCCTACGAGAATGAAGCACACTGTCCTGAGCATTGTTCTTTTGGGACTGGCAGTAATTGGCGGAGCCTTTACCCAGAGGCGCATCGATAAATTACCGCAGCACAGTAGCGAATCCACCCCGGAGATGCCCTGCTATGATGAGGCCACTGTGACCGTAGACTATATCAGCCTCTCTCTCCCCGAACGGATTAAGAACTCGGCCTTCGTCCTTACTGGAGTAATTACGGCTATTTCGCCAACCAAATGGAATCAGGACAGCGGCGAATACTGGGAGGACTGGTCTCCAGACAAAGAAACGAGATATGTTGCTCTGCCGTACTTTACGCTAGAAATCTCCAACATCTCTTCCCTAGCTTCAACGATTGAGCTGGGGGACAGCACACTCATAACCGTCGTGGGAAAGAGCCCGATAGGGTGTGAACATGTATCCGACATCTCTCTTGGAGTCGGAAGAAGAGTTATCGTATTTGGGAAGAAGACAGAGCTTTCTTGGAGAAATGGACGAAGGCCAATTTTTGGCCTTGTTGCTGACCCAGCTCAGTCAATCCTGATTCTAGGTTCCGATGGTCGCTTCCACTCAAGCGCTGAGGCGAGTGATACGGGCATCGCACTTGAGGATCTTAGGGAGATGATAGCTGGCAGCCTCTAAGAACCGACACCCTCATAGATCTTGTTGAGAACATGATCTCAATCTGATGAGCCCGCCCGACGCTCCCAGGGAGCGTCGGGCGCTATGCACACCTACTTTTCTAGCGTAGAGCGGAGTTTCTGAATCGCGCTGCTCAGTTCCTTCAGAATAAGTCCCCGACCCTTTTGACCGGGGTCAGCCAGATAGAATTGCCCGTCCTCTGCTTTATAGAAATGAGATTGCATCGGATTCCCGACAAACTCGATGATTCTCCGCGTGCCGTCACGCCATGTCAGATTCGTATGACGAACCAGGGCAACTAGTTCATCGCCAGTCTTGAAGTTGTTATGCTCGCTCTCGGCATCCAGGGGACTGATACCTAGAACTCTGATGACAACTTCCCGACCAATAGGGCTGCGGCGCCCGACCAGATCTTCAGCCTCCGAAAGCCTAACATTGAAGTAAGGCAATGCAGGAGTGCGTGTCGTACCATCCTCTGAAAAATCCTCCCAGTATTCGCCGCTGTCCTGATTCCATTTGGTAGGCGAGACCTCGGTAACCACCCCGTGCATTGCGAGTTCCGCTGACTTGGCAACATCGGCCAGATCCATGTCGCGGTACTCGAAGTGCACCATGAGCCTTCTATTGCCTCTTACTTTGATGGTCCCTGGCCTGCGCGCCTTCAGCGAGGAATAGAGAAAAATGACTCCATCCTTATCATCCTGTTGAAGACTCCGCTTCCAAGTCGCACCGTGCGTATAGCCGCTGCACATTGTTGGCCTGGTTGACGTGCTTACTGTGCAGTTCGATGATTGGGTGTGCAGCAATCCGAGAGCGTGTCCAAATTCGTGAGCAGCCACGGAGCGAAGGTCGAGTTGTGTAGAGAGAGGAGTTCCACTACCGGTGTACCAGGTTTCTCCGGTATCAAACTTTATGTTAATCCAGGTCAGTTCCCCATTGGCGATTACGTTGCCATTGGAATCTGTGAGGTTTGCCGTAGTTACCGCGAAGGTGCCCAAGCTTCCGTCTATGGAACCGGTGACGATGTCGTTAGGGCCGGTTGTCCCGGGTGCCCACTCGAATAATGAGCCAGAGATATTCCACCGGGACGATCCGTATGAAACCGCTGACTGCCAGGAAGAACTCAGGGTGTGGTAATCATAGAGATGGCTTGCTGGTGACCAGTATCCAAATACTCGGTAAGCGCTAACCGGTTTCGCTGCGAGAGCGAAAAGCACTGCGAAAAGAACAATACCTGTTGTTGCGATGGCTCGGATCCTCATTGTACTTCTCCTTAAGTTGTGAGTACGTTTTCCACCCTTCACATGCCCTTATGGGCATACTAAGCATCTCCTAAAAGGCAGCAGGACAGAGGATGGAGGGGTTGCCAACGCCCGAAGGGTCACTCCTCCTCACTCGATCACCACCCCCTATCGGTACAAGCGGAGGAGGGAGAGAAAGAGCTTCAGGGTCAAGAATGAGGATATGGCGATGTGAAGAAGTGCTTCAGGGCTTTCCCGGGAGACGGAGGAGGTCCCGATCGGGAGCACCTGTGACGCCGGACCTCCGGTCGTCACGCTTATATACTAAGGAGACCACCTCCCGAGCAGGAGATGCCATGCCCGACAATCCTCCCGTCACCGAGTTCCTCAACGCATGGAGCGAGGGCGAGCCCAAGGCGCTCGAGGACCTGATTGCCCTCGTCTACACCGAGCTGCGAGAGATGAGCCGGCGGGCATTGCAAGGCGAGCGCCCCACCCACACCCTCAATCCCACCGCGCTCGTGCACGAGGTCTACCTGCGGCTCGCGAAGCTCAAGAAAGTCTCATGGGAGAACCGCAGGCCGTTCTTCGCCTTCGCGGCCCGGCTGATGCGCCACGTCCTCGTGGACCATGCTCGGGCAATCCACGCGGAAGGGCGCGCCGGATGGGGAGAGCGGCTTGATCTTGAACTCGACGAGCTCCCGGGCGGCAGGGATGCCATCGACACGCTCGAACTAGATGACCTCCTCTCCCGACTGGAAGCGCATGACCCGTTCTTGGTGAAGATCATCGAGCTGCGGTTCTTCTCGGGCCTCAAGGAAGACGAGGTGGCCGAAGCCCTCGACGTGTCACGGTCTACAGTGCAACGAGAGTGGCGGGTCGCCAAACGTCTGCTCGCCCAAATGCTAGGAGTGAAGCATGATGAGTGATTTTGAACGCTGGCAAGAGGTCAAAGCCATCGTCCAAGCAGCGCTTGATTTACCCGAAGAAGAGCGTACCTCGTACCTCGTTGCGGCATGCGGCAACGACGATGGGTTGCGGCGAGAAGTTGAAGCCATCCTCGCGGTCTCCTCTACACGCGCTGATTTCTTTGACAACTACCAAGTCCTCCCGCCGGGCCTGCGGCGCGTGGAACTTGTCGAAGGTGATGAGGCGGGGCCATATCGGATAATCGGGCCGCTTGGAGAGGGCGGCATGGGCCTAGTGTACCTCGCACAGGATACGCGGGTTGACCGCAAGGTCGCCTTGAAGATCCTGCCCCGCCGGCTGACGCACGAGCAGGAGCTTCTCGCCCGGCTACAGCATCCCAACATCGCCATTTTCTTCGACAGTGGCGTCACTGAGAACGGCTACGGCTACTTCGCTATGGAGTACGTGGAAGGCGAGCCCTTCACCGACTATTGCGAACGCAAGGGCCTCGCCCTGAAGGAGCGCCTCAAGCTTTTTCTCCAGGTGTGCGATGCCGTGTCGTTTGCGCACCGCAACCTTGTCGTGCATCGGGATATCAAACCCTCCAACATCCTCGTGACCGCCGATGGACAGCCCAAGCTGCTCGACTTCGGCATCGCAAAGCTCCTTCCGTCCGACGAAGACCTCCTCACGCTCACCCGGCCAGAAGAGCGCCCTCTCACAATCGCATTTGCCAGTCCCGAACAGCTTCACGGCGAGCGCACGACGACGGCGACTGACATCTACTCTCTCGGAGTCCTTCTGTGCCTGCTCCTGACTGGGCGGCTCCCATATCTGGTCAAGAGCTACCACGACTTCCCATGGGCCATCCGGAACATGGAACCAGAGAGGCCAAGCCGGCTCGTTCTCAAGGAAACTACGCCGGAACCCAGGAACCCCCTCTTCCCTCCTGTCGAGTCGCACGCTATTCCGCCACGCTTGTACGCGATCGGCCGCCCTGAATTTGGATTGTTCAGGCCATGTCTTCGGCCTATCAAGGGTCGGCTGACGCCGCCCGCTTCGCGGCTACGCCCTTGACAGGCCGAGACATGGCCAAGATGAGCCGGGTATTCGGGGCGGCCGGAAGACTGGGCGTCCCGGAATGTGCCGCGGCGGCGCATTCTATGCCGGCGGTCACGAAATACCGTGAGACTCGACACCTCCTGTGAAGGGAAATGCGGAGAAGCTCTCGCGCTCCCTTCGCGGCGACCTCGACGCAGTTATCCTCAAGGCGCTCCGCAAGGAGCCCGAGAAGCGCTACCAGACCGTTGCCGAGCTCGCCGAGGATATTCGCCGATATCTTGACGATGAGCCGGTCTCTGCAATCAAGGGGAGCACCCGGTACAAGGCGCGGAAGTTCCTTAAGCGGCGCACCGGGTGGGTTGCAGGTATCGCGCTTGCCACTACCATCATTCTCGGCCTTATTGTCGGTCTCTTCTTTGAGCAGCGCGAAACAGCCCGCCAACGAGATGCAGCCAATCTCGCTGCGATCCGGAGCAAACAACTCAGCACTTTCCTTATTTCAATCTTCGACCTCGGTGACCCCTTTCGGCATCTGACGACACCTCCTACTCTTAGTGATCTCCTTGCACAGTCTGTTCGCCAACTTCGCTCCGGCAAGCTCCATACACCCGAGGACAAGGTCCTCTTCTCGGAAACGCTTGCCAGAATCTATTCTGCACAAGGCAACTATAAAATGTCCCTCTCCCTTTACGAAGATGCACTGGAAGAAGCACGCGCAGGTCAGATCAATGGTGATACTCACCGGGCGCGGCTTCTGACCGAGATCGCGGCCACACACATTGATCTCGGTCAGCTTCCGCAAGCTCGAAGAGGATTGAATCAAGCCCGCATCCTCCAGCAGTCAGCTTCTTCCATTGTTCCAGCCGATACCGCACGTAGGTTATTGATCAGCGGACGTGAACGCGCATTTTCTGGCGCGTTTATCGATGCAACCCGCTTCTTTTCCAGTGCTCTCCCTCTCGTTGCTAACACCGCCGAAGAGCAAGTAATCGTTGCGACTATCCATGAAGAACTCGCCCTGTCACTTGGCAGCGTAGGCCAATATGAGGAAGCGGTTAGGAATGCTAACAAAGCTCTTGACATAGCGGAACATCTCTACCAAAGCCCCCATCCCGCTATAGCCAAAATTCTCATGAGCAGAGCGAAAATTTTTGGCGCTATTGGGCGGTATGAAGAAGCGTCAAAGGACCTTCGGGAGGCGGAAGTGGTTCTCTCCTCCAGCCTAGGCCCAAATCACCCGGCAGTCTCCGACGTTCTTGAGGATCGAGGGTCTCTTGCCATTGAGCAACAGAACTTCGACCGCGCAATACGTGCTTTCACAAAGGCCTTAGAACTGCGGACTCGCATACTTGGCCCAAAGCACCTGGAAACCCTCCGGGCATACCAGCGTCTCGGCGAGGCAATCCAAGGTAAGGGCGATCTCCCCAGGGCGGAAATCATGTTGCGCAAGGCGCTTGCGGATCACGAGCGCTTTGGAGGTGATGGAACGTCTATAAGCCTTCTTCTTAACAATCTTGGGCTTCTGCTTCTCCAGCGCGGAAACATTCCAGAGGCCAGATCTCTTCTTGAGCGTGCCTTACATATACGAAACCAGATGCATGGCAGAAATAGCGCCTGGGTGGCGGTAGCCAAAGCCAATCTATCTAACCTTTACGACGAGGAGGGGAAACGGCAGGCAGCTCTTGAGGAGCTTACGGAGTCTATTCAGATTATGAAACGTTCTCTTGGATCACAACATTACTACGCAGCAATTGGGCTAAATAATCTTGGCTATTTCCACGCCGATCGACGGGACTACTCATCAGCCATAAAAATGTATCGTGAAGCTCTCTTAATTCTCAAGGCAAACAATCTTGAAGACAGCCTTCTTTCAACGTACCTCTTGACCAACCTCGGCGATGCTCTGTTAGAAACCGGTAAGCTACAGGAAGCATACGGATTTATTCAACGGGCACAAAAGATACTTCACTCGGAATCTGACCAGGCTCTCCCGCAGCGAGATGTGGCAGATGGAATCGAAGGGAAGTATCTCTTATTGCGTGGTTCGTTCCCAGAGGCCGAAATGAAATTGATGTCTTCCTACGAGGGACTACGGCAAAAGACAGGCTCACACAGCCGGCAAACCCAGGCCGCACTTACCAGACTGATTTTGCTCTACAGCCGGTGGGGCAAACCAGAGAAAGCAGCCGAGTACCGCAAGCTCTTGGCAACCGCTACGCCAAAGTCGCCCTCTCGGTAAGGCGCCTCGCCCTTCCGCTGACGCTTTTTTCTGCTTGCTTCCGCTCTTAGCTTTAGAGGGTCACTGATGACCCTAAAGAGGGGAGTTAGCCCATTCGATAGCATGGGCTCCTCTCCTCGGACACCAGAATATGGATCTTCGTCTTGCAAGACCAGGGATGATGTTTTATTTTAAAACAATGAAGCAATGGCGGCAACTACTTATCCTTGTCGCGGCCGCGTTCCTTTTGGTCGGCGCAGCGATATACCGTGTATCTGATCGCAGCGGCTCCAGTATCCCAAACCCAACGGAGCCCGCGCGTGTGTCTGTCGCTGAATACACGAACAAGACCGTCGGCATTTCGTTTGCCTATCCTGAGACCTTGACCCTTCGTGACAACGGCTCTCGTTCAGGCGATTCGGGGCAGCAATTCTTCTGGCGTGCTCTCTTCAGATGACTTCTCGATACGCTTTGGCGGTGCCACTACGGACTTCAGTTATGGCCGAGGAGGGAGCATTCTTGATACGCACGGATACTCCAAGCAGGGTGCATATTATCTTCATTATCCCTGGGGCAGC
Organism: Thermoanaerobaculaceae bacterium; assembly: GCA_963778565.1. Lineage (GTDB taxonomy): Bacteria > Acidobacteriota > Thermoanaerobaculia > Multivoradales > UBA5704 > DATARR01. Next base: position 458,101 of record CAVZUZ010000015.1, on the reverse strand, counting down.
TACGCCGTTGATCCGAGGGAGTTCATACCTATAAACGGCGGAACCAGCCGTGCGCTAGTAATACGAGATACCGAATTGGAGCATCTCTTGAGCGCGTCATCGACTGCGACTTTTATCAATCTTCCGGGTGACCTATTCCCGGGCATTGTCTTTGTGCTTTCACCTTCGCAAGGAAAGTCGCTCTCAAACGAAGCGACCGAAATATTCAGAAACATTGTCGAATCGGTGCGACTTATAGAGGCATAAGAATACCAATAGGTAGGGTGCATGTAGTGCATACCCAAACGATAACCACGGCATGGCGCCGTGATTCTTCCCCGCTCGGGAAAGGAGTCTGAGGTGAAAAGAATCGTGTTCTTTCTGGCACTTGTGGTTGTTGCGACAGCGGGCTTCGCGGCAGAGCCGGTCCCCAACCTCCCCGACTACAACGGCACCTATTGGGGAACCCCCAATACAGGCGGCGACTGCGACGGCGCGTCGGCCAACTGTGACAGCTTGGCAGGGCGCAAGATGTTTACCACGCTGTACCGCGATAACTACGAACGGGAGTCAGGCTGCGCGGGTGAAGGGTGTGGCAAGCATCCAGGTGTTGATATTGATGTTGTAAGCGGCACTCCGGTGGGGGCCGCGCTTTCGGGGACAGTAGTGCGTAAGGAGAGCTGCAATTCATCATGGGGTGGGCTTGTGGTCATTGAGTCAACCAACCCATACGCTTCGGGGAACGTGTACCACAGCTATGCGCACCTTCGGAGCGTTAGCGTCTCGAACGGAGACTGGGTGGATCAAGGCGAGGTCATTGGTAATTCAGGAGGGGCGTCTTCCGATCCGTGCCACGGAGCAAGTACGGGATCTCATCTCCACTTCCAGGTCGACAAACCGCACGGCGGAACATATCCATGGTTCCCGACGGGCCGCGTCGAGGATGCGGACAGCGACTTCGAGGTGCTTGAGTACACTCACAACCCTCTGCCATTCGTCCAAGGCTATGCCTACAACTTCACGTTCGCGGAGGACGGCAACAAGGAGTTTTGGGGAGCGGTGAACGTGCCAAACTATTTCGTTTCGGGAAGCTACCTTCGGGTAGACAGCTCCTCGACGGCTCCCTACGTCGGACGCGGCAGTTACTTCGGCACCGTCTCCTCGTGCGGTGAGGGCGCACCATGCAGCCGCGAGATCATCGTTGACGCAGACATCTTCAAGCGGCTGGTGCTCACTCTCAACTACAACTGCGTCAACAATCCCGTCATCGTTTGGTTCCGCCGCGGACCAAGCGACACCTGGCACGGAGGCTCGTTCAACTACACAGCGGCGGGAGCCTACACACTCAACATCGGCGGGCTCTCGCAATGGTACGGCATCATCACCGACTTACGAATCAAGCTCTCAAGCGGGTGCACGGCAAATCCCGGACCCGAGGAGTATCGCATCAATCAAGCATACTTCCTCGTTGAATAGCAGTAGAGACAGCGGCGCAACCATCTAATGGCGTATCGGCCTCACGCTCTCGTGAGGCTATTTTTTTATATACACGCCATTACGGATGCTCGTCCACGCGCTAAACGGCTTGCTCGGCTCCCCGTCGATAATGAGGCGGAGATATACCGAGAAGTTCGGCAGCGACAGGAGGTCGTCCGCCTCAAACGTCGGCGACAGCTCCCGCGCCACCGTCGGGGCGTCCAAGGCTCCCACCCGGAAAGCGATGAAGGTTCCCGCGTTCCCGAACACCGCATCCCGCACCTCAGTTTCAAGCTGGGAGAGGTACTGGTGGGCCAGGATGAGGTTGAGCCGGTACTTGCGTAGCTCGGAGAGCATGGTCGCCAAGGTGAGCGTGGCGAAGGTGTGGAACTCGTCGAGGTAGAGATAGAAGTCTCGGCGCTCCTCCTGCGGCCGCTCGGCCCGCTCCATCGCTGCGAGCGAGAGGTGCGAGACCAGGAGCGATCCGAGGAGCGCCGCGGGTCCCTCTCCGAGCTTTCCCTTAGCGAGGTTCACCACCAGGATCTTCCCCTCGTCCATGATCCGGCGGAGGTCGAATGAGCTATACGCTCCGGCGAGAATGGAGTGCAGGAGTGGGTCGGTGAGAAAGGCGCCGACCTTGTTGAGTAAGGGTGCCGTCACCACGGCACGGAACGGCGGCGAGTACCCGGCAAACTCCTTCTCCCAAAACTCCCGCACCATGGCATTGGAGACCTTCTTCACCATCGCTCCTCTGAACTCCCGATCCGAGAGGAGCCGCGGGATGTCAGCGAACGTGGCATCGCCCGCTTCCAGGAGCGTGAACACCACGTTCCGAAGGAGATGCTCCAAGCGCGGTCCCCACTCATCGGGCCAGAGCTTCTTGAAGACCTCCACCATGCCCGCCGCCGCAAGAGCATGCTTCTCCTTCGGGATGCCGGCGAACGGATTGAAGTGCCAAATGAACGATTGATCTGGCACGTTGAGATATATGAGATCCTTGCGCCTCTCGGAAGGAACCAGCGACACCACCTCCTCCGCAAGATCGCCATGCGGATCGAAGAGCGCAAGGCCCTCACCAGCCGCGATATCATGAAGCACAAGCGTCTTCAAGAGTGTTGACTTGCCCGTGCCGGTCTTCCCGATGATGTACATATGATTGCGGCGGTCAGCACGTCGGATGCCAAAAGGCGTCCCCGCATTGCGGTGGTTGGTGCGGGCGAAATAGGTGATGTGCTTGTCTGGCAGCATCCGCCCATCGTGCAGCCATACTCCACCTCGACAAAGACGCATCATACTGACGCACGCCAAAGCTCCCCGAGGGTATATCCCGAGGAACTTTTGTCGTGTCCCTCTCCATAAGGACACTCTCTTTAATACCTACCGCAAATCACTCGTCTTCCTCTCGCTACGCTGCCCGTAGGAACGTCAGCGCGAAAGAAGCGGCGGCGAAGATCGCCATGCGCCGGTCCTCGCTCTCCCAAATACGCCGCTTCTTCGGCAGGCTCGGGGCGAAGCTCCGGGAATCGGCGCGAGATCAGGGCGGCAACCTTCCACCTCGTCTTTCCCGACGAAGCAAAGTGCCGCGAGACCTCTGAGCGGCTGATCTTCTCCACTTTGATGCCGCGCTTTGTGGCACTCTTTGCCGCAAGCTGCGCCCAGGTGATCGCTCGGTCACCGCGCCGCGAATCCCGCATGTCCTCAAGAATGAGGAGCTGCGGCTGCACGCGGTCAAGGAGCTTCTCGATCCGCTTCTGGTAGAGGGCATCGTCGGGTTCTGCCAGACACCCAAGGCCCCAATCAACCAGGCGGTTGCTCCCTTCGAGGACCACGAAGCCGAAGCCCGACGTGGTCGGATCAATTGCAAGCGTTCTCATGATGGTGTGCGAGCCGATCGGAAAGATTTCGCAGGGAGGCAAGCTTCTCTTTGCTTCCGCCCCTTTCCTCAACCTGCCGAATCAGCTCGGGTAAACGCTGTCTGATAATCGTCTCGACCTTTTGTGCTTCGCTTGAAAACAGCTCGTGCAAGGGCACGCCGAAAAGAACTTCATAGCCGAGCGCCGTCTCCATCGTGGGAGTTCGGTGTGATCCTTCGTGGCGCGTGACCCGTGTGCCGGTCGCGACGCCCAGGAGGAACGCAACCTCGTCCTGCGAGAGGAAAGTGCGCCTGCGGTAGGTACGGAGATAGTTTTGTAATGGTATGAATGTCATCCCACGTGACAACATACTTGACAGAGCGTCAAGGTCAATACGCAGTAACCTGCCGGGGTCGGCAGGTTTCCGGGGGGTGTATCAGGACATTGGGGATATTGGGGACGTTCTACAGGGAGACGGAGCCCGGGAAGTCTTCTGGTTTCGTGCTTGCATTGTCGTTCTCCTCCCCCGGTGGAACATCCCCAACGTCCACAATGTCCTCCCGCCCGGCCGGCACGCTGTATTTCTCAAAGAGTCGTGCGAGCTTGGGGTACTCGGATGCGGGAATGACGAAGGTGCCGCCGCGCTTCTGCGAATTGAGCATGAGCTTGCGCCGCAGAATCGAGCCGATCCAGCGGGGTGTGACCACGTGCTCGTACTCGGTGCCGTGGCGAGTCGCGAATCGTCGGGTGATCTCGGCGACGGTTAAGGGCGCCTTCTCCTGCCGCAGCTCGTACAGGATGGCAAGGACTTCGGCCTCCATCGCCATGGCGCGCTCGGCCGAGAGCACCTGGCCTGACCGCCGAGCGAGGGACAGGAGCCGCTCTCGCGCCTCCTCGCGTGGCGCGATGGCAAGAAGCGGAAGGAGGATTTGGGACAGGCGCGGCTCGAGCCCGGCGAGCGCCGACGCTTGGAGGAGTTGCCGACGACTGCCGCGTGTCCGCAGCCGGTACATGAGGAGCTTGTCCCGAAGTGTCCGGGCTTCCTCCTCAAAGCTCTCCGGCAGGTTAATGGGGATGTCAGATCGAAGCGGCCGCACCCCCATGTCCTCAGAGAGGCACCGGCTCTCAAGCGCCCGGTCATCGAAGAGATTCCTGGTTGCTACGAGCTTCGGGCCGAAGACGTGAAAGGCCCGTGGGTTGAACTCACCCGCGGGTGTCTGTTCGCTTCGCAGCACGGGGAATCCCCGTGCATTGCCGTTATTGAGGATCTTCACGATCTCGGCCTTTTCGTCGGAGGCGCGGAAGTCCCCCTCGTCCACGACCAAGGTGCCCTGCACGGCGTCAAGGATGCGGAAGATCGGCGAGACGGTTGAGGCGCCGGAGGCAAAGATCGGCTTGTAGCAGAGTGACCCGACCGTGAGGAGGAAGCGGGACTTGCCGCTCCCGTAGTCGCCGCGTACACGCAGGTACGGCACTTCATTGAAGGCGTCATACACCCAGGAGAAGAGGACATAGCATGCGGCTACCTCCTCGAAGACATCGGAGAGATCGACATACCGATGGATGAAGTCCTGCACCGCGCCGAAGAGATCATCCTCCGTGCCGTACTCCGCAGGCAGCGAAGGAAAAAGCACCACGCGATGCGTCAGCAAATTGTTCTGCGGCGAGTACGGGACGAGCGTCACGCCAGAGGGAAGCTCGATCTTCCGTTCCATTCTCCAGCCGGTTCCGTCAAACACAACAAACCCCGTCGCCGGCGCAGCGGGGTCATATACCATTTCAAGGAGTTCGCCGGACGGCAGCGTGTAGAACACAACGGGCCGTATCCGCTTCTTTTGTGGAGCGGCATCAGGCATCAGATGCATCGGCTGCTCGCGTGAGGAGCTGCCGGAAGTCCGCCGCCGTCTCTTCAAGCTCCACGAAAAATTCGTACAGCCCGCCTCCCTGACCGACCTCGGAAGGAAGCGTCACGATCCGCGCCTGTGGCAGCAGCTCGCGGATACCGAGTGCCGCCTGGATGCTTTCGCTGCGGCGCTTGAAGCAGAGAACGACGTTCGGGATTTTGCGAAGCGCGGACACCCACTCCTCGCGGAAGGACAATCCGTCGCCGGTTGCCGAAAGCGCGTTGAAGCCCTGGCCTGCAAGGATCAAAGACTCCACCACGCCTTCGGTTACAACAACCTCCTGCGGATCAAGATTCAGGATCGGCTCGCCGTACAAGTACGGCTGCTTCCGCTCCTGCGGTACCAGCACCAGCCGGCCGTCTTCATCGAATACTGCGTACTCGAAACACAGGAGCTTGCGGTCGCGTGAGAAAACCGGAATGGTTACGTGCTCGCCGTTCCAGCCGATGAGGCGGGAGTGAATGACTGCCCCCGGGATGCCCTGGTTCTCCAAGTCAAACCAGAGATCCGGCGGCAGGTTGCGGTGATATGTGACCGCTTGTGAAAGTTGTAGCGTCATGGACGACAGCGTACGGTCCACACTTGCCGCCTCAAAGACGCACCATCTTGCCGAGTCCGGCAGAGAAGCGCGACTTTTGCGTCGCCAGCGCGTCTGTATCCTCGACCGAATGGACAAGAGAAGTATCACAATCCAACAACTTTTCCCGAATCACTCTCCTGACGAGCAGAAGGAAATCGAAACTGCACTCGACCGCTACCTCGATCTTGTGGAGCTGATCTACGAGGACATCAAGTCCGTGCCCGAGCTGTACGAGCAGCTCCGTGCTTTGACAGCGCAGTCGGCTGCCCGTACGATGGGAAATGGTCGATCATTTACAAGGCAATATCACGACACCGACGTATGAAGCGATGTTTCGCATACGTTCGTGTCTCAACGCCTAAGCAGAAGGAAGAGGGGGTATCGCCCGAGGAGCAGCACGACGCGATCGCCCGCTATGCCTCGGCCCACGGCCTCTCCATCATCGAGTGGTTCGAGGAGACCAGGACGGCGGCGAAGCGTGGGCGTCCGCAGTTCACCACGATGCTCCGGCTCCTGCGGCAGGGCAGAGCCGACGGGCTCGTCATCCACAAGATTGACCGGAGCGCGCGGAACCTGCGAGACTGGGCCGACCTCGGCGAACTCATCGACGCCGGCATCGCCGTCCATTTCGTCAACGAGTCGCTCGACCTCCACACCCGTGGCGGCCGGTTGGCTGCTGACATCCAGGCAATCGTGGCGGCGGACTTCATCCGCAACCTGCGGGAGGAGACGCTCAAGGGCTTCTACGGCCGCCTCAAGCAAGGCATCTACCCGCTTCAGGCGCCGCTCGGCTATCTCGACTGCGGCAAGGGCAAGCCGAAGGTGCCCGATCTGACCAGGGCTCCGCAGGTGCGACAGGCATTTGAGCAGTACGACACCGGGCGCTTCAGCCTCCTCGATCTCGTCGACGAGATGTACCGCCGCGGGCTGCGCAACCGCAACGGACGAAGGGTCACGCGAAACGGTCTCTCTACAATCCTCAATAACTCCTTCTACTGTGGCCTCATCCGCCTGCGCAAGACCGGCGAGACGTTCCCGGGGATCCATGAGCCGCTCATTCCAGTTGCGCTCTTCGAGCGCGTGCAGGATCGCCTCCACGGACGAACGCACCGCAAGGTCACCCGGCACGACTTTATCTTCCGACAGCTCCTCACCTGTGGGGAGTGCGGGAAGCGGCTCCGCGGCGAGCTGCAGAAGGGGCACGTCTACTACCGCTGCCATACCCGCAGCTGCCCGACGAAGTGCATACGGGAGGAGGTAGTTGACGAAGCGGTTTGCAAGGACTCCGGCGCGTGGCGCTATCGGATGATGAGCGAGCATACCTGCTACAGCGAATCGAGAAGCGACGAGCGGGAGCAGCAGCAAAGTGGGAGGTGCAGCGCGAGACCTGGCGCCTACGACTCGGTCAGATCGAAGCGCAGCTCAACCGGCTCATCGACGGGTACCTCGACGGCGCGCTCGACAAGCAGCTCCTCGATGACCGTAAGACGAAGCTGCATTTCGAGCAGCGAGAACTTCAGGAGAAGCTCTCACTCCCCATCACGGAGGCGGAGAAGAAGCTCGATCAGCTCCGCGAGATGGTCGAACTGGCGAATTCGGCCTGGTTGAGCTACGAAACGCCGAACCGCGACCAACGACGGCATCTTGTCCAACTGATGACGTCGAACCGGGTGGTGACCCGCAGAAACGCCTCTGTTGAGCTACTTTACCCGTTTGCACTGCTCGCAAACCGGCCGCAAAACATTTGTAGTGACCTTCAACGGGCCGAAGGTCGAAGCCGTACGAACCTGCCGGAGGCGGCAAGCAAGCCTGCGTTGAGACACGTAATCGCAGAGATATACGGCTGGCTCTCTCAGCATCCCAACGTACATTTTAATGTACCTTGGGTAATGCGATAACACCAGACGCAATCTCTCCAACACCTCGCTAAGGCGGGGTGTTGTGCGTTATGCACTCTTTTTAATCGGCTCTCCCTCAGCGTCAAACACCCTTAAGTAGAACTCAACGCCGAACCATTTCCCAAACATTTTTTGTGTTCTGTTTTGCGGCCAGAGCGCTTCATCTGTGTTCCAGCTTTCCAACTTCTCCTCAAAAATCTCTTCCCAGATTGTGTTTATATACGCCGCGCCTCTTTCTCGGTACCGTATTGGGGCATCAGAAGTGCGGTGCAAGCTTTTTCAAAGTATTCACGGGAATATTCCGTGCCATCGCCAGAACAAGCGTTCGCCCACTTAATATAGGGTGACTTGAGTCGTATGATTGTCACCGAACGATTGACGGAATACATATCATAAAAGTAGCGGACATTGCTGGACTTGTAAAACCCACCCCCACCCATTACGCAAGCGGCAGGTTAGTACGTCTTCTTCCTCCGTTCCTCCCTGCCTATGCTGACCTCCAGGTAGTACCTTCAAACTACGAAAGGAGGATGTGAGATGTACGAACGACGGACGTTGGATCGAAGTGTACGAAAAACCAAGCTCGACGAGCTTGCGGATGCCTTTGACATGAGCGTCGATGAGCTGCTCGAAAGCGCCGCGATCGACAGCGTCGTGCCGGGCATCTGTACCAACGACGGGTGCGACTTCACCGCAGAGTACGAACCCGACCAGGACGCGGGATGGTGCGAGGAGTGCGACACCGGGACGGTCGCCAGCGCTCTCGTCTTCGCGGGCGTGATCTAGGCGGAAGTTCTTTTCGATAGGTCAGCGTAAGTATAAGGTTAATAATGACTTAGTCGTTGACGGGGGTTGGGCGTACTGTCTACAGCGAACCAGCGAGCTACAGCGCCACGGCAAGCAGAGAGAGGGCTTTCTGCTGGAGCGCGGTGGGACGGGTGAGACTGTCAAAGGGAGGAGCAGACAGGGTCTTCGGCTGGACGCGGTTCTTGGTGAGCGTGGCGAGATCCTTCAGGAGGGTGGCGAAGCTATGGACGGGCAGTCCGTCGGTCGTGCGAAGGCTGCGGGCTTTTCGCTGCGCACTCGGTGATCGCTCGGCAGGGGCGACAATGGAAGAGCGCAAGAGCTCACCCGCCGCGGGATCATCGTCTTCGAAGAGCATCGCTGCTAGCTTCTGGCGCATATGCCACTCGACGTAGTAGGCGAGCATGCAAAGGAACACGTGCGCTCGCACGCGCTCGGACAGTTGGTGGTAAATAGGACGGACGTGCAAATCCACGGTCTTGCAGCTGCGGAAAGCTCGCTCGACTGTGGAAAGGCGCTTGTAAGAGCGCACCGCGTCTTCGGCCGACAGCTCAGAGGCCGGGACATTGGTGCGAATGACGTAGATTCCGTCGAGAGCCGCCTCAGCAGCAATGCTTTGCTGGTGGCGCTCAAAGCAGAACGAGGTCTCGGTGATCTCGATCGCAAAGTGCTTTTCCACCTTGAAGCGATGGATGACCTTGCCGACTCGCAAGGCAATGCGCGCTTTCCCCTGGAGTCGGTTCTTGGGTCGTTGCGTGGCCTCAACGATCGGCTGCAACTGGTGTTCGGTCGCCTGCAATAACTCCTCTCGTTTGCGCGCGCGCTCTTGCTGCAACAAAGGGTTTCGGCAGGCGATCAGCCGCTCGCCAGGGAACTCAGGGCTGTGAACCTCGCCAAAGTCCCGATCGTCGAAGAGGGAGAACTGAAACCCGGGCCCCGCCACCAGCCTTTTGATTTCTGTCGTCCGCAACGCGGAGATCCAACCCAGTCCTTCGACGCCGTGAAGATCTTCGCGCAGACGAGCTGATGTCAGCATCCCACGGTCTCCGACAAAGACCACTCGGCTCAGACCAAACTTCTGCTGAACCTTCTCCACCTGAGGACTGAAGGTTTTCGGATCGGCCGTGTTGCCGGCGAACACTTCGACCGCGACCGGGCACCCTTGGCGATTGCACAGGAGACCGAAGACAATCTGCAAGGTGCCTTTCTTGCCATCGCGCGAGTAACCGATTTGGGCCAAAGGACAATTGCGACCCTCAAAATACGTGGAGGTCACGTCGTAGAGCACCAGACTGCCGTCCTGGAGATGGCGGCGAGCCAGTCGCTGCTCGATCGCGCCTTGGCGCAGGTACAACCAATCCAGGGCGGCATACAGCTTGCGCTCGTCGACGTCAGACAGATTGAGCTTCTTCGACCAGAGCGCTGAGCGGGGCATCCGGACCCAGGCCGCGAGCTGTCGCGAGCTTGGAGCTTGGCTCCAGGAGCCGGGCGACGATCATGGCGACGACCAAATCGCGCTCAGTGCAGCGCTGTGGGTCGAGCTCGCGCTCGAGGCCGAGTTGGCGCAGGGTCCCGAGAACCGCAGCCACGTGCCCGTAGGGCTGACTCCGGACCACCTCAAAGCTCTGGGAGAGATCTTCGACGACGGAGGCACCGCGCAGCAGTGCCCGTAACCCCTCGATGGCTTCCGGGGGGAGTTTGGAGAGGTTGGCCAGGGTCCGCTTGCACACCTTGCCGCCCTCCCGATAGGACTCGCGAAGGAGGACGCACGGCCTAGAGTTGCGGTTGGGCACGACCTCGATGTGCATGGGTACATACAATAGGGCATTCTGACGCAAGAAGCAAGAAGTTCTGTGCGGTTTGCCGGTCACTTTACATGGCTACATACATATAGCTATCCGAAGGGATCAATCCCTTGCGCACCAAGAACTTACCTGGAATCTAGCTGCCGATTCGAAGAGAACTTCGGTCTAGGAGGTGGGCCATGGCTGCGAACGAGAAAATCCAAGCCATCGCACACGACCTCCTCACTGCGTTTCAAACCGGCACCCTGCCGGCCGCACTCGCCCAGGTGTTCATCCGGCGAAACATCGACGTTCCCTCGAAGCACTGGACATGGACGAATCGCACGGTCGGCATCCTCCGCGGGCATGTGTACGCCGCAGGATTCCGACAGTGGGAAGCCCTCGGACGGCACGTGAAGAAGGGCGAGCACGCCTTCTACATCCTCGCCCCGAGACTCAAAAAGGAAGAGGGCGAGGGCGACGCTGACAGCGATCAGCTCGTTCTCGTCGGCTATCAGCCCATCGCCGTCTTCGGGTACCTCCAGACTTACGGCGAGCCGCTGCCCGGCGCCGAGGACGAGCCGGCCTTCATCGACGCGCTTCCCTTGATCGAAGTGGCGCGGGCCTGGGGTCTGTCGGTGGGGACGTACGCCATCGCGGACAACCCCAAGGCACTCGGATACTTCGCGTCCGGCGTGGGGATAGGGCTCGCAACCGAGAACCTCGCCACCTGGGCGCACGAGCTGGTGCACGCGGCCGACCATCGGCTCGGCACCTTCACCGGCAAGGGCCTCGCCAGCGAGGTGGTGGCGCAGCTCGGCGCCTCGATCCTCCTGGAATGCCTCGGGCACCCCGACAAGAGCGATCCGGGCGGCACGTACCGGTACATCGAAGGGTACTGCAAAGAGCACGACCGCAAGGTGCTCTCGGTTTGTACCGAACTCCTTGAGCGGACGTGCCGGTGCGTTTCCTTCCTCCTCGATGAGGCGGAGCGTATAGCCCACGAGCTCGCGCTGGTCCAGGCAGTCGCCTAGCTCCGAACCCTAACCAAGCGATCGGAAAAATCGAGCCGCACACGGCGGCGCTCGTCAGAGGTGTGTCCTCGCTGTCCCTTCCCAACGAAAGGAGAGGTTGTATGAGACAACACAAGCCGACGTTTACCCGTTGCAGAAGATCACCGCGGGGGCGCGACATGGCGCCCACGCCGGGCCAGCTCGTCGTCATAGAGCGAACTATCAGTAAGACCGCCCGGAGTTTTGGCCATCGGCTTTCACCGGAATGTGTCGAGGATCTGGTGCAGGAGGTGTTCCTGCGACTCTGGAAGTCCAGAGCGGAAAAGAAACTCGCCTGCATACCCTTCGTGCGTCGGGTCGCGGCCAACGTCACCATCGACTCGCTACGACAACGCGGCGCCAAGAAGCGAAGAGTACGTCGCACGCTGAGTCTCCAGGCGGAGATGTCGCGCTGGTACTCGCCCCGCACCCCCGAGGAAGTCTTGATCGAGCAGGAGGAGGCGCACCAGCTCATCGAGACCGATCGCGTGCTCAGGAAGCGAGTAGAACGGGCGATGCGGCAGTACGCGAAGGCGCAAGCGGCCGTGATGGGGGGCATGTAGTACCACTCACGACGACGAAAGGAGACACTATGACTGACTTTGACAAAGAAAAGCTATGGCGCCTCGGTGAGGAGTACGGCCTTGCCCCGGACGATCTCATTGTGGAGTTCGCGTTTGAGGAGCTGGTGCCGGCGATCTGCACCAACGGCGGCTGCGACTACACCACGGAGTACGCGCCGGACCAGATCGAGGGGTGGTGCGAGCGGTGCGCAACGCGAAGCGTTGCAAGCGCCTTGGTACTTGCCGGAGTCCTCTGATGGAGATTGAGGCAGACCGAAGTGAGGCGCTTCCCGTCCTCGGCAGCATCACGAGCGCCTTCGGCATGGCGCTCGGAGAACTCCTCCTCGCCCTCGGATGCCCCGACGAACTCGGCCGCTGCCTGTCGGACATCCACACGGCGGCGGCCGGCACCATTCTCTCGTCGCCAGTCGGTTGGCAGGCGACGGCCTCGCCAGCAGGCGACGGAGAGTAATCGTTCTTTGAGTTCTCTTCGCTCCCGACTTTAGTCGGGGGCTTTTTGTGCGGCAGCAGAATGTTCCTGAACGGGACGAAAAGGCAAACTTCCGTTCGATGTGGAGTGACCAGAGCGGCAAGATTAAACGTCTTTGATTCGCCCTCCTCCTGCCTACGCTGGTTGCAGGAGGTTCACATGCGCAAAGCAACCGTGACGTACAGTTTCCGAGACAACAAGAGTGTTCCTATGATCCGATTACGGGGTGATTGGCTCAGGCACGCGGGATTTGAAGAGGGCCGACAGATTCACGTGGATGTTGTGGAAGGCAGACTCACCCTCATTTTGGCGATCGACGCCGAGCCGGGAAAGGCTGCCACGCTCCTGCGCTAGCCCCCAGCCCCACGAGAAGTCGTGGGGCTTTTCCATAACAATCTCTAGTACCATTGGAGATCCTCTTAGCGCCGGATGTCCCTCTCAGCGGCAGCAAATTCTCTTATTGCAACCTCAAGATCTTCTAATATTTCTTTCATGAGCATCTGAGGAGTCCCGGCCTGTGTAGGGCGGCCCAGAGCTTCGGGTTGCCACTGGATATCAAGATTTGCCTTATCGCGCAGGATGATTTCTGCATACTTGAACCGTCGAAAGCGGTCAGTTTCTTTACGCTTGCTTAAAGCGCCAGGACAGTAGCAGTGGACGAAATCAGTTAAATCAGCAGAAGCGATCGGGTTCTGCCTCAGAGAAAAACTACGGGTGGAACGCAGATCATAGATCCAGATTTCTCTCGTAGCCGGAGTTCCAGTTGACACTTTTTTGTCGAAGAAGAGAACATTCGCCTTCACTCCTGGAGAATACCAGATACCGGTTGGCAACCGTAATAGCGTGTGAACGTCGCACCGCTGAAGCAAGGTCCGACGTACCTTTTCGCCTGCTCCACCTTCAAAGAGCACATTATCTGGAACGACAACTGCGGCACGACCGCCTTCCTTGAGCATTGAAAAAACGTGCTGGACAAAGTTGAGCTGTTTATTGCTTGTGGTCGCCCAGAAATCCTGTCGTCGGTAGGAAATCTTATCGGTCTGGCTCTTTCCGTCCTCACCAACGATTGTGAAGCTTGATTTCTTCCCGAACGGCGGATTCGTTAGAACCATATCCACCGATTCAGTCTTCGTTTCGAGGCTATCCCTGACCGACACCATCGGATGGTCGGGATTGGCGCCGATCCCGTGAAGGAAAAGATTCATCGCACACAAGCGCGCTACGTTTGGAACAAGATCGACTCCATGCAGGGCCCTTGTCCGAAGGTAAGCAGCTTCCTTTGCATTGGTCGTTCGGCTCTTGAGATACTCGAACGCAGCCAGAAGAAAGCCACCAGTACCACATGCAGGATCGGAGATCCGCATCATTGGTTCAGGTCGCATTACTTCAACGATCGCCCGGATAACAGGCCGCGGCGTAAAGTATTGCCCTGCACCGCCCCTTACATCATCAGCGTTTCTAGCCAGCAGACCTTCGTAGACTTCGCCCTTAACGTCTACGTCGAGCTTGGACCAATCCTCACTGTCGATCATCTGAATTAGGAGGTGAAGTTTGGCTGGATCGTTTATCTTGCTCTGCGGCTTCGTAAAGATCAAACCGATCAGACCAGGATATTCGCTTAACTTCCGCAAGCCTTGATGATACCGTTCCAAGCGTTTTGTATTATCCTCGATGTTCTTCAATGCTCCCCATGTGTAGCGCGACGGAATCTCGCTTGCCCCTGTTTGTCGCTGCTCCCAAGCCATTTTCAGGAAAAGAAGATAGGTTATTTGCTCGGTATAGTCCATGAACGCCAAGCCATCGTCTTTGAGAACGTGGGCATAGCTCCATACTCTTTGGACCAGCGCCGAGGCGGAAGTTTTGTGACTCATAACATTAGCTCAGTATTTCTTCCAGCCACTGGCGCTTGACCTGATGCCCGCGTTCCAATTTGTAGACTTCTGCCCGAGCGTATGCGAGTGCAGCCGCCGAGTATTCTGAGTCGTGGGCGATTTTTCGAAGGAGATCGACCTGGAGATTCCTGAAAGTTGCTCTGATTTTCAGATCATCGACAATTCTTGGACGAAGACGCTTCTAGCTCTTGAACAAGGCGCTGAATCGTACCTGCCAAAGCTCGACGGTCGTCAACCAGCTCCTTGCAATGGAGATGATAAATCTCAATCGAACTGGTAGCTCGCCGATGCCCATCAGGATCAGCGTCTACATGCTTGGCTGGTGTTGGATGGCCGTCTGGACGGAATGTCAGCAACTTCCAATCATCCGGATCGATTGGGTCAAGCAATTCGGGTCTCTCTAATTCGATATCATCATCTTCCTTTCGTGCTCTGAAGCTTCCAGGACACAAAGGGAATTGATCCCACTTCCCGCCGCTCGTCCCGTTGCTGTCGTCTACACGACGCTGGTTGCACCACTGGCTCGAGTAGCGATAATTGCCAGAAGTGAACGCCAACCACCAGTAACCTTCGTGCGTGGGATCTCCTTCCACCCGGTTCTTGGGACGAAAGTGATCCACGTTCTTATCGGCGGTTGGGTTCCGGCTTTCCGAATACCAGCACTTTCCTTTCCTTAGAACCGCGAGACCGGGGGCAAGGTCACGCCAAATCCTTTTTCTCGAAGGCATATCCAAGCCTGCAGTGATTGCTACTTTGCGCGCGGCAGCTATGTCCTCTCCTATCGCGTGTGCCGCAGCCTCAGCCTCTGTGATCTCGTCCCGTAGGGCGTTGAGTGCTTGCTCAGCTTGCTCAGGCCAACCGGGCGGCAACTCCAGCTCGGCCATGTCTACAAAGCGCATTAACCGACCATCTCCTTTTCTACCTCTGCCACGGCTTCTTCCAGAACTTCCCGAGCGACTCGATCTATCTCCTGCTGCTTCTCAGGAGTGACGAATTCCTCACCCGCCATCAATTCACTGTATCTTCGGCCCCAGGCTCGAACAAAGGCGGCATAGTAGGGGTCACTGAACGCTTTAGAGAAGCCGGCCTGAGCCAAACGCCTATCGATCTCCTCCAATTCCCTCCGCTCCTGATCGTCCAACGCCTCTTCCTTTGCAATGAGGCGGACTCTATTATCCAAATCGGCGAGAGTTTCGGGGTCGAGATCGCTTCGAAAACCGAACATTTCGCTAGTCAGAATGCCCGTGAATCCAAGACCGCGCGGATTGACGCTCGCAGGAACCCACTTACAAACACCGGTCTTCGAGTCACGCTTCAAAAGATGAATCTGCTCCTTTACAAGGCTAGCGATAACGAGTGGATCGTGTGTCGCCATTAGAGTCTGACTGGTCTGCTGCTCAGACGACAGATGAGCGTCGTCACTCATTACTCGTGTGAGATCTTTTAAATAATGCACGCTCCAATGTGGATTTAAATGAGTATCGGGCTCGTCCAGCAGTACGAGCGATTGATGCGACTTAGTGAAGCGCATTAATCCCAGAACCATTAGCAATTGTTGCTCTCCCTCACTCAGTTGATGGAACGTAATCGATACTTCTTCCGTGTTGGTTGCTTTGATGCGAACCTGGATTTTAAGATCATAGATTAGAGATGAAAAGTCGGTGCTCTCCAGAGCGAGGAAGAAGGTACGTGCATCCGGATACTCAGCCGCAAAAGAATGTAGACTCTCAAGGTCGGGCAAGAAGAAATAGTACAGATCCTCTGTGACTGTTCTATACCCATCACTGACAGTCTGCTTCAGAATCATTGGTGCGATTGCATAGCGGCGCAGCCGTTCCATAACGCGGCGCATAATACCGGTGGCTCCCCAGAAATCCTCCGGTTTACTTCCTGGGTGCGCCCATCGAGGCTTGCGTATGACAAATAGTGCTGACTCGAAACCTATAATTCTCAGCTTCTGCTCCAAGAAGGCATTGATATCCGGATCCTCCTTATAGGAGAACGCGAGTAGCACATATTTTGCGTGATGAGTCTCGGCGCAAAAGAACCGCCGCTGCTCCAACAACCTTGCCAGCGTCTTCGCATCATCAGCCTTAGCCTTGCGCAGGCGATCGTAATGAGCTTGCTTCATTGGCAGGAAATGCTCAGCCAAGCGGTTAGTGGGACCTGAGTAGTAGCCAAAGACGAAGCGCGGCAGAAGCAGCTGGTCACGTTTGACAGACTCAAGTCTCACCTCATTCTTTATCTCCCGCGCAAGAGGGCCCATCTTTAATTCTGGACGCTTGGTTTGCCCCGGTCGCCACGTGACCTCCACTGTGCGTTCATCCATTTCGTAGGAGAGCTGGAAGCCGTTCATTGGCTTATCTGGCCACCGATTCTTTTCCCACCAGTTGTGCAGGTCCCGAAAGATGATCACGAGTGCCTCGAACAG
This sequence comes from Thermoanaerobaculaceae bacterium, assembly GCA_963778565.1. Taxonomy (GTDB): domain Bacteria; phylum Acidobacteriota; class Thermoanaerobaculia; order Multivoradales; family UBA5704; genus DATARR01. The sequence goes on along the minus strand of CAVZUZ010000015.1, from coordinate 441,395 downwards.
ATTCGATTTACCCGTGCCGTTCCATCCAAGAACCACGTCAGTTCCATAACTAGCATCAAAGCGAACCGTGTAATCTTTCAGGTTCTTGAAATCCTCTAACCAGAGCTCAATAAGCCGAAAGCGCCCCCTACGCTCGCCGTTCTGTTCTTCTGAGAACTTAACGGGTACCCGTTTCTGCTGATGCTTTTGCGCTATCTCCTGGAACGCAGTAAGCACCTCGGGTGTGGCGCGCAGTGCTTCATAGAACTGCACGACGTTCTCGGGGCGGAATCCTGCCTGATTGAAGAGTTGCTGAGCATCGGCTCGGCGGCCCATTTTCTCCCACGCAGCACTGAGCGACTCAGGTAATAATCTCTGCTCTTGCATTGCATCACTTCTCTTTCTCGATTGACGTGTTCGACGCCCTATCTTACCCTCGCCTTCTCTCTGAGCTTTCTCGTTGCGGATTCGTTCTAGCAGCACCGAAGCTGGTACGTCATTCGGATCTTGGGGGACAAGACGCCCAGCGAAGGCATCCCGCAACAAGGATTCGCGCGCGGCGTGCGTGCGATCAAGTTGACGGGCGAGTGTGGTAGCCAATCGATCAGCAGCCATAAGGCGGCTGGTTATTTCGTGAATGACCTGAGATTGTTCTGCGGTTGGCGGGATTGGAACAGGTAAGCTGCTTAAGACACGCTGATTGATCGAAGCCAAGTTTGTTGTTTGAATTCCGTGCTTGAGGAAGAAGTTTTGCCCAAACGTATTTCCCCAATGTGACACCAACTTTGGATCTAGAAGAGAAGGGGCAAGTGGACGGGCGCGAAAGACATGATTCTGATGCACACACTCTCTAATCTGCCCCTCCCATACCCAGCCTCGACCAAGTTTGTCCCTATCTCCTCCTTCAGTGAAAAGAATATCACCAACATGCAAGAGGTAGTCAGGCACCCGATCTTTCTCCACGCGGATGGTTTTCAGCTCTGTAAGATCAAGATACCCGCGTAAGACATTGGCGACTCGAAGATAGGGTAACTCGATTGCGTTCCTAACCTGGCGATTCTGGCTGACGGAAATTCCTGAACCAATTTCAGCAATGGTTTCTAAGGAAGTCCAAACCCACGTCTCAGGGAGCTTAGGTAAGCATGTAATGTCTGGTCGCACTGGTTCTGGATAACGTGATTTCCACTGGTCGTCCTTCGGGGTCTTGCCTCTTCTACGTGAGCGTTCAAGCTCAACTTGTTCCCAGCGAGCTCGGCGAATAACAAGAATATGTTGCAACACCGCCTCGCCATTTTCAGTGGTACCGTCCTCGCTCTTCGACCGAGCCTCGCGCCAATCACGGGTAAGTTCCCCCGTGACGGCGGCCTCAAGGACTGCTGTCCGGTAACGCACGAGCCGCCCCTGTGCTCGGCGGGCTGCCGCTTCAGCTCGTTCCGCTGCTGATAATGCGGCGTTTAGCTTGGCCGCAATTCTCTGTTGCTCTGCGGTGGGAGGTAATAGGACTGGGAAGTGAGAGAGTTTCTCGAAGTCAACACGGGGGCGTTCACCACTGACTTGTCCGTTAGCAAATGCGACGAAATCCTCCGCATTTAGCCGGAAGGCGAGAAATTGGCTGTTCAAGCCATTACGTTTCGGGAAAACAAGAAACTCCGCCGAGCAAAGCCCCTCAAATTCGGCAACCCAGACCTTGTTTAGATAAGGCCGCATCTTCCCGTAGAGTACGTCACCTTTCCTGAATCTCCAGGAGGAGCTGCGAATCTCGCGAGCAGGTCTGTATCCAAGAAGCTTCATAGTCTGTGGTTCAATATGCTCTAGGCCGATGTATCGGAGCTTCGGAACTTCCTTCTGGCAAAACCCTCTCTCGCGACGGCTCCGCGATATTGCCGAGCGTCGTCTCGATCCATCCGTTTGGCACTTGCTCTGTCATCTAGTCAAGCTCGGTATCGGGCTATGGCCACGATGCGGACCATCCTCGTCATCATTAGTCTTCAATTCCCAGGTACGCCCGGAGCGCCCGCCGGATGATCTCGGACTTAGAGGCCCGCTCCTTCTTCGCCCGCTCATCGAGGGCTCGCGCTTCGTCCTCATGGACGTAGCTCACCTCTCGAACGAGGTTCGTCCCGGCAAAGCGCTTGAGCTCTACCTTAGTCTTGTCCCGGTCCTTCATGCTCCAAGAGGATACCCGATGTCCAGACCTATCCTAGATCCAGACTAGACATAACATGGACATGTGCAGTAGACTCGACGCCGTGACGCCGGGGAGACATTCTCTCCCCATCTATGGAAGCGGCCCCGAGCGCAGCAAGCACTACGCCCGGAGCCTAGCCAAGCATGAAGGAGGCCCTCCATGCCCGACCAGGAAGAGTCTACCCCAGCCCCCATCCCCCGCATCGATCCCTCCCAGTGGGAAGAGCACGAAGGACTGCGCGAAACGCTTCTTCGCCACTACACCGACCCCGAGGCCAACGCCACCCTACGGCGCCTCGGTGACCTCCTCCTCACGCTCTCCTTGGAGTGCGCCCCTTCCTGGCCGCATCACCCCGAAAGCGAGACCCGCTCCGAGCTGCGCGCCGCGCTGGCCGACCTTCGACACCTTCAGGGCTTTCTCGCTGAGGTGGGACAAGAACACGTAGTCTCGTCCCTTCTTGCCGACGATGACGCGCTCTCGCGGTTTGCCGAACGACAGGCGCAGAAGCTCTCCCGGATTGCGGACGAGATCGAGCAAGCCGTCGGTCCGTCCTGAGAGGCAGGTTCTCAAGGGGGGCCGCTGGCGTGCTCCGCGGCCCCTCCTTTTCCCCAATAGCCAAGGCAGCCGCTTACTCATCTGTCGGGAAGATGGGACCCCAGGTCATCCTCCGCTCCCTCTAGAATCTCCAGAACACTCTCCAGCCCCTACCGCTCCCCGAACGCGCACAGCTCGTCCCCGAGCTCGCTGTTGGCGAAGTCGGCACCGAAGCCCTCAGCGAGAGCGAATCGGATCTTGAGAGTGATCTCGTCGTCCATGCGGCCGAGCTTAAACCCTCATCTCATTCCGGTGCCTCTCGGCCACAAAAGAAAAAGCTCCAGGTAAGGAAACCTGGAGCCGTACAGCTATGCGCCTTCAACGTAGTTCTCAAAGAGCCGGGTGATCCGGGGATACGGCTTCACCACCGCCCCCGTCTCCCACGTCCCGACCGTGGACGGGTCAAGCCCGAGACGGTGGGCAAGCTCTTCCTGCGAGATGCCCTGCCGGCGTCGTGCTGCCCGGATACGGTCTGGCAGGGAGGCGGGCACGGGGCTTGGGTCGTACCCCAGGAAACGGATGACGCCGGGGAAGTACCGGAACTCCGGTTCATGGACGCCTCGCTCCCAATGCTCGTAGGTCTGCTTCGAGACCCCGAGCAACTCGGCCACGTCCTTCTGCCGAAGCCCGAGATCACACCGCCGCTTCTTGAGGTGCTCGCCGATCGTGGCGGGGTGCTCGGGATAGCCGGGACGAGGTTTCCGTCCTCGTAAGGTGACATGGCAGAAAGGGAACGCAGGTATGTCCCTGCGGCTGGCGCCTCGATGGCCGGGAGCCCTGCCGGTGCTCGCGGGAGGAGGTTCGACGGTACCTGCACCCGCTGTCGGGGGCGATGCTCGACCGCATCGACCTCATCGTGCCGGTGCCGCGTTTGAGCCTCCGGGAGCTGCGATCCAGCGCGGGAGAGTCCTCCCAGGTGTTCGCCGGCCGGATCGCGCAGGCTCGGGCATTCCAGCATGAGCGTTGCGGGCGGCTCAATTCCGCCCTGGCGATGGCCGGCATAGCCTTCCACTGCCGGCTCGATCCCGCCGGCCGCTCCCTCCTGGACCGGGCGGTCGAGAGGCTCGGCTTCACCGCCCGCGCGATGCGGAGCGCTCTCGAGGTGGCGCGCACGATCGCGGACCTCCAAGGCAGCGACTCGATCCAGGCCGCCCATCTCGCGGAAGCGATTCAGTTCAAGGCGCAAGCGGCGATTCGCTGCTCGTAGGAGAGAAGCCGATGAAAGGCCCTGACCTGGGGACAGTTCTGGCGGTGTTGAGAGTCGCAGCCGGGTGGACCGTAGACGATCTGGCGACGGCAACGGGCCTGCGGAGAAGCACCATCACCGACTACGAGCGGGGCAGGTTTGTGCCGGGGCTCAACACTGTAGAGCGTGTGTTCCGTGCCATGGGCTATCCCTTTTCGGCTCTCGACGTGGCTCGCACCTGCATCGGGCTGATGCGGGCGACGCAGAAGCACCCCGCCGTCTCAGCCGCGAGAGGCATAGAGCCAACGTGAAAAGGAGAGACCTTGGCGTTCTTTCTGTCCAAGCAGCCGGGAAAGGTGCGCGATTAATCCCTGGAATTGATCGGGGCGCTCGGCCAGCGTTGGTCGGGCGTTCCACTTCTTTCCTCGGCAAGAAACTCCCGCGGCCACCTCCATGGCGCGTTTTTGGCCTTTTCCAGACACTAATTACTGAAGAAGGATCTTCACACACAGGACAACCATACGCATCTGCCAATTCACTCATGGGAGGTGAACATGCGAACCGTAGATGTCCCTGGAGCTCTTCTACTCAGCCTCGTCCTTCTCTCCTCCGCGGTATGGTCGGCACCCGCGCCGCCCGGTGCCGGAGAACAAAGTCCGCAGGCAGCCACCGATACGGAACGCCTCAAGGAGGAGGCCCAGACCCGCGCCGTGCTCAAGATCGAGCGGCCGGAGGGAGTCTGCTATTGGCAGATCATGGGCGGGGACAGCCTGCTTCGGATGCCCGTCAAGGAGTCCAGCTTCGGGACACACTGACGAGGAGGTCTATAAATATTATGCGAACTGTACACGTCCGTAGTTTCCTGCTCGGCGTCGTTCTGTTCTCCTCCACGGTTTGTGCGGCACCGGCGCCCCCCGTGGCCAGCAAGCCCCAGCCGGAGCCCACGGCCGACATGGAACGGATCAAGGAGGAGATCCGCACCCGCGCCGTCGTCAAGATCGAGCGGCCGGAGGGAGTCTGCTACTGGCAGGTCATGGGAAACGACAGTTTGCTTCGCATGCCGGTGAAGGAGTCCGGTTTCGGCGCGCTGCTGTTTTCCGCTCAGATCGTCGGCGATAAGCTGCAGGTGTCCGTCGCCGGAGAGAATCAGCCGCTCGAAACGACTCTCCTGGGGAGGTATAGCCTCCAGTACAAGGGCGAGGGCCGCGAAGCCGCCGAGAAGGGGGTCGCCGCTGATGCGCTCAGATTTGGCGACCGGCCGCCTTGGAATTTCGCGATCATGCCGACGCATGATTTCTTTGCCCTCTACACCAAGAGCGGCATCGCGGGCTGCTGCCAATGCGCGCTGTATAAGGTGACCTGCTGCCCCGCCTCGGGAATCTGCATGGGCTGCGGCACCTGCGGCGAGTGCTGCGGCGAGTGAAAGGGCTGGATGGAGAGGGGCACCGGAGGAGGTGCCCCTACTTCAACGTCCTGCTGAGCTTGGAGCCCTGGAGCTCATTGGGCGCTCAGTATGGATCGCGCCCGAAGAGGAGCTCCACACCCAGGCCGATCATCGCCGAACCCTCGCGCGGCTGGTCGCGCTCGAAGCGCGGCCAGGTGTAGCCGACGATCAACTCGCCGAAGAGGTAAGGCTTGCCGACCGGCTGGCGGTAGATCGCGCGGGTACCGTACTCGCGGAGCTTGACCTCGGCCTGGGTGGCGCCGCGCAGGAAGAGCTCCCCCGCCACCGCCCGCGAGCGGCGGAGGTTGTGATAGACGAGGGCCGCCGAGCGCCACGACATCCCCTCGGTCGATTCCGAGACGGTACCCACGTTGCCCCAACGGAAGAGGAGGTCGCGGCGCAGGACGTGGTCGAAATCGAGGCTGGTGGTCGATCCAAAGCCCTCGCGGTTCTCCCAGAAGACCGTCTCCCGGAAGCGCCAGACGTTGCGGGTGCCGTGAAAGACGTTGCGCCGGTAGCGGGTCTGGGCGAAGACCTCGGGAGCGCTCTTCAACTTGCCTCCGACCCGGAAGTCCAGCTTGCTCGCCCAACGGCCGGGAGGGGAGTAGCCGAGGCCGGCGAGCCACTCCTCCTCGGTCTCCAAACCGAAGACCGAGGAACGGATGGCGAACCCTTCCCGCCGGTCTTCGACGAGCTCGTCGCGGTCGTCACGGCCGAGGAAAACGTTGACCCGCCGCTCGAGATTGGGGAAGTCATACCGCAGGCGCAGGCGTCCCTTGACGTCGAAACCCTCGACTTGCGTGTAGAGCGTCGATAGCTCGACCCGACCCGAAGTCGCGCGCGCGTTCTCCAGATCGGGCTCGCCGCCGAAGAGGCCGTCGAACCAGAGGGTGGCGCCGCAGACGGTCTCCTCCAGGATCCGGCGCGTATCGTCGAGAAGGGCCCCTTCGGCAGTCTCCTGGCGGCACAAATCGCGCAGTCCTGGCGGCGCCTCCCCGGTGCCTGCTGCTTGCTCGGGCTCGACCGGAACCGGCTCGTCCGGCGCAATGGCGGCCTCCGCCGCCGCCGGCTCGGCCGGTGTGGCGGGCGGCCGGCGGCCCGCACAGCCGGCCGTCAAGAAGAGGGTCGCGAGCGTCGCGGCGATCAGTGCGCGGGAATGGGTGTTCACTGCGAAGCAGTGTGTCGAGCAAGATTCGTGCCCCCGCCCTGTGACGAGCGTGACGAGCCAGGGCCCCGTCAAAGTCCACAGATCGGGAGAATTCCATGTAGGGGCGGCCCTACGTGGCCGCCCTCCCCCCAGGGCGCCCACACAGGGGCGCCCCTACAGAAGAGGCGCTCCGGCCGACTTTGACGAGTCCCTGCGTGACGAGCGCGCCGCGTTGACAAGCCAGCCCGGGGGGCATATTGTTTCTGCGAATCAGCTACAGAATGACCGAGCGACGGGTTTCGCCGCGCTCGCAACGTACGGGCCTGGATCCCCGGGAGGCAGGCATGGAGACGCAAGCATTGGCTCTCACGTCCGAGTCGAGCCCCGTTGTCTTCGAGCTTCGGGAGGCCGGCGGCGAGGACAGCCAGGATGTCGTCCTTCTGGTCTCCGGCGCGAGTGGACGGCTCAAAGACCTGAAGGTCGAGGTCGAGCCCGTGAACGAGATCGAGGGGTTCAGTTTCAAAGTCGAAAAGCCTGAGAAAGTCGAGCCGCAACCGGGCGAGCCGATCCGCATCAGCATCCCGGTGACCTGCAGCGGCGGAAAACGGGACGACGAGGAGGCCGCCTCCGTGCTCCGGGCGACCGTCAGGTGGGGCGACGGGCCGCCGCAGACGATCGAGGTGCCGCTCATCGCCAGCGTCAACTGCGTCCTGCCGCCCTCGCAGGTGCTGCGCGAGGAGTACCAGGCCCTCAAGCCGGGCTGGGCGCAGAGCTGCGGCCAGGATCCCAAGCTCAACGGCCCGAACGCCTCGGAGAGCGACAAGCAGGCCGCGCTCTACGCCTTCGTCCACGCCAAGGCCGGCCAGGGAGATCCTCTGGCCGGGGTGTGCCTCTCCGGGGGTGGCATCCGAAGCGCCACGTTCAACCTCGGTGTCCTCCAGGGATTCGCCAGGATCGGCGTGCTCGATAAGTTCCATTACCTGTCGAGCGTCTCCGGGGGCGGCTTCATCGCGGGCTGGCTCAGCGGCTGGATTCATCGCGTCGGGGGCCTCGACAAGGTGATGCCGGAGCTCCAGGGCATCAAGTCCGATCCGGTCCAGCCGGAGGCGCCGGCGATCACCCACCTGCGCCGCTACAGCAACTACCTGACGCCGCGGTTGGGGGCGCTCTCGGCGGACCTGTGGACGGCGATCGCCATCGTGCTCCGCAACCTGCTGCTCAACTGGGCGGTGCTGATTCCCCTGCTCGCCGCCGCCCTCGCGATCCCCCTCCTCACCATCTCCCGGCTGCCGACAGGCTGGAGGGCCCGCCCGAGCCTGCTCTTCGCCGGTGCCCTGCTCTTCGGCGGCGTCTCGCTGTTCTACATGAGCCTGCTGCGCGCCAGCGCAAAAGGAACGAAGGGAACGGAAAAACCGAGCGTAAAAAACCCGAACGGAACGGAAAAGCCGCCGCAGTTCCTGGCGCTCGGCCTTCTCCCCCTGCTGATCGCGACGCCGCTCATGCTGATGGCCGTGGGCCGCACCTGGGGCTCACTGGAGACCTGGCAGGTCGTCACCGGCTGCCTGACATGGTCGATTGCCATGCCGGTGGTCGCGTTCTTCCTCTCGTACTTGCGGTTGGAACGCCTGCGCCTTCTGGCAGGTCCCGCTCTTGCTTCTGGCGGTCGGCACGCCTGCGCTACCGATCCCGCCTCTGGCGGGACGTGCTGTTCCTCGTGCTCGCCGGGCTGGTCGAAGCGGCGGTCTACTTCGCGATCCTCCAGAGGCTGCTCCCGAAGCTGCTCCCTGGTCCGGAGCACCTCTACGAGATCCTCGGCCCGGTGCTCGTCCTCTCCCCGATCCTCCTCGGCAAGACGGCCTTCATCGGGTTTTCGAGCATCGCCGAGGACTTTGGATTTCCCTCCGAGCTGGGGGATGCCGACCGCGAATGGTGGGCGCGCTGGTCCGGCTGGATCCTGCTCTCCTGCCTGCTCTGGCTCGGTGCCAGCGCGTTGGTGTTCTACGCGCCCTTCCTGTTGCAGAAGACGGTCGCCAAGGTCAGCGCCGCGATCGCGGCGGGCGGCCTGGGCGGCCTGATCAGCCTGCTGGGGACGAGCGCGGGCACGTCGGCCAAGGAAAGCGGCGAAGACCCGGGCCTGATGCGACGGCTGGTCCTGGCGCTCGCCCCGACGCTCTTCGCCGCGGCGGTTCTCCTCCTGGTCTCCGCCCTGACCCAGGTCGTGCTGCGCGCGGTGGCAGGGGGAGCGGTGGCAGGGGAAAAAGTCGTGGCCACCGCCTACCAGGGTCCGACGCTCGTCTTGCTGATAACGATCGTCCTCCTGCTGTTGATCGGCATCGTCCTGGGACGGTTCGTCAACGTCAACCGTTTCTCCTTGCAGGCCATGTACCGCAACCGTCTCGTCCGCGCCTACCTCGGAGCCAGCAACCCGAAGCGGCGGCCGAACCTGTTCACCGGCTTCGATCCGCAGGACAACCTCCGGCTCCAGTCTCTGCGCGACAACCGGCCGCTGCCCTTGATCAACATGACCCTCAACCTGGTCTCGGGCCAGGATCTGGCCTGGCAGGAGCGCAAGGCCGAGAGCTTCACGGCGACCCCGCTCCACTGCGGCGCAGCCAACCTGGGTTACCGCCGCTCGCAGGTCTATGGTGGCGAGCACGGAATCTCCCTGGGCACGGCGGTGGCGACCTCGGGAGCCGCGGCGAACCCCAACATGGGGTTCAACTCCTCGCCCGCGATCGCCTTCATCATGACGATCTTCAATGCGCGGCTCGGCGCCTGGCTGGGCAATCCAGGGCCCCGCGGCCGCCAGACCTACACCCGCAACGGCCCCCGGAGCTCGGCCAAGCTCCTCCTCGACGAGGCCTTCGGCCGCACCGACAGCCGGCATCCCTACGTGAATCTCTCGGACGGCGGACACTTCGACAACTTCGGGCTGTACGAGTTGGTGCGTCGCCGCTGCCGCTTCATCGTGGTCGGCGACGCCGGCGGCGATCCGAAATACGACTTCGGGGACCTGGGCAACGCCATCCGCAAGATCCGGATCGACTTCGGAATCTCCATCGATTTCGACGACGGAATCCAGATCTTTCCCAAGCCCGAAGGCGATCCCCGGCCGGGCGCGGCGTACTGCGCCGTCGGCACGGTACGCTACGACTCGATCGACGGCAAGGGGACGAACGGAACATTGATCTACATCAAGCCTACGATCTGCGGCCGCGCGTCGTACGACGTTTACAACTACGCCAAGACTTCGAAAACCTTTCCGCAGGAGAGCACGGCCGACCAGTGGTTCAGCGAGACGCAATTCGAGAGCTATCGCGCCCTCGCCCGCGCCGCCATCCGCGAGATCGTGAGGAAGGGACCGCACCCCGGCGAGGGCATGGACTTGACGCAGTTCGAGGCCAACGTCCGCCGGTATTTGGACCTGGAGGATCCGGCGAGTCCCTCCGCTGCACCGAAGCCGGAAGCTCGCCGAGGCCGCAACGCCGCAGCCTGGCGGTGGAGGCCCACCGGCGGCGGGCTGACCGGCAAGGTACCTATGGCAGACAAGAAAATCATCGCGGTCATCGGTGCGACCGGCGCTCAAGGCGGCGGACTGGCGCGCGCGATTCTGAACGACAAAATCGGCCCCTTCGCAGTCCGCGCCCTCACTCGGAATCGCGATTCCGAGCGGGCCAACGCGCTGGCCGCGGCGGGGGCGGAGGTCGTCACGGCGGACCTCGACGATGAGAAGAGTCTCGAGCGCTCGTTCGCCGGCGCCTACGGGGCATATTGCGTCACGAATTTCTGGGAGCACTTCTCGCCGGAGCGCGAGCTGGCGCAAGCGGCAAACATGGCCCGGGCGGCGAAGGCGGCGGGCCTTCAGCACGTGATCTGGTCGACGCTCGAAGATACCCGCCAGTGGGTACCGCTCGACGACGATCGGATGCCCACGCTGATGGGCAAGTACAAGGTGCCGCACTTCGACGCCAAAGGTGAAGCCGACCCGTTCTTTCGCGAAGCCGGCGTACCGACCACGTTCCTCCTCACCACCTTCTATTGGGACAACTTCCTCTCCAACGCGGGCCCCCGCCGCGGCCCGGACGGCAAGCTCGTCCTAACCCTGCCCATGGGCGACCAGAAACTGGCGGGAATCGCCGTCGAGGACATCGGTAAGTGCGCATACGGGATCTTCAAGCGCGGGGGCGAGCTCATAGGCAAGACGGTGGGTATCGCCGGAGAACACTTGTCGGGCGAAGAGATGGCGGCGGCTCTCTCTCGGGCCGTCGGCGAAGAGGTCCAGTACAGGCCGCTGCCCTTCGACGTCTACCGGAACCTCGGCTTTCCCGGCGCCCAGGATCTCGGCAACATGTTCCAGTTCTACCACGACTTCAGCGACTACTTTCTTGGTATGCGCGACGTCGATTTCGCGCGCGAGCTGAATCCGGAGCTTTTGAGCTTCGACGAGTGGATCAGGCGGCTTGGGGACAAGATTCCGGTCGCGTAAGCCATCATCGGCCATGGACTCGCTCATGACCGATGGTGAATCCAAAGCGCTGGTGCTCCTCCCGGGCGCCCTTCTCGAACCGTCACGAGAGCTGATCGATCGTCTTAGCGGGTTACAACGCCACGTAATCGTTGTGACCTATACCGACGCGACGAGCATGACCGACCTGGTGGACGCGATCGCGGCGCGGCTCGCCGACGCCGGCGTGAATCGCGCCGACGTACTCGGATCATCCTACGGCGGATGGGTCGCGCAGTGTCTGGTGCGACGTCATCCGCAACTGGTGCGCCATCTCATCCTGGTGCACACCTTCGCGTTACGACCCTCCGACGCTTGGCGGTTCCGTCTCGGGCTCGCGCTCTGGCGCGTCATCCCGGGGCCTCTCTTCCGCCACCTTCTAACCCTTCGAACTCGCCGGATGCTGCGCCCGGTGAGAGTCGCATCGCCAGCCGAGTACGACCGTGTCATCGCGCGCCTCAGCGACGCGATTCGATTGCCGGCGACGACGAACGCCCTGCTCCGCCAGAACGAGTGCATGCTGGAGAGCTGTTCCAGCTTCGCGGTGGCGCCTGAGGATCTCGCGCGACACGACGGCAACGTACTGATCATCGAATCGGACGATGATCCGGCGATTCGCGCCGCCGAACGGGAGCACCTTCGCAACATGTATCCGGGCGCCAAAGTCCGGACCTTTCATGGCACAGGCCACGTCACGGCAGTCGCCGCGCCGGAGGCCTTCGCTGGCGCGGTGAACGCGTTCCTCGCAACGGGCTAGCCGCGGTCTAGGCCAAGGCCCTGTTCCCTTTCGGTCTCCACCGACGCGTCGCCCGGCGTCGAAGAACCGGGCAGTCGTGGCACAACTACTGAGGATAAGTCCCCCAGCATCCTGAGGGTTTTCCCGCATCGACGCCGAAATTGCTGGAAGGCATGATGCAGAGCGAGGGGATGGGAGGATTCCATCAACCCGATCGACTCGGAGCGTCCGGTACCCCCCTCCCGAGGCCTCGAGCCGACAGCTCTAGGAGAACCACCATGAAATTCACATACCGCATCCGCACCGCGGCGGCGTTTCTTGCCCTCGCCGCGGCACCGGCGGCCTGGGCCGCCAACCCCGCGGCGGGCACCGTGAGCAAGAACCAGGACGCCTCCTGGACGGGAGGGCCGTTCACGGTCCCGAACCCCGCCGCCTGCGCTACCAGCGTCGACCCGCTCTGCGACCACTTCCTCCTCACCGTGAACGCCAAGGCCGGCACCCGCGTAGCGGTCGCCGTCACCACCGCGGCACCCGCCACCAATGACTTTGATCTCTTCGTCTACGCGCCTGACGGCACGCTGCTCACGAGTAGCGCAAGCTCCGGCGGCACCGAGACCGCAGTGTTCGAGCACCAGCTCCAATGGGCGGGCCAGGCCTACGAGGTTCGCGTTCAGCCCTGGCTGGTCGAGCCGGGCACCAGCTACGAGGGCGTCGCCGCCACCACCAAGGAGCCGATCGACGTGGTGCGGGAATGCCTGGAGCCCGTACCGGCCTCGGTGAGCACCAACTTCCTCCTCAACGTCGAGCTGAAGACAATGGTGCTGCTCGACGGCGTCACCCGCGAGCGCGCCCAGCAGGTCATGAGCACCGCCGCCGCCTCCTACGCGCCGCTCAACATCTCGCTGACCTGGCGGTTCCGCGACGCGGCCTTCGCCACCGACGACGCCGACGCCCTGATTCAGGGGGCCAAGGACCTCTTCGGCGGCAAGCGTCCCAAGAACTTCGATCTGGTCTATATCATGACGACGAAGGACATCCAGCTCGGCGGCGACACCGCCGTGGCGGGCTTGGCCGACTGTATCGGCGGCGTGCGCTATCCGGAGACCGCCTTCGCCGTAGGCGAGGACTTCGGCGCCGCCGAGGATGCCGGTCGCCCGCTCGGGCCGTTCGTGCACACCGTCAACGGCAGCTCTATCGTGGTGGCCCACGAGCTGGGGCACCTGATGGGGGGCCACCACCATTACGGCAACTGTGTCGAAGGTATCACGCTCCTCGACCTGTTGAAGCTGGAGCTCACCCCCTGCACGTTGATGTTCAACGCCGTGAACTTCGCGTCTCTCCCCTTCTCGACGCTCAACTCGACCGTCGTGCGCGGGCACGCGCTGGACTACGCAACGCCGTAGCCGGGGCGCCAAAATCCTGCTGATCGGGAAAATGCAGGGGCGGCCCTGTGTGGCCGCCCGCTTTCCGGGTCGCGAGCAGAGATCCGGTTGAATTGAAACACCAGTCGGCGTTGCGCTAGAGCGGCTCACCCGCAGTGTGGGCCCGCTCCCACCGGCTCTCCTGATCTTCAGGCAACCGTCACGCAGAAGGTGATCGCGACTCGAGGAGGTCCTGGTGGAGCATAGAGGTAAGCACCTGGACTCAGTCGCTCAAAGAGACATGCGATTGCTATCCCTTCAACGGCAAAGGATTCGTCCAGTGCAGCCCCGGGAAATAGGCGAAGTCTCCGTCGGTCGAGCATAGCTCGCACTGGTGCTCGATAGCGAGGGCAGCCAGGTGAGCATCGGTTGTCAGGTTGCCCGCCGTGCCAAGCCTCTCCAGAAAGTCGAAGGCGATCGAGGCGTGGCGCCGCCCTGGCTCCAAGATGATCACTTGGGGCTGGGCGAGCCAAGCGCGTACTTCGCTACAGGCGGCTGAGACGGGCAGAGGCTCTTTAAAGACTACACGCCGCGTGGACAGTCGGATGAACCCCAGCATCACCGCCCAACACAACCCCAGAGGTTGAGGGCTGCTCAGTGCAGTCTCCCACCATTCCTTCGCTGGCAAGTGGAACACCGACCCGCGATTGTAGGCGTGGAGGACGAGGTTGAGATCCGGCAGGATCATCCGCGATACTTGCGCGCAAACTCTTCGGCTTGGAGCTCATCCAGCAACTGGTTCATCTTGTCGGGATCGATACCCGGCTGGAGACCATCGACGAAAGCGCGAATTCTGAATGGCAGAGGCTCCACCTGGCGAAGCTCTTTGGTCGTGATTCCCCGCCCCGCTTCTACATCCTCCCGAGCTTCGGTGAGCCCTCCGTCGAAGTCATCATGATCCGGTTCGTCGTCGGGAGGAGCAGCTTCGAGGGCTGTCATGGCGGGGTCGGCCGTGGCCCGGAGGGCTTGGAGGACACGAGTCACGGCCGGCAGGTCCTCGTCCAGCAGCTCGTCAATCAGCCTGTGCAGGGGTTCGCGTCTGGCCATTACAATTGAATTGTAGCACCAGTCGGTATTGCGCTAGCGCGGCTCCCCCGCCGCATGCGCCCGCTCCCACCGGCTCTCCTGATCTCCAGGCAACCGTCGCGCCGCATAGACGGCACAGGCGAGCGAAAGCGCATTGGCGAGCAGCGCCCAGAGGAGCGCCGGACGCAGGCCGCCGAGGGCTACGCTGAGACGCCCGACCGTGTAGGGACCCAGCGCTAGGCCGATGAAGGCGACGACGAGGAGATAGACCGCCGAGGCGACGGCGCGCATACGCGGCAGGACGAGGTCCTGCACCGTCGAAGCCCCGGGTCCCAGCCAGAGCGAGGTGGTGATGAACAACGGCACGCAGACCAGGTAGGCGGTGGTGAGGCTGGGCGCCAGCAAGAGCAGAACCGCGAACGGCACCGGCAATACCGCCGCGAGCATCGTCACCCGCAGGCGGCCGGTGGGAGAATGCCGCAGCAGTCGATCGGCGAGGATTCCGCCCAGGGTCACGCCCAGCCAACCGCCGGCGGCGGCGATCCCGCCCAAAACCAAGCCGGCGTGCGCGACGTTCTCGCCGTGGGTGCGAATCAGGTAGGGCGCGATCCAGAAGCCGTAGCTGTAACTGGTGAAGGCGAGCAGGGCGACCGCCAGGTTGGCAGCGTGAAGCGAGGGCGTCCGCAGCACCAGCGCGAAGCAGACCGGGTCGCGAAGGCGCAGCGATTGGGCCCAGGAGAGCGCGGCGTAGAGGCCGACGGCCAGGGAATACCACTGCGCCGGGTTGTCGAGCCAGGAGGTCAATGCGGCGGCGATCCCCAGGCAGGCCGCCGCCGCCAGGAGGTTCGCCGCCAAGGCCCGCCAGCGCCCGCCGCGCAGCCACAGGTTCGCCAGTGTGAAAGGCGGCAGCACCGCCGCGAGCTCGCGCCAGAATTCCCGCCAGGGATGGGCCTCGGCGGTTGCGGCGACGCCGTCCGCCTGGCCGCGCACCGGCTCGCGTAGCGAGCGCACCCAGAAAGCGAGCAGCAGACCCGGCAGACCGACCGCCAGAAATGCCACCTGCCAGCCGTGCAGTCCCAGGGGAGGCGTCGTGCCGGCCCAGGCGGCGTCCCAGCGGTCGACGATCAGGCCGCCGATACCGAGCCCCACGCCGGCGCCGATGTAGATGCCGCTCGAGTAGACGGCGAGGGCGGTCGCCCGCCGCTTGGCAGGGAAGTAATCGGAGAGCAACGAGTAAGCCGCCGGGCTGGCGCTCGCCTCGCCGACGCCGACGCCAAAGCGCGCCAGGGCAAGCTGCGCGAAGCTCCTGGCGAACCCGGAGAACGCGGTCATGGCGCTCCAGGCGGCGAGACCCCAAGCGATGAGGCGCCGGCGGTCCCACACGTCGGCCAGGCGTCCGAGCGGAATGCCGAAGATGGCATAAAAGACGGCGAACGCGGTGCCGTAGAGAAAGCCCATCTGGGCATCGGTCGCGCCGAGGTCGGCCTTGATGTGCTCGGCGAGAATCGAGAGGATCTGGCGGTCGATGAAGTTGAAGACGTAGACGACGACCAGGACGCCGAGAACGTAGCGCGGATAGCGATCCTCGTTCATGTCTTCGGCGGCCCGGCCAGCAGGTCGAGGAGAAGGCGCGACAGCTCCCGCGGGCAGTGCAACTGCGGCATATGCCCGCAGCGCGGCAGCGGATGGAGCCGCGCGTTCGGCAGGAGCGAGGCGAGCCGGCGGCCGTAGTCGAGCGGCAGCACGCCGTCCTCCTCGCCCCAGACCAAGTCGACCGGCACCTTGATCCCGGCCGCCTTCGTCTCCAGGAAATCCTCGGCTTTGAGGCCGGCGACCAGGCGCGGCGCCGGTCCGGCGGCAACCCTCTGCACCAGCGCGTCCAGCTCTTCGTCGGAGGGGGCGGGCAGGTGCGGACCGCGGATCGCCGCGACCAGGCGCCGCGCCTCCTCGCGGTTCTTCGGTGCGACCGGCACCTTGAGGACCGCGAAGATGCCGGAGCTGCTGATGCCGATCACGCGCTCGACCCGTTCGGCCCCTCCGGAATACCGCGAGGCATAGAGCAGCGACACCCAGCCGCCCAGGGAGTTGCCAATCAGGACGACCGGACGGCCGGGGCTCCGCGCATCGAGGAGCGCGCCGAGGCTGTCGGCGAGATCGCCCACCGGCAGCGCTCCCTCCGCCGGCCCGCTCTCGCCATGGCCGGGTAGGTCGGGAATGAGCACGTGATAGCGCCGCACGAGAGCCGGCACGACGCCATGCCAATCGCCGGCCTGGCTGCCGCTGCCGTGGAGGAGCACAACGGTCTTTCCTTTGCCGCCCTCGTAGTAGCGGAGCGTGCCGAGCGGGCCCTCGATCGTGCCGGGTTGCAGGCCAGCCGCAACAAGGGCGTTGCGGGTTTGCGTCGGCGCCGTCGCCTGCGGCAGGCGGGGCTCGGGGGTCTGTGCGGCGCAGCCCGCCAGGAGGACCACCGCGGCGAGCGCCGGAATCGGGAGAAGCCCAGTGGCGCACACGCTCAGGCAGCGCCGACGAATACCTTCTCGACTTCTTCTGGAACGGCGATGGGAACGAAAAACCGTGATGGGTACAGGTAGTCTTCACCGGACTCATCGATAACTCGTACGAGACCGTCCTCTTCAGCACGGAGGTCCGGGAGACGCTGGTAGATCTTCCGGAGCTCAAGCGACGCGGGATAGCCGGCATTGTCAACACAGACCACGTAGGATGGCTCTTGTTTTTCCATAATCTAGTCTACGTAGTGTTTGAACTTGAGCTCCCTTCTTCCGCGACCATGCGCTTCGTACCAGTGTAACTCGGCACGCCGAATGGAGCCATTCTCAAGCTCGATCATACCAATGCCCTTCCGTTTACGCCAATGGGCTTGCCCATAGTTCTTATTCAAGCGGTGGCGATCTCGGATGGCGCTTCCCTCAGCAATTGTCTCAACTGATTCGACCTCGCTGATGAGGCGGAAGGGTCCCACCCTCGCTACCGTCCCGCCGGCACCACCGCCAACCGGCTCTTCAGGTGCGACACGATCTTCGGTCCATGATCGCGGGAGTTCTCGATGAAGATGCGGTCGGTCCAGCGGCCGGCCTGGAGGGTGCCGGCGATGTAGAGGCCGGAGACGTTCGATTCACAGGTTTCCGGATCGTGGGCCGGAATCAGCGTCTCGGGATCGACCTCGACGCCGCAGCGCCGCTCGAAGGCGGCGTCGGGCACGTAGCCGATGAGCACATAGGCGGCCTGGGCCGGCAGGACCTCGGGTCCGGCGGGGCCCTCGACCTCGATCGCTCCCTCGGGGAGGAAGGCGCGAACGACGGTACCGAAGCGAGCGGGGATCGAGCCTTCCTCGATGCGGTTCTCCATGTCCGGCTTGAGCCAGTACTTGACGCCTTGCTTGAGGGCCGGCCCGCGGTGAACCAGACTCACCCGCACGCCGTTGCGCCACAGGTCGAGAGCCGCTTCGACGGCGGTGTTGCCGGCGCCGATGACGACCACGTCCTGCCCGAAGTGCGGGAAGGGTTCCTTGTAGCGGTACGCAACCCAGGGCAGGTCCTCGCCGGGAACCACCAGACGCCGCGGGTTCACGAAGTAGCCGGTGGCGAGGGCCACGGCCCGGGCGCGCAACGTGCGCGGCTCCTTCTGGGACCGTTGCGTCCGGACGACGAACTCCTCGCCCTCCTTTCGCACCTCCACCACGTCTTCATACAGGGCCAGGGGGACCTTGTAGTGGTCCACCACGAAGCGGTAGTAGGCGAGGGCCTGGCGGCGGGTGGGCTTGTCGTCGGGGATGGTGAAAGGGATGTCCGCGATCTCCAGCCGGTCACGCGTGGTGAAGAACTCCATGAACGTGGGATAGCCCTGGATCGCCGCCGTGAGGGGGCCGCGGTCCACCAGCAGCACGGACAATCCCTGCCGGCGCGCCTCGGCGCCGATGGCGATGCCGGTAGGCCCGGCGCCGACGACGAGAAGATCGAGGATATCGGTCAAGGCTCCTTCCCTCCCGAATCAGGCCTCTGCCCGGCGCTTCCGCACCGGGCTATCGAGACGTCGCTTCTCCGAAGCGAATCGCTCCCTCCTGGGAGCGACGTTTCAGTAGCCCGGTGCGGAAGCGCCGGGCTGGCTATCTCCACAGATAGAAATGATCGACCGGCCCGTGTCCATTCCCTTTCCCTACCGGATAGGCGGCGGCCATGGCGCCGTGCAGGTACCGGATGGCTCCCTCGACCGCCTGAGGAAGCTCCTCCCCCGCTCCCAGGCGCGCGGCAACGGCCGCGGAGAGCGTGCAGCCGGTGCCGTGGGTGGAAGTGGTGTGGAGCCGGCGGTGGCTGTAGCGGTGCACGTGTCCGTCCCCGAGCAGCAAGTCCACCACCTCCTCGCCTGCCGCATGCCCTCCCTTGGCGAGCACGGCCGGGCCTCTCGTCGCCAGGGCCCGGGCCGCCTGAAGCCGCTCTTCCTCGGTGGTGCCGGGCAGACCGGTCAGCGTCTCGAGCTCGGGAACGTTGGGTGTCACCAGCGTGGCGAGCGGCAGGAGCTCCGCCGCCAGGGCCTCGACGGCGTCCTCGCGCAACAGCCGGGCGCCGCTCTTCGACACCATCACGGGATCGAGAACGATCGGAACGCCGGTTCCGTCGAGATGCGCCCGCAGGCGATCCGCCACGGCGCGGATCACCTCGGCGCTCGCCAGCATGCCGATCTTGACGGCGTCGGCGCCGATGTCCTCCAGCACGGCGTCGATCTGCGCCGCCACCATTTCCGGCGGCACCTCGAAGACGGCCCGCACTTCGCGGGTGTTCTGGGCGGTGAGCGCCGCGATCACGCTCATGCCGTAGGCGCCGTGAGCGGCAAAGGTCTTGAGGTCGGCCTGGATGCCGGCGCCGCCGCCGGAGTCCGAGCCGGCGACGGTGAGGAGGCGGGGCCTCACCCACAGTTCCTTTCCCGTGGGACGCCGATCCCACGAGTCTCGCGGATTCGAGCCCTGTCCGCGCCGCCGAGCCCCTCACTCCCCCTTCCCCCTCTCTCCCACCGCACTCCCACCCGCCGGGAGAGAGGGGGTTTAAAAACAACAAATTCCGCTTTTTCAGTCTCCCTCCTCTCCCGGCAGGGCGGGAGTGCGGTGGGAGAGGAGGGCCGGGGAGGTGAGGGGCCCGACGGCGGCATACCCTTCCCGAAATGAATATCAGCCGAATCGGAACGGCCGGGGCCTTTCACGCCGTTCTCGGCGCGAGCCGGCCGCGCCGGTACCAGGCGATTCCCAGCACCGCCAGCAGCACCGCCAGGCTGATCAACTGCGCCAGGGTGAAGCCGCCGAAGAATCGGTCGTCCTTGGCACGCAGGAACTCGATCGAAAAGCGCTCGGCCGCCAGAAGCGCCAGGACGACGAGAGCTACCACGCCGGGTTGCGGGCGGCGCTTGAACCACCAGATGGCGAAGGCCCAGATGGCCAGCCCCAGGGCGGTCTCGTAGAGCTGCGTCGGATGCACGCGCAGCAGCGCGTCGTCCGGCACCGAAGCGGGGATGTCGACGCCGAACATCTGTCGCAGGTTACCCGCGGTGGTCTCCGGCAGCCCAACCGGAAAGGCGACGCCCCAAGGCAGGTCGGTCGGCCGGCCGTAGTCATCGCCTACCAGGAAACAGCCGACGCGGCCGATGGCGTAGCCCAGGGCGAGCGCCGGCGCGATCACGTCCGCCATCGGCCAGGCCGGGAGGCGCCGCCGCCGTATCATCCACAGCAGGCCGGCAGCCCCTACGATGAAGCCGCCGTACCAGACGAGCCCCGAGCGGTCGAAAAGGAGGCGCCAGTCGCCGTTGAGAGCGGCGTAGTAGATCTTGGCGCCGAGAATGCCGCCCACGCCGGCGGCGAACACGAGGGCGCTCGCGTCCTCCTCGTCGCCGATGCCCAGCCGCTTCATCCCCCAGCGGGCCTGGAGGTAGCTGGCCAGGAAGGCGAAGACCAGCATCACCCCGAACGGGCTGATGGAGAACGAGCCGATGTGGAAAACTTCTCTGATCATGACGGGGGCGCAATGGTAGCACGGGCCTCGGGATAGACTAGGCCCACGGGAACCACGATGGCGAACGACGACCGGGTAACGTACGAGGCATCCTTGAGCGAGCCGGCGGCAGGCGAGCCGGTACGGCTGTACGTGTGGGTGCGCCGCTTTCGAAAGGATGAGGAGCTGACGGGGCGCTACGAGATCTTCGAGGACCTGGCTCGCTTCGATGAATTCATCGCCCGTGTCTCGGCGGCGGGCGGCGACACGGCCGGCCTGCGGGGCGCGCGCGAGCGCTTCGCCGCGCAGTTGGGCCAGGGGACCTGAGAATCGCGGCCCCATGATCACCGAGGAGACCCGCGAACGCTTCGCCGCGCTGACGGAGCTGGTCTCACGCGACGGCAAGGGCGGCCGCTGGCTCGTTCTCACCCACGACAACCCTGATCCCGACGCGCTCGCCTCCGCCCAGATCCTGGCGCGGGTGCTGCGGCAAGTGTTTCGGCAAAAGGTCACCGCCGCCTACGGCGGCATCGTCGGCCGCGCCGAGAACCGGGAGATGGTCCGCACCCTGCGCCTGCCCTTCAGCCACATACGTCATCTCAGCCTGAAGAACTACCGGCATTTCGCGCTGGTGGACACCCAGCCCCGCACCGGCAACAACCAGTTGCCGCCGCGTCTTGTCCCGGACCTCGTGATCGACCATCACCCGGTGAGGGCCAGCACCCAGACCGGTCCGTTCTACGACGTCCGGCCGAAGTACGGCGCCACGGCGACGATCCTGGCCGAGTACATGCTCGCCGCCGGCGTCCAGCCCACGCATGCCCTGGCGACGGCGCTGATCTACGCCATCCGCTCGGAGACGCAGGACTTCGCCCGCGAGCACGCCGGGCCCGACAAGGCGATCCACGACCTCTTCTTTCCGCGCGCCAACCACCGCCTCCTCGCCCGCATCCAGAACCCGCGCCTGCCCATCGCCTACTTCAGCAACCTGCACGACGGGCTGGAGCACCTGGAATCCGTCGATTCGCTGATCCTCAGCCACCTGGGTTCCGTCGAGCAGCCGGATATCGTGCCCGAGATCGCGGATCTGCTGTTGCGGATGGAGGGGAAGACCTGGTCGCTCGTCACCGGTTACTTTCAGGACCGCCTCTACATATCGATCCGCACCACCAACACCCGCGCCGACGCCGGCGGCATCATGCGCCGCGTCATCGGCCGGCGCGGCAAGGGCGGCGGCCACGGCATGATCGCCGGCGGCTGGCTCGACGCGAGCAAGGTGACCGGTCCCGCCGAACGCCGGGAAATGCAAAGACGCCTGGGAATCCGGCTGGCCAGAGAGCTGAGGAAGAACCCCGAGAAGATCGGCAGGATCGAGCTGCGTCAGAAAGGGGAGCCGGCGGCGCCCGTACCAGAGGCGTCCCAAAAGGCGCCGTGATGGGTCAGGCGTCAGCGCCGCCGGCGGACGATTCGCTCCAGAGCTCGCCGGTCGGTCCGCACCTTGGCGACCGGCTGGCCGTCCCGCAGCAGCACGGGAACCACGTCTGTATAGCGCGCTCGCAGCTCCGGCTCGGCATCCACGTCCCGCAACGAGTAGGTCACGCCGAAGGCGGGGAAAACTTCGTCGAGCAGGGTCGCCATCTCGTCGCAGAGGTGACAGCCTTGGCGGGTGATGAGCTCGTACACGCTTCGCGGAGGGTCGGGACGGAAGAACGCCGAGATCAAACCTGGTCCTCCGAGGGGACCAACGGCTCGATCCACCCGATGAGTGGCGGGACGTCGTTTTGCGCGGTGTCCCAGACCTTCGCAACGTCGATGCGGGAATAATCGTGGACGAGGCGGTGCCTCATCCCAATAATTTCACTCCAGGGAATTTTTGGATACCGGCTTTGTAACTCGCCGGAGATCTTTCGTGCCGCCTCTCCGATCACCTGCAGGTTCCGGATCACTGCGTCCTGCGTCCGACTATCCTCTTTGAAGCTCTCCCAGGACGAGCTCTGGACGTAGCGAGAGACTTTGCGCGCCGCGATCAGGATATCGAGGAGATAGGCTTCATCCCGCCACATAGATCGGCACGAGATTGTTCAGTATCCGTTTACGGCGGATATAGTTTTCGCTCTGTTCCACGGCATTCCGCTCCACCAGATCGACCTCTCGACCGAGAATAGCCTCGAGCTCTTTCTGCATCCTGACCATGTCAAAGAGGCTCCATCGCGTATCGGCAGCGAACGTCACCAAGAGATCGACGTCGCTGTCCGGCCGGAAATCTTCTCTCAAAACCGAGCCGAACAATGAGAGCTCTGAAATTCGCCAACGCCGGCAGAATCTCTCGATTTCAGCTTCCGGAAGGTGGATCTTGGTTGCGGCAATCATCGTCACTCCCACTCGATCGTCGCCGGCGGCTTGCTCGTGACGTCGTAGACGACGCGGTTGACGCCCTTCACCTCGTTGACGATGCGGTTGGCGACGCGGCCGAGGAGATCGTACGGCAGCGGGCTCCAGTCGGCGGTCATGAAGTCCTGGGTCTCGACGGCGCGCAGGGCGACGACGTTCTCGTAGGTCCGGTAGTCGCCCATCACGCCCACGCTCTTGACCGGCAGGAGCACGGCGAAGGCCTGGCTCACCTTGTCGTACCAGCCGCTCTCGCGCAGCTCGTGGAGGAAGATCGCGTCGGCCTCCTGGAGCAGCGCGACCCGCTCGGCCGTGACCTCGCCCAGGATGCGCACGGCGAGGCCGGGGCCGGGGAAGGGATGGCGGGTGAGGATCTGCTCGGGCAGCCCCAGCTCGCGGCCGAGCTGGCGCACCTCGTCCTTGAACAGGAAGCGCAAGCGGCTCGACCAGCTCGAAGCCCAGCTCCGCCGGCAGGCCGCCGACGTTGTGGTGGGTCTTGATGACCGCCGAGGGACCCTTGACCGAGACCGACTCGATGACGTCCGGATAGAGAGTGCCCTGGGCGAGGAAGCGGACGCCCTCGAGCTTCTTCGCCTCGTCCTTGAACACGTCGATGAAGACGCGGCCGATCGTCTTCCGCTTCTGCTCGGGGTCCTCGATGCCGGCGAGCTCGCCGAGGAAGCGCTCGCGGGCGTCGACGGCGAGCACCGGGATGCCGAGCCCGTCGCGCGAGGCTGTGGACCACCTGCGCCGCCTCGTCCTTTCGCAGCACGCCGTTGTCCACGAAGATTGCCGTCGAACGCTCCCCCACGGCCCGCAGCAGCAGGGCCGCCACCACCGAGGAGTCGACGCCGCCGGAGAGAGCGCAGATCACCTTTCCCTCCCCCACCCGCTCGCGCACGGTCGCCGTCGCCTCTTCGAGGTAGGAGGCCATCCGCCA
This sequence comes from Thermoanaerobaculaceae bacterium, assembly GCA_963778565.1. Lineage (GTDB taxonomy): Bacteria > Acidobacteriota > Thermoanaerobaculia > Multivoradales > UBA5704 > DATARR01. The sequence goes on along the minus strand of CAVZUZ010000015.1, from coordinate 417,849 downwards.
GTCGCCGCGGGCGCCGCAGGCGCCGAAGAGGAAGTTGCGCAGCATCTCGCCGCCGGACACGGTGTGCGACACCTCGGGGTGGAACTGGATGCCGTAGAGCCTGCGCTCCGCATCCTCGAACGCCACCACGGGCGCGTTGCCGGTGCCGGCCGTAGCGCGGAAGCCCGGCGGCAGGTCGCCGCACGCGGTCGCCGTGGCTCATCCAGACGGTCTCGCGCGTCCCGAGCCCTTCGAAGAGCCGGCCGTGCTCGACGATCGAGACCTCGGCGCGGCCGTACTCGCGGCGGCTCGACCCCTCGACGCCGCCGCCCAGCTCGTGCGCCATCACCTGCATGCCGTAGCAGATCCCCAGCACCGGTATGCCGAGCTCGAACAGTCGCGGCATCGGCGCTGGGCGCGTCCGCCTCGTAGACGCTCTGGGGACCGCCGGAGAGGATCAGGCCGATCGGCTGCCGGCGCCGGATCTCCTCCACGGCAGGTCGAAGGGGTGGACCTCGCAGTAGACCCGGTTCTCGCGCACCCGGCGGGCGATCAACTGGGTGAACTGGCTGCCGAAGTCGAGGATCAGGACGGTCTGGTGATCGTTGGACATGGGCTCGGGTATTCTCTCCTCGTAATTGTAGGGGCGGCCCTATGTGGCCGCCCTGCTGACCGCAGGCGATCGCCAGCGAACGGCAGGGCGGCCACATAGGGCCGCCCCTACATCTCCGTCTCCGACTTCAATTCCCGCGTCATCAGCTCCTCGACGGCGCGGCGGGGGTCCTTGCCGTGGTACAGGACTTCCACCATCTGCTCGGGTGATCGGCATCTCGACGCCGCGCTGGGCGGCGAGGCGGGAGACGGCGATGGAGTTGCGGACGCCCTCGGCCACCATGTGGGTCTCGCCGGTGATCTCCGCGACGCTCCGGCCGGCCGCCAGCTCGAGCCCGATGCGGCGGTTGCGCGACAGGCCGCCGGTGCAGGTGAGCACGAGATCGCCCAGGCCGGCGAGGCCGGCGAAGGTGCGGGGCTGGCCGCCGAAGGCGATGCCCAGGCGGGTGATCTCGTGCAGGCCGCGGGTGATGAGCGCGGCCAGCGTGTTGTGCCCGAGGCCCAGGCCGGAGAGCGTGCCGGCGGCGATGGCGATGACGTTCTTGGTCGTGCCTCCCAGCTCGACTCCGACCACGTCGGGCGAGGAGTAGAGCCGCAGGTACGGGGTGGCGAGGCACTCGCGGGCTTCGGTCGCGAAATGCGGCGTCCTCGGAGGCGATCACCGCCGCGCTGGGCACGTTCTTCGCCAGCTCGGCGGCGAAGGTGGGTCCGGAGAGCACGGCGAAGCGAACCTCCCGGTCGGCGGCCATTCCCTCTTCGAAGGCCACCTGGCTCATCCGCGCCAAGGTTTCGGTCTCGATCCCTTTGGTCGCCGAGACCAGCGGCAGCGGTCCGCCGGCGGGATGCAGGCGCAGGAAGTGGCGCAGGACCTCGCGAAATCCATGCGAAGGAGCGGCGACGAGGAGGAACTCGGCGTCGGCGAGGTCCCCGGCGTCGGCGGTCGGCTCGATTGCGGCGGGCAGCTCGACGCCGGGCAGATAAGCGGAATTGAGCCGCTCCTCCCGCCATCCGCCGCGCCACCTCGGAGCTGCGGGCCCAGAGGCGCACGCGATGTCCGCCCGCGCCGGCCAGGTGGACGGCGAGCGCGGTCCCGAACGAGCCCGCGCCCGAGAATGCCGATGCGCCGTGGAGTACCGTTCATCGTCCCCCTTCCCCAACCGGCCCAGCCGGATCGCCCGGCTCGGCACCCCGTTCTCCCAACCGGAGCTCCGTTCCCTGCCGCAGCCGGCGAAGGTTCTTGGCATGACCGGCGATGATGATCAGCGCGATCACCGTCGACGGAAGCAGCAGCCATCTGCCGCCGCCGCCGCCGGGAACAACCACCCAGCCGAGCCGCAGGCTCAAGCCCATGAGCAGCGGGATGAGCGCCGCCGTGACGACCGAGCCCAGCGAGACGTAGCGTTTCCAGGCCACCACGGCGACGAAGACGACGAGGCCGAGGGCCATGGCGGCGGGTGCGAGGGTCCCGAGAGCGCCGGCCGAGGGGGCGACACCCTTGCCGCCGCGAAAACCGAAGAAGACCGGAAAGACGTGGCCGAGCACCACGGCGACCGCGGCGCCGCCGACCACCGAGCGGCGGCGCATCGAGCGCCCGCGGCACCGCGACCGCCGTGACCCCCTTGGCGATGTCGAGCGCCAGCACCAGCGTCCCCGCCTTGCCGCCGGCGGCCCGCAACACGTTGGTCGCGCCGGCATTGCCGCTCCCCACCGTGCGCACGTCCAGCCCCTGGATCAGGCGGACGATCAGGACGCTGAAGGACACCGAGCCGAGCAGGTAGGCGCCGGCGACGATCGCGGCCGCGAACCCGGGGCTCATCCTCCTTCCCCCGCCAGCGGAAAGACCTCGACCGCGCGATAGCGGGCGCCCTTCGGCGACAGCTTGCTCTCGAAGAGCACGCCATGGTCTGCCACGAACGGCGGGCCGATCGGACCGGTGAGGGCGCTCTTCAGCTTGTCGATCGCCTCCCGCCGCCAGGGATCGGGGCAGCGCGCCAAGGTGATGTGCGGGTGATAGGGCCGCTTCTCGGGCTCGAAACCCAGGGTCTCGACCGCGGCCCGGATCACGTCCTGCCTGGCAGCGCCATCAGCTCCTCGGGAGCCTCGACTCCCACCCAGGCCACCCGGGCGGAACGGCCCGGAGGAAAGGTGCCGCCTGCCGAGAGCCGCAGGTCCATCGACGGCCAGCGGGCGAACGCCTCGCGCAGCGCCGCGGCCAGGGCAGGAACGTCGGCCTCCGCGGTCTCGCCGAGGAACAGCAGCGTCAGATGGAGGTTCTCCAAGTCCACCCAGCGCGCCGCGGCAGCCGGTCGCGAAGGCCGTCCAGCCGGCGGCGCAGCTCGCGCCGGGCAGGCTCGGAGATCTCGAGGCCGACGAACAGCCTCATGCGCGCTCCAGCGCGGCCAGCAGACGCCGCCGCAGCATCTCCAGGGCGAGCTGGGCCGAGAACCGGCGCACCCGCTCGCGGTCACCGGGCAGGCGCAGCTTGCGATGGTGGACGTCGCCGTCGCCAGGCCCGGCTACGGCGACGTGGACGGTTCCCACCGGCTTCTCCTCGCTGCCGCCTCCCGGCCCGGCGATTCCCGTAATGCCCACGCCGTAGTCGCTGCCCAGGGCGCTGCGGACTCCCTCGGCCATCGCGCGGGCCACCGGTTCGGAAACGGCGCCGTGCGCGGCGAGCGTCTCCGGCGGCACCCCCGCCATCCTGACCTTCAGCTCGTTGCTGTAGGTGACGGCGGCGCCCAGGAAGTAGTCGCTGCTGCCGGGAACGCTGGTGATCCGCTGCGAGAAGAGACCGCCGGTGCACGACTCGGCGGCGGTGAGGGTCGCGCCGGCGGCCCGGAGGAGGTCGCCCACCACGCTCTCCAGGGTATCTTCCTCGCGGGTGGTGAAGACGGCATCGCCGGCCAGCTCCGAGAGGCGCGCCACCATGGCCTGGAGGCGGGCCCGGCGCTCGGGCTCGGGGCCCGCCGCCGTGGCCTGGAGGCGGATCTCCCCGGCATTGGCGAGGATGGTGATCGCCTCGCGGCCGAACTCCTCGTAGGCCGGCGCGATGCGCTCCTCCACCACCGACTCGGGCAGACCGGCGATCTTGAGCACCGCCGTCTCCCGAGCAATCCCGCCTACCCCGCCGCACCGCGCCGCCAGCCAGGGCTCCAGGGCGTCGCCCATCATTCCCTCCAACTCCATGGGCACGCCGGGGAAGAGGAACAGGGTGCAGCCGCCGCTCTCGACACGCATCCCCGGCGCCGTACCCCGCGGGTTGGGGATCAGCTCGGCCCCCTCGACCACCCAGGCCTGCCGGCGATTGACCTCCGGCATCCGCCAACCCAGAGACTGAAAGCGGCGCTCGATCACCGCCAGGACTTCCTCGTCGAAGACGAGGCGCCGGCCGAGCGCCGCCGCCACCGCCTCGCGGGTGACGTCGTCCGCCGTCGGCCCCAGGCCGCCCGTGATCAGGACGAGATCCACCCGCGGCAGCAGAGAGCGGATCTCGGCGGCGATCTCCTCCTCCGAGTCGCCGATCACCGCCTTGCGCCGCAGCTCGACGCCGTACCGGTCGAGCAGGGCGGTCAGCTTGAGGGAATTGGTATCCAGCCGGTCGGTGCCGAGCAGCTCCGACCCCACGGCGACGATGGCGGCCTTCATGGCGGGATGATAGCGCAGGGCCCCTCACCTCCCCCCTGGGACCGCCGGCATCCTTGCCGGCAGAAGTTGATGTGAGGAAGAAAGCCGGCAAGGATGCCGGCGCTCCCAGGGGTTTCTAGGACACCCGCGCCGCAATCAACTCCGGCCTCTCCCCCTCATCCGCCACCTCGAAGCATCCGCCGAACTGCTCCACCAGCCGGTCGTCCTCCCGGCGCAGGTAGACGCGGGCGAGCTCCTCCCCTTGCCGCACCTCCTGGCCGAGGCGCGCCTTGGTCTCGAGCGAGACTCCGAAATCGATGCTGTCCTCCGGCCGAGACCGGCCGCCTCCCGCCTCCACCAGGAGCAGGCCGAGCTGCCGCACGTCGACCGCGGCAAGCCGGCCGGAGCGCCGCGCCAGGAGAGGCCGCTCGACGGGAGCCAGGTCGAACCGCGGCGCCCGCAGCCAGCCCGGGTCCGCTCCCTGGAGAGCCGCCCACTGCTCGCAGCGCTCGCGGGCGCGGCCGGAGGCAAGGGCCTCCTCCATCTCCCTCCGGTTCACCGGCTGGCCGACCAGTCGGGAGACCTCCTCGCTCAGCGCGAAGGTGACTTCCATCACGTCGGCCGGTCCCTCGCCGGCGAGGCATTCGAAGGTTTCCAGTACCTCCGCCGCATGCCCGGTCCAGCGCCCCAAAGGCTGGCTCATGTCCGTCACCAGGTAGGAGGTGGGGGTGCCCAGGGCGCGCGCGGTCTCCACCAGGCCGCGGGCCAGCTCCATCGCGCGCTCCAGCTCGGGCATGAAGGCGCCGTTGCCCGTCTTGACGTCGAACACGATGGCCGCGGCGCCCATGGCGAGCTTCTTCGACAGGATGCTGGCGGTGATGAGCGGCATGGAATCGACCGTGCCGGTGGTGTCTCGCAGGGCGTAGAGACGGCGGTCGGCGGGAGCGATCTGGGAGGTGGCGCCGCCCATGGCCAGGCCGCAGCGGTCGAGGAGGTCGAGACAGCGCCGGCGGTCGAGCCCGAGCTCCATTCCCGGGATGCTCTCCAGCTTGTCCATGGTGCCGCCGGAGTGGCCTAGGCCGCGGCCGGTCAGCATGGCGATGGGCAGGCCGCAGCTCGCGAGGAGCGGTCCCATGACCAGCGACACCTTGTCGCCCACGCCGCCGGTGGAGTGCTTGTCGCAGAGCCGCGGAACTTCCCGGCGAGCTTCCCAGCGCTCCCCCGACTCGAGCATGGCCAGGGTGAGGGCGCGGGTCTCGGCCGCATCGAGCCCGTGGATGGCGGCGGCCATCAGGAAGGCCGCAAGCTGCCCCTCGCTCCAGGAGCCGTCGGCGGCGCCGCGGGCGACGTCACGGATCTCGTCCTCGGTGAGCCGCATCCCGGCGCGCTTGCGCTCCAGGATGCGGTAGGGCAGGGCCATGGGGCTCCCTAAGGGGTCGACCGGGATCGGCCGGGATCAGCCGGGGAAGCCGGAAAGCCCGGCGGGAACGGCGCCTCCTCCTCGCGTTGGATCGAGGCTGGATACCTTCTGCTGGGCCTCCTGGCGATAGGAGGACTGCGGAAACTCGTCGAGGATTCGCTGGTAGTACTGAACGGCTTCCTGCGGGCGGTGGAGCTGCTCCAGGGTCGCGCCGAGCTCGTTCAGGATCACATCCTGGGGCAGTGGCGCGTCGGCTTTTTCCAGCATCGCCTTGAGCTCCGTGACCACCTGCTCGCCCTTGCCCTGCTTGCGGTCGAGGTCGATCAGGTTGAGCCGCGCTTCGCTGGCGAGCATGCTGCCGCCGTGCTCGTCGGCGAACTCGGTCCACAGCTTGCGAGATTCCTCGATCCGCCCCTCATCGGCGGCGATCTGAGCGAGATAGAGCCCCGCGACGTCGGCCGCGTCGGTCAGGCCGTAGTCGTCGCGGACCTTCTCCAGCAGCGCTTTGGCCCGAGCCCGGCGAGCGGCTTCCGTGGGAAAGCTCGGCTCGGCGGGATCGTTCGGCTTCGCGCCGGTCGCCACGATCGGCGCCTGGAAAACCTTGGTCGCTTCGGCCAGAGCCTGATTTGCGCCTTCCGTGCGATGGCGGAGATAGAAGAAAATCCCTATCCCCAACGCCACCAGCAGCAGGGCTCCTCCGATGGCGTAGACGATGATCCGGACGTGGCTCTCTGCGTACTCGACGCTCCGGCCGACGGCGGCGGCGAAGTCGTCGCGCTTGATCTCTTTGCGGGTCAGACGTTGATTCATCGAAAACTCCCAGAATGAATTCTCTCTCGGGAAAAGGCCGAAGGTAAGACTGGCGTCACTCGGCCGAAGCGCCCAATCGGAGCGGGATGATACCAGAGCGGCGGCGCGGGGGCAGCCGGTCCCCCGCCGAAATCCTCCGGCGGGACCCGAAGGGGGCTCACTCCCCTCTGGAATTTCCAGCCGTGACCGCGAGGGGAGTGACCGCCCTCCGTCAACCGGAGGACGTGACGAGCCTCGTCGATGCGTGATCCGGGAGGGGAGTGACCGCCCCGGAAGACTTTGTGGCGCGGCGATCGAGGGGGGTGACTGCCCTCGGAGATTCGCAGGCCCGCTCCTCGAAGGCTCCGGGTGCCCTGCCTGCGCGGGACGCAGGCTTCGCGTCGGCGGACGCGGAATTCACGAGGCGCCCCGCGCGGGAACGGGACTGGCCGGGAGGGCCGCCGGCACGTCCTTGCGGCGGCGCGGGCGGATCTTGAACTGCACCAACCGCTCGTTGATGGGTCCGAAGATTCCCTTGAGGACCGAGCGGATCTGGATGGCGACGAGCTTGCCGGCATCCCGCGTCTCGTCCATCTCCTGCGTGGCCTCTTGGCGTCTCGCCTGCAGCTCCTGGCGGAGGGCCTGGAGCTCCTGGACGCGCCGCAGCGCGATCCGCAGCTCCGCGAGGTGCACCTTCAGTTCCTTGACCTCGCCGAACGGTTCGGCAGCCCGCAGCAGCTCGTCCCAATCAGTGGTCGTTTCGGCCCAAGCGACTTTCGGCATGGGGTGATCCTCCTCCAAGAGATTTCGCCGTTTACGGAGGAGACCGCGGTTCCGTCCAAGCCCCCCTCCCGGAACGCGAACCATCTGCGGACCTACCCGTAGAGACGTTCCAGCCCGTCCACGACACCCACCGCAGGCACGGAGACGGCGGAACGTCTCTCTCTCTCCAAGGGATCGCCGTTTGCGCCTGCGATCATCCCCTGAAAGGGACGCCTGCTCCGTTCAGACATCGAAATTGGCGCCGGTGCTGCTCCGACGGTGACCAAGAGGATTTGGTGGAATCTAAGGCAGAGAGATTTCGGATGGCAGCCGCGGTTCCACGACGAGATCATCCGCACTCCGGAGCATCTCGCACGTCTCCGCGCCTACATTCGCGACAATCCCAAGCGTTGGAACCCATAACGATCGTTCATTCCTGATAGGTGGCCGGTAGAGAGACGTTCCAACCCGTCCCCCACATCCACCGCAGGCCACGGACGGCGGAAGGTCTCTCTCGACCGGTTCGGCTGCGATCATTCGCCGTAGAGACGTTCCAACCCGTCCACGACACCCGATGCAGGCCGCGGGGACGGCGGAACGTCTCCTCGACCGGTTCGGCTGCGATCATTCGCCCGTAGAGACGTTCCAACCCGTCCACGACACCCGATGCAAGCCGCGGGGACGGCGGAACGTCTCCTCCGGAGGGATCGCCGATTCGCCTACGAACATCCCCTGAAAAGGACCTGCTCCGGTCAGATATCGAAATTGGCGCCGGCGCTGCTCCGACAGAGACGTTCCGCCGTCCCCGTGGCCTGCGAAGATTGTCGTGAACGGACTGGAACGTCTCTACGCGGACGTCCGAGGAATCGCGGCTCCTGTTTTGTCTCGAACATGAGGGATTGGTGCGGCTGGGAGGACTCGAACCCCCGACCAAGAGTTTAGGAAACTCCTGCTCTTTCCACCTGAGCTACAGCCGCAGGCCGAAGGAGTATAACAGCAGCCCGGCGCCCTCCATTCTCAGGCGTCCTTGCCGTCCTTGCTGTCCCTTCCGTCCTTTCAATACCGGATCAACGACTCCACCTCATACCCGTCCAGCTTCTTGCGGCCGTCCAGGAACGTCAGCTCGATGATGAAGCCGAAGCCGGAGACGATGCCGCCCAGCGACTCCACCATCCTGGCGGCGGCGAGCGCCGTGCCGCCGGTCGCCACCAGGTCGTCGACGACGAGCACGTGCTCGCCGGGCTGGACGGCGTCTTCGTGCATCTCGACGGTGTCGGTGCCGTACTCCAGCTCGTAGCTCTGCCGGATCTTCTTGTACGGCAGCTTGCCCGGCTTGCGCACCGGTACGAAGCCGGCGTTCAGGTCGTAGGCCACGATCGGGCCGAACATGAAGCCGCGCGACTCGATGCCCACCACCTTGTCGATCTTCTTCCTGGCAAACAGCCAGACGAAGCGGTCCACGGTCATGCGCAGGGCCAGCGGGTCCTGCAGCAGGGTGGTGATGTCAAAGAAGTTGATCCCCGGCTTCGGGAAGTCGGGTACTTCGCGGATGTAACCCTTCAGGTCGTCCATGCTCTCTCCTCCAGCTAGTGGTCGATGACGAATCCTTCCCAGGTGGGGACGAAGGACAGCTCTTGCTCTTCGAGGCCGGCCACCCCGGAGCCGGGAGGACCCTGCCGCAGCCGCTCGCGGAAGGCGTCGAGCCGCTCGGGAGCGCCCGCCGCCTCGACCTCCACCCGGCCATCCGGCAGGTTGCGGACCCGGCCCGTCAAGCCGAGGTCCTGCGCCGCGCGGCGGACGAACCAGCGGAAGCCGACGCCCTGGACGCGGCCGGCGATGTGGATGCGCAACGCTTGCGGGCCTGAGCCGCTCACGTATCTTCTCCAGCGAGTGGCAATGGAATCAAGGACATAAAGGACAGCAAGGACAGCAAGGACGCGCTGTGAATGACGTGTTCCTCGTCCTTGAGGTTCATATCGTCCTTTGTGTCCTTGATTTCCATCATTTCTGTTTCCAGCCATGGCGGCCGAGCAGCGGCACGAAGGCCACCTCCTCGCCCTCCCGGCGCCGGATCTCGCCGCGCGCCGACTTGCGGTAGAGCACCAGCCGCTGGGCCTCGCGCTTTCCCTCCGGGACCAGCAGGGCGCCGCCCGGGGCGAGCTGCCCGAACAGCGGCTCCGGCACCTTCGGCGCGGCGGCGGTGACCAGGATGCGGTCGTAGGGGGCCCACTCGCTCCAGCCCACGGTGCCGTCGAACACCTGGATCTTGACGTTGTCGAGGCCGAGCTGGCGCATGCGCGGGATCGCCGCCTGCACCAGCTCGGGAACGCGCTCCAGGCTGTAGACCCGGCGCGCCAGCAGCGCCAGCACCGCCGTCTGATACCCCGAGCCGGTGCCGATCTCCAGCACCGAATGCTCGGGCTTCACCTCCAGCAGCTCCGTCATGCGGGCCACGATGTAGGGCTGGGAGATGGTCTGCCCGCCGCCGATGGGCAGCGCATGATCGCCGTAGGCCTGGGTGCGCAGGTGGTCCTTGACGAAGCGTGGCGCGGCACCTTGCGCATGGCCGCCAGCACCCGTTCGTCCTTCACGCCGCGAGCGGCGATCAGGTCGCGCACCATGCGCTCGCGCTGGACGGCGTAGTCGCTCATTCCCGAACGGGCGCGGAGGTCGGGAAGGGAAGATGGGTGAGCTTGTCGCGCAGCGAGCCGAAGCTCTCCAGCCCCGGGTAGTAGGTCAGGTCCAGGTGCAGCGGGGTCAGCGAGATCCGTCCCGTGGAGATCGCCTCGAAATCGGTGCCGCTGGCGCGCTTCCACTGCGGTGTGCCGGCAATCCAATAGTACTTGCGCCCGCGCGGGTCCAGCTTCTCGACCACCGACTGCTTGTAGACCCGCCGGCCCAGCCTGGTGAAGCTCACTCCCTGGATCGGTCCGGCCGGCACGTTGACGTTGAGCAGCAGGTCCCGCGGCAATTCCTCGGTGAGCAGGATCTCCACCAGCGTGCGGGCGAAGTCGGCGGCGGCGGCGAAGGAGAAGCCCTCCGCCACCTCCTGACTGAAGGCGACCGAGGGGATGCCCAGCAGAGTCCCCTCGAAGGTCGCGCTCACCGTGCCGGAATAGGTCACGTCGTCGCCCAGGTTGAGGCCGAAGTTGATGCCGGAGCAGACGAGGTCCGGCGGCCGGTCCTTGAGCAACGAGAGCACCCCCAGGTTGACGCAGTCGGTGGGCGTGCCGTCGACGGCGTACCAGCTCTCCTCCACCTTCTGCATGCGCAGCGGCCGGGAGAGGGTGAGGGCGTGACCGGTGGCGCTCTGCTCGCGGTCCGGCGCCACCACCACCACCTCGGCGATCTGGCTCAGCGAGGAGGCCAGCAGACGGATCCCCTGCGGAGAAGATGCCGTCGTCGTTGGTGATCAGGATGCGTGTCATTCAACCCTTGAAGTACTTGCCCACGATGGGCTGCAGGGCCTCGAGCGTCGCGGCCGGAATCAGGCTTCGCTCGGTGATCAGCGCGTACTTGAGCGCCTCGCCGCAGCCGCAGGCGCGGGTCGCGTCGTCGGGCACCCGGGCGAGGATCTCGCGGATCACGCGCTGGGACATGGCCACGTTCGCCATCACCACCTGCATCACGGCCTCGCCGGAGACGGCCTCCTCGGTCTCGTGCCAGCAGTCGTAGTCGGTGACCATGGAGAGCGTGGCGTAGCAGATCTCGGCCTCGCGGGCGAGCCGCGCCTCGGTGAGGTTGGTCATGCCGATGACGTCGAAGCCGTGCCGGCGGTAGGTCTCGGACTCGGCGCGGGTCGAGAACTGCGGCCCTTCCATGTTGACGTAGACGCCGCCCCGGTGCGTCGTGGCGCCGGCGGCGCGGGAGGCTTCCACGAACGGATCGATCAACCGTGGGCAGACGGGGTCGGCGAGCGACGTGTGAGCCACCAGGCCGTTGCCGAAGAAGGTGTCCTGGCGGTGGCGGGTGCGATCGTAGAACTGGTCGGGAACGACGATGTCGGTCGGCTTGTACTCCAGCTTCAACGAGCCCACGGCGGAGACCGAGATGAGCTGCTCGACCCCCAGCACCTTGAAACCGTAGATGTTGGCGCGGTAGTTGAGCTCGCTCGGCAGCAGGCGATGGCCGCGGCCATGGCGCGGCAGGAACGCCACCGTGCGGCCGTCCAGCTCGCCGAGGACATAGGCGTCCGAAGGATCGCCGAAAGGTGTCTGGATCCGGCGCTCCTCGCGGACCGTCATCCCCTCCATCTGGTACAGGCCGCTGCCGCCGATCACACCGATACGGATGTCGCTCATAAGGAGACTCCTCTTTCCTCGGAAAATTTAGGGCACAACCGGTTGCTGGAACCGGCGGGAGAGTTTAGCAGCCTTTCCTCTTCTCCAAGGGTATGCCTTTCGAAGCCCTCACCTCCCCGGCCCTCCTCTCCCGAGGGGAGAGGAGGGAGAAAGAAAAAGCATGCCGTTTCTTCGCCTTTCTCCCCTCTCTCCCTCCGGGAGAGAGGGGCCGGGGGAGTGAGGGCTTCGGAGGGCACGCCGCTGAATCACCCACGGGCGTTCTGGACCTACCGGATCGCCTCCACGATCGCCAGCGCCGTGGCGAGGGCCTGGCGACCCCGGACGCCGTCCACCCGCGGCGCCTCCTCACCCCGGCAGGCGGCGAGGAACGCCTCCAGCTCCCGCTTGAGCGGCTCGGCGCGCTCGACCGGCAGGTCGTCCGGCAGGATGCGCCGCTGCGTGCCGGTCTCCTCCAGCCGGTAGCCCTTGATCTCCTGCGCCTGGTAGTCCAGCGAGTAGTACCGGTTCGGCAGGAAGGCCCGCAGCTTGCGCACGCGCTCGGAGGAGACCCGCGAGGCGGTGAGGTTGGCGACGCCGCCCGAAGCCAGCTCGATGCGGACGTTGGCGATGTCGATGCGCGGCGAGAGCACGGCGATGCCGGTGGCGCGCACCTCGGCGACCGGGCTCGGATCCAGGGCGTGCAGGATCTGCAGGTCGTGGATCATCAGGTCGAGGATCACGTCCACGTCCAGGCTGCGCGGCGAGAAGACCCCCAGGCGCTGCACCTCGACGAACCGCGGCGCGGTGCCGACGGCGAGCAGCGCCTGGACCGCGGGGTTGTAGAACTCGACGTGCCCGACCGCCAGCACCCGGTCGCCGGCCGCGTTCCAGCAGGCGGTCCGCCTCGGCGAGGGACGGCGCGAGAGGCTTCTCGATCAGAACGTGCAGCCCGCGCTCGAGCAGCGCGCACCCGATCTCGGCGTGGGCCGCGGTCGGCGCCGCCACCACCGCCGCCTCGATCTCTCCGGCCAGATCCTCCAGCCGCGGGAAGACCCGGGCGCCGTGCTCGCGCGCCATGCCCTCGGCCGCCTCCGGCCTCGGGTCGTAGACCCCCACCAGCTCGGCGCCGGGGAGCGACGACAGCAGCCGGACGTGGTTGCGGCCCATGGCGCCGGTGCCGAAGACGCCGACGCGCAGGGGCGGAGGGTGCGGACTACTCAGGCTCCCCTCCTCCCCGCGAACCGCCGCGCGGCACGGACTTGATGACGCCGCGCTGGCTGCTTTCGACGAAGGCGATCAGGTAGTCGACGTCGGGATCGCCGCCCAGCTCATCGCGAAGCCGCTCCAGGGCCTTGGGCGTGCTGAGCTTCGAACGCACCAGGATGCGGAAGGCCGCCTCCAGCCGGCGTATCCGCTCGGCGTCGAACCCCTTGCGCTTCAAGCCGATGGAGTTGATGCCGTAGCAGGCCGGCTTCTGCCCGACCGTCTTGACGAAAGGCAATGCGTCCATGGTGGCGACCGTGTAGCCGCCGAGGTAGGCGTGCCGGCCCACCCGGCAGAACTGGTGCACCGAGGTGAAGGCGCTGATGCGTGGCGTCGTCCTGGACCTCGACATGGCCGGCGAGCGTGGCATTGTTGGCGAAGACGACGCGGCTCCCCACCTGGCAGTCGTGCGCCGACGTGGGTGTAGGCCATGAACAGATTGTCGCCGCCGATCCGGGTCACGCCACCCCCCTTGGTGGTACCGCGGTGGACGGTGCAGAGCTCCCGGAACTGGTTGCGGTCGCCGATCTCCAGCCACACCTCCTCGCCGTGGAACTTGAGGTCCTGGGGATCGAAGCCGATGGCCGCCTGGGGGTAGATGCGGTTCTCCCGGCCGATCCGCGCCGGGCCATAGACCTGGGCGCCCGCTCCGACCTCGGTGCCGTCGCCGATCTCGACGCGCGCTCCGATCACCGCGAAGGGACCCACTCGGACGCCCTCGCCGAGCCTGGCGGAGGGATCGATCACGGCCAGGGGATGGATCAGGGACATGGCGCGCCTCGGAGATCGGACCGGCCTGCCCTTCGAGACCTCACCCCCTGACCCCCTCTCCACGAAGTGGAGAGGGGGAAAAACAGGAAAACCCTCGAATTCGTTCCCCCTCTCCAGCTTGCTGGAGAGGGGATCAGGGGGTGAGGTCTCGAAGGGCAGATCCGTCCGATCTCCAAGAGACCAATGTGGACGCCCCTCCTCACAGGTCTACCATGGCGGAGGAGCACACCGCCTCCGCCGCGAGCTGCCCGTCTACCAGCGCCTTACCCGCCAGCTTGCAGTAGGTGCTGCGCAGCCGCAGCACCTCGACCTCATAGCGGATCTGGTCGCCGGGGACGACCGGCCGGCGAAACTTCGCTTCTTCGATCGACGGCGAAGTACAGCAGCTTGCCGGCGCGATCGGGCAGATCGTGAGAGGAGCAGCAGGCCGCCGGCCTGCGCCAGGCCCTCGATCAGCAGCACGCCGGGCACCACCGGCCGTCCCGGGAAGTGTCCGGCGAAGAAAGGCTCGTTGATGGTGACGTTCTTGATTGCCACGATCCGCTTGCCGGGCTCCATCTCCAGCACGCGGTCGACCAGCAGCAGCGGATAGCGGTGCGGCAGCACCGACTGGATCCACTCGACGTCCCACTTCGGGGTCGGTTCGCTCACTAGCCCTCCTCGCCCTCGTCCTTGGCGTCCCCGAGCCGCTTCTCGAGGGCCCTCAACCGCCGGCTCATCTCCTCCAGCCGCGACAGCAGGGCGGTCTGGCGCCGCCACTTGCGCAGCTCGACGGCGGGAATTCCGGCCACCGCCGTGCCGGGCCCGACCGACGCCAGGGCCGCCGACTTGGCGGCCACCTGGACGCCGTCTCCGAGCTCGATGTGGCCCGCGACGCCCGCCTGCCCCGCCAGCACGACGCCGTCGCCCAGGCGTGCGCTGCCGGCGATCCCCGCCTGGCCGCACAGGATACAGTGCCGGCCGACCCGTACGTTGTGACCGACCTGGACGAGGTTGTCGATCTTGGTGCCGGCGCCGATCCGCGTCTCGCCGAGCGTGGCGCGGTCGACGGTGCTGTTGGCGCCGATCTCGACCTCTTCCTCGACGCACGACCCGCCCCACCTGCGGCACCTTGTGATGGACGCCGCCCTGGGTGGCGTAGCCGAAGCCGTCGGCCCCCAGCACCGACGCCGGCATGGACGACGCTGCCGGCGCCGATCTCGCGTGCCGTCGTAGAGCACGGCGTGAGGATGGAGCACGGCGCCCTCTCCCACGACGCAGTCGCGGCCGACGGAGACGGCAGCGTGAACGGTGGCGCCCGCGCCGATCCGGCTGCCCGCGCCGATCACGGCATAGGGACCGACGCAGGCGGTGGGGTCCACCTCGCATCCCGGCTCGAGCACGGCGGTGGAGTGTACCCCCGGCTCGCGCCGCGCCGCAGGATGGAGCGCCGCCGCGAGGCGGGCGAGCGCGAGGTCGGGAGCGGCGACGATCAGCAGATCCCGGCCGGACACCGCGCCGGCGAGCGCCGGGCCCACCAGCAGCACGCCGGCCCGGCTGGCCTCCGCCTGTTCCCGATATCGGGGGCTCTTCAGGACCGAGAGGTCACGCGGACCCGCAGCCTCCAGGGAACGGATGGCGTCGACGGCGCGGTCCGGGTCTCCCTCGACCCGGCCGCCGACCAGCTCGGCGAGCTCGGCGAGCCGGTAGCCCACGCCGCTACTTGCCCTGGGTCGCAGCGTCCAGCCGCTGAATGATGACGCCGGTGATATCGATCGCCTCGTCGGCGTAGATCAGACCGCTCTCGAACTTGCGGAAGATCAGCGTATATCCGAGGTCCTTGCCGGCCTGGTTGATGACGGGCATCACACGCTCGTCGATCTGCTTCAGCATCTCATCCCGCTTCTTGTTGAGCTCGCGGGTGGCGTCGTCCTGCTGGCGGCGGAGGTTGATCTCCTTCTCCTCGTACTGCTTGGAGAGCTCGGCCAGCTTGTCCTGGGCGAGCGACAGGCGGCCGTCGCTGATCTTGGTCTGGAGATCTTTCAGCTCCTGCGGCCTTGCCGCGGAGCTCGGTCTCCTTCTGCTCCTGGAGCTTCTTCAGGTCCGCCAGCGCCTTCTTGCCGGCTGCCGAGGACAGCAGGATCTTCTCGGTGTCGATGACCGCGATCTTGAGCGGACCGGCGGCAGCCGGCGCCTGCTGGGCCGCCGCCGGAGCGGCAGCGAGAGCGAGGCCCAGGAGGCCGGCCGCCGCGGCTCGCGACGGAAACAGTTTGTGCAACGACATGGTCTTTTCTCCTTACGCGTTTATGGGATCGATTTTATGGGATCGATTTTATGGGATCGATCAGAAGCTCGTACCGATGCTGAACTGGAAATCCTCGAAGCTGTCCTGTGGCAACGGATCGAGGTTCTTGGCATAGATGAAACGCAACGGCGCGCCGAACACCGGCAGGAAGACCCGCAGCTCGACGCCGGCGGTATAGCGCAAGTTCGACAGATCGAACTGCTGGCTTTCGCCGAAGACGTTGCCCGCGTCGGCGAACAGCAGCACGCGGAACGGTCCGCCGAGCAGGAAATGGTACTCCAGGTTGAACTGGATGAAGCTGTCGCCGCCCAGGATGAAGCCGCCCGGGTCGCGCAGGGGATCGCCGTTGTCGTCGCGCAGGAAGATCGACCGGAAGCGGTGGCCGCGGATACTGTTCTCGCCGCCCAGGAAGAAGCGCTCGAGCGAAGAGAGCTCGTCTGTCGCCGAACGGCGTCGATCAGGCCCGCCTCGACGTTGAGCGCGAAGATCGTGCGGGTGGGGTAGTTGCTCACCGGCTGGAAGATGCTGACCGTCGCCTCCGGCCGGATGAAGTAGTTGTCGCCGCCCAGGAAGCCGCCGGCGTACTCCACCGCCAGGGACAGTCGCTTGCCGCGGCGTCGGCTCGAAGGGGTTGTCCCGGCTGTCGAAGACGTAGGCCGGCCGCAGCGACGAGTTGTAGATCTCGAGCCTCGTCGTGATGACGTCGCCGGGATTGATACCCTCCGGCAGGGGAACTCCGGTCACCGCCGGATCCTGCGCGATGATCCGCGTCTCGTCATCGTACCTGGAGCTGTTGTAGCTGATGCTCGCCGATTGGAAGAGCCGGAAGTTGCGGCCGTAGGTCAGCACCGCGCCCTTGCTGTTGCGCAGGTAGCGCTCCTGATCCGAGACAAGCTCGTACTCGAGGCTCTGGTCGTAGGCGCGGATGCCGATGCTCTGCGGCCGGTCGAGGAACCAGGGGACGTAGTACGACAGGTCGAAGAAGTCGCGCAGCTTGCCGGTCTGCAGCGAGACGCCGACCTGCTCGCCGCGGCCGAGGAAGTTCTTGGTGTTGATGGCGAACTGGCCGAAGAAGCCGTCGAGCTCGCTCCAGCCGCCGCCGAACTGCAGCTCGGTGCGGTCCGCCTCGTCGCCCTTGAAGACCAGGTTGACCTTCTTGCTCTCCGTGTCCGTGTCGATCTCGACCGGGTCCTCCTCGTTGAGCTTGAAGTAGCCGAGCTGGTTGACCTTGAGCACGCTGTTGCGGATCGCCGTGACGTTCATCAGGCCGCCCTCGTAGAGCCGCAACTCGCGGCGCAGCACCTTGTCCTTGGTCCGGTCGTTGCCCTGGAACTCGATGCGGCCGACCTTGAACTGGTCGCCCTCGCTGCACGTGGATCACCAGGTCGGCCACCCGCCCCTCCCGCTCCACCAGCTCGGGCTCGACGCGGGCGAAGATGTAGCCGGTGTTGTGGTAGAGCGTCGTCGATCGCCTTGACGCCCTCGTCGATCACCTTCGAGCGCAGCCAGCCGCCGGTCCGGTGCTCGAAGGCCCGCAGCAGCGACTGGTCGGTGTAGATCTCGTTGCCCTCGATCGTCACCTCGCCGAACTTCCAGCGCTCCCCCTCCTCGATCGGGATGGTGAGGAACATCCGGCGCTTCTGGTCCTTCGGCTCCGCCGCGTCCGGGATTGAGCGCCCGCACCTCGACCTTCGGATCGCCGATGACCACGTTCTTGTAGCCGGCGCCCCGGTAGAGGTCGCGGACCTTGTCCAGGTCCTCCTGCAGCTTGGCCGGATCGTAGATGTCCTTCTTCGTGACGCGGGTGATCAGGCCCGTCTCCTTGGTCTTCTTCATCGACCAGCCGCAGGCGGATGTCGCTGAAGACCGTGTTGCCCTCGAAGTCGATGTCGGAGATGCGGACGCGGTTGCCCTCGTCGACCGTGAAGATCACCTTCTTCTCGTTGGGCCCGACGTCCTCGACCGTGTAGCGGCGCCGTGGCGAAGCGGTAGCCCTTCTCGCCGTACATCTCCTCGATCAGCGTCTTGACCCGCTGCAGCTCGCCCAGCGACAGCGGCTCGCCCTCGCGGACGCCGGATGCGCTGGGTCGTCATCTTGTCCTGATGTCGGTCTTCGAGATCCGCTTCAGGCCCTCGTAGTCGATCGACGCGCAGGATCGGCCGCTCCGCGACCGTGATCACCAGGTGGACGCCCGCCGGCCGCCGTCGGGGCACGGCTCTCGACCTCGATGTCGTCGACCAGGTCGCGGTCCCAGAGCTGCTTGAGGTTGCGGTTGAGGGCTTCCTCGTCGAGCGGCTGGCCCGGCTCGAGGCCGAGGTAGTAGCGCAGGGTGTCCTCGGAGCAGGGCCTTGAGGCCGCGGAACTCGATCGACTCGATGGTCCGGCCGGCCAGTCGGCTGGCGGCGTCTGCGGGGTTCCTGGGCGCGGCGACGGGGATGCCCCCGGCGAGCAGCAGCGGAAGCAGCAGCGCCGCCAGCAGGCGGCGTGTGATCCGCCACCGGCGCGATCCGCGCCGGCCCACGATGAGATCGGGCATCATCTCGTCCTTTCCTGGCCCCGGCGGCTCGGCGAGCCGCCGGGAACGCCAGCTCTCGCTGGGAGCCGGGCCGCCGGCCGGCGGATCAGCGCCTGGGAATGACGATCTCCTGGGCGCCGGCCTGGAACGTCAGCTCACCGCCCTCCAGATCCACGTCGATACGCTCGATCGTCTCGCCGTGCTGGTTGATGAGGATCTCCGACACCGCGTCCTGGATGTGGCGCTGGATGGTCCGGCGCAACGGCCGCGCCCCGGTCGAGGGCTCGACGCCCGCCTTGCGCCAGCAGCCACTCCTTGGCCGCGGTCCGAGACCTCCACCCGCAGCCCGCGCTCGGCGAGGGTCTTGTTGACGTCCTCGAGCAGGATGTCGACGATCGACCGCAGCTCCGCGCTCGCCGAGCGGGTTGAAGACGATCACCTCGTCGATGCGGTTGATGAACTCGGGGCTGAAGGTGCGCCGCAGCTCGGCCGAGGATCTCCTCCTCGATCCGCTGGAAGCTCGCCTGCCTCGCTGCCCTCGCCGAAGCCCATGCGGCCGCCGCGCAGCACCAGCTTGCTGCCGATGTTCGAGGTCATCAGCACCAGGGTGTTCGTGAAGTCCACCTGGTTGCCGTAGGCGTCGGTGAGCTGGCCGTCCTCGAGGATCTGGAGCAGCAGGTTGGCCACGTCCGGGATGCGCCTTCTCGATCTCGTCGAACAGGATCAGCGAGTAGGGCTGGCGCCGCACGCGCTCGGTGAGCTGGCCGCCCTCCTCGTGGCCGACGTAGCCCGGCGGCGAGCCGATCAGCTTGGAGACCGCGTGCTTCTCCATGTACTCGCTCATGTCGAAGCGCACCAGCGCCCGCTGGCTGCCGAACAGGAACTCGGAGAGCTGGCGCGCCACCTCGGTCTTGCCCACGCCCGAGGGGCCGAGGAAGATGAACGAGCCCACCGGCCGCTGCGGATTGGAGACCCCCAGCCGCGAGCGGCGGATCGCCCGGCTGATGGCGTTGATCGCGCGGTCCTGGCCCACCACGCGGCGCTTGCAGGATGTCCTCCATGCTGCAGCAGCCGCTCGGCCTCCTCGCTCTGCAGGCGCGGCCACCGGGATGCCCGTCCAGGAGGAGATGACCTCCTCGATGTCGTGCCGCGGTCACCTCCAGGATGCCGGTCTCGTCGGTCGCCACGCTCATCCGCTCCAGGTCCTCGCGCAGCTCGATCTCCCGCTCGCGCAGGTAGACGGCGCGCTCGAAGTCCTTGTCGGAGATCGCGACCTTCATCTCCTTGACCACCTGGCGGATCTCCTGCTCCAGCCGGCGCAGGTTCTGGGTGTCGCGCACCCGGCGCAGCTTGACCCGGGCGCCCGCCTCGTCGATGACGTCGATCGCCTTGTCGGGCAGGTGGCGGTCGGGGATGTAGCGGCTCGACTGGTAGATCGCCGTGCGCAGCGCCTCCGCGCGGTAGCGCACCTTGTGGAACGACTCGTAGCGGTCCTTGACCCCCTCCAGGATCTCCTGCGTCTGCTCCGGCGTCGGCGGATTGACCTGGATGGCCTGGAAGCGGCGCAGCAGCGAGCGGTCCTTCTCGATGTACTTGCGATACTCCTTGAGCGTCGTGGCGCCGACGCAGGAGATCTCGCCGCGCGACAGCGCCGGCTTCAGGATGTTGGCCGCGTCGAGCGAACCCTCGGCCGAGCCGGCGCCGATCAGCGAGTGGATCTCGTCGATGAAGACGATCAGCTCCTTGCTCTCCTTGAGCTCCTTGAGGATGCCCTTCAACCGCTCCTCGAACTGGCCGCGGTACTTGGTGCCGGCCACGATCAGCGACAGGTCGAGCGCCATGATGCGCTTGTTGGCCAGGAAGATCGGCACCCGGCCCTCGATGATGCGCTGGGCCAGGCCCTCGACGATGGCGGTCTTGCCCACGCCGGGCTCGCCGAGCAGGATCGGGTTGTTCTTGGTGCGGCGGGAGAGGATCTGGATGATGCGGTCGACCTCCTCGTCGCGGCCGATCAGCGGATCGAACGTCTGCTCGGCGGCGAGCGTCGTCAGGTCGCGCCCGTACTCGGAGAGGAACGGCAGCTCCTTCTTCTGCTGCGAGGCCTCGCGCTCCTTGGCGATGGCCAGCACCTCCTCGCGCACCGTGTAGACGTCGAACCCGTGCTGGGCGAGGATGCGCATCGCCGTGCAGCCCTCGACCCGCAGGATGCCGATGAGCAGGTGCTCCGAGCCGACGGTCGCGTGCAGCATGCTCTCCGCCTCGTGCGAGGCGTAGGCCAGGATCTTCTTGGATTCCTCGGAGAGAGGCAGCTCGGCGGTGGAGGAGATGCGCTCGACGAAGACCCGCTCGCCCTCGATCTCGCGGCGGATGTCTTCCGGCTTGACCTGGAAGCGCCGGAAGATCTCGCTGACCGTCTCCTCGCCCTCGCGCAGGATGCCCAGCAGGATGTGCTCGGACTCGATGACCCGGCTGCCCAGCTTGCTGGCTTCGTAGCGGGCGAAGAAGAGGGCTCGGCGGGCCTTCTCGTTGTACTTCTCAAACATGCGATTCAACCTCTGACGCTAGCGCACGACACCGCACCTCGCGATGAAGGCACTTGGAGAGCCACAGTGCGTCCGGTTCAAGCGCTTTGGATTCTAGCATGCCTGCCACCTCCCGGGAGGCACGGCACCGCCTCGATGCCACGGCCGGCTCTCCGGTCCTTAACCGGGTGAAGCAATGGCGAGGGGAGCAAAATTCCCTGGCGCGCCCGGGCTCTTGGCTAGGTGGCGCCCAAGCGAAAGCTGAGGTCGGCGAGGCGGACCCGCAGCTCGCGGTAGAGAGCTTTCGGCTCTCCGGGACGGCGGGAAAGACCCTCGATGCCGCAATGACCGTCCGCACCGGGCATTTCTCCCCAAGGAGGAGCGAGAGGATCTCGGACCACTCTCAGGGAAGCCAGCCCCGCAATGTGAAGCGCTCGAATCTCGCGAACCCGGAGTCCGAAGGCGGTGGATTCCTTCTCCACCCCCCAAATAACCTGGGCTTGCCCTGGCGTGGTGCGCTCGGCGTCGAAGACGGAGAGCCGTGGAGGCTGTCCTGTCCTCGCCGCCTGGGCCTTGTCGTTTTCGCTCAATTCGAAATGCCAGAACTGCAGAGTTGGGGACTCGGGAGGGAAATCGTTCTTTATCGCGGCGAGCCGGAAGACTACGCCACCTTGAAGCTCCTCCATGGCTGGATCAGCCAGCCAGAGTACGGCAGAGCTGCGAAATCATTCCGGGAGAGACGCTGTCCGGCGGCTGATCCTCTCCTCCACAACGGCTGTCCGAGTCGCGATCCATGTAGAACCAGCCGTAGATACCACCAGGCGACACCTCGATCTCGAAATGATGCCTTCCGTTGTCCCAGGACATGGCAAAACCACCGTCTTCCAATGGACCTGCATGAGGTGGCCTCAACGTCGGACCGACCTGCCTATCCAAAGCCGCCCACAGCGCGCGGATCTGCTCGGCTCGCTCCGCCGAAAGGGGCCCCGCAGGCTTGGCCAAGCGCCTCAAATAACTTTCCCAGAGGGACCTTTCGTCCGTGTCTTCTGGCGTTGCCAGACGCGCAGAGTGCCGTGTCCCGCCCATCGTTACCTCCAGGAAGAGCTTATCATGCACCCTCGCTTCAATAAGGCTGCAGCACTCCCCCATCCAGCCGCAGAATCCGGGTGCAGCGCTCCGCGATCTCGGGGTTGTGGGTGACCAGGATTCCGGTCGTGCGGTGGCGGGCCTGGAGGTTCAGGAGGAGCTCGAAGACGTTGTCGCCGCTCGCCGGGTCCAGGTTACCCGTCGGCTCGTCGGCGAGCAGGAGCGGCGGCTCCAGGACCAGGGCCCGGCACAGAGCCACCCGCTGGCGCTCGCCGCCGGAGAGCTGGTTCGGAAAGTGATCCAGACGTTCCTTCAGCCCCACCTCCAGCAGCAGCCGGCGGGCGCTCGCCAGGACCTGCCGCGGATCGAGCCCGGCGATACGGCCGGGCAGCATGACGTTCTCGAGAGCGGTAAAGTCCGGCAGGAGCTGGTGGAACTGGAAGACGAAGCCGATGGTCCGGTTGCGGAAGCCGGCGAGCGCCGCTCCCGAAAGTCCGGTGAGGCGTTGGCCGCCGATCTCCACCAGGCCCGAGTCCGGCCGGTCCAGCGCGCCGAGCAGGTGGAGCAGCGTCGACTTGCCCGATCCGGAGGGGCCGACGATGGCCACCATCTCGCCCGGCTCGACCTCCAGATCGACCCCCCTCAGCACCTCCACCCGGCGCAGGCCGTCCTGGTAGGTCTTGCTGAGCCCGGCGGCATGGACGGCGACGCTCATCCCCTCACTCCCCCAACCCCCTCTCTCCCGCCCCCTCCCTTCCCCCCTCACCGGGAGAGAGGGGGCTTAGGAAAGCAGTCATTCCGTTGTTCTCCCTCCTCTCCCGGTGAGGGGGGAAGGGAGGGGGCGGGAGAGGAGGGCCGGGGAGGTGAGGGCTCATCCCTGCAAGGCCTCCACCGGGTCGAGGGTCGCCGCTCGCTGCGCTGCATAGAGGGAGGAGACGAGGGCCAGGGCCATCGTGATCAGCAGCACCAGGACGAGGTCCATCGGCTCCACCAGGAAGGGTACGTAATCGAGGAAGTAGACGCCGCCGGGGACCGGCAGCCAGTGATAGCGGTCGGCGAGCCAGGCGCCGCCCACTCCCAGCACCGTTCCCAAAAGGATGCCGATGCCGGCGACCAGCCCGCCCAGGAGCACGAACGTCTGGCGGAGCGCTCCCGGCGTCGCTCCCATGGTACCCAGCATGCCGATCTCCGGCCGTTTGCTGGAGATGATCAGAGCCAGGTCGGCCACCAGCGCCAGCGCGGCGACCAGGACGATCAGCGAGACGGCCACGAACATCACCAGCTTTTCCAGACGCAGGGCGAAAAGAAGCGGCCGGTTCAGCTCCTTCCAGGTCCGCACCACGCTGCCCGGCGGCAGCGCCGGCGCGGCAGCCGCGTTTCGCGACCTCGACGGCCGCGTCGAGGTCGCGCGCCTCCACGTCGAGCCGCCGGTCCGCCGTACCGAGCAGGCTCTCGGCAATGGGGCGCGGCAAGGCGATCCTCTCCTTCTCCTCCTGGGTGCGCCCTCCCTCGTAGGTGCCGGCGAGAGCCACGCTGCGGACGCGCGGCTGCGGGCCGAGCGGCGTCAGGGTCGGGCGAGGGGAAACGACGATCAGGACCTGCCCCGGTTCGAGGCCCCAGCGGGCGGCGAGCGTCGCGGGCACGTAAAGTCCTTCCGGCTTGCCCGCCACGCCGGGGAACGATGGCGGCACTTGGCCATCGAAGCCCACCAGCTCGACCGGCTGCACCTTGCCCCCGTCCATCAGCCAGCCACCTCCCCGCACCAGAATCCGGACCGAGGTCACACCGGCCACCTCGCTTACGGCAGCCTGAGCGGCCGCCGCGTCCGCTCCTGGCGGCAGCTCGACCTCGATCTGCGGCGTACGGCCGAGCAGCTCCGCGCGCAGGGCGCTCTGGAATCCCGAGATCACGGCGAGGGACAGGATGAGCGCCGCCACCCCCAGGGCGAGGCCGCCGGCGGCCACCGCCGAGAGGAAGCTCGCGAAGGCGTCCCGCCGCGTGCTGCGCAGATAACGTAGGGCAAGGATCGCCGGAAATGGGAGGTTGCGGAGGAGCAAGGGCACTTATTCGCTCGGATCCGCTTTCGACCACATCAGTGGGAACTGGATCACGTCTCCGTTGAGCCGCCTGACTCGGAAGCCCCGCCCGTGAGATCCAGAGTTGCACCTTGGTCCGTGCCGTCGGAGGAACCTGCAGAACCCGGTGAGGGCTGCCCTCCTTGCGTCCCCCGAGCGCCCTGGCTTCCAGGAGAGG
Organism: Thermoanaerobaculaceae bacterium; assembly: GCA_963778565.1. Taxonomy (GTDB): domain Bacteria; phylum Acidobacteriota; class Thermoanaerobaculia; order Multivoradales; family UBA5704; genus DATARR01. Next base: position 393,688 of record CAVZUZ010000015.1, on the reverse strand, counting down.
CCGGGGGCGGTAGACGTGGAGATGGCGACCGGCCCTGAGTGCCACCCTTCGTGGGTTCCCCCTGGCTCGCGCGGGTGCCGAAGTAGTAGCCCACCATCGCGCTGGCGAAACCGACGACCGAAGGCAGGACCGTCTTTGCCCAGTCGAGCATATCTTTCGTCCTTGCCACGCTTGCCGCTTCGACCGCCGCAGCCGTCTGCCTCCTGGCAGCCTCGATCTGAGCTGGCTGAGTGCCGGCTGGCGGCACCACTCGCACAACAGGTGAAAAGATGGAGATCAAGACGAAGGGCAGAAGCATGACGGCGGCGAGTAAGGCGAGAAGCCACCAAGTGATCGGCTTGACGACCTTGGCCCACTCCAGAGAATAGGGGTCCGCTCGGTCGAGAGTCGCTCGGCCAGCCTCCGTGTCAGTTCCAGAACGAGTCAAGGATACCCTCTTCCTTCTACTGATGCCGAACACTCTCAACAGTCGCCTCAAGACGGGCCTCTTGGAGAGGTCGATCACCGGCTCATCTGGCACCGCCGCCTCCTCGGAGTTACTTGACGAGCACCGTCTGCTTTTCGCCGCCGCGCTCGAGAGTGATCTTGTCAGCCCGGACCGCGTGCTTCATCAGAGTAATCGCCCGTCGGAGGGTCTCAGCTTTGGAGATTCCAAGCGTTTCCGCAGCAATCTCGAGATCTTCGTTCAGCGGCTCATTCAAGGTAAGGTTGTATCGAATTTCTTCCGCCATTTGATTCTCCTTCTCCGGTGCTCAAGACCACCGGCATGCGCAATTATGGAGCGAAAAGTGCGCATCGTCAAGGGGAGCCTCCTTCCCCTTCCGGCCGCATCAGCGGGAACAGGATCACGTCGCGGATCGACTGCCGGTCGGCTATCAGCATCGTCAGGCGATCGACGCCGATGCCGATCCCCGCGGCCGGCGGCATGGCGTGCTCCAGGGCCCGCACGTAGTCGGCGTCGAAGGGATGGGCCTCCTCGTCACCCGTCTCCCGCGCCGCCAACTGCTGGCGGAAGCGCTCGGCCTGCACGTCCGGATCGTTGAGCTCGGAGAAACCGTTGGCGATCTCCGTGCCCGTGATGTACAGCTCGAAACGCTCGGTGAAACGGGGATCGTCCGGCCGCTGCTTGGCCAGCGGCGAGACGTCCGTCGGGATGGTCGGTGATGAAGACGGGGTCGAAGAGGTGCTCCTCCACCGTGTCCTCGAAGAGGCCCATGAGCAGATGACCGTAGGTGCCGCCCGGCGGAATGTCGAGTCCCTTCTCCTCCAGGACGGCGCGCACGGATTCGGCGGTTTCCAGCCGCTCCGGCGGCACGCCCGCGAAGCGGGTCATCGCCTCGCGCAGGGTCAGCCGGGGCCAGGGACGCGACATCTTCACCGGCCGCCCCTCCCAGGTGATCTGATCCTTTCCCTGCAACCGCCTGGCGATCTCCGCGAGCCCGGTCAGCAGCTCCTCGGTCAGATCCATCATGTCCCGGTAGTCGGCGTAGGCCCAGTAGAACTCCAGCATCGTGAACTCGGGATTGTGGCGGGTCGAGATCCCCTCGTTGCGGAAGTTGCGGTTGATCTCGTAGACCCGGGGGATGCCGCCGACCAATAGCCGCTTCAGGTACAGCTCCGGCGCGATGCGCAGATAGAGGTCCATGTCGAGGGCGTTGTGGTGGGTCTTGAACGGCCGGGCGGTGGCGCCGCCGGGGATCACCTGCATCATCGGCGTCTCGACCTCGAGGAAACCGCGGGCGTCCAGGAACTCGCGCATCCCCTTCACCAGCGCCGCCCGCACCTCGAAGACCTGCCGCGATTCCTCGTTGGTGGCGAGGTCCAGGTAGCGCTGGCGGTAGCGGATCTCGACGTCGGCGAGGCCGTGCCATTTCTCAGGCAGCGGGCCGCAATGCCTTGGAAAGCAGCGTCAGGTCGTCCACCATCAGCGACAGCTCTCCCGTACGGGTGCGAATCAGCTTGCCCTCGGCGCCGACGACGTCGCCCAGATCCAGATGATCGAGCACCAGGCGAGCCGCCTCCGGCAGGTTGTCCCGCTTCACGAAGAGCTGGAGCTTCGCCCTGCCGTCGTGGACGTCGACGAAAGTGCTCTTGCCGTGCTGGCGGATCGACCGCACGCGGCCGGGAACCCGCAGCCGGATGCCCGCCGCCTCCAGCTCCTCCGCCGTCTTCTCGCCATAGGCGGAACGGACGGTCGGAAGGCTCCAGGTCCCACTCGAAGCGGTGCGGATAGACCGCAACACCGGCCGCCGCCAGGCGCTGGCGCTTGTCGCGCCGGTTCTGGATCTGTTCGTCGAGCTCGGACATGGAGCTTCTCGCTTCTGTCGCTCTCCTTCAGATACGGGACAGCCGCATCCGGAGCAGGAGGGAAGATATCGCATCGGCGGGGACGCTGCGTGGCCGACCTATCGCCGCGTCGATTGTGACTTCGCATTGTCTTCAAATTTCACAGATCCCCAAGCTCAGCCGTCCCTACGGTAGCTAGCGGCAAGTTGGGAGGGTGGAAATCCTCGAGGATCTCTGCAGATCCTCTCTGGCCTTCCTTTTCCTCCAGGCTCGGTGCGGGCTCGTCTTTCGAGCACAGGGGAAGGGTGCGTCCCGCCATTCCCCGGTGATCGAAAGTTCCGCCTTGCTCAGGGTCTCGTTGGCCGCCGACCAAGGAGCTCTGATGTATTCGACGGAGTGCCGGCCTGTAGTTTTGAGGGATGGTGGAACAGAAGCTTCAGAGACAGAGGCGATCGATGAAGACACGGACGACCTGCGGAGGGCCAGGTTCGAGAGAGCCTGGCGCCAGAACGTCTCCGAGCTCTATCGCCGCAGCCTGGACTGGACCAGCGGCCGCCGGGAGGACGCCGACGACGCGCTGGGCCAGGCGGCGCTCGTCGCCCTGGAAAAGATGCCGCAGGAGCTGCAGCCCGACGAGGCGCGCCGCTGGCTGCTGCGGCTCGCCTTCAGCAAATGCATGGACATCCATCGCCATCGCAGGCGATCCCGCTGCGTGGCCAGGGTCGTAGACGATCCTTTCCTCGAGGAGGAGATCGGGGCCGTCGGACCGGGTCTCGAATCGGTGCTGCTGGCGGGTGAGCTGATCGTCGTGGCCCGGGACCGGATCCAGAAGCTCCCGCCGCGACTGCGAACAGTCGCGGAGCTGCACCTCCTGCGGGACACGCCCTACTCCGAGATCGCCGATCTCCTTTCCCTCACGGAAGTCAACGTCCGCAAGCGGATGCAGGAAGCCCGCGCCCTGCTGCGCGAGCACCTCCAGGCTTACCTGGGAGGCGACGTGCGCATCCAGGCTCCGCGAAGACTGGCCGCAGGCGGAACCAGCCTGACGACCGACGAGCCCGAGCCGCTGCGGGTTTCGCGATGGACTCTGAATTCCCTCGAAAAATACGTACAGCTCCATCCCAGGAGCTGGAAGAGACGGTGGGAGCTGGCCGTCCGTTTGCGAGATGCGGGTTCCCTGAACAAAGCCGTTTTCCATTTCCGAGAAGCGGCGAGCCGCCAACCGCGCCGCATGGAGGCTCTGGTCCGATCTAGGCACGACGCTCCTTCTGGTGGGCCGCAACGAAGAGGCTCGCGCGGCCCTCGAGGCGGCGCTGCCCCGGGCACGGGACGAGGTGAGCCGCGCGCGCCTGCGGGAGCTGATCGCACGGTGCCGGGAGTTGACCGGAGGACCGGGCGACGGCTGACGGCGCGGCGAGGGCCACCTTCAGCGTCCAGATTGTCTTCAAGATTTCACATTCCGCCGACCTCAGGCGTCCCTGGCTACGTGGACAGCCATCCGCATCGTAAGCCGCCCGTTGCGTGGCCCGGGAAGTGGACGACGCACCGCGGGAAAAGAGGATGTAAGCACCAGGCACCCGATGCCGGTGCTCGCCGACAGCCGAGCGCGATGGCCGGGGAAAGCCGGCCAACGCTGAACCTTACAAAACCAACTTACTAAAGGAGACGTGCCAAATGCGAAACACAAGTAAATCCTTTCTCTATTTTATTCTGAGCATCGCCATTGCCGCGACTTTCGCCACATCCGTTTGCGCCCAGGAGTGCCCGTACGCCTTCAAGCTCGGAGGTGGGAAGATCGACGATCCGTGGAAAAAGGTCACGGACTCCGAATGGAGCGCGATGCTGCCGAAGGGATGGCAAGACAAGGGCTTTCATTTCTACAGCCGCATTCGGGAGCGCGGACCGAGCGAAGGAATAGCAACGCCGTCCGATCTCGAATCCGAGATCATGAAGCAGACGGCAGATCTGCCGGAAGGAACAATAAAGAACCGGCGCCAGATCGTGCTGCCCATCGCGAACGCCGCCGGACGGAACCTGCGGGTCATCTATGACTACGCCGGCGGGACCGACAAGTGCAGTCTTGTGACCCTGACCTATTGACGTCCGGGGCGGCTGGGTGCTTCCCGTGGAATTCACAGGCCGGAAGGCCAGGGCGTCTCACCGAACACAGAGGACGAATCTGAACGGCAAGGAGACGGACCCTGGCCGCGGGACCTTACGTAGGCCCCGCGGGGGCCCGAGGCATCGACGTGAGCCGTTTCCAGGGACCGATCGATTGGGATTGGGTGGGGCGACTCTGCCGGATCTCCAGCGAATGGCCCAACCGGGCCTGAAGCTGTGAGGAGAGAATCGCCGTGCCGCCTGCTACCATACGCATCCATGAGCGAAGACAGCGATCTCGAGGGGCTGGTCCACGGCTCGCTGGACGAAGCCTCGGCGGAGCTCGAGGAGCTGATCCAGCGCCACAAGAGCGCCGTCGAGCGGTTCGACCTGCTCGGCTGGCCGCGTCCCGAGGTGGCCCTGGTCTCCGGCTCCGGCCTCGCGGTGGATCTGGGAGAGAGGAGCCACGGCCCGATTCAGCTCGAGTTCCTGCTGCCCTTCTCCACCCATTCGATCGACGGCCATCCCCTCGCCGTCGAGATGTTCCATCCGCGTCCGGACCGCCCGGTGCTCTACTTCAAAGGGCGCCTTCATTCCTACCAGGGCTACAGCGCGAACGATACGGTCTTCCCGGTGCGTCTGGCGGCTCTGCTCGGCGCCAAGGTGCTGGTGATGACCAATGCCACCGGCGGCCTGCGACCGTATCAACAGCCGGGGGACCTGGTCCTGATTCGCGATCACCTGAACCTGACGGGGCTGAATCCGCTGCGCGGCCAGCTCCCCCCGGAATGGGGACCGCAGTTCCAGGACATGACCGCCGCCTACGACCCGCGGTTGCGGGCCTTGGCTCTCCGCATCGCCGGCGAGTTGGGCATCCCGCTGGCCGAGGGCGTCTACGCCGGACTGGCCGGACCCACGTTCGAGACCCCGGCCGAAGTGCGGATGCTCCAGGCGCTGGGAGCGGACATCACCGGCATGTCCACCGCGCTGGAGGTCATCGCGGCCCATCACATGGGGATGCGGTGCCTCTGCATCTCCATGGTCAGCAATCCGGCGGCGGGCCTGACCGACTCGCCCGTCAGCCATGAAGAAGTCCTTGCCGTCGGCCAGGCGGCGGCGGTGAAATTACAGTACCTCCTGGGGGCCGTGCTGCGCGAGCCCGAGCTTCCTGTAGAACGTCGGGTTCCCGCGGCGCGGCCGGCGGAACGCCGCTGGGTCAGGCCCCGGCGTGCTGCCGGGCCCTCTGAAAAAAGTCGACGAGCGAGCATGGCACGTCGCCGGCTCCACAGATCTCCTGAACGGCGTGGAACCCGAGCATCCGGTAGGTCTCGAACTGCGAGCCGCTGAACCATTGGTCGATCGCCGGCTCGTGGGGGAAGTCCTCGTGCGAGCTCGAGTAGTGGCAAATGTCCCGCGGCTCGCGGCCATAGACGGCGGGCTTGAGATAGATCAGCTCGCCGCAGCCTTCCTCGGCACCCGCGGTCTGCGGGTAGCGGATCTTGGCGAAGGCGCAGTAGCGTCCCGCGGCGTCGTCCTTGCCTTTGGCGTAGATGGGCAATCCAGCGAAGAAGTCGATGCGCACGCCCAAGTCGACGCGGATCTTGCGCACGGCACTCCCCAGGTGCTCGAAGGTAAATTCCTTGTCCGCCGTGGCGTCGCACACCACGATGCGGCGGCAGCGGCGCAGGACCATCTCGTAAAGGCCGAGGCTGTCGAAATGGCCGCCGTCGGAGAGGTAGACGTAGCCGGGATCGTTGATGCCAAGGACCTCGGCGAGGAGAGACTTGATTCCCCACCGGGGAGCCGAGGTGGCGTAGGTGTGCTGCCCCGCCATGCCCGGATGGCCGAGCCACCAGCCCAGGCGCGCGTTGAAGAGGGTGAGGAGGAGCCGCACGACGGACGAGGAGTGATATCCCATGTTGGGGCTCGCCGCGGCGCCCGAGATGGCCATGGCGGTGCCGAGGCTGATCGCCCGGTCCGTCGCGCCCCGGCCGTACCTCTCGGACGGCCGGTAGCCGGCACGCCAGTTCCCGCAATGCAGCGGGGTCACGGAGAATGGCCTCTCCTTCGGCTGTGGCTGAGCCGCGCCGGCGGCGGGCGCCACGTTCAGGCACAGGTTGATCAGCGGCATCGGACGGGAAACGCGAACGATCCCCTCCTGCACTCCGAGGGCCTGCGAGATCAGCTTGCGGACGAGGCGCTGCCGTTCCTCCCGGCCCTTCGGCGGCCGCCGCGCCCACACCGCCAGATCGGAGGTCGCGCCCAAACAGCGCAGGAAGTCTCTGCCCAGGGGCTCCTCGGCCGCGAGCCGCCGGATCAGCCGGTTCAGCTCCCGGCAGAGCTCTTCGACCAGATCGGCCGGGACGCCGCGGGACAAGGCGCACCCCGCGAGCTCGCGGAGCAGGCCTGAAGGAAGTTGCGAAGCGAGATAGGCGGCGGCGGGCGACTCGCCGCCGCGCAAGGCCGCCACCGCCATTCCCCACTCCTCGGAGCGGAGGCTCTCCGGGTTGAGAAACACCGTTGCCTTCAGCTCCCACATCTCCAGGTTGTCGGCGGGATCGAAACCGGTGAACGGGTTCGGGTCACGCTGCCCGCGCGAAGCGCCCAGGAACGCCCGGATCAACCGCGAGCGGTACACGGCGTGCAGCGAGAACTTGTTGATGTTCATCCAGTAGGCCACGACGAGGCTCAACGCCACCGCCAGCACGAAGAGCAGGGGAGCGGCCAGGGGAGGATCGCTGAAGAAGTTCTCGAGGTGCTTGAACGACAGGCTGGAGGTCAGCTTGGAATCCTCCGGCAATCGCAGCAAACGAATCAGGGCATCGGTTCTCGGCTCGGGCTTCTCGCCGCACCAGTCGCCACAAAGGCCGGAGAGTCCCTTGAGGAGCCAGTCGATCACCAGCGAGACCAGGGCCAGGAAGAAAAGCAGAAAACCCGGGATGGAGACGGTCAGGACCTTTTCCACCAGCTCGGCGAGCCGCCGGTTGCCGGTCTCACCCACGCCCTTGGCGACGGCCGTCCACGAGCTGCCGGCCAGCAGGACCGAGACCAGACCCGCCAGGCCGCCGAGAGGAGCGAGGACATGCGGCAGCGCGAGAAGCACGAAGGGGCCGAAAATGGCGATCCCCGCGATCGCGGCCCAGGCGGCGATGAAGATCAGGATCCAGGCCGCCGTGCGCGCCCACCATTCGCGGTCCTCATCCGTCGTCAACCGGCCCACCAGGCCGGCGAACAGGGTCTCGCCGGCCAGGAAGGTCAACAACGGCAACGGCGGTCCAAGGACGACGTAGAGCGCCTGTCTGTCCACCGACCACCCGATCAGCAGATGGCTCACCGCCAGACCGAGAAAGCCGCCGAGCGCGGCCGATACCACCGCCGGCGGCAGCTCCCAAAGCTTGCGCCGCCGGAACAGCCCGCGCCAGGCCAACCTGCCGACGTGCACCAGCCAACCGCCCAGGCCGACCATCGTCACCGCCGCCGGCAGCCAAACCTGCAATGGCAACCGGGGCAGCCACGGCGGCAACGACAGCTCCCCGCCGGACCAGGAAGCGCTGAAACCCACGGCGCCGAGGCTCAGGGGAAGCAGGCAATACCAAAGGAAAGTGCGCTGGTTGCCGCGGGCGAGCCCGCCGCTGGGCCGGTGCAGGCCGATGTAGGCGATGGCCCAGGTGGTGGCGGCCGAACCGAGGAGGAAATGCAGGTGCGGCAGCCAGGCCCGATGCCCCGCCGCCGTCTCGACGAGGGCCAGGTAGACACGCGGCACCAGCAGGGCCGCGATGACGAGCGGGATGACAACGGTCCAGTGCAGGTAGAGGTTGCGCAGGTAGGTCGACACCAGGGTCCAGGCTTCCGCCGACAGCAGGCCGTGGCTGAGGCTCAGATAGTTGCTGGAGAAGCGCAGGTAGCGCAACGGCGGCGGCTCGCGGTCGAGCCGCGCCGGCCGCGAGGCAGGCTCCGGCGTTGCATCCGCGGCCGCCAGATCGCGCGAGACCCCGGCGATCCCGTCCCGATGGCGATGGATCCAAGCCGCCAGGAAGCCTCCCAGATAGCCGCCCCCCGAGACGGTCGACAGGTAGTCGAAGCCGCGCAACAGCCCGGCCCGGGCGAGGCCCTGTACCACCCCCAGGGAGAAGACCGCGCTGCGGATCCCGCCCCCGGACAGGCAGAGGGCCGTCCGAGGCTCCGGCAGGCCGTCGATCTCGCGATAGATCGCGGCCAGGCGGACGTCCGAGATGCAGGCGACCTCCCCGGCGAAGACGGCCTCGAGGAAGAGCCGGTTGCGTTTCGCCAGCTCGTCGCCGCCGAAGCGCGCTTTCTCCAGCAGCGCGACCTCCTCCGGGACGCCGCCGGGGATCGAGCTCCGCAGCTCCGTGCGCGTGGTCAACCGGAGATCGTAGAGAAGCCGGTTCAGCTCCGCCGCCAGCGCGTCCCGGAGCTCCACGGACGGGGCGTCCCCGGCCTCGGGCCCATGGGCGGCCAGCAGCTCTCGCGCCGGCGGCTCCAGGCCGGACCCGATCGCCCAGCCCGCCGGATCGCCGCGGTCCCGCAGCCGCTCCACCAAACGGTCCAGGTCGAGGATCTCCTCACCCCGAAACTCCCAATCCCGGACATAGGCCGCCGGCAGCGGCCCGTGCAGCGCCTCGTATTCCTCTTCCAGCGCTTCAAACAGGTGAAGCGCAGTCCCGCCGCGACTCTTGGCGACCATCGAGGAGTCTCCTGGATGCCGGTTGCAAGAATTCTAACATGGGGCCTCACCGGCCGGCCGAAGCGATACACTCCCTCCAGTCCACCCATGTCCGACCGCATCGAAGAGCGCGCCCGCTTCGACCTCGTCCGCTACGCCAGTGTGTGGGAGGACGCGGAGGTGCTGCGCGCGGCCCTCGAGCCGGCGCCGGGCAAACGCATGCTCTCCATCGCCTCGGCGGGGGACAACGCCTTCGTCCTGCTCGCCGCCGGCGCGGAAGTGGTGGCGGCGGACCTCTCTCCGGCCCAGCTCGCGCTGGTCGAATTGAAGCGCGCGGCCATCCTCCGGCTGAGCCACGCGGAGACCCTCGCCTTCCTCGGCGTGCGCCCGGGGGAGGACCGGCGCTCGGTCTACGAGCTGCTGGAGCGCGACCTGACCGAACGGACACGCGAATTCTGGCGCGGACGCCTCGGCCACGTGGCGGACGGCGTCATCCACCACGGCAAGTTCGAAGGCTACTTCCGGCTCTTCCGCGAGCGCGTCCTGCCGCTCGTCCATCGGCGGAAAACCGTGCTCGGCCTCCTCGCCGAGCGGGACGAGGCCGGACGCAGGAAGTTCTACCGTGAGGAGTGGGATAACCTGCGCTGGCGTCTCCTCTTCCGCCTCTTCTTCAGCCGCTTCGCCATGGGCCGGCTGGGCCGCGATCCGGAGTTCTTCCGCTACGTCGAAGGCTCGGTCGCCGAGCGCATCCTGGGAAGGGCGGAGTACGCGCTCACCGCTCTGCCCACCCATGCCAACCCCTACGTGGAGTACATCCTCCGCGGCAATTTCCAGAGCTCGCTGCCGCTCTACCTCCGGCCGGAGATCTTCGCGGACCTGAAGCGCAATCTGGATCGGCTGACCCTCTTCGAAGGCTCTATCGAGGAGGCGGCCCGGGTCCATCGCGGCGACGGATTCGACGGCTTCAACCTCTCGGACATTTTCGAGTACCTCGGCCCCGCCGCCAGCTCCGAAATCTACGGCCGGCTGCTCGAGGCGGCCCGTCCGGGAGCCCGCTTCGCCTACTGGAACATGCTCGTCCCGCGCCGGTTGAGCGAGGTCTATCCGGACCGCGTCCGCAGTCTCGACGGCGAGGCGAAGGCTCTCTTCGCGCGGGACCTCGCCTTCTTCTACAGCGCCTTCGTGCTCGAGGAGGCGATCTGATCTCGGCGGGCGAGTTGATTTCGGGGAGCGACGTTCGCGGCGCGGCCATCCTCGCGACGATCTTCCTTTCCCTGCTGGTCATCGCCGAGCTGTGGCGACGCTTCGGCAGCCCGAAGCCGGAGCACACGCGGAAGCTGGTCCATCTCGGGGGTGGCATCGCATGCCTCTTCTTCCCCTTCCTGGTGCGCTCGCCGTGGGTGGTGCTGGCGCTGGCCGCGCCGCTCTGCCTTCTCTTCGTGGCCGGGAGCCGCTTCGGGTTCCTCAAGAGCCTGCACGGCGTGGCCCGCCGCAGCCGGGGCGCGGAATATTACCCGCTCTCGGTCTTCCTGGTCTTCCTGATGACGCAGGGCCGTCCCTGGCTCTATCTCTCGGCCGTGCTGGTGCTGGCCGTTGGCGACGCCTTCGCCGGGCTGATCGGCAGCCGTTACGGCGTGGTGCGGTACGAGGTGGAGGACGAAACCAAGAGCCTCGAAGGCTCGCTGGTCTTCCTGGTCGTCTCCTTCCTCGCGATCCACCTGCCGATCCTGTTGTTGACGGACCTGCCGCGTCCCGTCTGCGTGCTCGCCGCGCTGCTCGTCGCCGCCCTGGTGACCGGCTTCGAGGCGATCTCCCTCGAAGGAGCGGACAACCTGTTCGTCCCTCTGGCTGTGGTGGTGACCCTCGGCAAGATCACCACCAAGCCGCTGTCGGAAGTCATCTTCCAGAACCTCTCGCTGCTCGCCATCTGCTTGTGCGTCGGTCTCGCCGTCTGGCGCTTCCGCTCGTTCAACGTCGGCGGGGCGATCGCGTTCATCCTCTTCGCCTACGCAACCTGGTCGCTCGGCTCCTGGGTGTGGACGCTGCCGGTGCTCGTGGGCTTCGCGGGGTATCTCGCGGCCTGGCTGCGCTTCGCGCCGCCGGGTCACGCCTCGGGAGTCAAGGTGCGGACCGTGTCCCGGGCGCTGCTGCCTCCTTTCACCATGCTCCTTCTCGCGAACAGTCTGGGACGATACGAGACGTTCTTCGCCCCTTATCTCGCCGCCAGCGCCGCCGTTCTCGCCTTCAGCCTGGACACCGGCGTCTTCCGCCTGGAGCGGCGCCGGAGCCGGGTTCTCGGCGCGCTGGGGCTCGCGCTTCTCGGCACGGCCCTCGCCGTCGCAGGCCCCTGGATCGCGACCCGGCGCGCCCCCGTGGAATCTCTGCTGGCCATCCTCGCGACGACGGCGGCGGTGACGCTCATCAACGCCGCGATCGAGCTGCGGGATCCGGAGTCGCCGCGCAGCCGTGAATGGACGGCCTGGCGATTCCTCTTGAGCTTCGTAGCGGCCGGAGCGATGCTGGGATTGCAGGCGCTGGGGATGGCGCCGCCGTGGGATCCGGGGTGGAGACCATGAAGGTAGGAGCGGTTCTCGATTTGCTCAAGGAGGATGGCTGGCTTCTCGTCCGGATGAAGGGAAGCCATCGCCAGTTCAGGCATCCTACAAAGCCGGGGACAGTTACTGTCTCGGGAAAGCCAAGCCTTGATCTGCGGCCGGGAACGCTGAATAGTATTCTCAAGCAGGCGGGCCTCAAGTCCCAGGAGGAACAGCCATGAGATACGCCGTCGTCGTCGAGAAAGCGGAAAGGAACTTCAGCGCCTACGTTCCAGACCTGCCGGGGTGTGTAGCCGCGGCCGAATCCAAACGGGAGGTTCTGGAGCTGATTCGCGAGGCGATCGATTTCCATGTCGAAGGGATGCGCGAGGCGGGAGAAGCGATTCCAGAGCCTACCGCCATTGCCGAGTACGTTGAGGTTGGAGTGGAAGAGTGACGCAGCGTCATGCAAGACGACCCGATTGTCGAAAAATAGAAAGATCTTTCGCGAATGGTGTCGGATCCGCGCGCGGTTCAAGCTGTCTCCAGTTCCCGCTGAGCCTCCGCTTCGGGCCGGAAAAGCGGGTCGCAAACCTGGCTCAAATACAGAAAAAGCCGGCTTGACCGCCGGCGGCAAAGCGGCAAGAATGGCGCGCCCGTAACGAGATCTTGCGCCTGGTTCCCTTCACCAGGTTCTTTCAGGGGAGATGACTTGGATGGCTGTACTTTGTTGTAGGGCGAGCGGATGCCGGCTCGCGGCGACCACGCTGGCCCTCGCCTTCTATGCGGTAGCCGCGAAGGGCGACATCTCGGGCTTCGTCCGCGTCGAAGGAAGCGGCTTACCCGGAACGCCGATCGCCGGCGCCCGGGTCCACATTCGCGCCGACTCTTCCGCATTCGCGATCACCGCCGCCGACGGCAGCTTCACCCTCGCCGTGAATCCGGTCGATCCCGTCGAGCTCGCCGCCTCGATCCCCTACAGCCGGGCCGCCGCCACGAACTACCTGATCGGCGGCACCTTCGCGAACGACGGCGACACCGGGGTCGATATCCGGCTGGAGGTCTTGCCCGCCGCCGACAATCCGAGCTACGCGCCGCCGTCGGCAGCCAACTGCGGCAGTTGTCACAAGTGGGTCTACCCGCTGTGGGCGGGCTCGAACCACGCAAATACGGCGACCAACGAGTGGGTCCTCGACCTGTTCTCGGGCACCGGCACGCCGGGCGGCGGCGCCGGCTACGTCTTCCGGGACACTCACGACCCCGGCGAGACGGGCTTTTGCGCCACCTGCCATGCGCCCATGGCGGACATCTTCAACCCAGGCCAGACGATGCTCGACGAGGTCGGCGACCCCGCGGCGCTCGAAGGCGTCAACTGCGTGACCTGCCACCAGATGGACTCGGTCGACGCCGGCAACCTCGACGCGCTCCACTTCCTCGGCAAGTCCACCTACCGCTTCCCCGACGACTCGTTCTCCTCGACGTCCGACTACGTCTGGGGGCCGCTCGACGACGTCACCTTCCCCGCCATGAAGGCCTCCCACTCGACGCTGCACGGCACATCGCTCGCCTGCGCGGCCTGCCACCAGTACACCAATCCGGACACGGGGGCGCCGGGCCAGAACACCTACCGGGAGTGGGCGGCTTCGTCGTTCGCGATTCCAGGTCCCGGACAGCGCAACTGCCAGGACTGCCACATGCCGGAGGCGACCGGGTCGGAGCCCCTCTGCATCTTCTCCCCCTCCGACCGCCCGGCCAGCCAGCGGCGCCAGCACGTCTTCGTCGGCTCGACGCCCGACATGCTGCAGAACAACCTCTCGCTGACCGTCACCGCAAGTGAGATCCCGGGCCGCGTCCGCGTCGTCGCGGAAGTCGACAATTTCGGCGCCGGTCACTCGTTCCCGACCGGTATCGGGATGCGCAATGCGATCCTGCTGGTGAGCGCGGACGCTCAACGGCCAGCCGCTGGCGCAGGTCGCCGGCCCCACGGTGCCGTTCTGGGGCAGCGACGAGGTGGCAGGCAGCCAGCCCGGCGATTTCGCCGGCTTCCCCGGCAAGGGGTTCGCGAAGATCCTCGAGGGACGGATCAACGGGCAGGGCGCGACGGTCCGGCCGGTGCTGTTCATCGACGCCGAGGGCGTCTTCTCCGACACCTTGATCCCCTCGGGCGCCGTCGATACGACCACGGTCGAGTTCCAGCTGCCTCCGGGAACTCCCGCGGGCGCGAGCGTGACGATCGAGGGACGGCTCCTCTACCGCCGTACCTTCCGCGCTCTCCAGGTGACGAAGGGCTGGACGCAGAGCGCCCACAAAGGGCCGATCGAGATCGAGGTCGCTCGCCAGGAGCTCGACTTGACCGTCACCGGCCAGGGCTTCGTGATCGACGTCCCGGCGTTGTCCCCTGTAGGCCTCATCGTGCTGGCACTGGCTCTCAGCGTGCTCGGCGTGGGCCTTCTCCGCCGCTCGTGACGCTTATGTCAACGCGCCGCTCCGTCCCGCCGCACGATCTTGCCGCCGAGGAGAACGAAGGAGACGCGGCGCAGCACTGAGAGGTCTTCGAGCGGATCGCCCGGCACGGCGATGAGGTCGGCGAGCTTGCCGGGCTCGACGGTGCCGATGCGGTCCTGCCAGCCCAGGAGCTCGGCGCCGACGCGGGTCGCCGCCTGCAGCGCCTGCATCGGAGTCATGCCGGCGCGGTGGAGCGCCTCGATCTCGCCGGCGTTCTCCACGGCGGGCGGATAGGCGCCGAAGTCGCTGCCGACGGCGATCTTGACCCCGGCGCGGATCGCCTTGCCGACCCAGGCGTAGTGGGCGTCCCGGTATTTCTTCGACAGCTCGATCATCTTGTCCTGGGCGCCGGTCGGCGAGCCATGGTCGATGTAGTAGTCGCCGATGTAGAGCGTCGGCACGAGCCAGGTGCCGTGCTCGACCAGCAGCCGGACCGCCTCGTCGTCCAGGAAGGTGCCGTGCTCGATCGACCGCACGCCGGCCCGGATGGCGAGCTTGATGCCGGCGGTGGCGTGGGCGTGGGCCATCACCGGCACGCCGTGGCGCGCCGCTTCCTCGACGGCCATCCGCACCTCGTCCTCGGAATAGTGGACATCCTCCGGGCGGTCGCCCGCCGACATGAAGGCTCCGGTGACCAGGAGCTTGATCCAATCGCTGCCGTACTTGATCTCCTCGCGCACCGCCTTGCGCATTTCCTCGGGGCCGTCGACGATCTTGCCGTCGGCCACGACGTGGTGCTCGGGGCCGAGAAAGTTGATGTCGCCGCCGCCGCCGGTGATCGACAGATAGTGGCCGGCGCCAGCCAGGCGCGGCCCCACGAAGAGCCCCTGGTCGAGGGCGCGGCGGACGTCGAGGTGGGCATAGAAGACGTCGGCGTCGCCGGCGATGCGCAGCGTCGTCCAGCCGGCGCGCAGGTTGTCCTGGACGGCCTTGAGGCCGCGCAGGGCCTTGAATGCCGAGGAGTCGCGCAGGTGATTCGTCTGGTAGTCGTCGCCGGCGATGAGGGGGTGCGAGTGCACGTCGACGAGGCCGGGCAGGAGCGTCGCGTCGCCCAGGTCGATCACCTCCAAGCCGGCGGCGAGCAGCTCGGGACCGCCGACCGCGGCGATCCGCTCGCCTTCGATCACCACCACCGCATCGCGGCGGACCGCGGCGCTGGTTCCATCGACGAGACGGGCGGCGCGGAGCGCAAGGCGTGCGGGCGGTTGGGGTTCGAGCGACGGCTGTGCGGCCAGCGCGGCCGGGAGCACGGCGGCGAGCAGTGCGGCGGCGACGGTTGGGTGGGGCCGCCACCGGCGATGGCCCCGGACACCACCGGGCTGGAGAACCGTTTCCATGAGAGGCGAGTCTACACCCTGCTCGCTCGAGTCCGATCTCCAGAACGGCGAGGGTTCCCATCAACGGTTTTTCATATCCCGGCACGAGAGCTTGCACCCGCTTTGAGGGGGCCGTGTGAGGGGAATCGTCAATCTCTTCCGGTGTCTCAAACGCATTCCGGATCTGTTGGAATCGAGGCGCAAGGTCTGGGCGACCGATCCCTTGAGCGAAGCGCTCGCAGTCGCTGAACAGCAAGGCCTCGAACTCGTGCATCATGACGTAGGGAAGGAAACGCCTGGAATCGAAGCCCTTGCCCATCGCATCGCAGATCTCCGCGAGCAGAGCATCTTGGATAGCGGGTGCCTTCTGGGAAAACGGAAGCTTCCCCGCCGCGTTTCGACCGGGCCAGGGCCGGATACCCCCCCGCCGATCCCGCTGACGGGCATTCCCCATGAGTCGCGCGCTGACTCGTAAGTAGCCGCGCGAGTAGAGATGGGGGCTCAAGACCTCGTTGACGAAAGTCTCTTCCGTCTCACCTTCCACGTGGATGAGGAGCCTGGCCACTCGATCACTCTCCGGCCGGTCGTCCACCCAGCTCGTTCTTCTCCCAGAGCTGACCGAGGCTGTACCGCTCCAGCCATGTCTCCAATCTGGCCGACTCCAACCGCGTGAGCCGTGTGCTCCCGTCTACGCGGTCGGCCACCAGCACATCCTCCGGCTGAAAGTGATCCAGAAGCAGAGGCGACTGGGTCGACAGGATGATCTGAGTTTCTATAGACGCCTGTTTCACCAGCGAGGCGAGGAGCGTGATCGCGTAGGGATGTAACCCGAGCTCCGGCTCGTCAACCAGAATCACCGAGGGCCGTAAGAGCTGCGGCTGCAGGAACAATGTCGCCAACCCGATGAAGCGCAGGGTGCCATCCGAGAGGGACGAGGCAGCAAAATAAGCCTCCGTATTTTTGTGCCGCCACTCCAACTGTATCTTACCCGGGTTCAGCTTTTGAGGTCGCAATTGGAAATCGTCAAAAAACGGCGCCACGCGCTGTACGGCACGGCGGATCAGGCTGTAGGACTCCTCATGCTTCGCCCTCAGAAAATAGAGAAAGGCGGGGAGATTCGATCCGTCGGGGCGAAGATAGTCGTTATCGTTTAGATCCGCTGTCCTCTTCATCGGCGAGCTCGCGCTGGTGTCATGGAAGTGATACAAGCTGAGGCAGCCGCACACCGCGAGAAGACGGGGGTTCCGGCGCTCGGCCCGCTGTAACGTTCCAGCCGGCGCCCCCGCCTAATCGAGTATCTGCGTAAGGTCGAACCGGCTTGGCCGGAGGCCGAATACCAAAAACCATCCTTCTGCAAGACGGAGGTGCGTAATGAACGCGAAACTGGATAGCCTGCCACGTCCCCTGCTCCTGTGCTCATTGCTGGGGCTACTGCTGCTTTGGACCGCTTGCAACGGGACCACGCTCCTGCAAGCGAACTTCAACGCCGACGCCGTCGGCTCACCGCCGGCGCCCGCTCAAGGCACCGGCACGGTGTCGCTCGATGCGGGTGCGGGCACTGTGGTCGTCGTGGCCAAACCGGCGGCGGGCCTTCCCGATCATCGATGGGCTCGCATCAACCACCCGACGGCGCCGAGCCCGGAAACCACGATGACGGGCCATTTCTCTCAATTTGGCGGCAACGGCCATTACAACCTCCTGGCGAGCCTCTTCATACCGAGCGGCGCCGGAGTCGCGACGGTGCAGTTCGAAGCTTTCGGCAGTAACGCCGACTTCCTGCACCTCGACTTCATGCCCGAAGGGGACGTGCGGATCGATGATGACGAGTCCAGCCGTTTCGGCCAATTTCCCAAGGATCAGCCCTTCGTGGTCTCGGTCAATCTGGACATCACTCCGGCGACCGCCACAGCCCACGTCGGCCTTCTAGGCACGGGCGCCTCGGGGAGCACCGACGTGACGGTCAAGCCGGCGTTGCTGTCGGCGGCCCAACAGTTCGGCGCGGTGAAGTTCTGGATGGGGTTTCAGCACAAGGGGTCGTTCTTCGTGGACGACATCCTCGTCAAGCGACAGAATCCTTGACGAGCCGAGGCTGCTCGGAGAGCAGCGCCTAATTCGCAGCTCGCAGCCGCGCCAGCTCTTCCGCTTCGATCAACCGTCCGCGCAGCAGAACGGCCGTGAGGAGGCGGAGGTTCCGAACGCCGGCGGTCGGATCGGCGTCGACGATGAGAAAGGAAGCGGTCGCGCCCGGCGCGATCTTTCCCAGGCCGGGACGGCGCATCAGCCGCGCCGGGTGCGTCGTGGCCGCTCTCAGCGCCTCGCGCGGCGTGAGGCCGGATTCCACCAGGCGCTCCAACTCCACGAGGAGCATCTCGCCATGGCGCTCCAGCACGTCCGTGCCGGCGAGGATCGTCACGCCGGCGCGATCAGCGCGGCCGGCGTAGGTCTTGAGATGCCCATAAGCCTCGCGCCTGCGCTCGGCGATCTCCGGACGGTTGTCGATCGATTCTTCGTAGGCGATCAGCGTCGGCGTGAAATAGGCACCGGTGCGGGCCAGCGCCGCAAAGATCGCGTCGCCCCTCTCGCCGTCGATGCGGGCGGTCGCGGCCTCGACGGTGGCGGCGGGCGCGCGGGCGTCGCTCATTTCATTCTCGGGCAGCGTCTGGGCGTGCTCCATGCAGCGCATGCCGGCTTCCGCCGCTTCGGTCCAGCTCACCGCCAAGGGCACGTGACCCGCGACGTGGAGACCGTGGCGGCGCGCCTCATCCAGCATCGCGAAGAACGCCTCGCGCGACGTAGCACGGTGGGTCTTGATGAAATCGACGCCGGCGGCGGCCAGCTCGCGCACGGCCGCGCGCGCCTCGGCCTCGTCCCGCACGACCCGGTGGAAAGAGGCAAATTGCTGGCCGTTGAGAGTCGGGCCGGCCATCAACAACTCCGGCCCGACGCGCGCACCGTTGCGGATATCGCGCCGCAGGGCCAGGAGGGTGTCGAGATCGCCGCCCATGTCGCGCGTCGCCAGCACGCCGTAACTCACGTAGTGCTCCGGCGCTTGCCCCACCTCGGTGAGCGCAGCGAAATGCGCGTGCATGTCCCAGAGGCCGGGCAGCAGGTACTTGCCGCTGGCATCGACCACTTGCGCGCCGCGGGGAGGCGCGACATCGCGTCCAACCGCGACAATGCGGTCGCCGCGGATGACGACGTCCGCGCGCTGCGCCGGCACCTCCGCATCCGGATCCACGACCGCTCCACCCAGGATCGCGATCGGCGGCGGCGCTGATGCGTGTGGCATGGCGCACGCAAGCGCCGCAAGCGCCAAGAGCAGGACAGGCAATGCGCTCTTCATCGGAGCGGCTCGCCGAGGCCCCGGGCGGGCTAACCGGTCTTGCCCGCCACCTCCGCGAAGAACTCGCTTTGACGCGACTCGATCTCCTCCTTCGTCAGGTCTTCTTTGTGGGTAGCAACCTGCCAACCTAGGCCGAAGGGGTCGGTGAACGCCCCCCAGCGGTCGCCCCAGAACTGGTCGCTCACCGGGACCTTCACCACCGCGCCGGCGGCGACCGCTCGATTGAAGACCGCGTCACAGTCGTCGACGTACAGGAAGAGCTCGACCGGCGATCCGCCCAAGGTACGAGGCCCCTTGGCGCCCATCATCTCGTCGTGGAGCATGAGGTATGAGTTGCCGATGCGGATCGCTGCATGCATGATTTTCCCGTCGGGTCCCGCCGAGATCGACTGCTCCTCTGCGCCCAGCGCCTTCTTGTACCAATCGATTGCCTTGCGCGTGTCTTCGAGAGTGAGGGCCGGCGTGACGGTCGTGTAACCCTTGGGGACCGGATTTGCTGCTTTTGCCATCTCTGTTCTCCTTCCGCTCGTTGCGCGAAGCGCGCACGGTGGATCAGATCGCCGTTGCAGGATTCCCGCCAACCGGAGAGGCATACTACCGGGCCAGGTGCTCTCCGGGCCCGGGGTTTTCAAGCGACGCCGCGGCCGCAGTGGGGGACGCGTATCGTCAGCTCGCGACCTCCTCGACCTGGAACTCCTTGTAGCGGATGGCCAGCGGCCGCGAGCCGCCGTTGTGGATGGAGACCTCGATCGGCGTCACGTACGGCAGGACCTCCGGAGAGCCGCTCCAGGTGTCGGCGGCGACCGTGACCTTCACCCCTTTGACGGTATCGACGGCGGCCTGCGGCGAGATCTGGCGGGCCTCGGGGGCCGGAGCGAGCCGCGTCGAGGTGCAACCGGCGATCGGGAGCATGAAGGCGAGCAAGACCACGGGCAGGCCGCGGCCGAATCGGGGGAAGCGGGGACGTGCTGAGCAGGTCATAGGGCCTCCTTCCGGCGGGTGCCGCGGGGACCGCCCATCTCAGAAGCACGGGGATGACCGGACAGGTGGAACAGCGGCCCCTACGCCTCGCGGCGTGCCGCCTCATTCATTCCATCTCAGGTTGCAGGATCCGTTCCAGCCGCCGGGACGTCTGAACGGACGCTTGACGCGGCGATCCATCGCGATTCGCCTGACCTATTCTGGCCTGCACCTATTCTGGCCCCCAATCCTACTCGTGCCGTAGGGCGACCATCGGATCGATGGCCGCCGCTCTCCTGGCCGGGACGTAGCTGGCGAGCACGGAGACGGCAGCCAGCAGTGTCGGCGCCGTCGCGAGGACCACCGGGTCGACACCACTCACCTGATAGAGCATCCCGGCCAGCGCCGTTCCCAGGGCTACGGAGAGCAGGAGACCGATGCCCGAGCCGATCGCCGTCAGCCACAGCCCTTCGCGCAGGACCATCCTCAGGGCGTCGCCGGCGCCGACCGCCTGGCACCGCTCTGCACCGCTCTCCGGCTGCAGCTCCCCGGCCGCCTGCTGACCCGCGATCTCTGGGGCGCCGATTACGTGGCGAAGAGCAACGTCGTCGACCGGCATATCCGGAACCTCCGCGTGAAGCTGCAGAGCCATTCACCGCGGTCACGATACATCGTCACGGTACCTGGGCGGGGATACCGGTTCCTGCCCCATTCTCCGGACGCCGTCTGACCAGCCTGGCCAATTCCCTCTCCCTTACGGTTTTGGCGCCGATCGGCAAGGAGGGTTCTCGAAAGAGACCGGCGGGCGCAGCTTCGCTTGCTCCGCGGCGCATGTGTCGAACAGACCATAATCCCACTCGCCCGGATAATCCGGATGATCTAGTTTGTCGGGATAGACCTGCTTCCCGTTCTTGATCGTCTCCATGATCTGAATGCAGATGAGGCTACGGAGGTCGAAGTTTTTGCTCAGCGGGTTATGGGTGAGGATGACGAAGTCGGCGTTCTTGCCGACTTCGATGGAGCCTTTCCTATTTTCTTCGAAGTGCTGGTAAGCAGGCCAGAGCGTCAACGCCTTGAGGGCCACGATCGGGCTGATCCGCTGGTCCGGCCCTAATACAACGTGACCGCGGGTTGTGCGATTCACCGCACTGTCGAGTAAGCGCATCGAGTTTGGTTGCGTGATCGGCGCGTCGGAATGGATGCTGAACATCATTCCCGCCTTTTGCACCGCTTTAGTCGGCGAAATGAAACGGGCGCGTTTCTCACCCAAGATTTTGACGTACCAGTCGCCCCAGTAGAAGGTATGCATCGGAAAAAGCGACGGGAAGATGTTGAGCTTCTTGATCTGCGGAATCTGGTCGTCGCGCAAGAACTGGCCGTGGATCAACACGGTGCGACGGTCTTGATCTTTGGGGGTTTTGGCCGGCACGGCATATTGAGCTGTGCGCTCGGCTCGAATCAATTGGTCGATCGCGGCGTCGCCGTTCGCATGCACCATCACCTGCCAATTGTTTGTGAAGGCCCGGATCATCCATTCCGTCAGCTTCTCGTCGTCCTCTGGATAATTGGCGGCGCCCCTGTAGCCGCACCGCTCGCCGTCCGGCGGCATTGAGTAGGAGTCTTTGAAAAAGGCGCTTCTCCCTTGCGGCGAGCCATCAAGGACCAACTTGACCCCGCCGGTACGGAAGTGGCCATTGGGCGACTGCGAATAGTCGCGCGATATCCACCATTTTTTGGCGGGATTTTCCGCCACCGTCTTCAGTTCCGCGTAGGCCACCACTTCGACGTTGAGCTTCGTTGTGGCCAGTGTGTCCAACACGGCGGGGTCCAGCGCGCGGCCCTCCTGTACCGTGGTGAAACCCTGAGCGGTGTAGAGATCCTCTCCCTCGAGCAGGGTTTCGTGATCGAGCGCCGGCGTCACCATCTCCAACATCGCGATAAACGCGCTCTCACCCAGCAGGCCGTTCAGGGTGACGTTATCTGCTTCCGTGTAGACGCCCGTGTGCTTGGCATCCTTGTCCTCGAACTTCAGTTTGCCGTCTCTATCCGTGATCGTGTCGCCCGTGAGCTCGGAAATGGTGTTCCTGAACGTATCGTCGGCCAACGCTTTTTGAAAGGCTATTTTGTTGCAGACGCCGTAATGACCTGACTGGTGGATGATGCAAACCGGGACTTCCCTCGATACCCCCTGATCGAGCTGGTCCATGGTCGGGTGACCCGGAGGCTCGAGCATGGAGTCGTCGTAGCCGTTGCCAATGATGACCTCCGTCTTTAGTTTAGCGGACATTACCCGTTGTTGTTCGCTGAGGCTATCTTGGATATCCTCGATCGACGTCACTGTGCCGTCCGGCGGCGGAAGCAGATTGGCGAACTTCCGCAGAAAACCAATCTGCGCGAAATGGCTGTGGCCATCGACGAAACCCGGGAGCAGTGTTTTCCCCTCCAGGTAGATATCATCGTAGCTCCCCCCCGGCGGTATGTCCGTGAGGAGGTCGGCACGTTTGCCGACACCGACGATCTTGCCATCGCGGACGGCGACCGCCTCGACCATTTCGCAATTTTCGGGGTCGTCCTTTAGTGTGTACGTGATGATATTGCCCTGGGAGAAGATCCAAGTGCGAGAAGGAGCCTGAGCCTCACCGTGACCGGCGATCGCGACGAACACAATCGCAGCGATCAGGAAGCGGGGCGACAGTTGCAGCACGTGGCGCAGTTTGCCCGAGAATCGCATACGTGATCCCTCCTTCCATTCTGTGTTTTGCGTGAACCAGGATGACTATGCCTTCCTCCGGTACGGATGTCATGAAGTTCCTTCATCCCGGACGGTGGTTGCCGCCGAAGACGCGGGTCACTGAAAAGGCCATCTCCTGACACCTCGTGCACTTTCGGGACTTAGGGTCCTGCACTAGAGTCCTTGGTCCCGCGAATTCGATGTAGTTGAGTCAAGTTTCATGCGGCCAGCCTCGCTTGCTCGCAGAGATGGGTGATGGCGCTTTCGACTTTGGCAAACGCAGGGTGCAGAGGTGAGGTGCTGCATGGAGCTCGGCTATGGAGTAGCGAAAGGCCGGGTCGCAAGAGGCGGGCATAGACTCGGGAAAAGAAGATCGCTGTGCGAAGACCTCTATCCGTGAGTCGATAGCGATGACTTCGGGGAATGCGCTCGATGAAGCCGTGCAGGCGCAGGCGCCGGAGGTCGTAGGTCATGCGTCCCTGGGTGAGCTTGGCTGGGGCGATACCCAGCAGGTGAGCCAAAGGCTCGCGCAGGTCTTTGTTGGCAAAACCCTGGGGCAGCAAGGCGAACAGCACGATGACGCTGAGCAGTGCCTGGACGCGAGGGTCGTCGAAGTGCAGGGCCGAAGCCCGCTGGCCAGCGATGGTGACCGGTTGCACCACCTGCTGGAAGGCGTCCTCGCCGATGGCGCAATCATGGCTGATGCGCTGGACGTCGAGAAGACGTCGGTTGGCTTGAAAGCCGACCTCCCGCAGGGCTGGGAGGTTGTGCAGCCGCTTGCCGATGGCGAAATCGCGGGTGTTGTTGATGGTGGTCTCAACGCGTAGCGCGCGCCCTTCCTTGAAGTACTGCTTGATCCTGGAAGCTCTTGTAGTTGACGTGCAGAGAGGGGATCACGCCGTCGGTGATGACACGCGTCCGGAAGGTGCCCGGAGTCTTGCGGCTGACGCGTCGGGCGAAGATGAGCTGCACTTGATCGGGACGACCGAGATCGAGATTCTCGCGAATGACCTCTTCGAAGAAGACTCGACCCTGGACGGGGCGGTCGAGGACTTGGGTCAGAGAAAACTCGGCCTGGAGGATCGACAGATCGTAGCGATAGCCGGCTTGGCGGTCGCGGCCGGTGAAGGGATGGGGCAAGCGGCGGAACCACTTCCGGGCCAGCCGATCGATCTTCTCCGCCGACATACCATCGCAGATCCGCTGCAGACGCCGCGGCTCTGCGCACGAGAGTACCCCGTTGTCGAGAGGCTCGAAGTCGATGCCTTGCCGCCGCATCTGCTGCTTGGCGTACTCGTGCCCGTTGAGGCAGAGCTTGGCATTGTAGGGAAAGTAGGAGCAGAACTTCAGGAAGAACGGACCAAAGTCGCGGTCGAGTCCGTAGAAGTAGTACTGATTGACCATCGCCGTCGAGGGCACGATCCAGGGATAGCTCTGGCCCGTCTGCGGATCGCGACGCTTCTGGGTCCGAAACACCCGCGCCTTCTCCTGCGCCTTGCCGATCAGGTAAATCCCTTCCTCAGCCTGAAAGCCGGCCCGGTATTCGGCCGCCACGTCCTCCTTGTCCTCCCCTTTCTCGAACGGCCTCAAGGGAATGCCTTCCCGCGCGGCGAGCTCCTCGATCGCGCCCACAAAGGCCTGGCTGATCGGAGCCATCAGCACCGACGACGCAAAAGTGTGCCCCCGGTGAAAACGGAAAAACGACGCAACACCAGCAGCCGTCTGCAAACGCGGCACATAGACGTTGAGATACATCCGGTCGATCCCCTCGACGATCAAGGTGACGTGCTTCTTCAGGATCTCAGACACGCTGTGTGTTACGCTCATCGTTGGCTCCGGTTGACGAGGTCCCTCGGGACCACCTGCCGCCTGGCGGCCAATGCGGACCGGGTTCCTCGGAGCCTGATCCTATGCTCAACCGGAGCCACTTGCGCTTTCAGTCAACCCCCAGCCTCTGCAACCACTACAACTCGTCGGTCTGAGGCAAAGCCTCGTTAGAGCTTCGCCAGCTCCTCGTGACCCTTGAGGGCCGCGACGTCGGCCGGCGTCCGGCCCTCCGGGTCGATCGCCGTGCGGTCGGCGCCGAAGTGCAGGAGGATTCTCGCCGTCACCTGCTGGCCGCTCTCGGCGGCGGCATGCAGCAGCGTGCCCCGAGGGAGGTGCCATGCAATCAGCGAGAACCGATGCCTTCGTCGGTATCTCAGTCGATCCTATGCTGAAGCAGCAAATTCTACCGAAGCACAGAAAGTTGCAAGAGAGGCCGTTTTTCCGTCTTATGTAGGTGTGGGACGCGGTCCACGATTCGTACCCGAGCAAGAGGGAGGGTCCCTCGTTGAGGTGACCGGCCGGTGCATCCAAAGCCGGATGCTGCTCCGGCCCGGTCCGGTCCGACCCTGAATCCCGGACTGCGAAGTGCCGGACTGCGAAGTGCCACCCGATCAGCGAGCATCCGCATGCCGAAGCAGCAACTTCCGCCGAAGACGCAGAAAGTTGCAAGATGAGAGACCGTTTTTCCGTCTTATGTAGGATGTGGGACGCGGTCTACGATTCGTACCCGAGGAAAAGGGCGGTACCCTCGTCGATGTGACCTGCCGGTGCATCCATGGCCGGATGCTGCTCACGCCCGGCCCGGCCTTGGACCCGATCATCATCGGCGCCCTCGCGAGATCCAAACGGCGCTATGGCGTCCGGATCATCGCCTTCGCCTTTCTTTCCGGTCACTTACACCTGATACTGGAGGTCGACACTGCGCTTCAGCTCAGCCGGTTCATGTGCCATTTTCTCTCCAAACTGGCCCGCGAAGTAGGGCGTCACACTGGCTGGCGGGAGAAGATCTTCGGGCGGCGCTATCAGGCCATCGTCGTTAGCTCCGAGGAGGCCGCGCAGATCGAGCGCCTCCGCTACGTCCTCGCCAACGGCACCAAGGAAGGACTTGTCGAAAGGCCTCAGGACTGGCCCGGCGTCCATGCGGTTCGCGCTCTTCTAGGAGAAGAGGTTCTCGAGGGCATCTGGATCGACCGCACGCTGGAGTACGCCGCCCGCCGCCGGCGAGAGGAGCACGACCCGCTTCGGTTCGCGACGAAGGAAGTCCTCACGCTCGACCCGCTCCCCTGCTGGAAGCATCTTTCCGAGAAGACGAGGCGCGACCGCATCGCCTCGATGGTGGCGGACATCCAGGCCGAGGCGGCAGCCCACCGTGAGAAGACAGGAATTCCGCCGCTCGGTCCGGAAGCGATCCTGAAGCAGGATTCCCACAACCGGCCGTTGCGGTCGAAGAAATCCCCGGCTCCGCGTTTTCATGCCGCCAGCCGAGAGGCGCGTCGGTATCTGTATCGGCTCTATGCCGAATTCGTGGCGCAGTTCCGGGATGCCGCTGAGAAGCTCCAAGCCGGGGACCGCAACGCGCCCTTCCCGCCTGGATGTTTTCCTCCCGCTTTACCTTTTGTCGGCGGATAGCGACCGAGAGCCGTCTCCCCTGCTCTACAGACGTCCTTCCTTCGCCGCGAGCTCGCGGAGAAGGAGAACGTGCCGCCCGCCGCAACGATTTCGGCCTGCAGGAGACTCTTGTGCACGTCGCGAAGGGCTCCGAAGCTGAAGAGAAGGTCTTCTTCCAGATGTCAGACCACCTCGCAGGGACCATGGAATGCCGTCATCGGCGTCTGCCGCGACGATCCCCCGCGAATCGCATGGCACCTACTCCTACTCGGCACCTACTCCGATCCCCATGGTCTGGAAGTAATCCGTGCCGACGATGTTGAAGCTGCAGGACACCAGTCCGCGGCGTTTCGCGGGGTCCCGATCCCCATGGTCTGGAAGTAATCCGTGCCGACGATGTTGAAGCTGCAGGACACCAGTCCGCGGCGTTTCGCGGGGTCCCGGAGATCGAGGAGCGGATCGCTCACCCGCTGGACGCTGCGTCCCAGCGACACCATGCCGAACGGGACCGTCGCGGCCAGGCTGGCGGACTCGACTCCCGGCATCGCCCGCAGGCGGGTGAGGAGGGTCCGCAGGACCTCGGCGCCGCGCGCCTGGTCGTAGCCGGCCAGGCCGGGGTCGACTTCCACGATCAGCCCGCTGTCGATGCGGAACCCGGGCTCGAGCTTCGCCGTTCGCAGCGAGCTGCGGATGAACAGTCCGGCCGTCGAGAGCAGCATGAGCGAGAGCGAAAGCTGGACGATCACCAGCACGTTCCGTCGCGACCACAGGCGGCCGGGCTTGCCGCCCTCGGCGGCCGTGGCTTCGCTGGCCTTGAGCTCGGAGGTCACGCCGGGTCGCGACAGGTTCCACGCCGGACCCAGGCTGAACAGCAGCGTGCTCAACAGGCACGAGCCCATCGTGGCCGCCAGGACGCGGAGATCGGGCGCGGCGTCATAGGCCAGGTCGAGCGGAGCGATGCTGGCGAGAGATCCGACCAGGAGCCGCGTGCTCCAGTAGGAGACCACCAGCCCCGCGGCGCCGCCGAGGAGCGCCAGCAGCAACCCTTCGGTGAACAACTGCGACAGGATGCTCTCCCGGCCCGCTCCCAGCGCCAGGCGGATGGCCATCTCCTTGCGGCGCGCCGTGCCCCGCACCAGGATCATGTTGGCCACGTTGAGGGAGGCGATCAGCAGCACGATCCCCGACATGAACAGGAGCAGCAGCGATGGCACCTTCAGCTCGTCGTCGGTGGTCGGGCTGGTGGAAACGCTCAGGCGAGACAACGGCCGCACCACGAGAGCCTGGTCCTTGTCGTCCGGATTGACCTTCTCCATACCGGCGGCGGTGGCGACGAGCTGAGCATCGGCAGCCTGGCGCGAGAGGCCGGGGCGCAACCGGCCGATCAGGATCAGCACGTGGTTGTCGCGGGCGGCGAGCGCACGGTTGCGGCCGTCAAAATCGTTGACCATGGCCTCGTGCATGCCGAGCGGCAGATAAAGCTCCGGGTTCACCAGGGCGGTGGACCCGGTGAAGCCCGCCGCGGCGACCCCCACCACGGTGAAGACCCTGCCATTGATCCGCAACAGTTTGCCGAGCGGGTCGGGGTCCGCGCCGGTTTTCTTCCAGAACGAATGGCTCAGGATGGCCACCGGGATGGCGCTTCCCGGGTGTTCCTCTTCGGCGGTGAACGTACGGCCCCGGAAGAGCGGCACTCCGAACGTGGCGAAGTAGTTGGCGGATACCAGATCGACGAACAGGCGGCGGGTGGAGTCGCCTTCGGCCAGGCCCACCATCGCCAGATTGTGCGCCGTCAGGCTGGTGAAGACGGAGTTGGCGGCGCGCAGCTCGGCGTATTCCGGATAGGAGAAGGCGCGGTAGGTGTCGGGGCTCTTGGTGTTGCGGCTGTAGCAGCCCACGAGCTCTTCGGGTTTCTCGATCAGCAACGGCTTGAACAGCAGAGCGTTGACCAGGCTGAACATGGCGGTGGTGGCGCCGATCCCCAGCGCCAGGACCAGCAAGGCCATGGCCGTAAAGCCGGGCTGCTTGACGAGCAACCGGGCACCGTAGCGGACGTTTTGAACGACGGATTCCATGACTCCCTCCCCGCCGGGCTCACGCAGCATCGACCGCGCGCCGACTCTCATCTCTCAACGCCGAAAGGTGGTGGAAATTACTACCCTAGCCTGGGCCCTGCAACATTTTTCCGCGTTCCGCAGCACAAGCGGAGCGCTCCTGAAGCATTGCAGAGCGCTCCGCGGCTCGTGGGGAGTGCTCCGACAACGCTACGAAGCGGGACCGCTGCCTTCAAGAATCCTTTTGCAACGCTGAGGAACGGTCTCTACGCCTACCGGAAGACTCCGGCGACCCTCCCAACCGCTCCGATTGCGCTCAGAAGTGGCCTGCAACACTACCGGAGCCTCGCGGAATGCTGCTAACGCGGCCCGCAATGCTCGCGGAGTACTCCGCACGCCTTGCGGAGCGGTCCGCAATGTCTCTTCCCTCCTCCAGCGCCGAGGTGAAGCTTCCGTAGCGTTGCTCGAGCGCTCCCCTCCCCGTCATCCGGCTAGAGCAACCGAGGGAGGTTGCAAATCGTAGCGCGCTCGTGGGCGATCCGGGATCCCCGCAAGCTGCGTCGTGCTGGAGTCGGAAAGGATGTGTCGCCGAGCTCCAGACAGTGCCGGAGCAGGCCCGTCTCCTTCTCGGGGCTCAGGTCGTGAAGAAGCCCTGAACCTTCACCCCGAGAGCCTCGGCCGCGTTCGCCATGATCCGGTCCGCGGTGGCAACGACCTCGAATCCGGCGGCTTCGACGACCGCCAGGTGAAGGGCGTCCAGGGTCCGCAGGGAGTGGTCCGGAAGCCTGTCCATCAAAAGCAGGGCGCTCGCGACGTGCCCGTCGGCCAGGGGCTCAACCTGGAGATGTCCCTCCTGGATGTCCTGTCGAAAGAGCGCGTAACACCGGAGCTCCTGTTCCCGCGTGATCTCCGCGTACCGCCGCCGCCGGGCCAGGAGGCATCGCATCTCGACCAAGGTCAACGAGCTGATTCCCACGAAAGGTAGCGACCGCAGATATTCCTCGACACGGTCCGACTGCTCCTCGTTGAGATACCATTTGGCGAGCGCCGAAGTGTCGACGTACGAGCGCCCGGGAAAGGCCGGAATCACCTCGGCCTCATCGGGCATCCCGATCCTCGCGGACCAGCTCGGCGCTCGGCGAGAGCCTCGGCAACCGGTTACGATGCTCGGCGTGCGACGGCATCATCCGCTGAGGCTTGAACGGCACCACCCGGGCAATCGCCTGACCTCGCCGGGTGACGATCAGCTCACCCTCCTGGTCGACGAGTTGGTCCAACTGCCCGAGAGCTCCACGCATTTCACGGATGGAGAGGGTCTTCATCTCTGTACCTCCGGACAGAATGTAGCACAGCCAAGCGTGAGGTGGCACATGGAGACCGTCTGCCACTCGGATCTGCCGTAGGCTCTGCGGCCTACTCACCAGAAGAATCGCCTGGCACCTCTCCCTCTCCCGCCAGCCGACGGAAGCACTGCTGGAGACCCTTGCGCACCTCGCGGAGGGCTCCGAAGCTGAAGGGAGGGACTTCCTCACAATACCAAAGCAGCTCGTAGGGCCCAATGAATGCCGTCATCGACGATTGCCGCGACGATCCCCGCGAATCGCATGGCACCTATTCTATTCCTATTCTATTCCGGCACCTATTCCGAGCGGGGAGTGCTCCGACAACACTACGAAGCGGGACTGCTTCGAGCTGAAGGTCCAGCGTGCGCTTGCGTTGCTTGAGCTCCTCCTCGGTCATCGCTTGCTGATTACAACACAACGAGAGCGCCGGCGGAATGCCGTCATCGGCGATTGCCGCGACGATCCCCCCGCGAATCGCATGGCACCTATTCCACCCTATTCCGGTGCATCCATGGCCGGATGCTGCTCACGCCCGGCCCGGCCTTGGACCCGATCATCATCGGCGCCCTCGCGAGATCCAAACGGCGCTATGGCGTCCGGATCATCGCCTTCGCCTTTCTTTCCGGTCACTTACACCTGATACTGGAGGTCGACACTGCGCTTCAGCTCAGCCGGTTCATGTGCCATTTTCTCTCCAAACTGGCCCGCGAAGTAGGGCGTCACACTGGCTGGCGGGAGAAGATCTTCGGGCGGCGCTATCAGGCCATCGTCGTTAGCTCCGAGGAGGCCGCGCAGATCGAGCGCCTCCGCTACGTCCTCGCCAACGGCACCAAGGAAGGACTTGTCGAAAGGCCTCAGGACTGGCCCGGCGTCCATGCGGTTCGCGCTCTTCTAGGAGAAGAGGTTCTCGAGGGCATCTGGATCGACCGCACGCTGGAGTACGCCGCCCGCCGCCGGCGAGAGGAGCACGACCCGCTTCGGTTCGCGACGAAGGAAGTCCTCACGCTCGACCCGCTCCCCTGCTGGAAGCATCTTTCCGAGAAGACGAGGCGCGACCGCATCGCCTCGATGGTGGCGGACATCCAGGCCGAGGCGGCAGCCCACCGTGAGAAGACAGGAATTCCGCCGCTCGGTCCGGAAGCGATCCTGAAGCAGGATTCCCACAACCGGCCGTTGCGGTCGAAGAAATCCCCGGCTCCGCGTTTTCATGCCGCCAGCCGAGAGGCGCGTCGGTATCTGTATCGGCTCTATGCCGAATTCGTGGCGCAGTTCCGGGATGCCGCTGAGAAGCTCCAAGCCGGGGACCGCAACGCGCCCTTCCCGCCTGGATGTTTTCCTCCCGCTTTACCTTTTGTCGGCGGATAGCGACCGAGAGCCGTCTCCCCTGCTCTACAGACGTCCTTCCTTCGCCGCGAGCTCGCGGAGAAGGAGAACGTGCCGCCCGCCGCAACGATTTCGGCCTGCAGGAGACTCTTGTGCACGTCGCGAAGGGCTCCGAAGCTGAAGAGAAGGTCTTCTTCCAGATGTCAGACCACCTCGCAGGGACCATGGAATGCCGTCATCGGCGTCTGCCGCGACGATCCCCCGCGAATCGCATGGCACCTACTCCTACTACTCCTACTGGCACCTACTCCTACTCCGCACCTACTCCCACCTACTCCTACTCCTGCACCTACTCCGAAGCACCACCTACTCCTGGGCACCTACTCCTGGAAGCGATCCTGAAGCAAGATTCCCACGGTAAGCCTCTGCGGTCGAAGAAATCCCCCGCTCCGCGTTTCCACGCCGCCAGCCGTAGGTCCGACGATCCTCCGCGAATCCATGGCACCTAGTCTAGTCCAGCGCCTGGATCTGGAGGGCCAGAGGCAACTGGTTGGAAATCGGGAATTCGCAGGGGGTGTCCGTCTTTCTTAAAGGACGACCCGAATCTGGACGGGCCCAGGAAGGGAAACCATGTGCCGTTTCAGCGTTGGTCAGCTCGTTACCCTCGCGGTCTTCATGTCGCTGTCCAGCTCCGCCGACACTGCCGCCCAAATCAGCAGCGAGCCCTGGCACAGCACCTTTTCTTGGCAGGCCTGTATTGGCCTAAGTGTCTGAAAATACTAGACCGACCCGACCCTCACCGAACTACGAAAGTTGGGATAGGATTCGAGCGAGCATTGACTGCGACTTATTTAACGAGATATGCTTTCTCAATGCTTCTTAAACCCATGCGACATAACCATAAGGGAATCTTGAATCGTGACTGGAACAGCTAACGAGTTCTTGGACATGGCTCGATCTCACCAACAGGGTGATATTCGCCTTGGCTTCAGCCAGCGAACCAATCGAAGATTTTCTCAATTAACCTGCATTGGTTTCTTTGTCGCATTCACGGTTAGCAGGATCGGGTTCGCTCAGACCAGCCAAGTCATCATTGAGATCAATTCACCTGCCGATACAGATGATTTTATTTGCTGGACACCAGTACCAGCCAAAGCGCGCTTGTTGGGCAGCGCGGGAACAATGCCGATAACTCTCCGCAGTATAGGTACCGCGGCAGGAGGGGCCGTAGTCTTTCAAGCCGATACAGGACTGCGGCCGACCCGTGGGACGTTCTCGCCCCAACCAGAACTCCAGTTGTCGCTACCCAGCGACAGCTCATGGGTGCCATTTTGGATCGCCGGACAGCGGCCCTCGGTGGGCGACAAGGACGTCAATGTTGTGGCCATCGACTCCATGGGAGCGGAACTCGGCCGTGTATCTCTAATGGTGAGAGTCCGCAAAAATGCGGAAAAGCTTCAGGCTAATGAGATCAAGCAATTTCTCGAGGCCCTAGCCAAAGTCCATGACCTTGGAAATGGCACGCTTCATTCCGAGTATCGTAAGCACTCTCAGGCCCACGACGAGGCCTTCTCTGTCGGAATCCATGGAGGGTCCTCTGGATTCCCGCTTTTCCTGGCTTGGCATAGAGCTTTCTTGCTCCATCTTGAGCGAGAGCTTCAAGCCATTGATCCACGCGTCTCTCTCCCTTACTGGAGGTTCGATCAACCTGCACCGAACCTCTTCACGCCAGATTTTCTCGGTTCTGTCTCTGGACAGCCAACACAACCAGGTGGCTTCCTCGTCAACCTCTCAACCTCAAATCCTATCCGAAATTGGCACATGGGCGATGGGAACGGGCCGCTCGTCCGTGTTCGGGACGCAAGCGGAGCCGGTGCTCTACCTGTTGATCGCCTTGCCCTCATATTCGCTGTTCCTTTTAACCAAGAGTACGGGGGCGTAAACGGCGCATTAGAACCAAACTACCATAATGGGGCTCACTCTAGAATCGGGGGTTGGCTAGCTACTGCCTCTTCACCACGGGACCCTTTATTCTTCCTACTTCACGCGAACGTCGATCGGGGTTGGTCTAAGTGGCAATCTCAGTTCAACCGCTTCGATCCAACAATGTCGAGCAGCTACTCCGCCCAAGGAAGCTACCCCGGCTCTACTACGCCCGGGCGATTTCCTAAGGCATCATATCGCGACGACTTGATGTGGCCTTGGAATGGCTCCGGAGGTGACCAAGGCACGCCCGATCCTTTAGACGATTGGCCAAACTTTGCATATTCAATGCCTGCCAGTCCCTCGAACCCTGACTTGCTTGTCAACCCAACTCCCGGTCTTACCGTCGATTACCTCGATACTGCCGGCACGGGCCACGGTCACGGCGTGTGCTACGATGATGTTAGTTTCCCGGCTGCGCTTCCGGGACCTGCATCAGGAGGACAGGTATGAGTTTCCGAGTAGCAGCCCTCATTTTGATCCTAGGAACTGTCAGTAGCAGCGCCTTTTGTGAGGACGAAATTACCAGTATTCTCGCGAATCATCCAGACCCAGCCCGTTCCCAGTACTACTCTGAGCATCGCACCGAGATCACAAAGCTCTTGAACACAGCCCAATCCGCTCCGTCCGTACAGGAACGTTTAGTGGCTTTTGAGGCTTTGTCGATCTCCTTTCCTGACGCTGCCTCACTGGAGGCAGCTCGATTAGTTGGAGACGAGGTTACAGCGGTAGCGGTAATGGCGGCAGAAGTTCTTGCGTCTTCTATCGTCATGTCAGATCATAGTCATGGCGAAGCCCGTTCCCCTTATCACGAGTTCACTCTTGCTACTCACGAGAGGGCACGGCGTGCCCTTTTAGCAGCAATCCAGGATCCGCGTCCTGAGGTGCGATCTACCGCGGCAAGTATTCTGGCTTCCCTCTCGGATGCAGACGCTCTTCAGAGGATTGATGCTGCCACGGCAGCAGGTCTTTACTCACAGGTCGAGGCTGTTAATTATTTTGGCATCGCTAAACCATCTGTCGGAGTTCAGTACTTAGAACGATATCTGGAGACTGGTTCAACGGAAGCCCGCGCCAGTGCAGTCCAGTACCTCAGTGCGAATCCACGCTACCAAGCACGCATTCGAGATAGAATCCTATTCAATTCTCACGAACTGGTACCAGTTCGCACAGCAGCAGCTAAAGCCCTGGGTCAGCATGATAAATTGTTCAACACCTATGCATTTTCTATGGCGCTCAATCCGAAAATTCCTCCCCAGGTCTATCTTGAAATTTGGCGGACGTATCTCTCTAGCGAAGAGAATCTAAAGAGCCTTGACCCACAGCGTCAGAAGGCTCTCAGGCAATCGCTTAAGAGTTTCTCTAAATCAAATCCCAAGATAGACGTTGCCGTCCTGCTTGATCAAATTCAATTTTAAAGTTAAAGTAGGTCGGCTCTGGTATTGCTGCCGATCCGCGGGGAGGAGCAGTGCGGAATAGATGGGAATAGGGTAGAGTCGAGGACGGGGCGCGGTGGCTGTAAGTCGCGGGAGTCGCCGGCGGCTTTCGCCAGTTGCCGGCGCCTCAGCCGCGGCCTTGGTGTCCCATGCGGTGAAGGTTTCTGAGTCGGGATCCCGGTTGACGGTCCAGCAGTGGCCTGTCCCGAAGTACAGCGCCCGCTCGCCCGACAGGACGACTCCTTGAGGCGCGTCCGCCTGCTGCCCCGGACGAGGTGCCACCCGATCCGCGAGAATCCGTGTATGCCGAAGCAGCAGCGGACGCCTGAGGCCGCACAAGCTTTTGCGGCCGAAGTGGACGGAAGCTCCCTCCTCAGGCCGTCAACTATCCTCGAAGGCGCAGGGGGAACGCCATCCGACGGCATTCGCCACAAGATCCTTCAGCGATTCGGGTGGCACCTCTTCCTGCCGGAAGATCATGGAGCCGGACCAGGAGGCCACCACGCAGGACTTCATCCTCCAGAACCATGACGTGCTCTTCGTCGACACCGCGAAGGATATGTGCGAGTTCACCTGCGCGTCGCTGAACGGCCAGTTCGACGAGTACGTGAAGGAGCACCCGGTCACCGGCGAGGTCCTGGACGCCATGGAGAAGATAGTGGAGACGGTGCTCGGCACTCCGTACTGGAGCGTCCTGCCATCGCGCTTCGGCGAGGGACGGTACGTGAAGTACAAGCTGGAGCCCGAGACCGTGCCGCCCGGAGGCGGCGACACGCCGAGGAGGGAGGTGCCATGCAATCAGCGAGAACCGATGCCTTCGTCGGTATCTCAGTCGATTCTATGCTGAAGCAGCAAATTCTACCGAAGCACAGAAAGTTGCAAGATGAGAGGCCGTTTTTCCGTCTTATGTAGGTGTGGGACGCGGTCCACGATTCGTACCCGAGCAAGAGGGAGGGTCCCTCGTTGAGGTGACCGGCCGGTGCATCCAAAGCCGGATGCTGCTCCGGCCCGGTCCGACCCTGAATCCCATCATCCTCGGCGCCCTCGCGAGATCCAAACGGCGTTATGGCGTCCGGATCGTCGCTTTCGCCTTTCTCTCCGGTCACTTGCACCTCCTGCTCGTGGTCGAGGACGCGCGCCAGCTCAGCCGGTTTATGTGCCATTTTTTGTCCAAGCTGGCCCGCGAGGTGGGGCGGCTTACCGGTTGGCGGGAGAAGATCTTCGGACGGCGCTACCAGGCCATCGTCGTCAGCTCAGAGGAAGCCGCGCAGATCGAGCGTCTGCGATACGTCCTCGCCAACGGTACCAAGGAAGGGCTTGTCGAAAGGCCTCAAGACTGGCCCGGCGTCCATGCGGTTCGCGCTCTTCTGGGAGAAGAGGTTCTCGAGGGCGTCTGGATCGACCGCACGCTGGAGTACGCCGCCCGCCGCCGGCGAGAGGAGTACGACCCGCTTCGGTTCGCGACGAAGGAAGTCCTCACTCTCGACCCGCTCCCGTGCTGGAAGCATCTATCGGAGAAGGCGAGGCGTGCTCGGGTTGCTTCCTTGGTGGTGGACATCGAAGCCGAGGTGGCCGCACACCGCCAGAAGACGGGGATTCCAGCACTCGGCCCGGACGCCATCCTGAAGCAAGATCCTTACAGTCAGCCCCTGCGGTCCAAGAAATCGCCAGCTCCGCGCTTTCACGCCGCCAGCCGAGAGGCGCGCCGATACCTGTACCGGCTCTATGCCGAATTCGTGGCACAGTTCCGGGAGGCCGCCGAGAAGCTTCGAGCTGGTGATCGCAACGCTCCCTTCCCACCCGGATGCTTTCCTCCTGCCTTACCGTTCGTCGGCGGGTAACGACCGAGAGCCGCCACTCCCCGCTCTTCAGACGTCCTCCTTCAATCACGTGTCCGCCGATGAGGAGGAGG
Organism: Thermoanaerobaculaceae bacterium; assembly: GCA_963778565.1. Classification (GTDB taxonomy): domain Bacteria; phylum Acidobacteriota; class Thermoanaerobaculia; order Multivoradales; family UBA5704; genus DATARR01. The sequence goes on along the minus strand of CAVZUZ010000015.1, from coordinate 357,743 downwards.
TGTCTCCACTTCGGCGAAATCTCAGCCTGCGTGGACCTCCTGCACGATCGCAGGCGAGGTCGAAGCGGGCTGAACCTCCCTCCTCAGGCTGTCAACCATCTCAAAAGCGCCAGGCGAGCGCCCCTTCGCTGGCTTCCGCTACCTGATCGACCAATGGTCCGACCAATGGTCGGGTGGCACCTATCGAAGCACCTATCGAAAGGGGCACAGGTGCAGGGCGCACTTCAGGGCGCACTTCGGGTGGCACCTATCTCCCGGCAGGTCCCGCCGAGATCGACTGCTCCTCTGCGCCCAGCGCCTTCTTGTACCAATCGATTGCCTTGCGCGTGTCTTCGAGAGTGAGGGCCGGCGTGACGGTCGTGTAACCAGCCGGTGGAGCCGCGCCCGGGCGAGTGGAAGCCCGGCGAGCTGCCGCGAATCGCATGGCACCTATCGGCAGGGACCGCGAAGCGGGCCAGCTCGGCCGCGGTCGCCGGATCAGTGAGCTGGTGGCTGTGGCTCACCTCCAGCAGCAGGTCCAACAGGTCGAGGCTGCGAAAGCGCGTCTGCTGGATCACCCCGAGCCGCCGGCCGGGCGGCGTCTGCTTCAGCTCGGCGAGGAGCCCTTCGGCGGCCTTGTGTTGGAGACGGGTCTGTTCGATCAGCTCCGAAGACCGTTCCTCCAGCCGCGCCCACATTCCGGCATAGATCTCCTCGTGCGTCTCGTCGTCCGGTAGCGGGGTCCGTTCACCGAGCAGCCGGCCGATGGCCCAGCTCCGGCAGGTGGGGCAGGTCAGCAGGTGCAGCAGGTCGGTGGAGCTGTGGGGCTCCTCCTGAGGGAAGTCCGCCATCAGTCCTTCTTCTCCTTGGGGCGGTAGGAGGCTGCGGCCGCAAGGTCACGGAGGGCAGGTCCGATCATGTCGGCTAGGACGCATTCGATGACAGAGCGCACCTCCGCGGAGATGTCCATCTCCTCCTCGCCGAGGAGCATGGCCGCTTCCTCCGGGGATTCCGGGAGACTCTCGTGAAGGGTCGCCAAGCGGCTACGGATGGCGTCCAGGTCTTCTACGGCCTGTCGCAGCTCTGCCTGCGCGGCGGCTTCGGCTTCCGTCACAGCCCCTCCTCATAGGTCTTCGCGATGTCTTGCTGCACCGCCAGCGTCAGGCGTAGCGCCGCGGCGGCGCCGCGGAAATCCCGCACCTCGTCGTAGCGCAGCACCCGGCCGGCGCGGGCCTGAAGCCAGCGGCGCAGTACCGGATAGGCGCCGATCCGGTAGGCCCAGACCTCGGGCTCGATGCCTTCGAAGTGGAGGCCCTCGCGGTTGACGTACAGGCGCCCCTCGATCGCGCGGTAGTCGCCGAGCGTCCGCCGGGTCGTTCCCAGGGCCTTCCGGCCATCCCCGACGAAGCGCACGAGGGCCTGCCGCAACCGTGGATCTTCGAGCAGGTGCAGGCCGATCAGCTCGCCGCCCAACCGGGCGAGGCGGGTAAACAGCTCCCCCTCACGGGGGAACGGCACGCGGGGAAAGCCCCGCCGCAGCAGGTCGCCGTAGCGCTGCCGGTAGGGCGGGCTGTAGAGCACGGAGTAGACGTAGCGCAGGACCTCGCCCGGCTCCGGAGTTTGGCCATACCACTTGGCAAGCCGGCTCGAAAGGCCCGGCGCGAGATTGGGCACGCGCTCGGTTTCCGGGTGGAGATACAGGGGGAAAACCGTGCTGATGTCGTAGGCGCTCACCACCTTATGGCCTGCGATCCAGCGGGTGACAAAGGCTCCGGGCTCCTCCTTGCACTGCCGGGGCACGATCAAACCGACGTTGGCGCCGCTCCCCAGATGCGCCATCACCGCCTGGCGCGGCCGTTCCAGGAGATAGGGCGCATAGCAGAGGTGGCGGACGTCGAACGGCCGCGCCAGAAAGGCGGTCAACCTGCGGCGCCACTGCACGTCCTTTCGCAGCCTTTCGCGACGGGAGGAATCGAGCGGTCCCGAGCCTTCCTCCCGAAGCCGCCCCAGCCGATCCTCGCAGGTGCGGCGGTCGAGTCCGGTCACCCAGGCATCCCGCCCGGTGACGATTCCCACCGAATGGACCGGGAAGATCTCCGGCAGAGAGAGGCCGCGCCCGTAGTCCCTTTCAATCCGGTCGTCACCGGCGACGAAGAGATAGCCGGGCGAGCGCGGGTGGGTCTTCGTCCAGGGGATCGTCTCGACGTCTAGCCTCGCGAGCTCGCGCAGCTTCTCCCGGCGGATGCCGTAGAGGTCGGCACGAAGAACGCGGCGGCGGAACTCGGGATTCTTGACCAGCAGAAGAACCGCCGCTCCCTGGGCAACGCCGGGAAAGACGTTCTCGTCCGGGCTGCCGCCCGGCCCCGTCTCCCGTTTCCTGCGGTTGCCGTGCAGGTCAAGCGCGTGGATCTCCTCGAAGCTCCGCAGCAACGACCGGCGCAGCCCCCGGAAGGTCGGTGCGTCGAGGCCGTTGTGATTGACCACGAAGGCGACGATTCCCCGTCCGTCCTGATCGACCTTCCATTGGGCGAGGCGGAGGAACTTCACGTAGTCGTCCTGGAGCCACTTCGGGTTGCGCTCGCCGAGCGGCTGGCCGTCGACGCGGTGGTAACCCTCGTCCTCGCGGCCGTCCGGCTGCCGATAGCCATGGAGAAGCCCGGTGATCCATGGTCCTCGGTTGACGGAGTGCCCGCGCCAGGGAGGATTTCCCACGATCACCGTGACCGTCTGCTCGCCGGGCAAAGCCGCCGGCTCCGGTCCGGGGCCAGCTAGCGCGTCGGCCAGGATGAGGGAGTTCCCCTCGTCCGCCCGAAGGGAGATCCCCAGAGACGCGATGAAGCGGCGCATCGCGAGCCGTCCGCGCCGGTGCTCCGCGGCCAGCAGCTCCAGACCCTGGAAATGAGGCAACAGGTGCTCGCGAACGAGGCTCTCCACACCGGAGCCATCCTGCCGCTGCTGCTCGACGGCTCGCCGGCAGGCGGCGAGCACGAAGTTCATCGCACCGGCGGCCGGATCGAGCAGCCGCACGGCGGGATCGGCCAGCCCGGCAGGGCGTGCGAAGCGGCTTTGCAGGAGGAGGTGCACCGAACGAATGACAAATCCGACGAGGGGGGCGGGTGTGCCATAGGTTCCCCGCTGCCGACGCAGTGTCGTGTCGGACGTGGGGACGGTCATTCGCTCGAGCTGCGGAAGAGATAGAGCTTGTGGACGAGACCCAGGCGCAGCACCTGCAGGACGACGACTTCTCCCGGAGCCAAGGGAAAGACCTCCGCCGGGATCGGCACCGCGCCCCCGGCGCCGGCTGCCGTCAGCGGCCGGCTCAAGAACTCCGAGAGAAAGAGCCACCGGTTCTCCGTCGAGTGAGCCGGCAACTCGCCGAGAAACTCGCGGTAGATCTCCAGGTATAGCGAGGCCGGCCCCATCTCCAGGGACAGGATGTCGCCCGCGGCCAATCCCGCCCGCTCCATCACGGGTTCGGGAAGGATGAGGACTCCCTGGGTCTGGACCCTCACCTCGTAAAGGCCGCTCCTCCCGCTCCCCTCCATCGTCCGCCGGGTTCATGGCCTTAGGGCCGGTCAAGGCTCCGCCTTCGCCACGCCGTCATCTCCTACTCAACGTGATCAAGCCCGGCTCGTCGTGTACCGGTCTGGCTATGCGCCTTGACTCGGCGAGCTCCTGGAACAGGGACTTCAGCGTGGGCGGCCCGCTCGCCGAGCGCCCAGAATCTGGAGGCCGTCACGGTGCACCGCGGGCAACCGGCCAGCAGGTGGCGGACGACGGCGGGCGCCTCCGCCCGCGGCAGCTCGCCGCGAAACAAGTCCTTGAGCTGTTCCTTGCCAGGGTGAGCGAATGGCTCAGACCGGAGTTGCTTCCGTTCTTTGATCGGCATAGCCTGAGAAGGTAAAGAGTGCCGATCGATCCGCCAAGCGCGAGGGGGTGTTTCCGCGGGCCAGTGTTGCGAATACACGTCCCGAGGGGGTGCCAGTTGTCTGGGGCTGGTCAAAATTCTTCCCCTTTGATGTCCCGCATGAGGGCTCAGCGGCAACCTAGCTATTGAGCAAGGACCACAAGAGGAGGCCAGTGGGAGGTCAGATGCCGCCAGAAATACTTCCGGACCTCAGCGTTGTCTTGACGTTCCTCCGCGCCGGACAAGGTTGGAGTCAGGCGGAATTGAGCAGGGTCTCCGGGATCGCGTCGAGACACATCAACGACTACGAGCGGGGACGGAGGCAGCTCACCCGCGAGACGCTGGAGTCCCTCATCGTGTTCATGGGACTTTCGCCGGAGACCATCGACGCTGCTCTCGCCTGCCTCGCCTCGAATCGGGCCAGGAGCCGGACGCCCCAGGACTCAGCGGCCGATCGGTCAGAGGCGCGCCGCCGCATCGAGGCCGTTGCCGCCCGGGTCGGCAATCTGACGGCGGAATTCGCCCGTTCGGTGTTGTCGCTGCTGGCTGTGGAGGGCGAGGCGATGGAAGCCCGGCAACGCGGCGAGACCCTGTGGGCTCTCCTCCGCCGCCGCCCGGCCGCCGGCCGGAGGCTACTGGTCAGCAAGGGAATGAAATACCGCGACTGGGGCCTGTGCGTGCGGGTGGCGGCGGAGAGCCTTGCCAAGGCGGCGAACCAGCCTCAGGAGGCGCTGGAGCTGGCCGAGCTGGCCCTGCTGATCGCGGAGCTGGCTCCGGGGGAGGACGCTTGGCGCTCGCGCCTCCAGGGCTATGCCGGAGGGCATGTCGCCAACAGCCGCCGCGTTTGCAACGACCTGCCTGAGGCGAAGAAGGCTCTCGCCCGCGCCTTACAGCTCTGGGAAGCCGGAGCCGCCGCCGATCCGGGGCTCCTCAACGCCGCGGTGGTGCCCTGGATCGAGGCGGCGGTCCGCCGCGATGAGCGGCGGTTCCCCGAGGCCCTGAAGCGGATCGACGAGGCGCTGGCGCTCGACCCGGGCGAGCTGAAGGGAAAGATCCTCCTCAGCAAGTCGGCCATTCTGGGGGTGCTCGGTGATTCGGCAGGCATGGCGGCGGCGCTGTCCGAGGCGGCTCCCCTCATTGACGACAGCCGCGAGCCGCGACTGGCATGCATCCTACAGTTCAACCTGTTGATAAGCCTCTGTCATCTGGAACGGTTCGAGGAGACCGGGCGGCGGCTGCCCGCGGTGAGAGCCTTGGCCGAGCGGCTGGGCGAGGAGCTGGACCTGACGCGGGTGGCTTGGTTGGAAGGGAAAGCCGCCGCCGGGCTCGGACATTTCGCAGAGGCTGTAGAGGCGTTCGAGCGGGTACGGCGGGTGTTCCGCCAGCGCGAGCTGGCCTACGACTACGCGCTGGTGAGCCTGGAGCTGGCCTTGCTTCTGCTGGAACCGGGACGCACCGTCGAGGTGAGAACGCTCGCCGAGGAGATGCTGTGGATCTTCCGGGCGCAGGGGGTCGCCCGCGAAGCCCTGGCGGCGTTGCGGCTCTTCTGTGACGCCGCCAAGCGCGAGACCGCCACGGCGGAGCTGGCGCGGCGGGTGGTCCAATACCTCTACCGGGCCCAGCACGACCCCGAGCTGCCGTTTGCGGCGGAATGGGGCCGCAACCCGATGAGGGTCCCGCCCACGATGCCGCTAGAAAACTGTCCTTCACCGAGGACGGTCAGACGCTCCCGGCCCCTTATATCCACTCACTGTGCTAACTCAGGCACGCAGCCGCCGAGCGGGTCGAGTCTGCAACCCGCCTTCGAGGCATCGGTCTGTGCTTCGCTCTGCTTCGGCGTGCAGTCGCCGAGGGGGTCCATGATGCAACCCGTCTTGGACCGGAAGCTCACGAAAAAGCGCCAGAGGGAATCGAATTGGCCAAGGGCACTGCGGGCGGGGGAATTCGAATCCCGCGGCGGGGTCACCGAACGGGCTTCCGAGGTAGGGACCCAGGGTGCGACGAGCATGAATCCGAAGAGGACCAATACGGCTGTTCTGCGAGGGGCTCGCATGACCGGCTCCTTTTCCGGGAGGCGCGTGGCGCGCGGCCTCCATGACCGCGGAACCGGACCTCCCCTGAGACATGGTGCCTTGAATCAGGGGGAGAAACCAGCCGTCGGAGTGATGCTACAGCACTGAGCAGGGGGAGAGATGAAGCACGCGGACAGGAACGATCCCGAAGCGAACAGTCCCGAGTCGAGGCTGGCGTTGGTCCTCTTTCGCTATTCGCTGCTCTTGGAGCAGGGGGAGTTTGCCCGAACCGCCGGCATCGCGCCGAGCCAGCTCTCGGTCTACGAGCGGGGTGAGCGGGCGGCGCCGCGGCCGGTGCTGGAGAAGGCCGCCGTGGCGGCAGGCTTTCCGGTGGAGCTGCTCGACTCTCTGCTGTGGGGTCTCTGCTCGTTCCGTGCCGCGACAGGGGGGACATCGCGGGCGGATCGCATCTTCGTGGGTGGCATGGCCGCCGAGCTGATCGCCCTGGCGCGGCAAGGGGCTGACGCGATCCTCGAGCCCCTCGTCCCACCGCGGCCCGCGGGCCGCGCCATGCCGGTCGTCGAGGACCGGGTCGAGGCGGAGGCGCTCTGGGCCGAGCTGGAGCCCTGCGGAACCGCCGACCGCCGGATGCTGGCGGAGGACCTGGAGGAGTATCGGAGTTGGGGCCTGTGCGTGCGGGTGGCGGCGGAGAGCCTCGGCAAGGCGGCGAACCAGCCCCAGGAGGCGCTGGAGCTGGCCGAGCTGGCCCTGCTGATCGCGGAGCTGGCTCCAGGGGAGGACGCCTGGCGCTCGCGCCTCCAGGGCTATGCCGGGGCGCATGTCGCCAACGGCCGCCGCATTTGCAACGACTTGCCCGGGGCGAAGAAGGCGCTCGCCCGCGCTTTACCGCTCTGGGAGGCCGGAGCCGCCGCCGATCCCGGGCTCATCAACGCCGCGGTGGTGCCCTGGATCGAGGCAGCGGTCTACCGGGAGGAGCGGCGGTTCCCCGAAGCCCTGAAGCGCATCGACGAGGCGCTCGCGCTCGATCCGGACGAGCTGAGAGGGAAGATCCTCCTCAGCAAGTCAGCCATTCTGGGAGTGCTCGGCGATTCGGAAGGCATGGCGGCGACGCTATCTGAGGCGGCTCCCCTCATCGATGCGGGCCGGGAGCCGCGGCTTGCATGTATCCTACAATTCAACCTGCTGATGAAGCCTTTGTCATCTTGAACGGTTCGAGGAGGCCGAGCGGTGGCTGCCCGCGGTGAGAGCCTTGGCCGAGCGCTTAGGCGAGGAACTGGACCTGACGAGGGTGGCTTGGCTCGAGGGAAAAGCCGCCGCCGGGCTCGGGCGTCCTGCGGAAGCGCAGGCGGCATTCGAGCGGGCGCGGCGGGTGTTCCGCCAGCGCGAGCTGGCCTACGACTACGCGCAGGTGAGCCTGGAGTTGGCCGAGCTTCTACTGGAGCAAGGGCGCGCCGCCGAAGTGAGCACGCTCGCCGAGGAGATGCTGTGGATCTTCCGGGCGCAGGGAGTCGCGCGTGAGGCCCTGGCGGCGCTGCGGCTCTTCTGTAACGCCGCCAGGCGCGAGGCCGCCACGGCGGAGCTGGCGCGGCGGGTGGTCCATTATCTCTACCGGGCACAGCATGATCCCGAGCTGCCGTTTGAGACTTTGAGAATTCGAAGGTAATCGGGGGGCAACAGCCATCCTATCGGGTAGGAACGTGGAACAGTTTGTGGGCGGCGGGACCAGCCGAGGGAGGGGGCGAATCCCCCGGAGACGTCTTGACCCTAGAGCCATCTTTAAGTATTAGCATTGCCGCAAATGTCGGCAAGCGTCCTGGTGGTCGAAGACCAAGCCTTCAGTCAGCTCCTTGTCCGTTTCCTGATGGAAAGGCGGAGATACACCGTCCTGACGGCCAGCACCGCCGAAGAAACGATCGAGATCGCCCGTCGCCAAGTGCCGGACCTGATCCTGATGGACATCACTGCCGGGCTTGAGCGGTCTGGAAGCCACGCGCATCCTGAAGGCGGAGCCACGGCCGCCTGCGCGGCACCGGCGCCGAGAGCTCGCGCCTGGACCGCTTCGCCGGCGAGGGCTGGCTCGCCGTGGGAGACGCGGCTCTCTCCTTCGACCCTCTCTCGTCGCAGGGGATGCTGAACGCGCTCTACACCGGTCTGCGCGGCGGCCAGACGCTCGCCCGCAATCTCTCCGGCGACGGCGCTGGCGAGGATAGAGGCATCGCCGAGTACGCGCGCCGGCTGGAGCAGGTCTACGCCACCTACCTGCGCAACCGTCTCACCTTCTACGCCGCGGAATCGCGCTGGGCCGGCCGAACGTTCTGGCTACGGAGGGCGCCGGCTCCGGAGCTGCGAGTCGAGCTTCTGAGCGGGCTCACGAGCGGGTGAGCGTGTACAAGAAAAGTGGCGGCCCACTGAGAGCCTCGTGAGTCGACTTGCAAGCTTGTGAGTCGACTCAGGATTTCGTGAGTCGGCTCAAAAAATTGGGAGCGCTCTCAAAAAAAGCGGCAGCCCACTCAAATTCTCGTGAGGCGACTCCCAAAATCCTGAGCGCGCTGAAATTCCTTTGAGCGCGTACAAAAAAAGTGGCGGCCCACTCAAAGTTTCGTGAGGCGACTGAGAATTTCGTGAGGCGACTCAAAAAAGTTGGAGCGGACTCCAAAAAAGTGGCAGCCCACTCAGATTCTCGTGAGTCGACTCAGAAACGCGTGAACGCGCTCAAAAGCCGCGCGGTCGACTCAGAAGCTCGCGAGTTGACTCAAAAAGGCGGCCTGCCCGCTCACGAGCTCGCGAGCCCGCTCAGGAAGGTGTGAGTCCGCTCACGAGCCCGCGAGTCGGCAAAAAAGGCCGGCTTGCCCGTTCACGAGCTTATAAGCCGGCTCACGACGTTCGAAACGCACTCACGTCCTTCTCAGTCGGCTCCGGTCTCCGCTCGACGCGGCGCTGGCGGACGCGTCGGTGTAGCGCGAGCTGCCCGTCCTGCTCGGCCGCCGCCGCAGCTTGCCGTTGCGCCAGAAGGCCTGGACGGCCTCCAGGAGCCCCAGGCCCGCGGCGCAGAACAGATCCGGCTTCGCGCCGAGCTCGACGAGCTTGTAGGCGGCGGCGTCGGACCAGCAGGTGATCGCCCACGACAGTGCGGAATGGGCCGATTTTCCGAACCGGTCGTGAAGGGGTGCGCCGCCGGCGACCAGAACCTCCACGACGGCCGGCCGGTTCTCGGCGGCCGCCACGTGCAGCGGCGTGCTGCCGTCGTCGAAGGCGATCTTCGGCAGGCGGGGCGACGACTCGATGAGCCGGCGCACGCCTTCGGCGTCGCCCTCTTCGATCAGGCGGCGGAGCGTGATCGACTCCACGGCGGTTTTGAGGCGGGGCCAGCTCGCATAGCCGTACATCTCCGCGACGGCGCGCTGCGCCGCCGCGAGACTGGCGTGGGCGCCGCCGGCGCGGAGCTCCTTCGCCTGTTTCCTGAGCTGCTCGAGGCTGGGACGCGGGGGGAGTTGGGACGCGGGAACGGAATCGCTCATGACCGACCTCCATGCCTGGGCCGGCGGTCCGCGAGCCGGCGGCATGATGGTCGAGTCGCCAGGCGAAAACAGGAGGGTGGGCTCAGCCCTTCCCGCGGACCGGGGTGCGCCCCTCGCGCGGCAGGAAGTATAGGATCGTCAGCTCACCGGGGGCAAGGTTAGGAGCTGGCCTGTAGTGGTTCAGTCTGCCTGCAGACTGCGTACGGTCCTGCCCTCCGAAGCCCTCACCACCCCGGCCCTCCTCTCCCAGGGGGAGAGGAGGGAGAAAGATAGAGAAAAGGCATTTTCTTACCCTCTCCCTCTGGGAGAGGGCAGGGTGAGGGCCCGCCGGGGGTGCCGAGAGTACAGTCTGACAAAGTAGAACTATGCCTGAACCGCCGGCTGGGGCCGGAAGCGCTGGCGGAGGGCCTCGAGGCGCGGCTCGCATACGTTCACCCGGCCGGCTGCGTGCCGGTAGCAACCTCGTTCAAAAGGTCGGCCAAATCCTTGGTGAAGTCGTCGTCCGTCCAGTATTCCGTGTGGGCCACTGGGTTCCAACCGCTGAACAGGCCGCCCACCGAGACTTGACGGTCTTCGGTCACCGCCCTGTCATACTTGGCATTCACCTTCTTGAGCGGATAGGCCAGGATGTCGTCCTGATCGAACAGGTTGAGCCATTTCGCCTTGACCTTGGGATAGTGGGTGGCGAGCTTCGGATGCGGAAAGGGGATCGGCTCGCCGAAGTTGGAATAGCGCAATGACCATAGAGCCAAGGGGCAACCGAAGGTGACGAGCCCTGCAAGGGTCTCACCCCGCTCCAAAGGCGTAGCGGGCTGCAGCGGCGGCTTCTCGCTTGACGGCTTCCAGAGATCCCAGAGATAGTTCGAGATGATCACCGAGCCCAGGGAATGAGCGAAGATCACCAAAGGAGTCTTCGCGCCGGCCGCCTTTGCCACACGCTTGAGGACCTTGCCGACTTCCTCGTGAATGAGATTGTAGACATCCTTGACCTTCGGGTCAGCGGTAGACCTCAGGGGCTGATATGCGACGGAGTCCCCTAAAGCGTTCAATACGAACCGCCGAAGCTTGGTGAAATCCAGGTCGTGATCCTGTTGCACCTTTGCCCAGAGTCTGTCTTCAGCGCCGGAAAGGACCGGGGACCAATGGACCGAGTCGAAGACGAGATCACTCGGCCCGGAGTAGCGCTCCCGGATTTCCTGATGCATGGCTTCCGCGAAATCTTTCGGCTGAGTGCCCATTCCGTGAATACTGACGACGGCGAGATTCATGGAGCCTCCTTGCCCAGGCATCGGCCTGGGGCTTGCCTGCCTCTTGAGACGGACGACTTCTTTCAGATTCCCCCTATTCCGTGGGTCCAGGCACGTGGAAGGGGCGGCCACGCGCCGCCCCGCGGCGTCCCTCGCCGTCCTCCTTTCATCGCATCGAACGTCCTGAGCCGCGGACACACGTCTCCAACGATTCCTCGAGTATCGGCGGGGTTTCCGATGGAAGACCGGGGACGCTACAGGCGGTCTCTGACCCAAGTCCTCGACCGCCCCGTCCAGGGTCGAGTCTTCTTCGAAGAGGTCATTCGCGAGAATCTCGATCTCGGTCGTCCCGATCAAGTGCAGCTCATCTTCGCCCGACGCGTCAGCCGCAAGACTCCGGGCACCTTCCGGACGCGTGTCATCACCGACGGCGTGATCCCCTCTCTGCACGTCAACTACAAGAGCTCCAGGATCAAGCAGTACTTCAAGGAAGGGCGCGCGCTACGCGTTGAGACCACCATCAACAACACCCGCGATTTCGCCATCGGCAAGCGGCTGCACAACCTCCCAGCCCTGCGGGAGGTCGGCTTTCAAGCCAACCGACGTCTTCTCGACGTCCAGCGCATCAGCCATGATTGCGCCATCGGCGAGGACGCCTTCCAGCAGGTGGTGCAACCGGTCACCATCGCTGGCCAGCGGGCTTCGGCCCTGCACTTCGACGACCCTCGCGTCCAGGCACTGCTCAGCGTCATCGTGCTGTTCGCCTTGCTGCCCCAGGGTTTTGCCAACAAAGACCTGCGCGAGCCTTTGGCTCACCTGCTGGGTATCGCCCCAGCCAAGCTCACCCAGGGACGCATGACCTACGACCTCCGGCGCCTGCGCCTGCACGGCTTCATCGAGCGCATTCCCCGAAGTCATCGCTATCGACTCACGGATAGAGGTCTTCGCACAGCGATCTTCTTTTCCCGAGTCTATGCCCGCCTCTTGCGACCCGGCCTTTCGCTACTCCATAGCCGAGCTCCATGCAGCACCTCACCTCTGCACCCTGCGTTTGCCAAAGTCGAAAGCGCCATCACCCATCTCTGCGAGCAAGCGAGGCTGGCCGCATGAAACTTGACTCAACTACATCGAATTCGCGGGACCAAGGACTCTAGTAGAGCGGGAATCGATTGCTCAGGTGCTACGGCTGTAGTTAGGAGAATGAGTTGTGTACCCGGTAAATGGATCAACCCTTCTTGGTAGTGCGTGGACCAAACGCGAAGAGTCTTCCAAAGCTCAGGACTGGCATCAGTTAGAGATGCTTCCTTTACATGATGCTTTAGCTGGAGAAGACTTCGGGGATCGCCGCTGCTCTCGAAGGTGATATCATCGAGACCCTCAAGCAGAATGGCTGCGTCCTCATCTCCTTCCTCAAGGCCGAGTAGAAGCGCTATCCTTGCTTGAAAGAGATAGCCAAGGTTCTGTTCCGCAGCTGAAAAGGTCGAGTTCATTGATCTGCTGCCTATGTCCTGCAAGAGTTTGGAGCAATTCTAGCAGAGCCCGATATCGTATACAAGCACTTCAGGCACACATGCAAATGCAGCGATGGGTGCCCTCCCGAAGATTGCAGGAGATCTCTCTATCGTACTTGCCGTAGTAGTCGCCAACCAGGTTGAGGAGATCGTCCTGTATCTGAAAAGCGGCCCCGAGACGGTCGAGATCGAACCGGCCGCCCGTGGCGATGAGCGCCCCAAGCGAGATGGAGGGGCGCGTTACAGGACCCCTCGGACCACAAAGATTACCCACGGCGGCCGAAGTGGCCGGCTCCGGCCGCCGTGACGGACAGACTTCATGACGACAGCGCTACGCGGACTTCGGCTCTTGGGGCGCCTGGGCCGGCGGTGTCTCCGGCGACTTCTTCTTCCGGATCACCCGCGGGCGTGGCTTGATGCCGAACTTGATGAGCTGCTCGTTGGTGTAGCCGTACGTCCCGCGCAGGTGGGCGTGCATCCGCCGGCGTACGAGCTCGCCCTGCCGCTCCAACTCCTGGCGGCGGCGGACGAGGTCCCGCAGCTTCGAGCGCGCCTCCTCCTGCTCGTTGTCGATCCCGCGCACCTCGTCGAGGAACGCCTCCAGCTCGGCCTGCAGAGGCTGCATGTGCAGCATGTCAGGGAGAAGCGGCTTGACGTTCTCGTTGAGCAGATCCCAACTACGGATCTTGGTCGAAAGAACCCTTGCTCTGGACATGGACTAACTCCTTTCCTCTCAAACAGTTTCTGACGTTCACTGCCCTGGGATAAGGCTCTCCTCCAGGCTATCCCTGCCGCGGAGTACCAGCTCACGGCAGGCAACCCGGTGAGTCAGCGACCGTGGCTACAAGGTCACCGCCGGCCCAAGCAGGAAGAACGCCGTTTTCACCAGCTCGGGGCCGGTGACTATCAGGACACGGGGTTTTCAAGTCACGCCGCGGGGGGCGTACTAATGGGTCCGAGATTTTTTCGGGGAGTCCGATCAGGGATGCACGTGCCGAGCTCCGGCTCGGGACGGGCGAAGATCGCGCCAGCATCAGAATCTCGTATACTTCCAGAGGCATGTCCGACACGTCTCTGACCCTCACCCTCCCCAACACTCTCGTGGAAGAGTTCGAGACTCTCCACCAGGAATTCCTGATCGAGCTGCTACAGAGGGGGCTACGTGAGGTCAAGATCGACCGTGCCCTCGATCTCTACGCCCGCGGCGGAATTTCCTTTGGAGCCGCTGCGGAACGGGCAGGGATTTCCCGGTCGGAGCTCGCCCGCCATGCCTATGCGCGGGGCTTGGAGCCTCCTTTCAGCACCGCTACCTTGGCTGAAGAGCTCGGCTGAACGACTACGTCCTTGCGAATTGTCCTGGTCGATGCCGGTCCGCTGATCGCACTCGGCAAGCTGAACCGCCTTCACTTGCTGGCTGACCTCTACGGAGTCGTCCACGTTCCCAAGGCTGTCTACGACGAGGCGGTCATCGAAGGTACGGCCCGCGAGGCATCGGACTCGGTCAACATTCGCCTTTTCCTGACACACCAAAGATTCCCCGTCCTGGACGTATCCGAGGCCGTACTCCGCCAGTACGGGCCTCAGTCTGTACTGGGCGTTGGAGAGCGACAGCTCTTGAGCCTGGCGAAGACCTTTTCGGGGTCGGACGTGCTGGTGCTGCTCGATGACGAGGAGGCGCGTGAGGAGGCTCGACGTCTCGGTCTACCCATCAAGGGAACTGTGGGAGTGCTTGTTCAGGCCTACCGGGAAGGACTTCTACCTCTGGATGAAGTCGAGCTGCTCCTACTGGAGATCGCCGCGAGACCGGACCTATGGATCTCAGAGAAACTCTGCCGGCAAGTGATTGACCAGCTCAAGCAGTCGTAACCGTCCCCTCCAGCCGCACCGTGCCCGCGCCGCCGTCCATGGTCACCACCTGGCCGGTCTGCAGCGTGCTCACCAGACCCGCGATGCCGACGATCGTCGGAATCCCCATCTCCCGCGCCACGATCGCCGAATGCGAGAGGATGCTGCCGCGCTCGATGAGCAGCCCCGAGACGGACGGATAGAGCGGCACCCAGCCGGGATCGGTGCGCTCGGCGACGAGGATCTCGCCGTCGAGGCGGGCGTCTTCGGACGGCGTGCGGAGGACTTTGACCGGACCGGTGACGACGCCGGGGCAGCAGCCGGTGCCGCGCAGCAGGCCGGGCTCGGAGGCGACGGCCGCCTGCGGACGTCCCTGGAAACGGTTGCGGTGATACGGCAGGCCGTACGTCTCGAAGCGGTCGGCCGGCGGCTCCATGCGGCGCCAGGTGTCGAATTCCTCGCGGCGAAGGACGACCAGGCCTTTCAGGTTCGCCGTCACCGCCCGGCCCTTGACGTAATCCCAGACCTCGTCCAGGGTGAGATGGAAGACGTCGTCCTCGCGCTCGAGGATGCCTTCCGCGGCGAGGTCCTCCCCCACCGCCCGCAGCAGCTCGCGCAGCAGGCCATAGATGCGGGTGCGGGCGAAGCGCAGGTTCTCGCGGTTCTTCACCCCCAGTCGGGCGTTCTCCAGCACGCGGCGGAAGATCCAGCCGCGCGGCAGCCCCCAAAGCAGAAAATTGCGCCGCTTGCGTAGGGCGGCGAAGGCGCGCTCCTCGGCCTCGCGGCGGATGCGCCGTTCGCGCTCCTCCATGGCTGCCACGTCGAGCCCCGCTGGATCGTCAGCCGCCAGGTAGTTGCGGAGGATCTGGTACAGGAAGGCCGGCCGGTCCCTGAGCGAGTGCTCCTCCAGCTTCAGCTCGTTGACGCAGCGGAAGCCGTAGAGGTCGAGATAGCGGCGGATGCCGGCGGCGAAACCGGCGAAGCGCGGGTCGGCCGGAATCTCGCGGGCGAGATCCTCCGGCCGGCCGTCGAGGAGGAGCGCCCGCAGCTCCGGCTGCTGCCGGGCCTCGGCGGCGAGGCCCAGGAGCATCTTGGTGGGCTCGGTGCTCTCGATGCCGCCCTCGCCGCAGATGAGGTCGTTCTGCAGCGAGCCGGACCCGTCGCCGCACCACGCGGCGCAGAGCTTCTTGAGCGTGCCGTAGAAGACCATCACGAAGAAGTCGTTGATGATCGGCGCCTTCCATTCCCAGAGGAGCTTCTCCTCCATCTCGCGGTAGAGCGCCGCCAGCTCGTGTGGCGCCATGGCGCGGAAGTCCATGGCCGACCAGCGCTCGTAGCACACGCGGAAGTGAGCCTGGAAGTCGCCCACGATGCGGCGGATGCGGAGGAAGTTGCGCGCCGAGCGCATGACCAGACGCAGCAGGGCCGGCAGCTCGACGGTATAGCGTTGGAATGCCTTGCCCTCCCCCGCCCGAGCCCTCACCCCTGACCCCTCTCCCGCCCCCTCCCTTCCCACCTCACCGGGAGAGGGGGACAAAGAAGGGGAGAAGGCAGCAGGTTGTTCCAGGCCCGCGCCTTCGCTTACCTCGGATTCTTTGCGCGCAAAGCTGTCTCTTGTTTCCCTTCTCCCGGTGAGGGGGGAAGGGAGGGGGCGGGAGAGGGGCCAGGGGTGAGGGTTTTCTTCCTCCTGCGCCGCCTCGCGCACGCCCATCATCGACTCCATGAAGCTCTTGTTGTAGTTGAAGCCCGGGAAGAGGCGGACGAGCCGGTACCAGTTGAGGAGGTTGTAGTACACCTGGCCGCGGAAGAGCCCGAGCATGTTCTCGAATACCTCGCGGTTGGCCTTGACGGTGCGAGCGTCGATACCCATCACCTCGGCGAAGCAGTGGTAGACGATCGAGTAGGCGCGGCGGATGAAGCTGAAGGTCATGGGCGAGGTCACGCCCGAGTAGCTCTCGATGATGTTGGAGTTGTCCCAGATCAGCCGGTTGCCGGCGGCGGGGCCGAGCTCTTCGACGGTGGTGACCGGGCGGGCCTGGAGGAGGAACGGCCGGCCCGCGGCGTCGACGGCGAATTCGAGGTCCTGGGGCCGGCGGTAGTGGCGCTCGACGGCCAGCGCCATGCGGGTCAATGACCGGACCTCGTCGTCCGTCAGGCTGGGACGTTCGCGGTCGGCCTCCGGCACGGGAATGCGGACGAGGCCACCCCCCGCCTCGCGGTCGAGCACCAGTTGCTCGGGCTTGGCCGCGATCGTCTCGTTGATCTCCAGGGTCTCCTTGTCGACGACGAACGTGTCCGCGTCCAGCCCGGCGCTGACCAGACCCTCGCCGGCTCCCCAGAGAGCGCTGACGACGACTTCGTGCGCGGAGCCCGTGTTGGGGTTGGCGGTGAAGAGCACGCCGCTGGTGCGCGCGTCGATCATCCGCTGCACGATGACGGCGACGGCGATGCCTTCCAAAGGAATGCCTTTCGCCCGCCGGTAGGCCAGGGCGCGCTCGTTCCAGGCCGAGGCCCAGACCTGGCGCAGGGCTTCGAGCAGCCGCTCCCGGCCGCGGATGAAGAGGAAGCTGTCGTGCAGCCCGGCGAAGGACTCCCCCGCCGCGTCCTCCCCCGCCGCCGAGGAACGCACGGCGACGTAGGTGTCCTCGCCGATGCGCGCGGCGTGGGCGGCGGCGATCTCGGCCTCGAGGCCGGGCGGCAAGGAGACGGTGTCGATCCAGGCCCGGATCTCGGCCGAAGCCATCGCGAGGTCGTCCGCGCCATGGAGCCGGCCGGCGATGCGATCGCGGAGACCTCCGAGGGCTCGCTCGAAGGCCTCGATGGTGATCGCGTACCAGGAAGGCACGGGGAGACCCAGGGATTCCAGGATTGCCAGGTTCGCGGCCTTGCCGCCGAGGAGGCGTTCTCCCGCCCGGGCCCTCACCCCTGGCCCCTCTCCCGCCCCCTCCCTTCCCACCTCACCGGGAGCCCTCACCCCTGGCCCCTCTCCCGCCCCCTCCCTTCCCACCTCACCGGGAGAGGGGAAAAAGGCCAAGGAAAACAGATCTTCGTCTTTCTCCCTCCGCTCCCGGTGAGGTGGGAAGGGAGGGGGCGGGAGAGGAGGGTCGGGGGGGGAGGGCTCGGACGGGGGATGTCGCTCATAGTTCGATTCCATGCCGCCGCACGATCTCAATGGCCAGGATCACGTCGAAGGCGATGACGTACATGCCGGCGTAGGTCTCCATCCGCTTGGCCGTCTTGCGGCTGGTGTGGAAACGGTACTGGAAGAAGCCGACCAGGCAGACGAGGAAAAGGAGCACCAGGGCGGCATAGAACCAGGGAGAGAGCCCCAGGTGCCAGCCGACCAGCGCCACCAGACCGGTGTCGATCACCCGGATCAGGAGCACCACGTAAGCCGCGCCGTAGGTGCCGAAGATGCGCGTGTAGGTCTCGACGCCTTCGATCTCGTCCTCGGGCGCGCGGATCTTGCGCGAAACCTCCCAGTTGAAGGTGACGAAGAAGCCCACCCAGGCATAGACCCAGAACCAGGGCGGCGCCTGCCAGGGCCAGCGGCCGGTGGCGAAGCTGAAGATCATGAGCGCCAGCAACGGCATCACCAGCAGGTGGCTCGTGGCGTAGACGAGGAAGTGTCGCTTGAGCCAGTCGCGGGCGAAGAACTCCTCGAGCATGAGGAGCGAGAAGGCGAAGGCCGCCAGCCAGGCCACGAACGCGGCCGGGCCGCGCAGCAGGGAGAGGACGATCCCGGCGGCGATGGCCAGCCCGCCGAGCACCTGGAGATGCCGCAGGGTGACGAGGCCGCTCTGCAGCACCCGCCGCGGATAGTGGACGAGGTCCTCGGCGTAATCCTTGTGCTCGTCGAAGACCCGCAGATGGAAGAAGAAGCAGAGCAGGGTGACCGCGCCGAGCACGGTCGAGAGGTCGTAGTGCATCGGCCGTCCCGGCGCGGTGAGCGTCCGTGCCAGGAACTGATTGGAGGAGTAATAGGCGGCGATCAGCACGCCGTAGCCGAGCGGCGGAAAGCGCTCCGCGAGATAGGCAAAGAAGCGCCGGGCGAACGGCGCGTCGCGGCTCAGGACGGCGGTCGTGGGCATCGGGGGGGATTCTTCCATAGGCGGAGTCGAGACTCCGATTCCACCCTCGTCGACGGAGAGGGGGTCAGGGGGATGAGGGCCGCTCCCGCAGCCAGCCGATCACCTGCGCGTCGACACCCGTTCCATTCCCCAGTCCCGCATTGAGGTCTCTCGGAAAGGCCACGTGGCCGCCGTCGGAGAGCCAGCGCACCTCCAAGCGGGACACCTGGTCTTTCAGGGAGGCGCGGACGGCTTGCGGGGGTACCATCGGATCGGTCTCGGAGTTGAGCAGCAGGGCGGGCACGCGGAGGTCCCCGAGGCGCGGGGCGACGCTGGCGCGGGCGTAGTAGTCGTCGGCGCCGGCGAAACCGAAGCGCGGCGCGACGATGCGGTCGTCCCACTCGCGCAGAGTGCTCAGACCGGCTGCCTCCTCCACCGGCAACGGCACCGGCCGCCGCGCGGCGACGGCGGCATAGAGATCGTTGAGGCTCGCCAGCAGATAGCGGCGATAGACCCAGCGCGAAGGCGCATCGATCTCGCGCTGCGAGAGCGCGAGATCCAGGGGTGAGCAGACCGCCGCCGCCGCCGCGAGGCGCGGATCGCCCTCCTCCGTCGCCAGGCGCAGCGCCACGTGCCCTCCCAGCGAGTAGCCGAGCGCGTAGTATCGCCGGTAGGCTCGCAGCTCCTCGCTCGCCAGGGCGGCATGCAGATCGGCGGTGAGCCCCGCATGGTAGAAGTCGCCGCTCCGGCGGTCGCAGCCGCGCAGGTTCAGCCGCAGGCAGGAGATCCCTGCCGACTCGGCGGCGCACGCGGCGCGCAGCATGTAGTGGCTGCCAATGCCGCCGCCGAGACCGTGGATGAGCACCAGCAGATCCTCGCTCCCCGGCACCTCCCGCAGCAGGCCCGTCACCGGTAACTCCCCGGTGACAGGGTCCAGCACCGTGGTCTCCCAAGGGCGCGACTCCGGCGCGGGCCGGGGCCGGACGCCGTGGCGCAGGCGGGGAGCGATCGTCCAGAAGTGGCCGCGGACCGACATGGATGCGGATGCTATCTTCAAAACATGGTCCGGCGACGCTCCCCTCCGGCCGATCTCGCCAGCGCCGGTCGTTGACCTCGCGGACCTGCCATGGACCTCCGACTACGGTGAAACGTTTTCGGCGTCCCGGACGTTCTATGTATGGACAGGACCAAGATGTCCCCCTTATACCCCGAGATCCACGTGACCCTGCGCAGCCGCAACCGTTTCGCCCTCGTCAGCGCCATCCGCTACTCCATGCGCCGGGCCGGCACCTCCCCGGCCGAAATCGAGCGATTCAGCCGGGAAGCCCTCTCGACCCAGGATCCGCGCCACTTCGAGGAGCTGTGCAGCCACTGGGTGCGGATGGAGCAGCCCTTCCCGGTCGCCGCCGACTGATCCCCTCCTCTCTCCTCCCCTGAGAAGGGCGCTATCATGCAGGAGTATTTCGCCGGCGCCTGACGCAGTTGCGCCAGGCTGAGGCGGCAAAGGAGGGAGCGAGCCATGAAGGCCATCCGCATCCACCAATTGGGCGGTCCCGAGGTTCTGAGCTACGAGGATGTCCCCGATCCGCAGCCCGGCGAGGGACAGGCGCTCGTCCGCATCGAAGCGGCCGGTGTCAATTTCATCGACGTCTATTTCCGCACCGGCCTCTACAAGGGTCCGGTGCCGCCGTTCGTCCTCGGCCAGGAAGCGGCGGGGACGGTGGTCGGCCTGGGTCCTGGGGTCTCCGAGGTCGCCGTCGGGGACCGCGTCGCCTATACCGGCATTCAAGGGGCTTACGCCGAGCTGGCGGCCGTTGCCGCGGCACGGCTGGTCAAGCTGCCTGAAGGCGTGAGCGCCCGGCAGGCGGCCGCCGCCATGCTCCAGGGCATGACGGCGCACTACCTCACCCATAGCACCTATCCTCTGAAGGAAGGAGAGACCTGCCTCGTCCATGCCGCGGCCGGCGGCGTGGGTCAGATCCTCTGCCAGATCGCCAAGATTCGCGGCGCACGGGTGCTCGGCACCACCTCGACCGAGGAGAAGGCGCGGCTCGCCCGCGAGGCCGGAGCGGACGAGGTCATCCTCTATGCCGAGCAGGACTTTGCAGCCGAGGTGAAGCGCCTGACCGGCGGGCGCGGCGTGCAGGTGGTCTACGACGGCGTCGGCCAGGCCACCTTCGAGAAGAGCCTCGACTCCCTCGCCCTCCGCGGCATGATGGTGCTCTTCGGCCAGTCGAGCGGCCCGGTGCCGCCCGTCAGTCCGACCCTTCTCAACACCAAGGGCTCGCTCTACCTGACCCGGCCCTCTCTCCATCACTACATCGCCGCCCACGAGGAGCTGACGCAGCGGTCGAGGGACGTTCTCGGCTGGCTCGCGGAAGGAAAACTGCGGTTGAGCATCGGTCTCGAGCTGCCGCTGGCCGGCGCGGCGGAGGCCCACAGGGCGCTGGAGGGACGGCGGACGACGGGAAAGGTGCTGCTGATTCCATAGGGCAGAGAGACTCAGATCACCCGCTCGTTCCCACCGTCCACCGGAATCCAGGCTCCCGTCGTCTTGGCGAAGCGGGGGCCGCACAGCTCGGCCGCCAGCTCGGCCACGTCGCGGCTCGTCACCTCGACGCCGAGCACGTTGTTGCGCCGGTAGTCTTCAACCGACAGGCCATACGCCGCCGCCCGCGAGGCCAGCACATCCTCCGTCCAGACGCCGGTGTCGAAGACCGCGTTGGGGTGGAGGCCGTTGACGCGTATGCCGTCCCTTCCCCACTCCAGCGCCGCCACCCGCGCGAGCTGGCGGAGCGCCGCCTTGGACGCCGAGTAGGCCGCTGCGCCCGGGCCGGGAGCCGGCACGTTCTTCGAGCCGATCACCACCACCCGGCCGCCGGCGGGAGCGAGCTTCAGCAACGGATGGCAGAGCCGCAGCAGGACCGCATTGGCGTCCAGGTTCACCCGCATCACCCGGTCCCATTCGGCGAGGGACAGATCCTCGATCCTGCGGGCCGCCGGGAAGATGCCGGCGTTCAGGACAAGCAGGTCCAAGCCGCCGAAGCTCGAGACGGCGGCCGAGATCGCCTTCTCGATCTCCTCTTCCACCGTCACGTCGCAGACCAGGCCGAGGAAGTCGCGGCGAGCGAGCATCGTCCCGATCCCCGGAACGATATCCAGCCCCACCACCGCGGCGCCGCGAGCGAGGAACGCCTCGACGCAGGCGCGGCCGATCCCCGAGGCGGCGCCGGTGACCAGCGCCACCTCGCCGGTGAAGACGGCCGGCTTGCCGGCCTTGGCCAGCTTCGCCTGCTCCAGGTCCCAGTACTCCATATCGAACAGCTCGCGGGACGGGAGAGCCTGCCAGCCGCCGAGGCGCTCGGCCCGTTCGATGATGTCCATGGTGTGCTCATAGATCTCGGCGACGATCGCGGCGTCCTGCGCCGTCCGGCCCGCGGTCGCCAGGCCCAGATCGGGATCGAGCACCACCCTGGGCGCCGGATCGAGCATCGTCTTCGGCGGCGCGGCGGTGGCAGCGTGCTCTTCGAAGTAATCCCGGTAGGCGCGGCAATACGCCTCGACATCCCGCTGCACCAGGGGCACGCGTTTGGTGCGGATCACGTGGTCGGGCGTCGCGGGTCCCTGCTGCGAGATCCGATGCATATCCTCGCGCCGGGCGAAGGCGAGGTTGCGGGCGTCGCGGCGGAGCGAGAGGATCATCGGGAATCCCGCCACCGCCGAGATTTCTCGCCTCAACCTGGCGACGTCCAGAAGAGAGATTTTCCCATCCGGCTCCGGGAAGGGACCGAGCGACCAGGCTCCCTGCCGCTCCAGGTACTCCTCGGCGAGCCGGACGAGGCGGATCATCCGCTCGTAGGACTCCCGGGCGGTGGCGCCGAAGGAGAAGATGCCGTGGTTGAGCAGCACCATGCCGATCGTCTGCGGCCCGGCCTCGGGGGGGAACCGTTGGGCGCAGAGGCGTGCGAGATCGAAGCCCGGCATCACGTAGGGAATCACGACGACCGAATCGCCGTAGATCTCCCGTATCCGTTCCTCCCCGCCCGGAGTGTTGGTGACGGTGACGACCGCGTCGGCGTGGGTGTGGTCCACGTATTTGAAGGGGAGCACCGCGTGGAGGATGGCCTCGACGGACGGTGTCGGAGCCGAAACCCGGGTCATGCTCGCCCGCAGCGCGTTGACCATCTCGGGATCGGAGAGGCTCGGCAGCGTCGCCAGCCGCATCGCGGGGTCGAGGCGCACGGGCGCGAACCCTTCCGCCTCGATCGTCTCCAGATCCCAGCCGCTCCCCTTGACGTAGAGGATCTCCTCCTCCTCAGCGAAAAGGTCGGGTTCCCGCACCTTCACCGAGGTGTTGCCGCCGCCGTGCAACACCAGGCTCTTGTCGCGCCCGAGGAGGCGCGAAGTGTAGACCCTCAGCCCGAGGTCGCCTGGATATCCCGCGGCCTCTTCGTCGCTCCAGAGGCTTTCGATCATGGAGGTAGCCTGTCGCGTCGGTGGTGAGGGGCAACGGTGCGGCCGCCCCTTACACCTCCAGAATCTGCTGCTCTTTCTTCTCCAGAGCCGTGTTGATCTCGGCGATGTAACGGTCGTGGAGCTTCTGGACCTCGTCGAGACCGCGGCGCTCGTCGTCCTGGCTGATCGCCTTGTCCTTCTCCATCTTCTTCAGCTTGTCATTGCCCTCGCGGCGGGCCTGGCGGACGCCGTTCCTGGCGTGCTCGGCCAGGTCGTGGGCCTTCTTGACGATCTCCCGCCGCCGCTCCTCGGTCAGCGAGGGGACGGGAATGCGGATGACCTTGCCGTCGGAAGAAGGGTTCAGCCCGAGGTCGGACTTCATGATGGCGCGCTCGATGGCGGCGCTCTGGCTGGGGTCGTAGGGCTGCGCCACGATCATCGTCGCGTCGGCAACCGACAGGCTCGCCACCTGGTTCAAGGGGACCGGGCTGCCGTAGTAGTCGACCATGATGCCTTCCAGCAGCGACAGCGAAGCGCGCCCGGTGCGCAGGTGCTTGAGCTCGTGGTGGAAGTGGTCCAGCGCGTGCTTCATGTGCGTCTCGACTTCCCTGAACACCTCTTTCATATCTCCCTCCTGCTGAGGCTCGGTACCCTGGCCGCCGGGAAGATTCTTCCGCGTCCGGCCAAGGCCTGTCAATCGAAGGGTTTGGGGCGGTGCGGGGAGGGCCTATTCGGCGCGCACGATGGAGCCGACCCGCTCGCCGCAGACGACGCGGCGGATGTTGCCGGGAGGCGCGAGGTCGAAGATGGCGATCGGGATGCCGTTGTCGCGGCAGAGGCTGATGGCCGCCGTGTCCATCACCTTGAGGTCCTTCTCCAGGACCTCCTGATACGTCACCTCGGGCAGCAGCACCGCCTTGGGATCCTTCTCCGGGTCGGCGGTGTAGAGGCCGTCCACGCGGGTCGCCTTGAGCAGGATGTCGGCGTGGATCTCGTTGGCCCGCAAGGCCGCGGCGCTGTCGGTGGTGAAGTAGGGGTTGCCGGTGCCGGCGGCGAAGATGACCGCCCGCCCCTTCTCCAGGTGGCGGATCGCCCGCCGGCGGATGAAGGGCTCGGCGACCTCGCGGATGTCGATGGCGGTCTGCACCCGGGTGGGCACGCCCCGCTTCTCCAGGGCGTCCTGGAGGGCGAGGGCGTTGATCACCGTGGCGAGCATGCCCATGTAGTCGCCGGTCACCCGGTCGATGCCGCGGTGGCTGGCGGCCAGGCCGCGGATGATGTTGCCGCCGCCGACGACGATGGCGACCTCGACGCCGAGCGCGTGGACGTCCCCACCTCGTCGGCGATGGCCACCACCACCGGCTCGTCGATGCCGAACGGCTGCGAGCCCATCAGCGCCTCGCCCGAGATCTTGAGGAGGATCCGGCGGTACGCCGGAGCTTCCCCGGGCTTTCCGGCCGGCATCAGACGGCCGCCTGGGCCGCGACTTCGGCCGCGAAGTCGTCCTTGCGCTTCTCGATTCCCTCGCCCAGCTTGAAGCGGACGAAGCGCCGCACCTGGATGTTCTCGCCGATCTTGCCGACCTTCTCGGCGATGAGCTGCGCGACCGTCACGTCGGGATCCTTGACGAACGGCTGCTCGAGGAGCACGATCTCGGAGTAGTACTTCTCCATCTTTCCCTCGACGATCCGCTCGACGACGTTGGCCGGCTTGCCCGTGGCCAGCGCCTGGTCGCGGAAGATGGCCCGCTCGCGGTCGAGCACGTCGGGCGTGACCTCCTCGCGGCGCACGAAGCGAGGGTCGGAGGCGGCGATGTGCATCGCGATGTCGCGCACCAGCTCCTGGAACGGGTCGGTGCGGGCCACGAAGTCGGTCTCGCAGTTGACCTCGACCAGCACGCCGATCTTGCCGCCGGCGTGGATGTAGGAGCTGACCGCGCCCTCGGCCGTGACCCGGCCGGCCTTCTTGGCCGCCGCCGCGAGTCCCTTCTTGCGCAGCGACGTCGACCGCGGCTCTCGATGTCGCCCTTCGTCTCGCCCAGGGCGTTCTTGCAGTCCATCATTCCGGCGCCGGTGCGCTCCCGGAGCTCCTTGACCATCTGAGCGGTGATTTCAGCCATGACAGCGTTTCTCCTTGCGAACCGCGATGAGAGCGGACCTTCTTCGGGGGCGATCGATTAATCGACCTCACCCCAACCCCTCTCCTAAAGGAGAGGGGCTCTGAGCTCTGCGTTTTCCCCCTCTCCTTTAGGAGAGGGGGCAGGGGGTGAGGTCACGCGGGCAATTCGGCCCGGTCTGTGCCGAACGGTCTAAGCCGGAGCGGCGGCGGCGTCTTTGTCGAGGGCCGGCACCGCCATGTCCTTGGACCGGATCATCGCCTCCTGCTCCGAGCTTGCCGGACCCGGTGAGGTAGGCGTCCGCAAGGCGCGAGGCGAACAGCCGGATGGCCCGGATGGCGTCGTCGTTGCCCGGGATCGGGTAGTCGATCAGCTCCGGATCGCAGTTCGTGTCGACGATGGCGATGACCGGAATGCCGAGCTTGTTGGCCTCGGAGACGGCGATGTACTCCTTCTTCGGGTCGACCACGAAGAGCGCGTCCGGCAGCTCCTCCATGTCGCGGATGCCCTCGAGGTTCTTCGCCATCTTCTCCCGCTCGCGCTCCAGCCGCAGCCGCTCCTTCTTGGTGAGCGAGTTGCTCTCGTCGCCCAGCCGCGCCTCGATCTCCTTCAGGCGCTCGATCGAAGAGCGCAGGGTCACGAAGTTGGTGAGCGTGCCGCCCAGCCAGCGATTGGTGACGTAGAACTCGCCGCAGCGCCGCGCCTCTTCGGCGATGGCCTCCTGGGCCTGCCGCTTGGTGCCGACGAACAGGATGCGCTTGCCCTCGGCGGCGAGATTCTGCACGAACTCCGCGACCTGCTTGAACAGCTTGCAGCGTCTTCTGCAGATCGATGATGTAGATCCCGTTGCGCTTGCCGAAGATGTACGGCTTCATCTTCGGGTTCCAGCGCCGGGTCTGGTGTCCGAAGTGGACGCCAGCCTCCAGCAGTTCCTTCATCGTGACTTCGACCAAGGATCTCTCCCTTCTCGACTTCTAGCGCTTGCTGAACTGGAACCGGGCGCGGGCGCCCTTCTGGCCGTACTTCTTGCGCTCCTTCTTGCGCGGGTCGCGCGTCAGGAGGCCGGCCGACTTCAAGCGGTCGCGCAGCTCAGCGTTGTACTCGAGCAGGGCGCGCGAGATGCCGTGCCGGATCGCGCCGGCCTGGCCGGCGCTGCCGCCGCCCGCCACCGTGACGAAGATGTCGAACTTCTCGGCCGTCTCCGTCAGCAGCAGCGGCTGCTTGATGACCATCTTCAGCACTTCGTTGGGGAAGTAGCTGTCGAGCGCGCGGCCGTTGATCTTCATCGCGCCCGCGCCGGGCCGCAGGTACACGCGGGCTGCGGCCGTCTTGCGGCGCCCGGTGCCGTAGTATTGAACTTGGCTCACTGCGATCTCCTTGATGCCTCGCGATTTGGATCCCGTTATTTGGATCCCACTAGAGGGCGGCGGCGACGTCGTAGGCCTCGGGCTGCTGCGCCTGATGCGGATGCTCGGGGCCGGCGTAGACCTTGAGCTTGCGGAGCTGCTGGCGGCCCAGCTTGTTCTTGGGCAGCATCCCCCAGATGGCGTCTTCGACCATCTTGGTGGGCCGGCGCTGCCGCCGCTTGCCCGCCGTCTCCGACTTCAGGCCGCCCGGATATCCCGTGTGGCGGTGGTAGATCTTCTGCTCTTCCTTGCGCCCGGTCAGCACCGCCTTCTCGGCGTTGACGACGATCACGAAGTCGCCGGTGTCGAGGTGCGGGGCCCAGGTGGGCTTGTGCTTGCCCGTCAGGAGGCGCGCCGCCAACGAGGAGAGCCGGCCCAGGGGAATCCCCGCGGCGTCCAGTACGTGCCACCGATGCTCGATCTCGGCGAGCTTCGGGCTGTAGGTCTTCTTCAGCATCTCCAACTCTCCAGTCTTGGCTGGGGAAAAGAATCACCAGGCGCGGCGTACGACCCCCGCCTTCGCGACGCAAAGGACCCATATGCTAGGGTGCTCAGGGGAGATTGTCAAGGACGAGTCGATAGCCGCTACGCCTGCCGGGGAACAGGTCAGCCACCGTCGGCTCGAAGCCGGCGCCCTCTTATCCTACACGATCCTCCCTTCCATCCGGAGTACACTCCTCGCGATGGCCGAGACGACCGCCGCGCCGCTCGACAAGTCGGGAACCGCCATCCGCGACATGTTCGCGGGGGTGGCGCCGCGGTACGACCTGCTCAACCACCTGCTGACGGCGAGCCTGGACGTGCTGTGGCGCAAGCGGGTCGCGGCGGTCCTGGGGCTCGCTCCGGGCGCTCCGGCCCTCGATCTCTGCTGCGGCACCGGCGACCAAGCCGCGGCGCTGCGGCGCCGGGGGGCGCGGGTAGCGGCGGCGGACTTCTGCGTACCGATGCTGGCTCTCGCCCGGCGGAAGTTCGCGCGGCTGGGAGCGCCCCGTCCGGCAACGCTCGCCGCCGACGCTCTGGCGCTCCCCTTCCCGCTCCGGTCCTTCCAGGGCGCCACGGTTTCCTTCGGCCTGCGCAACGTGGCGGACCTTGACGCCGCCCTGCGCCAGCTCGCCGCGCGTGCTACGGCCCGGGGGCAAGCTGGTCGTCCTCGAGTGCGCCATCCCGCGATGGCAGCCGCTCAAGGGTCTCTACCTCTTCTACTTCCTCCGCCTGCTGCCGTGGATCGGCCGGCTGATCTCGCCCCGAGGCTCGGCCTATACCTATCTGCCGAATTCGGTGCTCGGTTTTCCCCAGCGGCAGGAATTTCTCGACCGGATGGCCGGCGCGGGGTTCACCGACGTTGCCTGGGAGGATCTCTCCGGCGGCACCGTCTGCGTCTATCAGGGGAGGATCCCCGGATGACCCACCTGCTCGACGGCAAGGCCGCCGCCGCCGAAATCCGCGCCGAGGTGGCGGCGGGCGTTCGTGAGCTGGCCGCGGCCGGGGCCCGCCTGCCGCAACTCGTCGCCGTGCTGGTGGGCGAGGATCCGGCCTCGCAGGTCTACGTGGGAAGCAAGGTGCGCGGCTGCGCCGAGGTGGGTATGCTGAGCCGCACGGCGCGGCTTTCCGCGGCAACCACCGAAGCGGATCTGCTGGCGCTCATCGACGAGCTCAACGGTGACGACGCCGTGGACGGCATCCTGGTGCAGCTTCCCCTGCCGCCCCAGATCGTCCGAGAAGCGCGTCCTCGACCGCCTCTTTCCGGACAAGGACGTGGACGGCTTCCATCCGGTCAACGTCGGCCGCCTGTGGCTGGACGAGGAGGGCTTCACGCCCGCGACGCCCACAGGCATCGTCGCCTTGCTCAAGCGCAACGGCGTGCCCCTGTCCGGCCGCCACGCCGTGATCGTGGGCAGGAGCGCCATCGTGGGCAAGCCCATGGCCGGCCTGCTGCTGCGCGAGCACTGCACCGTCACGGTCTGCCACTCCCGCACCGCGGATCTCGCCGCCATCACCCGCGAGGCGGACCTCCTGGTGGCCGCTATCGGCCGTCCCGGCCTGCTCGGGCCGGATCACGTCCGCCAAGGGGCGGTGGTGGTCGACGTGGGCATGAACCGTGTTTCCGACACGGCCGAGACCGAGCGCCTCTTCCCCGGTGACGAGGCCCGGCGCCTGCAGGTTGCAACCCGGGGCTACACTCTGGTGGGAGACGTCGATTTCACCCGCGTGGCTCCCAAGGCCGCCGCGATCACGCCCGTTCCCGGCGGCGTCGGCCCGCTGACCGTGGCCATGGTTCTCGCCAACACCCTGAAGGCCGCGCGGCGGCGACAGGGGCTTCCTGCATCATGAGCACCCGCGCTCTCCGCATCGGCCTCACCGGCGGGCTCGCCAGCGGCAAGTCGACGGTGGCGGCCTGGCTGCGCGAGGCGGGATTCGAGGTGATCGACGCCGACCGTTTGGTGGCGGAGCTCCACCGCCCGGGGGGCGAAGGCGCCGCGGCGGTGCGCGCCCTCTTCGGCCCCGAGATGCTGGACGAGCGGGGTGGCGTGGACCACGCCAAGGTCGCCGCTCGCGTCTTCCGCGATCCGGAGGCGCGCCTCGCCCTGGAGTCGGCGGTTCATCCCCTGGTGCGGAGACGCTTCCAGGAGATCGCAGCCAGGACCAAAGACATCATCGTGCTCGAGGCGGCGCTCCTCGTCGAAGCCGGCTACGCTCCGGGATTCGACCTGATCGTCACCGTCGAGGCCCCCTGCGAGCTGCGCTACGAACGGGCCGTGGCCAAGGGGCATGGATTCCGAATCCGCCGCGCGCGGCCGGCTGCTCGCCCAGGGCGACGGCGAGGAGCGGCGGGAGGCGGCCCACCGGCTGGTCGACAACTCGGGCGACCCGGAGCACCTCCGCCGGCAGACCGACGAGCTGATCGAGGAGCTGCGCCGGCTGGCGGCCGAGCGGTGAGCGTCTGATTAGCGGACAGCGGCCATCGGCGAGTCGCCTGCCGGCGACTTCGCGCGTTGCTGCAACTCGGAAAGGTAGCGTCGCAGTTGGGAGTACTTCACATACGGAAACCGGGCGATGAGGGGCGGGATCTCCGAATCCTCCACGTTCACCAGGATGGGTACGATCAGCTTGCGCATAGAGAAAGCTGCTCCCATCTCGTAAATAAGGTAGGGATTGTTGAGGGACCGGTCCGTCAGGATGATAATGACCTCGTCCGACTTTTTGAGTGCTCGCCGAAGGGAGAGATTGACGCTCTCGCCCTGAGCCGGAGTTTGCTCAACTGAGAGAACCTTGACTCCTGCTTCCCGGATGAGTTGAGCCAAGTTCTCGGCGAGGTCTTTGTCCCTAGGGGTCGAGCTGATGAGCACTTGGTAAGGCATGGCGTTAGTCCTCGGAATCCGTCTGCTGGTGAACTCTCCTCCCGAGTTCGCTCAGGAAGGCGTCGAACCCATTGAGCTCGATCGCCTTGGTGCTTCTCAGAGGGCCGATGGCATCATGAGGTACGTTGTTCAGGACCGGTGTCACTCTCTTGTGCTGTCCCCAGGCCGCACCCAGCTCGAAGATGACCCATTGCGACCCCACGCTATTGGGAGAGATTAGCACGACCGCCTCCCGGCAGGCATCCAGGCCTTTCAGAATCTCCTGGTCCAGGATGTCGCCTCCCTCAAGATCCAGAACATCCAGCCACGGCTCGGCTCCGGCGGCCTTCACCTTTTCCGCCAAGACTCCGGCGATCCACGAATCGCGCGAGGAATGACTGATGAAGACCACGTAGGGCTCGGCTTTGAGGGCCTTTCCTCTCCGAGGCGTTCTCTTCGAGCTTGAGGTACGTTTCGCCCCCGGCAGGGCCACGGCACCTCCTGTAAACTAAAGCATCTTCCGGCAACTTGGTTAGCGGGGACGATACCACTGGGAGCGTATATGCGCAACTTTCTGATTCTCTCACGAGGAGTTACCGACTGAGCTCCGAAGCGCCGCCCTTCGTCCTCGTCACGGGCAACCTCGGCAAAATCGCCGAGGCACGAACTGCGCTCGGCGCGGACATCGAGGCGGTGGAGGTGGACCTCCCCGAGATCCAGTCGCTCGATTACCGGCAGGTTCTCCGTGCCAAGGCGGAGGAGGCCTGGCGGCGGATCGGCCGGCCTCTGGTCGTCGAGGAGGCCGGTCTCGATCTCGCCGCTCTCAACGGCTTCCCCGGTCCCCTGGTGAAGTGGATGCTCGAGGCCGTGGGCGCCGAGGGCATCGCCCGCACAGCCGCCGCCCTCGGCGACGCGCGGGCTACTGCGCGCTGTTTCCTTCTCTATAAAGATGGAGACCGCGAGGTGGTGGCTGAGGGCAGAACCGAGGGCACGCTCGTCCTGCCGGGCCGCGGGACGTACGGCTTCGGCTGGGACCCGGTGTTCCTGCCGCAGGGTTTCACGCTGACCTTTGCCGAGCTGACCGGCGATGAGAAGAGCGCGGCCAGCCATAGAGGGAAGGCTTGGCGGGAGATGGTGCGGCGGTTGGGACGGGTGTAGACTCAGGAAGCCATGATCCAGAGCTTCAGCATCGAGAACTTCAAGAGCTTCCGGAAGGCGACGCTTCCGCTGGCGCCGTTGACGCTGCTGATTGGTGCCAACGCTTCGGGAAAGAGCAATTTGATCGAAGCGCTGCAGTTGCTTGCTTGGTTGGCATCGGGACGGAGATTGGGAGAATTTCCCACGTCTCTGAGAGAGCGGGAAATCGCCATTCGAGGAAAAGTTCGAGACCTGACCTTTGAGGGTTCCGAGTTCACGCTTGGGTGCGAGGTGGGAGGAGAAGATTCGACCGATCCCACCCTCCTCTTCTCAACCACCCTGAGTATTGGCAAAGAAGGACTGAGGATCTCCGAAGAACAACTTGAGAGCCCAGATCTCTCTCCCAGGTCTCCTCTTTATAGGCTTGTAGGACGGGCGCCTACTAACCACGAGTGGGTTGAAGTGGCTTACAACAACTTTGCCAAGGGCAGGAAGCCTCGGATCACCTGCACCGACCAGCAGGCCATCTTCACCCAGATCGAGACTCCGGCTCGATTCGAGGCTCATCATAGCGAATCTCAAGAGAAGATCCCCGCCGCCACATCCAGATTACGAAGCGGTCTGAGAAACATACTCTTTCTGAATCCAGATCTGCGCCGAATGCGGGAGTACAGCTTCGTCCTCGAGCGAAAGCTTCAAGGAGATGGCGGCGCCTTGTCATCCGTCCTTGAGAGATTGGTCAATGAGGAGGGAGAAAAAGAGGCGATTCTCCGGTTCATACGCGCCCTTCCTGAGCAAGATATCCGTGACGTCTCGTTCCTCGCGAAACCGAGAGATGAGGTCATGGTCATGCTCCACGAAACCTTCGGGGGCAAGGAGGTCATGCGAGAGGCAGCCCTCCTCTCAGATGGGACGCTACGGGTTTTGGCGGTTGCGGCCGCCCTGCTCTCCGTCCTTCCTGGTTCCACAGTGGTCATTGAGGAGATCGACAACGGCGTCCATCCTAGCCGGGCCGAGTACTTGCTTCAAGAGATTCAGCGGGTCTCTCAGGAGCGAGAGATCAAAGTGCTGATGACTACCCATAACCCAGCGCTCTTGGACGCCTTGCCCCTGCAAGCCGTTCCGAATGCTGTGGCCTGTTTTCGAGATCCCGAAGAGGGAGACAGCTGCCTTGTGCGCTTGGCAGATCTGGAGATGTATCCCGAATTGGTCGCGCAGGATTCTCTTGGGCGGCTCGTTACGCGTGGGATCCTGGACAGATATCTGAAAGATCCTGACCTACAAGATAGAGCAACCAGAGTTCGGAAGAGCCTCGCATGGCTCGCAGACTTCCAGCGGCGAGTTGAATCGCGGTGAGCATCTGCCTGGTTGACACTTCTATCCTCTGTGAGATTCTCAGGGTTCCCAATAAATGTGGAAATCACAAGCAGATTTATGCTCAGATGCAGCGCAAGGTCAAAACTGACTCCCTTCTTCTCCCTATGAGCGTAATCATCGAAACCGGGAACCACATCGGTCAAAACGGGGATGGGAGACAGCGCCGGAGGGTAGCCAAAGACTTCACCGAGCTCGTTCGCAAGGCCATCCGAGGGAATCTGCCTTTCACGCCAACGCCACCGCTTTATAGAGAACAGGAATCCTTGCTGGAATGGTTGAAAGAATTTCCCGATTGGGCTGGCCGCGGCTCGGGACTGGGAGATCTCACCATTCTCAAGGAGTTCGAACGCCAGTGCTTCTTGAACCCCGGCAGGCGGATCTACATCTGGTCCACCGACGGACACCTTTCCTCGTACGACCGGCAAACCCGAAATCCAAGCGTGACACCCGCTTCGGCTTAAAGCTCCACCCCCGCCATCAACCACAGCATCACCGCCTTCTGCACGTGCAGCCGGTTCTCCGCCTCGTCGAAGATGCGGCTCTGGGGGCCGTCGGCGACCTCGGCGGCCACCTCCTCGCCGCGGTGGGCGGGGAGGCAGTGGAGGAACACTGCATCGGGGCGGGCGCGGGACATCAACGCCTCGTCCACCATGAAGCCCTGGAACGCCTTCAGCCGCTCCTGCGCCTCCGCCTCCTGTCCCATCGAGGCCCAGACGTCGGTCTCGACGCACGAGGCGTCTTCGCACGGCCTCGACCGGGTCTGTGGTCAGGGTGATCTTCGTGCCGGCTTCGGCGGCATCCTCGAGGGCGAGCGCCGCGTAATGCGGCTTGACTTCGTAACCGCGAGGCGAGGCGATGGCGATGTCCATCCCCACCTTGGCGGCGCCGAACATCAACGAGTGCGCCATGTTGTTGCCGTCGCCGACATAGGCGAGCTTGCGGCCGCGCAGAGCGTCGAGACCGCCGAAGACTTCGGCAGAGCGTGAAGTAGTCCGCGAGCACCTGGCACGGGTGGAGGTCATCGGTGAGGCCGTTGATGACCGGGATCGAGCCGTACCGAGCGAGGTCCAGCACCGTCTGGTGGGCGAAGGTGCGGGCCATGATGCCGTCCACGTAGCGCGAGAGCACCTGCGCCGTGTCGGAGATCGGCTCGCCGCGGCCGAGCTGGATGTCGCGGCTGGAGAGGAACAGGGCGTGGCCGCCCATCTGCGCCATGCCGACCTCGAAGCTCACGCGGGTGCGGGTCGAGGACTTCTCGAAGATCATGCCCAGGGTCTTGCGGTGCAGTTGGTCCGCGTACCTGCCGGGATGGGCCTTGACGTCCGCGGCGAGCCGGAAAAGGCCGGCCACCTCCGACTTCGTCAGGTCATGAATCGAGATCAGGTGACGGGGCATGAAACCTCCTGAAACCCTCACTCCCCCTGCCCCCTCTCTCCCGCCCCCTCCCTCCCACCCTCACCGGGAGAGAGGGGGAAGAAAAAAGGCGTGCTAAGGGAGAGGGAAGAGCCGGAAGAGGAGGGTCGAATGAAAAAGGGATGTCCTTTTGCGTTTTTCTCCCTCCTCTCCCGGTGAGGGTGGGAGGGAGGGGGCGGGAGAGGAGGGCCGGGGAGGTGAGGGCTCACAACGGATCCCTCTCGAGCGGCATGGTCATGCAACGCGGGCCGCCGCGAGCCCGCGACAGCTCGCTGAAGGCCAGCGCGACAGCCGTGGGTCCGGCATCCAGGAGATCGTATTTCCCTGAGAGCGCCTCCTCCTCGGAAAGGATGCGCCAGCCACGGCGCGACAGCTCGTCCAGGGTCTTGCGGTTCCGCCGATAGAGAAGGATCAGCCCCGGCGCGATGGCGAAGGCGTTGGCGCCGTCCGTCCACTGCTCCCGCTCCTGGTCGATGGCCTCCAGGGGGCCGCCGCATGGCACCATGTCCAGCTCGAGCCCCAGCTCCGCGAGAACCTTGAGGAGCGAGCTGCGGAGGGTGAAGGTCAGGTCCTTCGCGTGGAGGTCGACGGTGTAGACGTGGGCGGCTTCCGGACCGCCAGGCAGGATCACCGGCATGTGGACCAGGCAGAGATTGCGGTCGATCAGGGTGAAGACCGTGTCGAGGTGCATGTAGGAGCGCTTGCGGGGCAGCTCGACCATGATCAGGTGGCGGAAGGAGGTCTGCACCCGCCGCAGGTAACCTGCCAGGACCTCGATGCCCCGCCGGTTGGTGCGCTCGGAGAGGCCCACGAGTAGGATCTCGGGGCTCGCCACCAGCACGTCCCCTCCTTCGAGGCTGGGATAGGGAAAGTACGGATCGTGCTGCGGCGCGCCGGTCGGCGGCACGTCGATCTCGTAGAGGGCGTCGTGGCCCGCGAGCGCCGGATGGTGCTCGAAGATGGTGCGGGCCAGGAGCGGCTCGCGTTCACGCGCCGGCGTGGCCATGGACGAGATGACGATCCGGCTGCCCATCACCACCTGCGGATCGCGGGTGAAAAAGTAATTCGGCATCGGGTAGAGATCGAAGAAGACCTTGCGCCCGGCGTCCGAGACCTCGGCCGGCGCGCGAATGCCCTCGACGAGGGCCGTCGCCAGAGCCTCGGGCTCGAGATCATAGAGCCGGCGCACGAGGCTGAAAGGAGCGCCGTACTCCGCCTCCAGCTCGTCGAGGAGCCGCTTGCGGGCCGCCTCTTCGGCCAGGACGCCGGCCAGCAGGTCCTGCGAGTCCAGGACCTCGACGCCGGCCTGGACGAAGACCCGGCGGAAGATGTCGTGCTCCTCGCGACCCTCGTCGCCGTCGAGGATGTCGTCGAAGAGCAGGCTCTCCATCATCGAGGGGACCATCCAGTCGATCTCGCGCCCCGGCCGGTGGACCAGGACGCGGCGCAGGCGTCCAATCTCGGAATCGACTCGTATCGGCATGAGGTCTCGACGAAGGACACGCCCGGGGAGAGCGCGGCGCGGATTGTAGCAGAGGGCCCTACGGTACAATCCAGCCCCGCCATGCCGGCCGACACTCCGCAGAACCCGCTCTACGAGCGCTACGCCTCTCCGGAGATGGCGCGGATCTTCTCGACCCGCCACCGTTTCCACACCTGGCGTCGGTTGTGGATCACCCTCGCCGAATGCCAGAGGGAGCTGGGGCTCCCCATCACCGCCGAGCAGATCGAGGCCCTCCAGCGGGTGGCGGACGACGTGGACCTCGAACGGGTGGCGGAGATCGAACGGCGCACCCGGCACGACGTGGTGGCCCATCTACGGCACTACGCCGAGCAGGCGGACCGCGTGCACGAGGGGGCCGGAGGCATCCTCCACCTCGGCGCCACCAGCGCCTTCATCACCGACAACACCGACGTCCTGCTCATCCGGGAGGCCCTGGAGCTCCTCGCAGGGCGGCTGGCGGCAACCGCCCGCGAGCTCGCCGGCTTCGCCCGCCGTCACCGCGCCCTCCCCTGCCTCGCCTACACCCACTTTCAGCCGGCCCAGCTCACCACCGTCGGCAAGCGGGCCTGTCTGTGGCTGCAGGACTTCCTCATGGACTTGGCCGAGGTGCGCCATCGCCTCTCAACCCTCCGCTGCCGGGGCGTCAAGGGAACGACCGGAACCCAGGCGAGCTTCCTCACTCTCTTCCACGGTGACCACGCCAAAGTACGGGAACTGGACAAGCTCTTCGCGCGCCGCATCGACTTCGAAGAGAGCTTCCCCGTCACCGGCCAGACCTATCCGCGCAAACAGGACAGCCAGGTGCTCTCCGACCCTCGCAGGTCTCGCCGAGACCTGCCACAAATTCGGCACGGACCTGCGCCTCCTGCAAGGCGTGGGCGAGCTCTCCGAGCCGTTCGACGCCGAGCAGGTGGGCTCCTCCGCCATGGCCTACAAGCGCAACCCGGTGCGGGCCGAGCGGATGTGCAGCCTCGCCCGCCGGCTGATCACCGACAGTCTCAACGGCCCGCTCAACGCCGCCACCCAATGGCTCGAACGGAGCCTGGACGACTCGGCCAACCGCCGCCTGGTGATCGCCGACTCGTTCCTGGGCGCGCGATGCCGTCCTCGGCCTCGCGGCCCACATCTCGGCCGGGCTCGTGGTGCGCGAAGGAGACGATCGCCGCACGGGTGGCCCGCGAGCTCCCCTTCATGGCCACCGAGACGCTGCTGATGGAAGCCGCGCTGCGCGGCGGCGACCGCCAGCACCTGCACGAGCGCATCCGCGGCTACAGCCTGCGCGCCCAGGGCACCTTGGAGGACAAGGGGGAAAACCCCCTGATCGACCTCATCGTGAGCGACCCCGAGTTCCGTCTCACCCGGCAGGAGGTCGAGCCCTGGCTGGACCCGGTCGCTTTCACCGGCCGCTCGGCCCAGCAGGTGGACGAGTTCCTCGAGGAAGTCGTGGCGCCTGCCCTGGAAGGCGCCGAGGCCGCCGCGATCGCCGCTCCCCGCGTGTAGGGGCGCCCTCACCTCCCCGACCCTCCTCTCCCGTCCCCTCCCTTCCCCCCTCACCGGGAGAGGAGGGAGAAGGGAGGCGAAAGTTGTCGATGTGCTAACATATCCGTCAGCGCAAGCCATTTCCAGCGCTTACTGGACCCAGAGCTCTCACGTAGATGGCTCGAAACCACCTTACGGAGAACCGCAAGCCCATGCGCCAAAGGACAGGATCCCGGCTCGCCCATGTTCCGTCCCACCTCCTGCTCGCCGCTCTTCTGCTTCCCCAGCTCCTGGCGGTTGCCTGCGCCAACAACCGCAAGCCGTCCACGGCGTCGCCCTCGCTCGGCGTGCCGTTCGAGCGGGGGATCGCCTCCTGGTACGGAGCCAAGTTCCACGGTCGCCGTACCGCCTGCGGCGAGCGCTACAACATGAACGAGCTCACCGCCGCCCATCCCTCGCTGCCGTTCGGGACCCGGGTCGGCGTGCGCAACACCCGTACCGGCCGCGAGGTCGTGGTGCGGATCAACGACCGCGGGCCCTTTGCCCGCAACCGCGTCATCGACCTCTCCTATGCCGCTGCGCGCGAAGTCGGCATCGTGAGTCCGGGCACGGCCAGCGTCGAGCTCTACCTGGTGCCCGACACCGGCGTTTCGCCGTCGCGCTATACGGTCCAGGTGGGCGCCTTCGGCGAGGCCGGGCGGGCAGAGGATCTCCAGCGCGAGATCGCGCGGATCTATCCGGAAGCCATCGTGGATTTCGACGGCACCTGGAGCCGCGTCCAGATCGGCGCCTTCCATGACCGCGAGCGAGCCGAGACGCTGCGCCGCGAGCTCGCCTCGATCGGCGTGTCGTCGATCGTGGTGGCCGCCCGATAGGGATCGAGTAGAGGTCAATCCGGCCGGCGGGAATTCGGTTTCACCGTTTCGCTGTTGCAGGAACGCACACTCAGCTACCGGTAATGACCCGAAAGAGATTCTCATGCGTACGATGACCGTCTGCCCCGAGAAAGCCTCCAGGGGCCGAGGCGCCGCGTTCGTGTGGGTGTCTTCCCTGGCTTTTGTGGCCTATCTGGGCCTCGCGGTCGCCGCGGGCCGGCAGGAGATGCCGGGATCCGACATCGTCGTACTGCCCGAGGACTCCGCCACCGTCACCTCGGGAGCCCGCCCCTCCAAGCTCCACTGGATCGACACCCGCTGGGGTTCGCCCCTGCGCGGCAGCGCTTCGTGGTACGGCGCCGAGCTTCCACGGCTCTCTCACCGCGAGCGGCGAGCCCTTCGACATGAATGGCCTGACCGCCGCCCATCGCACCCTTCCCCTCGGCAGCCGCGCGCTCGTCCGCAATCTCGAGAACGACCGCACGGTGGTGGTGAAGATCAACGACCGCGGGCCCTTCAGGAGGAACCGGGTCCTCGACCTCTCCTACGGCGCGGCCAGGGAGATCGGCATGGCCCGCGCCGGCTCGGCGCGGGTGGAGATCACGCCTCTCTGATCCCGTAGCGCGACGGCGGTCTGCCGTACCACTAAGAGAAGGCGTCGTCGACCGGGTCTCGCGGTGCAGTCGACAACTGTCGCACGGCGTGCTACATTTGAAAAATGGCTGAATCCATCACCCAGCGCGAGCTCCGCAACGACAGCGGCGAGATCATGCGCCGGCTCGATCAGGGAGAGTCCTTCATCGTCACTCGCAACGGTGTGCCGGTGGGCGAGCTCACTCCCCTGCGGCGCCACCGATTCGTGACCGCGGTGGCAGTCGTTGCCATCTTCAGGAACGCGCCCGCCATCGACCCTGGCCGCTTCCGTGCCGATGTCGATGCGTGGGCTGGTCAGGACATTTTGCCCCATGCCTGACCGGCGCCCCGCTCGGGGGATCCTCGACACCTCGGTGGTTATCGATCTCGAGCACATCGAGCCTTCACGGCTTCCGATCGAGGTCGCCATAAGCGCAATCACGATGGCCGAGCTTGCCGCCGGTCCGCACGCCACATCGGACTCCGAGGAGAGGGCGCGCCGCCAGGACCGGCTCCAGCGCGCGGAAGCCGCATTCGATCCTCTGCCTTCGACGGCGAGACGGCACGCGCCTACGGGAGGATTTATGCCGCTGTGGTAGCCGCGGGACGCAAGGCGAGGGGGGCACGTGCCATCGACCTCTTCCTTGCAGCCGCCGCGTGCGCTGCTGGCCTGCCGCTCTACACCCGCAACCCGGACGATTTCCGCGCGATCGGCGATCTCGTCGAGGTCGTAGCCGTGTAGTCGTAGCCGTGTAGACGGCACGCAGGGTTCGGCAGAGCCCCGGATCGGGCGCTTCTTCGTAGGGGCGGCCCTACGTGGCCGCCCTTGCCCCCGGGGCGACGACTGACCCAACCGGCCTGAAAAAACTCCGGACCCATCGGAATCGCCTGCCGAAGCGTGGCTTGAAACCCCACGGCGGCCGGAGCCCTCCGCTTCGGCCGTCGAGCCGCCGGCGGTCGCGATGGCGTTCAATCGCGATCTGGACCAAGCGGTCCACCCAGCTTCTGTAGCGGCAGACCGGAGAGGCCCCAGAGGCGGGGATACATCGAGATGCTGGTGAAGCCGGGGAGGGTGTTGATCTCGTTGACGTAGAGACCATCCTCACCCTCGAGGAGGAAGTCGACCCTGGCGAGTCCGACCCCACCGATTGCCGCGAAGGCCCGCACAGCGAGCTCCCGCAGCCGCTCCGCGACGCGCACGGGGAGCTCCGCCGGAGCGATCAGGCCCGCCGAGTGGCACCTAGGTACGTGTAACGGTATACAGTTGTGGCGGTTCTACGGCTGCAATGAAGACGGCGTGCGGCGAACGAGTCGTGCTACCTGACGGCCGGGCCTGACGTTCGCTAGACGCTTGCGGAGGTGTCCAATGATCCAAACAGTTGAAGCAGTTGTCGATGGCACCGGTCGGGTCCGGTTACTCGGCGAGATTCACGTCACTGGCCCCCGACGGGCGCTGGTGACGGTGCTCGAAGAGCCGGCCGCAGTGCCGGGCGCGGCCGCGCTACTCGCGGAGGCAGCTCTTGCAGTCGACTGGCTCCGACCGGAGGAAGAAGCGGCGTGGTCACACCTACAGCCGGGGAAGTAGTCTTGGTCCCCTTCCCGTTTTCGGACCTGTCGCAATCGAAGGTTCGTCCTGCCATCTGCCTGGCTGACGCCGGCCGGGGAGATTGGATCCTCTGCCAAATCACGAGTAATCCGTACAGCGACCCGGCAGCGATACCGCTGGACGCTGCCGACTTCGCATCGGGCGGGTTGCTGGTGGCCAGCTTCGCCCGGCCGGGTAAGTTGTTCACCGCGCAGGTAGGGTTGCTGGTACGCTCGGTCGGTGTCCTTACTGCGGCCACTTTGGCGCGGGTGCTGTCCGCGGTCGTAGGGGTACTCCAGCCACCTGCGAGTCCCTAGCGCCGAACAGGACCTCACCCCAGCTCGCTCAGGAAAGCCTTGATCCCCTCGTCGAGCCGCCGCCGGTCGCGGTGGCGCTCGAGGGCGATCTGGACCAGACGGTCTACCAGCTTCGGCAGCGGCAGGCCGGAAAGGCCCCAGAGCCGAGGGTACATGGAG
This sequence comes from Thermoanaerobaculaceae bacterium, assembly GCA_963778565.1. Classification (GTDB taxonomy): domain Bacteria; phylum Acidobacteriota; class Thermoanaerobaculia; order Multivoradales; family UBA5704; genus DATARR01. The sequence goes on along the minus strand of CAVZUZ010000015.1, from coordinate 317,839 downwards.
ATGCTGGTGAAGCCGGGCAGGGTGTTGATCTCATTGACGTAGAGATCTTCCTCTCCCTCGAGGAGGAAGTCGACCCGGGCGAGGCCCGCGCCGCCGATCGCAGCGAAGGCGTCGACCGCGATCTGCCGCAGCCGGTTGGCGACGGCCTCGGGCAGATCCGCCGGGGCCACCAGGCCGGCGGTGTCCTGCAGGTACTTGTCCGCATAGTCATAGAACTCGTTGCCGGGGATGATCTCGCCCACCATTGAAGCTTCCAGCTCGCGGTAGCCCAGAACGGCGCATTCCAGCTCGCGGCCCTTTACCCCGCGCTCCACCAGCACCGTGTCGTCGAACTGGAGGGCGAAACGGATGGAGGTCTCGAGACAATGGCGGGAGTCGACCTTCTTGACGCCGACGCTGGAGCCGCCGACGCTGGGCTTGACGAACAACGGCAAGGGGAGCCGCTCGCACCGTTTCACCACCGCGCCCGGATCGCGCTCGAATTCGGCGCGGCTCGTCGCCTCGCAGTCCACCACCGGCACGCCGGCGGCCTGGAACTGGCGCTTGCTGAGCAGCTTGTCCATCGCCAGTGCGCTGGCGGTGACGCCCGGCCCGACGTAGGCAAGGTCGAGCATCTCGAAGAGACCCTGCATCGTGCCGTCCTCACCCCAGGTGCCGTGGACGATGGGAAAGGCCACCTCCACTCCCGAGGCCAGCAGGTGCCGCAACGTCGGCGCCACCGGCACACCCAAAGGGGGGATCTCCTTCACCTCGCCGGAGAGGATGGCCGCGGAGGCCTCGCCGTCGATCCAGCAGCCGTCCTCGGCGATGCCGAGCGGCGTCACCGTGTGCCCACCTTCGCGCAGACCCTGGACGACGGTGCGAGCGGAACGGATCGAGACCTGATGCTCGACGCTGCGGCCTCCAAAGACGACTCCGACATAGGCCATGAAGAGATTCCTCCCGGGATTTCCGCCCCGCGCTCCGCGGGCGAAGCGATATTCTACAGGGCTTACCCCAGCAGCACTCGCCGCGCGCTTTTCACTTCCGGCAGGCCGGTGAGCCGGTCGAGGAGGGCGGGCGTGGGCACCTGGTCCAGGCGCAGCACGGCCAGAGCCCCCTCGCCGCGGCGGGCGAGGTGGATGTCCGCGATGTTGACGCTGGCCTCGGCGAGCATCGTCCCCACTTTGCCCACCACCCCGGGCCGGTCGAAGTTCTCCAGCACCAGGAGATTGCCCTCGGGACGGAACTCCAGCCGGTAATTCTCGAAGCGCACCACGCGCGGATCGCGGTCGCCGAAGAGCGTGCCTCCCAGCTCGATGCTGCGGCCGCCACCCGCGAGGGTCACGTCCACGAGCTGCGGATAGTCGCCGCGGGCGCTGTGGGTGGAGCGCACCACCTCGATGCCTCGATTTTGGGCGATCCGTTCGGCGTTGACATAGTTGACCGCCTCGCCGAGGAAAGGCGTGAGCACGCCCTTGAGCACGGCCACCGTCACCGGCGCCCGCAGCGTCTCATCGAGCCCCCAGACGTCCACCTGCAGCCGCTGTGGAGCGCTGCCGAGCAGCGAGCACGCCATCCGCCCCAGGGCCTCGCCCAGGGCCATCAGCGGCTCGGCGCGGCCGCCGGTGGGCCGGAACGGCAGGTTGACCGCCGCCACCGCCAACGAGCCCGAAAGGGCGGCGAGCACCATCTCGGCGGTCTCGACCGAGATCCGTTCCTGCGCCTCCCGGGTCTGCGCCCCCAGGTGAGGCGTCGCCACGACTCGCTTGTGACGCACCAGGCGCAAGTCCTGCGGCGGCTCGTCGGCGAAGACGTCGAGGGAGGCGCCGCCGAGATGACCGGACTCCAGGGCCGCGAGCAGCGCATCCTCGTCCACGACGCCGCCCCGGGCGCAGTTGACGAGCAGCGCGCCGCGCTTCATCTTCGCGAGCCTCTCGGCATTCAGCAGATTGCGGGTCTGGTCCGTCATCGGCACGTGCAGCGTCACCACGTCCGCGCGGGCCAGGAGATCGTCGAGCGAGACGAGGTTCACCTCCAGCCGGCGCGCCGCCGCGGCGTCGAGGAACGGATCGTAGGCGACGATCTTCATCTCGAAACCGCGAGCGCGGTCCGCCACCCGCTGGCCGATGCGCCCGAAGCCGATGATCCCCAGGGTCTTGCCCTGCAGCTCGACGCCGGTCAGCTTGCGGTTCCACTCGCCGGCCTTCATCGAGGCGTCGGCCTCCGCCACCCGGCGGGCGAGAGAGAGGAGCAAGGCGAAGGTGTGTTCCGTAGCCGACATCAGGTTGGCCGTTGGAGCGTTGACCACCAGGATGCCCAGCTCGGTGGCCGCGGCCACGTCCACGTTGTCGACGCCGATGCCGGCACGCCCCACCACCTTCAGGCGCTTGCCGGCCTTGAGCAGATCGGCCGTCGCCTGGGTCGAGCTGCGCACTACGAGGGCGTCGAAGTCGGCCAGGATCTCGTGGATCCGCGGGCGCTCCTCCGCCGTGAGCTGATGGACCTCCACTCCGGCCTCCTTGAAGAGGGCGAGGCCGGCGGGATCGATGCTGTCCGCGAGCAGGATGCGGTGCATGGTTCAGCGGAGGGCCGGAGCGGCCACCGCCTCCAGAATCTGATCGATCTCGACCAGCAACGCGTCGAGATCACCCTCGCGCACCTCGCCCATGTGGAAGAACTTTACCTTTTCCGTCACGGGAACCTCTGTAGCTCCTCTTCGGGTCAGGCAACGGAACGACTTTGCTCGTTCTGGATGACAACTGTCGGAGCCGGGTTGACCGTCGGCACCGGGAGCTGCTGCTCGCGGAGCAGGTCCACATGCTCTTTCATGCCCCACTTGGCTTTATAGAGGCAGTCCTCGACGGAATGTCCGATTCCCGAGAACCCCTTCAGCTCCGGCGAGTAAAACCCGAAGTAGTCCGGTTCGTGGGTGGCCTCGATCACCAGCGAATAGGGCAAGTCGAGCATGCCGCATTGTGGCAAAACTGCCGCAGAGTGACAAGCGCCGAGCTAGCGCCGCCACCATCGTCCGCTGGTGACAAAGAGACCGACCAGGGCAAGAACGGAGATCGCCACTCCCGCCACGCGCGGCCAGCGCCAGGCGAAGAAGCGCCACTCGACGGGGCCGGCATGGCTCACCTCGGCCTGCAGAAATCCGTCGGGGCTGCAGGCGGCTGGCTGCCAGCCGGCCGCCGTGCGCTCTTGCCAGCCGGGGAAACACTGCTCGCGCACGAGGACGGTGCCGGGTCTCCGCGCACGCACGGCGATTCGCCCGCCGAGCACCCGCGCACGCAACGGCCGCCACCTTTTGCCGAGCCGCCATTCCGCGTAGGGGAGGGCGGGGAGCTGCACTCGCGTTCCGTTGCGACGCACCGCCAGGCTCACGGCGAGCCGCGGCTTGGCGGTCTTGCCAAGCTCGTGGGCACGCGGATTGGTGTACTCGAAGAAGGGCTCCAGGAGGCCGCTGGAGAGCCGCGTCCCGGGGAGCGATGGGGGCACCACATGACCCGAGATGCGGCGGTGCCGGCGAGGAAGGGGTGTGGTCGTCGACAGGCCGGGCCGCTCCGCAGTCGCCATCGCGCCGAGCGCGTCCCATGGTTGCAGCCAGCCGCGGGCCCCGGCGTGGAGCCAACCTTCCCCCCAGATGGCTGCGAGGAAGAGGAGGGCCACCGCTGTGCCGCCACGTCCCCGCTTGGCCCTCGCCAATGCGAGGCCGACACCGAGGCTCGCCGCAACCGTCGCCAACCCGAGCCCGCGCCAGGAGAACTGTAGGACCCGTACCAGCGGCAAGTGAACGTTCCAGCCGGTCGAAGCCTCGAGGCTGAAGGCCAGCCCGAAGAGGCCCGCCGCCAGCACTCCTAGCCGCAGCGCCCTCGCCTCTTCGGCGTCTGCGGAGGACGGCTGCCCGGCCCGTCGCATCCTCTCGGCTACGGTCTGCACGAGAAGGAGCAGCAACCCGGCGAGCAGGGTGGCGCCGAACGGCAGCGGCGCCCCCGTCTTCGGGACGGAACTGGCGGCAACCGGCGACGGGCTCGCGCTCTCCACTGGACGCTGACGGCGTGGCCGGGCGGGCGCCGGCGCGTCGCGTGGCGCACCGAGCCAGTCGATAGGCTGGACGCCCGGGGTCATCCAGACGCCGGCGATCGGCACGGTGCGCCGCAAAGAGGTGGCGCCGAGGTCGGCGAGCAGCGGGCAGACGAAGAAGGCGATCAGCGCGAGCCCTCCGCCGGCCGCCGCGAGCAGCGGCGGCAGCGTGGCCAACGAGCGCCGCCAGGCCGCTCGACCCAGGCTCGCCGCATGCGCGATCCACCAGACCAGCAAGCCGTAGGCGGCGAGCACCACGGAAAGCAGGTGGACGAGGGCGAGCGTGGCACCGGTCACGGCAAGCAGGCGAACGCCGCCACGGCGGGCCAGCACGCGCTGAAAGGCCATGCAGACGAACGGCAGGATCGCCAGCGCCGCCGTCTCGCCGAGCGCCGAGCGGAAGTGAGCATCGAACAGGCGGTAGGGGGCGAAGGCGAAGGCCGCGGCGGCGACCAGCGCGGCGCGGCGGTCGCCCGTCCACTCGCGGACCGCCCGCTGCACCCCGAAACTACCGACGGCGGCGAAGAGCACGAAGGCGAGGCGGAAGGCGGCGTGCAGCGGTAAACCACCGAGGTGCGCCGCCACGATGGGGACGAAGCCGAGCGGCGGATAGAATTGCAGCAGCGGCACGCCGGCTCCCAGGCGGTGCAGCCAGAGCGGCGAGCCGCCGTCGCGCAGGGCGTCGGCGATGGCGGCTGCGCCCCACAGGTGGACCCCCGTATCGTGCCCGAGCGGAACGCCCGGCGTGAGCACCAGACACTGCTCGGCGGCGACGCCGATCGCCACCGCCAGCCAGCCATCCCACGCCGTTGGCAGCTTCTCCAGCCGGAGCAGAATCAGTACCATGACCGCCAAGCCGGCGAGGTGAACCACCGGCGAGGCGCGCACCGCGAACGGAGTGGCGGGAGCGACAAGGAAGGCCGCGGTCAGAAAGACGACCGGCAGCGCGAGCTCGGCCGCCCGCAGCGCGATGGCGCCGGCCGGCGGGCGCCCCGCCGCTTCAGGTTCGCCGTCAGCGCCGCCGGAGTCGCCGTCTCCACCAGAGTCCTTCCTCAGAAAGGGCATGAGTCATCGTACCCGACTCTCCTGAAGCCCCGCCTGCGCACTTGTAGCGGTTCAACGGCGCCTGGGACCGATCCAGCTTCTCGTGGAAGGGATGCAACTTTTTTTGCAGGCGTACAACTTTTCCGTGCATCCCTATGGGTCGGCGCCGTAAGCCTATCGGGTCACCCTGCACGCCTGCCGAAAAATTCTTAGGCGTACAGGTTCTCGTTGCACGCGTTCAGCTTCACGCCGTACGCGTACAGAGCCGCCCTGTACGCGTACAACCTCTTTTGGTAAGCCTGCCCTCCAGGCGTCTTATGCGACTCGCCACACCGGCAGCGCCGGAGCCAACTCCAAGGTTCTCAGCTAGATAGCACGCCAGAGGAAACCCAACCAGCCTCGCGGGATAGCTCCGTGCCTTCTTCGTGCGCAAGATCATCATACCCGTAGCGCTCATGGCCGTATACATTGTGGCCTTGATAGTCGGCTTTCGTTATCTGGCTCTCTGGACCTCATCAGATCTAACTGCAACTATTCTCTGGGCCGTTTCTGTTGCGCTTGTGGCCTTCGTGAACATCAACTCGAATAGCGAGAATGAGCACTCTAAGGAGACGTGAAGGGGCATAACACCGCTGCTCCAGCGGGCCGAAAAGCTCCGCTTTCCGGCCGCTGAGCAGCATCCCGTTCGCCGTCCTGAAAACTGATTTTGTGTTTCCATGAAGACGGGTGGTGCGTTGATCTCCAGGTAGTCAGGGTTGAGGTTGCTGAGAGGTCTGTGTCTCTTCGATCGTCGTTACCCTCCGAGATCCGTTGGTGGCCTGCGAGCATCTCTTCGAGCACCTCCGTAGCCGGCTCAGAGCGGTGCGGAGGTCTGCGCAGCGACAACGTCGGTCCGATCGCCGCTCTCCCCGGTATGGAGGAGCTGAACATCGGCCACTTCATCGTCGGCCGCGCCGTGATCGTCGGCATGGAGACGGCGGTGCGGGAGATGCTGGCGGCGATGTCAGCCGGCCTTGCGCAGCTCTGAGATTGACCCCTACTTCAACGTTGCCGCGAGAGCTTGGGCCTTTTCCAGGTGCATCTGGATCTCGGGAAGTGTTTGCGTTGCCCACGCTTTGAGGTCCGGGTTCTGCGCGGTTTTCGAGGCATTCTCGAAGAGCTGCACCGCCTGCGTGTGGCCCTCGACCATGGCGTTGACGTAGGTGTTGTCGAATTCGCTGCCGCTCAGCTTGGTCAGTTGGTCTAACAACTGCTGGTTCGAGGGGCCGACCTCTGTTGGGAAGGTGAAACCGTTATTGGCCGAGAGATCGCTCAACTGCTTGCCGAGCTCCGTGTGTTGTGTGACCATAAGGGCGCCGAACTGCTTGACGTCGGCATTCGATGAGTTCGATCCCGCGTACCCGCCGCTTTCCACCTCGGTCATGCCGGCCTGACCGACCGCCGTGACGAACGTCTGATCGTCCGCGGAAACCGGGTTGGCGGCGCTGCTCGCCGGCGTCTCGCTGGCAGGGGACGTGTCGGTCGTCGAGGTGGCCTCGTAGTCTGCTGCCTGCTCCTTCTGGCAGGCCGCGAGCAAGCCCAGGGCAGTGCACACCGCGAGGAGAGCGAGGAAACGCAGTCGCATGGAGGGTGTCTCCTTTCTTCATTTAGGCGTTGAAGGTAGCTACGGCGCGCAGACTAAGCGAATTGCTAAGGTGCGTCAATGATATCGACAGTGACGCATAGGGCCAGGCGATCTGGACGGCGGTCAACTGGACCCCGGAAATCCCAGCTCTCCTCGGATCGCCACCGCCAGCTCTTCGGCCAGCGCGTCGATGACCTCCTGCTCGGGTCCCTCGATCATGATGCGGGCGAGCGGCTCCGTACCGCTGTAGCGGAGGACGAGCCGACCGTCCTCGCCCAGCCGCTCCTCGACGGAGCGCGCCGCGGCGGTCACGGCCGGCAGGGCCTCGAAGGCGACCTTCCTCGCCACCTTGACGTTGAGCAGGATCTGGGGATAACGCCGGAACGGAGCGAGCATCACCGAGAGAGGTTGGGCTGCCTGCTGCCGGAGCCAGGCCATGTGGACGGCGGTCAACAGGCCGTCGCCGGTGCTCGCGAGGTCGCTCTGCACGATGTGGCCGGACTGCTCGCCGCCGAGCAGGATGCCTTCTTTCCGCATGGCCTCGACGACGTAGCGGTCTCCCACGTTGCAGCGGACGACGCCGATCCCTTCGGCCGCGAGGGCCCGCTCGAGTCCCAGGTTGCTCATCGAGGTGGCCACGATCCGGGGGGGAAGGAGCCGGCCGCCGCGGTGGAGGCAGGTGGCCCATAGGTAGAGGATGGCGTCGCCGTCGCGGACCGTTCCCTGATCATCGGCCAGAATGCAGCGGTCCGCATCGCCGTCGAAGGCGGCGCCGAGGTCGGCCCCTTCGGCGGCGACCCGCGCCGCCATCTCGGCCGGCGCCGTCGAGCCGCAGCCTTCGTTGACGTTGCGGCCGTCGGGTGCGGCGTGGAGCAGAGTCACGCGGGCCCCCAGCCGCTCGAACAGCTCTCCTGCATAGGTGGAGGCGGCGCCGTTGCCGGCGTCGAGCACCACTCCCAAGCCATCGAGCGGCCGGTCCCCGGGAACGGTCGCGGCGAGGTGGCGCAGGTAGCGCTCGCGCAGCTCCGCCTCGGGCTCGTCCGCGGGGAAATCCGGGATCTTCGGTGCGGGATTCGCGAGGAGCCGGCGCTCCAGCGTCAGCTCGTCCTCGTCGCTCCACTTGAAGCCTTGGGGATCGACGAGCTTGATGCCGTTGTCCGGATAGGGGTTGTGACTCGCCGAGACGACGACGCCGGCGGCGGCGCCGGTGCGCTGGACGAGGTGGGCAACGCCGGGAGTGGGGATCACGCCCGCGTAGTGCAGGTCGACGCCGCCGGCTGCGAGCCCCGCGGCCAGCCAGCGGCAGATCTCGGGGGTGCTCTCGCGAGTGTCGCCGCCGAGCACCACGCGCGGCGCCGCGCCGTTGCCGCGCTCGCGCAGGGTCGCGGCGAGCTGCACGGCGAGCGCCGTCACCGTGCCGTGGTCGAGGGGCGGCTCGCCGAAGCGGCCGCGGATGCCGTCGGTGCCGAAGAGGCGGGCATGGGGGCTCAAGTCTCTTCCTTTCGCGGCCCGGGGGCGCTCTCGGCCTGATCCTTGGGAGGCGCCTCCAACGGCACCCGCACGGTGACCTGGGACGACTGCACGATCTGGATCAACGGATCGGGCGTCAGGACCGGCACCGTCTCCTCGAAGCTCGTGGTGCGTCCATCGAGGCTGACCGGGTAGGTCGCGAGCGAGTCGATCCGGTCGACCATCGATTTGGGGCCGGTCACCCAGGCCTGGTTGGGGACGACCTCCGGCTCCCCAACCCCGACTCCGGGCGCCGGCTTGCCCACGATCGTCGGAATCACCGGCACCCAGCGAGCGACCTCCCGCTCGAGCTCGACCCGGATGGTGCCGGGCTCGATCGAGACCACCTCGAGACCCTCGGGTGCCAGCACGTTTTCCGGGCCGAGGTTGAGAGTGGTCGACCCCTCCTGTCGTGGCGACAGCTCGACCTGCACGTCGACCATGACGGGGTTGAGCTGGCGGACGGCTTTCTTGCTGCCAATCAGGCGCACGTTCACGCTGCGCACCGGGTTGATGATGATGAAGCCCCGCGGGCGGTTGTAGCTGACGCTCGCCTCGACCACCTTCTCGCTGGAGGCGAGGCGGTCCTCGACCGAGGCGTTGAACCAGATGCCGATGGCGATGCCGAGGGCCAGCAGCCGCAGCGCCCAGGTGCGGGCCTCCTCGCTCACGGTCTCCTCCCTTGTGGATACAGGTCGGTCACCAGGTATCTATGGAGGGAGTTGCGCAGGCTGTTGCCGTCGAGGTCGCGGGTCAGCTCGCCGTTGAACGCCAGGGAGATGACGCCGGTTTCCTCCGACACGACGACGGCCACGGCGTCGGTCTCTTCCGTGATGCCGAGGGCGGCCCGATGGCGGGTGCCGAACTCCTTGGAGAGCTCCGGGTTCGGCGTCAGCGGCAGGAAGCAGCCGGCGGCGGCGAGGCGGTCGTCCTGAATGATCGCCGCGCCGTCGTGGAGCGGCGTATCCGGCATGAAGATGTTGATCAGCAGGTCATAGGAGACGAGGGCGTCCAGGCCGATGCCGTTCTCGATGTAGTTGCGCAGTCCGTGCAGGCGTTCGATGACGATCAGCGCGCCGACGCGGCGGGTGGAGAGGGTGGTGGCGGCGAGCACGATCTCGCTGAACGAGGCCACCACCTTCTGCTGCTTGGCGAGACCCCAGAGGGGGTTGCGGCCGAAATCCGCCAGGGCGCGGCGGATCTCCTGCTGGAAGAGCACGATGATGGCGAAGGGCAGCACGATCAGCAGGTTCTCGAGGATCCGCTGCAAGGTCGGCAGCTCGGCGAGGACGGCGATGTAGTAGACCAGCCCCAGGAAGAAGAGACCGAGGAGCATCTGCACGGCGCGGGTGCCGCGGATCAGCAGCAGCAGGTTGTAGATGATGATGGCGACCGCCAGGACGTCGACGGCGTCGCGCCAGGTCAGGATCTCGAGGAAGCGCATCACCACGGTCACGGCTCCGCCGCCACGGCGTACCAGACGTCGAGAAACTGCACCGTCTCGGCCACGTCGTGCACGCGCACGATGGCGGCAGGCAGGGCCGCCGCCCAGGCCACGGCCGCGAGGCTGCCACCCAGCCGCCGGCCGGGTTCCGGCTCCGCCATGCCGGTGATGGCGGCGATACCGGCAATATCGGCGATACCGGCAATACCGGCAATACCGGCAATATTGGCAATATTGGGCCGCGCCGCCGCGCGGGCGATGAAGCTCTTGCGGCTCGCGCCGACGAGCAGGGGCCGGCCGAGAGCGGTGAGCTCGTCCAGGCGGGCGAGGAGCGCCAGGTTCTGCCGCCAGGTCTTGCCGAAGCCGATCCCTGGATCGAGGACGAGCTGCGACTCATCGACGCCGAGAGCCACGGCGCGCTCGACGGCGAGCGCCAGCTCGGAGCGCACCTCGTCCAGAAGGTGACGAAAGCGGATGTCTGTCTGCATGGTGCCGAGGTCGCCCCGGCTGTGCATCAGCACCAGCGGGCAGCCGGCCTCGGCCGCGGCCCGGCCGAGGTTGGGATCGGCCAGGGCGCTGACGTCGTTGATCAGATCGGCACCGGCCGCGAGGGCGCGCCGGGCGGTCTCGCCCTTGCGGGTGTCGACGGAGATCGGTGCGTCGGTGGCCCGGCGCAGCGCTTCCAGCACCGGCAGGAGGCGGGCGCTCTCCTCCTCCGGCTGGATTGGGTTGGCTCCCGCGCCGTAGACCCCGCCGCCGGGCCGGGTCGATTCGGCTCCCAGGTCGAGCAGGTCGGCGCCTTCGGCGAGCATGCTGCAGCGCCCGCTCCACGGCGCGGCCCGGATCGCTCCAGAGGCCGCCGTCGCTGAACGAATCAGGGGTGAGATTGAGGATGCCCATCACCCGCGGACGCGTCCCCAGCGCGAGGGAACGGCCGCGGGGTAGCCGCAAGGTCCAGGTCTGGGCGCGAGTCGCAGTCTCCATCCGAGGCGGGGCGAGAGCCCGCGCGTAAGTCTATCGTGGACCGCGGCGCCTCACCACCCCGACGCAGGTTCTTCACGACCAAGCGGAGGATCGGAACGGTGTGCCCTCCGAAGCCCTCACCACCCCGGCCCTCCTCTCCCAGAGGGAGAGGAGGGAGAACAACGTAGAACAAGGATGCTTTTTTCCCCTCTCTCCCTCCGGGAGAGAGGGGTAGGGGAGTGAGGGCTTCGGAGGGCATACCGCCGCGCTACGACAGCCCTTGAGTGGTGACGTACGCCTACGTGCTCTTCTCGGGCTCGGCCACGGCGTGGGCGGCGCGGCGCTTGGCGCCGGCGATCTCGGGCTCGACTTCCTTGGCCTCTTCCGGAGCGGCGACGTCGGGACCGCCGCTGCGGGCGGCGGTGACCACCGCTTCCGGCACCTCATGGCCACCCACGACGAGCCCTTCGCCGGGAGACACGGGCCGGGTGGGCGCGTGCTCCTGGCCGGTAAGCTGGCGGATGATCCCGTAGACCTCCTCGCCGTCCAGGGTCTCCCGCTCCAGCAGCTCCCGGGCCACGCGGTCGAGCACCTCCCGGTACTGGCTGAGAACCGCGTGGGCACGCTCGTGGCCGGTCTGGACGATGCGGCTGACCTCGTGGTCGATGCGGATCGCCGTGTCCTCGCTGTAGTCGGCGCGCTGGGCGAAGTCGCGGCCGAGGAAGACCGGCTCCTCCTTGCCGCCGAAGGAGAGCGGGCCGAGCTCGGACATGCCCCACTCGCAGACCATGCGGCGGGCCATCTCGGTGGCGCGCTCGATGTCGTTGCCGGCGCCGGTGGTGATGTCCTCCTGGGTCAGCTCCTCGGCCACGCGGCCGCCCATCAGGATGGCGATCTGAGCCTCGACGTATTGCTTGCGGTAGGTGTACTTGTCCTCGGTCGGCAGCTGCATGGTCAGGCCGAGGGCGCGGCCGCGCGGGATGATCGTGACCTTGTGCAGCGGATCCGAGCCCGGGGTGAAGGCCGCGACCAGGGCATGCCCCGCCTCGTGATAGGCGGTGATCCGCTTCTCCTCGTCGGTGAGCATCAGCGTCTTGCGCTCGACGCCCATGATGACCTTGTCCTTGGCGAACTCGAAGTCCTCCATGTCGACTTTCTTCTTGTTGCGCCGGGCGGCGATCAGGGCGGCCTCGTTGACCAGGTTGGAGAGGTCGGCGCCGGCGAAGCCGGGAGTGCCGCGGGCGATCACCATCAGGTTGACGCTCTCGTCCATCGGGATGTTGCGCGTGTGGACCTTGAGGATGCCGAGACGGCCGTTGATGTCCGGCCGGTCGACGACGACGCGGCGGTCGAAGCGGCCGGGGCGCAGCAGCGCCGGATCGAGCACGTCCGGCCGGTTGGTGGCGGCGATCAGGATGACGCCCTCGTTGGACTCGAAGCCGTCCATCTCGACGAGGAGCTGATTGAGCGTCTGCTCGCGCTCGTCGTGGCCGCCGCCGAGACCGGCGCCGCGATGGCGGCCGACGGCGTCGATCTCGTCGATGAAGATGATGCAGGGAGCGTTCTTCTTGCCCTGCTCGAAGAGGTCGCGCACGCGCGAGGCGCCGACGCCGACGAACATCTCGACGAAGTCGGAGCCGGAGATGGAGAAGAACGGCACGTTCGCCTCGCCGGCGATGGCGCGGGCGAGCAGGGTCTTGCCGGTTCCCGGCGGGCCCATCAGCAGCACGCCCTTGGGGATGCGGCCGCCCAGCTTCTGGAACTTCTGCGGCTCCTTCAGGAACTCGACGATCTCCTGCAGCTCCTCCTTGGCCTCCTCGACGCCGGCGACGTCCTTGAAGGTCACCTTCTTGCCGGAGGTGTTGAGCAGCTTCGCCTTGCTCTTGCCGAAGGAGAGCGCCTTGTTGCCGCCGGTCTGCATCTGGCGCATGAAGAAGATCCACAAGCCGACGATCAGCAGCACCGGCGCCCAGGTCAGCAGCACCGTCAGCAGCGGGTTGTCGCCCGCCTTCTCGATGCTGTAGTTCACCTTGGCCTTGTCGAGCTCCTTCCACAGCTCGGGATTGTCCTCGGGCAGGATGGTCTTGAACTCCTGCCCGCCTACGGCGTCGCCCTTGTATTTCCCGGTGAGCTCCTGCCCCCGGACGGTGACTTCCGAAACCTTCCCTTCCCGCACCATCTCCAGAAAGTTGCTGTAGGTCAGCGGCTTCTGGGCGGCCTTGCCGCCCTGGAACGTGTTCCAGAGCAGGATCACCACGCCGAAGATCGCCATCCACAGAAACAGGGTCTTGACAGTAGAGTTCAAAGCTCGGCTACCTCACGGAAACGCTCGCCTGGGAGCGCTCTTTCTCTCGATCGCGGAGGGGCGGAACGCCCCTTCCAGGTGACAACCAAATGGCCGTTTCATCGATTCCCGAACCCTTCAGGCCCCCTCGGCCAGCCGCCCGACATAGGGGAGATTTCCGTACAGCCCATGGTGCTTGAGGCCGTATCCGACGAGCAGGCCATGGCGGTGGGTGACCAGGGCGCGATACTGCAGGTCGAAAGCGGTCTTGCGCTCGTCGGGCATGTCGATGAGGGCGGCGAAGCGCACTTCCCGGGCGCCGTGGTCGCGGAGCTGCTGCTCCAGATAGGGCTCGGTCACGGCCGAGGACACCACATCCTTGAGCACCAGGACGCTCTGGCCCGCGATGTCGATGGGAATCGGGTACCGAATGCTCAGCAGTCCGCCCTCGTCGCCGCCGGCCGCGGGGTCGACGTGATAGGCGACGTCGATGAGCTCGAAGCGCACCGGCCGCTCGATCGCGCGCACCAGGTCGGCGAGAAAGATCACCGAGCCGCCGAGAAGGGCGATCAGCAGCGGATCCTCGTCCCCCAGCTCCGCGGCGATCTGGCGGCCGAGGGCGGCGACGCTGTCGCGCACGGTTTCGGCATCGAACAGCGGTTCGATGGCGGGAGGGTAGCTGTCTCGGCTCATGTCGGCGCCACCTCGGCGACCCACGCGGTCGCGTGTCCATTCAGACGGAACCTCTGGTCGATCGCGACGCCCGGGGCCCAGGCGATCCGCTCCCCCACGCAGAGGAGCGGCAGCCGCGCCCGCGCCTGCCGCGGCACCCGCCGGTCGATCAGCACCGCCTTCAAGCGCCGGCTGCCGCTGGCTCCCAGGGGCTGGATGCGGTCCCCGGGGCGGCGGTTGCGGACCGTAACGCGATCTCCCTCCGCCAGCGGCAGCGCGAGCCCGGCGCGGTCGGGAGATCCCTGGAACATCCAGGGCTCGACGGCACGGCGGGAGACGCGCATCCGGGCGGCGATCTCCGGGATGTGCAGCTCCCCCGGAATCTCGAGAGTATAAGTGAAGTCGGGGACCCTCTCCCGCGTTTCGGCCATTTCGGCCGTGAGGGCGAGATGGCGCAGGATCAGGAGCTCTCCCGAGACCTCCCAGCGCCAGCCGCCGCCGCAGTCGCAGGCGGCGCGCCGGCCCTCCGCCAGTTGGCGGAGGAGCTCGCCGCGGGCGGCGCCGCCCGCCGGGTAGGGCGCGCCCGCCTGACGGTGGAGCCAGGCCAACGCCAGGCAGCGGACTTCGGCCGGCAGCCCCTCGAAAGCCCGCCGCTCGACGGCCACGCCGCCCTCGATGCCCTCGATGGGCCGCACCGGCAGATCGAGGGCGAGCCGGCGGTCGAGGACGAGGCCGGCGGCGCGGGCCCGTCCCGCCAGGCGGGCGAGGCGCTCCGCCAGGTCCGGCTCGGGCACGGCGAGCGCCGGCAGCAGGCGGTGTCGCACCCGGTTGCGCGGCACCGCGAGGTCGCGGTTGGTCGGATCGTCCACCGGCGCGAGCCCCGCCGCCACGACCGCCGCGAGCAGCTCGGCGCGCGGCAGGGCGAGCAGCGGCCGGACGACGGCGCCGTTGGCGCCCCTGGCGCTATTGACGGGCCGGACGCCCGCCAACCCTTCGAGGCCGCTGCCGAAGAGGAAGCGCAGCAGCACGGTCTCGGCCTGGTCGTCGCGGTGGTGGGCGGTGACGACGTAGCGCGCTGCGAGCTGCCGCCGCGTCCGCTCCAGGAAGGCGTAGCGGGCTCGCCGGCCGGCCGCCTCCGGGCTCTCGCCCGGCTGACGGTCGGCCAGGACGTCGGCTCGCTCGCGGATCAGCGGCACGCCCAGCTGCGCCGCGAGGCGGGCGGCTTCGCCGGCCCGGCCGGCCGAGCCGGCATCCATGCCATGATCGAGATGAGCGGCGTGGAGCCGTAAGCGCCAGGCGGCCGGCAGCCGGGAAAGCCCCCAGAGCAGTGCCGTCGAATCGGGGCCGCCGGAGAAGGCGGCGACGACGCCGTCTCCAGGATCGAGAGGCGCTTCCTGCCGGAAGAAGGCTTCCAGCGCTTGTAGGACTTTCATTGGACCGGTTCGGATGGTGGCGGTGACGGGACTCGAACCCATGACCTAGCGGTTATGAGCCGCTCGCTCTAACCGACTGAGCTACACCGCCGGGAATTGCCAGACAGGAGGAAGGGGTGGCCGTCACGAGGACGGACGGCCCTTCGACGCGAGCGGATTATACCCGAGACGGACTGCGATGGAAGGCAGGGCGGCCACATCGGGCCGCCCCTGCATACCCAGTGGAAGGCCGTTACCGCATGACTTCCTGGCAACTACGGAACTGGCCGAAGAATTCCTGCATCGAAGTGGACAGTGCGGGCTCGTTCAGGCGGTAGATCACGTTCTGGCCCTGGCGTTGATCGACGACCAGCTCCGCCTCCTTGAGGACCGAGAGATGGCGCGAGATCGTGGGCTGCGACAGGTTGAAGTTGCCGACGATCTCTCCGACCGTGCGCTGGTGCCCCTCCAGTAGCCGCAGGATCTCCTGCCGGGTGCCGTCCGAGAGCGCCTTGAACACCTTGGTCAGATGCCTCTCCTCTCGCCGGAAGTTGTGGGTGACACGGTCGATGTTTGCCATAGCCGTCTTCTTCTCCTTGGAGTGAAGGGATTCAGTTGCTGAGCCGCTCTTCTTGCATGCATTGTAGAGGGAACATACTTGAAAATTACTTGATACTGCGCGTTTGCCAGCTCTGAAGCTGCTCAATTCATGAGCAGACAGGTGCAAACTTCTCTATAATCAAAAGTTGCGTCGCTCGCGGGGGGTAGCTTGAGGCCGGAATAGCGGGACAAGACTCCGCAGGGGGGAGCCTTGTGGGGGGGGGATGGGAGGCGTCCGTCAGGTCTTGCCAGGTCGGTGGGGCCTGCCCTTCGAGGCCTCACCCCCTGGCCCCCTCTCCAGCGGAGCTGGAGAGGGGGAACGAGGGGGAGATGCTCAGCTCCGGGCGGCGCTGTAGCGCTTGGCCACCGCCGTCCAGTCGATGGTGTTCCACCAGGCGGCCAGATAGTCGGGCCGGCGGTTCTGGTACTTGAGGTAGTAGGCATGCTCCCAGACGTCCACGCCGAGGATGGGCGTCTTGCCTTCCATCAGCGGGCTGTCCTGGTTCGGTTTCGCCACCACCTCCAGCTTGCCGCCGCTCGCCACCAGCCAGCCCCAGCCGGAGCCGAACTGGTTGGCGGCCGCGTTGGTCAGCTTCTCCTTGAAGGCCTCGAAGCTGCCGAAGTCGCGCTGCAAGGCGTCGGCGAGCTCGCCCGAGGGCGTACCGCCGCCGTTCGGACCCATGATCTCCCAGAAGAGGGAGTGGTTGGCGTGGCCGCCGCCGTGGTTGCGAACCGCGCCACGGATCGACTCGGGCACTTCGTCGATGCCGCGCAGCAGGTCCTCGAGGCCCTTGCTCCCTTGGCCGGGCTCCTTGTCGAGGGCTTCGTTGAGCTTGGACACATACGTGGCATGATGCTTGTCGTGGTGGATCTCCATCGTCTTGGCGTCGATGTGAGGCTCCAGCGCGTCGAACGCGTAGGGCAGCGCGGGTAACTGGTGCGGCATCGGGATCTCCCTCCTCTTGCGTAGTTTCTCGATGGCGCGCCGCGAGCGCCCGGGGAGGGCCGGCGGCGCGAGAGGCGAGGAGGCGGGGTGAGGCTTGAGAATCGCCCCCCCGGCCCAGGCTCTATTCTTACAGAAACGCCGGGGCGCCGCGAGGGGCTAGCGCAGCTTCTCTTCGACGAACTCGACGTGCTTGCGGACCTTGGGATCGTACTTCTTCATCCGCAGCTTCTCGGTCGAGAGCTTCTTGTTCTTGGTCGTCGTATAGAAGTAGCCGGTGCCGGCGGACGAAACCAGTTTGACTTTCTCGCGCATCTCGGGTCTCTCTCTGGATGACTGATTGGCGGGGCCGACGGGGCTCGAACCCGCGACCTCCGGCGTGACAGGCCGGCGTTCTAACCAACTGAACTACAGCCCCGCAATTGAGCTCTCGATGACGGCCGCTCCCATGGTGGGAGGTGAGGGATTTGAACCCGCGACCCCCTGCGTGTAAGGCAGGTGCTCTGACCGCTGAGCTAACCTCCCCTCCTCCGTCAAGGAGGGGTAATGATAGGGAAGGGTGTCAGGGTTGTCAATCTCGTAGCTCCTGGGAGCGCCGGCGTCCTCGCCGGCAGCTTTGAAGAGGTAAGGCCGGCGGGGACGCCGGCGCTCCCAGGGCTCAGCGTGCCACGTAGCCGAGGTTCTTGAGCTGCTTCTTGAGCTCCTCCGGCACCTCCTGCCTGTCCGCCCGGCTCCGCAGCCCGGCGAAGCGCTGCCGGATCAGCTTCGCCAGCTCGGCCGCCTTGCCGGGCTGGCTGGCCGCCAGATTGGAGGTTTCCCCCGGGTCCCGCGACAGGTCGTACAGCTCCGCGCGTCCGATCGGGTAGTGGTTCGGCGGCGCGTCAGGGATGCAGACCGGCGCGATGCCGTCCGGATTGTGCACCAGCTTCCAACGGCCCTGGATCGCCGTGCGGATGGAGGTCGAGCCGTACTCTGCGAAAGCCGGTTTGCCCGCCCCGCCGGCGCCGGGGCGTTCGAGGTAAGGCACCAGGGAACGCCCGTGCTGCTCGGCGGGCCTGGGTATCCCCAGCAGGTCGGCGAGGGTGGGCAGCACGTCGATGAGCTCCACCGTCTGCGGGATTCTGGCTCCGGCGGACAGCAGGCCGGGGGCGGAGAATCCCAGCGGCACGTGCAGGGCCGTCTGATAGACCGAGCACGAATGGTAGAGATAACCGTTGTGCTGGTACAGCTCCTCGCCGTGATCGGCGGCGAAGACGACGATCGTCCGTTCGAGCCTGCCGGCTTCTCGCATCCCATCGAGCAGCGCAGCGCTCAGCCGATCGCTCCCCTGGACCGCGGCGTCATAGAGGGCGTTCAGGTGCCGGACGTCGCGGGCGTCGAGCGGCATGGGCCCGGTCATGACGGGGTCGAGCAGCCGTTTCTTGGGGCCGAGAGGACCTTCGTAGCCGGGATCGAGCTGGTTCGCCAGGTCGCCGCCGTTGTAGTAGGGGGGATGGGCGCCGAAGAGGTGGATCCAGATGAGAAACGGGCGGCTGCCGTCCAGCCCCTGCACCCACTCCAGGGCGCGGCGCACGCTCTTTCCATCCTGCCCGCCGGAGCAGGCGAACTCTTCCCACCCCTGGTGGTTCGCCTGGCACATGTTGCTGAGAAAGGCACCGGTCCGATAGCCGGCGGCGTGCAACAGCTTGGGCAGCGTCGGCAGGTCGTCCGGAAAGCCGTAGCCGTTCTCGGCCACGCCGTGTCCGCTCGGGTACAGGCCGGTCAGCAGCGAGGCGAGCGAGGGCCAGGTCGAGGCCCGCTGCGCCATGGCATTCTCGAACAGGATGCCCGAGGCGAGCTGGGCGTCGATCCGGGGGCTGTTGGCCCGCAGCGCATAGCCATAGGCGCCGAGCCGGTCCGCCCGCAGGGTGTCCACGGTCAGCAGGACGACGTTCCACCCCTTCGCGGCTCCGGCGAGCTGGCGGCGCTGCGCCTGCGCCGCGGGCCCGGGCCCGCACGCCGTCAGCACGGCCGGCAGGAGGGTCAGAGCGGTGAGAAGGATCCGTTGGAGCATGGGGAGGCCCGGGACGCGTATTCTAGCCGGGCGGCCGCCTTGCGGGAAATCTCGGCTTGCGGGAAGCTCCGGAATGCGATATATATAAAAGACTCCCTTCGTGCGGATCCTCCCGGGTCCCGATTCATCTTTATTCTCGTTTCACTTCCTCTCCTTTGCCATGCAAGGAGAGGTCGATGCATCCATTCACGAAGCGCCGCATCTCCCCGAAGGTGCGGCGGGAGGAGGCTTTCCAGGCTGCCTGGGAGGAGCTGGTCGGTCGTTACGGCGCCATCCTCCGGGGTCAGGTCCGGCGGTCGCTGCGCAACGCGGGCTTTCCGCTCCAGGCCGAGCAGGTCGACGAGCGGGTTCAGGAGGTCTACTACCGCCTGATCGCGGGCGGGGCCGGGAGACTGCGGCTGCTCAGGCGCTGGAGTGAGGGAAGGGTGGTGACGTATCTCTCGCGGGTCGCCCAGCGGGTGGTGGTGGACGAGTTGCGGACGATGGCAGCCGCCAAGCGGGGCGGGCTGCGGATCTCGTTCGCCGGCGGCCTGGGCGAGGCGGCCGAGCGGGCGGCCGATCCGCGCGGCAACCCGGAGCAGGACGCCATGCTCGCCGAGGGGCGGCGCCTGCTGATGGAGCGTTGCCGGCTGCTCGTCGAGTCCATGGTCTGGCGCCGGGAAGTTGACCGCGGGCTCTGCCTGCGCATCCTCCGCCTGGCGCTCCTCGAAGGCTGGAGCAGCCAGGAGATCGCCCGCGCGGAAGGCAACCGGCTGGTCCCCAGCACCGTCGATTCGCTGGTGCACCGCGCCCGCCGGCGGCTGGCGCGGGGCGGCCTCGAAGTGCCTAGACGCCGGAAGGATCAGGGGTCGTTGGTATCATCGCGCTCATGATCCGCGTCTTCACCGATCCCGTCTGTCTCGACCACCGCGCGCCGCCCGGCTACCCCGAGAAGCCGGAGCGGCTGGCGGGCGTGCTGGCCCGCCTGCGGGAATGCGGCTGGCCGATGGTGGAGGAAGGGATCGCCGGGGAGGCGGCGCGCCAGGCCGTGACGGCCCTCCACGAGGAGGGTTACGTCGCGCGTTTCGAGCGCGCCGTCGCCCGCGGCGACTCGCTGCTCGACTCCGCCGACAACCCCCTCTCCGCCGGCACCTGGAATGCGGCCTGGGCGGCTGTGTCCGCGACGCTGGCAGCGGCGGACTGGATCGCCGGCGGCGCGGACCGCACTGCCCTCGCGGCCGTTCGCCCTCCGGGTCACCACGCCGAGCGCTCGCTCGCCATGGGTTTCTGCTTTTTCAACAGCGTGGCGGTCGCCGCCGAGCACCTGCGCCGCCGGCACGGCATTTCCCGGGTGGCCCTCTTCGACTTCGACGTGCACCACGGCAACGGCACCCAGCACCTCTTCGAGGAGCGTGCGGATGTCTTCTATTGCAGCACCCACCAGTATCCGTTTTATCCCGGCACCGGTGCCGCGGATGAGACCGGAATCGGCGAGGGCGAGGGGGCCACCCTCAACGTGCCGCTGCCCGCCGGCACCGGCGACGAGGGCTACGCCGAGGCCATCCGCGAGACGATCCTGCCGGCCCTGCGCCGGTTCGCGCCCGAAGCGCTGCTCCTCTCGGCCGGCTTCGACGCCTGGCGCAACGATCCGCTGGGCGGCATGCAGGTGACGGAGGAGGGGTTCCGCAGCTGGGGACGCTGGTTGCGCGAGCTGGCTTCCGAGGTCTGCGGCGGCCGGATTCTCGCCGTTCTCGAGGGGGGATACGACCTGCGGCATCTGCCCGGGCTCGTGGACGCCAACCTGGAGGGGCTGGCGGGCGGGCGGCCGTAGAAGCAGGAGCCCCGCGATTGTCTCCCATCTCAGCCTATAGAAGAAAGGCAATGATTGACTTTCCAATCGGGTTGCCCATAAAATCCCGGAAAGTTCACGTAACACTTGAAGGGTGACCTGCTAGGTCCGCGTCTTTCGGCTGTTTCCGACAATTCACACCGGGGTGGTGGCGAGGCTGGAGTTGGAGGAGGTAGGAGCGATGAAGCGCAATGTCATCCTGTCTGCGGTCGCGACCGTAGTGTTGGCGTCGTTGTCGGCGCCGGTTCCGGTTTGGGCGGCGCCGCCGTTCGGCTCTTTCGGCGGCATCGTGGGGGGCGGCAACTCCGGCGCCGGTCTCCTCCCGCTCCATGGCTGGGCCCTCGACGACAACGGCGTCCAGGCGGTGGACGTCCTGGTGGACGGAATCCTTGCCGGGCGGGCTTCGTACGGCCGGGCGCGCGCGGGCGTGACGGCGAATTTCCCCGGCTTTCCGGATTCGGCGGCTCCCGGGTTCGCGTTCCAATTGAACACCACCCGTTACCTCAACGGCCTTCACGTCGTTTCCATCCGCGTCAGGAGCCGCATCGGCGAGGTGGTCACCCTGCCGTCGAGGACCTTCGAGTTCCTCAACGTCGAGCACAACCTGGCGCCGTTCGGCACGATCGAGTTCCCCAAGCCGCAGGCCGAGCTGCGCGGCAAGTGCGACCTCGACAACCCGAACCGCCGTTTCAGCGTCGTCTCCGGCTACGCCTTGGACGCCGGCACGAGGCCAGACGACAGCGGCATCGGCTACGTCGAGCTATTGATCGACCGATCCTTCTGGGCCAACAGCCGGACCGACTGCCGCTTCTCGATTCCCGAAGGTGGCCTCTCCGACTGTTACGGCATCCGGCGCACGGACATCGAACGGATCTTCCCCGGTCTCGTGGACAGCCCGCACAGCGGCTTCCGCTTCGTGCTCGACGTCGGGCTGCTGATGGCGCTCGGCTATACCCCGGGCTCCCACGTCCTGACGGTGCGGGCCGGCGACCACGCCAACCAGGTGCGCAACATTGCCGAGATCCCCGTCACCTTCTCCTGCGACGAGAACGGCCTCAACGAGAATTCCTTCGGCGAGATCGAGCTGCCGCGCGGCGGGCTCCTCTACAACGGCACCACGCAGGCGACCGGTTGGGCCTTGGACTGGGAGGGCATCAGCAGCATCCAGGTCCTGGTCGACGGCGGCTTCGCCGGCCTCGCGTCGGGCGGTATCCCGCGCCCGGACATCACCACCATCTATCCCGGTTTCCCGGAGAGCGCCGCGCCTGGCTGGTCGTTCACCTTGGACACCCGTCAATTCTCGAACGGCGAGCACTTCCTCGACGTGATCGTGGTGGACGATCTGGGTGTCCAGACGTTCATCGGCAAGCGCCGCTTCGTCATCAACAACGTCTAGGCGGGCTGAGGCGAGCGCACCCCCCGCCCCCGAGCCCTCACCCCCTGCCCCTCTCCCGCCCCCTCCCTTCCCACCTCACCGGGAGAGGGGCAGGGGAGATAGCCGTTGAATCGCTTCTGCCTCTTCCTGGAGAAATCCCGAGACCTGCTTTCCTCTTTCTGCTTTTCTCCCCTCTCCCGGTGAGGTGGGAAGGGAGGGGGCGGGAGAGGGGCCGGGGGTGAGGGCTTCCCCGGTGCTATCCTCGCGGCGATGGCGGCGATGTCGGGGCCCGACCGAATTCTCTTCTTCGGCACACCGGATTTCGCGGTGCCGGCGCTGGCAGCCCTGGTGGCGGCCGGCCGGACGCCGGTGGGCGTCGTCACCCAGCCGGCCAGGCCTGCCGGCCGCGGCCGGCGGCCGCTGGAGCCGCCGGTGGCGGCCTGGGCGCGCGCGCGGGGTCTGGTGGTGGCGCAGCCCGAGCGCGTCCGCAGCCCCGACTTTCTCGCGGCGGCGGCGGCCTTCGCCCCGGACGTGGCGGTGGTCGTGGCGTTCGGCCAGATCTTCCCGCGCGCCCTGCTCGATCTGCCGCCTCACGGCTGCGTCAACCTCCACGCCTCTCTCCTGCCCCGCTGGCGCGGCGCCTCGCCGATCCAGGCCGCGATCGCCGCCGGCGACGTCAGGACAGGGGTCACCACGATGCGGATGGAAGAGGGGCTCGACTCGGGCCCCATCCTGCTTCAGGAGGAGACGGAAATCGGCCCCGACGAGACCGCGGACGAGCTCTCGCGCAGGTTGGCGGAGATGGGCGGCGGGCTCGTGGTGCGCACGCTGGAGCGGCTGGAGCGGGGAGACCTCGAGCCCCGGCCGCAGCCGCAGGAGGGCGTCAGCTACGCGCCGCGGCTCACGCGCGACAGCGGCCGCATCGACTGGCGGCTCGAGGCCCGCGAAATCCACGACCGCCTGCGCGCTTACACGCCGTGGCCGGGGTTGACCGCGGAGCTGCGGGGCGAGCCGGTCAAGGTGATCGCCGCCCGGGCCGCAGACAGGGCCAGCGACGCGGCGCCCGGGACGATCCTGGGGCTGCGCGGTGATTGCGATGGCGATGGCGATGGCGACGGCGATGGGCTCGCCGTCGCCTGTGGGGGTGGCACCGTGTTGAACCTCACCGAGCTGCAGCGGCCGGGCAGACGGCCCCTGCCCGCGGCTGCTTTCGTGAACGGGGAACGGCTGCGGGCCGGCGAGGTCTTCTCCTGATCCGCCGGGCTCGGACCAGCATGTCGAAGCGACCCTTCTCACCGCCACCGACCCTGCAAACCGGACCAGGCCGCAGCCGCCGGCTCACCGCCCGGCGGACGCCTCAGGACAACGTGCGCGTCGCCGCGGCCTGGGTGCTGGAGCGCACCTTGCAGTCGCTGGCGCCGGCGGATTCCTTTCTCGACAGCACCCTGCCGCGCTTCGACGAGCGCGACCAGGGCTTGCTGCGGGAGCTGGTGATGGGCAGCCTGCGCTGGCTGCGCCGTCTCGACCACGTCATCGCCGAGGCGAGCAACCGCTCGTTCCAGCAGATCGAGCCGTCCCTGCACGCGCCCCTGCGTGTCGCCACCTATCAGCTCCTCTTTCTCGACCGGGTGCCGGCGCATGCGGCGGTCCATGAGGCCGTCGAGCAGGCCCACCAGCTCACCCACCGCGGCGGCGCGAGCTTCGTCAACGGCGTGCTGCGTCGCATCGCGCGGGCACCGCAGCTGGAAGACTGGCCGGTCAAGGATCCCGATCCGGTGCGGCGGCTCGGTATCGAGAAGAGCCATCCCGACTTCCTGGTCGCGCGCTGGCTCGAGCGCTTCGGCCGCGAGGGGGCGCTCGCCCTGCTCGACGCCAACAACCGCGCCAAGCCCATGCACCTTCTCGCTTTCCGTGACCGCGGTGGGCGTGAGCTGCTCGCCGAGCGGCTGATCGACGACGGGCTGGAGGTCGAACCGGCCTACCTCTCCGCCTTGGGGCTCATCGTGCGGCGTGGCAACCCGTTGGCCACCGGGGCTTTTCAGCGCGGGGATTGCTATGTCCAGGATGAAGCGAGCCAGGCCGCCGCGCTGATCCCGCCGCCGCAGGCCGGCGAGACCATCCTCGACGCGGCGGCGGCTCCTGGCGGCAAGAGCTTCTCCCTGCTGGCTGCCGAGCCGCAGGTGAGCATGGCGCTGAGCGACGTCGCCCTCGCTCGCGCCAACGTGCTGCGCGCCAACCTGCGGCGGTTGCGGCGTCACCTGCCGCTCGCCGTGGCCGATGCAGGCATGCTGCCCTTCGGCAAGCAATTCGAGCGGGTGGTGCTCGATCTCCCCTGCACCGGTACGGGAACGCTGCGCCGGCATCCCGAGATCAAGTGGCGGATCAGCGAGGCCGAGATCGGACGCCTTTCTCAGCAGGCCCTGCGGCTGCTGGGTGGCGCGGCGCAGCGGGTCGCCCCCGGCGGTCTGCTGGTCGCCATCACCTGTTCGCTCGAACGGGAAGAGAACGAGGACGTAGTTACGAGTTTCCTCACGATGCATCCCGGCTTTTCGCCTCTGCCGCTCGAAAAGTTGCTCGAACACCCGGCTGCGGCGCGGATCACCGGGCCCGGAGCGTGGCGCGTTCTGACCGGCGGGGACCACGACGGATTTACGGTCAACGTGCTCGCGAAAGCCCGGATTTAGGCATTTCTGTGCGCCTCCGGTCGTATTGACAGCCTACCCTGCTTGCCATATCGTCTCTCGGTACTTTCGTTTGGCAAAACCACTCAAGGAGGAGGCGAGATGGCAGGTAAGGCTGAACTGGTGAATAGCATTGTGGACTCCGTCGACGGCATCAGCCGGCGGCAGGCCACCGCAGCTTTCGACGCTGTTTTCGGAGCGATCTCCGGCGCCCTGAAGGCAGGCGAGTCCGCCAAGATTCCCGGCTTCGGCAGTTTCAGCGTTTCCGAGCGCGGCGCGCGCAAGGGCCGCAATCCCGCCACGGGCGAATCGATCACAATCAAAGCCAGCAAGGGCGTTCGCTTCAAGGTCGGCAAGGAGCTCGAAGGAGTCCGTCAACACCAAGAGGCGAGGCCGCAAGTAAGCCGGTCTCAATCGGTCCTTGCGAAGCCCCGCGAGCTTGGGCGCAGCGGGGCTTCGGCGTTTCGGGCCTTATTGCGGATCTATCGGATGTGGCGGTAGAACCGCGCCAGGCGGCGCGGCGGCACACCCAGGAAGTAGAGGATCCAGATCAGCCAGTTGATGGCCACCGTACGCGGCGCTCCCTGTTCGAGGAAACGCCGGGCGCCGGTCGTGACCGGCTCCTCGATCAGCGCCATGCCTCCCAAACGGCGCAGCCGGATGGCGAAATCCAGGTCCTCGAGAATCGGCCAGTCGCGGAAGCCGCCCAATCTCTTGAAGACCTCGTTGGTGGCGAACTGCGCCTGATCGCCCAGCGGCAGGTTGAGGGCTCTCGTGCGCTGATTGATGAGCCAGGCCCCCAGACGCTGCGTCGGCCGGTTCACGTCGAAGCGGACGCGGAAGGCGCCGCCGTTCGCGCCTCGCGCGACCGCCTCACGGACCGCCTCGGCGCCACCCGGCGGCAGCGTCGTATCGGCGTGGAGGAAGATCAGCACGTCCGCCGCGGCCGTGGCGGCGGCGCCGCGGTTGAGCTGCCCGCCGCGGCCGGGGGGGCCCGAAACAACGCGGGCCCCGAGCCGCCGCGCAACCTCCACGGTGCCGTCGTCGCTGCCACCGTCGGAGACGACGACCTCCTCGGCCACTGCCAAGGCCGCGGGCAGATTGCGGCCCAGGGTGTCCGCCTCGTTGAGCGTGGGCACCACGATGGCCAGACGCATGGGGCTCAAGGTGTCGAGATGCTAGCATGCCGGTCCAATGAGCTCGCAAGGTTCCTTCAGCCACCTCGATTCCCAGGGCAGCGCCCATATGGTCGACGTCTCGGAGAAGCCGGCCACCCGCCGCGTGGCCGAGGCCTCGTGCCGGGTGCTGCTCTCCGCTCAGACCTTGATCCGCCTCGCCAACCTGCCCAAGGGCGATGCTTTCGCCGTCGCGCGCCTCGCCGGCATCCAGGGCGCCAAGCGCACCTCCGAGCTCATCCCGCTCGCTCACCAGATCCCGCTCGATCAGGTGGAGATCGAAATCCAGCCCATTCCCGAGGGCGTCGAGATCAGGAGTCACGTCGTGGTCAACGCCCGCACCGGCGCCGAGATGGAGGCGCTCCTCGCCTGCTCGACGGCGGCGCTGGCCCTCTATGACATGGTCAAGGCGATCGAGCGCGGCGCCGTGATCACCGACCTGCGCCTGAACACCAAGAGCGGCGGCCGGAGCGGAGTCTACCGGCGGGAAGGATGAGACGTTCTTGCCGCCTCGACCTCACCCCAACCCCTCTCCTAAAGGAGAGGGGCTCCAGAGAGGTTTTTCTCCCCTCTCCTTTAGGAGAGGGGCCGGGGGTGAGGTGATCCGGACGGGTTTGGACCGCCTGCTCGCCGACGCCTCCCGTCTCGCGGGGCGGCGCTACGGTGTGCTGGCCCACGGCGCCTCGCTCACCGGCGACGGGCGACCCATTCATCTGGCTCTGGCGGCGAGCCCCGCGGGACCGCCGCAGGCCCTGTTCGGACCCGAGCACGGCTATTACGGCATCGAGCAGGACATGATCGCCGCCCAGAGCGGAAGCGATCTCTGGACGGGTGCTCCCATCGTCTCGCTCTACGGCGACTCCGAGTCGAGCCTGCGCCCCTGCCCATGTGCTTTCGCGGGACTCGACCTGCTGCTGGTCGATCTCCTGGACATCGGCACGCGCTACTACACCTACGCCGCGACCGCCATCTGGGCGGCCGAGGCGGCGATGGCCGCCGGTTGCGAGGTGTGGGTGCTCGACCGACCCAATCCGCTGGGCGGCGAGATCGTCGAGGGCAACCTCCTCCAGCCGGGGTTCGAGTCATTCGTCGGCGCTTTTCGCCTGCCGGTCCGCCACGGCCTTACGCTGGGCGAGCTCTTCCGGCTCGAAGCGGTGCGGCAGAGCTGGGCCGGCAGGCAGGTCAACTTCACCGTCTGGACCGTGGAGGGCTGGCGTCGGTCGATGTCCTGGGAACAGACCGCACTGCCCTGGATCGCCCCGTCGCCCAACATGCCGACGACGGCGACCGCCCGGATCTATCCCGGCGGCTGTCTCGTCGAGGCGACCGAGCTCTCCGAAGGGCGGGGCACCACCCGACCCTTCCAGCTTACCGGCGCGCCGTTCATCGAGCCCAGGCGCCTGGCCGATCACCTGAACGCGCGCGCTCTGCCGGGCGTCGCTTTCGTGCCGACCTACTTCCGGCCGCAGTTCCAGAAGCACCGGGGAAGCGTCTGTGGGGGCGTCGAGCTGCTGGTGAACGAGGAGCAGGCGTTCAAACCCTACCGCACCGGCGTCGAGCTGCTCGACGCCATCCACCGCCTCTGGCCGGCCGATTTCGCCTGGCGTGAAGCCCCCTACGAGTTCGTCTCCGACCGGCCTGCGATCGACCTCCTGGCGGGAGGGTCCGAGCTCCGTACGGCGATTGAAAGTGGAGATGGATTGGCGGATTGGATCGGCTCCTGGAGAACAGACGAGGAGGAGTTCCGGGAGGAGCGGCGAGAGATCCTCCTGTATCCGGAGGAGGGATGAAAGTCCGCTCCTTCGCTGGGGCATCGCGACGCCGGAGGTGCGCGCAGATCGGAACGGCCTTGCCGCTTCGGAGACGACCCGCCGTTGTGCGCCCTCGAACCGTTGCCGCACACCGACTGGGTCGTCTCCGAAGCGGCGATGTCGCTCCGGCCCTCCACGACCTCCGGCGTCGCGATCCCGGCGTTGCCCCCTTGGGGCAAAGTCGGGAAGAGATCCTCGGATTTCAAGGGGAGACCGCGTGAAGTCTCCCCACCTCCTGCGCGTCGAAGAGGACCCAACCCGTTTCGCTCCCCTCGGCGAGGCCGCCCGTGCGTTGGGCCTGCGGATCGGCTGGCTGGAGCTCGACGCTGATTCCGGGCCTGTTCCCGAGTCCTTGGAGATCGCCGCCAGCCTGGGCGCTCTGCGCGCGGTATCCGTAAGGGAGGGTAGGACAGTCGCCGTCAAGCCCTTGCGTGGTCAACCTGTGCTGCGAGATCTCCTACGTGAACACTTCCAGGGCTGTGCGCTCGTCCTGGTGTGCGGAGAGGTAGCGGCTCCATTGTTGACGATCCGGGAGGATGCTTGGATCGTATCGTCTCCGGGAGCTGCCTCGAGGAGCTACACGGTGGAGCAGTTCGCCGCCGCACTGCGCCAGCCCGATCCCTGGGATCTCCGAACGGGGGAAATTCCGCCCGTTTCCCCCCTTTGATCCAGCGATGCATTCAGGTTAAACTGCTTAGCCATTGGAGGCGCCAAAATGACCCGTTACCCGCTACTGTTTGGCTTCAGAGACCTGATCGCGGGGAAAGGGTTCGTGGCGGGCGTTACTCTACGTGGGCGCGCCCTCCTTGCTGATGAGGGTGACGGTTTTTGGATGTACGGCGTCAATCCCGGCGGCTTGGCCGCGGGTGGAAAAACCCCAGGCGAGGCACAAGCCGAATTTCGCCAGGGTTACAGATCTGTCCTATTCGACATCGCGGCTCAGGCCGGCGATTTTGCAGACTTCCGGCAGCAGGCCATAGCCTTCTTCCAGGAAACCAACAGGCCCACGGAGCGGGAGTGGGAGGAAGCAGTCGCCGAAGTCCGGAAGGGTAACGTGGTCGCCGACTGGTTGCCTTCCAAGAAGGTGGAATCCGCCCCGCTGGGAATGGACGTGGTTCCTTTGGAAGCCTTTGATCCCGGCTTGAACGCGTTGGATCAGTCCCAACTCGCCGCCTAGCCCTACATGGGTTCCTTCGGCCAGATTGAGCTCAAGGCTATTTGGGCGATGCTTGATCGGTGTGCGCCCGGATACACCAAGGAGACCCGGGAGCACAACTTCTGTATCCGCTACAGAGGCAACACCTACCCGAGACTTCCTCGCGGCGAGCACAAGAAGCAGAACAAGAATCCGCAGATCCAGATGGGGCACGTCCGCCAGATGATCCGACAGCTTCAACTGGACGAGGATTGCTGCCGCGGTTTCATCCGGCTGTAGATTGAACTGCTTTCCGCCCAGCTACACAAAGGGGGCTAAATTCCCTCAGGGTCCTGAGAGACGGCTACACCCTTAGAAAAAACGCTCTCACCCTGGAGAAAACGGGCTCGCCGACAGCCCCCGCGAGTGGCCGGGCGTCCATGCCGTCCGGGGCTGCTCGGCGAGGCCATAAACTTCGCCACCTCCTCATGCTTTCTACCGTCGAAGTCTCCACGTTCCATCGGAATGTCCCCGGATTACGGTTGAGGTGGCTTGGTGCTCTGCGATCCCTTCAGGCTCTCAGCCGCAGCGAGACGTGCTGCTCTGAGGATAGGCTCTATATCTTCACCGCGTAGTTTGTCGCGGGATATGAGCAGCATGTGGCGCCACTCTATCAGACGATTAGCAGGATCCTGATACAAGCCAGTCATTACATCATCCAAATCGCCATTCGTGAAGGGAATCGAAAGATCGACTCCGCGTTGCGCCTGATCACGGCAGTACTGAGGCATTTCCATATAACACGATTGTGGGACTCTTTGAAAAGCTACTCGTGCTCCTTGGCGGAAGCCGTCAATCCATTGTAGTCGCTCGAGCCCTGAGTGTTCCAACCACTCCCTGCCGGTGCGCGCATCGCGATCTTCGGCCACTGCCGCCTCGATCACCGACCCCAGCAGCAATGAAATAAGCAGAGTAACGCGCATAAAATTCATTCGGAAGCCCTCCTGCTAACTTAAAACAATCTCGCGCCTCACTGCGGAGCACCAGGCCTTCCGCCGGGAAGCGCGCGTTAGCTGCCTATCTTCTTTATCCTAAATTCACGCTCGATCTGAGCCGCAAACGCGTGCAGCGCATCCACAACAGCCGGGATAAAAGTGGAGTCGAGACGGATCATGCCTTCTATATCGATAGATACTCCAGGAACTTGGTTAAACTCAGCTCGTAGTTTCTCATCGGAGCCAATGGTGCGGCCTGCATGGACAATTTTATTCCGCAACCTGCCTAGGCGAAGCAACTGAGACCACGCCTCGCCGCTGTCGAGAAACTTCACCTGCGCCACCTTCTTCAAGTACACTGTTGCCCGCTTGATCCCCTTTCCCGGAAAGTCTTCAAGAGCATCCGAATGGCCCTCAAGCTCACGAATTCCCCGACAGATCTGGATCATAATGTTCTCAAATAAAGCATATGCCGAAACTAAGAGCGAACAACGAAGAATATCCGGAAAGGTGGTCTGGAAATCCTCTCGCTTTTTGTACCAACTGGCATACCCTTCGAACTCCTCGTCGTCAAGATCCTTCGGCATCGAAGGGTCTCCCGCGATTCGTTCAGCTTGTGTTCGGAGGAACTCCTCGGTCAGGTCCGCGAAACTGCGCAGAGCATCCAGCTCAGCCATGAAGACAGCGAACTCAATGACTACCAAGCGTGCGTAGTCTAAGCGATGGAGAATAACAGATGTGCTCATCTACTGATCATCACAGCCTCTGGCTGAGCTTACCCGCCTCCCCCAAGTGCTTACCGATAGGGCCGCATAAACGTGAAGCACATCTTATTTGGGTGCGGCTCTTTTGGAACGGGAGAATTTCCCTTGTTTTCAATGAGATAGAGCGGCTTGGGCGGCCGAAAGCCAGTCTCCACCGGCACTTATGGGCCGCCGTGGAGGATACGTGCGATAAGACGGGGCCTTGCGCAGCTTCACCATCCCGAGAGCAGAGTCCGGCGAGTGCCTGTAAGTGTCTCTCCATAAAGGCCTTAGCTTGCGTGCGAAACGGCCGTTCCAAAAGAGCCGCACCCATCTTATTTCCTTCATTCTATAGGACATCACTACTGTCCGGTAGAAGGGTTTCAAGCGGGAGCGTAAGGTGTTGTGGCGTTGGCACTTGGGTGGCCAATTTGGGGTGTCATGGATTTGAACTCTGAGGGCGTGCTTGTTGAGACGGGCAATCTCAATAAGCCGGGAGCGGGCCGGCCTTACTCGGCGGCGACTGCCGGCTTGGGGCGGATTGAAAGCGTATCCATACTCCGTCATCCTGCCGCAGGGTACCTCTGCGGACAGGAGCGATGGGCATGCACGAAGGCCGTACGGTGTTCTCACAGATCGTTGATTTCGTGCCGCGGCACACCTTCCGCCGGCGGGTGGAGCGTTACCGGGGTGACTATGGCGTGCGCAGCTTCAGATGCTGGCAACAGTTTCTCGCGATGCTGTTCGCCCAACTCACGTATCGAGAGAGCCTCCGCGACATCGAGGCATGCTTGGCGGCCGCACCGGAGAGGATCTACCACATGGGGTTCACTGGCCCGGTGGCTCGCAGTACCTTGGCCGACGCCAACGAACAGCGGGACTGGCGAATGGCATTTGGATATGTTCAATTCCATGTCCCAGTTGATTTTGGTCTCAAAGCTGCAGGCGCCGCACATCGGGCAGGATCGAAGGTCCACACCACATCTTCTGCACTTCCCTGTTTCCACGCCTTGGATCGATCCAGATTCCAGGCTTTTCGTGTGGCAAGCAGGGCACTCGCCAAGGCCATCCACCGATTGCGTGACAGGCCCACGCTTCCTCCCTGTAAGCCATTCCCAGAATCCCATCGGATCCGCTCCTTGTGCCGCCCAACGGTTTCGGGCCTAAGCGGCGCCGTCAGGCGTCCGCTTGAGGCTCCAGGTTGGGCGCTCCCGGAGCTTCATTACCCCGAACGCCGGCCACCTCGAAAGAACGGAGAAGCTCGATGGCCTCGAGTGTGTTTCGCTTCCGTCTCTTTTTATTAGCCAGATCAATTGGCCGGCGACCTCTCTTGTTTTTTGCCTGAGCATCAGCTCCCGCCTCGAGTAGTAACCGCATCAACGGAATTCTAAGCTTCTGTGTCGCAATGTGGAGCGGGGTGTCACCGAAGTAATTCGTCGAGTTTAGGCTCGCCCCGCTTTCAATCAGAGCGAGCGTTAAATGCTCTGCTCCATTGAACGCGGCAAGGTGCAATGGTTTGCTACTGGATCTGATATCTGTCTCTGGGTTGGCGCCAGCACGGATTAACTGCGTCGCGATATCCACTTTGTAATCCCCGTAGCTTTCGCGCCAAGCCAACTCAAGTGGCGTCTGGTCAGAACTGGTTTTTGCGTTCGGATTAGCTCCTCGAGTGAGAAGCTCGCCGACCACATGGCTGCGACCCTGTTGAACTGCCAGATGGAGTGCAGTGTATCCGGTCTCGGTTGGGGCATCAACCTCGGCTCCGTGTTCTAGTAAGAGTTGCACGAGATCAAGTCTACCGCGCTGAGCTGCATAATGTAAGGGGCGGAGCCCAAAAGAATCAGGTCCATTGACATCCTTCCCATCGTCGATTAGACGTCGTACTTGATTGATGCCGCGTCTCCTCGCAACTTCCGGTAGATTTCCGCCAAAGAGGTTCAGGGCATGCTCGATGCTGTTGAGGATACCCCGACCGGCTTGAGTGAATAGCGTCCAGATGGCCGAACCGATCACTAAACGGAAGTTCTTTTCGATAGGTCAGCGTAAGTATAAGGTTAATAATGACTTAGTCGTTGACGGGGGTTGGGCGTACTGTCTACAGCGAACCAGCGAGCTACAGCGCCACGGCAAGCAGAGAGAGGGCTTTCTGCTGGAGCGCGGTGGGACGGGTGAGACTGTCAAAGGGAGGAGCAGACAGGGTCTTCGGCTGGACGCGGTTCTTGGTGAGCGTGGCGAGATCCTTCAGGAGGGTGGCGAAGCTATGGACGGGCAGTCCGTCGGTCGTGCGAAGGCTGCGGGCTTTTCGCTGCGCACTCGGTGATCGCTCGGCAGGGGCGACAATGGAAGAGCGCAAGAGCTCACCCGCCGCGGGATCATCGTCTTCGAAGAGCATCGCTGCTAGCTTCTGGCGCATATGCCACTCGACGTAGTAGGCGAGCATGCAAAGGAACACGTGCGCTCGCACGCGCTCGGACAGTTGGCGGTAAATAGGACGGACGTGCAAATCCACGGTCTTGCAGCTGCGGAAAGCTCGCTCGACTGTGGAAAGGCGCTTGTAAGAGCGCACCGCGTCTTCGGCCGACAGCTCAGAGGCCGGGACATTGGTGCGAATGACGTAGATTCCGTCGAGAGCCGCCTCAGCAGCAATGCTTTGCTGGTGGCGCTCAAAGCAGAACGAGGTCTCGGTGATCTCGATCGCAAAGTGCTTTTCCACCTTGAAGCGATGGATGACCTTGCCGACTCGCAAGGCAATGCGCGCTTTCCCCTGGAGTCGGTTCTTGGGTCGTTGCGTGGCCTCAACGATCGGCTGCAACTGGTGTTCGGTCGCCTGCAATAACTCCTCTCGTTTGCGCGCGCGCTCTTGCTGCAACAAAGGGTTTCGGCAGGCGATCAGCCGCTCGCCAGGGAACTCAGGGCTGTGAACCTCGCCAAAGTCCCGATCGTCGAAGAGGGAGAACTGAAACCCGGGCCCCGCCACCAGCCTTTTGATTTCTGTCGTCCGCAACGCGGAGATCCAACCCAGTCCTTCGACGCCGTGAAGATCTTCGCGCAGACGAGCTGATGTCAGCATCCCACGGTCTCCGACAAAGACCACTCGGCTCAGACCAAACTTCTGCTGAACCTTCTCCACCTGAGGACTGAAGGTTTTCGGATCGGCCGTGTTGCCGGCGAACACTTCGACCGCGACCGGGCACCCTTGGCGATTGCACAGGAGACCGAAGACAATCTGCAAGGTGCCTTTCTTGCCATCGCGCGAGTAACCGATTTGGGCCAAAGGACAATTGCGACCCTCAAAATACGTGGAGGTCACGTCGTAGAGCACCAGACTGCCGTCCTGGAGATGGCGGCGAGCCAGTCGCTGCTCGATCGCGCCTTGGCGCAGGTACAACCAATCCAGGGCGGCATACAGCTTGCGCTCGTCGACGTCAGACAGATTGAGCTCTTCGACCAGAGCGCTGAGCGGGGCATCCGGACCCAGGCCGCGAGCTGTCGCGAGCTTGGAGCTTGGCTCCAGGAGCCGGGCGACGATCATGGCGACGACCAAATCGCGCTCAGTGCAGCGCTGTGGGTCGAGCTCGCGCTCGAGGCCGAGTTGGCGCAGGGTCCCGAGAACCGCAGCCACGTGCCCGTAGGGCTGACTCCGGACCACCTCAAAGCTCTGGGAGAGATCTTCGACGACGGAGGCACCGCGCAGCAGTGCCCGTAACCCCTCGATGGCTTCCGGGGGGAGTTTGGAGAGGTTGGCCAGGGTCCGCTTGCACACCTTGCCGCCCTCCCGATAGGACTCGCGAAGGAGGACGCACGGCCTAGAGTTGCGGTTGGGCACGACCTCGATGTGCATGGGTACATACAATAGGGCATTCTGACGCAAGAAGCAAGAAGTTCTGTGCGGTTTGCCGGTCACTTTACATGGCTACATACATATAGCTATCCGAAGGGATCAATCCCTTGCGCACCAAGAACTTACCTGGAATCTAGCTGCCGATTCGAAGAGAACTTCGGCTTAGAAGGTTGCCGGCCAGGGGAGACTGACACTTATGCGGCTGAGGATCAGTCGCATAAGCAGCCGAGGCAAATCCGACTCAGAGCACGCCGATCGGGCTCTGGGCGCCCGGACAGCCGCTCAGGCCTCCGGCCCCTTTGGGGACGGCCGGAGGTCGGCCGCGGAGCGCTCTCCAGGGCGCTGCGTCCTTCACGTCTGGGGAGGACCCGGCAGCTTCCGGTACGTCGTGTGCACGCCGCCTTCGCTGTAGTCCTCGATCGCGACCGAGCCCTCGTCCTGGAGCCTCGCGAGAGCCCGATGAAACGTCGAGTGAGTCGGCTTGTAGCCGACGAGGCGGACGACATCCTCCTTGTCGAACACCTCGGGGAGCTGGGAAAGCACGTCGCAGAGGTCGTTGAAGAAAGCGCCAGGTGGGCTCGTCGGTTTGCGGGAAGCGGCAGGTGCCGGAGGAACCGCGTCACCCATCGTTCCGGTTCGGTCCTGCTCCGCCTTGCCAGGAATTGACACGGCCTCGGACTCGTTCCCCTCCATGGCGAGCCGCCTGAGCCTGTCGAGTGAACGGACCCGTGCTTCGTGGGCCGCGTGGATCAGGGCGAGGTCCCTCTGCAGCTCCTGCTCGAGCGCGCGACGGCGCTCTTCATATTCCTTCTCGGTCATCGGCGCCTCCTGCGACAAGAATACGGAGCAGAAGGGCTCGCCGTCGAGAGGGATCCGGCCGTTGCCGTTCCCGAAAAGCTCCTGCGAGACCCCGGCGCGGACGGTTCGCGACGCGTTTGGAGGCCGATTGCACGCCTTGCGGTCGGTTCACAGGGCGTTCCGGATGGTTCGCAACGCCTTCGGGATGGTTCTCGATGCCTTTCTCTCCATCCGCGACGGGCAACGAACCGTCCGCGACGGGTTGAAGACCGTCCGCGATGCGCTGCGAACGGTTCGCAAGGCGTTCAGAGCCGTCCGCTTCCCGAGCTGAACCCTCCGCCACGGGCTGCGAACCGTCCTCAAGGCTTCGCGAACCGTTCGGATCGCATCCAAAGCCATTCGCTACGAGCTCCGGACCCTCCGCGACCCGTCCAAACCCATCCGCGATGCGTTCTGAACCGTTCGCGGCGCGTTGAGCACTCTGCGGAATGCGTCCCGGACCCTCCGCGATGGGTTCAGAGCCATCCGCGGTCGACAACGGGCGCGGATCCGTGCCGGTTCACCCAGACGCGGAAAAGCATTAAGGTCCCTACCCTGAAACCCCATGGACGATCGCCCGCTGAGTCCCCGCTTTCACCGCCTCGTCCAGCTCGGCCTGGCGCTTCTGCTGGCCTGGAGCTTCCTGCTGCGCGCCTGGGTGGCCACGCCCGAGCTGTCGTCGCGGCGGTTCTGGGACGAACGGTACGGGCTCGACAACGTCCGTGCCTTGCTCAGCGGTGAGCTCCGGCCGGCCAACGGCTTTCATCCCAGCCTCTCCTACCTTCCGCAGGCGACGCTGCTCGCCGCGAGCGAGGGGCTCCACCGCGCCACCGGATGGGAGGCCTTCGCCGTCTTTCAGGGGGACGGCTTCAGCCCTACCGCCTACCTCCTCTGCCGGCTGCTGCAGGCGGTCTTCGGCACGCTGTCGATCTATCTCACCTATCGGGTCGGCAGGCGGCTGTTCTCCGCCGGCGCGGGGCTGGCCGGCGCCCTGCTCCTCTCGGTCGTCGAATGGCACATCCGCCAGTCGGCGATCTACAAGCCCGACATCCTGCTGGTGCTGACCTCGCTGCTCGCCTTTCTGTGGAGCCTCGACGCCTTCGAACGGCAGAGGTGGCGAACGTATCTCAAGGCTGGGAGCGCCATCGGTCTGGCCCTGGCGAGCAAGTTCAACGCCGGTCCCATCGCGCTGCCGCTCGTGGTAGCGGCGCTGGCGGGCGGCGGATCGAGCTGGCGGCGATGGCGGCGATGCGACTGGCGCCGGTGGAGCTGGCTGGCGCTCGCCGCGGTCGCAGCCGCCGCGGTCTTCCTGATCCTCAATCCCTTCCTGGTGCTCGACCCGGACCTCTACGCCAAGGACTTCTCCCGCACGCTCAAGAACTACGCCATCAAGGGCAAGCTGGACCAGAGCTCTCACGGGCAGGTGGCGTGGCACGGGCTGACCGCGCTGCTCTCGCCGAGCTTCCACGGCAGCGTCGTCGGAACGCTGGCGCTGCTGGGCATCCTGGGCGCGGCGATCTCCTTGATGCGCGGGATGCGTGGCCAGGATGTGGAGCGAATCGGCCGGCTCATGGCCCTCATCTACGTCTTCGGCTACGGCCTGCTCTACAGCCTCTCCACCACCAACCTCAGCCCGCACAACTGGTTGCCGGTGACGCCGTACACCTCCCTGTTTGCCGCCTGGGCCGTCTTCCAGGCTGGGAAATGGCTGGCGGCGCGGTGGCCGGCGCTCGCGTCGCCTGGAGTCGCCGCGGCGGCAGCGGCGCCGTTCGTCACGCTGCTTCTCATACCGCCCCACGTCTTCGCCTATCGCGAGGTGGTGCCTTCAACGTGGGAGCTGGCGCAGCGGCATCTGCTGGAGAGGCTTCGGCCTCTCACGGCACGGATCGTCTACTACGAGGAGGGAGGACCGCGTTTCGTGCTCCGGGCCACTTACGAGGACAGGGCGGTCACCCGGGCCGTGAAGCGCCTCGACGGAGTACCGCCCGAGGTGCTGGACCTGGCGGACGCCGAGCTGTTTCGCGGCGAGCGCCTGTCCGGAAAGGAAGGCGGTTTCTATCGCCGCCGTATCGATGCCAGCGCGCCTCAGGCGGCGCGGTTAGAGCCCGCGGCCTTTCGCGCCCGCGGTCCGTCGTTGGTGGCGCTGATCCATCCGTGGCGGGAGGTGGGCCGTCCGGTGCGTCTCGCGCTGTCCCATCCGCCCGGCGCCCCGAGGCGGCTGAGCGGCAGGATTCCCGGTATCGGCGCCGGCGGGCTGGCGTCCCTGGAGATCTACCTTCCCAAGGTGTGGCGGAAACGGGGGATCGGTCCGGTCCTGGTGAATGGCGAGCCGCTCGTCCTGACCAGCCTCGGCGCGGCGGGCGAGCGGGTCTTCAGCGACCGCTTCCGGGTCCCGGAGCCGGAGGCCGAAATCGCTGTCCACCTGCGGCGCGCGGCGCTGCCGGGCGAACCGGAGGTCCGGGTGCGGCTGCGCAGGTGGCGGTAGGAAAAATCGGAGCGGTATGCCCTCCGAAGCCCTCACCTCCCCTGCCCCTCCTCTCCCAGAGGGCGAGGAGGGGAAAAAGAAGAAACGTGTGGGTTTTCTTCTTCTCCCCTCTCTCCCCTTTGGGGAGAGAGGGGCCGGGGGAGTGAGGGCTTCGAAGGGCATACCCGTCCGGAATCCCAGGCACACTGAACCACCACCGAAGACTCAGGTAAAATCGCCTCGCATCCCATCCCTATGGCTACAGACGCCGCCGTGCGGCTTTTTCGCCTCCTTGTCTGCGGGTCTCTACTCATCTGCGCGTTGCCTGCGAACGCCTCCGAGCGCGGCTTCCCCCTGATCCAGACGTACGACCCGCCCGTTTTGGAGGCGGGCATCCAGAACTTCGACGTCGCCCGCGATCCTCGCGGAGCCCTCTACTTCGCCAATCTCAACGGCCTCCTCGTCTACGACGGGGCCTGGTGGAAATTGATCGAGATCGGCAAGGCGAAGACCGCCTTCGCGCTGGCCGTCCACGACGCGGGCCGGGTGGGAGTGGGCGGCATCGACGAGATCGGCTACATGGAGCCGGATGCCGACGGGACGCTCCGCTACGTCTCGCTGATTCATCTGCTGCCTCCCGAGCAGCGGCTGCTGGGCCAGGTGACGGACGTGCTCCCGACCGCGAACGGCTTCGCCTTCCTCACCATGCGGTGGCTCCTGGTGTGGGACGGCACGCGGATCGAGACGAGCGCCACCTTTCCGGGCGACCGGCCTCACGCCAGAAGGATTCCGCGCCGGCCGGGAGAATTACCTTTGGACGCGCGAGGGGATCGCGCGCCTGGCGGGCAAGAGGCTTCAGCCGGTGCCGGGAGGCGAGGCGTTCCGCGGACGGCGGGTGGACCTGATCCTGCCGGCCGACGGCGGCTTGCTCGTCTCGGTGCGCGGCGAAGGTCTCTTCCTCCTCGAGGAGGGAAGCGTTGCGCCGTTCGCGCCCGAGGCCTCGCGGTGGACGGCAGAGAAGAGGCTCTTCGCCGGCCACCGGCTGGCGGACGGTCGCTGGGCGCTCGGCTCGGTCGTCGGCGGGTTTCTCCTCCTGCGGCCCGATGGCGAGGTGGATCAGATCATCGATACCAAGGTCGGCTTGCCGGACGACTTCGTGACCGGCATGGAGGTCGACCGCGAGGGATCGCTCTGGCTGTCCCTCAACAACGGTCTGGCGCGGGTCGAGACCGCCTCGCCGCTGTCGGTGATCGATCGTCGGGCCGGTCTCCAGGGAAGCGTCTACGGCGTGGCGCGGCATCGCGGCGAGATCTGGGCGGCGACCTCGATCGGCGCCTTTACGAGCGGTGGCGGACGAGCCCGGGGCGGGCCGCTCCGGATGCAGCCGGCCCCCGGCATGCCTCCCTCGGCCTGGAGCCTGCTCTCCGTGGACGATGACCTCCTGGTGGGAACCGCGTTCGGCGTCCACCTGCTGCGCGGCACCGTTTTTCGCGTCATACCCGGAACGGAGCAGCGCACCGCCTTCGTACTCACCCGATCCACTGCGGATCCCGAGCGCGTCTGGGTGGGGTTTGCCGAGGGGCTCGCCGCGATCAGGAGGGAGGGAGGGGAATGGCGGTATGAAGGGGCGATCGAGGCCGTTCCCCGGGAGCTACGCTCCATCGTCGAAAGCGCGAACGGCGTGCTCTGGTGCGGCACGCAGCTCGACGGCATCATGGCCGTCGAGGTCCCGCCGGCCGGACCCGGCGCGGCGCGCCTGCTGGCGCGCGAGATCGGCGGCGGCACGGCGATCAACGTATTCCGGGTCGCGGGCCAGATCCTGGCGACGCGCGGCGATCAGGTGCTGCGGCTGGACGAGGCCAGGGCCGAGCTGGTGGAGGATGCGACGGTGGCGGGCCTCAGCGGTCACGGAGCCGTCACCCAGCTCGCCGCGGACGCCGAGGGGAATCTGTGGCTGAACACACGCCCGCCCACCGTGGCCGTGCGCGGCGGCAAGCCGGAGCTGCGCGCGCTCGTCGAGGTGCCGGCGCGCGCCGTCGAGGGCATCCTCGCCGAGCCGGACGGCGTGGTCTGGCTGGCGAGCGAGAGCGGGCTCTATCGCTATGAAGGCTCGATCCGCGGCGGCTTGGCGGCGCTGCCGGCGCCGATCCTCTCCCGCATCTCTGCCGGCGGCGACCGGATCCTCTTCGGCGGCGCTCCCGGCGCCGCGCCGCAGGCGCTGGATCTGACGCCGGACGTCCGGCGCCTGCGCATCGAGCTCGGGCCGCTCTCTTTCCGTGCCGGCTTGCGCTACCAGACCCGCCTCGATCCCGTCGATGCGGACTGGAGCGGCTCGACATCCGAGCCCTTCGCCGAGCTGACGCGGCTGCCTCCCGGCCGTTATACCTTTCAAGCGCGGACCGTCGGCCCCAGCCGCGAGGTGAGTCCGGCGACGGCGTGGTCGTTTCGCGTCCTGCCACCCTGGTACCAGACCTCCTGGGCGATGGCGCTCTGGCTCGGCGCGGCGCTCCTCGGCGTGACCGGCTATGCCGGGTTGCGCAGCCGCGCCCTGCGCCAGCGCGCGGAGCGGCTCGAAGCCCGCGTGGCGGAGCAGACCGTGGAGCTGCGCCGTACGGTCGAAGACCTGCGGCAGGCCCACAATGACCTGGCGGCGGCCAACGCGCGGCTGGAGGAGCTTTCGCTGCAGGACGAGCTGACGGGAATCGCCAACCGGCGTCGCCTGCAACAGGTGCTGGACGTGGAGTGGAACCGGGCGCGGCGGCAAGACCAGATGATCGCCTTCGTCCTCCTCGACCTCGACTTCTTCAAGCTCCTGAACGACACCCGCGGGCATCGCGAGGGAGACCTGTGTCTGCAGGCGATAGCGCGCTTTCTCGCCGGCGCGGTGCGGCGTACCGGTGACCTGCTGGCGCGCTACGGCGGCGAAGAGTTCGCGGTGCTCCTGCCCAACACCGATCTGGCCGGGGCGCTGCAGGTGGCCGAGCAGCTCCGCGAGGGGATCGAGGCTCTCGCCATTCCCCACGAGGCGGCGTCCGGCGGCCGGATCACCGCCAGCTTCGGCGTCGCCGCGCTGACGCCGGCGGCCGGCCAGCGGCCCGAGACGCTCGTCGAGGCGGCCGACCTGGCGCTCTACCGGGCCAAGACGGAGGGGCGCAACCGGGTCTGCACGGCCGGCGTGGCGGGCGAGGGAGCCGGCCGGGAGTCGGTGGCGCACTGAAGGTTTGGCATCGCCCCGAGTCGAGGAGGTGCTCCTCGGCCTCGCGCCGTTCCTTGGCCGTACGCTCAGCGGTAATGCCTACGGGCGCATCTAGTTCAACTTCGCTGCGAAAATGTCCAACGGCCAGACCTGGCCACCCTCCAGTTGTGGCTGAAGGTGCAACATGACCGAAGTCCCATGAAGGCTGACCGAAGTCAGGTGCAGGATGACCGGGCTCCGGCGCAGCATGACCGAAGTCATCCTGTGCATGACCGGGGTCACGGGCAGGCGGTAGTGGCTCATTTTGACCGGGCCTTAAACATGAAGACGGGCGGGAGCAGGCCGATCATGTCCTCTACCGTCCATTTCCGGGTCTCGACGCCTGCCGCCTGACACGGCGTCTTCCCCTTCAGCGTCTGGTGAGGGCGGGCGAAGTTGTAGTGGAAGAAGTGAACCGCACACGCCGCCGCGTGGTTCTCTACCTTTTTGGAGAAGGCGTTGGTCAGCCGGGTGAACCGCCGCATGGACATCCGCATGGTGAGGTTCTGCCGTTCCACGTAGC
Source organism: Thermoanaerobaculaceae bacterium (assembly GCA_963778565.1). GTDB lineage: Bacteria > Acidobacteriota > Thermoanaerobaculia > Multivoradales > UBA5704 > DATARR01. Next base: position 276,583 of record CAVZUZ010000015.1, on the reverse strand, counting down.
TGGTGCTGACGTGCTTGGGATCGGGATCGCCCTGGATCGCCCGCTTTTCGCAGCCCGTGCAAATGGCCGGAGAGTAGCGGTGCTCTTCCTGGGAGGAAGCATAGATCTTGTTCAGCATCGCGTAATCGACCTCACCGCCGAAGGCGTCCTCTACCGCCGAGAGGTACATCTTATGACCATCGGTCGTGAGCTGGATCTTGCCAGCCAGCCGGCCCGCTAGATCCTGGAGAACCGCCGTGGCGGAGCCGGAGTCCCGCGAGCCGACCAGCCAAGAGGGAACGAGCTTCGTTTCCGCGTCGATCGCCGCGAACGTCCATACGTCGCCGTAGCCAAAGATGCCCTTCTTGTCGGCGGGAACGTTCTTCGCCTTCGCGTAGCAGAATTCCCAGATCTCATCGACCTGGAGGCGCTTGCACGGGAGGTTCACGAGGTGCTCATCCGAGTACGTCGCACAGACCGCCGCGAGATCGAGGAGCAGCTTGGTGACGGTGTTCCGGGACACGCCAGTCATGCGGGACGTGGACCTGATCGAGCAACCCTCTACCAGGGCGGCGACTACGGCGGCGCGGTCGGACGTGCTCAGTACGTTTGCCATACTGAGCATTATGCCAAAGCGGTTTGGGAAAGTCAAGGCGCGCTCCTCCGAGCTGTAGCCTGGACTGCCAGGGGAAGCGGGAAGCGTTAGGTTGCGGGCGGAAGAGACTTCCGGCGCTTTCCGCGGCGGGCCAGGATGGCTTGCTCTAGCTCGCTCAGAAGCGCAAGGTGGGCATCGGATTCAAGCGGAGAGACGGTGAAAAAATGCTGATCTTCAAGAGGCATATTGACCCGAGGTTCTATTGTCAATGTCTTATCCGAAAGCGTAATCCCGGTATCAACCAGTCTGGTATCGGGATTGGTAAAGGAAATCGTAAACTTTAAACTCATGGATGATAATCTAGGGGTGGACTGTTCTGACTCCATTGCGCTCATGGCCGGGCCGGAAAGGAACTGAACCAGCGGCTCTGCCAACAGCTCCTGCCAACCGAAATCCATGGTCACCGTGCAACCAGTCTCATTCGCAGTAACCAGTGGTTCGCGAGTGTCCAATCTTCGCTCCAGATCCATTGATGCAATTTTAGTTCTCACCGCCTCAAAAACTAAGCTAGCCCACTCGCTTGGCCCTGCCACGTCAATGATTATTCTTCTCTCGTTGACCGTCATAACATTGATTGGAACGATGGGATCGTCAGCGGTAGGGCCAGTGGGATATGTCCCTCCAGTGAAGTAAATCTCCGCTCCCTCGACAACATGTTCCCTGAACTGGAATTGATTCATCATGAAGTCAATGCCGCGCTTGGTGCGCAGAAACCGAAACGGAATGATGTCTGGCTCGTAGAGCCGAACTTGTCGGGCGTTCAGGGACGCAATATCTCGCATGACCGTTATGTTGACGCTCCGGCCATTCGATTGAAGGGCAGAACTCTGGAGTTCTGGTCTGACACCGCCGGACCCGCCGTGTTTGCCGCAGAGGGTCCAGGCGAGACGGCAGAGGTGGGGTAGGACCGAAACTCTCCGGCGACTGCCCGTAAGTCCGCAAGAGCCGAACGCGCGTCAACGATGAATCCCGTCAACGGCTCAACTCCGCCAGTATAGGAAGCTAGAACAGAATTAATTAGAAGGTTGAGGCTAATTCCATCGCGAGCGGCTAGTCGCACAAGGTGTTCATGTCGGGAGGGAGGCATTCTAAGAGAGACCTTTCCGCTGTATTCTTCGGCAACCGGTTCGGGAACTGGATAGCCAGAAGAAAGGCGAGCCTCAATCCAAAGTTCTCGTGAATCGGCGAGATTAGAAACAACTTCGTCCAGCGTTGCCCCCTCTGCCATACAGCCGTCAAGCTCAGGGTGCGTAGCAAAATAACCCCCGCTCGCCCCCTCCTTAATTTCCATTGTGTATCGGAGGTTGAGGTAATATGCCAAGTCTTTAGTGGACATTTTGGGTCTCCTCTCGCTCCTTCTGCTGCAATGCTTCGGCCTCCTCGATCTTGCGGATTATCATGGCGACCGCTCCCGGATCTAGATTGTTTCCGCCGCCCTTGCCATGTGGTTCATGAACAGTCACTTGAATGAATTTGTAACTCCACACTTGAGAGTGGCCCTGCTTACGGCCTGGCGTAAACCCCCAAGCCGTCAACGCCGCCTCTGCCTCGCTTGGCCTGCAGGAGTATTTTTTCTGCCTAAGCTCCGCAAGAAGCCTGCGCTTCCTGTCCTTAGCCATGACAAAAGAACGCCGCCTGCATGGCAGTGCCACCACATACGGTAGCACAATTGGGACCGAGGGTCAAACCTTGCGGCTCCATCGGATCGTCGCTGCCCTTCGAGCGCTCTCCCGCCGCTCCTCCGGCGTCATCTTCTCAGATCTAGCCTTCCCGCCCTTCAGCCCGCCACGGCGCCCGAGCTTCTCGGGCGGCAGCGCGTACAGGGTCCAGCGGTTCCGGCGCCGGTTCGGGCGGTGCTGTTCCCGTTAGCCTTGCGACGGAATCATGAGCGCGGCTGTTGAAGTCTCTAGGGCGTTTACCTGTGCGTGACTGGTTTGGCATGCTCTCATGGTAACACAGGGCGACCTGTGGGGATTCCGGCCGCCCTTGAGCCTACCTCGGATTCTGGAGAACGGGGACGGGATTCCCGGATGGTTCCGCACCTTCGCCCCGGTACCACAGGCGGACCAGCTCGGACGCGACGGATTGGGCCTGCCGGTGGGATCGAAACGTGCCGAGCACGCGCCTGGACGGCGCGTAGACGAGCGTGTGCTGCTTCCGGCCTGGGTAGCGGGCCGGTTCTCCTGGGACTCCGGCAAAGATCCCGAAGGGCGGCGAGAGATGGCCTCTGACAGCCATGGACTCGCCGCCTTCCAGCTCGACGCGGAAGATGCCTTTGCGCCATGCCAGGGGCACCGGCAGGCCCGCACGGGCGCGCACCTTGAGATAGGCATCGGCCGCGCCTGCAAGCCAGCGACCGACCGAAGGGAATCCCTCTCCCTCTGCCGCTTGCTTCCACCTCGCGGACTGCCGGGCATCGGCGTGGACGGTGAAGCTGGCGACCTTCACTTCTTCCCTCGGGTCAAGTCGCTGGTGATGTAGGTATGCGGCCTCAGGCGGTCGTAGATGTTCCGCAGCTCCTGGGTGTCCGGCCCGATGATCTCCTCGGTTATGCAGGTCCACCAATTCACGTCGCAGCCGGCGAACAGCTCCGCCGCGTGCTTGCAGGCGCTCTGTAGCTCCTGGTCGATGATCCGGGTCTGAGACGGCAGGTGAACGAGCGACCACGGGCCGGAGCCGAAGACGGAGGGATGGATGGCGAAGGGACCGGCCACGATGCCGGTGAAGGCTACAGGGGTGAGCTTGTGCAGCGTCCCCAAGGGTTGCAGGACGGCGAAGTTGCGGCGCTTCCAAGTGAGGGGAACCGGTACGCGGGGCATGGCTACTGCGCTCCCTTCGCAAGCTCGCGCTCGATCGAGTTGGCGAGCCGGTTGAGCATCCGGGCTGTGCCGGAAGCGTACCGGGAGAGGCGCACATCGGCGGGCGGCAGGGAGGACAGGTTCCGCTCTTGCCCCACGGCGGCGAGGAAGCCTTGCAGGTGCCGAAGATCCGCCACGGCGGCGCGCAGCTCCGTCCGGGTGGAAGACTCCGGCCATGCAGGCCATTGGTCGTAGGTTTCGAGCAACATGGTAAAGAACATCTCACCGGCCATCCGCAGAGCGGCGTTGTAGCGGGGCTCTGAGATGTACAGCAGGCATGTCTCGCGGAAGACAGGATAGTCCTCCCAGAAGGCGGGATCGATCGTGGGCGGGATGGCGGGCCAGTCCGGCGGCAGCATGCCGGGAGGGACCGGGGGCGGGGGTGACGGGATAGACTTCCGTGCTAGCTCGGGCATGGGGGCATCTCCTGTGCTCGGGTTAGGTCCGGCAGTGGCGTCCACCGCCCCTGCCGGGCCGCTTGTTTCCGAGCAGCCTACGCCCTCATTTCCGCCTTGTAAATACCTGATTCTAAAGATTCTTTAAGCCGCGGTCAAAATGAGCCACTACCGGGCAGGCTGACCGAGATCCCGCGAAGGATGACCAGAGTCATCCTCAGCCTGACCGAGATCGGCTGCCACCTGACCGAAATCATGCACAGACTGACCGGAGTCATCGTCAGGATGACCGCGGTCAGGTGAAGGATGAGCGCGGTCACGCTGCACACGGCCGGAGTCAGCCCCAGGGTAACCGCGGTCCGGTGACCGATGATCTGAGTCATCCTCTGCGGGAACGCGGTCATGCCGCACAGGGCCGAAGTCAGCCTCATGGTAACCGCGGTCTCGTAAGCGCTGACCGGAATCTTCCTCTGCCGGAGAACGGTCATGTTCGAGAAGACCGAGGTCAGCCTCAGAGCGACCGGAGTCATGAGCAGGAAAACCGCCGTCACCGCTTCCGTGTGGCTCGCGATTTTTCGCTTGGCACCGGATCCGATCCGGCGATGTACAAATCGATGGATAGGCGCCTTCGGGTCTGAGAGAATGGCGGCAATGCGTGAAACCACCTTCACCGAGCTGAGGAAGCACGCCAAGATCTTTTTCGACGCCGTCGAGGAGGGCGAGACCGTCCGCGTGTACCGCAACGGTCGGCCGGTCGCGGACATCGTTCCGGTCACGGCGGCGATTCCGGCCTGGAAGCAGCCGCCCCGGACCCGACTCTCTCTCGGCAGCCTGAGCCTAAGCGACGAGGTTCTGGCTGACCGCGACGAGAAGCGATGAGGGTCTTCGCCGCCGCTCAGCCTCCGATCTCGGCAGTCAACTCGGCGCTGACCAACACCCGGATGCTGTGGCGCAGGGCCACCGGTCTCGTTCCTCCTCGATCAACCGTGCCACGTCGATCTCTGTGCGCTCACCTTCCGCAGCCTGGGGGCGGGCGACCAAGCGCTCACCCCGCCGGACGATCTGAGGCCCGGCTACCGCCCGGACGAGTCGAATGGCAAAGCCCTCGATCATCATCTCGAGCTCCGTACCGGCGCTCAAACCGAGCCGCTTGCGTACTTCGGACGGGATGACCACACGCCCTGCCTTGTCGATGGTCGTAATCATGGGGGAAGCATACCGTAGCGCTGCCACTCACGCGCCATGGGTGACCGCAGGCCACAGGGACGGCGGGTCGTCTCCGAAGCGGCGAAGGATTCTGCCGGCTGGCGCATCTATGAGGGTGGGCGCCGAAGATCGGCGTTCAGTAAACCGCATAAGGAGGTCTACGCCATGAAGAAAGCAGCACGGGGATTCCTGGTCATCGCTTCGCTCGCCTTCCTCGCCACACCCTTGGCCGCGGCGACCCTGGCGGAAGCCAAGATCTTCATCGAGTTCAACGACACCGACCAGGACGTCGGGGTCCATATCTTCCTCGACGGCGAGTGGGAGTCGATACGCATCACCGATCCCCGGGGCGAGGTCATCTTCAACGTCGCCGGCGTCAACGCCCTCGGTGAGATCGGCCTGAGCGAGCTATTTGTTGAGGGCGAGGAGCCCTCGCTCGACGAGTTGCCGCTCGCAGAGCTCTTCGCGCTTTTCCCGGAGGGTCTCTACACCTTCGAGGGCAGGTCGGAAGACGGCGAGAGGGTCCGGACCAAGGCTCGATTCAGCCACCGCATCCCGGGTGCACCCCACGTCCTCACGCCGCAGGAGGGCGTGCCGCAGAACCGCGCGAACACCGTGATCGACTGGGAGCCGGTGACCAGCCCGGCGGGGGTCGAGATCGCTGGCTACGAGGTGATCGTGGGGGGAGAGGGCATCGTCGAGATGTCGATCAAGGTCCCTGCCTGGCTGACCCGCCTGCGCGTGCCGTCCGAGATCCTCCGTCCCGGCAGCGAGTACGACTTCGAGGTCCTGGCCATCGAGAAAAACGGCAACCAGACGATCTTCGAGGGCTCATTCGAGACCGCCGGCTAAGTTTCGCGAGCGAAGAAGGCGTGAAATCCGAGGTGGAGGGGCGAAGATTGCGCGAGCTTCGCCACCGGCCCGCGCGCCACCTCGAAGGCGAGGAACGCGCTTTCCCCCGCCTCGGCGTCGCCCGCGCGCTACGTCGAAGGCGTCGAGGACGAGAACGTCGATCGAAGAAACTTGCGGCCGGGCAGGCCGGTGCGCGGCTGGCACAACGTATCAGTGGACTCGGATTTGATGGCGCCGAAACAGCTTCACGCCCGCCTTAGCCGTGGCTGCCTTCTGCCTTTTCCTAGCTCTTCCCGGACGACCTGCCGAACGGCCTCGAGCATCGATCGCTGATGCAGATAGGCGACGAGCGCGTCGTTGATCAGGCTCTGATAGTTGCCTCCTCCCGCCTGATCAGCCAGGCGGCGGAAAGCTTCGATCACCGAGTTGTCCAGGCGGATGGAGATCTTCGTCTTGCCCGGTTCGGCCTTTACCACAGGTCCCTGTTTCACCTGCGAGAAGTCGATGTCCCGATAGGGTTCAGCGGCGACTTTTCTCATATTTCATCTCCTGAGACCAAGCTTCAGGAAGCGCTGCTCCCCCGAGGCAAGCGGATCTTCCCGCGTGAGGGCGAAGTCGTCGGAGAATACGGTTGAGACCTCGTCAGCAAGATGCTACAATACAAAAAGTTACTTCACCTGACGGTGGAACAAGTCCGCTGGCGTGATCCACGATCCGCCTGATCCAGAGGTGAGGCTCTATAGGAATGCTACCCATGGCCCCTACGAAGGAATCCGAAACAGCCGAGATCCAGCGTACCAAAATCGAGAAGAAGCTGTCAGCGATTTACACACCGGGCGAGCCCATTAAGGAGCCAGAGCTCTTCTCGGGACGTACAGCGCTGCTTGAGTCCCTGCGTCAGGAGCTCGCAATTCCAGGAAAGCACTTCGTGCTGTACGGGGAACGAGGCTCGGGGAAGACTTCATTCTACAACGTGCTTCTTCACAGACGTCCCTTCAAGCGCCATACCTGTACGAAAAAGGACGACTTCATCACGATCTTCCTGAACATTCTGGGAGCTCTAGGCGAGGATCTGACGGAAGCAGAGCGGGGAATCCTCGAAAAAGCCGGCTACACGGTCGGTACCGACGGCCTCAAGGTCGAGGCGGGGTTACAGTTGGAACGTAAGTTCGTCCCCCTCGCCAGTCAAAAACTGGATCCGGCGCAAGTGGCAAAGCGCTTCCAGAAGGTCCAGAAGCATCTGGATGCAATCGTCCTCGATGAGTTCCAGAACCTCACCAATCCGGAGATCCAGACGCAGGTGATCGAGGTCGTCAAGACGCTCGCTGACAATAACATCGGTGTGCGAATCTTTTGCGTGGGCACGGCGAGCTCGGACTCAGACCTGCTCAAGAGCCCAGAATATCCCCAGTACAAAATGCGGCATTTCACAGCGGCCCAAATTCCTCTCATGAACGCAGACGAACTCGAGGATATCATCGACAAACGCCAGAACATCTTCAACATCCGTTTTGACCAGAACGTAAAAAAGTCCATCGCAGACATAGCAAGCGGCTACCCCGCCAATGCACACACAATCGCGCTCTACTCCTGTTTCGCCTGGCTCACATCGGAGGCTGGACAGCTGTTCGTGCGGTCCTGGGTCGAATCAATCCCCATTCTCGGAGCTGTCGCCAAGGCCATCTTCAAATGGAAGGAGCAGAAAATTGAAAAGTTGGATATGGAAGTTAAAAAGAACGAATTGGTGGGTGCGCTCGGCTACTATCTCCACGACTTCGGTCGCAATTATCGGCAGGAAGCGGCTCAGTACCGCGCAGGACTGGGTTCGCCCGATGCAGATGTCTTTCAGAATGTCCTAGTGAGGCTGGCCAGCAATGGGGCGGAGACTTCAGGTTCTGCGGTCGCTGCCGCAATCAATATCGCCGAGCCAAATCTTAGAAAGCTCATTACGAAGAGAATGAATATGCTCGTCCAATCTCACGGCAAGGCAAGCCTGAGATTCTCGTTCCCCCAGCTCCGCTCCATGGTTCGGACCGTCCAATACCTATGGGTCCACTCGCCAACGGCTTTCAGCAAGTTTCTCGGCAGCGCGGGAGGGCCACCCACCCCAAACCTGACTACCGGAAATAAGGATGCCTAGCCAAGCGTGCGCGATCACGCCATGCAGTGAATCGCGCCGGCAAGTCGGCGTCCTGCACCCCGGGACAATTTCGAGTGAACACCCAGGAAATCATGTTGCCGTCGGCTCGGACGGCAGCGGCAAGGTCAAGCCCGGCTGCTTCGAGTACTGGCCGAACCGCGGCGATGACGTCCTTCTGAGAGTTCGCACGGTTTGCGCTGTACGTCGATAGTTGAAGGACGAGGGGGAGCGCTGGAAGGTCCAAAACGGCTGCCCCGGCGCGAAGGATGTCACTCAGCCACATGTTCCCCAGGTCTGCCGGAATGGCCCACCGTTTGCTGGAGAAGCAGGATGGTTTCGGCCAGCGTCCAGTGCTGCAGCAGGTTCCCGCGATTTCCCTTGTATGTGGGCATTGTCAGGTGTGGCGATTGGTTGGAGCTGCAAGGAGACGCCCCGCCGTCCCCGTGGCCTGCGACTGGGGCTCAGGTAACGGCCTTTGTTTGCCTCGCGATCTCGCCGTCGGTCTCCGCCTCGATCTCTTCTAGCGTAATGCGGCGCTCCGACCGCGATCGCTCATCTAGAAACCGCTGAAAGTCCACACTGTTGCGAAGGAGCTCTGCCTCCCTGTCGAAATCGTCCGCCTCGGCAAAAAGGAACTCTTGACCGGTAGGAGTCAATTCGACGGCTTCCGTCGGATTGATCTTCGTCTCTTTGAGGTTCAGGGTCTTCACAGCTTGGAGCTCCCTAGCGGCTTCAGTGTATGCGGTCTAGAGGCGGGACCGGCCGGTTGGAAAAAGGCGTGGAATCCGAGATGAAGCGACGAAGCCTGGATGAGCTTCGCCACCGGTCCGCGCGCCACGTCGAAGGCGTCGAAGACCAGGAACGCGCTCTCCTCCGTCTCGGCATGGAACTGCTGGCAGATCACCGCGCCTCCCTCGCCTGAGGGATTCGGCGCGAAGGCGGGCTCGCCGCCGAGATAGCAACCGGGCGGCGCCTGCCAGATCCCGACGCGGTCCGGTCGCGACCAGGAGCAGTGGACGACCTGGTCGAAGAACTTCCGTCCGGGCGCGCCGGTCTTCGAGATTCCCAGCATCCAGAAGTGCTCGTACGGGCGCCCCGCGAGCTCGGGATCGATCGCCGGGAAATCTGGCGCCTTGTCATAGGCGATCTCGATGCGGTCCAGGAGAGCGCCCGTCGCGAGGTCCACCACGAGGCGGACGGGACGGCCGGGAGCCACGTCCGGGAAGAGGTTCGGAACGTCGTACTGATCGTAGACGGGACGGTCGAGCTCCAGGACGTCGACGATCAGACGATCGCCATCCTCGAAGGCCTGCTCGAAGGCATTAATGCCGTGGAGGACGTAGCGCTCCCCCACCGGCACGGAGGCCACGGGCTCGCCGTCTTCGCGTCGCACGACGAGCAGGCGGCTCCCCTTCTCCGGCTCCCAGCGCAGGGATTCCATCAGGGTCTTCCCCTCCTGCGCCAGGGCCACCATGTCGAGCCGGTAGGGGGCGAGATAGAAGGCCACGTGCCGGCCGGCGAAGCAGAAGTCGTGGAGGGAGCGCGGCTCTTCCAGGGCGATCCGCTTGCGGTAGACGAGCCTGCCGTCCGCGGCGAAGCGGTAGAGGTTGAGGTTCGGCTGGGTTGCCGAGAAGGAGATGCCGAAGTTGAACAGCTCGCCGCTGACGGGATCGATCTTGGGGTGGGCGCCGAAGGGGCTCAGCGGATTCAAGACACCGCCGAAGCTGTAGGTGCCGCGGGTCTCCAGGGTGTGCGGATCCAGCTCCCACGGGATGCCCTGCTCGCCGAGGGCCAGCAGGGTGTCGCCCCACGGATAGACGCTGACGTTGACCGGCGACTCGAGGGCGATGCCCCGCACCAGGCGGTCGCCCGGAAACGCCGTGCCGAAGGTGCGGTAGAGCGCCCGGCCGGCCGCCTCCTCGCCGGCGAGCTTGGCGCTGCGCACGAAGCGGGCCGTGAGGCGGGCGCCATCGCCATCGAAACGCAGGGCGCAGACCATGCCGTCGCCGTCCAGCCAGTGGCGATAGCGCACGCCGCCGCGCGCGAAGCGGGCCGGGCCGTTGAGGTAGTAGGTGCCGCGGAGGAAGGTGGGGATCTCCCCATCGAGGCGCAGGGGCTCGCCGGTCCGCTCGGCGGGAATCCGCGAAAATGCCCGCTCCAACCCCGGCGCGTGATCCGCCACCGGGGTCTCCACGAGGGAGACGGCGACGTCGCTCACGCGCACCCTCCGACGGCCGCCAGCTCGTCCTCCTGCCGGACCTCCCGCTCGAGCCGCCGGGTGCGGAACCGCTTCATGCACGGCACGTCGAACCGCCACTCATAGGTCTCGGACGTCTCGCGGCAGGCGGCCTCCAGGCGCGCGGCCATCGCCTCCGGATTGAATTGCAGGTTATCGACGTCGATGCCGCGGATGTAGGCGGCATTGGTGACGGCCCGGGGATCGTCGAGCACGGCGGCGGCGACGTGGGCCGCCGTCCAGCGGGCCAGGTCGCGGAGGTTCTCGAGCTGCTCGTCGAGGATCCGGCGGGCCTCGTCGAGACCGACGCCGACCTTGTAGAAGGTCAGCTCGGCGGCCACCAGGGCCCCCACTTCCATGAAGTCGAAGAAGACCGGCTCCGGTGCCGGAATGACCACGTTCTCCTTCTTCCACAGGTAGAAGGCCTGCAGCAGGCGGTGCATCCCCTGGTTGATCGGCCCCAGTTGGCCGAAGCGGCGCAGGAACGCGGGCAGGAACGCCTGGTTGATGTGCAGGTCGTTGATGAAGGGGAAGACGTAGAAGGAGAAGTAGACGGTGAGCTCCCAGACGTAGCGCAGCGAGAACGCTTCCTGGTCGCCCAGGGTCTGGTAGCTGACGGCGAAGCTGGGGACGTAGGCCTCGTAGATCGCCCGCGCCAGCGGCTCGTAGCGGCGGATCTTGGCCTCCAGCTCGCCGCGGTCCCGGGTCAGGATGCAGTCGGTGATCAGGGTGTTGTAGGTCGAGATCAGGTCGCCGCCCGGGCTGTAGAGGGGGTCGGTGAAGCGGCAGGCCTCGCCGCACATGGCCCAGCGGGCGGGCGAGATGGTCTGGCCGTTGTCCAGGGCGAAGCTCTTGAGTCCCGAGTGGTAGAGGATCTTGCGCTCGGGCAGGTCGCGGGCGTAGAGCGGGTACTCGCGGCAGATCCATTCGACGAGCTTCTCGGGCGAGGAGACGTCGTTGAACGGGACGTTGGCGGAGTCGAAAACCAGCCCGAGGCTGGTCTTGCCGTGCAGGGGGATCTCCCAGAACCAGTAGCCCTCGCCGCAATAGTGGTTGGTGGCGAGGAAGGTCGGGAAATGGCCCAGGGTTCCGCGCTCCGGCCGCACGCGGAGGGCGCGGCGGTCGAGGTTGGTGCACTTCTCCGGGTCCAGCAGCCCCTCGACCCACATGAACGAGGAGCCGTGCTTGATGGGGCTCGGGCGGTCGAGCTCCTGCCGCTTGACCAGGAAGCGGCCGCGGCCGGAGGCGTCCACCACCCAGCCGGCGCGGCCGGAGATCTCGCGCCGATCTGAGCCATCGGAGCCATCGGAGCCATCGGCCTCGAAGCGGAACGAGTGGCCGCCGGCGTCCTCGGCCGGGGCCAGGTCCACCTGCAGATTCATCATCGGGTGGATCAGCTCGTAGTTGGGATTCTCGCGGTTCTTCTCCAGCACCGCGGCCTCGAACTTGTTGCGATCGAGCTGATAAGTGGCGATGTTGGAGATCTTGCGGATGTAGGACTGGCTGAGGTCCTCCCAGACGCTTCCGCCGCGCTCCGACCGCCAATAGAAGCGCAGGTTGTACTTGAGGTAATGCTCGCGCAGCAGGTGCTCCTCCATCTCGAGCACCCGCGAGTAGTAGTAACCGCTCACCTGCACCGTGGCCTCCCCCACCTTCTGCTTGGGCGACGGAATTTCGCGCAGGCGATCGAGCTGCAGGATGCGCATCTCCGGACGCTCGAGCAGGAGCTGGCGGGCGAGGGTCAGTCCCGCCAGGCCGGCGCCGACGATGAGGACGTCCACTTCGCGAAAATCCTTTGCTTCCATCTTGATTCTCCCCTTCCTCGCCCGCGGGCGTGCTCCCTCTTAGGCGCGGATCACGCTTCCCGCGTTTCAACCGCCGGCGCCCCATCCCATTCTAGCGGGATCCGAGAGGCCCGGCTTTTTCGGGCCCTCAGAGTCATACTCGTCGTAGCGCCTGCGGCGGGGTCAAAAGAGATTCACGCCTGCCGGGCGGACGGGCCATAATCGTTCACCCTTGGGCGCTGCCGAAAGAAGGCAGAGATTGAACGAGGACAAGCTCCGCTACGCCGCGGCGGCATGCCAGGTCGATTTCCCCAACCCGGCGGACCGGGCCGGCATCAAGCCGCATACCGACCGCATGCTGGCGATGATCGCTCAGGCTTGGATACTAGGCCTGGGGTTTTCCGAACTTCTGGCGGATCGCGTCGAGGACGTCCCGGGTCTGCCGGTCCGCGTTGGCTTCGAGAATTCTGACGCGGCGGTCCAGGCTTTCCACGTCGTTCTTCAGGCTCTGCGCGCGGCCATCCAAGTCCTTGTAATACGGGGAGAGCATGGCCTTGACCTCCTCGAAACGCCGGGCGGTCTCCGCCTGGAAGGCCTCCTGCCGTTCACTGATACCCATCACCCCCTCGGCGATCAGGCGGATGTCGCCGTGCATCGCCTCGACGGTGACTTGGGTGTGGCGGACCGAGGTCTCGACCTGCTCGAACCCCGCCTCCATCCGCTCTTCCAAGCGCTCGAACCGCGCCGCCCCCCCTCCACGCCGCCGAACCGTGCCTCCACGCCGCCGAACCGTGCCTCCACGCCGCTGAACCCCGCCTCCATCCGCTCTTCCAAGCGCTCGAACCGCGCGTCCACGCCGCCGAACCGCGCCTCCACGCCGCCGAACCGTGCCTCCACGTCGCTGAACCGCGCCTCCATTCGCTCTTCCACGCGCTCGATCCGCGCGTCCATGCGCTCGAACCGCGCGTCCACGCCGCTGAACCGCGCCTCCACGTCGCTGAACCCCGCCTCCATCCGCTCTTCCAAGCGCTCGAACCGCGCGTCCACGCCGCTGAACCGCGCCTCCACGTCGCTGAACCGCGTCTCCATACGCCCTTCCAGACGCTCGAACCGCTCATCCAGATACGCCTTGAGCTCTTGATCCACCGCCACCCTCCGGCTTGTCGATGCGCGACAGCCTAGCCTAGCACAGGGGTCAGCTTTCTCTTTAAGAATCGAGCCGCGGAAGATCGACTTCCGCCGCGCCAGCATCTCCCGCAGGGCCTCCTCCATACGGGCCCGCACCTCGCGGCTGATCTGGCGTACCACGGTCCAGTTGTGCCGCAGATAGGCGCTCCAGCCGCTGCGATCGATCCAGCGCTGCGCGGGGGAACCACGGCGGTCCGCGCCGAGAGGGGCCGGCCGAGAAAATCTTTCCCGTCCCGCGCGGCTACGGCAGCCGGGCGGAGGACGATCCGCTGCGCATCCGGCAAGCGAGCGGCGCACCGGACCTCGAATGCGCGCCAGGCCTCGGCGACGGGGTTCGAGCCTTGCGACCGGTACGATTCCGCCACGTAGCCGGGGTTGTGGTGGTGGGGCGCGTGGACCAGGGCGCTCGACAGCACCACGACCCGCGGCAGGTGGCCTGCCTCGCGGCAGAAGCGCTCGACCTCGTCCAGATCCGGAGGCTCCCCGCGCAGCGACGGCCGGTACACCGCCACCTCAGCTCCGCCCGGGGCAGGCGCCGCGGCACTCGAGACGACGCATTCATCCAGCCGTTCGGCGAGCGCGGCGGTGACGCTGTCCTCGGGGCCGGCCAGCCAAACTCTTGCCAAGACGCGCTCCTGTCAGCCTGTCGAGACCGGCGCGCCGCGCAGGATCTGCCCCGCCACCGCTTGCGCCGAGACGATGACCGGCGTGATCCCGCCGCCGGGGCGCGTCCAATGGCCGACGCAGAAGAGTCCGGGGATCGCCGTTTCGAGATCGGGCCGCCGCTCGCCCAACTGTTCGGGCGACATCTCCCAGCCCAGCATGGCACCCTGGTAATTCCAGGTGAAGCGCCAGGCGGTATGGGCCGAGGCGCTCACCTTGACGGCGATCCGCTGACGGATACCCGGCAGCACGCGCTCGAGATGGGTGAGGACGAAGCCCTCGATCTCCTCCTTGTGGGCCTGCCAGTCCCGAATTCGGTCGTAATCCATTTCAAGCACTTTTTGAACGATCAGAACCTGGCCGCCTTCGCGCGCCATGGCCGGCTCGTAGAGGGTCGGGGAGAAGAGCTTGAAGCGGAGGGCGCCGCGGCCGACCCGGTCCATCTCCCACGAATCCCAGTAGTAGCCCTGAGCCTCCTCCAACATCTCGTTCGGCACGCCCCGGAGACCGAGATGCGTGAGCCAGCACGGGAACGTCGGGCGCAGGCGGTGCAGCTCCTCGATCGTTCCGGGCGGCAGGCGCTCCTTCCCGATCAGGGACTCGAAGGTATGCAGCAGGTCGGCATTGGAGATCACGACGCCGGCGCGCACGGTCGCCCGCAGGCCGGCGAGGGGGCCGCGCAGGGTCTCGACCTCGATCCCGCGCGCCTTGCCCTGCTCGACGACGATGCGCCGCACCGGCGTGCTGGTGAGGAGATGCCCGCCCTTCTCCTCGAAGCGCAGGGCCAGCTCGTCGGCGAAAGCCTGCGAGCCACCCTTGGGGTAGTAGTTGCCGAGGAAATAAGAGAGCCGCAGCATCGAGTCGAAAACGAACGAGGTGCGGCCGGGCGGCGACCCCCAGTGGGGGCAGTCGGCCGTCAGCAGGAGCTTGAGCTTGGGATCGCGAAACCAGCGGTCGAGCGCCTCCCGCACCGTCAGGTCGCGATACGGGGCGAGCCGCTCCGGCTCCGGACGGCCGCGGAAATAGTGGAAGAGCCCGAGCAGGTAGACCTCGCGTACGACGGCGAAGAAGTCGTCGAGCGCGGCGACTTCTGCCGGGAACTCCGCCTTGAGCTTCGCCAGGTACGTTTCGAAATCGGCGGGGACGGCGAAGCGCGTGCCATCCGGGAAATGGAAGGTGTCGACCGGGTCCATCTTCACCCAGCCGGTGGTGACGCCCAGCTCCGCGAGCAGGCGGCCGGTCAGGGTCTCGGGATTGCCCAGCAGCGGATAGAAGTGGGTGGCCGCGTCAAAGGTATAGCCGCCGCGGCGAAAGGTGCTGCAGTAACCGCCGACCATGTAGTGCTGCTCGGCGAGCAGGACTTTGAGACCCTCTCGAGCCAGCAGGTTGGCCGCGATCAGCCCGCCGATGCCCGAACCGATCACGACGGCGTCGTAGGCGGGATCGGGGGGGCGGCGCAGGCCGCGGAAAAGCCTTTTCATCCTCCTCCTTGGTCTCGTTTCTCCCCCTCTCCCGATGAGGTGGGAAGGGAGGAGGAGGCGCCTCTATGTTCTGTCTCCCCTCTCCCGATGAGGTGGGAAGGAGGGGGCGGCACCTCTATGTTTCTGTCTCCCCCTCTCCCGGTGAGGTGGGAAGGGAGGGGGCGGGAGAGGGGGCCGGGGGGTGAGGGTCCGGCCGGTTCCTGCCATACGTCTCGTGGGCGCTCACGAGCTCGCCGCTGGCGATGGCCGCTCCCATGGACAGCTCCCCCGCCAGCAGCGCGCCGGCAGCGATCTCGGCGAGCTTCGGCGCTCCTTCCTGTCCCGCGCAGCCCAGCATTTCCAGGCACTCGTGCGCCGTGCCCCAGCCGGTGCCGCCGCCGACGGTCGCTACCGTAAGCGACGGCAGCGTGACGCTGGCGTAGAGATCGCCGCCTTCGGTCCGCTCGAAGGCGGTGATCCCCACGGCGGCGTTGGCGACGTTGGCGACGTCCTGGCCGCAGGCGATGAACAGCGCGGTGAGACCGTTTGCGAAGTGGCCGTTGTAGCCGAGGGTGCCGGCCTGGAGATGGCCGAGGACGGTGTGCTGCCAGACGTCGACCATGCGCTCGGGCGTGGTGTGCAGATAGGCGCGCACCAGCCGTTTCGGGATCAGTGCTCCGGCCAAGACCGTCTTTCCCTTGCCCCCCGCGAACAGGGAGCCGCTCGCCCGCTTCTCCGATTCGGCGCCGCTGAAGATGTAGTAACCGCGAGCCCGCCCCTGTTCGACCAGCCACCGGCAGGCGCGGTCGGTGGCCTTGACGATCATGTTCATGCCATGGGCATCGGCGGTCCAGTAGCAGAAATGGACGACCACCTCCCGTCCCAGCGGCCGGGGCTCCAGCCGCAGCAGCCGGCCGTGCCGGGTGGTGGACTCGGCCTCCGCCCGCAAGGCCTCGAAGCACTCCTCGATGCCGCGCACGAAGCCCGCCGCCGCCGCCACGTCCTCGAAGCGGAAGATCGGCGATACCCGGTTCTCATCGACGAGCACCCGCGCCGTGGCTCCCCCGGCGCGAGTGAGCGTCACCATGCCGCGCTCATAGGACCGGACGAGGGCGCCCTCGGTGGTGGCGAGCGGCACGTAGTAGGTGCCCCGGGCATGCTCCCCTTCGATGCGCAACGGACCGGCGACCCCCAGCGGCACCTGCGCGGCGCCGATGGGGTTCTCGACGTTGCCGCGCATCTCCTCGCCCGAGATCGAACCGGAGCCCACGTGGCGCAACCGCGCGCCGGTCCGCTCTTCGACCCAGCGCCGCCGCGCCTCGATGTCTTCCGCCGCGTATCCCTGCTCCTCGCGGCGGGGCACCAGGTCGGCAGCGCGGACTGATCCGAAAGGGGTGGGATCGCGCATCACGCTGCCGCGTCCGGCGGTCCGAGGACGAGGGCGCAGCAGTGACCGTCCGCGCTGATGGCGGTCAGCAGCGCCCGCCGCACCTCGACGCGGCGGTTCTCCGCCGCCGCCCCGGGCAGCGGAAAGTCCGGCTCCGTGACCTCCAGTCCACGGATGCCGGGCAGCACGCCGTCGCCCAAGGTTCCGAGCAGGGCCACGGCCTGGAGGGCGCCGGAGGCTCCCAGCGCCTCGCACAGCATCGACTTGACGGCGGTCACCGGCAGCTCCGCCGCGCGCGATCCGAGCGCGGCCGCGACGCCCAAGGCCTCCCAGCGGTCCACCGCGACGCTGCCGCTCGCCGAGGCGCTCAGGACGTCGACTTCCTGCGGCCCGATCCCCGCATCGTCGAGCGCCAGGCGCACGGCGCGAGCGACGGCCGCGGCCGCCTCGCCATCCTCCCGGGAAGCGGCGAAGGCCGTGCCGTAGCCGAAAACCTCGGCAAAGGCGGGCGCGCCCCGCGCCGCCGCCGTCCGCGCGTCCTCCAGCATGAGCAGCGCGGCGCCCTCGGCGAGGGCGAAGCCGTTGCGCCGGACGTCGAACGGGATCGGGTGCTCGCCGTCCCCGCCCGCGGAGCCGCAGAGCCGGCCGGCGCGGTGGTAGCCCAGGAACGATTCGAAGCACAGCTCCTCGGCGCCACCGGCCAGCAGCGCCTCGATGCGCCCGCCCCGGATCAGATCGGTCGCGTAACCGATCGCCTGCAGCCCGGAGGCCTCGCCGGCCGAAATCGTCGAGTTGACGCCGCGCAGGTCGTGCCAGATCGCCGCCTGTCCGGCGGCGGCATTGATGACGCTGTTGGCGAAGTCGATGGGGCTGGCGTACGACGGGCCGAGCTGCAGCCCGCGGCGGTCGAACTCGGCGATGGTGCGCACGCTGCAGAACGTCGTGCCCAGCGCCAGGCCCACCTCGCGCTCCGCCCGCAGCTCAGGCGTCCAGCCGCTCGCCGCGAGCGCTCCCTGCGCCGCGACCAACAGCAGCCGCGAAGTGCGGTCGATGGGCCGCAGGTTGCGCTCCTCTCCCAGATAGTCGCGCGGCTCGAACGGCCGGATCTCGCCGGCCTGGCGGCACCCGATCCCGTCGGTCGGAAAGAGCTCGATCGGCTTGATCGCGTTGCGTCCCGCGCAGAGGGCCGCGTGCAGACCCGCCGGCGAATCCGCCAAAGGCGAGATCACCCCGGCTCCCGTGACGACGACGCTCCGGCGCATGCTAGGTCTCACACTTTCGCAGGATCAACGAGGCGTTGTTGCCGCCGAAGGCGTAGGCGTTGTTCATCGCCAGCAGCACCCGGTGGTCGCGGGCGGCGTTGGGAACGTAGTCGAGGTCGTCCTCCGGCTCCTCGAGGTTCATGGTGGGCGGAATGCGGTCGTCGGCCACGGCCAGAGCGCACACCGCCGCCTCGATGGCGGAGGCCGCCCCCATGGTATGACCGATCATCGACTTGATCGAGCTCATCGGCGTGCGGCGGGCCGACTCGCCGAACACCCGCTTGACGGCCAGCGTCTCGAGCCGGTCATTGGTGGGCGTGCCCGTGCCATGGGCGCTGATGTAGCTGACCTCCTCCGGCGCGGCCGCCGCGTCCGCGAGGGCCCGCTGCATGGCCCGCGCCGCGCCGTCCCCCTCGGGATGAGCGGCCGTCATGTGGTGGGCGTCGCAGGAGAAACCGTAGCCGGCGAGCTCGGCGTAGATGCGCGCGCCGCGCGCCCGCGCCTTCTCCAAGGGTTCCAGCACCAGCACGGCCGCGCCCTCGCCGGGAATCATCCCCTTGCGGTTGCGGTCGAAAGGCTGGCAGCGTTCCGGCGCGATGGCGCCGAGACGGAAGAAGCCGGTGTAGGTGATGCGCGAGAAGGCATCGGCGCCCCCGGCCAGCATCAGGTCCGCGCGGCCGGCGCGCAGCAGGTCCATGGCGTGGGCGATGGCGTAGTTGCCGGCGGCGCAGGCGTTGGGGAACATGGCGTTGGGACCGGCGAATCCGAGCTCGCGCGCCACGTGAGAGGCGATCATGTGGCAGGGATAGAGCGAGATGAACTCGGCGCCCACCCGGTCGAGCTCGCCGGCGAGATACCGATCGTCGAAGCGCTCGACCTCCCGCGGCTCACCCGACGTCGTCCCCATCGCCACGCCCGCGCGCTCGGGGGCGAGCCCGGCGGCATCCAGACCGGCCAGGCCGGCATCATCGAGCGCCATCCGCGCCGCGGCGATCGCCAGCTGCGAGGCGCGGCCGAGGGCCGCGGGCTCCAGTCGCCGGACGTACGGCTCGGCCCTGAAGCCGCGGACCTCGGCTCCCAGATGAACGCTGAAAAGCCGTGTATCGAAGGACTCGACGGGCGCAAAGCCGCTCTCGCCGGCAAGCAGGGCCTTCCAGACCTCCTCGCGGCCGGCGCCGACCGGGGTGACCAGGCCGAGGCCGGTCACCGCGATCCCCGCTTTCATCCCTGCACCGCCTGCGGCTGGACGGACTGCTCGGTGAGGCGCCGCTGAACCAGCTCCACCATCGCCGGCAAGCTGTCGATCTCCTTGTAGCTCTCGTCCGGTAGCTCCAGCTTGAACGCCAGGTCGACGTCGACACCGATCTCCAACAGCGACAGCGAGTCGAGCTTGAGCTCGTCCCGCAGCGTCGAGTCGTCTCCAATGCGGGCGGGGTTGAGTCCGGCCACGTTGGCGATGATCTGCTTGATTCGAGTCCTGATTTCCTCTGCTGTAATGCTCACGCCTTCTCCTCCGTCTCCGCGAGGGGCCGGCCCGCCGGCAGCGGTCCGTCCGCTCGCGTTGTCAAGGGATCCCGGCAGCTCCGAGCTACCGGCCCATAGTTCAGGAAATGACTCAAGAGGGATCCACGTCATGTCTCTCCCCTTCGTCTTCGTCCAAGGAAGCCGTCCGGCCCGGCGGCGGGATCTCGCGCGGCTCGGCGAGAAGCCCCAGATCGTAGGCCAACCTGACGGCGTCCCGCCGGCGGTGCACCCGCAGCTTTTCCAGCACCCGATGCACGTGGTTCTTGACCGTCTGTACCGTGATGCGCAGGCGACGGCCGACTTCCTTGTTGCCCAGGCCCGCCGCCAGCAAACCGAGAATCTCCCGCTCGCGCAGCGTCAGCGGCTCGACCTCGGAAGGAGCCGGCCCGGGGTCGACGTGCCGCGCCAGCATCGAGGTCCGAGCCAGGACCGAGGCCACGACGCGCGGCGAGCAAGGCGCCAGGCCCTGCTGCACCGCGCGGATCACCGCCACGAGATCCTCCGGCGAGGATCTTTTGAGGACGTATCCTTCGGCGCCGGCCTCGATGAAGTCGACGACGCTCTCGTCCTCCTTCTCCAGCCCGACGACGATCAACTTGGCCGAGGGCCAGCGCTCGCGCGCCTCCCAGGTGCGAGCCAGAAGCCGCCGACGCATCGAACCCCACGTCGACCAGCACCACGTCGACGGCGGCGTTCCCTTGCGGACGGGCCGGCACCACTTTCAGACCTTCCCGGCCGGCCAGAGAGGCTTCCATCACCTCGCGAAGCATCCGATCCTCGCTCATCACCGCCACCTGGATTGCCGGCTGCATGGGTAGCGACATAAGCCGCCCTGCTGAACCCGGCAATGAACCCGTGGGACCAAAAATGATTCACCCCAGTCCTTGACGCGACGCTTCATCTGCGTCGCCGGTCCGGCAGCCAGCCGCGCTCGATGGCATGGTGGACCGCGGCCCAACGGCTGTGGACCCCCAGGGTCTCCAACACCTTGTGGACGTGATTCTTGACGGTGTGCACCGACAGGAACAGCCGGCGGGCGATCTCCTGATTGCTGAGGCCTTCGGCGATCAGCCGCAGGATCTCCAACTCCCGCGGAGTCAGCATCAGGTACTCGAGCTTGTCGCGCCGCCGGCGCTCGCGGCCCAGGCGCGCGAGACGAGCGAACAATTTGTTCGCCAGGCGCGGCGTGCAGATCGTATCGCCCCGCGAGATGGCCTCGATGGCCGCCCGCAGCTCCGTCAGCGATTGGTCGCGGACGAGAAATCCGCGGGCGCCGGCGTCGAGATACTCGAGGATCCGCTCGTCGCTCTCGTCCCTGCCGAGGAGCATCACCTTCGCTTTCGGCGAGCGCTCCTCGACCGCATGGAGAAAGCCGCAGACGCCGTCGGTGAGAGGATCGAGGGCCAGGAGCAGGACGTCGGCGCGGGTTTGCGCCAGCCGATCGAGGGCTTCCTGGGTGGTCGAGAACTTGCCGGCGATCTCGAACCGCCGCTCTCCCGCCAGGACTCCGGCGAGGCACTCGCGGAAGAGCTGGTGAGGATCGACGATCACCAGTCTCAACGTCGGTCCCTCCGTGGCTCCGTCCGTATCGTCAGGGCCGTCGGAAGCACCGTCCGCGGACTCGGGCATCCCCCTGCCTCCGGCGCCGAAAAGAAATTTTCCCACTGGCCCATATTCTGCTCCCATTCGCGGAAGTGTAGGCGGTCCGGGCGGCGCTCGCGTTACAAGGAATCGGACCCGGCCCCACTGGTATCTCGCCACGGGAAGCTCGGCGGGTGACAAAAGCGGAGAAACTGAAGGCTGCAGCAGAATCAAGAATAAGTTGATAAAAACAAATTATCGGTTTATTTGCTTGTTGCCGCGTAGGTGATGCGGTAGATCGCGCCGGCGCTGTCGTCGGAGACCAGCAGCGAACCGTCGGCGAGGGCCTGCACGTCCACCGGCCGGCCCCAGGCGTCGCCGTCGCGCATCCAGCCCTCGGCGAACGGCTCGTAGGAAACCGCCTTGTCGCCCTCGAGGCGGACCACCGTCACGCGGTAGCCGACCGGTGCAGAACGGTTCCAGGAGCCGTGCTCGGCAATGAAGATCTGCCCGCGATAGGGCTCCGGGAACATCGTCCCGGTATAGAACCGCATGCCGATGGCGGCCACGTGGGGCCCCAGGTCGATCGCCGGCGGCACGAGCTCCCGGCAAGGACGCTTCGTACCGAATTCCGGGTCCGGTATGCGCCCGGCATGGCAGTAGGGGAAACCGAAGTGGAGCCCCGGCCGCGGCGCCCGGCCCAGCTCGTCGGGAGGCGAGTCGTCCCCCATCCAGTCCCGGCCGTTCTCGGTGAACCACAGCTCGCCGGTCCGCGGATGCCAGTCGAAACCGACCGTGTTGCGGACGCCGCGGGCGAAGATCTCCGGCTTGCCCCCCTGGGAAGGAATGCGCGTGATCGTGGCGTAGATCGGGTTCTCCGGGTCGCAGACGTTGCAGGGTGCCCCTACCGGCACGTAAAGCTGACCGTCCGGACCGAAGCGGATGAACTTCCAGCCGTGGTGGTCGTCCCCGGGATAGGCGTCGGTGACCACCCGCGGCGGCGGCGGGTTCGCCAGGCGATCATCGATGCCGTCGAAGCGCAGGACGCGCGAAATCTCGGCCACGAAGAGCGCGCCGTCCTTCCACGCCACACCGTTGGGAGCGCGCAGGCCGGAGGCGATGGTGTGGACTTCGTCGGCCCGGCCGTCCTTGTCCCGATCCGACAGGGCATAGACTTTCCCCTCGCGCCGCGTCCCCACATAGACGATACCTTTGGGCGAGAGCGCCATCGAACGGGCGCCGGGGACCTGATCGGAGAAGATCCCGATCGAGAAGCCGGCGGGAAGCTCGATGCGGTCGAGCGGCAGAGAGCCTTCCGGCCGGGGTGCGGCCTCGGGCGCCGCGCAGGCGAGCAGGAGGAGAATGAAGCAACAGAGGAGCCCGGACTCTGGATTGGCGGATTTCGGCTGGATTCTCATGGCGTAGCTCTCCCTCCGATCCTCTTCGCACGAATCATGCCTCTCCAAATCCAACATCGCAAATCCAGAATCGTCACGTCAGGATCAAGCCGACCCCCAACGCCATCAGGGCAAGGGCGAGCACCTTGAGCAGGGTCACCGCCTCGCCGAAGAAGATCCAGCCGAAGATCAGGGCCATGAAGTTGCCGATGCCCCGCTTGAGGGTTTCGATCGTGCCCACGAAGATCAGCGGCAAAGCCAGGAGCTGCAGGCCGAGCGCGAGGCAGCTCACGATCAACGACAGAACGTAGAGTCCCGGCAGGCGCCGCACCGGCGCGAGATCGCCGACCTGGCGCCGGCAGAGGAGCACCAGGAGCACCGCCACCGCAACCCCGCCGTTGAGCACCGTGCCGTGGAAAGGACCGGCCGCCCGCGTCAGCGCCAGCTTGTCGAGCGGCACGGTCATCGCCCAAAGCAGCGCGGTGAGCGCTACGAACAGCGCTCCCCTGAGCTGACGGCGACGGTCGGCGTCCGCCGCCGCCTTGCCCACCGCGAGAGCCGTCCCGGAGCGCGGCTGCCCGTGCAGCCAGATCGCACCGGCGATCACCAACAGGATGCCGAGGGCGTTCGCCGGTGACGGACGCTCGCCGAGCATGGGGATCGCCAGCAGAGCCGCGAACACCGGCGTCAGGGAGAGCAGCGGCACGCTCACCGAGAGCGGAACGATCCGCATGCCTTCGAGCAGGAAGATATTGGCGAACAGGTTGAGCAACACCGAGGCCAGAGCCGGCGTCCAGTAACCCTCCGCCGGCGGGGTGGCGGCGCCAACGGCCAGCGTCCACACCGCGAACAGGGGAGCCGTGCCGAGCGTCTGCGCGAAGAGGAGCGCCATCGGCGAGATCTCCCGCACCAGCAGCTTGCGCAGCAGGTCGAGCCCCGCCCATCCCAGGCTGCTGGCGATCACCAGAAGGAGCGGGAAGAGAGGAATGGACATGGGGAGAGGGAGTGTATCGCGGTGTTCCTGGGAGCGCCGGCGTCCTCGCCGGCCTTTTTTCGAAGGAGCAGGAAAGCCGGCGGGGACGCCGGCGCTCCCAGGAACGCGCTAAACTGGAGGACCGTCTGCGAGGGAAGTAGCGATGAACCTGACCCCCCACATGATCGCCGACATCCTGGTGCGCCAGGGCTACATCACACCCGAGCAGGGTGAGACCATCAAGCAGGAGGGCAAGGCCCTGCCGAGCCGCCTGCGCTCCACCCAGGCCTACGAGCAGAAGGCGATCGCCTATGACCTGATCAGCCAGTTGCGCCTGCCCAACCGGCGCGACTCGGGCGGCACGGTCGGCGAGACCGAGATCGCCCAGGCCATCGCCGCCGACGCCAGGCTCGATCACGTCCGCATCGACACCCTGAACCTGAACGCCGACCTGATCGAGTCCAAGATGTCGCGCCCCTTCGCCCGGCGCCACCGCATGATCCCGCTCGACATGGCCAACGGCCGCCTGCGGGTGGCCTGCGCCAACCCGTTCGACATCGAGGGGCTCGACTCCTTCCGCCGCATCGCCGGGCGGGAGATCCAGCTCGTCGTGGCTTCGGAGCCCGAGGTCCTCAAGGCGATCACCGAGTTCTACGGCCTGCGCCATTCGGTCAAGCGGGCCGAGCGCGACCTGACCTCCGGCATCGACCTCGGCAACCTCGAGCAGCTCGTGCGCATGAAGAGCGAGTCGGAGATCGAATCCTCCGATCAGCACGTCGTCAACGCCGTCGAGTTCATGCTCCAGCACGCGTTCGAGAGCCGGGCGAGCGACATCCACATCGAGCCCAAGCGCGAGGAGAGCCTGATCCGGTTTCGCATCGACGGCGTCCTGCACGACATCCAGAGGATGCCGAAAATCGTCCATGCGGCCGTCACCTCGCGCATCAAGACCATGTCCCGCCTGGACATCGCCGAGAAACGGCGCCCGCAGGACGGACGGGTCAAGATGAACCGCGCCGGGGGCGAGGTCGAGCTCCGCGTGGCGACCTTGCCGGTCGCTTTCGGCGAAAAAGTGGTGATGCGCATCTTCGATCCGCAGGTCGTCATGCAGGACCTCTCCGGGCTCGGCTTCTATCCGGACGAGCAGCAGACGTTCAACGATTTCATCAGCCGGCCGCACGGCATCATCCTGGTGACCGGCCCCACCGGCTCCGGCAAGACGACGACCCTCTACTCGGCGCTCAAGGCCATCTGCAGCCGCGATATCAACGTGACCACGATCGAGGATCCGATCGAGATGGTCTATCAGGATTTCAACCAGACGGAGGTGCAGGCGAAGGTGGGAATCACCTTCGCCAGCGCCCTGCGCCATATCCTGCGGCAGGATCCGGACGTGATCATGGTGGGCGAGATCCGCGATGCTGATACGGCGCAGTACGCCATTCAGGCGGCGTTGACCGGCCATCTCGTCTTCTCAACGCTGCATACCAACGACGCCGCCGCTTCCATCTCCCGCCTGGTCGATCTCGGCGTCGAGCGCTTTCTCATCAGCTCCACCCTGGTGGGGGCGATGGCCCAGCGCCTGGTACGCCGCATCTGCCCTTCCTGCGTGACGGAACGCCATCTGGAAGCGGACGAGATCCATACCTTGCGCCTCGCCGTGCCTCCCGGCAAGCGGGTGAAGGTGAAGGAAGGGGAAGGCTGTTTCGAGTGCCGCAACACCGGCTACTTCGGCCGCACCGGCATCTTCGAGATCATGCCCCTCGACGAGGGCGTCAAGAACCTCATCCTCCAGGGGGCCGACGCGCCCGAGATCAAACGCGAGGCGACGAAGAACGGCATGCGCACCCTGCGCCAGTCCGCGCTGCGGAAACTGGCGGAGGGGACGACGACGTTCGAGGAGGTGGTGCGGGTGACGGGGCTGTAGACCGATCCCCCCCGCCCGAGCCCTCACCCCCGGCCCCTCTCCCGCCCCCTCCCTCCCCACCTCACCGGGAGAGGGGAGAAAAACCAGAAAAAAGGACACTAAAAAAAAGAGGGACAGCTCTCCAGTTTCGGCTCTTGCTTTTCTCCCCTCTCCCGGTGAGGTGGGGAGGGAGGGGGCGGGAGAGGGGCCGGGGGTGAGGGTCCGGGCGGGGGCGGGAGAGGGGAGAAAAACCAGAAAAAAGGACACCAAAAAAAGAGGGACAGCTCTCCAGTTTCGGCTCTTGCTTTTCTCCCCTCTCCCGGTGAGGTGGGGAGGGAGGGGGCGGGAGAGGGGCCGGGGGTGAGGGTCCGGGCGGGGGCGGGAGAGGGGAAAAAAACCAGAAAAAAGGACGCCAAAAAAAAGAGGGACAGCTCTCCAGTTTCGGCTCTTGCTTTTCTCCCCTCTCCCGGTGAGGTGGGGAGGGAGGGGGCGGGAGAGGGGCCGGGGGTGAGGGTCCGGGCGGGGGCGGGAGAGGGGAGAAAAACCAGAAAAAAGGACACCAAAAAAAAGAGGGACAGCTCTCCAGTTTCGGCTCTTGCTTTTCTCCCCTCTCCCGGTGAGGTGGGGAGGGAGGGGGCGGGAGAGGGGCCGGGGGTGAGGGTCCGGGCGGGGGCGGAGGGCCGGGGAGGTGAGGGCCTACCCCACCGTCACCTCGCCCGTGAAGTGCTGCCGCACCAGCTCGTGGGCGCGGCGGACGTCCTCCCGCGGCTCGGCGATACGCCCGAAGAGGGTCTTGTAGGTGAGGCCCAGGGTCTCCAGGTCCTGCTCCTGGAGAAGCTTGACGAGCTCGTCGAGAGCCCTTTGCGAGGCGCCGGGATGGATCTTCCGTTCCGACTCGCGCTCCAGCAGGATGAGGGCGAAGAGGAGCGGCTCCGGCAGCTCGGCCGGCGAAGGCTCGGGCGGCGGCGAGGGAAACTGCACCCCGCGGACGACCTTCTCCTCGGGCAGCCGCCCCTCCGTCAGCTCCGCCGGAGCCGCCCGCCGTTCGAAGCGGAACGGCAACGACCGTACCTGACTGGCGAAACGGGAGAACAGCCCCACGAGCTCCTTCTCGGACGAGAAGTTCCCCACCATTCGGGCGTCGCGGCCGATCTCCAGGCGCTCGGTCTCCTGCAGCACCACGTGGGCACGCGCCGACTCCTCGAGCTGCAGCGAGCGGGCGTTCACCTTCCAGGCGGTGAGGAATCCCTGCACGAAGCAGGTCTCCGGACAGCGGACGGTGATCGCCTCCACCTCGACGCCGCGGTCGATACGGATCGAGCCGCCGAGCGACTCCAGTATGCCGTACTTGCCAGAGTTCTGAACTACGAGATTGCCCGGCGCGTGGATCGAGAGCTGCCCCTCGGGATCGATCTCGATGCGCAGGCCGCGGGGGATGATCATGGTGGGCGCGGTGTCTTCGCTGGAGCTCCGGCTCATCGTGGCTTTCTCCCTCGCGGTATTTGCGACATTCGCGACATGCCGGCGCCGGGCAGCGGCTCGAAGTTGCGGACCGGCGGCGCGTTTCGCGCCCGCACCAGCAGGCGCTCCTCGCTGGGCCAGCGGCGGTCCAGGACGAAAATCAGCGGATCGACGGGGCGGAAGAGACCGTCGACTCCCAGGCGGCGGACCTCGTAGTGGAGATGAGGACTGGAGGCTCCAGCCGCTGTTCCCCACCGTCGCCAGCAGATCGCCCCTCGCCACCCGCTGTCCCGGCCGCACCGCGATGCGGCTGTTGTGGCCGAACACCGTTACGAAGCCCTGGCCGTGCTCGACGATCACCAGGTTGCCGTAACGCCACCAGGCGGCGCTGCGGCCGAGCGGGTACTGCCCGGCGAAGGCGACGACGCCTTCGGCCGTGGCGTAGACCGGGGTCTCGGGCGGCGCGGCGAAGTCGACGCCGGAGTGGAGCTCCAGCTCCCGGGTAAACGGGCTGCGACGGTTGCCGAACGAGCTGATGAGCACGAACTCGTCGCGGAGAGGACAGATCGAAGGCGTGAGGCCGCACCTGGTCCGGATGCATGCTCTCG
This sequence comes from Thermoanaerobaculaceae bacterium, assembly GCA_963778565.1. Classification (GTDB taxonomy): domain Bacteria; phylum Acidobacteriota; class Thermoanaerobaculia; order Multivoradales; family UBA5704; genus DATARR01. The sequence goes on along the minus strand of CAVZUZ010000015.1, from coordinate 249,068 downwards.
AACTGCTGCACGGCACGCAAAGAGATCTCCAGCGCCATCAGCCGGTCGCGCACGCGGAGCCGCAGGCGATCCCCCTGCTCGATCGTGCCGGCGTAGATCGAGCCCGCGGCGCCGGCCGCCATGACCGCGGGCGCGACCTTTCTTGCCCGCGGCCGCGCCGGCGGCAGACCATAGGCAAGGAGGATCTTGCCCAGCCGCAGGTCCAGCTCCGCAGCCTGCGCGTCGAGCCGGCTGGCGCGCGTCACCAGCTCGTGCAGTCTCTCTCCCTGGCGGGTGCGCTCGGCGATCAGGGAGTGGTATTCCTGGCGATTCATCAGGCCGCCGACGACTCCGGGAGCGACGGCGGCGGCCAGCGCCAGCCCCAGCAGGTAGAGCAGCACCCCTACCGACCAGGCGGTGAGCTGACCTCGTGACAGGAAGAGATAGCGGACCCGCTTGCGGATGTCGCTCGGATGGATCTGGACCTCGAGGCTCCAACTCTCTCCGGACAGGGCAGCCCGAGCGTGCACAGGGCCGCGGAGACGGCCGGCCTTCATGTCTCTCCCATCCTCAGGAACCCACCGGCGCGGTTGCGGGTGCCCGGATCGGATGCACGCGCTCGATCGCCTCTTCGCTGGCGTGCCGCTGGACGACCTCCAGGAGCGCCCGTTGCACGGCAGGACCGCCCGCCACGACGTTGCCGCCGTCGAAAAAGCCCGGGCCGCCGTCGAGGTCGGTGACGATTCCGCCCGCCTCGCGCACCATCAGAGTCCCGGCGGCGATGTCCCACGGCGACAGGCGGAACTCGAAGAAGCCGTCATAGACACCGGCGGCCGTGTAGGCCAGGTCGAGGGCGGCGGCGCCGCAGCGGCGGATGGCCTTGGCGTGGCGGAACACGTCACGAAAGATCGCCAGATAGATGTCGAGAGTCGGCAGGGCGCGGAACGGGTAGCCGGTCGCCAGGAAGGCACCGTCCAGCCCCTCGCGCCGGGAAACCTGCATGCGCCGGTCGTTCCAGTACGCTCCGCCGCCCCGGACGGCGCTGAACACGTTGCTCCCCTCCGGGTCTTCGATGACGCCCACGAGCACCTCGTCGCCACGCCGGCAGGCGACGGAGACGCAGTAGACCGGGAGGCCCTGGAGAAAGTTGGTGGTGCCGTCGATGGGATCGATCAGCCACTCGTATTCGCCGTGGCCTTCCCCGGCGCCGCTCCCCTCTTCCGCCAGGATCCGATGGTCCGGGAAGCGCTCGCGAATCACCGCGAGGATCGCGGCCTCGCTCTCCTGGTCAGCCCGGGTGACGAAGTCGTTGGCTCCCTTCCGCCGCACCTCGAGGTCCGTGCTCCGGAAGTAGCGGGCCGCGACCTCGGCTCCGGTGCGGGCGGCGGCGACGGCGGTGGCGAGGAGGTCTTCGTGCATGGCGCGAGTATTATGACAGCCCTTATTGAGAGCCGCCGTAATACCTTCTCACCACCCCCTCCGCCTGCCTTCCCATGAACCGGAAATCCGCTGCCTGGTCACCGTCCCACCCGGGTGCGCTGAAGGCCTTCCAGATGAACGTCCCGGCGAGCCAGGGGCGGCGGTCCAGAGCTTTGAACAGCGCCTGGTAAGAGAGGGCCTGGTCGCCTTCCGAGTACTCGCCTCCCTCGGTGTGGGGCGCCACCCACGCTCCCCGCCGCGCGGCGAAGCCCACCTCGGTGAGCAGGACAGGCTTGCCGGAACGGCGGGAGGCCGCGGCCAGCCGGCCGGCGATCGCCTTCGCCCCCCGCTCCAAGTCGGCCCTGCCGGCCTGCGGCGATCCGGCCAGGGGAAAATAGGCGTCGACGCCGATGAAGTCCAGGTCATCCCAGAACCGCACGCTCTCCAAGTCGCCGTACCAGTTGGCCGAGTAGGTGACCGCCCCGGGGAAGAACAGGCGCACGGCGGCGATCAGGTCGCGCCACTCCGCTTCGCGCTCCACCGTTCGCGACAGCTCGACGCCGACGCTGAAGAGATCCGCACCCGCCCAGCGGGAGAGGAGGGCGTGATGGAGGATGTACCGCCGGTAGCTCCGCCACCAGGCCCGCCAGTCCGCCTCGCTCGTCATCCGCACGTCCCCCGGCCAGGAGCCGCCGGAGATCCAGAGATGCGGCTTGTAGAGGACATGGAAGCCGCGAGCCCGGGCAAGGCGGGTGGCATGGATCAGGCCGATATCGGTCTCGCTCTGCGGACCCCGGCTGAGATACCGCAGCTCCGGCCGGTCGGGCCCCGGCTGGGAGGCGAACGGCATCAGCGACACGGCATCGGCACCCAGCCCTGCGAAGGCATCGAGCTGCGCGCCGACGGAGGGCGCGTGGTAGCCGCCCTCCAGACTGTTGAGCATGGCGAGCGAGATGCCCTTGAGGAATCCTGGGAGCGCCGGCATCTTGCCGGCTCTCCTTTGAGTCGACGGTAGAGCCGGCAAGATGCCGGCGCTCCCAGGAGGTCCCGTCTTTGCCCTGAGCGAATTCAGGATCGTCCCGACCCCTTCGGCGGTCGGCGGGGCCGCCAATTTCTCGGCCAGGGTTCTGCCCGGCAGTCCTTCAACGATCGCCGCCGCCGCAGGGGTCCAGAGGAGGATCGAGGCATCCGGCGGCTCTTCAGCGGCCAGGAGATCTTCGGCCTCCGGTACGACTCGGGTGGCGGCCAGCGTCGGCAGCCATTCTGGGAACGGCCGGCCGTACCAGTCGCGGGAGAGCCAGAGGGCGGCGCCACGCTCGAGGGCGAGAGGAGCCTTGCCTTGGAGGCCCGCACGGGACAGCAGAGCACCCGCCAGAGCGTAGCGGTACGAGGAAAGATCGGCAGCGTCGTAGACGAGATGGAGATCGGCCCGCCGCCCGCGAACCGCCTCGCCGATCTGTCCGGTATGGCGGCCCTGCTGCACGTGATCCGGCTCGACGACGACGGTGAGCGGAAAGGCGATCACGACCGGCACGCGCGGGGCCATCCCGGATATCGCCGCATCCAGATCGGCGGCAAGGCGGCTCAGCTCGGGCCGGTCCCGATCATCTGGAGGAACGAGCAGCGTCACCCGACCGCTGCGGATCGGCGCCAGAGCCGCGAGCTGCCGGTCCCACTCCGCGAGATCGTCCCGCTCCGCCGCAGGATCGATCGCGTAGCCTCCACCCGCCAATACGGGAGGATCGGAGTCGGCAGGTGTCTGGGCCAGGGCATCGACGCCCCGTACATCTCCGGAGCAAGCAGTCAGGACCAAAAGGAGAACAGGGACATGGAAGGGACACCTGCAAAGACCCCTACCAGGTTGTTCGTAGGGGCAGGGCTTGTCCCCGCCCTCGCCCTTCAGGGCGATGTCTCGGTAGCCCACGGCGGAAGCCGTGGGCTGCGACGGGCCGCCCCGCCCGGCGCTTCCGCACCGGGCTAACGAGACGACGCCCCACGAGGGGCGTGGGCGGGGACAAGCCCCGCCCCTACGAACAACTAGCAACGGGAGGCCGGCGAACAATGGCATCGGCGCCTGCGGGCTGCCCCCATCTTCAGATGCCGCCCGCGGGCTCCTTCTCGGCCGGCTTCTCCACCGGCTTCGGCCGCGGAGTCATCACATCGAGCACGACTTTCCAGGAGCCGCCCGGCTGCTTCCTCCAGATGCGGAAATAGTTGTGCGAGCTCACCCACGGGCCGTCCGTACCGTCGCGCCGCTTGGCGATGCCGTAGGTGGAGCCGAGGTCGCCCGAGGCAGCGACGAAGGAGCCGGAGGGCTCCCAGGTCATCGCCGAAGGGTCCTGCCCCAGAGCGGCGCGGATGGCTTCCCGGTCCAGGGCGGGCTGCAGCCCCTCCCGATACAGGCGGGCCGGCTCGGCCAAGGCGTCCAGGTAGGCGGCGGCGCTCCCCTTCTCGGCCGCCTTGCCGAAGGTGCGGTCCGCCGTCAGGAGCCCTTCGCGCTCCGCCTTCGGGTCGGTCCTGGGGAGAGAGCCGGACTCGACTTTGGCGGGTTTCGCCGGAGCGATCGAAGGCGTCGCCGCTGCGGCCGCCGGCCGCGGGTTGCTCATGCCGTGATCGATGGCCACCTTCCACGTGCCGTCGGCCTCTTTCCTCCACAGCGTTATGAAATTCCCGTGAAACACCTCCGGGTCGTCCCGCCCCTTGCCCCGAAACTCCCAAGGGCCGGTCGTATAGCCAAGATCGCCGGCGAGCGAGACGTCGGCGAAGGCCGGATACCAGGAGAGGAGCCCGGGCACGGCCGGGTTGGCTCGCATCCACTCCCGGCCGGGAACCGGATCGGGCCGGAAGAGGACGGAGTCGTCGGCGAAGAACTCGATGAAAGAGTCACGGATCCCCTTCTCCCCCGCCGTCCGCGAGAACGCGTTCTCCGTCGCCACGATGGAATCGAGGGCCGCCTGCCGGTCGATCGTCTCGGCGAATACCGCTCCGGCGGTGAGGGAAGCCGCGAGCCCAAGAGCGAAGACCTGTTTCATGGCTCACCTCCATTCGAGAGCACGGGGGATAGTACTACGCGGCTGGATCGGGATCCGCTTCCCGGGCTGACTCGGCCAAACGAGAGCAGAGATAGCGCTGAACGGCTCGTGGCTCCTGGGGCTCTCGGGCAAGTCCCTTGATGCCGCAGTGCCCGGCTGCACCGGGGAGATCGCAGTCCGGCGGAGGCAAAGGATCTCCCACTACAGACAACGGCTCGGCCCTTTCCGGAGCTTTGACGGAACGGACCGCGGGGACCTCGAGCTGCAGCGCGCCGTCGGCAGAAGGGGAGCGCCGAAACGCCAAGCACTGCTTCAGCGTAGTCTTGTTGCGATGGAATACCGAAACCAGGATCATGCCGGTTCGAAGCGCAGCTGCTTTGTCGCCCGAGCTCGGCAGGAAATCCTCGAGCCGAGCGCCGCTGGCATAAGGCCCGATTCCTTGACGAGGTGTTTTTAGGCGCAGTACGGAACCGTCTGTAACCTCCTCCCCCAACTCCATTCATCAGCCTCGGAGAGCGGAGATCGCAGCCTTGAATCGTGCCGTCCAGCGACCGAACGGTAAGCCCTCTTCATAGGAGACCGTATCGTCATCTCGGTTCCTGTAGAACCAGTCGTAGGACCCGTTCTGGAAAAGCTCGACCTGCAAGTGATGCTCGTCGCGATCCCAGGCCAGCAGAAAACCTTCGTCCGTAGGTGTGGCCTCCGGAGCCCACAACTCTGTGGATGCCCAGTGCCAGAAGTCCTCGACCCGGGGAGCAAGAGCGGCGTACTCGGGCTTTTCCTTCAGCTTGGACAGATACGCCATCCATTCAAAGGCGTATTCTTTGAGGCGACGCGTCCGCAAGCCCTCAAGCTCTTCCCGGCAGGTATGATAGGCGTTGAGCACTGCTTGATCGACACGAAGAGCTTCCTCTAAGAACTCGAGGTCGTTGCCTGATCGATGAGCGTCATTCGAGATCTCGCTCCGAAAGCGTTCCACCTCTCGAACGAAATCTATCTGCTCCCGCTCTTCGCGACGAATGTCGCGAAGGATGCTTTCGAGGTTCCTCCCTGGCTCGCGAGCGTCACGCCGGCGAACGTCCAGGTCGGCAATGAGTGCGTTTCCCAGTCTCTTGAGCTCTCGCAGCTTCGCTGGCCGAAGATCTTCCGGAATCGCCAGCAACTCAGCCAGTGAGACGTCCGGAGCCGCGTCTGGTTGCGGTGCGTAGTTCCTCAGTGCGGGCACAGACATACAGACAGCAGTCTACCACCCCAAGCCAAGAGGGCCAGGGTCCCTTCACATCCTGCTAGATCTCGATCCGCCGCCCCTCGAGGAACGTCGCCACCGGCCGGCCGCGAAGCTTCCAACCGTCAAAGGGGGTGTTGCGGGAGCGGCTGCGGAAAGCCGAGGCACGAATCGTGACCTCCTCGTCGGGGTGGAACACCGTCACGTCCGCGGCGCTGCCCGGCTTCAGGGTGCCGCCGGGTACGTTGAGGACCCGCGCCGGACCGGTCGAGAGGAGCTCGACGAGACGCGGAAGACTCAAAATCCCCTGCTGGACCAGCCGGTCCAGGCAGAGGCTCAAGGTGGTCTCCAGCCCGAGGATGCCGAAGGGCGCGAGGTTGAACTGCACGTCCTTCTCGTCGGCGTGGTGCGGAGCGTGATCGCTCGCGATGCAATCGATCGTGCCGTCGGCGAGCCCGTTGAGCAGGGCCTCGCGGTCGCGTTCGGAGCGCAGCGGCGGCTTCATCTTGGTATTCGTCGAGAAGCCGCTGCGCGCCACCTCCTCGTCGGTGAGGATGAGGTGATGCGGCGCCACCTCGCAGGTGGCGCGGAGCCCCTGCGCGCGAGCCCGGCGGACCATCTCGAGGCTGCGCGCGGTGGACAGGTGGGCGACGTGATAGCGGCCGCCCGTGTCCTCGGTGAGAATGAGGTCGCGGGCCACCATCACGTCCTCGGCGGCGCCGGGAATGCCCGGCAGGCCCAGCCGGGTGGACCACTCCCCCTCGTGCATGACGCCGCTGCCGGTCAAGCTCAGGTCCTCGGCGTGCTGGATCACCGGCACGCCGAAGTGCTGGGCGTAGAGCAGGGCGCGGCGCATCAGCTCGGCGTTCATCACCGGTTTGCCGTCGTCCGAGACCGCCCGGGCTCCGGCGCGCACCATCTCGCCGATCTCCGCCAGCTCCTGCCCTTCGAGCCCCTTGCTGATGGCGCCGATCGGGTAGACCCGGGCGAAGCCGTGGCGCCGCGCCTCCAGCAGGATGTGCTCGGTGATGGACCGGTTGTCGTTGACCGGCTCGGTGTTGGCCATGCAGGCGACGGCCGTGAAGCCGCCCGCCGCCGCCGCCATGGTGCCGGTGCGCACCGTCTCCTTGTACTCCTGGCCCGGCTCGCGCAGGTGGACGTGGATATCGATCAGCCCGGGGGTAACCACCTGACCGGACGCGTCGAAACTCTCCGTTACCGCTCCAGCCTTGATGCGGCCGTCGATCTTCGCCACGCAGCCATCCTCGATCAGCACGTCGAACGCGCCGTCGAGGCCTTGGCTCGGGTCGATCACCCGCCCGCCGTGGATCAGCAATCTGGCCATGCTTACGCGGCCTCCCCGTAGACGCCGGACAGGAGGTAGAGGACGGCCATCCGCACCGAGACGCCGTGGGCGACCTGCTCGAGGATCACCGAGTAGGGACCGTCCGCCACCTCGCTGGCGATCTCGACCCCGCGGTTCATCGGGCCGGGATGCATGATGATGACGTCGTCCTGCGCCGCCGCCAGCCGTCCGCTGGTGAGGCCGAAGAGCTGGAAGTACTCCCTGACCGAGGGGAAAGACATCCGTCCCTGCCGCTCGAGCTGGATCCGCAGCATCATGATCACGTCGGCATCGCGGATCGTGTCCTCCAGCGTGTAGGCGACCTCGACGCCCATCGCTGCCATCGCCGCCGGCATCAGCGTGCGCGGTCCGCCGACGGTCACCCTGGCGCCCATCTTGATCAGCAGGTGGATGTTCGAGCGCACCACCCGGCTGTGCTCGATGTCGCCGATGATCGCCACCTTGAGCCCGGCGAGCCGGCCCTTGTGGCGGCGGATGGTGTAGGCGTCGAGCAACGCCTGGGTGGGGTGCTCGTGGGCGCCGTCGCCGGCGTTGATGACTCCGGCCTTGATGCGCTTCGCCAGCATGTGGGGTACGCCGGGGTGGCCGTGGCGGATGACCACCATGTCCGGCGCCATGGCCTGCAGGTTCAGGGCCGTGTCGATCAGGCTCTCACCCTTCTCCAGGGCCGAACCGGAGGTCGAAAAGTTCAGGTTGTCCGCCGACAGCCGCTTCTCGGCGATCTCGAAGCTGGAGCGGGTGCGGGTGGAGGCCTCGAAGAACAGGTTGATGACCGTCTTGCCGCGCAGGGTAGGGACCTTCTTGATCGGGCGCTCGCCCACCTCGCGGAACGACTCGGCGGTGTCGAGGACCAGCTCGATCTCGGCGGGAGAGAGCTCGGCGATCCCCAACAGGTCCTTGCGGTGCCAGCGGGTTGGGGTCTCCGCCGTCATCCGGGTGTCCCGCGCTCCAGGATGCGCACCTGCTCGACGCCGTCGGTCGCCTGGAAGGAGACCTCGATGATCTCGCTCTGCGAGGTGGGCACCTTCTTGCCGACGAAGTCGGCCTGGATCGGCAGCTCGCGGTGGCCGCGGTCGATCAACACGGCGAGCTGCACCGCCTTCGGCCGGCCGAAGTCGATCAGCTCGTCGAGCGCCGCGCGCACCGTGCGGCCGGTGTAGAGCACGTCGTCGCAGAGCACCACGACGCAGTCGTCGATCGGCCGCGGCAGCCGGGTGCCTTTGACCTGGGGCTGCGGGCCGACCGTCGACAGATCGTCGCGGTAGAGGGTGATGTCGAGGATGCCGACGGGGACCTTGTGGCCCTCCATGCGCTCGATCTCGGCGGCGATGGCCTCGGCGAGCGGCACGCCGCGGGTGCGGATGCCGGCGAGGAGCAGTTGGGAGAGGTCGCGGTTGCGCTCGACGATCTCGCCAGCCATCCGGCGAATGATCCGGGCCATCTGCTTGGCGTCGAGGATCGTCGTCTTCGGCGTCAGGTTCTTGGCCATGTGGGGTGAGGGCTCAGCGGGTCCGCGGCATGGTAGCAGCGTTGAAGTGGTTTTGCCAGCAGGAGAGATACCTGGTCGTGTCCTGACCCAATGCTGGATCCCTGCCCCCTGCCCTTTCTCCAGATCGCCCCCACCCTGGGGCAACAACGCCCCACCCTCTGCTGTGTCGCCCCCACCCTCTGCTGAATCGCCCCCACCCTCTGCCGAATCGCGACCACCCTCTGTTGTATGGCAACCACCCTGGGGCAACATCGCCCCCACCTTCTGCTGCATCGCCCCACCCTGGGGGAACATCGCCCCACCCTGGGGCAACGACACCCCCACCCTGCTGTGAATCTCCCCCACCCTGGGCGAGCACCGGCGGCGAGAGATTCGTCACGCCGGTGGGATCGTGTTTTGGGGCGTAAAGGGGGTTTCCATCTGCTACGCTGGAGTCATGCGATGGGAAGAGGCCCGTATCCGCGTGTGGGAAGATCGGCCCCAGCTCAGTCCCGAGCGACAGAAACGCTTCTTTGCGGCGGCGGCGGAGGCGACGAGATTCTTTATGGGCGAAGCGGACGTGCAGCAGGCAGAGAAAAAGATCGCGCGACTCTTGGAAGAGGACGGAATTCCGTATGCCGTCATTGGAGCTCTGGCCCTCAACGAGTACGGCTACCGTCGCGTCACGGTCGACGTGGATATCCTTCTGACCCGCGAAGGGCTTGATGCCTTCAAAGAAAGACATCTCGGGCTCGGCTACGTGGAGAAGTTTCCGGGCAGCAAGGGGGTTCGGGATACGGAACACGGCGTCACGATCGATGTTGTCCTCGCCGGCGAGTACCCGGGCGACGGTCTTCCGAAGCCTGTGATCTTCCCGGATCCCGCAACGGTCGCCATACGCGGTGAGAACGTAGCGTTGCTGCCCCTTCCCCCTCTGCTGGAGCTCAAGATTGCCTCGGGAATGACTGCCCCACACCGGCTGAAAGATCTGGCGGACGTTCTCGAGGTCATCCGGATCCTGAAGCTGCCTGCCGAGCTCGCGGACGAGCTCAATCCCTACGTGCGTGAGAAGTATCGCGAGCTGTGGCAGGCGGCGCAGACCCAAGATCCTGAATGACCGCCCTCCACACCATCCCTCTCATATTGTAGGATTACCCGCCCATGGCGAAGAAAGACGTAGATTCGAAGACCCCTGTAGCGCAGGCGGCCTCCTTCTGGCGCCGCAACCGCCGCGAGCTGACCTTCCTGATCCTGTTCGTGGTGCTGCTCGGCGGCGGCTTCACTCTCATCTCGCTCAACTGGGTGAACGACCACGTCATCGAGCCGTTCACCGCCGGCATCGCGCGGGTGAGCGGGGCGACGCTCGACCTGCTGGGGCAGCAGGTGACGATGCACGGCACCGCGATCCGCAGCCCCCGGTTCGCCGTCAACATCCGCAACGGCTGCAACGGGGTGGAGGCGATGCTGATCTTCCTCGCCGCCGTGCTCGCCTTCCCCGCCTCCTGGAAGTCGCGGCTGACCGGCCTGGCGCTGGGGATTCTCGCCATCCAGATCATCAACCTGGTGCGCGTGGTGGCCCTGTTCCTCACCGGCGTCTACTTCCCCCGGATCTTCGACAGCTCGCACACCGTCATCTGGCAGACGATCGTCATCCTGTTCGGCGTGCTGCTCTGGATCTTCTGGGCCAACCGGTTCGCAGCGCCGGCCGCCCCCGCCGAGCCGGCCACCTGATGGCCAGGACGACGGCGCCCGCGCCCAAGAGCTGGGCGTTGCTCTTCATCCGTAATGCCCTGCTCTGGCTGCTGCCGGTGGCCCTGGTCTGGCTGCTCCTCACGCCACTCTACAACCGGTTCCTGCTGGGGAGCGCGGAGAACCTCGTTCACCTGAGCGAGAGCCCGGACGTGACGGACCTGCTGCGCAAGGACGACCACTTCGCCTACGTCTCGCGACGCGATTTTCCGCCCTCGAAAAGCCTCGTCCATTCCTTCCGGGTGACGGATGTGCATTTCCATCTCCTGATGCTGGCCGCCCTGTTCCTGGCCGTGCCTCGCGTCCCCTGGCAGCGGCGCCTGCAGAGCCTCGGCTGGGCCCTCCTGGTGACCGTCTTCTTCGACATCTTCCTGGTGTTCTTCTACGTGAAGTTCGCCTATGCCACCCGGCTCGGGGCCTGGAGCCTGGCCCATTACGGAGCCTTCGCGCGCAACTTCTGGGGGCTCGGCAAGCACCTGCTCGACCTGCCGTTCAAGCTCTCCCTCCCCTTCCTCCTCTGGGCAGGGTTCTATCTGCGCGACCTGATGGCGGCGATCCGGACGGGCGCAGCTCAAACCGGACGCAGCGCGTAAACGCGCGCGTTCGGGTCCTGATAGACGAGCCGGAACCAGCGCCTGAGCTCCGCGTCCCCGGGAATCGGTAGCCGGACGGGCGCGCCGGTCTCTCCCAGACGGGCGGGAACGAGCAGGTGGGTGACACCGAACCGGCGCAGCTCGCGATGAAGGGATTCCGCGTCCCGCGCGGCGGCGAGCACGCGTCCGAAGCTCGCCCTTCCGGTCCAATCGCCGAGGCAACGGCCGTCCGCGAAGTACACCATTCTCTCGCCATACAAGGCCCACAGCGTGTAGCCGCTCCCATGCGTCCGATTGAGCCGGGCGATGGCGGGATAAAGAGGCAGCCCGCGGGCGAGATAGGCCTCCCGTTGCTCCGTGGTCACCGGCAGCGGTCCCTGGCGGGCGATCCGGTATCCGGCGTAGAGCCAGCCCGGCAGGAAACAGCCGAGACAGAATGCGGCGGCCCAACCGCGAAAGCCGAGGCGTGGCCACCGGGCGGACGCCGCAGCCACGGAGCCCGCCACCGCCAGGCCGGCCAGGGGCAGTACGGAGACGAGATACCGGCTGTCCGCCGGCAGCCAGGTGAAGACGAACGCATAAACCGCGGCGATCCACAGCAGCCGCCTCACCAGACCGTCCCGCACCGCGCCGAACACCAGCAGCGGGAGCGCTGCGAGGTAGACCGGCGAAAACGGCGGCGACTGGCCATAGCTCGCACGCTCGAAGACCACGTCCCAGGGGAGCCGTGCCCAGCGCATCAGCCTGGGCAGGAGCGCCTCCTCGATCTCCTGCCGGGCAAACGGCTGCCAGAGGTTCTCCCCGAAGACCTGGGTCAGATACGGGAAAATCGGGTTGCCGGTATGAACGTAGATCCGGAGATACCACGGCGCCAGGAAAAGCAGCGCGACGGCGGCAAAAAGAATGCCGTCCCGGAGCCGCGACGAAACGGACCGGGAACGTCCGCCCGCCAGCAGTACCATCAACCCTGCGCTGCCAAGGAAGAAGAGACCCAGGTACTTCACGTCCGCGGCCGTGGCGCCGAAGAGAGCCGCCAGCGCGAGCCACCCTCTTCCTCCCGTGCCGCGCCAGCGCTCCAAGGCATACAGGGAAGCGGTGACGAACAGCGCGAGCCCGGGCTCGACGTAACCGGTCCCGGCGAGATAAACGACGATCGGGTTGCCCAGAAAGATCGCCGCCGCCAGCCATCCCGCAGCCCGACAGGAGGGAAAAGCCTGCCTCCCCCACGCGAGGAGCAGGACCGCGGTAAGGAGAGTTGCGAGGAGCTGGACGCCGTGGGCCGCCTCGTCGCGCCCGAAAAGCATCACCGCCGCGAACAGGACCTCGTTGGCCTGGGGAAAAACAGGGAAGCGCAGATCCGGCAAGAAGGGCACGCCGCCGGATTCGGCGAAGGCCCGAGCGAACGGCAAATGGTACATCGTCGCGTCGAACGCCGTCGGCGGATACAGCGCCAGCAGGACGAGCGGCGCGAGCCCCAGAACGGCGACAGGCCACCGCCAGAGCGGCGACCCCGACCTTCCGCGCCGATCGGCCCACAGCTCGCGCCAGGCCCGGAATCCGGCGGCGTGGATGCCGGCCGCGAGCAGGAGCATCGGCAAAGGCCGCAGCAGCCCCGCGAAGCCGAGCAGCAGGAGGAGGTGGGCCGCCAGCGCCAGCCCGAGCACCACCGAGACCTCCTCGCGCTCCAGACGGCCGGCGAAGGCGAGGCGCCGGGTCGCCAGGCGCCCGAGAAGGTAGGCGGTGGCGGCGAGCGCCAGGAGCGGGAGAAAAAATCCGGCGAGACAAAGAAAAACCGCCATAAGCGCTACTGTGAAGTGAGCGGGGGTGGAATCAAGGACACACAGGACGTCAAGGACGCGAGGTGAATGACACCTTCCTCGTCCTTGAACGTCCTTGCTGTCCCTTGTGTCCTTGATTCCATATCATCCGGAAGCATAGCCCACATCTAGTAGCCCTCCCCTTCCCCACCCCATCAACTTGTGGTCGCCGGCCCGCTCTGCTAAGCTGCCCTCTCGTCGGCCTGAGGGACCTCCATGCTGAAAGTCGAACGCCTCGAGATCTCCGGTTTCAAGTCCTTTGTCGATCCCGTCGAAGTCCGCTTCGCGGGCGGCGTCACCGCCATCGTCGGCCCCAACGGCTGCGGCAAGAGCAACCTCGCCGAAGCGATCACCTGGGTGCTCGGCGAGCAGAGCGCCAAGAGCCTGCGCGGCGGCACGATGGAAGACGTCATCTTCAACGGCTCGGACAGCCGCAAGCCGCTGGGAATGGCCGACTGCATCCTGACGCTGCGCACCGATCTCTCCTTTCCCGGCGCCGACGAGGGCCTCCTCACCATCGGCCGCCGCGTCTTTCGCGGCGGCGAGAGCCAGTACCGCCTGAACGGCAGGGTGGTGCGGCTGAAGGAGATCAAGGACCTGCTGATGGACACCGGCCTGGGCATCCGGGCCTACTCCGTCATCGAGCAGGGCAAGATCGGCATGATCCTTTCCGGCAAGCCCCAGGAGCGGCGCCGGCTCATCGAGGAGGCGGCCGGCATCACCCGCTACAAGGCGCGGAAGAACGTCGCCGAGGTGAAGCTCGAGGAGGCGACCGCGAACCTGCTGCGTCTCGACGACGTCATCGCCGAGGTCGAGCGCGCCCTGCGCTCGCTCAAGCGCCAGGCGAGCGCGGCCCGGCGTTACCAGGAGAAGGAGAAGGAGTACCGCAAGCTTCTGATGGAGGTGCTCCTCGGACGCTGGACCGCGACGGCCGCGCTGCTGGCGGATTTGAAATCGCGGATCGAGGATGCCACCTCCCGCGAAGCGGCCCTCGCCGCCGACCTCCACCGCGACGAAGCGGCCCTGGCCGCGGATCGCGAGCGGCTGGAGGAGCTGGCGCAGCGGATGGCCGAGCGCCACCAGACGGCGGCCGAGCTGGCGGCCGTCATCGAGGGCCGGCAGGAGTTCCTCAAGGCCAACCGGCAGACCGTGCAGGAGGTCGGCGAGCGGGCGGCGCAAGGGCGGGCGCTGGCCGAGCGGCGCGAGCAGGAGATCGCCGCCCATGAAGAGGCGCTGGCGGCCCTGGAAGAGAAGCGCCGCGAGCTGGCCGCCGAGCGCGGGCAGGCCGCCGCCGCCGTCGACGAGGACGAGCGGCAGATCGACGCCGCCGAAGGCGACCTGAAGCAGGTGTCGGCCCGCCTCGAAGGCTTCCGCGCTCAGCTCCTGGCCGCCGCCGGCGAGATCAACGCCGCCCGCAACCGCTTGCAGCAGGCGCAGATCGAGCAGGAGAAGGGCAACTTCCGGCGCCATCGCGTCGACGAGGAGATCGCCCAGCACGCCTTCGAGGAGAAGCAGGCGGCCGAGGCGCTGGAGGTGGCCCGCGACACTGTGGTGGCGAGCGAGGGCGCCCTCGCCGCCAGGAGCGCCGAGCAGGAGAAAGTCGCCGCGGCGCTCGATCTGACGATGCGGCGCGAGGCCGAGGCGTCGGAGGCGAAGCGCAGCCTCGAGGACCAGCTCTCGGGTACCCGGCAGCGGCAGCGCATCCTGGACGAGCTCTCCCGCGCCCACGCCCAGCGCCGCGCCGCCCTGGAGGAGGCCCTCGCCGGCGCCGGCGTCGACGCCCCCGCCTACCTGGTGAGCCAGGCCAAGGCGGTCGAGGGGTGGGAGCGCAGCCTCGACATCTATCTCGGCAGCCTCGCCGATGCCGTCGTGCTCGATCCCGGCGAGAGCGCCCGCGACCTGGCCAAGGCCCTCGCCGGCCGGGCGGCGGCCGTGCTGGTGGAACGGCGGCCGGGCGCGCCCGATTCCTGGCCGGTGATGGACGATCCCGCGGTCGTGCTCTCCCTGGGCGAGGCCCTCGGCCTGCCGGAGGAGCTGGCGGCGGCCCTGCCTCCGGCCTTCCTGGTTCGCGCCGCCGCCGACGCCGAGCGGCTGGCCAGACTCCATCCGGGGTTCGCCTTTCTCAGCCGCGAGGGCGTGTGGGTGGAGGCCGGAACCTTCCACGTCGAGGGCGAAGTGGCGACCCCGGGCGTGCTGGAGCGCGAGAGCGAGCTGGTCGCGCTGGCCCGCGAGGTGCCCGACCTCGAGACCCGGCTGCGCGAGGCCGCCGGCCACCTCGACCGCCTGGTGGCCGAGCGCGCCGGCCTGGCCAGGGAATCGAACCGTCTCCAGGGGGAGGTGGCACAGATCCGCCAGGAGCTGGCCGTCGGCAAGGCGCGCCTGGAGGACGCCGCCGCCCGCCATCGGCGGCTGGCGACCGAGGCCGACACGCTCACCACCGAGCAGCAGGAGATCGCACGCGAGATCGAGCGCGTCGCCGAGCGCCGCCAACGGCTCCAGGAGGAGCTGGCCGCCGCCGAGGCGAGGAACGCCGGGCTGCAGGAGGACTTCGACCGCGCCCAGGCCGAGCTGGAGGCCGCCAAGGCCCACCGCGAAGGCCTGCGCACCGCCAGCGCCGGCCGGCGCGGCCGGCTGGAGCTGCTCGACGAGCGGCTGGAATCCCACGACCGCGAGATGGCCCGCCTGCGGGCCGAGGTCGAGCGCGGCCGCAGCCAGATCGCCGCCTGGCGGCAGGAGGCGGATCGCCTCACCGGCCGGCGGAGCGAGCTGGAGCACGCCATAGCGAGCGCCCAGGAGGAGCTGCAGGAGGCCCTGGAGGAGCGCGCCGCCGCCGAGGAGGGCGTGCTCGAGGAGCAGGAACGGCTCGACCTTCACCGCCAGGAGATCCGGCTGCTCGAGGAACGGATCGCCGGCCACCGCGAACGGCGGGACGCCGTGCGCTCCGAAATCGAGGAGCTGCGCATCTCTCAGGCCAGCGTGCGGCAGGACTCCGAGCACCTCGCCCTCACCTTCCGCGAAGAGTTCGACTTCGAGCCGATGGCGGTCGCCGACGAGCCGCGCGCCGATGTCGCCGATGTCGCCGGGCTCGCCGGGCTGGAAGCCGAGCTCGCCCGCACCAAGGCAGCCCTGGAGCGCCTGGGACCGGTCAACGTGCTCGCCGTCCAGGAGCACGACGAGCAGGAGAAGCGTTACGAGTTCCTCACCACCCAGCGGGCCGACGTGGCCGCCTCCGTCGACAGCCTCAAGCGGACCATCCGCGAGATCAACGTCGCCTCCAGCGAGCGGTTCAACGCCACCTTCCAGGTGGTCAACCAGCATTTCGGCGAGACTTTCTCCCGCCTGTTCCGCGGCGGCGAGGCCGAGATGCGGCTGCTCGACGAGGAGGACGTGCTGGAGAGCGGCATCGAGATCCTGGCCCGGCCGCCGGGAAAGCGCCTGCAGAACCTGATGCTGATGTCGGGCGGCGAGAAGGCCCTGACGGCCATCGCCCTGCTCTTCGCCCTCTTCCGCACCAAGCCCTCGCCGCTCTGCATCCTCGACGAGGTGGACGCGCCGCTCGACGACATCAACACCACCCGCTTCGTCGATCTCCTGGTGGAAATGGCGGAGAACACGCAGCTCGTCATGATCACCCACAACAAGCTCACCATGGAGGTCGCCTCGCGCCTCTACGGCGTCACCATGGAGGAGCGGGGGGTCTCGAAGCTCGTGTCGGTGGAGCTGGAGGAGGTCCAGCCGGAAGAGCGGCGGGCGACGGCGTAAGAAACTATGTTATCCTAGCATCAGGTCCGCTTCAGCTCTTAGACAGGAGGAGATTTCATGAGATCAAAGACCTGCGTTGGGTTGTTCGCCGCCGCTCTCACACTTCTTTCCGTCTCCGCTTCAGCCGAAGTCCAGCCGCAAGGACGCCAGCTCCGCGTCAACCACCGTACCGACTTCAAGCAGCTCAACCCGGCCACGGCCTTCCTGCCGGGCGGCGGCTTGATGGTGGTGTGGGAGAACGACCAGAGAGGCATTCGTGGGCAGCTTTACGCCGCCACCGGCTTGCCGGCGGGCGCCGAGTCGACCTTGATCGGGAACGAGGCTCCCTCGGTGCTCCCCTATAGCGGGCCCGTGGTCAATCGGCGGCAGCCCGCCGTCGTCTCCCTCTCCAACGGTCAATTCCTGCTCGCCTTCACCGAGGAGCGAGCCTTTCTGAGGAGCGAGCCCTTTTTCGAACAACGCGAGATTCAGGACCAGGACGTCTTCGTACAGCGCTTCAGCGTCGGCGGCGCGCCGCTCGGCGCGAAGGCTCGCATCAACGTCACAGCTTCCGGCTTCCAGCACGAGCCCCGACTGATCGCCCACAACGGCCGCTTCCTGGCCGTCTGGGAGGACGGCGGCACCGGTGGGATCGTCGGCCGAGCACTGAACGCCACGGGCGTGCCGGTCGGTGCCGAGATCAAGATCAGCGAGAGGAGCGGTCAGCGGCCGGCCACCGCCGCCAACTCCCAGGGTCGGGTTCTGGTGGTCTGGGAAGGGGACGATGCGAGCGAGCTGGGCGTCTTCGCACGCCTCCTCGACGCCTCCGCCAAGCCGGTCGGACCCGAGATCCGCGTCAACACCGACACGGCCCACCGGCAGATGCGGACGGCGGTGGCGGCCGACAAGGCGGGCAACTTCCTTGTGGTCTGGCAGGGCGAGCACCCCGAGCTGTGGAAGGGATTTTTCTATCTCTACGGCCAAGCGGTCGGAGCCGGTGGCAATCTCACCGGCCCCCAGGTGCGGCTCTACGGCGGCAGCTTCGGCGAGGGCTCGCCGCAGCTCGCGCCAGCCTTGGCAGCCATGCCGTCCGGCCACTTCCTCCTCGCCTGGCTTACCTGGAACGACTCCTCCGATTTCCAGGCCGCGGGCGTGGAGCTCGACGCCCTGGGTTCGCCGGTGGGGGAGGCGTTCTGGATCACCGAGCGCCGGCTCCAGCGCAACTTCCGGAAGCTCGCGGTCGCGGCAGACGGCGCTGGAGAATTCTTCGTTTCTTGGGAGAATAGCGAGCGGCGGCAAGGCATCGACGCGCGCCGCCTGAGCGTCCGATGATCTCCGCTTGACGAGCCATTGCCGGGTCGACCGCAGCTTCACCTTCGACCTGCCGGAGGCGCTCTTCCCTGCCGTGGTGGAGCGCCTCCGCGGCCTCTGCGGGATTCGGCCAGCGCGCTCTCCAGAGAGGTCCTTCGGCCTGCGAGCGTGACGGTTCGCCGCCAGCCATCTCCTTCCCGGCAGGCGTGTCCTTCGATTGAATTCCTGAGGTTCGGGCACCCGCTCAAAGCGGATCATTGCATCCTGGACTCCGTCTTGGTCTCGCGCTCTCCTGTGACGATCCATCGAGGCCAGAACGGATCATGTCCCGGGAGGAGACGCACCAGCCTCCCATGTATGGCTTCCCGCGTCCTCAGGTCCTTCGGCAAGGCTCCGAGATCCTTACGCATCCAGGCTTCAGCAGCCTCGATCGCATCTTCCGCCTGCTTCGAGCGCGCTTGCCTGAGACCGAACACGTCGGATACAAGCCAACCAACGGCATCTCCCTGCTTTGCCCAAAGATCTTCGATTCGTACCTCATGACCGGCAAGACGGAGGTGAATGAGCCTGTCCTCGTCCTCTTCGAAGATCGGCTCGACGGACGCCAGGACCAGTGGCGCATGGGTCGTACCCAGGACCTGGACGCGGGCCCGACTCTGGAGATGGGACATGACACCGACGAGCGCCGGCAAAAGCAGTCTCTGCCATTGGGGGTGTAGGTGCATTTCGATCTCGTCCAACAGGAAGACCACCCGATCGGCTTCTACCTCTCGCTGCAGCTTCGAGGCCAGGACATGCTCCTGCCAAGCCCAGACCAGCAGGTATGCAAGCCCGACGATCCGCTTGATACCTGCGGAGGCGAAGATGAGTGGCAGGGTGCCGTAGGACAGTTTGAGAGTTGGATGATCGCGTACGTCGTCCACTCTCACTCGTATAGGGCTCCCCGGCCGCAATTCCTCTTCATGGCTCGGAGACAATACCTTCAATACCTCCTCGAGCTGCGCAAAGGGCTCAGCCTTTTTGAGCTGCCACGAGACCCAGTCGTGGATCAAGCCATTGCAAAAGACGCGTGACTCGTCGCGCAAGCCGTTCCAAAGCTGGTCTGCGGTAAAGTGGTACGCTGGGAGTCGTTCTCGCGCCGGCGCCCCGGCCCCATTGGTCGACTCCCCCACTTCGTTGCGGGCAGGATCCCAAACAGAGAAGCTTCCGTCGATTCGCGCATACAATACGACCGCTGGCTTCGGTCGGCGCTGTCCTCTTGATATCCAGGCTTGATCCTTGAAGTCGTAACGTGCATGGATTGCGCTTTCCCCGCCTGACCGATTCAAAAACCGGTAATGAATCGCGGGCTGGCCACTTTTGCTTGAAGCAGGGTCAGGCCATGCCGGATCCCCCGTCCAGGTTTGGGTGAGTGCCCACCACACAACGTCCAAGAGGAAGCTCTTTCCAACACCATTATCTCCAGCGAGGAGATTGAGACGTGGTCCAAACTCGACCTCCAGTTCCGGGGCGGGGCCTACATTCTCCAGACGAATTCTTCGTATCATCGTTGTTTTCCTCAACCGCGGCTCAGCTCGGGAAACAGTGCGACCCCCGTGAGCATCCGGTCGAGATCGCTCTCGGCCAGCACTCTTTTCCCCATCTCCAGCAGGCGTTTCGAGCACCACCTATGGCGTCCTCACCAGGATTATGGTTCTTTCGCCAAGATTACCATGGCCCGGGACCGGCAACGACGACAGCTGTCAGAAAATCTGAAGTCACGGCGAAAAAGAGAGTTGAGGGGAAGAACGGCGGTTTTTCGCAAGCCGGCACCGGCCTTGCGCTATCCGTCCGGCATCACGCAGGACCGCCCACGCGGCGGCGCCTCCTCAAGGGACCGGGCAGAAGGGGTGTTCCCGACGCCGGTCCCTCTTTTTTGGTAGTGGTTCAGTTTGCCTGCGGACTGCGTACGGTCCTGCCCTCCGAAGCCTCACCCCCCGGCCCCCTCTCCGTAACCGGAGAGGGGGAGAACAGCAAGAAAAACAGATGTGTTCCTCCCCCTCTCCTGTCAGGGAGAGGGGGCCGGGGGGTGAGGCTTCGGAGGGCAGGACCGGGGTAGTCCACGAGCAGACGGAACCGCTACTCTTTTTGGCAACCCACTACCCTTCAACGACCTCGCGCAGGACAGCCTGCAGAGCCTGGAAGTTGATCGGCTTGGTGAGGTGCCGCTCGAAGCCCGCCTCCCGGCTGCGGCGCAGGTCTTCCTCCATGCCGTAGCCTGACAGGGCGATCCCCTTGAGACCGTAGCGACAGGCGAGCTCGCGCATGAGGTCCAGCCCGTTGCCGTCGGGCAAGCCCAGATCGCTGACCACCAGGTCGATTCCTCCCGGCCCGCGGCTCTGGACGTCTTCCGCCGCGGCCAATCCCTCCGAGAGGGTGAAGGCCACCGTCACCTCGTGTCCCAAGAGGCGCAGCAGCTCCGCGAGGGCTTCGGCGGTGTCCACATGGTCTTCGACCAGGAGGATGCGCAAGGCTCTCATGGCCTGATCGGACGGGCGGTTCGGCTCGCTCGCCGCGGCCGCGGCGCTGACGGGGACCGGCGTCAGCGGCAGCCGCACGCGGAACGTCGCGCCGCGGTCCGGACCTTCGCTGTGGGCCTCCAGGACGCCGCCGTGGTACCCGACGATGGCGCGGCTGATGGCGAGCCCCAGCCCGAGGCCGGTTCCGAAGCGGGTCGCCGCCCGGGGCTCCCCCTGCTCGAAGGCGTTGAAGATCCGCGGCAGGAGCTCCGGCTCGATGCCGATGCCGGTGTCGGCGATCTCGACGACGAGCCAGCCCGGCGCGTCCGTCCACGACCGCACGGAGATCGTGCCGCCTTCGGGCGTGAACTTGACGGCGTTGCTGAGCAAGTTCCAGAACACCTGCGTCAAACGCGGCGCGTCGGCCCAGAGGCGGTGGCCGTCGGCGAGCTCTTCGACCACCCGCAGGCGGCCGGCAACGAGCTCCTCGCCGCACGACGTCCGGACGGCATGCTCGAGAACCTGCCGCAGCTCGACCTCCTGGTATTGCAGCTCGAGCTTGCCGCGCGAGATGCGCGTCACGTCGAGCAGGTCATCGATCAGCCGCGCCTCGAGCTCGATGTTGCGCCGCACCATTGCGATCTCCCCGCGCAGCTCGGCGGGAAGGCGGTCGCTCGTCTCCAGGTTGGAGATCACCGCCAGGACGGGCGTCAAGGGCGTCCGCAGCTCGTGGCTCAAGGTGGCCAGGAAGCGGTCCTTGGCTTCGTTCATCGCCACGATCTTTTCGCTCCGCTTCTGCTCGGTCAGATCGGTGACCACCAGGCAGAGGACGCGCTCCTCGTCCAGCCACAGGGAGCTCAGGGCGAGGTAGGCGGGAATCCTCATTCGGTCCGCGGCCATGAGCTCGACCTCGCCCTGACCGCCTTCCGCCTTTTGCAGCAGCGCATCGAAAAGCTCGTGGCTGGAAGGAGCGAGAAAAGTCCGCAGCGCGGCGCCGACGACCAGATCGCCCGGCATCTTCAGCATGCGGGCGAAGCAGCCGTTGCAATAGAGGATGGAGCCCGCGGGCGAGAGCGTCACGGCTCCCTGACCCATCGCCTCGATCATCAGGCGGAACGAGCGGTCCGGGCTCTTCAGGGCATACACCGTCTCGCCGCGCTGATCCTCGACGATCACGGCATCCACCTCGCCTTTGCGGATAGCGCGCAAGGTCTCTTCGGCCTCTTCCAGCCGGATCCGGTACTGGTCGATTTTCAGATAGATGCCCTCGTCTTTCACTTTTCAGGCCCTCCACCCGAGACCGCCCGCGGCCTCAGGTCCAATCCAACGAGAACGCGCTCGGAATTCGAGAGATCCCCGATGATCTTGCGCAACGGCGGCGGCAGCCTCCGCACCAGGGTGGGAATCGCCAGGATCTGGTCGACACGCGCGAGCTGGGGGTCGGCGACAAGATCCACCACCTCGATCCGGTACTTACCGGCCAGGTGCTCCTCACAGAACCGCTGCAGGTTGGCGATGGCCGCCATGGACTTCGGGGTCTGTCCCGCGACGTACAGCCGCAGGTCCCAAAGCTCCGCGTCAGCCTCCTTCCGTGGCTCCCTCTCCGGAGTGCTCACGCCCGCCTCCTGATCCCCGGTTTCGATGCTGTTTTTTGAGGCGTCTCGCGGGACCGACGCTGCGCGCCCGGCTGAGCGCCCGCCGGCTCGCGAGTGGTATCCACGAGCCGCGCCCCCTGCTCGGTCAGCAGGAGCTCCCGGACCTGGCTGGAATGGGCCGTGCCGCGCGACTTGAGCACGCAGAGCCCCCGTTGGCGCCTGCCGTTCGTCTCGACGTTACGCAGCAGCAGCCAGGAGTCCATCAGCGAGGAAACGCCGACGTCCGTTGCTTCGAGGTTCCTGCCTCCCTGCGTGAGGCTGGTGAACAGGGCGGTGATCTCATTCATCTTCAGAAAGTCGATCAGCCGCACCAGCATCGAGCCGACCTCCTCGGTGGACCCGACGTTGACGAAGTTGGTGACCGGATCGACGACGACGACGCGGGGCTGGACGGTGCGGATCGTCTTGTACATGGTCACCAGATGTCGCTCCAGGCCGTTCAGCGTCGGGCGCGAGGCGTGGAACTCGAGCAGGCCTTGATGCACCCATGGGTCGAGGTCGATGCCGATCGAGCGCATGTTGCGCATCACCTGACCGGGAGATTCTTCAAAGGCGAAGTAGACGCAACGCTCGCCCCGCCGGCAGGCGGCGTCGACGAAGTGGGCCGCCAGGCTGCTCTTGCCGGTGCCCGCCGTGCCGGAGACCAGGACGCTGCTGGCGCGATGGTAACCCGGACCGCCGAGCATGTCGTCGAGCTCCGCGATGCCGGAGGAGATCCGTTCCGTCGGGGCCGCATGCGTGAGCCCGAACGAGGTGATGGGGAGCACCTCGATCCCCCGCTCGTCGATGAGGAACGGATACTCGTTCGTGCCGTGGACGCTGCCGCGGTACTTGACGACCCGCAGGCGGCGCGTGGCGAGCTGGCCGGTGACGCGGTGATCGAGGAGGATCACGCAGTCGGAGATGTACTCCTCCAAGCCGTGGCGGGTCAGCGCACCCTCACCCCGCTCGCCGGTGATGACGGCGGTCACCCCCTTGTCTTTCAGCCAACGGAACAGGCGCCGCAGCTCGGCGCGGAGCAGGCCCTCATTGCTCAAGCCTCCGAAGAGGGCTTCGATCGTGTCGAGCACGACGCGCTTGGCGCCGATGGAGTCGATCGCATAGCCCAGGCGCAGGAACAGGCCCTCGAGGTCGTACTCGCCCGTCTCCTCGATCTCGCTGCGCTCGACGTGCACGTAATCGACCGCGAGCTTGCCGCGCCGCACCAGGTCTTCGAGGTCGAATCCCAGGGAGAGGACGTTCTGGGCCAGATCCTCGGCCCCTTCCTCGAAGCTCATGAAGACGCCCGGCTCGCCATAGGCGGTGACGCCGCGCACCAGGAACTCCATGGCGAGCAACGTCTTGCCGCAGCCGGCACTGCCGCAGACCAGGGTAGGCCTCCCGGCCGGCAGCCCCCCTCCCGTGACCTCATCCAGGCCGGCAATACCGGTCGGAGCCTTGCGAATCCCCACCGCGATGGGAGAGACCAACTGTTCCATCTTGCCCTCTACTCAGGAGGTCGAGCCAGAAAGTACCGGGGGCTTGGTCAAGCTCCAATCCCGAAGCCGTTGCATAAAGATAGCAGATGCGCCTCAGGAGAGGGGCCGGGGGTGAGGCCGCGCGGCCAAGCCGGTGCCGTCCACGGCCGCCATCATCCGCCGCACCTGCTCCAGCTCATCCTCGTTGACCGTATGACCGAGCCCGGGGTAGATCCGCTCCGTCACCTCAGCCGCCATCCGCCGCAGCACCTCCGCCGTCTCCAGAACGCGCTCGCGGGGAACGTGCGGATCGCGGTCGCTGCAGCCGAGGAAGGCGGGCGTGCCGGCGAACGAGCCGGCGTAGGTTCGGGGTGTACCGGGCGGACCGATCAGTCCGCCGGAGAGACCGACGATCCCGCCGTAGCGGCGGGCGTTGCGGGCGGCAAACTCGAGCGCCAGGCAGGCTCCCTGGGAGAAGCCGAGCAGGATCACGCGCTGCGCCGGGATGCCTTCCCTTGCGATCAGGCCGAGCACCTCTCCGAGGCGCGCCAATCCCGAGGAGAGACCGGGCTCGTTGTGGTGCATCGGCGCGAGAAAGCTGTTCGGGTACCAGGTAGATCCCGCCGCCTGGGGAGCGAGGTAGGCGAACCCGGGATGCCCCAGCTCCCGCGCCAGCTCCAGGATGCTCTCCGCCGTCGCGCCGCGCCCGTGCACCATCACCATGGCGGCGGCGGTTTCGCGGAGGGGACGGCCCGCGGTGGCGAGCGGCTGCCCCTGATGTGGACCCGTGAAGGCTGCCTCGCTCACGCCGGGCCTCTCACGCCACGCCCAGGATCCAACCCTCCAGGCGCGACCGCACCTTCTCGGCGTCGGAGAGGGGCGGCGTGAAGTAGGCCCGCAGCAGATCGAGCCGGTCCCGCTCCTGGAGCCAGGCGCAGATCGCGTAGGCGTCCTGCTCCTCCTTGGAGAGCCCTTCCTTGCGATAGCGGTGGCGCAGGCGGGCCGGCCGCGCTTCGGCCACCACCGACTTTCCCGCGGCAACCTCGAAACCGTCGAACGGCCACACGTGGACGCGGTCACGGGCGCGGCGGAGGTAGTCGAGCCAGGGCAGGCCGGCGTGGGTGGCTTTCGCCGAGCTGTCCTGAATGTCCCACTGGAACACGCTCTTGGGAAAGGCGGTCCACTGGCCGGTCAGGCGGTGCTCGTCGGGATCGCCGGTGCGCGGGTTGCCGGGCAGCAGCTCGCGGACGGACCGCTGGTCAGTGGGCCAGTGCCCCTCGAAATCGTTGAGGAACTCGTCCCAGCTCTTCAGGCCGTGACGGTCCATGTAGCTCTGGGGAAAGGAGAAGGCGTGGTCGAGGCCGACGATGACCGGCTCGCCGGCGGTGACCTTCTCGAGCAGCCATTCGGCGAGGTCGCGCCGGCTCCACCTCGCCGACTCATGGCTCGCGTTGAGCTCCTGATACGGCTCGTGATCCTCGACGGCCGCAAACACCTTGATCTCGCGGATGGGAACGCTCGGAGCCTTGCGGCCCGAGTAGCGCACCCCGATGTATTGATGGAAATCCGGCACAGTCTCCCTCCCGGAACGGCACCCTTCGCGGCGCCATCTGTAACCGGGAGAATCGTATCAGCTTGGAGAATCGTATCAGCTTGAACAGCCGGCCTTCAGGGCACGGTCGATCCCCGCACCCCCCGCGCCGCCCGATTCGACGCCGTCGCGTCGTGGGGGATCGAAGCGATATCGCCGATTCGGAGCGAAACGAAGTCTTCCAACGTCTCCGTAACCTCTATCTCTGGCGGTGTCTCGGAGGTTCCGTAGAGACGACCCAGTCGGTGTGCGACAACGGTTCAAAGGCCTACAACGGCGGGTCGTCGCCCCCTCGGGGCTCTGAGATTGGTTTTTTCTGACCGCTTTCCTGGGGCTGACGCCGCCAGGCTACATGCCTCTACCCCTTCGGGGCAGAAGACCCGGCTTATACGTCACTGAACGTGGAAGACTACTTCGCTACTGTCCCGCGCTCCACAGCAGGCCGAGATCGATTTCGAGACCGTCGAAGCTCTCCGGCCGGAAAGTCGCGTTGCCTTCGATGGCCTCAACGACGCTGTAAGTCCCTTCATGCAGAATCAATCGTCTCAACGTTCGGGCCTCGATATCAATCAGCCAGTACTCGGGAACGCCGATGGCCGCGTAGCCATGAAGCTTGCGGACACCGTCCTCAGATCGGCTGCTGGGTAGGCTCACTTCGATGACAAGGTCGGGATGGCCGCGTTCGAGGCCCTCCTCCTGGTCCGTCGGGAAGTTTTCCGACCGATAGAACTGCACGTCCGGCATGTACCCGTTCTCATCGTCAATGCGTACCTTGTAGCCCGAGCCGAGAACCTGGCCCGCGTTACGTATCCGCGCCCACTGGCCGAGGTCCGTCATGAGGTCTACCACGATCGCTTCGTGCGCCCATGTTGGTGTTTCGATCTCCACGAGGTGACCGTCCAGCAATTCGCGCAGATCGTCCTCATCGAGCTCGATGAAGTCCCTCCAGGTGTAGGTGCCGACCTCCGCTTGACTCACGTCACGCTTCCACTGTCCCGCTCATACGGCACGATGTTCTCCCACTCCGAAGCATCCGAACGGGCAACGACGGCCAACACCGGCTCGGTATCGCTGAGGTTGAACACCTCGTGCGGCACGCCGGGCTCGATGAAGATGAAGTCGCCCGCCTCGTTCTCCACCGCCTTCTCGAGGCCGGGGCCGTACTCGTGGCGGACGCGGCCCTGGAGGATGTAGAGCATCACCTCGAAATCGACGTGGATGTGGGCGTGGGCGACGCCGCCCGGCGGAATGGTGGCGACGTTCATCGACAGCTTGCGGGCGTTGACGTTCCTGGCGGAAAGGCCCGCCCGGTACTGGATGCCGTTCCAGCCGCGGCAGATCCCGCCGCGGCGGATGACGGAGATGCCGTCGTCGCCCTCGACGGCTTGTTTGAGATCCACGGTGGTGTCGGACATGGCCTACCCCTCCTTGCGAGGCACCATTCTATGCGCGTAACGCGGTGAGAGCCGGCTTCATGGCTCTCTCTTCAGGGCAGGCATCAAGCCGAGCTGTCGCAGGAAATCCAACTGGTCAAAGATGGGCCACTCCTCCACGATCTTGCCATCCACGATCTTGAAAATGGTCATGGCGGCGATGCGGATGCGCTTGCCGGTTGCGGGCAGACTGTTGGCCGAGCCCGAGTTGGTGCCCTCGGCGGTGAAGCGGACCGCGACCAGATCCCCCTCCGCCACGATCTTGTCGATGGTTACCCGCAGGTCCGGAAAGGCCCGCCTCCATCCCTTCATGAGCTCGCGGTCCTCGGCCCGCCCCACATCGCGGGTGCTCCCGTGGCTGACGTAGTCGGGCGAGTACAGCGCGTCGTTCTCTTCGATCTTCCCTTGGCCCAGTACCTGCTCCAGGATGGTCCGGGCGACGGCTTTGTTCCTTTCCTCCACCTGGCCCGCGAAGGCGGGGACGGCGAGAAGGCCAATCGCGACGACAGCGGGCAGAGCCCGCAAGATCTTTCTGAGCATAGTTTCTCCCTGTCCGCGCGGACCGAACCGCGCAATCCCACTCATACGTGCGAGAGGGGACTCTGTTTCACGGCGGCCCGGATGCCGGCTCCCGTTTGCAGCAAGTTCTTTCTTTTCAAGGCTCCAGGGCATGTTTTTTGCTAATCTAGCCGTACATGACAGCCAGAAGGCGGAGGCCGAAGGCACCCTCAGGTGCCAAGACGGAAGAGGTCCCGCCGGCCACGGTTGAAAACCCTATAAAGGAAGCCCGCGTGCCGGCGGCTGGCTCGCCCTTCCCGATCGTCGGCGTCGGCGCCTCGGCCGGCGGCCTCGAGGCCTTCTCGCAGATGCTCGGCGCGCTGCCGGTCGACACCGGCATGGCTTTCGTGCTGGTGCAGCACCTGGCCCCGACGCGGGCCAGCCTGCTGGCGGAGATCCTGTCGCGGACGACCGCGATGCCGGTCATGGAGGTCCAGGACGAGCCGCCGGTACAGCCGAACCGCGTCTACGTCATCCCGCCCGACCGCAACATGATCATCTCGCAGGGAGTGCTGCAACTGCTGCCGCGGAAGAAAGACCGCGGCCAGCAACGGCCGATCGATTTATTCCTCCGTTCCCTGGCGAATGACCAGAAGCACCGGGCGATCGGGGTGATTCTCTCCGGCACCGCCACCGACGGCACCCTGGGGCTGGAGGAGATCAAGGCCGAAGGCGGCATCACCTTCGCCCAGGACGACACGGCGCAACAGACCAGCATGCCGCGCAGCGCCGTCGCCAGCGGCTGCGTGGACTTCGTGCTTCCCCCGGACGGGATCGCCGAGGAGATCGCGCGCATCGCCCGGCATCCGCTGGTGGCTCCCGCGCCGGCCCGGCGCAAAACGCCCGCGGACGCGCCGGATCTCGGCAAGATCCTGGAGATCCTGCGCAAGGCTACGAACGTCGACTTCAGCCAGTACAAGGCAAGCACTCTCCACCGCCGCATCACCCGCCGCATGGTGCTGCACAAGATGGACGGGCTGCGGGACTACGCGCGCCATCTGCGGAAAAACCCCGGCGAGGTGGAGTCCCTCTACCAGGACATCCTGATCAACGTCACGAGCTTCTTCCGCAACCCGGAGACGTTCGAGGCGCTCAAAGCCAGGGTCCTGCCCAAGCTGTTCAAGAACCGCTCCCGGCACGATCCGTTGCGGGTCTGGGTGCCGGGGTGCTCCACCGGCGAGGAGGCCTACTCCATCGCCATCGCTCTCGCCGAGCTCGCCGAGGCCCGGGGCAGCCGGCTGCCGATCCAGATCTTCGCCACCGACCTCAACGGCGCGGGTATCGACAAGGCCCGCGCGGGCGTGTACCCGAAGAACATCGCGCACGACGTCTCGCCGGAACGCCTGCGGCACTACTTCGCGGAGGTGGACGGCAGCTATCGCGTCAGCAGACCGATCCGTGACACGTGCGTGTTCGCGCGGCACAACGTGATGGCCGACCCGCCCTTCTCCCAGATCGACCTCATCAGTTGCCGCAACCTGCTCATCTACCTGGAGCCGGCGTTGCAATGGAAGATCGTGCCGCTGCTGCACTATGCCTTGAAGCCCTCCGGCTTCCTGCTGCTGGGGAAGCTCGGAGACGATCGGCTCCTACCGCGACCTGTTCGAGGTCGAGGACGCCAAGCACAAGATCTACACCAGGAAACCGGGCACCCGGGTGACCCTCGGCCAGACCGCCAGCCCCCAAGCCCGAGCGGAGGCCGGCCACGGCCGCCTGCCGCAAGCCGCAGGCGGCAGCGACGTGCAGAAAGAGGCCGACCGCACGGTCAACGACGAGCTGCAGGACCGCAACCTGGAGCTGCACCAGCTCAACAACGACCTGGCGAACCTCCTCGGCGGCGTCGAGATGGCCATCGTCATGCTGGGGCCGGACCTGCGCGTCCGGCGCTTCACGCCGATGGCGGAGAAGCTCTTCAACCTGATCCCCGGCGACGTCGGCCGGCCGATCGGCGACATCAAGCTCAAGCTGGACCTGCCCGATCTGGAGCCGTTGCTGGTGGAGGTGATCGACTCGGCGAGCCCCAGGGAACGCGAGGTCCGGGACCGGCAGGGACGCTGGTACTCGCTGCGCATCCGGCCGTACAAGACCCTGGAGAACGAGATCGACGGCGCGGTGGTCCTGCTCGTCGACGTGGACACCCTGCGGCGGGCGCGCGAATACGCCGAGAGCATCGTGGCGACTGTGCGCGAGCCCCTGCTGGTGCTGGACGCCGACCTGCGCGTGCAGAGCGCGAGCCGGTCGTTCTATGAGACTTTCCAGGTCACGCCCGGAGAGACGGAGGGCTGTCTCCTCTACGACCTCGCCGACGGCCAATGGAACCTCCCGGAGCTGCGCCGGCTGCTGGACGAGATCCTGCCTCGGGACAACAGCTTCGAGGACTTCGAGCTGGAGCGCGATTTCGAGCGCATCGGCCGCAGGACGCTGCTGCTCAACGCCCGCCGGATCGTGCAGGAGGGCGCGGCCCGGCCGCTGATCCTGCTGGCCATCGAGGACATCACGGCGCGCAAGGCCCTGCTGCAACGCGTCCAGGAGCTGGCCGCGGCCGACCGCAGCAAGAACGAGTTCCTGGCCCTGCTGGCCCACGAGCTGCGCAACCCCCTGGCACCCCTGCGCAACGCCGTGCACCTGCTGGAGAACCCCGGCGCCGACCGCGCCGCGGTCGAGCGGGCGCGGGCCATCATGAGCCGGCAGGTGCAGAACATGGCGCGGATGATCGACGACCTGCTGGACGTGTCCCGCGTCACCCAGGGCAAGATCCGGCTGCGGAAACAGCCGGTGGAGCTGACGGCTCTCCTCACGGCGGCTGTGGAGCTGGCCCGGCCGCAGCTCGAGGCGCGCGGTCAGGAGCTGTCGCTCTCGCTGCCGACCAGGCCGGTGGAGCTCGACGCCGACTCCACCCGGCTGGAGCAGGTCTTCGGCAACCTGCTGAACAACGCCTCCAAGTTCACCCCCAAGGGTGGACACATCCAGGTGACGGCCGAGCTGGCGAACGGCGGGCCTCGGGGCGAGGTCGTCGTGCGGGTGCGCGACGACGGCGACGGCATGGCTCCCGAGACGCTGCCGCGGATCTTCGAGCCGTTCATGCAGGCGGACCGTTCGCTCGACCGCGCGCGCGGCGGCCTGGGAATCGGCCTGACGCTGGTGCGCAGCCTCGTGGAGCTGCACGGCGGCAGCGTCGAAGCCCGGAGCGCGGGGTTGGAAGAGGGCAGCGAGCTCGTGGTGCGCCTGCCCGTCCCGCGGCGCCGCGATGCGGAGTCGGAGCGGCATGGCGCCGCGAGGGATGGTTCCGCGGCGGTACGACGCCCTCGCCTGCGGCCCCCTCAGCGCGCCGCATCCTGGTGGTGGACGACAACGTGGATACGGCCGAAAGCCTGGCCGATCTCCTGCGCCTCAAGGGACACGAAGTGGAAGTCGCTCACGATGGACCGGCGGCGCTGGACAGGGCCGCCTCGTTCCAGCCCGAGGTCGTGCTCCTGGACATCGGCCTGCCCGGGCTGGACGGCTACGAGGTCGCCAGCCAGCTGCGCCGGCGGCGGCGGACCGCCGGAGCCCTGCTCGTGGCGTTGACCGGCTACGGGCAAGAGGACGACCAGCGCCGGGCGCGCGAGGCCGGCTTCGACCGCCACCTGACCAAGCCGGTCGACCCGCAGGCGATCTACGGGTTGCTCGCCCGCCCTCGCGAGTAGTCTCCTACTTCCGTAGTGGTTCAGTTTGCCTGCAGACTACGTACGGTCCTGCCCTCCGAAGCCTCACCCCCCGGCCCCCTCTCCGTAACCGGAGAGGGGGAGAACAGCAAGAAAAACAGATGTATTCCTCCCCCTCTCCCGTCAGGGAGAGGGGGCCGGGGGGTGAGGCTTCGAAGGGCAGAACCAGGGTAGTCCACGAGCAAACTGAACCACTATCTCTACTTCGCCGGCACGTAGATCCCCGGCACGCCCGCTTGCCCGGCCGTCTGGTTCAGCGCCGCCAGGTCCTTCTCGATCAGCCCTGAAAGCTCGGCCTCGAAGCCGTTCAGCTCTTCCAGTTGGGCGGCGAAGACCTCGCGCATGCCCTGGGTGGGCGGGCCGTTGCCGGTGTCGGTCCAACTCAGGAAGGGTGAGAGGCGCGAATAGAGCCTGGCGCCGCCCTTCATCGCCAGGACGTCATAGGAGACCTCGGCCTTGGGATTGTGCATCCGCGCTTCCAGGTCGTCCAGCCTGGCGATGAGCGCCTGCGAGGATTCGATGAGGGGCCTGGCCTTCTCGTCCTTGGCCAGCAGGTCGTTGCGTTGCGCGAGCTGGCGGCGGACGGTCTGCAGCCGCGCCACGGCGCGGGTCAGGCGGGTGACGGCGCCGCTCACGTCGAGGGAGAAGCGGAGCTGCGCCTCGAGGTCCGCCTGCGGCAGGGAGACGCGCGGATCGGGCCGCAGGACCAGGGGCGCCGTGGCCGTCTTGCCGTTCACGGTGAGCCGCACCGTGTAGGCTCCCGGCACGGCCGTCGGCCCGTCCGCGGGATAGCCCGAGTCGAGCAGGGCGTTGGGGATCATCTCGGCGCCGTCCCAGCTCAGGCCCCACACCGCCCGCTGCACGCCGGCCGCCTTGGGCAGCGCCAGCTCCTTGAGCTGCTCGCGCTCGTCCTTGACGTACTCGTAGGCGCCGGTGGGTTCCTTGGCTTTGCTGGAGAGCGTCGCCACGACGGTGCCGTCGGCGGCGAGCACCTCGAGGGTGACGTCGCCTTCGGGCTCCTTCTCCAGCCAGTAATAGATGCGGGCGCCGCGGGGCGGATTCTGGCCGGTCCAGACGTCGGCGGGGCCGTCGCGGCGCTCCCAGCGCACGGCCTCCGGCACGGGGAAGAGATGGAAACCCGCGGCCTTGGCCGATTCCGGCAGCGGCTCGCGCACCAGGGAGAGGTCGTCGAAGATCCAGATGGACCGGCCGTGGGTGCCCACCACCAGCTTGTCGTCCTTCACTACCAGGTCGTGCACGGCGACCGTGGGCAGGTTGAGCTTCAGGGAGCTGCCAGGTGGCGCCGTCGTCGCGGGAAAACGAGATCCCGCGCTCGGTGCCGAGATAGAGCTGGCCGCGGCGGGCGGGGTCCTCCCGCACCGCGTGGAGGTAGACGTCGCGCGGCAGGCCGCCGTCGAGCCGCTTCCAGGTGCGGCCGAGGTCGGCCGTCTTCCAGAGGTAGGGAGCCATGTCGTCGAGGCGGTGGGCGTCCACCACCAGGTAGGCGGTGGCGGCGTCGAAGCGGGAGGGCTCGAGCATCGACACCGTGCCCCACTCGGGCAGGCCGGGAACGGCGGCGGTGACCTCGCGCCAGCTCTTGCCGCCGTCCTCGGTGACGTGCACCCGCCCGTCGTCGCTGCCGGCCCAGATCAGGTCCTTGCGCAGCGGCGACTCGGCGAGGGCGAACACCGTGCAGTAGGTCTCGACGCCGGTGTTGTCGCCGGTGATCGGGCCGCCCGACCACTGCTGTTTCGACTTGTCGTCGCGCGTCAGGTCCGGGCTGATGGCGGCCCAGGTCTGGCCGCCGTCGGCGGTGCGGAAGATGACGTTGGCGGCGTGGTAGATCACCTTGGGATCGTGCGGCGAGACGGCGATGGGGGCGGTCCACTGGAAGCGGTAGCGCATGGCCTCGCCGCCGTAGCCCGAGGGATTGTCCGGCCAGGCGCTGACGGCGCGCTCCTCGCCCGTGCGGTCGTCGTAGCGGGAGATGTAGCCCAGATACTCGCCGGCGTAGACGATGGCGGGATCGGACGGATCGGAGACCACCCAGCCGGCCTCGCCGCCGCCGACGCCGTGCCAGAAGGAATTGGGCAGGCCGCCGCGGGTCAGCGAGTCGCTCGGTCCCTGGCCGGTGCCGATGTCCTGCATCGCGCCGGCCACCCAGAAGGGCACCCGGTTGTCGGCCGACACATGGTAGAACTGGCCGATCGGCAGCGGCGGAGCGAGCCAGCTCTCGCCGCCGTCGGTCGAGATGTAGACGCCGCCGTCGTCGCCCGCGATCATCCGCCTGGCGTTGAGAGGGTCGATCCACAGGTCGTGGTAGTCGCCATGATTCAGACCCGGGGCGGTGAAGATCTCGAAGGTCCTGCCGCCGTCGATGCTTTTGAGCAGCGGCACGTTGGGCACCCAGACCTCCTCCGGATTGACCGGATTCACCGTCACGGTCGTGTAGTACCAGGCGCGCTGCCGGAGCTTGCGATCGGCCGTGGCCAGCGTCCAGCTCTCGCCGCCGTCGTCCGAGCGGTAGAGCCCGCCCTTCTCCGCCTCGATCAGCGCATAGACCCGCCGGCCGTCCGAAGGCGCCACGGCGACGCCGACCTTGCCCCAGACGCCTTCCGGCAGACCGCTCCCGGTGAGCTGCTTCCAGGTGTCGCCGCCGTCGCGCGACACCCAGAGGCCGCTGCCCGGACCGCCGCTCGTCATCTCCCAGGGGCGCCGCCGCGCCTGCCACAAGCCGGCGAAGACGACGTTGGGATTGGACGGATCGAGAGCGACGGACGAGGCGCCCGTGTCCGCATCCTTCTTCAGCACCTGCTGCCAGGTCTTGCCGCCGTCCCGTGGTGCGGTAGACGCCGCGCTCGGGGTTGGGACCGAAGGCGTGCCCCAGGACCGCGGCGAAGGCCACGTCGGCGTTCCTGGGGTGGACGGCGAGCGTCGCCGATCTGCCCCTCCTGCTTCCAGACGTGAGCCCAGGTCTTGCCGGCGTCGGTCGACTTGTAGATGCCGTTGCCCGCCCCCACGTTGCCGCGGATGTTCGCCTCGCCCGAGCCGGCATAGACCACGTTGGGATCGGAGGCCGCCACGGCGATCGAGCCCATGGAGGAGATCGGCTGGTCGTCGAACACCGGGTTCCAGGTGACGCCGCCGTTGGCGGACTTCCACACCCCGCCCGACGCCGTGGCGGCGTAATAGACGCCCGGATCGCCCGGCACGCCGGCGACGCGCGACACCCGGCCGCCCCAGGCCGGGCCGATGGACCGGTACTTGAGCGCCTTGAGCTCGGTGGGATCCTGGAGGCCTGCCGTGGCCGGAGCAGGAGCCGCGAGCGCCTGGGAGGCGAGGAGCAGCAGAAGGAATAAGGGGACGAGAAGAGGGCGAGCACCACGAGTGGGCATGAAGGGCTCCTCGGATAGGAAGGAATTGAACGTCGGGAGCTTAGCCAAAGGGCGGGGAGGAGGGCAAGCGCCTACGTTCTGCGTGGTAGGCTCTGTTCGCATGAAATTCAACGAGCAAGCATGCACGTGGGACGCTTATCCCTGTCCCCACGCCAGGCTGGACGACCTATCGCTAGGAGCTGAGGATAAGGGATGCGAATTCTCTTGATCTCGGCCGCATTTTCTCCTGATCCCGGAGGGGTGGCTACGCATGTAACTGATCTTGCCCACGGATTGGTTGGCCTCAAACACACTGTGTCCGTTGTTACCTTAAACAAGGACTCTACGGCCCGACGGGATGGGCGGAATCGTTTGACGATTTGGAAGAGGCCTCGCCGGCAGGTGTACGAGTTCGATGGGAGGCGGGTCTTCTGCGAAGGGATCTTGGAATTCCTGTTTAACGAGTGGCACCAACTCAGGCCGGACCTCGTTCACGTTCACGACCTCGACTCACTCTTCCTCGGCTGTATGGTCAAGATCGCCTTTGACAAGCCGCCTGTCATGACGGTCCATCGAGCACCCAGCCCATGGAGGCGCGGCCGTTTTCGCGAGATACCAAAGGATTGCGCCATGGAAGCTGGCAGGCTGTCGAAGATGCTTGATGGAATTGTAGTGCCAAGTCAAGCCAGCCGAGCAGTATTATGCGACCAAGGATTCGGCACAGATGGTACCCGCCCAGAGATCACGGTAATTCCCCATGGAATAAGCCGTTTTCTCCGAGGTGTAGCTGACGAGCCAAATGTTCTCGAGAAGATTTGCCCTGCCGGGGGGTGCACACTCATATTATGCCCTTCCCGCGCTGATGAGCACAAAGATGTCGAGACATTCATTGAGGCCGCCGCCCGGCTCCGAGCAGCTAAGCCCGAGGTACCTTTACTTTTCGTCGTCGGCAGCCAAGCTGAAGATGACCAGCACGAGAAACTCCAAAAAAGAGCTCATGATCTCGGACTGAACATCTTGTTTCAGAGTTTTTTGTACAAAGAGATGGCAACCGTGTATCGCCACGCAAAGGTCTGCGTCTTCCCCTCAAGACATGAATCCTTCGGACTTGCTGTCTTGGAATCCTTCTTGTTTGACATTCCTGTCGTAGCCGCAAATACGAGTGCCCTGCGCGAGATCATAACGAATGGCGAGAACGGACTTCTCTTTACCGATGGCAATCCTCTCGACTTGGCATCCCAAATTCTGAGAGTACTCCAGGACGGGAAATTGCGCGATGCGCTTCGAAAGGGTGGTAAAAAGGCGTTGCGCGAGACGAGTAGCTACCACTCAAAGACCATGGTGCGGTCGTACGAAGCCTTCTACAAGAGGATTCTCGGCCTCTAACGAGCGTCAAAAAAGAAAAGGGCCGCTTTACGCGACCCTCCGCCCACCCGCTTCCGGGTTCGAGACCAGGAAGCAGATTCGCTTTATCTTCCTCGAATTTAGCAGCATCGCCTGACTTTGTCAAGACCAAGGGAACCAGTTTCTCCTCTTCCGACAAGGGGTAGGAGTGTGGTGGGAGGGGAGGAGCTTACCCCACAACCTCGCGAATCGCCGCCTCCAGCCGCTGCAGGGTCACCGGCTTGGTGAGGTGCTTGCGGAAGCCCGCCTCCAGGCTCTGGCGCACGTCCTCCTCCATGCCGTAGCCGGAAAGGGCGATGCCCGGGAGGCTCTTGCCGCCACTACCACCGCTGCCGCAGCTGCCGCCGCCGAGCTCGCGCATCAGGTCGAGGCCGCTGCCGTCGGGCAGCCCGAGGTCGCTCAACAGCAGGTCGAACCGCGCCTCGCGCGCCGCGGCGAGGGCCTCTGCCACGGTGCCTGTCGTCGTCACGCGGTATCCCAGCAGGGAGAGCAGCTCGGCCATGGCCTCGGCGGTGTCGGCGTGGTCCTCCACGAGGAGGATGCGGCGATGGTTCCCCGCGGGTTCCGGAGCCGCGACGGGCTCGCCGGCCACCGCGATCTCTCCGGTCTCCAGGTCCACCCGCGGCAATCGCGGCAATCGCGGCAATCGCGGCAATCGCGGCAATGAGGCCGGCAGCGAAAAGGTGAACGCCGCGCCCTGCCCCCGGCCGTGGCTCTCCGCCGTCAGCTGCCCGCCGTGCATCCGCACGATCGCCCGGCTGATGGCGAGGCCGAGGCCCAGGCCGGCGATGCCGCGCGGGCTGCGCGAGAGGCCCTGCTCGAAGGCGTCGAAGACGTGGGGCAACACCTCCGGATCGATACCGACGCCGGTGTCGGAAACCTGCAGGACGAGGCGGTCTCCCTCGTTCCAGGAGCGGATCGTGACCGTGCCGCCGGCCGGCGTGAACTTCACCGCGTTGTTCAGCAGGTTCCACAGCACCTGCGTCAGGCGCGAGGGGTCCGCCCAGATGCGGTGGTCGGCCGCCGCGAGGTCCGTCGTCACCTGCGGGCAGTCGGCGGCCTTGCAGCAGATCTCGATCGTGTGCTCGAGGACGGAACGGGCGTCGGTGACCTCGGGGTGCAGCTCCAGCTTGCCGCGCTCGATGCGCGTCAGGTCCAGCAGGTCGTCGATCAGCCGCGCCTCGAGCTCGACGTTGCGCCGCACCAGGTCCAGCGGCCGCCGCAGCTCCGGCTGGACGCGCTCGTCGCCGTCCAGGGCCGAGACCACGGCCAGCACCGGCGTCAGCGGTGTCCGCAGCTCGTGGCTCAGGCTCGCCAGGAAGCGGTCCTTGGCCTCGCTGGCGGCCTCGGCCTGGGCGCGCGCCTCCTGCTCGCGGACCAAGGCCAGGCGCAGCCGATCCTCACCCTGCCGCAGCCCCTCCTCCGCCCGCTTGCGCTCGGCGAAGACGGCCGCGAGGAGCAGCGAGGTCACCGCCGCCAGGGCCATGTACGTGTGGAGGAACATCAACCGCTCTTCGAGGGTGCCGCGGGCGAAGGGGGCCCGGTCCTCCACCGTCGCCCAGATGCCGATCGCCATCGTCAGCAGCGTCGTCGTCGCCGCTCCCCGGGGGCCGAACCGGATGGCGGCCCAGACGAGGAACGGGAAGAGGGTGAAGGCGAGCGGCGGATGCAGGATCGGATTCTTCACCCAGGTGCCGAGGGTCAGGTCGCTGACCACCAGAAAGCCGGCTCCGAGGACGGCGGCCTCGAGGATCCTCTCCTTGCGGAAAGCCAGGGGGCGGGGCAGCCCGGCCCAGGTGAGGAGCACCGGCGTCACCACCAGGGCGCCCATGGCGTCGCCGAGCCACCAGTAGCCGGCCAGGTTCAGGGCCTCACGATCGACCGGGATCTGCCCGCTGGCCGCGAGGCTGCTCACGCCGAGAGCCGCGCTGACGATCGGGCTGATCACGGCTCCGAGCCCCAGGAGAAGGAGGACGTCCCGCACCCGTTCGAGGGAGGGTCGGAAGCCGGCCCGCCGGAGGAGCCAGGCTCCCAGGAGCGCTTCCAGGGTGTTGCCCGTCGCGATACCGAGGGCTGCGCCGGCGGAGCCGCCGACGGCGAAGTTCACCAGGAAAGCGCCGAGGGCGATGCCCGGCGCGGCGCGCAGCCCGAACAGCAGGACGGCCGCGAGCGCGATTCCCGTCGGCGCCCAGAGCAGCGTGACGAGGGAGTGGGTGATCGGGAGCAGCAGACCGAGCCGGCCCGCAGCGAAGTAGACGGCGGCGAGGACGGCGGTACTCGCCAGGGCCTTTCCCATCCCAACCCACGACCAGCTCCCGCGCTCCCAAGAATTCGACATTCGCGACCCCACCTCATGGATGCCCCGGAATCGTACCCCCGACGGCGGAGCGTGTAATTCCGGGGAAGCGGAGTGGAAAAACGAAACTCCAATCACTTCTCTCGCGAAGGCCTCTACCCCTCCAGCCGGAGGTCCCGCCCTCGATCGCACGGCGAAATCCAGCTTCGCTGAGAGATTTCTGACCCGAGGGACTGCAATTCTTGGACCATTCCGGCGCTAGAATCTGCCTTCATGGCCTACGGATGGGAAGGCGAGAAAGTGCGGCTGGTACCGCTCGACAAGGCGCGACACCTCGACAACGCGCTGGCGTGGCTCAACGACTCCGAGGTCACGGCCTGGACGCTGTCTGGCGACTGGCCGATGACCCGCCTGGCAGAGGAGGAGTTCTTCGACCGCGCGATGCGGGAGACGAAGGACGACCTCTCCTTCGCCGTCGAGACGCTGGCGGGAGAGCACATCGGCTTCTCCGGCCTGCACCGGATCGACTGGCGCAACGGCGTCGCCGTGACCGGCACGATCCTCGGCCGGCGGGATCTCTGGGGAAAGGGCTACGGCTCCGACGCCGCTCGCGTGCGCGCCCGCCACGCCTTCGAGGTGCTGGGTCTGCGCATGCTCCTCTCCGAGGTGATGGCGGGCAACGCCGCCTCTCTCCGCATGCTCGCCAAGGCCGGCTATCGCGAGGTGGGCCGCATCCCCCGCCGGCTGTGGAAACGCGGCGAATTCCGCGACGTGGTGGTGATGGTGCTGGAGAGGGATCCTCTCCCCGGCTGACGGCGCACGCTCGACGGCACCCCTGGCCCCAGACGCGTTAACCTGACGCCTATACCCCTAGCTCCCCTCTCCTGAAGGAGACAGGTCAGGACCGTCCGCTCCTCGCCATCCGCCTCCGCAACCCACCGAGGAACGTCCCCACCTCCTCCACACCGGCGAGCTTCGCCAGCAGCAGGTAGACCGCGCCGTAAAGGCCGATGACGAGCAGGGCCTGGACGATCAAGGGCGCGTCAGGCAGAACCCACCACAGCAGGGCCGCGGGAACGGCCGCCGCCGCGGCGAGACCGGCCATCTTCGCCATCTCGGGCCAGGGCACCACGGAACGGAGCCCCCGCGTGGCTAGCGCCCGCCGCAGGAGCAGGAGCTCCAGCCAGGCCCCTGCGCCGGAGGCGAGCGCCAAGCCCGCCGCTCCGAGATAGAGAGGGTTCTTCATGGATCCGGCCGCGGCCGGCACGGCGTAGCGGTCGAGAACCAGCATGAGCGGCAGTCCGAGCGCCGCCGACAGCAGCACCCGCAAGGAAGCGATCCAGGCGGGAGCGCGGGTCTCGCCCAGGGCGTAGAAGGTGTTCTGCAGCAGGCGCGACGAGGTCGTGGCGAGCAGGCCCAGGGTGTAGCCGCAGAGCACCACGTAGACCAGCCGGTTGTCCCCGATTGCGAAGCTGCCCCGCCGCAGCAGGGCCCCCACCAGGAGATAGCCGAACGCGAGATAGCCGACGAAGGTAGGGACATTGAAGAAAGCCATCTGGCGCAGCGACCGGCGCACGCGGGAGGGCAGCTCGCCGGCCGCGCTGCCGCTGCCGAGGCGGGCCAGCTCGGGCAGCTCCGAGGCCGCGACCGACATTCCGAACAGGCTGATGGGGAGCATGTAGAGAATCTGGGCGAAACCCAATGCGGCGACGGCTCCGGCGGCCAGGAAGCCGGCCAGAAAGTAATCCAGGTAGCCGGCGAGCTGGACGACGCCGCGCCCGGTCAACACCGGCCCTACCGCGTTCAGGGCTTCGCGGACTCCCTGCACCTGCAGCGACAGCGAAGGCCGGAGCCCGCGCGCCAATCGCACCGCCAGCGGCAACTGCACGAGGAACTGCAGCAGGCCGCCGGCGAGCGCACCCCAGCAGGCGGCGAAGAGAAGGCGGTTCAGGTGCGCCAGCTCGGGAACGTTCCCGGCTCCCCAGCCGCCCACCCACACCAGAGCTGCAACAATGGCGACGTTCCAGAGGACCGGCGCGAAGTACGGCAGGAAAAAGCGGCGGTGGCTGTTGAGCACGCCCAGGGCCCAGGCCGAGAGGACCAGGAAGGTGGTCATGGGAAAGATGATGCGCACCGCCGCGACCGTCAGCTCGAAACGGTCGACGGAGCCCGCGTCGTGCAGGAAGCCCATGGCGAGGACCGCGGTGATCGGCCGCGCGAACAGCACGCCGAGGAGCGACAGGGTGCCCGCCGTGGCGAACAGGAGCCCGAAGATCGCGCCGGCGAAACGCCTCGCTTCCTCCTCCCGCCCTGCATGCAACAGGCGCGAGTAGATGGGGATGAAGGCGGCGGAGAGCGTCCCCTCCCCCAGCAGGTTCTGCAGGAAGTTCGGGGCGCGCAGCGCCATGTTGAGGACGTCCACGTGCGGCCCCACGCCGAAGTAGTGAGCGAGCGCCGTATTGCGCAGCAGCCCGACGAGGCGGGAGGAGAGGATGCCGGCGGCGACCAGGATCGCGCCGCCCCGAGGACGTGCCGGCTCAGGTATAGCCGGCTCCAGGGGCTCCGAGGGCTCCGTCACTGCGGCAGGTCGTTCCAGTTCAACAGGGCGTTGTAGACGAACCGGAAGTCGGAAAGATTGAGGTAGCGGTGGAGGGGATTGAACGAGTAGAGGATGACCCTTCCCTTCCCCGCCGGCAGGTCGAGGATGGCCGGCTTGCCGTCGATCGCGTCCTCGCCCTTGACCAGACCCGAGAGCACCAGCGGCCCTTTTTTCTCGGATTTCTTTTCCGGCTTTGTCCCGGCAGCGGCGGGGGCGTCGCCGGCCTCCAGATCCTCCTCCTCGATCTCGTTTTTGTCCTTGGCGTCCTTGCCGTCCTCTTCGTCCTTTTCTTCTTCTTCCTCCTTGGTGCCGAACTGCATCACGATCCGCCCGCGCTCGTGCTTCGGTACGTCGAAGATCGGTCCGTTGCCGCGGAAGACGCTGGTCAGCTCCTCATAGCCGTAGGCGATCGGATGCTCCGGCCGCACCACCTTGGCCCGCAGCTCCGAGCCCGGATTGTTGAGCCCGCCCGGCGGCGAGGTGAAGGCGCCGCGCACCAGCCCACCCTCGACCGCCAGCGTGCCGGAGCTGCCGAGGGCGATCAGCACGCCGCCTGCCTGGAGGAACCTCTGCAGGTTGAGCTGGCCCTCGAAACCCATGCCGCCGGTGATGTCCTCCGAGGCGTCGGGCACTCCCTGGCTGGGGAACTCCGGCGTGGCGGTATAGGCGAGCGGGCCGAACCTGGGATCGATGCCGTGCACCAGGTCGGCGAGGCTGCCGCGCGTCCGCGGGAAGAGGATGACGTCGAAGCGGTCGGCGAGACCGCCCCGCTTCAGGTCGTCGTCGTTGATCAGCGTGTACGGGATCCTGCCGCGGTCGAAGGTGTAGCGCGCCCAGCCGGCGTCCTGGGTGTCGACCCAGGAATGGAGCAAGGCGAGGCGGGGCAGGTCCAGCAGATGGCGCCGGACCTCGGGCAGGGAGGGAGCGGCGGCGAAGGAGAGGCCGGTGCGGCGCGCCGCCTCCTCCACCGCGTTGCGCGGCGCCTGCACGATCCAGCTGCCCGGTGGATAGGAGATGCCGCCGGCGGTGAACGACGCCTCCGCCGCGTCCACCTGGTGGGTGCCCAGGAGCACGCGGGCTTCGAGCAGCGAGGTCTGGCCGGTATCGCGCAGCAGGAAGACCTCGCCGTCTCCCGCCACCTGGCCTTCCGGGCTCACGTCGGCCGCGACCGGCTCCATCGCCGCTTGGAAAACCTTCTTGTCCTTTACCGGCGCGCCATCGACCCCGTAGAGCAGCGGCCACGTCCAGGCGACGTCGTCGTACGGCGGATTCGGCTCGTCGGCCGGGAACTTCTGCTCCTCCAACAGATTGACGGCGAGGTCGCGGTAAGGCTGATCCATGCGCACCACGTAGCTCCCGGCCGGCCAGGTCTTTTCGCCAAGACGGGTCTCGGCGGTCAGCCTGTGGATCTCGATGCGCTGCTGGTGGAGCTGGTTGACCAGATAGGCGAGGCGCGCCGGATCGCGCTGCTCGGGGGAGAAGAGCCAGGCGTAGGGCGCCTCCGTCCTGCCCCGGGTCAGCGAGCGGTCGCCCTTGGTCCAGAAGCTCGCCAGCAGCTCCTGCCGGTGGAGAGACGCATACTCCAGCGCCGCGAGCACTCCGGCCTGCATGTAGTTGGTGTTGTTGCGCAGCGACCAGCGCAGCTTCTTGGCCGGCGGCCACGGGCGGTACCACTGCACCTCGGTGACCGGCTTGCCCACGAAGCGCGACCGCGAGAGATCGCGGTCGAAGGTGCCGGCCGAGGCGTTGCCGAAGGTCTCGTAGAAACGGCCCACCGAGTGATGGGTGTTGGCCACCGAGTTGAGATAGCCCGGCCACCAGCCGTCGAAAAACCCCCACGTCCAGACGCCCGGCAGACCCTGGGCGGCGAGAGCTCCGGTTTCGTGGTAGCCGAGCTGGGTCCATTCGCTGATCGTCACCGGATCGATGGCCCGGTTGTAGGGCCCGTAGCCGGTCATGATGTAGAGCAGGGGGAGCGACTCGTGCAGGTCGTGCATCACCTGCGGATGGAAGGCGTAGTACGTCTCGTGCACCGCGCGGGTCAGCGCCTGGGTGACCTGCATGCCGTCGCGGTTGTTGTCGTGGTGGACGTAGTGCCCCCAGTAGGGGGGGGCCATGATCTCGCCGAGCTCCTCCCAGGACATCCTCTTGCCGCGCACGTGGCGGTAGTACCAATCCACCATCCGGTCGCGTCCGTCGGGCTCGGTCACGGGCGTGATGAGAACGATGGTGTTGCGCCGGATGGCCTGGATCTCGGGCTTCTCCGAGACCGCCAGGCGGTAGGCCAGCTCCATCAGCATCTCGGGGCTGCCGGTCTCCCGGGAGTGCAGTCCGCCGGTGAGCCAATAGAAGACCTTTCCCTCCTCGGCCAACCGGCGGGCCTCCTCGCGCGACGTCCGGCGGGGATCGGCGAGCCGGGCGGTGACCTCCTTGTAGCGCTCGAGGCCGGCGAGGTTTCCCGGCTCGGAGATCAGCGCCAGCAGCATCTCCCTCCCCTCCTCGCTGGTGCCGATGACCTGGACCTGGACGCGGTCGCTCGCCTCGTCCAGCCGGCGGAAATAGCCATGGACGTCCGCCACGCGCGACAGCTCGTCCGGCGCGCCGACGATATGTCCCAG
Organism: Thermoanaerobaculaceae bacterium; assembly: GCA_963778565.1. Classification (GTDB taxonomy): domain Bacteria; phylum Acidobacteriota; class Thermoanaerobaculia; order Multivoradales; family UBA5704; genus DATARR01. Next base: position 206,181 of record CAVZUZ010000015.1, on the reverse strand, counting down.
CACCTCCGTGGGCGAGGGCACCGTCTCCGAGTCGGGCACGTAGGAGACCGACTCCGGCAGAAACTCGGGGGACGTGGTGTACTCCCGGATCTTCTCGACGCTCCCCGCCTCGGGCCGGTCCGGCAGCCAGGGCTCCGGTCCGCCCGGCTCGCCCGGGAGAATGGGCTCGTCGTGGATGACGACGGCCGGAGGGGGCGGCGGCTCCTGGGCCGGCTGAGCTGGTAGGGCGGCGGTTCCGAGAAAAAGAAGGACGCAGAGAACCTGAATCAGAGAATGGACTGGGCGGACCGTCACGCAGGATCTCCTGTGGAAGGGGACGTTACGATACCGGTTTCCCGGGCGCCACGACAAGGCGGAACGGCATCGGGTAGTGGTTCAGTTTGCTCGTGGACTGCCCCGGTCCTGCCCTTCGAGGCCTCACCCCCCGGCCCCCTCTCCGTAACCGGAGAGGGGGAGAACAGCAAGAAAGACAGATGTGTTCCTCCCCCTCTCCCGTCAGGGAGAGGGGGCCGGGGGGTGAGGCCTCGAAGGGCAGGACCGTACGCAGTCTGCAGGCAAACTGAACCACTACCCGGTATCGCGCGTCGGCGGCGACTCAGGCGAGCTTTCCATAGACCGAGATGTGCCGCTCGCTGTCCGGCCCGATCTCGCCCCGGTTCCAGTTGCTCCACCGGTGCCGGAGCCTGAGACCGGCGAGCCGCGCCATCAGGTCCAGCTCCGCGGGCCAGGCATAGCGGACCTCGACCGGGTAGAGCCGGACCTCCTGATTCCGGATCACCACGTGCTGGCTCTTCAGCCGCTGGCGCACGGGATCGTGCTCGGAAACCTTCAGGCCGACCCGCTCGTCCGTCACCGCCGTGACCTTCAACCCGCCGGTGAAGTTGGCGCTCTGGGGCACGAAGGCCTCCAGCACGAACACTCCGCCATCGGCGAGATGCGCGGCGACGTTCTGAAAACAGCGCACCTGCTCGTCCTGGGTCTGCAGCGCGAAGAAGGTGTTGAAGGCCACGAAGATCAGGGAGAACTCGCCCTCCACGGCCACATCGGCGAAGCCCCCCATCGTGACGGGAATCGCCTCGCCGCCAGGCTTGGCGCGCAGCCTGACGACCATGGCCGGCGAGAGATCGATGCCATGCACGTCGATGCCCCGCGCCGCCAGAGGCAACGCCATCAGACCCGAGCCAATGCCGAGCTCCAGGACACGCCCGGCTCCGGCCAGCTCCGCAAGGCGGTCGACGGCCGCCTCCTCGCAGGAGCCGAACCACTCGTCGTACACCTCGGCGCAGGCTTCGTTGTAGACGCGGTCGTCGGCGCTCATGATCGGGAGCCCTCTTCTGCTACGTAAGATCAGGCTCGGCCGCTGCCCTCCTGCTGGGGAAAAATTTGAAACCCTCGTTTCCCTCCGGCCCGATAGACGCCGAAATCCCGATAATCGGTGGTAAAGACGAGGTCTGTGCCCAGCTCTTCCGCTAACACGACGAGCGTTGCATCGGCGAAGTCCATCGGTAGATCGGAGTACTTCTTCAGCAACACCTTGCATCGGCGGAGAGACGGCAGGCTCGAGACGATCAAAGTGGCTCCGCCGGACAAAAAGAACTCCAGGCAGGATTCGCGTCCACCTGGCAGGTGGCCGAGCAGGTGAGTTGACTCCGTGAGGACAGCCTCCGTGCTCACTACCGGTCCGCGCCAGCTCGCGAAAAACTCTCTACACGCTCGATGAAGATTCTGGCTGCGGTCGAGAAGCGAGACGAGCGCCCCTGTATCAAGCAGTAGCTCACCCGCCATGCTTCAGAGATTTGAGCAGATAAGAACTGTGGTTTTCCGCCAGGTCCGGAATTCCTGATTCCAAACAGCCGATGAGGTGACGAACGCGAGTCGCCGGCGTTTCTTTTCCTGGCTCTTCCAGATTCAAGAACTGGGACAAAGCCAGGCGGACAATCTCCGATCGCTTACGCCGCATCCTAGCCGAGGCGGCTTCCAGGGCTCGGTTCATCTCCTCGGGCAAGCGGATCGTTAGCTGATCAGACATTCGTATGGTCCTCCCGCGGCGCAATGCATCGCACTGCAACCCTACCACAACGAAAGCCGGGGCTCAGGCAGGGTGCTCCGCATCACGCCGCAAGACGGTCGACCGCCGCCTCCTCGCAGGAGCCGAACCACTCGTCGTACACCTCGGCGCAGGCTTCGTTGTAGACACGGTCGTCGGTGCTCATGGACGGAAACCCGCCTGTCGCTGGCTGCCCGAGACGGCCCCATCGACGAGCAGAGGCAGCAGCGCAAGGGCGACCATGCTTGGGGATGCCAGGTAGTTCATCGAATGCTTCCCAAGACGCCAACCGCCGGCTGGCGACCGGCGAGCCGCGCCATCCAGTTGACCGACGTTGCCAGCGTGTCTAAGTCCTCGCGTACAGAAATACGCGGACGTGTCCTCGCCACCCGTTTTTGGCTACGAAGTAGCCACGGCATGTAGCCTGGCGGCGTCAGCCCCAGGAACCGGAGCCACCCGCAATCTCAAAGCCCCGAGGGGGCGACGGCAATCTCCGCTATGCTGAGCTGCCGTCGCCCCTTCGGGGCTTTATGGACAAAATTCGGTACTTCCCTGGGGCTGACGCCACCAGGCTACATGCCTCTACCCCTTCGGGGCAGGAGGCCCAGCTTATACGTTGCTGAACTTCCGTGCGAGACCACTAAGAAAACTCATCGCTCTTCGTCCAATGGGAACTCCTCACCTTCCCAGGCTTCCACCAGCGCTGCCAAAACGTCGAGCCGTTCGCCCTCGGGCGTTCCCGGTTCAGCAGCCATCAGCGACTCGATTTCCCGGAGAGCGGCTCGGTAGTCCGCTGCGGTCTTGATCGAATGGATGTCCATGGGTCGAGCTCCGTGGGACCAGACATAGCTGACCTCGACCGAGCCGTCAAGAGACGCCGCTCCAGAACGTGTTGTTCTGGGTCCAAAACAAGGTGCTCCGGCCCGCGTGCACCGTGTTCCGCCTCCTGTGCGACGTGCTCCGACCCGCGTGCACGATGTTCCGGATCCGGAAGACGTCGCTCTGGGCCCAGAACGTGTTGTTCTGGGTCCAGAACAAGGCGCTCCGGCCCGCGGACACCGTCTTCCGCCTCCCGTGCGACGTGCTCCGGGGCGCGTGCGCGTTGTTCCAGGCCCAGAACACGCTGTTCCGACCCGCGTGCACGATGTTCCGGGTCCGGAAGACGTCGCTCTGGGCCCGGAACGTGTTGTTCTGGGTCCAGAACAAGGTGCTCCGGACCGCGGACACCGTATTCCGCCTCCCGTGCGACGTGCTCCGGACCGCGAACACCGTGTTCCGCTCCCCGTGCGACGTGCTCCGGGGCGCGTGCGCGTTGTTCCAGGCCCAGAACACGCTGTTCCGGCCCGCGTGCACGATGTTCTGGGTCCGGATGACGTCGCTCTGGGCCCGGAGCATGTTGTTTTGGGTCCAGAACAAGGTGCTCCGGACCGCGGACACCATGTTCCGCCTCCCGTGCGACGTGTTCCGCCTCCCGTGCGACGTGCTCCGGACCGCGGAGACCGTGTTCCGCTCCCCGTGCGCAATACGACGGGCGCCGGTGCACAGCCCCTCGCGTGAGTTGCCTGGCCTCTGGGCCGGCGACGAACCGCGCCCGGCAGCGTTGTTGTCCTCGCCGCAGCGAGGCTTCAAGGTCGAGCACGCCGGGCGATGCGTCCGTTGACGCGTCCGTGCCTTGTTTGACGAGTTGGGCCTCGCCGGTGCCTTGTCCACCCGAGCCGGTGCACTGTCCACCGGCGGGGGCGAGCGGACCAATGGAGCCGGCGAGCAGACCGCCAGAGCCGGCGAGCGGACCGCCTCCAGGGGCGAGCAGACCGCCAGAGCCGGCGAGCGGACCGCCTCCAGGGGCGAGCAGACCGACGACGGCGGTGTGCTGCTCGCCGGTGCGGATGGTCCGCTCGCCCCTGGCGTTGGACGGTCAACCCCCTGCTGGCGGTAGTGGCTCAAACTCGACCTCCTGCCAGGGGCGCTCAGTAGCCTTGGCCCCGCCACACCGGCCGCGTCAGGCAGGTGGGGCCGCCTTCCGCCTTGAGCGAGATCTCGCGGCCGCGGTAGGTGAGAACCTCGCAGCCGGCCTCCTCCAGCCGCCGGCGGGTGACCGGGTTGCCTTCGAGCATCAGGGCCTTGCGGGGAGCCAGCGCCAGGACGTTGGGCGCCTGGGTCGCAAACTCCTCCTCCGGCACCTCGATCAGACCGATGTCCCGATCGCGCAGTAGCCGCCAGAAGGGAACGGAGAGGAGCGGCGGGTAGACGACGGCGAGGTCGTCGTCGACCAGGCTGATGAGAGAGAGGAGGTGGAGGCAGGCCTCGGGACCGCCGAAGCACGGCAGCTCGACGGGCACGACCTCGACGCCGAGCGGCGCGAGGATCTCCCGGAGCTGGCGCAGGCCCTCGGAATTGGTGCGGAAGCCGTGGCCGGCCGCCAGGGTGTCGTGGTCGAGCCAGAGGAGGTCTCCCCCTTCGGCGGTGGCTTCGCCTCGGAGGCTCGCCGAGGATGGGAACGCCGATCTCCACCAGGCGGCGGCCCAGGGCGTCCTCTTCGCCGCGGCGCAGAGGCTTGCCCATGCGCAGGAGGACGGCGCCGCGGTCGGTGATCAGGGCGGGGTCGAAGACATAGATCGCGTCCGCGCGCTCCGGCTGGGGCTCGGGGTGCTCGATGACCTCGGCGCCCGCCTCGCGCAGCATCTCAGTGAGCGCATCATGCTCGCGCCGGGCCGCCTCCAGGTCCGGCCGGGCCGTGTAATGCCACCGCGCCGGATCGGCATCGCCGAAGGCCTCGTCCGGCCGGCGGACGAGGACCCGGCGGAGGGGAGCGGACATGCTCTGGCAGCCGTACTGGGAGGTCATGGGGGAACGATGCTACCAGCAACAAACCCCGATCCCGCCAGCCTTGATAACCCGGAATTTCTCCGTGCCGCCGGAGCCCTCATCACCCCGGCCCTCTTCTCCCAGCCTCCCTCCCTTCCCACCGGGAGAAGAGGGAGAACGGCAAAAGACGAAAACGGCTTGGGGTAGGGGCGGGTCTGGACGGCGGGAGGCGGCCCGATCCGCCCTGTTTTTTTTCTTGCTCCCTCTTCTCCCGGTGGAAGGGGGGGAGGCCGGGAGAAGAGGGCCGGGGTGATGAGGGCTTCGGAGGGCATGCCGCTCCGATCCATCACAATCCCCTCCAATCGGCGATCATGTTAACCTCGCCGATCCCGCATGCCCCTCCGCCCCCACCCGCGCAATCCGCGTTATTTCCAGGACGCCGCCGGCCGCGCCGTCTATCTCACCGGCTCCCATCATTGGGACAGCCTGATGGACAACGGCGAGCGCCCCGGCGGCTTCGACTTCGACGGCTACCTGGACCGCCTCGAGTCCTGGGGGCACAACTTCATCCGCCTCTGGACGCACGAGGCGTGGACGCACGAGCTGCATCCCCGGCCGTACCTTCGCACCGGTCCGGGCGCCGCTCTCGATGGTGGGTTGCGGTTCGATCTCAGCCGTTTCGATCCTGAATACTTCGACCGCCTTCGCCGGCGGGTCGTCCGTGCCGGCGAGCGGGGCTTCCACGTCTCGGTGATGCTGTTCAACGGCTGGTCGATCCACGACAACGGCGAGGGGAATCCCTGGGAGCGCCATCCGTTCAACCGGCGCAACAACGTCGACGGCGTCGACGGCGACCCGGACGCGCGCGGCGACGGCTCGGACGTGCACACCCTGCGGGTCCCCGCCGTCACCCGCTTGCAGGAGGCTTACACGGCCAAAGTCGTGGAGGCGGTGGGCGACCTGGATCACGTACTGTGGGAGATCTCGAACGAGAGCCCCGGCACCTCGCGCGACTGGCAGTACCACCTCGTCCGCCACCTGCGGAGCGCCGACGCCGGCCGCCATCTCATCGGCATGACGGCCTGCTTTCCCGGCAACCGGAACGAGGACCTCTTCGCGAGCCCCGCCGACTGGGTCTCCCCGGGCAATTCCCGCGGCCTGAGCCGCGGCTGGCGGCGCCATCCGCCCATTGCGGACGGCTCCAGGATCGTCCTGGTCGATACGGACCACCTCTGGGGGATCGGCGGCGGGCGCGACTGGGTTTGGAAGACCTTCCTGCGCGGCCACCATCCAATCTATATGGACCCGCTCGGCAGCGATCCCCTCCACGAGGAGGCCCGGCGGGCCATGGGCGACACGCTGCGCTTTGCGCGGAGGATCGACCTCGCCGCTTGCGCACCGGAGAGGGAGATCTCCTCCACCGGTTACGCGCTGGTGAGCCGCACGCCCGGCGCCGAGGAGATCCTCGCCTATCTGCCGCGAGGCCGGGCGAAGCTGGATCTGTCCGCCATCGAAGGAAGGCTCCGCGTCGAGTGGCTCGATATTGGGAGGACTGCGAACGGGACCGCGGTCGACGGAGGGCTCGTCGAGGGCGGGGGAAGACGCCGGCTCACCTCACCCGGGAAACGAGAAGCCGTCCTCCTGCTGCGACGCTCCCCGGGGTGAGGTTTCCACTCAACCTCCGGGCCGCCACTCATACAGCACGTACGTCCGCATCACCCTCCCCGCTCCGCCGTCCAGCTCGCCGGAGGGATTCCCCTCGCGGAACAGGCAGTGGTTGGCGAAGGGATAGCCCTTTTCGACGGTCTTGCGGTGACCCTCATGGAACAGCGCGGCCGCGACCCCGGACCGCCGGTGCTCGGGCAGCACTCCGAGGGTCTTGAAGTCGACGGCAACCGCCTCCTGGCGATGGCGGAGGAACCGCAGCCGGGCGAGCGGGCCGCGCTCTCCGCGCATGGCCGCGACGGCTTGGAAACGGTCCGGGTAGGCGAAGAGGAAGCCCACGTCCTCACCTGACGGGGCCTGCGCGAACCCGACCAGGTCCGGGTCGATCAGGCTCCGCGCTCCGGCGTACAGAGCCAGGAACTCCTGCCGCGGAATCTCGGTGTAGAGAAAGTTGCGGGCGAAGATGCGGCGCGACAGCTCGTAGATCGTCCGCAGCTCATCCCGGAAGCGTTTGGGATCGAGCCGCCGCAGGCGGTAGCCGGCGGCCAGCGCGGCCCGCCGCTTCTCTTCGAGATGGGTTACCACCGCCGCCGGATCGACGCGCTTCGAGTGGTAGCGCTCCAGGGGCACGAAGCCATGGGCCGCCCACAGCGGCTCGTAGTAGGGCGGGTTGTAGGGTTCCGAGAGAAAGGGCGGCTCGTCGAAGGGTCCGACGTTCAGCCGGTAGCGGTGCCAGGTATCGCCGTCCATGGGACCGACGATCGCTCCCGCCCCGGCCTGCCGCAACCAGGCGATACCCTCCCGCAAGAGCTCCCCGACGGCATCGCCGTACCAGGCCAGAGCCTCGAAGAAACCGATCATGCCATAGGGCTTCCCCTCGGCGTCGCGCAGATCCGGGGAGAGGCGGGCCACGAGGCGGGCCACGACCGAGTCGCCGGAGACCGCCACCAGCACCTTCTGGGCGCCGGCGAATTCGCGGCGCCGCAGCGCCGCGAGGACCTCCCGGCGGGGCACCGGGACGTAGCAGGGATCTCCCGGATAGACGCGCTTCGTGAGGCCGACGAAGCCGTCCAGCAGCCGGGAATCCTCGCCAGTATCCCGGACAGTGCGGATGGCGTGGACGGCGATCAAGCGAGCGTCCCGACCGGATGCCGCTTGAAAAGCGGCTTGAAGGCCAGGAGCCAGAGACCGGAGTAGTCGCGCATCAGGCGCATGCGCAGGAGCTGGATCTGCCGGCACTCGGCCATGCCGCCGTCCATCATCAGCTCGTTCAGCAAGTGGCTGAAGCGCCAGAGGAACCCGTCGGCGGCGCGGCAGGTCAGGCGGGCGCGCGCGAAGACGATGGAGTCGCCGGTGACCGAGGTCTCGTCGAGCAGGCTGGCGATCTCCTGGGCCTCCTCGTTGATGCGCATCCGCAGGGCCGCCGACTCGAGCAGGAACTGTTCCAGCTCGCGGTCACACTCCTGGCGCCCGAAGAGCCGGCGGTAGGACTCGACCTCGCGCGGCTCGATGCGCAGGGCGAAGATCTGGGGCTTGAGGACCACCCGTTCCGGGTGCAGGTCGGGAGGATTGATCTCGCGCAGGGTGTCCACCAGCCGCCGGAAGTGCTCGCCCAGCAGCTCCTCCTGAGTTTCCAGGGGGGCTGAAGCCGCGGCCGCCGCCTTGTTCAGGGCCGTCTCTCCGCTATCCATGCCGGCCCGCGACACGGCCGGCCGCTCGACCGTAGGAGGCCGGCCCGCCGTCAGCCGGGGCAGGAGCTCGTGGACTTTCTGGCGGATGAGGGCGATGTCGCCGAGGCGGAACTCCTCGCGCTGGAGCTGCTTCTCGAAACGCTCGATCTCCTCGCGGAACTCCCCCAGCTCGCGGGCGAGATCGGTGTCGAAGGGCACCTCGCGCTCCAGCTCGAAGACGCGCTGGTACTCGGCGACGATCCGTTGCTCCTCCTGGCGGTAGAGCTTGTGGATGCGGCCCTTGAAGACCAGGTTGGTCTCCTGGATGGCCAGCAGCAGCTCGGGATGGAAATAGAGCTTCCCCATCCCGTGCTTGAGGTCGCGATAGCGGCGGATCAGTCCGCTCTCGTTCAACCGGTCGAGGGTCTCCACCTCGTTCATCGCGTGGCGCACCGCATCGATCTCCGCCCGGTGCTCCTCGACGGTCTGGTCCCCGGGCGGCTCCGCCGCCACCTGGGCCCAGAGTCCCTGAAAGATCTCGTTCAGCCGGCTGTGGCCGCGCAGCACCAGCTCGCCCGTACGGTCGTCCACCTCCTCGGAGAGGCGGGCGAGCAGAAAGTCGACCTTGTCCAGCCGGTCCGCGGGCCAGACTCCGTCCGGATGGGCGTAAAGATAGAACTTCACGAGCTGGCTGAGGATCTTCTCGTCGTAATTTTTCACCCGGCGGAAGAACTGCCGCAGCAAGTCGGGCGTGACTTTGGTATCCTCTGCGTCGAGCGCTTCGATCAGCTCCGTGAGCCGGCGGTCGATGGCTTCGAGCCGGGCCCGGAGCCGTTCGGACTCGGACGCGCTGAGGTTCTGCGAGATCTCCTTCAGCCCGTTGTAGAGGTTCTGGAATTCCGTGGAGTGGGGGTCCTCCACGTGTTGGAGGAGCGTCTTGGCCAGGCTCTGGAGGAACTGGTGGAACGTCCAGCCCGCCCGGAACCGATGCGAGATGTCGGCGTAGCGGCGATGGAGGACGCTCAGCTCCTGAACGGTCGTCATGGCGGTCACCTGATAGAAACTGTGACGAGTTTACGCCAAGCGGTGGGAAAGGAAAACAGCACGTGCGCGTTCTGATCTCCCGGGAGGACCTGGAACGGAGGGTGGCGGAGCTGGCGCTGGAGGTCGAGCGCGACTACGCCGGCTGCGACCGGCTGATCTGCGTCGGCGTCCTCAAAGGCTCGGTCTTCTTCATGGTGGACCTGCTGAAACGGCTGTCGGTGCCGCTCGAGATCGACTTCTTCCAGACCGCGAGCTATGGCGCCAACACCAGCCCGGGCGAGGTGCGCATCAAGAGGGACATCGACCTGTCCATCCGTGGCAAGGACGTGCTGTTGATCGAGGACATCGTCGACACGGGCTGGACGCTGCGCACCATCCTCGACCTGCTGCGTTTCCGCGGCGCGCGCAGCGTCAAGCTCTGCGCCCTGCTCGACAAGGCGGCGGCGCGGGAGATCGAGATCCGCATCGACTACCGCGGCTTCGAGATCGAGAAGCTCTTCGTCGTGGGCTATGGCCTCGACTACGACGAACGGTACCGCAACCTCCCCTACATTGCCGTTCTGGACGAGGAGCCGGCCGAGGTGCCGTCGCCCTCCTGAGAAGGGATGAGGACGATGAAATTCCACCACTCCGAGGACGCTCCCCTCGCCCTCGGTCCCTATTCCCAGGCCGTCGAAGTGGACGGCTGGCTCTACGCCTCCGGTCAGGTGGGGCTCGATCCCGTCACCGGCGAGCTCGTCGGAGGCGGCTTCGAAGCGGAGGCCCGCCAGGTGTTGAAGAATCTCCAGGCGGTGTTGGCCGTAGCCGGCTGCAGCTTCTCGGACGTGGTACGGACCACCATCTATCTGATCGACTTCGCGAACTTCCCCGCCGTCAACGCCCTCTACGGCGAGGCCATGGGAGACCATCGCCCGGCGCGCACCACCATCCAGGTGGCAGGCCTCCCCAAGGGGGCGCAGGTGGAGATGGACGTGGTGGCGCGGGTGCCCTAGCGTTCATCGAAGGCGCTTTCCAATCCGGTCCCAGCGCGGACTCTGCCTTTCCGGGTCCCAGGATCCATAAACCTGGATCGATCCGCCACGCAGGAGCTTTCGCGGGACCACCCCGTAAAATCGGCTGTCATAACTGTTGTCGCGATTGTCACCCATCATGAAGAAGTGATCCGCCGGCACGACGTATGGACCAAAGTCGTCCCGCTGCGGCAACCGAGGGGGAAATCCGAGGCTGCCGCGGTGCTCGACATAGGGTTCGACGACGGTCTGCCCGTTGAGCCGAAGCTGCTTGTCGACGATCTCGATCCGGTCTCCGGGCAGGCCGACGACGCGGTTGATCCTATGGATCCCGGGGTCGTCCGGGGGCTCGAATACCACGATGTCTCCTCGTTGGGGATTGGGGATCCCGAAGCGCCACATTCGTACCAAGACATGGTCTCCCACGAGGAGGGTGGGCTCCATGGAGCTGGAGGGAATCTGGTAGGTGCGGTAGAGAACGAAGAAAGCGATCAGGCCTATGAGTAATACGAATCCCAGGAGGGGGAGCAACATCCAGGGCTCGAAGGCGGAACGTTCTCGAACAGCCTGAGGAGCCGGCGGAGGGTTGGGAGGAGTCGCCATCAGGTTCCGCCCGCCAGTTTGCCGACGCGCTCGATCGCCTCAAGAATCTGATTTCGATTCACGTCGCGGTGGGTGACGAAACGCACCTTGTCCGCGCCCAGGGCCACGGCGAGGACTCCCGCTTCTTTGAGCCGGGCGACGAACGCCGCGGCCGGACCTTGGGTCAGGCGGAAAATGACGATGTTGGTGTACACCGAGGCGGGATCGATCCCGATCCCCGGCAGCTCGGCCAGGGCCCGGGCAAGCCGGGCGGCGTTCTCGTGGTCCGCGGCGAGGAGCGCCGGGCCCTTGCGCAGGGCGACCAGACCGGCGGCGGCCACGACTCCCACCTGCCGCATGGCGCCGCCGAACATCTTGCGCACCCGCCGCGCCTCGCGGATGAAATCCCGGCCGCCGCAGAGGAGCGAGCCGATGGGAGCCCCCAGACCCTTGGACAGGGAGAACATCAGCGCGTCGAAGCCGGCGGCGAGGGCGGAGGCGTCGACGCCCAGGGCCACGGCGGCATTGAAGATGCGCGAGCCGTCGAGGTAGGCCGGCAGGCCGTGGCGGCGGGCGACGGCCTGGATGGCCTCCAGGCGAGCCCGGTCGTAGACCGTGCCGCCGGCCATGTTGTGCGTATTCTCCACCTCGATCAATACGGTGCGCGCGCGCCAGACCTGTTCGGGCGCCAGGGCCGCTTCCACGGCGGCGGGATCGAGCAGCCCGTCGCGAGACGGGATCGTGCGCGGCAGCAGTCCGGAAAGGGCCGCCATGGCGCTGCCCTCGAACCACACGATGTGGCTCTCGGCGTCGCAGATCACCTCGCCGCCGGGGCGGCCGAACAGATGGAGGGCGATCTCGTTGCCCATGGTGCCCGAGGGGACGAAGAGGGAAGCCTCCATGCCCATGGCCGCCGCACCTTCCTCCTCCAGCCGGCGGACCGTCGGGTCCTCGCCGAACAGGTCGTCCCCCACTTCGGCCTCGGCCATGGCCCGACGCATCTCGGCGTCAGGCTTGGTGACCGTGTCGGACCGCAGATCGATCGGTTCCATGCCACCACCCGGCCTCAGAAGCCGAATCCCACCCGCACGGCGCCCTGCACCACCTCCGCCTTCTCGATCTCGACGGTGATCTTGGGGAGCAGCAGGTTGAGGGTCACCCCGCCGTAGACCACGCCGCGAGTGTGGGAATCTTCGAAAGACGTGCCGAGGCTCGATTCCAGCGTTCCCTCGCTGCGGACCACTCCGGCCCCGATGTAGGGGGTGAGCACCGTGAAGCCTTTCGAGAACAGCAGCTCGGCGCCGTACTGGTCGAGATCGTAGGCGCCCGAGCCGGTCGTACGGGTGCCTGTCACCCGCACGGAGAGGGCGGGCGAAAGCAGCCCACCTTTGATGATGGCGTACTGCAGCTCGGCCGAAATCAGCTTGACGTCCCCTTCCAGGGCGCGGCCGTAGGAGAGCCCGAGATCGATGCCGCCGGGCAGCCCCTTCCGGGCGCCCACCCTCGCGACCGAGAGGAAGCCGCCGGTGAAGTCGCCGTCGATGGCCGTCGCGATGAACGGCTCGTCGTCGAAATCGCTGTCATAGGTGGCGTCGGCGTAGACCTCGAAGCCGATGAGGCCGAGGGGCGCGGCGCCGTGGCGGGGATAGAAGTAGGCGTCGGAGCTGAAGCGGCGGTGAAAGGCCTGAAAGTCGTCCCGAGTGGCGTCGCCGTTCACCTCCCAGGCCCGGGCAGGCAGGGCGCCGGCCAGGATGAGGATCAGTGCGAGGAGCGGGAGAAGAAGCTCAGGTCTCGATCGTCTGGACATCAACGGTCCTCCTCGGTTCGTCCGCACCGGTCTCCGCCGGCGCCAGGTACTCTGTGAGCAGTTTCGCGACGCGCTCGGACTCCGCCGAGGCGGCGCACTCGGCCACGATCTCACAGCTCTCCGCATCGAGGGGCAGCACCCCCAGGTTTCCCTCCCGCGCCAAAGCCACCAGATCATAGGGGGAGCGGTCGACCCAGCGCGAGGCGCGGTAAAAAGCCTGCCCCTGCTCCACCGGACGGCCGAGGCGCAGCCAGAGCTCCCCGGCCAAGGCCAGGACGCCTCCGATCCGCCGGTTGCTCGCCGCGCTCGCCGCGGTGGCCGCGGTGGACGCGGTGGCCGCCGGATGGCGAGGCAGGGGACGCGAGAGGAACGGCTCGAGGCCGTGGCGATGGGCCGCGCGCGCGAAGTCCCGCTCGGCGGGCTCCGGGCCGTGGAACAGGGCCTCGAACGCCTCCTCTCCGCCCCACCGCTCGGCCAGGCGGCGGCGGTCGGAGGGCGACAGCGAGAGGGTGAGCGCCTGGACGCAGCGCACCCCGGCCGCGGCAAGGTCCCGGCAGCTCGACTCCCAGAGCGCCGGATCGTCGGTCAGCCCCGGCACCAGGGGCCAGACCGCAGCCGATCCGGACGGCAGCCGCCGCAGGGCCTCCAGCTCGCGCTCCAGAAGCACCTGCAGCAGGTCGAAGACGAACGCCGCTCCGGAGGTGGGAGGAACCGAGGTCTCTTCGCCCGGGAAGAGCTGGACCAGCACCGGGGCGCCGCGTACCAGGCGCGCGCGGGCGAGCTCGTCGCGAGTCGCGGCGGCCGCGGCGGAGGACGGCGGCACGGGCGGCAGGTAGAGGACGTCGTCGAGGGGAGCCTCCGCCAGATCAGGGAACCCCGCGGAGCGAGCCCTGGCTCCCCACTCGCCGAGGCTGCCGGCTGCCAGGTTCACCCATAGGCGCTCGGGCTCGTGCCATTGGCGCGGAACGTAACGGATCCAGAAGCGCCCCGGCTCCGGAAGCTGGGAGGCCGGTTTCGCATCGCTCGCCTCCCCGGCGGGGCTCACGGCAGGACGTCCTGAACCAGCCCGCGCGCGGCGAGGATGCGATACACGTACTTGCCGAGCACGTCCACCTCGAGGTTCACGCGATCGCCGGGAACGAGCCGGGAGAGTGTGGTGATTTCCAGGGTGTGGGGGATCAGAGCCACCTCGAACCGGTCTGAACGGAGGGCGGACACGGTGAGGCTCACGCCGTCCACCGTCACCGAGCCCTTCTCCACCAGCAAGGGCTCGAGATCCGCGGGGATCGAGAACGCCAGCTCGCGATGATCGGTCAAGTCGCGGCGGTCCACCACGCGGGCGGTGCCGTCCACGTGCCCCTGAACCCAATGGCCGCCGAGGGGATCGCCCATGCGCAGCGCCGGCTCGAGATTGACCGGATCGCCGCGGCGCAGGCCGCCCAGGGTGGTGCGCGCGAGGGTCTCGGGAGAGAGCTCCACGGCTACGCGATCCTCGTCCAGCTCCGTCACCGTCAGACAGACACCGGAGACGGCCAGGCTGTCGCCGATCGAGAGCCGGCCGGCGAGCCCGTGGCTCAGGCGGATTTCCAGGCGGACTCCTCCCTGGCCCGAGGATTCGGGATCGGCGATCAGGTGTCCGCGCTCGACGACAAGGCCGGTGAACATACGAGGAGCTCCAGACTAAGACCGAATCTTACTACCACCTCAGAACTTGACAAGCGTCACGTGACGGATTACGCTTGACGCGGTGATCAAGACCTTCGCGGACAGGCACACGCAAGAGTTGTACGCGACAGGCAGGTCGAGACGTTTTCCACCGGACATCGCAAGACGAGCCACGCGAAAGCTGGAGTACATCGACTTGGCCACGGGCTTGGATGACTTGAGAGTTCCCCTCAGCAACCGGCTCCATGAGCTCGGACGGGACCGGAAGGAACAGTACTCCATCTCTATCAACGATCAATGGCGTATCTGTTTCCGGTTCGTCGACGGCGATGCCTACGACGTCGAGGTCACGGATTATCACTAAACGAGGTGCAGGATGAGCATTCCGAACACCAGAGAGAGGAAGGTCCGGCCGACGCATCCCGGCGAAATGCTCCGCGAAGAGTTCATGCCGGATTACGGGCTTACGGTATCCGGTCTCGCCAAAGCTTTGGGGGTGTCCCGCCAGACGATCAACGAGATGCTTCGGGAGCATCGGGCGGTGAGCCCGGAGATGGCTCTTCGGCTTTCGCGTCTGTTCGGCAACACGCCCGAGTTTTGGCTCAACGCGCAGCGTGCGGTGGACCTTTGGGAAGCAACTCGGGCCATCAAGGCGAAGGTCGAGCGCATCAAGCCGTTGAGCGCCGCATGACCTGGAGTCGGTGAAGGCCGGATTTTGAGGTAGAATTCTGGCCACGGAAGAGGAAAAAAATGGCCAGATTGAAGCTCAGCGAAGACCTCCGCCCCCTCTCGGACCTCAAGACCCAAACCTCTGAGGTGATCAAGCAGGCACAGGAAAGCGGACGACCAGTAGTCCTCACGCGTCATGGCAGAGGCGTCGCCGTAGTCCTGTCGATCGACGCGTTTGAAGACCTCCAGAAGCTCTGCCGAGCGCCCCCAGTTACAGCGCGCCGTCGAAGAGGCGGAGCAGGACATCTTGGAAGGCCGGTGGATCGAGCACGCCGAGGTCATGGAGAAGCTGAAGCGGTGGTCCGCCGGTGAGCCGTAGCAGGCCGGTCCGCTGGACTCGGCAAGCCGAGCTCGACCTGCGTTCAGCCTGCACCTTTCTGTACGAGCGGAACCCTGAAGCCGCTCAGCGTTTCGGGGCCGAGATCCAACAAGCCGTCGAGCGAATCCACCAGCATCCTGAAATAGGTCCAATCGCGCTGGATCTTGTACCCAGCGGCCGATACCGCCATGTTCCATGGAAACGGTACCGCATCATCTACAGGGTCGAACCTGAGGTGATCTGGATTCTCCGCGTTTGGGATGCCAGGCGAAATCCCGCTGATCTGGTACCGGAGTAGACTGTCAATCGCTGACGGCCTCCAAGAGGCCTTCCAAGCAGCCCTGCCGGTATCCAACGAGGAGAAGGTCGCTCCCGCGCCGACCTACCTCAAGGCCTTCCAGCCTTGCCGCCGAATCCAAAGCTTGAAAACCCGCGCCGCCTACGGGCCCCGGAGCGTCCCTGCCGCCGATGAGCAGCGGCGCGCAATCCACCATGGCCCGGTCGTAGCAGCCGCCGGCGACAAAGCTCGCCAGCACCTCGGAACCGCCCTCCACCAACACGCTCCGGATGCCGCGCCCGTAAAGGTCGGCGAGCACGGCGTCGGGTTCGACGGCAGCCAGTGTGATGACCTCCGCGCCCCGCGCCGTCAAAGCTTCGTGCTTCTTGCTGTCCGCCTCCGTGTAGATCAGCACCGGTCCTTCCACCGTGAAAAGCCTGGCCGTGGGCGAGGTCCGCAGCCGGCGGTCCATCACCACCCGTACGTTCGGCCCCGCGGCGAAGCCGAGCCGGCGGTCGAGACGCGGGTCGTCGGCGAGCACGGTACCGCTGCCGACGAGGATCGCGTCGTGCTCCTCGCGCAGGGCCAAGGCCCAGCGGCGCCCCTCGGGCGAGGAGATCCACTGGCTCTGGCCGCTGGCGGTGGCGATACGCCCGTCGAGGCTCATGGCCCATTTGAGGGTCACCGCAGGACGGCGAAGGATCGTGGCGGTCAGGAATCGAAGGTTGAGACGAACCGCTTCCGCGGCCAAGGTGCCCACCTCGACCTCCACGCCGGCCTCGCGGAGCTTCGCGAAACCGCGGCCCGAGACCTGAGGGTTCGGATCGCCGTGGCAAGCGACGACGCGGGCGATCCCCGCCTCCAGCACGGCATCGGCGCAGGGCGGGGTGCGGCCGAAATGAGAGCAGGGCTCGAGGTTGACGTAGAGGCTGGCGCCACGGGCGCGGGAACCAGCCTCGCGTAGGGCTTCGACCTCGGCATGGGGACCGCCGACCTGCCGATGCCAGCCGCTCCCCACTACCTCACCATCGTGCACTAAGAGAGCGCCGACCATCGGGTTGGGCGAGGTGCGGTAGCGGCCGCGGGCGGCGAGCCGCAGGGCCCGCCGCAGGTATTCAGCCGACGAGGGCAGCGGCGAACTCCCGGGGCCGGAAATCCACCAGATCGTCGGGCTTCTCCCCGACGCCCAGGTAGAGCACCGGCAGCTTCAGCTCGCGAGCCACGGCGACCGCCATGCCACCCTTGGCGGTGCCGTCGATCTTGGCGAGCAGGACGCCGTCGATGGGGATCACCTGGCTGAAGGTGCGGGCCTGGGCCAGGGCGTTCTGCCCCGTCGTGGCGTCGAGCACGAGGATGGTCCGCTTCTGCCAGTCGGCGGCCTCGCGGTCGATGACCCGGCGGACCTTGCCGAGCTCGGCCATCAGGTGATCCTTGGTATGGAGGCGGCCGGCGGTGTCGACGATGAGCTGGTCCACCTTGCGCGCCCTGGCCGCGTGGATGGCGTCGTAGACCACGGCGCCCGGATCCGCTCCCTGGGCCTGGCGGACGACCTCGACCCCCAGCCGCTCGCCCCAGAGCGCGAGCTGCTCGATGGCGGCGGCGCGAAAGGTGTCGCCGGCGGCGAGCATCACCCGGTCACCTCGCTGCTGGTGGCGCCTGGCGAGCTTGGCGATGGAGGTCGTCTTGCCCACGCCGTTGACGCCCACCACCAGGGTCAGCATCGGCTCTCTGCCGAAAGACCGCGGGCGAGGCATCTCGAACAGCAGGTCCGCCACCTCGTCGGACAGCAGCTTGCGCAGCCGGGAGGCGCTCGTCGTCTGCTCCTTGAGGGCGTTCTTCTTGACCCGCTCGACCAGCTCCAGCGAGGTCTCCACTCCCAGATCGGCGCCGATCAGGATCTCCTCGAGGTACTCGACGGTCCGGTCGTCGAGAACCACCTTGCCGTTCATCGCGTCGGAGACCTTGTCGAAGATCTCCGTATGGGTCATGAACAGCCCGCGCTTCAGCTTGTTCCAGAATCCCTGCTGCTCCTCGTCCTCCGGCAGGCGGGTCTCCGGCGCGAGCTCCAGGATGTCCTGGTTCTTCCTCTCGTCAGCCATGGCGGGACCATGATAGCGCGGGGCAGCGAATCGCTGTAGGGGCGCCCCTGCGTGGGCGCCCTGTCGGCAGAGGGCGGCCACATAGGGCCGCCCCTGGGGTGAGATCCCCTCATCCCGAGAACAGCTCGCGCCGGAGCTGCTCGACGGCGTCGTTCAGGGTCTCGCGGGCGCGGGCGACGAGGGCGGGAGGGCGCTGGACGAGGGCGAGATGGTAGCCGTCGAGCAGAGGCACGACGTAGATGTGGAGGGTCTTCTTCTCGATGTGGACCATGCGCGGCTCGCCCAGGTCGTTGTTGGCGAGGACCTTCTCGAGCTGCCGCAGATAGATCCCCAGGTAGGCGCCGATGATGCGCATCTCGTACGGGCTCAAGTCAGAGCCGCAGGCGAGGTCCACCGTCTCGCCGGTGCCGTCCAGGAAGAGGGCGCCCAGGGCGTGATCGTTGTTGGCCAGCAGGTTGGCGAGGACGTACTGGTACACCATGCGGAACCGCGGCTCCTCAGCGCTGGCCGCCCGCGGCGGCCTTCGCCTCCACCAGAGTGCTCTCGATACGGGAAGGCCGCGCAGCGCCGGCGCGGATCTCGCCCGCCTCGAAGGCGCGGAGGAAGGCGGTCACGATCTTGGCGTCGAAGCGGCTGCCGGTCAGACGGGTGATCGTCTCCACCGCGAACTTCAGGCTGTAGGCCTGCTGGTAGGGCCGGTTGGTGGTGATGGCGTCGAAGGTGTCGGCCACCGCCACGATGCGCGCGAAGAGCGGGATCTGCTCTCCCTTGAGCCCGTCCGGGTAGCCGCGGCCGTTCCAGGCCTCGTGATGCCAGCGGATGGCTGGGATCATCTCCTTCAACTGCTCGATCGGCGACATGATCTCGGCGCCGATCACGGTGTGCATCTTCATCTGTTCGTACTCGTCGGGGGCGAGCACGCCGTCCTTGCGCAGGATGCGGTCCTCGACGCCGATCTTGCCGACGTCGTGCAGCAGCGCGCCGATCCAGATCTTGTGCTGCACCTCTTCCGGGAGCTGCAGATAGCGGGCGATCGTACGGCTGTAGGCCGCCACCCGCTCCGAGTGACCGCGGGTGTATGGATCCTTGGCGTCGACGGCCGCCACGAAGGCGCGCAACGAGCCGATGAACAGGTCGCGATTGGCCGATGCCGCCTGCCGGAGTTGCTGCACGTAGCCGGCGACGTGGCCGCTCATGCGGTTGAAGTCGTCCGCCAGGTCCGCCAGCTCGAAAGTCAGGCCCTTCATCTCCACCCGGCCGCCGAAGTTGCCGGCGGCGATCTCGTGGGTCGTCTCGGCCAGGCGCTGGATAGGCCGGCTCACCCACCGCGCCGCCAGGTAGGAAAAGAAGAGCGACAAGGCGACCAGCAGGAGGGTCGAGAGGGCGGCGTTGAAGATCATGCGGTTGACGTCGGCGAAGGCCTCCGAGAGCGGCTTCTGCACCACCAGACCCCAGCCGCTTTCCGGGATGGCGCTCACCTGCGCGAAGACCTTGCGGTGACCGTCGGCCGTCGGCACCTTGTACTCGGAGGTCAGGGTCACCGGCCGCTCGACGAACGACTTGATCATCTCCGGATCGAGCGCCGCCGCCTTCTTCCCTGGCCCGCCGCCATCCGACCACAGGATCTTTCCCTGACGGTCGATCAGGAAGACGCCTACGCCCTGACCTTTCCGCGCCACCTTGCCGAAGGGCGGGAGCTGGACTTGCGCCTCGACCACCAGGCCGGGCCCTGGCGCGCCCGCGAGAACCGGCACCGCCAGGACGGCCTGGGGCTGGCGGCCCGCTCCCAACGCGACGAGACGGTAGTGGGCAGCCTTGCCGCTCCGCGCCTGCGCGAAGGCCGCATCCATGGCGGCCTCCACCTCGGAGCTCAGGTTCTCCGGCGCCAGTCCGGCGCCGTCCGGAGCGAGCACCCGCAGTGCCAGCACGTCGGGATTGTCGCGCCGGAAGCCCTCGAGCTGCTTGCCCACCCAGGGCTCGAGCAGCCGCGCCTCCGGCTCCTGCGGTCCGGGAGCCAGCAGGATGGCGTCGCCGAGCTGCGTGAGCTGGCGGCGGATCGCGATGAGGTGGGAATTGATCTCCTGCGAGAGCGATCCGGCCTCACTCGTCAGATTGTCGCGCTCGGTGTTCCGCAATACCTTGTGGCTCTGGAGGATGAGCCGCATGCTGCTGATCCCCAGCGGGATGATGCCCGACAGCAGGAGCGCTACGACCAGGATGGTCCGCAGCTTCAGGCTGCGCAGCAGGTTTCGGCTGGTTTGCATGTCGATCGCGGAACGAGATTCAAAACACGATTATAGCCCGATCAGGTCGCCTGAGGAGACGGTGGAAATCCCCGCGGGCTTCATGCCGGCAGCTCGCGGGGTCCGCCCAGAAAGTCCCGCAGCTCCCTCACGACCTCGTCGTCGGGAATCCCGCCGGCCATCCATCCCTCTCCCAACGAGCGCGGGAGGACCCAGACGAGACCAGACTCCCGGGCCTTCTTGTCCCGAGCCATGGCGGCCATCAGCTCCCCGGAGTCGAGCGCCGGCAGCGGCGGCAGGGCCAGCCGCCGGATCAAGGCGTGGATGCGGCCCGCGTCCGCGGCGGCGAGGCCCCGCCGCCGCGCCAGCCGCAAGGCGAAGAGGATGCCGTACCCCACCGCTTCGCCATGCCGCAACCCCGCAAAGTCGCACGATGCCTCGATGGCATGCCCCAGCGTGTGGCCGAAGTTGAGCAGGCGCCGCTCCCCCTGCTCGGTGGGGTCCCGCTCCACGACCGCGATCTTGGCGGCGGCCGCCGCGGCGACGACCGGCCCGAGCGCAGCCGGATCTCCCTCCAGCAGGGTCTCGAGCCGCTGCTCGAGGAGGACGAAGAGGTCCGGATCGAGCAGCGCCGCCATCTTGATCACCTCCACCATCCCCGAGCGCAGCTCCTCCCGCGGCAAGGTCGGCAGGATCGAGGTGTCGCAGACGACCATCCGAGGATGATGGAACAAGCCGACCGTGTTCTTGCCGCCGGGCAGGTCCACCCCGGTCTTGCCGCCGATGGCGGCGTCCACCTGGGCGAGCAGGGTGGTCGGGATCTGGATGAAATCGATACCGCGGAGGAAGCACCCGGCCGCGAAGCCCGCGAGGTCGCCCACGCTGCCGCCGCCGAAGGCGATCAGCCGGCTGTCGCGCTTGCCGCCGGCGGTGAGCATCTCGTTCCACAGCCGCTCGGCCGCGGCGACCGTCTTCGCCGACTCCCCCTCCTCCACCTCGAGAATGACCCTTCGCGACGCGGCTTTGCAGAGGACATCGAGCCGCTCGCCGTGAAGCGCCAGCACGCGAGGAGTGGTGACGACGAACGCGGTGCGCCCGGCGAGCCAGTCCTCCAGCTC
Organism: Thermoanaerobaculaceae bacterium; assembly: GCA_963778565.1. Classification (GTDB taxonomy): domain Bacteria; phylum Acidobacteriota; class Thermoanaerobaculia; order Multivoradales; family UBA5704; genus DATARR01. The sequence continues at coordinate 185,101 of CAVZUZ010000015.1, read as the reverse complement.
GGATATGGCGGACGACAGGGCCCCCTCCCCGACGAGGACGGGAGTCATGCCGTCGGGGTGATGTAGGCGGAGTGGAGTGATCTCGGAGGGCAAGGCGCTCAGATCCGCCCGAAGTAGAACAGGTTGTTCTCGGGATCGACGGCGAAGCGGATGCGCTGCAGCAGGCCTTCGTAACCCAGAAAGTTCGGTCCTCGCCAGTCTGGACTGACAAAGACCGTAGCGTCTACGTCGAGGTTCTCTCCTTGCTCAGCACTCAACGTAATAGACCCGCGATAGAGCGTTCCGCCAAATCTGCCAAGACGAGTGCTGAGTACGACGTCATGCAAGGGGAAGAAAGTTCGCCGGAGGACGACCGCCACTCCAGGCTCGAAAATACACCAGGGTGCCGCCGTGTCGACGATTGCAAGAACAGGATCGTGAGTTCGATGAATCCTTACACGGATTACAATCCGCGCATCCGTACTAGGATATTCCGGATCAGCGTCGACGTAGCGAGCACTCCCATTGGCGAATGGGGACTGGTCACTCCTGAAGAGGAGTCGGTCGCTGATCAAAGGATATGGTGAACGAGAGTGCCTCTGTGGTCTCTGTCCTCCAGGGCTTGGAGGACCTCTTCGAAGGTATCAGCGGCTGCAACGAGCTCGCCTAGATCAAGGCCGACCCACTTACCGCGGTAGGCATGCACGTTCTTCTTGAGCCATTCGTAATTGGGAGTGGGATCGAAAGAGTTGGGACCCGGCACAGATCGCACCTCGAACGGCCTCAGCACATAGTGGAGGCGTTGAAGCTCGGGATGATCAGGAAACAGCGCGAGCCCCTGCTCCGCGACCTCGCGGGCTCCCCGCAGGGTTCCCGAGTCGATGATCCTCCGGATCTCCTCGATGAACGTCTCGGGAGTCGGCTTCTGCGCGTCGGCCCTGCGTGCGGCACCGGCCTTCATGGGGCGATGATACCACTTGCTACGAGGCTTTCCCTTCTCCTCCCACCACCGCGATCCCCAGCTCCCGCAACTGCTTCTCGTCCACTCCGGACGGCGCCGCCGTCATCAGGTCGGTCCCCGAGGCGGTCTTGGGGAAGGCGATCACGTCGCGCAGGGAGCCGCCCCGCGCCAGGAGCATCACCATTCGGTCGAGCCCCAGGGCGATGCCGCCGTGGGGCGGCGCGCCGTAGCGCAGCGCTTCGAGAAAGAAGCCGAAGCGGGCCTCCGCCTCCTGCGGGCCGATGCCGAGCAGGTTGAACATCCGGCCCTGGAGCGCCGGATCATGGATGCGGATGGAGCCGCCGCCGAGCTCGAGCCCGTCCAGCACCACGTCGTAGGCGCGGGCGCGGACGGCACCGGGATCGCTCTCCAACCTGTCGAGATCGCGCGGATCGGGGCTGGTGAACGGGTGGTGCATGGCGAACCAGCGGCCCTCTTCATGGTCCCACTCGAGGAGAGGAAACTCCGTCACCCAGAGGAAAGCGTGTTTGCCTTCGGGGATCAGCTTGTAGGTCCTGGCCAGCTCGAGACGGAGAGCGCCCAAGGCGGCGGTGGCGGTCCCGGCCGGAGCGGCTACGATCAAAGCGAGATCCCCTTCCTGCAGCGCCAGCGCCTCGGCGGCGCCCTGGAGCTCGGCCTCGGTCAGAGCGTTGATCTGAAAGACGATCTCGCCGTCCCTGCGGCGCAGCGTCAGCACGCCGGCCGCGCCGTAACGCCGGGCGATCTCGGTCCAGCCGTCCACCTGCTTGCGGCTGGCCGCGGCGGCGCCGGGAACGGCGAAGCCGCGCACCACCCCGCCCGCGGCCACCGTCACCTGGAAGCCACGGAAGCCGCTGTCGCCGAGGCGATCCGTGAGGTCGACGATCGGCAGGCCGAAGCGCAGGTCGGGCTTGTCGCTGCCGTATCGCGCCATGGCCTCGGCGTAGGTGATGCGCGGAAAGACGGCCGGCGGCTGGATGCCGGCGAGGGGAAAAACGCGGGCGAAGAGGCCCTCGACCAGCTCGAAGACGTCCTCCTCCGTGGGAAACGACATTTCGACGTCGATCTGCGTGAACTCCGGCTGGCGGTCGGCTCGCAGGTCTTCGTCACGGAAACAGCGGGCGATCTGGATGTAGCGCTCGAAACCGGCCACCATGAGGAGCTGCTTGAAGAGCTGCGGCGACTGCGGCAGGGCGTAGAAGCTCCCGGGATGAACGCGCGAAGGCACCAGATAGTCGCGCGCCCCCTCGGGCGTCGACTTGGTGAGGATCGGCGTCTCGACGTCCACGAAGCCGTGCTCGTGGAAATAATTGCGGACCTCGTGGGCCACCCGGTCGCGCAGCAGGAGGTTCTTCTGCAGCTCGGGCCGGCGCAGGTCGAGGAAGCGGTAGCGCAGCCGCGTCTCCTCGGCCGACGTCGGTCTTGCCGTCGAGCGCGAACGGCGGCGGCTCGGAGCGCGAGAGCACGGCGGCCCGGTCCGCCACCACCTCGATCTCACCCGTGGGCAGGTCGCGGTTGACGTGCTCGGGCCCGCGCCGCACCACCTCGCCCTCCACCTCGACGACCCACTCGCCGCGGACCGGCGCGAGCGCCTGGGCCGGCTCGGGGCGATCCTCGGGGCTCAGGACCACCTGGACGATGCCGCTACGGTCCCGCAGGTCGAGGAACACCAGCCCGCCGTGGTCGCGGCGGCGCTGCACCCAGGCCTGGAGCTTCACCCGGCTCCCCACGTCCTCGGCTGTTATCGATCCCGCTCCCCGACGCTTCATACCGTCTCCTTTTCCGTCCCGCCGGCCCGCCCGGTTCCCGAGCCCAGGCTCTCTCGATAGTGCTCCTTCAGCGCCGCGTAGCGCTCGGCGGTCTCCGCAATGCGCAGCGCTTCTTCCGCCGTCAGGGGGCGCGCCACCCGCGCCGGAATGCCGAGCGCGAGGTGTCCGGCCGGAATCCGGTGCCCCGGCGTCACCACGGCTCCGGCGCCGATCTGCGCGCCGCGCTCCACCACCGCCCCGTCCAGCACGCGGGCGCCGATGCCGATCAGGGCACCGTCCTCGATCGTGCAGCCGTGGACCACCGCCTGATGGCCGATCACCACGCCCTCCCCGATCACCAGCGGATGCCGGACGTGGCTGACGTGCAGCACCGTACCGTCCTGCACGTTCGTCCGGGCGCCGATACGGATGAAGTTGACGTCTCCGCGGGCCACGGTGTGGAACCAGAAGGAGACGTCGTCCCCGAGCGTAACGTCGCCCGCGACGTGCGCGCCGGGCGCCAGGAATACGCGGGCACCCAGGGATGGCCACCGTCCCTGGTAGGAGTGAAGCGGCATGGCTCGAATCCTCGCGACACGGAGCGCCGGCCCCCGCCGGCCGGGCGCAAGAGCATGGCATAGAATCCGCCGGTGTCCAAAGGGCCCTCACTCCCCCAACCCCCTCTCTCCCGCCCCCTCCCTTCCCACCTCACCGGGAGAGAGGGGGCTTTGGAAAGAGGTTCTCTCCGCTTTTCTCCCTCCTCTCCCGGTGAGGTGGGAAGGGAGGGGGCGGGAGAGGAGGGCCGGGGAGGTGAGGGGGGTGGGGGCGCGCCCGCCGTCGACGTGGTCATCCCGGCCTTCAATGAGGAGCCCTCGCTGCCGCTCGTGCTGGCGGAGCTGCCGCGACCGCCGGTGCGGCGGATCGTCGTCGCCGACAACGGCTCCACCGACGGCACGGCCCGGGTGGCCCGCGAAGGCGGCGCGGAGGTGGTGACCGCCGGCCGCCGCGGCTATGGCAGCGCCTGCCTCGCCGGCCTCGACCACCTGCGGCGGACGGGCCCGCCGGAGGTGGTGGTGTTCGTGGACGCCGACTACTCGGACCACCCGGACGAGCTGCCCCGCGCTCGTCGCCCCCATCCTCGCCGACGAGGCCGACCTCGCGATCGGCTCGCGCGTCCTGGGGCGGCGCGAGCGGGGCGCCCTCCTGCCGCAGGCGCGGGCCGGCAATCTCGTCGCCTGCCTGCTGATCCGCCTCCTCTACGGCCACCGCTTCACCGACCTCGGACCGTTCCGCGCCGTCCGCTGGCAGGCCCTGGAGCGCCTGGGGATGTCGGACCCCGACTTCGGCTGGACGGCCGAGATGCAGGTCAAGGCCCTGCGCGAGGGGCTGCGGTGCGCCGAGGTGCCCGTCTCCTACCGCCACCGCGTGGGCGTCTCGAAGATCACCGGCACCCTTTCCGGCACGGTCCGCGCGGGCTATAAGATCCTCTGGACCGTGGCGCGACACGCCCGCAGCAAGAGACCCTTGTGACCGGAGATCCCCTGCCGCCCCCGCGCACCGAGATGGACGTCGAGGTCCGCTACGCGGAGACGGATCAGATGGGCGTCGTCCACCACGCCAATTACATCGTCTGGTTCGAGCTCGCCCGCACGCGGCTGTGCTCGCTCTCCGGCTTCCACTACGCCGACATCGAGCGCCTGGGCTACCTCCTGATGGTCACCGGCGTCGAGGTGCGCTATCACCGCCCCGCCCGCTATGGCGACGTGGTGCGCATCGCCTGCTGGTGCGAGCGGCTGGCGAGCCGCGGCCTGCGCTTCGCCTACGAGGTGCGCAACGGCGAAGCGAAGCTGGTGACCGGCGCCACCGAGCACGTGTGGATCGAGCGCGCCACCGGCCGCCCCTGCAGGACTCCCGAGGTGCTCCGCGAGTCTTTCGAGCGGCTCGCCGGCCGGATTCGGGAATAATTGATCCAGAATAAGGGGCTTGCCAGTCCCGCCGGCACGCCCTACACTAGGCGGCACTTTCTCGGAATTTTGGCCGTCGGGGCGAAGGTTCTAGGAATGGAACAAACGGATCGGGTTAAATCCGACGCGCCCTGCGAAGGCACGTACGACACCTGGGAGATTTATTTCGCATGACGCCAAAGAAGCTCTGTCTGCCTGCCCTTCTGCTGGTCCTGGCCCTCGTCAGCCCCCTCATCGACCTTTCCGCGGAATCCTCGGCCGCCACCGCGGCGCCGATCAAGACGGCCCTTCCGGCGCCGCAGCCTGAAGCGCCCGCCGTCCGGCCTGCCTCGACGAGAACCACCTTTGCACACGGCGTGCCGGGCATTCCGGGATTATCGCCGCAGGTCCTCGCGATGGCGCTCGACGCGGTCTCCAGCGCCCGCGCCCGCGGCATCTCCGGGCGGGACGACCTGCTCACCCTCATCGATTATTCCCTGCCTTCGACCGAACGGCGGCTCTGGGTGCTCGACCTCGCGCGGGGCAAGGTGCTCTACCACGAGCTGGTGGCCCACGGCTCCGGCAGCGGCAACAACTACGCGACCCGGTTCTCGAACGAGATGAACAGCCACCAGACGAGCCTCGGCCTGTTCCTGACCGGCGGCACCTATCAGGGCGGCAACGGCTATTCCCTCAAGCTGCGGGGGCTCGACCGCGGCGTCAACGACCGCGCCGAGGAACGCCACATCGTGATGCACGGCGCCTGGTACGTCAGCCCGCAGCACGCCCGCAACCAGGGACGGCTCGGCAGGAGCTGGGGCTGCCCGGCGCTCTCTGAAGGGGTCGCGCCCGTGGTGATCGACACCATCAAGGGCGGGAGCTTCCTCTTCTCCTACGCCGCCAAGGGCGCCGGTTCGCTACCCAAGTACGCGGGGTGAGCCCTCACCTCCCCGGCCCTCCTCTCCCGCCCCCTCCCTTCCCCACCTCACCGGGAGAGGAGGGAGAACAGCAAGAAAACCTGTTTTCAATTGGCCTTTTCCCCTCTCCCGGTGAGGTGGGGAAGGGAGGGGGCGGGAGAGGGGTCAGGGGTGAGGGTTTCCCCTGATATCCTCCCGCGCATGCGCTCCGGCCGCCACCGCCACGATCTCGAAGCCATCGCCCGCCGCGCCATGACGGAGCGGGGCCTGGAACCCGACTTCCCGCCGGCGGCATTGGCCGAGGCGGAGCGGCTGGGCCCCGAGGCGCACGACGGCGACGCCTCCGTCCGCGACCTGCGCCACCTGCTCTGGTCCTCCATCGACAACGACGACACCCGCGACCTCGATCAGCTCGAGGTGGCGGAGCCGCTGGCGGCGGACGCCGTCCGCGTCCGCATCGCCATCGCCGACGTGGACGCCCTGGTGCGGTCCGGCTCCGCCATCGACGGCCACGCGCAGACCAACACCACTTCCGTCTACACCGCCGCCCGCACCTTCCCCATGCTCCCCGAGCGGCTGTCCACCGGCCTGACCTCGCTCAACGACGGCGAGGACCGGCTGGCCGTCGTCGTCGAGATGACGGTGGCTGCCGATGGCGCCATCGCCGCTTCGGACCTCTACCGCGCCCGCGTCCACAACCGCGCCAAGCTCGCCTACGAGCCGGTGGCCGCGTGGCTCGACGGCGACGGCCCGATGCCGCCCCGCATGGCCGAGGTGCCGGGTACCGACGAGCAGGTCCGGCTGCAGGACGAGGCCGCCTCCCGCCTGCGCCGCCGGAGGCGCGAGGAGGGTGCCTTGGAATTCGAGACCCGGGAGATGAAACCGGTCGTGGTGGACGGCATGGTGACCGATCTGCGCGAGGTGCGGAAGAACCGCGCCCGCGAGCTGATCGAAGACTTCATGGTCACCGCCAACGGCGTCACGGCCCGGTTCCTCGACTCATGTGGCCTGCCCTCGCTGCGCCGCGTCGTTCGCACCCCCAAGCGCTGGTCCCGCATCGCCGAGCTCGCCAGGTCGACCGGCGATCATCTCCCCGCCGAGCCGGACGCCCGCGCCCTGAGCGAGTTCCTGGAGCGGCGCCGGCGGGCGGACCCCGAGGACTTCCCCGAGCTGTCGCTCTCGGTGGTCAAGCTGTTGGGGTCCGGCGAGTACGCGGTCGATCCTCCCGGCGGCGACGCGCCCGGGCACTTCGGCCTGGCGGTGCGGGACTACGCCCACGCCACGGCCCCGAATCGCCGCTATCCCGACCTGATCACCCATCGCCTGCTCAAAGCCGCCTTCCAGAGCCGGCCGGCGCCCTACTCCATGGACGAGCTGGAAGACCTCGCCCGGCACTGCACCGTCCAGGAGGACGCCGCCGAAAAGGTGGAGCGCCAGGTGCGCAAGTCGGCGGCCGCCCTGCTGCTGGAGAACCGCATCGGCCAGATCTTCGAGGCCGTGGTCACCGGCGCCTCCGAAAAGGGCACCTGGGTGCGCACCTGCCGCCATCCGGTGGTCGAGGGCCGGCTGGAACGGGGTTTCCAGGGACTGGACGTCGGCGATCGGCTGCGGGTGCGGCTGATCGGCACCAACGTCGAGCGCGGTTTCATCGACTTCGCCGCCGTCCGTTAAGGAGAGGCCGCCTCGACCTCCATCGAATAGGGATCCACATGGGCCCCCAAGGCACGGAAGAACCCAGCCAAGAATTTGGAGTCGATATCCACCTTGAAAACGGAGGTACTGCCCTGTCCCTGCTTTAGAGGATAGAGCTTGCTCCGCTGACCTCCTACCTGGACGGAGAGCACGCTCGCGAAATCAGGGAGATCGGCTTCGAACAAGCCATCGTCATCCGATTCTGGAAGCGCGTATGACCGGAACGTCCCATCCATGGAAGAGACGACTAATTCTGCACCTTCCGGTATGCTGTCGAGCCGGAGCCGGACCCTACGATTCCTCGGCCGGGAAGTCATAGAAGGCAAGCAGCTCCACGCGATCGTCCTCGAGGCACGAAACCGCGGCGGCGTACTTCGCGCGGAAGGTCTCGACGAACAGGTGGAACGCCGCCTCAGCGTAGCTTTCCGCTACGCTCTTCCATGGTGGCGTACCTCCTTGCCCCTCGGGGCGGATTGGGTGCTTCAAGCACACCCAGGGTACGCCGCCTTCTCTCGATCTCAAACACAACTTCTGGTTATACCTCACAGAGGTTTGATAGACACTCTAAGGGGCGGCTGAGTGTGAGATCACGCTTGGTGGGCGGCGAGAACCAGAGCGGCAGACATCATCGGCGTTGAGAGCCACGGCCCCCGGAGCCCAGTCCGGCTCCCTTGCCTGTCAGGGAGAGGCTGGCGTGATAGTATGATCATACTGTAGATCATACCGGAGGCTCCATGGCGACGACCGAACGCGTGACCGTGACCCTGCCCGTCGAGCTGGTCGAGAGCATCGACCGTTACGAGCGCAACCGCAGCCGCTTCATCGCAGAGGCAGTGGAGCACGAGCTCAGCCGCCGTCGCCGGGAGGGGCTGCTGCGCTCTCTCAAAAATCCGCATCCAGAGGCCGCCGAGCTGGCCGAGACGGGCTTGGCCGACTGGGGGGCGAGCCTTCCGCCGGATGACGAGGGGCTGGTCGACGTGAACGCCGGCAAGCCCGTGCGCTGGCTCGAAGGTCAGGGCTGGGTGGAGGAGCCGATTTGAAGGTCGATCGAGGTACCGTCGTTCTCGTCGAGTTGGACCCCACCGTGGGGCACGAGCAGAGTGGCGTTCGCCCATGCATCGCGGTAAGCGACCCCGCGGTGAACGCCGACCAACGGTTCCCTCTCATCGCCGTAGTGCCCGTCACAGGAACGCCGGGCGAGGGCGCGCTGTACCCCGAGCTTTCGCCGGGCACGAGCGGACTCATGAAGACGTCATACGCGCTCATCGACCACCTGCGGTCCATCGACAAGCGGCGGATCCATCGCATGTTCGGCCGCGTGACGAAAGGCGAGCTCGCGGCTGTCGATCAAGGCCTCGAGCTGTTCCTTGGTCTCGAGGCCGTGGCGCGCTGAGAGATCGGTGCCGATGTCCTGTGCCATACGATTATGTCCTCTATGACCGCTGAGCAAGTTCGTGCCTGGATCCAAGGATTCGAGGAGATCGAGCGCCTGGATCTCGAACGCCTGCGCGAGATGGGGCCTCGGCCTGAATGGTCCATTTCGGTGGCCCTCAGCATGATCGAGGCCGCGCGGGCTTCCGGAGCACCCCTACACGACTCGAACCGGGCAGCGTCGGATGAGGCGGTGCGCGAAATCTGGGCACGGCTCAGGGATCGTCTCCTCTCGTGACGACGCGCTCCGAACCGGAGTTCTTAGCGGCTGTAAAAGCTCTCCAACTGGCACTCGATGAGCTCGGCTCGCCAGCGATGATCATCGGCGGCGTTGCCGTTATCGCCCTCGGGGTTCCCCGATACACCGCGGACGTAGACGCAACAATCCTGGGGCGAACCAGTCTCCCTGAACAGATTCTCGGTGTCTTTGCCCGTCATGGTATTGGCCCTCGCATTGAGAGTGCCTTGGAGTTCGCCCGTTCCAGACACGTTGTCCTCGCGCTGCACGAGCCGTCCGGGATCTCCATTGACGCGACTCTAGGTTGGCTTCCCTTCGAGGAGGAGGCGATCCAAGCCAGTCAAATCAGGGATTACGCGGGAGTCGAAATCCGAGTCCCGCGTCCAGAGGATCTGGTGATCTACAAGCTGGTCGCAGCGCGCCCTCAAGATATCGAAGACGCGAAGGCATTGCTTGCGCTCTACAGGAGTGAGATCAATCTAAAAAGAGTGCGGGATTTGATGCACCAGTTTTCAGAAGCTCTTCAAGATACCTCTCGTCTCGAAATCTTCGAGAAGCTCGTCCAGAAAACGGGTTAGTTCGACGCTTCCTAAGGAGCTTGTGATCAAAATGGAGTGAAGGGGCTACCTATCGCCGGCCCTGCCATCGTCGCGGGTGCCGCCGCGAGTGCATGCAGGCCAACAACACAACCTCATCATCCGCCACCTTGTAGATGAGACCGTAGGAAAACCGGCCGACAGGTGCCCGGCGGGTCTCTCCATGAACCTTGCGGAACCGAAATGGATTTTCCGCGATCGCGGAGACGCACTGGTCAACGCTGCGGAGGAAGTCCGGGCCCAAACCTCGCCTCTGGCCCTCGTACCAGGAAGCGGCTTCGGCGACTTCGACTTCGAACTGAGGGCGAAAGGTGGTTCGACGTGTCACGCGAACCGGCGGTAGAGTCGCGTCCGGCCCTCTTCCCAGGGGATGGCCGAATCAGGATTCCGAGCATGTTCGGCCAAGCGGCGATCGATCACCTCGCGCTGCTCATCCGTCAGATCGTCCAAGGTGCCCTCCTCCACCTCGGTGTCTACAGAGGCAGGGCTGCCCGATCCGACAGCTCGCCGCAGGATCTCGGCAGTCACGGCTTTCTGATCCGACTCCGAAAGAGAATCGAACTCATCAATCAGCCGTTGCGCCGCACTGGACATGGAAACGATCGTCGCTTATTCCGCCTCTCCGAGTCAAGTGTCCCTACGATCAGCGGTCACGGCCCGCAGGGCTTTTCTTTGGCCCTCGCTCAGCGGCCCGCTCTTGATATCCTCCCCTCACCATGCGCCGGCTCCAACTGACCACCGGCGGCGAGAGCCACGGCCCCGGGCTCACCGCGATCCTCGCGGGCATGCCCGCCGGGCTGCGCGTGGACCTCGATCTCCTCGCCCATGACCTCGCACGCCGCCAGCATGGCTTCGGGCGGGGACGGCGGATGCAGATCGAAAAGGACACCGCCGAGATCCGCGGCGGCGTACGCGGCGGCGAAACCCTCGGCTCTCCCCTGGTGTTGTGGATCGCCAACCGCGACTACGCCAACTGGGAGAAGGTGATGGGGCCGGAGGAGGTCGATCCTCACCTCGCCGAGATCCGCCGGCTCAAGGCGCCGCGGCCGGGCCACGCCGATCTCGCGGGAGGCCTCAAGTATCAGCGGCAGGACCTGCGCGACGTCCTCGAGCGCGCCTCCGCCCGCGAGACGACCGCCCGCGTCGCCGCCGGCGCCTTCGCCCGCATGCTCCTCGCCGAATTCGGCGTCGAGATCCGCAGCGGCGTCCGGTTCCTGGGACCCGTCGGCGCCGACCGGCCCGCTCCCACCTGGGAAGATCTTCTCCAGGTTGACGAGACCTCGCCCCTACGCGCCATCGACCGGTCCCTGGAGCCCGAGATGGTCCGCCTCGTCGAGAAAGCCAAGGAAGAAGGCGACACGCTGGGTGGCGCCGTGACGGTCATCGCCCACAACGTGCCCGCGGGGCTCGGCTCGCACGTGCAGTGGAACGAGAAGCTGGACGGCCGGCTCGCCCAGGCCATCCTCTCCGTGCCGGCGGTCAAGGCGGTGGAGATCGGCGCCGCCCTCGAAGCCTGCCGCGGCTTCGGCAGCGCCGCCCACGACGCCATCGAGCGCACCGCCGACGGCCGCTGGAGCCGGCCCACCAACCGCGCCGGCGGCCTCGAAGGCGGCGTCACCAACGGCGAGGACCTCGTCGTCACCGCCTACAAGAAGCCCATCTCCACCCTGCGCAAGGGGTTGCCCAGCGTCGATCTCGACACCCTGGAGCCCCACGCCTCGCAGTACGAGCGCAGCGACGTGACCGCCCTGCCCGCCGCCGGCGTCATCGCCGAAGCCATGGTCGCCCTCGTCCTCGCCGACGCCCTGCTCGAGAAGCTCGGCGGCGACTCGATGGCCGAGGTGAAGGCGCACTGGGAAGCGACGCTCGCGCAGCAGCAGGCGTGGCCGGGCGGCCGGGGTTGATCCAGGTATTAGCCCTGCTCCGACATCGCGAAGCCGATCAGGTTCCCTCCCGGCTCCCTGAGCCACAGCTCCCGCGCGCCGTAGGACGTCTGCCGCTCCGGCACGAGGACCTCGAAGCCCGCCACCTTCTCGCGCAGCTCGTCGAGATCGGGGACGTCGATGTAGAGCGTCGAGCGCCCCGGCGCGGGTTTCATGGCCGCGGGGAGGCCGTCCCGCTCCACTTCCTTTTCGATGCTCTCGCGGGTCTGGATCATCAGCTCGATGCCGTCGCCGGCCAGGATGACGAACCCGAGCCGGTCCCCCTCGGGCACCTCCGCGACTTTCTGCATTCCGAGACGGTCCACCCAGAGACTCAGGCTCGGCTCGATCTCGTCGACGACCAGAATGGGGGTGATCTTCTTCATCGTTGTTTCCTCCTTTTTCCTGTCCGGGGAGCGACTGTAGCGAGAAAACGGAGGCCCGTCTTGGAAAAACCGGCCATGGCGGACCACGGTGGCGGCCGAAGCGAATTCAGGGAGCGGCGAAATAGCGGGTCGGGCTCAGGCCGGTCCAGGATCTGAAATCGTTCACGAAATGCGCCTGGTCGTAGTAGCCGGCATCGAGCGAGATGGCCGACCAGCCGCGCGAGGATCCAGGCAAGCCCGGCGATCCCGGAGATCCAGCCAAGCCCGGCGAGCTTCTCCCGGGCCAGATCGAGGACCGACTGCAGCCGCAGGATGCGATGCAGCCGCTTCGGCGACAAGCGCGATCTCCCTATAGGGATTCACTAGGGTTCCATCCGCTCGTCTGAACGGGTCCTGCGCCCTATATGCTACCATGTAGCAGACGGAGGACGATTTGCTGTATGCGAACAACCCTGAACATCGAAGACGGCTTATTTGATGACCTCATGCGGCTTACCCACGCGACGACCAAGACTCAGGCCGTACGGGACGCACTCAAGGAGTACATCCGATTGCGCCGCAAGGAGGAGCTTCTCGCACTACGGGGCCGACTAGAGATCAACGACAACTGGCGCCAACTTCGCGAGAGCGAGCTCGAAGAAGAGTCACTCGATGGCTAGTGTCGTCATCGACACCTCCGCCTGGATCCGGTTTTTTCGGTACGGCAATGATGAAGTCAGCCAGCTCGTCGCGGAGCTTGTGATCAAAGACCAGGCAACGGTGACCGGGGTTGTGCTGACGGAGCTCCTTCAAGGCATAAAGACTGACAAGGAGCGGCAGCACCTGACTGCCGTGTTCTCCAGCCTGCCCTTCATTGAGACCGTGCGGGCGGACTGGCAACAGGCTGGTGAGGATCTCCAAGAGCTTCGGCGTCGCGGCATCACAGTTCCCGTGAGCGATGCGGTCATTGCGACCGTGGCCCATCGGCGAGGGCTGGCCGTGCTGACCACCGATCCGCACTTCAAGAGCTTCAAGGTGCACCGGGTCGGCCAATCCTGAAGAATCCGGATGGCGCAAACTAGGCGCCATGTAAGCGAATTCAGGCTGACCCACATCGCGCCGACCTGAAAAAGGACGCGGCGAAGGTGACCCTCGTCTCCGGTGCAGCGCTGCCGTTTGGAAGATCATCCCCCTCGCGTGTTGGAGAAAATACGCATACCTCTATTAGACTGGCCCGCCAGGCCGAAGTAAAGTTGTGGCGCTAACGCGCGTCCATGCCCACGGCCCAACGGCCGGACCAGCAGTCCGTGTCCGGTTGGCCGCGGCTTCTCCACCGGCCCGAGGAGGATTTCAGATGGCGGACACCGAGCTGATCACGGCTCTGCTGAACGACGGCACCAAGGTCTTCGTCGAAGCCACGCGGCTCGGCCCGGCGCTGCCCGCGGCGACCGACACCGACGTCTCGATTCCACGGCTCCCCGACTTCGAGCCGGTCTGGGCCACCGTTTCCGCGCTCGCGAGCACCATCGCCGCCAAGCTGAGCCAGGCAAAGGCCACGAAAGCCACCGTGGAATTCGGCATCGAGGTCGGCGCTGAAGCGGGTCAACTGACCGCATTGTTGGTCAAAGGGACAGGCAGCGCCAATCTCAAGATCACCCTCGAATGGAGTTGAGGTGGAGGCGGAGAGCGCAGCGGCCACGGCCACACTCGAAGCCCTGTTTCGCGAGTGCGTGGTGCGCATCCCGTCGCGCGGAACCGGGTTCTTCGTGTTGCCGGATTCCGTGCTGACGTGCGCCCATCTCTTCGCCGGAAATCCCCCGCCGGAGACGGTTGAAGTCGTCTGGAAGGAGCACGCCGGCACGGCGGCGGTGCGCTGCCTGCGCACCGGCACGGCGCCGGAGCGGCCGGATCTGGCGCTCCTGGAGGTCACCTGGAACGGCAACGCACCCATCCAACATCCCTGTGCCCTGCTGGGAGACGCGGCTTGCCTCGACGACCACCTCCTGGCGTACGGGCACCCGCCCAACCGCTTCGAGCGCAACGGCGACGTGCTCGAGCTTCTCCTATGGCCGCGAGACGGTCGACAATGCAGGCGTCGCCTACGTCAGGACGCCGGGCGACCGGGTCGTGGGAGGCTTCAGCGGCTCGCCGGTCCTCAACCTGCGGACGGGCCAGGTCTGCGGCGTCGTCGCCCAGAGCTTGAATCTCGCCAACGCCGAAGGCGCGAGGATCCTGCCCATCCGGTTGGCTTTTGAGGGATTCGCCGGGCTGGAGGAGCGCCACAAACGATATCACGACCAGTCGCCCGCATGGACCGAGCTGCTGCCCCCCACACAGTTCTGGAAGCAGGTTTCTGAAACCTGCCGCCGCCACGTCGAGGCCATGCGCCGCACCTATGAGTGGGCATCGCCAACCTACTACGTGGAACGCGACTTCGAGGAGAAGGTGGATTCCTTCGTGGCCGGCGACCGCTCGGCGATGGTGATCGTCGGACAGTCCGGAATGGGCAAGACGACCATGGTCGCCCGCCTGTTGTCGAAGTACCACGATGGCGGGAATCTCTGTTTCCTTTTCGAAAGCGAGCGCCTCCCCTCGGTGGTTGCCGAAGTGGAGACGTACATGATGGCGAGGCTCGAGCAGCCGGACCTCAGCCCGAAGGAGCTCTGGACGCGGATCAGCACAGTCTGCGCGTTGCGGTCCAAGTGCCTGATCGTGTTCGTCGACGCGGTCAACGAGTACAACCAGAGAAACGCCGGCGGGGCCCGGCCGGTCGATTTCATCGAGAAGCTCGACAGCATCATCTGGAAGGCCTTCCGAACGTACCCGCGCATCAAATTCGTCGTCACCTGCCGGCCGGAAACCTGGCGGAAGGCGCGAGAGACCGCGCACAGCCGCTTTGCAGAGAGCCAGGACGCCTATTACCAGAGCGACAAGGACCTCGCTCACGATCTGCCCCGGTTCACCGAAGCCGAGCTGGAAGCGGCGTACGAGAAGTACCGGAAAGCCGGCAACATCGAAACGGAGTTCGCCGAGCTTTCTTCGCTCACGCGCTACCATCTGCGCGATCCCCTCCTTCTCTCGCTGGCCACCGAGGTATATCGCGGCAAGGAAATCCCGAGCGAATTGGATACCGGCGAAGTGTTCCAGCGATACGCGACCAAGATCGGCCAGGAGGGACTGATCGACGACCTCCTGGCGGAGATGTTCGCCGGCGGCGAGCCGGGCGACCGGAACGCGGACGTGGTGCGCAGGACCTCGATCGCGCGCGACTCTGATCTCAGAGAGCGCTCAGAGCGCTCGCGCGCGCTGTACGAGGCGCTGGACATGGAGAATCAGGCCTCGCCCGGCTGGCTCTTGAAGGACCGCAACGTGCTGCGCCAGTGGTCCGCACCGGGAGAGACCGTCCAGATCCGCTTCACCTACGATCGCTTCGCGGAGTTCCTGCTGTCGAGCAGGCTCCTCGAGAGGTTTCGCCAGGCAGCCCGGCACGAAACGTCCGAGGACGCCGCCGTCCAGTTGATCGGCGTCAACCTCGAAGGCGCCCAGCGGATGAACGTCGTCTTCGGCGCCTTGCAGCAGATGCTCCTCCAGCTCCAGAAAGAGCCCTGCGACTACGTCCGCGTCCTGCAGCGGTGCGCGGAGATCGACCCGCGCGGGCTGGCGCTCGTGATCTCCGTCCTGGCACGCACCGCGCGCACGTCGCCGGCCGGCATCGATGCGCTCGAGAAGCTCCTGAAGAACCTCGAAGGGAAAGCGCGGCCGAGCCGGCGGCTGACGAGGTTTCCGCTCATCGACGCCGTGTACCGCGTGCTGTGCAACGAGGAGTATCGGCTCTGGCTGGCGGAGCAGCCTAAAGAAGCTCGGTCGCGGCACTTCAAGGTGCTCAACGGCTACTTCCACTGGGGGTTCCGGCATCGCGACGGCACGGTGTCGCGGGCGGCCATCCAGTACCTCTCGTTCCTGTGGCGGGGCCGGCATTCCCTGCCGGACGCGGTGGCCATCACTCGCGGCTTGATCGAGCTCGTCAGCCCGCTCTCGCTCGCCGCCTACGTGTTCTATACCGAGAAGCGAAGGTTGCTGCAGCACCTCGGCGGCCTGATGGTGCTGATCATCGGCGAGGCGGAAGGCGAAGAACGCTCGACGGCGGCGCTGGTGGCGGCCAAGAACCTCGTGCTCCGGCTGGACATTCACAAGTCGACGGCGTTGCGCCTGCTCCGGCCGTTGACCCTGACCATGAGCCGGCACCTGAGAAGCACGTTGGGAAGGCTGCGGAATCCGATCAAGCTGACGATGATCGATCAGTTCTTCGCCCATCACGAGAAGAATCTCGCCGATCTCAAGGGAGTCGTGAGCCTCTTTTCCTTCGCGGAGTGCAACGGCGAGCTGCGGGCGCTGGTGCGGCGGCTGGCGCGGAACGACAACAGTTTTGTCCTGGAGATGCTGACGCTCTCCCTCTCGGCGTTCTACGAGCGGCAAGCCGCGGCCGGCGGCGGGGGCGGCGAGTGCTTGTCGCTGCTGGCCGATCTCTTCGATGAAAAAGGCGCCACCGCCACCGCGCAGTACGCTGCGTCGCTGGCGGTTTATCACATCAACTATTTCGGCGAGCACGCCAGCGTGCAATCGATGGAGCTGATGGAGCGCATGGCCAGGTCCATCCTGCGTGAGAGGAAGGGAGAGCTCTCGCTCGGCGGCGAGACGCACAATTTCAACATCATCGGGACCTTTGGCCGCGCCCTGTACAAGAACGGACATCTGCTGGACGAGGGGGCTCGCGGCACCAACAGAAGGGCGCTACAATTCGCGATCGACGCTCTCCAGCAGGCGAGGGAGGAGAACGACTTTGCCTATTACTTGTATGTCTGCGAGAACGTCGGCTTGCTCGGCGTCCTGATCGAGCCGGCCCAGGTGTTCGCGGTGTTCTCGCAGGTCTTGAGCGACGTGGGAGCGATCTCGCGGGAAGGGCTTTCGCGGGAGGCCGTGCCGTTTTCGCCGGAGAAGGTGAGTCAGGCGCGCGATCGGGTTCTCAGGAGTCTCGCGAACATCCGCGTCCTCTACCGGCAGGAAGTCGACAAGTATCTCCTCGACGAGCTGGAATCAACCGACCTGCATGCCGAGGTCGCCAATCGGTTGACGGCCGACTTCAGTCTCGAGACGTTCTATAGCTGGTCGTTCGAGCAGCTCATGTTTCGCTTGCTCACGAAGTATTACGAGCAGATGGGCCGGGAGGTGCTCGAAGCCTTCGTCGAGGGCGCGAGCGAAGGCTCCTCCGCGTCGTGCTTGCAGATCATCGTCAGCCGGGTGGTGGAGCGCCTCGGCGAGATCTCGGCGTGAAGCTGCGCATCGTCACGCTGAACGCGGGATTGCTGAGCCTCCTGGGCGGGCGGGTGCAAACCGCACCGTTCGTGAAGGAGCGGCTGGCGGCGCTTCCGGCGCGGCTGCGAGCGCTCGATGCCGACGTCGTGGCGCTCCAGGAGGTCCACAGGCAGGACCACCGGGAGCGCATCGTCGCGGCGCTGCGTGACTCGTTTCCGTTCTGCGTCTACCAACGGAAACGGCGGAACCTGGGGATCGAGAACGGCCTCATGACTCTTTCCAGGCTGCCGGCGACGGGCTCGTTGGAGCTGTTTCGGGACGGGTCCATCGACGAGATGTTGCTGGACACCAAGGGGGTGCTGCGATGCAGGATCGAGCTCGGCGAGGGCCGCCTCCTGAACCTGCTCAACGTCCACACGACGGCTGGAACGTTGTTCCTGCACCCTGAGGCTGCGAAGACCAACCGCATCCGGGCAGCGCAGATCAGGCAGCTTCTGGCGATGGCGGAAGCGGAGACGGCCGTCACCCTGATCGCGGGTGACCTCAATGCGGGTCCCGGCGTGTCCGATGAGAACTTCCGCCAGCTTGCGGAGGGCGGTTACGAGAGCGTGTACGACTTGCTGCATGGCGAGGATCATCTCGTCACCTGGGACCCGACCAACCGGCTGAACCGCAAGGGACCGCATCGCGCCTGTCCACCGCAACGCATCGATCACGTGTTCGTCAGGAGGAGCGACCTGGAACGCGGCCGCGTCGAGGCCGTGAGCTGTGCGATCTGCTTCCAGGACGAGAGCGTGGCCACCGCGAGTGGAGAGAGGGTTACCGTGTCCGATCACTTCGGCCTTCAGGTCGATCTCGAATATTCCGGCTGAGACCGGCCTATCGACTGTTGGTTTTCTCGCAGCGCCGCGAGCAGCTCTTCGGTGATCCCGGAGCTCGACGGCGGATTCTGGCCGGTGATCAGGTTGCCGTCTCGCACCACGTGAGAGGTCATCGGCAGAAGCGCACTCTCGAAGTCCGCGCCGCGCTCCTTCAAGGCGTCCTCGAGCAGGAAAGGCACCCGGTTGTGAAGCCTGGCCAGCCGCTCCTCAAAATTGGTGAACGAGGTTACCTTCCGGCCTTTGACCAGGGCCTCCCCCGACGCGTTACGGACGTTCAGGAGGGCGGTCGGTCCGTGGCAGACGGCCGCGATGATCTTGCCGGCTCGGTGGAAGGCCGCGATCAGGTGCTGGAGGTCCTCGTCGTGGGTCAGGTCAATGAGCGGACCGTGGCCACCCGGGATGAAGATCGCGTCGAACCCCTCGGCCGTCGCCTCCGTCCGCGGCCCGCTCACCTCGGCCAACCGCCCGGTGGAGGCCAGCGCCTGGAACGCGGCCGGCCACTTCTTCCGGTCTTCCTCCGTCGGGCCCGATCTCGGATCGATCGGAGTTGCGCCGCCCTTGGGCGAAACCACGCGAATCGAGATGCCCGCTTCCGAGAGCGCCGTGTAGGGGACGGCGAACTCCTCGAGCCACGTTCCCGTGGGATGATCGGGCGGCAGCAAGTCACAACTCGTCGTCACAAAGAGGACGTGCATCGCTCCTCCTTCCCGCAGGGAGACGTCCCGAGAGCTTGTTCGATGAATCTGGGGGGAGCCCAGCGCTGCTCCGCTGCCTTGGACACCGCAAGCGTCGTGCCAGGCCTGCCTACGCGGCCACCCGAATCCGGCGGCGGCTCAACGCTTCAGCCTGGAATACACGAAACCTACCTATCCCGTCGTGACGTCCCGGGCAAAACGGATGGTGCGGCTCGCATCGACGGTGAAGCGGTAGGCCTCGCGCATGCCCTTCTTGCCGCTGTGCGTAAAGACGAGGACGCGCTCGCCATCGGTCCGGATGTGAATGATGCCGAAGTTGGTGCGCTCGAAGCCGAAGAACGACGGCAGGGCCGCCTCGTCTTCTCTGCTGCGCGGAGAGGCGCTGTAGAAGTTGCGGAGGTCGGCCCGCGTGATGCCCTCGTCACCCTCGTAAAACTTGGCGATCAGCGGCCGTTCGTGGGAGTGATCGCGCTTGGCGAAGAAGGCGGCCAACTCGGTGCAGAGGACGATCCCTGTCTCGCCGCGGCTGACCTTTCCGAGAGCGGACACGAGGGTTGCTCGAGGGTGAATGTGCTCCTTGTCGGCGCTCTCATCGCCTGATGAGATCAGCGAGACCACGGGCCTCATGGCCTGCAGCGCTCTGAAGTCGAAGTCGGCGGACCCATGGTGAGGAGCTTTAACGATCTCGGCCTCCAGCTTGTCCAAATCGATCTTCTCGCGTAACAGGGCCATCGACTCCTGATTGAGATCGCCGGTTAAGTTGAAGCGCACGTTGCCATAGGTCAGACGGAAGGCGATCGAGTGGCCGTTGATCGTGTGGGAGACGGAGAAGTCGTCGGACGAAGGGTCGGTCCCTTCCTCCAAGTGGATGAGGGCGGATTTCGGAGGATTGTGCAGGAATGGAAGGGCATCCTTGCTCTCGCCGTTCTCAGTCACCTTGGATGTGAAAGGTCCCTGGATCTCCACCTTGACGGCAGGCCCGAGGAAGCCGAACAGCTCGTCAGCGTCCATCCCGTGGGCCACCCGCTTGAACGTGATAGCTCCCCGCTCCTCCCACTGCGAGAGCGTCTTCCCCCAGCGCTTGAAGGGACTGTTCTGCATGTCGCCCGGGGCTTCCCGGGGATCGTCGTGAAGGTCGACGATCATCGGTGTTCCGTTGTCATTGACTGTCCGGCCCAAGCGTTGGAGCTCCGGGACGGCCCCTGGTCCCTTGACAAGACCATTGTGGTAAACCCGCCGGGGATGGATGAACAACCGCTTCCGAGCTGAGATGTCCCGTTCGGTCTCGGATCGCTTGATGTCGATGAGCCCTTCGAAGTGGTCGGCGTCCCCATGCGTGATGAGGATCAGGTCCACTTCCAGAGGATTCGCTGCGGAGCTCTGCCGATGGAGATACCGGGCCGCGACGTGGCGAGCGAACAGCTTGTTGTCGCCGCCGTCGATGAAGACGAGTCGGGTCTCATCGTTTTCGTCAGGAGGCATCTCCAAAACCATCCCATCGCCCTGCTGAACGTCGACCATGGAGAACTTCAGCACTCCCTTGTCGCGCCCACGAAACGGCTTCCCCACGACCGTCCCTTCCAGGGTCCCGTCGAAAAGCTCCAAGGCCCGGACGCGACTGGGGCTGCCGCCTCCTCCCTCCTCCAAGACCTCGACCTTGTCTCCAAAAGCGAGGATCGCGTGCTCCTCATTGCCACCAAAACCGGAGAACTTGAAACGGACAAAGTCTTTATCGATATAGCGGATATCTGGCATTTCTTACTCCTGATAGGATGGCGGGCTTTGCGCGGAAGTCCTCATCGGTTTCGCACCTGCCATTATACCGCAGAAGTCTCGCGAGCAACAGGGCGTCCGTGACAGGGAGTAAAGACCCGCTGACGGCGGTTTTTCTGCGCAAGACTCCGGTCGTCCCGAAGCTGACTTTGCTCCTCGCGAGCTTGACCGCGGACTGGCAGAGGACAATTCCAATCAGCGCTTACAGGACCGCGGCCATTCTCAGGATGACTCCGGCCGTGTGCAAAAAACGTCGCGCAGAAAAGCGTGGCCACGGCAGCGTAGATCTTCAGGAAGCGCACTTCCTTCTCAAGCCTGGTTTCCATGGCGATCTCCCCCTCCTGGCGACGTGCCACCACGCCTTACCGAGGGTAATGAAAGAAACCTAATGTGTGTCCACCGCCTAACGCTGTGGCGGCTCAGCGCTCGGCGTCAGCCGTCCGCTGGCTGGAATGTTATCCGACCGTCATATGGACTCCAGGGTGAGGATTCCGAGATGGCGTGGTTGCCCCTTATCCTCAAGGATTTAGGCCGCAGGAAGGCGCCCTCGGGCGAGGGGTACTTATGCGACCGGATCAGCCGTATAAGCAACCGAGCCTCCGGAGGCTTATGCGCACGCGGTTGACAACGGACGCGGATCGAAGAGGAACCTGGGCTCGATGGAAGGGTCAGGCGTCGGCTCCGTTTGCGAGTGCCTGCAGCTTGAGGACGGTTGCCCAGTTTCTCGTGGTGGCCGACTTGCCTGCCTTGCCAAGGAGAGCTTCCCCGGCTTTGCTCTCCAGTATGCCCACGGCGCAGAAGAGGTACGCGGCATTCTTGCCCACTGCAAACTGCTCAGGAGGCACTACGAGCGCGTCGAGGGAAGCGAGACCCGACAGTGCCTTGTCGTCTTGGACGAATGCGACCAAGAAGCGCGAATGCTCTTCAGCTCCTGCCTTGATCGGACACTCGGAGATGATGGCTGCCAGTTCGTTGGCCGACTTTACGATGACCGGCACCTCGACCTTGAGCCGAGCAGAGATCGCAGCGGCAATGGCGGCCGAGTGCTCCGCCGGCGTACCCCTTGTGGCGTGGAAGACTGCGTTGCCGCTGTTGAGCAGAGTGACCACGTTTGTGTAGCCCAGATCCGAGAGCAGGGCACGCAGCTCGGCCATCGGAACACGCTTGGCTTTGCCGACATTGACGCCACGCAGCAGGGCTACGAAGGTGGGCATTTGCGACGCCTGACCTCTACGTCAGCTTGTGCGACACCGACCGCGAATCAAGAATGCGGTCGAACGCCTCCGCTGCGTCGGGCTGGATACCTAGGGCGCGCACGCGACGGCGGAAGCCGTACGGACCCAGCGCCAGCATCGGTTCGGAAAGCGTGAGCCAGCGCGTGGGTGTGCCCAGGAAGGTGAGATCGAGGCTCTCCTTCCCGAACGCCGGTTTCGTGCTCCCGACCTCGGCAATGCGTGCGCGCGGCACCCGCAGAATGCACCGGAATCCGGCCCGGATCAAGATGCTGTCATCGCTGACGAGGATCGGGCGCAGCACCGTCGCGCGGTAGTCGGCGATCAGCCACAGCGCGCCGTAAGCAGTGCCGATCGTGAAGAGCCAGGCGACGAGCGCGCTCCACTGGAGAAGCAGGAAGTGCACGGCGAGCCCCTCGGCCACCATGACGAGCACGAAGGCAACGACGATCCCGGCGTGACCGCTGCGGCGATGATGGGTGAAGGCGGACGAGCCCACGGGCGCGTGAGGCCGAGCCCGCCACGACCCGAACGCGTAGTAGAGGACACCGAGCTCCAAGGCGAGCACCGCCGCGGCGCGGTCGTTGCGCGTCAGCTCGAACGCCGCGTGCCGGAGTTGCTCGAGCGGGTCCAGTGCCGCAGCGTGACGCGCCCTGCGCAGTGCCCTCACGGCACGCCACGCGATCCAGCTGACCAGTCCCAGTTCCATGGGGACAGCCAGGGCTTCGAGGACGCGCAGTGGCTGCTGGTGATCAGCGGGAAGAACTCGCGACGCGGCCAGCACGCTGAGAACGAAAACCGGAGCCAGCGTGACGAGGGGTAGTCCCCGGCGGCGTATGACCAAGAGGTAGAACGCCAGCGGAACGACGACGACCATGTCCATCGTCAGCCCGACCGCGACGGCGCTCGCCCGCTCCAGGTGGGACAGCTGGCCGACCACGACCAGCGCGGTGGCATACACACCGACTACAATGCCCGTGAGCAGTAGGGGGAATGCGCGATGGTGTGCTGTGGCTGCCTGCATGATCGTCACTTGGAGCCTACGCCGGTTTCTTATCCGCGGCAACTCGGTGTCGTTTCGCCTGGAAGGCCCCATACCCGCTGACCTGTAGGGGCGCCCCTGTGTGGGCGCCCTGGGAGGGCGGGCGGCCACGTAGGGCCGCCCCTACATGGGCCTCCCTCAGCCTCGGCGTGTCGAGCAGGCGGCTTTCCGTCGCGACGCTCCTCGGGTTATGATCCGCAAGCACTGACGGTCCTTCACGGAGTCCCCAGCATGGATTCGAGCCGCGGCGTCCGCCGCCCGCCAGTCCTCGATCACACCCGCCGGCTGACGGCGGCCGCGGCGCTTCTCGTAATCCTCTTCCTCCGCCAACCGGAGACGGCGGCGGCGCAGCCGTCCCCACACCTCGTTCCCTGGGCGCGCGCATCGCGGACCTCGGTGCTGGCCACCGGACCGGAGGTTAGCGGCGCGCCGGCGATCCCGCCCGGCAGCGTCATCGGCGAAGTCCGCGTCGTCGCCAAGGATCTCTTCGATCCCGACAAGCCCGGGGAGGACAGCAAGCTCTTCCGCCTCGCCAACCGCGTCCACCGCTCCACCCGCCCGGAGGTGATCGAGCGGCAGCTCCTGTTCCGGCCGGGCGAAGTGTTCTCGCCGGAGCTCATCGCCGAGTCCGCGCGCCTGCTGCGCCAGAACGACTATCTCTACGACGTGGAGATTCAACCCGTGCTGCGGGAAGACGGCAAGGTGGACGTGGAGGTGACGACCCGCGACGTGTGGACGCTCGAAGGCGGCGCCAGCTTCAGCCGCTCCGGCGGCACCAACAACACCAGCGTCTGGTTGGAGGACACCAACTTCCTGGGGTCGGGCAAGGAAGTCACGATCCAGCGCATCGGCACCGTGGACCGGACCTCGAACCTCGTCCGCTACCGCGATCCCAACCTGCTGGGGAGCCGCGTGCGGCTGACCGCCTCCTACGCCGACAACAGCGACGGCGGGCGCCAGCGCTTCGAGCTGGAGCGGCCCTTCCACTCCCTCTCCTCCCGCTGGACGGCCGGCGTGCGGACGTTCCGCGACGAGCGTCTCGAGCAGCTCTTTACGGCCGGCAAGGCCATCGAGGGCTTCGAGCACCGGCACGACTTCCTGGAGGTGTTCGGCGGCCTGTCGCGAGGTCTCGTCAACGGCGTAGCGCGGCGGTTCCGGATGGGCTTCACGTATTCGAGCGACGAGTTCACGGCCTCCGAGAGGTTCCCCGTTTCCGAGTCTCCTTTCAAGGCCCTGCTCCAAAAACCGCAGGTCAACGTCCCTATCCCTAAAGACCGCGCGCTCGCCTATCCCTGGATCAGCTTCGAGTCGGTGCAGGACGGCTTCGTCGTCGAACGCGACCTCGACCGCATCCAGCGCTCCGAGGACGTCAACCTCGGGCGCCAGCTCCACTTCCTGCTCGGCCTGTCGTCTCCGACCTTCGGCGGCGACGGCAAGCGCTGGATCGTGCAGAGCGCGGCGTCCGCGGGCTGGCGGCCGGCTCCACGCCAGCTCGTGCTGGCCCAGCTCGGGGTCTCCACCCGCTGGGCGACCGGCGAGGCCGAGAATCTGGTGGCCGGCGGGCGCGTGCGCTGGTACGCGCGCGACTTCGGCGAGCATCTCTTCTTTGCCTCGCTCGGCGCCGACCTCGCCCACCGCCTCGACGACGAGGACCAGCTCCTCCTCGGCGGCGACAGCGGCCTGCGCGGCTACCCCTTGCGCTATCAGGCCGGCGACCGGCGCGTCCTGCTGACGCTCGAGCAGCGGTTCTTCAGCCGCCGCGAGCTCTTCCACCTCGTCCACGTCGGCGCCGCCGTCTTCTTCGACGCCGGCCAGGCCTGGTTCGCGACCCCGCCGTCAGGCCGCAATCCGCAGCTCGCGGCTCAGGAGCGGCGCATCCTCAAGGACGCCGGAATCGGCCTGCGCCTCGGCTCCAGCCGCTCCTCCCGCGGCGCCGTGCTGCACCTCGACGTGGCCTTCCCGCTGGACGCCAACCGTTCGATCGACCGCGTGCAGTGGCTGGTTTCGACCAGCGAGACGTTCTGAGGAACCCAGACTCCTGGGGAGAGGAGAGAGAAAGAAAAGCTCTCCTTGTGCCGCCGCGGCCGGATTCCGGGCAGCGGTTGGCGATAGAATCCTCCTCGATCCCAGGGAGGGAAATCCGTGATCTCAGCCTCTCACCGTCGGTTCCTCGTCCCGCCGTGCCTGCTGGCTGCCGCTCTCGCCGTGGGCTGTGGCGGCTCCGCGGATTCCCCACCGGCCCAACAGGCTGACCAGGCCGACCAAGCCGCCGCCGCCCCGATCGACGCCTGCACGCTGTTCACTTATGAAGATGCCGAGGCTATCGCCGGCGAGTCCGTTGCAACCATGGCCAGCACGATGGACGAGGCCGTGGGCCGCAACCCGGGGCAGTGCCTCTACAACAGCGGCACCACCGACCAGCCGCGCATCCTGAGCCTGGAGATCCGCCAGCACCGCAACCCCAAGGCGGCGAGGCGGAAGCTGAAGTCCGGCCGGCGGTCGTTCGCTTCGATGTCAGGCGGCAAGGTGCAGGATGTCTCCGGCCTCGGCGACCGCGCTCTCTGGGTGGGAGGCCGCATCCAGCAGCTCCACGTGCTCGCGGGCAGCCGGCAGCTCATCATCACCGTGCAGAGCCCGGATGGGACGGATCAGCTTCCAAAAGCACGCAAGATCGCGGTCAAAGCCCTGGGATCGTTGAAGTCAGGTACGCCATAGTGCCGTTTTTCTTCAACTGTCCACGTCTTCACCCCTCCTGCCGATGAGGTAATCGAGCGCCACGGCGATGCCCTTCCGGTATGGCAGGGAGAGGCCGATGAGCGCGATCGCCGCCAGACAGACGAGGATCTGGCCGACCCAGATCGTTCGCGGCCGGAACAGGAACATGGTGACGACGAGCAGCCCCGTCAGCCCCGCCGTGCTCATGTACATGAAGAACCAGATGTCGCCGGAACGCCGCTCGAAGGCGAGGCCGCAGACGGGGCAGCGCTCGCGCAGGCGGTTCCATCCGGCGAAGAGACTCCCCTCCCCGCACCTGGGACAACGGTGACGAAGGCCGCGGAGGATCGCCTGGAAGAAGGAGGGGGGAACTCGGGGCTGCACTCCGCGCATTCTAAGTCTGTACACTTCGCGCCATGTGGTCCGACCGCCTCTCCGGGAAACGGCGACAGCGCCTCGTCGAGCGGCTGCGATCGATCCTGCCCGCCCCGCGTCCGGGCTCGCGCGGCTCGAAGACTCCGTTGCGCCTGCCCGGCCCCAAGGCCGAGCCGCCGACTCCCGAACAGGTAGCCGAGGAGCTGCGCGGGCAATCCGGCTTTGCCTGGCTGGACGGCGCCGAGACCGGGCACCGTCTCTACGCGCGGCCCCGGGCCGTCCTCGCGGTTCGCGGCCGCCGAGCCTCGGTGGCAGGCCCGGGGGGACACGCGAGGTTCGTGGCAGGCGGTTTCGATCTGCTGGACGCGGCCTTCACCGCCTGGGCAGGCGCCGGATCCGGAGCCGCCCTGGTGGGTTATTTCGGTTACGAGCTGGGAGCCGAGGTGGAGGATCTGCCTCCCGCCCCGGCGGACGACCTCGGTCTGCCCGATCTCTTCCTGGGGCTCTATGACTCCGCCTTGCGCTGGGACGGACGGAGCTGGATTCTGGAGGCTACGGATGCCTGGGGCGGACCCAGTCCCATCGTCGAAGCCGAGCGAGCCCTCGCCGCGGCCCGCCGGCGAATCCCTGCGGAGGTGCCGCCGGGAGGGCCGGTCCGCGGCGGTGTGATCAGCCGGCCCAACCGCAGCGGCTTCGAGGCGGCGGTGGAGCGGATCGTTCAGCGCATCGCGAGCGGCGAGATCTTCCAGATGAACCTCTGCCGGCGGCTGGAGGCGCGGTTCCCGGCGCGGCGGCTCTGGTCCCTCTACCTGCGGCTGCGCGCCGCGAGCCCGGCCGAGCGCGGCGCGTTCGTGGACCTCGGGCGAGGACGGGCCGTGCTCTCGATCTCCCCCGAGGTCTTCCTGACGGCGCGCGGAGCCGAGGTCGAAACGCGCCCCATCAAAGGCACCCGGCCGCGCGGCGCCAACCCGCGCGAGGACCGGGCCCTCGCCCGCGAGCTGCTGGAGAGCGAGAAGGACCGCGCCGAGCTGACCATGATCGTGGACGTGGCGCGCAACGACCTCGGCCGGGTCTGCGAGACCGGCAGCATTCACGTGGCGAGCCACGCCGAGCTGATGACCCTGCCCACCGTCCACCACACGGTCTCGACGGTCCGTGGGCGGCTGCTGCCGGGGACGAGCCCGGCCGATCTGCTGCGCGCCACCTTTCCCCCGGCCTCGATCACGGGCGCGCCGAAGATCCAGGCCATGGCGGTCATCGCCGCCGAGGAGGAGCGCCGCAGGGGGCCTGCCATGGGAGCCCTCGGCTGGATCTCGCTGGGCGGGGATCTCGATCTCGCCGTGGCGATCCGCACCGCCGCCGCCACGCGCGGACGCGTCGCCTACCACGCCGGCTGCGGCATCGTGGCCGATTCGAATCCCGAGCTCGAATTCGCCGAGAGCGCGGCCAAGGCCCGGGCCTTCCTCGCCGCGCTCGGCGCGGTGGAGACGGCGTGAGCCGCGCCTATTGGAGCGTCTGCTCGCCTTTCTCTTTCTGCGAGCCCGAAGGGCGGCATACTCCTAGCCCAGGGCGTCAGCCCTGGGAATGCGCGGCAAGCAACTCCCTAAGCCCCGTCAGGGGCGGCACGATGCCGTCCTTGACAGGACTGACGAGAAAACATGACATCGCTCGTTCCCAGGTCTCACGACCTGGGCTAGGAGTATGCCGCCCTGCGGGCTGGCGATCTCGGCTCCAGAGCCCTACGGGTGTTCGGCGGCCGTATTCCTACCCCGCCCTGGTGGAGACGGCGTGAGCCTCTCCTTCTGGAACGGTCGGATCGTCCCCGCCGAGGAGGTCCACATTGCGCCGGACGACGCCGGCTTCCTCTTCGGTGACGGCCTCTTCGAGACGCTCAGGGTAGATCAGGGCCGGGCGCGGGATGTCGAAGCGCACCTCGACCGCCTGCGCGCCGGATTGCGGCGGATCCGTCTTGAGATCCCCGAGGACCGGAGCGCGCTCCGCCAAGCCGTCGCTCAGATCGCCGAAGCGGCTCCCCGTCCCGTCGCGCGGATGCGGATCACGGTGACGCGTGGCCGCGAAGGGCTCCCGACCCGCCTCATCACCACGGCGCCCTACGAGCCGCCCGGGGAGGATCTCTACCGCCGAGGCGTCTCCGTACGGCTCCTTCTCCACCACCGTATCGACTCCGGCGGTCCGCTCGCGGGCCTCAAGAGCCTTTGCTATCAGGCGCACCGCCTGGCGCTCCGTGAAGCGGAGTCCGAAGGTGCCTACGAGGCGCTGCTCCTCAACGAGCAGGGCCGTCTCGTCGAAGGCTCGCGGAGCAACGTCGCCCTGGTCTTCCCCGATGGTGTGGTTACACCCCCAACCAGCGACGGCTGCCTCCCCGGAACGGTACGACGCCGCCTGATCGAGAAGGACGAATTGACAGAAGGGCCTCTCTCTCCCGAGGATCTCGCCCTGGCAGGCGAAGTCCTGTTGATGAACAGCCTGATCGGCGTGCTGCCGGTGTCGCGGATCAACAACTGGGAGATTCCGGTGGGGGCGATGGGGGTGCGGCTGCGGGAGGTTCGCTAAACCGCCCCCGCCCGATCACCGATACTCAAACCCATACCTTTGGAAACTACCGGGTGCAAACTGAAGGCACCATGTCTTCCATAGGATACAATGCCACGGTGGTCGAGATCCGCCAGACCGAAGTGTATGCACGGTGGTTCTCCAGCCTGCGCGATCGTCTGGCGCGGGCACGCATCGATGCCCGTATCCGTCGTCTGTCGCTGGGCAACCCGGGTGACGTCAAGCCCGTGGGAGAGGGAGTCTCGGAGTTGCGGATCGACTATGGCCCCGGATACCGGGTGTATTTCGTGCAACGCGGGCACACTCTGGTGGTCCTGCTCGCAGGTGGAGACAAGCGTACCCAGGATCAGGACGTTGCGACGGCGCTCGAGCTGGCGCGAGAACTGTAGGAGGCCGTGATGGCCAAGACTCGAACTCGACCGTGGGATGTGGCGGAGCATCTCGAAACCGGAGAGGACATGGCAGCCTATCTTGAAGCTGTGCTGCAGGAAGGTGACCCCGCGCTGGTGGCAGCCGCTTTGGGAGATATCGCCCGGGCCAAAGGTATCGCTCAAATTGCCCGCGAAACGGGTCTCGGACGCGCGAGCCTCTACAAAGCGTTGTCGCCGGAAGGCAACCCGGAGCTCGCAACGGTCCTCAAGGTCGTGCGGGCACTTGGCCTCCAGTTGCACGCCGCTCCCGCGCATTCGTAAGGATCAGATCCGGATGCCTCACCCCTCCAAGACCGACTAGGCCAGGGTGCGAGCCATGGAAGACGCAGATATCGTCATCACGGAAGAGCATCCGGAGCTTGATCTGAAGCACGTCGTGCGAGTCATCGCGCGCCATGCCTGAAACCGGCTCCGCCCTCCTCCACGCTTCGACCTTGGTGACCATAAAGAACCTGCAGCGCCTCGTCGAGCGCCAGCAGGAGGCGCCGGACGGTCGTGATGTCCAGCCGACCGGGAGTCATCGCCCGAAGCTGCCGTCGGCCAAGCGTCTCGCCAACTCGCGGTCGATCTTGCGGAGCTGTGGCAGGTAATCGCAATAGCGCGAAATGGCGTAGCCCTCGCGCGTCGTGGTCGCGGCGAGATCCCGGCTCAGCAGCCGTTCGCCGTCGCGAAGCACCCGGTGGTAGAGGAGCGGTGGAGCGTCGTTGAGGACGACGACGTCGATGTCGTTGCGGCCAAGCCCGGACATCAGGTCGGTGGTGAGCTCGGCGGCGTATCCCCACGGAGAAGGCGGCAGCCGATCGCGGTCGACGTAGACGGCGACGTCGAGGTCGCTGTGGGGCATCGCCTCGCCCCGCGCCTGCGAGCCGAACAGGTAGGCCTCCAGGATCTCTGGCCGCCGATCGAGGAGCGCGCGGAGGGTGTCGAGAACCGCTTCGTGTATCCTAGCCACCTCCCCATTATCCCCTGAGATAGTCTCGCTTCGGAAAAAGCCATGGGCACGCTCGACGAATTCAGCCTCCCGGCACGGTTGTTCCTCAAGGCCTATCGCTGGCGGCGCATCGATCCGGTGCCGTGGACGCCCCTGCGCAAGCCTCTCGCCGCGAGCCGCCTCGCGCTGGTCTCCACCGCCGGCTTCGTGCTGCCGGACCAGGAGCCTTTCAAGACCTCGCTGGCCGGCGGGGACGGCAGCTTCCGGGAGATCCCGTCGGATACCGATGTCAGGAGGCTGATCGACACGCACCGGAGCGAGAGCTTCGATCACACGGGGATGGTGCAGGATCCGAACCTCGCCTTCCCCATCGATCGCGCGCGGGAACTGGCGGCGGCCGGGCGCATCGGCGAGGTCAACCGGCGCCACTTCTCGTTCATGGGGTCGATCACCGCACCGGGACGCCTGATGCGCGACCACGCCCCCGAGGCCGCCCGGCGGCTGCGCGAGGATGGTGTCGACGTCGCGCTGCTCGTCCCTGTCTGACCGATGTGCAACCAGACCGTGTGTCTGGTCGCAGCCGAGCTCGAACGACAGGGCATCTCCACCGTGGCCCTGCTTCTCCTGCGCGAGGTGGGCGAGGCCGTGCGTCCGCCGCGAGCCCTGTTCGTGCCCTTCCCCCACGGCTATCCCCTCGCTCGCCCGCACGATCCGCCCCGGCAGCTCGCCGTGCTCGAGGCCGCCCTCCGTGTCCTCGAGGATCCCGGCGCCGGCCCCCCGGTCCTCGCCGGGTACACGCCGCCGCCTGCGTAATGGTTCAGTTTGCCTGCAGACTGCGTACGGTCCTGCCCTCCGAAGCCTCACCCCCCAGCCCCCTCTCCGTAACCGGAGAGGGGGAGAACAGCAAGAAAGACAGGTGTGTTCCTCCCCCTCTCCCGTCAGGGAGAGGGGGCTGGGGGGTGAGGCTTCGGAGGGCAGGACCGGGGTAGTCCACGAGCAAACTGAACCACTACCGCCGCCCGACTAGCTCCGCCGCAGAAGTTTTGAAATGATTAGGCGCATCGGGCCATTCCTACAGAAGGATGCCGGAGCTGAAGGGCGCGGGCTCGGTCGAGCGTCAGGGCTTCCGGGGTGGAGGAAGAGTCTTCCAGGAGGATCGATGTTTCAGTATGGCTGCATGGACCGTTTCGCATCCCCGGTTCCCTTCGTAGTCCGCCAGCTCTCGCTGTTGCTTGCCGTGTTCGTGGCGCTGGCAGCGGTGGGAGACCCGCCGGCCGCGGCGGAGCCCGCCGCACCCGCGCCCTGGGAGGCGGAGGCGTTCGCCGCCGATCCCGCCGCGATCCTCCAGGCGGCTTCCCGGATCGACACCGGCGGCGGCGAGGGCGGCGTCGTCGTCCTCTTCTCCGAAACGCGCTACAGCTATGACGAGGACGGCCGGGCGACCCGCGTCCGCAGGTCGGTCTACCGCATCCTCAACGCCGGCGCGGATGCCGAGTGGTCCGAGATCGACGAGCACTGGTCCCCCTGGTATCAGGAGCGTCCGCAGTTGCGGGCGCGGGTCCTTACGCCGGATGGCGCTGTGCACCTGCTCGATCCGGCAACGGAGACCGAGGCCGCCGTGGCCCAGGAGCCGGAGCTTTTCGAGGACCGGCGCATCCTGCGCGCGCCGCTGCCCGCGGCCAGCCCGGGAGCCATCGTGGAACGGGAGGTGACGCTCCGCGAGAAGGCGCCGTTCTTCGACCGCGGCACGGTGGAGCTCCAGCTCATCCGGCTCTGGGTGCCGGTCCGCCACGCCCGGCTGGTGGTGGAAGCTCCGGCCGGACTGCCGCTGCGTCACGTCGTCCGGGAGCTTCCCGAGAACGGGCTTCGCGAGGAGATGGTGGCCGGCAGGCGGCGGCTCACCTTCGAGTCGCGGGACCTCTCGCCGTATGCCGAGGTCGAGCCGGGACTGCCTCCCGACGTCCGCTGGCTCTCCTACGTGGGCTTCTCCACCGCCGCTTCGTGGACCGAGGTGGCGCGGCGCTACTCGGAGATCGTCGAGCAGGCCATCCGGGGAGCCGACGTCAGCCCCGAGCTCCAGCGCTTCCTGCGCTCCGCGGGCGTTCCTGCCGCCGCGTCGCCGCGCGAGACGATCGACCGGCTCCTCGGCCGGCTGGGGGCCGAGGTTCGCTACACGGGCGTCGAGGCTCGGAGATGGGACGATCTTCCCCCGCACGCCGGCCGAGACGCTGCGGCGCAAGTTCGGCGACTGCAAAGACAAGGCGGTGCTGTTGACCGCCCTGCTCCGCGCCCTGAACATCCCGGCCCAGGTGGCCCTGCTCAGGGCCGGCGAGGACTGGCCGGAAATCGAGGAGTCGCTGCCGGGAATGGGCGCCTTCAACCACGTGATCGTCGTCGTGCCCGGCACGCCGGAGATCTGGATCGATCCGACGGACCGGTACGCGCGGGCCGGCGAATTGCCGGCCGGCGACCAGGGGCGGCTGGCGCTGATCGCGAGCCCCGCGACCGAGGGCCTGGTGCGGACTCCCGAGGCCACGGCGGCGGAGAACCGCGAGGTCGAGACCCGCGAGTTCTTCCTCGCCGATCTGGGGCCGGCCCGCGTCGTCGAAACGACCGAGCTCTGGGGAGTGACCGAGCGCGAGCTGCGCGCCTCCTACGCCGTTCAGGACGCGAAGGCGTTGCGCGAGTCGCTCACCTCCTACGTCCAGTCGGTCTACCTGAGCGACAAGCTCGCGAAGCTCGATCACTCCGATCCGGTCGACCTCGCGAGCCCGTTCCGCCTGCGTCTGGAGGCGGAGGAGGCGAAGCGGGGCTTCACCGATATGCAGAACGCGGTGGTCGCGGTCACTCCCATGTCCGCGTTGTCGCGCCTGCCGGCCGAGCTTCTCGGCGGACTACGAGGACGAAGACGAAGAGAAGCCGCGCCAGTCCGACTACTACTTCACCCGCCCGTTCAGCTCCGAGATCCGCTACCGCGCCGTGGCGCCCGCCGGTTTCCGGCCGCAGGCTCCGCCCGAGGGACGGGTGCGGCATTTCGGGCCGGCGACGCTGTCCGAGGAGTACGCCGTCTCCGACGACGGCACGCTCACCGCGATCCTGCGCTTCGACGTCGGCAAGCGCCGCCTCACGCCCGAGGAGTTCGAGGCCTTGCGCGCGGGAGTGCGCGAGGTTTCGAACGAGGACGTGGTGTTTCTCCAGTTCGACCAGATGGGGGAGGCTCATCTCGCGGCCGGGCAGGTGCGCGAAGCGCTCGAGGAGCTGCGGCGGCTCGCGGCCCTGTCCCCGATGAAGGCCCTGCCTCGCACCCGCATCGCCCGGGCGCTGCTCGCCGGCGGCATGGGCGAGCCGGCGCGCGAGGAGGCCAGGCGCGCCGTAGCGCTGGAGCCGTCCTTCGCCCCGGCCTACCGCGACCTCGCCTGGATCCTCCAGCACGACGATCTCGGACGGCGCTTCGGTGAAGGCTTCGACCGCGCCGGCGCCATCGCCGCCTACCGCAAGGCCAAGGAGCTGGACCCGGAGGACTGGATGGGCCGCGCCGACCTCGCCATCCTCCTCGAGCACGACGCGAAGGGCAAACGCTATACCCCGGGTGAGGACCTCGCGGCGGCGATCGACGAGTACCAGGCGCTGCGGACCGAGCTCGACGAGCCGGGGATGGACGACAACCTCGCCGCCGCCCTGCTGCAGGCCGGACGCTACGCCGAGGTGAAGGCTCTCCTGGCGGACCTCGAGGCGACCGACTCCCGCTCGGCCCTGCAACTGGTGGCCGTTGCCGCCACCCAGGGCACCGACGCCGCGCTGCGGGAGGCCGAACGCAAGCTCACCGATCGGGACGCCCGCCACAAGGCGCTGACGGAGGCGGCCGGGACCTTGACGCAGGTGCGACGCTACGCGGAAGCGGCCGCTCTGCTCGAACGGGCCGGCAAGCAGGCCGCCAACGCCGCCGAGGTCCTCGCCCGCGCAGAGCTGCTGCGCAAGACCAGGCGCCACGAGGAGCTGACCTTCCCTCTCACCGAGCCTGCCAATGTGGCGAAGCGGCTGTTCGTCCTCCTGCTGGGCTCCGGGCAGGGCGATCCGCAGGCGATGCTGGCTCTCCTCAGCCGCGATATCAGACAGGAGATCGACGCCGACGAAGAGGCCCGCCGCGAGCTCGACACCGGCTTCAAGGCCTTCCGCGCGAGCTTGGCCAGCGGGGAGATTCCGGCCGACGTGGCGCTCGACCTGGCTCTGGCCGTCTTCCAGGAGACCGTCACCGGCGACGACGCGGTGGGCTACCGGGTCGCCCTGAACGCGGAGCTCGCCAATCAAAAGACCGGAGTCTTCGTCGTCCGCGAGGGCGGAGAGCTCAAGCTGGCCGGCTTCAGGGAAGCGCTCGATACGCTCGGCCTCGAAGCCCTGCGGCGCCTGGAGCGGGGAGACCTGCGGGGCGCCCGGCAGTGGCTGGACTGGGCACGCGAGGAGGTGCGCAACGCCGGCGGCGACGATGCGCTCGCAACCCCGCCGTTCGCGACCCTATGGACCCGAGGCACCGAGGCCGCGGCCGAGGAGGCGCGCTGCGCCGCGGCGAGCCTGCTGGCCGGGAGCGACGAATCGGACAAGGCGATGCCCCTCCTGCTCTCCTGCCGGGACGCCGCTCCGGAAGGCGCGCGGCGAACGGCGCTGGACCTGGCGCTCGCCCTGGCCTACGAAGCGTTGAAGCGCCACGACGACTTTGCGGCAGCGGCGCAGCGCCTGGCCGCCGCCGTCCCCGGCTCTCGGCGCGCCAATATCCTCCATTACAGGGCGCTCTCGATCCTCGGCCGCTGGGACGAGATGCGCCGGTTCGCCGAGCAACGGCTGGCGGTCGAGGCGGACGACCCGCAGGCCCTGGAGGCCCGCTGCGCGGTCATCCAACGCCAGGGGGACCTCGAGGAGGCCGCGAAGTGCCTGCAACAGATCGTCGACGGCGGCAAGGCCGACGGCTTCGTCCTCAACAACCTGGCCTGGCTCGCGCTGGCCCGCGGCAAGGTGGACGACCGCGCCGTCGAGCACGGACAGCGGAGCGCCACGCTGAGCCAATACCAGAACGCCGCCCGGCTTCACACCCTGGCCTCGCTCTACGCCGAGCTGGGCAGAACGGCGGAGGCGTATCAGCTCATCCTCCAGGGGCTGGAGCTCAAGCCCGGGAAGAGCCCCGAGCCCGACGACTGGTATGTCTTCGGCCGCCTGGCCGAACACTACGGCCTGCCCGAGGCGGCCCGGCGCTACTACGCGCGCGTGACGCCGTCGCCGGAAGAGGCGGAGGTCGCCTCCACCTACCGCCTGGCCCAGCAGCGTCTCGCCGGGCTCGGCCCGGAAGGGAAAAAGACGCGGCAGGCGCGGCAGTGACGGAGGATGGCTTAGAGAGTCCCTGACAAGGACACGAAGGACGGCAAGGACTTCAAGGACGAGAAACATGTCATCCACCTCGCGTCCTTGGCGACCTTGCTGTCCTTTATGTCCGGCTTGACCAGCGTTATTCGGTATATAATTGATGTGCCATGAGCGCGAGATATGGACCGCGTTCGAGGCATGGATCATGACCGGAGCCAGGGTTTTCGCCGGTCGGATCTGGTCGAACGCTGGACGCGTCAGAGCGGTGCGGTGCCAACGGCCGGCGGTGAGACGTTCCGGCTCAATCTTCTGGCTGGATCAGGGGCAGCCGCCGCTCGGCGGCATCGGCGACGAGGTCGTGGTCACCCACTTCTCCTACGCAGAGATCCCGATCTTTGCTGACGGATTCGAATCGGGCAATGCGTCGGCGTGGTCTTCGACGGTGCCATAGGATCAATAAGCCGAGGAGCCCCCGAGGCTAAGAGATGTTCGGCCGCACGTTCGAGGAGACCTGATCCCGCGCCGCTTCTTCAGCGGTTTCGGCGGGAGGATGGGTAGGGCGGCGCCGGCACGGGCCGTGGCTTGGCTGAGGATGCTGACCCGCGCGATTGCGCTACATGTGGCGCTGGGAGAGCAGAGGCTAAAGCTTGGCTCCCAGGCTGAAAAGCGGGATCGTCAGCAAAAGAGGGTCGTTCAAGATCCTCGCGACCCAAGCGTGTGGTGTCATCCAGAAAGTTGCCAAAGCTCTCAAAATTAACCGTAAGGGCCAGATCAAACGCTTCTGCCAGCTTCTGCAAGGTGGAGATTTTCCAGGCGGAGAAATCAACGCTCTCCATGGCAGAGATCTGGGACTGGTGCTTCCCCGCCAGCTCGGCAAGTTGGGTTTGGCTCCACTGTCGCTGTTGCCTTAGAGTCTTTATCTGAAGCGCTATGTGAGAGTTGAGAAAGTCTGCCGCGTACTGTTTCCGCGCTTCCTTATCCTTGAATTCCTCGGCGAGAATGTCCTTGATATCATCCATGGCGTTAGCCCCTCATTTAGCAGGCCTGTATCGCCGTCGGAGCGACGGGTTTTCCGCAACGCGCTTCATCAGCCCCGCCGCTCGTTGCGCAGCATCGGCGGGGATCGTCTCGCCATCTCGCTCTTCTGCCCTGACCAGGAACGTGACCTCATCATTGGGTCTTTGCGGACCCCGGCAAAGGCGAGGGCGCAGCTGGACGTTGCCGGTAGCTTTGGCGTAATAGATGCCCGGCTCCTCCTCTTTGAAAATCACCGATCCAACCGCCTGCCGAGAGTCGGTCCGAAAGAGGACGGTCAGCATTACGGTAAGCGCTCGGCGCTCGCGGTCCTGGAGCGGCCAGTCGGTTAGGAGCCCGTGGACGCGACCGCCCTCCCGGAATACCAACTCGAAGGGTATCACACTTTCCTCATAATCTGGCCAGGAAGGGAAACGGAAGGCGGTCGCTGCTGGTGCAGCAGGCGGACTCAAAATCCGTTCAGGCCGGTCGGGGCTTGGGTTCGATTCCTCCGCCTTCGGCAGTCAATTCTACTCCATTCTCGTGGCCTTGCTTTTCCTCCAGTTCCCGTACGAGGGCAGCTCCGTCCATAATCCCAGAAAACAATGTCCGGCGGCTTCAAACATTGAAAAGCCGTTGCAGCCTCGAGGGGGATGGAATAAAAAAGGGCGGCGCCGCAGCGCCGCCCGGAGCCAGGCGAATATGAAGGCCTTACTTGCCGTCGTTGAAGCCGCCGAAGCCTGCAAAGCCTGCCTGGGCGATTTCCTTGTAGCTCACCCCCTCGAGGATGACCTCGCCTCCCTTCCCGTCTCCCTTCACAGCCTTCAAGGCATGCTTCATGTCGATGGTCTCGTCCGGCATCGCCGCGGCCGACATCGCCGACATTGCCGTCGGCTCGATCCCCCAGGGCCGGATGTAGCTGACCACCAGCCTGGGGAAGCGGGCGATCACCTCGCCGTACCGGGTCTGGCCGGGAGACACGGCAATGTCGACCTTGCCCTTGAAGAGCAGCGTGTACTGGGTGTTGGCGCTCAGATACGCGGCGAGGGTGGCCGTGGTCCTCAGGTAGCGGCCGGGCAAGGGGATCACGACCGGAGCTGCATTCGACCCCAGGAGCTGGAGCTCGATCGTGCACGTCGTGCCTTTCGGGCTGACCGGGCCGGCATCGATCTCGACGTCGAACCAGTAATCGGTCGTGAGCGCGGCCTTGAACGTGTAGCCGAAGCCCACTTCCTGGAAAGCCCTCTGCGGCGAGGTCACCGGGTTCGTCCCGAGCTGGTTGACGAAGCTCCCATCCCCCGGCCTGACTCCGAAGGCGGTCCAGAAAGCGGCGGCGGACGTAGACCAGAACTTCCGGTAGTTGCTGATCGGCGGGTTGGCGTACGGCGGCAGAAACTCCCGGCGGATGATGCGGTCTCCACCGGGTATGAGCGCGGCGGCGGACTCTGCGTGGTGGACGGTCGGTTCCATGTTCGTATCCTCCCTTAGGTTAGTGAACGTGGACCCCTCCGCCAACGCAAAGCCGAAGCCAATACGCAAACCATTGAAACCAAAGTAAAATGCACAATTCGTCAATCCCGGATCCGGGACCGAGCGCGGAATCGGCGGCGAGCTCGTCCCGAATCCGGGACTGGGGGCCTCAGGACCCTGTCAAAGTCCCCCTCGGATCGGGGGATTTCCATGTAGGGGCGGCCCTACAGAAGAGACACGTAGGCCGACTTTGACCCATCAGTGAATTATGGTATGGTCCTATAAATTTCCAGGGGGCTCCGAACCATGAGCGACGCCGCAAACCCGAAGGCCGCCTTCGCGCTTCCGCTCCTCCTCTTCGTCTGCGCCCTCCTCTTCGTCTGCGCAGCCGGGGCCGAGGCACAGCCGGCCTTCCGGGTCAGGGACCTCAACACGACGCGGTCGGGCGGGATCGGCTCGGAATTCAGCCCCAACGCGTTCTGGGACGGTTTCGTCGCCCTGGGAACGACGGTCTACTTCGGAGCCTCCGACGGCATCCACGGCTTCGAGCTGTGGAAGAGCGACGGCACCGTGGCCGGCACCCGGCTGGTGGCTGACGTCTGTCCCGGGTCGTGCGCCTCCCTGCCGCGGAACCTCGCGGTCGCAGCCGGCAAGGTTTTCTTCGTGGCCGACGACGGGTTCCACGGTCCGGAGCTGTGGACGAGCGACGGCACCGCGGCCGGCACCAGCCTGGTTCGGGACCTGGTGCCGCAGACCAACCTGTACACCCCGATCCACGGCCTCGCGGAGCTCAACGGCAAGCTCCTCTTCGCGCTATCGCCCTACAACCGTCGTCACCAGCTCTGGAGGACCGACGGCACGGCGGCGGGAACCGTTCTGGTCAAGGAGTTCGAGCCGGACAACGACACCAACGTTCTCGAGCCGCTGGCCCGCCTGGGCGGCAAGCTCTACTTCTTCGCCAGGGACGGCCAGCACGGGAAGGAGATCTGGGGGACCGACGGGACCACGGCCGGAACCGTGATGCTCAAGGACCTCAATCCGGGTCTCGCCGGCAGCGCTCCGGGAAATCTGGGGAAGACGGCGGTCGTCGTCGGCGGCAGGCTGTTCTTCTTCGCGATCGGGCCCGAGGGCTTCGAGTTGCGGGTGAGCGACGGCACCACGGCCGGCACCACCCTGGTCAAGGACATCGCCCCGGGGCCGGCGAGCTCCATCTTCGGAGGGCTGACCGCCTGGGGCAACGAGGTCTTCTTCTTCGCCTCCTCCTCCGGCAGCGGACTGTCTGTGGAGCTGTGGAAGAGCGACGGCACGACCGCCGGCACCCGGCCGCTCCAGGCCGTGCCGTGGAGGTCCGGCTTCCTGACCTTGGCCGGCGGCCGGCTCTTCTTCTTCGCCGAGTGCGAGCTGTGGACGAGCGACGGCACCAAGGCGGGCACTCGGGCCGTGCGGCAAATCGGCGGCAACCCCGCCTTTTGCGATCAGCCCTTGCCCTTGACCGACGAGGGCGGGAAGTTCCTGTTCTTCGCCAACGACGGGAGCCACGGCAAGGAGCCATGGAAGAGCGACGGCACCCTGGCCGGCACCTCGCTCATCGCGGACTTGAACCCCGGTACCGCGTCCTCCGTCGACTATCAGCGCAACGTGGCCGCCGGCGGCCGCTGGTACTTCCGGGCGAAGAGCGGAGAGGACGTCGGAACCCAGCTCTGGACGACCGACGGCACGGCGGCCGGCACCCGGATGTTGCGGATCAACCATCAGAAGTCCGCCTTCCAGGTGAGCTCTCAGGGCCGCCTCACGGGGCCTCGCGCTCTCTTCGACCTCAACGGGACGTTGCTCTTTCAGGGAGGCGACGGCGCCACCGGAGCCGAGCTGTCGCGCAGCGACGGCACCGCCGCCGGCACCCGCGTGGTCGTCGACCTCCATCCGGGGGCCAGCTCCTCGCTGCCCGGCGAGATCACCCGGGCCGGCAACAACGTGTACTTCCGCACCGGGGCCGGCACCGGCTTGGAGAGGCTGTGGAAGACCGACGGCACCGATTCCGGCACCCGGGTGCTCTTCTCTCCCTTCCACCTGTACAACGGCGGATTGTTCTCTCCCCGGGACCTGACGCCGCTCGGCGGCAACCTGCTGTTCACCGGATCGGCATGGGACGACTTCGTCGAAACGCTGCTGACGAGCGACGGCTCGCCTGAAGGGACGAAGCCGCTCGAGGCGACCTCGTCGGTCTCCCACGTGTGGTCCATCGTTCGCCTGAAAGACAAGCTGGCGCTGTTTCAGGCGGAAGAGGAGCTGTGGAGGAGCGACGGCACCGACGGTGGCACGGCACCGATCGCCACGGCCCCGGCCGTCCCGTTCAGCCGCACCTTGGCGGCGGTTTCCGCCGTGCGGGACGGAGTGCTCCTCTTCGCCGGCTCCACCCCGGAAAACGGCGAGGAGCTGTGGAAGAGCGACGGCACCGAGGCGGGGACCCGGCTGCTCGCGGAGATCGTTCCCGGGCCGGGATCGAAACGTCTGGGACCGTTCGCCGTGGCGGGCTCGACCGTGTACTTCGCGGCCGGAGGCGACGAGCTGTGGAAGAACGACGCGACGGGGACGCGCCTGGTCCGCAAGCTCCCCGCCGGAGACCCCGCGATCGGCATCCGCTCGCTCACCGTCCTCGACAAGAGGGTCTACTTCACCTATCACGACGCCCTGCGCGGCAACGAGCTGTGGAGAAGCGACGGCACGGCGGCCGGCACTCTCCTGCTCAAGGACATCCTGCCCGGGCCGGGCTCCTCGCACCCCCGGGAGCTGCACGTCGAGGGCTCCGTTCTCCTCCTCTCCGCCACCGACGGCGTCCACGGCTTCGAGCCCTGGCGCAGCAACGGCACGCGGGCAGGAACGCGCATGCTCCAGGACATCGCCCCGGGCAGCCTCTCCTCCAGTCCGACGGAGTTCACCGCCTCGGGACCCAGAATCTACTTCGCGGCCACCGACGGGACGTCGGGCTTCGAGCTGTGGGCCTTCCCCCGGCCCTGATTGAAACAGCCCTCGCCGTTCACCTCGCCGGGCGGCGGTATGATGGCGCCATGATCGAGTGGCAAGGGCGGGGTTCCTGTCCTCTACGGGTGGGCCTGCTGGGAGCGCTCGCGGTCGGCTGGGCCGCCGCGTCGTCAGGCGCGGAGGGTCCGCAGGCAGCCGGACGAGTCACGGACTTGCGTGGGAACGCCGTCGCCGGTGCGCTGGTGCAGGCGGAAAGCTGGGAATCCACGAAGCTCGGCGCCGCCCGCAGCGACGAGCAGGGGCGGTTTCAGGTACTGCTGTCTCAATCGGTCAAAGACCTGACGCTGATCGTGGAGCACCCCGGTTTCCAGCGCTGGGCTTTGAGCGGCACGAAGCCGGACAAGGACGGCGCCCACAGGATCCGCCTCACCCGCAGCATCGACCGCGAATACCTCGCTGAGCTGACGGCGCAGTCCCAGCCCCTGCGCTTCCGGCGGCTCGCTCAGGACTTGCTCGCGCCCTCAGAGGGCACGGCCGGCGACACGCTGCCGCTGGAGCAGGTGCTGCCGTTCCTGAAGGCACTGCGGCCATGGCTGCATGCCCTGCTGCTGGCGGCGCCGCCGCTCAAGGATCGGGATCTGCCGGAGGAGCAGCGTCGAGCGGCGCTGCTGCTGGCCTATCTCGGCGATCCCCGGGACGACAAGCTCGTCGACGCCTGGGCGGCCACTCAGAACGCCATCGCCCGTCCGCCGAAGCCCTGCCGGGGACCGACGCCGGATGCCGCGGCGCAGGAGTGGCGACGGGCGCATTTCGAAAAGGAAGGCCACACGACCTACAGCACCTTGGAGACTCAGATCGCTCCGAACGGCGATCATGGGCTGGCGCTCCTTACCGTTCGCTATGCGAACTGGGGCTACAGTCAGTATGGGGTGATCGTCCGTTTGAACGGCGTCTGGCAGGTGCGCAGGGTGATCGATAACGAGCGCTGGCACAAGGGTTATTGACGCGCGGG
Organism: Thermoanaerobaculaceae bacterium; assembly: GCA_963778565.1. Lineage (GTDB taxonomy): Bacteria > Acidobacteriota > Thermoanaerobaculia > Multivoradales > UBA5704 > DATARR01. The sequence goes on along the minus strand of CAVZUZ010000015.1, from coordinate 143,502 downwards.
CGCGCCCGATCGTTCATTCCCTCACATGCCTCAGCTCATCGATACGAAAGCCCCAGCCCGCCCTTTCGCCGTGCGGGTGCAGCTTGCCGTCGGGACGAACGCTGATGATCGTGCTGGTCGTTGCGTTGCCATCGCTGAGCCAGACGACCGTGCCGAGGTCGCCTTCATACACGTGCGGCGTGCCGACCTCGGGCGGAGGAAAAAGCGGACGCCGCTTGAATTTCCCCAGATTCTGAAACTGCACGCGGTCGTCTATGTTGAAGACCCAGTCATTGGAGTCCACGGGCATCGAACGTTTCCTCCCTGCGCATCCAAAGGCGCGCCGAGGCTCCGTGCCATGTAGGAAAGTCGCCGGTATCGTAAGATTCACCCGGCATTGAGTCAAGACCGCTTACGGTGAAGTCACCAGCCGGGGCGAGGAGGATGCCGGCAGCTCTCCTGGGAGCGCCAGCGTCTCGCCGGCATCATCACGACAATGGGCCTAAAGGGCCCGACCTTCTGAGGAAGGGTGGAAGGAGAAGCGGGGGTTCGGGGTCCTCAGTTCGGCTCGGCGAGGACCGCGGTGACCGAAACGGCGACGGCAGCCTTCTCCAGCCAGCGCTCCAGCCGCTCCGGGTCCTTCTGGGCGAGGATACGCTCGCGCACGGCGTCCGGCACTGCAATGCCACGAACCCGAAGCACGGTCAGCACCGCGCGCGCTGCCTCCTCGGCGCGTCCCTGCGCGACGTATTTTTTCGCGAAATCGCTCTGGTATTCGTAGCCCTTCATCATCGCCTCCAGTGCATGGCGAGCCGCCTCATGCAACGAATTGTACACGAGATCATAGTAAAACCTGGCCCGATCGTCGTCGAGCCCCCGGATCGCAGGCAGCACCGCGGTGGCAATTGTTTCTCCCTGTTCGGTCTCGCCGTGCGCCATCGCGGAAAGCACCCCGAAGCTCGGGCCTGCGGGCCGCTTCTCCAAAATCCGTCACGACCGGAATGGCACTGCGGCGCAGCACGGGCGGGCGCAGGACGAAACCGGAGACGCCGGTCTCGATCGGTTCCGCGCACCACCGGGCGACGTCCGGGTCGGGCGCGACGACGAGGAGATCCGCCGGGCAGCCATGGATGGCGCGCGAGACCGTGATGTAGGCGGGCCAACTGAGGCGCTTTCTGGGGTCGATCGCCAGTTGGATCTCGACAATGATCACTTGGACGGGGACGTCGCCGGCGAGGAGGACGACGACGGCGTCGGCGCGGTATTCGGCAGGTTGGATCTCGGTCAGGTCACTGGAAGCGAGGCGGGCTTCGGTATAGGGCGGAAGAGGTTCGCCCAGCACCTCGACCAGGATCTCGGCGGCGAGCGACGGGCGGTTCTTGAAGAGATCTACGAGGATCTCGTGGGCCATGGAGGGCATGGCCGGCGATCTTCGCATGCGGAAAAGGAGAGAGCAACGGCCGGAAGCTGGGTCAGGCCCGTATCAATGCGGAAACCGATGTGCATCACAGGCTTCTTCCATGGAAGTAACGAACGGAGAATCGATTTCAATCAATGTCCGTTGCAAATCACTTCAAAGTCGTCGGAAACCATCGCGGCGAGCTCGTGGTGACTGCCGCTACTGTTGAAGGTCCGCTTGAATACCATTTCTCTGATTGTATCGATATCGCCTCGTGCGCTCGGCCATCCTGACAATCCCCCCAGGCTGCTTGGACTGATTGTGCTGCACGAAGCCAGCCCGCGAGCATTGCGAGCCTGCTGCCTGGCCACGTCGACCTACGCTGGCGTCGGCACATCGTCCGCTCCATACAAGGTCTGTTCGACACCGTTCGGCGCCTGGCGACGGCACGTCGCCAGCCGTCCCCCCGGCTCTTCGACAGTCTCGTCGCCGCTCCTCGACGAAAACGTCGGAAGCCCCACCCGCGGATCGCCCAGGAATCGGAATAACCTCTTTGTTTCTCATCCTTACCCCGCTCTCCCCATCCTGGCATCGCCATTGCTCATAGCCGAGATTCGATGAATCTCAGATCGGGGCCGTAGGAAACCACCTCCCCGGTGGTTTCACCGGCCAAAGAGGCACCCGAATCGGTGCAGCGACACAAGGAGGCGCACGATGGCACAGCGAGTCGGACGGATGCTGGCGAGTCTGCTCTGTTTGGCGATGCCGGTGCTGGCGCAGGACGCCCACCCACAGCACGGTCCTCTGAACGCCACGGCTGCAGAGGCCAAGGCAGCGGCGGCGGCGCCTGTTTTTGCTCCCCCGCCGGGGACGCACGCGGCGCCGATCAGCGTCACCATGACGACCGCCACGGCCGGCGCCACGATCTACTACACGACCGACGGCTCCAGCCCGTCGCGCAAGACGAGCCCGGTCTACAAGGGCCCGATCCAGCTCACGGCCAAGACGACGCTCAAGGCGTTCGCCTACAAGAAAGGCCTCAAGGCGAGCGCCGTCACCTCCGGCGCCTATAACGTCAACGCATCACCTCCTCCGCCGCCGCCCCCTCCCAACGAGACCGGCGGCACGCTGTTCCTCGCCACGCTCACGCCGCAGAACGGCGCCACGAGCGGCGGCTCCGGCTCCTCGACCCTGACCCTGACAAAGGACGAGAACACCGCCGTCCTGCGCTACTCCTACTCCGGCCTCACCGGTCCGCTCAGCAGCCAGCACATCCACGCCGCCGACGGCACCATCCTCTTCGACCTCGATACGTCGAAGCCGCAGGCCGACGGCTCGCGGGTCTGGCAGATCCAACCTGCCGGCACCTTCGACAAGGCGGAGATCCTCGCCGAGCTGCGCGGCGGCCAGTGCTACCTGAACCTCCACACCGCGGCCTACCCGGCGGGGGAGATCAAGGGTTTCCTGCGCCGGTCGAGCGGCAGCCAGACCTTCACGCCGCCGCCCGCGCCGCCGGCTCTGCCAGGGGGGACACCCACGGCGGAGGACGCCGCGCGATTCCTGCTCCAAGCGACCTACGGGCCGCGACCCGGCGAGGTCGAGGCCCTGCAGCAGAAGGGCTTCGCACGCTGGCTCGACGAGCAGATGGCGCTGCCCGTAACCTCCCATCTCGCGGCCTACGATCAGTTGATACGCGAAGGCGAGGAGCCCACGCCCGGGCTGGTGCGGGAGTCCTTCTTCAGCCAGGCCGTCCAGGGGTCCGACCAGCTCCGCCAGCGCGTCGTCTTCGCGCTCTCCGAGCTCTTCGTCATCTCCGACCGCGACAACGACGTGCGCAACTTCCCCGAAGGCATGGCGTCGTATCTCGATCTGCTGGCGCGGCACGGCTTCGGCAACTTCCGCGAGCTGCTCGAGGCGGTGACGCTGGCTCCCTCGATGGGGGTCTACCTCGACATGGCGGGGAGCAGCAAGGCGATCCCCGAGAGCGGAATCAATCCCAACGAGAACTACCCCCGCGAGATCCTGCAGCTCTTCTCCATCGGCCTCTACGAGCTCCATCCCGACGGCACGCTGCGCCTGGACGGCGACAACCAGCCGATCGCGACCTACGATCAGGAGGTGGTGGAGGCCTTCGCCCGCGCCTTCACCGGCTGGACGTTCGGCGGCCAGAACCAGGGCCAGCCGCAGCGCTTCTTCCGCCCGCAGCGCAACTACCGCATCCCCATGGAGCCCTGGGCGCTGTATCACGCCACCGACGAGAAGGGGCTGCTCGACGGCCACGTTCTGACGGCGGGGCAGAGCGCGCAGGCCGACCTCGAGCAGGCGCTCGACGTGATCTTCCAGCATCCGAACGTCGGCCCCTTCGTCTGCCGTTCCCTGATCCAGCGGCTGGTGACCAGCAACCCGAGCCCGGCCTATGTCTACCGGTGCGGGCAGGCGTTCGCCAACAACGGCGCCGGGGTACGTGGGGACCTCAAGGCGGTCCTGCGCACCATCCTCCTCGACTACGAGGCGCGGGCGGTGCAGGTCGCAACGCGGCCGGACGCGGGGCACCTGCGCGAGCCCGTCGTGCGTCTCGTGGGGCTGCTGCGCGCCCTCGACGCCGAGCCCCGCAACGGCCGGTGGCGCTTCTTCAGCCAGCTCGACCGCGCCGGTTTGAGCACCGCCCAGACGCCGCTGCGCGCGCCGACGGTATTCAACTTCTTCGAGCCCGGCTTCGCGCTGCCGGGGGAGATCGCGCAGGCGGGCCTCGTCTCGCCGGAGCTCCAGATCGCCACCGAGACGACGGTCGTCGGCACCTCCAACCTCTTTCTAACGGTGCTCGGCGGGGCGGGGCGCAACGGACCGCTGATCTTCGACCTGCGGCCGTTCCAGCCGCCGCAGGCGGCGAACGACGAGGCCCTCCTCGACCGCATCGACCTGCTGTTCTTCGCCGGCGCCATGTCCGACCCGGCGCGCGCCATCCTGCGCGGCGCCCTCGCCGATCCCGACTTCCCGTCCCAGGCCGATCAGCGCGTGCTCACGCTCCTGTGGCTCGCCAGCCTGGCTCCCGAATCCGTGGTGCAGAAGTAGGAGGGCACGAAGATGACCGAGATTCGCTCGACGCGCCGCCAGTTCCTCCGCCAGTCCGCCTGCGCCGCGGTGGGTATGACCGCGGCGGCCCACACCCTGTTCGACCTGCGGCGCATCGCCGCCGCGGCGCCGCTCGCCGACTACAAATCTCTGGTCTGCGTCTTCCTCTACGGCGGCAACGACGGCAACAACGTCATCGTGCCGACCCTCGGGAGCGACTACGCGCAGTACGCGTCGGCGCGCGCCGGCCTGGCGCTTCCCCAGAGCTCGCTGCTGGCGCTGCAGCCCCTCTCGACGCCGCCGGGCGATTCGCGGCAGTGGGGCATGCACCCGAGCCTCGCCAAGGTGCAGGGGATGTTCAACTCGGGCCGCGCCGCGCTGGTCGCCAACGTCGGACCGCTGGTGGCGCCGCTCACCCGCGACGAATATCTGAACCGCACCGCCGCGGTGCCGCCGCAGCTCTTCTCGCACAGCGACCAGACGGTTCACTGGCAGACCTCGCTGCCGGACCAGCCGGCCCTCACCGGCTGGGGCGGCCGCGCCGCGGACCTGCTGCACGCGCTCAACGAGACGGCCAAGGTCTCGATGTCCATCTCGGTCGCGGGCACCAACACCTTCCAGGTCGGCAAGGTCGTCACCCAGTACCAGGTGTCGTCGGAGGGGCCGGTGGGCCTGACCTCCTACGTTCCGGCCACCCAGGGACCGGACGCCTCCTCGAACGCCATCCGCAACTTGCTGGCGCGCAGCTACGGCAACCTCTTCGAGCGCGGCTACAGCGGCATCTTCGACCGCGCGCTCGACAACCAGGAGCTGCTCTCGGGTGCCCTCGCCGGAGCGCCGGTGCTCACCACGGTATTCCCGCAGACCGACCTGGGACTGCAGCTCCAGATGATTGCGCGCCTCGTCTCGGTGCGCGAGACGCTGGGGCTGCACCGGCAGGTCTTCTTCTGCGCCGGCCAGGGCTACGACACGCACGGCGGCCAAGTGGGAGCAACCGCGCTCGACGGCGCCCACGCCGACCTGCTCGCCGAGCTCGACGGCGCCCTCGGTGCTTTCGACGCGGCGATGTCCGAGCTGGGAGTGGCCGACTCGGTGACGGCCTTCACGGCCTCCGACTTCGGCCGCACCTACGTTTCCAACGGCGACGGCTCGGACCACGGCTGGGGCAGCCACCATTTCGTGGTCGGCGGCGCGGTGCAAGGCGGCCGCTTCTACGGCGACATCCCCACCCTCGCCGTCGGCGGACCGAACGACGCCGGCGAAGGCCGCTGGATCCCGACCACCTCGGTGGATGAGTACTCCGCCACCCTGGCCCGATGGTTCGGCGTGGCGGAGAGCGACCTGCCGCTCGTGCTGCCCAATCTGGGACGGTTTGCGACGCCGGACCTGGGGTTCATGGGGTGAGGCGAGGGCACGAGGGGGATCTGATAAAATGTAAGTATGAGTACCTTGAAGGTCGAGGTCGATGACGAGCTGATCGAGAAGCTCGAGAAGCTCGGCCCCGGTCCCTCTCAGCGCAAATCCGAATTCATCTCGATGGCTATCCGCAAGGCGCTGTGGGAGCTCGAGGAGAAGGAGACGGCTGCGGCCTATGCCCGTCAGCCGGATTCTGAGGACGACGCCGGCGCCTATGTCGACCCGCAGACCTGGGAGTCGTCCATTCGAGGGAAGCTGCAGCCGTTTTAGACGGGATTGAGCCTCTCTGCCTCTTCCGATGCCCTCTTGTTTTCTCCAAACTTCTCCAAACGAAGCCGAGGCACGGCGCCACGGGGCTGCGGCGCGACGCCACAGGGCTGCGGTGCGACGCCGCGAGGTCGCAACACGACGCCGCAGGGTCACGGCGCGGCATTTCAGGGTGGAGGCACCGCGCCGCAGTCTCCCGGCGTGGCGCCTTGGAGTCGCGGCGCGGCATTTCAGCGTGGAGGCGCCGCGCCTCAGGGTCGCGGCACGGCATTTCAGCGTGGAAACACCGTGCCGCAGCCTCCCGGCGCGGCGCCTCGGGGTTGGGCCATCATCAATCCCTGTGCACCCGGACCGGATAGGGAGGCGCTACGGCGGACGGAAGCGCGGCTTGCTACCGTCCCCGCACCGCCGGCAGCTCGCCGCCCACCACACGCTTGACCTCGGTTCCCGCCTGGAAGCGGGTGCCCGCGTCCGCCTCGTTGATGATGGCGAGCGTCTGCAGGTCGACCGTCGAGGGATAGCGTCGCGCGAACTCCTCCAGGCTCATCGCCGTGGGAAGGGAGACCACGTCCAGGCGCTTCGGCTGCACGTTCAGGGCGCTGCGGTCGGTCACCGGGCCGAAGCTGGCAAGAGAATTCGAGAAGACATCGTCATAGTTTCCCCAGGACCGCGCCACGGTGTAGCCGAGGATCTGGTAGACCTTGTCGTCGTACTCGACGAAGGCGGCGATTCCCTGCAGGTCTCCGGACTGCGTTCCCTGGACGCCGAAGATCCGCGTCACCGCCGGCAGACCGCGTAGGTTCGCCTGCAGCGTCTGTCCGGCCTGCACGCCCTGCTGCGAGAAGAACTCCTGCGCCGCCTCCTGCGGCGAGCGCTTCCCGGAGAGTGTCAGCATCACCACCGCGTCCTGGTTGGGGCTGACGGCCCCCACGGCCTGCTTCTGGTTGCTCGGCTTCCAGCCCTGGGGAAGCCGGATCTCGAAGCCGAGCTCGGGGTGGATGAAGGTGTTGCCCACGAAGTACCCCTCGCGCGGGTTCTCGCCGAAGACGACGCCGTCGAGGGCCTGCAGGTAGCGCTCGCGGCCGACGGTGGCGTTGGAGAAATCGCGGCCTGCCTTGGCGATGTGGGCGTTGATCCGCTCGATCCGGCCTTCGGGCGTGGGGTGGGTCGACAGCCAGTTGGGGATGCGGCCCTGCTTCTGCTGCGCGCTCACCCGGCCCAGGGTCTCGAAGACCTCCGCCATCTGGCGCGGATCGTAGCCTTCGCGGTCGAGATAGCGCAGACCCAGGTCGTCGGCCTCGCGCTCGTCGTCGCGGCCGTACTTGAGGAAGAGGACCTGCAGACCGGTGCTGGCCAGATCGCCATAGGTCCTGGCCAGCTCGGGCTGGAGGACCATGCCCGCGATGAGGCCGATCTGGGCGAGCTGAGCCTTGCTCATCTGCTCCACGCTATGGCGGCCCGTGACGTGGCCGATCTCATGCCCGATCACGGAGACCAGCTCGGCCTCGGAGGTGAGATGGGTCATCAGGCCGCGGGTCACATAGATGAAGCCGCCGGGCACGGCGAACGCGTTGACCACCGGATCGTCCACCACCCGGAAGGTCCAGGGCAGGTTCGGACGCTCGGAAGACGCCGCGAGCTTCTTTCCGATCCGTTCGACGTAGGCCTGGAGCTCTGCGTCTGGATAGAGGCCGAGCTGCTGCTGGATCTGCCGATCGGCCTCGCGGCCCATCGCGATCTCCTGGCCCTCGGAAACCAGCGCGATCTGGCGCTTGCCGGTCGCCGGATTGGTCGAGCAACTCGCAAGGGCCAACAGGACGGCCAGCCCCGCAACAGCTCGCTTCGACAGCATCTTCAATGGATCCATACCGCCCTCCTTGGCGCCGGACTCGACCGGCTTCCTCTTCACTCAATCCGCTCTTTGCAAGATGAATGCCCCGGCAGGCCGGCAAGGGCAGAGGGCGGTTACAGAATCGGATCGCTGCCTCGGCTGGTGTGCCAGAGCGCGAGAATCTCGACGGCTTGCTCGGTTGGCCGATAATAGAGGTAGTAGTGAACGCGGTTCAGGTGAATACGCCGCACTCCCGCAAAGCGGGCGCCGGTGATGCCCCAGCAATCTGTCGTCTAGCGCGGCGAAGGACTTTGATCGGCAGTCGGCGGCTCAACGTTGGGCTCGCAGCTCCCGCAGAACCTGCTCTCCGTCAACGAAATCTCCAGCATTCGCCTCTGCAATGGCCTCGAGCAGCTCGGATTCCTCCTCGGGGCTGAGTTGTACCGACCTATCGTCCAAGGCCAGGACGGTTACGGTCACTCCCTCCTCGAACAGGTCCCCTTCCACGACGATTTTTCCTTCTACCACTCGGCCGGTCGCGACTCTCATGATCCCCAATGCTACTCCTACCTCCACCCCGGCGGCTATCCCTCGCTCGTTTCGAGCGGTTGGAACCTTGGAGCGCTCCCTCTCGTATTGAGGCTCAAGGCAGCCCGAAAGGCCGTCATCGAGGAGGAAAAACTATGAAGAAGATCGTTCTGCTCGTAGCGGCCGCAATCCTGTGGGTAGCACCGGCCGGCGCCGAGGAGGTCGTCCGCTCGTTCCGTCAGCAGATCCCGGTGGGAGACGCCCGCGAGATCTCTTTGGACTTTCCCATCGGCGAGGTCGAGGTGGAGGCCTGGGACAACCCGCAGGTAGGGATCCGACCTCCAGCTCGCCTGCAACCGCGGGGGAGGCCGCTGCACCAAGGCCGCCGAGGCCGTGCGGCTGGTCTACAACACCTCCGGCGACCGTCTCCGCGTGGAGGTCAAGAACTGGCCCAAATTCGGCAAGAACCTGCACGTCATCGCCCGGATCGAGGTGCCGCGCGATCTGCCGCTGCGGGCGGAGCTGGGCATCGGCGAGCTCACCATCGAGGGAACCGCCGGCGACCTTACCGTCGACCTGGGCATCGGCGAGGTCAACATCACCCTGCCCAAGGAGGCGATCGGCTCGGTGGGCATCGACACGGGCATCGGAGAGGCAAGCCTGAGCGCCGGCGGCCGGCACTACGAGAGCGCCGGACTGATGACCCGCACGCTGCGCTGGAATGAGGGGACGGGACGCGCGGAAGTTACGGCCAACTGCGGTATCGGCGAGATCGACGTGACGCTGCGATAAGGGGGATCCACTGGGGGATCCGTTCCTCCTCAGCGGCCGCCGGGAGAGGGCGGCCGCCAGAACAACCAGCGCACGAGCAGCGCCGCGCCGAAGAGGAAGTTGCCGGCGCCGATAATGCCCATCAGGATGCGGGCGTCGCTCCAGTCGTCGCGGTTGCCGGCGACCCGCAGCAGGGCCAGCAGCGACAGCGCCAGCAGGCTGCCCGCCCAGATCGCGATGGGCCATTTCCTGCGCCAGCCGCCGGTCTGCTGGGCCTCGAGCAGGATCACGATCAGGCTCACCAGGCAGATGAACGAGATGAAGACTTCGATCATCACCATACCGCTATTGTAGACCGCCAGAGGGATTAGACTGTTCCCGGCATGGGAGAAGACGGCCGTTCCCTTCACGTCGTCCTCGTCGAGCCGGAGATCCACTGGAACACCGGCAACGCCGGCCGCACGTGTCTCGCCGCCGGCGCGCGGCTCCATCTCGTCCGGCCGCTGGGCTTCTTCCTCACCCAGCGCCAGATACGCCGCGCCGGACTGGACTACTGGCAGCGGGTCGAGCCGCGGATCTGGCCGTCCTGGAGCGAGTTGGAAGCAGAGCTTCCAGATCTCGGGGAGCCGTTCCTTTTCAGCGCCGAGGGGACGCGGGACTACTGGAGCATCGCCTACCCCGAACGGACGGTGCTGATCTTCGGCAAGGAGAGCGTCGGCCTGACGCCCGAGGTCCGCCAGCGCTACCCGGACCGGCTGGTGCGAATTCCCATCGCGGACCCCGAGATTCGTTCGCTGAACCTGTCGACGGCGGTGGCGCTGGCCGTCTACGAGGTCGTGCGGCAGCGGCGGACGGCCACGGCAGCTTCAGACTGAAGATCCCTCGTCTTTCCTCCCCCATCCGCCTCCGCCCGGAGTTTCCAGGATCAGCCGGTCTCCCGGCCCGACCTCGCGGCCGTCGACCGAGGCCAGCTCCTCCGTCTCCCCCGAGGCGCGAAGCAGCCGCTGGCGACCTTGCCGGCCGGGCTCGCCGCCGTCCATGCCGTATGGGGCCTCAACTCGGTGTTGACTGAGCAACGAAAGGGACATCGGCTCGAGGAAGGTCAACTCGCGGACGGCGCCGTCGCCTCCCCGATACCGCCCCTCTCCTCCCGAGCCGGCGCGGATCGCGAACCGCTCCAGCCGCACCGGGTAGCGATGCTCCAACACCTCCGGATCTGTGATGCGAGTGTTCGTCATGTGCGTGTGGACGGCGCTCGCGCCCTGAAAGCCCGGGCCGGCGCCGGCACCGCCGCAGACGGTCTCGTAGAAGCCGAAGCGCTCGTTGCCGAAGAGCAGGTTGTTCATCGTTCCCTGGCTGCAGGCGGCGAGCCCCAGCGCCTTGAGCAGGATGTCGACCAGGCGCTGGCTGGTCTCGACGTTGCCCCCCACCACGGCGGGGGCCTCGGCGGGATCTTCGGGAAAGGGCGGGTTCAGCATTCCCGCCGGGATGCGGATGTCCACCGCGCTCAGGATGCCTTCGTTCAGCGGCAGAGGCTCGGCGATCAGCAGGCGGAGGACGTAGAGGATGGCGCTCCGCACCACGGCCGGAGGGGCATTGAGATTGCCGGGGTGTACTCCGGCCGAGCCCGCGAAGTCGATGGTGGCGATGGGATCCGCGCCCGGCCCCGCGATCTCGATCCGCACGGCGATCGGCGAGCCGTCGTCCAGCCGCTCGACCGCCTCGTAACGTCCGGCGGGGCGGCGGGCGAGAGCTGCGCGCAGCCGTTCCCCTGCCAGCGTCTTGAGAGCCGCCATGTATCGGGCCACGGTGCCTCGACCGTGCTCGCGGACCAGGCCCAACAGCGCTTCGGCCCCCCGGTGGTTCGCCGCCACGGCGGCGCGCAGGTCGGCCAGGTTCTCCTCGACGGCGCGGGTGGGAAAGCGAGCTTCCAGTAGCAGCGTCCGGACCTCCCGCCACCGCGGTTGACTCGCCCTGATCAGATGGGTCGGCGGGATCACTACGCCTTCCTCGATCAGGCGGCGCGCCCCGGGAGGCATCGATCCTGGCCGGATGCCGCCGATCTCGGCATGATGAGCGCGGCTGGCCATGTAGCCGACCAGGGGGCCTCCGTTCTCGGTGAAGACCGGCGTCACCACCGTCACGTCCGGCAGATGGGAGCCCCCGAATGCGGGATGGTTGGTCACGATCACGTCGCCCGGCTCCATGGCGATCGCCTCGCGCAGCCTCCGTACGCAGAGTCCCAGGGCCCCGAGGTGGACCGGGATGTGGGGTGCGTTGACGACCAGCTCGCCCGCCGCGTCGAGCAGGGCGCAGGAGAAGTCGAGCCGCTCTTTGACGTTGGTGGAGACGGCCGTGCGCTGGAGCCGCTCCCCCATCTGCCGCGCGATGGCGGCGAAGCGATGGGTGAACAGCTCGAGCTGGACGGCTTCGGGGCGGGGACCCGATCCCACCGCTTTCGATATTCCCAGCGTTGTCCGCGCCGCCGGGCCCCTCACTCCCCCTTCCCCCTCTCTCCCACCGCACTCCCGACCGCCGGGAGAGAGGGGGCTTGAAAGACTGATTCTGAAGCAGTCTCCCTCCTCTCCCGGCAGGGTGGGAGTGCGGTGGGAGAGGAGGGCCGGGGTGGTGAGGGGCCGGGCGGCACGGATTCCATTCCGGAAGCGATGACGTTGGGATCGGCGCTGTTCAGTTTTCCTCTTCCGATTCCAACCCCACCCGCACCAGCAGATTCTGCAGGATGCGCGCCGTCAATCCCCAGATCTGCCGGTTGCCGACGTGATAGATCAGGATGCTCCGCTTCATGCCGTTGATGACGACCTCGCGCTCCTCCACCAGCCGCGGATTGGCGAAGGCGGAGACAGGCATGCTGAAGACCTCCGCGATCTCGGCCTCGTTGGGCTTCGACTTGTACGGGTACGGGATGGCGCCGACGCACGGGATCACACGGAAGCCCATGGGGCTCTCCACCTCATCCAGCTCTCCCAGCTTGAGGACCACCTTTGGATCGAGGCCGATCTCCTCCTCCGTCTCGCGCAGGGCCGCCGCCCACGGATCCTCCTTCAGCTCGCGGGCGCCGCCCGGAAAGGCGATCTGGCTGCGATGGCTCGGCAGGGTGTCCGTCCTTTTGGTGAGCACCGTCCACAGCTCGCCGGCGTCCACATAGAGCGGCACGAGCACGGATGCCTGCCGCAGCTCGCTCGGCGGCAGGCGCCGCGGCGGTGGCGAGGCCAGGGCCTCCCTCAGGGCAAAGATCCAGCTCTGACGCGGGCTCTCCATCATCGCTCCGGGCGGTTTTGTATCAGATCGCGGGCCGGCAGGATGCCGAAGCCGATGGGCGCGGCCGGCGCTCCGGGAAGATGGAAATCCAACGCGTAATAATGGTGGTCGTAGCGACTCCACTCGACGGGATGGACGGCGCGCGGCTTTCCCAGGGGAACCTCGAAGAGGACGTAGCCGTCGGCCTTGAGCAGCAGAGGGCGAAGCTCGCGCCCATCCACGACCAGGCGGGTCGGCGCCCGCTCGTCGAATTCGAGATGGAGGGCGTCCAGCGGCTGCGGGCTTCCTACCAGCAACTCGCCTTGGGAATCCCCCGCAATCCGCAGCCGTCCACCCCGCCCGGAGGCCCAGACATTGTGGCTCAGGACCTTCACCCACAGCCCACCTCCCACGGAAACCTGCTGCCCGGGGGCGCCGCTCTGGGTGGTCTCATAGGGGAGCCATCGCCGGGCGATGCCGGAAACGTGCCGGTACTCGCCGTTCTCGCCGAGCGGATAGGCGGTGGGATGGGCCCAAAGCGGTCCGAGAAAGGGAGAGGCCAGCAGGGCGATCACCGGCGCCCAGGCGGCCCGGGCAGGCCGCGCGGCCATGAACCACAGCGCCGGATAGAGCGGCAGGAAATAGCGGTTGCCGAGGGCTCCTCCGCCATCGAAATTGAACGGCCGGAGCAGGAGGAAGGCCAGGGCCGCGACCGCGACTGCGAGCGGGATCGCCCAGCGTCCGCGGTCGCCGCCGAAGGCCAGAAAGCCGAGCAGCAGGGGCAGAAAGTACGGCAGCACGCCGGCGTTCCGTCCGGCGAGGAAATAGAGGAGGTTCCAGCCCGCGAGCTTCGGATTGAGCTCCGGCCTCACCGCCTCGGCCCGCAGCCACGAGGCGCTGCCCTCGCGCGCCACGTGCTCGGACCAGCGCTCGGCGGGGAAATCCACCTCCGGGTAGTCTTGCCGGGCATAGATCCCCTGTCGCCGACCGCCATAACCCGTCGGATCGCCTCCCGCCAGCCACTGCGTTCCCATCGAGACGAGCACGAGGGCGAGAGCTCCCAGCGCGAGGCCTGTGACGGCCCGGCCGCGCCGGCGCCTCGGCGAACCCCACGCCGCCAGGAGCGCCGGCAGCAAGAGGACGGCATAGATGGGCCGGTAGACAACCGCCACGGCGAGCAGCGCTCCGGCGCCAAGCCAGCGCGTCAGCCATCCGCGCCCGCTTTCCGTCTCCTCGCCCTCGAAGATCTGGGGCGGAGGAGCGTCACTCCGGGAGTAGACCCGTTCACCGCCGTAGACCAAGGCGAAGCCGGCGGCCACGGCGGTCATCAGAAAGAGATCCGACTCTCCCCAGAAAACGAACGCGAAGGCCACGGAGGCAAAGGCGAAGACCGCCACCCAGAGCGGCGCCGCGGGGCCGATCCGATGCCGGAGCGAACGGGCGGCCAGCAGGACCGCCGCCGCGAACAGCAGAGCGTTGGCCACCACCGGCCCGCGCACCGGAGCCACCCGCACGAAGGGAGCGATCACCAGGGCATACAGGGGCGGTTTGCCGTAGACCAGCCGCTCGCTCCCCTGCCGGCTCTGGAGGATGAGGCCCTCGGGCGCCGTACCCCAGTGCGCCACGAAGCGGTCGTAGTCCTCGCGGGTATAGGCGAGATCGAAATCCCAGGCGAGGCTCGCCGCCTGCATGGCGTAGGTGGCCTCGTCGCCGAGCAGGGGGAGCTTGGCGCGGTCGAGCCACACGGCGCCGATCAGGGTGGCCAGCAGCAGGAGGCCCAGAATGGCCCAGCCGGCGGCCTCGACGGGACTGCGCCTCAAAGAAATCATCGAAGCTCCCACCCCAACTCCAACCGGTTTGCCCGCGCGACCTCACCCCCGGCCCCTCTCCTAAAAGAGAGGGGAGAAAGACTCCTCTCAAAGCCCCTCTCCTTTAGGAGAGGGGTTGGGGTGAGGTCGCGCGGGCAGGGTCGCTCCGAGCTCGCCATCCTCAAATCCACCGCTCCCACCGCGGTCCGCCCAGCTTGGAGAGGCCGAGGCCGCCGAAGAGATGGGGCTCGATCCACAGGTGGGCCGGCCCCGGCGGGCGGCGCACCTCGGTCGCGAACCGCACCTCGTCGCCCGGCGCCAGATCGTGCGGCAGGGCGAGCCAGGGACGGCCGGCGAGCAGATCCTCGCCCTCCACGAAGAGCTTCACCACCACCGCCACGCCGCCCGGTCCGCGCTCGCCGGCGAGCCAGCGGGCGAAGCCGGTGTTGCGCAGCCGGATCTCCAGCCGCCGCCGCTCGCCTTCGGGCCACGGCGGCTCCACGCCCGTCACTTCCATCTCGCCGGGCAGCCGGCCCCAGGCGAGGCTCGAGGGCGGCGGGACCTCGGGCTGATTTCCGGGATCATCCCCCGGCGTCGGCAGGCCGGCGAATTCCTCGCAGGCGTCGACGATGGCCCGGGCCGCCCGCGCCGGATCGTGACGGACGCGCACGTGCTCGCGCGCCGCCTGGCCCATGGCGCGCAGCCGGCCGGGGTCCGCCAGCAGCTCCCGCAGCAATGCGGCCAGCGCTTCGGGCTCCGCGTCGCCGAGCGGCACCCGCGGCGCGATTTCGGACGGCAGGTCCGCGAACTGGGCATAGTCGGAGACGACGGCGGGGCGGCCGGCGGCCAGCACCCGCAGCAGCGAGGCCGAGGTCTCGCCGGCCGTCGGATAGCGCAGGTTGAGGCAGAGGTCCGAGGCGGCGATGGCGGCCGTGAGCTCCGCAAAGGAGACGAAGCCCATGATGCGGACGCGATCCGCCACTCCCGCACGCCGCGCTTCGCCCTCGAGATCCATCACCGGGGCGGCCTGCCCGACGATCAGCAGGTGGACCCGCTCGAGCCCCGGCGCGGCCAGGGCCCGCACGGCCGAGACGGTCCGCTTGATGGGCGTCTGGAAGCCGAAGGAGCCCAGCACGGGACCCTCCACGGGCAATCCGCAGCGGGCGCGCAGGGCGCGGCCGGCCGATTCGTCCGCCTCCGGCGGCAGCGGCACGCCCATGGGGATGGCCTTCACCGGCACGCCGGGATCCTCCTCCGCCAGGTAGGCCGCCGCCCACTCGCTGTGCACGAGCACGCCCCGCTGGCGGCGCAGCAGGCTGCGGTGCGCCGGCAGCGCGAAGATGGGAGCGTCCCCCCAGGCGTTCCACCGCTTGGCCAGCGCCGCGGCCTCGCCGATCCAGCCGTGATCCCGGGTCAACCGGTCTTTGTAATCCCAGAAGCCGCTCGGCTCCTCGCGGCCGAGGGTGACGTCGAGCAGGAGGTGGTGGAGGAAAACGTCGTGGAGCGTGAGCACGCCCGGAAGGCGCATCGCCAGTTCCAGGACCCCGGCGTGATAGCGGTTGTTCCCCATCTGGTACAGCGGCAGACGTCCGCCAGCGCCCGTCTCCTCCGCGGCGGCCAAGGCCCAAGCTTGCTCGATCTCCGGCGAGACCGGCAGGTCCGGCAGCCGGATCAGCCGCACGTCGGCGAGGGCGGCCAGGTGCGGCAGCAGGTCGGCGCTGTAGTCGGCGATCCCCGAGCGGACAGGCGGCAGGGGGGAGACGTAGTCGAGGGGTGTCACTGCCACCGTCCTTCTTTCACCAAGGCCTGTGAACGAATGAGCGGTATGCCCTTCGAAGCCCTCACCTCCCCGGCCCTCCTCTCCCAAAAGGGAGAGGAGGGAGAAGCTGCGGTCAAGGCGTTTCTTTCTCGGCTTTGTCCCCCTCTCTCCCTCTGGGAGAGAGGGGCTAGGGGAGTGAGGGCTTCGGAGGGCATACCGGCGCCAATCGCAGACCCTTTGGACAAGGCCACGGCCTACACCAGGTCGTCCTTGTCCGAGGCCATCTGACCCTTGAGGTACGCCTCGATGAAGGGATCGAGCTTGCCGTCGAGCACGCCGTCGGCGTCGCCCACCGAGGCGCCGGTGCGGTGGTCCTTCACCATCCGGTAGGGATGAAGCACGTAGCTGCGGATCTGGCTCCCCCAGGAATTGTCCATCTTCTTGCCCTCGCGCTCGTCCTGCTCGGCCCGGCGCTTCTGCATCTCCAGGTCGTAGAGCCGGGAGCGGAGGATCTTCATGGCCATGGCGCGGTTCTTGATCTGGCTGCGCTCGTTCTGGCAGGAGACCACGATCCCCGTGGGCAGGTGGGTCATGCGCACGGCCGACTCGGTCTTGTTGACGTGCTGGCCGCCGGCGCCGGAGGAGCGGAAAGTGTCGATCCTCAGGTCCTTGTCGTTGACCTCGATCGCCACGTCGTCGTCGACTTCCGGGTAGACGTCCACCGAGGCGAAGGAGGTGTGGCGCCGCGCCTGGAAATCGAAGGGGCTGATCCGTACCAGGCGGTGCACCCCGTGCTCGCTCTCCAGGTAGCCGTAGGCATAGGGACCGCGCACGGCGATGGTGGCGCTCTTGATCCCCGCCTCCTCGCCCTCCTGCCGGTCCAGCACCTCCACGTCGAAGCCGTGCTGCTCGGCATAGCGCAGGTACATGCGCAGCAGCATCTCCGCCCAGTCCTGCGATTCGGTGCCGCCGGCCCCGGGATGGATGGCCATGATGGCGTTCTTCTCGTCGTCGGGTCCGGAGAGCTTGAGCTGCAGCTCGAGCTTGCCGAGCTCGCCTTCGAGACGTTCGAGGAAGCGGTCGAAGTCGGGATCCGCCTGGCCTTCGGCCAGCAGCTCGCGCCAGGTGTCGAGCTCGTCGGCGTCGGAGCGGAGCTGGTTCAGGGTCTGGAGGCGCCGCTCGATGCCGCGGCGTTTCTGGAGGATCTGCGCGTTCTTCGCCGGGCTGTCCCAGAACCCGGCATCCTGCATCCGGTGATCGATCTCCGACAGCTCGCGTTCGAGATCGGCGTGCTCAAAGATACCCCCGGAGATTGGCGAGCTGCTCGGCGAGCGTATCGATCCTCTGCTGGACTTCGTAAGCGATCATGGCTGACTCCTTCGGGCGAAATATACCGCAACTGTAGGGGCGCCCCTGCGTGGGCGCCCTGGGCGGCCACATAGGGCCGCCCCTACATCCCTCGTCGCCGTCGAAAAAGGGCGACAAGGAGAAACAGCGCTGAAACCACCGTGCACAACAACGGCACCAGCCAGGGCCAGCGGGCGTACGGCGTGAGGTACGTTTCCCCCGCTACCCAGGCGTTGATCACGCCTTCGCGAAACACTCCGAGCTGGGCCCGCACCGAGCCGTCGGGAGCCACGTAGGCCGAGACGCCCGTGATGGCCGCCCGCAGCAGCGGCCGGCGGTTCTCCGCGGCCCGGAAGCGGGCGGCGCGGAAATGCTGCCAGGGCGCGGACGTGTCGCCGTACCAGGCGTCGTTGGTGACCGTGACCAGGATCGTGGCGCCGGCCCGGACGAGATCGGCGACCTCCGAAGGGAAAACCACCTCGTAGCAGATCGACATTCCGATCTTGTCGGCTCCCCAGGGGAGCAGAACCATCTCGTCCGCCGGCCGGAACTCCCCGGCGTTGCGGGCCAGCTTGTCCATCCAGCCGAAGACGCCGCGGAAGGGCACGTACTCGCCGAAGGGCACGAGATGGCGCTTGTCGTAGCGGGCGACGGGCTGGGACGCCGACAGGAGAAAGGCCGAGTTGTAGAAGGAGTCTCCCACCGGATGGCTGGAATTGAAGAGCACCGTGCAGCCGCGGTCCACCATCGCGGCGAGATCCGCGTCGAGCCGCGGATCGCGGCCGTAGAGGAACGGCCAGGCGGCGCTCTCGGGCCAGATCACCAGCGAGCCCGGCTGGCAGGATTCCAGCGAGAGATCGATCACCCTGCGGTAGTTGCGCATCACCGCCGCCGAGTCGAAGGAGACCAGGTTGGGAATGTTGGGCTGCAGCAGCCGCACCGGCCTGCCGAAGCCGCCGGTCTCGCGCACCTCGGCGGTCTGACGCCGCAGGCTCCACCGGCCGGCGACGGGCAGCAGGAGCAGCGGCACGAGCAGGCCCACCGCCGCCGGCTCCCAGCGCCGCCGTTGGACCGCCACCGCCACCGCCGTGCCGGAGAGCAGGATGAGGAACGAGATGCCGTACGCGCCGATCCAGGCCGACAAGGGCAGGGCGCCCGGCACGTCCACCCAGGCATACGCGGCGAGGTTCCAGGGGAAGCCGCCGCCGAGATAGGTACGCAGCCATTCCAGGGCCACCCAGAGCGCCGGCAACGCGACCAGGCGAGCGGTTGCCCACCGCCGCCAAACGGAAGCTCCCAGCCAGGCGAACGCGGCATGGAACAAGGCGAGATAGGCGGCTAGCACGCCGGTGAGGACGACCGACAGCGCCGCGGGCATGCCGCCGTAGGTCTGGAGGGTCGGCGCGATCCAGTAGAGGCCAGTCGTCCAGGCGGCGAAGCCGTGGATCCAGCCGAGGAGGGCGGCCCGAGGACCCGAAAGCAGGAGCAGCAGGGGCGCCAGCGCGATCCACGAGGCCACGGAGAACGGCTCGCGGCCGAAGCAGAGCCCCCACAGGACGCCGGCAGCGGCGGCCAGGAGGTAGCGGAGGAGGGGGTTCATCGGGCGGTCTTGCCCGCGCGACCTCACCCCAACCCCTCTCCTAAAGGAGAGGGGCTTGAGATGTGCTTCGATTCCCCCTCTCCTTTAGGAGAGGGGGTCAGGGGGTGAGGTCGCGGGTGCAAAACGTTTCGTTTCAGATGAATACTCCCTACTCCGTCACCCAAGTATCCAGCTTGTACCCCTTCCGCACCTTCTCGGCCACCTTCAGCGCCTCGTCGCGCGAGCCGAAGGGGCCGATGCGCACGCGGTACATGGTGTGCCCCCCCACCTCGACCGGCGAGAGAAAGGCCTGGTAACCGCCGCCCACGAGCCGTTCGCGCTGGCGTTCCGCCTGACCCCTGTCGGCCGAGGAGAAGACCTGGATGACCACCGATCCCTTGGGCACGGCCGGCGCCGCCTCTTCGGCCGCGCGGTTCCTCCGGTTGCGCCGCCCGCCCTGGTCCGGCTCGGCCGCGCCGGCGCCTTCAGCCGGAGCCGTGGCCGGAGAACGCGCCTCGGCGCCGCCCTCTTGCGCAGGCTCCTCCGCCGCCGGCGCGGGAGTCTTCGCCGGAGGCTCGCTACCGCCGAAATCCTCCAGCAGGGTGGTGTCGGCAGCGGCCGGCGGCGAGGCCTGGGACTCCTCCTCCGGCAGCTTCACGGAATTCTCATCTCCCGTCTCGCCGCGGGAGTCGAAGAACTCGAGCTCCTCCAGGTTCTTGCCTTCCTGGGCGGCCTCTGAAGGCGGCGGGTTGCGGGCGATCCGCTCCTCGGCGCGCGCGGTGCTCTCGCGGCCGATCCAGACGCCGGAGAAGAACGCGGAGAGCAGGCAGACCAGCAGGATCACGAAAGCGACGATCACCTGACGGTTGGTCAGGGCGATCTCGTAATAACTCGGCTCGTGCGAATCAGCCACGTCGGTTGGGACTCCTCTTAGGTCGCGTCAAATTTCGTGAACGCCCTGAGGAGATCCAGGGGCAGGGGGAAGATGATCGTCGAGTTCTTCTCCGCCGAGATCTCGGTCAACGTCTGCAGGTAGCGGAGCTGCAGGGTCACCGGGTTCGAGGAGACGATGTTCGCCGCCTCGGCCAGCTTCACGGAGGCTTCCAGCTCGCCGGCGGCGTGAATGATCTTGGCCCGCTTCTCGCGCTCGGCCTCGGCCTGCTTGGCCATCGCCCGCTGCATGTCCGGCGGCAGATCGACGTGCTTGACCTCCACCATCGACACCTTGATGCCCCACGGATCGGTGTGGCGATCGATGATCTCCTGGAGCTGGGCGTTCAGCTTGTCGCGCTCGGAGAGCAGGTCGTCGAGCTCGGCCTGGCCGAGCACCGAGCGCAGCGTCGTCTGGGCGAGCTGGCTGGTGGCATAGAGATAGTTCTGCACCTCGACGATGGCCCGCGACGGATCGACGACGCGGAAATAGACGACCGCGTTCACCTTGACCGAAACGTTGTCCCGCGTGATGACGTCCTGCGACGGCACGTCGAGCACCACCGTCTGCAGCGGGACTTTGATCATGGTCTCGAACGGCCAGAAGATGAAGACCAGTCCGGGACCCTTCGGCTGCGCGGACAGTCGCCCGAGCCAGAAGGTCACGGCCCGTTCGTACTCCCTGAGGATGTTGACCCATTTGAAGAACAGGAAGAGCACTATGAAGATGATGACGAGGAAGCCGTAGGTCATGGGACGAGCCCCTTCCTTTATACGAACGAATCCTGGCGGCGGCGTACCGCCAGGGTGAGATTGCGCACCGCCACCACCTCGACGGACTCTCCCGTCGCCACCGGCTCCTCCGCCACCGCGTCCCAAATCTCGCCGTGGACGAAGACCTTGCCGCGAGGGTTGAGCGGCGAGCGGGCGGTGCCGATCTCGTGAATCAGGCCTTCGATGCCGGTGCGCACCGGCGCGCGCTGAGCCCGCAGAGCCATGAAGGCGAGGAACCCGACCACCAGAAGGGCGAACGTCGACAGCATCGCGATCAATTGCACGCTCACCCGGAGAGCGGGCTCCGGGGTCTTGAACAGCATCAGCGATCCCAGCACCAGGGAGATCACGCCGGCCACCGTCAGCATGCCGTAGCTCGTGATCTTGATCTCCAGGATGAAGAAGATGACCGCCAGGAAGATCAGCGCCAGGCCCGCGTAGTTGACCGGCAGCACGGAGAGCCCGTAGAAGGAGAGGACCAGACAGATGGCACCCACCACCCCCGGCAGCACGGCGCCGGGATGCATCAGCTCGAACATCAGCCCCAGCCAGCCGAGGCCGAACAGGATGTAGGTGACGTTCGGATCGGCGAGCACGCCGAGGAGCTCGCGCAGCGGCGAGATCTCGAACCGCCGCACTTCGGCCCCGGCCGTGCGGATCGGCGCGGTGGTTTCCCCGCGCTTGACCGGCCGGCCGTCGAGGGCGCGCACGAGGCTCGTGAGATTCGGCGAGACGAGATCGATCAGCTTCCCTTCCAGCGCCTCGTGGGCGGTGAACGAGCGGCTCTTGACGACCGCTTCCTCCGCGAGCGACGCGTTGCGGCCGTTGCGGGCGGCGAGCGAGCGGATATTCGCCGCCGCGTCCTGCTCCACCTTCCTGCCCAGGATTTCCGGCAGGTCCTCCCCCTGTCCTCCCACGGGGTGCGCGGCGCCCGTGTTGGTGCCGGGCGCCATGGCGGCCACGTCGGCCGATATCAGGATGAAGAACCCGGCCGAGGCGGCCTGGGCGCCGCTGGGAGCGACATAGACCACCACCGGCGTCCGCGCGCCCAGGATGGCCGTCGTGATCTCGCGCGTGGAGATCATCAACCCTCCCGCGGTGTCCAGCTCGATGACCAGAGCCGCCGCACCCGTCCGGTCCGCCTCCTTGACGGCGTCCGCGATGAGCTCCGCCGAGACGGGATGAATGGCCGATTTGACCCGGACGACGAGCACCTCGCCCGAGGGGGCCGCGACGACGATGGGGGCGATGAGGGCGATCAGCGCGAGGACGAGACAGACCAGGGGCGCGGTTCGGGGAATCGGAAAGGAGGTCGGATGGCGAATCATGGTCGTGGAATCGAGTATAGCAAGGGGGCGCCCCCGCCCGCCCCCCACCCCTGTCCCTCTCCCGTCGCCCGCCCCCCGACCGGGAGAGGGGGACGCAGCGGAGGAGCGTCGTCTTGGTAGGGTGCGCTGTGCGCACCGTCAAGGTCGAGTAGGGTGCGCAGAGCGCACCCTACCAACTCCGTCCGTCTTGCATCGTTCCCCTCTCCCGGCCGGAAGGGAGGGCGATGGGAGAGGGGACAGGGGTGAGGGGTGGGCGGGGGTTGTCCGCCGCTACGCAGTGATCCTCCGCGTCACCGGCGGCAAACACCGCGTCTCGTCGCAGGGTTGATACGCAAGGGACAGCCGCTCCGTCCCGGAGACCTCGCCGGCGATCTCCACCCTGCCGGAATAGACCGCGATCGGCTGCTGCGAAAAACGGGAAGGGAACCGCTCTCCTTCCGGGTACCGCACGCCGCGCAGCCTGCACTCTCCCTCGGCCTTCACTTCCGTGGCGACGAGGTACTTCTCCGTGGCGGGGTTCGCCTGCAGATGCCAGCCCGGAGCGATGTCGAGAGCCAGACGGAAGCGGCGCCAGCCTTCGGTTCCCTCGCCGTCCCAGGTCAGATGCGCCGTCACCAGCTTCTCCGCCTCGTGCTCCAGCTTGCTCACCCCGGCCGCCTCGGCGCTGCGCTCGCGGGCGGCCCGGGCCTCGTCGTACTCCGCCTCGGCCTCCTCGGGGCCGCCGCCCGTCTCGTGGTAGCGGCGGAGGGCCGTCACCAGCATGCGCACGGCGTCGGAATGGCTTTCGATGATGGAGCCGAACGCGCACAGGGCCATGCGCGCCTCGGCCCGCCAGCCCAGGTCCCGCGTCCGCTCGGCGAGCTCGATCAGGTTGAGCACCGCGACGGCGTTGCCGGCGGGCGTCGCGCCGTCGAAGACCTCCTTGCTGCGGAAGAGGACGTCGGGGCTTTCTCCCGCCACGAAGAAGCCGCCGCTGGGATCGCGCAGCCGTCTCACCTGCTCGGAGGTCAGGTCGGCGGCGGCGCGGAGCCAGCGCTCCTCCCCCGTGGCTTCGTGGAGGGCGAGGAGGCCGCGGACCAGGTAGACGTAGTCGCCGAGATAAGCGGGTATCCGTCCCTGGCCGTTCCGCCAGGAGTGCAGCAGGGTGCCGTCCGCGGACCGCAGGGTCCCGAGGATGAAGTCCGCCGCCCGGGCCGCCCGCTCGACGAACGACGGCTCCTGCAGCAGCCTGCCCGCCACCGCCAGGCCGGCGATCACCATGCCGTTCCAGTCCGCCAGAATCTTGTCGTCGGTCAGCGGACGCGCCCGGAGGGCGCGGGCGATGAAGAGCTTCACCCGGCCAGCGTCCACTTGCCGCAGCAAATCCTCCAGGGTCATTCGCCGCCGCCGTGCCACCTCCTCCAGCCGCTCGGGGAGGTGGAGCACGTAGTGGCTGCCCTCGAAGAACGGCGGACCCTCGAAACCCAGGAGGGGAGCGGCAAAGGTGAATTCCTCCTCGCCCAGCACTGCGAGCAGCTCCTCCCGGGTCCAGACGTAGAAGGCTCCCTCGTGGCCGTGGGTCTCGGCGTCGATGGCGCTCCAGAAGGCCCCCTCGGGCGAGGTCATTTCCCCTTCGATCCATGCCGCGGTCTCGCGGACGACGCGCGCCGCCTGCGGGTCTCCCGTGCGGGCGTGCTCGCGGGCGTACAGCTCGAGGAGCAAGCCGTTGTCGTAGAGCATCTTCTCGAAGTGGGGGATCTTCCACTCGCGGTCCGTGGCGTAGCGGTGGAAGCCGCCGCCGATCTGGTCGTAGATGCCGCCGCGGGCCATCTGGTCCAGCGTCGCGGCGAGCATCTCTCCCGCCTCCGGCCGCTCGTCGGCCAGCTCGAGAAGGAAGTAGAGATTCGACGGCGTGGGGAACTTCGGAGCGCCGCCGAAGCCGCCCCATTCCCGGTCGAACCGCCGGGCGAGGGATTCCAAAACCCGCAGGGCCACGGCGCCGCTCGGCGGCTCGGGGGACGGGTGAGCCCGCTCCTCCAGATAGCGGCGCATCGCCCGCGCCATCTCCTCCGCCTGCTCCTCCACGTCCGCGCGGCGCTCGCGCCAGGCCGCGGCCAGGTCTCCCAGGACGCGGCGGAAACCGGGGCGGCCGTAGCGGTCGTCCGGCGGAAAGTAGGTACCGGCGTAGAAGGGCTTGAGGTCCGGTGTCAGGAACAGCGAGTTCGGCCATCCCCCCTGGCCGGAGAGGATCTGGGTGGCCGTCATGTAGATCTCGTCGAGGTCCGGCCGCTCCTCCCGGTCCAGCTTGACGTTGACGAACTCGCGGTTCATCAGCTCCGCCGTCTCGGGAGAGGAGAACGATTCCCGCTCCATGACGTGGCACCAGTAGCAGGTCGAGTACCCCACCGAGAGGAAGATCGGCTTGTTCTCGCGCCGGGCCCGCTCGATGGCTTCCTCGCCCCATGGGTACCAGTCGACCGGGTTGTGCTGGTGCAGCAGCAGATAGGGACTGCTCTCGCCGGCGAGGCGGTTGGTGTGGCTGACGTCGTGTGTGCTCATGGAATCCTCCCCGCCCTGATCCGGCCTTGTGAGGCAGACGAGGGATGCGGATCGCATGCCTGCCTGAATGGCATTGTAGCCCGTGCCGTTCCCCCGCCCGCCCCTCACCCCTGTCCCCTCTCCCATCGCCCTCCCTTCCACCGGGAGAGGGGAACGATGCAGAACCGATTGAAGCTTGTAGGTTGCGTACTGCGCACCTTTGAGGACAGTTATGGTGTACAGCGCCTCCTACCCCAGGCAATTCTCCTCCGCTGCGTTCCCCTCTCCCGGTCGGGGGGAGGGCGATGGGAGAGGGGACAGGGGTGAGGGGCGGGCGGGGGCACGGCACCTGTATTACCATCTCCGCCCTGGAGAGATCTCGAAAGGAGACCCCATGCTTCGACGCACCACCGCGCTAGCCGCGCTCCTGATCGCCGGCCTTGCAGTCCCTGCCTCCGCCCAGGAAGCCCCCTCCCCCCAAGCCGTCGCCGACCGCGTCCTGCAGGCCCTCGGCGGTAAAGAGGCCTGGGACAACACCCGTTTCATCCACTTCACCTTCGCCGGCCGCCGCAGCCACTGGTGGGACAAGTGGACGGGCCGCCACCGCGTCGAGGGCCAGAACAAGGAGGGCCAAAAGTACGTCGTCCTTGAGAACATCAACACCAAGGAAGGCACGGCGTACCTCGACGGCCAGAAGGTGGAGGGGGACAAGGCCCAGGAGCTGCTCAAGGGCGCCTGGGGCGCCTGGGTGAACGATACCTACTGGTTGCTGATGCCCTACAAGCTCCAGGACCCGGGGGTGAACCTCTCCTATGACGGCGAGGAGACCATCGACGGCAAGACCTACGACAAGCTGGCGCTCTCCTTCGAGAACGTCGGCCTCACCCCGGGCGATCGTTACTGGGCCTACATCAACCGCGATACCGGGCTGATGGACCGCTGGGCCTTCATCCTCCAGGACATGCCGAAGGAAGGGCCGCCCTCGGCGTGGCTCTGGGAAGGCTGGCAGAAACACGGCAGCATCATGCTCGCTCCGCACCGCAGCCAGGTCGGGGGCGACCGCAAGCTGGAGCTCGGCGACATCGCCGTCTCCGAGCAGCTCCCGGATTCCGTGTTCACCTCGCCGGAGCCGGTGAAGTAGGGAGATTGGGTAGTGGTCAGTCTGTTCGTGAACTACCCTGGTCCTGCCCTCCGAAGCCTCACCCCCCAGCCCCCTCACCCCCCAGCCCCCTCTCCCTGACGGGAGAGGGGGAGGAACACACCTGTCTTTCTTGCTGTTCTCCCCCTCTCCGGTTACGGAGAGGGGGCCGGGGGGTGAGGCTTCGGAGGGCAGGACCGTACGCAGTCTGCAGGCAGACTGAACCACTACGGGAGGTTGGGTCGCTCTCGACCCCCTACAACCCGATCCCAGGCCACTCGGCGATCGCCTCGGTCGAGCGCACCACGTGCATGCCGGCGGCCGCGAAGCGGTCGCAGCGCCTCCTCCGCCTGCGGGGTGAAGTCGAAGAGGAACTCCCCGGGGCGCTGCGGATCGGGCACCGCCACCGAGGACATGCAGTCGCGCAGGAGGTAGATCTTGCGCGCCAGCTCCTCGTTCGCGCGTCAGGATCTCGCCGAGCAGGTCGTCGATCGTGCTCTTCACGCAGTGGCTCGCCGCCTGGCCGGCGATGATCACCGCGTCGGCCGCGAGCAGCGTCTGGATGAAGCTGCGTGTTGCGCTGCGCCAGCGGCCGGCCGTCGAAGCGCGATCAGCACCTCCGGCGCCAGCACCGAGTAGTTCTCGGTCAGCGGATGGTCCCCCTTGATCTCGATCCACCCCTTGGCGCCGCGCGTCCAGGCGTGGAACATCCGCGCCTCGTGGATCACCCCGGCCAGCGCGTGGCCGTCGCTGCCCGAGCATGCAGTGCGGCGGCCAGAGATAGAGCTTGTACTTGCCCGCCCTCTCCAGCTCCCGGCAGTAGAACTCCACCTGCCGCTGCAGCCACGTCGTAGTCGCCGTCGCAGAGCCACCAGGCGATCGTCCGGGTTCGGCCGCACTCGCCCGCCGCGGATCATGTCCGCCGTGATCTCCCGGTGCGGCGCCGGCGGCCCGTCGTCCTCGGCCAGCCAGAAGGCGGGGAAGAAGATCTGGAACGCGAAGTGCGTGTCCAGCGTGCAGGTGACGTCGGTGATCAGCTCCAGGTTGCGGTAGAGGAAGTGGGCGATGCGGTCGCTGTCGTCCATCGCCCCGGTGCCGCTGCGCCCGCCGACGTAGAGCGATCCCTGCGGGAAGCAGAAGTCCTTCTGCACGTCGATGAGCAGGAGCTGGATCTTCCTGCGGTCCTGAGCCGACGGGCGGACGGCATGCTCCCGCCGCCAGGCCTGGGCGGCCAGGAAGAGCGTCTGCTGGTCCGGGGTGTAGCTCCACTCCCGCGCCCGCTGCGGCTCGTAGAAGGCCGGGACGGGCAGCTCCCTGGGGCTGTACGGCGGGCCGAGCGGCGTCACGACGCTTTCCTTTGCCTGGCTTCCAGGATCAGTTGGATCTTGAGATCGAACAGCCTGCGTTCGAGGCCGACCGGGTACTGGTGCGGATTGACGAAGCGCTTGATGCCCGGGTGAAGCCGGCCGAGCTGCTCGATGCCCCGCTCGGCGCACCTCGTCGAGCGGTGGCGGATCGTAGACCCTCCGGCCGCCGCGGAAGACGGGCACCAGCAGATCCTCCCAGGGAGCCCCGTCCGGAATCTCCCTGCGGCGCGTCAGGTCCGCGGGATCGACGATCGTCGGCGCGGGAGGCGCGCCGAGAGGCTCGTCGAAGATCATGTCGGCCATGTACTGACCGCCGGCGCTGAAGCGCCGCACCTGCTGAATGCCCGGCGTGGTGATCTTGATCGCCTGCTCGGAGAGCTTGACCTTGTATTTCCAGGGAGCGGTGTTCTCCGGCGTCTCCGGCGTCTCCGGCGTCTCTGGTGCGTCACGCGCGCCGTCAGCTTGTAGACGCCGCCGAGCGCCGGATCGTCGTACCCGGTCACCAGCCGGGTGCCGACGCCCCAGACGCCGATCTTCGCCCCCTGGTGCTTGAGGCTCTCGATCAGGTGCTCGTCGAGGTCGCTGCTGGCCAGGATCTGCGCCTCGGGGAAGCCGGCCGCGTCGAGGAGCTTCCGGGCTTCGATGCTCAGATAGGCCAGGTCGCCCGAATCGAGGCGGATGCCCAGCATCTCGTGCCCCTGCTGGCGCAGGCGGCGTCCCGCCTCGATGGCGTGGCGGACGCCCTCCAGGCGTGTCGTAGGTGTCGACCAGGAAGACGCAGTTGTTCGGCATCGCCTCGGCCTAGGCGTCGAAGGCCTCCAGCTCGGAGTCGAACGAGATCACCCAACTGTGGGCGTGCGTCCCCTTGACCGGGATGCCGAAGAGCTTGCCCGCGAGAACGTTCGACGTCGCGCCGCAGCCGCCGACATAGGCGGCCCGGCTCGCCGCGAGCCCGCCGTCGATTCCCTGCGCCCGCCGCAGGCCGAACTCGATCACCGGGTCCCCTTGCGCCGCGAGACAGACCCGGGCGGCCTTGGTGGCGATCAGCGTCTGGAAGTTGATCAGGTTGAGCAGCGCGCGTCTCGAGGAGCTGCGCTTGGAGGATCGGGCCGCGCACCCGCACCAGCGGCTCGTGCGGAAACACCACCGTCCCCTCGGGAATGGCGTCGATATCGCAGGAGAGCGTCCAACCGCCGCAGGACGTCGAGGAAGTCGGGAGTCGAAGAGAGGGCTTCCGTCATCGCCGGGCAACCCGGCAAGGTAGTCGAGATCCTCCTCGGCGAAGCGAAAGCCTTCGATGAATTCGATCGCCGGGGCCAGGCCGCAGGCCAGGGTGAAGCCGCCCCCGAACGGCGGCTTGCGGAAGTGGAGGTGGAAGACGGCCTCGTTCTTCCACATCCCGGTCTTCCAATAGCCATAGGCCATCGTCAGCTCGTAGAGGTCGACCAGCAACCCCAGCGACGAGCGGTAAATTTCGTTCAGGGCGCCCATGGCGCGGGCGAGCCTATACCAGGCGCCGGCGCGGCCGTTGTAGCCCTGCGATGAATCGCAGGGCCAGGCCACGGAGGCGTAGTGGTTCAGTTTGCCTGCAGACTGCGTACGGTCTTGCCCTCCGAAGCCTCACCCCCCGGCCCCCTCTCCGTAACCGGAGAGGGGGAGGAACACATCCGTCTTTCTTGCTGTTCTCCCCCTCTCCGGTTACGGAGAGGGGGCCGGGGGGTGAGGCTTCGGAGGGCAGGACCGGGGCAGTCACGAGCAAACTGAACCACTACCCACGGAGGCGACCTCTCGGACGGTTATCATCGCCGCCATAGGATTTGATCCCCATGCTCGGCCACCTCCGCGCCATCTACCTCAAGCGCTCCAAGGGCGGTCCCATGGACTCGCGCGAGGCGGCGACGCTCATCGCCGGCCGGGGCCTCGCCGGCAACGCCAACCAGGGAGGCCGGCGCCAAGTGATCCTGCTGGAAGAAGAGGCCTGGGCGGAGGTCAGAGCCGAGCTGGCGGTCGATCTCGATCCCTCCACCCGGCGCGCCAACCTTCTCGTCTCAGGCATCCGCCTCGAAGAGACTCGCGGGCGCGTTCTCCAGGTCGGCGCCGCCCGGCTGCGGATCTGGTTCGAATGCGCTCCGTGCTACCAGATGGATCAGGCCCATTCCGGTCTCAAGACAGCCCTCCGCCCCCACTGGCGGGGCGGCGCCTGCGCCGAAGTGATCGAGGGCGGGGACATCCGGGTGGGCGACGACGTAGGGTGGGAGGAGCCGGCGCCCCGGTGAAGCGCTCAGTGGGCCATGACGGCGTAGCTCTCAAAGCGCAGACCGGGATCGTGCCGGGCCTTTCGCAGGTAGCTCAGCACCTCCCGGGCGAACTTCGCCGTGACCTGCTCCCGCTCGGCCGACTGACGGAAGAGGGCCAGCGCCGAAAGAACCTCGGGGTGGACATTCCGCGCCCGGAGAATCGGCACCAGGTGACGGGCGAGGGTCTTGACGTCTTGCACCAGCCCCTGCTCGGCGTAGAGGGCCGAGAGCTCCAGGGAAACCAGGGCCGTGTCGTAGCTCATGTGGCGGGCCGCGAATTCTCCCCGTACCCTGCGCAACGCCGTTACGGCCTCGGTCATCTTGCCGAGACCCGCCGCGACACGCCCCTCGATCCACAGGAAACGGAGGAAATCCACCTCTCCGCCGCACTTGCGGGACAGGTCGATGGCCGCCGGCAGCAGCGCTTCCGCCTCCGGAAACCGGTCGAGCTTGCTGAGGCCGTCGGCAAGGCCGTGCTTAACGCAGAGAGCGATCTTCCCATCGTCGTCGGGGATGGTGGTGTCGCTCGCTTCCTGAAGGAGCGCCACGGCCAGCTCGAGGTCTCCCATCTCCTTGAGGAGCTTGGCCCGGCTGATCAGGACCTGGACGCGGAACTTCACGCTGCCCGCCGCGGCGGCAGCCCGCTCGAGGAGCTCGGCTGCGTCCTCGAAACGACGTTGTTCCCAACGCAGCAGAGCCTTGAAGACCAAAAGCTGCCCCGCTTCCAGCAGACCGTTTCCCGCGGCTTCCCCGGCTTTCCAGAACCGGTCAGCCGACTGGAAAGCTCGTTCCGCGGCTTTGAAATCTCGCTGAGCCCGGAGAGCGTTCGCGACGTGCGCCCAGGCAAACCCGAGCAGCTTCGCGCGCCAGGGTTTCTCTCCGACCACCTGATCCGCGACCTTGACCGCCATCTCGGCGACGGCCGCCGCCCGTACCGGATCCTCAGTGCAGAGACGCTGGCTTTCGACGCACAGCGCCTCGCAGAGAGCCCAGTGCTCGTCGGCGGGAGCCTGTCGAATTCTCCGGTATTGATGGGGGCTGGGCAGGCCCTGAATCCGCGCCCAGAGGGCTCGCGCTGCCGTTCGGTCCTTTTGAGAAGGTATGCATTCCGCAGTATCCAAAAGGCCCATAGGCCCCTCCTCTCCGTAGCGAGGTTCAGCACCAAGGCGGGTAACCGAGCGGCCGCCGCGCTTGCGAGAAGGGGTCAGGAGACTGGATTCCGAGGTCTTCGCCGTTAGATTTCCCCGCCTGTCAGCTTCGTACCTTCAGCATGTGCCGGCTCCCATGGTACCACCTTGGCGACCCCAACCACCGCCCGGATTCCGTTCGGCCCGCCCGGGTCCGGCGGTCCGACCAACGCCGGCGGCGAGCAGACCATCGGCTCCGGTGGTCTGTCCACCCCCTCCAAACGTCTGCTCGCCCCCTCGGGTGGTCCGCTCGCCCGAGCCGGTGGTCCGCTCGCCCCCGCCGGCGGTCTGCTCGCCGGAGCCGGTGGTCTGCTCGCCCCCACCAAACGTCTGC
Source organism: Thermoanaerobaculaceae bacterium (assembly GCA_963778565.1). Taxonomy (GTDB): domain Bacteria; phylum Acidobacteriota; class Thermoanaerobaculia; order Multivoradales; family UBA5704; genus DATARR01. Next base: position 112,616 of record CAVZUZ010000015.1, on the reverse strand, counting down.
TCGCCCCCTCGGGTGGTCTTCTCGCCGGAGCCGGCGGTCCGCTCGCCCCCGCCAAACGCCTGCTCGCCGCCTCGGGTGGTCCGCTCGCCGCCTCCGTTGGTCCGCTCGCCGGCAGCGGTAGACAGTGCCGGCAGCGGTGGGCCGACCAAGCGGTCCGCAGCCCCAAGAGCCGCCGCTGCTCCCGGTTCCTCCATCCCAGAGCCGATCGCTGTCGACTTACGCGAGATTCCACAAGGCCGTGCCTGCCGAGCCTCTCGCAGGGATCCCGAGGCCCTGGCCCGGAACCTCGAAGAGGCAGGCGCCCCCTCCCGTCTCGCCTCATCCAGGCTAGCGGAGGCCGTGGCAGCCTTGGCCTACAAAGGATCTCATTCTGCCGCGGATGCCAGCCGCTTCTTGCGCCTCGTCGAGGATAACGAAGGATCGGACTACCACTCCAAACGGATTATTGGCCCGTCGGCTGATCGCCCCCCAAGAGAGCTCTTCAGCTTCGACGCAGGGCTGCGCCAGGAGGTCGCCTGAAGGAGTGTGTCAGCCATCTCCAGGCCCGAAGGGCCGGCGGCATGTAGCCTGGGGCGCAAGCCCCAGGGAGGCCGCACCCCACACGTCCTCCAAGCCCCAAAGGGGCGGCAGAGAGCCGGCTGACCACCTGCCGCCGCCCCTTCGGGGCTTCCAGGATTTCTGTCCTCCGTGCTCCTGGGGCTTGCGCCCCAGGCTACAGGCCGCCGGCCCTTCAGGCCTGCCTGGCCGCGCGGGGTGGACCATCTCCCCTACCAGGCCATCCTCATCGCAAGAGCCGGGTTCGCCAACAACGCTCATGAGGTCGCGAAGAACCTCCGCCTCCACCTCCAGACCTACGAGCAACTCCTGCGCTCCCTCGTGGACCTGCGCCCAAACCTGGACGCCGCCGTCCGCGCCTTCCAGGGAACCGCTCTCGAGCGGCTCTACGTCGAGCAGGACATGGTCTTCGAGGGCGACATCCGTCCCGGGCAGACGGTCGAGCCCAAGCCCCTGACCCGGGAGGTCCGCCGCTGGCTACAGGAGCCTGCGGGCACCTTCCTCGCCCTGCTCGGCGACTTCGGTTGCGGCAAGACCAGCTTCACCAAGCGCTTTGCCTGCGAGCTGGCCCTCGCGGCCCGAGAGGAAATGCAAAGCGGCGATGGGAGCACCCGCGTCCCCGTGCTGATCCGCTTCGGCGACGGCTGGGCTCTCTATGACCTCATCGATGTTCCCGAGCGGCTGTCGCCCGAGAAGGTGGCTGCGGCGCTGAATCCGCGTCCAAAGGGCGCCCCGCGGTCTTAAAGGGAGGATGGGCAGGCGCTACTTTTTCCGCCGGAAACCAAGGACGAAAAGGACAGCAAGGACTTCGAGGACGAGGAACAAGTCATTCACCTCGTGTCCTTGGCGTCCTTGCTGTCCTTTTCGTCCTTGATTCCTGCGAGGGGAGAACACAGTTGGGCTCGGGCCAGCCTTCCGGCGCGCCCGCCCCCCCGGCACGCACCACACCTATTGAACCCATGCCATTTCCCGTCTCGCGGCAAGGGAGCCGCGAGCACATCCTTTGGAGATTCGTCATGAGAGCCAACGTACCCGTCCGCCGCTGGCGGATCCTTCTGGCGGCCGTCACTCTGGCGGCTGCCGCGTTCACCACCACCACCGCGGCGGCGCAGTCGATCGATCAGGCCCGCGGGGTGGATCCGCAGGTGGACTACAAGTCGTTCGTCGAGATCGGCCCCTGGGACGACCGCAACTATCAGGTCACCCGCGCGGACCTCGCCTTGCTCGCGGCCAACGAGCGCGAGCTGAGGGACCCCATCCCGGTCTTCTTCCGTATCGAGATGCGCAAGGCCAATCCCGGAATGTCGCGCATCGGCGTGGCCCAGTACCCGCGGAGCGCCTTGCAGATCTTCGAGATGAGATACGGCGGCTACCTGGTCAATGGCAAGCTCTATAAGAAGTTGACGGTCAAGGACGGCCGGTTCGTGATCATCCAGGAGCGGGGGATCACTCCCGAGGAATTCGAGCGGGAAAAGGCCTTGACCTCCGACGTGCGCGTAACCTCTCCGACCGGCGCCGCCGAGTCGGCGATCAAGATCCACCCCACCGACGTCAACAAGGTGGTCGCCGGATCGAACGGACCCGGCTCGGGCCAGATCATGTGGTTCTCGACCAACGGCGGCTCCTCCTGGACGCAGGCCGCCGCCCTGCCGCAGGGCAACACCTGCTGCGATCCCACGGTGGACTGGTCCTCGAACGGCCAGTTCGCCTATACCTCGACCCTCGGCGGCTGCGGTGCGGTGTGCAACGTGTGGGTCTACCGCTCCTCCGACGGCGGCGCCACCTGGAACGACCTGGCGACCATCACTCCGGGGGACGGCCGGCGCGAGGTCACCTCGTCCAACACCAGCGACAAGCAGTACATCCACGTCGACAAGTTCGCCACCTCCCCGTTCAAGGACAACATCTACCAGTGCTGGCACGACAACAACGTCCTGAAGCACTCGCGCTCGACGGACTTCGCCAACACCTGGAGCGCGCCGCTGACCATGTCGAGCGGCTCGAGCCAGTCGGGCATCGGCTGTGACCTGACGACGGACAAGAGCGGCAATGTCTATTACTTCTGGCCGGCGATCAACGGCCAGACGATCCTGGTGCGCAAGTCGACCAACGGCGGCTCGAGCTTCGCCACGGCGGTGACCGTGGCCAATACCTCGGACGGCTACGACTTCGCCATCCCGGCCATGGAAACCCGCCGCGCCTTCATCTACGCCTCGGCCGACGCGGACGTCTCGAACAGCGCCTTCGCCAATTCGATCTACGTGGCCTGGACGGATACCACCGCTCCCGAGACCTCCCCGCCCGCCAACAACCACGGGCGCATCCGGGTGGCCTACTCCCGCAACGGCGGCTCCACCTGGACGGTGCGCACGCCGCACGAGACGGCCGACGCCAACACCGTCGACCGCTTCCATCCCTGGCTGGGCGTGGGAGCGGACGGCAAGGTGTATGTGATGTTCTATGACACCCGCCGCAGCCCGACCCGGGTGGGAGTGGACATCTTCTACTCCGTTTCCTCTGACGGTGGCGACACCTGGCCGACGCCGGTCCGCCTGACCAGCGTGCTCTCGCCGCAGATCGATACCGGTTTCGAGTGGGGGGACTACAACGGCCTGGACGTGGTGGGCAACCAGCTCATCACCATCTTCACCGACAACCGCCACGAAACGGGCGGCACCGCCGACTCCGTGGACGTCTATGCCGCCGGTTTCCAGATCGGCGGCGGGCCCGGCAACACGCCGCCGGTGGTGACCATCACCGCGCCGGCCAACGGCAGCTCGGTGCCGTTCGGCACTCCGGTCAACTTCAGCGGCACGGCCACCGACGCCGAGGACGGCAACATCGCCGCCAGCCTCACCTGGACCTCGAGCATCAACGGCACCATCGGCAGCGGTGCCTCCTTCAGCACCTCGTCGCTCTCGGCGGGAACCCACACCATCACCGCTTCGGTCACGGACAGCGGCGGTGCCCCGGGCTCGGCCCAGATCACGCTCAACGTGACCGGCGGCCCGACCACGGTGACCTTCTTCTCCGTGGCCTCTCAGGACGGCCGCATCTGGGAGTCGGGCGAAAACGGCAACGTCGGCGGCGGCGGCAACTCGACCGACAACACCACCATCGCCCTCCGGGTCGGAGACACCGACGTCGACGAGCAGTACAAAAACATCGTCTCTTTCAACACCGCCTCGATTCCGGACGGTGCGACCATCCAGTCGGCGACCCTGCGGCTGGTGCGCGGCTCGATCTCCGGCACCAACCCCTACACCACCCACGGCCCCTGCGTGGCCGACATCCACAGCAGCGGCTTCGGCGGCTCGACGGCCTTCGCCTTCGCCGACTGGCAGGCGGCGGCGACGGCCAACGCCGTGGTCACCCTGTCGAACCCGACCGTCAATGGCGCGGTCTCGTCGGGCAACCTGAATGCCGCCGGCCTGAGCGCCATCAGCAAGACCGGCACCACGCAGCTCCGCCCCTACTGCACGCTCGGCGACAACGACGACAACGGCTTCGACTACATCGGTTTCTTCCCGGGTGAGAACGCCACGCAGGCGAACCGCCCGCAGCTCGTCGTGACGTACCAGTAGGCCCCTCTACCCTCCAACCGACGGCCAGGCGCAGTGCCTGGCCGTCGTTGATGGCTGGCACTACCGGATTGACTGTGTTACACTTTTGCTCCATGGGTCATACAATCACAGTTCGTCTCAGCGAAGAGTTAGCAGCCTGGCTCGAATCGACGGCAGCCCAGAGCGGCGTGTCGCAGGGCAAGCTCATCCGCGACCAGTTGGAGAAGGCCAGAGCGAGCGGCGAGGCGCGGGGCTTCCTGCGCTTGGCCGGAGCAGTCAGCGGGCCGAAGGACCTATCTCGCCGTAAAGGCTTCTCGCGTTCGTGAAGGGGATCTCGCCGACACCGGCTTCCTCGTTGCCTTCGCCAACCGCACCGACCGCTACCACACCTGGGCGGTCAGCATTGCACGCGGAGTCACCGAGCCCCTGCTCACCTGCGAAGCTGTGCTGGCCGAAACAGCGTTTCACCTCCAGAGCGTTCCGCTCACCCTCGCCATGGTAGCCGAAGGGTTGGTCGAAATCGCCTTTGACCTCCGGCCTCAGCTCAGCCAGCTTGCAGAATTAGCGAACCGCTATTCGGATCGAAAACCGGACCTGGCGGATCTCTGTTTGATCCGAATGAGCGAGCTCTACCCGCGACACAGTGTCATCACGGTCGATCAAACGGACTTCCGCATCTATCGTAGGAACAGGCGAAAAGCCATCCCGCTCATCTGCCCTCCCTGAGCTCGGGGCAAGGCCCCCCGCCTACAGGTCGAACCCGTCCCCCTCATCCAACACCCGGAACCCCCGCGCCTCGATTGCCTTGCGCGCGGCTCCATCCGCGTCCAGCGCCGGATTCGAATGGTTGAGGTGGGTGAAGTAGACCCGCAGCCTGCCGGCCTTCACCAGCGGCTCCAGCAGGTCCATGGACTGGGTGATGAGCGGGTGCTTGATCTTGGTGATGTCCCGGTCCGGCAGCTCGTCGGGAGAATAGAAGGTGGCGTCCAGTAAGGCGATGTCCACCTTCTCCACTTCGAGCAACTCCGGCAGCGGACGCGCCCAGGTCTGCCAGGTATCGGTGTCCGGCACGTAGAGCAAGGTCTTCCGGGGGCCGCGAATCAGGAAGGCCATGGTGTCGCTGTACTCGTCGCGGTGCGGCACCGGGAAGGGCTCGATCGAGATCCCCTCCTCCAGTGGAAAAGGCTTTCCGGGTTGAAATTCCCGCAGCACGATGTTGCCCAGCCGGACGAGCTGGCTCCACGGGCCGTTCGTCCGCAGGTACTCCGCCATGCGCGGCGAGGCCCAGACGGGAATGTCCTTGGTGTTCAGGCTTTCGAAGCCGAAGTGGGCGAGGCCGAGATAGTGGCCGATGTGGGCGTGCGTGAGGAGAGCGCCGTCCACGGGCGCCCGGTCCACCTTGCCTTCAGGATGGGCACGGAAGCCATGGATCTCCTCGATCTGCTCCGGCAGGTCGGGCGAGGCATCGACCAGGTAGACGTGCCCCGTCTTCGGCACGTGGATCGCCAGACCGGTCACGCGGCGGGCGAGCTTCGGGTCCTTGCGGGCGCGCGAGCAGCGGGTGCAGTCGCAGCCGATCTGCGGCAGGCCGCCGTCCTGCATCGTGCCGAGGACGACGACGCGGGGGCCGGGGGGCTCGGCGGCGAGCGCCGCCGCCAAGGTGGCTATCAGGAACATGTAGAGAGACCGCCGCAGGAGGATCGTCATCGTGCTCGGAATCTTAGGGTAGGTCTCGACGATGCGCACAGGGCCTGTGAATTATGGAGCGGCTCCAAAGAGTCGCATGCACCGGGAGCCGTCGCCGATGATCTCGACGTCCAGGGCCCCGTCAAAGTCCACAGATCGGGAGAATTCCATGTAGGGGCGGCCCTACGTGGCCGCCCTCCCCCCAGGGCGCCCACACAGGGGCGCCCCTACAGAAGAGGCGCTCCGGCCGACTTTGACGAGTTCCTGCTCGACGTCCGTCGGGGCTTGACGTCTTTGCTGTATGTGTTAAACTCGCGAAAGCGTTCATATCCAGACCCCTACGCCGGGAGGTACTGTATGGAAGCTCAACGTTTGGCGATCGACGGCTCCATCGTCTCCGTCGAGGTCGAGGCTGAGCTGGGACCAGCCACTGCCACCGGTTGGGCGGTGGTTCCCTCGCTCATGCGGGCGCACCCGTTCGTCGTCTACCCGCCCGGGCACAGCCGGGTGATGGAGAATGCCGTCCGCTCGAACTTTCCCGACATCGAGATCGGGTCCGAGGAAGAGTTCTCGCTCAAGGGCGGCACCTTGCGGCTGGGGGAAGCGACGCTGCCCAGGAAGGGCGAACGCCGGCAGATGGTCGTCGGCGCCTGGGAAGGGAGGGGGGGATGCTTGACCACCTCTCTCCCCAACGCGAAGCGCGGTCGGCTGGTCGAGGTCTTCGACACGCTCCAGTTCACCGAGAGCGACCGGGGTGTGGCCATCGATTCGCCGGTGGTCCCCTGGCCGCGTCCGCCGGAGCTGATCCAGGAGATCCCGGACCTCGGCGTGCTCGCCGTCCGCCCCCTGGTGTCCAGCGAGCTGGAGCGCATCCCTCGCGCCGAAGGGCGGCGCACTCGCCACGGCGAGGTGTTCCGCGTGCGCTCCGACAGCAACGCCCTGCTGGTGCTGAGCGAGACCTCTGTGGTCCGGATCCATCCCCGCGCCGACGCCGCCCTCGACCGTCTGTCCGAGGTGGTCGAAGGGCTGCGCGTCGAGTGGACTCCCCGGGCGATGCGGCGCCCACAGCGCTAGACCGGTGCTGAGCTTCGTCCACCCCGGCGGCCTGGCTTTCGTGGCCTTCACGCTGCTCGCGACGGGCGGCGCCCACCTCGCCGGCCTGCCCGGCTTCGCGCGCCTGCTGCGGCAGCACGGCCTGCTGCCCGGCGTACTTGCCGCGCCGCTGGCGGTCGTGGTCGCCGGCGGCGAGCTGGCGAGCGGTCTCGCCGCCCTGGCGGCCCTCGCCGGCGGCGAACCGCGGCTCGGCACGGCGGCGTTCGCCGCCGCCCTCGGCGCCGGCGCCGCCTTCCTCGCCTACCTTCGCCGGCTGCTGCGCGCCGGGCATACCGGCTCCTGCGGCTGCAGCCCCTTGGCCAGCCCGCTGACTCCCGCCTCCTTCGTGCCCGCGGCGTCCCTGGTCGTCGTCGGCGCCATGGGGCTGCTGGCGCGCTGGGCCGCCGCCTCGGACGCGCTCGCTCCCCGGGCCTGGAGCGGCCTCGCGGTCGCCTGGGGCGTCACCCTGGCGGCCCTCGTGCTCCTGCTCCCCGCCTCGGCGCCGGGGAAAACCCTGGAGGCGGAGCCTTGAGCGGCCTCGAAGCCCTCCTCGACTCGCGCGCCTCGTTCGTGCTGGCCGCGCTCGCGGTGAGCTGGATCGCGGTGGTGCTGCTCGCGCTGGTGGCGGCCAACCTCCACTTCCGCCTTGCCCACCTCGAGCGCTCGCAGCGGGTCGAGGAGACCCACACCCCCTACGGCCACCTGCTGGGGCGCAGCCTGGCCGACCTCCTCGGCCCGCAACTGCCGGCGGCCACCCGGCTGGCGTTCGTCCTCTCCTCCGACTGTCCGTCCTGCGACCGCGTCCTCGCCGAGCTCCGCGAGGCGGGCGCCCCGGTCGCCCTCCTGTGGCGCGACGCGACGCCGTCGCCGCTCCCCCCGCTTCCCGCCGGCGTGGCGGTCCTCGACGACGGCCCCCAGCTCAGCCGCGCCCTGGGGATCGGGGTCTCGCCCTTCGCCCTCGCCGCCGACGCCGCCGGTCGCATCGACCGCGCGACGCCGGTCGGCAGCGTCAAGACGCTTGCCGCCATGCTGGGGAACGCCGACCGCGACGAGCCGCCCGACCGATCCTCCACCCCGCTGCTTCACCAACCGTTGAAAGGGGTCTCGCGATGAGCTTCAGGATTGAAGATCTCCCGACTCTGGACTCCTCCGGCCGCTTGGGCCGGCACCTGCCCGCCGGCTCGGCGCTGGCCGACGCCTACCACGACCCTTCCAGGCCCTCGATCGCCACCCAGGTCGCCTCCCTGGGAGTCGCCCTGGGAATGGATGCCGTGCGCGCGCTGCAGCAGAGGTTCGTGCCCAGCGACCGCGACCTGGTGCTCTTCCACCACGGCGGAGCGGCGCCCTCCTACACGACCTGGCCGGATTGCAACATCTTCGGGGACACCGACGGCTGCGCGGATCCCTGCACCGGCTTCGAGCCCCACCACCGGGATACCTTCTACTGCGCCACCTGTGCCGAGCAGGCCGCCGACCCGGCCCATAACCCCCCCTGGAACTGGCACTTCACTGGCCATCGCGGCGGGATCGAGTACATGGACCGGCTGGACGACCCATGCAACGGCCGCGATGCCTGGAAATGGCGGATCGACAGCGCCTGCCGCGGCTGCAACGAGAGCATCGTCTTCCGCTGCCACGACGGCTGGAAGAAGTACGACCCGAATGGTCCCCTGACGCCGACGATCTGCGAGGGAATCATCGCTTGCGACGGCCAGCTGACGCTCTGCCCCTGAGCCGGTCGCTGGCCCGCCGCTCGTTCTGGATCTGGCTGGTCCCGGCCGTGCTGGTGGCGATGGCCCTGGCGGTCCACGGGCGCTGGCCGGTCGCCATCGGCATCGGCCTGGCGGCCGGTCTGTCGCTGTCCGGCTCGGTCTGAAGCCTCAACAGCGCAGCCGTGCTGCTGCCCTTGCGAAGACGGCGTACCAGCTTCGACCACCAAGTGGTCGCCGCCTACCTCGCCGGCGCGATCGCCGGCGCCCTGCTCACCGCCTCCCTCGCCTGGCTGCTGAGCGGCTTCGTCGAGCCCGTCGACGGCACTGTTCGAGCCGCCCTGCTGTGCGGCGGAGCGCTCTTCGTGTGGGCGGCCAAGCACGGGCCCCTGGTCGATCGGGTGTCGCTCCCCGAGGCGCGCCGCCAGATCCCGAGCGCCGTCTTCGCCGGGAGCCTCGCCAGGGGCGCCTACCGGTTCGGCTTCGAGATGGGCACGGGGATGCGCACCTATCTGCCCTCCTTCGCCCCGTACGTGCTGGTCTTGGCGCTCGTCCTCGCCCGACCCACCCTGGCGCAGGCCCTGCTCGTCGCCTTCGGCTTCGGTCTCGGGCGGGCCATCCCGCTGATGGTCCATCTCCGCCCGGAGGACCCGAGGCTGATGACCCGTGACTTCCTCCAGGGCGCCGACCACCGCTTCGCCCAGACCGCCGCCGGGCTCGTCGTCCTCGTCGGGGCCATGCTCCTTGTCTGAGAAACCCGACAGGGACAAGGCCTCCCCCCCCGCGCAGCGGCTCCGGCCGGCCGCGGCGATGCCTCCACTGAGCAGCCGCCGGGTGCGCCTGCGCCCGATCGGCGAGCAGGACCGGCGTTTCCTCTACGAGCTGATGACCGCACCGGAGTCCGGCGGCCGGGTCCGCTTCGGCGGTGCTACCCCCAGCCCCGAGAAGGTCGCCGCCACGCTGTGGGAGAGCGTCCTTGCCCAGTTCATCGTCGAGAGCGCGCAGAGCGGCCGGCCGGTGGGGCTGGTCGCCATCACCTCCCCGGACTTCCGCAACGGGTTCGCCTACATCTCCGCCCTCGGCCTGCCGGAGACCCAGGGCTCGGGACTGGTGGCAGAGGCCGCCTTCCTGGCTTTCCACTACGCCTTCACGACCTGGCCGCTGCGCAAGGTCTACATGGAGGCCACCGAGGACAGCTTCGGTGCCTTCGCCGGCGGGCTGGACGATTTCTTCCGAGAGGAAGGGCGGCTCGTCGACCACGTGTTTTGGAACGGCCGTTACGTCGACATGGTGATCCTGGCGGTGTATCGGGAGACCTGGAGTCGTCTCGCGCCGCGCATGGTCCGCCTGCTGACCCGCAGAGCCAAAGAGCGCGAGCCGTGAGCGCCGGCGCCCTGTCGATCGACGATGTCCGCCGCGAGGTGCTGAGCCGCCTGGCCGATGCCTCGGACCGGATGGGGCAGGCACACGAGATCTCCATCACCGCCTCGCTGCGGGAGGATCTCGGACTGGGCTCGCTGGATGCGGTTCTCCTGGTGATCGACCTCGAGGAACGGCTAGGCATCGACATCGAGGACGACGAGTTGGCTTCGCTGGACACCGTCGACACCCTTCTGAAGCTGGTCGAGGCGAAGTACCGGGCGCGTGGCCCTACCCCCACATGAAACGCCGGCGGGTCGCGGTCACCGGCGTCGGCCTGGTCTCGTGCCTCGGCCACGACTACGAGCAGGCCGCCCGCGCCTTGCGCGAGGGCCGGAGTGGGGTGCGCGCCGTGCCGGAGTGGGAGCGCCACGGCCTGAAGAGCCGCGTCGCGGGCACGTTGGAAGACGTCGAGGAGAAGGCCCAGGCGGCCCGTCTGCCCAAGGCTCTGGCGCTGGGGATGTCGGAGGCGGCGCGCTTCTGCGCCCTCGCCGCCCGCGACGCGGTGGCCGACTCCGGGCTTCGCGCGGAAGAGCTGGCCGACCCGGGCACCGGCTGTTTCGTGGGCAGCGGCGTGGGGAGCTGCCACACCATCTACCGCGCCGCCGAGTTGTATTACGCCGGCCACGTGCGCCGCGCCGACCCGTTCACGGTTCTGCGCTGCATGTCGAGCTCGCCCAGCGCCGCCGTGGCCAATCTCCTCGGCATCCGCGGCCGCAGCTATTCCTTGAGCTCGGCCTGCGCCACCTCGGCCCACAACGTGGGTCACGCCTATGAGCTGATCCGCGATGGGGTGCTGGAACGCGCCGTGGCCGGCGGCGGCGAAGAGGTCAGCGACCTGGTGACCGCCGCCTTTTCGACCCTGCGCCTCGCCCTGTCGACCCACTACAACGACACGCCCACGCGGGCGTCGCGCCCCTATGACGCCGGGCGCGACGGCTTCGTGGTGAGCGGCGGCGCGGCCATCGTCGTCCTCGAGGAGCTGGGCGCGGCCCGGCGCCGTGGAGCTCGGGTGCGTTGCGAGATCGCCGGGTTCGGCGCGACCTCCGACGGGTACGACTTGGTGTTCCCGGAGCCTTCCGGCGAGCAGGCGGCGGCGTGCATGGTGGCGGCCCTGCGTGACTCCGGGGTGGCGCCCGAAGAGGTCGGCTACGTCAACACCCACGGCACCTCGACGCGCGACGGCGATATCGCCGAGGTGAGGGCGCTGCGCCGGGTGTTCGCTTCACGAATGCCGCCCTTCTCCTCGACCAAGTCGATGACCGGCCACGGTCTCGGCGCCGCCGGCGCATTGGAGCTGGTGTTCTGCACCATCATGCTGGAGCAGGGCTTCCTGGCGCCCTCGATCAACGTCGATGACCCGGATCCGGAGGTGGCCGGCCTGCCCCTTGTCACAGAACCTCGAGAGGCCACCTTCGACACGATTCTCTCCAACAGCTTTGGCTTCGGCGGAACCAACGCTGCTCTAGTGCTGCGGAGCGCCGGCTGAGTCGTCAACTGTCCACTGAAGCGGGGCAACTCCAACCGACCATCAGGTCCCCTTTGTATACACTCCCCCCATGCGCATCGTCTCCCTCGTCCCCAACGGCACCGAGATCCTGTTCGCCCTCGGCGCGGGCGATCAGGTGGTGGGGGTCAGCCACGAGTGCGACTACCCGGAGGAGGCGCGCCGCCGGCCGATCCTCACGGGTAGCGCCCTCCGCCCCGGCATGAGCGCGGCCGAGGTGGACGCCGCCGTAGCCGCTCAGGTGGGGAGCGGCGAGAGCCTCTACACCCTCGACGAAGCGCGCATCGCCGAGCTGGCGCCGGACGTGATCGTCACCCAGCAGCTCTGCCCGGTCTGCGCGGTCTCGACCGAGCAGGTGGACGGCGCCGTTCGTCCCCTCCCCCGCTGCCCCGAGTTGGTATCGCTCGATCCCAGGACCCTTGGCGACGTGTTTGCGGACATCCGCCGGGTCGGCGAGCTCAGCGGCCGGACGGCGGAGGCGAGGGTCCTGCTCGCGGACCTGGAACGGCGGCTGGAGGCTGTCCGTGCGGCCGTCGTGGACAAGCCCCGCCCGCGCGTGCTCGCCCTGGAGTGGCTCGATCCGCCGTTCGCCGGCGGCCACTGGGTGCCCGAGATGATCGGCCTCGCCGGCGGCATCGACGAGACCGCCCAACCCGGCGGCCATTCCGAGCGGCTCACCTGGGAGCGGATCGGCGCGGCGGACCCGGACGTGATCGTGGTCATGCCTTGCGGCTTCGACGAGGCCGGCGCCAGGGAGCAGATCGAGATGATCTCCGACCGGCCCGAGTGGCGGGCCTTACGCGCGGTACGGGAAGGTCAGGTTCATCCCGTGGACGCGAACGGACTCTTCAGCCGGCCGGGGCCGCGCCTGGTGGACGGCATCGAGCGGCTGGCGGAAATCCTCCACCCGAAGGTGTAGGGGAAAATCTACAGTCATCCGTCTAAACAATTAGCCCCGGAAGCGGGTCTTCCGGAGCAGCGGAAAAGCTCATAACGAGCCCCCCGCGGCCTCCTCGTTCGATGCCCTCGGACTGACCGGACCGCCCCCGAGGGCATCCTTTTTTTCTCCCTCTGCCGGTGACGAACGCCGCGCCGCCCCGGGCGTCTACGAATCTCCGAAGGTCAGGGACCCCGATGGGGCGTGCCCTTTCACAAGCATCCGCTTCTTGAGCCGCCCGTAATCGATCTTGCTGTTGTGCCGGGGATCGACCGGCAGCGGCTCGGCAGTCAGGCGAATCTCATCGGCCCTGAAGCCGGCGGCGGCGAGCCGGCTGGCGATCTCATCCTGAAAGCCGTCCTCCGCCGTCTCCACCACCACCACGACCCTCTCCCCCAGCTCCGGGTCGGGCAGGCCCACGGTGGCGATTCTGCGCACGCGGGGGTCCTCTCCTTTGGCCGCTTGCTCTACGAGCTGGGGGTGCGCCAGCTCACCGCCGCGCCGAATCGTCGAATGGACCCGTCCGGCGAGCCAGAAACGCCCCTCACCATCGAAGGAACCGGTATCGCCCATGCGGTGCCAGACGAGGTCGCCGGCGACGACCTTGTTCTCCCGGACGGCTTCGGGGTTCCTGTAGTAGTCGCGGCAGACGTGATCCCCCGAGACCAGCAGCTCGCCGATGTCCCCCGCCGGAAGCTCCCAGCCGGCCCATCCCTCGGGACCCAATTCGATAGGACCGGCATGGATGCGGACGATCTTCGACCGCACCCGCGCACCCGGCCTGCCGGCGCAGAAGCCGGGCGCCCGGGGGCGGTCCGGGTTGACTGCCGCGAGGCGCTCCTCGGCCGTCAGGTGGGCCACCGGCTCCGCCTCCGTAGAGCCGTAGACGACCTGGATCTCGGTCTCCGGAAAGGTCCGGCGCCAGGTCCGGAGCTGCGCGTCCGAAACGGGCGCGCCGCCGGTGAGGATGCGGCGCAGGCCGGGGCGGCTCGCCGGCCGGCGCTCCACCTCGGCGGCGAGGCGGTCGAAGAAGGGCGGCGAAGCCGTGCAGGTGGTCACGCCGTGGCACCGCATCTGGGCCAGGACGCGGGCGGCTGCGACCCGGTCGACGCGGCGGAAGTCCATGGCGGGGACGACGGAAGGCACGCCGCTCGCCAGGTTGTTGAGGGCGAAGACGGGGAACATCGGCATGTCCACGTCCCCCTCCTGGGAAGGGAGCTCGGCGGCCAAGGCTTCGTGCTGGGCGAGCAGGAAGCGGTGCGTCCGGTTCGCTCCCTTGGGCTCGCCGGAGGAGCCGCTGGTGAAGGTGATGAGGGCGGAATCATCTCGCTCGACCGGCTGCACCTCTCCATCCTCCGGCGCGGCCTCCAGCTCGGCCAGGGTGCGGCGGGCCGGCAAGGGTCCCAGCCGTCCGCCCGCCGTGACGGTGAACGGGATGGCGCGCAGGCGCCGGTCGAGGAGCCGCAGCAGGTGGCTGCGGGAGACGCCGAGCCACGCCTGCGGCTCGGCAAAGGCCGCGAACGCGGCGATCTGCCGCCGGCCGATCCAAGGGTCGACGAATACGGCGACGGCGCCCATTCTCAGGATCGCCAGCATCGCCACGTACAGGTCGATCGACATCGGGATCATGACGACGGCGCGATCGCCCGCGGCCAGCCCCAGCCGGCGCAGGCCCGCCGCGGCGCGGCCGATGCGGTTCCACAGCCCGCCGAAGGTGATCGATCCGCGCTCCATGACCAGCGCCGGGCGGTCCGGGAACCGAGCGGCGGCGCGCCGGAGGACCGAGAGGACGTTGTGGCCGGCAGAGGTCATGCCCGCGCAACCGGCGGATGAACGTTATCCGTCCTCCGGCTCCGGATCGATCCCCAGCCCGTCCGCAAGGCGGTTGTAGTAGGCGAAGAAACCCGTGATCTGCACGATGTCATGGATGGCCGTGTCGCTGAAGCCGGTGGCCCGGAGGGCCTCGATGTCCTGCCGCGTCGCCGACCGCGAATCGTGGGTGAGCTTGACGGCGAAGTCGAGCATCGCGCGGTCCGCCGCGGTCATCCCGGCGGCCGGCGGCGCGTGGCGGTAGTCGCCGCGCACCGCCGCCACCAGCGCCTCGCCCCTCGCTCCCTGATCCGCGACCTCGGCCCGGAGGTCGTCCGCGTGCGAGTCGACTCAGTAGTGGCAGTCGTTCGCCCGCGACACGGCGACGGCGATCATCTCCCGCTGCGCGCGGCTGAGCGGGCTGCGTTGCGAGTGCATCAGCTCCCGGTACAGCTCGACGCCGGCCTGCAGCACCTCCGGGCGCAGGCTCTGGAGGCGCAGCACGTTGAACACCTTGCCGGCGCGCGCCGCGGCCTCGTCGTAGAGGCGCTTCAGGAGGCCGGTGGCCTCCCCGGGCGCGATGGTGCGGATCCAGGCCATAGCAAAACCAAGGCGTAAACGAACCTGCGTTCGCCTAGTTTCCTTGTTTGAGGGGGCCCTGAGGCGGGTTAGCCGACGGTCTTGGTCTTCTGTCGGATCATTACACTGCTCCTGTTCCGTGTGACTCTATCTGGGTTACCCTCTCCCGTCAAGAAGCGCGTGCAGGGGCTTTGCGGGGAGGAGCCCAGTAGATCAGATAGGTGAAGCCGAGTAGGGGCTCTTGCACCTTCAACCTTGCGCCACCCTCAAGTTCCTGAAACCCCTTGCTCACCCGGTTTAATTCCGAAGCGTGAACGAACTCGGTACCCAGCAGAAACACGCCCGGAAAAGCCTTCGTCTGGAAATCGGGGGGAAAATGGACTTCCAGCTCCAATGTTTTGGTAGGAAAATCAACGGAAGAAGAGTGGTACTCCCTCTTGAATGGAGATTCCTTATAGGCCGTCGCAAGTTCCTCGAAAGTCATTATATAAGCAGCATATATCTTCAAGCGTGTCGAGATGTCCAGACGCGGATCTTGTCGAGTCAACGCGCCAGTGACTTCAATCGCGTAGTAGCAGGTCTTTTCGGCTTCTTCCACAGGCACAAGGCTGACCTCCTTCGGAAACGGACCGCCATCGGACGATGCTGCGAGGAGCGTCGGTGGACATTCCAACCTTCCTTGGGGGGAATCGACCCAGGATTTCACGGGAATGCTGGTGAGGGTGACGTCCTGGACGATTTCGATGCCTTTCAAGCTCCTCGTGATAATGGCATCCCCCTCCTTGTTGAGAATCTCAACCTTCACCAAGGTAGATTCCGCGCGGAAACCATAACGCTCCAAGAGCTGGGTTTGTAAGTCCTTTCCGAGGTTACGGGAGCCTTGTTCCAGTTGCTCGGCCCGCTTCCTTTCGCGTTGAGCCCAGACCGCCGAGAAAACTGCCGCCAGTGCCGCGACAACGGCTGCAGAGACGGTAGCCAAGGCAGTTATCCATGCAACTGTAATATCCCCGGAGCTGTCCTTTGGCTCTTTCGCTGCTGCCATGTCACTGGTTTGAGCCGCGGATAGACCGCTGGCGAGCAGCCAAGAGACAGCACCCACTCGGAGGAGGTTTTGTACTGCCAGCTTCATGATGCTTCCAAGTATATGCTAGATCATAGTTTTTGTCGATTCTTGTGACAAGCTGTTGCCGCGGTCAGAAATCGCGCGATCGTGGCGGTCTGGAGGAAGCCGGCTGACGACCTCTTACCTAATCCGCAGCCGTGCCTCCCTCCGTACATTCCTTCCGAGGAGGAACCCCTCATGACGCTCACCCACCTCTCCCCCTGCCTCGTACTAGCTCTCGCCGCCCTGGCGATCTGCCGGCCAGCGATCGCGCAGCACGAGCACCCCGGAACCGAGCCGGCCGCACCGCAGACATCGCAAAAGGCCGCGCTCTTCGACAACCTCGGCGCCTACCACCGCGCCGTCACCACCCGGTCGCCCGAGGCCCAGCGCTACTTCGACCAGGGCATGCGCCTGCTCTACGCCTTCAACCTGGAGGAGGCCCAGCGCTCGTTCGAGGAGGCCACGAAGCTCGACCCGAAGTGCGCGAGCTGCTTCTGGGGGGCCGCCATGAGCCTGGGACCGCACATCAACCTGCCCGCGCAGGCGGACCGTACGCGCGCCGCCCACGCCGCGGCGCAGCGGGCCGCCTCGCTGGCGGCGCCGGCCGCGCTGGCCGCGGATATCACGCCGCTGGAGCAGGCCCTGATCGCGGCCCTCGTCAAGCGCTACTCGGACCCGCCGCCCGCCGACGCGGCGGCGCAGACGGCTCTCGACACCGCCTACGCGGAGGCCATGCGTGACGTCGCCCGGCGCTTCCCCGACGACGCGGACGCCGCCGCGCTGGCCGCCGAGGCGATGATGAACCTCCGGCCCTGGGACCAGTGGACCCGGGACGGCCGCCCGCAGCCCGGCACCGAAGAGCTCCTGGCGACGCTCGAGCGCGTCCTGGCGAAGAGCCCCGATCACCCCGGGGCCAACCACTACTACATTCATGCGGTCGAGGCCTCGCCGCACCCGGAGAAAGGGCTCGCGGCGGCCGAGCGCCTGGGCAATCTGGAGCCCGGCGCGGCGCACCTCGTCCACATGCCCTCCCACATCTACGCGCGGGTGGGCCGCTGGGAGGACGCTTCGGAGGCGAACCGCAGGGCCATCGCCGCCGACCGGGACTACCTTCCCAAGGCGGGCCCCCTCGGCTTCTACTTCATGTACGCCGCACACAACCATCAGTTCCTCTGGTCGACCGCTTTGATGCAGGGGCGCGGCGCCGAAGCCCTGGAGAGCGCCCGCGCGGTGGTCGCGCAGTCGCCGGTCGAAATGCTGCGCCAGATGCCGGGCTACGACTTCATGCTGGAGTATCCGATCTGGACGCTGGCGAAGGTCGGGCGCTGGCAGGAGGTGCTCGCCGAGCCGGCGCCGCCCGGCGATTTCCTGTTCGCGACTGCGTCGTGGCACACCGCCCGCGGTCTCGCGCTGGCGGGGCTCGGCCGTCTCGAGGAGGCGGAAATGGAGCTCGCGGCCGTCAGGAAGGCCGCCGCGGCCCTGCCCGCCGAGGCCCTGGTGGCGCTCAACCCGGCGCGCGACGTGGCAGCCATCGCCGAGAACCTGCTCGCCGGCGAGATCGCAGCCCGGCGCGGCGATCTGGCCGCCGCCGTGGAGCGGTTCGAGGCGGCGGCGCGCACCGAGGACGGTCTGCGCTACAACGAGCCTCCCGACTGGTACGTCCCCGTGCGGCACTCGCTGGGCGCCGCGCTCCTCGCGGCGGGGCGCGGCGCCGAGGCCCAGAAGGTCTGGGAGGAGGACCTCCGGCGCCATCCCGAGAACGGCTGGGCCCTGCACGGCCTGGCCGAGAGCCTGCGCCTGCAGAAGAAGGACGCCGCCGCGGTCCGCCGGCGCTTCGAGGCCGCGTGGAAGAAGGCGGACGTGAAGCTGCCGTAAACCGCCCTTACTTCCGGGAGAGCGCCCGAACGATCTCCCCGACGGCGCAAGGTATACTCCCCGCGGACTTTCGCGCGCGCAGTCCGAGGTCCTTTGGATCATGCCTGACAACGTCATCACGCTGGACTGGCGCAGCGCCGAGCATCGCAAGGCGGCGGCGCAACTCGTCCTGACGCTTTTTCCCGATAGCCCGGCCGGCGTGCTGGGGCGGCGGTTCCTGACCGAGTTCTATTTTCTCGATCTCATCCGCGACGGCGAGATGGAATGCCTGCTCTATTCATCGCCGAGCCGGTACGTCGGCTTCGCGCTCTACACCGAAAACCCTTGCGGCTTCATCCGCAACGGCGTGCGCCGCCATTTCGTCAAGCTGGCTCTTCTGGCCGCCGGCAGCCTGATCGCCAGACCTACGCGGCTCGCCGCCATGCTCAACGTCGTCAGGCAGGGACGCTACCGCGCGGCGCACGGCAGCGGTGCGGGGGTGGGAGAGCTGCTGACCTTCGGGATTCTCGAGAGCCACCGGCAAGAGATCGATCCCGCGAGCGGGCTGCGGCTCTCGGCGCATCTCTTTCGCGCCGCCATGAAGCGGCTCAGGGACCGGGGTCTCGCGGTGGCGCAGCTCGTCGCCTTGAAGGACAACACACCCGCCCAGGCGTTCTTCAGGAAGAATGGGGGCACCGTCGATCCCGCCGGTTACCTCTTCGACGATTCGGACGTGATCCGGTTCGACTTGAATCAGATTCCTGCGTGAAGATGAGTCCCGCCGGGTGAGTTACGCCGCCATCTCGTTCCATTTTGATTCGCTCGGCGAAGCCTACGGGTTTCCCGACGGTTACGACGACCCCTCCTACGGCGAGATCGCCGAGATGTTTTTCACCATCGCGGAGCGGCGCGGCTTTCGTTACACGATTTTCATCATCGCCCGCGATCTGGAAAAGGAGGAGAATCGACGGGCCGTGAAGCGCTGGGCGCTTCACGGCCACGAGATCGGCAGCCACTCGTACTCGCACCGGTTCGATTTCGGAGCGATGGGCAGGCGGTTCATTCGCCAGGATCTGCAGCAGGCCCACGATCTGATCGCACGCACCACCGGCGCCGCTCCGGCGGGGTTTTCCGCGCCGGCGTGGTCCAGCTCGGACGATCTGACGGCCGTGCTCGAGGAGCTTGGGTACGCCTACGATGCCTCGTTGATGCCGTCATGGCTCCGCTATGGCGCCCTGGCCAAAACCGCCCTGAACTACCTCGGCACCCGGCGCGTGTACTCCTGCGTCCATCAGCGGCATCTCCTGCAGCCGCTCTTGGGAAATCCAAGGACGCACGTCAGCCCGCGAGGCGTGCTGCAAATGCCGGTGCCCACGGATCGCTACCGCTTCGCCTGCTGGCACACCGTCGCCTTTTTTCTCGGCTGGAAGGCTCACGAGAGAATCCTGCGCCGCGTCCTGGATGAGGTGGAGGCCTTTTACTACGTGGTGCACCCCGCGGATCTTCTCTCCGCGGAGCTGCTGCGGAAGGAGTCGAAGATTCACCTGGCCCGCGTCCACGTTCCCTTGGACATCAAGAGACGGTATCTCGAGGATTCGCTCGACATCATTCAGAAGAGCGGCCGCGAGATCGTGACCATGGGTGAGCTCGCCAAGGTGGTTCATCCCTCGAAGGCGGCCTGAACCGCAGTCGACGCACCTCACGCTCAAAGCTGCCCGGCCAGCATCATAGCGCCAGCGATGGCGTCCCCAGGCTGCTTCGCGGTCTAGGGTGGAAAACCCTGCAGAATGCAGCGGTAGGCCTGAATCAACTTCCGGCTGACCGCTTCGGCGGAGAACTTCTCGCGAGCGAGGCGTTGCGCGTTGCCTCCGATCCGTTCGCACAGAGAGGGCGTGTCCAGCAGTTTGGAGATCGCGGCGGCGATGGTTGCAACCTCACACGGCGCAACGAGACCCGCTTCAGCCCGCGCAATCTCACACTGCACGCCCACCTGATCGGAGATCACGACAGGCGTGCCCGCAGCCAGAGCCTCCAACACAGCGATTCCGAAGTTCTCCGAGTAGGACGGCAGAACGAAGATCTCGGCATCGCACAGGGCCGCCCACTTCTTCTCGCCATGGAGGAACCCGGCCCAGTAGACGCTACCGGCGATTCCCAGCCTGGCAAGCTCCGCTTGCATCCACTCCTCGAGGCTCGGGTGAGCCGCTGCCGGCCAATACCAAGACTGTATCCGGATGGGCCCGCTGCACCGCCGCGAACGCCGCAAAGAGCAGGTCGAGACCCTTCTTCCGATCGAAACGCGAAAGGAACAGAATGATCCGGCGCGACGCGAGCTCCGGATGCGCCCGGCGGAAGCGTCCCCGGGATAGATAAGGAGCGATCCGGGCGAGGTCGATCCAATTCGGGATCAACAGCGGTAATCCGACTTCTCCCAGCAACTCGGCCTCGATTCGCTCTTGCTCACTGGCATAGTGGACCGCTGCGGCGGCTCGCAGCACCCGGCGTTCCAACACCGCGAAAGAGATCTTCTTCAACCACGGCCGGCGCTGCTCGACGCACCACCGATTCAGCATCCCATGCGGACAGACGATGTAGGGAACGCGCTTGCGGCTCGCCCAGTAGGCGGCGGGCAGCGTAGAGAAGGAGAACAGGGCATGGATGTGAAGCAAGTCGTATTCGCCCACGTGGGCGCTCAGCCAATACGCGAGAGGTTCCGAGAAGGTATGGAGCCTCGCCTGTCGCCGAAAATACCGATAGGTCACGCCGTTTTCGACCACCGGCGCGTTCAGCGGCACGGCAAGCCGGCCGGGGCCATCGTCGTCAGTAGTGGCAACGTCCACACTGAAACCAGCGCGCACCAGGGATTCGCTCATCTCACGAACGATGACGCTCGGTCCGCCGCTGAGTGCCGACATCGAAGGGATGACATGGAGCACCCTTGTCACCCCAGCTCCGGCAGGAGCCGCCTGTTGTTGCGTTGCCGGTTTCAGCTCGGCGATCACGATGAGCCCATTGTCTGGCTGGAGATGGAGGCGGTGGGATTACACCAGCGCCCTGTACACTTCGGCGACCTGCGCCAGAATCTTTTCCGGCCGGAAATGCGTTGCGCGATCGAGGCCGCGCGACCTCAGCTCGCCGGCGGCCCCGTGGTCGCGAAGCACTTCATGTAAATGACGCGCCAGAGCTTCGAAGTCATTGGGATCCGAAACGGTGAACGCCGCATCGCCAACCACCTCTTCGAGGGATCCGCGATTCGAACATACCACCGGGCAGCCGCAGGCCATCGCTTCGAGAGGCGGCCAGCCGAAGCCTTCGTAGTGGGACGGGAAAACCAACACGTCCGCCGCGCCATAGAGCTGCCGCAATTCCGGCTCGGTCAAGGGCGGCAGGAATCGCACCGCAAGCGAGCAAGGCGACTCGCGGAGCAACTCGGACTCTTCGGCTGTGGGGGGGCCGGGAACCAGAAACATACGGGCTGAGGGCAGGTCGCTATGGAGCCGTGCGAACGCCCGGAGCGCACCGATCCGATTCTTGTATACCAAGGGCTGACCCACGTGAATTACGACGTAGGGAGCGTCGCTGAACCATCGCTTTCTCGCCTGCAGCCATTCATCGGGCGCGAGAGGCGATAGACCCTCGCCAAGGAAGTTGTGAACCACCGTGATGCGCCGAGCCGCCACGCTCAGCTCCCGCATCAGGCAGTCCGCCGTATGCTGAGAATCGGTGATGAGCGCATCGGCCGCGGCGATTTGACGGGCGCATTCTCGCAGGACCGGAATCCGTTTCGCCGGCAGGGGATCGAACGGCAGCTTTTTCTTCCAGGTCATGTATGCGATGAAATCGTGAACGGTAATCAGCCGCCTTCCGCCACGCAAATAGCGTGCGTACCATGCGAGTCCCTGATCGATAACGTGGAAAAGGTCCGCTTCGATCCGGCGCAGCCGGTACTGCCACACCACATAGTTATCCCACCATGCCTGCAAACGCCTGACGGACTGCTGGCCCGGCGTGGAGCCGGTGCCGCCATTACCAGGCGCCATCGCCTGAATCCTCCAAGTGGCAAGCGCCCTGGGCAATCGATCTTTGTAGAAGTTGAAATAGCGCCAGATGCTCCAGGACTGATCTCCTGGATAAGGGCCGAGCAGAACGGCGCTGGGGACGGCGAGCGCCGCCGCCGCCCGCGCTTGAGGAGCCTCTTGATCGCCGTTCATGCCTGCCCCTACACCCTCCCTGGCGGGAACATCCTCCAAAGAGCTCCCTGTTTCGGAAAACCGCCTGGCTAACCGGCGCCGGAGGCCAGGGCCAGAGATCCGTGCATGGCTCCCGTTCTATGAATCTATTAGATCATACCGTGATTTCGGATACGCGTCAATGCCTACATGGACGATGAGGGGCCCGGCGGCGAGAATTCCGTCCGAAGCTCGAAACAGCGCGGATCGGAGGACTCGCGCGAGACTCAGAGCTGCCCGGCCAGCAGGTAGCACGCGCGGTCGACGGTCCGGTGCCAGAGCTTGTAGCCGCGGTCCCAGCTCTCCGCCTCGAGCTCGACGCTGCTCTTCCGGTCCTCTTCGAAGGCCGCCTCCAGCTCGGCGGCGATGCCCTCGTCGATGATGCCGACGCCGGCTTCCTCGTTGATGTCGAAGGAGCGGTCGTCGAGGTTGGTCGAGCCGACGTGCGACCAGACGCCGTCGACGATCATGATCTTCTGGTGGATCATCGTCCTTTCGAAGCAGAAGATCCGCACACCGGCGTGCAGCATCTCGCTGAAGTGCCGGTGGCCGGCGTGGCTGACGACGGGGCTGTCGGTGATCTTTCCGGGCACCATGATCTTGACCTTCACCCCGCGCTTGACGGCGCGCTTGAGGAGATCGGTCGTCTCGACGTCGGCGATGAAGTAGGGGTTCTGGATGATGAGCTCCTTCTGGGCGGCGGCGATCGACATCTTGAACATCAGCTCGAGGTCCGAAACGCCGCCGAGCGGCGCGCCGGCCAGCACGTGCATCCGGAGGTTGCCCGCCGGTTCGAGGTGAGGAAAGTATTTCTCCCCCACAAATACCTCGCCGGCCTCCTCGATCCAGTGCTGGGCGAAGACGGACTGCACGGCATTGACCACCGGCCCGCGGAGCCGCACGCCCGTGTCGCGCCAGTGGTCCTTGTCCTGACCGTCGCCCGTCCACAGCCGCGAGATGCCGTGGCCGAAGATGAAGGCCTCCCGGCCGTCGAAAATCGCCAGCTTGCGATGGGTCCGCTTGTTGAGCTGCCCGATGTCGGCGAGGCGGATGGGATGATAGCGGGTGATCTTGCAGCCCGCGTCGACCATGCGCTGGCGCAGGTACCGCTTCATCTTCATCGTGCCCAAGGCGTCGATCATGATCCGCACCTCGACGCCCTCGCGCGCCCGCGCGGCGAAGGCGTCGGCCACCTCGTCGCAGATGTCGCCGGACCACCAGACGTAGGTCTCGAAGTGGATCGTCTCCTGCGCCCGGGCGATGGCGTCGAGGAGCGCGGGGAAGAACCCGCCATTCTGCAGGATCTCCGCGTCGTTGCCCTCCAGGATGACCGCCTTGGTCATGCCGGCGATCGAGGGCAGCGCCTCCTCGAAGGAGTCGAGATCGGGAAGGTGAACGCGGAAGTTGCGCTCCCGGAGGTTGTTCCAGAGCATCGTCCCGAGCAGGACGATGGCCAGGATCATGGCGACGAGCAACCAGAGGGGGATTTCGATCATGAGAGGTTTCGATGCAGCTCGACCACCACCGGCCAGTGATCCGAAGGACCCGAGCGGATCACCTGATAGGAGGCGGTGGTCCATCCCGGATCGGCGAACACGTAGTCGATGCGCTGCCGCATGTAGCGGTGGGTGCAGGCCACGTCCTCGCCGCACATCCGGAACAGCTCCTCGGCCAGAAGGGTGCCGATCTCGGGGGCTGCCGGCGGAGCGTTGAGGTCCCCCACCAGAACGAAAGGCCCGCTGGCCTGGCGGAGACGTTCGACGAGACCCGCAATCTGCACAGTTCGTGCCGCCCGCCCCCAGCGGCCCCACGCGGCGAGGTGGGTGACGTAGAAGTCGATCTCGGAGTCGATCCCGAGGTTGATCCCGAGATTGATCCCGATAGGGGCGAGGCCGATGCGCGAGCGCAGCAGGGTCCGCGGCTCGCCCGGCCCGGGCAACGTGTGGACTTCGGCGTGGCGCACCTCTCCCCGCGTCAGCACGGCGTTGCCGAACTCGCCGCCGTCGAGACCGAAGCTCTTGCCGAAACGGACGGAGAGCCCCGTCAAGCGGGATAGGGCCTCGGCCTGGTCCTCCAGCCGGGAGTGCCGCGTGCCGCGGTGCACCTCCTGGAGGCCCACCACGTCCGGGTCGGCCTCGACGACGGCCGCGGCCACGCGGTCCAGATGCCGCCGCGACCAGCGGGCTCCGTGCCCGCCGACGTTGTAGGACATCACCCTCAGGCGTAACTCCGCCATGACGAGGAGCTACTGCGAAAGGTGTGCCGCCGCAGAATCACAGCCAGCCGGAGCGCTTGAAAAGCAGGAAGAGAAGGCCGCTCGATCCAAACGTCAGGCTCAGCACGATCGGATAGGCGAAGGGCCAATCCAGCTCCGGCATGAACTTGAAGTTCATACCGTAAATACCGGCGATCATGGTCGGTACCGCGATGATCGCCGCCCAGCCCGCGAACCTTTTCGACACCTCGTTCTGCGAGATGGAGATGAGAGAGAAGTTGGCTTCGAGCGCGGTCGTCAACAGCTCGCGCGCGGTATCCACCATCTCGTTGATCCGGATGGCATGATCATAGACGTCGCGGAAGTAGAGCCGGGAGTCCTCGGGAATCAGCTCGAGGTCGAATCGCATCAACCGATTACAGATGTCGATCAGTGGCGAGACCGCACGCTTGACCACGAGCAACTCGCGCTTGAGCTGATAGATCTCCTCCGTGGTCTCGCGGCTGGATTTTTCGTCGAAGATCTTCTCCTCGAGAGATTCCAGCTCCTGTTCAAGCGCGGCAACGACCGGAAAGTACTGGTCGACGATCGAGTCCATCACCGCGTAAAGCGCGAACGCCGGCCCTTTGCGCAGGAGATGCGGCGTGCTCTCGCAGCGGGCGCGCACCTCCGTGTAGGGCAAGCTCGAGCCATGGCGCACGGAGACGAGAAACTTGGAACCGATGAAGAAGTGGGTCTCGCCGAACTCGATTCGATGCTGCTCGTGGTTCATCTGCGCGGTGCGGAGAACGATAAAGAGCGAGTCACCGTAGGCCTCGATCTTCGGCCGCTGATGGGCAAGGTGGGCGTCCTCGATGGCGAGGTCGTGCAGCCCGAACTCGCGCTGAACCTGCCCGAGCATCTCGGCGCTGGGCTCGTGCAGCCCGATCCAGATGAAGCGGTCGGTTTGTTTAAGAACTTGTCCGATATCGCCTATCTCGACGTTCTCAACCCGGCGTCCGTCTGCATAAGCCGCACAATTGACGACCGCGTTCATCCGGGCCTCTCCTCCTACACGCTCCGCTCTCTCGTCCGCGCTGGGCGCGCATGGACTTTGGCCAAAGGCTACAACGGATCGGACTCTCGCGGAAGCATCATGCCCCCCTGCCCGGCGTCGCAGCCTCGATTGCGGCCGCCAGCCGCTCCATGCCCCGGCCGGAGGCTTCGGGCCGAACTGCGGCGAAGCCGAGGACGAGGCCGTTGACGGCCCTGCCGCGCGCCGCGAAGTAAGCCGCCAGGGGCGTGACCTCGACGCCGCGCGCCGCCGCTTCCTGGGACACTCTGAGGGCGTCGGCGCCGTCGAGGTCGGCCACCGCGTGCAGGCCGGTCTGCGCGGTCCGCAGGCTGAGCACGCCGCCGCAGAAGCGTTGCGCCGCGGCCGCGAGCGCCTCCAGGCGCTCGCGATACGCCGCCCGCATGCGGCGCAGATGGCGGGCGAAATGGCCCTCGCCGATGAAGTCGGCCAGGACGGCCTGGTCGAGCACCGGCGGGTGTTGGTCCGCGGCCCGGCGCGCCGCCACCAAGCGGCCCTGCAAGTCGGCAGGCACGATGAGGAAGCCGAGGCGCAAGGCCGGGAAAAGTGTCTTGCTGAAGCTGCCGGCGTAGATCACGCGGCCGTCGACGTCGAGGCCGTGCAGGCAAGGGATGGGGCGGCTCCCGTAGCGGAACTCGCTGTCGTAGTCGTCCTCGATCACCCAGGCCCGCGCCGCGCTCGCCCACCGCAACAGGGCGAGCCGCCGCGGCAGGCTCATCGGGACTCCGAGCGGATACTGGTGGGACGGCGTGACGTACACCAGACGCGCGTCGCCTGCCCGCCGCACGCCCGCCTCGACGTCCAGGCCCTCCGCGTCCACCCGCACGGGCAGAATGCGGGCCCCGGCGTCCAGCAGCGCGCTCCGCGCTCCGGGGTAGCCGGGCTCCTCCATCCACGCCTTGTCGCCCGGGTCGAGCAGCAGGCGGCAGATCAGGTCCAGACCCTGTTGGGCGCCGGCCACCATGAGGATCTGATCGGCCCCGCACCGCGTTCCCCGCGCCGTCTGGACATGATCGGCGATGGCCTCGCGGAGGGCCGGCAGGCCGGCCGGATCGCCGTAATCGAGCTGGGCCGGCGTCACGGAACCCAGCCTCCGATTCATCAGCCGCGACCAGAGCTGGACGGGAAAGAGGTCGACTCCGGGCGTGCCGATACGAAAGGCCCGCGGTGGGCCGTCGAGGCGCCGGGAACCTTGTGGAGCCGCCACCAGGGCTTCGCCGCGGCGTGACAGCGGCGGATGCCGCGGGCTGCGGGCGGGAGGTGAAGCACGGATCTGCGGCAGATCGTCGGGGAGCTCGGCCGCCACGAAGGTGCCGGAGCCCCGCCTCGCGGTGAGGTACCCCTCGGCCAGCAACTGCTCCAGCGCCAGCAGGCTCGTGGTGCGGGAGACGCCGAGGTCCTCGGCCAGAGCTCGCGACGAAGGCAGGCGCGTCCCGGGAGCGAGGACGCCGTCCAGAATGGCCCCGCGGATGGCCGCATAGATCTGCCGCTGCAGCGCTCCGCGAACGCTGGGGTCGAGGCGTATCAGCAGGCTCGCGGCAGGTCGGGTGCTCATTCGGAGAGCGCCACCCCGGCGGGCTCAGCAGGGCGCGCCGGGCGACTCCATGATACACGCGGCCCGGCGGGGACAGGGGTCCCGCCGGGCCGTAGTAGGGAGGAAGTTTAGAGGTTCCAGGAAATTCCGGCGGCGACCTCGCGGCCCGAGAGGTCGATCTTGCCGAAGCCCTCGAAATCGTCGCTCAAATCGTCATCGACCTGGGTCCAGCGGCCCTCGGCGTAGATCGAGATGCGGGGTGAGATCGGTGCCTCGAGGCCGACCAGGGCGTAGTAGCCGAAGGCGACGCCCTCGGACTTGAGGTCGGCGGTAAAGATCGGCCGCGAAGGGGGACCGAAGTCGATGAAGTCGCCCGACTCCTCGAGCTGCCAGGGATAGGCGCCGCCGCCGGCGCCCAGATAGGGCTGGATCGCCGTGTCCGGCCCGGTCAGGTGAAAGAGAAGTCCCAGGGTGCCCGAGGCGATGGTCAAATTCGTGTCGTGACGGATGCGGTCGCCGAAGTTGTCGAGGAAGTCGCGGTACGCGTTGGTGGTTTCCCCCTCGTAGACCGAGCCCGAGAACATCAGACTGAGATGGTTGTTCAAGGGCAGCAGATAGTCGAGGCCGAACGAGGCGTTCTCGAAGTCGTCGATGGAGCCGGTGAAGTCCTCCTCCTTGTCGCGCCAATACTCCGAGCTTCCTTCGGGCTGGAAAGCGCCCAGGTGGATCCGGACCGCGCCTTGGCGCTCCGGGTAATAGCGGCTGCCTTGGCGCTGGGCCGACGCCGGCATCGCCAGGACGAGAAGCCCTGAGAGGGCGATCATCACTCGCAGCTTTCTGGAAGTCATTTTTCTCTCTCCTTTATGTCACCCACGCCGGCATGGAACGAGCAACCGCAATGCCAGGCGCTTCCGAAGTGGATGACGAGCGCGGAGAGCCTTTTGTTTCAGTGAGTTGCCGTGACAGGATCGCCGGCGGGGGGCGAGCGCCGCCGGCCTCCGTGGAGGACGCAGGCACGAGCGCGGCGAGGACGATGACAGAAAAAACAGACAGGTGAACAGATCCGCAACCCTGCCGGCAGAGCGCCGGATTCGGGTGCGGCCGTGCCCTACGACGGCGCCGCCGCGTAGAGATCGGCCATCTCGCGGCTGCGGCCCGCTATCCCCAGGCTGCGCAGCAGGTAGTCGCAGACGAAGACCTCCTGCACCGCCACCCCCGTCAGCTTGCAGACGATGCGCTCGCGGTCCGAGGTGCGGCCGGCCGAGGCGCCATCGCCGCCATCGCCGCCATCCGCGGATATCAGGAGATCGCCGATCTCGGCGTCGATCCTGCCGGCGTCGAACAGACCCTCACGGATGCCATGGCCGAGCTCGGCAATGATCTCGTTTTGCGAGCGGCTGTCGACGTAGACCTTGTCGGCGTGAAGGAGGACGTCCGGTGCGAGCTCGCGCTTGAAAACCGAGTCCGCGCCCATGCCGATGACCAGCACGCCCTCGGCGAGCCACTCGCCGCGTACGATGGGCTCCGCGGCATAGGTGGCCGTCACCAGGATGTCCGCCGCGCGGGCAGCCTCCTCGGCGTTTTTCCCTACGTCGACGGTGAGACCGGGGTGGGAGGAGCGGATCTCGGAGGCGAAGCGCCGCGTGTTCTCCGGCGTGCGGCCCCAGACCACGAGCCTGCGCAGGCGCGGCAGAACGTGGAGGATGGCCGTAGCCTGCAGGCGCGCCTGCGTGCCGGAGCCGATGATGCCGAGGGTCGAGGCGCCGGGCCGGGCGAGCAGCTCAGCCACCACGGCGCCGGCGCCGGCCGTCCGCGCCTGGGTGATCCAGGCTCGGTCCTCCAATACCGCCAGCGGCTCGCCGTCCACGGCGCTGAACACCGCGATCATGCCGTTGATCGACGGGCTGGGCGACACCCGCCGGGTATTCTCGGGAAACGTCGAGGCGACTTTCACCAGGCAGAAATCGAGCGGCTCGACGTGCCCCGTCTTGATGTGCAGGGCTCCCTTCTGCCGTTTCGGCATCTCGAGATGCTGGACGGGCGGGATGTTGGCCCGCCCCAGGGAATAGCTCTTGAAGGAATCACGAACCGGTCCGATGACGTCCTCCAGCCGGACCAGCCCGCGGATCTCGTCGTATGAAACGGTTCTCATGGCCACGACCTCACCTCCGCGCCTGGGCGCCACGACCCGCAACGTCGGGGGGGCTCCCACTACTTAGTGCACGTTCGGTCGAAAGCGGGACGGTGACCCCTCACCTCCCCGGCCCTCCTCTCCCGCCTGCTCCCTCCCGCCCCTTGTCGCTGCCCATCGCCAACGACCTCTCCTTCCATCTGGCGCTCTATCGAGCTGCTCTGCGGGAACCCTGGTGCCGGCAGAGCTCCGCCTCCTAATCCTGAATGCAACGCCGATCTCATCGCAGGTGAGATAGCCAGGCATTCGCCGACAGTTATCCATCGAGATCCGGGCCCTCACGGGCAAAGGAGAAGGAGCCAACTGATTGATCCTGTTGCGGAACGGCCTGCCGGTGATGGGCGAGCTCGATGCGATCCGGAAGCATGCTGGCGATCAGTTGGGGTAAACGAGGAGGGTTGGACGATATGGACCAGGACAAGCCAGCCGAAACCGGAAGCCAAACCCTCTTCTCCGCGCCATCGATCTCGCTCCCAAAGGGTGGCGGCGCCATCCGAGGTATCGGCGAGAAATTCGGCGCCAATCCGGTGACCGGCACCGGCAGCCTGGGCGTTCCCCTGGCCACCTCGCCCGGACGCTCCGGCTTCGGCCCGCAACTGAGCCTCTCCTATGACTCCGGCTCCGGCAACGGTCCCTTCGGCTTCGGCTGGAGCCTGTCGCCTGCCGTCGATCACCCGCAAGACCGACAAGGGACTGCCCCGGTATTGCGATGGCGAGGAATCCGACGTCTTCCTCCTCTCCGGCGCCGAGGACCTGGTGCCCGCGCTGCGCGAGGATCCGCCGGACGTCTGGACCGCGGAGAAAACCGCGCGTGACGGCTACGCCGTCACGCGCTACCGCCCGCGCATCGAAGGCCTGTTCGCCCGCATCGAGCGCTGGACGCGACCAGAGCGACGGCGACACCCACTGGCGCTCGATCTCCAGAGACAACGTCACCACCCTCTACGGCAAGACGGAGGCAAGCCGCATCGCCGACCCGGCCGACCCCCGGCGCGTCTTCAGTTGGCTGATCTGCGAGAGCTACGACGACAAGGGCAACGCCATCCTCTACACCTACGCGGCGGAGAACGACGACGGGCGTCGATCGTGCGCAAGCCAACGAACGCAACCGCGTGCGTACGGCCAACCGTTACCTCGAAGCGCATCCAGTATGGCAACCGCGTCTCGCGCTTGATCCAGCCGGATCTGGCGCTCGCGGAGTGGCTGTTCGAAGTGGTCTTCGACTACGACGAAGGCCACTACGAGGAGCTCGACGCTCGATCCGGCCAGGCCCGAAGCCGAGCAGCATCGGTTCGTCCGCGCGACGGCTTCAACGCCGAAGCCTCGCGCCTGGACGGTCCGTCCGGACTCGTTTTCCTCTCACCGCGCCGGCTTCGAGGTACGCACCTATCGCCGTTGCCGCCGCGTCCTGATGTTCCACCGCTTCGCGGAGCTGGGTCCCGAGCCTTGCCTGGTACGCGCCACGGAGCTCGATTACGCCGACCTGGATTATGCGCAGCCCGTCACCATCGATGCCGAGCTGGACCATCCGGGCAGCACTCGCTTCGCCTCGTTCATTCGCACCGTCACCCAGTCGGGATTCGTGCGGGACGACACCAAACCGGTACTGGAGCGCAACGGCGTCAAATACGTCACTTATCTCAAGAAGTCACTACCGCCTCTCGAGTTCGACTACAGCCGGGCCGAAATTCAGGACGAGCTCCGCGAGCTGGACGCCGCCAGCCTCGAAAACCTTCCCATCGGTCTGGACGGCGCCACCTATCAGTGGGTGGATCTGGACGGCGAAGGCGTTTCCGGCATCCTCACCGAGCAGGCCGGCGCCTGGTTCTACAAACCGAATCGGGGCGATGGCCGTTTCGGGCCGTTGGAGACCGTCACCGCCAAGCCCTCGCTGGCGGACCTCGGCGGCGGACGGCAACAACTGCTCGACCTGGCCGGCGACGGTCAACTGGACCTCGTCGTCCTTCGCCGGTCCCACTCCGGGTTTCTACGAGCGCACGCAGGATGGAGACTGGGAAGCGCTTCCGGACGTTCGACCTCCTGCCCGACATCAACTGGAATGACCCGAACCTGCGCTTCGTGGACCTCGACGGCGACGGCCACGCCGACGTTCTGATCACCGAGCACGAGGTCTTCACCTGGTACCCCTCGCTGGCCGAGGAGGGATTCGGCCCCGCCGAGACAGGTGCGCAAGCCGCCGGACGAAGAGAAGGGCCCGCGGCTGGTGCTGGCCGACGGCGACGCAATCCATCTACCTCGCCGACATGTGCGGCGACGGCCTGACCGATCTGGTGCGCATCCGCAACGGCGAGGTCTGCTACTGGCCCAACCTCGGCTACGGCCGCTTCGGAGCCAAGGTCACCATGGACGACGCTCCGTGGTTCGATCATCCCGACCAGTTCGACCAGCAGCGCGTCCGCCTCGCCGACATCGACGGCTCCGGCACCACCGACATCATCTATCTCGGGCGGGACGGCGTTCGCCTCTACTTCAATCAGTCCGGCAACCGTTGGAGCGGGCCGCGCCGCCTGCGCCAATTCCCGCGCATCGACAACCTCTCTTCCGTCCTGACGGTCGACCTGCTGGGCAACGGCACCGCCTGCCTGGTGTGGTCCTCGCCGCTGCCCGGCGACGCGCGCCGGCCGCTGCGCTACATCGATCTGATGGGCGGCCAGAAGCCGCACCTGCTGATCCGGTCCGTCAACAACCTCGGCGCCGAAACCCACGTCCAATACGCGGCGTCCACGAAGTTCTATCTCGCCGACAAGCACGCCGGAAAACCGTGGATCACCCGGCTTTCCTTCCCCGTCCACGTCGTCGAGCGCGTCGAAACCCACGATCGCGTCAGCGGCAACCGTTTCGTCACCCGCTACGCGTACCACCACGGCTACTTCGACGGCGAGGAGCGCGAGTTTCGCGGCTTCGGCCTGGTGGAGCAGTTGGACACCGAGGAGCTCGCCGCGCTCGACGCCGGCGGGCAGACCCCGGCCGGCACCAACGTCGACGCGTCGTCCCACGTTCCGCCCGTGCTGACCCGCACCTGGTTCCACACCGGCGTCTATCTCGGCCGCGAGCACGTTTCCGATTTCTTCGCCGGTTTATTGGACGCCGCAGACACCGGCGAGTACTACCGGGAACCGGGCCTGACCGACGCGCAAGCGAGAGAGCGGCTGCTCGACGACACCCCTCTGCCCGACGGGTTGACCCGCGGAGAAGAGCGCGAGGCCTGCCGCGCCCTCAAGGGCTCGATGCTGCGCCAGGAGGTCTACGCGCTCGACGGCACGGCGAAGGAAGAGCACCCCTACACGGTCACCGAGCAGAACTTTACGATCCGGCGCCTGCAGCCCAGGGCCGGCAACCGCCACGCGGTGCTCTTCTCCCACGCCCACGAATCGCTCAGCTACCACTACGAGCGCAATCCCGCCGATCCGCGCATCGCCCACTCGCTGACCCTGGAGGTGGACGCGTTCGGCAACGTCCTCGAGTCCGCCGCCGTCGGATATGGACGGCTGCAAGCGGATCAGGAGAAACAAAGCGAACGGCTGGTCACCTACACGGAAAACGATTTCACGAAGCCGGTCGATACCGCCGACGCCTACCGCACGCCGCTGCCCTGCGAGTCGCGCACCTATGAGCTGACCGGGTACCCGCTTTCCAGCGGCGCGAAACGCTACCGCGGCTCCGACCTCGCGGCGTCCGGTTCCAGCGAGATCGCTTATGAGAAAAAGCCCGGCGGCGGCAAAGAGCGCCGTCTGATCGAGCAGGTCCGCACGCTATACCGCGCCGACGACCTGACCGGTCCCTTGCCTCTCGGCGACCTGCAACCGCTGGCGCTGCCCTTCGAGACCTACAAGCGGGCGTTCACCCCGGGGCTGCTCACCACGGTCTACGGCGGGAAGACCACCGACGCGATGATGGCAGAGGGCGGGTACGTCCACAGCGAAGGCGATTCCAACTGGTGGATCCCCTCGGGACGAATCTTCTATTCCCCGGATCCGCCGCAAGAGCTCGCCCACGCCAAGACCCATTTCTTCCTGCCGCACCGCTTCCGCGACCCGTTCCATTCCAGCGCGGTCGGCACCGAGACGTTCGTCAGCTACGACGCCTACGACCTGCTGATCCAGGAAACCCGCGACGCCCTCGGCAACCGCGTGACCGCCGGCGAGCGCGACGTCGATCTCACCAAGCCGCTCGTTCGCTCCGGCCAGGACTATCGCGTGCTGCAGCCCGCGCTGGTGATGGACCCCAACCGCAACCGTATGACGGTGGCGTTCGACGCGCTCGGCATGGTCGCCGGCACCGCCGTGATGGGCAAGCCGGAGGATTCGCCGGTCCTCGGCGACCGGTTGACCAGGACGTTCAGCGCCGACCTGACGCAGGCGCAGATCGAGCAGTTTTTCGCCGATCCGAAGGGGACGATCGCGGCCACGCTGCTGGACGACGCCAGCACCCGCATCGTCTACGACGTGACGCGCACCTGGCGCGAGGCCGACGCGAAGAAAAAGCAACCGGCCTTCGCCGCCATCCTCGCCCGCGAGACTCACGCCGGCGAGCCGGTGCCCCCGGGCGGCCTCCAGATTCAGGTCAGCGTCTCCCACTCCGACGGCTTCGGCCGCGAAATCCAGAAAAAGATCCAGGCCGAGCCCGGGCCCGTCCCCAAGCGGGATGCCGACGGAAAGATCGTCGTGGGATCGGATGGCCAGCCGGTGATGACGTCGACCGACGCCAGTCCGCGCTGGGTGGGCAGCGGCTGGACGGTGTTCAACAACAAAGGCAAGCCCGTCCGGCAGTACGAGCCGTTCTTCACCGATCTCCACCGCTTCGAATTCGACGTGCGGATCGGCGTCAGCCCCGTCCTCTTCTATGACCCCGTCGAGCGCGTGGTCGCCACCCTGCACCCCAACCATACCTGGGAAAAGGTGGTGTTCGACGCGTGGAAGCAGGCGACCTGGGACGTCAACGATACCGTCACCCTCGATCCCCGCAACGATGAGGACGTGAAGGGATTCTTCCTCCATCCTGACGGCACGCCTCGCCTGCCCGCGTCCGAGTACCTGCCGACGTGGCATGCCTTGCGAACGGATCCGGCTCACGCAGCGGAGGCAGCCAGGAAGTGGCCCGATCCCGACGATCGCAATGCCGAGAAGCGCGCCGCGGAGAAAGCCGCGATCCATGCAAAGACGCAGGCGGTAGCGCACTTCGACTCGCTCGGCCGCACCTTCCTGACTCTGGCGCACAACGGGTTCAGGGCGGATGACACCCCTATCCTTTTTCCCACCCGTATTGATCTGGACATCGAAGGCAATCAGCGCGAGGTGCGCAACGCCATCGAGCAGAGCGGTGACCCGAAAGGCCGCGCCGTGATGCGCTACGGCTACGACATGCTCGGCAACCGCATCCACCAGGCGAGCATGGAAGCCGGCGAGCGCTGGACGCTGAACGACGTCACGGGCAAGCCGCTCTACGCCTGGGACAGCCGGGATCAGCGGTTCCGCACGGCCTACGATCCCTTGCGGCGGCCCACCGGTTCCTTCCTCAAGCCGGGCGCCGGCACCGAGGTTCAGATAGGGAGCACGGTCTATGGCGAGAGCCGGACCGATCCCGAGGTGAAGAACCTGCGGGGAAAGACCGTCAAAGTCTCCGATCAGGCGGGCGTCGTCACCACCGACGAGTACGACTTCAAGGGCAACCTGCTGCGCAGCCAACGCCAGCTTGCCCAGGAGTACAAGAAGACCCTGGACTGGTCGCCCACCTCGACCGTACCGCTGGAATCGTTGACCTACGTCAGCCGTATCCGCTACGACGCCCTCAACCGCCCCACCGAGCTGACGACGCCGGACAACAGCGTCCTCCGTACCGGCTACAACGAAGCCAATCTCCTGGAGCGGATCGAGGCGAACCTGCGCGGCGCGGCAACCGCCACTCCTTTCATTTCCGACATCGATTACGACGCCAAGGGGCAGCGCACGCTGATCGATCATGGCAACAACGTCAGGACGACCTACATCTACGATCCCGAGACCTTCCGCCAGGTGCATCTGAAAACGCGCCGGAACGCCGCCGGCTTCGACGGAACGGACCGGCCCGGAGAGGTACAGAACCTCCATTACACCTACGATCCGGTGGGCAACATCACCCACATCCGCGACGATGCCCAGCAGACGGTCTACTTCAAGAACCGCCGCGTCGAGCCGAGCGCCGAGTACACCTACGACGCCCTCTACCGGCTGATCGAGGCCACGGGCCGCGAGCACCTGGGGCAGACCGGCGGCACTCTCAACGCGCCGACCCCGCCCGACGCGTTGAACGGTTTTCACACTCGCCTCGATCATCCGGGCGACGGCGACGCCATGGGGACCTACGTCCAGCAATACGTCTACGACGCCGTGGGCAACATCCTCTCGATGCAACATCGCGGCAGCGACCCGTCGCACGCCGGCTGGAAGCGTGAGTACACCTACAACGAGACCAGTCAACTCGAGAACAACAAGAAGAACAACCGCCTGAGTGGCACGACCGTCGGAGCCACCACGGAAACCTATCGCTACGACGGCCCCGCCGGTCTTCACGGCAACATGACGGCCATGCCGCATCTGCCGCTGATGCAGTGGGACTTCCGCGATCAGCTCCAAGCCACATCGCAGCAATCGGTCGGCGCAGGCGCCATCCCGGAGACGACCTGGTACGTCTACGACGCCGGCGGGCAGCGGGTGCGCAAAGTGACGGAGAGCGCGGTGACAGCGGCGGAGGTCCTGGCAGGAAAGAACCCGATCCGCATGCAGGAGCGCATCTATCTCGCCGGTTTCGAGATCCACCGCAAGTACGAGAGCGACGGCACCACGGTAAAGCTTGAGCGCGAGACGCTGCACATCGTGGTTGACGAGCGGCGTATCGCTCTGGTGGAGACCCAGACCGTGGACACCGGCGTGCCGCCGTTCACGTCTACGCCGCGTATCCGCTATCAGCTCGCCAACCAACTCGGTTCTGCGGGCCTCGAGCTCGACGAGCAAGCGCAGATCATCTCCTATGAGGAGTATTTCCCCTACGGCAGCACTTCGTATCACGCCGTCCGCAGTAGCACCGAGGTGGCCAAACGCTATCGGTATACGGGGAAGGAGCGGGATGAGGAGAGTGGGTTGTGCTACCACAGGGCGCGGTATTACGCCTGCTGGCTCGGAAGGTGGGTCAGCGCAGACCCGAAGGGAGTTGTGGATGGGACCAATGTTTTCTTGTACTGCAAGGCCAACCCCATTTCTTTTAAAGATTCAGATGGAACGGAATCTGAATCGGCTCTTCGCCCCGAAACAGAACATGAAAAGTACAACAGGATCTACAGCCGTGAGCTAGCGAAATATGAAAAAGCCGCCAACGCGCCACGAGGCATCGACCTTATCGGTAAGATCGTCTTCGGTGTGACAGGAGCCGGAATCGGCTTAGCCGGAGGACTCGCGGCTGGAGCTACGTTTACCGCTTCCGCTTTAGGGGTTGGCGGAGGTTTTGGGGGTGCAGAGCTCGCTAGCAAGGTTGCTGAAATGGTGCTCCCCAAGAACATTGATCAAAACATTCGCGAGTTCGCTATAGGCCTGAGCGGGCTCGTAGGTGGAACGCTCGGCGGGATTGCTGGTGGAGCGGTTGGGAATAGATTCGCCCCACCCAAAGCGCTTGCGTCCGAAGCGCAGGTACACGCCTCAGAGGTCGAAGTGGGCAAGGTGTATCAAATCATGGGACAAGAAACCGTGAAAGCCACTCCACAGGAGCGAGCTTTGTTTCTAGAGAGCATGTGGCGAAAGAAAGAAATCAGCCTGAATTCCACCAAGACTGGAGTACAAAAGATTATAGGCGAAGAAGGAAAGGTGAACATTTTGGAAGGGCCTGATGTTCGTTCGACCCTACACACACATCCGAAATCCAAGGTTGCTATGTTTTCTATCGACGACCTTGTGGGATTTTTGAAGGGTAAATACTCGAACGACACCACGCATATGGTCCTGGGGGAGAAGTGGCCGCAGGCAAGAGCCGTTCTAGAAGCGGCAGGTGCCGAGCCTCCGCCCCTTGAAGTCATGCGCACATCGGTTCGACAGTCCCAGTTTAACAAGGCTGTAGAAGTCTACAAAGAGTCTGTTCGTCAGAACGCCGAGATTCCTGAGGGCATAGTAAAAGTAACGATAGAATTTTGGAGAAAACTTACCAATTAAGCCGCTGGCACCAAGCGCATTGAGAATGGCCAATGCGATGGCAAAGCGATCTTGGTTCATTATTAAGAGAGAAGGAGCAGCCATGAGTTCTAACCAATCCAATAGTAGTTCCCCTCACCGCATCCACGGCCGAATCACCACGCCCAACGGCAGGCCGGCCGCCGGCGTGCTCGTCCGCGCCTTCGATCGCGGCCTCCGGAGCGAGGAGCTCCTCGGAGAGGCCAAGACCGACAAGAATGGAGATTACGAGATCCGTTATGCCCCGGAGCAGCTCAAGCGAGCCGAGAAGGGAGCCGCCGATCTCGTTGTGCGCGCGCTGTCCGACGGCACGCCGCCGGCCGGCTCTCCGATCCATTTCAAGGCCCAGCCGGACGAGACGATCGATCTGGTCGTCGCCGTCGAGGCTCCCTCGGAGTACGAGAGCCTCATGGAGGAGGTTACACCCCTTCTCGACAAGGTCCCGATCGCGGAGCTTCGGGAAGACGACGAGCATCGCGACGTCTCGTTCCTTGCGGGTGAGACCGGCCGCTCGGAAATGTATCTCGTCTATCTCGTCCTCGCCCACCGCTACGCCCAGCATACGAAGCTTCCCGCCGAGGCCTTCTACGGGCTCTTCCGCGACGGGATGCCGACCGAGCTCGCGGCGCTCCAGGGGCAGTCGGCCCTGCACCTCGAGGCGGCGCTGCGCGCGGCGGCGAAGAGCGGCTTCGTCTCGGCGAAGCTCGTGGAGGAGGCGCCGAAGCTGGCCGAGCGGCTCGTGGCCTCGGGCATCGCGGACTCTCTCCGCGGGAACGACGGCAACCAGCCTTCGCCGTTGGGTGCCGTGCTCTCCCTCGCCTTGCCCGAGCCCGAGCAGCAGGAACGCTTCCTCAAGGCGTTTCTCGCGCACGAGGGACCCTCCGAGCATTTTTGGAACCGGGCGTCGGAAGACCGGGGTTTTGCGGAGGGCCGCGGTCTCGAAAAGTTGAAGCTCACCGTCGAGATCGGCGCGCTCACCCAGAACCATGCGCCGCTGGTGAAACACGTCCTCGATCTGCGCGAGTCCGGCAAGCTCGGAGAGGTCCGCGACCTCGCGGGCTTCAGCGCCGCGGACTGGGAGCGTCTGGTGCGCGAGGCTGGAGGACCGCCGGCGGACGTGCCCGGCAAGAATGAGCGGGAGAAGACCCGGCTCTACGCGCAGGCGCTGGAGCGCACGCTCGAGGACACCTTTCCCACGGCAGCCGTCGCCGCCCGTTTCCAAGCCGATCTCCAGCTCGGCAAGTCCGCGGCGGCGAAGTTCTTCGCCGCCAACCCGGATTTCGACTTGCGCACCGCCAACCTGGAAGCGCTCCTCGGCGAGGACCAGAAGGAAGTGAAGAGCGAGCTTCCAAGGCGTGCAGAGGCTGTTCAAGCTCGCGCCGAGGTTCCGGCAGATGAAAGCCTTGATGGACACCGGCGCCGATTCGGCCCATGCCGTGGCCTGCCAGAGCCGCAACTCCTTCGTCGAGCAGCACGCCGCGAGCATGGGAGCGGTGGAGGCCGGCAAGGTCCATGACAAGGCTGCCCAGATCGCGGCCACGGCCCTGAATCTGGTCGCCGAGTACGCGCCGGCCTTCCGCGGCGTGACCCCTGCGGTGCTCGACGGCGAAGCCCCGGCCGAAGCCGCCCTCGCGGGGGTGCCGAACTGGGAGGCGCTGTTCGGCTCGGGCGACTACTGCGAATGCGAGCACTGCCGCTCCGTCTACGGCCCCGCCGCCTACCTGGTCGACGTCCTCGACTTTCTCGCCGCTCGTCAGGCCAACCCGCCGGCCACCACGACAGCCAAGGAAATTCTTTTCAGGCGCCGGGCGGACCTGGGCGAGATCGAGCTGACGTGCGAGAACACCAACACGCCGGTGCCCTACGTCGACCTGGTCAACGAGCTGCTGGAGAACGCCGTCTCGGCCACGGCCATTCCGGCGCGGCAGCGGCAGACCACCGGCACCGCCGCCGAGCTGGCGGCCAACCCGCAGCACGTCAATGCCGGCGCCTACGCCAAGCTGAAGGACGCGGTCTTCCCATGGGATCTGCCGTTCGATCTTCTGGCTGGAAGAATGCCGGACCTACCTGGGTCATCTCGGGCTGCCGCGCCAACAGCTCATGGAAACCTTGCGGAAGGCGTCGCTCTCCGATGTAGACCTCGCGGGCGAACGGCTGGGCTTCTCCGTGGCGGAACGCAAGATCGTGGCGCCTGACGCTCCACCAACCAAGCCCTGGGAATTTTATGGGTTCGACTCGGAGACCGATTGGATCAAAGACATCTCCATCGTGCGGACGTTCCTCGACCGCACCGGGCTCCTCTACGAGGATCTCGACGGCCTGCTCGCGCTGCGCTTCGTCAACCCCGGCCAGAACATCGTGATCGGGCCGAAGGATTCCACCAAGCCGGCCTGCGATACGACGAACCTGGAATTGCGCAACCTGGACGCGGCGGCGCTCGACCGCATCCATCGCTTCGTCCGTCTCCAGCGGCGGCTCGGCTGGCCGATGCGGGACCTGGATCGTGCCATCTTCGCCCTGCGGGCCGGCGCGATCGACAAAGAGCTGCTGATCGAGCTGGCGGACCTGCAGCGGCTCGCCGCGGAGCTGGATCTGCCCATCGCCCGTCTCCTTGCCTTCTACGCTCCTCTCGACACCTTCCTCTACGCTGGAGAAGCGAACGACCCGCCGCTCTACGACCAGCTCTTCCTGAATCCGACGATCATCAAGCCCGTTCCGGTCGAGTTTGCCCTCAAGGCGACGCGCGACGAGCTCGCAACCATCGGGGACCTCGGGAATAAAAAGGTCGCGACGGCTCTGCTGGCGGCGTTGGGCTTGACGGGGGACGATCTCGCGGCGTTGATCGATGCCGTGCCCCTAGACTCAGTCACAAACAAAAAGCTGCTTAACCGCGCCAATCTCACCCGCATCGCGCGCTCCATCTTCCTCGCTCGGGCGCTGGGGCTGCGCATCGCCGATTGCCTCCGTCTGCTGAAGCGCGCGGGGAGCGATCTCGATCCCTTCTTCCTTACCGACTCTGCCAATCCGAAGGTCGCTCCGGGAGTTCCCGCGCGGACCCTCGCTTTCACCGCGGTCGCCGGCAAGCTCGCCGAGTCGGGATTCACCCTGGCCGAAGTCGAGCTGCTCCTCAGCGGCGGCACGGACTCCGCCTCGCCGGCGACACCGCCGGACGACGCGCTGGCACGGGTGCTGGAGGACATCCGCGCGGGACATCAGGAGATCGTCAAAGCGACGAGCGAGGTTACCGACTCCACCGGCGACCATACCCGGCGACAGCTCACATTGCTGGGCTGGGACGCCGATCTGC
This sequence comes from Thermoanaerobaculaceae bacterium, assembly GCA_963778565.1. Classification (GTDB taxonomy): domain Bacteria; phylum Acidobacteriota; class Thermoanaerobaculia; order Multivoradales; family UBA5704; genus DATARR01. The sequence continues at coordinate 72,040 of CAVZUZ010000015.1, read as the reverse complement.
TCGAGGAGGCTCTGGGGACTCTCCTCGGCAAGCTGACCTACACCGCTTCCCTTGCGGTCCTGCCCGACAAGCTCGTCTTCCCGGAGCCGGTGCGGGACAAGATCTCCTATGACACGGTTGCCAAAGTCCTGCGGTACGCCGCGCCCATGACCTTGGCGGAGAAGACCGCACTGCTCGCCCTGTCCACGGACAGCGCTTATAAAAATGCGGTCGAGGCGCTCTTCAAGGCGCCGCGCGACCTCATCGCGGCCCGGATGAATGCATTCCTCACCGAGGAGGACGCCTCGGAGATATTCGATGATTCGGTCTCGGGCGAGGTGCGGCTCGGCAAGGTGCTCGAAAAGTTGATGCCGTATCTGCGCCGCACCCGGAGCGAAGCCCTGGTACTGCAGAAGGCTGTCACGGCTCTGGGGCTCGATCGCGCCACCGGCGAGGCCCTGTTCACCACCCGGCTGCACTCCCGCGCCACCCCGACTGATCCGTTGCTGCGCGATCTCCTCGCTACGAGCTTCCTGGGCAGCGATCCGCAAGTCAAGGTGACCCGAGCCGCATTTCCGGTTCCCATGGACGCGCTCTCGCTGGCTTACCGGGTGGCTTTCGTCATCGCCAGGCTGGGAATCAACGCCCGCCAGTTGCCCTGGGTGATCGGACGCGCCGCCACTGCGGGCTGGCTCAACCTGGACGCTCTGCCTTTGAAGCCCGCCGATCCCGCGGCCACCTTCACCGCCTGGCTGCGCCTGCTCGACCTCGTGCGCCTGCGCGACGGCATGCCCAAGGGAGAGGCGGCGCTCACCCGGGTCTTTGACCTGGCTGATCGCACCGGCACCACGGTTGATACCCTTCTTCAAGCCCTTGCCGAGGAGACCGGGTGGAGCCTAACGGACGTCAAGGATCTCGCCGGCAATTCCTGCTTCAACCTCCAGTTGGATGACTTCAAGAACGAAAAGGCGCTAAAGGCGCTGCTCCGCCTGCAGGCTGCCTTCGCGCTGCTCGGACGGCTCGGCGTCGGCGCCGAGAGGGCGCTGGCCTGGGCGCGGCAGGAGCCCACGCAGGCGGACGCCTTGGACGCCCGCCAGGCGGCCAAGGCCAGATTCACGGACCAGGACTGGCTCGCTGCGGCCGGCTCGCTGCGCAACGGACTCCGCGAGCGCCAGCGCGCCAGTCTCGTTTCCTACCTCGTTCAGCGGCCGGGAACCGGCCAGAGCTGGAACGACGCCAACAGCCTCTTCCAGCACTTCCTGATCGACGTCGAGATGAGCCCGTGCCAGCTCACCTCGCGCGTGAAGCAGGCCACCAGCTCCGCGCAGCTCTTCGTGCAGCGCTGCCTGATGAACCTCGAGAAGGACGTCAAGGCCGACGCCGCGAAGGACACCGGCTGGCGGGATTGGAAGTGGATGAAAAGCTACCAGGTGTGGGCGGCGGCCCGCCAGGTGTTCCTCTATCCGGAGAACTTCGTCGAGCCCGGCCTGCGCGACGACAAGTCGCCCTTCTGCATCGAGCTCGAAAACGAGCTGATCCAGCGGGAGCTCACGGACGAGTCCGCCGAAGAGGCCTACCTCCACTATCTCGAAAAGCTCGACACGGTGGCCCGGCTGGACGTCCAGGGCGTCTACCACCAGGTCGAGCCCGGCGTGGACGTCCTCCACGTTTTCGCCCGCACCCGGAACACACCGCACATCTACTACTACCGCCGGCGCGTCAACGGTTTCCGCTGGACGGCCTGGGAGAGGATGGACCTCGACATCGAGGGGGATCACCTGATCCCGTTCGTCTGGGCTCGCCGGCTCCATCTCTTCTGGGCGGTGTTCACCCTGGAGAGCGATCCCCAGACGCTCAATATCGAGCTCGGCGAGGACGTAGCCGCGGCGAAGAGGTATTGGCGCATCCAGCTCGCCTGGACTCAACTCAAGAACGGCAAATGGGAGCCGAAGAAGCTCACGCGGGAAAGCCTCCAGTCCGACGGCGACCAGCCGCCGCAGCTCAGCGCTTTTCGCTTCTGGGCCGGCGTTCATGAGTCACAGGGGGATCTGCACGTCTTTGCCGTACAGATTGTGCCCGGGGACGCCAAGCCTTTCCACGTGCTCGGAGAATTCATCTTCACCGGCTGCCACGGCACAGTGGTCCCGAATCCGGAAAAGCAGAGCTCCAACCCGGTCCTTCCCAAGCGCACTCAGGTGTGGGGCATGGAGCTGGTCGAGGCGACACTGAACGAGGAGCCCCTCTACCTGGGCCAGGACGCGGCGTTCCAGTCGCTCGACAAGACCCCATCCGACTTCAACAGCCCCTTCCGGCTGCTGGTCCATCCCAAGGTGGACATGGAGACCAACCCCAGCCTGTTCACGACCATTTTTCAGGAGCCCTTCTTCTTCACCGATGAGCAGCGGACCCTCTTCGTCGAGCCCAAGTCCGGCGTCGCGCCGGTAGCGGCGCTCCGCGCCGGCGAGAGCTCTCCGCCTCCCGCCGAGGAGCTCTCTCTGCGGTCGATCCCGCCTCCTGCCGGTCCCGTGAAGACCCAGGGCCTGGAGCCGTTGCTGCAGCCGCCGGCCTGGAGCGGCCAGGCCCTTGCCCGCCGCTCGGCGGTGCGGGCCCTGACCGCCTCGTCGCAGGCTTCACGGCTCCTCGCTGGCTCCTCCGAGAGGCTCGGCGGCAGCTTCGAGCTCGCCGCAACCAGGCCGGCTTTCAGGTTCCATACCTTCTATCACCCATACGTTTGCCTGTTCATCCGCGAGCTCAACCGGTTCGGCGTGGACGGGATCCTCAATCGGAAAATTCAGGTCGAGCCGTGGAACGTCGCCGGCCAAAGACCATTCGATTTCGCCAGGACCTACAGCCCGACCAGACCGCCGGTGACCAATCCGCCGACCCCGCCGCTGGTCGCCGAGCCGTATCCGGTCGAGGACGTCGACTTCTCTCCCCGAGGCTCTTACGCGCTCTACAACTGGGAGCTTTTCTTTTTCATCCCGCTCACTATCGCCGTGCGGCTCAGCCAGAACCAGCGGTTCGAGGAGGCCGAGCGCTGGTTCAACAGTATCTTCGATCCCAAGGACACTTCGGGCACCAACACACGCCAGCGCTTCTGGCGGACCCGGCCGTTCTTCGATACCGCGGATGCCACCTACAGGAATCAGCAGATCGAAGAGCTGCTCCGCAAGCTCGCCTCCGGCGACACCGATCTCGAAAAGGCCGTCCAGGAGTGGCGCCTCAACCCTCTCAATGCACATGCGGTGGCGCGCCTGCGCACTACGGCCTACCAGAAGGCGGTGGTGATGGAGTACCTGAACCATCTCCTGCGCTGGGGCGACCAGCTCTTCCGGCGCGACACCCTCGAATCGCTCAACGAGGCCACGCAGCTCTACGTGCTGGCCGCGGAGATCCTCGGCCGGCGTCCGGAACGGGTGAAGTCGCGCTCGGCAGCGTCGCCGAAGACCCACAACGAGCTGGGTTCGCAGCGGTTCGCGGACCTCTCGCGCCCGCTGGCGGCGGCCGAGCTGCTGGTGCCGGAGACGAGCGGAGACCTCGCCCTGACCGACGCGGCCCCGCCTCCGCGGTTCCTGCTCTCCACTTTCTGCGTGCCGAACAACGAAAAGCTCCTGGGCTACTGGGACCTCGTGGCCGACCGCCTGTTCAAGCTGCGGCACTGCATGAACATCGAGGGCGTGGAGCGGCAGCTCGCCCTGTTCGAGCCGCTCATCGATCCCGCCCTGCTCGTCCGCGCCGCGGCCGCGGGAGTCGACCTGGGCAGCGTCCTCGCCGACGTCAACGCCGTTCTCCCGCCTTACCGGTTCCCCACCATGGCCGCCAAGGCCGCCGAGCTGTGCGCCGAGGTCAAGTCGCTGGGAGCCGCCCTGCTCTCGGCCCTGGAGAAGCGCGACGCCGAAGCCTTGTCGCTGCTGCGCTCCTCGCACGAGATCGGCGTCCTCACGGCGGCCCGCGAGGTGCGCCGGAAGCAGATCGACGAGGCCAGGGAAACGCTGGCGGGCCTCGAGCGGTCCCTGGAGCTTCGCGGCCGTCAAGAAGCGGTACTACTCCTCGCGCCAGTTCATCAACCGCGGCGAAGCGGTCCATCTCGCGCTCTCCCAAGGCGCCATTGTCGTGCAGTCGGCGGCCGCCGCGGTCGATCTGACTGGAAGCATCCTCGCCCTCATACCCGACGTCAAGCTCGGCTGTCCGACCACGATCGGTTTCACCTACGGCGGCAACAATCTCGCCAGCGGCCTCAAGGGACTCGCCGGCTCCTTGGGGCTCGTCGCCGGCATCCTGAGCTCGACCGGCTCCCTGGCCGCGACCCTGGGCGGCTACGAGCGCCGCCGCGATGACTGGAACTTTCAAGCCGAGCTGGCGCAACAGGAGATCACCCAGATCAAGCGCCAGATCGCCGCCGCCCAGGTGCGCCTCGCCATCGCCGAGAAGGAGCTCGACAACCACGACCTGCAGGTGGAGAACGCCCGCGAGGTCGAGGCCTTCCTGCGCGACAAGTTCACCAACCGCGAGCTCTACGACTGGATGGTCTCGCAGATCTCCGGCGTCTATTTCCAGGCCTACCAGCTCGCCTACGACGTGGCCAAGCGCGCCGAGCGGGCCTACCGTTTCGAGCTCGCCATCGGCGACTCCTCCTTCATCCGCTTCGGATATTGGGACAGCCTGAAGAAGGGTCTCCTGGCGGGCGAAAAGCTGCATCAGGACTTGAAGCGCATGGAGGTCTCCTACCTCGACGAGAACCGCCGCGAGTACGAGATCACCCAGCGGTTCTCTCTCGCCCTCCACGATCCGGCGGCGCTGCTGAAGCTGAAGACCACCGGCGAGTGCTTCTTCTCCGTGCCCGAGGCCTTCTTCGACCTCGCCAACCCGGGCCACTATCAGCGGCGGCTCAAGCGAGTGGGCCTCACCGTGGCCTGCGTCACCGGCCCCTACACCGGCGTCCATTGCACGTTGACCCTGCTCAACAGCTCGGTCCGCCGCGAATCGCGTCTCTCCGCCGGCAAGTACGCCCGCCAGGAGAACGACCGGCGCTTCACGGATGCGAGCGGCTCCATCCAGTCGATCGTCACCAGCGGCGGCAGCGAGGACGCGGGCCTCTTCGAGACCTCGCTGCAAGAAGACCGCTACGTGCCCTTCGAGCGCGCCGGAGCGATCAGCGCGTGGCACCTGCGGCTGCCCGCCGCCTTCCCCGCCTTCGACTACGACACCATCTCCGACGTCGTGCTGCACCTGCGCTACACCGCCCGTGAAGGCGGCGGCGCCCTGCGCGACAAGGCTGTAGACGAGCTGCGCCAGGCGCTCAACACCGTGCTTCTCGGCGACGGCCGTAAGGGCCTCTACCTGCGGGTGAGCGCCCGGCACGACTTCCCGGACGCCTGGGCCCGTTTCATGAACCCCGATGCAGACAAGGCCCAGACCCTCTCTCTGGATCTACCGAAAGACCGCTTCCCGTTCTTCCTGCAGGAACGCAAGCTCAAGGTGGACAGCGTCCAGGTGCTGCTGCAGCTCGCCGAGGGCAAGAACCCCGCCGGAACCGGAACCGACACCTGGATCGACACCTACGCCAAGGGAGACAAGTTGAATGTGACGCTCGCCCCGCCGGCCGGCACCGAGCAGAACGGCGATCTCGCCAGCTCGCCTCACCTCTTCAAGGGCCAGCCCAGCCTCACCTTGCCCTCCGCTCACGTCGTGGGCGCCTCCTCGGGGTGGACCCTCACCGCGACCAGAACTGCCATCGAGAAGATCGCGCTGGGGATCCGAACCGTGGACAAGCGGTTGGCGCCCGGCGTGGTGGAGGATCTCCAACTGGTGTTCCACTACACGATCGAGGCTTGAGGCACGGGTGAGATAGCGGGACCTCCGGCGACAGCTTCACGGTGAGGAGAGAACGCCATGAAAAAACAATTTCTGATGTGGGCGGCGATCGTTCTGCCCGCGAGCCTCGCGGCAGCTCAAGGTTCTCAATGGCTCTCGACACCGCAGCCGATCGGCTCCGTCTTCGACGTGACCCGCGAAACGGGCGTCGCCTTCAGCGGCGACGTGACGCACTGGGAGATCCGCCGGGCGGACGACACGAGCGAGCACCTCGCGGGCCGCACGCCGTCGGGCACGCTGCACATGTTCTCGTGGGGGACTGTCGTCCATCGCCACGACGACGTGACCGCCAGGACCGGGGTTGCCATCAAAGGCTCGCCCGTCGCCTGGGTAGCACAGGAGCGGGAGCAGATCGCGGCCATCAGCAGCGCCGACGCGGTGACGCTCTTCACCCGTACCTCTGCCTTGGTTTGGACGAAAAGCGACCTGTCCGCAGGCACCGGCAAGAAGTTCAAAGGACCCCTGGTAGGTTGGGTCACACCGACGGATCCGCCGCGGGAACACGTAGCGGCCCTCAGCACGGAGGACGAGCTGCTGGTCTTTTCGCGCAGTGGCGACGATCCCTTTCTCAACGTCGACGTGACGGAGAAGACCGGCCTCAAGTTCAACGGCCTGGGCGGAGCCTGGAACATCAAAGGAGATCTCTTTACCGTCGTGCATCTGGTGGCCGTGGGCCTGGCGGACAACAAGCTTTACGACCTGACCTCGGCCAACCTGCGGAATTGGACGGCTACCGAGATCCCCATGCCGGCGGGGCACACGGCCACCACGGACGTGTCCGCCTGGCTTTCCAGTTTTACCAGTACGGAGAACGTCGCCGTCCGCACGCAGAGCAACGCCCTGGTGGTGCTATCGCGCAGCAGTGCCGGAGGCAACTGGGAGGAATCCGATCTCACCGCCATCGACGGCGAAGAAGTGACCGGCCGGCCGGTGTCATACCAGGAGGGTACCTTGGCTGTGCGTGGCAAGGACGGCCGGGCGCTGATCTTCTGGCGCACGACGCGGAGCCCGCTGTGGCATCTCCTGGACCTCACCGAGCTCCACGGCGTGGCCTGGGACGGCACGCCGGCGGGCCGGGGCGCCGACCTCATAGCCGGCGTCGACCCCAACGACCATCACCTGCGGATCGTTTGGGACTTCACCAGAGCGCGCTTCCTCACGGAAGAAGTCGGCGAGCGGTTCGAGACGCTGCGCGCCCAGAGCGGAACGCGGCAGACCGTCACCATCGTATGGAATCCCGAGACCACCACCGCCAACTGCAATCCAACCGGTTGCAAATCGTGTGAGCTTGCGGACATCGGCAAGGGATTGAAACTCGAGCCAGCCAAAGCGGACGCGGCGATGCGGGACGTCTCCGCCTACTTCCGCGAGAACAGCGGCGGCCTGCTGGCGGTGGCGAACACGACCCTCGGACCGTTCACCTCGCTCAAGCACCGCGCCCATTACGCTGAGGACCACGGGCCCGGCAAGTGCGAGGACGGCTGGAGCGATCCCGGCGGCGGCGACATCGAAAAGCTGGCCGAAGCGGTCCGGCAGGCGGAGGCCGGCTTCGATTTCAAATCCAAGGATGCCAATGGGGACGGGACGCTCTCGCCGGACGAGCTCGCCGTCGTCGTCATGATTCCGCGCGAAGCGGGAGATCGGGGCTCCGTCCGCCCGGTCGTGGCCGAGAGCAACGCTGACTTGGTCGTGGATGGGGTCATGATTCCGACAATCGTGGAGATCAACGTCGGCACGAGCGGCCTGCCCCACCTCGGCACCATCGCCCGCGAGCTCAGCCGGCAGATCTTCAATCACGTGGACATGTCCTGGGGCATGCCTTTCCCGCGCCCTGCCACGGCCCTCGGCGCCCTCACGCCGATGGACGGCGTCGGGGCCCAGGGGCATCACGACGGCTTCAGCAAGCTGAAATTCGGTTGGGTCCGCCCGCGCCTCATCTGGCATCCGGGCGACTTCAGAGTGAAGGACGTGGAGACCGGCCACAGCGTGCGCGTCCTGCTGAATCCCGCCCGCGGCGTGGGCGAGCTCTTCCTGATTGAAAACCGTTTCCGCGGCGGCAGCACCTTCGACAAGGGACTGCCGGCGGACGGCCTGGCGATCTATCACGTTCTGCAGGATCCCACCGCTCGTCAAAGCGCGAGGCCGCCTTTCTACGTCAGCGCCCCCGACTGGAGCCGGATCGGCGCGGACGACTGGGGCCACAAGGCGGTCCGGCTCCTCCCGCCCGTGGCCAACCGCGGCTACGTCAGCGGCGGTTCCTCGGTGCCCTACAACGATTCCCAGTCGCTGTGGAGGCAGGACGCGGGGTACGATCTCGGACCTTTCCCTTCCGCCTCCGCCCGCGGCCAGTCATGGCTTCGTTGGGCCGACGGCCCGGCCACTACGAATCCGGGCGTGGCCATCCGCAACATCTCGGCCGCGGGCTCGGAGATGCAATTCACCGTCGCCACGGTGCCGGCCCTGAATACCGCCTTCTGCGCCACGCTAGGAAAGAACTGCGGCAGGGTCAACGACGGCCTCGGCGGCCAGGTGGAATGCGGCACCTGCACGGCACCCGCAACCTGCCGCAGCGACAACGTCTGCCGCTGCACCGAAAACCAATGCGACGGACGCTGCGGGTCGATCGATCGCCGCTGTGAGCCCGGCTCCATAAACTGCTTCGGTAACTGCCCGGAAGGCTCTTTTTGTGTCGTCGTGTCACCCGGTACACGGCCCTTCTGCAAGCGCGAACTAAACTGCGAATGCGGAGCGGTCGGAGGGCGATGCCGCCCCTGCCCTCGAGATCCTCTCGCGCCGCCGCCACTCCGGTGAGACAGCGGCCCCTCCGGCGACAGCTTCGGGGTGAGAAGAGAACGCCATGAAAAAACCTTATTTATCGTGTGTCGCGGCGATCGTTCTGCTACCGCTGATCGCGGGCGTCGCCCGCGCGCAGGTCCTGGGACCTGAATGGCTTTCGACGCCGACACCGATCGGCAATGTCTGGGATCTGTCCGACCGATTTAAGGTCCTGTTCACCGGCAGCGTGGCCCACTGGGAAAAAGCCCGGCCGGACGGCACGATCGAGCACCTCGCGGGCCGCAGCACGGCGGGTGACCTGCACGTGATCTCCTGGGCGGCGAGCAGCAACGACGTCAACGTGACCGCCGCGACCGGGGTCGCCATCCAAGGCTCGCCTGCGGCCTGGCTCGGCTCACCGCCCCGCGAGCAGGTCGCCGCGATCAGCAGCGCCGGCGACGTGGTGCTCTTCACCTGGACCCCGGATAAGAATTGGACCGCGGCCAACCTTTCCGCAGGCACCGGCAAGAAGTTCAAGGGCTCCCTGGTGGGTTGGACCACACCCACGGCTCCGCTGCGGGAGCACGTGGCGGCCCTCAGCACGGCGGACGAGCTGCTGGTCTTCTCGCGCAGCGGCGACGATCCCTTTGTCGCCGTCGACGTGACGAATAAGACGGGCCTCGAGTTCAGCGGCCTGGGAGGAGCCTGGAACATCAAAGGAGACCTCTTTACAATCGTGCATCTGGTGGCCGTGGGCCAGACGGATAACAAGCTTTACGACCTGACCTCGGCCAATTTGCGGAATTGGACGGCTACCGAGATCCCCACGCCGGCGGGGTACATGGCCACCCCGGACCTGTCCGCCTGGTTCTCCAGTTCTGCCGGCACGGAGAACGTCGCCGTCCGCATGCAGACCAACGCCCTGGTGGTGTTGTCGCGCAGCAGCGCCGGAGGCAATTGGGAGGCATCCGATCTCACCGCGATCGACGGCGAAGAGGTGACCGGCCGGCCGGTGCCGTACCGGGAGGACAGCCTGGCCGTGAGCGGCAAGAACGGCCGGGCACTCATCTTCTGGCGCACGGCGCGAAGCCCGCTCTGGCAGCTCCTGGATCTCGCCGAGCTCAGAGGCGTGGCCTGGGAGGGGGCGCCGGCGGCATGGGGCTCTGACGCGGTGGCCGGCGTCCATCCGGCGAACCATCACCTCTACGTCGTGTGGAACTTCATCGAGGCGCGCCGCCTGACCGAGCTCGTCGAGCGAGCGGTTCGAGACCCTGCGCGCCCAGAGCGGAACGCGGCAGACCGTCACCATCGTATGGAATCCCGAGACCACCACCGCCAACTGCAATCCCACCGGTTGCAAGCCGTGCGATCCCGCGGAGATCGGCAAGGGATTGAAACTCGAGCCAGCCAAAGCGGACGCGGCGATGCGAGACGTCGCCGCCTACTTCCGCGAGAACAGCGGCGGACTGATGGCGGTGGCGAATACGACCCTCGGACCGTACGGCTCGCTCAAGCACCGCTTCCACTACACGGAAGAGCACGGGCCCGGCAAGTGCGAGGACGGCTGGAACACCCCCGGCGGCGGCGAGGTGGAGAAGCTGGCCGAGGCGATCCGGCAAGCGGAGCCCGGCTTCGACTTCAAGAAACAGGATACCAGTGGGGATGGAACCCTCTCGCCGGACGAGCTCGCCGTCATCGTCATGATCCCGGGCGCGGGCAACCGGGGGGGCGTCCGTCCCGTCGTGGCCGAAAACAACGCTCCCCTGGTCGTGGATGGGGTCAAGATCCTGCAGGTCATCGAGATCGACGTCGGCTCGAGCGGCGTGCCCCACCTCTTCACCATCGCCCGCGAATTCAGCCGTTATGTTCTCGATCACGTGGACATGCGCTGGACCCCACCGTCGCCGTGGCCGTTTTTGAGCCCTCCGGCCACCGCTCTCGGCGCCTTCGCTTTGATGGATGGCGTGCAGGCCCAGGGCCATCACGACGCCTTCACCAAGCTGAAATTCGGCTGGGTCCGTCCGCGCATCCTGTGGCATCCGGGCGGTCCGTACACCCTCAAGGACGTGGAGACCCGCCACAGCGTGCGCGTCCTGTTGCATCCCACCCGCGGCGCGGGGGAATTCTTCCTGATTGAAAACCGCTTCCCCGGCGGCAGCGTTTTCGACCGGGAGCTGCCGGCGGCCGGCCTGGCGATCTATCACGTTCTGCAGGATCCCGCCGCCCGGCGAGACGCGCGGCCGCCTTTCCATATCAACGCCGGCGACTGGAGCCGGATCGGCGCGGCCGACTGGGGCCACAAGGCGGTCCGGCTCATTCCTCCCGTGCCCAACCGCGGCTACGTCAGCACAGGACCCTCGGTGCCCTACGACGACACCCTGGCGCTGTGGAGGACCCCGATAGGGTACGATCTCGAGCCTTTTCCCACCGCCAACGGGCGGGCATGGCTCCGCTATAGCGACGGCTCGAATCCGGGACTGGCCATCCGCAACATCTCACCCGCGGGCTCGGAGATGTCCTTCACCCTGGCGACCGTGCCGATCCCGGGCCGCGAGTTCTGCGAGGTCAGGCGCAAAGAGTGCGGCAGCATCGACGACGGCTTCGGCGGCCAGGTCGATTGCGGCTTCTGTTTCAACGGCGGCGTCTGCGGTGCCGAAATTCCCAACGTTTGCTGCCAGCCCATCTCTTGCGGCGGCAGTCTTTGCGGCGTCATCGATCGCGGCTGCGGGTTGGGCACCGAAGACTGCGGCGATCCCTGCCCGACCGGAGCCTTCTGCCATCCGGTGGAGCATCGGTGCGAATTTCTGCCCGAGCCCTGCAGATGCGGAGGGAAGCCACCTTGCATCCCCTGCCCGGAAGATCCCGTCGCGCCACCGCCCCCGGCGGACGCCGAAAAAAGGCCTCCCGCCTCGCAGCCGTAAAGGCGGGAGGGCTATAGGCCGGACCTATCCTTAGGTTCAACGCGGACCCGTCGAGGACCGCGACGCTGGTCACTCATCTTCAAGGCCGAGCGGCTCCGGCGCCATTCCGTTTGACGTAATCGCGCTCCGCGGAATAGACTGCCGCTGGTGATCAAGACGTTCCGATGCCGGGACACGGAGGCCCTGTTCGAGGATCGGTTCGTCCGCCGCTTTCAAGCCATCGAACGCGCGGCACGAAGAAAACTCGAGATGCTCGATGCGGCAACGACGCTCTCCGCGTTTTCCCTGGTCCCCGGCAATCGTCTGGAGGCGCTGAAGGGAGACCGCATCGGACAATACAGCATTCGGATCAACGATCAGTGGCGGCTTTGCTTCGAGTGGTCCGAGGGAGACAGCTTCAACGTTGAAATCGTTGATTACCACTGAAACCAGGAGGACTGGCATGGAAGAAGGACAAGCCCTCGACCCGATTCCTCCGGGAGAGATCCTGCGGTGCGAATTTATGGAGCCGCTGGGACTCAGCCAGAATCAGCTCGCAAGGGACTTGGACGTGCCGGTGGCGCGCGTCAGTGAGCTGGTTCATGGCCGACGGAGTATCACCGCCGACACGGCTCTCCGGCTTGAGAAGTACTTCGGAGTCTCGGCGCAGTTCTGGCTCAATCTGCAGTCGCGCTATGACTTGAAAATTGCCCGGCGGGAAATTGGACCGGCGGTCGAAGCGCGGGTGCGATCCCGCCGGAGTGCCTGAGCTCGCACAACAGAGAGAAGCTCCCAGCCGGTCCGAGTTTCGACAAAGCGTCCAGACCCGGCACCCGGCTCTGCGGTCCGCCCCCTTGCAAAGCCCACGGCATCGCCCTTGCTTCTCGCTCCCCGCAGCCCATCCTTGCCCTGACGGGGTGAGACATTTTTTGTCCGACTTGGTGACAGCGGGAGTTGGCCATGCGTCGACGAGACCGAAAGCTGTATACGCCGGCGGCGGCCGTCCTGGGCCTCCTGGCGATGTTGATTCCAGGCGCGGCGCCGCTCCGGGCCGACGTCGTCCGCCCTCTCCCCTACGACCTGCTCTACGTCCGGTCTCCCTACTTCGGGGCCGGCACCGAGGCCGCCAACAGCGCCTGGCCGGACACCGTCCGGCCGCTGACGCCGGATCCGGGCGCCCAGCTCGTGCGCCTGAAGCGCGACGGCACCCGCGAGGTCCTGTTCCCCCTCGAACGCTACCGCTCCCAGATCGGCACGCCGGCCGGCAGGCCCCTCTCCGCAGGCTCCGTCTCCGACCCCAACGTCTCCTTCAACGGCCGGTGGGTGCTCTTCACCTGGTATCACGACCTGACCAGCGTCAACCCGCAGCGGGGAGACTGGCCGGGGCCGCACCTGTCGACGGCCGGAGCGGATCTCTACAAGCTCAACCTGGTGAGCGGCCAACTCGTCCGCCTCACCACCCAGATGCTCACCCCCAACACCGGCAACGGCGGCCGCTTCACCCCCGGCGATCCGAACGGCAACCATCCCCGGATCGGCGTCTTCAACACCGGCGGCACCTGGGCCCCGGGCGGCCGGATCGTCTTCACCTCCAACCGCAACAACTTCCTGCCGCCCAAGGCCATGAACAGCGGCCAGCGGGTGATGCAGCTCTTCGTCATGGACGAGGACGGCGCCAACGTCGAGCAGATCGGCCACCTCAACCTCGCCATGGCCCTCCATCCCCAGGTGCTCCTCGACGGCCGCATCGCCTTCTCGAGCTGGGAGGAGCAGGGTCTGCGTGACGCACGCCTGTTCCCCCTCTGGGTCATCGGTCCGGACGGCCGCGGCTGGATGGGCCTCTCGGGGTTCTCCGAGCCGGCGCTCGTCCACCATTTCATGGCCCAGATGCCCGGCGGCGACCTCGTCGTCACCCGCTACTACAACCTCAACAACAACGGCTTCGGCGACCTCGTCCGCTACCCGCTCGATCCGGCGGGACCGGACTTCGGCAGCCCGGACGCGGACTTCTCCGACGGCAAGATTCCCTTTCAGCGCCAAGGGCAGGTCCGGCTCACTCCCTTCACCACTCCCGACGACTTCCCCGCTCCCTGCCCGGGATGGGAAGACAACCCCTACGCCTCCTCCGGCTCGGAGGGTCCGCCACCCTGCGCCGGCACGGATCGGCGCGGCAAATTCACCCATCCGGCGGCGACCCCCAACGCGGCGGGCGATCCGGCGCGGGCCGACCTCCTGGCCGTCTACGCTCCGGGCCCGGCCAACCACAACGGCATCTACGTCTCCCTCGGCACCGCCTTCCCCCGCTATCACGGCGAGATCGTGCTGATTCCCGACGGCGCGCCGATTCCCGTGCCGCCCGCCGGCTCACCGGGGAGGCCGCCACAACTCGTCACCGTGCTCGCGGAGGACGGCTGGAACCTCCAGTGGCCGCGGCCGGTGGTGAGCTGGCAGCATCTCCACGGAATGGCTGGCCCGGCCGCCTGGCCCGAGCTCTCGGACGACGCCATCCGCGCCGAGCGGCTCACCCCGGGCGAGCCGTTCGGGCTCCTCGGCAGCGCCTCCTTGCTGTGGCGCGACACGGCTCCCTCGCTCGGAATCTGGCGGGACGACCGCGATCCCTTCAACACCGGCGACGAGGCGCCGTTCCGCTGGGTGCGCCAGGGCGGCGACGCGGGGATCTATCGGGACGACGATATCTGGGCGGTGCGGATTCTCCTCCAGCTTCCCGCCACCGACCGGACCTATCCGGACAACGGCCGCAAGTTCTACGTCGCCGGCGGCGAGCGCATGCGCATCCTCGGCGAGATCCCGGTGCGCAAGCCCGGCGCGGCCCGGCTCCTGCGTCCGGACGGCTCCTGGGAGGACGACACCAGCTTCCTCGCCCGCATTCCGGCCGACGTCTCCGTCACCTTCCAGACCCTCGACCGTCGCGGCATGGTGCTCAACATGGCCCAGACCTGGCACCAGGTGCGGGCCGGCGAGGCGCGCTACGACTGCGGCGGCTGCCACGCCCACAGCAAGGAGCCTCTCGACTTCGAGGCCACGGCGGCGGCCCGGCCCGGCTACGCCATTCCCGACCTCGCCCGTTCGACGCCGCTGCTGGCGCTCTCGCGGACGGGGCAGCCCGGCGTGCGCACCGTCGCCGCGCATCAGGTGACGGTCGAGTGGTTCCGCAACGTCGAGCCGATCCTGGAGAAGCGCTGCGCTTCCTGTCACGGCGGGGCGAGCCCGGCCGCGGGCCTGCCGCTGTCCCGCTCGGCGCCGCGCGTCGCGCGGGACGGCGTCTCCTGGCCGGGCGCCTACTTCCGCCTCGTGCTCGACACCTTCGCCGAGCTTCTCCGCCGCCCCGCCGGCCGGGGAGGCGCAGTGGTATGCGCCGCAGCTCACCCGCTACCTGCGCGGTTTCCAGTCGCGGCAGAGCCTGCTGACGTGGAAGGTCTGGGGCGAGCGCCTGGACGGCGGCACCAACGAGGCGCGGACCGACGACCTCGACTTCGTCCCCTCTTCCTCCCATCCCGCGGGAGTCGGCGTGCCGGGTATGCTGCCCGAGGAGAAGCTGACCCTGGCACGCTGGATCGACCTCGGAGCGCCGGTCGACCTCGGCTCGCCCTGGGGATTCGTGGAAGACGACCTGCGGCCGACCCTGGTGGTGCGGCCCTCGGCGGCTCAGGCGCGCAATGTCGGCGGCAGCGGCGGCATCGACGCCCTGGAGATCTCGGCCTTCGACGCCGAAAGCGGCATCGTGCCGGGAAGCCTCACCGTCACCTGCAACCTCCGCCTCGGCTCTTTCGCCGCCGGAGCGAACCTCGCTGCGAAGCGTCCGATCGATCCCGAAGGCTCCGTCCTCCGCCTGCTCCTGCCGCGCCGCGTACGCCTCGACCAGCGTCCCGTCTTCACGGTCACCGTGCGCGACGCGGCAGGCCACGCCACACAGGTGGTGCGGGCGTTCAAGCCGTAGCCGCGTCCCTGACCGGACGCCCGAGCTACCGCCGGCAATGACGATGCCGGCCTTGGTGTGCCGATGTCCGCCTCGATTTATTCAGCCTGACCCGCGGGCTCAGCCAGCGGCACCGGGCGGCGATCTGGCTCCGTTTCGGCCTCGGCCTGAGTTGACTCCGTCAGTTGGACCATAGTAATTTGGTTATGGATCAAGTTTAGAAAAAGAAGTTACTGCCCGTTTTGCCGCGACTCGCCCCCGTACTCTGTATGTCTTCCGAGATGCGGAGCTTCGGGGTAGCCGCCGTCGCAGGCACAACATGGTTTGAAAGGAGAGGAAGAGGATGAAGAGAGCCATCCTTGCAGCGGCTGTAACCATCCTACTCGTCGCCCTGGCGGCCACGGCCCTATGGGCCTGCACGTCTGATCCGGAAGGCAGGATGTATCCCAATGGTGGCGAGCCCTACTGCGGCGGAGGAGGCCACGGGTGCGCGGAGTGCGTTTCCTATGACCAGGGAGGAGACTGGCTGACCTGCATCCATTCGATGGGTCAAACCATCTGTTATGGCCAGATCGGCGGACGCCCCTATTCGATCTGACCGCAGATGACCACCTCGCAGCATCGTCTGCCCTTTTGTCTGGCCGTTTTGCTTCTATTGCAGACTTGGGCACCCGCTGATCTTGCGGGTGCCCCTCCGCCGCCGCTGAAAATCGTGCTCGACCGCGCAATTCCCTTCTCCCATTGGCGATCTCCAGAGGGCAAGCAACCGGTCTTGCGGACGATTGCGCCCGCCTTCGGAGACACCTTCCTGGGCCGTCCTCACGACATCCGCTGGGAGGACGACAGCCACATGCTGGTGGCGGCTGGCCGCGACGGGACCTTCCGCCTGCCGGTCGCCGCCGCGCCCTTTCGTGTCATGAGCTGGATTCCTCGGACGGTCCCGGACCCCAAGCCCGTCTCGATCCAGCTCGACTTCAACACCCTAATCGATCTCGACGTTGCCGGCGACCGCCTGCTGTTGTTGGGTCTGCAGAAACTCGACAAGGGTAAGCTCGCCGCCGATGGCGCTATAGCCTGGACCGCCAAGCTCGGTGCGAAGCTGACGGAGCTCCGGCCTGTTCTATTCTCGGTATCGGGACCTGGAGCCCGTGATACGGATGCTTGCGGAACGATGCTGGGCAAGGTCCGATTTCTGACGGGAGGCTTCGTCGTCGTACCGGGTGGAGAGCCCGGAATCTTCGTTTACGACAGCTCCGGTAAGCTGACAAGAACCTGGCAGGCTGAGACCGTCGGTTTCGACGCGGGCTGTCCGATCACCGAGCAGGAGATGTATCTGTACTCGGCAGACGTTCACGCCCGCTACCGGTGGCTCAACCAGCGCCGCGTTGTGGACGAGCTGCTGTCTTTCGCCGGCGGAATTGGCTTCGTCATCCGCAGCCGTTCACAAGGCCTGACACGCTGGGAAGCTCAAAGTGTTGTCGGCGGAGGGCAAGGTGACCCGGTACGAGATTCCGGTCACCTCACCGTCGGCTTACGCACACCTGCACGGCGATGACCGGAAAGACCATATCGCCTTTCTTTTGGAGTTGAATACCGTCGAGACACCCCCCGTTGGTTCTCAGCGCCTCATCTTCGCCGAAGTGCCGAGGTCTTCCGGCTCGCCAGCCGCCGCGGCAAAATCCACTCCCGCGTATAAGCCTGTTCCCACGAGTCCGCCCAAGCCGTGACGTTGCTTTCCTTGATTCTCTGGTCCCTCGGCGTCGCCTTGTCACAGGCGGAGCAAGGAGTGATCGTGAACGGGCCGCTGCAGCTCGAGCCGGTTCCGGCCGTGGCGCGCCTTTCCCCGGATCAGCTCGCAGGAGCGGAAGCCGTGTGGGTCTGGTCGCCTCTCCGCGAGCCGCGGCGCCTGACCCCCGAGGAGCTGCAAAAGAAGGATCGGCCGCGCTTCGGCACCGGGCGCACCATCCTGGTGCGCGTTCCCGCCGCGCGGCAGATGCGTGGCGCCAGGCCGCGCCTGATCGCGGCTCCCATCGAAATGTGGAGGGAGGTTCCCGAGCCGATGCTGCCGTCGTGGCCGCTGCCGAAATCCGGGCGCCTGGAGATTCCTGCCGATGCTTCGCGTCCCTGGCGGCTGCGAGTTGCCGGGGATGTAGCCGGGAGCTTCTGGACGGATCTGCCTGCCGGTGCGAAAGGAGCCGTTCTCGCCGTCGTTCCGGCCTCTGGCGCGCATTCCTCTCTCGTGGAGGAAGGAGGGCAACCTGCCGAGGAGTCGTCCGTACGGATCCTCGAGAGTGGCCTGGGCCGGCTGGGAGGCGGAAAGGGCGCCACCGTCGCCGGCCGTCTCCTCGACGCCGGGGGACGGCCTCTCGCGGGCGCTTCAGTGCGCGTCGAGGCTTGGGCCAGCGCGGAGGCGCCGATCTCTTTTATCGTCCAGGCCGAGACCGACCTCCAGGGGCGATTCGAGGCAACGGCCGTGCCGCCCGGTAAGGCTGCGCTGATGGCCGCGAAGAGCGGCTGGGCGACGTTTCGCCAGATGATCGAGGTCCCGCGCGAGGGGCTGGACGTTGGGGCGCTATCCCTATCGCGCGGCGATTCGCTCGCCGTGCGCGTAGTGAATGACGCCGGTGAGCCGGTAGCTGGTGCCGAGTTGCGCCCGGATTTGGGCGAACCGGCGACGACGGCACCGGACGGCACTGCTCTCCTCACCCACCTCCCCGAAGGAACGGAAATCCGGATCGCCGCGGCGGCGAGAGGGCATCTCCGGGCGGTGCAGACGGTGCAGATCCCGGTTCCTCGCCCCGTCGAGCTGCAGCTCCAGCGTGCGTTCTCGGTCAGCGGGCGTTTTACGGGCGTGGACGGGAACCCGCTCGCCGACTCTTCCGTGAAGATGACCTGGGGGCGAGGCTTCGACACCGCGGCCCTGGAGCCGGATGGAAGCTTTCTTCTGGCTCTTCGGCCGGCGCAGGACTACACCCTCGCCTTCACCTCGCCTCAATCGGCTTCTCTGGAGGTGCCGGTCCCCGAGGGAGCACCTGGCGAAGAGCGGGACCTGGGCGAGCTGTGCGCTCCCGCATCGGGCGAGGTGGTCGGGCGTTTGATAGACGGAGCCACGGGCGATCCTGTTCCCGGAGCCAGGGTCTGGTGTCCCCGCCCCTCCGCGCAGGGGCCGCTTGTCGCCTGGATGAGCCGCGACGTCCTGGAGGCTTCCTCCGGCCCGGACGGCACCTTCCGCTTGAACGGCGTGCCTTCCGGACATGTGGCGCTACGGATCGAGTCTCCCGGGTTCGCCCATGTCCGGCGCGACGTGGACGTACCGGGTGAGGACGGGGCGGATCTCGGGGACATACCGCTGCCGCGAGGAATGACCCTCGCCGTGACCACCGGACCCAGGGGTGAAGGAACTGTCGTCTTTGTCGATCCGGGAGGCCTGGGATTGATCTTTGATCATCTCATGGCGCCCGTTGTGAATGGCGTTGCCCGCGTCGGGCAGGTCCCTCCCGGAAACGCCAAGATTTCGGTAAAGCGCGGACCGTCGATCCTCTGCGAGAAGCTCGTCCAGGTCCCGGCCGAGGAGCAGGCTGTCGCGCTCCCGTTTCCTGACTTCTCGGTCGCGGGCATCATCCACGATGAGGAGGACCGGCCCGTCGAGGGAGCGCGGGTTCGTGAGGTGGAGGGAGGGACGACGATCCTCTCGGCGGAGGACGGCTCCTTCCGCTTCGAGGGCCTGCGAGCGAAGACCTACTTCTTCAGCGCTGCGAAGGATGAAGCCGCGAGCGAGCCCCTGGAGGTCGCCGTCGGAGAGGGGCAGCCGAAGGAGCCGCTCGTTCTCGTACTTCGTCCGGAAGGTCGCCGGCCGGCCTTGGAGGTCAGCGTCGCCGACGAGCGCGGCGTTCCCGTGGCAGGAGCCTTCGTCTTCATAGAGCTTCCCGGCCAGGGTATGCGGGTCCTCACCGCCGACTCCTCGGGGGTGGCGAAGCTCCTCCTCGATCCTCCCTATCCCGAAACCGTCCGCGCCGCCGCTCGCATCGGTATGACGTGGGCCCTGGGCCCGTGGCAACCTTTCGATCGAGCACGGAACGGCTTGGCGCTGTCTCCCGGCCCCACCGGCTCCTTGGGTCTGGTGGCCGGAGAATCTCAGGGTCTTCTGCAGATCTCGGCCCGGGGGGCTGGAATCTGACGCTCCTTCTCGGCACGCTGGGAGCGCCGCCCCTGCTGGAGCAAGGAGCGGTGCTGGAATGCATGGGTCTCCCGGTGGGTACCTACGAGCTGCGAGCCGGCGAGAAAGCCGCCCGAGCAACGGTACGGCAGGGCGAGCGCGCAGAGGTTGGCTGGGAAGCGCCGACATCCAGGGATCAATCCCGCACCTTTTCCGGCTGCTTGGACAGAAAAGAACGCCAAGGTCTCTCCTTTTCACGTTGGCTCTATGCCTCCCGCGGCTGAGACGGCGGGGTGCTTCTGCGTCGCCCGCATCAGCCCGATGCAGGTGCGAGCCACGTCGAGAGCCGAAAAGGGATAGCCCAGGCCTTGGCGAAACCGGCGGCCTTGATCGCCGCCGGCAGCTCGCGCAACGATTCCGTGCTTCCGCCGGCAATGACTCCAGACTACGTGGCGCTGACCTCGGTCATCTCCAGGCTGACCTCGCGACACCTGCCGATGACCGCGGTCACCGCCAGCCACATACCTTTCACCGCGACGATGACCTCGAGTCACCTGACGCTGACTTCGGTCACCAGGATGGTGACTTCGAGCCAGCGATCGCTGACTTCGATCATCGTCACGCTGACTCCGGTCACCGCCACGATGACTTGGGTCATTCACTTGCCGAACGCGGTCACCACGACGGTGACTTCGGGTCACAGGCCGATGACCGTGGTCACCATCCCGCTGACCTTGGTCATCCCGCTGGTGACCGCGGTCACCACGACGCCCGCGAGAGGCAGGCGTCGGCCGAGGAGCGCCGGTAGCCCAAGGATAAGCCTGCCCACGCCTTGCCGCAAACCGCCGGCTGCTTCTACACCCGGATAGAATGGGTCCTCGCGTTCACCGGTCCAGAGCGATTCCTGGTCCGAGCCCGGGAGAGCCGACGTGGCCAAAGTCCTGCTGATCGAGAGCGACTCCGTGTTCGCGGCCGTGCTCGCGGACCGGCTGCACGTGGCCGGCCACGAGGTGCGGCGGCTCGCCGACGGCGCGCGGGCGGCCGTCACGGCCCAAGATCAGCACGTGGACCTCGTGGTGCTCGGCGAGTCGCCGAAGGCCGGGCTCGACGTGGTGGAAGCGGTGCGCCGCGAGCCCGCCATGCGGGGGCTGCCCGTCCTCATGCTCTCCGACCGCGGCGCGCCCGCCGATCGCGTCGCCGCCCTGCGCGCCGGCGTGGACGACTACGTCACCCGGCCGTGCGACCTCGAGGAGCTGCTGCTGCGGCTCGACCGCCTGCTCGCCAACCGCACCGCCGCCCTGCAGGTGTTCCAGGGGGATCTCGCAAACCATCCCCCGTGGGCCGTGCTGCAGTACCTCGGCCAGGCGCGTAAGACCGGCGTCCTGCGGGTGAAAGGCCCAACCGGCGGCGGCTCGGTCCAGATGCGCGACGGCGAGGCGATCGACGCCCGCTGGCAAGGGCTGCGCGGCCGCGAGGGGCTGATCGCTCTGCTGGCGCTCGAGGAAGGCGGCTTCCGTTTCGAACCCACGGCGCCCGGAGAAGCATCCGGCCTTGCCGGGAAACTGCACCTGGAGGAGATCCTGCTGGCGTCCGCCTGGCTCCAGGACGAGATCGACAAACGGCGGCACCGGCTTCCCGCCACCGGCCAGCCGCTGCACGCGCTGTCCCTCAGCCTGCCGGAGATCGACGAGGACTTCCACAGCCTGCCGCTGCGGCGGGTCTTCAACCGCATCGTTCAGCAGCCCGGGGTCCGCCTCTTCGACCTCATCGCCGACGAGGCGGAGGCGCCCGTCTCCACCCGCCTGGCGACGGCCCTGCTGGTGGAGCGCGGAGCCGTCGCCATGCAGTCGCCGCAACCGGAAGAGAATCTGCAGAACACCCGCGAGATCTCCAGCGCCCTGATCTTCGAAGTGGCCGTGGAGGACCTGATCGAGTCGGCGGCGCAGGCGGGATTCGCCGGCTCCGCCCTTCCCTACCTGCTGCTGGTGGAGGCGGAGGTGTGGCCGGCCCTTCGCCGCCTGCTGTCGGAATCGCCGGGCTTTCGCCAGAACGAAGGGCTGCAACGGCTGGCGCAGCAGGTCGACCAGCAACGCGCCGGCAGCGTCACCTTCCAGGGCCGGCGCGCCGAGCTGTCGCTGCACGTGCAGGTGCTCGCCGGGCCGCCGCCGCCGCAAGTCAACGCCGCCGTCCCCTACTGCGCCGGGATCCTGGTCTGGCTGCGGGGCGCCGGGAGCCGCGACGCCGTCCGTGCCGTGATGGAACGGCTGGATGCCGACGGACCCGCGGGCGCCGCGGGCATGCTGGTGGCCGGCGGCGAGGCGGAGGATCTCATTCGGAGCACCCGCCGCTGGCGCAGCACGCCGCACGAGCCGCAGAGCCTGCTCGGCGTGCTGCGGCTGCTTCATCCGCCGGATGTTGGATAAGCAAGGGACGGGATGGGTGGAGCGCTATGCCCTTCGAGGCCTCACCTGGCCCCATAGGCGTTAACCCTGACGCCGAGAGTTGTCGATAAGCGTGGGTTTCCGCCGCCTCAGGCCCCTCACTCCCCCGGCCCCCATAGGCGCTAACTTAGACGCGAGATCCTGTAGGGGCGCCCCTGCGTGGGCGCCCTGTCCTCCAGGGCGGCCACATAGGGCCGCCCCTACACCAGGAGGCATTTCCGAGCCTAAGTTAGCGCCTATGCCCCCGGCCCCTCTCTCCCACCTCCCACCCGCCCGCCGGGATAGGTGGCCCTTTTGCCATCATCTCCGAGAGAGGGGGTAGGTTCGCGAGGTCGATGTCCACGATGTCCTTGTGGATCGTGATCCGGCGGAGGAGGCTCTCGACGACCCGGCGCTTCTCCGGGATGTCCATCGTCTGCCACTTGTCCGCCAAGTCCCGAGTCTGGCCGATGATGTCCTCCTCCATGACGTTCCGGATTTTGAGGAAGTCTATCTCCCCCTGAAGGCGGGCGATCTCCCCTCCTAAGGCGGCGAGACGCTCCTCAAGGGGTCGGTGCTTCTCGCGGAAGCCATCGACCGAGAGGGCGTCCTCCTGGTAGAGGCGGTAGAGCTTGTCGGCCTCCTTCGTGAGCCGCTCCCGCTCCCGGAAGAGGGCATCCATGAGTTCCTCCTGCCCGGCGAGGACTTCCGCGCCCTGGGCGAGCCAGGCGGCGATGGCCTCAGGCGAGAAGGTGAACTCCCGGAGTTCGTCCCGGAAGAGGTTGTCGAGGTCCACGATCGGGATCTTCATGTGGCAGGCCTTGCAGACGTACTTCGGGGTGTTCGAGCGCACGTACATCTTCTCGCCGCAGGCGCAGTACACGTACCCCGCGAAGGCGTAGACGGCCCGCTTCGCGACCGGCTTCCGGGAAGCTCTGCGCTTCAGAAGGAGCGCGTTGCACTGCTCCCAGAGTTCCTCGGAGACGATCGCCGGGCAGGGCACCCAGATCCACTCCTCCTCCGGTTTCAGGACTCTCTGGCCTTTGACGAGCCTCGTGTAGCTCGCGCGGCGCAGGCCCTTCGCGGTCGGGTCCACGATGAGCTTCTCCACGGTTGTATCCCGGAAGGGCCTGCCGTTCTGGCCCCGGTGGCCGGCCGCGTTCAGGATCTCTGCCACGGTTTTGAGGCGCCTATGCTCCTTGAAAAGCTCGTAGATGAGGCGGCGCAGCGGGGCCTCGTCGGGGTTCACCTCCAGGCGCTTGTCTACCCAGCGGTACCCCAGGGGGGCGATGCCGCCCATGGGCTTCCCGAGCCGGGCGCGCACGGGAATCGAGGCCACGACCCGGGAGGCGATCTCTTCGCGCTCCCACTCGGCCATCGCGGCGATCATGGTGTAGAAGAGGCGGCCGTGCGGGGTCGAGGTGTCGATCGACTCCTGGAGGGAGACGAGATCCGCTCCGTGCTCCCGGAAGAATTCGGAGAAGTCCAGAAGCTCCTTCGTGTTCCTCGCGAGTCTCGCGAGCTTCGAGAAGATGAGGCCCGCGATCCGCCCGCGGCGCACATCCGCCATCATCCGCCTCGCCTCCGGGTGCTCCATGACGGACTTGCCGGAGACGCCTTCGAGGCGGTAGACCTCGCAGACCTCCCAGCCGCGGGACTCCGCATAGCTTCTGCCCCGCACCTCGTGGTGCTGCGGGCTCTCGCCCTGGGCTTGGTCTTCGGTCGAGACCCGAATCCAGATGCCGACGGGCTTTGTCTCGCCCCGCGGATCTTTCGCGCGTTCCATGGGGATTCCTCCTTTGGGTTCTTGAGGGGTTTCTAAAAGGACTTCCGTCATGATGGAGGCGATGCCCGCACGAGGAAAGGCGGCAGGTTCCGCCCCCTTCCGCCCTACGGCTTCTCCTTCTTCCCCATGCGCCGCAGGCTCTTGCCGATGACCTCTTTGAGCGCCTGGTAGCGGGCGGCTTCTTCTTCGGCATCGACCGGGGTGCGGCGGACCCTCACCTTGTATCCGCCGACGACCTTCTCCTTGGTCACGGGCCGCATGGAGAGCATCGTGAAGAGTTCCTCGGGCGAGACCAAGTGCACCCGGGCGAGATCCGAGGGCGGGAGCGTGGCCTTCAAGGCGGCCTCGATCTTTGAAAGGCGCGGACGCTTCAAGGCCAGGATCGCGACCTCGTGGAAGCCGGCCTCAAGGCACTTCAGGGCGTTTTGGACCTCCTGGGCCACGGTGGAGGTGACCGAAATCTCGCAGGCGAGGGAGAAGTCGTCGGTGCGGAGCGCCACATCGACCTTGCCCCGACCGCCCGGGATCTCCTCCTCGACCACGGCGCGGTAGCCGTGGGATTCCGCCCACCGCTTCACGAGATCCTGGAGGTACTGATGCTCCGGCCCGCCGCGCCCGAGGGGCGCGGGCTCCTCGGGGCGCGGCGCCTTCTTCGGGGGCGAAGCGGGCTCTGCTGAGAGCCGGGGCGGTGCTGGAGGCGGCGGCACTGCGGGAGGGGGCGGTGCGTGCCGCTCCGCGATCTCGCGTTCCGGCGCGGCAGCCTGCGGAGCTTCTCTCCTCTCCGTGCTAGCCGGCGCTTCGCGGGCCGGCTCCGCTCTGCGCGGCTCCTCTCGCCTTACCGCATAGCGCTCGCGCGATCTTGTGATGACCGCCTCTCGCCGTTCTGCGGCTTTCTCCGCTCCGACTGCCGACAGGAGTCGCGTCGTGAGGTTGCAGTCGCCCTGGGCGTTGTCGATCCGGGCGATGGCCTCTCCGACCCTGAGACTCATGAGGTCGGCTGCGCCGAAGAAGGAGAGGCCCTCGGAGAGGGCCTTCGCATCCCGGTCACCCACCCGGAAGGCGATGCGCGTACCAGCATTCCCGAGTAGCGCGGAGGAGACTTCGGGAGCCTTTGCTTCGAGCTGGCGGAGATCCTGATGCGCGAGGATGAGCCCTAAGCCGTACTTCCTCGCCCCGGCGAGGAGTTGCGCCATCGAAGCCGTGGCGACTTCCTGGCACTCGTCGGCGTAGAGGAAGAAGGGCCGCCGCTCCTCCCGCTTCACCTCTTGCCGGCTCATCGTGATCTGGTGGAACTTGGAGACCAGGAGACTCCCGAGGAGCGCGGCGTTCTCCTCGCCGATCGCTCCCTGGGAGAGGCGTGCGAGGAAGATCTGGCTCTGGTCTACGACAGAGCGCAGATCAAGGCGGCTTTCCTTGGCCCCCACGATCTGGCGCACGGTCTTACTCCGCAGGAACCCATCGAGACGGGTGAGGATCGCGCCCACGCTCTTCCCGGCCGCAAGCTGGAACTCGTGCCGGAAGTATGAGAAGAGGTATGGATCATCGACGGCCGTGAGAAGCCGCTCGCGGGTCGGGCGGTCCACCAGGAACTCGCGCAGATCAAGAAGCGTCGTACCGGGAGATTCGAGGAGCACGAGGACCGCGTTCCCGAGGACCGAGGTCATCTGGTCGCCCCAGGAGGTCGAGAAGCGGCGGAAGATTCCTACGAGGTCCGAGGCAAGGAGGGTGCGCTCCAGCTCGGAATGAGCTTCGAGGATGTTCCAGGCAACCGGATAGGCGGCGTCCGCCGGGTCGAAGAGGATCACGTCCGCGAGCCGCTCCTCGGGGATGCGGCCCACGATCTCATCCACAAGATCGCCGTGGGGATCGAGAAGGGCGATTCCCCGGCCGGCGTCGATGTCCTGCGCAATGAGATCAAGGAGGAGGGTGGACTTGCCGCTCCCCGAGGCGCCGATCACATGCAGGTGCCGGAGGCGGAGGTCATTCGGGAGTCTGACCGCCAGGGCGCGGCCATGGTGCAGGTTCTCGCCAAGGAGAATCCCCGCGCCTTGAGAGATGGCGGGCGCCGCTTTCGAGCGCCGGATTTCCCGCAAGAGTTTCGGGACCCGGACCGAGGCGCTCGGCAGGTGGGCCAAGGCGGCGAGTTCGTCGCTTCCGAGGATCATGCCCGGCCGGCGGGAGGTGCGCGAGCAAATCTCCGCCACAGCCTCCCCGCCCTCCTCTGTGGCGAGAGGCAGAAGCTCGTTCCCGGTTGGGATGCCAAAATGAGTCAGGGCGCCAGCGAGGTCGCGGACGATGCGCCAGGCGCCGGAGGTGGTATCACTTTTCGCCGCCACCCGGAGACAGGCGGCAAAGAGCGGCCGGGAGATCTTCTCGCGGGCAGCCTTCGTGAGTTCCGGGTAATTGGCGAAGAATGGTTCGCCCTTGCCGGTCACGACCGCTCGCATGACGCTCTCGGCCCACTCCTCCCTCACCCGCTCAAAGAGGACTTGGACGAGCCCGGCTTCCCCGGGCCGAAGCTCGGCGAGCGCCCCGAAGAGCGGCAGGAGCGGGTCAGGATCAAGGGAGCGGAAGGAGGCCAGGGGTAGCATGAACTCGCGGGCAAGGCCGAAGTGGAGGAGGACGGTCTCGCCCTTCCCCCTTGTCCAGGCGTGCCGGAGTCCCGCGGGCTCCGCTTGGACCCCGACTTCGGGAAAGTATGCGCGGAGCTGGTTTGCGAGGAGGGCGGCATCCGGCGCGTGGGAGACGAGCTGCACCGTGAGGCTCTCGGGGAGCCCCACGATCTCGAAGGCGAGCGGCAGCTCGGCGGCGGAGAGGGAAAGGAGAAAGCGCTCCGCGCTCTCCGCCTTGACCACCGCCTCCCTTGGCAGCGAGACCGCGCACTCGACAAGCGCTTCGTCGCTCTCGAAGGTCTCCGGCTCCGGTTCCTCGATCTCCGGTATCTCCGGCTCCCTCCGGTAAGGCGCGAGGAGGCGCCCCAGGAGTCCCGGTCGGTGGCCGTCGT
Organism: Thermoanaerobaculaceae bacterium; assembly: GCA_963778565.1. GTDB lineage: Bacteria > Acidobacteriota > Thermoanaerobaculia > Multivoradales > UBA5704 > DATARR01. The sequence goes on along the minus strand of CAVZUZ010000015.1, from coordinate 45,209 downwards.
CCTTCGTGGGCGGGAGAAAGTATCCAGGAAAGGGGCGAAAGGGCGGCTCCAGTACCACGGGATCGGCGAACTCCTGCCAGCCGCGCCCCCTGAGTTCCCAGGCGTAGAACTGTTCGGTCAGGCGCTCTGGCAGGGAAGGTTCTGACATTGCCTATGGCCGGCGGCTCAAATCCTCCTGCCGCGGGGCTCAAAGGTAATCTTACGCGCTTCCTCGGAGAGGCCGCGGACCCCTTGGGCCGTGGTCACCTGGTCGATGGCCTCCAGGACCGCATGGTGCACGGACTCCTTGAACATGATCGCGGTGTCTTCGTTGAAGTACGAGGACGGGCGGAAGATGAGACCGTAGACAAAGCCGGTGATCGGCATGGAGAGGACGGTGGGCTCAAGGCCGCGGTCCCCGTAGCGGACGAAGAAGCCAAGAGCGAGAAGGAGGCCGAAGAAGAGGAGGGGCTTCAGGAGGAGTCCGGCGCAGCCAGGGCTTGGTTCGCCCATGTCACCATTCCCGGCAGTCCCGGACATGCCGCGGTAGAGAAGGAAGGCCACGAAGAGACAGAGGAAGATGAAGAGGAGATCGAGGAGGACCCTGGAGATCTTTGCGAGCCACCAGGAGAAGAAGTACCCGGTGCCGAAGGGCGCGGCGCAGATGTCGAAGTTCAGCCCCTCGCGACTTACCCGGAGATACACCCGTTTCCCGGCACCGAGACCGCCCTGATTCCATTCGACCTGGGAGATCTTGAGGTCCGGGATCTCCCGCCGGGCGATGCCGGCCTTGACCAGTTCGTAGAAGTCCAAAGATGACGTGGCAAAGCCATCGATCAGGCTGTGCCAGTGACCCTCCACCTGCGGCTTGCCCATGGCTCGGCTCCTTTCGAGACGGATACCGATAAGTGTACGGAGGAGCGGTGTTCGGCGTCCAATAGAGGCGTGGCCATTTGACCCCTGACGCAAGGTCAGATGCGTTCCGGATGTTTGCGAGTCCGCTTAGTAAATTGTCGGATAGCGCGCTAGGGATTTTTAGAGAGAAACTCTTTTCTTTCTGTCATCTATGATAAAACACCCTTGACGATCATAGGTCATTTGCTCTTCTGCGAATTCTTCCAGCTTTCGCCTTTTAAGTCGTTCAGCCTGCTAGACCCTCCGCCGGTAGCTTCGGCTAACCCACCTGCGGCAACGTGCTTCGGATAGTCACGGTGAGGGTATGGCGCGGGATCGGGGGGCTTTCCAATTCATCAAGCGGACTAGCATCTTGATTCTGTTTCGAGAGCGGCATGGACACCTTCCTGCCCTCGGCGAGCTGAAGCCATTCAGCCTTCCCGCTTCCATATCGTGAATTCGCCAAGGCCAACAGGAAGAAATCAGCGAAGGGAGAAAATGATATCCCGTGCGAGCGTTCAAGTCGTGCGTCGTAGAGACGCTTCAGTCCCGGTACGGCGCCGCTTGCCGCCACCGACAAGACCGTCTTCTAGCTCGCTCACCCGCAAGGCCGGCTGTCGGGCGCGCCAATCACGCGCCTTCTCTTCGTTCTCTGGATCGAGTGAACTGCTCGCACCGTACCCTCCGAACGCAAACGGGAAGCCCATGTCCATAAGCTCGTCCATGAAGGGATGCATTTGCTTCCAATGAGGGGCGAGATTGCCGTGTGACTCGTAAGCCCGGATGATCTTCGCGTCCGCATCGGAGAAGCCGGCAGACGGCGGGTTGTACCAGAGATAGAACACGGAATTGTAGACATCGAACCGGCGCGCCAGTTCCTTGAGGAAAGCAGCTTGTTCCTTGTCGTAGCTCTCGTAACCGGAGTAGATCGAAAACTCCCTGGACCGGCCTTTGAAAAACAGCTTCTTCGCCTGCACGAGGAACGCCCGTCGCGAGTTCCCCAGGATTGGATGATTGATAGCGACAACGATACCCAGGTCGGCCCCGGAATACTTCGACTCGAAGAACCGTGCGTGCTCGTGCGTCTCGAAGCCAAAATCAACGGCGATACCGGCATCGGATTGTTCCAGTTCTTCCCTCACTCGCGAGAGCGGATAGTCCAGGGTATGAAGCCCCGTCGCACCCTCGTCGAGTAGCTCGCAGAGCAGGAAAGTGAGATTCTCTTCTCCCGGAGGCGAACCGCGGAGCATTCTCGTGGAAACGGCGGATGATACGCTGTCAAAGAAGCGCCACAAGACCATGCCTTCATAGCTCGCCAAGGTGATCCTGGACATTGGCCCTCTTCTCCCTTCTGTCTCTGCGGTACCCTCGCCCCTGAAACTCTGACGAACAGCCGTATATCGTACAGGCGATCCGCGCTAAGCGACTAATGTCGATATGCCAAGGTGTCTACTCCAACCTCCCGGCGATGCTGGTCCTGTCCACTGTCGCCGCAAGCCCAAGAGCATCAAAGGTATTCGTGCGCTGGTCCTCAGACATCCAAGCTTTGCGTCTCCTCGGAAGGCGATCTCTTAAGACGGGAAAGGTTTCTGCGAGCCGGAGCGCCACTTCATACTTGCTCTTCGCGGGCGCGAAGGTACATAAGACGGCAAGGCGGGAAGCTTGTTCCACCCGCACGCCGCGCGACTTGGCGAGCTGTTCCATGCGCTTGATCTCTTCCCTGGCCCGCTTCCGCCGTCGGCAGCCCTTCGCCGCCACATCCTCGACCACGAGTACAGCCGGCTGGTGATGCGCCAGGAGGTCATCTACCTTGAGAAGCAGGCCGCCAGTCTTTGGGGACACGATCCTCTCGCCCCAATCCACGAGAAATGCAGGAGCTTCGAGGACGGCAAAGGCGAAGCCCCTTGAAGTCGGGTCGATTGCGAGAATCGTGTCTGGCATCTCAAAGTGCATGACGAGAAGCAGATCCGACCCTCTGCCGCCTCCTCTCTTGCTTCGCGTCGAGCCTGCGCCGTCGCTCTGAAACCTGCCCTGCAATCTCCTCGCACCTGCCGCGGAAGAGCTGGCAGACAGGAACGCCAAGGGCGGCTTCGTAGGCAAGTCCGGTCTCAAGGGAGGGCAGGCGGTTGCCGGACTCATAGCGCGACACCTTCACGCCCGTAGAGGCGCCGAGGAGATAGGCAAGTTTCGCCTGAGTCAGGTGCGCATGCCGGCGATAACTGCGGAGGTAGTAATTAAGTGGGCGTCCGTGAATGGATTTCATGGCAGCACAAAAAATAGGCGGCTGGCAGGGTCGTCGGTTGAAAGCGGGTTACGTGAGCGGGACTTCAGGCGAGAGGGAAGATCGGAGGGGCTTATTCTGCCCCGCGGCAGACAGCTCACGATCTGAACCTAAATTACCCGCACATTGTACGTTAATATAGCGGTTGTGTCAAGTTCCAAGCGCAAGGGTTCTGCGCATACGGTTTTGATCGCCGCCCAAAAAGAAAGCCCCCAGGATTGCTTCCTGGGGGCTGATACGAATGGAATTGGTGTAAAGGCGTGCACGGACTTCAGACTGCTATGTGAATCGCGACCGGAGCCGAGGCATACTCCTCGCCGACGATTGGCACCGCGAGCTTCTCCGCCTCATCGAGGAGTAACGTGATACACCCGCAGGTGCGGTTCAGAAGGTAGTCGCGGAGTTCAGGCGCGGGGCACCCAGCAACCCTATGCACCTCCCGCCATGGCCGCTTGCGCTGTCGCGTACTGCTTCGCAGCCCACTTCACCCGCCTCTTGAGCGCTCGATCGGTCGCAAGGAGTTGCTGCGCCTCCTCGCGCTCGCTCAAAACCTCTTCCGGCGTGCGGGAAGGCCGCCAGAGTGTCTTCTCAAGATCCGGGCCCATGTGGAGGCGCCACCTTCGCTTCTGTGCGCTTTGTCGCCGCAGCAAGTCAACGGTAACGTTGGCGGCGACTCGGCGCACGTAGGGCAGGCAGTGGAGCTTCTCTTCCGCCTTCGACTTCCACAACCCCAGGAACACTTCCTGCACCAGGTCTTCGATGCACTCCGGCGAGAGCCGCCGCCCGAATCTCGCGGCGGTTGCGGTGATGGCTCGCCGGATCGCCGCGAGCTGCGCGGGGGTAGGTGCCATGTCGCGCCGCCGCGCCGCTTTCCTCATACAACGGGTACACTTCGGCCTACGCTCCTTCATGAGATCTTCCTTTCGTCTGGAATGGGAGAGGTATTGCGGAAGGGTGAAGCTAGATGAGGCCGGCCAGGACGATGCCGCTCCGGACCGAGGTCGTGCCGCAGACCTCGCACCAGCCTTGTCGCTGGTCGGGCTCGACAGTGGTCGTGTAGAGGCAGCCGGGATTCATGCAGATCCCGGGCACCACATCGTCGAGAGCGTACTCTTCGATGTACTCGCCGACAGTTAAAGCCCACTGGTCGGCCAGCTCGTCGAGTTTAGAGAACTCCTTTTTGCGTGCGGCAGATAGCATGAGAGGCTCCTTTCTGAAAAGGTTTTAAAGAAACCTAGTTCAGAGTAGGAGCTGGTGCGAAGCGAGAAAAGGCGGCACGGAGTGCCGCCTTGAAAGAGATTGTAAGTCGTTGCTTCGCTCGGCTCGGTGTCGGCTATTTCAGCTTGACAAAGTAACGAGCTATGTTAAAACGCGAAAAATGTGGTCAGGCGCCAACGAAACAGATATGATGTTATAATAAAGTAATGAGTACAGCCGACGCCGAGTTCCAAAGAAAGGTCGCGGAACTAGAAGCTATATACAAGAAGGCAATGGACGCGCTTAATCACTCGCGCACAGAGCAGCTCCGAATCATTGACGAGTACATTAGGAACATAAAGGACCAGAGATTACAGGAACTTAGGAGGAGTATCATCGCTGTCCAACAAAACAACAATCAATAGCATGCCTACGAACGAGACGGGTGCAGAAAAAGTAGAAGCCAAAATTGAAGTTGCGAGAGCAGAAACGCCCCTAGATCCCGCAGAGCAACTTGAGGCGGCAGCAGCGAAAGTTACAACTAGAGTTCCTGAGGCGAGAAAGAGGACTGAGACCCAGGTTAGTACGAGAATTGAAGGCGTGACAGTGGTCGGCGGCACTGCCGAGGACAAGCAAAAGCTCCACGAAGCCGTCGCACCACTCCAAGAAGAAGATCGTCAGACGGAGGAACAAATCCTTGCCGAAGTGGCAACAGTTGCAGTTGCCACAACCGAAAAAGCTCCCAATGCCCAGGCCATTGAGCAAATAAGAGCGGCGCTACCGGCAGAACTCATAGCTGACCTTGAAAGTGAGTTGGACATAAATCCGCCGGGGACTTCAGCGGAAGCTCGCGAATCTCTCGAATCCGACCCTCGTTATCAACGAGCATACGCCAAATGTTGCAGTTATCTTACGCAATCCATCTTTGAGAATCGCAATGTTCCTCTGGAACAGCTAGAAGCTTTAGCCGGAAACTTTGGGACAGCCTACCACTTCACCGAAGGTGATTCACAGAAGGTGCAATCATTGATCCAGCGCTACGACGAGTTACGCACCGATGCCGATCGGACGCGTGAAGAGTTTGCGAATGATACGGATTTAGTCAAACGCCTAACAGAGGTGGATGTTCCCGTAGGAACGAAGTTGGATATAGATGTTGGGGCAGTGTCTATAAATATTACGACTGACGAAGAAACAGCGGGCCTGCTCTTCACTGACGGCAAAGAGAGACTAAAGCTTTTGACCGATTGTCGAATAGGTGGTTATGCGTTTAAGACGAATGACACGGTTCCTATCAACTATACGGTCCTGGTAGAAGGCCGTAGTCAACAGGTAATAAAAAGGCACGAGGAACAACATATAGTCAACAAAAGACTATTTATGCCAGAGTTCGAACCGGTGGACAGAGTAGGTCTTGGACTCCGAAAAGAAAAAGCTCGGGAGAGGCTAAAGGAAGCGCAAGATGAATCAGAAAAGATAGAGCTTTACAAAGACATCATGCTGGCGGCTAGGGAATCGGCATTGGGACATATGAAAGACGAGCTTGTAGCGGTTGTACGAGCAGGTTATTTGCCAGCAACCAAAGCAAGAATAGTAGGTCAAGAACGCGACGCCTACGACTGGCTTAACCCTTTAAGGAAGGAAGAAATCGATGAACTATGGCCGGGCCTAAGCCAACGCATCTTGGTGGAAGAATACAGAGAGATTGTCGAACACAGCTTCGAAGCAGCAGAGTCAATGGCGAGACTTCCTAACTTCTCGATAGACGATGTGACGGCCCTTCTTAATACCAATCCACTCTCGGAGTGGCCAGATATAGCAAAGAGGCAGCAAGAAACTTTCAAAGAAGCCAGGACGGGTTGAGTTTGACTAGATTCTCGCGCGGTACTGGCAACTATCCGGCGAGGGCCGCTACTGGAGTATGTTTGAGGAAGCGGACGGCGGCGAATACGCCCTGGGGAGCGTCCACTGAGCACTGCCAAGCTACTGGTCGCGGGAAACCCGTCACTTGCAGGGTATACATACCCCGCTACATACAAGGTATGTACGGGCTCCGCTTCATGCGGACGGGCCGAATCCCCATACGGTGCTTCACCGACTGGCTCCCCACCGCTGCCGGGCTAGCGCCCGACTGGCGTGGTTTCCTAACGGCTATGGATCTCGGTCTCTCCTATCGTCGGCCCTTCGACCAAACCACGCCAGTCGGGCGCTACCGGCCTCGATACTCGGCCTTCCCGACAGCGGTGGGGACTACTTGCCCTCGAAGGGCCGACGCTTCGCGTCACTACGGGTAAGGCGTCGAATCTCTCCGCCTTGTGGGAACGGAAACCACGCGCCACAATGTGGCCGCGTCCACCTCTCTTGCCGCGCCCGCTCGGTCACCACACGCCGTTTTGCGGGCGTAACCCGAAGCCGCCAGGCTTGGGCTTCCCCAGGTTCCTCCTCATGCGGAGGACACTGGCTCCCCATGGGGAGGGGAAGAGAGGTCGGGCGCCTTTCCCATGGACCAGACCCCCATTTGCATCGGCACGCGGACGTATTGGGTTTCGGATGATCCGAAGCTTGTTTTGCTGCACCCCGAGGACCGGGCGCAACATCTCTACATCGTCGGCAAAACTGGCCTCGGCAAGAGCACCCTCCTCCGGAACCTCATCCTCCAGGACCTCTGTGCCGGGCGAGGTGTGGGTCTCCTTGATCCTCATGGAGACCTCGCCCGGGAGGTCTTGGACGCGATCCCGAGGGATCGGACGGGCGAAGTGCTCTACTTCAACCCCGGCGATCTTGCCCGTCCGGTGGGCTTGAACCTTCTTCCCAGGGTGCCGCAGGATCAGGCGCACCTCGTGGTCTCCGGGGTGCTTTCCGCCTTTCGCGGGATCTGGGGCTCCTCCTGGGGACCGCGGCTCGAATACATCCTGGGGCACTCGCTCGCCGCCCTCCTGGACAGAGGGCTCACGATCCTTGCCTTGCCGAAGCTCCTCTCAGACGATGCCTTCCGCGAGCGCGTGACCGCGAAGGTCCGGGATCCGGTTGTGCGCGCCTTCTGGCAGAACGAGTATGCCGGATATGAGCGGCGCTTCCGGCTTGAGGCCATCGCGCCCCTACAGAACAAGATCGGGCGGCTGCTCGGGAACGCCCCCATGCGGAACGTCTTAGGCCAGCCGAGGAGCCGCTTTGATGCGCGCTTCCTCATGGACCATGGCCGGATCATGATCGCCGATCTCTCGAAAGGTGTGATTGGCGAAGACTCCTCCCGCCTCTTGGGCGCGCTCCTTCTCTCGCAGTTCCAGTGGGCGGCGATGCAGCGTGCCGCCCTGCCGGATTCTCCTCGCGCCCCCTTCCATCTCTACATCGACGAGTTTCAGAGCTTCGCGACCGATGCCCTTGCCTCCATCCTCGCCGAGGCGAGGAAGTACGGTCTCTCGCTTATCCTCGCCCATCAATACCTTGACCAGCTCACGGACGAGATCCGGCAAAGCGCATTCGGCAATGCCGGCAACCTCATCGCCTTCCGGGTGGGGCAGGCCGATGCGCGCATCCTGGAGGACGAGCTGGGCGGCGACGTGAAGATGGGGAATCTCGTCTCCCTCGGGAAGTACGAGTTCTACGCCCGGCTCCTGGATCAGGGCCGGATGCGGGAGCCCTTTCGGGGACGGACCTTGCCGCCAATCCAGGGCACGGCAAGCGGCAGACGGGCGGCGGTCATTCGCCGCTCCCGGGAGCGGTATGGCCGGCCGCGGGAGGAGGTCGAAGCGAAGATCGAGCGCTGGCTTGGCGGCTCGTAGCGCCGCCTAGTCGGAGTTACCACCGGCCGGTACGCTGACCTTCGATGCCTCACCCTCACACCCGCCGGCCGCGCTTCGAGCGCGCGCCGGTGCGCCCGATGATCCTCACGCCCCGCGATCTCGACATACTCCGCGCCGTCTATCGCCACCGTCTTCTGCGTTCCACGCAACTCATAGCGCTATTAGATGGGAGCCGGCAGGCGACGCTCCGTCGCTTGCAGCTCCTCTTTCACCATGGTTACCTCGACCGCCCTCCCATGCAGCTCGATTGGTATGTCCGCGGTTCCGAGCCCCTCGTCTATGCCCTTGGGAACCGCGGCGCGGAGGTCCTCGAGACGGAGGGTGTGGCGAGGCGGAGCGGCGTCCGGTGGGACACGAAGAACCGGAACGTCTCCCGGGTCTTCCTGCACCACACGCTCGCGGTCGCCGAGGTGATGGTGGCCTTCGAGGCTGGCTGCCGGAATCACGGAGGCGTGCAGATCATCCCTCCCGAAGAGGTACTCGCGGGTGCGCCGGCAGAGACCCAGCGGCTGCGCTTGCCCTTCCGCTGGCAGGTCGAGGTCCGCTGGGGCGGCAAGTCTCACTGCCTGGGCGTGGAGCCGGATCAAGTCTTCGGGCTTCACTTCGAGGAGGAGCCTGAAGGCCGGAACCGCGCCTTCTTCTTCCTCGAAGCCGACCGCGGCACGATGCCGGTCACGAGAAAGGGACTCGCGCAGACGAGCTTTCTCCGCAAGCTCCTCGCGTACCAGGGGACCTGGCGGAGGGGGCTTCACAGGGCGCACCTCGGCATCCCGAACTTCCGGGTCCTGACCGTGACGCCAAGCAGGGAGCGGGTGGAGCACCTGGTCGAGGCGTGCCGGACCCTCTCAGGCGGCGGCTCGCGGCTCTTCCTCTTTGCTCAAGGGGAGAGGCTTGGCCGCGGAGACGTTCTGACGCACGAGTGGGTGAACGGCCGAGCCGAGGTCGTGCGCCTCGTTCCGGAGGCTGATCCGCTCGGATCGCGGCCCGCAAAGGGAAATGCCGTCCGACAATTACGCTCGATTAACGCCATTGCAAACACTGGCTTGACGACGGCTCAGCAGAGGCATAGTATGGGAAACGAGTATGACAGACCAATCTGACAGAGCCTAACTAATGCCTAAGAACAAGCTCATCTCCAAACCAGAGATCCTTAGGGCCATCCGCAACGCCATGATGCACTCTGGCCTGCCTCCCACGGTCGAGGAGCTTCGGCAGTCTCTCGGGGTGGGGTCCACCCGGACGGTGCTTCGATACCTCCAGTGGCTCGAAGAGGAGGGCGATATAGAGAGGTGGCCAGGGGCTCGTGGCATCCGGCTTCTTCGTGATCCCGGGCATGGTTTTGAGACCCGAGCGGTCCCCCTTGTGGGCGAGGCCCCGGCCGGTCCGCTCATGCTCGCAGAGGAGAATCGGGAAGGGTGGCTTCGTCTCCCGCAGGATTTCACGAGGCCCTTGAGCGCAAGCTTCTTCCTTCTCCGGGTCCGAGGCAATTCCATGGATCGCGCGAAGGTGGAAGGCGGGCTGATCGAGAATGGGGATCTCGTTCTCGTCCAGCAACAGGCGACGGCTGAACCGGGAAAAATCATCGTCGCCTTTATCGACGGAGAGGCCACGATCAAACGTCTTGTCCGAGGTCCAAACTATTACTTTCTAAAGCCCGACTCCTCGAATCCCGATCACCAGCCCATACTTGTAGAGGAAGGGTTCCAGGTGCTCGGTGTTGTGACGAGAGTCATCAAGAAGGGGTCCGAGCTTCTTGAGATCAACGAGTAGATGTAACTCCGGAGAATTGAAACGATGTCTACCGCATTCCTGACTCCAATGTTGCCTACCCAGTCGAGCACGTGGCTCGATGATATTCTCATTCGCATCTGTGTCCTGCTTCAATTGACTAGGACGCAGCATGAAGAGGCTGAGCAGCACTACCTGAGCGTCGCAGAATGGCTTGGCGCGCCCGCAAGTCCTATTACGGCGCTGCGTCCGGAAATCTATCCTCAGGGATCGCTTCGCATCGGCACGACGGTTCGGCCATGGTGGCGCGAGGAATACGATCTTGATCTCGTGCTTCTGGCTCGCGCTTTACCACAACGCCAATCCGATCGAAGTGCTCAACTTAGTGGAGCGACGGCTACGGGATCATGGGACGTACGCACCCATGGTCGAGAGGAAGAACCGTTGCATCCGCCTGAATTTCGCGAAACAGTTCCACCTCGACATTCTTCCCGCTCGGCCGGATCTCCGGTTCGGCGGTACCCATGTGCTCGTACCGGATCGCGCTGCCGCAGATTGGAAAGAGAGCAATCCCAAGGGTTACGCGGGATGGTTTGAGAGCAGAGGCGAGCTTCAAGCTGAGGAAGCCAAAAGGGCAGCCGTCGAAGCGCTTCCGCCACCTGAAGGCGCGGAGGACAAAAACACGCTCCAGCTTTCCGTCCAACTCCTCAAACGCGGCCGGGATATCCGGTTCGCGAGCACTCCCGACCTCGCACCGATCTCCATCGTCCTTACCACGCTCGCCGGTACGAACTATGCTGGAGAGCTTCACCCGCTCCAAGCCCTTCACGCCATTGTCCAACGGATCATTGGTTCGATTCCCTCAGCAGGACGTCTCGTCGTCTGCAACCCGGCGAACCCGCACGAAGACCTGAGCGAGCGTTGGGATGAGAACCAAGAGGCGTATCGGTCATTCGTCTCTTGGATGATTGAACTGGAGCGTGAGCTCGCTGCACTCCAGCACCTCGCCATGCCCGATGCGAGTAAGCGTCTTGAAAAGCTCTTTGGCGAGGTTGCGCCGAGGGCGATTCGTGCCCAAGCGGAGACGGTCGAGAAGGCCCGCGGGAGCAGCCAGCTCGGAGTGACCCGCACGGGGGCCATAACCACTGCGGTTTCAAGCGGCGTCGTCTCCGTGAAGCGGAATACGTTTTATGGGAAGTAAGTATCTCCGCCAGCCGCCGATGCCGGTTGCGCAGCAGATTGCTCGGATGCGCAATCTCTTCCCCAGCCTCGCCATGACCTCATGGCACTCAGGTCTCATCCGATGGTCCGGTGAGTTGCGGCCGACCGATATATCTCATCGGTACCTCGTGGCAATCGAATACCGGCTGAAGCATAGGCCCAAGGTGTACGTGCTCACGCCCGAGCTTCGTAACCATGAAAATGGAGAAGAGATTCACCATCTATTCCCAGATGGGACTCTTTGCCTCTATCTCACGAACTCAGGCGAGTGGACATCATCTGATGCGATTGCCGAAACCACCGTCCCGTGGACCTCTCTTCTGGCTGTACCACTACGAGGTATGGCATGCGACCGGCGAGTGGATGGGAGGAGGAGTCCATCCACGCCGGAGAAAGAATCGTTGACTATGAGCAACGCATCTCCAATCCAGCCCGCGCGTAATATTCCCTGGAAAACAAAGCTGATCCTTTGGGTTCGTGCGGGAGGACGGTGCGAATTTGATGGTTGTAACGAATATCTCCTGAAGCATCATGTGACGCTCGATGAGGTGAATCTAGGAGAACTTGCCCACATCGTAGCCTTTAAGCTGGAAGGTCCCCGGGGCAATGACGGCAAGCGGCCAGACGCTATCCACGATGTGTCGAACCTGATGCTGCTGTGCCCACGATGCCATAAGCTCATTGACGATCCTGGAACAAAAGAGAAGTTCACCAGGGAAACCCTGGTACGCCATAAGATAGAGCACGAGGAACGAATCTTCCGCCTTACGGCAGCGAAGCCGGAGCGCAAAACTACCGTAGTCCAACTGCTTGCCAAGGTGGGCGGGCAGCCTGTTGCTATTCCGAAGGCTGATATATGGGATGCCGTCGCTCCGATGTATCCGGCCGATGACAAGGGGTGCGTAATTGACCTATCGATTCTCGACGACGGTAGCGATGCTTACTATACGGTCGCCATGGAAAAAATCACCCGGTCCGTGGACAGCCTCTACAATCCTGGAATGAATATTGACCCTCCTCGGCATATTTCTCTCTTCGCTCTCGCACCAATGCCCCTTCTCATGTTCCTCGGTCACTGCCTTAGCAACAAAACACCGGTTGATCTTTACCAACGGCACCGCGACTCGCAGACGTGGGCATGGAAGACCTCCGGCCCTAGGGCTCAGTATCTATTGCGGAAGGTTCGAGAGGGGACAGTCCGCGATAGAGTTGCTCTCGTGCTCTCCCTCAGTGCGCCGCTCGACTTCGACAAGCTCCCGCCCCATATCGACGCCACTTATACAATTTACGAGATCTCCTTAGACAGTCAGGTCCCTACGCCCCTGTTCCTAAGGCAGCGGCAAGATTTAGAGGCATTTCGCAACGTATACCACGAACTCTTGGCCCAAGTACTCCGTGACCACGGAAGCATTCCAAGTGTAGATGTCTTCCCTGCGGTTCCCGCGCCAATCGCCGTCCTATGCGGCTTTGAACTGTTCCCGAAGGTCTCCCCCAGACTGCGCGTTTTCGATAACGATAGTAGGCGAGGAGGCTGGTCGCACATTCTTGAAATTATATAGCTTCCTGATGGGGCTTGCGGACGTACCATGGCATACTTTCAACTCTCTGACCATTTTGCATCATTCTTCCGCCGTCTAAACCCTAGCGCCACCTTTGAGGCGCAGGCATCGCGGGAATACCAGTCAATAAAAGCTCTGCTCGAAGATCGCCAAGGTCTTGCGGCTGAATTATCGCCGCGGTGCTTTCTCCAGGGCTCTTATAGGCAGAGCACCGCTATCTATACAATCAACGATGTCGATATCATAGCTCTCTGCGAGCTATGGCAACCTGGTTCCGGGGACGGCGGCGGAGGCCGGAGCTATGATCGTCATGTCATCTTCGATACCATCGCGGCGCCGCTCCTCGCAGACCAGAGATACCGGAGCAAAGTCCGCTACACACAGACCAGCATGTGCATCAAGGTCGATTTGGGCATCAAGATCGAGATACTCCCGGTGGTCTACGCGGCGGGGAACTTTGATTCGCAGAAGGAACCGTTCCGGCTGTACCGTCCCGAGCGCCAGCAGTGGGAAGATGGGTATGCACGCTATCACCAGGCGTACCTCTCCCTCAAGAATGACGATGACCGGACTGGCGGCAACTTTATCCCGGCCATCAAGGTAATGAAGCATATCCGCTCATTGTTCGGATTGGATGCGGTCTCGTTCCACATCGAATGCCTCCTACATTCATTCCCGGATTCCTTGTTCCGTGGCGCGCCGGCAGACTACTTAGCTAACATCCTGCTGCACATCGCGAGCAAAGGCGCCGATACCTGGTATGGAGAGGTATGTAAAACACCGTGTGGCGATCGGGATATCTTCACTGGCGCCGAGTGGCCGCTGGAATCCTGGCGAACTCTCCACGGTGTGATATCCAAAGCGGCGACTCTTGCCCACGCCGCATGCGTGTCGTCAAATTGGAGCCAGGCGGTCGAGTTCTGGCAAACCATCCTCGGCAAAGACTTCTTTCCGACAACGGTCGCATGAAACGGATTCTCTCAATCGACGGCGGTGGGATACGAGGAGTGTTCCCAGCCTCCCTACTCGCAAAGGTCGAGGAGTCTATCGGAACTCCGGTAGCGGACTATTTTGACTTGATTGTAGGGACTTCGACCGGGGGAATCATCGCGTTGGGTCTTGGGCTAGGGCTTTCAGCCTCAGACGTCCTCCGTTTTTATGAGGAGCATGGCCCGGCGATTTTCTCCGGCAACCGAATCATGAGGTCCCTTCGCCACCTTGGACTTTCAAAGTACGACTCGAAGCCGCTCCGGGATGCTTTGGAGGCCGTCTTTGGTGATCGCCGCTTGGGGGAGAGCGCGAAGCGTCTCGTAATTCCCTCGTGCAACTTGGTGACCGGCGAAGTCCACGTGTGGAAGACCGCACATCATTACCGCCTCGAACGAGATTACCGAGAGCGCGTAGTGGATGTTGCGCTCTCGACCGCAGCAGCGCCTACATATTTCCCTGCGTACCGCTCGGCAGCCGGACTGCCTCTTATCGACGGCGGGGTCTGGGCGAATAACCCCGCCGGGGTCGCCACCGTCGAGGCGGTTGGAATCTTGGGCTGGCCGCCGGACTCGCTTCGCGTCTTGAGCATCGGTTGCACCTCGTCGCCACTTGATGTGCGCTGGGGAAGAAAGTTTGGGCTGGGGCTCGCGTATTGGGGTCCGAAAATAGCAGAAGTGTTTATGACCGCACAATCCTCGGCCGCAATGGGAACTGCGGCGCATCTCGTGAGTGATCGGCAGAATGTGATCCGTATCTCGCCGTTGCTGCCGAAGGGCTTCAAGCTTGATTCGGTGAGTGAAATAAAAACCCTCGTCGGCCTTGGCGAATCAGAGGCGAGAAAGGCACTTCCAGACCTTCGCCGCCTCTTCTTCACTGAACCGGCTGAAACGTTTGAGCCTTATCATCGGCTTCAGGCTTGATCTCGGAGTCCCTGAGGTTTAATAGACAGGCTGCTTGGAAAGCCTGAGCAAAGCACCTTGACAAAATCTCCGGAAGAGGGCTAGTATAAATATATGACCGATACGAGCCCAAAAGCTATCACCAACGAGGAGTGGCGGGAAATCATGCAGGTCCAGGAAGTAAAGGAGTCCTGGGGTCTGGCCGACGAGACCCCGGAGGAATTCGCCGCGAGCGTCTACGCGGCGAAGTTTGACTTTGTAAGCGGCAGTCCTGGCTACGTCGGTGATCTCTACATCATACAAGGCGACGTTCTGACCGGCGATGCGCCGTTCGTGCTCGCGCGACACGATGGCGCTTTGCGCGTAGTCAATTAAAATTAAAGCGTGCATCCTTCGTGCGGGGAGCACCTTCGCCTTGCGTTGTGGAGGAGTGACCTGAAGCTATAGCAGTCCAGTAAGCTGAGAAAGTAGTCTATCCAAGATTCGAGACCGATCTTTTCTAGCGTTAGCGTCAAGGCGGTTCCGGCAGGCGGTTCGATGTCCGTCTCGTTGCGCCCCACTGTCAAGGCGGCAGATTTGTCCGCCTTCAGCCGGCACTCAAATGTAGCCGGATGTAGGGAAACCTGATCTTGAAAGTCCTTGAGTCTAGGGCCAACGAGTGCTCAGGTAGCTTTTCCCAGGCTCGGACTCCACGGGACCTCCATCAAGAAACGGGGACAGGCTTCGTCTTTCTTGAACTCGCCCTTGACCAGCCCTGGCCGTGGGGCCAGTGCGGCGCGTGGCCCAAGTGCCGAAGAGAAAGCGTTTGGCGCGAGTCATCGCTACGTAGAGAAGACGCCGCTCTTCCTCGCGGTCCTGATCTGGCCGCGGCATTACACCTGCTTCAAGTCCGGGAAGGATGGTCGCTTCGGCCGTGAGTCCCTTGGAGGAAGCCATGCTCATGATACGAACCCCCGTGCTCGACGATTGAGCAAGATCCTTGGCAAGGGGCGCAATTTGACCGATGTAGCGATCGAGCCCTAACGTCTCGTCGGCGAGACCATCGACTTGGTGGAGGATCTCCTGAAAGTCCTCATCTGCCGATAGGGAAACCTCGGAGACGCCAAGCTCGATGATCCAGGCACCCCAACCGCCCTCGGGGCGTTCCTCTGGAATGGGATGTGCGGCGAGGATAGCGCGGATACTGTCGAGGCGATCACGCACTCGACCTGCTACTGCTTTGGCGATGCCGGGGTAGCCTTCTGAGTGAAGCGCAAGCAGGGCCGCCCCGAACTGAGACCTGTCGTTGCGGGCACGGTCGTAAACCGCGTCCAAAAAGACAGGCCCGATCCCTTGGGTGAGGGTCAGTACCGTCGCCCACGCGAGAGAGTCGGACTGCTGGACCATTAAGCGCAGAAGGGCAACAAGCATGCGATTCGATGGACGGCCGAGGACTGCGGGCACCATCTCAGGGTCCGCATACTCGATGCCCGCCGCCGCCAGCTCTGTCTTGATTGGACCACTCCAACTGCCCTGGTAGTCGCTGCGCAAGAGAATCAGGATCTTGCTTGGCTGAAGATGCTCTTTGTCGATCAGCTGCTTCGTCAACGCGGCGACTCCTTTCGCCTCGGCGCCTGCACTTGCAAAGGACAAGAGGCGCGCCTCGCCTTCCGGCGAATTCTGGTGTGGAGTGAGACGGGGCCGGTTTGGATCGCGCGAGAGATCGCCTTCGATCACATGAAGCGCCCATTCGATGATTCGCCTTCCGCAGCGATGGGTAACCGAGAGGGGGTAATTTGTGCTGCCTGGATAGTCTCCGTGGAACCGACGGATACCTTCCGGCGCCGCTCGCCGGAAGGAGTAGATGGACTGGTCGTCGTCTCCGACCGCGAGGATGCGTGCACCTCGCTCGGTCAGAAGCCGGAGCACGTCAAGGTCACAGGCGTTGAGATCCTGGTATTCATCGACGACAAGAAGCCCGAAGTCCAAGCCCCGCAAATCCTCATGATCGCGGAGAGCGCTTCGGAGCACAAAGGGAAGCTCAGAGAGCATCGTGTATCCATAGATTGCACGGTGCTCCTGCCAGCCAGCGAGGAAACGCGCGCGATCTTCAGGCCTGACACGTGGGCTCTCAGCCGGCACCAGCGACTCCCAATTCGCCGCATGCTCTCGAAACAGGTTGTCGATTCGGCGCGCCTGGACTCCGATCCGCCGGCCGAGCGTCGGATTCACGACGTTGGTCCTCTCCCAATCGTCCGCCATCCGTAGGGGTTGAGGCAGGGCGGTTGCATCGAGGTTCTGTAGCAAGATGGAGAGAGCGAACGAATGGATGGTGCTCGGCTGCTCGGTAGCAGCCGCAGGATGCTCAGAGACTTTCTCGGCAAGCTCCGCCGTTGCGGCTCGCGTGAAGGTCAAGAGCTTGAGGCGTGGAGGCTGGGCGCCGGCGAGAAGGTCGTCGATGAGCTTGACCACGGTTGCGCTCTTACCCGTCCCAGGTCCAGCGAGTACTCGCGCGTGGCACTCAAGGCGGTAATTAAGGATCTGCTGTTGCTCAGGCGTTGGTTCGAAGGGCATGGCAAGAGCTTAGTCGCTTTCGCGAGCCTAGGCAACGTAGAGTAGGCTGAGAGGATATAGATCAAGAATTCTTGATGCCTGTCGGTCTAGCAAGGCTAAGTGGGAGGCAAGGGACTGAGTGGGTCCACGATCACCGCTTAGACTTCTTCCCCCCGGTCGGTGCCTAGTCTGGCAGCGAGGAGCTTGGTAAGCTGAGAGAGAAGTCTATCCAATATTTGAGGCCGGTCTTTCTCCGCCCTACCGTCAAGACGGTTCCTACAGGCGGTTCGAGGTCTGTCTCGATACGCCCCACCGAAAAGAAATTTAGCCCTCTCCGCTACGAGCCGCACCTCGGGAAGCGGCGTAAATTCTATCTTTTTTCCTGCCGCGAGCCAGTTCGAGGTGAAGGTTGCGATCAATTCGCGCTTTTCCTCAGGCGTGCCCGATTCATATAGGGAATACGCGGAATCCAGGCGTTCGAGGAAATCGGCAAGCTTCTGCGGGCCAGTCATGCCGGAGGCATCAAGGTTGGCGATTTGCTCTTCGAGCGTCCGTTTCTCGGCAAGCAGGGCCGCTTGGCGTTCCTCGAAGAGATCGCGATCGAGAAGTCCGTCTATCAGCGCATCGGTAAGGCGCGCCCGCCTCCCGGCGAGCTGGCTCATCTTCAGTTCAAGCGCCTTGCGGCGCGCTGCCGCCTCATCCTGCCAGTTTGCCTTCATGCCCTCGATTTTCTCGCGCAGGTAGACCCGTTCCTCGGAGTCAAGCTGGCAGGCGAAAAAGAGAGGACTTACCCGCCCTTCGGCGGCTTCCTCCCTCACGCTCGTTATGTCACAGGTCGGCGTGTGGCAGCGGTAGTAGGTGTGGCCCTTCTGCGTCTCGCCGATCAGGGAGTAGCCGCAGCTCTTGCAGCGCACGGTGCGGCGCAGGAGGAAGTCATGCCGCGCCGGCCGCGCCGAGAGCTTGCCGTCCAGGACCGCCTGCACCCGATCGAAGAGGGATTTTCTGACGAGCGGCTCATGGGCACCCTCATAGGTTTCCTTCCGGCGCTTCACCCGGATGAGCCCGATATAGAAGGGATTGCGGAGCATGGTCGCGAGACCGTTCACGGAGACCTCGCCGCCCCGCCGGTTCTTGAGTCCTGACCGCTGCACTTCCGCTAGGAGCGTGCGTAGGTTGTACTGGCCGGTCGCATACAGCTCGAAGGCCCGGCGCACCAAGGGACCCTTCACCGGATCGATGGCCTTGGGCTTCCCAGCCCCGCAGTCGAGATACCCGACCGGCGCGGGCAAGGGTAGGATGCCTTGCTTCAGGCGTCCGTTGATGCCTTTCAGGGCCTCCTCGCGGAGGTTCCTGATGTAGTCGGCGGCGACGACCGCCTGAAGGTCGGCAGAGAGCCGTCCGCCCCGATTCGTGAGATCGAGTCCTTCGTTTGCGAAGTAGAGCTCTATGAGGCCCCGGTCCACGAGTTCCGTGAGGTCTACCCAATCCCGGCCGTTCCTCACGCCCCGGTCGATCTTGTGGATCACGACGCCTGCCGCGGCGCGCTTCTTCAATAGGCGAAGCATCTCCGTCCAGATCGGACGGCCGACCTTGGCTGCGGTCTCGCGCTCCTCGAACCAGCGGGAGATGGTGAGGCCCCGCTGTGCCGCGAAGCGCTCAATAGAGGCGCGCTGCTCTTGGAGCGAAACGCCCTCCCCCTGCCGGGCCGTGGAGACCCGGATGTAGCCGTAAAACGTCTTGTTCATGTGTGTTCGGTTTGCTTTGGGGAATCGACCTTTCCCGTCATGGTAGGACGGGAAAGTTGACTCGTCAAAGCAAGGAAGCGGTCATAGGCCGCCGGATCGTTTGTGATCCGCTCATACATGCGCAGGATAAGCGCGGCATAGCCCGCATACCAGGTATCGAGCGACGCATATTCGGCCTCGGTGAGACCAGGAAAGAGCTTCCTCAAGCTCGCGAGATCGGGCGCGGCATTCGACATGGGAAGGAGCGTACTTCCCCCATGCGGCGCGCAAAAGGCGCCCGTCGTCGCGTGCTTCGTTTTTTCCCTGCGCGGAGCACCTTTGGTGCATCAGGCATAAAACCGATTTCTTATCCAAGGCGGCAACTTTTGCCGTCTTTTTTCTTGTGGTGGCGGCGATAGCGTGAGACCCGCCATGAGGAGAATCTTTCTAGGGTTTTGTTTTTCAATACTTCTTCCCGACATCCGGGCGGGTCCTCTGCGCTTTTTGAAGCACGCAGCCATCACTAACCACCACCTTCTTTCTATGTCACAAACTCCTACCGACCCGACCCGCATCTTCGCCCTGGACCCCACGACCAAAGGCTTCGGCTACGCCATCCTCGAAACTCCGTTTCGTCTCGTCGATTGGGGCCTCGCTCATGTCTCCGGCGAGAAGGAATCCGGCGCCGTCGCCCGATTCGAAGAACTCCTCGATCAGTACCGGCCGGATATCGTGATCCTCGAAGACTCTGCGGCCCCCGGCTCCCGCCGCCGGCCGAGAGTGCAGAAGCTCCTGGAGAAGCTCCGAGACACTGTCCGCGAGCGTGGCATCGCGGTACACGCCATCCCCCGGCTCGCGGTCGTCGAGTGCTTCTCCTCTCCTGACAAGCGTGCGACAAAGTTCTCGATCACACAGAACCTCGCGGAGACCTTCCCGGAACTTGCCCCGAAAATGCCGGCTCGCCGCAAGATCTGGCAGAGCGAGGATGAGCGCATCGCGACCTTCGACGCCTTGGCCTTGGCGGTGACCTACGCGATGAAGTAGCGGTCGCGCCGCAAAGGCATCAGTCGCGCAAGACGGCTCCCGGAGCCGTCTTTTGCGTTTCCAATCCCGCCGCTACCCTGACCTCCAGAACCTCACAACTGAAAAAGGAGGATGCGATGTCAAAAGGTTTCGTGTCGTTTGCGGAGGTGAAGCGCGCGGTGTCCCTGGAAGCGATTCTGAAGCGCTACGAACTCCTGGAGAACCTCGCCCGCAAGGGAAGGAACCTCGTGGGAACGTGCCCCTTCTGCAAAGGCGCGTCCGGGCGCCAGTTCCAGGTGAATCTCGTGAAGAACGCTTGGTATTGCTTCGGCTGCAAGGTAGGCGGGAACATCCTGGATTTCGTCGCGAAGCAGGAGGGCGTGAGCATACGCACCGCGGCCCTGAGGCTCGATTCCTGGTTCGAGCTTCGGGCTCCTGGAAGAGAAGAAGCCGCAAGCCGAGGCACCTGCCGCTCCGGCCGAGACTCCAGCCGCTTCCGAAGCCCCACGGATGGCGCAAGAAACTCTGCCCACTGAGAACCAGCCCCTCGCCTTCACCCTGAAGACCCTGGACCCTCACCATGAGAGCCTTGCTTCGCTCGGGCTCCAGGCCTCGACCATGGAACTCTTCGAGGCGGGGTACTGCTCGAAGGGACTCCTCAAAGGCCGGCTCGCGATACCGATCCACAACGGCCGCGGGGAGCTTCTCGCCTACGCGGGCCTCGCCCTCGACAATGGCGAAGCTCCGCGCTACCTCTTCCCGCCGAAGTTCCACGCCGGGCTCGAGGTCTTCAACCTGCACCGGCTCATGGAGGTCAGCGAAGAGACCGGCCCGCTTTATCTCACCCCCGAGATCGCAGGCGTGCTCCGGCTCGCCGAAGCCGGGGCGGTCTCCATGCTCGGTCTCTTCGACGGATCGCTATCCCAGGAGCAGGAGGAGACGATCGTCGGAGTCCTTTCGCTCTATGACGGCTTCGTCCTTGTGGGCGCGGGCTTCGCGGATCGCACGATCGCCCGGCTCGCGCGCTACGCGGCCGTCTCCTGGGTCCCGGAACTCTCCGGGATATTGGCTGCCTCCCAATCTCCCGACTGCCTCTAGCTCCCGCACCTTTACGAACCTCTCAACCTAGAGCCTGTGCCCGTCGGCTCGGCGGCCTCTGGCACTTCAGAAGGAGCACCCATGCACCGGAAAGCCACGGTGACCTCATATTTCGACACGAGGGTAAGCGTCCCGATGATCCGACTCCGCGGCCGGTGGCTCATGCGCGCCGGTTTCCGCGAAGGCGATGCCCTGCGGATCGAGATCGAGGACGGGCGCCTCATCCTCACCCGGCCCGGAGATCCGCTTCATGCCCGCATCCTCCTTCCGGAGGAGCGCTGATTCACATAGCCCCCCGGCGAAACCGCCCGGGGCTTTTTTCTTGTTCGATCTTCGACGGACTACACGAAGTCCAGCCCTCCCGGGCGAGCACTTCACGCGGGCAGCTCGGGCGTTCGTGTTCGCTAGGGGGACCCCGCGCGGGGCCGGCTGCCGTCCTTAGCCACGACGGAACTCCTCAGCTCTTTCCAGGTGAGGGGAAGAGGTGATCGGGGACAAGCGGCGCTTCCTCGACACGGGCGGTCGTCGCTTGGGCTCTCGGCCGGAGGAGGGTGCCCGCCGCTAGTCCTCGATTCCGAGGTAGGCCCGGAGCGACCGCCGGATGATCTCGGACTTGGAGCAGCGTTCTTTCTCCGCCCTCGCTTCAAGCAAGCGCGCCTCGTCCTCGTGGAGGTAGCTCACCTCCCGGATGAGCCCGGTTCCGGTGAAAGGTTTCCGGGGAGCTTTCGGCTTCTCGCGCTTCGGCACGCCCGGAAGGATACCGGATTCCGCTGCCTATTCTAGCGCCATACTAGACACAGACTAACGCTATAGGATAGGATCGAACTCCTGAAGGAGGAGCGATCGGCGCTCCCCCAAAAGAGAAGCGGCCCCGACAGAGGCACGCACCTCATGCCGGAGCCTAGCCAAGCATGAAGGAGTGAACTCCATGCCCGACCGCGACGAGTCTACCCCAGCAGCTCCCATCCCCCGTATCGACCCCGCCTCCTGGGAGGAGGGCGAGGGATTCCGCGAAACGCTCCTCCTCCACATCACCGATCCCGAGGCGAACACCACCTTGCGCCGCCTCGGGGACCTCTTCTTCAACCTCTCCCTCATGGGCGCCGAGACCTGGCCCCATCACCCCGAAGGCGAGACGCGCGCCGAACTCCGGGCCGCGCTCGCCGACCTGCGGCACCTGGAGGGCTTCCTCGCCTCCGTCGGCAGGGAGCACGAGGTCTCCTCCCTCTCTTCCGCTGACGAGGCGCTCTCGGAGTTTGCGGGGAGGCAGGCGCTCGAACTCGCCCATATCGCCGACGAGATCGAAGCGGCGCTCGGAGCGAGGGCCTGAACCATGCCGCGCGTCCCTACGCCCCTTACCTGGAAGCGCCGCAAGTTTGCCGTCTTCGAGCCCTGCGGGATGATCGACCGGCTCTACGCTGTCGCCGTCTCCGGCATCGTCGCCGGCCCCTTCGCCATCTACAACACTCACACTCACGGGCACCACCTGATCCACTTGCCCTCCCAGGCGAAGATCATCACCCTGGAGATGCAGAGCGCCGCGAAGCACGCGGCGGAGCAGTATGCCGCCTGTGACGTGAACTGGTGGACCTGCATCCCGGAGGAGGTCATCGGTCCCGACACCCAGGAGCTGAAGAACATCCATGCCCGCCTCAAGCCCAATTCCTGGATCGCGAGCGACTGGAGGAAGGGGGAGGACAAGAAGTAGAGACGACGCGCGTCACCGTCCGTACCGCCAAAGCGAGGGGCGGCTTCACCCGAAGCCGCCCTTTATCTTCTGTCCTTCTCGAAGTAGAGGGAGAGGAGCCGCTTCAAAAGAAAAAGGAGCGGCGGGCTCTGTGCCCGACCGCTCCTTGAATAGATGTAGCTCTTCTCCCGTATCCTCAAGCACGCCCCGGGGCGGAGGAGGCCGTCCAATCCCCAGGGTCGTACCCGAGGAAGCAGACGATCCTCTCCCGGAGTTTGGCCCGCGGCGCGGTCTCCCCGGTCTCCCAGCTCTTTATGGTCGCTCCCGAGACGCCGAGCGCCGTGGCCGCCTCCCTTCGGACGAGCCCTTGGAGGAGCCTGGCTTTCTTGAGATGATCGCCCAAGGTCCGCGGCTCCCGCGGACACCCCCGAGGAGGCGGCATTGGGGCGGTTAGGCGCAGATGGTAAAAGGGCAACTCGTCCCCCGGGAGAGAGGGGAGACTGAAAAGGCCAAGAAATTCTTTGCTTCTACAGTCTCCCTCCTCTCCCGGAAGGGTGGGTGTGAGGTGGGAGAGGAGGGCCGGGGAGGTGAGGGGCCCGACGGCGCGGCGATGGCCCGATTGAAGAGGACTCGAGGAGCGGGTTCCCCTCGTGCGGGCTCAGGTTAACACGGAGACCCCTACTCACGCCCCGGCAACGCGGGGCAGCACCGCATAGAACAGGCTCCCCTGGCCCGGCGTGCTCTCCGCCCCGCCGTGCTTTTTCGCGCGACCTCCTTCAGCCGCTTCGCGGAGTGGCGGAAGAGCCGCAGCCTCCTAGATTCAGTTCGTGGGAAAGTGGGCTTGGAGGCCGTCCTCCTCTCTTTCGCCAGGCTCCCAGCAAGTGCTTACCATCTTGACAACTCTCTGCCGACAGCGCTACCCTTCGTGCGCGAGCGGCTTCGGGCCCGGGCTTCCGGCTCGATCCAACGGGAGGTCGCCTTGTCGTCAATTGATCTCATCGGACTATTGGCGCCCTTCGCTATAGACGAGTTCGTGACGGACTATTGGGAAAAGCGATCGCTTTCGATCACTGGAAGCTCGAGACAAGTTCTCCCAGATTTTCCAGTACGAGGACTGGATGCGACTCTGTCAGGAGCGCGCGCGGAAAAACACTTGGGATCGCGAAGACACTTTCGCCTCCCTTCCGTCCGGCGACGGCACTCAGATCGAGCAAGCCATTTCACCAGAGAGTGCCCCAGAGACGGTAATGCGAGGCACGGTCTGCTCCTCACGCACCGAGGCCGACTGCCCATCGCTGGCTCGTCTGGCGTCTGTATTTCGCTCTGAGCTTCCGATCCTCGACGACGTAGCGGTCAATTGCTACGTGTCCTCCAACGGCAACGGCTATCCAATTCACTATGACGTTCAAGACATATTCGTCCTTCAAATTCATGGCGCAAAGGAGTGGAGATACTCCGCCTACCCGGCAGTCAGGTTCCCTCCCGACTCTCCAGAGGAGAAGGAAGGCCTTGGGCTCGTCAGTCCCATGCTGGGAGTGATCGCACCCCCAGTCGAGTCGAATCTCGAGATGGTAACCATCCGGCCGGGTGATCTTCTATACCTCCCGGCCGGTGCCTGGCACCGAGCACGCGCAATCGGTACGTCATTGGCACTTACCGTCAATTGCTCGCCCTTTCGGGTGGAGCGATTCTTCCTGAAGCTCGTTCGCGAGCGACTTCTAGGGGATATTGCTTGGCGAGCGCGAATGCCGGGAGATTCGCGTAATGCAGCCCATCCGCGCAGCCGACAAATCCCACCCACCGTACACAAGCTTCTCCACGAACGTCTCCAGGCGCTCGCAGTCGAAGTCGCTTCAATCTCGGTAAGCGATTTGGAAGACCAGTGGTACGCGCGCTGGGAAAGCGCGTCGGGCGGCACCCTCGCACGGAACGGACACTAGTACAGGCGATAAGGGGTCGGGGACCTAATATCAAACAGAAAAAAACGCGAACCCAAGAGAGGAGGATCGACAGATGGCCGAACCGCTGAGACGTGATCCAAGAAGTGACGACCATGGCCCGGAGACCGATGCAGGGAGGAAAAGACGGAGTCTTCGGGAGATACCGCAACCCCCCTCGCCGCCGGTCACGAAATTGACCATGTGCGGCTGCACTGGCACAGCGCCTTCGGCGCAGGTTTCAGAGTTGCCTTAACAGGAATGGAACCGCCTTGTCGGGCTCCCCGGCCCCAGTGTTCGCTTTTCGGCGCAGGCATCTGGAACTGGAGGAAATGGAAATGCAACAGCACCCCAGCCTTCGGATCTTGGCAGAGGATGAGCCAGGGCACCCACCAGCGCAGGCTGCAATCAACAGGCCTGTGCTGCACCCCTTCGAGGCGAATGGCAGACGCCTGGTCCTCAATCCCATCTCCGGTGCGATTCTGGAGGTAGATGACCCGCAGCTTTTTGCGCTCGTCGGCCTCCCCCCGGAGACCACCCCAGACGATCTCTCCGAGCATGCAGCCTTCGCATCCTCAGGCTTCGATCAGCGGGCCTCCGCGCTCGAGGCGTATCGGGAACTTCTCGAAGGAGACCTTGCCACCGAACTGGCGCCGGAGCTGCCGAATGACTTCGACGACCCCACGTTCTTTGCCCGCTTCAAGTCCAGCATTGCCCATTTCTCACTCATCCCAACCCATCAATGCAACCTGAGATGTTCCTACTGCGTCTACACGGGTTCATACGAAGGCCAACGCGAGCATGAAAAGGTCGACATGCCGGATCGTATCGTCGACCAAGCAGCGGATTTCATCGCGGGGTTGGGTGGCGCCGCACCGAAGGTCGACATGCGCATCTACGGCGGCGAATCCCTGATCAACTGGCCCGTTGTCAGACGCTTCCACCAACGGCTCCGCGCTCTCACTCCGAAAGACAAGCTGTTCTTCTTCAAGGTCACCACGAATGGGCTCATCCTGAGCGAGGCGATTTCCGACTACTGCATGGAGAACAACCTCCGCATCCAGGTGAGTCTCGACGGCCCGGAGGCGGTTCATGACCGGTATCGGATTTCCGCGGGAGGGCAGCCGACGTTCAAGCGTATCTTCGCAAACCTCCAGCGAATCTTCGACCGCGCGCCTGACTACTTCCGTCGTAATGTGTCGATCAGTTGCGTCTATGGTCCACCGTACGAAGTCGAGGAGGCAGATGCCTGGTTCAGGGAACAGGAGCTCTTCGAGGCACACGGCTTCAGGGAGAGGAACTTCCATCTCGGCCACATCGACACGGTCAACACGTCCTTTTTCGACGGACTCGTGGGCTACAAAGAACGATGGGCCCGAACACTGGAGAGACTTCGCGAGCGCTACCTCGGGTCACTGGAGTCCGGGGACTACCGCTCCGTGCGCTTCTTCCCGGCGTGCATATTCGAGCGTTCGCTCCTACAGGTTGGACCACGTCTCGCATTCGACCGGGCCAATCCAGCGCACGCAGAGCTCTGGGGCCGGCCTGACTGCATTCCCGGCGAGCAACTGGCCATCAACCCTCGCGGGGACGTGTTCATTTGCATCCAGACGGCAAACTACGTATCGATCGGCAACATCTGGGATGGTCTGAATGAGGCCGCGATCAAGGATTCGCGACGGCTGTTTCTCGAGCGCAAGAATGGCGGCTGTCGCGGCTGCTGGGCCTACAAGTTCTGTGACATGTGCATTGCCAAGATGCATCGCGGAAAAGTCATTCACAACATGACCTTCAACGAGAATTGCGAGGCCACTCGCAAGAAGCTCGATTCCGCCGTGCGCCTCTACAGCGAGGCGCTCGAGCGCGCTCCGGGTGCACTGCCGGGTCTCTTCGGGCGGGCCCACACGGTAGCGTTCGAGTGAGGTAGACCCGATTTTGTGCCCACACACCGTATCGCTGGTCGGCATGTACCCGACCGAGGCCTTCGGACTCGCCCCGCTTCTCCTGCGGGCCGCCGGGCTCGCGACCCCGCGTCTCGCCGGTGTTCAATTCCCGGTTACATTCTCCACTCCGCCCGAGAGCGGCGGAGTGGAGGACTACGATATAGCCAGTATCCTCGACAAGGTCCTCGCATCAAAGTCTGCTGTCGTCGGGATGAGCTGCTACGTGTGGAATCGTGATGCAGTTCTCGAGTTGGCCGATGCCATCAGACGGCTGGCGCCTCAGACCTATCTCGTGGTGGGCGGCCCCGAAGTCGAGACGCGAGAAGCGGCGGCGGCGGTGCTCAACGCCGGTGCCTTTGACGTTGCAGTCCGCGGTGAAGGAGAGGTGACCTTTCCGGATCTGCTCCTCGGTCGCCTCGATGGGATCGCCGACGGCGAATGGCCACTCGGGGTAAGTGCCCGCAGAGACGGCGGCATACTGGAGACCCCAGACCGCGCACCCATCGAGCCGCTGGACAGCGTCGCGACGCCATTCCACGAGAGCATCTCCGACTTTCGTGGCATAAACCGGATCCCTTGCTTCGAGACCTACCGCGGCTGCAGGATGCGCTGCAAGTTCTGCAACTGGGGAAAGGCGCGTGGAGTCCGCTTCTTCGGCCTCGAGCGCGTCAAACACGACTTGGATTTCATTCTCAACCTGGACATAGACAGGATCTGGTTCGTTGACTCGATATTCAATCTCGATCAGCTTCGCTACAAGGAAATACTGCGGCACCTGATAGCCGCCAATCGCCGGGGTATTGCCTGCGACTTCGAGATGATGGGCGAGCTGCTCGACGAGCAGGGCATCCATCTGATCGCGCAGCTACCGAAAGGATCGAGTATCGCTTTCGGCCTGCAGTCCACGGATCACGAGGTCGTTCGCGAGGCCTGGAGGCCCCACAATTTCCGCCGCTTTGAGGCGAACATCCGTGCGCTTCGCGCGGCTGCTCCTCACGTCGATGTGCTTATCGACCTGATCTTCGGAATGCCTCGCGATACTCCAGAGAAGTTTCAGCGGAGCATACTTGCGGCGGCGGACCTGAATCCGACGCGTATTCAGGTGCATCCGTTCATGGTGCTCACCGGCACGCAGTTCTACGACGAGCGCGAGCTCTCTATCGCTTCAAAGACTTTGGCGGCAGCGGCGGCTCGCGTTTAACCGTGACTGCTGAAGTCGGGCTGCCGGAGGTCGGTGACTTCAACTGGTTTGCCTATTGGGCTCGAGTCTTCAATAATCCGCGGCATCGACAGGCCATCGAGAGAATCCACTCTGCGACGGGCCACCCCCGTGCCGCGTTGCTATGCGGCCTCATGCACGAGTACGAGCGGCAATTCGGCAGGGTCGAGTTCACGGACATGACCGAGGAGTCCAAGGCCACGTGGCCGCAACGGACCAGGCTTATTCATGATCGCATTGCAGACCGTTTCGGATGCCCCCGCTACCGCCTGTCGAGCGAAACCCAAACCGTCACCGAGCTTGCCTCTTGATGTTGACCATGAACTGCATGACGGCCCAATACGCATGCGAGGAGGGAGGCTGATATCAGAATCACCTACATCGGGCACGCCTGTTTGCTGATCGAGTGCGGCGACTGCAAGGTCTTGACAGATCCGTGGATTACAGGCCTCGCCGGCGGCCGATATGTTCATGAGCCCCCGCTCAAGACACCGCTCGACCGGCTAGTTGACGTGGATGTCATCATCCTCTCGCACGCGCACCCTGACCACTTCAACATACCGTCCCTCAGGCTCCTCAATCGGAGAGCCGTCGTGGTCGTGCCGCGCCATTTTGGCGAGACTGACGACAACCCGGCCCGCGACATTGGTTGGCGCAATCCCGACCTCGCCAGAGAGGTCCGCGAGCTCGGCTTCCAAGAGGTACTGGAGCTTGGACCTTGGGAGGAAGCAGGGGTCGGCAACGGCATCCGAGTGACGTCGATTCCGTCCCACCATTCCCATTTTCCAGAAATGGGTTTCTTGGTGGCGGATGGTCGTGCTACACTCTACAATGGAGTCGACACTTGGCCGGCTGAACCGGACCTCAAGCGTGTGGCGTCGGCGGCGCCTGATATGGCATTCCTCCCATTCCGTTTCTACATCCACCCCTCCCTGTGGACCTCGATCGAGTTGCCGGACGAGGAGCGAGCACGGGCGATCGCAGAGACCCATGCCCGCTTTCGGTGGGTTGGCCCCCTTCGAGCGACCTACGCGGCTGGAGCCTTGGGAGTCAGGGCCGTCGTTCCTGGCTCGGAGGGATTCAGGGACACCCTCCCCAGCAGGCTGGCGTACGGCACCACCGAAGGAGCCAACTACCACGAGGTGTGCGTGGGAGATCGCGATGACTTTGTCTCGCTGGTGAGCCGGTACTTGCCTCATGTCTCTGCTGTGGCTATGTCTCCCGGTGACAGGTGGGATAGCAGCACTGGATTCCAGACCGACGATGCCGGGCTGCAGCCCGTGAAGCGCGATAGAGTCGAGTGACACGGCCACCCCGTGACTAGCGCCGTGGGCAGATGGCTACATGGGAGTAGAGGAGTTGTAGCTAACTCCATGCTCCTGATCGGTTTGGGCCTCGGCTTCCACATGGCAACGTTCAGCGTCACGTATGCGGTGCTGCTGCAGTCACTGCCGGTGAGCCACCCGGAGTCGCTCTATCTACTCTCCGAGGTTACCAAAGACCCTCAGCGGCGCGAGCTGGCAGCCTCGTCCCCACGCTAAAGGAGTGGCAACGAAGGAGCAGGTGCCTCAGCAGTGTGGTCGGAGCGGGTGTCTTTCTCGCGACGACGAAGGTAGGCGGGCGCCCTGAGGTGACCAAAGCCGCTTTCGTATCGAGCGACTTCTTCCAGGTGCTGGGAGTGCGACCGGTGATGGGGCGGGGGTTGAGCGGCGCGGGGACCGTCGGTGCCGAGGCGGTGATCTCGGAGGCACTGTGGCGGAGGGCGTTTGGCAACGGGCGGCTCGGCTCTGAACACCCTTCGCTCCGAGTCGGCCAACAGGACTTCAGCGTGGTGGGTGTCACTCCCCATCAGTTTGGCACTCCGGGCGGCGCCGAGCTTCTGGCTACCGTTGGCGGCGGCTCGACAGCTCTTTCCGAACCTTCCGACACTGCTGACCGATCGAAAGCAAGACATGGTACGCCTCCTCGCTCGGCGGAGCGATCGTTGCAGCGAGAGGCAGATGAATCGCGATGTCTCGCGGATTGCGATGCACCTGAGTGAAGACTTTCCCGAAACCCACGCCACACGCACTGCGATTCTGATTCCTTGGCGCGAGAGGGCGGTTGGCCATGTGAAGCGCGAAGTATGGCTGCTGGAAACGGGCGCGATCATGACGCTGTCCATCGTGATCGTTAATTTCACCATTCTCCTCTTGGCTCGCATGGCTGATCGGGAGCGCCGGTTCGCTGTTTGCGCCGCACTGGGTGCATCCCCTCTGCGGGTTGCGAGCGCGGCAGCCGCCGAGTGCCTCAGCCTGGCCTTGCTGGGAGGGGCTGCGGGGCTTGTGTCTGGGGCCTATCTGACTTCACTGCTGAAGACCATGCTTCCCTCTGACTTTCCGTTCGTGAGGAATATTGGGCTGAACTGGATCGTGGTCGCCGCCTCGATCGGAATCTGGGTGCTTCTCGCCTTCGCGTCTTCGCTGCTCCCAGCAGCCCGCATGGCGAAATTGAACCCGGCTCGCGTCCTCGCTCAGGATTCATCGCGAATGGCAGGTCCCGGGCGAACGAGGAAGCAGTGGGGGCTCGCTGTCGCCGAGCTGAGCGTTGCCGTCGCCCTCTCACTGTTCGCCACGGTGGTCCTGGGCCGTTACTACGAATTACGTCGCTTGGACCCGGGTTTCGCCCCAGATAGAACTCTGGTGCTCTCGGTGGCTTCTGGCTGGTGATAAGTATCACGACGGTGCCGAGCTTGCGAGGTTCTTTACGCGAGCCGTCAACGAAGTCCGTGGGATCCCAGGAGTCGTGGCCGTGAGCCTCGCTTCTGATGCACCCCTCGAGGGGTATTCATGTAGCGTTGTGATCGAGCCAGGCATGCGAGAGACGCCTTGTCAGGCGATCGGCGCAGACTACGTACACGCATTGGGCGGACGCCTGATCGCCGGCCGTGACATTCAAAACAATGATGTTGAGGGTCGTACAGCGGGTATACTCGTGAGTCAGCGATTTGCAGCCACCACTTGGGGATCTCAGAATCCCATCGGAAAGTCGATTCGTTTCAACGACGGTCGCACCAAGGAAGTGGTTGGGGTCGTGGCCGAGATCGCTCACGATGGCCTCACGGCGCCGGCACGGGGGACGCTCTATCTCCCCGAGGCTCATGAACAACATGTCCTTTATTGTCAGGGCGAACCCGGGCACGCAGGAATTGGAGAAGCTCGTCGAAGAGGCGGTCTGGCGCGTCGATCAAGAGCAGCCTTTCTATCGGTCCACTACCCTCGAGAGACTCCTCAGTGACAGCAGCGCACCCGAGCGCTTGAGCGCGTATCTCCTCGGTTTCTTGGCAGCTCTCGCGCTCACGGTCGCAATGACCGGACTGCTGGGTACGCTGTCGTACTTCGTTGCGCGGCAGCAGCGCTCTCTTGCCGTGAGAATCGTGCTCGGGGCGCCACGGAGTACGATTCTTCGCTTCCTTCTCGGAAGTGTTCTTGGCATTGCACTCATGGGCACCGTCTGTGGCTCGCTCGCCTTCTGGTTGGGTGCGAGCTGGCTGGGTAATGCGGTGCCGTCGGCTGCAAGGCTTGGCCTTCCGGCCTACTTTGCGACCATAGTATCCGTTCTCACCGTTGCTCTGGGTGGCGCCGTAATCGCGATCCGTCGCCCGCTCTACAGAAGTGCCAGTGAGGTACTGCGAAGTGGGCAAGAATAGTCCGATGGGTCCTACACCCACCCTCCACCTCACCGATCGGACGCGGCGGCTTCAAGGATAGGAGAGACTCATGCGGCTCGAGGACATCATCGACCGGCAAGTGGAACCGGAGCCAACGGATCCGGTGAGCGTGTTTCCGTGGACAGATCTGCGCTTCAGCCAGAGAATGCTCAGTAGCCATATCTCTCAGGAGCACGACGGTGGCAGTCGGCGCCTCGAGACGATCCAAGCGCAGGTGGGCTGGATTCACGAGACGATCTTGCATAGCGGAGTCCCGCAAAACTCCCGTGTCCTGGATCTTGGTTGTGGTCCAGGGTTCTACACCAATGGACTCGCAGGGCTCGGGCACGAATGCCTTGGAATCGATTGCTCGCCAGCAGCCGTTGAATACGCGCAAGCCACTGGGTTGCCGGGCGCAACATTCATCCAGGCGGATATACGGACGGCAGCCTATGGCCGCGACTACGATCTCGCGATGTTGATCTACAGCGACTTCAACCTGTTCAAGGCAGAGGAGGCAGGGGAACTGCTGGGGCAGGTCAGGGAATCTCTGCGGCCAGGTGGGCAGCTCCTGCTCGAGGGTTGGACGGAAGCCGCAATTCGGTCCATGGTGTCGTCGAAAGGATGGAAGGCGCGGAAGGCGAGTCTCTGGTCGGACCTGCCACACCTGTGCTTGCAGGAATGTCACTGGAACAAAGTGCTGGGTTCGGCAGTCTGCCGATACTACGTCGTCGATGCCGCTTCCGCCGATGTCGAGGAGTCCTGTCTTATCTACAAGGTTTACAGCAATGCGGACTACCAGAGCGGTTTGGAGCGCGCCGGATTTCGATTGAGCGCCGTGCTCGATGGGCTCGGCGGTGCACCCCCACAAGAGGGTTTCGTTGCCTTTCTTGCCGCAAGGGCATAGGGGCGGCCCTGTCACGGCAAGCAGGGTCGCACCCTGAACGAGAAGACTTCCCCGAACACTGGATAGACATCAGCCGGAACTCCCAGGCGCCATCGCTTTACCGCGCAGGCAAGTGCCGCATCTCCCATTGCATCCGGCAAAGGCCATTGCAGGCAGACACGGTTGAACCCGCGACGCAGGAAACTACGGTCGACGACCCATCTTCGGCGCCGCCACGGTCCAGCCAGCCTGAAGGTCGAGACGCGACGGCCGTTCAAGCTCACCGTGACCGTGCCGACCCGCGTCGCCTCCTCCAGGCTCGGGAGCCGGCCGGTCAACTCGAGAGCGAGATCCCGCCGCGCATCATTGATAAAATCAAAAGTCGAGGTTCGCCCGAACGCGCGGAAGATCAACTGGGTGCAGTGCAGACTGGCGTCCCAGTCGATTCCGTAGGTCTCGCAATGTCTTGGCGCGGCGAGCCTCGACGCCCTCGGGCGGGAGTTCGTTCTGCTGGATCCACGCCGCAACGATTTGCTGTTCGACCTCGCACCCGTGGAGGACCAACACGCGGCACAGCCGTTCCAGCACATCGGCTCCCAGGTCCCACCTCCTCCACACCCTCGCATCCAGCTTATGGGGTGACGCGGAGTTGCGGCGGCACGCGGCGGTCAGCCAAGGGCTGCACGGCGCGGCGCGAGCGAGAACGTAGTCCTGCATCGCGTCGCGGAGAGCCGGGCAGGTCTCCAGCGCGGTCGAGAAGAGTCCTCGATCAACTCCCAGTTGTGATAGTTGAGGTTACCATTGTAGAGCCCTGCTTGCAGTTGCGCCAGGCCCGCAACCGCTGCCGGCACATCCGGCGGCGGCAGTTCGCGGGCCAGGTCCTGCCAATCGGGGACACTCTTTCCCTTCCTTGGCAAGGCGCGCGCCACAGCCGTCGCCACAGCCGCCATCGCCACGGTCATTCCTTCCAGGGTGAGGTGGCAGTGATCGAGAAACATCCGCCTGCCCGGCAGCGCCGAGCCGCAGTACTGGTCGAAGACCTCCGGCAGATCTACGGTCGCCACACCGTGGTGCCGGCACTCGGCACGGATGGCCGCTAGAACAGTGCTGCTGACGCCACTCGCCCGGCGGAATCGACGGTCCCAACTGGCAGCATCCACCTGGGCACGGAACGCGGCTCGCGCTAACTCCCGCCTGCCCAGTCCCCACCAGGCTTTGGCCAGGAGACCATGGCTTTCCGCGCACGCCCCACCGTCGAGCGCGATCAGCCGCTCAGCCTCTGAGGCAGCGGCCGCGAATTGTCCTCTCTGCAGCCTCCTCGACGCTCGCTCGTGGCCCCGATACCAGAGCCGGGTGCCATCGCCCGCGAGCCAGTAGACGGGGTGCGGTGGATTGGACTGTCGGAAAGGTTGACCTCGGGCACCACCCACAGGAGCGGCACTTTCGCCAGCGCAGCACGACGGGCCAGGAAGTCGATACACCGGCTCGCCTGCTCTCGTACCCGCCGCTCCACCAGATCCTTGAGGCCCGGCACTCCATGCTCTTCCAGGACCGCGGCGGATTCTTGAAAATCACCCAACCTCCCGCCGGAGGAAGCCGAGGCTCGGTCGAAGTCCCGACCAGACCCAGTTGTTGCCCGCGAACGCCACCAACAGAGAAGGATTGAGCTGAAGCGATGCCACAGCGACATCCAACAGCCCCAATCCGTCTGAGCGGTGAGAGTGAGATCGATCACTTCGAACCGCTCAGGACCTTCGATCTCTCCCAAGTATCGCGCCAGGATCCTGGCCGGCGTGACTCGTGGGCTGTAGAACATGCCGGCGGCTGCCGATTCACCGAGAAGACAGATGCGATGCGGAAAGACGGATCTCCTGGGCGAAGCAGAGAGCCGTCCCCGCCCACGGAGAGGGTCTCGCCGCCCTCTTCCACGGGTTGGAGATCGAAAATAGGCCGGGGGAATTCGTCCTTCCCATCCCAGGGCGAAGCCACGCCGTCCTGCTCTCCATCCACCGGCTGCCCGAGTAGACCGCTCGCCTGCAGGAGCCTGGCCTGCTCGAAGCCCTCCGGCGTGCCGATGCGGCCAACTCGTCGCACAGCCGCCTGCGAGATTCGCTTCGATCGCTGGATCCAAATCTACTCGACATATCTAAACAATGATCCCGGCTCTATTTCAGATGAAGGTATAGACCGAGTGGACAATGCCGGATTCTTGCTGAGGCGCCCGACGCGAGCCATCCTCGGGAACAGCCTCGCGGTCAATGAGGAAATCGCCAAGGATCAAGGCATCCAGCCGGAGGAGGCCATGGATTTCAAGGCATCCTCCGGCGTCAAACAACGATCGGTTCCCCGTCGACGTTGAAGGAGGTGTTGAGCAGAATGGGGCAGTCGGTGCGCCGGTAGAAGGCTTCCAGCAGAGCCACGAAGCGTGGAGCGTGCCGGGGATCAACCGTCTGCGGCCGGGCCGAACCGTCAACGTGAGTGATGGCTGGTAGGTCCAGCTCGGACCTGACGGGACAGGTCTCGAGCATGAACGGCGATGGATGGTCGAGTGCAAAGTGCCGCCCGGCGTATTGCAACAGCACGCTCGGCGCAAAGGGACGGAACTCCTCCCGCTTCTTGATCATCCGATTGATGCGGTCGCGAATGTCCGGACGCCGAGGATCTGCGAGGATGCTACGGGAGCCAAGGGCGCGTGGGCCGAACTCCATGCGGCCCTGAAACCACCCCACCACCTTGCCCGCGAGCAGGCGTTCGACGACGGCGAGGAACCCGTCTTCGCGGCCGGTCAAGTCGAGCGCTGCGAGGCCGGTCGCCGACAGCAGAGAGGCAATGCTCTGCGCATCGTACGCTGGTCCCAGATAGACGTGTTCCAGAGGCCCGTTCACGGGGCGCTCGCCGGTGATCGCCGCATACGCCAGGGCCGCCGCTCCAAGGCAAGCACCGGAGTCGCCGGCCGCCGGTTGAACGAACAAGCGGGCGAACGGCCCCTGTTCGAGGAGCCGGCGGTTCGCAACACAGTTGAGGGCCACTCCTCCCGCCATGCACAGATTCGGTGAATCGACCTCTCCCGCGAGGTACCGGATCTTGGCGAGGAGCACCTCCTCCAGCAAGAAAGCCTGCAGGCTCCGCGCGAGATCCCGGTGGCAAGGGCCGATCTCTCCACCCCGGCACGCGGGGAGGCACGTCCAGGGTCTCGCACAGGGCGTCGGTGTACATGCGATCGGTCCGCCGGAAATCGAAGTAATCCTGTTGAGCCCGAACCGCCCCCGTCCTTGGAGGCTCGATCAACCGCCAGAGTGCATCGAAGAAACCCGGGTTCGCCATAGGAGGCGAGACCCATGACCTTGTATTCGCCATCATTGACGCGGAAACCGAGGTAACTCGTAAGGGCGCCATACAGTAGACCGAGGGAATGGGGAAAGTGGACCTCTTCGAAGATGGCCAGGTGACGGCCGTGGCCGCGGCCGTAGGTGGTGGTGGCCCACGACCTACTCCGTCCACCGTGAAAACGGCCGAATCCTCGAATCCGGAGGAGAAAAAGCTGCTCGCGGCATGCGACTGGTGGTGCTCGTACGTCAGGATGCGTCCCTCGAAGCCCATCCTCTCACGGAGGTCTCGCTCGACACGCACCGGACATTGAGGTCAGGCAGCCGGGACCGCGAACCGGAGCCCTGCTCCGCCCACAACTGCCGGGCGAGCTTCTTGGTGGGAGATTCATAATAGGCGAGAGCATCGATCTCATTGATGCCG
The DNA here is from genome assembly GCA_963778565.1 of Thermoanaerobaculaceae bacterium. Classification (GTDB taxonomy): domain Bacteria; phylum Acidobacteriota; class Thermoanaerobaculia; order Multivoradales; family UBA5704; genus DATARR01. The sequence goes on along the minus strand of CAVZUZ010000015.1, from coordinate 9,171 downwards.
ACTCCGCCGTGTTGCAAGCAGAATCGAAACGCTTCGAGCGGCAGACGAGGATCGTGCTTGACGCGGGAGAAGCGCTCCTCTTCGGCCGCGGCGATCAGCTCACCGTCGCACAGGAGGCAACAGGCCGACTCGTGATAGCCCGCGGACAGGCCGACGATCTTCACCCCTCAGCCCCTTCCGGCCAGGGAAGGCTTCTTGAAGAACTTGGCAGATAAGTGCCTCCCATGTGACCCGCACATGCTTTATAGTATCATCGATACTACCATTTATTAGCCGGGGTGAGGAGGCATCTCCTCTCGGTGGGATGCCCCCGGCGCCCTTTCGAAGGGTGTGCGACCGAGGTCGCGCCCGAGCGCGGAGGTCGGCAAGCAGAGTCTCTCGGAAGACGGCATAGCTCTCCCACTGCCGGGCGTGGACCGTCGGGACGTGAGCAAGAGGGTCGAGACATGAAATCTCCTTCGGCCGATCAGGGCGTTTCGAACCGCAGCTCCGGATTGTGCTGCGCCCGGTAGAGGTAGCTCACGACTCGCCGGCCAGCTCCACGGTGGCGGCCTCTTTCTCGGCGGCCTCGCAGAAGAGCTTCAGCGCCGCCAGGGCTCCGCGGTGCACTCCCGCGCCTTGAAGATCGGCGCCATCTGCCGTGCCAGCGCCTTGACCTCGCGGGTGCGTCCCTGCTCCAGATGCACTACCGCCAGCTCCAGCGTCACCAGGGGCAGCATCGTAGGCGATGCCGCGTTCCACGAACCCGGCCCGGACCTGAGACAACGCTACCAATGCCTCCTCCGTCCGCCCCAGGCCGGCCGCCACCCGCCCTTCCAACCAGCGCAACCGTATCGCGTCGAGCTTATTGTCGAGCTGCGCCGTCAGCGCCCGGATCTCCGGCAGCAGCGCCTCGGCCTCGGCGTACCGCCCGAGATGACACAGGAGCAAAGCGGGATTCTGTCGTAGCATGGACGCTAGCCGCCGATCGTTCTTCTGCTCGGCATTCAAAGGCCCCGCCTGCCGGAGCGTCGCCAGCGCACCCTCATAGTCCCCCGCCCACTCCAGGACTCGCGCCCTCTGGATCAGAAGATTTGGCCGCAGGGCTCCCGGATTGGCCGCCAGCGCGCGGTCGAGAAGGGCCGCCGCTTCCGGCAGACGGTCTTGATCGGTGCGTAAAGAGGCCTCCAGGCTGAGAACCTGCGCCTCGGAAAGCAGCCCCGGATCGCCGGGCCGGCGAGTCCGAGAGGCCTCGAGGGCACGGCGAAACGCTTCGTCGGCCCCCGGCAGATCGCCACCGACGCGGCTGGCGTTGCCGCGATGCGCCGCGGCGTAGCCTTGCAGCCGCCAGCGCCACGACTCCTCGCCGGGCGCGAGATCGGCGATCAGCACGGCCAGCTCCGCCAGCCACGGCGCGGCCGGCGTCGTCAGCCGCCGCCCGGGTGCTCTCGGCGCAGACCCGCTCGCAGAGCGCCCAATTCCGGTACTCCTGCGCATCCTGCACCAACATCCGCCGCCCCGGAGTGTCCCGGCGCTCCAACGCCCCCCACAGCACCGCGGCCTGCTGGCGCTCTCCCAGGGACGGCGGAGACTGCCTCCTCCATGGACCTGAGACGAACCCCGGTTGGCCGGCGAGGACCAGGGCTGCCGCGAACGAAAGACGCGGGAGATGCCTTCCGAGACTTCTCCGCAGAGGGCGTCGAGGGCTCCTTCCGCATCCTCCGGAGATCCCGCCCAGGCGGCGCGGGCCGAGCGGATCCAGGCCACGAGACGGTCCGCCATGCGGATGGGGATTCCCACTGCGGCCACGATGCGCTCGAACGTTTTGCGGGTCGGAATGGTATTGCCGATTTCGTAGCGGTAGATGGGCTCGCCCGACAAGCCGGCCGCGTCCGCCAAACCGCCCCGCTCCCACCCGCGCAGCATCCGTAAGACGACAATCGCGATCCCCACGTCGGTCGGCTCCTTCTGCCCGGGCATACGATTTTTCCCTCCTCAAGCGCATACTAGGAATGCATCCTGGGTGTAGTTTTCCGTCTTTTCGCCAGCGCCAGGCACCTTAGTCCTCAGAGAGGCGGCCGCGCGGCCATGGGGGCCGTGCCTGGGCCCGCCGCTCAGCGAAAGGAGCTGTCCCCATGACTCGCTTCCCCGCCCGCCGGACATTTGCCGCTCTCCTCTTGGGCCTGTCCCTCGTCGCAGCCTCGGCTTCGGCCTTGGAACCACGGCTCCGGCCTGAGCCCGGGACGACCCGTTGGCCATCGAGCCCATGTGGAAGCTGGGTCCTCTATGGCCTCCGGGCATTCCTCTCCAGCATCTGGGACAAGAACGGAGGCAGCCTAGATCCGAACGGCAGCCACCTCGGCCAGCCCCCCGGTCCCGGCGACACCTCAGATGCCGGAGCCTCGCTCGATCCCAATGGCTAGGAGTACCTCCACCGGGCCGGCATGCTGACGCTCCGGCCCGGTGGTTCACTCGCCCACCTCGAATCGGAGCGTGGGATTATGCTGCGCCCGGTACAGGTACTCGACGACTCGCCGGGCGAGCTCCACGGTGGCGGCCTCTTTCTCGGCGGCCTCGCAGAAGAGCTTCAGCGCTGCCAGGGCTCCGCGATGGACTCCCTGCGCCTTGAAGATCGGCGCCATCTGCCGCGCCAGCGCCTTGACCTCGCGGGTGCGCCCCGGCTCCAGGTGCACCACCGCCAGCTCCAGCGTCACCAAGGCGGCATCGTAGGCGATGCCGCGTTCCACGAACCCGGCCCGCACCTGAGACAACGCTGCCAACGCCTCCTCCGCACGCCCCAGGCCCGCCGCTACTCGTCCTTCCAACCACCGCAACCGTAACGAATCGAGCTTGTTATCGAGCTGCATCGTCAGCACCCGGATCTCCGGCAGCAGCGCCTCGGCCTCGGCGCAACCGCCCGAGATGACACAGGAGCAAAGCGGGATTCTGTCGTAGCATGGACGCTAGCCGCCGATCGTTCTTCTGCTCGGCATTCAAAGGCCCCGCCTGCCGGAGCGTCGCCAGCGCACCCTCATAGTCCCCCGCCCACTCCAGGACTCGCGCCCTCTGGATCAGAAGATTTGGCCGCAGGGCTCCCGGATTGGCCGCCAGCGCGCGGTCGAGAAGGGCCGCCGCTTCCGGCAGACGGCTCTGATTGGTGCGTAAAGAGGCCTCCAGGCTGAGAACCTGCGCCTCGGAAAGCAGCCCCGGATCGCCGGGCCGGCCCGCCTCCCAGCAGCCTCAGGGCACGGCGAAACGCTTCGTCGGCCCCCGGCAGGTCGCCACCGACCGCGGCGGGCGTTGCCGCGATGCGCCGCGGCGAAGCCTTGCAGCCGCCAGGCGCGACCACTCCTCGCCGGGCGCGAGGCCTCGGCGATCAGCACTGCGAGCTCCGCCAGCTCGACGGCGCGGCCGGCGTCGTCGGCCGCCGCCTGGTGCTCTCGGCGCAGACCCGCTCGCAGAGCGCCCAATTCCGGTACTCCTGCGCGTCCTTCACCAAGCTTCGCCGGTCCAAAGGCTTCCACCGCTTCATGACCTCCCACAACCCTACGGCTTGCTGGCGGGCGGCGAGAGCCCTGCCCTGCACCGTGAGGCGGTGCAGCAGCGATCGGGTAAATTCGGCCATGAGCCTTCCGGTTTCGGCGGCAATGGCTTCGACCTGCTGGCGCTCCGCTTCGGCGATCGCGTCAGGATAGCCGGGGGCTCGGGCTACTGCGTCCAGCGACTGGACGAAGCTGAGAGCCCAATCGACGGCCTCCGCCGGCAAACCCATGACACCGGCGAGCTCCTCCACCTTCTCGCGTGTCAGGGTTCTTTGGCCGCGCTCGTAATCGGAGATGACGTTCGGCCGGACGCCGACCGCCCTGGCGACCTCGGCCTGATCCCACCCCAGGGCCGAACGCAGAATGGTCAGGGTGCGGCTCAGCAGTGGCACGGGCTTGGACGCCATTCAGATCCCTCCCCTTTGTCGTGTTTCAACATTAGAGGGTGTGAAGCAGGACCATAGCGTGACATGCAAGAGATTGCCAAGCGGCAAAAGTTCCTGGCCCCGTGCCGAGAGTCTCCATGAAAGGTGCCGGAAGGTACCAACAACCCGGAAAACCACCCTGACCTTGCACTCCCTCGTTTGAATTCTGCCTTAAAAGATACCTCAACGCTTTCGCAACCGCAACGCGGTCTGTAGCCTCCCTTTCGCTCAGCGACAAATCTCCTCTCTACCGAGCGGAGAAAGGGAGATCTGGTGATGACTGACGGCGAAGCTGGCCCCCTGGAGAAGGTCCGTGCGCTCCCGAGAGCGGGACGAGACCACCACCCTGGAAGGGCTGAGCTGGAGTCCTTCATGCGGGGCGGGTTGTCAGAACCCGGGATGCTCGCAATCGTTCGCCACCTCCTGGCCGGCTGTCCGGAATGCGTGGCGGCGACGCGGCGGCTGTGGTTCGGCGACGGGGATCCCCATCCTGGAGGAGACGCGCAGTGCTGCCGTCAGGCGGCCTGAAAGAGGGCACCGGCGATTCCAGAGCCCTTTGGAGGTGCAGGGTCGTATGACCGAAGCCGAGGCCGCCGCACAAGGGGCGCTGCGACAGGTCGTCGAGGAGCTGGAGGACGAGAAAGACGGCAGCGACGAGGGCTGGACGTAAGACGGTGGGCGAGCCGTCCCTGTGCCGCCTCAGGATTATGCCGAGTCGAGCAAATGAACGATTCAATGAACCATCGAAGAATCAGTGACTTATGACGAGCTACTTCGGCCTACTCGGCATAATCCGGGACTCGGCATAATGCCTCCGGCCCGCCATTCGCGACCTTGCGGCGGCGGCCTCGTATCGCCCCAAGGGGAGGAAGCCCAAAGGGCGGAAGAGCTGATGGCGGACTTCCCCCACGAGGAGCCTCACGGCGCCACCGATCTGCTGCACCTGCTGAGCTGCCCCACCTGCCGGAGCTGGGCCATCGGCCGGTTACTCGGCGAACGGAGCCCGCTGCCGGACGACGAAACGCACGAGGAGCTTATGCCGGAATGTGGGCGCGGCTGGAGGAACGGACGCCGGAGCTGATCGAAGAGACGCGTCTCCAGCGCGAGACCGCCGAGCGGCTTTTTGCGGAGCTGATGCAGACGCCGCCCGGCCGGCGGCTCGGGGTGATCCGGCAGTCCCGCTTTCGCAGCCTGGACCTGTTGGACCTGCTGCTGGAGGTCAGCCACGCTCGCCAGCTTGCCGATCGGGCCTGCGCGGCCGGGGAGGCTGTCGATACGACCACGGTCAACCTGCGCCGGATGTTCCGGACCTGCGGCCTACGGCTCAAGCCGCTGCCTTTTGCGCGAGGAGACGAGCGGCGCATGGTCCATTCCGCCTCGTCTCCGGCTCCGCAGTCCCTAGCGATCGAGGAGCTTCTCCAGAGGGTTCGTCCCCGCCTGAAGCGCATCCTCAAGGGGTACAACATACCCTGCCAGGACTGCGAGGACATCCTCCAGGAGGCGCTCCTCGACGCGCTCCGGCAGTGGAAGACGATTCGCAACCTGGAGGCGTGGCTGCTCGGCACGCTGCGCATCAAATGCTCGCATTACTGGCGGCGGCAGCGGATGAATCGAGTGTTCGCGGTGGACACCGCGGAGTTGGAGGATCTGTGCGAGCCGCAATCTCCGGCGCAGGATCAGGCCGAGATCCGCCTCTATGTACGCCGCCTGACGCGCGGGCTCAGCCAGCGGCACCGGGCTGCCCTTGGCTCCGTTTCGGCCTCGGCATGAGCAGCGGCGAGGTGGCGCTTCGGCTCGGCTACTGCCCAGCCAGCATTCGCAAGCTCATCAGCCGTTCGAGGGGCAGGGTCCAGCGGTGGGCTGTCGAATGAACAAGATTCGCAACCGGCTCGCTTCCATCGGAAGGAGGCCCTGCTGCTGCAGCAGGAGGTCAGTCATACCGCAACTCTGCATGACGGGTTCCGGCTTCGGCCGGCGCCGTCAGTCATCTCGCCCGCGCGCAGGTACTGCTCGCCGAAGAAATGGATGGTCTGGGCGGTGGGGCCAAACCAGAGCCGGCTCCTGAGACGAGCCCGATAGAACGATCATGAGGAAGCGCGCCCGTGACATCGCCCTCGGCCGGGGGTGCTGTCACACCATCGTTATTGCCGCCTTGTTGCACACCGCCTTTGGACCATGCTCCAATCCCGAATGGGGGTGGCGCCATGAGCACGTATCTTTTGATCCTCCGCCGGAATCAGGGCGAGCCTGCCGCAAGAGGAGATGTTCACCCATAGCCTCCAGTTCAAAAGGCGAGGGCCGGAAGCTGCCGAGAAGGCCATCCCCGCCGATGCGCTCAGGTTTGGAGACCGTGAGCCCTGGAGGCTCGGGATTATGCCAACTCACGTCCTCGGCAAGAACCGCCCGAGGCCGCCTCCCAGGGGGCTCGCTTTTCCCCATTTCAGGCACTAATGATAGAAGAAGTAACTTTGGAAGGATACAAGGAGGCATACACATCTAAGGAGGATTAGATCACGGGAGGTCGTCAACCCAATCGAACCGCCTTGCACAAACACCATCATGCGAAGCGGAGATCGCAGGAAGGCGAACCCGCCTCCGGGGGGCTGATGCCTCGGTGTCTACCTTTGGGACGAGCCGCCAGTGCGCACAAAAAGGGGCCGGTGCAACTCAACACCGCCCTTCAAAAGGAGGACCCATGAAAGAAGAGGAGAAGGAACAGGTCACAGCTACGAGCGGCCTCGGCCGCCGCTCTCTCACCCGGCATCGCTTCCTTGGCGTCGCCGGCGCGGTAGCCGTCGGATTGGTGGCCGGCCTGCTGACGGGAGGAGGACCGAAGTTGCTGGCGCATGGCTCCGGTGTTTCCGGCATCGAATTCGGGCCGCGCGTGGACGTGGCCGGATTGAAAGAGAACTTTGCGCCGCAAGAGGTCAAAGGGTTTACGGTTCCCCCGGCGGCATTGACCATCTGGCTCTCCATTCGACGGACGTTTTCGAGATTCCCGGCCAGGGGGAATTCCAGGTTGATTTCCGAGGTTACTTCCGCGTCGCTCGTGCCAATCCAACGACCTATGATTGGAATACCGCTGCCATCCGCGTCAACATCACCGATTTGAGACTTCTTGGTCAGCATGAGAAGCTGGGAACGATAAGGGTTAGCCTCAACCCGGACATTGTTTCTTCGGGACAGATCTTCCCCACTTCGTTCAAGCCGGAGAAGGACGCCGCCAAGTCGGAGAAGGCATGTTGTGGTCGAGCCGCCAAAGGACTGCAGGATCGCCACAGGGGCCATCTTTGAAATTCCTGCGCTGGGCGTCTCTGTCTTCAACAAAGAGGCGATTTTGCTCATGAACCAGAATGTGAGGAAAATTCCACCCGTGGATGACCCCAGCGGACATGCTCTCCTATTCAAGCTACCCCTGTATAACGTTGATGATCCGCAGGGTGAGCCAGTGGCCTATCTCACCAGCCTGAAGTACGGTGCGGACAACTACCTTACGAGAGCTGAGGTCCGGGCGATTCGGGAGCGGCACGAGGCGGCGGTCAAGCCGGCGGTCAGGTAAAACGGGCTCGGGAGGAGGGGCGTTGCGAGACGCCCCCCTATCCCGATTGGGTCAGAGCTTAATCCATTAGATGAATGGGGTGGCGCCATGAGCACGTATCTCTTGATCCTCCGTCGGAATCAGGCCGAGCCGTTGAGCCTGCCGCAAGAGGAGATGTTCTCCCGATTCAAGCAGTTCACCCAATCCCTCCACGAGCGAGGGGCGTTGCGGGCAGTCGAGCGTTTGAAGCCGTCGGCGGAGGGCACGACGGCGAGAAGCCGGCAGGGCACGGTCGTCGTCGAAGGACCCTACGATGGCACGCAGGAGGGCGTGATCGGGTTTTATCTGGTCGAGGCCGCCGATCAGGAGGCGGCACACGCGATAGCCAAGGAGTGTCCCATCCTGGCGGTCGGAGGGTCCGTCGAGATCCGGGAGACGGAGTTTTTTCCCAAATCGTGACCAACAGCTGGGCTGCGATGAAGATCCTGATACTGGATTTCCGGTTCGCTGGCCGCCGGCTGCTGCGCAGCCCTGGTTTCTCTCTGCTGGTCGTGCTCACACTCGCCCTCGGGATCGGGGCCACTCTGGCAATCTTCAGCGTCGTCGACGCGGTGGGGTTTTCCCCTCTCCCCTACGCACAGCCAGACCGGCTGGTGTCGATCTGGGAGGCCAACCTTGCGGAGGGGTTGGAGCATGAGCGCATAGCGCCGCTCAATTTCGCCGACTACCGCGAGCTGAAGAGTGCTTTCGCGGACGCCGCCGCCTGGTGGTATCCGGACGTCAATCTCTCGGACGACGCCGGCGATCCGATTCGCGTGAGCACGATCGAGGCTACCGCGAATTTCTTTTCTGTGCTGGGAGTGCGGCCACGCCTCGGTGCAGGCTTCGAGCCTTCCTCCAGCCTGTACGACGGTAGAACCTGGCGGTTGTGATCAGCGACCGGCTCTGGAGAGAGCGTTACGGGGGCGATCCGCGGGTGCTGGGAAAGGTCCTCCGTCGCAACGGCGACTCCTACACAGTGGTCGGAGTGATGCCCGCAGGTTTCCATTTCCCGAGGCAGACCGATGTTTGGGAGCGGCTCCGCTGGGAGCTTTCCGAGCGGACCCGTTTCGCCCACTTCATGGAATCCGTGGGCCGCCTGCGGCCCGGAAGCCTCCTTGGAGCAGGCACAGGCCGGTCTCACCGCCGTGAGCGACCGCTTGGCCAAGGAGCACCCGGCCTCCAATAAAGGCTGGCGCGCCCGCATCGTTCCCCTGCATGCCGAGGTCGTCGGCGCGTACGGGCCGGCTCTCTTGGTCCTCATGGGGGCGGTGGGGCTGCTTCTGCTGCTCACTTGCGCCAACGTGGCGAATCTGCTGCTCGCCCGGGCGAGCGCGCGGGAGCGGGAGGTGGCAATCCGAGCCGCTCTCGGAGCCACGCGTGCCGGCTTGTTGCGGCAGCTCTTCGCCGAGAGCCTTGTGCTGGGCGCGTGCGGCGCGGTCCTGGGTCTCGCCCTCGCCTGGATGGCCGTCCGGCTGCTGGTCGCTGCGCAGCCGGTCGACATCCCGCGCTTGGCCGAGGTCTCCTTCGACGGCCGGGTGGCCGGTTTCGGCCTGCTCGTCACCCTGTTGACGGTGCTTCTCTTCGGAGCGATCCCGGCGCTCCAACTCTCGCGGGCCGACCTTCGGGAGCATTCTCCAGGAGGGAG
>CAVZUZ010000014.1:0-896999 GCA_963778565.1 Thermoanaerobaculaceae bacterium | reverse complement strand
GGGGTTGCGGCGGTTCTTGGGCCGCGGGGATTGCGTAAGAACTCGGCGTATCGAGCCCAAGGCCGATCACGCCGATCGCTTCGGGTAGGGGCGGGTCTGGACGGCGGGCTGGAGGCTCGACCCGCCCTGCTTGGTTCTTACAGTAGCGCGAGAAACTCGTCCACTGTCATGCCCGCATTGCGGATCAGGGAGCGCAACGTCCCGATGGAGAGCTCTTCGTGCTGAGGGACCGAGAGGTTCACCCGTATGTCGGGTCTGACCAGGACAAGATGACTGCCGACCTGACCGATGGGCTCCCAGCCGGCGCGCTGGAAAGCCCTGGCTGCTTCTTTTCCGGAGATGTTCGCCAGTTTCCCCATGCGCTAGACGGCGACCACCACCGGTGGAGCCTCACGCTTGGGGAGGGCGGCGACGGCCTTCTGGTCTTCAGCCCATAGCCAAGCCGTGATCGCCTCCCGGATGTTCTCGAGAGCCTCCTTCTCGTCCTTTCCCTGCGAGACACATCCCGGGAGCGCAGGACACTCCGCGACGATCCAGCCGTCTTCAGCCTGCTCCAGGGTCACGTGGAAGATCATGCCTTTCTCCGTATGCGGCGATTCATGGCTGCTCGACCAGGCGCACCTTACGCAAAATCATCCTAACACGACCGCCTCGGACCGATCGCGCCGTCTGCTTCGGGTAGGGCGGGTCTGGACGGTGGGTGGGGGCTCGACCCGCCCTGTTCGCTTCAGGCCGCGGAGTCTTTCCGTAGCGCTTCGTGCAAATCCCAGTCGGCCTGCAGATGCATCCAGAATTGCGGCGTCGTTTGGAAGCGCCGGGCCAGGCGCAAGGCCGTGTCCGCCGTTATCCCACGCTTGCCGAGCACCAGCTCGTTGAGCCGGTTGACGGAGATGCCGAGCTGGCGAGCGGTCTCGGCCTGCGTCAAACCCGTGGGCTTGAGGAACTCCTCGAGCAACATCTCCCCCGGATGGATGGCGGGACCCAGCCAGGCGGGGTCACGCGTGATAGTCCTCGCATCGGACTTCGTAGGCATGATTTCCTTCCCAGCGAAACGTCAGACGGTACTGGTCGTTCACGCGGATGCTGTGCCGGCCGAGCTGGTCCCCCTCTAGGGGCCTCGAGGCGATTGCCGGGCGGACTGGCCAGATCCGAGAGGTGCTGAGCCACATCGAGCAGCTTCAGCTTACGCCGCACGACGGGCCAGATACCGGTCGGAATCCGCCGGGCGGCGCGGCTCGGGAGCTCAATGAACAGGTCGGCCGTCGTCTGATCGGCGAATGACTGGATCATCCGCCCTTACATGGTAGCCGTGTATTGCGGAGCGCGCAAGCCGACCCGCCCTCTGCCTCGGGTGGATGGCGGGCTGGGGCTCGACCCGCCCTGCCACCTTCCCCTGCCCGAGAGGCTTGTCGAACAGGATGTCGAAACCACTGCCGGTTCTCCCGGTCCACCACCACGTCGAACACCTGAAACCGTCTCGCCGGCCCTGGCCCGGAAGGTGTAGGCCGACATGGGTGAGGGGGATGAGGGCGATGTCTTTCCAGGACCACTTGTGGCGGAAAAAGGCGGCAATCCTGGCGCTTGTCCCGGAGGGCGAGGGACGGGTCGGGCATGGGAGGATATCTCCTGGCGATTGGGGGGATGGCTGTACATGGCTCCATCTTCGTAGGGGTGCCCCTACAGGCGAGGGGTCTGCAGCGCCGCTTGCTTCGAGGAGGGGGAGGTCTGGAGGGTGGGGTTGGCGGCCCGCCCGCCCTGTTCAGAACGAGAAAGCAATTTCATGGGGCTGCCCCTGCGCTCGGCGAGGAGGGCCTCAAGACCTTGCGCCGCGCGTACTTGAAAGTCAGCTCTACAACTCGCCATTGGTATGCTATGCATCTGCTTGGCCCGCGGCCACTTTTCGGTAAGCGTCTCGACTTCCGAGCACCCGAAGGATATGCGACTTCGTGTCGGAAATCGGGATTGACTCGATCAGCAGCAGCATGTCCAGCATACGGTTACCTGTCCGTTCACGCGCCTCGGCGGCCCACTTCCTCGCTCGGCCTTCTCCAGCATGATATCCGGCGACCAGAAAAACATCCCTTTCATCCGCGTCGAGCCGGCCCAGATCGGCTCGCTTATAAATGTGCTTGAGATACCTTATGCCTGCACGTAGATTGCTCTCCGGATTACGAATCCTCTCCCTCTCGCCCATCATCTGCTCGTAGGTTGGCAGCAGCAGTTGCGCTAGGCCAATGGCATTGTCGCTGGAAACTGCGTCCGGCTGGAACAGACTCTCGGTCTTGACAAGAGACAGCACTAAAGCCGCATCAAATCCCGTCACGTTTTCTTCCTGCAACAAGCGCTTCACCCGAGACAGCAGAAATGTGGGATAAAGATACTTCCAGGTCTCTGCGGACATACGCTTTTGCGTTCTCAGGTACCGGTCCACTATGTCGAGCTGTCCTGCCATGAACGCCGCCTTCAGAAAGGTCTCCTCGTCATTGCTGGGATCAACACGAAACATGATCAGATCAAACCGGTTAGCCTCCGCCCATTCACTAAAGAGATTCTTCCACTCCTCCTGGCTTGAGGATATATCGGCAAGCTGATGGCTTGAATAGTAGGTGACATCCCGCGGGGCCTGAATTCTCCATACGGAGGGCTCTTCCATTTCAAGCGCAGCCAGTAGGTTTTGAGCATGGCCGTTGTACCAGGAGTTTGGAAAGGAATGGACGATCTCCTTGGCATCTCTAGCCGCTTCCTCCCTCATCCCCTTGCGCAGAGAATCGACGGCCAACAGCCATAGAAGGTCAGAGACTCTTTCTCTTTGTTCATATCGAATCCAAGGCTCCCCAGAAACAGGGTTTACAACCTTGCCCCTGACCAGCTCCTCCACCGCTGGATCGTTCAACGACAACCATTCCTTGCTCACCGCGAAGTACACCGCGTCGTCTAAGTAAGACGTGCCGCGGAACGCGTCGATGATGCTATCGATGTTGGACTTCAACGTCTCTTTCACTTTCTTGTTGGAAGCTTTGTCGGAGGACAAGCCGCTGCGGAAGATGAAGAATCTTTCCTGGATGGGATAATTGCTGTTCCAGACCCGTTCAGCGGGTAGCTCTTCAAGTCCGTTGCTGTAGCGGTGACACCGCATGAATGCCTGATTCAAGTCTGGGCGGGCGGTAGGGAACCCACTGGCCTGCAGGACCTTAAGTGCCAACTCGTCATCTTTACCCATCAAACCTGCCAGAATCCTGCTGGTTAGGTCGGAAGATTCGACCGGGACGCCATGCTCCTCGAGATAGGCTCGCAGGTATTCGTTGCGAGCCTCGGAGAAAGCTGCGAAATCAGCAGTGAAGTCAATGGCGGAAATCTGAGCGAGATGATCCAGCGTAAAGATCTTTCGATAAGCCAGGCTGCGAATCACCTTCGGAAGAGCGATGTCGGGGACCCGCGCAAAGTCCGCCTCGGCAAGTTGTTCGTCGGCTGCTCGCTGTCCGTCGAACAGCAAGTCTTCCACCCAAGGGGGCAAGCCTGGGTGCCCCGCAGACTTCGAGAACCCGCCTGTATACTGACCACCGCGAAGATACCAATCCTCACTCGGCTGCAGAGAGGGAATTTCCGTCGAACCATCCGACAGGCTCGCTGGCGCGGGGTCGAGGCTTCTCGTTGAACCAAGAATGGTCTCGGCGCTCAGAGTCGATGGAGGAGGTAGTTCCTTCGCAGATCGTTTCGCGTAGACTAGTGCTACGAGCAAGGTCAGCACGACGGCCAGCCCCACAGCTCCAAAAAGTCTACCATTCGGGAGAATCCGACCCCGAGCCGCCGTGCTCAGGACCTCGGAAATTTGCAACTCCTCAGGACCAACTGGAGCGGCTGAGGCGGAGGGTGGCGGTGGGCTTTTCTTGGCCAATCGCTGGCGGGGCGGCACAGGCGGGCTTACGGCTGGAGCGTGAACCAGCGCGGCCGGTGCGACCTCAGCAGAGGAGGAAGAACGACCTGGAGCAGTTGTGTCGTGGTGGCACAATGGACATCTCGGATCAGTCGTGAAGACACTCTTCCCGCCGGTGATCTCTCGGCAGCTGTGCGATCCTGCCGTTGGTCTGCTACCGCACCACAAGCATTTCGGCGCTGAGCCCGTCGCGACCGGTGCCACCACCCCGCACACGCAGATCAAAACCGCTGGGGGGTCGACCTTGCAGACTTTGCATTTGAAATCGGTAGGAGCAATCGCACGGCAAGCCGTCAAGTCCTTGCCACACGCGCATAGATACCAGCTAAAAGTCTCTCCCGGTGTGAGCGGAAAAGTTCCCTGACTCTGGTCGGAAGCATCGGTGACTTCAGTAGATCCCTCGACGCGCCGCGTCTCATAACCTCCGATGTCTTCTAGATAAAAAGATACAAACCGAATTCCACTCACGCTGTTCACATTTCACCTCGTCAACGTTCTGCGGGTCAACCTCGATCAACCAATCCGCAACAATCCCTTGGCCACAACTCGGTAGCCGGATTCGGAAGCGGCCAGAAGATGGATGCCGGAGTACATTCAATGACCCGGCACCGGCATTTTCAATGTCAAAAAGCGGTTGCATCCAGTAGATCTCAGATGGCGCCATCGCCTTTTCCACTGCCGGCAGCACCCGCAATTCACCAGTGCGATCCCTGAACACTTTGTACCCCGGTGTCTGTTTCTGGCCTTTCGGGATGGTTAGCATGTCCGAAACAGGGTCAAACTCCATTTCATCTGCACCAAGAGGAACGAAGGAATTGAGATCGGAGACTTTGCCAGTGAAGTTTCCAGGCGCTTCCGGCCTTGAGGGCTGCCTCGTCACCTGCCTCTCCAGCCACGCATTCTCATCGGTTGGCTGGGCCCTGCTGTCGGGAAAACGTGAAGTTTTCCCTTCTACAGGCGACCTCTGCTGTAACCGCCTGACGGCTTCTTCAATGCCGCTGATCTTTTCTTCGAGACGATCGAACCCGTCTGCTGCCTCCTTCCGGGCTTCTTGTATCATTGCTAAGGTTTTTCGGTGGGAGCGGTCCTCGGACTGGCTCAACCGGGTAACTAACGACGCATGCACCTCCCCCGCCTTCCCACGGGCTCTCCAAGCCGTCCAAAAGCTCACCGTCGCGATCAGCAAGCCCCAAGTTCCGAACCCGAGCAGCAGCCAATCTCGGGAGGAAAACCCCGCCTTTCCATCGGCTATCTCTTTTTCCTTTAGCGCAGCAAAAATTTCGTGCAATGCGCTGTGATATCGGCGAAACTCCGCCACCAGCTTCGGATTTACTTGTTCCTTCTCTAAAGTCTTCAGTCGACGATCGATTTCCTTCAACCGTTTGCTGCCATCCAGAGGCGGCCGTATCTCACTCTTATCTGAGTTGAACGCGGCCGCGAGCTTCGAAAGCTCAGCCTTAACTTCCCGAGTTCGGCCGTCTTCCTGAGCCGCATCGACTTTCTTATTCTCGATCTCTTTCTGCAGACGAGACAGACGCGCAGAGAGGGAGAAAGTTGGAAGGAGTATCGACACGAGCAGTCCCAACCCTGCCACCACGAGGGGGGTCACTACCGCTATCGCGATGCGACGCCTACTTCGGGAAGACATATCAATCTTTCCCCCTCATCATGTCAAGAAGCTCATGCCGTACTGTCCTTTTCTGGAAGGGGTACTCCCAAATGTTCCGAATAAGGCTAGTGCGCCCATGGCTCTCAGCCTGGTGTGCATCTCCGTAGATATTGAGGAACCTCTCTGTGCGATCATAGAGAGTAGCGTTCCACTCCTCCCATTGATCTGGGCTCAGGATCTGCCAGGGACCTCCAAGATAGGCGTGGGTCTTGAGCAGGTCGAGAGCGAATAGCTGTTGAGGCGTCGCTGCACACATGCCCTCCTCGAAGGGCACACCCATGGCAGGATCGGGAGTGAGGCGAATGATCTTGGGCTTCTCAACCAGCCACCGTGGCTGCTTGACCGCTCCTAGATCGGGCAGTTGACGGATGACGAGCGCATCCACGGACTCGCGATCGACCGAGGCGTGCCATGGCAGCTGGACGGCTTGGCTATTCCCTTGACCATGACCCAGGTTCGTGACCGGAACAACCTTAAGGTCGAACCCGAAGATCCCTTTCGCGCCAGTCTCGCTATCCTCCCCATCCTCCAGGATGCCACCAATGGCGACGATATCCTTCGAGTACACTCCATGGCCCTGAGCGCCACGTAGGATGACGTCATCCATGAAAACCACACACACCCTGTCAGTTCGAGGGAGGCGATCGACGTGTAGCTCGCTATCGTTGGGATGGAACGTCGCGAGAAACCGCAACAGCTTTTCGTAGAGATCACGGACGAAGGTTTCTAACACTCTTTTGTCTCTGCGGATCCCGGCGTGATGGAGCAGGCCCCATCCGTTGCCTGCCACCACAATGTCCAGATACTCGGGCGGCGTGTTACCCTGAGCCGGCGCCAGCCCGAGCATGAGCCCATGGACGACGACCGTGCTGAAGAGAGCGCGCATCCAGTGAGCAGGCGGGTAGCGATCGGCCTGCGACTCCAGTTGCACGGCGACTACTCGCTCCTTCTGGCGGAGAATATTCAAATCCTTGTCTGCATAGACGTAGGGATTCTTGTCCGGCATCATGGCCGAGACCAGAGCATTGTGAAACTGTCTGAAGTTACGCCTCTTCTCCTCGCTCCGCAAGTCTTGCTGAGTAGGAGCTAGCAGATGGTCCTTGAACAACTCCTTGAGGCCTTCCCTCAGGATCTTGTGCTCGGCCTCGTTCCCGATGTCTGGCAGAAACTCGAAGAACCGGTTTCCCGCGAGGACCATGCTGTCCAAAAAGCACAGGGACCCACCTCCTTCGCGGCCCCCCGCGAAGACCGCATAGTCCGAGGAGCCGCCTCCCATGTCGATAAGGACGACCCGCTTGTTGGCCCGCAAGTTCTCCACCTCCTTTGATTTAAGGAAGGCTCGGAAAGCCGCTTGACTCTCATTGACGAACCTTACCGCGGGGGGAGCCTTGAGGCGTGGGTCGATCAGGTTCTCCACCACCTGGGTCGCTCGCTTGGTGGTCACCTGGAACTGATTTCGGTCTGTGAGTTTCATGCTCAGCGGGAAGGTAAAGGTATACCGCTCAGGCAAAGCGCCAGTCCGACCGTAGGACTCCGCGCAAACCAACAGGAGCAGGAATTCCAGGAAGGCAGTCCTGAAGGCCTTTCTCGTCATCTCGGTTTCGCGCGAAGCACTGTCAGAGCCCCATTTGAGATCGTCTTCGACGCCCCATCCCAGCACTTCCCCCGAGGTGGAGATCTGGCGAGCCAGTCCCGGAGCCTTAATCCCGAGCAGATCGAAAGAACCGATCAGTGCTCCCAAATGGCGCCCCTCCTGAGCGGTCGGCTCCTCGAGCATCCTCAACAGATCCTGGTTGTTCAATATACGCTTGTCATAACCCAGCAGCGTCGGGAAGAACCCACGGTAGAAATTGCTCCCGCTCCCTTGGCGGAGAAACCACCCCGGATGCACGTCAGGTGCTTTCTCGTCCGCAGCGGTCGCATACAGGAGCGGTGCACCCCAGGCGGAGTACTCCAAGGTCTGCGGCGGAATATCTTTACCTACCCGCAGCGCAACACTCGTGTTGCTCGTGCCAAAGTCCACGGCGACCTCCCAGCGCGGGCTTCGTCCAGGGTGGACCGGGGAGTAGGTCTCCAACGAAAGGAAGAGGAGTCCGAAGCTCTTCCCCTCGACCTGGACAACCTCGGCAATCCTGGGAGGGCTGGTCAAGACTTCAAAGGAATAGAGCTGCGGTGGTCCTGTGGAAGGGGTCGCTCCGGCTTCCGACCGGTCCCGGATTCCCTTCTCTCCGTGGAAGACGAGTCGGAGCCGGCCGGTAGAAAGCTTGGTGCGAATGAAATAGGCGGACCAGGTAAGCGTGTCGCCACCGGCTGCGGATCGGAAAGACGGCCAGATGTCCGCTTCCGGAAGCCGGGTCTCTTCCAGCTTCCAGCCGGTGAGCCTGGTGCGCCACACGTACTCACAGGCCCCTCCGTGGGAGACGGGGAGACGGAGTTGGCATCGGGCCTCGGTCGAGTTGCTCTCACCGGCGCTGCCGGACAGTACGGAAATGAAGCTTGCCGGAGCCGTGATGAACTCGGGGAAGAACCGCAACAGGTTGACATGGAGCGGCAACAGGATGGTGAGGTCGGTCCGGTTACTGAGCCGACGTCGCCACTCTTTGTGAACCGGGTCCAGGAGATCCTCCTTGACGGCGTTGCCCTCCCCTTCCAGGTACAGGAGACGGTCCATCACGACCTTAAGCTCTGGCGGAGCCTGCGGATGAAGAGATACGACATGATGGCCCTCGGGGACCTGGTATATGGTGTCGTTCAGCCCCACGACCTCCCAAACGTTTTCCTCCTTGTTATGCCGAATGGAAAGATCGCAAAGCCGATTGTGAACGTCCTTGGTGGTAGGGAACGCTGGTCCCGCCGCCCACGGATTGAGCGCCAGATCAATACCTTCGGCGATGAAGAGAATAGTTCGCCCGTCCCGCGTCTTCCCCTTGAGCGGATAAATCTCCCAATATCCTGCTCTTCCCGTTCCCTCCGCAAAGTCAATCGGGTTTTGATAGCAGGACTGGAGAAAGCTGGTATTTGATGCCACCCACGGCACCTTCCGACCTGCGGGAATGGTATCGATCAACTTCGCACCCCACTCTCTGGAGAGGTAGTCCTCGATCAGTCTCAACGCGCTCACCAGGTCCGAGAAGTCATGGGTGCTCTTGGCTGCTTCAATCTCCATCACCAGCTTCTCGAGTACAGTATAAAAACCGTCCGCGAAGCCGTTTTGTTTGGTATAGCGCTCCATGAGGAAGCGCAGCTCGAACAGCGGCCCTCCGTTCCCGGCTAGACCCCTCTCCTCGAGTCGGAACTTCTCCAGGGCCGAGTCTTCTGCCGGAGTCGGCATCTGCAGGGCAGGAAACAACAGGCACGGTGCATAGCAAGCGGCCACCACCGCCCCTCCCTTCCTGGTTTGGATCAAGGAGATCCGATGGTCTCCGTGCATCCGGTAAAGCACCTCAGGCCAGTTGCCCTGACTCGGGATGATGGGGAGACTCGCCTTGAGAGCCGGATAAAGATCTTCGTCAAGAGCGATCACTTTCGAACTATCGAGCGGAGTCTCGATCAGATCTGTCTGGAAGAGTGCTGCCAGCATGCCTCCCCAGACCTGGAAGTCGAGAGCGTGCCAGTCCTTCTGCTTCACATGCTCACGGAGCCGTTCCCGGAAAACCTCGGCCTGTGCCCACATGGTGGGTTTGGCCTCCCGGGCGAGAACGAGACATCGGCTGTCGAGGGGATCGAACAAGCGGTTGCGCAGAGCGGTATCCGAAGAGACCACCGTCCTCAGCTCACCCGGTGCGGTGGGAACTCCGACCCTGCCCCAACCTTCGTGAGCGAACTTTGGTAAGAGGAACTCGTATTCAGAAGCCATGGACGTCCCCCTAGCTGTCCTTAATTTCCTGCATATGGAATGCGAGGAAATTCCACAGTGACTGCAGATAACCGATAGCGAGCGGAAGAGATCCACGCGCTTCGGTCGCAACCTGCTCCAACTGTTCTACCTTGTCTGGACCGGGAACCTCTCTGCCCAAGGTTTCGGCATCGACTCCGATCAGTGTCCAACCTGGAAAACGGTACGTTGCCGCGGCACGTCGGAAAAAACTCCCCGCCTTGGCAAAGCTCATCGGTGCCCGGTGCCACTCCCGCATTTGAACCGCGGTATCCTTTTCTTCCCAACCGAGAGCCCTCAGCGTGTGAAGCACCGTCTCGTCCAAGTTTTTGATCAGCACGCGCAGGTCGCGATGAAACGAGCGGTAATTCTTGGCATCGACGAACTTGTGCAGGGCGGGAAATACGTCCTTGGCGTTCTCGAAGACCTGCGGCGTGTCGACGTACTCAGCGAGACTGAATCGAAGCCAGTTGAATCCGGCTAGAGCGGCATAAATCCAACGATCCACTCTTACGTCCGCTTGTGAAGCAAGGTCGGTCCAGCAAAGAGCGTCTCCGACCTTACTGGAATGGCGATGGACCCCTAGGAGGGTTGTACCCCTATCGTTGGAGAACGGCCGCGAAAAGAAATGGAAGGCCATGGCCGCCGCAGCGTGCTCGACGGCATGCAGAGGTGAGATCTGGTTCCTGCCACCGTTACTCCAAACGATTCTCTCTCTGAATTGAGGGTCGCCAGAGTAGTCAGCACGATCCAATTCGACCTCGCCGTATCGTGTGGGATTCCGCATCCCCAGAAAGTACATCTGGTTCGAACAGCTCGGCTCCATGATTTTGGTAGTAATCCCAGCTCGCACATGCGCGCTCGTCGATTTCTTCCGGCCGTGCATAATAGCCGCGGGCGATCTGGCGGATCTCCTCCGGAGAGAAATCCTGTCCCGGTCCGGCAAGGAACTTCCCGCGGTTGCGGTGGGTGATCTCTGCCATAAAGTCGTGTTCCCGCTTTCCCGTCCGCGCGAGAAAAGCATCCAGGGTCTCTCTGCCGTCCGGCTTCCAATCGTTGCCCCATTCGATCTCATTGAGCGGCGGCGGCGGCGGATAGAAGTAGGGTCCGAGAAGGCATCCCGCAACCATCCAGTTCTTTTCTTCTCCGTTGTTCGCTGCAAACTGTTGGATAATCCGCGCCAGCACTGGAAGACCCGCTGCGCCGGTCCCTCCATACATGCTGCCGACGACAAAGGTCCTCATCTTCCTGCCTCTGTGTCGCTTGAGCAAGTCGACAATCTGGGACTTCGATTCCAGCTTGGTCTCAGCCATGGCAGCAATGACGGCGGCTCCGATGTAGGGCTTCTGATAAAAGCCACGGTCCAGAGAAGTCGTCAGGTCCGCGTCCGTGTAGAAGAGACGAAGGATTTTCGCCGCTTGGTCGCGACCATAGTCTTTGCTTGCCAGCTTGGCCAGCAACGTTTCCTCGTCTCCGGGACCGGAAAGAGAATCCATTGGATGTAAGGTCTCGAGATTATTGAGCCGCAACGACCACAACCCCTTCGACTCCCCATGCCCGCCGGTTTTCTGGATTTCCTGATAGCGCTTGATGGCCTCCTGCAAGGTCGCGGCGCGGCACGCCTTGTCGGGATCAACTCTGACGATGGTGAGCGTATCGGCCGCATGCAAGGCTGCCAAGCCTTTTCCAGAAGGGCTCACGGCCATGGGTATGCCCAAGGCCATCAGGTTGACTGCAGCCTCGGCGACTTTGGCACCGGTCCCCCCGACCGCAAAGATCACGTAGCTCGTCGCATCCTTGTTTTCCATCTATCGTACTCTCCGCCAAGGCATATGGTTTCTGTGCGCAGGCAGCAGGGCCAGGAGAAATAAGAGGACGTAAAGGATGGCCCCGAAGAACGCCAGCTTGATTATGCTGCCCAGGCCCACGACGTCTTCCGCATTCTCAATACCGAACAGGCTCACAGCAAAAAACGTGGCGAGAAAAGCGAAGAACCAGAGGATGACTGCGATCCGGGAACGCTGCGGGCCTTGCACAGCTACTCTCACTCCCTCGCCACGCGCCGCTTTATCGCGCCAGAGCTTGAACAAAAACGCTAGAAGTGCTGCCAGAAATGCAACCGACAGAACGGCGAAGAACATGTTCCACGCGATCTGATCCACGCCTTCGGAATCCTGAAACGGTGGCTTTACGATCGACCTGACGAGCCAGCTCGTGAATGGGCTTTCCTCATCCATGCAATGGCTTCCTCCCTAGCACGTCGCCTCGTTAATTTTGGGCCTTGGGCCGGATGAGCAGGTACCAGGGACCGAGGCCTTGACGTGCGACATGATCGTTTTGTAATAGACCCCGCACCTGCCGATCCAGGTTGAGTATCCGATTGGCATACTCGCTCCTTGAGTCGGCGGGCGTCGACCAAGCGGCGATCCAACCGGGCAGCCGGATTTCTTCCATGTCAAGCTTGCCCTCAATTCGTAGCAATAAGATCGGAAGCACGTCTCCCGGACGCCCCCAGTTCATGACGAGATGGCAACCACCGTTCAGGGAGCAGGAGGGCACCTCCTCTTTGATGGTTATGGAAGGTGGTAGGTCCTTCAGCAGCGTGGGCTGAAAGTTTAAATGCTTTATCTGGTGTGGCGGCGGCGGCCAAGCGCGCATGGCTTTGGGGCTCGTCTTCACCTTTTCGGGAGGAGTCTCATGATCATCGTTCTCTCCCGGGGTAGCGTCCGAGCTACGACCGAAACCTTGCAGAGGCTTCTCTTCGGTGACCTCGGCGGAGGCAGGGGCAAGCCACTCCGGAGGCCGCTCGACCAATTTGACCGAGAGGGGCTTCAGCAGGCTTCCGACATCCGCCTCATCCCGGCCAAACAAACTCTTGCCGGCGCTGGTAAAGCGGGCGCTTGTCGATATGTGAGCGGCGAAGGGTTTGAGAGAATCGATATCTTTATATCTATACGATACGACTTGGACATAGTCCGGAAGCGTGACGCCGTCAAAGTCCTCTTCTGGCTGCAGCGTCCGTCCTCAAAGCCAGAAGGATTGGGATAAGGCTTCTTCGGGTTGAATGCGTTGACTACACTGTAGGCTTCGGTATCGAGTTGCAGCTTTGAGGTCTCAACCAGAGGCAGGCTCAGCGGCAGCTCCACTATCAAGTCGGGATTGATGCCAGAATTCAGCAGTTCCCTTCGGAAACGATCTACCAAATGATTGAGATATTGCGCTTCATTGGTGAAAAGATAGATGAGAAAAGGCCGATAGCGCGACGGGTTACGTATATTGGTCGCAACGTACTCACCGGGCAGCCATTGTCCCAAGTTCTCCGAAAACATAGGACCTTGGAAGCGGCTACGCACACCGAACAGGTGTACTCCCCACCCTCTGCCGATGAGCCTGCTGATGGCCAAGTTGATACAGCGTGCGTCCGAGCCCTGGACGCAATCTGAGTCCGGCGAATTCACATCGGTGTGCTGGACTCCGTCCGTGACGAGGATGTGACAGCGTGCGATCCCGCGACCTTCCTCCAAATCTGCTTCGGGAACATCGAATGATCGGATCGCTCCAGCCAAGTTGCTGGAGTTGCTGGTTTCCCCCTGGTAGAAGCTCCGATTCGTCGATGCCGCAAAGAGAGTCTGGGGAGTTGCGACGAGGGGCCCTACTTGGCGGTCCACTCTGCGGAACAGAATTGCGTGCCTTGGCTCCAGTCTGTCCACTACGCTCTGTACAGCGCGTAAAGCGAGGGCGTACTCGAACTGCCCCCTGGGATCAGCGTAGCCCTGCATGCTCAGGCTGCTGTCCAGGTAAAGGATCAAATCGTCGAGGGGTTTCAGATCTGAGGGACTGTCAGGATTGGAATCGTAAGTAACCCAGTCCATGATGGTATGTTCGTTGAAGATTGGATCCGTAGGCGGGGAAGGCGTACAAGCATCGAACGCGAAAGACCAAATGAGAAGTACCAAAATCTTCTGAAAGCTGCCGTTAGAACTCACTTGGCGACCCTTTTGGTTCACGAACTCTCCTGTCGCGTCAATAGCAGGGTGTCGAACTTGAGGCTACCGGCGCCGTCGAGATGGGGCGAAGTGATCTTTGCATAACAATCTCTCCTGGAGGCGTCCCAAAAGGCTGGGCGAACCGTTAGCCTGCATGCAGACCTTGTACTGGACCGAAATCATGCCGAAACGTCATATTCATTGCCGGTGTAAAGCCCCGGGCGTGGCCCAAACCTTCCGGAGCCAGCAACCAGCAGTTGGCTCAAAGCGAACTGCGCTTAGAGCTAAGCTCTGGAGTGGCCTACCTACCCGGTGCAGACGCACACACCCTTTCTGCCAGCCCAGTCCTACCGGAAGACCCAAACACCACTGGCGACGACCTGAGTAGTAGCGTTCTAAGGGTCCATTCTCAATTGCCTCTATCTAATACGCGAGAAAGCGCTGTGTCAAGGGCAGGCAGATGCCGCAACATAGACATATGGAAATAAGCAGTAGCCGAGTCTGAGCCCGCTGTTCCTTCTTCCCCGGGACCTTCGCTGTTGGTAATCTCTCTTCGATTACGTCTACGCCATATCGGCCCATAAGATCCGAGGACCAGCCCCTTCCGGGAGAAGTCCAAACGGGCGAGGAGGTAGGATTGTGCAACATCGTTCTCGATCGCTTCTTCTGCCATGCGTCCTATCCCTAGCATGCATGATGGCGGGCTGTCACGACAGGAGATTGTCCAAGGAGGACGCGGAGGGGCTTCTCCGGGTTTCCAGCTTCATGGCTCAGTCCGCAACAACACGACTGACACTGTACAAGAGCCTAATTCTTCCTGAAGAAAGTCTTATTTCTACACATCCGGATACAGCGAGATTTGTCTCGTTGGGCTTGGTCGAAGTAAGACCGAGCAGGCGTTTTGCCGGACTCAACATTGGCGCTCAGTTTGTCTTAACTCCACAGGGAGAACAAGCTGCGGCTGATTGGCAGCATGCAGGCGGACCGGATGGGGAGGAGGCGTGGCTTGTCCCTACAGCGCTGAGGGAGTTGGTTCAGGTCGCTGAACCCCAAAGGACTAACGGTACAGCAGAATGTAATTTCTCCTGGAAGTGGGTGCCCACTCGAATAGGCGAGGCTGTCGGATCGCCGAGTAGCTTAGAGACGGCTTATGCGACCTTTCTTTTGAAGGGCGACACGTGGAAGGACCTTTCTTTTGAAGGGCGACACGTGGAAGGTAGTTAGGATCCGCTAGAGCGGCTTTTACCGCCGCCGAGCTCCGCTCGACTTGGACCCACCGCAGGTCGTCTCAGCGTCCCCCATGCTCCGCACCCTGGCATCGCCAACTACCGCTCGCTACGGCAACAACTGATCATGCCTCTCGGCCGGCTCAATCTCATCACGGGACCCAACGGCAGCGGCAAGTCGAATCTGTACCGCACCTTGCAGCTGCTGGCCGAGACGGCACAGGAGGCGTCGTGTCTTCGCTGGCGCGGGAGGGCGGACTCGCTTCGACGCTGTGGGCGGGACCCGAGTTGATCTCGCGGCGCATGCGCTCCGGCAAGGTGCCCGTGCAGGGCGGTCCGCGCAAGGAGCGGGTCAACCTACGGCTGGCTTTGCCGGCGATGAGGTCGGCTACGCGATCGATCTCGGCCTGCCGGCGCCCAGCAGCTCGGCGTTCCCTTAGAACCCTGAAATCAAGCGCGAGTGCATCTGGGCGGGTCCGCATTTCCGGCCGGCTTCCCTCCTGGTAGACCGCCGCGGTTCGCTGGTGCGGATCCGCGACAGCCGCAAGTGGCAGGTGCTGACACAATCCCTCGCCTCGTTCGACAGCCTGCTGACGCACGTCTCGGACCCTCAGCGGGCGCCGGAGGTCCTCTCGTTGCGCGCGACCCTGGAAGAGAACGAGGACTGCCAGTCGATCGCGCTCGAGAAGGAGCTTGGGGAGGCCCGCCTCCATGGCCAAGCCGCCCTGGCAGTGCCCTCTCTCCTCCGCGCCACTGCAGCTTCTTCCTCAATCTGCTCGACCAGGACGGCGATCAGCTCCCGCCGCCTCTTCGGGTCGTGGTGCTTCCAGCAGGGGAGAGACTCAAGCGTCAAAGATCTCGCGTGTCGCATTGGTTCTTGGTGCCCATGGTGTACAGTCACCTCGTTGTCGTGGTCCGCTTCGGCGAGGCGGTTGACGCCACGGGCCGGTCGATGCCGAATAACTACGTTCTGACCATCTGGTCGGTGTTCATCTATGGCGCACGATAGACCGGCAGCCGAGGAGAGTGCAGAAGAGCTCGACTACGATCGTGACAGTGACGTGCTGGAGGTCTATTTCGGCGACAAGCGGCGGGCATGGACGATTGAGCTGCACGGAGAACATCACGGTCAGCATCGACCGGCTGGAGGAGCGGGCCGTGTCGCTGACGTTCCTGGACTTCTCCCTGCTGGCGCGCCCGACGGCCTCCGGTCCCCGGAGCTTTCCAATCACCGGCCTGGCCCAGCTCCCCGGCCGCGAGCGTGAGCTCGTCCTGCGCCTCATCACAGCGCCTCCTGTCAGCCGGTGGCTTGACGTCTCGACGGTTGAGACGCTCCCGGATTCACCCTTTGCGGTGGCTCATCTCGAGGCTCAGGCGGTGGAGTTGGTAGAGAGGCTCTCGACCGCTGCCTGAGCTCCGGTGAAGCCCTCGCGGCTACTGCCCCACCAGTGACAGACGGAACGAGCCGGTTCGGCCTCTGGAGGAAGTCGTGGCTTCGATCGTGTAGCTTCCGGGCGCCAGGGTCCTGATGATTCGCGAGTCGCTTCCGGGGCCGCTGTTGTTGTCGCTCTCGAGGACCGCACCACCGGTTCCGGAACCCTGCAGGAGGTAAAGGTACGGGTCTACAGAGCTCGAAAGGTCGATGACGACCGTCGTCGTGGAGCTCAGGGAGAAGGTGTAGAACTTCGCATACCTGCCGCTGCGGTGGGTGGAGGCGCAGCTTTGGGTCCAGGAGCTGGAAACCGGCGAGTCGAAGGAGATAGCCGTCAGGTCGCACGAGGCCGAGGCGCAGCTCGCGATGCCGCACGAGATCAGCTTCGTGACGCCATTGACACAGCCGATGGTGGCGAAGATCGTGTTCGCGCCAATGCCGAAGATGCTCAGGCAGTTGCAGGCAGTGAGGACCAGGGTAATGGTGCTCGTCGCGCTGCAGACGGCCGAGGACAAGAGGCTCGTGAGGCTGCTGCGGTTGAGATGGATGCCCAACGCTCGCGCGATGCAGTCGATCGTGTCCGAGACCGAGAGCTTGTCGCGGCCCATCCGTCCAGATAGTCGAAATGTCGCACCGCTCGGGGCCGGAAGCAGCCGGACGTCGTCTCCAGCGATAACGATCTCGGACGGCCCTTCGGCCCAAAGGCGCATCTCGGGAGCGGCGTCAGCTCCGAGGCGGATCTGGAGGAAGAAGGCTTCGTTTCTCGCCGGCAGGAAGAAGAGGAAGAGGCGTTTTGCGCTGTCGCGCGGATCGTCGAGCGAATCGTCGAGCTCGGTGATCAGGACCTCTCCTGCCAGCTCGGTGGCCGACACGACGGCGTCGGACCGCGGAGTGATCCCTTGCTCCCGGATCAGCAGGTCGAGGGTCTCGTGAAACGCCGGGGCTGAAATCTCGCCGAGGGCTTTGCGCGCGGTTCCTCCAGAGTCGGCCAGCTCTTCCAGCGAGACCCTCTGAGCGTAGAGGGCCGGTGTGAACAGGAGGGCGGTCAGCAGTCCCAGTAGCTCTACATGGGCTCGTCTCATCCGGTCCCTCCTTCTTGGCTCCGCCTCATGAAGATGGAGAAGGCAGCGGAGCCTGACGGCTCCCATGGTAAGTGACGGTTGGGGGATTCCGTTTCAGTCCGCTGCCGGCGGTCAACGACTTGCCCGGCGTCCAGCAGCTCGGCGGTTCTCCCCTCGAGGCCGCGGAATTCTTCTGCAACGCTTCGTGTAAGTCCCAATCGGCCTTTGGAGAGTGTTTATTCCGTTTTTAGCCGCTTCAATCCCTTTGGAGAGTGTTGATTCCGTTTTTAGAGTGTTTTTTCGGCTCGTAGAGTGTTTGAACCGAAAAAACACCCTATCGGCCATTTTTTAGAGTGTTTTTTTCAAAAAAACGGCCTGAAAACAGAAAAAACACTCTGCGACGGGAAAAAACGCCCTAAAAATCCGCCGTAGCGTCTTCGAGCAGATCGGAGTGTCTTCAAACCGACCCTAGCCTCTTCGAGCGGATTGGAGCGTCTCCGAGGGCCTTGGAGCGACTTCGAGCGGATGGGAGCGTGTTTTCAAGAGACCGGAGCGGGTTCGAGGCGTGGTGATCGCCGTCACCGCGGCAATTCAACTCCGGCATCGCCAACGCCAAGCCGCCATCGACTCCGCCTCTCGTCGACAGAGCTCCCGGGGCCTCTACAATGCTGGGGAATCATACAAGTGGAGCTAATCGCGCGCCCGTCGAGCGCCTCCGGATGGCGCGGATCCCTTACCTGACGCCGCTCCGCGCGAATCCGCTTTTCCGATATCATGGCACCCCCAAAGAACACGGGCTCTCCGCAAGAGGGGACAGATGGCGAAAACCCACGGCAAGGTCTTCCACGGTCTGATTCCCCGGCCCTTCCAGGTCTGGCAGGCCGGCGCCCTCCGCTTGCCGGTCTGGGTCGAATCGCCGGATGGACCGCCGTTTCGGCCCTGGACGGCGTTCTGCCTGAACCTGGAGACCGGCCTCGTGGAAGGCCATGATCCACACACGGGGAACAATGATCCCGCCCAGCTTGCCCTGCAGGCGGTACGCCGCGGGGCGCGGAAATGGCGCGCCCGTCCGGGACGCATCGAGGTCTCCGATCCCGAGCTCGCCGCCGGTCTCGAGGCGCTGCTGAGCGGCGAGGGCGTGGCCGTTCAAGCTCGCGACCGGCTGCCGGAGCTTCCAGTCCTTCTTCGCGCTGCTCGAACAGGACATCCTGGCGGACCTGCCGCCGGGCGTCCTCGCCGGGGCCGGCGTCACGGTGGAGCAGGTCGTTGCTTTCGCCGACGCGGGGGCGCGTTTTTTCGCCGCCGCGCCGTGGGGTGCCCTGTCGAGCGACGACATCCTCCACGTCGAGGCCCCCGAGGTGGAGGAGGGCCTGCGGTACATGTCCGTCATGGGCGCCGCGGAGCAGGAGTATGGGTTGTTCTTCCTGCGCAGCCTCGAACAGTGGCGGGCGCTGCAGGAGCGCCGGCTCCATGCCTCCAATGACGAGGAAGGCTTCTGGACCCTGAGCTTCAATCCGCCCTGGGAGGTGCCGCCCGGCGATCTGAATCTCTGGGAGAGCCGCGGCCTTCCCCGCCAGGAAGGCGGCCGGCTGCCGATGGCGAGCCTCGGGAGAAAAGGCAAGCTGGAAAGACCGGACGCCCGAACGCTGGCGTTCCTCGAAGGTCTGATGACGGCGCTCGCCTCGACCTCGGCGGCCGAGATGGACGCCGGCCGGTGGGAAAAGGAGGTCCGGACCTTCCAGGGCCCGCTGCGGATTCGCCTGAGCCTGCCTCTCCTTTCCGAGCCGGATGAAGCTCGGGAGATCCTCTCGCGGTTCGAGAGCCTCGGATAAGAGCCCCTCGACCGCCGAGGAGACGGCGGCCGAGCTGGTCGACGTGGCCTGGAAGGCGCCGGGCCGGCGGCGGATCCACCTCGCCCGCAAAGCCCTGGAGATCTGGCCGGATTGCGCCGACGCCTATGTGCTCCTCGGGAGATGTGCCGGGACTCCCGAAGACGCTTACGGCTTCTTCGCTCAGGGAGTCGCCGCGGGCGAACGGGCGCTGGGCTCCGATGTCTTCCACGCCGCCGCCGGGCATTTCTGGGGGCTCTTCGAGACGCGGCCGTACATGGTCGCCCGCGAGTGGCTCGCCGAGTCTCTCTGGACGCTGGGACGCGGCGAGGAAGCGGTGGGGCATTTCGAAGACATGCTGCGCCTCAATCCCAATGACAACCAGGGAATCCGCTACCGGCTGGCGAACCTGCTGCTCGATCTGGAGCGGCACGATCGTCTGAGCGAGCTGCTGGATCGCTACAAGGAGGATGACCTCGCCGAGTGGTCCTATACGCGAGCGCTCCTGACGTTCCGTCTGGAGGGGGACTCGGCGGAGGCGCTGCGCCGGCTGCGGCAGGCGTTGAAATCGAACCGCTTCGTCCCCACGTATCTTCTCGGGCAAAAAGCCTCTGCCTCTCCAGGAGCCCGCCCTCTTTTCTCCCGGCCGGGACGACGAAGCCGCCACCTATGCCTTCCACGCGATCGAGCTCTGGAAGAAGACCCCGGGCGCCCTCGACCTTGGCGCCCCCAGGCGTTCGCCCATGCGGTTCCGTTTTTCCGTAACATACCGGTCCTGCCGCGGGCGGGCGTCCCGTGAAAGGAGGCAGGATGGCGGAACCTGGCCGGCCGATGTTTCCGGTCCCTTCGAATCGACGGTCCGAGGTGTGGCAAGTCGGGAGCGATGTTCTTTTCAGAGATTGAGGAATTCGAGCTGCTGATGGACGGCGAATTCGACGAGTTGGACGCCGCCGGCAAGAGGCTGTGGAACCTCGAGCTCGCTTCCGTCTGGGAAGCTCCTCCTTCCGACCTCGATCTGTGGGAGCGGTACGGCCTGCCGTGGGTGGAAGGGAACCGCTGTCCGGTCGTCTGCAGGCTCGGCCCCGGCGAAATCGAACGTCCGGACCGCCGGCAGCTCGCCTTCCTGGAAGGTCTCTTGTCGGCGCTGGCGGCGACGGCGGAGGCCGAGATCGACAGCGGCCGTTGGCGCAAGCGGGTCGCCACGAGCGAGGGCCCCATGGACTTCGCCCTGAGCCTGCCGGCGCTTCTGGAGCCGGTGGAGATATGGCCTGTGGAGCCGGCCCTTTCCTGGCGCGCCGACGAACGGTCGCTGCGGGACATCGGAAAGCTTCTGCAAGCGAGGGAGTTTGGGTCCTTGGAGGAGGCGAACGCGGCCCTCGCCCGTTTCGTGGAGGAAGGAAGCCCCAGGGCCGAGCCTGAGACGCCGGAGGAGCAGGCGGAGGAGCTGATGGACCTCGCCTGGGACATGCCGGGCCGGCGGGCGGTCCTGCTGGCGCGCCGGGCCCTGGAGACCTGGCCCGACTGCGCCGACGCCTACAACCTGCTCGCCGGCCGGGCGGTCGATCCGGAGACGGCGCGCGAGCTGTATGAGCGCGGCGTGGCCGCCGGAGAGCGGGCCGTGGGACCCGAGACGTTCAGCGACGAGGCCGGCCGTTTCTGGGGCATCCTCGAGACGCGTCCCTACATGCGGGCGCGCCCAGGGGCTCGCCGAATCGCTGGTGGAGCTGGGGCGCTTCGGCGAGGCGGCGGCGCACTTTCAGGACATGCTGCGCCTCAATCCCAACGACAACCAGGGCGTGCGGGACTCGTTGGTGAACGTGCTCACCGCCGCGGACCGGGACGTGGCGGCGGCGGAGCTGCTCGAGCAGTACCGGGAGGATTCCACGGCGAAGATGGCCTACCCGCGCGCCCTGTTGGCGTTCCGCCGCGAAGGCGATTCCTTCGAGGCCCGCCGCTGTCTGAAACGGGCGCTGCAGGCGAACGCGTTCGTGCCGGGCCTGCTGCTCGGCACGCGGAGCCCTCTGCCGCCTTCCGGCGCCTATGCGCTGGAGAGCGAGGAAGAGGCCACGCTCTATTTCATCGTCTCCTGCCAGACCTGGAAGACGACCCCCGGCGCGCTGGACTGGCTGCGGTCCCAGACCAGGCTGCCGCCCAAACCGCAGGGACCCAGACGCGCGGAGAAGCGCCGGAAGAAGAAGAAACGGCGACGGTGAGAAGGGTCCTCATCCCGCGGTCACCGCCGGCGCGCTCACGCGGGGTCCGGCGGATTCGCCAGGCTTGTTTGGTACACTGAAACCGGGGCTTGGAGCAGGGAGCCGTAAGAGAATGGGCAGAATCGTTGCCAACGTAAGAATCACGAATCTCCTCGAGTCGGAAAAGGTTCTCGAGTGCGATGCCTTGGTCGACACCGGCTCGGCGTACCTGGCGTTGCCGAAAGCCTGGCAACCGCGGCTCGGCGAGCTTCACACCATCCGCGAGATCGACTGCGAGACGGCAACTCAGGAGATCGTCAAGGCAACCGTGTGCGGCCCGGTCGAGATCCGCGTCGAGGGGTTCGACTCGGTCTACGGCGAGGTTCTGTTCCTGGACATGAATCCGAGCGACGGCCTGTACGAGCCGCTCCTGGGCTACATCCCGCTGGAGCAATGCCAGGCCGCAGTCGACATGCTGGGCCATCGGCTCGTGCACGTGAAAAAGACCGACCTGAAATAATCTCTTCCCGGAGGCTCACGGACCGGTAGGACCTTCGAACACGATCCTTCCTCCCACCACGGTCAGCACCGCCTTGAGCTCCTTGAGTCCTTCCGACGGCACGGCGAAGGGATCCCGGTTAAGCACCACGAGGTCGGCGAGGAGGCCCGGCGCCAGCCTTCCTTTCAGCTCCTCCTCGCCGGCCGCCCAGGCGTTGTTGACGGTATAGGCGCGCAGCGCGGTCTCGAGGTCGATCCGCTCCTGCGGGAACCAGCCGCCGGCAGGCGTGCCGTCCACGGTCTGGCGGGTCACGGCGGCGTAGAGGCCGAGGACGGGATCGGCCGGATACCAGGAGGCGTTGGTACCCGGCCAGTCGCTGCCGAAGCAGAGGCGGACGCCGGCGTCCTGCAGGGTCTTGAAGGCGTAGGCCCAGCGGGCGCGGGCGCCGATCCGCGGCTCCATCCAGCGGATGTCGTCGACGGCGTGGTAGGGCTGGACCTCGGCGATGAGGCCGAGCCGGGCCATGCGACGGGCCACCTCCGGACCGCGCAGCACTTGGGCGTGGATGACCCGGAAGCGGCGTTCGCGGTGATCGCGGGGATCGCGGGGATCGCGGGGCCCGTTGGCGGCCATCACCTTCTCGTAGAGGTCGAGCAGGGTGTCGATCGCCTCGTCGCCGATGGCGTGGATTTGCGGCCACTGGCCGTCGGCGTCGGCGCCGCGCAGCAGCTTCTCCAGGTTTCCCGGCGGTTCCATCATGGGCCGCCAGGAGCCGCGCTCGCCGGTGGTCAGGTAGGGCTCGTAGAAGCGGGCCGAGGAATTCCCCATGATGCCGTCGACGTAGCCCTTGAGGCCGCCGATCTTGATCCAGTCGTCGCCGAAGCCGTGGCGAATGCCGAGGGCGGCGAGATGCTCCCAGCGGTCGAGGGCGGGGCGGGCGTAGACGCGGACCGTCAGCTCGCCGCGGTGCCGCAGCTCCTGGTAGACCGCGAGCTGCTCGGCCGAGGTGATGTCGTGGATGGTGGTGACGCCGAAGCCGCGGAGCTGCGCCAGCGCCGCGCGCGCTTCGGCCAGCCGCTGCTCCATGGGTTTCGGCGGGATCACGGCGCGGATGCGCTCCGCCGCTTCGGCGGTGAGCCGGCCCGTGGGCTCTCCCCGCTCGCATTCGACGCCCGGCCACTGGCAGGCGGCGCCGGCGGCGACGAGGGCCGCGCGGTTCGCCAGATAGAGCGAGCGGTCCCATTTCGACAGCAGGGTGGGGTTGTCGCGCGTGATCCGATCGATCATCGACCGGTGCGGCCGGAAGGGCGAGTCCGGCGCATAGGCGCCCCAGTCGCCGCCGCCGACGAGCCACGCGCCCGCGGGCAGGCGGTCCCGCGCCTCCTGTACGCGCCGGGCGAGGCCGGCTTCGTCGGACACGTCCAGCAGATTGACGCCGAGGAGCAGGGCGCCGGCGCGGTCGAAGTGCGTATGGCTGTCGATGAATCCCGGCGCCACGAAATGTCCCGGAAGCTCGATCCACCGCGTGTCCGGCCCGCGCCGGCGCGCCACCTCGGCGGCGCTTCCCACGGCGAGGATGCGGTCGTCTTTGATCGCCACCGCCTCCGCCCACGGCCGCGCCGCGTCGCCCGTCCAGACCTTGCCGCCGGTCAGGATGAGAGTCGCGGTGTCGGCGCGGAGCGGAGCGTGGAACGCGAGAGCAATGAGGAGCGCCAGCGCGCCTTTGGGGATCAATCCGGAAATCATGTCGGGATCATAGCGAAGCGGCCCGGGCGGAAGGGCAAAGGTGCTAATTTGCCGCCGGAAAACCAAAGACAAAAAGGACAGCAAGGACCTTCAAGGACGAGGAGAGCGCCATTCACTTCGCGTCCTTGTCGTCCTTGCTGTCCCTTTCGTCCTTGGTCAAGGCTTGGAGGTTGCCACGGCCGCCACCGCGATCGGCACCGGCTGGTTGTTGCGGTCCACGTGGACGTAGACCACCTCGGCCTCGGTGACTTTCACGTGGCCCGCGCCGGTCGAGCGTTCGGCCTCGACCATCACCTTCACCGTCACCGACGTGCGGCCGATCCGCAGGGTCTCGGTGAAGAAGCTCACCAGGTCGCCCACGAAGACGGGGGAATGGAAGACGACCTCGCGCATGGCGACCGTCACCAGCCGGCCGGGAAGGGGGACGTGGTGATGGGCCTCCACGGCTCCCGCCTGGTCGATGTAGGACAGGATGATGCCGCCGAAGATGGTGCCCAGGGCATTGGTGTCCTTGGGCATCAGGACCACCCGGATGGCCGGCTGGCGGGGCCCGGCGGTGCGGCTGGCGGTGTCGTCCATGCGTCTTCCCTCTCCTGTCCGGCCCGGATCACCGGCTCGACCTCACCCCAACCCCTCTCCTGAAGGAGAGGGGCTTGATTCTTTGTTCCCCCTCTCCTTCAGGAGAGGGGGCCAGGGGGTGAGGTCGCGCGGGCACAAGCGTCCGGGCCTTCATGCTATCCTAGGCCGCCTCCAGTCAAGGTCCACCGGCCGGCCTGGGCATGAATCCCTCCTCATCGCTCAACCCCCTGGAATCGATGAACGACGCGGCGTTGTTGCGCCTGGTCGCGGACCGGCGGCCCGAGGCGCTGGCCGTGCTGTACGGTCGCTATGCGCCCACCCTGCTCGCCCTGGCCAGGCGCATCCTGGGGAGCGTGGCCGACGGCGAAGAGCTGCTGCAGGAGGTCTTCCTCTACGTCTGGAACCACGCGAGCCGTTACGACGCCGGCCGCTCGTCGGTCTCGACGTGGCTCGTCCTCGTCGCCCGCAGCCGCGCCATCGACCGGCTGCGGACGCGCAAGGTGGTGGAGCGCACGCACGAGACGGCCCAGCAGCAGGAGGGGTCCGATACGCATGCATCTTCCGAGGGGGTGGAGGCCGTATTTGTCCGTGAGAGGCGCGAGCGGGTGCGCAACGAGATGGACAAGCTGCCGCCCGAGCAGCGGCAGGTCCTCGAGATGGCGTTCTATGAGGGGTTGAGCCAGAGCGAGATCGCGGCCAAGACCGATCTGCCCCTGGGCACGGTCAAGACGCGGACGCTGCTGGCGATGAAAAAATTACGCGGCGCCCTGCGCGACGAGATCCGGCAGCTACTGTGAGCAACGGGGAAGCCTCTTCCGAAGACCTGACCATCCTGGCGGCCGTCGAGTCGCTGGAGCGGGGAATCGACACGCCCCGCGGCGCGCCGGGCCGGGACGAGACGGCCGAGACGCTGACGCGTCTCTACACCGAGGTGCTGGGTCTGGTGCCCTTCGAGCTCGAGCCCGTGGCGCCTTCGCCGGAGGTCCGCCAGCGGCTGCTCGCCTCGATCCACGGCGACGAGACCCAGCCCGCGGCCGGCGCCGCGCCAGCCGTGGTTTCTCCCCGCTCCTCTCAGGAGGTGCGGCCGCCGCGTCCGGCTGCCGCCGCGAAACCGGTGCCCGCCGCGCGCCGGCCGGCACCGCGACGCTGGTCGCTGGCCCTCGCCGCCACCCTCTCGTTCCTGCTGGTCGGGCTCTCCGCCTGGCTCTTCTTCCAGGTGGGACAGCAGCGGCAGACGATCGCGGAGCTCCAGCGCGAGCTCGCCGCCGAGCGCACCCGAGCCGCGAACGCGGAAGCCGAGGCGCAAAGGATCCAGGCTGCCGCGCTCGACCTGCGGGAGAAGTTCGCCCTCGTCACCTCGCCTGCCGTCGAGGTCAGCCCGATGCGGCCGGTCGGCTCGCCACCCCTCCAGCCCGGCGCGCGCGGCGTGCTCTTCGTCGCCGCCGATCACCAGCACTGGTACCTCTCGCTCGAAGGGCTCCAGCCCGCCGGACCGGGGAAGACCTACAAGCTCTGGTTCGTCGCCGCGGAAGGACCCGTGAGCGCCGGCTCCTTCACCTCCCGGCCCGGAGCGCCCGTCGAGCTGAGCTCGAAGACCATGCCGGCGGGGACGCGGGAGACGAAGGTCACTCTCGAGGACGATCCCGCAGCTCCCGCTCCCACCGGCCCCGAGATCCTCCGTTCGGCGGCGCCGTATCTGCTCGGATAGGGCGCTCCAAAACAGGGCGGGTCGAGCCCCCACCCACCGTCCAGACCCGCCCCTACCCTAAACAGCTCGACTTTGCCGTTTCTCCCTCCTCTCCCGGTGAGGTGGGAAGGGAGGGGGCGGGAGAGGAGGGCCGGGGAGGTGAGGGCCTACTTCGGCGGCTTCGCCGGCCGCATCTCCACCAGGCTCGGCAGGGCGTGCGGCGGGTAGGTGAGGAGATGGAGGACCATCGACGCGATGTCCGCCGGCTTCAGCCGCCAGCTCCGGTCCTGACGGCCATCGGGATGCGAGAAGCTGCTGTCGACGCTGCCGGGCAGGATCGCCGCCACCCTTACGCCATACTGGCGCAGGTCGAGCATTGCGGCTTCGGAGAGACCCACCAGGCCGAACTTGCTGGCGTTGTAGGCCGCGCCGCCCGCCATGGGGTTCTTGCCCGCCAGCGAGGCGATGTTGAAGATCCACCCGTCCCCCTGCCGCTTCATCGCCGGCGCCACCGCGCGGAGGAAGTAGAAGCAGCCGGAGAGGTTCGTGTCGATCACCTCTCGCCATTGCTCACCGGCCAGCTGGTCCACCGGACTGAAGATGCCCACGCCGGCGTTGTTGACCAGGCAGTCGATCCTGCCCTCGTCGCGCAGGGTTTCCTCGACGAAGCCGTCCACTTCCTCCTGGCTCCGCACGTCTACCGGCCTGCCGGCGACCGCGTCTCCGAAAGCGTCGGCGAGCTCTTGCTGCGCCTTCTCGACGGACCGCGGGTTGCGGCTGCAGAAGCGGACGCGCCAGCCCTCGCGGAGCAGGGCTTCCACGATCCCCCTGCCGATGCCGCGGCTGCCGCCGGTGACGATGCCAATCTTCTTGCGGTTCGTCTCCATCGGTCCTCCTTCCTTCGGGAGGACTGTATCAACCCGGCAGCGGGTTGAAATACGAAGGAGACTTCACCCGTTCTAGTGGACGGAAAGGGATAAACCCATGTTCATGCACTTCGATCCGACCTACTTTCTCTTCATTCTCCCGGCCCTGGCGCTGTCGCTCTGGGCGAGCTGGCGGACCCATTCGGCGTTCAAGAAGTACTCGCGGGTGCGGACGCTGCGGGGGCTGACCGGTGCTCAGGCGGCTGCCGAGATGCTGCGCGGCGCCGGCGTCTCCGACGTCCAGATCGTGCCGGCCCACGGTTTCCTGTCCGACCACTACAACCCGGTCAACAAGACGCTGGCCCTGTCGGAGGCGACCTACTCGTCGAGCCTCGGTGGCGGCCGTGGGCGTCGCCTGCCACGAGGCGGGGCATGCTCTCCAGCACGCGCAGGGCTACAAGCCGATGTGGCTTCGTTCCACCCTGGTGCCGACGGCCAACATCGGCTCCTCGGCGGGTTACCTCGTGATGCTGGGCGGGCTGCTGTTCCAGTCGGCCAACCTGATCTACGTCGGCGCCGCGCTGTTCTCGGCCGTGCTGCTGTTTCAGGTCGTGACGCTGCCGGTGGAGTTCGACGCCTCGAACCGCGCCAAGCGGCTGGCGGTGGAGAACGGTATCGTGCTGCCGCAGGAGCGGGAGGGGATGGACAAAGTCCTCAACGCGGCGGCGATGACCTACGTGGCCGCCGTGGTCTCGACGTTGATGACGCTGCTGTATTACTTGCTGCGGGCGTCGGGGATGAACCGCGACTGAGTCTGCGAGTACGCTTGAAGGTACGAGCGCCCCGTCCGGATTTTACGGGCGGGGCGAGTTTGTTTTACCTATACTGGGCAATCGGGGCTAGAATTCAGGTCGAGGAACTCGGAGGAGCGGTGTGCGATGAGAGTTACGACTTTCGAAGGATTCGTAGAGAACGGCCAGATCCGGTTGTCCGGTAGTGTCCGGTTGCCGCTCCTGTTCGACGGACCCCATCTCAGCTGGGATGAACAGCGGTTCTCGGGGGAGTGACGCCCTACTCTGCCGGCTCGCCCAAGATTCCGATCAGCTCCTCTTCGCGCCTTTCCAGCTCTTCCGGCGTCCCGGCCTCCAGGACCAGCCGCAGGAAGGGCTCCGTATTGGAGGGGCGTACGTTGGCCCACCAGTCGGGATAGCTGAGGGTGATGCCGTCGAGGTAATCGATCCGGGCGTCGGCGTAGCGCCGGGCCAGCTCGTCCATCTTCCCCTGTTTGTCCTCCACCTCGAAGTTGATCTCCGGGCTCTTGGCATAGCGCCTCAGGGGCGCGACGAGCGCCGAAAGCGGCTTGCCGCTCGACCGCATCAGGTTCAGCACCTCCACCACGGAGAGGATGGGACAGTCGGCATAGGAGTGGTCGCGGAAGTAGTAGTGCCCGGCCAGCTCGCCGCCGAAGATGCCTTCAAGCTTGCGCAAGGTGGCCTTGATGAAGGAATGGCCCACTCGTTCGCGCACCGGCAGGCCGCCGTTCTCCTGGATGTACTCGGCGACGGCGCGAGACGAGCGCAGATCGTAGACCACGGCCTTGCCCGGCTCGCGCTGCAGCAGCTCGCCGGCGATCAGTCCGGTCATCAGATCGCTGCCGATCGGCACGCCCGTCTCGTCGATGAAGGCCGCCCGATCCGCGTCGCCGTCGAAGGAGACGCCGAGATCCGCCCCGTGCTCGCGCACCGCCCGCATCAAGTCGTGGAGGTTCTCCTCTTTGAGTGGGTTGGCCTCGTGGTTGGGGAACGTGCCGTCCAGCTCGAAGTACAGGGGGATCAGCTCGATGTTCATCGCTTCCAGGATCGGCCGATCGATCGTCCCCATGCCGTTGGCCGCGTCCACTGCGACCCTGAGACGCCTGCCGTCCTGCAGGAAGGAGAGGACGTGGCGCTGGTATTCCGCGGAGACGTTCGCCTGCGAGATCGTCCCCGGCCGCGCCGCCTGCGGCAGATCGCCGGATTTCACCTTCTCCTCCATGAGCGCGATGCCGTGGTCGCCTGAGACGGGGCGGGCGCCGTGGCGGCTGAACTTGAAGCCGTTGTACTGCGCCGGGTTGTGGCTCGCGGTCACCTGTACGCCGCCAGCCGTCCGGAGATGGCCGATGGCGAAGTAGTTCATCGGGGTGGCGGCGAGGCCGATCTCGATCACGTCGAGACCGCCCGCGGTCAGCCCGTCGATCAGCGCTCTTTCGAGCCCCGGGCTGTGCCCGCGCATGTCGCGGCTCACCACGACGGCATTGCCGTGGGCACGGTCCTCCGCGTCCAGCACGTGCTGGAAGGAAAGGCCGATCTTGCGCGCGATCTCCTCGTTGAGCTGCGAGGGAACGATGCCCCGGATGTCGTACGCCTTGAAGATTCCGCCCATGCTCTCTCCCGATCCTTTCTCTCAGTGAATCAACCGTCTCGCCCGCTCGACCTCACCCCCGGCCCCTCTCCTAAAGGAGAGGGGAGAACTGCGTCCTGAAAGCCCCTCTCCTTTAGGAGAGGGGTTGGGGTGAGGTCGCGATGGCAAGGGCGCTGAGGACTGCTCCATTCGTTCCTTTACCTCAGACCCTTTCGATGCGGATGGCGGGCTCGCCCGCGGACCGGCTGGCTCCGGAGACCTCGACGGCGAGGGTCTCGCCTTTGATCCAGTCGAGATGGGCCTCCACCGCGGCTTTCATCGCCGGATCGGCCTCGTAGGCGACCCGGATGCGGTCCGCGTAGTCGAGGTCCTCTTTCTTCCGCGCTTGTTGGACCCAGTGGACGAACTCGCGGGCGAGCCCCTCCGCTTCCAGCTCCGGGGTGAGCGCGGTCTCCAAGGCCACCAGCAGATCGCGATCCCCTTGAGTGGCCGTGCCGGCGCGCTCGACGAGCCGCACCTCGACCTCGCCGGCGTCAAGCTCGGCAGGGCCATCCGAGAGCTGGACGGTGATCTTGCCCGTGCGCTCCAGCTCGGCCGCCAGCGCGTCACCGTCGGCCGCATCCAAAACCTTCTTCACCTCCGGCATCCTCTTACCGAAGCGCGGACCGGTCTTGGGGAAGATGGGTTTGATCTCGTGATGGACATAGACCGTCCGATCCGCGGCCCAGCGGATCTCCTTGACGTTGAGCTCGTCCCTCAGCAGATCCTCGTACGGCGCGGTCAGGGCGCGCAGCGACTCGTCGGCCGTGACCAGGGTGACCGCCGGAAGCGGCTGCCGGGTCTTGAGACCATGCAGGTTGCGAGCGGCGTGCCCCAGCCGCACGATCCGCTGCACGGCGGCCATGCCCCGTTCCAGAGCTTCGTCGATGCGGCCCGCCGCCGGTTCGGGCCAGTCCTCCAGGTGGACGCTCGCGGGAGCTTCGCCGTCCGGATCGCGTTGGCTGCGCACCAGATGCTCGTGCAGCACTTCGGCCACGAACGGGGCGAACGGCGCGATCAGCCGAGCGAGCGTGGTGAGCACCTCGTAAAGAGCGGCATAGGCGCTCGCCTTGTCCGCGGCGTCTCCCTCGGTGCCGTTCGGCGCCCAGAAGCGGTTGCGGCTGCGGCGGATGTACCAGTTCGTCAGGTCGTCGAGGAGCTCCTCGATCCCCCGCGCCGCCGCAGTCAGGTCGTAGCTTTCCAGCCGCGCCGTGGTCTCGGCCGTCAGCCGACCCAGACGAAGGAGGACCCAGCGGTCCAGCGCCGGCCGTTCGGCGAAGGGCGGAACGCGGGATTCGCGCCCCGGGCGCCAACCGTCGAGATTGGCGTAGATGGTGAAGAACGACAGGGCGTTCCAAAGCGGCAGCAGGAGACCTTGCGCGGCTTCGCGCACCAGCCGCGCCGAGAAACGGGACGTCTGTTCCGGGTTGTTGACGCAGAAGTACCAGCGCAGGGCGTCCGCGCCGGTCTCCTCGATGACGCCCATGGGATCGACCACGTTGCCCAGGCGCTTCGACATCTTGCGCCCCTGCTCGTCGTTGATGTGGCCCAGCACGATGCAGGTCTTGTAGGCCTTCGAGTCGAAGAGCAGCACCCCCAGGACGTGCAGGGTGTAGAACCAGCCGCGGGTCTGGTCGATCGCCTCGGAAATGTAGTCCGCCGGAAACTGGAGGCGCCGGTCGATCAGCTCCCGGTTCTCGAACGGGTAGTGGTGCTGGGCGAAGGGCATGGCGCCCGAGTCGAACCAGGCGTCGATCACCTCCTCGACGCGCCGCATGGTCCCCTGGCCGCACTTGGGGCAGGTCCAGGCGAGCTCGTCGATGAACGGCCGGTGCGGATTGAATTGCTCGGGATCGTAGAGGTTCGCCGGCTTCTCGCGACCCGCGGCGGCGAACAGCTCTTCGTAGGAGCCGATCACCTGCTGGTGCGCGCATCCGCTCTCGGAGCAGCGCCAGATCGGCAGCGGCGTTCCCCAGTAGCGGCGGCGCGAAAGGGCCCAGTCCACGACGTTCTCGAGCCAGTTGCCGAAGCGCCCCTCGCCGATGTGCTGCGGGTGCCAGTCGATCTCGCGGTTCTTCGCCACCAGCTCGTCCCTCTTTTCCGTGGTGCGGATGAACCAGCTCGTGGTGGCGTAATAGAGGAGCGGCCGGTCGCAGCGCCAGCAGAAGGGATAGCTGTGGCGGTAGCGGTCGACGTGGAGCATCAAGCCGCGGCTCTTCAGGTCCTGGATGATCTTGGCGTCCGCGTCCTTGAACCACAGGCCGGCGAAGTCACCGGCGCCGGGGACGATCTTCCCTTCGCCGTCGACCGACAGGATCATCGGCAACTCGTATCGACGGCCCGTCTGGTAGTCGTCCTCGCCGAACGGCGGCGCCGTGTGCACGAGGCCGGTGCCGTCGGTGGCCGTGACGTAGTCGCCGAGCACGACCCGGCCGGGCACGTCGGGCTCGAAGAAGGTGAAGAGCCGGTCGTAGAGCAGGTTCTCGAGATCCCGGCCGTGGAAGCGGGCGAGGGCCGGCGCCTCCCGCAGGTCGAGCTGCCGCCGCTTGCCGTCCTCCTCGATGACGACGGGCACGGTGGTGCCGAGATCCTCTCCCAGCAGGATGAGATCGCCGGGCTTTCCCGGGTGCTCGACGACCTTGTAGACGAGGTCGGGATGGACGGCGAGGCCGACGTTGGCGAGCGTCGTCCACGGCGTCGTCGTCCAGGCGACGAGATAGAGGTGGGGACCCACCTCCCAGGATTCACCGTCGGCCGTCCGCACGGACTGCCCCGGCCGGGCGTGGAACAGGGTCCAGATGGAGGGATCGTCCGCGTCCTTGTAGTTCTGGGCCACCTCGTGGCTGGAGAGGGTGGTGCCGCAGCGGGCGCAGTAGGGCTGGATCTTGTAGCCCTCGTTGAGCAGGCCGCGCGCCGCGAGCTCGGAGAGCGCCCACCAGACCGACTCGATGTACTCGTTGGTATAGGTCAAGTAGGCGTGGTCGAGGTCGAGCCAGTAGCCGATGCGCTCGGTCATCGCCCGCCATTGCCGCTCGTAGGTATGGACGCTCTCCAGGCAGGCGCGGTTGAACTCGGCGATGCCGTAGGCCTCGATCTGCTGCTTGCCGGAGAAGCCGAGGCGCTTCTCGACCTCGATCTCGACGGCGAGGCCGTGGGTGTCCCATCCCGCCTTGCGGGCCACGTGGTAGCCGCGCATGGTGCGGAAGCGGGGGAAGAGGTCCTTGACCACGCGGGTGACCACATGG
Organism: Thermoanaerobaculaceae bacterium; assembly: GCA_963778565.1. Taxonomy (GTDB): domain Bacteria; phylum Acidobacteriota; class Thermoanaerobaculia; order Multivoradales; family UBA5704; genus DATARR01. The sequence continues at coordinate 864,735 of CAVZUZ010000014.1, read as the reverse complement.
CCGACGTGCGGCACGTTGTTGGCGGTCGGCGGTCCTTCGAAGAACACGAACTCTCCCTGGGGAGAGGGCTTCTCCAGGGTCTTCTCGAAGATGCCCCGGCTCCGCCAGCGCTCGAGCACCTCCTGCTCGAGCCGCGGGAAGGGATATCCACCCGGGACCTCGGGGAAACGGCGGTCGCTCATCCGGAAACCTCGCGCGCCGCGCTCCCCGGGAGGGGGTGCGGCAAAAGAAGGGGTATTGTAGCGGAGTCGTTCCAGGCGCCGCTCCCGCTGTCCTCGATCGTTCCCGCCTTGTCCGCGCCGCCGGGCCCCTCACCTCCCCGGCCCTCCTCTCCCACCGCACTCCCACCTTCCGGGAGAGGAGGGAGACTGGAACTAAAATTCGCCGTCCTGTCTCTTCCAGTCCTCCGTCACTGCTTCAGCCCAGGCCTTTTCTCGAGCCTCTCGGAACTCTTCGGTGGTCAGGTGCCGCTTGGCATACTTCTCTAGAATGCCCCTCAACGAGCGGTTGTGTTCGATCACGGTTTTTTCACCCGTCTTTTTCACTCGGCTTGCCATGGCCCTATTCCCTTACTCCCCTCGACACATCGTCCCAGAGCCTACCATTTGCGGCTGCCGGCCGCCCTGACGCTATAATTCGCCGTTGCCACGGTGCCTCCTATGCCTCCTCGCCCCATCGTCCGGCTCGGCCATCCCTCGCTGCGCACCCCGGCGCGGCCGCTCGCCCCGGACCGCATTGCGGACGGCGAGGTCCAGGCCCTCATCGACGACATGGTCGAGACGATGCACGGGGCGAACGGCGTAGGCCTGGCGGCGCCGCAGGTGGGGGTGGAGTGGCAGCTTTTCATCTACCAGGCGGCCGGCCCGCCGGAGATCCCGCTCCATGTGGTCATCAATCCGATGATCCGGCCGCAGGCGGGTGAGCTGGTCTATGACTGGGAGGGGTGCCTGTCGATCCCCGACCTGCGTGGGCTCGTGCCGCGCCACCCCGCCGTGCGGGTGCAGGGGTTGGACCGCGAAGGCCGGCCGCTGGACTACCTCGTCTCCGGCTTCGAGGCCCGCATCGTCCAGCACGAGTTCGACCACCTGAACGGCGTCGTCTTCCTCGATCGGATGCGCGACCTGCACTCGCTTGCCTACTTCGAGGAGTGGGAGCGCTTCATGCTGGACGGCTCTCACCGGGACCTCGACGAGACCGCGGTCGGCTGAGGTGGGCCGCGAGCTCGTCGTCCTTTGGGCTGGACGCCACCGACGCTCCGACTGGGAAGAGATCTGCGACTCCTATCGCCGGCGCATCGCGCGCCTGGCGCCGGTGCGCGATGTGCCGGTGCGCGCACGGGCCGGTGCGGACGACCCGCAACGGCTGAGGGCGGAGGGTCAGGCGCTGCTGGCGGCGCTGCCGCCGTCCGCTTGGAGCTTCGCCCTCGACAGCCGGGGCGAGATGCTCACCTCCGAGCAGCTCGCGGACCGGCTCGCCCGGCTGCGCAAGGAGTGGCCCCATTCCGTGGCGTTCCTGATCGGCTCCGATCTCGGCCTCGACCGCACCGTGCTGGACGGCGCCCGCGCCGTCCTCTCCCTGGGTCGCCTGACCCTCTCCCATGAGCTGGCACGTGTCGTGCTGTACGAGCAGCTTTTCCGGGCGCTCTCGATCGAAGCCGGAATGAGTTATCATCGCGAGCCTTTGTAGGGCGGATCAGCAGGCTGGTATCATGGGCGACCTTTTTGAGAGCGCCTGTCGAAAGGAGAAGCAGCGTGGCCAGAACAGAGAAGGCCAAGGTGGCCGCCGAGGTGCCCCAGGACCGGTTTCAAGCCCTTGGTGAACGGCTGCAGAACCAGAGGGCCGAGATCCTCAACATGTACAAGCAGGACCTCCGGGCGGGGCAGGAGTCCGCGGACGACGGGACCGAGGACATCGTGGATCGCGCCAACAACGCGTACAACCGTGAGCTGATGTTCTCGCTGTCGGACACCGAGAGGGCGACGCTGCTCCAGATCGAGAACGCACTGCGTCGCATGGAGGAGGGAACCTACGGGAAGTGCGCGAACTGCGGGCAGCCGATCAACATCCTGCGGCTCGAGGCCGTGCCGTGGGCGCGTTTCTGCATCGATTGCCAGGAGCTCGCCGAGAAGGGGCTCCTCGAAGTCGAGATGTCCTAAAGGAGAGGGATTCGGCTCCGGCCCGGCTCCCTTTCCTTTCGCCCGCCGATGGCTGATTCCGTCGCGACCTTCCTTTCCCGGCTGTCGGGGAGCGGGCCGCCTTCCCAGGTATGCCTGATCCATGGCGATCTGGTGCTGGCCGAGCCGGCCGCCCAACGCGCCGCCGAGATCCAGGCGCGGGCCGCCGGCGTGGCGCCCGACGCGATCGAGACCCACCGCCGCCCCGTCTCCCTGTCGCCGCTCCTCCAGGACCTGCGCACCTATTCGCTCTTCTCGACCGGCAAGGTGTTGCTGGTGGTCGGCTCCGCCGTCCTCGCCGATCGCGGCGCCGCCGGCGAGCTGATCGACGACGCGGCCGAGGTCGTGCCGCTCACCGCCGTGGGAACCCCGCTTTCCTCCCGCGAGCGGCAGGGAGCCTCGCGCCTGCTCCAGGCGCTCCACCTCTTCGACCTGGACCCCTACGCCGGCACACCCGAGCGCCTGCTGGCAGATCTGCCTTCCTGGGCGCTCGAAGGAGGAGGGGCGCGCCGGGGCGGCGGCCGCGGCCGCGGTAAACGCCAGGTCGAGGATCTCCGCGCCGCCCTCGCAGCCCTGCTCGAGGCCGCCCGCCGGGAAGGGCTCCAAGGCACGGCGGACAGCGATCTCCCGGAGTTGGCGGAGGTCGTCCGGGTCGGTCTGCCGCCAGGGCACGCCCTGGTGCTCGCCGAGAGCGCCGTGGCCGCGGACCACCCCCTCGTACGGCTGCTCCAGGAACGCCGCGCCGTGCTGGCCGTGGGCCGCGTCGAGTCCGAACGGGGAAGCTGGCAGGGTCTCGACCTCCTCGCCGAGGAGCTCGGCCGGCAGACCGGGGTCGGCATTGCGGCCGATGCCCTCGCCGAGCTGGCGCGGCGCACCCTGCGGCAGGAGAGCGCCGGCCGCGGGCGGGCAAGCGGAGGCGTGGACGCCGATTCCACGGCCCGTTTCGCCGGGGAATACCGCAAGCTCGCCAATTTATCCCAAGGGGCCCAAGGGGGGGCCGACCGCCGGATCGACCGGCAGCTCGTCGAACGGGCGGTCGAAGACCGGGGGGAGGAAGATGTCTGGCAGCTCCTCGATGCGATCGCGGCCGGCCGCGGCGGCGAGGCCTTGGACCGGCTCCATCGCCTGCTCAACGCGGCCGACGATCCGCTCGCCGCGCGGCTCACCTTTTTCTCCCTGCTTTCCTCGTTCTGCCGCCAGCTCGTCGCCGTCAGAGGCATGATGCGCGTGGCGCGAATACCCCCCGGCGAGACCAACTACGGCCGCTTCAAGAGCAACCACGCACCGGCGCTCCAGGCCGAAATCCCCACGGGAGGCAAGAACCCGCTGGCCGGTCTTCACCCCTTCCGGCTCCACCGCGCCTATCTCGCGGCTTGCCGCCTGCCCGAGCCTCTGCTGGCGCGGCTTCCTGCCGAGCTGCTGGATACCGAGCTTCAGCTCAAGGGGGAAAGCAGCGACCCCGACGTGGCCCTTGCCCGCCTGGTCGCCCATTTGAGCCAGGCCGGCCGGAGGTGAGGGTGCCGCGAGCCGACGGGTCCGATCATCCTCTCCCGGAGCCGCCGCGCGGGAAGCCATACTCCAGCCGCAGGCGCCGGAAGGTCGCCAGCAGGCGGTCTCGCTCGCGGCGGCGGAGGGAATGGGCGTCGATCTCGACGTCGAACGCTCCCGCCGCCAGCGTTTCCTCCAGAAGGAACCGGAGGGTCTCCTCGCCCGGAGGCGCAGGCGCCGACAGGAGGACGCTGGCCGCGATCCCCTCCGCCGCCAGGCTGCGTACCGCCCGTATCCCGGGCTCCGGATCCTCCACGGCCGAGGCAGAAACGATCATCCGCACGGCCACCGAGTGCCGCCGGTCCAGCTCCACCAGCAGGTCGAGCTCGCGCACGATGCGCGGGTTGCCGGTCGTGATCGCGATCTCGAGCCCCTCTTCGCGCAGGAGGACCCGCCGCAGAGGGTTCTCCTCCAGCCTTCTCGTCATCGGCTCGTAGGGCACGGCCGCCGTGCCGAGGATGACCGGCCCGTGGCGCAGGGCCGCCCTGCGCAACCTGCGCTCCAGCGCTGCGCCGGGATTGGGCTGCAGAGCGGGCGAGAGGACGAAAAGCAGGGGGAGTGTCGCTTGCTGGAACATGTTACGCTCTTTTTACGCCACCCCTTCCAACTTGTCAAGCGTCTCCTCACTCCGGAATCCAAAATCGGAAATCCAAAATACAATCCTCCGTCATGCCGGAGCTGCCCGAGGTCGAGGTCCTGCGTCGAAGCCTGGAGCCCCACCTGCTGGGCGACCGCATCGAGAGGGTGGAGGTGCGGAACCCGGAGTTGCGGGAGCCGGTCGAGACGGCGCGGCTGCGGCGCGCCGTCCAGGGGCGGGAGATCAGGTCTTTGCGCCGGCGGTCGAAGTACCTGCTCATCGATCTGGAAGGGGAGCGGACGGTGGTGATCCACCTCGGGATGAGCGGGCGGCTGACGCTGGTGCCGGCCGATACGCCGCGCGAGCCCCATGAGCACGTAGCCTTTTACCTGGCGTCCGGGCGGCGGCTGCGCCTGCGGGATCCGCGGCGCTTCGGCCTGGTCTTCGCCCTGCGGACAGCGGATCTGGCGGGCGATCCCCACTTCGCTCATCTGGGAGAGGAGCCGCTGGAGGCGGGTTTCTCCGGCGAATTCCTGGCCCGCGCGGCGGCCGGCAGGCGCGGACCGGTCAAGGCTTTCCTCATGGATGCGCGGGTGGTGGTGGGCGTGGGAAACATCTACGCTTCCGAGTCGCTGTATCGGGCCGGCGTTCACCCGGTGCGGCCGGTGTCGCGGATCTCCTTGCAGCGCTGGGACCGGACGGCCGAATCGGTGGTGGCGGTGCTGCGGCAGGCCATCGCCGAGGGGGGGACGACCCTCAATGATTTCGCCGACGGCGAGGGGCGAAGCGGTTATTTCCAGGTTTCGCTGGCGGTCTATGACCGTGAAGGCGAGCCCTGCCTGGAGTGTGGTCGGCCGGTGCGGCGGATGGTCCAGGCCGGCCGGAGCACCTTTTACTGTTGCCGCTGCCAGAGATGACCCCGGCGGATAGATCCGCGGATAGAATCCGACCCGCTGTTCCCGTCCGAACGGAGCCCCCATGATCGAGACCGCGCCGCTGCTGGATCCCCTCGTCTCGGCTTTGAAGCTCAAGCCCTGCATCCTGGGTGTCGCGGGAGGCACCGGCTCGGGCAAGACCACGGTGGCGCGAACCATCCTGGAGGCGGTCGGAGAGGACCGGATCACCTTCATCGAGCAGGACAGCTACTACCGCGACGTCGACTGGCGCAGCGAAGCCGAGCTGCTGCACCACAACTTCGATCACCCGTCGGCTCTCGACAACGAGCTGCTCACCTCCCATCTGGCCGCACTCAAGGCGGGTCATCCCGTCGAAGTGCCGATCTACGATTTCGTGCGCCACCGCCGCACGGCGCGCACCCGGCGGGTGGCGCCCCAGCCGGTCATCCTCCTCGAAGGCATCCTGATCTTCGTCGAGCCCGGCCTGCGCGAGCTGCTGGACTTCAAGATCTACGTCGACACCGATCCCGACCTGCGGCTGATCCGCCGGTTGGGACGGGACATGGCGGAGCGTGGCCGGACGGTGCAGGACGTGCTGCGCCAGTACCTGGGGACGGTCCGCCCCATGCACCTCGAGTTCGTGGAGCCTTCCAAGCGCTGGGCGGACATCATCATCCCCGAAGGCGGGGAGAACCGGGTGGCGCTGGAGATGGTGGTGGCGCACGTGCAGCAGCTCCTCGGAGGCAGGTGAGCGCCGTGCCTTCGTACCTGCTGCGGGTAAGGGCCCGCTTCGAGGCGGCGCACCACCTGACCTCCTACAAGGGAGCTCCCGAGCCCGGCCATGGTCACTCCTGGCGTGTGGAGGCGGCGCTGGCGGCGCAGGATCTGGACGCCGAGGGCATGGCTTACGACTTCGTCGAGGTGCAGGCGGCGTTGCGCGAGCTCGCGGCGCGGCTCGACCACCGCGACATCAACACCGTTCCGCCCTTCGACCGCACGAGCCCGACCACGGAGCGGATCGCCGCCTGGTTCTTCACGGGTCTCTCCGGGCGCCTGCCGGGTGCGCCGCTCGTCGAGGTCACGGTCTGGGAGGGTCCCGACTGTTCGGCCACGTACAGGCTGTAGCCCCCACCGACGAAAAGGACGGAAAAGGACGGACAAGGACGGACAAGGACGGACAAGGACGGACAAGGACGGACAAGGACGGACAAGGACGGGAGAGGACGACAAGACTCTTGGCTGTTCTCCCTCCTCTCCCGGTGAGGTGGGAGGGGAGGGGGCGGGAGAGGAGGGCCGGGGAGGTGAGGGCTCCGCCTTGACAGCCGTGCGTCCGATCGCTAGCGTCCCGTCATCCATGAAAATAAAAACCGCCCTCCTGCCGATCGCGCTGTCCGCCGCTTCGCTCGCCGCCGGTTGCGGCGGCAAAGGTACCCCCGTGGCCCGCGTGGAGGTGGAGCCGCGCCAACTGCGTCTCCCCCACTCCCAGGCGCAAAAGCTGCACCTCACCTGGACGCCGACCGCGGCGCTGGACGGCGAGCAGCCGACGGTCTTCATCCATCTGCTCGACGACCGGCGCAAGGTGAGCCGGACCTTCGACCATGCCTTCCCGCAGCGCTGGCGGGAAGGCGCGCCGGTCTCCTATGACGTCGAGATCTACCAATCGGCCATGGCACCGCCGCTCCGCGCCGGCAAATACGGGTTGACCCTCGGCCTGTACGCGAAAGACGGCAGACGATGGGCGCTCGACGGTCTCGGCGAGCCGGTCGGCCGGGACGAGTACGCCGCGGGCGAGGTCGAGGTGCCGACGCAGAGGCCAAACCCGCGGTTCGCCTTCGCTACAACCTGGCTCCCCATCGAGCCCGGAGGAGATCGCCAGGTGCTGGCCCGGCGCTGGATGGTCCAACGAGCGGCCGTCCGCCTGCTCCATCAGCGCGGCGCCGGCACGGTATGGATGGTGATCCACATCCCGCCGACGAGCTTGCCGGACTACAAGCTGGTCCTCGATCCGGGCGCCAGTGCGCCGTCCTTGAAGGCCGCAGGAAGCTGCGGTGGCATGGAGGCGAACGTCACCGGGCCCGGGCTCCACGAGATCGAGCTGGCGATGGAGCCGCCGCCGCAGGGCGGCTTCTGCCGCGTCCTCTTGAGCACCAACTTCGTGATCGAGCCCGTGGCCGCCGGGCGGAAGCGCTCGGTCTCGCTGGAGAACATCGCCTGGCTGCCGGGAGGCGGCGGCCGGCGGGCCCGTCGCCAGGGGCAGGAAGCGGCGACGCCGACGGCGCCGCAGTAGGCAGCATGAAGCGCAAGGCCACGATCCTCCTGCCCGAGCAGGAGGGCTACCTCGAACGTCTCCTGCCGCCGCCGGACTCGATCCTGCGGGAGATGGAAGAGCAGGCGGCGCGCGAGGACATCCCGGTCTCGGATCCCGAGGTCGGGCGGTTGCTCTCCATCCTCGCTCGCGCCACCGGGGCCCGCCTGATCCTGGAGATCGGCACCGCCATCGGCTATGGCGTGCTGTGCCTGGCGCGCGGCGCGCCGGAGGCCCGGGTGGTCACCATCGACGTCGATCCCGAGCGGCTCGCTACGGCGCGGCGGTACCTGGAGAGGGCCGGTGTCCTCGACCGGATCGAGCTGATCCAGGGTGAGGCCCTGGAGATCCTCCACCGCCTCCAGGGGCCATTCGATCTGGTCTACCTCGACGCGGTGAAGACGGAGTACCGGCGCTATCTGGATCAGGTTCTGCCCAGGCTCCGCACCGGCGGCCTGGTGATCTGCGACAACCTCCTGTGGGGCGGACGCGTCGCCGCTCCGTCCGCTGAAGAAGACCGGGACACCGAGGCCCTCCGGTCGTTCAACGGTTACCTGATGATGCACCCGCAGCTCCAGGCCGTCGTTCTTCCCGTGGGCGACGGCCTCGGCGTCGCCACCAAGCTCAAGCCCACGATCCTCGAGATGGGAGGACCGTTCTAAGCTCCCGGCGCTTCCGCACCGGGCTATCGAAACGACGCTTCTCTGAAGCGACACGAGCCTCCGGTTCCAGACCTTCGCCCTCAGGGCGACGTCTCGGTAGCCCGGTGCGGAAGCGCCGGGCGGGGCCGGCCTACAACCGCTCGCGCACCTCTTCCAGCCTGCGGCGCAGCTCGCCGGCGCTGGCCGGGCGATGGGAGAGCGAGCGGTGGAGCGCCTGGCGAAAGAACTCGCCCAGCACCGCGTCATGCTCCGGACAGACCTGCGAGAAATCCGGGACCCGGCCCGACCCGATCCGTTCCACGATCTGCTGATCGGTGCCGCCGAAGACCTTGCGTCCCAACAGGCATTCGTACAGCACCACCGTCAGGCTCCAGAGATCGAAGGAGGTGTCCGCCGGTTTCCCTTCCAGCGCCTCCGGGGAGAGATAGGAAAGGGTGCCCACGAACCGGAGCCTGGGCGGGAGACGCGATCCGTTGCCGTCCTTCCAGACGGCGACAGCGGGAATGAGATCGGAATCGTCCTCGCCTCCGGCGTTCTCCGATTCCTCCCAGTCCTCCTCCTGACGCAGCTCGAAGATGACCCGGGCGATGCCGAAGTCCATCAGCTTGGGTACGCCGTCGCGGGTGTAGCCGATATTGCTCGGCTTGATGTCGCGATGGAGGATCTCGGCGGCATGGAGGTGCGCCAGCGCGTCCGCCATGGCGATGCCGAGCTCCACGGTCTCGAGCGGCGCCAGCTGCCCGCGGCTGATGCGGTGGGCCAGCGTCCCTTCCTCGAGGAGCTCGAGCACCAGCATCGGCGTTCCCCGCCAGGTCTCCATGCCGTAGACGGAGGCCAGGTAAGGATGCGAGACGGCCGCCGCCGTCCGCGCCTCGCGCCGCAGCCGCATGGCGTCCTCGGGCGAGACCCGGCGCAGCGTCTTGATCGCAACGTGACGGCCGAGCGCCAGATCGGCGCCCCGGTAGACGATCCCCATGCCTCCGGCGCCGATCCGCTGCTCGAAGCGGAACTTGCCAGGCAGCACGTAGGGCACGCGCGCGGGCTCCAGGCGCCGGCTGCACTCTTTGCAGAAGACGTTGCAGAAGGAGTGCAGGGCGCCGCATTTGGAGCACTCCTTGGCATACTCGGACTCCGGGGCCGGCCGGTCTGAGGGCGTCGCGTCCACGGGTTCCAGCGGATCGCGCCAGGAGCGCTGCGGCGGCGGCAGCGCCCGCCCCTGCTCCAGCTCCAGCACCCAGGCGGCGCTGCTGGCGATGGCGTGCAGGAGCTGGCGATCCTCCCTGAGAAACGGCAGGCCGCTCTTCTTCTCGCCGAGCCCCACCAGTCCCAGAAGCGAGCCGTCTCGCGCCGGGATCGGCACGATCAGCCGGAAGCCGCTGTCCACCAGCCAGTGTCGCTCCTTCTCCGGCAGCTTCAGCAAGGGGGAACGGCAGTCCTCGAAGTCCACCTCCAGAGGGTCGCTGGCATTCGAGATGGTGAGAGCCAGAGCCGAGGAGGCATCCAGCTTCCGCGCCCGACAGCGGGGATCAGCCCGAGGTTCGGCCAGCATCCCCGAGCTAGGATCGAGCACCAGCATCGCGATGCCCTCGAGGTGCAGGGCAAGATCGATCTCCCGGGATACCAGACTGGCGAGGCTGGTGGATTCCCGGATGGAGCGGATGCGCTCGACGAGCAATGTGAGGATCTGGCGGGCGTCATACTGTTCGCGGAAGAACCGGCGGTCGAGAGCATCGAGAAGCCGGCGGCGGTAACGCAGCCCCGCCGCCCCGATCAGGATCACCGACAAGAGGAGTGGCACGCGGACGCCGGAAAAGAGGTCGCTCAGGGATTCGCCGCGATGGACGTAGAGGTAGCCGACGAGCGCGGTCAGCGGCACCGCGATCAACGTCAGCACCGTGTAACGGGCCAGGGCGTACTGCAGCGCTCGACGCGCAACCAGGCGGACATCGAGCACGTGGTGGACGAGGACGGTATAAGGCACCGTGAACGGCAACGTGAGCGTCGGCAGCATGGCACCGGTGACCACGGCGAGTTGGAGCTTCGGGTTTGCGTCCATGAACTCGCGGTAGGGGAGCACGAAGATGTGGAGCAGAATTCCTGTGATGATCGGTCCGAACGCCAAGGCCAGCATACGCAGAAACAGTTGGGCCCGGGGCTGCTCGGTTTTCGGGGCAGAGCGGACCTTCCACGGCAGCAGGCAAAGCGCTGCAGCGGTGAGGAGCATCACCGAGCCATAGAAGGGTCCCCTCCCTCGCTGGGGAGCGAACTCGTCGAGCACCTCCCAGAGCCCGGAGGCTGACCGGATGAAGAGACGCAGGAGGTTGAGGCCGAAAAGCAGGAAGCCGACCACCGCGCTCAGACGCACCATGAATTGGATACGGCGGCGGCCGGCCAGCGATGGCGCCGAGGTCGGGAAGTCGCGCACGAAACTCCATAAGAAGTACGGCATGAAGGCGTCCATCTCCAACCCGTCGACCAGGACGAAGAGACCGGAACCCGGAACCCTTTGCGAGAGCAGCCGCAGCGGCCCGTTGCACCACGCCGTGGCCGTCACCAGAAAGAAGCCGCCCAGCGCGAGGGCCCGCCGATCGCCGCGGCCGCCAATCAGGAGGAGGGAAGCAGTGGCGGCGAAAGCAGCAGGAAACAGGATATAAAAGATATAGGGGAAGGTGGGGTCCCGCCCGGCGGCGTGCTCGTACGTCAAGAAGAACGCGGCCATCCCCAGCGCCAGCTTGGCAGCGGCCAGCGGCAGGATGAGCCGCGTCGGGAGCGAGGGCTTCAGCACGCGACTGCGCGGCGGGTCAGGAGGTCGGATCGGGAGGTGGCGGGCACATCGGAGTCATCGAGGTCTCCTGCACCGCCGTAGCCGACTCGTAGACCTGCTGGGGGGTGATCGCCGTGGCGCCGGCGCTGGTCGCCTTCATGGCGGCAAGGCTGCCGATGGCGCGGATCCGCTCGAGCACCTGCACGGCGTTCGTCTCCCATTTCTGCTGGACGACCTCCGGTGTGATCGCGCCGAAGTACCACCGGTGGAGCTCCATCGCCGCTTCCTGGGAGACTCTCATCGAACCCGCTCCCTGGCCAAACGCGATCCAGATCTGAGCCATGATGCCATCCTGTGAATACCCCATGGGGTTTCCTCCTGGGCATGAAAACGCCCTGTCGTTGGACCGCCGCCACACCTGGAAACGCGGCACGCCGGATCGATCGCAACGGAAAGACGACAGGCCATCACTGATTCAGTAGAGACGATTGTAAATCTGAAATTCCCACTCCGTCAAGCGACAATCGGCCCGCGATGGCCCGCGGCTCAGGCGGCCAGGCGAGGGCGGACCGCCGCGAGCCGCGCCTTGAGCTCGCGTGCGCTTGCGGGACGACGGGTGATGGTCTTGTGGAGGGCCGAACGGAAGAGATCGCCCAGCACCTCCTCGTGCTCCGGGCAGCTCTGGGCGAAGTCGGGCACGCGGCCGTGGCGGATGCGGTTCATCAGCTGCTGCATGTCGCCGCCGCTGAAGATCCTGCGGCCGAGCAAGCACTCATAGAGAACGATGGCCAGGCTCCAAAGGTCGAACGAAGTGTCGGCGGGCTGCCCGTTCAGGGCCTCGGGCGAGAGATAGGCAAGGGTGCCGACGAGCTGCTTGGAAACCGTTGCCGACGCGGGCGGACGGTTCCAGATCGACGTCGGAGTCAGCAGGCCGGAGTCGCGGTCCGGATCGACCGGCGAGGGCGTATCCCGGTCGCGGCGCGGATCCAAGGTGACGCGGGCGATGCCGAAGTCCATCAGCTTGGGCAGTCCGTCCTTCGTATAGCCGATGTTGCTCGGCTTGATGTCGCGGTGGAGGATGTCCGAAGCATGGAGATGCTCGAGGGCCTCGGCCATGGCGATGCCGAGCGCCACCGTTTCGGCGGCGCCGAGCCGTCCCTTCTCGATACGTTGCGCGAGGGTGCCGCCCTCGAGCAGCTCCATCACCAGCATCGGCGTGCCCTGCCAGGTCTCCATGCCGTAGACAGGAGCCAGGTGCTGGTGGGAGACGGCCGCCGCCGTGCGCGCCTCGCGCCGCAGCCGCATGGCGTCCTCCGGCGAGACCCGCCGCAGGGTCTTGACCGCCACCGGCCGCCCGAGCGACAGATCGGTGCCGCGGTAGACGACTCCCATGCCGCCGGTGCCGATCCGCCGCTCGAAGCGGAACTTCCCTGGCAACACGTAGGGAACGTGCGACGGCTCGAGGCGGCGGCTGCAGGAGGTGCAGAAGACGGTATAGGAGGGATACAGCCGGTTGCAGTGGGGGCACTCCTTGGCCAGCTCCGCCGCGGCCGCCGGATCGGGGAAGGGCAGGGGCGCCTCGCCATCCGCCGGCTCCTGCCAGCTCTTCTGCGATGAGCCCAGAGAGCGTCCCAGCTCCAGCTCCAGCACCCAGGCGGCGCTGTTGGCGATGGCCCGCAGCAGCTGGCGGTCCTCCCGGAGGAAGGGCAGTCCGCTCTTTTTCTCGCCGAGCCCGATGAGGCCGAGCAGGGAGCCGTCCCGCGCCAGGATCGGCACAAGGAGCCGGAAGCCGCTGTCCACCAGCCAATACCGTTCCTTCTCCGGCAGATTCGCCAGCGGCGAGCGGGGATCCTCGAGATCGACCGGCAGCGGATCGCTGGCGCTGGCGATCAAGCCGGCCAGGGCCGAGGAGGCATCCAGCCGCCGGCTACGAATCTTGGGGTCGGCGAGCACCCCCAGCCGGGGCTCGAAGGCCATCAGCGAGACGCTCTCCGGATGGAGCGCGTGGTCGGTCTCGTGACAGAGCAGATGCGCGAGATCCGGGACGCCGTTGGTGGCGCGGATGCGCTCCACCAGCATCGTCAAGGTGAGACGAGCGTCGTACTGCTCGCGGAAAAAGTGCCGGTCGATCGAGTCGAGAAGGGGCTTGCGGTAGCGCAGGGCCGCCATACCCACCACAGCCGAAGAGACGAGCAGCAGCAAGTGAGGACCCGAGAAGATCCGTTCCAGCGAGTGCACGCGGTTCTGGTAGAGATAGGCCGCGAGCGCCACCAGAGGCACGCCCGCCAGGCCGGCTGCCGAGTAGCGGGCGAGGGCGTACTGCAGGGCTCGCCGGGCGATGAGCTTGACATTGAGGACGTGGGCCACCAGCACCGAATAGGCCGTGGTGAGCAGGACGGAGAGCAGACAGGGGAAAAGCAGGATCTGCGACACCCATCTGCGGCGGTTGCCCACGTCCATGAGCTCCTGATAGGGCGGTATCGCCATCTCCAGGACGATTTGCAGGAACAAGGGCGCCAAACCCAATACCAGGGAGCCGACAAACAACCGAGCGCGCCGTCCTTCTTCGCCCGCCGCCCCCCGGGTGCGCCAGAGCAGGACACCGAAAGCCAAAGTCACCAGCAGCAGCAGCGGACCGTAGTACTCGTAGCTCGGCTTCGTAGGAGCGAGGTCAGCGGCTGTCGCGAAGCCTCCAGTAGCCCGGGCGAGCAGCCGGGCGACTTGCCAGGCGAGACCGGCGAAGCCCGCCCCAAGCGCCACTCTGCGGCCAAAGGAGAGCAGCCGCTGTACCTTGAACGACGAGACGCTGTTCGGGAAATCCTGAGTGAACGACCAAAAGAAATAAGCGAGGAAGGCATCCGCCGGGAAGACGTAAAGGAGGAGGGCGAGCCAACCCCAGAGGCTTGTCACAGTCTCCGCCGCAGCCGCCAGCGGCCGGTTGGCGAATGGCGTTGCCAGGATGAAGAAGAAGGCCCCGAGAGAGACCGCGCGCTCGTCGCTCCGCCCGGAGGTAAGGAGGAACGATCCCACCGCCGCGAACGCCAACATGATGAAGCAGCGCAGACCGGGCGAGAGGACGGTCTGATTCAGCAGTTCTCCTGGAAGGCTCTGCTCCCAGACGAAGCCCGCGACGCCCCCCAGAATCTTGAGGGCGGTCAACGCCAGGAGAAGACGCGTCCAAAAGCTGCTCTTCAAGGCATCGACCGCCCTTTCGCCGTCTCAGGGATCGTTCGGGTCGGGGCAATACGGACAAGGCGCGGTCTGCTCGATGGCCCGGGCCTCCTTCGACAGCGTGTCCTTGCTGATGGGGCCGCCACCGCTCGCCGCCTTCTTGCCGATCTCCTTGAAATGTGCCAGGAATCCCTTCCCTTCCGTATCCCACACTTCCTGGGGGGTCCCCTTTACCTTCTCGTTCTCCTTCGGCTTGTCAATCCAGGGATAGTACCGCGAGTGGAACCAGGCGCAAGCCTCTTCGCTGATGTGGACGCTGCCGCACCCCTGCGCGAAGGCGAAGATGGCCTGGGTCATCAACGCGTCCTTCCTTTGCTGTTTGCCGTTCGGCATGGCTTCCCTCCGAATCTAAAAAAAGGGTGAACACTTCGGGCTGTTCGCGCAGGACGGCTGCGACTTCAAAGCATCAAGAATGTCTTGCTAACGCGAAGATTGTAGGGCAGTGAGAAACGGAGCGTCAAGCCGCAAGATGTCACGAAAGGCCTGGCAGCCAGTATTGCAGCTAGTACTGCCAGGCCTTTCACGGGAGGACTCAGTACTTGACCGAGCAGCCGTACGGCTTGGTCGAGGCCGGATCGGGATTCTTGCCGGCCTTCTCGGCGTCCAAGCCGTGGCCGACGTAGTTCACGCGCTCCTCCTGCGCCTTGCGGCCCGGCGGATCGTCGTCGATGGCGCCGTTGTAGGCGATCTTGCCGTCCTTGTCGATGATGAACATGTGCGGCGTGGTCTTGGCCTCATAGGCGTGGCCGACGGTACCCGTCTCGTCGTACAGCACGGGGTATTTGATGCCGTACTTCTCGTTGTACGCGAGGTGGTCGGCCGGCTTGAGGTAGTCGGGCTTCGTCGGGCTGGTGCTGTTGATCCCGAGCCAGACGACCTCGCCGTGCTGCTGGGCCAATGCCGACATCGTCTTTTCGCGGGCGTGGCGGACCGAGAACGGGCAGTTCGGGTTCACCCACTCGAGCACCACGACCTTGCCCTTGTAGTCGGCCAGGGAGTAGGTCTTGCCGTCCGCGCCCTTGAGCTTGAAGGCGGAAGCGGTATCGCCGACCGCGCTAGCGCCGAAGGCGGGCAACGCGAGTGCTAGGACGACGAGGCCGAGGAGAGCCGTACGGATTGCTGTGATACTGCGCATGTTCAACCTCCTGATGTTTGATTGAAGATCGGCTCCCGCGCGACCGGCGGGAGCCCGGGGATCGGTTTCGTGGCCGGCGCCGCCTGCCGGGCTGCGGCGGAGGGGCGCGGGACCAGCCGGTTGCGGTCCGCGAGCCACAGGGCCCCCGCGGCGCAAGCCGCGAGGCCCAGGGTCAGCAGTAACCGCAGCGTCTTGCCGGAGCCCTCCCGGACGCGCAGCCAGGCCAGCAGGGCCATGCCTAGGAGAGAGAGCTCGATCCAGGCGAGACCTTCCGGGCTCACCTGGCGGGAGAGGGCGCGGAGAATCCAGAAGATGCCCGCTGCGGCGAGGAAGCCGAGCCCCTCGCGCAGCCGCGGCAGGCCGGTGGCGGCTTCAGGCATCCGGCGGATCGCTGCGGGAGCCAGAGCGATCAGCAGGTAGGGCAGCGCCAGGCCGAGCCCCAGCACGGCGAAGACGGCGCAGACCGTCGCCGGTCCACGGCCGAAGGCGTAGTCGAGCGGCTCCTGCAGCATCGGCACGGGCCAGGCCAGGGCGAGCGGCACGGTGAACAGCCCGGCGAGCAGGTGACGTCCCGTGCCCGACCGGGACGAGCCGGCTCGGGCGAGGGGGACCTCCACCAGCCCCCACAGGTTGAGGGCGAGCAACGCGGCGGCAACCGCGAGCAGGGCGCTCACGGCAGGCTCCTGAGCCTGCGTTCCCCATCCGCCCGACGATCCCGCGGCTTGGCCCGCATTTCGGGTGAAGACGGCCAGCGCGGCGACGGCCCAGCAGCCGCCGGCGATCCCGGTCGCCGCCGCCGCCGCACCTTCGCGTGCTCCCGGCCCGGCTTGCCGCAGCGCCAGCGCCTCGCCGGCGAGAAGGGCCAGGACGGTAGGTGCCAGATTCAGCAACAGGCCACCGGCGAAGGCCCGGAGCAGGAGCCGGAAGAGCCGCTGCGGAGCGGCGGCCGGATTCGCGCCCGGAGCCTCCGGTTTTCCGGCCGCCCCGGTCCGGACGTCGACCTCCCGCCGCGCCTCCAGGCCAAAGCTCGTGCCGTCATGGGAGAGATTCGACACCGTCCAGGCGAGGAGAACCTTTTCGGGGAACGGCTTGCCCACTTCTTTCGGCTTCAGGGGCACGCGGAAGATCACGCCCTCGGAAAAGGTCTTGATCCGTGGCCGGCCGGCGTCCACCAACTCGTGGGTCTCCAGGAAAAGGTCGGTCTGCCCAGGCTGCGCCTCGACGCCCAGCAGACGGACCTCCAGCTCCGGCTGCCCCGGGCGGCTCGCATCCAACGAGGCGCCGATCCGGATGCCCTGCACTTCCGCCGCCGTCCGCGGCAGGCGGTCGAGCCAGGCCTGGAGGAGCGGCGCGAGGTCGGGATCCGGCTCGGGTTGCTCTCCGAGCGGCTGCTCCAGCGGCTGCTCCAGTGACTGCTCCAGTGATAATGCGGCGCGGTAAGGGATGCATGCGACCTCGCAGACCACATAGTCGAGGTCGGCTGTGATCGGGAGCGATTCGCCGGCGGAAGGGTCTTCTTGCGGCGTCTCTTCTGCGGACCGGCCTTGAGTCGGAGACCGGCCTTTCGCAGGCGGGAGGGCATCCGGCTTGATCGTCGCCCGCACCGGGTAGATCACCTCGTCCTCGTAGCCGAAGGCCACCAGGCCGCCGGGGAGATCGAAGCGGTGGGGCGTGGGCCAGAGCAGCTCCGGCTTGCCGAGGACCTCGGCCGGCTGGAAGGTCACCGCCGGCGGGTAGCCGGCGTCGCCGCTGTTCTTCCAGTAGACGTGCCAGCCGGGAGCCAGGCGGAACTGGAGGCCCAGGATCAGCTCGCCGCTCCGCGGCGCCGTCCGCCAGGGGCTGATCAGCCGCACGCTCGATTGCGGCTGGACGGACCACTCGCTCGCCGTCGCCTGGACGAGGCGCGGGACGAGGAGAAGGGCCGTGACGGCGGTGGCGGAGAGGAGAGAGATCTTCGGCGGGCTCATGGTCACCCTCGATAAAGCCTAACCGATCACCCCGCGTCTCGGATTCCTGGGGTCCTCGTTTTAGGGGTAATTTACGCTTCGCGACCTCACCCCCTTCGCCCGGCGCTTCCGCACCGGGCTACTGAAACGTCGCTCCGCTGGAGCGACTCGCCCTCCAGGGCGAAGTCTCTGTAGCCCGGTGCGGAAGCGCCGGGCGAAGGGCACATCCTCTAAGATTCCCAAGACCGTTGAGAACAGCCCCATGCGCGTCCACTTCACCAACCTCGGCTGTAAATTGAACCAGGCGGAGATCGAGCGCCTGGCGCGGGAGTTCACCGCCGCCGGGCACGAGGTGGTGGGCGAGCTCGCGGAGGCCGACCTCCACGTCGTCAACTCCTGCACGGTGACCCATCTCGCGGCCCACGACTCGCGCAAGGCGGCGGGCCGGGCGCGGCGGCGGGGCCTGCCGGCGCGGACCGTGCTGACCGGCTGTCACGCATCGGCGGCGGAGCGGATTGCCGGCGTGGATCTCGTCGTACCCAACGCCGAGAAGGACCGTCTTCTCGCCCTCGTCCATGCGGCATTTCCCGACGCCGCGCCTCAGGCGGACCCGGAGCCGCCGATCCCATGTGCAGCCGTGCCCTCCGGCAATACCCGCGCCCTGGTCAAGGTGGAGGACGGCTGCAACATGCGCTGCTCCTTCTGCATCATCCCCTCCACCCGCGGGGCGCAGCGCAGCCGGCCGCTGCCGGAGATCGTCGCGGAGGTCCGGGCTCTCGTCCGCCGGGGCTATCGGGAGCTCGTGCTGACGGGGGTGCAGATCTCCGCCTACCGCTGGCGCGACGTGCGCCTCGGAGGACTTGTGCGGGCGCTCCTCGAGGATTCTTACGTGCCCCGCCTGCGCCTGACCTCGATCGCACCCTGGGACCTGGACGGCCGCCTCCTCGATCTCTGGGCGGACCGCCGCCTCTGCCGCCATCTCCACCTGTCGCTGCAGAGCGGCTCGACCGCCACGTTGCGGCGCATGCGCCGGCCCTATACCGCAGAAAGCTACCTCGCTCTTCTCGACCGGGTGCGCACCGCAATTCCGGGCGTGGCCGTCACTACGGACGTCATCGTGGGTTTTCCCGGCGAGACCGAGGACGAGTTTGGCGAGAGCCTCGCCACTGTCGAGGCAGCCGGCTTCGCCAAGGTGCACGTCTTCCCCTACTCTCCCCGCCCCGGCACGGAGGCCGAGCGGCTGCCGGATCAGGTTTCCCCCGGAGAGAAAAAACAGCGGATGGGGACGATGATCCGGGCGGCCACGACGGCGGAGCGCGACTTCCAGCGTTCTCACCTGGGAAGACGCGAGACGGTGCTCTGGGAGAGACCGAAGGACGGTATGGGCCAGGGCCTTACGGACAACTATCTTCGCGTGGTCTGCAGAGCTGGCGCGGCTCTCCGGAACCGTTTCACCGAGGTGGAGCTGACGGAGATCACCGAAGGCGGGATCGCGGCGAGGATTGTGGCGTAGATTCCCGCGGCTGCGAGATGGACTTCCAGGAAGGCGATGCCCGTCGACAACCAGCTCTACGACGCCATGGCCGACTCGTGGTGGGACGAGTCGGGCCTGCTGCACATCCTGCGCGGGCTCAATCCCGCCCGGTTCGGCTATATGCGGCGCGTCCTGGTGGACAAGCTGCGGATCGACCCTCAAGGCAAGGAGACCCTCGACGTCGGCTGCGGCGGCGGCTTGCTCGCCGAGGAATTCGCGCGGCTGGGTTGTCGGGTGACCGGGATCGACCCTTCCGAGAAGTCCCTGGAGGCGGCGCGGAGCCATGCCCGTGCAGCGGGCCTCGCGATCGAGTATCGTCAGGCGACCGGCGAGCGCATTCCGTTTCCCGACGCCACATTCGACATCGTCTACTGCTGCGACGTCCTCGAGCACGTCCGGGACCTGCGCCAGGTCATCGCCGAGATCTCGCGCGTGCTCGAGGCCGGCGGAATCTTCCTCTACGACACGATCAACCGCACCTTCAAAAGCAAGCTCGTGATGATCAAGCTCTTCCAGGAATGGGCTTGGACGTGCTTCATGCCGCCCAATCTCCACGACTGGCGCATGTTCATCAAGCCCGACGAGCTGGTGTCCCTGATGGCCGTGAATGGCCTGAAAAACCACGGACTGACCGGCCTCAGGCCCGCCGCCAATCCCCTCAGCGCCCTCCGGACGCTCCGCGCGCGCAAACGGGGCGAGATCAGCTACCTGGAGGCTGCACGGCGGCTCGAGCTTCGGGAGAGCCGGGACAAGAGCATCCTCTATATCGGGTATGCGAGCAAGGCGACTACCGGATAAGCCTCATCGTCCGCTCACCCTTTCCAGGATCTGATACAGCCCGAACTTCGGCATCCGCAGAAATCCGTACCACGCCGCGGCGGCCAGGGTCCCCTCGTTGAGCCATTCGCGCATCCAGTACTCGGCGTAGAAGGGGTCGCGCTGCCTGAGGCCCGGGCCGTTCTCGATGGCCCAGCGGCGGTTGTAGCGCTCGTGCACGCCCACCGGCGCGGAGAGGATGAGCGGCAGCCCGAGGGCGGAGAAGAAGGTCATCTCGCTCGGCTTGGTCCAGAGGACGTCCGTCTCCGCCAGCAGGGCGTTGAAGCGGGGGAAGTACTCGTCGATGCTTGCGGCGAGGAAGACGTCCACGCCGGAGCCGAGGCGATCGTCGAGCCTCGCTTCCTTCACCCACTGATGAAACTTCGCCGCGGTCTCCGTCCGCACGCCGGCGGCCAGGCAGAGGCGCAACCGATCCTCCTCGATCAAGGACCGCAATCCTTGGAGGAGCGAACGGGCCAGATTCGCCTGCGCGCCCGCGCCGCCCACCGAGAAGGTGACGAGCGGCGGCCGGCCTTCCTGCTCTTGCGGCAGGTCCCCCAGGAAGTGATGGATCTCGCCTCGCACCTCGTCGCGGAAGACATGTTTGCGGTCGAGGCGCACGAGGCGGGCGGCGAGGTTCCGGCGCAGGATGGTTAGATCCGGTCCGCCGATCAGCTCGTGAGGCAGGGGAAACCCCGTGTACTCGATCCGCTCGCGCGCGACGCCGTAGGCGCGCAGGCGGTGAATCGCCCGGCGGCTCGGGGTCAGGTAGACGACCTTGGATCGTTGTGGATGCAGACCCACCCAGGTGCGGTTGATGTCCACGTCGGTGACCACGCAGTAGACCTGTTCGCGGCCGTAATGGTCGGCGCAGAGGGCCGGCGCGAAGAAGGTGGTGAGGAGGGGAGCACCGGTCGACTCGAGATAGTCGACGAGGCCGCGTCCCAGCCCCTTCTCGATCAGCCGATGGAGCGAACGCACCTGGAGCGTGGGAGCGGAGAGGTCGCGCTGCGGGTGGAGATGGGGGATCGAGGTGAGCGATTCGAGCAGCGAGCGCAGGGGGGCGCCGACGATGGGAAGCTGCGACGCCCGGGAGGTGATCTCGTAGAAGCGGCGGGAGGTCCGCCAGAGGCGCAGCTCCTCGGCAGCGACCAGCGGCGGCCGGTCCACGTGCAGCACCTCCGCGCCGAGCGCCGAGGCCAGAGCATGGGCGGCCCGCAGATGCCCGTAGCCCATCTCGACGGACGCGACGACGGGGACCTCACTCCCCGGCCCCCTCTCTGGGTACTTATCGGGCGGTGTGCCCTCCGAGGCCCTCACCTCCCCTACCCCTCCTCTCCCAGAGGGAGAGGAGGGAGAAAAGAAGCGTGCAGCTGCGGGTTTTTCTCCCCTCTCTCCCTTTGGGAGAGAGGGGCCGGGGGAGTGAGGGCTTCGAAGGGCATACGCTAGATTCAGACAACCGAGGCCAGCGTAACGTACCCCACGCTCTTCAGCAGCGGGAATTGCTCGACGAGCAGCTTGGCGGCGATGCCGGAGAGGGTGCCCACCAGCATGCCGGCGGCCACGTCCAGCGGATAGTGGGCGCCGAGATAGACGCGGGACACGGCGATGCCGCCGGCCAGGACGAGAACGAGGACGCCGAAGGGTTGACCGGCGAAGGCGGCGGCCACCGCGAAGGCCACCGCGGCATGCCCCGAAGGAAAGGAGAAGGCGTCCGGATTCTCGGCCAGAGCGGCGAAGCCGACGATCCCGCAGTCCGGCCGGCGCCGGCAGCAGAGCCGCTTGAGGAGCTGAGAGACGGCCAGGGAGAGGCCCGCGGCGGCGCCGAGCAGAACGCAGCGGCGTGGTCCCTCGCCTCCGGAAAGACCGAAGGCCAATCCCACGAGGATCCAGCTCGCCGTGTCCCCCAGGTGGGTGAGCGAGCGCATCAGCCGCGTCATGGCCTCCGACTCCCAGCGCCGCACGGAGAGGAGCAGTTGCTCGTCGATGGAGAGGACCCGCTTCCAGACGTTTTCTTCGAAGCTGGCGCGCAGTGAGGTCATGCCGCCTCCTCCCGCAGCTCGCCCGCCGGCGCCGCGGCCTTGGCCGGGGTCAGCACGCTGCCGGGGCCGACCTGGAGGCGGTGGCCGCGCCAGCAGATCGTCCGCCGGAAGAGCCCCACCATCCAGATGCCGGCGATCAGCAGGTCCTTGACGGGCACCCACAGCAGGGAGCGCAAGGGCAGAGCCCGGCCGCGAAGCGCGCGGGCCAGCAGCGAGTCCAGCGCCAGCTTGGCGCCGATTCCGGCGACAACCGCCCACGTCCAGAACCCACCGAGGACCAACGCGACGGCGAGGAGCCACGGCACCGGGTTGAGCAGCGGCTCGCCGAAGTAGGCGGGGGAGAGCCGGCGACGCATCTGCGACCAGCGCAGGTGGCGCTCGGCGAACTGGCTGACCGTGCGGCGCTCGTGCAGGGCGGGCAGCACGTGGCCCGAGAGCGCCACCCGGAAACCCGCGCCGGCGAACTTCCGGCCCAGCACGTAATCCTCGGCGAGCACGTCCTTGACCGCCGTCCAGCCGCCCAGCGCCGCGAGGTCGCCGCGGCGGAAGAGCATCGACTTGCCGACCACGCACGGGTGCCCGGCGAGGTGGGCGGCGCAGACCGAGGCGGCGACGAACGAGTTGAAGTGCAGGTTGTCCAGCAGCGCGCCGAGACTCTCCTCGCCGGCGCCGGCGAGCACGCTGGAGACGAGGCCCACGCGCCCGTCCGCCGTCCCGGCGGGCGCCGCAATTTCCGCCGCCATGGCACCGAGATAGCCGGGCTCGGGACGGACGTTGGAGTCCGAGATCAGCAGGTGCTCGTGGCGGGCGTGCGCGGCCAGCGACGCGAGATTCCTCACCTTGGGGTTCCACCCCAGCGGCGGGGCGCCGCGGACGACGGTGATCGGCACTTCGGGGAATTCCTGCCGCAGGCGGTCGGCCGCGGCAAGGGCCGGATCGCGCGGATCCTCGGCGCCGAGGATCAGCTCGAATTCGGGATAGTCCTGCCGCGCCAGCGAGGCGAGGTTCTCGTAGAGGCCTTCGTCGAAGCCCTTGAGCGGCTTGAGGACGGAGATCGGAGGCAATTTTCCCCAGGTTGGGTCCCCGGCTGGTTCATGGCGCCGGCGCCGCGACCGGGCGATGAAGCTCAACGCGGCGGCGCCGGCGGCCAGGGTGGTCAGCAGCGAGGCGGCCGCGGCGATGAGCAGGAGGAGAGCGAGCGTAGGCAAATCATCCTTTCCTTCCTATGGCAGGATGGCATCCGCGGGTGACGAGGGGGTCACGGAGAGGTCAGGAGTGTGCTACAAGAAAGCCCCATGTTTCTCGCCGCCGCCGTCCAGCTCACCTCGACCTCCGACGAGGAGGCCAACTGGGAGAGCGCCCGGGCGCTGATCGAGCGCGCCGCCGGCTACGGCGCCCGGTTCGTCGCCACGCCGGAGAACACCAACTATCTGGGACCCCACGAAGAGAAGGTCCGGCGTGCCGAACCGCTCGACGGTACGACCTGCACCCGCTTCGCGGAGCTCGCCCGCCGGTTGGGCATCCACCTGCTGCTCGGCTCGTTCAACGAGCGCAGCGACGAGGAGGCCCGGTGCTACAACACCAGCGTCTTCTTCTCGCCCGCGGGCGAGATCCTCGGCACCTACCGCAAGATCCACCTGTTCGACGTGGACGTGCCCGGCGGCGTGCGTTTCGTCGAGTCGGCGACCTGCAAGCCGGGCGAAGGGACGGCGGTCGTCGAGACGCCGCTCGGCCGCTTCGGTCTGACCATCTGCTACGACCTGCGTTTCGGGGAGCTCTACCGCCGGCTGGTCGAGCTGGGGGCGCAGATCCTGATGATTCCCTCGGCCTTCACCCTCGCCACCGGCAAGGACCACTGGGAGCCCCTGGTGCGCGCCCGCGCCATCGAGACCCAGTGCTACGTCATCGCTCCCGCCCAGCACGGCCGCCACGACGACGGCGGCCTGACCCATACCTGGGGTCACGCGATGATCGTCGATCCGTGGGGAATCCCGGTCGCCACCGCCTCCGACGGCCCCGGCCTGGCGCTGGCCGAGATCGACCTCGACCGGGTGGCCCGGGTGCGCGAGGCGATCCCGGTGGCCCGCCACCGGCGGCTGTAGAGGCCCCCCGCCCCTCACCCCTGTCCCCTCTCCCACCGCCCTCCCTTCCACCGGGAGAGGGGAACGCAACACGATGGACAGAGCCGTGTAGGGTACGCTGGGCGCACCATAATCGACCTTGACGGTGCGCAGAGCGCCCCTACGGGCTTCACCCGTCTTGCATCGTTCCCCTCTCCCGGTCGGCGGGAGGGCGATGGGAGAGGGGACAGGGGTGAGGGGCGGGCGGGGGAAAGGTAGGACCGAGATAGAATACCGATCCGGGGCGCCGCTATGAAATCCAACTACCAACTTCTGAAGCTCTGGCTTCTCGCCGCCGTGCCGCTGACCAAGGACGCCATCCACATCTACATCGGCTTCCTCTGCCTGCTGGTCGCCTTGATCGTCTTCCGGCGTCGCCTGACGTCCTACTGGGCGCTGGTCCCGGGCCTGCTGGTCTCGGTGACGATGGAGATCTTCGATCTGCGGGACGGCTACGGCTGGACCGCCAGCGTCAAGGACCTCATCAACACGAACCTGATGCCTTTCGTGCTGGTGACGCTCGCCCGCTTGCAGACCTTCAACGTCTAGCCGAGGCGGGGCCCACGGTCCTGCCGCGCTTCTTCGCGGGAGCGCAACAAGCTCAGGAAGCGGAACAGGACGGCGGGGTCGACCGGCTTGACCAGGTAGGAATCAAAGCCGGCCAGCAAAGCCCGCCGGCGGTCCTCGGGCTGGCCGTAGCCGCTCATCGCGATGAGGTACACCGCTTCTCCTCCCGGCTGGGAACGGATGCGGCGGGCGACCTCGTTGCCGTTGAACCCGGGCAGGCCGATATCGACCAGGGCTACATCGGGTAGGGCGGAATGGGTTTTCTCGATCGCTTCGGGACCGGTCTCGGCCACCGAGACCTGGTGTCCCCAGATCTCCAGCAGATCGTGCAGAGATTCGCGGCCGTCCCGGTTGTCTTCCACCACCAGGATGTGGAATCCGGCTGTCTCTTCGATCTCTACCGACTTCTGTATGCTCATCACGGCCATGGCTCACGTCCTGCGACGGATCCCTGTGCTCCCTACAGGTGCCTCTCGCGCTTGAAGTTAGCCCTCCAGGCGGCCACACCCGACTGATCGGCGATGCAAGTCCGGTGCCGCGCGCTCCATTTTGGACTCGGCCACGGTTCCGTCACGATCCCGTCACCCGATTTGCCGTTATTTCGGTTAAACTTCCTCTTGTTTCCGTTTCGCCGACGTACCGCCGCCACTCGCCCGAGCCGGCTGGAGCCCCTGACCCGGAGGGAATCACCGCATGCGCCTCGCCTTCCGTCCGTTCCTCGTCCTCCCCGCCGCTCTGATGCTCTGCCTGCTGGCCGTGCGTCCGGCCGCCAGCCAATGCGTGAGCCTGACCACCCTCGGCTCACCCTATACCCAGAACTTCGACACCCTGGCGAACACGGGGACGTCGACCCTCGTGCCACTGGGGTGGGCTTTCAGCGAGGCCCTGGCGAACGCCAACACCACCTACACCGCGGGCACGGGCTCGGGCACCGCCGGCGACACCTACAGCTTCGGCGGCGCGGCCAGCAGCGAGCGCGCCTTCGGGGGACTGCAGAGCGGCACCCTCAACCCGACGATCGGCGCCTGCTTCACCAACAACACCGGCGTGACGGTCAGCAACCTCACCATCGCCTACATCGGCGAGGAGTGGCGCCTCGGCACCGCCGCGCGCACGGACCAGCTCGATTTCGAGTACAGCCTCAACGCCGCCAGCCTGACGACCGGCACCTGGACCGCCGTCAACGCGCTCGACTTCATCACCCCCAACACCGTGGCGCCGCTCGGTGCGAAAGACGGCAACAATGCCAGCTTCCGCACCGCGATCTCCTCGTCGATCTCGCCGCTCAGCATCGCCAACGGCGCGACTTTCTGGATCCGCTGGCTGGACTTCAACGCCAGCGGCGCGGACGACGGCCTCGCGGTCGACGACTTCTCGCTGACGCCCAGCGTCATCGACACGGCGCCCTCCGTCCTGACCACGAGTCCCCCCAACGGCGCCACCGGCGTCGGGCTCGCCGCGAACGTCACCGTCACCTTCAGCGAGCCGGTCAACGTCGCGCTGGGCTGGTTCACCATCAGTTGCACGGTCTCCGGGCTGCACGCCGCCACGGTGTCCGGCGGGCCGACGACCTTCACGCTCGACCCCACCGCCAACTTCGTGGCCAACGAGATCTGCACGGTGACGATCGACGACGTCTTCGTCAGCGATCAGGACGCCAACGACCCGCCGGACAACATGGCGGCGGACTTCGTCTGGAGCTTCGACACCAACCCGCCGCCTCTCCTGGTGGTCAACGAGATCGACTACGACCAGGCGGGCACGGACGCGGCCGAGTTCCTCGAGATCCGCAACAACGGCCCCGCACCCGTCAACCTCGATCCGGTGGTCGTCGAGCTGATCAACGGCAACCTGGGCGGCGCTACTCCCTACGCGCCTTCGCCGATCGACCTGCCGAACGTCATGTT
This sequence comes from Thermoanaerobaculaceae bacterium, assembly GCA_963778565.1. Taxonomy (GTDB): domain Bacteria; phylum Acidobacteriota; class Thermoanaerobaculia; order Multivoradales; family UBA5704; genus DATARR01. The sequence goes on along the minus strand of CAVZUZ010000014.1, from coordinate 838,511 downwards.
GGCCCCCGGCGCCTACTTCGTCGTCTGCGCCAACAACACCACGACCCCCAACTGCAACCTCGACGTGGCGCCGGACACCAACCTGATCCAGAACGGCCCGCCCGACGCCGTGGCGCTGCGCTGGAACGGCGTCCTGGTCGACACCGTCTCCTACGAGGGCGACACCGGAGCGCCGTACACGGAGACCTCGGGCAGCGGCCTCGAGGACGACGGCACCGACGATTTCATCGGCATTTCGCGCTTCCCCGACGGCACCGACACCGGCGTGAACAACGCCGATCTCTCGGAGCGCTGCATCACGCCCGGCGCCGCCAACGCCGCCGCGACCGCGCCCTGCCCGCCGCCCGCGATCCTCGGCCTGGCGATCGACGACGTGACGCTCGCCGAGGGGCAGGCGGGGACGCGCACCTTCACCTTCACCGTCAGTCTCGACCAGCCGGCGCCCGGGCCGGGCGGCGTGACCTTCGACATCGCCACCGCCGACGGCACGGCGCAGGACGACAATCCGGTGAGCGAGGACAACGACTACGTCCCGCAGACGCTGACCGGCCAGAACATCCCCGCCGGTGACACGGAGTACACCTTCGACGTCACCGTCAACAGCGACACGACGCCCGAGCTCGACGAGACCTTCTTCGTCAACGTCACCAACGTGACCGGCGCCGCGGTCGGCGATCCGCAGGGCCTCGGCACCATCCAGAACGACGACTTCGCCGCCATCACCCTGATCCACGACATCCAGGGCCCCGGCGCGAGCTCGCCGGAGGACGGCAACGTTCACACGGTCCACGCCATCGTCACCGGGGTCAAGTTCAACGGCTTCTTCGTGCAGGAGGAGGTGGCGGACTACGACGCCGACCCCGCCACCTCGGAAGGCATCTTCGTCTTCACCTCGAGCGCCCCGCCGGCCGCGGCCCAGGTCGGCAACCTCGTCTACGTCACCGGCACGGTCTCGGAGTTCATTCCCTCGGCCGATCCGCTGCAGCCGCCGCTCACCGAGCTCACCTTCGCCTCGACGGTGCTCGACGCGACCGGTTTCGCGCTGCCGGCGGCGGTGCCGCTGACGCCGGCGTTCCCTGACCCGGCCGGGGTCTTCGACCAGCTCGAACGGGTCGAGGGGATGCGGGTCGCGGTGGCGTCGCTCACCGTCTCCGGCCCGACGCTCGGCAACACCGACGAGCCCAACGCCACCTCGAGCTCGACCGGGGTCTTCTTCGGCGTCGTCACCGGCGTCCCCCGGCCGTTCCGCGAGCCGGGCATCCAGGCGCCCGATCCGGCGCCTTCGGGCACCATTCCGCCCATCCCGCGCTTCGACTCCAACCCCGAGCTGCTGCGGGTGGACGGCGACGGCCTCGCCGGCGCGCCGCTCCTCGACGCCGGCAGCAGCGCCGTGGTCACCGGCCTCGTCGGGCCGCTCGACTACACGTTCCGCCGCTACACGATCCTGCCGGATCCGCCGCCCTCCGCGCCGCCGGTGGCCGCCGGCGGCCCCACGGCCACCGCGGCGTCGGTGCCCACGGGGAGGGAATTCACCGTCGGTGCCTACAACATGGAGCGCTTCTTCGACACGGTGAACGATCCGGGCGTCGGCGAGCCGGTGCTCACCTCCACGGCGTTCGACAACCGGCTGAACAAGGCCTCGCTCGGCATCCGCAACCACCTGCGGACGCCGGACATCCTCGGCGTCGTCGAGATCGAGAACCTGAGCACCCTGCAGGCCCTGGCGGCGCGCATCAGCGCCGACGCGGTGGCGGCCGCGCAGCCCGATCCGCAATACTCGGCCCATCTCGCCGAGGGCAACGACATCGGCGGCATCGACGTCGGCTTCCTGGTGAAGACCGCCCCGGTCGCCGGCTCCACGCCGCGGATCACCGTCAACGCGGTGGTCCAGGAGAACGCCGGCGAGCTGTTCGTCAACCCCGACACCACGACGAGCCTGCTCAACGACCGGCCGTCCCTGCGTCTCGACGCGGTGGTGAATCACGCCAACGGCGCCAGCTTCCCGGTGACGGTGATCGTCAACCATCTGCGCTCCTTGAACGACGTCAACAGCACCGCGCCCGGCTCGAACGGCTGGGCCACCGACGGCGATCGCGTTCGCGGCAAGCGCCAGGAGCAGGCCGAATCCCTGGCCAACCTGGTGCAGGCGCGCCAGACGGCCACCCCCGGCGAACGCATCATCCTGGTCGGCGACTTCAACGCCTACGAGTTCAACGACGGTCTCGTCGATTCGATGAACGTCATCTCCGGCACGCCGCCGCCCGACAACCAGACGGCCGTGCCGGGTGACGGCGTCGACCTCGTCACCCCGGACCTCGACAACCTGTTCGACACGCCGCCGGCTCCCGAGCGCTACTCGTACATCTTCGACGGCCAGACCCAGAACATCGACCACATCGTGGTCAACGGCGCGCTCACCGCGGCCACCACCGCGCGGCGCATCGAGCACCCGCGGATCAACGCCGACTTCCCGGCCGTGGACCGCAACGACTCGAACACCCCGCGGCGCCTCTCCGACCACGACCCGGTCGTCGGTTTCTTCGAGGTCCAGGGCTTCGCCGTCGCCGACCTCTCCATCACCAAGACCGACGGCGTGGCGACGGCGGTGCCCGGCGGCTCTGTGACCTACACCGTCACGGCGTCCAACGCAGGTCCGGATCCGGTGACCGGCGCCACGGTGGCGGACACCTTCCCGGCCGTTCTCACCTGCACCTGGACCTGTGTGGGCGCCGGCGGCGGCACCTGTACGGCGGCCGGCTCGGGCAACATCAGCGATACCGTCAACCTGCCGGCGGGCGGCAGCGTCACCTACACGGCGAGCTGCACGATCGCCGCATCGGCGACCGGAACGCTCGACAACACGGCGACGGTGTCCTCCGCAGTCTCCGATCCCAACCCGGCCAACAACAGCGCCACCGACACCGACACGCTGACGCCGCAGGCGGACCTCGCCATCACCAAGACGGACGGGGTGACGACGGCGACGCCGGGCGGCTCGGTGACCTACACCATCACGGCCTCCAACGCCGGCCCCAGCAACGCGTCGGGTGCGACGGTGACGGACACCTTCCCGGCGTCGCTGACCTGCACCTGGACGTGCGTGGGCGCCGGCGGCGGCACCTGCACGGCGGCCGGCTCGGGCAACATCAACGACACGGTCAACCTGCCGGTGGGCGGCAGCGTCACCTACACGGCGAGCTGCACGATCTCGCTCGTGGCCACCGGCTCCCTTTCCAACACGGCGACCGTAACGGCGCCCGGCGGGGTGACCGATCCGAATCCGGGCAACAACAGCGCGACGGATACCGACACGTTGGGACCCGCACCCAGCGCCTCGGTCTCGGGCACCAAGACGGTGTCCGGGTCGTTCACCATCGGCGGCACCGTCACCTACACGGTCGTCCTGACCAACAGCGGCTCCGGCGCTCAAGGGGATAATCCGGGCGACGAATTCACGGACATCCTGCCACCCGAGCTGGCGCTGGTCTCCGCGACCGCGACGAGCGGCACCCCCGCCGTCAACACGGGCACCAACACCGTCACCTGGAACGGCTCGATCCCGGCCGGCGGCTCGGTGACGATCACCATCACCGCCACCATCCTGCCGGCCGCCGCCGGCGAGACGGTTTCGAACCAGGGCACGATCGCCTACGACGCCGACGGCAACGGCACCAACGAGGCGTCGGCGCAGACGGACGATCCCGGCGTTGCCGGCAGCGAGAATCCCACCAGCTTCTTCTTGGGAGATGGTTTCGATCCTGAGATCCCGACGCTGGATACGGTGGGGCTCGTCCTGCTGGCCCTGCTGCTGGCGCTGGGCGGGGCGTGGGCGCTGCGGCGGAAGCGGAGCGCCTGAGCGCTTTCGTAGGGTTCGTAGGGGCGGGGCTTGTCCCCGCCCTATGCTTTCCCGCTATTTTTTCCGCTATAATGGCCGTCCCAGTCGGTTGTTCACATCTTTGGAGATCCGCTTTTGGAGATCAACATGAGGCGCTCTACTGTCCCTTGTCTCGTCCTTGCCATGCTCGGTACCGCCGCCGTCGCGCACGCCGGCACCGTCTACGTCCCCGCTCCGGGTGTTTCGACGCTGGGCGGCTCCACCTACGAGGTGCAGATCTCGTTGACCAACACCGCCGTCGCCGCGCGGGAGGTCAAGCAGGTGCTCCTCGCCAATGATTCCGACGGCACCCAGCGCACCGGAGCGCCGTCCACCGTGACGGTGCAGCCCGGCCGGACGGCCGTCGTCAAGGCGACGCCCTCCTTCAAGGGTCTGGTGGAGCTCTCCGGCGGCGGCGAGCTGCGGTATGCGGCCCGGCTCGTCGGTACGGGGCCCGGCCGCATGGGGGTCTATCTGCCGGTCATCACCTCGGACAACATGATCAAGGCCGGGCAGGCGATCGCCCTGCAGGGGCTGCTTTCCGGCTCCGGCCGCACCACCAGCCTGACGGTGGTCAATCTCGCCCACCAGGCCGCCCAGTGCACGGCCTCGCTGAAGCGGACCGACGGCACGGACATCATCGCCGGGTCCACCTTCGCCATGAAGCCGCTGTCGCATCGCGTTTTCGGTGACGTCTTCACCGGCGCCGCCGTCACCGAAGCCCACGCCGTGGTGACCTGCAACCGCGAGTTCTTCGCCTTCGTCCACCTCGCCGACGCGGCCACGGGCGAGCTTTCCTACATCGGCCCCTCGGGCAGCGGCGAGTCCCTGCTGCGGCTGCCGGGCGAAGCGCCGGGCTGCCCGGTGACCGCCGCCTGCTTCGACGTCAAGGGCATCGTCCATGCGCCCACGACGCCGGCCAACGCCGTCAGGCGGGTGGTCTTCAACCCCGTGCCCGGCACCTATAAGAAGATCCGGCTGACCATGGACGTCACCGCCGGCAACTTCTCCTCCGAGAACCCCGCGGCCTTGCACATGCTGTTCTGGCTGGTGAAGGACAAGAACTTCAACATGTTCGGCTACGCCAGCTTCCGCGGCCCCGCCACCAACCAGGCGCTGCTGCGCCACGGCATCGGCCTGACCCATCCCAATAAGATCAGGGTCGTCCAGCCCATCACCATCGTGCCGGGCAAGACCTACCGCCTGGACTACACCTACGACACGGCTCTCCAGGTCGTCGATCTGGCGATCGCGGAAGCCGGCACCAGCACCGTGACGCACCTGCTCAGCGCTCCGAACGTGGGGAGCTTCTCCTTCGGCGCCACGGAGAAGATCGTCATCGACATGGGCTTCCCGGGCACCAACCCCGACGAGGCGGCCACCTTCGGCTGGACCTACCGGGACCTGCACGTGGAGCTGTACAAGTAGGAGCGGGAGGTGGAACGGGTCGTTCGCTCCGCAGTGCGTGCGATACGACGTGGAAGCTCCGCCACCGTGACCGCTGTCATCAGCAGCGGAAAGCTCGCTCGACTGTGGAAAGGCGCTTGTAAGAGCGCACCGCGTCTTCGGCCGACAGCTCAGAGGCCGGGACATTGGTGCGAATGACGTAGATTCCGTCGAGAGCCGCCTCAGCAGCAATGCTTTGCTGGTGGCGCTCAAAGCAGAACGAGGTCTCGGTGATCTCGATCGCAAAGTGCTTTTCCACCTTGAAGCGATGGATGACCTTGCCGACTCGCAAGGCAATGCGCGCTTTCCCCTGGAGTCGGTTCTTGGGTCGTTGCGTGGCCTCAACGATCGGCTGCAACTGGTGTTCGGTCGCCTGCAATAACTCCTCTCGTTTGCGCGCGCGCTCTTGCTGCAACAAAGGGTTTCGGCAGGCGATCAGCCGCTCGCCAGGGAACTCAGGGCTGTGAACCTCGCCAAAGTCCCGATCGTCGAAGAGGGAGAACTGAAACCCGGGCCCCGCCACCAGCCTTTTGATTTCTGTCGTCCGCAACGCGGAGATCCAACCCAGTCCTTCGACGCCGTGAAGATCTTCGCGCAGACGAGCTGATGTCAGCATCCCACGGTCTCCGACAAAGACCACTCGGCTCAGACCAAACTTCTGCTGAACCTTCTCCACCTGAGGACTGAAGGTTTTCGGATCGGCCGTGTTGCCGGCGAACACTTCGACCGCGACCGGGCACCCTTGGCGATTGCACAGGAGACCGAAGACAATCTGCAAGGTGCCTTTCTTGCCATCGCGCGAGTAACCGATTTGGGCCAAAGGACAATTGCGACCCTCAAAATACGTGGAGGTCACGTCGTAGAGCACCAGACTGCCGTCCTGGAGATGGCGGCGAGCCAGTCGCTGCTCGATCGCGCCTTGGCGCAGGTACAACCAATCCAGGGCGGCATACAGCTTGCGCTCGTCGACGTCAGACAGATTGAGCTCTTCGACCAGAGCGCTGAGCGGGGCATCTAGACCCATGCCCGAGCTAGCGCGAGCTGAAGCTTGCTCCCGTAGCCGGCTTGAGGATTATTTCCATCCACAGCCCGGTTCTGGTATCTTTGAGCGCCTTGACAGAGGCCCGCTTAGAACTTGTATCCTGATGAGAACCCTAAGGTTCCCTGCTGAGGGTCCCAGGTCGGTACGAGGGTTGCAGGGTCCTCGGGACGGCCAAGACCGCAGCTATAGCGAGGCTCAGTCCTGGCCACAGCGAAGAAGAAGGCAGCAAAACGACCCCAGAGGTCGGGGGGTGCCGATTTACTGGCGGCCTTCCTCGGCCTTTGCGGGCGCGTGATTGACCGATTTGGATGGCCCGGCGGAACCGTTCTGCTCGCGTTTGGCTTTGTCGAGATGCACGGGACCGAGGCGCAGAAGCAAGAAATCGTAGAGATGCTGATACACCCTGATAGCCCAGGAGGAAAGGCCATCGGGCTTCTATGTCTGCTCACGGCCGGCATATTCATCGCGCAGCACTTCTATTGGAAAAGAAAGTTTCGCGCTCTTGAGCAGGAAAAGGACCGCTTGGCAATCTGGAAGACTGAGCACCAGCAGAAACGAATTCCCGTTCCTCTACACCACACGAATGAGCCTCGCCCGAAAGCCGCGCCTTCTCGGGGCGAATGAAGGGAGAGCCGTCCATGCTCTATTTGATCCTGTCCATCCTAATGCTTGTGATCCTGCTAGACCGTCTACACTCTCTTCGCGTTGCGGACAAGGCCCTAAGACACCAGTATCGTCTTTACGCTTTACGGGACGCTCTCCGAGAAGCGGCGATTGCCGGCAAGGTTAACCCGCGGAGCTGGGTGTTTGGGTATCTCGACAGCTCCATTGCTAAGACGATTGATCGTCTACCCCAGATAAGCCTCTGGCAGGGACTTGCGTTGTACTTGGCGTATAAGCACGATGCGGAGACCATAGAGGCGGGAGCGAGACTCACCGGGGAGCTCAAGAAACCAGAAAACGGCACATTCAGCGATATCTACGTTATGTATCAAGCCATCATCATCACGTACCTGATGGACCGCCATATTATATTCCGCCTCTTCATCAAAAATCTGCTGTTGCTCCGCAGAGGAATTCAGGCAGCCGCTCGGGTTCAGACGAAAGCGCCAGCAACGTCTACACTTTTGGAATACGCTTGGGGAAGCTCGTAAAGATAATGCCGTCCCGCCCCAAGCGCTCCCGCGATCCCGGCCCGAATGCTGGACGTGTCCAAGGTCAGGGGAGTTGAGCCCCCGCTAAGGTACGGGCCTCCCCCCCTTCGGGGGCCTTAAGCCCCCGCTAAGGTACAGGCCTCCCCCCTTCGGGGGAGTTAAGCCCCCGCTAAGGTACGGGCCTCCCCCCTTTCGGGGACCTTAAGCCCCCGCTAAGGTATGGGCCTCCCCCCTTCGGGGGAGTTAAGGCACCTGCAAGTTACTGATTCTACTAGTAGGGGCTCCGCGGTCCGGCGTTTGTAGTGACGAAAGCGCCGTGTTTGGATCTCTGCTAGAGAGATCGTCGTGTTCATCCGAAAGACCGTAAAGCGACACCGCGGCCGGACCTACAGCACCTATCTGCTGGTGGAGGCAGTGAGGACACCGCAGGGCCCGCGGCAGAAGACGATCTGCTCGTTGGGCGACCTGTCGCCGGGGCCGCGGCAGAAGTGGTTGGGCTTGGCGGATCGGGTAGAGGCGGCGCTTCAGGGGCAGGTAGCGCTGGAGGATCTCGATCCGCTGGTAGAAGGCATCGTGGAGCGGATCCGCTCGGCCGGGCCGGTTTTGGCGCCCGATGTCATGTCGGTGCACACCGGCCAGGTGAGCGTGGAGAAGGCGCGCGAGGCCGGACCGGTGCACGTTGGGCATCAGCTCTGGCGGCGGTTGGGCCTTGGGGAGATCCTCAAAGACATCGGCTTGTCGAGGCGGGCGTGCTTGCTCAGCGAAGTGATGGTGCTCAATCGTCTGGTGGCGCCGTGCTCGGAGCACGCCATGCCCGAGTGGGTTGGGCACACGGCGCTGAGTGACATTTTGCGGGTCGATTTGAATGAGCTCAGCGACGAGTCGCTGTACCGCAACCTGGACCGTTTGCACCCGAACCGGCAGCGTATCGAGAGGCAGTTGGCGGAGCGCGAGGAAAGCCTGTTCAACCTCGACGACACCTACTTTCTCTACGACCTGACGTCGACCTACTTCGAAGGGCAGTGCCTGAAGAACCCGAAAGCGCAACGCGGCTACTCGCGCGACCAGCGCCCGGACTGCAAGCAGGTGGTGGTGGGTTTGGTGCTCGATCGAGATGGCTTTCCCAAGGCGCACGAGGTCTTCGAGGGCAACCGTCAGGATCGCGCCTCGCTGGAGGAGATGCTGAGCCTGCTCGAACAGCGTAGCGGTCGCTGCGGCGGCGGCACGGTGATCGTCGATCGCGGCATGGCTTACGAGGACAACCTGGCTCAGATCAAAGCGCGTGGGCACCACTACCTGGTGACCAGCCGGCAGAGCGAGCGGCAGGCCTGGCTCGATGAGATCGAAGAGGAGGATGGCTGGCACGAGTTGATCCGTCAGCCCTCGCCGCGCAATCCAGCCCAGAAGAAATCCAGGGTCTGGATCAAACGCGCCGAGACCGCCGAGCATCTCTACGTCCTGTGCCGTAGCGAAGGCCGAAAGGCCAAGGATGAGGCCATCCGACTGAAGCAGGAAAAGCGGCTGCTGGCCGACCTGGCCCGGCTGCGAAGGCGCATCGAAACCGGCCGGCTACAACATGCCGAAAAGATCTATGAGGCCCTCGGCCGCCTCAAAGAGCGCTACCCGCGCGTGGCCCGCTACTGGCGGATGGAGTACGAGCAGGCCCAGCAGGCACTCTCTTGGCAGGAAGACCAGGAGAAAAAGCAGCGTGCCCTTCTCCTCGACGGTACCTATCTTCTGAAGACCGACCGCAAAGAGTCCCCGCTAAGGTACAGGCCTCCCCCTGAGCGGGGCGGCCGTTCCCCCGAGAGGGGGAGGGGTCCCCCTCGGCTCCCGCTCACTCGTCCACCTCCGCTTCGCCTTTGCCCGGAAGCTCCCGGGTTTCGCAGGTCGAGGCTCAGATTTGCCCCACCAGGTTTTTTATTGTCAGTGCTGCCTGGAAAACGCCCCCCTGCTTCCCTTTACACGAGTAGAGTACAATCCTTGGCATGAAGGACAAGGACGAAGTTGACCGCCTGATGAATGTCCTGCGGACGGCGATCCGGCTGCTCGGCCTGACGAACCGCGAGATCGAGCGGCGGCTCGGACTTCACGCCCAGCTATCTGAGCCGGTTGTTCGGCGGTTACATCGAGCTGAAGGTGGAGCACGTCCTCTCGATCGCGCGGGCCATGGGGCTGCAGCCGGCGGAGCTCTTCGATCTGGCCTACCCGCGGCGGCCCGAGCCCGCCTCCGAGGCGTTCCGTACCATCCGGGCGTTGCTGCGCGACATGCAGCCGACCGAGGAGCCGCGGCCAACCGCGCCGGCCACGGCGGTTCTCACCTCCGAGGAGATCGACCAGCGGATCCAGGAGACGGTGCGCAAGGCTTTCCGCGACCTCGCCAACGGCAAGTGACGGAGCCGATGTTTGCTTGCTACTCGGAATTCCAATCTCCGAGCTCTTTTCGAGACCGTCGGCGAGCGTTCCGATCTTCTTGCGCAGGCGAGCCCCCATCCGGTTGAGAGCGTCGTGCCGCTTGGCCTCGGCCTCATCCTCCTCCCTTACGTAACTCTCAGTATTGCTCACGTAGCCAAGATAGCCTTGCAGCTAGCGGAGATCCGCGAGAACTGCCTGGAGCTCATCGGCGGTGGTGTCCGTCATCGACGAGCCAGGCCAGACTTTGCCACCTGTCAGGGCGCCGCTAAAAAGTTGTCTCCCCAGCACCCGAAACGATTTGATGTCTTCGGGGTCGGCGAGCACGGAAAGAAAGGTCTCGCGGAAGACGGGAAATTTCTCCCACTGGTCGGGCTGGACAACCGGGACCTGACGAACACGGGGCCATTTCATATCACTCCTCCCGCGGCGTGAAGCGGATATCCGGATCGATCTCCGAGCGCCGGATGAAGTCCACGACGTCTTCCAGAAGCGCCACGGTCGCCCGCTGCTTCTCGAAGGCGTCCTTGAGGATCATCAGCGCCCCGAAGGCCTCCCGGCGGATGCGGAGCGTCACGAAGACCTCCACCGTTTCCAGCGCCAGCTCCTCGGCCTCGGCGTACCGGCTCTGGCGCATCCATACCAGCGCCAGCTCAAGGGAGGCCAGGGCGGCGTGGAACCGCATGCCTTGCTCTTTAAACCCATCCTTCACTTCGGTTAGGGCTTGCTCAGCGCTCGTCCATTCGGCGAGGCCGGCGCTGATTCGCGCCTGAATCCAACGGAACTTCAGTGAGAAAACTCGGCCGGAGTATCTCTGCACGTCTCCGCGATGGAGGAATAGCTTCTTCTTGGCCTCGAAGAACCGGCCGCAGTCCACCAGGAACAAAAGAGAGTTGAGGACGGCCGAGTACTCGAGATCCGGATCGAGGCCTTTCTCGATCGCCTGCAGCCCTTCTTCGTTCAGGCGCAGGGCCTCCTCGGGCTGGCCGCTGTAATAGGTATAGAGCGCTTTGACCAGGCGAGTCTTGCCGGCGAGATGGAGGTCTTTCAGCTCCACGTAGGTGGAGTACGCGATGTCGAGCGCCGCGAAGGCGAGGTCGAACTGCCGGCGGGTACCCAGGAATGAGGCATGGAGGTCGTAGAGTCGCGCTTTGACGTTCGGATCACCGGTGCCCTGGAGGAGAAACTCGAAAGCGATCCCGAAAGCCCGTTCCGCCTCGTCGAGGTCGTCTCTCACCCGCAGCGCGTTCCCCAGGTCTCCCCAGGCCCATGCCTGGAGATCCTCGTGCAGCCCCGACCGGAAGAGGCGCGGGTCGAGATTGCGCGCCACGTTCACGGCGGCGCGGGCGAGGCTCACCATCTCCCGGGGGTTCTCGAGGCGCAGGGCCCAGCTCCGTTCGAGGAGCGCCTTGAGGGTTTCGAAACCCTGGAGAGGGACGTCCGTCTCGTCGATCAGGGCCTTCAGGCTGCCCGCGGCTTCGAGTTGCGAGGCGACGTTCCGGACGCGCGCGTCCTCACGCCGCAGATAGCCTTCGTGGGAGAGAGCCTTGTGGTAGGCGCGGTCGATCGCCTCGTCGTAGTCCTCTTCGACCGGTTCGTAGAGGGGTGCGAGCGCGGCCCGGCAGTCCGTGCAGCCCGTGAGGACATGGCGGGCGACGGCCCGGCACCGGTCCTCGGCCAAGTCGCCCTCCAGGAACGCGTCCAGCTCCGCCGGGGTGGGATGCTCGCTCAACCGCGCCTCCTTTCGTGGACCGGCATATTCTCGCACAAGCGGGCCACGGTTTTCTGCAGCCTTTTGATTCCGAGAGCTCAGCGAACGGACCCCTTCACCTGTATACGGTTGGCGCCGTTCCGTGGCCGTGCCGGATCGCGGGAAAGGCGCGCCGCCTTCCCGCGGGCCTAGCCGTTCGGATCGAAGCCCGGCCCCGCGTCACCGCACGTCGAGCACGCCGGGCCGGCTGCACCGTTCGGATCTACGCCTGGCCCCTGGTCACCGCCCTTTAGCTGCGGCGCTCCCGATGAGGAGACGGCGTTTCTGCCCAGGCCCCACAGGGTCAGAATCCTGCTCTCCACGAGGCCGGTCAGCCATCCCCAGAGCCCTTCCGATCCGCCCGGGGCCGCGGCTGCGGCCCGCGGGGGGAGGGCCAGGGTCAAGATACACAACAGAGCCGTGATGACGAGCAGGCGTTTAAAGGTTCGCTGAGCCATTTTGAGCTCCTCTCCCGGCCCGCGGAGCGGTACGGGCCGGCATGGCCTCGGTGTCCGCGGGCGCGACGTCTCCCGATTCGAACTTCCCCAAGTCTGGCAGATTGCGAGGAAGTCTCGCAGACCTTGCGAGGAAGTCTCGCATGAACGCGACCTGAAGCTGGCCAAAGTTCCGCCCGAAAAGAAAAGAGTATTCAGGGAGTCGTGCTGCGGCGGGACGGTGATCCGAAGTAGGCAGTAGGGCCAGGGGCGTGCTGCAGCGCGCCCCGGCTCGTTCGAGAGAGCCAGTTTCTATCTTATCCGAGAACCATGGAGGGAGGAAGCAGGGCTCGGGAATCCGTAGTGGTTCAGTTTGCCTGCGGACTGCGTACGGTCCTGCCCTCCGAAGCCTCACCCCCCGGCCCCCTCTCCGGTTACGGAGAGGGGGCCGGGGGGTGAGGCTTCGGAGGGCAGGACCGAGGGAGTCCACGAGCAAACTGAACCACTACCCGGGAATCCCCCTAGCCCGATTTCCTGTTACTATTTGGGATCTTCCGCCGTTCTTGCGCCATGCCACTCGCCCACTTCCACCCCGCCGTCGCTTCCTGGTTCGAGAAGCGCTTCGGCGTCGCGACGGAGCCGCAGGCCCGTGCCTGGCCGGAGATCCGCACCGGCCGGCACACCCTGATCGCCGCCCCCACGGGCTCGGGCAAGACGCTCGCGGCGTTCCTCTCCGCCATCGACGACCTGGTGCGGCAGGCGCTCCTGGGAGGCGGCCTGCCGGACGAGACCGAGGTGGTCTACGTCTCGCCGTTGAAGGCCCTGTCGAACGACGTCGAGAAGAACCTGGAAGAGCCGCTGGCGGGCATCCGGGCGGAGCTGGCGGCGATGGGGCTGCCGGACGCCGCCATCCGCACCCAGGTGCGCACGGGCGACACGCCCGCTTCGGCACGCACGGCCATGGTCAAGCGGCCGCCGCACATCCTGGTGACCACCCCGGAATCGCTCTTCATCCTCCTCACCAGCAAGGGCGGCCGGCGCATGCTCTCGACCGTCCGCACGGTCATCGTGGACGAGATCCACGCCGTGGCCGACGACAAGCGGGGATCGCACCTGTCGCTGTCGCTGGAGAGGCTGGAGGCGCTGGCGCGCCAGTCTCCCCCTCTCCCGGTGAGGGGGGAAGGGAGGGGGCGGGAGAGGGGGCCGGGGGGTGAGGGCTCGGGCGGGCGGCGTCTCCTCCGCATCGGCCTCTCGGCCACCCAGCGGCCGATCGAGGAGGTGGCCCGCTTCCTCGTCGGGAGCGGCAACGTGGAGGCGGACGGCACGCCGCGGTGCGCCATCGTGGACGCGGGGCACGGCCGCCGGCTGGACCTGGCGATCGAGGTGCCCTCCTCCTCGCCGCTCGAGGCGGTGATGTCGGCCGAGGTATGGAGCGAGGTTTACGATCGGCTGGCGGAGCTGATCCGCGGGCATCGGACGACCCTCGTCTTTTCCAATACCCGCCGGCAGGCGGAGCGGGTGGCGCGCCACCTGGGGGAACGCTTGGGGGAGGACCGCATCGCCTCTCACCACGGCAGCCTGTCCAAGGAACACCGGCTGGAAAGCGAGCGGCGGCTCAAGGCCGGCGAGCTCTCGGCCCTGGTCGCCACGGCCTCGCTCGAGCTGGGGATCGACATCGGCACCGTGGACCTCGTCTGCCAGCTCGGCTCGACGCGGTCCGTCGCCACGCTCCTGCAGCGGGTGGGGCGGTCCGGCCACCATCTCGGCGGGCTTCCCAAGGGACGGATCTTCCCGCTCACCCGCGACGAGCTGGTGGAGTGCGCGGCCCTGCTGGACGCCGTCCGCCGCGGCGAGCTGGACCGGCTGATCATCCCCGAGCGGCCGCTGGACATCCTGGCCCAGCAGATCGTCGCCGAGGTGGCGGCCGAGCCGGACGACGGCTGCCGGGAGGACGACCTCTTCGCTCTGGTCCGCCAGGCCTGGCCGTTCCGCAATCTGGAGCGGCGGGACTTCGACGCCCTGGTGGAGATGCTCGCGACCGGCTTCAGCACGCGGCGGGGCCGCCGCGGCGCCTACCTGCACCACGACGCGGTGAACGGCATCCTGCGGCCGCGGAAGGGCGCGCGTCTCACGGCCATGACCTCGGGCGGGGCGATCCCGGATCTCGCGGACTACCAGGTCGTCCTGCAGCCCTCGGGCACCCTCATCGGCACCGTCAACGAGGACTTCGCCGTCGAGAGCCTGGCGGGGGACATCTTCCAGCTCGGCAACGCCTCGTGGCGCATCCTCAAGGTGGAGCAGGGGCGGGTGCTGGTGGAGGACGCCAAGGGCCATCCTCCGAACCTGCCTTTCTGGCTGGGCGAGGCGCCGGCTCGCACCGAGGAGCTCTCGCTCGCCGTCTCGCGGCTGCGGCAGGAGGTGGTCCGGCGGGCGGGCGAGGGCTCGCGGGCGGCGGCCGCGGAGTGGCTCGGCGAGGGCCTCGGCCTGCCGCCGCCCGCGGCGGCGCAGATCGTCGACTATCTCGCCGCCGCCGCGGCGGCGCTGGGAATCATGCCGAGCCAGCAGGACCTGGTGGCCGAGCGCTTCTTCGACGAGGCGGGCGACATGCACCTGGTCGTGCACGCGCCGTTCGGCAGCCGGTTGAACCGGGCCTGGGGGCTGGCGCTGCGCAAACGCTTCTGCCAGACCTTCAACTTCGAGCTGCAGGCGGCGGCCACCGAGGACGCCATCGTGCTCTCGCTCGGGCCTACCCACAGTTTCCCGCTGGAGGACGCCTTCCGCTTCCTGCACTCGAATACCGTGCGCGGGGTGCTGACTCAGGCCGTGCTCGACGCGCCCCTCTTCGGCGTGCGCTGGCGCTGGAACGCCGGCCGCGCGCTGGCGGTGCCGCGCCAGCGGGGCGGCCGCAGGGTGCCGGCGCCGCTGCTGCGCCAGGCGGCCGAGGACCTGATCGCCGTCGTCTTCCCCGATCAGCTCGCCTGCCTGGAGAACATCGTGGGTGAGCGGGAGATCCCGGACCATCCGCTGGTCGAGCAGACCCTGAAGGATTGCCTGGAGGAGGCGATGGACGTCGAGGGGCTGGAACGCCTCCTGCGGCGAATCGAATCCGGCAGCGTGACGCTGACGGCCCGTGACGTCGTCGAGCCCTCGCCGCTCGCCCACGAGATCCTGAAAGCCCAGCCGTATGCCTACCTGGACGACGCGCCGCTGGAGGAGCGCCGCACCCAGGCCGTGGCGTTGCGCCGCTGGCTCGATCCGGAGACCGCGTCGGATCTGGGGGCCCTCGATCCATCCGCCATCGTCCGCGTTCGCGAGGAGGCCTGGCCCGACGCCGAGACTCCTGACGAGCTGCACGACGCGCTGCTGACGCTCGGCTTCGTCACGGCCGAGGAGGGGTTGCGCTCCGGCTGGGGCGGGTTGTTCGATGCGCTCGCCGCGGCCCGCCGGGCGACGGTGCTGCGGCTGCCGGACGGTGGATCCTCGCTGGCCCGGCTGTGGATCGCCGCCGAGCGGCTGGCGCAGATGCGCGCGCTCCATCCGAAGTCGGTCCTGGAGCCGGAGATCGCCGCGCCGCCCCGGCTCGCCCGGGAATGGTCCGCGGAGGCGGCCCTCGTCGAGATCGTCCGCGGCCGTCTCGAAGGGGTCGGTCCGGTGACGGCCGGGGCGCTCGCCGCGGCTCTCGGCCTGCGACGGAGCACCGTCGAGGCGGCCCTGGCGGCGCTGGAGACCGAAGGGTTCGTCTTCCGCGGGCGGTTTACCTCCCATGCCGAAGGCGAGGAGTGGTGCGAGCGCCGGCTGCTCGCCCGTATCCACCGCTACACCCTGGACCGGCTGCGGCGGGAGATCGAGGCGGTGCCGCAGGCCGACTACCTGCGTTTCCTCCTCGCCTGGCAGCGGGTGGATCCCGAGGAGCGCGCCGAGGGACCGGAAAGCCTGCACGCCCTGGTCGAGCAGCTCGAAGGCTTCGAGGTGGCCGCCGCCGCCTGGGAGGGCGAGATCCTGCCGGCGCGGATGAAGGAGTACGACCCCGCCTGGCTCGACGCCCTGTGCCTGGCCGGCCGTTACGTCTGGGGGCGGGCAACGTCGCCGATATCGCCGATATCGCCGATATCGCCGGGCCCCGACGGCAGGCGGAAGTCCGGCCCCGTGCGGGCCACGCCGATCGCGCTGCTCTCCCGCGGCAACCTCGACCACTGGCGGGAGATCGCGCCGCCGGTCGACCCCGCCGATCCCACGGGTCTCGATCTGTCGGCCGGCGCCCGCACCGTCTACGACCTGCTGCGCAGCCGCGGCGCGTCGTTCTTCGGCGACATCGCCCAGGGTGCGGGCCTGCTCCACACGCAGCTCGAGATGGCCCTGGCGGAGCTGGTGGCCTGGGGTCTCGTGACCTCCGACAGTTTCACGGGCCTGCGCGCCCTGCTGGTGCCGGCCCACAAGCGCCCGCCGGTCGACCGCACCGGCTCGCGCCGCGGCGGCTCGGTCTCCCTGTTCGGCATGGAGAACGCCGGCCGCTGGTCCCTGCTTCACGCCGGAAGTCCGGCGGCTCCGGCGGACTCGCCCTCCCGCGACGCCGTCGAGACGGTCGCCTGGATGCTCCTGCGCCGCTATGGCGTCGTCTTCCGGCGGCTGCTGGAACGGGAGACCCTGCTGCCGCCATGGCGCGATCTGCTTCACGTCTTCCGGCGGCTGGAGGCACGGGGAGAGATCCGCGGCGGCCGCTTCGTCGACGGTTTCTCCGGCGAGCAGTACGCGCTGCCCGACGCCGTAGGCCGCCTGCGCGCCTTGCGCAAGCAGCCCCGGAAAGGCACTCTGGTCTCCGTGAGCGCCGCCGATCCGCTCAACCTCGTGGGCATCGCCACGCCGGGAGACCGCCTGGCGGCCCTCGCCGGCAACCGGCTGCTCTACCGGGATGGCGAGCCCGTCGCCGTCCTCGAAAGCCGCGAGCCCCGCTTCCTGGTGGATCTGGACGCCGCGGCCCGCTGGCAGGCCCGGAGCGCGCTGGTGCGGCGCAGCGTGGCGCCCAAGCTGAAGGCGTATCTGGGACGGTCGGCGTAAGGCCCTCACCTCCCCGGCCCTCCTCTCCCGCCCCCTCCCTTCCCCCCTCACCGGGAGAGGAGGGAGAAAGGCAAGATGGAAACTGTCTAGGGTAGGGGCGGGTCTGGACGGTGGAAGGGGGCTCGACCCGCCCTGTTTCGGCCTCAAACCTCCACGCCGGAGATCAACTCTCCGAACCGCTCCGGATCGACGTTCCCACCGGAGAGCACGATCCCGATGCGCCGTCCCGCGGCGTCCGGCACCCTGCCGTGCAGGAGGGCCGCGAAGGCGGCGCCGCCGCCCGGCTCGACGACGATCTTCATGCGGGAGGCGAGCAACGCCATGGCGCGCCGCAACTCCAGGTCGCTGACGGTGAGGATGCCCTCCGTCAGGGCGCGGACGATGGCGAGCGTCCTTTCGGCAGGGCGGGTCGTCTGGAGAGCGTCGGCGATGGTGGCGGGCAGCGGAATCGTCACCGGCTCTCCCCGCTCGAGCGAACGCTTCATGTCGTCCGCGACTTCAGGCTCGACCCCCCACAGGCGGATCTGCGGACGGATCCCCTTCGCGGCCACGGCCGTGCCGGAGAGGAGCCCGCCACCGCCGCAGGGCGTCACGATGAAGTCGAGATCCTCGACGTCCTCCAGGAGCTCCAGGGCCAGCGTCCCCTGGCCGGCGATGATGGCGTCGTCATCGAAAGGCGGCACGAGGATGACTCCCTCCTCTTCCACGATCCGGCGGGCGATCTCCTCGCGGCTCTCTCCACCCACCCGGTCGTACAGGACGACGCGGGCGCCGTAGCCTCGCGTGGCCGCCACCTTGAGAGCTGGCGCGTCCAGGGGCATCACGATCGTGGCCTGGAGACCCAGCTCCCGCGCCGCCAGCGCCACCGCTTGCGCGTGATTGCCCGACGAGAACGCGACGACCCCCTGTGCACGCTCCTCCGGCGAGAGCAGCGTCAGCCGCGAGAATGCTCCTCGGGCCTTGAAAGCGCCGATCCGCTGGAAGATCTCGCACTTGAAAAACACCCGCGCACCCGTCTGTTCGTCGATCAGCCGCGACGTCAGCACGGGCGTGCGGTGCACGTAGGGAAGGATGCGCTCGCGCGCGGCGCGGACATCGGAAAGGGCGACGGAAAGGGGAGGCGAGGCGATCATCGGCGCGGACTGTATCCGATCATCGTCTGGAGCGCCTAGATCTGCGCGCCAGGTCCGGCTCAGAGTTTTGCCGCCGGGCCGGGCCGGAAAAATGAAAAGGCCCGGGGATCCCCGGGCCTGTCATGCCGCCGTCGGCGAGGACTCGAGAGGCTACAAAGCGTCGAGCTCGGTGCGCATGGGCGGCTCGTTCCGCAGGCGCCGCAAGATGCCGCCGACGAGCCGGAAAACCTCCAGGGTGGCCTGATCACGCTTCAACGTCTCCTGCAGCAGCTGCAGGGCGGACATGGCCTCGCGTTTCACTCCGAGAGCCTGGAAGGCGGCCAACGTCTCCGTCACCAGTCTTCGGACCTCGGCGGTCCGGCCCTGCTGGAGCCATACGCCAGCGAGATCGAGCGAGATGATTGCGGCCTCATAGCCCTGACCGGCATCGTCGAGATCCTGCCGGAGCTGCTGGAAGGTTGCCTCTGCAGTCACGAGATCGCGGAGACCGGCGGCGATCTGGCCCTCGACCCAGTGCAGCCTCGTCAGGTCCCCTATGGCATGCGTGGCATACAGCGGCCGCATCCGCTGGAGCTGGCGCCGGGCCTGCTCGAACTGGCCCAGCTCCACCCGGAACAGGAGGATATTGTGCAGGGTATGAAACGCCAGCCTGGGATCCCGCGCCCGATCGATCATGGTAAGCCCGCGGACGAGGAGCTGAATCCCTTCCTCGGGTTTGCCTGCGAAGCAGGTGTACAAACCCTTCATGAGGACGATCCGACCGACCTCGTGCTGGTCGCTATGCCGGCTGTGAATGGCAGAGGCGAGGTCCAGCATCCGGAAGGCTTCCTTGAATCGCCGCTGGTCGGAAAGCAGGGACGCATTCAGGTCGACGATACGGGCGTAGAGGAGGGGATCTCCCGTCCCCCGGGTGCGCAGATCCAAAGCGCAGCCCATGGCGGCTTCCGCTTGGTGAAAATCGTCGTTCAGGCGGTGGGCGTTGGCGAGCTCCGCCCAGCAGCGCGCCTGCATATCCGTCCTCAGCTCGTCGCCGTAGACGGCCGGATCGAGGCGGTCGGCGACCAGCCGGGCGAGGTTCGCCAGGTGGAGCATGCCCGCGCGGTCATGAAACCGCAGCGAGAGGCTCTTCTCGAGCAGGGTCTCACAGAACCCCCAGGAGGAGGGCACTTCCCGCAGGGCCGCCGCATCGAACGCTGCGGCTTGGAGAATCTCCTCGACCTGCCTCTTGGCAACCTCGCGCTCACGCCGCAGGCTCTGCTCGTGCGTCAAGGCGCGGCCAAACGCCGCCGAAATGGCCTGCTCGTAGGCAATGTCCTCGTCTGGGGAAAGCTGCGGCTCCGGCGCTGCGTCGGGTGTGAACATCACCGCCGTGAGCGGCGACATCTCGTCCCGGCACTGGTCGCAACCTCCCAAAAGATGGGCCACCGTGGCCTTCACCTCGTGGGAGCCGAGGCTGTGGAGAAGAAAGCCCGTCAGGGCTTCGCGGCGTGGATGCTCACTCATCCGTCTCTCCTCGATTCCGTGCTGCGAAGTTGAGCTGATTCTCTCATATCCGAGGTGCGATGTCTCGGAATCAGTGCGAACCGTCGCCAGACACTGGCACCTGGATGGCATGTTGGCCATTCGGGTCGTATGCCCCGCCCCGCTCCAATTCCTCGGAAACCGCTGCTTTTTCCGTGCCACTGAACCAGTCGATGACCGTCTTCCAGAGCTCTATCGGCTCTCCGCCGGCTACCGCTGACCAGAGGTTGGCAAGCCGGTTCGCGAAGCCCGGTTCCACGGCAGCCACCGGCTGCGCGCCGGCCAGCGCGAGGGCCGTGACGAGCGCCAGGGTGGCGGCAAACCTTCGCTGAAACCTCTTTCGAAACATCTCCTCCTCCTCCTTTCCGCAGGCCCTCTCCCAAGCCGTGACAGGAGGCCCCTGGTTAGGGCCAGCCCCGCTCGCAACCCTGGGTGCGACGTGCCCGGTCGGCAAAATACAGGACTTCTATCGTCTTAGGGTGCCTCAACAAGGAAAAAGCGAGCCGCTTCGCGGGAGATTTCCCTTGGCAATCCTCCTAGAAGCTGGCGACGGCCGCCTTCCGGCGCAGTTGGAGCACTTTCACGTCGGGATCGACTACCACCCTCTCCGGCCGGAAGGGACATAGGATCTCGACCGTCGTCGCCTCCCCGGCGCCGAGGATCACCGTCTGGCGAGCGTCCTGGTAGCCGGGCTTCCGGTGTCCCTCACCGAAGCGCTCGCCGCGGACCGCCGCCACTTCGACCGGCATCCGTCCGCTGCCGGCGTTCTCGATCCGCACGGTCACCGTCCAGCGCTTCTCCTCCGGGCGGGCGGTCGCCCGGGCGCCGCTCAGCCGATACTCCGGCACCACGACCCGGTGGAACCACTGCTTGACGAACTGGTCATAGGCCGCCGGCTCGGCGGCGAAGGGCCGCATGGCGGCGGTGAAGTCCTGGAGCACCGGGAAGTCCGGGCCGTTGCCCCAGTCGGCAATGAACTTGCGCAGTCCGGCGAGCGCCCGCTCGCGGCCCAGGTGCTGGTACAGCATCCAGAAGACCCAGCCCCCCTTGTCGTAGGTGACCGTCCGGTCGCCCTCGCGGGAACGGTCGATCCTGACCAACGGACGCTCGGCGTCGGCCCGCCGCTCGTCGCCGTAGTGCTCCTCGATCCGCTTGAGGAACTCCATGCGTGCCTGGGGTCCCTTGACCTGCTCCGTCAGCAGGGCGGTCGAGAAGTGGGACATCCCTTCCGACAGGAGGTCTCCCCCGGGGCCTTCACCCGGTGTCAGGAGGTTGCCCCACCACTGGTGGGCGCTCTCGTGGGCGGTCACCATGAACACCGCGTCCGACTTGACGTCGCTCTTGGTGAGGAAGCCGATCCCCTCCGAGAAGGTGATGTCGGTCGGGAATCCCTGAGCGTAGCTCGCCAGGGCGGGGAACTCCGACAGCTTGAGCTCCCGCCACGGGAAAGGTCGGAACCAGGCCGAGTACCAGCGGCGGGCCGCGTCCAAGGCGACGCTCATCGCCTCGATGTTGTAGGCGTGTCCGGGGTGATAGTAGATCGCCGTTCCCTGTCCGCGGCGCACCGCCCAGCGCCCGCCGACGACGTTGAAGAAGCGCACGGGGTAATCGCTCTCCCAGACCACGGTCCGCCTGCCGGCTTCCACCTTCTCGTCCACCTGGGTTCCCACGGAGTTGAAGGTGTACTCCGCCGGACCGGTGACGGCTATACGGGTGGTGAAGGAATGGCTCGCGCCGAAGGCGATATCCGTCTGGCCGATGTAGAAGTCGTCCGGATAGACCCGGGGCTCGTAGTCGTTCTCGTCCTTCTCGATCCCGATCTCCTCCATGTAGCCGACGACGGGGGCGAAGCTGGAGCTGAAGCTGGTCAGCACCACGCCCGACGGCAGGATGAACTCCCTCGCGCCGCCGCCGTTCTTGGTGATGCCGTGAGGAAAGCGGCCCTCGAACTGGAAGCCCACCTGCGCGCGGCCGCCGGGCGGCAGGGGCGCCGCCGGCGTAAAGACGAACAGGCCCGAGCGGTTCTCCGGCTCATAAGTCTTGCCGTTGAGAGTCCAACGCACCTTCTCCCAATGCGGGCCGCCGGTGAGCGCGAGCTGCTTCAGCGCCGCATCGCGGCGGTTGACCAGTTGGTAGGTGCCGCGGACGGCGAGCCAGCGGCGCGCGGGCTCGATCCGCAGGTCGAGATCGACGCCGGCGATGGCGGGCTGCGGGGCACCCTTCCAGGTGGCCAGGTTCTGCTTCCAGTAGTCCCGCGCTTTCCTCTCGAGCGCCCCGCCCTGGAAGCCTTCGTCCACGGCGAGCCAGAGAGCGATGCCCGCCGCCAGCGGCACCGCGGCGAAGGGCGCCAGACGGAGCATCCGGTTCCAGAGCGAGGCCGCCTGGAGCCGATGGATCGTCCCGATGGCATCCGGCTGGCGGCGCCCGAAGGCCTGCACCGCGACGGCGGTGAGGAAGACGGCGAGCCCCAGCGCCAGGATCCGGTTGAGGACGAGGGCTTGGCGGTTGAGCTCGAAAACCCCCATGTCGCTCCACTGGAGCGTGTCCCAGATCCACCAGTTGCCCACCCAATTCATCTTGCCGGTGAACTGGAGATAGAAGGTCAGGGCGATGGCTCCGAGACCGACGCCGTAGGTGGCATAGCGTGATCCGGAGATCGCCTGGATGGCGATCACGAAGCAGGTCCAGAGGAGCACGGTGGGGACCAGCAGGAGTCCCCAGACGAGCAGGAACGGGCCGGGATCCGGAGCCATCCTCCCCTGGATCAGGATGGCGATGGCGCAGCCGAGGTAGGTGGCTACCGCCATCAGGACTCCGACGGCGCTGTTGGCGAGGGCCTTGCCGAAGAGCAGCGAAGCCGTGCGCGCCGGCGTCGCGAAGGAGAGGGGAGCAACGCCGACGGAACGCTCGCGCTCGATCGACTCGGCGGTATAGAACATGAGGAGCAGGCAAAGAAGCAGGGAGAGCGTGTTCATCGACCGCACCGCGGTGAGCCCAGGAGTGATCAGCAGCTCGGTCTCGAGCGCTCCCAGGGCGAGGAGGCTCGAGCCCAGCGTCTGCACCAGGATGAGGGCGCCGAACAGGTAGAGCCCAGGCGAGGCGAGGAGGTTGCGGAGCTCCGTCCGGGCCACCGCCAGAGTGCCGGCGGCGAGCCCGACGCCGCGGGTCCGCATCGCCAGCGCCGAGAGGGGCTGCGGCAAGGCGACCGCTGCGATGGCCGCGGAAGCCGCGTCGTTGTCCTCCTGGGCAGCGGTCGTCCTCCCGCGACGCCGCCGGAGAAAGCTGGAGCCTGCGGTCACCGTCGCGAGATGCCGCTGCGCCAAGACGACCCCCAAGAGGCCCAAGCCCACGAAGGCCAGGCGAGAGAAGACGAAGGCCGCGTCGAGGCCGATACGGGCGTGATTGTAGAACTCCGTCCCGCGGTCGAGCTTGATCCAGGTCTCGTTGAGCCAGCGGAAGCCGGCGGGATCGATCATCATCAGCACCCGGTTGATCCGCGGATCGAGCCAGGTGGGAGACCAGTCCCAGAGGAAGAAGTAGGCCATCAGCAGGGCGGTGGGGAAGAGGAATACGGTGATCGGACGCCGCCAGCGCTCGCCCAGGAAGAAGGCGACGCCCAGGTAGAAGACCAGCGCCGGCAAAGCGAAGATCAAAGCCGGCCGCAGATAGTTGATGGCGGCGAACGGTCCGCGGATCTCCGCGGCGTCCGGGTTCGGCATGAGGTGATTGAAGAACACCGTCAGCAGGAGGTGGATGCCCAGGGCGGCGAGAAAGCCGGCGAGGATGGCCAGGAACTTCCCCCAGACGTACTCCGCCGGCCGCAGCGGCGTCGACCGCAGCAGCTCGCTGACCTTCGCCTCGTCGTCGGCGACGATCGCCATGCCAGCGGCGATCGACCCGAAGAAGGAGTAGAGGATCGCGACCAGCATCGACAGCGTGAAGGTGACGCTGTACTCGGAGGTGAGCCAGGCCCGTTTGCCGCCGACCGAGGCATCCCCCGACGAGATCTGCACGGATCCCGAGGACAGCCCCCAGGTCAGGAGGATCAGGAGGGCGATGAGGAACCAGAAGAGGGGACGCTTGAAGGTATGGGCGAGCTCCTGCGCGAAGATGATGCGGGCGCGGCTGAGATTCATGCCGCGCCCCCCGCGGCCAAGGCGGCGGGCTCATGCGGAGCCTCTTCTCTATTCTGAGCCCGCTCGGCGTCCTGAATCAGGAGGAGATAGGCGTCCTCCAGTGTGGCCGGCACCTGATCGAAGCCGGTAAGCGGGCTGCCGTCGGGTTGATATACGCGGACGCGGTTTTTGCCCTCCACCAGCACCGACTGAATGACGCGCAGCCGCTGACGGTGGATCTCTTCGAGCTCCTCGCGTCCGATGCGCCCCTCGAAAATCTTCCCCTCGATCGCCTTGCGAGCCTCGGAGGGAGACGTCCGGGTGAGCAGCCGGCCCTTGTGGATCACCGCGAAACGCGGGCAGAGCACCGCCACGTCCTCGACGATATGGGTCGAAAGCACGACGATGCGCTCGGCGGCCAACTCGGCGAGGATCCGGTAGAAGCGGAGCCGCTCTTCAGGGTCGAGACCCGCCGTCGGCTCGTCGACGATGATCAGCCGCGGGTCGCCCGCGATCGCCTGGGCGATGCCGAGCCGCTGCCGCATGCCGCCGGAGTAGGTCTTGACCTTGCGCCTGGCGTCGTCCTGGAGGTTGACCCGGTGGAGCAGCTCGGGTACCAGCTTCTTGAGGCCACCCGGCGCCTCGACTCCCTTGAGCCTCAGAAGGAAGGCGAGCATCGTCTCGCCGGTCAGATGCGGATAGAAGCCGAACTCCTGAGGGAGATAGCCCAGCCGGCGCCGGATCCGTTCCGGCTTCGAGAGCACGTCTTCGCCGTCCAGCGTGACCTCCCCCGAGGTCGCCTCCAGCAACCCCGCCAGGATCTTCATCAGGGTCGACTTGCCGGCGCCGTTGGGGCCGAGCAGGCCGAACATGCCGGGTGGGACGTCGAGGTTGATGCCCTGGAGGGCGGTGACGGGGCCTGGATATACCTTCACGAGATCGCGGATGGTCAGCATGGACTCTCCTTGGGTGGGGGCAGCTCCGGCGGCCCTGTCTGCAACAATACGAAGGAACGCGGGAGAAGGTTACCGGGATTGGCTTTCAATGCCATTCTTGCCCCGCGCGACCTCACCCCAACCCCTCTCCTGAAGGAGAGGGGCTTTGGAGGGGTTCAATTCCCCCTCTCCTTCAGGAGAGGGGGCCAGGGGGTGAGGTCGCGCGGGGCAACCGGGCCCGGGAAAGGTCCGCATCGAGTATCCTGTTAAACCGATTCGGAGGTTCATCCATGATCGAAAGATTTCACCGCACCGCCCCCCTCCTTCTCGCCGTCGTCCTCCTGGCGGCCGCCACCCTGTGGGCGGCCGGCGCCGAATCTCCGGCCCTCGATCCCGAGACCCACCGCAAGGAGATCGAAGCCTGGCGCAAGGACCGGAACGAAGGCCTGAAGAAGGAGGACGGCTGGCTCACCCTGGTAGGGCTCTACTGGCTGAAGCCCGGGGAGAACCGCTTCGGCAGCGATCCCGGGAACCCGGTCATCCTGCCGGAAGGAAAGGCGCCCGGCGTGGCGGGTGCCTTCAACCTCGAAGGCGACACGGTGACCGTGCGGGTCGAGCCGGGGCTGGCGATCACCGCCGACGGACAGGAGGTGAAGCCGGGAACGGTCGTCTTCTCGGAGGCCGAGAAAAAGTACGTCCTCCTCCAGCTCGGGCCGCTGACCTTCTTCGTCATCAAGCGGGGCGACCGCTTCGGCGTCCGCATCAAGGACCGGGAGAGCCCGGCGATCGCGTCCTTCAAGGGCCTGGACAACTATCCCATCCGGCCGGAGTGGCGGATCGTGGCCCGTTTCGAGCCTTACAAGGACAAGAAGATCCCGATCGCCAATATCGTGGGCCAATTGCAGGACACCCCGTCGCCGGGCGCCGTGGTCTTCGACTGGCAGGGGAAGACCTATCGGCTCGACGCCCTCGAGGGCTCGCCCGAAGGCGGGCTCTTCCTCATCTTCGGCGATCCGACCAACGGCAAGGAGACCTACGGCGCCGGCCGCTATCTCGACACCGAGCCGCCGAAGGACGGCAAGGTGGTGGTGGACTTCAACACCGCCTACAACCCGCCCTGCGCCTTCACGGCCTTTGCGACGTGTCCGCTGCCGCCGCCTCAGAACAAGCTGGCGGTTGCCATCGAGGCGGGCGAGAAAAACTTCGTCGGCGGAGCGCACTAGCGCGCCGGCCGGTCGACATGGAGCGCCTCAGCCGCGGGCGGTTTTCTTGCGGGTCGGCTGTACGCGCTTGTCCGACAGCCCCGCTTGCCCTCCCTGGCGCAGCGCGGCCACAGATGCCGGCCTGTGTGCCGGGACACCGTGAAGCAGACCCTCCACGCTGAGGTCCTCATCGATATCCGGCCAGTTAACACCCTGACCGCTTCCGATGAGACGCCAGTTCGCGCGTTGTGCCAGAGTGGCCTCCGACAACCTCCACGACCAAGCCAGAGGCACGCTGATCACCCGGCCATCCGCGAGGTGCGCGATGATTTCGTCCTCGGTGACGAGCACATCTTGAATGCTGGGATCCTGGCTAACCGCAGTGTTCATGCCACATCTCCAGAATGATGAAGCGGTGCGTCTTGATGATACGCCGAATCACGTTCAGCTCGCGGGCGCTGAAGCCGTGACTACGCGCAAGCCCGACCTGTTCGAGCCAGAATTTACAGGTCTTGTTCTCACGTTACCACCCGCCTCACGGTTTCTGCCGCAGAATCGGATACGGATTGATCGCCTGACCCTGCCACCAGCTCTTCTGCGCGTTCAACCTGAAGATGGCGAAGTGGAGGTGCGGGTTGTTCGGCCCGGCGTTACCGGAGGTGCCGACGTAGCCGATCACCTGGCCGCGGATCACCTGCATTCCTTCCCTGAGGCCGGGAACGTAGCTCTCCAGGTGGGCATAGTAGTAACAGTAGGTCTCGGTGGGATCGAATTGATAGATCGTCAGCCCGCCGAGGTTGCTGGAGAAGAGCTTGGCGATCCTGCCGCCTTCGACGGCCAGCACCGGCGTGTTGCGGGGGGCGATGATGTCGATCGCCTCGTGCACGCGATCCCGGCCGCGGGCTTCGTTGAAGGTGTCGTGGAGGTCCTCGCGCCGCATACCCTGGACGGGCAGCAACAGGTCGCGCCGGGCGAGGTCCGCGGGCGGCGCGGCAGCCGGCGGAGCCAGGACCGGCGGAGAGGTTGCCGGCGGCGGGGTTGAAGACGGCGGAGTCGATACGGCCGGCGGCGCCGCGGGAGCCGGTGCCCGGCCGAACGGCGGGGCAGCCTCCGGGGGACTCCCTCCGCCGTACAGCCAGACGATGAGCAGCACCGTCGCCGCGCCGAGCGCGAAGCCGGCCAGTCCGGCGAAAGGAACCTTCCAGCTCCCGCGCTTCTTCTCGGCCGTCTTTTTTGCGATCACCGCCTACTCTCGGAAAAGGACGGGCGTCCCCGGCTTCACCAGGCCGGCCAGGGTCAGAGCATCCCAATTGGTCAGCCGCACGCAGCCGTGCGAGGAGGTCTTACCCACCGTCTGCGGCTCGGGCGTGCCATGGAGACCATAATGCTCCTTGGAGATGTCGATCCAGACCACTCCGACCGGATTGTTGGGTCCCGAGGGGATTGTAGCCTTGGAGTGCGAGGAATCGGCGTCCCAGAACAGGTCGGGGTTGTAGTGGAAGTCCGGATTGAGGAAAACGCCCGTGACCTTCCAGTTGCCGAGGGGCAGCGGGTCGTGCTCGCTGCCGGAGGTGACCGGGGCGAAGAAGAGCACCTCGTTGCCTCGCCACACGGCCAGGGTGCCGGCGCTCTTGGAGACCGCCACCACGGTGTCGTCCGGCGCCTGATCCTTCTCGGGCGGCCCGACCAGCCGGACGTTGGGCACACGGATCCGCTCGCCCGCCGACGCGAAGCGGGCGCGAGGGTTGAGCTGCCGCAGAAACTTCGGCGTCGAGTGGAACTTCTCGGCCAGCCGCTCCAAAGCCGAGGTATAACCGAGGGCGGAGAGCTTCGCCTTTTCCTCCATGTCCTCGGGGATTCTCGGTGTGAACGGTCCCTTCACGTCTTCCTCGGTAAGGGTGTAGTCGACGACCACGCGGTCACCCGCGGCGGCGAGCAGCTTTCGCCAGGTCGCGGCGTCCGCACGGCCGGTGACCGGCAGGCCGTTGGCCGCCTGGAAAGCGGCGACCGCCTTGCGGGTATTGGATCCGTCCCGGCCATCGAGGACTCCGGACGAGAAGCCGGCCCGGTCCAGGAGGACCTGGACGTCGCCCGGTACTTTGGCCGAAGGCTGGTCTGAAGGCAAAGGTGGCCGCGCCGCGAGCGCGAACGGCACCAGAAGCAACAGGAGTGCGAGGGCTGACATATGGTTCCGCAAAGCAGGATCTCCTTGAAGTGCCGCCCTTCCAGGCGGATCGCCTCTCGAGGATGCAACGCGCGAGCCATGGTCTTCATGGAAGAATAGGGGACGCCCATGAACGAGAAAAAGCTCAGCCGCTACTTTTTCATCGCCGTCCTGCTCGGCACGACGGTCCTCTTCTTCCGCATGGTGCAGTTCTTTCTTGTACCGGTACTGCTGGCCGCGGTGTTCTCGACGCTGTTCTATCCGCTCTACCAGGCATTCCTGCGGATCTTCCGCGGGCGCAAGACCCTGGCCTCGTTCTTCTGCTGCTTCGTCCTGCTGCTGGGGTTGATCGTGCCGCTCTACGTGGTGGCCGACCTGGTGGCGCGCGAGGCCATCGACTTCTATGGCACGGCGCAGCGCCAGATCGAAGAGTTCTTCAAGGCCGAGAGAGAGAGACCCGGCCTGCTCGTTCGCCTGCAGAGCATCCCTCTGGTGCGCGATCTCCGGCTCGACCAGATCGACTGGAAAGCCACCCTGCAGAGGGTCCTGGCCGCCGTCACGAGTTTCCTCGGCGCAGTGATCAACAGGACGTCGCGGGGGACGATCCAGGTGGTGGTGCTCCTCTTCACCACCCTGTTCACGATGTTCTACTTCTTCCGCGACGGCAAGGACCTGCTGCGGCGGCTGCGGTCCCTGATCCCCCTGGACCAGGAGTACAAGAACGCCATCGCGGCCCGCTTCACCTCCGTCGCCCGCGCGACGGTGAAAGGGACGCTGCTGATCGCGCTCGTCCAGGGAACCCTCTCCGGGATCACGCTCTGGATCTTCGGCGTCGACTCGCCCTTCCTCTGGGGCGTCGTCTCCATGCTGCTCGCCATCATCCCGCTGGTGGGAGCCTGGCTGGTGCTCTACCCTGCCGCTATCATCCAGATCATCACCGGGAATTTCTGGCAGGGGATCGGCATCGTGGTGGTCACGATCGTGGTCATCGTCAACGTGGACAACCTGATGCGTCCCCGGCTGGTCGGTCAGGAGACCGGCATGCACGACCTGATGGTCTTCTTCTCGACCCTGGGAGGCATCGGCATGTTCGGCCCCATGGGCTTCATCATCGGTCCGATGATCGCCGCGCTCTTCCTCTCCCTGCTGGACATCTACAGCGCGGAGTTCCGCGACTCGCTGGACAGCACTTTGCCGGGGACCGCCGTGACGGCTGTGGTGGTAGCTCCTGCGCCGGCCTCGAATTCGGCCGCAGTGCCCGCGGAGACCTCACCCCCGCCCAGCGGAAGTCGAAGGCGTCCTCGGGAATCCGGAGACCCTCCTCTACTAGAGTGATCGCGTGGCGTCGGGCCATGACAGCATCTTACCCCTTTACCGCCAGCGCCCGGAAAAACTCCTCCGCCACCGTGGCGGGATTTCCCACCAGCGCGCCGGCGCCTTCTTCGGGGAGCCAGTCGCCGGGGAGGTATTGGCGATAGGGAGCGTGTAAGAAACGCTGGTCGAAAAGGGCGATGACGCCGGTGTCCTGCGCCGAGCGGATGAGACGGCCGGCGGCCTGGACGACGCGGGTCATGCCGGGCACCACGAAGGAGTACTCGAAGCCGCGCTCGAAACGCTCCTGGTAATACTCCTTGAGGAGCTGCTGCTCCAGCGTCACGGCCGGCAGGCAGGGACCGACGATCGCCACGGCCTTGAGCACCTCGCCGGGATAGTCCACACCCTCCGCGAAGACGCCGCCGGCCACCGCCACCAGCAGGACGTCGCCGAAGATCGCCGAGCGCAGGGCCTGGAGGAGGAGGTCGCGTTCCTGATCGCTGTCCGCCTGGCGCTGGACGAGCACGCGCTTGACGTGCAGTTTCATCCGGCCGGTCACCTCGGCCAGGAAGGCGTAGCTCGGAAACAGGGCGAGGCAGTTGCCGGGTACGGAGTCGGCGAAGGTCGCGAGGCGCTCGGCGATGCGTTCGTAATTCGCCGGCCGCACGCGATAGGACGTGGCGACGGTCGAGTCGATGACGATGCGGCGGTTGCCGGCGGGGAACGGGTTGGGGATCTCGACGAAGGCGGTGCGGCCGGCCTCGAAGCCGAGGAGGCCGGTGTAGAACTCGGGCGGCGAAAGGGTGGCCGAGAGGCCGATCGTCGCGTGGGTGCGGTGCATGACGGCGCCGAGGAAGCGGCTGGGGTCCTTGCAAAGGATCTTCAGGCGGCCGCCGCCGCCGCGGTGCTCGACGTAATGGCTGAAGGCGGAGTCGGAGACGGCGAGCCCGTTCAAAAAGCGCAGGACGTCGAAGTACAGGTTGACGAAGGGATCCTCGGGACGGAAGGTGCGGGTCTCGCGCTGGTGCTCCAGATAGTCGACGAAGGCGGCGTCGAGCTCCGGGCGCAGGCGCCAGAAGGGGATCTTCCGGCAGCGGCCACTCGACGGCGCGCTCTCCCGGCGGCCCTTCCTCCAGGGCGTCGGCGACGGCGCCGTCGATCAGGGCGGCGAGCTCGAGACAGAGCGTCTCGATCCGCCGGTGGATGGGCTCGCCCCAGCTTCCCACGGCGGCGGCGGCGCGGCGGGCCTGGTTGGAGGAGAGCTCGGGACTGTAATAGCCGCGGCCGCGGTCCACCAGGTTGTGCACCTCGTCGATCACCAGGATGACGTCGGAGAGGTCCTCGCCGGCGGCGAAGTCGGTCAAAGAGACGTAGGGATCGAAGACGTAGTTGTAATCGCAGACGGTGACCTGCACGCGGCCGGAGAGCTCCAGGCTCACCTCGAACGGGCAGACCTCGGCCTCCTTCGAGAGGCGGAAGACGTCGTCCGGCTCGATGGCCGCATGGTCTTCGTAGATCTTGCCGAGCACGCCGGTGGTGACCAGCTTCATGCCGTAGTCCTTGGCGAAGCGGCAGTACTCCTCATGGCAGATGATCTGGTCGTTGGCGCACATCTTCGCCTTGGCCCGGAGGCGCAGGGAGCGGAAGCCCCGCTCGCTGTTGAGCAGGGCGAGCACGGCGGTGGCCATCTCCTGCTGGGTGGTCTTGGCGGTGAGGACGAAGAGGCGCTTGTCGTGGGCCAGGGCGTAGCGCAGGGCAGGGAAGAGGGCCGCCACGGTCTTGCCGATGCCGGTGGCCGCCTGGAGCAGCAGGTGCTCGCGGTTGGCGATGGCAGTCTCGACGGCGGCGAGGATCAGCTCCTGACCGGGCCGCGGCTCGCCGTAGGGGAAGACGAGGCGTTCGGCCGCCGCGTGGCGGTCGGCGGCCCGCCGGCGCTCGGCCTCCCAGGCGTGGAGGAGGCCGTTGAGCCGGCGGCGGACGGCCAACTCCAGGAATCGGAAGTCCGCCTCCAGGGGCTGGCGCTCGGTCTCGTCGCTGCCGATCGAGATCAGCACCAGCTCGGCGCGCACGGGTCCGGGCTCGGTCTGCGACAGCATCCAGGCATAGAGGAGAGCCTGGCGCTGGTAGCTCTCGCGCACCGGCGGCGGCAGGCTGCCGCCGCGCCGGACGGACTTGATCTCCTCGACGACCAGGGTGCCGTCCGGCTCGCGCCGTACGCCGTCCATGCGTCCCTGGACGGTCACCTTCCAGCCGCGGTGCTCGAAGGTGTGGGAGATGTGGACCTCGCGCCGGTAGGAGGGATCGGCCGTGAGCGCCTGCTCCTGGTATTTCCCGTGGATGGCCTGGCCGAGCCACAGGCGCTCGTAGCCGCCGCGGCTGGAGAAGCCGAGGCTGCGCAGCAGGGTGCCTTCGAGGAGATCGGCGACGGAAAGGTCGAGCGTGAGGCTCTCGGGGTCGAAGCGGGGGGCCATCCTGAAGGATTATACGGCTCACTGCCGCCTATGCTGAAGGATGGGTACGTCTGGCCCGGGCTGCCCGGGCTGCTCGCGAAGCACCGGGCGACGCCGCGCCTAAGCCTTGAAACGGAGAGAGCGGAGAGCCCGGGCGCCCCCGCGCCCGGGCTCTCTATATGTAAAACGACGCGCCTTACCGGCCGTCGCGGTCGGCGTCGCCGGGTAGGGCCCGTTCGACGCGATGCCAGGCGTCGCGGGTCGCCTCCTTGGCTTCGTTCCAGGCGAGACGCGAGTTGCCCTTCGCCTTTTCCCAGCCGTGTCCGAGGTCGCCTTCGACGTCGTTCCAGTTGCGATCGGCGTGGCGCACTCTCGATTCCCAGCCGTAGCGATAGGCCGGAGCCAGCTCGTCGTACGTGCGGTTGGCCGCATAGGGGCGGGTCGAGTGGGTTTCGCGCCAGTAGGCGTCTTCGACGGTGGGGTTCACCGCTTCGGCGACACCTTTGCCGGCGAGACCGCCGGTGACGCCGCCCACCGCGGCGCCGATCATCGCGCCGACAGGACCGCCGACCGCGCCGCCGACTGCGGCGCCCGCCGTCGCGCCGCCGACTGCGCCAACGCCGGTTCCCACCGGATGCGTGCCCGGCTCGCCGGTGATCGGATCGCGGTTGGCCTCTTCCCTCGCTTCCTCTTCCAACTCGACAGTGGTCGTCTTGCCTACAGTTGTGTAACGGTCGTCCGCCATGGTTGTGGTTCTCCTTTGGTTGTTGGACGGTGGACCTGATCTGCGACGCAGGAATCGATTTGCAAAGGCGGGGCCAACGTGGCGTCCACGCGAGAGTTTTCGTAGGGGCGGGGCTTGTCCCCGCCCTGCCCGGCGCTTCCGCGCCGGGCTACCGAAACGTCGCCCTGAGGGGCGAGGGCGGGGACAAGCCCCGCCCCTACGAAAGAGTTTTAACAGATCCTCATTTTGTTCTTTGTCTTTCTCCCCCCTCCGGTGAGGGCGCCTTGCCTTCCGCCCGCTCCCGAGATACCCTCCGCGCACAGTCATGATTTGCAAGAAGTACCAGTCCCTCGGCCTCGTCCTGGCCCTCGCGCTCGGCCTCGCCGCTTCCGGCTGCCGGGACCTGAGCTATGCCGCGGGCGATCCCAACAAGCTGCACGTCGGCATCGTCTTCGACAGCGGCGGCAAGGACGACCGCTCGTTCAACGCCGCCGCGTTCCGCGGCGTGACGCGGGCGGCCAAGGACTTTCCGATCGTTCTGCGCGACGCCGAGCCCGGCGATCCGGCCTCGCTCGAGCCGGCCATGCGCGCCTTCGCCGAGGTGGACTACGACCTCGTCATCGGCATCGGCTTCGCCCAGACCCCCATCGTCGAGGCGGTGGCCAAGGACTATCCCAAGGTCAACTTCGCCATCGTCGACGGCGTCAGCGGCCTGCCCAACGTCGCCTCCTTGATCTTCAAGGAGCACGAGGGGAGCTATCTCGTGGGCATGATCGCCGCCCGCACGACGAAGACCGGCACGCTCGGCTTCGTCGGCGGCATGGACGTCCCCCTGATCCACAAGTTCGCGGTGGGCTACGAGGAGGGGGCGCGCGCGGTCAATCCCAAGATCCGGGTCATCCAGAACTACGTCGGCGTCACCGAGGCGGCGTGGAACAACCCGGGCAAGGGCAAGGAGCTGGCGGTGGCGCAGATCGGCAAGGGCGCCGACGTGATCTTCGCCGCCGCCGGCAATTCGGGCCTCGGCGTCTTCGACGCCGCCGAGCAGTACGACAAGCTCGTCATCGGCGTCGATTCCAACCAGAACTGGGTCAAGCCCGGCAACGTGCTCACCAGCATGGTCAAGCGGGTCGACAACTCCGTCTACCAGATCATCGGCGACCTGGTGAACCGGCGTTTCAAGGGCGGCATTCACGTCTACGGGCTGGAGGACGGCGGCATCGGCTACGCCATGGATCAGTACAACGAGAAGCTCATTTCGCCGGAGGTCCTGCGCGAGGTCGAGGCCGCCAAGGCGCGGATCATCCGCGGCGAGATCAAGGTCACGGACGCGATGGCGCAGTAATTCCGACGACGGAGCCCCGGGGGGACGGCGATGCTCGAGCTGCGCGACATCACCAAGCGCTTCGGCGACGTGCTGGCGAACGACCGCGTCCATCTCGCGGTGGCGCCGGGAACCATCCACGCCATCGTCGGCGAGAACGGCGCCGGCAAGTCGACGGCCATGCGGATCGCCTACGGCTTCTACTCGGCGGACTCGGGCGATATCGTCGTCGACGGCGCGGCGCATCGGCTCGAGAGCCCGCACGACGCCATCGCGCTGGGGATCGGCATGGTGCACCAGCACTTCATGCTGGTCGAGCCGATGACGGTGGCCGAGAACATCGTGCTGGGGATCGAGCCCGGCTCGGCGCTGGCGCTGGATCTCAAGACCGCCGAGGCGCGCATCCGCGCCCTCTCCGAGGAGTTCCGGCTCGCCATCAATCCGGCGGCGCGCATCGAGGACCTTTCGGTGGGGCAGCAGCAGCGGGTCGAGCTGCTGAAGGCCCTCTACCGCGACGCGCGGCTGCTGATCCTCGACGAGCCCACGGCGGTCCTCTCGCCGCAGGCGGTGGCGGAGATGTTCGCCATTCTGCGGCGGCATGCGCGAGCAGGGGAAGACCATCGTCATCGTCACCCACAAGCTGTCGGAGGTGCTGGAGATCTCGGACGAGGTCACGGTGATGCGCGACGGCCGGGTGGTGGGCCACCGCAAGACCGCCGAGACCAACGCCGCCGAGCTGGCCCGCCTGATGGTGGGACGCGACGTGCTGCTGCGGGTGGTCAAGCCGGAGGGAAAACCGGCGGGACCGGTGCTCGCCGTGCGCGGCCTTTCTCTCACAATGCCGGACGGCGAGCGGCGGCTCGACGGGATCTCCTTCGAGGTCCGCGCCGGGGAGATCGTGGGCATCGCCGGCATCGAGGGCAACGGCCAGACCGAGCTGATCGAGGCGCTGGCCGGCCTGGCGGAGGGCGTCGTCTCCGGCGCCGTCGAGCTGGAGGGCAGGGACGTCGCCTCTCTCTCCGCGCGCCAGCGCCGGGCGCGGGGGATCGCCCACGTGCCGGAGGACCGGCACCGGCGCGGCCTGCTCCTGGACTTCGATCTGAAGGAGAACACCATCCTCGGCGCCGACGACCGGCCGCCGGTGGCGGTGGGTCCGTGGCACTCGTGGCTCAACCTCGACGCCATCCGCCGCAAGACGGAGAGGATCCTCAAGGCGTTCGACGTCCGGCCCCCGAACTCGCAGTTGCCGGCGCGGTCCCTTTCCGGCGGCAACCAGCAGAAGCTGATCCTCGGCCGCGAGCTGGACCACGAGCCCCGGCTGCTGCTGGTGGCCCAGCCGACGCGGGGCGTGGACATCGGCGGCATCGAGTTCATCCACCGCCAACTGGTGGAGATGCGCGACGCCGGGTGCGCCCTGCTGCTCGTCTCCTCGGAGCTCGAGGAGGTGACGGCGCTGGCGGACCGCCTGCTGGTGATGCGCCAGGGACGGATGGTGGGCGAGGTGGACCCGGAGCGCGCCTCGATGGAGGAGATCGGACTGCTGATGACGGGGGGCAATATTGCGGCGTAGGGGCGTGCGGCCGCGCGACCTCACCCCCTGGCCCCCTCTCCTGAAGGAGAGGGGGAACAAAGACCAACTCAAAGCCCCTCTCCTTCAGGAGAGGGGTTGGGGTGAGGTCGCGCGGGGCATGACGCTGAAAAGGAGCCATTACCGGACGAAACGGTCCGCTATCGAGCTATGAAAATCCTGCGCGAGCTGCTCTTCCCCCTGGCTGCCGTGGCGGCGGCTTTCGTCGTCGGCGGCGTCGTGGTGCTGGCGGTGGGCGACAACCCCATCTCGACCTACACGCTGCTCATCGGCAGCGCGCTCACCTGGCCGGACGGCATCGGCTACACCCTGTTCTATGCCACGCCGCTCATCTTCACCGGCCTGGCGGTGGCGGTGGCTTTCCGCTGCGGTCTGCTCAACATCGGCGCCGAGGGGCAGCTCTACGCCGCGGCGTTCGTCACGGCGTGGGTGGGCATCACCTTCGCGGGGCTGCCGGCCTGGCTGCTGGTGCCGCTGTGCTTCCTGGCCGCGCTGCTCTCCGGCGGCTTCTGGGGCGCGGTGCCGGGCGTGCTCAAGGCCCGCTTCGGCGCCCACGAGGTCATCACCACGATCATGATGAACTTCATCGCCATCGCCCTGGCGAGCTATTTCACGCAGTACCACTACAAGGCGGTGGGCGATCCGATTCTGGAGACGGTGCCGATCGGCGACAACGCCCATATCGCGCGGCTCGGGACGTTCATTCCCGGCCTGCCGGAGCGCATCCCGCTGAATCTCTCCTTTCCTTTGGCGCTCCTCACCTGCCTGTTGGTCTACCTCTTCCTGTGGCGCACGCGCTGGGGTTACCAGATCCGCGCCACCGGCGCCAACCCGGCGGCGGCGCAGTACGGCGGCATCGCCACCGGCCGCCAGATCGTCCTGGCCATGTCCGTCTCGGGCGCGCTGGCCGGCATGGTGGCCATCAGCGAGGTGCTGGGCTACCGCTATCGCTACTACGACAGCTTCTCCGCCGGTTACGGCTTCACCGGCATCGCCGTGGCCCTGCTGGGACGCAACCATCCCGTCGGCGTCATCCTGGCGTCGCTGCTGTTCGGAGCCCTGCTGCGCGGCGGCCTGTTCGTGGACATCTTCACCGAGCACGTCTCCAAGGACCTGGTGATGGTGCTGCAGGGGATCATCATCCTGTTCGTGGCGGCGGAGGCGCTCTTCCGCGGGTCCCCGGGGAGGAGGAGGGTCAAGAGCGTATGAGCGAGATCCTGATCGTCTCCCTCCTGTTCTCGGCCGTCCGCCTCTCGACGCCGCTGCTGCTGGCGGCCTTGGGAGGGCTCTTTTCGGAGCGCTCGGGCATCATCAACATCGCGCTCGAAGGTCTGCTGCTGGCCGGCGCCTTCACCGCCGCCACGGTCACTCACTACACCGGCAACGCGTGGGTGGGCCTCGCCGCGGCCGTGCTGGCGGGCATCCTCGTGGCCTTCGTCCACGGCGTCGCCTGCATCCAGTTCAAGGCGGACCAGGTGGTGAGCGGCACGGCGATCAACATCCTCTTCGTGGGCGTGCCGGCGCTGCTCTCCGGCGCCCTCTTCGCCTCCACCGGGGCGACGCCGCAGCTCCCCCAGGACCAGCTCATTCCGCTGGCGCCCATCATCATCGCCTTCGCCCTGGTGCCGGTCACCTGGTACGTGCTCAACCGGACGCCTTTCGGCCTGCGTCTGCGGGCGGTGGGGGAGAACCCCGAGGCCGCGGACACGGCGGGGGTGAACGTGGCGCGCGTGCGCTTCATGGCGGTGATGCTCTCCGGTGCTCTCGCCGCGATCGGCGGCGCGTATCTCTCCATCGGCCAGTCGTCCCTCTTCGCCCGCAACATGTCGGCCGGCCGCGGCTTCATCGCGCTCGCGGCGCTGATCTTCGGCAAGTGGCGGCCGGTGCAGACCATGTTCGCCTGCCTGCTCTTCGGCTTCGCCGAGGCGGTGTCGATCCAGATGCAGGGGGTCTCGCAGATCCCCGTCCAGTTCATCCAGATCGTCCCCTACGTGCTGACCATCGTCGTGCTCGCCGGCTTCATCGGTCTGTCGCGGGCGCCGCGGGCGCTGGGGATTCCGTATCAGAAGAAGCGGTAGGGGCGTCGTTCCCTCTCAGGTCAATCCGAAAAGGCTACGCAAGCAAGCGGCAACACCTGCCTGCAGCTCCGGTGACAGATGTCCGAGCTGCCGGCGAATCAGGACAGTCGAGACGGTCAGCAGGCGGTGGAGTTGCAGGGTTGATGAGACACGTAGGCCGGTAGCGGCGAATCCCGGATCGCTCGAATCCAGCACAAGGTCGGTGGCGAGGGCGCTGCCTGCAATTCGGCTGGTGACGAAGGCGAGAACTACATGGCGGAGAGGGCCGATAGGTTCCGTTAAGCATACCGCCGGGCGAAGTTTGGTCCTGGAGAGGTCGTCAAAGGGAAAAGGGACTAGGACGACCCTATGCTTCATCACGGAAAGGCTCTCCATCCTCTAGCGAGTAGATGTCTTCTTCCGGCGCTTCGAGGTCCTGGAAAGCGGGGTTCCGAGCGGCGGCGCGCAACCAATCCTCTTCGCCCAATCCATCACTCAAGGGATACAACACGATGACCCGCACCCGCATCGGACCGGGAACCGGCAGATCCTCGTCGAGCCTCAGCCGATGATGCTCGTCAACTGTCCCGGTCGTTTCAATGGCTGTCATCGTAGCTTCCATGGCGAATGCTCCCTTCCGGAACCGTCGTTGCCAGCACTGCGAGGAGTTTAGCGCAA
This sequence comes from Thermoanaerobaculaceae bacterium, assembly GCA_963778565.1. Classification (GTDB taxonomy): domain Bacteria; phylum Acidobacteriota; class Thermoanaerobaculia; order Multivoradales; family UBA5704; genus DATARR01. Next base: position 800,139 of record CAVZUZ010000014.1, on the reverse strand, counting down.
GTGGACTGATCTCTCGGCTCAAGACCCGACTCAAGGTTGACGCGCCCCGGCACGGGTCCTGCACAGTCTGCCTCCTGAGGGGAGAAACCACCTTGGAGGTATCAGCCATGAGAAGAACCCTATCCATCAGCTTTTTGACTGCGCTCGCCGTCGCGGCGGCGGTTCTCGCCGGCTGCGGTTCGTCGGGCATCGGTGACGTTTTAGGCGGTCCCCGCGATTCCGGCCGGCTGGCCGGTGACGTGCGGGGCACCGTGGACAGCGTTGACACCCGTAACCGGTTGATCGTCGTGGAGCGCGAGGGGAGCACCCTCAACCTGCGCGGCGGCGGCGATGACGAGATCGTCCTCTACTACGACAGCGGCACGACGGTGGAGTATCAGGGCCAGACATTCAGGCCGGAGGATCTGGAGCGCGGCGACCGCATCGTCGCCGACGTCAACGAGTCCGGTGATCGTCTGTTCGCCCAGGACATCCAGGTGCTCTACGACGTGAGCAGCGGTGGTATCGGCGACACCGGCAACGACGATCTCGGCACCGACGACCTGCGCGGCGTCGTGCGCTACGTCGACACCCGTGCCCGCACCCTGGAGATCGAGCCTACGCGGTACGGTTCCAGCTTCGACACCGGCCGGAATGACGTGGTCGTAGTGCGCTACGACTCGCAGACCATCGTCGAGTACCAGGGCCGCCGCTACGCGCCCGAGAACCTCGAGCGGGGCGACGAGGTGGAGATCGACGTCCGCGACTCCGCCGGCCAGTTGCTCGCCGAGCAGATCGTGGTCGTCGGCGAGAGCCAGCCGGTTACCCGCTGAAGAACGGCGCGCGTACATCTACGACCGGGTAGTGGTTCAGTGTGCTCGTGGACTACCGCGGTCCTGCCCTTCGAAGCCTCACCCCCCGGCCCCCTCTCCGTAACCGGAGAGGGGGAGAAATACATCTGTCTTTCTTGCTGTTCTCCCCCTCTCCGGTTACGGAGAGGGGGCCGGGGGGTGAGGCTTCGGAGGGCAGGACCGTACGCAGTCTGCAGGCAAACTTAACCGCTACGCGACCGGGGGCCGATCCCTCCCTCGCGCGGCATCTGTGGTAGCCTTCTTTTTCTTGTCCCCGCACCTCCTTCAAGGTGGGTCATGGACCAGGACCTGATCGCATACCTCGACGAACGCTTCCGCGAGAGCTCCCAACAGACCGCGAGCCTCCGCGAGGAGGTAACGAGCCTCCGCGAGGAGCTGGCGAGCTTCCGCGAAGAAACCTCCCGCCGCTTCGAGCGAGTGGAGGAGGAGATCCGACATTCGCGGGTCGAAGTAGAAGGATTGCGCGGCGAAATCCGGCTGCTCGCGGAAGGGATCGCCAGCGTCGAAGAGAAAATGTCCTCTTTCCGGCGGCAAGTTACCGGAGACATCGAGGACGTCCGCGCGCTGATTCGCCCCTCCTACGCCGCCTTGGCCGATCGCCTTAGGCTCCTGGAATCCTGGCGCGAGCGAACGGAACGCGATCCTCTCGAGGTCATTCGGGAGCGATTCGGTCTGGGGAAGGGTCCCTCCAGATCCTCGGGTTAAACTCGGGGCTCCGCGCGGCGCCGTAGTGGTTCAGTTTGCCTGCGGACTGCGTGCGGTCCTGCCCTCCGAAGCCTCACCCCCCGGCCCCCTCTCCGTAACCGGAGAGGGGGAGAACTGCAAGAAAGACAGATGTGTTTCTCCCCCTCTCCCGTCAGGGAGAGGGGGCCGGGGGGTGAGGCTTCGGAGGGCAGGACCGGGGTAGTCCACGAGCAAACTGAACCACTACCCGCGGCGCGGGCGGCTGAACAGCTTCAGGGCTTGCCGAGCCAGCGCCGTTCCGCCACTTGGCCGCCCGGCTCGCCGTGAGGCGCGACTTCAGAGCCGCGGCGGAGGACCTGGGGCCAGGCCGAGGTGGGCGCGGCCCAGGGTGAGGTGATCCAGAGCGATGTCGAGGCGTCGAGGGTTTCCGGCTCCCGCGGATCGGCCGTCGCCAGCAGACTGTGGTCCTCCCGCAGGACAGCGGTGGCGAGATGCCAGTCCTCCTCCGAGAGGTCCACGAGGGGTTCTGTCAGTTCCGGGATCGGCGGCGCGGCGCGCAGAGCCTTCAGAGCGCCGGCTTCCGCGGGTCGGTCGAAGAAACCGAGGAGGCGGAGGATCGCCAGCTCCGGGCCCTCTCCCAGCCAGCGGGCGTAGGCGGCGATCACTCGAGAGGCGTGGCCGCCCTGCTTCTCGTCGGCCCGGTGGAGGTCGATCTCGCACCGCTTGCGGACGTCGCCGCCGTGCGCTCGGCGCAGGAAGTTGCCGAGGAGGGTCAGGGTCAGAGCGTGCCGCTGGAACTCCTCGGCCGCGGCGGGCAGCTCGCTCTCCCGGCCCTTCACGCCGAGCTGGCGGAGCAAGGCGACTGCTGCATCGGGCTCGAGCTCTTCCAGAGGGATTTGAGGTGCGGTCTTCTGAAAACCGGCGAGGTCGGCGATTCGTTCTCGGGTCGTCACCACGCAAAGGCCTGGATTCGCGCCGGCGAGCCCCTTTGAGCAAGGCAGCGAGGCCGGGGTCCTTGAGGCGCCCTTCGATCTCCTGCCGGCCCGGCGGGTATTGATCTCCAGGACGCGCAACTGACGGACGAGCTGGTCCTTCCAGGTCTCGTCCTGATGGCTGTAGCTGATGAAGACGGTCGGGCCGCTCATGGTGCGTTCGGGGAAACACGAAGATTGTAGCGGAGGGGCTCCGCGCGGCGCCGTAGTGGTTCAGTTTGCCTGCGGACTGCGTGCGGTCCTGCCCTCCGAAGCCTCACCCCCCGGCCCCCTCTCCGTAACCGGAGAGGGGGAGAACTGCAAGAAAGACAGATGTGTTTCTCCCCCTCTCCCGTCAGGGAGAGGGGGCCGGGGGGTGAGGCTTCGGAGGGCAGGACCGGGGTAGTCCACGAGCAAACTGAACCACTACCCGCGGCGCGGGCGGCTGAGCAGCTTCAGGGCTTGCCGAGCCAGCGCCGTTCCGCCGCCTGCCCGCCCGGCTCGCCCTGAGGCGCGACTTCAGAGCCACGGCGGAGGACCTGTGAACCTCGCCGCGAAACCGGAGGTTTCTCCTGCACGACCTCCGAGATGCGAGGCGCGACCCGTGAGGCGCGGCAGGTGACCTGTCGTGCACGGCAGCCGAACCGTGCCTTGCGTGGCGTGACCCAAGATCTCTGAGAGCAGCTAAGCGGGTCACCGCAGGTGACCCCGTGCTCCTGAGGCGTGACCCCAAGGTCGCGGCCGGCAAACCGCCGGTCAGCAGCCGCGCGCCGAAGGTCTTGCCACGGAGGTCACCGGTCACCAGCCGCGCGCCGAGGGTCTTGTCACAGAGCTCGCTTGGCACGCGGCGCATCTCTGTTAGCACGCGGCGCATCTCTGGAGGCAGCCAGCGGGTCCTCCGGCGCGGGCAACAGGAAGGAGCGGGCAGGCGACCGGCGTCGCTGTATGGCTGGAGCGCGTCCGCAAGCGCGCCGGGAAACCTCCCGCGCAGGGCCGCGACGGCCTGAGTAGTCTTCCACGGAAGTTCAGTGACGTATAAAGCCGGGTCTTCTGCCCCCGAAGGGGTAGAGGCATGTAGCCTGGCGGCGTCAGCCCCAGGAAAGCGGTCAGAAAAACCAATCTCAGAGCCCAAAGGGGCGACGGCAGCGCAGCGTGGCGGAGAACTGCCGTCGCCCCTTTGGGGCTCTGGGGTTGTGGGTGGCTCCGGTTCCTGGGGCTGACGCCGCCAGGCTACATGCCGTGGCTACTTCGTAGCCAGGACGGATGGCGAGGCTACGTGCGCGTATTTCTGCACGTGAGGCCTGAGAGCGCCTATCAAAACCTCTGTAGGGGCGGCCCTATGTGGCCGCCCTGTCGCGAAAGGCACACCCCACCAGGGCGGCCACATAGGGCCGCCCCTACGAAAGCGACAAGACAGGGAAACCCAGGTTCTGTTAGACGCTTTGAGCTGAGGCGCTTCGCACCTATCCGGCTCCGCCGTTCCGCTCGGCCGCCCGGCGGGCACTGTCGAGGCGCTCCCGGCAATGGCCCTGGACGCGGCCGCTCTCCTCATCCTCCACCCGCTCCGCGATCGAGAAAGCCAGCTCCGCCAGCTCCAACGCCTCGCGGGCGTTGCTCTCCGCCGCCCGCGCGCTCGCCTCGCAGATGCGCATCGCCAGGGCCGCGCTCTTGGAGGCCCGCGGGGCCATCTCGATCAGCCGCCGCCGCCGGGGGATGTCGTGCCTCTCCAACGACGTCCAGGTCTCTTCGGCCTCACGGCGCTCCTCCTGCGTCGGCCGCTTCCGCTCCGTGCCCCTGTCCTCGAGCAGGTAGGGGGTGACCGCCAGCAGCGCCGGCTCCAGCACCTTGGGATCGAGGGTTGGGATCTGCGATTCCCGGCGGGCCACCGCGGCCAGGAAGGCCTCGATGAAGCGGATGAGCAGAACCGCCAGCGGCCAGGGGACCTTCACGGCCTTGGCCATGCGACGCAGGCTCTCCTCGGAAGGCGCCAGATCTCCCCGCTCATACCGGGAGATGTCGCCCTGGTCGATCCCGGAGGCTCTGCCGAGCTCCTTCTGCGTCATGCGCGTGAGGGCGCGCAGAAAGATCAACACCAGCCGGAGGACTTTCGGATCACCCCGCTTCGCCATGCGCGATCTCTCCCCGTTACGGACATACGGTATGGTTCTTTGGTGAACAATTCCACGGAGGGCTGCCCGCGCGGTCATGGCGGCCGCGGTGGAGCGCTCTCCAGGGAGCCGCCATGCTCACCGCCTCACGCCGCCGTACGACGATCCTCCTCTTGCTGGCCGCGATCCTTGCCGCACCCTTGATCTCCTCCGCCGCTCCGCGCACCGAAGACCCTCAGCCGGTGATCGCCGCCGCGCCGGACTCCTTGGACCTCCTCGATCGCGCTTGGAGCTTCCTTCGGAAGGTTTGGAGCAAGGAGGGCTGCCACATCGATCCGAACGGCCTCTGCTCCGCCGGCACGGATCAGTCTCCCGCACAAACAAAAGAGGGATGTGACATCGATCCGTTGGGCCGCTGCAATCGATAGCTCCTTGCCTCTGCCTCTTATTTCGCCGGTGAGGCCGCGCGGGTCGTCTTCTCGATCTCGGCGATGACGCGCCGCGTCAGTTCCACCGTGGCGCTCTCCTGCCGGGCGGCCTTGCAGAACAGGGAGAGCGCCGCGAGAGCTTCGCGGTCGATCTTTTTCGCCTCGAAGATCCAGCCCATGGCGAGCGCCAGCTCCCGCACTTCCCTCGTACGCCCGCCTTGAGCCAGACGCACGGCGAGATCGAGCGAGGCGAGGGCGGCGTCGTAGGGCAGGTCGCGCGCGGTGAACTCACCCCGGACCTCTCTGGAAGCCGGCGACCGCCTCCTCGGTTCGCTCCCGCCCTGCGTCCACCCTCGCCTGGAGCCAGTCCACACGAATGAGGTTGAGCTCGTTTCGCTGCTCGATCGCCATTTCGCGCACCTTCGGAAGCCGTTTCGCGGCCTCGGCGTAACGCTCCAGTTGGCAGAGGTCGTTGGCTGTCTTGAAGCGGAGAGCGAAGAGAAGGTGGAGATCTCCGGAGGCTTCGATATAGGGAGCCGCCTCTTCCAGGGCTGCCAAGGCGCCCTCAATGTCTCCCATCTGATCGAAGACGTGTTCCCGCTCAAGATGAATGAGGCCGGCCGCTTTACTGTTACCCCCGCAGGACTCCATCGCTTGATTGAGCAATGACAGGGCTTCCGAGAATTGCCGACGGGCCCGGCGCAGAGAGGCTTCGATGGTGAACATCAGCCACTCCGGGAGAAGGCCGGAGTCTGCCCCGGCATGCCACAGCTCCCAGGCGCGATCCAACGCCTCGTCGGCGCCGTCGTAGTCCTCACTCACCCGTCGGGCGTTTCCGACATAAGCCCAGCAGTACCCGAGGAGGCGCGAGCGGAAGGCCTCCGGCTCCGCCACCCGCTCGGCGATGAAGAGGGCCAGGTCCGCCAGCGCCCGCGCGTTTTTCGGTTTATCGGCCGCTGCCCGCACGCTGGCCTCGCACACCCGCACGGCCAGAGCCCAGTTCCGGAAATCGGGAAGGTCGGCGACGAGATCGCGCCGCTCGGCGTCGCTGGCGGCGGCCTTCAGGCGCTCCCACAGCTCCTCCGCCTCCCGGCGCTTCGCCGCCGCCTTCTCCACCTTCTTCTTGCGGATCAGCTCGGCCCGCATCTCCTCGGCCGCCAGCAATCCCGTGGCCAGGCAGGCGCGGTCGATGTCCTGCCGCTCTTCGGGCGTGAGAGCCAGCGGCGAGGCGGCGTCTTCGAGGGGGTCGGGGAAGATCAAGCGGTGGGCGAAGATCAGCGGGTCGGCGGCCTCACGGGGATAGCCGAGGATGCCGAGGAGCCAATCGAGGGTCTCGCGGATGAGCCCACGGCCGTTCTCGTAGCGCGAGACGAGCGACTTGGCGATGCCCGCGGCCAGGGCCAGCCGTGTTTGGGTCCAGCCCCGCACCGAGCGGAGGCAGGTCAAGGCAAAGCCGAAGGCGGAGGGGATCTCGGCTGGCATGTCTGAGCTATGACGGCTCTCCGGGAAAACATGCTCCTATAAGGAGAGTTACCGGCCGGCCTGTTTCTGTGACAGGCAAAAACACGTTAGGACCATAGGCTATGGGGTGATTCTAACTGGAAACCCTTTACCCATAGCTTAAGGGATTCTTACTTCCTTCGCTTCGGTACTCTGCAAGCCCTTTTACCATGCCTTGCATGTCCAGAGCGAGCCTCGAAGCGGAGGGTGAAGGCTCCGAGCCGCCCGGCGGCCATCCCTCTCCGGCTGACCTGGAGAGCTTCATGCGTTGCGAGCTGGAGGAGGACGAGCGGCAGGCTGTCACCCGCCACCTGCTGACCGGCTGCGAGAAGTGCCGCGACATCACGGCCCGCCTGTGGAATCACGGAGCCAGAAGAACCGATCTCGCTGATCGAGATGCTGGCGAGCCCGAAAACGCTGGCGCGGCGCCGGCGGCGGGCCTAAGAGCGCCTATCAAAACCTCTGTAGAGGCGGCCCTATGTGGCCGCCCCCTGGTCGATCCCGGAGGCTCTGCCGAGTTCTCCTTCTGCGTCATGCGCGTGAGGGCGCGCAGAAGGATCACCACCAGCCGGAGGACGTTCGGATCACCCCGCTTCGCCATGCGCGATCTCTCCCCGTTACGGACATACGGTATGGTTCTTTGGTGAACAATTCCACGGAGGGCTGCCCGCGCGGTCATGGCGGCCGCGGTGGAGCGCTCTCCAGGGAGCCGCCATGCTCACCGCCTCACGCCGCCGTACGACGATCCTCCTCTTGCTGGCCGCGATCCTTGCCGCACCCTTGATCTCCTCCGCCGCTCCGCGCACCGAAGACCCTCAGCCGGTGATCGCCGCCGCGCCGGACTCCTTGGACCTCCTCGATCGCGCTTGGAGCTTCCTTCGGAAGGTTTGGAGCAAGGAGGGCTGCCACATCGATCCGAACGGCCTCTGCTCCGCCGGCACGGCTCAGTCTCCCGCACAAACAAAAGAGGGATGTGAGATCGATCCGTTGGGCCGCTGCAATCGATAGCTCCTTGCCTCTGCCTCTTATTTCGCCGGTGAGGCCGCGCGGGCGGCCTTCTCGATCTCAGCGATGACGCGGCGCGTGAGTTCCACCGTGGCGCTCTCCTGGCGGGCGGCCTCGCAGAACAGGGAGAGCGCCGCGAGAGCTTCGCGGGCGATCTTCTTTGCCTCGAAGATCCAGCCCATGGCCAGCGCCAGCTCGCGTACCTCTTTCGTGCGACCCGCCTTCAGCCAGAAGCACGGCGAGATCGAGGGAGACGAGGGCGGCATCGTAGGGCAGATCGCGGGCGGTGAATTCGCCCCGCACCTTTTGGAGGCCGTCGGTAGCCTCCTCGGTTCGCCCCTGTGCCGCGTTCACCTTCGCCTGGAGCCAGACCACACGGATGAGGTTGAGCTCGTTTCGCTGCTCGATCGCCATTTCGCGAACCCTCGGGAGCAGGGCCGCTGCCTCGGTGTGGCGTTCCAGGTAGTAGAGATTGATGGCTCTCTTGGAGAGGAAAGTGAAGTGAAGGTGGGGATCTTCGGAGGCTTCGACGAACGGAGCTGCCTTCTCCAGGACCGCCAGCGCGCCTTCGAAGTCTTCGATCTGATTGAAGACATGCACCTGCTCAAGGAGGATGAGGCAAGCCGCTTTACTGTTACCTCCGCAGGATTCCATCGCCTGATCGAGCAGAGATAGGGCGTCCGAGAATTGTCGGCGGGCCCGGCGCAGAGAGGCTTCGATGGTGAACAACAGCCACTCTGGAAGCAGCTGGGAGTCCGCCCCGGTGCGCCACAGATTCCAGGCACGGGCAAGGGCCTCGTCGGCGCCGTCGTAGTCTTCACTTACTCGGCAGGAGTTGCCGATATGTGCCCAACAGTACCCGAGGAGGCGCGAGCGGAACGCCTCCGGCTCCGCCACCCGCTCGGCGATGAAGAGGGCCAGGGCCGCCAGCTCCCGCGCGTTTTTCGGTTTATGGGCGGCGGCCCGCACGCTGGCGTCGCACACCCGCACGGCCAGAGCCCAGCTCCGGAAATCGGGAAGGTCGACGACGAGATCGCGCCGCTCGGCGTCGCTGGCGGCGGCCTTCAGGCGCTCCCACAGCTCCTCCGCCTCCCGGCGCTTCGCCGCCGCCTTCTCCACCTTCTTCTTGCGGATCAGCTCGGCCCGCATCTCCTCGGCCGCCAGCAATCCCGTGGCCAGGCAGGCGCGGTCGATGTCCTGCCGCTCTTCGGGCGTGAGAGCCAGCGGCGAGGCGGCGTCTTCGAGGGGGTCGGGGAAGATCAAGCGGTGGGCGAAGATCAGCGGGTCGGCGGCCTCACGGGGATAGCCAAGGATGCCGAGGAGCCAATCGAGGGTCTCGCGGATGAGCCCACTGCCGTTCTCGTAGCGCGAGACGAGCGACTTGGCGATGCCCGCGGCCAGGGCCAGCCGTGTTTGGGTCCAGCCCCGCGCCGAGCGGAGGCAGGTCAAGGCAAAGCCGAAGGCGGAGGGGATCTCGGCTGGCATGTCTGAGCTATGACGGCTCTCCGGGAAAACATGCTCCTATAAGGAGAGTTACCGGCCGGCCTGTTTCTGTGACAGGCAAAAACACGTCAGGACCATAGGCTATGGGGTGATTCTAACTGGAAACCCTTTACCCATAGCTTAAGGGATTCTTACTTCTTTCGCTTCGGTACTCTGCAAGCCCTTTTACCATGCCTTGCATGTCCAGAGCGAGCCTCGAAGCGGAGGGTGAAGGCTCCGAGCCGCCCGGCGGCCATCCCTCTCCGGCTGACCTGGAGAGCTTCATGCGTTGCGAGCTGGAGGAGGACGAGCGGCAGGCTGTCACCCGCCACCTGTTGACCGGCTGCGAGAAGTGCCGCGACATCACGGCCCGCCTGTGGAATCACGGAGCCAGAAGAACCGATCTCGCTGATCGAGATGTTGGCGAGCCCGAAAACGCTGGCGCGGTGCCGGCGGCGGGCCTAAGAGCGCCTATCAAAACCTCTGTAGAGGCGGCCCTATGTGGCCGCCCCCTGGTCGATCCCGGAGGCTCTGCCGAGCTCCTTCTGCGTCATGCGCGTGAGGGCGCGCAGAAGGATCACCACCAGCCGAAGGACGTTCGGATCACCCCGCTTCGCCATGCGCGGTCTCTCCCCGTTGCGGACATACCTCACCTCGGCCTCGCCATGCGCGATCTCTCTCCCGTTGCGGACATACGGTATGGTTCTTTGGTGAACAATTCCACGGAGGGCTGCCCGCGCGGTCATGGCGGCCGCGGTGGAGCGCTCTCCAGGGAGCCGCCATGCTCACCTCAAAGTTCCGCCGCACCACCGCTGTCCTCCTGCTCCTGTTTGCCACGGTCCTCGCCGCTCCGCCGGCCTTCGCCGCGGGCCGCCCGGCCGACACCGTCTCGCTGTCTCCCCTGGAGGCTCTGGGCCGTCTGTGGAGCTTTCTGCGGACCGCCTGGAACAAGGACGGCTGCAGCATCAACCCCAACGGCCAGTGCAAGCCCGGCACCACGAGCCCGCCGCCCGCCCAGATCAAGGAGGGCTGCAGCATCAACCCGAATGGCCAATGTAAGCCGTAGTCCACCTCTCGGCCTCTCATGCTGCCTCGGAAGCCGAGCGCCTCGCCTTCTCGATGACTGCGATGGAGCGCCTCGCCAGTTCCACCGTCGCCGTTTCCTGCCTGGCCGCCTTGCAAAAGAGCAGCAGCGCGGCGAGCGCCTCGCGGTGGATCTTCTTCGCCCGGAAGACAACTTCCATCTCGGCCGCCAGCTCTCGCACTTCCGCCGTGCGTCCCGCTCGCAACCAGAGGACGGCCAGATCGAGCGAGGCGAGGGCCGCGTCGTACGGAAGCTCATGGTCGAAAAAGGCCTGTCGCACCTGCTCAAAGCCCGCCGCCGCTTCCTCGATTCGCTCCTGCCCGGCCGTCACCCTCGCGGCCAGCCAGACGACGCGGATGAGGTCCAGCTCGTTGCGCTGCTCCAACGCCATCTGGCGCACGCAGGGCAGCAGCTCCGCGGCCTCCTCGAAGCGCTCCAGGCCGACGAGGAGGTTGGCGGACTTGAAGCGGAGCGCGATGAGCATGCGAGGATCTGCTGAAGCTTCCACGAAAGGAGCCGCTTCCTCCAAGGCCGCCAGCGCGGCTTCGTTATCCCCCATGTAATTCAAGACGCTCTCCTTCTCCAAAAGGACCCGGCTGACCGCGACCGGGTCCTCGCCGCTGGCTTTCCGCGCCCGACCGAGCAGCTCCAGAGCCTGCGGGAACCGCCGCTCGGCCCGCCGTAGAGAGGCTTCAAGGTCGAGCAGGCGACCCTCCGGGAGCAGCTCGCAGTCCGCTCCGGCCTCCCAGAGTTCCCAGGCGCGACCGAATGCCGCGTCGGCGCCGTCGTAGTCCTCACTCACCCGTCGGGCGTTTCCGACATAAGCCCAGCAGTACCCGAGGAGGCGCGAGCGGAAGGCCTCCGGCTCCGCCACCCGCTCGGCGATGAAGAGGGCCAGGGCCGCCAGCGCCCGCGCGTTTTTCGGTTTATCGGCCGCGGCCCGCACGCTGGCCTCGCACACCCGCACGGCCAGAGCCCAGGTCCGGAAATCGGGAAGGTCGGCGACGAGATCGCGCCGCTCGGCGTCGCTGGCGGCAGCCTTCAGGCGCTCCCACAGCTCCTCCGCCTCCCGGCGCTTCGCCGCCGCCTTCTCCACCTTCTTTTGGCGGATCAGCTCGGCCCGCATCTCCTCGGCCGCCAGCAATCCCGTGGCCAGGCAGGCGCGGTCGATGTCCTGCCGCTCTTCGGGCGTGAGAGCCAGCGGCGAGGCGGCGTCTTCGAGGGGGTCGGGGAAGATCAAGCGGTGGGCGAAGATCAGCGGGTCGGCGGCCTCACGGGGATAGCCGAGGATGCCGAGGAGCCAATCGAGCGTCTCGCGGATGAGCCCACGGCCGTTCTCGTAGCGCGAGACGAGCGACCTGGCGATGCCCGCGGCCAGGGCCAGCCGTGTTTGGGTCCAGCCCCGCGCCGAGCGGAGGCAGGTCAAGGCAAAGCCGAAGGCGGAGGGGATCTCGGCTGGCATGTCTGAGCTATGACGGCTCTCCGGGAAAACATGCTCCCATAAGGAGAGTTACCGGCCGGCCTGTTTCTGTGACAGGCAAAAACACGTCAGGGCCATAGGCTATGGGGTGATTCTAACTGGAAACCCTTTACCCATAGCTTAAGGGATTCTTACTTCCTTCGCTTCGGTACTCTGCAAGCCCTTTTACCATGCCTTGCATGTCCAGAGCGAGCCTCGAAGCGGAGGGTGAAGGCTCCGAGCCGCCCGGCGGCCATCCCTCTCCGGCTGACCTGGAGAGCTTCATGCGTTGCGAGCTGGAGGAGGACGAGCGGCAGGCTGTCACCCGCCACCTGCTGACCGGCTGCGAGAAGTGCCGCGACATCACGGCCCGCCTGTGGAATCACGGAGCCAGAGAACCGATCTCGCTGATCGAGATGTTGGCGAGCCCGAAAACGCTGGCGCGGCGCCGGCGGCGGGCCCGGTCGAAGAAGTGGGATCCGAGAATGAGCGCCGCGGTGGCCTCCCTGGAGAACATCGTCCGGGAGATCCTCCGGGACTACATCAAAGAGCTGGAGGGGCTCTGCGAACGGTTGGAGATCCTGGCCCCGGGCCTGGCGCGGGTGCCGATGGAGGATCCGGAGAAGATCTCCATCGGGGAGGAGATGGAGGCCGCCATCGCCTGCGTCCTCCAGGACAACCTGCGGCCGGCCATCGACGGTCTGCGCGTGGCTGCGGACCTTGCAGCCGATCCCGAAGACGAAGAGGTCGAAACGACATGAGCGGCGGCGAGCGTTCGTCCGCGAGCCGAATGACCGTGGAGGAGGCGGTCCGGCAGGTGCGGCGCGAGGCCCGACAATTGAGGATAACGCGGACGATTCTCGAGCAGGTGCAAGCGGCCATCCCAGCTCCTTCGCCTGAGGAGCTGGCGGAGATGGAGAGGGGTGAACGTGTCCTCAGTGCCGAAGCGCACCTGCTCGGAGCCCTCCAAGCGGCGACCGCCGAGCTGGAGAACGTCGAAAACGACCTGCGGTTGAACGCGGGCGCGTGGGCCCTATCGCGGCTGGAGAGGGACTGGCGGCGGGGGGTTCTCCCCGATGAAGAGCTGCGGTGGGTTCGGTCGGCCTTGAGCCGACGGAACGCCTGAGCTTCCTCTTCTTTCAGTAGTGGCTCAGTTTGCTCGTGGACTACCCAGGTCCTGCCCTCCGAAGCCTCACCCCCCGGCCCCCTCTCCCTGACGGGAGAGGGGGAGAAACACATCTGTCTTTTTTGCTGTTCTCCCCCTCTCCGGTTACGGAGAGGGGGCCGGGGGGTGAGGCTTCGGAGGGCAGGACCGTCCGCAGTCTCCGATCAGTCTCCCTTCCTTCTCTCCCGCTTCCTCCTCTCCTTCCTCCGATTCCAGAAGGCGCTCAACAAGCGAGCGCTGAAACATGGTCGCCATCCGAACAAGTCGGGAACTTCCAGGGTTCGTTTTTATCCGGTCCAAGCGAAAAGGCCTTGGATCTCGCAACTCGTATTTAAGCCGGTGCTGAACGCTGGACACGCCGGCCCCCCGCGTAGGTCAATTGGCCCAGCCGACGTTGCCCGAAAGGCGCGCGGCCATCCGGCCGATGACGGCCGGATTCTCCGGAAGGAGAAAGTCGTATGAACACGCGGCACGCAGGTACGCAGGTGGGCACGGTCCACGAGGAGCTGAAGTCGGAGCGGGTGCAGGAGCCCGCGGCGACGTTCCGCACCCAGCTCAAGTCGGAGCGTGTCCAGGACGGGCTGACGGTCGCCGGCGAGGCGGAGGCGTCCATCGCCGCCATCGAGCTGGCGATCTATCAGCCGCAGACGGTGACTCTCGAGCTGTTCGCCTCGAAGGTCGCCCTCACGCTCTCCGGCAATCCCGCCGTGAGCGGCTCCGGCGCCGGAATCGCCGGGTAAGAAAGGAGGAGCTCCGTGCTTACCAGCACTTCGTACGCCGTTCTCCTCAACAAATGGCAGCAGACGCTGGCGGCCGTCGACAGGACGCCGGAGGTGCAGCCGAGCGTCGAGACGGAGCGGCAGGCCCTGATTCAGTCCGTTGCCGAGGTGGAGTCTCTCCTCCGCCGGCAGCAGGAGCTGGTCGCTCTCAAGCAGCGTGCGACGCAGGATCTCCATGCGGCGAGAGAGCGGGGCAGGGAGATGGACATCAAGCTGCGTTCGCTGGTCCGCGGCAAGCTGGGCCACAAGAACGAGCTGCTCGTCCAGTTCAAGGTGGCGCCGAAGCGCCGGCCGAAGCCCAAGCCGGAAGAGGAGGAGACGAAGGAGCCGAGCGGGGAGAACCAGGAGACCGCCAAGGCTACCCCGGCCTCCCCGCCCGTCAAGGATGCCGCCTAGTCCCTGAATCCCGGGGGGCGTGGTTGGGCACGCCCCCCCTTTTTGGATACCAGACGACACAAGGAGGTTAACATGCCGAAAGCACCGAAAGGCGACGTGGTCAAGAGGTGGGCTCCGCTGTTGAGGGCCGTACGCCTGAACGAACGCAAGCTCGGCGGCGTGGCGCCGTTCCGGGAGGCGTTGGAAAGGGCTTACTCGGAAGCGTTGTTCAACCAGCGAGCGGTCGACGGGGCTCTCGCCTCCCTCAAGCAGGCCCTTCGCCGGCGGAACAAGAGTCTCGAACAGGGGTTACGATGCAGCCATCTCTCTCCGCAACTTCATCAAGAGCGTGCTCGGGACGCGGTCGGTAGAGCTGCCTCAGTACGGGATGAAACCCCGGGGCCCGCAGTACCGGACCGGCAAGAAGCCGGCCGTAGGTTTCGAGCGGCCGAGCCAGCGTTGATGGTCTGATGTCCTACTGATGTCTGGCCCGGGAGGAGGATCTGAAGCCGCCCCTCCCGGGCGTTCCTCCGGGTGAAGGGTAGTGGTTCAGTTTGCTCGTGGACTCCCCCCGGTCCTGCCCTCCGAAACCTCACCCCCCGGCCCCCTCTCCCTGACGGGAGAGGGGGAGGAACACCTCTGTCTTTCTTGCTGTTCTCCCCCTCTCCGGTTACGGAGAGGGGGCCGGGGGGTGAGGCTTCGGAGGGCAGGACCGTACGCAGTCCGCAGGCAAACTGAACCACTACGAGGTGAAGAGATCGTGCTGCGGGTGGAGGTCGTCTATGGTAGCCTGTCAAGTCTGGACCCCGTCCTCCAAGAGGATCACGCCATGGACCAGGAACTGATCGCCTACCTCGACAAGCGCTTCCGCGAGAGCGCTGAGCAGATCGCGAGCCTCCGCGAGGAGACCACGCAGCAGATCGCGAGCCTCCGCGAGGAGTTGACGAGCTTCCGCGAAGAGACCTCCCGCCGCTTCGAGCACGTGCAAGAAGAGATCCGGCATACCCGTGTCGAAATCGAGGGACTCCGCGATCAGATCAGGCTCTTGGCTGAGGGCATCATCAACTTCGACGAGCGGCTGGAGAGGTTCAGGGGAGCCGCCCAAAGGGATCTCGACACTATACGTGGGCTGTTCATTCCGCTGCTGCAGAGCGTGCAAGAGTGCGTGCACAGCCTCGAGGCCTGGAGAGAGGCCAGAGAGCGGGACCCGATCGACATCATCAAGGAACGTTACGGTCCCCAGAGTCGCCGGGGATCACAAGCCCAGACGGGTTAGCTTCGCCGACCGCTCTCGGGACCTCCATCAGGTTAAACTTCGCAGCCATGCGCTGCCTACTGATCCCGATCCTCCTCCTCTTCTCGTTTGCCGCCTTCGCCGCCCAATCTCCGAGCACGCCACCCTCAGACGACCTCGCCGCCGCCGTGGAGCGGATGGCGCGCGTCAGCACCAGCTTCGCGCCGAGCCTGTCGCCGGACGGCAGGCAGATGGCCTTCATCTCCAACCGCAGCGGCGTGCCGCAGGTGTGGGTGGCCTCGACCGACGGCGCCGGCGAGCCGCGGCGGGTGGGCTCGTTCGACGATCCGGTGTCGGGTCTCGACTGGTCGCCGGACGGCCGATGGCTCGCTTTGTCCGTAGCACCCGGCGGGGGACTCAACGAGCAGATCTATCTCATGCGCCCCGACGGCAGCGGGTTGAAGCGCATCACCGACGGCGGCAAGGAGAACAACCGCCTTTCCGGCTGGAGCGGCAAGCTGGTGCGCTTCAGCTCGAGCCGGAAGGATCCCGCCTCCCTCGACGCCTACGTCTACGACGCCGAGACGGGCGAGACCCGCTTCGTGGCGGCCAACCCCGGCGTCGGCACGCTCACCGACGTCAGCCGCGACGGCAAGCGCGCCGTCGTCGCCCGCGTCCGCAGCCGGGGGGACAACAATCTCTTCCTGATCGATCTGGCGTCGGGTAAGGAGGAGCTGCTGACGCCGCATGAGCCGCCCGGCAGCTTCGGCGGCGGCAAGCTCTCTCCGGATGGCTCGACGGTGTACCTCACGTCGAACAAGGACGCGGACAACGAGTACTTCGCCCGGGTGCGCATCGGGCCCGACGGCAAACCGCTGCCGATCGAGAAGCTCACCTCCCGCGACGACGTCCAGGTGGATGGCTTCGAGCTCGATCCGGCAGCCACGAGCGCCGCCGTGGCCTTCAACGTGGCGGGCCGCTCGGAGCTCGCGATCATCGATCTGGCCTCGTTGCGGTTGCGGCCCGTGCCGAACGTGCCCGGCGAGATCGTCGGCGGTTTCGACTACTCGGACGACGGCGAACGGCTCGCCTTGACCGCCGGCGGCGCGAAGCTCCCGACCGACATCTGGATGCTCGACGTGAGGGCCGGCAGCCTGCGCCAGGTCACCTTCAGCCCGCACGACGGGGTGGACCTGGCGGGCCTGGTGGCGCCCGAGCTGGTGCGCTTTCCGGCCCACGACGGCCTGGAGCTTCTCCGGCTGGCTCTACCGCCCGGCCGGAGGTTTTCCGGGCGGTAGTGCCAGCGGCCCGGGTCCGGTGGTGATCAGCTTCCACGGCGGCCCGGAGGGTCAGGAGCGGCCTGCGTTCCGTGCCGACTACCAGGCGCTGCTCGGCCGCGGCATCGGCGTCTTCGCTCCGAACGTGCGAGGCTCCTCCGGTTTCGGCAAGCGGTTCGTCAACCTGGACAACGGTCCGCTGCGCATCGAGTCGTTGAAGGACATCAAGGCCTGCGTCGATTTCCTGGTGGGCGGCAAAATTGCAGATCCGAAGCGGATCGGCATCATGGGCGGCTCCTACGGCGGCTACATGACGCTCGCCGGCATGACCGAGTACCCGGACCTGTTCGCCGCCGGCGCGAATCTCTACGGCATCGTCAACTTCGAGACCTTCTTCGCCCATACCGAGCCCTGGATGGCGGTCGTTTCCACCAAAGAGTATGGCGACCCGGTCACGCAGAAGGACCTGCTGCGCCAGCTCTCGCCGCTCTACAAGCTCGATCGCGTGAAGGCGCCCCTGCTGGTGCTCCATGGCGCCAATGACACCAACGTCCCCTTGGTGGAGGCGAAGCAGGTGGAGGAGGATCTCAGGAAGCGCGGGGTTCCTGTCGAGTCCGTGATCTTCCCGGACGAAGGGCATGGTTTTCGCAAAATCCCCAACCGCATCCGCTCGACGGTGGAGATCGTGCGCTGGTTCGAGCGATACCTCAAGGCGGCGGGGTAGATTGACGGTTGTGCCCGTTCGACCTCACCCCCTGGCCCCCTCTCCTAAAGGAGAGGGGGAAAAGGCAAATCTTAAGCCCCTCTCCTTTAGGAGAGGGGTTGGGGTGAGGTCGCGCGGGCAATCCGTCCTCCTGACTCTCTCCCTTCTCCTCCTCGTCTTCCGGCCGGGGCTCGCCGCGCCGGAGACCGAAACGGAGCTGGAACGGAGCGTCGGCGCCGAGGTCGCCCGCGCTCTCCGCGACACGGCGACCCTGGGCGTCCACATCGTCGAGCTGGACAGCGGCGAGACGGTGTACGCCTACAGCCCGGACGAGCCGCGGATCATCGCCTCCAACGTCAAGCTGTTCACCACGGCGGCGGCGCTGGACGCCCTGGGGCCGGGCTACTTCTTCGAGACCCGCCTGTTGATGCGCGGCGCCGCGGAGCGCGACGTGCTCCGGGGTGACCTGGGAGTGGTGGGCGGCGGGCGATCCGCAGATCTCCGGCCGCGAGTTCGGCGGCGATGTCTACGGCGCCTTCCGACCCTGGGCGGCGGCGCTGCGGGAGCGTGGCGTCCGGCGGGTGACGGGCGACCTGTACCTCGCCCATGGTTTCTTCGAGGCGCTCCGCATCCATCCCGACTGGCCGCGGGATCAGCTCACGGAATGGTACGAGGCTCCCGTCGGCGCCCTCTCTTTCGAGGACAACTGCATCCTGGTGCGGGTGTGGCCGGGCCGGGCAGGCCGCCAGGCGGTGGTGGAGACCGTCCCTTCGCTTCCTCTCTTACAGGTCGAGAACCGTGCCACCACCAGCACCAAACGGCGGGGCGCCAAGCTCTACGTCGGCCGGACCGGCACGACGCTGACCGTGAAGGGTACGATCAACGCCGGCTCGGGACCGTTCGAGACCTGGATCACCGTGCCCGATCCGGCGCTCTACTTCGGCTCGGCCCTGCGGGCGGCGCTCGCCGAGGAGGGAATCGAGGTCGAGGGCCGTCTGCTGCCGGTTCCCGAGCTGCCCGGAGCGGTGTGGGAGCGGGTGGCGGTTCACCGCAGCGACCTGGTGACCGCCCTCCGTACCACCAACAAGCGCAGCCAGAACTTCTACGCCGAGAGCCTCGCCAAGGTCCTCGGCGCCAGGCGCTGCGGCGAGGGGAGCTGGCGCCAGGGAGTGCGCGCCGTCGAGGAGTTCATCGTCTCGACCGGCGTGCCCGGAGGCACCTTCCGCCTGGCGGACGGCTCGGGGATGAGCCGCGCCAACCAATTCGCGCCGCGGGCCGTCACCACGCTGTTGCGGCACATGTTCTTCCATCCCGGCGAGCTCGGAGTTCGCGCAGTCGCTCCCCTACTCGGGTGAGCGGGAGATGAGGTCCTGGAGCCGGCGGCTGGCAACGCCTCCCTACCGGGGAAACGTCCTCGCCAAGACCGGCACCCTCAACGGCGTCTCAGCCCTCTCCGGCTACGCCAAGGCCGTTTCCGGCAAAGCCTACGCCTTCTCGATTCTGATCAACCGGAGCCGCGGCGACGCCAAGGCGGCCCAGGACCGGATCGTGATGGCGCTGATCGACAACGGGTAGTAAAAGATCGACCCGTTTGCCCGCGAAGCCCTCACCTCCCCGGCCCTCCTCTCCCAGAGGGAGAGGAGGGAGAACAGCAAGAAAGGCTCGTCTTTCTTCCCCTCTCTCCCCTTGGGAGAGAGGGGCCAGGGGAGTGAGGGCTTCGCGGGCAAACCGGTTAAACTATGTCGAACCAGGCCGCAGCAGGCTCTAATCGTTTCCAGGAGACCACCACCTTGATCACGTCCGAAACCCGGCAGACCGGCTACCGGGGTCTGATGAAGAAGGTCGAGCAGGTCGTCGCGACCATGGACCGCGACGAGGACGTGGGCACGACCATCCATTCGCTGCTCGAGATCATCATCGAGAAGTTTCAGGACGAGCTGGGCATCTATGGCGGCCGCCTCTATCAGCGGCGCGACGCCTACTACGTGCTGCTGGGCACTTTTGGCGATGCGAAGGAAGTTCCGCAGGGGCTCAAGGTTCCGCTTTCCTACCCGCCGATCCAGCTCCTGCTCGAGCAGGGGGCGCTCTACATGGACGCCGAGGACCCGACGGTCGACCGCAACCTGGAAAACCTGCTGGGCGTGCAGCGGTTCGCCGCCATCGAAGTGGGCACCGAGGAGTACATCCTGGCTTTCAACGTCGCTCCCGGCCATGACCGGGACGACATCCTGTTCTCCCTGGGCATCCTGCGGCACAGCGTCAACCAGAAGATCCGCCGCGACCGCATGGAAAGCATCTTCGAGGAGGCGCGGAAGATCCAGGCCTCCATCCTGCCGCGGCGCGTGCCGAAGTACGGCGAATTCGACATCTACGGCCGCTCGGAACCGATGGAGGGAGTGGGCGGCGACTACTTCGACTACATCCCGGTCACCGAGAAGATTCTCGGTCTGGCCATCGCCGACGTCTCCGGCCACGGCCTGCCCGCGGCTCTTCAGGTGCGCGACATCTACATGGGCCTCCGGATGGGTCTCGCCCGCGACTTCAAGATCGTGCGCACGGTCGAGCGGATGAACCGGATCATCCACAAGAGCACGCTGACCAGCCGCTTCGTGTCGATGTTCTACGGCGAGCTGGAGCTCAACGGCGTCTTCATCTACGTCAACGCCGGCCACCCGCCGCCGTTTCACATTGCGGCCGAGGGTCCCGTGCGTTACCTCGAGGAGGGGGGACCGGTGCTCGGGCCGCTTCCCGACGCCAGCTACGAGCGCGGCTTCGTGATCATGAAGCCGGGCGACATGCTGGTGTTCTACACGGACGGCATCGTCGAAACCCAGGGTCGCGACGAGAACGGCCGGTCGCTGGGCGAATACGGCGTCGAGCGGTTGCTGGAAGTGGCCCGCGAGCACCGCGGCGAAACGGCGCGCGAGGTGGTGGACGCCATCTTCGCCGGCGTCGAGTCCTTCGGCGGCGACTGCCAGCAGGAGGACGATCGGACCGTCATGGTGGTCAGCCAGCCGGTGATCGACACGACCGTCACGCAGGCGTTTCCGCGTCCGACCGGGCTGCTGTAGATCCAGCCGGCGTGCCCTCCGAAGCCCTCACCTCCCCGGCCCTCCTCTCCCAGAGGGAGAGGAGGGAGGAAGGACAGAGAACGTGTTTTCTTTGTTTTCTTGTTCCCCTCTCTCCCCCCGGGAGAGAGGGGCTAGGGGAGTGAGGGCTTCGGAGGGCAGACCGGCGGGGTGAGGCTTCAGCTCGATGGGCTCAGCGGCACCACTTCGATCTCCTGCTTCAGCTTGACGACGCTCTTCTCCGCGTAGATCCCCGGCCGGAGCTGGACGCCGGGATAGATCTGCGTCCCGCGGCCCACGACAACCCCGGGATGGAGCACCGAGTTGCAGCCGGTGAGCACGCCGTCGCCCAGGATGGCGCCGAGCTTGCGCTGTCCGGTGTCGATGCGGCGGCCGTTCGCGGGAATGCGGATGGTCTCGCCGTCGTGGCGGAAGTTCGAGAGGATCGTGCCCGCACCGAGGTTCACGTCGGCGCCGAGGATCGAGTCGCCCACGTAGTTGAGGTGCGGGGCTTTGGCGTGGCGCAGCAGGATGGCCCGCTTGATCTCGGTGTTGGCCCCCACCACGCAGCTCTCGCCGATCCAGACGCCGCCGCGGATGTAGGCGCCCGGCCGGATCTCCGTCTCCGGACCGATGAAGACGGGCCCTTCGATGACCACGTTCGGATGGATGCGGACGCCGGCGCAGATGACGATGCGGTCGCCGACGAGGTGGACCTCCGGCGAAAGCTGGCCGCGAAGATCGCTCGACGGCAGCCCGGCGAGGACCTCGTCCAGAGGCTCGCCGAGAAGCTTCCAGGGAGCGCGGGCGTCGAAGCGTTCGGCGAAAACGCCGGGCAGCTCGGCGAACAGGGGTGGAATGGCGGAATCGAGAGGGCTCATCGAGGGGATGATATCGTTCCGCTTCCGCCGTGAGCCGTCTCCGTCCCCTGCAGCCGTCCTTTTTCCTCCGGCCCGCCGAGACCGTCGCGCGCGATCTGCTGGGGCGGTATCTGGTGCGCGAGCTGGAGGATGAGCGCCTGGTGCTGCGGCTCGTCGAGACGGAAGCCTATCTCGGAGCTCCCGACCGCGCCAGCCACGCCTGGGCGGGCCGCCGCACGCCGCGCAACGAGAGCCTGTACCTTCCCGGCGGGCACGCTTACGTCTATTTCATCTACGGCATGCACTACTGCCTCAACGCCGTCACCGGCAAGGCCGGCGTGGGAAGCGCCGTGCTGCTGCGGGCGGGCGAGCCGGTCGAGGGAGAGGAGCGCATGCGGGAGAACCGGGGTTGGACCGCGAAGCCGCGTGCGGGCGACATCGCGGGCGGACCGGGGAAGATCTGCCAGGCTCTCACCATCGGCCGCGAGCTCGACGGCACGCCGCTGGACCGGCCGCCGCTCTATATCGCGACGGGAGAGCCGGTGGCGGCGGCGGAGATCGTGGCCGGTCCCCGCATCGGCGTCGCCTATGCCGGGGAGGCGGCGCTGTGGCCGTTGCGGTTCGCCGTACGCGGTCACCCGCACGTCTCGAGGCCGCGGCCGGGTTGAGGGATATACTCTCTGTGAGGACGGAATCATGACTCGAAGGATCGAGGCCTTTTATGAAAATGGGGTCCTGCGCCCCTTGGAACCATTGGAGGGGGTGGCGGAGCACAGCCGTCTGACCATAACTCTGGAGATCAGAGCGCACCCTCATCCTCTGGCGGATCTTGTCGGTACTTTGCCGGACGAGGACGCAAAGGAGATGATGCAGGCGATCGAAGAGGAGTTCGAGCGCATAGATCCCGATGAGATCCCAGGTGCCTGATCCCCTTCTGGGGGATACCTCACCGCCGGCTCGGCGCGCCCTTGGTGACTTTGCCCGCGCCGGCGCGCGGCGGCGCGAGGTGGATGTAGCCGCTGCGGGCGAGCCTCCAGAAGAGCATCAGCGCGTCGAGCTGCACCATCGGCGTGATCTTCAGGATCGACTCGATGTCGTAGGAGCCGTTGATGCGGGTCAGCATGAAGCCTTCCTGCGGGGAGAGCTGGGATGACGTCATCTGCTCCATGGTGGCCGTCACCTGTGGGATGGAGCCCAGGCTGACGCCGGCGCGCTCGATCTCCTCGCGGATCTTCCTTTCGGCCTGAACGAGCGATTCCTGGGCGTCCGGGTTCTCGGGCTCGAGGGCCCGCGCGGCGCGCAGGTGGCGCAGCGCCGCTTCGAAGTCTCCCCGGTCGAGATGGTCGCGGCCCGCCTTCATCAGCGCATCGGCGGTCAGCGCCGCTTCAGGTGCGGCGGCGGGCGCCGCCGGAGCGGCGGCGCGCCCGCGCAGCTTGACGAGCTTCAAGTTGCCGCGCTGCCACTGGTCGAAGAGCAGCTTGCTGATCAGGTACTCGGTGGCGTGAGTCTGGAGCCGGATCTCCTCGATCGTGCGCTCGTCGTCGATCAGGCTCAACATGCGCTGCTCGCCGGGATCGAGGCCGGGCACGTTGGACAGGTCGATCAGCGCAACGGGAACGATCTGCTCGTGGGGAATCACCTTGCGGACCCGCCGCCATTCGTCGACCCGCTGCACTCCTTCCATGACGATGCCGGTCACGTCCACCCGCATCGGCACCATGGCGCTGTCGGGCAGGACATCGTCGAGGAAGCGAAACTCCCCCTCGTCCCAGGCGAAGACGTCGTAGATGCTCTCCTCGGCCTTGAGGCGGAGCATGCGGGTCAGATCTTCCTCCGAGAGGGCGCCCTCGTTGACCAGGATCATGCCCAGCAGCATGCGGCTCTGCTCCTGGAGCTTGATGGCGCGGTTGAGCTGCTCCTCGGTGATGCAGACCGTGGCTCACCAGGAAGTGCCCCAGATACTCCTCCGGTTTGTTGGAGGCCGAGGACGAGGATCCGCCCCTCCTTGAAGAAGATCTTCTTCTCGATCTTGCCGTTGACGATCTCCAGCGTGCCGGTCTTCTTGCTCTGGGAGAGCCACTGGAGCAGCTCCTCGAGCTGCATCGTTCTGAGGTTTCCGACGATGCCCATGGTGACCGGCGGCCGATTATAGTGCTGTGCGAATACTCCACGACGGTCCTGCGGCCGCCAGATGAAGCGAGCTCATCCCCGCGCCGGGGTCGTTCCCCGCTGTCCCTGATAGTGGCTGGAGGAGCCGGGCTCGCCGTAGGCGACGTCGGGCTCCGACTCCATGGCGATGAAGATGAGCTGTGCGATGCGCCGGCCCGCCTCGAGGACGAACGGCTGCGGGCCGAGGTTCTGCAGCTCCAGGGTGATCTCGCCCTCGAACCCGGGATCGCACCAGCCGGCCAGCGAGTGGTTGATCCACAGCCGGCCGAGGGTGGACTTGAGCTTCAGGTCGCAGGCGACGTCGCGCGGGATGCGCACGTACTCCATCGTCGAGGCGAGCACGACCTCGCCGGGGAAGAGCTTGATGTGAGGGGGCGTGGAGCTCCTCGGGATCGCGGGTGGGGCAGATCCAGTGGTCGGAGACCCGCACGTCGTAGCTGGCGGAGTTGACCTGGGTCTCCTCGAAGGGGGTGACGCCGCCGCTCCGGCCCCAGTCGCGGATCCAGCGGTCGGGCTTGATCATGAGGCGGTGGCGGTATCGATCTACAGGAACCGGACGGGCGTCGTCACCTGCTCGCGGTGGATGGTGTCCACGAAGCGGATGATCTTGCGCGACAGCGACATGAAGAGGGTCGAGGTGCGCGAGCCGCCGCCGAAGAAGCGGACGCCCCGCAGCAGCTCGCCGTCGGTGACGCCGGTGGCAGCTGAAGAGGATCTCGTTGCCGGGGGCCAGCTCCTCGGTCCTGTAGATCTTGCCGAGCGTCGTGGAAGCCGAGGGCTTGGAGCCGCTCCTCCTGGGCCTCCTTCTTCTCGTGGTCCGCGTCGTTGGGCTTGAAGCGGGCCTGGATCTCGCCGCCGAGGCAGCGCATGGCCGCGGCGGTGATGACTCCCTCGGGCGCGCCGCCGATGCCCATCACCGCGTGGACGCCGGTGCCGCGCACGGCGGCGGAGATGCCGGCCGAGAGGTCGCCGTCCGAGATCAGGCGGATGCGGGCGCCGGCGGCGCGGATGTCGGCGATGAGCTGCTCGTGCCGCGGGCGGTCGAGCACCACCACGGTCAGGTCGTTCACCTGGCGCTCGAAGGCGGCGGCGATGTTGCGCAGGTTCTCCGCCACCGGCGCGTCGATGTGGATGGTGCCGCGGGCCGTGGGACCGACGACGATCTTCTCCATGTAGACGTCGGGGGCGTGGAGCAGCCCGCCGCGCTCGGCGGCGGCGAGCACCGCGATCGAGTCGGGAGAGCCGGTGGCGCAGAGGTTGGTCCCTTCCAGGGGATCGACGGCGATGTCGACGCGGACGGCGCCGTCCTGGCCGCGCAGGGCGCCGACCTCCTCGCCCACGTAGAGCATCGGCGCCTTGTCGCGCTCACCTTCGCCGATCACCACCCGGCCGTGCATCTGCAGGGTGTCCATCTCCCGCCGCATGGCCTCGACGGCCACCTGGTCGGAGTACTTGCGCTGGCCGAAGCCCATGGTCTTGCGCGGCCGCGATGGCCGCCTGCTCGGTGACGCGGATGAAGTCCTGCTCGAGCAGGCTGTCCAGGGCCACCGGCATCAGCGGGCGCTCCCGGCGACGGCAGGCGCCTCCGCCGGCTGCTCTTTCGGCGCGGCGGTACGCTCCGGCGGGTTGTAGGCCGGAATGCCGGTGATGGCCTCGCCGATGATCAGGCCGTGGATGTCGTGCGTGCCTTCGTAGGTGTAGACCGACTCGATGTTGAGCATGTGGCGGATGACCGGGTAGTCGTCGACGATGCCGTTGGCGCCGAGGATCTCGCGCGCCAGCTTCGCGCACTCGCGGGCCAGCCAGACGTTGTTGCGCTTGCCCATGGAGACCTGCCAGTGCTTGAGGCGGCCGGCGTCCTTCAGGCGGCCGAGCTGGAAGGCGAGGAGCTGCGCCTTGCTGATCTCGATGGCCATCCAGGCGAGCTTCTCCTGCACGAGCTGATGGCAGGCGATGGGCTGGCCGCCGAACTGCACCCGCTCCTTGGCGTAGGTCAGAGCGGTGTGGTACGTCTCCATGGCCGAGCCGACGCCGCCCCAGGCGATGCCGTAGCGCGCCTGGTTGAGGCACATCAGGGCGTTCTTGAGACCGGTGGTGCCGGGCAGCAGGTTGTCGGCGGGGATGCGGCAGTCGTGGAAGCCGAGCTCGGAGGTGGTGGAGGCCCGGAGCGAGAACTTGCCGTGCTGGTCGGACGAGGTGAACCCCGGGGTGCCCTTCTCGACCAGGAAGCCGCGGACGCCGTCCTCGGTCTTGGCCCAGACGACGGCCACGTCGGCGAGCGTGCCGTTGGTGATCCACTGCTTCGAGCCGTTGAGCACCCACTCGTCGCCGGCGCGGCGGGCGGTGGTGCGCATGCCGCCGGGATTGGAGCCGAAGTCGGGCTCGGTGAGGCCGAAGCAGCCGATGGCTTCGCCGGTGGCGAGCCGGGGGATCCAGCGGTCCTTCTGTTCCTGCGAGCCGAAGGTGTAGATCGGGTACATCACCAGCGAGCTCTGCACCGAGACGAAGCTGCGCAGCCCGGAGTCGCCGCGCTCCAACTCCTGCATGATGAGGCCGTAGGCCACGCCGCCCAAACCCGGCAGGCCGTACTCGGAGAAGTTGGCTCCGAACAGGTTGAGGGCGCCCATCTCCGGCACCAGCTCCAAGGGAGTGCGGGCCTCGCGGTGGCACTCCTCGATGATCGGCTTGACCTTGTCGTCCACGAAAGCGCGAACCGTGTCGCGCACCAACCGCTCCTCCTCGTTGAGGAGCGCGTCCAGCTCCAGAAGATCGACGCCTGGGAAGCGGCTCAAAGGAAGTTCCTCCTTCAATACACGTGCGGAACTCTGCGGGCGGATATTGGGCACCCACCGGGTGGTCGACCGGCGGCCGAAATGAAAAAACCGCGGCCGGCATAATACCACGGGGGCCACCGGTGCCGATTGCCGGCAGCCGGCGGAGGCTGTACCATTCAGGTCAAGCTGAAAAGATGGGCTCTCCGAAAGGGAGTTTTCCGATGGCCAACCGTCTCCTTTCTGTCGCGGCAGTCGTCCTGGTGGCCCATCTCGCGCCGGCGGCGCCGGCGTTTCCTCTCCCGGGCCCGGGCGAGGCTCCCGCGAGGTCGGCGGACGACGAGCTCGTCCGCATGGGGCGGGAGATCCCCGGCTTCGGCGGCCTGTTCTATGACGAGCAGGGCCGGCCGACCGTCTACCTCCTCGATCCGGAGGGGTCCACGGCCGCCACCCTGAAGAACCTCGGGCCGGAGGTGCGCCTCCGCCGGGGTGAGTACGAGTTCGAGCGCCTCCTCGGCTGGCGGCTGGAGCTGCGCCGGCTCCTCGCCCTGCCGGGCGTCGTCTTCCTCGACGTCGACGAGGCGCGCAACCGCGTCGTCCTCGGGCTCGATGTCACGTCCCACGGCAAGAGCCTGGACCGCGACCGCCTCGAGCGCGAGCTCCTCTTCACGAACGTGCCGCGGCAGGCCGTCCTGCTGGAGGAGACCGCGCCCATCGAGCCGCTGGTCGGCCTGCAAAGCAAGCTCCGTCCCACCCCGGGCGGCTCTCAGATCGTCTTCCCCATCGACCCTCCCAGCTACGCCATCTGCACCCTCGGCTTCAACGCCCGCCGCGGTGGCGTCTTCGGTTTCGTCATCAACTCCCACTGCACCGGGGTGCGGGGGGAGGTCGACGGCATGCGCTACTTCCAGAGTCTGCCTTCGAGCGGCGCCATCGGGACCGAGATCGCCGATCCCGCTTTCTTCACCGATCCGCCTTGTCCGCCGGGCCGGCGCTGCCGCAGGAGCGATGCCGCCTTTGCGAAGTACGACAAGCCTCGCCTGGGCATCCTGGGCCGGATCGCGCGCCCCACCTTTGGAGATTCAGCCTTCGGCTCGCTGACCTTGAACCCCGCTTCAGCACGTTTCACCATCACCGGCCGCGCCGGCGCGCCGCTCACCGGCGATACCGTCCACAAGGTGGGGCGGTCGACCGGCTGGACGTTCGGTACGGTGGTCGCTACCTGCGTGGACGCCAACGTCTCTACCCTGGACCTCACCCAGCTATGCCAGTCGCGGGTAAGCGGCGGTGCCGGACCCGGGGACAGCGGCTCGCCCGTGTTCTACCGGACCGGCTCCAGCACCAAGGTCAAGCTGGCGGGCATCCTCTGGGGAGGGAGCTTCGATCCCGGGCTCGGCTCCGTTTACGTCTTCAGTCCGCTGGAGAACATCGAGGAGGAGCTGGGGCCGTTGACGGTGAATTAGCTCGGCAGGTCGCTCCCTACATCCCTTCGGCCGATCCTGGCGGCCTCGGTCGCCCGCGGAGTCCGCTGCGGATATGATCTCCTCCGCGATGGCATTCCCCGGAGGCAGCGCGTACGCGATGGCGAGGGACGTGGCGGAAGGGTACCTCATGGTCACCGAGCGTAACTTCAAGACCATGAGCCGGTCCGATCTCGATCAGCTCGTCTTCGAGGTCGACCGTTACCTGCGCGAGCTGCGCGGCGAACAGCCGCCCCTGGACGACACCCCGGCCCTGCAGCAGCGGCAGCGGCGGATGCAGCGCCTCAACAATGCCCTGATCGTCATCCGCAGCTTTCGCCTCAAGCAGAAGGTCTGATGAGCCTGGATCCTGCCAGCGTGTTGTGGATGGTGCCGGCGTTGCTGCTCGGGCTCGGCGCGGCCTTCATTCTCGACCGCATGTGTATCGTCCGTGGGCTTCAGCCGCCGGGATTCCGCCTGCCTTGGCGCCGGGTGCTCGCAGGGCTCGTGGTGGCGGGCCTGCTCGCCTTGGGAGTCTTCGGACCGTTGACCCTGCTCGGCCGCGGCGAGACGCCGGAGCCGGACCTTTCGCAGATCAGCACGCCCCAGCTCTTCGTTTTCCACTTTCTGATGGTGGCCGCCATGGGCGCCTGGTTCCTGCTGGGCTTCGCGGGACGGGGCGCGCGCGTCGAAGCTCGGAATCCCGAGGGGATGGCGGTTGAGCCGGTTGATCCAGTTGGGCCGCTGGATCCGCCGCCGGCGCCCGAGCCGCCCCAGCCGTCTCTGGGGCGGCAGCTCCTGGCCCAGTTCGGCCTGCTGGCGCCCAGCGTGCCGCGCGAGATCGGCATCGGCCTCATCCTCGGTCTGGGCGCCTGGGTGGCGGTGCTGTTGGTCCTGATCGGCGTGGCGGCGGTGGTCCTGGCGCTCGGTTACGAGGACGCCCTCCCCAAGCAACCGCCGGCCGTGGTGCCCTTCATCGCCGGGCTGCCGATCGCCATCCGGGTGCTGATCAGCCTGTCGGCCGGGGTGGTCGAGGAGGGCTTCTTCCGCGGCTTTCTGCAGCCGCGCATCGGTATCGCGCTGTCGACGGCGTTCTTCGCCCTCGCCCACCTCTCCTATGGCGAGCCGTTCATGCTGATCGGCATCACCTTGCTGTCATTGATCTACGCCTTCCTCGTCAAATGGCGGCAGAACCTGTGGCCGGCCATCACGGCGCACGCCCTGTTCGACGGCGTGCAGCTCCTGGTCGTGGTACCGGCCGCGCTGCGTTTCATGCAGGGTGCGTCGGGCAAGGCTGCGGCCCTGCTGGCGGGCTTCCTCTGACCGATGCCGCGTTGCCCGCGCGACCTCACCCCCTGGGAGAGGGGGAAAAAGCCAAACCAGAAGCCCCTCTCCTTCAGGAGAGGGGTTGGGGTGAGGTCGCGCGGGCAACGCGCCCTCTGGTAGACTCGCCACTGGAGACCGCGCCGATGTCAGAGGAATACCGCTTCCATCTCGCCATCGGGAGCCGATTCGAGAACATCGAGCTGGTCCAGGTGGTGCTGCGGGATAGTCTCGAACGCTTGGGAATGGAAGAGGACGCCCGCCACTGGGTGGACCTCGCGGTGCGGGAGGCCCTGGCCAACGCGATCAAACACGGCAACGCGGAGAACCCGTCGAAGCAGGTCCACGTGGACCTGGAAGTCGAAGGAGAGGAAGTGGTGATCCGGGTCCAGGACGAGGGCGTGGGGTTCGATCCCACGCAGGTCGTCGATCCGCTGGCACGGGAGAACATCCTGAAGACGAACGGACGAGGCATCCTGTTCATGGAGCGATTCATGGACGAGATTCAATACGGCGCCGGCCCCGGCGGCGGCACGATGGTGACGCTGCGCAAGCGCCTCACCGGATCGAAGGCGGATTCCCGGCACGACCAGGAGGAGGGAAACTGAATGAATGTGAACGTGCGGCAACGTGGGGACGTGACCATCCTTGATCTCAAGGGCAAGATCACCATCGGCTCGGGGGACGTGGCCCTGCGCCATGCGATTCAGGAGGTGATGGACGGCGGTGCCAGGAAGATCCTGATCAACATGCAGGATGTTTCGACGATCGACTCTTCGGGCATCGGCGAGCTCGTGAGCGCCTACACGACGGCTACCAACCGGGGGGCCAAGCTGAAGCTGTACAATCTCCCTGCCAAGGTCACCGACATCCTCACCATCACCCAGCTCATCACCGTCTTCGATGTGTATGACAACGAGGACGAGGCCGTCCGGTCCTTCGACTGACGGTACCGCGGGCAGGGGCGGGATCGCATGAGTCCCGGCCCCCTGCCGCTGAGCTCATCTCTTGCGGCGGCTCCTGCCGTGGCCCTGGGCGGCAGGTTGGCCGCCTGGGTGGCGCGGGTGGACCGCCGCCTGCCGGATCTCCTGCCGCGTCCCGAGGCGCGGCCCGAGCCCGTGCATCAGGCGATGCACTACGCCCTGACCGGCGCCGGCAAGCGGGTGCGGCCGGCGCTGACGCTGGCCGTGGCGGATCTCTGTGGCGCCCGCTCCGAACCGGTGCTCGACCTCGCCTGCGCCGTCGAGATGGTGCACGCCTGCTCGCTGGTGCTGGACGACCTGCCCGCCATGGACGACGCGGCCCTGCGGCGCGGGCGTCCCACGGTGCACCGGGTCTTCGGTGAGAGCGTGGCCCTGCTCGCCGCCCTGGCGCTGCTCAATCGGGCCTACGCCCTGGTGGCCGAGGCCGCCCACCGTCTCTCCTTGCGCCGCTACACGACCGAGGACCTCGTCCACCACCTGGCGGCGTCCATCGGCAGCGATGGTCTGATCGGCGGCCAGGCCCTCGATCTCCTCTCCCGGCCCGAAGAGCTGGACCTCGGCGTCCTCGAATACATCCACAGCCACAAGACCGGCGCCCTCTTCATGGCCGCCGGCGAGCTCGGAGCGATGGCCGCCGACGCCCGCCGCCGCGACCTCGAGGCGATCGCCCGCTATGCCAAGAACCTGGGGCTCGCCTTCCAGATCTCGGACGACCTGCTCGACGTGCTGGGTACCTCCGAAGAAACCGGCAAGGACACGGGCAAGGACGAGAAGAAAGTCACCTTCGTCAAGCTCCTCGGCGTGGCGGGCGCCCAGGCCCTGGCCGCCGAGCTGCTCGGCTTCGCCGTCGCCTCTCTCGCACCCCTGGGCCGCAAGGCCGACGCGCTGCGCGAGCTCGCCGTCTTCGTTCAGCACCGGTCGCGGTAAGGGTAGGCCGGGGGGCTTTGCGCCCCCCGGCCGTCAAGCTATACTACTTTTGGGGTTCAGCCCCTTGCTTGGTCTCAGAAGGCGGGGTCGACGGTGCGGTCGGCTCCGCTTTCGCTTTCTGGGGCTTCCGCCGCGGCTGGAGCCCGAACTCCGTGAGCTCCTCACCCTTCAGGCCGTACTGCATGCGTACGCCGTTGCGCACGCGCGTTGCCACATCCCGGCCCCGCTCCATGAATTCCTCCAGGTCGCGGGTCGCCTGCTGCTGCTGGGCCCGGAAGGCGGACTGACGGATGTTGGCCGCCTTCGCGTGCTCCACGATCTCCCTGAGCTCTGTCCGCAGGTCGACGAGATGGGGCAATCGTCCCTGTCGGTGGTCACCGCCAGACCCCCCAGAGATGCCAAAGGCGAGCTCTACTTTGACCTCCTCGGCCGAGATGCTGAGCGGCGGCGGGGCTTCGGCGCGGATGACCCGACCGTGATGCCCATTTTCGTCCGGAGGCTGCGTATGGTCGAGCGGTGCAGACCGGTCCGGTGCTCCAGCTCGAGAGAAGGAAGGGGGAGACGGAGCAGCGCCATGAGCTCAGGGGTGGGAACGACTGAATAGTTATTGAGGCAAGGGGGAATGCCCAACTCCCTGCGTTTCCGGAAGACGCTGAAACTGGAAATCCCGTAACGCTTGGCAACTGTGGAGTCGCAGACCTTTCCCAGGAGCGCCAACATCTCCTCGGTCCACTCGATGCGGCGCGCCGGGGGCCGGTAAGGTGGAATGCCGAGCTGCCGGCGCTTACCGTTGACCGTCGTGTAGCTGACTTTCATTCGTCGGGCCAGCTCCTTGTCGGTCACTTTGCCCAGCAAGGCCAGGTTCTTCCGGGTCCACTTTGCGGTCCGTGGACGGACGTGGGCCTGGGTAGGAAAGAAGGGCGGGATCCCGAGAAGGGTCCGCTTTCGCCGGACGCAGCTCCTGGGAATTCTCAACTCCTCGGCGACCTCGCGGTCGCTCGCGGTGCCCAATCGTTCGATCATCTCGGGGGTCCACCGAATGGGGTCGCGCTTGGCGTAGCAAGCCTCGATCCCCCGCCGTTGGCGTTCGGTGGCAACGGTGTCGACGCCGACACCGGCCCGGCGAGCCAGCTCCTGGTCGGGGATCTGTCCGAGGAGCGCGACGAGTTTCTTCGGCCAAACGAGACGCGGGCGAGCCGGCGTTCGCTCCAAGTTGGCGATCGCGGGTGGAGAAACTTCGCGCCCTGCCCTGCCCGCGGGCGGCTCGGCGGGCGCGCTCCCCGAAGCCCGCTCGCCGGACCCGGGCCAGAACCGGCTGGCGCGGGTCAGCCTGGAGGGCGGGATGCCCAGACGAAGCCGTTTCCTGTAAACGGCGGTCAGACCGATACCGAAGCGTTTGGCGAAAACCTTGTCGGGGACCTTCCCCAACAACTCCAGCATCTCGGCGGTCCACTGCCAGCGGTGCGGCGTATGGAAGGGAGGAATTCCCATCTCCTGGCGTTTTTGTTGCACCACGTTTCTGTGGATCCCGAGCCGTTCTGCCACCTGCGGATCCGGTTGCTGGCCGAGCAGGGCCAGGTCTGCCGGCGTCCAGGGATAGGCTGGGTTGCTCAGGTTGAGGTGGGCCGGGTGAAAAGGGGGAAGGCCGAGCATCAGACGTTTACGGCGGATGACATCGCTGGCAACTCCCAGCGTGCGGGCAAGCCGCGAATCGCTCGCGGTTCCGATCAGGGCAATCTTTTCCGGCGTCCACTCGACCGGAGCATGGTGAGGTTGAGCGGGGTCGATCCCCCTCCACTGACGTTCCAGCCTCACGGAGTCCCGAGATACTCCCGCACGCCGCGCGAGCTCCGAATCGGGGATCCTGCCCAAGAGGTCGATCCACTTTTCGGGCCAGTCCCGGCGCTTCCGCGCAGGAGATCGCTCACCGGTCATCCTGGTGTGGCGAGCTTTCCGGACAGGCCGCTTCTTTTTTCGCATGTTGGTTGAATGAAGCCCGCACGTGCCGGACGGGCGTAGTTTGGCCGAGCCTTGGGAAGGCCGAAGGGGCTCACGGTACGCGCCGTGTCCGGCCAACTGCGTTAGTCGCCATTCTCCGGCTTCGGCTCGGGCTTGCCCTACTCGATCTCGCCGAGCACCTGGCGCACCACCTCCCGGAGGTCCCGCAGCATCTCCTCGCGGCCCACGGCCTCCGCGGCGGGCGCCCGGCGAGCAGGAGCCGGCCGTTCCTCGGCGGGCGGCGCGGCCCGGATGCCCTTGGGATGGAGATCTGCGAGCAGGGAGCGGATCCTCCGCGCGGCGGCGGTTTCCTCCCCGGCCGTCCGCCGGTCGGGATAGGCGAAGGCAAAGAGCTCGTCGTAGCCGAGCCCGACCGCCCGCGCGATGCCGAGCACCAGCTCGAGCTTTGCCTCCACCACGCCGCCGAAGAGCCGATTCACGGCGCTGTGCTTGAGCTCCAGGCGGCGCTCCACCTCCCGGTTCGAGACGCTGAGCATGCGAAGGAGAGTGCGTAGAACGTCGAGAAGACGCTGGACCTCTTCCTTGTCCGGATTCATACCGCCAAGTCTACACTGCCATTGCCACGCCCGCAATGCTGCAGCCTAAGATCCATATTAACTGTGAGAGCTAAGTAGGTGTATAAATAGCGCCAGGAGAAGACACCGGGCCTGTGAAAGCGAAACTTCAGACCCTCGCGGCGCCTCGGGGAGCGGAAAGCAGGGACCGGGGGAGGACGATTCCGAGCCGGGAGAGCCTCGTATCCACTCGGGAGCGGCCGATCCCGGCTCGGTGCGGGAGTCTCCCCGTTCGGGAGGCGCCTGCGATCTGAGGCGCGGTCCACCACGGGAACCAAACCCCGGCTCCGCCTCTCTAAATCAACTGAAGGGAGCGCTCCCGACCAGAACTTGCAGGGCCGACCCGGCGCCGGCCGGCCCGTTGCGACATCCGCGGCCTCTGGCTGGAAAGGAGCAATCCGTGAACGGTTCCATCGAGCTTTTCGGTCTCACGCTGGAAATCAGCATCACCGGCCTCGTGGTGATCGTCATCCTGTCTCTGCTTTCGGTATGGTCTCTCGGCGTGTCGCTGGAGCGCCTGTTCGTACTGGCCCGCGCCCGCCGCCAGTCTCTCGCCTTTGCCCGCTCGGTGAGCCCGCACCTGGCGGCAGGCCGGCCGTTACCGGCGATCGAGGCCGCCGGGAAGTTCCCCCACAGTCACCTTGCCCGCGTGGTCTCCGCCGGGCTCGCGACCTTTCAGCAGAAGAGCGCCAGAGGGCTGTCCCCGGCCGAGGTGATCGAGGCGACCGGCAGGGCCCTGGCGCGGACCGCGATACAGACCACGACGGAGCTCAGCCGCGGCATCGCGAGCCTGGCGACGATCGCCACCACCGCGCCTTTCATCGGCCTTTTCGGTACCGTGATCGGCATCGTCCAGGCCTTCCGGGACATCGCCGAGAGCGGCGGCCAGGGCGGGTTCGAGACGGTTTCGAAGGGAATCTCCGAGGCGCTGCTGGCCACCGCGTTGGGGCTCGTCGTGGCGGTGCCGGCGGCCTGGATGTTCAACTATCTGAGCCAGAAGGTCCAGGGCCTGAGCCTGGAGATGGAGAGCTGTCCTCCGAGCTGATCGACTTTTTCGTGGAGCGGGAGGGAAGCGGGTAGTGGTTCAGTTGGCTCGTGGACTCCCCCGGTCCTGCCCTCCGAAACCTCACCCCCCGGCCCCCTCTCCCGGACGGGAGAGGGGGAGCAAGACATCTGTCTTTCTTGCTGTTCTCCCCCTCTCCGGTTACGGAGAGGGGGCCGGGGGGTGAGGTTTCGGAGGGCAGGACCGTACGCAGTCCGCAGGCAAACTGAACCGTTACAGGAAGCGCGGCCGGTTGATCCTCGCCGGGGGTACACTACCCCCCGATGGCACCGCAGGGCCACGACCTCGAAGGAGTGCGCTCCGAGCTGCGCCGGCTCGGCTATCTCGACCACCGGTTCGAGCGCTTCCTGCTGCAGGACGCCCTGCGTCCGCGGCAGCCGGCGCGCACCCTTCTCCTGCTCACCGCCAAGGTGGGACTGCTCTCGGGGCTGGCACTGGCGCTGGTTCTGGCATTGGCCCTGGCGATAGCGAACGGCAATCTCACGACGAGCCCGCTGGATCTGGCCGCCCTCTTCCTTCACCTCTTTCCTCCGATTGCGGTCGTTGCCGGTCTCGCTTTTCTGGTGCTCTGCGGGGTCATCCTGCTGGTGATCCGGCTCTACCACGTGCGGCGCATCGAGACGCTCTCCCTCGTCGTGGCGCTGACGGCCGGGGCGGGCCTGCTGGCGTTTGCGTTGCGCATCGGCCGGGAAGTGCTGGCGGAAGGGCACCTTTCCCAGATCGCCGTGCTCGTCCTCGCTACGCCGCCGGTCGTCTACGCGCTGATCAAGCTGCTCTACCACGGGCTGCTGACCCTGGCGATCCGGTTCACCGACGCGGCGCCGCTGGGGCGCCTGTTCTCGCGCCGCTGGCTCGGTCTGGCCATCCTGTCGGCGATCGTCCTGCTCACCGTGCCGGCCGTGGTCTCGGCTCGCCGGGCTCCAGCCGCGGCGCCGCCGGCCCTTCCCACGGCGCCGGGAGAGCGGGTGCTGCTCGTGGGGGTCGACGGCGTGCTCCCCGAGGAGGTCGATTACCTGATGGCCTTGGGCGAGCTGCCCGGAGCTGGCGAGCCTGGCCAGGGTGGGGCGGGTGCTCACGTATCAACGGAAAGCCGAGCCTCCCGCTTCATTCTGGACCGCGGTGGCGACCGGCGTGCCCGGGCCGCAGCACGGCGTCTCTGCGCTCGACAGCTTCCTGCCCTATGGAGTCAGGACGCCGCTCGCCCGCAACGGTCCCCTGCGGGCCTGGTGGAGCCGGTTCGAGGTGCCGCTGGGGCTCGCCGAGTACCGGCCGATCCTGGCCAACCGCCGGCGGGCCTTCACGCTCTGGGAGCTGGCCTCGCGCGGCGGCGATCCGTCGCTGGCCGTGAACTGGTGGGCCACGTATCCGGCGGAGCCGCTGCCGGGTCTGGTGGTGGCGCACGGCGCCTATCAGCTCCTGCGGGAGGGCGCGGAGGGCGCGGTGGCTCCGCTGCCGGCCAGACCCGGGATCGAAGCGCTCGTCCGTGCCGTGGAGACCGCGGGCCCCGACCCCCGCCTCGCGGCGGCTCTGCCGCCGCCGGTGGCGGCGTCGGTGCTCGAGCGCGCCGTGCGTCCCGACCGCTTCTACCGCGAGGTCTTCTCCCGCGGACTGCGGGCCGGACCCCGCGCGGCGGCCCTCTACCTGCCGGGGCTCGACATCGCCGCCGCGGGTTGGCGCGGCGGGGCCATCGCCTTCGCCGATCTGGTGCGCTCGGAGCTCGCCGAGACCGACCGGCTGCTGGCCCGCTCGCGCGGCGGCATTGGCACCGTGGTGGTGGTGCTCGACCCTGGCCGGCGGCGGCAGGGTGGGGAGGGTCGTGTGCTCCTCTGGCGGCGGACCGGCTGCGGCGCCGGCCGGTCCGGGGTCGTACCCGAGATGGTGGCCTCGGCCCTGCTGCGCGCGCTCGGGCTGCCGCAGAGCGAGGAGCTTCCTCCGCCTCCCGCCGGATGCCGCTGGCCGCCGCCCCCGGTCGCCGTCGCCGGCTACGGCGAGCCCCGCCGCGGCGTGCCGCCCGGCGCGGAGAGCGCGGAGTATCTGCAGAGCCTGCGCTCCTTGGGGTACCTCTGATGCCGGAATGCCGCCGCGAGGGGGCTTGTTGAAACTACCGTCTCTAAAAAGGGTCCAGCCGCACCGATAAGAGAAGGAGATCCTCATGTACAGCCGGATCGTTCTGGCCCTGTTCGCCCTCGCGACGGCGCCGGTTTTCGCGGCAACTGCCGAGACCTCCATGCCAACGTCAGTCGAGAGCCCAGCGGAGAGACGGATCGCGTACCCCGAGTCGCTGCGCGTCGATCAGGTGGACGAGTACCACGGCGTCAAGGTCGCCGACCCCTACCGGTGGCTCGAGGACCTCGACTCCGCGCAGACCGGAGCCTGGGTGGCGGCGCAGAACAAGGTGACCTCGGCCTACCTCGCCGCGATCCCCGAGCGGGACGCGATCCGCCAGCGGTTGACCCAGCTCTGGAATTACGAGCGCTATGGCGTTCCGAACCGGCACGGAGGCCGGTACTTCTTCACCCGCAACGACGGGTTGCAGAACCAGAACGTCCTCTATTTCCTGGATACGCTCGGCGGCGAGCCCAAGGTCGTCCTCGATCCCAATACCCTGTCGGCGGACGGCACCGTCGCCCTCTCGGGAGTGAGCGTCAGCGAGGACGGCAAGCTCGTCGCCTACGGCCTTTCTTCCGGCGGCTCCGACTGGCAGGAGTGGAAGGTGCGCGAGGTCGAATCCGGCCGCGATCTGCCGGACCATCTGCGCTGGGTGAAGTTCTCCACGGCCGCCTGGACCCACGACGGCAAGGGCTTCTTCTACAGCCGCTATGACGAGCCCGGGGAGGGCCGGCAGCTCGAGGAGGCCAACTTCTTTCAGAAGCTTTACTACCACCGGCTCGGCACGGCGCAGTCGGAGGACGAGCTGGTCTATCACCGCCCCGACAGGAAGGAGCTGGGTTTCGCCCCCATCGTCACCGAGGACGGCCGCTACCTGGTCATCCATGCGTGGCTGGGAACGGAGACCGAGAACGGCATCTTCTACAAGGACCTCCAGACGTCCGGATCGCCGGTGGTCGACCTGCTCGGCGGCTTCGATGCCGCCTACAACTTCATCGGCAATGACGGCCCGCTCTTCTGGTTCATGACCGACTCCGCCGCGCCGCGCGGCCGGGTGATCGCCGTCGACCTGCGCGAGCCGGCCCGCGAGCGCTGGCGCGAGCTGATCCCCCAGACCGCCGAGACGCTGCGGGGCGTCGCTTGCCTGAACGGCACCTTCCTCGCGCTCTACCTCAAGGACGCCCATTCCCAGGTGCGCCGGTTCGATCTCGGCGGCAAGTTCCTGCGCCAGCTGGAGCTGCCCGGGCTCGGCTCGGTCGATGGCTTCACCGGCAAGCGCGAGGACCGCGAGACCTTCTACTCCTTCACCAGCTACACGACGCCGGGCACGATCTACCGCTACGACCTCGAGACCGGCAAGAGCACCGTCTTCCGGGAGCCGCGCATCGAGGGCTTCGACTCCGGCCGGTATGAGACGCGGCAGGTTTTCTTCCCCTCCAAGGACGGCACCCGCATCCCGATGTTCCTGACCTACCGGAAGGGGCTGAAGCTCAACGGCGCGAACCCGGTGTTCCTCCACGGTTACGGCGGCTTCAACGTCTCGTTGACGCCATCCTTCTCCGTCCCGCAGGTCGTGTGGATGGAGCATGGCGGGATCTACGCCGATGGCCAACCTGCGCGGCGGTGGCGAATATGGGGAGGAGTGGCACCAGGCCGGCAGCAAGCTGAAGAAGCAGAACGTCTTCGACGATTTCATCGCCGCCGGCGAGTGGCTCATCGCCAACGGCTATACCTCCCGCCGGAGGCTGGCGATCGGCGGCAGCAGCAACGGCGGTCTGCTCACGGCCGCCTGCATGGTGCAGCGGCCCGACCTCTTCGGCGGGGTCATCGTCAACGTCGGCGTGCTGGACATGCTGCGCTTCCACAAGTTCACCATCGGCTGGGGCTGGACCTCCGACTACGGCTCGCCGGACGATCCGCAGGAGTTCAAGGCGCTGTTCGCCTACTCGCCTTACCACAATCTGCGGCCGGTCACCGCCTACCCGCCGACGCTGATCACCACCGCCGACCACGATGACCGGGTGGTGCCGGCCCATAGCTTCAAGTTCGCCGCCGCCCTGCAGCGGGCCAATACAGGACCCAATCCGACCCTGATCCGCATCGAGACCCGCGCCGGCCACGGCGGCGGCAAGCCGGTTTCGAAGAGGATCGAGGAGGCCGCCGACAGCCTTTCCTTCCTCCTCGACGTATTTCGGGCGGACGCGGTCGGAGGTCTGCAGAAGGCAGCGGAGCGATAGTCAAGCCGGTGCGCCCCGAGCTCAGAATGGCGGCTCTCCTGGTGGTGCTGGGGCTCGTCGCTCCCCTGCCCGCCCAGCAATCCTCCAGCGCCTCGCGCGAGCAGGAGCTGGTCGCCCTGCGCGCCGAAATCAACCGCCTGGCCTCGCGCCTCGCCGAGGCTCCGCCAGCAGCGGGCGGGTCTGCGGGGCGAGCTGGCGGCGGTCGAGATCGAGCTGCGGCTCCAGGAGGCGCGGCTCGCCGAGGCGGCGGCGGCGCGGGATCTCGCGGTGCGGCGGGTGGCGGAGGGGGAGCGGGAGGTACGACGCCTCGAGGGCGCTCTCGGCGCCGCCCAGACCGACCTCAAGCGGCGGCTCACGGCTCTCTACCGTCTCGGCCGCCAGGGCTACTTCCGCCTCTTCCTGTCGCTGAAGCCGGATCGGCGGCTCCTCCCCTCGATCCGGCTGATGCGCTACCTGGCGCGGCGGGATCGCGTCGCCATCGACCGTTATCAGCAGGCGAAGGACGAGCTGACCCGGGAGCGGGACGAGCTCCTTGCCCGGCGCCGGCAGGCCGAGACCTGGATCGAGCAGCGAGCGGGTGCGGCATCGGCAGCTCGTGGCGGCGCGGCGGCGTCAGGAGGCGCTGCTTTCGAGGGTGGAGAGCGAACGCCGGGCTCTCGCCCTCAAGACGACCGAGCTGGCGGACCGCGAACGCAAGCTCGCCAACTTCCTCGACTTCCTCTACGGCCAGACCTCCGGCTCGCCGGCGGGCACCCCCATGCAGCAGTTCCGGGGCGTCCTCGACTGGCCTGTCGATGGCCGCGTGACCTCCGGCTTCGGCTCGATCCTCGATCCCCGCTACAAGACCAAGGTGCCGCACAACGGCGTGGATCTCGCCGTCCCCCCGGGGGCCGAGGTGAAGGCGGTCTTTCCCGGCAAGGTGCTTTTCGCCGCCCCCTTCCAGGGCTACGGCAACACGGTCATCGTCCAACATCCCGGGCGGGTCTTCACCCTCTACGCCGGGCTCTCCTCGATGCGGGTGGGGAAGGAAGATATGGTATCGTTGGGTGACGCCGTGGGGCTCGCGTCGGACAAGCTGTACTTCGAGATCCGCGTCGAGAACCGTCCCGAAGACCCCCTGAATTGGTTACGGTAAGGGGCATCATGAACCGCAGTCGCATTCTCTTCTTTCTCGTCTCCGCCCTCATCGTTTTTCCTCTGCTCGCGGCGACGCTGGTGCGGGCCGCCGATACGGACCCGGCGCAGCCGGAGGAGGATTCCCTCTACAAGTACCTTGCCGTCTTCAGCGAGACGCTGGGCCTGGTCCGCCAGGCCTACGTGGACGAGCCGGACACCAACACGCTCATGGCCGGCGCGCTCGACGGCACCACGGACGCGCTCGATCCGTTCTCGCTCTACGTACCCGCGGCCGAGGTCTCCGGATTCCAGCAGGCCAAGACGGTCGGCAGGCGCTACAGCGGCATGACCCTGCTCAAGGAGCGGGGAATCGCCTTCGTGGTGGCGGTGGAGAAGGGGAGCCCGAGCGATGCGGCGGGCGTGAAGGCGGGCGACATCGTCGCCAAGATGAACGATCGTTCGACCCGGCTGATGCCGATCTGGGAGATCCAGGAGCTGCTCGCCGGGCAGCCGGGCACCAAGATCACCATGGAGCTGATCCGCGTCGGCGAGCCCGTGCAGATCGCTTTCGACCTGAAGCCCTTCGATCCGCCGCCGGTGAGCCTGGCGGAGGTCGAGGGCATTCCCATGCTCCGCATCCCGACCTTCGACGAGGAGACCGTCGGGGAGGTGAGGAAGACCTTGTCCAGCGAGGCCGGCCGGGTGAAGGACAAGCTGCTGATCGACCTGCGAGGCGTCTCCTCGGGCGATCCCGAGGCGGCCTACGCGACGGCACGCCTGTTCACCACGGGGGAGCTGGGGGCTCTCGCGCGGCGTTCGGAGGAGCTGCAGACCTTCCGCGCCGACGAGCCCCCGGTCTGGCAGGGCAAGATGGTCGTGCTGGTGGATCGCGGCACCCTGGGAGCCGCCGAGGTCTTCGCCACCGTGCTGCGGCAGAAGCAGAAGGCCGAGCTGGTCGGTGAGCGGACCTTCGGCCACGCCGGCCGCCAGGGTTCGGCCGAGCTGTCCAACGGCGGCCGGCTGCTCTTTACGGACGCGTTCTACACCGGGCCGGACAAGAAGCCCGTGAACGAGGCGCTGAAACCGGACCTGCTGGTCGACGACCGCAGCCGCACCTACCTCGAGAAGGACACGCCGCTCGGCGAGCTGATCCTGCGTCGCGGCGTTCGCCGCCTGCTGGGCCAGGAGCCCGAGACCGAGGCCAAGGCCGCCTGAGAACGGCGAGGGGCGGGCCGCACCGGTCCGCCCCGCTGAACCCATCCCTCTTCATGGCTCGCCGCTCCCGCTCCCGAGGATCGAGCTGCTTGCTCTTTCTGCTCGGGCTCCTCGTCGGGGCCGGCATCCTCTATCTCTTTCTGAACCGGTCGGATCGGACCTCTCCGTCCGAGCCCCTGAGACGGGCCGGGGAGGTTCGCAGGACGGAGAAATCCGCGCCGCGGCCGAAGGTGCCGTCGGATCACGTCGAGCCCGAGTCGGCCTCCTCCAAGCCCGCGACGCCGATCCCGCCGCCGGCGGGGCCGGTGAGCGGCGTCCGCGTGGCCCTGGTGATCGATGACCTGGGACGGAGCGTCGACGAGCTGCCGCCGCTGGAGAGCCTCGGCGTCCCCCTCACCTACGCCGTCCTGCCTTACCAGGAGCAGACTCCGCAGGTGGTCGCCGAGCTGCGGCGGCGCGGCGAGGAAATCCTCCTGCACCTGCCGATGGAGCCGAAGAACGGCGAGGATCCGGGACCTGGAGCACTGCTCCGCGGCATGAGCGACGACGAGCTGCGCGAGAAAACCCTTGCCGCCCTGAACGCAGTGTCCGGAGCGGTGGGCGTCAACAACCACATGGGCTCCGGGCTGTCGGCCGAGAGGGAGCCGATGAAGACCATCCTCGGCGTCCTGGCCGCGCGCGGGCTGTTTTTCCTCGATTCCCGCACCAGCGCCGAGAGCGTCGGCTACAGGGTGGCCCGGGAGCTCGGCGTGCCCGCCGCCGAGCGGCAGGTGTTCCTGGACGGCGAGCCGACTGCGGAGGCGATCGAGGGCCAGTTCCAGCGCCTCCTGGGATTGGCGCGGCTCCACGGCTCGGCCATTGCCATCGGCCATCCCCATCCCGAGACGCTGGCGGCGCTGGAACGCACGGTGCCCAAGGCGAAGGCCGAGGGGTACGAGTTCGTGCCGGTCAGTTATCTGCTGGAGCGGAGCGGCGAGGAGTAGGAGCGGTTCCGCCCGCCCGGAACGCTTCGTGCAGGAAGAGCACCCGTGATCGATATGCCGCGGCGAGCGCGCGCATAGTCGATGGAAGCCCGTGGCAAGCGTCCGGCCGCGGCCGCTGGGAGGACATCGCATGCATCCACGGTCACTCATTCGTCCGAGCGCGTCGCTTCTGCTCACGCTGGTCGTCGCCGTCGCCGCTCCTTCCCCGGCCGCTCAGTGGCGGGGGCTCGGCCCGGAAGGCGGCACAATCCACTCGCTCACCGCCGATCCCACCCATCCCGGCGTGCTCTACGCCGGCGGCTCGACGGTGTTCCGCAGCGTTGACGGCGGCGCCACGTGGCGGCACGCGGGGCGGGGGTTGCCGCCGGCGACCCCGTTCGACTTCGCGCCTCCCTACACCCTGGCGGTCTCCGGCGACGTCGTCTACGCCGGCTCGACCGAGATCTGGCGCAGCGTTGACGGTGGCGCGAGCTGGCAGCGGACGGCGCAACCGTCGGGCGTTCCTTCCTGGGCGCGGGGCATCAGCGCGCTGGTCGCCGATCCGCGGCAGCCCGGACGGGTCTGGGCCGCCGGCTCCTGGAGCATCTGGCTCACCGACGATGGCGGCGCGCACTGGACGGAGAAGAAACGTGGCATCTCGACCCTCGCCTATCTCTCGGTCGGGGCGTTGGCGCTCGATCCGCAGGACGGCCGCCTCTGGGCGGCCACCCGCTTCGGCGTGTTCACGGCCACCGGCGACGCGCAGCGCTGGACGAAGGCGAGCGAGCACCTCAAGGGTGGCGCCGTCGCGGCGCTCGCCGCCGACCCCACCTCCGACGTGGTGCTCGCCGGCAACTTCGGCGGCCTCTGGCGCCGCGAGGGCAACGGACCCTGGGTGCGCCGGCTCCCTCAGGTCGCGTACGAGATCGTCTTCAGCGGCAGTCGCGCCTACGCAGCAGTCCGTGACGAGGTCGGTTTCGTGAGCCAGGTCCTCCACAGCGAGGACCAGGGCAGGACCTGGACCGCCTCGACGCAACAGCCCGACCGCTTCGTCCTGGCGCTGGCAGGCTCGAGCGCGGGCGTGCACGCGGGCACGCGCACCAGCGATGGCGCGGGCGGCATCTACCGCAGTCTCGACAACGGCGTGACGTGGCAGCCCTCGCGCAGCGGGCTCACCAATCTCTACACCGAAGTGGTGGCGACCGTGCCCGACGACGGCGGGCTCCTCTTCGCCGCCGGCGACAGCCAGCTCTCGCGCAGCCGCGACGAGGGCGAGACCTGGGAGGTGCTGCACCGGCCCAGCAACGAGCCGATTGCGGCGCTGGTGGTGGAACCCGGCGACCCCGAAGTCCTCTACGTCGCCGCCCGCTTCTCGACCGCCAGCGTCTTTCGCAGCGAAGACGGCGGCGATTCGTGGGTGCCCACGGCCAGCCTGCCGCACGTGACCGTATTGCGCACCGACAGGCGAGGGCCTCGGTCGCTGTGGGCGCTGAGCGGCGAGGCGCTGCACCATACCACCAACGGCGGCGGGAGCTGGCAGCGGGTGACGCTCCCCACCGGGAGATTCCTCTTCTTCCGCGACCTGCAGGTCGACCCTGGCGCACCGGCCACGCTCTGGCTGGCGGGAAGCGACTCGCGCGCCGGCGTGCCGCGCCTCTTCCGCAGCACCGACGGCGGCCAGACGTGGACGCGCCGCGACACGGGTCTGCTCGGCACCTCGGTGGCGTCGGTCGCGCTCGACGCGAAGGCGCCGGGCGCCGTCTACGCCGGCACCGACGCCGGCCTCTTCCGCAGCACGGACGCTGGCCAGACGTGGACGCGGCTGCCGGGGGCCGGCGGCGGGATCACCGAGGTGCTCGCGGCACCCGCCACGCCGACGACGATCTGGGTGGTGACCGGACCGCGCCGCGAGGTACGACGCAGCCACGACGGCGGCGCCACCTGGGAGTGGGTGCGCCGCGGCCTCGAGCTTCGCGCCCGTCCTCGGCCTCGCAGCCGATACGCTCGACCCGGAGCGCGTCTACGCGGGCACCGGCACGCGCAGCGTGCTGGTGTGGGAGGAGTGAGGCCCGCGGGGGCGACATTCCCCTCGCGAGGGGCGTGCGGCCCCGGCGAGGCGCGGGATCCCCCTTTGAAGCGGAGACATTCCCCTTGCAAGGGGCCTCTTACGTCCGGCGAGGGGCGGGATCCCCCTCCGAAGGGGAGAGTTTCCCCTCTGGAACTGAGACTTTTCCCCCTGAAGTTGGAACATTCCCCTCGCAAGGGGCGACACGCCCCCCGCCGGGGGAAATGTTCCCATTCACGAGGGGCGTGTCTCCCCCACGAGGGGGAATGTTCCAGTCCCAAAGGGGAATGTCCCAAACCACGGGGGGCGAACGCCCCCCGCGAGGGGGAATGTCCCAAATCTCGAGGGGAATGTTCCCCCGGCCGGGGGGGAAGTCTCCCCTTTCGGGGGCAATGTTCCAGACGCGCGGGGGAAAGCCGGACTCGATGTCCTGCGTCATGGCATAGCCGTGCCAATGTTCCAGACGCGCGGGGGAAAGCCTCAGATCTCCGGGGGAACATTCCAGCTCTCGGGGGCGAGGGTCTCCCTGCTCGGGGGAGACATTCCCCCGCCCGATGGAACATTTCCCCCTGCCGAACGGATCGTCCTGCCGCAGGAGTTCAACTCGGAATCTCTCGGGGGCGCCTTCCCCCTCCATAGCTCTGAATGGCGGACAACAACAGATCTCTGAAGTCGCGGTTGGATCGCCCTGGTCTTCCCGGATGGCATCGACTTCGGCCGTCATCTCCCAGGCTGCGGCAAATCGGCCCTCAGGTCCGATACGTTCCCAGAATTCCAGGTCGAAGGAACCGTCGTCTTCCGAGGGATGGCGGAGGACCCGAACCATACGGATGGGGTCACGGCGTTCCGTGCTCCATACAGGGGCAATTCTAGACCAGAACTGACCCATACCGCGCAGGCGCACCGATGGCGAGCGTCCCTCGGCTCGCGTCCAGGGTGTCGCCAGGTTGATGACTTATCCCTCAGGATCGGAGTCCTCTGCACTCAGCA
This sequence comes from Thermoanaerobaculaceae bacterium, assembly GCA_963778565.1. GTDB lineage: Bacteria > Acidobacteriota > Thermoanaerobaculia > Multivoradales > UBA5704 > DATARR01. The sequence continues at coordinate 755,143 of CAVZUZ010000014.1, read as the reverse complement.
CTCAGGCGTCTCGTCCTAGGCGCAGACCTAATAAAATACCGAGGCCTCAGAGATTTGGGCTGGGCAAGGCCGCTCTGCACCTGCTGGTTTGGCATCAATGCCCGAGTAAGAAGCATTCCCGCACCCACACCCTTGGCGCCCATTGACGCGGATTCAGGAACGTCCTATTATCGCCTAAGTGCTTACAGAACAATAGAATAGATCATTGGCTAGTGGCTGCTTCTCGATTTCGAGATGGCCGGCAAGTTCAGTGAGGGGCTCATCGAGCGCAGGAGGTAATTGATTGTGAGTCGGACAGACCTTGAGAAGCGCTATAAAGAGGAGGGGCTAGTCTTGGCTCTCGGAGCAGGCGTTTCCCTGGATTCCGGTATACCCACTTGGGAGAAACTGCTCCTTCGAATAGCAGGTGCAGTTGCCGGAACCGAGGATCGCGGGAGTGAGATGTTTTGTCAGCTCCGGGAGTACGGATTCACGCTTCCTGCAATCGCTTCCGTTTTGGAGAGTAGGTATGGGAAGAACGGGGGAGGAGATTTTAAGGAGCTTGTCAGGAAAGAGCTCTATCGCGATTTCACCTTCAGGGATCTCCAGGGGCGAAGACGGTCAGGTCATATGAGAGCTGAGCGACGAAAAACCTGCAGGCTGGCAGACCGGATTTCACTGCACGGCTGGCACAGGAACAGAAAAGACTATGAAGAAAACCTCCACTTCTCATACTTCTGAGATCGAAGAGGACGAACTCCTCCCGGAGTATCGCTTCGACTATCGGCATGCGAAGCCGAACCGGTTCGCCGACGAGGGGGCACGGCAGAAAAAGGGCGAGCCCGTTGGGACCAAGAAGATTGTCCGCAGCACGGTTAAAGGGAGGTTCGTCAAGCCGTCGGCTGCGAAGAGCCGTCCGAAGACAACCGTGACTGAGACAGTCAAGGTTTCACCGAAGAGAAAGAAATAGCTTCGGCCAGCGGCGAGCTACAATCGAGCCTCGCTGGAGGATCTCTCATGGAACAGCGAGTGAACCTGCGGGAAGTCAACCAACATCTGGCCCGCTATGTGAAGGCGGCCGAGGCTGGGGAGCGAATCGTCATCACTCGGCGGGGCAAGCCTGTCGCCCTTCTCTCCCCGCTACCCCGGGAGAAGCGGTCTCTGAGCGCGGCGCAGGAAGCAGCGTTGGAACGTCTCCTCAGCAGAGTCATCACCTCGGTGGCCGGGCTCCTGCGCGCCCGTTTCGAGCAGATTGTGGCATTCGCAGCCCACGAGGAGGCCGCCTTCCTCGCCTTAGGCTGACACCACGCCCCGCCTCACTCCGCCCGCAGCACCTCGATCGGCCGCTTCTCCAGCGCCCGCAGGCTCGCCGCCAGACCGGCGACGATCGCCAGAGCGACGCTCGCGGCCAGCGCGACGGTCAGGGCAAGGGGGTCGAAGCGCCAGGGGATCTCGAAGCCGTGCGTGACCACCTGCCAGGCGAGGACGGTGCCGCCGATGGCGCCGATCGTCCCGGCGACGAGTCCCACAAGGGCGTACTGGGACCTCCGGAGAACCCTGGAACCAAGTCTCCGACGAGAGGTGCGGCGTCGGGGAAAGGATAGGGAAGAGAAAGGCCTAGTGGACGCCATGCTGTTGCGGTGCCAAGATAGCGAGAACGACGAGGAGCGGACCGGCCCGCGTGGTCGGGCACTGATCGTCCGGGAGACCCAGGGCTCACCCGAGTGCGACGCTGGGCCGACAACGTGAGGTTTGTTCCCATGCGCACAGCGAATCCCATCGAGAGAAAGGAGATCCGGCAGATGGTCCGCCGGATCGTCCGCCGCTTTCGCCCAGAGAAGATCATCCTCTTCGGTTCGCACGCACGCGGCGACGCAGGCCCCGACAGCGACGTAGATCTCCTCGTCGTCATGCCAGTCGAAGGGTCGAGGCGGGAGAAGGCGGTGGAAATCGGCGTTGCGCTGCACGACATCCGGCTCCCGAAGGACATCGTCGTGACCACTCCCGAGGCCTTCGAATCGCGCAAGGAGATCGTGGGCACGCTCGAGCGGCCCGCTGCCAGGCAGGGAAGAGTTCTGTATGCCCGCGAGTGAACGGGCGATCACCGATGTCGTCCGCGAATGGGTCGAAAAGGCTGAGAACGATCTGAAGAACGCGGCCCTGACGCTGCGGGCGGGCAAAGAGTCACCAACAGATACCGTGGCGTTTCACGCCCAGCAGTGCATAGAGAAGTATCTGAAGGCCTTGCTGACCCTCAGAGGGATCGATTTTCCGAAGACTCATGATCTCGAGGAGCTTGTCGCACCGAGTCCGCAGGGAGATCCGGCGCGCATTGCCCAGAACGGTTGTACGCCGGAGAAAGCGCTAAGGTCAGGACTCCGCCCGCAGCACCTCGATCGGCCGCTTCTCCAGCGCTCGCAGGCTGGCCGCCAGACCGGCGACGACAGCCAGCACCGTGCTGGCCGCCAGGGCGACCGCAAACGAGACGGGCTCGAAGCGCCAGGGGATCTCGAAGCCGCGGGTGACCACCGCCCAGGCGAGAACCGTGCCGCCGACGGCGCCGATCGCTCCGGCGACCAGCCCCACCAGGGCGTACTCGACGGCGAAGGTCGCCGCGACGCCACGCCGGGTCATCCCCAGGGTTTTCAGCAGAGCCACCTCGCGGCCGCGGCGGACCGAGCCGGCGCTGATGGCCCCGGCCAGGATGGCGATGCCGGCGACGACGGTGAAACCGCCGAGGAAACGGATGCCGAGACTGATCCGCCGCAGGACCTTCAGGATCTTCTCCAGGATCTCGCGCAGGCGCAGCACGGTGACGTTCGGAAACTCCGCCGCCAGCAGGTCCTGCAGCCGCTGCTCGCCGGCGCGCGGCAGGCGGGCCACCGCCAGCCGCTGCTGCGGGGCCTGCTCCAGCACTCCCGGCTCGACGACGAGGAAGAAGTTGATGCCGAACGTTCCCCAGTCGACGGTACGGAGGCTGGTGACGGTGAGATCGAGCGGCACCCCCTGGACGTTGAAGCGCAGCCTGGAGCCCAGCCGTACGCCGATGTCGTCGGCGAACTCCTGCTCGATGCTGACCTCGGCGCGGGCGGGGTCGCTCCACAGCGCTCCCGCCACCACCCGGTTGTCGGCCGGGAGGTCGTTCATGTAGGTGAGCCGCTGCTCGCGGGTGAGGGCCCACCGGCGCCCGCCGTTCTCTTCCGCGCGGTCGATCAGGTCCTCGGCGCCGACGCCGTCGATGGCCGCCAACCGGGCCATCACCACCGGCACCGATTCGATGCCGTCGGCGCCCGCTTGCCGCAGCGACCGTTCCACCCCGGGCCACTGATGCGGCTGGATGTCGACCAGAAACGCGCTCGGCGCGTTCTCCGGGAATTCCGCGGCGAGCTGGCTGGCCAGCCGCTTCTCGACGAGCGACATGGCGAGCACGACGAGCACCCCGAGGCCGAGGGCGACGATGGCGCCGCCGGCGGCGCCGGGACGGGCCAGGGCCGCGAGGCCGTGCCGCAGCCACGGGCGGGCCCACAGCGGCGAGACGTCGCGAGGCAGCCGGCGCGCCGCCCGGGAGGTGAGGAAGGCGGCGCCGGCGAGGGCCGCGGTCGCCAGCGCCATGCCGGCGGTGAACTGCGCTCCCCGCAAGGATGAGCCTGACTGCAGCGAGGCCATGCCCCAGATGCCGCCGGCCAGCGCGAGAGCCGTGGCTGCCACCGCCCAGCGATGACGCGGCAGGGGCTCGGCGTCGCGGCGCAGCACCCGCGCCGGCGACACCCGCAGCACGGCCAGCAGGGGCGGCAGGCTGAACAGCAGCGCCACTCCCAGGCCCAGAGCCAGACCGCGCAGCAGGGCCGCCGGCTGCCAGGGGCGGATCAGCTCGGCGGGGATGAGATCGGGAAAGAGCGACGGCAGGACGAGCTGGATCGCCACGCCGGCGACGATGCCCACCAGGCTGCCGGCGAGCCCGAGGAGCGCCGTCTGGCCGAGGTAGAGGGGGAAGATTTCTCGCGGGCGCATCCCCAGGCACTTGAGCACGGCGATGGCGTCCAGCCGGCTGATCAGCCAGGAGCGGACGCTCTGGGCCACGCCGATGCCGCCGACGAAGAGCGACAGCAGCGCTATCAATCCCAGGAACCGTTCCACTCTGGACAGGTTCTCCCGCAACGCCGGCTGGGCCTGCCGATAGGTCTCGACGCGGAAGGACTCCGTCTTGGGCAGGGAGCGTTTGAGCCGCTCCGCGGTGGCGTCCAGCCCCGCCCCGGTCTCTTCGGGGAGCTTGACGAGCGCCCGATAGCCGACGCGGCTCCCCCGGCCCTCGAGCGAGGTGCGGGCAAACCCCGGACCCGAAAGAAAGACGCGCGGCCCCAGGGTCAGAGAGATGCTGATGCGGTCCGGCTCGGAGAGCACGGTACCCGCGACGCGAAACGGTTCGCCGCCGATATGGAGGTCGTCTCCAACCTTCAGGCCCAGCCGCGACAGCAGCTCGGAAGCCACCACCGTCGTACGAGGGGTCAGCAGCTCCTGCAAGGTCCGCCGGGGCCGCAGGTCGAGCTTGCCGTAAAAGGGGTAGAAGCCGTCGATCACCTTGAGCTCGACGAGCTGGCTGGGGCCGGGCCGGCCGCCGCGGCTCGCCGCCGCCGCCACCGTAACCGTCTCCCGGACGTCCGTCCGCTGTGCCCCGGGAATGGCCGCGATGGCCGCCAACACCTGCGCGGGAAGCGGGCGGTTGCCCCGCACCACCAGGTCGGCCGCCAGGAGCTGGCGGGCCTCGCGACGGATGCCGTCGTCGAGGCTCGCGGAGAGCCCGGCCACGGCGACCACCGCCGCCACTCCCACCGCCAGGCAGGCGACGAAGAAGGCCAGCCGGCCGCGCGAGCCGCGCGACTCGCGCAGCAGGGTACGGAAATAGAAGGCGGGGCTCACACCAGGGCCCCGACCGCCGCGAGCGCCGGCTCCTGGCGCTCGATCCGGCCGTCGCGCAGATGAACCAGGCGGTCGGCGAGCGCCGCGACCGCGGGATCGTGGGTCACCAGGACCAGGGTCGTCCGCTCGCGGCGCCGCAGCTCGGTGAGCAGCTCGAGGATCATCCGTCCCGTGGCGCCGTCGAGGTTTCCCGTCGGCTCGTCCGCCAGCAGGATCGACGGCCGGGCGGCGAATCCCCTCGCCAAGGCGACCCGCTGCTGCTCGCCGCCGGAGAGCTGGCTGGGATAGTGGTGGCCGCGGTCGGCGAGGCCCACGGCGGCCAGCAGCTCGTCGGCGCGGGCCACCGGGTGGGGATCCCCGAGCAGCTCGATGGGCAGCAGCACGTTCTCCCGCGCGGTGAGGTTACCGAGGAGCTGAAAGCTCTGGAAGACGAAACCGATCTTGTGGCGTCGCAGCAGGGCCAGCTCGTCCTCCGACATCGCCTGGATCGGCGTGCCGTCGATTCGCACCTCGCCGGAGGTGGGGCGATCGAGCCCTGCCATCAGGGCGAGCAGGGTGGACTTGCCGCTGCCCGAAGGTCCCAGGACGGCGATGAACTCGCCCGGTTCGATCGCCAGGTCGACCTGATCGAGGATCGTCAGCTCCCGGTCGCCGGAGGGAAGCCTGCGGGTGAGCTGGCGCAATTCGATGCGCGGCGGAGTCATTGGAAACAAGCGCGGAAATAAGCGGCCGGGATTTCCGTTTTCTGTGTTGAGAACGCTGCCGCAATCCCGGGGAGTCTCAGGCTGGAGCGGCGGTGTCTGGACATGGATGCAGGATGGTCTCTATGTGGCGAAAATTGGCAACCCTCTCTCTGGCTGTTCTTATTCCCATCGTCGTGGCCTGCGGCGCGCAGGTTGGCGAGGACTCTCCAGCGTCCGACCGGCGGATCCTGCCGGCGCGCGCCGCCGTGCGCGTTGCGAAGTCTCAGCCTGCGGCGGGCTTGCCGCGGGTCGTCTTCCTTGGCGACAGCCTGACGGCCGGCCTGGGGCTCGACGAGGATCAGGCCTATCCCGCCGTGATCGCGCGCGCCTTGCAGAAGGAGGGGCGCGCCATCCAACTGGTGAACGCCGGCGTCAGCGGCGACACCTCGGCCGGGGGTCTCTCCCGCCTCTCCTGGCTGCTCGGCCAGCATCCTGACGTGATGGTGGTGGCCCTCGGCGCGAACGACGGCCTGCGCGCCCTGCCGGTGGAGGAAACCGAGAAGAACCTGCGCCAGATCGTCCGCCGCGCCCGGGCGGCCGGCGCGCGCGTCCTGCTGCTGGGCATGCGGATTCCGCCGAACTACGGTCCGGACTACACCGGCCGCTTCGAGGCGATGTACCCGCGCCTTGCGAAGGACCTGAAGGTGCCCCTGGTCCCGTTCCTACTCGAAGGCGTGGGCGGCGTCCGGGCCCTCAATCAGGCGGACGGCATCCATCCCACGGCCGAGGGGCAGGAGATCCTGGCGAAGAACGTGCTGCCGTATCTGGAAGAGATCCTGCAGACGGAAGAGCAAGGGACAGGGCGGGCCGCAGTACAATAGCGGCACCATGGGCAGGAAGCTCACATCCGAGAAGAAGGCGGATCAGGTCTGGTTGGCCGGTCTGGGGGCTCTGGTCATAGCCGAGCAGGAGGGGAGTGACCTTTTCCAGCAGCTGGTCAAGAGAGGTAAGGAATTCAAGCGGGCAGAAGAGGGCGGCCAGTATGTTCAGGTCTCCTCCCTGAAGACGAGCAGGGCCGCGAAGGCCGTCCGGGCGGCTCGGGACCAACCTTATAGAGTCAAGGCAAGAGCGGCCTCCTCGATCAAGGAGGATCCACGTTCTGCTGGCGTGGGTCGACGGCGAAGACAGTCCGCGCCCGTAGACATGCAGAAAGTCAGAGAGCGCCAAGCACGGAGGCTTGAGTCGGCGCGCAGAGCCGTTCTCAAAGAGTTTGGCTCCCTGGAGAAACCAGGGAGAGACTACGAACGGCTGAAGCAGGAGCGTAGGATCTTCACCGTAACCCACCGCAACGCGACCTATGTTCCAAGCTTCCAATTTGATGAGAAAGGACAGCCTCATCCCGCCATTGCCAAAGTCATCAAAATCCTGGGGAAGGATACTTCCGATTGGGGACTAGCCCTGTGGTTTACCGCCGCGAACGGATGGCTCGAAGGAAAAAGGCCGGTCGATTGTCTCAAGGACGACCCAGAGGAAGTTGTACAAGCAGCGGAACACGAGGCCGCTGAGCTTGTCTTCTAGAGTTCCCGATCCTCCCCCTCCGACATCACTTCAGCCTCTCCTTTTCACCTGGGAGAGGGATCGTCCCCTCGTCCGTTGCCACAGTGCCCGCTTTGGCCCTGCGGGGTTCAATCCAGGAATCGGGATCGGGCGCTTCCACCCCTTCAAGGATGCCAATGGAGATGTTGTTCCGACGCTCTATGCGGCCGAGACTCTCGATGGTGCTCTCGCGGAGACGGTATTCCATAGTCTGCCCGTTCGAGGCCCTGGTAAGAAGGTCCGGAAAGTTGCCTTGAGGTCGCTTGTCCTATCGAATTTCGCTTGTCACCGCGATTTGAGATTGGCGCAGCTCTTCGGATTTGGACTCAGACGTCTGGGAGTCTCCCGGCTGATGCTGATCGAGGTAGCCAAGAGGCAATACGCTCGCACCGCGGCCTGGGCTCGGGCGCTCCATGCTTGTGATCAGCTTATCGACGGGTTGGTCTGGGTCTCCCGGCAGAATGACGGCACCCGTTCGGTGATCCTTTTCGGTGACCGGGTCTCAACCTCATCTTTGCGGAGCCTCGGGGATTCCATGCCGCTCAATGACGGTCCAGGCTACGATGCTGTCCTGAATGCCGCCGACCAAGCGGGAATCGTGCTCTACGACTGAGGAGAGGACCTCACCCCTCCCGCTTCGCCCCCTCCCACAGGGCGTCCATCTCCTCCAGGGTCGCCTCGGCAGCGCTCTTCCCTTGGGCCGCCAGCCCTTCCTCGACGCGGCCGAAGCGCTGCCGGAACTTGCGGTTGGTGCCGGCCAGGGCGGCCTCGGGGTCGACCTCCAGCTTGCGGGCAAGATTGGCGATCGTGAAGAGGAGGTCGCCCACCTCCTGACGCACGGCGTCTCGCTCTCCCTTCGCCAGCGCCTCCCTTACTTCGGCGATCTCCTCCTCGGCCTTGTCCAGCACCGCCGCCGCGTCCGGCCAGTCGAAACCCACGCCGGCGGCCTTCTGGGTGAGCCGATAGGCGGCCAGCAGAGCGGGAAGGGAGGAGGGAACGCCGGAGAAGAGCGACTCGCGCCTCGGCTCCTGCCGCAGCTTGCGCCGCTCCCAGGCCTGCCGGACGGCTTCGGCGTCGGCCAATACCTCTTCACCGAAGACGTGCGGGTGGCGCTCCACCATTTTCTGGTATACGCGGTCCACGACCTGTGAGAGGCTGAAGGCACCGGCTTCCTCGGCAAGGCGGCCGACGAAAGCGACCTGGAAGAGCACGTCTCCCAGCTCTTCGCCCAGCTCTTCCCAGTCGCCGCCGTCGATGGCTCCGGCCAGCTCGTGGGCCTCCTCCAGCAGGTAGGCGCGCACGTCCGGCAGGGTCTGCTCGCGGTCCCAGGGACATCCATCCGGGGCGCGCAGACGGGCGACGAGGTCGACGAGCTTCCGGAGGTCGGGAGTCTCAGGCATGATGGGCTCCGAGCGGCGTTCAGGAGAACGCGGGTCGCGCTCCGCTTGCCCTGCGAGAAGCGCGCTTGCTACGATTTTTCAACGGTCCCCGGGTGGCTGGAAAGGAGCGGAGATCCGAAGTGTCGAACGAGAAAAAGGAGCTCAAGGTCACCGACAAGAGGATGTTCACGGCCGACGGCGAGCTGCGGGAAGAGTATCGCTTCCTCAGCGAAAAATCGACCGCGGAGACGGCCAGGGAAGCCGCGCCGCCGCCTGCCGCGCCCGCTAGGGAGCCGGCTCGGGAGCCGCTGCCGCGGGAAGCTCCGCGCCGTGCCGCCGAGCCCGAGGCTCAGGTCCGGGTCGATCTGGCGGAAACCCCTCCCGAGCTGGGCGGCCCCAGCTTTTTTGACCTGGTTGCCGTACTGGCGGAGCCGATCCCCATCTACCTGGGGGACGCCGGGCTTCCGGACGGCCAGGACGCGACCAACCTCGAGATGGCCCGCCTCCACATCGACCTGCTGGCCATTCTGCGGCAGAAGACCGCGGGGAACCTGACGGCCCAGGAGGCGGCCTTCCTGGAGGATCTGCTGTACCGGCTGCGGGTCCGCTATGTACAGAAGCGGGGGTAATCGGCGGCTCGCGGCGCTGGCGGCCGCCCTATTCCTGTTGCCGGCGGCCGCCGGCGCCGCGCCGGTGTCGTCGCCGCAGGTCACCGGCGTCGAGATGACCCCTGCGCTCCGGCAGACGCTCAAGCAGCTGGAGGCGCAGTGGCTGCAATGGATCGTCCAGAACGACCGCAAGCAGGCGGAGGACGCCGTCGAGGCCCTGCTCGCGACGGCCCGCGTGCTGGGCATGAACCGTCTGCCGGACCTCTCCGCGGCGGCCGTCGCGCGGGCGGTGCAGGCGGTCCAGCAGAAAGACTTCGCGCGCGCGCGCTGGGCGCTCGAGGCCGCGGAGCGGTTCGATCCAGGGCGCCCGGAGACGGCTTTCGCCGAGGCCGACGTCGACTGGTCGCAGGGTGACCGCCTGGGGGCGCTCACGGCTCACCTGAGCGCCTATCCCCGCATGCTCGCCCATCCTCTCGAGCGCTACCTGGGGCTTCAGGACCTGCTGATCTGGTCGCTCGCCCTCCTGCTGGTGAGCGGCGGCCTTTTCCTGGCCGTGCAATTGCTGACCAAGGGCTCGTCGCTCTATCAGGATCTGGCGGATCTCTTCGGACGCAGGCTGCCGCGGCCGGCCGCGATGATCGCCACCGGGCTCGCCCTGGTGTGGCCCGTTTTCCTTCCCCATGGCGCTGTCTGGCTGCCGCTGTACTGGTCGATCCTGCTCTGGGGATATGCGACCGCGAGCGAGCGGGCCGTGCTCATCGCCTTCTGGCTCCTGCTCGGGACCTCGCCCCTGCTGCTCGACGCGCAGAGACGCCACATGGCCATGGCGCTCTCGCCGCCCGCCAGGGCCATGCAGAGCCTGCAGGAGCACCGGCTCTACGGCAGCCTGTTTTCCGACCTCGGCGTGCTGCGCTCGGTGCTGCCCGAGAGCGTGGCCGTCAAGCACCTGCTGGCCGACGTCCATTGGTCGCTGGACCAGCGGGAGCTGGCCCGTTCGCTGTACCGGCAGGTGCTGGAGGCGGAGCCCGAGAACGCCTCCGCGCTCCTCGCCCTCGGCGCCCATTCCTTTCTCAAGGAAGACTTCAGCGACGCCATCCAGAGCTTCCAAAAGGCGGCCGCCGCGGATCCCGCCAGCGCCGCCGCGCAGTACAACCTGAGCCAGGCCTACTCCGAGTCCTACATGTTCGAGGAGCACCGGACCGCCCTCAAGAAGGCCCAGGACATCGACCCGGATCGCGTCAATGCCTGGATCGGTCTCCAGCAGCGGGTGGTGACCGTCGCGGGCGGCATGGCCCGCATCCCCGAGATCCGGCGCCAGCTCCTGGCCGGCTGGAGCGGCCGGGAGGCCCGCTCCGGTCGCCTGGAGCTGTTTCGCCGCGGGCTGTCGCTCCTCGTTGCGCTGAGCCTCGTGCTGGTCGCGCTGGCCCTGCACCTGGCGCGGCGGCCTTTCGGTTATACGGAGAGAGCGGCCGGGACCTTCCCGGAAGGCGCTCTCGGCCGCTGGGGCCGCATCCTGCTGCCGGGCGTGTCCTCGGCCGAAGTCGGAGAAGGGGGGCGGACCTTCGCCGCCCTGCTCCTGCCCACGGCCCTGCTGATGCTGCCGCTCGTCGGAACCCTCGGAGTTCCCATCCCCTGGAGGTATGATCCCGGGGATCATCCTTCCTGGATCGTAGCGATCCTGGGATTGTCGCTCTATTTCGGGGTGCGGCTCCGGCGGCAGCTGCGGGACGAAGCCTGATGCCGCCCGCGTCCCGGTTGTCCCGATTGTCCCGATTGTCCCGGTAGGGGGAGGGACTGGGGATCGGCATCCATGGCGGTCGAAGGCACCCTAGATCTCTTCAAGCTCCCGGAGATCCTGCAGCTGATCTCCCAGCAGCGGAAGACCGGCATCCTGACGGTCCAGGGCCAGCAGGACATCGTCGCCATTTCCTTCCTGAACGGCCGGATCGTCGCCGCCGACGCTCTCAACCAGACCCAGGAGGAAGGGCTCGCCCAGGTTCTCCTCAAGGAGGGCATGATCACCGCCCCGGACCTCGCCCGGGCCGCGTCCGAGCATCAGTCGGCGGGCGGCCGGCTGATCGATCTGCTGGTGGAGCGGCGGTACATCGAGCGCGCGCAGCTCCTCGCGGCCCTGCGGCTGCAGACCTTCCGCCTGCTCGAGCAGCTCCTGCGCTGGAGCCAGGGAGACTTCAAGTTCTACAGCGGCGACGAGGTCTCGTACGAGGAGGGGTTCGAGCCGATCGGCGTCGAGGAGCTGCTCATCCACGCGGTGCAGAACGCTGCGGCGGCTGAGCCGGTGGGGCCGGCGGGACCGGCGGGAACGCCAAGACCGGCCGGCCCTCGTCCGGCAACGCCAGCCGCGCCCTCGCGCTCCGTCGGCCCGGCGTCCACGCCGCTGTCGGATCTTCTCTCCGCCCCGGCGGGCCCTCGCCCCGTCGCCGTCAACAAACCCGCTCCGGCGGTTGCCGCTCCGGTCCTGTTGCCGCCGGAAGGCGAGGTCTCCGGTCACTTCCGCAAGATGACGGTCGAGCCGCGGCTCGCCACGTCACATGCCCCGGCCATCGTGGGCCGGGTCCTGGCCGTCCTGCTCGCCGGACTGATCCTGGTCTCCCTCTTCCAGGCCGCCAACACCCTGATGCTCCCCTTTCCCTGGCAGGAAGGCGAGCGGGATGGCCTGGCCCGGGACCAGCGGGCGGCCCTCTACCTCAAGATCGACCAGGCCGCAAAGACGTGGTTTCTCCTCAAGGGGAGCTTTCCCGATCGCCTGCAGGAACTGGTCGCTGCCGGACTGCTCTCCAGCGCCGATCTCGAAGACGCGGAGGGCCACCCTCTCCTGTACATGGCGAGAGAGGAGAGCTACACCCTCGATCCCCTCGAGCGGGGGAAGCCCGTGGCGAAGGCGGGAACTTCCGAGGCGATCACCGGCAACTTTCTCCTCGATCCCGAGTTCCTGAACGTTCCGCCCCAGCCCTCCGCTCAGCCGCTGGTGCTGCTGGATTGATGTTTCCTGGGAGCGCCGGCATCCTTGCCGGCTCCCCTAAGAAAGAGGCCGGCAGGGATGCCGGCGCTCCCAGGAGGGAATAAATCTGCGTCCATATTTGTCAGATATGACGTGGCGAAGAATTGACGCGGCGCCACTAAGGTTCTAAGCTTGAGATCCCCAGCCAGTCGGGGCCGTGTTCCCGGCTGACGAGAGTTTCCCGAAGGAGGAGAAGCCCGTGAGCAAGATCATCGGAATCGACCTTGGGACCACCAACAGCGTGGTCGCCGTAATGGAAGGCGGCGAGCCGAAGGTCATCCCCAACGCCGAGGGCAACCGCACGACGCCCTCGGTCGTCGCCTTCACCAAGAGCGGTGAGCGCCTGGTCGGCCAGGTCGCCAAGCGCCAGTCGGTCACCAATCCCAAGAACACCATCTTCTCGATCAAGCGCTTCATGGGGCGCAAGCACGACGAGGTGAGCGAGGAGATGAAGATGGTGCCCTACGAGATCGAGCGCGCCGAAAACGGCGACGTCCGCGTCATCGTCGAGGGCAAGAAGTACTCGCCGCCCGAGATCTCGGCCATGATCCTCGGCAAGCTCAAGCAGGCGGCCGAGGACTACCTCGGCGAGAAGGTGGAGCGCGCCGTCATCACGGTGCCTGCCTACTTCAACGACGCGCAGCGCCAGGCCACCAAGGACGCCGGCCGCATCGCCGGCCTGAACGTCGAGCGGCTGGTCAACGAGCCGACCGCGGCGGCGCTCGCCTACGGTCTGGACAAGAAGAAGGACCAGACGATCGCCGTCTACGACTTCGGCGGCGGCACCTTCGACATCTCGATCCTGGAGGTGGGCGAGGGCGTCGTCGAGGTCAAGGCCACCAACGGCGACACCCACCTGGGCGGCGACAACATCGACCAGCGGATCATCGACTGGCTGCTCGAGGAGTTCCGCAAGGACCAGGGCATCGACCTCGGCAACGACCCGATGGCGATACAGCGTCTGAAGGAAGCCGCCGAGAAGGCGAAGATCGAGCTGTCCAGCGCGCAGGAAACGGACATCAACCTGCCGTTCATCACCGCGGACGCCTCCGGGCCGAAGCACCTCAACATCCGGCTGACGCGGCCCAAGCTGGAGCAGCTCATCGACGACCTCATCCAGCGTTCGCTCCCGCCCTGCCAGCAGGCCCTCAAGGACGCCGGCGTCGAGCCCAAGGACATCGACGAGGTGGTGCTGGTGGGCGGTCAGACCCGCATGCCGGCCATCCAGAAGCTGGTGAAGGACTTCTTCGGCAAGGAGCCGCACAAGGGCGTCAATCCCGACGAGGTGGTGGCGGTCGGTGCGGCGATCCAGGGCGGCGTCCTGGCGGGCGACGTCAAGGACGTGCTGCTGCTCGACGTGACCCCGCTGTCGCTCGGTATCGAGACCCTGGGCGGCGTGTTCACCAAACTGATCGAGCGCAACACCACGATCCCGACGCGCAAGAGCGAGATCTTCTCGACCGCGGCGGACAGCCAGACCTCCGTCGAGGTGCACGTGCTGCAGGGCGAGCGCGAGATGGCGCGCGACAACCGCACGCTCGGCAAGTTCCACCTGGTGGGCATCCCGCCGGCGCCGCGCGGCATGCCGCAGGTCGAGGTGGCGTTCGACATCGACGCCAACGGCATCGTCCACGTCTCGGCCAAGGACCTCGGCACCGGCCAGGAGCAGAAGATCACCATCACGGCGTCGAGCGGGCTCAACGACAGCGATATCGAGCGGATGGTCAAGGAGGCCGAGTCGCACCGTTCCGAGGACCAGGAGCGCCGCCGCCAGGTCGAGGCGCGCAACCGCCTCGACGGCCTGATCTACTCGACCGAGAAGACCTACGACGAGCACAAGGAGAAGCTCGGTCCGGACGCCAAGGGCGAGCTCGAGCGGGCCCTCACCGACGCCAGGAAGGCACTGGAGAGCGAGAACGCTTCCGAGATGGAGCAGGCGACAGAGCGTCTCACCAAGGCCTCGCACAAGCTGGCCGAAGTGATGTACAGCCAGCAGCAGCAGGGGGGCGCGGGAGCGCCGCCGGCAGCCGCCCCTGGCGGAACCACCGGAACCACCGGAGCAGCCGGCGCCACCGACGAGGTCATCGACGCCGAGTACGTCGAGAAGTGACCCGGGGGTGAGCCCATGGCGCCTCTCAAGAAGATCTACCTCGAAGAGCTGGCCCGCATCCAGGACCGCATCAACAGCCTCTTCGAGCAGGCGCTGCTCACCGCGGACTACGAGGACCGCGAAGGGGGCCTGCCGGGCACCTGGGCTCCCCAGGTCGATCTGGTGGAGACGGAGGATGCGTACCTCCTTTTCGCCGAGCTGCCCGGCGTTCGGCGTGACGATATCCAATTGCAGGTACGGGACCGGCGGCTGGAGCTCTCCGGCCGCCGGCAGTGCCTGGGCGAGAACCGCAACTTCCTCCGCATGGAGCGGAGCTACGGTCCTTTCCGCCGCACCTTCGATCTGGGAGCGCCGGTCGACGTCGATAGCATCACCGCCGCCTTCGAGCAGGGCGTCTTGCGCGTCCAGGTCCCGAAGCTCCGCGCGGCCGGTGCCGTCCAGGTGCAAGTCACGGAGGAGGGGGGCTGATGGCCGGTCGCCGGCGCAAAGCCGATCAGAATTACGTGATGATCAGCGTCGTGGCGGAGCGCTACAGCATCCATCCCCAGACGCTGCGGCTCTACGAGCGGGAGGGTCTGCTCAGGCCGGTCAGAAGCGCCGGCAACACCCGCCTCTATGACGAGGAATCGATCCGCCGCCTCGAGATCATCCTCACCCTGACGCGCGATCTGGGAGTGAACCTCGCGGGCGTCGAGGTGATCCTCAACATGCGCGAGCAGATGGAGCACATGCAGGGCGAGGTGGCGCGCCTCCTCGAGCACATCAAGCGGCAGGCCGAGGAGCGGCGAGCCGACCCCGGCCGTCAGCACGCGCTCGTCAAGCTCCAGGGCGGGCCGTTGAGCCGGCTCCGCTGAAGGGCCGCGTCCCAGGCTTCGGCACCAAATCCCCAATCGGACATTTAGCCGACTTCTCGTCGGGGCGTTTGCTCGCTGCGCTCGCTCGCGCCGCTGTGCAATGCGGATATTTTATGATATCTTGAGCTTCTGGGATTGGAACAATTCGTTGGGAGGGCTGGCGGTCATGCCGGGTGACACGGCTCCGAAGTCGAACTGGTGGATGTATCACGGCGATCCTGCCCATACGGGGTTCGTCGCCTCGGGGAGCACCATCGCGAGCGGCAACGCCGCACAGCTCGAGTTGCTCCACTCGCTCCAACTCGGCGGGCCGGTCGTTTCGGTCCCGGCGATCGTCGACGGCTTCGTCTTCGTCGGCCTCGCCAACAGCCACGAGGCCGAGAGCTCCAACGGCGGCGCGCTCTACAAGATCGACATCGCGACGGGCAGCGTCGCGGCGAAGTTCATCTGGAACCTCGGCAGCGACCTGCCCGACGGCCACGGTTTTACCGGCATGGGCTGCACGCCGGCCGTCGTGGTCCCCCAGGGAAAGACGCTCGACGACGGACGGGTCTACTTCAGCGCTTTCAACGGCAAGGTCTACTGTCTGAGCGCCCGTGACCTGAGCGAGGTCTGGGTCCTCGACCTGCGGCACCAGGATCTCGCGAAGAACCAGCCGGTCACCAACGTCCTCGGAACGGTGGAGCCGATCGGCGGCGAGACCTACTCGCCCGCCGCCGGCTGGTCGTCGCCGGTCTTTGCCCACGGCAAGATCTACGTCGGCATCGGCGAGGGCGAGAACCCGTACCTCTACAGCTTCGTCTTCGCCATCGATGCCGAGACCGGCCGGGTCGCCTGGGTGTATTGCACGTGCCGCTTCGAGGAACGCCGGAACAACGAGCCGAACGAGCTGCCGAAAGCGGTGGTCCACCCGGTGACCGATCCGCCCGGTTTCACCGTCTTCGACAGCGAGCCGATCGTCCGCGGCTGCTCGCCCTGGTCCTCGATCGCCTACGACGGCCAGCTCGACCGGATCTTCTTCGGCACCGGCAACGCCGTGCCGGACGGCGCCCTGCCCACCGCCGGCTATTCGAACGGGATGATGGCGCTCGCCGCGGCCGACGGCGCCTTCGCCGGCTTCTTTCAGGTGCCGCCGGCGAGCAACTACCGGCCGTCGGACAACGACATCGACGTCGGCGCATCGCCCACGATCTTTCGCCGCGCCGGGGTCGACAACCAGTGGCCGGGCACGAACCCGACGACCGACCTGACCCTCCTGGGGTTCGGCTGCAAAAACGGCTCGTACTTCCTGCTCAACGCGGCGAGCATGCAGCTCATCGGTTGGCGGCAGCTCCTGCCGTACTACAACAACGGGCTCCAGATCCCGACCGTCGATCCCCACCAGGGCACGACCCAGGAGGCGAGCGCCGCGCCGGGGGTACACGCGCCGCTCGACCCGCAGGTCACCAACGCCGAGTCGAACGCGACCTGGGGCGAGTGCTATCACGGCACCTATAGCTGTGCCGCCATCTCGCCCGGAGCGGGTGCGGGCCAGGCGCGGCTCTTCATCGGCATGGGCGGCGCCGACTACAACTTCGTCGCCGCGGGCATCGACTACCGGTGCACGCCGTTCATGCGCGCCATCGACTGGAACACGATGACCGACGTCTGGCCGTTCGACGACCACGACCCGAAGCGCTACGCCAAGGCGATGCCGCCGATGTACACCACCGACGGCGAGTGCGGTCTGGCTCGCCCGCCGTGGTCAACGACGTCGTCTTCTGCACGACCTCGAAGGTGATGATCTACGCCTTCGACACGCGGGACGGCACCTGCCTCTGGTCGTTCGACCTCGGCGCCCAGACCGGGGGCTACAACGGCGGCTACGGCTTCAGCATGGGGCCGGCCGTGTGGGGCGACTACGTGGTCGCGGGCGCGCTCGTCATGGGGCTCGACGGCGGCACCCTGGCGATTTTCGGCTTCAAGGACCCAACGGGAGGCTAGAGAGCCATGGCGACCGTCTCCTTCGAGAAGGACCTCGTGCCGATCCTCGAGCCGTTCCGGGACCACATGATCTGGCGCTTCGACCTGACGTCCTACGACGACGTCAGGACCAACCACGCCGAGATCTACGGCCGCATCAATGGCAAGGGGATGCCGCCGCCGCCCCTGTCACCGCTGTCCGACGAGCAGATCGCCCTGTTCGGCGACTGGATTCATCAGGGTTTCCCACCCTGAGGAGGAGTGGACCCTGCTGCGCGGCGCACATTGAGGAGAGGACGATGACGCAGCCTGCGAACACCCCGACCGGCTGGTGGATGCATCACGGCGACCCGGAGCACACCGGGTTCGTGAGCGACAGCCCCATCAACAGCTCGAACGCCGCGAAGCTCGCGGTCTTCAAGGAGCTGCAGCTCGGCGGCCCCGTGCTCTCGACCCCCGCCGTCGTCGACGGCTTCGTCTACGTCGGCATCGCCAACTCGCATGCAGCGGTGGGCTCGAACGGCGGCTCCTTCAACAAGATCGAGCTGGCCACGGGCGCCATCGCCGCCACGTTCAACTGGGACATTGCGGCCGAGGAGGGCGACACCCACGGCTTCTGCGGCATGGGGTGCACTCCGGCCGTCGCCGGTGGCAAGGTCTACTTCGTCGCCTTCAACGCCAGGCTCTACTGCCTCGACCAGGTGACCCTGGAGCAGCTCTGGGTCACCGATCTGCGCTATGCGGACCCGGCGCACAACCAGCCGGTGACGAACACGGTCGGGAAGGATGAGGGCAATCCGAATCCGCAGTACGTGCCGGTCGCCGGCTGGTCCTCGCCGCTGGTCGTGAACAACCGTGTGTATACGGGCATCGGCGAAGGGGAGAGCCCCTACGCCTACACCTTCGTCTATTGCCTGGACGCGGACAGCGGCAAGGTTCTTCTGGCTCTTCTGCACCAACCAGTTCACGGAGTGCAAGGACAACGAGCCGAACCGCATCCCGGCCGCAGCCGTGATCGGCGAGCCGCCGCCCGGCTTCAGCCTTTTCGTCGGCACGCCCGTCACCCTCGGCTGCTCCGTGTGGGGCGGCATCGCGTACGACCGGGAGCTCGATCGTCTCTACTGCCCTACGGGAAATCCATCGCCGGACGGGCCGCTGCCGTGTCCCGGCTACTCGAACGGTCTCCTGGCGCTCGACGCTTCCACCGGCGCCTTTCAGGGCTTCGTGCAGTTCCCGCCCGAGAGCAGCTACCGGCCGTCGGACGTCGACGTCGACGTCGGCGGCTCGCCCACCCTGTTCACCGACGAGCAGGGGCGCCGGCTCGTGGCCCTCGGCTGCAAGAACGGCGGTTTCATGACCCTGGACGCGAAGACCCTGGAGATCGTGGCGCTGCGGCAGATCCTGCCGTACAGGGCGGACGGAGAGCAGTTCCCGGCGATCGATCCGCATCCGCCCTTCGTGCAGCAGAACGATCTCAATCCACCCGAGACCAACGAGGTGTCCAACGCCGCGCAGAACACGGGCGAGAACTGGACCGGCACCTACAGCACGGCGGCGGTCCATACGGGCCTGCGCCGGCTTTTCCTGGGCCTCGGCGGCAAGAACTACGATCTGGCCTCGCCGGGCATCGACACGGACACCACGCCCTTCCTGCGCGCCATGGACTGGGGCACGCTCGACGACGCCTGGCTCATGGACGGTGGCAACCCGCCGCGCTACGTCAACGGCCGGCCCCCCTTCTATACCAATCAAGCCGAGTCGGGCCTGGCCCTGCCGGCCGTGGTGAACGACGTGGTGCTGATGTCGACCACCTACATCAGCCTCTACGCCTTCTCGGCGGTGGACGGCAAGCTGCTCTGGCAGGACCGGCTCGGCGAGGAGACCGGCGGCTTCAACGGCGGCTACGGCTACTGCATGGGGCCGGCCGTGTGGAAGGAGTACGTGGTGGCCGGAGCCCTGGTCTTCGGCCGCGACGGCGGCATCCTCCGGATCTATCGGCTCCAGGAGTGACGGCGCGGCGATGGCGGTGACAGCGGCGATGGCGGCGATGACGCCGGTCTCGGCGGTCTTCTTTCTGGGCATCCTGATCGGTCTGGACAACCTGCAGGTCAGCGCGGGACTGGGCCTGGTGCGGATGAGCCCGGCGCGGCGCTGGGCCCTGGCCGGCGCCTTCGCGCTGTGCGAGACGGTCATGCCGCTCGTCGGCCTGGCGCTCGGCCAGGCCGCCCGTTCCCGTGCCGGCGCCTGGGCCGACGGCATCGGCATCGCCGTGCTGGCGCTGTGCGGCCTGCTGATCGTCGTCTTCGCGTTGCGCGGTGGGGAGGAGGCGAAGGAGAGCCTCGCCGGAAGCCGCCTCGCCCTGGCCGGCCTGCCCTTGTCGCTCTCGCTCGACAACCTGGCGGCCGGCGTCGGCCTCGGGTCGCTCGGCTTCCCGGTGCTCGCCTCGGCCCTGGTCCTCGGGTTGGTCAGCGGCTCGCTCTGCACCGCGGGCCTGTTCGCCGGTGCCCACTTGCGCCGCTGGATCCCGGAGCGGGCCGAGCTGTGGAGCGGCGTCTACCTGCTGGCGCTCGCCGCAGTCCGGCTCATGGAGGCCCGATGGCCGCGATGACCGCGATGACTGCGATGGCCGCGATGACCGCGATGACTGCGCCTCGGCTCGTCGCCGGCGGACTGGACTTTCCGACCAGCCTGGCCTTTGACGCCGGCGGGACCCCCTGGGTGGCCGAGTCGGGCCTGCCGTTCGCCGGCGCGGCGCCGAACGGCCGAATCCGGCGAATTGACGGGGACGGCAGGGCGGAGACGCTCCTCGGCGACCTCAGATGGCCGGTGAACGGCCTCGCCTTTCACGACGGCCTGTTCTATATCGCCGAAGGTGGCTACCCGGGCCGGATCAGCCGCTGGGCTCCGGGCCGGGACCGGGAGACGGTCCTCGACGGCATGCCCGGCCTCGGCAACTACCACACCAACATGGCGGCGGTGGGGCCGGACGGCTGGCTCTACTTTTCCCAGGGTGCGCTGACCAACAGCGGCGTGATCGGGCTCGACGCCTACGATCTCGGCTGGCTGAAGCGGCTGCCGCACAATCACGACGTCCCCGGATATGACGTGGTGCTGGCCGGCCTCAACCTGGAGACCGACAACCCCTTCGGCGCCAATGGGAATCGCCGCGTCCGGACGGGAGCGTTCTCGCCGTTCGGCGTCGAGACGAGGCCGGGGCAGCGGATGAAGGGCCGGGTCCCCTGCACGGCTTCGGTGATGCGCTGCCGGCCGGACGGCTCGGGCCTCGAGCTGGTGGCCTGGGGATTGCGCAACGCCTACGGTCTTCTCTTCCTGCCCGACGGCCGACTGATCGCTACGGATCAGGGCGCCGACGACCGTGGCAGCCGGCCGGTCGGCCAGGCGCCGGACCTGCTTTTCGAGGTGCGGCCGGGGGCCTGGTACGGCTGGCCGGACTACGTGGGAGGCGTGCCCGTGACCGATCCGCGGTTCCGGCCGGCGCACGGGTCGCCGCCGGAGCCCGTGCTGGCGAGCCATGGTGAGCTGCCGCCGCCGGAAAGGCCGCTCCTGGAGCTTCCGGTCAACACGGCGGCGACGAAGATGGACCTGCTGCCGTCGGGGCAGATCCTGGTGGCGCTGTTCGGGGACGAGCGGCCGATGACGGGGCCTGCGGGTGCGAAGGTCGGCCGGTCGCTGGCGCGAATCGATCCCGCGGACTGGTCGATGCATGCGGTCGAAGCCGGTCCGTTCCGCCGTCCCATCGACGTGCGGGTGCATCCGTTGGAAGGCGCGGTCTACGTCCTGGACTTCGGAGAGGCTCGAGATGTGCCCTGGCGGGGTGGAGGCGCAGGCCGGCACCGGCGCGCTGTGGAAGCTCCCGCTGGAGTCCTATTGAGGAGAGACAGATGAAACAGCCCGTACAGTTCCGGGCCGCCTCGGCGGCCGGCAAGCACCCCAGGCCCCGCAAGGCCCAGACCCCACCGCCGGCGGCGACCCCTCAGCCGTCCCAGGTCTCGTTCGCGGGCGACATCGTGCCGATCTTCGAGCCGTACCAGGAGCAGATGATGTGGCGTTTCGACCTGACCTCCTACGGCGCGGTCAAAGCCAACGCGCAGGCTATCTTCGGCCAGATCTCGACCCAGAGCATGCCGCCGCAGCCGTTCCAGCCGCTTACGGCCGAGCAGATCGCGACCTTCCTTGCCTGGATGAATGCGGGTTACCCGCCGTGATGGGGAAGGTTTTTCGCGCGCCGGCTCAGGCAATCGTTCACGCGTTCAGACCGATCGCCTTTCTAATCAACCTCCCGTCGTGCCTTCCTGCCCTCCCTCCTTCTGCTGGGCCAGCCAGGTGAGAACGATGTTTCTCTTGTTCGCCGAGAGGTCCCGGGTCACCGGCATGTGGCGCGGATCGGTGTCCGGGAGCAGCAGGCGGAACGCGATCTCCGTTGCGTTTTGGAGGACTGAATTCTGATCGGCCAGATTGATCCCGATCGAATCGTTCATGTAGGGATACAGATCGAAATACGGTCCGAGGATCGGCAAGACATCGTTCTCCCAGTCCGGGGAGTGGGGCACCGGGACGAGCTCATAGACGTGGACGCTGACGAAGACGTGCGGGTCCAGATCGGCGGCGAACGACCAGGTGAAGCCGACCCCGTAGACCTGGCCGTCGATGTTGCCGCGGGGATGGCCCGGCCCCTCCGGCGCGGCGGCGAGCGTGAAGGAAGCCCGGCCGTCGGCGTCGGTGGTCACGGTCTTCGGGAACAGCAGGGCGCTTGCCGGTGTACCGACAGGCAGGCCGTGGACGGGCTGCAGCATGCTGGTATCGAACTGGAGCCCGATCGTCTGGTTGGCGGCCGGCGCGCCGAACGACAAGGCCACCAGGTCGATCTGGACGCTCTCTCCCGGGTTGAGCCGGCAGACCATGGGCGTCACCGCCAGCGAGGTGGCGTTCGGATCTTCCGCCAGGATGCTGGACCCCTCGAAGAGCACGACCAGAATCGAGCTTCGCAGCAAGGAGATCTGCTCCGCCGTCACGTCGAATTCCTGGATCGCGGCCGCGGCCTGATAGGAGGCCGCCGTAAAGTCCACCGGACCCAGGATCTGCGGCGGACCCTGGCTGGGGTGGATGGCCACCTGCATCGCGCCCAGATCGAACGTTTGGAAGCTGTTGCCGAAGTCGACGACCACCTTCCCCCGATCGCCGTTCACAACGAACGGGGTGTAATTGGGATTGGGCTGTGTGGACTGGTCCGCCGTCGCGGGCGGCACGTGTGCCTTGACGACGAGCTCGGCGGGAGCCGTCGTGGGCCGCATGAGCCGGCCGAGAAGGAAGTTGGCGGGCTCGCCGGGAGACGCCGGTCCGATCGTGCCGGTGACGCTCCCTTGCGCCGGTTGCCCTTGTGACAACTGCGTGAGATTCACGACAAATTTGATCGACAAGGCATCCGGGCTGATCTTCTGCAGCTCCTGGAGCACGGGAGAGGCCAGATCCGAGCTTCCAGGCCAGGTCCTGCAGCACGGATTGGTAGTAGGCGCCGTTCCCCAAGAGGTCGTTGAACGGCTGCGGCTGGAAATTGCCCGTGACCGTGCCCGAGGCCGAGTCGCCGACCTGGATCTGGAGCCCGAAGATCATCGAGACCATCTGCTGCTCGGTGTCCAGGTCGACGAGCTTCGGACTCGAGTTGCGCTCGGTGGCGGCCGAGGAGACCGCCGTGCCGACCAGAGGGTCCTGAAGCGATGAGCCGGCAGGGCCGCTCACCGTCTGCACGGTGCAACCTTCGAAAGTCCACGCATGCGAGCCGTTCGGGTTCCAGACCTTGTCCAGTGGAGGCGGGGGGTCAAACGGGGGCTCAAGCCGCTCGTAGTTGGCCGGAACGTTGTTGATCGTAGAGGGGTCGGCGGTGAAAGTTCCGAAGAAGTGCAGCCGCGGGACATCGAGGTAGCTCATGCATTCTCCTTGGGTCGAGCGCGGTGGCCATGGAGCGGCCTCCTTTCGCCCCTCCATACCTCCTTGATTGCTGTGGGCACTCAAGAGTACCACAAGGAGGACGTGCTGCGTCTGAACCCCGACCGATGAACACCTCGTCCTGGGCCTGCGGGAGCTCGGCGCGAAGGTGAGGGGATTCTCCTCCCGGCTTCGTTCCTATTCTTCCGGGCCGCCCGCGGTCCTGGTTGGAGGGGCGCATCACCGCGTTCCCTACGACGAAAAGGAGAACAGGATGACTCGAAGACGACATCGATTTTTAAGGGCAGTCCCGGCGATCCTGGCTTTGGGCTGGATGGGAACGGCCGAAGCCGCAAACGCCTTCACGCCGGCGCAATGCCAGGAGGAACTGGAGATCTGTATCGACAGCCGGCAAACGTGCGAGAACGACCTCTGGCTGATGGGTCGAGCCGTGGGTGACTGCAATACGGAAGCCGGCGTCGTGCAAGCCGACCTGGCAGGCTGCGAAACCTCCCTCGGCCAGGCGGAGGGCGACCTGGCAATCTGCACGGCCGAGCCTCGCGGTTTGCAGCGCCGTGGCGTTCCCGGCCTCCGGACAGACCACGGCTTACCCCGCGGATAGGAACGACGGCATTGCGGGAGCGGTCGCAGTGCCGGACGACGGCACGGTGGAGGCAGGTGCGGACTTGACCTACATCGACAACGGCGACGGCACCATCACCGATACCAGGACCGGGCTCATGTGGGAGAAGAAGAGCGACGACGGCGGGCTGCACGACAAGGACAATAACTACTGGTGGTCCGGCAACAGCGTCGAGGAAACGATCTGGGACTGGCTGGCGGATATCAACGCGGGCGCCGGATTCGCGGGCCACAACGACTGGCGCGTGCCGAACGTGAAGGAGCTCCTGAGCATCGTGAGCTACCAGAACACTCCGTTGGCCATATCGGCCGCGTTCAACAACAACTGTGTGGCAGGCACCACCGTATTGACCGGCAGTTGCACCTTCATACACACCTACTGGTCGTCGACGACGTGGGCCGAGAGCACGGGCTTGGCGTGGGCCGTGAGCTTCAACCACGGCGATGCTTTCCCGTATTCCAAGCCCACCACTTTCCGCGTGCGCGCGGTGCGGGGCGGCCCGCAGTAGCCGGGCCATACGAAAATCTATTAAAACGACGAGCGTCACGAGGAGAGTGGATAATGATTCGAAGAAAATATAGGTTTCTGTTCATGGTTCTCCCGGCGGCACTGGCTCTGGTCTGGGCGGGAGAATCCGAGGCCGCGCCGACATGCCAGAGCGAGCTGAAGCTTTGTGTGAAGAACCTGGTCATTTGCAACTTCAACCTCAGCCTGGCGGAGAGCGAGCTGGCAATCTGCAACGCCGGCCTCGATCAGTTATACGGCGACCTGGCAACCTGCTCCACGGACCTCAGCCAGGTGCAAGCTGAGCTGGCGACCTGCAACCACGATCTCGCGGCCTGCGAGGCGGACGCCGTGGCGTTCCCGGCCTCCGGACAGACCACGGCCTTCCCCGCGGACAGGAACGACGGCGTTACGGGAGCGGTCGCAGTGCCGGACGACGGCACGATGCGGGCGGGCGCGGACCTCGGCTACACGGACAACGGCGACGGTACCTTGACCGACGACAACACCGGGCTCATGTGGGAGAAGAAGGGCGATAACGGCGGGCTGCACGACAAGGACAATTCGTACCTCTGGTCCGGCAGCGGCAATCAGGAAACGATCTGGGACTGGCTGGACGACGTCAACGCCGAAGGCGGCACCGGATTCGCGGGCTACGACGACTGGCGTCTGCCGAACGTCAAGGAGCTCCAGAGCATCGTGAACTACCAGAACGCCTCGTTGGAGGTGTCGGCCGCGTTCAACAGCAACTGCGTGGCAGGCGCCACCGTGCTGACCGGCAGTTGTACCTTCGCGGGCCTCTACTGGTCGTCGACGACGTGGGCCGCAAGCACGGATATGGCGTGGTATGTGAGATTCGACAACGGCCTGGTGTTCCCGGGAGTGAAGGTTGGCGGTCTCCATGTGCGGGCGGTGCGGGGCGGCTCGCTGTAGTCGAGGGCGTAGCGGGATAGTCGTAGGGACGCAGCATGCTGCGCCCCTACGACTTGGTAGCGGTTCAGCGTCGCATTGGACCCCTCCAGCGTCGCGGGGAAGGGGTGCGAAAATTTTTGCAGGCGTGCAACTCCCCGGTGCATCCTTATGGAGTCTCCGGGTAGGCGTGCCAAAAAATTGTTAAGCGTTCAGATTCTGGCGATACGCGTCCAACTTTTTCGGTACGCGTAGAGAGTCTCGCGGAACGCGTCCAACTTTTTTGGTAAGCCTGCCAAAGAAATTTTGCCGCTAGCGATTCTCCAGGAACGCCTGCAACTTTTTTGGTAGGCGTACCAAGAAATTTTTACCGCTAGCGCTTCTCGTTGCACGCGTAGGACACGCCACGGTATCCCTGCAACTTTTTTTGTACGCCTACCAATTTTCCGTTAGGCGTACAGCGCCGAGCTGAACGCCTGCAAATTTTTTGGCAGGCCTCCCCAAGATTCTGCAGGGACGATCCTTCGTGGCCGCCGCCTTCGGGACGTCCTCATAGGGATAGGCCTGAAAAGGAAACGCTTCGGCGGGGTTGCGGATCGCTACGAACAGGATAGAATCGAAAAGGCGGAGGCGTGCGCGAACACGCCTCCGCTGACTGAGGTTACTTGGACGTCTCAGGGCTGGGCGTCGGGCTCGACGGGCTCGGCGCCCCCGCGGGCGGGTTCTCGGGCGGCTTGGCCGCCTTACGAGCCCGTCCGCGGAACGGCTGTACTCCCCACTCCACCAGCAGCTCGCTGTCGGCGCCGAAGTGCTCGCGCGCCGCGGTCCGCATAACATCCACCAGCGCCTGCCCCCGCCGGAGGGTCTTCTGGAGCTGCTGGGAGACGTCCTGCTTGGTGGCCGTGAGGGCGTGGTGCTCCTGAGTCAGGTTTCGCGCCTGCTCGAGGATCCCCCGCAGCTTGGCCAGTGCTGCCTCCATGCTCGGCAACTCCGCGGCGTGGGCCTCCTGGGCCGCCGCCACCTGCTCCCAGCCGTTGAGAGCATTCAGGTACTTCTGCAAACGAGCCATACAACACCTCCTTCTTTGAATCCGACGGCCGTCATGGCCGCCGGAGCTTGAAGTCGTCGTATCGCCCCACCCGCCCCGCGATCTGGTGGAGCATCATGCCACTGGTAACGCGCCATGTCAAACGAAAATTGCACCTATAGTTCCGCAAGCTGCATAGGCCTATTCAGCTCGAGAGGCGTCCCGAGCCGGGTGTGAAGCCACGGTTTTTGGCTTAATGCACTCAGGAATCAAGGTTTAAGGAATGCAGGCCGCGTCTGGCCGGTCTGCATAGGCCTATTCACGTCTGAGGCCCCGCCGCAGCCCTGGCCAGGGAGGCAATCCCTGCGTAAAGCATGGATTCCATGAGAGATGGGGGCGAAAAACCGATTCCGGAGGGACTGAATAACGCTATTCAGAATTCCGGGGCCCAACGGCACTCATCAGACGAAATTCCTGTCCATCCTCAACGGTCTCCCCCGCCGGGGGCTTGAACGGAGCAGGGAAATGGCTATTCTAGCCAGATGAAGAAAGCCACCCTGACAGAAACCAAGAACAACCTCAGCGCCTTGGTTGACCAGGTCCGTCATGGGGAGACCATCCTCATCCTGGACCGGGGCCGCCCGGTGGCCCGTTTGGAGTCTGTGCTGGGGGAGGGGGACGATCCCGAAGGCCGGCTCCTCCGTTTGGAGCGGCAAGGGGTTTTGCGCCGAGCCTCGGCACCGCTTCCGCAGGACGTCCTGAAAGCGAAGCCGCCGCGGCCCGGCCCGGGAGCGAGCCCCCTCGAGGCCCTCCTTGCGGAACGCGAGGAGAGCCGATGAAGTTCTGGGACAGCTCGGCGTTGGTGCCGTTGCTGGTCGAGGAGGAGCTGACGGTTCCGCTGCGGGACCTCTGCCTCGCCGAGCCGGGAATGATCGCCTGGTGGGGCACACCTGTGGAGTGCGCTTCTGCCGTCGCCCGTCTCGAGCGGGAGGAACGGCTTTCCCCCGCGGCGACGACCGAAGCCCTCGAACGCCTGGACGCCCTCACCGCGCACTGGCATCGCATCGAGCCGGTGGATGCGGTGCTCGAAACCGCCCGGCGCTTCCTGCGAGTCCATCCGATTCGCGCTGCCGATTCCTTTCAACTCGCTGCCGCCTTCCTCGCTTCCGAAGGGAGGCCTTCGACGCTCGAGCTCGTCTGCGTCGACGACCGGCTCGCGACCGCGGCGCGCCGCGAAGGATTTCTGGTGCGGGATCGCTCCCGCCTCTGAAGCCAGTATGCACCGTATCGTGGATTCCCGTTGCGTTCTAGCCGTCCGCGATTTGCAGGCATCCACGCGGTTCTATATCGACGTGTTGGGATTTCGACGGGACTTCGGCGACGGTTCCGATGGCTGGAGCTTCCTGTCGCGAGACGCATTCAAGCTGATGCTCGGCGAATGTCCTGACGAGAAGCCGGCAAGCGAGCTGGGAGATCACTCGTACGTGGCGTATCTGATCGTGGAGAGAGTCGATCAGCTTTTCGAGGAGGTGTCCGGGCGCGGGGCGGAAGTGACCTCCCCGCCGGCGACCGAGCCTTGGGGCCTGCGGGAGTTCGGCATCCGTACACCGGATGGACATCGCATCCGGTTCGGCGAGCCGACGAGTTAGGCAGCGCCGCAGTTGAGCGTGCGAACCGAGATGAGGCCCTCGTCGCGCACCTCGTCCGTGCCGCTCTTTGGCACTCATGGATCAGGCTGACGTTCTGTTTGGCCGTGCGTACACCCAAGGGCGACTTCGTAGGCGGATGAGACAGCCCGAGCGGTAGAGAAGCGTCGGTAGTGGTCCAGTTTGCTCGTGGACTATACCTCCGGTCCTGCCCTCCGAAGCCTCACCCCCCGGCCCCCTCTCCCTGACGGGGAGAGGGGGAGGAACACACATCTGTCTTTCTTGCCGTTCTCCCCCTCTCCGGTTACGGAGAGGGGGCCGGGGGGGTGAGGCTTCGGAGGGTAGGACCGTACGCAGTCTGCAGCCAAACTGAACCAATATGGAAGCACCCGGAGAGTTGCGCCCGCATGGGCTTTTGCGCCATCATCAGCGCAGGAATCGGCCATGCAGATCACCCTGAACATCCCCGAGCAATACCTGGTGGACGAGAACCCTGCGAAGCTTGGGCAGCGTATCAAGCTCTACGCCGCATTGCGGATGTTCCAGTCCGGCGAGCTCTCTGCGGGAGCTGCCGCCGAGCTTGCCGGGGTGGACCGATTCACGTTTGCCGCCGCCTGCCAGAAACACGGGATTCCGGCTGCCAACTATCCGGCTGAGGAGCTTCAGGCGGAGACCAACGCGCTTCGGCGCGTCGGCTGATGCTCGCGCCGTGGCCGACATGTCTTCGGAGACTCCACCGGATCTCATCGACGTCCTATATGGCTGCCTGAAGGGTCTCCCCGGGAATTCTCTCGCGGATCTCGAAGCCGAGCACCGGGCCGAAATCGAAGCCGATGAGCGCCGGCAGCGTCGTGCAAGAGCTGGCGAGCCTCTCGAGAGGAAAGCGCCTCTGGACTGAGGAAGATGACATGAGTTTTCTGCCGAACGTGATCCGCGCCGAGTACCGCGGCGATTACCGAATCCACCTGGCGTTCAACGATGGGGTGGAGAATACGGTCGATTTCTCACCCTGGCTCTATGGTCCCGTCTTCGAGCCGCTCAAGGACCAGGAATACTTCCAGCGCTTCTTCCTCGACGGGGGGACGGTCGCTTGGCCGAACGGAGCCGACATCGCGCCCGACACTCTCCACGAATGCGCCAGTCGAGCGCGGCTGCCTTAACCGTCGTTCTGAGCAGATGGCATCCAAGCATGTGGGCGGCTTGGCTGCGGCAGGGCGTCTTGGTGGCTAGGCAGCGCCGCGGGTCAGCGTGCGAACCGAGATGAGGTCCTCGTCACGCACCTCGCGAACGTCCTCCGCTCTGAGCGTCAACAATGCCTGAGTCCGGCCGGAGGCGGTGACGAACTCAACCTCGAGCCCGTCCGGCTCATAGACCTGGACGACCGCTCCGAGATCTCCGCTGCGCAGGCCATGCTCCGGCAGGTCGCTACTAAGAACGACGGTGTCCAGCTCCTTGAAACTCATCGCCTCTCTCCCGGGAACGCTGTTACGAAACGAGGAGAGCGTTCGCCTGCCAGAATGATCCAGACGGTCACGACTTCAGCGCGCCGCCCCCCGCGACCGACACAGACACGACCCCCGACGCGTGTCCCTCGGCCTTCGGCCGGATAATGATTTCGACGTCGCGATCGAGGAGAGTGACGAAGCGCAGCAGCCGTTCGGAGGAGAACCGGTTCAGCTTGTAGTGCTTGAGCTCTGAGACGTGGGGCTGCGGAATACCGAAAAGCTTTGCCGCGCGCGCCTGCGTCAAACGGCGGGCCGCGACCAGCTCGTTGAGCCGCATCGCCAGCTCCACGCGCAGCCTCCGCTCGTCGGCGTCCGGGAAGCCAAGATCCACCAAAACGTCACCACTCCCGGCGTCAACCGTCTCCGTCTTCTTCTCTCGCATAGCGCATATATTGTAGTCCGTTTGTGCCGCTTGACGGGAACCCCGTAATACGGTTTACTGGTTCCCATGAAGGCTACGATTGAGGTACCAGATGAGCTCTATCGCCTCGTGAAAGCCAAGAGCGCGCTCGAGGGGCGGGCGGTGCGCGAGGTGACCGTCGAGCTCTACCAGCGCTACGTCGGGCAAGAAGAGCCGCCGGTGGCGAAGACCGGCGATGTGGCGGCAGTCGAGGGGGGCTCATTCAAAGGCCAAGCGATTCCGTCCTGGTTTGGAGTCCTTGGAAAGACCGCTCGCGCTGTGACACGGCACGAGATGAGCGCGATCCGTGAGAGTATCGCCCGGGCAACGGTCGCGCGCGACCCGAGAGGAACGCCCAGAAAAGGGAGAGGCCGCTTATAATGGGTCAACGATCGAGGCCGATGCCTCGAACGGGAGGCCAATGATGCCCTGCGTCCAAGTGGAATTCGACTCCGATGTCTTTGCGACTCTGCGGAGATCTCCTGAGGAGGTCGCTCAGGAGATCCGCTTGGCGGCTGCGGTCATCTGGTATGCCCAGGGCCGAGTTTCCCAAAGCCGCGCAGCAGAGCTTGCGGGAGTGAGCCGGGCCGAGTTCCTCGACGCCCTGTCGGAGAGCGGTGTCGCGGCCTGCCAGGAGACCCTGGAGGACCTCGACGAGGTCCTGGCGCGTGGATAAGGCTCTGGTCGTCAATGCTTCGCCTTTGATTCTCCTCTCCCGCATCGAACGCCTCGATCTCCTGGCCTCCCTCGCGAAGCTCCTGGTCGTGCCAGAAGCCGTAATCCGAGAGATCCAAGCAGGTCCCGGTCGCGACGGGACCGCCGACAAGGTCAAGGATTTCCCCTCGATTCTTCAGGTTGACGATCGGCCGGTTCCCGATCGGATCCGCTTCTGGAACTTGGGGGCCGGGGAGTCCCAAGTCTTGGCCCACGGCCTTGAACGGCCAGGGACGGAGGTCGCGTTGGACGACTTGGCAGCACGTCGCTGCGCACGAAGTCTGGGCCTTTCCATGATCGGCACTTTGGGCATTGTCGTCCTCTGCCGACATCGCGGCGTCATCAGCGCAGCGCAGCACGGCCCGTCATCGAGACGCTCCGCGAGGCTGGGCTACGTCTGAAGCCGGCGTTGATGAATGAAGCGCTGGCGAAGGTAGGTGAATGAGCTGAGAGCGAGCACAGCTCGACAGCAACGTGCGGCTGTTTCGCTCAGGCAACCGACACAGACACAACTCCCGACGCGTGTCCTTCGGCCTTCGGCCTTCGGCCGGATAATGATTTCGACGTCGCGATCGAGGAGGGTGACGAAGCGCAGCAGCCGTTCGGAGGAGAACCGGTTCAGCTTGTAGTGCTTGAGCTCCGAGACGTGAGGCTGCGGAATGCCGAATAGCTCTGCCGCGCGCGCCTGCGTCAACCGATTGGCCGTGACGAGCTCGTTGAGCCGCATCGTGAGCTGCACGCGCAGCCTCCGCTCGTCCGCGTCCGGGAAGCCAAGATCCACCAGAACGTCACCACTCCCGGCGTCAACCGGTTCCGTCTTCTTCATCTATATAGTGTACCTCGGGAAGGCTTCAATGGACCCGTAGGAAGGTGTATACTTAGGCGTATGGCCCGCATGCAAGTTTACCTCCCTGACGACTTGTACAAACTGGTGAAGGCCCGCGGTCTACCGGCCTCGGAGCTGCTGCAGAAGGCTGTTCGTGCGGAACTGCGTCGGCTGGAATTGCTTGCTGAGACCGACCGCTACATTGCGGATCTGGTCGCCGAGATGGGGCCACCCACGGCAGCTCAGCGCACGCGCGCCGCCGCCCTCGCGCGGCGACTTGCGCGACGACCGACTCGGCAGGTGGGCTGACAGTCGTGCTGGTCCTCGATTCGGGCGGAGTCACCCGTCTGGCCGAGCGATCTCGGCAGGCGGCGGCGTTGCTGTTGGCGCTTCGTGAAGAGGGTCTGTGGCCGCCTCTTGTGCCCTCCATCGTGCTCGTAGAGTGTTTGCAAGGCCATCCGGGCCGCGACGCTCTCGCGAACAACTTTCTCAAGACGTGCGACATCGTGGAGGAGATCGTCGAACCGCTGGCGCGGCGAGCTGCGTTATTGCGGAGGCTGGCACGGCGAGGCTCCGCGGTCGATGCGCTCTTAGTTGCCCTGGCGGAACCTGGCGGAACCGTGCTCACCTCGGACCTTGGCGACCTTGATGCCCTCGCTCAATATGCACACGACGTCATAGTGGAGAAGGTCTGATGACGAGCTGGATCCTTCCGAGGAAGATCTGGCTATCTCTGGAGTGTTTGACGTTTCTTAGAATTGGGGAGTAAATTGTGAAGCTCGATGATCTCCGGGATTTCTTGAAGCAACGGCAAGTGCAAGTAAGCGAGGATCGTATTCAAAGTGCGACTCGCTTTCGTGGTCCCGACGGTGAGATTTTTTGTGTCTATGACACGGGCAAGTTCGTCCCGCAGGGAAATCGCAAATCCGCTCTTGCCGTGGCTGTTGAGGAATGGGCTGGTAGGGGCTCAATAGCGGTAGCGGGAGCAGGCCTCGGCGTGCAGGAGCATGTCCGTCGATGATTCGGAGACCTGTTACTGCGGGTCAGGCGATGTCGGCTCGTGCTACCATGGCCGCTGACGAGGCGCTCAGCCCGTACGCACGTTACGGGCCGGGAACAACATGCCGCGAATAGCCGAGTTCTATGGGATTGCGATCTACATGTACTTCTCAGATCATGCAGCTCCCCATTTCCACGCGATCTACGGACGGCTCGACGTGGAGGTCGAGATCGCGAGCGGCGCTATACTCAAGGGGAGGCTGCCGAGCCGCGCCCAACGCCTCGTACGGGAATGGAGCCATCGCTACCGACAAGAGCTTGAAGAGAACTGGAACCTGGCGCGGAATCACCTGGCTTTGCGGCCAATCCCGCCGTTGGAGTAGCCCATGAAGAGAGACGATGACATCCTCCATATCCTCCATGCAGAAGTGGTGGGAGATCACCACCTGCGCATCGAGTTCGACGATCACACTCAGAAGACAGTTGACTTGAGTCCGTTGCTCTGGGGTCCTGTCTTCGAGCCGCTTCAGGACCCTGAGTACTTCGCGAGAGTGGTGGTCGATCCGGCCTGTGGTACGGTCGTATGGCCGAACGGCGCCGATCTTGCGCCTGAAGCTCTCTACGACCTTCCGAATGAAGATGCCAAGAGGAGAGCCAGCTAACTGGCACCTCGCGATGAGGATTCCCGGACAGCGAATCAAGCGGACCCGACTCATTCAGGCCGAGAAGTACATAGTTGCGGTCGAGGTCGAGATGGTCATTCCGGTCGATGACCCAAGCGAGCCGTGCTACGAATCGGAGACCGTTCAACTCCTTCGGGAGATCAAGGAGCACGCCGAGCAGGGCGACCTGGGCCTGGCTGACCAAGAAGGGCAAGGTCTATGTTGCGGTGGAGGCTGCGTAAGACAGCCACACCCTGTTTGAAAGTCAGCGGAGCCGCACAGACGCCGTCGGCCGCTGGGCCGGCTGGGTGAGCTGTGCGGCCTCCTCGTCAGCGATGCGGCCCACGGTCCTCTCGAGCAGCAGGGCCGCAGCCTGAAGCGGAGTCACGTGCAGGCGATCCGCCGGCTCCTCGAGACGCGGTAGCCCGCCCGCCACCCACAAGGACGCGGAACCGTTCGGCGACTTCAGCCGCGAGCTGCATCGCACCGAAGTAGCCTCTAGAGGAACGCACCACGCCCACCCGCTGGGCGCCAAGTCCCTGGGCGATCTTCTCCATGTCGAGTTTGCTTTTCATAGCTCAGAACGGCAATTACCGAATCTGCGCCGCTAGCTCCTCAGGCAGCGGGCGAGGAGGCGCTCACGTAGGCCGGTCTGCGGGGAATGGGCCTCGATCTCGCGGCGGATGGCTTGTCCCCGGGCTCGCCGCTCTTGCAGATAGGCATCGACGTCGCTTCGATGCCGCAGGTAGTAGGTGATGACGGCGTAGACGTCGTCGAGCCCGAGAACCGGGAAGTCCTGTGCGATCTCTTCGGGGGAAGCGCCGGTCAGGAACGTGTCGATTACAGTGTCGAGCGTGACCCTGGTGCCGGCGACGCGAATCACCCCGTCTGCATCGGGTGCGAGAGGTAACATGAAATCACCCTGGTCTCGATTGTCAGATGAAGACCGCCGGCGAGACTCGAAAGCGCTCGGCCAAGGCGCGGATCTCGTCGATGTTCAGCTCTTTCTCCTTCGCCAGGACCGCAGACACGTTCCTTGCTCCGCCAAGCTCCGGCAGATCTTCGGGTCCGAGATCGTGCTCCTCCATCAGGAACTCCAGAACCTCCGGTCCGCTGGCCTCGGGGATCGAAACGTGCTCCTCCTCGTAGGCATGGATGAGCGTACCCAAGGTATCGAGAAGCCCATAGAGTGGATGCTGCTCGTCATCGCCGATCTCCTTGAGCAGCGACTCCAGACGCTCGATGGCGGCAGCGTAGTCCAACTCGCCACGGATCGTCAGCAGAGGTCCGATGGCTTGCCAGTGTTTTTGGGTTTCTTCGAGAGGGGCTCTCATGGCTTCCAAGCTCCTTTGTCGTAATCTTCGTGGGTCAGGACATTCCGGATGTAGACTCTCGCGCGATTGAAGTGGATGGCCGCAATCAGCCTATACCTGTTCCCACCGATATTGAAGACGATAAGGCCTTCCACCCAATCAGCGCTTGGGAAGGTCGCTCTCAACTCATCGAAGCCCTTGAAGTCAGTCTTCCGGACGATCGTATACCAACGACTGAGCGGCCCCTGACTCTCAGGATGATGTTCCCAAAATTCACGTAGGGCCTTGCGGGAGATGATGTGCATCGGTCCAGGCTAGTCGCGGTAGGTAGGCCTGGTCGCCAACCACGTCCGCCGCCGGCTTCGCTCTGAGAGCTGCCGGAAGAGGCCCGAGCGCTGACGCCCCATGCTACCATTTCCCCCATGCCGGTCAGCGAAGTGCTCGAGGAGCCCTGCCCTGATTGTGGCGGCCGCGGATGGGTCGTCGCCGCCGACGGCCGCGCGGGCACCGCTCTCCCCTGCGCCTGCCGCCGGCGCGACGTCGTTCCCCGGCTGATCGCGGCGGCGGGGATCCCTTCCCGCTACAAGCATTGCCGCCTCGGCAATTTCCACGTCTCGAGCCGCCATTCCCGCGTCGACAAGCAGCTCCAGGAGGACCTCAAGGCGTCGGCGACCGAAGAAAGGACGCCCTGCTTCGGAGTCAGCGGTGCCGCAAAGACGCCGTCGGCCGCTGGGCCGGCTGGGTGAGCTGTGCGGCCTCCTCGTCAGCGATGCGGCCCACGGTCCTCTCGAGCAGCAGGGCCGCAGCCTGAAGCGGAGTCACATGCAGGCGATCCGCCAGCTCCTCGAGACGCTGTAGCGTTTCCGGTGATAGAGGGATAAGCCGCCGCTCCGTCCACCTTGGATCGGTAGCCCGCCCGCCGCCCGCAGGGACGCGGAACCGTTCGGCGACTTCAGCCGCGAGCTGCATCGCACCGAAGTAGCCTCCAGAGGAACGCACCACACCCACACGCTGGGCGCCAAGTCCTTTGGCGATCTTCTCCAGGTCGAGTTTTCTTTTCATGGCTCCTACTCCGAGAAGTCCGTGATTGCAAAGTACTCGTCCCCAATCACCAGGCCCACTTCTCCTTGCTTCGTCGCACGACCCATACGGCGACAAAACCGGCCCAGCTCTGCCTGGTTAGCTTCGTCGCTGATGTCATCGGGCCTCATGTAGCAGTGAATCAACACCGGTTCGTCCTTGACCAGCGCGCCGTCGCGTTCGTCATCGCGCCAGATACCCCGGGCTTTGGGATAGGCGGTGGCACCTCCGAACAGCCGGCCGAACAACTCCAGGGCAGCATCAACCCAGTGGTCCTGATCAACCGGAGAGGTCCCATTACGTTCGACACTCGGGATGAACAGGACTACGAGGAGCGTCTTGCGGCCTGGCTCAGATCTCAGTCGCTTCACGTCCTACTCCTCCCCGCCGATCAATATAGAACGCCTTCAACCTCCATGTCAATGGTCGGTGGTATATGGGGTATTATGGAGTGACAGATGATCGCAGGGTTGAAGGACGGGGCGAAATGACGTCGAGCGGCACAGAGATTAGCGATGCGTATTCCTGGACAGCGAATCAAGCGGACCCGACTGATACAAACCGAGAAGTATGTGGTTGCGGTCGAGGTCGAGATGGTCATTCCGGTCGATGACCCGAGCGAGCCGTGCTACGAATCGGAGACCGTTCAACTCCTTCGGGAGATCAAGGAGCACGCCGAGCAGGGCGACTTGGCCTGGTTGGCCAAGAAGGGCAAAGTCTATGCTGAAGTGGGGGCTGGGTAAGCATCGAGTGTCGGCTCGATCAGAGCGGTAGGTAGCGAATCTGGGCCGCAAGCTCCTCAGGCGAGCTTGCCAGCAAAAGGATCTCCAGATCCCCGATAACCTGACCGATGGGCCAGTCCGTCAAGGCCACAATGACTCCAGGCATTTTCTTCCCCGAGCGGACTCGCTTCCACGCGTAGCCTACGAGAGTCTCGACGTCATGAGTGAGAACAACCCTGTTCTCATCCGCAGCGAACTGGAGGAGATCCTCGTCGTCCATTCCGCAAAGAGGGGTGTCCTGAACCCTTACGACATCGAGGTCGGGGATCTGACGCCGGAGAGCGCGAAGAATCCGGCCGTTGAAATTCTCATCGGCCAGCAGAAGCAGTACGGAGCTAGCGTGCGCGGCGGGCGAGGAGGCGCTCACGTAGGCCGGTCTGCGGGGAATAGGCCTCGATCTCGCGGCGGATGGCCTGTCCCCGGGCTCGCCGCTCTTGGAGATAGGCATCGACGTCGCTTCGATGCCGCAGGTAGTAGGTGATGACGGCGTAGACGTCGTCGAGCCCGAGAACCGGGAAGTCCTGTGCGATCTCTTCGGGGGAAGCGCCGGTCAGGAAGGTGTCGACCACGGTGTCGAGCGTCACCCGGGTGCCCGCGACGCGAATCACCCCGTCTGCATCGGTTGCCAGGGGAATAGGCTCCATGGCCGCGGCGCTCAACATGACGTCAGGATATCAGAGCTTTTTCTACCCTCGGCGGCGCGGTCAGCTGGCGAACTGCCATGCTACCATTTCCCCCATGCCGGTCAGCGAAGCGCTCGAGGAGCCCTGCCCTGATTGTGGCGGCCGCGGATGGGTCGTCGTCGCCGACGGCCGGGCGGGCACCGCGCTGCCCTGCGGCTGCCGCCGGCGCGACGTCGTTCCGCGGCTGGTTGCGGCAGCGGGGATTCCCTCGCGGTACCGGCACTGCCGGCTGGCCAACTTCCACGTCTCGAGCCGCCAATCCCGGGTCGACAAGCAGCTTCACGAGGCCCGCCGTACCGCCGAGCGCTACGTCGAGGAGTTCGTGCAGGAAGGCGTCGGTTTCCGGCAGTCGGGCCTGCTGTTCGTGGGTCCGCCCGGAGTGGGCAAGACCCATCTTGCCGTGGCGGTGCTCGTGGAGCTGCATCGAGCGCTACCAGGTGCGCGGCCGTTTCGTCGAGTTCACCTCGCTGATCCACCAGCTCCAGTCCACCTTCGATCCCAACTCGCCGGAGTCCAAGCGGCAGGTCCTCGATCCCCTCTCGGAGGTGGAGCTGCTCGTCCTCGACGAGCTGGGGGCTCAGCAGCCCACACCCTGGGTGCGAGACATCCTCTACCTGATCATCAACAATCGCTACACTCGTCGGCTGCCGACTCTCTTCACGACGAACTACCGGCTGGACGAACATGCCGCGAAAACCCCCCCGGTGCGGGTCTCAGGCCGGACCACGATGGTTCCAAAGAACCCTCTAGATCATCAGGGACGTGACCCTGAGCCACCTCCCGAAGATTTCATTCCGCTTTCCACCCGTCTCCCCGCCATGCTCGTCAGCCGGCTCTATGAGATGGCGCAACCGGTGGTGCTGGACGCGGTCGAG
The DNA here is from genome assembly GCA_963778565.1 of Thermoanaerobaculaceae bacterium. GTDB lineage: Bacteria > Acidobacteriota > Thermoanaerobaculia > Multivoradales > UBA5704 > DATARR01. The sequence continues at coordinate 717,525 of CAVZUZ010000014.1, read as the reverse complement.
GACTTCCGGCGCGAGCACGCGGTGCACGGAGCGCACCTGCGATGAGGCTCTCCGCCGGCGACTGCCTGCGACGGGGCTGGACGAACCTCTCGGCCAACTGGGAGCTGGTGGTGATCCGGTGGCTGGAGTCGTTTCTCGTCGCTGGCTTGATGGCCCTCGGTCTCGTTCTTGCTCTGCTGATTCTGGGGATGAACGCTCTGGATGCGGGACGATGGACCTCGCGCGAGGTCGAGGAAGCCTTGCGGCGGCTGGCGGACTCCCCGTCGCTGCTCCTGGCGCTGACCGCCCTGCTGGCGATCTGGCTCCTGACGCTGCTCGTCCACTGCTATTTCCAGGCGGCCACCTACGGCACGCTGACCGCCGCGGACCGCCAGGCCCTGCCGGGTTCCCGCCGCCAGCGGCTGCTGTTCCGCACCTTCAGCCGGCGCGACTTCCTCGGCTGGGGCGGCCTCTATGTGTGGCGCTTCTTCGGCATGCTCGTCCTCTTCTGGGGACTGATGCTGCTGACGGCGGTGGCGGTCTTCCTCTGGTTGGCTCTGCTCGGGCTGGGCGGCTGGAAATGGGGCGCATCCGCGGCGCTGGGCATCGGCTGCGGTGGAGCGCTGCCGCTGGCGTTCCTGGTCATCGTGCTCGGCTTGTGGTTCAACGTCGGCGAGGCCGATCTGGCGCGCGACGGCTCGGGTGTCGGCGCCGCGGCGCGCCGGGGGCTCGCCGTGCTCGGCCGCCGATTGGGAGCCGTGACCGCGCTGTTCGTGTTTTTCCTCGGCGCCGCGACCGCGTTGGCGATCGCGTTCGTCCCCCTGTCGCTGCTCACCGATGCCTTGCTCGCCGGCTCGCCATGGGTGCGGCGATTCGTCCACTTCCTGCTCCTGCTTCTTCAGACCTTGCCGAACACTCTGCTCGCCATGGTCCTGGCGGGCGCCCTGGTGGCTCTGGTCCGCAGTGAGACGGCCAACGAGGTTCGCCGCCGGAGGCCCGAGGTGCAGACGGCGTGAAAGCGAAGCTCGTCGCCCTCGTCGTCGTCGCGGCCGTTCTGTTGCTGCTCGCGGGCTGTACGCCGAAGGCTCCGCCCCGCACGACCCGGGTGCCTCCGGTGCCGAGCCCGCCGCCTCCTCAGGCGCCCGCCCCTGCCGCGCCGCAGCCAGAGCCGGTGGAGCCGAAGGAACCCGTGGCGCCGGAGCCGGAACCCGAAGCGCCGGCCCGGCGGGAGCCCCTGCTGGTCAAGGTCGGGCTGGCGAGCGATCTCGATTCGGTGGCGTTCCCCTGCTGCGAGGAGCCGCTGGAGGTTGCGATGGAGGACCGGACGCTCGCCGTCGCCTCGGCGCTGAAGGTGAGCCCGGCCGCCGCCGCCGCCGAAAAGGGATATTACCGCCTGCAGATCGCGGCTCTCCGGGATGAGCGGCAGGCCCAGGATCTCGCCCGCCGGCTGGAGCGGGATTCGGGCCAGCCGGGCGACGCCCACTTCGACGCCGGTATCGATCTCTACCGGGTGCGCGTGGGGCGCTATGCGACGCGCGAGGCCGCCGAAGCCGACATGCGGCGTCTTGGCGCGATCGGCGTCACCGGAGCGTTCGTGGTGAACGAGGGCGCCGGCGTCACGGAGCCGGCGCTGCGCATCGAGCAGGGCCTGAGCGCGATGGTCTATCCCGGCCGGTGGCTCTCCATCTCGCCCGTGGGAATCACCAGCGTGCGGGTGCGCGGCAAGCGGTACCGCGGGCGGATGCTCGTCTACCTGAACGATCGCGGCTCGCTCAACCTCATCAACGAGCTGCCGGTCGAACATTACCTCCGCGGCGTGGTGCCGAGCGAGATGGGACCCGAGCAGTACAACCAGCTCGAGGCGTTGAAGGCCCAGGCGGTGGCGGCCCGCACCTACACCCTGCGCAACCTGGGGGAGTTTTCGCGCGAGGGATACGACATCTGCGCAACTCCCCGCTGCCAGGTCTACGGCGGTATGGCCGTCGAGCACCCGCTCTCCGATCGGGCGATAGCGGAGACGGCCGGCCAGGTGCTGCTCTATCAGAGCGAGCTGGCGGATACCCTCTACAGCTCCACCTGCGGCGGCCACACGGAGGACGCCCACGTCGTCTTCCCCTTGAAGCAGGAGCCTTACCTGCAGGGAGTTCCCTGTATGGAGGTGGGGATCGCGCGCTTCGAAGGCGACCTGCCGCCGGGAATCCCGTTCGCCCCGGGCCTTGCCCACCGGTTGCTGCCTCCGGCTGCGGGAGTCTCCTCTGCCGGCGCTCTCGCCGCCCGGCTGGAGCACCTGGCGCTGCTCGCCGGGTTGCCGGCTCCTCGCGAAAGGCTGGCCTCTCTCGACCGGCGCGAAGTGCAGCGCTACGTTTCCTCGGTTTTCGACCTGGCTCTCGATGCCCGGCTGTTCCTGGCCGCCGAGGACGTCAACTATCTGCTGAACGATCCGCCGCGCGACTGGAGCGAGGAGGACCGGCGGCGGGCGGCGTACCTCATCAAGAGCGGCCTGGCGACCGGACCGTTGGAGCAGCCGCTCTCCGAGGATGAGGTCGAACGCATGCTCCTGGCCTTGGCCGAGCTGCTGCGAGTGGTGCGCCGGGAGGAGGCCTCCTTCTTCTCGGTCGGCGACGGCAAGCTAGCCGTCCGCTCGGGCAAGGAGGACAAGGTCTACGACCTGCCGGCCAGCCTGGCGACTTTCCGCCGCCAGGGAGACGACCTGTACAGCGCCGGGCTCGCCCTGGTTCCCGGCGACCACTTGACCCTGTTCTGGCAGGGCGACCGTCTCATCGCGGCATCCCAGGAGGTGGACCTCGACGGCGTGGCGTTCGACCGCAGCAGCCCCTACAGCTCCTGGACGCGCTTCCGCACCGACTCTCAACTGGCCGCCCAGGTGAACACCCGATTCCCGGGCCTCGGATTCAGCGGCTTCGAGATCCTGGAGCGGGGAGAGTCGGGGCGGGTGGGGAAGATCCGCGTCTATGGAGATGGCGACCAGCGGGTGGACGTCGAAGGCCTCGCCATCCGCTGGACGCTCGACGTGCCGGACACGTTGTTCACCGTCAAGCGGCTGGCACCCAGGAGTCAGGAGGCCGGCTGGCTCTTCACCGGCCGCGGCTTCGGCCACGGCGTCGGCATGTGCCAGGTGGGAGCCTACGGCATGGCGCAGCGGGGGCACACCTATCGCGAGATCCTCACCCACTACTACACCGGCGTGGAGCTCGGCCGGGTGCGCTGGCGCAACCGGCCGGCGGTGGTGGGGGTGGCTCCGGCGCGGTGAGGCGTAGTGCACTCCGCCGCCTCCCTCTCCAGAAAGTCTCTGCATTATCGGAGCGGCTTGCCCTCCGAAGCCCTCATCACACCGGCCCTCTTCTCCCAGCCTCCCCCCCGTCCGCCGGGAGAAGAGGGAGACTGCTTAAAGAAGCTGCTTTGGTTTGTCTCCCTCCTCTCCCTCTGGGCCTGTGAAAATTTCGCCTGCATGCCCTCCGAAGCCCTCACTCCCCTATCCCCTCTCTCCCAGAGGGAGAGAGGGGGACAAAGCCAAGAAAAGAAACACCTTAACCGTAGTTTCTCCCTCCTCTCCCTCTGGGAGAGGAGGGCCGGGGAGGTGAGGGCTTCGGAGGGCACACCGCCATGCTAAGCTCCCACCCCTGAGCGGAGCTTCGACCATGGCTGTGCAAGAACTTTCCAAGCGGCCCTCGCTGGTGCCGCGGCCGTCGGAACCCCACGCGGAGCGCAATCCCGGGACTCCCCTCGAGCTGGACTGGGTGCGCGAGGTGCGGGTCAATACCAGCGCCGTCGAGCGCCGGGCCGCCACGCTGCCGAAGCGGCGGACGGTGAAGAAGAACTGGCAGGCCGCCTGGTACCTGCGGGCCATCACCTGCATCGACCTGACGACGCTGGCGGGCGACGACACGCCCGGCCGGGTGCGCCGGCTGTGCGCCAAAGCGCGCCAGCCCGTGCGGCGGGACCTGCTGGAGGCGCTGGGCGTCGCGCACCTCGACATCCGGGTGGCCTCGGTCTGCGTCTATCACGCCCTGGTGGAGGCCGCCCGCGAGGCGCTCGCGGGCTCCGGCATCCCGGTGTGCGCCGTCTCGGCAGGCTTTCCCGCCGGGCAGAATCCCTTCGCCCAGCGCCTCGCCGAGATCGGGGAGTCTGTCGCGGCGGGCGCGGAGGAGATCGACATCGTCGTCAGCCGCGCCCATGTTCTGACCGGCAACTGGCGGGCCCTCTACGAAGAGGTCCGCGCCTTCCGCGAGGCCTGCGGGCCGGCGCACCTGAAGGCCATCCTTGCCACCGGCGAGCTCGGGACCTTGCGCAACGTGGCGCGGGCGAGCCGGGTGGCCATGATGGCGGGCGCCGACTTCATCAAGACCTCCACCGGCAAGGAGAAGGTCAACGCCACGCTGCCGGTCTCCCTGGTGATGGTGCGGGAGATCCGCGAGTACCGCGAACGCACCGGCTTCCGGGTCGGCTTCAAGCCGGCGGGTGGGATTTCGACGGCCCGCCAGGCCACCGACTGGCTGGCCCTGATGAAGGAGGAGCTGGGCGACGCCTGGATGCGGCGCGATCTGTTCCGGCTCGGCGCTTCGAGCCTCCTTGCCGATCTCGAGCGCCAGCTCGAGCACCACGCCACCGGCCGCTACTCGGCCTTCTTTCGCCACCCCATGGCCTGAGGAGGGCCCTCACCTCCCCGGCCCTCCTCTCCCGCCCCCTCCCTTCCCACCTCACCGGGAGAGGAGGGAGAAAAGCAGGACGGAATTGAGGCGCGACCTGAGCTAGGATTTCGATGACCGAGGAGGTTCAGATGGCGAGCATCGCCGAAATCTTCGAGACCCTGGAGTATGGACCGGCGCCGGAGAGCGCCGATCCGGCCCTGGCCTGGCTGGAGGCGCGCGGCGGCGAGGTCCTGCCGTTCATCGGCGGCGGCTTCCGCCGCCCGTCCTCCGGCGAGTGGTTCGACACGCTGAACCCCGCCACGGCCAAGCCTCTCGCCCGCGTCGCCCAATGCGGCACGGCCGAGGTGGACGCCGCCGTGGACGCGGCGCGCGCGGCGCAGCCCGCATGGTGGGAGCTTGGGTGTCACGGCCGCGCCCGCCATCTCTACGCCGTAGCGCGGCACGTGCAGAAGAACGCCCGTCTCCTCGCCGTCCTGGAAACCCTGGACAACGGCAAACCGATCCGCGAGACGCGAGACATCGACGTTCCCCTCGTCGCCCGGCACTTCTACTACCACGCCGGGTGGGCCCAGCTCATGGAGCGGGAGCTTTCCGGCTACGTGCCGGTCGGCGTCGCCGGGCAGATCATTCCCTGGAACTTCCCTCTGCTCATGCTCGCCTGGAAGATCGCGCCGGCCCTCGCCATGGGCAATACGGTGGTGCTCAAGCCCGCCGAGCTCACTCCCCTGACGGCGTTCGCCTTTTCCGAGATCTGCCGCGACGCCGGCCTGCCGCCCGGGGTGGTCAACATCCTCACCGGCGACGGCCGCACCGGCGCATTGATCGTCCGCCATCCGGGCATCGACAAGATCGCCTTTACCGGCTCCACCGAGGTCGGCCGGATCATCCGCGAGGCCACGGCCGGCACCGGCAAGAAGCTTTCCCTCGAGCTGGGCGGCAAGTCGCCGTTCGTGGTGTTCGACGACGCCGACATCGACGGCGCCGTCGAAGGGGTCGTCGACGCCATCTGGTTCAACCAGGGGGAGGTCTGCTGCGCCGGCTCGCGCCTGATCGTCCAAGAGGGCGTGGCCGAGACCGTCTATGCCCGGCTGCGCGCCCGCATGGAGACCCTGCGGGTGGGCGATCCTCGGGATAAAGCGATCGATATCGGCGCCATCATTGCCCCGGTGCAGCTCGAGCGTATCGAGCAACTGGTGCGCCAGGGAGTCGAGGAAGGCGCGAAGCTCTGGCAGCCCTCCTGGAGCTGTCCGCGGGACGGCTGGTTCTATCCGCCGACCCTGTTCACCGACGTCGCGCCGTCGGCCACCATCGCCCAGGTCGAGATCTTCGGCCCCGTCCTCGTCGCGATGACCTTCCGTACGCCGGAGGAGGCCATCGAGCTGGCGAACAACACGCGCTACGGTCTCGCGGCGAGCATCTGGACGGAGAACGTCAACCTCGCCCTCGATCTGGCCGCGAAGATCAAGGCCGGCACGGTATGGATCAACAGCACGAACCTCTTCGACGCCGCCTCCGGCTTCGGCGGCTATCGCGAGAGCGGCTTCGGCCGCGAGGGCGGCAGGGAAGGGCTGTGGGAGTACGTGCAGCCGCGCTGGAAGACCGAGGCGGCGAAGGCAGGGCCTGAAAGGGACAAGAAGGACGGCAAAGACATAAAGGACGGCAAAGACATAGAGGACGCCGGAGACGAGAATGCCGCTCCTGGAGGCCTGCCGGCGATCGACCGCACCGCCAAGATGTACATCGGCGGCAAGCAGGCCCGCCCGGACGGCGAGTATGCCCGCAAGGTGCTGGGCCCCGGCGGAAATCTGATCGGCGAGGTAGGGGAGGGCAACCGCAAGGACATCCGCAACGCGGTTGAAGCCGCGCGCAAGGCGGCGCCCGGCTGGGCGAAGGCCACGGCGCACAACAAGGCGCAGATCCTCTATTACATCGCCGAGAACCTCGCCGCCCGGCGCGAGGAGCTGGCCCGCCGCCTAGACGCCATGACCGGCGGAGGGCTCGCCGCCGGCCGCGCCGAGGTAGACCTTTCGGTGGATCGCCTCTTCGCCTACGCCGGCTGGGCAGACAAGTACGCCGGCACGGTTCAGGCTACGCCGCTGCGCAACTTCACCTTCGCCGTCCACGAGCCCATCGGCACGCTGGCCGTCGTCTGCCCGGACGAGCATCCGCTCCTCGCCTTCCTCGCCACCGTAGCACCCGCGGTCGCTATGGGCAACGCCGTCGTGGCCGTGCCATCTGAACGTTGGCCGCTCGCCGCGACGGACCTCTATCAGGTCTTCGACACCTCGGACGTTCCGGGAGGCGTGATCAACATCGTCACCGGCGACCGCGACGCCCTCGCCGGCGTCCTCGCGGCTCACGACGACATCGATTCCTCTGGTACTTCGGCAGCCGAGAAGGGAGCGCCGCCGTCGAGCGCGCCTCGATCGGCAACCTGAAGCGCACCTGGGTCGATTACGGCCACGCGCGCGACTGGGCCGATCCCGAGCAGGGGATGGGCGAGGAGTTTCTCCGCCAGGCGATTCAGGTGAAGAATATCTGGGCGCCGTTCGGGGAGTAGCGTCCGAGGTCCTCTAGGGTCTTCATCCCTTGAGCGAACAGAAGCGCCGGGCCAATGAGCGGAGATTCGAGCAGTGGGAGGAGTTGCCAAGCGGAGGACGGAGATACTGGTATGATGTACAGGGTCGACTTGGCTGGCGAGCCCGGTACGTCAAGATGGTAGATGCTTCTGAAGTCACGCTTCGGTTCTTCCAAGAGATTTACGATGAACGAGGGGAGTTCGTTGAAGTCCACGAGAAATACCCCGAGAACCGAGGCCACCAGAAGATCGACAGGGAGTGACTCGTGGAACTGATCACAACCCAGGGTGTCGCCGAGAAGTTGACGGCCTATCTACGCCATGAGCTGGATCTCGCAGGGCTCGTGGATTGGGCCGAAAACGCCATGATGGGGGGTGAGTTCGAGACGGAGCATCACGACGAGATCCGCGATGTGGTGAGTCGCCTCGGGCTCGCTGACGTCAAATCGTTTGCTTTGACATGGGACGACATCGAACGCTACCTCGCCCAATTGGGTTATGTGGCGCGAGTCGAAGTCGTTTCCAATTGACCGCTCTTCCTGCCGCCCCCGAGCAGAGAGGAGGGCAGGAGTTCCTCGCCAGGCAATCAAGACAAAGGACGCCTGAGGTCCGTTTCGGGAGCAGGAGCTATACGAGAATATGACGCGTGATAGTCTGGAATTCGCGTTAACTCAAATCAGGCCTTCCGACTGGAAGATTTTTGAAGAATTCGCATCGGAATTCCTGGTATCAGATTTCCCCCAATCTAAGGACAATGGCCTCGGCTTCGGGCGACAAAGGTAGGGATTCTGAGCTATTTTCTCCTATTGATGATCCCTCAGTAATGCTCCAGTATTCGGTAACCGAGGGCTGGCTTGAGAAGATAAGAGAAACCGCGCGGCGGCTTAAGGCCGAGTTCCCCGATGTCTTTGTCCTGATTTATGCCACGAGTCAGGAAATCGGCGCGAAGGCAGACGACCTCAAGAAAGAACTTCGGAAGAAGTATCGGCTCGCGCTTGACATTAGGGATCGAGAATGGTTCCTCGAGCGACGTAAGGTCACAAACCAAACCCAGTCAGCATCTCAACACCTGATCAGTAAAATTGCGGACCCTATCGTCGCCTCTCGCAAGATCATAAGAACAAAATCTTCGGCATTGACCTCAATTGAGGCTCGCGCCGCTTTGGTATATTTGGCTCTGCAATGGGAAGATGACACCAGAGAGAAGGGGCTGACGAAACTTTGCTTTGAGGCTCTCGCGAGAGCTGTTCTTCGAGAAACTGACTCCCAACACCGCCTTACAAGAGAAGAAGTCCGCAGTCGGGTTAGACGGGTTCTTTACAATCATCCAGCCACACAAGTAGATCAATATACAGATGCTGCCCTCAGTCGGCTCAATAAGAGATTTGTGCGGCATTGGAGGAAGCTTGATGAATTCTGTTTGACCTATGAAGAAAGCTTGCGTCTCCGAGATCGGCTAACGCAGCTAGAGCACTATGATCGCGAGCTGCAGGAAGATCTTGTGGATTCAGTTAGCGTACAATGCAAGAGGCTCAACAAGAGGCTCAATAGTAAGCAGAGAGAGGCCATAGCTGAGAGACTTCGAAGAATAATTGAAAAGATCTTTCTAGGCCAAGGTGAGCTCTTCGTGAGTTCGATCCGAACAGGCAATCTCAGGCTACCCGAGAGAGACATGCAGGAAATTGTAGTTCGAGATCTTGGTGACTTTCCTGATACACATAAGATCGGAGTTGATCTGGTAGCGATTGTTGCTGGTAGTTTAACCGAAACTCTCGCAAGTCCACGCGAGTCTTCCCATCGATATCTGAGATCTCTTAGCGATTCTTATACCTTGATGGCTTTTCTCCGCGAGACGCCAGACGTACAATCTGCTGTCACAAAGATGTTTTCAGAAGGCTCTGTATGGCTTGACACCAATATAGTGCTACCCCTGTTGGCTGAGAACCTGCTGGATCCCGCCGCAAGGAAGTACCAGAACCTGATACGAGCAGGCCAAGAATTGGGCATTAAGCTCCATGTAACTTCTGGAGTTGTCGAGGAGTTGGAGCGCCACATGAATAGGTGCATTACCTACATGAGGAGTCCGGCGACTTGGGAAGGGCGCACACCTTTCTTGGCTGACATGTATTCTGCTACAGGTCGCCCAAGTGCAGCCTTCGCTTCTTGGATTGAGCTTTTCAGGGGCGACAGGAGGCCGGAGGAAGATATTGCCGACTACTTGGAGGAGCAGATTGGCGTGGCCCGGCGTGATCTGAGTACAGACGCAGCACCGGATGATCTCAGAATAGCCGTACAGGAGATATTTCACGAGGCTAAAGAAAGGAAGGTAAAGGCAGAGGGGGGCTCCCCCGATCCTATTTCACTAAGGCGCCTGGTCATGCATGATGTGGAAGGTTATGTTGGAGTCATAGTCAGGCGGAGACAAGAGAAGAGCGGCCCATTCGGCTACTCCGCCTGGTGGTTGACGTTGGATAGAACCGCTTTTGCGATTGAGGGTCGACTGAAGGGTGTGATGAAGGGAACTCCTCCCGCATCGCCGGTAATGAGTCCTGATTTTCTCGTGAATTATCTTGCCTTTGGTCCGAGACGAGGCCGGATTTCAAAGGTGACGGAAGGGCGACTCCCTCTCTCGCTTGGCATCGGCGCGATCGACTATATGCCGACCGACCTGTTGACGCTCGCTGAAGACGTTCGGGATAAAATGGAGACACTTCCTGATCATGTAATTCGGCGACGAGTCCGTGACGAGTTTGATGCCGCAAAGACACGGCATGGCCCTCTTGTTTATGATGGTTTTGCGCACGTTGAAAGTGACCTATTGCAGGAACTCTCGAGAAAACGGGAGAGGGTGGCTGAAGAAAAGAAGGCGTAGTTTCCGGCACTCGGAATATGCGCTAGTTCTTGGAGGCCAGCCTGCGCTTAAGATTTTCCAGTGCTGGCAAACCTCAGGGAAGCCTGCACGTCCTCGATTTCGAGGTCTGGCAGCTCTTCCACGACCTGCTCGGGAGTCAAGCCGCTTGCCAGGAGGTCCAGGACGTCTCTGACGCGGATTCGGAGGCCTCGGATGCAGGGACGGCCACCGCACTGCTCGGGATCTACTGTAATGCGCTCGGCAAGGTAGGTCATGCGATCACCTCAGCTAATTGTACTCGGTACTCACCGGCTGTGTCTGTAAATCAGCTCGATCAATTCATCATACGTCGCCTCGGCATCAGTCCCGCCTGAACGGATCGCCTGGGTCGCACAGTGCTTGAGGTGGTTGCGCATCAGCTCGCGGCCGACCGCCCGTAGCGCTTCCTGGACGGAAGAGACCTGGGTGAGGATGTCCGGGCAGTAGCGGTCCTCCTCGATCATCTTCTGGAGACCGCGGACCTGGCCCTCGATCCGGCGCAGACGCTTCAGATTGCGGTCCTTGATGCCGGGGTCGACTCCCACCGCCTTGCGGCCTTCGGCCTCGGCCTCGACTCCGCAGCCACAACCGGCGTGTTGCTTCGCGATTTGTTCGCTCATGGATCGCTCCTTCAAGCCACCCGCGCCCGGCGCAGGCGCAGGCTGTTGGCGACGACGCTCACCGAGCTGAAGGCCATGGCCGCGCTCGCCAGGATGGGGGAGAGAAGGATGCCGAAGGCGGGATAGAGCACGCCCGCCGCGATCGGAATCCCGACCACGTTGTAGATGAACGCCCAGAAAAGGTTCTGCTTCATCGTCCGCATCGTGCGCCGGGAGAGCGCGATGGCCGCCGCGACACTCCGCGGATCTCCCCGCATCAAGGTCACGTCGCTCGCCTCGACGGCGATGTCCGTGCCGGTGCCGATGGCGATGCCCAGGTCCGCCTGCGCCAGGGCCGGAGCGTCGTTGATGCCGTCGCCCACCATGGCGACAATTTTTCCCTTTTGCTGCAGCCGCCGGATCTCGGCGACCTTGCCCTCGGGGAGCACCTCCGCCACGACACGGTCGATCCCCGCCTGGCGGGCCACCGCCTCGGCCGTCCGCCGGTTGTCGCCGGTCAGGAGGACGACCTCGAGACCCATCCTCTTCAGCCGTTCCACCGCTTCGCGGGCGGAGGGCTTGAGCGGGTCCGCCACCGCCAGCAGGCCGGCCAAGGCTCCGTCGATGGCCACGTAGACTGCCGTCTTGCCCTCTGCGGACAGCCGCTCGGCGTCGGGCCGGAGAGGCTCGGGATCGATGGCGTACTCCGCCATCAGCTTCTCGTTGCCGATGGCGAGGAAGGAGCCGACGACGATCCCCACGGCGCCCTGGCCGGTGATCGACTGAAACCCTTCCGCGGTCACGAGCCCCAACTCCCGCTCCCGCGCGTGGCGGACGATGGCATCCGCCAGCGGGTGCTCGGAGGAGGCCTCCAGCGAGGCCGCGAGCCGCAGCAGCTCGTCCGGCGCTCTAGAGGAGCCGGGAGCCGGGATGACGTCGGTGACCGTCGGCCTTCCCTCGGTGATCGTGCCCGTCTTGTCGAGCACCACGGTGGTGACGTCGCCGGCCCGCTGCAGAGCCTCGCCGCCCTTGATCAGAATGCCCAGCTCGGCGCCCCGGCCGGTCGCCACCATCACCGCCGTGGGCACGGCGAGGCCCATGGCGCACGGGCAGGCGATGATGAGCACCGCCACCGCCGCCGCGAAGGCCCGCACGGCCGGCGCCGTGTCCGCAGCCACGAACCAGACGACGAACGTGGCGATGGCGAGCGAGATCACCACCGGCACGAAAACGCCGCTGATGCGGTCCGCAAGCTTCTGGATCGGTGCGCGCGAGCCCTGCGCGTCGCGCATGAGCTGGACGATGCGGGCGAGCACGCTATCGGCCCCGAGCGTCGTCGCCCGATAGCGGAAGGCGCCGGTGCGGTTGATCGTGCCGCCGATCACCTTGTCCCCCGGCTGTTTTTCGACCGGCATCGACTCGCCCGTCAGCATCGACTCGTCCACGGCGCTAGCGCCGGAGAGGACCTCGCCGTCGACCGGGATCCGCTCGCCCGGACGCACGGCCACGGTATCGCCGCTCCGCACCTCCTCGACGGGCGCGTCCACCTCCTTGCCGCCGCGCAGCACGCGGACGGTCCGGGGCTGGAGGGCGACCAGCGAACGGAGGGCGGTCGAAGTGCGGCTCTTGGCACGCGCTTCGAGTGCGTTGCCGGTCAGGATGAGGGCGATGATGATCACCACCGCTTCGTAGTAGATGTCCGGGGCTACCCCCCGCGCGACAAAAAAGCCGGGCGCCACCGTGGCGAACAGGGAGTAGAGGAAGGCGGCGCCGGTGCCCACGGCGATCAAGGTGTTCATGTCCGCCGAGTGATGGCGGAACCCCGCCCAGGCGCGCGCGTAGAAATGTCGCCCGGCCCAGGCCATCACTCCCAGCGTGAGGCAGAGCAGGCCATAGGAGAGAACCGCGGGAGGGATCCGGTAGAGCCACGGCATGCCCGAACGCAGGGCCGGGGTCATCGACTCCATGGCCCAGCGCATGAACGGGTCGGCCACCGGTCCATGCGCGCCGGCTCCGTGAGCACCTGTCACCATCAGCGGCATCGAAGCGATCATGGCCACGGCGCCTGCAACGCCGCTCACCAGCGCCTTGCGGCGCAGGGAACGGAATTCCTCCTCCTGCGACCGGTCGCGGGCCGCCTGCTCCTCGAAGGCGGTCTGCTCCTGCCGCGGCAGCGCGGCCTCGTAGCCGGTCTCGCGGATGGCCTCGACCAGCGCCTCCGGCCGGGTGACGGCGGGGTCGTACGTCACCGCCGCGTTGTGCAGCATCAGGTTCACCGACGCGTCCAGTACCCCGGGTTGGCGCTGCAGCGCCTTCTGGACGCTGGCCTGGCAGGCGGCGCACGTCATTCCCTGGACGGGGATGTCGACCTTGGCGCCGGCCGCCATCAGCCCTCCACGATGAGCCTGCCGTGCAGCATGCTCATCCCGCAGGTGAACTCGAACGTCCCGGCCTCCTTCGGCGTCAGCTCGATCGCCGTCTTCTGGAAGGCGGGAAGAAACTTGCGGATGCCGAAGTCGGGGATCACGATCTCTTCCGAGCAGCCGGAGGTCTCCCGGCGGTCGAAGATCAGACGCACGGGCGCGCCCCGCTTCACCTTCACCTCCGCGGGCTCGTAGCCGGCCTGTACGGTGATGGTGACTTCCTGGGTACCGCCCGCGCCGGCCACAGCGGCGGCTGCGGGGCGCCGGGCCAGGAAGAACCACCAGTTGACCCAGGCGATGGCCGCGATCCCCGCCAGGATCACGATCCAGTCCGATGCGGTCACGCCAACGCCTCCGTCCTCTCCACCGGATGGGCCGTATAGCCGGCGTCGTCGATCGCTTCCCGGATACGCTCGAAAGATGTGCGGGCAGGGTCGTAGTCGATCTCGGCCCTGCCCACGCCGACCCGGCTGACGCTGACCCCATCCAGCTTGGACAGGGCCTTTTCCACGCGGGCCACGCAGTGCCCGCAGCTCATGCCGTCGATTTTCAGGGTCAGGTGTTGCATGATTCGGCTCCCCATTTCCTTGAACATCGTATACCCCCTCCCCCTATTCCCTCGGCCCGAATCCGGTACAATGAACGGCGGTTCGCTACTGATCGGAGACCGTAGTCATGCCACGACGCCTGCTGCTCCTCGTCCTCGCCGCGACTCTCGCGCCCGCTTCCCTCTGTGCCCAGGAGGGCGGCGAGCCTTCCGCCACGACGCAGGAGGAGACTCCCGCGCCGGAGCCGGAGAAGGAGAAGAAGCCCGACGCCTTCCAGTACTTCTTCGGCCGCAAGGAGAAGGTCCCGTCGAAGGCCGCCGAGCCTGCCGCTGAGGCGGCTCCGCCCGAGGTACCCGCCGAGCCGGTGGCTGCGGTGGAGACTACGGCTCCGGCAGCGCCTGTCCCCGCGGCCGACTCTTCAACTCCCGCGCCCACGCCGAAGGTCCCGTTCCTGGAGATGCGGTTCGAGCCGGAGCCGGTTCCGGAGCCCAATGGCTCTGAGACCTCCCCCGAGACCGCAAAGCCGGAGCCCAAGGTGGACGCCTTTCAATACTTCTTCGGCCGTAGCGCCCAGTCGGCCCCACAAGCCCGGTCCAAGAAGGAAGAATCGGTCGAGCGCAAGCCGGTCGACGCCTTCGAGTACTTCTTCGGAAAGGAAGGCAAGGCCGGGGACGCGGGGGAATCCGAGGAGGTTTTTCCGAAGCCACCCCGCCGGTAGTAACCTCTCCGCACGTCTCGCTCCAGAGGAGCGACGTCTCGATAGCCCGGCGCGGGAGCGCCGGGCTGAGGCGGTGAGGCGGGCCAGCCTCTGCGCCCGGCGCTTCCGCACCGGGCTATCGAGACGTCGCTTCTCCGAAGCGACGCGGGGGCCTGCTCTGGAGGCCAGATCGCTTCAAGAAGGGCGGGTCGAAGCCTGTCCGCTACCGCGCCAACACCTTTGCCAGCTCGAAGAGCGTCAGATCCAGCGGTTTCTTGTTGGCCACCACCTCTGCCAGGGGCGTCGCGGCGATCTGCCCGCGGAGGAGGCCCACCAGCACCCCGGACTCGCCGCCGGCCAGGCGATGTACCGCCGCGGCGCCGAGCCGCGTGGCGAGAAGCCGGTCGAAGGCGCCGGGATGGCCCCCGCGCTGCACGTGCCCCAGGATCGTGGCCCGCAGCTCGAAACCCAGCCGCTCGCGGTGCTCGCTGAAGTAGTGCATCAGCCGGTCCGCGTTGTACTGCGCTCCCTCGGCCACCACCACCAGGGCATGGGGCTTGCCGCGCTGGTAGGCGCCCCGCAGCTCGGCGGCCAGGGTCTCGGGGTCCATCTCCATCTCGGGGATGATGGCCGCTTCGGCGCCGCCGGCCACGGCGGCGGCGAGCGCCAGATAGCCGCAGTCGCGGCCCATCACTTCGACGAGGAAGGCGCGCTGGTGCGAGGAGGCGGTCACCTTGAGCCGGTCGATGGCCTCGAGCGCGATGTTGAGGGCCGTGTCGACACCGATGGTGATCTCCGAGCCGTAGAGATCGTTGTCGATGGTGGAGGCGACGCCGACGACGGGGAAGCCCATTTTGGCCAGATGCTCGGCCCCGGATTGCGAGCCGTTGCCGCCGATGACGACGAGGGCGTCGATGCCGTGCTGTCCGAGCTGGCGCAGGGCATCCAGACGTCCGTCGTCGGTCCTGAACTCCGGACATCGGGCGCTGCCGAGCATGGTCCCCGCCTGCTGCAGGATTCCCCCCACGTCGCGGGCCTCCAGGCCGATGAACTTCCCGCTGATCAGACCGCTGAAGCCGCGCCGGACGCCGAAGACCTCCCACCCCTGGTGGACTCCGGCGCGCACCACGGCGCGGATGGCGGCGTTCATCCCCGGGGCGTCCCCACCGCTGGTCAAGACGGCGATTCTCTTCATGCGTCCTCCGGCCGCGACGATTCTATGACTCAGCGCCGCCGCAGCACGCGGGCGAGCAGCGAGACCGCGATGTCGAGGTGGTTCTCCGTCAACGAGGGCCCCAGCACCCGCGCTCGGCCCTGCCGGCTGGTCAGCCGTTCGTCGTAATGCACCTGGGGAAGGGAACGGCGGAGAGCGTCGACGAGGTAGGCGAAATTTGCCGCCGACGAGTGCTGCACGGCGGGGCCGAGGGACTGGTAGTTGAGGTCGGCGGCGTGGAAGGCGAGCGGCGGGTGCCCGCCGGCATAAAGATGGAAGAAGTCCTCCCGCTCCTCCGTCGTCACCTGCTCGGCCTTGCTGGTGGCCTTGGTCACCACCATGCCGCCGGTGATGATCGCTCTGACCGGGCTGAGCTTCCGTTTCTCGGTCCGTTGCACCAGCGTGCGCTGGTCGATCCGCACGCCCCGCAGGAGGAGGTCGATCTCTCCGTAGGCGATCTCGGCGGTCCGTCCCCGGCGCGACACGGCCGTGATGCCACTCTCGTGGAGCTCGAAGCCGCGCACCACGAGGCGGTCGGCGTCGGACTCGACGTCCTCCGGCGCCAGGAGGATGGGATCGATGCCGTCGGCGCGCAGCCTGCCGGCGAAGGCCCAGGCCGGCTCGATCTCGGCGAAATTGCCGACCACCGCCGGCCCGCCGTGCGGATCGCTCAGCCGCGTCCGCGCCTCGTAGAGCGTCTTGCCCTGTGCCTCCGCCAGCGCGCCGGCCAGACTTTCCCCGGCGCCCGGGGCATAGTGAATCGCGACGATGTGCACGGCGCAACTCTGCCCGGCCCCGTGGGGGAAGGTCAAGCGTGCAATCCGGCGCGCGGTACAATTCGTCACCGAGAGGACCTCAACCGATGAGACTTCAACGTTTCGCCATCCCTGCCTTTTTCGCCATCGGCGGCCTGGCCTTCGCGGCGACCGGCACCGCCCAGGCCCCGGCCGCCTCCTACGAGGCCCTGTTCGTTCAGGGAACCGCCGCGTACGGCGCCGAGGAGTGGCCCCGTTGCGTCGAGACCCTGGTCAAGGCCGCCGAGATTGCCGGCACGGAGCGCCAGGCGGCTCGAGCGTACTTCGCGGCCGCGGCCTGCACGGCGGCCAAAGGCGACAAGGACGCTGCCTTCGCCCTGCTGGACAAGGCGGCCGGAAAGGGTTATCGGGACGTCGAACGCGCCGGTGCGAACCCATATCTCGAGCCCCTCCGGCAGGACCCGCGATGGAAGACCTTCTTCGAAGGAGTCCAGGCCCGGAGAGCCGCCCGTGCGGGCAACGTCAATGCCGAGCTGGCGAAGCTCTACCAGGAGGACCAGTCCGACCGCGCGGGAACTCTGCAGGCCACCCAGTGGGCTGATGTCGGCAAGCGGGATGCCGAACGGCGCAAGCGGGTGCTCGAGATCGTGGCGGAGGGCGGTGCCAAGGTCGCCGCCGACTACTTTCACGCCGGCATGGTCTTCCAGCACGGCGACAAGCCCGAGGACTACGACCGCGCCCACGAGTGGTGCCTCAAGGCATTGGATCTCGATCCCGAGCACCCCATGGCCCGCTGGCTCGCGGCCGCCTCCAAGGACCGCGCCCTCATGTGGCGCGGCAAGCCCCAGCTCTACGGCACCCAGTTCAAGAAGGTCGACGGAAAATGGATTCTCTGGGAGGTGGACCCTTCCGTCACCGACGAGGAGCGGGCCAGGTGGGACGTACCGCCTCTCGCCATCGCGAAAAAGCGGGTCGACGAGCTGAACGGGGGGACGTTCGAGCCCCACTGAGCGCCCGTTGAGGAAAACCGATGCCCCAGTCCAACCCCTATAGCGTCCATCCGGGCGTCGCGATGATGGAGAGCTGGATCGCCACGCTGCGCGAGAAGACCGGACGCTCGCTCGAAGAGTGGGTCGCTTTCATCCATGAAGCCGGACCGCCCACCGAAAAGGAGAGGCGGGACTGGCTGAAGTCCGAGCACAAGCTGGGCACCAACACCGCCTGGTGGCTCGCCGAGCGCTCCGTCGGCAAGGGTGGAGAGGACGACACCCCCGAAGCCTACCTCGCCACCGCCCTCCGGTACGTCGAGGATATGTTCGCCGGCAAGCCTCAATTGCGGCCCCTCTACGACGCGCTGCTGGCGCTCGGCTTCTCCATCGCGCCGGACGTCAAGGCCTGCCCGGGCAAGACGATCGTGCCCCTCTACCGCAATCACGTCTTCGCGCAGATCAAGCCCACCACCAGGACGCGCATCGACCTCGGCTTCGCGCTCAAGGACACTCCGGCCAGCGGCCGGCTCATCGACACCGGCGGCTTCGCCAAAAAGGACCGCATCACCCACCGCATCCCGATCGCGAGCCTGGCGGACATCGACGACGAGGTGCGCCGGTGGCTGAAGGTCGCATACGACATGGATGTGTAAGGTTATAATTATGATAACCAGGGTGACGGCGCGTTACTTCAAGCATTTTTCGTATCAAGAGCTCAGCCTCTCCGACCACATAATCTTAGCTGGGCCGAATAATTCGGGGAAAACCACTCTTCTGCAAGCGATAGCGGTATGGCACCTGGGGTTGCAAAAGTGGCAGGAGCGAAGGGGCCCCGAAAGCGGTTCCAGAGCCAGGCAGAGGACGGGAGTTCCTCTGACACGACAGGAGTTCACGGCGCTTCCCCTGCGCGAGATGAATCACCTTTGGACCGACACGCTGACAGGCCTGCGGACCGAAGAGCTCCAGTCAGGGCAAAGACCCGGGCAACCGCGGGTCCTGACAATTACGCTTGAAGGTTCAACCCCTCAAGGGGGTTGGCGGCTTCCGTTCGAGTTCAGATACCAGAATACTCGAGCTCCTCTACGTGAAACCCTCACCCGAATACATCGACCAGCTACCCCAGGCTGTGCAGGACGTCTCGGTTGTCCACATCCCGCCCTTTTCTGGAATTGGACCCGAGGAGACGAGGTACGACCGTCCCTATCAAGACCTCTTGATCGGACAGGGGAAAGCGGGCGACATCCTGCGGAACCTCTTGCTCGAGGTCTACGAGAAGAACGATGAGGGTGACTGGCGGGCGCTCTGCAGTCAGATCGAGGAGATCTTCGGGTACAAGCTGCTGCCCCCGAAGTATATCGGCACTCCCTATATCGTCTGTGATTACCTCAGGGGTGTTCCGAGCACCAAGGGAAAGGATGGCCTGCCGGAGTTAGACATTGCCAGCGCAGGCAGTGGATTTCATCAGGTTTTGCTTCTGTTGGGGTTTTTTTTCGCTCGACCCTCGACCGTTCTGCTGCTTGACGAACCTGATGCACACCTCCATGTGATCCTGCAGAAACAGGTATACGACCTTCTGCGCAGCATCGCTTCTCGGCGGCGATGTCAACTGGTCATCGCAACCCATTCTGAGATCTTAATCGATGGCACCAGCCCGAGCCAGATTCTCTCCTTCTACAACAAACCCCACCTTCTCCTGGATGAGACGGACAGGGATCAGGTCCGCGAGGCGCTCAAGCGGCTCACCGCTCTTGACATCCTCTTAGCGGAGCAGTCACCGGGCATTCTCTATGTTGAGGGAGAGACGGACTTCAACCTCCTGAGGGCATGGGCTCAGGTCCTGGATCACCCGCTTTCTTCCTGGTTTCACAAGAATCCCTTCTGGCACAGCAACCAGGGGAGGCACCCCCGTGAAGCCAAAGGCCATTTCTTCGCCTTGCGCGCCATAGGCAGGCAGGCCATGGGTAGTCAGATCGTCGGTCTCCTTCTGCTTGACGGGGACAATCGCGGACTGCCGGACCGGGAAGTTGCTGCAGAAGGTTTGGTCATTGAGCGATGGCGACGTTACGAGGCAGAGAGCTATTTGATGCACCCCGCAGCGCTGGAAAGATTTGTCGCCTCCCGTGCTCTGCCATTGCTGGGTGCACGGCCACTCCTCGAAGACCAACTCCCCCCAGCGGTCTATCGGAATCCACTGGGCGATCACGAGTTCTGGGTCAATACGCCAGCCAGCAAAACGCTGCTTCCGGCGGTGTTCCAAGAGGCGCAACTGCCACTGAGCAAGGAGGAATACTACCTGATTGCTGAGCAAATGCGCCCAGAGGAGATCCCGTCAGAGGTTGCTACCAAATTGGATCGAATCGCCGAGCTCTTCGGAATCCGATGACACTCGCGGACCTCGGCTGGACTGACTCCTTCGCGGCGGCCTTTGCTCCCTACGCGGAACAGGGGCTCGTCCCCGCCAGGATCGTGGCGCAGAAGGGGCTGTGCCAGGTCTCGACGGGCGAGGCCGAGTCGTACGCCGACCTCGCGGGCAAGCTCCGCCACGAGCTGAAGGGACCCGGCGGCGCCTCCGGCTATCCCGCCGTGGGGGACTGGGTCGCGCTCCGTCCGCCCACCGGCGACGGGCGGGCGCTGATCCAGGCCGTCCTTCCCCGCAAGTCCAAGTTCTCCCGCAAGGTGGCCGGCCAGCGCACCGACGAGCAGGTGGTGGCCGCCAACGTCGATACCATCTTCCTGGTCTCCGGCCTCGACGGCGACTTCAACCCCCGCCGCATCGAGCGCTACCTGACCGCTGCCTGGGACAGCGGCGCCCGGCCCGTGGTCGTCCTCAACAAGCTGGACCGCTGCGAAGATCCCGAGGCCTGTTTGCTGGAGGCCGAGTCGGTCGCCATCGGTGTGCCCGTGCACCGCGTGAGCGCCTTGACGGGGGAAAACTGCGAGGAGCTCCACGCCTACCTCGGTCCGGGGCAGACGGTGAGTCTCCTGGGCTCCTCGGGCGTCGGCAAATCCACCCTCATCAACCGCCTGCTGGGCCGGGAGGTGCAGCGCACGCGCGAGGTCCGCGAGGACGACGACCGCGGCCGCCACACCACCACCCACCGCGAGCTCTTCAGGGCTCCCTCCGGCGGCCTGCTCATCGACACCCCCGGCCTGCGGGAGATCCAGCTCTGGGAGGGGGACCAGGGCATCGAGTCCGCCTTCGCGGACGTCGAGTCGCTCGCCGAGAGTTGCCGCTTCGCCGACTGCCGCCACCAGGGCGAGCCCGGCTGCGCCGTCGAGGCCGCGGCGGCGAGCGGCGCGCTGCCCTCCGGACGTCTGGAGAGCTACCGCAAGCTCCAGCGCGAGCTGTGGCAGATCCACCTCCGCCAGGACGAGCTTGCGCGCCGGCAGGAGAAGAAGAAGAGCAAGATCGTCGAGCGGGCGATCCGGGAGCATTACCGTTTGAAGCCGCGCGCTTGACCGGCCGGTTGGACCCGGATCGGCTGAGAGCGGCTGCGGAGCACGGACGGTTCGACCCCATGGCTGCGGCGCTGGCGAATCGGAATGGCCGGTTCGCGCCGGTTCGCCTGCCGGCGGAGTCTGAAGATGGATGGTTCGACCCGGTCCACGCCTGTCCGGCTGCCTGCAACGGACGGTTGGATCCGTTTCGTCGCTGACGTGCGCACGGAAACGGCTGGTTGGACCCGAGGCGCGGACGGTTCGACCCGAGAAATGGACAGTTGGATTTGCGGGTCACGTCACGCGATTTCCGGCGCGGCCGGTCTGACCCGCAGGTCCAACCGTCCACGAAGCGGAGCAGGAGGGAGAACCCGGAGGTCCAACCGTCCACGAAGCGGAGCGGGAGGGAGAATCCGGAGGTCCAACCGTCCACTCCGCTTCTTCGCTGGCGCGCGAGCCGGGTCCAACCGTCCGCTCCGCTTCCTCTCCGGCGTGCGAGCCGGAGCGGGCCGTCCGCTTCGCCCCTTGCCTGTCCCGAGCGCTCGGGGCTACGCTCTTTCAGTCTTCCTTTCTCAAGGAGATTTCGATGCAGCACAGCGAGTACGAGAAGCGCCGGCGCGCGCTCGAAAAGCAGTACGCCGAGGACCGGGATCTCCTCCGGGCCGCTCACGAGGCCAAGCTGCGCTCGCTCGAGGCGCTCTGGCTGGCCTCGCCGCCCCCGACCGAGGCAGCGGCGGCGACCACAGAGCCTGTTGTCGTCCCCTCCGCAGGAGGGGATCCAGGGCGAGAGGAGCCAGAAGAACGACCCACCGGTGGCCAATGAGACGGAAACTCGGAATGAGACGCAAACCCCGAGCGAGCCGCAAGCTGCGAGTGAGACGCAAGAGAAGATCCGGCTCCCACGCGGTGGGCTTCGTGATGCGATCGAAGACGCGCTTCCCCGGCTGCCGGAAATCTTCGACCGCCAGGAAGCTCGAAAGGGCGCTCGGGTTTACGCCGTGCAGGTCCTCTGTCGTGCGGATCCTCAAGGACCTGTGGTCCGAAAAGACCCTGGAGATCGTCGGGTTCAGCGGCGGACGCCGGCCGACGAAGTACCGGAAGGTGGCGGGGCCGGGCTGATGTTCCCGGAGCGGGCAGTGGTTCAGTTGGCTCGTGGACTACCCCGGTTCTGCCCTCCGAAGCCTCACCCCCCGGCCCCCTCTCCCTGACGGGAGAGGGGGAGAAACACATCTGTCTTTCTTGCTGTTCTCCCCCTCTCCGGTTACGGAGAGGGGGCCGGGGGGTGAGGCTTCGGAGGGCAGGACCGTACGCAGTCCGACACAACCGTTGGCGGCGGGCTCAACCGCAGTAGCAGCAGCCGCAACCTTCCACCCGCCCCGCCGTACAACCCTCTTGACGACAATTGTCGTCAGATGTACCATGACGACAGATGTAGGCACGCGGGGCACGCAGGGAGGGGATCGATCATGAAACCCAAGTCCATCGGAGATCAGGAGCTGGCGCTCCTCCAGTACGTGGCCGGGCAGGGCGGCGCCTCGGTGGGGCAGGCCGCGGAGGGGTTCGGCGTGCCGCGCGGGCTGGCCCGCTCGACCGTGCTGACGATGATGGAGCGGCTGCGCCAGAAGGGCCACCTCCAGCGCCGGCGGATTGAGGGGATCTTTCAATACGTCTCCCCCGCCAGCTCCGGCCAGGTGATGCGCGGCGTGGTGCGGACCTTCGTGGAGAAAACGCTCGGCGGTTCCGTGTCGCCCTTCGTGACCTACCTCACGGAAGAGGCGCGGGTTTCGGACGAGGAGCTGGCGGACCTGGAGGAGCTGGTGGCGAAGCTCCAGTCGCAGCGGAAGGAGGAGCCATGAGCGCGTCTGCGGCCGTCGTCGAGGCGCTGCTGCGGTCCTCCCTGCAGGGCGCGCTGTTCATCGCCGCCGTATGGCTCGCCTGCCGCCTGTTTCCGCGCCTGCCCGCCACCGTGCGCTGCGGCCTGTGGTGGGCGGCGTGCCTGAAGCTGCTGGTGGGCCTGGTCTGGATCTCGCCGGTGGAGCTGCCGCTCCTGCCGGCGGCCCTCACCTCCCCGGCCCTCCTCTCCCGCCCCCTCCCAGCCCACCTCACCGGGAGAGGAGGGAGAACAGCAACCAAGCTCGAGAGTGTTTTCCCCTCTCCCGGTGAGGTGGGCTGGGAGGGGGCGGGAGAGGGGCCAGGGGTGAGGGCTCGGGAGGGGGATAGACCGAGGCGGCAAAGCAGCTTCGAGTTGGGTAAGACCGTCGCCGTCGTCGCGACCCTCCTCCTCTGGCTCGCCGGCCTCGCCGTGCACGCCGTGAAAGCGTTGCGCCAGCTCCGCTACACCCGCTGGGTCGTCGCGCGCTCGCAACCGGTGCGGGAAGGCTGGATCCGCGCGGCGTTCGCCGACCTTTGCGCGCGCCTCGCGCGGCGCCGGCCGCCGGAGCTGCGCGGCTCGGCGGACGTGCGGACGCCGCAGGCCCTCGGTCTTCGCCGGCCGCTGGTGCTGCTGCCGGACTCCGGGCTGGCGCGGCTGTCGCCGGGCGAGATCTCGATGACGCTCTGCCACGAGCTGGTCCACCTGCGCCGCGGCGATCTGTGGCTCGGCTGGGTGCCGGCTCTGGCGCACAGGATCTTCTTCTTTCATCCGTTGGCGGCGCTCGCCGCCCGTGAATACGCGATCGCCCGCGAAGCCGCGTGCGACGCGGAGGTGCTCCGCGTCCTGGGGTCGGCGCCCCAGGCCTACGGGCGCCTGCTCCTCCGGTGGGGTGTGGCCCCGCGAGAGACCGGTCTCGCCGCCGCGGGCGCCTCGCCTTCGCTGCAGAACCTGAAAAGGAGACTTCAGATGCTTCAGCAGGCTTCCGAATCGACTTCCGAAAAGCAACGCCGTCTCTCCGGCTGGTGGTGGCTGGCCGGGGCGGCGGTTCTGGTGGGATTGATTCCTCTTCGTATCGTCGCCCAGCAACCGGCGCCGGAGGCCGAGACCGCCCCCGAGGTGGCCCAGGCGGTCGAGCCGGCAGAAGCCGCCGAGCCGGCGGAAGCAGCCGAACCGGCAGAGGCAGCGGAGCCGGCAACAGCAGCGGATCCGGCGGCAGCGGTCGAGCCGGCCGAACCCCCCGCGGCCCTCGCCGACGGGATTCCCGGCGGCGTCGTCGGCGGTGTCGCCGGTGGGGTTGAAGGCGGCATCCCCGGTGGCGTCGTGGGAGGAGTCGAGGGCGGCGTCGTCGGCGGCGTTGAAGGCGGTGTCGTCGGCGGCGTCCAAGGTGGCGTGGTGGGAGGCGTCGCCGGGATGGCGCCCGCTCCCGGCGCTCCGAGGCCGGCGCTGGCGCCCACGCCGGGAGCGGCTCCGGCGCTCGCACCCCGTCCCGGCGCAGGCCCGCGGGGTCTGCCGCCGGTGGGAGCCGGGCCGGTGGGGGCTCCGCCGGCGCGTCCGGTTATTGCCAGGACACCTGCCATGGCGCCGCACCCGGTCGCCGCGATGGCGGCTCTTTCGCCGGGGACTCCCCGGACGCCCAGGGCTCCGGCCCCGCCGGCGCCCACCAAGCCGAGACACGGATACTCCTGGGGCCACGACGACGACGGCGACTCCTGGATTCTGCTCTACGGCAACGGCTCGGCGAGCATGATGAGCGGCTCCACGCGCGACCTCGACAAGCTGAAGCGTCTCCGCGGCGACTCGAAGGAGGCGATCCTCTGGTTCCGTCGCGGCGGCAAGGAGTACCTCGTCCGTGACGCCGCGGTGCTGAAGCAGGCCAAGGAGATCTTCCGGCCGCAGATGGAGCTCGGCGCCAAGCAGGGTGCGCTGGGGGCGCAGCAGGGAGAAGCTCGGCGCGAAGCAGGGCGGCCTGGGCGCCAGGCAGGGTGAGCTGGGCGGCAGGCAGGGGCTCCTGGGAGCCCAGCTGGCGACGCTCGCCGCCGAGCGGATGAGCCGGGACGACGAGGACGAGGCGGATCTCGAAGCGCGCGAGAGGCAGCTCGCGGCCCAGATGGAGGAGCTCGGCCGCCAGCAGGAGGAGCTGGGGCGCCAGCAGGAAGCCCTCGGCCGCCAGCAGGAGAAGCTCGGCGAGCAGCAGGAAGCGCTGGGCCGCCAGCAGGAAGCTGCCAGCGAGAAGGCGGAGAAGGAGTTCCGGGGGCTGGTCGAGCGGGCGATCCAGAGCGGCGCGGCGCAGGAGGTAAAGTAGGTAGGAGGCCATCCCGTCGTCACCGGCAGCAGGGCGGGTCAAGCCCCCCGACCCGCCCTCTGCCCTCTCCCGGTGGAGACGTGGCGGCAGACAGCGGCGTAGTTTCCACGATTGCAACTCCGTTAAAGTTATCGATCTTCGGCTCTGATTCCCTCAGGTTGTGGTAAGGTACTCTTTACCGTAGTTCAGGTCTTCCTCCAGGGGCGGCGACCAGGGACTCGCGGGGCCGCATGTGGCTCCGGGAGCGAAGGAAACGCATCGGACCTGGCGGAGGGGGGATCGGAGTCGAGCCCAGTCGATGCGTCCAACCGTCGAGTCGCCCATATGGTCCGTCCGGCCTTTCGGGTGAAGGTGTGCCCGAGACGTTCCTGCCGAGGAGCTTCAAGATGAATCTTCACAAAATCGCCAGAGCCAGGATCGCTTTCGCCCTGTTGCTGGGGCTCGTGGGCTTCGCGCCCGCGGCTTCGGCGGCTACCTTCACCGTCTACGTTGACAGCGACAACGACATCAGCACTGGCTGCCTGAGCGGCGCGTTCAGCGGCATCGAGCAGATCCTCGTCACCACCGTCGACTCGACGCCGCAGGTCACCGCGGTGCAGCAGCAGACCTGTTCGAGCGGAGTCTTCGGACCGCTAACGAGCCTGACGCCACCGCCGCCAGCCTGGCCGGTCGGTACGGCCGTGTCACCTGACGGTCCCAGCGTCGTCGAGACCTATCTCCCGTTTACGCCCGTGGCGCCGGCCATCCGGCTGTACGTCGCCTCCGACAGTGATAGTACGCCGCCCCCCAGCGACACCTTGACGGCCACCGAAGGCGGCGGTCCCATTGTCTTCGGCTTGGGGTTCAATCCCGAGATCCCCACTCTCGGCGAGTGGGGGCTGCTGGTGCTCGCGCTCGTCCTCGCCGGCGCCGCGGTGTTGATGCTGCGCCGCCGGCAGCGGATCGTCTTCCTGCTGCTCTTGCTGCTTGCCGGCGGGGCAACTGCCGCGTGGGCGGCGATCGTGCTGGACGGACAGATCGCCGACTGGGGGGGTGACGCGCCGGTCGCCACCGATCCTTTTGGAAGCGATCCGAGCCCGGACCTGCGGGCCCTCTTCGTCCGCTTCGAGGCAGGGCGGCTCTACTTCCGCATCGATACGAGTCTCAATGACCCGCCGGTGGTGACGACGACGGGCGGCAGCACGGCCTTCACCGAGGACGGCGGGCCTGTGGTGGTGGACGCCGGAGTTACGGTCACCGATGACGGCGCCAACCTCGCCTCGGCGACGGTGACGATTACCAATCCCCAGGACGGTCCGGCCGAGACGCTCGCTGCGACGATCTGCCCCGGGCTCACCGTGACGCCAGGCCTCAACAGCCTCTCGATCACCGGCAGCCAGCCGGTGGCCACCTATCAGACCTGCTTGCAATCCGTGACCTTCAACGACAGCTCGCAGAACCCCGGTATCACGCCGCGCATGATCTCCTTCGTCGCCAATGACGGCGGCGTGAACAGCGCACCCGCGAACAAGACGGTCACGGTGACGCCGGTCAACGACGCGCCGGTGGTGACGACGACGGCGGGGAACACCTCCTTTCTGGAGGACGGCCCCCCGGTGGTGGTGGACGCGGGAGTGACGGTCACCGATGTCGACAACGCCAACCTCGCCTCGGCGACGGTGACCATCACCAACCCGCAGGACGGTGCGGCGGAAGTGCTCGCCGCGACGAGCTGTGCCGGCCTCACCGTGACGCCGGGTCTCAACAGCCTCTCGATCACCGGCAGCCAGCCGCTCGCCAGCTATCAGACCTGCCTGCAGTCGGTCACCTACGACAACACGTCGAACTCGCCGGGCACGGCGAACCGCATCGTGTCTTTCGTGGCCAACGACGGCACGGCCAGCAGCGCCGCGGCGAACAAGACGGTGACGGTGGCCCCGGCGCCCGACGCGCCGGTGGTGACGACGACGGCGGGAAGCACGGCCTTTACCGAGGATGGTCCGGCGGTGGTGGTGGACGCGGGCGTGACGGTGACCGATCCGGACGACACCAACCTCGAGTCGGCGATGGTGTCGCTGACGAGCGCGCCCGACGGCGCCGCCGAGGTGCTCAATGCCACCGCCTGCGTCGGACTGACGGTGACACCGGGCAACCCTCTGACCATCACCGGCAGCCAGCCGATCGCGACGTACCAGACCTGTCTGCAGTCGGTGACCTACAACAACACCGACCAGAACCCCGACACGGCCAACCGAACTGTCAACTTCGTGGCCAACGACGGCGACAACAACAGCAACACGGCCTCGAAGACCGTGACGGTGGCGGCAGTCAACGACGCGCCGGTGGTGACGACGACGGGCGGCAACACGGCTTTTACCGAGGACGGTCCGGCGGTAGTGGTGGATGCCGGCGTGACGGTGACCGACGTCGACAACGCCAACCTGGCTTCGGCGACGGTGACGATCACCAATCCGCAGGACGGCGCGGCGGAGGTGCTCGGCGCGACGAGCTGCGGTGGCATCACCGTGACCCCGGGCCTAAACAGCCTGAGCCTCACCGGCAGCCAGCCGATCGCGACGTACCAAACCTGTCTGCAGTCGGTGACCTACAACAACACGGATCAGGACCCGAATACCACGCCGAGAGTGATCTCCTTCGTGGCCAATGACGGCACGGCCAACAGCACGCCGGCTAACAAGACGGTGACGGTGGCGGTGGTCGAAGACGCGCCGGTGGTGACGACGACGGGCGGCAACACGGCCTTTACCGAGGATGGTCCGGCAGTGTTGGTGGACGCGGGCGTGACCTTGACCGACGCGGACGATCCGAACCTGGCTTCGGCGACGGTGACGATCACCAACCCGCAGGACGGCGCGGCGGAGGTGCTTGCGGCGACGAGCTGCGGCGGCATCACCGTAACTCCGGGTGTCAACAGCCTCAGCCTCACCGGCAGTTTCCCGGTCGCCACGTATCAGACCTGCTTGCAGTCGGTGACCTACAACAACACGGATCAGGACCCGGGCACGACGCCACGGGTGATCTCCTTCGTGGCCAACGACGGCACGGCCAACAGCACGCCGGCCAACAAGACGGTGACCGTGGCGGTCTCGAACGATGCGCCGGTGGTGACGACGACGGGCGGCAATACGGCCTTCACGGAGGACGGTCCGGCCGTAACGGTGGATGCGGGCGTGACCGTGACCGACGTGGACAACGCCAACCTCGCTTCGGCGACGGTGACGATCACCAATCCGCAGGACGGTGCGGCGGAGGTGCTGGCGGCGACAAGCTGTCCCGGCATCACTGTGACCCCTGGCCTCAACAGTCTGAGCTTGATCGGCAGCCAGCCGCTGGCAACCTATCAGACCTGCTTGCAGTCGGTGACCTACAACAACACGGATCAGGACCCGGGCACGCCGCCGCGGGTGATCTCCTTCGTGGCCAACGACGGCACGGCCAACAGCACGCCGGCCACCAAGACGGTGACGGTAGCCGCGGTCAATGACGCGCCGGTGGTGACGACGACGGTCGGCAACACGGCCTTCACCGAGGACGGTCCGGCGGTGGTGGTGGATGCGGGCGTGACGGTGACCGACGTGGACAACGCCAACCTCGCTTCGGCGACGGTGACGATCACCAATCCGCAGGATGGTGCGGCCGAGACGCTGGCGGCGACGAGCTGCGCCGGCCTGACGGTAACGCCGGGCCTCAACAGCCTCTCCATCACCGGCAGCCAGCCGCCGGCCACCTATCAAACCTGTCTGCAGTCGGTGACCTACAACAACACGGATCAGGACCCGGGCACGACGCCGCGGTCGATCTCCTTCGTCGCCAACGACGGTGCGGCGAGCAGCACGCCGGCCACCAAGACGGTGACGGTGGCGGCGGTCAACGACGCGCCGGTGGTGACGACGACGGCCGGCAACACGGCTTTCACCGAGGACGGCCCGGCCGTGACGGTGGATGCCGGCGTGACGGTGACCGACGTGGACAGCGCCAACCTAGCCTCGGCGACGGTGACGATCACCAATCCGCAGGACGGCGCGGCGGAGGTGCTGGGGGCCACGAGCTGTGCCGGCCTGACGGTGACGCCGGGTCTCAACAGCCTGTCCGTCACCGGCAGCCAGCCGCCGGCCACCTATCAGACCTGCTTGCAGTCGGTGACCTACAACAACACGTCGCAGAACCCGAACACGACGCCACGGGTGATCTCCTTCGTGGCCAATGACGGTGCGGCGAGCAGCACGCCGGCCACCAAGACGGTGACGGTGGCGGCGGTCGCCGACGCGCCGGTGGTGACGACGACGGGCGGCACAACGAGCTTCACCGAGGACGGTCCGGCGGTGACAGTGGATGGCGGCGTGACGGTGACCGATGTGGACAGCGCCAACCTCGCTTCGGCGACGGTGACGATCACCAATCCGCAGGACGGCGCGGCTGAGGTGCTGGGGGCGACGAGCTGCGGCGGCATCACCGTCACTCCGGGTCTCAACAGCCTCAGCCTCACCGGCAGCTTCCCGCTCGCCACCTACCAGGCTTGCCTGCAGTCGGTGACCTACAACAATACGGACCAGGACCCGGGCACGACGCCGCGGTCGATCTCCTTCGTCGCCAACGACGGTGCGGCGAGCAGCACGCCGGCCACCAAGACGGTGACGGTGGCGGCGATCAACGACGCACCGGTGGTGACGACGACGGGCGGCACGACGGGCTTCACCGAGGACGCCGGCGCGGTGACGGTGGATGCCGGCGTGACCGTGACCGACGTGGACAATGCCAACCTCGCCTCGGCGACAGTGACGATCACCAACCCGCAGGATGGCGCGGCGGAGGTGCTCGGCGCTACGAGCTGCGCCGGATTGACGGTGACGCCGGGTCTCAACACCCTCTCGATCGCCGGCAGCCAACCGGTGGCGATCTATCAGACCTGCTTGCAGTCGGTGACGTACAACAACAGCTCGCAGAATCCCAATGCAACCAACCGCGTCGTGAGCTTCGTCGTCAACGACGGCGCCGTGAGCAGCACGGCGGCCAACAAGACCGTGACCGTCACGCCGGTCCCCGATGCGCCGGTGGCGGACGACGAGACATTCGACACGATCGGCAATACCGAGCTGCGGGTGGACCTGGCGGCTGGCTCGACGCCCAACGTACCCACGACGACTGCATCGACCTTCGGCGTGCTCGACGGCGACACCGACGTGGACACCCCCTTCGCCAGCCTCGTCGTCTCCGGGGTTGTGGGCTGCGGCGACACGACGGCTCCCTTCGTCTGCGCCACGGTCAACGGCGGAGAGGTCACCCTGGAGTCCAATGGCCGCTTCAGCTTCATTCCGAACGACGGCGACACGGCGGCGAGCGACAGTTTCCAGTACACGGTCTCCGACGGCGCCACCAGCGATACCGGATTGGTGACGATCAATCGCAAGGAGCGTGTGTGGTATGTGAAGAACGACGCCGCGGCCGGGGGCCTCGGGCGGTCGACCGATCCGTTCGATACGCTGGTCGAGGCGCAGACCGCCTCGCTCGTCAACGACTACATCTTCGTCTACTTCGGCGACGGCACGACGACCGATCAGGGCGCCGGCATCCTCCTCAAGAACGGCCAGCACCTGATCGGCGAGTTCGCCGGCCTCACGGTGGCCGTGCCCGGGCCCGGCACCTTCAACGGCACGCCGCTGCCCACCAACGTCGGCCTGATCGCGCAACCCGGGGGCACGGCGTGCGGGGGCAACCCCTGCCGGCCGTTCCTGGACGACACGGTGGCGGGAGCGCCGGAAGGCGTGGCGGCGACGGACGCGATTCCGACCGAGATCGTCGGCCTCAACCTGGCGGGCAACGTCAACGGCATCGATCTCACGACGGCCGCCGCCTTCGCAGGCTCGGGCACGCTCGAGATTCGCGACAACGTCATCCGTTCGACCGGCATCGAGGGAATGGACGTCAACCTCGCCGGCACCGGCAGCGTCAACCTCAAGATTCATGACAACAACGTCACCGCCGGCGTTCGCGGCATCGATGTCCTGCGTACCGCCGGCACCGCCACGATCAGCGCCTTCGACGACAACGTGGTCACCGGCAATACCGGTGGCTCCGGCATCGAGATCACGGGAGTCACCTTCGACACGACGCCGGGCATACCGATCAATCAGGTTTCCGGCGGCGTGACGGTGATCGGCCAGTCCGGCAACGGCGTCTCGACCAACGGCATGTTGCTCACCAGCGTCGTGGGCGACCTCGCCTTCACCGATCTCGACATCTTCAACGATGCGGGTGCGGGCCTGGGCGTCACCAGCACCGGCGCGCTCAACGCGGGCGCCGGCACGGGTTTCCGCATCGGCGTCGCCGCGGGCGTCTCGACGATCGATTCGAACGGCGGGCCGGCGGTCAGCGTGAACAACGCCTCGATCACCCTGCCGATCAACTTCCTGCGCAGCACGAGCTCGACGACCACCGGCCTGTCGCTGGTCAGCGCCTTCGGTGGGGTGGGTTCGACTGCGCTCTCGGCCGGCTCCGGCCAGATCGCCGATCCGGGCGGCGCCTCGGGCACCGCGGTCAACATCTCCGGCGGCAACGGCAACATCACGCTCGGCATCCCGATCATCAACAACTCGGGCAATGCGGTCGTCGTCACCGGCCGCGGCAGCGATACCGTCGCCTTTACCGGAGCGATCACCGAGACCGGCAGCGGCATCTCGCTGACCACCAACGGCGGAGCGACGATGAGTTTCCGCGGCGGCCTGTCGGCGACGACCGGCTCCAGCGCGGCGTTCACAGCCACGGGCGGCGGTATCGTCGAGGTGTGCGACGAAAACCCATGCAATTCTGGGGCGACAGGTTTGTTGGTGAATACCTTGACGACGACGACCGGCACGGCGTTGAACGTGGCGAATACCACGGTCAGTGCGAACAACCTGGAGTTCCAGAGCATCTCGGCGGGAACGGCGGCGAGCGGGCCGGCGAGCGGTATTGTGCTCAACAATACTGGGAGCTTGGGCGGTCTGAGGGTCAAGGGCACCGGTGCCGCGGGCACCGGCGGCACGATCCAGCGAACCACCTCGACTGGTATCTCCCTAACGAGCACGATGAACTTCAGCGCGTCGTTCATGAACGTCAATAACTCGGGTGACGACGGTATCAATGGCAGCAGCGTGAACGGCTTCAGCCTCATCAGCTGCAGCTTGGCCGACAACGGCAACGGCGTCGTCGACGAAGGGGT
This sequence comes from Thermoanaerobaculaceae bacterium, assembly GCA_963778565.1. Taxonomy (GTDB): domain Bacteria; phylum Acidobacteriota; class Thermoanaerobaculia; order Multivoradales; family UBA5704; genus DATARR01. The sequence continues at coordinate 685,373 of CAVZUZ010000014.1, read as the reverse complement.
GGAGCTCAACAACCCAACTGGGACGCTGACTTTCACCAACACCAACGTAACGCGTTCGTTCCACAATAACGTGAAGATCGACATGAACAACGTCAATGTGACGGCGCTCAACGTCACCGGCGGGTCGATCACCAACAACAAGGTCAGCGGTAGTGGCGCTAACGGCCTCCTGCTAACCGTCCGCGGCACCTCAACACTGGGGACGAGTGTCGTGAGTGGCACGACCTTTACCGACACGGTCGTCTCGCAGTTGAAGGTCGATGCAGACAACACCGCGACGGTGACCAGCTTCACGGCCCAGAACTGCACGTTCAACGGCATCAGCGGCAACGCCGTGGACTTCACGCAGTTTGGGAGCGCGAACGCCGTCTACCGGTTCATCAACAACACCACGATCACCGGCCATCAGAGCCACGCGATCAACGTCTTCTCATCGTCCGCCGCTACCGGCGGGACGCTGCAAGCCCGAATCCAGGGCAATCAAGTGGGTAACACGGGATCGGCCGGCTCGGGTTCCGCCACTGGCAATGGCATTCGCGTGCTCATCCAGGGACGGACTGTTGGCACCGTCTTGCTCGACGGCAACACCGTCCGGCAGACTCCCGTAGCACGCGGCATCGACGCTCAGTTTCTCGGTCCGACGATCTCCGGTCAGCCGCTCACGCAGAGCGACATCACGGTTACGAGTAACGATGTCAATCCGCAGGACTCGACCGGATTCCCTACGGCCGCGATCTACGTCGCCGCTGACAGTCAGGGGGGGTCGCCGGTGCGGGTCCGGTCAGACGTCCGGCTCAACACCGTTCCCGCCGGTGCTGCGGTAGACATTCTGCCGACGTTCCTCATCGTCGATGAAGTGGTGGCTGCGGCAGAGGCCCAGCTCGTCGACACCGCACCGGCGAGCGCGAACTGCACGGCGCAGCTGACCAGCACGAATACCGGCAGCGCCAGCGCGGTCGCTGGATGCGCACTGATCGCGGGTCCGATTAACACACCTCTGTAGTAGAGGTGAAAGGAGAGGTTAGGCGAATTCCAATAACCGGGTAAAAAGCCCGGTTCAAAAATGGGGAAGGAGGAGGACGATGGCGGAGCCGTTCCTGAGCGAAGTCAGGATAATGAGTTTTCAGTTCGCCCCTAGGGGATGGGCACTATGCAACGGGCAACTTCTACCGATCAACCAGAACCAGGCGTTGTTCTCGTTGCTAGGAACGACGTTTGGTGGAGATGGGCGGGTGAACTTCGCGCTTCCAGATCTGCGTGGGCGCACGCCGATTCACGTCGGCAGCGGACACACGTTGGGAGAGAGGGGCGGCGAGCAGTCACATACACTTAGCGTCGCGGAACTGCCTACTCACACGCACTCGCTGGAGGCGAGCTCAAACAACGGTTCGCAGGTCATCCCGGCGAGCGGATATCTCGCGAAGACGATCAATTCCGGTACCGGAACCGGCGTGAGCGTCTACAACCCACCCCAGAACCTGGTGGCCATGAATCCGGCGTCGGTTACCAACGTCGGTGGAAGTCAGGCCCACTTGAACATGCAGCCATTCCTGACCCTGACGTTTTCCATCGCCCTGCAGGGCATTTTCCCGAGCCCGAACTAGAGGAGACCGCCATGGCACAACCCTACGTTGGTGAGATCCGTATGTTCGCCGGGAACTTTGCCCCCGCCGGCTGGATGTTCTGCGAAGGGCAGCTCCTGCCGATCTCCGAGAACGAGACGCTATTCCAGCTCATTGGGACGACCTATGGCGGTGACGGCGAGTCGACTTTCGCGCTGCCGGATCTGCGAGGACGTATCCCGATACACCAGGGGGACGGCTTCATCCTGGCGGAGACTGGCGGCGCCGAGGAAATCACCCTTACGGTTAACCAGATAGCTGCCCACAGCCATCCACTCCTGGCTTCCAACGCAGCCGCCAGCGACACCAATCCTCAAAGCAACCTTCTCGCCGAGTCGTCGCTGGTCTCGATGTACCAGGCTGCTGCGCCGAACACCCCGATGGCTCCAGGTTCGATCACTTCCACTGGCGGCAGCCAACCACATACGAACTTTCAGCCGTACCTGTGTGTGGACTTCATCATTTCTCTGTTTGGGATCTTCCCCAGCCCGACTTAGGAGGGAGCCATGGCCGATCCTTTCGTCGCCGAGATTCGTATCTTCCCCTTCAACTTCGCGCCCAGAGGCTGGGCGTGGTGTGACGGTCAGCTTATGCCGCTTTCCCAGAACACCGCGCTATTTTCGCTGCTGGGCACGACCTACGGCGGGGACGGTAAGTCGAACTTCGCCCTCCCCGATCTCCAGGGGCGAGCACCGATGCATCCAGGCCAAGGGCCGGGGCTGAGCCTGCATGACCTCGGAGAAACCGGCGGCTCTGAGACCGTAACCCTTTTGGAATCAGAGATCCCAGCGCACAGCCACGGCCTTCTGTCTCAGGGGGGGACTGCCAACCGAACGGGCCCTACCGCGAACTCAATAGCTCGCGTTGCGGGCGCGACTCCTTACCTACCAGCTTCGCCAACACCGCCTCTCGTGAACATGTCCGATCAGGCCCTCCCTCCCGCCGGCGGCGACCAGCCGCACAACAACCTGCAGCCCTACCTGACTTTTTACTTCTGCATCGCGCTCCAGGGCGTCTTCCCACCTAGGACCTAGAAGGACCCGCGGCGTGTCCCGGCTTCGGCCGGGCGCGTCGCGTTGTTGCATTCATTTGAATATGTATTGGAGGGGATGAGTTGTGAATGGGGTGAACGAGGAACCCCGCCCCTGGGGTCTGGGACCGGTCGATGCGGCTCGAGGATGTCGCCAGGTGGGCGCCCGCCGAGATGGCGTCGGTCCTGGTCTCGATGGACCCGATGGAGGAGGAGACATAGGGCCGGCCTCTGCAGCCCATGGTAGGATGCCGACTGCGCGATCAAGGAGTATCGGGTCCATGGAAGACCAGGTCGTTAGGCAACTCGTCGAGCACCTTGCAGCGGAGACACGCCGGCATTTCGACGTCGTCGCCGAGGGCCTCCGCAAAGATGTCCAGCTCGTTGCCGAAGGCGTGGCAACCCTTAACGATCAGGTCGTGCGCCTGCGTAGCGAGATGGTGGAGGAATTTACGCGTCAATCGGCTTGAAGCGGAACGTCCTCACTGAAGCTCCGGCAATTCCCTCCGAGTGAACCGCCCAAGAACGATCGCCTTTCGTCCCATTACGCCGGACGACATGGAGCTCCTCCTGCGGATCTACCGCAGCACCCGCGAGGAGGAGCTCGCCATGATCGTCGACTGGTCGCCGGAGCAGAAAGACGCCTTCATCCAGCAGCAGTTCACGGCCCAGCACGCCTGGTACCAGGAGCACTACGCCGGCGCGGAGCTCCAGGTGATCCTGGTGGACGGCGTTCCCGCGGGCCGATTCTACGTCCACCGCCGGCCGCAGGAAATCCGGCTGGTGGACATCGCCTTCCTGCCGGAATTCCGCGGCGGCGGGCTCGGCACCTCGATCCTTCGCAACCTGCTGGCCGAGGGCGAGGAGGCCGCCAAGCCGGTGACCATCCACGTGGAGGTTTACAACCCCGCCATGCGGCTTTATGAGCGGCTGGGGTTTCGGCCGATCGAGGAGCGGGGTCCGTACGTGTTGATGGAGTGGCGGCCGGCTTAGGTCGCCCCTCGGGCTCCCGGCCACGGTCCCGGCGTCCGCTCCGGAAAATCCTTGACGAGCCGCTCCGTCCTCCAGTTCCCCGGCGGCGGGCCGCCCCGGCCGCAGGTCGGCCGGCGAAGTCATCTCCAGGTGGTGGACCAGGACCTTGCGCTGCATCGGATCAGTTGAACACCGCCTCGTACCGCATTCCCTGCCCATCCGGTCCGATGGGCACGAGAAAGATCTCGAGCGTACCCAGCCCGTCGTGCTCCACGGGGTAGATCTGCTGCGGCAGGACCGGCGGGTAGGAACCCCGGAAGTAGGCGGAGAACGGCTCCTGGCGCGGCCCCGGGTGCTGCTCGTGCCGGGCCACCTGGTAGAGGACGACTTCCAGCGGCTTCTCGCCGCCGAAGTGGATGCGGAAGGGCGTGCCGAGATACGCCTCCAGCGCGGCTGGCGTCAGGTCCTGCAGCATGTTCGAGCCTCCGTGCGGGTCGGCGGCTACTCTAGATCATCCCCGGAGGAAAATCGACCCGGAGGGGGCTCGCAAAAAGGAAATGCCGGAGCCGGCCGAGAGGAAAGAATTACCCTCCGGCTGAGAAGGCCGGCCGTCGGGCCTCTGCTTTTCCCGGAGATGGAATCTCGCCTGTGCTGGTCTACCAGCGGTCGCCGCCGTTGCCGCCGCCGTAGTCACCGCGAGAGCCGCCGCCGCCCGCGGCCCGGTTCTCACGCGGGCGTGCCTCGTTGACGTTGATCTTGCGTCCCATCAGGTCGCGGCCGTTGAGATTGGTAATGGCGGCCTCCGCCTCCGAACGCTCCGGCATCTCCAGGAAACCGAACCCCTTCGACTGGCCGGTGACTTTATCTTTGATGATGGTACAGGACGAGACGCTTCCGAATTCCTCGAAGGTGGATCGTAATTGATCTTCGGTGATCCGATAGGGCAGGTTCCCTACGTAGAGATTCATCGCGCATTCTCCTTTGGCATGGTTCGTGGGCATCGTACAAGCAAGAGTTCTGCCTACGCGGGATGCCGGGAGAGGAAGGCTGTAGGGGCGGCCCTATGTGGCCGCCCTGCCTGCAGGAAACCTCCCGCGCTGGTACAGGGCGGCCACATAGGGCCGCCCCTACAGGTTCATCCCAGCGACGGATAGAGCTGGCGGTAGCTGTCGGCCAGCACCAGGATGCGCTTGACGTAGTTGCGCGACTCGTCGAGGTCGAGGGTCTCCAGGAAGTCGTCGAGCTGGGCGTTCGGCCCCGACTCCTTCCACAGACGCCGGATGCGATTCGGCCCGCCGTTGTAGCCGGCCAGGGCCAGCTCGACGTTGCCGTCGAACCGGTCGAGCAGCTCCCGGAAGTAGGTGGAGCCGAGGCGGACGCTGAGGCCTGGATCGTACAGGCGCTCCGGGCGATAGGGGACGCCGACCTTGCGCGAGACGTCGCGGGCCGTTCCCGGCATGAGCTGCATCAGGCCGCGGGCCCCCACGGGGCTGGTGGCACGCGGATCGAAGGCGCTCTCCTGGCGGATGATGCCGGCGATGAGGTGCGCCGGCAGACCCGTCTCGCGGGCGCAGCTCCGGATCTGGTCGCCGTAGACGAGCGGATAGTAGGCGAGGAGGACCTCCCCCGGTACGTTCGCCTGATAGGGGCCGCCCAGCGCCGGGAACGCCTCGCGCAGCAGCACGATACCGGCGCGCTGCTCGCCCCGCCGGCAGAGGATGAGCCCCTTGAGCGCGAGCACGTCGCGCCGATCCGCCCCGCCGGCGACGAGCTCGAGCTCGCGGCTCGCGAGCTCGTCCAGGCCGAGATCGGTGAGCAGCTTGACGCGCCGCAGCGCCGGCTCCTCGGGCCAGGCCCCGCCCGGAGCCTGAGCCAGCGCCGTCCCCTCGGCCGGTGGGATCTCACCCAGCCGCGAGAGGGCCTGCCGCGAATAGAAGTCGCTGGTATCCGAGGAGGCGACCAGGTCGCGATAGGCGTCGCGGGCGCGCTCCGGCTGGCCGAGCTCCTCGAGGGCTCGCGCCTTCCAGTAGCGACCGCGCTGGGCGTCGCCGTCGTCGGGATAGAGGTCCTCGAGCTCGGTCCAGTAGCCCACGGCGCCGGCGGCGTTACCGTTCTGGTAATGCCGCCAGCCGCTCTCCCAGAGGTCGGCGGCGCCGGTCTCGTCGGCGGGATCGATGCGCCGCAGAAGGCGCAGGGTGTCCATGGCCGGCGCGAAAAGGTCGGCGTCGAGGAAGTCCTCGTATAGGCGCCGCAGGGACCGCGTGGAAAGCTGCGGCATGGTGCGCGCGTTGACGAGCTTGGCGAGATTGGCCGCCGCGGCCTCCGGACGGCCCGCTTCGGCCGTGGCCAGCACCCGCTCCCAATCGAGCGCAGACCGTTCGGCGGCGTCGGAGGGCGTCAGCGAGCCGAGCACGGCGAGCGCCGCGCCGCCCTCGCCGTCACGGGTGAGGGCCCTGCGCCTCGGTCAGTTGCCACTCGAACCCCCGCGCCTCTTCCGGGATCTCCTTGAGCGTGCTGAGCGCCGCTCGGGCATTGTCGCCGTCGAGGAACGACTGGGCGCGCTGGAGGATCTCCGGCGTGGAGAGAATCCGGCTCCAGTCCAGCTCGCCGTCGAGGGCGCGGAACCTGCGGACCACCTTGACGGCTTGGGAGGAGAGGGGATCGACGATGAGCACGCGGCGGCCGGCTTGGCGTTGAACGTCCTCGTCCTCGAGCTGGTGACCGATCCGCCAGGCCAGGCTGTCGAGATCCTCCGCGGCCTGGCCATCGATGCCCGCGTTGCGGGCCTGCTCGATGAGATCGAGGGCAAGCTGGAAATCATCGTTTTCGGCGGCCAGCTCCGCCGACTCCAGAAACGCCAGCGGGCGAAGCGGCGAGCCCGGGTAGCCGGCAATCAGCTGATCATAGTAGGCGCGTGCCTGGTCGTACCTGCCGCGGGCGGCGGCGCGAGCCAGCAGGTATAGACGCCAGTCCTCGAGCGGCCGGCCGGGAGCGGCGGCGGTCGAGAGGAGCTTCTCGGCGAGCGCGTCCTCGCCCGCCTCGCGGGCGTAGAGACCCGCCATGACTCCCGCCTGGGCCGCTTGCTCCGGATGTTGGGCAGCGACTTCGTCGAGCTGTTGGCGCGCTGCTTGCAAATCTCCCTGCCGAAGGGCCGCGGCGGCCTTGGCATAAAGGTTCCGGGGAAGCGTGGGGCGGTGCTGCCGGGCCCCCTCCGGGTTCACTACCAGGGAGGCGGTGGGCTTGGGAGAGCTGATCAGAACCGAGACGGTGAGGATTGAGGAGAGGAGCAGGAAAATAACGACGATACGACGGACCTTGAGCTTCACGGGCACTGGACTGCACCTCCAGACCGACTAAGGGTTGCGTTGCACGGTTGTAAATTCATCCCTGGGCCGCCCTAGCCCAGGGCCTTATTCGTGTCGGGCCGAATTACCCCTGCCCTTGATAACCCCTAGTATGGGGGTTGCATTCCTGTCCGTCTACCCTTTTTACGCGAAAATTCATTCTTTGCGTTCGGTTTTCGCCCAACCTTCCCCCCGTTTTTGTAAGATCTACCCGAGTCGCGTGCTAGGATCTTTGCATGTCCATCCTGGAGCTTCTGGGTTTCCGCCGGGGAGGGCCGCACGTTCAGGCTGCCGGCGATACGGAGACGGTCCGCAGGATCGTCGGCGAGCTGGAATCGCTGCCGCCCGACACCGCCCGCCATGTCGCCGCCTTCGCGTTCATCCTCGCCCGGGTCGCCCACGCCGACCTCCAGGTGAGCGTTGAGGAGACGCTCCGGATGGAGCAGATCCTTCAGGCCTTGGGGCATCTATCAGCCTCTCAGGCGCGCCTCGCCGTGGACCTGGCCAAGACCCAGCATCATGTAGCGGGCGGGACCGAGAGCTTCCTCGTCACCCGCGAGTTCCGCGAGATCGCGACGCGCGAGCAATGCCGCGAGTTGCTCGACTGCCTCTTCGCCGTCTCGGCGGCGGACGACTCGATCTCCGGCGTCGAGGAGGGGCAGATCCGGCAGATTGCCAGCGAGCTGGGTTTCAGCCTCGGCGAGCTGTCCGCGATCCGCGCCGCTTACGCCGACAAGCGGGAGATCCTGAAGGGCTTCGGCGACAGGGTATGATGCCCGCGCCGCGGGCGCGGCTCGACAGAGATCCACACTCCGAGAGAGAGGTCGTCCATGGTGCGTCGTCGTCGGGATCGTGAGAGCCGAGCCGCGGCGGGATGCTTCCTGCGGGCCCTGTTGGTGCTCGCCCTGCTGTTGGCCGTCGTGGGGGTGTTCGCCGGCTTCTACGCCGGGGCCGCTCCCGAGGTGACGATCAAACCCACCCTGCCGGGGATCGGCCGCAGGACGCCGATCGAAATCCGCATCGAGAACCCGCAACGGCTGGCGAAGGTCCGAGTCGAGGTGATCCAGAACGCGGAGGCCAAGCCGGTGATCGAGAAGGCCTTCACCCCGCGGTCAGCGTGGAAGCTCTGGGGCGGGCCGCCGCCGGTCGAGCTGACCGCCGACGTCGGCCGCGAAACGGTCAAGGGCCTGCGCGCGGGTGAAGCCATCGTGCGGGTCACCGCCGAGCGGGCGGGGGCGCTCTTCCGCCGGCCGGGTCCGGTGGTGCAGGAGGTCAAGCTGCCGGTCCGCCTGGCGCCGCCGGTGCTGCAGATCGTCTCGAGCTTCCATTACGTCCACCAGGGCGGCTCCGAGGCCGTGGTCTACCGGGTGGGAGAGGGCGCCATTCGTGACGGTGTCCGCTCGGGTAACTGGTGGTTCCCGGGCTTTCCCCTGCCGGGAGCCGACAAGCAGCTCCGCTTCGCCCTGCTCGCCGTGCCCTACGACGCCGGCGACGCCTCCGGCGTACGTCTGATCGCCGAAGACGAGGTCGGTAACCGCGCCGAGGCCGGCTTCATCGACAAGTTCACGCCAAGACCGCTGCGGACGGACACCATCGAGGTCAGCGACACCTTCATGAACAAGGTCGTGCCGGAGATCCTCTCGCAATCGCCGGAGATCGAGGACAAGGGGGACCTGCTTCAGAACTACCTGCAGATCAACCGCGATCTGCGGCAGAAGAACGCGCAGACCTTGAAGGAGCTGGCCGTGAAGTCGGAGCGCCGCTTCCTCTGGAACCGGCCGTTCCTGCCGATGATCAACACCGCGATCACGGCGGCCTTTGCCGACCGTCGGACCTATCTCTACAACGGCAAACCGATCGATCAGCAGGACCATCTCGGCTTCGACATGGCCTCCGTCGAGCGCGACGCCATTCCGGCCTCGAACAGCGGCAGGGTCGTGCTGGCGCGCTTCTTCGGGATCTACGGCAACGCCGTCGTCATCGATCACGGCCATGGGCTGCAGAGCCTGTACGGCCACCTATCCTCGCTGGCCGTCCGGGAAGGGCAGATGGTGCAGCGCGGACAGGAGCTCGGCCGCTCGGGCCAGACCGGCCTCGCCGCCGGCGACCACCTCCACTTCACCATGCTCCTCCAGGGGCTCGCCGTCACGCCGGTCGAGTGGTGGGACCCGCACTGGATCCGGGATCGCGTGGCGAGGAAGCTCGGGCCGGCGCTGCCGTATCAGGAGTGACCCTCACCACCCCAGCCCTCCTCTCCCGCCCCCTCCCTCCCACCCTCACCGGGAGAGAGGGGGTTTGGGGGAGTGAGGGTCCTCGCGATCTCGGCCTCGATCTCGGTGATCAGAGCAGGATTGGCCGCGATCAGCCGGCTGAGCCTCGGCTTCTCGCGATTGAAGCGGAGCTCTTCGGGAGAGCCGGCAACGATCGCTCCGCCGGCGGCGAGCACGAGAGCGACGCCGGCCGCCACGTCCCATTCGTGCTTGGGGGTGAGCGTCCAGGTCGCGTCCACCAGACCGGCGGCCACCAGTGCGAGCTTGTAGGCGACGGAGCCGGTGGGACGGATCTCGAAAAGACCTTCGCGGTAGCCCTCCCACTCGCCGCGCTGGACCTCGCTGCGGCTCGCCACCACCCGCGACCCCGCGAGCGTCCGCCGGTCGCTCATCCGGGCCGGCCGGCCGTTCAGGGTGACCCCCAGCCCGCGAGCGCCGACGATCGTCTCGCCCGTCGCGGGATTGCGGACGCCGCCCGCGACCGGCTCGCCGTCCACGACGAGGCCGATCGAGACGCACCATTCGGGGATTCCGGTGACGAACTCGCGAGTGCCGTCGAGCGGGTCGACCACCCAGACGCGGCGTCGTCCCAGACGCGAGAGGTCGTCCTCCGTCTCCTCGGAGAGCCAGCCCTCTCCGTCCCGCGGCAGCAGCTCGCGCAGCAGGGCGTCGACCGTGGTGTCAGCCTCGGTGACGGGATCGTCGCCGGTCTTGCGCCGCGACTCGATCTCGCCCGGCGTGAAGCGCTGGAGCGCGGCGTCGGCCTGCTCCAGCGCTTCGTGGATGCGCCGCAGATCTTCGGTGTACGAGGCGGCCGCCCTCAACGCGCCTCTAGGCCGCCGACGTAGCCCTCGCGTTCGAGGTAGAGCAGGATCTCCTGCGCCGCCTCCTCGGGGGAGAGCCGGGTGGTGTCGATCACTCACGTCGGCGTCGGTCGGCTCCTCGTAAGGGTCGGAGATGCCGGTGAACTCCTTGATCAGGCCGGCGCGAGCCTTGGCGTAGAGCCCCTTGCGGTCGCGCTCCTCGCAGACCTCGATCGGGGTGGCGACGTGGACCAGCACGAAGCCGCCGCCCGGCTCGATGATCGACCGCACCTCCTTGCGCACGCCGTCGTACGGGGCGATGGGTGCGCAGATGGCGATGCCGCCGTTCTTGGTGATCTCGGAGGCGACGAAGCCGATGCGCCGGATGTTGATGTCGCGGTGCTCCTTGGAGAAATTCAGCTCCGAGGAGAGGTTCTTGCGCACGATGTCGCCGTCGAGCAGGGTGACCGGCCGGCCGCCCATCTCCATGAGCTTGACCAGCAGCGCGGAGGCGATGGTGGACTTGCCGGCGCCCGACAGGCCGGTGAGGAACACCGTAAAGCCCTGCTGGTGCCGCGGCGGATGGGTACGCCGCAGCTCCTGGGCGACCTCCGGAAAGGTGAACCAACCCGGCAGCTCGCGCCCCTCCTGGAGGCGGCGGCGCAGCTCGGTGCCGGAGATGTCGAGGGTGCGAGCCCCGGCGGGAATCTCGTCCTGGGGCAGATAGGTATCCAGCTCCTCGACGTAGGAAACCATCTGGAACGGCACCATCTCGACCCCCAGCTCCTCCTGGTGCTGGCGCAGCAGCTCCTGGGCATCGTAGGGACCGTAGAAGGGGCGGCCCTGGCGGTCGTTGCCGGGGCCGGCGTGGTCGCGGCCGACGATGAAATGGGTGCAGCCGTAGTTCTTGCGGATGAGGGCGTGGAGCAGGGCCTCGCGCGGCCCGGCCATGCGCATGGCGAGCGGCAGCAGCGAGAGCTTCACCGTGTGCTGCGGGAAGCGGGAGATCACCGCCTGGTAGCAGCGCACGCGGGTGTAATGGTCGAGGTCGCCCGGCTTGGTCATGCCCACCGTGGGATGGATCAGCAGGTTGGCGCGCGCCTCCTTGGCGGCGCGCAAGGTCAGCTCGCAGTGGGCGCGGTGCATGGGATTGCGCGTCTGGAAGGCCACCACGCGGCGCCAGCCCTCGCGTACGAACTCGGCCCGCAGCTCGGCCGGCGTGAGGCGCAGGTGCCGGAAATCGTAGTGCGCCGGCAGTTGCACCCCTTCCAGCCGGCCGCCCAGGGCGACGCCGTTGCTCTTGTGGAGGAGGTGCGCCACGCCGGGATGATCGGGGTTGGTGGTGCCGAAAGTCGCCTGGGCGCTCGCTTCGCGGTCGGGTTCCCAGATTTCTTCGACGTGCAGGGCGGCGAGCATCACCCCTTCGGGATCGCGCAGCGCCAGCACGCCGCCGGCGCGCAGCTTGTCGGCCGTCTGCGGCGTGACGTCGAGCAGGACGGGGATCGGCCACAGCGTGCCGTCGGCCAGCCGCATGCGCTCGCAAACGGAGTCGTGGTCGGCCTTCTGCATGAAGCCCCGCAAGGGTGAGAAACCGCCGTTGAGCAGCAGCTCGAGGTCGCAGAGCTGGCGCGGGGTGAGGTCCCACGAGGGCCAGTCGCGGGAGGCCGCCTTGCAGCTCGGCGGCCCGCTCGGCCCCCACCAGGAGGTCGATCAGCTCGCCGCCGTGAGGTTCGATGAGATGGCTTGCGGGACCCTCGGCTGGGCGGTCGCGCTCCGTTCGCTCCGGTATGGGGACGGGAAAGACGGAGACGTTGGTCATGAAATTCCTCGCACGATCCGGTCGGGATTGGGGGGACTGCGGCGCCGGATGCTGCCGGATGGAGACGAGGGCCGGCTCGGCCGCGGGGCGGCTTCGGCGCCGCACGCTGTCAAAGGTGTGGCGCGCGACGGCAAGCGGGACAGAAGCGCTACAGGGGCGGTCGCGCGGGGGAGGGCTCCGGGTCGTCGGTGGTGACGATGATGCCGGTGCCCATCAAAGGCGGAATCAAGGCGACGGGCTTGCGTTGCCAGAAGGCGATCACGCAGGCCCGACAGACCTCGTCCGAGCGCCGGATTCCCTGGTAGTTGACGCGGGTCACGACGCCGTAGCAAAGGAAGGCCATCACCTTCTCGCCCTGCTGCTTGGGCGAGGTTTCGCCGATGGTGAGATTGGCCGCGACCCCCCGTTCCTTCTCCCCGAGCGGCACCCTGCAATCGTCGGTGACCTGCGATACCAGGGTCTCGGAGCGGGCGACGACCTTACCGGCGGAATCCACGATGGCGCTATAGATCTCCACCTGCTCGTTGCGCCTTTCCGGCCTGGGAGGGGTCGCCCAGAAGCGGCCGTTCGGCTCGGGCTCCATCTCGACCCAATAGAAGTCCTCGTGACCCTTCCACCGGAAATAGAGACGGAGGGTCTGCCCGGGGCCCACGCCGCTGGCGGTGGCCCGTACGAGGCCGTTGTTCTCCATCGGGATGCAGCTCGGCTTCTCAACCGAAACGGACTGCGCGTGCGCTGCTCCAGCCAGCAGCAGTCCGGCAGCGATGAGGATGCGCGTTCTCATTTCGATTCCTCCCGTTGGGATCAGCACGATTTTACCCCAGAATGGGCCGCCCTGCCGGCACGGCGCTCGTTTTTCTCATTGTCCCAGGATCTTCTTTGCATAGGAGTCCACGTAAGGCGTGCGCTTCAGATTGGAGAGCGAGCGCTTGAGGGCGGCGGCGGCGGCGGCCGGATCTCCCGTTTCGTAGTAGGCGACGGCCAGGTAGAAGAGCCGCTCGGGCTCGTCGTCGCCAGGATCGCCGCCACGGCGGAAATAGGTGACCGCGTCGCTCCAGCGCGAGATCCGGTAGGCTCCCTCGGCGGCCAGATGCTGCGCCTCCTCGCAGCTCGGAATGGGCGTCCGCCACCTCGCGCGCCAACTGGTAGGCCTCCCGCAGCTCGCGGGCCGTGCGCCGCTCGGCGAGGAGGCGCCGGGCCTCGTCCAGCTTCCCGCGCTCGGCTTCGGCCAGCGGCGCGGCGGCGGGAGGGTTTGCCGGCGCCGTGGCCGCAACCGCCGGAGGCGTTTGCGGCGCGTCCTCGGTGGCGGGTGCCCCGGCGGCGGGCGGATGGCCGGACGACGGCGCGGTGGGGTTGTCGGCGCCGGCGGCGGGCGCCGCGGGGTTGCGGGCCGGCGGCAGGGCCGGACGGGTATTGCCCTTTTCGGTCCCCTTGCCGCGCGGCTGGTTTTTCGCTTCCTTCGCGGCCGGCGCCGGCTCGGTCTTGACGGGCACGGTGGAGCGGAAGGCCGGAGCTGCCGCCAGAGTGGCGGCGGGAATCCGGGCCGCCAGCCGTTGCTCGAGGGTGGTGCGCAACTCCGGCGCCAACTCCGCCTGGCTGTAGGCCTTGAACCGCTCCTCGAGCTCGACCAGACGCTGGAACGTTTCGCTGAACGCCTTGGAGTCGTCGAGACGGTCCTGCGCCAGGGCGAGCCGTGCCAGGCAATCGACGAGCTGGCGCGGCTCGTCGAGCATGCCGAAACAGGCGAGGCGCAGGTCGCGCGCGGCGGCGGTGTAGTCCTTGCGGTCATAGGCGTGCTGCCCGTCACGCAGCAGGCTCTGGTAGAACGGGTCGACGGCACCTCCGGCGGGGAGGGCCGCGAGGAGGAAGAGCGGCAGGAAGGCTTGGTGGCCTCGCGACCTCACCCCCTGGCCCCCTCTCCTAAAGGAGAGGGGGAAACGAGCTTTCTTGAGCCCCTCTCCTTTAGGAGAGGGGTTGGGGTGAGGTCGGTTCGGCAAGAGCGCCCCGGAGAATAAGAGGTGAAAGTCTTTCATGCGGCTTCCGGAAGCGGACGGTCTTCGACGACCGCCCGGGGATTGTCGGTGGTGAGCCGGCGCGCCGCGTCTTCGCCCCAGCGGCCGGCGATCGTCTCGTAAGCCCGCCGCAGGCCGGGCGGACGGCGGCGGACGCCATGGGAATCGCTGGCCACGAAGTGGACGAGCCCGGTCTCGAGCAGGGCGGCGACGTCGTTCTGCGGCCGGCGGCCGAACTCGCCGGTCAGGCTCATCGCCGTCACCTGGGTCAGGGCGCCGCGCGCGACCAGGAGCGCCACCAGATCCAGGTCCGGCGCCAACCACGGAATGAACTCGGGATGGGCGATGATCGGCCGCCAGCCGGCGACCACCAGCTCGTGGATCAGATGCACGCTTTCGGCGGGAGTGCCGTAGGGGCCGAACTCGATCAGCAGGTAGCGCGAGCCGGCGAGGGGAAGGATGCCGCCGCCATTCTCCACCTCGCCGAGCAGGTCGTTGTCGACGTGGACCTCGCCGCCCAGGAGCACGCGGGGCTGAGGCCCCACGGCCTCCTGAAGCTCGCCGGCGAGGGCGGCCAGGCGCTGGCGATCGCAGTTCCACCACTCACCCCGCCGCTGGTGCGGGGTGGCGACCATGGCCTCGCAGCCATCCTCGGCGGCCAGCCGGCACATGGCCACCGCTTCCGGGAGGCTCTGGGCGCCGTCGTCGACGCCTGGGAGGATGTGGCAGTGCAGGTCGATCATCGGGCGGCCGAGCCGATCATCAGGCGGCCGAACCGGCCTTCGACTCGTTCTCCTCGGCGCCGTACGACTCATAGTAACGGTAGCGCTTGCCGAGGCCCGTCTGCAGGGAGCGGTATCGGTTGAGCACCGCGCCCAGGATCTTGATGCCGGTCTGGCGCAGGCGGTCGCGGCAGAGCCGGGCCTCCTCGCGCGTGACCTTGCCGCTGCGCAGGGTGAGCACCACGCCGTCGACGAGCATGCCGATGATGGTGGCGTCGGTGACGGCGAGGGCGGGAGGCGTGTCGAGGACGACGAAGTCGAACCGCGAGCGCACGGCCTTCAGCCATTCGCGCATGCGGTCCGAGGCCAGCAGCTCGGAGGGATTCGGCGGAATCGGGCCCGAAGGAGTCACCCAGAGGTTCGGCACCTCGGTCGGCAGGAAGACCTCCGGCTCGGCCGTCGCGGTGAGCTGGTTGACCAGCCCCAGGCGGTTGGAGACCTGAAACACCTGGTGCAGCCGTGGCTTGCGCAGGTCGCAATCGACGATCAGCACCTGGCGTCCGAGCTGGGCCAGGACGACGGCCAGGTTGGCTGCGGTCGCCGTCTTGCCTTCGCCGGCCACCGCCGAGGTGACGGCCACCATCCGCAGCTCGCGGGCCGAGGAGAGCAGCAGCGCCGTGCGCAGCGACCGGTAGGACTCGGAGATCAGCGTGCGCGGTCGCTCGTGCGGCACCAGCTCGATCTGGCTCGGCGCCAGGACGGGCCCCTTCTTCTTCTCCACCAGGCTCTCGGGAGCCGTCCGGCTCGTCCGCACCCGGGGCTTGTCCTCGCCGTAGCCATAGCCGTAGGAGGAGTAACCGTAGGTCTTGCCGGCCTCGGAGAGATCCTGGATCACCGCCAGCATCGCCAGCCCCAGCCGGCGCTCGACCTCCTCCGGCGACTTGACCGTGCGATCGAGGAACTCGATGAGCACGGCGCAGGCGACCCCGAACAGCAGGCCGAGCAGCAGGCCGTAACTGACGTCCTTGCGCAGCGACGGGCGGAAGGGTCCCCCCGGCACCAGGGCTTTGTCGATGATCCGGACGTTGGATTCGCGAGTGTCCTGGAGTCGGACCGCGACGTCCGTTTCCGACTGCTTGCGCAGCAGCTCGTTGAGCAGCGTCCGCCGGGCCTCGATCTCCACCTTGAGGTTGGTGTACGTGACGGCGGCCGAGTTCTGGTCGATGGCCTCGTTCCTGAGTTGGTTGTATTCCGCCTGCAGGCTCTCCTCCTGGCGTTTGACCGTCTGGTACGCGGCCGCGGCGCTACCGCGCGCCCTGTCCACCTGCTCCTGGATCACCTCCTTGACGCTCTGCCGGGCCTTCTCGATCTCCGCCTTGAGGGTGAGCATCGCCGGAAAGTCGGGTTTGTAGGTCTTGAGCTTGGTTTCGTATTCCCGCTCCAGCGACAGGAGCTGGGCCCGTTGGTCGCTCACCACGCCGCCCGCCAGGCCGTCGGCGAGCGATTCCCTGGAGCTGCTGGCGATCTCGCGGTATTGCGACTCCTTCTCGATGCGCTCCTTTCTCGCATCCATCACCTGGCTGTTGAGCGCCTCGAGCCGCTGCAGAATGACGTTCGCCCCCGGCTCGAGGGTGACGATGTCGGTGCGGCGGCTGAAGGCCTGAAGCTGGGTCTCCTTGTCCTGGATCTCCTCCTTGATGGTCTCGATCTGCGTGGTGATGAAGCTGGAGGCCTTGCCCGCGGAGGCGTAGCGGTCCTCGACTCCCATGTCGATGAAGGACTCGGCGAAGCCGTTGGCGGCCCTGGCCGCGAATTCGGGCGAGGCCGCGGTAAAGGAGAGCCGGACGAGCTGGGTGCCGCGCACCGGCGCCACCGAGAGCCCGCCGCGGAGCCCGTCGGCCAGGCTTCCCACCACGGCCTCGTCGTCTTCGGCCGTGGCACCGGCGGCGCTTTCGTGCCGGCTGGGGCTGACGTTGGAATCCTCCATCAGCTCGAGACTCTTGACCACCCGCTCGGCCAGCCCGCGGCTCTGCAGCAGCTCGTACTGGGTGGGGTAGAACTCCATGTTCCAGTAGCTCTCGAACCAGGGACTGCTGCCGCTGCCGACCGGCGTCAGGTTGCGGCGTTCGATCAGCAACGTCGCCGTCGCCTGGTAGGCCTTGGGCGTGATGGCGAAGTGGATGCCGCCCGCGATCGAGCCCAGCAAGCAGCAGACCGCCGCCAGCTTCCAGTGGCGGCGCAGGATGCCGAGGTACTCGGCGAGGTTGAACTCGGACTCCTGGCGGGTTTCAGGTTCCGGCTCCAGGTCGAAGGGCGCAGAGGCGAGCGGGCTCAAAAGAAGGACTCCTTCACGACGATGACGTCACCATGCCCCAGCTCGACGTCCGGCTCCTTGCCGGCGAGGACCTTCTTGAAATCGACGGCGACCTCGGCGGGGCCGGCAGCGCCCGCCGCCCGCTTGATCACGATGCGGTTCGAAGCGCGGTCGGTCAGGCCGCCGGCCTGGGCGATGGCGGTGAGAATGGTAATGCGTTCGTTGCTCTTGAAGGTCTGCGCCCCCGGGCGCTCCACCTCGCCGAGACAGTAGACGGCCACTTCCACGGTGCCGGGAACGTTGATGAGGTCGTTGGCATAGATCGGCAGGTTGACCTTCGGGTCGGCCCGCAGCATCAGGTCGTCGGCGTTGATGGTGACCCGGTCCGTCAGCCCGTTTTCGGCGCGGCGCAGGATGTGGATGACGCTGCCGTGGCTCTCCGCGAGGCCGCCGGCGGCGGTCAGCGCCTCCAGCAGCGTCCAGCGGCCCGAGAAACCCAAGGCCCCGGGCTGCTTGACGGCGCCCATGACGACGATCGGCCGGGAGCGGAACTCGAGCACCTGCACGTCCACCGAGGCCCGCTGCATGTACTTGGCCTCGTAGAGCCGCTTGAGGAACTCGCCGATCTCGACCGTGTTCTTGCCCTCGACCGCGACGTCGCCGAGCAGCGGCAGGTTGATCAGCCCGTCCTCGGTGACGCGCCGCTGGCCGTTGAGCTTGTCGTCCTCGTAGACCTTGACGTCGAGCAGGTCCCGCGGCCCGACCCGATAGGATGGATCCCTTCCCTGCGCCGCCGCCAGCGCGGCGCAAAGCAGGAGTAAGGTCCAGGTATGAAAAGCTATCCTCTTCATGATATGGGTTTTACCGGCTGTCTATGATACTGCAACAAGGGGGCGGCGGTCCAGCCCCGGCGCCTGCAGCAATCCGTCAAAGCCCATCGAGCTGTGGGAAACCGGCGCCGGCACTCGCGGGACCCGGCAGCCGCGAGGCGGGAAACCCCCGTCCTTCTACAATCCTCCCAGCCGGATCGTGGTTCCCACGGTCGTGTAGGACCGGTCGCTGCCCGGCAGATCGGAGTCGAACTCCATGCGCATCGCCTGCAGGCCGAAGGAGAGGTTCCGCGGCAGGCTCATGCTCAGCGACGCGCCATACGAGGAAACGCCGTCGCGGCGCCGGGGCGCGCCCGTCTCGAACGGAGTGTAGGCGTTCGAGCCGCCCTCGGCGAAGATGCGGCTCGACAGACCGAATCCGAGGCCGACGCCGACGGCCAGCCCCAGGCGCTCGTCGTCGAAATAGGCATAGGTGGAAGACAGCGAGTAGACGAGATCGCGCTGAGTGTAGAGCGTCGCGCTCAGCCGGCGCGGCGAGCGCACCGAGACGGAGGCGTGGCCGGTGATCTTGTCGTAGGGCACGAACGCAGCGCCGCGCCGGGCCGCGAGCGAGCGGGCGGCGACGTCGGTCTGGAACTGCAGGCGCACGCCCTGGAAGCGCACCTCCGCCACCGGCGAGGTGCCGGAGTTGGAACGGTCGAGGGCGTCGTGGTCGAAGCTCGCTTCGGAGCGCTCGGCGCCGAGGCCGATCAGCCATCGCCGGCGGGGCCGCCAGCGCAGGCCCGCGCGGGTGACCCGCTCCTCGCGGTCGAGCAGGGCCAGCTCCTCGACGCGCGGATCTCCGAAGTCGTCGACGAGGTTCTGCTGCTGGTTCAGCGAGGCGGCGAGGAAGACGGATGTGGCGCCCGTCAGCTCCACCTCGCTGAGGATCTCGCCGCCGTCGGTCCGCGAGCTCGCCGGCACCAGCACCTCCGGATTGACGATCTGCTGCTGCTGCTCGCGTCCGGCCTGGACCTCCAGGGTGAGACGGTTGAAAAAGCCGTGGAACCCGAGACCGTAGCGGCCGTTCAACTGCTGGCGGTCCGACTGCTTCTGCCACCAGACGTACTCCGGCAGCACCTGGGCGGTCCACAGGACCTTGGAGCCATTGCGGAGAAAGGCGCGAAGACCCAGGCCGGCGGTGGCGGTCAGATCGTTCGGCGGCGACGTCTCCGTCGAGAAGATGCTGCGGACGTAAGCGATGTCGCGCAGCGTGGCCCAGGGGGCGATCCGCACCGGTCCCAGGTGGTAACGGGCTTCCTCCGCGCTGCGCTCGAGCGATTCTTGCCGCGATTCCGGAACCTGCTCGGGGCCGCCGGGCGGCGTATACTTGAGGAACTGGGCTCCAGCAGTATTAGCCTGCAGACCGGCCAGCAGACCGGCCAGCAGGCAGAGGATCAACGTCATCGAGGCTCGGATCTTGAGGCGCATGGTCTCCCCCCGGCGGGCATGCCCGTGGTCGCTCAGGGCTCTGCTGTCGCAGGCGCTCGGGTCCGCGTCATGATACGTCATTCCGCACGCCTCCTCACCGCTCTGCTCGCCCTTCTCCTGCTGGGCGCACCCCTGCCTTTCGGTGGCGTGACGCCGTGGGCGGAAGCGTTGCTGCGAGGAGCCTGCTTCGTGCTTCTGGGCCTGGCCGCGATCTCGGCGATACCAGCGATGACGGCGATGACGGCGAAAGACGCGCTTTCGGCGTTACGGCGTGCCGCGGCGCCGGCCGGCGCCCTGGCCGCCGTTGCCCTGCTCGGCCTCCTCCAGGCCACGCCGCTGCCGGCTGGTCTCGTCGCGGCCGTATCGCCGGAGCACGCGAGGCTCCGGCAGCAGGCGGCTCAAGTGAGCGCGCCGTCGAGCCGCGGCGCCGAGCCGGCGCCGCGGCTGACGCTCGCCGCCACCGCGAGCCGTTCTGCAGCCGTGGGCTGGGCCGCTGCTGCCGCAGCCTTCCTCGCCGCCGCCGTCGCGGGATACCGGCGGGAGCACCGGCGCTGGCTGGCCGCCGCGGTGCTGAGCGCCGCGCTCTTCGAGGTGTTCTTCGGCGCCCGCGACTGGTTCATCCAATCCCGATCCCTCTGGGGCGTCGAGCTCTCCGCCAGCGCGACTCGCCTGCGCGGCACCTTCGTCAATCCCAATCACCTCGCCGTCTACCTCGAGATGGCGTTGCCCGTGGCGTTCGCCTGGGGCTGGTGGGCCATCCGGCGCGCCGCGGCCGAACCCCAGTTGGAGCGCCGCCTTTTGCTGGCGGCGCCGCCGGCAATGCTCTGGCTGACGCTGTTCGCGGGACTCTCCTTCACCGGCTCGCGGGGCGGGATCCTGGCCGCCGTCGCCGCCATTACGGCCCAGGGAGTACTGGCGGCGCGGGCCCGCAAGCTCTGGTGGGCGGCGCCGCTGGGGGCGCTCGCGGCGCTGGCCGGCGTCGCCGTGGTGGCCGCGATAGGCTGGCGCGAAGGGCTCGGACGGCTGCTGGCGACCTCGGCGCGGGATGTGAGCCTGGGGGCCCGCCTGCAGGAATACCGAGCGGTGATGGAATTGTGGCAGCGCTTCCCTGCCACCGGCTCCGGCCTCGGCACCTTCCGCGATGCCTTTCCGCTGGTGCAGACGCCGGAGCTCCAGGGCACCTTCTGGCATCCGCACAGCGATCTGCTGGAGGTGCTGGCCACGACGGGTCTCGCGGGCGCCGCCCTGCTCGCCCTCGGGCTCGCCTTCCTCGTCCGCCGGCTGGCGAGGGTGCTCGCCCGAGGCGGCCGGTCCGAGGACCGGGCGGCAGCCCTCGCCGCCTTCGGCATCCTGGCCTCGCTGGGTCTTCATGAGACCATGGAGTTCGGCCTCACCATGCCCGGCAACGCGGTGACGCTGGCGGTGCTGTTGGGATCGGTGACGGCGGCGTGGGTGCGGGAGCGCGGGGAGCTAGAGCAGGTCGACCGTGCCCGGAAGCACCTGCCCGCCGCTGAGGCTCTCGACCTCCAGGACGTGGATCCCGGGTCCGAGCGGCGCCGCCAGCCGGAGCGCCGGCGCCGTTCCCGCGAGTGGCCGGACCGGGAAAGCGCCCACGGCCGCACCGTCGAGCCGTAGCTCCACCAGGGCTCCGCCCGCGGGCACCGAATCCAGCCCCACCGCGAAACCCTGCGCCGGCCCGGCAGTGAACATCTCCAGCCGCGCGACACCCCGGTGCCAGGTCCACTCGATGGCGGGCCAGGAACGCCGGGCGGCTGCCGCGAGCCGCTCCGCCGCGGCCGCTGCGGCGCCGGCATCGCCCGTCGCTCGCGCCACCTCGGCCCGGGCCTGCCAATAGAGGGGCCGCCGCTGCCAGTCGAGGTGCGTCACCGCCAGTGCCACGCGCGCCTCGTTCACCCGTCCGCGCGCCGCGAGCACCCGGGCCTTGGCGATCAGATAGGGACCCCAGGCCTCGCCGTCGAGCCCCTCGGCCCGCCGCTCGAACAGGCTGGCCCGCGGCAGGTCGTCCGAGAATACAGCGGCAAGCGCCGCCTGCGGCGGCGCCGGATCGCGCATGAACCGCGACAGGCGCTTCAGGGCGACGGGGCTGATCTCACAGCGGGCGAGCAGGCAGCGGTCCAGGGCCCGCGCCAGGTGCGGGGCCAGGTTCTCGGCGGTCCTGCGGTCCACCGGCCCTGGCGGGCAGCGCTCCAGCGACTGCTCGAGCAGACCGAGGTAACGTGCCTCCGGCCGCGCCCGCTGGGCTACGGAGAGGTAGAGCCCGCGCGCCTCTGCGCGCCGGCCTTCGCCGCGCAGACGGTCCGCCTCCAGCAGGTCGCGGCGCAATGCGGCAATCAGCGCCTCTTCTCCCCGGTTGCGGGCCGCGGCGTAGCCCTGCAGATCGCTGCGCCGGGCATAGGCGTCGGCCACCCGCTTCCACGCCGCGGGCTCGTCCGGCAGCGTCGAAAAGACCTCCCGGCGGTCGGCGGCCGCGTCGAGCCAGGGCTCCAGCAGGCGGTCGAGATCCTGCGGATCACGGAACACCTCCGTCAGCAGGCCGCGCGTGATCTGCCGCTTGCGCGGCGACAGGGCGGGCCAGACTTCCAGGTAGGCCGCGGCGAGGAAGCGGACCGGCTCCCGCCGGCCGGGCGCCAGGCGCAGGGCCGTTTCGAGCGGCGCCTCCCATTGCCGGTAGTCGGTGAACAGCCGCGGGTCGCGCGCCTGCGACCAGCCGATGTAGGTGGCCGCGCCCTGCACCAGGGCCGCCTCCCACGAGGCGGGACGCCGGGCCAGGATCTCGCGGCCGGCCTGCGCCGCGGCGGCCATCCGCTCGGCGCTCTCTCGCGCCGCCCGCTCGGCGGGGATCCCCTTGTGCCGGGCAGGATCGAGCTCCGCCGCCAGCATCGCGCGGGCCGCCCGCAGGCGCACGCGCTCCGGATCGGGCTCGCGGCCCAGCGCCGCGGCACCCAGGGTGACGCCGGCTTCCGCCAGCCAGCCGAACGCCTCGCGCCGCGCCTCCTGCAGAGCCCGGAACTCCAGGACCACCGTCAGGGCCAACGCCAAGCCCATCACGGCGAGAACCGCGCAGACCATGACTCCGGCCCAGCGGCGGCCGGCAGATGAAGACTGCATACGGAAATGGTATCAGGGATCTTCCCCCAAGAGATTCGGCCTCGGAACAAGGACAGAGGTAGTGGTTCAGTTTGCCTGCGGACTGCGTACGGTCCTGCCCTCCGAAACCTCACCCCCCGGCCCCCTCTCCCTGACAGGAGAGGGGGAGGAACACATCTGTCTTTCTTGCTGTTCTCCCCCGGCCGCTTGATCGGAATTCCTTCCTCGCATCTGGTCTTGGGGAGGAACACATCTGTCTTTCTTGCTGTTCTCCCCCTCTCCGGTTACGGAGAGGGGCCGGGGGGTGAGGCTTCGGAGGGCAGGACCGGGGTAGTCCACGAGCAAACTGAACCACTATCGTTCGCTCGGTGTCCTTGAACGTCCTTGTTGTCCTTGCTGTCCTTGATTCCACCGCCGACGGGAGCGTCCTCTGCAGGAGACAGATTGGCTCAGCGCGGCCGTGAGCCCAGAGGGAGTCTCGACGGCAGGCGGGCCGGCACAGAACTTGCCCAAGTAACCCAGGGGACACGGAGCTGAGCGTCCGAGCTCCTCTCCGCGGCACCCCTGGAACCAACAGCGAGGGAAAACAGCGAGGTGATGTATGAAAACCACACGTATCGCACTCTTCGTCCTGCTCCTCCTCGGCTTGGCCGGCGGAGCGAGTTTCGCATCGGTTCGGACCTCGGTCGGGGTCTCCGTCCATTCGGACGCGGTGGACCTCGGCTTCTTCTATGACGATCTGGCCCCCTACGGCACCTGGATCCAGCGCCCGTCCTACGGCTGGGTCTGGACGCCGGACGTGGCGGCGTCCTGGCGCCCCTACACGGACGGGCACTGGGTGTGGACCGACCAGGGCTGGGCCTGGATCTCCGACGAGCCCTTCGGTTGGGCGACCTACCATTACGGCCGTTGGTACGACGATTCCGAGATCGGCTGGACCTGGGTTCCCGGGTACGACTGGGCGCCGTCCTGGGTCTCCTGGCAGGAAGAACCCGACTATGTCGGCTGGGCTCCCTTGCCGCCCTCGGTCCATCTGGTCAGCGGCTTCAACGGCGCTCGCCTGTCGTTGGCGATCGGCGCCGCGGACTACGTCTTCGTACCGGACCGCCACTTCCTGGCGCCGAGCCTCGTGACGTACGTCGTGCCGGCGCCGCAGGTGCTGCCGATCTTCCGCCGCAGCCGCAACGTCACCGCCTACCGGTTTGCCCGTGGCCGCGTCCATTGCGAGGGCGTGCCGGTGTCGCGATTCCAGCGGTTCGGCCGCGGGCGGGTGCAGCGCTTCCAGGTGGCCGACCTCGGCCGGTCGTTCCGGCATCGCGGAGCGCGGTTCGAGGGGGGCCGGGCCGCCTTCTTCCGGCCGCAGGTGAGACGTGCCCGGATCGACCCGCCGAACCTCCGTCCGGCCGCCCGGCGCTCGGCGGTGACCCTGTCCGAATTCAGGGCCAACCGCGGCCGCCGGTTCGATCGCCGATTCGACCGCGCGGTGCCAGCTCCTGCGAGACCGGGTCGTGCGGAATTCCGTTCCGAGGATCGGCGGAGGGAGACCCGGTTGAAACAGGACCGGCGGACCGAAGCCCGGAAAGAGGTCCGGCTGCGGAACGATCGGAACGACCGGCGGCGGGATCAGATCCGCACGCGGGAAGTGACCCGCGAGCGGTCGAGAGTCATCCGTAGCGCCAAGCCGCCGTCCCGTGAGGTCACACGCCAGCGGTCGCGGGAGGTTCGGCGTGCCACACCGCCGGCGCGGGAGGTGAGGCGCCAGGCCCCTTCGCGTGAGGTCCGGCGAATCAGCCCGCCCTCGCGCGAGGTGAAGCGGTCGCGTGAGGTCCGGCCGCCGCGGACCCGGGTCCTGTCGCGGCAGCGCGACCGGTCCCCCGAGGTCCGGACGCAGAGCCTGCGAACGGAGCGCCGCGTCCAGCGCTTCAGGGCGGAGCCCCGGGTGCGGCACGTCGAGCGCGCTCGGCCGTCGGCTCCCCGGATGAGGCACTCCCGCCCTGAGCAGAGCCTGCGGTCTGCTCCGTCGCGGCAGACCGACCGCGTTCGCGTCCATCAGGCGCCGCGGCAGCAGCGGCAGGAACGGGCGGCCCAGCGTCAGCAGAGCCGCCGGAACCGGAACCGGCCGCCCCGATAGGCCACGGCTCGGGATTACTCCTGTAGGGGCGGCCTTCCGTGGCCGCCCCTACAGGGCGCCCACACAGGGGCGCCCCTACAGAAGAGGGCCTCTTGATTGTGGGTGGATCAGCAGACCTGGCTCTAGCCGAGCCCCATCTCCCGCAGGGACTTCGCCGACAAGATCTTCCGTTCGAGTCTCTCCAGCTTCTTGTCCGAGATGATCTGCTCCACCTCGCGCCGGACCTCCTCAGGCAGACGTCCAAAGCGCAGAGTCAACTGTTTCAAGAGCACAGTCCGCCGGGATTCCCGGACGCTTTGGTCTCTCCACTTGATGAGGGTCTCTTCCAGCATGGGAGCCTCCTGGAGGTTCACTCCTTCAAGAATTATACGGCCTGGAAACGTCCTCTGAACCACCGAAGCGATCCAGGCCTGGACGGTTCGCCGCAGCTCCGAGTCTCCGGGAGGAAGAAGGTCTTCGAGCGCGCGGGACAGGCCGGGCAGAGCCTCCGGGGCCTCGTTGGTTTCGAAGCGGAACAGAGCCGCCGTCCGATTCCGCCGCAGCTCGGGACGGTTCAGGTCCAGGCGGCGCTCGTCGAGGAGATGGTAGGTGAGGCGGGGCAGGTGCCGTCTCAGTGGGCTCGGGACGGGAACAAAGAGGCTCTCCAGCCGAAGGGGAGCGCGCCAGCGGCGCGCTCACCGTTGTAGAGAACCAGCGGCAGCACGGCGGGGAGACGGTCTCCCGGTTTCAGCTTCTCCTTGCGGATGATCTCCTCCAGCAGCAAGCCGATGTAGGTCAGCAGCCGCACGGCCATGAACCGGTCCGAGGTGGATTGGAACTCCAGCAGCAGATAGAGGTAGACCCAGCCCTCTCCGTCACCGCGCAACCGGAGGCGCCAGATGAGGTCGCTATGGCGCTCGTGCAGGTCGGCGGAAACGAAGCTATTGGCGACTCTTTCGAGCGTGGTGAAGTCGAGCCGGGCGGTCCAATCCCCTGGCAGGAAGCCGCGGAGCAGCTCCTCCAGCAGGGTGGGATCGGAGAAGAGGAGCTTGTAGCCACGGTCGTGCTCGGAGCCGCGGCCTCGGGGTCGGGGTCCTGGGTTGCGGGTTCCCATACCCCTATAAAGACGGAAAAACTGCCTCTCATCTTGCAGGTCCCGCGAAAAGGGCCGCGTTCTCGGAGCTCTTCCTTCATAACAACGGCTGATACTCGCGGGCCTCGACCTCGGCCAGATGGAGGATGCTCTCGGCGGCGCGATGCAGCTTGGGCTTACCCGAAGCCGCGGCAAGGCGCCGGAGCTCGTTCGCGTCGACGCCGTCCAGGTTCTGCAGGCGAAGCTCCGCGAGATACGCGGGAGAGTCGCCGTCCGGCTCCAGATAGACGAGGTCCAGCACGGCTTTCTCGGGCGTTGCCAGGAGCGCTTCCTGCTGGCCGGCAAGAGGCGTCCTGCGAAAGCCGGCGAGGAGCTCGCTCCGGACGTGCCGGTAGTCGAAAGTCCCCAGCGGCGTGTCCCATCGTCCGGGCCGCCCGACCGTCACACTCGTAGTGACCGGGACAGACTCCGGAATGAGAGCGTAGTGAGACAGAGCCGACTGCAGGCTCACATAGGAGCCGGGAACGAGCCGGTTCGCCACCAGGAAAGGATGCGGGCGGGTCTTCTGGAACGGCGGAGCCAGCGCATAGAGGCCGCGCCGGAGTTGGTGGAGGCGCCCCCCTCGCACCCAGCGGGAGAGTTGCCGGCGGACATCATTCGGATCGACCTCTCCCGCCAACAGGAGGCCCGTTTCGAAGAGAGGCTCATCGCCGACGACGGTGAGCAGCTCCTCGAATTTCACCTCTCCAATCTACCAAAGATGGCAAGTTGTCGCAATGGAAGTGGCGTTACCAACGCAAGCTTCTCCGTTCCGGCCGCAAAGAACGCGACTGCGTCTTCCCGCCCTCCCTGTCGCTTCCACCGACGTTATGATCCTAGGTTTCGAGATTACGGAGGGCGATCCAAGAATGGAGCTACAGGAAGCCGTTTCGCAGTTCCTTTTCCACTGCCGTTATGACAAGAACCTCAGCCCCAAGACCCTCAAAGCCTACTCGATCGACCTCCGACAGTTCACGGAGCACCTCGCCGCTCAACTGGAGATCACCACCCTGGAGGCGGTGGACAAGGTGGCACTCCGTGCCTACATCAAGAGCCTCTTCGGTCCCCTGAAGGAGAAGAGCATCAAGCGCAAGGTGGCGACCCTGAAGGCCCTCTTCCACTTCCTCGAGCGCGAGGACCTTATCCTCGTCAACCCGTTCCGCAAGATGGACGTGAGGATCAAGGAGACCCGCCGTCTCCCGCGCACCATCCCCCTGGCCGACCTCAAGCGCCTCTTCAAGCACCTCTACGGCCTCAAGCACGAGCACTCGGACCCGGATTCCTATGCCTACAAGGCCTTGGTTAGGGACATTGCTGTCCTTGAGACCCTCTTCTCTACTGGTGCGAGGGTGGCGGAGATTTGCAATCTAGCGGATGAGGACGTTGATTTACGCCGCGGATGGGTTAAAATTTTAGGCAAAGGAGGAAGAGAGAGAATCTTGCAGCTCTGCGATGAGGAGGCGCTGACCTCTATCCGTGACTACCGGGTTCTCTGGGTTGAGAAGGTGGGGAGGAACGGCTTTTTTTTCCATAACCGACTGGGAGGTAGGCTGTCGGAGCAGTCTGTCCGGGCAGTTTTGAAGCGATACGCGGCTGGGGCTGGAGTGGAGGGGCGACTTACGCCGCACATGCTTCGGCACTCGGTGGCGACCCTGCTCCTTGAGGAAGGGGTGGATATCAGGCACATCCAAATCTTACTTGGGCACAGCTCAATTTCCACTACCCAAATCTACACCCATGTGGATCATGTCGCACAACGTCAATTGCTTATGCGTAAGCATCCAAGAGGACGTCTCAGGTTCGGGCTCCCGTAGCGCCCGCATTTTTCTTATTGATTTGGATAGACTCCTTTTGGATTCTGATGCTTGGCTTGTCTATCAAGAAGGATAACTATAAATTATCATGCAGCGAATATCGCCATTCCGGTTCACGAATGCAGCCTTTATTGGGCTGGCAATAAGCCTCGCCTACTGCCTGCTGAGCTCGGCCCTTCTCTATTTCTTGGAGGGCAAATCAGAGGCTCAACTGTTTCTGGCGGCCTATACCATCTCGTTTAAGACTCTTATCTCCATGGGGCTGATACTTGGAACAACAATGGCCGTTTTTCATACACAGGAGGTTATCCCGCAGACTATCGAAGCAGCTTTCACTGACGCCGAATTATCAAAAACCGATTACATGAAATACAAGCGAATCTTTATCAGCCGAAGGAGGTCGATGATGTTTGCGGCTGAATTCGTCATAGTGGGCTTTGTCGTTTTTTCCTACTGCCAATTTCCGCTGCGGGGTTTAGCGGAAGCGTTAATGATGATTCCTGCTTGTGCCCAATATGCATTCGGAGTTTATGTTGGCCGTAAGCTTTATTACGCAGGAATGATGCTTCATTCGCTATTGGATATTAAAGTCACTCGCAATTTGTTCAAGGCGCGTGAGCTTGATGAGATCAATGCCTATGTGAACATTGCATCGGCCCTGACAATCATCTGCGTCTATCTTCACATCCTCGGCTACTATGAAGGCCCATTCTTGTTTCAAAGCGTGCTGGGCAAGAGCATCAGCGCTGTTTTGATTCTTCCGGCGCTTATTGCGACACCCGTATTGCTGATCTTCAATTTCTACCCCAGATTCGTTCTTCGGAAACTTTATGACCAGTCCATTGATATTGAGGTGAAGAAGCTGCAGGGCACGCTCCAGAATGAACAATTGAGCTCGTTTGAGAAAAGATCTTACATGATTGAGTTCGATAGGATGTCTCGAGAGGAGTTGCGTTATAGCTTGCAGCTCACTTTAAGCGACCTGCCAATCGGGATTACCATCCTGATAATGCTCCTAGAACCTCTTTTGAGGAAGTGAATTTGCATCGTTATAGAAGGAAGTACAATCCAACAAATAACTGAGCCTTCATTAAATTTATCGCCTTTTTATATCGGGCTTGTTTGAACCAATAGAGGCACGCAAAAACGAGCAGAGACGTCATTAGCAGTAAATATAGAATATCCAATAGTTGTTCGGCTTGGATAGCCAGCAATAGCAATCCTACCGCTTGCAAGGAGAACGCGGCAATAGCAAGCGGCCGCGGTCTAATTCTGTGCATGAATGACGCCCTGTCTCCGACTCTGTCCACAAGATCCATGCATAGTTCTCTGCCCAAGACAAAGAGAAAGACGGATCCTGCAACGAAATATAGTCTTCTCTCGCCCGGGTAGGAAGTCGCCACGATCAGAACTGGAACCGAAACAGCGGTTGCAACATAGGTGGACTTAAAGCTCGGGAAACACTCCACGATATATCCATAGCTGATTGAAAGCGTAAAGAATGCGTAATACCAGAAGGCCGTGGTGGCTTCCACGTAAGACCTCGTCGTAAACAGGGCTAACGCCAGACAAGCAAAATATAACGCGGCGGCGAGTGAGGGCTTGATAAGACCGCTGGGCAGCGGTCGTTCCGGGTGGTTTAATCGATCTTTTTCAACGTCGTCCATGTCATTGGCAATAAACGTGCAGATGCCGATAAACAACAATGGAATCGCTTTTCCCAGGCTCAGGCCCAGATTTTTTGTCCTCGCAAATAGTGGAATGAAAAGGGAGAGAGCAATAAGCAAGGAAGAATCGAGCCGCATAAGTTTCAGTATCGGCCGAGCGACCTGCATGATAATTTATAGTTATCGGAGGAGTATCTTTTCGTGGGGCCTCCGGTGTCGAGGTAACAGGACGCCATTGGATGCCCCGCCAAGGTCGCGTCCGCTGACGCCATGATCTATGATCCTGGTTGCGAGGGAGATCCACGCATGGAGCTACAGGACGCCACCGGCTGGCAGGGTCGACTCGCGCCATCTCCAGGGCCGCGTCTGGGACGTGGCCATCGTGGGCGGCGGCCCGGCGGGTGCCATGGCGGCGCTGCATCTGGCGCGAGGTGGGCGGCGCGTCGTGGTGATCGAGCGCGCGGCGTATCCGCGGGAGAAGATTGTGGAGACCCCTTGATCCCCGACTCTCTTCGTGCCCTCGAACGGACGATGCTCTTGCGCGAAGTCGAATCGCGTGCCGCGGAGATGACATCCCTACGGCTTTTCAGTCCATCGGGGGTCGAGGCGGTGACAATTCCGACGCGCGCACTGGTGATCAAACGCGTCGACTTCGACGAAATGCTTGCGCGCGTGGCGGTGAAGGCGGGGTGCGGTGGTGGCGCAGGGGACGGTCGAGAGCCTCGAAGCGGGCGAGCCGGCAGCGATACGGATCCGGCATCTCGACACTCCGCTGCAGGCGCGGATCGTGATCGTCGCGACGGGCGCGGACATAGGCGCCATCGGACCAGAGTGTGGCGGCGCCGCGCACGGCGGTCAGGCTCGCCGGCCGCATCATCCCCTGCAGGTCGTTCTGCTGAGTGAAAAGGACTCCGTTGGCGTGCGGCACTTGGTTCACCATGCCGTTCGAATGATAGGTGATCTGGCTCACACCACCGGCTGTCCCGGTGTAGCCGGGTACGCTCGCCAGACTCCCATGCTTCTTACGTTAGTCCGAGCTAGCCTCCCAGCCAGTCCAAGAGGGCTTCCGATGGTAGACCTCACCGTCGTCTCCGAGCACCCGCGCATCGAGACTTTCCGCGATATCGATCATCTTAAGAATCGTGGAATCATCAGGGTTTTTTGCTGTCACCTCGCCATCTTGAAACCAAAAGGCAACCTCATCCGAGAGTGCGGCCCAGAGAGTCGCATAGATACGTTCCGAATCCCCTCCTTCAGTTCTTCGATCATAGTAGGAATCTGCTGATGTAACTAGCTCGGAATCAGCCTCCACAAGACTATCCCACGCCTCGCGCGAAATTGGATTGGCGCTTGAATCGATCCAGTGCCCAGCCTTTGTGATGTGCAGGTCGTAGCCCATGGGACAGCGCTCCACTCCAGGAGAAGTCACTCACATCGAGACAGCGCTTCACGAAGCCTCATCCCAGTAAAGCCTGTCGTGATCCTCTGCATAGCGGCACACTACGAGAACGCCTATCTATGGCTCACTATTGACGGTGACAGTTACTACTTTGCCACGGTTGTCCACCAATAACCATGCCTCTTGATAGCAAAGAAGCCACGGCGGCGGGTCACCCAGAAAAACGTAGGCGGCACAATCCGCGCAGACCAGGCCCGCGCTCTTTTGCACAATGACTGGCTCACCGAGAAGGGAAATCGCATCTTCGATGCGCATCCCTGGCTGGATTCCTTGGAACACCTTCATGGAAAAGTGCACCGATCGACGAACAAAGAAATTAAAGGGGTTTGCGGCCCCAAACCAAAGGAGCCCAAGCAGGACAAGAAAAACACACAGAGTCACCTTGCCACGCTTGCTCATGGTTTGAACTCCTCTCGGACCTAGCCAGGATCAGGTCCCTCGGGCTTCGGTCGCTGTTTCTTCTCCTCCTCCTCTTTCCTCTTCTTCTCGCGCTCTTCTATAATCTTGCGTAGCTCCTCTTTTTTCTTCTCGGCGGCCTGCCTATCGTTCGGGATAACCCAGCCCTTGTTCTCGTTCTGTGCCGCCTTTACGTCGAGAAAACCAGATCTTCCAGCAAGATAAGAGCCGAGGTACCCAAGACTCCGCTCGAGATCGAGATCCATTGGCCCAGAGTTCTCGACCGAGACCGTGGAGGCGCCAACCTTAAAGACGCCACTGCTCTCCCCTTCGATCGAAGGCGCGAGCAATGCGCCTTGTGAGGTTGCTACACCCGAATCGATTACGATCGCATCGGCGTCCTGAAAGTAAGTAGCGGAACTTTCACCTGGATTTAGCGGGATCACAAAGGTCTCTTTGCCCACATCCGCTGCAATCCAGATTACCTCGCTAGAGTTATTAACCACAACACCCGCCAACAATCCTCCTCGCTCCTCCCTACCGTCTGGGTCAACATACCGAAGAGGGTTGTTGAGGGCATAGGCATATTTGTTCCAGGACTGTGGTTGCGACCGTTTCGCCGAGTCGGCGGGATCAGTCGAGAGAAATCTTCCGGTAAGCGGCGAGCACATCCGCGCATGCATGTAATCCAGGTCATCCCCCGCCCCCGCCAGATCCCCCAGATCCCGCTCGTGCCCGGTGAACTTGGCGCGAATCGTGTCCTGGTTGAAGGCGGTCGCCTCTTCGCCGAAGGGGTAGTAGACGTGATAGGCCGCCTGCTGACCCTGGCTGTCGGAGATCAGACGCGGCGTGCCTAGGTGGTCGAGGTGGAAGTGGCGGATGCCTTGCGGCGTCTCGGCGGCGAGCAGCGCGCCGTCGCGGTAGATGTAGTCGGAGGCGACCGCCCAGCCGCCGTCCGTGGTGTACTCCCGCAGCACCTCGGCGCCCAGGCCGCGCAGCGTCCAGCGCGAGGTGTTGTCGGTCTTGTACGACCACGCCCGCTCGTTATCGGCCGTGTAGAGGTAGATCCACTCGCCCGAGTCCGTTTGGTACTTCCACATCAGGTTGAACGGATCGTACTCATAGGTGCTCCCATTCAGATCCGTCCAACCCGTCAGGTTGCCCGCGCTGTCGTAGATGCCTGAGCTCAGGCGGTTGGTCGAAGCCGTGGTCGGCGTGTTGCGGGCGCTGTCGCCGCCGATGGCCTGGATGTTGCCGAAGGCGTCGAAGGCGTAGGTCTGAGAGCGCATCAGATCGCTCTGGGGGCACGTGCCGGTGTCCCAGCAGCTCATATCTCCCGTCTCGAATCCGTCCGCGAAGATCAGGTTCTCGCTCGCCGTCTTCACGTCCGCCGTCTTCAAGCGGCTCACCAGGTCGTACGTGAAGTCCGAGGCGCCGATCTCCTTGACGTTGCCCGCGCCGTCATAACTATACGCCCCCGAAGACCAGCGCACCGTGCTCGTCGGGGTGGTGACGGTGATCGAGGCCGGCCGCCGCATGGCGTTGGGGTCGTTGGCGTAGGTGTCCGTCAGGCGCTTGGTGGCGTCCGCCGGGTTGTTGTTGTGCACGACCTGATGGACCATCAGGTTGGGATGATACGCGATCGAGCTGGCGTAGTAACCGGCGTTCGAGGGAATCCCCACCGAGGTCAGGAAGCCGTTGGTGTAGGAGGAGGTCACGGTGCGCGGCGAAGAGGCTGTGGGTTGGCAAGCTGAATGAGTGCACTGCGGATAGGAAAGCGAAGTGATGTTTCCCAGGGTGTTGTAGGTGACGTTGGGTAGGAAGAAGGCCTCGAACAGCTCTCCGTTGACCCAGCTCTCCAGCGAGCGCCGGGAGAGCCGGCCGCCGCGCCCGCAGTACGCCATCGCCTCCCGCAGCTCCACCGTGATCTCACCCTCGCTTTCATTCAGGGTTACGTAGTTGTACCGCGACTGTTGGTTGAGCTTGCCCAGGCGGTAGTTGAAACAGGGGATGCCGGTGATGGGATCGGTGTAGTTGCCGTTTACACCGGAATAGTCGAAGGTCTTCAGGACTCGGCCTCCGGTCTCCTTGACTTCAGTCAGCCTTTCGGCCGAATCGTAGGCGAAAGTGAGATTGTTCGGCCCGTCGGTCTTCTTACCGACGTGGCCGCGAGCATCGTAATCCGTGTAGGTGACGTTGCCGTTGCCGAAGGTTCCCTTCTCGGGGTGGATTTCGGAGAGGAGGAAGCCGCGGTTGTCGTAGGTGAAGAAGCGGTTCTGGGTCACCGGGTTGCCGCTGACGGCGGCCTGCGTCTGGACGTGCTTCAGGCGGTTGCCTACGTCGTAGCTGTAGGTCGTCGTGACCTGGGCGCCGCCCTCTCCCGAGGGCTCGGCGACCTTCCACAGCCGCCCCTGCCGGTCATAGGTCTCGGTGGTGGTGGCGGAGCTTTCCGGCGCGCCGGTGGTGGTGCCGATCTTGACCGTGCGTTCGACGACCCGAGTGCCGAAGAAGTTGAAGGTCACGTCGTGGCTGGCGCCGTCCGCCGGCCGGATGGTCTTCGCCCGGCCGAAGGGATCGTAATTCAGGAACTGCATCTTCTTCGTCGGCGTGCCGGTCTGCAGCTCCGAGACCGAAGCCTTGTGGCCGGCCGCGTCGTAGAGCGTCTCGCGGACGTTGAAGGAGCCGCTCGGGAGGAGCTGCTTTTCCTGCCAGACGCGGCCCAGGGCATCGAAGAAGATCTGGCTCTGCGCCTGGACGGCGGCCGTCTGACTACCGTTGTTCCGCCGGCGCACCAGAACGTTGGCGAGCGCGGACGGCGACAGGGCCCGCGAGTAGACGTACTCCATCCAGCCGTCAAAATTGCCGGCTTCCGGCTTGATCCAGGTCAGCCGGCCCAGGGTGTCGTACTCGTAGTCCGTAATGATGCTGGAGGCGTCCCGGCTTTGCACCGTCAGGCCCGTCGAGCCGTCGACCGTCTGGTTGAGCGAGAAGAAGTTGGCGCCCGAGTACTGCGAGCTGGCCCGCACGCCGAACTGGTAGGTGTGGTTGATCTGGTAGACCGGCGCGGGAAGCCCCATGGTGCAGGTCGTGCCGTTGGCGGTGATGTTCTGCTTGTCGCCGCCGAAAGACTGCTCGGTCTGCACGTTGCCGTCGTCGTCCGGCGTGTAGGCCGCCAGCACGTCTTTGGCGTCCTCCCCCGTGCCCGAATTCTTGTGCGCCCGCAACCGCCGCAGGAAGCCGGTGTTGGCGTCGAAGCAATAGGTGGAGAATTCGGTGCCTCCCTCATCGCTCCGCCGCGAGGAGAAGGTCCCCAGCACCCAGGGACTGTTCTGCGGCCACATGGTGAACGTATGGCCGGGCAGGGGTGTGTTGCTGGTGGGGTCGATCTGATAGATGCCGCGGGCAGGGTTGAAGTCGACCGTCGCCGTCCGCACGTCCCCGGCGTTGAAGTTGCCGCCCGTCGTCTCCGTCGGTAGTGGCCCAAACCGTCGAAGGAGGACCGGCTGACGTCGGCGTGCTTGGGGTTGGCGCCGCCGTCGTCGTGAAACACCGTGCGGCTCGACTTCTCGCGGCGGTTGACGTTCATCAGCTCCTGCAGGTCCAGCCAGGCGTCGGTCCGCTGATCGGACTCGTACAGCACGTAGGTGGTACGCAGCAGGGTGCCGGCGGCATTGTAGGTCTGGGTCGACAGAAATCGTCCCGCGCCGTCGGTGACCTGGGGATTGAACGGCAGGCTGTACTCGTGGCTGCCGGGAGAGGGCATGAAGTAGTGCACCGTCTCGTGACCCAGCGGATCGGTGACCGTGGTGGTGAGCTGCTGATTGCCGGGCGTCAGGACCGACGTGAAGGTCGAGGTGCCGAGGACGGCGCCGGACGCGTTCTTCGTCCGCCGCGTCGTGACGCCGGGAGACCAACTGCGATGGATCTTGCCCGAGGCGTTCGGCAGGATGTAGTCCTGGAAGACAAATTCCAGACGGCCGAGCGTCGGCAGCGTGAGGCCTCGAATCGCTCCCGAGGAGCGGCAGACCGGGCTGGAGCCGTTGAGCTCGGTGATGTAGTCGGAGACCGGCATCTGATAGGCCGAGCCATCGGGCAGGGTGACGCCGGTCAGGAACTGCACCTGCACGTTGGCGTCCAGAATTGGATCGTTGTGTGGACAGCCGCGGGCGATCGTCGCCGAGGCGTAATTGAACGTGTAGATCGCGGTGGCGCCGCCGAAAGCCGCCAGCTCGACGCGCTCGACCATCTCGATCGGCTGGTTGTCCTGCGTGAGGTTCTGGAAAAACACTTTGTGCGTCCGCCCCAGGGTGGTATCGGTCAGCGTCCAGAGCAGCTCGCCGTAGGCGACGTTGAGAGCGTTGTCGAAGCGGTCGCGGATCTGGGTCAGCCGCCCGAGGCCGTCGAAACGGTGAATCTGGCCGTTGGGAAACTCGATCTCCCGCACGAGACCGGTCAGCGCCTTCATTCGTAGATAGCTTCCGTCGCGAGTGTAACTGACGAACTGGAACATGCCGTCGCCCGGCTCGTCGGCGTGGAGCGTGGGATAGAAGACGTGCTCCGAGCCGTCGGGACCCTGGAAGAGGTAACGTTCGGTATCGTTTCCCGGCGTGAAGGGGAACATCAGCCGGCCTAAGGAAAGCAGCCACCCGAACCCGGCATTTCCGGTCCGCTGCGGCAACCCCTGCGTATAGGTGAACTGGGTGATCTCGTCCTCGCGTTCCTGGAAGTCCCACAGGTTGGAGTTGTAGACCAGGGTCAGGCCGTAGCTGAGGCCGCCGCCCGCGGCATAGGCTCCTCCAATGGGAATCGTCAATACCAAATTGCCATTGAATGTATTGATATTGTCGATCTCGCCGAACATGAAGGCCTTCTCGGCCGAAAATCCGCGATCGGTGTTCGGGTGGTCGTCGGCCCAGAGGGCGGAGGCCGGGAAGAGGAGGAGCAGGGGAAGCAGGAGGCTCCGGCGGCTCATCGCGGCACCTCCGTGAGCTGGCGCAGAGACACCTCCATGCGGTTGGGGTCGAGCACCACCACCACGTCGCGAGGGCTGAACCGCTGCGGCGCCTCCGGTGGGCTCGGACCCACACCGCGCAGATCGGCGAGCGAGGCCATGAGCCGGCCGTCGTAGGCACCGTCCTCGTCCGTTTCGCCGCCGTCGCCCACCGCGGTGCCCCAGGCTCCCACGCCCGGACGCGCGAGCAGCACCTCTACGTAACCGCGCGTGTCTTCCACCCAGTCGGGCTTACCGCCGCCACCGCGCACGCTCTGCGCGGGCAACTCGAAACGGCGCAACGGAAAACCCTCCGGCGTCGCCACCGCCGTGGCGCCCGTCGCCAGGTCGATCGCCACCCAGATGGATTGGAGCGGCACCGATCGGTCGAGATCGAGGCGCACGGTGCCGTCCCGGTCGTCGTCGCTCACGATCCGGTCCCGGCGCACGATGGTGGCTGTGTGCTCGGCGATCTCGCGCGCCACGCCGAACCAGACCACCCTGCCGCCAGGCGTCACGCCCGAGGCCGTTATCGACTTCGCCTCAAAGTAGATGACAGGTTCGGCGGCTGCGCCGGCCGAGAGACCGAGCAGCAGCACGAAGAGAAGGGCTCCGCTTCGCCGGTTCATGGAATCTCCTTATCTAAACCACCTATACGTTTCATAGCTGGTGATCGTCGCGCGGCAAAAGCGCATGCCGCTCCTCAATCGCGGCGGATCCCGCCCGCGGGCGTGGCATCCTCATCGTGCGGCCCGCTCACCGCCGAGGTTGCCTCCTGCTTGGACACACGAGGCAGCCCCTCCAGTTCTTCCGCCAGCAGCACCTGGGCGCGGGCGAGATGGCCGACGGCCCCTGCGAGCCTGAAACCGGTTTGCTGAATCGCGGTTTTCCCTACCTCCTGCAGCAGGACCAATACGTCCTGCCAGTGGGCCTCCAGCCGTTCGCGGATCTCCGTCATCGCGCCTCTCAAAGCACCCGCGCCTTGGGATGTCTCACGAGCTGTCCGCCGCCGCCGGTTCCGCCGCCAAAGCTTCCTTGGACAGGATGCACAGCACGCGCGATCGCTTCGCGAGGGACCAAAACCGCCGCGTCACGGCGAGGCACCGTGGGCAACCGGTCAGCAGGTGGCGCACCACGGCGCCGCCTTCAGCCGGCGAGAGCTCGCCGCGCAGAAGCGCTCCAGCTCCCGGAAGGCGGGATGAGAACGGCCAGCTCCGTTGGGACCGCCGCTCATCGGCCCGCCTTCCCCCGCGGGCGATAGGCGGCCGCGGCCGCGAGGTCCCGGATGGCCGGTCGGCGAGGATGCACTCGACGACGGAGCGCACCTCGGTGGCGACGTCCATCTCCTCCTCGCCGAGGAGCATCGCGGTTTCCTGAGGCGGCACCGAGCTTTTTCCAAACACGAAGCGAAGGTGGAAGGCATTCTGTTAACCAACTCACTTACAATAAGATTCTTATCATGATGGCGTCGGCGAGTTCGGAAAAGGAATATCCGAGCTCCCCCTCAAGGCAGGCGCAGATCGAGCACTGAGGCTGGCGACAGAAAGCCGGCTGCGCACTTCGATCGGTTCTTCCATGCCTCGAGCCCGCCGGGAGTCGCGACCTCAGGAGCGCCCACGCAAACCGTATAGTGGCCCGGCGCCAATTGGGGGATGCGCACCTGGCTTCCTTGCACAAACCGAACCCCGTGACCTTCAGCCCAGCCAACGAGCGTTCCGAACGGAATTCGAATCTCATCCTGCCAGAGGAGGAGAACTCCGGTGTCCAAGACCTCTCGTTTGCCGAGATCCACGATGACTTCGCCCCCGAGAGGTTCTACCGGAAGCATCAGCTCGGCGTCGTTCGCAACGCTCACCTCACGCGCCTTGAGCGCCCCTCCCGGAGGTCCCACGATGGCCTGCACGGCCTGGGTGTCCGCGGGCACTTTGAGCTCGAAGCTGCCGTCGAGCCCCGAGCGCAGGGTCGAAACAACCCCACCTGCGGCAGGCCAAACCTTAACGGTCGCCCCGACCACCGGTCCCGTCGCCGCAAGCACTCTCCCCCGTATGGCGCGATTGCGCCGCAAGGTGAGCACTACAGGTCCATGGGGGGATTCGCCGGAGGCGTCAAACACGTAGGCTTCGCTGGACTCACGCCCAAGCTCCGCGGACAGCTCGGTGGTGCCTTCGGGAAAGGCGCGGATCTCGAACTCCCCCTTGCCATCGGCTTTGACATTGAAGGTGCTGATTTTCGAGCCTAGTACGACATCGGCGTTCGACGCCGGCGTTCCAGCCGGGTCGATCACCCGGCCGTAGACCCTGGTGTCGGGCAGGTCGATCGTCACCGTGGCGCGATGATCCTTGGGCTCGACCTCAACCCTGACGGAGGTTTTCAGGCGAGGCTCAGAGCCTTCGATGTCCACGTACCAGCCGCCCGTTTTCGGGAGCGGCCCGTCGAAGCGGCCTTCCGCGTCGGAGTGCATCTCGACAGACGTCACCCCGCTCCGGCCGCCGAAAAACAGGCGTCCGGCCACGGGCTCGTCGCCGAGATGAAGGGTGCCTTCGACCCAGAGCAGGTCGATAGTGATCGGGTACGGCTGCGCGGGGTCGGCAAGGTCCACATACCGGTCGGAGAACATCGAGTTGCCAAGCTGGTCATAGACCATGATCCAGAACCGGCCGGGAAGCTGCTTCGAGAGCCGTACGCGCCCATCCGGGCTTGCCTCCGCTCGGAACGAAGCCTCCTCCCACGCGGCCCGGTACTCGCTCGCCCGGCGCGCCTCCAGCCGCCACGGGCGGCCAAGCCAATCTGTCGGCGGAGAGAGCGTCACCTCAAAGTCGACGGGCCGCCGAAGCACGATCGGCTGCGTAATCCTCGTTTCAGCACCCTCCCAGACCTCCACGGGCGACATCTGCGCCCGCGCGTCGCTCTCTTCAACGACGATCGCGTACGGCCCAGACTTCACGGCGGAGAACTGGAAGAATCCTTTCTTCTGGCAAGGAGCTTCGGCGGCCACCTTCCGCAGGAAGTCCAAAATGGGGTCGCTCGGTCGGCCGCCCGGCGCCACCGCGGGTTCGAGGCGAACGCGGCATTTCTTCGCCGGCGTGCCATGCTCGCGGGTGATCCACCCCGCCACCGAGGCTCCCCGCTGGAGCTTAAGCGCCGCGAGCCGGCTCGTCTCGCCGGCCGTGACGCCGAGATTCCAGAGGTAGTGAGGGACGAAACCTTTCGGATGCAGGGCGATATCCAGCCGCCCCGCCGGCAACCGGCACCGCCAGTCCCCCGAGGAGCTGATGGCGCACGCAGCGAGGCCCGCCGGGATGTCCTGTTTCCTGGGAGGTCCCTCGCGAGTGGGCTCGAAGCGGGCCTCCAAACCCTCCGGCAGCTTCTCGTTCTCGGCCACGAGGAGCTTCTCCCGTCAGCGTGCCGGCCGGCCGTAAAGTAACTTGGATCTCCACAGGCTCGGCGGGCGCTTCGAGCGGCACTTGAAGGACGGACGTTGCCGCGAAGTAGTCCGGGAAATCCGCGATCAGGGTCCACTGGGAACCGACGGGCAGCTCAGCCGCCGCGGATGCGGGAAGCTTGGTAGGTACCACCACAGGAGTCGCGGAGGAGGAACCCTTGAAGACGACAAAACCCTCCCCGGCCAGAGGGGTTCCTGACGCCGAAACGAGCTTGACGTGTATCTTGGCGGTCGCTGCGGAATCCGTGGGAGCGCCCGCGAGATGCTCACCAACAGCAGCCCTCGAGATCGAGCAGCCGATCGCCGCAACGATTGCCAAACGCTCATAGAGGGAAGCACGCTTTCTCAATGATCCACCTTCCTTTTAAGAGTGACGAAGAACGGGCCGGCTGAAGAACACAGTTTCTGTGCCGGCCCTTCGGTCAAAATG
This sequence comes from Thermoanaerobaculaceae bacterium, assembly GCA_963778565.1. Lineage (GTDB taxonomy): Bacteria > Acidobacteriota > Thermoanaerobaculia > Multivoradales > UBA5704 > DATARR01. The sequence goes on along the minus strand of CAVZUZ010000014.1, from coordinate 645,617 downwards.
TCAGAAGGCGGCTCGGAGGCCGACTAGACACTAAATGGCCCGCCACCACCGCCGCCGCAGTTGTAGCATTCGGCAGGGCACCAGCCGTTCACGTACGAGCAACTGCCGCCCCCGCCAGCGGATCCACCACCGCCACTTACCGTGGTCCCGTAGCACGCGGAACCGGACTCGGAGCAATGCCTTTCAATTCCGATCCATTCTTCGGAGCAACATAGATTACCGTGCTCATCATTGGCCACCATGCAGGTGTCTCTGGGCAGCGTCGTCCCCGGTAAATTTCTTTCGTCACAGACCTGGCAGGTCCCACACCACGCCAACCCTGTACCCTCCGCAGCCGCCAGCATGAGTCCTACCAACACCGTTAGCTTGATCCAGCCCATCTGCTTCACCATCGAACGGCCCTCCTCTTCTTGTGTAATTAAGCAGCAGGTAATTATCTCCGATATGCCGCCGGGTTGCAACCTTATGTGCCAGTTCTTTTCGGCCCGACATAGATTCCCTCCGCTGGTGTCGCCTCCTCATCCCGTAGCCTGCCTTCCACGGACACCGGCGCTTTCTCAGATCCCCGAGGCAGCCCCTCCAGTTCTTCCGCCAGCAGCACCTGGGCGCGGGCGAGATGGCCGACGGCCCCTGCGAGCCTGAAACCGGTGTGCTGAATCGCGGTTTTCCCTACCTCCTGCAGCAGGACCAATACGTCCTGCCAGTGGGCCTCCAGCCGTTCGCGGATCTCCGTCATCGCGCCTCTCAAAGCACCCGTACCCTGGGATGTCTCAGGAACTGTCCGCTACCGCCGCTCTCTCCTGCCAACGCTTCTTCGGACAGGACGCGTAGCACGCGCGATCGCTTCGCGAGGGACCAAAACCACCGGGTCACGGCCACACACCGTGGGCAACCCGTCAGCAGGTGGCGCACCACGGCGCTGCATTCGGCCGGCGGGAGCTCATCGCGCATGAAGTGCTCCAGCTCCCGGAAGCCAGGGTGAGGCCGGTCCGCTCCGTTCGAAATGCCGCTCATCGGTCCTCCTCCTGGCCCGTCGGGCGGTAGGCGGCCGCGGCCGCGAGGTCCCGGATGGCCGGCTCGATGCAATCGGCGAGGATGCACTCGACGACGGAGCGCACCTCGGTGGCGACGTCCATCTCCTCCTCGCCCAGGAGCATCGCGGTTTCCTGAGGCGGCACCGGCAGCTTCGCGTGCAGGTCCGAGAGGCGGGAGCGGATGGTCTCCAGATCCTCGACGATCTTTCGCAACTCCGCCTGCGCGGCGGCTTCGGCTTCGGTCACGGTCGGCGTCCCTCCCGATCCTCGAGAGATGCGGGCTCCTCAGCGAGCCCCCGGACAGAGAGACGCTACGGTAAGTCGCGCGTTGACTGAAGCTCTGTAGTACTCTATGGCGGGAAAAAGATGCCTGAATGCGAGACGGGTGGACTTTTCCACTCCTCACCGCCGTACCCCGGACCTGTCCGCAGGTTTCGTTCCATGTCATCCTATAGCCCTGGCGCACACTCTATGTGCTTGAAACAAGACACGGGGATCCGATGGCAAAAAAGACTCTGCCGCCTCTCAATGCCGCGCTGACCGTGCTGCGCTCGGGCCTGGGGTGGGATCAGAAGGAGCTGGCGGAAGCGTCGGGCACGGCGTCCTCGGTGATCTCCGACCTCGAGCGCGACCACCGGCCGCTCTCCCGCGAACGGGCCGAAGAGCTGGTCAGCCTCATGGGGCTGCCGGCGGAGGCGGCCGTGGACCGGGCGCTCGGGTTCGTGCAGTGGCTGCGCGAGGCGGGGAAAGCGCCGGGCTATCCGGACGATCCCGCCGAGGCGGACCGCCGGCGCATCGACGAGATCGCGGCCGAGACCGCCCGGATCTGGGAGGGCTTCACGCGCTCGATGCTGTCGCGATTGACCCTCGAGTCCCGCGCCCTGAGGGCCCGGCAAAAGGCCCCCGCGCTGTGGGCGAGGTTGAAGCGCCGCAGCCCGCCGAACGGCGGGCGCTGGTGGAGGAAGCGCCGGAAGTCCGGAGCTGGGCCCTGTGCGAGCTGCTCTGCGCCGAGAGCATCCAGGCGGCGCCCGACAGCGCGGACCGGGCCGTCGAGCTGGCGGAGTTGGCCCTCTTCATCGCCAACCTCATGCCGGGAGAGGCGATCTGGCGCCTGCGGGTCCGCGGCTACGCCTGGGCGCACCTGGGAAACGCCCGCCGCGTCCGTGGCGATTTGCCGGGGGCCGACGAGGCGTTCGGTCAGGCCGGCAAGCTCTGGCAGGCCGGCGCTCCGGGTGATCCGGGCATTTTTGAAGAGGCGCGAATACCCGGCCTCGAGGCTTCGCTTCGCATCGAGCAGAGACGTTTTTCGGAGGCTTCGGCTCTCTTGGATCATGCCTTGTCGGTCGCCGAGGGAGCGCTCAAGAATGACCTCCTTATTAAGCGAGCCCGATTACTGGAATGGACCGGAGACTACGAGAGCGCGATCGCAACGCTCCGACAAGCGGCTCCCTTTCACTCCGGGGAGGAACCAAGAGGAACCTGGCTCCAGCGGTTCAACTTGGCAGCCAACCTGTGCCATCTTGGGCGGTTCGAGCAGGCAGGAGAGTTGCTGCCGGATTTGCGAGCACTGGCGATCAAGTTGGCCAACGGGCTCGACTCGCTGCGACTGCGTTGGCTGGAGGGGCGGATCGCGGCCGGCCTTGGCAAGAACGAGGAAGCCATCGGAATTCTCTCTCAGGTCCGGGAGCAGTTCGCCTCAATGGGAATTGCCTACGACACTGCTGTCGCGACCTTGGAGCTGGCAGTGCTTCATCTGGAGAGGGGCCGAACTGGAGCGGTCAAAATGCTTGCCCGCCACATGGCGCCCATCTTCAAAGCGCAAGGCGTTCATGCCGAAGCTCTGGCGGCGCTCAAGCTGTTCTGCCGTGCCGCCGAAGGCGATGCCGTCACAGTGGAGATGGCACGGCGACTCGTCGGATATCTCTATCGCGCCAAGCACGACCCCAAGCTTCGATATAAGCAGGACGAGTGAGCATTGGGCTGGACGAGCCGAATACCCCAGCCCAACAGATCTAAGAATGGCTACCTCACGCAGTGTCCGTCGGGGTCTACTGAACATCCGTTCTTGGTTGACCCGGAATTGCTGCCGGCTTGCTGGCCGAGGCAAAAGCCAAAGGGATCGATGCTGCATCCGTTCTTGCTCCACGCGCCGAATAAAACACTCCAGATCCGAGGCAAGAGGTCCCAGCTCGCCTGCGTGGAGAAATCGGCGGAACGAGCGGTGCCGGATTCGGAGCGGCTCGGGATCTGCGACGCCATAGCCAACGGAGCCGCGAGGACCATGCCCAGGACGACCACAGCGATTCTGCGACGGAAGGAAGAATGAGACATGGGGAATCTCCTCTCATGGAGGCGACCCTTCGTGCGGTCTCGATGGCCGCGCGGGCGCCTCTCAGCGGAGTATATTGCGCGAAAATGAGGTGGAAAAGTACACCCGGGCGGCAATCAGGATGCGCTTTGAGGAGAAAAATGCATGGCGGAACGGTATGACCCGGCCGATTTGAGGGTGGCCGTCATCTTCCTGCGGGCCATCCGGGGGTGGGATCAGGCCGAGCTGGCGGCGGCCGCGAGCGTGCCGCCGAGGCTCCATTTCCCGCTGCGAGAGCGGCAAGTCGAATCTCTCCCCGAAGTCCTTCGAGCGGATCGTCTCGGCCGCGGGCGTGCCGGCGTCGACGATGGAGCGTCTCTTCGGGGTGATCCGTTCCGCCCGGGCCGCGGTGACCGGAGCGGCGGCAACGGATCGTGACGTCGATTTCCCGGAGGCCATCGCGGCCGAGGTCTGCGATGGGGTTTTCGAAGTCGTCCGTTCCACTGCCGCGCTGCTCTTGGCGGAGCTCGCTGACGACGACGAGCCGGAGGAGGCGGATGCGTCTCCCTCCGAGGAGGACCGCCGGCGGGCACCCTCGCTCTGGGCGCGGCTGGAGCGCCATACGCCTGCGCAGCGGCGGGCCCTCGTGGAGGAGCTGGAGGAGTTCCGCAATTGGGCGTTGTGCGAGCTGCTCTGCGCCAAGAGCCGCGAGGCGGCGCCCAACAGCGCCGGCCGTGCCGTCGAGCTGGCGGAGCTGGCGCTCCTGATCGCCGACCTGGCGCCGGGAACGGAGAGCTGGCGCTCACGCCTTCGAGGCTACGCCTGGACGCATCTGGGGCATGCCCGCCGGCTTCGGGGAGACCTGTCGGGAGCCGAGGAGGCGCTCAGCCAGGGCCGAAGGCTCTGGCTGGCCGGCGCGCCGGGCGATCCGGGGCTGCTGAACGAGGCGCGCGTCCTCAGCTCCACTTTGTCAGATTCCCCAGCATTGTAGAGGCCCCGGAGCTCTGTCGACGGTCCCTTGAAAACACGCTCCCATCCGCTCGAAGTCGCTCCAAGGCCCTCGGAGACGCTCCAATCCGCTCGAAGATGCTGGGGTCGGTTTGAAGACACTCCGATCTGCTCGAAGACGCTACGGCGGATTTTTAGGGCGTTTTTTCCCGTCGCAGAGTGTTTTTTCTGTTTTCAGGCCGTTTTTTTGAAAAAAACACTCTAAAAAACGGCCGATAGGGTGTTTTTTCGGTTCAAACACTCTACGAGCCGAAAAAACACTCTAAAAACGGAATCAACACTCTCCAAAGGGATTGAAGCGGCTAAAAACGGAATCAACACTCTCCGAAGGGATTGAAGCGGGCGCGCCAGCCTCCTCCGACGCTATGATCCAGGTTTCGAGGAGATCCGCGAATGGAGCCACGGGGCGCCACAGGCTGGCAGGTCGACCCGCGCCATCTCGACGGCCGCATCTGGGACGTGGCCATCGTGGGTGGGGGGCCGGCCGGGGCGATGGCGGCGCTGCATCTGGCGCGGGGTGGGCGGCGCGTCGCGGTGATCGAGCGTGCCGCGTATCCGCGCGACAAGGTCTGTGGGGACGCGCTGATCCCCGACTCCCTTCGCGCACTCGAACGGGCGATGCTTTTGCGCCAGGTCGAATCGCGTGCGGCGGAGGTGGCGTCTCTGCGGCTCTTCGGTCCGTCGGGGGTCGAGGTGGTGATTCCGACGCGTGCACTGGTGATCAAACGCGTCGACTTCGACGACCTGCTCGTGCACGCTGCGGTGGAAGCGGGGGCGGTGGTGGCGCAGGGGACGGTCGAGAGCGTCGCAGCGGGCGAGCCGGCGGCGATACGGATCCGGCATCTCGACACTGCGCTGCAGGCGCGGATCGTGATCGTCGCGACGGGCGCGGACGTCCGGCTGCTCGTGCCGCTCGGCATGGTCGAGCAGGCGAGACCGACCGTCGTCGCGATGCGCGGGTACATCCGGTCCAAGGAGCGGATCGACCAGCTCGTGCTGTCCTTCGACCGTACCCTCGCCCCCGGCTATGCCTGGCTCTTTCCGCTGGGCGGCGGCGAGTACAACGTCGGCTGCGGCATGCTACACGGCGGCACGCGCGTGAATCTCATGGCGACGCTCGACCGGTTCTTGCAGGGCTTCAAGCCGCTGCGCCGCTTCGCCGAGGGCGTCACGCACATGGGGCCGGTCAAGGGCGCGGCGCTCCGTTGCGGACTGAAGGGAACCACGGCGTGGTATCCGCCGAACGTCCTGGCCATCGGCGAGACGATCGGCGCGACGTTTCCGCTGACCGGTGAAGGTATCGGCAAGGCGATGGAGACGGGCGAGCGCGCCGCGGCGGTCGTGCTGCGCGCGCTGGACGCGAACGACCTCGGTGTCCTGGCCACGTTTCCGGCGGAAGTCGATGCGCTGCGCATCCGCTATCGCGGTTACGAGATCGCGGAGCGGTGGCTGGCGGTCCCGTGGCTCACCGACCTCGTCTTTCGCCTGGCGCGGCGCAGCCGGCATGCGTTGCGCTGCGCCGAGGCCGTGCTGAACGAGACCGGCGATCCGCGCGATATCTTTTCGCTGCGCGGCCTTTACCACATGCTGCGGTCGTGATCAGGACCGCTTACAGCTTCAGCTTCGCCATCAGCTTCTTGATGGCGGCGGCGCTCTGCATGACGTAGAAGTGGACGGAGGGGGCGCCGCGGTCGAGGAGCTCCTGGGTCTGCTTGCGCGCCCACTCGACGCCGATGTCGACGACTTGCTCGGGCTTGGCGGCGAGGACCTCGTCGGAAAGCTCGGGCGGGAGGTCGACGAAGAAGGTGCTCGGAATCGTGCTGAGCTGCTTGGCCGCGGACAGGATCTTCAACCCCGGAATGATCGGCACCGTCGATCCCCTGCTCGCGGCAGAGCTCGAGGAAGCGGAAGTAGTGCCGGTTGTCGAAGAACATCTGGGTCACCACGTAGTGGGCCCCGGCCGTCGATCTTTTCCTTGACCCGGCGGACGTCGAGCGGCAGGTTGGGCGCCTCGAAGTGCTTCTCGGGATAGCCGCCGACGCCGACGCAGAAGTTGGTCGGCTCGGCGTCGAGCAGGTCCTGCTCGAGGTAGCGGCCGTGGTTCATGGAAGCAATCTGGTGCGACCAGGTCGCAGGCGTAGCGGTTGGCGCTGCGGCCGTACTGCGAGGGGCTTCTGGTAGCCGCTGTCGTCGCCGCGCACGGCGAGGACGTTGTCGATGCCCAGGTAGCGCAGCTCGATCAGGAAGTCCTCGGTCTCCTCGCGGGTGAAGCCGTGGCAGAGGATGTGGGGCACGGCGTCGATATGGTACTTGTTCTGGATCAGCGCGCAGACGCCGAGGGTGCCCGGCCGCTTGCGCTTGACCCGGCGCTGGATGCCGGCGGGCGTCTCCTCGTAGATGACCTCGGCCGCGTGGCTGGTGATGTCGATGAACGGCGGCTTGTACTTGACGAGGTCGTCGATCAGGGCGAGCAGACCCTTGACGTCGCCGCCGCGCAGGGGCGGGATGATCTCGAAGCTGATCAGCGGCTGTCTGGCATTCGCCAGGTGCTCGGTGACTCTCATGGGGTGCCGGGGACCGCCCAGAGCCTGTGGATCAGTCGAGCCGGGCCTTGAGCGAGGGCAGAGTATCCGCAGGCGTTCCAGGTGGTCAAGGCGAGGCTGGCCGCCTCCCCGCCCGGCGCTTCCGCACCGGGCTACTGAAACGTCGCCCTGAGGGCGATGGCTCCAGCGGAGCCACGTTTCGTTAGCCCGGTGCGGAAGCGCCGGGCGAGGGCGGGGGTCGGTCAAGAGCCTTTCATATAAAGTCCTTCCCATGAATCCGGCTCGATCGCCGAGACGCGCCCGGGCGCGCCGATGAGCGCCTGGCGCGGTGAGACGCTCGGCCGCCGGACCTTGCGCCTGGCGGGCGACGGGGCCGCGGCGGTCGTCGCGCTGGGGGCCGCGTTCCTGGTGCGCATCCACCTGCCCGTCCCTTTCACCCGGGAGCTGCTGCCGCGCGACCGGCTGCGCTTCCTGTTGCAGGAGTGGCTGGTGGTGGTGGTGCTGGCGTTCGCCACCCTCTATTTCCTCGGCTTCTACGACGCGCCGCGGCCGCGCAGCCGGACCGAGCTGGCCCGCCGCCTGGCCGGCGCGGCGGCTTTCCAGGCCATGGCGCTGATGGCCTGGTGGTTCCTGGCCAACCGCGAGTTCCCGCGCTCGGTGCTGCTGCTGTTCGTGGCCTTCAACTTCACCCTGCTGCTCGGCTGGCGGATCCTCCTCGACCGCACGGAGATCCGGCGCGAGCGGCGGGTGGTCATCGTCGGCGGCGGCGCGGCGGCGCGGGAGCTGGCCCGCACCCTGGAGAGGGAGCCCTGGCACGGCCTGCGCGTCGCGGGCTGGGTGACCACGCCGGACGATCCGGAGGAGGAGTCGGGCCTCGGGCCCTGCCTCGGCACGACGGCCGACCTGCCGGCGCTGCTGGCGGCCGGCAAGATCGAGGACATCCTCCTCGTCGGCAGCGGCGACTCGTGGCAGACGCGGCTGATCGACAGCCTGGCGGGCACGCGGCCGGACCACACCAACGTCCTGCTGCTCCCCGATCCGTTCGAGAGCCTGATCGGCCGGATGCGCTACCGCTGGGTGCGCGACCTGCCGCTGATCGAGGTGGTGCGGGAGACGGAATGGCGGATCAACTGGCCGCTCAAGCGGCTGCTCGATCTGTCGGTGGGCTCGCTGCTGCTGCTGGCCGCCGCGTTGCCGATGGCCGTTTGCGCGCTGGCCGTGAAGGCGACCTCGCCGGGGGGCATCCTCTACCGGCAGACGCGCGTCGGCCGCGGGCAGAAGCCGTTCACTCTCAACAAATTCCGCACCATGCGCCGCGACGCCGAGGCGGATTCCGGCGAGGTGCTGGCCCAGCCCGAAGACCCGCGGCTGACGCCGATCGGCGCCTTCCTGCGCCGCTTCCGGCTCGACGAGCTGCCGCAGCTCTTCAACGTCCTCCAGGGGACGATGAGCCTGGTCGGCCCGCGGCCCGAACGCCCCGGCTTCGTGCAGCGCTACCTGGCGGAGATCCCCGGCTACGCCGAGCGCTTCTCCCTGGCTCCGGGCCTGACCGGCCTCGCGCAGGTCAACGGCGACTACTACTCCAGCCCCCAGAACAAGCTGCGCTACGACCTCGCCTACATGGCCAACTGGACGCCGTGGCTGGACCTGTCGATTCTGCTGCGCACGGTGAAGATCGTCCTCACCTCGCGCGGAGTGTGAGTCTCCGCGCAAGCAGACTCCTTCGCAGAAGGTTGAATTCGCCTTTAACCTCATGCCCCCATGTCCGGTTGCAAATGATTGACTAGGGGGCAGTTTCAGGCTATTCTATCCTATCCAACCGTGCTCTGGAATTTTCGAGGTGTGTGATGAGGCGCTTCACCCGCAGCTCCGTTTCGGAATCCGGCGTTCGCCGGGCCCTCGCCGCGCTTCTCGCTACGGTTCTCCTCGCCCCCGCGCTACCCTTGCACGCCGGCTCGACCCGCTCGAGCCTGACGACGTTCGAGCACTTCATGCCGCAGGGGGCTGACTCCGGCACGGCCAACGGCGATTACATTTCCACCACGGCCGCGCTCGGCGTGTATCGGTATTTCATCGAGGTTCCGTCCGGTCTGTCGCGGCTGGTGGTCGAGATCTTCGACGCGGACATCGGCCAAGGGGACGCGGACGACGAGGCCGACGAAGGGCGCGACCGCGCGCGTGCCAACGACGGCAACGACTGGAACACCTCGGTCAGCTACAGCCTGGTCAGCCCCGTAGGAGCCACAGCCACCCGGAACACGCAGTTCACCACCGGCAACGCCACCACCCCCGCCGGCGCGGACGAAGCCTGGCTCGAGCTGTTCGACTCGACGGGCGACAACGTTCGCGACGACTTCGGCACCGCCGCCTATTCCAACAATAACGGCACGGTGAACTGGAACGGGAGCTGGGACGAGACCAATGACGACGACAACGCCACGGCGGGTCAGATCCTGATCACCGGCGGCGAGCTGCGGATCGGCGACAACGGCGGCACCGCCTCCACCATCCACCGGGAAGCCAACCTCGTCGCGGCCGGTTTCACGACGGCGACCCTGAGCTTCACCCGCCGCACCACGGGCGTCGATGCCGGCGACAATATGCTGGTCCAGGTCTCCGGCAACGGCGGCGGCGCCTGGACGACTCTGGAAGACTTCGATGGCCCCCAGGCGTCGGCCACCGAAAGCTACGACATCACCGCTTTCATCGCCACCAACACCCGCGTCCGCTTCATCGAGGACGACGGCTATGGGACCAATGACTTCTTCTTCGTCGACAATCTGCAGATCCAGGAGACCAACATCGACGCCGGCCACTGGGAGCTGCGCGTCGACATGGGCGCGGGCAACGACATCAACGCCATCGGCATCCGGGCGCACGACGGCACCGCGGGGGCGGCGGGTACGGAGCTCAACGCCTACTACGACTCCCAAAGCCAGTACGGGGTCAATCCGGACCCCGGCGCGAACGAGCGCAGCTACACCGTCTATCCCTACGTCACTTCGGGCTGCTTCGCCTACGAGAACAATTTCGATTACGACACCGACAGCGGCGACGTCGGCTCGCTGGAATTCGACAGCCGCACGGGAGCGTTCTCGCGGGATTTCGACGAATCGGAGCTTTCCGAAGACGACGACTGGGACCGCAGCCTGGCCACCGACCTCGCCGGCTGGACTTCCGATACCGATGCGACCGACTACGGCATCTGGAGTCTCGAGCTGAACATCAACACCTACGGCAACGTCAGCGGCAACTACACCAACCTGTGGATGAGCAACTACCAGGCGACGAGCGACACGCCGGCCGCCAATCCCACGACCAATGCCTTCCGGGTGTACCTGCCGACCGACGCCGGGGCGGCTCCTGTGAAGCCCTACCTCGAGCAGGTGGTGCGGTTCAGCGGCTGCGGCTTGAGCGGACCGAACCCGCCGCTGGTCGGCCAGACGAGCTGCTACACCGTCACCGTGTTTTTCTCGAACCCGACGCCGCATGCGATCCGGTTCTCCAACTCCTCGCCGACGAACCTGGTGACGGCGTACGTCCCGGGGAGCGGCGCGGTCTACGCCGGCGGCGCCCAGGTGAGCCACGGCACCCTCGTCAGCCAGCCGTCGGTCGGCGGCACCGGCAACATCACCTGGAATCCGGGCAGCGGGAGCCCGACCACGCTGGCGGCGGGAGCCACGGCGTTCCTCTCCTATCGCGTCAACGTGACTCCGACCTCGGCGGGGCAAAGGATTGCTGTGACCGGCTGCCCGACCGCGGTGACGGGGTGTCCGGCCGGAGCCGTGGGCAACGGTACGCGGGCGCAGTACGTGGACGAGACGGGCCACACCACCCAGACGCGGGCCACCTATCTCTTCGGACAGCTGTGCGGGCTGACCGTGACGCAGGGCCTGCTGACCCAGGCGGTGGTTTCCTCCTTCCGCACCTCGCCGGTGGCGGGCGGCGGCGTGCTCGTCGAATGGCAGACGGCGTCGGAGACGGGGACGGCGGGCTTCAACCTCTATCGCCGCGACCCGGCATCGGGCCGGTGGCTGCCGGTCAACCGCAAGCTGCTGGTGGGACTGCTGCATGCCGAGCAGGGCGGCACCTACCGCTTCGTCGACGAGGACGCCTCTCCCTACGAGCCCCAGGTCTACCGCATCGAGGAGGTCGAGGCCGCGGGCGGTCGCCGGACGTTCGGTCCTTTCGCCGCGGCCGCGGACTGGGATCGCCCGGACCCCCGCCGCGGAGATCTGGCCTACGAGCGCGACGCCCATCCGGCGACCCGCCGGGCGGTGGAGCCGGGCTTCTCCGCAGATTTCTCCGCAAACAAGGCGCTGATTCCGGCCGTTGCGGCGGGGCGCGCGGTTGCCAACGGCGTCCACCTCTCGGTGCGTGAAACCGGTCTCTACTATCTGCCGGCGACCCACGTGGCGGCCTGGCTGGGGGTCACCTTCGAGCAGGCCGGCCAGATGATCGCCGAGGGCCGGCTCGCGCTGAGCCGCGGCGGGCAAAGCGTCGCCTACCATCCCCATCTCGCCGTCGCCGACGGCTTCCGGGCGAGGGGGTCGGCGGCAGCTCAGGGCCTCTTCTTCTACGGCGAGGCGGCCGGCGGGATCTACAGCGACGCCGGCGTGTACCGGCTGCAGCGCGACGGCAAAGGCCTGCTCATGCAGCAGATGGCGGCCGGGAAAGCGCCGCTGGCGGCCGGCTCTTTCCCGGAGACGCTGCACGCCGAGCACGACGCTCTTCCCGCCACCATCCTCTCCCCGGATCCCGAGTCGGACTACTGGTTCTGGGAATACGTGCAGGGGGACGACCCCACCTTCGGGCATCGCACGTTCACCCTCGACGCTCCCGGCATCGCGGGCAGCGCCGCCGGCTCGCTCGCCGTCTCCCTGCACGGCGCAACGGCCACCGGGATCACGGACGAGCACCGGGCTACGGTGAGCTTCAACGGCGTCGAGCTCGGGGAGGTTCGCTGGACCGGGCTCGCGGCGGCTCAGGGGAGCTTCCCCATCGCCGCGGAGATCCTGCGCGAAACCGGCAACGAGGTGGAGGTCACCGCCCGCACGGGGAGCGGAGCGCCGTTCAGCATCTTCTACGTGGACAGCTTCGATCTCACCTATCAGCGGTCCTTCCGCGCCGCAGGGAACGCCCTGGCCTTCACCCCCGGCGGCAATCCGCAGGTGACGGTCAGCGGCTTCTCCTCGCCCGACGTCCGTCTGCTCGACGTTCAGGATCCGCTGCGGCCGCGCTGGATCGCGGGCGCGCGGGTGGAGCAGGAGCCGCGCACGGGCTACCGCCTGACCTTCGTGCCGTGGGCGCCGAGCCGCTACCTGGCCGCGGCGCCGGGCGCCTTCAAGATGCCGGCCGCCGTCCGCGCCTGGAGCGAGCCGGGCCTGCTCTCGCCGGGCAACCGAGCCGATTACCTGGTGGTGGTGCCCGCCGCGATGAGGCATGCCGCCGAGCGGCTGGCGAACCTCCGCCGCGCTCAGGGGATGGAGGCGATGGTGGTGGATCTCGACCAGATCGTGGACGAGCTCAACTCCGGCGAGTCCAACCCGCATGCCATCCGGAGCTTCCTCGCCTATGCCTATGAGAACTGGAGCCGGCCGCCCCGCTACGTGGCGCTCGCAGGTGAAGGGACGCTCGATTACCGCAACCTGCTGGGATTCGGCGACAACGTCTTGCCGCCGCTGATGGTGCAGAGCGCGGGGGGCCTCTTCCCTTCGGACAACCGGTTGGGCGACGTCGACGACGACGGGATGCCCGAGATGGCGGTAGGCCGCATTCCGGTGCTCACCTCGGCGGAGCTCGACGCCTACACGGACAAGATCGCCGCGTACGAGAGCGCCGCCACGGAAGGTTGGACCGCCAACGCCCTGATGCTCGCCGACGCGGCCGATGTCAGCGCCGACTTCACCGAGGACAGCGAGCGCATCGCCGGGCGGGTCTCCTCGCCCTTCACCGTCGACCGCATCTATCTCGATTCGACGCCGCTCGCCGCGGCGCGCTCGGCCCTCCTGGCAGGGATCGATGACGGCGTCTCGTTCATCAACTACGTGGGGCACGGCTCGGTCGACCGGTTGTCGGCGGGCGGCCTGCTGACGAGCTCGGACGTGGCGGGCCTTGCCAACGGCGAGCGGCTGCCGGTGCTGACCGCCATGACCTGCACGGTGAACCGTTTCGCCGTGCCCGGCATTTCGGTCCTCGGCGAGCAGTTGGTGAAGAAGCCGGCCGGCGGCGCCGCCGCGGTATGGGGTCCCTCCGGTCTCTCCTTCCACCACGAGGCGAGGCTGCTGGCGGAAAACTTCTACCATCCGGGCGGCGAGCAGCGGCTGGGCGACCGGGTGCTGCGGTCGATCGCGGAGTTCCGGCAGGCGGGCGGCGATCCGTCCCTGCCGCGCATCTTCAACGTGCTGGGCGATCCGGCGCTACTCCTGCCGGTACCGCCCGCGGCGCCGGCGGGCGGCGGTGGGTCGACCGGCGAGTAGAGGGCTGCCGGGCACCAACTCTCGGGGATCGCAGGGGCTATGCAGAGCTCGAAACCGAAAGCAGACACGCCGGGTGCATCCGGATCGTCGTCCAGGCGTGCCTATGAGAGGCCCCGCATCCTCTCGCGCGAGCTGTTGGAGGCGGTGGCGGCGATCTGCGCTCCGTCCCCCGCCAAGAGCAATCCCGGAATGTGCCCCCAGGGGCCGATCTCCTCGTAGCCCCTCGGAGAGGTCAGCCGAGGTCAGCGCAGGATCGGCAGCAGCGGCTTCGCCGCCTCTTCGGCCATCACCTGCTCGAGCAGCTCCTTGCGCTGAGCTGCCGCGCCGTACACCCGCAGGGGGCTTCCCGTCTGGGTGGCAGCCGAGCCGGGGCAGAAGTTGAGCAGATGACGGCCCGGGCCCTGAGCGTCGACCATCTCCTTGGCCCGCACCGTGAGATCGCGCACCTCGCCGAGGCCCGCCGACGTCCGCCAGATCTCGCGGATGCTCTGGCCGTGAAGGTTGCCCACGGGCCGGCGCCACTGCACGCAGGGATAGACGTTGCCGAAGGGATCGACCGCGATGCCGGAGGAGCCGGCGCCGCAGTGCTTGTCCAGCGGAGCGGGCATGGTGCCGTCGTCGCCGCCCCGCGCCACCTCGGGCGGCTGATCCGCGGCCCGGCCCCGTTCGAACTGCAGGCGGAAGAGTCCGAGCAGGCCCTCCCGGCTGGGAGCCACCGCGAGCGGCTCGCGGCCGCCGTCGTCCCGCGGCGTCACTTCGGGATCGACCTGGAGCGGCAGGCCCAGGGAATCCGCCAGGGCGAACATCGCCTCGATTTCCCCCTCGTTCCACAGGGTCAGGGTGCTGTTGATCTTCACCCGCAGGCCCAGGTTCCTCAGCTCGGCGAGGTTGCGCAGCAGCCGGTCGAAGCTGCCGGGGACCCGGGTCTGGCGGTCATGGGTGGCGGCGGTCGCGCCGTGCAGGCTGACCTCGATCAGGAAAGGATCGATCTCGTCGCGGATGCGGCGGGCCAGCTCGCCGCGCAGCGCGTGACCGTTGGACTTGACGCGCACCACGAAACCGAGCTCCCGCGCCCGCGCTCCCAGGGCCAGGAAGTCCGGATGGGCGAGCGGCTCGCCGCCGGAGAACGTGAGGTTGAGGACCGCCATCTCCTGGAGATCCGCGAAGAAGCGGAAGTACTCCTCGCGGCTCAGCGGCTCGCCGCGCAGGCCGAGATCGTTGTAGCAGAAGAAGCAGTCGAGGTTGCAGCGGTAGGTCAGCTCGACGAGGACGGAGAACAGGAGGTTCTCCCGCCAGGTGGCGGCGACGATCCGCGACAGGCTCACGGCGCTTTTTCCGCGACCGTTTCCAGGATGCCGGCTTGCCGCAGCTCGCCGGTGAACTGCAGCACGTCGCGCGCCAGCTCGTCCGGGTCGGCATCGTACTCCCCGCTCAGCGCCTCGATCCAGTCGCGGACCGACCGCTCGCCGTCGGCGAGGTCGAGGACCGAGGCGCCGACCCCGTTGAGCACCAGGACCTCGGCCGCGGACTGGCGCAGCACCACCGCTTCGCCTTCGATCCGGCGATAGCGGACGTCGGACCGCCGGCGAAGCACGGTCGATGGCGTGATTTCGCTCATTGGGATGGAATCGATGGAATCGTCTGTAGTATATCCCAGACCCCGCTGCCCAACGAGAAGGTCAGCTCGTAGGCAGGTACCGACCGCGCCAGCCGCTCCAGGACCTCCAGTAGCGCTTCACGCCGCCAGGGATCCCGGTTGACGAAGGGAGCGGCAGCCACCAGGCCGGCCAGCGCGGCGGCCGGGGAGATGGCACGAAGCTGCTCCTGCGTGCCTTTGACGAGCCGGAGGACGGCGGCCAGAGGATGGCTCGCCTGCCCTCCCGACCGCTCTCCGAGGTCGCCCGTAAAGGGCAGCCGGGCGAGCCGCGGCCGGCCCTCGCCCTCGAAGCAGACGGCATTCAAGTCGTCGGAAAGCACGGTGGCGCCGCGCTCGAGGCAGAGCTGCGAGCTCGTCGTCTTGCCCGCTCCCGAGCGGCCGAGCAGCAGCCAGGCGGCCGCGCCGTCGGTGACACCGGCGCTATGCAGCATGGCGCCGCCCTGCTCGAGCAGGCGGTAGGCGGTGAGCACCCGCAGGTAGTTCTCGAAGACGGCGGCCCACTCCTCCCCTCCGCCGTGGCAGGTCCAGAGCCCGCCGGCCGGGATGGGTGTCCAGTCGATCCGGGCCATGAGCCGCAGACCGGCGAGGAGCACCGCGACGGGGGAGTACTCCATGTCGAGGGTGTACTCCCAGCCGCGGGTGTCGAAGCTCGAGAAAGTCCGCCGCCGGCGCCCGGAAGAGGTGGATCGCGATCTCCGCCTCTGTCTCCGGCCCCCGGCACAGCCGTTCGAACCTGCGGCGGGCCGCTTCCTCCTGGGCGGCAGAGAGGCCGGCGACGCGGTAGGGTCCGCCGGCCACTTCCAGGACGAGGCTCCGGTCCCCCCACGTCTCACCGCTGCGGCGGCCGGGGAAGAGGTCGGGAAAGCGGAGGAAGCCCTCGCCGAAGCTCATCCGAAGCTCATCGGCGGAGGCGCCGCAGGGCGAGGCCGCAGAGGCGGAGGACCGCGCGGGCGCGCACGGGGAGCGCCGGGCGGGCCGCTCGAACCTTGCCGAGCACGGCGGCGAGCGGCACGGCAGCGTCGTGGATGGCACAGGCGTCGCCGCGGGTCACCAGGGCGAGGCCGCCGGCGTGCGGACGGTAGCCGAGAAGCCGATGGGCCAGCAGACGGCCGTCCGCGGCGCGGAAGACCACCACGTCGCCCGGCCAGTAGGCGCGGCTGGCGGCCACGCTCACCCGCTCGCCGTCGGCCAGGAGGGGAGCCATGCAATCTCCCCGCACGTTGACCTCGACGGCGCCTTCGCGAGCGAGCCGCCGGAGCGCCGCGAAGACGCTGTCCGAGGCGACGAGGGAGCTCACCGCACCTCCGGCGGCATCTGCTCGGCGAGGCGCGGGTCGAGGCGCCGGGCCAGGGCGAAGTTGCGCCGGGCCTCGTCCCGCCGCCCGGCGAGCCATTGGGCGCGCCCGAGGGCAAAGTAGCCCACGGACTGCGGCTCCAGGGCCAGCGCCTCCTCGTAGGACCTGGCGGCCTGGTCGAAACGATGGAGGAAGAGGTATTGGGTGCCGCGGACCATGGGAATGCCCACCTCGACCGGGTTGAGGGGGGCGGCCCGGCGCAACGTCTCCAGATTGTCCGCCATGAGCTTGACCGGCGCCTGGCCGGAGCGATAGACCGCCGCGCTGACCAGCTCGACCCGGCGCAACAGCCGGCTCGCCTCCATGCGATGGCGCCAGCGGACGGTCTGGCCTGCGGTCGCCAGCGCGAGGAGGAAGACCAGGAGCGCCGCCAGAGCTCGGCCCCTCATGCCGCCTCCCCGGTCGTTCGCAGGACCCAGCTCAGGAAAAGGAGGGCCGGGAAGGCCACCAGGGCCACCTGGAACGGGAAGTCGACGAGGCACAGCACGGCGAGCGCCGCCGTGCCCGCCCAGGCCAGCGCCCGTTCCTCCGGAGCTCTGTCGCCGCGGCGCAGAGCCCCGAAGAGCACCCAGAGGCCCCAGGCGAGCGCCGCCAGCCCGGGGATGCCCCACTCGGCGCCCGCCTCCAGGAGCTCGTTGTGAGCGTTGGCGAAGTCGCTGCCATGCGTCTGCTCGAAGAAGGGAACGCCCCGATCCTGGAGCGCCAGCTTGGCGGGCACGAACTCCGGCCGGTAGGCGCCGTGGCCGACCCCCGTCAACGGGTGTTGGCGCAGCATCCAGGTGGCCGCCCGCCAGCCGTCGAGCCGGCCGGTGAGCATGGTGTTGAGCTCGCCGCTCGCGGCTTGCCGGGCCTTTTCCACCACTCGCTCGCGAAGCGGCGGCACGGCCGCGATCAGCAGCGCCGCCGCAACCGTTCCGGCGGCCAGGAACGCCGCGGCTCGGCGGCGCGGCAGCAGGCTTCCCCAGAGCAGCAGGCTGCCGGCGGCGAGGGCGGCCACGGCGGCGAGCGTCTGAGTGATCAGCAGGCCATAGATGGAGACCGCGAGCGCCGCCACCGTCGCCCACACCGCCGGCCGGCTCCATGCCTCGCCGCCCGGTGTTTGCCGGTGTCGCCGGAATTGCCGGCGGCGCCGGAAGAGGTCCGCCTGGGCGACGAGGGCGGGGAGCACCAGATAGGCGCCCAGGTCCCCCGGGTTGCCGGCGAACGAGGTGACGGCCATGCGCGTGCCGGAGGCGAGCCCGAAGAACCCCAGCGGCTGCCACAGGTCGTGGAACTGCAGGATGCCGACGATGCCGAGGGCCGCAGCCGGCCACAGCAGGCCGCGCAGCAGGCGCTCCAGCCGAGCGCCCGGCATTCCGGCGCTCCACCCGACCAGGGCGGCGGTGCCGATCCACAGGTCGATCAGGCCCTCGCGGGTGTGGAGCGGATGGCGGGCGACGGCGAGCCCGGCCGTCGCCACCAGGAGAATCGGCAGCGCGATCCGTACGGCCGGCAGGCGCCAGAGATCGCCGAGCCGCACCATCGCCACCCGCCGCAGCCCCCAGGCGAGACAGAGGAGCGACGCCAGGGCGAGCCACTCGCTCGCCAGCAGCTTCGGCTGGCGGAAATTCTCTTTCGCCAGAGACGACAAGAGCAATGGCGGCCACAGGATCAGGAGCCAGAGGAAGAACGAGGCCAGCCGCAGGTCGAGCGGAGGTTTGGGCGGCGGCGCCGGCGGGGTTGCCTTGCGGCCCTTGAAGGAAGCGGTGGCAGGCTGGCGGGGTTTGCCGCGGGAGGGCTTCACGGCGAAGGAGTATACCTACCTCTGCACCTTCACCCATTTGACGCCGTACCGCCCCAGCCGCAGCAGCAGATCGAACGGCCGGGCGAGGCGCCGGCCGAGATAGCCGAGCCGGCTGCGGGGTTGGCCATAGATGGCGTCGATCTGCGCGTTGGAGAGAAAGACGGTGCCGAGCACGGCGCGGGCCAAACGGCCGGCCTGTGACCGGTCGCTCGGCTGGGACCGGAAGAGGCCCAGGCGCAACGCGCTCTCGTACTGCGGGTCGAGCCGGCCGGCGAGCAGGTGGCGCAGCAGCGTCTCCTCCGGAGCGTCCCATCCCGAGGTGTCGACCTCCCCGGCCGCGAGGCGCGAGCAGAGCCGGCGGACCGCTTCCGCCTCGCCGGCTGGGATGTCCCGCGCCACCCAGGCGAGCGAGCGGTCCGTGAGCGGCCCGAGATCGATCAGATCCGCCACCATCCTGAAAAGGGAATAGGACGACGGCCAGTAACCGTGCTGCCCCAGTCCGTGGACCAGGACGTGGGCCGCCTGCACCTCCGGCGCCGGCGCCGAGCAGCGGCCGGGGAGGTCCGGAATGGGGACGAGAAGTCCCGCGCGCGCGAGCGCCTCCCAGGTGGCGGAGGAACCCTCTTCGATGCGGACCCCCGGCAACAGCCGGTGGACCTCCACCGCGCCGCCCTGCGGATCGACCAGCGCCGAAAGCTGATGCTCGTACTCGGGCAGGTTCGAGCCGTGGTAGCCCGCCGCCAGCAGCGCCCGCTGGAGGTCGTCGGTTCGCGCCTCCGGCACCAGGACGTCGACGTCGCACGCGCCGCGGCTCCCCGCCGCCAGCACTCCCGTTCCCTCCAACGCGGCGAACTTGAGCAGGGTGATCGGCACTTCGAGGAGCGCCGCCTGTTCGGCGATCCGGTGGGCCGCCGCCATGAGCCTCATTCCCGAGGCGGCGGCGGTCAGCCGGTCGCGCGCGAAGGCGTCCGCGGTGCCGGACCCGAGCTCGTCGGCAAGCCGTTCGCGCCCCTGGCGCGCGGCGATTCGCGGCGACACCTCGAACCGCCGCGCCATCGCCAGCGCCGCAGCCGGTTCGGCGGAGGCGGAAAACGGCGTTCCGGGCGGAGCGAAGGCGCGCACCAGCATCCAACGAACCTCGGACGCGATCTCCAGGCGCGGCGGGCGGAAACGGACGGACACGGGAGGAAGGATACCCCGCCCCGCTCTGATACCATCCCCCAGCCCTCAGCAGAGCGGCCCAAGGAGGAGGGAACGTTCGTGGACTTTTCGCTGACCGAGGAGCAGCGCGCCATTCAGGAGACCGCGCGGGAGTTCGCCCGCCGCGAGGTCGATCCCATCGTCGATGAAACCGACGAGAGTCAGAAGTTCCCTCGCGAGGTGATCGCCAAGGCCGGCGAGCTCGGTTTCCTCGGCGTCCTTTTTCCCGAGGAGTACGGCGGCGCGGGCCTCGGCTATGTCGAGTACGTGATCGTCATCACCGAGCTGTCGCGGATCGATCCCTCCGTGGGCATCAGCGTCGCGGCCCACAACTCCCTGTGCACCAACCACATCTACAAGTTCGGCAGCGAGGAGCAGCGGCGGCGCTGGGTGACGCCGCTGGCGCGCGGGGAGAAGATCGGCGCCTGGAGCCTGACGGAGCCGGGAGCCGGGTCGGACGCCGCGGGCACCCGCAGCCGCGCCGAGCGGGTGGACGGCGGCTGGATCCTCAACGGCGCCAAGACGTTTACGACCCATGGCAGCGTCGGCGACGTCTGCGTGGTCTTCGCCGTGACCGATCCGGACGGGCCTCGCCACCACAACATCTCCGCCTTCGTCCTGGAAAAGGGCATGGAGGGTTTCCGCTCCGGCAAGAAGGAGAACAAGCTGGGCATCCGCGCCTCGGATACCGCCGAAGTGGTGATGGAGGACTGCTTCGTCGCGGACGACCGCCTGCTGGGCGACGAGGGTGAGGGGTTCATCCAGGCTCTGGAGATCCTCGACGGCGGCCGGATCTCGATCGCCGCCTTGGGGCTCGGCACGGCGATGGGCGCCTTCGATGCGGCCGTCGCCTACTCCAAGGAGCGGGAGCAGTTCGGCAAGCCCATCGCCGAGTTCCAGGCGGTACAGTTCGCGCTGGCGGAGATGGCGGTCCGCGTCGCCGCCGCCGAGGCGCTCACCTTCGCCGCCGCCGAGGCCATGGATCGCGGCGAGAAGGTGACGCGTCTCGCTTCCGAGGCCAAGCTCTACGCCGGCGAGGCGGCCGTCTTCTGCTCCGAGCGCGGCGTCCAGATCCATGGCGGCTACGGCTTCATCAAGGATTACCGGGCCGAGAAGTACTACCGCGACGCCAAGATCTGCACCATCGGCGAGGGCACCAGCGAGATCCAGCGCCTGGTGATCGCCCGGCAGCTCCTGAAATGAACCCTCACCCCCTGGCCCCCTCTCCCGCCCCCTCCCGACCCACCTCACCGGGAGAGGGGGGACGGACTTTGGTCATCCTGCTGTTCTCCCTCCTCTCCCGGTGTGGTGGGAAGGGAGGGGACGGGAGAGGAGGGTTGGGGAGGTGAGGGCCCTCGACGAGCTCGTTCCCCGCCTCCTCGCCCGCCAGCCGCGGGCGCTGGGGCGGGCGATCTCCATCCTCGAGGACGGCGGCGAGGGGCAGCGCGAGCTGGTCCGCCGCGTCTACTCCGAGACCGGGAAGGCGAAGGTGGTGGGAGTGACCGGACCGCCGGGAGCGGGCAAGAGCACGCTCGTGGACCGCCTGGCGCGCCTGTGCCGGCGGCGAGGGGAGACGGTGGGCATCCTCGCCGTCGATCCCACGAGCCCCTTCACCGGCGGCGCCATCCTGGGGGATCGCATCCGCATGCAGTCCCTGTACACCGACCCCGGCGTCTTCATCCGCTCCATGGCCACCCGCGGCGCCATGGGCGGCCTCGCCCGCGCCTCGCGCGATGCCGTCGACCTGCTGGACGCCGCCGGCTTCGACTGGGTGCTGGTGGAGACGGTGGGCGTCGGTCAGGACGAGGTGGATGTGGTGCGCACGGTCGATTCGGTGGTGATGGTGACCGTTCCCGGCTTGGGGGATGACATCCAGGCCATCAAGGCAGGCATCCTGGAGATCGCGGACGTCTTCGTCATCAACAAAGCCGACCGCGAGGGAGTGGAGCGCACGGCGCGGGACCTCGAGATGATGCTGTCGATCGGCGAGCACGGCGAGTGGCTGCCGCCGATCGTCAGGACGGTGGCCGCCCGCGACGAGGGGGTCGACCGCGTGCTCGCCGAGACCGAGCGACACCGCGAGCACCTGGAGGCGAGCGGCGAGATCGAGCGCCGCCGCCGCTCGCACCTGCGCCTGCGGGTGGAGACCATCCTCAAGGAGCGGGTGGTGGCCGCGGCCGACCGCGTTCTCGGGGTGGATCACGAGGTGGAGCGCGGTTACGAGCAGCGGCTCGATCCCTACCGCGTGGCCGACCGGCTGTTCACCGGGGTCCTCGAAGACGCCCGGGAGGAAGCCGGCGTGGCCGCCGCCGAGAACGGTCCGGCCGGAGCGACCGAGGAGCGCATGTCATGATCGAGCGCATCGAGCACGTCGGCATCGCGGTGCGCTCGATCGCCGAGGCGCGGCGGCTTTACGAGGCGATGGGCCTCCACGTCGAGGCCATCGAGGAGGTGCCCTACGATGGCGTGCGGGTGGCGCTGATCCCCTGCGGGGAGTCCCGCATCGAGCTGCTGGAGCCGACGAGGGACGACTCGCCGGTCGCCAAGTTCCTGGCCAGGCGCGGGCCGGGCATCCACCACCTGTGCCTGGCGACCGACGACGTACGGAGCGCCAGCGACCGGCTGCGCGAGGGCGGCTACCAGGTGATCCGTCCCGAGCCCACCCGTGGCGCCGGCGGCTGCTGGGTGCAGTTCGTCCATCCGAAGGGCGCCGGCGGCGTGCTGCTCGAGCTGTCGGAGGACCCTCACCCCCCGACCCCCTCTGCCGTCCCCTCCCAACCCCTCTCACCGGGAGAGGGGGAGAAGGATCCCGAGGAGCTCCTCGTGATCCGGCCCGGCTCGCTGGTGATCCTCCATCTGGTCAATCCGACCGAGAAATTCTGGGGCGTGCTCCAGGAGCTGGGGGTGGCGGGGGTGATGATGCGCGGCCTCAACGTCTCCAGCTTCGACGACTGGATGGCCCAGGCGGCCCGCCAGGGCGACCAGACCCTCGGCCTGTCGACGATGTTCGTCCCCCTGTTCCGCGTGGAGCGGATCTTCCTCGACGAGGCGGTGGGGGAGGTCGCGAGCTACCGCCAGCGCTTCCACCGCCGCGTCGGACTGGCCGTCGAGCGCTATCTGGGAATCGGCGACGAGAGCGGGGAGGAGACCGGCGAGGTGCCGTCCTGAAAGCGGTGCCGGCCAGCGCCGAGAAGACGTCCCTCGGGTGATAATCCGTTCAATGAGCCGGCTGCGTCGCCTCCAGCCCGCCGACCTGTGGGCGTTCGGGCGCGCCTGGGTCGTGCTTCTCCTCGCCGATTGGGGGTTGCGCCTGCTGCCCTTCCCGCGGGTGGATCGGCTGTTCGCTCCAAGGCGGCGGCAGCGGCAGGGAAGCGAGGAGGTGATCGCGAAGCTCGCCTGGGCCACGGCGGCGGCGGCGCGCCACCATCTCTACGGCATGCGCTGCCTGCCGCGGGCGCTCTGCCTGCGCTGGCTCCTCG
This sequence comes from Thermoanaerobaculaceae bacterium, assembly GCA_963778565.1. Taxonomy (GTDB): domain Bacteria; phylum Acidobacteriota; class Thermoanaerobaculia; order Multivoradales; family UBA5704; genus DATARR01. The sequence goes on along the minus strand of CAVZUZ010000014.1, from coordinate 622,772 downwards.
GCCGGCACGGCATCGAGGCGGACCTGCGCATTGGAGTGGAACGCCAGGACGAAGGGCTCGACGCCCATGCCTGGGTGGAGTGGCAGGGACGGCCGGTGGGCGAGGATGCCGCGGTGGCGCAGCGGTTCGCGCCGCTCGAGCCGCTGTAAGCGCCGGGAGATTTTCAAGCCCCTCTCCTTCAGGAGAGGGGTTGGGGTGAGGTCGCGCAGGCAGGACGCCCGGGTCCTTCGCCTTCGGGGATGACTCCTAGAACCGGGCGCGCAGTCCCAGGTACACCTTGCTCTGGACCTTGTCTTCCGAGCCCTGGACGAGGTCGAACCGGCCGGCCCCGAAGGCGCTGAGGTTGTCCGTGATGTAGAGGTCGATGCCGAACTGGGAGTTGGCCCCGAACTTGGAGTCGCTCCCGTCGAGCGTTGGATCGTTCTCGAGCAGGGCGGTGTCGATGAAGTGGACGCCCGCGCCCACGCCGAAGAAGCTGTCGACGTTGCCCAGCGGCACGACGCCGATCAGGTTCATCCCCACCAGCAGGTCGCTGCCCTTGGCGCGTTCCTCGCCGCTGGATTCCCAGTAGCCGACCTCCGGCTCGATATAGCCGGTGATTCCCTCGTCTTCGAAACCCTGCCCTCTGGAGCCCCCGCGATCCCGGCCGCCGGCGCGGATGCGGAGCGCGGCCATGAAGTAGGTTTCGACCTGGTCCAAAGGCTCGACGAGACCGATGCCGGCTGCCAGAGCGAACCGGTTGTAGTCATTGTCGTCGCCATCTTCCGAATAGCGGTCGTCCGAGGTCTGGGCCTGGGCCCATCCCGTCGGGAGCAGGGCCGCCGCCACCACCGCCGAAACCAGCAGCAAGCGTCTCATCTCATCCTTCTCCTTTGGTTCGCGTCGTGATTGATGGGTATCCTATCACGGGATCAATGTGACAGAGGAAGCTCCGAGCCCGCGCTGACCAGACCACGCCCCAGCAGCTCGGCGATCAGGGTTTTCAGGTCCTGCCAGGCCTGGTCGGCCGAGACGTCATACTCTTCCACCAGTCGGTCCCGGATCGACCCCAGGCGGCCAAGCTCCGGGATGAGCTGCCAGATCCTGCAGCCGACCTGGTTCAAGCCGAAGTACTGGCCGCTGAGAGGATCGAGCAGCACAGCTTCGTCGTCCAGAACCTTGAACAGAACCTCCGGGGACAACCGGATGACGGTATCGGCCTGCAGGAGGGAGCTCCGGGCGTCATCGGCCAGTATCCAGGTCGTTCAGGATCGCATCCCGCACGCGGGGTAGATGCTCGAGACCGCTCGGATAGATCAGGCGCTTGACCGGCACCTCGATCGCCAGGCGCGCGAACAGGTCGAGGCGCCGCGATTGCCAGCCGGCCGCCTCGACGAGGGGCGCCACGAACGAGTGGCGGACGAGCTCGATGACCGCGTCGCGCGGGGAGAGCGTTTCGAAGGCCACCGCCGTGTCGCCATCCCCCGGCGGCCGCCGCACCGGCAGGTAGAAACGAGCCAACGGCGCCCGCTCCGCGTCCTCGAAGCCTCCGAACGATCCGTATCCGATCGGTACGCGGACCTTGGGAGTGTCCGGGTGCACCCGCGGCAGGTTGGCCGCCGGTCCCCAGAAATGGTCTGCCTCCGTAGGCCAGAGGCGCATCTGGGGATAACCGGGTCGACCGCAGAAACCCTCCGGGCTCGGCTCTAGCGCGAGGACGTCGTCGGTGAGCAGCGGAAATCCACCTTGCAGCATCGCCGCGCCGAGCGAGCTCTTGCCGCCGCCGTTGTAGGAGAGAAATCCCGCGGCGCGGCCGTTCGCCACCACCGCCGAGGCGTGCAGGCACGGAACTCCCGTGCGTTCCAGCCAATAGGAAAGCACCGTGCCGAGCAGGTAGATTTCGACCGCCGCGAGATCCTCCGGATCGGCAGGACGGCACCTGATCCGATCGGTGTCGAGAAAGAAGTCCGCGACGCCGGGAAAGCGCAGGAGATCGAAGTCATCGAGGCGATAGAGGGAGCAGTTGCTCTCGCCGTGCGCGGTTTGGAAGCGGCTGGCGTAGACCGGCGTGGGGAGGACACCCGAAACCGGAGGAGGGGCGTCGGCGCAGGTGAAGATCAGATCTGGCTGGCCGGTGCCCAGGAGCAAGCGGCTGGCGAAGGGAAAATCACTCGCCAGGATGAGGCCATAGAGGTTGTAGGTCCTCCAGGCCGGGTCTTTCACCACCATGGGCAGAGACCGTCCACTCACATGAAGTACCGCCGCAGCCAGGCCTCAAGGGTGAGAGCGCGCCAAAAGAGGGCGCGCCAGTCGCGTCCGTCCAGGTAGTCGCTGTAGGCCGTACGCACCAGGCGTTCGTTGACAAAACCCATTTTCGCGGCGCGCATGTTCGTCATCAGCGCCTGGAGCTTCCTCACGATCACGCTCGCCTAGCCCGTGCCGGAAGATGGCATCGGGATAGGTCTTGCCCCGTTGGTCCAGGACCGCATCCGGCAAGCGTCCGCGCATCGCGCTACGCACGATCACCTTCCGCTTGCCGGCGGAGAAGGTCTGCGCCGTCGGGAGGGCGGCGGCGAAATCGAACAGCCGGTGGTCGAGCAGCGGATGGCGGAAGTCGATGCTGTATCGGGCAGCGTGCCGGGTCGCCTGCGATGCGACCATGCGCAGCAGGGGATCTCGCAGCAGCCGGAACCGCTCGCGGCGCCCGGGGAGCAGCCGCCTGGGTAGCTGCGGTAGCTCGACGGGCGCCTCCCGCCGCAGCGCTTCGCCAATCCAGGCCGTGGACGGCGTTCGGTCTCGCTCCCATCCCGGGATATATGCATTCGCGATGGGTGCCAGCGCCATCCACCGGACGATCTGTAGCGCCGTGAGCTCCGAGTGGCGTGCCTGGTCCCGGATCTCCGAAGCGAGTTTTCGCCATCTGCCGGTCAACAGGAGGTCCGGGTAAGAGAAGACGTCTCCGCCAAAGAGGTGATCGCCGCTCAGCCCGGAGAAAAGGACGCGTACCCCCCGCTCGTTCGCGATACGGAACGTCGCGTCCCACAGGCCGTTATAAAAGTTGAAGTACGGGCTCGCCGGTTCGGAGCGAATGGTGGGCTCGCCGTTTAAGGATCGGTACTGATCGGCCGCGATGGTGACGCTGCGGCAGCCGAGCTGCCGGCATACCATCGAGACCGCTGCGCTTTCGTCCGCTTCGGGGAGCTCCGGTGTGATCCACGAGATGGCGGTGAGGGGGCTGGCTGGTGCGGCTTCGCGGACCGCCGCCGCGATGGCGGTGGAGTCCAGACCGCCGCTCAGTGTAACCCCCACTTCGCCGGCCGGCGTGTACTCGGCAATGATCGCCAGCAACAGGTCGCGAAAGGCACGCCCGTAAGCGGCCTCGTCCGGAAGCCGGAGGAGAGGCTGCGGCTCGGGGCGCCAGTAGATCTCGGTCTCGATCCGCTCGCGCGTGGCGGTGAGGAGGCCGCCGGGTTCGACGGCGAAGATCCCGCGATAAAAGGTCTCTCCAGGCGCCGGGACTCGCCCGGAGAGGTGCGCCAGCACGGAACGTGGATTGACATCGGGTCGAGGGGTCTCGAGGAGGGGCTCGATCCCACCAGCCAGCAGGAGCCCGCCGTCCGACTGCCGAAAACAAAGCTCGTGAATCCCCAGGCGGTCGCGGACTGCAACCAGACGCTGTCGAGCGCCGTCCCAGAGCATCCAGGCGAAGGGACCATGGATCAGGCGCGGAGCTTCCTTCCCGAACCTCTCGTAGAGGGCTGAAGCGAGCTCGAGGTCGGAGCTCTTCTCCTGCGCGCCGAGCCGCGTTAGGATCTCGCGCCTGTTGACGATGAACCCTGCGGACCAGAGGCCGCGAGCTTCGGGCGGCGCGACAGAGTCGCCCTCCCAGGAAACCAACGTGGTCTGTGCAATGGGGCTGGCTGACAGGCAGCCGCTCGGCGGCATCAGATTTCCGCCCGAAAGCTTGACCAGCTAAGTTGTAACGATGCTGCCGATACCAAACGGATCGGTAGGGTTACCGTCGTTTGCGGCTTGCGTTAAATCAACAAGGTTCCCGTAGACCACCAGCTCGGGTGGAGCGTAGTTTTTGCGCACACAACGATTAGCAGGGCTCCTTTTAGAGCCATTCTCCATCTGAAGATGGCGATTTTGCAATGTGCGTACACTCATTGTAGAACTCAATTCTATCAGAGCTTTGCGCTTGATAGCAACCAACCTTCGGCTGTGAGGACTTCCCACAACCCCGGTGCGATTCCCCCACGGGCCGCGTTTTCGCGATAGGTGGCAAGGAGACGCGAACCGGTCACTAGCCCCAATTCTTCGAGGCGCAAGCTCGAGAGGATTTGCTCGACGGTCTTGATGGCGCCTCCAAGAAGTCCACGCGCCTGGAGACTCGACCGGCTGCGGCCCTTGTCCGTGGAGGCGCGCAAGATCGCGCCGGGCAGGCTTCGCGCCATGGCCGTCCGCACGAGCCTCTTGGCCGGGGGCACTGCGGCGAGGGCGCGGTCCGGCAAGGCGAGCACCAGCAAGCCCAGGTCGGGATCATGCCACGGCGCCTCGATACGAACCGAGTAGCGACGGCCGAGACGCTCGAAGCGCTCGAGCGCGGCGGCGTTCGCCGGGCTGGCGAGAGCGGAGCGGCGGAAGTGGTCGCGCGACGAGAAGGTGCTCCAGGAAACGGACCGATCGAAGCCCGCCTCCTTCGCCTGTCGCCGTGCGTCCGGCGTGAGCCAGTCGGGCCAATGTGGCCGTGGCACCAAAATCCGGAGCTCTCGAAGGAGGCCGGCGTGGCGCAGTCCGGATGAGTGCCAACGGCGCCAGAGCACATCGAGCCTGCCGTGCAGCAACAGCGCAAGCTCCGGGGCCAGCCAACCGGCCACAGAATCCCCGCCGATACCATTCATCAGAACGGTGACCTCCTGCTGTCGGGCAGCTTCGAGAGTCGCCAGCAACAGGTCGGGGTAGGCGTTGGTCTCCGGGGCGCTGGCATCGGCATAGGCTTCGGGATAACGGCTGAGCGGCCAGAGCGTGTCGACCTCCACCGGGTGCTCGACTACGTTGGGGCGACTCCGGATCAAGGTTCGGCTGAGGCGAGTCTCGTCGATGCCATCGCCGCTGCGTGATGTCCAGGTGAAGGCCCACAAGCGCCGACTCTGCCCTTCCAGGATGCTGGCGGCCTGCGCGGCGACGCTCGTGGAGTCGAGGCCACCGCTTAGGAGCACACCCGTCTCCCCCTGCCGCGCCAGCCGCTGCTCAACTGCCGCTTGCAAAAGGCGTGCGAGCTCCGGCGCCGCGTCGGGGCCCTCCCAGCTCCCGACCTTCACCGAAGTCCAATCCCAATAGCGGTCCAGCTCAACCCGCTCAGTGGTCAAGCGCACCTGACAGCCTTCCGGCACCCGATGCACGCGCTCGAAGTAACTCCACGTGGGTTCGGCGGGGGCGCCCAGGAGGTAGGCGAGGAGCCGCGATCGGTTCGGCTCACTGCCGACTCGTCCGGAGGCGACCAACTGTGCAGGTTCGGAAGCGAACATGAAACCGCCGGAGGTCTTACACCAATAGAGACCGCGCTCGCCGCTGCGGTCGCGCAGGAAGAGGAGCTTACCTGCCTTCTGATCGTAGACGGCGGCAGCGTAGGCGCCGCGCAGGTGGCGGTGCCACTGCTCTCCCCAGTGCTCGTAGGCCGCAGTCATGAGACGCTCATTGCCGGTTGCCGCGCCAGCGAGGGCGAGCGAGCGGTGGAGGTCCGGCCGGTTGTCGAGGCGGACGTCGACGGCCAGCAGGGCGTAAGGAAGGTTCGGCCCTACGTCACCGCCATCAGCCAATAAGCATGCGGAGCCGCTGCTGGAGAAGCCGGCGGCGCCATCGCCCGCCAGAGCGATCGTCACCGGAGCACCGGCAGCCACAGCACGTGCCATCCTCTCGAGAGCGCCTATCTCGACCGGCGTTCCATCGAAGTTGACGATGCCGCAGATGGCGCTCATTTTCGTTCTCAGTTTGACCAAAGATACCAGGCCCCCGGAACACCGGGGGCCCTTGGTGACCGCCGCGTCAATCGACCAGCGAGCTCATCACTGGCAGGCGGCGTCGATGCGCACCTGGTCCACCTTGAACATCTCATCGCTGGCGCCGTAATTCGCCTTGATCCGGAACCGGATCCGGGTGTTGCTGGCCATGTAGGCCGAGATGTTGAAGGTACGGGAGGCGACGTTCGCGCCGGTGAGGCCGGTCAGGGTCTCCAGTACGGTGTAGGAGGAACCACCGTCCTTCGACACTTCGATGACCGCCGCGTCGTCGGCATCGATGCCGCCGGTGGTGTGGAAATCGAACTTCAGGGTCGCGGAGGCGAAGCCCGAAAGGTTCGCCTGGCGCGCCGCGCTTGGTTGGGTTCCAGTATCCGGATTGTCGTCCAGAATCAGGTAACCGCTGTACGGCGTCCCTACGGTCACGTTGCCGCTGCTCACTCCCGTTCCGGCCGAGTCGGACTCCACCCACGCGGCGCTCCAGCTCAGGGTGCCGTTGTTGTTCGAGAAGCTCGCGCTGCTGAAGGTGTCCTTGAAGGAGCCCGCCGTGCACGAGGGAGCCGGGCGGTAGCCGAAGTCGACGTCGGTGCGGTTCTGGCCGGCCGTGAGGGTGGCGGTGGCCATGTGCGCCGTGCCGGTACCGTCGAGGTCGTAGGTCTGCACGTAGCCCGAAGGCACGGTGCTCGACACCACCTTCACCTTGTAGGTGCCGGCCGCCAGGCCGGTGAACGAGTAATTGCCGTCGCCGCTCGTGGTCTGGGTGGCGAGGACGGTACCGCTCGAGTTGAGGAGCTGGACGCTGACGCCGTTGATCCCGGTCTCGCCGGAGTCCTGGGTGCCGTCGGCGTCGGTATCTTTCCACACCCGATTGCCGATCGAACCGGTCTGTTCGGTCGTGCAGCCGGCGTCGAGCCGTACCACGTCCACCTTGAAGAAGTCGTCGTCGCCGCCGTAGTTGCTGCTGATCCGGAAGCGGATCCTGGTGTTGCTGGCCTTGTAGGCCGAGATGTTGAAGGTACGCGAGCTGATGTACGTGCCGGTATAGCCGGTCAGCGTCTCCAGCACGGTGTAGGAGGTGCCGCCGTTGCTCGACACCTCGATGACCACCGCGTCGTCCGTTTCGACTCCCCGGATGTGGAAATCGACCGTCAGCGTCGCGGACGCGAAGCCCGCGAGGTTCGCCTGCCTTGCCGCGCTCGGCTGGGTGCCGGTGTCGGGGCTGTCGCGCAGGATCAAGTACCCGCTGACCGGAGTCCCCACGGTCACGTTGCCGCTGCTCACACCCGTTCCGGCGACGTCAGACTCGATCCACGACCCGGCCCAGCTCAGGCTGCCCTCGTTGTTCGAGAAGCTCGCGGTGGTGAAAGTATCTTTGAAGTTGCCCGCCGCACACGCGGGCGCGCGGTAGCCGAAGTCGACGTCGGTGCGGCTGGCGGTGAGGCTGCCCGACACCTGATGGGGGGTCCCGATGCCGTCGAGGTCGTAGGTCTGCACGTAACCCGCGGGCAGGGTGCTGGCGACGACGCGGACGGTGTAGGTGCCGGCAGCCAGACCGGTGAAGGTGTAGTTGCCGTTGCCGCTGGTCACCTGAGTGGCGATGACGGTGCCGCCGCTGTTGAGCAGTTGCACGGTGACGCCGTTGAGACCGGCCTCGCCGGAGTCCTGGACGCCGTCGCCGTCGGCATCGTTCCATACGCGGTCGCCGACCGAGAAGGTCTGGGGCGGCGTGCAGAGGGCGTCGATGCGCACCGTGTCCACCTTGAAGAAGTCGTCGTCACCACCATACAGGTTGCTGATCCGGAAGCGGATCCGGGTGTTGCTGGCCATGAAGGCGGAGATGTCGAAGGTGCGCGAGCTGATGTACGTGCCGGTGTAGCCCGTCAAGGTCTCCAGCACGGTGTAAGAGGCGCCGCCGTTGCTCGATACCTCGATGACCGCCGCGTCGTCCGCTTCGACTCCCCGGATGTGGAAATCGACCGTCAGCGTCGCGGACGTGAAACCAGAGAGGTTGGCCTGGCGCGCCGCGCTCGGTTGGGTACCGGTGTCCGGACTGTCGCGCAGGATCAAGTAGCCGCTGACCGGAGTCCCCACGGTCACGTTGCCGCTGCTCACCCCTGCCCCGGCGACGTCGCTCTCGATCCACGCGCCGCTCCAGCTCAGAGAGCCGTCGTTGTTCGAGAAGCTCGCGGTGGTGAAGGTGTCCTTCATGTTCCCCGCCGCGCAGACGACCGGGGGACGGTAACCGAAGTCGACGTCGCGCTTCGCTTCCGCGGCCGCCAGACTGAAGCTCGCGATGTTCGGCGTGCCGGTGCCGTCGAGGTCGAAGGTCTGGGTGTATCCAGGCGGCAGTGTGCCTGGCACCACCCGCACCGAGTAATTCCCGTCCATGAGATTCTCGAAGAGGTAGTTGCCGTTGCCGCTCGTCACCTGGGTGGCGATCACGTTGCCGCCGCCGTCGAGCAGCTGGACGGTGACGCCGTTGATCCCCGGCTCGCCGCCGTCCTGGTCGGCGCCGCCGTCGGTGTCCTGCCACACCCGATCGCCGACCGAGGCGGTGCCGCGGTAGCCGAAGTCCACGTCCGTTCGGTTCTCGCCGGGGCCGAGGTCGGCCGTGGCGATGTCGGGCGTGCCGGTGCCGTCGAGGTCGAAGGTCTGAACCAGACCGTCGGGCAGGGTGCTGGTGACGATGCGGACGCTGTAGGTGCCGGGTGCCAGCTCCGTGAAGGAGTAGTCGCCGTCACCGCTGGTGGTGGTCGTGTCGATGACGTTGGACTCGTCGTCGAGCAGCTCCACCGTCACGCCGTTGATCCCGTCTTCGCCGGTCTCCTGGTCACCGTCGCCGTCGGTATCCAGCCACACCCGGTCGCCGAGGGACGCCGTGCCGCGGTAGCCGAAGTCGTAGGTGAGCACGTTGTCGTCGACCAGGGTGTCGGTCTGGCTTTCACCGCCGGTGGTCGAGGTCAGGCCTTCGAGCGCGCCGCCCGGCTGGAAGTTCTCGGCGGCGATCTGCACCAGGTAGTCTCCCGGGAAATCGACGCCGAGGCAGTAGAGGCCCTGCTCGTCGAGACCGGTATTCTGCAGTTGGCAGGCGACCCAGTTCGGCTGTCCGGGATCGCCCGTGACCACGGTCTGCACGACCGACAGGTTGTCCGGATCTAGCAGATTGACGATGACGCCGGGGATTCCCGGCTCGTCCGTATCCTGAACGCCGTTGTTATTCCCGTCCAGCCAGACGGTGTCGCCCAGCAGGTAGACGGAGAGATTCGGGCAGGCGGCCTGCGGCTCGCCCCCCTCGTCGCGCACGGCGCAGGCATTGGCAAAGAAGAAGTTGAGGTTCGACAAATCGAGGCCGATCAACTTCACGTGCCAGGTGCCGCCCGGAAGGGTGTCGGTGCTGGCGACGTGATCCGAGTTGCTCGGATCGACGGCCAGGGGTGTCGCAATCCGGAACTGCTCCCACTCGAAGCTTCCCGAGGGATTGTTATTGGGGTAGACGGTGCCATCGGGATCCGTGACCTCATAGCGGACGCAGCCGATGCGGCCGGGCACCTCTTGGCCGGAAGAATTCAGGTCACCCCGACGAAAGATGTCGAAGTTCGTATCTTCCACTGGAGCGCCGGGGCTGTTGATGGCCTCCGGGGTAGCACCGGTGGTGGAGAACGGAAAACCCGTATAGAGGAGATCGGTATCTGGATCGTCGGCGTCGACGCACGGCGTCAAAACGGTTCCCGAGGGCAATCCCACGAGGCTGCCCGTGCCGAAGTCAAAATCGCCGTCGTAGAGTCGCAGGTCGGTCTCGCCGCCGGGAATCTGAAAGAAGAAATCAAACGTGCCGTTATATGTCGAGGGAGCGGCGACAAAGTTGTTGCCGGGAGGTGGAAACGTTCCCGGGTATACGATCGGGCCGTCATTGGCTATCTGGCGCAGGGGCGCCACCAGACCGAAGCGCGGCACCTGGAATGCCAGCGGGTTGGAAGCCGCGATCTTGATGTTGGCTTCCGTAATCTCCAGGGGAGCGCAGGCGCCGTCCAGGTTGATGGTCAAGAGATAGAAGAAGTTGCCGCTGGCGGCCTGAGCGCCGGGAGAGGTGGTGATCGCGACGCCCCACCAATCGTTGTCCGGCATGTTGGCGGCGCTCGCCGTCCAGAGGGGACCGCTCGTGGGGTTCGCAGCATTGCCGGTCCAGGTGCCGATGAGGTTCATCGGCACCGCGCTCCCGGAGCGGAGAGGATCGGCGTAAATACTGTAGGAGAGCTGCCGTGTGCCGACGTCCCAGTGCGCCCGGTTCAGGCCGTCGACCCCGCCCGTGTCGCCGTCGAAGACGCTGAGGGTGAAGCTCGCCTGGTCGGCGGGGATCGCCACCGCCATCGTCACCTCCTGCTCGAAGGTGGCGATGCCGGCACAACCGAAGCCCAGGAAACGGGCGTCGGTGGCGTTGGCCGTGGGGAACGCCGCGAACGGCCCCGGCCCGATCTGGGCCCCCGCCGTGGCGGTGAGCAGAAAGGCACATAGGATGTAGAGCTTCCAACGCAAGGAAATCATGAGAAAACCTCCTCTTATCCCTCCCTCTCCTCGCAAGGAGAGGACCGAAACTTGGTGGATCGTGCCATTCTGGATCGCGAGCGTCAGGAGATCGTCAGAAAGTGGTTGCTCAAGCGTTCTGACTGCTTTCGATCCCGAATTCTTCCGCCCGCGCCTCCCTCTGCTCGGCCCGGACTTGCCGGAGCATCAGCTCGCCGACTTGGCGGGGATCATTCAGATAATGCTCCTCGCCGGTACGCAGGTCGCGAATGAAACACCGGAAGACCGAGCCTTCCTGCGCCGCCTCTCGCGGCTCTTCCCAACACCGGACCAACCAGGCCATTTGAAGGCTCCCTCCCTGGTTCTGCTTCGTAGACTGTCAGTTTCCAGCACGAGCGTCAGGCGAGCGTCAGGAACTTCGCAGGCGGGTGGGATAGAATCGGACCCATCTGACGTCTCTGAGGCTGCGTAGAATCCAAGCGGGGAGCTCGGCTTTGACGAACGGTGATTCACCGGGAGGGGAGAGGCTTGAGCAAGATCCGCGTCCGTCTCCTCGGGGGGTTCGAGGTGTGGTCCGGAGACCACCAGGTAGGGGGCTTCGAGTCGCAGAAAGTACGCGCCCTGTTGTCTTACCTGGTGTGCCACCGGAGGCGGGCGTTCAGCCGGGACCACCTGGCGGGCCTGCTCTGGCCGGAGCGCGATCCCGAGTCCGCCCGCCACGCCCTTCGCCAGGCGGTGTACAACCTGCGCTCCAAGCTCGCCGAGGGTGGCTCCGCCCTGGTGGTCAGCAACCACCTCGAGATCGGGCTCGACCCCGAGGCCGACCTGTGGCTCGACGTGGAGGAGTTCGAGACGGCCCTGAGCCTGGGCACCGAGCGCAAGGCCATCGATCCCCACCATCTCTCCACTGCCGTTCAGCTCTACCGCGGGGAGCTCCTGGCGGGGTTCTTTGTCAAGGACGGTCCGGAATTCGAAGAATGGATGGTGGGCGAGCAGGTGCGCCTGCGCGAGGCTGCCGTGGAGGTCTTGCGCAAGCTCATCGAGAGCTACCGGCGGCGCGGCGAGTACCGCTTCGGCGTCCACTATGCCCGCCGGCTGGTGTCCATCGAGCCGCTCTCCGAGGAAGCCCATCGCGAGCTGATGCGGCTCTGCGCCCTTGCCGGCCAGCGCAGCCGGGCGCTGGCCCAGTACGAGAAGCTGCTGAACCTGCTGCAGGACGAGCTCGGAGTGGAGCCGCTGGAGGAGACCCGTGCCCTCTACGAGTCGATCCTCGCCGAGGGGGTGGAAGGGGAGGCCGCCTCGCGGGACACCGGGCCGATCGGGCCGCTGATTCCACTGGTGGGCCGGCGAGAGACCTGGGCGCTACTGCACGAGGACTGGCTGCGGGTAACCGAGGGCCGGGTGGTCTTCACCCTGGTGAGCGGCGAGAACGGGATCGGCAAGACCCGGCTGATCAAGTCCTTTCTGGACGCCACCACCTCCAAGCGGCGGACGACGGTGCTCAAGGGCCGGGGCTACGAGCTGTCCCCGCTGGTGCCCTATCAGCCGTTCGTCGAAGTGCTGCGCAGCGCCCTGGTCGAGGAGACCGAGGCCGCCGAGCAGGCCCTCGCCGCCGTCCCCTACGAGGTGCTGGAGGACGTGGTGCGCCTGGTGCCGGAGCTCCGCGACCTGCGCCCGGACCTGCCCTCCCCCCGGCCGCTCGACGGTCCTGAGGCCCGCCAGCGTCTCTTCGGTTCGGTGTGCCGCTTCCTCGCCGGGCTGTGCCAGGACGGCGATCCGCTGATTCTCTTCCTCGACGATCTCCATCTGGCGGACCGGGACACCTTTAGTTTGCTGGCGTTTCTGGAAACCCGCCTGGAGGGACCGATCTGGCTCCTGGCGACCGCGGGCTCGGGTCTCGACCGGGACCATCCCTTGAATCGGCTCTTGCGGCAAGTCGAGAGGGATGGCAGGGTCACACGGGTGCGGATCGAGCGACTCGAAGCGCCTGCCCTGGAGGAAGTCGCCGCCGTCCTCGTGGGGGAGGCCCAGGCAGCCGAGTTGGCCGGGTTCCTGGCGGACCGGAGCGCCGGGCTTCCTCTGGCCATGGCCGAGGCCATCAACCTGCTGTGGGACGAAGGGGCGTTGGTGTTGGGAGATACCGGGAGCTGGGGTCTACGGCATCGCCTGGACGCGCTGGGTCTTCCGAACGAGGATCTGGAGGATCTGATCCGGCTCCGCATCCGGCGGCTGCCCACCTCCACCCGGCGCCTCGCCTCGCTGGCAGCCATCATGGGACATAGCTTCGAGGTCCACCTCCTGCAAGAGGCGGCGGACGAGCATGGGGTCGTGGTCGAAGTCGGTCTGGAGCTGCTCCTCGAACGGTGGCTGGTCCGCCAGTTCGCTCATTCCTGGACCGGCAGCCGCCGGGAGCGGGACATCGTGCTGTGGGCCCGGGGAGCGCGCCGGGGGAACTTCGAGTTCGCCCACAAGCGCATTCGCGGCGCGTTGCGCGGCGAGCTGAACCCCTTGCGGCGCCAGGCCATGCACGCCCAGGTGGCGGATGTCCTCGCACGCCTGCAGAGGGCCGGGGACGGCGAGGCCCTGGCCTACCACTACGTGGCCGCCGGCGAGTGGGAGAAGGCGATCGTTCATCTGGAAGGCGCGATGGAGCGGGCGCTCTCGGTGATGGCGGAGGAGACCGCCCGGCACTATTGCGACCAGCTCATCGAGGTGCTGGACCGGCTGACGGCCGCGGCCCGCAACGACGCTCAGGCACAGCGATGGCGCGGCGAGCGGGAGCGGATGCAGGACGTACGGGAGCGGATGGCCGGAACCCGGGGTGGCGGCTAGAACTGTACGTTTCTGACAAAAAAGGCCGTCACGTCCAGTTTTTTCGACACCAGATCGGTGGACATCTCCGGCGTCAGCACGAACTGGCCGGCCCGTTCGCGCTCCGGCGTGGTCAGCATCAGGTCGAAGGCCGCCACGCGGTCGGGGAAGAGGTCGCGGACGTGCAGCAGCGCGTTGGCCGCCGTGTTGATCGACTTGAAGACGGAGCCCTCGGAGTTGGCGGTGATCTCGAGCAGGGGGTGGTCCGCCCGGGTCCCTTGATAGATCTGTATCTCCTCGATTCCCTGGCCGCGGAAGAACTGCTGCAGCTCGAGGGCGACCTCCGAGTGCGGGTAGGGCCTGCGGGCCACGGCGGCGAAGTCGAGGTATCCCGCCTTGGTCTTGGTGAGGCTTCCGGCGGTGGATTCCGCCTTCTCGCGCCGGCTCCCCGGCAGGTCACGCGGGGCGGCGGCCCGGGACGCGATCAGGTCCGCCAGCGTCTTTTCCTTCTGCGACTCCGCAGGCGCGGACCCCACGTCCTGGGGCGTCCCCGGCAGCACGACGGCGCCGCCGTAACCGGCCCGGTTGTACTCCTCCGTGCGCTTCACGTCGACCTGGGCGGCGGCTACGAAGGTCTGGGTACCGTTGGGCAGGGTGATGATGGCCCGGCCGTTCTCGATCTTGTACTTCTCCTTGGCGACGAGGCGCGAGCCGTCCTTGAGAAAGATGGTATAGCCGGCGGCGATCAGGGGCGCCGCTGCGAGCAGGCCGAGAAGGGCCAGGAGCGCGAAACGCGGGTGCCGCATGGTTGGTTCTCCTCCTGCCTGTAGGGGCGCCCCTGTGTGGGCGCCCTCCTCGTTCAGGGCGGCCACGCAGGGCCGCCCCTACATCCCCCCATGATACCCTGTCCGGCCGTGAAAGCCGCCGCTCCGCAGCCTGGAATCCTCCTGCTCGAAGACGGCACCGTTTTCGAAGGCGAGGCCGTGTCGCCCGGCACCCGCTTCGGCGAGGTGGTGTTCAACACCTCGATGACCGGCTACCAGGAGGTGCTCACCGATCCGTCCTACCGCGGCCAGATCGTAGTGATGACCCAGCCGCACATCGGCAACTACGGCACCACGCCCGAGGTCGCCGAGTCGGGCCATCCCTGGGTGGAAGGATTCATCGCCCGGCAGTTCACGACTCGCCCCTCGGGCCGCGAAGGCGACGAGAGCCTGGTCTCCTACCTGCGGCGGTTCGCCGTGCCGGCGCTGCAGGGGCTCGACACGCGAGCGCTGGTGCGGCGGCTGCGCGAGCAGGGGGCGTTGCGCGGCGTGCTCACCACCGAGCGGTCGGACGTCGACCGCCTGGCCGCCGAGCTGGCCGATTTTCCGGCCATGGCCGGCCGGGCGCTGGTGGACGAGGTAACCTGCGCCGATCCCTACGAGATGCCGGCGGAGGGGGAGGAGCGCCGCCACCTCGCCGTGGTTGACTTCGGGGTCAAGGCGAACATTCTGCGCTCGCTCGCCCGGCGGGGAGCGCGGCTGACGGTGGTCCCCGCCCGCACGCCGGCGAGCGCCGTGCTGGCGCTGTCGGTGGACGGCGTCGTGCTGTCGAACGGGCCGGGCGATCCCGAGCCGCTGACCGGGATCATCGACGCCGTCCGCGAGCTGCTGGCCGCCGAGGTGCCTATCTTCGGTATCTGCCTGGGGCATCAGCTCCTCGGCCTCGCCCTCGGCGGTCGGACGTTCAAGCTCAAGTTCGGCCACCACGGCGGCAATCAGCCGGTGCGCGATCTGACCACCGGCCGGGTGGCCATCACCAGCCAGAACCATGGCTTCGCCGTGGATCCCGACTCGCTGCCCGCCACGTGCGCCGTCACCCAGACCAACCTGAACGACGGCACCGTCGAGGGCTTCGCGGTCTCCGGCAAGCCGGTGTACTCCGTGCAGTATCACCCGGAGGCCGCGCCCGGCCCCCACGACGCGTCGGTGCTGTTCGACCGGTTCCTGGAAGCGGCGACCCGGAAGTGAGCCCTCACCCCCCCGCCCCCTCCCTCCCCCCCTCACCGGGAGAGGGGGAGAAAAATCTCCTTTCCGGCCCTCTCCCCTGGACGATCGCCTGGCGTTTTCTGCGCGGCCAGCGCAGCCGTCTCCTCGACGGTACGGCGCGCGCGGCCCTGCTCTCGACGGCCCTCGGGGTGACGGCGATGGTCATCGCCATGGCGCTGATGACCGGCTACCGCGAGGATCTCCAGGGCAAGCTGGTGCGGGGCAATGCCGCGGTGATCGCCTATCCGGTGGGGGGCGAGTCCGGCGAGCTCGCTCCCGGCAAACGGCGGGCGCTCCTGTCGATTCCGGGAGTCGAGAAGATCGGCCGCGTCGCCTACGGGCAGGGTTCCCTGTCGAGCGCCGCGCTGCCGCAGGGGGTCGAGGTGATCCTGCGCGGCGTCGATCCGGGTGGCGGACAGCTCACGGCGACCGCCGAGCAGCTCCGGCCGTCGCCGCAGGGCATCCCCTCCACCGTCCTCGGCCAGGACCTGGCCGACAAGCTGGCCGCCCGGCCGGGGGACGTCCTGCGCCTGGTTGCGCTGGGTTTTCAGGATGGCCGGCCGCGGTTCCGCTATCAGAGCTTGCGGGTCTCCGGCAGCTTCACGACCGGCTTCGCCGAGTTCGACCGCAGCTGGGCGCTCGTCGAGCGTACCCTGGTCGAGCGGCTGATGGGAGGAGAGACCGCCATGGACCTGCTGGAGCTCACGGTGACCCGGCCGGAGGAGGCGTCGCGCATCGCCGAGGCCGCGACGCGCGTCCTGGAGCCGGAGTTCGTGGTCACCGACTGGCGGCAGCTCAACCGCGAGCTGTTCACCGCCTTGAAGCTCCAGCAGATCATCCTCTTCCTGGTGCTGGGGCTGATCGTGCTCGTCTCCACGTTCAACGTGGCTTCGACCCTGGTGGTGCTGGTGCGCGAGCGGATGCGCGACATCGGGCTGCTGGGAGCGCTGGGCCTGCCCCCCGGCAAGCTGCGGCTCGTTTTTCTGGCTTACGGGGGCTTCCTCGGCGCTTTCGGCACCCTCCTCGGGGTGTTCGCCGGCTGGGGGATCTGCTGGGTGCTCACCACCTTCGAGGTCATCCGCTTCGATCCCGAGGTGGCCGCCATCTACTTCATCAGCTCCGTGCCCTTCCGCGTGGAGCCTCGCGACGTCCTGGCGGTGGTGGGCTTCGCCCTCGCCGTTACGCTCCTGGCCTGCCTCATCCCGGCCTGGCGGGCGGCCCGGGTGGACCCGTCGTCGGCGCTGCGGTACGAATAGCCGATGCGGCAGTTTTTTTGAGAGCTACGGCTCAGGCTCGAGCTTTTTTACCCGCGCGGTAATGCGGTTCCACAGTGTCTTGTCGCGGGGTTTCTTGGCTCCTCCATACTCCGCAATCTCTTGACCTCGCCTAGCCACGTAGAGGAAGGTCAGCGCGGATATCACGTTTGCCGGTTCAATTTCTTCTCCCCAGTCCGCTCGAATTCGCGCCAAGGCCTTCTTATACTCGTCGCGCGTGGTGCCGACCTGGATCAACCCGTCGATGATGGGCAGGCTCTCGGCGAAGAAGATCATGTCCCGATTGCTCTTAGCCTTTTCGGCGGTCTCTTCACACTCCTCGAGCTTGTCAAGGATATGATCCTGATGCCGGTTGAAGAAGGCCTCGAGATCGAGATCGTCCTCAACTAAAGTCTTGGCGTCGTCCGGCTGCTGTGCTCCGCCTGTCATGAGTGCTCCTCAAATCCTCGCGATGAGGGGTTTATAAATCACTTCGTACCAAGCTCTTCCGGTGCGGGATTCGCATTCCCGTTGTGCAATGCGGGCCTTCTCCTGCTCCACCTCCCAGAAGTCGCGACCCTCCGGCCATTCGCCGGGGAAAGCGAACATGAAGAGATGCAGGCACTTTGCGCGTCGGCACGGGAAGGACTCCCAGGAGAAGGTGTTCTCGCTGCCTTCGGACGTGGGAAAGCCTGGGCTGGGGCTGGCCACCGGGCTCGCGTGCACGTCGGTGGCGAAACCATAGCCGTGGAACTTCTGCTCGACGGCGAGTTTACCCGAGGTGACCGCGAACCAATCCGGGATGTGCTCGAACCTGGAGATCCTCAATCCTCCCCGCATCCGCAGATAGGAGAAATAATGAGCGGTGAAGGAGAGATCAACGGCCTCGCGGCTCCCGCGACCGTCCGGACCGCCTCTGACGTAAAGCTCTTCTACCACGTAGTCGGCTCCGGCGTAAAGACTCAGGACGCGAAACAGCCGGCATACGAGCTTGCTCGGTGCTTTCGAGCGGAGGTCGGTAAACAGGTAGTCGAAGGGGTCAGAGGCGAGAGTGACGGTGGCGCGCACCGGACCTCGGCAGTGGTGGACCAGCGAGTAAGGACGGTCGAAGAGCGTGAACTCCTGGCAGGTCGTGGGGTCCCACGCGGGGCAGGACAACCGAAGGCGGTCCAACTGCATTGCCCTCTTCTCAGGGTCGTGGAAGAGCCACGTATGGGCATCCAGGACCTCCTTACGCTCGTCCTTCTTGCCCAGCTCCACCGTCGTAGCGGAGCCGGCAAACCAGTTTCGTCCGTTCCCCCAGGGCGCGGGTACCAGGTTGATCCAGACCGCGATGCGATCGTTGAGCAGCTTGAGACCCTCGAACCTTCCCCCGGGCCCTTCCCTTCCCAGAACAACGTCGGGCCCCGCCGCCCGTTGCATCGACGGATCGCCACTCTCCAGGATCAAGCGGTCCGCGGGATGGTGAGCATCATAGTCGTCCCGACCCGGGGGCAGGGGAGTCGCCAGAGTGAAGCTCAATCCGGCGAGCTCCTGCCGGTCCGGATCGATCGGATCGATCTGGTGTGGCAAAAAGTTTCCCGACTGGTCCCGGAGAACGAGACTTCGGGGATCGATCCCGGTCTTCTTTCGGATCGGCTCCCACTCAACCGTTACATGGCCGGTCCGCCAATAGTCGGAGGGATTGTAGACGCGAAGCTCAAAAGGCATCAATTTCCTCCCTCGGGCTTGAGTTGCGGGAATCTCTTCCGCACCTCCTCCTCCCACTTCTCCCTTTCTTCCTGAAGATCAATCGTCACCTTCAGCCGCTCGACGATCTCGTCCAAGTCCAGCAGGTTCTGCTCGGCTTCCTGGAGTCGCTCGGAGTGGCCTTTCAGCTTTTTTCCAAGCCGGCTGAACGCTTCCTGGTCCGCGAAGTTGCCATGGAGTCGGATGACCTTGAGGTTTTCCTCTTGCATCATGAGATCCCTGAAGATCCGCCCCAAAGTCGTCAGATCCTGATCGTCCAGAAAACGCCCCTGATTCTTGATGATCTTTATGACCGCCGGTGTGACGAGCTGGTTATTCAGGTCTCTTTTGAATTCTTGAATCTGCTGATCGATATCCTTGACTTGTTTGGTGCTCTCAGTGGCTTTCTTGTTGCTCGAGCGTGCGCTGATGATCGCGGCGATGGAGGTACCGACAGCGGCAATGATGGCTGCGATTCCAGCGAACGTCTTGACTGCGGAATTGCCGTCGTTCCCGGACTCCGCTTCCCCGGATGCTCCTGATGGTCTCTGCTGCGTTGGATCCTGGCAGAACGATAGAGAGGGAAGCATCACCCACAGAAAGGTGGTGAGGAGTAGGAAGCGCCAAAGGCCTCCCTCAGAACCGGTTTGCAAGCGTAACATCTTTATGAAGTTCGATTCTACCACAGGTAGAGAAGGATCGCGCTGCCGGTGGCGAGGCAGGGAGAGGAGGGTCCTACGCCGAAACGCTCTCGTTGCGCTCGCCGGACATGATCCGCCAGCCGATGACCTTCTCGTCGATCTCGCGCAGGCGGTTGGCGATGAGGCGGCAGAGGAGCTGCAGGAACTCGAGCGCGGCGTGGGGGTCCATGGCGAGGATCTCGCGCACCGTCCCCTGGTCGAGGGCGAGCACGGTGAGCGGCCCGGCGTGGGCGCGGGCGTCGGCCGAGCGCGGCTCGCCGTCGATCAGCGACATCTCGCCGAAGAAGTCGCCGCGCTCGAGGATGGCGAGCGCCTCTTCGCCGGCCCCGGGGATGAACTTCGAGATCATCACGCGGCCCTCGAGGATGACGTACATCTCCGAGCCCTCGTCCCCTTCCTGAAACAGCGAGGCGCCGGCGGCGAAGCGCTTTTCGTGCGAAAAAGTGGCGAGGGTCATCAGCTCCCGCCGCGACAGCCCCTGCTCGCGGAACAGGCGGATCTTGTCCGAGGGCTCCACCTTCACCGTCGCGGCGGCGCCGGCGGGCTGTTTGCGCAGGCGCAGGAAGTTCTCGGGCAGGGACTCCGAGGAGAAGAAGCCCTTGAGCTGGTCGTTGGTGGCGCGCAGCTTGCGCGCCAGGCTGTGCCAGAGGGTCCAGTAGATCTGAACCCCCATCTCCGGGGAGCCCTCGATCAGGCCGTCGACGATCTGGGCCTCGAGCCGGAACACCTGGCTGGGGACGGCGGCGAGAGCGTCGGAGCTCCGCTCCTGGCCGGTGATGTAGCTGGCCTCGCCGAAGAAGTCGCCCGGCTCGACGACGCCGAGCGCGAACGTTCCGTAGGGAGTGGTGCGCTGGCCGGTGATCTCGCCCCGCTCGAGCATGTAGAGGTCGCGGCCCTGGGTACGGTGGCCGAAGATGAGGCTGCCGGCGTCGTGGATCTCCTCGCGCACCGCCTGGGTGAGGCGGAAGATCTGCTCGTCGGAGAAGTGGGCCAGGGGTCTCAGGCATCGCAGACGCGAGGCCAGCTCGATCAACCCCACGGCCTCGCGCTTCGGCAGCGGCGTGGAGAGGGAGAGGTTGGCGCCGGGGAGCCCTCCCTGTTCGAGAAACCGCTCGCGATGCCACTCCAGCCGCTCGAACGCCGTGTGCAGCGTTTCCTGGCGCTCGTGGAACACCCGCGCGAGCTCGCGTTTGCCCCAGCCGAGAATCTGCTTCAGGGTCTGGAGCCGGCGCCGCAGGCGCCGCACCCCTTCCTCGTCGCCGTCGTTGAGCAGCAGGAAGGCATGCACCGTGGCGTCGAGGGCCGGCTCGAACCGCTTGCGCTCGTATTCGGCCCTGCCGAGGCTCTCGGCAATCTCGCGGTCGAAGGGGTTGTAACGCAGTGCCAGGGTAAGCTCCTCGACGGCGCCGTCGAAGTCCCGGCGCCGGAAGAGAAGCCGGCCGTGCAGCTTGTGGTTGGAAGGGTTTGCCAGGTCCTTGGCCCGGGCCACTTCGATGCAGCTCGACGGCCCGCGCGTTCTCGCCCTTCTCGGCGTAGAGGTGGGCCAGGCCCAGGAAGTGGGCGGCGTCGATGGCGTTGCGCCGGAACCCCTCGCGCAGCAGGTCGCGCAGGCTGCGCGAGCTGCCGCCGCCGCGGTGCTGCTGCTGCAGCTTCCTGACCTCGGCGAGCCCCAGCTTGACGCTCAGGTTCTTGGGCTCCAGGCGCAGGGCCAGAAGCAGCAGGTCCGCCGCCTCGTCGTAGCGCCCGCTCGCGGAGAAGCGCCGCGCCAGATCGGTCAGCTCCTGGATCTCGCCGCCGGAGGGGCTCTGCGGGTTGCTCATGGCCGCCCTTCTTTCTGAAGCAAGATCGGTGAGTCTAGCACGGCGGGCGGCGAGCCTGTCTCCATGAAAACGGAAATCCCCCTCGCCCCACGGGAGCGAGAGGGAAAACCGTGGAGAAGCGCTGAAACCTTTACGGAGCGCCGGCTGCGGTCGCGCCGCCGCCGCGCAGGTCCTCGAATACGATGCCGAGGTTCTCGGCGCCGTTGTCGCGGCACAGATCCATGAAGTCCGCGACCTTGTCGTAGGACAGCTCGCCGTCGGCGGCGAAGAACACCACCTTGCTCTGCCGCCCGGTGAGCGCCTGGCGGAGCTTGGCCCCGAACTCGGCGGGGGAGATGAGATTCCTGTTGATGAACATCTGTCCCTGCGCGTCCATGCGCACGATGACCTGACCTTCCATCACCGGCGCCGCCACCGGCGTCTCGACCTTGGGCGGCACCTGCACGCCGTATCCCATCTGGACCAGGGGCACCGCAACCATGAAGATGATCAGCAGCACCAGCACCACGTCGACGAGGGGCGTGATGTTGATGTCGCCCCGGACTCCACCCGACGCGCCACTAACGTTCATTGCCATGGCGTAGACTCCTTCGAGAGCGCGCTCAGGCGCCCGTCTTTTCCTTGTCCGTGACGAGACCGACGCGGCTGAAGCCGGCCTCGTTGACCAGCCGCATCAGGCCGCGCACCTGCTTGTACTTGAGCCGCCGGTCCGCCTTGATCATGACCTCCTTGTCCGGCGAGGTGGTTTGGATCTCCTGGAAGGCGGCCTTGAGGTTCTCGTCGGGAATCCAGTTCTGCCCCACGAAAACGCTGCCGTCGGCCTTCATGGCCACCGCGAGCTGCTTCTGGTTCTCCGGCATCTTGGTCGGGTTCAGGGTCTCCGGCTTCGACACGTCCACGCCCGTCTGCAGCATGGGCGTGACCACCATGAAGATGATCAGCAGCACCAGGCACACATCGACGAGGGGGGTGACGTTGATGTCGCCCTTGACGTCCTTGATGAGGTTGGGCTTGCTGTGCTTAGGCCGCATTCTTGCTCCTCTGCCGCTTCATGAAGAAGTCGATCAGCTCGGAGGAGGAGTTCGACATCTCGATCTGCAGCCGCTCGAGCTTGCCGGTGAAGTAGTTGAACATCCACGCCGCCGGGATGGCGACGCCGAGACCGAGCGCGGTGGCGACGAGGGCCTCGGCGATGCCGGCCGATACGGCGCCGATGCCGCCCGAGCCGGTCATGGCCATGCCGGTGAAGGCGTTGATGATGCCGATCACGGTGCCGAACAGGCCGATGAAGGGAGTGATGGTGGCGATGGTGGCGAGCGAGCCGATGCCGCGCCGCAGATCGGAGGTGGTGAGCAGGGTGGCGCGCTCGACGGCGCGGGTCGCCGCCTCGACGACCTCGACCTCGGAGAGCGGGCTGGTCTGGCTCTCATACTGGAACGACTGGAGACCGGCGGCGACGACGCGGGCCAGATGGCTGTGGGGGTATTTCATCGCCGCGTCGATGGCGGCCTGCGGACGGTCGTTCTTCAGGTGCTCGGTCGCCTGCTTGGCGAACAGCAGCGACTGCTTGCGCGCCTTGCTGAACGTGATCGCGCGCTCGACGCAGACGTACAGCGACCAGATGGAAAGCAGGATGAGGATGATGATCACCCCCTTGTTGAGGATGGTCATCTGTTCCCACAGGGTAAGGGGATTCAGTTCCATGCGCTTCTCCTTTGTTCAGAAAGATCTAGGCGCTTACTGCACCTGGAAATTGACCGTCAGGACGTAATAGACCTTCACCGGCCGCCCTTCCAGCATGGCCGGCTTGAACCTCCATTTCTGCACCGCTTCGACGGCGGCCCGGTCGAGCCCCATCGGCAGACCCTTGAGGACCCGCACGTTGGTGACGTTGCCGCTGGTGTCGATGATGGCCTCGACGATGACCGTGCCGGTGACGCGGGCCCGGCGGGCGAGCTCGGTGTAGACCGGCTTGACCTGATTGATGATCTCCGGCCGGCTGACGGCGCCGCCGACGCGCAGCGGAGCGTCGTCGACGCCGCCGCCCGGCACGCCGCCCGGCGTGCCGCCGACGACACCGCCGACGACGCCGCCGACGACGCCGCCGACGACGCCGCCGACGACGCCGCCCTCAACCCCGCCCTCGACGCCGCCCTCGACGGTCGTCTCCGGCACGGTGGAAGGATCCGGCACCCTCTCCGGGATCTCGACCGGCTGCACCGGCTCGGTCGGCATGATCTTCGGGATCTCCTTCGGCACCTCCTGCTGCGGCTTGGCGGCCGGCGGTGGCGGTGGCGGAGGAGGCGGCGGCGGTGGCGGCGCGGCGCTGATGAACACCACGTTGATCGGCGGCTCCGGCACCTCGGGCACGTTCCAGTACTGCGCGAACAGCAACGCGCCGCCGGCCACCACATGGATGACCAGCGCGACCGGCATCAGCCACCAGCGCACCCCGCGCTTGTGTACCTTGTCCAGATCGATCAGCGAGTTCTCAAACATGATTCACCTCTATGGGCTAGGTTTTGGCGGGTGCCTGCCCCGCCGACTTCTTGCGCATCAGCTCGATCGCCTTCCTCTGCCATTCGCCCGCGATGCGCTCGTCTTCCAACCGCTTCTCGGGGTCGGTTTCGAGGCTCGCCTTCTGCCTGTAGAGAAGGCCGTAATAGACCATCGCTTCGGAGTAGTCCGGCTTCATGTCGAGCGCCTTCTTGATCGCGTCCAACCCCATGTCGACGAGCCGGGTGCGGGCCTCGTAGTCCAGGGTGCCCGGATCGTGGAAGACCTTGTCCCAGGCCGAGACGCCGATCGAGTACAGGGCCTGCGCCCGCTCCTGGCCCTGCAGCTGCTGCACCAGCTGGAAGGCCTGGTCGAGCCGCCCGGCCTGGGTCAGGATGGTGATCTTGGCGCGCTGGAGATTGGCCGCCTGCTCCGGCTTCTCCTGGATCCGCTGGTCGATGAAGGCGAGCGCGTCGTCGTACTTCTTGGCGTTGACGTAGGTCGTCATCAGGTATTCCGGAACCTTCTCGTCGTCCGGATAATCGGCGAGGTACTTCTCGAACGCGTCGATCGCCGTGTTGCCGAGCTCGACGTTGCGCGGGCTCTCGTCGCCCGGACGGTACAGGGCGAGCGCGGAAAGGCCCACGGAGCGCCAGGCGAACGTCGCTTCCGGATCGAGCTCCAGTCCCTTCTGGAAACGATCCAGCGCTCTCGAATACTGCTCCTGCTGATAAAAGGAGTTGCCCTTCTTCAGCTCCGCCCGCGCCTGCACCTTGCTGCAACCCAGCGCCGGCAGGACCAGAAGGGCCGCCACGGGAAGGATCAAGATTCTCTTCTGCATAGCCACCTCTCCACCTCTTAGAAGGGGGGAGCTCGAAAAGAGTTCCCGGGAAGACTCGCCCCGGTCGGCGGGAGGGTTTCGGGGGTTTGCAACACTCCCCGCAGGCACCCCCCTATCGACGGTGCCGATGCAACAGTTGTACCGCTTCAGCCATCTTCCCGCAAGGGCCGAACGCCGGCCCCGGCGGGATTTCCGCTATACCTCGGCCGCAGCGACCGACGGCAGCGGCTCGTCTTCGCCGCGCGAGACGACCACCGCCGCGGCCAGGTCGCCGCTGACGTTCAACACGGTACGGCACATATCGAGGAACCGATCGACGCCGAGGATCAGCCCGATTCCCTCGGCGGGAATTCCCACCAGGCCCAGGATCATCGCCACCACCGGGATCGACCCGGACGGCACTCCGGCCGTGCCGATGCCGCCCAGGATGCAGATGACGACCACCGTCAACTGCTGCGTCAGGCTGAGCGGCACGCCGTAGAACTGGGCGAGGAAGAGGACGGTCACGCCCTCGAACAGGGCGGTGCCGTTCTGGTTCATGGTGGCGCCGATGGTCAGCACGAAGCGGCTGATGCTCGGCGGCAGGTGCAGCTCCTCCTCCGCCACCCGCAGGGCGGTCGGCAGCGTCGCGTTGCTCGAGGAGGTGGAGAAGGCGGTGACCATCGCCTCCTGGATGCCGCGGAAGAAGGCCCACGGGCTCATCCCCCCCAAGAGCTTCACGGTCAGCGAGTAGACGACGAACTGATGGATGGCGAGGGCCAGCAGCACGACCCCCACGTAGCGGGCGAGCTGCCCCAACACTTCGTAGCCGAGCTGCGCCGTCAGGTTGAAGAGCAGGGCCGCCACGCCGATGGGAGCGACGGCGATCACCATGCCGATGAGCCGCATGCTGACGTCGAGCAGCCCCTCGACGGCTTCCTGGAAG
The DNA here is from genome assembly GCA_963778565.1 of Thermoanaerobaculaceae bacterium. GTDB lineage: Bacteria > Acidobacteriota > Thermoanaerobaculia > Multivoradales > UBA5704 > DATARR01. The sequence continues at coordinate 597,647 of CAVZUZ010000014.1, read as the reverse complement.
CGCCGGGCGGCGGGCGTGCGGGTGAGGGCAAGGCCCAGGCCCACCATCAAAGAGAAGAACATGATGGCCAGGAACTCGCCGTCGGCGGCCGCCTTGATCGGATTGCGCGGCACGATCTCGACCAGCATGTCGACGGGGCTCTTCTCCACCGCCGGAGCCACCGGGGCCGCCGCGGCCGGCGGGGTGGCCCCGGGAGCCGTGGTCCGCTGCAGGGCGCTGGCGGCGAGCCGCGACTTGAGCTCGGGGGAGAGCCCCTCACCCGGCCGGAAGAGGTTGACCAGGGTGACGCCGAGGAGCACGGCGATGGCGGAGACCACCACGGTGTAGAGCAGCGACTTGAGGCCGATCCGCCCCAGCGACCGCGGATCGCCCATGCCCGCCACACCCAGCACCAGGGCCGAGAAGATCAGCGGGATCACCAGCATGAACAGCAGGCGCAGGAAGATCTGGCCGACCGGCAGGGTCACGTACCGGATGAAGGACGCCAGGCCGGGATCGTCGCCCAGGGTGAAGTGGGCGAGGATTCCACCGGCGACGCCGACGAGGCCGCCGATCAGGATCTTGGTGTGGAGCGGCAGTTTTTTCCTGGCCATAGAGGCGGGGCGAAATCCTAGAGGAAAACGGTGGCGGATTCTAGATGGGGCGGTGGGTGGGTGAAAACCCCATCCGCCCGGCGCTTCCGCACCGGGCTATCGAAACGTCGCCCTGAGGGCGATTCGCTCCAGAGGAGCCACGTTTCTGTAGCCCGGTGCGGAAGCGCCGGGCGAAGGTGAGGCGCGTCGCTGAAATGTTCGGGAACGGCGGAATCAGCCCGCGGCCCGCCGTTGCGCCCCTCCCCTCGCCCGTGTCAGACTCCGCGCGCACTTCCAAAGAGATAGGGGGCTCTCCTTGCTCCAGGGCATCTTCCGCACGAAGTCGCTGAACGCGATCCTGGCCAGCGCCGAGGCGCCGGAATCCCAGTTGCGGCGCACGCTCGGCCCGGTCCAGCTCACCCTGCTCGGCATCGGCGCCATCATCGGCGCGGGCATTTTCTCGACGGTCGGTACCGCCGCCGCCGGCGGTGCCGACCATGTCGGGGCCGGTCCGGCGCTCGTCATCTCGTTCATCCTCACCGCGATCACCTGCGGCTTCGCGGCCCTCTGCTACGCCGAGTTCGCCTCGATGGTGCCGGTCTCCGGCTCGGCGTACACCTACTCCTACGCCACGCTGGGGGAGCTGATCGGCTGGATCATCGGCTGGGACCTCATCATCGAGTACGCGGTGGGCAACGTCGCGGTGGCCATCTCCTGGTCCGGCTATTTCCAGGAGCTGCTGCGGGGAGTCGGCGTCCGGTTCCCCCTCTGGCTCGGCACCGACTACCGCACCGCCGCCCAGGCGGCCGGCCAGGTCGCGGAGGCGCGGGCCGGAGGCGCGGGCCTCGAGACGCCGGGAGTGGCCGTCGAGCGGGCAGCCCAGGCGATGGCCGACGCGCCCCGGCTCCTCGGCTTTCCCATCGTCTTCAACCTGCCCGCGTTCCTGATCGTGATGCTGGTCACCGTCGTGCTGGTCGTCGGCATCCGGGAGAGCGCCTGGTTCAACTCGTCGATGGTGGTCCTGAAGCTCGCCATCATCGGCTTCTTCATCACCATGGGCTTCTTTTACATCGACACCGCCAACTGGACCCCCTTCGCGCCCAACGGCTTCACGGGCATTTCGACGGCGGCGGCCATCATCTTCTTCGCCTATATCGGTTTCGACGCCGTATCGACGGCCGCCGAGGAGACCAAGGACCCGAAGCGCGACATGCCGATCGCCATCATCGCCAGCCTCGTGGTCTGCACGGTGATCTATATCGCGGTCGCCCTGGTGCTCACTGGCATGCTGCCATGGACCCAGCTGGGCACGGCCGAGCCGCTGGCGACCGCCTTCTCGGCGCTGGGCATCGGCTGGCCGGCGCTGATCATCTCGCTCGGCGCGGTCTTCGCCACCACCTCGGTGCTGCTCGTCTTCCAGCTCGGCCAGCCCCGCATCTTCTTCTCGATGGCGCGCGACGGGCTGCTCCCCTCCTGGGCCGCCAAGGTGCACCGGCGCTACCGTACGCCGCACGTCACCACCTGGATCACCGGTATCGCGGTGGCCGTCTTCTCCGGCATCGCCAACATCAACGAGGTGGTGGAGCTGACCAACATCGGCACCCTGTTCGCCTTCCTGCTGGTGTGCGTCGGCGTGACCGTGCTCCGCCACAAGGACCCGGGCAGGGTGCGGGGCTTCCGGGTTCCCCTGGGAGCGTGGCTGATCCCCATGCTCGGCGCCGCTTCCTGCATCTTCCTGATGGTCTATCTGCCGCCTTCCTCCTGGTGGCGCTTCATCGGCTGGCTGGTGCTGGGGATGGCGATCTACTTCTCCTACGGCTACAGCCACAGCGTGGTGGGCCGTGAGAGCGGCCGGCCGGCGAAGTCGCCCGGGCAGAACCTGGCCGCCCTGGGGTTCCTGCTGGCGGGCATCGGCCTGTTCACCATTCCCCACGACGCGGGGCTCGGCAAGCTCATCAGCGAAGCCTCCACGGCGGGAGCCGAGGACCACCTGCGCGCCCTGGCCGGCCTGATCCTGATCGGCGCCGGAACGATCGCCGGTGTGGCAGGGATCGTGGCCGGTCGGAGCCGACGGACCGCGGCCTAGGCTCACAGCATGCTGCGCCCCGGCGGATCGATGGGAGGTGCTCGATGAGCCTCGGTCTGCTCGCCCTCGGTTTCCTGATCCTGCTGGTGACCGCCTACCGCCTCTACGGCGGTTGGGTGGCGCGCCAGTTCGCCCTCGACGATGCCCGCACGACCCCGGCGCACCGGTACAACGACGGCATCGACTTCGTCCCCACCCGTCCCTTCTACCTCTTCGCCCAGCATTTCTCGGCCATCGCCGCGGCGGGGCCCATCGCCGGGCCGATCATCGCCTGCATCGCCTTCGGCTGGCTGCCCTGCCTGGTGTGGATCGGTCTCGGCGTGGTGCTGATCGGCGCCGTGCATGACTTCTCCAGCCTGACCGCGTCGGTGCGGCACGGCGCCACCTCGATCGCCGAGATCACCGGCGAGCACCTGGGGCGCCGGGCCGGCCTCGCCATGATGGCCTTCATCTGGATCGCCCTGGTCTACGTCATCACCGCCTTCGCCGACATCACGGCCCGCAGCTTCGTCGTCGGCACCGAGGAGCTGCAGGCGGGCGCGCACAGCTTTCATCCCGGCGGCGCGGTGGCGGCGGCGAGCCTCCTCTACCTGCTCCTCGCGGTGGTGCTGGGGATCGTCCAGAAGATCTGGAAGCCGCCGCTGTGGCTGGTCACGGTGACCTTCGTGCCGGCGGCGTTCGCCATGGCCTGGGTGGGAACCTACGTCTCGACGCTCCTGGTGTTCGATGCCACGACCTGGGCGATGCTGATCCTGGTCTACTGCGCGCTCGCCTCCGTGGTTCCCGTCTGGGCGCTGCTCCAACCGCGCGGCTACCTCGGCGGCTTCGTGCTCTACGCCGCGCTCGCCGTGGGGGTGATCGGCGTCTTCTTCGGCGGCTACGAGATCCAGCAGCCGGCGTTCAAGAGCTGGGACGTCGGCGGCATGACCGGAACCCTCTTCCCTTTCCTATTCGTCACCATCGCCTGCGGCGCCTGCTCCGGATTCCACGGTCTGGTCTGCTCCGGCACCACTTCGAAGCAGGTGGACCGCGAATCGCACCTCCAGCCGGTCGGCTACGGTGCCATGCTGGCCGAAGGGTTCGTGGCCCTGATCGCCCTGGTGACGGTGATGATCGTCACCTCCGACAAACTGGCAGGCCTCGCCCCCGGCACGATCTACGGCAACGGCATCGGCGAGTTCCTCACCCTGCTGATCGGCAAGAAGAACCTCGCCTTCGCCGTCACCTTCGGCGCCATGGCCTTCTCCACCTTCGTCTTCGACACCATCGACGTGTCGACCCGCCTGGGGCGTTATCTCTTCCAGGAGCTGTTCGGCTGGCGCGGCCGGCTCGGAGCGTGGACGGGGACGCTGGTCACGGTGATCGTGCCGGCCCTGCTCCTCTCGTTCGCCGGCGAAGGGATGTGGCAGAAGTTCTGGACCCTCTTCGGGGCCTCGAACCAGCTCCTCGCGGCCCTCACCCTGCTCTCCATCACCATGTGGCTGCATCAGGCCCGCAAGCGGATCGCCTTCACGCTCTACCCGATGATCTTCGTGCTGGCGATCACCCTGTGGGCGCTCGCCAAGCTGGCCTGGTCCAACCTCCAGGCCACGCAGGGTTTTGACGTCGAGCTGTTGAACGCCGTCGCTTCTGCCTTGCTGATCGCTCTCGCGCTGTTCCTCGCGGTTACGGCGTTGCTCAAGCTGCGTTCGGAGCGGCGGGCGGGGGCGGTGCCGGCGGAGGCGTAGGCGAAATCAGGTGATCCCCGTCCGGTAGCCAGCGTCATCGCGGGCCTCGGCTGGCCCACTGCGCGGCCGCGGCGCGGGCCATCGCCCGCTTGGAGCCGCTCACGAAACGCTGCTGCAGGAACCGGGCAAGGGGAAAGGCGAGCCGCGCCATGGGGTGGGCCGGCCGCGAGAAGGCGTAGTAGATGTCGTACCACACCGAGCTATCCTCATGGTGCCACTCGACGGTGAACCGCTCCTCGCCGCGCTCGGCGTGGTCGGGCAGCGTGCCGTAGGCGAAGCCGAAGCGGACGACGGGCCCCTCGTCTTCAACCCTGTAGACGATCCGGCAGGCGTTCAGCGACCAGAACCCTAAGTGCCGGCACCGCACGGCGACGGTCGTCCCCGGCTCGATCGGCGCCGTGGCGGGATGGACGGAGACCCATCCCAGGCCGAACATCGTCCAGCTGCGCAGGGCCTCCACGGCGCGCGCGAACGCCGCCCGCCCCTCGCCGAGCTGAATGCGGTTGTGGTCCGTCCGATATCCGGGCGGCGTTCCCCGGCGGGTGTAACCGACCTCGCGATAGGAGAAGGTGCGGTGGCGCTGTTCGGCCAGAAACCTTTCGATCCGTTGCGCGGAGGGTTTGGTGAGGAGGAACACGGCGGCGAGGGAGAGTACCACGCGGTCCACCGGGTTGACAGCCGGGTAGAATGACCTGAAATGGCGCGGCCGAGGTCGACCGGCTCCTTGCGGTTGCGGGACATGCCGTGCCTCAGGGCCCCGTCAAAGTCCACAGATCGGGAGAATTCCATGTAGGGGCGGCCCTACGTGGCCGCCCTCCCCCCAGGGCGCCCACACAGGGGCGCCCCTACAGAAGAGGCGCTCCGGCCGACTTTGACGGGGCCCTGACCGCCTGGGGAGCTGCCGTTGGCACGGGAATCGCTAAGCGGTATGCTCCGGATCCTGTGCGGATGCCGCACCCTATGAAACGGCCGCCCATCATTCTCCTCTTGCTTGCGATCACCCTCGGGGTGAGCGCCGGTCCTCATCCTTGCCATGCGGAACGGCCCGCGCCGCCGGTGGAGGCTGTCGCGGAACACGCTTCCTGCCATGGCGAAGGGCCAGCACCGCAGGCTCCCCGGCCGGGTCACGACTGCTGCGATCCGGTGAAGGGCGGCCACGCGCTGTGCGACCAGGCGTGCCAGGGCACGGGGATGCTCGATGGCGCGCCCATCCTTCCGGCGGCCCGCTCCGATGAAGGTCTGACCCTGCCTCTCCGGGACCTTCCGGCCCCGCTCTTCGTCGCCTCGATCGATCACGTCCCCCTCGCCTGATCCCGCGGACCCTCTGTTGCAGCTTGCCCGGCGCTTCCGCACCGGGCTATCGAGACGGGTGCTCCTCCGGAGCGAATCGCCTCAGGGCGACGTTTCGATAGCCCGGTGCGGAAGCGCCGGGCGAACGGGCACGACGTCGAAACCGAGCCACTCATCGGGGATTCACCATCATGGAACGATACGCGTTGTACACCTTTGCCGCCCTGGCGCTCTTCCTCTCGGCCGCGCCCGCCAGGGCGCAGCACCAGCATGAGCATCCGCCGCCGGCTCCGGCGCCACCGCCGCCGCAACGGCAACCGGAGGGGCACGCCAGGCACGAGATGCAGGGGATGCTCGGTCCCTACGGCATGTCGCGCGAATCTTCGGGTACGGCCTGGCAGCCGGACTCGGCGCCGCACGTGGGATACCACGCCGGCCGCGGGCCTTGGGAGCTGATGGTCCACGGTTTCGCCGGCCTGATCTACAGCGACCAGGACGGGCCGCGCGGCGACGAGAAGACCTTCGGCCAGAACATGCTGATGGGCATGGCGAGCCGGCCGCTCGGGAAGGGCCGGCTGGGCCTGCGGGCCATGCTCTCGGCCGAGCCGTGGACGGTCGGCAGCGAGGGCTATCCGCTGCTCTGCAGACCGGCGAGACCGCCGACGGCGTCACCCCGCTCGTCGACCGCCAGCACCCGCACGACCTGTTCATGGAGCTGGCCGCGACCTACAGCGTGCCGCTCGCGGCCGGCGGCTCGGCTTTCGTCTACCTGGGCCTGCCGGGCGAGCCGGCACTGGGACCGGCCACCTTCATGCACCGCTTCTCGGGGATGGAGAACCCCGAGGCGCCGCTCGGGCATCACTGGCTGGACTCGACCCACATCACCTACGGCGTGGCTACCCTGGGATGGATCCGGGGAGGCGTCAAGCTGGAGGGGTCCGTCTTCACCGGCCGCGAGCCGGACCAGCACCGCGAGGACATCGAGGATCCGCAGATGGACTCCTGGTCGTTCCGGGCGTCATGGAACCCCTCGCCGGACTGGTCGCTGCAGGTGAGCCGCGGCCACCTGAAGAGCTCCGAGCAGTTGGAGCCGGAGGCGGACGCCGACCGCACGACTTTCTCGGCGATCTACAACCGCCCGCTCGCCGGCGGCAACTGGCAGACCACCTTCGCCTGGGGCCGCAATGACCGCGACCACGGAGAGGCCACGGACGCGCTGCTGCTCGAGTCGGCGGCGAGCCGCGGCCGCCACACCCTGTTCGGCCGCGCCGAGCGGGTGGAGAACGACGAGCTGCACGGGCACGGCGAGGAAGGCGGGGTCTTCAAGGTCGGCAAGGTCTCCCTGGGCTACATCTTCGACGCTGTTCTCGCGGAGAGCTGGAAAGGCGGCGTCGGCCTGCTCGGCAGCCTGGCGCTGGTGCCGGGCGAGCTGGAGCACGAGTACGGCGATTCGCCGGTGTCGTGGATGGCGTTCTTCAGAGTGAAGGTCTGAAAAAAAGACGGGGTGCCGCGGTGAGAGGCGGCACCCCGTTCCAGGCGGAGGCGTCGTCGTTGCTCTAGAAGATGACCTGATACTGCAGGCGGAATTCCTTGTCGGTGGTCCGCGTCGAGTTGTTTTCGAGCTCGCGATAGTCGCCCTGGAGTTTGTGGTTGTGCTTGTTGAAGAAGTACCCCAAGGCAAGGCCACGCTCCTCGCGCTCGTTGTCGTCGATGTCGCTGTTGGGATCGAGCTCGCTGAACCGGATGGCGACCTCGAGCTTCTGCGGGATGACGAAGTAGCCGGCCTGCACGTTGAAGCCTTCATCGTCGAAGTCGGAGAGGTTGTTGGTGCGGTCATGCTCACGCTGGTAGAGATCGAAGAAGGCGGAGAACCCCTTGAACTTGAAGACCACGTCGCCGCCCACGATGGTGCGGTCATCGGCGTGGGCGGGCGTCGTGCCCGCGGCGGCGATCGGGAACTCGTTCGCCTCATAGTTGACGGCGATGGCGAGGAGCGGCTTGCTGGAGCTGTCGAAATCGCTCTCCGAGTACTTCACGTCGCCGAACGGCTGCCAGGTGAGGCGAGCATTCTTCTGCAGGTCGTCGTTGTCGTTGCGCGTCACGGTGCGGCCGTTGCCGTTGAACACGCCGACGCGCCAGTCGAGCTTGCCGGCGAGCGGAGTGCCCCAGAGCTGCACGCCGATGTCTCGGCCGCGGGCGAAGGTGTCGGAGACGACCGAGCGGTCGACGAACTGCTGGTTGCCGGAGGAAGTCAACTGCTGGCGCCCGAAGGGAACCTTGTACTGACCCGCCTTGAGCATGAAGGTCTTCTTGCCCTTGGTGAAGTCGTAGTTGACGTTGGCGTCCTGGAGCAGGTTGGTCTGCTGGGCGGTGTCGAACTGCAGCTCGTAGGTGAGGTCCTTGGTGTAGACCCAGCCGTCGAACTTGGTGCGCATGCGGCGGATGGTGAAGGAGCTGCGGTCCGGATCGCCCGCCGGCTCGACCTCGCGATTCTCGTCGAGGTAGCGGACCTGCATGCGGTTGGAGATGACGAGCTGGGCGCTCTTCGTCGTGATGGTGGTCTTGCCGTCCTTCCAGTCCACGGTGAAGGCGGGCGTCGACGGCTTCGGCGTCGGCCGGTCGTAGCCGGGCAGGTTGTGCTTGAAGAAGTAGAGATCGGCGGCGGTCTCGTTCTCGGCGACGACCGTCTCGCCGTTGGGGCCGCGGCCGATCAGGGTGATGGCGACGCCCATGTCGCCGGTCTGCTCCCACGACTGATACTTCTCCGGCGTGTTGAAGACGTAGATCCGCCCGTCCTTCTCGACCTCCTGGTAGTAGAGGCCCGTCACCTGCGCCGTGGCGACGGAGGCCGACAGCGCCAAGGCGAGCGCCAAGAAGCTGGCCTTGCATAGAGCCTTTCTGCGCATCCTGCTCTCCTTTTTGGATTCGATTCGATGAGTCCAGTTAGGGATTCGCCCTCGCACGGTCCAAGCCGTGCTCCGGCGGAACAAACTCCACTTCGAGTCGAAGAGAGGATAGAAAACCCGGACGAGCGACTCTGCGACGGATCTGTGACAGCCCTGCGACAGGCCCTTTTGCGGAAATATTTGCGGGAATGCAAAACAGAGCATGGGTTTGTCACGCCGCTGTCACAGCGCGGTTGGCTCGCTGCCGCACCCTTCTGCGAGAGTGGCGCTCGCGGACCGGGAAACCGTCCGCCCCGATGACAAGCGTATTCAGATCAACCCTGGCAATAAGGAGAGAGCGATGAAGCGTAATCGCATGGTAGTCGTGTTGGCGCTGTGCCTGGCCCTGTGCGGCAGCGCCGTCCTGTCGGCGCAGGCGGTGAAGGTGGATTCGGGGATTCCGTCCTACGGCAAGACGAGCGGAGTCTCCGGCAACCTCAGCTCGGTCGGCTCCGACACTCTCAACAACCTCATGACGCTGTGGGCGGAGGGCTTCAAGCGGGAGTATCCGAACGTCCGCATCCAGATCGAGGGCAAGGGCTCTTCGACGGCGCCGCCGTCGCTGATCCAGGGCACGGCGCAGCTCGGTCCCATGAGCCGGGTGATGAAGGCGGAGGAGATCGACGGTTTCGAGAAGAAGTACGGCTACAAGCCGACGCCGGTCCGCGTCGCCGTGGACGGCATCGGCGTGTTCGTCAACAAGGACAACCCGGTGCAGTGCCTGGCGATGCAGCAGGTGGACGCCATCTTCTCGAAGGGCCGCGCCTGCGGCGGCAAGGCGATCGCCAACTGGGGTCAGGCCGGCGTGTCCAACTGGGCCGGTCAGCCGATCAGCCTCTACGGCCGTAACTCGGCCTCCGGCACCTACGGCTACTTCAAGGAGCACGCGCTCTGCAAGGGCGACTACAAGGACACCGTCAAGGAGCAGCCGGGCTCGGCCTCGGTGGTGCAGGGCGTGACCGAGGACAAGTTCGCGATCGGCTACAGCGGCATCGGCTACAAGACTTCGGGTGTGCGGGCGGTGCCGCTCTCCGCCAAGCCGGGCGGCGCCTGCATCGACGACAGTGCGGAGAACGTGCTCTCGGGCAAATACCCGCTGGCGCGCTTCCTCTACGTCTACGTCAACAAGGCGCCGAACAAGCCCTTTGACCCGATGGTGCGCGAGTTCATCAAGTACATGCTCTCGCAGCAGGGCCAGCAGGTCGTGGTCAAGGACGGCTACATCCCGGTGACCACCAGGATCGTCCAGGAAGAGCTGGCGAAGGTCCAGTAAGATCACCCCGAGCGAACGGCCCGGTGGCGAGCCGCGCCACCGGGTCTTGTCTTCCAGCCGTTCCCGAGGAGAGCCCAGGACGATGGCGAAAGCGACCGAAGCCCCAGAGGGCCCAGCGGCGGGACCCAGGCTCCGCCTGAGCCGCAGCAATCGGACGCCGAAGCGGCGACTGATCGCGGACCGCGCGGCGCGCTGGATCGTTTCCGCGGGCGGCCTCCTCATCATCGCCAGCATCCTGGGTATCCTGGTCTTCATCCTCGTCGAGGTGATGCCGCTGACCTACTCCGCCGAGGTCACCCCGGCGCGGCGGGTGGTGTTGCCGGACTCCGGCCGGATCGGCGCGCTGGTCGCCGACGAGCACCGCACCCACATCGCAACACTGGACGATCGGGGGCAGGTGCGGGTCGTCCGCATGAACGACGGCAAGGTGGTCTACTCGGCGGACCTGTCGAACCCTCACCCCCCGGCCCCCTCTCCCGCCCCCTCCCTTCCCCCCTCACCGGGAGAGGGGGAGGTCCCGGAGCCACCTGCGGAAACGAATTCCAGCGTAGGGGCGGGGCTTGTCCCCGCCCGGGAAGGTACGGCCTCCGCCTTTACGTCAGCGCCGACCCCGGCCCGGGCGGGGACAAGCCCCGCCCCTACGTCCGCTTCAATGGAGACGCGCCTGGTGGGTGAGAGCGTGCCGCCGCAGAGCCGGGTCTTCGCGGCCGCCACCAGTGACGGCCGCGTGCTGCTCAAGAGCATGGCGTTCAGCGTCACTTTCCAGGAGCAGAGCCGGGTCGTGACCCTGGATGAGACGCCGCCGGTGTCCCTGGAGCTCGATCCGCAGCGCCGGCCCCTCGGAATGTTCGCCGCGCAGCTCGGCGAGGACGGTGCCAGTGCCACGGCGGCGGCAGTGCTGGCGGACGGCCGCGTGGCCGTGGTGCGGCGCGCCGTGGAGCAGAACGAGTTCACCGGCGAGAGCACCGAGTCGCTGAACCGGGCCGAGGTGGACGCTCCGGGCCGCATCACGTCGATGGTGATCGATCCCGACCAGCGGAGCCTGTATGCCGGCACCGCCGCCGGCGAGATCCTGTGGTGGCCGCTTCAGGACGGTCAGCCGGGCGAGCTCCTCAGCGTCAACGCGGGTGCTCCCGTCACCGCGCTGACCCTGCTGATCGGCGGCCGTTCGCTGATCGTGGGGCAGCAGAACGGCGCCCTCTCGGCATGGTTCGCGGTGAGCCAGGCCGACGGCAGCAAGAGGCTCGAGCGGGCCCACGAATTCTCCCGCCATCCCGGAGCTATCCGTCTCCTTGCCGCTTCGCAGCGCGGCAAGGGATTTCTGGCGGACGGCGGCGGGCGTCTGGGGATGTACTTCTCCACGAACGATCGCACGTTGTGGACCGGACCGGCGCCGGTGCGCGACGGCACGGCCCTCTTCTACACTCCCAAGACCGACGGTGCCTTCCTCGCCGGCCCCGGCGTGGTCGCGGAGGTCGACATCCGGAACCCGCACCCCGAGGTCACCTGGCGATCGCTGTTCGGCAAGGCCTGGTACGAGGGGTACGAAAAGCCCGAGTACGTCTGGCAGTCCACCGGCGGCACCGACGACTTCGAATCCAAGCTCTCGCTGACGCCGCTTCTCGTGGGCACCCTGAAGGGCACCTTCTACTCGCTGCTGCTGGCGATCCCCCTGGGCGTGCTGGGAGCCATGTACACGTCGCAGTTCATGCACCCCGTCTACAAGCGCTACGTCAAGCCGGTGATCGAGATCATGGCCTCGCTGCCCAGCGTGGTGCTCGGCTTCCTGGCGGGTCTGTGGCTCGCGCCGCGCATCGAGGAGGCGGTGCCCGCCCTGGCGCTGATGGTGGTCCTGCTGCCCTTGTTCGTGCTGCTCGCCGGCTTTCTCTGGACCCGCCTGCCGCGCGGCTTTCGCGGCCGCTTCCCTGCCGGCACGGAGGTGTTCCTGTTCGTCTTCGTGCTGGCCGCGGGCATCGGCTTCTGTTTCCAGCTCTCGCCCGGCTTCGAGCGGCTGGCCTTCGGCGGCGATTTTCAGGCCTGGCTGCGTGAGGTGACGGGCCTCAGCTACGACCAGCGCAACGCCGTGGTGGTGGGGCTGGCGATGGGTTTTGCGGTCATCCCCATCATCTTCGCCATCGCCGAGGACGCTTTCTCCAACGTGCCCGCCAACCTGGTGGCAGGCTCCCTCGCCCTGGGCGCCGACCGCTGGCAGACGGTGACCCGCGTGGTGCTTCCCACGGCATCCCCCGGCATCTTCTCGGCGATCATGATCGGCTTCGGCCGCGCCGTGGGCGAGACGATGATCGTGCTCATGGCGACGGGCAACACGCCGATCATGGACTGGAACCCGTTCAACGGCTTCCGTACGCTGTCGGCGAACATCGCCGTGGAGATCCCCGAGGCGCCGCACGGCGGCACCCTCTACCGCACCCTGTTCCTGGCCGGCCTGCTGCTGTTCGTGATCACTTTCCTCGTCAACACCGTGGCCGAGCTGGTGCGGCAGCGGCTGCGCGAACGGTATTCTCAGCTCTGATGAAGGAGCCGCGCGATATGAACGGTGCAACGTCGCAGGCCTCAGCGCACGTCGCGGCCGAGCGGGCCCCTGCGGCCGCTCGGTACGCCCGGCGGAGTGAGCCTCGCGCCGCCGGTCTGTTCGGCGACTACCGGCGGCGTTCCGCAGCCATGGGCCAGGCGTTCACCTGGCTGTGCGGCGGCGCCCTCGCCCTCAACCTCCTGCTGGTCCTCGCCATCATGCTGCTGATGGCCGTCAACGGCCTGAGCTACTTCTGGCAGAAGGACCTCATCCTGCTCACCCTGAAGGACGGCCGGAAGCTGCTGGGCGAGATCTGGGAAGTGGAGAAGGCGCCCGCGACCACGGGCGCGGGCGCGGCCACTGCGGCCGCCCTCGACCGTCTGCGGATCAAGGTGGGCAACCGGGACGTGGGCGGTCTCGACTTCGCCTGGATCGATGCCAAGGACATCTTGCGGCGCGCCCGTCCGGAGAACGTGGTGCTGCTGGAACGCCTCGAATGGGGGAACTTCTTCGGCACCTTCGACGAGCTGCGCCGGGGCGACCAGGTGATCGCCCGCGGCCCCCGCGCCGTGGCCGAGGCGTTCGGCCCCCTTCACGAGAAGAAAGCGGCGCAGCGCGAGGAGATCGAAGAGCTGGAGAAAGGTGAGATCGGCGAGATCAACTATCGCATCGAGCAGCTGCGGCTCGACCAGAGGGAGCTCGATCTGGGGAATCTGCCGGCCGCCGAGCGGCAGCGCCGCAAAGCCGGGATCGAGCGGGAGATCGCCGAGCGCCAGGCCGAGTACGACAAGCTCGCCGCAGCGTCTCACCAGGATGCGGGAGGCTCTGCAGGCCGAGACCCTGGTGATGCGCACGGCCGGCGGCGAGACCAAGGAGATGGCGCTGGGAACGGTGGTCCGCGCCGTCGAGCCCAACGGCATGAGCTGGCTCGACAAGACCGGGCTCTACCTCTCGCGAGGCTGGGAGTTCATCGCCGCCGATCCGCGGGAGTCGAACACCGAGGGAGGCATCTTCCCGGCCATCTTCGGCACGGTGATGATGGTCTTCATCATGGCTTTCGCCGTGGCGCCGCTCGGCGTGCTCGCCGCGCTCTACCTCCGCGAGTACGCCAAGCAGGGGCCGCTGATGCGCATGGTGCGGATCGCGGTCAACAACCTGGCGGGCGTGCCGTCGATCGTCTTCGGCATGTTCGGTCTGGCGTTCTTCGTCTACCTCATCGGCGGCTCGATCGACCGCCTCTTCTATCCCGAGGCCCTACCGACCCCGACCTTCGGCACGGGCGGCATCCTCTGGGCGGCGCTGACGCTGGCGCTGCTCACCGTGCCGGTGGTGATCGTGGCGGCGGAGGAGGGGCTGGCGGCGGTGCCGCGCATCGTGCGCGAGGGCTCGCTCGCCCTGGGGGCCACCAAGTTCGAGACCATCCGCCGCGTGGTGGTGCCGGCCGCGGCTCCCGGCATCCTGACCGGCATGATCCTCGCCATGGCGCGCGCCGCCGGCGAGGTGGCGCCGCTGATGATCGTCGGCATGGTCAAGCTGGCGCCGGCGCTGCCGGTGGACGGCAACCCGCCGTTCGTCCACCTCGAGCGGAAGTTCATGCACCTGGGCTTCCACATCTACGACGTCGGCTTCCAGAGCCCCAACGTGGAGGCCACCACGCCGCTGGTCTTCGCCACCGCGCTGCTGCTGATCCTGGTGGTGACGGTGATGAACCTGGTGGCGATCAGCCTGCGCAACCATCTGCGGCGGAAGTACGCCGGCAGCGCCGTCTAGGGCCCTGCAGGATCAGGCAGGATCAGGCAGGATCCGCTGGACAGGAGAGAGAACACGATCATGGCAGAGATCCAAACCGTTCCCACGCACGCCGCGCCGATTCCCGGCGGTGCGCTGCCCCAGACGGCCGACGGCCGCGATCCGGCGCTCGACCCGGGCATCCAGAATCCGATCCTGCGCATCCAGGACCTGTCGCTCTGGTACGGCGACAAGAAGGCGCTGAACGATATTTCGATGGATATCCCGGAGAAGCAGATCACGGCCTTCATCGGGCCCTCGGGTTGCGGCAAGTCGACGCTGCTGCGCTGCATCAACCGCCTGAACGACCTGATCGACGGCGTGCGGATCGACGGCGACATCATCTTCGAGGGCGGCAGCATCTACGACCCGCAGGCTCGATATCAACGCCCTGCGCAAGCGGATCGGCATGGTGTTCCAGAAGTCGAATCCCTTCCCCAAGTCGATCTACGAGAACGTCGCCTATGGTCCGCGCATCCAGGGAATCAACAGGAAGCGGGATCTCGACGAGATCGTGGAGCGGAGCCTGCGGGGCGCCGCCCTGTGGGACGAGGTCAAGGATCGCCTGGAAGACAGCGCCCTCGGCCTCTCCGGCGGCCAGCAGCAGCGCCTGTGCATCGCCCGGGCGATCGCCGTCGAGCCCGAGGTGGTCCTGCTCGACGAGCCCTGCTCGGCCCTCGATCCGATCGCCACCGCGCGCATCGAGGAGCTGATGCAGGACCTGAAGAGCCAGTACACGCTGGTGATCGTCACCCACAACATGCAGCAGGCCTCGCGCGTGTCGGACTACACCGCCTTCCTCTACCTGGGCGAGCTGATCGAGTACGGGCCGACCGAGAAGATCTTCATCAACCCGATGAAGAAGCAGACCGAGGACTACATCACGGGACGGTTCGGGTAGGGCCACGCTGGCGACTTTGACGGATCCCCCCTTCGGCGGCCGCCTGACCTTGCCTTACCATACAAAGTTGTGTTGAAATCCCCTGCAACATGATGACACGCGAAGATTACGAGCAACGCAAGCGGCGGCTGGAGGCGCAGCTCGAGGAGGCTCTCGAGCTGGTGCGGGCAGGGTTCCGCCAGCAGATTCGGGCCCTGGAGATGGTGTGGATGACCACCGCGGCCGAGGACGTGGCCCTGTCACCGATCCCTGCGGAGACGACGAGCCGCGAGGCTCCGGCCGCCTCCGACGCGGCCTCCGCGGCGCTGCAGCCGGCGAAGTCCTCCCGTAAGCCCCGGCAGCCGGCCGGAAAGCTCTGGGACGATATCGACGCCATCTTCGACGACCTGCCGCAGGTCTTCGACCGCAACGACGTCGTGAAGGCCCTCGGCTATGAGCCGGAGCGCTCGTCGCTGCACCGGGTGATGAAGAGATTCCAGAAGGCGGGCGACATCGTCCTCAAGGCCTACCCGGCCGGCAGGATCCCGGCGAAGTACGAGAAGACCAAAGAGGACGAGGAGACCGCAGACGCAGCGGCTGACGGACCGGAAGCGCCGCGGCTCCCGGCAAGCTGAAGGCGCGTCCCACCGGCTCGCCCCCGATGCCCGGCCGGCGCGCGGCAATCTCCGCCGAGGCGGCGCGGAAGCCCACCGGCCACCGGGAGACGCCGGCTGGACTCTCTGCGCCGCCGCGCGGGAGGCGAAGACCGTCCACCCGAGCGCTCGCTACACAGCGGCCTCGGGAGAAGCCTCATAGCGCCGTCGTTGCAACAACAGGTAACCCAGAAAGTTTGTCATTCGACGGAAATGCAACGCGCGGCGGCACCGATGGAACGTACAGCGGCGCCGTTGCAACGTGCGATGGAAGCGGTGGAACGTACAGGGCGACCGTTGGGACGCCCCGCCGTGCCCTTGGGAGGTACAGGCGTCTCGCCGATTGTCTCACCCGAAGCGCTGCAACGCCCGACGGACGGGTTGTGCGTTGCAGGGCCTCCGCGGGAACACCCAATCCTCCGGTTGTACGTTGCAACGCCTCCGATGGAACGTACGGGCAACAGCCAGTACCTTGCAGCAGCTCCGGTGCGCCGACCTTTCGGCGCTTCACGCGTTGCAGAGCGATCCGCGATTACGGCGCAGCGGTGACCGGTCCTCCGGCACCGACCGGAGACTGAGCACCGATCTCGCGGGTGAGCTCCTCCAGTCGCAGGCGGTCCAGCTTCTCGATCGGCAGATTGGTGAACAGCTCGATGCGGCGGGCGAGGACGCGGCCGGCTTCCTTGAAGACGGCGTAGTGCTCTTCTTCGGGGCCTTCGAAGACGGCGGGATCGGGAATGCCCCAGTGGGCGACGATGGGCTGTCCGGGCCAGTAGGGGCAGCTCTCGCGGGCGCTGTCGCAGACGGTGATGACGAAGTCGAACTGCACGTCGCGGTACTCCTCCCACGACTTGCTGCGGGCCTTGCTCAACGTATCGGCGTCGATCCTGTAGACCTCCCTGAGCAGGCGCAGCGTCAGGGGATGGACCCCGCCGCGGGGGTTCGCTCCGGCGCTGAACGGCTCGAAGCGCCGCCGGTCGGTCTTGAGCAGCAGGTACTCGGCGATGATGCTGCGGGCGGAGTTGCCGGTGCAGAGAAAGAGGACCTTGTAGCGCTTTTCCTCACCCATGGCATTTCTCCACGGGATGCGGCCTCAGGATGCGGCGCTCCCCGCCGCCAATCCAGCCGAGTGGCGGATGTCGCGCCCCTCGACGTAGTAGATGACGTCCTCCGCGATGTTGGTGGCATGGTCCGCGATGCGTTCCATGTTGCGCGAGATCAGCAGCAGGTGGAGGGCGCGGCTCACCGTCTTGGGATCCTCGATCATGTAGGTGAGCAGCTCGCGGAAGATCTGCTTGTAGAGGCCGTCCACCGCATCGTCGGACTCGCAGACCTCGGTGGCCAGTCGGGCGTCGCGGCGCACGAAGGCGTCGAGGCTCTTGCGCATCATGGCCTGGACCAGCTCGGAGAGGTGCGGCAGATCGATGTAGGGCTTGAGCTGCGGCTGATCGTTCAACTGCAACACCGACTGGGCGATGTTGACCGCCGAGTCGCCGATGCGCTCGAGGTCGCTGTTGATCTTCATCACGGCGACGAGGAAGCGCAGGTCGACGGCCGTCGGCTGCTTGGTGCCCAGGATGAGATGGCAGGCCTCGTCGATCTCGATCTCGAGATGATCCACGTCGCGGTCGCCGTCGATCACCTCGCTGGCAAGCTGATTGTTGCGATCGAGCAGCGCCTGGGTCGCCTTCGCGACCATGCCCTCCACCATACCTGCCATCTTGAGCAGGGACTGGCGCACCCGGTCGAGATCCTGATCCAATCGTCGTTCCATGCGTTCCATTTGATGGTTCTCTCCCTGCCGGATCTTAACCCCGCAGCCCCGGAAGCGAAAGCCGGAGACACCTTTCGGGCTGTGACAGGTTGCCGTCAGCCCTGTTACGGAAGAGCGGCTTTCCGGCGTTTCGCTCAGGCCGGGAGGGCCGGGAGACGGTTCTCCATGATGTCGCGCATGCCTTCGCCCAGCTCTTTCCAAACCTTGTTGTCCCGCTCCTTCAGGCGGCGGTAGGCGCGGGCGATGTCGAGGATCAGGAGGATTCGCGAGCTGGCGCAGGCGAGCTCGCCGTACCGGTGCGTGCCGATGCGCTCGAAGCCGAGCACCTGGGTGTGGAAGCGGAGCGGCGAGTGCGGATCGTTCTCGAAGACGTCGGTGAGGAAGTGGACGGGCCGGCCGCCGCGCAGGTGCATCAGCGTGGCCGGAGCGAGCACCGCCTCGACCGTATTGCTGTGGTTGAGCGCGAAGATCGCCGGCTCCGGGAGCGACGCGAGCCGCTCCGTACCCTCGACCTCGACCAGCCGGCCGAAGCTGAGCATCACGGCTTTCAGGCAGAATCGTTGGGCGCCGGCGGCGGGTCGAAGGGTGAGGCGAGCAGGCTCGTCAAGCACGTGGAAATCTTGCCGGACGGGCTTGATCCGCCCGTGGCGCCGGGGTGGCGTGAGGGTGACAGGTGGATCGGGATGGACCCGGCTGAGCGCCTGCCAGGTCAGCTTTTCAGGAGAGATATGAAGGGCGGGCGATTTACCCGAGTCCCAGATCTTGAAGGGACTTGGCCAGCAGGATCTTCTTCGTCAGCCGGTTGAGCTTCTGGGTGGAGGTGATCTGTTCCACCTGGCTTCGAACTTCCTTCGGGAGACGGCCGAAGCGCAGGGTCATCTGCTGGAGGAGCACCTTCCGCATGCCTTGAATCTGGCCCTCATGGCGGTCTTCCCGACGTTCCTTGAGCACTTCCCGGCGGCCCTCCCTGCGCCCTTCCTGAAGGATCTTGTCGCGCCATTCGACCAAAGTCTCTTCCAACATCGGAGCCTCCTGGAGATTCACTCCCTCGGGAATTATAGCTTGGGGAAATGTCCTGTGGACCACCGAGGTCAGCCAAGAGCGGAAGGATCGCCGCAGCTCCGACTCCTCGGGCGAAAGGAGGTCGTCGAACGCCTGCGTCAGGATGGGCAGATCCTCCGCCGCCTCGCTCGTCTCGATTCGAAATAACGCGGCTGCCCGGTTTTCGGCCAGCACGGGGTGGTCAAGATCCGGACGGCGCTCATCGAGAAGGCGGTAGGTCAGGCGGGGCAGATAACGTTTCAGCTCTCTGGGGACCGGAACGAACAGGCTCTCCAGGCGGAGGGGCGAGCGCCAGCGGCCTTTGCCGTTGTGGAGCACCAGGGGAAGAATGGCAGGGAGCCGGTCTCCCGGCGTCAATTTTTCCCTGCGGATGATGTCCTCGAGCAGGAGGCCCACGTAGGTCAGCAGACGTACAGGCATGAAGGGATCGGAGGTGGACTGGAATTCCAGCAGCAGATAGAGATAGACCCATCTGCCTTCCTTCCCTTTCAACCGCAGGCGCCAGATGAGATCGCCGCGGCGCTCGCGGAGGTCTTCGGAGACGAAACTGTCGCCGACCCGCTCCAAGGTAGTAAAGTCGACCCGTTCGATCCAGTCTTCCCGGACGAAACCTTTGAGCAGCTCCTCCACGACAGCCGGGTGGGAGAAGAGCCGTTTGTACGCGGGGTCGTATCCCGGCGCCGTGTATTTCCGTCTTCGTTTGCGAGTCGCCACACCCCTATAAGACGGAAAAAAGGGGTCGGTCTCACAAACGCTTGTGGGACAGTGGGTTGCGAGGAGGTTTTATGACCGCGGCCGGAGCGCCGCACCTACCAGGAGCCACTGCAGAACGGTGATCACGACGCCGATCTGGTCCGTGGTGCCGTGAGGCTCGCCGAAGCGGAGCAGGACGAGCTGGAGGGGGAGCAGGGCGAGCAGCCCGAATCCCAGCATCTTGTTGGTCCGGGTCCAGGGCGGAGCCTCGCGGCGCCGGCCCGACCGCAGGTCGCGGATCACCCAGATAGTGGCGAGCACGGCGAAGCCGCCGAAGAGGAGGATGCCCACGGGCGCGAGGGAGATGTCGACGCCCAGGGTGTCTCCCTGGAAGCGGAAATCCTCCGGTCGGGTGATCGACAGGTAGGTGGCGCCGGCACCGATCGGAACCAGCCAGAGAAGCAGCAGGACATGGAACGGCATCCGCGCCCCGCGCCAGCCGAGCCAGCGGATCGCGAGCGCCAGCGCCACGCCGAGCGCCGGCAGCCGAAGATCGCCGTGCAGGCCGTGGCCGCGGAAGCCGAGAATTCCCCATTCATAGGTGTCGCCGTCCATGAGGCTCCGCACCAGCGGCAGCCAGAAGGGCAGCGACGTGATCGCCGTCCAGGCGAGGAGCGTCCGCAGCATCCAGTCGGGTTTCCAGGTCATCGTCGAATCCCTCGCCGACTTTTACGTGTGGGGGCCGGCCGGTGTTACGGCCGCCGAGCAGAATGTGCAGGGTGGTACAGTATCCATCTATGAGACGCGACGAGGTTTTGGCGCTGCTGGCGGAGCACCGTGCCGAGATCGAGGGCTTCGGAGTGAAGTCTCTTCGCCTCTTCGGCTCCGTGGCCCGCGGAGAAGCATCCACCGGCAGCGATATAGACCTCCTGGTGAGCTTTCGCCAGGCGCCCACCTTCTCGGGTTACATGAAGCTTCGAATCTTTCTCGAAGACCTTCTCGGCGCCAAAGTCGATCTGGTCACCGAATCGGGCCTCCGCGAGAGGGTCCGCCCCTTCGTTGAGAAAGATGCCATCCGTGTCGCGTGACGCTCTCCTGAGGACCTAGCCTCCGATCGGCAGCCGCACGCGGAACGTCGACCCCCGCCCGAGGCGGCTTTCGACTTCCACCTGCCCGCCGTGGGCCTGCGCGACGTGCTTGACGATCGCGAGACCGAGGCCGGTGCCGCCCTCTTCGCGGGCGCGGCCCTTGTCCACCCGGTAGAAGCGCTCGAAGATGCGGGGGATGGACTCCGGCGGGATGCCGATACCGGTGTCGCTGACCTCCAGGACCGCCTCGCCGTCGGACCGCGACAGGCCGACCCTGACCTTGCCGTCGGGCCGGTTGTACTTGATGGCGTTGTCGAGCAGGTTGACCAGCAGGCGCTCCATCCCGTCGGCATCGCCGAGGAGCGGCGGCAGGGGCGTCTCCTCGATTTCGACCTCAACCTGTTTTTCCCGGGCGGCGGCGGCGAGCAGCTCGACGGCACGGCGGACCGCGGCGTTCAGGTCCACAGGCTCGAGCTCGAGCGCAGGTATGACTCCTTCGAGACGAGACAGGGTGAGGAGATCATCCAGCAGCGCTTGCAGGCGCTGGCATTGGTTCAGGATGCGCTCGGTGAAGCGGCGTGCCGTCGCCGGCTCCTCCAGGGCGCCGTCACGCAACGTCTCGGCGTAGCCGCGGATGGCGGCGAGCGGGGTTTTGAGCTCGTGCGAGACGTTGGCCACGAAGTCCCGCCGCATGTCGGCCACCCGGGTGAGCGCGGTGGTGTCGCGGGTTGCCACCACGGCGCCTCGCTCGCCTCCGGAGAGGGCGGCACTCGCCAGCAGCAGGGTCCGCCGCTCGGGGGAGGTCAGCTCGATCTGTCCGCTCTGCGGCTCGCCCAGGCGGAGGGTGTCCTCCACCAGACGGGCCAGCCCCGGGTGGCGGATGATCTCCAACACGGGCCGGCCGGTGAAATCGCCCTCGAGGCCAAACAGCCGGTAGAAAGCGGGATTGATCATCAAGGCACGCGCTTCGGCGTCCACCACCAGCACTCCTTCGGACATACTGGCGAGGATCTCCTGCAACCGGTCGCGCTCCTTACTCACCGCGGCGAATTGTTCCTCGGCGGTGGCGGCGAGCCGGTTGAGCGCCAGGGCCAAGGCCGCCAGCTCGTCCTCGTCCGGCACTGCGACCCGGGTTACGCGGCCGAGTGCGAGGCCCTGCGCGCCGGCGATCAGGCGCGAGAGAGGCTCGAAGAGCTTGCGGTCCAGCCACAGGGAGGTGAAGAGGATGGCGATGCCGGCGGCGAGGGCCGAGAGCGCCATGGCGGCCGCGAGCCGGCCGCGCAGGGCGCGCAACTGCTCCAGCGGCTCGGCGAGCCGCAGGACGAGCGTCTCTCCCCGCGGGCCGCTCAGGGTGCGGGCGACGTAGACGTAGGTCTGGCCCGTCGTGGCGCTCCGGCGCACGTTCATGCCGCGGCCGCGGGCAAGAGCGGTTTGCACCTCCGGGCGGCCGAGGTGGTTCTCCACGGCGCCGATCTGCTCGCTCTCGACCGAGCTGTCGGCGATCACCACGCCGTCGGCGCGGATGAGGGTCACCCGGATGCCGCTGTCTGCCGCGAGCCGCCGTGCCCAGGCCCCGGGATCGACTTCGGGGTCGGCCAGCCGCTCCCGGGCGATGGGAGCCAGCAGGTCCAGCATGTCGAAGAGCTGGACCGAGGCGGTGCGTTCGAGGAGGCTCGGCAGCAGGAAGCCGAGCAATGCGGTGGCCGTGATGACGGCGGCCAGCGCGGGCCAGAGGGGGGCGAGCCGCAGCTTGGGCGGTAGACCCAGAAGGCGCACCGCCGTCAGGGCCTCAGCCGATAGCCAACCCCGATCACGGTTTCGATCCGGTCGGCCTCGTGCCCGAGCTTGCGGCGCAGGCGCCGGATGTGGGTGTCCACCGTCCGGCTGTCGATGTCTTCGGCGTAGCCCCAGACGTCGGAGAGGAGCTGGCTTCGCGTCTGCACCCGTCCGCCCCGCTCCATGAGCAGACGCAGCAGCCGGAACTCGGTGGCGGTCAACGGCATCTCCTTGCCGCGCACCCGGAGCTGGTGGGCGGCCACGTCGAGCTGGATGCCCCCCACGTCCAGCCGGTCGCTCGCGCTCTCCTCGTGCTGCAGGCGGCGCAGCACGGCCTTCACCCGCAGCACGACCTCGCGGGGGCTGAAGGGCTTGCTGATGTAGTCATCCGCGCCCAGCTCGAGCCCCACGATGCGGTCCACTTCCTCGCCACGGGCGGTGAGCATCACGATGGGGAGCCGGGAGGTGGCGGAATCCCGCTTGAGCATCCGGGTCAGCTCGAGCCCGTCGACGCCGGGCAGCATCAGGTCGAGCAGGATCAGGTCGGGCGCCTCGCGGCGAATGGCGTCGAGGCCGCTGTCGCCCCGGCGCACCGTCTCCACCACGAAACCCTCCTTTTCGAGGTTGTACTGCAACACCTCGGCGATATCGGGCTCGTCCTCGATCAGCAGAATACGTTCGCGTGCCATGTGGACGGAGGCTACCACGGAGTCTTCCACAGATAATGCGGAAAACCCTGTGGAAAACAGCCCGGAAACCCGGCTGGAGGCCCGGTTTCAACGGGCTTTTCTACGCTTTGAACAAAGAGGTGTGCAATCTCCACAAGTGATTGAAAACACTACATTTCTGCCTCAGTTATGCCTCTCGTCGCGGAGGGCTGTCGCGGCAGGCCCGGGAGTTTTCCGCAGAAATCGCTGTGAAGTCCCTGTGAGAGGTCTGTTAAATCGCTGTGACAGCGGGGTTTAAGCCACCCGAAGGGTGGGAAGCCGACCCGCAAAGGCGGGACGTTTCCTGCAAGGAGATGAAAAAGGAATCCTTCAAGTGGCCGCCCCCTCCAGCCCCTGTCGCAGGCGCAGCGGACCGCCGAAGACCTTCTCGAAGAAGCGGCCGTGCTCGCGGGCGGCCTCCAGCTCCAGGTCCACGGCGTAGCGCGACAGCACCTCGAGGGTCACCCTGCGGCCGCGGATGGCGCAATAGACCTCCTCCACCCGCGAGGCATGGGTATAGTCGAGGGCGTCGGCCACGCGCAGCAGGGCGGCGAGCTTGCGGATGGTCCGCTGCTGCCAGGGCTTGAGGGCGGCCAGCGTCGGGTGGTTGGCCTTGGGCGCCGCGCCGCGGTGATAGCGGGCGACGTGGGCGATGATCTCGACCTCGCGCTGGTCGAAGGCGTCGAGGACGGCGTTGGTGATCAGGTAGTAGGCATGCTTGTGGTGGCCGCGGTAGTGGATCGAGTAGCCGATGTCGTGGAGCAGGGCGGCGTACTCGAGCCATTCCCGCTCGCGGGCGCCGAGGCCGTGGAGGGAGGCCGTCAAGTCGAACAGGCGTACGGCCAGGCGGGCCGTCTGCAGGTTGTGCCGGTAGACGCTCTCCGCCCGCTCGGCGAGTTGGAGCACCTGGCGGCGTCGCAGGTCCCGGGGCTCGGCCGCGGCCGGGATCGGCTGGCCGAGGGCCGCCAGCACCAGACCCTCGCGGAGCGCCCGGTCGCAGACCTGAAAGCGGTCCACTCCGGCGTGAGCGATCAGCTCCTGAAGGAGGAGGGCGCCGGCGAGCAGGCTCTCGGAGCGCGGCATTCCCACCGGCGGCAGGTCGGCGATCTGGCGGCGTTTCAGCGCTCGCAGCCGCTCGGCGAGCTGTGCCAGGTCCTTCGCCCGCACCTCGCGGAGCACGCCGGAGAAGCTCCTTCCAGGGGCGGCCGGCGAAGTGGTCGACGAGGTCCGCGCAGCAGACGGCGGTGCCGGAGGTGGCCACCAGCCGCTCCACCGGGCCGCGCGGCACCGTTTCGCCGAGGCGCTTCTCGGTGCGCCGGCGCAGGCGGTCGATCGACACGGCGCTCGGCGGGTCGCCCTTGAGGTCCGCCGCGCCGCGCAGCGAGCCCAGGCTCAGGCTCACCACCTGCTCGATCTCGCCCGCCCGGGTGGCGATCCACTCCGTGCTGCCGCCCCCGATGTCGACGATGGCGGCAGGTCCCGGTCCCAGGTCCACGACCTCGCGCACTGCGCGGTAGATGAGCCGCCCCTCCTCGACGCCGGTGAGGAGCTGCACGTCGAGCCCGCTCAAGGCCTTGACGCGCGCCAGGAAGTCCGCGCCGTTGGCGGCTTCGCGTACCGCGCTGGTGGCCACGGCCACCACGCGCTCGGCGCCTTTGAGGCGGGCGATCGTGGTCATCTTGGCGATCGCCTCGAGGCCGTCGCGCATCGCCGTCTCCGAGAGCGCCCCTTCGCCGAGGCCGGTCTTGCCCAGGCGCACCATCTCCCGCTCCCGGCCGAGCACGCGGTAGCCGCCGTTGGGCTCCGTCTCGGCCACCACCATGTGGATGGAGTTCGATCCGATGTCGATGGCCGCCAGGCGCGTGCGGCCGGACCCGGCGGTGCGAGCCCGCTCCGCAGCTTGGGGAAAGGTGAGAGGCTGTACGACCACGGCAGGCGGCGGGCTCACAGGGCCGATTCTAGAACCAGTGCCCCGGAATCCACAGGATGAAAGGCCGCGAGCTCCGTCTCGACCGGGCGTTCCAGCGTCAACAGCTCCATGCGGGAGGGATCGAAGCCGCGCTCGGCGAGCTGCTCGCGCTCGCGGTGACCGGTGACAATCACGCGATCCATCTGGCCGAAGAACCAGCGCAGATAAAACCAGGCGAGGTCCTCGAGCGCCGGGTCGCCGGCGAGCCGCCGGACCTGGAGAGGCAGGCCGGCCGGGCAGAAGCCGGTCAGGCGGACGCCCATCAGCTTGCCGGCGGCGAGCCCGGCGAGGCCGATCGGGCCGGGCGTGCTGACGAAGATCTCGGAGTACCGCTGCCGCTCGCAAAGGTCCAGCATTTCCAGAAGCGGCGGTATGGCCAACGTCTGCGGCTCGCGGCCGGGGAGAGGAACCTGAAGGAGCGGCTCGAAG
Source organism: Thermoanaerobaculaceae bacterium (assembly GCA_963778565.1). Taxonomy (GTDB): domain Bacteria; phylum Acidobacteriota; class Thermoanaerobaculia; order Multivoradales; family UBA5704; genus DATARR01. The sequence continues at coordinate 572,402 of CAVZUZ010000014.1, read as the reverse complement.
GTTCGCACCGGCAGGCCGGCCGTTTCCGCCCCGGTGCCGCAGGTGAGGACCACCAGCTCGCCGCCGTGTTCCCGCGCCAGGGCGGAGAGGGCGCGCGCCGTCCGGCCGGTGCCGCCGCTGGTGTCACCGCCGGTCAGGGCGTCGGCAAACCAGGCTTTCCTGCCGGGCCGGTCCCCCTCCAGGCTCTCGCCGAGAAAACGCAGCGAAGCCATCTCCAGCAGGTCGACGTCCTTGTGCTGTGTGTGGAGGGAGACCAGGTAGGGCGCCATGGACAACGCGAGCGGGGCCAGGTGAGAGACCGCCGACAGGCTTTCGGCCAGCCGGCCGCGCCGGAGCTGGCGGACGAAGTCGCGGGCCAGGGAGGAGAAAGAGTCGCGGTGCGCCCGGCCCGCCGCCGCGAAGGTGGCGCGGTCGGCCGGTTCGCTCGCGGCGGAGTATCTGGAAGACGGCCGCGCTCCCGGGAAGGTCACCACCTGGGCCAACCGGCCGCGCAGCCCGGCCCGGCGCTCGGGCTCCCGTTCGACCGGCCGCTGAGCCAGGCCGCGCAGCAGCTCGGCGAAAGGGTCCCTGCGGTTGCCGAGCAGGGCCGGGAACTGCCGGCGGTAGTACTCCCAGGTGATGCTGTAGAGGCTCTGGACCAGCCGCAGACAGGAGCCGGTCTCGCCCCCCGCCTCGTGCCGGCCCGAACGGATGTGGCCCAGGTATTCGGCGACGGTGGCGGCGGGCGGCGTCTCGGTGTAGGTGGTGGCGATGTAGAGGCCGCAATGGTCGTCGCTGCCGCCGGTGAAGGTCTTCACCCAGGGCGTAGGACCCAGGGGCTCCAGGCGGTGACGCTCGGCGAGACTCTCGATTACGTCACGCCTCAGCGCGCCGAAGATCCGGCGCACGGCCGCGTTGGCACGCCGCGGATGCATGCCGTTCAAGCCTTCGAAGCGGTTGAAGAGGACGAGCAGCTTCTCGACCTGGTCCAGGGTGAGGCGGTCGTTGACGCGGAAGAGCGGATGGGCGACCGAATGCAGGACGCCGTGCTGCCGGAGGTAGTCCCGCAGCTCGTAGACGTTCCGCCGCAGCCGCTGAATGTCCCGGTGCTGCTCCTCGGTGATGCCGGCGACCAGGCAGTGGATCTCGCAGCCGTCCTCGGGAAACTCGACCGTCACCTCGCAGGAGAGAAAGGTGCCGGGGAGATGGGCGATCTCCAGAGCGCCGTCGATCGAGTCGTGGTCGCTGAGGGTCACGAAGTCCATGCCGCGCTCGCGACAGAGGCGGTAGATCTCGAGAGGCTCGGTGTAGCTCTCGGGTGCCCGGAACTGGCGCAGGAACCACTCGCTCGGCTGGTTCGAGTGCTTGCTGTGGACGTGCAGGTCGGCTCTGGCGGCCATCGACGTTGCCTCCTTCCTGTTCGGTCGGGGTGGATGTCACGTCGGAAGCCAAGCGTAAGGGACGGAGGTGACGAAGCCGTAGCGGAGGCGTAACGATCACCGCAAATAGTGGGTAAATAGCGTTGAGAAAAGAGGTTTTCCGGGGAAACACGATTGTCACATGGCGAAACCTGCAGACGCCGCCTCAGGTGTGAAAAAATTTTTAGCGGTTTTTTCGGCGCAGCCCATCCACTGCGCTGGAGGTCGAGAAACGTGTCCGAACCGAGCCGCTTCGAAACCCTTGAAAGAACGGTCGCCGCCGAGAGCGCGCCCTTGCCCCTGCTCAACTGGGAGCTGTCGTGGCTGGAGTTCAACGCCCGCGTCCTGCACGAGGCCGAAGATCCTGAGAATCCGCTGCTCGAGCGGCTGAAGTTCGTGGCCATCTTCGATTCCAACCTGGACGAGTTCTTCATGAAGCGGGTGGGCGGCCTGAAGCAGCAGCTCGCCAGCAACGTGCGCGAGATCGGTCCGGACGGCGGACCGACGCCGCGGCAGCAGCTGGCGGACATCAACGCCGCGGTACGGCCCCTGGTGACGCGCCAGCGGCGGCTGCTCGCGGGCGAGATCCTGCCCGCCGTGCGCCAGCATGGAGTGGAGATCTGTACCTGGGAAGAGCTTCGTGCCAGCGAGCGTCGCCACGTCTGCGAGGAGTTCCAGCGCCGGATCTTCCCGGTGCTGACGCCCCTGGCGGTCGATCCCGCCCATCCGTTCCCGTTCATCTCCAACGTCAGCCTGTCGCTGGCCGTGGGAGTGAAGGCTCCGGGAGACCAGGAGCCCCGCTTCGCCCGGGTCAAGGCGCCGCACCTCCTGCCGCGCTGGATCGCCGTGCCCAAGGCCCTGCGCTACGTGCCCCTGGAGGAGGTCATCTCCCACAACCTCGACCAGCTCTTCCCCGGCATGGAGATCGTCGCGTCCTATCCCTTCCGGGTGACCCGCAACGCCGACATGCAGCGCAACGAGGAGACCGCCGAGGATCTGCTGGAGGTGATCCAGGAGGAGCTGCGGGAGCGGCGGTTCGCCACCATCGTGCGGCTGGAGGTGGCCAAGGGCATGCCCCGCTGGATGATCGAGCTGCTGATCGAGGAGCTCGAGGTTGCCGAACAGGAAGTCTTCGAAGTCGACGGGCTGCTCGCCCTGAAAGACCTGATGGCGCTCGCGAGCGCGCTCCCCCTGCCGTCCCTGAAGTACCGACCCTGGACGCCGGTCACCCATCCGCGCTTCCACCTCGAGGCGGACGAGGTGGCGGAGTTTTTCGGCGCCATCGCCGCCGGCGGCATCCTCGTCCATCATCCCTACGACTCCTTTGCCAACAGCGTGCAGCGCTTCATCGAGATCGCTGCGGACGACCCGGCGGTGCTCGCCATCAAGCAGACTCTTTACCGCACCTCGGCCGATTCGCCCAACATGCAGGCGCTGATCCGGGCGGCGGAGGCCCGCAAGCAGATCGCCGTCACGGTGGAGATCAAGGCGCGCTTCGACGAGGCGGCCAACATCGAGTGGGCGGAGGCGCTGGAGCAGGTGGGCGCCCACGTCTGCTACGGCCTGGTGGGATTGAAGACCCACGCCAAGATCGCCCTGGTCGTCCGCCAGGAGAAGGACACCCTGCGCAGCTACGTCCACATCGCCACCGGCAACTACAATCCCGAGACGGCGAAGCTCTACACGGACCTCGGGCTCTTCACCTGCGACGAGGCGATCGCCCAGGACGTGGCCCAGCTCTTCAACATGCTGACCGGATTCGTCTACCGGCCGCAATTCAAGAAGCTGCTGGTGGCCCCCATCACCATGCGCCAGCGCTTCCTGGAGATGATCGCCCGCGAGGTCGAGCACCAGCAGGCCGGGCACGGCGGGCACATCATCGCCAAGATGAACGCCCTGGACGACCGGCAGATCATCGAGGCGCTGTACGACGCCTCGGCGGCGGGGGTGGAAATCGACCTGATCGTCCGCGGCATCTGCCGGCTGCGGCCGGGGACGCCCGGCCGCGGCGAGACCATCCGCGTGATCAGCATCGTCGGCCGCCTGCTGGAGCACTCCCGTATCTTCTACTTCGCCAACGGCGGCGCCCCCGAGTACTACATCGGCTCGGCCGACTGGATGGCGCGCAATCTCGACGCCCGCGTCGAGGCGGCGGTTCCCATCGGGGACCCGAGGCTCCAGGAGGAGGTCAAGACCATCCTCGACCTCCAGCTCGCCGACAACGTCAAGGCCTGGGACATGCAGGCCGACGGCTCCTACGTGCAGCGCCGGCCGGCCGCGGGCGAGGAGCCGCGGTCCAGCCAGGACCTCCTCATGCAGCGGGCGCTGGAGCGGCTGGGGCGATAGGCCCCCGTCTCCGATCTTCAACGTTCCGTGTCGCGCCTCCGGCGCTGGCCCTCACTCCCCCGAGGGGAGACCGATGTGCTTCTTCTTTCTCCTCTTCTCCCGGTGGTCCGGCGGGGAGGCTGGGAGAAGAGGGCTGGGGTGATGAGGGCCAGGGCGGCGCGGATGACGCATCAACCATCGAGGACGGTGGGATCGGTCCTGATTGCGGCCTCAGTTCGCCGGTGCGAACTCCCACCGCTCCGCCCCCACCAGCCGCGCCAGCCGCTCGAGGGCGGCCTCCAGGGCCGCCTGGCGTCCCTGGCTCTTGCGCAACCCCGGCTCCCACCACAGGCCCCGAACCTCCAGGAGACCCCGGTCACGGTGGAGCTTGGGGTCCAGACGTCCCACCAGGCGCTCGCCTTGCAGGATGGGCAGGATGTAATAGCCATGAACGCGCTGCGCCTCCGGGACGAAGGCTTCGAAGCGGTAGTCGAAGCCGAAGAGCCGCAGGGTTCGCCGCCGGTCGCGGAGGATGGGATCGAAAGGGGAGAGCAGGCGGATGCGCGGGAGCGGCGGTGGCAGTCCGGCGGCGCGGTCCTGCCAGTCGGCTACCGCGTAAGCCTCCCACGGCCGCGAGCCGTCGGCGGGCTCGACCTGAACGGCGGCGATCTCGCCGCCGGCGGCGGTCCGCCTGGCCCAGGCCCTCGCCTCCTCCAGTGGCACGGCATGCCAGAAGCCGGCGATCTCGCTCGGCGTCGCCACCCCGAGCCGTTCCAGGGCCGAGCGGCAGGCCCAGTCGAGGTGCTCCCCGTCGCCCGGCCGCGGTGCGGCGTGAGCCTCGGGGTAGACGCGCGCCGCCAGGTCATAGACCTTGTGGAAGCTCACCCGCCGGGCGACCGCCAGCTCGCCGGTCCGCCACAGGTACTCGAGGGCCGCTTTCTGCGGCTTCCATCCCCACCAGGTCTTGTCGGTGCCGGCCGGCCGCTCGTCCTCGAAGTCCTTGGCCATCAGCGGCCCTTCGAGCGCGATCCGGTCACGGACGTGGTCGAAGACCTTCTGCGGCTCCGGGCCCACCCTCGTCAGCCACCAGGGGTGCTCGAGCACCCTGCGGCGATAGCGTTCGAAGCGCAGCTTCCACCAGGGATAACAGACCGTGGGAATGGCCGAGGCGTCGTGCGTCCAGTGCTCGAAGAGCCGCCGCTCGCGTTCCAGCAGGCGCTGGAGCATCGCCGGCCGGTAGCCTTGCAGCCGCGCGGCGAGGGTCAGGTGATGCGCCCGCTCGACGACGTTGATCGAGTCGATCTGGACGAAGCCCATCCGCTCGATCAGCTCGTAGAGGACATCCGGAGCGGCCTTCCGTCGCGGGTCGTCGAGCAACCCCTGGGCGCCGAGCAGCAGGCGCCGGGCGGTGGCGGCGGGGATGACGGGAAGGGAGGAGGTCTGCCGCGCCATGGCGCGGCAGGATACCTTACGCCGCCGCCGGCGCCGAAGCGCAGAAAAGGCGAAGGGGACCGTTGCCGGTCCCCTTGAACTCATGGCGCGCGGCCGGGCCGCGGAAGGAAGGTTGGTACCGCGGGGGCGGGACTTCCGCCGTGGGGCTCCCCAAAACCGACGGCGGACGCTCGCCGGCAGAGCCCCGGAAGGCTTCGGTCGCCCTGAGGCGCGACCTCATCACCATTATACATGAATGAGCATGTCTATGGAACAGTAGTTTACTTCGCGCTCTGCAAGGTCGAATCGGCACCCCGGTACCCCACCGACTTGATACATTCCTCTGCATGGAGATGCGGTCCATGGCCTGGCTGCGCCGCGTGCGCGACTGGGTCCGTTCACTCGATTTCACTCTGGCGCGCCGCTTCGGCCTCGCCAACCGTGAGGACCGGATCTTCTTCCTGCTGATCGGCCTGGTCGGGGTGGTCGGCGGCCTGCTGGGGCTCGTCACCGAGTTCCTGATCAGCCGTCTCCAACGGCTCCTCTGGGGTGGGACGGGCGATCTGCTCGAGATCGCGCCGAAAATCCAGCCCCGCTGGATGGTGGTGGTGCCGCTGGCCATAGGCGGCGCCCTGGTGGGGCTCATCCTGTGGCTCGGCCGCCGGCGGCTCAAGGGCGAGGCGAGCGGCGAGGGAATGGCGTCGCTGATCGAGGCGGTCGCCCTGTCAGGAGGCAAGATCGCTCCGCGGCCGGTGCTCGTCAACGCTCTCGCGGCCATCGCCACCGTCGGCAGCGGCGGCTCGCTCGGCCGCGAGGGACCGATGATCCGGCTGGGCGCCATGATCTCCTCCTGGATGGGACAGCGCTTCGAGCTTCTCCGCTCACCGGCTCAAGATCCTGGTGGGCTGCGGCGCCGCGGCGGGCCTCGCGGCGACCTACAACATCCCCATCGGCGGCACGCTCTTCGCCATGGAGGTGATCCTCGGCAACTTCGCGCTGGAGATCTTCGGGCCGATCGTCGCCTCCTCCGTCATCGCCACCCTCATCGCCCGCTCGCTGGTGGGCAACGAGCCGCTCTATGCGGCGCCCGACTACACCCTGACGAGCGGCTGGGAGATGCCGCTCTACGCGGGGCTGGGCGTCGTGGGAGCGGTGGCCTCGGTGGTGTTCATGGTGGGGGTGAGCTGGGGCGGCAAGCTCTTCAAGCTCCTGGGCCGGAAGCGGATCCTCCCGCGGCCGTTGCAACCCCTCGTGGGCCTGACCCTGCTGGGGGTGATCGGCCTCTATGTCCCCCACGCTCTGGGGCGAGCCTACGGCACCATCAACCTGGCCCTCGCCGGCGAGCTGAAGTTGCCCGCGGTCTTCGGCCTGCCGCAGGGGCTCACCGTCCTCTTCCTGCTCGGGCTCGCCCTGGTCAAGCTGGCGGCGACCGCGCTGACCCGCGGCAGCGGCGGCGCGGGCGGCCTCTTCACCCCCTCCCTGGCCTTCGGTGCGCTGGTGGGAGGTGCCTACGGCTACCTCGTCCACCTGGAGTGGCCGCAGCTCGCCTCCCCCTACGGCGCCTATGCCGCTGTGGGCATGGCCGCGGTGATGGCGGGAACGAGCCACGCGCCGATCAGCGCCATCCTCATCCTCTTCGAGTTCACGGGCAACTATGACCTCATCCTGCCGGTCATGCTGGCGTCGATCCTGTCGAGCCTCGTCGCCCGCCGGCTGCGTCCCACCTCGATCTATACCGAGCCGCTGCGCGGCCGCGGCGTCGAGCTGCCCTGGCGGATGGAGGAGGCGGTGCTCGCCGGCCTCAAGGCGGAGACCCTGTGCCGCGCCGATCCCCACACCCTGCGGCCCGAGGAGCCCTACGGCGACGTGGTGGAGAAGTTCCTCTCCACCCGCCGCCAGCGTCTCTTCGTGGTGGGCGCGGACGGCAAGCTGCTGGGAGCCGTCTCGCTGCACGACATCAAGCACGCGCTCGAGCACCCCGGCACCTTGACCGCCGTGGTGGCGCACGACCTGATGCTGCCGGTGGACCGCACCATCCACAAGGACGAGCGGCTGCATCGCGCCACCGAAATCTTCGCGCACAGCGACTTCGAGCGCCTGCCGGTGACGGACGGCGACGGCCGGTTCGTCGGCGTGCTCGCCAAGCGCGACCTGCTGGCGGTCTACGCCCAGGAGGTGCTCGGCCGGCCGGCCCTGCTCGCCACCTTCGTCTCCAGCCAGGACTCCCCGGCCAGCCGCCAGTACGTGGAGATCCCGCCGGACTTCGCCCTGCGGCTGGTGCCGGTGCCGGAGGACCTGGTCGGCAAGACCCTCGCCGAGGCCCGGCTGCCCCAGACCCTGGGTGCCCGGGTGATGGAGATCCGGCGGCGCGGCAAGCTCGGCGAGGAACCGGTTCTGCCGTCGGCGGACACGCGGCTGCAGGCCGGGGATCTGCTGCTGCTGCTGGGGCCCACCGCCAAGGTGGAGGCCATGACCCAGGGCAAGGAGGCCGAAGAGGCCCTGGCCCAGCACCAGGCCGCGGACGGAACGTGACGGACGATCCGGAGCGGCGGGCGTCGGGGAAGCAGCGGCGCCTCCTCGCCGGCCTCGCCGTGCCGGCGGGCCTCTGCGCGAGCTGCGAGCACCTGCGGGTCCTCGCGTCCCGGCGCAGCGTCTTCGTCCGCTGCGGCCTCGCCGACGCCGAGCCGCGCTTTCCGCGCTATCCCGCCCTGCCCGTGGTGACCTGCGGGGGCTACCGTGCCTGGCACGAATCTGGAATCCAGGAGGACCCGGCATGTTCCTGATCCGCGACGTCTTCCGCTGCAAGCCCGGCAAGGCCGGCGCCCTGGCCAGGATGTTTCTGAAGACCGTGCCGTCGATGGAGGGCGAAGACGGCTTCCGCAACGTCCGGGTGATGACCGACTACGTGGCGACCTACTGGACGGTGGTGCTGCAGGCCGAGGTGGAGGACATCGCCGGGTTCGAGGGACACATGCGGAGCTTCAGCGCCAGGCCCGAGGTCAAGGAGGCTTCTGGCGGGCTACATGGACCTCGTCGACGGCGGCCATCGGGAGATTTACGAGATCGTGGAATGAGGTCTCGGCCGGGGAGTGCTAAGATCGGGGAAACGGGAGGCTCATCCCGTTCGACATGGTGGGCGTGAAGAACTCCGGTATCGGCCCTGCGTAGATAACGATCTCGGATACCCCGCACGCTCGGTAGTAGAAGAAGAACAGAGGTATTCAGGTCGGCGCGGCCGAAAGGAAGGAGTCTCTTATGGGCAAGAAATTGTACGTCGGGAACTTGTCTTACAGCGTCAGGGACAGCGACTTGGAAGACATGTTCGCGGCCCATGGCACCGTGGAATCCGCTCAGGTGATCATGGATCGCGACACGGGCCGCTCGAAAGGGTTCGGCTTCGTGGAAATGAGCAGCGATCAGGAGGCGCGAGCGGCCATCGGCGCCCTCAACGGCAAGGAGCTGGAGGGCCGGAGCCTCACCGTCAACGAGGCTCGTCCCCGGGAGGAGGGGGGCGGGGGTGGTCGTAGCCGAGGGGGTTACGGCGGCGGCGGCGGTGGCGGCCGCGGCGGCCAGGGCGGCGGCGGCGGCGGCCGGCGCTACTAACGCCCTCGGCGGAGATCGCGAATCCGCCGTGTGCCTCTGAAGTCAGAGGATGGGGGGAGTTGTAGATCAACAGGGCCCCTTCGCGACCCCGGGGGCCTCACTCCCCATCCCGCCCTCCAGAATGCATCTACCGACGATGAAGGGCCGACATCGTGAACGGCACTGACGAAGCCGCTCTCGCCTCGGGAACCCTGCGCCCCGAGACAGCGAATCTGCGGCGCCGGGTGGGTCTGCCGGCGGCGGCCGCTCTCGTCGTGGGTGGCACGGTCGGCATCGGGATCTTCCTGACCCCGGCCGGGATGGCGCGCGCTTCTGGCATCGCCCGCCCTGCTGCTGCTGGTGTGGCTCTTCATGGGCGGCACGGCTCTGTGCGGCGCCCTCTGCTACGGCGAGCTGGCCGCGCGGTTTCCCGAGGCGGGCGGCGGCTATGTCTACCTGCGCGAGGCCTACGGTCCGCTCGCGGCGTTCCTCTATGGCTGGAAATGTCTGCTCGTGATGGACCCGGGCCTGACTGCCGCCCTGGCGACCGGCCTCGGGGCCTACGTGCAGGCCACTATGCCTGGGATCGCGCCCGGGGTCGCGCCCGGGATCGCGCCGAAGGCCGTGGCTTTCGCCGCCATCCTCGTCGTGGCGGCGGCGAACGTGGGTGGAGTGCGGCTGGCCGCGGGCATCGGTCACATCCTGGCGCTGGCCAAGATCGGCCTGCTCCTCCTGCTGGTGGCCTGGGGTTTCCTGTCGCAAGCCGGCGACGCGTCGCATTTCCTTCCCTTCGCGGCGAGGAGCCCGGGTGCACCTCCCTTCCTGCCCGCGCTGGCCGGCGCGGTGGTGTCGGCCTTCTTTTCCTTCGGAGGCTGGTGGGAAACCAGCCGCTTGGCAGGCGAGGTCCGGGACCCGCAACGCACACTGCCGCGGGCTTTCGCTCTCGGCGTGGCCGCCGTCACTCTCCTCTACGTGGCGGTGAGCGCCGTCTTCCTCTACTTGGTGCCTCTCGCGGCGGTGGCGTCGAGCGAGGCCTTTGCGGCACAGGCGGGAGCGGCCCTCTTCGGCGGCGCGGCGGGAAAGGCGTTGTCCGGCATCGTGGCACTCTCGGTGCTCGGCACCCTCTTCGCCTTCATGACGGCGGCTCCTCGCGTCTACTATGCGATGGCCCGGGACGGCGCGGTCCCCCAGCTCGTGGCCCGAATCGATCCTCGCACGGGAGCACCCGTGCGGGCCATCGCCATCCAGGCCGTTCTCGCCGCCGTTCTCGTGGCGTTCGGGACGTTCGACGCGATCGTGGCCTACTTCGTGTTCGTCACCGTGGTCTTTTTGGGGCTGACGGTGGCCGGGCTTTTCCGCATCCGGCGCCGCGCGGCTCCGGCAGGCTATGCGACGCCTCTATTTCCTCTGACGCCGATCCTGTTTCTCGCCAGCGTCGCGCTCGTCCTCGTGCTGCTCGCCGCGGGCCGGCCTCGCGAAGCCGCTCTCGGCGTGGCGGTCGTCGCGCTCGGGCTGCCCGCGTACTTCCTCCGGAAGTCGACGCTGAACAGAACCTGAGGCTTGTAAGGTCCTCGGTTTCCTCATCAGGGATGCGACGACGGCGGTCCCGAGCAGCGCCGCGATCGCCGCCAGCGACACCAGCGACGGGATCTTGTACAGATCGGCGAGCGTCATCTTGACCCCTACGAAAACCAGCACGGCCGACAATCCCAGCTTCAGGTAGACGAATTTGCCCATCACCCCGGCGAGCACGAAATAGAGCGAGCGCAGGCCGAGGATGGCGAAGATGTTCGAGGTGTAGACGATGAACGGATCGTCGGTCACCGCGAAGACGGCCGGAATCGAGTCCACCGCGAACACCAGGTCCGTGCTCTCGAGCAGCGCCAGCACCAGGAACAGCGGCGTCGCCATCCACCGGCCGGCCTCGTGCACGAAGAAGTGGTGGCGCCGGTAGTCGCGGGTCACGGGCACGAGGCGCCGCACCAGCTTGAGCACGGGATTGTGCTCCGGATGGATCTCCATCTCCCGGTGCAGAGCCATGCGGATGCCGGTGATGATGAGGAAGACGCCGAAGACATAGAGGATCCAGTGGAACTCCGCGATCAGGGCGGAGCCGGCCAGGATGAAAACGGCCCGCATCACCAGCGCTCCCAGGATGCCCCAGAAGAGCACCCGGTGCTGATCGACGGCCGGCACGGCGAAGTAGCCGAAGATCAGCGCGAAGACGAAGATGTTGTCGACGCTGAGCGATTTTTCGATCAGGTATCCGGTGAAGAACTGGACCGCCGGCTCCGCGCCCCGGAAATAGTAGAGACCGGCGTTGAAGATCATGGCGAGCGCCACCCAGACGGCGCTCCAGATCGTCGCTTCGCGAATCGAGACGGCGTGCGGCTTGCGGTGGAAGAGCCCCAGGTCGAGAGCGAGCATCAGGAGGACGAAGGCCGTGAATCCGGCCCACAGTCCCAGAGAGGTTTCGGGCATGGTGCCTATCCCCTTCAGAGATAGGCCGTGGAGTGGCGACAGCGAGCCCCACGGCACGTTGCGTGTCGTGGTGGTCTCGCCTGAGCGAAAGGACGCTCTCGGACGGCCGGAGGCGTTGGCCCCGTGTTGACGGCCGGCCGATCCCGGGGCGATCCCGGACGGCTACTCCCCACCGATGGTGGATGCGTGGCCGAGGCGGCCGCGCGAAGCCATCATACCGCACTTACTCCAGGCGATCGATCCGTCCTTTTTCGATCGCCCTTGAGGCCGTGCGGCCGAGGATGCGCACGCCGTCGATCATCGAGGCGAAGCGCTGGTCCTGGGTGATGCCATGATGGTAGCGGTAGTAGATCTGCTGCGCGATCACCGCCAGCTTGAAGAGGCCGTAGACGTAGTAGAAGAGAATGTCCGAGACGTCCCGGCCGCTGCGCGCGGCGTAGCGCTCGACGACCTCGGCGCGGCGGAGATTGCCGGGCAGGGTCGTGGGACCGCCTGGCATGATGCGTAGCTCGGGGGCGTCGTCCGCGTCCATCCAGTAGCCGAGGGTCGAACCGAGGTCCATCAGCGGATCGCCGACGGTGGCCATCTCCCAGTCGAGGACCGCCACGATGCGCGCCAGATCTTCGGGGTGGAGGACGAGGTTGTCGTACTTGTAATCGTTGTGAATCAGCGCCGCTCCCCGCTCCGGCGGGCGGTTCGCGGCGAGCCAGGCGGCGGCGCGGTCGAGGTCCGGCAGGTCTTCGGTGCGCGAGCCCTGCCAGCGCGCGGTCCAACCCTCGACCTGCCGCGTGACGTAGCCTTCCGGCCGTCCCAGATCGCCGAGCCCGGCCGCCTGATAGTCCACCGCGTGCAGCTCGGCCAGGCCGTCCACGGCCGCCTCGCTGATCGCCCGCATCCGCTCCGGCGGCAGGTCGATTCCTTCGGGCGCCTTCTGATGGCGAAGGACGACGCCGCGCACCCGTTCCATGATGTAGAACCGAGCGCCGATCACCTCGGGATCGTCGCAGTGGAGGAGGGCCCGCGGCGCCTTCGGGTAGACGGCATAGAGCCGCGAGAGCACCCGGAACTCCCGTCCCATGTCGTGGGCCGTCTTCACCTTCGAGCCGAAGGGCGGCCGGCGGAGCACCAGATCGCGGTCGCCGAAGCGAAGGAGATAGGTGAGATTGGAGTGGCCGCCGGGGAACTGCTCGATCTCGACGGGAATCTCCGCGACAGGGACGCTGGAAAGACTGGGCAACCGCTCGCCCAGCCACACCGCCAGCGCGTCGGCGTCCAGCTCCTCGCCGGGGCGGACGGGGCGGGGGGAATCGATGGGGGCCACTCGACCTCATCCCCTAGCCCCTTCTCCTAAAGGAGAAGGGGAATGAAAAAGATCGTTTTCAAGCCCCTCTCCTTTAGGAGAGGGGTTGGGGTGAGGTCGAGCGGGCACGACGGTCACGATATTTTCTCCCGCCTCATCCCATACCGCTCGAGGATCCGCTTCGCGGCGGCCGTCTTGTGCACCTCGTCCGCCCCGTCGTAGATGCGCGCCCCGCGCTCGTGACGCCACCAGAAGGCGAGCGGAGTCGCCTCTGTCAGGCCGAGGGCGCCGTGGGTCTGGATGGCGCGGTCGAGCACCCGCTGGAGGACGCCGGCGGTGTGGAACTTGATCAACGAGACGTCGTCGCGCGCCGCGGCGGCTCCCTCGCGGTCGATGCGCCAGGCGGTGCGCAGCACGAGGAGGCGGGCGGCGTCGATCTCGGCCCGGCTCTCGGCGATCCACTGCTGGACGATCTGGCGCGAGCCGAGGGTCTTTCCCGGAGAGAGCTCGCGCGTTGCCGCCCGCGCGCACATCAGGTCGAAGGCCCGCTCGCAGATGCCGAGCCAGCGCATGCAGTGGTGGATGCGCCCCGGGCCCAGCCGCTCCTGGGCGAGGGTGAAGCCGGCTCCCTCGGCGCCGATGCGGTTGGCGACCGGAACGCGCACGCCGTCCAGGCGGATCTCGGCATGGCTCATCCAGCCGCCTCCCCGCTCGCCCATGACGGCGAGGTTCTGGACGATCTCGAAGCCGGGAGCCTCCGTGGGCACCAGGACCTGGCTCGCGCGGCCGTAGGCGCTCGGAGCGTCGGGGTTGGTCACCGCCATGACGATGCAGAAGGCGGCGCCGTCCGCGGCGGAGGTGAACCACTTGTGGCCGTCGATCACGTAGTCGTCGCCGTCACGCCGCGCGGCGGTGCCCATCCAGACCGGATTGGAGCCGGGGAACTCCGGCTCGGTCATGCCGAAACAGCTCCGGATCTCGCCGCGCACCAGCGGACGGAGCCACCGCTCCCGCTGCTCGTCGCTGCCGTGGTGGAGGAGCAGCTCCATGTTGCCCGCGTCCGGCGCCTGGACGTTGAAAACGTAATGGCCGACGACGCTCCGTCCGAGGACCTCGGAGAGGGGCGCGAGCTCCAGCAGCGACAGGCCGCCGCCGCCCCACTCCCGCGGTACGTGAGGAGAGAAGAGGCCGAGCTGCCGGACCTGGGAACGGAGGCGCTGGAGGTCGGCCTCCGCCGCGTCAAAGCCCTGTTCCAGCACGGTGCGCTCGATGGCGAGGATCTCCTCGTCGAGGAAGCGGCGGACGGTCGCGGTGAGGTCGCGGATCTCGGAGGAGATTGTGAAGTCCAAGAGCCCTCCTTGGAGAGTTGTGGAGGAGTCTAGCGTGATACCCGCGAAACCTCACCTGGGAGCGCCGGCGTCCTCGCCGGCCTTCTCTCGCATGAAGGAAAAGGAGCCGGCGAGGACGCCGGCGCTCCCAGGGCTCTGCGGCTTAAGGATCTCGCGAGGATCGTCTCATCTCATCTCCGGCCCGCGCAGCGACTCGCGCAGGTCGGCCACGGCGGGGTCTCGATGTGAAATGCCGTACACGTCGAGGATCAGATCGAAGGCCTGCGTGAAGTATGCGTCCTCCGCGCGGAAATCGCCGTAGACCCGGCCGCGCAGGAGGGCCGGAAAGGACTCGGAGCCCTCGCCCGCGAGCAGAACCGGCAGCACCGTTCGCTTCTGATCCTCGGTCGCCAGCAGGCGGATTCCTGCAAGGTCCCATTCCGCCGCGGCCACGCTGCCCTTGGCGGACGCCACGTTCTTCGCTTTCTGCCGGTATAGGGGCGTCCCGACCACGATGACATGCCCGCATTCCTCGATCCGCTCCACGAAACGCAGAATGCTCTCTCTTTGCCATAACGGTCTAGGTATTCTACGCCCCGCAGAAGCTTGCCCGGGCCATGAACGGCCATCCTCTTATACATATCTCAGCGCTGGGATCGCGACGCCGGAGGTCGTGGTGGACCGAAGCGAACTCGCCGCTTCGGAGACGACCCGCCGTCCCCGTGGCCTGCGGAGGGTGTCGTAGAGCGACTGGGTCGTCTCCGAGGCGGCAAGATCGGTCCGAGCTGCGCGCACCTCCCGACGTCGCGATCACAACGCTGAGATATCTATAAGAAAACTGGAGCAGTCGACCAAGCTCAATCGCCGTCGGGCTGCGGCGGGGTAGGTTCCTGGGATCGAATCGCGTAGAATTCGTGATCCAACTCACAAAGGAGAACGAATGAACAGCAGATGGAGACTGGTGCTGGCGTTGCTCATCCTGACGTTCGCGCTCGTCGAGGGCCGGACGACCCAGCCCGTTTTCGGCGGCTCCTGCAGTCCCGCCCAGAAGGCGGCCGTGCTCGCGGCCCTGCCGGCGTGCGACGAAGAGGATCCGGACGCCTGCGCGCCTTGCCCGGCCAAAGAGGCCGGAGTCACCTTCTTCGTGTGCGTCGACTGCGCCAACGAGCTCGTGCTCGACGGCGCCGCGCAGACCTGCTTCATCCCGAGCCCGCCGACGCAGGGATGGTGCAGGAACCCGTAGAGAGCTGTGGCGCGGTGCGGCGGCGGTGATGAGCGCCTCGAATTCAGGGCATGCCATAATGCACGCTCGGAGGCGCCATGCCGCCTTCAGGATTTCTTGGTTGGAAAGGAAGATCACCTTGGCAAGCGCTCAGCAAGACGCTTTGGCTCGGCTTTGCGAGAGCTTTGGGCTGCTCGCGGTCTACCTCTTCGGATCACGGGCCGATGACGGGCTCCGGTTCCTTCAGGGAGAGGCGGTTTCCGGGGAGGGATCCGACCTCGACGTCGGTATCGTCTTTCGCGATGGCTCTCCTGATTTCCATAGCCTCTCGAGGCTGCAAGTGATGCTCGAGGATCTCTTCAGTCCCTTGCGTATCGACGTCGTGCCGCTTCAGCGGCTCGATACCCTCTTCCAGTATTCGGCCATCGACGGGCACCGCATCGCCGCGACAGATTCTTATGCCGCGGACTCCTACGAGTTGTGGGTGATGAACCGTGCCGAGGAGCTCTTGCCCATCCAGCGACAAATCGAGATCGACAGATTCGGAGTGAGCACGACGTGACGCAAGGGAAGGTCGACCTCAAAAGGGTCGGTTGAGCCCTTTTTTTGCGGGCTCCACCCGTTCCTGAGCGCGTTCACGGGGTTCGCGAGCGCGCCGGCAGTTTTTTCAGCGGGCCGATCAGCTTTTTGAGTGGACCCGCCGGCTTCGCGAGTGGGCTGACGGCTGTTTTGAGTGGACTCGCCGGCTTCGTGAGTGGGCTGACAGTGTTTGGAAGTGGGCTGACGGCTTTTCGGAGTGGACTCGTCGTCTCGTGAGCGGGCTGACAGCGTTTGGAAGTGGTCTGACGGCTTTTTGCAGTGGACTCGCCGGCTTCGTGAGTGGGCTGACAGACTTTGCGAGTGGACCGTCACCGTTTTTTGCCGGCTCACAAAGGCTCACAGTGGACCGGCGGGCTTTGTCAGTGCACTCAGAATCTTTGTCAGTGCTCTCCCCTTCTCGTGAGCCCGCCTCACAAGATCATGAGTGGTCTGACGGCTTTTTGCAGCGCACTCAAAAAATCCTCGAGTAGACCGCCACAGTTCGTTTCCGGGCTTCCAATCTTTGTCAGTGCACTCAGAATGCTTGTGAGTCGGCTCACGAGCTCGTCAACGGGCTGCCGCGGATTTTTTCCGCGCTCACGGCGATCGTGAGCCCAGTGAATTTATCGCCGGCGTGCCCTCCGAAGCCCTCACACCCCTGACCCTCTCTCCCGGGGGAGAGAGAGGGGAACAAAATCAAGAAAATAAACGCTTTATCGTAGTTTCTCCCTCCTCTCCCTCTGGGAGAGGAGGGCCGGGGTGGTGAGGGCTTCGGAGGGTACGCCGCCCCGAGGACCGGTTCCGGTGTAGAATGAGCCGAGCCGCCCGGGCTGCGGGGTTCGGACGAGGAAAAAGACGGGGGCGTGCGGCAACACGCCCCCGAGCCAAAGGGAAGTTACTTCGCCGTCTCAGAGGTGGGCGTCGAGGTGGGGGCTTCCGGCGGTTTCGGACCCGCGGTCTCCGGCGGCTTCTCCTTCTTCTCCCGGTTCAGACCACGGAACGGCTGCAAGCCGAACTTGACGAGCAGCTCGCTGTCCTTGCCGAAGTGCTGGCGGGCGCCGGTGCGGATGAAGAACACCAGCGTCTGCCCCTTCGCGATCACCTGCCGCAACGTCTTGTTGAGCTCCTGCTTGGCGGCCGTGTGCTCGTTGACCTGCACGACGAGGCTCCGCGCCTGCGCGAGCAGCTCCTGGAGCTGGGGCCGCATCAGCTCGAGCTGCGGCATCTCCGCGGCATAGAGCTCGACCGCCGCCTCGACCTCTTCCCAGGCGTTGAGGAAATTCAGGTACTGACGTAGACGGGCCATACTGCCTCCTTTCTGCTGCGAACTTGGGTTTGACCTGCGGTACGGGGGTTCTCGAACACCTTCTGCTCCTTTCCGGACCTTCCGGGTCCAGGTCTGCCGGCGCCTCCATGGCGTCGACGTGTTATGATTCGCATACGGTAGAGGCCGCCAAAGCGTTTGTCAAGAGGGTATCTTGCAGATCTGGGGATTCTTGGATACCCCATGTGAATAGGGAGGGAACCTGAATACCGAGAGACCCTGAGCTGCAGCGGTACTGCCAGAGGGTGATTGACGACGACGTGAAGACGACGACGATCCTTGTCCCAGGGCTTGACATCCCGGAGCAGTATCTACATGCTGTATCTATGGCGACGGCGAAGCTGTTTCAACATGGTGGCAGCCAGGCAGTTCGCCTTCCCAAGGAGTTTCGTTTCGAGGGTACGGAGGTGGAGATCGTGAGGCGGGACGATGAGGTGGTGTTGAGGCCGAAACCGAGACCCCCTTTGGAGACGCTCGCGGATGTCGCCCGTTTCATGCAGGAGAGCTTTCCCGAAGCACGGGACTTCCCCGATCGCGAGCAGCCGCTGGAAGCTCAGGTCCGAGATCTCGACCTCGAGTAAGCGCCCATCGTGAAGTACATGCTGGAGACGTCCGTGTGCGTGGACCTGCTGCGGGGACGCGCGGCGCCGGCGCGCCTGCCGGAGACCGCGGACTGCGTGCTCTCCGTGATCACCGTCGCCGAGCTCGAAGTCGGCATCCGCCGCTCCGCCCGTCCGGCCGCGCAGCGGAAGGCGGTGGAGGCTTTCACTGCGCTCTTTCGAGTCCTGTCTTGGGACGTCGAGACGACGGGGCACTACGGCGAGCTGCGTGTGGATCTCGAAAAAAGGGGCGTCGCCATCGGCGCGCTGGATCTGCTCATCGCGGCCCATGCGCGCCGGCTCGGGCTCACTCTCGTGACCGCCAACCTCCGGGAATTCAGCCGCGTTGCCGGCCTGTCGTGCTTCGAGTGGAAATAGTGGGCGGCGCGCCATCATAGGCAGATCCCACGCCCGGCTGTCTGGGACTGCTGCTCCGGCGCGCTCCGCTCGAATCCTTATCGCACCCTCGCAGGCGTCATATGCACACGGGCTATCTATGCTGTCCAAGTGACCGAAGATCCCCTGGACGCAGGCATTTACGTCCCAGCCAGACTGTTTGAAGATTGCGGCCTTATCAACTGAAGCTCAGGCCGTAAGCACTCCCTCTGCAGCCATATTCCGGCCCCCCCCCCGAGTTTGACGGGGGTGGAGCGAGTGCCCTATCATGGTTGAAGTGCTTGCGGCAGAGCGGGATAGAGTTTTGGCTATTCGCGACTCTATCCTGTACAGAGACGTGAGATGGTGGTCAGAAGGATGCGACGGAGAGGCGGGGAAGATCAACTGCAGGTTCGGCGCATGGAGTACCTGTAGCCTTGCCACAAGGAGGTCGACTATGGCAGTCAAACGCCGTGAGGGAGTAGTCGCAATCATCGTCGCATTGATTGGTGCGGTCGCGGGTATCGCCTCCGCATGGATAGCGGCCCCTCGAGCAGCAGAGCCCGCGGCTAAGCAAGCAGCTGAGCCTGCGGCTAAAGAGGCCATCGCATTACAGATTACTAGTCAGGAAAGCCGCCTGAAAACTGTTGACAAGCAACTCGTGAAGCTCGAGGCGGACTTTCTCTCGTTGAGCGATAGGCTTAAGGATTCTGAGAAGCATCGCGTTAGCCCGCCGGAATCGTTAGGTGGCCTTGTTTGGACACGTGCGCGCCTTGAGCCTGGCTGGTCGGTCTACGGCGGTGACTACGCTGATCCCTCGTATTCCAAAGATCGTCTAGGAGTTGTGAGGTTGCGCGGCCTCGCCAAGGGGGGCGCTGCAGGAGCCGAAAACCCGATTCTAATTCTGCCCAAAGGTTTTCGCCCCGACGGTCAGGCCGAAATCGGCGTGGCATGCGCAGGCAATCAACCATGCGAAATCATTATTATGAAGTCCGGCCGGGTCTATGCCGAAACCTCGGACGAGCGTTGGTTATCGCTCGACAACGTGTCATTCACGGCAGCTTCATAATTGAGGTTATGTGCGCGAAATTTTCAGAAAGCTAGACTACCCGAGCGGTTTTCTGGACTACCTCTAGTGGGAGGCTTCTTGGTTCTCCAACACAAGAAGAGAAGAAATGATCCATGCTCGTGCGGCAGCGGCAAGAAATTCAAGAAGTGCTGCCTCGGAAGCAACGAAGAGGCGAGCGCGGCGGCACCCTCACCACGGTTTCGCTTTGAACCAGGGAGCTATGGCGGTCCAGGTACCTTTATGCCCTCGATCGCTTGCTTGAAGCAGGTTCGATCCGACGAATGGGAGTACCATTTCGTAATCGTGCGCCCCGAAGACCTTCATACACAGGAAGAGGCGGGCTGTCGCTGAGACCACGCGCGATCTCGACAGGGCTTTTGCCAGCCGCAGCCAGAGCATGGGCGACATCGCCGTAGCTCAGGCTCTCAAGAGCATAGGCTATGTATCGGTGGAAGGCTTCCAGGTGGTGGAGACATGAGGAGACGCCGCCGAACCCTCGCTTCGAGCGGACCGGCGGGCGACCGATTCGGCATGCAGGAGCGTTCGTAACCGCCGGCCGCTCAAGCGTAACACGTTCGCTGTCTGACGTTCGGCTGGAGAAGAAAATGGAATCCGTAGAGAAGTTCCAAGAGGATCAAGGGCCTGAGAAGCCTGCCGCGGACTTAAAGAAGGCGGACGTAGTTGCGCGATTTATAGCGCTCGCCACTCTAGTGCTCACCTGCTTTAACACGTACCTCACCTTCCACAATAGGGCGAGGGATGACGAGAGATACATCCAGGGGCAACTTGAGTCGGCTTGGGATGAACTTGCCGGCTCAGAGGCAGCTCCTGCCATTATAAGTAACCCTGCACTGACTTCTAAGCAGCGTCAGGAACTAGACAAGGTGGGACGTAAGATAGACAGCGTCCTGGACGGCGATCCTGAGAATCCCTTGGCCTTAACCTTAAAGGGAATCTCTTCTGGGAATCAGCCAAGCCCATAGCAATTTTTTCTCGTCTCATTCTGCTTGGAGAGCTACTACTTGCTGCGCTACAGCGGATATTCCCTGATTTTATCGAGCAGAGGGTAGCGTGGCTTGAGAACAAGGTTGTATGAAGCTGAGAGGTGCGCTGGACAACGCATAACCCGGTCGGTCGAGCGGACGGCTTACGCCGCCGCTCACCGCCGAGGGTCCCAGCACCTAGCTTCCCGAGCGCTGACGTCGGAGCGCGGCCTCCGACTCGATATCGGCGATTATTTCGACGACGAGCTGTCGCCGGACTTCGTGGGAGAGATACTTCCAGCACGGCAGCGGCGAGAGGACCAGAGTCTCCATGCCGAGTCCGCCGACGCAGGGATGATGGTGCAGAAACCCATAGAGAACAGGCAAATCGGCGGAGCGGGACCTGGCGGTGCAGGCCGCCCGGCCTGTTCCACATTCCCTCCAGCGACCCTTCCATCGGGGCTGCTTACGATAACAGCCAGCGATGCCGGACGCGGCGACGGCGTCATCGTCCATCAAGGCCGGCCGGGAGCCGGAGGGCGCTGGCTCTCCCACACCATCGCTCAGCTCGAAACGGACCGCCCGTGGTATGAACGTATGCGCGACGCCTATCTCAGGAAGCTCGCCCGTGGTTGACGTCAACCTCGTCGCCGGCAAGCTTCGCGAGCTCGCCGGTGCCGCTCCGTCCGGTCAGGCACATTAGCAGTCGATGGCGCAGGAGATCTCTCAACCCTCGTCTCCTTCCAGCAGCCTCTCGACCTCCCTCTGGACCCGCGACGCCAGCTCGGCGCGGTCCTCGCGCGTCATCCCGGCCGTGGGGATGGGCTCGCCGATGCGGACGCGGATGAGGCCGGGCCGGAGCCGAATGGAATCCCGGGGCAGCACGCGAGCGGCGCCTTCGAGCGCCACCGGCACCACCGGCGCGCCGGCGTCCAGGGCGGCTGCGAAGGTGGCGGGCTTGAAACGGCGGACGCGGCCGTCGGGAGTCCGCGTGCCCTCCGGGAAGGAGAGGATGCTGCGGCCTTGCCGCAGGCGTTCCACGGCGCGCCCCACCGTGCGCGCCGCCTCCCGCCGATCGGCGCGGTCCACGAAGACCATGCCCATCTGCTCCATGAAACGGCCGACGAACGGCAGCCGTGCCAGCTCCCGCTTGGCGAGGAACAGCACCGGCAGCGGCAGGGCAGCCATCAGGACCGGGACGTCGATCCAGGACTGATGGTTGGCGGCGAAGAAATAGACCCGGGACCGCTCGATCCGCTCGCTACCCGCGACCTCGAGCCTGGCGCCCACGAGACGCAGGATGCTGGGGGCCCAGACGCGGCGCGCCAGGGCCATTCCCGGGTCGGGCCGCCCGCGGATCGCGCTGACGATCAATGCGATGGTGATCCCGACGCTCGTCCCGATCCAGGCGATCAACATCTGGACGGCGTTGACCAGCGGCCAGAGGATGCGCATCGGCTGCGATCCTAGCGCAACCCCTCGTAGGGGTTCAGTTTGCCTGCGGACTGCGTGCGGTCCTGCCCTCCGAAGCCTCACCCCCCGGCCCCCTCTCCGTAACCGGAGAGGGGGAGAACAGCAAGAAAGACAGATGTGTTCCTCCCCCTCTCCCGTCAGGGAGAGGGGGCCGGGGGGTGAGGCTTCGGAGGGCAGGACCGGGGGAGTCCACGAGCAAACTGAACCATTACCCAACCCCTCGGCGAGGCTGCCGGTGCCTGGCCTCTTCTGTCAGAGTAGAGCCCGTCATGAGCGGCCCGTCATGAGCAGCCCAATAATGCGGGCGATGGTCCTGCCGGCGTTGAGCCAATTCGCGGAAAATCCCGCGCCGCTGACCCTGGCGGAGCTGCCGGTGCCCGTACCGCGGCAAGGGGAGATCCGCATCCGGATCGCCGCCTGCGGCGTCTGCCACACGGAGCTCGACGAGATCGAAGGGCGGGCTCCGCCGCCCCGTCTTCCGGTCGTCCTCGGCCATCAGGTGGTGGGCCGGGTCGATGCGCTGGGCCCCGGCGTCGCAGGGATCCGCGAGGGTGACCGGGTCGGCGTCGCCTGGATCTTCTCGGCGTGCGGCCGGTGCAAGCACTGCCGGGAGGGAAACGAGAACCTCTGCCCCTGGTTTCGGGCCACCGGCCGGGACGCCGACGGCGGCTACGCCGAGCTCATGACGGTGCCGGCGCCCTTCGCGCTGCCCATCCCGGAAGCTTTCTCGGACCTCCAGGCGGCGCCCCTGCTCTGCGCCGGCGCGGTCGGCTACCGTTCCCTGAGGTTGACGGGTCTGGAGGATGGGGAGAGCCTCGGCCTGACGGGGTTCGGCGCCTCCGCCCATCTGGTCCTCAAGATGGTGCGTTACCGCTACCCTCGCACCCGCGTCCATGTCTTCGCCCGCAGCGAAAGCGAGAGGGAGCTCGCGCGCGAGCTGGGCGCCGCCTGGGCGGGTGACTCGACGGCGGAGCCGCCGGAGAAGCTGGCTGCCGTCATCGACACCACGCCGGCCTGGGGGCCGGCCGTCGAGGCCCTCAAGCACCTGGAACCGAAGGGGCGGCTGGTCATCAACGCCATCCGCAAGGAGGAGCGGGACAGGGACGCCCTGCTCCGCCTCGACTACCCCCGAGACCTGTGGCTGGAGAAGGAGATCAAGAGCGTCGCCAACGTGGCGAGGAGCGACGTGCGGGAGTTTCTCGACCTGGCCGCCGGGATCCCTCTCGAACCGGAGATCCAGGAGTTTCCGCTGGCTGCGGCGAATGAGGCCCTGCGCGAGCTCAAGGAGAGGAAGATCCGCGGCGCCAAGGTGTTGAGGGTCGAGTAAGGCCTCCTGGATCCGGCCAAATAGCTCACGCGACCTCACCCCCTAGCCCCCTCTCCTGAAGGAGAGGGGGAACGACAAACCTCAAAGCCCCTCTCCTTCAGGAGAGGGGTTGGGGTGAGGTCGAGCTGGGAGAGGCCCTTCCAACCCCAAGGTTGAAATCCGGCCTTCAGCTCACCGCTTCTTGGTGTCGCGATCGCCCGGCGCTTTGGCCGCGGGTGCGGAGCTCATCCGCGCCGCGCGGCGCGCGATCTCCCGGCGCCGGGCGGGATCGAGCGCCGGCCCCTTCTTTGCGCCGCCGAGGCGGGCGAGGAAGGCGGCAACGGGATCCTCGGGCTTGGCCGGCGCTTTGGAAACAGGAGGAGCCTTCTTTACGTCTTGCGCTCTTTTCGTAATTTTCTTCGGACGATTTGGCATGCTGCAATGGTAACACGGACCCGCCGAATTTTGCGCACCAAATTTTCTCCGAGCGGATTCAGTTTATAAACAATTCCTTCGACGGGTTTCCTCACCCGATCCGGGCGTCGAGCAGGTCCAGCACGTGAGGATCGTCGAACTTGCGCGCGAAACAGTAGGAGCCGCCGGTGATGAGCGGGATGTCGTCCACGGACAGGAGGCGCGGCCTGCCGTCCCGGCTGCCCGTGAAGTCCATGTAACGCAGGTCGTCGTTCTGCAATCGAAAGCGGTCGCCGTTGAGGAGCAGTGTCTGCACGACCGCCTCGTCGGGACAGATGGTGCGGCGAAACCATTGCATCAACCGCGGCTCGCTGCGCGCGCGTTCGAGGACGTGCTCGGCGCAGGCCCGCCGCAGCGTCGTCCACTGCGTGCCGGCATAGCAGGTGACGTCGCGCCCGAACGGCGGCCGGCCCCAGCGCAAGCCGATGCGGGGACCGTACACCAGATGGATGTGCACCAGGGATTGCACCCGGTTGAGCGGGCGTGCCAGCCGCAGGGCCGGCCCCATCCAGCGGGGAGCCTCGAAATACTGGAAGAAGTAGCGGCACTCCCCCTGACGGCGGCGATGGCCCCAGGCACCCTGGGGATCGCGGGCGTTCCAATAGCGCAGGAAGCCGTCGTAGGGGGTTGCCGCAAGCAGAGCCTCGAAGCTCCGCGGGGACCTGCACGGATAATCCTGGGCCGACAGGTAGACGATCCAATCGTAGGCGACGCCGCGCTGCGAGAGCCATTCCACGGCGTCGAGATACGGTTGCAGCAGCGAGAAGTAGCCGCGCCTGGCGGGCTCGCGGATTTCGAAGACGTCGGCGTCGAGGGCGCGGCGCAACTCGCTTGCCGTACAATGGCCGGCGAATCCGTCGTGCCCGACGAGGATCAAGCACTCGGGTTGCGAACGCCGCAGCGTTCCGACCAGCCGGACCACCTGGGGCGGTGCCTGATGGTTCTGGATGAAGTAGCAGATGCGCATGGCGGATGGGCGAGCCGCGGTGGAGAGTATCGTACCGGACGCTCGCAAGCACGCTCTTGTTCGAACCGATAACGGCCGGCGATGAACGTCACCTTCTTTCTCGCCGGCGAGAAGGCCGAGGCCCTGCGGCGCCTCGATCCGGACCGGGACTGGCGGGAGCTCCAACTCGGCGAGCACGCGTGGGTCCTGCAGACCTATCTGCGGCTGGCGCGCGCGGGATACCCGGTCGAGCTCGCGACGTCGCCGCCGGCGGAGGGGATCGTCGTCTTTCATGCGAAGCAGGCCCGGGCGCTGCGCTCCCGCTGGCGGCGGCTGCGGAAGGCCGTTCTCGTCGGGGTGAGAGCGGACAACCGGGAGCCCCTGATCGCCGATTTCGAGATCGTTCAGAACGGCCGCTTCGCGGACGGAAAGCGGCGCTTTTTCATTCCCCACTGGCCGCAGCCGGGGCTGATCCCCCGCGATGGCTCTCGCGGCGCGACGATCCGGCGGATCGCCTTCAAGGGTTTCGCGCAGAACCTCCATCCCGAGGCTCCGTTCGCCGGCCTGGCGGCAGCTCCTGGCCGACATGGGAATCGAATGGCAGGTCGATGCGGTGCCGTTCGCGGGCGCGGCCACGGACCGGCTGGGGATCGACTGGCCGGACTTCCGGCAGGTGGACCTGCTGTTGGCGATCCGGCCGCCGGACCGGCGCCGATGGACCTCCAAGCCCGCCACCAAGCTGTTCAACGCCTGGCTCGCCGGCGTCCCGGCCCTGCTCGGGCCGGAGCACGCCTACCGGGAGCTGCGGCGCTCGGAGCTGGACTATCTCGAGGTGGGCTCCCTCGAGGCGGCGAAGGCCGCGGTGCTCCGGCTTCGCGAGCGGCCGGACCTCTATGCCTCCATGGTGGAGAACGGCCGGGTTCGGGGCGCCGAATTCACCGCCGAGGCGACTCTGGGGCGGTGGTGGGACCTGTTGACCCGGAGAATTCCGGCCCTGGCGCCCTCCGGCTCCAGCCGGCGCATACCCTTGCCCGTCCGTGCGGCGGGACGATGGCTGCGCCGCACCGCCAGCCTCCGCCCCGCCCGCTGATACCCGCTGATGCCCGCTGACACCGGCTTCGACTACTTCTTCTTCGTCGCCGTGTAGACGCCTTCCGGCTGGTTCAAGTTGACGCCGGTGACGTTGCCCTCGGCGTCCTCGACGAAGGTGACGCTGATCACGGAGTACTCCTCGAGGATGAGCTCGCCGCCGAGACCGGGGATCAGGTGGTACGTCGGCTGGCCGGGCAGGTTGACCGTCAGGGTGTTTCCCGTGAGGCCGATCGTGGCCGTCTGGTTGGCCAGCTCGTAGTCGCCGGTGAAGCGCGCGAGATAGGCCGGATCGGAGAGGCGGGCGTCGGGCTTCCTGGCGAAGACGATGTCCTTGACCTGGGGCTCGAACTGCGCCGCGATCGCCGCGACGTTGCCCTTGACGTCGCCCTGGAAGAGGAACTTCATGTTCTCGAAGGTCGGGTCCGCGGCGCCCTCCTTGCCGCTCCAGACCTCGTAATGCCAGTGCTCCAGCGGCGCGGTGATGCCGTTGTAGGTCACCTCCAGATGATCGCCCGCGGCGGCCACCTTCAGCGGGCCGTAGCCGGGGTGCTCGTAGTCGCCTGCGTACTCGGCGAGCTTGTGGGCCGGCCTGGTGCCGGGCTTGCGCACCGTCTCTTTTTTCGCCTTGGCCTCCTTGTAGGCTTCCCGGCCCTTCTCGCGCCGGGCCAGGGCCTCGCCGTTCCAGTCGATGGGATCGAGCTCGAGGAAGCGGTCGGCGGTGTGGCGGGCGAGCAGGTCGTTGATGCCGGCGCCCTCCTTGTTGGCCAGGATCACCATCCCCAAGCCGTCCTGCGGCAGCAGGGTCACCAGAGCCGAGAAGCCGTCGATGGCGCCGCCGTGCTGCACTCGCGGGTGGCCGCGGTAGGCGTCCACCCCCCAGCCGAGCCCGTAGGAAGGAGTCGAGAATTCCGGCCGCTCCGGCGGCGCGCCGATCAGCATCTGAGGCGCGTGCAGGTCCGTCAGGGTGGCGGCGCCGATCACCTGGCGGTCACCCACCTTGCCGTTGCCGAGATGGAGCTTGAGCCACTGCGCCATTTCGTTGACCGACGAGTTGATCGAGCCGGCGGGGCCGACGGCGTTGATGTTGCGGAAGGGCATGACGACGATCTTCTCGTCGTCGTCCTCCTTGTAGGGCATGGCGTGGTCGGGGTCCTGCTGCGAGTCGAGCACGGAGAAGTTGCTGCGGGTCATCCCCAGCGGCGCGAAGATGCGCTCGCGGACGTTGTCTTCCCAGCTCTTGCCGGTGACGTGCTCCACCAGGTGGCCGGCGGTCAGGAACATCAGATTGTTGTACTGCCACTTGGCGCGGAGCTGCTCGTTCGGCTCCAGGTACTGCAGGCGGTCGACCATCTCCCGGCGGCTGAGCGAGTTGTTGTTGTACCAGAGCAGGTCGTGCCGCGGCAGGCCGGAGCGGTGGGTGACCAGGTCGCGCGGGGTGATCATCTCGGTTCTCACCGCGTCGTAGAGCCGGAAGCCGGGGAGGAAGGTGCGCACCGGCTTGTCCCAGTCGAGCTTGCCCTCGTCGACCAGGGTGGCGAGGGCGAAGGTGGTGAAGGCCTTGGTGGAGGAGCCGATGGCGAACAGGGTGTCCGGCGTTACCGGCAGCTTCTTCTCCACGTCGCGGTGGCCGAAGCTCTTGGCGTAGACCACCTCGCCGTCCTTGACGATGGCGACGGCGAGGCCCGGCACCCGCCAATCCCGGACCATCTTGTCGACGAGCTCGTCGTAGCCGGCCAGCGCGTCCTTGGCGACGTCCGCGGCCGAGGCACCGCGCTCGAGCGCGAAGGGGAACGTGCCACCGCCCTGGGTGAAGTCGCCGGCGATCTTGCCGCCGTCTTCGCTCAGGGTGCCGTGGAAGGTGGGCGTGCCCGGAATGCCCTGGATCTCGAGCTCGACCGAGGCTCCCGCCACCTTGATGTTGGTCAGCGGCAGGTCCTTGGCGTTCTGGAGCGGGATCGAGATGTCCCCCGTCCAGGCGCCTCCTTCTCCCGCCGCCAGGTCGACGTCGATCCCGAGCTTGGTGCCGGGGAGCTCGATGGCGCCGTTCCAGTGGCCGGCGGGCCCGGCCGGCTCGGCGGCGAAGACGGGCGCGACGGCAATCAGCAGCAGTAGCGCGGCGGCGGCGGCGACCGCCGCGCGGGTTCTCCAGCGAAATGACATGTTCGTGCCTCCTTGGATTTCTTGGGGGTGGTGGAGCAAGGTTACTGATTACTTACGTGGAACGATCGCAATGGTTACGCTCTCCGGTAAGTCCTGGGCTATGCTGATCCCTATGAGACGGTTTTTGCCGCTCCTCGTCCTCGCCTTTGCCATCTTGCCGTCCTGCTCTCCGCGATCGCCGGGCGAAACGGCGCCGGCGACCGATCCCGACATCCGCGGCATCCTCACGAAGGTGAACCTCACGGTCGAGCCGTGGACGGTGCTCGTCGAGGAGAAGCCGGAGGAGGCCGCGGGGTCGGCCAAGGCAATGGTGCGGCTGACGGAGGCAACGCGGATCCTGAGGCGCGCGGGAAGCGGGATCGAGCGGACCGCGCCGCAGGATCTGGCGGTGGCGCAGAGGGTGAGCGTCTGGTTTACCGGCCCGGTGATGGAATCTTACCCCGTGCAGGCTACCGCCGCGATCGTAGTGATCGAGGGTCCCTGAGCGCATGGGCGCCCAGCGCCGCCCGCGCCGCCCGCGCCGCATGATGGCCGCACATGCCGTGCACGCCTCCGGAGGGCGGCGTGCTCGCCGAGCAGATGAAGATCCGGGGATCGGGCGTGGCGTACGGCACGAGGCGCGCCACCGGGCGGGTGAAGAGCTGCGAGAGCAGGGCGGCGCCGCCGTTGATGTCGCCGCCCACGCAGTTGGGGTTATAGGCTTCGAGCTCGGCCGTGTTCGTGGTGTGGCGAGCCAGCACGAGATCGCGGAAACCCGGCGCGAAGCGTTCGATCTGATCCTCGATCGCCGCCGACCGGTCGGCCGTCGAACCGTTGGGCACGTGGCAGTAGGCCCAGACCGTGTGAGCGCCCGCCGGCGCGCGGGTCGGATCGAAGAGGCTCGGCTGGCTCACCAGGACGAAAGGCCGCTCCGCCGGCCGGTCGCTCCAGGCGGCGCGCTCGGAAGCCGCGATCTCCTCGATCGTGCCGCCGAGATGGACCGTGCCGGCGCGGCGGCACGCCTCGGCCCGCCAGGGGACCGGCCCCGAGAGCGCCCAGTCCATCTTGAATGCTCCCGGCCCGTAGCGGTAGCGGCCGAGCCGCCGCCGGTAGCGGGCGGGCCAGCCGATGCCGCCGATGCGCAGGAGCTGCGCCGGCGTCAGATCGAAGAGATAGGCGCGGGCCGCCGGCAGCTCGTCGAGCGACGCGATGCGGCGGCCGGTATGGATCTCGCCTCCCAGCTCGCGCAGCAGCGACGCCAGGGCGTCGGCGATGCGCTGGGCGCCGCCTCGGGGCAGGGGCCAGCCGATGGCGTGACCGCAGACGCCGAGCATCAGCCCGAAGGCGGCGCTGGGAACGCGCTCGAGGGGCAGGAAGGAATGGGCTGCGAGGCCGGCGAACAGGGCGCGGGCGCGCGGGCCGCGAAACCGCCGCCGCGCCAGGCCGGTCGCTCCCTGGAGACCCGCCAGGCCGAGGCGGGCCATGGGAATGGGGTGGCGCGGCCAGCCGAGCGGCCCGAGGAGGTCCGGCGCGAGCGCGTCCCACGCCTCGGTGAACGGCCGGAACAGCCGCTCCCAGGACCGGGCGTCCTCGCGGTTCCCGAAGCTCTCTCCGGTCTGCGCGAAACCCCGGGCGAGGATCGCGGCCGTGCCGTCGTCGAACGGATGGGCCAGGGGAAGGGGAGGATGGAGCCACTCGAGGCCGTGGCGATCGAGGGGCAGCGGTTGGAAGAAGGGCGAGCCCGCGGCGAGCGGGTGAATGGCGGAGCAGACGTCGTGCAGGAAACCGGGCAGCGTCAGCTCGGCCGATCGGGCGCCGCCGCCTACCGTCTCCCGCGCCTCGAAGACCTCGACCCGCCATCCCTGCCGCGCCAGGGTGATCGCCGCCGCCAGCCCGTTCGGCCCCGCGCCGACGACGACCGCATCCAATTTCATGGCGATCCTCCTTCTTTCACGGCGATCCTCCTTCGGAACCCGGCCGGTGGAAGGAAGCCAGCTCGGCCCGGACCAGCGCCAGCACATCGGCGCGGTCCCGGCGGACGGCCAGGCCGTAGGACATAGCGGAAGGCAGATAAACGTAATGGGTCCGGAACCAGGGGCTGGCCAGGATTTCCCGCCGCAGGGAAGAGTAATCCCAGTGGGGCAGCCAGATGAGGGAGGGCGACCGGCGGCGCAGGTACTCGCCGTCGAATCCCTGATGCGCGATGACCGGATCGTGCAGCCCCACGAGATCGAGGACGCGGATGTGAGGATTGCGGGCGGCCAGGAGCCCGTGCTCGGAGGCTGCCACCAGTGTTCCCGCCGGCAGCTTGGCGCAGAAGGTGGACATGGCCTGGATGACCTCCCACCACCCCAGACGCGGACCCTTTCCGGCGGTCCGGAGGGCGGCCGCGGCGGACGCGTCGACCCCGGGCTGCAGGAAGCGCCGGGCATAGGCTTCGGCCAACGGCTCCTGTGAAATCCAGAAAAGCCAGGCCAGAGGCAGAACCAGCAGAACGCGCTTTCCGACGGTCGCCAGGCGCAGCCGCCACCCCTCGCCGGACGCCAGGAAGCGGTCCAGGCACAGCGCGGCAGGCACCACCACGAAAGGCAGGGAAGGGAAGGAGAAGCGGAAGTCGAAGCCCATCACCTGCACCATCGTGAAGAAATAGCCCAGGGTAAGGACCAGGGGAAGCGCGAACGCGGCCAGGAAGGCCAGCACGGGGCGCGTAACGGTGTAGGCGGCGAGCAGCAGGAAAGGAGACAGATAGGCCACGAACCCGCACAGGTAGGCCACCGGATTCCACATGGCGAGGTTCAGGTAGCCCGTGAAGAGAGCCGTCCGTTTGGCGTAGAAGGACAGCGGCAACGGATCGCCGAAGACCAGCGTCTTCAACGCCGTGTCCAGGGCCAGCAAGGCCAGGAATGCCAGCGCGAACGCCGCGGTTCGCCGGCGCCCGAGGCGGAATCCGAACCCGAACAGCAGGACGGGGAAGAGCAGGCCGTACAGGCCGTTGTCCGGCCGTATGAGGAAGGTCAAATAGCCGCACGATGCGGCCATCCCGATTCCCAGCCGGCCGCCGCCGCGGGCGAAGGCGAACAGGACCAGCACCAGAAGGGAATTCCCAGCGAGCGACAGCATGGTGTCCATGCCGGTGCCGGCGTGGGCGGCGAAAGGACCCGTCCCCAGGAGAAGGTATCCGAGACCGAGGGACAGCCACGGCAGGGACAGGAACCTGTGGCTCACGGCGGCACGGACGGCCAGCACCAGCAGGATGTAAGCCGCCAGACCGACGAGCCCGGAGGTCCACAGGAGGAGCTTTCCCTCCGGCACCGCGGGCAGAAGAAGGCGGACGGCGGCGACGAGGAAGGTGTAGGGAATGCTGGTACAGCCGAAAGTCTGGCCTTCCCCCGGATTCCAGGCATAGCCTTCGCCGCGCAGCAGGTTGTCCGCATAGCGGACGAACATGTAGGCGTCGTCGAAGTAGGTGGTCTCGGTGACCGAAAGGCGGAGCAGGTACCGGCCCACCAGGACCGCGGTGAGAAGCCACGGCAGATAGACGGCCACGAACCGGCGCGAGCCGATCGCCAGCCATCCGGGTTCTCTCTCTATGGGTTCAGACGGGGGTTCAGACGTCACGCTCGTCTCCGCGGTGGGCGGATTCTGAACAGTGGCTCAGTCTGCCAACAGACTGCGTACGGTCCTGCCCTTCGAAGCCTCACCCCCCGGCCCCCTCTCCCTGACAGGAGAGGGGGGAGGAGCATCTCTGTCTCTTTCTTGCCGTTCTCCCCCTCTCCGGTTACGGAGAGGGGGCCGGGGGGTGAGGCTTCGAAGGGCAGGACCGGGGCAGTCCACGAGTAAACCGAACCATTACCGGATTCTACCGCGGCCCGTACGCCGCCTGCCCATACCGGCACGGAAGGTGCAGCGATCTTTCAGTTTGGAAGGTAGTACCATGGCGACGATGACCGCGATCGATTTCGCCGCCCTGCGGGACGAGATGGTCAGACGCCAGATCGCCGCCCGCGGCGTCAGGGACCGGCCGGTGCTGGAGGCGATGCGGACCGTGCCGCGGGAGGCCTTCGTGCCGGAGCGGCTGGCGGAGCTCGCCTATGACGACACGCCGCTGCCCATCGGTGAAGAGCAGACGATCTCCCAGCCCTACGTCGTCGCTCTGATGGCCGAGGCCCTGGAGCTCGGGCCGGCGGACAAGGTGCTGGAGATCGGCGCCGGTTCCGGATACGCCGCGGCCGTGCTCTCCCGCATCGCGCGCGAGGTCCGGGCCGTGGAGCGGCACGAGGTCCTCGCCCGGCAGGCGCAGGCGCGGATGGAACGGCTCGGCTACTCCAACGTCCACATCCTGCACGGCGACGGCACCCTCGGCTGGCCCGAGCACGCGCCGTACGACGCCATCGTGGTGGCGGCCGGTGGACCGGAGGTCCCGCGAGCCCTGCTCGATCAGCTCGCCGGGGGCGGCCGGCTCGTCATTCCCATCGGACCGGACCCGCGCACCCAGAGCCTGGTGCGGGTGCGCCGGCGGGCGGATGGCTCCTACGTCCGGGAGGACCTGGGAGCGGTGCGCTTCGTACCCCTGATCGGTGCCCAGGGCTGGAGCGAGGAGGCCTAGCGCTCCAGGGCCTTGCGGTCCCACCCTCCCAGATCCGCGGCAGGCTCGTACGTGCTCTGCAGGAAAGCGAGCAGCACCTCGTCGGGGCGCTCGGCCGTGCGGACGGCCTCGTAGGGCAGCAGAAACTCCCTCACGTCCTGGCTGTAGTAGGCTTCCCGCGGCTCGACCCGGGCCTCCGCGAAGCCGGGCGGCTCGGGGTAGGCGTAGGCGTAGAACACCGGCTCCGCGACCGGACCTCCACCGGCCCAGAAGCCGCAACTGCTGACCTCATGGGAGTATGCCTCCCGCATCACCCAGGTCGCTACATTGGGCGCGCCCCCCGGATGCTCCGGCGCCCGCCGGCCCGAGAAGCGGGTGACGGCCAGATCGCAGGCGCCCCAGAAGAAGTGGACAGGGCTGCACTTGCCGAGGAAGCGGCCGCGGAAGTGCTGCATCACCGGGTCGGCTTGCGAGAGGACGCGCCAGAAGCGGTGGGCATACACCGGATCATAGGAGGCGTGTTCCCGGTCCTCGGCGAAGGGCACGGCGCGCTCGACTTCGACCGGATGCGGCCAGATCCGCACCTCCAGGCCGAGGCTGCGCAGGAGCGCCAGATACTGCTGATAAAATTCGGCGACGGATTGTGGCCCGAGAGGGAGCGCGCCTGCCGCCCCGTCGCTCGTCCGCACCAGGAGCACGTGGTCGACGAAGTCGAAATCCACCGAGAACGTCCGCTCCCCATGGGGGATTGCCGACGTGGTGAGTCCGCGCGGTGTGAGGTAGAAGGTGACGTTCCACCAGTGGTTCACCATCGGGCTCAGTGCGAGCCGCGTCTTGCCGACGATCTGCGTCCACATGTGGAGCGTGGTGTAGGTGTCCTGCCACTCCTGGAGCGGCAGGCTGGGCCAGGCCTCATCGGATATGAGTCTCATAGCTCCCGTCAACTCTCCTCACCAAGAAGCAGCTCTTCAAGCTGGGGAATGATGGCTGGCAAATCATCCAGGACCGTATCCCAGACACGGTCGAGATCGATGTCGTAGTAGGCGTGGACAAGTCGGTTTCGCATTCCCATGATGTCCTGCCAAGGGATTTCCGGAGCTCGTAGTTTCGTTTCCTCGGCAATCCGGGTAGCGGCCTCTCCGACGATCTCGATGCACTTCACCAACGAAAGGACGAGCATTCGGTTGCTGTCCAGGTCGGCCCGGCTGCTCCCGCTTGTGAATGAGATTGCTTCTCGGGCCGCGTCCAGCATATGTTGCAGACGAATTCCGTCATCCTTCTGCATACTGGACCTGGGCTTCGCTGAGCACCTCATCCCGGAAATAGCGGCTGAGGTCCCCGGGAGTCCTCAGGTCCACCTTGCGGCCGATCAGCTCCGAGAGCTCCCGCTCGATCCTCGCCATTTGGATCAGTCCAACCCGGTGATCCGGCTGGAACTCAACGAGGAGATCCACGTCGCTGTCAGGCCGGCCTTGTCCGCGCATTGTGGAACCAAAGAGCGAGAGCTTGCGGATGTGCCGACGCTTACAGAATTGAGCCAGTTCTTCCCGCGAAATTCCGAGGGCCAGGGTCTTAGGCATTGCCAATCTCCCCATTGGAGGATACAAGATTCTCGTTCTCCGCGTGCGGAGGACCGGAAAAGGAGGCCGTGCCATGGGTCTGATCCAGGAGCTCCGCGAGTTCGCCGTCAAAGGCAACGCCATCGATCTGGCGGTCGGCGTCATCGTCGGCGGCGCCTTCGGCAAGATCGTATCCCGCGGAGGAAGTCGTCCTCCTGCGCGAGATCCGCGACGCGCTGCGTACATAGGCGAGGCCGCACACGGGTTTCCGTCCGGGGTAGACTTCGCTCGCCTTGGACCAACCTGAGGGGTCTCATACCATGAAGCATTCTCTCGTCTTTGTCTCCCTGCTGGCGGTGCTGGCCGCGCCGGTCTACGCCGCGGACGAGGTGGCGAAGCTCCATGCCCTGTTCGACCGCGAATG
Source organism: Thermoanaerobaculaceae bacterium (assembly GCA_963778565.1). Lineage (GTDB taxonomy): Bacteria > Acidobacteriota > Thermoanaerobaculia > Multivoradales > UBA5704 > DATARR01. The sequence goes on along the minus strand of CAVZUZ010000014.1, from coordinate 538,409 downwards.
GGAATTCCGCTTGCAGGAAGACCCGACCTTCGCCACCTCCGTGGGGCGCCACGAGTACAACGACCGGTTGCCGTCCATAACCCTGGCCGACCTGGAGCGGCAGGCGGCGACGACGAAAGCCTTCCTCGACGAGCTCGAGGCGATCGACCGCGCCCAGCTCCCCGCCGGGGAACAGGTGAGCTACGACATCTTCCGCCGCCAGCTCGAGAACCGCGTCGCCGGCTTCGAGCTCGGCGAGGACCAGATGCCGTTCAACGCCGACTCGGGATTCCACACCGGTTTCAGCCGGCTGCCCGAAGAGGTGCCGCTCGCCACGGTGAAGGACTACGAGAGCTACGTCAGCCGCCTCAAGGCCTGGCCCCGCCACGTCGGCGAGCAGATCGAGCTGATGCGCCTGGGCATCCGTCGCGGCATGACCGTGCCCCGCGCCACCCTCGAAGGCTACGAAGGGACGATCTCGGCCCACGTGGTGGACGATCCCGCGAAGAGCGTCTTCTGGGCGCCGTTCGAGAAGTTCCCGCCGGCCGTGCCCGAGAACGAGCGCGAGCGGCTGCGCCGGGAGGGCCGGGCGGCCGTCACGGACGGCGCCGTCGCCGGTTACCGGCAGTTCCTGGATTTCTTCCGCCGGGAGTACCTGCCGAACGCCCGCAAGACCCTCGGGGCCTCGGAGCTGCCCAACGGCCGGGCCGTCTACGCGCAGCGCATCCGCCAATTCACGACGCTCGACCTTCCCCCGGAGGAGATCCACAAGATCGGCCTCGCCGAGGTGGAGCGCATCTCGGGCGAGATGAACGCGGTGATGAAGCAGGTCGAGTTCCAGGGGGATTTCGCCGCCTTCCTGCAGTTCCTGCGCAGCGATCCGCGCTTCTACACCAAGACGCCCGACGAGCTGCTGCAGCGGGCGGCGTGGATCGCCAAGCGGGTCGACGGCAAGCTGCCGGCCTTCTTCAAGACCCTGCCGCGGCTGCCGTACACCGTGCTGCCCGTGCCGCCGGACATCGCGCCCAAGTACACCTCCGGCCGCTACGTCGAAGCCCCGGAGGGCAGCACGCAGCCCGGCATCTACTGGGTCAACACCTACAAGCTGGAGAACCGGCCGCTGTACAACCTGGAGGCGCTCACCCTGCACGAGGCGGTGCCGGGCCACCATCTGCAGATCGCCCGCAGCCGCGAGCTGGCGGACCTGCCGAGCTTCCGGCGGTTCTCTTACATCTCGGCCTTCGGCGAGGGCTGGGGACTCTACTCGGAATGGCTGGGCAAGGAGATGGGCTTCTACACGGATCCCTACAGCGATTTCGGCCGGCTGACCTACGAGATGTGGCGCGCCTGCCGGCTGGTGGTGGACACGGGAATCCACACCATGGGCTGGACGCGCCAGCAGGCGATCGACTACCTGGCCTCGCGCACGGCGCTGCCCCTCCATGAGGTGGGCACGGAGGTGGACCGCTACATCTCCTGGCCCGGCCAGGCCCTCGCCTACAAGTTCGGCGAGCTGAAGATCAAGGAGCTGCGGAAGCGGGCCGAGCAGGCGCTGGGCGGCGGCTTCGACCTGCGCGAGTTCCACGACGTGGTGCTGGGCAGCGGCTCGGTGCCGCTGAACGTCCTGGAGGCCAACGTGGACCGATGGATGGGGGAGCAGCGGCAGGGCGCCACGGCGGCCCGCTGATGGTGACCTTGATAATGGCCCGCTGACCATGGCCCGCGCCGTCAAGGGCTGCGTTTTTTGCGAGATCGCCCGCGGCGAAGTCGAGGCGGCCGTGGTGTTCGAGGACGACGTCTCCCTGGCCTTCCTCGATCACCGGCCGCTGCTGCCGGGGCACTGCCTGCTGGTGCCGAAGGGGCACGCCGAGACCCTGCCGGACCTGGCGGAGGAGCTCGTCGGACCGCTGTTCCGGAACGCCCGGCTCCTCTCGCGGGCGGTGGAGCGGGGGATGGACGCGGAGGGCTCCTTCCTGGCCCTCAACAACAAGATCAGTCAGAGCGTGCCGCACGTGCACGTCCACATCGTGCCGCGCTGGAAGGGCGACGGCCTGTTCTCCGTCAAGCTGCTCTGGAAGCGCTCGCCCTACAAGGACGAGGCGACGCGCCGGCAGGTGCAGGCGAAGATCCGGCAGGCCCTTGAGGAGATCCGGGCGAACGGGTAGAGATCGGTCCCGTCTCCCGCCTCCCGCCTCCCGCCATGTCGCGCCTCCGGCGCTGGGCCCTCACCTCCCCGGCCCTCCTCTCCCACCTCACGCCCGCCCTTCCGGGAGAGGAGGGAGACTGCACAAGCAGGAATGTGTTGTCTTTTTCCGTCTCCCCTCTCTCCCGGCAGGGGTGGGTGTGAGGCTGGGAGAGAGGGGCCGGGGGAGTGAGGGCCAGCGCCGAAGGCGCGACAGTCCGCCTTGCCCCGAGATAACCTTGCCCGGATGAACGACCGCTGGCACCGCTGGGCCGACCACACCTCCGAGGTTCAGCTTCAGGTGGGTGCGGAGTCCCTGGGCGGCTTGGCGGCGGAGGCGGGCCGGGCGCTGGGATTGCTCCTCCTGCGCGGCGCCCCGGCCGAGCCCTCGGGAGCGCCGAGAGAGCTGGAGGTGACCTCGGCGGACTGCGAGGCCCTGCTCGTGGACTGGCTCAACGAGATCCTCTTCGTGGCCGAGACCGAGCGCTGGGTGCCGGTCGAGTTCGAGATCCGGGAAGCCTCGCCCGCCCGCCTGCGGGCCGCCGCCCGGGGAGTCGAGGTGGAGGAGCCGCCTTCGAACGTCAAGGCGGCGACCTTCCACGGCCTGCGGGTCGAGGAACGGGAAGGCGGTTTGCAGGCGGAGGTGATCTTCGACGTATGAAACCGGCTCGAGAAACCCCTGCCGCCCCCGCCGCCCCCGCGGCCATTACCGCCCCCGACTTTCCGTCGGCGCGGCTGAATCCGAACCTGGTCGAGATCCCGTCCTCGGCGCGCCCGGACATGCGGGTGCCCGCCCGCATCTGGGCGGACGAGGAGCTGTGGCGGCAGATCTCGCGCGACCGCACGCTCCAGCAGCTCGTCAACGTCGCGACCCTGCCCGGCATCACCGGTTCGGCGCAGGCCATGCCCGACGCCCACGAGGGCTACGGCTTTCCGGTGGGCGGCGTCGCCGCCTTCCGCGCCGGCGACGGCGTCATCTCGCCCGGCGGCGTCGGCTATGACATCAACTGCGGTGTGCGTCTCATGGGCTCGGAGATCGAGGCGGCGGAGCTGGGCCGCGCGCGACTCGAGGAGATCGTCCACGACCTCGCCCGCTCCATTCCCTCGGGCATGGGGCGCGGCAGCCATCTGCGCTTCACGGAGGCGGAGCTCGACCGCGTCCTCGGGGAGGGGTGCGCCTTTCTTGCCGAGCGCGGGTTGGCCCTGCCCGAGGACCTGGCCACGATCGAAGCGCGCGGCGCTCTCCCCGCCGCGGATCCCGCCGCCGTCTCGCAGCGGGCCAAGCAGCGCGGCGGCGGGCAGCTCGGCTCGATCGGCTCGGGAAATCACTTCGTCGAGGTGCAGCGGGTGGAGAAGATCTTCGATCTCGCGGCCGCCGAGGCGCTGAGTCTGTGGGCCGGGCAGGTGGTGATCCTCGTCCATACCGGCTCGCGGGGCCTCGGCCACCAGGTCTGCACCGACTACGTGCGGGCCATGGATGCGGTGATGGTCCGCCACGGCATCCGGCTTCCGGACCGCGAGCTGGCCTGCGCGCCCTTCGCTTCGCCGGAGGGGCAGCGGTACTTCGGCGCCATGTGCGCGGCGGCCAACTTCGCCTTCTCCAACCGCCAGGCCATCACCTACACCGCCCGCGAGGTCTTCCGGCGCGCCCTGGGGGACCGCGGACACCTGCGGCTGGTCTACGACGTGGCCCACAACATGGCGAAGCTGGAGCGGCACGGGAAAGAAGACCTGGTGGTCCACCGCAAGGGCGCGACGCGGGCTTTCGGACCTTCGCATCCGGAGACGCCGGAGGCCTACCGCCGGATCGGCCAGCCGGTGCTGATCCCCGGCAGCATGGGCACGGCCTCGTACGTCCTGGTGGGGACGGACGAGGGCCTCGACCTCTCCTTCGGCAGCACCTGCCACGGCGCCGGCCGGGCCATGAGCCGCCGGGCGGCCAAGAAGGTCCAGCCGGGGGCGGAAGTGCGCAAGGCGCTGGAGGACCGCGGCATCGTCGTCCACTGCGCCTCGGCCGGCGAGCTCGCCGAGGAGGCCCCGCACGCCTACAAGGACGTGGACCGCGTCGTCGGCGTGGTGCACCAGGCCGGCCTGGCCCGCAAGGTGGCCCGGTTGGTGCCGCTGGGGGTGATCAAGGGGTGAGGCGGGGGGATCGATGGCGCCCCGCCCCTCACGACCCCCGCAGCCGCCCCGCGGGCCCCGGGTCTTCCCCGTAGACGGACTCCACAGAGGGTTTCGAGGCTCACCACCTCGATCTGACAAGGGAGCTGCGATAGAGCCGTGAGAGATTGCGGTAGACTGTGATCATGAAACGCGCCGAATGGCGGGAGAGAGTGGCTGCAGATCCCGAGATTCACCATGGGGAACCGTGTATCGTAGGGACTCGCATCCCGGTACGGATGATCGTGGGAAGTCTGGCGGATGGTCTGACGGCCGAGCAGATCGTGGCCGAGTATCCCCAATTGACGCCTGAGGACGTCTCCGCCGCTCTGGCCTATGCCGCAGAGATCCTACACCAGGAGAGTCTTTTGCCGTTGACCGCATGAGAACGGGGGAGGACGCGTGCGCATCAAGGTCGATGAAGATCTGCCGTGCGCAGTAGCCTCTATGCTCCGGGACGCGGGCTATGAAGATGTAAGGACCGTGAGAGAGCAGGGTATGGGCGGCTGGAAGGATCCGGTCCTTTGGAAGGCCGTCCAGGAGGAGGGGCGGTTTTTCATTACGGCGGACAAGGGTCTCGCAGACCTTCGCGCTCACCCACCCAGAAGCCATGCGGGGATTCTGCTCCTGCGACCAGACGCTGATGGAATCGGCCCGGTACTCGAGCTTCTCAGACAAGTCCTGGCTTCTACGGATCTGACCTCTCTCCAGGGCAGTTTGGCCGTCACCAATCCCCAGAGCTTGAGAATCCGCATCCGCTGACCAGAGGCTGTGGTAAGAATCGAGGCAGCTAGTTTGGCGCAGCGAGGAGGTCTAGCCTAGTTCCGGGGCGGCGCTGGCTCTTTGGGCGAGCGCACGGGTAGTGATTGCGCCTTGTGCGGGGCGCTCCGGAGGAGCCGCATTTGAACAGCCCGGCGCGTAAGCGCCGGGTAGCCGGTCCCCAAGAACCGGCAAGCCCCCAGGGGGCGGCCTATCGGCCGAGCACCAGCGGATCTTCGCCCATGAGTGTCGAGTCTCGCGTAGTTCCGTGGCCGCCTTTTCGAGTTATTTCGCCGTGGGGACGTGACCGTGGGGTGCTCGACCTGGGCGTTTCCCGCGCTGTTTCGCCCCGATTCCCGGATTGTCTCGGCGCGAGCTGGCGGGGTCAAGGGTCGACTTCGTCGCCCGCTACGCGGCTTCGCCCTTGACTCCGCCAGCTCGCGCCTGAGGAGGCTGGGTATCGGGGTGAAGGCGGAAGAGTGCGAAAAAGTACTCGAGCGTCGGTGCAATCCGGCCAAAAACGGCACGGCGACCACGAGATAATCCGGGAGCCGACACCCCCCCATGAGGCTCAGGTCCTTGCAGATCCAGTCCTTCAGCCGCCTCTCGAGTCCAGCTTCGCCGAAGAGAGCGGGACGGGCCTCGGTCTCCCTGGATGCGCCAGCTTCATCTGGATGGACATGGCGGCCAGACACTCCGTGGATTCAAGACAGATGGGGCAGTGGCCGGTAGGCAGTCCTCCAGCCCAGCTCCGCAGGGGCGGCGGAATGTAGCCCGGGGCGCGAGCCCCAGGAACGCGGCGCATCCACCTCGGGAGTCCCGAAGGGACGGCAGAATGATCCATGGCGATCGGCGCTGCACGGAGAACGCCCACGGAGAAATGCCTGACACCTGGTTCGGGCGGGCGCTGGCTCGTTGGGCGAGCGCGCGGGAAGTGATTGCGCCTTGTTCGGGGCGCTCCGGAGGAGCCGCATTTGAACAGCCCGGCGCGTAAGCGCCGGGTGGACGGTCCCCATGAACCGGCAAGCCCCGCTAGGGGCGGCCGAGACACCGGTGGACGGCAACCCCTCAGCTCTTTTGGAGCCTTTGGGCAGAGAAGAAGTCTGACACTTGCCTCGGACAAACTGCCGAACTCCCGACTTGCCGAGACCCTGCGATCCCAGCGCCACCCACCTTCACCGCCTCTTCGGGTTGGAGTATCCTCTCGAAGACAAGACCCCGAGCCCGCCCTTTCCGGCGGACCGCCGAAGGCGGCCACGCCGCGGTGAGGCTCGGCTTCGCGGTACGAGAGGACGGATGTCACGCAAGAGAAATGTCCTGGAGCTGCTGAAGCGGGAAGAGCTGGTAGCGGCGGTGGACCGCTTCGAGGCTCGCAGTCGAGGATCGCCGGGTCAAGAGCGTCCTGGTCGAGGCCCTCGCGGGCTCGCGAAGGGCCAAGCTCGCGGCGATTCTCGAGGATCTGCCGCGGATCCGGCTCAAGGAGATCTGCCAGTCGCTCGGTTTGGACGACACCGGCCGGGAAAAGGCGGTCCTGATCGGTCGGCTGGCGGAATCCACCGTGCCGCCTCCGGTGCCCGAGCCAGTTCCGACCCCTTCACGTAGGGTTTCGAGTCCACCAGCCGCTCGCGCCGTCCCGGAGATTGCACCAATAGGAGTGCTCACCCGCGAAGCCCTGGAGCGCCACCTCTGGTCAGCCGCCGACATTCTGCGCGGGTCGATCGACAGCAGTGATTACAAGAACTACATCCTGGGCCTCCTCTTCTTGAAACGGCTCTCGGACCGCTTCGAGGAAGAGTCCGAGATCGTACGGCGCGATGGCGGCGATCCAGAGGATCGGGACGAGCACCAGTTCTTCGTTCCCAAGCGGGCGCGTTGGCAACAGATCCAAAAGGTGGCGAGCGGGATCGGCGAGGAGCTCAACCGGGCGTCGGCTGCGTTGGAGGACGCGAATCCGGCGCTCGAAGGGGTGCTTGCCGGAATCGACTTCAACGACGAGCGCAAGCTGGGCGACACCCGCCAGCGGGACAGCATCCTCTCCCGGCTCGTCCAGCACTTCTCGAAGATCGTGCTGCGCAACGACAACCTCTCCGAGCCGGACCTCCTAGGCCGCGCCTATGAGTACTTGATCGAACGTTTCGCTGACGATGCCGGCAAGAAGGGGGGCGAGTTTTACACGCCCCATCAGGTGGTGAAGCTCATGGCCGAGATCCTGGAGCCCCAGGAGGGGATGCGGATCTGCGATCCCACCTGCGGCTCCGGAGGCATGCTGATTCAGTGCGCGGAATACGTGGAACGCCACGGCGGGAACCGGCAGAACCTCTCGCTCTTCGGCCAGGAGAAAAACCTCGGCACCTGGGCGCTCTGCAAGATGAACCTCCTTCTCCACGGGCTACCGGACGCCCGGATCTTCAAGGGAGACACTATCCGTGATCCCAAGATCCTGGAGGAGAACGGCTCCTTGATGCTATTCGACCGGGTGATCGCGAATCCGCCGTTCTCGCTGGAGGAGTGGGGCCGAGAGGTGGCGGAGAAAGACCCTTACGGACGCTTTCGGTTTGGGATTCCTCCGAAAAGCAAGGGAGACCTGGCGTTCGTGCAGCACATGCTTGCAGTTCTCAACCGAGTTGGCAGGATGGCCGTCGTGATGCCGCACGGAGTCTTGTCCCGCGGTGGCGCAGAAGCGAAAATTAGAGAGCAGCTCATCCGAGAGGATCTTCTGGACACTGTGATTGGCTTGGCGCCGAAATTGTTTTATGGGACCGGAATACCTGCGGTAATCCTAGTACTCGATCGCGCCAAGCGGAAGGAACGTCGGTCGAAGGTCCTATTCTTAGATTCTTCGGGAGACTACGGAGAGGGAACCAGCCAAAATTATCTCCGCGAGGTAGATGTCCGCAAAATTGCCAACACCTCTCTTTCCTATCAAGATAGCGACTGGAGCCGCGTGGTGGATGCAGCAGCAATCGCTGTCAATGGAAACAACCTCAGCATCAGCAGGTACGTCGATAGCGCCGAGAAGACAGAGGCCGAATCAGTGACTTCCGCGCTCGCAAGACTGAGCGAGGCAGAAACCGCTAGGGAAAAAACCAGACATGAATTGGAATTATGGCTGACGAAACTCGGCTACAGAGACTGAAATGAACGATCCGTTTGGCTGGAGAGAAGTCTCCTTTGATGACTTAGTGAAGGTAGTCGCCCCCCCCGCGAAGGTACCTAGATCCAAATACCAGATTGAGGGAAGGCATCCAGTCATAGATCAAGGGCAAAAATTCATCGGCGGCTACGTAGATGACAGCTCGCTCCTGAATGTTAAAAACTTACCAGTGATCGTCTTCGGCGATCATACTCGAATTGTTAAATTTGCTGACTTCCCGTTCGCCTGCGGCGCCGATGGCGTTAAACTGCTATTACCTCGCGAGCCTTTCGATCCAAGATTCACATTCTATCTCCTTGAGTCGCAGCCAGTGAACAATCTGGGCTACTCTCGCCACTTCAGCTTGCTCAAAGAGCTCGTCTTTAAAGTACCTCCTCTAGCAGAACAGCGCGAAATTGCCGTCATCCTCTTCTCTGTTGACGAAACTATTGGCAAAACTGAGGCTGTCATCGAAAGACTCCGCAATGCTCAACAGGCTGTGATGCAAGCTCTCTTAAAGCGGGGACTGCCGGGCCGCCACAGCAAGTATCTACCACTAAAGGCGGAATGGAGACTGGGGAGACTGGAGGGGGTAGCTGAGATTCCTGACTCGTGGACGTTGGTTCGCCTGACTTCCGAAGCGCGTCTCGAAAGCGGCCACACGCCGAGCAAGCGCAATCCGGAGTATTGGGATGGCGACATTCCCTGGGTTTCGTTGCATGATTCAAAACACTTGGATGTTCACGAGATTCTCGACACCGCCCAGAAAGTTAGCGCTCTTGGCATCGATAATTCATCGGCACGTCTGCTGCCACGGGGGACGGTTGTCTTTTCGAGAACTGCGACTGTCGGGAAATCCACTGTCCTGGGCAGGGACATGGCGACCAGCCAAGATTTTGCGAACTATATTTGCGGGGAGAGTATTCATAATAGGTACCTGATGCACCTCTTTCGCAATATGGGCCAGGAGTGGTCTCGTCTTATGTCGGGGAGTACGCACAAAACAATCTATATGCCGGTCTTTCAGGAACTTCAAGTCTTGCTCCCGCGGAAGGAGGAGCAAGAGATGATTGCCACTTTAGGCGATTTGCTGGAGAGCCGAGTCGTTGCCGAGACGAAGACGCTATATAGCCTTCGGCTTCTAAAGGCTGCCCTTCTCCGTAACCTCCTCTCCGGCGAAATCCGCGCTCCACTCGCCGAGACCGAGACCGCCGCATGACACGCCTCGACCTCCACTGGAACGAAGCTGGCCAGTCCGAGACTCCTGTCGTCGAAGTCCTCCAGAAGCTGGGCTACACCTACATCCCCGCCGACAACCTGACCTCCGAGCGTGATAGCTTGAGCGAGCCGGTTCTCGCCCGCCGCCTAGCCAAGTCGTTGAAGCGTCTGAACCCGTGGCTCTCGGACGGCAACGTTCACAAGGCCGTCCGGACGATCACCCACCCGCAAGCGGCAGGCCTCCTCGAAGCAAACGAGGTTGTGTACACAGCGATGACCTACGGCATCTCTTTGGAGCAGGACCGGGGGGATGGCAAGAAGAGCCACGACGTTCGCTACTTCGATTTCGACAACCTGGAGAAGAACGATTGGCTGGTCACCCGTCAGTTCCATATCTATGGAACCCAGGCGAGGCCGATTCCGGACGCCGTCGTCTTTGTCAACGGCATCCCTCTCGCCGTTCTCGAATGCAAGAGTCCAACCCTCGGGAGCGTCTGGCGGGAAGAGGCCGTGGGGCAGCTCCGGCGTTACCAGGAGCTGGAGGAGAGGGACCGCGGCCGCGGCGCCCCGCGGCTCTTCCATACGGTACAGCTCGTAGTAGCCACCTGCGGCCAGGCGGCAGTATACGGCACCGTGGGCACTCCGGACCGGGCCTACTCCGAATGGAAAGTCCCATACCCGCGAACCGTCGCCGAGGTGAGCGTCGCCCTCGGCCGGGAAGCCGCGCCGCAGGACATCCTCTTATATGGCCTCTTCGACCGCGCGACTCTACTGGACTTGGTGCGTAACTTCGTCACCTTCGAGCGCGATCCCGAGACGGGGCGGACGGCCAAGAAGGTCCCGCGGTACCAGCAGCTCGCCGCCGTCAACAAAGCCTTGGAGCGCACCCGGAGGGGAAAGACGCCGGCGCAGCGGGGAGGCGTCGTCTGGCACACCCAGGGTTCAGGAAAGAGCCTGACTCTCCTCTGGCTTGCCACCAAGCTCCGGCGCGACGCCGCCCACGAAAACCCGACCCTTCTCGTGGTCACGGACCGCCGCCAGCTTGACGACCAGATCACCCGCACCTTTCGGCATTGCGGCTTCCCCAACCCGATCCAAGCCGGGAGCGTGAGCGAGCTGCGAAACCTCCTTTCCGGCCCAGGCGGCAAAACTATCCTGACCACGGTCCAGAAGTTCCAGGAGGCGGGGGGCGCCGAGACCGCGGGAAGGGGCCCGCGTCCCGGAGGTGAGGGCTACGGGGTGCTCTCCACCGCCGGCAACATCTTCGTGATGACCGACGAGGCCCACCGTACCCAATACGGGAGCCTCGCCGGCAACCTCCGCGGGGCTCTCCCCAACGCCGTCTTCTTCGGCTTCACCGGCACGCCCATCGACAAGAAGGACCGGAGCACCCTCAATACGTTCGGCCCGTACATCGACACCTACACCATCGAGCAGTCTGTGGCGGACGGCGCCACCGTGCGAATCCTGTACGAGGGGCGCCTCCCCGATCTTCACCTCGTGGGGAGCGCGCTCGACCGGATGTTCGACCGCGAGTTCGCCGACCGGAGCACCGAGGAGCGTGAGGCGATCCGGCGGCGGTTCGCGACCGAGAAGACCCTGGCCGAGTCGCCCAGGCGGATCAAGGCTATCGCCCTGGATATCGTGGAGCACTACACCCAGACGATCCAGCCGAACGGCTTCAAGGCCCAGATCGTCACCGTGAGCCGGGCCGCCGCCGCGATCTACAAGCAGAAGCTCGACGAGCTCAACGGGCCGGCCTCGGCAGTGATCATCTCCTTTACCAACGATGACGACGCGGAATTGAGCCTTCACCATCGGACCGAGCACGAGAGGAAGAACATCCTTGATGCTTTCCTCCGCCGCGGCGAGGGACCGGCCTTCCTCATCGTTTGCGACATGCTGCTCACCGGCTTCGACGCCCCGGCCGAGCAGGTGATGTATCTCGACGCGCCGCTGCGCGAGCACACGCTTCTTCAGGCCATCGCCCGAGTGAACCGGCCGGCCGAGGGGAAGACCCACGGTCTGGTGGTCGACTACTGGGGCGTGTCCGACAATCTCCAGGAGGCCCTGGAGATGTTCGCGCCCTACGACGTCGCCGGCGCGATGACCCCGCGGGCCGATGAGCTGCCGCGGCTGGAGGCCCGGCTCGCGGCGGCCAAACGCTTCTTCGCCGGGATCAGGGACCGTGCGAGCCTCGCCGCCTGCATCGCCGCTCTGGCGCCGGATGACGTGCGGGCCGAATTCGAGGCGGCCTTCCGCCGCTTCGCCGAGAGCATGGACCTCCTCCTTCCCGACCCGCGGGCCGCCGTCTTCAGCTCCGACCTGCGCTGGCTGGGCAAGGTGCGCCAGGGGGCACGGGCGCGCTACGAGCGGACCCGGCTCATCGGCCTCGAGGATTGCGGCGCCAAGGTCCGGCGGCTGATCGAGGACGCCATCGCCGCCGAAGGTATCGAGATCCTCGTGAAGCCGATCCCGCTTCTCTCCCCGGACCTCGACCGCAAGCTCGCTGCCCTGGAGACAGACGAGGCGAAGGCGAGCGAGATGGAGCATGCCCTGGCCGCCGAGATCCACGTCCACCTGGAGGAAGACCCAGTCTTCTACGAATCGCTCCGCGACCGGCTCAAGCGCATCCTGGAAGACAAGAAGGCCCGCCGCATCGAATCCGCCGAGGAATTGCAGCGCTGCCTCGATCTTCGTGGTGAGATCGCCTCGCGTGGGCGGGCGGCGGAAGATATGGGTCTCTCGCCGACCGGCCGCGCCCTTTACGATCTCCTGGGCGCTGATCCGGCAGCGGGTGAGGTGCGGGAGCCGGGAAGAGAGCGCGCGGTGGACGAACCCCGCCGGGACCTAGCGTCGCGCCTGGAGGAGGCCCTCGCCGGCTATCTTGGGATCGTCGACTGGACCAGGAAAGACGAGGTGAAGAGACAGATGCGCCGGGAGATCAAAAGCGCTCTCCGGAAAGCCGGCTACCCCGTCGAGCGGCTCGAGGCGTTGGCCCAGGTCGCCGTCCAGCTCCTGCAGATGAGGGCGGCGAGGTGAGCACGGAAACCGAGCGCTCCAGCGTCCGTTACGGGACGACCACCCTCGCCTATATTGTCCAGCGAGGCCGGCGGGTCAAGACCGTGGCCATCGCCGTAGATCGCGAGGGAATCCTCGTCCGCGCCCCCGCGGAGACGCCACTCGATCGGCTGGACGAGATCGTCCGTGGCAAGGCGCGCTGGATCGCCGAGCGCCTGCGCCGTTTCCGCGACCTGCCGCCCGCACTCTCGGCACGCGAGTTCGTAAGCGGCGAGACCTTCCTTTATCTCGGCCGGCAAGCACGGCTCCTGGTAGAGCCGGAAGGGAAGGGCGAAAAGGTGCGCCTCGTGTCGGGACGGCTGATGGTGCCGGTCGCTCCGAGCCTCACCGGCCGCGACCGGGCCGCCGCAGTGAGGAAGAAGCTCGTGAGCTGGTATCGGGCGCATGCCTCAGCCAGACTGCCCGAGAGGGTCGAGCCCTGGCGCGCCCGGTTGGGCCTCGCTCCGGCCGGAGTCCTCATTCGTAGCCAGGAGAAGCGTTGGGCCTCCTGCGACGCCACCCAGATTCTGCGGTTCAACTGGCGGATCGTTCAGGCTCCAGTCTCCTTGATCGACTACGTCGTGGCCCACGAGCTCGTCCACCTCCAGCACCGCCACCATACCCCTGACTTCTGGGCCGCCCTGGGCCGCGTGCTCCCCGACTACGAGGAGCGCCGGGAAGCCCTGCGGCGGATCGGGGAACGGCTGGTGTGGTGAAGAACATCCTCCAACCAAGCGATGAAGTCTTTGCCAACGACCGCAGTATGCTCGGTGCTGGCTATCTGGCTCTGTCCCAAACCCTTGAGCTCGGCTGTGCGCCCTGCCGCCCCTGACGGGGCTGGCGGGTTTTCAATTCCGCTCTTTTCCCAGGGCTGACGCCCTGGCTAGAGGTATGCCGCCCTTCGGGCTCAAGGCAGGGCTCAGGCATGCCGGTAGTGGTTCAGCCAGATGTATGCCGCCGCCCTTCGGGCTCTCCCGGGGTGCCGCGATCGACAACGCGCGGGAGAATCTTGGGACTGTCTAGGGTAGGCGTCTGAAGCCAGCCTGCTCGAAATGTCCGACGAAGCACAGCGCGTCGTGAAGACCTTCCCGCTCCATGACCACGAAGGAGATGCAATCAGTCAGAGAGAGCTTCTTGTCCGGACGTCCTTGAAGATATCGCCAGCCTTGGTCGAAGAGATGCAGGTCCACCTGGATCAGCCGCACCCGGGGACTCTCAAGCAGACGGTGCCCGACTTCGACAGCCTTCGCGTGCCGACCGCGGCCGTTGAAGAAGGTGACGACTTCGTCGAAGACATAGCTCGTCGTCACAAAATCCGGAGATTGCTTGATCAGATCCTTCCAAGGCTGCCGAGCCTCTTGATGGTACTGATCATCTTCGGCCTCAAGCGCTATGATGTAGCCGGTATCGAGAAAGAAACTGCTCATTCAGCCGGACGATAGAGGTAGCGGTCGTTCTGTGCCGATGCGTCCGGCGCACCGCAGGTTACCGGGTTCTTGCCGAGATCGAAGATGGGATCGCCCTCTTCGAGAGGGATGACAATGACTCGGTCACCCATTTGGCGGACCTCGACTTCCTCGACGCCTTCGAGCATCTGCTTGGGGATGGTCACGCCTTGGTCTGTGACCTTCATCTTCATGTGCTTCCTCCTCGTTTCGTCCGGCACCTTGGCGCTGGTCGAAGTCATAGCATACGTCTGCTCTGGCGGCTGAGCAACCGCAGGTTCGGCGGATTCTCCTTGAGGGCCAGGCCGGAGAAGGGAGTGGCTTTGCCGGCGGCTTTCGCCAGACGTCGGTGTCTCAGTCTCGGCTATGGCCCTTCGGGCATCCGGCATTCGGCGATGGTTGTCCTATGCTTGGACTCGCCCGACTTGCGAGGAGTCCTTATGAAGCGAAGCCCGATCCTGCTCGCGATGCTCTTTCTCGTCGCCTGTGACGGCGGCGTCTCCGTTCGCGGGGTGGTCCGCGACACGGCGGGGAATCCGATCGCCGCCCGATGCGCGGCTTCCGGGGAAGGGGCGTTCCTCCGGAGGCTCGGGGGCGTTTTCCCAAGGCTGGGAGAAATCTTCCGGAGGCTCGGGAATTCGCCCTTAGGCTAAGGGCGATTTTCCCAAGGCTAGGGGAGACGGCCCCCAGGCTAGGGAGAGATGTTCAAAGCCTTGGGAAGTTTCCCCCAAGGCTCGGGAAAAATCGCGAAGCCTATGGAGAGTTCTCCCAAGGCTCGGGAAAAACCTCCGGAGGCTAGGGAAGATCTTCCCAAGGCTCGGGAAAATTCGCGAAGCCTATGGAGAGTTTCCCCAAGGCTCGGGAAAAACCTCCGGAGGCTAGGGAAGATCTTCCCAAGGCTGCGGGAAAATCCGGGAGGCTGGGGAAGATCTTCCAAGGCTTCCCGCCGCACCGCCTTCCTCAGGTATCATCAGAAGTCCTCAAAACCTGGCTTGATTCAGTGCGGAGCCGGACTGTTGGGAGGTCTATGCCGTCGAAGCGCGCCGTCCTGCAACGATTCAAGCGAGGCGAGCTGCTGGCCGCCGTCGACCGTTTCGGACTGGAGGTCCGCGACCGTCGAGTGCGAGACCAGCTCGTCGATGCCCTCGCCGGCTCGCGGAAAGCCCACCTCGCCGACATCCTTGGGGATATGTCCCGCGACCAGCTCAAGGAAATCTGCCGCGCGCTCGATCTCGACGACTCCGGCCGCGAGAAGTCCGTCCTCATCGCCCGCCTGGCCGGCACCGCCGCGCCCGGCTCCACTCCTCCACAGGTCGTCGCCGCCGAGTCCGCGAATCAGACAGCCCGCCGCTCCTAAACCCGCCGCGCCGAAACCGGCCAGAAGCGCTGAGACCGCGGCGAACATCGGCTACGAAGCCGAGCTCTGGCGCATGGCGGACGCCCTCCGCGGCAGCATGGACGCGGCCGAGTACAAGCACGTCGTCCTCGGCCTCATTTTCCTCAAGTACATCTCCGACGCCTTCGAGGAGCAGCACGCGAGGCTCGTCGCCGAGCAGGCGAAGGGCGCCGACCCGGAGGACCCCGACGAATACCGCGCGCTTTCGATCTTCTGGGTCCCGTCCGAGGCGCGCTGGGCGCACCTCAAGGCGCAGGCGCGCCAGCCCACCGTCGGCCAGCTCGTCGACGACGCCATGGCCGGCATCGAGCGCGACAACCCGTCTCTCAAAGGCGTGCTGCCCAAGGACTTCGCCCGCCTCGCGCTCGACAAGACGCGCCTCGGCCAGTTGATCGACATGATCAGCAACATCAGGATCGGCGACGAGGCGGCCCGCGCCAAGGACGTGCTCGGCCGCGTCTACGAATACTTCCTCTCGCAGTTCGCCAGCGCCGAGGGCAAGAAGGGCGGCGAGTTCTACACCCCGCGCTGCGTGGTGAAGCTCCTGGTCGAGATGCTCGAGCCCTACCGCGGCCGCGTCTACGACCCCTGCTGCGGCTCCTCGGGCATGTTCGTGCAGTCGGTGGAGTTCATCCGCGCGCACGCCTCGGGCAACGGAAACGGGGGCAAGGCGGGCGGCGGGAAGGCCAAGGCCGACATCTCGATCTACGGCCAGGAGTCGAACTACACCACCTGGCGGCTCGCCAAGATGAACCTCGCCATCCGCGGCATCGACGGCCAGATCGCGCACGGCGACACCTTCCACAACGACCGCCACCCCGATCTCAAGGCCGACTTCATCCTCGCCAACCCGCCTTTCAACGTCTCCGACTGGGGCGGCGAGCGCCTGGCCGGGGACAGGCGCTGGCAGTACGGCACGCCGCCCAGGGGCAACGCCAACTTCGCCTGGGTGCAGCACATCGTCCACCACCTGGCGCCCGCGGGCGTGGCCGGCTTCGTCCTCGCCAACGGCTCGATGTCGTCCAACCAGTCCGGCGAGGGTGACATCCGCAAGAACCTGATCGAGGCCGACCTCGTGGACTGCATGGTGGCGCTCCCGGGCCAGCTCTTCTACTCGACGCAGATTCCCGCCTGCCTGTGGTTCCTCGCGCGCGACCGCAAGGACGGCCGGTTCCGCGACCGCCGCGGACACGTGCTCTTCATCGACGCCCGCAAGCTCGGCCGCATGGTGGACCGCACCCACCGCGAGCTGACCGACGAGGACATCGCCCGGATCGCCGACACCTACCACGCCTGGCGCGGCGAGAAGGAGGTCGGTGAGTACGCCGACGTCCTCGGCTTCTGCAAGAGCGCGGTCCTGGAGGAGGTGCGCAAGCATGGTCATATCCTCACCCCCGGCCGCTACGTCGGCGCCGAGGCGCAGGAGGACGACGGCGAGCTGTTCGAGGAGAAGATGCAGCGGCTTACCGCGACGCTGCGCGAGCAACAGGCGGAAGCCGCGAAGCTCGACGCCGCGATTGCCGTCAACCTGAGGGAGCTTGGGTATGGCGGGTGAGTGGAAGCGTATGCCGCTCGGGGACTTCGTGACACTTCAGCGTGGGCACGATCTGCCCGACGAAAAGCGTCGGTCTGGACACGTACCTATTCTTGGATCGTTCGGGGTCACTGGCTGGCACGATGAAGCGAAGGCGCGAGGGCCTGGCGTCACAGTCGGCCGAAGCGGTGCATCCTTTGGGGTTGTCAGCTACACGCCATGTGACTACTGGCCGCTCAACACCGCCCTTTACGTCACCGACTTCCACGACAATGACGAGCGCTTCGCCTATTACTTCCTAAAGCATTTTGATTTCCAGAGCTATAATTCCGGTAGCGCACAGCCATCGCTGAATCGCAACTTCGTCCACCCAATCCCGGTAGATGTTCCGCCAGACGATGAACAACGCGCCATCGCCCACATCCTTGGCACGCTGGACGACAAGATCGAGCTGAACCGGCGGATGAGCGAGACGCTGGAGGCGATGGCGCGGGCGCTCTTCAAGTCGTGGTTCGTGGATTTCGACCCCGTCCGTGCCAAGGCCGAAGGCCGCGACCCTGGTCTTCCTCAGCCCCTCGCCGACCTTTTCCCAGCCCGGCTCGTGGACTCGGAGCTTGGCGAGATTCCGGAGGGGTGGGAGGTGGGGAGCATCTACGAGATTGCCGATGTTATTTACGGGGCTCCATTCGCCTCGGCGCAGTTCAACAACGATCTCATTGGCGAGCCGTTGATCCGTATTCGCGATCTTGCCAATGAAGCGCCGGGCGTGTGGACGCCCGAGTTGCACCCCAGAGGCTACAAGGTCCGGCCCGGCGACATTGTCGTCGGCATGGATGGTGAGTTCCGGGCTTATCTGTGGGGCGGCGCTGAGGCCTGGCTCAATCAACGGGTCTGTGTTTTCGCACCAAAGTCCGGCTGGAGTACGTCATTCGTCCGCAACGCGATCATCGAGCCTCTAGCGCACGTCGAAGCGACTGAGACTGCGACGACCGTGATCCACTTGGGCAAGTCCGACATCGACCTCTTCAAGGTCGTAATACCGCGCCGCGATTTAGCGATCTTTTTCAACACGACCTGCCAGCCTTGGTACGACCGCATAGTCGCTAGCAAGCAGGAGTACCGTACCCTCGCCTCCCTCCGCGATACGCTGCTCCCCAAGCTCATTTCCGGCGAGCTGCGAGTGCAGGACGCGGAGAAGTTCGTCGAAGGGCTGTCTGATGGGTGAAAAGGGACAACCTGGACAGGAGCCGTTAATCCCGAAGCACGGTGGTTACCGGAACCTCAAGAGCTTCCAGATCGCACAACTGGTCTATGACGTTACGGTGCGGTTTTGCGACCGGTACATCGACCGAAGAAGCCGCACTCATGACCAGATGGTTCAGGCGGCACGGTCGGGCGTGCAGAACATTGCCGAGGGCAGTCAGGCCAGCGGCACCTCGAAGAAGATGGAATTGAAGCTGACGAACGTTGCCCGCGCCAGCCTCGAGGAACTGCGGCTGGACTATGAGGATTTTCTGCGCCAGCGCGGCCTGCCGCTCTGGGACCGCGACGACCCACGCCGCAAAGCGCTGGTGGATCGTCGTTGCGCCACCGCCGACGAGGTGGCGCGGTGGGTTGTGGAGATGCATCGGCTTGATGGACAGGATGGAGAGCATGGACAAGATGGACAGTCCATTTCGTCGATGCCGTCCAGCTACCCGGCGCTGGCGGCTAATGCTGCGCTGGTTCTGATTGGTGTGGCTTGTGCTTTGCTGGACCGCCAACTTGCCGCACAGGCGGCGGCCTTTGAAGTCGAAGGCGGCTTCACGGAGCGGCTGTACAGGGTCCGAACGAACAGAAGGCGCGGCAAGTGAGTAATCCCTTCACTGAATCGGTCGTCGAACAGGCCGCCCTCGATTGGCTTGAGAGCAGCGGTTGGCGAGTCGCGCACGGCCCTGACATCGCGCCCGACGTGCTGGCCGCCGAGCGGCGCGACTACGGGGAGGTGGTGCTGGCCCAGCGGCTGCGCGACGCGCTGGTGCGGCTCAATCCCACGTTGCCCGGCGACGCGCTGGAAGATGCCTTCCGCAAGCTGACGCGGCCCGAGGGCGCGGATCTGATCCAGCGCAACCGCGCCCTGCACCGCCTGCTGGTGGACGGCGTCACCGTGGAGTACCGCGACGGCGAGGGCGGGATTCGCGGCGCGCAGGCGCGGGTGATCGCTTTCGACCATGTCCCGACGAATGACTGGCTGGCCGTGAACCAGTTCAGCGTCGTGGAGAACAAGCACAGCCGCCGGCCGGACGTGGTGCTGTTCATCAACGGTCTGCCGCTCGCGGTGCTGGAGCTCAAGAACGCCGCCAGCGAGGACGCCACGATCTGGAGCGCCTTCCAGCAGCTCCAGACCTACAAGGCGCAGATTCCCTCGCTCCTCGCGACGAACGCGGTGCTGGTCGCGTCCGACGGCGTGCAAGCTCGCGCCGGCACTCTGACAGCGGGCCGCGAGTGGTTCAAGCCTTGGCGCACGATCTCCGGTGAGGCCGTGGCGGATGCCTACATGCCCGAGCTGCAGGTGGTGATCGAGGGGCTGCTGGCGCCGCGGCGCTTCCTCGATCTGGTGCGCGATTTCATCGTGTTCGAGGACGACGGCAGCGGGCGCATCGTCAAGAAGATGGCGGGCTACCACCAGTTCCACGCCGTGCAGGTTGCGGTAGGCGAGACGTTGCGCGCGGCGAGATTGCACTTTGGCGCCACGCCGGGCGCGGGGCCGGCGCCCAGGCTCGTTCGGCCGAAACCTGCCGAGCGCTACCGGAGGTGCGTCCCTTTCGTGCCCCTCAAGGCCGCGGCCGGTGCGTTCAGCGATCCGCAACACGTGCCGGACGACGAGCTTCGAGTGGGTCGAGGTGGAAACCCGCCGCAAGCTGCGCCCGGGGATGTTCGCGGCGCGGGTGGAGGGGCGCTCCATGGAGCCGGAGATCCCGGACGGCGCGCTGTGCCTCTTCTCGGCGCCGGTCGAAGGCACGCGACAAGGCAAGGCCGTTCTCGTGCAGCTCCACGACGAGGTCGATCCCGAGACCGGCGAGCGTTACACGGTCAAGCGGTACGAGAGCGAAAAGGCTTCCGCGGGCGGCTCCTGGCGGCACAGCCGGATCACGCTCGAGCCCGCCAACCCCGACTATCCGCCGATCGTCCTTTCACCCGATCTTTCACCCGACGGGGGCGAACGGCTGCAGGTCGTCGCGGAGCTTGTCGAAGTGCTCGGTGTCAGCCCGCGCGAGAACGCCAGGCCCGGAGACCGGCGCGTGGGCGTGGTCTGGCACACGCAGGGCTCGGGCAAGAGCCTGACGATGGCCTTCTACGCCGGCCGGATCATCCGCGAGCCGGCGATGGGCAACCCCACCCTCGTGGTGCTCACCGATCGCAACGACCTCGACGACCAGCTCTTCGGCACTTTCTCGCGCTGCCAGGAGCTCCTGCGCCAGCCTCCGGTGCAGGCGGCGAGCCGGGCGGACCTGCGCGAGCTGCTTTCCGTGGCCGCGGGTGGCGTCGTGTTCACGACCATCCACAAGTTCTTCCCGGAGGAGAAGGGCGACCGGCACCCGACGCTTTCCGAGCGGCGCAACATCGTGGTGATCGCCGACGAGGCGCACCGCAGTCAGTACGACTTCATCGACGGCTTCGCGCGGCACATGCGCGACGCGCTGCCGCATGCCTCGTTCATCGGCTTCACCGGCACGCCCATCGAGCTGCAGGACGCCAACACCCGCGCCGTCTTCGGCGACTACATCAGCGTCTACGACATCCAGCGCGCGGTCGAGGACGGCGCCACGGTGCCGATCTACTACGAGAGCCGCCTCGCCAAGCTGGCGCTCGACGAGGCGGAGCGGCCGAAGATCGACCCCGACTTCGAGGAGGCGACCGAGGGCGAGGAGGTCGAACGCAAGGAGAAGCTCAAGACCAAGTGGGCGCAGCTCGAGGCCGTGGTGGGCTCGCCGAAGCGGCTCGCGATCGTGGCGCGCGACATCGTCGAGCACTTCGAGAAGCGCCTGGAGGCGTTGGACGGCAAGGCGATGGTGGTCTGCATGAGCCGGCGCATCTGCGTCGAGCTCCACGACGAGATCGTGAAGCTGCGGCCGGGTTGGGCGAGCAAGGACGACGAGCAAGGCGCGATCAAGGTGGTCATGACCGGCTCGGCGTCCGATCCCACGGACTGGCAGGACCACATCCGCAACAAGTCCCGCCGCGAGGCGCTGGCGAACCGCTTCCGCGATCCCGCCGATCCCTTCCGGATGGTGCTGGTGCGCGACATGTGGCTCACCGGCTTCGACGCGCCGAGCCTGCACACCATGTACGTGGACAAGCCGATGCGTGAGCACGGCCTGATGCAGACCATCGCGCGCGTGAACCGGGTGTTCAAAGACAAGCCGGGCGGGCTCATCGTCGACTACCTCGGGCTCGCGCACGAGCTGAAGCGGGCGCTCGCCACGTACACGGAGAGCGGCGGCACGGGCCGGACGGCGCTCGACCAGAACGAGGCCGTGGCCGTGATGCTGGAGAAGTACGAGGTCTGCTGCGGGCTCTTCGGATCGTACACGACGCCCGAGGGCGTCGTGCGGGGCTTCGACCGTTCGAAGTGGATGACCGGCACGCCGCAGGAGCGGCTCGGATTACTGCCTCTCGCCCAGGAGCACATCCTCGCCCAGGAGAACGGCAAGGACCGCTGCATCCGTGCCGTCCGCGATCTCTCCCGGGCCTTCGCGCTGGCGGTGCCGCACGAGGAGGCGCTGCGCATCCGCGACGACGTGGCCTTCTTCCAGGCGGTGCAGGCGGTGCTCGCCAAGCGCGCCCCGGCCGACGCCCGGCCGGAGGAGGAGCTGGACCACGCCGTGCGGCAGATCATCTCGCGTGCCGTGGCCCCGGAAGGTGTCGTGGACATCTTCGCCGCGGCCGGGCTCGAGAGGCCGAACCTGTCGATCCTGTCGGACGAGTTCCTGGCCGAGGTGCGGGGCATGCCTCAGCCCAACCTGGCCGTGGAGCTGCTGCAGAAGCTCCTCAAAGGCGAGCTGGCGACCCGGCGCCGCAAGAACGTTACACAAGCGCGCTCATTTGCCGAGATGCTCGAGCAGACCATCCGCAGGTATCAGAACCGGGCCCTCGCAGCGGCGGAGGTCATCGAAGAGCTGATCGCGCTCGCGAAGGACATGCGCGAAGCCAACGCCCGCGGCGAGGCGCTGGGGCTCACGGAAGACGAGCTGGCCTTCTACGATGCGCTGGAGACGAACGACAGCGCGGTGCAGGTGCTCGGCGACGAGACGCTGCGCGGGATCGCGCGGGAGCTGGTCGAGACCGTGCGCAACAACGTGACGATCGACTGGACGCTGCGCGAGAACGTGCGCGCGCAGTTGCGGGTGCTGGTCAAGCGCATCCTGCGTAAGCACGGGTACCCTCCCGACAAGCAGGAAAAGGCGACGCAGACGGTGCTCGAGCAGGCCGCGCTCCTGTCGGAGGTCTGGGCCGCAGCTTGAGGGGGACCTACTGGAGCAGCGGAAGAGCTGGCGGTGGGGGGCCCGACGGCGCGGCGATGCTGAGCTGAAGGTACCGGGTCGGATCGGAATTTGGAATTCACGGCGACTTTGACGGAGCCCGCGATGCTCTTTCTCGTCGCCTGTGATGGCGGCGTCTTCGTTCGCGGCGTGGTCCAAGACGGTTCCCGCGAGAGCTTTTCGGTCGAACGGCCGGCCCGTCAGCGCCACGGCCAGATCGCGGTCTTCTTTGCCGGACAGCCGGCTGCTTCCATGTGGCCGTTATGGTATACTCTCGTTGCCTTTCAAAAAGCGGAGAGGGCGTGTTGGCCCACACCCTCCCCGGAAAGGCTCAGGACGTCTGAGAAGCAGGTTTGACCTCGGGAGCCGGGGCCGGATTTTCCGGCTTCGGCTCCTCTGGTTTTGGCGGCTCAGGACCGGCCGGCTTTGTCATCCGCTCCGGCCTCCTCAAGATGCGGGTCGCTTCTGCTGCGCGAGAAGCCACGTCCACAGCCCGGGCATGGCGAAGGCGCGATTCCAGACCTCGTGACCGAGATCGGGGTACTCCGTGTAGTTGACCTCGGCGCCACGGAGCTGGAGCGCGGCGACGATCTTGCGCGAATCCTCCGGCGGCACGAGCTGATCGAGCGCCCCGTGAAAAACCCAGGCAGGCGTGTTGGCGACGCGTGCCGCGATCTCACCGTGGGGATCGCTGGTAGTGGCGGCGACGCCGGGCATGGCGAAGGCGGGAAGGGGTCGCAATCCGCCGCAGATCACGACGAGCGCCGCAAACCTGCCCGGGTGCCGGGCCGCGAGGCTCCAGACGCCGTAGCCACCCATCGACAGGCCGGCAAGATAGATCCTCTTCCGATCGCCGCGGAATCTCTGCACGGTATCTTCGAGCGCCGCCAGCGCGACCTCTTCCACCTCGCGGTCGGTCCACCACCTCTCAGGCGGACACTGCGGGAACACCGCGACGAATGGAAAAGACCGGCTCCGGCTTCGGATCTCCGTCGCCAGCCCCCAGCGCAAGGGCCGGCGACCGTCAATTCCGCGGTCACCGCCGCCGTGTAGATAGAGGACTACGGGCCATGTCCGGGCTTGGTTCCACCCCGCCGGCAGATAGACGGCGAAGCGGTGATTCACTCCGCCGACCCGGACGACGCGGTCGACAAAACCACTGCTGACCGCAGGCACGGTCGCACGGGACAGGCGGGGACCCGGGGCGGCACCGGCACCGTCGACAACCGCTGCGCCGAGCAGCAGGAGACCGAACGCAACACCCGCGAGCATCGATCGACAACTCTACATGATGCGACTTTGACGAGCTCACTCGATCTCGGCGGGTGATCGCCGGCGCCAGCTCCGCGGCGGCGCGAGCTGCTTTCGTTGACGGAGCCGAATGCCGGGCGGCGTACAGCCCTGGCGAGGGAGCCAATTTGCTGAAAAGGGTCCCGCGAAGTGCGGTCCCGCGAAGTGCCACGTGATTTCCCAGAGGCCTCGTTGACACGTGTAGCTCCGAATGATACCGTGTAGATCGCTAGGGGAAATGGCATGGCTTTGAACATTCGGAACGCCGAGGCCGAGCAACTGGCGGAGGCTGTAGCCAATCTCACTGGAGAGACCAAGACAGAGGCCGTTACGCAGGCGCTCCGTGATCGGCTCAGCCGTCTCCGCAGGGAACGGGCGCGGCGGCGCCTTGCAGACGAGCTCGACGCGATCGCGCTCCATTGCGCCGGTCTACCTGTGCAGGATCCGAGGAGCGCCGATGACATCCTCGGCTACGACGAACACGGCCTCCCCCACTGATGGTCATTGACACTTCCGCTCTTCTGGCAATCCTCCTGGACGAGCCGGAACGTCGGACGTTCAACGAAGCCATTGAAGCAGCCGCCTCTCGCGTCATGTCGGCGGCCACCTTTGTCGAGATCTCGATCGTCATCGAGTCGCGATTCGGCGCCGAGGGTCTCCGTGATCTCGATTTGTTCCTGGAACGGGCGGGGATCGAGCTGATGGCGGTCGATTCCGATCAAGCCTATGTGGCGCGGCGGGCGTTCAGCCGCTTCGGCAAGGGCCGGCACCCGGCCGGCCTGAACTACGGGGACTGTTTCGCGTATGCGCTCGCGATGGCTCGCGAGGAGCCCCTCCTCTACAAAGGCCAGGACTTCGGCCAGACGGACATCACGCCCTTTGTGCCGTCTGGCTGAGGAGCACGACACTCTCCCCGAGGTTGGGTATCAGCGATGGCGTCTCTGGATTACCTCGATTTCAACGCTGACTTTTCGACGCCCCGGGCGCTCACGGCCTATGACGAGCTGCCGCTCTGGTCGGCGATGTTCGGGCTCGTGCTCCTGGATGAGGTGCCGCTTGCCAACGTTCAGACGGTTCTCGACGTGGGTTGCGGGACGGGATTCCCGCTGATCGAGATCGCGGAGCGGCTGGGACCCGAGGCGCGTGTCCACGGCATCGATCCGTGGAAGCCCGGGCTGGCGCGCGCGGCCGAGAAGATCGCCGCCCGCGAGCTGCGCAACGTGACGCTGCACGAAGGCTCCGCGGCCACCATGCCCTTCGGCGCCGGCACCTTCGACCTGATCGTCTCGAACCTGGGGATCAACAACTTCGACGATCCGCCGCGGACGATGCGGGAATGCCGCCGCGTCCTGCGCCCCGGCGGACGGATCGCGCTCACGACCAACCTGCAGGGCCACATGAAGGAGCTCTACGAAGTCTTCGCCGCCGTCCTCGAGAGGCATGGATCGGAGGCCGTGGAGCGATTGCAGGTCCATGTGGCCCATCGCGCCACCGTCCAGAGCGTGAAGGAGCTGCTTGCGGATAGCGGGTTTCGAGTCACCCGGGTGCTCGTCGAGGAGCATCCCATGCGGTTCCGCGACGGGACGGCCCTCCTCAACCACCACTTCATCAAGCTCGGCTTTCTTCCGGCCTGGAAGGAGGTGGCCGGCGGCGGCGCCAGAGCCGTCTTCGGCGAGCTCGAGGAGCGGTTGAACGAGGCCGCGGCCGCCGCAGGCGAGCTGCGCCTCACCATCCCTCTGGCCTATGTGGAAGCGACGACCGCGTGACCCGAGGAAGACGGCTCGCGCGTGAGTAAGCCGGCCCAGCACCGTCATTCATTCGTTGTAACGAAAACGTCGGGTGCGTCGCCTCATCATGGGTACACCCCGGGAGCGCTCACTGGAGAACGCTCCTCGCAAGGAGGCTTTCCATGAAGAAGCTGATGTTCGCCGTCGTCGTTCTCGCCCTCTGCCTCGCCACCGCGCCGGCCTTCGCCCAGGCTCCGGTCAACATCGTCTATCCCATCCATGGTGACACCTACCCGATCACGGGCCCGGCGCCGGGAGTGCTCGGCTCGGCTTATTTCACCTCGAGCTTCAGCGTCACCTGCCAGGGTGGGCCGCACACCGTGAAGTGGGGCTTCGACGGCACCTCCGTTGGCTCGGCCTCGTTCTACGATCAGTTCAGCGCCCAGTTCGTCCACAAGCTGGGGGGCGGCACCCATGAGTTCGTGGTGACCTCGGACTGCGGTGACAGCCGGGTTAAGTTCGACATCGGGAACTAGGGGGGTTTCGCTCCCCTGGCTCCTTCCGGGGGTGGTGAGGATCGGAGCGGTGTGCCCTCCGAAGCCCTCACCTCCCCGGCCCTTCTCTCTCCGGAGGGAGAGGAGGGAGAAGGAGTGTGCGGCTCGGCGTGGACTAGGCTCGAATCTGTTGATTCGGAGTCGGCCTGACGCGCCGGTGCAGTTGGATGGCGAGAATCACGAGCGTGAAGACGGTGATGAGCACCAGAAAAAACTTGACCGTTCGATCGCTGCTGGACGCCATGAACACCGGACCATCCAGAACGGTCCACGCCATGACTGCGCAAAGGACCAGGCTCAGTCCAACTTCAAGGCGTTGCATCAGGGCCGACCGGCGACCTTTTACAATGACGGCGATGAACAGGGGAATATTGAGCACGAGAAGCACCAGCAGCCAAGGCGCTTGTCGCTGGAGAAACGTATCGGTGTAAGTGAGCGCCTCATACGCCGAAGGCGCCGCTCGACCGCCCCAAAAGACATCCAACACCCAACTGGGATCGATGAGCACGAAGATCCCGCACACGATGCCGACGAGTCCCATCACCATCCCTGCGCGGCTGCCGTGAGTGAGATCGCCCACACGCGGCTTCCACTCTGAGGTTTGCGGCCATCGGCGGCGGGCCCACGAGGCCACACCGAAGTACGCGACCAACACACCGGGCCACCACAGGGAAGGGATCACTGTGCCTACCCACCACGGGCCAAGAACGCTGAGAAGGTCCCATCCGGAATCGATGGGCCGCAGGCTCATCAACAGCCCCATGCACCAGATCACCGCCAAGCCGATGACAGCCGCGCGCAGAAATCTGGGTCCGTCCGCGGGATCGATGATCGTCAGCGTTGGACGATAGCGCGCAGCCACCTCCACGGGCCGACCAAAGGCATGTAAAAACTCGGTTGCCATGGCTGCATCGGCGCCGCGCCCGGCGGCTTCGGCTTTGGCCTGCAACTCTTCTTTGAGCAGTGCGCGCAATTCGAACGCCACATCGTTGCGTTGCTTGCGGGGCAACTGCACGGCGACGTCGGTGACGTAGGATTCGATCAAGTCATTCGCGTTCATTGTCCGTCCCCTTTCGAGCGTCGTGAGTCCAGCATGCGGCGGACGGCGTCGGCGACCACTCCCGGCTCGTCCAGCGGGATGGTGTGGCCGCTGTTCTCCGCCACGATCAGCGCGCTGTCCTTCGAGAGCTTCGCCAGGTTCTCCTGAACGCGCTGATGGCGCAGGTCCGCCTCGCTGGGCGGCTGTTCGGTCTTGCCGCGGCGCACGACGATCAGCGGCAGGTCGCCAAGATCACCGAAGCCGCCGGGCCGCTTCATCTCCGCCGGCAGGCGATCCAGCGCCTCGAACTCGGTCTTCACGCCGCGCAGGATTTCCGGCGTGAACGCCATCACCACTTCCGGCGAGGTTCCCGCGGGCATGCCGATCACCGGTACGCCGGGGCGAGACGAGCCGATCGCCGCGTCCAGCTGTGGGATGATGGCGGCGCCGGCCGCGGCCAGCTCATCGAAATCTTCGTCCGACGTGGCGTCGAGCAGGATCAGGCCGGCGACATTGTCCCGGTAGGTCCGGGCATAGGTGCGGGCGAGAAGCCCGCCCAGCGAATGCGCCACGATCACATACGGCTTCGGCTCTCCCGCTGCGGCCAGCAGAGCGTGCAGGTCCGCTGTCATGCCGGCCTGCGTCCAGCCCTGCGGCGCCGGATCGCTCCAGCCCATGCCCGCGCGGTCATAGGAGCAGACGCGGGCGAACGGCGCGATGGCGTCCTGCGCCAGGCTGAATGAGGAGTTGGCGGTGAACTGCGACAGGCCCGCCTCGAAGATCACGGTGGGAGCGGCCGCAACACCTTTGCACAGGATGTGGAGCCGGCGGCCGCCGACATCGATCAGGCGCCCCGGCGCTTGCGGCCTGACGAAGGCGGCCGGGCCGGTCGAGGGTTGGGACTGAGAAGCCGGGGCCGGACCCTGGGTTTGGGCCTGGACAGGGGCCGGCGCGGCTCCGGCCATCATCACGATCGACAGAATGCAAAACGCGTTCTTCGCGTTCATTGTCAGTCCCCTTTCAAGAGTCGATCCATTGCGTCGTTCATGCCCTGCCATGACGCGGTGAGCTTCTTGAGCAACTTGCGGCCGTCCGCGTTCAGGGAGTAGTAACGCCGCGGCGGCCCGTCCTCGATCTTCCACTCGCTTTTGAGCAGACCCTGCGCTTCCAGGCGGCGCAGCAAGGGATACAGCGTGCCCTCTTCGATCGGCATTCCCTTGTCCGCCAATGTCTGCCGCAGCTCATACCCGTAGCGCGGAGTGCGCAGTTGCGAGAGCGTGGCCAACACCAACACCCCGCGCCGCAGCTCGAGCTCCAATTTGCCGAAAGCGTCTGCGTCAACCATGCCATACATAGTACTGTGCGCCGCACAGCTTGTCAACCCCTGCTTTTCCCGCGGCGGGCGTTTCCCGCCGGCGGCGCGTCCTCTTGACTCCACCCGGGGTCTCGGGGACCTCCTTGATGAGCGCGGTGGCCGGGGTGGTCTTCGTCCTCTGGTACGGACCGCGTAGCGGGGAGTCGCCGGCGACCGCGAAATGGACCCGTTCGTCGCCCGGCACCGAATCGTGGTAGTATTACGGCAGCTCTTCAACAGCGAGAGAGGTATAGACATATCCGAAAGGCAGAGATGCCGAGCCGGGCGCCGGCGGCGGTTCGGCTTCGCCGCCGCGGACCGGGAGGAAATCGGGTCATGGGGAAAAACATAGTCCTGTGCTGCGATGGCACCGGCAACGAGTACGGGAACAACAACACCAACGTCGTCGATATGTATACGCCGGTCATCCGGGATGCCGATCAAGTTGCGTATTACGATCCGGGCATCGGGACCTTCAGCATTTTCGGCCGCACCCTGGGTAAAAAGATCGGTACGACTTTGGGCCAGGCATTCGGTTATGGCCTGAGAGAAAACATCGAAGATGCCTATGGCTATCTCATGAACAGGTACGAGCCCGGGGACAAGATCTTCATGTTCGGCTTCAGCCGCGGTGCCTTTACGGTACGTTGCCTGGCGGGGATGCTTCACAAAGTCGGGCTCCTGCAAAAGGGCAGCGTCAATCTGATCCCCTATGCCAGCGATATTTACAATACCCATGGCAACGAGCGCATTGCCGCCGGATTCAAGGAAACCTATTGCCAGCCCTGCATGCCTGAGTTCATCGGGGTTTGGGATACCGTCGGCTCGCTCGGTTGGTGGTACGGCAAGAAATTCTTCAACGACCGGCTCAATCCGGACGTGGCGAACGCGTACCAGGCGATTTCCATCGATGAAAAACGGAAGAAATTCCCCATCAGCATCTGGGATGAGAATTATCTGGAGCCTCATCAAAATGTCGTACAGGTCTGGTTCGCAGGCGTCCACTCTGACGTCGGAGGGTGGTATGACCAGCGCGGCTTGTCTGATATTGCCCTGATCTGGATGCTGGAAAGTGCTCGAAAGCATGGATTGAGGCTCAAGGAAGGTTGGCAGGAGCGGCACCGCCCGGATCCACTGGGCGAGTTGCACAATTCACGCACGGGCTTCTGGCGGTTGTGGCGGCCGGTCACGCGCAGGATTCCAGAGGGCGCAAAGATCCATACTTCCGTGCTGACGCGGATCAAAGAAGATGAAGGTTATAAACCTTCTCTGCCGGCCAACTACAGCGCAGTAGGTTGAGCGGCGCGGCACCCCGCTGCGTACGGTCCTGCCCTCCGAAGCCTCACCCCCCGGCCCCCTCTCCGTAACCGGAGAGGGGGAGAACAGCAAGAAAGGAACGGCTCCTCAGGTGAGGGCTGTTCTGTCGCGCCTCCGGCGCTGGCCCTCACTCCCCCGGCCCCTCTCTCCCATCCTCCACCCGCCCGCCGGGAGAGAGGGGAGACTGAAGAGGCCAAGCAATTCTCTGCTTCTGCAGTCTCCCTCCTCTCCCGGAGGTTGGGTGTGAGGTGGGAGAGGAGGGCCGGGGAGGTGAGGGGCCCGACGGCGCGGCGATGGCCCGATTGAAGAGGACCCGAGGAGCGGATCTACCCTCGTCCCCGTCAATTTCCCGTCTTGTCTTTCCGCCTCTCAAGGGATACCTTCACGGCTTCAAACAGCTATGAGGGGAACGTCGTCTATGCTGCAGGAGAAAGCCCGAGCCGAGCCTGCCGCGGTCCTGGAGGTCGCCCAGGAGCTTGCCCAGGAGCTGCAGCCGCAGCGGAAGTCCTGGCAATCCCTTTCCCTCGACTCGTCTCTGGAGCGCGACCTGGGGCTCGACAGCCTGGCACGGGTGGAGCTGCTGGCTCGTCTGGAGAGATCCTTCGGGGTGAGCCTGCCCGAGGGAGTGTTGAGCTCGGCGGAGACGCCGCGGGACCTGCTGCAGGCCCTGCTCGAGACGCATCCCGCCGGCCCGGAGAGCGGGTTGGAGATCGTCGAGCCGCTGGGGGCCGCCGAGGCGGCGCCGGACCGCACCCGGACGCTGGTGGAGGTGCTGGAGTGGCACGCGCAGCGGCATCCCGAGCGGCGGCACGTGCTCTATCTCGCGGGCAGCGGCGATCCCGAGGAGCTGACCTACGGCGGTTTGCGCAAGCGGTCCCGCGCCGTGGCCGCCGGCCTGTCCCGCCTCGGCTTGGGGCCCGGCTCGGCCGTGGGAGTCATGCTCCCCTCGGGGCTCGAGTACTTCACGGCTTTCTTCGGCGCCCAACTCGTCGGTGGGTTCCCGGTTCCCCTCTATCCGCCGGCGCGGAAGAGCCAGATCGAAGATCACCTCCGGCGCCAGGCCGGCATCCTGCGGACGGCGGGGGCCGAGGTGCTCATCACCTTCTCCGAGGTGCTCCCCCTGGCCCGCCTGCTCGGCGCCCAGCTTCCGGGCCTGCGCAAGGTGGTCACGGTGGACGAGTTGTGCGCGGACGCGGGGGCGCCTCCCTCGGTCAACGTGCGCGAGGACGACATCGCCTTTCTCCAGTTCACCTCCGGCAGCACCGGCAACCCGAAGGGAGTGATCCTCACTCACGCCAACCTGCTGGCCAACCTGCGGGCCATCGGACGGGTGGCGGAATTCGGTCCGGACGACGTCGGCGTGAGCTGGCTGCCGCTCTATCACGACATGGGCTTGATCGGCGCCTGGATGGGGGTGCTGTACTACGGCATGCCGCTCTACCTCATGTCGCCGCTGTCTTTCCTCGCCCGTCCCTCGCGCTGGCTGTGGGCCATCCACCGCTACCGGGGAACGCTTTCGGCGGGCCCCAACTTCGCCTACGAGCTGTGCGTCAACAAGGTCCCCGACGAGTGGATCGAGGGGCTCGATCTCTCCTCCTGGCGGGGCACCTTCAACGGCGCCGAGCCGGTGAACCCGGAGATCGTGCGGCGTTTCCTCGAGCGCTACGGCCCCTACGGCTTCCGCCCCGAGGCGATGATGCCGGTGTACGGGCTGGCCGAGAACTCCGTCGCCCTGACGACGCCCCCCCGGCGCCGGCCGCCGATCGTGGACGTCGTGGACCGCGAGACGTTCCAGCGCTCCGGCAAGGCGGTGCCGGTGGCCGAGGACGATCCGGGCGCCCTGCGCTTCATCTGCTGCGGCGTGCCGCTGCCGGACCATGAAGTGCGCATCCTCGACGAGAACGGCCATGAGGTGGGAGAGCGGCAGGAGGGGCGGCTGGAGTTCAAGGGTCCATCAGCCACCAGCGGCTACTACCGCAATCCCGAGGCGACGGCGAAGCTCGTCCGCGGCGAGTGGCGGGACTCGGGCGACCGGGCCTACATCGCCGGCGGCGAGGTCTACGTCACCGGCCGGGTGAAGGACATCATCATCCGCGCCGGCCGCAACCTCTATCCTCACGAGCTGGAAGGAGCCGTAGGCGAGATTCCCGGAATCCGCAAGGGTTGCGTGGCCGTTTTCGGCAGTCCGGATCCGTCCACCGGCACGGAACGCCTGGTGGTGATGGCGGAGACGCGGGAGCGGGACGAGGCGGCGCTGGAGAAGCTGCGCCAAGCGGTGCAGGACGTGACCGTCGATCTCCTGGGCACGCCCGCCGAGGCGGTGGTGCTGGTCCGTCCCCATTCCGTGCCCAAGACTTCCAGCGGCAAGATCCGCCGCTCCGCGGCGCGGCAGCTCTACGAATCGGGAGGGAGCGCGAGCGGCGGCTCCCTGGGCTGGCAGGTCGCCCGGCTGACGATCTCGGGGCTGTGGGCCCAGCTCTCCCGCCGGGTGCGCTCCCTGGGCGAGCTGCTCTACGCCGGCTGGGCGTATGGCTCCTTGCTGCTGTTCGCGGCGCCCATGTGGCTCGCGGTGGTCGTGCCGCCCGGGCTCGCCAGGCGGCGGCGGATGGCGCGGCGGGCGTCGCGCTTCCTCCTCGCCTGGTGCGGCATCCCGGTCCGCCTGGAAGGCGCCGAGAATCTGGCGGCCGGCGAACCGCGGATCGTGGCCTCCACCCACGGGAGCTACCTGGACAGCGTGGTGCTGACGGCGCTGCTGCCGCCGGAGCTCGCCTATGTCGCCAAGCGCGAGTTTGCGCAGAGGTTCCTCGCCCGCCTTCCGATGCAGCGCCTGGGGACCCTCTTCGTGGAGCGGTTCGACGTCGCCCAGGGCGCGGCGGAGACGCGCAAGGCCCTGGAAGCGGTGCAGGCCGGCCAGTCGCTCCTCATCTTCCCCGAGGGCACCTTCTACCGCTACCCGGGCCTGCTGCCGTTCCGCATGGGAGCCTTCGCCGTGGCGGTCGACGCCGGCGTGCCGGTGGTGCCCGTCGCCATCCGGGGGACCCGCTCGATCCTGCGGGACGGCGAGCGCCTCATCCGGCGCGGCTCCGTCGTGGTCTCGGTCGCTCCGCCCGTGCGGCCCGAAGGCTCCGGCTGGCACGCCGGTGTCCGCCTGCGGGACGAGGTGAGGGCGGCGATTCTGGAGCGCAACGGCGAGCCGGATCTGGGGTAGGGGGGCCAGGCGCCTCTCCAGTCTTTCCCCCGCCCGAGCCCTCACCCCTGGCCCCTCTCCCGCCCCCTCCCTTCCCACCTCACCGGGAGAGGGGAAAAAAGGCGAAGCAAGAACAGAATCTTCTCCCGAGGAGGTGCGGGGAGGGGGCGGGAGAAGAATTTCTTCTTTTGTTTTTCTCCCTCCTCTCCCGGTGAGGGGGGAAGGGAGGGGGCGGGAGAGGAGGGCCGGGGAGGTGAGGGCTCGAAGGGCAGGCCGGACCGCTGTGCAAGAAGCCTTTGGGCCGTGAGGGCCTACGGCTCGAAGTACCCGTCCTGCGTCCGCGCCCGCAGGCTGCCGCGGACATCCACCCGCACGTCGTGCCAGGAGCCGCGGCCGCCGGTCCGGCGCGGCGTGATGCCGAGCACGTACTGGTCCCGCAGCTCTTTGAGCAGGGCGGTGAGGGTCGCCGGAATCTCCTCGACGCTGGCGAGGTCGGCGATGCGGCCGCCGCTCTCCAGCACGGCGGCCCGCAGCCGCTCGAATTCCTGGTGGTGCTCGTCGCCGTTCCGCCAGGACGAAGAGAGGCGCACGCGGGGCCCCTCCTCGTCGCGGCGCAGGCGGAGCCAGTACAGGGTCACCTGCCGGCGGGCGAGGGCCCGCGCGTCCTCGATGGAGAGCACGCTCTCGATGTCGACGCCGTCGGAGAGCATGACGGCGATCTTCCTTCCCCGGCGGGTTTCCAGCCGCTTGACGGCGAGGTACAGCGCGTCGTTGAGGGCCGTGCCGCCCGAGGGTGCGACGCCCCGCAAGCCCAGGGTCAGAACCGATTGGATGCTGGTGAAGGGGGTCTCGAGCAGCACGTGGTCTGAAAAGAGGACGAGCTTCGCCTGATCGAGAGGCGCCATGGCGGCGAAGAACGCCCGCGCGCCGTCGAGCGCCTTGTCCAGACGCCCGCCTTCCATGCTGGCGCTCGCGTCCACGAGCAGCACGGCGGTGAAGGGGATGTCGCCGCGGGCGAAGGTGGTCAGGGGCTGGGGAGATCCCTGGTCGAAAACCGTGAAATCGGCCTGGGTAAGGTCGAGCACGGGCCGCCCGCGGTTCTCCACGGTCACGAAGAGCTGCTGGCAGGTCCACCCGGATCTCGGTATCGGTATGGAGGCGCGGCGTGAGGATGCTGGCGGTCGCGCGCTCGCTGCCGGCGGCATAGGCCACGACCTCCAGGCGGTGCTGGCGGTTCTCGTCGCCGGGATCGATCAGGATGCGATAGGGAGCCTGCGTCGCCGTGCCGGCGAGCGCGCCATCGAGGAAGAACTCGACCCGCTGGACCGGCGCGCCCGCGGGCACCACCTCCGCGCGCACCTCGGTCTCCCCGAGGAGCGCCTCGCCGGCGACGGGCCGCACGATGCGGACCTCGAGGGCGTGGGCGGCGGGGGGGAGGAGGAGGAGGGTAAGGAGGATTACGCCGAGAGTTGTCGATGATTGGGGGCTCTCGGCCGCCTCGGGCCCCTCACTCCCCCGGCCCCTCTCTCCCACCTCACACCCGCCCTTCCGGGAGAGAGGGGAGCCGAACAAAGGCAGTTTCTTCTTGCCGTCTCCCTCCTCTCCCGGAAGGGTGGGTGTGAGGTGGGAGAGGAGGGCCGGGGAGGTGAGGGGCCCGACGGCGTGGCAACGGTCCGCTGGAAGAAGCTCTGGGAATCGGGCTCCGAATCGCATCCTCACTCGCGCGTCCTCCGCAAGGCCAAAGCCAGGTCCGGCAGGTGCTCGGCCGCCTCACGGTCGAGCTCGGCGTCGATCTTGTCGAGCAGGTTCTCGGGTGGATGGTTGTAGCGGCGGCGAGCCGTACCTCCTCCTTCCACGCCTTCCGCTTTGAAGGCGGCCAGGACCTCCCGCGCCTCCCCGCTCAGGCCGCCCTTTTCCAGCGCCGCGGCGAGCAGCAGGGTGAGCTTCTCGTCTCCCGGCAGCCGCGTCAGGCC
The DNA here is from genome assembly GCA_963778565.1 of Thermoanaerobaculaceae bacterium. Lineage (GTDB taxonomy): Bacteria > Acidobacteriota > Thermoanaerobaculia > Multivoradales > UBA5704 > DATARR01. Next base: position 503,580 of record CAVZUZ010000014.1, on the reverse strand, counting down.
TTCGCGCAGCAGCCGCTCCCCTCCGGGAAGGCCGCCGGCCATGAGCAGCCGGGCGAGCTCCTGATAGGCGACGCGGAGGCACCAGTCCACGGTGTCTTCGGCGATCAGCGTGCGGAGGGCGTCCGCGGCGTCGTCCGTCTGGCCCAGACGCTTCAGGTTCAGCGCCCGGCGCAGGCGGGCTTCGCGGTGTTTCGGCTGCGCGCGCAGCAGGTCCTTGAGGTGGCCGATCGCCTCGTCGGGCAGGCTGCGCCGCTCGGCGGCGGCGGCCATCTCGAGAAGGATGATCTCGTTGCCCGGATCCTCCGCCAGGACGCGCTGGAACAGTTGCTCGCCGCGGCTGCGGACGCCCGACCGCAGCAGCGTGATGCCGAAGGCGACCTCGAATTGGCGGGCCAGCTCGGCCCGTCCACCCCGGCGGTAGTGGTCGATCAGGCTCATGAACACCTCGCGCGCCATGGTGGAGCCTTGCAGCCGCCGTCTCACCGAGGCGTCTTCGTGGAGGCGCCGGTGCAAGCGCAGCAGGGGCACCAGGCTCTCCGGCTTCGAGGCGGCGAGCTCGGCGGCCAATCCGGCTTCGATCTCCACCAGATCCTCGACGCGCACCGACATGTCGGGGCGCTTGAGCAGGGAGTCCTCCAGGGCTCTCACGGCGGCGAGGGCCTCCGCCTGCTGTCCGTCAGCCAGGAGTTTCAGCGCCTCCCGATAGGCGTCGCGGGCGGCGTTGCGGAGCTTGCGGCCTTCGGCGGTCGCGAGGAGCGGCGGCGGCGCGACCTCGGCCTGAAGCGCCGGCGCGGCCCGCCTGGCGAAGCCTCCCGCCTCATTTGGAAATGGGGGAGGGTCCAGCGGGCCGAGGCCGCTCGAACGCGCCGTGACCATGGGATCTGCCGCGGGCGGCGGCGCGATCGGCGGCGCGGGGTCCAGGTCCGCCAGCTCGGGCACGGGAAGCGGAAGGGTGCGGACGCCGAGGCGCCCGGTCTCGACGTTGCGGACCAGCAGCCGCAGCGAGTACTGGCCGGGCTGGAGAGGCAGGCTCGCCAGGAAGTCGACGCCGGTCTGCTCGACCGAGGCGCGGAGCGCGGCGAGATCGACCTCGACCGTCTGCAGCAGCGCGGCGCGGATGCCGTTGCCGGCGTCCAGGGCGTAGAGGACGATCTCCACGCGCAGCTCGTCCGCCGTCTGGCCGGCGAGAAGCGAAGGCCCGTCCAGCCGCAGCCGCAGCAGGACGCGGGTCTTTTCCAGCTCGTCCCGGACGGGAAGCGCCAGGGCTCCCAGCGAGATCTCGCCGCCCTCCTGGCCGCTCATCAGGATGGCGGCCGATTCCACGCTGACTCCCTGGAAGCTCGAGGACCCGGACGGGCGGTGGCGCGGCCGTCTGGGCGGCGGCGGGAGCGAGGCCGGCTCCCCCCATGAGAAGGAGCAGGGCTGCCAGCCCGCGGAGACGTCCCGGGTCGCGCCTCCGGCGCTGGCCCTCACTCCCCCGGCCCCTCTCTCCCAGCCGCCCTCCCGCCCGCCGGGAGAGAGGGGAGACTGCTGCAAGCTCCTTTGTTGCAGTCTCCCTCCTCTCCCGGAAGGGTGGGAGGGCGGTGGGAGAGGAGGGTCGGGGAGGTGAGGGGCCAGCGCCGGAGGCGCGACGGAGGTCTGGCGCCCTTTTCATCACCGGGCCGCCGTCTCCGCTCCGGCGTTCAACGAGGTGCGGAGCACGCTCTCGGCGCCGCTTGCATCGTCTCGCAGGGCGACCGCCACGACGCTCTCGCCGGGGGCGAGATGCATGGTGAACCGGTAACCGGCGGTCTGGCCGGGCGCCGAGAACAGCTTTTCGTTGGGGATCTCGATGGGGAACTCGGCGCGCGGCGCGCCGGTGATGCGGCCTTGGCCGTCCCGGGCCACGATGGCGACCGTCAGGTGCGCCACGTGGAAGTGCTCCTGCGGGCGCAGCAGCACGGAGGCGAGCGGCAGAGCGACGATCGCCGTCACCCGGACGCGGCCGTCCTCCTCCGGCGTCTGCTCCTCGATCGACAGCTCGGCTTTGAGAGCGTTGGCGCCGCCGCCGGCCCAGAGCGTCGAGATCGCTTGCCGCAGCAGCGGATCGCCGCCGGCGCCGTCGAAGCGCTCCTCACGGTAGCGGGCGGCGAGTGCGCCGTCGCGGACGGTGACCTTGATCTTGTGCCGTTGCCGGGGTTTCTTGCCTGCCGGCGCGGGGGTATAACCGACGACGTAGGTCGAGCCGATGTCGCGTCCCACCGCCTCCAGGAAGGGTGCCGGATTCTGCAGGTCCGTCATCACCCGGCCGCCGGTGGCGGCGGCGAGAGTCCGCACTGCCCGGTCCGAATCTTCGGGGTCCCAGGCCGATCGCACCCCCGTGGCGCTCGGGGCGGCGGCGCTGACCCCGCCGGCCTCCGGCAGGGCGAGGGCGTGGAGGGTGATGCCGGCGGCGTTGGCGCGGTCCGCCGTGTCCTGGACCACGCGGGAAGAATCCCAGTCCAGGCTCTCCAGCGGGGTGACGGCGAGCTTGGATTCGAAGATGGCGTACTTGTCGCGCCACAGCTCGAAGAGATCCGCGGCCGGGCTCATCGGCATTCCGCCGCCGATGAGAACGAGGGACTTGCGCTCCGGCAGGCTGGCCAGCAGGGCCAGGGTCTGCTGCAGGGCGGCGAGGGTGGCGCGGGTCTCGTCGGCTCGCCTCCGGCCGTAGTGGCGCAGACCGTCCATGATCGCCGAGGCGTGGGCCTCTGCGATCCCGGGGTCGGGCTCCAGCCCCGGCGGCGCCGCCTGGAGGATGTCCCACTGCAGCATGCTCCGCTCCTGCATGAACATCCGGCCGCGGGCGACCGCCTTGCCGATCCGGTCCAGGGTGGCTTCGAGCGCCGGCAGATCGCCGGTGGGCTCGCCCTGGATCTCGAGGGCGCCGTTGAAGCGGACGAAGAGGACGCGGTCTCCCGGCTTGAGATTCGAGGCGAAGAGCCGGCGCAGACCGTTGAGCGCGGCGAGGCGGGCGCCGCTGCTCAGGCTCGTGTCGTCCACGAAGACGGCCAGCACCTGCGGCTGGGAGGAGGTGGCGTAGAGGTTGGTCACCTCGACCGCCTGGCCGTCCTCGACCACCTGGAAGTCCGCCGGGGTCAGGCCGGTCACCGGCTGTCCGTCGCGGTCCGTGACCAGGACTTCCACCTCCGCCACCCGCACGTCGACAGTGCCCGAGAAAGTCGATTCCTCGGCGGCGGGAGCCTGCGCGCCCGCGGCTGCCGGAGCGCCTGCGGCTACCGGAAGAAGGAGCATCGCGGCCAAAACAGCCCGTTTGGGAGACACGGGAATCATCGTAGCATGCGCCTCGTGAACCTCCACGGCCTCTTTGCCATCCCACGCCTGCGAACGCCGGAAAAAGTGGCTCTCCGGTTTTACGGCGGCGACGAGGAGAAGGTTCTCACCTACCAGGACCTGTTCGCGGACGCCGACCGGCTCGCCGCCGGCCTCGCGGCGCGGGGACTGCGCAAGGGCGACCGTGTCGCCTTCTTCCTGGGCAACCGGCCCGAATTCGTCACCGCCTACCTCGCGGTGATCCGGCTCGGCGCGGTGATGGTGCCGATCAACCTCGCCTACCGGCGGCGGGAGATCGCTCACATCCTGGGAGACGCCGAGCCCCGCCTGCTGCTCACCGAGCGCGAGCGGCTCGCTGTCCTCGACGAGCTGGAGCCGGACGAACGGCGGAGCGTCGAAGGGGTGGTCCTGGCCGAGGAGCTCGACGGCTGGCAGGCCAATGCCGCCGGTACCGGCGCGTTCATTCCGCCGCTCGTCGAAGAGGACGACCTGGCGATGCTCCTCTACACCTCCGGCACCACGGGGCGGAGCAAGGGCGCCATGATCAGCCACGGCAACGTCCTGGCGACGGTGACAGGCCTCCTCGCCGCCTGGGCCTGGCAAGCGGACGACGCGCTGCTCCTTTCCCTGCCTCTCTTCCACACCCACGGCCTGGTGGTGGGGCTCCACTGCGCCCTCGCGGCGGGAGCGACCGTGCTCCTGCGCCGCCGTTTCGACGCGGCAGCGGTGGCTGGAGAGCTGCTCTCGGGAGATCCGACGCTGTTCTTCGGCGTCCCCACCATGTACGTGCGGTTGGTGGAGGATCTGAAGCGCAGAGACGCGGCCTCCGGTTTCGGCCGCATGCGCCTCTTCTGCTCCGGCAGCGCGCCGCTCGCGCCGGAGACCTTCGCCGCCTTCCGCGAGCTGACCGGCCACGAGATCCTCGAACGCTACGGCATGACCGAGACGGGGATGAACCTGAGCAACGCCTACGCCGGCCCGCGGCTGCCGGGAACCGTGGGAACGCCGCTGCCGGGGGTCTCCATCCGCATCGTCGACCGCGAAGGCAGCGACGTTGTACCGGGAGAGGAGGGGGATCTCCTGGTGCGAGGCTCCAACGTCTTCGCCGGCTACTGGCGGACCCCGGAGAAGACGGCGGAGAGCTTCATGCACGACGAGCTCGGCCGGCGCTGGTTCCGCACCGGCGACCTGGCGCGGCGGGACCCGGAGACGGGCTACATCACCCTCCTCGGACGCAGCAGCGAGCTGATCCTCTCCGGCGGCTTCAACGTCTATCCCCGCGAGATCGAGGAGGTGCTGGCCTCGTTTCCGGGCGTGCGGGAAGCGGCGGTGGCGGGCCGGCCGCATCCGGAGTGGGGCGAGGTGCCGGTCGCGTTTCTCGTGGTGGAATCCACCATCGACGAAGTCGAGCTCATCGCCTACTGCAAGGTCCAGATGGCCGGCTTCAAAATACCGCGGGAGATCCGCTTCGTCGAGGACCTGCCCAGGAACGCGCTGGGGAAGGTGCAGAAGCACCGGCTGCCGGGGTGACGGCCCGTCGAGGCTAGCGGCGCTTCTGGCTTCCTGCGGCTCGTTTGCCTCGACTCAACCAGCCCCTGACGGAATCGATGTACTCTGCCATCTCGAGCGCAAGAACGTCACGATCCGAAAAGTTTAGGCGCTCAAGCGAGGTCTTCAAGTCAAGTTGAAAGAGGTTGTAGTCGTCCCACAGGCGGCTTGCGGATGGCAAGGGTCCTCCCAAGGACACAAAGAACCAGTTCCTCATCACTCGCACCAAGGATTCGGGGTCATTCTGGTGAGCACGGATGTCGTTCCCAGAAATATCCGATAAGACTCGTTGATATCGGTATTGCTCGCGCTCCAGGATCAGGCACGATTTGTCCTTACACCGAGAGCTCCCCGTAGTACCGGCAACCGAGGTCCAGCCCCAACTCAAAGGGCATGTTGAAGCGAGGGAGATCGTGCGGACCCAGCGGTTCCATCCGCGAGAGATCGTGTATGCTGAAGCGAGAGGATCGAATCAGCTCGCGGATCTTCTGTACTCGCGTCTCCCCGGAATCCGCCCGCTCTGTAGCAATGCGAGGCTCCAGCCCGAGCCTCAGGATGGAAAAGACCAGAGCCTGCGCCAGCGGTAGGAACTCGCTGTCGAACGGGCAATTTATGAAGACGCTACGGTCAAAGTCAGCGCTCCTCGGAGGCATGATGACCGTAGCTCGCGTGTGGACTACTTGGCGCGCTGCTTTCCTGGAGTGCCGGGGTCGCGAAAGCTCACTTGCTCCCGGACGCGGCCGTCCCGAGCGTGAACAATCAGGTCGGTCTGGGATTTCCGCGCCAAATCTCTGGCATGCTCGATAGCGCGGTTCCGATCCTCGAACCTCCTGCGAGCCGTTGCGTTACCCTCACCAATCACGACCCAGTCTCCCCGCGAGCTAATCACGTGATAGGCGGCGGCCCTTTCCGATCTCACCTGCCTGAGAGTGGAGATAAGCTTTGCGCGAGTCTCGGGGTCGGAAAGCTTGCTCTTGGCCATGAGGTGTCCTCTTCAGTCTCGAAGTATACCGCAGCCATCCTCCACGACCTCCGGCGTCGCGATCCCAGCGCTGAGATCGCGACGGCGGAGGTGGGCGCAGATCGGAACGGCCTTGCCGCCTCGGAGACGACCCGCCGTTGTGCGCCTTCGAACCGTTATCGCACAAGGTCTGGGTCGTCTCTACGGAACCTCGGAGACGCTGCCAGAGATAGAGGTTACGGAGGCGTTGGAGATTTCGTTTCGCAATGCTCCCCCAATCGTCATCCTTTGCCATCGCGACACGGCACCGTAGAAGAGCGATGATCTCCTCGTCGCTCTCCTCTCCAGGCCACTTGCCGATGATGGCATTGATCCCGGAGTCTGGCCCCTGAGGCTGATGGAGGGCGCTGGGATCGAGCTTTCTCACCAGGACTCTTTCGGCGCCACGATCCTTTTCATCTTTGGGCGGTAGGGAGCCCCGAGTCAATCTGGATCCTTTCGAGGGCATCGCGGACTCCTCAGTCGCGTCCTCATCCGGGCTTCGGCCTACCCAATCCCCGCAAGGGCGCCTGAGGAGCCTGCTTCCTTGGTTTTCGGAGCGGCGTCATAGGCTTCAGCTCGCGCACCTGACGGGAAAGGGCGATCTCTACGCTCTCCTGAAGGAGCTTCGTGAACTTTTCGTCAAACGCGGGAGTCCATTCCGGCCGTATCTCTTCCAGCAGCTCGTCGAGCTGGAGGGCCGCTTCGCTGCGCTCTCCTTTCCGGAGAGGGTAGGCGAACTGGAAGAACTCCTCGGCGGTCAGGCCCATCGCGCTGGCGATGTCCACGATGTGCTCGAACCGCAGCTCGATCTGGCCGCTGAAGAGCCGCGTCAGGTAGCTCGGCGTGTAGCCCAGCCGGCGCTCGATCTCGCGGTTGGTGAAGCCCAGGAGGCGGAGGGCCGTCCTGATCATGCGGATGATGCGCTCGGTCTCTTCCTTGGCTTTGGTCTCCATGGCGGTATCGTACATCAAACCGGGCCTGTCTGCGAGGAACCTGCCGCTCGCGTGAGTACTATGAATGCTGGCGGCATCACTGGTGCTGCTCATGTCGCGAAGCCTGCTCGACGTGGCGCGCTCGTTGGACTCCGAACAGGAGGAGACGCGTTCGAAGCTGCGCGACGTCGTCCACCGCCGGAAGGAGGTGGAGAAGCAGGGTGAGATCGTGCGCCGGCGGGTGGAAGCCCACCTGCGCGGGACGTACGGCTACACCAACGAGCAGCTCATCAAGTTCGGCGTCAAGCCCCGTCCGCGGGTGATTCGGCGGAAGCCCTCGCAGCCGGAGGCTCCCACGGTCCAACCGGTCGAGGCGCCGCCGGCCGCCAAGGCTGAGTGACCTTGAGTCGTGAGATTTTTTGAGGCGCGGCGGCTGGAGCGCTACGGTCGCCGCGCCTCAGGTTGTGGTAGCGTCGCCTGCATCCGGTAGAGAGGCAGTGGTGGGTCGGCCTGATACCGCCAGGTTGTTGAGCAGGCTCTTTGTGCCCGCCGGCGGAGGCTGAGGTACAGGCTGATTCTTAAAGACCACCGGGCCTGGTCAACTTCCGGATGTGATTTTTCAATGCAAGATCGCGATTGGCAAATCGCTTGTTCCGGCACCTTCGACGTCGAGAACTACGGGGACCTGCTGTTCCCGTTGATCGCCGAGGCGGAGCTGGCCGAACGGCTGGGGACGGTGAAGCTCCACCGCTTCTCCTACCTTGCCAGGACGACGCCCGAGTGGCCTTATGAGGTCACTTCGCTGGCGGAGCTGCCGCGCCTGGCCGGCGGTCTCGACGGCTTTCTCATCGGCGGCGGGTTCATCATCCGTTTCGACAAGTACGTCGCTCCCGCGTACGGCCCGCCGACGCCGGCGATTCATCATCCCACCGGCTATTGGCTGACGCCGGCGCTGATCGCCTTGCAATACGGCATCCCCCTGGTCTGGAACGCGCCCGGCATGCACTGCAACGACATCCCGGCCTGGGCCGAGCCGCTGATGGAGCTGGCTTTCACGAACAGCGCCCACGTCGCGGTGCGCGACGAGCCGTCGCGGCAGGCGCTCGCGCGCTTCGCCGGCAATGGCCGCATCGCCGTCACTCCGGACACCGGCTTCGGCGTCTCGCGGCTGCTCGACGGGCGGCGGCCCTCCGCCGAATTCGAGAGCTTGCGCGAGCGCGCGGGCCTGACCGGTCCCTACGTCGTCGTCCAGGCCATCCCCACCCTGGAGTCTTTCTGGAGCTTCGTCAGGAAGCACTCGGATCTGCTGCGGGACTTCCGTTTCCTGGTACTGCCGATCGGGCCGGTGCACGGCGAGCGCGGTGCGGTGGTGAGCTGCGATGTGCCGGGGCTGGTGCGCCTGCCGGACTGGCCGCCGCCGCTGGTGCTGGCGGAGCTCATCAGCCGGTCGGCGGCGGTGGTGGGGCAGAGCTATCATCTGCTCGTCACCGCTCTCGCCTGCGGCGTGCCGGCCTTCAACTCGGCCGACCTTTCCGTCGGCAAGTACACCGCCCTGTCCGGCTTCGAGACGATCCATCCTCTGCCGAAGGCGGAGTCGGATCCCTACGAGTTTCTCGCCCGGCTGGGAAGGAAGGCACCCGCCGCGACGGCGCGCGCCGCGCTCGACGAGCTCGCCCGGCACTGGGACCGCACCGCCGCGATCCTGCGGCGGGGAAGGACGTCCACCCAGCCGGCGCTCAACCGGTTCTGGCAATCCCTGCCGACCCTGCTGGAAGACGCGGCCCGCGAGCCGGAGGAGCTGAACCGGCTCCTGGCCGCGGCCCGTGCGGAGATCGCGGCGCGGGACGACCGCATCGCGGCGCTTTATGATTCGACTTCCTGGAAGGTCACCGCGCCGCTGCGGGCTCTCGCTCGCGGGTTGAAACGGCTGGCGGGTCAAGCTGGAGGAGGGTAGATGATCGACCTGACGCAGATCGCGCCGCACAAGCTGCAGGCGGAGCCGTATGCCTGGGCCGCCGTCGGCGACCTGTTCTCGCCGGCCGACGCCGCGGCGCTGGCCGATACCTATCCTTTCGATCACTTCAAGACGGTCGCCGGTCATGGCGGCGAAAAGGAATACGAGTACGAGGCGCGGGCGCTGATCGGGATGGGAGCGGAGTCCCTGGCCCATCCCGCGGAGCTGAGCGAAGCCTGGTCGAGCCTGGGCCGCGACCTGCTCTCGCCGGCCTACCGCGCGGCGATGTCGGCGCTGACCGGGTACGACCTGGCGGCGGCGCCGATGGAGGTGAACGTCTTCCATTATGGGCCGGGGGCGAATCTCGGGCCGCACCTCGACCTGCCCGACAAGCTCGTCACGCACGTGCTCTATTTCAACCGCTCCTGGAACGTCGAGGACGGCGGCTGCCTGACGATCCTGCGTTCCGGCGAGCCCGGCGAGCCCGGCGATGTTGCCGCCGTGATCCCGCCGATCGTCGGCAATTCCGCCGTGCTGGTGCGCTCGGAGAAGTCCTGGCACGCGGTGCAGCGGGTCGTCCAAGGCTGCCGGTCGTCGCGCCGCAGCGTCACCGTGACGTTCTATCGCGACGGTTCCGCCAGCTCGATGTGGCCGCCCGGCGACACGGCGCCGCTCCACCGCTATGAGGCGCCGGAGGCGGAGGCGCCGTCGGGTTGGTGGGAGCGGTTGCGGCGGAAGTTGGGCGGGGCGGAGCCGAAAGCCCGGGGCTGAAGCCGCCGGGCTACCGACGGTAGTCCCTGCCGGGACCAGGCTTCCAGGGGGAGAAATTTGGCTGGTCCCGGAGGGAACACCGAAGGTAGCCCGGGCATTCATGCCCGGGCTATTACTATTACGGCCGGATTATCGCCGGGCGAGGGGCGGTGTACACTCCCCCCCGGAACGCCTCAGGAGGAATTCTCTTGTCCGCTCCGGAACCCGCCGAAGCCCCGGAACCGCTCTCCGCCGTCGATCACGCCTGGTTGCGGATGGACGATCCGACCAACCTGATGATCATCAACGGCTGTCTGGTGCTCGAGCGGTCCCTCGGACGGGAGCGCGTCAAGGGCCTGCTCGACCAGCGCCTTCTGCCCATCCGGCGTTTCCGCCAGCGGGTCGTGCGCCGGGGCGGCAATCCCTGCTGGGAGATCGATCCCGGCTTCGACCTCGACGCCCACGTGATCGAAACCGCCCTGCCGGCGCCCGGCGACGACGTGGCCCTGCGCGAGGTCGTCAGCTCGCTGATGAGCGAGCCGCTCGCCATGGATCGCCCGCTCTGGCGGTTTCACCTGATCGACGGCTACAAGGGCGGCTGCGTCCTCATGGGCCGCCTCCACCATTGCATCGGCGACGGCATGGCGCTGCTGCTCGTGCTGCTGTCCCTGACGGACCGCACCCTCGGTCCGGAGCTTCTCGAAGACCTCAGCAATCCGTTCGCGGACCTCTTCCGGCTGCCGCCGGGCAGCGTGGAGACCGCCAAGGAGCTCGCCGCTCAGATCATGCCCGACGGGATCCGGCTGCTGGAGCAGACGGCGGCGGCCTTTCAGGCCCTGGGACCCTGGAAGACCGGTCTGGTGTCGACGGCGGCTTTCGCGCGGCTGCTGGGTCGGTACCCCGATCCCAAGACGAGGTTCAAGGGCGCTCTCGGCGTTGCGAAGCGGGTTGCCTGGTCCGAGCCGGTATCGCTCTCCGACGTCAGGGAGGTGGGCAAGGCGCTCGGCGGGACGATCAACGACATCCTGATCTCCGCCATGACGGGCGGGCTGCGGCGCTACCTCGACCGCCATGGCGAGAGCACGCGCGGCTTGAGCTTCCGCGCCGCGATGCCGGTCAACCTGCGGTCGCTGGACCGGATGTCCGAGCTGGGCAACCGGTTCGGGCTGATCTTCCTGTCGTTGCCGTTGGGCGAGGCCGATCCGGTGTCGCGGTTGGCCGAGCTGCGGCGGCGGGCCCTGGCCCTCAAGCGGTCCGCCGAGCCGGTCGTCGTCTACGCCGTCCTGAGGCTCCTGGGAGTCGTGCCGTTGGCCGTGCAGAGGCTGGTGGTGAAGATCTTCGGCACCAAGGCCACGGCGGTGATGACCAACGTGCCCGGCCCGCGGGAGGTCCTGTTCTTCGGCGGCACGCCCATCCAGGAGCTTTTTTTCTGGGTTCCCCAGTCGGGGAAGCTGGGGCTCGGCATCAGCATCATCAGCTACGCCGGCCACGTGCGGCTGGGCATCGCCTCGGACACCGGGCTGGTTCCCGATCCCGAGGTGATCGTGCAGGGTTTCCACGAGGAGCTCGAGGCGCTGCGGGCGCGGGCGGGGACCCCTTCCCTCTCCTGACCCCCGCCCGAGCCCTCACCCCCGGCCCCTCTCCCGCCCCCCGCCCGAGCCCTCACCCCCGGCCCCTCTCCCGCCCCCTCCCTTCCCACCTCACCGGGAGAGGGGAGACAGGCAAAAAGCCGATCCCGAGGTTTCCCTTGAATTGGAGTCGTTCCGGCGCCGCCGGCCCCTCACCTCCCCGGCCCTCCTCTCCCCGAGGGAGAGGAGGGAGAAAGACAGAGAATAAAGCTGTCGTTGCTGTCCTTGCCGTCCTTTTCGTCCTTGTCTTTCTCCCCTCTCCCGGTGAGGGGGGAAGGGAGGGGGCGGGAGAGGGCCCTGATGTCTCCCGAGCAGTTCTATGGCGAGCCCGGCGCTTCGTCATAATATACGACCTACGTGTCTTCGCCACGAAGGGTCAGCATCCAGATATCCCCCTCGACCGCCTCGCGCACCAGATAGAGGGTCCGCTCGTCGGGGCTGAGATCCAGCACCTGGAAAACCGGGCCGCCGGGGGGAGCCAGAACCTCGCGAGATCTCCGACTCACACTGTCGACCATGAAGATGCGTCCTCGATCCTGGCTGGCGCCCGTTTTACGCGCCAATCCCCGCTACGAGCTGGTTCTCTACGACCGCCTTCCGGCGGCGGAACGCCAGGCCCTGGCGGAGCTCGCGAAGTCGCCCGGCTTCTACGGCGTTCTGCGTCCGGCCTCTGCGGATTCCGCTCTGACCGCGAAGTCGGTCGACCGCGACACGGCCCTGCTGTTCCTGACCCTCCGCGAGCCCGGTCCGCTGCCCGCCTACGCGCGCGCGGCGCTCGGCGAGACCGCCATGCGGACGTTGGCGCGGCTCGTTGCCGACGGGGTGCTGGAGGTCGAGCATCGCGGGGGGTTCGTATCGGGCGCGGCGGCCATGGGCAGTTTGCAGGTAGAAGCGCAGGCAGGAGCGCAGGCAGGGGCGGTTGGCAAGGAGGGCTCCGGCCGGCTCGCCGGGCTCTCCCTGGCCGCTCTGCGCTACGGCCAGGCTCTCGCGGTCGACGATCCGGTCCTCCTCTCCTGGCGTCTCTACACCTACAACCATCGTCCGCTCACGCCGCGGTGGCAGCGGCTCCTGCCTTCGCGGGAAGCGGTGGAGCGCTATCTCGGCATCGCGCCGGGGGATGACCGCCGCAGGCTCCTCGACCGGGCGTGGGTGCCGGCGGGTGCGGCCAACTGGCTGAGCTGGCGCGCCCGCGCTCGCGATAGCGCTGCCGTGGGATCGCCGGCGGAGCCGACCTGGAAGCTCTACGCGAGCCCTCTTCCCGACGTGCTTGCCGAGGGGTTCGGCGCGATCGTCGAGGCTCTGGCGGCGGGGAGGGCCACCCAGTTCAAGGTGGGCGCGGATGCCGCCGGCCTGCTGCGGCCGGACAAGATCGTGGCCTACTTCCCCACGTTCGAACGGCTGGCCGCGGCCGCGGAGGTCGTCACCCGGCGGCTCGACGGCGCGCCGGTCCAGGGAGTGCCCTTCACCTCCGAAATCGGCGCCGCAGGGCTGGTTTCCTGGGGCGTCGACCCCGCGGACGGGACCGCCCGCGGCGAGGCAGAGAGCTGGCGCCTCTGGCTGACGCATCGGCTGGCGCGGGCGCTCCTCGCCGCCCGCGCCACGAGGGCCGAAGGGGCCGCAGGGATCGAGCCCTGGCGGTTCGCCCTGGAGCGTCTCCGCCTCGAGGGCGTGGATACCGGGACGTGGACTCCCGGCGCCCTGATGTGGCAGGCTCGCTGAGCGTGGCGATCACCGATCCGCTGGTGCTTTCCCCCGACCTGGTGCTGGTGCCGGTCGCCGACCTGCCCGACAACGTCCGAGCCCGCTTCGCCAACCGCGAGGGCGACGTCGCGGTCACCCACCCTCGTTCGCGCATGCCTTCCCAGGTCCTCGCGGCCGGGGCGGCCGAGCTGCTGGAAGAGTTCCGCCGGCCGACCACGATCACCGACGCGGTCATCCGCTTCAGCCGCCTTCGCGAGGTCGATCCCGAACGCACGCTGGAGGATGCGTATCCGCTGCTGCGGCGGCTGCTGGAGTCCGGCTTTCTGGTCTCCGAGGGGGATGCGGAGGGAATCCGCCCGCTGCTGCGGGCCGGCGAAGAGGTCGGCGGTTTCGAGATCCTCGAGTGCCTGCATCTCCTGGAGGACACCGAGCTGTATTCGGCGCGCGGTGCGGCAGGTCTGGCAGCCCTCAAGGTCGGATGCCGGGCGGAAGCGCAGGCCTTCGATCGCCTGGAGCGTGAACGGAGAATCCTGGAGCTGCTGGACGGCGGCGGCGCTCCCAGACTTCTGGCGGCCGGCGAGGTCGCCGGCCGGATCGAGCCGCGGCGCTGGATCGCTCTGGAATGGTGCCCCGGGATCAACGTCGAGATGGCCGCCCGTGAGCTTCCGGCGCCGGGGGCCGTCGGGCAGGCCCGCGCTGCTGGACCTCTGCTGCAAGGTCGCGTCCGCCTACGCGCGCTTGCACGAGCGGGGAATCCACCATGGCGACGTCCACACCGGGAACGTGCTCGCCGGCCGCGACGGCTCCGTGCGGCTCCTCGACTTCGGCTATTCGCGGCGGGCCGGCGATTCGGGAGACCTCGGCCGCGCCCCGCGCGCGGGTGTTCCGTTCTTCTACGAGCCCGAGCACGCGGCGGCCATGCGGGAGGAGCGGAAGCCGCCGGAGACCTCGCTCGCGGGGGAGCAGTACGCCGTCGGCGCGCTGCTCTACCTGATGGCTGCCGGCGCGCATTGCCGCGACTTTTCGCTCGAGCGCGGTGAGATGCTCCGCCAGATCGTCGAGGAGCCCCCGCTCCCCTTCATCGAACGGGGGGCCGACCCCTGGCCGGAGCTCGAAGCGGTCCTGGCGCGAGCCCTGCGCAAGGAACCGCGGCAGCGGTTCTCCTCGATGGCCGAGCTGGCGGCGGCGCTCGCGGCCGTGAAACCGCCGCCGATCGCGGTGGAAGCCCGCGGCCGCTGCCCGGAAGCCGAGGCGCTGCTGGCGCGAGTCCTGGAGCTGGTGGACGCCGAGGGCCCTCTGTTCGCCACGGGCCCGCCGGCGCCGACGGCCTCGGTCAATTTCGGCGCTGCGGGAATCGCCTGCGCGCTCTACCGGCTCTCCCTGGCGCGCGAAGACCCGCGGCTGCTTTCCCTGGCTGATTTGTGGGCCGAGAAGGCCGCCGCCTCTTGCGGATCCGAAGCCGCCTTCCACAACGCGGAGATGGAGATCACGCGGGAGACCGTGGGCGAGAGCTCCGCCTACCACACCGCCGCCGGCGTCCACGCCGTGAGGGCTCTGATCGCGCACGCCGCCGGCCTGCCGGGCGTCCAGGTGGCGGCCGTTAACGCCTTCCTGGAAGCGGCGGCGAATCCCGGTCCGGAGAGAGATCTGACGCTCGGGCGCGCGGGGCTCCTGCTCGCGGCAGCGTCGTTGCTCGACACGTTGGGGGAGGCGGGTCCCGCCGCCGCGTGCCGCGCCCGTCTGCGGACCTGGGGAGAGGATCTCGGACGAAGCCTCCGGGCGGACCAGGATGGGCTGACTCCTTTCCGTCTCGAAAAGGGGCTCAACCTGGGGATCGCCCACGGCTGGGCCGGCTGTCTCTATGCGCTGCTGCGATGGTGCCGGTCCGCCGGGGCCGCGCCGCCGGCACAGGTCGCCGACCGGCTTGCCGATCTCGCGGACCTCGCCCGGCCCTGGGGCAGGGGTTTGCGCTGGCGATGGAATGACGGCGGCTCGATGCCGGGGTGGTGCAACGGCAGCGCCGGCTTTGTCTTCCTCTGGACGCTGGCTCACCGGATGCTCGGAGGTCCGGCCTACCTCTCCCTGGCCGAGGGCGCGGCGTGGAACGCCTGGGAAGCGCCGAGCGGCGGCAGTGGCAACCTCTGCTGCGGCCTCGCCGGCCGCGCCTATGCGCTGCTCAATCTCCATCGTCACGGCGGTGGCCCGGAGTGGCTGGAGCGGGCCCGCGAGCTGGCGAGCCGCGCCGCGGTCGCCGTCGAGCGGCACCCGGAGACGCCCCACAGCCTCTACAAAGGGGCTTTGGGCGTCGCCGTGCTCGCCGCCGATCTCGTCCGGCCCGGGGACGCTGCGATGCCGTTTTTCGAGGAGGAGGGTTGGCCCTCACCACCCCGGCCCTCCTCTCCCGCCCCCTCCCTCCCTCCCTCACCGGGAGAGAGGGGGTTGGGGGGAGTGAGGGCCGTCGGTGATAGACTTATCGCCATCCTTCAGGGACCTCGCCGTTGATCGGCGACACCGTCTCCCGTTACCGGGTTCAGGAACGCCTCGGCGGCGGAGGCGCGGGGGTGGTGTACCGGGCGGTGGACCTGAAGCTCGGCCGCACCGTCGCGCTCAAGTTCCTCTCCAGCTATCGCAGCGGCAACGAAGCGGACAAGCGGCGCTTCCTGCGCGAGGCGCGGGCCTCCTCGGCCCTCGACCATCCGAACATCTGCACGGTCTACGAGATCGACGAGACGGAGGACGAACGGCTCTTCATCGCCATGTCGTTCTGCGAGGGAGAGACCCTCAAGCAGCGGGTCGAGCGCGGGCCGCTGCCGCTCCTGGAGGCCGTCCACCTCGCCGCCCAGATCGCCGCCGGCCTCGGCGCCGCTCACGCCAAGGGGATCGTCCACCGCGACGTCAAGCCGGCCAACGTCATGGTGTCGCCCGACGGCCGGGTGAAGATCGTCGACTTCGGCATCGCCAAGCTCGCCGACCAGTCGCGCCTGACGCGTGACGGCACGGCCGTCGGCACGGCGGGCTACATGTCGCCCGAGCAGATCCGCGGCGAGCCCATCGACGCCCGGGTGGACGTCTGGTCGCTCGGCGTGGTGCTCTACGAGATGATCAGCGGCCGGCTGGCGTTCTCCGGCAATACCGAGCAGGAGCGGGTGCGCCGGATCCTCTCCTACGAGCCCGAGCCGATCCCGCTCGTCCGCGCCGGGGTGCCTCACGAGCTGGAGCGGATCGTCGGCCGGGCGCTCGCCAAGAACCCCGCCGAGCGTTACGCGCGCATGGAGGAGATGCGCGCCGGCCTGCTGGCGGTGGCCGGGATCCTGGGCGCGCCGCTGTCGTCGACGGACGCCCTCGACCCGACGCTGCGGGACCTTCCCTCCGCCTCGTCGGCAGGCAGCCGGTCCGACGGCGATACCGCCAGCCTCGCCGGCCGCCGGATCGGCCACTACCGCGTCCTGGAGCACGTCAGCGGCGGCGGCATGGGTGTGGTCTACCAGGCCGAGGACCTGCGCCTGTCGCGTATCGTCGCGCTCAAGTTCCTGCCGCCCGAGCTGACCCGCGATCCCGAGGCCAAGGCCCGCTTCCTCCAGGAGGCGCGGGCGGCGTCGGTTCTCGATCACCCCAACATCTGCACCATCCACGAGGTGGGGGAGACCGAAGGCGGCCGGCTCTACCTCGCCATGCCCTACTACGACGGCGAGACCCTGCGCAAGAAGATCGAGCGCGGGCCGCTGCCCATCGAAGAGACCACGGACATCGCCCAGCAGATCGCCCGCGGGCTCGCCAAGGCGCATCGCGGCGGCATCGTCCACCGCGACATCAAGCCGGCCAACCTCATGGTCACCGGCGACGGCGTGGTGAAGATCCTCGACTTCGGCCTCGCCAAGCTCGTGGGCGCGGCGGCCATCACCCGCACCGGCTCCTCGGTGGGCACCCCGGCCTACATGTCCCCCGAGCAGGCGCGCGGCGAAGAGGTGGACCACCGCACCGACCTCTGGTCTCTGGGCGTCGTTCTCTACGAGATGCTGGCCGGCCGCCGGCCCTTCCGGGGCGAGCACGAGCAGGCCGTCCTCTACTCGCTGCTGAACGAGCAGCCCAAGCCGCTCTCCCAGTTGCGGCCGGACGTGCCGCCGGAGCTGGAGCGCATCGTCGAGGGCCTGCTGGCCAAGGACCCGGCCAAGCGCTATCCCACGGTCGAGGGTCCGCTCGGCGACCTCAAAGCCCTGCGCAACGAGACGATGACCACCACCGTGCGGACGCCTGCCGGCGGGCCCGCGCCGGCTGGGATCCGCCCCTGGGTGTGGGCCGCCGGCTTCGGCCTGGTGGCGGCTCTGGCGGTCGCGGCGCTGTATGTCTCCAGCGATTCCGGCGGTGATCGGAAGGGCCAGACCGGCGGCGGCAGCGCTCCTCCTGAGGCGACCTTCGCGCGTCTGACCGACCAGGAAGGGAGCGAGTCCTTCCCCAGCCTGTCGCCGGACGGCCGGTTCCTGCTCTTCGTGAAGTCCGTCAGCGGCAATGCCGACGTCTACCTGCAGCGCATCGGCGGCGGCAATCCCGTCAACCTCACCCTCGGACTCGCCGGTGGACGACACCCAGCCGGCCTTCTCGCCGGACGGCAAGCAGATCGCCTTCCGCTCGGAGCGCGACGGCGGCGGCCTCTTCGTCATGGGCGCCACGGGAGAGCTCCGTGCGCCGCGTCGCCGACTTCGGCTTCAACCCGGCCTGGTCGCCCGACGGGCGCGACGCTCGCCTTCGCCACCGAGAGTGTGGCCGGCCCGCTGGAGCGCAGGCTCGACAGCCAGCTCTGGGTGGTGGAGGTGGCGACGCGGGAGCAGCGGCTCCTCGGCAAGGACGACGCCGTGCAGCCGAGCTGGTCTCCCAACGGCAAGCGGATCGCCTACTGGGGCCTGCCGCACGACAGTGCGGAACGCATCCTGTGGACCATCCCGGCGGCGGGCGGCGAGCCCGTGAAGGTTCTCGGCGACGAGCGCCTCAACTGGAATCCCGTCTGGTCGCCCGACGGCCGGCACCTGTACTTCGTCAGCGACCGCAGCGGCAGCATGAACGTCTGGCGGGTGGCGATCGACGAAGCATCGGGCCGGACGTCGGGAGAGCCCGAGCCGGTGACCTCCTCTTCGCTGTCGCTGGGGCTGCTGAGCCTCTCACGGGACGGCCGCAGGATCGTCTACGCCACCGACGAAGGCAAGGCGAACGTGGAGCGTCGGGACCTCGATCCGGCCACCCTCGAAGTTTCCGCAGAGGCTTCACCGGTCACCCAGGGCTCGCGCGCGGTGCGCAACCTGGCGGTCTCGCCGGACGGCGGCTGGATCGCCTTCGTCACCGCCTCGCCCCAGGAGGACCTCTTCGTGGTCCGCCCGGACGGCAGCGGGCTGCGCCCGTTGACCGAACGATGCCGCCAAGGACCGCCGTCCCCGCTGGTGGCAGCGACGGCTCGCGCATCCTTTTCTACTCCAACCGCGGCGGCAGCTACGGCGCCTGGACGATCCGGCCGGACCGCAGCGGCCTGCAGCCGATTCCGCACGGCGGCCGCGAGCCTCTCTATGAGCCGCTGGTTTCGCCGGACGGACGGCGGCTGGTGGCGACCCTCGGTTTTCAGGGCACGGCCCTGATCGATCTCGAGCAGCCCGTGGGCCGGCGGATCCGCTGGCTTCCCCGGCCCGAGGGCGGCCAGGAGGTCTTCGCCGCCGGCTCCTGGTCGCCGGATGGCCGGCGGCTCGCGGGGACGCTGGAGCGGAACGGCTCGGCGGTGCCGGGGGCGGTCGTGTTCGCCTTCGATTCCGGACGCTACGAGAGGGTCACGCGGACCGGCCTCGTTCCCATCTGGATGAACGACAGCCGGCGGCTGCTCTATCGCGACGAGGGGAAGATCTTCCTGTGCGATCTGCGCACCCGAGCGTCGCGGCTGCTTCTGGCACCGCCTCAGAGCTCCAGCTACATCGCCCTGGCCGTCGGTCCGGGCGACCGCAGCCTCTACATGGTGCGTGAGACCGACGAGGGAGACGTCTGGATGCTGACCCTGAAGAACGAGGTCCAGCGGTAGCCGGCACGCGGATTCTGGTAAACTCCGGGAATCGTTCCACAATTTTTTTTCGCGCGGCCCGGCGGCCGGCGACGGTTACCGGGGGTATCCCCAGGAGGAGATGATGAGCTTCCACGCGAGGGATCTGATGATCGGCGTCCTGCCCGCACAGCAAACCCGCGCCCTTCGTGGTCTTCAGATGTGTGGCGAAACGACCCGGGTCGAAGAGGACGAGGGCTGCACCGACAACACCCGTCCGCCGAAAAAGCGCACGGCGGCCGCGCAGACGGAGCTGGACCTCGCCGTGTTGCGGCATCAGCTCCGCGAGGTGCTGTCGCAACCGGCGGGACGGCCCTAGCGACGCCTCTTGCGAGCCCCGACCGGATTGACCCCCTGGAAGCTCGCGGGCCTGCTCGCGGGCCTGCTCGCCTTCGCGTTGCTGGCCGGCCTCGACACGCCCTTGAAGCACAACCCGGAGTGGGGCTCCCGGCCCGCCTATGCCGCCGGCGGCGCGGCGCTGATGGCGATCTGGTGGATCACCGAGGCGCTGCCCATCTACTGGACGGCCTGCGTGCCGCTCGTCCTCTTTCCGCTGATGGGAGTCTTCGGACCCGGTGTGGGGGCCAACGTCAGGCAGACGGTCCTGCCGTACATCGATCCCTATATCTTTCTGTTCGCGGGCGGCATGGGCATCGCCGCGGCCATGCAGCAGTGGAACCTCCATCGCCGCATCGCCCTCGGCATCATGGACCGGGTCGGCACCGATCCGCGCCGCCTGCTCGCCGGTTTTCTCGCCGCCACCGCCTTCATCTCGCTGTGGATCTCGAACACCGCCACGGCGGCCATGATGCTGCCCATCGGCATCGCCGTCATCGTCCAGATCGAGGACCACCTGGGCGGCCGCCGGCTCGCCCACTACGGCATGGCGATCATGCTCGTCGATCGCCTACGGCGCCAACGTCGGCGGCATCGGCACCAAGATCGGCACCGCGCCCAACGCCCAGTTCTCGGGCTTCATGGAGCGGATGGACGTCTCGATCTCCTTCCTGCAGTTCATGGCGGTGGGGCTGCCTTTCGTGCTGCTCTTCCTGCCGGTCGTCTGGTGGATGCTCTGGCGTATCGGCCGGGGGGACGGGCTGACCGGCGAGATCGGGGCCGAGGTGGTGGAGGGCGAGCTGGCGAGCCTGGGTCCCGTCCGCCGGCCCGAGCGGATCGTGCTCGGCATCTTCCTCGCCACCGCCGCCCTGTGGATCGCGGGCAAGTGGCTCACCTCGCTGCTGGCGCCGCGGATCACCTGGTTCGAGCTCACCTCGGCGCACTTCGAGGGCGGCGTCGCCGTGCTGGCGGCGCTCACGCTGATGGCCTGGCGCTCCGGCGGACGGCAGGTGCTGGGCTTCCGCGCCCTGTCGCGCGTGCCCTGGGAGACCCTGCTGCTCCTGGGCGGCGGCTTCGCCATGGCGGCCGCCATCCAGAAGAGCGGCCTTTCCGGCTTCATGAGCGCGCAGCTCGCGGCGGTGCAGGGCCTGCCGCCGTTCGGCCAGGTGCTGTTGGCCGAGCATCGCCACCGTCGCCCTCTCGGCCGTGGCCTCCAACACCGCCACCATCGCCGTGATGCTCGTCGTCCTCCGCGACGCCGTCGCGCCCGAGGTGATGGTCACCACCCTGTTCGCGGCCACCATCGCCTGCTCCTGCGACTTCGCCCTGCCGGCCGGCACGCCGCCCAACGCCATCGTCTTCGGCAGCGGCTACGTCACCATTCCCGCGCATGGCGCGGACGGGCGTCGTGCTGGACCTGCTGGCTGCTCTCCTCGCGGCGGTGTGGTGCTGGGTGATCGTGCGCTTTATCATTCCGGCCTGACCGCACCCACCGGGAAGGGGGAAAAACGGTCCGCATGGCGCGTTTCGATTCATCCGCCGGACCCGATGAGGAATTCCACCGGCTCTTCGACCGCTATTTCCGGCCGCTGTTCTACTTCTTCCGCAACCGCGGCATTCCGCCCGAGGACTGCCGCGATCTCACCCAGGAAACGTTTTTGCGTGTCTACAAAAGCCTCGCGCGCTTCCGCGGCGAGGCGAGCGTCGAGACCTGGCTGTTCCAGATCGCGACGAATCTCTGGCGCAACCGGGTGCGCCACGACCGGGCGGGCAAGCGGGAGGCGAGGGAGGTTTCCCTCGAAGGCGCCATGGAGAAAGGGCAGCCGATCCCGGCCGAGCTGTCGCTCGCGCGGGGAGCGCACAACGCCGCGCCGCTCTCCGGCCTGCTGGCCGACGAGCAGGTCGGGATGCTCCGGCGGGCCCTCGCGGACCTGCCGCCCCAGATGCGCCGCTGCGTGCTGCTGCGCATCGATCA
Organism: Thermoanaerobaculaceae bacterium; assembly: GCA_963778565.1. Classification (GTDB taxonomy): domain Bacteria; phylum Acidobacteriota; class Thermoanaerobaculia; order Multivoradales; family UBA5704; genus DATARR01. The sequence goes on along the minus strand of CAVZUZ010000014.1, from coordinate 482,371 downwards.
GAACCTGAAATACCGCGAGATCGCCGGGGTGATGCAGATCTCCATCGACACGGTGAAGTCCCAGCTCAGCCAGGCGCGGGACCGGTTGGAGAAGGAGCTGGGCCTATACTTCGATGCCGCAGAAGGGGGAGGCTGACGTGGACGACGAACAGCGCCTGCGGGCCGGAATCCGCGCCCTGGCGGCGGAGGATCGGCGCGGTCTGGAGCCCCATCCCTCGCCGGACGAACTGTTGGCCTATTCCGCGGGCGACCTCTCGGAAGTGGAGCGGGAGCGGCTCCAGGATCACCTGGCGCGCTGTCCCGAGTGCACCCGCACCATTCTGGACCTGGAGTCGTTTCCGGGCGTCGAACCGGTCCGCGAGGAAGACCGGCTCGCCGATTTCGATCTCGCCGCGGAGTGGCGGCGGTTCCAGAGCCAGGCCGACGCCGGGCCGGCGCCGCGGCGGGCCTCGCCCTTTGCTTCGGCTCGTTTCGCCTATGCGCTGGCGGCCTCCCTGCTGCTCGCCGTCATCGGCCTTTCGGTCTGGATCGGCCGCCTCCGCGAGGAAGCCGCCGGACCGAGCGTCAATGTCCTGGTGGCCGATCTGGTGCCCCGCGAGGAGGCGGTGGAGCGGTCCACGGATGGCGAGGAGACGATCCGCATTCCCGATTGGGCGGACCGCCTGCTCCTGATCCTCAACCTCGCCGAGGCTCCGTCCCATGCCGGGTACCGGGTCGAGATCGCGCCGCAAGGAAGACCGGAAGGAAGAGAGGTCTGGAGCCGCCGCGGCCTGCGGCCGAGCGAGGACGGCAACTTCACGCTGGAGGTTCCCCGAAGCCTGCTCCCCGGGGAACGGTACGTGGTTCGCCTGTACGGGTTGCAAGGGACCGGGTGGAGGGTGGTGGCGGAGTATGGGGTGCGGATTCAGGAGGAATGATCCAGCCCCTCCACCTGACGCCGAGAGTTGTCGATCAACGTGGGCTTTCGGCCGCCTCGGGTCCCTCACTCCCCCGGCCCCTCTCTCCCACCGCACTCCCTGCCACCGGGAGAGAGGGGAGACGATCTTGATTTGTTTTTTCAGCTCCCTCCTCTCCCGGCAGGGTGGGCGTGAGGTGGGAGAGGAGGGCTGGGGAGGTGAGGGGCCCGACGGCGTGGCGATGGTCCGATTGAAGAGGACTTGAGGAGCGGGTTCCTGTAAAATCCTCTTGTAAAGGCTACGAAATGAGACGGCCTTCGCCCGCGCTGGTCGCCGTCTTGGCACTGTTGGCCGCAGCCGCCGGCCTGCTGGGGAGCCGGCTGCCTCGGGCCCTCGCGTTCGCCGCCGAGATCGAGCCCGGTTCTCGTGCCGAGCGGGAGCTGCGAAGCGGAGCGGCGGACTCCTACCTGGTTCGCTTCCGAGCCGGGGACTTCCTCCATGCCATCGTCGAGCAGCGAGGCGTCGACGTGGTGGCCCGTCTCTTCGATCCCACCGGACGCGAGCTCCTCGAGGTCGACAGCCCGAACGGCAGGGAAGGGCCGGAGCCTCTGTTCGTGGTGGCGCGGACGGAGGGTCCTCACCGGCTGGAGGTGCGCTCCCTGGCCGCCGATGCCTCCGGCCGTTACGCGGTGCGAATCGAGGAGCTGCGTCCCGCGACCGCGAGGGACCGCGTGCGGGTGGCGGCGGCCGAAGCCTACGCGCGCGGCGAGAAGCTGCGCGCGCGGGGTGGAGCGGAAGCCTCGCGGGAAGCCCTTGCCGTCTATCGGACCGCGCTCCGACATTGGCAAACCCTTGGCGAGCGGCGGGAGCAGGCTGCCACGCTGGGTGGGATCGGGCAGGTTCTCAACGACCTCGGCGCCTCCCATATGTCCCTGGCGGAGCCGGAGAAGGCAGAGGGCGCCTTCCTGCGGGCACGCGAGGTCTTCAAGGCCCTCGAGGATCGCCGCGGAGAGGCGGCGGCGCTCGATCTTCTCGGCGGCCTCCATGCCTCTCGGGCGGATCTCCGGGGAGCCCTGGACGCCTACGGTCAGGCTCTCGCGGCCTGGCGGATTCTGGGGGATCGTTCCCGGGAGGCCGTGACACTCCACAGCCTCGGCAGGACGTACAGCCTCCTGGGCCGGACGGCCGAGGCTCTGGATCTCCTGCATCAGGCGCTCCGCTTCCGGCGTCAGGCCGGGGACCGCCGCGGCGAGGCTTCGACGCTGATGGAGATCGGCTGGGTGCACCACCTCGCGGGCGATCCGGCCGCCGCCCTGAAGCTCTACGACCGGTCCCTCGCCCTGCACCGCCGGGAGGGGAACCGGCTCGGCGAGGCCGCGGTCCTCGGCAGGCGCGGCACCGCCCTCATGCAGGCGGGCCGGTTGGAGGAGGCGCTCGCCTCCTATCAGGGTGCGCTGGCCATCTTCCAGCGTATGGGCTCGCCGGGCAGCGCCGCGCCGACGCTGGCGAATCTCGGCTGGCTTTATGAAGCGCGCGGCGATCCGCACACGGCCGTGGCCTACGAAGAGCGGGCGCTGCGGCTCTTCCGGCGGTCGGGAGACCGGCATGCGGAAGCCCACACCCTCCTCGGGATGGCCCGGGCCGAGCGCCGGCGCGGCAACCTCGGCCTCGCCCGCTCCCGCATGGAGGCGGCCCTCGCCATCGCGGAGTCTCTGCGCGGCGAGGCTCCCATCCAGGCGCTGCGGACCTCCTACCTGGCCACCCGGCACGACTACTACGAATTCGCCGTCGATCTGCTGATGGAGATGGGGCTCGACGCCGAGGCCTGGGAGGTCGGCGAGCGGGCGCGGGCGCGCAGTCTGCTGGAGAGCGTCGGAGAAGGGCCGCGCGCACCGGCGATCGACGAGGATCTCCGGAAGCTGAAGGGTGAGCCTCCGTTCCCGTCTCCACGATGCGAGGGCGATCTCCGAGCCTCTGAGCCTGCAAGAGATCCAGCAGCGGGTAGTCGACTCCGACACCCTGCTTCTGCAATACGCCCTCGGCGAGGAGCGGAGCTTCCTCTGGCTGGTGGGTCCGGCTTCGATCGAAAGCTTCGAGCTTCCCGGCCGGCGCCGGACCGAGGATCTGGCCCGCAGGGCGCACGGACTGCTCGCCCGCAGCCACAAGACGGGCGTCCGCCAGCAGGCGCGGCTGGCCGCGTCGGCGTTGAGCGACGCGATCCTGGCGCCGGCGGCCCGACGTCTGGGGAAAAAACGCCTGCTGATCGTCGCCGACGGCGCGCTCCAGTACGTTCCGTTCGCGGCGTTGCCCGTGGCCTCCGAGGAAGGCCTCCGCTCACCTCTGCTGGTGCAGCATGAGGTGGTCGTTCTGCCGTCCGCCTCCGTGCTGGCGCGGCTGCGCAGCGACAGGGTCCACCGCCGGCCGCCCCGGCATTCCCTCGCCGTGATCGCCGATCCGGTCTTCGCCAGGGAGGATCCGCGCCTGAAGGTCCGGACGGTTCCCGCGGTAACTCTGGCCGCGGTTCGCATGGGCGATCCGGGGATCGATCCGGGAACCGGTCTGGGGATCGACCGGCTGGCCCCGCTGCCCTGGTCGCGGCGTGAGGCGGAGGCCATCCTGGGTTTCGTGGAGCCGGGCGAACACCTGCGGGCGCTGGATTTCGCGGCCAGCCGCGACCTCGTCCTGAGCGGCCGTCTCGCGCCGTATCGGATCCTTCACTTCGCCACGCACGGCCTCCTGAACGCCGGCCGTCCCGAGCTGTCGGGCCTGGTCCTCAGCCGGGTCGACGAGCGCGGCCGGCCGCGGAACGGGTTCCTGCGGCTCGACGACATCCGCCGCCTGGAGCTGCGGGCCGACCTCGTGGTGCTGAGCGCCTGCCGCACGGCGCTCGGCACGGAGATCCGGGGGGAAGGGCTGCTGGGCTTGACCCAGGCTTTCCTTCAGGCCGGCGCCGGCCGGGTGGTCGTCAGCCTGTGGAACGCCAACGACGCGGCGACCGCGGAGCTCATGAGCCGCTTTTACCGGGGAATGCTGCGGCAGGAGTTGCCGCCCGCCGAAGCGCTCCGTGCTGCGCAGCTCGCGATGCTGCGCGAGCCCCGCTGGGAAGCTCCTTATTACTGGGCCGGCTTTGCGCTGCAGGGCGAGTGGAGGTGAAACGCCTCCTGAACAAACGCCACCTCGTTGTGTCTACAACTTCGCTCGCCGGACCGACTACGAGCGATCTACGAGAGGAGGGCACCATGGACCAGGACCAGGCTCGAGACGAGAAGCCGCCGCAGGACGACGACGCGGCAGGCGCGGAGGCGATCGGGTACTCCGATCCGCCGCCGCCCCCGCCGCCACCCCCCGACGACGACAAGACGGGGTATGACGTGGAATCCGGCGGCTCCTCGGAGGCCGGCAAGGACGGATGAGCCCTGGTCGGGTGCGTCTGACGGGGGCGGAGCCCGTCGTCTTCAACGGCGTCGATGGCTCTACGGGCGAGTACCTGCGAGATCACGTACGCCTCGAGGGGCTCGGCCGGCCCGAACCTCCGACGGGCTTGGAAGAGGAGGTCCGCGCCAAGGCTACGGTGCTGGCTCCGCTGCCCTGGCTCGACGTCCGGGATCTGGCCGAGGCGGGCTGGGGGGTGGTGTTCGGGCCGGACGTCTCGCCGGAGATCAAGACAGCTCTCGCACCGCTGCTCCTCCTCCGCCGCGCCCGCGCCGCCGAAAACCGCGAGGGCTTCTACCGGGAGCTGGACTATCTGCCGCAGGAGAGCAAGCTCGACTTCCTGCGGCGCCATGGCGTGGGGCCCGGGCCAGCCGATCCCCGGAAGCTGCCCTATTACCTGCTGCTCGTCGGCGGTCCGGAGGCGATCCCTTTCGCCTTCCAATATCAGCTCGACGTGCAGTATGCGGTCGGGCGTCTCGCCTTTGCGACGGCGGACGAGTACGCCATCTACGCCCGCAGCGTCGTCGAGGTGGAAACGCTGCCCCAGGCCTCGAACGGCGCCGTCTTCTTCGGCCCCGAGCATCCCGGCGACGAGGCGACCCGGTTGAGCGCCAGACATCTCGTCAGGGAGGCTCGCAGGACTGGTGAGCGAAGGGCTGCCGGAGGGCCTCGTGCGCGTGCGCGCAGGAGATCAGGCGAGAAAGGCCGATCTCGCGCGGCTGCTGGGCGGGGAGGAGACCCCCTCCTTCCTGTTCACGGCCGGCCACGGCGTCGGGTTCCCGGCCGGTGATCCGGTCCAGTCCGTCCGGCAGGGGGCCCTCCTCTGCCAGGACTGGCCCGGACCCAGGGCGGCCCGGGGAGCGAAGCTGCCCGAGGACTACTACTTCTCGGCTGAGGACCTCTCCGATGCGGCCGGCGTCAAAGGGCTCGTCACCTTCCACTTCGGCTGCTACAGCGCCGGGACTCCGCGCCGGGATTCGTTTCCGTTCCTGAGGAACGCACCGCCGCGCGCCCTCGCGCCGCACGACTTCCCGGCCCGCCTGCCGCAGCGGCTCCTCGCCCATCCCCGGGGCGGCGCGCTGGCCGTCGTCGGCCACATCGACCAGACGTTCCAGAGCTCGTTTCTCTGGCACCGGGCGGGCAGCCAGCTCCAGACCTTCGAGAGCGTTCTCCGCAGCCTGCTGGACGGTGTCCCCGTCGGCGCGGCCATGGAGGCGTTCGGCTATCGGCTGGGCGAGCTTGCCGCCGACCTGGCCGCCGGTCTCGGTCCCGAGGGCGGCGACCTGAAGCCCGGCTCGCCCGACTGGACCGCCCTGTGGCTGGCGCACCACGATACGCGGAGCTACGTCCTCATGGGGGACCCGGCGGTGCGGCTGCCGCCTCAGGCCGGGACCCGGAGGGAAGTCGATGGCTGAAACCTTCCCATCCGGGCACGCCCTGCTGATCGGCGTCGGCGGCGATCTGCCCATGACCTCGCGGGACGCCACGGTCCTGCGGGACCTTCTGGTCGATCCCGGTCGCGGCGCCTATCCGCCCGGCCAGGTGGATCTGCGCATTGACGGGCAGGCGAGCCGCCAGGGCATTCTGGAAGGGCTGGAGCGGCTGATCCGCAACGTCGAAGCGGCTCCGGAGGTGACGGCGCTGGTCTATTTCTCGGGCCACGGCGGGCGCTTCGAGTCGGCGCGCGGCCGTCACCAGCACTTCCTGCTGCCCTTCGGCTTCAATCCGGCGGCGCGTGCGACCACCGCCGTTTCCGGACAGGAATTCACCGACCGGATCGAGGCGATTCGCGCCCGCCGGCTGGTGGTGCTGCTCGACTGCTGCCACGCCGGTGGCGTACCGGCGCTGATGGCTCCCGGCGATACCTTCGCCAGCGCTCCCGTGCCGCCCGAGCTGCTGGCCCGCCTGGAGGAGGGCAGCGGCCGCGCCGTCGTCGCCTCTTCGCACGAGGACGAATATTCCTATGCCCTGAAGGATCACACCGTCTTCACCGCCTGCCTGCTCGAGGCGCTGGAGGGCGCCGCCGCGCCGCCGGGCGACGGCTTCGCCAGGATTCTCGACGTGCTGAGCTTCCTCTTCCGGGAAGTGCCTCGGCGAGCACCGGGACCCCAGCGGCCGTTCGTCAACAAGGTGCTCGGCCTGAGCGAGAACTTCGCTCTGTGCTACCACGGCTCGCCGCGCTCACCGGCGCCGGGAGGGGTTGCTCCTGGCCGGGAGCCGGAGGTGGAAGCTCTCGTCGGCGCCCTCTTGGGAAATGCCGTGCAGGATATGAAAGCGCGGCGTGAGCGCTTTCCGGACGATCTGCAGCGGAACGTTCTGGACTTCTATATCGAGGCGCGGGGCTCGGCCGAGCCGCCTCGGGACCGTCCTGGCTCGGTTGACGATGGCGTGCTCCCGGGTCCGCTGTCAGGGAGCCCGCTCGCAGGTCGGTTATCGCACGACAGCGCCGATTCCTCTCGCGGCGAAGATCTCTGGACCCTGCTGAAGGGGAGCCTGCGGGAGGCCCGGCCGGTAATGATCCTGGCCGAGTTCGGCATGGGAAAGACCTGGTTCCTGGAGATGGCTCAGTACCGGCTCGCAGCCTCGCAGGAGGCCCGCGCTCTTGAAGCGGGAGAGTCCTGGATTCCCTTGCTCGTGAAGCTCAGAGATTTCCGCTACGACCGGCCGAGGTTTGCTGAGCTCCGCGAGCAGGCTTTCACCGCCGCCTTCGGGGAGCTGGCTGCGAAAAGGCACCGCAAGGTTTTTCTCCGCATGTATGAGGAGGGGCGCTTCATTTTCCTGCTCGACGCCCTCGACGAGATCTCGATCGCCTCGCGGAAAGACGCCGAGGCGGTCATTACCGAGATCGGACGTATCGGCAGCCACGTCCATCGCTCGCCAATCATCGTGACCTGCCGCCGGAGCTTTTTCTATGAGCCCGCGCAGGAAGAGAGCCTGCGAAGTCGCGGCTTCGAGGTCTTTCACCTGTGGCCCTGGTCGCGAGAAGACTTCTTGAGTTACCTGAAAAAGAGTTTTGCCGCGGGTGTGCTCGAGCAGGATCCCCAGCAGGCATTAGCCAGGATCGAATCGATTCACGACCTGCGCGACATCACGGGGCGTGGCCTTCTCTCTGCGATGGTCGTCGATCAGTTCGATGAGGTTCTGGCGCAAGAAGTGGTGGATGTGCCTTCCCTCTACGAACGCTATATCGAGAAAGGGATCTTGAGCTGGGTGGCCGGAAAGGCGCAACGACTACAGAGCCATGAGATCCGGCGTTTCATGGAGGAGCTTGCCTTTCTGATGTTCTCCCTCGACAGCCTGACCGTTTCTCCCGAAGAGCTGGATGAATACTTCTCCGGTAAGCTCGAGGATCTCGACGTCCCGCGCTTCAGCCCCATCGCCGACAGCCTGGTCCGTGACGTGAAGGTCAACTCGTTCTTGACGCGGACCGGCAGCCAATTCACCTTTTGCCACACCTCTCTCTGGGAATTCATGGTTGCCCGCAAACTGGCGCGGGATCTGGATCGGGGAGACCGGAGCAGTCTGGGCCAATCCAAGCGTTCCGCTCAGTATCGTTCGCTCTACAAGAACTTTCTCGTACCGATCATGGCTGCGCGAGGTCAACTCGGGCGGTTGCTCTGAGACGCCATCGCATGAGGGGAGGATCACTCATGAAGACACTGGATGTCGAGCTGCCGGAAGCGTTGGGGACCTGTCGTCGCCGAGGAACGGGAGAAGCCGGACCGACGTTCTTCCTCATCGCCACGGGTCCCGGACATCCACCCGCGGAAGAGCGTTCTGTCCTGGATGTTCTGCAGCACCTGCACGGCCCCACCCCCATCGGGTGGCTGTTCGAGAGTCTCGACGGTGCCGTGAAGTCAGGAGATATTTTCATCGATCAAAGAGAAGCCGATGTGGCTCCCTACCGCTCTATGCCCAACCGGGACCATACCGCGGCCATCGCCGAGCTCATGATCAGACAAGGTACCGTATCCGCGGCCAAGGGCTTCGCCATGATGTGTGAGCCGGCGGTGCACCTGCAGCCTTTCGATGACTGGTACGCCTGGGCTCGCCAACGCGATGCGCTCTACCGCCTGGATGGCGAGGCCGGCCATCTGGAGCGCGCTTGCTCTCTATTGGACGCCGTACTGCCGCGGAGCGGTCCGGAGCGAGAATCCTTCGATACGATGGCCGGCCTCGCGCGGCTCGCTTGGACCGGCGCGGACTGGGTGGCTCGCAAGCCGCGCTTGCCGATCGATCCGGCCGGGCTTCTGTCGCGGATCGATGCCGCCGAAAACACCCTCGCCGCCACCGCGGAATTCCTGATCCGGTTTCAGCTCTGGGCCTGCGATTTCTATGAATCCGGTGTCGCGCGGACCGAGGCGCTCGTAGGGAAGGCATTGGAAGCCTTGCGCCGGGCCGGCGCTTCGCGGGGTGCAATCATCCTCGGTGGCGCATGGATCGAGTCGGCCGCTGAGCTTTTGGTCAACAAGGGCGTCGAGCTGTTTGAGATCTGGCCGCGTAAGCTCAGTATGTCCTCCATGCTCGACCAAGCTCCCAGGATCCTCGACGAATTCAGTGACAGCCGGCGGAAGTTGAAGGAGCTGATGCTCGGCGAGGAAATTCGGTCGCGGGTGAAAGTGCTGACCGACGACCCGCGAGAGAGGCGTAGGAATTGGGCCAGAGACTGGTCCGCCGCGGCCCAGGGGCTGCTGTTCAGCCGTCAGCTCGACAAAGCCGACGAGTGCGCGCGGCGGGCCCTCGAGATCGATCCGACCTGGGCGGAGGCATGGACGAGCCGTGGCATCGTCGCTCGCGAGCGCCGCGATCACCTGCAGGCCGTGACATTCTTCGAGCGCGCGGTCGCCATGAATCCGCGCGACTCGCGATATCGGGGCCTTCTGGGCGAGGATCTCGACGCCGCCGGCCGCACTCGCGACGCTTACAGAGCCATCGTCAAGGGGATTCGGTTGGACCCGGTCAGTGGCGAGGCCTGGTGCCGGCTCGGCTTCCACCTGCACCGTCATGGAGAGCGTCGCCAAGCCTGTTATTGCTTCGAGCGGGGAAAGGATTACGGAGACCCGGCGGCCGCTGACAACTGGAGGATCGCCTGCCATTCCCCGGCCACTCGCCGCGACTGCCCACGCGAGGTTCGTCCCTGGCGGCTGGCCTTCGAGCAACGCTGGCGCAAGTTGGCACGCAAGCTGAGGCTCGGCGCCTAAATTGCGAGTTGCGCGCACCTCCCGGCGTCGCGATCCCAGCGCTGAGAGTTGGATCCGCGGACAAAGCGGCGTCCGCCGGGCCCCGCCGCGATATCCTGAACGGGTCATGGCGACCCAACGCATCGAGCCCGGTCCCGGCCGGGAGTCCGTCTGGGACTACCCGCGGCCGCCGGCGCTGGAGGACTCGCACAAGCTCATCCAGGTCCAGTTCAACGGCGTCACCCTCGCCGAAACCCGCCGCGCCAAGCGCGTCCTGGAGACGAGCCATCCGCCGGTCTACTACATCCCGCCCGAGGACGTCCGGATGGAGTACCTGACAGAGAACCCGCGCGCCACCTGGTGCGAGTGGAAGGGCCTCGCCCGCTACTACGACGTCGAAGTCGACGGCAGGAAGGCTCCAGCCGCCGCCTGGTACTTCCCTCTGCCCACGCAGATCTACGAGCCCATGAAGGGCTACGTCGCCTTCTATCCCCATGCCATGGAGGCTTGCTTCGTAGACGGCGAGAGGGTCCAGCCACAGGGGGGAGGCTTCTACGGCGGTTGGATTACCAAGGACATCGTGGGGCCGTTCAAGGGTGGGGTGGGGGAAAGCTCTCCCTGACGCCGGTAGGCCATGCGTCTCCAGGGGAGAGCCCCAGATCGGAAGGGGGGCTGCCCCGCTGCGCGGGGGAACGTTCCAATACGGAAGGGGGAAGCCTTCAGCGCGAAGGGGAGCGTTCCAAATCAAGAGGGGAAATGTCGCCCCCGAAAGGGGGAGTGTTCCGGACGAGCGGGAGAATGTCCCCCCTTCGTGGATAACGCTCCGAACTTGCGGGGGAACGTTCGAGGTTCGGATTTGAATGGTCCAATGTCTGGGGAGAATGATCCAAAATCTTATCTGCGTGTTCTGGAAGCAACTCCGGGGCGTTCCAAAGCACTTCCGCGCGATGTCGAATTATTTCCGGAACGTTGCCCCGGCCGGGGGGGACATTCCCCGCTGAGTGGGGATGCTTACCCCCGCCCGGTTGGAACATTCCCCTTTGAGCGGAGATCCCCGCCCCGTTCGGAAACAGCTTCGCCCCGCCGGAAGTGGCTTCAGCCCTCCTCGCCCGTGTCGACCTTGCGGTATCGGGTGGCGCGCCGCCCTCTGCCGTAGGTCTGGACCTCGATGACGCCGGCTTTCTGAAGCTCCCGGAGGGCGCGGTGGAGCGAGGTGCGGCGCGGCTCGTATCCCAAGGCGCGGCAGAGGTCGCTCTTCTGGAACTCCTCGCCGAGCCCTTCGAGGGCAGCCTCGACGTCGGCCTGGACCTCGCCGTCCCGCCGCCGCGTTCTCTGCGGCTCGGCGGCCGGGGCGGCCGGCTCCGGGGGAGGCGGCGCGGCTGGCTCGGGCTCGCTCGGCCGGATCTCCTCCGCCGGCGCCTCGCCCCAGCGGGCGTCCAAGGCCTCCACCTTGGCCCGGTGACCGGCCTGGAGCAGCTCGATGCCGGTGCGCAGCTCCTCGTCGAGCTGCCGGCGGAGCCGCTGGTATTCCGTCTGGTTCAAGTGCCTCCTCGTGCCAGCCGGATGCCCGTGAACTGGAACCGGGTGTCCCCTGCCCAGAAGTTGCGGTAGCTCGCCCGGATGTGGCTCTCCGGCGTGGCGCAGGAGCCGCCGCGCAGGATGCGCACGTTGTCCATGAACTTCCCGTTGTACTCCATCAGGGTGCCGTCGAACGGCCGGTAGCCGGGATAGGGCTCGTAGTGATTCGAGGTCCATTCCCAGAGGTCGCCCCCCATCTGCAGCAGAGCGGCCTCGCCTGAGCCGTTGGCGCCATTCGCGCTATTCGCGGCCGCCGGCCGCGGATGCAGGGCGCCGCTGTCGAGGAAGTTCGAGCCCGGACCCGGGAAGCCCGAGACGCGGGCGGCGTGCTCCCACTCGCGCTCGGTGGGAAGGCGCGCCTCCTTCCAGCGGGCATAGGCGTCGGCCTCGTAGAAGCTCACGTGGCAGACCGGCTCGTCGAGGTCCAGGTCCCGCGTTCCCGAGAGGGTCCACACCCGCCAGCGGCTGCCCTCCTCCTCCCAGTACAGCGGCGCCGTCCAACCCTGCTCCTGAACCTTGGCCCAGCCGTTCGAGAGCCAGAGGAGAGGGTTGCGGTAGCCGCCGTCCGCCATGAACTCCAGGTATTCGGCGTTGGTGACCAGGCGATTGGCGAGCCCGAAGCCGTCCAGCCAGGCCTTGTGGACCGGCATCTCGTTGTCCCAGCACCAGCCGCCCTCGACGTTGCCGAAGTCGTGGAGCCCGCCTCCAAATGAGATCCAACGCGCGGCAGGAACATCGTGACCCTTCGCGGTTGCGGCGGCGCGGTACGGCTCGCGCAGCTCCGGGACGTTGCTGCCCAGGATGTGCTTGACCTCGGTCACCAGCAGCTCCTGGTGCTGCTGCTCGTGCTGGATGCCGGTGAAGACGAGGAAGCGCAGGCGCTCCAGATCTCCCTCCGGCACCGTCCGGATCAGCTCCTCGACCCGGGCGTCGACCGATTCGCGGAAGCTGTAGACCTCGTCGTTCGTGGGCCGGGTCACGAGGCCGCGGTGGTCGCGGCGGATGCGGGGCCCGAGAGACTCGTAGTAGGAGTTCATGACGTATTCGAGGCGGGCGTCCTCCCCGGTGTAGCGGCCGAAGGGCTCGAGGATGTTCTTGGCGAAGAACCAGGTCGTATGGCCGAGGTTCCACCACGGCGGGCTGACGTCCGGCATCGACTGGATGCGATAGTCCTCGGGATGCAGGGGACGGCAGAGCTCGATGCTCAGGCTGCGGGTCTGGCGGTAGCGGTCGAGTAGCTCGTCTCGGTCCACGGCGGTTCCTCCAAGGCCATTGTATCGGCTGGCGCGGTGAAACAAGGCGAGCCTGCCGGCGGCTGTCGTCGGTGTACACGCGGAAGCGCGGTGTGGTTCGGTCGAGTTCCGCCGCACAGAGACGCCCCGCCGTCAGCGGCCTTCGAAGGGTTGGCGTATATCGTCTGGGGCGTCTCTACGGACCCTTGCCGAGACATTCAACGGAGGAGGTTTCGTGAGCGTTGTAGACTGCCGCCGATGCTGTCCCTGATCGTCTTTATCGTCTCTGCCGTCCTCGCCTCCGCCCCTGCGCCGGCTCCCGACCTCTTCATCGACCGCGCCGCCGAATGGGGCCTCGTCTTCACCTATTCGACCGGGCAGTCCGGCGAGCTCTACATGCCCGAGATCATGGGCGGCGGGGGCGCTCTGTTCGATTACGACGGCGACGGCGACCTCGACGCCTTCGTGGTCCAGGGACACCCGCTGAAGCCGGGCTCTGCCGATCCTGGAGCCGCGGGCTGGGGCCGGCTCTTCCGCAACGACCTGATCACCGTCAAAGGAAAGAATCCCGTGCCGCGGTTCGTCGATGTCACCGAGGCGAGCGGAATCCGGGCCACGGGGTATGGCATGGGCGCGGCGACCGGCGATTACGACAACGACGGGCGGATGGACCTCTATCTCGCCAACTTCGGAGCGAACCAGCTCTGGCACAACAACGGCGACGGCACCTTTACCGACATGACGGCTGCGGCCGGAGCCGACGATCCCCGCTGGAGCGCCGGCGCCACCTTCGCCGATCTCGACCGCGATGGCTGGCTCGATCTCTTCGTCCTGAGCTACGTCGATTTTTCGCTGGCGAACAACTTCCACTGCTACGCCGCCAGTACGCGGCGCGACTTCTGCGGGCCTTCGACCTTCAAGCCGCTGCCGGACCGTCTGCTGCGCAACCGCGGCAACGGCACGTTCGAGGACGTCTCCCTGCGCTCCGGCATCGGCGCCAAGCCTGGTCCGGGTCTCGGCGTGGTGGCGAATGACCTGAACGGCGACGGCTGGCTCGACCTCTTCGTGGCCAACGATGGGGCCGACAATTTCCTGTGGGTCAACCAGCGCGACTTCACGTTTCGCGACGAGGGGCTGATCTCCGGCGTGGCCGTGAACGCCGCGGGGCGCCCGGAGGCCGGGATGGGCATCGCCGTGGGCGACGCGGACGGCGACGGCGACGACGATCTGCTGATCACCCACCTGACGGCCGAGATGAACACCTTCTACGTGAACCTGGGCGGCGGCATGTTCGAGGACGCCACGGCGCGATCGGGCCTGGGCGCCCCGAGCCTGCCGTTCACCGGCTTCGGCACGGGCTGGATCGACGTGGAGAACGACGGCCTCCTCGACCTCGCGGCCTTCAACGGCGCCGTCAACCTGGCCGGCGCCATGGGCTCGGGCGAGGGACTGGGTCCTTACGCCCAGCCGGATCAGCTCTTCCGCAACCTGGGCGGCGGCCGGTTCAAGGAAATAAGCGTGGAAGCAGGCGCGGCCTTCCGGACGCCGAAGGTCTCCCGCGGCGCCGCGTTCGGGGACGTGGACAACGACGGCGATACCGACATCCTGGTCGTGGACGCAGACACTCCGATCCGCCTTCTGGTCAACGAGGTCGGCAGCCGGAATCCCTGGCTCGGCCTGCGCCTGGTGGGCCGCCCCGCCGGCGCGAAGGCCGAGCGGGACCTGCCGGGAGCCCGCGTCGAGGTGTTGCGGCAGGGCGCCTCCTCGCTCTGGCGGCGGGCGGCCACGGACGGCAGCTATGCTGCGGCGAGTGATCCACGGGTCCTGGCGGGTCTCGGCAGCTCGTCCGAGGTGACCGGCGTACGGGTCCTCTGGCCGGAGGGTCTCACCGAACTTTTTCCGCCGCCGCCGTTGCGGACCTACACGACGCTGGTTCGGGGTGCGGGAGTGCCCGCGCGACCTCACCCCCTGACCCCCTCTCCTGAAGGAGAGGGGGAACGACATCAAATAGAGCCCCTCTCCTTCAGGAGAGGGGTTGGGGTGAGGTCACCGAAGTGAGAACCAAGAGAGGTCTCCTATTCTCGATGCTGCTGTTGGCGTCCGCGGCTTTGGCATTCGCCTCGCCCGCGGCCATCCCCGTGCGATCCCCCGATCTCTCCGGTCTGGAGGAGGCGGTGGCGGCGCAGATCGGGGAGATGCAGCGGCTGCTCGCCGTGCAGATCGCCGATGCCAAAGCGGAACCGTCGAAGCTCACCTCGGTTTACGGCGATCTCGGCCAGGTGTACCTCGCCTACGGCTTCATCGACGCGGCAGCCGACTGTTTCCGCAACGCCGCGGCCCTCGACCGCGGCGAGGCCCGTTGGCCCTATCTGCTCGGAGCGGCCGAGCTGACTGCCGGCCGGCTGGACAACGCCGCGGATGCTTTCTCGCAGGCGGTCACCCTGCTGCCCGCGGCGGCGCCCGGATGGGTTCATCTCGGGGAGATTCGGCTCCTCCAGGGACGTCTGGACGAGGCGGAGGCCGCATTGCGGAAGGCCCTTGCGATCCCCACAACCGCCGCCGCGGCGCATTCGCTTCTCGGCCAGGTGGAGCTGAGCCGGCGCCAATTCAAGGCCGCCGTGGAGCATCTCGAAGCGGCCCTGGCGGCGGCGCCCGAGGCCAACCGCCTCCACCACCCGCTGGCCATGGCCTATCGCGGCCTGGAGGAGCGGGCCAAGGCCGGCGAGCATCTGGCGCAGGCCGGCCAGGTGGGTCTCAAGGCTCCGGACCCCTGGCTGGACGCCTTGGCGGACCTGCGCGTGGGAGAACGGGTCGCCTTGATGCGCGGCCGGGTGGCTGCCCAGGCCGGACGCTTCGCCGACGCGGCCGAGGAGTTCCGTCGCGCCCTCGCCGCCCGGCCGGAGAGCGTCGAGGCGCGGGTCAACCTCGGTTCGATGCTGGCGTCCCTGGGAAATCGTGGCGGCGCCGTCGAGCACTTCCGCGAAGCCCTGACGCGCGATCCCGCGAACGCCACCGCCCACTTCAATCTCGCCTCCCTGCTCGCGGACGGCCCCGAGCGGGAGGAAGCTCTCGCGCACGCGGAAGCGGTCGTGGCGGCCCGGCCCCAGGATGCCGAGGCGCTGCGCCTCAAGGCGCAGTTGCTGCGCGACGGCGGCCGGCTGGAGGAGGCGCTGCCGGACTACGCCCGCGCCGTCGCGCTCGCGCCGGGAGACGAGACCGCCCGCCTGGGTGAAGCCGAGACGCTGGTGCGCCTGAGCCGCTACGCCGAGGCGCGCCGGAAGCTGGAGGAGGGGCTGCGGCAGATGCCCGCGAGCGGTCTGCTGAATCACGCTCTGGCCCGTCTCCTCGCCGCCTGCCCGGAGCGCTCCGTGCGCGACGGCGCGCAGGCCCTGAAGCTCGCCCTCGCGGTGTGGCAGGCGCGGCCGGCGGCCGCCCATGCCGAGACGGCGGCCTTGGCGCTGGCCGAGCTCGACCGTTGTTCCGAGGCCGCCGAATGGCAGGGCACCGCCATCGAGGCCGCCCGCCGGCAGGGACTGGAGGCTCGGATCCCGGACCTCACGCGCGCCCTGTCCGCCTACGAGCGGGGCTCGCCTTGCCGGCCCTAGCCCGCATGCCGCGCGAAAAGACGTTGCTCAACGCCGTTCTGACGGCGGCGCTCTGCCTGCTCGGCGCCTGCGGCGAGAGCATCGAGCGGCGGGCCGCCGCGATGACCGGCGGCGAGCCGGCGCGGGGGAAGGAGATCATCCGCCGCTATGGCTGCGAGGCCTGCCACAGCATCCCGGGCGTCGCGGGAGCTCGCGGCCAGACCGGTCCGCCCCTCGACGGCATCGGCAGCCGGCCTCACCTCGCCGGCGGGCTGCCCAATACTCCGGACAACCTCATGCGCTGGATTCGCAACCCTCAGGAAATCCAGCCGGGTACCGCCATGCCCGAGCTGGGCGTCACCGAGCGCGACGGGCGCGACATCGCCGCCTACCTCTACACCCTGCGCTGAAGACTCTACGGAATCACCGGCGCCCCATGTACGACGTCCGGCCCGCCGCCTGTGCGGACGACAGAAGCTCGAATCAGTCCAGATCGAGCTTCTTTCTCACCTCGTCAATCGTGTAGGTCTTTTGCTCTCGCCACCGCTCGTCCAGGTACTCCAGCAACTCCCGGTTTTGGCCTATGGCTTCGACCTCTGCATCGAGGTCGTCAACTTCCGAGAGAATGAACTCCCGGCCTTCTGGCGTCTTGAGGAGGACACTCTCCTCTTCCGCCAAGTCGAGCAACTCCGTCAAGCTCGAGGCAGCCGTCACGTTCACCTTTTTCATAGCGGGAACTCCTTACCCCTGATCAGCAGCTTATTATGCTCCTTCCAGCCAATGGATTTAACCTGAACTACGCCGTCCATGGTCCTGACGTCGTAGAAGACCCGAAACGCCCCGATCCTCAGTTCCCAACGCGCCAGCTCGTTGGGACGGAGAAGCTTTCGATTTCCCGTTGCCACTTCGGGTTCTGCCGCGAGCTGCCGCTCAATCGCGGCCAACAGAAAGCGCTGCTCGAATCTCTTGAAGAAGTGAAGATCCTCTATAGCGCCCTTGGTGAGTTCGATCCGGAACATGGGACTTGCGGAGGTATCGTACACTGAGGACGCATAGCCGGGCGTCGTATACTGACCGTCATGAGACCGAAATCCTCGCCGCTCGCTCCAGGTCTGGCTGTCCTTCTCTGCGTCCTGCTTTTCGGTCTTGCCGCCGAGGCCAAGCCGCCGAAGAAGCCCAAGCCGGGCAAGCCGCCGAAGGGCCAGCAGCAGCAACAGCCTCCGCAGCCCCCGGGCCAGCCGGCACCGCCGCCGCCGCAGGCTCCGCCCGCGGGGATCGAGGGCGTCGACGAGCGGCTCTGGCGCTACCAGACCGGCGCGGCCCGCGACGCCGTCGGCAGGTTCATGGACCAGGCGGACGCCAATGCCTACGTGGCCATGGCCGATGGCCGCGTTCTGGAGCAGGAGAAGAAGTACGGCGACGCCGAGGCCCGGCTGCGCAAGGCCACGGAGCTGGCGCCCAACGATCCCGCGGCGTTCGTCTACCTCGGGGAGGTCTACCTCCGCCAGCGCCGCGAGGGTGAAGCGGACAACGCCTTCCGCAAAGCCGCGGACGCGGCGCGCGCCAAGGGAGGTGCGGAGGCCGCCTACTACCTCGGCATCGCCCAGCAGCGGCTGAAGCAGTACGACGAGGCGGCAGCCACGCTGGCGGGAGCCCGCGCGCCGGCGCCGGCTCTCATCCCCTATCAGATCGGCGTCGCCCGCTTCTTCCAGGGGAACTGGGCGGCCGCGGTCGAGCAGCTTTCCCGCGCGATCGAGATGGACTCGGGGCTCGCCTACGCTTATTGGTATCGCGGCCGTGCCGAGGACAAGCGCGGGCGCAAGGACCTCCTGATCAACGACCTGG
This sequence comes from Thermoanaerobaculaceae bacterium, assembly GCA_963778565.1. Lineage (GTDB taxonomy): Bacteria > Acidobacteriota > Thermoanaerobaculia > Multivoradales > UBA5704 > DATARR01. Next base: position 464,624 of record CAVZUZ010000014.1, on the reverse strand, counting down.
GACGCTTCGTGGCCCTGGCGCCCAACGCTCCCGAGGCCGAACAGGCCCGAGTGATCCTGCAGCCTCGGTCAAGCCCTAGAAGGCGTTGCCGAAACCAAGATAGAGGCGGTAACGCGGCTCTCCCGGCTGCCGGTCGAGCGGGTAGGCCGCGTCGAGCCGCAGCAGACCCAGAGGGCTTCGCGCCCGCAGGCCCAGCCCCAGGGACTTCGCGAGGTCGAAGTCCGCGTCTCCGGGCCGGGCCCACACCTGGCCGGCGTCGAAGAAGACGAGGCCGGTCAGGTCCCAGGGCAGGGCGAACCGCAGCTCCTCGTTGACCACGAACAACGCGTCCCCCCCTCCCAGGAGGTCCTGCGGGCCGAGGCTGTCCGTCTCGTAACCCCGCACCGAGTAGGCGCCGCCGGCGAAGAACCGTTCGAGGAAGATGATCACCTGGCCGGCGAAAGGCTCGGCGAGCCCCAGACGCAGGGATTGGGCCCAGGTCCACGGCCGGCCGGCGAGCGGGACACTGCGGAAGGACGACGCCTGCGCGAAGAGGCGGATGTACTGGAGATCGCTCCCCAGAAAGGCGCCGCTTCCCGAGAGGTCGAGGCTGGCGAAGGAGCCTCGGCTGGGATCGATGCGGTCGTCCCGGGTGTCCCGCAGGAGCTGGAGGCCGAGATAGCCCAGGCGGGTCGGCTCGAAGGGGATGTCGAAGATCGGGTCGATCAGAGAGGTGTGGATCGTGCGGTAGCGGGCGTAGAGCCGCGCCGAGTAGGCTTCGCCGAAGGGCCGGCTCGCCTGGAGGGCCACCTCGCGCCGGTCCTCCGCCAGATTGGCCTTCGGGAAGAGGCGCCGGCGCTGCTCGGCGTAGCTCTCGAACGAGATGCGGGTTCCGAGCACGGCGCCGGTCTGCAGGTAGAGCCGGCCGCTGCGGTCGTCGGACTGGTAAAGGCCCCGCAAGCCGAGGGTCATCGCGCGGCCGAGGAAATTCTGGTCCACGAAGTCCAGCACGGCGGCGGTCGCCTCCTCGCTTTCCCAGCGCACGCCGTAACCCAGGTGGAAGCGGGAGCGCTCGGCGAGCGAGAAGGAGACGCGGGCCTCGCCGGGGACATCCTTTGCCACCGTCGCGTCGACGCGGGAGAAGACGCCGGTGGCGTACAGGCGGTTGCGGGCTTCCTCAATACCGGCTTCGGTGAAGGTCTCTCCCTCGGCCAGCCCCGTCTCGCGCAGCATGGGCGCCGGCCGGGACCAGCGGCCGCCCGCGATCTCGACGCCGGCCAGCCGGTATTGCGGGCCGGGAGTCACGCGATAGGTCACCGCGACTTCATCCGGACGGTCCGGCGCCGGAGCCACGGTGGAACGGACTTCGGCGTCGGCGTATCCCTTGTCCTGCAAGTCGCGTTGCAAGAGCCGTTCGCCACCGGATATGCGGTCCACGCGCAGGGGATCGCCGGCGCGCAGCGGCAGGAGACCGAGCAGCCGCTGCCGCTCCGGCTCCTCGACTCCCGCCAGCTCCACCACTGTGACGACCCGCTGCGGACCCGGCTCGACGTTCAGCACGAGCCGCGAGCCGTCCGCCTCGATGGAGCGTCCGGCGATCCTCGCACGGTCATAGCCGAGACCGCGCAGCGTGCCCAGGAGGCGGCGATCGGCGTCCGGCACACCGGCGGCCAGCTCGGCGCGGGCCAGCAGGCCGGGGAAGGCCGCGCTCACGAGCCGCTCCTCTTCGGCGGGCAGCGTGGCGATTCGCAGCTCCGTCAGCGACTGGCGCCGGCCGGCCTCGGCGCGGAGGATGACGGTACGCGGACCGTCCGGATCGTCCGGGCGCTCGCGCTGGACCTCCACGGCCACCTCGGGAGCGAGATGGCCGGTGGCGCGGAACGCCTGCACGGCGGCCTGGCGCATCTCCTCGATGGAGACCGGTTCGTAGAAATCCGTTCGGTAGAGGCTGGTGATCTCCGGCCTCAAGGCGCGGGGCGGCCGGTCGCCCTGGAAGACGAAGGACACCTTGGGGCCCGGCTCGACGGTCACGACGACGTCCACCCGGTCGGCCCGCGACTCGACCGGCTGCACGGCGACCTCGATCCGCGGATCGGGATAGCCTTTGCGCCGCAGGTAGTCCGCCACGTCCACCTCGACGCTGAAGGCCGTCCCTTCCGGCACCCGCTGGCGCTTCTCCAGGCCGATGGCGAGCCGGATCCGGCGCTTCGAGACTCCCTTCTTCGGCGTCGCGATCACGAGACGGCGCAGCCTGGGTCCCGCCTCTTCCCGCCGGACTTCGCCGCCGCCGAAGTCGAAGGCCTGCTGGAGGCTCGCGCCTTCGTGCTGCTCGTCGTTGGTGAAGCCCTCGAGGCGCAGCCCCGGCAGGGCGCGCAGCTCGTGGACGTCGACGAGATAAGTCTGCCGCTCGGCGTTGCGCAGATCCACGGAGAGGGCGACGGCGACGTGGTTCGAGAGGTCGCTCCCCACGGTCAGACGGGCGCTCGGATCGGTCTCGTTGAAGACCAGCACCGGCCGCACCGAGAAGCCGCGCAGCCCGACCGATTCGCCGAGCCGCTGCATGAAGCGCGCGCCGTAGTAGCCGGTCAGGCCGGCGGTGAGCACCGCCTGGGTGTCGGGCCCTGCCTGCTCGTCGCCGTCCTGCTCACGCGCCAGCAGGTCGAGAGGGCCCTCTCCCCGAAGCTGGGTGATCGTCGGGTCCTGGAGGGACGTCGTGGTGACCAGGTCGATCTGCGGATCGGTCAGGGGATCGCCGGTGAACAGCAGCGAGCCGCGGTCGATCCGCACCGTCTGCCCGTAGGCGTAGAAGAGGCCGCCGGGATCGACGTCGATCCGGCCGCGGATCACCGGAGTCTCCAGGGTGCCTTTGACCTCGAGGTTGCGCCAGGAGGCCCGCAGGTCGCCGACGTTGTTCTTGACCCGCACGCCCGCGGCCGTCTCGACGTCGAGGTCGAGGTCGACGGCGGCCAGGGCGCTCTCCTCGGTGCCGGAGGTCTCGGGCGGCTGGAAGAGGAGGGTGAAGACCTCGCGGTCCAGGTTGAGGTCGCGGTCGAGGACGCCGCGCTCGACCACCACTTTGCCGGAGAGGCGCATGCGGCCTTCGGGAGGAGCCTGCAAGGCGAGGCGGCCCGAGAGCAGGGTCTCGATGCCGTAGTCCAGCCGGTAGCGGACCTTCGAGAGCTGCGCCTCCACGTCCAGGGCGCCGGCGGAAGAGAGACCGCCCGCGAGCTGCGCCTCGCCGCCGTTGACTCCCATCCGTCCCTCGCGGATCGTCCAGCGGCCGTCGCGCAGGTCGAGGGCCAGCCGCGGATCCTCGACGTGAAGCGCCGCCGCGGGCCAGACGAAAGAGGCGCCGGGGCCGCTCGCCCGCACCTCGGCGTCGAGACCGTCCGGCGGCCCCGAGGCGTTGGCCGTGAAGGTGAGCGAGCCCTCGGCCGCGCCGCCTTCGAGATAGGGATTGAGGAGCGAGGCGTCGAGAGTGCCGCTGCCCTCGGCCGAGACGCGGGTGATCGCCGCGGTGAGAGGGTCCTCCAGAGGTTTCCAGGCACGGGCCAGATCGGCGCTCGCCTGGAGATCGATCCCCGCGCCCTGGACGGCGCCGCCGTCGATCCGCAGGTGCACGGGCGCGAGGGCGACCCTGCCGTCCGCCAGGCGGAGCACGGCGGGCCCGCCGGCGGTCACGCGGCCGTCCGGGGTCTCTACGGTCAGTCCCGAGAGGCGCACCTCGCCGGTGCTGGCCGCCGGCACCGCGAGATCGAGCGAAAGATCGGCGCTGACGCCGGCCCGCAGCCGCTCGGGGCGGGGCTCCAAGCCCAGGGCCGCGACGAGGGGCGCGGAATCCAGCGCCGGAAAATCGAGCGAGAGGGAGACCGGCCCTCGCGCCTGGTTCACCGGCAGGGATTCCAGGACCGAGGCGAGCTGCGGCACGTCCCGCAGCGCCCCCAGGGGTACCCGGGCTCGCAGGCTGCCCGGGCCGGAGGCGGTGTCGAGGCGCGGCGCATTCACCTCGAGGACGCCGTCCCGCAGCCGGGCCGTGAGGTCCGCGGCCGGAACGGCGTCCAGCGGCTTCACGAGCCGCAGGTCGAGGTCGGCTTCGGCGAGCAGCGGCTCGACGACGACCCGTCCCGATGCGGCGAAGGTCCGTCCTTCCGGCAGCTCGCCGGAGAGGGTGGAGAACCGGACTTCGCGGCCGTCCGTCTCGGCTTCGAGGTGGAGGTTGCGGACCTCCGTTGCCGGCTCGGCGAGGGCGATGCGGTCGGCGTCGAGACGAGCTCGGACGGACACGGACCGCAGGTCTGCCGCGCCTTTACCCGCAGCGGAGAGGGCGAGGTGGTCCACCCGCGCGGTGCCGGGCTTTTCGACGCCCGAAGCCTCCAGCGACAGCCGGCCGTCGTAGGTCAAGGGCTGGCCGGTGAGGGTGCCGTCGGCCACGGCCGTGAAGCGGTCCGCCCGGCCGGCGCCGGCCATCTCCGCGCCTTCGCCGGTGACGGAAATCTTGCCCGTATACGTGAGGTGCTCGCCGCGGAACAGGCCATCCGTCTCCACGTGGACCGTCGCGAACCGGGCCGTGGACGAGGCATTGGGGAGGGCCACGAGGCCGGCGCCTTCGAGCGACAGCGTGCCGCGGTAGGACAGGGGCCGTAGGATCATCGTCCCATCGGCGGTGACCGTTCCACTTTCGAGGCTTTGGAGACTCGGCGGCAGGGCGAGACCCGCCGTGACGGCCTCGACGTGGGTGCGATAGCCGCGGGCGCGGGACGAGCCGGCGAGCTCCGCCGTGCCGGTGACGGTCCCGGCGAGGCCCGGCGCCATCTGGCCGAGCAGCTCCAGCGGCAGGGCTTCCATCCGCGCCTTGGCCGAGCCGCTCCACGTGCGAGGGTTGCCTCTCGCCTCGACGCTCACCAGCGAGCCCGCGCGCGGGAGCCACGTCGCGTCCACGCGAGCGTCGGGCGAGGCCAGGTTGCCCGAGAGACGGGCGTCCGCCGTCAGGGAGCCCTGGAGCGGCGCGCCCTGCGGCGGAGCGGGGACCAGGCGAGGCCACAGGGAGCGTACCTCCGCCAGGGCAGCCCGCACGTCGGGAACGCGGATCTCGGCGCGCACGCCCTCGGCCGTGGCCTCGGCCAGCTCCTGCCAGCTCGCCGCGCGAATCGTGCCTCGGACGGACCGGCGGCCGGGCGAGCCGGGAAGGAGATCCGCCGCCACCCTGGCCACGATGGGCCCGTGGGGCCCAGGTGCCAGGCGATTCTCGGAGCTTCCAGGTGCCAGGCGAATCTCCGCGCGGGCCAGACGCCGGCCGCCGCGACGCCACGCCGCCTCGGCCGTTCCCGCGATCCGAGTCCAACTCCCGGGACCGATCGCCGCGCGAGCCTTCACGTCCGCCACCGTGCCGGCCAGGGAAAGGTCGGCGTAGAGCTTGCCGTCGAGATAGGGGCGCAGCGCCTCGGCGGGGATCTCCTCCGCCGTGAGCGTCACCTGACCGGCGGTCTCCGGCAGTGCCATATGTCCCGCCGCCCTCAGCCAACCCCGTTGCGGCAGTCCCACGGCGAAGGCCCGAGGCTCGGCGTAGAGATCGAAACGGGCGGCGGTGGCGGAGCCCTCCTCCAGGCCCACGGTGCCGGACGCGGTGAGGCGGAGGCCGTCGCCGGTCACCCGCAGGCCGTCGAGCCGCAACGGCCTTTTCTCCTCGTAGCCCACGCGGCCTGCCAGGCGGAGCTCCTGAATTCCGAAACCGGGCCGATCCAGAATCGCCTCTCCGCGCTCGACTTCCAAGTCCAGCCGGCCGCCTCGATAAACGCCCCGGGCGTCGATCTCCCGGACGTTCCAGCTCCGCACCCAGTCGGCCGCGGGCTTGGTCAACGAGGCCCCTCGGACCTCACCGTTCCGCAGGACGATTCGGCGGATCTCCACCGGCGGCCCGGTTGCGGCTCCGGGAGGCGATTCGGGGAGCTCGGGGAATTTTGCCGCGAGGTCGATCCGCAGTCCGTCCACCTCCAGCGACCGCACCACCAGCGGCCGTTGCCGCAGAGAGCCGAGGGCGATCCCCGCGCGCACCTTCGCGGCCGTGGCGAGTGGAGCGGCGCCCGGAGCGCCGAGTCGGACGTCGCGCAACTCGATGCTGCTGCGGCGCCAGAGGGGTGTGAAGTCCTTGGCGGTGATCGCGAGCCCGTAGTCCTCGGCAAGGAGCGAGGAGATCCGCGCCAGGATCGCCTGCCGCACTCCCTCCGAGCGCAGCGCGGCCAGTGTCGCGAGGACGACCAGCGCCGGCAGGAGCACCAGGACCACGACGGCGATCCAGAGGATCCGGCGCAGATGTTTTCTGCGGCGCTTGGGGGAAGGGGTCGGGTCGGTCATGGCGACGCTTCCGCGGCCATTTTATCCGGTGCGACGGTTCCGCCCTCCGAAGCCTCACCCCTCGGCCCCATACGCGTTAATCTGACGTCGAGAGTTGTCGATCCACGTGGGCATCCGCCGCCTCGGGCCCCTCACTCCCCCGGCCCCTCTCTCCCACCTCACACCCACCCCGCCGGGAGAGAGGGGAGCTGAAAAAAGCAGCTTCTTGTAGTCGTCTCCCTCCTCTCCCGGTGGGTGGGTGTGAGGTGGGAGAGGAGGGCCGGGGAGGTGAGGGGCCCGACGGCGCGACGATGGCCCGATTGAAGAGGACTTGAGGAGCGGGCCCCCCCTCGTACGGGCCTAGGGGTAACAGGCTGTTTTTACTGGATCGGTCTGCGCGACCCAATGGATACCGGTGTTTTGCTGCCGGATCGCGCTACGCGACCCAATGGGAAGGGCGTTTTCTGCAACCGCCTGAAAACCCGGGAGGACCGATTCTCCTTGGAGCCACAGCGAAAATCATAACGCTTCGAGACTCTCTACCCCTCGAACCGCCCCACCACCAGCTCGCGAGCCGTGATCGCCGCGTAGCCTTTTCCGTCGGACTCGACGTCGATGAGTATCTGCCCGCCGCAGACCTCGACGACCGGCGTCAGGGTGTTTCCTTCCACGCGGTAGAGCAGCGTGCCGCGGAGGCGATTGCGCTCGGCGACTCTGCCGCCGAGGAGCATGGGATTGCCGCCGTACAGGAAGAGGCGGCTGACGAGATCCGGCAGGTAGTAGGCCTCGCCTATGCCCTCCAGCCTGATTTTTCGCAGGTCGGTGGCGCTGGTGTAGCGGCCCGGCGGCTCCAGGTCGAAGGGGCCTCCGACCACGTCCCACACCTTCCCTTCGCCGGCCCGGTAGAGCTTCACGTCCTCGGGATCGAGAGCCAGAACTTCGCCCTCGGCGCCGCGGGTCATGAAGACCGTGGGACAGGCATAGCCGAGGTTCACCGCGCGCGTCGTGTCCACGTCCGCCAGCCGCTCGCCGGCCTCGAAGGAGTAGTCCACCAGCTCGCCTTCGCGGTTGAAGATCCAGAGGGCTTCGTCGGCGCACACGGGCACGCCATAGACGCGCTCGCGGCCTATGCGGATCTGGCGCAGCCCGCCTTCGCCCTGGACCCGCTTGAGCTCGATCCGCCGCTGCTTGCCGTCCGGAGTGATGTGCACGAGGCGATAGGCGTTGCTGGAAGCGATCCACAGGGAGCCGTCGACCGGGTCGGCGTCGATGGCGCTCCAGTCCGCCTCGCCACGGGGAAGGGAGAACACGGGCTCGCCGACTTCACCCTCGCGCGGCAGGCTCACCAGGGCCGGCGGAGAGAGCAGCACCCAGACGCGGTCCTGAGTCAGGGCCACGTCGAGCGGATGGTAGCTCTCCGGGACCTTGATCGACTTCCAGGCGGTGACGCGGGCCGAGGCGTTGCAGAGCAGGGCCGCGTCCTTCACCGGCGTTTCGAGCCTCCGCGCCGGTAAAGGGTGGAGTCGTCGAAGCGGCAGGAGGAGCCGAGGACGAGCACCCGCCGAGCAACGAGAGAAGCAGAGGGACGGTGAGGAGCGCTACAAGGGTTCGTTGCATCGGATCTTTCCCCCGGCCGGATATTATTTCATCCATTCGAACAAATCGTAATGCTCGCGGCTCATCCCGAGCCGCTCGTAGACCTGCTGCGCGGCGGCGTTTCGCCGGTCCACATAAAGACGTATGCCCTTGAGGCCGGGATTCATTTCAACCTCGCGCTTCAGGTGCTCGTAGAGAGCGCGGTAGACGCCTCGGCCGCGCTCCTCGGGAAGGACGTAGACGGACTGGATCCAGAGCACCGTGCCGTCGCGCCAGTCGCTCCACTCGAAAGTGGTGAGCAGACAGCCGGCGATCCGGCCGCCGCGCTCGGCCACCCAGTAGCCGCCTTTGGACGGATCGGCGAAGACGGCCTCCACGCCGCGGGTCACGGTGTCGGGGTCGAGCTCCAGGCCTTCGGTCTCCCGCGCCATGCGGAGCTGGTAATCGACAATGATTGCCGCCATCCCCGCGTCCTGAGGTGAGGCGGCGCGGATCTCGAAGTCAGCCAAGCGACGCGGGCTCCTCGGAAAAGAGGCCGGCGAGCAGGCGCGCTTCGGCTTCGGGAACGAGCGGCTCGGCCGGCAGCTCCCGCAGGGTGCGCACGACAGCCGCGATCTCGCCGCCGAGCCGCCGGCATCCTTCGCAGCCCTGCAGGTGCTCGTCGATCCGCGAGCTCCGCTCGCGGCTCAGGCGTCCGTCGAGATGCTCGGTCAGGTCCGCCAGCACCTCGCCGCAGTGGAGCCCGGCGACGATCCGCTCATCGTCCACGCCGGTTCTCCTTGATCCTCGCCAGAAGCTGCAGGCGCGCCCGGTGGAGCCTGGTGCGGACCGTGGCGTTGTCGAGGCCTGTCACCCGCGCCGCCTCTTCCGGGGACAGGGACTCGCGATCGCAGAGAGTCAGGATCTCCCGGTCCTCCGGTGGCAGCTCGGCCAGCGCCGCCGTGACGGCTTCGCCCAGCCCGTCGTCCCAGGCGGGACCGCCCTCGCCGGCCGCCGCCCGCGCCAGCTCGCGGAGCGGAGTCGCGTCGGCGTGGCGAGCCGGGCGCAGGTGACGCCGGTCGATCACCTGCCTGGCGAGAGAGAGCAACCACGGACGCGCCGAAATCCCGTCGCGATAGCGGGCAGCGAGGCGCCGGGCGTTGAGGAAGGTCTCGCGGAGGATCTCCTCCGGCTCCCCTCCCGCCGGAGCGGCGGCCCGCGCGAACCGGTACACCGCCGCCTGATGCCGTCTGACCAGGCGGGGGAAGGCGGAGAGGTCCCCGGCCGCGACCCGGCCGATCAACGTCTCGTCGCTGATCCTGACGTCGTCTGCGTCCACCATCTCCCGGTCCCAAGCGGACGGGCGTGGAGAAATCCTGGATTCCAGCGAATCTTACACTGCCGGAGGCTCGCCCTCACCTCCCCGACCCTTCTTTCCCCCGCCCGGCCCTCACCCCTGTCCCCTCTCCCATCGCCCTCCCCCCGACCGGGAGAGGGGGACGACTGCATCGGGTATCGCCATAGGCTGGACTGTGGCATCAATGAACGGTTTTGGTGCGCACCGCGCATCTACGGGCAATCCGCTTTCGAACAGGTTCCCCTCTCCCGGTCGGGGGGAGGGCGATGGGAGAGGGGACAGGGGTGAGGGGCGGGCGGGGGCCTCTCCCGGTGACGGCTTACTTCACGTACGTCTCGAACAGCTTGAAGATGCGGCGGTACTCGTCGAGCCAGCTCGTAGCGTGGACGAAGCCGTGGTCCTCGACGGGATAGACGGCCATCTCGAAGTTCTCTTTCTTGAGCTCGATCAGGCGCTGCACCAGCCGCACGTTGTCCTGGAAGAAGACGTTCGCATCGAGCATGCCGTCGCAGATCAGCAGCGGCTTCTGCAGACCCGCCGCGTACTCGATGGGCGAGCTCTTCTCGTAGGCCTCGGGATCGACCTCCGGCCGGTTGAGGATGTTCGCGGTGTATTCCTCGTTGTAGTGGGCCCAGTCGGTGACCGGCCGCAACGCCGCGCCGGCGGCGAAGAGGTCCGGAGCGCGGAACAGGGCCATGAAGGTCATGAAGCCGCCGTAGGAGCCGCCGTAGACGCCCACCCGCTTGGGATCGACGCTCTTGTTGGCGACCAGCCAGGCCACGCCGTCCTCGAAGTCTTCCAGCTCCGGGTAGCCCATCTGGCGGTAGATGGCCGTGCGCCAGTCGCGGCCGTAGCCGGCCGAGGCGCGGTAGTCCATATCGATCACCACATAGCCGTGGCGCGTCAGGAGGGTATGGAACATGAACTCGCGGAAGTAGTTCGACCAGCCGTAGTGGACGTTCTGCAGATAGCCCGCGCCATGGACGAACATCACGGCCGGATAGCTCCGCGAAGGATCGAAGTCCGGCGGCGTGTAGACCCGCGAATAGATCGGAGCCGGAGCACCGTGGGTGGAGGGCACGGCGACGGTCTCGGGCAGCGTCCATTCCTGGGCCAGGAAGGATTCGGTGCGGGTGTGCGTCACCTGCCGCGCTTCGGCGCCCGCGCGGTTGGGCTGCACGAAGACCTCGTTCGGCCGCGTGATCCCGGAGTGGAGGAGCAGGAGCTGGCTCTCGTCCGGCGACAGCACGAGCTCGGTGAGGCCGCCCACCTTCGTCAGTTGCTCGGCTTTGGCCGTCGCGACATCTACCCTCCAGACGTCATACTTGCCGGGATGCTCCTGGTTGGCCGTGTAGTAGATGGAGCGGCCGTTCCAGCTCGGAACGGGTGAGACCACCTCGTAGCGGCCCGCCGGCGAGAGCGCGCGCTTCTCGCCCGTGCGGGTCGACAGCGTGTAGAGCTGCGAGGAGCCGGTCTCCTCGGAGAGGAACCAGAGCGTCTCGTTGTCGCGCAGCCAGCCGAATTCGTTGAAGTCCCAGTTGATCCAGGCCGGATCGGTCAACCGGTGACGCGGCTCGAGCTTGCCGTCATTCGTATCGAAAGTGGCGATCCAGCGATCCTTGTTGTCCCGGGCGCGCAGCTCCACGGCGAGCTGCCGGCCGTCGTCGGACCACAACAGGCCAGGCACCTCCAAGGCACGGATCTGCGGCTCCTTGGCCTCGTCCTTCTTCTCGTCCTTGCCTTCGGCTTCCTCCTTCTTCGGTTCTTCGGCCGCGGTGGCCGCGGTGGTCGCGGGCGTGCCTTCGGCCTTTTTCTGCTCCTCCTCCTTCAGCTTCTTCTCGGCCGCCTTTCTGGCCTCCGCAGCCTCGCGCAGCTCCTTCAGCGGGTCGTCCTTGGCGCCTGGCAGCACCGACAGGTCGAGGTCGTGCCGCTCGTGCTTCCTGAGGTCGAGCAGGATCACCGAGTGCGGCACCGGCTTCTCGGTGCCCACCTTGGCGCGGACCTCGCGGACCTCCACCTCGCCGCTGGCGGTGACGTAGTTGGGCATCTTGGCGGGCTTGCGATCACCTTCGCCCTGCTTCGGCGCCGTGACCACCGCCAGCCAGTCGCCCGACGGTGACAGGGAGACGGCCTCGATGGAGAAGCTCCTTGCCCAGGTACCAAGGGAGCGGCGGCCGGGTGGGATCGGCCTGCTGGTTCGCGCGCTGCTCCTCGCGCTCTTTCTTTTCCTTCTCCTGCCGCTGGCGGATGACGTCGAACAGCCGCGTCTGCCGGGCCGCGAGGAGGCTCGGCTCGTCCTCCTCGGCGGGATCCTTCTCCAGCCGCAAGTCGGCGGCCTGGGAGAGGAGGCCCGAGGCCAGGTCGTAGACGAAGGGCTGGTCATCGCGGTAGAAGGCGACGCGCTTGCCGTCGGCGAGGAAGAACGGCTCGGACTCCTCGGCCGGCGTGCGCGTGATCTGCCGCACGGCGCCGGTCGTCAGGTCCTTGACGAAGACGTCCCCCTGCCGCGCGTAGACCTTCTTCTTCCGGTCGAGGCTGCGGCGGCCCGGCGCGTCCACCTTGCCGCGCTCGGCGGGCTCGATGCGGGTCGTCTTGCCGCCGGCGAGGTCGACCCGGAAAAGATCCCGGGGATTCCTGCCGACCCCGTCCCGCTCCCGCTCGTAGTAGATCGAGCGTCCGTCGTCGGACCAGTACGGGTTCTCCGGCGGATTCCCGATCCAGTCGGGATCGGCCATGATCTGCTCGAGGGTCAGCGCCGGAGCTTCGTCGGCCTGGAGGGAGACGGCGGGGAAGATGAGGAGCAGGCAGAGCGCTCCGGCGGCGAAGCGGCATCGCGGATTCAGGATCATTCGGTGGTCCCCTCAATAGTTCGGGAAGATCGGAGAATCAAGGACAAACAAGGACGCCAAGGACGCGAGTTGCATGACTGCTTCCTCGTCCTTGAAGTCCTTGACCGTCCTTTTCGTCCTGGGTTACCCCTCCACAAGGCAAGGGCGGGGACAAAGCCCCGCCCTTAGAAAGCTCTCCTTGGGAGATCTTGAACCCCGTCCTGCCTTACATCGCGGCCTGCTGCTGCTCCGCCGTCTGGGTGCCGCTGATCTTCAGCGTGCCGAGCACGGTCTGGAAGACCTGCTCGTTCTGCGCGAACGTCGAGTCGGGAGAGGTCATGAGGAAGATGATCACGTCCTGCTCGCGCGGCACGGCGATCCAGTGCTGCGTCGTCGGCACCGTCCCCTTGCCGTCGATGGCGGCGCCGTTGCCCGGAGCCGTCACCACCAGCGAGAAGCCGCGCATGCCGCCGACGTCGGTGATCTCCTTGGTCTTCACCTCCGCGCCGACGGCGCTCTGCAGCGCCTGCGCGCTCTGCTCCAGGAGCACCTTCGGATTCAGAGGCTTGCCCGGCCGCTGCACGAAAGCCACGATCGAGGCGACGTTGTCCGGTGACCAGGCACAGCAGATGTCGCCCGGCAGCGTGAACTTGGTCGGGTCACCCTCCTGCCAGCCTGCCGGCGCCGAAAAGGAGATGCCGATCTCCTCCGGCTTCACGATCTTTGGCCCGGCCGGTGGACCGGCCGGTGCGGGAGCCGCGGCCTGCGGCGGCTCCGGCTGGACGGTCTGCTCCGGGGGCGTGGTCTGTTGCGGCGGCGCGGTCTGTTGCGGCGGCGTCTGCTCCGGAGGGGGCGTCTGGGTCTGCGGCTCCTGCGGCGGGGTCTGGGCCCACGCCGGCAGAAGAGGAGCACACAGCAGCGCGACGACGGCAAGGGCGAAGGTGAGAACGCGTGCGTTTCGCGAGTTCATAGTCTTTCCTCGGCTCTTCTGGCATCGATCCAATGCCTGGTTGACACTCACTACGAGGGGATCGCTCGGCTTGGATTGCCGTCCAGCGAGGATCGCCTTACCGTCGTAACGGGAGCGCGGATTCCACTATTTCGACCCGCCTCCGCTGATCTCTTCGATTCCATGCACCTCCCGTGCCGAAACCGCGGGAATCGACAGCCTCCGGAGCGGAGATCCTAATGCGAAGCGGCTTGCGGCGGAAGCCCCTAATTCGCCCGCAGGATGACCATGGGGTCGTTCCGGGTGGCGCGGCGCGCGGGCAGCCAGCTCGCCAGCAGGGCCGCCGCGAAGACGAGGGCGAGCACCACTACAAAGGTGACGGGATCGGCCGTTCCCACCCCGAACAGGAGAGCCTGCAGGAATCGCGTCATCGCCAGGGCTCCGAGCAGACCGAGGGCGAGCCCCCAGAGCGCCAGGCGGGTTCCCTGGACGACGATCAGCCGGACGACGTTGCCCGGCGCCGCTCCCATCGCCATCCGGATTCCCATCTCGGCCTTGCGCTGCGCCACCGTGTAGCTCAGGATCCCGTACACACCGACGAGCGCGAGGAGCAGCGCCAGGCCCGCGAACACGGTGACCAGGAGCATGGTGAAGCGCTGTTTTCCACGGATTCCTCGAGCGTCTTCTCGAGCGGCTCGTCCCCTACGCCGCCAGCCAGTAGGCAGCCGCATCCTCACTCAACGGCGAGCAACACAAGGCTGCTTCGTCGAGGGTGCAGGCGGAGACTGAACGCCGAGGGCTACGGCGTGGTGCTCGACGACGGCGGAATCGTGGGTCACTTCGAGCTGTTCGACAGCGAGGGGCTGCTCGACGCCTTGATCGTCCGTGGGCCTGGTACGGTCGCCGCAATCCCTGGCGTACCTGCTGGCGGCGGCCGGTCCAATGGCGCTCGAGCGGTGCGGCGCCATTCTGGCAGCGTTGCGCTAGCGAACGGCGCCGGAGCAACGTATTCCGGGCCCAAAACACGTTGTTCCGGGCCCAGAACGACGTCTCCCGGGTCCGGAACACAGCGCTGCCGACCCAGAACACGGCGCTCCTGGTCGGGAGCACGGTGTTCCGGAGGCAAAACACGTTGTTCCGGGCCCAAGACACGTTGTTCCGGACCCAGAACGACGTCTCCCGGGTCCGGAACACGGCGCTCCCGACCCCGAACACGGCGCTCCCGGTCGGGAGCACGGTGTTCCGGAGGCAAAACACGTTGTTCCGGACCCAGAACGACGTCTCCCGGGTCCGGAACACGGCGCTCCCGACCCCGAACACGTTGTTCCGGGCCCAAGACACGGTGTTCTGCACCCAGAACGATGTCTTCCGGGCCCAGAACACGGCGCTCCCGACTCGGAACACGATGTTCCGGGTCCGGAGGACGGTGTTCCGGAGGCCGTGCTCCGTGTTCCCGAGGCGGTGGACGGAGCAACGGCTCCGTTGCGCATCCACGCGGAGGGCGGCCCGCACCCGCAGGGCTCCGTCAAAGTCGCCGCCGCCTTGGCGCGCCAGCACCAGCAGCCGGTCGTGAGCCGCGACGACCACTTCGATAATGTTGTTGGCCTTCGCAGGATGGCGTGGTAGGCCGCTGGTGACTCTCTTTCACTCGCCGCCGCGGGAGTGCGGTTCCTCGCTGTTGTCGGGATAGAGGCCGACCAGGCGCACGACGCGCCCGCCGGCGTCCCGCTCGAAGCGGAGGCGGAAGTCGTCGAGATCGCCCACCAGGAAGAGGTCCTGGCCCACGGGCAGGAGCTGCATCTTGCGTCCACTGCCCCGCTGATACCAGAGCGCGCCGCCTTCCACGGTGATCGCGCGCGGGCCGTAGGTGCCGGCGAAGGCCTGCAGGTCGGCGGCGGGCAGATCGACGGGATTGCGCCGGTCCTCCAGCACGCCGCGCACGAACTCCAACTCGGCTTTGTACCCGGGATCGCCGGCCTTCTCCGCGACGGCGGCGAGGGCGCGTGCGTGCGCCACCGTAAGAGCTTCCGCCGCCGATACCTTGACATCCGGCTCGACGCCGGTGCCCTCCCAATTGGTGCCGCTGATCGGGTTGATGGCCCGACCGAACGGCAGGCTCACGGCCACGGGGTAGCCCTTGACCCTGTGCAGGTCGACCGGATGGGCGCCGCCGCCGGTGGTCTCGCCGACGATGGTGGCGCGCTTGAGGTTCTTCAGGTTGTAGGTGAACTCCTCGGCGGCCGAAAAGGTGCGGCCGCTGGTGAGGACGAAGACCGGTACGTCGGGCATGCGCGTGCCGGGCACCCATGCCTGCGTCCAGAACTGCTCCGTCTTGTCACCCTTGCGGATGTAGAAGCTATTGAGGTGAGTTGGCTCGCCGGCCTGCAGATAGCTGGTGATGAGCTGAATCATGGTCGGGCTGCCGCCGCCGTTGTCGCGCAGGTCGAAGATGAGCGCGTCGCTGCCGGCCAGGAAACCCATAGCCGCCACCGCGGCGCTACCGCCGAGCTCGGCCGGCGCGAAGCAGTCGAGCTTGAGATAGCCGACGTTGCCGGACAGCCGCTCGATCTTGCGGAAGCAATAGTTGTCGCGTCGCAGCGCCGTCGCCATGCGCGCTTGTCGTTCCTCGGGCGTCGGCCCTGCCGTTTCCATGTCGGGTGGCTCGGGGTTCCATGACACGCCCAGGTGCAGGTCGTGGCTGACCGACCGCAGGTCCTCGGTCAGCTTCTGCGCGAAGACGTCCAGCGTCCCGAGGCGGTCGTAGGCGCCGCTCGCGAGCTGTTGCCGCACGTGCTCCTCCATCCGCTTGGCGGTCTCGGGAAAGACGTACGTCTCGCGCAGCGCGGCCGCGATGTCGTCGATGATGGCAGCGCGGTCCTGCGCATTGACGGCCGGCGGCGCCGGGGGGGCCGCCGGCGAAGGGACGGCGGCCGTCAGGGCGAGAGCGGCGACGACGAGGCGGCTGCAGAGCGGTTGGCTCACGATGGGGCTCCTTGCGAATATCGAGGCCCAGGACGGCCGAGCCTCGGGTATATATAACGCCGTCTCTCCGCCAGGGTTGCGCGATCGGCTCGTGATGCGGCACCGGGGCGCTCAGCTCGACCCGCGGTGATACCGTCGGCCTGATGAGCGGCGCCAGGATCGCCTTGAGCCTGCTGTTCCTGATCACATCGGTGCTGCTCCGTGCGGACTCCCGCCGGCACGAGCCCGCTACGGCCGTCCTCGGCCTGGACCATCTGCGTGAGGTTCGTTGAATACGGTCAACGCGAACGTGACCGCGGTCACAGGGTTGTCGTGCTTGGAGGGCAGGAGTCGGACATGGAGGGAGGGATGCCGAAGGGGACGAGCGCGAGGCACTTGGCCGCCAGCAGCTCGGCGCTCAGCCGCACGGTCAGGGGACGGGCGGAAGCGAGCCGCGCCACGCGCGCCGCCGGTGCGAAGACGATGAGCTTGGGCGGTTCGACCTCCTGACCCACGGGCTCGGCCTTGTAA
Source organism: Thermoanaerobaculaceae bacterium (assembly GCA_963778565.1). Lineage (GTDB taxonomy): Bacteria > Acidobacteriota > Thermoanaerobaculia > Multivoradales > UBA5704 > DATARR01. The sequence continues at coordinate 448,114 of CAVZUZ010000014.1, read as the reverse complement.
CCTTCCGCCAACAGCTCGGCGGCGTCTTCCCGTGTCACGACATAGGCCTCGCTCGCGTCGGTCAGCAGGCGCCGGAGGTTGAACCACACTCCCCGCGCATGGCGGCGCTGCCTGTATTCCCAGGAACGCACCAGCACCCGGGATCGCATTTGCCTGAGTCTCTGCTCGAGCGAGATGTTCATGAGAGATCGGGGTCGCCTGTTTCGAGGAGGCGGAGCAGGGCCGCCACCTCTGCGCGCCGTAGACGCGGATCCGGCATGCCTTCCCTGGGCCCGAGTAGGGAGAGGATCGTCAGGTTGGAACGGGCCGTATGGCGCAGCTCAGGCCGCAGGCTCCGGTACTTCCCGGCGAGCTCTTCGAGGTCACCGGGGACCGCGATCGCGAGCAGGCCCAGAGCGACTAGCAGGTCGCGGTCCCCTTTCTCACCCGTGCGGTCGGTGATCAGTTTCTCGAGGAGCAGGCCGGCGGGGCGCGGCAGGGGCACGCGCGTGCCTTCGAGCTCGATCTCGGCTCCGGGAGACACGAGCGACAGCGCGCCAAACACCAGCAGGGGAAGCGTCTCATCTTCCAGAAGGTAGGCTTCGGTCGGGTCCTGTGCGGAGTCCATGCCGACGAAGTTCAGCTCCAGCATTTCGGGCGAGCGGGGCGTCCACACGGAGGGTTCCTCGGCGGAGGGTTCAAACTCGCGGAGCTCGCCGAGTTGCCGCTTCACTGCCGCATGCCGGTCAACGGGTACCCCGATGTCCAGGTCCTGGGACACAACCAGCGTCGCGGCGGCGCCCGGCTCGAGCAAATTCGGAACCTCGGAGCCGACGACCAGGACTCCCTCGGCTTCCAAGACCGGGCGGGCTGCGCGGATCGTCGCCAACAAGCGATCACGGAAGGCCACAAAGCCAGTATAGGGACCTACGCGGCCCGGGTCCAACTCCGCCGGATGGAGCACGGCTTGTCCGCCGCGGCCAGCGGTGATACCGTCTGCGGGTCACAGCCTATTCGGATCCAGTTACATGCGCTCTCGGGCTTTGCGCGAAGGGGTGCTCCTGGTCGGCGTCGTCGCCGCGCTGGCGGTGGGCGGCTGCTCGGACCGGACCGACTCCGATCAACTGACGGCGGCGCGCCGTAACCTGAGCGTCGCGCCGTGCGGTTCGACTCCCGCGGTTGCGGGCGTGACGGGAGCGCACGCGGATCCGCGCAGCGTCTACATTCTCGATTGGGTCGTCATAGCGGTCTGCCATCTCGACGAGCTGGTTGCGGCCGCGGAGGCGGCGCAGCAGCCCATCACGCTCTTCATCGAGGGGCTCGACTCCGGCAATCTGCCGGCCGGCATCGACCTCGACGACGGCATCGTCACTTTCGTGCTCGACCGTACCGAGGACAACCGGTCGTTGTGGAAGCCGCTGCTCTCCAACCCTCTCTTCGACCCGGAGACCACGATGCGCGTGAGCGCGGGCATCCACGGCGACCGTCCGCTGCCGCGGGTCAAGGGCGCCAACCTGACGCTCGTGTTCTACAAGATGTACACCGACTGGTCGACGTGGGCCTGGCTGGCGGTCCTCGCCGCCATCGCCGTCGCGCTGTTCCAATATGCCCGCAAGAGCGACTTGCTGCGCGACGGTCCGGCGATCGGCGGCGTTCGGCGGCCGTACAGTCTCGGGCGTGCGCAGATGGCCTGGTGGTTCTTCCTGATTCTCATCGGCTACAACTTCATCTGGTTGGTGACGGGAGACCGCGACACCATTCCGCCGTCGCTCCTCGCGCTGTTGGGTATCAGCGCCGTGACCGCTATCGCCGCGGTCGCCATCGGCTCGCGCGGCGGTGCTCTGGGAGAGCGCCGGAAGCTGCTCGACGACGAGATCGCCTCTCTGGACGAGGCGCTGCGGCGGATCGCCGTCGATATCGACGACGCGGCGCGGCGCGCGGCCGATCCGGCCGCGGTGTCGTCCGCGACCGCGGCCGCTCTCCAGTCAGCCCTGGAGAAGACGCGCGCCGATCTCGAGGAGATGCGTGCCAGGCTCGTCACGGAGCGCGCGGGAGTGACGGCCATCGTCCCTTCCAAGGGATTCTGGAACGACCTCGTCACCGACGACCGCGGCGGTGTCAGCCTCGACCGCTTCCAGATCGTCGCCTGGTCGTTGGTCTTGGGCGGCGTCTTCCTGATGACCGTTTCGTGGGAGTTGGCGATGCCGGAGTTCAACGCCACGCTGCTGGCGCTGATGGGCATCAGCTCGGGCACCTACATCGGCTTCAAGCTGCCGTCGAAGTCGGAGAGGTGAAGGCGTCCTCCTGTTTCAGGCGGCGGCGATCCGTCCCAGCCGCCGCAGCCGTTCCAGATGCGCCAGGATCTGCCGTTCGGCGAGCGGCCAGGCCTGCTGCGGCACGTCGTCATAGACGGTCGCGAGCATGTGCGCGGGGCGGCGGAGGCCGGCGTTCCAGGCGTCCAGGATCCGCTTCTCGCGCCACAGGCGGTGGCGGATGTACTCGCGCAGCTTGGCCTCGCCATTCTTGATCGCCGGGCCGTGGCCGGGGAACAGGGTGTTGGGACTAAGAGCGGCGAGCTTTTCCAGAGAAGCGAGGTAGGCGTCCATGTCCCCCTCGGGTGGATCGACGATGATCATGCTGATCCCCGACACCATGTCGCCGCAGAGCAGCGAGCGCTGGTCCTCCGCCAGAAAGCAGAGGTGCCCGCGGGCATGGCCCGGCGTGTGGATGAGGAGGACGGGGTAATCGCCGCCGAGCACGATGCGGTCGCCGTCTCTGAGCTCGCCGTCGATTTGAATCCCCCGGGAGGCCAGGCGCTCGGCGGTCAGCGGATGGGCGAGGACGGGCACACCGAGGGAGAGCCGCAGGCGTTCGACGCCGCCCACGTGGTCCGGGTGATGGTGGGTGAGCCAGATGGCGGAGACGCGCCGGCCGAGCCGCTCGCGGGCGGCGGCGAGCGCCTGCTCGAGACGGTCCAGCTCCCGCTCGGAGGAGGCACCCGGATCCACCAACACGCATTCGCTCGTGCCCAGCAGATAGGCGTTGGTCGTCGCGGCCGGCGGCAGGGTATGGGTGAGCAGCGGGAACATCGTCACTCCGGGACGCATCTCGACGCGGCGCAGGGGACCGAGGTTGCTCTCGGCAGGATCGCGCAGCCGGTCGAGCCCCTTGATCGGTCCGTCCTGGCTCAGCACCTCCAGGATGTGGAGGATGGGCGGAGCGGCCAGCACGTCGCCGCGCCGCCAGGCTTCCCAGGCCTCGGCGGGGCCGATCCACGAGCCGGATTCGCACTCGCCGGGATGGATCGACGGCTGGGCCGGCGCGTCCGGCGGCCACTCGAGCAGGAAGAAGCGGTTGTCGAAGCGGACCGGCGCGAACGGCGGCGTCACCCAGCGGCCGGCGTAGACGAGCGGCGAGGCGTCGAGCCGCACGCCGAAACCATGAAGGATGTCGGCGAAGGAACGCTCGCCCGCGAGCAGCGACCTACGGGCCTCGGGGAGCTCTTCGGGATCGACCATGGGGATGGAAAGCAGGATGCCGGTCTCCTCGAACAGCTCGCGCAGGGCGCAGGCGGTGAGGCCGGGGAGCAAATCCGCGCTCGGCTCGTCGAGATCGCGCAACGACTCCGGCAGGCCGGCGGCCGGCGGTGCCTCGGCGCCCGTCTGCGGCTCGCCCGAGACGGGAAGCTGCGCGTCGGACCGGCTCAGCCCGCCGCCCGGAAACGCGTGCCAGCCACCCATGAACGGCAGGCTCTCCGCGCGCTTGACCCAGAAGACGTCGACGTCGTCCGGCCCGGCTCCCTCCCGCCATCGCCAGAGCACCACCGCCGCCGAGACGCGGGGAGGCGGCAGGCTGGGGGATTCGCCGGCGAGCGATTGGCCGATGACGGTTTCGTAGAGATTGCCGGAGGGGGCGTCCGCCATGCCCGGATACATATCATGGCCTCTGGTCTGAGCTTTGCGGCCCCAATGTTATGAGGCCTTCCGCGTGAGCGAGCTCGCCGGCGGCCTGGACGATCTCCAGAAACATGTATGGATGAAACGGCGTCTCAAATCCCTGCTCGCGCTGGAGCTTCGCGACCGCCCGGTTCAACCGGCCAGCCAAGATTTTCAGTAGCGCGAAGGGGGGAGCACCGGAGGGCGTGCCGAAGCAGTCGAGAACGCAGCGCAAGACTCCTGACTGGGTGCCTCCGTGCACGTGAGGATCGAGGCCGTTCAAATCGCTAAGGCTCGCCTGGAGCCGGTACGACTGCCGCTCCAGGACGAAGAGCTTGTGAGATCCGTGACGGGCAAGAGCGAAGGCCATTCCTAGCTCGAAAGGCATGTTGAACCTGGGCAGCCTCAGTCGTCCGGAAAGGCCGACCCGGCTCAGATCGTGAACCGAGCTCTCACAACTCGCCAGGAGTCCGTAGATCCGGTCCAACCTGCTTTGACCGGCACTGGGGACCTCCAGGACACAATGAGGTTCGCGCCCAAGAGCAGTCAACCCCGCGATGAGAGCGAGGAACAGCGGCTGATAGCTTCGATCGAAGGGGACGTTCAGGAAGACGTTCTTCCCGATGACTTCGGTAGACGGGAGGGCCACGGAGTCGGTTGCGCTGGTCAGCCCTTGTGGGGCTTCGCCGCGTGTCTGGATGCGATCTCCGCCCGCGTGGACTTCTTCCCGATATAGCCTAACTCGGTGAGAACCTTCCTTACGATGGCCTTCTGTTTACGCGTGACCCCAAGACCCCTGCTGATCTCCTCCAGACTGGCCGGCGGAGCAATATGCTTCTTGGTCTTCCTGGTCGTTGCGACCGATTTGGCGGTGGCGGGTTGCATGGTGGAATCATACCATGGCCTGGTCGGCACCTGCGGCGAAATACTACCCTGGGGGTCGCGGCGTTACAATGTCTGAAGACCGTCACCTCGCCGTCACCGGAGGAGCCGTGTCCATCCACCCCTCGATCCCAGGAGACCCGATGAAACCGCCCGAAACCATCCGGTTGACCCCAGGCAAACGGGTCCTGTTCCTCACCAAGGACCCGGACCTGATCCGCCGCCAGTTGCGGGGAGAGCTGGACCTGCGGATGGAGGATCTCACGGTCGAGGATCTGCTCGACGACATCAACACCGACGCCATGACCCCGGCCTGGGTCTGTTTCAGCCACCGGCCGGAGGACATCGCCCGCGACGCCTACGCCGGGCTGATCGTCGACGGCAAGCGGCTGTTCGAGCGCGACGCGCTGATCGACGGCAACTTCGAGGTCATCGTCTCCGGTTACCGCAAGGGCGTGGGCAGCTCGCGCGAGACGGCCGTGCAGGCGGAGAAGTGGTCGGGCATCCGCATCGCCGTCGCCGCCTCCTTCGCTCCCATCCACGCCCGCAACAACATCAGCCAGGGCGTGCTGATGGGCGATCACGGGGTGCTGAAGCGGCTCCAGGCGCGGCGAGGGGATCCCGCTCGACGAGTTCTGCGCGGGCTGGGATCCGATCACCCAGCTCGTCATCCGCCATGGCGGTCTCTTTCCCTTCTCCAAGGCCCTCGCGGCCGGCGAGATCGAGCTGCCGAAGCCGGACACCGGCCCGCGGCCGATGACCATGGCGGAAAAGATCCTCGCGCGCCACCTGCTGGGAGAGGGCCCGCACTACGTCAAGCCGGGCGACGCCGTGGTCGTCGCGGTGGACGGCGGCTACACGCACGAGTTCACGACGGCGCAGGTGCACTACTTCCTCGAGCAGGAGTACGGGGCGGACTACGAGATCAAGAACCCCGGCAAGTTCGCCGTCTTCGAGGACCACCTGATCTACGCCGACGAGGTGCCGAAGATGCGCGCCTTCGTCGACAAGATCGAGACGCTGCGCGAGCTGCAGCGGGAGTTCCAGCGCCACACCGGCGTGCGCGACTTCTCGGCCAAGGACCGCATCTCGCCCGGCATCTGCCACGAGGTGGCCCGCGAGCATCTCATCGATCCCGGCGATTTCATCCAGGCCACCGACAGCCACACCTGCATGGGCGGCGTCAACAACGCCCTGGCCTGGGGCGTGGGAGCCACCGAGTACGCCGACCTGATCCATCAGGGATTCACCCAGGTGGAGGTCCCCGAGTCGATCCGCTTCGAGCTGATCGGCAAGCTCCAGCCGGGCGTCACGGCCAAGGACGTGATGCTCTACATCCTCCTCAACCACGCCCGGCCGCAGCTCACCCTCGACCGGGTGATGGAGTTCACCGGTCCGGGGGTGGCGACCCTGTCGATGGACGAGCGGGCCACCCTCACCAACATGGCCACCGAGTGCTCGGCGAAGACGGCCATCGTCGATGGCCGACGACGAGACCTGGCGCTGGCTCGCCGAATGGCGGCCGGGGGTCGACGTCGAGCGGTTGAGGGCGCGGGCGGTGGCGCCTGACCCGGACGCCGAGTACGCGGGCGGCGTCCATACCATCGATCTCTCCACGCTGCGGCCGATGGTGGCCCACCCGGGCGATCCCGACCACGGCATCCCCTCCGATCCCACGAACGGCGCCTGGATCGACGAGATCGGCGACGTGCCCATCGACATCGCCTACGGCGGTAGCTGCACGGCGGGCAAGATCGACGACCTGATCTTCTACCACCAGGTGGTCAAGGAGGCCGTGGACGCCGGTCTCGAGGTGGCCCCCGGCGTCCGCTTCATGATCCAGTGCGGCTCGCAGGCGGTGGAGAAGTTCGTGCGCGACAACGGTCTCGCCGACACCTTCGAGCGCGCCGGCGTGCAGCTCATCCACCCCGGCTGCGGCGCCTGCATCGGCTGCGGTCCGGGCGTCTCGGAGACCGTGGACGAGGTCACCGTCAGCGCCATCAACCGCAACTACAAGGGACGCTCCGGTCCCGGCAAGCTCTGGCTCGCCTCGCCGCTCACCGTGGCGGCTTCCGCCTTCACCGGCAGGATCACGGCCTACACGCCGGGGATGTTCGCGCGGATGACGGCGGAGAAGCCGGCTTTGAGCCCGGCGTAGCCCCCGCCTCTCTCCGCGCAAACCATGGCAACCTCTCTGCGCCTCGTCTCGGGGCTCGGCGACGGCTTCGCACAGGAAGAGGCCCTACTCGGACGGGAGAGGGCGGGCTAAACCCAGGCAGTAGTGGAAGTCGTACTCGAACCGGGGCCCCTTCACCTTCGCCTGAAAGGACCGGACCTGCCCGCCGGAGATTTTCGACTTCTTTTGTTCGAGTACCGAAAGGCTATGGCCCAGCCCTTCCTGGAGAGAGTTGAGAAGACCCTCGGCGATCTCCTCCAAGCTGAGCTTCGCCCCTCCGATGCGGATAATCAGGCGTGCATCCGGCCTTAGCAGGCCTCGGATTCCGGCCCATGCCTCCCGCAGGAACTTCCAGTAATTGGTAACGCTGGTATGCCGATCGTCGCCAGCACGGACTCTCTTAGGTCGATCCTCACCGCCGAGAAACCAGAGGCGGAGCCACTGGTCTTCGGCAAAGTGGGTCGTATCCAGATACGGGGGAGACGTGATTACCAGTTTCACCTGCCCTGCCAAGCCGGGGAAGAGCTGCGAGGCGGCTCGTGCGTCTCCTTGCAAGACCTCGCCCTTTCCTTCTGGGAGAGGCGTGAGGAAGCGATAGTCAATTTCTTGCTTGAGGATTGAGAAGACGTCTCTCTCAGGAGGCTCACAGGAGTGCCGGTGCCACCAGCGGACTGAGTAGTCCGGTTTGGTGCTGATGGTGCGTGGCATCCGATTGCTGAAGTAGCGTTTGCTGCGATGGCTCTCCCCGTGAAGGCAGCCGAGAGCTAAGGCCGCGAGGAAGCAGTCCACGGCGTTGTCATGCCAGAGCAGAGAACGCCGCAGGTAAAGCAACTGTCCCAACGTCTTGGGATGAAAGCAGAGCCGGAAGAATTCCGAGGGCTCGAGTACTTCCCGGGGAGCATAGCCGGTATGAAGCTGATCGAGCCGAGATAGAGCGTTTTCCCTGGAAGGGGGCGAAGCTCTTCGCCCGGGAAACACAGAAAGCTACCGGGTTGGTATCGCATCCGGCCGCTTGACGGTTGTTGAGCAAGCTCTCGAAAACCGTCGTCCCACGACCGCTGAACGGGTCGAAAATCCAGTCGCCAGGTTGGGACCAGACCAGGTACTTTCGGACGAACTGCTCTGGGAACATCGCGAAGTAAGGACAGATGGCGTGGAAGCGATGTCTCACGACTCCATACTCCCCAAGACGTTCTGCCGATGACGATCGAGCCAAGCGTACACCCGTTCAATCTGATCGAGACGTTCGATCGGTGCGATTCCGCTGGCGGCGAGATCCGGTGCCCTCCCAGCATGCCGAGGAAGCCGCAGACGATGGGCCACGTAGCCATGGCTTAGAGTATACCGGGCCATCTTTTCGTCATCCACGAAGAACGGAATAAAGATGGCGGGATGCGGAGGTGCGGCAGGTTGCAGTTTGAACCACAGCTTGAAGGCTTCCAACGCAGGCCGGATGCTTTTCGTCTGCCAGTCGTTTCCAGAAGCGATCTGCCCAAGCAGATATCCGTGGCCCGGCCTGCCGTTCCTCTCGGGCCAATAAGAGATGACGTCGATTCCCTCATCTTTGTGCTGCGGGGGAACTCCCGGAGGAGGCTCGTCTTGGGGAATACCGTCGCCATAAACCTTCCAGATCTCATGAAGTTTGGCAAGAAACTCCGTGCCGTCGATTCGTGGCCAGCCGATGGAAAAGGCCGGACCGCCGGTATGGCCTGCCGCGGCCAGGGTCGAGCAGACTTGAAAGAGGTCCCTAGCTTCTCGGAGTTGATGGTCGTCCGGCGCGTAGTCTTTAGGAACGAGGATGCTCTTCGGTGAGTGGGACAAGATCAGGCAGAAGAGATAGATGATCTGGCCGACGTTCCAATCCTCGATCAGGAAGAGGACCTCTCCGTCTTCGCTGAGTTCGAAGGGATAGGCGTCGCCTAGGTCGTGGCGGCGCCGATCCACCTCGGCGGTCACCTTGCTGGCAATGTCCTCCAATAGCTCATCCAGGTCGCCGAAGTCCTCGGGCTCTTGATCCTGGTCCAGATCCTGCTGGTTGACAAGTTCGGTGACCAGAATCCTTCCAGACGTCGAGAGGAACGCTGCCAACTCCAGCCAGTCCGCCTGGAGCCTGGGGTCCGCATCAAACTCAGGGATCGAGAGGAATGGTGCGCCGGTCATTCTCTACGAGCCGGCTCTTGTCTGCTCCTGGCTTCCATCACACTGACGAGAACCCCTGCCTTGGCATCGGTTTCACGGGCGATTTGGATCAGAGTCTCGTCCTCGCCATCGAACGCGTCCACTTTGCTAAGCGCTTTCTCGAGATTGGAATGAGCGTCCACCAGATTCTTCTCGAACTGTAGGCCCTGAGTCTCGATTTCAGTATACGCTGCACGGAGGTCATTCTGCCTCAGCATGATGGTGCGCGCTTTCGGATTGGCGAGAACCTCGCCAAGCTGGCGCACGTTGGGATTCTGGGAGACGACTACGGGTCGTATGTCGTCCTGCTTCGACCCATACAGCCATAGCAGGAGCTGCTTGAGGTGTGGCAGAAAATCCTCGGGTACTGGGTCGCGAGCCGGCTCGGTCTGACGCCACTCGTCCGGAAGTCCGAGGAACTGGCGATACCCAGGCCGCGTAAGTGCAGTGTACAGGTGGGAAAAGGCGAAGGGGCGGCCCGGGTAGATATCGTCGAAGCTGAAGAGCTCGCGGTCCTCGGCCTGACGCAACACGTAGAGGCCGGCCACCATGCGCTTGATCGTGTCATGACGGTCGCCCATTCGGCGGGCGATGTCACGTAGCGTGACCCCTTGGTCCCTCTCCCGTTCGAGCCAATCTGCGGCGAAGCGCGCTTTGGCGAGCGAGTCCCACCGATGTGGGCCATTGATATGCTTGAAGCCGATGAAGTCCCGAGCCTCCTCTCGATCTTTCACCCGGTAAACGGTGACCTCCCGAAAGGTATCCTGGACACCCGGGCTCACCGCTGGAAGCTCCACTCTTGCTTCTCGGGATGCCTCACGGGCGAGATCCGGGTCAGTAAGGAGTTTGAGGGCCGCCAAGCGGCGGTTGCCCTCGAGGACGATCAGCTTGTCGTCCTTCCCATCTTCCCCGAGGACTACTAAGGGCTCAATATCCACATACCCACTCGTCGCGATGGACTGAACGAGCTCGCCTAGATCAGCAACTCTATAGAGTGCGAGGATGATCTCCACGTCGGAACTCTTCTCCACGTCATGACTGGGCGTGAAGCGTGGGTTCTTCAGATCGAAGACCAAGAGGTCGATAAGGACCTTGGTTGGCTCGTGGAGCGGTATTGCCATCTCTGAGGGTCGGGGAGCGAACAATCGGGAGCGTAGCACACAACCCCAGGCGGGCCACGCTCAACCTCTATCTCCGGCGACGAGGTTCTACTACGGGTTACAACCTCCACCGCACAGCGAATCCCCACACCTGGTCGCTCGCCGCGTAGGTGCCGCTGCGGCCGGGGTTGAGCTGCTCCTGGTTGCTGGCGCCGAGGTCGTCGTGATCGTGGAAGGAGTACCCCAGGTCGAACGAGATCTGGGGGAAGCTGTAGCTGAAGCCGATGGCGTAGACCAGGGCGTCGCCGCGCGAGAAACCGGGCTCCAGGGTGTTGCCCGGCACGGGTGAAGGCTCGGAGGCGATGCCGCCGTAGAGCATGACGGTATCGGTGATGTCGCCTTCGAGGCCGAGCCGCAGGCTGGTCGTGTCGTCCCAGTCGCGGCGGGTGGTCACGGTGGGGCCGTCGCCGAAAACGTCGGGAGCGTAGTTGACGTCGGTCGCCTCCAGGCTCGACCAACTCTGGAAGCTGGCGTCGAGCTCGAGCCGCAGCTCGGGGTAGGGCGCGTACCAGATGCCGGCGCGGATCTCCCGCGGAATCTCGAAGGATTGGCGGGTGCTGCCGTTCACCAGGCGTGCCTGGATCGCGGCGTCGAGGCCGGGGACGCCCGAGGGCACGTCGCGCGCCGCGTACTCCACGTCGCCGTTGCCTTTGAGGCGCGCGGGGCTGCGATAGACGGCTCCCCAGCCCCATGAAGGCGCGGCGTATTGAACGGCCAGGTCCCAGGCGAGCGCGTCGACGTCGGCGGCGGCGTTCCGTTCCACCTCGATGAGGAACGGCGGGTTGGTGCCGGTAGGAAGCGGCGAGATCGGCAGGCGGGCGTTGTCTTCCTGCTCCAGGCTGCCGATGAGGTAGCGGGCGCCGCCTGCCACGCTCCAGCCCTCACCCAGGTCGTAGGCCAGCACCGGGTGTACTTCGTAGACCCGCAGCTCGAAGCGGCGGGTGAGGAAGCGGCCGGGAAAGAACACCGGCCGCCAGTCGGCGTTGTAATAGAAGGGAGCGTCGAGGCCGATGCCGAGGGCGAAAGGGCCGCTGGCCTGTTTCCAGGTGGCGTAGAGCGCGGCCGGGAATTGGATGACGTGATTGGCCGAGAACGTTCCGGTGGCGCTGGTGTACTTGTCCTGGGCGTTGTTGAAGTCGAGGCCGGCCTGGAGCTGGAAACCCTCCAGCCGCGTGATGCCGGCCGGGTTGTAGGTCACGGCCGAGGGCTCCGGAGCGCGGGCGGTGAAGGCTCCCACCTGCCCCATGGCGCGGCCACCGTGCTGAAAGAGGCCGAAGCCGGAAGCCGAGACGAAAGGAGCGCCGGCAAGCGCGGCGAGAAGGCCCAGCAAGACGACGCGGCGTGGGTGTCGCATGTCGGTCTCTCTCCTTCGAAAGCGAAAAGCGGTCGATCCCGGCCCGGTCTATCCCATGCTTGGTCTATCCCATGCTTGGTCTATCCCATGCTTTCAGTCCACCGCCAGGATCTCCGGCACGATGCGGTCGCCGGCGACGGTGAGGATAGCGAGGGTCAGGGGCAGATGGAAGCGCCGGGGCCCGCAGGCTCCGGGGTTGAGCAGCAGGCACGAGCCGTGCCAGGCGAGCTCGGGCCGGTGCGTGTGGCCGTAGACCAGCAGCCGCAGGCGCGGCAGCCAGGCGGGATCGGCCGCCTCGCGCTGGTGCACCATCCGGAAGGCAAGGCCGCCGAGATCACCCGCCAGCGACTCGGGTAATGCGGCTGCCGTGGCACCGGAGTCGGTGTTGCCGCGCACCGCCTCGACCGGCGCGAGCTGCCGGAGCTGTTCGAGGATCGCGAGGTCTCCCACGTCGCCCGCGTGCAGAATGCGTTCGCATCCCGCGAGCGTCCGCACCACCTGGGGCCGAAGAAGATTGTGTGTGTCGGAGAGAACGCCTACGCGCATTCGCTCGCCTCAGCGGCGAGTTATACCAGCAGTAGCGGGTCGTCAAGGGTCCAGTTTGCTCGTGGACTGCCCGGGTCCTGCCCTCCGAAGCCTCACCCCCCGGCCCCCTCTCCCTGACGGGAGAGGGGGAGGCGACACATCTGGTCTCTTCTTTGTTGTTCTCCCCCTCTCCGGTTACGGAGAGGGGGCCGGGGGGTGAGGCTTCGGAGGGCAGGACCGTACGCAGTCTGCAGGCAAACTGAACCACTATCGGCGGGTCCAAAAAAAAGGCCCGGAGGATCCTCCGGGTCTCGCTAACCAAACGCCTGCAAAGGATGTCAAAGGATCAAAACAGAACTCTCTTTCCTCCCCACATCAGGACTCCAAAGGACCCCTCCGGTGCTCGCGCCCTCTCCCCTCGGGTTTGCTGCGATACGGAGAGTCTAAGGAAGGGGCGATCAAGAGTCCTCAGAGATTTGCTCAAGCTTCCTCAAAAAAACTCAGAGGGGCTGGAGGGCGGCGGATACGTGTCTGGAGTACAATCCCCTCCACGCAGTCCCTACAGCCCTTGAGGACGGCGTCTCGCGAGAGCTTCCTGGAAGGAGTGCGCCGACAGGCTCGACCCGATTTATGGCTACGAGTCCGTTGACAGTCCGGGCCGAGAAGGTCCTCTACGAGTTCGACGCCTTTCGAGTCGATCCCGTCCGCCGTCGTCTCCTGCGGGCTGGCGAGCAGGTGGGGCTCACTCCGAAGTCCTTCTCCATCCTTCTGGTCCTTCTCGAATACCGGGGTGAGGTGGTCGAGAAGGAGGCGCTGATCCGGAGGGTCTGGCCCGACACCTACGTCACCGAGGCCAACCTGACGCAGAACATCTCCGCCCTGCGCAAGGCGCTGGGGGAGCGCGCCAACGACCACCGCTACGTGGTCACCGTTCCCGGCATCGGCTACAGCTTCGTCGCCGAGGTGATGGAGATCCCGCGGGAGGCGAGCGGAGAGATCCCGGTGGTGAGCGCGACGCCGGCGGCCATCGCGATCGAGCTGGCCCCTGCCGATGCTGTCGCCGGCGAGCTCCCGGCCACTCCGGCCGAGAGCGCGCCGCCCCTACCGCCGGAGCCGGCTGTCGATCCGCCTGTCCCGCCCCTGCCCCTGCGTGGCCGAAGATGGTTCCTGCTCGCCGGCCTGGCCCTGGGGTTCTTGCTTGCGGCGGCGGGGATCGGCGTCGCCCTCTTTTACCGAGGAGGGTCTTGGGCCTCCGCCTTGGCTGGCGGCGAGGCCGACTCCCTCGATGCGGCCGGCATGCATCCGAGGGTGGCGGTGCTCGGCTTGCGGAATCTTTCCGGAGATGAGAGGGAGAGTTGGCTGTCGCTCGCCCTCTCCGAGATGCTCATTACCGAGCTGTCCGAGAATCCCGAGGCGCGGGTGATCTCGGGCGAGGAGATTGCGCGGCTGCGGGACACCCTGTCGCTTCCCTATGCCGGGGAGCTGAGCGAAGCCAAGCTGCGGCGGATCTACGACCGGCTGGGCGCCGATCTGATCGTCGTCGGGTCCTACCTGGCCCTGGGGGAGGGCGCGGCCGGCCGGATTCGGATCGACTTGCGGGTGCTGAAGGCTCCCGAGGGTGACACCGTCGTCTCCCTGGCGCAGGTGGGGACGGAAGAGAACCTGTTCGATCTGGTGTCCCTGGTCGGCCGCCGGCTGCGCACCGCCTTGCAATGGGAAGCCCTGTCGCCCGCGGAAGAGAAGGCCCTGCAGGCGCTGCAGCCGGCGAACCAGGAGGCGGTCCGCTTTTACTCCGAGGGGTTGAATCGGCTGCGGGCCTTCGACTCGGGTGGCGCGCGCGACCTCCTGCGGCAGGCCGCCGAGGCCGATCCGGACTCGGCGGTGATCCGCTCCGCCCTCTCGCTGGCCTGGATCGGGCTCGGATACGACGCCGAGGCCCGGGACGAAGCGGAAAAGGCGGTCCGGCTCGCGGCCAACCTGCCGAAAGAGGATCGGCTGGCGATCGAAGCGCGCTTCAACGAGGCGAGGAACGACTGGCGCCGGGCGAGCGAGATCTACCGATCGCTGTGGACGTTCTATCCCGACAACCCGGAGTACGGCCTGCGGCTGGCCAACAGCCTCTCGATCGCGGGCCGGGGCACCGAAGCGCTGGCCACGCTCGCCGCGCTGCGCAAGCTCCCCGAGCCTGACGGCAAGGATCCGCGCATCGATCTCGCGGAAGCACAGATCGCCAAGCGGCTCGCGAATCACGTCCTCCAGATGCGTGCCGCCAGGACCGCCGAAAGCAAGGGACGCCAGTCAGGGGAAAGCCAGGTCCTGGCGGAGGCCTTGATGCTGCAGGGTGACGGCCTGCTGCTGAGCGGCCGGCCCCAGGCTGCGATCCCCCTTTACCAGGAAGCCCGGGACCTGTTCGGCTCGGCAGGCAACCAGGCCGCCGTCGCGGTCCTCCTCACCCGTTTCGGAGTGGCGTTGCACGAGCAGGGCGACCTGGCGGAAGCGGAGAAGATGTACCAGGAGTCCCTCGCTGCCCTGAGCCGGATCGGCAGCATCCAGGGTGTGGCGATGCAGCTCGCCAACCTTGGATTGCTCTACAGAAATCGTGGAGACATGCCCCGGGCGCAGAAGGTGCTGGAGGAGGCGCTGGCCCGGTTTGAGGCGAGCGGCGACCGGGTGCTGCGATCGCGAGCCCTCCACGGTCTCGGCGCGGTGCTCGCCGCGCGAGGCGACCTGGCGGGTGCACGGCAGCAGTTCGAACAGAGCCTCGCCATCGCACGCCAGACCGGAAACCGCATCGACCAGGCCCGGGCCATCCGTCAGTTGGGAGTGGACCTGGCGCGGCGGGACGGGCTCAAAGAGGCCTTACGGTTGCAGGACCAGGCGTACGAGCTGACGCGCCAGGTTGGGGACCCCGTCCGTGGCGCCTCCATCCTGGCCACCTCCGCCGAGGATCTGATCCCCTTGGGGAAACTTCAGGAAGCGCGGCGGCGTCTCACGCAGGCGCTGGAGATGAAGCGGCGGGGCGAGGACAAGATCGGCGTCGCCGAGGTGCTCGGCCTCCTGGCGCAGCTTCAGTACCGGCTCGGTGGCCTGGCGGAGGCGGAGCGGCTCAGCCGCGAGCAGTTGGCGCTCGCGCGCCAGATCGGGTCTCGCACCCTCGCCGCGATGGCGCTCCGGGACTTGGGCTGCTGGAGCTTGGAGCGGGGCGACCTCGCGGCAGCTCGGCGGCAGCTCGAGGAGGCGGTGAAGATCCATGTCGAGGACGCCGAGACCCTCGAGGCGACGGCGGCCCGCCTCGAGCTGACCGACCTGGCGCGGCTGGAGGGAAGCTCCAAGGAGGCGTCGAACCTGGCTTCGGCTGCGGCGGACTGGTATGGCCAGAGGGGAATGAGCGGCCATCGCGCCCGCGCCCTCAGCCGGCTTTCCGAAGCGCTCCTCGCCCAGGGACGGGCCTCCCGGGCGTGGGAGATCGTTGAACAGGCGCACGCGATCTCCGAGGAGAGCGAAGACGTGGAGCTCCAGATCGAAGTGGTGACGGCCATGGCATCCGTCGGCTTCGCCGCCGGCGACCACGCGGCCGCCCTCGGCCACCTGAGCTGGGCGGTCGCGGAGGCCTCCCGCATCGGCAACGTGGCCGCCGCGCTCGAGGCCCGTTTCGTCCTGGGCAGTCTGCAATTGCGAACGGCGAACGCCCTCGCCGGACGCGCCACTCTCGACGAGGTACGGCGAGACGCCGAGGCGCGGGGCTTCAAAAGACTGGCGCAGAGCGCGGCGGCGGCGCTCCAGATTTCGCGGCCGGCTCCGTTGGGATAGTTCTATTCGAGCCCCTTTTCTTCCCCCTCCCGAGCCCTCACCCCTGGCCCCTCTCCCGCCCCCTCCCTTCCCCCCTCACCGGGAGAGGGGGAGAAAAGCAAGGAAAGAATTGGGGGTCCGTCCTCTCGATCCCCTTTCTGGTCTTCTCCCAAGAGAGGCGGGAGAAGAGGAAAGGCAAAGTCGAATCTTTGAACCGACCCTGTTGTTTTCTGGTCTTTCTCCCCTCTCCCGGTGAGGGGGGAAGGGAGGGGGCGGGAGAGGGGCCGGGGGTGAGGGCTCGGGCGGGGGGCCTGGACCTCTGACCACCACACGGATACCATCCGGCGCGTTCTTCCTGTGGAGGGTTTCCGATGAGATTCTGCACCTTCGCGCTCGGCTTCCTGCTGCTTCCCGTGCTCCTGGCCGCTCAGGAAAAGGAGGGAACGGCTCCCGAAATCGTGGTCCTCAAGGCGGCCCGGCTGTTCGACGGCCGCAGCGACGCCGCCATCGCCAACGGCGTCGTGATCGTCGAAGGCGACAAAATCAAGGCGGCGGGCGCCGGCCTCGCGATTCCCGCCGGCGCCCGGGTGATCGATCTGGGCGATGCCACGCTCCTGCCAGGATTGATAGATTCCCACACCCACATCACCTTCGAGTCGACGGACAACTGGCTGCAAGGCACCATCGAGGGGCTCCGCCGGACGGTTCCCGAGACGGCCATTCGGGCTACGGCGTACGCCCGCGAAACGCTGATGGCCGGCTTCACCACCGTGCGCGACGTCGGCTCGAGCGAGTACATCGACGTCGGCTTGCGCAATGCGATCGAGTCCGGCGTGGTTCCGGGGCCGCGGATCCTCGCCGCCGTCCACTCCCTCGGCGCCCGCGGCGGCCACTGCGACGAGAGCGGCTTTCCCTATGGCCGCTTCGGCGACGAGCCCGGCATCAAGGATGGCGTCGCCAGCGGCGCCGACGCGTTCCGCGACTCCGTGCGCTTCCAGGTCAAATACGGCGCCGACGTGATCAAGATCTGCGCCACCGGGGGCGTGCTGTCGCTGGGCGACGAGGTGGACACGTCGCAGCTCACCCTGGAGGAGATGACCGCCATCGTCGAGGAGGCCCACCGGTTGCGCAAGAAGGTGGCCGCCCACGCCCACGGCGCCGAAGGGGCGAAGGTGGCCGTCCGCGCTGGAGTGGACTCGATCGAGCACGGCTCGTTCCTCGACGACGAGGCCCTGCGGATGATGAAAGACCACGGCACGTACCTGGTGCCCACGCTCCTCGCCGGCGAGTACGTGGTGGGTAAGGCGGCCGTCCGCCACTATCCGCCGGAGATCGAAGCCAAGGCCAAGGCGGCGGTCGCCGTCCGCTCGGACATGTTCCGCAAGGCGCTCCGCATGGGAGTGAAGATCGCCTTCGGCACCGACTCGGGGGTGAGCCCCCACGGCGCCAACGCCGAGGAATTCGCGCTGATGGTCGGCCTCGGCATGAAGCCCGCCGCCGCGCTCCGCGCCGCCACCTCTTCGGCGGCCGACCTGCTCGGCCTGTCGAAGACGATCGGCACGCTCGAGCGCGGCAAGGAGGCCGACGTGATCGCCGTGCCCGGCGATCCGCTCGCCGACATCAAGGCGATGGAGAAGGTGAGCTTCGTGATGAAGGGCGGGCAGGTGTTCAAGAACGATGGCGGGCGGTAGACCCTCACTCTCCCAACCCCCTCTCTCCCGCCCCCTCCCTTCCACCCTCGCCGGGAGAGGAGGGTAGATTGTTGTAAGTTATTCTTGTGACAGATCTTATGGCCTCCGTATTAGGTGAAAAGGTAACGGCTAGGTGACGTAGGCGGCGGTCTCAGGATAGCGCAGTCTCCGGGTTGGGGTGCTTGCCTCGGGAAGTGGAGGAGCGCTCCCGCCTCCTCCCCGCCCTCACTTAGTGGAGAGGTGAATTTTCGCCTGCCGCCGGTCTCGGAGGCTGCGGGGGACGGCGGACGCTCCTCCCGGCCCGCTTCAGCTCGCAGGACCGGGAGCTGCTCTGGAACGTGCTGGCGGCGCTGCGGGATGGTTGCGGCCCTCTCGGGGGTAGCGGTGCGGTTCCACGAGTAGCCGGCACCGCTTCTCGGTCATGCCCTCGGGACGCGGAAAAACACCTCCACCCCTTCTCCACGCTCCCCATAAGCGAGGGTGGGCGGCCGGCATGGCTGCTGAGACCACTGCTGCCGCGCCGGGCGTCGCGGACTCTGCCCGCGCTTCCTCTTCGGAGGAGAACGATTCCGCGCACGGTCCCCCGTCCTAGGTCTCCGCCAAGAAGGTCTGTTCAGCGCCTCATAGCTCGTGCTCTGCCAACGCCTCCGCCGGTACGCCACCGTCCCTCCTCGGCAATCTGGGGGCGCTGATAGATGTTCAGCGCCCCCGGGAAAACTCCTCAAGCTGCCAATGATTCCGCGCGCGGGCGATCAGCTCGGCGACCTTGGCATGCCAGAGAGCCAGCGCCTGCTTTCTCTCCGGCCAGTACTTCCAGACGTTGTAGGTGGCCTGGATCTCGCCCTCGGCATGCGCGAGGACCGCCTCGGCTACTTCCATCCGGACACCGAGGCACGTCAGATGCGTCCGGCACGTGCGCCGAAAGTCATGCGGGCGCATGTCGGCAATGCCCGTCAGCTCCCGTAGCTCCTCGTTGCCGTCGGTGAGCTCCTCCGGGTATTCCTTCGTCGGCACGTACTCCCAGAAGAGCGGCCCCCGGCCTCCAGATAGCGACGGTTGATGATCTCGCCGATGGGGCCGGTCAACGGGAAGAGGAACTCCCTCCCCTGCTTCGCCTTGTGCTCCGGGAGGCGCCAGACCCGCTCCTCGCCGATCCGGATGATGTCCTCGGCCTCGACAAAGGCAGCTTCGTTCGGACGGCACGCAGAGGCCAGCATCAGCAGGTACGCATCGGCGACGCGGCGGTCTTGAAGCTTCGGCAGGGCCGCGAGAATCGTCACCAGCTCGTCATCGGCAAACCAGCGGTCCCGCCGGTTCTTCTTGACCGTGACCTTGATCTCCAAGCAAGGGGCCGCTGTGGCGGCTCCCCGCTTCTGGCGAGCCCAGGTACCGAGGGGGACACCGGGACCGTACCGCCTCTCGGTCCCTCTCTGTCCTCGAATCGGAAGTGATGGAAGTCCCTTAGAATCGAGCCCGTAAGGCGCGGCCTGGAAGTCGCATGGCCATTCGCGTCGGCCACCTTCCAGACCCTTTCGCCGTTCAACAGGACCCGCGATTCCGGAGGCTTCCTCCGGTCGGCACACCGAGGCCAAGACTAGCGTGCGCTTGGCATGTTGTGGACAGACTATCTCGCGCGGAGTATACTTTAGAGCTAGCTCAGACCATCCTGGATGCATACGCCCAAGGCTATGCATGTCTTGAGGTCGGACATGAAAAAGCGGTTGATACTATTCAAGCTCCTCCCGCCGGTTGGTGCGTTCCTGATAGGGCTCTTTGTCCCCATTGCCCTCGATAGTCAGATCAGAAACTTGCTTCCCGATGGATGGACCGTATTACTTTCCATATTGGTCGCCGTCTTGGTGATGCAGGGTATTTCTATTGTTCTCCTAGCGACCACATTCAGCGAGTTCAAGCAAGATCGGTCAGTGATAACCACACAACTCGACGAGATGGGACGTCGATTTGGGCTCCGGGTTGAATTTGTCGAAGAGGATGACGACACCAATGCCGGGAAAACCTATGAAGCCACCACACGCCTAATCCAGCGTGCAAAGACTAGTCTCCTGTTTGTAGATTTCTGGGTAAAAACCAGCAATTACCACGAGAGGGTTCCATCCGCAAAAGGAAAGCGTCAAGAATACTATGACGCGATCATAGAACAGATTCGGAACCATAAGAACCACAGCGGTGAGCGACCGTTTCATGTACGCATGATTCAAAAACCTCAAGACATCGAGGCCGACCCGGTGTACTCCGCCCACCTTAAGGCCTGCTGTCAGATCCAGGACCAATATCAGACGGTCAGCGTCATTAAAATTGCAAGTCCGCACATTCATGCGCACTTCGCCATAATCGATGAGCGATTCGTAGTTTGGCCGATTTTAACTTCGGGCTTTAAGGGGGGCAGTTTGCGTCGCCACGGAGCTCTAATCTTCGATGATCCAAACAAGTACCTAGTCAACCAGCTAAAAGCTATATACACGATGCTGGATACTGTTGCGAGGGCATATCCCCCTGAGGCCGATACTCCGGCGTTGAATAACTCGTGAGCATCCCATGATAAACCTATGCGAGACTTTCTTCCTGAAGTGCTCGACCTCAAGCTCCTTGGTAAATGTCAACTTGAGTGCCCTTTCTGTTTTGGTCCGAGGCACGAGATTGGAGCAATCAAGACCGATGTGATTCTATCGCTCATCCATCGATTCTCGACACTCGGAGTCAGGAATATTGTATTTACGGGAGGAGAACCTCTTCTTGTTAAAGATTTGCCCCTCATTTTGAAGGAGGCGAAGCAATGTGGCCTCGGGACGGTCCTCTCCACTAACGGACTCCTTCTAGAGAGACGACTTGACGAGCTTGGCCCCTACCTGGACTGGATTGGGCTCCCCTTGGATGGAGACTGTTCAGAGATAAACGAGCTAATGCGCCCGGGCGATCCGGGCCACTTTAGAGTCGTGCTTTCCCTCCTCGTATCTGTGAAGGAGCGTTTTCCCGCAATTAGGATCAAATTAGGAACAGTAGTTGCTGCCGCCAACCGGCGGAATGTAGCGGGCATAGCCGCCCTAATAGCCGACAGAAAGCCCGATGTATGGAAACTTTATCAAGTTGCTTATAGTGGCTATGGCCTTGATAATCGCACTGCCGTTGCCTTGACCAGCAAGGAATTTGCGATTGTTGCCAAAGAGGTAGAGCGCCTTGCTCGCACGTTCAATATCCGGTCGGTCCTCTACAAAAGAAAAGAGAGAGAAGGGAGGTATCTATTCCTTGAGCCATCCGGCGACGCTGTAGTGGTAGCGGACAGGCAGGAAAAGGTGATAGGAAATTTTCTTTCCGACTTCGAAGGCGTAGTAAGGTCATGGAAGAGATTTGTTGACCATGAGGCGTTGAGGCGGAACTTCACCATCACTTATCCAGCGTCTGCCTAACGATCGAGATCAGCCGATGGGTCCCTGGTGGCTATAGAAAGAGCCGCTTTGGTAGTTGCGAATGACTCCGACAGAGCTTATGAACAACGGCTGAGGGAGATTGGCGAGAGAAAAGAAGCCCAAGCCGGTGCATTTCCGGGGCTCCAAAATGCGTGGGGTGCCGCTGTAGGACAATGCTTCCACGCCAATCTGAAGATGGAAATTACTTTCGAGTATTGGATCTGTAACACAGAAAACTCGCATCTCGCGCGCAATAAGCCCAGTCTCTTCGAGTAACTCGCGGGCCGCCGCCTGCAGTAGGGTCTCTCCACTCTCAAGGTGACCTCCCGGCAATCCCCAGGATCCACTCTGGAACGCATTAGCGCGTTGGCCGAGGAGGATGTGAGACCCGTTACGAACAATCAACTGCACGCCGACCGTTATTGGCATGATTTCCCCTTCATGATGGGTAGGCGGGAGGATAGAGCATGAGCATAGCCTCTAAAGATAGCAGAAGAGACCCTCAGTAGTGCCCCGGTTTGGCGACGTGTTGGCAGCCCGCGTCAGGAGGGTATTTCACCAATCCGCCCCCCGGCCTGCGCCTTGGCCGCCGCGTCCCAGCGCTCCAAGCGTCGCGGTTTGTGCTTTTGCCGGATCAGCCGTTAGTCCCGAGACCTCGCCGCCGCCTCGGAAAACGCCTGCAACTTGTCCGGTCCCTCCTCGGCAATCCGGGGGCGCTGATAGGTCGGATGTCAGTGCCCCTGGGGAAACTCTTAAGCCGCCAACGATCCCGCACGGGCGACCAGCGCGGCGAGCTTGGCATGCCAGAGCGCGAGAGCCTCTTTCCTCTCCGGCCAGTATTTCCAAATGTTGTAGGTGGCCTGGATCTCGCCTTCAGCATGCGCCAGGACCGCCTCGGCTACTTCCATTCGGACGCCGAGCCACGTCAGGTGCGTGCGGCACGTGCGCCGGAAGTCATGCGGGCGCAGGTCCGCGATCCCCCGTCAGCTCCCGTAGCTCCTCGTTGCCGTCGCCGAGCTCCTCCAGGTATTCCTTCGGCGGCATGTACTCCCAGAAGAGCGGCCCCTGGCCGCCGACCTCCAGGTAGCGGCGGTTGATGATCTCGCCGATAGGACCGGTCAGGGGAAAGAGGAATTCTCTCCCCTGCTTCGCCTTGTGCTCCGGGAGGCGCCAGAACCGCTCCTCGCCGATCCGGATGATGTCCTCGGCCTCGACAAAGGCAGCTTCGTTCGGACGGCACGCCGAGGCCAGCATCAGCAGGTACGCATCGGCGACGCGGCGGTCTTTCAAGCTTCGGCAGGGCCGCGAGAATCGTCACCAGCTCGTCGTCGGCGAACCAGCGGTCCCGCCGGTTCTTCTTGACCGTGACTTTGATCTCCAGGCAGGGGTTGTGCCGGATGCCGGGCCAGCGGGTTTCCAGGGCGTATTCATAGGCCACTGACAGCACCTTCTTGACGTGGCGCAGCATCTGTGGAGCCTTCGGCTTGAGCTGGCTCAACTTGGCGCGGAGCGTGTCTGTCACCGCTTCCAGGTCGTGCGCCCGGAGCTGCAGGTAACAGGGGGCTTTGTCAAGCGCGCTATCGCAAGCGACCAAAAGAAATCGATTGAGACCAGCAAATCATTTAGAATCATAATTTAGACGGAATGTTGAGGCTATTTGAGACATGACGGAACCGGCTGATTCAGGTAACTTTCCCTCACCGGGAGAGAGGGGGCTTAAGAACAGAGGGGCCTACTTGTATCGCACGCCTCCCTTGATCACCACGTCGACGTCCTGGAGCAGGTCGACGTGGCGCAGCACGTCGCCGCGCACGGCGATGACATCCGCCTTCTTGCCCGGCGAGATCGTGCCGACCTCCTTCTCCACCTTCATGGCGACGGCGGGCCAGAAGGTCGCGGCGCGCAGGGCGTCCATGGCCGGCACGCCGAAGACGTTGACCCAGGTGTCGATCTCGCGCCAGGTGGAGTCGCTGTGGAAGTTGAGCGGTATGCCGCTGTCGGTGCCGATCAGCAGGATGATTCCGGACTGGCGGAGCTGCTCGAACTTGCGCTGCAGCGTCGGCCGCCGGCCGTGGACGTAGCGGAAGTAGTCGAGGCGCTCCGGATGGGCGAGGGAGCCGCGGATGTCCTTCACCACCTCCGGCGGCAGTCCCGCCTGCCAGCGCGGATCGTCGAGCCGCTCGGGGAAGTCGTCGCGGGTCTCCTGGTAAAGGAGGAGCGGTCCGATCGTGGGCGTCCAGAAGAGGGTGTTGGCCCGCCCCTTCATCAGATCGAAGACGTCCGGCGGATACTCCGGCGCGGTGCCGAGCCCGGTGTGCTCGAAGCAGTCCACGCCGGCCTGGATGCCGCGGCGGATCTCCTCCGGCCGGTGCGAGTGGGCGACCACCGGCAGACCCCGCTTGTGGGCCTCGTCCACCACGGCGCGCACCTCGTCCATGGTCATCTGGTCCTGGTCGATCAGCTTGATGACGTCGACTCCGGCGTCGGCCAGCCGCTTCACCTTGGCGCGCGCATCGGCCTCTCCCTTGATCCCCCAGCGGAAGGCCTCCGTGCCGGGATAGGGCTCGTGCTGCAAGAAGGGGCCGGAGACGTAGAGGTTCGGCCCGGGGATCTCGCCTTTGCGGATCGCCTCGCGGATGACGATGCTGTCCTCCAGCGGCGCGCCGAGATCGCGGGCGCTGGTCACGCCGGCCAGCAGGAGCTGTTTGGCCGCCGCGGGCATGATCGTCGAGCGGAAGAGGGCCGGGTAGGTCTTGTCCCAGTACTCGTAGTCGCTGTGCCCCACGATCATGAGGTGGACGTGCATGTCCCACAAACCGGGCAGCACGCTCATGCCTTCCGTCGAGATCACCTCCGCCTCTGCCGGGATCGCCACCTCGCCCACGCGTCCCACGGTTTTGATGCGGTCGCCCTCGATCAGGACCACGCTGTTCTCGAGCGGCGCGCCGCCGTAGCCGTCGATGAGGCGGCCGCCGACGAGGGCCTTGACCTGAGAGGTGGCGGGAGCCGCGGAGGACAGCAAAATTGCAAACACGAGGACGAGGACCGGCGCGAGCCGGGCGCAGTGAAACCCTGCGTGAGAAGCGCGGATCAATCTAGCCATGTGATTGAGACCTCCTGGCCGGGCGAGTATCTCAGAGGTCCGGAGAGGGCTCAAGGCTGCTCGGCTCCAGATCGGATCAGAGATATACTTGCGCAGCGCTTTCGAGGCTTGACAAGCCTCAGGTGGTGACTATAATTCTGGTCGATGCCGCGCCGACCACGGTTCCGGATTGTCTTCGCGCCGGAGACTCTGGCCCATCTCGACGCCATCCAGCGGAGCGACCACAAGTTGATTCAGGCCGCCGTGGAGGAGCAACTTGGCTTCGTACCGGAGCAACCAACCCGCAATCGCAAGCCGTTGGAGCGGCCAACGTCGTTCGGCGCGACATGGGAGCTCCGATGTGGTCCGGCCAATCGCCTCCGAGTCTTCTACGAGGTCGATCTCACGACCTGGTCGGTTCAGGTGCTGGCCATCGGTGTCAAAGAACGCAACAAGCTGTTTATCGGTGGAGAGGAGTTTGAACCATGAGAATCGCCCCGCTGGCGACGGTCAAGGCACAGTTGAGTGCCTATTTGGAGCAATGCAAAGAGGAAGGTCCGATCGTGATCACCCGCAACGGAAAGGCCGTAGCCGTCTTGCTGGCGCCGATCGACGACGATGACCTGGAAGGTTTGCTCCTGGCCCGATCGCCGCGGTTTCGATCTCTGCTCGACAAATCACGAACGAGCATTCAGGCAGGCAAAGGGCTCTCCTCGCGGCAGTTCTGGGATGCTGTCTCCCAACGGCACGAAGAGCAGGTAAGTGGAAAAGGAGTCTCGCGGTCCAGGAGACCTGGCCGGGGCGCGGCAGCCAAAGGCCGCAATAAGCCCGAGCACGGCTGAGCTCCCGACCAGCCCAGGAGGCTCGCGAGCCAGCCGGAGACGGATAAGCGTCCCGCCGCCTACCGCTGAAATACGCCGCAGATCATCTCCGTCCCGATGCCGCTGATGAGCAGCCTCTCCTTGCGGTTGCTCAGCAGCTTCCGCGTCCAGTCGGTGAAGCCGCCGGCGGCCAGCTCGCAGTCCGTCCCCTGGTGGTTCTCCGCGTGGACCTTGAACGACAGCCGCTCGTAATACCCGCCCGCGGCAGCCGGTTCTGCATCGAGATCGAGGCGCGCGCCTGGAAAGGCGGCGGACAGCGGCTCGATGACCTCCGCCCGCAGCTTCCCTTGGAAGATCTCGTCAAGCGAGGCCGTCATCGAGACGCGGGGACGACTCGCCGGACAGCCGATTTCCTCCAGGGCGGAGAGCAGCCGCAGATGGAATTCGAGATGCTCGCGCAGGGCTTCGACCTCGAAGCGGTGCGAGCCCTCGTCGCGTCCCGCCGTGCAGAGCGCGAAGACGCGGAAGTGCGCGAGCAGGCCGGGCTGGTCGAAATGTTGCGCGCGGACCTGCCGGTGGCTCGTGCAGAGCCTCACCCTCTCCCGCGATCGCGCGTCGGCGCGCAGCCTCTCCCGGCGGCGGAGGGCGCATTCGAGCGCGAGGCTGTTGGTGGCATCCGAGACGACCTCGGTATTGCGGATCGTCGCTACGGCGAGGTCTTGATCGACCACGGCCACGGCCGAGCTGGCGCCGAGGGGACAGACGGGCGAGACCTCGATCGCCTCGAAGGAGGGCGAAGCGAGCGAGAACGCCAGCCGATCGAAGCCGGCGAAGGTCCGCGGATCGGTGGGGGAGGGACGGACGAAGCGGTTGTGCTCGTAGACCTCCAGCAGGCGCGCGGGAGTTTGCCGGGCCGCGCGTCTCGCATAGACCTCCAGCAACAGGGATTGGAGATCCGTGGGCGCGAGACGATCTCCCAGGACCTCGAGGAGATGAGGCACGCCGCTCTCGCGGAGGATGCGATCCAGGAGTTTGTTCGACATGGACGCTCAGCGACGCCGGAGTCTGGATCGTTCCCGAACAGCGAGTCAAGACGCTCCCTTAGACGCTCTCAAGCGACTCAGCCAGTGTGTCCCTAAACACCGAAAAGAAGACTTCTAAACGCTCCTCCGTTGCACATAGAAACTCTTCTGCGGACATCTCAGGCAGCGAAAATCGCCAAGCGAGCGAGCCCTTTTCGCCATTGAGCTGTATCTCGCTGCTAGCGACGCCGAGAAGTTCCGCCCATTCCTCATGTGATTTCGTCGTGATGAGGCCGCGAAGCCGCACGCGATGTTTACTTGCTACATCAAACGAAATGTCGCCGACCGGACGAATGGTCTTTGCGGATGGAAAATCTGTTCCGTCGTACGAGAGGTACAAGCCCACGTACGCCGAACGCGCCGGCCCTGTAGCAAAGAGTTGTTCTCTCGATTGTTGCGACCAACGTTGGAATTCAAGACCTGTAGCTTGTTCATTTTTCTGCAGCCGGCTCTTAAGTTCGTTCATGAGCGCCTGAATCCTGCATCGCCGCTCATCTTCTGGCAGGCCTGCGGTCTTCGCTGTCTCTAATACGTCGCGAACACGGTCTACGCCAGCATTGAAAAACCACGAGGCATGATCATCAATCTTGCCGACTAATGGGGCCAAGCAATCGAGTAGCTCGCTCCATGCAAGGTGTATTTTTGCGTCGGCACGGCTGGAATGGAGTTCGAGCGTATCGAACTCAACCATTCCCGTATATCGCGTCGGCGTTAAATAAATGAAACAGAGACGCTGTTGGGAAACGGCTTCGCCCGCATGCTTCAGGAAGCCGTTGCGGTCGAGGTGTAAAAGGCAGACCGAGTAATAGTCCTTCAGCTGGCCGCGGGTGACCGAGGCTGATGCAACCTTGTTCTCAATGAGTAAGGTCCAAGGTGGCCACACTGCAACGAGGTCGATGCTCAAATACTCGAGCTCAACAACGGTTGGCGCCGGCGAAGAAACTTCAATTCCATGTCTTTTGAGTAAGTGGGCGATCGCCTTGCGTGCCTCGGCAAAAACGGTGTCGTCGTACCGTGGGTCGAGTAACGTCCCAAGGAAAGCACTGGTTCCAAGCTCGTTTGAGATCAGATGCTGAAGAAGGTTAGCCATTGCCGCTACCTTTCGCGCCCAACCATAAACTGGGCTTATGGCCCCCTCGTGCCGTGCTTCGCGTCATGGGGGTCTTCGAATTCTGGAAAGTGACCTATGTCATTCATTCTATTAGTCATAGAATTCTACACCGCCTTCCCCGACGAGGTCAAACTGAGGAGGTTCGCATCGCATAAGACTTCGCGCCGTCGAGGCCCTCGGCGGCTGCTATAAGGTCTGCCGGTTTGGCTGCTGCAACACCTACCCGCTATCTAGCGAGGACAGTCCTGCCAACCCAGACCCATCAGGCAGCCGCGCTCGACTTGGCGCGCTCGTAGAGGGTCTCGGGCGCGATGTCAGCTCCGTTCGGCCAGGCGACTGTTCCACCATCGAGAAAGAAGCGCTATCCGAGTTCCTTGAGGGGTTCAAAGACAGGTCCATACAGCCATTCCGAGAAATCGACCGTGTTCTCCACCCCATCGTTGAACGCCAGGTGAATTCGGTAATCGCCACGGTACTCAGCGCGGATCACGATCGGCAGGAAGTCCATGCTTAGCCTCCCTCGCGGTAGAACAACCGAATCACGATACCGAAGAAGGTCGAGACGACCGGCACTCCCTTATCTTACCGTACCCCTCATCCCCCGCCCGCGGCCGGCTTGGAGGGCTTGACGTAGAGGGCTTCGTGATTGGATTTGCCTTCGCGGACGAGACGCAGACGGCCGGCTTCGCGCAGGCGCCGGAGAGTGACGGAAACGGTGCGGGCTTCCAGCGGCCGGTCCAGCTTGTCCTGGTAGCGGCGGTTGGCCTCCGCGGCCACGTGCGCGGCTCCGAAGGTGGCACCGGGAGCCATCCGGTCCACCACCCTCGCCACGAGCTTGGAAACCTGGATCTCCTTGCCGACAATGTCGTGGTCATCGCTGTCGTCGTCCGCTTTCTCCTTCACCGGGGGAGGCGGCGCCTCAGCCTCGCCCGCGAGATCCGCCGCGACGTGCGCCGTCGCTTTGAACGCTTCGAAGTGCTCGGTGACCCGCTTCAGCTCCGCCAGGTGGAAGGCGTTCCGCTCGCGGTGATGGACCTCCTGCTGCGCGTGATAGTCCGCTTTCTCGCGATGCAGGGCGATCCGCTTTTCCAGCCTGTCCAGGACCTCGGCGACGGAATAGGCCGTGCTCATCGATCGTCCTCCTCGTGGTGCCGCAAACTTGCGGCAACTCGCGGCAGTACGGGCTCAACTTGCGGCAGCTCCTCCGAACTTGCGACTGTACCACGGGACCGATCGACAGAGTCCCAGGACTTTTCGAAAATGAGCTCGACTTGCGGCAGTGCCCCCTCATCCTGGCTCCGCGTGCCGCGACTTTGCCGCGAGTTCTCCTCGCCGGCTCTCTGTGCGGGCTGATCTTGCGGCAACTTGCGGCACTGTTGCCGCGAGCTCTGGAGATGTTGTCGCGAGACGAGCCCGTGGAGCCGCAAGTTCTCTCCGTGCTGCCGCAAGGCGCCGCGATTCTGCCGCGAAATTGCGGCACGGAGCCGCAAGTCGAGCTCGACTTGCGGCGGTATCGTCCGTTGCTGCCGCGTAGTGCCGCGAATTTGCGACAGGGTGATCTCCTGATGCCGCAATCTCGCGGCAACTTGCGACTCCGTCTGTCGATTCTGTCGCGTAGTGCCGCGATCTTGCGGCTACTTGCGGCAATCTTGCGGCAGCATCTGGCGATGTTTGCGGCTATTCGCGGCAACTTGCGGCAGTGTGAGCTCATCCTGTCGCGAGTTGAGCTCAAATCCTTCCGGAGTCCCGGGATCATCGCCAAAGTCCCTGGAGCTCGCGGCAAGGTCCGAAGACTTTGCGGCAGAGCCCGGTGACTCGCGGCAAAAGTCCGCGGCCTTTGCCGCAAGTTGAGCTCAACTCGCGGCAGTTCCGGCTCGCTTGCGGCTGCGATCGGGGCTTGCGACAGACTCGCGGCACCGCCCGCAGAGCCCGGCTACGAGGTCGCGAGGTAGGCGTAGACCGTCGCGTCCGCGGCCTTCTGCGTGGCGTTGTAGAGCAGCACCCGGTAGCGCGGGAAGGCGAGCCGGAAGGTCTCCGGTTTGGAGCTGAACAGGCCCCGCTGGGACGGATCGATGGGGGCTTCCGCGCGCAGCTCGAGCTGCAGGATGCCGTAGGTCCGGAGAGCCGTGGTGACCTCGGGGACGTCCGGAACGAGGACAACGCCGACCGCTCCCGGTTGCGCGCTCCCTTGCAACAGGCCGGAGAGGCTCAGCGTCACGTAGGTGAAGCCAGCGGTGTCGATCGTCCCCACGTCGGTCAGGTTGGTGGAGTCGGACAGAGGAGCGGGCGAAACCAGCGCCTTCCTGGTTTCGAACCGTGTCTGGGGGATCGGCTCGCTGACGGCGACGCGCCCGCTGACCTGCTGGACCTCCGGGAAGTTGGTGACGAGGACGGCTTCCGGGGCGTCCGCGACGACCGGCCGGTTCGAGATCGCGAGGGCGGCAAGGATCATGACGGTTGCCGCGAGAAGGATGTATGGACGCATGGGGACCTCCTCCTGAGCTCAATATCCTGTCTACGAATCTCGAGGGTCCGCCGTCTCTGCCGGCGCCGGAAGATCTGCCGGACACGTCTGGCTCGCCCGAGGATCCGCTCCGCAAGTTCCGCTTTCATCGGACCGTCGCCGCGCCGTCGGGCCCCTCACCTCCCCGGCCCTCCTCTCCCACCGCACTCCCGCCCTTCCGGGAGAGGAGGGAGACTGAAAAAGCAACAGCAAAAGAAGCTGCTCTTTCAGGCTCCCCTCTCTCCCGGCGGGCGGGCGTGAGGTGGGAGAGAGGGGCCGGGGGAGTGAGGGGCCCGAGGCGGCGGAGAACTCTCGGTCATCGACAACTCTCGGCGTCAAGTTACGCGTCTGGAGGACAGAGGCTGAGGGCCGCGTTGTCGCAGGCGATGACCAGATCGAATTCGCCGTGGGTGCGGGACAGCGTGCGGAGATCCGCGGCCACGGTGGTCAGCTCCAGGCCCCGCAGCGCCGCCTCTTGCCGGGACCGGGCCAGGGCCGCGGACGAGATATCCGAGCCCGTCACGCGGTAGCCGCGCGCCGCCAGCGCGAGCGCCTGCGTGCCGATGCCGGCGGCGGCGAGCACCGTACGAGCGGACGGCCACTCGGTGCGGATGAAGGCGTCGAGCCACTTGCCCTGGCGGTCCATGCTCGCCTGCCAGTCCTCGAAAATGAGGTGGAAGTAGGGCGCGAGCTGGTCGTAGAAGTCCGCGGTCATGGGCTCTTGACTTGAAAAAAGGTCCCTGCGACGCAAGACGCCTTCAAGGCCAAGGCAGGTCGCTCAGCGGCCCGGGACGATACGAAACCGGCGCCTGCCTTCAATGCGGTAGGTCTCGAAATCGTCGTTATCTACCGTGAAGATCGTAACCAGTTCTTCTCTTCGCGCCAGGTGGACAAGCGTGGCATCAGCGAAGTCCATGGGCCGATCCGCGTAACGGACCATCAGTGCTTCGAGATCGGGTAGGTCCTCATCACCGATAGGAAGGACGGTTACCGGGCCAGAACGAAGGAAGCTCCAGGCCTTGGCGAGATCCTGAGGACGGCTCAGCAGCAGGTGGAAGAGCTCGGTCAAGACCGCAGCCGAAGTCGCCAGCGGGAGCGGCAGTGTCCGATAGGTCTCGAGGCAGCGCAGGTGCCAAGGGTCACTGACGTTGAGGAGAGCCAAGATCGCCCCGGTGTCGATAAGACCGCGGGGTCTACCGGCCATGTCGTTGCGCGATGCGCTTCCGGACTTCGGAACGGGCATTCTCGGCCCAGATGGACTCATCCCCCTGGATCGATCCGATGAACTTCATACCTGCATCGTGGAGAGCCTTTTGAAGCTCCGCGTCATCTCCATTCGAGTCCCTGAAGCGCTCGAGCCACTCCTGGGCGATCTCCTCCAGAAGCTCGGCCATGCTCTTCTGTTCGGCGCGGGCGGCCTCCTCCAACTGGCCTTTCAGGCGGGGAGAAAGGCGCCAGCTATAGACTTCGGTCTTCGGCATGCGCGACATTGTAGTGCAAGCCGAGCTGCGAGTCCACTTTCATTCTCGCCGTGCCCGCCGCCGCCGTCGCGCGGGCTCCGCGGGCGGCGGATCGTTGTCGTTGAGGAAGTATTCGTCGCGCGGATGGAGATCGCGATTGAAGTGTTCGTCCGGCAGCCTGGCGAGCTGCCGTCTCCGCGGCTGGCGCGGGCGCCGGAAGTCCGCGCGCTCGAAGAACTCGACCAGCAGCCGCTTTTGTTGCGGGTCGAACGCGGCGTCCAGGTCCACGTCCGCCAGCCGCCGCCGCAGCGTGGGTCCGTGAAGTTGGAGGGGCTGCTTGGCGGCGATCAGAAAGCTGGAGGAGTACTCGGGCACCTCGGCCGTGGCCACGTGAGGGAACACCCGCCGGACGCTGTTGAGCACGCGGCCGGTGGGGATCCACTGTACGAACAGGCCGTCCGGGGCGAGGCGGCTCGCGACGAGCTCGTAGAATTCCACCGAGTAGAGGTTGCCGGCGTAGGCGGTATTGGGCCGCACCGCGTCGACGACGATCGCGTCATACGGCTGCCTGCGCGCCAGGAGCCAGCGCCGCCCGTCGCCGTCGGTGAGGCGGATGCGGGAGTCCGCGAGGAGACGGCGGCTGGTTTTCGAGCCGCGGGCGGCCAGCGCGGCGATGAGACGCTTCTGGCCGCCGCAGATCTCGATGCAGTCGACGCGGCCCATGCGGGGATCCTGGGCCATCGAGTAGGCCGTCGAGCCGATCCCGAGGCCGACCGCGAGCCCGCGCTCGGGGCTCGCGTGCAGGAGCGAAGGCAGGAGACCGATCAGGATGTGGAAGGAATCGTAGGGGTGTCCATTCTGCCAACTGCCGTTGATGTAGAGGAACGTCTCGTCCTCGATGTCCACCAGGCTGGTCACGCAGGCGCGGTCCTCCTCCAGCTCGAAGCGTTCGAGGGGGGCGCTGTGGAAGAAGGCCCAGAAGCGCTTGTTGGAGGGGAACGCCGTCAGGCAGGCCGCCATCAGGGCAATGGCGCCGATGATGCCGGCGATCCGCCGGCGAGCCGTGGAGAGGCGCGCCGCCGCCGCCAACCCGGGCAACAGCAGAAGGCCGGAGAGGAGCTGCAAGGTCCCCGAGGTTCCCAGCCGTTCGAGGAGGACGAAACCGGTCACGGCGCCGCCCGCGACGTTGCCGCAGATGTTCGAGCACAGCAGCGTCCCCGTGCGCCGGCCGAGGGAGTCGAGCCGCCGCGCCACCAGGGCCTGGATGAACGGGAAGGAGGCACCCATGAGCGCGACCGGTGCGCCCATGATCAGCAGCGGCGCGGCGACGTGCGCGTAGAGCAGCCGCCAGGCGTCCGCCGCGCTGCGGATGGCGTAGTCGCCCGCCATGAAGCCCAGCGTACGGTAATAGTGGGTGACGAAGGCTTCGATGCCGAAGGCGCGCGGCGGATGCAGGAGGACGAGCATGCCGAGGAGCGAGCTGGCGCCGACCCAGAACTGGAGCGACAGGAACCACCGGTCCGGCCGTTCCACCCGGCCGGCCCGCCGCGCTCCCAGGCTGGCGCCGAGAGCGAACAGCGACAGGTAGATGGCGAGCACGGTGGCGAAGGTGTAGGAGTTGTTGCGCCAGACGGCGTCGACGACGCGGAAGTAGACGATCTCGAGCCCGATGGCGACCGCGCCGGTGAGGCCGTAGAGCAGGAACCAGGGCCATGCCCGTCCTTCGCCGGCCTTTCCAGTATCTTCGCCCGTGGTTCCGGTCGTGGTCGGCGGCGCCTCCTGACGCGGCGCCGGTCCTGGCTTCATGCCGGCTCGCCACAGCAGGAGGACCGCGGCGGCGGCCGCGAAATTGAGCGCCGCCGCGATGCGCACCGTGGCGACGAACCCGAGGCTCTCCGAGCAGCCACCACCCGGCCACCGCGGCGCCTGCCGCGGCGCCCAGCGTGTTGACGGCGTAGAGCCTGCCGACGAGCGGAGCGATCTCCCGGGACGCGGCGACGGCGGCGCGCGCCAACAACGGCAGCGAGAGGCCCATGAGCGTCGTCGGCACGGCGAGCAGGAGGAAGTGAAAGGCGAACATGGCGGCGGCCGAGTCGAGCTCCGCCGCGAAACGGCGGTAGACGTCATAGAAGAGCCACAGGCTGCTCCAGGCGAAGGCGCCGATGCCGGCGTTCGAGAGCGCGAAGGCGAGCAGCGACCGCCTGGCGCCCAGCCGGTCCGCGACGGCGCCTCCCGCGAGGCTGCCCAGCCCGAGGCCGGCCAGAAATGCGGTCACGACCGTGGTCGCGGCCAGCAGATCGATGCCGGCGTGCAGCGAAATCACCCGCTGCCAGACGACCTGGAGCGTCAGGGCGGAGAAACCGGTGGCCGCGAAGATGAGGAAGAGGGCCGGCCGCATGCTAACGCACTCAAGGACCTTTGGAGCAAGCCGCCGGTGTCAGCGACGAGGCCCGGCCTCACCCCTTCAGGTCCTTGAACAGCTCTGGTTCGTCACCCAGTTTGAGGTCGGTGGACATGAAGAGACCGGTCGAGGGCGGGCGGCGGTTGCGTGCGATCTGCGCCCGGACCAAGGACCGGGCATTCTCCGCCCGGTTGGGATCGTCTCCATGAATGGTCCCGGCGCATTTCATGGCGGCCTCATGGAGAATCCGCTGGCGCTCCGCGTCATCTCCGTTCGTCGCAGCCACGTCGTCGGCGATCTCTTCCTCGCTGAAGCCGGCAGTACGTTCCCGGATCCGAGCCCGCACCTCATCGAAACGACGTAAGACCTCCTCGTCCGAATGCTTCAACAGGCGCTGGAAATCCTCGTAGGGAACGAGGATGGCCTCGGGCTTCTGACCGCGAGTCACAACGTACTCGACGTGATCTTCGGTGACCTCGTCGAAGACGGCGCGGAAGCGTTCCCCCAGCTCAGCAGCGGCAACTTTCTTCTGCATTGGACTCTCCGGCGGTCGACGACCCGACAGCACGAATTCTACACCCTGAACGACAAGGTGAGCGCAGGGCGACCATCAGGCCAATGACACCGATGGCGCCGGCCGTGCGCCGACGAGGTGTGGAGAGGCGCGCCGCCGCCAGTCCAGGCGTACTCCGCCACGCGGGAGCACCGTTTCGGTGACATGCCAAGGCTCGAAGCAAGCCGCCGGTGGCCGCAGCAAACGCGAGCGCGGCTGAGCTCCAACCCCGCCCCAAGAAGGCTCCCGGCCCGACGCAGCGCCGGTGGCTTCAGGGGCGAGCCGCGGAGGGTTTGCTGGCCCGCGGCTTCGTCTCTGCTTGGCCGAGGACCCGGAACGTATCCAGAATAGCGAGGAAGTACTCGACGGTGAGCCCGCCATAACGTCCGCTTTCCAACCGGCTGATATTGCTCTTGTTTGTACCGAGGGCACGTGCCACCTGTTCTTGAGTCAAACCGTGGGCCCGGCGCAACACGCCCAACTCCTTCCCGAGCGCTGCAACAACTTCGCGCCGCGCCTGGTGGCGGCGCTGGACATCATCGATCGCCTCGCGCTCGAGCGCTGGCTCGACTTGGAGGAAGTCGCCTCGCTCGAACAACTGTAGCGCGCTCTTGTCCGCGCGGCGTTCCTCGGCACTTCGCGGGTCCTTGCGATAACGTCGTACTGGCATCATTACACCTCGCTCAATCGACGGGCGCGGCGAGGATCGAGAAAGAATGCCGTAATCGGCCACACCGTCGCTCCCTGTCGCTGCCATCGCCACACCATTTTCAGAGGCCTGCCGAGCGCGGCACATCCGATGCTCACATAGTATGGACCGCGCCTCTCGTGAAAACCTTCCGCCAAATCTCTGCGGTCTGGATCGTGCCATGCTATGTCGAAGTCCCGCGCCGAAACGCCATGACGCCTGGTGATGTGATGGACCTGCCAGGATCCCCAAGCGATCTCGGCCACCTGGCAAGGTTATCATATTAGACAACCGGGTCAAGCCGCGACGCTCATTCCGCCCCCACCCCCAAATACGTCCGCAGTTTCTCCTCCTCGAACATCGCCTCCGCCCGCGCCTCCCGCCTCATCAGCGAGACGACGAAGCCGACGAGGAAGGAGGCCGTCATGGAGACGATCGCGGGGTTTTTCAACGGAAAGAGGGCCGTCTCCTTGCCGAGCACGTCCACCCACACGGTGGGACTGATGACGATCAGGAAAACCGACAGGAAGGCGCCGGTGAGGATGGAGGCCACGGCGCCGGCGGTCGTGAAGCGCTTCCAGACGATCGACAGCAGCAGCGCCGGGAAGTTGGCGCTGCACGCCACCGCGAAGGCGAGGCCGACCATGAAGGCCACGTTCTGGCCCTTGAAAAGGACGCCCAGCAGCACGGCGAGGATGCCGAAGACGACGGTCGAGATCTTCGCCACCCGCACCTGCTCCGATTCGGTGGCCTGTCCGTGCTTGAGCACGTTGACGTAGATGTCGTGCGACAGGGCCGAGGCGCCGGCAAGGGTGAGTCCCGCCACGACGGCGAGGATGGTGGCGAAGGCGACGGCGGCGATGAAACCGAGGAAGAAGGTGCCGCCCAGGGCCTCGGCGAGCAGCGGCGCCGCCATGTTGCCGCCCTTGTCGATGCCGCTGATCACCTCGCGGCCCACCAGCACCGAGGCGCCGAAGCCGACGATGGGGATGATGATGTAGAAGTAGCCGATGAAGCCGGTGGCGTAGAGCACCGACTTGCGCGCCGCCCGCGCGTCGGGCACGGTGTAGAAGCGCATCAGGATGTGCGGCAGCCCGAGGAGACCGAACATCAGCGCCAGACCCAGCGACACGGCGTCGATCGGGCTGGTCACCAGGCCGCCGGGCTCGAGCGCCTGCTGGCCGAGCTGCGTGGAGACGGCGGCGTAGAGGCTTCCGGGGCTGAAGCCGAACCGCGCCAGCACGAGCAGCGTCAGGATCGAAACGCCCACCAGCAGCAGGACGGCCTTGACGATCTGCACCCAGGTGGTGGCGATCATGCCGCCGAAGAGGACGTAGGCGAGCATGACCGCGCCGACGATCATCACGGCCGCCTCGTAAGGGATGCCGAACATCAGTTTGATGAGATTGCCGGCGCCCACCATCTGCGCGATCGTGTAGAGCAGGACGGTGAGGATGCCGCCGACCGCCGAGGCGATGCGCACCGGCGTCTGGCGCAGGCGGAAGGCCACCACGTCGGC
The DNA here is from genome assembly GCA_963778565.1 of Thermoanaerobaculaceae bacterium. Classification (GTDB taxonomy): domain Bacteria; phylum Acidobacteriota; class Thermoanaerobaculia; order Multivoradales; family UBA5704; genus DATARR01. Next base: position 411,800 of record CAVZUZ010000014.1, on the reverse strand, counting down.
GAAGGTGTACTTGCCGAGGTTGCGTAGCGGCTCGGCGATCAAGAACATCAGCGCCGGCCAGCCGACGAGCCAGCCGGTGGCATAGATCATCCCGTCGTAGCCCTTGAGCGAGACCAGGCCGGCGATGCCGAGGAAGGAGGCGGCGCTCATGTAGTCGCCGGCCAGCGCGAGGCCGTTCTGGAAGGCGCTGACGCTGCGGCCGGCGGCGTAGAACTCGCGGGTCGAGCGCGTCCGTTTGGCGGCCCACCAGGTGATCGCCAGGGTGATCGCCACGATGAGAAAGAAGAAGAGGATGGCCGAGGCCGTGGGCGTGCCGAGCGCGGTCCGCACGATCAGTCCTCGACCTGCTCGGTCAGCTCTTTGACCGCGGCGTCGTGCGTGCCGTTGGCCCACAGCACGTACACCGCCGTCAACACCCAGGACAGCACGATGACGGCCACGCCGAACGGGATGCCCAGCGTCGTGTAGGCGCCGATCTTGCGCGCCAGGAACGCCTTGTCCACGGCGATGAGAAGGATGTAGCCGTAGTACAGCGCGAACAGGCAGAGCGTCAGGATCACGGAGACGGTCCACTTCCGGCGGACGAGGCTGCGAAACTCCTTCGAGACGAGCATCTCGTTTGTGCTCTTCATGGTTCCTCCCCTGAATGGGTTGGGGGATTTTACAGGGAAAGGTGGACGCTGGAGGTTTTTCGTAGGGGCGGGGCTTGTCCCGCCCACAACGTTCAAGGGCGGGGACAAGCCCCGCCCCTACGAAAAACCTCCTTGGTGAATAAGGTGGAGGCGCCGGGGCGCCCCCACCTGCTACGTGCGGCTTACTGCTGGGTGATTCTCACGTCGTCGATGCCGGCCTCCACCAGGCTGGCCGTGGACGCGTCCGCCGCCTCGATGAGGATGCGGACCGTCTGGCCGGCGAAGGCGCTGATGTTGGCCGTGCCGGTGATCCAGGCACCGTTGTCGTTCTCGGTGCCGCCCAGCTCCTGCAAGACCTGCGTCGTCGTGCTGCCCACCACGCTGACGCGCAGGAAGTCGGCCGTCGAGGAGTTGGTGCCGTGCGCCAGGTAGTAGCTGAACGACAGCGTCAGCGTACCGGTGGACGGCAGGGTGATGAGGGGCGAGCGGATGCTGGTCGTGCCGCCGTCGATGTCGAAACTGCCGGCGCTGGTTCCCGCCGCCGCTCCGGTCACCAGATCGTTGACGCCGGAGACCGTGGTGCCGAGCTGCTTGGCTCCGGCGTCGTTCGTATCCGCCGGATTGCCCCGCTCCCACTGGCCGGTGGTCGCCGTGTCGGTGCCGCTCGGGTTGGTCGTCCACCCCAGGCTGGTCTCGAAGTCGTCGAAGAAGACCGTGGTCACAGGCGGGCTGCTGACCGCGAAGATCAGGTCGTCGTGGTCGATGAAGCCGCCGGTGGCGCACGAGGATGCGCTGCCCTGGTAGCGGAAGCGCGCCCGCACCGCCTGCAGCGCGCCCGAGGGCAGCGTGTAGGTGGCGCTGAACGTCTGGGCGCCGGTCTGGGCCGCCGTCGGGTTGATCGTGGTGATGAACGTCCAGCTCGGGCTGCTGGCGTTGGCCGCGAAGTAGAGATCGAGGTGGTCGCTCGTCGGACCGCCCGGCCACACCCAGACCGTGGCGTCGATGCGCACGGTCTTGCCCGGGGCGAAGTCGGTGCCGTCGGTGGTCGAGACCTTGATCCGGTCGTTCGACTCGTCGGTGTGGAAGGTGCCCGAGGTGCCGTCGGCGCAGGAGTCGTTGATGGTGTTGGGCTGGTTGGGCTCGGCGCCGCCGCTCATGTTGTCGCGGCCGTTGAGGAGCGTCGGACCGGAGTCGCAGGAGATCCCCACCGTGCTGCACCGCGGTGCCTGCAGCGTGGCGTCGAACACCGCGTTCTGGGCACCGCCGCCGCCGCCGGCCGGGTTGACGGTGAGCGACAGGTTGGTGCTGCGGACGGTGGCGCCGCTCGTGCCCACCGCCTGGATGGTGAAGGTGCCGGTGGCCGCTCCGGCGGTGGCGGACACCGTGAGCGTCGAGCCTCGCCGTCGGCGTCACCGAGCTGGGGCTGAAGTTGCAGCTCGAGCCCGACGGCAGGTTGGTGCAGGAGAGGCTGACGGAGCTGGCGAAGCCGTTGATCGAGGTCACCGTGCAGGTGCTGGTCGTGTTGCCGCCCTGGGTGACGGTGAGGCTCGACGGGGTGCATGAGATGCTGAAGTCCGGCGTCGGGGCGCCGGCGTTCGGCGTGACGGTGACGCAGTTGCTGGCGGGGCCGAAGCAGGCGTTCGAGGCGCCCGCCGGCGACCACGTTGTAGTAATAGTTGCGCCCGGCCGCCACCTGGGTGTCGGTGAAGGTGAGGCCGGTGATCTCACCGATCCGCGCCTTGCCGAAGTCGCAGCCGGCGTGCCCCTCGGTGCGGAACACCCAGTAGCGGGTGGCACCGGAGACCGAGTTCCACGACAGCGACGATTGGTAGGCCCCGGCGGTGCCGCCGAGGGCCGGCGCCGCGGACGGGCCGGCCGCGCAGCCGCTGTTGACCGGGGTCGGCGTCGCGCAGGCGATGCCGTGCCGGTTGAAGGCGTTGAAGATCGCCGTCATGTGCGGCGTGCCGTCGTTGAGGTTGCCGTTGTCGTCGTCGGCGGTCAGCCACTGCATGTAGCCGTTGGTCGCGCCGCACCCCGAAGAAGAGCTGCCGCAGGTGCAGGCGTGCCAGGCGCCGATGTTGCCGCTGCCGGTATAGAAGAGCTTGTTGCCGATGATGAACGCCGTCTGGCTGTCGAAACTGAAGGGGGCCTGCTGGAGGTCGCGGGCCACCAGGTCCCAGGCGGCCTGCCGCGTCGGTGCCGCCGACGCAGTGTACCTGCCGGCCGCACGGCCCGGGGCCGGTCAGGCAGGAGGTGCAGACGAAGCCGAGCGCCGTATCGGGGGTGTTCGGATTGTGCTTCAGGTAGTCGGCGTCGCGTACGCCGGAGCAGTCGAGGTCGCAGTGCGCGGCCCCTTGCTGCGCCTCGTTGGTGTTGAAGCCGGTGCCGTCGGCGGTCGTGCCGCAGCCGGCGTTGATGGTCTGGAAGAAGCCGTGGCCGACGCAGGAGGCCTGCAGGCGGTAGATGCCGGCGATGTCGGCGTAGCCTTCGCTCGAGTTGGAGAGCGCCCCGGCGGCGTCGTTGTCGTCCATGCCGTGGCCCCACTCGTGGTCGAACACCGCGCGCGATCTCGCCGGTGTTGCGGCAGCCGCCGCCGGAGCGGTAGAAGTTGATCGTCCCCGCCGCCGGGCTCCAGAACGCGTTGCAGGTCTGGGGGAGGTTGACGTTGGTGGTCAGGCGGGCGTTCAACCAGGTGTTGGTCGGCAGCCAGCCCCGCGCCAGCTCGGCGATCTTGTTGACCTCGTAGAAGGCCGAGCGCGAAGCCGGCGTGTTGCCGGCCGAGCCGCCGCCGGTGGTGCAGTCGTGCTGGTTGTTGGTGCCGCCGAGGTCGATCGAGCCCGTGGTCGAGCTGTTGCTGATCGCGCCGCAGTTGTCGACGATGTCGACGAAGCGGCCGGTCAACGTCGTGGTGGTGGTGCCGCTCGTCCAGTCGAAGATGCCGCCGCTGTTGGTGAAGTTGTTCGGCGAGGCGAGGCCGGTGTCCGCGAACGGCATCGGCCAGCCGCTCTGCATCGTGCCGCAAGTCTGCGGCGTGGGGCAGATGCCGGTGTTGGTCAGCGGGTAGACCCCGCCGGTGATCGAATGGTTCACGTAATGGTTGAGGTCCTGGACGGCGAGCACCTCGCCGCTGTGGGCGTCGACCATCACCTCCCAGCGCTCGTCGTCGGGCAGGCGCTGGAACTCGAAGGTCCACACCAGGCGATGCTTGTAGCCGGCGCCGATCTGGCTCAGGGCCTTGCCCTGCGGCTCCGCGGACACCGGAACGACCTCCAAGGCCGGCTGGCGCAGGACCTCGTCCATGGCGGACATGCCGTCCAGGTAGGCAAAGCCGGCCGCCAGGGCCTGCTTGCCGTCGATTTTCGGCTTGGTGCTGGCGAGACGCACGTTACCCCAGCTCTCGGTGCCGATCAGCACCAGATTGCCGTGGTTGATCGTCGCCGCGATCCGGCCGTGGCGCACCGGGATCCCGGCGACGACCTGGGGCACGCTGATCTGCCACAGGTCGGGGGTCACGGACACGGCGCGGACTTCGCCGAGCTGCGCCGTATCGACCGCCAGGATGGCGCGGTGCTCCTGGATGAAGGCGCGGACCAGGTCGGCGACGGCGCGGCTGTCCACGGCCGCCACCGCCCGGCCGAGCCGCACGCTGACGTCCTGGAGCGACACCCGGTTGCCGACGCCGCTGCCGGGAATGATCGGAAAGGCGCCGATCAGGCTGGAGGCGGCGCCGGAACGCGGGTCGATGAAGGCGTGCGGGCGCGCCTCGCCGGCCGCTTCCCGCGCCCCCAGGTACTGCTCCCAGGCGAGCCGGTTCGGGAGGGCGTTCACGATCCCCTCGAGCTGCTCATGGGAGCTGCTGATGTAGAGCTCCGGCTTGAAGAACGCCTTCTGGCCGATAAACGACGTCGATTCCTTGGGAGTCACGGCCCAGGCCGTGGCGCAGAGCGCGATCCCGAGGAAGGCGGCGAGCAGGGCGACCCGCCTGCGCAGGGAACGATCTTCCATGAATTCCTCCTCCGTTTTCGCCCGGCTGCAGGCCGGGGAATGCAGGTGAATCAAGGACGATCCATGGGCCATCCATGGACCGCCGCTGGACACGCACGGAAGAATCCGCCGCCTACGACCGCCCTGCTCAAAAGCTGCCTCGACCCGCGAAATGGAGGAAAAACAGACCTGGAGGCAAGAGACGCCTGAGAAAACGTCCAGGGTCCCTCACTTACTGTAGTGCCGCCAGACGCCGGAGTGTGACACGCGAAACGCTCGTTTTTCATGGGTACAGCAAGATGCGGGCAACGCGGACGCACCGGTGGGCGCACGCGGGCCTCTTCTGTAGGGGTTCTGTAGGGGCGCCCCTGTGTGGGCGCCCTGGGGGGCAGGGCGGCCACCTAGGGCCGCCCCTACATGAAATTCCCCCGCTCCGAGAGCTTTGACGGGCCCCCTGACAGAAGACCAGGCCGGCAGCCGGCTCAATTCCGCTCGACCATCTCAACCCGCCGGTTTTCGCCCTTTCCCTGCTCGGAGCGGTTCGTTTTGGCAGGCGAGAGCGGACCGACGCCGTGCGCGGAGAGGCGCGCGGCGGCGATGCCGTAGGTCTTCACCAGCGCGTCGACCACCGCCTGCGCCCGCTGCTGCGAGAGCTTCAGGTTGTAGTCGAGCGTGCCGACGGCATCGGTATGGCCGACGATGAAGGCCTTCAGGCTCGGGTTGTCCTTGAGGAACTTGGCGATGACGTCGAGCGCCGGCTTCGACTCCGCCTTGATCGTCGCCTTGTCATGATCGAAGACGACGCCGTCGAGAACGGCCTTGCCCTCCGCTGCGAAGCCCTGTTGGAGCGCTTCGGCCGTCACCGTGACCAGGCCGCGCTCCATGTCCTTCCGTTGCAGCACGTCGATCTGGTGCCGGACCTTGATGATCGAAATCGCGACGTACGACTCCTCGTTCGGACGCTGGCGCCGCGCGGCGAGGTAGCGCATGTCGCTCGACACGTACCGCATGCCGTTGACGCGCGACCAGCGGCTGGAGGCCGAGCAGGCGGATTCGGCGCACTCGAACAGTATCTTGAAGCCGGCCTTCTGCAGCGCCTCCTTGTAGTTGGTGAAGATCTCGAGCGCCGACCGGTCCTTGGGATTCTCGTACGCGAGGCGCGTCAGCTCGCCGGAGACGAGGATCGATTTGATGATCTCGTCGTCGGCCTTCCCTTTCTGGTCGATGCCCACCACGACCTTGTACTCACGAAACCCTTCGTCGTCGCGGCGCGCGGCCGTCGAGCCGGGATAGCGCTGGATCAGTGGATGATCCTCGATCGTGGCGGCTGCCGCGAGGTCCGGAGCAACGGCTGCGAAGATCGCGAAGGTGAAGCCTGCAAAGAAACCACGACCGCGTGTCTGGTTCATTCTTCCTCCCAAGGCTGAGGTGAGGCTTGATCTTCATCCTATCGCAAGCGAGCGGGATTTCCTGAGCTCAGGGAGCTGTCACGAGATGGTAGCCCAGGAGGCCCGCCAGGACCAGGAACAGCACGCCGGGAACGACGAAGAGATAAGCGCGTTCGTGCGACGGGATCTGCAGCTTGCGCAGGCCGAAGGCCGGGAATACGAAGTAGATCAAAGCTTTCAGCACCTGCGCCCAACCCATGATCGTCAGCACGACCGGCAGCCCGGTCCAGACGTTGTGAAAGGCGACGACGATGGAGCCGAAGATGAGGCTGAGAAACGCCGTCGCGAATACGCCCGCCTCCCGGCGCTCGCGGAGGTAGACGAAGAAGTCGACCCACGCATGCGGCTGGAAGACGTGAGACAGGCCGATGACGGCGAAGTTGAGGATGGCGAAGATTTGAACGGCACGTTCCATAGGGTTACCGGGTCAAGAGCGCACAGTTGTGATGGTCTTCCGGCTTGAGCCCGATCATTTGGCCTTGCCCGGACGCTTCAAGGGCCCGATGGGCCGTCCGTGCGCGGAATCCTCGATCAGCGTGGCCAGGCGCTTCTGCCGGGTCTCTTCCTTCTTCGCGCTCACCACCCACCAGGTGGTCATTTTCCGGTACCACGGCGGCTGGTCCTGGAAGTACTTCCAGGCCGCCGCATTGGCGCGAAACTGCCGCTCCATGTCCGCATCCAGCCGCGCTTCGCCTCGTTGCTCGTAGGAGTACAGGCCCGACTTTGCCTCCGAGCGGCTCTCGAAGGCCGCGAGGCCGGCGGGAAGCACCCGGACGTCGCGGATCAGCTCCGCCATCCTTTTGAGATTGACCGCGCTCCAGGTGCTGCTGGCCTTGCGCGGGGTGAAACGGATCATGTAGCTCCGCTCGTCGACGCTCTTGCGCACGCCGTCGATCCAGCCCACGCAGAGGGCCTCGTCCACGCTTTCCGGCCAGGTGATGCTGGGCAATCCCGAGCCCTTCTTGTGGAACCCGACCCAGAGCCTCCTTGGCGTTGGCGTGGTGCTCCGCGAGCCAGGCGCGGAATTCCTCAGGCGAGGCGAAGAATCGAGGCTGGCTGCTTGCCATGGCTGGAGTCTATCGCGGCGAGGGGATCCACCGCGGCATCGAGCAGAGCGGCCACCGCGAGCGGTGCTACCAGGCAGGAGCCCTCGATTGCGAGCAGAGAACTGAATCAGCAGCGGGATCGTAGCGTCATGAGGACCTTGGAGACACCGTTACAGAAAATTTACCTCTCCTGGACGCCCATCTCGCGCAACTCCCGTTATACGATCGACTTCCCCCTCTCGGCGGGTTTGAAAAGGAGGTCTGGGATGTACAAGCTCTCGACGCGACCGGCCGCCGTTCTCGCCTTCGTCCTCACCACCTCCGCCGCTCTCGCGTTCGCCGCCTCGGAGGCCTCGCCCGAATGGCCTCAATGGCGGGGTCCCAACCGGGACTCCATCGCCAAGGAGTCGGGCTTGCTCGCGAAGTGGCCCGAGACCGGCCCGCCGCTGGCGTGGAAGGCGAGCGGCCTCGGCGGCGGCTTCTCCAGCCTCAGCATCTCCGGCGGCCGGATCTACACCCTGGGCGACCGCGAAGGCAGCCAGCAGGTGGTGGCGATGAACCTCGCGGACGGCAAGATCGCCTGGACCGCCAAGGTCGGCCCGGTCTGGCAGGACGAATATGGCGGGCCGCGCGGAACGCCGACGGTCGATGGCGATCGTATCTACGCGCTCGGCACCGACGGCGATCTGGTCTCCCTGCAGGCGGCCACGGGGAAGGAGGTCTGGAGGAAGCACCTGGAGCGCGACTTCGGCGGCCAGATGATGTCCGGCTGGCGGTGGAGCGAATCGCCCCTGGTGGACGGCGACCGGCTGATCGTGACGCCGGGAGCCGCCAAGGCGACCCTGGTCGCCCTGGACAAGAAGACCGGCAAGGAGGTCTGGCGCGCCGCCGTGCCGCCCATCGGCGAAAAGGGTGCAGACGGCGCCGGCTATTCCTCCGTGGTGATCTCCAACGGCGGCGGCGTCAAGCAGTACGTCCAGTTGACCGGCCGTGGGGTGGTCTCCGTGCGCGCCCAGGACGGCAAATTCCTCTGGGGCTACAACAAGGTCGCCAACGACGTGGCGAACATCTCGACGCCGATCGTCAGGGGCGACCACGTCTTCGCCTCGACCGGCTATCGCACGGGCAGCGCCCTGCTCAAGCTGAGCCGCGCCGGCGACGGCGTCAAGGCGGAGGAGGTCTATTTCCTGGACGCCAAGACGCTGCAGAACCACCACGGCGGGCTCGTCCTCATCGGCGACCACGTCTACGGCGGCCATGGCCACAACCGCGGCTATCCGATCTGCGTCGAGATGGCGACCGGCAAGGTGGCCTGGGGCGGCGAGGGTGTCGAGCCGAATCATGGCGGCACCGGCTCCGCCGCGGTCACGGCCGCCGACGGCCACCTCTATTTCCGCTATCAGAACGGCCGCATGGTCCTGATCCAAGCCACGCCTCAGGGATACCAGCTGAAGGGCGCGTTCTCGATCCCGAACGTCAACCAGCCGAGCTGGGCGCACCCGGTGGTCGCCGGCGGCAAGCTCTACCTGCGGGAGCAGGACAACCTGTACGTCTACGATTTGAAGCGCGGGTGATCTGACGCGATGTCCGACGTCAAGGCTCTCGATGAAACGGGGGCTCTCGGCCGCGCCGGGCCCCTCACCTCCCCGGCCCTCCTCTCCCACCTCACACCCACCCTTCCGGGAGAGGAGGGAGACTGAAAAAGCAACAGCAAAAGAAGCTGTTCCTTCAGCCCCCCTCTCTCCCGGCGGGGTGGGTGTGAGGTGGGAGAGAGGGGCCGGGGGAGTGAGGGCCAGCGCCGGAGGCGCGACAGGGAGACGGCTCCAAGAAACTGCTTTTTGAGGACTTGTGGGGATATCATCCGCCGCGAACACGGAGTGGAGATGTCTTTCCTCGTTCACCCCATGCCTGAGATCAGGAAAGGAGATACGCGATGAATATGGATCGGGCCGTGCAGGTCACCTACCTGTTGCTTCGCGTCGCGGGAGGTTGGATGTTCTTCCAGTCCGGATGCGTGAAATTGTTCGGCTGGTTCGGCGGCATGCCCCCCGGAGTTCCTCCCATAGCCTTCGGGTCCCAGGTTTGGATCGGCGCGCTGCTCGAGGTGGTCGGCGGTCCGCTGATCATGCTCGGTCTCCTCACCCGGCCCGTCGCGTTCATTCTGTCCGGCGAGATGGCGGTCGCCTATTGGCAGTTTCACTACGGTCAAATGGGCGGTGGCTGGCCGGTTCAGAACCAGGGCGTGCCGGCGGCCTTGTACTGCTTCGTCTTCCTGTTCATGGCCGCGTACGGCGGCGGCGACTGGAGCCTCGACGCGCTGATCCGGGGCAAACGCAGAGCCCCGACGACCGCGGCATGAGAAAAATTCGGTCGGCGTGTCGATTCCCCTCCGGCTCGTTCGACGTTCTGGTAGAGCCAGGGTTCGAGAGCGGCCGAGACCGACCCGGCAGCCCCGGCTCCAACCTGAAAACCGGAGGAGATACGACGATGCGATTCATGATTCTGGTCAAAGCCAACCAGGACACCGAGGCGGGCGTCATGCCGAGCGAAGAGCTGCTGACCGAGATGATGCAGTTCAACGAGGAGCTGGTGAAGAACGGCATCATGCTGGCGGGCGAGGGTCTCCAGCCGAGCTCGAAAGGTGCGCGCGTCCAGTTCTCGGGAGATAAGCGGACCGTGATCGACGGACCCTTCGCCGAGGCCAAGGAGCTGATCGCCGGTTTCTGGATGTGGCAGGTGAAGTCGAAGGAAGAGGCGATCGAATGGGTCAAGCGCATTCCCAACCCGACGGGTGAGGAGTCCGAGGTCGAGATCCGCCAGGTGTTCGAGACGGAGGACTTCGGACCCGAGCTCACGCCCGAGCTCAGGGAGCAGGAGGAGCGCCTGCGCGCGCAAACCGAGAAGCAGGCGAAGCGCTGACGCGCTCGCGCTTGCACGGACGGATTGAAGATGGTCTGATCGGGCGCCGTGGCGGCGCCCGATACTCATCGCACGATCGACGCGGTCTGGAGGATCGAATCGGCGAGGCTGATCGCCGGTCTCGCGCGGATCGTGCGTGACATCGGACTCGCCGAGGACCTCGCGCAGGACGCTCTCGTGGCCGCGCTCGAGCAGTGGCCGCAGTCGGGCGTTCCGGACAATCCGGGCGCCTGGCTCATGGCCACCGCCAAGCATCGCGCGATCGACCGGCTGCGCCGCGGCAAGATGCTCGAGCGCAAGCACCAGGAGCTCGGTCGCGAGATCGAGGCCGAGCAGGAGATGACCGTGGCGGATTTCGAAACCGCGATCGACGATGACATCGGCGACGACCTCCTGCGCCTCATGTTCACGGCCTGCCACCCGGTGCTCTCTTCCGAGGCGCGCGTCGCGCTCACGCTGCGCCTGCTCGGGGGTTTGAAGACCGAGGAGATCGCACGGGCGTTCCTCGTTCCGGAGCCGACCATCGCCCAGCGCATCGTGCGGGCCAAGCGAACCCTCGCCAAAGAGCGGGTGCCTTTCGAGGTTCCCCGCGGGGCCGAGCTTGGCGCGCGACTGTCGTCGGTGCTCGAGGTCCTCTACCTCATCTTCAACGAGGGCTACACGGCGACCGCCGGTGACGACTGGATGCGGCCCGCGCTTTGCGAAGATGCGCTGCGTCTCGGGCGGATCCTGGCCGGGCTCGTGCCGCAGGAGCCTGAGGTCCACGGCCTCGTCGCGCTGATGGAGATCCAGGCGTCGCGCGCGCGGGCACGGGTGGGCTCGTCGGGCGAGCCCATTCTGCTCTTCGATCAAAACCGCGCGCGTTGGGATCAGCTCCTCATCCGGCGTGGTCTCATGGCGCTCCAGCGGGCCGAGAAGCTCGGCGGCGCGCAGGGTCCGTACGCCATCCAGGCCGCGACCGCCGCCTGTCACGCGCGGGCGCGTACGCCGGAGGAAACGGACTGGCGGCGCATCGCGGAGCTCTATGAGCTGCTCGCCAGGATCGAGCCTTCCCCGGTCGTGGAGCTGAACCGCGCGGTCGCCCTCGCGATGGCCTTCGGGCCTCAAGCGGGCCTCGACCTCGTCGATACGCTGAGCTCCGAGCCGGCGCTCGCGAGCTATCACCTCCTGCCGAGCGTGCGCGGCGACTTCCTCGCCAAGCTCGGCCGCCTCGCCGAGGCCCGCGCCGAGCTCGAACGCGCGGCGTCGCTGACGCGGAATGCCCGCGAGCGCAAGCTGCTCCTCGACCGTGCCGCGGCGTGCGCGCGAGGAGCGGAATCCAATGCCTGACGTCTCGGACGTATCCACCCCGGTCGCGCCTGCGGCCGTAGCCGAGCAAGCCGTCCCGCCGCCCGCGCCGGAGAAGGGCCGGTACGACCGATCCATCGTCGAGGGTCCGCTCCAGCGCGCGGTGTGGAAGATCGCCTGGCCCACCATGCTGACGAACGTCATCGGCGGGCTCCAGGGCATCGTCGATCACGCGCTGGTGGGAAACCTCGTCGGTTTCAAGGCCAACGCGGCGATCGGCGTCAGCTGGCAGATCTTCATCGTCGTCATCGTCTTCATCTCGTCGCTGTTCACGGGGATGAGCGTGCTGGTGGCGCGATTTGCGGGAGCCGGCGAGGAGGACAAGGTCAACCGCACCGTCTACCAGGCGTTTCTGACCGCCGCCGGCATTGCGCTCGGAATCATGGCGCCCATCGGCTACGTCCTGTCGCCGTGGCTGCTCGATCTGGTGAACGCCGCGCCGGCGGTGCAGGCGGAAGCGCTGCCGTTTCTGCGCATCATGTTCGTCTTCAGCAGCGGCATGCTGGTGTTCTTCATGTTGAGCGGCGCCCTGCGCTCCGCCGGCGACGCGCGGACCCCGATGATCCTCGGCGTCACCATGACGGTGCTGAACCTCGTGTTGAACGTGGTACTGATCCGCGGGCTGGGGCCGATCCCCGCCTTCGGCACCATGGGATCGGCGATGGGAACGGTGACCGCGTCCGGTCTGGTCGCCAGCTACGCGTTGGTGAAGCTCTGGACCGGTGGGTGGGTGGTGGCGTTCCCGCGCGGCCGCGGCCTCGGTCCGGATTGGGCGATCATCAGGTCGCTCTTCCGGTTCGGGCTGCCGACCGGCATTCAGGGGATCGCCATGAACGTCGGCGGCGTGCTGCTCCTGTCGTTCATCGGTTCGCTGGCGCAGAGCGCGGCGGCGCAAGCGGCGTTCGCCGTCTCGTATACCCAGCTCTTCTCGCTCATCACGTGGACGTCGATAGGGCTGATGGGCGCCGCGGCCGCGGTTGCCGGCCAGAATCTCGGCGCGGGCAAGCCGGACCGGGCCGACAAAGCGGTTCACATGGCGGCTCGATTCGGTCTGACCGGCGCCGCTTTCATCGGTGTGTTCTTCTTCTTCTTTCCCCGGCAGCTGTTGGCGATCTTCGGGATGAACGAGCCCGTCGTGGTCGAGATCGGCGTGCAGCTGCTGCGGGTGCTCAGCATCTCGGGCTTGCTGATCGCCGCCGCTCTCACCTACACCGGCGGGCTTCAGGGAACCGGCGACACCAAGAGCCCGCTCTACATTTCGATCGTCTCGCAGATCGTCGTACCGCTCGGCGCCTGCTTCGTGATCCGGCAGGTCAGCCGGCTGGACCCGATCGACATCTGGCTGGCGATCCTGTGCGGCCACGCCACTCGGTGCGCGCTGAGCGTGCTGCGGTTCCGGCAGGGACGGTGGCGCGGAATCGAGGTGGAGATCGACCGTTCGCGGTGAGGATCGTGGCTGCGATCTTGCAGCGAAAAAGCCTGGCCTTGCGTCGAAATCGCCGCGAGCGAAAAGACCAGGCCTGACCAGCATAGAGGAGGACCATCATGACAACGACAACGATCACCATCGCGCATCCCGAAATCGTGTCGCGCGAGGAATGGCTTCCGGCAAGAAAGGCGCTCCTGGCGCAGGAGAAAGCCCTCACCCAGCAGCGCGACCGGGTGAACGCCGAGCGTCGCCGGCTTCCCATGGTGCGGATCGAGAAGAACTATGTCTTCGACGGTCCGCAAGGAAAGCAGAGTTTGCTCGACCTTTTCGCGGGCCGCCGGCAGCTCATCGTCTACCATTTCATGTTCGATCCGAAATGGGACCAGGGCTGCCCGGGCTGTACCGGATACGTGAGCTCCCTCGGCGATCTGTCCATGCTGAACGACCGCGACACGACATTTACGCTCATCTCGCGGGCGCCGCTGGCCAAGCTGGAGGCGTACAAGGCCCAGAAGGGCTGGAACCAACCGTGGGTCTCGTCGTTCGGGAGCGACTTCAACTACGACTTCCACGCCACGCTCGACGCATCGGTCGCCCCCGTCGAGTACAACTATAGAAATCAGGCGGAGCTCGAGAGTAGGACGGACGAGACGTATTTCATGTCGGGCGAGGCGCACGGCCTGAGCGTCTTTTTCCGTATCGACGACGACATCTTCCACACCTACTCGGCGTACGCCCGGGGCGTGGAAGGGCTCACCAACGCCTACAGCCTCCTCGACACGACCCCCTACGGCAGGCAGGAGGACTTCGAGGACTCGCCGCCGGGATGGCCGCAAAGGCCGACGTACGGTTAGGAAGGAGCTGATTCAAGCGGCCGCAGGAAGCGGCTTGGCCCGGCCGGCGCCTTGCCCCGGCGCGGTTCAGATTCTTGAATCCGCGGGCTCGTCGATTCAGCCTTGACTTGGGGCGGGAAGGTCGCATAGGGTCCTTTACCAGCTACTTGATTTTGCGGTCCGTTCCAGGATGGCGTACGTCCAGTCTTGGTGGATGAACTACCGTGCGTGCCTCTGTGGCTTGCCGGTTCAACCGTCAGAGGGAAAACCATGCTCAAGGTCGTGTCTCAGCCCCTTGGAACGCGCTCGGGCGCGCTCCGCACCGCCGTCTTCCTCATTGCCGCGATTTCTGCGCTGATCTTCTCCTCGGGCCTGTGGGCCGTCCAGCCGGAGATCAGCGAGAGCGGCGCGAAGCAGTTGGAGGTGCTCGCGAACATCAAGGCATCGAGGACCGAGTCGCAGCAAAAGATCGACTCGCGCCTCTTCATGGCGATCTTGAAGCAGCGCCAGGATCCCCGCCTGGCCGCGCTGCCGGACTTCCGCTTCGTCGTTCCCGATGCGGACGGCAAGATCGAGGTCGACATCCAGGCCCGTGGGACGAACGACGTCAAGGCGGTCGTGGACCGGGTCCGCGCCGCGGGCGGCGAGGTCCGCACCTTCCAGTTCCGCTATCGCGCCGTGCGCGCCCGCCTGCCGATCACCGCGATCGAGGGAGTGGCCGCCTTTGCGGGCGTGCGCAAGGTCGACCTGGCGACGGAACGCGTTCACGCACGCCATCAACACCTCCGAGGGCGACGTGGCGCACCGGGCGGCGGAGGCGCGCAACTTCTTCGGCGTCAACGGCGCGGCCTGCAAGATCTGCGTCCTCTCCGACGGCGTCGACTCCCTGGCCGCCTTGCAGGCGAGCGGCGACCTGCCGGCCGTCGACGTCCTGCCGGGCCAGGCCGGTTCCGGGAGCGAAGGCACGGCGATGCTGGAGATCGTGCATGACCTCGCCCCCGGGGCCGCGCTCGGCTTCGCCACCGTCCTTCCCGACATCTCCACCTTTGCCGCCAACATCCTTGCCTTGCGGGCCGACGGTTGCGACATCATCGTCGACGACGTCATCTATCTGATCGAGTCCCCCTTCCAGGACCTCATCGTCGCCGACGCGGTCAATCAGGTCACGGCCGATGGTGCCCTCTACTTTTCCTCCGCGGGCAACGAGGGGAACTTCAACGACGGGAGCCTCCGGGACGTGGGAAGGGGACTTCAATGCCAACGGCACCGTTCCCGCTCTGGGGGCGGGCGCCGGTCAGGCCCACGACTTCGGCGATGCCGGTCAGTCCCAACTCGTCACGGCCGGCGGCGTGGTCGTCGTCCTCCATTGGACCGACGTCTTCGGCGCCTCGGGCAACGACTATGACGTCTATGACATGGACGGGGGCTTGACCACGGTCTTCGACGGCTCGTTCGACGTCCAGGACGGCGATGACGACCCGGTCGAGATCTCCGGCTTCTCGCTCGCGGGCGAGCGTCTGGTGGTGACGCTGTTCTCCGGCGTCGACCGCATGATCAACCTCATCAACTTCCGCGGCACCGTCGGCATCCAGACGACCGGGTGCATCCGCGGCCACAACTCGGCCGTCGACGCCTTTGCCACGGCGGCGGTCGACGTGGCCGACGCGGCGGGCCCGGGCGGCGTGTTCAACGGCACCGAATCGGTCGAGGCCTTCAGTTGCGACGGTCCGCGCCGCATCTTCTTCGACTTCGCCGGCAACCTCCTGCCGGGCGCTCCCGGCGGCAACTTCTCGCAGACCGGCGGCGTGGTGCGCCAGAAGCCGGACATCACCGCCGCCGACGGCGTCGCCACGGCGACTCCGGGCTTCAACCCGTTCTTCGGCACCTCGGCGGCGGCTCCCCACGCCGCGGCCATCGCCTGCCTCGTCCAGCATGCCTTCCCGGCGTTCACCCCGGCGCAGATCCGCACCGCCCTCGAGGGCTCGGCTCTGGACATCGAAGCCGCGGGCGACGATCGCGATTCCGGTGAGGGCATCGTGATGGCGTTCGAGACCTTGCAGGACAACGGCGCCCAGCCGCAGGCGGTCCTCGACGACGGCACCCCGGTGTACACCCAGGTCGGCGGCGACGACGACCCGTTCGTGGAGCCCGGCGAGGACTGGAGCGTGATCGTGCCACTCACCAACGTCGGCAGCGTCCCCGCCACGGCGATCAGCGCCACCCTGACCTCCTCGACTCCCGGTGTGGTGATCCTGTCCGGCAACTCCACCTACCCCGACCTGGCGCCCACCGCGACCGCCAACAACGACACGCCGTACCTCTTCACCACCACGGCGGCCTTCGCCTGCGGCGGCGTGATCGATTTCACCCTCACCGTCACCTACACCGGCGGGTCCTCCAGCCCGCAGACCTTCAACTTCAGCACCACGGTCGGCGCTCCGGGGGCGCCGGTCACCATCAGCTACACCACCCCGGTCGTGCCGATCCCCGACGCTCCCGGACCCGCGGCCATCGCCAGCCTGCCGGTCGGCGCCATCGGCACCATCCTCGATCTCGACTTCCGGATCGACGGCTCGTCGTGCAGCGCCGTCGCCGGCTCGACCACGGTCGGCATCGACCACACCTTCGTCGCCGACCTCGAGATCATCCTGCGCTCGCCCGACAGCACGGAGGTTCCGATGATCGTCTTCATCGACGGCGGGGACAACAACTTCTGCCAGACCCTCCTCGACGACGAGGGCACGCCGAGCATCCAGTCGGTGGGCCCGGGACAGTCGCCGTACACCGGCGACTGGTCGCCCAACTCGCCCCTGTCGGCCTTCGACGGTGAGGACCCCTCCGGCACCTGGGAGCTGCAGGTGCAGGACTTCGCCGGCATCGACATCGGCAACATCCGCGCCTTCTCGCTGATCATCACGCCGGCCGTCTGCGACGCCGCCCCGGTGGCCCCCAACGTGACCGCCACCAAGGCCGTTACGGGCGGCGACCTCGAAGCGGGCGGCACGGTGGTCTACACCATCACCCTGACCAACAACGGCACCGGCGTGCAGCCGGACAACGCGGGACCCGAGTTCACCGATGACCTGCCGGCCCCGCTTGCCGTGAGTGCCACCGGCGCAAGCTCCGGCGCGGTCTCACCTCCCCCCATCGACCCGGTGACCTGGAACGGCATCATCCTGCCCGGCGGGTCGGTGACGATCACCATCACGGCGGACATTGACGACAACGCCCAGGGCACGATCCTCAACCAGGGGCAGGTCCTTTCCGACCCTGACCGCGACTTCGACAACGAGGTCACCTCCCCGACGGACAACCCGGGCGGCGGTCCCAACGAGCCCACTCCCTTCGAGGTCGTCGAAGGAGTCTCCGTGCTCGAGATCCCCACCCTCTCCGAAGTGGGGCTCGCTCTCCTCGTCCTGATGCTGTCGGTTGTCGCCGTCTTCACCCTGCGCAGGCGCGGCCGGAAAAGCGACGCCTAGAGCGTCCTGACGCTGCCTCTTCCTGCCCCGCGGCCCCAAGGCCGCGGGGCTTTGTTTTTGATGGATCTGCGGAAAAAGGGTGTTTCGTGATGCTGGAAGCTCACTCCATCGACGGCTCGACGATCCGGTGCCGGATGGCGTAGCTCACCACCTGCGCGCGGTTGTGGAGGTGGAGCTTGTCGAGGATGTTGCGGACGTGGAACTTCACCGTGTTCTCGCTCACCCCGAGCTGCTTGGCCAGCCGGCGGTTCGAGGTGACGCCGTTGACCAGCAGCTCCAGGACCTCGCGCTCGCGGTCGGTGAAGGCGTCGGGGTCGTGGTGGGCCGCCGGCGCCTGCGCCGGGCGGGCGAATTCCTGCAGCAGCTTGCGTGCCAGCGCCGGGGTGAGGGCGGGCTCACCGCGGTTGACGCCGTCGAGGAGGGTGAAGAACTCCTCCGACTCCAGGTTCTTGAGCAGGTAGCCCTGAGCGCCCGACTTGATGGCTTCGAAGAGCTTCGAGTCCTCGTCGGAGGCGGTGAGGACGACCACCTTGACCTCGGGCTGGTCGGCGCTGATCAGCCGCGTGGCGGCGAGGCCGTCCATCTCGGGCATGGAGAGGTCCATCAGCACCACTTCCGGCTTGAGCTTGCGCGACATCTCCACGGCCTCGCGGCCGTTCTTCGCCTCGCCGATCACCTCCAGGCCATGGGCCTCGAGCAGGCTGCGCAGGCTGTCGCGAAAAAGGGCGTGGTCGTCGGCGATCAGGATCTTCATGGGATCTCCTGGCGGCAGCGGGCACGTCGACGTCGAGGGTAGGATCTTACAAGAAGACGCTCCGGAGCGGGCTTCGACGCACCGGCATGGTAGACTCCACCCTTCGCTGGGAAAGGCCATGATCGTCGAGAAACGCCACCTGGACGGCTTCACCCTTCTCAACATCGAGGGAGTCATCAAGCTCGGGGAGAGCGCCCAGTTCTTCGCCCAGACCCTGGAGCGGTCCCTTTCCGACGACCACGGCCACGTGCTCATCGACTTCAGCAAGATCAACTTCATCGACTCCACGGGTATCGGCGAGCTGGTGGGCTATCTGGGCCGCTTCCGCAATTCCAAGCGCGAGCTGATCCTGGTGAATCCTTCCGAGCGCATCCGCAAGCTGCTGCAGGTCGCCCGCCTGGACGAGCTGTTTCCCACCTATGACTCGGTGGACGCGGCGATCGCCGCGGAGCGCTAGAACCTGTTCGCGCCTCTTCCCATGGTCCGGCCGCGGATCGTCCCGCTCCTGGTTCTCGTCCTGGCGCTCCTCGCGGGCTGTGCGCTCCGCAGGCGGCCGGACCAGCGGCCGCCTTTCAAGAAACTGAGCCCCCCGGTCGCCTACGAGATGATGCGGGACAATCCCGAGATGCTGGTCCTCGATCTGCGGCCGCCGCAGGAATACAACGGCGAAACCGGCCACATTCGCCGGGCGCAGAACATCCCGCTGGATCGCCTGCCCTACCGCCTGCTCGAGATCAGCAACTTCCGCGGCGAGACCCTCCTGGTCTACTGCCGGGCCGACGATTGCGGCGAGAAGGGCATGGCCGTCCTGATCGCGAGCGGCTTCGAGGACGTCGTCCTCATGGCAGGCGGCATCGATGCCTGGATCAAGAGCGGCTTCAAGACGGTGTTGCCCGAAGGGGCAGCGGGCCAGGCTCGGGAGCCCGACGACGGCAAAGGTCCGGTGAGGCCCAGGCGTCCGAGAGAAATCAAAGAAATCGAGGCCGCTCCGCAGCAGGACGTGCCCGTGGTGCCGCCGCCGCCGCCCCCCATCCCGGCCCTTCTCTCCCCAAGAGGAGAAAAGGGTTAGGAGACCGAGGGGCGGGGAGCGGGTTGCCGCGCCGCGACAAATCCGCTAAAAATGCACCCTCCAGGAGACCTCATATGACCGTCCATACCGCGATATCGACCGCCGACGCCCTGCGTGAGCTGCAGGAGATCCTGGGCGAGCGCATCCTGCTCGACGAGGAAGTGCGCTCGCTCTACCGCTCCGACTTCGGCCGCATGGTCGACCGGCTGCCGGGCGCCGTGGCGCGCTGCACCTCCGTCGAGGAGGTGGCCGAGGTGGTCCGCTTCTGCCGCGAGCGCGGGATTCCGCTCGTCCCCCGCGGCCAGGCCCACACCCAGAGCGGCCAGGCCACGACCGACAACGGCGTGCTGCTGGATACCTCGACGATGGCGACCCTCCATGAGATCGACGAGGCGGGTGAGACCGCCACCGTCGACTGCGGCGTCGTCTGGCGCGACCTGGTGAACGCCTCGCTGGAGAAGGGCATGGTGCCCCGCGTGCTGACGAACAACCTCGGCGTGCAGATCTCCGGCACGCTGTCGATGGCCGGCCTGGGGGTGGCGAGCTTCCGCTACGGCACCCAGGCGGAC
The DNA here is from genome assembly GCA_963778565.1 of Thermoanaerobaculaceae bacterium. Taxonomy (GTDB): domain Bacteria; phylum Acidobacteriota; class Thermoanaerobaculia; order Multivoradales; family UBA5704; genus DATARR01. Next base: position 392,291 of record CAVZUZ010000014.1, on the reverse strand, counting down.
AACGTCGTCGAGCTGCAGGTGGTCACCGGCGCCGGCGAGATCGTCACCTGCTCGCGCGAGCAGAACCGCGACCTCTTCGACGTCGTCCGCTGCGGCCTCGGCCAGTTCGGCGTCATCACCCGCGCCAAGGTCCGGCTCCGCAAGTGCAAGAGCACGGTGCGCAAGTACTACCTCGTCTACGACGACCTCGGCGTACTGATGGAGGACGCGAGGAACGTGATGAGCCCGGACAACCCCACCTTCTCGTCCATCGAGTCCTGGTGCACGCCGTGCCTCCAGGGCATGAAGAAGATCGGCGAGGGGATGGCGCTGGGCGAGGGGATGCAGACCTTCGCCTATTGGCTCTACCCGTTTCACGTCACCGTGGAATTCGAGCCGGGAGAGGAGCCGGACGATCAAGCCGCGCTCGCCGGCTTGACCCCCTACCGGCACCTCCATACCGAAGACTTCAGCCAGTACGAGTTCTGCAACCGCATGGACCCCGTCTTCGAGCTCTGGCGGCGCAGCGGCTACTGGGACATGCCCCATCCCTGGATGGAGACGACGCTCCCCTGGGACACGGCCCGCGAGTTCATCGAGACCGTCCTCGCGGCCACGCCGCCGCAGGCCCTGGGACCGGGCGGCCACGTCCTCCTCTGGCCGGCCTACACGCGCACGTCGGACGTTCCCCTGTTCATCCATCCGGAGGGGGAGTTCGTGATGGGTTGGGGAATCCTGCCGGCCGTGCCGCCCGCCTTCCTGCAGCGCGGTCTCGCCCAGCTCGACATGGCGAGCGAGCTGTCGATCGTCTATGGCGGTAAGCGTTACCTCTCCGGTTACATCACCTTCGATACGGCGGAGAAGTGGGCCCAGCACTTCGGCGACCGGTGGCCGATGATCCTCGAGGCCAAGAAGAAGTTCGATCCGGACGGGATCATGGCGCCGGGGTTCATTCAGTACACGTAGGCCCTCGCCGGGAGAGGAGGGAGAGCAGGGCAAAGAAAAGCCCCCTCTCTCCCGGTGAGGGTGGGAGGGAGGGGGCGGGAGAGAGGGGGTTGGGGGAGTGAGGGCTTACCGGTCGATCTCCTGGACGTCGATCGCCTGCCCGCCGCAGCGCGAGCGGACGCCGAGAAAGCCGATCACCCGCGCCCGGTCGCCGTCGCGGAAGTCCCGCAGGTCGCCGACCAGGTCGTAGTACTCGCCGCGGTCGCCGCGGATCACCGGGCAGCTCCCGCTGTCGTCCAGCCGGCCGACGAGCGAGATCAGGTTCCGGTTGTCGCCGCGATCGTATCGGTCATCGCCGCGATCGTATCGGTCGTCGCGGTCGTATCGGTCGTCGTATCGATCGTCATACCGGCCGTAGCGGCCGCGGTAGTCGCCGTCGGAGCGGCGGTCGAAGAGGACCTTGCGATGGCGGGCGTCGGCCCAGGCCCGCTCCACGCGACTGACGCGGAAGGCCGTGCCGCACACCGTGCCGCGCTCGATGCGGCCCGACAGCAGAAGGTGGTCTCCACGGCGCAGGTTACCCGGGTTGCCCACCAGCGGAATCACCTGCCCCTGATGGTCCTGCACCAGCGCGCAACCCTGCCGCTGATCGACGAAGGTGCCGTCGAGTTGGAAGGTGCCGCTGCCGAAACGGTTGTACCGGCGGTTCCAGTTGTCCCAGTCATAGCGTCGGCCCTGGGCCGTGCTCACGGCGGGCAGGGACATCGCCGCGATGAGAAGCAGGGCCGCCGAAAGGCCCTTGGCGAGAGTTCGTCTGCTGATTCTCATTGTCGTTCCTCCTGGTTGAACGGAGCGGGCGGTCCCATTGGCCTTCCCTCTCCCTGCGATCCTTTTATACAAGTAGCATGCCAAGGCGTTAGCTATTGAAAACAAATCGTTTACTCGGATGATCCCGGAGGTGGCCTTCGAGAGAACGTCCCCCGAAGTGGACAGTTGGGACCCTCTCCGCAGGGGCGCCGGCGTCCTCGATCTGATACCCTCCTGCGCCATGACCGACGCCCTCGCGACCACCACCATCCGCATCGCCCACAGCCCGGATTCGGACGATGCCTTCATGTTCTACGCCCTCACCCAGGGGCTGCTCGACGTCGAGGGCCTGGAGATCCGGCACGTCCTTCAGGACATCGAGACCTTGAACCAGGCGGCGTTCGAAGGCACCTACGAGATCACCGCCCTCTCCTTCCACGCTTACGCCTACCTGGCGGATAGCTACCAGCTCATGCCGTCGGGGGCGAGCTTCGGGGATGGCTACGGGCCGGTGGTGGTGGCCCGCGAGCCGTTGGGGCGGGCCGACCTGCCGGGGCTCAGGGTGGTGATCCCGGGCAGGCTGACGACGGCCCACCTCGCCCTGCGCCTCTGGCAGCCGGAGGTGACGACCGAGATCGTCTCCTTCGACCGCATTCTGGACGCGGTGCTCTCCGGCGAGGCCGACGCCGGGGTGGTCATTCACGAGGGACAGCTCACCTACGGAGATCTGGGGCTGCACGCGGTGGTGGATCTCGGCGCCTGGTGGAAGGAGGAGACGGGCGGGCCGCTGCCGCTGGGCGGCAACGGCATCCGGCGGGATCTCGATCCGGCGCTCAAGCGGCGGCTCTGCCGGCTGCTGACGGCGAGCATCGAGTACGGTCTCGACCACCGGCAGGAGGCCCTCGGCTATGCCGTGCAATACGCCCGCGGCCTCGAGGACGATCCCGTGCGCTCGGACCGCTTCGTGGGCATGTACGTCAACGAGTGGACCCGCGGCTACGGCGAGGCCGGCCGCCGCGCCGTGCAGCTCCTGCTCGATCGCGGCTCCGAGGCGGGCGTGCTGCAGCGCCCGATCGAGGCCGAATTCGTCGAGATCTGAGGGGAATGGTCCGTCCCGCCGCCCTGGTCTTCGATCTCGACGGGACGCTCATCGACTCCCGGCGCGACATCGCGACCGCCATCAACCGCATGCGGGCCGAGCTGGGCCTGCCGCCCCTGCGGCTGGAGCGGGTGGTGACGATGGTAGGGGAGGGCGCGCGCGTGCTGGTCGAGCGGGCCCTGCCGGAGCGTCCGGGCGAGGTGGACCCGGCCCTGGCGAGCTATCTCGCGCTCTACCGGGAGGTCTGCCTGGAGACGACGCGTCCCTACCCGGGCATCGAGGACATGCTGGCGGCGCTCGGCGGCCGCTATCCGCTCGCCCTGTTGAGCAACAAGGGCGAGGCGCTCTCCCGCAGGATCCTCGACGGCCTCGGGTTGACCCGATTATTCCGCGAGATCCTCGGCGGCGACAGCCTCGCCACCCGCAAGCCCGATCCGTCCGGCCTGCGCCTGCTGGCCGAGCGTCTGGAGATCCCCGCCGAGCGCCTGCTCCTGGTGGGCGACACCTGGATCGACGCCGAGACCGCCCGCAACGCCGGCTGCGCCTTCGCGCTCGTCGAGTGGGGCTTTCCACGACCGCCCGAGCTGGATGCGGTGAAAGTGGATCTCAGGGTGGCGAGGGCGGAGGAGTTGGCGGCGGCGCTGGGTTGATCTCCCATCAGAAGGGCCTCCCGCTTCAGGTCCTCGCTGAGGCGCCCGAAAGACAGGGCGGCCACATAGGGCCGCCCCTACAGGGGTCATGGATCCTGCATCCTCCTGGAATTCGGGAACAGGAATGTAGGGGCGGCCCTATGTGGCCGCCCTGGAGAACAGGGAGCCCACGCAGGGGGCGCCTATGGGGAATCAGGGGTAGGCCGCCTGACGTTGTCCGCGTTGAGCACCCCGTTGGATGCGTTCAACGTCTGGTTGCTCGCATATAGCGCCTCGTTGAACCGGGACAACGCCTCATTGCGGCCATGCGATGGCTCGATGAGCGCGTTCGCAGGCTCATTGAATGCGTTCATCGTCTCGTTGCATCGAGACACTGGCTGGTTGTAAGCCTGCGACGAGGCGTTGAAGGCGTGCAACGGTGTGTCGTACGCATACGACGTCTTGTCGCGTGCGTTCACTGGCCCGTTGAATGCGTCGATCCTTTCGTTGAACAGGTATAACGTCTGGTTTAAGGCATTGACTTCCTCGATGCAGGCGTTCACCGGCTCGATGCACGCGTACGACCGGCCGGTGCGCGCGTTGGCCGGCTCGTCGAAGGCATACAACGGCCCGCTGCATGCATTCCTCGGCTTGTTGTGCGGGAGCAACGGTTCCTCGGACGCGTACATCGGGGCATTGCAAGCGCGCAATACGAGCCGAATGGCGTACAATATCTGGCGGAAAGCCTCCCGCCGGCTTCCCGGTCGAGTCCTCGTCGTACAGACCAGAGCAGAGCCTCCGGCTTTTCAGACAGCCAGACCGCCGGGTAGCCTCCGAATATCAGATGCCGGGCAAGCCGCTCCCCGCGCAAGCGGTCGCCTACGATCTCGGGCTTGCCGGCCAGATCCTGGCAGACTTCGGTGAGGGACAGGGGCAGCAGACGGGTCCGGGTGGCGCGGCCGGCGAGCGACTCCCGAGTCCTGGCTCCGAGGTGGTACGAGGAGCTGCCCGTCACGAGAATGGGTACGCCAATGCGGCGGTCGACGAGGCCCTTGAGGAAGAGGCCGGCTTCTTCGAGATGCTGGATCTCCTCGAAGAAGAGCGTTACGGGACGTTGCACCAGCTTGTCCAGATCCGCCAGGAACAGAGGGACGGGCAGATTCCTTCCGGAAAGGACGCCGCCGGTTCCCCTTCTTCCGGTCATTCGCAGGCTTGATTCTGCGAAATATACTGTGTTATAAGGTTGGTATTTAATCCTGCGGGATCGGCCGGCCGCCGTCTGCCCGTTGGCCAACGTCGGCCAGAAAAGGAGACCAGGCACCATGAAGGGAATCGGAACGCTCACCCTCACGATCGGATTGCTCGCAACTTTCAGCGCTGCCGATGCGGCAGCGCAAGGCCTGCCGTCAGGCATGATCTTCTTTGTCGCGACGGGGCAATGCCCGAGCGGAAGCAGCCCGGCCCAGAACGCGGCCGGGCGCATTCTCATCGCGACGACGGACACCTCGCAGATCGGCAAGACCGAGGGAACGCCGATGGCGGACCAGAAGGACAATACGCATACCCATTCCGGATCCATGACCGTCAACCTGCCCGAGCACCGCATCGCGGGCGCCTCGAGCTGCTGCAATGGGCAGGCCACGAGGAAAGGCGCCCATACGGCCAACATCACCTCCGAGCCGGCGACGACGAACCTGCCGTTCATCCAGCTCCTCGTCTGTGTCGTGAACTGAAAGGAACCACGGTCATGAACATCAGATCGATTTCAAGACTTCTGGCGCTCGTTCTGGTCTCCTGCTCTGTCGCCACGGTTGCCCTGGCGGACGATCCCATGCCCACCTTCACCGTCGCCTATTTCAACGGCCCTTGCCCGCCGGGCTGGGACAGCACGTCCCTGGCTCCGGCCGCGGGCCGTACCCTGTTGCCCACCCCACGCGGCGGCGGCGCCGGAGGGTTCATCGGCCAGGCGCTCACCTCGCAACAACAGCCGTCGCACAAGCATGCGAAAGCCACCGGCAGCATCACCTCTCCCGCCAAGCAATTCGTCCTGGTCGATGGCTGCTGCAACACCAGTCTGGGATCCAGCGGGACATACCCCATGCAAGGCTCAACCGAGACCGCGGGCGGCGGGCCTCCCTACATCCAGTACAACGTGTGCTTGAAGCAGGCATCGCCCAGCGCAGGGACCGTGCCTTCGGGTCTGCTGACGTTCAGCATTCTGTCGTGCTCCGGAATCTACGCGGAGTACACCGCGGCCTCCGGACGCTACATCACCGGCCTGAACCCCAACGGTCAACCGGCTGCGACCTTCGGCGGTCCCAACCTGCAGCCCAGCGAGCTGCGGACCCATTCCCACGCGATGAACGGATCGATGTCTTTCCCGGCGCACGACATCGCGGGCGCCTCGGGCTGCTGCGCGCACAACTATGCCGCCTCCGGATCGTACAGCTTCACCGGCTCGACCCAGGTGGACACCCAGAGCTCGCAATACGACTCCGCGGTCCAGGCACCCTACTACACGGCTTTCTTCTGCGAGGTCCGATAGCAGTGCGCGCAAACAGGAAAACCGCTATGCGAGCAAGGCATCGGTGCACCCCATCCACCCCTGCCAGCGCAGGCGCTCTCGGGCCCAGGCTGCTCCTGCTGCTGGCGTTGTTCACTCCCCACGCCGCCGCCGGCCAGGAGCCGGACCCGGGCGCGATCAACCCGATTCAGAACCCGGAGTACCTGACGATCTTCCCGGTCAACGACATCGCGACCCTGAGGTCGCAGCGAACGGTCTCCAGCACCGATCTGCTGGACTTCGTCGCCACCAATTCCGCTCTCACCGCCTGGTCGCAGAGCGGGCAGATTCTCTCCGCCACAGATCCCTGTACCCAGAGCCTCGGACGCCGCCTGCTGTCAGGACGGGTCACAACCCCCGCTTTCGAGCAGGCGATCTGCATGACGCCCTTGGGCCTCAGCCTCTACTATGGCGAGATCCCGGGCGCTTCCGGACAGTTCCTGAGCTACCAGTTCCCCATTCCCGGCCTGGGTACGGAGTTCCGGAATTTCGACGCTCAGACCGGCCTCTTCGACCGCACCGCGGGCACCGACCAGTTGGTGCACATGGACATCGCGACGGCGCACCGTAACCTCAGCGGAAAGCTTACGGTCAGCATCGTGGGCTACGATCCCTCCGCCGGACCCGCCGGCCAGTTGGTGCAGCGTGCCAGTTGGACCGACACCAGCGCAACGGTCGTCACCGGCGACGTGGCTCTGGCCGTGGGTGACTACAACGGTGACAGCTCGCTGGACATCCTGGTCTGGGCCGACACCTCCACCGGGGCATCAGATGCGCCCGGCCGCATCGACATGGCATCGTTCGCCTACGACGCCACCAATCGCTCGCTGCGGCACGTGGGAACGCTCCCCATCGACACGGCGGGGAAACCGGCATCGATCGTTGCCTCAGCGGGTGACTTCGCCACCATCGGTACAGATCAAGCCATGATGGCGTACTGCCTTGCTTCCGGGCAGAGCCCGATCAAGCTCTCGTATTTTCAACTGAACGCAGACTTGCAGCCCGCGCCACCCCAGATCACGAAGGAGCTGGCGGCCACTCCCGCTCCCACGTCCTACTTTGAGATCGACGCCGGACTGTTCGCCTTCGACCCGAGCCTGACCTCGCCGACGGCCGGCTCGCCCGGCTTTCATACGCGCCAGTTGGCGCTCAGTTGGGTCGATGCATCCGGAAAGACCAGGGCTTCGATCGTCGCCGTAACGGCGGGCGGTGCAGACTTCACACAGAGCGGGTCTACAATCCTCGGAAATAGCCAGTACACCACGAAGTCCACCGCCATCGGGCCCAGCCTGGGCGTGGGGAACTTCATCGGTTTGCAGGATGGCAACGTCACCCCGACCGACCAGATCGCGGTGGCGATCCCGACGATCGATCCCGCCGCCCAGAACAGCACGATTACGGAATTGGTGACCGCCACCGTCTCCTACAGTAGCGGCACGGCGACGTTCTCGATCACCCCGGCAAATTCCATCCGGGAACCCGCATACTCGGTCCAAAGCCTGGTGTACGGGCCGGGCCTGGCGGCTCTGGACAGCCTGGGCCGCGCGTTCTTTCTCGGCAACCCGGCGCACATTCGCGTGCCCGTGCTGATCGATCCACAGTACGTCGTCTACATGCCGCCACACCACGTCGACTGCCTGCCTGCCGCCGCCGATCCCAACACCTGCGAGATCGTCAACATCTCGGCATTCGGGACCTTCAACGTGACCCTCAGCGATGCCGCGTCAGCGACCCTCAAGCAGGAATCGACCGACACGGCCTCCACGGACTTCGCTTTCGGGTCCTCGATCGACGTCTCGGAGACGGTGTCCTCGGAGTTTCTGGAGCTGGCGTCCATGTCCACGACCGTGCAGGTGAAGAACGCCTTCTCCTACGAGACGAACAGCGTCAAGAAGGACGTCAACTCCAGCTACCAGACCATGACCACCCAGAAGTCCGCGACGACGAACATCGATGATCAGATCGGCTTCAACCAGCGCGTCGTCGACATCTGGCGCTACCCGGTGTTCGGCCTGGATCTGGAAACGCCTGACGAGTATCCCTACTATGAGATCATCATTCCCGGCCCGCTGCTGCCCTACCAGAGCGACGGCCTGACGGTTGGCTGGTTCAGCCCGGACCATATCAACAACAACGCCTTGAGCTATCCCGAGATCGGCAGCCCGGATTTCCCCGCGGACCTCGGCACCTTCACATATCAGGAGAACGGAGTGGACGTGTCGAAGACCACGCCGCTGAACGACGGAACGGTGCGGAGCTTCGCCGGCAATAGTCAGACCTACGACCTGGCGTATACGCAGGGGTCGGGAGGTTCGAGCGAGCGCAGTTACAACTACAGCATGTCCAACACCTTGGACATCTCGACGGGATTCTCGGCTCAGGTGGGAATCGGGATCGCCAATTCGGAGACCAAGATCGACAGCAACCTGACCCTGACGAACGCTTCGAGCTGGGGAACTTCGACGGTCGCCTCCCGGTCCATGTCGGAGTCGCGAGGGATCACCCTGAACCAACCTTCGGTGGCGGGGATTCAGACCAAGGCCTATAACTACCAGACCCTCATCTACATCAGCAGCAACGGCGGCCTCAAGGTGGCGCACGCCGTGGATTTCCTTGCGGCCACCGGCCAAGCATGGTGGCGCAGCACCTACCAAAAGGCGGACCCGGCGCTGAACCTTCCCTTGCGATTGGTCCAAACCAGCGTCGGTTCCGCTTGGGTGCTGAACACCGATGAGAGCTATTACTGGATGCGGGGTGTCAGCCTGACGAGCGATACGCTCAACGAGGAGACCAACACATATCCCTATGTAGCGGGAGGAGTCGACCAGGGTGAGAAGGTGCGGGTGCTGGTGGACCTCTACAATCTGTCGCTGGGCTCGACCACGTCGGGCACGCAGGTGCAGTTCGCGTATCAGGCGCTCGATCCGGGCAACTTCCAGCCGGTGGGGCCCGAGGCGGTGTTCGCCACGAGCGCCATGCTGAACCTGCCGCCGCTCGCGGTGCACCAAGTCGTCGGTATCTGGGACACGAGCCAGCTTTCCATCACGGGGAGCACGCCTTACCGCTTCGTGATCACCCTGTTGACGGACGCCGGCAACGATCTCCACGGCGCGTCGCCGACGGCGGGAGGCAACAACAAGGGCGTGTGGCCCTACAACGGCAGCGGTGTCTTCGTGTTCCCGAAGGCGCCATCCGGGCGGCGTAGCTCCACCGCTTCCTTCGAGGCGGCACCGGAGGGCACCGCAGCCGTTTCGCTGGACCTGGTCGCACGGCGGGATGGCGGAGGATATTTCAGCCACGATGCCGTCATCACGCTGGAGAGCGGCACCGATCACCGCGGGGCTGTTCTGCTGGTCGTGTCGCGGCCGACCGGCGATCCGGACGGCCGCGAAACAGTCCTGGCCAGCACGATGATCTGGGGGTTGCCCGCGGGCACCAGAACGCTGAGAGCCGGCATCCCTCGTACCGTGGGTGGTGGTGTCTCAACGGCGGAAGTGATGGCGGACCATGTCAGCGGCAGGGCACCGGTCAGGGTGCGTCTGTTCAGCCATTACCGGAACGCGGCGGGCGGCAAACGGCCGTAGCCAAAAGTCGCAAGCGGCCGGGAAGACCCCGGCCGCCGGGAGCCCATCCATTCGGAGGTCCCGGCTTGGACGGTCGCGTATATGCGTAGCCGGTCCTCCGGAGAGATCATCCTTGATCAGTCTCCAAACTCAAACCGCAGTTCCGGCCGATGCTGTGCACGATAGAGGTAGTCGCCGAGCCGGCGCGCCAGCTCCGCCGTGGCCGTTTCCTTCCTCGCTGCTTGGTAGAACAGCGTCAGCGCCGCCAGCGCTTCGCGATGGACCTTCTGTGCCCTGAAGATCGCGAGCAACTCTTCGGCCAACACTCGCACCTCGGCGGTGCGCCCCTTCCTCCAAATACAAGACCGCCAGCTCCAGACCGGCCAGGGCGGCGTTGAAGGGAATCTGCCGCCGGGCGAATTCCCGGCTGACGTGTTCCAGAGCTGCAATGGCCTCTTCGCTGCACCCCAGCCCGGCGGCCACCCAGCCTTCGAGCCATCGGATGCGCAGCAGGTCCAATTCCTGACCGAGCCGCTCCAGCAGCCTCCGCAATTCCGGTAGCAGCGCCTCAGCCTCAGCGAAGCGCCGGAGGTGGCAGAGATGCGAGATGGGAAGGGCGGTGACGGCGGCGGTGGGAGATGGCCGGACCGGTCTTGCCGCCTCGGAGACGCCCCTTGCGCCAGGCGAAGCCTGGGAAGGGAGGAAGGAAAATGCAGTAGACAGAACCTGAAACCCTTCGTAGTGGACCCAGTAGGTCCGAATCCTACCCGGCAAGGGTTAGCCACCCACCGGAAGCGAGTCTTGCGTGGTGGCAGGAGTAATCCGCGTCACGAAGCGTAGACAGCGAGTGTGCAGGCTGTGGTAACCCAGCCTCGAGAGACCGAATCGGGGAGCCGACGTCGTGGGGTGAGCGGAAGGCAACATCTTCGGCGCCGGATGGCTTGGCGTCGGAGGTCCCCCGGGGTATCAGCCCAGGGCATGTACACAAGGGGGTCCGCCCAGGAACCTGGGAGAACCCTGAGATCTCCGCGGTCAAGTCCCGGCTGGGCTCCGGGTGACCAATCGTCCAGGCCCACAGACGAGGGCGTCCGTACCCTGTGGGAGCAAATCGACGGGCGCACCCGCGGTACCGCCAAGCGAAGGAAACGAAGCGCGGCGGGATGGACTCAGGGCGTCGTAGCCCCTCAACAGTACCGAGGAAGCGGGGGAACCATCCCGAGGGACCCCGTGGAGGGAAAAGGGGTGTCGGGTCACGGAATCGTTGGAGGGAAAGATGACAGGGTCACCGAACCTTGAGACAGTCTCAACGCGACTTCAACGGATAGCACAACTGGCGAGGGAAGATCCGAAGCGGGCCTTCTTGAGCCTGGCTCACCACATCGACATCGATCTTCTGCGAGAAGCCTACCGCCGGACGCGCAAAGATGGTGCCCCGGGGGTGGACGGTCAGACGGGGGCGGATTACGAGGAGAACCTGGAAGAGAATCTCCAGAGCCTCTTGGACCGCTTCAAGTCGGGCCGCTACCAAGCGCCGCCGGTTCGCCGGGCTTACGTACCGAAAGGGAGTGACCCGTCGAAGCAGCGGCCGATCGGGATCCCGACCTTCGAGGACAAAGTGCTTCAGAGGGCGGTCGCGATGGTGCTGGGAGCCGTGTATGAGCAGGACTTCTTGGACTGCTCTTACGCATTCCGGGCCGAGCGATCGGCGCATCAGGCGATTAGGAAGCTGTGGGAAGGTCTCATGGCGATGGGGGGAGGCTGGGTGCTGGAGGCTGACATCCAGAGTTTCTACGACGATTTAGATCGCCGTCAGCTGAGGAGCTTTCTGGACCAGAGGGTACGCGACGGAGTGATACGCCGCGCCCTTGACAAGTGGCTGAAGGCGGGCGTGATGGAAGGGCGGACCCTCAGTCATCCGACCACAGGAACACCGCAGGGCGGAGTCATCTCTCCGCTGCTGTCGAACATCTATCTTCACGAGGTGCTGGACACGTGGTTTGAGGCGGTGGTGAAACCCCGTTTGCAAGGGGCAGCGTTTCTGATCCGCTTTGCCGATGACTTCGTCCTGGTCTTCCAATTGGAGAGCGATGCTCGCCGGATGCTGGAGGTGCTGTCGAAGCGATTCGGCAAGTACGGCTTGAGTCTCCACCCCGACAAGACCCGCTTGGTGCGTTTCGAACGGCCCAGCCGCAAGGCGGAGCCTGGGAGAACGCAGCCGCACGAGAAGCCGAGGAGTTTCGACTTTCTTGGCTTCACCCACTTCTGGGAGAGGTCTCGGCGTGGCAAGTGGATGGTCAAGCGCAAGACGGCTTCGGACCGGATTACCCGGTTTTTGCGGCAACTCAACGTGTGGTGTCAAGGCAATCGGCATGCACCCCTCGACTGGCAGCATGCACACCTCCTCAGCAAGCTGCGAGGGCACAGCGGGTACTACGGGATCACCGGGAACTCGCTGTCTCTAAGCAGCGTGCACCAAAGGGTCAAGCTGATCTGGCGCAAGTGGCTCAGTCGCCGCTCACGAAAGCCCAGCATGACCTGGGAGCGGTTCCAGCTTCTCCTGAAGAAGTACCCGCTCCCGAACCTGAGAATCTGTGTTGCGGCCTGAGATCGCGTAGCGAACCCGTGGCCTGAAGAACCGTATGCGGTAGTCCCGCACGTACGGGTCTGTGGGGGGCCTGGGTGGGTAACCACCCAGGCCTACCCGGCGCCGTCCCCGTGGCCTGCGATGGGGTGTCGTCAATCGGCTGGAGCGTCTCTACGGTCCATTTGAGGCATAGCGGACGCAAGAGGTTTCGGAGGCGCCGGTTTGGAATGGACGCCCACGGAACCAACAACCTTTGGCCATCTCGCACGACTTCATCACCCGGGACCTGTAGTGCCGATTCAGTGACGATTAGGGTGGCACCTAGTCCGCACCGCACCTAGTCCGCACCCGTCGATGGAGGGTCCGGCTGGATGATGCTGCGCTGAAGCGCTCGAGCCTTGCGAGCTTGAGGCATGAGAGGGCGGAGCAGATCCGGAACGGTGCTACCATGCTAGAGACGGCGGCCCACTGACCGGATCGCGAGGACAAAGCGAAGATGACCACGATCAGTCTGGCATTGGAAGACGAGCTTGCAACTCTCTTGCAGGAGCGTCTGGCCGTCTTTACGCCGACGATTCCTCCGCTACGCGAAAGGGCGGAAGACGTCCTGCCTTACCAGGTGCCACCCGAACAGGCGAACCTGCCCCTCGTCGGTGGATCGCGATCGAGAGCCGCCACTCCCGCTCTTCAGACGTCCGGGCACCTAGTCCGCAGGCGCTCGTCCCAGCTCGCTTCGTCACTCTAGGTCAGCGGCAGATATCTCCTTGCGTACGTCAGGTAAGAACAGGAAATTCAAATAATAGCGCTTGAAAGTGGGATCGTAGTTGAGGCGCCAGGTGACGGGGCGAGGCAGGAGCTCGAGGATCTGGCGCATCACCTCCCGCGCCGGCACGTCGCTCGCGGACAATTCGATTCTCGTCTGGTTGAAGAAGTTGAGCGGCACCCAGCCCCAGACGACCGGGATCGACGAGGACTTGTTGAGCTGGGCGACGATCTCGTCGAGCGTATCGTTCACCGACCGCGACGCGCCTGCCAGACGCACCGGAATGGAGAGCACGGGCGCAACGTCGGACCACCGGCCGTCCGTTCTTTCCAGGCTCGCCGGGATCAGATGATAGATGCCGGCGATGCGATCGGTCAGCGTGCCCGGGACGGACCCCAGGATCGCCCAGGGGTCACGCGCGGTCGGGATCTTCTCGAAGCTCGGTCTGCGTGACCGTGGCGCCCGTGGAAATGCGGTGCTCGTCGAGCAGCGGGCTCTCCGCCGTGACGGTAACGGCGGCCTCGACCGCCGCCGACGGCGGCTTCGTCAAGTCGCCTTGGTCGACGTCGAGGTCGCCTCCTTCGAAGCGGAACGTCCCTGGGGCGCCCGACGAGTTGTACTGGGCAACCAACGCCGACAGGAGATCCGCGTAGCCGGTTGGCTTATCCTCGGCAGGGTCGAGCGTGTACTCGAAGGAAACGGCCGCCTTGCGCGGCCCGATGATGGGTATCACGGGAGCCGGCCTCCCCGGGCCGTTGGACTCGATGATGGCGCGGGTGAGGTCCTCGACGTCGGCGGCCGCTGCCCAAGGGCCTTCCTCGTACGTGACGACAATCGGAAAACGTTTCTCCAGCTCGCCGGCGAGCGCCGCCAGCGGTCGATGGTCGTCGACGCGGATCGTGAGCAGAGAGGGCGTCTCCTCGACCGCTCCGGCGAAGCCTCCGCCGAACGCGAACAGCGCTGCGAGAGTGATCCAGCGCGGGTGAGTGGGCCTCGACAATTTCGAAGGGTGAGTCGACTGCTTGGCCATGGCCGCTCCTTCTCGTCGGTTTTCCGGAAACGCCGTCTTGTGGCTAGGGCCGGCGTGTATGGAGAAGGTGACAGGTGTGCTCATCAGAGATGACGGTTGCGTCAAGAGCACGCCTTGCACCACCTCCTTTCCTCGGTGACGCCATAAAGGCCATCGGCAAAGCTCATGCCTGACCTCTGCCATCGGAGATGTCATCGCCGACGTTCGCCTTCAGCGCTAGTGGGCGATTAGGGTGGCGCCTAATCCCGGAAGATCGCGGTTCACGATCCGCAATATCTCTGAAATTACGGATGGGAAGGGCGGTGACGGCGGCGGTGGGAGGTGGCCGGACCGGTCTTGCCGCATCGGAGACGCCCGGCGCCGTCCCCGTGGCCTGCGATGGGGTGTCGTAAATCGGCTGGAGCGTCTCTACGGTCCATTTGAGGCCTAGCGTCGGGAAAATGACGCGAATTGCGTCTGAATCGCGCCAACTCTTTTGCTTCGCGGATCAAATTGGACACAGATCGCGACACTCTCCATCCTCCTCAGCCTGGGAAGGCCTCTCCTTTCCCTGCGAGAGATTGATTCGGTGCATTCTCTCCCTGTCTTCAGCCAGAAAGAGAAAAAGTGGCGCGATCATCGCTCTGCTCCGTGCATTTATGGGTGGTCACGAGTCGAGATTGGGCGAGAACCATTCTTTGTGCGCCTATTTCGAACCTGATTGGCGAGATGTCGGGTCACTCTGATTCTATGACGTTGCACTTTGCGGCCGGAATGAAGCGAACAGCGTTTATTCGCGGCACAAAGCCGAGACTCTTAGCGATGAGAGAGCAAGAATGAAGCTTATCGGATTCTCTTCGCTGCATTTTGAGCTCAAAATAGGATACTTTCAAGAGGGAATGCGCCGTAAAGAAGGGGGAACGTGGCATTCCCTCTTTGCGCGGGACGTATAGATCCTTGGTCGCGACACTTTGAGGTCGGGCGAGGCCGTTCAATCTCCAAAGTGCAGCGATGACGATCGTGATCGCGACACTTTCATGCCCTCTTGCCCTTCGCAGAGCTCTGATAGACTCCCCGTCGCCCGAGATAGCGTCTTCCCGTGACCGACTGCTGACCCATTCGCACCGACGTGCTCCGCGAGATCCACGTCCGCAACCTGGCCGTCCTGGCCGAAGCTGCCGTCGAATTCGGAGCGGGCTTCAACGTCCTCTCCGGCGAGACGGGGGCGGGCAAATCCATCGTCGTCGATTCGCTGTCGCTGCTGGCCGGGGCGCGGGCGAGCGCCGAGATGGTGCGCACGGGGGCCGAGGCGCTGACGGTCTCCGGCGTCTTCGAGCCGGAGGGGGGCGGCTGGCGCGCGGCGCTCGAGGAGGCCGGACTGGAGGCGGAAGGGGAGGAGGTCCTCGTCCGCCGCGAGATCAGCCGCAACGGCCGCAACCGCGTCTACGTCAACGACCAGCCGACCACCCTGCGCCTGCTCGCGGATCTCGCCCCCTATCTTCTGCGCATCCACGGCCAGCGCGAGGAGCTGGACCTGGTGGAGTCGGACTTCCAGCGGGCGATGCTCGACCGTAGCGGCGGCCCCGAGGCCGGACCGCTGCTCGCCAAGGTCGCCGAGGCGTTCGAGCAGCACACGCGCCTGGCCGAGCGCCTCGAGCGGCTCTCGGGGGACGACCGGATGCGCCGCGAGCGGCTGGACCTGCTCCGCTTCCAGGCCGGCGAGATCGACGCCGCCAGGCTGCGCGCCGGCGAGGAGACGGAGCTGCGCGCCGAGCGCGACGTGCTGCGCAACGCCGAGGCCATCACCCGCGCCCTCGGCACCGCCTTCGCCCTGCTGTTCGAGGAGGAGGGCTCGGCGGTGGAGGGAACCGCCAAGGCCCAGTCCCTCCTCGCCGAGGTGGAGGCCTGGGAGCCGCAGGCCGCGGCGTGGAAAGCGGAGCTGGAGGAGGCGCGCATCCACCTCGCCGAGACGGCGCGCTCGCTGCGGCAGCGGCTCGACGGCCTGGAGGCGGACCCGGCGCGGCTCGACTTCGTGGAGGAGCGGCTCGCCCTCCTCGAGCGTCTCTGCCGCAAGCATGGCGGCAGCTCCGCGGGCGTCCTCGCCCGGCGCGCCGAGATCGAGGTCGAGCTGGCGGAGCTGGAGGGGGACGCCGGGGACCGCGACGAGCTGGAAGGGAAGGTCGCCGCGGCGCTCGCGGACTACCGGCAGGCGGCGCTCGCGCTGTCGCAGGCCCGCGCCGCCTGGGGCGCGGCCCTGGTGGAACGGATCGAAGGCGAGCTGAAAGACCTGGGGCTCGCGCGGGCGCGTCTGGCCGTGTCGCTGGAGCGCCGGCGCCGGGCGGGAAGCCCGCTCGTTCTTGCCGGAGAGGAGGCCGGTGAGGAGGTGGACTTCGGTCGCGACGGCGTCGATCAGGTCGTCTTCCTCTTCGCCCCGAACCCCGGGGAGGAGCCGCGGCCGCTCGCCAGGATCGCCTCCGGCGGCGAGCTGTCGCGCATCCATCTCGCGCTGCAGCTCGCCTCGCGGGGGGAGGCCGAGAAGGCCCACCCGACGCTGGTCTTCGACGAGGTGGACGCCGGCGTCGGCGGCGCCGAGGCCGCGGCCCTCGGGGCCAAGCTGCAGCGACTCGCCAAGGGCGGGCAGATCCTCGCCGTCACCCACCTGCCCCAGGTGGCATCCCACGCCGACCACCACTTCAAGGTCAGCAAGCAGGTGGACGGCGGCCGCACCAGCGTGCGGGTCAAGGAGCTGGACGCCGAAACCCGGGTGGAGGAGGTGGCGCGCATGCTGGCCGGCAAGAAGGTCACGGACCTGTCCCTGTCCCATGCCCGGGAGCTGATCGCCGGGGCGGCTCGGAGGCGGCGGTAGCCCCTCACCACCCCGGCCCTCCTCTCCCACCTCACACCCGCCCCCGCCGGTCTGTGAATTTATCGCCGGCGTGCCCTCCGAAGCCCTCACTCCCCTAGCCCCTCTCCCGGGGGGAGAGAGGGGAATAAAGTTAAGAAAAAGAAGCGCTTACCGCGGTTTCCCCGATTTCTCCCTCCTCTCCCTCCGGGAGAGGAGGGCCGGGGAGGTGAGGGCTTCGGAGGGCACACCCTTTCCCCCTTTTCGCCTCCCGCTTGCATTACGCCAAGTTACCGCCTATACTTACGCCATGTCCTACCTGACCGAGCGGCAGAAACAGATCCTGGAGTACATCCAGGAGTACCGCCGGGAGCGCGGCATCGCTCCCACGCACCGGGAGATCTGCGAGCGTTTCGGGTTCTCCTCGTATGGCACCGCCTACAAGCACCTGAAGCTGCTGCAGCAGAAGGGCTTCCTGCGCCGCGACTGGAACCAGAAGCGGGGCATCGAGCTCATCCGTGCCATTCCGGGGGCCGAGACCTCGGAGCGGGATCTCCCCTTCTTCGGCCGGATCGCGGCCGGGCGCCCCATCGAGGCCCTCTCCGGCCAGGATCGAGTGACCGTGCCGGGCCACCTCCTGAGCCCGCGCGGCGGCGATCACTACGTGCTGCGGGTGGTCGGCGACTCGATGATCGAGGAGGGGATCCACGATGGCGATTACGTCATCGTCCTGCGCCGGGATCTGGCCGAGCCCGGGGAGATGGTCGTGGCGCTGGTGGGCGACGAGGCGACCCTCAAGCGCTTCTACCCCGAGGGTGCGCTGGTCCGCCTCCAGCCGGCCAATCCCGCCATGCAGCCGATCCGCGTCCCGGCCCGGGACGTGCGGGTGCAAGGGGTGGTGGTCGGGCTGATGCGGAAGTTCTAGGCCCTCACTCCTGTCCCCTCTCCCGTCGCCCTCCCCCGACCGGGAGAGGGGGACCTCCCCCTGTCTCCTCTCGCGGAGGCGCTCGGGGGCGGTGTGCCCTGCGAAGCCCCTCACCTCCCCGGCCCTCCTCTCCCGGAGGGAGAGGAGGGAGAAAGAAAAGCATGTGGTGCTTTGTTTTTCTCCCCTCTCTCCCTCCGGCAGAGAGGGGCTGGGGGAGTGAGGGCTTCGAAGGGCAGAGGGTTAGGGGTGGTGATGTAGAATGCGCCACATCAATCATGGACCTTGACCGACTGCTGAAGTTCATGACGGACAAGGGAGCGTCGGACCTTCATCTGAAGCCGACCCGGCCGCCCTTGCTGCGCATCAACGGCCGGCTGATGCCCATCGAGGCGGCGCCGCTCAAGCCGGACGAGCTCAACGAGATGCTGATGGGCATCCTCTCGCCCCGGCAGAAGACCAAGCTCGAAGAGAAGATGTCGGTCGACACCGGCTACGGCGTGCGCGGGCTCGCCCGGTTCCGCTGCAACATCTACATGCAGCGCGGCACGATCGCCGCCTGCTTCCGGCGCATCCCCTTCCAGATCAAGAGCGTCGACGAGCTGGACCTGCCGCCGGTGCTGCTCGAGTTCTGCGACATGCCCATGGGGCTCGTGCTGGTGACCGGTCCCACCGGCAGCGGCAAGTCGACGACGCTCGCCGCCCTCATCCGCTACATCACCACCCGCCGTCCCTCGCACGTGATCACCATCGAAGATCCCATGGAGTTCCTGTTCACGGACGACGTGGCGTCGATCTCCCAGCGCGAGGTGGGAACGGACACCGGCACCTTTTCCGAGGCCCTGCGCAACGCCATGCGGCAGGACCCCGACGTCATCATGGTGGGCGAGATGCGCGATCCGGAGACGGTCTCGACCGTGATCACCGCCGCCGAGACCGGCCACCTGGTTTTCTCGACGCTGCACACCAATACCGCTCCCCAGACGGTGGACCGCATCCTGGACACCTTTCCCGCGGACCAGCAGGTGCAGGTGCGGGCCCAGCTCGCGCAGATCCTCAAGGGAGTCGTCTCGATGAAGCTGGTCGAGCGCGCGGACGGCGAAGGGAGGGTGGCGGCCCTGGAGATCCTGCGCGCCTCGCCGAAGATCAGCAAGATGATCGAGTTGGGCGAGATCAGCCAGATCCATGAGGAGATGGAGTCGTCCGTGGGCTACTACCGCATGCAGTCGATCAACCAGTCGCTGCTCGCGCTGCTGGTCCATGGCACGATCTCCTACGCCGAGGCGATGCGGCAGTCGGCGGACCCGGACGACCTTTCCCTGAAGCTCCGCAAGATGTTTCCGATGATCGAGGAGCGAGGAGGCGAATTGAGCCCTGTCACAGCCGATTTTTCACAGATCGTCGAGCTGCAGCAGTTCAAGCGGTTGTACGAGGAGCAGGAGGAGAAGACCAAGATCCGCCTCGCCGAAAAGGATGAGGAAGTCGCCGGTCTGCATCAGGTCATCCACCAGCGGGACGAGCAGATCGGGGAGATCAAGGCGCAGGTTCAGGAGATAGCCCAGGAACGCGACCGCCTGCGTGGCGACTACGCCCGTCTGCGCCAGGAGGCGCAGGAGAAGATCGACAAGCTGATGGAGCGCATCAAGGAGCTCAACCAGCGGCTGATGGGCGAGAGCGGGACGCAGAAATCGGGGATGTTCCGGTAGGGATTCCGCTCCTCGAGCCCTTCCATCGGACCACTGCCGCGCCGTCGGGGCAACGGTGCGAGGTGCCCTGCGGACTGCGCACGGTCCTGCCCTCCGAAGCCTCACCCCTCGGGCCCATAGGCGTTAACCTGACGCCGAGAGTTGTCGATCAACGTGGGTTCTACGCCGCCTCAGGCCCCTCACTCCCCCCGGCCCCTCTCTCCCACCTCACACCCACCCTTCCGGGAGAGAGGGGAGCTGGAAAAAGCAGCTTCTTGTAGCCGTCTCCCTCCTCTCCCGGAAGGGTGGGTGTGAGGTGGGAGAGGAGGGTCGGGGAGGTGAGGGGCGCGACGGCGCGGCAATGGTCCCGATTGAAGAAGGACTTGAGGAGCGGCCGGAGGCTTGACACCCGACCCCTCTTAATATAACCTAACAGTTATGCAACCACAAGGTTATGGGCAGCCGGTCCCCGCTCACCTCGACGCCACGTTCGCGGCGCTCGCCGATCCCACGCGGCGGGCGATCCTGGCTCGTCTCGCCTCGGGCGAGGCGTCGGTGATGGAGCTCGCCGAGCCATTCGCGATGAGCCAGCCGGCGATCTCCAAGCACCTCAAAGTCCTGGAGCGCGCCGGCCTGATTTCGCGCGGCCGCGACGCGCAGCGCAGGCCGTGCCGGCTCGAGGCCAAGCCGCTCGCGGAGGCCACCGAATGGCTGGAAGGCTATCGCCGGTTCTGGGAGGGCAGCTTCCAGCGCCTCGATGCATTGCTCGACGAGCTGAAGAACGACGAAAAGAAACGTAAACACACCAGGCGATGAGCGCCTACAACACCTGGAAGAAAGGAAGAGGAATCATGTCCACCGCAAGCAAGGTCGAAACGACGACGTTCACGACGCCCTCGGATCGGGAGATTGCCATGACGCGGGTCTTCGATGCGCCGCGCCGGCTCGTCTTCGACGCCTGGACCAACCCCAAGCACGTGCCGCACTGGATGCTCGGTCCGGATGGCTGGACCATGCCCGTCTGCGAGATCGACCTGCGCCCGGGCGGGGCGTGGCGTTTCGTCTGGCGCCGCTCCAACGGCACCGAGATGGAGATGCGCGGCGAGTATCGAGAGGTCACGCCCCCCGAGCGGCTCGTCTCCACCGAGTCGTGGGGGGACGACTGGCCGGAAACGCTCAACACGCTGACCCTCTCCGAGGAGGGCGGCAAGACGACGATGACGCAAACCGTTCTCTACCCGTCGAAGGAGGCCCGCGACGCGGCGTTCGAGACGGGGATGAAGGACGGTGCGTCCCAGAGCTTCGATCGCCTCGAGGCGTACCTGCAAACGATGGCGTGAAACTTGACCAAAGGAAACGGAGCAGATGAAGAGGATCGACTCGCTGGCGATGGAACTCGAGCACGAGGCGCGGACGACGCGCAAACATCTTGAACGGGCTGCCCGGCGACAAACTGGACTGGCGGCCCCATGAGAAGTCATATACCGCAGGCGGACTGGCACGGAGGAGCCCGCCCTCTAGCGAGGACGGGCTGTTCGTAGGGCGTGCCTACCGCGACGCCGCGTACGCGGCATAAAACGGCCGGCCCTCGCTCGTGCTTCCGCACAGCAGCCCGGGCTCATGATTCAGGAAGCGGGCCGTCGCGAGCGCCGGGCCATCCTCCACCCAGAAGGTTACCTGGCCCGCGGAGAGCAGGCTCGCCTCGACATTCCGCGTGCGACCACTCGCCAGAGTCATCACTCCCTCGACGCCCGAGCCGGACGCCGCGCCGAAACGCACCTGACCTTGCAGGTTGCCGATCAGGACGTTCCACGTCGCGCTCGCCAGTCCGGGAAACCCTTTGCGTGCTGGTGTGCCATGCAGGATCGCCCTGCCTTTCTTCCCGTACCCCCCGAAGCTGCTGCCATCTCCGTCGTAGTGCACTCCGGTCATAACGTCCAACGTCGGCTCGAGGTGATAGACGAAACGCCGGCCGCTGAGCTCGTCCCACGGCAGGTTCAGATTGGCGCCATTGAACCAGAACTCGATCTGGTTGCCGGATATCCTGCCGTTGACACGAAAAGCTGTGCCGGCAGGATCGTAGA
Organism: Thermoanaerobaculaceae bacterium; assembly: GCA_963778565.1. Taxonomy (GTDB): domain Bacteria; phylum Acidobacteriota; class Thermoanaerobaculia; order Multivoradales; family UBA5704; genus DATARR01. Next base: position 370,817 of record CAVZUZ010000014.1, on the reverse strand, counting down.
AGACGCCGATGCGGTGGTCGACAGCGTCGGGCACATCGAAGGGCAAATTGCCAACACCCGGCAGGTGATAGACGTCGAGGGTGCCCTTGTGCCCATCGAACGTCAGGTTCCAGCGCCCCAAGAAGGCCAGCTCGGGCCAGCTTGCCGGCTCGACCACGTCCGTAAGGTATTCGGCACTGTAGATCGCAGGAAGAATCTGGTCATACGGATGGCGCTCACAATACACCGTCGGGTCGCCACCCGGCGGGCCATAGCTGTTCTTCACGAAAAAGACGGGCGACGCCGGGTTCGACTTATCGAACCCGACGAGGAGGACGTTGTGGCCATTCAGGCCGACACTCCATTCAAAGCCAAGGTTGAGCACTCGCTCGTATTCGGCGGCATCAGGTAGTGGGGGTAGTGGAGCTCGGTCTCGTGCGAAAGCCACGACGTTGCTGGCGCCGTAATATCGCGGTGCACGCAGGACGGCGCGCGTGAAAAGCGAGAAGTTGAAGTCGTTGGCCACTCTTTGATCCCGGCTGTCCCAGTCGGTTGGGGCATAGTCGACGGCTCGGTATGCAACGTCGGCTTCCGTGGGGATCCGGAACCCGTACGGATACCAACGCAGTGAGCCGCCACCCTGCGTTCCGGCGAACTGGTTTTCGCGATAGTTCGCGCCGGCCGCGTTGATCTCAGGCCAGCCGGGGTGAACGTAGAGCGCCTTGCCCATCATGGCCCAGAACTCTTCCGAGAGGTTCACGTCGCCATAGCCGGCCTTTTTGTAGGCCGCCTCGAGCGCCGCCGTCGAACCGAAGTAGGTGCAGCTTCCGCGGCCTCCCTGATCCTTGATCGGCGTCTGGTTCGGGCGCAAGTCAACGAGATTGGGCCGGACGATCGCGGCGTCGCGCACCGGCGTGAACGTCCATTTCTGACTGGACGTATCGAGAAAATCCGAGAGCTCGGCCTCGCCGCTACGGTCGATCACGTTCTCCTTGATCTGGATGACCTTGTTGCTCCGGCTGGCGGCGCAGCGAACCGCGTAACGATTCGAGCCGAGCGGCCGGAGAATCCACTGCTGGTTGCGATTTCCGGGATGGTGGTCGTAGAGCTGGAGACGGCAACCGTTGCGATCGACGTCGGCATCGTGCGCGTCGAGCGCCCGGCATCCGGCGACATTGAGGAGAAAGAACGTTCCGGGCGCAGCCCGCCGGACCTCCCACAGCTGGTTGAGCCCGCGATAAAGCTTCCAGGTCTGGATCCTCGCGCCGTTGGCCTGAAACTCCGTATTGCCGGCTTCCAAAGCGCGGCCGGTCGACAGCTGAATGTAGTAGCGTCCTTCTGCAATCTCGGGCATTTCGCTCTCCTGATCTAGTTTGTTTGCGATGACAGCGTCTTCCCGGGATTATTCGAGGCGGGCGGGCACTTTCTGACATCCTGAACAGGCGCCAGCGTCCTGCCAGGGACGCCGGGCAGACCTATCATTCCCAAGCGATGGAGGGTGTCATGATCGGACCGGGGAAGTTTCTACCGAAACGTCGCTTCGGCCGCAGGCCAGCTGGCCTGAATAAGAATCAGTTAAACGCTCGCGACGATGAACAGCCGGCGAAACGGATAAAGGGTGCGGCCGTCCGCCTTGACGGGATAGGCCGCACGCAGCCGGCGCGCGTACTCGGCGAGGAAGACCTCCAGCTCTTCGCCGCCGAGACCGCTCAGGATCGGGCGGAGCCCGGTTCCCTTGACCCATTCGAGCACGGGATCCGGCCCATCCAGGATCTGCACGTACTCGGTTTCCCAGATGTCGAGCCGGATATCGAGGTTGCGGCCGGGCTCCGCCAGCAGGTCGTAATACGTTTCCGCGGTCTCCACCCAATCGCGGGCCACGGCCTGCCGCAGCTCCTCGGTGCCGATCGCCTGGCCGCCGGGCCCGCCGTTCGCCAGGGTCTCCCGCATCAGCCGGTGGGAGGGTAAGGCCCAGCTCAAAGGCATCTGCACCGCCAGGCTCCCTCCCGGCTTCAGGTACCCGGCCAGACGCGGGAACAGCGCGGCATGATCCTCCACCCAGTGCAGCGTGGCATTGGAGAAGATCAGGTCGGCAGGCTCGCCGGGCGACCAGGCGCGGATATCCGCCTCGAGCCAATGGATTCTCCCCGGCTCCCCCGCCGCCTGCTCCACCGCCTGCTCCAGCATCTCCTTCGAGTTGTCGAGCCCGTAGACCGTCGCCGAGGGCCAGCGTTCCGCGATCAAGCGGGTCACGTTCCCCGAGCCGCAGCCGAGGTCGTAGATCACACCCGGGGATTCGAGGGGGACCCGGCCGAGAAGCTCCAGCGCGGGCCGCAGCCGGTGGTCCGAGAACCGGAGATACTGGTGCGGGTCCCAGCGCGTGCCTGCGATCTGGCCCTGGTGATTCATCGCTCCTCCGCTCCCCTACTCTAGCCGAAAGACCGCCGTTCGATCCGCCAGGATGGCCCTCCAGGTGCCTCCATCAGGGACAGGGGTTCGAGCTTCACGGATGATAGAATCTTCCGGTGGCCGAGCCTCATCCCCGAATGGCGCAGGCGTTCGCGATTCTCCGCTTCCAGAACGCACTGGTCGGGCGCGAGGGACCGGATTTGGAGAAGACCTACAGGCGGGTGATCGACGTCCTCTCACGAGTCGGCGCGCAGTGGGCGGTGGTCGGCGCCCACGCCGTGAACGTGTACGTCGAGCCCCGGGCGACGGTAGACGTCGACTTCGTCGTCGAGGCCCGGAAGATGAAGCAGATCCTCCGGGCGCTCGAGGAGGAGTTCGGCACCGTCGAAACTACCGAGATCGGCGCCGCCGTCCGGGTCACAAACCTCTCCATCGACCTGATCCGTGGGGACAACCACCCCCTCTTCCGCGCCGCCCTCGACGAGGCCGAGGAGCGCCACGGCGTGCGCGTCCCCCCGGTCGAGCTGCTCCTCGTCCTCAAGTTTCTCGCGGCCACCAGCCCGTGGCGCGACGTGGCGGACCGCAAGCAGGACGTGGCCGACCTCATCCGGCTCTATCGCGCGGCCGGCGCGGACCTCGACCGGGCCGCCGCGTTGCGCTACGCCTCTCAGGTCTACCCGCGGGCGGAAGTCGAATTCGCCGGGATCCTCGACCGCATCGACCGCGGCGAGGACGTGAGCCTCTGACGATCGGCCTCCCACCCGAGTCGCTCTTCTCGAGCATGAGCCGCGTCGCGGACGGTTCAGATCGCGGAGAGGATGGTGGTGGACGGGCCGCGGATGGCTCTGAACCTCTCGCGGGGGGTTCGAGACGTGTTCCGAAGGGTGCTCGACGCGCCGCGAACGGTTCAGAATGCATCGCGGATGGGTTTGGATGGGTCGCGGAGGGTCCCGGGCTCGTAGCGGATGGCTTCGGATGCGATCCGAGCGGTTCTCGAGGCCCCGAGGACGGTTCGCAGCCCGTGGCGGAGGGTTCAGATCGGGGAGCGGACGGCTCTGAACGCGTCGCGAACCGTTCGCGGCGCATCGCGGACGGTCTTCAACCCGTCGCGGACGGTTCGTTGCCCGTCGCGGATGGAGAGAGAGGCATCGAGAACCATCCCGAAGACGTTGCGAACCCTTCGCAACGCCCTGCGAACCGACCGCAACGCGTCCAATCGGTCTCCAAACGCGTAATGAACCGTCCGCGCCGGGGACCTTGCAGGAGCTGCGCGGGAACGGCAGCGGCCATATCCTCTCGACGGCGAGCCCTTCTGCTCCGTATTCTTGTGGCAGGAGGCGACGATGACCGAGGAGGAATACGAAGAGCGTCGGCGCGCGCTCGAGCAGGAGCTGCAGAGGGACCTCGCCCTGATCCACGCGGCCCACGAAGCACGGGTCCGTTCGCTCGACAGGCTCAGGCGGCTCGCTTGGAAGGGGAACGAGTCCGAGATCGTGTCCGCCTCTGGCAAAGAGGAGCAGGACCGGACCGGGACGACGGGTGAGACGGGTCTTCCGGCACCTGCCGCTTCCCGCAAGCCGTCGAGCCCTCCCGGCGCTTTCCTCAACGACCTCCGCGACGTTTTTTCCCAGCTCCCGGAGGTGTTCGACAAGAAGGACGTCGTCCGGCTCGTCGGCTACGAGCCGACTCACTCGACGTTCCATCGGGCTCTCACGCGCCTCCAGGACGAGGACTCGGTCGCGATCGAAGACTACAGCGATGGCGCCGTGCACACGACGTACCGGAAGCTGACGGGTCCTCCGCAGGCGTGAAGGCGCAGCGCCCTGGAGAGAGCGCTCTACGAGAAAAAGCGCCTAACCTGTTCGACTGGCACCTTTCCCCAGAGGCCCGACCGTCTGACCGGTCTCCGAACGGGGTGGGCGTGGCGCGTGCCGCACTGGAATCCTCCCAGCGGCTGCCTGGCGAGCGCGCAGTTGCTCGCACAAGACGTGGAGGTCCCCGCCGACGGCTGCGACGATCCGTTCGCGTGCAGCTCGGACCTCGGCGACGATCGGATCAACCCACGGGATCTGCGGCTCATCAACTGGCATCGACATGCGAGGATTCCTCTCCCATTAGTTCGTCGGGTGTACACAGGATGGGCGCCTCGTAGCCGGCCCGGCGACACACGGCCTCTACGAGCGGGCGCTTTTCCGCGTTTGCGATATGCGCCGAATTCCAGGTTAGGAGGTACGAGACGCCTTGGGTGGCCGCGATGGCAATGTGCAACGCATCCGCCCGAGCCTTTGAGGGCAAGGCAGCACCCTCCAACAGCGCAAGAGCGAGCATCTCCGCCTCGGGAGTGGTCTCCAGCGACCGCAGGACTGCCAAGAAATTCGCCCGCCGGGCGGCGGCAACGGGATCGCCATCTGCGCACTCCAGATGCACAAGCTCCGAGACCACCACCTCGAAAGAGCTGCGGCGCCGGAGCCACCATTCGTGGGTCAACTGCTGCCGCCCTGCCACGATCACGTCGCGCGAAGCCCAAGCGGTGAGGTAGCTGATGACCGACGTCTCCAAATACACGAGAGCTGCCATGGCCAAAGTGTACCCCAGGTCCACATCGGCCCGGCCGAGGCAGTCCCCTCTCCTCCTGCGGCCAAAGCTCTGTCCTGAACGAGATTGGTGAACGGCGTCCTCGGACGCGCCCAGAAACCATATGGCGTGCAAAGCCCCACGGAGCAGGAAGGGGAGGTCAGCGGGGGAGGCCGGTTTCGACCCACCGGGTGGCGCGATGGGCCCCCCCGCGAATCGCATGGCACCTATCCCTGGGTCCTTCCCAGACGTGAAGGCGCAGCGCCCGCAGGAGTACGCCGCCCGTCACCGCCGAGAGGACTTTGAGCCCCTGAAGTACGCGACGCCGGAAATTCTGACGCTCAACCTCCTGGCACTGATGTCCGGCTCCCGGAGCGGCGTCGCCAGCCGTCCGATCGGCGGTCAAGAGGCTCGGGCGTGAAGTCATTCAGCCAGGGTTCTTGAGCTCGACGAGGATGAGATGTATTGGGGTAGATCCGATGTTCTCGGCCCAGTGGGTGAGTGCATCACGGTAGATGACGTCGCCCGCCGCGACTGTGGTCTCGGTGGTCTTGCCGTCGGCGCCATGGTTGCGCATCGTGCCACCGGAAAGAACATAGATGACGTAGGCAGGGTGCGAGTGCATCTGCTCCTTCTCGCCAGGTTGAAGGAGGGCCTCGAGCACGCGCACGCGGCTATTCTCGAGCTTGAGGTGGATGGTCTTCGCGTTGACCTCGACCGGGTCCTGTGCTGGCGCGATCTGAGCGGCGGCCAGCATCAGTAGCCCGCTGGCAGCGGCGGCTATGGTCAGCGACTTGATCCTCTTCATAACTCCTCCTCATGGCGCCAGAGCGCGGGTTTCGAACCTCCGGTAGTTTAGAATCATTCCGGCGAGACGATGCGACGTCTGTTGTCTCACGCAGCTTGACACCGGGAAGCGTGATCCTCTCCCTACGGCACCGCGAGCACCCGTTGCTCGCACGCCTGCGCCGCCAGCTTCCGGTTTGCGCGTCCTTGACAGAACTACGGGTAACCAGTAGTTTGTCGAGGATGGAGTACGAGTGGGATGCCGCGAAGGCTGCCGCGACTCGACGCAGGCACGGCATCGACTTCGTAGACTCCATCGCAGCGATTGAGGACCCGAACCGGCTCGAAGAGATCGACACTCGTTTTGAGTACGGGGAAGAACGGATGCGGATCATCGGCATGGCGGCCGGCAATGTCCTGTTCGTCGTCACCACTCTGCGCGGCGACAGGACGTGTCGCATCATCTCCGCCCGGAGGGCTACACGACATGAGCAAGACCGGTACTACACGAGTGACCGTGAAGCCTGGTGAGGCGCCGCCTCGCGGCGAGACCGACTGGGCACGAGTAAACGCGATGACGGACGAAGAGGTACTGGCGGCGGCCCTCTCCGATCCCGACGCCCAGCCGCTCGATCCAGCGGCGTTGGCGAAGATGCGCCGGATCTCCCCTGTGAAGGCGTTGCGGCAGCGTCTCGGCATGACACAGGCCGAGTTCGCTGAAGCCTTCAGACTGCCCATCAGCACTCTGCGGGATTGGGAACAGCGTCGCAGCACCCCCGATGCACCGGCTCGCGCGTTGCTTCAGGCGATCGAGCGTGAGCCCGAGACGATGCGACGTCTGTTGTCTCACGCAGCTTGACACCGGGAAGCGCTGAAGTACGCGACGATCCACACCGCCTTCAGGAGATACATCCTTCCCGCAAAGGATAGGTTGTCCTCTCGGTTCCGGAGCATTCACGCGAAGCCACGGTGATCTACCAACAGCGGCTTGCAGAGCCGAAACGGAGAGTGACGTAAACTTGCCGGCAGCAACGATGGCCGCTGAGCGGCGGCCTCAGCCGTCCGCTCCAGCGGCGGGGTGTACGCCCGGCATGGGCGCGAGCTAAGCAAACCCCGGATTGTCGAAGTTAAAACGCGCCTCGAAACGCTCGCACAAGCGCTTGTTTCGACAGGCTTCTAGCCTCTTTCGGTAACCGTCGAGGTGCTTCTTTAGGGCGACCGGAAGACGATGTGGATCAATGGTGAGTGACCCTCGCTTAGCGTCAAATTTCAGTGCAGATCGCTGGCGCTGAAGGAGAATACCTGGACTCGTCTGGGAGGCATGATACAAGCCGCAGCGCGCTGCTTCATATAGACGATCAGCGACCTTTTCAAACCGACTTGCAGGAACACGGCGCAAGTATCGAAACACGGACTTTAGCCCTAGCTTGAAGTGCTCTCTCGATTCGGCATTCTTACAAAAACCAGCTTCATACTTACCTATCGTCTCGAAGTAGCTCAGGCAAATCTGGAGCACTGCAAAGCCCGAATGGGGAATACACCGGAGGTCTGCTGAACCGTTCGCACACAAGTCGGCGATATGCAGTTGCCAACCGAATAACCGTTCGTAGAAGAGATCGACCTTTTGGCTAAAGGGGACCGGCTTACCAAACTGGCTTCGTAGGTGCTTCCAAGACAGCCAAGTATCCATAGACTTAGTCTTCATGCCGGCCAACGCTGTGGCGCCTCAGCTTGCGGCGTCAGCCGTCCCCTGGAGGCGCGGGGTTGGCCACGGTCTCTCGGTATCCTTAGAACAGCGCATGGGTCTCCGCATTCTCGGCCTCTGCCTAATTTAGGACCCGAGTACATCCGGGCCGCTCGGCGGGCGCCACACTGAGTGTATAACGGCGACTCGCGGAGCCGAGTAGTGCTTGAACCAGAATTCGATGGCATCGAGACGCGGCTCCACGCGGCGGCCATCGTCCGCGCTCCGGACGTTCTGGGCACACTGCTTCGGATCGTTCTCGAAAAGACGCAGCTCGGTGGGCACATTCCCGACGTCCTGGCGGATTACGGCTTCTGCATCTCTTCGGTACTCGTCGTGGATGACCCGAATGTCCGAGACGATGCACCGCTGGCCGCTCCGGAGATGGGAGACGAGTTCGGCATAGTGCCGCGAAGCGTGGAACCGCGGCGAGTCTCCTGCCGCACGACACTGAAAATCGTCATAGAAGACCCAGCCCTGTTGTTCCAGGGGCTTCGCGTAGTACGTCTTACCCGACCCTGGAAGCCCGCCGAGGAAAACAAGCTGCGTGCCTTCTCTTGGAAGAACACTGGCCAAACCACTGGTGGTCATTGCGACGTATAACGGACTGGACATAAATCCCCTCGAGTCATCGACCAAGTCATACGGCACAACGGATTCGCTGCTCAGCGGCCGGAAAGCGGAGCTCTTCGGTCCGCTGGAGCAGCCGAGTTAGCCGGTCACTCCTTCCAGTTCGACCAACTCCAGGCCGCAAATTGACTTCGACGTATTGTGATAGCTCACAACGACTCTTTTGCGAGAACTGAGGTTCGGCACTAATTCCAGAACTCCCGGCTCATCCTCGTACCCGTAAATAGGGGACTCGGTTGAGTATTCGCCCTGCATTGTCTTAAGCAAGATGGCGACCTCAGCGCCTTCAGGGACCTCGATCAATGCCAATGCATCCTGCTCCGACGCAAAGATTTCAGTAAGTGATCGGCCCATCACGGATTTCAAATCCTCGTCGAGTGGAACGAATTTCCGAGCGATGGCTGCACCGTATCGATAGGAGAAAGCTCTGCAAGTGTTCTCACTAGCTTGAGAGTAGCGTCCAAGCTTGGCTTGGATTCTAACGGTCCGCCCGTGGAACAGCTTTGGCAAAGCCAGAAAGTGTTGGAGCACCACACTCGCGGACGCGCTCTGCTCCTGCGCCCTCGCCTCACCGAGCCTAAACCCCTTCTTGGGGAGTTCCCGGATTAGATCAGCGTAGACCTTCTCTGCGAGATCATCGGGTACTGTAAAATAGTCAACGGTCAGGTCGCGCTTCACGACCTCCTTGAAAGCCCGCAGCCTCTCCGCATCCTCGCCCTGCGAAACATATTTAATCGGGAACGGATGCGAATCATCGATGAGGTACGCGAATCGCGGTATGCTACGTTCCTTCGCACGTTCATACTCGCACTCGACAAAGGCGCGGTTCGTATCAGGATCACTCGAACCAAAGCGAGGGCCAAGAAACATTATGAACACTTCTGACTTGTCCACCTCCTCAAGACAGGTCGCAAGCGGTTTCTGGTCTCTCGCACCAAAGAACTCTTGTGCGTTGATAACGCCAGCGTGGCTTTGAAGCTTTTTGATTACAGCATTGCGATATGCCGTGAGGTCCAGGAATGTCGAGCACACGAAGAAGTTGATGGCGGAAAGTGGCTTCTCGCTGCTCATCTTACGGATGCACTCCTATTGCCTGCGTGGTCGCTCGTGCCGGCGAACCTACAGATGAGCTTCCCCGCCGCTTCCGTTTCCTTCTGAACCAATTTTGCACCCTCGCGAGGGATGCAGTTGCGCATAGCCAAGGGGCTATCCTGCTCTGCTGCAAGCACTTGAATCATGATAGGCCACCGGCGCCACTTCCGTCAACGGCCCCAAAGAAGTGCCAGCCTAACAGTGAAAGAACTTAAAGAAGTCCGTGCGTGGTCTTGAATAACCGGAAGCCTGCCAGTGCAAAGGGCAGACGCCCGTCCCCGCCCTCGGGAGCCATCTGATGTGTTAGCATCAGATGCATGCGCACTACCCTCGACATCGCGGACGATGTTCTCTTGGCGGTCAAGGATCGAGCTCGCCGGGAGAAGCGCAGCGCCGGCGAGCTTCTGTCGGAGCTCGCCCGGGAGGCTTTGACGCAGCGGCATCGGGTTACGGGGACCGGCGAAGGGGAGCGCTTCTACGGTTTCGAGCCGCTGCCCCCTCGCGGAGAGGCGGTTTCCAACGAGCTGATCGACAGACTCCGGGACGAAGAGCCCGAGTGATGCGCGCCCTCCTCGATGTCAACGTGCTCCTGGCGCTGCTGGATGGCGACCATGTCGACCACCGGCGAGCCCGGGAGTGGATCTCCGCCGAGATCGAACACGGCTGGGCTTCCTGCGCTTTGACGCAGAACGGCTTCGTCCGCGTCATCAGTCAGCCGAAGTACCCGAGCCCGGTCTCTCCTTCGGAGGCCGTCGGCCTGCTGCTACGCGCGACCCGCACCCAGCACCACGAATTCTGGCCCTGCAGCATCAGCCTCCTCGAAGAACGCCGCGTGAACCCGCTTCACGTCCATGGCCCGCGCCAAGTGACGGATGTCTACCTGCTCGCCCTCGCCGTGGAGCATGGAGGCCGGTTCGCGACCCTCGATCGCGTCATTCCGCTGTCAGCGGTTCCGGACGCCCGGCCCGAGCATCTCGTCGTTATCTGACTTCGCGATCACCGCCCGGCGCTCAGCCACTGCCTTCGCATCCGGCTTTTAGAACCGGTTCCGCCGCTCCAGCCGCAGACTGAAATCCACGTGCTGAACACCCGCTGCTTGCCGGACGGGCCGCACCTCGCCGAAGCTTCCGGCGCGCCGGGAGGCTTCGCGCTCGGCGTCGGTGACCAGCGGGTCGTCCGCGAAGCGGAGCTCTCCGGCGTGGAAGCGTTCGCGGTCGGTGAACACCGCGAAGTGGACGTGCGCCGGCGTGTTGCCCGCGGGATAGGAACCCGGACGGATGGTGCGGAAGCTCGAAGCGGCCGTCGGCGCCGGTTCGGGCCCAGCCGCTCAGGCGCCAGGTATGAGCCGGTTCGCCTCGCCGGTGGTAGTGCCCTTCGCGATCGGTGTGGTAAGCGAAGACGATCGCTCCCGCCAGCGGCGACGTACCGTCCTGATCGAACAGCCGGCCATGAATGACGAGCGGCGTGCCCGGCTCGCTTTGCGGAGCGATGCGGGCCGTCGGCGCCAGGGTCTTGGGCCGCTCCTCCTGGGCTCGCTCCAGGGCGCGGATGTATTCCACATCCTGCGATTCGGCGAGATGCGCCGCGAGGATCGGCAGAAGTGTGAGAAACATCACGATCAACAAGTTGCGCCGGCTCATTGCGCTGCTCCTTTCGGCATGGCCACCAGATGCACGCGCACCTTGCGGCCGATCAAGCGGCCCATGACCCTGCCACCGATCACGTCGAAATCATAACGGTTGAGCGCGAATTCGGTTTCGAATCCGAGGCCTGCCGCGGCCGGCTGGACGACGAGGGTCAACGGCCGCGTGCGGCCCTTGATGGTGATGCGGCCGAGGACTTCGAGGCGGCCTCCGTCCAGCGCTCGTACGCGGTCGCTCCGGAAGCGGAGATCCGGATGCCTCGCCGCGTCGAAATACTCTTTCCCCTGGAGCGATTGGTCGCGCCCGGGCTCATCCGTTTTCACCGAGGCGACGCGGACGTTCCAGCGGATGGAGCTGTTTTCGGGCCGCGCCGGATCGTAACGGATGTCGCCGCTGAAGCGGGTGAAGCGGCCGTCCACGTCGGCGTGCCCGAGCTTGGTGACGGTGAAGCCCACCAGGCTGCGGTCGGCGTCGATCGCCCAGGCGCCGGCGGGCGGCGTGGCTGCTGCCGCGGCGAGGCCCGGAGCGAGGATCAGAAGGGAAAACAGGAATGCAGAGGCGGTGAGCTTTGGATTCATGGCGTCTTCTCCTTTCGTTCAGCCGGGAAGACGCGTTGAAACGGGAAACCGTTAACGAGGGTCGGCGGTCAGCCAGCGGGGCAGCGCGTCGCGCCAATTCCACCACCAGCTCTTGACGGCCGGCAGCGGCAGGGTGTCGTACCACTGCCAGAAGCGCTGCGGAATCGCCATCCAGAACCTGGCGGACGGTGACGCCCTCGGGGGGCGGCCGCAACGCCGCGGCCCGGTTCGCCAATGGCTCGCTGCCGTCGACGCCCCGCCGGACGAGCGTCAGCAGGGTCAGCACATCGCGGAGGCGCGCCAGCCTCACGATTCGATCGATGGAATCCCGTGCTTCCGTTCGGCCCTCTTCGAGCGCGCGGACGGCTTTCAGGAATCCCCGCGGCGCATCGTCGTAGACCGGAACGCCCGGCCGACGGCCAAGGAGCATCTCGCCGCTCGCGCCGGCAGGGATGAGGATCTCGCCGAAATCGTTCTCGAGCTGCACCCATCCTGTCTTCACGCGCACGCGGCTGGCCGACGGATCCACCTGGAGGTCGAACTCGCAACCCACGTCGCGGACGTCGCCTGCGGGTGTCTTGAAGGCGACGCTGAAGGGAGGCGCCCAGACGCGAACGTGAACGGAGCCGCGCTCGAGCGTCAGGCGATGGCGGTTGCTGCGGGTGGCGCGCAGGGTCAGCACGCTGTCGCCGGAGAGCCGCAGGGTGCCGATGCGGGCCACGTCGACCAGGACCTGCTGGGCGGACGGAATGCGCAGCGTATGGCCGACGGCCAGCCGGTTCGGCGCCACGGTTCCGGAACCGGCGGAGACGGACCAGGCTCGTCCGGCAGGCCAGGACCAGCGCCAGACGGCCAGGAGGCCGCTCAGCGTCAGCAGCAGCAGAGCGGCGACCGCCAGCCGAGGCCACCATCGTCTGGCAGGCCGTCTGGCAGGCCGCGGGCGGCGGCTCCTGCCGGTAGCCGGCGTGGATGGCAGGACGAGCGGCGCGCGGTCCGGATCGAAGCGGAGGTCCGCCAGCCGTCCTTCGAGCTCGCGCACGCTTTCGTCGGGCTCCGCACCCGGATTCCAGAGGTACTCTTCGAGACGGTCTTTTTCCTCATCCTTCATGGCATTGCTCCCAGCCGTTCGCGGAGCAGGCGGAATCCGCGATGGAGGTTGACCCGCACGGAGTCGGCGGTGAGGCCCGTCGCGGCGCCGATCTCCGGGCCGGAGAGACCTTCGACCAGCCGCAGGGTCAGGGTTTCGCGGTAGGCCTCCGGCAGGTCCTGAATGGCGGCGAGCGCCGCGTTGGCCTCCGCCACCAGCTCGGGCGACGCCTGCGGCGCGGCGCGGTCGGCGAGGGGAGCCTCCGCGAGAGCGGGGGCGCGGCGGAAATGGTCCGCGGCGCAGCGGCGGGCGATGGTGCACACCCAGCCGCCGAAAGCCGCCGGCTCGCGCAGCTCGCCCAACCGCGTGAGGGCTTGCAGGAACACCTCCTGGACGAGGTCGGCGGCGGCGGTTCGCGGCAGCCGGGCGAGCAGGACGCCATGGACCGGGCGGGAGAACCGGCGATACAGCTCCCCGAAGGCTTCGCGGTCTCCCGCCTGGGCGGCGCGTACCAGGGAGGCGTCCAGATCTCCGGATGGATCCCCGAAAGAGACCTGGAGCGCGGTCAGGAACGGCCTCGCGGGCGGTCTTTGGATGGCCGGTAAGTCGGCTGCCGGCAGCTCGGCGGCGGCGTCCACATCGCCGGGATAGACGTTGAATGGAGGGTCACCGTTAACAGGAGGCACGAGCAGCTCATCCAAAGAAGTGCCAGCCTAACAGCCTAACAGCCTAACAGTGAGGGCCCCATGGTCAATGCGCGGCGATCCGGGACGCGAGGAGTATCTGGAGATCTCTGCCCGCGAATCGGTCTCCCGAGCCTGTCTTGCGCCTTCTGCACTCCTCCTTACCTCCGTCGGCGCGGATTTTGCAACCTTTTCGAATCGGTTATCGCCAACTCTGAAAATCTTTCGCCTACACTGGGTTGACTGATCGGGGTTTGCTCGAGTGACCACGACTAGGAGTCCATCATGTCCAACACCACCACCGTAGAGATCCACCCCAACGTCCTATCGACCGCGGCCGTCATCGGCGACAGCGTCGTCAACCGTGCTGGGGAAAACCTAGGCAAGATCGAGGAGCTCATGCTCGACCTGGAGAAGGGGCGCGTCGCCTATGCCGTTCTCTCCTTCCGCAGCTCCCTGGGGATGGGCGAGAAGCTGTTCGCTACTCCGTTTGAGGCCCTGAAGCTCGACGCCAGCCGTGAGCACTTCACGCTCGACGTCGACCAGAACAAGCTGAAGAACGCCCCCGGCTTCGACAAGAATCACCCCCCGCAGGCTTCGGACCGCACTTGGGGCGCCGAGGTCTACAAGTTCTACGGTATCAAGCCCTACTGGCAGTAAGACCGGGACAGTATCGAGCAGAGCGGAGGGCGGCCGTACGGCCGCCCTCTTTGTTTCGGGCGAGGCCACGGCGACCGGACGATCGGTACAGATTACATGTAAGAAATGCCGATCACGTCCCCGCTTGGCGTTATCCCCGTCCCTTTGCGGCCACTCCTTTATCTGCTCTCCTCTTGGACAGCAGAGCCCAGGGGCCCAAGGCATCCAATGCCTCTTGCTCGCTCAACCTTCTCGCGTGCTCTATAACTTCCGACGGAACCCACTTGGGAAATGGAACGTCACTATCCAGGGGAGGATCACCTTTCAGTCTGCCACTCTTCCGCTTGAACGCTTCCGGGCGGGGAGGCGGCGGGCCGGTGCATTGTCCTCGGGTTCTCCGGCAACCGAGAGGGAACGGGCGAGAAGCTCATAGATGACCAGAAGGTCGACCGGCTTGGTCAGGTGATGGTCGAATCCCGCCTCCCGCGCGAGGTCCTGGTCCTCCTCTTGTCCATAGCCGGTCAAAGCCACGAGCAGGGCTCTTGCGGTCCGACGCCGCCGGCGCAGTCGGCTGGCGACCTGGTAGCCGTCCAGCCCCGGCAAACCGATGTCGAGCAGGACGGCCTCGGGATGGAACGAGCGGGCCTTTTTCAGGGCCGCCGGTCCATCGTGAGCGGTCTCTACTTCGTGCCCCTTCAAGCGCAGAAGGAGGGCCAGGCTCTCGGCCGTGTCCACGTTATCGTCCACCACCAGGACGCGACGCGGCGGAACGGCAACAGGGGAGAGCAACGGACCTACGACGACCCTGCCCCCTGCATCGCCGTGGCGCTCCGGCTCCGTGTTCGCAGGTGGCGAAACGGGCAGGCGCACGACGAGCTCGCTGCCCTGTCCCGGCCCCGCGCTATGGGCTTCGACGCTGCCGCCGTGCAGCTCGACGAGGCGTTGCACCACCGTCAAGCCGATCCCCAATCCCCCCCGCGCCCGATCGGACGAGCGGTCCGCCTGCACGAACAGGTCAAAGACGCGCGGCAACGTTTCCGGAGACATGCCGATGCCGTCGTCGCGCACTCGCACGACGACCCCGTCGGTCCCGAGCTCGGCCGTCACCCAGAGATGGCCGCCCTTGAGGGTGAACTTGGAGGCGTTGTTCAGGAGGTTGCCGAAGACCTGTTCCAGCCGGACGGGGTCCGCGTCGAGGTAGACCGGCTCCCGCGGCGGCGACATCGCCAGCTCCTGGCCGCGCGCCTCGACGAGGTGCCGGGTCAGCCCCACTGCCCGCTCGAGAACGGTCGCCAGCTCCACCCGCTCTTTTCGCAGATCGATCTTGCCCCCGGCTATGCGGGACACGTCGAGCAGGTCTTCGATCAGCCGGGCCATGTTTCGAATCTGCCGGTTCATCATTTCCCGCGCCTGCTCGACCGCGGCGTCATCGGCGTTGGCGGCCTCCAGCACCTGCGATGCATTGAGCAGGGGCGCCAAGGGGTTGCGCAGCTCGTGAGCCAGGAGGGCCAGGAACTCGTTCTTGCTGCGGTCGGCTGCGGCCAGGTCCTCGACGCGCTGGCGTAGAGCCGTTTCCAATCGCTTGCGGGCGGTGATGTCTTCGATGGCCAGCAAGATCAACGAGCTTTGGCCGCTCTCCTGAAAAAGCCGCCGGGCGTTGAGCAGCATGGTTTTCCGGCCAATGTGCTCGAACTCCTGTGCCACCTCGTAGCCGTCCAAGCCGTTGCCTTGGGGGCTCCCCTCCAGGAGCCGGCGCAGCTCGGGGATGTCCCATTGACCGCCGCCGAGATCGTAGAGGAAGCGGCCCTCCGTCTCTTCGGGCGCGACCCGGAAGGTGGTGTAGAACGACCGGCTCGCGGTCTGCACGCGCAGGTCCGCGTCCAGCACCAGCAGAGGCTCGCGCACCGTCGCCACGATGCTTTCGGCATATTCACGAGCGCGCCGGAGCTCTTTGTTGAGCTGGCTCAGCTCGAGGTTGCGGTTCTGCAGCTCTTCGTTACTCGACTGGATCTCCTCCTTGGAGGTCTCCAGCTCTTCGTTGATGCTCTGCAGCTCCTCGTTGGCCGACTGCACCTCTTCGTTGGCGGACTGCAGCTCTTCGTTGGCGGCTTCCTGCTGCTCGATCACCGATTGCAGGTACTCGCGGGTGACGGCGAGCTCGTGGAGCAAACGGGCGTTCTCCTGCTCGGCGGTCTCGTGTCCCGCGGCAGCTTTGGCCCCGGACTTCGCGGGCTTGGCTCGACCTTTGTTCCCTCTCGGCAGAGGGGTTGGTGGCGGTGAAGGCTCTTCGAAAAGGAAGAGGAGGGGGGCGGCCTCCGTCTGCACGTCCCCCCCGGCCCCGGCTTGATGCAAGCGACCCGGGCCGTGGCCGGGCTCTCCTCGGCTCTGATAATGGCCGGCAGCCTGGCCGAGGGTCGCCCGGTGCGTGCCGGGCTTCTTGGCGTAGATCTTGTGCTTGGCGTCCTCGGTCGCGAACAGGTTGCGATAGGTGCCGATCGTCTCCGAGCTCCCCAGCAAGAGAAAGCCGGCCGGCTTCAGGGCATAGTGCAGGCGCGGCACGAGCTTCTGTTGCAGCGCCGGCTCCAGGTAGATGAGCAGGTTGCGGCAACTGATGAGGTCGATCTGGGAGAAGGGCGGGTCGGTCAGCAGGTTGTGCCGGGCGAACACGCAGATGTCGCGGAGCGACTTGTCGATGCGGTAGCCACCGTCCACCTCCGCGAAGAAGCGCTGCAGGCGCTCCGGCGAGACGTCGTGCGTGATGTTCTGCGAGTACACGCCCGCGCGAGCCTTGTCGATGCACTCTTCATTCAAGTCGGTGGCGAAGACCTGGACCGGGAGCCGGCTGCCCGTGGCCGCGGTGAGCTCGGCGAGGGTGATGGCGATGGAGTAAGCTTCCTCGCCGGTCGCGCACCCCGGCACCCAGACGCGTAGTGGCTCTTGCCCGGAGCGGTTCTTGAACAGCTTGGGCAAGACCGTGGCCTCGAGCGCTTCGAACGTCTCCGGGTTGCGGAAGAACCTCGTCACGTTGATGAGGATGTCCTGGTAGAGAGCCTCCGCTTCCCCGCGGTTTTTCCGCAGGAAGCGCGCGTAGGCCTGCAACTCCTGCATCTTGTGCAGGACCATGCGGCGGCTGATGCGGCGGTGGAGGGTGTTCGCTTTGTAGAGGCTGAAATCAACTCCCTTGACCTTGCGGAGGATCTCCAGGATCTTGCTGAGGTCTTGCTCGCCCGCGGGCGCCTTGCGCCGCTCTGGCATCGCCGGGGCCACGTACGGGTGCAGGGCGATGCGCCCGATCTCCCTGGCGATCTCGTCCGGAGGAAGCACGAAGTCCACGCAGCCGCTGGCGACGGCGCTTTGCGGCATGCTGCTCTGGTGGGCCGAATCGTCCTGCGCGAAAGTGATCCCGCCCTCGGCCTTGATCGCCTCCAGCCCCCGGGTGCCGTCGGTGGCGGTGCCGGAGAGGATCACGCCGATCGCTCGGAGCCCCTGCTCCTCCGCCAGGGAGCGGAGGAAGAAATCGATGGGCCGGTACTGGCCGTGGGCTTCCTCGCGGGGAAGCAGATGCAGGACCCCGCGCGAGATGATCATGTTGCGGTCAGGCGGGATGACGTAGACGCGGTTCGGCTTCACCTGCAGCCCGTCTTCGACCGTCATGACCGGCATCGTGGTCGTCCGGGCCAGGATCTCCGCCAACAGGCTGGAGTGTGTGGGGGCCAGGTGTTGCACCAGGACGAAGGCCATGCCGGTGTCGACCGGCAGAGCGCTGAGCATCTGCGTGAAGGCCTCGAGCCCGCCGGCCGAGGCGCCGATGCCGACGATCGGGAAAAGGGGGCTTGCCGCCGGCGCTCCGGATTCCCCCAGAGGAGCTTCAGCCGCGGCAGGCGGCGCCGGTTCGCTCTTGGGAGGTGGAACCGCGGGGGGCTTCCGTCTTCGGACCGCCATACGAAGCTACGCTACACCCTTTGGTTGCAGAACCATATTCCAATTCAGGTTCCACGCCTGTGTGCAGCGTGGAGGTGGGAAGTCCTGATCAGGCCAGGACCACTGAATTCCGGCACGGCTGTTGCACTGAGCTTCCGTATGAACAAAATCGATTCCGCTGAATATCAGATCATGGTCGAACGTCTCCGGGAGGCTCGCGAGAAAGCCGGACTGACGCAGGATGAGGTCGCTGACGAGTTCGGGCGTCTGCAATCGTTCGTCAGCAAGGTCGAGAACGGGGACCGCCGGATCAATCCCGTCGAGCTTTGCCGTTTTGCGGAGCTGTACGAGAAGCCGGTGGCGTGGTTTCTGAACGAGAAGTGCGCCTAGCCGCGTGGGCGGCGCCGGTTCGGGCTTGAGGGAGGTTGGAGATACGGGGGGCTGTTTTTTTCTGCCAGCCATATCAGGGTAAGCATATGCGAGGTGGTTGCGAACAAAACAGCCCCTGGGGGTCGTGGTCAACGTTCCCGTCCCAGGGATTCTGACCGCCGGGGCTCGCCGGGCCGCACCAGCAGGAACCCTCCCAGCAGGAGGATCCAGGAGTTGAGGTAGGCCCAGATCAGGAGCAGCACCACGCTGCCGAGCGTGCCGTAGAGCTGCGTGGCGCTCCACAAGACCGGGACGACTCGGGAGAAACCCAGGCTGGCGCAGATCCAGCCCAGCGCGGCCAGCAGTGCAGCAAGAGCCAGCCGGAGCGTGCCCACCCGCCGGCCCGCCACCACACGGTAGGTCAGGAGGATGGCGCCGAACAGCACGCCGGTGGAAAGGGATACACGCAGCGCCACAAAGGCCGACAAGGACAGGTCCGACAGCGCGGGGAGCCGTGGCAGCCCCCTCTCGATGGCCGGCGCCAGTACGAGGAAGCACGCCGTCGCCACCAACGCCACGCTCCAGACCAGCAGCAGCAGCAGCGAGCGAGCCACCTCGCGCCAGCCCTCCGCAGATAGGGCGACGTCGCCGGCAATCGTCGTGCCCAGCGCGCGTACGCACAGCGCCATGAAGCGAAAGGAGGTCCACAGCGCGAAGAGGAACCCGGCCGTCAGCCATCCCTGGCTGGCCGACGAGCGCGCCCAGCGCACCATCTCGCCCACGTCGTCGTGCGACTCCGTCGGCAGCACGCCGCGCAGCACCTCCTCCATCGATGTGCTCAAATCGAGGGGAATCCAGCGGCTGACCAGCGCGATGGAGATGCCGATGAAGGGCACCAGCGACAGCGCAAGGAAGAAGGCCATCTCGGCGGCGCCGCTGTCCGCCATCGCCAACTTCGCCACCGCCGCCTTGGGCTTGGCCCAGTCCATGACCGGCGAGGTTATCGCACGCCGCGCGGCCGCGCGAAGGCACGGCCGCGCTCTTCTGGGGAGCGGTCGCTGCGGTGCTCTCGCTCTTGCCGATGGTGGGCTCCGCGGTCGTGTGGGTGCCGGCCACGATCTACCTTGCGATCGCGGCCTCCCTGGGCCACCGCGGCTACGGCTGGGCGATCTTCCTCGCGCTCTGGGGGCTGCTCGTGGTGTCGACGATCGACAACGTGGTCCGTCCCTGGGCGATGAAGGGAAGGGCGCAACTGCCTGCCATTCCCCTACTCTTCGCCGTCCTCGGCGGCTTGCAGGCGTTCGGCTTCGTGGGACTGGTCATCGGGCCGCTCGTCTTCTCGCTGCTCAAATCGATCCTCGACATTTACAAGGAATCGTTCCAGCCGCCGCCGGCCGACGCGCCCGCGGACGCTGCCACCGGCGCTTGACGTGGCTCGCTTCGTGCAGTGATTTCATTTGGCTCACGATAGAGTTCCGACCTCTTTCGCGGCAGGCGCTGCGCGCTGGAGTTGTCCGAGAACTAACACCTTCTGGAAGGATCGCTCATGAAACGACACATGGTTCTGGGCCTCTCGGCTCTCCTGCTCTCCCTGATCGCGGTGGCGCCGGTTGGCGGCGCGGCCACGACGACGATCTGCAAGATGGATTACACGCTCAAGGGTTGGTCCGCGTTCTACAAAACGTCGCGCGGATCGGGAACGATCACCTGTGACAATGGCCAGACGGCGAGAGCGAAGATCTCCGCCACGGGTGGCGGCCTGACGGCCGGCAAGTCCCAGGTTCGGGACGGCCACGGGAAGTTCTCCGAGGTCGCCGACATCAAGGAGCTGTTCGGCAGCTACGCCGGCGCCACCGCCGCGGCGGGCGCCGTCAAGTCTTCCGAGGCGCAGGCCCTCACCAAGGGCGAGGTCTCCCTGGCCCTGGCCGGCACGGGGACGGGTATGGAGCTCGGCGTGAGCTTCGGCAAGTTCACGATCACCAGGCGGTGATCCCCGCGGCCGCCGCGCCTGCACGAGCGGCGGCCATGATTAGATCTCGAAGTCCCCGGACCGGAGGGCGGACCTGCCAGCCGGCCGGGGACATCTATAAAGCAAGCAAGAAAGCTTGATAGGCCTCTCGTCGGTTTGAGGCGAAGCTTCGCCAGGCCAGGTTCTCGCTAGAGAAGGTTGTGCTCCTCGGCGTAGTTCACCAGCTCGACCCGGCTGACCAGCCCGAGCTTGTCCATCAGGTTGGCGCGGTGGTTCTCGACGGTGCGCACCGAGAGGCCGAGCAGGCCGGCAATCTGCCGGTTGGTGTTTCCCTTGGCGAGGAGGCGCAGAACGTCGAGGCTCGCGGGGGGTCAGCGCATCCACCGGCGAACCGCGCCGGTGCTCCGTCGTGACGGGCTGGTGAAGGAGAGCCCGGGTCATCGCGGGGTGCACGTAGATGTCGCCACGGCTCGCCGCATGGATCGCCTGGATGATCTCGGACTCCTCGGCCCGCTTGATCACGTAGCCGGAGGCGCCCGCGCGCAGCGCTTCGTGCAGCAGGCTCTCGTCCTCGTGCATGGTGAGGAACAGCACGATGAGCTCCGGATGCTTCTCCTTCAGCCGCTTCGCCGTCTCGATGCCGTTCTCGGGGGGCATGGTGATGTCGAGCAGGACCGTGTCGGGGTGCAGCGTCTCGGCGAGGCGCAACGTCTCCGTCCCATCTTCCGCCTCGCCGACCACCTCGAGATCGGGGTCGGAGCGGAGCAGTGCCCGGAGGCCGGACCGGACGACGGCGTGGTCGTCAGCGATCAGGATGCGGATCGGCACTCGGCACCTCCACCACGACCGTGGTTCCTGCCCCGGGCGCGCTTTCCAGCGTCAGGGTCCCGCCCAGGGCCTCGGCTCGCTCCCTCAAGCCCAGGAGACCGAAGTGATCCCCGCGCTGGGCCTGGTCCGGTTCGAACCCGATGCCGTCGTCCTCGACCATCACCATGACCCGGTCGCCGCGACGCTCCACCAACACGTCGACCCGGGTCGCGCGGGCGTGGCGCACGACGTTGGTCATCGCCTCCTGGACCACGCGGTACAGATCCGTCTCCACCATCGCCGGGAGACGCTCGCTCGTGAACCCGCGTGCCTTGAATCGGACCGCGAGGCCGGACTCGGACCCAGCCGACCGCGAGTACTGGCGGAGGGCCGCATCGAGCCCCAGGTGATCGAGGCTCACCGGTCGCAGGTCCGCCGCCAGACGGTGCAGGCTGTCGATGACGGTATCGGTTCGCTGCACGAGCTCCGCCACCCGCTCGGTAACGCTTCCGCCCTCGTCGATCTCCCTCTCCAGCAAGCGGAGCCCGTAGCGCAGCGACACCAGGGCCTGACCCGCCTCGTCGTGAAGCCCGCGGGCAATGTGGCGCCGCTCGCTTTCCTGCACTTCGACGAGGCGGCGTGAAAGCGACTGCATCCGCACCGTCGATGCCTGCATCTGCTCGAAGAGAACCGCGTTCTCGACGGCCACCGAAGCCTGGGACGACATCGCCTCGGCCAGCCTTACGTGCTCGTCGTTGAAGTAGCCGGGCTCGCGCTTGGACAGCGAGAACAAACCGGCGACGTCGCCACGCGCGAACAGCGGGATCCCCATCCAGCTCGCCTCGGACGAGCGATCCGTCGGCAGGCTCCACTCGGGGTGGGCGCGGACGTCGGGAATCAGGACCGCCGTGCCGGTCGTCAAGATGCCGTGGACGATCGGATGATCGGTCGGATCGAACTCCGGCCGCACCTCGGGCGTCAGGGGAACGACGCGGTCGCCGTCGAAGACGGCCCGGACGGAGACCCGCGACGCCTCCTCGACCAGCATGACGCTGGCGCGGTCGAAAGGGACCATCCGCCGCAGGCGGTCGAGCAGGGTCGTCAGCACGGTCTCGCGGTCGAGGCTGCGGGTGAGCGCCACGGTCGCTTCGCGCAGGGCGTCGGCGACGTATCGCGCGCGCTGCTCGGCCTCGTACCTGAGCATCGCCACCGCGATCATCTCGGCAAAGACCTCGGCGAGCTCGCAATCGGCCGCGGAGAAGCCCCCGGGCTTGTCGATCAGGCCGACGAGCCCTGCCACGTCGCCGGCGATGATGATCGGTGCGAGCAGCGCGCTCTCGGGGACTGAGCGACGGCCGGAAGGGGGCATCTTGGCCGTGCTATTCGACAGGTCGTTGGCGAAGACGGTACGGCCCTTGGAGGCGCGGGCGCTCAGGCGGCGGAGCGGCGCGGGCAAGCCGGCGGCAGCGCTGAGCTCGAGGCTGCCGGGATCGAAGAGGGCGACCTCGAGGCCCTTGCCGTCCGCCGCGCATACGGCGACGAGGCCGGCGTCGGCGCCGAGGATCGTCTTGCACGCCCCCAAGACCGCTCTCGCCGCGTCGGCGAAGGCGCGGTTCTCCAGCACCCCGCGCGCCGCCGCCAGAAGCGCGGCAACTTCACTGCTGCGGCCGTTCGTCTTGTTTCGCGGTTCCGGCGACTGCCTCACCAGACCTCCTCACGGTACGACGGACAGCGCGGACGCCTCCGGGCTTGTACCAGCGCTATATCTGCCCAGCCGAGCACGTCCGGCTGTGGATGTCCTGCGTCAGACCCTCGACGTGTTGGGTGAGCTCGCGGGTGATCCGCGTCAGCTCGGTGTTCTGCTCCAGCAGCTTCAAGATCTGCTCCTGCTGGCGGGTGGCGATCTCCTGCCGCTCCAGGCTGGCGGCGGCCAGGGCCTCCCGGTGCAGGGCGTCGGCCTCGGACATGACCTTGTCGCGATCGGCCTGCCGCGTCTGGGCGAGGAGGATGAGCGGCGCCGCGTAGGCCGCCTGAAGGCTGAAGGCCAGGTTCAGGAGAATGAAGGGATAACGGTCGAAATGGGTGAGCCCCCAGACGTTGAGGACGATCCAGACGCCGACGAGGACCGTCTGCGTGATGATAAAGGTCGGCGTGCCGAAGAAACGGGCGAACCGCTCCGCCTTCTGCCCGAACCAATCGCTGCCGAAAGCCGGAGCCAGATGGCGGTGAGGAGCGTGGAAGCGGAGGTGGTGGTGGTGCGGCGGAACGGCGGCTGGCGTCGAAGTATCCGCGGGCATGGGTCGATCTCCAACTCTAGGAGGGCGCCGACTGAGCACAGCGTCTCAAGACACGCATCGACCTCCATAGTACCGTAGACGTCTCCTCTGAGCCCCCCGGCGCGCCCCTTGCATCCCCCAGACTACAGGTCCCGCCTCGCAGCCAATCCGGCCGACAGGGCCGGAGATCCGAAAGCGAGAGCCTCTCCAATGTCCGAACCGCAGACCGTTCCAGCCACCCCAGCCCCGCCAGCCCCCGATGCGAAGCTGGCCACCGACGCCAAGTTCACCACCCCGGCGCGACCGGCCACCGAGCCTAACCCCGTTCCCGTTCCCGCCCCGACGAAGTAGCGCGCCCAAACAGCGATTCCTTCTTCGCCTCTGGAGAAGCAAGAATAGCTTTCAGCCCACGAAAGATTGTTACCGATGGGTTGTAGAGAATGCAGGGAGAGTCGAGTATGCTTCCTACGCGACCATCGGAGGGAGGATCCAAAATGAAGCGAACGTACTTCAGTCTCCTGGGCGTATTCGGCGGATTCGCCGCGCTTCTATACGGCCCATTCCCGGCGGTGGCCCAGATAGCACCGCCAATGGGCGTGGCGCAGCAATTCTCGGCCTTGGGCAACTCGGGAGTGACTGGCTCCACCGGCGCGGGCACCGTGGTCAATGGAGACGTCGGTTCTTCTCCAACTCCCTCGATTACGAACTTTCCACCTTCGACCGTGACTCCTCCCTTCACCCTGCACCTCGCGAACGATCTGACCGTGCAGCAGGCTCATACGGATGCCATCGCCGCCTACAACTTTCTCGCCGCTCAGGGGCCCGGCACGGTGCTCGCCGCGCAACTCGACGGAGCTGTGCTCACCTCCGGCATCTACTCCTTCGCGGGAGGAGCGGCCGACCTGGCGGCCCTCGGGACCCTGACTCTCAACGGCCCGGGGGTTTTCGTTTTCCAGGTGGATAGCGCGCTCACCGCCAACGTCGGCTCGAATGTCATTGGGACGGCTGACCCTTGCAACGTGTACTGGCGGGTCGGCACCTCCGCGACCCTCAACGGAGTCAGCTTTCGCGGCAACGTCATCGCAGATGCAAGCATCACCGTAGGGTCCGGTTCCAACGTGACCGGTAGGGTCCTAGCGGGCACAGGTCCGACGGGTGCGGTGACGATGGCGGGCGCCGGCGGCAACACGATCGGGGGCTGCGCCTCCCGCGTGGCTCCGCCCGTTCCGGCGCTCGGTCTGGCTGGAATGGCAATTCTCATCGTCCTGCTCGCCGGAGCCGGACTGTTTGTCGTGAAAAGGCTCTCCGTCTAGTGTGAAAACGACGTGGCCCGCCCGGGTTGCCCCGAGCGGGCCCTATGTCTTGCACGCCTTCGCAAGGAAGACTTACGCCTTGTGAATGGCGAGAACCTTGGTCACGCCTGTGACGTATTTGATGGCCTTGGCCGCCATCGCGCGGCGCGCGGCGGAGAAATCTGGGCCGAACCTGAGCGTCACCACGCCGTTGGCGGCCTCGGTACCGATCTTGAATCCATCCGAGCCCATCTTCCTGACCAACGCAAGACGGACCCGCGTCGCGAGGACGGCATCCTTCAACTCGGCCTCGGCTTCACCGGCTGCAACAGCAGCCTTGTCGGGATTCTCCACGCTGGCTTCGAGGAGGATGTCGTTCTGCACGCTGGTCACGCCGGCGACCGACTTGGCGATCGTCCCGGCGAGCTCGCGGGTCTCGCGCTTGGCGACCGTACCTTTGAGCGTCAGGGCTCCGGTGTTGGAATCGACGTCCACGTGCAGGCTGTCGGTGCCCAGTTCGTTGAGCAGAGCGAGCTTGACGTTCAGCGTAGTGGTCCAATCCGCCTGGTTGTCCGCGGCGTTTGCCGCGGTTCCACCGATCATCGCCGCGCCGATCAGAATCATCTTTACAAGCGTTTTCATTTGCATGAGCTACCGTCCTTTCAGGAACGGCCCCTAACTTAACCCTTTGATCTCCGAGCGGTAAGAGCACTTACTACCCGGGAGCAGGGCCGCGACGTAGGTAGAAACCACCCCCCTGCCCGCCGTGCCTCTACTTCTTGATCGCCTTGGCAACCCCGCCGACGAATTCGCCGACCTTTCGACGCGCCTTGCCCAGGCTCTCCTCGACGGCGCCGCCGGCTCGCTGCCGAGAGCCCTCACGCTCCAGCGCGCTGTTGCCCGTGATGATGCCGGCGGCCTGCTTCACCCGTCCCTTCAATTGCTTCACCTTGGCGCGCGATTCGCGCTGTCTCATGGCGTCTCCCTTTTGCGGATCTCGAGGATCCGTGTCGTGGCCGTGTGCTTCGTGCAGGACCGTCACGAAATCTAGTCCCCTGGCGCCCTGCCGGGTAAGAGCACTTACTACCCGGGAGCACCCGCCGCAAAGCGGGTAGAAACTACGGCGCCGGCATCCCTGCTTCCGCGTAGTAAGTGCTCTTCCCGGGAGGGGACCAAAGGACTAGGTTGAGGACGTTCTTGAAAGGACGGTACCTCATGAGACGAAAACTCAGTATGAGTCGAATTGCAATGTTGGCCCTGCTGGCGGGAATCGTCGCCGGCACGGCCTATGGCCAGGGTGAACCCTACGGCGATCCCCGCGGGAACCCGGACCCGAACGACGCCTACTGGCGCCAGCCGGACGACTCCTACGATCGTCAGCCGGACTATGGCTACGACCGTGATGAGGCTCCTATCGACGTCGGCTTCTTCTACAACGAGCTGTCCCCGTACGGCGAGTGGGTGAGGCATCCCCGGTACGGCTGGGCGTGGTTCCCGCGCCACGTCCAGGCGGGATGGCGTCCGTACTCGCTCGGTCGTTGGGTGGAGAGCGATTACGGCTGGACGTGGGTTTCCGATGAACCGTTCGGCTGGGCGACCTACCACTACGGCCGCTGGGCCTGGGACTCGCAGGTCGGCTGGTTGTGGGTGCCCGGCACCGATTGGGCACCGGCGTGGGTGGCGTGGCAGCACGGCAACGGCTACGTCGGCTGGGCGCCGCTGCCGCCGACGGTCGGCTTCGAGATCGGAGTCGGCATCCGGCTCGGCGGCTTCAACCTCAGGCTCGGAATCGCACCGCGCGATTACGCCTTCGTCGAGGAACGTCGCTTCCTCGATTCCCGAATCGGCGGCCATATCGTGCCGGAGGCGCGCAACGTCACGATCATCAACCACACCACCAACATCACCAACTACACCGTCGTCAACAACCGGGTGATCAACCACGGCGTGCCGATCGCGGGTATCGAGCGGGCGACCGGCAGGAGAGCACCGCGTTTCCGCGTCGCCACCGCGACCACCGTTCGCGCCGCGGGCGCGCAACGCGACCTGATCAGCATCTACCGGCCCACGAGAATCAAGCTGGAGACGGTCAGGGTCGCACGGCGCAACAACGCCGGCCTGCCGCAGGCGGCGCCGCGGCCGTACCGGTTCGAAGAGCAGTCTTCGCCCGTCAGGCCGCCCATGGCGGCGCCGACCCGCCAAAGGAGCGCTCAGGTTCCCATTGCGGTCGCTCCGCGGACCAAACCCGCTCCGCGGGACAACGACGACGAGCGCCAGTTCCTGCGCGAGCAGAAGGATCTGAGGACGAGCCAGGACAGAGAACGGCGAGTCCTGGAGCAGATCCACCGCCAGGAGACGGCTCGGCCGCCGGCCAAGGCCAACGCGCAAGACGTGAAGAAGCGCCATGCGGCCGAGGTACAGGAGCAGAAGGAGCAGCGCCGCGGCGCCGAGCAGCAGTTGCAGACCCGCCAGCAGATCCAGCGCCAGGCGGCGCAGGCGAGCGCGGCCAAGCCCGATAAGCGGCCGAAGCCCTCGGGGGAGGCGGCCAAGCCCAAGAAGGACAAAAAGGGCGACGACCGGCATGAACCGCGATTGTTCTGAATCGGTTCAGCGGCGGGCCGGGCTATGCAGCGCGCTCGGCTCGCCTGGTGTCAGCTCTCTGGGGTACCGGGCGGGGCGACTCCGAGAGCTGCACCAGTTGTTTCCCTTGGTTTTTTCCTTGCAGCATTCCGATGAAGGCCTGCGGCGCGGCTTCGATGCCTTGGGCGACGTCTTCCCGGTACTTCAGCTTCCCCTGCTTCAGCCACCTGGCCAGTTGTGCAAGCCCTGCGGGGAACCGCTCGGCGTAGCCGGAAACCAGGAAGCCCTGCACCTTCGCCTGCTTGACGATCAACTGACTTAGCCAGCGCGGCCCCACCTCGGGCTTCTCCAGGTTGTACTGTGACATCTGTCCGCAGACGGAGATCCGCGCTCTGGCGTTGATCCGTCGCACGACTGCGTCGGTGAGGGCCCCGCCGACGTTGTCGAAGTAGGCGTCGATGCCGTCGGGGCAGGCCTCCTCGAGCTTGCCGTGGAAATCCTCGGCGGTCTTGTAGTTGAATGCCGCGTCGAAGCCGAGCTCGTCGAGCAACCACGAGATCTTGGCGTCGGTGCCCGCCACTCCCACGACGCGGCATCCCTTGATTTTCGCTATCTGGCCGACGAGCATCCCGACCGCTCCTGCAGCTCCGGACACCACGACGGTCTCCCCTCGTTGCGGGTCACAGGTGTCGAGGAGGCCGAAGTACGCCGTGAGCCCCGGCATGCCCAGCACTCCGAGAGCCGTCGAGATCGGTGCGCAGCCGGGGTCGATTCTCCTGAGCTCGCGTCCCTGGGCGACGGCGTATTCCTGCCATCCCAACATCCCCTCGACCGCGTCACCGGCTCGGAGCTTCGGATCCTCGGACTCCACCACGAAGGCGACCGCTTCGCCGATCATGACTTCCCCGATGGCAACCGGCCGGGCATAGGAGTCGGCATCGCTCATCCGCCCGCGCATGTAGGGATCGAGCGACAGGTAGACCGATCGAACCAGCACTTCGCCTGCTGCAGGCGAGGGCAGAGGAGAATAGACCAGGTGGAAGTCCGACACCTTGGGAAAACCCACCGGCCGCGCGGCGAGTGTGATCTGCCTGTTTACCGTTGCCATTTGGGTTCGGCCGATTTTGGAGGGTTCCGGGTCCCACTCAGGGAGTGGCTGGACGAATCACAATCTCGCTGTGCAGCGATCCCAGGAGCGGCGCGTCGGGGCCCGGCACCGACCGCTCAGCGCGTCTCACCAGCGCCTGCGTCGCCAGGTACTGGTCGATTCCGTTCTCGATCTCGCGGGGGAATTGCGGCACCTGCCCGACGAGTTGGTCCTTGTAGACGCGGAGCATGATCTCGCGGAAGATCGGCAGCGCCGTGCGCCCGCCGGTCTCCCTTGCCCCCAGGGGGCGATTGTCGTCGAAGCCGATCCGGACCGCCACGGTGATCCCCTGTGTCCCATAGGTGGACCCCACGAACAGCGCATCGCGGAAGCCGCTCGTCGTCCCGGTTTTTCCCATGACCGGGATTGGAAAATCGCGGGCGTCGAGGCTGTGGGCGGTGCCTTCGGGGAGACGGACCACGCCCCGGAGCCCCTCCTGGATCGAGCGCAGGGCCGAGGAGCGGATCGGCCGCGCGCCCCGCGGCGCCTCGTACAGCCCGTCGCCGGAGACGTCGGTCACGCGATCGATGACGTGCGGTTCCGCCACGACGCCCGAGGCGATGGCGCGATAGGCGTCCGCCAATTCCAATAGCAACACCTCCGACGCCCCGAGTGCCGTGGACAGGTAGGGTTGCAGCGGGGTGCGGATCCCCATCTCGTTGGCGGTCCGGATCACGGCGTTGACGCCGATCTTGCGCGTGACCCACACGGCCACGGTGTTGCGCGACTCGGCCAGGGCCTGGCGTAGCGGAATCGAGCCCTTGAACCGATGGTCGTAATTGGCGATCCACTTGACGCCGCCGTCGCCTCCGATCGGCACGCCGATCGGCACGTCGAGTACCTGCGTGTCGAGGCCCATACCCGACTCGAACGCGGCCAGGTACACCAGCGGCTTCATCGCGGAGCCCGGCTGGCGCAGCGAACGGGTGACGCGGTTGTAGTCAGAGTAGCGCGTACCGCGATCTCTGTAGACCCGCCGCCCGCCCGCCTCGGCCAGGATCGCCGCGTCCGCGTTGTGGAGCACGACCACCGAGCCCTGGATCAATCCCTTCCCTTTCGGGTGCCGCTTCTCGTACCGGGCCAAACCGTTCTCGAGGGCTTCGTTCACGATCGTCTGCACGCGTGCGTCGACCGTCGAGTGGACCGAGATCCGGCCCTGGAACAGGTCTTCGACGCGGTAGCGACTCCCGCCATGCTGGGTCAGTTCGTCGAGGATGTGCTCGATGGCCGCGGGAGCGTCAGTCTTGATCGGGCTGCGAAGGGCGACGCGGATCGGTTCTCCCTGGCAGCGCTTCGCGAGGCTCTCCGGGATGTACCCGTTGCGCGCCATCAGGGCGAGAATCTGGTTGCGGCGGCCCAGCAGCCGCTGGTTGCCGGCCTGGGGGGCGTAGTCCCGCGGCGACTTGCCGATCGCAGCCAGGAGCGCCGCGTTGCCCGCGTCGTCCGGCGTATAACTCGACAAGGGTTTGCCAAAGTAGTACTCGGAAGCGGCGGCAAAGCCGTGGCGGCCGTTACCCAGGTAGATGAAGCTGGCGTAGCGCGCGAAGATCTCGCGCTTGCCCTGGTCCCGCGATCCATACCGCCTGCGCATCTCTTGCTCGAGCCAGAACGTCAGGCGCACCTCCTCCATTTTTCGCAGGAGCTTGTTCGTGGCGGAGGCTCCCAGGACCACGGAAAGGAGCCGGGGTGGGGCCAGGCCGGCGTGGAAGATCGCATCCCCGTCGGCGCGGCTCGTCATGTCCTGCAGGAAGTAGCCACGGACGAGCTGCTGCGTGAGCGTCGAGCCCCCTTGTGGTAGAAGCAGCCGCAAGTCGTGACCGCCCTTGCGCCATTCAGCCAGCGAGCGCACCGCCGCCTTCTGGGCCACTCGTGGCAGGGCACGGTAGTCCACACCGGAATGGGTGAAGAAGCTCTTGTCCTCGGCGGCCAGGATCGCCTGGCGCAGGATGCGGGGCACCTCGTCGTAGGCCACGACCCGCCGGTACTCGCGCGCCAGCTCGATCAGCACCATGCCGTGAACGTCGCGGACGGCGCCGGTGGTGGGGAGCTCGAACCGGATGAACGACTCGAGGTCGGGCACGCCGGTGCGTTCGAAGTAGACGTGGTGGAGCAGCCCCGCCGCCGGGGAAAGGAGCAGCGCGACGGGAAGGATCGGCGCGACGGGAAAGAGCGCCACGCCGAGGAGCAGGGCACGGCGCCGCCGCGTGACTTTCAGCCGGGCGGCCAAGCGCCGGGCGACGCGCAAACTTGCCAAGAGGGCCCGCTGCCGCTCGCGAATTGTGTCGAGTGGCCTCGCCGGCTCCACTTCCACCAGAGAGCCTGTCGCTGCAACGAGTCTTGGTTCCATGAGGCACCGTTCTTTCTCGAACGTGCCTCCAATCTAGTCTTCGGATGCCCAACCGGTAAGCGCACTTACTACCCGGGAGCAGGATCGCGAGATGGGTAGAAACCACCCGCCCGCGACCGCTCGCTCCGGCTGCGGCCAGCCCCGGGGCCTAGGTGAGCCGCGCTTGCCGAGCCGCGCCTGCCGCGACCTTCTTGGCCTCTCCCAGCACCACCTGTACCGCGTGCGTGGCGCCGTCGTCGACCAGTGGAATGGCCCTGGGGTCGACGCGTGCTCCGTCGAGCTCCGCGCTGGCGACGCCGCGGCACCGGTGGTGCGGATTCGCGACCGCGATCTCGTAGCGCGTCCGGCCGTAGCGCCAGACCACCGTGTATTCGGGCCACGAGGCGGGGATGCAGGGGGCGACGGCGAACGTCGAGCCCTGGCGGCGCAGGCCGAGAATGCTCTCCAGCCCCGCCCGGTAGAGCCAGCCGGCGGCGCCGGTGTACCAGCTCCAGCCGCCGCGCCCGGCGTGCTGTGGATGGGCGTAGACGTCGCCGGCGAGAACGTAGGGCTCGGCCTTGTAGCGCTCGACGTCGGCCGCGGCGCGGGTGTGGTTGATCGGGTTGAGCAGGTGGAACAGCTCGACCGCCTCGTCGCCGCTGCCCAGCGCCGCGACCGCCATCACCACCCACACCGCGGCATGGGTGTACTGGCCGCCGTTCTCGCGCACCCCCGGCGGGTAGCCGCGGATGTAGCCGGGGTCCTGCGCCGATTGATCGAAGGCGGGGGCGAGCAGCAGGATGACGCCGTTGGCCCGCTGCACGAGGTGGGCGCGCACCGCGTCGAGCGCGCGATCGGCGAAACGGGTGGGGACCGCGTGCGAGAGCACCGCCCAGCTCTGCGGCAGCGAATCGATCTTGCACTCGTCGCCGTGGGCGGAGCCGAGCGGCGTGCCGTCGTCGTAGTAGCCGCGCCGGTACCACTCGCCGTCCCAGGTCATCTCGAGGGCGCCGCCGAGGCGCGCCTGCTGCGCGCGATAGCGCTCGGCCCGCGCCTTCTCGCCCCGCGCCGCGCAGAGCGGTGCGAAGTCGCCGAGGATGCCATGCAGGAAGAAGCCCAGCCAGGTGCTCTCGCCGCGCCCCTTTCGCCCCACCCGGTTCATGCCGTCGTTCCAGTCGCCGCTGCCGAAGAGCGGCAGCCCGTGGGCACCGGCGGTGATCGCCTTGTCGATGGCGCGCAGGCAGTGCTCGAAGAGGGAGCCCTGCTCGCCGGCGACGGCGGGCTGCTGGTAGGCCTCGTCGGTGCCCTCGGCGAGCGGGGGCGCGGTGAGGAACGGCACCCGCTCGTCCAGCACCGCAGCGTCGCCGGTCGCTTGCAGGTAGCGCGCTAGGGCGAACGGCAGCCAGAGGAGGTCGTCCGAGCAGCGGGTACGAGTGCCCTGTCCGGCAGGCGGATGCCACCAGTGCTGGACGTCCCCCTCGACGAACTGGCGGCCGGCGGCGCGCAGCAGGTGCGCGCGCGCCAGATCGGGGCGCGCGAAGACCAGGGCCATCGAATCCTGCAGCTGATCGCGGAAGCCGAAGGCGCCGCCGGGCTGCGAGTAGCCCGACCGCGCCCACAGCCGGCAGGAGATCGTCTGGTAGAGCAGCCAGCCGTTCATCAGCAGGTCGAAGGAGTCGTCGGGGGTCTTCACCTGCACCGCCTGCAGCGTGCTCTCCCAGCTACGGCGCACCTCGTCGCGCGCCGCCTCGGCCGCGGCGACGGTGGCGTGGCGGGCGAGCAGCTCGCGGGCCTCGGCGGCGTCCTTGCCCTGGCCGAGCACGAACACCAGGCGGCGCGTCTCGCCGGCGGCGAGCGTGACCGCGACCTGCAGCGCGGCGCAGGGGTCGAGGCCGGCACCGAGGCGCCCGGAGAGCTGCTGGTGGGCGAGCGCCGCCGGCGCTGTCAGCGAGCCGTTGCGGCCGAGGAACGCCGTGCGGTCGCCGCTCACCGAGCGCAACGGCTCGCTGGCGGCGGCGAAGGCCACGCAGCGCGCGAAGTCGCGGTTGTAGGGATTGCGGGCGAGCACCGCGCCGGTCGCCTCGTCGCGCTCGGTGACCACGTGCAGGCGGTGCCCCTCGCGCGGCGGCCCCAGCGCCCACTCGCAGTACGAAAAAACGCTCAGCCGCCGCGTTCGCTCACTCTCGTTGGTCAGGGTGAGCAGCGAGAGCTTCACCGGATCGCGGACGTCGACGAAGAGCTCCAGCTCGTGCCGCACGCCGTGGGCGAAACGGGCGAAGCGGGTGATGCCGGCGCCGTGGTGGATGACGCAGCGGCCGCCGCCCCGCCGCCGCCGCAGGGGACCGGGCGTCGGCGTCCAGGCCTCGCCGCTCTCGTCATCGCGCACGAAGAGCGCCTCGCCGGTGGGATCGCTCACCGGATCGCCGGCGTGGGGGGTGAGCCGGTTCTCGCGGCTGTTGCCGGACCAGGTGAAGGCGGCCCCCCCGGCGGTGACGACCGTCCCGAAGTCCGGGTTGGCGATGACGTTGGCCCAGGGCAGGGGCGTCTCCTGGTCGCCGTCGAGGTGGATGACGTACTCCCGCCCGTCGGGGGTGAATCCGCCGGAGCGGTTGTCGAAGGTGAGCTCGGGCAGGGCCGGCGGGGCGGCGGTTCCCTCGACGGTTCCCTCGGCGGCGGCGAGCGGGCGCGGCGGGGCGGCGGCGAGCGTCTCGGGCGGCGGCTCGGGCCGCTCCGGGTGGAGGCGGTCGAGCTGGTGGGCGAGCTCGCCGCGGTCGCCGCTGAGCACGGCGCTGGCGGCACTGGCGAGGAGGACGCGCTCCGCCTCGGAGAGACGCTCGCCGCGCAGCAGGTAGGCGCCGCCCGGCCGGTGCCGCCAGGAGCGCCAGGGGCCGTCGTCGAGCAGGGTTTCGAGCTGTACCTGCATGGCGTCGAGGTAGCCGAGCGGGTTCTCGTTGACCAGCACGACGTCGGCTGCCAGGCCCTTGAGCCGCCAATACTCCTGCGCCTGCAGCACCTGGCGCACCAGCGGCAGGTCGTCCTCCTCGACCACCCGCACCAGCAGGATGGGCAGGTCGCCGGAGATCGCTTGCGGCCACAGCCCCTCCTGCCCCAGCGTGTTACGTGCCAGCACCTCCGCCGGAGCGCGCAACGAGCTGTCGGCGTAGAGCACGCGCGAGGCGAGCCGCTCGAAGAGGATCGCCTCGTCGCCGCTGATGCCGAGGTGGCGCCGGCCGCTCTGCGCGTGCGCGAAGGCGAGGGCGAAAGCGCGGGTGACGGCGGCGGCATCGTGGTACTTGTTGGCGAGGGCGACGGCGGAGTCGCGGCTGTCCGCCACGCCGGTGGCGAAAGTGAGCCGCGCGCGGCCGCCGGGCAACAGCCGCAGCCGCTGGCGGAGGCTCGCCACCGGATCGAGCACGGCGCCGGTGGTGCCCGAGAGCGGCCGCCCGTCGAGGGCCTGCGGATGGCTGGGGTCACGGCCGCGCCCGAGGAACTGCGCGCGGTCGGTCTCCCACTCCACCGGGCCCTGCGGCCTGCCTTCGAGGCCGAGCACGTGCACCGCCCACGTCGCGGCCTCGTCGGCGGCCCGTGGCCGGCGCCGGAAGAGCAGCGCTGCGGCCTCGGGGAGGTACTCGCTCTCCACGAACAGCTTCACGAATCCCGGATGGGCGAGATCGTCGGCGGAGGGAGCCAGCACCATCTCGGCATAGCTCGTCACCTCGATCTCCCGCGGCCGGTCGCCGTGATTGGTCACCGCCAGGCGGCGGACCTCGACGTCGTCCTCGGTGGAGACGGCGATCTCGAGCTTCGTCGCAATGCCGTCGTCGCGGCGGCGGAAGATCGCCTTCTCCGGCTGGAAGGTGACCCGGTAGTCCTCCGGCTCCCTGGGGGTCAGACCGGCCGGCTGATAGGTCGCGCTCCACACCGCGCCGCTGCGCACGTCGCGCAGGTAGAGCAGCTGCCCGCCGGGATCGCGGGTGGCGTCGCGCCGGAAGCGGGTCACCGCCCGGCCGCGGCAGAAGCTGGCGCCGCCGCCGGCGTTGGTGACCACCGCGGTGTAGTTGCCGTTGCCGAGAAATTGCGCGTGCGGGACGAGGGTGTGCGGCGAGCGGAAGCGGCGCACCGCGGCGGCGGGGGCGGGTGATGACACCCGGGTCTCCTCGACCGGCCGCGGCCGGGTGATCGGCGCCTGCCGGGGCACGCGTTCCTGCAGCAGCAGCTCGGTGGCGCGCACGCGCGGGTCGGCGTGGAAGCGCTCGACCATGGGCTGGCCGAGCAGCGCGTTGGCGATGGCCACCAGCGTCATCCCCTGGTGGTGCGCCATGTAGGCGCGCACCACCGTGCCGCGGTCGGCGGGCACCGGGCTCTCGTCGTCGCTCGCCGCCCGGTGGGTGTAGTCGATCGCTTCATAGAAGCCGTATTCGCCCGCGAGCCCCTGCGCCGCGAGCCGGCGCAGGTTGCGGGCGGCCTGGGCCGGCTCGATCATGGCGGCGAGCGCGGTGGCGTAGGGGGCGACCACCAGCTCGTCACCGAGCCCGCGCTTGAGCCCCAGGCCGGGGACGCCGAAGGCCTTGTACTGGTACGTCTCGTGGCGATCGACGACGTTGCAGGCCGACTCCGAGATCCCCCACGGCACGCCGCGCTCGCTCGCGTAACGCCGTTGCGCTCGCACCACCATGTGGCAGGTCTGGTCGAGCAGCGTGTCCGGATAGCTGCGCATCAGCAGCAGCGGCATCAGGTACTCGAAGAGGGTGGCGCTCCACGACAGCAGGGTGGGCGAGCCGTCGACGCTGGTGACCAGCCGGCCGAGGTGGAACCAGTGGGCCTGCGGCACCTCCCCCCGGGCGATGGCGAGGAAGCTGGCGAGCCGCGCCTCGGAGGCGAGCAGGTCGAAGTAGGAGGGGTCGAGCCGCCCCGGCCCCTCGGCGTCGGCCAGCCGGTAGCCGATGGCGAAGAGCCGACGCGGCGCGTCGTAGAGGAAGGCGAAGCGCATGGTTTCGGCGAACGCCGCGGCGCGCGCGGCCAGGGCGGCCAGCCGCTCGCCGTCGCCGGGCGCGCCGTTGCCGGCAGCCGCGAGGCCGCGCAGCCCTTCGGCCAGGCAGAGCAGCGAGCCCGCGAGGTTGCCGCTGTCGACCGTGGAGACGTAGCGCGGCAGCAGCGGGGCCAGGCTCTGCGAGTCGTACCAGTTGAGCAGGTGCCCTTCATGGCGCTCGAGCCCCTCGATGGTGGTGAGCGCGGCGTCGGTGCGCGCCATCAGCTCGGCGGTGGCGATGAAGCCGAGGTCGTGGGCCGCCAGGGTGGCGAGCAGGCCCATGCCGACGTTGGTCGGCGAGGTACGGTGGGCGATGCGCGGCTCGGGGATCTCCTGGAAGTTGTCGGGAGGCAGCCCGTGGTCGTCGGTCCCGGCGAAGGTGGCGAAGTAGCGCCAGGTGTCGCGCGCCACGCCTTCCAGGTAGGCGCGGTCCGTGGCATCGAGCTCGAGCTGCCGGGGCGCCACCGGGCGGCTGAGCAGGTAGGCGAGCAACGGCGCGAGCAGCCAGAGCAGCAGCACCGGCAGAGCCACCGGGAGGGCACGCGGCCGAACCGCCGCCACCAGGACGATGCCGGCGACG
Organism: Thermoanaerobaculaceae bacterium; assembly: GCA_963778565.1. Classification (GTDB taxonomy): domain Bacteria; phylum Acidobacteriota; class Thermoanaerobaculia; order Multivoradales; family UBA5704; genus DATARR01. The sequence goes on along the minus strand of CAVZUZ010000014.1, from coordinate 334,677 downwards.
GCGAGCAGAGGGCTGGCCGCCATGGCGCGCACGAACGGGCGCGGGCCGCGGCGGCCCCGCCGCGCGGCGCGGGCGGCGCTGGTGGCGGCGGTCTCCCACTCCAGCAGCCGGCGCTTCGTAACCAGTCGCACCAGGGTCACGGTGATCGCGTGCACCATCTGCCACGCCTGGTTGGCGAGGAAGACGAGCTGCAGCCCGACGCGCGCCAGCACCACCGCCAGCTCGTGGCCGGCGGCGCGCAGGAAGACGCGCCAGGGCAGCCGCCGCTCGGGGCCGTCGAGGGTCGCGAGCAGCAGCGGATACAGCGGGAAGGCGAGGGCGGCGAGCACCGCGGCCGTCCACGCCGCGGCGCTGCCCGGCAGCAGCGTCCAGGCGAGCAGCAACAGCGCCGTCGTGGCCGGCGGCACCAGGCTGCGCCGTAAGTTGTCGAGGATCTTCCAGCGCGAGATGAGGGGGAGGCGGTTGCGCTCGAGCCCGCCCGCCCGGTTGCGCACCCAGGGGAACAGCCAGCGCAGGATCTGCCAGTCGCCGCGCACCCAGCGGTGCTGCCGGCGGGCGTGGGCCAGCACGCTCGCCGGGTAATCGTCCACCAGCTCGATGTCGCTGACCAGCGCGGTGCGCGCGTAGATCCCCTCGAAGAGATCGTGGGAGAGCAGGGCGTACTCGGGGACGCGTCCGTCGAGGGCGGCGGTGAAGGCATCGACGTCGTACAGCCCCTTGCCGGTGAAGATCCCCTCGGCGAAGAGGTCCTGATAGGTGTCGGAGACGGCGGTGGTGTAGGGGTCGACGCCGGTGTGGCCGGCGTAGAGGCGGGCGAAGAGCGAGCCCGCGGCGCTCGCCATGGTGACGCTCACCCGCGGTTGCAGGATGCCGTATCCCTCGGTGACGCGACCCAGCCGCGGATCGACGTGCGGCCGGTTGAGCGGGTGGGCGATGATGCCGATGAGCGCCTTGGCGGCGTCGCGCGGCAGCCTGGTGTCGGAGTCGAGGGTGATGCAGTAGCGCACGTCGGGGAGCAGCCCCGGGTCTCCCACCTGCACGCCGAAGCCGGTGTCGGTCGCCCCGCGCAGCAGGCGGTTGAGCTCCTCGAGCTTGCCGCGCTTGCGCTCCCAGCCCATCCAGGTGCTCTCGCCTGGGTTCCACTGCCGCTCGCGGTGGAAGAGGAAGAAGCGGTCGCCGCCCCCTTCCGGCGAGCGCGCCGATCGCGAATTCAGCGCCTCGATCCCCGCCTGTGCGGCAGCGAGGATCGCGGCGTCCTCGGGCATCACCTGCGCCGGCGCGTCCGGGAAGTCGGTCAACAGGGCGAAGTGGATGCGCGGATCGAGGTTGCCGAGGGCGAGCACCTCGAGGTGCGCCACCAGCTCCTCGGCTTCGGCGACGCTCGATAAAAGCGTCGGTATCACCACCAGGGTACGAGCATGGGCGGGGACGCCGGCGGCGAGGTCGAGGCGAGGGAGGCGGCGCGGTGGCGCGAGCCTGGCAACCAGCCGCTGCACACAGGTGATGGCGAGATCGCCCGCCGGCACCAGCAGCAGCAGTCCCACCGCGACCTGCATCGCCAGCGTCGCGCCCTCGGCCCGCGCGTAGGCGACGCCCAGCCCGGCGAGTACCGCCGTCAGACCGGCTATCGAGCCCAGATAAAACGCGGTGGCGTGCGCGTAGGCGAATCTGCGCACCCGCAGGCGCAGGCGGGGCCGGTAGGCAAGGTCGGTCTCCAGGCCGCGCCGCCCCTTGCCGATGAGATGATGGCCGACATGGGCCTCGCGATCGCCCACGGCGCCTTCTTCGGCGGCCTGGCGGGCGCTCTCCACGGCGCGACGCGCGACGCGCAACTGGTCGTCGCCGCCCTTGCCGGCCAGCTCCTCCACCGCCTGCCGGTAGCGGTCGCGGCTCAAGAAGTCCATGCCGCCGTAGACGCCCGGCGGGTCCTGCTGCAGCACCCGTTCGACCAGGCTCACCGCCTCGAAGTACTGGCTCCAGTCGAGGGTGGCGCACAGCCGGAGGCTGCCAATGACATTGGCGACCGAGACCTGCGCCGCGGCCTGCCCCTGGTGCTCGACGCGGATGGCGTCCTCGGAGCTCGATCTGCAGGGTTGCGAGATGGCCGTCCACCGCCGAGCGGATCGCCCCGAGGCGGGGGCCGTACTCGCGGATGCGCTGCAGAAGTTGCACGACAAAAGCGGTGTGCAGCACCGGCGGCAGGGACGGCAGCTCGCCCTGGCCGCCCTCGTCGATTCGTGCCACGTAGGCGTCGGCGGCCCGGCGCGCGTCACGGCCCTCGAGGGTCTTGGCGGCGAGCCGCCGCAGGTTCTCGATCAGCGCCAGCCGCAGCATGCTCGGCCACGCCCACAGCTCGCCGATGGTGAGCGGGGCGACCGACTGGAAGCTGGTCAGGAAACGAATCAACTGCGGGCGATCGAGGCGGCTGTCGCTATGGCGGATCAGCTCCACTGCCAGGGCATAGATGCGAGCGGTACCGGCGAGCTCACGCAGCGCCAGCTTGGGCAGCTCGCGGTAGTAGCCGCGCGGCAGGTTCTGCCGCACTCCGCGGATCTCGGAGGCGACGAGGTGGAAGTTGTCGAGGATCCACTCCGCGGCAGTGGTGACGAGCTCGCCGCGATGGACGTCGTCCGCCAGCGTGCGATAGGCCTCGTCGAGCAGCCTGGCGTTGTCGTCGAGCCGCCGGTAGGCGCTATCGCCGCCGCGGCGGGGATTGGGATCGAGGGTAAACCGCGCCGCCAGCGCCTTGGCGCGCTCCTCGAGCTGCTCGATGCTGGAGAGCTCGTCGCGCAGGGGCTTCTCGAGCTCCGCCGGTCGGCGGCGCAGGGGGAGCAGGCGGAACAGCTGTGCCAAAAGGTTCGACAGGGGCAGGCCTCCTAAAAATCCTACATAGCCTATCTGAGGCTCACATAGCCTATGTGCGGCGTCGACCCCGCGGCGACGGCTCGTGCGCCGAAAGGGTACGATCCCGGAGCCATGGCGGATCCGCCTCCCCTGATCGAGCTGCGAAACCTCACCAAGACCTACGAGGAGGGCGAGCGGCGGCGGCTCGTGCTCTGCGACACGGACGTCACCATCCGGCGCGGCGAGCTGGCCGTCCTGATCGGCCGCAGCGGCTCGGGGAAGTCGACGCTGCTCAACCTGCTCTCCGGCATCGACCAGCCCACCTCCGGCGTGGTGGTGATCGACGGCGTCGCGATCTCTTCCCTGCCGGAGCGGGAGCGGACGCTCTTCCGCCGCGACCGGATCGGCTTCGTCTTCCAGTTCTTCAATCTCATCCCCACCCTGACCGTCGAGGAGAACCTGCTGCTGCCGCTGGAGCTGAAGGGGAAGGTGAGCGCGGCCGAGCGGCGGGCGGCCTTCGATCTGCTGGCGGAGGTGGGCCTGGCGGACCGGGCCGCGAGCTTTCCGGACCGGCTGTCCGGCGGCGAGCAGCAGCGGCTGGCGGTGGCGAGGGCCCTGGCGCACGATCCGCTCCTGGTGCTGGCCGACGAGCCCACGGGCAACCTCGACCTCGAGACGGGCCTCCAGGTGCTGGATCTCCTGGACCGGCTGACACGCCGGGCCGGCAAGACGATGGTGATGGTCACCCACAGCCCCGAGGTGATCGGGATGGCGGACCGGGTGTTTCGGATCGAGGAGTGCCGGCTGGTGGAGAGGAAGGGATCTTGGCTTTGAGAAGGGAGACAGACCCGCTCCTCGAGTCTTCTTCGATCGGACCGGCGCCGGCGCCGTCGGACCCCTCACCTCCCCGGCCCTCCTCTCCCGCCTCACACCCACCCTGCCGGGAGAGGAGGGAGACTGAAAAAGCAACAGCAAGAGAAGCTTTTTTTTCAAGCTCCCCTCTCTCCCGGAAGGGCGGGTGTGAGGCGGGAGAGAGGGGCCGGGGGAGTGAGGGGCCCGAGGCGGCGGAGGGCCCTCGTTCATCGACACCTCTCGACGTCAAGGCGACGGCATGAGACCCGCCCTGCTCACCCGCTCCAGCCTGCGCTATCTCCGGCGCCATCCGTGGCAGTTCGGCCTGGCCGTCCTGGGGGTCGCATTGGGAGTGGCCGTCGTGGTCTCGATCGATCTCGCCAATGCCAGTGCGCGGCGCGCGTTCGCGCTGTCGACCGAGGCGGTGACGGGAAAGGCCACGCATCAGATCACCGGCGGTCCAGAAGGCTTGCCGGATGATGCCTTCCGCCGCCTGGTCCTGGAGGCGAAGGTCGAGCTGGCCGCGCCGGTCGTCGAGGACTGGGTCATGGTTCCCGCCGCGCCCGGGGAGCCCTCGCGGACGCTCCACCTGCTGGGCGTCGATCCCTTTTCGGAGGCGCCTTTTCGCGCCTACCTGAGCGGCTCGGCCGGCGGCTCCGGGCGGGACCGCCTCGCCGTCGATCTCGGTGCCCTGCTCACCCGGCCCGGCGCCGGCGTGCTGGCGGCCGGCACGGCGGCGGAGATGGGGCTCCGGATCGGCGACTCGTTCCGCGTGCGGGCGAGCGGCGCCGTGAGGCAGGTCGAGCTGGCCGGCACGCTGGAGCCGGAGGACGAGAGCACCCGCCGGGCGATCGCCGATCTCCTCGTGATGGATATCGCCGCCGCCCAGGAGCTGCTCGGCCGGACGGGCCGGCTCGACCGGATCGATCTCATCGTTCCAGGGGAGCCCGAGGGAGCCGAAGGCCGGCGGCAGCTCGCCCGCGCCGCCGCCGTGTTGCCGGCCGGAGCGCAGATCCTCGCCGCCACGGGCCGCACGCGGACGGCGGAGGAGATGACGCGCGCCTTCCGGCTCAACCTGACCGCCCTGTCGCTGCTGGCCCTGATCTGCGGCGTCTTCCTCATCTACAACACGATGACCTTCTCGGTGGTCCAGCGGCGCGGCCTGATCGGCACCCTGCGCGCCCTGGGAGTGACCCGGCGCGAGGTCTTCGCGCTGGTGCTCGGCGAGGCGCTGCTGGTGGCCTTGATCGGCACCGCCGCCGGTCTTGTTTCGGGGGTGCTCCTCGGCCGCGGGCTCGTACGGCTGGTCACGCGGACGATCAACGATCTCTACTTCGTCGTCTCCGTGGGCGAGCTCGCCGTGCCGGCCGCGACGCTCGTCCAGGGCGCGGCCATCGGCATCGGTGCCACCCTCCTCGCGGCGATCGTGCCGGCCTTCGAGGCCACGCGGTCGCCTCCCCGCGCGGTGCTGACCCGCTCGTTTCTAGAGGCTAGGCTCCGCCGGATCCTGCCCCGCGCCACCGCCCTGGGCGCGGCTCTGCTGCTGCTCGGCGCCGCGCTCCTGAGCCTTTCCGGCCGGGCGCTGGCGCCGAGCTTCGGCGGCCTGTTCGCGGTGATTCTCGGCTTCGCCTTCCTGGCGCCGGGGGCGACGGTCGTGATGATGTCGATCCTGCGGCGGCCCATGGGAGGGCTCCTCGGCATCCTCGGGCGCATGGCGGCGCGGGGCGTCGTCGCCTCGCTCTCGCGCACCGCGGTCGCCATCGCCGCGCTGGTCATCGCGGTTTCGGTCACGGTGGGAATCGGCGTCATGATCCAGAGCTTCCGCGGCACGGTGGTGCGCTGGCTGGAGATGTCGCTCCAGGCGGACATCTACGTCGCCGTGCCCAGCCGCGCGGGGGGCTTCAGCGGCGGCCGGCTGGAACCTGACGTGGCCCTGCGGGCGGCAAAGCTGCCGGGGGTGGAGCGCGCGAACCTGATCCGGCGCGTGGAGATCCCCTCTCCCGCCGGACCCGTTCGCCTGGTGGCCGTCGGCACCGACGACCGGGGGACCCGCTCGTTCGAGCTGAAGGAGGGGCGGGAGGCCGAGGTGTGGCCGGCGTTCCAGCGCGGCGGAGCGGTGCTGGTCTCCGAGCCCTTCTCCTCCCGCACCGGCGTGGGACGGGGCGATTCGGTCCGCCTGCGCACGGCGCGCGGAGACCGGGACTTCCCGGTCGCGGGCGTCTACTACGACTACGCGTCGGACCGTGGCGTCGTCCTGATGAGCCGCGCGACCTATCTCCGGCATTGGAACGACCGCGCCCTCTCCGGCTTCTCGCTCGACCTCGCGCCGGGCACCGATCCCGACCGGATCGTGCGGCTCTTAAGAACCCTCACCCCTGACCCCTCTCCCGTCCCCTCCCTTCCCACCACACCGGGAGAGGGGAAAGAGTCGAGGGTGGACGCCGGGCGGGCGCTGTCGATTCAGTCCAACCGCTCGCTCAAGCGGCTGTCGCTGGAGATCTTCGACCGCACCTTCCTGATCACGGGCGTGCTCCGCCTGCTGGCCGGCATGGTCGCCTTTCTCGGCGTACTGTCCTCGCTGATGGCGCTGCAGCTCGAGCGCGCCCGCGAGCTCGGAGTGCTGCGGGCGAACGGCCTCACGCCGGGGCAGGTCTGGCAACTGACGACCTCGCAAACCGGCCTGATGGGTCTCGCCGCGGGGCTCCTCTCGCTGCCGGTCGGCCTGACGCTCGCGGCGATCATGATCTACGTCGTCAACCGGCGCTCCTTCGGCTGGACGATCCGCATGGAGGTCTCGCCCGGCGTGCTGCTCCAGGCGCTGCTGCTGGCCCTCGCGGCCGCCCTGCTCGCCGGGCTATATCCCGCGTACAAGATGGCGCGGACGTCTCCGGCGGTGGCGTTGCGGGAGGAGTAGAGCTTTTTGTTGTAGACTACTCTTGGAGCGTCAAGCCGAGGAGAACGAGAATGGCAGCCAAGAAGCCGACCGCGAAGAAGGCAGCAGCGAAGAGAGTTTCCGCAGCCAAGAAGACCTCCAGAGGAGCGTCTGCGGAGAGAGTTTCCCCCGGCAAGACCACCGCCAGAAGATACACGGCAGAAGACACCCTGAGACTCTTCATTAGCACGTATTCCAAGTTCTGAACCGTGAGCAGACCGGTCGAGCCGGTAGTCTTCGTTCGAGACTTTCTGAGAAGCTTCCTGGAAGGCCAACTCTATGATGGTTCCATCTCGACGGCTGAATACCACGATAGAGTTGCCGCTCTCAACGAAGACCAGAAATTAGAGCCTCTGAGTCAGCGTCTTTTCGACCGCTCTCCAAGAGCCCTTCGCTCCGGCAATTACGGCCAGCTCCGTATCGTCAAGCTCAGAGAGCTTGATGGAACCAGCTTCCCTTTTCTCCAAGGTCTGGATAAAGGTCGTCCGAAAGCCCAAGGCGAGAAGCTTATCTGCTTTGTAGGTCACCGGTTTGTCCTCAATATCGAGAAATCTTTGCGATTTAACCTCATCCATCTGTTCGAACCTCATCAGGTCATCTTGCGGTGGTCGGGGTACGACCTTCGAGCCAGAAGACGTCTTTGAGGACGTAGTGAGGGGGATAAGAAGTGCTGATCTCTGTATCTTTGACAACCTCGGCACTCTGAACAAACCCAACGTTTATATTGAAATTGGCATGGCTCACGCTTCGGGGAAACCCATGCTGGTTTGTGAATATGTTGGGCCGACCTCGAAGGGGCGGAAAAGAATCCCTGATACCGGAAGCGTTCCGTCCGATCTTCAGGGGCTCCTACGGATCCAATATCGAAATTATGAGGATCTATGCCGCCAGCTCTATTTCGGACTTCCCAAGTTCCTGCAGGAAAACAACCTGAGCTGATCCCCACGACCTTCTCCAACATCACGGGTCCGTAGTGAAAGCCCGAATCGCCAGGACGGTCCTACTCCTCCTACTGGCCTTGATGTTAGCCGCCGTCTATCTCCTTACTCGCCCCGACCGCTCTTTCTCCCCCAGCACCTCCCTCTCCCTCGCCGGAGCGCTGCGGACCGCGGACGATCGGGGCTACGCCAAGGCGCTCGCCCCGCGCGAATTCCATTTCCCCGCCGACCACGGCCCGCACCCGGAGTTCCGCACCGAGTGGTGGTACTACACGGGCAACCTGGAGACGGCGGCAGGGCGGCGCTTCGGCTTCCAGCTCACCTTCTTCCGCTCGGCTTTGGCGCCGGAGATGCCGGCCCGCGAGTCCGCCTGGGCCACGCGGCAGGCCTGGCTCGCCCACTTCACGGTGAGCGATATCGACGGTGGCGCAGGCGGCACCTTTCACTCCTTCGAGCGCTGGAGCCGCGGCGCCCTCGATCTCGCAGGTGCTCAGGCGGAGCCGTTTCGAGTGTGGGTGAAGGGCTGGACCGCGGCGTCGGTCGGCGGACAGACGTTCCCCGTGCGGCTCATCGCCTCGGCGGACACTATGGCGGACAATACGGCGATCGACCTCGTCCTGCGCCAGGGCAAGCCGCCGGTGCTCCAGGGCGAGCGCGGGCTCAGCCGGAAGAGCGCCGAGCCGGGCAACGCCTCCTATTACTACTCCTTCACCCGCATGCCTGCATCAGGGCATGTCGCTGTCACAGGCGAGCGGTTCGCGGTGACCGGTCTGGCCTGGATGGACCGCGAATGGAGCACCAGCTCGCTCGGCAGGGACCAGGTGGGATGGGACTGGTTCTCGCTTCAGCTCTCTGACGGCTGGGACGTGATGCTCTATCAGCTACGGCGGAAGAACGGCACCGTCGACCCGGCCAGCAGCGGCGCCTCGATCGATCCCGTTGGCGAGAGCCGCGCCTTGAGCCTCTCCGATTTCCAGATCGTCGATTCCGGAGAGTGGCGAAGCCCACGCAGCGGCGCCCGCTATCCCGCGCGCTGGCGGCTGCGCATCCCTCGCGAGGGCCTCGATCTGGAGGTGCGTCCGCTGCTGGCGGACCAGGAGCTGGACGTCTCCTTCCGCTACTGGGAGGGCGCGGTCGAAGTCGAGGGAGCCCACCGCGGCCGTCCGGTTCGCGGCCGGGGCTACGTCGAGCTGACCGGGTACTAGGCAGACGCGGCCCGGTAAAGACGCCCCCTTCCCGACGCCGGTAGGCAGCAGGGGTGGTCGAATCCGCTGCGAGGCGGTATACTTAGAACACACGCACAAGCAGCAGTGGAGTCGAGTCTCCGGTTCCCCTGCGGGTTTTTTCTGGAAGGTTCAGGTCATTGGAGCCGAAGCTGAATACCCCCTGCGCCAACTCGTTTTACGAGGTCCACGTCGTCTCCATCTGCGGTCCCGTGCGGGAGGAGAACCAGGATGCGGGCATCGCCTGGCGGGGCGAGGGCAACGAGGTGGCGGTCATCGTCTCTGACGGCATGGGAGGCCACGCCGCGGGGCGCGAGGCCGCGGAAATCGTCGTCCGCTCCTGTCTGGAGGCCATCCGGAACCGCGTCGACCAGGACTGGGAAAGCGTCCTTCACGACGCGATCGATACGGCGCATCGGGCCGTCCTCGAGGCCGTCCGCGGCAACGACGGCCTCTCCATGGGAGCGACCGCCGCCCTTGCCGTGGTGGACGGTTTTTCCGTGGCTCCCGTTCTCCATGTGGCCCACGTCGGCGACAGCCGTGTTTATCTCTGTCGCGGGCGGTCGCTCTACCGCTTGACGGCCGACCATTCCCTCGTGGCCCAGATGGTGCGGGATGGTCTGCTCGGGGAAGCGGAGGCATTCGGCCATCCGGACAGCAACGTCATCCAGCGGGCGGTCGGCCAGGAGAAGCCTCTGGAACCGGAAGTTCAACAACCGATGCCGCTCGACCCGGGCGACGTCGTTTTGCTCTGCTCTGACGGTCTCCACGGAGCTCTCCCGGACGAGAGGATCGCAGAAGCTCTCCTGGAATCGTTGACGGCGGAGGAGGTCTGCCAGGGCCTGCTCGCGGCGGCCCTCGCGGCGAACAGCCAGGACAACATCACGATTGGGTGCATCCGGATCGTCGGCGACGGGGCGAAACGTCGGCCGACGCGAATACATATCTAGAGAGAGAGGGAGACGAACGTGATCGAGTGCGTAAGTTGCCATACGTTGAATCCGGACGCGGAGCGGAGCTGCCTGTCCTGCGGCGCCCCGCTTGCGAGCGCGGCACGGACGGGAGGGGCAACGATGGGGATGGCACGCTGCCCGGCGGGGCATCCCATCGATCCCTCCTGGAAGAGCTGTCCCTATTGCGACCGCCAGGCGGCGGACGGCGACGCTTCGGCGCCGCCGCGCTCCACCCGCCTGGATCCCGCGCTTTCCCAGGGGCCTGCGAGCCCGCAGTCGACACGCCTGGAGGGCGCCTCGGCCGAAGGTGATCGGCGGACGCGCCTGGAAGGTGAAGCTCCGTGGGTGCCGCCGCCCCTCCCGGTGCCACCGCCGGGCGTACGGCCCACGCGGCTGGAGGAGCCGGAGGCGTCCGCGAGCGGCGGCCGCAGGACGGTGCTCCAGGAGAGCTCCCCGGCCGTGCCGTCGCCCCCGGAGGCGCCGGCCCCTCCATCTCCGGCGTCTTCGAGCCCGGCGCCGTCTTCAGCAGCCGCAGGAAACGCCCCGGTCCGCCGGCTCCTCGGGGTGCTGGCGGCGCCGGATCTCGGTCCCGGCGGTACCGTGTTTGCGGTCCGCGGCGGCAAGAACACCATCGGCGTCAGCCGTTCGAGCGACGTCTTCCTCGCCGGAGACTCCGAGGTCTCCGGCGAGCACGCGGTGATCCTGCACCGCAACGGCACGTTTCATCTCGCGGACCGCCTCTCGACCAACGGCACATGGGTCAACGGCCAGGAGGTGCCGGCCAACGGCACGGTGCCGCTGCACGACCGCGACCGCATTCGCTGCGGCCGGACCGAGCTCCTGTTCCTCGTCATCGAGCCGGCGGAGAGCTCCCCTGCCGGGGAAGACGGGGAATGAGCCCTGAGCCTCACACCAGAAAATCGATCGGAGGAGAGAACATCGTGTCTATGATCCTGACGATTCGGCATCTGAGCGGTTCGCTTTCCGGCAAGAGCCAGCGTGTTGCATTGCAGGAAGGCCAGGTCCTGCGCCTGGGCCGCGCCCCGGAAAACGACATCAAATTCGGCGATGCGGCGGACGACAGCGTCAGCGGTCTGCACGCCGAGTTGAGCCTTCAGGGGGGCCGCCTGTTCATCGAGGACAAGCGGAAGCTCGAACGGCACCTTCGTCAACGGCGCTCCCTGCCCGCCCTTCCAGAAGGTCGCGGTGCCGGACGGCTCGCGCATCCGTCTCGCCAAGCAGGGGCCCGAGATGCAGGTGACGGCCGAAGCGGCTTCGCCGGTGCCCGCCCCGCCTTCCCTGACCGCCACCGGAGCCGGCGTCACGGCGCCGCAGCCGCCCAAGGAGGCGGTGGGACGGGCGACCATGCTCCGCGAGATCGATCGCGCGCGCCAGGAGGAGCGCGACGTGATGGTCGGTGCGCTGGCTCAATCCAAGAAAAAGACGGGAATGTGGATGACCGTCGGCCTCGTCGTCGTGCTTCTCCTCGCCGTCGGAGGAATCGGCGGCGCGCTGTGGTGGACCAAAGAAAAGGCGACAAAGGAGAAGGCCGTCGTCGAGACCCGGATGGCCCAGCAGAAGGCCGCGATGGAAAAGGAGATAAACGTCTGGCCGGACGTGGAGGGCAGGGTCAGACAGGCCGTGGTGCACATCGAGTGCAAGTATCGACTGCGCGCTCCGCGCTACCTGGACGAGGTCGGTTCTGCGGCCACTATGGTGGACGGCGGTTGGGGTCATGTTACGGGCTCGGGTGTCCAGATCCGGCCGGGCCTGATCCTCACCGCCCTCCACGTCGTCGAGCCTTGGAAGTTCGCCTTTGAAGAAGGAGATTGGGAAGAGCTGACCCGGCGGGTCAAGTTTCTAAAGGCCGAGTACGACCTGCTGGAGGTCCAGTTCCCGGGCGGCCAGCAACCCCTCAAGGCCTCGATGGTGGCGGGATCCCAAATACAGGACCTGGCGCTGCTTCAGGTGCAGGAGACGATTGCCCCGGCCGTTGCGGTCGGCAAGTCCAACGCCGACGTGAAGGTGACGGAGGAGATAGCCATCCTCGGCTATCCCGGAGAGATTGGAGTGTTCTTTCAGCCGGTCAAGAACATGAGCGGGGCCGGCCGGGTGATCAAGGAGGTCACCGTCGTCAACCCGACTTTCATCCGTGGCACGGTTGCCCAGCCTCTCACCGCCACGGGGGCCACCTCGCATTATCTGATGTTCGACGCCTCGATCGAGCCCGGCAGCAGCGGCGGCCCGGTCATCAACCGGAGAGGAGAGCTGATCGGGATCGTCTCTTCCCGCCGGCAGCGCCCGGATAAAGTGGTGGAAATCCTGGGTCAAAAATATACGACCCTGAAGCCGATGGAGGCGGGGAGCATGGCCGTCGCGCCGGACGACATCATGGACTTCCTCCGTAAGAGCGGCATCATCTGATCGGGGGACGCTGCGATGAGCTACCGGGTCCTGCGACAGCTTTCCGGCGGCGGATTCTCCGACGTCTTCGAGGTCGAGGACCCGGCGAGCGCCCTGGCGGAGCGGTTGATCCTGAAACGGCTCAACGAGGAGATGAGCGCGCGGCCCGCGGTGCGCACGGCGTTCGCGGACGAAGCGAAGATCCTGCGCGAGCTCAGACACCCGAACGTCGTCACCTTCCGCCGTTGCTATTTCGACGACAAGCAGCGCGTCTGCCTGCTGATGGAGAAAGTGGCGGGCGAGCCGCTCGACGCCTGGGCGCGCCGGCACGCCGCGCAGCCCGACCTGGTGCTCGAAGCCTTCGGCAAGGTGCTCCAGGCCGTCGACTACCTTCACCATCGCCCACTGCCCTACCTGCACCTCGATCTGAAGCCGGACAACGTCCTGGTCGCGTCGTCGCCGCAAGGACCGCAGTCCGTGCTGATCGACTTCGGCATCGCCCGGCGCTCGGGGGGAACGGGCCTCAAGGCCTACACGCCCCCCTACGGCGCGCCGGAGCAAGCAGCCGGCACGGCCCTCGACTGCTCGACGGACGTCCATGCCCTGGGCCAGATGCTGGCCGAGATCCTTGCCCTTCTGCCGTTGCGGGACGGTGCGGTCCGGCAGGCCCTCTCCGCCGTGGCGGACAAGGCCAGGAATCCCTCGCGCCGGGGGCGTTTCGCCGACGCTGGAGACATGGGTCTGGCCTTCCGCAGCGCGTGCCGGGCCGCGCCCATTGCGGCGCCCCGCCCCGCCGTGCGCCCGAAGCTGCCGCAGCTTTCCAGGCAGACGCTCGCGGCCGGCGGGGCCGCAGCGGGGCTCGTGCTGGTCCTGGCGGTATTCGCGCTGAGCCGCCCTTCGCCCGCGCCCGACGGTTCGGCCGAGCTTTCTTCGGTCGCCGCCGAGCCCGGGCTACACGAGCAGCTCGACGCTCTGCTCGAGAAAGCCTTGAGGGCGGCGAAGGAGAGAAAATTCGAGGAGGCGGAGATGCGCTACAGGGAGGCGACGTTGCTGCGGGAGAGGCTGCCGGCGGATGGCGAAGAGGCCCGGAGCCTGGACCGCAAAATCGCCTCGACGAGAGAGAACATCGAGCTCATGCGTGACGGCGGATTGGCGGGCGAGGCGGTTCGGCTCGAAATGAAGTAGGAGGATCGATGCGACGTAGCTCGGGAATCTGGTTGATCACAGCTCTCCTGGCAGCCGGCGCGGCCGCCCAGACTCCGGACCCGCAGGAGGCGAGCCCGCCTCTCGTGGAAGTCGATACCGGAGGCGACGCGGCCGACGCGGCTCCGGACTGGCAGAGCGAGCTCGATCTGATCGCGGATCTCCTCATCGACGGAAAACCGCAGGAGGCCAAGGAGAAAGCCGAGCGCCTCCTGGAGAATGATTCCCTCCCCGAGGACGTAGCCTCCCGCGCCCGAACGCTGCGGGACAAAGCGGACGCAAGGCTGGCGGCGACCTCGCCCGCGGCCTCCAAGCCGAAACCGAAGATCGAGATTCCACCCAAGAGCGGGAACGGCGACAAAGCCGAGAAACCCGCGGAGGCTGAAAAGGAACTATCTTTCAGAGTCCGAGTCGCCGCGATCGGCGGCGGTTTCACCCGGGGAGCGTCCGGCCTGCTGCGCATCTCCGAACAAGGGGTTTCCTTCGTCCCCCAGGGGAAAACCGGAGAGGGCTGGACCATCCGTTGGCCGGAGCTGGCCGAAGCCAGGAACGACACCGGGCTCTGGGACGCTCCTTACCCCCTCGTGCTGATCGAACGCAGCGGACGCAAGCGCTACGTCGCTCGCCTCGATCAGGAAGGCAGCTATCTGCCCGGGGCTCCGCTCCTGTCAGCGATCGAGAAGGGGCGCCGCAAGCAGAAGGAGCCAGCCGCGGGGAAGCCCAAACCGGCCGAGCCCAAGGAGGGCGGATGAGAGATTCCGAAAAGGATCATGATTCAATGAGAAATTGCCCCAAGCGATGGGTCGCAAGGAGATCATCATGAGAACGAACATCGGTCAGTACAGTATCGAGGCCCCCCTGGGGCGTGGAGGCATGGGCGTCGTCTATCGGGGAGTCCATGCGCACCTGGGACGTCCGGTGGCCATCAAAGCGCTCGCCCCGGAGCTGACGCAGCAGCCCGAATTCAAGGACCGCTTCTTCTCGGAAGCCAAGACCCAGGCGCGCCTCCAGCATCCGAACATCGTCGGGGTCTACGACCTGCTCGAGGACGGCGGCGAGTACTTCATCGTCATGGAGCTCGTCGCGGGCGAGGGGCTGGACGACCGGCTGAAGGCCATGGCCGGGCAGCGGATGGACCTCCAGGAGGCGGTCGGCATCTTCTCTCAGGTGCTCGCCGCTCTGGACTATGCCCATTCGGAGGGCGTCATCCACCGCGACATCAAGCCCTCGAACGTGATGATCACCGCCGGCGGACGCGTGAAGCTCACCGACTTCGGAATCGCCCTGCTGATCGGTGACAAGCGGCTGACAGCGTCGCAATCTTCCATCGGCACGCCGACCTACATGTCGCCGGAGCAGATCCTGCGCCCCCGCTCGGTGGACCACCGCACCGATCTCTACAGCGCGGCGGTGGTCTTTTACGAGATGCTGACCGGCAGGCCTCCCTTCGACGACGAGACGGAGTATGGAATCAAAAAGCTCCATGTGGAGGCGCCGCTTCCGGACATCAACGAGCTGCATCCCGGGCTTCCCGCGGGAGTGGTCCAGGCGGTCGTCACGGCGCTGGCCAAGAACCCGGACGAGCGGTTCGCCAGCGCCGGGCTGTTCCTGCGGGCTCTCCAGGAGGCGGCACCGCTGGCCATCCCCCACGGGGCCACTCCGCTGCCGGCGCCGGTCTATCGGCCGACTTCGCTCGATTCCACTCAGGCGGGCGCTGCCGCTTCCACCCGGCCTCCACTGCCGCCCGCCGTCGCCGGAGGAAAGGGTCCTTCCGGGATGCTTCAGGGGAAAAACCGTTGGATCATCGCGGCGGCGGCCGCCGTCCTGGTGCTGGGTCTCGGCTTCGGCGCCGTCTTTCTGATTCTCTCGGGCGGCGACGAGAAGGAGGAGCTGGCGGACACGGCGGTGGCCACGGAAACGCCGGCCCCGGCCGTTCCCATCGGCGGCAACCTGTCTCCAACGCAGATGCCGGCTGAGGCGGTGCCGGTAGCGATGACGGAGCCGGCTGGCCAAGCACCCCCTCCGGCTCCTCTGAATGCTTCGGCCGTCCAGCCCCAGAGGATGCCCCCAGCGCCCGCGACTCAGCCCACACGCAAGAGGGGCCCGGAAGTGGCTCCGCCACCGGCCGCCGTTGAAACGGCTCCGTCGCCTCCTCCCGCGCCGGAGCCCAAACCGGCGGAGCCTGCTGCCGAGACACAGCCGGAATCCGCTTCCTCGTCCGGCGGCGGCATCGATCAGGTCAAGGAGATGGAAACCTACGTCTTGAACATCGCCAGGCTCAGCGAGCAGGCCTTCGAAGCCTATGAAGCGGAAGGGAAGGATGACGAGCTCTTCCGGCTTCTCGAAGCCTTTTACGAGGCGGCCGATGAGACGAAAAAGGAGTTCCGGCGGACCACGGGTACGGGTGTCCGGGGAACCTGGTCGAAGCTCAGGAACCGGGGAAGCCAGGGAGACACCAGGGCACTCTCGATCAAGGTGGACGACCTTTCCCGGCGGGCCGGCGAAGTCGACCGCCTCATCAGCTCGAGCTCGGCAACCACTCAGGACTATTGGCGAGAGGTTCGCAGCAATCTGAGGAAACTGAAGGGCTACTTCTGACCGGACTCATCGCGGCTCGGCAGTAAGAACTCTCCGGGCCCGGCGTTGGGAGGTTGTGCGCGCTTTTCCTTCGCGCGCGCACGCAGGTCCCGGGCCGGTGCCCGCCGCGAGGGCTGGAGAGTGCCTCCTCATCCTCTTCCCACGGACGGGCACCGGCACGGTTTTTATACTCGGAACCGGGAGGGAAGGTTTCAGGCCGCGTCAACGGCGGAAACCAGGGACGAAAAGGACAGCAGGGACCTCAAGGACGAGGAAACCGCCATTTGGCCTCGCGTCCTTGGTGTCCTTGCCGTCCCTTTCGTCCTTCGTCCTTGTTCACCGCCGCCTTACTTTGCTCCTCCCTACTTCGCCGAAGCCGCCACCTGCCGGGACGACCCTTCCGCGTCCTGGCCATAGTAGGCGAGAAGGCCGCGGACGACGGCTTCGGCGACCTGCTGGCGATAGGCCCGGGTCTGGATCAGCTTGCGGTCCTGATCGTTCGCCAGGTTGCAGACCTCGAGCAGGATCTTGGCGGGAATCGAGTTGTAGCGCAGGATCGCCGGCACCCATTCGCCGTTGTTGCGGATGATCTTGTCGCGCACCGGCTTGAAAGGATGGACGGGCAGGCCGCCGGTCTGGAACGCCGCCACCACCTGCTTGGCGAGCTCGCGGGAGAGGCCCTCGCTCCTCTCCCGGTCCTCGCGCGGGAAGGTGGCGCGCGGGTTCTCCTGCACCTCCTTGCGCGAGGTGTAGACGGAACCGTTCTTGCCGTAGCTTTCGCCCCGCATGTCGGCGGCGGGGATGTAGGCCATCACTCCCCGCAGCGACGGGTGGAGCGAATCGGCGTGGATGGAGAGGAAGACCACCTTCTGCGGATCCTTGTCGGTCTGCACGGTCTTGCGGAACAGGCTGTTCGCCAGGTACCAGCGCAGATTGACGCCGATCTTCGGGTCCACGATGGGGTACGGCGGCGTGGTCAGCACGGCGTGGCCGCGGGAGAACGGCAGCACGTCCATCTCCTGCAGGCGATAGTCGCCGCCGTCCCGCGTGGTGAGGAGGACGCGGGAGGCGGTCTGGGTCTCCAGCACGCGCTTGATCCGCAGGGCGATGTCATAGACGTAGAGGCTCTCCCAGACGCCGCCGAGGCTGGCCCCCGACGTCCTGGCCGCCGTGGCCGGCGTCGAGGATCACCGTGATGCCGGCGAGCCCCAGGACCTTGATCTGGTTGCTGAACCGGGCGCTGGCGCGCAGGCTCTCCTCGTACTCCCGGCGCTTGGCATGTCCTTCGGGCAGGAACTCGGGCTGCAGCAGATCGAACGAGATCTTCACCCGGTAGCCGATCGGGATGTCCGTCACGTCGCGAATGCCGCTGCGCTGTGCGATCTGGGCGGCCAGGGCGTTGACGTCGGCGGCGAAAACGCGGCCGGTGAAGCGCACCACCACGGAGGAGTAGAGGGCCTCGCCCGGGCCGCAGGCGATAGATGGCGTACTCGCCATCCTTGTCAGCCCCGAACTCGAGGAGGAACGGCTTTTCGGGCACGGGAAGCACCGCGCGGAAGGCGGGCCGCAGCAGCTCGGAGGGGATGGTCACCACCGTTGCCCCGCGCCACGTCGTCGTCCAGCAGCTCGTTGTACTCGCGGATGGCGCGGAAGTTCTCTCCCGTGCCCGTGAACCACTCGGCGAGATGCCAGAGGCTCTCGCGCTGCAGGGGACCCACGCCCCGCACCTGATGGCGCCAGCCGTCGGCCTGCCCCTGGTCCGCGGCGAACAGGGCGCGGGCCGCCTTGAGCTGCCACTCCTGGGTGAGCATGCCGAAGGGGACGGCGTAGCGAATGCCGGCGAGCAGGGTGCGCGCGCCGCCGTTCGCCTCGGCGATCTGCGGCGCCAGGCGTTCGTCGCCGCAGAACCGGCGGGCGAACGCGGTCAGCCCCTCGCCACGCCGCGGGACGGCTTCCACGAAAAGGCCGCGGTCCTCGGAAAGCGTGGCCACCACGCCGTCTTCCAGTGCCACGCGCGCCGTGCGGGAGACCGCGGCTGTGGCGGCATTCCCGAGGGGCGCCGAAAACGAAGCCAGCAGGACCAGCGCGGCGAAGACGGCAAGCCTGCTGGAAACCGCTCGCATTCAGCCCGCCTCCGCCCCCCGGAAGCTCGGAGCCACCTGCCAGGCCACCTCCCGCTCGAAGGCCCGCGCGGCTCTGAACACCGCCGTCTCGCCGAACGGCCTGCCCATGAGCTGCAGCGACAGCGGCAGCCCCTGCTCGTCCAGCCCCGAAGGAACGGTCACGGCCGGCAGGCCCACGAGGCTCGCGGGGGTGGTGAAGATGTCGTTGAGGTACATGGCGAGCGGATCGTCCACCTTCTCGCCGAGACGGAAGGCGGCGGTCGGGCTGGTGGGGGTCACCACCAGGTCGGCGGCCTCGAACGCCGCGGCGAGCTCCCGCCGCATGTGCTCCAGCACGGCGCGGGCCTGGCCGTAGTAGGCCTCGTAATAGCCGGAGGAGAGGGCGAAGGTGCCGAGCATGATGCGCCGCTTCACCTCGGCGCCGAAACCCTCGCTGCGGCTGTCGAAGTAGAGGTCGCTCAGGTTGTCGGCCTCGGGCGCACGGCGACCGTAGCGCACGCCGTCGAAGCGGGCGAGGTTGGCGCTCGCCTCGGAGGTGGCGATGACGTAGTAGACGGCGATAGCGGCGTCCAGGCTGGGGACCGAGACCTCCACCAGCTCGGCTCCCGCCGCCGCCAGCCGGTCGAGCGACCGCCGCCAGTTGGCGGCCGCAGACCCGCTGAGACCCGCATGGGCGATCTCGCGGATGACGCCGATCCGCAGGCCGGCGATGCCGTCCTCGATGCCGTTCAGGTAGTCCTCCACCGGCTCGGCGGCGCACGTCGAATCGCGGGCGTCGGCGCCGGCGATGACGCGCAGCCCGAGGGCGGCGTCGCGCACGTTGCGGGCGATGGGACCGATCTGGTCGGTCGACGAGGCGAAGGCGACGAGACCGTAGCGGGAGACCCGCCCATAGGTCGGCTTGACGCCCACCACGCCGCAGAGGGCCGCCGGCTGGCGGACGGAGCCGCCGGTGTCCGATCCCAGCGACAGCGGCACGCTGCCGGCCGCCACCGCGGCGGCCGGTCCGCCGCTCGAGCCGCCGGGCACGGCGCGAAGGTCCCAGGGGTTGCGGGTCGTCTGATAGGCGGAGTTCTCGCACGAAGAGCCCATGGCGAACTCGTCCATGTTGGCCCGGCCGAACGGCACGGCGCCCGCCGCGAGCAGTCGCTCGACGGCCGTCGCGGTGTACGGGGCCACGTATCCCGAGAGCACGCGCGAGGCGCAGGTGAGGGTGTGCTCCTCCAGGTTGAGGTTGTCCTTGAGCGCCACCGGCACGCCGGCGAGCGGCCCTGGATCCTCGCCTTCCGCGAGCCGGCGGTCGATCTCCGCCGCGCGGGCGTGCGCTTCCTCCTCGAAGATCTCCAGGTAGGCGGCGATCAGCGGCTCGACGCCGGCCGTGCGGGCGAGGCAGGACTCCAGCACCTCGGCCGCCGCGACCTCGCGGGCGCGCACCCGGCGGGCGGTCTCCTCGGCGGAGAGCTCCCAGAGCTCAGGCAATGGCTCAGACATTGGTCAGGCATCGCCTCCCTTGACCTCGGGCACCAGCAGGAAGCCGTCCATGGACTCTGGCGCGTTGGCCAGGAAGCGCTCCCGCGGCAGGCATTCTTGGGGCTGGTCCGGCATCTCCAGCACGCCGCGGGAAGCGATGTCCGGCTCGGCTCCCTCGTAAGCCTGGAGCTGGTCGATGTAGTCGACGATCTCGGCGAGCTGCCCGGTGAGCTTCGCCTCTTCCTCCGGAGAGAAACGGAGGCGGGCCAGGGTGGCGATTTTCCTTACATCTTCGTGGGTTAGTGCCATGGCCTTGAAGTGAAAGTTTAGCCCCGATCGGGGAGATTAAGCAACGTGATCGGAGGGAGACTGAAAAACAACACGATTCTGCTTTTGCAGCCTCCCTCCTCTCCCGGTGAGGGGGAAGGGAGGGGCGGGAGAGGAGGGCCGGGGAGGTGAGGGTCTACCGCACCGCCACAGGCCGGGCGAGCACCGTGCCGTTTTTCTCGCGCAGCTCGATGCGAACCCTTCCGTCTTCCTCGAGCAGGGAGCGGTCGAGCGTCAGCACGTAGTAGCCCGAGATCGCCCGCGCCAGGATATCTGTGGCCAGCTCCGGCAGGCGGAAGGTCTTGAAGTAGAGCCCGCCCGTGGCCTCGGCAACCCCTTCGAGGCCGACTTCGAGGGAATGATAGTCGGCGCTGGTGACGTCGAGGACGAAGACGGACGCATGGGCAGCGCGGAGCGCTCGCACGGCGGGCTTGAAGTCCGGCGTCATGCGCACGCCCGTGGAGCCGTAGCGGCCGAGCCCCCAGCCGAGAAAGATGACGGTCTTCTCGCCGGGCAGCGGCTCCAGAGCCCGGGCCGTCAGCTCCAGGGCCCGCTCGGGAGAGGCGGCCTCGCGCGCCTCCGCGAAATCGAAATACCGCGCCAGGGAGACGCCTTCCCGGGGTGAGACCTGCGGCGCCGGGCTGTAGAGCATCGCCTGATCGATCGACTCATGGGTCGCGTCGCGGTCCCGCGCGAAGTCCTGCCACAGCTTGAGATGGGAATCGAAGGAGACGACGGCCACGCGGTCGTCCGCGTCGAACGTGTCCAGCAGCTCGCGGGTATACCGGCGCAGCCGGAGCTGGCCGCTGATCCGGGTCGGGTGCAGGTCCGCCTGGACGAAGATCACCAGCAGCCGGCCCGGCAGAGGCAGCGGCTGCACCACCAGCTCGCTCGGTGGTACCTCCATTCGTGGAACGACGATCTGGGGATCGTCCGCGGATACCCAGTCCAGGGCGGTCACCGGAACTTCCCGCTTCCCCACGCGGACGCGCAGGTCCCCGGGCTGCAACCCCAGGATCGGTTTACCCCAACTGTCCACGACACGGATCACCATCGTGGTCAGCGAGACGTCGATCTTGCCTTCGAAGATCTCTTCCGGTGGGGTTTCCTGAGGCAGCGAGAGGCTCCGGGCGGCGGAGCCGGAGAGGAGGACGCAAACGGCGAGGCACGTCGCCCTACGCAGCATGACGCAGTATAGCATCCGGTAGTGATCGATCGCGCATTTCGCATCCTCGCGCAACATCCCGCCGTGCGGGCGCTGGTCGCCGCCTGCGGCGAGACGGAGTGCCATCTCGTGGGTGGCGTGCTGCGTGACCGCGCCCTGGGATTGGCGAGCCACGACGTCGACGCGGTGGTGGCGGCGCGGGGGCGGGAGATCGCCGAGGTCCTGGCGGCGGCGCTTCCCGCCCGGCTGGTCCTGCTGGGCGGCAAGGAGTTCGCCTCGTTCCGGCTGGTGGGGCGCGACCTGACGCTCGACCTCTGGGACCGCGCCGGCACCTCGCTGCACGACGACCTGGCGCGGCGCGACTTCACCGTCAACGCGTTCGCCTTCGATCCGCGCGCCCACACGGTGATCGATCCGGTGATCGATCCCTTCGACGGGCTCGGGGACCTCAGACGGCGGCGGCTGCGGGCCACGACCGGCGAGAGCTTCACAGGCGATCCCCTGCGGGTGTTGCGCCTCCCGCGCCTGTTGCTGCGCCTTCCGGGCTTCGCCGCGGAGCCGCAGACCCTGCTGCTGGCGCGGCGCTCCTCAGCCCATCTCGCCGAGGTGGCGGCCGAGCGCGTTCGCGACGAGCTGTCCTTTCTCTTCGATCATCCGGAGGCGCACCGCGGGCTCGCGATGCTGGTGGCGCTGGATGTCTATCCCGGTCTCTGGCTGGGACGCCCCGGCGAGCCGGGTCAACCCGGCGGCGCCGTGGCCGAGTTGGAGGCCCTGCCGGAGCGAGTCCGCGAGCTGCGCCAGCTCGACGCCGGCCTGGCGGAAGCGGTCGACGCCAAGGCCGCCCGGCTCGCCGCGACCTTCGTCCATCTGCCGGCCGCGGACGGCGGCGGGCCCCTCGACCACCTGCAGCTTTTCCGCGACGCGGGTTATCTCACGCGCGCCACGGCCGCGGACGTCGCCCTGCTGCTGGAAATCTCCGAGCTGCCTGAGGATGAGCTCGGCCGCCGGCGCTTCCTCCACCGCGCCGGCCGCCTATGGGCCACCGCCGCCTGCTACCTGGGCGCCCGCGCGAGCGATTCCAGCCGCTGGCGTGACGCCCTGCATCCGCTCGTCGAGCTCGCCCGGCGCGAAGGAGCGGCGATTCTCGATCCGCCGCGCCTGCTGACCGGCGAAGAGGTGCAGGAGCTGCTGAGGATCCCGCCAGGTCCGGAGATCGGAAAGGTCCTCGCGGCGGTGCGGCAGGCGCAGGTGGACGGAACGGTGCGGACGCGGGAGGAGGCGGTGGAGTTGGCAACCCTGAAATCGGGGCGCTCTGCGGATCTCTCCTCTCCCTCGGGGAGAGGGGGATAGAGGAGTGAGGGGCGCCCGGCCGGCTCCTGCGCCCGCTGCTCTCCCGCTGCCGGGACTCTCCGGAGGCGGCCGAGACGGTCGTACCCGAGCGGTGCAGATCGCCATCAACGCGATCCTCCTCCTCCTGCTCTTCGACCACCTCGCCCGCCGCGGGCTCGACGGCGGCATCCTGCTGCTCGTCTACTGGGGTCTCAAGGTCCTCACCCTGGGGCACATGCTGATCCTGTCGATCGCCACCCAGTATCCCTCGCACCGCAACGTCTCCCTGCGCCTGCTCGAGCCGCTCGGCGCGCCGGAGGAGGGGGGGCTCCGATTCCAACTCCTTCCAAGATCGAAACTCCGTCCGCGCCGCCGGGGCCCTCACCTCCCCGGCCCTCCTCTCCCGCCCCCTCCCTTCCCCCCTCACCGGGAGAGGAGGGAGAAAGAGGACCTGGAGGAATTGGTATCGCCTGGCAGGAGGTCAGCGTGCGCGCCGGCGGCCACACGATTCTCGATGGGATCGACGGCAAGTCGACGCTCGCCTCGCTGCTCGCCGGCCTTCGCCAGCCGCAGTCGGGGCTGCTGCTCCTGGACGGCCTGGACCGGCACTCGCTCGGCGCCGAAGGCTGGCGCCGCCGGGCGGTGGCGGCGCCGCAGTTCCAGGAGAACCACGTGTTGACCGATACCTTCGCCTTCAACCTCCTGATGGGGCGCGAGTGGCCGCCGCAGCCGGGCGACTTCGAGGAGGCCGAGGCGGTCTGCCGCGAGCTGGGCCTGGGCGATCTCCTCGACCGCATGCCCGCCGGCCTGCTGCAGATGGTGGGGGAGTCGGGCTGGCAGCTCGGCGACTGATCGCTCATCCTTGGTCTTGATGAACCGATTTCGAGCCGGCAGGGACATACGTTTCAGTTCCGAAGACGGCATTCTCACAGCGGAGGCTCGATCATGAAAGTCAAGACCAAGGTCAAAGCCGGCGGCGTCGTTCTGGCCGGCGCCGACTGATTCAACCTGCAGCACCCCCCTTCGGAGGAGCAACCCAGAAGGGCCAGGACTCCGAACCGCAGTTCCCCCTCCCCCTCCGACATGAGGCGCCCCCCGGCGCCTCCCTTTTTGTGTTCGACGTCCATCCGGGCTGCCGCCGCGAGCACCGGGGCGGCTTGATATGCTCGCAGGCGCGTGGAGGGCGCGATGACCGCGGAGAGATCAGGCGTGGCGGTGGTGAGCGGCGGCGGCTCCGGGTTGGGCCGTGAGATCGCGCTGGAGCTGGCGCGCCGCGGCTACGCGCTGGCGCTCCTCGGCCGCCGCCAGCCGCCGCTGGAGGAGACGCTCGACCTTGCGGGTCCCGATGCGCGGCAAGGCGGGATCATCCTTCCTTGCGACGTGCGAGATGGCATCGCGCTGGAACGCGGCGCCGAGGAGATCCGGTCGCGTTGGGGCGCGGCGGACCTGGTGGTGCCCGCCGCGGGAGTCGCCGCCATCGCGCCGGTGGAGCAGACCTCGCCGGACGACTTCGACGCCATCATTGAAACCAATCTGACCGGCGCCTTCCTGCTGATCCGGGCCCTGCTGCCGGCCATGAAGGCGCGCGGCCGGGGCTGGATCATTCCCATCCTCTCCCTGGCCGCCCGGCGCGGCTTCCCCGGCTGGTCGGCCTATTGCGCCAGCAAGTGGGGCCTGCGGGGGCTCGTGGCCGCTCTGCGCGAGGAGCTGCGGGAGACCGGCGTACGGATCACGGCCCTCTATCCCGGCGCCACGGACACGCCGATCTGGGATCGCCTTCCCGGCGAGTGGAATCGCACGGCCATGGTGCCGCCGCGGGAGGTGGCGCGGGCCCTGGGTTACGTGCTCGACGCCGATCCCTCGACGCTGGTGGAGGAGGTCCATCTCGGGCCGGCCGGAGGCGCGCTTTGAACTGGCCGCTGCTGCTGACGCCTTTCCTCCCCCTTCTGGCCCTCCTGCCGGGCGGCAAATGGGCGCTGCCGCTCGCCGCGCCGCTGACGCTCTGGTTCGCCTTCCGCGAACGGGTGAAGGAAGGCGATACCTACCGGGCCTGGACCCTGGGGATGGTCTGGGCCTTTCTCCTCAGCCTGGGCGTGATCGCGCTCGTCCTCTGGCTGCCGGATGCGGCGCGGACGGGAATCCTGCGCGGCGAGACCTACCGGCAGGAGATGTTCGACTGGATCGCGACCGGCGCCGGCACCGAGAACGATCCGGCCGCCTTCATCCCCGTGCACCTGCTCCACTTGGCCGTCTTCCTCGTGCTGACCTGGGCGAGCGGCGGCTATCTGGGGCTGGCTCTCGGCGCGGCGCTGGTGGCCTACATGAGCTACTTCGTGGGGAGTTACGCCGCGGCGAGCGGCCATCCGTTCCTGGGCTCGGTGGCCGCGTGGGTGCCCTGGTCGGTGCTGCGGGTCTCCGCCTTCGTCCTCTTGGGAAGCCTCTTCTCGCGGCCGCTGCTGGTGGGCCGGATCTGGCCCTTCGGCCGCCGGGAGTACGGGCTGATGGCGCTCGCGCTCTCCGGAATTCTCGCGGACATCGTGATCAAGGCGCTGTGCGCGCCGTCGTATGGCTTGTTTTTGCGGCAGATGGTGCGCAGCGCGGTGCCGTAGCGACCTCACCCCAACCCCTCTCCTGAAGGAGAGGGGCTTCAGAATTCTCCCCCCTCTCCTTCAGGAGAGGGGCCGGGGGTGAGGTGGCGTGGCTTCAACCACCCCGCAGGATCGCCTTGATGTTGTCGCCGGCCAGGGTGTCACCCGTGCACTGGCCGGTGCTCGTGGCGATCCCCAGAGTCCGCCAGCCGGCAGGGGTGGGCTGGTCCGCGCACACCACCATGGCCGATCCTGGAGCTTTGTTGGTGTAGGGCTCGATCACCCAGGCGTCGCCGCCGCAGGTCGCCGGGCTGGAGACCACGTCGACTTTGATCCAGCCCGGGGGGATCTGCCCGGGCGGACAGACAACCTGCCGGAGCGCGATCTGCGCCGGTGCTCGGGCCACCAGGGTAAGGGACACGGCCAAAGCCAGAAAGGTGAAGCGGATGAGGTTGCGTTTCATGGTGTCCTCCTGATGTCTGCGTCGTCCGAACGCTCCCTCCAGGGCATGAAACGTGCAAATATTCGGCCAGCCGCCGATTTGACTCCCCCGCGAGGCCCTTCCTATACTTCCCCGGCTTCAGGAAAACCAACGCCATGAACGAGATCCGCGAGACCCGGGGCAGTTTGAGCGGCGCCGGCCGCCGTTTCGGCATCGTCGCTTCGCGCTTCAACTCGCGAATCGGCGATCTGCTGGTGGCGGGAGCCCTCGACTGCCTGCAGCGGCACGGCGTCGGAGCCGAAGGTATCCATCTGGTCGCCGTGCCCGGAGCCTGGGAGATCCCGCAAGCGCTGGAGGAGCTGGCCGCGCGCGGCGGGATCGACGGGCTGGTGGCGATCGGGGTCGTCCTCCGCGGCGAGACACCGCACTTCGATTACATCTGCGCGCAGGCGAGCCGGGGTATCGCGGCGGTGGCCGAGCGCCATCGCCTGCCGGTGGGCTTCGGCCTGCTGACCTGCGACACCTCGGAGCAGGCGCAGGAGCGCGCCGGGGGCAAGGCGGGGAACAAGGGATGGGAGGCGGCGCTCGCGGCGCTCGAGATGGCTGACCTCTTCGCGCAGCTGCGCCAATCCGACCGCTAGCGGCGGGTGCCGGCCCCGTTTATGATTGCCGGGCGGTAGTGTCTGCCTGCAGGCGGCCGTTCCCCAGCACGGGAGCGGCCCTTGTTTTCGATGCAGCCTTCTACTGGAGTCTTTGAGGCGAGGTCCATGACGGCAGGAAAGCGGCGAACGGCGCGGGAGATGGCGGTGCAGATGCTTTATCAGAGCGATCTCGGAGGCAGCCCACTGCCTCACATCTTCAATACCTTCGACCTCTCGGAGTACCTGGCGAGGGAGGCCTCCAACGAGAAGAAGCGGAGCGGACCGGCGGCGGCCGAGCGCGACGAGCTGGAGAGGCGCCGGCGGCGCGTGGTCGAGGCGTTCGAGTATGCCCAGGCACTGGTCCGCGGCACGCTCGGCGACCGCGAGAAGATCGACGAGCTGATCCGCAGCCAGGCCGACAACTGGCGGCTCGAGCGGATGCCGGCGGTGGACCGCAACATCCTGCGCCTCGCCATCTATGAGATGCTCCACGAGCAGGACACGCCGAAGCTCGTGGTGCTCGACGAGGCGATCGAGCTGGCGAAGAAGTTCGGCTCCGAACAGTCGGGACGCTTCGTCAACGGCCTCCTGGACGGTCTGTTGAAGCAGCACACCTTCCCTGGCAGCCTGACCTGACCGGTCCGCGGCGCATGCCGCGGAGCCACGGAGAGAGAGCAGAGGGATGAGCACTCCATACGACCACAGAGCGGTCGAGGCCAAGTGGCAGGACCGCTGGGAGAGGCAGCGGGCGGCCGAGGTCGACCTGCGGCAGGCGCGCGGCAAGTACTACATGCTGATGATGTTTCCCTACCCGTCCGGGGACCGTCTGCACGTCGGACACGGGCGCAACTACATCCTGGGCGACGCGCTCTACCGCTTCCTGCGCATGAACGGCAAGCGGGCCCTCAACCCCATGGGCTGGGACGCCTTCGGGCTGCCGGCCGAGAACGCCGCCATCCAGCGCGGCGTCCATCCGCGGGACTGGACGCTCGCCAACATCAAGGTGATGAAGGAGCAGTTCCGGCGCTGGGGCATCCTCTACGACTGGTCGAAGGAGATCGCCTCCTGCTTTCCCGAGTACTACCGCTGGAACCAGTGGCTGTTCCTGCGCATGCTGGAGAAGGGCCTGGCCTACAAGAAGATGGCGCCGGTCAACTGGTGCCCGAGCTGCCGCACCGTGCTCGCCAACGAGCAGGTGGTGGACGGGCGCCTGCGAGCGCTGCGGCACGCCGGTGGTGCAGCGCGACCTCGAGCAGTGGTTCTTCCGCATCACCGACTACGCCGACCGCCTGCTCGCCGGGCTCGACGGCCTGGAGGGGTGGCCCGAGAAGGTCAAGGTGATGCAGCGCAACTGGATCGGCCGCTCCGAGGGCGCCGAGATCCGATTCGAGATCCCTGCGCTGAACGAGACGGTGACGGTGTTCACCACCCGGCCCGACACGCGTCCACGGCGCCACCTTCATGGTGCTGGCCCCCGAGCATCCGCTCGCTTCGCGGCTGATCGCGAGCCATCCGCAAAGGGCGGAGATCGAGGCCTGGATCGAGAGGGTGCGCAACACGCCGCGCATCCAGCGCGCGGCCGAGGAGACGCCCAAGGAGGGGCGCGACACCGGCTCGGCGGCTCTCAACCCGGCGACCGGGGAGGAGATCCCCATCTGGCTTGCCAACTACGTGCTCCCCGAGTACGGCACGGGCGCCGTCATGGCCGTGCCGGCCCACGACGTGCGCGACCTCGCCTTCGCCCGCCAGGAGGGGCTGCCCGTGCGGCTCGTGTATCACCTGGAAGACCGCGACGTGGATCCCGCCACGATGACGGAGGCGATCCTGCACGAGGGCGTCATCCGCAACGCGCCGCCCTTCGACGGTCTGAGGGACTCTCCGGAGACCATCCAGCGGTTCATCGAGTGGCTGGAGGAGAAGGGCTGGGGCCGGGGCAAGGTCACCTACCGCCTGCGCGACTGGCTGATCTCGCGCCAGCGCTACTGGGGGACGCCGATCCCGGTCGTCTACTGCGACAAGTGCGGCATGGTGCCCGTGCCGGACGACCAGCTCCCCGTCGAGCTGCCCTACGACGTCGAGTTCACCGGCCGCGAGGGCAATCCGCTGTCGCGCGCCAAGGGGTTCGTGGAGACGGCGTGCCCGAAGTGCGGCGGCGCCGCGCGGCGCGAGACGGACACCATGGACACCTTCGTCGACAGCTCCTGGTACTACCTGCGCTACCTCTCGCCGCGCGACTCGTCCCGCATGTTCGACCCGGAAGCTGGCGAGCCGCTGGATGCCGGTCGACCAGTACATCGGCGGCATCGAGCACGCCATCCTCCATCTGCTCTACGCGCGGTTCATCTGCCGAGTGCTGCACGACTTCGGGCCTGGTGGACGTCGAGGAGCCGTTCCACAACCTGTTCAACCAGGGGATGATCACCCGCTGCTCGGACAAGTCCGGCCGGGTGGAGAAGATGTCGAAGTCGCGCGGCAACACCGTCTCGCCCGGACGAGCTGATCGAGGAGATGGGAGCCGACACCGAGCGGGTCTACACTCTCTTCATCGGGCCGCCGGAGAAGGAAGCCGAGTGGAGCGACGAAGCGGTCGCGGGCGCCCACCGCTTCCTGCAGCGCGTCTGGCGTCTGCTCGACCGGCTGTCCGAGGCGTTCCCCACGGCGCCGGCGGACGCCGCGCTGGAGCGCGAGCGCCACGCCACGATCCAGCGGGTGACGCACAGCATGCAGCGCTTCTCGTTCAACACCGCGGTGGCGGCGCTGATGGAGCTGTCGAACAGTCTCCACCGCGCCCTGGAGGAGAAGACGGCCTCGCGGCTTGCGCTGCGAAGAGACCTACGACACCCTGCTCCAGCTCCTGCACCCCATGGCTCCCCA
The DNA here is from genome assembly GCA_963778565.1 of Thermoanaerobaculaceae bacterium. Classification (GTDB taxonomy): domain Bacteria; phylum Acidobacteriota; class Thermoanaerobaculia; order Multivoradales; family UBA5704; genus DATARR01. The sequence continues at coordinate 305,793 of CAVZUZ010000014.1, read as the reverse complement.
CATCACCGAGGAGCTTTGGGAGCGGCGGGGCTATACGGAGAACCTGCTCGAGACCTCCTGGCCGGAGCACGACGAGACGAAGCTCCGGCGCGAGCGCATCCACCTGGTCGTGCAGGTGGACGGCAAGCTGCGCGACCGGGTGGAGGTGGACGCCACGGCCGACGAGAAGGAGGTTCGCGCCGCCGTCCTCGCCAGCCCCAAGGTGAAAGAGCACCTCTGCGGGACGCGAGCTGACCAAGGCCGTGCTGGTCCCCGGCCGGCTGATCAACCTGGTGACGAGGAAGTCCGCATGACAAGAAATCTGCTTTCCGGGGCTCTCGGGGCCCTGCTCCTGGCCCTCTCCGGCTGCGGCTATGCGCTGGTCGGGCGCGGCAGCAACATTCCCGAGGACGTGCGGTCGGTCTACCTCCAGCCGCTGCGAGAACCGCACCCAGCGCTCGCAGGTGGAGCAGGCCCTCACCCGGGCCATCGCCGACGAGCTGGTAACCCGGCAGCGCTTCGCCGTGGTGGGCAGCGCGGCGGAGGCGAGCGCCGAGATCCTGGGCGCGGTGACGGGTTTCGGCGTGACTCCCGGTGACCTTCGACCAGGAAGGCCGGGCCACCGAGTACGAGATCTCGATCACCGCCCAGATCACCTTCAAGCGCGTGGGCGAGAAGGGGGAGGTGCTCTGGAAGAGCGACCGCTACACCTTCCGCGAGAACTATCCCGTCGATGCCTCCGCGGCCGAATACTTCGACCGTGAGGACCAGGCGATCGAGGAGGCCGCGGAGCGCTTCGCGGAGACGCTGGTGACGAACCTGCTGGAGGGGTTCTAGGCCGCCTGGGAGCGCCGGCGTCTCGCCGGCTCTTCTTCTTGTTCCGGAGTTCTGGGGGCCGGCGGGACGCCGGCGCTCCCAGGTTACTTGCCGAGCGCGGCGACCTTCTTGGCGAGGCGGGCCTTGGTGCGCGAAGCGGTATTCGCGTGGATGATCTTCTTCTGAGCCGTCTTGTCGATGATACCCAGGGTCGCGGGCAGCATCTCGCCCGCTTTCACGGCGTCGCCGCTCGCCACCGCCTGGCGGAGGCTCTTGATGGCGGTACGCAGCCGCGAGCGCTGCGCCCGGTTCCGCTCCCGCTGGTTGACGTTCTGACGGTGCCGCTTCTCAGCCGACTTGGTATTTGCCATAAATCCTTCGTTGCTCCTGGTGGTTCTGACCCCAACTGATCCCCAAAAAGGAAGTCGCACCGAAGTGCGACGGAGTTTTATAGCACTCCGGCCTAGCCGACGTCAACTCCGATCTCGCGCAGCCGCTGGCGGGCCAGATTGGCCTCGTCGCTCGACGGGTATTGACGGATGACGTGCTGGAGCTGGACGACCCCCTGCGAACGCTCGCCGAGCTCGAGGTGGGCATAGCCCTTCTTGAGCAGGGCGCTCGGCACCTTGTCGCTGCGCGGAAAGCGGCTCAGCACGGAGTCGAACTGGTCGATGGCCTGGCGGAAGCGCCGCTGGCGATAGTAGGACTCGCCGATCCAGTAGGTGGCGTTGTCCGACAGGTCGGTGCTCGGGAAGTTGGCCAGGTACTCCTGGAACTCCCTTAGCGCCAGGTCGTAGTTGCCCCTCAGATAGTCGTTATAGGCCGCGTCGTAGAGGCTCTTGGGATCGGCTCCACCGCCTCCACCGGGAGGTGCCGCCGGCGGCGGCGCCGGGACGTCCGTGTCGGCGGGGGGGGGCGCCGTCATTTGGGTGCGGAAGGCCCTGAGCTCCTGGTTGGTGGCGGCGATCTGCTGCGAGAGCTGGGCGAGGCGGTAGTTGGTGTCCTCGAGCTTCGCCTGCAGGGCATCGATCTGACCCGAGAGGTCCTGCAGCTTCACCTGCATGTCGGCCTCGGTCTTGAGCAGCGACTGCATCTGCCGGCCGACGTTCGACTCGAGATCGGCCACCTCCTGCTTGCTCGGCGCCAGCTTCTGCATCTGCAGCATCTGACGCTGGATGTCCGAGAGCTGTGCCTGCAAGGCTTCGATGTCCTTTGTCGAGACGCACCCCACGGCGGCGAGCGCCGCCGCAAGGCAGGCGGCGAAGGGGAGGAGACGGTGGCGCTTCATGTCAGCCGAATCTCAGCCGATATTCTCAGCCGACGTTGGACCTGCCGGTGATGATCATGTGGGCGCGGCGGTTCTGCGACCAGCAGCTCTCCTCGGTCTGGGTGCAGACCGGGCGCTCCTCGCCGTAGGAGAGGGTGCGCAGGCGGTCGCCCGCAACGCCCAGCGAGCCCAGGTAGTCGCGGACCGCGCCGGCCCGGCGCTCGCCCAGGGCGAGGTTGTACTCGTTGGTGCCGCGCTCGTCGGCGTGCCCCTCGATCGTCACCGAGAACTGCGGGTTGCTCTTCAGCAGGTCGGCATTGCGCGACAGCTTGTCCCGCGTGTCGTCGGTCAGCGTGCTCTCGTCGTAGTCGAAATAGACGTCCGGGCTGAAGCCGCGGCGCCGCAGCTCCTCGTTGACCACCTGCAGGTCCTCCGAGGCCAGGGGGTCGACCTCCGGCTGGTCGTCCACGGCCGGCGCCGCCGGCTGCTCGACCTCTTCCGGCGGGGTCGTCGCCGGAGGCGGCACCGTCGTGGTCTCGACGGGCAGGTCAGCGGGGGGCGTGGCCGGCTTCTTCTTCGGGCAGCCATAAAGGAACGTCAACAGAACCGGCACCGCAATCCATATCATCCACTTTCGGTTCATCGCTATCTCCTCGATTCGGGCTCGTCGAAACGAGCGCTCGCATTTCAAGACCACACTCTATCAAACCGCGGCGGAAGGCGCTAACGCTCCGCAACGCTCCGCGACCAGTCGGCGAGGTCGTTGTTCCCCTCGGTGGTGAGCTGCCGCAGGTTGCCGCCGTCGAGATCCATGACGTAGATCTGCTTGCGGCCCGTTTGCCGGGAGGTGAAGGCGATCTTGCGCCCGTCGGGCGAGAAGGCGGGCGACTCGTTCTCGCCGGGGCCGGAGGTGAGCACCCGGGTCTCCAGGTTCACGATGCTGGTCACGGCGATCTGGAAGACGCCGTCCCGCCGGCTGGTGTAGGCCACCAGGTCGCCCTCCGGGCTCCAGGTGGCGCCGTCGTTGTAGGCGCCGTCGAAGGTCAGCCGCCGCTGGTTGGCGCCCTCGGCGTCCATCAGGTACAGATGTGGGATTGCCGGCGCGGCTGGAGGTGAAGGCGATCTCGCCCCCCTTGGGGCTCCAGGCCGGGTTGGTGTCGATGGCGTTCGAGTTGGTCAGCCGCCGCAGGCCGCCGCCGTCGGTGTCGGCGGTGAAGATCTCGATGTTGCCGTCGAGCGAGCGGGCGAAGGCGATGCGACGGCCGTCCGGCGAGAAGCTGGGGCTGGTGTTGAGCGAGCCCGAGGCGACGATCGGCCTCTTGCGGCCGCTCGCCAGGTCGGCCAGGTAGATGCCCGGCGGACCGTTGAAGAACGAGGTGTAGGCGAGGGCGCCGCCGTCCGGGCTCCACGCCGGCGACATGGAGGTGGAGCGGTGGCCGGTGATCCGCCGCTGGTTCGCTCCGTCGTAATCCATGACGAAGATCTCTTTGTTGCCGGTGCGGTCCGAGGCGAAGGCGATGCTGGAGAGGGCGATCCCCGGCCTGCCGATGAGAAAGCGGATCACCTCGTCGGCGAAGGTGTGGGCGATGCGGCGGCTCACCGGGAAAGGCCCCCGGTAACGCTTGGCGAGCACCGCCTGGCCGCTGCCGAGCGTCGAGCACCCGACCCTCGAAGACGAGGCGGTCTCCCTCGCCGCGGACGTCGCCGAGCAGCAGCACCTCGTTGCCGGTGGAGCGGTAGGCCGTCAGATCCTGCTGCACGTCGCCGGTCAGCGCCAGGCCGGAGAGCGCGTCCGGCCCCTGGATCTCGAAATAGCCGGACTGTTCCAGATCCCGCCGCACGGTCTCCTCCAGCTCCTTCCCCGCCTGGCCCGCAGCCCCCGCAAGCTGGCCGGGGCCGCGAAAAGCCGGGATGGCGAGCTTCATCTTCCGCATCTGGCCGCCGCGGTTCAGCTCGATCGTCACGTTGGGAGGCTGCTGCGGGTCCGGAGGCGCGGCCGGCGCCGCCGGCGGTTGCTGCGCGGCGAGCACCAGCGCGAGGAGGAGCAGGCACGGCAGGATGGTCAGGGCGGCGGTTCGTGGTCTCATGACACCTCGATCAGGAGGACGGGTTCAGCGGACGATCAGATTGACTCCCAGCGAGTCGTGGCGGTATTCCCTCGGCAGGGGAGGGAAGGGCGAAGCGTGCTGGACGGCTCGCAGCGCCGCCAGGTCGAAGGAATTGTAGCCCGAGGACTCGGCTACCTCGAGGTCGGTGATTCTGCCGTCCCGCCCGATGCGGAAGGAGATGATCGCCCGCACGCCGTCGCCCAAGGCAGGTCGGGCCCATTTGGCGTCGATGGTCGAGAGGAGCTGGTCGATGTAGTAGCCGAACTTGAAGTCCGGGTTGTCCAGGCCGGCGATCTCGGAGCCGAAGACCGAAGAGCCGACGGGGCTGCCGCCTGGTCCGCCTCGCCGGCCCGCCTCGCCGTCCGGGTTCGGCTGCGGCGCAGTGCCGGCGGGATTCGTGCCGGTGGCAGCGCCCGCCGGCTGGGCCGGCGGCTTCGGCTCGGGTTTTTTCTTCTCGGGCTTTTCCGGCGGCAGGACGGGCACGTCCTCTCGCGCCGGCTGCGGAGCGGGTTCTTCAGGCTCGGGCTCCGCCGGCGCTGGCTCGGGCTCGGGCGGTGCCGGCTTCTCGGGTTTCGGACGGCTCGCCGGCCGGCGGACACCCAGCGCCTGGGCGGGGATGATCTGCACCGGCACGAACGAGAGCTGCGGCGGTGGCGGGGCGAGCCGGGGCAGGAACACGACGAGCGCGACGGCGGCGGCGTGGAGCAGAGCGGCGGCGGCCAGGCTGACGGCCTCCGGCCGGTGGCCGGCGGGCCGCGACCGCCTTTCCAGCACATGATCGACCGCCAGGCTCACGCGCCGCGCCGCCTCTCGCGGTCGGTCACCATGCCCACGTGCACGATGCCGCCCTGGTGGAGGATGTCGAGCACCTCGATGACTTTACCGTAGGGCACGTCGCGATCTCCCTTGAGGAACACCGTGTCGTCGCCACGCTCGGCGATCTGGCTTTTGAGCCGCGCCACCAGCTCGTCGGTCTCCACCACCGTCTCGCGCAGATAGATGCGGCCGTCGCGGTCGATGGAGACCACCAGCGGGTCCTGCACCCGCAGTGGCAGGTTCGGCGCGTCCGCCCGCGGCAGGGCCACCTCGACGCCCTGGTGCAGCATGGGCGCGGCGATCATGAAGATGATGAGCAGCACCAGCATCACGTCCACCAGGGGCGTGACGTTGATGTCCGCCAGGACCGGGTCTTCGTCGCCGCCGTTGCCGAGACTGAAAGCCATGCCATCCCCTTATTGAGACGGGTCCGGGCTAGGTAAAGTTCCGCTCCGCCAGGTTGAGGAACTCGAGGGTGAAGTCCTCCATTCCCGCCCGCAGCCGCCGCGCGTGCTGGGAGTAGTAGTTGTAGGCGATCAGCGCCGGAATGGCGGCGGCCAGCCCGGCCGCGGTATTGATGAGAGCCTCGGCGATGCCGGGCGCCACCGCCACGATCGACGTCGAGCCCTGCAGGCCGATGTCGTTGAACGCCTGCATGATGCCCCACACGGTGCCGAAGAGACCGATGAAGGGCGTCGCCGAGGCGGTGGTGGCGAGGAAGCCCAGCCAGCGCGTCACCGACTGCAGCTCGACGTTCATCGCCCGCGCCAGGGTCCGTTGCAGCGCCGTCAGGGAGGTGATGCGGTAGGCCCGCTTCTCGCCCGGGCGCTCCGGCTCGGGAGCATTCTTGATCTGGCCGTCGATCTCGGCGTAGCCGGCCTGGAAGATCCCCACCAGCGGCGAAGCGCCGAGCTTGCCGGCTACGGCGTTGACCTCGCTGAACCGCTGGCTGCGATGGAAGGCCTCGAGAAAGCGCTCGCTGTGGAGGCCGGCGCGGCGGAAATGCACCATCTTGCCGAGAATGATGGCCCAGGAGCCGAGGGAGAAGACGATCAGCACGCCGAGGATGAACTTCCCCATCGGCCCGCCGCGCAGAAAGAAATCCCACGCTCCCGGCCCCCGCGGACCATCGAGCTGGAAGAGGATCAGGGCCGTCGTGAACATGCGCTCTCCCTTGTCACCCTCATACGCCCATCGCCGGGCCAACGTACCATGGCCCCGCCGCGCCGGCAAAGCTCGTGCCGGAGCTTTATTTCGCCCTCTCCGCCGGAGCCGCCTCCAGCCCGGGGTCCACGGGTTCTTGGATGGCTGGGGGCAGGATCACCTTGTGGCGCTGCAGGAAGTCTTCCAGATGGCGCGTGACGACCGCGACGGCCTCGTCGATCGTATCCACCCAGAAGGCCACCTGCAGGTCGGGAGGCGAGGCCAGGCCGCGCTCGACGATGTCCCGCTCGATCCAGCTCCGCAGGCCCCGCCACATGGGGCCGACGAAGATGAGGGGCCGGTTCCGCAGCATGCCCACCTGGAGGAGCTGGCAGACCATCATCGCCTCCAGCGTCGTTCCGATGCCTCCGTCCATCACGATGTAGGCGTGAGAGAGCCGGATGAACTGGTGGAGCCGCGAAAAGAACGTCGAGTGCTGCGCCACCTCGTCGAGGAACGGATTGGGCTGTTCCTCCAGCGGCAGCAGGATGGTGAGGCCGAAGGAGCGCGTCTTGTAACGGTAGCGGCCGGCCCGGGCCCCTTCGTTGGCCGCCCGCATCAGCCCCGGACCGCCGCCGGTGACGATGTCGCATCCCATGTAGGAGAGCTGCCGGGCGAGCTCGCGCACCTGGGTGTAGGCGGCGTCCTTGGGCTCGATGCGGCTCGAGCCGAAGATGGCGACACGGAAGTAGCGCTTCTCGATGGGCGCCTTGCGGTCGAGCCAGGAGATCAGGCGGTAGAGGGACAGGATGGTGCGGTCGAACCACCGCAGGACATAGGTGCGGCGCTTGCGGCGCCACCTCTGCCAGCGGGTCTCGCTGGGGGAAACGGCTGGCTCGGCTGGAAAGAGACGGCGGAAGGCCATAGGGGGAAGATTCTAGACTGCCGGGCTACCACCCGTGATAGTCTCGCTCCCGCTCCGCAACGGCATCTGTAGGGCTATGGCGGAGGCTGTGCCTGGCCGTACCCAACCCTGGAGAGAGCATGAACGGGCGAGTCCTCATCACCGGCGCCGCGGGTGCCCTGGGGCGAAGCGTGGTGGAGCGCTTCCTGGCGGCCGGAGACCGCGTGCTCGCCGTTGACTTCAACGAGGAGGCGCTCGCCGAACTGACCTCCCTCGCCCCCTCGGAGACGCTGTCGGTCCGGCGGGTGGATCTGGCCGAGACCGCCGAGGTCGAGCGGCTGTTCGACGAGGTGGAGAGCGCCTCGGGCGTGCCGCGGGCCGTCGTCCACCTGGTGGGCGGCTTCCGTTGGGCGCGGTTCGCCGACTGCTCGGACGCCGACTGGAGCTATCTCGTCAAGCTCAACCTGGAGACCACCTTCCGCGTATTCCGCGAGTGCGCCCGGCGGTTCGAGCGGGCGGGCGGCGGCGCCGTCGTGGCGGTTTCCGCTCCGGCGGCGCTGCTGGGAGAGGCCGGGATCGGCGGCTACGCCGCCGCCAAGGCCGGGGTGCTGCGCATGGTGGAAGCACTGGCGCGGGAGCTGGCGCCGTTCGGCGGCCGGGCCAACGCGGTGCTCCCCGGCACCATGGACACCGCCGCGAACCGCGCGGCGTCGCCCGACGCCGATCCCGAGAAATGGGCCAAGACCGAGGACGTCGCCGCTGTCATCCACTTCCTCACGACCCCCGCCGCCGTGGCCGTCAACGGCGCCGCGGTGCGGGTTCCGGGACCCACCCTATGAGCCAAGCTCTGGACTGCCACGTCTACTACGATTCGACGCGGCACGGCGAGCCGCCCGCCGATTGCGGTCATCGCGTCGATCTCGCCGCACAGCCGCAGGCGGCCGGCGAGCTGGCGCGGCTGGGCATCTCGCCGGAGTCCGATCTGCCGGCCGTCCTGCTCACCGAGCCGGACGGCAAGCTCCGTATCGCCGGCCTGCGCCTTTCCGGCGAGGAGACGGTGAAGCTGGCAACCGGCCAGGGAATTCAGACCGGGGAGCTCGTCGTCTACAGCTCCGCCTGGTGCCCGGACTGCCGGCAGACGAAGCGGGTGCTGGAGAACGCCGAGACGCGGTTCGCCGAGGTGGACATCGACCGCGACCTCGGCGCCGAGGCCCTGGTGCTGGAGCGGAGCGGCGGCCGCCGCGTCGTACCCACCCTGCGTTTCGACGACCGGGTGTGGGCGTTCAACCCGGCCCCGCCCTTGCTGCGCCGGCTGCTCAGCGGCCACAGGGTGCGGGTCGCTTGAAGCGGCACGCGAGGCGGAGCGCCTGAGCCCAATGAGGCCCAATGAGGAGGAATCCCGGGAGAATCCCTGCATGAAGATCGCCGTCTGCATCAAGCAGGTGCCCAACACCGAAGCGCGGCTGCGCGTCGGCCGCGACGGGCGCTGGCTGGACGAGGAAGACCTGCCGTTCATCATCAACGAGAGCGACGAGTACGCTCTGGAGGAGGGGCTGCGCATCGCCGAGAAGACCGGCGGCGAGGTGGTCGTCTTCAGCCTCGGGCCGGAGCGCGTCAAGGAAGCCCTGCGCAAGGCGCTGGCCGTGGGCGCGGCGCGGGCCGTTCATCTTTCCGACCCGGCGTTCGGCGGCGGCGATGCCCTGGCCGCCGGCCGCGCGCTCGCGGCCGCGCTGGCCCGCGACGCCTTCGGCCTGGTGCTCACCGGCTCGCAGTCCGACGACGTGGGCTACGGCGGCACCGGCTCGGTGATCGCCGGCCACCTGGGCTGGCCGCACGTCTGGCTGGTGATGGGCGTCGAGCTGGAGGAGGGCAACCGCACGGCCAAGGTGACGCGCGAGATGGAGAGCGGCGTCAACGAGGTCTCACGCGTCCAGCTGCCGGCCGTGCTGGAGATCCAGGCAGGCCTCAACCACCCGCGCTACGCCTCCCTCAAGGGCATCATGGCGGCGAAGAAGAAGGAGATCGCCGCCGTGACGCCGGCCGACCTGGGGCTCGACGCGTCGCAGGTAGGAGAAGCGGGCTCGCGGCTGGAGATCGTCTCGGTCAGCTTTCCCGAGTCGGGCAAGGGCGCCCAGATCCTGCAAGGGGATGCCAAGACCGCGGCGGCGACGCTGGTCGAGAAGCTGCGCAAGGAAGCGAGGGTGCTCTGATGGCGGAACGCGTTTGGGTCGTCCTGCAACACCGCGAGGGTCAGTTGCCGCGCATCTCCTGGGAGGCCGCGGCGGCGGCGCAGAAGCTGGCCGCCGTTCTGGGCGGCAAGGCCGAGGCCGTGCTGCTCGGCTCCGGCGTCGGGCTCGCCGCGGCCGACGTGGCGAAGCTCGATCTGGCCGCCGTCTACGTGGCGGATCACGACGCGCTGCGCGCCTACACTCCCGGCGCCACCATCGGCGCGCTGGCGCCTGCCATCCGGTCCAAAGCGCCCGACTTCGTGGTCTTCCCCCATACCTATCAAACGGTCGATTTCATGGCACGGCTGGCCCAGGCGGTCGGCGCCGGCCTGCTGCCGGAGGTGACCGGTTTCGAGCCTGGTGCGACGGCGACACCGGGCTCGTCTGGACGCGTCCGATCATGGGGGGCAAGCTGCAGTCGAAGGTGCGGGTCAAAGGCGAGGGGACGGTGCTGGTCTCCGTCCAATCCGGCGCCTTCCCGGCCGACGGCGCCGTCCGCGGCGAGGCCGAGGTCAGGCCGCTCGAGGTGGACCTCGCGGCGATCCAGCCGGACCGCGAGATCCTCGGCTACGAGGAGGTGGGCGGCGACACGGTCGACCTCACCAAGGCGGAGATCATCGTGGCCGTCGGCCGCGGCGTCGGCGGCGCGGACAAGATGGGGCCCGTCCAGGACCTCGCCCGTGCGCTCGGGGCCGAGATCGGCGCCAGCCGGCCGGTGATCGACAACGGCTGGCTTCCGCGCGACCGCCAGATCGGCTCGTCAGGCCAGACGGTGGCTCCCAAGCTCTACCTCGCCGCCGGCATCTCCGGCGCCATCCAGCACCTGGTGGGCATGAAGGGCTCGTCGGTGATCGTGGCGATCAACAAGGACCCCGGCGCGCCGATCTTCAACGTCGCCCACTACGGCATCGTCGGCGACCTCCACGAGGTGCTGCCGGCGCTGACCGAGGCGGTGCGCGCGGCGAAGGGGTAGGGACTGGGTCGTCCTCGGGCTCGGCGGCACCAACCAGCTTCCTCCCACCAAGAGTGGTGGCGCCTCCGGCGGGCCGAGCTGCTGGACCTCGCCGCCGCGCAAGGGCCGGTCTACGCCTACGATACCGGCACCTTGCGGTCCTCGGCGGCGGCGTTGCGGTCGCTCGACGCGGTGGATCACGTCTTTTACTCGCTGAAGGCGAACTGCCATCCGGACGTACTACGGCTCTTCGAAGTCTCTGGCCTGGGCTTCGAATGCGTCTCGGCGGCCGAGCTGGAGCACGTGCGGGCCCTCTTTCCCGACCTCGACGGCTCCCGGCTGCTGTTCACTCCCAACTTCGCTCCTCGCGAAGAGTACCGCCGCGGCTTCGAGCTGGGCGCGCGGGTGACCCTCGACAACCTTCATCCGTTGCGCGAGTGGCCGGAGGTCTTCGAAGGCCGCGAGATCTTTTTGCGCCTCGATCCGGGGCGGGGGAGAGGGCACCACGCCCACGTCCGAACGGCGGGGGCTCAGTCCAAGTTCGGGTTGGCTCCCGAGGAGATCGATGAGCTGCGGCCCCTGCTGGCGGCTTGCGGCGCGCGGGTGGTGGGGCTCCACGCTCATGCCGGCAGCGGTGTGCGCTCGCCGGAAACCTGGGGCGAGGTGGCGATGTTCCTCGCCGAGGCCGCCGAGGCGTTTCCAGAGGTGCGGGTGCTCGACCTCGGCGGCGGCCTCGGCGTGGCGGAGCGGCCGGGGCAGACCCCGTTGGACCTCGCAGCCCTGGGCGAGCTGCTGCGGCGCTTCAAGGCCACCCATCCGCGCTTCGAGCTGTGGCTGGAGCCCGGCCGGTTCCTGGTGTCCCAGGCCGGCGTGCTGCTGGCGCGGGTGACGCAGATCAAGCGCAAGGGCGAGGTCACCTTCGTCGGGCTGGAGACGGGCATGAACTCGCTGATCCGGCCCCCGCTCTATGGCGCCTATCACCCGATCGTGAACCTCTCGCGCCTCGACGAGCCTGCCGCCTGGATCGTCCACGTCGTCGGTCCTATCTGTGAGGCGGGAGATATTTTCGGCCGCTCCAGACGCCTGCCGCCTACCGCGGAAGGGGACGTCCTGCTGATCGCCAACGCCGGAGCCTATGGACGGGTGATGAGCTCCCATTACAACCTGCGCGAGCCGGCGGCGGAGGTGCTGCTGGATTGAAACCCGTCCAGCCAGATCCCCGTAGTCCTGTCCGAGGAGGCCTGACATGGACGCGAAACCGAGGGATTTCATGACGCCCGCCGATGCCGTGGTGTACTTCTTCAAGGCGCCGTTCCGGCTGAGGACCTATTCCAACCTGCTGTACCTGCTGCTGGCGTTCCCGATGGGACTGCTGTACTTCATCTTCCTGGCCGTGGGGCTGACGACCGGATTCGGGCTGGTCATCGTCTGGATTGGTATCCCCCTCCTGGCTCTGGTCTTCGCCGGAAGCTGGGGGCTCGCCGCGCTGGAACGGCAGCTCGCCATCCACGTCCTCGGCGCCGAGGTGCCGCCGATGTTGCCGCCGCCTGGGAGCGAGCCCGCGTCCAGCCTTTGGAAGCAGATCGGGGCCTTTCTGTCGAATCCCGTCACCTGGAAGGGCATGGCGTTCCTGCTGCTGAAATTTCCCTTGGGAATCGTGAGCTTCATCGCCATCGTGACCCTGCTCGCGACGACGGCCGGCTTCCTGCTCGCTCCGGTCGCGTGGTACTTCGGGGACTTCAGTTGGGATCTCGAGTACGGCGCCGAGCCCATCCTATGGATGGTGGATTCCCCGGCCGCCGCGGCGGTCGTCTGGGCCATCGGGGTGCTCGCCCTGTTCGTGTCGCTCAACCTGCTGAACGGTCTGGCCCTGGTCTGGCGCTGGACGGCCGCCTTCCTGCTCGGCAGCGAGCGGTTCGTGCCGGCCGCGCCGGCTGCACCGATGCCGCCGATGCCGCCCGCGTTCCCCGAGCCGGCCGCGGCCTGAGCTTCGGCGCGAGCGCGATCGAGAGGACCTGTTTACGCTCCCGGCAGGGACAGCAGCGGACGCAGGTCCACTCCCTCCCACAGCCGCTCGCGCATCGTCCGCGATTCGGCTAGGCCGCGCGCGCCGAGCGCCGTGACGGCGAAGAGGCGCCGCGACGCGGCGCCGGAGCCCGACCGGATGGAGGCGACGAGCCCCTTTGCCTCGAGCCGGTCGAGCGTCGCGTAAACGGCGCCGATGGCGACGTCACGGCCGGTGACGCGCTCGAGCTCGCGGCGCACGCTCATGCCGTACGCCTCCTCGTCGCCGGTACGGAGCACCGCGAGCATCACCTGCTCTTCGAACGTGCCGAGCGGGGCATTGTCGTTCATCGCCATTCTCCCTGAGCTTCCCAGGTTACTGTTCGCACAGGACCCGCGCCGGATCCACGCGGCTCGCGCGGTAGGCCGGCACGAAGGCGGCGAGCACACCCACCGCCAGCAGTGCCAGGGTCGCCGCCATGAGCGCGATGGGGTCCGCCGCGCGGACGCCATACAGCAGGGCGGCCAGCGAGCGCGCGAGCACGACCGAGGCTGCGATACCTACCACGATGCCGGCGCTGATGAGCGTGGCGCCGTGGCCTACCACCTGTCGCAGCACGCGCGCCGGCGGCAGCCCCAGCGCCATGCGGATGCCGTAGTCGCGCCTGCGCCGGCTCACGTGGTGGGCGATCACTCCGTAGACTCCGACGGCGCCGAGCACCAGGGCGAGCGAGGTCAGCAGCGCCAGCAGCGTCATGATCTGCCGCGCCGGTCCGACCGCCGCGGCGAAGACGCGTTCCATCGTCGTCGCCTCCCGGACGGCGAGGCCGGGTGCGATGCGCTGCGCCGTCCTGCGCGCCGCCTCCAGCACCGCCGCCGCGTCCGCCAGCCGTTCCGTGTGCAGCACCAGGGTGTGCAGCTCCGGCGCGTACGGAACCTGGTCGACGAGCATGTACCTTGCCGGCTCCGGCCCGTCGGTGAGGCGCGCCTCGGCGACGTTTTCCACCACCCCCACGATGCGCTCCCACAGGCCGGTTTCGATCTGCAGCCGCCTGCCGATCGGCTCCTCGCCCGGGAAATACTTCTTCGCCAGCGCCTCGTTGATCACCACCACGCGTTCGCTGTCCGCTCGGTCGGCAGTGGTAAAGCCGCGCCCCCGGCGTACCGCGATGCCGAGGGTCCGGAAGTAGTCGCGGGAGACGAGCCGGAAGTACGTGGTGGAGTCGGGAAGGTCCGGCCGCCCCTCGACGGTGATGCCCCAACTGTCCCCGCTGCCGCGCAGCGGCAGCTTGGTGGTGAGCGCTGCCGAACGAACGCCTGGGAGATGCTCCAACTCGCCCAGCAGGGTGCGCAGCGTCTGCTGACGCTCGGGCGTCTTCCTCCAGGGAGCAGTCGATTGGCCGCCGGCTCGAAGCCGGTCCAGCCGCGCCACCAGCTCCGCCGCAGGAGGGCCGGCCCGGAGCCCAGCACCTGCCGCCACAGCCAGAGGGCGGCGGCAACTCGTCCGTCGGCGCCTCGCCGGCGCGCGTACTCCTCCCGCAGGTCGCCGAGCACCTCATCCCGCTCGGCGATGGGAAGCAGCGCACGCAGCACCATGGCAGCGAAGCGGAGCGGCGGCAGAGAGGCGGTTGCACGATGGCTGGCGGGCGGCATGGAGCAGGTCTCTTCGGGCGGCACGACTCTACAATGTAGAAGGTGGTACGCAAAACGGTCCTTCCAGGTTTCACCGCCCCTGTGGATCGCCCGGGCATCCTTCCGAGCCCCGGCGCGATAGCATGGGAGGCGTCCGGGATGCGCCTCCATGAAAGCCCCTACCCTCGACGAGCTCGTGCTGCTGCCCGAGCCCTTGGCCCTGCAGCGCCAGTTCGACGCCAAGAACTACCGAGTCTTCCGCTGGCTCGTCGCCCTGGTGATGCTGCTCTCCTTGATCGGGATCGGCACTTCGGCCGATGCCGGCGATTCCTTTGGCGTGGTGATCTACATCGCCGACATCCTCCTCGGTGTCGCCGTGATCGTCTTTCGTGGCCGCGAACCCTTCGCCAGAAACTTCCGCCAGATCCTGCTCATCTACCTCCTCCTCCAGATCCTGGTGCTGAAATTCGCCACGGCCCAGGCGGGTGGCGAGGCCGAGATTTTCATCCCCCTCGTCTTCTTTCTGCTCGTTTTCCGGCTGCGGTTTGCAGAGCACGTCCTGTTGCTCGGCTCCTATTGGGCGGCGGCGGTCTTCCCCTTGGCCTGGATCGGAGCGCAGCAATCGGCGCCGGCGGACCAGGCCGGGATGATCCCCGTCTCCATCGCGACCGCCATCTGTCTGGCCGCCGCCGCGGGTCTCAGCCAGCTCGAGCGGCGCCGATTCCTTGCCGTCTGGCGGCGGGAGCACTCTCGCCAGCGGGAGCGGCTGCGGATGCGCGAAGAGATCGACTACGCGCGCAAGATCCAGCTCAGCATGCTGCCCCAGAAGGCGCCGGAGGTGGACTGGCTGGACCTAGCCGCGGCCTCGCTGCCGGCGACGGAGGTCGGCGGCGACTACTACGAGTTCTTCCCGGCGGGCGATTCGCGAATGACCCTGGTGATCGGCGACGTCGCCGGGCACGGCCTGGCGAGCGGTCTACTGCTGTCGGGGGTGCGTAGCTGCCTGTATCTCCTGGAGGAGGATCTGACCTCACCCCTCAGGGTCATAGAGCGGCTGAATCACATGGTGCGGCGGACGACGGACAAGCGCACCTACGTCACTCTGCTCTTCGCCGTGCTCGATCGGACGGAAGATACCCTGTCGGTGGTGAGCGCCGGCCATCCTCCCGCGCTCCACTACGACCCGCGCTCCGGCCGTTTCGATGAGGTCGGGAAGGGAGCGCCGCCCCTCGGCACGTTTCTCGACGCCGAGTATCAGACGGTTTGCCGGCCGGCGAAGGCTGGAGACCTTCTCGTCTTCTATACCGACGGCTTGGTCGAGGCGCACAACTCCCACCGGCAGGAGTACGGCGTGGCACGCCTGCAACGGGCCGTCGCCCGCGCCGCCGACAGCCGCACCGCCCGCGAGGTGCGCGACGCCATCCTGGGCGACCTCGCGAATTTCAAAGGCGACCAGGAACAGGCGGATGACTTGACGGTGGTGGTGGTGCGGCTGCGGTAGCAGGAGTGGACTCGCGGAATGTGTTTAATCGTGGGCAGTCGATTGAGGTGCCTGTCTAGGCAAGGTTTCGCATCCGCTCCTCCGGTGGCCATTCCTTGATCGAGTGCCAGATGTAGTTACCGCCGCGCCACATCTCAGAACGGATGAGCTTCAACCTGCCGGATAGGCTATCGAGAAACTGGGAGGGGGATTCCCCGAAGACGGCAGATACACCTTCTGCCAAGTCGGGGTCACCTTTCATCTGCTCAAGCAGTTCTTCCGCTCTCCAAGCGTAGAACCGCCCGAAGTCGGCGTACATCGCGATGTCTTCCCCCTGCTCGAGAAGCTGTGCGCCGCGGATGCACATGAGAAACTGCATCTGGATATAGCGGTTGATCAGCTTCTCCTCATCGAATCCGAACACCGGTTGGAGCTGCTCCACGAGTGCTTCTCGGAAGAAGTCGTGAATCTTATCGGCTCGTCTGTCAAAGGCATGAGAATGGAATAGATATGGGTGATCGAAGCCGTAGTCGAAGAGCGGCTTGTCGGATTGATAGCGCCATTGAAATTTGGTCGATAAAAGGAACTTCAGGGCGCGCCAGCTCCTTGCCTTCAAGGCCATCACGGAGGAGGACATGTAGATGAATCCTGAAAGCACATGTGGAATTCCGATGATCGCGGGATAACCCGTAGTGGCCTCAGTCGTGTTATAAATATTCTCGATCAGGGATTTGATGGATGAAAACAGGCTCTTTTCATCGAGGCGTACCACAGCCAGTGGTAAGGCGATTCGATGCGTTTGGCGGAGCACCAAGTCACGGGCGGCTCTCTCGGCTTGATCGGGATCGTCTTTGATTTGGTTGAAAATCGTGCTCCACTCCACGCGAAAACGATCTGACATGGCTTCTGCCTTGAGCTCAAATTCCTGCTGCCTTCCGGAGACGATCCTGGTTGTATAGTCGTCAAAGGCTGTCTTTGTCTCCAGCGGTTCCGGCCGACCGGGGCCGGACGGCCCTTCAGGCCCCGAACCTTTGATCGATCGCCGCACCTCGCGAACCACCTCGAGTAGGGCGTTAGCGTCGGGAAGCCTCTCCGATAGGGCGCTTCGGTACTTTTTTGCCGCTCGCGAAGCGATCGCGAGCGCCCTTTCGACGTTCGGGTCGTAAGGAGTGAGCAGGATGCCGTCGTTCGTCTCGATGGCGAGCACGCGATCACCCGGTGTGAGATGCAGACGCTCCGCCATGTCTTTGGGGAGCGTCGCACTGACCGATCTTCCTGCCTGCCGCAGCTTCACGTCCTTGACCATGCAAACCTCCTCCGGGACAACTATATAGCAGGCCCTACAGTGACTGACGGGTCGCGACAAAGCATCGCTCGCTCGGAGCGCCATTCGTCCGCAGCAGGGATGCGAGTGTCGGCTTCCTCGTCGAGGGAATGCTCCATTCCCCGTCTCCGCCGTCTCATGGAAGCGGGGAACGCCCCGTTCCCTCGATTTGACGAGATGTAGGGAGGGGGAACGTGGCTTTCCCCGTGCGCAATGCTGCTTCCCCCGATCCAATGAGGCTCGCTAAGGAGGGAATGCCGTGTTCCCTCCATTCAAGGACCGCGAAGGGAGGGAATGTCGCATTCCCTCGGCCGAATGAGAGGTGGACGATGGGGAATGGAGCGTTCCCTCGCTTGACGAGACCTGGCTTGGAGGGAACGCGGCATTCCCCGTTCCGCCGCCGCATGAGGTGGAGGGAAAGGGACGTTCCCTCCCTGATTGAACCGCGAAAAGGAGGGAACGTCGCGTTCCCTCGGTCCGTGAGCCGTTGAAGGGAGGGAACACGGCCCCTTTGATACCCGGGCTGTGCGGCGTTAGCATCTGCCGTTCGCCGGAGACGTGCGACAGCCAAGGAGGCGTGGGATGGAGAGGGAGGTGCAGCGGGGCAGGAAGGTGCCGTAGAATAGGAGCCGTGGTTGACGGGCGTACTTCACAAGCGAGGATCTCATGGGCGTCACGGTATCAGTTGAGAACGTTCCTGAAGAGCTGGCGGCAAAGTTGGAGCGACGGGCCAAGCGGTTTCGCCGCTCTCTCCAGGGAGAGCTCATGGTGATCCTCGAAAGGGCCGCCTCCGACGCAGAGCTTCTCAGTCCTCGAGGAGTCCTTGAAAGGGTGCGGGCTTTGGGGTTGAGGACGCCTTCCGAGTCGGCCTCCTTCGTTCGCCAGGACCGGAATGCCCGCTAAAGTTGTCGATGCTTCGGCCCTTGGTGCTCTCCTCTTCGGCGAACCCGAAGCTCAGCTCGTTGCAGAAAAGCTAGGCGACGACTCGCTCCTTGTTCCTACCTTATTCCGGTACGAGGTTGCCAACATCTGTTGGAAGAAGCTTCGGAAGTATCCGGAGCAGCGAGAGGCGCTTCTCGAAGCACATTCCCTCTTGGAGCAGATGGAGATCGAAGAGGCCGATGTCTCAGTTCCCGAGGTTCTTCTGCTCGCAGTCCATGAGAACCTGACAGTTTATGATGCCTCTTACCTTTGGCTTGCTGAGAAAACTGGAGCGGACCTGGTCTCTCTGGATGGTGACTTGATGGCCGCTTTCAAGAAGTCTTCAAACAGAGATAAGCTGGAGAAAGCCTGATTCTGTATCGATCCTCAAATCTCCGAAGGAGATTGGTTCCAGGCGCCGTTGGGCTCGCTCTTCTGTCGCTCGTCGCCTGCCGCGGCGGCGAGGAGAAAGTCGGTCCGTCTCCGGCTGCCGCCGGCCTCCATCCGCCCCGCCGCGTCTTCCTGATCACCGTCGACACCCTGCGCGCCGATCATATGAGCCTGTACGGCTATCCGCGGGCCACCACGCCGAACCTGGAGCGGCTGGCGGGTACGGGGGTGACCTTCGACCGCGCGGTCTGCCAGTGGCCGAAGACCGGCAGCTCGTTCGCCTCGATGTTCACCGGCCTCTATCCCCATACGACCGGGCTCACCCACAAGGCTGCCTTGCGCATCCCTGAGCCGTACTTGACGCTTCCGGAGCTCTTCAAGGAGAACGGCTACGAGACGTTCGGCGTGGTCTCGAACGCGGTGCTCGCCGCCGACTTCGACTGGAACACCGGCTTCGACGATTTCGCGGAAACCTGGGGCGGCGGCGACTTTCCGGACAACCCCAGGCTGTTCCGGCCTCTGGCCAGCGCTCCCCGGGTGAACGACCTCGCCGTGCCGCTGCTCCGCAAGCACGCGAAGGCGGAGCGGCTCTTCGCCTGGATTCATTACTCCGATCCACACGCGCCCTACATCCTGCCGCAGGACTCCGCGAACCCGTTCGTCGGCGACGCTCTTTTCCAGGGAGAGCGCAGGGTGCCGGTCCGCGCCACCAAGGGCTACGCCCTCGACGGCCGCATGGACCTCAAGTACTACGTCTCGCAGTACGACGCCAACGTGCTGGTGGCCGACGTCTATATCCGGAAGCTGCTGAACGAGATGCGCGCCCTCGGCCTGCTGGAGGACAGCCTCGTCATCTTCACCGCCGACCATGGCGAGAGCCTGGGGGAGCACGATTCCTGGTTCGAGCACGGGCCGCTGCCCTACAACACCACCGCCCACGTGCCTCTCCTCTTCGTGATGGACGGGCTGCCGGCCGGCCGCCGCGTGGACCGGCCGGTCGAGCTGGTGGATCTCTACCCCACGTTGCGCGATCTGATCGCGTCGGACCGGGAGGTTCCCGGCCTCGAAGGACACAGCCTCTGGCCCCTGCTGCGGGACGGCTGGCCGCGGGAGGCCGCCGCTTTTCGCGAAGCTTTTTCGGGAGCGGGCCGCAGGCCCAACCTCTATCACAGCGTCCAGGACTCAACCTGGAAGCTGGTGTTCAACTCCGGCGACAAGCGTTCCCGCGCCAAGAAGCGGGCCACCGGGGGCCTCGAGCTCTACGATCTGGCGGCGGATCCTCTGGAGACCCGCAACCTGGCCGCCGCCAAGCCGGAAGAAGTCCGCCGGCTGCGGCGCGAGCTCGTGGCCTGGATGCGGCAGGCGCGTTCCCTGGGGGATGAGGAGGAAGGGGACGCCGAGACCGCGCGGGCGCTGCGGGCGCTGGGGTACGTGAACTAGCCGGAGCTGGTCTGGCCGAAATTCGCCGCCAGCACCGATAGATCCAGGCCATCCACCCTGCCGTCGAGATTGAAGTCGGCAGCCTCGTCCCAGTTCACGTCGCCGAGCTGCGAGCCGAAGCGCCGGCCGAAGAGCACCAGGTCCGTTCCATCCACCCGGCGGTCCTCGTTCATGTCGCCTTGCAGCCCGACCGCGCCGCGAATGGTGAAGTGGCTGATCTCGCGGTCGATGGTGTTGGCCGGCACGGCGAGATCGCGCGAGCGCAGGCCGACTCTGACCGTGCCGCTGAGCGGCGCCGACGGTTGATAGCTCAGGTGCGCATGGTGCGCCGCGCCGGTCGGCACCACCGAGACCTGCTGACCGTTGACCAGCAGGAACGTGTTCGCGAGGTCGATCCCGTCTCCGAAGTCCCAGAAGTCGACCTCGATCGCGACGCTGGGCGCCACGTTGCTGGAGCCGGTGACGGGCCTGACGATGCCCGGGACGGGCGGCACTCTGTCGAGCCCTCGGATCAAATTGAAGAATAGGTTGGCCAGGATGTCGTAGCCTGCGGCGTTGGGATGTCCGACCGGATCCGGCCTGATGGTGCTGTAGAAGCCGGCGAAGAGGTTGGGCGTGGTCCGGTAGATCTCATTGGGATCGCCCAGCCGCCGCTGGCGGACGCCGGCGACGTTGCGGATGCGGCCGTTGAGCTCGTCGGTGAGCGTGTTGTCCGCATCCCGCCGGGCTTCCGGATAGCGAGGGATCACGGTGGCGTGGATCACTGCGATGTCCAGGGCCTCGGCCCGGCGGGCCATTTCCTCGAGGGCGTTGATGGTGGTCTCGACCGAGATCTCCTGTGAAATGTCGTTCGTCCCTTCCATGAGGATGAGCACGTCGCCCGGCGACCCCTGGGCGAGGACTTCATCGATTCGCGCCAGGCCCGCGGGGGCCTGCTCCGCTCCCTTGCCCGCATTCACGACCGTGGCGCTCACGCCGACCTGTTGCAGCAGGGTCTGCAGACGCGGCGGATAGCCTTTTTCCGCCCGGTTCGGATCGTCCCCGATCCCGGCGGTGATGCTGTCGCCGAAGGCAAGATACGTGCGCGGCGCCGTCTGCGCGGCGGCGAGCGAAGGCATCGCCGCAATTGCCGCCAGGAGGAGAAGCAGAGCGAAGGAGAGCTTGCGGGAGCTCAAGGCACTTTTTCCAGCCGTGCGGTGGCCTGACGCCGCTCGCCGCCGGGCAAGCGCAGGCGCACCACGTCGTTACCGATGAGGTCGACGAGGGGGCGGGCAGCCGAGTCCAGGCCGACCGAGGCCTTGGCCCGTACCCGGCCCGAGGGTTCCAGATCGAGGACCGACCAGCCGCGGGGGTGTGCATCCATGTAGAGCAGGCGTGGATGGTCGCGCTCGCCGAGAAAGACGGGGAAGAGCGACCCGGACGGACCCGCGGCCTGCTCGTCTCGCCACTCGCCGCGGTCGAGGCGGGCCATCCGCAGTTGATAGGCATGTCCGTCGTAGCGGCTCCAGGCGAGCAGCGCGCCGCCACCGGCGGTGGCGGTCACGGCCGGTACGATGTCCGGCACGAAGTTGCGTTCGGACACCCGGCGCACGGGGAGCCAGCCGACGCCGATGCGGCGGCTCCAGACGATCTCGTCGGCGGTGCCGTCGAAGGCGCTCCAGACGAGGAGCCACGAGCCGTCGTCCAGCACCGCGCCGGACAGCGCCATCTGGCTTCCCGGGCCCGGATGAGAAACCTGCTGGGGGTTCTGCCAGCGGCGGCCCGTCCAGGCCGCGGAGCGCACGGAGAGCCCAGTCTCGCCGTCGCCTTCGAGCCAGGCGAGGCCGGCGAGGCGACCATCGTCCACCAGCAGCACCGGCCGCCGGCGAATGGAACCCTTCTGCCCGGAGGGCTCGGCCAGGGACCGCGTGCCTCCCTGGTCGTCACCCTGCAACAGGAACAGGCGTTTGCGGCCGGTTGCAACGTCGGGAAAGCTGCCGGCGGCGATCCAGCCGCCGTCGAGCGCCGCGAAGGACGAGACCGTCGCCCGCTCCGGCAGGATGACCTGCTGGATGCGGCCGCCGGGCAGCTCGAGGCGCGCCGAGTCCCCCAGAGGAACGAGCGCCAAAACCTCGCCGCGGTGGAACGCCTGCAGCGGCTCCATTTGGGCGAAAACGGCCGTGGCTCCGTAAACGAGGAAGCATAGGACTCCCCCGAGCGGGCGAAGGAATGATGCACGCACGTGGGGTATCCTACCACCGGAGCCCATCCGTCTTGCATCGCCGACCCACGCACCGCTGCCTGCTGTTGCTCGTCCTTTCGACCGTCGCCTTCGGTTGCCGCGGTGAAGATCCGCCGCCGGTCCATCGCGGGCCGATCGTGCTGATCACCATCGACGCTCTGCGGGCCGACATGGTGGGTGCGCTCGGCGGTCCTCCGAAGGTCATGCCGGTGCTGAGCGCGCTGGCCCGGGAGGCTGACTGGGCCGGCCGGGGGGTCTCGCCGTCGAGCTGGACCGTGCCCTCCATGTCCGCGATCTTCACCGGCTTCCAGCCCTGGCGGGCGCGGAGCTGGTCGAACGACCGCGCCGTGCTCGACGAGCGGTTCGTCACCTTGCCGGAGGCCCTGAAGGCCGCCGGATACCGCACCGCGGCCTTCCGCTCCAACCACTGGCTGCAGGCCAAGTACGGGTATGCCCAGGGTTTCGACACCTTCCGCTACCTGCGCGAAGGACGGCGGGCCGAGAAATACCTGGCGCAGCTTCAGGGCGGGTCGGACTTCGTCTGGATCCATATCCTGCCTCCCCATGCGCCCTATGTCCGCCGCGAGCCGCTGCTCGATCGGCTCGACGAGATCCCTCCGGATCTGCCGCAGCAGGTCCGTCCTCTCGAGCTCGAGCCCTTCTACGACCCGGCGGTGGATCTCCCGCCGGAGAAGGAACGGGCCTTCCGGGCGCTGTACGCGTTGAACGCGGCCTGGGCCGATCATCTGCTCGGCCGCATGCTCGACGCCCTGCGGCGGAGCGGCCAGTGGGACAAGACGCTGCTCGTGGTCACCTCGGACCACGGCGAAGAGTTCGGCGAGCACGGCCAGATCGCCCATGGGGGCAACCTCGGGCAGGTGCTCGTCGAGGTGCCGCTCGTCATCAAGCTGCCGGCCGGCTTTCAGCGCAAGCTGGCCCTCGAGCCCGGCCGCCGGGCCGCCAACGTGCGGGTGGGGCCGACGCTGATCGAAGCGGCGGGCGGCAAGCCCGAACCGGGAGCCGCGCCCAGCTTGTTCCAGGGGTTCGAGAAGGGGGCTCTCTCCGAGCTGTACCTGGGCAACGGCGTCAATGAATTCTCGCTGGTCAGCGGCGATCTTCAGCTCCTGTGGGAGAGCCGGTTCGCTCCGCCGGAGCCGGCGTACTTCCGGGCCCGCTACGAGGGGCTCGGCGGCACGCCCGTGCCGCCGCTCGCCGAGCCCGCCCAGGCCGTCTTCGACCGGCTGGAGCGGCAGTTCGCGGACGTCCTCCCCCTCACCGGCCGCCGGAACGATCCGCCGCGGCTCACCCTGTGGCGCTGGACCGCGAACGGCAGGCAGAAGGTCGACGAGCCCGGCCGGATCCAGAGCATGGCCCGCCAGCTCAGGAACGCCTGGAAGGCGGCCAACGGCTCCGAGGTGCCCGCGGGCCGCTCGGTAGGCAAGCAGCCCATCCTGACTCCGGAGGAGCTGGAGGAATTGCGGGCGCTGGGCTATGTGGGAGGAGCGGGTTGAGGGCCCGCGAAACCAAGGACAAAAGGACAGCAAGGACGCAAAGGACGCAAAGGACGCGGGCAGTAGCTCAGTTGGCCTGCGGACTTCGTACGGTCCCGCCCTCCGAAGCCTCACCCCCCGGCCCCCTCTCCGTAACCGGAGAGGGGGAGAACAGCAAGAAAGACAGACGTGTTCCTCCCCCTCTCCCGTCAGGGAGAGGGGGCCGGGGGGTGAGGCTTCGGAGGGCAGGACCTGGGTAGTCCACGAGCAAACTGAACCACTACCCCTCGAGGCACTTCAGGAACGCCACCGGTAGATTTCCAGGCCGAAGCTCCTGGGGCGATCCTCCGGCGTCGACGGGATACGCACTCGCACTTCCTGTCCGGTGAGCTGGAGGCGCGGAGTCATGCGGAAATACTGATTCAGCCGCCGGCCCGTGCCCGCCAGCGGCAGCGGGCGGTCTCCCGGGTCGAGGCGCAGCTCCACCAGCTTGCGGTCCACGGATTCCTTGGGAACCCAGAGCACGAACGAGATCGTGTCCCCAGGCCCTAGGACGCCTTCGGGAAGCCGTCCGACCAGATACGGCATCCCCGCAGGCCGCCGCACGCGGAGCAGCCATGGGGCACCGTCCAACGTCCAGAGATGGCGCAGCACCAGAACCGATCCGCCGCGGCTGCGGAAGGGATGGCTCTCGACGAGGTCCACCTGGGTTTTCGGGAGGCGGGCGACACGCTGCCGGTAAAACGCCGCCGCCGGCCCGCTGAACCGGCTGCCGGGGAAGATTTCCACGTCCGTCCGATCCAGAAAAGTCGGGCCGAGGGCCGGCAGGCGCTGCACCTTGCTCACCAGCGGCCGGCGCGGTTTGCCGCCGGTCTGAAAGACGCCCAGATCCTCCTCGTAGACGATGTGGCGCAGGCCGAGGCGCTCCGTCTGAGCCAGCAAGGCGCTGTTCGCCACCTCGAAGGTGGTAGGCACGACGCGGGTGTAGACGATCTTCCCCTGTTGAGCGACGAGCGTGGCGACGGCGCCGAGCCAGATGAGGGTTCCGACCGGCCGCCAAGCCAGGCCTGGGAAGCGGCGCGCCAGCGCTCGCCAACAGCCGACCATGGCCCAGGCCGCGGTGAGCGAGGAGAAGGGCACCACCGGCAGATAGTTCTGTCCACGGAATAGAGTCATGCCCAGGCAGTGAAGGGCGGAGTAGCCCAGCAGCACGCTGAGCACCAGGCTCCAGCCGAGCCGCGGCAGCGCGGAGCCCTGCGCAGCCGGCCGGAAGATCCGCCACAGCATCCCGGCGACGCCGGCGGCCAGGAACGCCGCCACCACCGGGCCGTGGTGCTCGACCAGGAACTCGATCTGGCGCGCGAAAACCACCCAGTGGTTGCTCTTCTCCTCGACTCCTTTGGCGGCGTAGCCGCGGACCAGCCAGGGGATGAAGCGGAAGACGACGCCGAGGTAGGGATTCAAGGCGACGAAGGTGGCGAGCGAGGTCAAACCAGCCAGGACCAGCCAGACCCACTGCCGCCGGTCGCGCCTGCCGTTGGCCAGCACGGCGGCCGTGATCGGCAGCGCCGCGGCGATCCCCGTGTACTTCGCCGATACGGCGAGCCCGACCCCGAACCCCGCGCGGAGAAAACGGGCCAGCCCCGGCCGGAACGCGGCGCTCAGCGTCCAGTAGAAGGTCAGCGTCACGAGGAGGATGACCAGAATGTCCGGCTTGAACTCGACCGAGCTCAGGAGGTGGCGGGGAAAGGCCGCCAGAATCGCCGCCGCGAGCAGGCCCACCTCGGGCGAGTCGAGCCGCCGGCCGATCAGGAACAGCAGCCAGAGGCTCAGCAGGCCGTAGAGGACGTTGATCATCCGGCAGAGCCAGTAGGCGGTCGGGGAGTAGCCGTCGTTGGTCTTGCCGTAGATCGAGAACGGCTGATAGCGGGTGACACGGTAGAGCGAGTGGCTGGCGGCCAGCACCGCCGCCTGCGGCAGATAGGACAGGCTGAGATAGAAGGCGTTCCGCGGCCGGAAATCGCCGTGCTTCAACAGCCCCGAGACGTTCTTCAGCGCGAAACGCTCGTCGAAGTAGCGGCCGGAGTTCAGCCCCTGGCTGGCGTCCCACGCCCGCAGGGCCAGGCTGACGAGCAGCAGCGCCACCAGGGCGATCCCGATCCAGCGTTTAGATTCGGCAGGAGAGTCGGGTTGGACCATGGCCTCGAGGCGCTCGGATCGGCAGGAATGCGGATGGTATGACCTGGCGCGGAGGGAGGCAACGCGCAATTTCCGTGACTACCCGCGGTTGCCGGAAGATTCAAGCGGATGGTAGCATGCCTCCCTTCCTCCGGCGGCCGTCCCTCATGCGTCATTCTCTCCACCTGCAGAGCGATCGGGACGGCAAGCTGAAGATCCTGATCTGTCTGCTCTATTACCTGCCGCACCGCACGGGCTTGACGATCTACGTGCAGCAACTGGCCGAACGGCTGGCGGCCCGCGGGCATCAGGTCACGGTGCTCTGCGCCCGGCATTCGCGCGACACGCCGCTGGGCGAGGCGATCGAAAACGGCGTCCGCGTCGTGCGCCTCTGGCCGCTGCCGTTCGCCCTCAGCCGCGGTATGGTGATGCCCGGCTATCCGCGGGCGCTCTTTCGCCTGCTGCGGCAGCACGACGTCGTGAGCGTTCACACGCCGATGCTCGAGACCGCCCTCGTCAGGCTGGCCGCGAGGCTGAGGGGCCGGCGGGTCGTCGTCACCCATCATGGCGACCTGCTGCTGCCCGCGGGAGCGCTCAACCGCTTCATCACGGCCCTCATGTTCGCCTTCTACCGCCTCCTGGCGAACGCGGCGCCGGCGCTCGTCGCCTATTCCCTGGACTACGCCCGCCACTCCTACTACCTCAAGCCCTACCTGCACAAGGTGACGGCCATCCCGCCGTTCATCGACGTGCCGAAGCCCAACCTGGAGCGAGCTCGGGAGCTGCGCCGCGCGTGGTCGCCGGCCGGTGGACCGATCATCGGCTTCGCCGGCCGCTTCGTCGAGGAGAAGCGGCCGGACCTGCTCATCCGCTCCCTGGAGGTGGTGAACCGCGCCTTTCCGGACACCCGGATCGTCTTCGCCGGCCAGCACCAGATCCCCTACGAGTCCTACTGGCCCCGGCACGAGCCGCTCGTGGAGCGGTATCGGGATCAGCTCGTCTTCCTGGGAATCGTTCCCTCGGCGCAGGAGATGGCGGACTTCTATGCCGCCTGCGACCTGCTGGCCCTCCCCAGCGACACCGAGTGCTTCGGCCTGGTGCAGGTGGAGGCCATGCTCTGCGGCAAGCCGGTGGTGATGACGGACATTCCGGGAGGGCGGATCCCCGTGCAGCTCACCGGCATGGGGAAGATCGTGCCGCGCAATGACTGGCAGGCCCTGGGTGAAGCGATCGTCGAGGTGCTTCGCGACCGCGACCGTTTCGTCCGGCCCGCCGCGGAGATCGAGCGGCATTTTTCGGTGGAGGAGTCGGCTTCGCGGTACGAGGAGCTGTTTCGAAGATATGCCCGGCTGCTGAGCGTGCAGGAAAAGCGGGCGGTTACCGAAATGGCAGCGTGGCAAGAAGTTTACTCTGGGCCCTCCGACGAGGACATTGAAGAGACAGAGGTGATCACCTGAATCGCGACTTGAAGGATCAGCAGTCGTCTGAGCATCTCCACAGCAACAAATTGGCAACCTGCGGACACTGGCGTAGAATATTGAGCGCGAGCTGAACCACTCCAGGTGGAGGTGAAGCATGGTTCGAGCTGTTCTAGAAGCGGGCAAGATTCAGCCTAAGGACGAGCTTCCTGAATCCTGGTTGGAGGGGCAAGAGCTCATCATAGAAGAGGCACAACCCTCGGCCGATCCTCGGGAGATCGAGGCTTGGTCCCGGGAAATCGAAGAGGCCGCGGCACAGATTCCCGACGAGGAACACCAGCGGTTCTTGGCGGCTCTCAAGGAGCACAAGAGGGAATCCAAAGAGCGGGCGAGGCGGGAGATGGGGCTTCCTTGAAGGGCTATATTCTCGACACCAATCATCTCGGACAAGCAGTAACGCGGGATTCCCCCGTCCGGCAAAGGCTCGAAAAAGGAAGGCTCACGGGTGTGAGGTTCGGAATCTGTGTGCCGGTGCTCTGTGAGCTGGAGGTGGGAATTCAGCAGGTCAGTCGTCCAGACATCTACCGAGAAAACCTGAAACGGCTTCTCCGACATGTCAGCGTCTGGCAGATCGACTTCGAGACGGCACGCCTTTACGGAGAGATTCACCAGAAGCTGCGACGCGGAGGCCGAATTCTGTCTCAGGTCGACACAATGGTGGCCGCTCTTGCGCGCCAGATGAAGATCAAGGTCCTCACGTCCGATCGAGATTTCGGGCCCTTCCCGAGATTCCAACCGAGAATTGGTTGGCTATGCCTTCCGCGCCTTTAGGCAGAGATTGACCGTTGACTGCCCTGGCGGCTCGTTCATTCCGTTTTTTCGGTCGATCCAGTTCAGCACCTTCAACCCCAGGTTGACAGGGTGGAGCGGGCTGCCACCGTCCCTGTCGAAGCTCCCGCGATCCGCCACGTCGGCGAGACTCTGCCCGAAGAGTCCAGACTCGAGGACGGGTTTGCCCAGCCCATAGACCAGGTTGTGGACGAAGGGAAAGCAGTGGTGCGTGAACGAGCGTTCTTCCTCAATCTGAAACCCTGCCCCGAGCACCGCTTCCCGAAGCTGCTCCGGTGTGTAGAGGCGGACATGGAACGCCCAGATCCCGGCGAGCGGTCCGCGGCCGATGTGGGTTCCGAAGAGAGTCTCCAGCGTCTTGTTGATCGGATCCCACCAGAAAGGGTAGTTGGCGTGCGGAACGGTGATCAGCGCGAGCCCTCCCGGCTTGAGCACGCGGCGGACTTCTGCGAGGGCGTCCACATCGCGATCCACATGCTCCAGGATCTCCGAGAGGATCACCGCGTCGAAGGTCTCGTCGGGGAAGGGCAACTCGTAGATCGAGGCGTTGGTGACCAGGACGGCCGGCAGGTGGGCCGTGTTGCGCCGCGCCTTGCGCAGATAGGGGAGCTCGAGGTCGATCCCGAACAGCCGGGCGGTCCCCAGATGGCGGAGCATCTTGAGATAGAACCCGCGTCCGCAGCCGCAGTCGAGGAGGGTCTGCCCGTCCGTCGGACCCAGCCATTCGAAGAGGGTCCACGCCCGCCGCTTGAAGGCCATGTCGGCCTCTTTGCGGGTGAGGTGGGCGTAGGGCGGCGACACCGGAACGGCGGGTTCGGCCATAGGGCGGAATCTTACACTCCCTCGTGGTAACCTTATCTGGGATAAGGAGTGGCTTCTATGACGCGTACTCTCGAAGCGGTTTACGAAGACGGCGTGTTTAAGCCCCTGGAAGATCCTGGCCTGAAGGACCACCAGCGCGTGGTCATCGAGATCAAGGACAAGCCTTGGGAGCGGCAGCCGGAACGGCCTAAGCAACGTACTTTTGGGAGTGCGAAGGGGCTCATCAAGATAGCGGAAGATTTTGACGAGCCACTCGAGGACTTCCGCGAGTATATGGAGTGAGGTTTCTGCTGGATACTCACGCCTTCTTGTGGTTCATAGATGGCGACGAGCGGCTGGGTGAACAGGCGCATGGCATACTCGGAGATATCGAAAACGAGATCCTTCTGAGCATTGCGAGCCTTTGGGAAATCGCTATCAAGGAGAGCTTGGGCAAGCTTGATCTGAAGCAGCCCTTTGAGGAGTTGATCCCCCGGCAGCTCTTGAGCAATGAGATCGGGCTTCTGCCAATTGATCTCAAACATCTGCCGGTCCTGACGAACCTTCCCTTTCATCACAGAGATCCCTTTGATCGGCTGCTGATCGCGCAAGCTATGTCGGAAGGCATGCCCATCCTCAGCCGGGATCCAGCTTTTCGCGAGTATCCGGTTCAAGTCATCTGGTGAATCCCTCGTTTCTCCCCCTCATCGGCCTCATCCCCGCCGCCGGCCGGGCCGTGCGGCTCGGTCCCCTGCCGTGCAGCAAGGAGCTGCTCCCCATCGGCTTCCGGAATACCGAGCGGGGACCGGTCATCAAGGTTGCGGCGCACTACCTGCTGGAGCGGTTCCGGGTGGGCGGGATCCGACGGATCTTCATGGTCCTCGACGAATCGAAGCAGGACATCCCGCGCTACTTCGGCAACGGGGAGATCGCGGACGTGGACCTCTCCTATATCGCCATTTCGGGATCGAGGAGCGTCCCGGAGACGCTCGACCGCGCGTACCCGTTCGTCGAGGGCTCGCTCGTCGCGCTCGGCTTTCCCGATGTGATCTTCGAGCCGTTGGACGCCTACGCCCGGCTCGGTGAACGGCAGGCGGCGACGGGAGCCGATCTGGTTCTCGGGCTCTTTCCGGCGGAGCGGTTCCGGACGACCGATATGGTCGAGCTGACGCCGGACGGCCGGGTCGTCCGCGTCGAAGTGCGGCCGCGGAGCACGTCGCTCCGCTTCAACTGGCTGATCGCCGTCTGGGGCCCTGCCTTCACCGGGTTTCTCCATGCGGCGGTGGGGAAGGCTCCGCCGGAGGAGAGCGAGCTTCAGATCGGCGCCGTCGTGCAGGGGGCGGTCGACTCCGGCCTCCACGTCGAGGGCGTCGAATTCCCCGAGGGCTCTTACCGCGACATCGGGTCGCCCGGCGAGCTCGCGGCGGCGATGCGGGAGCACGCGCGGCTCGACTCCGATCCCGTCTGAGGGGCCTCTGCTAACATCCGCCGCCGAAATGAAGGAAGCGCAGGAACCCAAGGTCCGCCTCGCCGTGGTGGGGTGCGGCGCCATCGCCAGCCTGCACCATCTGCCCGCCATCGCCCTCTGTGACCCGGTGGAGGCGGTCGTGCTGGTGGACGTGGACGCGGGGCGCGCCAGGAAGCTGGCGGAGCGCTTCGGCGTGCCCGAGGTCGCGACCGACGTCAGCGGCCTGCCGGGACGCGTCGACGCCGCCATCGTGGCCTTGCCGAACCACCTGCATGCGCCGGTTGCCATCGACCTGCTGCGGCGCGGCGTCCACGTGCTGGTCGAGAAGCCGATGGCGATGAACGTCCGCGAGTGCGACGAGATGATCGCCGCCGCCGGAGACGCCCGGGCCGTGCTGGCCGTGGGTCACGAGTTCCGCTTCTTCGACTCCTCCCGGCTCGTCCGCAATCTGCTCCGGGACGGCCTGCTCGGTGAAATCCGCCATTTCGAGATGCGCCAGGGGGTGATCCCCCGCTGGCCGTTCGCCACCGACTTCTTCCTGAAGAAGGAGACGGCCGGCGGCGGCGTGCTCGCCGATTACGGCGCCCATGTTCTGGACCTGCTGCTCTGGTGGCTGGGAGATTGGGCCGAGGTCGAGTACTGGGACGACGCCATGGGAGGCATCGAATCCGATTGCCGGATGCGCCTGACGATGCGGTCCGGCACCGCCGGCGACGTCGAGATCAGCCGTACCCGCAACCTCCGGAACACCTGCGTGTTTGAAGGAACGCGGGCCACGCTCGAGGTCGGCATCTGGGAGCCGGACCCCGAGATTCGCCTGCTCATCGACGACCGCACGGTTCATCTCTCCGGCCGCGCCCGCCGCGAGGACGTCCCCGGGCTCGATTTCACGGGTTCCTTCGTGCGCCAGCTCGACGATTTCGCGGCGGCCGTCCGCGAGCGGCGCGAGCCGTTCGTCCCCGGCAGCGAGGGGAGGCGGTCGCTCGAGCTGATCGAGGCCTGCTACGCCCGGCGGCAGTTGCTGGAGCTGCCCTGGTCGGCGGTCTCCGCGATTGACCCCGCGATTGACCCCGCGATTGGTCCCGTCTCGGGGCAGGGCGCAACGTGAGCCTCGCGGCGATCAGCGGGGCGCTCGCCGGCCGCAAGGTTCTGGTGACCGGCGCCACGGGCTTCATCGGCGGCCGGCTGGTCGAGCGTCTGGTCCTGGAGCACGGGGCGGAGGTGCGGGCCCTGGTGCGGAATCTCGCCGGCGCCGGACGCCTCGCGCGATTCCCGCTGAGGGTGCTGCATGGCGACGTCACCAACCCTTCCGACCTCAAGGAAGCCATTCAGGGCTGCGAGGTGGTGTTCCACTGCGCTTACGGCACCTCCGGCAGCCAGAAGCACCGGGCATGGGTGAACGTCGAAGGCACGCGGCAGGTGCTGGCGGCGGCGCGCGCCGCGGGGGTGGCGCGGATCGTCTACCTCAGCACCCTCATGGTCTACGGCCGGACGGCGGATGGCGATCTCGACGAGACAGCTCCCCGGCGGCGCTTCGGCAACCCTTACTCGGACAGCAAGCTCGCAGCCGAGCGCATCGCTCTCGCCTCGGGCCTGCCTGTCGCCGTTCTGCAGCCGACGGCGGTCTACGGCCCGTACGGCGGGGTGTGGACCGAAGCCGTCTTGAGGACGCTCAGGACCGGCCGGCAGATCCTCGTCGACGGCGGCCGGGGCCTCGCCAACGCCGTCTACGTGGACGACCTGGTGAGCGCCATGCTCCTCGCGGCGGTGAAGGAGGGCGCGGTAGGGGAGGCGTTTCTGATCTCCGGCGAGGAGCCGGTGACCTGGAAGGAGATGTTCGGTCGCTTCGAGCGGATGCTGGGCGGCGAGCGCCGGACGGTGGAGATGACGGCGGCCGAGGCGCTCGCCTTCTGGCGCCGCTCGCGGCGGCGGCGGCCCCGCGCCCTCGGCGAGGCGTTCCGCATCCTCAAGCAGGAGCAGCGCATCCGCGAGCGGATCGAGCGCACCCGCGAGGTCCTCTGGCTGCGCGAGACGGCCAGCACCGTGTTGCCGGAGAGCTGGCAGCAGCGGATCAAGGCGCGCCTCGGCGGCGGCGGGCGCCCATCCATGCCCGGCCGGGAGCTGCCCGTTCATCCCCTGACGCCTGAATTGATCGATTTTTTTCGTGCCAGGACGCGAGCCCGCATCGACAAGGCGAAGCGGCTCCTGGGCTACGAGCCGGCGTTCAGCTTCGCGGCCGGCATGGACCTGACGGAGCAATGGGCGCGGTGGGCGAACCTCCTGTGAACGATCTCCCCCTACCCCCGCCGCTCGACGGCGTGGGGACTACCGAGCAGCGCGTCCTGCGCTCGACGATGGCGTCCTACGCCATTCAGCTCGCCCGGCTCGGCATCAGCTTCGGCGCCAAGCTGGCGCTCGCCCGGCTCATCCTTCCCGAGGGGCACGGCGTCTACGAGCTGGCGCTGCGCATCGTCACCGTCGCTTCGGCCATACGCGACCTCGGACTGCCGTATCACCTGGTGCGCGATCCGCGCCGGCCCTATGGCACGGTCCTCGCCTTCACCGCGGCGCTCGGCGCGCTCGTCACCCTGCTCCTGATCGGGGTGGCGCCGGTTTTCGGCCGCTTCGATGCCGACTTGCCGCTGGTGCTGCGGGTGTTCGCCGTCTGGGTGCTGCTGGACGGCCTGGCGGTGGTGCCCAAGGCCTTCTTCGAACGGGAATTGACCATCGGCAATCTCGTAGCGCCGGAAATCTGGCGCGGCGTCGTCATCGCCGCCGTCTCGGTGGGGCTCGCCTGGCTGGGATGGGGGTACTGGAGCTTCGTCGTCGGCGACCTCGCCGGCGCCGCGCTGCTCGCCGGCTACTCCTGGCTCAAGGCCTGGAAAAAGGTACCTTTGAAAGTCGAGCCGGAGCTGGTGCCCGACCTCGTCCGCCGCAGCTTCCTTCTCTTCCTGATCTGGATGACCTTGCAGCTCGTCACCTACATCGACATCTACATCATCGGCTGGTTTCGTGACGCGGAGACCGTGGGGCTCTATGCGCGGGCTTACGGCATCGCCTTCCTGGTCGCCACGATCGTCTACCCGCGAGCGTTCTTTCCCACCCTGGTGCAGTATCTGCGGAACCGGATTCGCTTCGTCGAGTTCTTCCGATTGGGTACGGTCCAGCTCCTGGGTTGCCAGGTGGTGGCGAGCTACTTTCTGTTCTTCAACGCCGAGAGGACGATCCTCATCCTGTTCGGCGAGAAGTGGCTGGCGGCGGCGCCCATCCTGCGGGTGCTCTCGTTCATCCCATTCTTCGATCAGTTCACCATGCTCGGCGGCGAGATGCTCAAGGCGCACCACCGCGACCGTTCCTGGCTGGCCATCGAAGCGCTCAACCTCGTCTCGCTCGTCGGCTTCGGCATCTGGTTCACCCAACTCTGGGGAGCGCCGGGAATGGGAGCGGCGAACTATTTGCTGGTCGGCAACCTGGTCATGGCCTGGGAGGTGGCGCGGGTTTTCGGCCCGCGCTCCCGGGGCTTGCTGGCGGACCTGGCACAGCTCTATCTGATCCCGCTGCCGTTCTTCGGCCTGGCCGCCTGGCTGGCTCCCGCCGGCTCGTGGGCGCGCTTTGCCGCTTCCCTCGTCGCCGCCGTGCTGGCGACGGCAGTCCTGGTGGGACGCTATTGGAAGCCTTTCCGGACCTTTTTCTCCCGCAATCTCCCGTAGCCAGGCGGCTCAGGCCGAGCTTCAGAAAACATGACAGAATCGCCGCCGGTTGAACGAGACATGAAAACGGCCGGGACCCACCGGGGGGCGTTTCCGCTCGCCGTCCTGCTGCTCCTCTTTGCCGCCTGGGGCGGATGGTTCATCTATCGCACGTCGTTCCTGATCGAAGGCCAGCGCTGGTTCTGTCTGTTCGACGACGCGTTGATCTCGATGACCTACGCCCGCAACCTGCTGGAGGGCTACGGGCTCACCTATGCGCGGTGGGGCGAGCCCGTCGAGGGTTTCACCCATCCGCTGTGGGTCCTGCTGATGATCCCCGTCAACGCGCTGCCGGTCGCGCTGCGGGACCGCAGCCTGCTGGTGCAGATCTTCTCGCTGCTGACGCTCGCCGGCGCGATTCTCGCCGTCCGCCGGCTGATGCTCGATCACTTCTCCGACGAGAAAGCCCCCCACTGGCTGCCGGCGGCCGTGCTCACCGCCTTCTATTACCCGCTGGCCTATTGGTCCTTGATGGGAATGGAGACCGGGCTCCAGGCGCTGCTCGCCGTGGTGGCCGTCCACCTCTCCCTCTCTGCCGTTCATGGGGGCCGCGACCGGCACCTGCCGCTGTGGCTGGTGTGCACCGCCGCCGTCATGTTGCGGATGGACATGCTGTTGCTCGTCCTCGCCGTGCAGCTCTACCTGCTCCGGCGGGGCGGGCTGCGTCCGGCAGGCCGGCCGAGCTGGCTCGCGGGTTTGACGGTTTTCTGCGGCGTGAACCTCGCCTACGGCCTGTTCCGCTGGATCTACTTCCACGATCTGCTGCCCAATACCTACTATCTGAAGCTCGCGGGAGTGCCGCTCACGGTGCGGCTGTTGCGCGGGCTCATGGTCTTCAGCGAGTTCCTCACCGAACATCTGCTCGTCGTCCTGCCGGTGGCCCTCGGCGCCGGAGGCTCTGATGCGGCGCAACCGCCGGCTCGCTTTGCCGGCAGCGGTCTTCGGCCTCTACTGCGCCTACAACCTCTACGTCGGCGGTGATGCCTGGGAGGAGCTCGACGTCCGGGCGAACCGCTTCCTCGCCTTCGTCATGCCGCTGCTTTTCGTGCTCTTCAACGCCGTGCTCAACGAGCTGGTCGCGGCCCGCCGCCGCCGGCGGCAGGAGACCGCGGACGCGCCGGCCGGGCGCTTCGCCTTGGCCGCCGCAACGGCCGTGGCCCTGCTGCTCGTCAACGGTCTGTGGCTCACGGCCGAGGCCGGCCAGTACCGGCGGCAGATGGTGCTCATCGATCGGCCGCCGCTCGTCGATCGGCACGAGCGGCAGGTGGCACGGCTCCAGGGCTTTCAGCGGTTGGTCCGCCCGCGAGCCCTCGTCGCCAGCGCCTGGGCGGGCATCCCGGCCTACTTCGCCGACTATCGGATGATCGACATCCTCGGCTACAACGACCGTGTGATCGCGAGGATGCCCCCGGTCGTCGAGCTCAGCGAAGACAACTTTCAGGCCTTTCGGCCCGGGCATGTCAAGTGGAGCGAGGAGCGGCTGCTGCGCGAGCAGCGGCCGGACGCCTTCTTTCAAATCTGGGGCGTGCGCCGCGGCAAAGGCAAGATCCTGAAACTCCTGCCCGAGAGCGGCTACCGGCAGCTGGCGGGCTTCTGGGTGCGGTCCGATTCCGCCTACGTCGGATCGCCGCGCTGAGCAGGGCTGCGGGGCGGCCTAATACGGCACCATCTCGATCCGGAAGTCGAAGAAGCGCCAGCCGAAGCTGGCCACCTCCGGCCCCTCCTGGTTCGCGTAGTGCCCGAAGTCCACCGTCAGGCCGCGCGCGGGCACGTCCAGCACGTGGTTCGGGGCCGTCGCCGGATAGGAGAACGACTTGAGGGTCGTCGTCCCGGAAGAGAGGACGACGAGAACCTGATCGTGCTCGGCGTCATAGGTGTACTTCACATGATAGCGCCGGCCTTCCTCCCAGGGGATGCCCCCCTCGTTCTGGGTGCTCGCCAGCGGCGGCAGGTTGATGTTCTGGGCCGCCTTGAGCGTCATCTTGGGCGGGCTGAAGGCATTGACGTTGGCAATGGTGTTGCCGCGGAAACGCTCGCGATAGAGCCAGATGAGGCCGTGGTTTCCCGGCACCTTGTCCCGGTTCCAGGGGCCCGGGATGAAATCCATTTCGATCACCATTCGCCGCAGCGACAGGTCGCGTTCCAGGTTGATCGAGCGCTGCTCCTTCGGCTTCTGCGCCGTCGCGGTGTGGAACAGGCCCGGGATCGTGTAGATGACGGAACCTGTCGCCGGAGGCGGCGGCTCGCTGCCGCCGCCGCCCGGGCCGGTGAGCGTCGAAGCGCCGGTGGCCGAGGGGTCGACGAAGACGAGTTGCGAGCTGC
Organism: Thermoanaerobaculaceae bacterium; assembly: GCA_963778565.1. Taxonomy (GTDB): domain Bacteria; phylum Acidobacteriota; class Thermoanaerobaculia; order Multivoradales; family UBA5704; genus DATARR01. Next base: position 269,893 of record CAVZUZ010000014.1, on the reverse strand, counting down.
CGCGCAGCAGGATCGTCGCGTAAGCGTAGAACGGCTGGTTGCAGGTGATCTGGAAGCGCGCGTCCGCCAGGCTCTGCTCGCCGAGCAGGCCGAGGGCGTCGCTGAAGTAGCGCAGCGACAGCGCCTTGAAGGCGAGGGCGACCGTGGAGCCGATCTGCGAGCCGCCGGCGCGGAAAGCCTTGACCTCGCACTGGGAGGCCTGCTTGGCGAGATTGACGATGCCGAGGCTCGAGATGTCGCCGCGGACGGCGTCGCGTCCGAGGCCGTCGAGGATCGCCGTCTTACCGGCTGCGAAGAGGTCGTCCGAGGAGATCACCGGCACCGTGCTGATCGAGACCTGACCGCCGGACGAGGTGTTCACCAGCCGCGCCTGGATGGACATCTGGCTGCTGGAGTCGATCTCGAGCAGCCCCACCTTGCCGCTCACGCCGATGCCTCCGAGCAGGGTGGTGCGACCCGGCGCAACCGGCGTCCCGGCGGTGCTTGCGGGGCGTTGCAGACCGTCGCTCTCCGCCGGCAGCAGGGTGGCCGTGTAAGGCCGCTGCGCGGTGCCGGTATTGGAGATCCAGACCTGCATCGCGTGCGAGCTCCCCGCGCTGCCGACGGGATCGGGCACCGGAATGTACACCGTGCCGGCGAACGCGGCGCCGCTGCTCCCCAGCAAGGCGAGCGCTAGACAGGTGGCGAGCGGTTTCCTCATCGGATCCACCTCCCGGCGACGAGCGGGCTTGGCCGCCCAGGAGCGGCCGGCCGAATGGACTGCGAACAAATTGAAACTTCCGTATATTACCGTCACCGGGATCGAGACGCAACCCTGAAGACCTGCGGGGTCGGGCGTCGCCCTCCGCGTGGATGCGCAACGGAGCCGTTGCTCCGTCCACCGCCTCGGGAACACGGAGCACGGCCTCCGGAACACCGTCCTCCGGACCCGGAACATCGTGTTCCGAGTCGCGAGCGCCGTGTTCGGGGCCCGGAATACCGTGTTTTGCCTCCGGAACACCGTGCTCCCGACCGGGAGCGCCGTGTTCGGGGCCGGGAGCGCCGTGTTCCGGCCCCGGGAGACGTCGTTCTGGGTCCGGAACACCGTGTTCTGGGCCCGGAGTACGTGGCTCCGGCGCCGTTCGCTAGCGCCACGCTGCCAGAATGGCGCCGCACCGCTCCAGCGCCACCGGACCGGCCGCCTCCAGCAGGTACGCCAGGGACTGCGGCGACCGCACCAGGCCCACGGTGACGTTCAAGGCGTCGAGCAGCCCCTCGTCGAACAGCTCGAAGTGGCCGACGATTCCGCCGTCGTCGAGCATCACGCCGTAGCCTTCGGCGTCCCAGCGCGTCCTGGCAACACTCCGGACCTACCGGCAGACTCAGGCGCTTGCCGCTGAGCTGGCGCGCCTCTGGTATCGCGGCGAGGGTGCCGAACCTGTCGGGAACCCCACCCCCGTCCTCTCTACTGCGCCTGTGAGATACTGACCGAGATGAGCAGGAAAGCCAAGCTCGACTTCACGCAAATCGCCGTCCGGGTGGGCCAGGAAGCGGCCCACCTGAACCTCCCGACCAGCGCCGGAGCCTCTCCCGCCCAAGGCGGCGGCAGGTCGCAAGGGTGGATTGAAAGGCGGCAAGGCGCGGGCGGAGAAGTTGACCCCCGAGGAGCGGCGAGAGAGCGCCCGGCAAGCGGCAGAGGCTCGATGGAAGAAAGAGCGGGCTTAGGCTGCGGTAACGTGTAATGGAAGCTTCGTCACCGCAACCCAGCGAGACTTGTTATTCTTCGATACTTTCAATTGCTCAACGATGATCCAACAGAGCCCGGGCTTGGCTACAGGTATTTGCTCAAAGTTGATCCACACTCTTGAGAAGATTTTATTCTCTCCCCACGGTGCATCCACAAGCTGCATATGGAGACGTTGCCCTGTGGGGCTCAATATAGCAAACCGAAGATGCAATACCTCTTCGTCAGGATCGGACTTAAGCCACCACGACACCAGTTTCATAGTCCCGTTCACCAGCGCGCCCTTGCTGCCCGTCTGTGACGCCGCTTCTAGTAATTTTTCTAAGCCCGCTACGGCGAGGCTTTCGACCACATCGATCAGGCTGATCACCTTGCTATCAGGATCAACCAGCGTCTTGCCGCAGAGCACCGTCCAGATGTGATCAGCCATGCGCAGCTCGGAAGTCGCCGGAAAAGGTCTGCGTCTGTGGACCTAACCCCCGAATGACCGCAGACGGTTTGACTGCGGCCACGGCTAGCCCATGACCCGCATCATAGGTAGGCCGAATCGCGGCACTGTCAGGAGCGGGCTTCGACGCAGAGAAGCCGGGATCATCTTCAAATGACGGACGCTCAAGACGGCTTCTATTGGCTGAGGTTACATCCTCCAGGAATACTCCAAAACTTTCGAAACGAACCACCAGAGCCAAATCAAACGCTTGAGCGAGCCTGCGAAGCGTCCGAATATTCCAACCCGAGTAACTAGCTTGCTCCATCGCTGAAATGCGGGCCTGCTTCATTCCGGCCCGCTTTCCGAGCTCCTCTTGGCTCCACTTTCGCTGAAGGCGCAGCGCTTTGATCTGAAGAGCAATTGAGGAATTACCGAAGATTTCGGCGTAATCGTGCCGCGCTTCCGGGTCCTTGAGCTCTTCCCGGAGGCCGTCTTTCGCCGTGGTCACTGATGACCTCCTAACTTATGCAAGGTTACAAGTTGCCGCCGATCCCTGTCTCGCTGAATGTCTGCAAGACGTTCCCCCGATTTTGAATCCTTCATAAGGGGGTCTTCGGTGTTGTCCTTCTTCGTCACGCGCTCCAAGTAGGTCAGAATTTCTGCCTTGCCGGCAGGAAACATGGCGCTCTCGGGGGGAGCGCCATCACCAGAAGCCTCTCGGGCTTGGCGAAGGGCTCGGAACTCGTCCCCGCTAAGCTCCGGGCCGATGCAACAACGGGGCCTCAGTGCCTGAGTCCCGTTGATCTTAGAGTAATAGATGTCGGTGGCCCCTCGCGTCCCTCCCTTCTTGAAGATCAGACTATTTAAAGCCATCTCGAAATCGTATCTTTCAAGATCAACAAGTAACGCTCGTAACTGTCGTCGCTGGCGAGAGTCTAGGCGCCAGCGCTCCAAGACGGGCTCACCCCGACGGCTGACCCATTCGTAGGGTATCACAAATTTATGATTCCCGTGTTACGATTTCCCAGCTCGTTTTTGGGGTAGGCCGCTCCACCCAAAGCCGCGAGATTCTATACCAAAGCTCTTGACTCTCCATTGCCTGCTCACGCAGCTGATTCCTCCTACATGGTGGGCGCGCGCGACTCGGGGACGGCGACGGAGTTCATGCAGGACCCAGCGGGGCGTCTCGCCGGCCGGGTGCAAATCACGACGGACCGACTCAAGGTTTACCTGAGTGCCGTCCTGGACGCCTTCGGCAGCGAGGTGGACTTCGCGCAGCTCGTCAAGATCTACGCCCGCTTCCCAGGTCGAAACCCGGTACTCGCCTGCCGAGTGCATCGGGTGCCGAGCGCCACGCGCCGGGGCGGCCATTTGTGGCCGCCCCGTTCAAGCGTTGGATGAGAAAGGGAGGATGGGGGTTTACTTTGCGGTCATCTCGACGCGGAAGTTCTCGTAGGCGAAGGCCAGGCTCGAAACCTCCGGCAGGCCCTGGTTGTCGTAGTTCCCGAACTCGGCCACCAGCCCGGTCGCCGGTATGGAGATGACGCCGTTTCTGGCGGTGCCGCCGAACACCAACTTCCGCAGCACCTGGCCGTTCTGGGAGAGCGTCAGCGTGATGAACCGGCTGGCTGCTTCCTGGACGACGGTGACGTGGTAGCGCTGGCCGTGCTGGAATACGAAGCCGGTTTCGGCCTTGGTGTTGGCCTTCGGCGGCAGATCGAGATTCTGGTTCATTTTGAGCAGGTACTTTTTCGGACCCAGGGCGTTGACGTTGGCGAGGGTGCTGCTGCGGAAGCGGCCGCGATGGATGAAGATCAGGTTGTGGGCGCCGCTCTTGTACCGCGGGTTCCAGGGGCCCGCCACGAAGTCGAAATCGAGCTTGACGGTCGCCATGTCCATGGCGCGCGGCACCGGCACGCGCAGGATCGCCTTGGGATTCTGCTTCGTGGCGAAGTGGAACCGGCCGCTCTGGGTGAAGGTGATCGTCTGCTTCGTCGTGCCCGGGCCGGCCGCCTTCGCCGCCTCGATCGCCGTCTCGATCACCGCTGCGGGGTTGATGAAGGCGATCTCGGAGGTGCGCTCGTCGGCGGTCACGGCGAAGGCATAGAACGGCTGATCGCAGGAGACCCTGGCCGTTGCCGCGGGTTCGCCGCGCAGACCGAGGGCGTCTTCGAACCGCCGCATCGACAGGGCCGGCACCTCGACCGCGGCGCCGGCGCGCAGGAGAGCGCCGTCCGTCTCGACCGTGTCGACCTGGCACAGCGCCGCCTCCCGCCCGAGGTTCACCAGCGCGAGCTGCGTCACGTCGCGGCCGCCGTCTCGACCGACGCCGTTGAGGTACGTGGCCTCGCCGGCGGCGAGCCGGTTCGCCGCCGTGATCACCGGCACGCCGGCGTAGAAGGTGCGACCGCCGCGCGCGCTCTTGATCCAGCCGCTGACCGCGAAGTCGCCGGACCCCGCGATCTCCAGCAGGCCCGTCTCACCCTCCTCCGCGATCGGCTTCAGGTACGCCGCCCGGTAGGCGGGCGCCAAGCCTGGAACACCCCGGCCCGACAGCTCGGTCCCATCCGTCTCCGACCTGAGAAAGGTGGAGGAGTAGGGGCGGTCCACCCCGTCGAAATTGGAAATCCAGAGCCGCGTCGCGAGCGGCCTCCCGTCGGCTCCCGGGGCTTCGATGACGGGAACGTACACGGGCTCGGGGATCGCGATCAGCGGGGCGGTCAGCCCCAGGGCGGCGGTGAGGGCGAAGCTGCAGACGAGAGTTCTCTTCATGCATCGGACTCCTTGCTTGAAAGGGTTGAGCCTCTGTCTGGGACCATCTCGTTGGCTACTGACAGCAGAACGTATACGGACTTGGGTATGCTACCGTCCTTCGATTCGCGGCTGCAACCAAGAATGTGCAATTTCCCGGAGCGCGCATGACCGGACCCGTGACCGGATCGATGGGCCGCCGGATCTTCAAACCGGTCTACATCCTCTATTACAGGCTCCTCTTCGGGCGCCGCTTTCCCGGCTCCCGGAAGCTGGCGGAGCGGGTCCACGCCTGGGAGACGGCAACGGGCCGGGGCGATGCGCCGGTAGCGAAGGCGGTGTGGGAGGCGCAGTACGGCAGCGGCGGGTGGGAGTTCATGCGCCGGCTCGAGGAGCTGGCCCGCTACAGCGTCATCGCCGGCTACCTGCACCATCTGAAACCCGGCGGCTCGGTGCTGGACGTGGGCGGCGGCGAGGGCCTGCTGGTCGACCACCTCCGGCCGTTCGGCTATTCACGCTACCTCGGGGTGGACCTCTCCGAGGCCGCCGTGCGGCAGGCCGCCGGAAGGCAGGACGCGAAGACCGCTTTCGCCGCCGCCGACGCGGAGACGTACGTGCCGCCGGCACGGTGGGATGCGATCGTCTTCAACGAGTGCGTCTACTACTTCAACGATCCGCTCGGCACCGTCCGCCGGTATGAGGCGTTCCTGGAGGAGGGCGGTCTGTTCATCGTCTCGACCTTCCGCTCCCGCCGGGCGGACGTCATCGCGCGGCGCCTGCTCGCGAGCTTCCGGCTCCTGGAGCAGACCGCCGTCACCAACCGCAAGGGGACATGGGTGGTGCGGGTGCTGAGTCCTTGAGGCCGGCAATCCGGCCTCCTCCCCCCTTGTGCTACCCTCCTTCCGGATATGCACATCCTGGTCACCGGACACAACGGCTATCTGGGCAGCGTCATGACGCCGCTGCTGCGTGCGGCCGGACACGAGGTCGTGGGGCTCGACGCCGACTGGTTCGAGCCCTGCCTGCTGGAAGGCCGGGCCGCGGAGCCCGTGCCTTGCCTGCAGAAAGATCTGCGGGACGTCGAGCGCCGGGACCTCGAAGGGTTCGACGCCGTGATTCACCTGGCAGGCTTGTCGAACGATCCGTTGGGAAACCTCGACGCGTCGCTGACCTACGAGATCAACGACGCCGCGTCGATCCGCTTCGCCCGTCTGGCTCGGGAGGCGGGGGTGGAACGCTTCCTGTTTTCCTCCTCGTGCAGCACCTATGGCGCGTCGGGAGACGATTTCCTCGACGAGACGGCCGCCTTCCATCCCGTTACTCCGTACGCCGTCTCCAAGGTCCGGCTGGAGCAGCAGCTCGCCGGCCTTGCGGACGACCGGTTCAGCCCCGTCTACCTGCGCAACGCCACGGCCTACGGGGTCTCGCCCCGCCTGCGGGTGGACCTGGTGCTGAACAATCTGGTGGGCTACGCGGTGACCACCGGACGCATCCACCTGCTGAGCGACGGCACTCCCTGGCGGCCCATCGTCCACGTCGAGGACATCAGCCGCGCCTTTCTGGCCGCTCTGGCCGCTCCCCGCGAGGCGGTCCACGATCAGGCCTTCAACGTCGGCCGCACGGCCGAGAACTACCGCATCCGCGAGCTGGCTGAGATCGTGGCGGATACCGTGCCCGGCTGCGACATCACCTACGCCGAGGACGCCGGACCGGACCGGCGCTGCTACCGCGTGGACTGCGGCAAGCTCGAACGGACGCTTCCAGCCTTCCAGCCGCGATGGGACGCGCGCCGTGGGGCGCGCGAGCTCTACGAAGCGTACCTGGAGGCCGGCCTGACCGCGGAGGAGTTCCTGGGCGCCCGCTTCATCCGCCTGAAACGGATCCAGCAGCTCCAGCGCGAGGGGCGCCTGGACGCTTCCCTGCGCTGGCAGGCGGCGGTGCCGGCGTAGCGGGTGTCGCCCTCGCCGCCATAACTGCCATCGTCGCCCATGCCGGACGACATCGCATACGAGAAGCTGGGGGCCTTCTACCTCGGAAGGCCGTACGATGCGGTCCGCGGCGAGGCGGAGCCGGTGCCGCTGCTCTACGACTCCCGCGACCTGCTGACCCATGCCGTCTGCGTGGGCATGACGGGGAGCGGCAAGACCGGGCTGCTCATCGGTCTGCTCGAAGAGGCGGCGATCGACCGCATCCCCTCGCTGGTGATCGATCCCAAGGGGGACCTGGCGAACCTGCTGCTCACCTTCCCCCAGCTCCAGCCGGCCGACTTCGCACCCTGGATCGATCCCGACGCCGCGGCGCGGGCCGGGATGACGCCCGAGGCATTCGCGGCGCGGGAAGCCGAGGCCTGGCGCGGCGGGCTCGCCCGCTGGGACCAGAGCGGCGAACGGATCAGCCGGCTGCGCGACGCCGCGGAGTTCGTCATCTACACGCCGGGCAGCGAGGCCGGCCTGCAGATCTCCATCCTCTCCTCGCTCGCGGCGCCGCCGCCGGACGTGATCGCCGACGGCGATCTGCTGCGGGAGCGGATCGCGACCCTGGTTTCCAGCCTCCTCTCCCTGCTCGGCGTCGAGTCCGATCCCATCCAGGGCCGCGAGCACATCCTGCTCTCCAACCTCGTCGACGCCGCCTGGCGCGAGGGACGGGGGCTCGACCTCGCGGGTCTCATCCAGCAGATCCAGAAGCCGCCCGTGGAGCGGGTGGGGGTGATGGAGCTGGAGTCCTTCTATCCGGCCAAGGAGCGCTTCGCCCTGGCGATGGCCTTCAACAACCTGCTGGGGTCGCCCGGCTTCGCGGCCTGGCTGCGCGGCGAGCCGCTCGACGTCGACCGGCTGCTCTACACCGCCGGCGGGCAAGCCGCGGGTGGCCGTCTTCTCCATCGCTCACCTCTCGGACCGCGAGCGGATGTTCTTCGTCTCCCTGCTGCTGAACCAGACGCTGGGCTGGATGCGGAGCCGCCCGGGGACGACGCAGCCTGCGGGCCATCCTGTGCATGGACGAGGTCTTCGGCTACATGCCGCCGGTGGCCGAGCCGCCGTCGAAGAAGCCGCTGCTGACGCTGCTCAAACAGGCCCGCGCCTACGGTCTCGGCCTCGTGCTCGCCACCCAGAACCCGGTGGACCTCGACTACAAGGGGCTCGCCAACGTCGGCACCTGGTTTCTCGGCCGCCTGCAGACCGAGCGCGACAAGCAGCGCCTGATGGACGGCCTCGAGGGAGCGGCGGCCGGCGGCGGCTTCGACCGCGCCCGCATGGAACAGATCCTCTCGGGCCTGGGCAATCGCGTTTTCCTGCTGCACAACGTGCACGAGGTCGGGCCGGTGCTCTTCCAGACCCGCTGGGCCCTCTCCTACCTGCGGGGTCCGCTCACCCGGCCCGAGATCAAGCGCCTGATGGATCCCCTCAAGCAAGCGCCGCCGGCTGCGCCGGTCCTCGTCCAGCAGCCGACCGGAGCGGCGGGCGCGGCGCCGCCGCCATCTGCCGCCGCGGCGTCGCCGGCCGCTGCCAAGGCTGAAGCGGACGCCGCTCCGCCCGTGCTGCCGCCCGACGTGCCCCAGCGCTTCCTACCCGTGCGCGTGAAGCCGGAGGGACCGAAGGGGCCAAAGGGGCCAAAGGGGATCACTTACGAGCCGCGCCTGTTCGCCTCGGCTACCGTCCGCTATCAGGATGCGAAGCGCGGCATCGATCACGCCGAGGACCTGTCGCTCCTGGCCGCGTTGACCGACGAGGGCGTGGACTGGTACGCCGCCGGGGCCGTGGAGCTGGAGAAGGACGATCTGGAAGGGGAGCCCGTCGCGGACGCCCGTTTCGCGTCGCTGCCGGACGCGGCGGTCAAAGCCAGGAGCTACGACTCCTGGCGCAAGGCGCTGCAGGAGTGCCTCTGCCGCACCCGCCGCTGCGAGCTGTTCCGCAGCGTCGGGTTAGGGGAAGTCTCGCGTCCGGGCGAGTCCGAGCGCGACTTCCGCATCCGCCTTGCCGAGACGGCCCGCGAGAAGCGCGACGAGCAGGTGGAAGTCCTGCGCAAGAAGTACGGCGCCAAAAGCAGCCAGCTCCAGGAGCGGATCCGCCGCGCCCGGCAGGAGCGGGAGAGGCAGGCGGGCCAGGTGCAGCAACAGACCCTCTCGACCGTGATCTCCGCCGGCGGCGCCGTGCTGGGGATGTTTTTCGGCCGGCGCCGGACCACCACCGCCGCCGGCCGCGCCGTCCGCGGCGTGGGCCGCGCCTTCCAGGAGCGGCAGGACGTCGCCCGCGCCGAGCAGACCATCGAGGCGCTCGAAAAGCAGCTCGCGGACCTCAACGCCGAGCTGGAGACCGCGGTGGACGATCTCGAGGAGTCCTTCGACGCCGAGGCCGCGGAGCTGGAGGTGCTGGGCCTCAAGCCGCGCAAGGCCGACGTCGAGGTCCGGTTCCTCAGCCTGGCGTGGGCGCCGGTGCGGGGAGGCGAGGGGGTGTGGAAGTAGGGGAGTTCCCGGGCGCCTTGACAGCGGAGATCAGAGAACCGGTGACTCCCTGGCGCATCTGGATCGACACCGGCGGTACCTTCACCGACTGCCTGGCCCTCGATCCCGCAGGGACTCTCCACCGAGCCAAGGTGCTCTCGACGAGCGCCGTGCGCGGCCGGATCGCGGCGCGGACGGGTGCGGAGTCCGTCCGTCTCGCCACGGGCTGGCAGGTCCCCCGGGATTTTTTCCGCGGTTTCACCTTCCTGCTCCTAAACACCGGGGAGAGCGCAGCCGCAACCGATTACGATCCTGAGGGTCCTTCCCTCGTCCTCGACCGTCCCCTTTCCACGTCCGATCTCGCCGGAGTCACCTTCGAGCTGCGCTCTCCCGAGGAGGCGCCGCTGCTCGCCGCCCGCCTGGTGACCGGCACGCCTCTCGGCGAGGAGCTGCCCGAGATCGCCATGCGGCTCGCCACCACGCGCGGCACCAACGCCCTGCTGGAGAGAAAGGGCGCCGCCACCGCCCTGTTCATCACCCGCGGTTTCGCCGACCTGCCGCGCATCGGCACCCAGCAGCGGCCGGAGCTCTTCGCCTTGGAGATCGTCAAGCCCGAGCCCCTCTATCGCGAGGTGGTCGAGGTGCCCGAGCGGCTGGCCGCGGACGGCTCCGTTCTGAGACCCCTGGATGCCGCTGTGGTCGGCGAGGCGGCCCGGCGCCTGCTCGCGGCGGGGATCGAGTCCGCCGCCGTGGCGCTGATGCACAGCTACCGCAACCCCGGCCACGAGCGGCAGGTGGGGGAGCTGCTGCGTGCGGCGGGATTCCGTCACGTCTCCCTGTCCGCGGACCTGGCGCCGCTCATCAAGCTCCTCCCGCGGACCCAGACGGCGGTGGTGGACGCCTACCTGTCGCCGCTCCTCGAGCGGTATCTCGCCGGCGTCTCCGGGGCGCTCGGCCGGGGCTCGCTGCACGTGATGACCTCGGCGGGCGGATTGGTGCGCGCCGGCGCCTTCCGCGCCAAGGACGGCCTGCTCTCCGGCCCCGCCGGCGGCGTCGTCGGCGCGGCTCTCGCCGGCCGGCGGTCCGGTTTCGGGCGGGTGATCGCCTTCGACATGGGAGGCACCAGCACCGACGTGGCCCGCTGGGACGGCGACTTCGAGTACCTCTTCGAGCATCAGGTGGGCGACGCGCATCTCGTGGCGCCGGCCCTCGCCATCGAGAGCGTGGCCGCCGGCGGCGGCTCCATCTGCGGCTTCGACGGCGTCCAGCTCAAGGTGGGGCCGGAGAGCGCCGGCGCCTGGCCCGGCCCCGCCTGCTACGGCGCCGGCGGCCCGCTGACGCTGACCGACGTCAACCTGATCCTGGGCCGGCTCGATCCGGAGCGCTTCGAGATCCCCCTCGACCCGTCCGCGGCCGAGCATGCCCTCGCCGCCCTGCGCGCGCGGATGGGCGAGCGCGATCCCGGCCCGGAGGCCGTGCTCGCCGGCCTGCTGGCGATCGCCGACGAGCGCATGGCCGAGGCCATCCGCGCCATCTCGCTGCGCCGGGGCTACGATCCGGCCGGCCACGTCCTGGTGGCCTTCGGCGGCGCCGGCGCACAGCACGCCTGCGCCGTGGCCGAGCTGTTGGGGATCGCAAGCGTCCTCGTGCCCGCGGACGCCGGCCTCCTCTCCGCCCTCGGCTTGGGCGCCGCGGTCGTCGAGCGCTTCGCCCACCGGCAGGTGCTCGAGCCGCTGGAGCCGGCCCGCCCGCGGCTCGCCGGCTGGCTGGACGAGTTGGGCCGCGAAGCCACGTCCGCCGTGGCCGCCGAGGGTATCGCGCCCAGCGAGATCGCGGTCCGGCGCCGGCTCCTGAATCTACGCTTCGCCGGCCAGGAGTCCGTCCTGGCGGTGGAGTACGAAAGCGACGACGCCGTCGAGTCCGCCTTCGCCGCCGCCTACCAGGAGATCTACGGCTACGCTCCCGAGGGGAGGGCGATCGAGCTGGAATCGGTTCGCGTCATCGCTTCCTCGATCTCGTCCGCGACCGACGGCGTGCCAGCCTCATCCGCCGAGCCGTTCGACGCCGCGCCCTCCGGCCGCCGTCGCTGCTGGGTGGGAAACGAATGGCGGGAGGTCCCCTTCTTCGACCGTGCTCGCCTCCAACCCGGCGCCGCCTTCGCCGGCCCCGCCCTGGTCTTCGAGAGCCACAGCGCCACGCTGGTGGCTGCGGGTTGGGCCGGGAGGGTGGACGGCGCGGCGAACTTGGTGTTGGAGGCGAGTCTGGTGGGTTTACACTACCCGGTCGCTAGATTGACTTTCCGAGGCTTCCTGCTAGCATTGTAGGCGTAACTCCGGCGTAGATCCGGAAGAGGGCTATGGGCTCGCCGGTATGAGGAACGGTCCTGACATCGGTCGTCTGGAGAGGATAGACTGCATCGAAACTCCGACTCCCAAACGAACCGTGGGCGTACAGCCAGTAATCCTAAAAGGAACCTCGCAGGGGGGTCTCCCATACTGCGAGCTGACAGAGAGAAAGTAGATGCAGCAGGTCGACTTGCTTAAAAAGCTTAATTACGATCGCTCTCCCAACTTCTTGCGCGCAGGGGAAGGCGAGTTAGAAACCGCTCTGGCGTACGGACACATCTTCCGATTGGCGATCAGGGAACGTCGGCTTAGAGGTGTATATGCCCTAAGACAGCCCAACGCATCAGGAACGATGCCTGTCATTCCCATCGTTTATGTGTGCGATGCCGACACCGATGACGAAGCGGATCTGACACACCGGTTGGTGTGGAATCAGGATGTTGTCCCTTTTCTCATCGTCCAGACTCCTCAGAGCGTCCGTCTTTACTTTGGCTTTCGGCATCAGCGGCGCCGGGACGGCACCGTAGACGGCCTTTTGCGGGTGCCCAGGACTGCCAGCGGGATGGCGGCGCTTGTAGAAGATTTTCAGGCTGAATCGATCGATAGCGGTTCCATTTGGCGAAATTGGGGCGAGGAGGTGCGGCCAGAAGGTCGGGTAGACTGGCGCCTATTGGAAAATCTGAAGTCATTAGATCAATGGCTACAGCGAGAAGGCGGGTTACGGGACCGTGTGTCACACGCACTGATTGGCAAATATGTATATCTTCGATATCTACGGGATCGAGATATCCTCTCCGACCGTAAGTTGAGAAGCTGGGGTCTCGCCAAGGAGCAAGTGTTCGGCCGCGATGCGACCCTGCTAGCAATCCGTGACCTGATCCTCCGCTTGGATCAATGGTTGAACGGCGCCGTCTTTCCGATTGCTTTCGACGCGAGCGATGCCCCCACACAAGACCACCTGCGGCGGGTTGCCGCGACGTTCGAAGGAGATGAGATAAGCGAAGACGGGAGCTGGCAACTTCATTTGGACTTCAGGGCATACAACTTTTCCTACATTCCCATTGAAACGCTTTCTGTCGTTTACGAACAGTTCTTACATACGACCATCGGTACGCAGATCAGCCGAGGCAGGGAAGCGGGAGCTTACTATACGCCGATCCCTGTAGTGAATTTCATGCTTGCGGAGTTGTCCGAACGGAACCCGTTGCGACCTGGCATGAAGGTTCTTGATCCGTCATGTGGCTCCGGAGCTTTCCTGGTTCAGTGTTACCGCCGTCTTATCGAGACGGCATTCCCGCCCGGCAAGAGCGAGAAGCCAAGTCCGATCGTACTGCGTACCCTTCTTGAACAGAGCATCTTTGGTGTTGACCGTGACGCCGATGCGTGTGGTGTCACGGAGCTAAGCCTGGCCATCACTCTCCTCGATTATGTGGACCCTCCTGACCTTGAAAACCGCCGGAGAGTGAAGCTCCCTTACTTGCGGGACAAGAACATTTTCCATGCTGACTTCTTTGCTGTGGGTACCCCCTGGCGAAGAGTGATAGAGAAACAGAAGTTCGACTGGGTGGTAGGCAATCCTCCATGGAAGAAGCTCGTGCCTGACAAGCTCGGTGTCGAAGATCGGCCGGTATGGGAGTGGATGATCGGGCAGAAACAGCGTGGTAAACCCGTTGGCGACAACCAAGCGGCTCAAGCATTCGCCTGGGAGGCAGGCGACCTAGTCGCCGACAATGGAGAGGTCGCCCTCCTGCTTCCGGCTATGACTCTTTTCGAGGATCCCTCGCGGAATTTTCGCGTAGCGTTTCTGCGCAAGTTCCAGGTCGTCTCTGTTGCGAATTTTTCGAACCTGGCGGAGGTGCTCTTTGCCGGACGCTCGCGTATTCCAGCCGCAGCGTTCTTCTATCGTAAGCGAGATGCGACCGCATCCGATTTAATAGAGGATGAGTACATTCGTACGTATTCGCCGCTGGTCGCGAATCAGGAACCCACTCGACCGGTGGTCGAACATAGGCGCAATGAGATCTGGAGCCTCGTGCTCAATGCGAGTGAGGTCCGTGATGTTCCGCTGTCTCAGGTAATCGCGGGCTCAGGACGACCCTGGAAGCTAGCCGTTTGGGGCACCCACTTAGACGAGAGGCTCCTTGACCGTTTGCAGCGCCGCTTCCCTTCCCTTAATGTCCTTGAGGACCAAGGTCTATTACTAGTGTCGGAAGGCCTGCAACTGCGGCGGACACCTGCCCCGGGAGAGGAGAGCACGGAAGAGGTCGAGCCCGTCCTGGAGGTCGTCGGCAAGAACAAGTTGAAACCCACGGCTCTCAAGCAGCTCCACCACATCTTTGCGTTCCCGGCGGACGCGCTCGAGAAGGTACCTCCCGAACTCAGTTACGTCCGGAAGCGCGGTGGTCTCCTGCCTTTATCTGTGTGCCGCCCACCGCACGTGATCGTCGGTGCGAACCGGCATTATGCGGTCTATATGGACGAATACCTAGTCGTCCCGCCCCGTCAGATCGGTTTGGTCAGCAGAAAGGGTAATGAGGATCTGCTGAAAGCCATCGCGCTTTTCCTTAGCTCCGATTTCGCCTTCTATCACCAATTTTTCGTTTCGACACAACTCGGAATCAAGCGAGAGGTTGCAACGCTCGATTCACTTCGCCAAATCCCGCTGCCGGTCGCTACCCTTTCGTCCGGAGACTTGCTACCCTGGAAGAAGCTCCATGATCAGCTTGTCGCCGCAACCCACAAGCAATTCGAGGAAGACGATGGGACTCTCTTCTCCAGAGCGGATCTGGTCGAGTCTCGTGTGGAATCGCTGCCAGCTCTTCTGGAGGAGCTTAACCGGCTTGTGGCCGATGTTCTGGGTTTGAGCGACCGCGAGCAGGCACTAATTGACGATCTGGTTCACGTGCGCTTGGAGCTTAACGATGGCAAGCTTGGCCCTGCCGCAGTGAGCGCACCCAGCGTGGCGCAGATGCGGCGCTACGCCAAGCGTCTCAAGACAGATCTCGATACCTTCATCGAAGGGGAGCTGTCAGCCCGTCATCAGGTGGCTGTCGTTTATGATGCGCTCTCCGCAATGGTGCAACTCGATTTAACCAAGAAGACCGAAACCACACAAATCATTGTGTTACGCGCAAGCGCGGAGGAGGCCGCTGAGCTGGAGCGAACCCGTGGTCGGCTGCGAAAGAAATGGAGTCAATGGATCTACTTCGATCGGGATCTGCGGGTATTCATGGGCTCGCGGACATACCTCTTCAAGCCGATGCAGCGTTTTCATTGGACCGAGAGTCAAGCCATGTTCGACGCCGGTGAGATCCTTGCGGAGACACTTGCAGGGGTAGGTGCTCACGTTGAATAGATCTCAGGGTCTTGGTACATCAGCTAATGTAGCCGATCTGCGCGGTGTGTTCGTTACCCGCGTTCATCAATTATTGGAACTGGGTTATCGCAGGATGGATGCAAAAGCTTTTGTGGCGCAGGATGAGCCGGCCATTACAGGCGAACTGGCCCAGGCGATGAATGCTGCGATCGACGACGACAGTTCACCGAAGTGGACCTACTCTTTTCAAGTGCAAGACGAGGAGCCGGTCAACGAAGGAATGCGGAGGGGTAAGCACCGGAAGAGGATTGACATAGGCGTACGATCCTCGCAACCGCGACCACGCAAGCACTTTTCTTTCGAGGCCAAGTTGCTGAATCGGACGAAACGGCTTCGGGATTACCTTGGAGAAAAAGGTCTGCAATGTTTTCTGAAGGGTGAGTATGCCGCCGATGAACAGGACGCCGGGATGTTGGGTTACGTTCAATGGGGAACGGAGGAGATATGGGCCGAGGGCCTCCAGACAGCACTTCGCGAATCAGAAGCTGAATATGGGGTATGCGACGGCTGTTTCGGTCTCGGGCATCGTTTTAAAGTCGGTCCGGTCCACACATACCACTCGCGCCACCTCCGTCCAACCCTAGGAGTCTCCATCGACATTTTTCATACCTTCCTCTCTTTCCAGTAGCCGGGGCAGGTTGTCATTGTCTACTATATAGCTGAGCACGGACGGATACCCGCGCCGACCGTGCTCGCCTCCAACTCGGCGCCGCCTTCACCGGCCCGGCCCTGGTCTTCGAGAGCCACAGCGCCACCATGGCCCCGGGTTGGGCTGGGAGGGTGGACGGCGCGGGGAGTCTGGTGCTGGATTCGCGATGGAGATGAGCCTTGAGACGGATACTTTCATGCTTGCATTTGGGTACTATCGTGTAGTCATGGCGAGGCAACTGACGGTTCGCGGAGTATCGGAAGAAGTGGGGAAACGATTGGAGGACCTCAGCCGGGCGAGGGGCCAGAGCGTCAATACGACTGTGCTTCAGATTCTCGAGACCGGTGTCGGAGTGGACGAGCGGCGGCGAAGGCTGGCTCGCTACGCAACGTGGACACCCGAGGAGCTAGCGGAGTTCAACGAAGCGCTCGCGGCCCAGCGGACGCCGTGAGCTCTACTCTGCATGCGCCCGACCCGAGACCTCGGTAACTGACGGCAGATTCCTTTCCTTCGCCCGGGCTCATTTCGAGCCCGGGCGACATCGCAACCGGCCGTCCGCCCCTGACCGTCTTACGGGTAGGTCTCCCAGAGCCACTGAAGCGCGTTCAGGGCCTGCACGAGGCCGTGGCCGAACGTGGAATCCCAGCCGGGGGTCCCCAGGTCGAGAGCGGTAGCTTCGAGCGCCTCGCGAATCTGGGCGTTGGTCCAGCTCGGGTTGCGGCTCCAAATCAGCGCCGCCACGCCCGCCACGTGGGGAGTCGCCATGGACGTGCCGTTGAACGGCAGGTAGTTGTTGTTGTCCGGGAAGAGCCGGAAATCCTGCAGCCGTCCGCGCGCCGGCAGGCCCGCGAGGGCGGCCTGGCCATCCGCCTGGCTGAGGCTGATCCCCGGGATGCTGGCCGTGCTGGGGAGCAGAGTGCCAAAGAAGTTCCCCGGCACGTTGTTGTAGATCGCCGCGGCAAGGCCGCCGCTGTTCTGGACGTTGAGCACCTTGGCCGCGAAGCTCACCTGTCCCCGCTCGCACAGCACGATCCTGCCGGCCCAGGGACCGGTAGTGAGGCAGAGGCCGCCGTCGACCGGCGGCGCCTTCACGCCGCCGCGGGTCGAGCCCTGGAGGTGGTTGCCGGGGAAGGGGGCGGGGAGAGATGCCACCAGCAACTCGACCAACTCGCTGTAGGAGACGGTCGACAGTACGTCGACTCCCGGGCCTGAAAGATCCACCTGGTTGTTGACCTGAGAGAAGGCCGCGTGGTTCAGGCTCGAGTCCACCGCCGCTACCGAGATCACCGACGGATAGGAGGCGGGATAGGAGAACGCGGTGTTGCCGTCGTTGCCGGCCGCCGCAACGCTCAGCACGCCGGCGTTGAAGGCGTTCTGGAATTGCTGCTGCTCGAAGGCGTTCGGCGTCGGACCGCCGAGGCTCATGTTGATCACGTTGGCGCCGTTTTGCCGGCAGACGTTCAAGGCGGCGACCAGGGTCGAGCTGTAGGCGTACGGGCACTCCTCCGTGACCGGGTCGAACCCGAAGACCTTCACGATATGGAGGTTCACCGTGCCCTGCGGCAGCACGCCCACCACGCCCACGGGATTGTCCAGCGCGGCGATGGTGCCGGCGACGTGGGTGCCGTGGCTGCACTGATCGACGAAGGGATCGCCGGTGCCTGGGTCGGTGGAACCGGTGACGTTGGGGCCGTCCGGCAGGTCCTCGTGGTCCCGGTGATAGCCGGAGTCGATGATGCAGACGATGCGGTTGGCCGACGAGTTGTCCTTGATCTGGTTTGCCTGGACCGCTGTGATTCCCCAGGGCGTTACCTGCGGCGGCGAGACGTCCCCGGGGCTGACCTGCAGCGGAAAGCGCGGCGGATCGACCTCGATGCTCTTGACGCTAGGGTCCCGCCGCAGGGCCGCGAGGGCTTCTTCCGAGAGGGTGGCCGCCACGCGGCGGCTCTCCGGGAACTCGAGATGCACATGGCCGCGATTCAACACCGCTTGGCGGGCCTTGGTGCCGTAGTCATGAAGCTCGACGATGTAGCGGCCGCCGCCCTCTGCGGCGGCATGAGCCGGGGGAGCTGCGGCAGCGAGCGTCGCCAGCATCAGCATGGCGAGACACACCAATGGAGAACGGGTATGGAGCGCCTTCATGCTTGCCTCCTTTTCGAAGAAATGTCAGTTGTGCTTCGAAAGAGAAGTGCTCGATCACGCTCCGATCGGGACTTTTCGCCTGGGAGATTCGTCAGAACCCCCCGACAGTGCACATGCCTCAGCGCTGAATCAATTCGGGAAAGGGCTGAACGCTCAGCATGTCAGACAGAGTCGGGAGGGTGAAGACGCGGCCGTCCTCTGCAAAGCGTTGTGGAACGATGGCGGCGTACTTGGGGTCGATCTCGGTAACGAGCCATCGCCGCCCGAGCTTCTCGGCCGCCAGCGCGGTTGTTCCCGTCCCCCCGAACGGATCCAGGATGAGCTGCTCTGGCTTGGACAGGAGCTTGATGAAGAAAGTCGGTAGCTGCAGCGGAAAACGTGCCGGGTGACGCACGGGGTTGGGACCGAACTCCGGCTCGAAAGAAAGCAGCGTAGAAGGCCGCACCCAGTCCGGCCCCGCTTGCACTCGCTTCCTCCCTTGACCTGACGGCGCATTGACCCTTTCAAAGTTGTGCGCCAGCCGCTTGCGGCGCTCTCGATCCTTGACGTCCCAGCGAGCGGCGGACAGGCAATGCTCCGGAAAGAACTGCCACTGCGGCGTCTTGGCGAACTGGAAGCAGTACTCCACGGCGTCTTTGAGGAATCGGTTGAAGCGTCCGGGTGGGGGAGACGGTTTTCCCCAGACGAAGTCCTCACAGAACAGAAACCCTCTCTCTCGCAGCCAGAAGATCAGCTCGTATTGCAGGGTCCCCCGCTCGTTGCCGTGCCGTTTCGAGCGATAGTTCAGGACGAAGCTGCCGTGCGGTTTGAGGACGCGATGGATCTCCACCGCGACGTCCATGAAGAAGCCGGCGTACCAATCGCGCTCGTACCTTTCGCCGTTACCGTACTTCGGCTGGCCATCGTAGGGAGGCGATGTCACGACCAGGTCGACGGTCTCATTCCCAAGCCCCCGGAGGAGCCTCAAGCAGTCGCCGACGAAAAATTGGCCGAGATCCGTTCCGAAGGAAGGTTCAAATCCGGGAATCGCCGTTCCAGGCCTGAGGCTGCCTGTATCCTGCTGCGGCTCCCATAGCCGGCGCTGGGCGGACCTTTCGGCCGAGGGTGCCCCATCCGGCTCCAGGACTCCCGGGGAGTGTTGCCTCGCTTCCACACTGCTGATTGTACTCCCGACAGAATGACCAGATCCAGGGTCGTAAACGACTTCCGCCCCCAAGAGAGTGTAGCCGAGGGCCGAGGAGGGCCGCGATGCGGTAGATTGACCCCGTGGACCTCGACCTCTCCGGCAAGCGGCGCGACGATCCCGTCCCCGGCTACGCCCGGCGGCTGCGACCGTTGCGCCGCATCTGCACAGGGATGGCGGGCGCGGTGACGCTGTTCGCCGTGCTGAGCTGGCTCCTGGTCCATCAGGCCGGCAGCGCGGTGCCGGGAGCACCGCTCGCCGTACCGCTCACCTTGAGCCTGCTCGCCGGCATCCTCATCCTTCTCACGTCGCGATTCCGCTCGTCCATCCTGCGGCGGGCTTTTCCCCGCTCGCCGGTCCTGCCCATCGATCCCGAGGCGGTGCTCGCCGCCTATGGGCGCGCCACCCTGATCGGCTTCGCTCTCCTGGAGACGGCTGCCCTCCTCGGCCTCCTGGTGGCCCTCACCTCGGGTTCCGCGACCTACGGCATCGTGCTCTGCCTCGCCAGCGCGTTCGGCATGCTCACGCGCTGGCCCCGCGCGGCCGAGGTAGACCGCCTCGTCCGCGGCCGCCTGCTATAGGGCTGCGACCCTGTAACGAACTCTGCTCTCTTGCGCCTAGAAGGAAGGCAGGAAGGCGGTCTCACCGCTACTACCTGATCATTCAACTTCAGGAAAAGGAGAGAGCATGAGCAAGAAACTGGTCGTGACGTGTCTATCGGTGCTGGCGCTGGTGATCTGTGCGGTGCCTGCCATGGCGGATCCCGGACGGGGCGCCACCGTGCTCTGCTACGTCTGGGCCAATCAGACGTCGCCGGCGATCGGCGCCGCCTATACGCCGAGCACCGTTTACTCCTACAACGCGCAGAACAGATCGGGCGGCAACACCGTCACCCGGACTGCCGTGGGGACTTACACGGTGACCTGCAGAGGCGTCGGCGGCGGCGCTCCCTGGGGAGCCGGAGGGCATGTCCAGGTAACCGCTTACGGCTCCGAGGATGCCGATCAGTGCAAGGTCCAAAACTGGACGACGGGAGGGGCGGACTTCAGCGCGGTGGTCAGGTGCTACAACCACCAGGGTGCTCTCTCCGACAGTCGATTCGACCTGTTGTTCGTCTGGTAGGTGCGGTGAGGAAGGGCTGGGGCCGATTCCACGAGGCATCCCGGTCTCTGCTCGGAGTCCGTGCCGTCAGGCCCTCACTCCCCCGGCCCCTCTCTCCCAGCCTCCCCCCCAGGCCGCCGGGAGAGAGGGGAGAAGGCCCCGGTAGAGATATGATGTTGGCGTGCGCAATGCGAAGAGGAAGGCAGTCGTTCATGCCGGACAGCTTCGGACCGTATCAACCGCAGCCGAGGAGGCTCTGTGGGAACGCCTGCGAGGTCGAAGGGTTCGCGGTCTGAAGTTCCGCCGGCAGGTGCCGATCGGCCCCTACGTCGCGGATTTCCTTTGCCATGAGCTGAGGCTTGTCCTGGAGCTCGACGGTTCCATCCATGACGAGGCAACCCAAGTCACTCACGACCTGAATCGCGACGCCAACCTACGGGCGCTCGGATACCGAATCCTTCGGGTCACGAATCGGGAGATCAAAGAGGAGCTCGATTCCGTACTCGAAAAGATCATTCATCTCTACCAAAATCGTTCCATCTCCCCTCTCTCCCGGCGGGTCGGGGGGGAGGCCGGGAGAGAGGGGCCGGGGGAGTGAGGGCCCTGACGGCGCGGTCTCGGCCTGAGTCACGATGTCGGACGAAGCGGAATCTCCTGGAGACAGCATGAACGGGTCGCAGACCGATCTCCACCAGCGCTTCCGCAACCTGACGCTCGTCTGCGCCACGATCGCGATGAGCGTCGTGCTCGTAAACCTCGTCGTTGCCTTCCTGCACGTCTCCGGGTCGCTGCCGGCGGCCGTCCTGTCCGAAGACGTGGCACTGGCCGTCTTCGTGGTTGCCCTGCTCCTGCTCCTCGCGGCGCCGGCCGCGAAGCGGGCCATCTTCAAACGGTCCCAGGCGGAGGAGGGCTTCGATACCGGTCCGGAGCCGCGGCTGAACGCCTATGCGACGGGCACGATCGTCAGCTTCGCGGTGCGGGAGGCCGGGAGTCTGCTCGGTTTCGTCCTGGCGCTGCTCAGCGGGAATCCCTGGTGGAGCTGGGGCCTCGGCGGCGCCGCCCTGATCGCCATGTACGTCGACCGGCCGCGGCCGGAGGATCTCGGTGCGCCGGTCGGCGGATAGCTTTCAGTCCGCAAAGGAGGCTTCGCGATGGTGGCATACCGCTGGACTCGCCGTGAGGTGCTGCGGACTTGCGCCGCGGCAGGCGCGCTCTGTTGTTTGGGCAAGGCCGTCGGCATGGCCGAGGAGCTGACGGCCGCCAGGACCGCCGTGGACCATCTGCTCCTCGGCGTCGCCGATCTCGACAAGGGCATCGAATGGACCGAGAAGGTGACCGGAGTGAAGGCCGTCCTCGGCGGCAGCCATCCAGGAGTCGGCACGCGGAACGCGCTTCTCTCACTCGGCGGCCGGCGGTACCTGGAGATCATCGCGCCGGATCCGGCGCAGACGGCGTACAACTTTCCCGCGGACGTCCGGTCGCTGACCGAGCCGCGCCTGATCTGGTGGGCGGCCGCTTCCTCCGACGTCGATGCGGTGGCGAAGAAGGTCCAGGAAGCCGGCCGGCAGGTGTTCGGCCCCCGAGATGGCTCGCGCGCCAGACCCGACGGCAAGATGCTCAGGTGGCGGAGCTGCGGCGTCCTGAACAGCCTCGGCTCCGGGGTCGTCGAGCCGATCCCGTTCTTCATCCAGTGGGGAGCGGATTCGTTGCATCCATCCCAGGACTCGCCGCATGGCTGCGTGCTGCAGGCGTTCGAGATCGAGCACCCGAAGGCCGCTGAGGTCACGGAGGCGCTCAAGCAGCTCGGAATTGACGCCGCGGTCAAGCAGGCTGACGGCGCCAAGCTCTCGGCCACCCTCAAGACGCCGAAGGGCGAGGTGGTGTTGAGTTGAAGGGGCTTTCGTGAGACGGATCCTGGCGCTGCTCGCGCCGATGCTGGTTGTCCTCGCCTGCGCCTCCGGCGGGGCTCGGTATGGCGGCGGGCTCGCCGGAAGCCTGGAGCCGTTTTTCCAGCGCAAGGACGTGACGATCGGCTTTGCCTACCGCGACCTCGGCACCGGTGCCACTCTGTTCCGCAACGAAGAGGAGATCTTTCACGCCGCCAGCACCATGAAAGTGCCGGTAATGATGGCTCTGTTCCAGGCCGTGGACGCCGGCGAGCTGCGGCTGACGGAGCCGCTCGCGGTGCGCAACCGGTTCCAGAGCATCGTCGACGGCTCGCCCTTCTCGCTCGATCCCAAGGAGGACGGCGACCCGGACCTCTACCAGGCCGAAGGCGGCTCACGGCCGCTGGAGGAGCTGATCCGGCGGATGATCGTGCGCAGCTCGAACCTGGCCACGAACCTGCTGATCGAGAGGATCGGCGCCTCCCGGGCGTCGGACATGATGCGCGGCCTCGGCGCCTACCGCATCCAGGTGCTGCGCGGCGTCGAGGATGAAAAGGCCTTCGCCGCCGGCCTCAACAACAAGGTGACGGCGCGGGACCTGGAAATCGCCCTGACGGCCATCGCCGGAGGCGACGCCTTCTCGCCGGCTTCGCGGGAGAAGATGATCGGGATCCTGAAGGCGCAGGAGTTCAACGAGAAGATCCCCGCCTACCTGCCCAAGGGCACGGTGGTCGCCCACAAGACGGGCGACATCACCGGCATTCACCACGACGCCGCGATCGTGTATCCGCCGGGAGGTGCGCCATACGTGCTGGTCGTCCTCACCCGCGGCTACGCGGACGAGACGCAAGCCAACCAGGTGATCGCGGAGATCTCGCGGGTGGTGTGGCAGGGGCGATAGGGCAGAATCTCCGAAGGCAGCCTCGTCTGCTTCGAATGGATATGCTGAAGTTCATCGTCGACCTCTACCGGAAGCCGGGCCTCTCACCCGACGAGTTCTTGGCCAACTTGCGGGACGAGCAGGGTCCGATGGCTGAGCGCATCCCCGGCTTGCGGCGCTACGTCCAAAACCACGTCGTTCCCGATCCTCCGCGCAAGCATCCCGGGTGGCCGAACGGATGATCCCGGTCGGCCCCTGCCAGAAAGTTGCGGAGGCATGTCGAGAACGCGCGTCCGGCTCCGACGTCTCCCATGAAAGCGCCAATGGGGGCGCCGGAATCGAGAAGGAGCTACGAAGATGAAATTCATGCTGATGATGAACGCGCCGCGAGGAACCGGGGACTGGCAGGTCATGAACTGGCCTCCCGAGGACCTGAAGGCTCACATCGGGTTCATGATGCGGTTCCACCAGGAGCTCAAGGACGAAGGGGTGCTGGTAGGCGCGGAGGGCCTCGCGTCTCCGGCCTGGAGCTTCTCGCACCCCTCGACGCCGACCCGCGCCTGGCCCACCACCACCGTCTCGCGGCCGTTCGCGCGCACCTGTACGAAAAGGCGGGAGACCGCGAGGC
This sequence comes from Thermoanaerobaculaceae bacterium, assembly GCA_963778565.1. Taxonomy (GTDB): domain Bacteria; phylum Acidobacteriota; class Thermoanaerobaculia; order Multivoradales; family UBA5704; genus DATARR01. Next base: position 246,361 of record CAVZUZ010000014.1, on the reverse strand, counting down.
TGCCATCGCGCACTACCGGACCGCGGCGGCGCGGACGTCGAGCATTCCGGAGCGGAACTATTTGATGATGAAGGCGGCGCGGCTGGGGGCGGGGGAGTAGGACATCCCGGAGCGAAGTGAAACCGATGGCTCCGGCCGCCTGATTCGCCTACCGCATCCCCACCTTCACGCACGCCCTTCCGAGATAGATCTCGTCGCCCGGTTGCAGGCGGACGCCGCGGCGGTCGTGGGCGCTGACGTCGATGGTGCGGCCGGCGCGGTAGATGCGGGTGCCGGAGGCGTTCTGCTCGGCGCGCAGCCAGTAGCCGGCGGTCTCGTCGTCCCAGGTGATGCGGGCGTGCTCGCGGGAGACGGTGGAGTTGATCTCCCCCTGCTCGTGGAAGGCCACGTCGTTGCGCCGGCGGACGCGGCCGTCGGCGTCCACCACCTCTTCGAGGCGGCCGAGGAGGATGCGCGGACCTTCGGGCTCGTAGACGCGCTGGGTGGCGTCGCCCTTGAGCACGGTGAGCTCGATCAGGGGGCGGACGGTCTCAGCGGCGGCGGGAGCGGTCTCGCCCTTGGCGTACTCGACGAAGAAGCGGCGGTCGCCGAACTGGGGGAGGGGCTCCTCCTCCATGACGATCTCGACGGTCAAGTCCGGCGGCACGGGGCAGTCGCGGTCGCGCAGGCGGCCGCCGATCTCCAGCTCCAGGGCCCAGCCTTCGCGGGCGGCGATCTCCAGGGCGGCGCGCTCCTGGGGATCGGACGCCAGCAGGTGGACGGTCAGGCGGTTGAACGGAAAGATCCGCCGGCCCTCGCCCACGGCGATGACGCGGGACTCGGCGTCGTCGAGCACGGCGCGGCGGATCTCCAGCGGCGACGTACCCGTCGTCCAGGGCTTGAGCCAGTCGCGCATCCTGGTGAAGAGGTCGCTCATGTGGTCCTCGCGATTGGAACGTCGTGGCGGCTCGACCTCACCCCAACCCCTCTCCTAAAGGAGAGGGGCTTAGGATGTCTTCCCCCTCTCCTTCAGGAGAGGGGGCCAGGGGGTGAGGTCGCGCGGGCAAAATCCGGCCCAATCTCCGTCAGGGCCCGATGATACCCATCGCCGCGGCCCATTTCACGATTTCGCCCGCGGCGGGCGCGGCGAAGCGGCCGCCGTAGCCGCCGTGCTCGACGATGACGCCGAAGGCGATGCGCCGGCCCCCCTGGGTCTCATAGGGCGCGAAGCCGATGAACCAGGAGTGGGAGTCCTTGTCCTTCACCTCGGCCGTGCCGGTCTTGCCGGCGATGGCGGGCGTGACGCCGGAAAGGAAGCCGGCGGCCGTGCCTTCCATCACCACGCGGCGCATGGCGCGGGCGAGGAAGCGGGCGTGCTGGGAGTCGAGGATCCGCGCCGGCTCGGCCCGCCGCGTGTTGCTCTCGTCGATCACCCAGCGGCCTTCCGGCATCGCGCCGAGGCCGGCGATCGTCGCAGCGACGCGAGCCATCTGGAACGGCGTCGCCACCACCTGGCCCTGTCCGTAGGCGGCCTGGGGCAGGGCCTCCTTGAGCTGCTCGGGCGTGTTGGGCTCCGCCACCGAGATGCCCAGCGCCTCGGCCGTCTCCAGCACGGGCTCGGGGCCGACGCCGTAGGTCCCGAGCTGCGCGAAGAAGGCGTTGCAGGAGACGACGATGCCCTTTTCCAGGGTCACGACGCCGTGGGGCGTATGGTCCTTGGGATCGTCCCGGATCGGCCTTCCCCAGCCGCGCACCCAATTGCCGACGCGCCCGCCGGGCAGGGCGCGGCAGGTGTAGCGGGTGCGGGCGAGCTCGGGATCCTTGCGCAGCGCCGCCATGGCCGTGACCAGCTTGAAGGTGGAGCCGGGCGGATAGATGCCGTAGCGCGCCCGGTCCATCAGGCCATGATCGGTTTCGGCCTCGGTTTCGATCTCGGTCTCGGCCTCGATCCCGGTCTCTTCCCCGGTTGGTGTTTCCTCGACGGTCGAGTCTTCCGAGAGGTCGATCGGCAGGCGCTTGGGCCACGGATAGCTGACGGAGACGAGGAGGTCTCCCGTGCGCGTGTCGAGCACCACGGCCGCGCCGCCGAAGCCGGCCTGCTGCGCCTGCCGCGCCAGGATCTCTGCCGCTTTCAGTTGCAGGCGGATGTCGATCGACATGCGCAGCGTGCGGTCGCGGTCGAGGATGCGCCGCAACTCAGGATGCTGGGGCTGCCAGCGGTGGCGCAGCACGGGGATGAGCTCGGAGTAGTCGAGCTGGATCTCGCGGCTGACCTCGCCGTTCGGCTGCTTCACCTCGACGACGCCCGCGAAATCGTCGTATCCCTGCAGGCGGATGCGGGAGTCGCGCTCGGCAAAGGAGGTGTTGGTGGCGGCCCAGTTGGTGCGGGTGTTGTGGTCGCCGAGGAGGTGGAAGGTGACGCCGCCGAAGGGGTAGAGCCGCTCGCCTTCCTCCGCCGCGGCCTCTTCCGGCTTCTTCAACTGGGCCCCCAGCCGCTCCAGGATGGTGCGCCGCCGTTCGATCTCGGCCGGATCGCTGGTGGCGAGGAGGACGCCGTTGCGGTCCACGATGTTGCCGCGCGGGATGCCGTCGGCAATGTCCTCCAGGCGCGGGTTGTACTGGAAGCGCCGGTAGCCGTCCGCCTGCAGGGTGAGGGCGCCGCGGGTGAGGAAGCGGTCGGCCTGGAGAACCTGCACCTGGGCCGCGCGGGCGAGGATGGCGGCGAGGACGAGGGCCAGGCCGGCGGCGGCCCACCTCGCGGCGCCGTGAAAGCGGCGGGTGGAGGCCGCGTCGCCCGGATGCGCGGAGATGCCGGCCAGCATGCCGAAGATCAGGAAGTTGGCGATCATCGCCGTCCGTCCCGAGCTGAGGAACGGCGAGACGACGCCGGACAGCGGGATCACGCCCATGATGCCGCCGGCGATCAGCAGGATCTGCACGGCGATGAGCACGGTCAATCCCAGCGCCAGGAAGAAGCTGTAGATGCCGCCGGCGCGGAAGGCGGCGCGGAAGCCGCGGTGGATGAGCAGGGTGTAGAGGCCGACGATCGCCAGCAAACCGAGGAAGCCCAGCTCTTCGCCCACCGCCGCCAGCACCAGGTCGGTGTGGACCTCGGGCACGCGCTGCGGCTGGCCGAGGCCGAGCCCCGTGCCCGCGACCTTGCCGCCGGCGAGAGACCAGAAGGCTTGCGCCAGGTGGTCGCCGCCGCGGAAGGAGTTGTCCCAGGGCGAGAGCCACATCGCCAGGCGGCCGCTGACGGTGCGGGGAATGCGGAGCTGGTAGCCCACGGCGAAGGCGGCGGCGATCACCGCCATGCCCGCCGCCGCCATCCAGGGCTGTCCGCGCGTCACGCAGTAGAGGATGAGGAAGAGCAGGGAGAGGATCAGCGCCGGTCCCAGGTCCCGCTGGAGGAAGAAGAAGACGATGACGAGGCCGATCGCCAGCAGGGGCGGCAGCAGGTACTCCAGCTTCGGGATGCCCAGGCGGCGGAGCAGGCCCGGCAGGGCGGCCCGGGTCTCCGGCAGCTCGCGCAGGAACTCCCAGCGGTCGAAGAAGTAGCCGGCCAGGAACAGCACGATCAGGATCTTGATGATCTCGACCGGCTGGAACCCGAGCAGGTTCACTTTGGCGTCACTGCCGGAGGGGCCGCTGCCGAAGAGGATCAGGGCGACGGAGAGCAGGAAGGCGCCGAGCAGCGGCGTGAAGCTGCGCCGCCGCAGGGGCGAGCGCTCCCAGTCCACCAGGCTGCCGGCGATCATCAAGGCGCAGCCGCCGAGGGCGCCCTGGACGAAGGTGCGGAAGAGCGGCAGGTCGCGCAGGGGATCGCGGACGCTGACCATCTCGGCGAGCCCGATGCCGGCGATGACGAGCACCGCGGGCAGGATCATCTCGTCGCCTGCGAACCGCCGCTTTCGCCAGACGGCGTGGACGGCGGCGAAGCCGGCCAGGAAGAGGAAGCTCCAGAGCCAGAAGGAGGAGCGGAACTGGCCGGGGCTGCGCACCACGAGCCGCGGCTTGACGCGGCGCAGCTGCTGCAGGGTGAGGAGCGTGACGGAGAGGTCCTGCGCCGATTCGCGGTCCGCCCGGCGCCGCGCCGACTCCACCCGGCGGCCGAAGCTCTCCAGCCGCTCGTCGCGGGCGATGTCCGAGGCGGGGACGCGCATGCGCGCCAGCTCGCCGACGTTGGGGAAAGTGCCCTGGTGGGCGCGCTGCCAGATCTTCTCGGCGACGAAGGCGCGCTCGGCGGAGCCCTCGTAGAAGTCCAGGATAGGCAGGAGCTGGTCGGACCCCCGTAGCGCGTTGAGGTTGACGATCTCTCCGGCTGCGATCTTCTCTTCGACGCCGGCGAGCGGCCGGCTGGTCGCAAGATAGACGAGGGCCAGGCCGCAGAGCGCCACGGCCGCGGCGGCGGCGAGTAGGGCCGCCTCTCGCCGCCGGACGGGAAGGCCGGGCAATCCCGCCATCGCCATACTCCGGCCGAGCGTGGGGAAGCCCGCGCGGCGGCGGTCGGCGGCGGTGGAGCGGGTTACGGCCATGGGGGGAGGCCCGGTCGACTTCGAGCTCCAGAGGGACGAAGGCAGATCGGGCGCATGCCCTCCGAGACCTCACCCCCTGGCCCCCTCTCCGTGACCGGAGAGGGGGGACGAAGCCGAATCGCCGAGACCCGTAGGGTGCGCTGTGCGCACCGTCGGGCGTTGAAGGTGCGCACAGCGCACCCTACGCGGCCATGTCCGTCTGGCCGCGTTCCCCCTCTCCGGTCACGGAGAGGGGGCCAGGGGGTGAGGCTTCGAAGGGCATACCCCCCGCCGTGCAAGACGCCATTGACCGCGTCCTGCCGCCTTCGGGACTTGGATTGGATCAGCGCGTCTCACCAGATCCCCAGCTCCTCGAGGCGCCCCAGAATGCCGCGGAGCTGCTCCGCCGCGTCCGTCATGTTCCGCTTCGCGTTGGCGAAGTTGCCGGCGTCGCGATAGAGACCGATCGCCTGGGTGAAGTGATCCCGGGCGCCTTCGAGCAGCTCGACCTCGGCGTCCGTGTCCCGCGCCCGCACGGCTTGCGCCAGCAGTTGCTGGGCCTGCATGCGGTAGCCGTCGGCCAGCATGGCTTTCTCGCGGCGGCCCAGGGGATAGCCGCGCCGCTCCAACTCGCTCAGGGCCTTTTCCAGCTCCTTCAGGTTGAACTGCTCGTAGGCGTAGATGCGCGCCAGGCCGAGGTAGGGGTCAGGCCAGGTCGGCGCCAGCCGCGCCGCGTCCCGGAATTCGCCGATGGCGTCGCGGATCTTCTCCCGCGCCTCGTCGCGCTGGCCGCCGGAGCGCAGCGTCTGGGCCTCGATGCGGGCCAGGTGGCCGCGGGCGTAGAGCATCTTCGCCCGCGTCTCGCGGTCGCCGTAGTCGAGATCGACGGCCCCCTTGAGCCGGTCGAGCGCCGCCTGCCAGCCGCGCTGCGTGGTGGTGGGATTGTCCCCGTGATAGCTCTCGAGGATGCGGTTCGCCGACTTGAGCAGGGCGTCGCGCATCTCCTGCCGCAGGCCGGCGACGCCGGAGCCCGGCAGGCCGAACGCCGCGACTCGCTGGTAGCGGGTCCACAGGGCGTCGAGGTCGGGCGAGGCCTCGGTCGCGAGGTCGTGACGGATCTCCGCCGCCTCGCTGCGCACCCAGACCTGCGCGGCCAAAAGGAGGCAGCCCGCGGCCACGAGCAGCAGACCGGCGCCCTGCATCCGCATCCGGCGTCGCGCCGCCGGCGGCGGCGCCGGCGGCGGCTCCGGCGCCGCGGGTCGCGGCACGGCGGCCGGTGTGGTCGGCATTGCCGCCATTGCCGCAATTGCCGGCGCGGGCATCGGCGTGGATCCCAGGGCCGGCGCGGCCGGCAGCGGCGGCAGCTCGGCAGGGGGGGCACCGGTGCGGCGGGTGGCGTCCATGGCAACGTCACGCGGGGCTCCGCGATCCGTGCGGCGCGTCTCCGAAGACTGGAAGGAGCCGGAGTCGTCGAGCGATGTCCCCGATGTCCCCGGCGGGCGCGACGTGCGGCGGGTGGCGTTGAGGTCCGCCGCCGCCGGCCGCTCGGCGTCCGGCGTCTCGCTCGGTAGGGGCCGGCCCTCGTCCCAGGCCTCCAGGTCCGCCTTGAGCTCCACCGCCGTCGGATAGCGGCGGGCCGGATCGAAGGCGAGGCTCCTGTAGATGATCTTCCGGAGCCCCGGCGACACGCTGTCGGGCAGCGGTCTGGGCGGCTCGCCGGAGCGGATCTTCCCCTCCACTTCCTCGGGATCGTCGCCGGTGAACGGCGGATAGCCCGCCACCATCAGGTAGAGGACGACGCCGACCGCCCAGAGATCGGAATGGCGATCCACGCCGCCGCGGTCGAGCCGCTCCGGGGGCGTGTAGGGAAGGCTGCCGAACAGGTTGACGGTGAACCGCCGGGTCTGTGAGAGGTGCTTGGCGATGCCGAAGTCGAGCACCCGCACGCGGTCGCCGTCCTGGAGGCGGATGTTCTCGGGCTTGATGTCGCCGTGCACGATGCCGTAGACCTTGCGGCCGGCGATCTCGGCCGAGAACTGATGGCAGGCCTCCAGCATCTCGCAGAGCTGGTGGGCGATGAAGGCGGCCCGGTCCTCGGGCAGCGGCCCACGGCCGAGCGCCTGCGACAGGTCGGTGCCGTCGACGTACTCCATGGCCACCCAGAAGAGGTCGCGGTGCTCGCCCCACTCGTAGACCGTCGCCACCTGCGGCGCCACCTGCGAGATCTGCTGCTGCAGCGAGACGCCGTTCTTCTCCGCCTCCAGCATGTCGGCGTCGGTGTGGTGGGTGCGGACGACCTTGATCGCCACCTCGCGGTCGGTTTCCGGATCGTGGGCGAGATAGACGTCGCCGATCGCTCCCCGACCCAGGAAGTCGCGCAGCTCGAACCGGTCCACCTGCTGCTGGGTCAGCATCAGCGGCCCCGTCCGCGGCGCGGTGTCTGTGTCGCGGGCGTCTGCGTCGCGGGCGACTGCGGCGTGGGCCGCGGCGGCGCGGGCGTGCGCACGGCGACGGCGCGGAGGGCGCCGCCGAAGTGGTTCCAGGCGAAGACCTCGTCGGCGCGGGCGTCCGCCGCGGGCAGCATCACGCCGCCGCCGCCGTTGCCCTCGATGCGGTTGTCGATCAGCTCCGGCAGGGCTCCCTCGCGCACCTCGACGCCCGGCTGCGCCTGGGCGCCGGGCAGCCGGCCGTTGCGGACGATCAGGTTGTGGAGCAGGCGCGGCGCGGCGCCGCTCTCCACCAGCACGCCGCCGCCCGGATTGTCGTGAACGTAGGAGTAGCGGAGGGTCGAGCGGTCCTCGCCGGAGACGGCGATTCCGGCCGCCACCGCGCCCGAGATCTCGACGTCCTCGATCTCCACCGACGAATCCGCGAGGCGGAGCCCGATCTGGAGGGGCGCCTGGGCGTCGGCCGCGATGCGGAATCCGGCGAAGCGCGCGCCGCCGATCCCCTGCGCCGTCACCGCCGGCACGCCGCTGCCCGCCGGCGGCAGGATCACGGCGGCGCGGGGCACCAGGCTCACCAGGTGGACGCCGTCGCGGAGCTGCACGGGTCTCCCGGTACTCGCCGGGGACCACCTCGACGCGCTGGCCCGGCCGGGCCTTGTCGAGCGCCTCGCCGAGAGTGGCGAAGCCGCCGTCTCCCACGCCGACGCGCAGCACGCCGGCGCCCTTGTCACCGCCGGAAAAACCGCCGGGAAAGAGGCGGCCCTGGGCGAAGGCGAAGGCGCCGGCGCCGAGGAGGAGCCCGTAGAGGAGGAAGGCCGGGCGGCCGGTGATGGCGCGGAGGAAGCGGCGAACGCCTCCCGGGCGGGCGGCGCTCGCCGCGCCGCGCAGGCGGGGGCGCGCCGCAGTGTTCGCAGCAGTCGCGGTCATCGCGGATGTCGGCCGGCGGCCGCGCACGTCGCTCGCATAGCGCTCCCCCTCGACCAGCACCACGGAGACGTTGTCCTTGCCGCCGGCGGCGTTGGCCTGGGCGATCAGCTCCTTGACCGCGGCGTGCGGATCGCCGGCGTGGGCCTCGGCCACGGAGAGGATGCCCTGCGAGGACACGAGGTCGGAGAGCCCGTCGCTGCACAGCAGCAGCGCGGCATCCGGCTCGAAGGGGATGCGGGTGAGGTCGATGAACCCCTCTTCGTCCGGCTGGTGGGGAGAGGAGCCCACGTCGCGGAAGATCTCGTTGCGCCGCGGATGGCGCATGGCCTCCTCTTCCGAGATCTCGCCCACGTCCTCGCGGGCGCCCACCGGCGAGTGGTCGCGGGTGACCTTGCGGATCTCGCCGTGGCGCAGCAGGTAGAGCCGGCTGTCTCCCACGTGGCCGATCGTCACCTGGCCGTCGTCGACCACGGCGACGGTGAGCACACAGGCCATGCCGGCGAGGGCAGGGTTCGTCTGCGCCCGGTCGTAGATCTGCTTGTTGGCGAGGGCGATGGCCTCGCGGATCAGACGCGCGGCGTCCGTCGTCCGGCGCGACAGCCGGGCCTTCAGGATCTCCAGCGCCGTCTGCGCCGCGATCTCGCCGCCGGACTCGCCGCCGACGCCGTCGATGACGGCGTACATGCCGCGCTCGGGTTCGCAGAGGACCCGGTCCTCGTTGTTCTCCCGCTCGCGGCCCGCATCGCTGCCGGCCGCTGCCAGGGGTCGTTTCGCGCCGGCGGCGGGCATGGCTATTTCCTCTTCTCCCGGAGGGCGAGGAAGCCCATGACGCCTGCCAGGACGAGCAGGGCCACGAGGAAGGCCAGGCGGGCGAAGTAGAGAGCCGTCATCGCTTGGCGGTCCTTTCGAAGTCGAGGTAGACGACGCCGGCGAGGCCGATGCGCGCCCGGTCCGGCAGGTCCATCCAGCGGTCGAGATCGCGCACGCCGCCTTCGGCCGCCTCCAGGCTGCGCGGCAGCGGCGCGCCGTTGACGGTGGTGCCCAGCTTGGAGAGGTCCTTGATGCGGAACGCCCCGGTGGGCAGGCGCTGCAGGCGCGCGTGCTCGCGCGACACGTCGAGCGAGGTGTCGAGCGAGAGGTCCGCCCACACGTCCGGCGCCTGGCGGCCGATGACGATCTCGTCCTTGGTCATCAGGAAGGTGTGCTTGCCGCGGTCGTCCTGATAGACGATGCGGGCCAGCGCCTCCGGCGTCGCCGACTCCATCGTCGCGGCGGCCGCGGCTCCTGCGGTTGATCCGACTTGCGCCGGCGCCGCCCCTTCGGCATTCGCTTTGAAAGCGGGCGGCGCCGCTGGTGCTACCGGCGGCGCCTCAACCGTGTCCCGCCGGGTGGTCATCTGGCCGAACCGCCGGGTGGTCGAGATCCGGTGGGTCTTCGAGCCCAGGCCGTAGCCGGCCTCCGGCGGCCGGGCGAACTCGGAGACGACCTCGACGTCGCCGGCGTTGAGCGTGCCGTTCGGGTCCTCCTGGAAGCGGACGCTCCACCGCCCCTCGGCGCTGACGTACTTCGGCGCCTGCGGCGTGCCGTCCTGCTTCTTGCGCAGCAGACGGGAGAGCGCCGGCAGCGAGCCGCGGTTCAGCCGTTCGAGCTCGGCGTCGAGCAGCTTCTTCGCTTCCTCCTCCAACTCGCCGAACAGCGTCCGCAGGTGGTCGTAGTCGTCGGCGTGCAGGTAAATCTGATAGAGGCTGGGAGCGATGGTCTTGGTCACCAGCGGCTCCAGGCTCTGGCGCATGTTCTCGCCGATGGCGAGGATGACGTCGCGGCCCGTGGCGCGATCCTTCGTCAAAGCGTCGACCCTCCCGAGGACCTGCAAGGTTTGGCCCGGAGCGAACGCCGCTCCCGAGGCCTTTCGAGTATACCTTTACGAGAATCGTGCCAGGGGAGTTGCGCCCTCACCTCCCCGGCCCTCCTCTCCCGCCCCCTCCCTGCCCACCACACCGGGAGAGGAGGGAGAACAGCGAGATGAAAACTGCCTAGGGTAGGGGCGGGTCTGGACGGTGGGAGGGGGCTCGACCCGCCCTGTTTTCAAGCCCCCCCCTCTCTCCCGGTGAGGGGGAAGGGAGGGGGCGGGAGAGAGGGGGGTTGGGGGAGTGAGGGCCTACCGCTGAAAGGCGTACGAAAGCTTCACGAACACCACGCGGTCCGCGCGCTGCAGGTCGCCGAGGGGATCCTGGAGCCGGTCGTCGGCATAGCCCACGAAGAGCACCGTCTGCCAGTTGATCTGGTAGGCGAAGAGGGCCGAGCCGGCGAAGGAGCCGCTCTTGTCGTTCACCGGGAAGGAATAGAGCCTGGGATCGCGCTCGACGTCGAGGTACTCGCCGATGACCCGCAGGAAGGCGCGGGCGGTGAAGTTGTAGGTGGCCTTCAGGCGCTCGATCTGGGCGGTGAAGAGACGCCCCTCCCGCCCGCCGCCGGCACCCCCGGAATTGACGTCCAGCCACTGGCGGTCGGCGTTGAAGTCGAGCGCCAGGTGGTCGGTCGGCTTGACGGTGCCGACGAGAAAGACGTTGCCTCCCTGGCCCACCCGGCCGTTGGCGAAGTCGATCGCATCGCCAACGGCGCCGCTGAAGCCGACGCGGGAGAAGCGGCGGCCGGGGTCGAACTGGAAATAGTAGAAGAGGTTGCTGCGCTCGAGGACCTCGCTGCCCACCCGCACCTGTTCGCGCACCGCGAATTCGACGCCGGCCTGCATGTTGCGCTGGCCCTGGGTCTGGATGCCCGGGTTGGTCATGCGGCGGATCAGCTCGCCGTCGGGGCTCTCGATGTAGCGTGCGATGAGGAACGGCTGGAAGCGCCGGAACAGGCCGTGCTGGGGATAGAAGTTGCGGTAGATCGCATAGCGTCCGGCGCGGAAGCCGACCTGCGGCACGAATCCCTCGTCGGCACGGAAGTCCTCGCCGAAATCCTGCAGGGTGGCCCGCCAGGTCCAGTCGCGGCCGGTGTGGAGCCACTCCAGGTGGCCGGCGTGCGAGGTGAGCTTGCGGCCGTCCCAGGTGGGATAGAGGTCGGGACGGTTCGGCGTCTCGGTATCGCTCACCAGGAATTGCCCTGTCATCTGGTCGGTCTCGCTCCGCCGCCAGAGGAAGTCGGGGCCACCGACCCGGTTGTAGCCGCCGCCGTCGTTCTCGCGGGCGGTGACCAGCAGGCCGAGGTAGGAGGCGCCGAAATCCCGGCGCAGGCTGCCGACCAGCACGTTGGAGGAGAATCCCTGCGGCGCGAAGTCGTTGCCGGTGGGGCCCGGGATGATGACGCTGCCGCCTCCCTGATCCTCGGTGAGCAGCACGGTGAAGGTGGTGGCGCCCAGCTTGCCGGTGTCGCGCAGGCCCCACTTCGGATCGGTGAGGGTGCGGGTGTAGACGGCGGCGATGGGAGTATCGAACAGGTCCAGCGACTCGAGGAAGAAGGGGCGCTTCTCGGGGAAGAAGATGGCGAACTGGTTGTTGACCGCGATCTGGCCGACGTCGGACTCCACCTGCGAGAAGTCGGGGTTGATGGTGAGGTCCAGGGCGTTGCTGGCGCTCGGGTTCCATTTGACGTCGATGCCGCCGTCGGCCTCCGGGTCCTGGTCCGAGAGCGGCGAGCCGAGACCGGCCTCCGGCTCGCCGAGGCGCTGGCCGGTGACGTAGGGCGCCACCACGAGATGGCCGCCGCCGGGCAGATTGGTCAGGCCGGTGAGCTCGCGCGACTGGCAGATCCAGCAGTTGCTGCCGCGGGAGATCGGGCTGCTGTGGAAGGCGTAGCGCTGGTCGCGCGGGTAGTTGCGCCACACCAGGATGCCCCAGCGGTTCTCCGCCTGCTTGGGGTAGCGCAGCGACGACAGGGGAACCCGCATCTCCGCGGTCCAGCCGTCGCCGGTGAGCTGCGCCGCCGTGTCGTAGAAGAAGTCGGGGGAGAAGTCCTCGTTCTGGCTGCTGTCGTTGAAGACCGCGTCGCCCTGGTTGCCGCGGGGGTTGACCCGCAGCTCGATCGCCGAGCGCCGGTCGTTGCGGGTGTCGAGGAAGATGGCGACGTTGTCGTCGGTGCCGATCACCTTGTCGCGCTCGACGAACGGCGCGCGGATCTTCTCCGGCTCCGGATCGAAGGCGTGGACGCCGATGTAAAAGGCGTGCTCGTCGTAGGTCAGGTAGACCACGGTCTTCGCCTTCGGCTCGGTGTTGTCGGCCGGGAACGTCTCGTAGAAGGTGTCGAGGACGGCCGCCTGCTGCCAGGCGGGGTCGTCGAGCTTGCCGTCGATGGCGATCTTGCCGGCCGCCCGCGGCACCGCCAGAGGCGGACCGATGGCGGGCGCCTGAGAGAGCGCCGGAGCCGTAGTGGAGAGCAAAGCCAGGACAAATCCGGCGGCGCCGGTCAGGGTGCGGATCGAGGACAGCATCCTTGTTATACGAGGCGCGGCGGAAAAGTTGCGTCCCCCGCCCGAGCCCTCACCCCCGGCCCCTCTCCCGCCCCCTCCCTTCCCACCTCACCGGGAGAGGGGAGAAAGACAAGAAGGGACAGCCTCTCCGCGGGAGCCTTTCGTAGGGGCGGGGCTTGTCCCCGCCCGCACCGTTCCAGGGGCGGGGACAAGCCCCGCCCCTACGACACCTCGGGCGTGGGAAGACGAAGTCCCCTTTTCACTCTTTTTTGGTTTCCTCCCCTCTCCCGGTGAGGTGGGAAGGGAGGGGGCGGGAGAGGGGCCGGGGGTGAGGGCTCGGGCGGACGAGCAAATCTTCCTATTGTCTTCCCATACGAACGGTGATATTGGTATCCCATATGAGTGACAAAGCGGACGTCTGGCAAGGCACCCTGGCCCTCATGGTTCTCAAGACGCTGGAGACGATGGGGCCTCTCCATGGCTACGGCATCGCCCGCCGCATCGAGCAGACGAGCGGCGATCTGCTCGCCGTCAACTACGGCACGCTGTATCCGTCGCTGCTGAAGCTCGAGCAGGAGGGCTACATCGCGTCGGAGTGGGGGGTCTCGGACAACAACCGCAAGGCCAAGTTCTACGCGCTCACGCGCGCGGGCCGGAAACAGCTCGCGAAGGCGGCGCGGGAGTGGGAGCGGACGACGGCGATCATCGCGCGGTTCTTCGCGGCGACCGCGGCCACGGAGGAGCCGTCATGAGGCGGCTGCGCGCTCTCCTGGTGCGGATGGCCGCGATGTTCGACCGCGAGCGCCTCGACGGCGAGCTGGCGGCGGAGCTGGAGAGCCATCTCGCGATGGCCATCGACGACAACCGGCGGGCCGGCATGACGGCCGGCGAGGCGCGCCGGCAGGCCCTCATCCGGCTCGGCGGCGTGGCACAGGTGGAGGAGCGGTATCGGGAGCGCCGCGGCCTTCCCGTGCTGGAGAACCTGGCGCGGGACCTGCGCTTCGGCGCCCGCACGATGCGCCGGAATCCCGGCTTCACCGCCGTCGCCGTGCTCACCCTTGGCCTCGGCATCGGCGCCAACACGGCGATCTTCAGCGTCGTCAACGCCGTGCTGCTGCGGCCGCTGCCGTTCCCCGAGTCCGGCCGCCTCGTGCTGATCTGGGGCACGAACACCGAGAGCGGCGACATGGAGGACGTCATCTCCTATCCCGCCTTCGAGGATTGGAAGGCGCGGAGCCGGAGCGTCGAGCGCATGGCGGCGTTCACCACCCGGAGCATGACGCTCGCGGGCGTCGAGCAGGCGGAGCTGGTGGAGGCCGTGCAGGCGACGCCGGGATTCTTCGAAACCCTCGGCGTCGCGCCGGCGCTCGGAAGGACCTTCCGGCCCGAAGAGAGCCGGGAGGGAGCTTCCCGCGTCGCGGTGCTGAGCGACGGATCGTGGAAACGCTACTTCGGCGGCCGGCCGGACGTGCTGGGACAGACCCTGCGCGCGAACGAGGAGGCCTTCACCGTCGTCGGCGTCATGCCGCCGGATTTCAGGTTCGCCTTCGGTTCCGAGCCGCCGCAGGTCTATACGCCGCTGGTCGGCGATCCCAGTCGCAACCATGGGTACCTGCGAGTGTTGGGACGCCTGCGGCCGGACGTGCGGACCTCCTCGGCTCAGGCCGAGATGGACGTCATCACCGCCGCTCTCGCCAAGGAATTCTCCGATACCGATCGGGGACTGGGCGCCCACGTCGTGCCGCTCGTGGACGCGCTGGCCGGCGGCGCGCGGACCGGCCTGTTGATCTTCCTCGGCAGCGTGGGGCTGGTGTTGCTGATCGCCTGCACCAACGTCGCCAACCTGATGCTGGCGCGCAGCGCTTCGCGCCAGCGGGAGCTCGCCCTGCGCTCCGCCCTGGGCGCCGCCCGGCCGCGCCTGCTGCAGCAACTTGTGATCGAGAGCACGGCGCTGGCGCTGGCGGGCGGCGCGCTGGGGCTGCTGCTGGCGAACTGGACGGCGCGGCTGCTGGTGAGGCTGCTGAGCCAGAGCTTCGAGATCCCGCGGCTGGAGAATACCGGCACGGATGGTTGGGTGCTGGGCTTCGCCCTGGTGCTTTCGCTCGCCACCGGCATTCTCTTCGGCGCCGTCTTCGCGCCGATCGCCGTTTCACGGAACCTCCACGAGGATCTTCGCGAGTCGGGCCGGACGGCGGCAGGAGGCCGCGGCAGGCGTCGCTTGCGCGGCCTGCTGGTGGTGACCGAAACGGCGCTGGCGCTGGTGCTGTTGGCCGGAGCGGGAATCCTCCTCAAGCACCTCTGGGTGATGCGTAGCACGGCACCGGGCTTCGATTCGAAGAACGTGCTGGGGGTGGGGTTTTCGCTGCCGAAAAACAAGTTCTCCAACCCCGCCGAACGGTTCAGGTTCTACGAGGTGCTCCAGACGCGCGCCGCGGCGCTGCCCGGCGTGCGCTCGGCCGCGCTGGTGGCCAATCCGCCCATGGACGGCGGCTGGGACTCGCTGCAATTCCATATCCCAGGGCAGCCGGACCCATCACCCGGGGGAGGATTCAGTGCCAATTTCAACCTCGTCAGTCCCGGTTACTTCCGGACCATGGCGATCCCGGTGCGCGCGGGGCGCGAGTTCACGCCGCAGGACGCGGCGGGACTGCCGGTGATCGTGATCAACGAGTCGGCGGCGGGCTTCTGGGCGGGCGAGGACCCGGTCGGCAAGACGATTACGCTGCCGATGGATGACGAGAAGAGCGTCACGTTGACCGTCGTCGGCATCACCGCCGACGTGCGGCAATTGGGGCTCGGCGTCGCCCCGAGGCCCGAGATCTACCTCGATTATCAGCAACCCGGGCCGCCGTGGAACTGGCTCGTCCTCGTCCTCCGCACGGCGAGGGAGCCGGAGAGGTTGATGGGCGCCGTGAGGAGTCTTGCGCGGTCCGTCGATCGCGATGTACCGATCGTCCAGATGCGCACGCTCGACGAGGTGCTCTCGGCCTCGCTGGCCGAGCCGCGCGTCTACACGCTGCTGCTCGTCGTGTTCGCGGCTTTGGCGCTGGCGCTGGCCACGATCGGGCTCTATGGCGTCGTTTCCTACACGGTGGCGCAGCGGACGCCGGAGATGGGGGTCCGTCTGGCGCTCGGCGCCGAACGCGCCGCGGTCGTGCGGCTGGTGCTGCGTCAGGGCCTGGGCCTCGCGCTGACCGGCACGGCGATCGGGCTCGCGGGGGCGCTGGCGATGTCCAAGCTGATCACGCGGCTGATCCCTGAGGCCCAGCCCGGCGATCCGCTGACGCTGGCGGCGGTTGCGGCCTTGCTGATCGGCGTGGCGCTCGCGGCCACGTACGTGCCGGCGCGCCGGGCTTCGCGGGTGGACCCGACGGTGGCGCTGCGGTTCGATTAGGCCGCGGCGGCCTGCGCCTCTAAGACGCCGGCCTTACGCTTGACTGCCGCCAATCGATAGAGTAGGCTTTAGACGGAAGTTCTTTTCGATAGGTCAGCGTAAGCGATGCCGCCGCATATGCGAGGTCGTCTGCCGGATGCCGTCTCGGCTTATTCATGTCGGCGAAACAGACCTTCCCATCCAGCTCGCCGAGCATGCAATATTGGAATTGTATTATTGGGACACTTGTGGGCCAAAACAATAACAAATCCGCAATCGCCTCGCACGGCGTAGAGTTCGATGAAGAAGTCGGCCTTGACTCTCGCGTTAGGATCAGGGTCGAGCATCATAGCCTGGTACTTACGTGAGTAATCTAAGAGCTTCTTGCAACGGGTCACGACTGCCTTATCTAGACCCGTAAGGGTTGCAAGCTTCTTATCGTTTCTTTCCTTCAACTCATTCATCAGGACCTCGAGCTTTAACGCCGTGGGCATCAACTCCCAGTCTGCCCGGAGCTTGTGAATCTGGAACATAGTGACTATGTTCTGGACTAGGCTGGGCTCGGCCACCTCGTTGACGGGAACAGTGCTTAACTTGAGATTCTGCGCGACGATCCAACGTCGCTGACCATCCAGGATGATAAGCCGGCCCGATCGCCTCTCTCGGTAGACGGTTAGAGGAACCAGAATTCCAACCCGTTTTATAGACTCTTCCAAAATTTGGAGAGGCTCTTTGTCAAAGAGTAACCGCGGATTATGAGGATTCGGAAATAGATCATCAGTAAGAACCTCCTTAACCCCGATGGCCTGGGGCGACAGTTTCTGCGTTTTGGAGTTTTGTCCTGGCCTCATACTTGCCACCGCCATCCCCGAGGTATTAGGGTGCTCCTACTAGAATGTATTCCGTGGTGCGACCCCGTTTCGGGGCCTTGGCTGCGATTGTTGATTTCCGGTCGAAGCGTGTTTGCTTGAAATCCCAATACAGCTCACTTATTGATTCATGGTCGGCATTAGTTACGACAACGAAACAACCGCGGCGCCGCAACCGGCGGGCGACTTTTGCCAGTCTTACTTGGTCCTCCCACGAGAATAGGACCTCGTTGTAATCGACAAACCCATTGTTGCGATGGCCAGTGACATATGGAGGATCCAGGAACACCAAGTCGCCTTCCTTGGCTTGCGATGCGACTACTTCGAAGTCGCCGCATTCGAGCATGACCTCTTTTCGGAGAAGGCTGCTACATGCTCTGAGATTCCGTTCGTCAACGAGGTGATCAGTTTTAGGACGACCATATGGTACGTTGAACTTTCCTGCTGCATTGACTCGGTAGAGTCCATTCCAGCACATCTTATTCAGGTAAATGAACTCAGCAGCTCGTTTATATCGCGAACTGCTCCTGTTCTCCCTGACCTGGTAATAGGCAACAGGACCGGACCTAAAAGCCGTGAGATGGTGTAGCATTGTGGACACCCCGTCGCGAACTGCTTTGTAGGTTTCAATTAGTTCGCGACAGCTATCAGACAAAATGGCTGTTCGGGGGCGAAGCAAAAAGAAGAGAGCGCCACTACCGAGGAAGGGCTCAACGTATGTACCGAATCTCGGTGGAAGATGCGGCACAAGATGGGAAAGCACCAACCTCTTTGATCCAGCCCAGCGAAGGAAGGGATAGGGCATCGCCGAAAGAGGCATCCCTGCCCGTTCGACGATCTGTAGTCCATCCACTTCTAGGCACCTCGCAACTGATTTACGCCCTCAGGCACCGGACTGCACCGACAGACCGTCAGTCCCGGACTTTCGACAGCGTAAGCACATTATAGTGGAAGCGACCGCAAGCTAGAAGCCCCAAGGGGCGCCATCCGGAACCGTCGTGAGACACCTATGAAATCACTCTGAAACCCCCATGCCCCCTTTCAGGGAGAGAGGCCGGAGGTGAGGCCTCGAAGGGCAGGACCAGGGTAGTCCACGAGCAAACTGAGCCACTACCCGGTGGAGACCGGGCTTGCGGTCGTGCTAACGTTGGCGCAAGCTCTCAACCTCGTAGGGTGCCCTTGGGGTTTTCCGCGGAGCCCATCCATGGATCTCGAAAAGGAGGCAGCCCGTGAAACAGCTCATCGCACTCCTGGTCCTCGCCGCCGTTCTGGCTTCTATATCGGTGGTCCCGCTCGGTGCCCAGGCGTCCCCGGCTGAGCCGGCGGTGATCAGTGGACAGGTCCTCGACGGCGACGACGGCCGGCCGCTGCCGGGCGCCATCGTGAGCCTGCCGGCCCTCAATCTGACCGCCACGACGGGCGCCGACGGCCGCTACACCTTGACCGTCCCGGCGGACCTCGTGCGCGGCCAGACGGTGGAGCTGCGAGCCACCTTCTCGGAGCTCGAGCGGACGGTGGAGATCACCCTGACCTCCGGCGCCGTGAGCCAGGACTTCCTGCTCGGTCTCGCCTTCTACGAGACGATCACCGTCGGCTCGCGCGCCAGCGGCGCCGAGGCGCAGAAGGCGGTGCCGGTGGACGTCTTCACCGTCCGCGAGATCCAGTCCGTGGGCGCCAGCGAGACCAATCAGATCCTCGAGGCCCTCACCCCCTCGTTCAACTTTCCGCGGCCCACCATCACCGACGGCACGGACACCGTTCGTCCGGCCACCTTGCGCGGCCTCGGCTCCGACCAGGTGCTGGTGCTGATCAACGGCAAGCGCCGGCACACCAGCGCCCTCGTGCACGTCAACGGCAGCATCGGCCGCGGCTCTACCGGCGTCGACCTCAACGCCATTCCGGCCTCGGCGATCGAGAGGATCGAAGTGCTGCGCGACGGCGCCGCCGCCCAATACGGCTCGGACGCCATCGCCGGCGTGATCAACATCGTCCTCAAGTCGCGGCAATCTCCTTTGACGGTCGATCTGAAGGCCGGCGGCACCACGCACGGGGACGGCGAGCTGCTGGACGCCGCGGTCAGCAAGGGCTGGTCGATCGGTGGCGGCCAGTTCTTCGCCACCGCCGAGTATCGCGACCGCGACGAGACCAACCGCGCCGGTCCGGACCCTCGCCCGCAAGGCTCGGTCAACCCGGTCGCGCAGCCCAACCATCACTGGGGAGATTCCAAGGCCGAGGACGCCATGTTCTTCTTCAACGGCGACAGGTCCCTCAACGCCGCCGGCACCGCCTCCTTCTACACCTTTGGCGGCGTCAGCCGGCGCGAGGGCTCGCACGGCGGCTTCTTCCGGCGGGCGCTCCAAGCACAGAATCTGCCGGCGATCTATCCCGACGGCTTCCTGCCGCTCATCGAGCCGGAGGTGACCGACTACTCATTCGTCGGCGGCGTGCGCGGCGCCGCGGGCGAGTGGTTCTGGGACGCCAGTCTCGACTACGGTCACAACAAGTTCCGGTTCAACGTCTCCGACAGCCTCAACGTCTCCCTGGGACCGAACATCCCGCCCAATCAGACGAGCTTCGACGCCGGCGCCCTCGGGCTGGACCAGTGGGTGGCCAACCTCGATCTCAGCCGTCCCTTCGAGATCGGCCTCGCCGGACCGCTCAACGTAGCCTTCGGCGTCGAGGCCCGCCGCGACGGTTACGAGATCATCGCCGGCGAGCCCGCCTCCTACATCGACGGCGGCTTCCCGGATCAGTTCGGCGGCAGGGCGCCCGCGGGAGCGCAGGTGTTCCCCGGCTTCCGCCCCTCCAACGAGGTCGACGTCCACCGTGACAGCTACGCCGTCTACGTCGACCTCGAAGGCGACGTGCTCTCCAAGCTCCGTCTGGGCGTGGCCGGGCGCTATGAGGACTACGAGGATTTCGGCAGCACCAACGACTACAAGCTCACGGCCCGCTTCCAGCCGGTCGAGGCGTTCGTGCTGCGCGGCGGCGTGAGCACCGGCTTCCGCGCGCCGTCGCTCGGCCAGTCTCACTTCTCGACGGTGAGCACCAACTTCCTGGCGGTCGGCGGCGTGCTGGTGCCTTTCGAGGTCGGCACCTTCCCGGTGGGAAGCCCGGTGGCGCGGGCGCTCGGCGCGCGCGACCTCCAGCCGGAGGAGTCCGAGCACAAGAGCCTCGGCCTGGTATGGAATCCGGTGAGCGCCTTCGAGCTCAGCGTCGACTACTACCAGGTCGACATCCAGGACCGCATCGTGCTGTCCGGCAACTTCACGGGCTCGCAGGTGGCGGCGCTGCTGGCGCCCTTCAACGTCACCGGCGCCCGCTTCTTCACCAACGCCATCGACACCGAGACGAGAGGTTACGACGTGACCGCGAGCTACTCGCTCGACGGCCCGGCCCTCGGCACCCTGAGGCTCTGGGCCGGCTACAACTCCACCGAGAACGAGGTGACCCGCATCGCGCCGACGCCGCCCCAGCTCGCCGGCCTTCAGGAGGTTCTCTTCGACGCCATCGAGCGGCGGCGTGTCGAGTGCGGCCAGCCGGAGAACAGCCTGCGCCTGTCGGCCGATTGGCAGCGCGGCAAGACCTTCGCGCAGGTGCGGGAGAGCCGCTACGGCGAGTACTGCCTGGTCGACCGGCAGGTGGTGGATCAGACTTTCGCGGCCGAGTGGCTCACGGACTTCGAGGTCGGCTACCACTTCCGGCGCTTCACCCTCGCCGTAGGCGCTCAGAACCTCTTCGACGCCTTCCCGGACCGCCACTTGGTCGAAAACTCGAACCTCGGCATCTTCACCTATCCGAGCCACTCGCCGTTCGGGATGAACGGCCGCTTCGTCTACAGCCGCATATCCGTGAAGCTCTGAAAGGATTCGTGAAGATCTGGATCGACGCGGATGCCGCTCCACGCGACGTGAAGGAGATCGTCTTCCGGGCCGCCAGACGGCTCGAGCTGGAGGCCGTGCAGGTCGCCAATCAGCGGCTCGGGGCGCCTCTCAACAACCCCTTCGTCACCACCGTCCGCGTGGACGGCGGTCCGGACGTGGCCGACCGCCACATCGCGGACCACGCCGAGCCGGGAGACGTCGTCATCACGGCTGACATTCCCCTCTCGGCCATTCTGGTCGCGAAGCGAGTTGCTGTAATCGATCCCCGCGGCGAGGAATTCACGGAGGAGAACGTCGGCGAGCGGCTCGACGTGCGCGACTTCATGGACGGCTTGCGGGGAGCGGGTGTGATCACCGGCGGGCCGCGGCCCTATAGCCCGAAAGACCGGCAGTCCTTCGCGGCCGCGCTGGATCGGGTGCTTACCCGTGCCATGCGGAGACGCTGACCGGCGGGCGCGAGCCGCTACGGCGACTACTGCCTGGTCGACGGCAGGTGGTGGATCAGACTTTCGAGGCCGAGTGGCTGACGGACTTCGAGGTCGGCTACAACTTCCGGCGCTTCACCCTCGCCGTAGGCGCTCAGAACCTCTTCGACGCCTTCCCCGACCGCAACCTGCCCGAGAACTCGAACCTCGGCATCTTCACCTATCCGAGCCATTCGCCGTTCGGGATGAACGGCCGCTTCGTTTACAGCCGCATATCCGTCAGGCTGTGAGTGCTTTAAGCGATGATGATCGAAACTCCGAAGGGAACTTTGCCAGCGGCGGGGTAGAATCGCTTTGCGATGATGCCGGAAACCGAACAGGTGCTGAGCACCCTCCGCACCGCCGTGCGCGTTCTCGGCTACACGAACCAGGAGATCGAGGACAAGCTCGGCGTCTACCACGGCTATCTGGGCCGGCTGTTCAAAGGGGCCATCCAACTCCAGCTCGAGGACATCGTCAAGATCGCGCACGCCCTCGACATGGAACCGGCCGAGCTCTTCCAGATCCTCTACCCGCAGACGTCCGCACCCGCTACGGTAGGCGCGCAACGGCTGCGCGAGAAGTTTCAGCAGCTCCAGCCGGCAGCGCCCAGGCTCGAAGCTCCGGCCCCCACGCCTGCCGCGCCTCCCGCCCTCGCCGCTGCGGCCGCTTCAGACCTGAGCGCCAAGCTTTCGCAGGATCTCGATCAGTTGGTCCAGCAGAAGATCGAGAAGGTCCTGGCCGGGTTGTTCAAAGGGGGCGGGCGGGAGTAGCGGGGGAGCGATGTCTATACCTTGAGCTTCGCTTCCGGATCGCTCTCCAGCTTGCGCAGCTCGGCCGCCACCCTCTCCACCATCGCCCGCGTCGCGATGCCGGTCACGAAGGCCCGCCGCAGAACGACGAGGCTCGCCAGCGCCTCGCGGTCGATGCTCAGTGCCAGGAAGGTCTGATAAGCCTCGAAGACCACCTCCGCGGCATGGTCATACCTCCGCTGGCCCATCAGCACCGCTCCGAGATCCAGCGAGACGAGGGCGGCGTCGTAGAAGCGGCCGATCGCGGTCATCCCGTCGCGGACGTCGAGGAGGACCTTCGCCGCGCGCTCGAGCCTGTCGAGGCCCGCGTCGATCCGGCCCTCGGCCCAGCGGAATTTGACCTGGTTGACGCGCCCGCCCATGTGTGGCTGCAGGGGCCGGAGCTGGAAGAGTTGCGTCTCCGCCTCGCGGAAGTGGCCCAGGTCACAGAGGATCCAGATCTGGTTGTGAAGCGCTGCGTAGGCGAGGAGCGGATCGCGGGAGGGCTCGATGAGCGAAAGGCTCCGCTGCATCAGCTCGAGGGCTTTTTCCGCTCGCGCGCCTGGCGTTCCCGCATTCCCGCAAACTTGCTAATCCAGATTCCAGAAGAGTTTGTATACCGGCTACTTCTTGTCCCCGTACACAACATAGCGCATGAATATCATATCTAGCAAGTAACATGCCTAAATAGTCCTCAATCGACATGCTCTGGCGTGGAATAGATTGCTGATCAAGCATTGTTCAGCAGATATGGCTTGCTGCTGCAGACGGAGTTGGGCTGAGGGGCCAGGATGACGGAAAGGAGGGCTCAATCGGGATCTCCCCCGCGGCCAAGCCGGCCGATCGGGGTTCCAGCAGAAAGGAGTGTGCAGGATGGCCCGTTTACGTCGTTACCTGCCCATTTACGAGCGCGCAAACCGATTGACGGGTTCGTAGACGCGTGTACGAGCTCTTAAACGCCTCTCCGAAAGTGGCCTGCCCCGTTTACAAGGCCTTAAACCGGCTTATGAAGTCGTAAACGCGTTTACGAGCTGGTAAACGCATTTCCCAGGCAGTGAACGCGCTGACGAGTTGGTGCCGGTCTACGACCGGGCGATCGCCTGGCGGATTTCCTCCACCACCGGATGGGACGACCAGAAGGAGAGCCAGCGGATCTTCGGCATGAAGACGATCCATTTTCCGAAGTCCGTTTCGCTTCGGAATTCGATGGTTATCGGATGTAGATTGATCCAGTAGTTCTCGTTGACATTCTCCACCTGCTGGAGCGGAAGGCGGATCTCTCGCAGGTAGTTGCTGACGTAAAGCGCCTGGTCGTCCATCCGAACCCGCTTCAGACGCATGCAGGTCCAGTAGAGGAAGGCGGCACCCGCAACCGTCAAGGCGAGAAAGATCCATTTGATCTGGGGCGGCGAGACATAGCCGTCCTGCCGCGGCTCGAGGAACATCGCGAGCGTTACCGCGGCGAAGGTGCCGATCCACAGCAGCGGAAAGATGACCTTGATCCAGAAGGTCTGGCTCGACGAGAGGGTGTGCACTCAGTTCTCCGAGCTGGAGCATACTATCTTCACCGGGAACCCTGTCGCTCGGCGCACCGTCCAAGGGATTGCGAGGGGCTCCGGAAAAGAGCCAATACTTTGAGCCAATAAGGGCGAGACAAGGAGAGGCGATGCCGGAACCCATTCCTGCCTGTCATGATGTGGCAAGGCGCCGGCCGGCGCGATTCATGGGCGCATGGCTCGCCGCCATCCTGTTGCTGCTCTTGCCCGCGGCCGTAAGAGCCGACGGCGGAAAGGCATCCAAGCGGACCCTGGCGGACATCAGGAATACCGGGACGGCTCTCTTCTCCTGGCTCGTCGATCACATCGACGACGAGGGCGCGGGAGGTGAAGGCGAGAAGGAGCCTGAAATCGTCGACTGGTCCGCCTGTCCCTCGATCAGCTATCAGGATCTGCAGACCCTCCTCGTCCCTGAATACATCAAGGAGGTGCCGAAAACGGACGGCTGGGACAACGAGCTCGAGTTTTGCCTGCGGAAGGACGATCTCGGCGCCAACCACTATGTCGTGGGCTTACGGAGCCCCGGCCGCGACGGCGTCTATGAGGGAGTGGAGTACAAACGTGGACCTTTCAGCCCCGGCGATCCCGACCGGGACATCGTCTGGATCGACGGCTTCTTCATAACGTGGCCCGGGGAGCAGAATTAGGCACAGCCGGCTTCTGCGGCACTATCGGTAATCAAGGACAAAAAGGACAGCAAGGACGGCAAGGACGCGAGGTGAATGACAGGTTCCTCGCCCTTGCTGTCCTTTTTGTCCTTCGAACCCCTCACGGCTCGCGCAGCGCCGCGAGCGGATCCACACGCGTCGCGCGCCGCGCGGGAACCCAGGTGGCGGCGAGCGAGACGAGCGCGACGAGCGCCGCGATGGCGCCGTAGGTGAGCGGATCGGTGGCGCCGGTGGAAAAGAGGAGCCCGGCGACGGCGCGCGAGAGCGCCGCGGCGCCCGCCAGCCCGATCAGCAGGCCGGCGAGCACGATCATCATCCCTTCGCCCAGGATCAGCCGCAGCGCATCGCTCGGTCTGCCGCCGAGCGCCAGCCGGATGCCGATCTCGTGGACGCGCTGGCTCGACCAGCCCCGCCATCATGCCGTACAGGCCGACGACCGCGAGCACGAGCGCGACGGCGGCGAAGACGGAGAGCAGCAGCATGTTGAAGCGCTCGCGAGCGACCGCGCCGTGCAGCCGCCGCTGCATCGTCTGGAGGTCCGCGACCGGCTGGTCGGGATCGACCGCGCGGATCGCGCGCCGCAGGGCCGGGGCGAGCGCGGACGGCTCGACCTCCTCGGTGCGCGCGACGATGAAGAGCGGGCGCTGCGGCCATTGCAGGAACGGCTTGTAGATCTGCGGCTCGCCCTCGTCCTGCGGCCCCGCGTTGCGCACGTGCGCGACCATGCCCACCACCGTTCCCACGTCGAGGCGCTTGCCGACGGCGTTCTCGCCCGGCCAGTAGCGGCGCGCCAGAAGCTCGTCGACGATCACCACCTCCGGCGCTCCCGCGGCGTCGTGCTCCGTGAACTCGCGTCCGTTGCGCAGCGGAATCCGCATCGTGCGAAAATACCCCGGCATCGCCACCGCGTACTCGGCGTGCGGCTCGGGTTGTCCCGGCGCCGGCGGCTGTCCCTCGATCTCGAAAGATCCGCTCCAGGCTTTGCCGCTCATCGGCAGCGGGTAGACGGCGGACGCCTGCCGGACTCCCGGGATCGCCGCCGCCCGGCTCTGCAGCTCGCGGTGGAAACCGCTCAGCTTCTCGGGCGTGTCGTATTTCGTGCGCGGCAGCGCCAGGTGCATGGAGAGCACGCCGTCGGCGCGAAATCCGGGATCCACGCGCTGCAGCGCCGCGAAGCTGCGTACCAGAAGCCCCGCCTGGATGAGGATGACGAACGCCATCGCCACCTCGGCGATCACCAGCGCATTGCGGAAATGCCGATGGCCGCGCCCCGCGGTGCTGCCGCGGCCGCCGCTCTGCAGCGCGGAGTGCAGGTCGAGACGCGACTGGTGGAGCGCCGGCGCCAGACCGAAAACGAGCCCCGTCAGCGCCGAAATCCCGAGGGAGAAGGCGAGCACCGCGCCGTCGATGCGCACGCCGTCGAGCCGCGGGATGTTGCCCGGATCGAGCTGCACCAGCGTGCGCACCCCCCACCAGGCCAGCAGCACGCCGAGCGCGCCGCCGGCGAGCGAAAGCAGAGTGCTCTCGGTCAACAGTTGGCGCACCAGCCGGCCGCGGCCGGCGCCGAGCGCGCCGCGCATCGCCAATTCCCGCTGGCGCAGCGCGGCGCGGGTGAGCAGCAGGTTCGCCACGTTGACGCACGCGATGAGCAACACCAGGGCGACGGCGCCGAGCAGGGTGAGGAGCGCCGGACGCACGTCGCCCACCATCTCGTCGCGCAGCGGCACGGCGACGAGACGCCAGCCGCTGACGCCGGTGTAGCGGTCTGGAAACTGTGCGCGGAAGCGCGCTGCGATGGCATCGAGATCCGCGCGCGCCTGCGCGATCTCGACCCCCGGACGCAGGCGGGCCACCATGCCGAGATACTGATTGCCCCGCGACTCGGAGCGCGACTGCTCCCAGCCAAAGGGAATCCAGAGATCGGCAGGCTCGCGCAGGAACCCCAGCGGCGCCTCCGGAAAACGGACCCCCGCGGGCATCACGCCGATCACCGTCCGCAGCCGGCCGCCGACGTTGATCGCGCGGCCGACGATGCCGGCGTCGCCGACATCGCCGCCGAATCTCCGCACCCAAAGCCCATGGCTCAGGAGAACGACCTGCTCGGCTCCTTCCTTGCCGTCCTGCGCCGTGAACCCGCGCCCGAGCTGCGGCGCCGCGCCCAGCAGATCGAACAGATTCGGCGACACGACGTACGCCATGAGCTGCTCCGGCTCGCCCACGCCGATCAGGCTCGACGGCTGATCGCTCATGGCGCTGACGCCGGCGAAGGCGCGCTGCTGCTCCAGGATGTCCGCGAATTCGGCGGGAGCGATCGCCGCGTGCTCCAGCTCCGCCTGCGCGTAACTGTTCCAGATGACGATGGCGCGCTCGGCGTGACGGTAGGGCAGCGGCTGGAGGAGCACCGCTTTCACCACGCTGAAGATCGCGGTGTTGGCACCGATCCCCACCGCCAGCGTGATCAGCACGATGGTCGTAAACAGGGGATTGTGGCGCAACAGCCGCAGAGCGAACCCCGCGTCCTGCCGCAGCTCGTGGCGCAGCTCCGCTCGGCGCATCTCGCCCTCCATCCTGTGACCGATCGCGCGGCACTCGGCGCGCGTCTTCTCGGGATCTCCGAACCGGCGCAGCGCCTCCTCGCGCGCCGCGGCCGGCTCCATGCCCGCGTCGACATAGCGGCGGGTCTGCATCTCCAGGTGGTGGGCGATCTCCTCGTCCACTTCCTGCTCGACCGGGATCTTCCAGAAGAGCGTGCGAAGGCGCCGCTTGCGCCGCGTCATGGCCGCGATCTTCCCCGGCTCGTTCAGGCGGTCCGCATCACGGCCGCCACCGCGGCCACGAAGTGCTCCCATTGCGACGCCTCGACCCGGAGCTGCCGGCGTCCGCTGGGCGTGAGCGAATACAGCTTGACCCGCTTGCCGAGCTCCGAGGTCCCCCATTCGGCGTCGATCCAGCCCTTGCGCTCCATGCGGTAGAGCGCCGGATACAGCGAGCCCTCCTCGATCTGCAGGCCGTCCCGCGTCGCCTCCTCCAGCCAGCGCGCGATGGCATAGCCATGCCGCGCTCCCGAGCGGAGCGTCTGCAGGACCAGCATGTCGAGGGTGCCTTGCAGCAGGGTGGTGCGCGGTCGCTTCGATTGGATCATGTACCTAGTTCTCCTAGGCATGACCGTAACAGGAGGATACCTAGGATGTCAAGGTACGGGGGAAAGATCTCTCAGAGAGTCTGTGAATTGATCGGACGGTCTGCCCTTCGAGGCCCTCACCTCCCCTACCCCTCCTCTCCCGGAGGGAGAGGAGGGAAAAAGAAGAAGGGTATGGTTCTTTGTCTTCTCCCCTCTCTCCCTTCGGGAGAGATCCTCATGCCGCTTCGCGGCACCACAAAATGGGGTGAAAATGAGCCGCAAGGGCGGCTATTTTCAGAACAGAGGGGCCGGGGGAGTGAGGGCTTCGAAGGGCAGACCGTTCCGACGTCACGTCACTCCCGCGGAAACGGGCACCACTCCTCAGGGAAATCTCGCGTCCATTTGAGCCTGAGGGTAAAACGGTGGTCATCCGGCCGGGTCTCGAGGAAAGGCGCTTCTTCCAGCTCTAAGATATAGGGCGCTTTACAGAAATCGAGGTGGCGATCCGTCCAGTTGCGCTCGTCGTAGGGTTTCCAGCCGTTCTCCTCTGTGCGCTTGCGATACCACGCCGCCACCTCGGCGAAGGGTTTCGGGCCGGCGAACTCGCGCGAGATCCCGGCGCTGAGGCGTTCCGGATCGAGGTCCTCCTCGAGCGGCCTGTCGGGCCACGCGTCCGGCGGATACGCGAGCTCCCGGAATTGCCAGCGGACGTCCGGCAGGGCCGAGGCGGCGAGCTCCGAGTTGGAAGGCCCCGAAGGAAGAAAATAGATGGCATAAATGATTCCGCCCGCCACCAGGGCTGTGAGCACCATGCCTGAAACGGACCTGAGCAGCTTACTGGCCGGGGACCGCGTCCTCTCGGCCTCGTGTTTTTCCATCATGCGAATGGCGCGACGCTCGGTCTTGATGTGCTCCTCGATGCTCTTCGCGCGCACCATCTGCTCCAGGTTCTCCAGCAAAGGCGGCAGGCCCTCATCCTCTTCGAGGCCGAAGACGCGCCGGTCGTCGGTGCCCGGCAGGATGAAGTAGGGCTCGCCGAGCCCGGTATCGCCGATGACGAAGAGCTCGGGCGGCCAGGGATGGCCGTGCCAGCCCTCGCGCTGGACCTCCAGATTGGCCTCGACGATGCTGAGCTCGTCGTGATACAGCGACTCGTCCGGCTCCGGGAAGGGGTACACGAGAAGCTGCCGCCGGTACCAATCCGGCAGCGTCACTGCGAACCTGTACTCGATGCTCGCGATCTCTTCGGGGGTCATGGACGATCCTCGATGCGCCCCGGCGGCGCAGGGTTGTAGGGCCTCTTCGGCGGAGCGTCGCCGGAGTATAACGCCACAGAACGGCCGGCCCCGGGTAGGGTACGGAGCGCACCCTACAGGCTAGACAGTTCCCGTCCTCGCGGGAGGACGAATCGGGACGCCTCGTGCTGTAAATTCCGCGGGCATTACTCTTGCTGAAGCAAACCGCAAGCTGCTTCGGAATGGCGAGGAGGAGGAACGTTGGGAAGCCGATCGGTGCTGATTTTCGTGCTCTTGGCGGTAGGCGGTCAGGCGGCAGCCCAGACGCCGGGGGAGGAGACCCCGCGCCCGGTCCAGGCGGTCGAAGAAACCATCGACGTGCGGGTGATCAATCTCGAGGCGGTGGTCACCGACGGCCGGGGACGGCGGGTACCCGGACTTGCCGTGGAGGACTTCAGGCTGCTCGTCGACGGCGTCGCGACGCCGATCACCTACTTCTCCCAGATCGACGAGGAGAAGCGGCGCATCTCCGGCGAGATCGCCACGGGCGCCGGGGTCACGCCGGCCGCAGAGTCTTCCTGGCAGAGCCGCAACATCCTGGTCTTTCTCGACGAGGCGACCATGGTCAAAGCGCGCCGCGATTTCGTGCTGCGCTCCGTGGTCAAGCAACTCGACGAGCTCGCCGCCAGCGATCAGATGGCGGTGGTGGCCTTTACCGGCTGGCAGTTGGAGGTGCTCTGCGATTGGACGGGCGATCGGGCGCGCCTGGCGGCGGTGTTCGCGGCGGCCAAAGGGCGACCGTCCCAGGGAATCCATCGGGAAGTCAGGCGCCGGGAGTTGGCGAACGACGCAAGCCTGCGAGACGACATCGCGGCAACCCCCCAAGGCTCCGCCGAGCCCAATCCGTGGGCCAGGTGGCAGGCCGGGGGCGCCGCGTCAGATTCCCGCGGCCCGATGGTCCAGCCGGGTGCCTTCTCGGTCGTTCGCCTGCAGGAACCGGCCAGGGTGAACCCGGCCCAGTTGTTCAATCCGCTCGACCGATTCCTGGGGCTCGCCGAGGCGGTCGCCGGCGCGATGCGAGGACTGCCCGCTCCGCAGGGACGCAAGATGCTGATGCTGCTCACCGAGGGGTTCGAACATCCGTTCTTCGCGCGGCCGGTGGTCCAGGAGGCCAGCCGTCTGGGCTACAGCCTCTATCCGGTCGACGTCAAAGGCATCGACAGCGCCTGGGTTCAGAACGACGTCGAGTTTGCGGCGCCTCAACCTTTGGCTTTCATCAAAAGCTCTCAAGACAGCGCGATCGATTCCACCTTGGAGGTCATGGCGGCGGCCACGGGCGGCAAAGCCTCGCTCAACTCCAACCGGTTGGCCGCCCTGGAGCGCTTGGTCGAAGATTCCGCCTCGTATTACCTTCTCGGCTTTTCGCCCACCTGGCGCGGCGACGACCGGCGCCACAGGATCGAGCTCACGGTCGCTCGGCCCGGCCTCGAGGTGCGCACCCGCAACAGCTACTTCGATGCCTCGCGCCGGACGCGCCTGGCCCTGGATGCCGATGCCACCCTCCTGTTCGGCCGGTCGCGCTCGGAGCCGCGGTTGATCGTCACCGTTGGCGAGGCTGCTGCGGCAAGCGGCAAGAGGAAGATTCCGATCTCGCTGGGCATGCCGGTCGAGTCCCTGGCCTTCTTTCGGCACGAGAAGGGCTTTCACGCCGAGGCCCCGGTCGCCATGGTGGTGCTCGACGAAAAAGGAAAAAGGAAGGAGCTGCCGGGCCTCTGGCTGGAGATCGACATGGCGGAGCTGCCTCGCGAAGGAACCTACGCGCGGTTCGACTTCTCCATCGAAGCAGGGCGCCGGGCGCAACGTATCTTCATCACCGTGCACGACGCGCTTTCCGGCGAGGCCGTGTGGGGCGAGGCGCGGCTGGAGCTGCCGCGCCGGAACGGGACGACAGGACGGCCGGAGTCGGAGTAAGCTCCCCGAGCGAACCCTTGCCCGGGAGGTCCCATCATGGCCATCGCCACGCGGCCGCGAATCGTCCTGTTTCTCGTCCTGACCTACGCCCTCAGCTCGATCTTCTACGTTCAGATCGCGTCCAAGGGCGAGCTGAAGATGCTTCCCGTTCTCGGGCTCATGTGGTGCCCGGGCGTGGCGGCGCTGATCGTGCGGCTGGTCTCGCAACGGAATCTCCGGGCTCGCCCGGCCTTCTTCAGTTGCAGATAAGGGACTACCTCAAGGCGACCAGCGATCACGCGCTCTCGACACCGGAGTACCTTCGGAACATTGACCGGAATGCCAGCGCAGCGTGGAAGGGAAAACGAAATACAACGGTGCCCTCGCGGATTTTGAGGCTTCCTGTGAATTATATCGATAGCGTAGTCGAAGCGTGCAAGGAACACCTCATCAGCGTCGGCAAGGCTGCTCAGCTACTCATGATTAGTGAGGACGATTTAGCAGAGCGATTCGGCCTCACGCAGCCGCTCGACATAGAATGAAATGCTCTTGTTTTGCGACACAGATTGTCTAATCCAAATCTTCATCACTGACGAAATCTCCCTACTTAAGTGGCTTAAGGCCAAATACAGCCTTGAGGCGATTGTGGTGCCCGAGGTAGAGAACGAACTCTCCTGGCATCGAAAATTTAAGGACCGGTTTGAGTCGGACCTTCGGAAGGCTCTCGCGGCCGATGTAATCACTACCTTTGATTATTCACGCCCTGAGTTGCAGTTGTCTCGGTTTCTCCCCGCCGCTCAAGTGGCAACGACGGTACGCGCCATTCTCGACACGGGTCGCCAGTATGAAGCGAGGGTTCACCCTGGCGAGGCATACTCGCATGCGGCATGCATCCACCTTGACGCGCCCCTGTTAAGCCATGACCGCGATGCAGTAAGGGTCCTCGAAGCCAACAGGCTGAAGACCGCGGCGCCAATGCTCAGAGTCTTCGATCTGATCGCGCTCGCTTACCGAAAAAACGCCAGGACCCTGAAAGACTGCGATGCTATTCGGCAAACTCTTTACGCTGCGAGTGAATTTGTGCCGAAGGTCCTAAAGCGTGCATCATTCGAAGATGGCAGCTGGACGATCCGCACCCACCTGCGGCGCCTCACTCGCTTGAGCAACGGCTTCTCCCGGAAGCGGTCCAACCTGCGGGCAGCGATGGCGCTGTTTTCGCCTACTACAACTTCTGCAAGATCCACCGGAGCATCCGTTGCACCCCCGCGATGGCGGCAGGGATCGCCCGGAAGCCGTGGGAGATGGCGGA
Source organism: Thermoanaerobaculaceae bacterium (assembly GCA_963778565.1). Classification (GTDB taxonomy): domain Bacteria; phylum Acidobacteriota; class Thermoanaerobaculia; order Multivoradales; family UBA5704; genus DATARR01. The sequence goes on along the minus strand of CAVZUZ010000014.1, from coordinate 214,863 downwards.
CCTGCTCAAGGCGGCAAGCTGCTAGAATTTCAGCAGGGAGGGTAAAAGCATGGGGACAAGAGGAGTCTACGTAGTCCACTACAACGGTGGCGGTTCAGACGACATGCTGACCGTGATGGTCGACGGCACGAAGGTTGCCATGGAGAAGTTCACCGAGACGCACACCGTAATCCACGTGACCAGCCTCGCTCCAAAGACCCCAAGCGAACCGAGCAACAACCTCGTGGCGCTCATCGTCGCTGAGGACGCCGGGGACGGGGCGCCGGTGGGCGCCGTTTGGGGAGGTTGAGGCAGGGCCAGCAACTTCCTAATACCCCACTACCCGCCGCCAAGCACTTTACCCCTCAGAGGGGCGATTTTCCCCCCGCGAGGGGAGAGTTCCCCCCCGCGGGGGGAAAATCGCGCGCGATAGGCGATGCCGGCCGGTTCCTTAGGGCTCGCGCGTCTCAGGTAGACTGCGCGTCTCAGGTAGACTGAAGATCAGCGAAAAATCAAGGAGAGCCAACGAGGAGCGGCAGCAATGAGCCTTGACGGTGGAGCCCAGGTCATCCGGCAGAGCGAAGCCCCGAGCGGCGGGGATTGCCTGGGCTTCAAGGGCCTCCCCGTGGTTCACTCCGCCTTGATCGCCCTCGTGCATGCCGGTCCTTCGGCAGCCGCCGCGAACGCGGATGCGCTGCGGCAGGAGCTGGAGAGGGAGCTCCGGTCAATGAACGTAGGCGTCGAGACCTTGACGCTGCCTTGCCTCGGATCCGTTCCCGATCCGGGCGTCGGCCACGCCGACGAGGAGCCCTCCTGCCCGCAAGCTGCTGGTCCTGATCGGGGACGAGAGCGCTCCCATCTCCTCGAGACCTGCTTTCGCGCCCTGGTCGGCGGGCGATTCCATGTATGCGGTCCTCCCGGTCTTCCCGCTGACCGCGAAGACCGGAGTCATGAACCTTCTGCCGTCCGAGTATCACGCTATCAACGCCGAGCTCTGGACCCGGTCTGTCACGGAGGCGATTCCCGCGGTGCTCGCGCTTGCGGGGCTGACCTCTGAAAGCCCGCGGATCTTCATCAGCTTTGGAGGAGGAGGCCAGGATCTCCCACGAGTTGCGGGAAGGAGCGCCGATCTACGATTTCGGCGCGACCGGCGGCGGCGCCGCCCTTTTGGCCGAGAAGCACGAATACGAGGCGGTGCGGGTCATCGACCGGGAAGTCCTGGAACGCCTGGAGCCACTCCGCCGCTCGCAGAGGCATGACCGGAACGTGGAACAGCTGATCGAGCTCGATGATCTTCGACGGAGGTGATCTGGCATGGCCAACGATGACAAAAGTAAATATCTCCCGCTGATCCAGGGCGCCATCAACCGATCGGCGTCGAGCTCGTTCTTCCTCAAAGGTTGGAGCGTCACCGTGTCGACCGCCATGTTCGGTCTGGCGTCGAAGGAATCGCAACCGCGATTGGCCTTGCTGGCCCTCCTGCCCATCCTGGCGTTCTGGGGGCTCAACGGCTACTACCTGGGCTACGAGAGGCAGTTCCGGAAGCTCTATAGAGACGCCGTCGACGCTACGGAGACGAATTTCAACATGACTCCGGACCCGCTCGGCCTGCAAGGCTGGTTGGACGCCGCTTCTCGCCCGGCGGTCGTGGCCTTGCACCTGCCCCTGTCGCTGGCCGCGCTGGTGGTCTGCGCGCTGCTCAGTTGACGGCCTGGCTCCAAGTCGCTGCGCTAGGATCGATTCCATGGCGAAGGCCCATCCCCATCCGCTTGACCGTCTTCGCGACATCTGCCTCGCCCTTCCGGAAGCCGTCGAGAAGGAGACGTGGGGAGAGGCGACGTTCCGGGTGCGGGACAAGATCTTCGTCGCGGCGGGCGGCGAGGAGGGGCGCGTCTCGATGAGCTGCAAGGCTCCGCCCGGCGCGCAGGAGGTCCTCGTGGGCTCCGATCCGGAGCGGTTTTTCAGGCCCCACTACGTCGGCCACCGCGGGTGGGTCGGCGTGCATCTGGGCGCCGGGACCGACTGGGACCAGGTCGCCGATCTCGTCGAGGAGAGCTATCGGATGACGGCGCCGAAGAAGCTCGCCGCGGTGCTCGATCAACCCCGCGGACGGTAAGGCTTCTTGTAGGGGCGGCCCTATGTGGCCGCCCGGTCCCCCAGGGCGCCCACGCAGGGGCGCCCCTACAGGCGAGTCCCGCAGCGCTTCAGGCGCTCGGCCAGAGCCAGCAGAAAATGACCGCGGTCGTCAGGGCGTAGAGCACGGCGTCGACCAGGCCGCGCAACGAGTTGCTCCAGGGGATTCCCTTCCAAATCGAGTCCTGGACGTAGCCGAAGCCGTAGCCGACGAAGGCCACGGTTCCGGTGAGGCGCAGGATCGTCATGCAGTAGGCACCGGGTGCAAGGGTATTGCGTGCGAGGTAAGCGGTGACGAAGCTCACCAGGAGGCAGAACAGGAACCACTGGAGGAGGTGCTTCCCGAGGTTCGGAAGCCCGTTGCGTAGGACGGTGAGGAGAGCGACAGGACCCGCTTCGTATTTCCTCTCCATCGCGGGGTCCTTCATCTGGGAAGCCTCGGCGCAGTAAGGAATCATGTACAGGCCGGGGCTCGGGTTGCCCTTGCCCAAGGCCTGGCGGACGGAATCCTCGTCGGAGAGCTTCTTGTAATCGGCCCGGTGGAGCTTCAGGACCATATGGACGAGGGAGCTGACGATGAACACACCGACGGCCGAAACGACGACAGGCAGCCACAAGCTTCCAAAGGGCATGACGGCCTCCTATCTAGAGGGGGTTCTTAGCGACGAAGTCTATCCCAAAACGCCGCGGGATCAGAAGGAGATGCGGGCGCTGTCTTGGTTCAGTTTGCCTGCGGACCACATACGGTCCTGCCCTCCGAAGCCTCACCCCCCGGCCCCCTCTCCCTGACGGGAGAGGGGGAGAAACACACCTGTCTTTCTTGCTGTTCTCCCCCTCTCCGGTTACGGAGAGGGGGTCGGGGGTGAGGCTTCGGAGGGCAGGACCGGTGTAGTCCAAGAGCAAACTGAACCACGACGCCGGCCTCCACTACGGCGGCCGCGAAGGCGGAGGGCGCTCGGGCGTGGTGCGGTCGGCGCGGCGGCGGCCGGGTCTCTCGGCAGGCCGCCGGGAGGGCGCATCGGCGGATCTCCCCTGCCACCGGCCGGTGGCGTCCCAGAGCGGCTCGTGGCGCAGGGTGCGCAGGCGGACCATCAGGTCTCTCGACTCGTTGAGCAGCTTCTGGGCGTAGGCCAGCCGCGAGACCGGCTCGAGGAAGACGCGGGCGCGGATCTGATCTCCCACCGCGACCTTGAACCCGAGGCCGGCGAGGATCTCGGCCGGCGCCACCACCACCTGGAAGCCTCCCTCTCCCGTCTGCAGCTTCAGGGTCACCACCGGCAGCTCGCCTTCGCCGGCGGTCGCGCCGACCTCGACGACCTTGCCTTCCAGGGTGCGCAGCACCGTAGCCTCGCCGGCCGGCGGGCTCGCGGCCTGCGATGGACCGCCGAACAGCAACGCCGAGAGGAGGAGCGCCGGAATCACTCGCGCCCTCTCACCGGCCGGCTCCAACTCCCCGTGCCGGCGACCGAAACGCCGAAGAGGAGCCCGATCTCCTCTTCCGCGCCGGAGAGTCCCACGGTGGCGACGAGCCGCCACGGCATGCGTCCGGAGCGGCGGACTCCGACGCCCAGGGCGCTGCGCGTCCCGCCGTCTTCGAGAACGGCGCCGTGCCCTTCGAGCCAGACGGCGGCGCGCAGCTCGCGCCATTCCTCGCTTTCGATGCCCAGGAAGCCGTCCGGCACGTCGCGCAGCTCGAGCTGCCGCGGATCTCCCAGATGGTTGAAGCCGGCGCCGCCGAAGAGGGTGGCGGACCAGAACCGCCGCTCTCCCAGCAAGCCGAGCCGCGCGTCCCACTTGCCGGTGCCCAGCCGCTTTTCCTCGTCCGCCGTCGGCGCTTTGAGGTCCACCTCGGCGGACACGCGATAGAGCCTGGCGCCGCCTCCCGCGAGATCGCCCAGGACCCCGATCCGGATGTCTCCCAATCCCGTCTCCCAATCGCCCGGCACCTGGCGCAGCAGTGTGCGGTTCCGCTCGGCGAGGGCGTTCAGGGCGCGCGGCGTCGCTCCGAGTCGGGCGAGCAGGGTCTGGGATGAACGGGCGCGGACGGCGGGCACCTCGACTCGCACCGCGAGCCGATCGCTCGGCTCCCAACCCAGGGCGAGCGTGACGGCGCTCGCCTCGGTCGTCCGGTCGCCGCTGAACGTCGCCGACAGGTGCTCGGCGGTGACGTCGAGGGAGAGGTCCGCGGCGCGGGCGGGGGCGGCGAGGAGGAGCAGGAGGAGGAGGGAGATAGAGGTGAAGTTTGCGCGCGAGACCTCACCCCCATGCCCCCTCTTCGGGAGGGTCTCTGAATTTTTCAGCGTTCTGCCCTTCGAGGCCCTCACTCCCCCGGCCCCTCTCTCCCAAAGGGAGAGAGGGGAGAAAGACGAAAAACCGCACGCTTCTTCTTTTTTCCCTCCTCTCCCTCTGGGAGAGGAGGGGTAGGGGAGGTGAGGGCTTCGAAGGGCATACCCCCCGATAGGTCCATAATCCTCGTTAAGACGCTTTCCCATCCCACTCCTCCTCCCGAGCGCACCGCAGCCCGAGCTTCCGCATCTTGTAGCGCAGCGCCCGCTCGGAGATGCCGAGGCGCGAGGCGGCGCGGGTCTGGTGGCCGTCTTCCAGGGCGAGGGCCTTTTCGATCGCCGCGCGCTCCAGGGCCGCGACGCGCTGGGGCAGGGGCGCGCTCTCACCCGGATCGGTCCAGCGGCCGTCGCCTGCCGCGGGCCGGCCGATCCCTGCGGCCATTGCGGATGCTCCGGTCATCGCGGGAGGCAGATCGGCGGTGGTGATCAGCTCGCCGCGCGCCAGCACGAGGCTGCGCTGCACGATGTTCTCGAGCTGGCGCACGTTGCCCGGATAGTCGTAGGAGATGAGCAGGTCCATGGCCTCGCGGGAGAGCTGTTTCCGGGCGCCGTTGGCGGCGGCGTGCTTGGCGAGGAAGTGCTCGGCGAGCAGCGGGATGTCCGCTCGCCGCCGCCGCAGCGGTGGGATCTCCAGCGCGACGACCGCCAGGCGGTAGTAGAGATCCTCGCGGAAGCGGCCCGCGGCGACCTCGGCGAGAAGGTCGCGATGGGTGGCCGCCACCACGCGCACGTCGACCGGGATCGGCTCGGCCGCGCCGACGCGCTCGATCGTCCCCTCCTGCAGCACGCGCAGCAGCTTGACCTGCACCTCCGGCGGCAGGTCGCCCACCTCGTCGAGGAAGAAGGTGCCGCCGGAGGCGAGCTCGAAGCGCCCCTTGCGGGTGCGCTCGGCGCCGGTGAAGGCGCCGCGCTCGTGGCCGAACAGCTCGCTCTCGAGCAGCGTTGGGGAGAGCGAGGCGCCGTTGACCGCCACGAAGGGACCGCCGGCGCGGCCGCTCGCCGCGTGGATGGCCCGCGCCACCAGCTCTTTGCCGGTGCCGCTCTCGCCGAGGATCAGCGCCGGCACCGTGGTGGGAGCAACCCGCGCGACGGTCGAGAGGACCTCCGCCATGACGCCGCCGGCTGTCACGATCCCCGGCAGCGACTCGATCTCGCCCAGACGCCGGCGCAGCTCGCGGTTCTCCCGCCGCAGGTGGCGCCGTTCGACCGCGCGCCGCACCGCGTGCTCCACCTCGTCGAGGTCGAGGGGCTTCAAGAGGTAGTCGGCGGCGCCGTCCTGCAGCGAAGCGACAGCGTCCGGCACCGTGGCATACGCGGTGACGATCACCACCTCGACTTCCGGGTTGCCGCGCTTGACGGCGCGCAGCAGCTCGCCGCCGTTCATCTCGGGCATGCGCACGTCGGTCAGCACGACGTCGGGAAGCGTCCGGCGCACGAGGTCGAGCGCTTCGCGGCCGCTTCCCGCCTCCAGCACCTCGGCGTCGAGATCGCGCAGGAAGCCGGCGAGCAGGCCGCGCTGCGCCGGCTCGTCGTCGACCACCAGGATGCGCGCGTCGAGCTTCACGCCACGGTCCTTTCGGCGGCGTGCGCCGGGATCTCGATGCCCGCCTCGACGCCTCCCTCCGGATGGCCGCGCAGCCAGCTCCGGCCGCCGTGCTCGTCGGCGACCCGCCGCACCATGGCGAGCCCGAGGCCCGTGCCGTCGGAGCGGTTGGTGACGAAGGCGTCGAAGGCGCGTTCCTGCAGCTCGGGATCGATCCCCGCGCCGTGATCGCGCACGGCGATGCGGGCCGAGCCGTTGCCTTCGTGGCGGGCGGTCACCGTGACCTCGATACGGCCGCCGGCGGGGCTGGCCTGGACGGCGTTGCGCAGCAGGTTCGCCACGGCGCCGCGCAGCGCTTCCTCGTCGCCGAGGGCCGGCGCCGGCTCGGCGCGCAGCTCGACGCGCACGCCGCGCTCCGCCGCCTCCAACTCCAGCAGGCCCAGCGAGTCGCGGGTCAGCGCGGCGAGGTCGAGCGGGCCGTGCGGACCGGCGGCGGGCCGCGCCAGGTCGAGGAAGCCTTTCAGGGTCTGCTCCAGGCGGGCCACCTCCTGGCGGATGAGCGCCGCGAGCTGGTGCGTCCGCACGCCGCGATCATCGCGGTCGCCTTCGGCCGCGGCGAGGCGCTCGATGCGCTGGGCGGCCATGCCGATGCCGTTCAGGGGATTGCGCACCTCGTGCGCCAGGCCGGCGGCAAGAGCGCCGGCGGCGGCGAGACGTTCGCCGCGGCGGCGGCCCTCCTCCAGATCGGCCAGCCGGCGGCGGGCCTGCTCGCGCTCGCGGGCTCGTGCCCGCTGCACGAGGGTGAACCCCACGCTCGCCAGGCCGAAGCCGGCGAGGACGACGCCGACGAGCGCGGTGCGGCGCAGGGCCGCGGCGGTGGCTCGCCGCAACGGCTCGCCGTGCAGGCCGACCCGCAGCGACGCCTGCCGGCCCGCCGGCGCGGCCACCGGCATCGCCACCTCGAAGACCGGCCGGCCGCGCAGCAGCGCCGTCGGCGCTGCCCATCGCTCGGACGATGGGGGCGGCACCTTGCGGCCGTCCCAACTCGCCTCGGCGTGCACGCCGGGCTGCTCGTCGTAGACCAGATAGAGGACCGCGCGGGTGGCCACCAGGGTGCGCAGCAGGTTGGCGACGCCGAGCTGGCGGGTGAAGGCGAAAGCGCGCTGGGGGTCGGCCAGCACGACGACGGCGCCGCCGTCCCGTTCGGCGATCGCGGCCGCGGCGTAGCGCTCGCCCCTCTCGGGCCGAGGGGAGAGGAGCAGCTCCTCGGCATCGCCGGAGAGCAGCGGCGACAGCCGCTCGCGCAGCGCCGTCTCATTCAAAGCCTCGCCGCCTCGCCGCACCACCGCGCCGTCCGCACTCAGCCGCAGGACGGCGTCGAGCCCGTTGGCCTCCAGCAGGTCCGCCAGCTCTTCGTCGGCGAGCGGCGCGGCGGTCTCGATGCGGGAGAGCAGGCGGGTGTTGTCCAGGAGCTTCCAGGAGAGCAGCTCGTCGAGCTCGCGGGCCGCGGCCGAGGCCGAGGCCAGGGCAGGACCGAGGGTGTGCGCGAGCAGAGCCGCTTCGGCGCGCATCGCCTCTTCCACCTCGCGCTGCTGCCCGGCGACCTCCGACAGCGCCCACACCGCGAGCGCGGCGGTGAGGAAAAGGGCCGCCAGGATCAGGATCCAAGGGCGGAAGCGGCGCATGGCTGGTACGCGATTGCAGGATAGCATGGGCATTGAGGCGTCCCGCACGTCCTTGCCGGCTCGACCTCACCCCAACCCCTCTCCTGAAGGAGAGGGGCTTGAAGACGGTCGAACTGTCCTTTCTCCCCTCTCCTTCAGGAGAGGGGCCGGGGGTGAGGTCGAGCCGGCCAAACGGTCAAGTCCAGGCTCCCCCTCACCGCCCGTGCCGGCGCCGCTTGATCTCGATCCGCACCACGTCGCTGTCCGTGAAGCCGCTCGGCGCCTCGCCGATGTAGGCGAGGTCGTAGATGCCCGGACGCAGCCGCGTCGGCAGCAGCAGGCGGTTGAAGACGGTGATCGTCTGTCCCTGCGGGATGCGCGCCGCGGTCCGCTTCAACAGCGTGCGGTCGCCTTTCTCGTCGACCAGCACCCAGGTCAGCCCGAAGCCGCGCGCCGGATCGCCGCAGTTGGCGGCGCTCGACTCGGTCTCGATCATCTCGCCGGGCACCGCCGCATCCGGCGCCCGCACGATCTCCACCGACACGCATGGGTGCGCCAGGGCGGCCGGCGCGCCGGCCAGCAGCAGCGCCAGTATCGCCAATATCGCCAGGGCCGGAACCGTTCCGTTCACTCTCTCGATCCGCAACATGCTCTTCCTCCTTTCCGAGGAGTTGATGGTCTGTCCGCCGTCCGGCCCGGGCCGTGGACCTGCGATGCATCGATCCCGGCTAGGAGCAACGGGGATGCCAGCGTGGAGGGGAGGACGTAAGAGCTGGAAACGAAAGAGTTTCGGGGATTTCAGCCGCGCCGCCACGGCCGATTTTCGACGTTTTCGTCGCGGCCGAGCGACGAGGCGGTCGAAGAAAAAAGGCCCCTCGCCCGAGGGGAGAGGGGCTCGCGGGGAGGGATCTGCGACAGAGCGCGGGTGTTCGATCTCGAAGCTGGTCCGTCCGCTGCCGCAGCACTCACTGCTTGTTTCGTGTGGGAGGCTGGCCTGACTCCCGATGACAGGCTAACCGTGTAGGGAGGAGGGTTCTAGGGGGTGAAGTCCCCAGGAAGGGGGAGGAAGATCACCCAGTCCGGCGTGAGGGAAAACCCTCAGGTCACCCCAGCAACCCCCGCCGCGCCGCGTAGCGCACCAGCTCCGCGGTGTTGTGGACACCCAGCTTTTCCATCAGGCGGTAGCGGTGATTGTCGGCGGTCTTGACGCTGATGCCCAGGGCGTGGGCGATCTCCTTGGTGGTGCGGCCGTCGACCACGAGATGAAAGACCTCGCGCTCGCGCGGGGAGAGGGCGCCGTAGGGGTCGTCCGCGGCGCGCTCCGGATGGCGGTACTGCTCGGCGAGCACCCGCGCCGCCTGCGGGCCGAAGTAACCCTGGCCGGCGCGGAGCGCGCGCACGGCGGCCAGCAGCTCGGCCACGGCGCTGTCCTTGATCAGGTAGCCGGAGGCGCCGGCGCGCACGATGGGCAGGACGTACTCCTCCTCCTCGTGCACGGTGAGCACCAGGATGCGGGTCTGGGGCAGCGATTCATGGATGCGCCGCACCGCCTCGAGGCCCGGCAGGCGCGGCATGGAGAGGTCGAGGATCGCCACCTCCGGACGCGTCGCCTGGGCCTTTTCCACCGCCTCCAGCCCGTCGGCCGCCTCGGCCACGACCTCGCATTCGCCGCTCTCGAGCAGCAGGTTGACCAGCCCCTGGCGCACGATGGTGTGGTCGTCGGCGACCAGCACGCGTACGCGCCCCGTCATGGCGCCTCCAGCAGCGGCACGACGGCCGAGACGAGCGTCCCCTGGCCCAGCCCGGAATGGAGCTCGAGGCGGCCGCCGAAGAGCTCGAGGCGGTCGCGCATGCCGCGCAGGCCCGAGCCGCTCGCCGCCTCGCGCCCCGTGAAGGTGGCGTCGGTGTCGAATCCCCGTCCCTGGTCGGTGATCCGCAGCGCGACGAAACCGGCGTCGCGCGACACGGCCACGGCCGCGCGGTCCACGCTGGCGTGGCGGAGCACGTTGGTCAGCGCTTCCTGGATGAGGCGGAAGACCAGCGTCTCGAGGTCGGGATCGAGCCGTTCGTCGAGCCCCTCCAGGGTGAGCTCGACGCGCAGGCCGGTACGCTGCTCCAGGGTGCGGGCGAGCCAGGAGAGGGCCGCCGCCAGACCGAGGTCGTCGAGCACCGGCGGCCGCAGGAGGCGCGACATTTCGCGGCTCTCGTTCAAGGCCAGGCGCGCCATCTCGACGGAGTCGGCGAGGCGGACGGCGATCTCGCCGGTATTGCCAGGAGTGCCGCTGTCACCGCCGCCGAGCTTCTGCTGCAGCCGTTCGAGCTGGTTGGTGAGGGCCGTCAGGGTCTGGCCGAGCCCGTCGTGCAGCTCGCGCGCCAGCCGCCGCCGCTCGTCCTCCTGCACCTTCCACACCGCCTTGGCGAGGCCGCGGAAGCGGCGCTCGCCTTCGATCAGGCGCTGGAACAGCCGCTCGTTCTCGCGGGTGATGTGGCGCACGCTGTCGACGATGTCGTGCATCGGGTCCGGCGCGCCGGCCGAGACCCCGCCGGCGGCGCCGTCCCGATCCTCAGCCTTTTCCTGCGGGCGTCCGATCGACTTTGATCCGATCTGCAAGGTCCTGTACCTCCGCGATACGGTTGAAGGATTGCTGCTGGTCCGGGGCCAGATCGCGGCTGAGGCGGGCGATCTCCTCGCCCGCCCGCCGGCGTTCCGCCGCGGCTTCGGCGCGCCGGCCGCCGCCTTCGAGGACGAGCGACAGCAACAGGTGCAGGCGGTAGGCTCCCGAGTAGCCGCCGCGGGCCTCGGCCTGCTCGAGGCCGGCCCGCGCCGCTTTTTGCGCGCGCTCGAGGTCGCCCGCGGCGAGCGCCGCCCGCGCCACGGCTTCGGCGGCGCGCAGCCGCAGCCGCGCATGGCCGAGCGCGTCGGCCTGCTCGCGCAGCCGCTCCAGCTCGGCGAGCGCCGCCCGTGCGCGGCCGGCGGCGAGGCCGGCCTGAGCGGCCGAGAGGCGGGCGTCGAGCAGCGCGACGCTGCTGTGGCTCTCCCCGGCATCGGCTACGGCGCGGCGCAACGCCGCCCGCGCCGCCTCGCCTTCGCCGCGCAAGAGCTGCCATTCGCCGCGGAGCCTTTCGAGCTCGGCCTGCTGCTCGCGGTTCCTGCCCTCGCGCAGCAGCTCGGCGGCCGCCCGCAGGTGCTGGCCGGCGGCCTTTTCGAGCCCCAGCTCGATCTCGACCTCGGCCTGGGCCAGGGAAAACTCCGCCAGACCCCGGCGGTCGCCGATCTCCCGCAGCACCCCGAGGGCTTCGGCGTAGGAAGCGAGCGCGGCGGTGGGGCGTCCCTGGTAGTGCGCCAGCCGCCCGAGGTGCCCGAGCGCGGAGGCGGTCGCCTCCTTCATTCCCAGCTCGCGGCTGGAGCCCAGGACGGTCAGGAAGAGCTTGACGGACTCGTCCCACTCGCCGCGCGCCAGCTCGAGCAGACCCAGGTTCTGCGTCGCCAGGACGACGGTGCTCGGGTCGCCGGTCTTCTTCGCCAGGTCGAGCGCCTGCCGCCCGTAGACCATGGCGTCGTCGTAGCGGCCCAGCAGATAGCAGGCGAAGCCGACGTTGATGAAGCTCTGCGCGAAGTCGACGTCGTTGCCCAGGTCGCGGCGCACGCGCAGCGCCCGCTGGTAGTGGCTCAGGGCTTCCTCGTAGCTGCCGCGCTCCTCGGCCAGCACGCCGAACTCGTTGTAGAGGTCGGCGATGTCGGGTCCGTCGCCCAGCTTTTCGAGGATCGGCAGGGCCTCCCTGAGCTTCGCCTCCGCCGCCGCGTGCTCGCCGCGCATCGTGTGCAGGCCCGCCAGGTTGCGCAGGGTCGTGGCGTAGCCGCGCTCGTCGCCGATGCGCCGCCGGATGGCCGCCGCCTGCTCGTAGCTCTCCGCCGCCCGTTCCATCGCCCCGAGGTCGTCGTAGGCCACGCCGAAGGCGTTGAGGACGTCGGCGCGCCCCTCCTCGCTGCCGATCTGGTTCTGCACCACCAGGGCGCGCACCAGATAATCGTCGATGGCGCGGCGGGGGTTGCCGGTTTGGATCGAGTACTTGCCGAGGAGGTACCAGGCGCGCGGATGATGGGGCGCCAGCCGCACCACGCCGGCGAGGGCGGCCATGGCGCGATCGGGGCGGCCTTGCTCGCCGTAGGCCTCCGCCAGCTCCACCTGCGCCTCGGCGTCGCCGGGATAGCGGGCGACGAGCCGGACGAGGATCTCCTGCGCTTTCTCGGGGCGCCCGAGCAGGCGGGCCTCGATCGCCCGCGCCTCGTAGGCGCTGCGGCTCTCGCTCTGGCCGAGGCTCGCCACCGCCCGCCGGGCCGCCTCCAGCGCCGCCTCGCGCCGGCCGAGCCCTTCGCGGGCGCGGGCGAGCTTCACCCAGGCGGCGCCGTAGGCCGCATCGCTCGCCACGGCTCGCTCCAGGGCCGCCACCGCGGCCAGGGCGTCGCCGCGCCGCAGGCTCGCCGCGCCCTGAGCATAGGCGGCCAGGGCCGCCGGCGAACGGCTGACGACCGGTCCGCCGGCCACCGGCGGTGCGGCGAGCCGTTCGCGCAGCGTCGCTCCCAGACGGTCGATGAGACGGAAGGCGTCACCCGGCGCCGACTCGGCGTGCAGCGATTGCGCCGGCAGGCCGGGCAGGTCCGCCGAGATCAGCGACAGATCGATGCGCAGCCGGCCGCCGGCGGCGCGCACCCGCCCGCTGACGAGCCGGTCGGCGTCGAGCAGCTCGGCGACGCGCCGCGCCTCGGCTTCGGCCAGCCGCCCGGGCGGCAGCTTGAGGCCCTCCAGCGTGTCGAAGATCCGCTGGCTGTCCAGCACCCGCAGCCCGGAGCCCTCGGCGAGCGAGGCGGCGAGCATCTCGGGCAGACCGCCGGCGACCCAGGCGAGGTCCTCGCGGCCGGTCTCGTCCGCCAGCGGCAGCAGCGCCACGGCGTGGCGCGGCGCCGCCGCAGCCGGCGGCTCGGAAGGCGAGCTCCGCGCCGGCCGGATGCGCTCGCGCAGGGTCCAGCCGGCGGCAAGCAGGACGACGACCCCCAACGCGGCCAGCGCCACCCCCGGCCCATGCTGCGACTGCCGCCAATACCGCCAATGCCAGACCCGAGCCTTGACGCCGCGCAGGCCGTCGAGCTCGTCGAGCAGCTCCCGCGCGCTCTGGTAGCGCCGGGCCGGATCGCGCTGCAGCAGCCGCCGGACGATGGCGGCGAGCGACCGCGGCGCCTCGACGCCGGCCGTGCGCAGGTCACGGGTCGCGCCGGTGAGGCGCTGCGCCAGCACCTCGGCCTGGGTGCCGCCGGCGAACGGCAGCTCGCCGGTCAGCATCTCGTGCAGGAGGATGCCCAGCGCGTAGAGATCGGTCCGGCCGTCCACCTCGCCGCCCCGCGCCTGCTCCGGCGACAGGTAGTCGAGCGTGCCGACGACGGCGCCGGGCAGCGTCGGCCCGGGTCCGGCCAGCGAGCGGGCGATGCCGAAGTCGCTGATCGCCGCCCGGTCGGCGCCACCGGCGTCGTCGATCAGGACGTTGCTCGGTTTGAGGTCGCGGTGCACCACTCCCGCGTCGTGAGCCGCCGCGAGCGCCGCGGCGAGCTGCTGCGCGATGGCCACCGCCCGCTCCGCCGGCAGGCGGCCCTCGGCGGCGAGGAGCTCGCTCAGGGGGCGGCCGGGGACGAAATCCATGGTGAGGAAGACGAGGCTGCCGTCGCTCCCCAGATCGTGGATGCGGACGACGTTGGGGTGGCTCACCTGGCGCGCCAGCACCAGCTCCTGCTTGAAGCGCTCCAGCCGGCGCCCGTCCTGCGCCAGGTCGGGGCGCAGCACCTTGACGGCGACGGGCAGGCCGAGCTGCTCGTCCTCGGCTTTGTAGACCATGCCCATGCCGCCGACGCCCACCAGCTCGAGGATCCGGTAGCGGCCGGCGAGCAGCGATCCCGCCGCCAGCAGCCGGATCGAGTCGTCGGCGGTGCGGGTGGGAGACAAGAGCGGCGGCGAGGCCTCGTCCGCCGGGAGCGGTTTCATGTCTGGATTCCGAGCGGCGCTGCCAGGGCTTCCGTCCACTTTTCAGGGTTCAAGGCGGCCGGCCGGGCCACGGACAGCGAGCGCTCCAGGACCGCCGAGACCTCGCCGGCGAGGCGGGCGCGCAGCCCCGGATCGGTTCCGGGGGTCTCCGCGATGCGATCCGCCAGGCCCTTGAGCTCGCCGTCGAGACGCGCCACCGCGATGGCGAGCCCCGCCTGGGCCGCCAGCGCCTCGAGGATCTCGAGGTCGAGCTCGGTGAACGCCGCCCCCGGCTTGCGGCTGTCGGCGTACATCACGCCGATGAGGCGGTCGAGGGCATGAACCGGCACGCAGAGGAGGGCGCGGATCCCGGTCTCGACGATGCTGGCCCGCTCGCCCAGCTCGGCGTCCGAACGGGCGTCGGCGCTCACCACGGGAGCGTCGCTGGCCAGCGCGCGCCGCACGGCGCCGAAGCTGCCGCCGAACTCCGCCGCATGGAGATCCTCCCAGGACAACCCCGAGCGCGCCGCCACCTCGAGATCCCCTTCCGGCCCCGCCAGCAGCAGGAAGCCACGCTCGGCGTTGGTCAGCTCCAGCATCGAGGTCACCACCCGCGGCAGCAGCTCGCCGATGCCCATCTCGGGAGTGAGGCCGCGCCGCAACTCCAGCGAGGTGGAGAAGCGCCGCATCCGCTCCTCCTGGATCTGGTCGACGTTGCCCTCGACGCTCTCGAAGAGGGTGATCAGGCCGCCGAAGCTGAGCCAGCTCCGCTCCTTGAGCCGCCCGCTCTCGACCGGCAGGCCGTCGATCAGGGTGCCGTTCTTGCTGCCGAGGTCGCGGATCGACCCGCCGCCGCAGCCGTTGGCCTCGGCGACGATCAGCGCGTGACGGCGCGAGACCCGGTCGTCGTCGAGCACCACGTCGCACTCGGGATCGCGCCCGACAACCGTCTCCCGGCCGTCCGGCAGCAGGAGAACTCGCGCCGGACGGGTCGGAAAGTGAACGGTCAGGCGCGCCGGCATCGCCCGTCCCGCGTCAGTGCCCGCTGGCTCGCTTGAGGTCGAGGCTGAAGCGCAGCGTGGCCCCTCCTTCCCGCAGATACCCGGCGACGTTCACCACGTCGCGGGCCGCCCGCCAGACGTTCGGGATGTCCGAGCCGCTGTGCTCCTCGACCTCGGCAAGGAAGCCGTCGACCCCTTCGATCGCGTCCGCCGTGGCGCCGCTCTCGAAGTCGTCGCGGATGGCCTCCAGCCGCGCCGCGAGGTCGGCATACACCGTGCCGGAGATGCTCCCCTCATACGTCTCCAGCATGTAGTCCAGCCGGTCGAGCTTGGAGGCGATGACCTGATTCACCGACCTCAGGTCCAGGAGGATCATGAACTCCGAGAAGCCCCCCCGGTTGGCCCGCGCGCGGTAGCTGCCCGACCCCATGCCCTGGGTGATGTCCGTGAAAGTCCCCCCGAGAGGCGCGGCGAAGAAGCGCAGGGGGGTCTGCGGCGCGAAGTTGAGGTTGTGGGTGTGGACCTCGAGCGTCGCGACCCCGGTGAACGACAACCCTCCCGAGGCCGGAGGCTCGATGCGCACGATCAGCGGCAAGGCCGGCAGGGTGCCGCGCGGCAGGCGATTCCAGAAGCCCGGATCGAAGAGGTTTGCCAGCCGGGCCGAGATCCCGAGACTGGCCAGGCTCAACCCCGACACCTCCTCGAAACCCACCGAAAGATCGGCTCCCAGGCCGGCCAGCGAGATCTCGATGCTCACCGTGTTGCCGCTGACCGAGACGGTAATCCCCTTGCTGGCCTCCTGGCCGCCGGCCGGCAGGGCCACGCAGAGAACGAGGGCAAAAAAGCCGAGGGCCTTCCTCATGCTCTTATCTCCCCTATGGAATCGAGTTTCAAGGCAGCCCCGAAGCGTCCGCCTCCCTCTGAATACTGGATCCGGGGTAGCTGCAAGTATCATACCCCATAGACCGGTCGATCGGGCCAAATGACACGATAGAAGCGATGACTCCGACGCCCGAATTCCGCCCGTTGCGCGTCCTGGTGGCCGAGGACAACCCCGTCAACCAGCGGCTGGTGCGGGTCGTCCTCCAGCAGCGGGGGCACGTTCCGGTCCTGGTGGACAACGGCCGCGAGGCGCTGGCCGCCCTGGAGCGGGAGGCCTTCGACGTGGTGCTGATGGACGTCCACATGCCGGAGATGGACGGCTTCGAGGCGGCCGCCGCCATCCGCGCCCGCGAGGCATCGACGGGGGCTCACCTGCCGATCTTCGCCCTGACGGCCAGCGCCGGCGACGGCGACGAGGAGCGCTGCCTGGCGATGGGGATGGACGGCTACCTCGTCAAGCCGATCCGCTCCGAGGAGCTGATCGAGCGGCTGGAGAGCGCCCTCGCGCGCGATGCGGGAAGCCCGGAGCTTCCGGCGCCGCGGGAGGCCGGGGCGGGGGACGCGGCCCTGCGCCGGCGGTTGAGCCGCTTCTTCGTCGCCGATGCGGCGCGGCTGGGAGACGAGATCCGCGACGCCGTGGCGCGGCGGGACGGCGGCGCGCTGCAGGCCGCGGCCCACCGCCTGCGCGGCTCGGCCGGCTACTTCGCGGCCCACCGTACCTGCGAGCTGGCGGCCCGCCTCGAGCACCTCGGCAAGGCGGGCGACTTCACCGCCGAAACCGAGAGGGCGTGCCGGGATCTCACCGAGGAGCTGGCGCGTCTCGATCGAAAGGTCGAGACGCTTTGAGGCGAGAAGCTAGCGCGGCGCCGCGGAGCGCGCCGTCGAAGCCGCGGCCGCCGGATCGGGCTGGGCGGGGGTGAACGGAGCGAGCTCAAGGGTGAAGGGCTTGCTGATCTGCGCGCCTTCGCTGTCCACCGGCGCGGCGCCCAGGCACATATGCTCGATCCTCATCGCCTCGCTCTGTTACGCTACGACGCGGCGGATCACGCCGGTCGTCCTGTCTCACTTCCTGTACAACTTTCTGGTCATCGGTGACCCGGGGTAGAAAAGGAGATCCCATGTACTGTCCTCAATGCGGCAGCGAATATCGGGAAGGCTTCTCCGCGTGCGCGGATTGCGAGGTCGCCCTGGTCGAGAACCCGCCGGCGGAGGAGCTCCATCCGGATCTCAACCTGGTGACGGTGCTGGAGTCGAGCGATCCGGCCCTGCTGGCGGTGGCGGAATCCCTGCTCCTCGAGGAGGAGATCCCCTACTTCAAGAAGGGCGAGCAGATCCAGGACCTCTTCGCTCCACGCTTTACCGCCGGCTTCAACGTGCTCGTCGGGTCGGTCCTCGTGCAGGTGCCGGAAGAGCATGCCGAGGCCGCCCGGGAGCTCCTGGAAGCGTTGAAGTCCGCAGAGGTGGCCGACGAGCCGGAGGTCTTGGAAGAGCCGGAGTGACCGGACGGCCGGGGGGATAGAGCGCATGAGCCTGGAGAACATCCGCGCCTACAAGCAGGTCGGGGAGCGCCGGTTTCGCGAGGTCCGCGGCCTGTATTACGAGGACGTGGTGGTGGGGGAGATCGTCGAGCACCGGCCGGGACGCACGGTGACCGAGGCCGACAACCTCTGGCAGTCGCTGCTGGCGCTCAACCTCAATCCGCTGCACATCGACGCCGCCTATTCCGCGAAGACGGAGTGGGGGCGGCCGCTGGTGTCGAGCCTGGTGACCCTGTCGATCGTCACCGGCATGAGCGTCCATTCCACCAGCGCCCGGACGATCGCCAACCTCGGTTGGGAAGAGATCCGGCTGCTCGCGCCGGTCTTCGTGGGGGATACGCTCTACGCCGAGAGCGAGTTCCTGGAGAAGCGCCTCTCGCGCTCCCGTCCGACCCTGGGCCTCGTCACCTGCGCCACCCGTGGTCTCAAGGCGGACGGCACCCTCTTCCTGACCTGCCGGCGCACCTTCCTCATGCCGACGCGCGAGCATGCCGAGGACGAGAATTACTGAGGGAGCGGTCGAGTCTTCCTTGACGGCTTTTCGACGCCCGTTCTACCATTCCGTCTCTATACAGAGTGAGGTAACGGCGCTGCGGCGGTGAAATGAAACGCCGGCGCGCGACAACTCCGGGGTAACGGAGGGACCGAGGGATGATCTGTCCCAAGTGTGGCTTCGAGCAGCCGGACGGTCTTGAATGCATGCGGTGCGGCATCATCATCAGCCGCTACAAGGGACCTGTCGTGGGCGCCGCCGTGCGTCCTGCCGTCGCCGCCCCTGCGGCTTCCTTCACCCCGGCGCCGCAGGCACCGACGGCTCCTGCGGCGATGGGGTTGGGGGGCTCGCTCTACGGCGGTCCGGAGCCCGCGATGGCCGCGGCGGGAGGCACGCTCTACGACGGACCGGTGCCGGCGGAAGCCGCCGGCGGCACGATGTACTCCGGCACGATGTTTGACGGGCCGGTGGCCTC
The DNA here is from genome assembly GCA_963778565.1 of Thermoanaerobaculaceae bacterium. GTDB lineage: Bacteria > Acidobacteriota > Thermoanaerobaculia > Multivoradales > UBA5704 > DATARR01. The sequence goes on along the minus strand of CAVZUZ010000014.1, from coordinate 196,799 downwards.
CGCGACCGTCGCGGGCCGCCCCGCGTTTCGCGGGACCTTCGAGGCGGGCAAAATATTGAGTGAAAGCTTTTCAATCTACTTCTCGAACTTCCTGCCTTTCGTTCTCCTCACGGCCTTTATCCTCTCGCCCATGCTGGTGAGCCTGGGGATGTTGTCCGACGCCGCTGCCAAGTCCGATATGAGCATGCTGCTGGTCTCGTTCGGCCTGCTCCTTCTCAGCGCCCTCTTCTGTCCTCAGCTGGCCACCGCCAGCATCACGTATGGCGTGTTCCAGCAGATGCGCGGGCGCGACGCCTCCATCGCCGACTGCCTGGGCAAGGGGATGTCGTCGCTGTTTCCGGTTCTGGGCCTGGTCATCATCCAGGGTCTGGGCGTTCTCGCCGGCCTCGTCGCCCTCATCATCCCCGGCATCATCCTGGCCCTGCGCTGGTCCGTGAGCGTCCCGGCGGCGGTGGAGGAGCGATGCGGCGCGTTCGAGGCCTTGCGGCGGAGCAGGTATCTGACGGATGGCTACAAGGGAACGATTTTCAGCGTCCTCTTCGTGCTCAACTTCCTGAGTCGCGGCATCGATAAGGTGTTGGAGCTCGCGCTGGCCGAAAACCAGTCCGCTTTGCTGCTGGCGACGGGAACCACAACCGTCTTGAGCGTCGGGCTCTCGGCCACGGCGACGGCCGTGATGTACTTCCGCCTGCGCAGCATCAAAGAATCGATCGACGTTGACCAGATCGCATCGGTCTTCGACTGAGCGCCTGCTCCCGGCGCTCCTCCTGACCGCCGCCGCTCTGCTGCCAGGCGCCGCGCCGGCCCCTGCGCAGACGGAACCGGTCCGAGCCGAAGAGGCGCAGGCGAAGCTGCGCGCCGTGCTCGCGGACCCGCGCTACCAGCGCGCGCTGCCGGCGCATCCCGAGCCTCGCCGATTCCGCGGCGCCGGAGGACCGCAACCCCCCGCTCCGTCTTCGAGGCGGGGGCGCGGCGGTCCTGCCGGTGCTCGGGGCCGGCGCCCTCCTGGCCAAAATCGTCTTCATCGTCCTTCTCGTCGTTGCCGTCGTTCTGCTCGCCGGCTGGCTGCTTCGCGGGTTGATCAGCCGCGGCCGGGCGCCGGAGGCGGCAGCCGGCTCGGGGGAATCCGCGGCGGCGGCGGATGTCGCCGAGCGCGAGCCGCTCTTCGAGGATGCCGCCCAATTGGCCTCCCAAGGCCGCTACGCCGAGGCGATCCACGTCCTGTTGCTGGCCGCCATCCGCCACTTCGCGGAGCGCTCGCGGGTGCCCGTGCAGCCGTCGCGCACCAGCCGCGAGCTGGTCCGCCTCCTGCCCCTCGGTCCCGAGCCCCGCGAAGCCTTCACGGAGCTGGTGCGGACCGTCGAGCTGTCTCTCTTCGGCGGCGCTGCCGTGGGCCGCGACGACTACGAGCGCAGCCTCTCGCGCTTCCGCGCCCTCACCCGGAGGCCGGCGTGACGGAGCTGCCGCCGGTGGCCGCCGAGGAGACCGCGGACGAGATCGAGGGCGGCTTCTCGCGCCGCGCCGTGGCCTGGATCGTCGGCAGCGTCGCCGCCTCCTTCGTCGCCGCCGTCCTGCTCGGCGTCTATGGCGCCGACCTGGAGCGGCGGCCGGAGCCCGGGCCCAACACCTTCAGCCACAGCGCCCTCGGGCATCGCGCCCTGACCGAATTTCTGCGCTCCATGGGCTTCGGTGTGGCGTCCCGCCAGTCGCCGGCCGGCAGGGGCGCCGGCTGGCGGCGGCCGCTGATCCTGGCCGAGCCGGATCTCGCCGAGATGGGCGAGGGCCGCCTGGAAGCCCTGCGCCGGGAGGCGAAAGAGCGCGGCTCGGCACTGGTGATCGTGCTGCCCAAGTGGCGCCCCGGAGCGCAGCGCAAGGAAAGGCCGGAGTGGCTGGCGTCGGTGGAACCCCTGGCGCCCGCGGAGATCCGCCAGATGATGCGCACCCTGGATGAGCCCGGGCTCCGGGAGGTGCTGCCGCGGCGGCTGCGGAGAGCGAAGGGGTGCTCGGCGCGCTGGGGAGCGGAAGGAGCGCAGGTGGACCTCGAGGTCGAGATCGAGTCCGTTCAGCTCCTGGAGCCCCTCACCGGCCTGCCGGTGGTGACATGCGCCGGCGGCGACCTGGTGGCGATGCTGCCAGGGGACGCTACCAGCCCGACGATCGTTCTCATCGCCGATCCGGACCTGCTCAACAACCACGGGCTCGGGCGGGGAGATAACGCCACGGTCGTGCATCAGCTCCTGACCGCGAACCTGAACGCGACCGGCGTCGTCTTCGACGAGACGATTCACGGCTTCAACCGCGCGCCGGGGCTGCTGGCCGAAGCCCTGCGCTTCCCGATGTCGCTCGGCGTGTTCCAGTCGCTCCTGCTCCTCGGGATCATCCTCTGGGCGGGAATGGGCCGCTTCGGCAAGCCGCTGCCTCCCCCTGCGGGTCTGACCGCCGGCAAGGAGGTCCTGGTCGACAACACGGCCAAGCTGCTGGCGGCCGGCGGGCACGCCGGCGACAGCCTGGAGCGCTATTTCCGGCAGACGACGCGGGCGGTGGCCGCACACTACTTCCTGCCGTCCGACCTGCCGGAAAGCGACCGGCTGGCCCGGCTGCAGCGGCTCAGTGACCATCGCCGGGACGATCGCGGCGGCGGGTTCAGCCTCGCGGATCTGGAACGGAGCATCCGCCGCCTGCCCGAAGGCCGGCGCGGCGAGGAGCCGGCGGCGAGGACCGCCCGGCGGCTTCATCGATGGCGAGTGGAGATGACGCATGGCAATCGAGAAAGTCCGTGAGCTGGGCCTCGCCCTGAAAGAGCGGATCGGCCGCATCATCATCGGGCAGGAGGAGGCGATCCATCTCATGATGATCGCCCTGATCGCCGAGGGGCACCTGCTCTTCGAAGGTCCGCCGGGAACCGGCAAGACGCTGCTGGCGCGCTGCTTCGCCGGCTGCCTGAAGCTGGACTTCAAGCGCGTCCAGTTCACGCCCGATCTGATGCCGGGCGATCTGATCGGCACCAATCTGTTCAACTTTCAGAGCAATACCTTCACCCTCACCAAGGGGCCCCTGTTCACCGAGTTCCTGCTCGCCGACGAGATCAATCGCACGCCGCCCAAGACCCAGGCGGCCCTGCTCGAAGCCATGCAGGAGAGGACGATCACCATCGACGGCACCTCGCATCCGCTGTCGGGCGGCTTCATGGTGGTGGCGACCCAGAACCCCATCGAGCAGGAGGGCACCTATCCGCTGCCCGAAGCGCAGCTCGACCGCTTCCTCTTCAAGGTCTTGATCGGCTATCCCGGCCGCGACGAGGAGCTGACGATGGTGAAGACCCACGGCCATCAGACGGCGATGCCGAAGCTCGACAAGCTGGGCCTCACCCCCCTCTGCGATCTGCGCTTCATCCAGTGGGTGCGCCAGGTGGTGGCGGGCATCCGCCTGGCGGACGAGACGGTGGCCTACGTCGTCGACCTGGTGCGGGCGACGCGCGGCCATCCGGCGCTGCAGTACGGCGCCAGCCCCCGCGCGGCCAACATGCTGGCCGCCGCCGCGCGGGCCACCGCGGTGCTGGAGGGGCGCGAGTTCGTGATCCCCGACGACGTCAAGGGAATCTTCAAGCCGCTGCTGCGCCACCGTGTGGTCCTCTCGCCCAGCGCCGAAGTCGACGGCCTGGGCGCCGATCAGGTGCTGGAGCAGATCCTCGCCCAGGTGCCGGCGCCGCGATGAGGCCCTCACCTCCCCGGCCCTCCTCTCCCGCCCCCTCCCTTCCCACCTCACCGGGAGAGGAGGGAGAAAAGCGTCTTGAGCTCCCGCGGGAGTTTTTCGTAGGGGCGGGGCTTGTCCCCGCCCTGGAACGTTGCGGGCGGGGACAAGCCCCGCCCCTACGTCCGGAATCCGGCATCGCCTTTTTCCCCCCTCTCCCAGTGAGGGGCCAGCCCGCATCACCTCTTTCCCCTCTCCCGGTGAGGTGGGAAGGGAGGGAGCGGGAGAGGGGCCAGGGGTGAGGGTTTAATGCGTCCCACCCGCCGCGCCGTCTTCGTCGCCGTGCTGGGTCTGGTCGTGGCCTTGCTGCCGACGGCCGTGGAGGCGCGGCTGTGGCCGCTCTGGCCGGCGTACCTGGGAGCCCTGGCGCTGGCCTTGGGCGCCGATGCGCTGCTGCTCCCCCGCCGGCGCGAGGTCTCCGGCTCGGTCGAGCTGCCGGGCACGCTCTATATCGGCGAGGAAGAGGAGGCCGTGCTCACGCTGCGGGTGCCGTCTTCGCGGTCCATCCCCATCGCCGTGGCAGTCGACCTGTCGGACCGGTTGCTGCCGCAGCCGCAGCTCCGCGCCCGGGCCTCGGCGGCCGGCACGGAGTTGCGCTTCCGGCTGGTGCCCACGCGGCGAGGCCGGATCGTCGTCGAGCGGGCCTGGGTCCGCTACGCCGGGCCGCTCGGTCTGATGGCCGCCGTCGTCAGGGTGGAGCTGAAGAAACAGGCGCCGGTGGTGCCCAACATCCGCCCGGTCAAGGCGGCCGCCCTGCGCTTCCTGACCGACCGCGAGTTCCGGGCCGGGCTGAAGATCGAGCGCTACCGGGGCGACGGCACCGAGTTCGATTCGCTCAAGGAGCACGTCCCGGGCGACGACCACCGCCGGATGGACTGGAAGTCGTCGGCCCGGCATCGCAAGCTGGTGGCGCGCCAGTTTCGCGCGGAGCGCAATCATCAGGTGGTGATCGCCATCGACACCGGGCACCTGATGTGCGAGCCGCTGGCCGGCATCCCCAAGGTGGACCACGCCGTCAACGCGGCGCTGCTGCTCGCCTTCATTTCGCTGCGGGCCGGGGACCGCGTGGGGCTCGCCACCTTCGACTCCCGCCCCGGATTGTACGTGGAGCCCAAGGCCGGACCGCGGAGGTTCAACGTCATCGGCCACATGGCGAGCCAGGTGGACTACTCGGACCGCGAGACCAATTACACGCTGGGCCTGACCTCGATCGCCCAGCGGCTCTCCCGGCGCTCGCTGATCGTGGTGTTGACCGACTTCGTGGATACGATCACCGCCGAGCTGATGGTGGAGAACCTCGACCGTCTGTCGCGGCGCCACGTCGTCATCTTCGTGGCCCTCCAGGATCCGGGGCTCGCGGCCACCGCGGCGGCAGCCCCCGCGAGCCTGCTCGACCTCAACCGCGCCGTGGTGGCGGGCGGGCTGCTGCGCGATCGCGACGTGGTCCTGCGGCGCTTGCGCCGCCTGGGGATCTATCCCATCGACGCCGCCCCCGCGCAGGTCACGCCGCGTCTGATCAACACGTATCTGGACATCAAGCGGCGGGAGAGGATCTGAGCGGATGAGCCCTCACCCCTGTCCCCTCTCCCATCGCCCTCCCACCTGCCGGGAGAGGGGGACGGTGCAGAACCTCTGGAGCTTCGGGGGGAGGTCTTGAGCGACTTCACCCTCAAATCCGCCCAGTTCCGCAAGGAAAGAGAGCAGTCCTGGCGGGAGCTGGAGAAACTGCTGGCGCAGGTGGAGAAGGACGGCCTCGAGAGCCTCTCGGCGGCGGAGCTCAACCGCCTGCCGGTCCTCTATCGCAGCGCCGCCAGCTCGCTGTCCGTCGCCACGGCGATCAGCCTGGACCGCAACCTGCTCGACTACCTCACGGCCCTGGTCAGCCGCGCCTATATCTGCGTCTACGCCGCCAAGCGGAGGGTAGGAGACGCGATCGCGGAATTCTTCGCTTTTCGTTTTCCGTGGGTCGTGCGCCGGTACTTCACGTTCCTGACGGCGTCCTTCGCGTTGGTCGCCCTTGGCGTGCTCACCGGCTACCGGATGACCCTGGACGATCCGGAGCGCTATTACGGCTTCGTCGGCGAGGCCATGGCCCAGGGCCGGAATCCCGCCTCTTCGACTCAGGAGCTGCGCGAGGTCCTGTATCACAGCGGCGAGAGCGAAACCCTATCGGTGTTCGCGTCGTTCCTCTTCACTCACAACTCCAAGGTCGGCATGCTCTGCTTCGCCCTGGGGTTCGCCGCGGGTGTGCCGGTGGTCTACCTGCTGTTTTCCACCGGCTTGATGCTCGGGGCCATGGCGGCTCTCTACGCGTCGCGCGGTCTGGGGGCGGAGTTCTGGGCCTGGGTGCTGCCGCACGGCGTCACGGAGATCGGCGCGCTCTGCCTCTGCGGGGCGGCCGGCATGGTGCTGGGAGCCGCCATCGTCTTCCCCGGCCGGCACACGCGGCTGCGCAACCTGGCTCTGCGCGGGCGGGAGGTCGCCCTGCTGGCGGTGGGCGCCGTGGCGATGTTTCTGATGGCGGGGTTGATCGAGGGCTTCTTCCGCCAGCTCGTCCAGGACGTGGCCGTCCGCTGGTCGCTCGCCGCCGCGACGCTGGTCTTCTGGGTCTGGTACTTCCTTGCCGTGGGGCGCGACCGTGGCCGCCATCTCGCTCGCTAGGGCCCGCATCCACTCGGTGACGACGCCGGAGGGACTGTCGCTGCCGTTCGTCGTGGCTCCCGTAGGCGACCGCGTCTCCGCCTTTTTCTTCGACCTCTTTTTGATCGTACTCGCGACGGTCGCCGTCTGGCTCGCAGCGATCTTCAGCGCCTTCCTGGAGCTCGGCGAGCTGGGGATCTCCTTCGCCCTGCTCGCGGGGTTCCTGCTGTGGAACTTCTACTTCGTCTGGTTCGAGGTGCAGCGGGGCGGCGTGACTCCCGGCAAGCGCCGGGTGGGCCTGCGGGTGATCTCGCGCGGCGGCGGTCCGCTCACCGCCGAGGCCGTCTTCGCCCGCAACCTGATGCGGAACCTGGAGCTCTACCTGCCCGCTCTTGCCCTGCTGTTCCCGCAGCAGATGTTGCCGGAGGCGCCCGGTTGGGGCCAGCTCCTGGCCGTGATCTGGCTGCTCGTCTTCGCCCTGATGCCGCTATTCAATCGCGACCGCCTGCGCTGCGGCGATCTCGTGGCCGGCACGCTGGTCGTGAAAGCTCCGGCCGCGGTGCTGCTCTCCGATCTGGCCGACCGCGGACCCACCCGGCGCACGCCGTCGAAGCGGGCCGCCGCCGAGCCCGCGCGGCCGAGCGTCGAGGAGTTTCCCTTCACCCGCGAGCAACTCGACATCTACGGCATCCACGAGCTGCAGGTGCTGGAGGATCTCCTGCGGCGCCACGATGAGGGGACTCTGGAATTGCGTGTTCTGGAGGAGGTCTGCGAGAAGATCAAGACCAAGATCGGCTGGCCCCGCGAGCGCTGGAACGTTCCCGTGCGGCCGTTCCTCGACGCGTTCTATCGCGCTCAGCGCGGGCTGCTGGAGAAGCGGATGTTATTCGGCCAGCGGCGGGAGCGGAAGCGGGGGTAGACTGAGCCATCTGGCGCTGCGCTCCCGCGAGGGACATTCCGGCCGTGGGCGCCCCACGCCGACAGAAGTGGCCATTACCTTCTAGGAGCTGAGCCGTGCCCGAAATCATAAACGTCTATTGTGACGAGAGTTGCCACCTAGAAAACGACCATCAGCAGGCGATGGTCCTCGGCGCTGTATGGTGCCCTAAGGACAGGGCATCCCAAGCGACCGAGCGCCTGCGAGAGATCAAGGCCCGCCATGGGCTGGCACATGGTTTTGAGGTGAAATGGACGAAGGTCTCTCCGGCCAAGGCTCAGTTCTACCTCGATCTAGTGGACTATTTTTTCGATGATGACGATCTTCATTTTCGTGCCTTAATCGTCCCAGACAAAGGTCTGCTTCAGCATGCGGCTTTTCACCAGACTCATGATGACTGGTACTATAAGATGTATTTTGATCTCCTCAAGGCCCTAATCAATCCTGGGTGTCGGTACCACATATATGTGGATCTTAAGGACACTCGCGGCAAGGTCAAAGTAGCGAAACTGCGGGACGTGCTCACGCACGCGCATTATGACTTTTCGCGTTCGATTGTTGAGCGTATCCAGACGGTGCGGTCGCATGAAGTCGCGCTTGTGCAGCTCGCGGACCTCCTCATCGGTGCCGTGTCGTACATAAATCGAGGACTGGCCTCGAATGAAGGCAAGGTCAGAATCGTAGACAGGCTCCGTGAGCGTTCTCATTACAGCCTGACGCGAACGACATTGCTGCGGGAGGACAAAGTGAACCTGTTGCGATGGGCGGCGACCGAGGTAGGTGCGTGAGTCCGCGCCCTCGCTGGCTTCCGGAGCTTATCGAGTGCGGCGGACAATGGGAGGAAACACTCGCTAGGTTACATGCTATTTTCGAGCGCGACTTCGTGCAAGGAAGGCCGCGCTTTCGCGATAAGCGCGTCTGGTGGGACCGCAGGATCTTGCCCGGGGAGACCTACTCGGAGGGTTTTTGGCATTTGATCTCGCGAATAGACCCCGGATCAGGGGACCGCGTGCCAGAGTTCCGGCGAGCCGAAAGGCTGTGTTGGTGCCGGCCCATGCTCGAGCACCCCGACGAGCCGGAGATGACCGTTTGGGACGCTTACGCCTCGGGAAGGATCCGAATATATCTATGGCTCGAGAAGGAAGACTTCGTGCTGGTGCTAGAGGAAAGAGACATAGCAACGGTCATTCTCATTACTGCCTATCATTTGGATGGCGAAGGGAGCAGGAGAAAGCTGCGGAGGAGCTACGCCAGCAGGCTATAAATGCAATCGCCGCCCGAGAGACGGACGGCGAGAGATCTCCTTTCACGCATGGTGAATGAGGCTATCTGAGTTTAGCCGGTACGTACCGGTATGTCAACTCCCCGTCCCCGGCCGGCCAAACCTTCTAAACCCGCCTTCGGAGCCAGGATATTCCTTGACTCGCCAGCACGCTCACAAAAAACCCGCTTCGACTTGACGGAGCCCTGGCTCACCCCCGCCGCACCACCACCACCGTCACGTCGTCCGGCGGCTGCTCGGCTCCCAAATGCCGCCGGCAATCGTTGAGCAGCGCGTCGACGATCTCGAGGGCGGGGCGGTGCCCCATCACCTGGAACACCTCGCGGGCGCGGTCGAAGCCGTAGGCTTGATCATCGCGGTTCAGGGCTTCGAACAGACCGTCCGAGGCGAGGAGGAGCGCGCCGCCGGGCGGCAGATGGAAGGTGCGATCCGAGTACGGCCGCGCAGGACCCCGGCCCAGGGGAAGACCCGGCAGGTCGATCTCGGCCACCTTGCCCGCGGCGTACAGGTATGGGTAAGGGTTGCCGGCGTTGGCGAACAGGGCCTCGCCGGTGGCCGGATCGAGCCGCACCAGGGCGAGGCTGGTGAAGCTGTGGTCGGAGCTCGCGCCGCGGAGCACCCGGTCGAGCTGGCGGAGGACCTCGGCCGGCGACTCCCCGGGCTCGATGAGGCTCAGCAGGCCCGCCTTGACCATCGCCTGCGCGATGGCGCACGAGTAGCCGTGGCCCGCCACGTCGCCGGCGGCGATCCACAGGTACCCGTCATCGTCGCGCAGGAAATCGTAGAGATCGCCGCCGGCCTCGCTGGCGAGCACCGAGCGCGCGGCGACGTCGTAGCCCGCCACCCGGGGCATTTCCTGCGGCAGGAGGCCCACCTGCATGCGCGCCAGCAGACCGACCTCGTGCTGGATCCGGCGCTCCTCGGCTAGGCGGCGCATGAAGGCCGGGGGAGGCACGCGCTCGGTCTCGACCTCCTCGGGGCGGGAGATGCCGATGAAGCCGAGCAGCAGCAGAACCGCGGCCGGCCCGGCCGTCAGCGAGAAGGCGCCGGGCATCCAGGAGAGGTGCAGCGCCGAGAAGATCGCCGCCGGGAGCAGCAGGGAGACGACGGAAGCCGCCAGCAGAGCGGTCAGGCCGTGGCGGCGGCAGAACCAGACCAGCAGGCCCGCGACGGCCGCGTTCGCGGCCAGCTCGACCGGGTAGGGAAAGAGCTGGACGGGTGAGAGCACCAGGCCGGCGAGCAGCGCCGCCGCCGGCAGGGCCCAGCGCTCGGGCAGGAAGCGCAATGCCAGAGCGAGGGCGAGCGCCACCACCGCCGCATGCGAAATGCCGATGCCGATCGGGCTGTTCTCGAAGACCGGCAAGGCGAGGCTCGGCGCCGCCGGCGAGACGCCCGGAAGCAGCACGGCGAGCGCCGGCAGGCCGAGACGGAGCCCGGCCAGCACGGCCCCGCATGTGAAGCCGAGGAGGAGCGCCCGGCCGCCCCGCGGGCCCAGCCGTCCCAGCCGCAGGGTGTCCAGGCTGGTAGTGAAATCGGGGCGAAGCGCGCGCAGGAGAGACTCGCCGGCCGACCAGACGAGAAACACCCACAGGGCCCTGCCGGGCGCGGACCCGAGAAGGAAGAAGAACGTCATCCAGGCCGACGCCTGGTGCCCGAAAGCTCCGGCGTAGTCCGCGCTCAACAGGGTGATCAGCGCGAGCAGCGCGCCGTTGGTGAGGTCGATCCGTCCCTGCAGCAGCAGGGCGAGGAACAGCCCGGCGACGGCGAGGATCATCGCAAGATAGAGCAGGAACAGCGTGAGCCCCTTGCCGAGGCGGTCCTCGAGCTGCGCGGGTATCTCCGCGAGCCGGCCCGGCCGGCGTTCGATCGAGACCTCGAACGGCGGGTTGATCCGGAGCAGCAGGTGTTGCTCCGGCGCGCTGCCGGCGAGGTCGATCGTCCGCCAGGAGTGGAGGGCGGGACCGCGCCCGCCGCGGCTGCCGCCGAGCGATTCTCCCGGCGCGAGGAGCAAGGGTGGAAGCTTGCGGGCCAGGGCGTCGTAGACGTTGCGGTCGGGAAGTCCGAAGAAGGGAAGGCTGAAGTTGTTCCAGTCGATCCGCAGCGGCCGGCCGTCCGGCGAGAAGGAGATCTCGAGCCTCCGGGCTCTGCGCCTCTCCCGGCTTGCTGACGGCATGGCTGACCTTCACGCGGACGGCGGTCCGCGTCCTCACGAGCCAGGCGGGCACGTCCTCGCCGAGGCGACGGAAATCCGCGGCCAGCGACGAGCCGTACGCGGTCAGGGATACCCGCGGCTCGCCCGGCGCCAGCCGGAAGCCGGCCCGGCCGGCGAGGCTCTCGTAACGCACGCGGAAGAACCTCTTGTCACGCAGCTCGCCGCCGGCCGACCACTCCGGAAGCAGGGCGAGGGCGAGGGCCGCGCCGGCCGCGAAAACGAGCAGCCCGGCGGCGATCCCGCCCGGCAGGAATCCCCTGCCGCCGGCTTCCCGCGGCTTCACCGGCCGCCCCCCCGCCTGAGCACCACCACCGTGGTGTCGTCCAGCGGCCGGGACGCGCGCAGGTGATGGCGCCAGTCGGCGAGCAAGGCCTCCAGGATCTTCTCGGCGCTGCGGCCGCCGGCCACCCGCAGGACGGTCCGGGCGCGCTCGTAGCCATAGGGGGAATCGTCGCCGTCGGCGGCCTCGAACAAGCCGTCGGAACAGAAGACCAGCACCGCCTCCGGCGCCAGCCGGACGGCGCGGTCCTCATAGTGCCTGGGCGGACCCTGACCCAGCGGCAGACTCGGGATCGCAATCTCCTCTACCTCGCCCCCGGCAGCCAGCAACGCATACGGATGGCCGGCGTTGCTCAGCAGGCCCTCGCCGGTCCCGGGGTTCAGCCGAAGAAGGGCGAGGGTGGTGAAGTTGCGCTGGAGCCCGGCGGCGCGGAAGACGCGGTCCATCCGCTGGAGGACCTCGGCGGAGCTTCGCCCCCGGCCGATCAGGCTGGCGAGCGAGGCTTTGGCCATCGCCTGCGCAATGGCGCAGGAGTAGCCGTGACCGGCCACGTCGCCGGCGGCAACCCAGACATAGCCTTCCTCGTCCCGCAGCACGTCGTAGAGATCGCCGCCGGCCTCGTTGGCGAGCACCGACCGGGCGGCTGTCTCATAGCCTTCGATGCGGGGGAGGGTGCGCGGCAGGAGCCCGCGCTGCATGCGGGCCAGCAGGTCCATCTCGTGCCCGAGGCGCCGTTCCTCCTCCAGCCGGCGAACGAATCCCGGCGGGCTGAGCCGGTCGATTTCCGCGGCGGCGGAGCGCGACAGCCCGAGGAATCCCAGGAGGACGACGGCGGCCGAGAGGCCGGTGGTCACGGCGAAGCCGCCGGCCATCCAATCGAGGTGCCGGGCCGAGAAGGCGGCCGCGGGGAGCAGGTGGGAGACGACCGAGGCGACGAGCAGAGCGGTCAGCCCGTGCCGGCGGGCGACGAAGACCAGCAGGCCGGCGATGCCGGCGTCGAGCGCCAGCTGCGCAAGGAAGGGATGGATCGCCAGAGGGGACAACAGGATTCCCGCTGCGATGGCCGCCGCCGGCGGCGCCCACCGCAGCGGCAGGATCCGGTAGGCGAGAGCGAGCGCCAGCGCCACGCCGCCCGCCAACCGGATGCCGTCCACGAGCAGGCTTCCGAGGGCGTTGAACAGGGGCAGGTGGAGGCTGGGCGCCGTCGGCCAGAAGCCCGGCAGGGCCTCGGCGAGAGAGAGCAGGGCGAGATGGAGCCCCCCCAGACCCGCGCCGAAGCCGAAGCCGATCAGCAGGGCGCGGCCGCCGCGCGGTCCGATGCGGCCCGCCCGCAGCGCGTCCAGACTGGTAGTGAATCCCACATCGGTGGAGCGGAGCAGCGATTCGGCGCTGGACCACAGGAAGAAAATTCTCGCGGCGCTCCATGCCGCCACGACCAGGGTCCAGCCCAGCCAGCCGGAAGCGATCGTCGGCGCGGGGATCAGGGTGAGCAGCGCCGCCAGCGCCAGAAAGGCCCCGTTGATCACGCTGAGGCGAGCCTTCATCGCCAGCACGATGAACAGGGCCAGGATCAGGAAGAAGGCGAGAATGCCGGCCAGGAAGGGGGCGAACGTCCGGTTGATGGTGGCTTCCAGGCCCGCCTCCGACTCCTCCGTCACCTCGCCGTCGCGCCGCCCGACCGTGATCGCCTCGCCGGCGAAGACCAGCAGGTGCTGCGGCGGGCGGGAGCCTTCCAGCGGCACCGCGAGACGCGTGAAATTGATGACCTGGCCGCGGCGCGCCGGTCCCAGCGACTCTCCCGGCCGCAGCAGCAGGTTGGCCAGGCTCTCGGCGAACCGGTTGTTCGCCTCCGGATCCTGAGGGGCGAACGGGTTCATCGTCCGGCCCCACCAGGAGAGGAGCAACGGCTGTCCGGCCAGGGAAAAATCGACGCCGAAGCGGCCGTCCGGCCGCGGCCTCGGTCCGCGAACGCCGTGGAAGACCTCGACGCGGTATCCCGAACGGAGGGCGAGCATCCGGGCCGCGGCGTCATCGCCTTGCGGCCGGTAAGTCTCGAAGCCTTGCTTCGCGCCGGTGGTCAGGAAAAGCCGCGGCTCGCCCGGCTCGAGGATGAACCCGGCCCGGGCCGCCAATTGGCGGTACCGCTCGCGGAACAGCGACTCGTCCGCCGGCTCGCCGGCGCGCCATTCGGGCAGGAACGCCGACGCCAGCGCGACGCCCGCCGCGCAGACCAGCAGGCCCGCGACGATCCCGAGCAGCAGGGCGGTCTTCGGGGCGGGGGCGCTGGATCGCATGTCCTCAATAAGATACGCGGAGAGGCGCCGCGGATTCCGCGGCAGGTGCTCCGCGCATCCTATCCTGGCCGGCGCGGCACGAGCCGGCTGAGCCCCTTTTTTGCGGGCTCACCGGCTCTTGAGCGCGCTGACCGGCTCGTGAGCGCGCCGGCAGGTTTTTTGAGCGGGCCGACCGCCTTTTGAGGGGACTGACCGGCTCGTGAGCGCGCTGACGAGCTCGTGAGCGGGCTGACGGCTTTTTGAGCCGACTCACCGGCTCGTGAGCGGGCTCACAAGATTTTGAGAGGACCGCCGCGGTTTTTTTGCCGGCTCACAAATTTTTCAGCGGACTGGCCGTCTTTTTTTACGCGCTCAGAATTTTTTCAGCGGGCTCACATTTCTGTGAGTCGCCTCACGCGCGGGTGAGTCGGCTCACGAGCTCGTCGACGGGCTGTTACGGATCTTTTCCGCGCTCACCGAGTCGGTAAGCGTGCTCACGACCTCGTAGTGGTTCAGTTTTGCCTGCAGACTGCGTACGGTTCTGCCCTCCGAAGCCTCACCCCCCGGCCCCCTCTCCGTAACCGGAGAGGGGGAGAACGGAGAGAAAGACAGATGTATTTCTCCCCCTCTCCCGTCAGGGAGAGGGGGCCGGGGGGTGAGGCTTCGGAGGGCAGAACCGGGGTAGTCCACGAGCAAACTGAGCCACTACCCACGACCTCATAAACGGAGTCACCCCGCTTCGGGTGTATTCGGGTGTAGTAGAATCAGGGAAGCCGCCCGGGATCTGGGGCTCGGACGAGGAAAAAAGGCGGGGGCGTGCGGCAACACGCCCCCGGGCCAAGGGAAGTTACTTCGCCGTCTCAGGAGTGGGCGTCGAGGTGGGGGCTTCCGGCGCTTTCGGACTCGCGGTCTCGGGCGGCGTTTCCTTCTTCGCGCGCGTCAGGCCACGGAACGGCTGCACGCCGAACTTGACGAGCAGCTCGCTGTCCTTGCCGAAGTGCTGGCGGGCGCCGGTGCGCATGAAGTCCACCAGCGCCTGCCCATTCCGGATCACCTGCCGCAACGTCTTGTTGAGATCCTGCTTTACCGCCGTGTGCTCGTTGAGCTGTACCACGAGGCTCCGCGCCTGCGTGAGCAGCTCCTGGAGCTGGGGCCGCATGATCTCGAGCTGCGGTAGCTCCGTGGCATGGGCCTCGACGGCCGCTTCCACCTCCTCCCAGCCGTTGAGGAAATTCAGGTACTGACGCAAACGGGCCATCTTGCTACTCCTTTCCGGACCTCTCGGGTCCATCTGCCGGCGCCTCCACGGCGCCGGCGAACTACCGTGCTATGATTCGCATACAATAGAGAGGTGCTCAAAGTTCATGTAAGCGAGCCGCTTGCCAGATTTTGGGTCTGGGAGTAGGCTATACGAATGGAGGGAGGAGGTTCGAATGCCGAAAGATCCTGAGATGCAGCGGTACCGTCAGATGGCGATTCGCGACATCCTGAGGGACGGAGAGCCGGTGGCGGACCAGGCGGAGCTGGTGAAGAAGCTACGGGAGCTGGGGATTCCGGCCACGCAGCCGAGCGTCAGCCGGGACCTGAAGGAGCTCGGAGCCGTACGGTCCGAGGGGCGCTACATCATTCCCTCCTGGGCTGAGCGGGCGGACGAGTCGCCGTTCCTGCGGGTCATCGACCTGGTGCGGTCGGTGAGGACGGCCGGGCCTTACCAGACGGTGATCTTCACCCAGGAGGGCGCCGGAGCGGCGGTGGCGGCGGCCATCGACGCCTCGGACTGGGAGGACCTCGTCGCCACCGTCGCCAGCTACAGCACGGTCGTCCTGCTCACCGAGCACAAATTCTTCCAGGACCTCCTGCTGTACCGCCTGGAGTTCTTCCGCGCCGAATACGGCGTGGGAGCGGAGGAAAAAAAGGCAGAGGAATCCTGACGGGGCCTGCGCCTCGGAGCGCCGAGGCGCAGGGGCGAGCGGCTCAGCCGAGCTTCAGCCAAGAAAGCTGCCGGATGAGGCGGCGATCTTCCGTCTGGCATGGGTGGCGGACGGAATCCCTGTCTGGCGCTCGTCGAGGCGCCTCCTCACGCAGGGGAACTCCTGACGCGGCGGCCTCTCCCCGGCTTTGAAGGTGCGCCATGCCCGGTGCCCGCCGCCGCTGCCGCCTGTGCGCGACGATGATCTACTACATCCTTGTGCTGGACGGTGGAGGGAGGGGAGCGCAGAGACCGGTCGGCTCGCTCTGATCCTTATCGCATGTTCCGGCCTCCCCGGCCATTGACGGAGTGGCACCGGTGCCCTACCATGATTCAAGTGCTTGCGGGAGAGCGAGATAGAGTTTTGGCTATTCGCAACTCTTTCTTTCGGGAGGTGCGAGGTTGTGGTCAGAAGGACACGGCGGAGAAGATCAAGCGTAGGTTGGCCGGAGGACATTAACAATGACCATACGAGTGACTCTGAACCATAACCATTACCGCAGGAGTCACCAGCTCCACCTGCTCTCCCTCCTTCTCTTGAGCCCAGTAATCCTACTGTTTCTATCTGGATGCGGGCCGAAGCCAATAAACTCACTCCAAGACGCCGTGGATGCAACAGTCGATCGGTTCGGCTCGGAGCCCCATCCGGGGCAGATAGTTGACCAATACGTTCAAGGAGACTGGGCATACGTCAGAACGGAAGGAGGAGGCGTAGTTGGTGACGGTCAGTTCGTCGTCGTCCAGACCGAAGATGGCCCCCAATGGACTTTCCTCTACTTTACGACCTTTGAGGTCGATGGGAAGGTACTCAGGCCACTCCAGCTGAAGATGGGTGGCAACTTGGCGCGAGCCAAGCAGTCTGGACTCGACAAGAAGCTGGAGGAAGAGGCACAAAAAAGGTGGAAGGACTATTTGGCGAGGAAAGATTACAGTATCGAGGGACCTGGAGGGTATTGAGATATTGACAAACTGAAGGGCGGCTAATGAGGCTTCCTGTAGAGGCTGGCAGCTCAGATCTTGGGGTGAGTAGACGTCTCGGGCCTTCGGCCGGCGTGGTCGAGCAGGCAGCGCGAGGCCCAAGTTCCCGTGGTCGGGCCCGTCGGTCCAGCGGACGGCTGGCGCCGCGCGTTGAGCCGCCACAGCGTTGGCCGTCCGGGTTTCTTTCTTGCTGCTAGTCCGTGGGAGAGGAAGTGATCGTGGCATGCGCGATTGCTATCGAAGTGGCGAAGAGGTTCCGTGGCATTCGCGGAACGCTCCGCGTACCGAGCTGCTTACTCCTAAAATCTTCAAGGATGCGGTGGAGGCTAACCGCTCATGGAGGCGAAAACAATGACCACACAGCGACGCCGAATTACTAAGGCCGATATCAACGCTGTCGGGTATCCCAAGCTAGCAATTGCCGCGATGCTGGGCCTTCCGATTGGAGCGTTGCTTGGCTATGTTTTTGCTGTCGTCTGGCGGGCAGTCTTGCCAGCGGGTGACATAATATTTCTAATGTGCCCGGTGATCGGCGCCTTCGGTGGACTTCTGAATGCCCCGGTAATTCTTATCCGCCGTAGGATGTCAAAACCAGAGTCACCGCGTGAGGTCGTTTAATCCTCGCTGCACTCAGGCGCCGTTGGTCGGCTAGAGCTCTAATGGCGGGGGTTCATGGAAGTGCTCCGTCGAGACGGGTAGGGGTATTTGCTGCTTGGCGCCTCCGCTGCGCTATGGCGCCAAACGGCTCGGACCAGCCGTCTCCGCGACCAAGCCAACGTAGGCATTTATTACGATGGTCCATAGTTCATGCCGTTAACAACTCGGGCGCATCGGCGCAGCCGTGATGGCCGCCTTCGAATCGTGGAGGCTGACCGAAGATGCCGAAGGCACGTATCAACCCGACGCCGTCGCTCGGACCTTGGAGTACGGCTTCTCGCAGGCCGTCCTCGTCAGCGGCCGGCGCAACGGAGGCTTTGAGAAATGATTGCTCCTCGCGATACCAGGGAAGAGCACGTGACTGCGGCGGACGATCGCCTGCGCTTAGAGGCCGCCTTCGCTCGCCTCAGATTGATCAAGGAAGAGTGGGTGGATACCACCCGCAAGTGGTATTCCAGGCGAGCTCCCCTGGCATAGGCGAGCTTTTCGAGTAGCCGGCACTCTGGTTATTCTTTTCAGCGTCAGCATACCCTTTCTCGTCGAACGGGACGGGCTAGCGTGGGGTGATGCCGCCGTTTCGATTCTATCGCTCTCGGTTGCTGCCCTTACCGGCTTGATGTCGTTCTATCAGTGGCAATCCTCTTGGCATAAACACATTCGTTCTCAGTTGAGGCTCGAACACCTCACCGCCATGTGGGAGCTCGACATGGCAGAAGCCCAACAAGAGCAAGACCCTGATAAGGCCATCGAAATGGCGGTGAAGGCGACCCGCAAGCTGCTAAGCATGACTGGAGCTTTGACCGTGGAAGAGGCTCAAGAATTCTTTGAGAACGTGAAGGCACCTGGCAGCTCAACCTGATAGGCGCGCAAGATGCACGTCAATGAGACGGAGTGCATGACCCCGGCGAGCGGGCGCTGCTCCAAACGCCGGCGCATCAGCCAGCCGTGATGCCCGCCTCGAACCGCGGAGCGTGACCGAAGATGCCGAAGGTGCGTATCAACGCTGGGGGATCGCGACGCCGGAGGTGGACGCAGATCGCAACGGCCTTGCCGCTTCGGAGACGACCCGCCGTTGTGCGCCTTCGAACCGATGTCGCACACCGTCTGGGTCGTCTCTACGGAACCTCGGAGACACCGTCAGAGATCGAGGTTACGGAGGCGTTGGAAGGTTTCGTTTTCGCGCTGCCTCCACAATCGCCATCCTTTGCCATCGCGACAGGGTACCGTAGAGACGATCCAGACGATCTACGACACGCTCCATAGGCCACGGGGACGGCGGGTCGTCTCCGAAGCTCCGATTCTCCACGACCTCCGGCGTCGAGATCCAGAGCTGAGATGTGGATAAGAGGTTTCCCCTACAACACCGGCGACAGCCACCGCGCCGCCCGGTCCCCGAGCTTCTTGAGGAGCGGCCGGCGTCGCCAATCGGCCAGGTGGATCTCGTTCGACCTCTCCAGATCCTCCAGGAAGGCTTGCTCCAGGATCGCCGCCGTCGCCGGACAGAGAATCAGCAGATCGCACTCGGCGTTGAAGATGAAGGAGCGGAAGTCGAGGTTCGTCGAGCCCACGACCGATACGAGGCCGTCCGCCACCAGGGTCTTGGCGTGGAGGATGGCGTCCTGGTACTCGAAGATCCGCACTCCCCCCTCGAGCAGCCCGTTGTAGTAGCCGTGGCCCGCGCGGCGGATGATCGGCAGGTCGGTCTTGCCGGGCAGCAGCAGGCGGACGTCCACGCCGCGGCCGGCGGTCTCCGCCAGGATGCGGATGGCGCGCCGACCGGGCGCGAAGTAGGCGTTGGTGATCCACAGCCGCTCGCGGCACGCCGCGGCGATGGCCGACAGCGCCGCCGCCGATTCGGCCTGGCCGCGGTTCGGGCGCGAGTCGAGCACGAGCACGCGCGACCCCGGAACCTCGGCCGCCTCGGCCGGCAACCGATCGATCTTGAATGGCTTGCCCCCGGCGTGCTTCCAACCCTCGGAGAAGACGATCGCCATTTCCCACGCCGCAGGACCCTTGACCCGCACGTGAGTGTCCCGCCAGGTCTGGCCGGGTTTCGGGTTCGGCGAGCCGTACTCCTCGGCGATGTTCATGCCGCCCGTGAAGGCGACCTCGCGGTCCACCACCAGAATCTTGCGATGGTCGCGAAACGGCTGGTACCAGATTCGCTTGATCAGGGGATTGAACAGGTGGAACTCGATGCCATAGTCCTCCATCTCCCGCCAGAACGCCGCGCGGGTGGAGATCGAGCCGATGGCGTCGGCGAGCACCCTTACCTGGATGCCGCGCGCCGATGCGGCCTTCGCCTGGTCCAGGAAGAGGCGGCCGGTGGCGTCGTCCTTGAAAATGTAGGACTCGAGCAGGATCTCCCGTTGCGCGGCGAGGGCCGCCTCCCGCATGGCCACGAAGGCGGTCCGGCCCTCGAAGTAGATCTCGACCTGATTTCCCCCATGAAGAGGCCCGCCCTCGATGCGCCGCAGCAGGGTCTCGAAGCCGGGATCTTCGATGCCGGACAGCGCCGCGGCCAGACGGCCGACCCGCCCCACGCGCAGCTCCCGCGGGAGCTTGCGGCCGGGCGGCGGACGGAGGATCGGACGGAAATGCCGGAAGCGGTGGCCGCGGCTCATGGATGGGCGGAGTATGGCAGATGGGTCCGCCCGAGCCCCCGTCCGGCGATGAATCGCCGGTAGTGGTTCAGTTGCTCGTGGAACTACCCCCGGTTCTGCCCTCCGAAGCCTCACCCCCCAGCCCCCTCTCCCTGACGGGAGAGGGGGAGGGGCCGGTTCGATCGAGGTCGAAGCCGATAGCGAGTGGCCCGAGGCGCGCCGAGCTACTACAATCACCGTCCCTATCGGAGAGAACCGGACGGCGGTTCGCCCGGGAAACGCATGGATCGAAAATCGCTCGAAGCCGAAATACTCGGCCGCGTCTGGTTCTATGAGTTCGAGCTGCCGAGCGGCAGGAAGACGAGATCCTATCTTCCGGCGGAGGTCCTGTCGATCCATGAAACCCGGAGGAAAATGGCTTTCGAGTACCTGGAGCGACGGCTCGGGGAGCGGTGGACCGATCTTCGCTGCCTCGACCTGGGATGTAATGAAGGATACTTCGCCTTGCAGCTTGCTCTACGCGGCTGCCGGCAGGTTCTGGGGATCGACGCGCGGCAAGACAACGTGGCGCACGCGACCCTGATTCGAGATCTTCACGGTCTGGAGAATCTCGACTTCAGGATCGGCAACGTGCTCGAGCTGACGAGCCCCGAGATCGGCGAGTTCGACGTCGTGCTGATGTTCGGCCTGCTCTATCACGTTCCAGACATCATCGGCGTCCTCAAGCTGGCGCGCGCGGTGACGCGAGGGATCTGCCTCATCGAGACTCAGGTGGCGCCGGAGCTGCCGGCGGAGGTGGAATGGGGCGCGAGAGACTGGAAGAAGCCGATCGAAGGCTGTTTCGCGCTCGTCGATGAGACCCCGGAGGCTCTCCATGGAGAACAGAGAAGCGAGCCTGGACGCGACGTCCCTGGTACCTTCACGGAAAGCCTTGATGTATCTCCTGCCCCGGCTCGGGTTTGCGCAGGTGGAGGTGCTGGCGCCGCCTTCCGATGCCAACGAGCAGCTCGCCAGGGGCTGCCGCGTGATCATCGCCGCGGAGGCGGCAAGGTGAACAGATTCAGAAGTCTACGAGCAACCTCGCGAACGTCTCTGCTTCAATGGCTTCGTTGAACATGCGGCGTTCGGGCTCATCGAGGAGGTTGGAGGAGAGCCGAAGTGTCGATTGGGCGGGGTGACGCCCTGGCCCGTTCAGCCTGTTATACTTCGAGTATGAAGACAGCGATCTCGGTTCCAGACCAAGTCTTCCAAGAAGCTGAGCGGCTCGCCCAGCGGCTCGCCAAGTCTCGCAGTCAGCTTTACACCGAAGCTCTCATGGAGTACCTCACGCGGCATAATCCCGATACCGTCACGGAGCGTCTCAACGAGGTCTGGAGCTCGCTGGCAGAGCCCGAGGATCGATTCGTGAGGGAGACCTCCCGCAGCATCCTCGAGCGGGTCGAGTGGTGATTCGCCAAGGGGTCGAGTGGTGACATAAATGCTGGGGAGGCTATAGCCGCGTTGCCTTTTCCTGTACCTCGGAAACTTCAGGGAGACGTTGCCGTCTGTGCGCCAACGTGCTGCTGATATGCCGCGCGCAGCGCCTGCACGAAGCGCTCGTCCACCAGCCCGCGCGGGTTGCCTTCGAAGACGAGGCCGTGGTCCTTGCGGAAGGCGTCGACCGCGTCCATCGCGGCCGCATCGTAGAGGCCGAATTCCTTCATGTAGGCCTCGAAAGGCTGGCGACGTTCGTCGAGCTGCTTCTGGAAGCGCTCGGGATCGCTGCGCAGGAGCGACGGGTCTCCTCTGACGATCGGCTCCGGCGGGAACTCCTCGAGGTCCTTCCGCCAGTAGCCGAGGGCGTGGAGCATCCGCTTGAGCTCGACCACGTCGCGGCCCTGGATCTCTGAAAAGGAGCGGTAGCCCAGCCGCCGCTGCGTCGTCTGGTAGATCCGCCGCAGCTCCGCGACCGGGTCCGCGTTCTCGCCGACGTCGATCGACACGCTCAGGTGGTCGCCGCCGCGGCCGGGATCGTTGGGGTCCGCGACGCGCAGCGCCGCCGACTGGAAGAGTCCCCAGCGCCGGTCGCCGCCTTTCGCCTGGCCCGCCGCGAGCGCCAGGATCAGCCGCTCGGCGAGCGGCACGCCCGATGCCCTCGGTGCTCTCGAAGTGGTCGGCCACGGCGTCGATGACCTCGCGTCCGACCAGGATGTTGCCTTGGACCGTGTAGTGGCGCCCTTGGCGGCTGCCGGCCCACTCGCCGTTCTCCTTGCCGGTGTGAGCGGCCGTGCGGCCCTGCATGTCGATCATGCCGAGCTGCCGGCGGTCGCGGCCCTTGTCGTCGGCCAGCAGCCGCGCGAGGGCCTCTTGCGGCGTCACGCCCTGCGCCAGCAGGTCGAGCCCCTGCGGGCCGTACTCGACCACCGTCCAGGCCTGCGTTGCCACGGCGCCGACGCCGGCGCGCGCCCAGGGCACGGCGCGGCCGACGAACGGTACACGGGTGGTGACGATCACGCCGGCCTCCCCGGTGGTTGGATCGATCGCGCACAGAGAGAAGGTGGCCCGCGCGGCGCGTGGGGATGCACAGAGGATCAGCAGGAGCAGGAGGACGGCACGCGGGAATGTCCGAGCCATGGAATGTGTCTCCTTGCCAGATGAGCTGGGAGTCTAGTGTTGCAGGGCAGGGACCAAAAGGACAACAAGGACCAAACGAGGACGGTGGCGCTCCGGGGCGTCCTTGTCGTCCCTGCTGTCCCTTTGGTCCCTTGCCGCTTCACCGGCAAATCCAACATTCTGAAATGTTTACCGATTTTTTACACGGATTGAGCAGGTCAAGGAAGGGGTTGGGATAACATTCCGGCCGGGGCTGCGTACCATGGATGGCGGCCCCCGCGCGCTCCGGGGGACCGGTGCGCGGCAGGAACTGAAGGAGCTCTGAATGCGCTGGTCGAAGATCGCTCTGTTTTTTTGGGTCCTCACTGTCCTGGCGACCGCGGGTGGGCTTTCCTTGGCGGCTGCCGAATGGCCGGCCTGGCGAGGGCCTGGGCAGGACGGAGTTTCATCCGAGACCGGGCTGGTCGCGAAGTGGTCGCCGCAGGGCGAGAACCTGGTCTGGCACGCCAAGGACCTGATGGGGCGGTCGACGCCGGTCGTCTTCGACGGCCGGGTCTGCGCCAACGGCCGGGCGGGCGAAGGCATCGACATGCACGAGGTGGTCGTCTGCTTCGACGCCGGAACCGGCAAGGAGCTGTGGCGGCGGCGCCTCGACGTCTACCACACCAGCGTTCCCTTCAACCGGGTGGGATGGGCGAGCGTGGTGGGCGACCCGGAGACGGGCAACCTCTACGCCTGCGGCGTCGGCGGCCTGCTGGTGGCCTTCGACCGGGCGGGGAAGGTGGTCTGGCAGCGGGCGCTCACCGAGGAGCTCGGTTTCTACTCGGGTTTCGGCGGGCGGACGCATACGCCGATGATCGACGAGGACCGGCTGGTGTTGTCGTTCACCAACACCGGCTGGGGCGAGCAGGCGCCGCCGCGCACCCGCACCTTCGCCTTCGACAAGCGCACGGGCGCCGTTCTCTGGGTCTCCACTCCCGGCGGCCAGCCGTTCGACCTCAACACGCAGACGACGCCCGTCGCGGCGGTGATCAACGGCCAGCGGCTGCTGATCGAGGGCAACGGCGACGGCTGGATCTACGCCGTCAAGGCGCGCACGGGCGAGAAGGTCTGGGGCTTCCAGTTGAGCAAGAGCGGCATCAACACCACGGTGGCGGTCAACGGCGATATCGGCGATAGGGTCTACGCCGCCCACAGCGAGGAGAACGTCGACGCCGGGACCATGGGCCGGCTGGTGGCGATCGACGCCACGGGCGCCGGGGACATCACCAAGACCCACGAGCTGTGGCGGGCCGAGGAGCTGGGCGACGGCTTCCCCTCGCCCCTCTACCATGAGGGCCGGCTCTACGTGGTGGACAACTCGGCGAACCTCTTCGTGCTGGACGCCAAGACCGGCCGCCACCTCTTCAAGCACAAGCTGGGCACGGTGGGCAAGGCTTCTCCCGTGTGGGCCGACGGCAAGATCTACGTCCCCGAGACCAACGGGCGGTTTCACATCCTGAGGCCGGGACCCGACAGCATGGAGGAGCTGGACGTCGACGAGCTGTCCGTCGCCGACCCCACGGCCCCTACGGGCACGCGCTACGCCGAGATCTACGGCTCGCCCGCGGTCGCCTACGGGCGGGTCTACCTCGCCACCGAGGGCGGGCTCTATTGCCTCGGGGACAAGGCGAAGCCTTTCAAGGTGACCAAGGACCAGCCGGCCGCCCTCGCCGAGGAGCCGGCCGCGAAGGGCTCTCCGCCGGCGGTCCTGCAGGTCGTCCCGACCGAGGCGCTGATCAAGCCGGGCGAGACCCTCCGCCTCGCCGTCAAGGCGTTCGACGCCAAGGGCCGGCCGGTGCCGTCGCCATCACCGGACGCGGTCGAGTGGTCGCTCGCCGGACTGGCGGGGAGCGTCGAGGGCGGCGCGCTGACGCCGCAGGCGGGCCGCGCCCAGGCGGGCAAGGTGGTGGCGAAGAGCGCCGGGCTCGAGGCCGCGGCGCGGGTGCGGGTGATTCCGCCCCTGCCTTGGAGCGAGGACTTCGAGTCCTACGAGATCGACAAGAATCCCGGCTGGTGGATCGGCGCGGGGACCAAGTTCCTGGTCAAGGACCAAGGGGGGAACATGGTTCTCGTCAAGCCGCCGTCGCGGGCCGGCGTGCACCGCGCGGACGTCTATATGGGGCCGGCCGATCTGGCCAACTACACGATCGAAGCCGATCTCCTGGGTACCGCGCAAGGCCGGCGCCGGCCGGACGTGGGCCTGAGCAACAGCGGTTACACGCTGGACCTGATGGGGGCCCATCAGAAGCTCCAGGTGCGCTCGTGGGCTTCGGATCTGCGGGTGGAGAAGTCGGTGCCGTTCCCGTGGGATCCCGACGTCTGGTACACGATGAAGCTCCGCGTGGACCAGCAGGGGGACAAGGCCCTCGTCCGCGGCAAGGTCTGGAAGCGCGGCGATCCCGAGCCCGCGGAGTGGACGGTCGCGGCCGAGGATCCCCGTCCGGTCCGCAGCGGCAGCCCGGGTCTCTATGGCTACTCCCCGGTCGACGTTCAATACGACAACGTAAAGGTGACGGTGAACCCTCGATGAAAACGATGAAAGGAAACGCGCTGTGGGTTGCGGGCCTGCTGCTGGCCGGTGTCGCGCTGCCGGCGCTGCCGGCGATGCCGGCGATGCCGGCGATGGCCGAGGTGGCGATGTTCGGCGGCGATCCCTCCCGCAACATGGCGGACGACGCCAAGGGCCTGCCCGGCAAGTTCGACCCCGACACCGGCCTCAACGTCAAGTGGGTGGCGAACCTCGGCTCCCAGAGCTATGGCGGCCCGATCGTCGCCGGCGGCAAGGTGTACGTCGGCACCAACAACGAAGCGCTGAAGAACCCCAAGCTCACCGGCGACCGCGGCGTGCTGATGGCCTTCAACGCCGCCGACGGCAAGTTCCTGTGGCAGGCCGCCTATCCGAAGCTGCCGGCGGGCCGGGTCAACGACTGGCCGCTGCAGGGCATCTGCTCGGCGCCCGCCGTGGAGGGGGATCGCCTCTACTACGTCTCGAACCGCGCCGAGGTGGTCTGCGCCGATACCGAGGGTTTCCTCGACAAGGAGAACGACGGTCCCACGACCAACGAGGCGGAGGCGAGCGGTGTCAGCGATATTGACCAGGACACGGTCTGGAGCTTCGACATGATCAAGGAGCTGGACGTCTTCCCCCACAACCTGGCGGCCGGCAATCCCTTGCTCGTCGACGACATCATCTTCACCGTCACCGCCAACGGCGTGGACGAGGGGCACATCAACATCCCCTCGCCGGCGGCGCCGAGCTTCATCGCGTTGGACAAGAAGACGGGCAAGCTCCTCTGGGAAAACAGCCTTCCCGGCGAGAAGATCCTCCATGGCCAGTGGTCGAACGCCGCCTACGGCGTGGTCAAGGGCCGGCCGCAGGTCGTCTTCGCGGGCGGCAACGGTTGGCTCTACTCCTTCGAGCCGAAGACGGGCAAGCTCCTGTGGAGCTTCGACTGCAATCCCAAGGACGCGGTGTGGAGGATCGGCGGCGCGGGCACCCGCAACTACATCATCGCGACGCCGGTGATCTGGGAGGACAAGGTCTACATCGCCGTCGGCCAGGACCCCGAGCACGGCGAGGGGATCGGCCATCTCTGGGTGGTGGACGCGACGCTCGAGGGGGACATCACCGGCAAGGGTGCCGTCTGGCATCGCGGCGGCGAGGACTTCCACCGCACGCTCTCCACGGTGGCGATCGACGGCGACGGCATTCTCTACGCTTCGGATCTCTCGGGCCACCTTCACGCGCTGGACGCCCGCACCGGTGAGCCGTACTGGATGCACGACGTCTTCGCGGCCATCTGGGGCTCGCCCTTCGTGGCCGACGGCAAGGTGTACCTGGGCGACGAGGACGGCGACATCGTGGTGCTGCGGGCCGGCAAGAAGAAGGAGGTCCTGCACGAGGTCAACATGGGCAACTCCGTCTACTCGACGCCGGTCGCCAAGGACGGCGTGCTCTACGTCATGACCCGCTCCAAGCTATGGGCGATCCAGGAGGGGGCGAAGCTGGAGAAGGAAGCCAAGCCCGCCAAGCCCGCATCACCTGGTAGCGGCGGCGGGAGGTGAGGTCTGCATGGAGGTCCTGACACAATCGATCCGCTCGGCGCTCGCGGAGAAGGTCGCCGAGGCCCGCGCCCGGCTCGACGCCCACGTGCGCGAGGTCGTCTCCTGGCACTTCGATCCGGCGACCGGCTGCCCGTTCTGGCTCGAGCGCGCGGCGGGGCTCGGGTTCGATCCGCGGAAGGAGATCCGGGGGTATGAAGACCTCAAGCTCTTCGGCCACTTCGAGGACTCCTGGCTGCGCGGCGGACCGGTCCGCCGGTTCATCCCCAAAGGGCTCGCCGGCCGGCCGGCCTACGTCTTCGAGACCGGCGGCTCGACCGGAGTGCCGAAGTCGCGCGTCAACATCGAGGACTTCCAGACCGACTACGAGATCTTCAGCGACAGCCTTTCCGAGGCGGGATTCCCCCGCGGCGCCGACTGGTTGATGCTGGGGCCGACCGGTCCGCGGCGGCTGCGCCTCGCCGTCGAGCACCTGGCGCAGCACCGGGGCGGCATCTGCTTCCACGTGGACCTCGATCCGCGATGGGTCAACAAGCTGATCAGGG
The DNA here is from genome assembly GCA_963778565.1 of Thermoanaerobaculaceae bacterium. GTDB lineage: Bacteria > Acidobacteriota > Thermoanaerobaculia > Multivoradales > UBA5704 > DATARR01. The sequence continues at coordinate 169,977 of CAVZUZ010000014.1, read as the reverse complement.
ACCGCCGGCTCCGCGAGCTGGAGGCCTACAAGGCGCACGTCGTCGAGCAGGGAATGACGGTGCTCAAGGCGCACGAGATCCGCTGCCTGTTCACCACGCCGAAGCTCCTCGAGGCCCTCTGCGAGCGGGTCTCGCTCGTCAAGCTGGGCATCCGCGGCATCTTCTGCGGCGGCACGGAGATGAACGCCCAGTTCCACCGCTTCGCCCGCGAGGAGCTGGTGCCCGGCGTCGACTTCGTGCCGACGTACGGCAACACCCTGATGGGGCTCGCCTGCCACAAGCCGGTCGACCCGGCGAACCCCGACTACACCATCACCTACTACCCGCCCATGCCGCGGGCCATCTTCGAGCTGGTGGATCCCGTCGACCCGGAGCGTGCGGTCGATTACGGCGAAACGGGACGGGTGATGCTGACGACGCTGACGCGCGACTTCTTCATGCCGCGCTTCCTCGAAAGGGACGAGGGGGAGCGGGCGGAGCCGATCGAGCGCTATCCCTGGGACGGGGTGAGCAACCTGCGCCTCCTCTCCGAGCTACAGGACTCGGTCGTCGTCGGGGTCTACTGATGATCCAGGTCCCCCTGCTCCGCGCCGGGCGCCCGTATCGCAGCCTGGAGGTCCAGACGGTCCGGGATTTCCGCACGGGAAAGCCCTTCGCCGCGGTCTCCCAGGCCCATCCAGGGTTGATCGCGAGGGACCTGGCGGCGGCGGCAGGCGCGAGCCGGCGAGCCCTGGCCGGGCTGACCTCGGCGGAGCTGCTGGCGATCTGCGCCAGAGCGGCGGATCTCTTTGCCGAGGGGCGGCTGCCGGTTGATCCCGACGGTCTCGACGGTCCCTGGCCCCGAAGGCGAGCTCCAGGGGCCTGAGGACTACATCCGCCTGCTCTCCGCGACCTGCGGTCTGCCCGAGACCCTCTGCCGGTTCAACATGGAGCAAGATCCGCACCGTCCTCGCCGAGCATGGCCAGCGTGCTCGCGGGGCTCACCCGGGGGCTCGATCTCGACGCGCTCGACGCCGGCTGGGGAGTCCAGGACGGCCGGCGGGTCTCCTTCCTGGCCGAGACCGAGACCCTGGGCGCGGTCCTTCCCAGCAACTCGCCCGGCGTCCACACGCTGTGGCTGCCGGCCTACGTCCTTGAAGATCCCCGTGATCGTCAAGCCCGGCCGCGAAGAGCCCTGGACGCCGTTGCGCATCCTGCAGGCCCTGATCGCCGCCGGGCTGCCGCGCGAGGCGGCTTTCTACTATCCGGCGGACCACGCCGGGGCCACCGAGATCCTGATGCGTTGCGGCCGCTCGCTGTTCTTCGGCGACGCGGCGACCGTGGAGGGTTTCCGCGGCGATCCGCGGGTGCAGATCCACGGTCCGGGCTGGAGCAAGGTGATCTTCGGCGAGGACCAGGTCGCCGAGCTGGGAGCGCCACCTCGACGTCCTGGTGCAGCTCGATCGCCGACAACGGCGGCCGTTCGTGCCTCAACGCCTCCGGCGTCTGGCTGCCCGCGACCGGAACCGGCACCGGCCGGCGGATGGCTGAAGCCCTGGCGGAACGCCTCGCCGGCATCGAGGCTCTGCCCCTGGAGCATCCCGAGGCCCGGCTCGCCGCCTTCACCCGGCCCGAGACGGCGCAACGGATCTCCGAGTGGCTCGACCGGCAGCTCCGCATTCCCGGAGCCGTGGACCTGACGGCGGAGATCCGCGGCGGTGACTGCCGGGGGCGCATCGCGGAGGCGGGCGGCGCCACGTTCCTGCTGCCGACCCTCGTCTGGTGCGCGGACCCGGAGCATCCCCTCGCCCAGACCGAGCTGCTGTTCCCCTTCGCCGCCGTGGTGGAGGCGCCGCGTTCCGAGCTGCTCTCCCGCATCGGTCCCACCCTGGTCGCCACCGGTCTCACCGAGGACGCCGGCTTCCAGCGCGAGCTTCTCGCCTGCCCGGCGATCGACCGGCTGAACCTGGGCCCGATCCCGACCTCCCGCCTCGCCTGGGACCAGCCGCACGAGGGGAACCTCTTCGCGCACCTCTACCGGCAGCGGGCGATCCAGGCGGCGCCGGCCTTGGCGACGGAGGTGGCCGCGTGAGCCTCCTTGCCGCACCGCCCTCCTCGGCGAGACGGACGCGCGAGGAAGCGCGGCGACAGCGACGACGAGCACGGAGTCGGGGGCCTTCAGCGCCGAGATCGGCGGCATTCACGTTCACTTTGGCGCCGGTGTTCTCGACCTCGTGGGTCCCATCGCGCGCTCGTTGGGCGGGCAGCGGATCCTGGTGGTGACGGACCCCGGAGTCCGCGCCGCCGGTCACGCCGAAAGGGCGGCCGCCTTCCTCGAGCGCGAGGGGCTGGAGGCCTCGGTGTTCGACGAGGTGGAGGAGAATCCCACCTCCCTGACCGTCGAAGCCGGCCGGGCCTTTGCCGCGGGCTTCGCCCCGACCTGCTCGTGGCGGTGGGCGGCGGCAGCGCCCTGGACGCGGCCAAGGGGATCAACTTCGTCCATTCCAACGGCGGCCGGATGGAGGACTACTGGGGCTCCGGCAAAGCGGCGCGGCCCCTGCTGCCGTCGATCGGTGTGCCGACCACGGCGGGCACGGGAAGCGAGGCGCAGTGCTACGCCCTCATCACCCATCCGGAGACCCGGCAGAAGATGGCCTGCGGCGACCTCAAGGCGCGGTTCGGCGCCGTTCTCCTCGACCCCGAGCTGGTGGCGAGCACGCCGCGCCGCGCCGCCGCCGCGGCAGGGATCGACGCCGTCTCCCACGCCGTCGAGAGCTACGTGACGACGCGGGGCAACCCGTTCTCCCGGATGTTCGCCCGCGAGGCCTGGCGTCTTCTGGACGACAGCCTGCCGGCCTACCTCGACTCGCCCGGCGATCTGAGGGCGGCCGGCGACGCTCTCCTGGGCGCCCACCTGGCCGGGGCCGCCATCGAGGCGTCGATGCTCGGCGCGGCCCACGCTTGCGCCAACGCCCTCTCGGCCCGCTACGGCCTGGCGCACGGCATCGCCGTCGGCCTGATGCTCGTGCCGGTCGTCCGCTTCAACGCCGCGGTTGCCGGCGACCTCTACGCCGAGCTGGACGCCGGCCTCCTGGAGCGGCTGGAGGAGCTGCGTGCGCTCTGCGGCCTGCCGGCGTGCCTGCGTGAGGTGGGTGTGGAGGAAAGCGATCTGCCCCAGCTCGCCGAGGAGGCGGCCCGGCAGTGGACGGCGCGGTTCAATCCCCGGCCGGTGACGGCGGGGGATTTGCTGGAGATCTACCGCGCCGCGTATGAGGAGAGCGGGCGATGAGGCAGAGGAAAAAAAGGACCAAAGGGACCGCAAGGACTTCAAGGACAGTAAGGAGTGCCCTTGTCCTTGCGGTCCTTGTGGTCCTTGTGGTCCTTTCCCACGCCCTCGCCCAAGGCGCCTCCTCCTGGCCCTCCTTCCGAGCCGACTCCGCGCTCTCCGGCCGCGCCGCGGGCAGCCTGCCGGCCGCTCTCAAGCCACTCTGGAAATTCAAGGCGAAAGACGGCATCACCTCGACCGCCGCCATCGTGGCCGGCGCGGTCTACGTGGGTTCCCTGGACGGCAACCTCTACGCCCTGGACCTGGCGACCGGCAAGGTCCGCTGGAGCTACAAGGCGACGGACGAGGTCAAGTCCTCGCCGGCGGTCCGCGACGGCGCCGTCTACTTCGGCGACGAGATGGGGACCTTCCACGCCGTGGACGCGAAGACCGGAGCGCGGCGGTGGACGTTCAAGGCCGGCTCCGGGATCACCTCCTCGGCCAACTTCACTTCGCGCTGCCTCGTGGTGGGCTCCTACGACCAGTTCCTCTACTGCCTCTCGCCGCGGGACGGCGCGGTCGTGTGGAAGGTCGAAACCGACGGCTACGTCCACGGCAGCCCGGCGGTGGCCGCCGATGGGAGCGAGCAGGGTGATCTCGGCGGGGTGCGACGGTTTTCTCCGCGTCCTCGACGCGAAGGACGGCAAGGAGCTGCGGCGCGTCCCCCTCGGCGGCTACGTCGGAGCGAGCCCGGCCGTGGCCGGTAGCCGCGCCTTCCTGGGCAACTTCGAGAATCAATTCCTGGCCGTGGATCTGGAAGGCGGCAAGGTCCTCTGGCGTTACGAGCATCCGGTGCGCCAGTTTCCCTTCTACTCCTCGCCCGCTTTGGCTGGAGACGGCCATACGGTCATCTTCGGCGGCCGGGACAAGCTGGTCCACGCCCTCGACGCGGCCACCGGCAAGGAGCGCTGGACCTTTTCGGCCCGCAGCGCGGTGGACGCCTCGCCGGCCGTTCTCGGCAACCGGGTCTTCGCCGCCGACAAGAGCGGCCAGCTCTTCGCCCTCGACGTAGACACCGGCAAGCCCGTGTGGCGCTTCGACGTCGGCGCCGGCATCGAGGCCTCGCCGGCCATCGCCGCCGGCCGGCTGGTCATCGGCGCCTCGGACGGGACTCTCTACTGCTTCGGAGCCAAGTGAGGTCAGTCAACATGGTCAATCCCGAGCCCGCCACGGCCTCGCCCACACTGCCACCGCCGCCGACGACCGAGGTCGGGAGCGTCTTCGTGGCCAACTATCCGCCGTTTTCCGCCTGGCGCCCCGAGGGCCTTTCCGCCGTCCACGCCGCCCTGGACTCGCCGCCCCTTCCCGGAGCGACCCTGGGTCTCTACCTCCACATCCCCTTCTGCCGCAAGCGCTGCAAGTTCTGCTACTTCCGGGTCTACACCGACAAGGACGCGGGCGAGATCGGGTCCTACCTCGACGCCCTGGCCACCGAGGTCGAGCTCTACGCCGCCCGGCCCGCCGTCGCCGGCCGGCCGCTCGAGTTCGTCTACTTCGGCGGCGGCACGCCGTCGTACATCTCCGTGCGGCAGCTCGAAGGGCTGGTGACGCGCCTGCAGGCGGCCCTGCCCTGGACGGGCGCCGACGAGATCACCTTCGAGTGCGAGCCGGGAACGCTCACCCATTCCAAGCTCGCGGCCATCCGCGGCACCGGCGTCACCCGTCTGTCCCTCGGCATCGAGAGCTTCGACGACGACGTCCTGCGGGAGAACGGGCGCGCCCATGTCTCCACCGAGATCTACCGGGTGCTTCCCTGGATCGCGGAGATGGGCTTCGAGCAGCTCAACATCGACCTGATCGCCGGCATGGTGGGGGAGACCTGGGAGACCTGGCGCGAGTCGGTCCGCAAAACCCTGGAGGTCGAGCCCGACAGCGTGACCATCTACCAGATGGAGCTGCCTTACAACACCGTCTACTCCCAGAGCGTTTTGGAGGGTTCCTTCGACCGTCCCCTGGCCGACTGGCCCACCAAGCGGGCCTGGCAGGACTACGCCTTCGCCGAGCTCGCCGCGGCCGGGTACGTCCTGTCTTCGGCCTACACCATGGTCAAACCGAAGGGTCCGTCCTCCCGCTTCGTCTACCGCGACTCGGTGTGGCACGGCAGCGACATGATCGGCGCCGGCGTGGCCTCGTTCTCGCACCTCTCGGGCGTTCACTTCCAGAACGTCGCCGGCTGGAACGAGTACCTCGACGCCCTCGCCCAGGGCCGCCTGCCGCTGGGGCGCGGCCTGGCGATCACCGGCCGTGAACGCCTGATCCGGGAGATGATCCTGCAGCTCAAGCTGGGGACCCTGGCGCTGCCGTACTTCCGCGCCAAGTTCGGCGTCGACGTGCTGGCGGAATTCGCGCCCGTCTGGAAGCGGCTCGAGGAGGAGGGGATGCTGCGCCTCGGCGAGGGCAGAAGGGATGAGATCGAGCTCACCCGCGCCGGGCTGCTCCAGGTCGACCGTCTGCTGCCCGCTTTCTATGACGAGCCGTACCGCAACGCGCGATACACCTGAGGAGACTTCGCCATGCGCATCTCGCGATTTCCATGACCCTCGCACTCTGCCTCCTCGCCGGCATGGCCGCGATGGCCGCGGCGGCGGACTGGCCGCAGTTCCGCGGTCCCAACCGGGACGGGATCTCCCGCGAGACGGGGCTGCTCAAGAGCTGGCCCGCGGGCGGGCCTCGGATCCTGTGGAAGGTGCCGATCGGGGAGGGCTTCTCCCATCTCACGGTGGCCAAGGGACGCCTCTTCACCATGTACGGCCAGGGGGACCACGAGTACGCTGCCGCCTACACTGCCGAAACCGGCCGGCCGATCTGGCGGGTGCCGCTCGGCCGCAAGTACATGAGCGGCCAGGGGAACGGACCCCGTTCGACGCCGCTCGTCGACGGCGACACGGTCTATGCGCTCACCGCGACGGGCCGGCTCGCCGCCCTCAACGCCGCCGACGGCAAGAAGGTCTGGGAGCACGACCTGCAGCGGGAATTCGGCGCCGAGCCTCCCCAGTGGGGGATCTCGACCACGCCGCTGATCGAGGGAAACCTCCTCCTGGTCGACGTGGGAGGCTCGCGAGGCCGGTCCCTCGTCGCCTTGGAAAAAAAGACGGGCAAGACGGTCTGGACGTCGCAGAACGAGCTCGCCGGCTACTCGGCTCCCATCGCCATCACCGTCGGCGGGGTCCGCCAGGCGGTGTTCTTCACCGGCCGCTCGGTGCTCGCCGTCTCGCCCAAGGACGGCAAGCTCCTCTGGCGGGTCCCCTGGAAGACCGACTGGGACGTCAACGCCGCGACGCCGATCTTCGTGCCGCCGGACAAGCTCTACATCTCGTCGGGCTACGACACCGGCGCCGCCCTCTTCCGCATCGAGGTCGTGGAGGGCCGGGCGGGGGCCGAGGAGGTCTGGCAGAACCGCCGGATGAAGAACCAGTTCAGCTCGTCGGTGCTCCACAACGGCCACATCTACGGCTTCGACAACTCGGTCCTGAAGTGCATCGTGGCGGCCACCGGCGAGGAGAAGTGGAAGGAGAGCGGTTTCGGCCACGGCTCGCTCATCCTGGCCGGCGGCCATCTGATCGTGCTTTCCGAACGCGGCAAGCTCCTGCTCGTCGAGGCGACGTCCGCGGGCTACCGGGAGAAGGGGAGCAGCCAGCCTCTCTCCGGCAAGTGCTGGACGGCGCCGACCCTGGCGAACGGCCGGCTCTATCTGCGCAACGAAGAGGAGCTCCTGGCCCTGGACTGGCGCGGCACCGCTCCGAAGGCGCCGCCGCGAAGACGGGCCGCCAAGAAAGGACACGGCTTTGAAGACCCCACTCGCGCTGGTTGCTCGTGCCTCGCGTTTTCCGCTCTCGCCGCCGCAGCCCTCCGCGCCTGGCAGTCAGCAGGAGCCGGCCGAGCAGGCAGGCGAGGAGCCGCCGGCCGCGACGTACGAGGACGTTCTGTTCGTCGAAGGGAGCCTGCCGTACGTGCCGGACTCCAACACCATCGCCACCAAGCTCCCCCTGCCGCTGCGCCAGACGCCCGCCAGCGTCAGCGTCGTTTCCGGGCCGCTCCTCCGCGAGCAGGGGAGCGTCGTCCTGGGCGACGCGCTGCGCAACGTCAGCGGCCTGAACGTGCAGACCCAGAACGGCGTGGCCGACTACTTCCTCGTCCGCGGCTTCGACTCGGTGGCCAACGGCCTGGTGCTGACCGACGGCGCCGCCGAGCCCGAGATCAGCTTCTACCAGCTCTACAACATCGAGCGGGTGGAAGTCCTGAAGGGCCCCGGCGGCTTCCTCTATGGCGCCAACCCGATCGCCGGGACGATCAACATGGTTCGCAAGCAACCGGAGCCCGGCCGGTTCATCGAAGCCGAGCTGTCGGGAGGAAGCTACGGCACCGCCGCCGGCGCGCTCGACTGGAACGCCGGCGGCGACGGTCCCCTCGGTTTCCGCCTCAACGGCCTCTGGCAGGACTCCGACGGGTACCGCGACGGCAAGCCCAGCGAAGTGCGGGGAGTCAACCCGGCCTTCTCCTGGCGCACGGGCGGGCGCGGCGTGCTCAACCTGAATCTCGAATTCCTGGATACCAGCTTCTCTCCCGACGCAGGGCTCCCCCTGGTCACGGTCTTCGGACCGCCGCGGCCGGGCTTGCCGTTCCCCATCCCCGGCCCGCCGGTGGGCATGGAGGTGGCCGGCGTGCCGCGCACCCGCTCGTACCAGTCGCCCTTCGACCGTTCGGAGCAGGAGACCCGGCGCGCCCAGGTGGATTACGAGACCGAGATTTCGGACCGCCTGTCGCTGCGCAACAAGACCTTCTACCGCCGGCTCGACTGGCTCTCGGACGGCACGATCATCAACGGCGTCAGCCCCGGCTTCGGCTTCTTCCCCGACCAGGTCGTCCGCACCCTCGTGCTGCTGGACGACACCCAGGAGTTCTTCGGCAACCAGCTCGAGGCGGTCTACACGGCCGCGACGGGCGGGATCGACCATCGCCTGCTGGCCGGGGTCGAGGTGGGGCGGTTCGACGACCGTTTCACCCTGGACTTCGCGCTGCTGCCCACGATTGCGCTCGACGATCCGGTGGAGACGGCGAGCGGGCCGCTGCAGCGGATCCCCAACCAGGCGGGGGACACCTCGAGCCAGGTCGTGGCGCCCTACGTGATCGACCGCATCGGCCTCTCCGATCGCTTCCAGATCGTCGCTGGAGCGCGCTGGGATTCGATCGACTACGAGGACGAGGTCTCCGGGACCTCCCGCGACTTCTCCAAGGTCTCGCCGATCCTGGGGCTCGTTTACTCGCCTACCGCCTCGCTCTCCCTCTACGCCAACGCCGGCCGCGCCTTCGCTCCGCCGTCGTCGCGCGTGGTGGGGGAACGCAGGCCCGAGGAGAGCACGCAGACCGAGGTGGGGGCCAAGGGCGAGCTGTGGGGAGGCCGGCTGCAGACGACGCTCGCCGTCTACGAGCTGGAGCGCGAGAACGTGGCGATTCCGGACTTGACCGGCGTCATCCAGCAGACCGGCACCCAGCGTTCCCGCGGCGTCGAGCTGGAGCTGGCGGCCGAGCCGCTGCGCGGCCTGCGGACGCTCTTCTCCTACGCCTACACCGACTCGGAGCTCACCCGCTTCACCGAGATGGTGCTCGTCGGCTTCGATCCGCCGACCTTCGCGACCGTCGACCGCTCGGGCAACACCTCGGCCTTCGCCCCCGAGCACATCGCCAACCTGTGGGTGAGCAAGCGCTTCGGGAACGGCTTCGGAGCGGGCGCCGGCGGTCGTTATCTCTCGGAGCAGTTCATCGCCGAGGACAACGCCTTCGAGCTCGACCCCAGCTTCGAGGTCAACGCCACGCTGTACTACGAGCTGGCGGACTGGCGTCTCAACCTTCACCTCAAGAACCTCACGGACGAGGAGTACTTCACCCGCGGCTTCGGCAACACCTCGGTGATTCCGGCGCCCGGGTTTTCGATCTACGGCGGCTTCGAATACCGGCTGAAGCTGCGCTGAATTGTAGGGGCGGCCCTACGTGGCCGCCCTACCCCCCAGGGCGCCCACACAGGGGCGCCCCTACAGGAGATTGGAAAGGCGAATGATCATGATGGATTATGACGTCATCACGATCGGCGGCGGGCCGGGCGGCGGCGCCGCCTCGACGCTGCTGGCGCAGCGCGGCTACAGGGTCCTGCTGCTCGAGCGCTCCCGCACGCCGCGGTTCAAGATCGGCGAGTCGCTGATGCCGGCGACCTACTGGACCCTGCAGCGCATGGGCGTGCTGCCGCGCCTGCAGGCCAGCCACTTCCCCAAGAAATACAGCGTCCAGTTCTTCAACAAGACGGGCAGGGCCTCGGCCCCCTTCTACTTCACGGAGACCGACCCTTCAGAAAGCTCCCAGACCTGGCAGGTGCTGCGCAGCGAGTTCGACGCCCTGCTGCTCGACAACGCCGTTGAAAAGGGCGTCGAGGTGCGGCGGGGAGCGCTGGTCAAGGACGTGCTCTTCGAGGGTGAGCGCGCTGTGGGAGTGCGGGTGGATCTGCAGGAAGAAGGCGCGGAACGGGAGATCCGTTGCAAGGTGGTCGTCGACGCCTCCGGCCAGAGCGCCCTGATCTCCAAGAAGCTGGGTCTGCGACAGCCGGACCCGGAGCTCAAGAAGGCCGCCTTCTTCACTCACTACCAGGGAGCGCTACGGGACCCCGGGATCGACGAAGGAGCGACCCTCGTCATCCGCACCCAGGAGGCGAAATCCTGGTTCTGGTACATCCCGCTGCCGGACGACCGGGTGAGCGTCGGTGTCGTCGGCTCTCTCGACTACCTGGTCACCGGCCGGCCCGCCGATCCGCAGCAGGTGTTCGAAGAGGAGGTGGACCGCTGCCCGGCTCTGCAGCCGCGGCTGGTCAACGCCACTCAGGTCTTTCCCGTGCAGGCCACCCGCGATTTCTCCTACCGCTCCTCGCGCATCGCCGGCGACGGCTGGGTGCTGGTCGGCGACGCCTTCGGCTTCCTCGACCCGATCTACTCTTCGGGAGTGCTCCTGGCCCTGAAGTCGGGCGAGCTGGCGGCGGACTCGGTGACCGCGGCGCTCGCCGCCGGCGATCCTTCGGGAGCCCGCCTGGGTGTCCATGGTCCGCGTTTCACCGCCGGCATGGAGGCGATGCGCAAGCTCGTCTACGCCTTCTACGAGCAGGACTTCAGCTTCGCGAAGTTCCTCGGTCGCTACCCCGAGCACCGGCTCAACATCATCCATCTCCTGGTCGGCAACGTGGAGCAGCCCATCGATGGCCTGTTCGACGCCATGAGCTGGATGGTCCGCTTCCCCGAAGAAGTCAAGCTGGAGCCGGCGGCCGAGCCCGCCGAGATGCCCGGAGCCGGCCGATGAAGAAAACCAATCCCTGGCGCTGGCCGCTCTATGCGGCCCTGTTCGTCCTCTACCTGCTCCACAACGACCTCTGGTTGTGGGACGACGCGACGCTGGTCTTCGGCCTGCCGGTGGGGCTGGTCTATCACGCCGGCTTCAGCGTCGCGGCGTCCATCGTGCTGACCCTGCTGGTGCTCGAGGCCTGGCCGGACCATCTGGAAGTTCCCGACTCGGCGCCCGCGCGGCAGGAGATCGAGCCTTGACAACCCTCGCCATCATCATCGCCTACCTGGTCATCGTCCTGGCGATCGGCCTTTTCTCCCATCGCTTCTTCCGCGGCACGAGCGAGGACTTCTTCGTCGCCGCCCGCACCCTCGGGCCCTTCATCCTCCTGATCTCGCTCTTCGGCGCCAACATGACGGCCTTCGCGGTGCTGGGCTCCTCGGGCGAGGCCTACATGGAGGGGATCGGCGTTTTCGCGCTCATGGCCTCGTCCTCCGGCCTCGTCATCCCCACGGTCTTCTTTTTCATCGGCACCCGCGTCTGGGCCCTCGGCAAGCGGCGGGGATATCTGACGCCGGTCCAGTTCTTTCGCGAGCGATGGGGCTCGGATGGGCTGGGTCTGCTGATCTTCGTCGTCCAGGTAACCCTCCTCGTGCCCTACCTGCTGATCGGCGTCATGGGCGGCGGCTCGACCCTGACGCAGGTCACCGACGGCCTGGTGCCGGGATGGGTGGGAGGGCTGGTCATCAGCCTCGTCGTCCTCGCCTACGTCACCTACGGCGGCATGCGCGGCACGATCTGGGTCAACGTCTTCCAGACGCTCGTCCTGCTCGGCCTGGGATTCGTGGCCTTCTGGGTGATCGTCAGCAAGCTGGGAGGCCTGGAGGCCGCCATGACGCGGGTCGCGGCGACTCACCCCGGCCTGCTGATCCGCGGCGAGCACATCAAGCCGTTGCAGCTCCTCACCTACACCTGCATCCCCCTCTCCGTAGGCATGTTCCCCCACATGTTCATCCACTGGCTGACGGCCAGGAACGCCGCCTCGTTCAAGCCGACGCTCGCCTTCTACCCCGTCTGCATCACCATCGTCTGGCTGCCGAGCGTGGTGCTGGGAGTGCTCGCCCGCGCCGACTTCCCGGATCTCGGGGCCGCGGGGGCCAACTCGGTCCTGGTCAAGATGATCGACCTGCACGCCCCCGGCGTGCTGGCGGGCCTGCTCGCGGCCGGCGTCTTCGCCGCCATCATGAACTCGTTCGACTCGCAGGTGCACGCCGTGGGGACGATGTTCACCCAGGACATCGTCCGCCACTACGGTTTCCACGACCGCATGGGCGAGCGGACCCAGATCATGGTCGGCCGCATCTTCACCGTCGTCATCCTCACCGCCACGTACCTGCTGTCGCTGGTGACGGATCGCAGCATCTTCAAGCTCGGCGTCTGGTGCTTCACGGGCTTTGCCGCCCTGTTCCCCATCGTGGCGGCGGCGGTCTTCTGGAAGCGGAGCACCAAGTGGGGGGCCTTCGCCTCCACCCTGACGGTGGCCGTCCTGTGGACCTGGTTTGTGGTCCATGGCTGGAAAACCGCCGACTACACCATCGGCGGCACCGGCATCATGCCCGTCGCCGTCATGCTGCTGGCTTCGACGGCGGCGATGATCGTCGGCTCGCTCCTCTCCCGGCCGCCGGACCGGGAGACCCTCCTCAAGTTCTTTCCCACGGAAGCTGGAAAGGTCTGAGCTATGAGAGGGTGTTGGGAAAGCGGGGCTGCTTTGCCGTGGCGACCTCACCCCAACCCCTCTCCTGAAGGAGAGGGGCTTGAAGTTTGTTTTTCTCCCCTCTCCTCTAGGAGAGGGGCCGGGGGTGAGGTCGCGCGGGCACGGCGGCTGAAATCCGGGCACGATCCTGTGAGGAAAGCTCCATGAGGATCGCCTACGTCGCGGCCGGCGCGGCGGACATGATCTGCGGCACCTGCCTGCACGACAACGCCCTGGCGGGAGCCCTGCTGCGCGCCGGCCACGACGTTACCCTGATCCCCACCTACACGCCGCTCAAGACGGACGGCGAGGACTTCTCGATCGATCGCGTCTTCTTCGGGGCGCTGAACGTCTACCTGCAGCAGAAGGCGGGCGCTTTCCGGAAGACGCCCGCGGCCTTCGACCGGCTGCTCGACAACCCCGGGCTGATCCGCCGCGCCGCCCGGCTCGGCGCCTCCACCGATCCCACGGAGCTGGGGGACCTCACCTGGTCCGTGCTCAAGGGAGAAGAGGGATTTCAGGCCAAGGAGCTGGCCCGCCTCGTCACCTGGCTGCGCGATGACTTGCGGCCCGACATCGTCCACCTCACGAACTCGATGTTCGCCGGCTTCGCCCGCAGCCTGAAGCGCGAGCTCGGAGTGCCGGTCATCTGCTCTCTCCAGGGAGAGGACCTGTTCCTCGACCAGCTCCGCGAGCCCTGGAGATCGCGGGCGTTCGACGTGCTGCGCGAACGGGCGCAGGACGTCGACGTCTTCCTGGCCAACAGCGATTGGTACGCCGGCGCCATGGCCGAGGTCCTTCAGGTGGAGCGCGGACGGCTGCACGTCGTGCCTCTGGGCATCTCGCTCAGCGGGTTCGACGGCGGTCCCATCGAAGCGCGGCCCGCGGATGCCCCCATCACCATCGGCTACCTCGCCCGCGTCTGCCCCGAGAAAGGTCTCCATCTGCTGGTCGAAGCCTTCCGCCTGCTGGCGGCCGAGCCGGCATTCCGGAGCCGGCTGCGGCTTCGCGTGGCCGGATGGCTCGGGCCGCGGGACCGCCGCTATTTCGCGGACCTGGTGGCGAAGCTCGAGGCCGCAGGCCTGTCCGGCGCCTTCGAGTACGCGGGCGAAGTGGATCGTCAAGGCAAGAGCCGGTTCCTCCGCTCGTTGGACGTCCTGTCGGTGCCGACCACGTACCGGGAGCCCAAGGGGTTGTTCGTGCTCGAATCGCTCGCGCACGGCGTTCCGGTCGTCCTGCCGCGCCACGGCGCCTTTCCGGAGATGCTGGCCGCCACCGGCGGCGGTCTCCTCGTCGAGCCCGGCTCGCCCGAAGAGCTGGCGCGGGGCCTGGCGAAGCTGATCGCCGATCCGGGGCTGCGCGCCGAGCTGGGCCGGCGGGGTAGGGAGGCCGTGAGCCAGCGCTTCACGGATGCCGTCGAGGCGGAGAACGTGCTCGCGGTCTACCGGCAGGCGCTCGCCGAGCGGCTGCCCGAGCGCGTTTCCGCATGACGCCTCCGAAGCCCTCACTCCCCCGGCCCCTCTCTCCCAGAGGGAGAGAAGGGAGAAAGACGAAAAACCGTACGCTTCTTCTTTTTTCCCTCCTCTCCCTTTGGGAGAGGAGGGGTAGGGGAGGTGAGGGCTTCGAAGGGCACACCGCTCCGATTTCCGGAGGGTCCGGAATGGGGAGGCCAGGGTGCTGAGCGTGCGCGACGTCCACAAGAGCTTCGAGACCGCCTCGGAGCCGGTGGTGGTGCTCCGCGGCGTCTCGTTCGAGCTGGCGCCGGGAGAAGCGCTCGCCATTCTGGGGCCGTCGGGGTCGGGCAAGAGCACCCTGCTGCACCTCATCGGCACGCTGGACCGGCCGACCTCCGGAGTCATCACCATCGGCAGTGCCGACCCCTTCGCGCTCTCCGAGCCGGACCTAGCCAGGTTCCGCAACCGGACGATCGGCTTCGTGTTCCAGGACGCGCACCTGCTACCTCAGTACACGGTGCTGGAGAACGTGCTCGTGCCGACGCAGGCGTTTCCGCAGAAGGATGATTCCGAGGCGCACGCCGTCGAGCTTCTCGACCGGGTCGGTCTTTCGCACCGGCTGCGCCACCGGCCGGCGGAGCTGTCGGGCGGGGAGCGGCAGCGGGTGGCGGTCGCCCGCGCGCTCATCAACCGGCCCGGCCTCCTGCTCTGCGACGAGCCCACCGGCAGCCTCGACCGCGCCGCGGCGGCGGCGGTCGCGGACCTTCTCTTCGAGCTGCACGCAGCCGCGCGGACGGTGCTCGTCGTGGTGACGCACAGCCTGGACCTGGCGGCGCGCTTCTCTCGCCGTTGCGAGCTGGTGGAGGGCCGGTGCTCTCGGGTCTCCGCGGCCTGACCCATTTCTGGCGGCCCAACCTGGCCGTGGCGCTGGGAGCGGCCGTCGCCTCGACCGTGCTCACCGGCGCGCTGCTGGCCGGCGACTCGGTGCGCGGCAGCCTCGTCGACCTGACCTTGAACCGGCTCGGAGGAATCGACGCCGCTTTGGTGAGCGAGGGGTTCTTTCGGGAGGAACTGGGCAAACCGGGCGCTTATCGGACCGCTCCCCTCATCGTCTCCCGCGCCACCGCGGTCCACGGCTCCTCCGCGCGGCGAGCCGCCGGGGTCGCCGTCTACGGCGTCGACGAGCGTTTCACCCGCCTCTACGGCCAGGGAGCCGGCCTGCCGGAGCTACGCCAGGAGCAAGGCATCTTCCCGCCGGTCGCCATCAACGAGGCCCTGGCCAGGGAGCTCGGCGCCTCGGCCGGAGACGACGTCCTCCTCTCCCTGGAGCTTCCCGGAGAGATTCCCCGCGAGAGTCTGCTTGGCGACAAGGACGCCGAGGACGCGCTCGTCACGCAGCGCTTCACCCTGGCCCGGGTCCTCCCCGATCGGGGGCTGGGCGGCTTCAGCCTCGCACCCCATCAGGCCCGGCCGCGCAACGCTTTCATCTCCCTCGCCGGCCTGCAGCGGATCGTGGGACGTCCGGGGAGGGTCAACGCTCTGGTCGCGGCCGGCGAGCCGCCTCCACTGCGGCCGGCGGTCCGGCTGGAGGATCTGGGGCTGCGGGTCGTTCGGGGTCCGGGCCATGTTTCCCTGGAGAGCGAGGGGTTTTTCCTGAAGCCTGAGGCGGTGGAAGCGGCGGCAAGCGCTAAGCTGACGTCGAGAGTTGTCGATGAAAGGGACCCCTCCGCCGCTTCGGGCCCCTCACTCCCCCGGCCCCTCTCTCCCGCCTCACACCCACCCGCCGGGAGAGAGGGAAGCTCAAAAAGCAGTTTCTTCAAACAGTCTCCCTCTTCTCCCGGCGGAAGGGGGGGAGGCTGGGAGAAGAGGGCCGGGGTGATGAGGGTCTTCACCTACCTCGCCACCGGCATGCGTGCGAACGGCCGGCTCCTCCCCTACTCCATGGTGGCGGGCCTTTCCGCCATGGACGGCCTGGCGCTCGCCGACGGCCAGATCCTGCTCAACCAGTGGGCGGCCGAGGACCTGTCCGTCCAGCCGGGAGATCCCGTCGAGCTGAGCTATTTGGTGATGGCACCGGGCGGCGGCCTCGTCGAGGAGCGTACGGTCCTGCGTCTCGCGGGTGTCGTCGGCATGACCGGCCTGGGGGCGGACCGGACCCTCACTCCCACCTTCCCGGGAATCGAGGACGCCGAGGACATGGCCGCCTGGAATCCGCCGTTTCCGGTCGATCTGTCGCGCATCCGTCCCAAGGACGAGGACTACTGGGACGACTACGGCGCGGCTCCCAAGGCCTTCGTGTCGCTGGCGACGGCGCGGCGACTGTGGAGCACCCGGTTCGGCGATCTGACCGCGCTCCGCTTCGAGGCCGGCGAGGAGGACCTGGACCGCATCGAGGAGACGTTGCGCCGGGAGCTGCCCGCGCGGGTCGATTTCGCGGCGTTCGGCCTCGTCTTCCAGCCGGTCAAACGGCAGGGGCTCACGGCGGCCCAGGGCTCGACCGACTTCGCCGGCCTCTTCCTGGCCTTCAGCTTCTTCCTCGTCGTCTCGGCGGTGCTCCTCGCGGGACTCCTCTTCAGCCTCGCCGTCGAGCGCCGGGTGGGGGAGCTGGGGACGCTGCTGGCGGCCGGGTATCCCGTGCGCAAGGTGCGCCGCCGGCTGCTGGCCGAAGGGACCGTCCTCGCCGGCGCGGGCGCCCTCCTGGGTCTTGCCGGCGCCTGCGGCTACGCCTGGCTGCTGATGGCAGGGCTGCGGACCTGGTGGCTGCCGGCCGTCGGCACCTCCGAGCTTCTATCTCCACGTCGGGGCGACGAGCCTGGCCGTGGGCTGGATTGCCTCCGTGCTGGCGGTGCTCGCCGCCATCTTCTGGACGGTGCGGCGGCTCGCCAGGATTCCGGTTCCCGCGCTGCTGGCAGGAAGGACGGCGGCTCCCGGACCGGCGAGATCCGGACGCCTGGCGCGGCCGCTTGCGCTCGGGGCAGCGATCGCCGCCCTCGCGCTCGTCCTCTTCATGGCTTTTTCTGGGGAGACCTCCTCGCCGGCGCTGGCGTTCGGCGCCGGCGCCTCCGCTCTCGTTGCCGGGATGGCCGCGGTCTCCCTGTGGCTCCGCCGGCCGCCGGCGGCGCGCCGCTTGACCCTCCTCGGCATGGCGGCGCGCAGTGGAGCTGCCAGCCCGGGGCGCAGCCTCCTCTCCGTCGCCCTGGTGGCCTCCGCCTGTTTCGTGCTGGTGACGGTCGCCGCCAACCGCCGCGGTGAGGCGGAGACGGAAACGCCCGCCGGCGCCGGAGGGTTCTCTCTCTTTGCCGAGTCCGCCGTTCCCCTGGCCGCCGACCCCAACCGTCCGGAAGGACGCCTCGCGCTCGGCCTGCCCGAGGACGATACATTGGCAGGCGCCTCCATCCTTTCCCTGCGCCTGCTGCCGGGAGACGATGCGAGCTGTCTCAACCTCTACCGGCCCGAGCGGCCGCGCCTGCTGGGGATACCATCGGGGGCACTCAACGACAGGTTCCGCTTCAAGCGTGTTCTCGCGGAGACGGCGGATCCCTGGGGTCTTCTCGACCGCGACCTCGGCCCGGGCGTGATCCCTGCGATCGCCGACGAGAGCTCGGCGACCTGGATCCTGAAGGTCAAGCTCGGAGAAGACCTTGTCATGACCGATGAGGCCGGCACGCCGGTCCGCCTCCGGCTCGTGGGTCTCCTCGATCACAGCCTCTTCCAGAGCGAGGTCCTGGTCTCGGAGCAGAACCTGCTGCGCCACTTCCCGCGCCGCGCCGGCCGGTCGTTCTTCCTGATCGACACGCCGCGACAGCGTGCGGACCAGGTCTCCCTGGCGCTGGAAGAGGGCCTGGCGCGCTACGGGTTCGACGTCTCGACCACGGCCGAGCGTCTCGCCGCCTATCAGGCCGTCGAAGCGACCTACCTGCAGACCTTCGGAGCGCTCGGCGGCTTCGGGCTCCTCCTGGGCACCCTGGGACTGGGGATCGCGCTCTTGCGCGGCGTCATCGAGCGGCGAGGGGAGCTCGCGGCGTTGCGCGCCTTCGGCTTCCGGCGTCGCCGCATCGCCTGGATGGTGACGGCCGAGAACGGCTTCTTGCTGCTTCTCGGCGTCGCCCTCGGCACCGCGGCAGGACTGCTGGCGGTGGCGCCGCGCTTGGTCGAAAGCGGCGATGCGATTCCCTGGACGCCGCTGCTGGGGACTTTATCGGCTGTTCTGATCCTGGGCGTCGCCTCATCGCTCGCCGCCGTGTGGAGCGCGCTCCAGGCGCCCCTGCTGCCGGTGCTCAAGGAGGAGAGGTAGCCCGGCGCTTCCGCGCCGGGCTACCGAGACGTCGCTTCTCTGAAGCGATAATGCCGTGCCGGTCGCCCTCAGGGCGACGTTTCATTAGCCCGGTGCGGAAGCGCCGGGCGGGCTCTCTGAACCGGAGGGAACCGCGATGAACTGGCTCGTCTTCGCCCTGTTGACCGTCGTCTCCTGGGGGCTCTACGGAGCCTTCCTCCACACCGGCCAGGTGGCGATGGCCGACCCCTTGAATGGCCGCTACAAGGCGTTCCTCTTCGTGGGTCTTGCCTACTTCCTCACTGCGGTGCTGGCCCCTCTCCTCGTGCTCAAGCTCCAGGGGGC
Source organism: Thermoanaerobaculaceae bacterium (assembly GCA_963778565.1). Taxonomy (GTDB): domain Bacteria; phylum Acidobacteriota; class Thermoanaerobaculia; order Multivoradales; family UBA5704; genus DATARR01. Next base: position 151,531 of record CAVZUZ010000014.1, on the reverse strand, counting down.
CGCCTGGACCTTTCCGGCCAAGGGCGCGCTCTGGTCTTTGATCGCCGGCACCGTCGGAGCCACCGGAGCCTTCTGCGTGCTCCTCGCCTTCGGCGCCAAGGGCACGCCGGCCGTGGTGATGACGATCGTCTTCGCCGGGGCCCCCATCGTCAATGCCCTCTACACCACAATCCTGCATCCGCCGCCGGGCGGATGGGGGGGCATCCGCTGGCAGTTCTATGTCGGCCTGCTTCTTGCGGCCTTGGGAGGAGGGCTGGTGACGCTTTACAAGCCGGCGCCGGGGCCGGCACCGGCGAAGACGGCTCATTTGAATGTTGACAGGTAATTTCCCGCCCGGCGCTCCCGCACCGGGCTACCGAAACGTCGCTCCTCTGGAGCGATTCGCCCTCAGGGCGACGTCTCGATAGCCCGGTGCGGGAGCGCCGGGCGAGGCTCACTCCTCGCGCAGGGATTCCAACTCGGCGATGGCCTCGAGATCCTTGGGCCGGCCGGCGTCACGCTTCGCCTGGATTAGGCGATCCAATCCCAGGCAGTAGCACTCAATTCCGAAGACGGACAGTTTCCGGCTATGGGAGATCAGGGTCTCATAGGTTCCTCCGCCAGCGATTTCTCCTAGCACGTCAAGGGGACCAGCGCTGGTTTCGAGGGTGAAGTTGAGACCTCTTTGGATGGTCTCGGCATCCCATCGAAATGGCAGCCCCGGCGGCGCGCCGCGGAGGTACGGGGCGAAGGGCTTCAGCGCGGTCGCCAAGCGACTGATATTGTCCGGGCTCCGGCGATAGACGACGTCGAGATCCTGGGTGAGGCGAGACGAGCCGTGGACGATCGCCGCCACGCCGCCTACGATGATGAAGTCGACCTCCGTTTCGCTCAGAGCCGGGAGAAGCTGCTCAAGATCGACCATGGAAGGCCCGCCGCCCGGCCCGCCTCATCTCTTCGGCGAAGCGCTGCAGACGCATGAGGTTGCGCAGCCGTTCCTCGACCGTCAGCTTGAGGTTCTCCCGGAGGAGGGTCCGGTCGATGTCCTTCTTGAATGCCTCGATGACCGGATCAGGCTCGATGAGGAGTCGCGGTTCGTCCATGAGCTGACTCTACCACCACGGTCGAGGGGCGTTCCGCGGTGACGAGCAACCCCGCCCGGAGCGGAAGTGTCGGGCGGGCTGGCTCGGAAAACGGCCTGGCGCCCGCATAGAGGGGAGCCGGGAGCTTTGAGGCTGTAAGGCGGGCGGTTTTCGTCCATCGCTGACATCCTAACAGAGCCGGGCCCGCTATCCGGGTAGGCAGGCAGTTCGCGGCCCCGGATTTGCAGCGCTCCCAGGCGGTGCTTGACGGCGACGCAAGGAGGCGGAACCCATGATGTGTCACGGCCCAGGTTGCAACGGAGAGCGCGAGGAGCGGGAGATCAGCCATTCGGTGGTGTACCGGGAGCGGACGATCGTCGTTCATAGGTTACCGGCGGCTGTCTGCCCCGAGTGCGGCGACGCGCGGCTGGCCGAGGAGACGACGATTTACCTCGAGCTTCCTGTTGGGACGAAAGTCAAGGGCGAAGGGAACCGCTTTCATCTACGAGGTCGTCTAGCCATCGCCCTTGAGGTCGCTTGAGCGAACGCCGCGGCGGATGTAAGCTCCCAGCCCGTCCCCTGAAGACTTTCTGCCATGCGACGGCTTCGTGACCGCAACGAGTGGAAGTTCTTCGCGGTCCTGCCGCGGGCCGACCGCCTCCTGGCCTTCATCTGGTGGGGGCTCCTCGTGCTGCGCGGTGTGCTGCCCGCCGTCTTCGCCATCGCCATGGGCTCCCTGGTGCGCGGTGTCCAGCGCGGTGAGAGCCTGACCGGTCCGCTGGCGCTGGCGGGCGCCGTGTTCGTGCTGCTGCAGGTGCTGGCGCCGATTCACCAGGCGGTGAGCACCAACCTCGGCGACCGCACGGCGGCCTGGCTCTACGACCGGCTCACCGAAGCCTGCGTCCGGCCGCCGGGCATGGGCCATCTGGAAGACCCCAAGCTCACCGGCGATCTCACGGTGGCGCGCGACTTCGACCTCGGCATGACGGGGCCTCCGCTGTCGATCTCGCTGGACTTCATCGCCGGCGGCCTGGTCGAGATGGTGGGCGGCCTCGCCTCGGCGGCCGTGCTCGCGTGGTTCCATTGGTGGGCCCCGCTCGTGCTCGCCGGCGCCTGGCTGGCGACGCACTGGCTGCTGCGCGAGAGCGCCGTCTGGCACGACCGCAATACTCCGGAAGTGCGCGCCGCGCAGCGCGACGCCGACTACGCTTACCGGCTGGCCGTCGATCCGCCCGCCGCGAAAGAGCTGCGGCTGTTCACCCTCGCCGACTGGGTCGTCGACCGTTTCGTCGCGCGGCGTACCCGCCTCCACGCCCTGCAATACGAGGCCACCCGCCTGCGCGAGAAACCGGTGGTGTGGAGCCTGCTGCTGGTCCTCGGCGCCAACCTCCTCGTGTTCTGGGTGCTCGCCTCCGAGGCGGCGAGCGGCAGCCTGGACCTCGGCTGGGCCGTGGTCTTCGCCCAGTGCGCGCTGGGTACCGCGATGATCGCCTTCGGCGGCTTCAATTGGGCCCTCGACGGCGCGGCGGCGCCGGTGGCCGCGGTGCTGCGCCTCGAGCCCGCCATGCGCGCCGCCGGCGTGCTCCCGTCGGGCACGCGCCGCGCCGAAGGTTCCCCGGCAACGGAGATCCGCTTCCGCGACGTAACCTTCGCCTACCCGGGCGGCGCCGCGGCGCCAATAGCGCCAATATTGAAGGGATTCGACCTTACGATCCCGGCGGGCTCGTCCCTCGCCATCGTCGGGCGAAACGGCGCGGGCAAGACCACGCTCGCCAAGCTGCTGTGCCGGCTTTACGATCCGCAGGCGGGCGCGATCGAGGTCGACGGCGTGGACGTCCGCACCTTCGATCTGGAGAGTTGGCGATCGCGGATCGCCGCGGTTTTCCAGGATTTCATCCGCTTCGAGCTGCCGCTGCGCGACAACGTCGCGCCATCGGGCGCTCCGGATGATCTCGTGCGTTCGGTGCTGGCGTCGGCGGGGGCCGCCGGGCTGGCCGATCTCGATACGGTGCTCGCCCGCGGCTATCAAGGCGGCACGGACTTGTCCGGCGGCCAGTGGCAGCGCGTCGCGCTCGCCCGGGCGCTGTGCGCCGTCGAGCTCGGCGCCGGTCTCGTCCTGCTCGACGAGCCGACAGCCCAGCTCGACGTCCGCGGCGAGGCGGAGATCTTCGACCGCATCCTCGCCGCCACCCGCCGCTGCACGACGATCCTCGTCTCGCACCGTTTCTCGACCGTCCGCCACGCCGACCGCATCTGCGTGCTGGAGGATGGAGCGGTCATCGAGCTCGGCACGCACGAGGAGCTGATGGCGCTGGGCGGCCGCTACCGAACCATGTTCGACCTGCAGGCCCAGCGCTTCAACGCCACCGAGGATGAGGAAGGCGTGACGTATGAGGTCCTGGCGTGAGGTCCTCACGTAAAGCGGGCGCACGCGACGAGCTGCCGCCGGGGCTCGCCTCGATGTGGCGGCTCTGCAAGCTCGGCTACCGCCATGAGCCGGGGCTGCTGCTCGCCGCGTTCGTGCTCTCTCTCCTCGCGGCGCTGCCCGACGCGCTGCTGGCTCTCTGGCTGTTGCTGCTCGGCAACGGCGTGCTCCAGCACGATCGCGCGCAGGTGCTCGGCGCGGCCGCCGGCCTCGGCGTCTCGGCCGCAGGGACGTGGTTCCTGCGCACCGTGAGCACGCGCGTGCAGCGGCGCTTCCGCGACAAGGTCACCATCGCGCTCGAATCGCACGTGGCCCGCCTGCAGGCGTCGGTGGCGACGATCGCTCACCAGGAACGCCCAGACTACCTCGACCGGCTCGCCATGCTGCGCGATCAGGTGTTCGTGCTCGATCACATGTACATGTCGCTGTTCTCGACATGCGGCTGGATCCTGCGCCTCGGCGTCACCGTCGCGTTGCTCGTCTCCATTCATCCGGCGCTGATCCTGCTCGCCGTCTTCGCCCTGCCCACCGTGTGGACGTCGGCGTGGCGGCCTGTCGTCGAGCGCCTGGCGCAGGAACGAGGCGCGCCGGCCGGCCGTCTCGCCCGCCACCTCTTTACCCTCGCTACGACCGCCGCTCCCGGCAAGGAGATCCGCGTCACCGGCATCGGCTCGCGGCTGGTCAAGGAACGGCGCGGCGCCTGGGAATCGTGGTACGCCGCGGTATCGAAGGCGCGTTGGGGCTCGGCCGCCTGGCATGCGCTGGCGTGGACCGTCTTCGGCGGCGCCTACGCCGGTGCGATCGTCTTCGTGTCGAGCGGGTTGCGCGCGCCGGCCGGCAGCGTGCTGCTGGTTCTCGCGGCCGGGGCCCGCCTCTCGGCCTACATCGGCGCCACCGTCGGCGAGATCGGCTTCCTGCGCGGCTTCTGGATGGACGGCGCCCGGCGCCTCGCCTGGCTGGAGGATTACGCCGCGTCGCTGACGGCCTCCGCCGATCGGCCCGTGCCGGCGAGCCTGGTCCAGGGCATCCGCCTCGAGAATGTGTCTTTCGCCTATCCTGGCACCGAGCGCCTCGTGCTCGAAGACGTGTCGCTCCGCCTACCCGCCGGCAGGGTCGTCGCGCTCGTCGGCGAAAACGGCGCCGGCAAGACGACGCTCGTCAAGCTCTTCGCCAAACTCTACGAGCCGTCCTCGGGCGCGATCTATGTGGACGACGAGCCGCTCGCCCGCCTGCCGGCCGACGCCTGGCGCGAGCGTCTCGCCGGCGCGTTCCAGGACTTCTTTCGCTTCGAGCTCCGCGCCCGCCACAGCATCGGCGTCGGCGACGTGCCGCGCCTGGACGATGAGCCGGCGGTGACCGTTGCGGTGGACCGCGCCGGTGCCGGCGATGTCGTCTCAAGCCTCCCTGCCGGTCTCGACACGCAGCTCGGCCCGACGTGGCCCGAGGGCGTCGAGGTGTCGTTCGGCCAGTGGCAGAAGATCGCTCTGGCGCGCGGTTTCATGCGCGACCACCCGCTGCTGCTCGTGCTCGACGAGCCGACCGCCGCCCTCGATGCCGAGACGGAACACGCGCTGTTCGAGCGCTATGCGGCGACGGCGCGAGGCGATCGTTTTGGAGCAGCAGCAGGAGCCGGCGACGGTCGCATCACGATTCTCGTCTCGCACCGTTTCAGCACCGTCCGCATGGCCGACCTCATCGTCGTGCTCGACGGCGCGCGCGTCGTCGAGGTCGGCACGCACGACGAGCTGATGGCCCGAGGCGGCTCGTACTCGGAGCTGTACGGCATCCAGGCCGCCGCCTATCGGGCGTGAGACCGAAGGGGCGGAGGACTTCCTGGATTCCGAATTGCGATCCAAGAGGCGACCGGTGCTTGGGCGACCGTAACAGAGCCGTGGAGTAGAATAGGAAGCGATGAGGCGAAGGATCTACACCGACACATCAGTAGTGGGAGGCTGTCTCGATGAGGAGTTCAGCGCTTACTCTATCCGGCTGTTCGACCGCTTCCGCTCACGGTTGGATGTGCTCGTGCTCTCTGATCTTACCCTGGCTGAGCTCGTAGCCGCGCCCTCCGAAGTACGGGAAATCCTTCAAGGAGTACCCGAAGACGTTTTAGAGGAGGTGAAGTTCGACGCGAAAGCCTCGGAGCTCGCCGGAGAGTACCTCGCTGCAGGAGTCATCGGTGCTGCTCACTTGGAGGATGCTCGACATATCGCAACCGCGACGATCCAGCGAGTCGATACTCTGGTGAGTTGGAACTTCAAGCATATTGTAAACCTCGACCGGATTCGCGGCTACAATTCGGTGAATCTTCGACTTGGATACGCCTTGCTGGAAATACGAAGCCCACAGGAGGTTCTGCATTATGAAGAATAAGAGTTTCGATGCTGTCCAGTTCATGCGTGAGATACGCGACAAGATGAGTGAGGACATGCGAGATATGAGCTTTGAGGAGCAACGGCAATATATCGAGCAGCGCGCCTCGAAAGTTCGTCGCGAGTTCGAGTCACGACAGGAGATTCACGCTCGTCCAACCCAAGGATAAGCCAGCGACGCCAAGGGTGACTCGTACTCGGAGCTGTATGGCATCCAGGCCGCTGCTTACCGGCGTGAGACTGCCCTCTCTGCGCGTTCAAACGATGTCGGTCTGACGAAGTCATTCCCAATGTAGAGCAGGTCCGTATCCGAGGATCTCTTCTTCCTCTTCTTTGGTGATCCTTTTCCCACGGACATTGGGGGTGATATTCGGCCAGACCTCTTCTTCTAGAAAGCGGCGAAGTCTGGCCACACGGTCGCCTTTGCGAGAAGGAGAGGCAAGCCGCAGCCTTCTCTCCTCCAAGGCTCTTCGGATCGCTTCCGTCTCGCTCTCGCCGGTCAGCTCGGCGACCTCCGCGGCAAGGCGCTCGGTTTCGGGATTCTTAATCGTCAGGCCATGATGACTTATCTTACCACCCGCACTTCCGCCCCTTGTTCTGCTCTTCCAGCCACGCCTTCAGCGGCGCGTAGTAATCGAGGATCGCGGTGGCGTCCATCTCCTTCTGGCCGGTGACGACTTCGAGGGCTTCCGGCCAGGGCCGGCTCGCTCCCATTTCGAGCATCTTGGCCAGGCGGGCTCCCGCTTCCTTGTCGCCGTAGATCGAGCAGCGGTGCAGGGGACCCGTCTGGCCGGCCGCCTTGCAGAGCCCGCGGTGGAGCTGGAACTGCAGGATGTCGGCCAGGAAGTAGCGCGTGTACGGCGTGTTGCCCGGCACGTGATACTTGGCGCCCGGATCGAAATCCTTCTCGCTGCGCGGCACCGGCGCCATCACGCCCTGATACTTTTCGCGCAGCTCCCACCATCCCTTGTTGTACTCGGAGGGCTTGATCTCTCCCGAGAACACCTTCCAGCGCCACTGGTCGATCAGCAGGCCGAAAGGCAGAAAAGCCACTTTGTCCAGCGCCGATCTCAAAAGGATTCCGAGGTCTTTCGACGGGTCGGGCACCTGTTCGATGAGGCCGAGCTGTTTCAGGTACTCCGGCGTGACGGACAGGGCGACGGTGTCTCCCACCGCCTCGTGGAAGCCGTCATTGGCGCTGTCCTGATAGAGCAGCGGCAGCTTGTTGTAGGCGCGCTGATAGAAGTTGTGTCCCAGCTCGTGGTGGATGGTGCGGAAGTCCTCGTCGTTGATCTTGATGCACATCTTGATGCGCAGGTCGTCCTGGTAATCGATGCTCCACGCGCTGGCGTGGCAGACGACGTCGCGGTCCCGGGGCTGGGTGAAGAGCGAACGCTCCCAAAAGGTTTGAGGCAAGGCCGCGAAGCCGAGCGAGGTGAAAAAGCCCTCGCCGTACTTGACCATCCCAACGGGATCGAGCTTTTTCGCTTCCAGCCGTTGGGTCAGGTCGTAGCCGGGATCGGCGTTGGGAGGCGCCATCTCGTCGTAAAGGTTGTCCCAGCTCTGGGCCCACATGTTGCCCAGCAGGTGAGCCGGGATGGGCTTGTCGAGGGGCACGACGGCGTCGCCGTACTTCTCGTTGAGCTTCGCCCGCACGTAGCAATGGAGGGGGTCGTAGAGCGGTTTGACCTGTCCCCAGAGCCGGTCGAGCTCCGCCGAGAAGGCGTCCGCCGGCATGTCGTACTTGGCGCGCCAGAGAGCGCCCGTGTCCTTGTAGCCCAGCTCGCGGGCTCCCTCGTTGGCGATCTCGACGAGACGCTGATACTCGTCGCGCATCGGCGGAGCGACGGAGTGCCAGCCCACCCAGATTTCCAGGAGCTCCTTGGGGTCGCGGCTCTTGCGCAGGATATCTTCGAGATCCGGCAGGGTCTTGCACTCTCCACCCTGCGGACAGTACTTGCCCGAGCCGTACTGGGCTTCGAGAGAGGCGGCCAGGCGGGTCAGCTCGGCCGTCTTGGCGGGATCGCTCGGCGCCGCCAGCACGAGGGCGCGCTTGAGCAGATCCATCTGCCGGCGCAGGTCGGCGGGAAGCTGGACGTCGTCGAAGCGGCTGGCCTCCTTGGCCAGCTCGACGCCGGCGCCGAGCAGCACCTCGTTGCGTTTGGCGGCGAGAGTCTCGGTGTCGTAGGTGATGAAGGTCGACTGGACCCACCCTGCCCTGCCGGCCTCGATGGCGAGGTCGAGCACGCGCTTCTGGGCATTGTCGAGGAACTTGCGGGCTTCCGCGACGGTCGGCTGGGCCGTGTTCTTGGCCGTTGTCTGGGCGGAGCCAGGGATCGCGAGCGCCAGCAGGAAAAGGGCGAAGCAGAACGATTCGATAAAGATCTTTTTCATGGAATTCCTCCGCGGAAGGAGTCGTCTCGTGGCGGCGCGAGTATACCGAAAGCCCTCACCACCCCGGCCCTCCTCTCCCGCCCCCTCCCTTCCCCCCTCACCGGGAGAGGAGGGAGAACAGCAATACGGAATTGCCTAGAGTAGGGGCGGGTCTGGACGGCGGGTGGAGGCTCGACCCGCCCTGTTTTAAGCCCCCTCTCTCCCGGCGGAAGGGGGGGAGGCCGGGAGAGAGGGGGTTGGGGGAGTGAGGGCCAGCGCCGCCGCCATCCGGTCCAGACCCTCGGCGAGCGCGGCGCGCGAGCACGCAAAGGAGATCCGGATGTGGTCGTCGGCGCCGAAGGCGGCGCCGGGGACCACCACGACGCCCGCCTTCTCGAGCAGGAACTCGGCGAGCTCGGCCGAACCCTGCCGGCCAGGTCCATAGCAGGCGGCGACGTGGGGAAAGGCGTAGAAGGCCCCGTCGGGAGGACGGCAACGGAATCCCGGCAGCTCGTTGAGGCGCGGGATCAACATCTCGCGGCGCGCCTGATATTCGGCGATCATCTTCTCCACCTCACCTTCGGCGCGGCGTAGCGCCTCGAGGGCCCCGACCATGGCGAACGAGGTGGGATTGGAGGTCGCGTGGCTCTGGATGATCTCGACGGTCCGGACGACCGCCGGCGGGCCGAGCATGTACCCGATGCGCCAGCCGGTCATCGCGTAGGTCTTGGAGAAGGATCCCACCAGGACGACGGTCTCCGGGAACTCTGCCGCCAGGGCGGCGGCGCTGGCGTGGGGCACTCCGCCGTAGACGAACCGGGCATAGGTCTCGTCGGAGATCACCAGCAGGCCGCGCCCGGCAGCGAACCGCACGATCTCGCGCAAGTCCTCGGGGGCCACCACGCCGCCGGTGGGGTTGCACGGAGCGTTGAGGAGGATGGCGCGGGTGCGCTCGGTGACGGCGTCGAGGATGGGGCCGGCGTGAATGCGAAAGCCGTCGTCCAGCGAGGTCGGAACCTCCACCGGCCGGGCGCCGGCGAAGCGGACCTGCTCGGGAAGGCTGACCCAGGCGGGAGAGGGGATCACGACCTCCTGTCCTTCTTCGAAGACCCCCAAGGCAACCTCGAAGAGCGCCGCCTTGCCGCCGACCGTGATGACCGACTGCGCGCCCGTCCACGGCGAGCCGTAGCGCTGCCGATAGTGCGCGGCCACCTCGGCGCGCAGCTCGGGAATCCCGCTGCCGGGCGTGTACTTGGTGAAGCCCTCGGCGAGCGCGCGGCAGGCGGCCTCGACGGCGACCTCGGGCGAAGGAAAATCGGGCTCGCCGGCGCCGAAGTCGACGATCGACACGCCGTTGGCCTTGAGCTCGGCCGCCAGGCGCGAGACCCGGAGCGTGGCGGACTCGCCAATCGAAGCAGCGCGGTGGGAGAGTTTCACGGCGGCGGATGGTATCACTGAGCCTGGGGTAGGGGCGGGTCTGGAAGGGTGGGAGATGGCGCGACCCACGCTGCAGCGCCGAAGTCGTGGAAAACTGGCGATCCTGCTCTCCGAGCCGCTCCCCCGCCCGAGCCCTCACCCCCGGCCCCTCTCCCGCCCCCTCCCTTCCCCCCTCACCGGGAGAGGGGAGAAGAGCAAGAAAGTGAGAAGTAGCCTTTGTCTTTCCACGCCCCTACGAAAGGCTCCCGCGGAGAGCGGTACCTCTCTTGTTTCCTCCCCTCTCCCGGTGAGGGGGGAAGGGAGGGGGCGGGAGAGGGGCCGGGGGTGAGGGCTCGGGCGGGGGACGGGAGGGGCGGGAAAGGAGGGCCGGGAAGGTGAGGGCGTGCGAATAAAATAGGGCCTCCGGCTGTTTGCGGCAGGGGGGCTGTCCCACGATGAAATCGACCCGTTCGCTGGCACTGTTTCTCTGCCTGTTCACCCTCGCCGCGGCGGCGGGGGCGCAGCTCGCGCCGCAACACAAGGCCGCGTTCGTCCTCAAGGCGGACCGGACCGCTTACGACGCCGGATCTGCCGGCCGCGTCGCCGCCGTGGTGACCATCCAGCCGGAGTGGCACGTCAACAGCCACCAGCCCACCTTCGACTATCTCATCCCGACGGTGCTGAAGCTCGAGCTGCCGGACGGGTGGACGCAGGGCCAAATTCAGTACCCGCCGGCCGAGATGCAGCGCTTCTCCTTTGCGGACCAACCGCTGGCGGTGTACGACGGCGATGTGGCCATCCTGGCCGACTTGCAGGTTCCAGCCGGCGTGGCGAAGGGCACCTATCCCGTGCGTGGCTCGCTGCATTACCAAGCCTGCAACGATTCCCAGTGCCTGCCGCCGGTGACCGCCGAGGCGGAGATCCAGCTCACGGTAGGGCCGGATGGCCAGCCGCAGTACGCCGACCTTTTCTCTCAGGCCTCTGCCGTGTCCGCCGCCGGCCCCGACAACAGCGAAGGTGGCACACCGGCGAGCAGCCCGGCGGCCCCCGCGGCTGCGCGGCCAGCCGGCAGCCTGATCCTCACGCTGTTCCTCGCTCTTCTGGGCGGCCTCGTGCTCAACGCCATGCCGTGCGTCCTTCCCGTCCTTTCCCTCAAGATCTTCGGCCTGGTGCGCAGTGCCGGGCACGGCCGTGCGGAGGTGGTGCGGGGAGCGCTCGCGACAGCGGCGGGCATCCTGGTGTCCTTTCTGGCCCTGGCGCTCGCAGCCGTGGCGGCGCGCGCCGGAGGCGCGGCGGTGGGCTGGGGAATCCAGTTCCAGCGGCCGGGCTTCGTGGCCTTCCTCGCCGTGGTGGTGGTGCTGTTCTGCCTCAACCTCTGGGGATTGTTCGAGATCCCCCTGCCGCAGCGCCTCGCCCGTGTCGGCGCCGGCGCACCGCGGGAGGGGATCGCCGGCCATTTCATCTCCGGCCTCTTCGCGACGCTGATGGCCACCCCCTGCTCGGCGCCGTTCCTCGGCACCGCGATCAGCTTCGCCCTCGCCCAGCCGTCGCCGGTCGTGCTCGCGGTGTTCGCGGCTCTGGGGGTCGGCATGGCGCTTCCCTACCTGCTGGTGGCGGCGGCACCCGGCGTCGCGCGGCTGCTGCCCAGGCCCGGGGCGTGGATGGAGACGGTGCGCGGCGTCATGGGATTCCTGCTCGCGGGCTCGGCGGTGTGGCTGTTCTACGTCCTCTCCCTGCAGGTTTCGCCGGAGCAGCTCGCGGCGATCCAGCTCGGTCTCCTCGGGCTCGCCCTCTTCACCTGGATGCAGCGCCGGGTCGCGGCAGGCAAGGTCCTGAAAGGCGTGGCCGTGACGGGCGTGCTCGCCGCCATCGCCGTCACGCTGGTCGCCGCGGCCGGCACACCGGGCGTCTCCGTCCAACGTACCACCGCGGAGCCGGCCGGCCTCATCTCGTGGATCGACTTCGACCGCGCCCGGGCGGAGTCGCTGGCCGCCGGCGGCCAGCTCGTCTTCGTGGACGTGACCGCCGCCTGGTGCTTCACCTGCAAGGTCAACGAGCGGCTGATCCTCAACACGCCCGAGGTGGCTCAAGCCTTCGACGAGCACGGAGTCGTGCCGATGAAGGCCGACTGGACGAACCGCAACGACGAGATCGCCGCCTTCCTCGCCGAGCACGGCCGCTACGGCATCCCGTTCTATCTCCTCTACCGCCCAGGCAAGGAACCGCACGTGTTCGGCGAGCTGCCCAGCAAGGACGGCCTGGTCGCCACCGTGCGCCAGGCGGCTGGCGGACGGCCGATCGCACAGCGGTAGACTTAGCGGAAGGGGAGGGATTCGTAGGGGCGGCCCTAGGTGGCCGCCCTGGACGGCAGGGCGCCCACGCAGGGGCGCCCCTACAGAAGACCACCCCCTGCCAATCCATATGCGAGACTACGAGGATTTCTCCCAAAGCTTGCCGGTCAAGCTGCCGATCACGGACGTGCTGGACCTCCACAGCTTCCGTCCGTCCGACGTGCCGGACGTGGTGCGCGAGTGGCTGGATGCGGTCTATGCAGAGGGCTTCCGCGCCGTGCGCATCATCCACGGCAGGGGGACCGGCGTGCAGCGCAAGACGGTGCGCAAGCTGCTGGAGCGCGATCCGCGCGTGGAGGATTTCGGCGACGCTCCCCCTGAGGCGGGAGGCTGGGGCGCCACCTGGGTGAGGTTGCGCTGAGGCGGCACGGTGCCCAAGCTCTCGGTGCTCACCGCCTTCCGCCGGGGCCGGCATCGGCTCGCCCGCCTCGCCGGACGGCCGCGCGTCCAGTTCGTCTATAGCCGCCGTTATCAGCTCGAGCTGCCCGGGGTCATCTTCGATCCCCAACGCGGCGAGCGCATCCTCGCCTCTCTGGACTCCGCCGGCCTGCTGGATCCCGACGCCGTTCACGCCGCCGAGCCGGCACCCTTCCGCCTCCTGCGCAAGGTCCATACCGACGATTACCTCGACGCGCTGAGCCGTCGCGAGACCCTCTTCAAGATTCTCGGTCTGGAGCTCTTCGAAGATCAGATCGAACGGGTGCTCGAGACGCAGCGGACCATGGCCGGAGGAACGGTCGCCGCGACCCGCCTGGCCCTCGAATCCCATGGCATCGCCGTGAACCTCGGCGGCGGCTTGCATCACGCGTTCGCCGACCGCGGCGAGCGCTTCTGCGCCTACAACGACGTGGCGGCGGCTATCGCCGAGCTGCGCTCCCGCGGCATCGGCAAGCGAATCCTGGTGGTCGACCTCGACCTTCACGACGGCGACGGCACGAGATCGATTTTCGCCGGCGATCCGACCGTTTGCACCTTCTCGATCCACAACCGCTCCTCGGTGGAGGTCAACGCGGCGGCAGCGGCCGTCATCGAGCTCGGGGACGGCGTAGGCGACGAGACCTATCTCGAAGCGGTGCGCTCCCACCTGCCGCCGGTGTTCGAGCGCTTCCATCCCGAGCTGGTCTTCTACCTCGCGGGTTGCGATCCGGCGGCCGACGACCGGATCGGCGATTGGAAGATCACTCCAGAGGCGATGCTGGCGCGCGACCGGTTCGTCCTCTCCTGCGTGCGCGCCGAGGCCGGGCGGCTGCCCTTGGTGATCGCGCTCGCCGGAGGCTACGGACCGAACGCCTGGCGCTACAGCGCTCGCTTCCTCTCCAGCCTGCTCAACCGTGGCCGGGCCGTCGAGCCGCCCAGCACCGAGGAGCTGCTGCTCGCCCGCTACCGGAGCATGGCTCGCGAGCTCCAGGAGCACGAGCTCACGGGCGAGGCGCCGCGGGACGACTGGGGGCTCTCCGCGGACGACATCGCCGCCGCCCTCGACGGCCCGCGACGGCCGCGCCGCTTTCTCGGTTTCTACTCCGGACACGGCCTGGAGCTGACCCTGGAGCGGGCGGGGCTGATCGATCGGGTGCGCAACCTCGGATTCGACCATCCCACAATGGAGATGGACCTCGACAACCCGACCGGCGACACCGTGCGCCTGTATGGCAACCGAAAAAAACGCGAGCTGCTGATCGAGCTGCGGGCGCGCGTCGACCGGCGCGCCGTGCCCGGCATGGCGCTGCTGCGCATCGAGTGGCTCCTGCTGCAGAACCCCCGCGCGCAGTTCACTGCCGAGCGGCCGCAACTGCCCGGACAGAACCATCCCGGCCTCGGCATGTTCCGGGAAGTCGTCGCATTGCTCGTCCTCGCCTGCGATCGCCTGCAGCTCGACGGGCTCGTCGTCGTACCCTCGCACTACCACGTCGCGGCCAAGAGCCGGAAGGCCTTGCGCTTCCTGGTTCCCGCCGACGAGGGACGCTACCGCGCCCTGCAGCAGTCGCTCGAGAACCTTTCGCTGGCGGCGACGGCCGAGGCCCTCGCAGCCGGACAGGTCGTCGACGCCCGCACGGGAAGAAGCTTCTCGTGGTCTCCGGCCCCCATGGTGTTGCCGGTGAGCGAGCGGTTCCGTGAGCTGATGGAGGGCGAGACGTATGAGCGGGAGGCGGCCGAGGCCGTTGGCCGGCACGAATTCGCGCTCAGATGACGGAAGACTCTGTAGGGGCGGCCCTGTGTGGCCGCCCTGTTCGGTGGACGCCCTGAGAGGCAGGGCGGCCACATAGGGCCGCCCCTACGGAATCTTCATCGCCGCGCCCGGCGAAGGACCGTTCTGTACGCGAGGAGCCGCGCCCTGTCCCACCGATCTCCCGTTCCCTGATGGAGATAGGCCTCCGCCGTCCGCAAGGCATCCTCGGCTCCCCGCAGATCGGCGGCCAGCCGCCGCGCGTTGCCGATCAGCATCCAGCACTGCGCCCGCGCGTCCGCCAGGGCCCAGTCGCCATACCACTCCGCGTCCAGCGAGCCGATGAGGGTCAGCGACAGCCTCGCCAGCCGCTCCCCCCGGCGCGGCGACGCGACGCTGATGCCATGACCTCTCTCGAGGAGCAGCCCGCACAAAGCGAGATTGCGGAAGCGCCGGCTGTTGCGGACCAGCATCTCCCGGTGCGCGGGAGTTTGCTGCAACAGCTCCGATAGGAGGAAAGGCGCCTCGGCCCACTCCCGCTCCGCCGCCTGCATCTGTGGCCGGATCGCCGCCAGCACGCCGTCGATCGTCCTGCCGTACTCGGTTTCCGGTGCACGCCAGGCAAGGACTCCTTCCGATGGAAAGACCGGCTTGGGATGGATTCGTATCGACATCTCCCGTTTTCCTCTTTTCTTTCGTAGAAACGACCCCTACCAGATGAGTTGCCGCAGCTCGCCCGCGAGTGACAAAAGATTGCGAGAAAGCGAGAGGAGAGTCTCTCCGCCCGGGCATGGATGCCCGAGGCGGGGAGGCAGGCTATGATCCACTGCTCCTATGTCCCGCATGGTCAGCCTCCCCCTCTGGCTGGTGGTGGTGCTCTTTCTGCTCGCCGCCTGGGCAGCCCTCGACCGCCTGCTGGTGCCGGGCGTCCGTTGGTACCTGCGGCGGCGGGTCCAGCGCGTCATCGACGAGCTGAACACCCGCCTGCGGCTGGAGATCCCGACATTCCAGCGCACCCGCCGGCAGGTGCTGATCGACCGGCTGGTCTACGACTCCAAGCTGGTCCAGGCGGTGGACGAGCATGCCCGCGAGCAGGGTGTGCCGCGCGCCGTGGTGGCCGCCCGGGTGAAGCGCTACGCCCGCGAGATCGTTCCGGCCTTCAATGCGTACTTCTACTTTCGCATCGGCTACTGGCTCTCCAAGCGGGTGGCGCGGCTGCTTTATCGGGTGCGCCTCGGCTTCTCGGACGAGGCCGGCCTCGCCACCGTGGCTCCCGGCTCGACGGTGGTCTTCCTGATGAACCACCGCAGCAATATGGATTACGTCCTGGTGGCTTACCTCGCCGCGGACCGCACCGCCCTCTCCTACGCCGTGGGGGAATGGGCGCGGATCTGGCCTCTCCAGACCCTCATCCGCTCCACCGGGGCCTACTTCGTGCGCCGTAACTCCGGCGATCCGCTGTACCGCCGGGTCCTCGAGCGGTACATCCATATGGCGACCTCGGCCGGCGTACCCCAGGCCGTCTACCCCGAGGGCGGGCTCACCCGCGACGGCCGGCTGCGGCCGCCGAAGCTCGGCATCCTCGATTACATGCTGCGGTCCTTCGATCCCCGCCTGGGCGAGCGCGACCTCGTCTTCATTCCGGTGGGGATCAACTACGACCGGGTGCTGGAGGACCGCAGTCTGCTGTTGGACCTGGAGCCGGAGAGGCAACGACAGGGTCCGCTCTTCGCGCTTGCCACGACCCTGCGCTTCGTGCTCCGCAACATCGGCCTGGCGCTGCGCAGCCGCTGGCACCGGTTCGGCTACGCCTGCGTGAACTTCGGCAGCCCGATCTCGATGCGCCGGTACCTCGGCGAACGAGGGCTCGACCTGCGTCCGCTTTCCCGTGAGGAACGCTCGTCGCACCTCGGGCTCCTCGGCGCCGAGTTGATGGCGGCCATCGGCGAGGTGATCCCTGTGCTGCCGGTGCCGTTGGTGGCGACCGTCCTGATCCAGGCCGGAGAGCCGCTCTCCGAGCTGGATCTCAAGGCCCGGGCGCACCGCCTGATCACCGCTCTGGAGGCCGCCGGCGCCCACGTCTACATCCCGCGGCGGGACCAGGACTACGCCATCGTCGCCGGCCTGCGCATGCTCACCCTCCGTCACCTGGTGGAAGAGAAAGACGGTCTCTATACCGCAAAACCCGAGGAGATGAACGTGTTGCGGTACTACGCCAACTCGATCGCGCACCTGGTCACCCCGTCTCTATAATCCCGGTCTATGGACCCTGCCGAGATCGAATCGCAGCTCCGCGAGTTCCTGGCGGCGAATGCCGAGCGGGAGGGGATCGCCGCAGCCTATCTCTTCGGCAGCGTAGCCCGGGGCACGCCGAGGCCGGGCAGCGACGTAGATGTGGGCATCCTCTACTCCGAGGAGCCCCCCGCGACACTGAAGGGGCTTGGTCTTGCTTTGGAAGGAGACCTGGAAGACCTCCTCCAACGCGCCGTCCAGGTGGTCGTCCTCAACCGCGCGCCCGTGGACCTCGTCATCCGTGTGCTTCGAGACGGCAAGCTGCTGGTCGACCGGGAGCGTTCCAAGCGCGTCCGCTTCGAGGTGAGGTCACGCTTCGAATTCTGGGATCTGGAGCCCTATCTGAAACTGTATCGGAGGACAGGAGAGGGACTGCGGTGACCGATCGAGATCTCGTCGCGAAGAAGCTGGCGCTCATCGAAACGAGCGTTCGCGAGCTGCAGATCCTTGCCCGTCCAGACGAGATCCAGCGCGATGTCCGGGAGCTTCGTTTCGTCGCCTATACGCTCCACATCGCTATCCAAGCAGCCCTCGACGTCGCGGCTCATATCGTCACCGACGAACGCCTGGGTGAGCCTCGCACGAACCGCGAGCTCTTCGAGCTCCTCGAGCGCTACGGCTGGGTGCCGCCGGAGCTCGCGATCTCACTGAGCGCCATGGTGGGGTTCCGGAACATCGTCGTCCACGGCTATGAGAAGATCAACGGCGCGATCGTAGAGCAGATCGTCAGGAATCATCTGGATGACCTTCTCGGCTTCGTGAGCGCGATTCGGGGGAAGCTCTAAGAGAAGATCCCGGCAGTTGGGGTGAGGCCGCGTGACGGTAACCCCTGTTCATACTGAGCCTCCTGCCGGTGTCGCGGTTCCTCCTCCGAGCGACACCGGAGAAGTCGAGGAGGCCGGCAGCTCGACCTTCTTGTTCATCGCGCTCATCTCGCGTCTTCGGCGGTAACCACCTGCGCCGCGAACTGCCGCACGGCGTCGCTCTCGTCCTTCTCGGCCACGGAACGGAGGGCCGCCAAGGCCGGCGAACAGTAGTCGCGCTGTCCGTGCTTGCTCCAGAGCGAGAATGCGAACGCCGCGCTGCGGCGGACGGCGGGCTCGGCGTCGGTCAGAAGCTCGATCATGCGAGGCACCAGGGACGTAGCGTCGACCCCTTTTCGTGGCAGCGTCGCCACCGCGATGGCGGCCGTCTTGCGCACCTCGGGCTCGCCATCCTGCAGCAGCGTTCCCAGGGAGCGGACCAGCGACGTGTCGGCGGCGTCGACCCGGATGAGCGCCTCGGCCGCGGCCACACGCACCCGCACGTCGCCGGAGGCGAGGATCTGGTGCACGGCCGGCCAGTCGCCGACGCCGGCCCCGTAACAGGCGAGGACGCTGCCGGCCTGAGCCCGGATGTCGGCGTCGGCGTCGGAGAGGAGGGCGGGAAGCGCAGAGACGGCCACCGCGACGTCGAGACTCCGTCGGGCCGCTTCCGCCACGCGCGCGGCGGCGTCCTTGCGCCGTTCCACGTCACTCGAGGAGAGGTGAGGCACGATGTCGGGAAGGTCTTGCTTCAGCCTCTGGGTGACGAAGAGCTCCAGCGTCTGCTTCCAGGCCTCGACTCCCTCCGCGGTGACCATTCCGCCCTCGGCGTTTTCCTCGAGGATGTTCACCTTGGTCTGGACGATCGAAAGCAGGTCGTCGGTGACGCGGGCGCCGCGATCCAGGAGAAGCTGCACGACGTCGAAATGGCGGCGGCTCGCCGCGTTGGCCAGCGGGGTGAGGCCGCCGCCGCTTCCCTTGTTTTCGACGTCGGCGCCGGCCTCGAGCAGTCGTTTCGCAACCTCCGCGTGACCCAAGAGTGCTGCCCAGTTGAGCGAGGTGTTGTTGTACTCGTCCTTGGCGTTCACGTTGGCGCCGCCGTCAAGGGCGCGAGAGACGACGGCGAGATCGCCGGCGGAGGCGGCCTTCAGAAGGTCGGCATCGGCGGTGCTCATCGTTCATCCCTCCGTGAACATGGAGCAGCCTAATCACGACGGCTCGCGATGTCCAGCGGAAGCGCACGCGAGCGACCCCGCAGCGCCGGGATCGGGACGCCCGAGGCGCACGCCAGCGGGACCACGTGGCCGCGGTTGTGGCGAGAACCGCGCTTGTTCCTCTACCGCACCAGCGGCGACTCCCCGGTGGTGCAGGCCCTGGCCCGGGCGGCCGAGAACGGGAAGCGTTGTCTATTCGGCAGGCACCTGTTTCTCACGGCGAGCACTTGTCTATTTGGCAGGCACCTGTTTGCACCTGTTTGGGTCGCCAACGTGCCGCGTGCTTTGCTTGGCCAACTTGCGGAACGCCCAAAGTGAAAGAGCGATAAGGACCGCGAATTCAACGCAGTTGGTGAGGAAGAGTGGCTCTCTCAGAGCTTCAGCTAGCGCGACAGGATGGAAGTCACGCGGGCCGATTGGGGCATGGAACCACCAGAGCACGGCAAACGCGGCAGTGTCCCCGCTTACATGTAAAACCAAACCGGGAAGAATCGATTGGGTAAGGTGAGCGAGGATCCCGTAGTTGAGGCTGGCGAGCGCGACCAAGAAAAGATCGACTGGTGAGATGCCAGCGCGGCCAGGGACGTGGAGAAGGACGAAAGCCGTGGTAGTGAGCAGGATCGCGAGTACGGGCCCATAGCGGCGCTCGACAGGAGCCTGTAGATAGCCGCGGAAAGCAGCTTCTTCGGAGACGCCGGCGACGAGCGAGGACATCAAGAGGAACGATAGAAGTGTGACCGCCGGGAGGCGCTGAAGAAACTCGGGGAGTGCTTGAGCGGTTGGGAAGAACCTCTGCAGGAGAAGCGTGAGCGGGACCGTTGCAGCCATGAAAGAGCCGCCAGCGAGAAGTGACCACCGCCAACCCTGGGCCAACCGACTGGCGCTCTTCGCCAGGATTTCCTACGATAGGCAGTAGTTTAGCCGTGCTTACGAGGTTTGCCCCCGGCCTTCGACCAAGCGCAGGCCGGTTCCAGGAGGAGACTGCGATGGCTCTGGACAGTGAGGGTGGAGTGAAGGAAGAGAGCATCGAAGGAGTAGGGGGAGTCAAGATTTTCGTGCGGTCGTGGCGGCCGGCGTCGAAGCCGCGCGCCGTGGTCGTCATCTGCCATGGCGTCAATTCTCACGGCGGCCAGTATTTGTGGACCGCCGAGCAGCTCGTGGCCGGTGGTCTCGCCGTATACGCGCTGGATTTGCGCGGCCGCGGGAAGTCGGACGGCGAGCGTTTCTACGTCGAGCACGTCGCGGACTATGTCAGCGACGTGGCGGGGGTCGTGAAGCTCGCGAAATCGCGGCAACCGGGTCTGCCCGTTTTCCTGCTCGGTCACAGCGCCGGCGGTGTCGTGTCCTGTACCTACACGCTGGAGCACCAGGCCGAGCTCGCCGGGCTCATTTGCGAGAGTTTCGCCTACCAGGTGCCGGCGCCCGGTTTCGCGCTCGCCATCATCAAGGGGCTGAGCTACATCGCGCCGCGTTTGCCCGCGCTGAAGCTCAAGAACAGGGACTTCTCACGTGATCCGAAGGCCGTGCAGGCATTGAACGCCGATCCGCTCATCGCCAACGAGGTTCAACCGGCGAAGACCGTCGCGGCGCTGGTCCGCGCCGACGAGCGGCTCACCAAGGAGTTCCCGCTGATCACGCTGCCGGTGTTCATCCTTCACGGCACGGCCGACAAGGCTACGAAACCGAGCGGCAGCCAGTTTTTCTACGATACGGCCGGTTCCAAGGACAAGACCCTCAAGCTGTACGAGGGGCACTTCCACGACCTCCTCAACGACTTCGGCAAGGAAGCGGTGATGGCGGACATCAAGGGCTGGATCGACAAGCACCTGCCGGCGTGAGCGCGCCTACGCCGCTTCAGGAGGGGACTCGCATGGATGAACGGACCTTGGCCAAGGCTTTCCGAGATCTGGTGGACCTCCTGAAGAAGCTCGAGCCCGAGCTGGACAAGGAGCGGAGTGAGGAGCTGGAGGCCCGCTTCAAGGCCGAGGGGCCCAAGCTCAACAGAGCCGCCAAGCGGCTGGTGCTGTATCTCGTGGTCGTTGTCGTGCTGTTCCTCGGCGTTTCCGCTTTTCTGGTCTTGTGGGGTCCGGGTCTTCTCGACCCCACGGGGCTGCGACTGGCGCTGGCCATCGCTACGGGGACTCTGGGCAGCGGTGTCGCGGCACTGCTGTCGGCTCTCGACCGCAGGGCGAACGGCTGGGAGCTCAGCAACGGCTGGAAGTATCCGGAACCCAAACCCGCGGACAAGTTCCAGGAGTCCATGATTGCGTTTTTCGCTGTCCGGCCGCTCCTAGGCTCCGTGATGGGGCTGGTGCTCTACCTCTACCCGTGGCCGGAGAAGCTGGTATACGTCTCCGACACTTCCATAGGATTCTGGGGTTTTCTGTTGGGTTTCCTGGCGAAATCCTTTCTGGATCTTCTGAAGGGGATTTTCAAGAACGTGTTTGGCAAGCCATCCGGCGGCTAGGTGCCGCCGAGAAGGCAAGCGGCGAATAGGGTCAGGCGCCCGCCTCCGCAACCACCGCCGCCCGGACTCCCTCCACCACCCTCGCCATGCGCCCGTAGTCGAGGGTCTCCGGCGTGTCGAATTCCGTGTGGTAGTTGGGATTCCGGTAGAACGCGGTGTCGGTGATCATCACGGCCTCATACCCGACTTTCCAGTAGCTGCGGTGGTCGGAGAAGTCGACGCCTTGCAGGGATGTCGGGGCGCTGATTGAGTGGACCGGCAGCGGGGCAGCGCGCCGCATGGCTTTCGCAACCCGGCGTACGAGCGCGCCTTGCCCGAGCTTGCCGACGACGCCGATGAAGTTGCCTCGCGACGGGTAGAACAGCTTGAAGATGGGCAGCGGGTATGCTTGGCTTCCGGGCGCGTCGGTGAAGTAGCCGAGCATCTCGAGGGCGATCATGGCTCGCACGGCGATGCCGCGCGCCTTGAGCGACCTCGCATGGACGGCGCTCCCCATGGCCGGACTGGTGAAGTGGGGCGGCTCCTCCAGGGTGTAGGCGACGAGCTCCGCATGGATGGACGGAGGAGTCTCGCCGAGCAGGCGGGCGAGCTCGATCAGCGCCGCGACGCCGCTGGCGTTGTCGTCCGCGCCCGGGAACGGACCGGCGGCGTCGTAGTGCGCCCCGACGACGATCCTCTCGCGAGTTGCGGGCCCGAAGTGCGCGAGGACGTTGCGGTAGGTGATGCGTCTGACTTGGAACGCCTGGTCCTCCACCTTGCCACCCGCCTCCCGGAGGCTCGCCGCGGATATAGGCCGCCGCCCGGTCCAGGTTCTCCGGATGGGTCTCATCGCGGGGAGCGAAACCCACCAGCGCGCGGACGTGGGTTTCGAGCCGAGACGGGTCGACTGCTCCGTTAGCCAACATCTGGCAAGCATATGAGCTTTGGAATGGTTCAGTTTGCTCGTGGACTGCCCCGGTCCTGCCCTTCGAAGCCTCACCCCCCGGCCCCCCTCTCCCTGACGGGAGAGGGGGAGAAACACCTTTGTCGTTCTTGCTGTTTTCCCCCTCTCCGGTTACGGAGAGGGGGCCGGGGGTGAGGCTTCGAAGGGCAGATCCGTCCGCGGTCACCAGCCGAATGAACCACCCGATTTCCCTGCCGCTACGGAGCCGGGCTCGCATCCGCCCGGATCAATCGGATCTCGACGGGACTGCCGGGGTTGTTGCTGCGGATCCTGAATTCCTTTTCGTCGAGGTGGAGGATGTCGACGGGATAGGCGATCGACTCCTCGACCATCACCAGCCCCTCTCCTTCATGCCGCCAGGAGCCCAGCATCGGCTTGCCGTGAGGTGAAGCGATCACCAGCGTGCCTTCGGAAAGGAAGACATACAGCGTTCTTTTCGCGACGCTTTCGGACTCGGCGACCGTCCACACCCGGTTTACGAAGGAGGGTTCATCCGTGCGGGCTTCCTGGGGGGCCGGCTTCGCACAGCCGGCCCCGGCAAGGAGAGAGAGAATCAGGATCGACGAACGCCATGGCTCGAGCTGCATCGGCTTCACCTCCTATTGACCCCAAAGGCGCTGAATCTCCACCCTAGACGACTTCTGAGCTCGCGGGCGCAATTGTCCCGGAGGTAAAGCTCGACGTATCGCTCCAGGGAAATCGAGATGAATCCCGCCTTCCTCATGCCTGACCCCTCATCGGGAGGCCTTCTTCCGCCGCGAGCCTCGATGGCCTCGGAGGACTGGAGTTAAGACGATCTCCGGCACGGTTGTCTCGTCCTCGTCCTCGGCCGCAGCCAACAACCGTGCCACGAACAGCAGGGAGAACCCCGTCCCCACGACGCCGATGAGGATACCGGTGCCGAGCTCGATGGCAGGGAGGATCCAATACAGCAAGAAGCCGATGCCGATGCCCGGTGCTACCACAAGGGCGAGAACGATCAGAAACAACAATACGACCGTGAACAGCGCTTTCATGTCTCGTGATCCGCCTGGGCTTCACCCTTTGAGACGCAGGACAGCGTCTTCCGGAATAGCATGAACGACAAGCATGATACCGCACGGGCCCGCTCAGGAACTCGACGGAGCCCTGGGTCTGCAGAACCCTCATGCTAGGCTCTCTCTCCGACGGTCTACCGGGAGGGCGCGCCGTGAAGAAAGGTTGCCTGCTGTGGCTGCTGCAGTTGGCGGTGCTGATCGGCCTCTACTACTTCGCTCTCCACGGCCGGGTGACGCCGCCGGCTGACCGCATCGGCGCCGTCGCCGGCGGGTTCTTCCTGCTGCTGTCGATCGGCGCGTTCCAGAACGCCTTGCGGGCGCGGAAGAACCGTGCGCGGCTGGAGCAGGCCCTGTCCGGCGCCGCCTTCGAGGATGGCCGGCAGGTGGCCGCCGTCGGCACCATCATGGCCCTGGGCGCGCCGGTCGAGTCCCCCTTCAGCCGCATTCCCTGCGCCATCTACGACTACGAGATTTCCCACGAGAGCACCACGCGCAATCAGACGAGCACCGCCAAGGACTTCGCGGGCTTTCTGCTGACTCCCTGCGTCGTCCAGTCTCCCGCCGGCAACCTCCGCATCCTCGGCTTCCCGACGCTCGAAGACTTCGCGGAAGTGCACCTGCGGGAAGCCGAGGCGTGGAACAACGCCGAGTCGTACCTGCGCTCGACCCCCTTCGAGAAGGCCGGCTTCACCCGCGTCTTCTCCGAGGTCAAGGACCTGTTCACGGACGACGACGGCTACATCCGCAAGGACTGGCGCATGGCCGGCGACGATTTCGTGCTGGATCCTGACCTGCACACGCTGAAGGAGAAGGTGGTCAAGGACGGCGAGGAGGTCTGCGCTCTCGGCTTCTACTCGGCGGAGAAGGGCGGGCTCGTCCAAGGCTTCAGCAAGGGAGGCGAGGGAATCACGATCGTCCGCGGCGGCGTCGAGGCGGCCAGGAAGCGCTTCAAGGGCAACGTCGGGCAGAACATCGGGGCGGGCATCGCCGTGCTGCTGGCGTCGCATTTTTTCCTTTTCATGGCCCTGTTCCTCCGCGAGCCTTCGGTGCGGGCCGAGCGGGAGGAGGCCCGCGAGACGGCGTTCCTCGAAGCCGCCCGCAGCGGCGATGTAGCAGCCGTCGAGACGGGGCTGGACGACGGCACCGACGTCAACTCCCGGGACTCGGAGAGCAATACGCCGCTGATGCTGACCCGGGACCCGGTGATCGCCCGCCGGCTGATCGCCGCCGGAGCGGACGTCAACGCCCGCAACCGCCAGGCCTCGACGCCGCTCATCGAGGCGGCGAAGAACGGCGCCGCCGAGGTGGCCCGCCTGCTCATCCAGCATGGCGCGGATCTGGAGGCCCGCGATCAAGAGGCGAATCAGACGGCGCTCGAGTGGGCGATCCAGTCCGAGCAGGAGGAGGTAGCGCGGGTGATGCGCAAGGCGGGGGCGAAAGAATAGAATTAGTGTAGCGTGTATGATTACATCATGAGCATTATTCGAGAACTCAGCTTAGTTTCCGAGAAGGCGTTTGACCCAATTGTAGAGAGAGCCTCGAAGATCTTTGCGCCTCAACTAGGCGTTCCTATTCACTTTTTGAGGCAGCTTCTGCTCATGAGGGTCCGCAGGGTGGGGGGATGACCGCCTTCTTGATCTCCAGGAACCGGTAAACCACGCGATTTCTCTCCAGCAGGCGCTCGCGCTTGCCGATCTGGTCGCGCTCCTTGTCAACCTCCAGCGTGGCGAGCCGGTGGCGAAATTCCTTGAGCTTCCGGTCTTCCCAATCGCTTCTCTAGACTGGCCGGGACCCTGATATCTTTTACCGCGCGGAGGCCCTTTCCAACCATGATCCAGGTCATCGATCACGGGCAAGTCCGTGAGCTGCGCCTCGACCGCCATTGCAGTTTGCCCTGCTATCCTGCTTTGAACGTTACCTCCCTGCCAACAACATCTACCCTCCACAGCACTTCACCGCCCATAGAGGTTAGCGTGGGCATAGAGACGTTGACCAACTTATTGCCAACTTGGGATTCGGCGATCATCATACCATTATCAACCCTTACACTGTAGCCCTCTGCCCAACCGCGGACCCTGCGGGATGTCTGCATCGCTTGCCAATGGCCGTCAGTGGTGACGACACAGGCTGAGATGCACGGCTTCATGGGGTTGGGCCATTGCAGGCCCGCGTTGTTGCACTCAACACCTCGAGCAGTCCGTGTGATATGGAACTGCCATTGCTTGGTGCTGGAGTCGATCGTACCGTACATCCATGTTGATACCTCGCGGGCCGCAGCTACGTCACCCTGGACGGTACGACGCAGTAACTCTTGCTCATTATTAGTCAGGCCCTTGTCGCCGGGATCATCGATTGCCTTGGCCAGGACGATAGAATGGCTATTTTGACTCGTAAACTGTCCCCGCTCCACCGGAGTGTTGCGCATGCCCGCAACGGCTACGCATAGCCATGTATCTTTGGCTTTGGTTGTGGTTTGGAACTTTGCTTCAGGGAGGAATAGAGTATCTCTCATCCTGGATGCGGGTATGGCCGAGAGCGCGTCCCAGGCCAGATGAGACAGGATAGATCTGCGCACGATCTTGGCGTCATCACGCCGGCCCAGCTTCATGAGATGGAGATAGGCAGTGACCTTACATGAGAACGGCAGCCCATAGTAGAAGGATGAGGTAGATCCATGCTCGACCCCAAAATCACCCTCTACACTTTCCAGCTTACAGAGGGCAACGATAAAATCCCAATTGCCCAGCCCCGTCTCTGCGGCTATAGGAATGTTTTGAGACCCGACAAAGCCACAGTCCGCGCTATAGGTGTTACCATTCCAACAGTGGATGTCCTTCAGGGTCCAACGGTTTTTCTCGCATACCTTTAGATCTGGCTTTGACGGTTGTTTAAACGCGCGCCGCGCTTCTACAGCTCTGGATATGGGGGCCAGGGTATCGTCAGCCATAACATTACCTCCATTGCTTTATGGTTATATTTCTATTGCCGGGCCGATTCGCACATGATATTCAATGTGAATTCGCTTAGATGTAGTCTAGCACGGGGCGGGGTAGGATGACGAGATTCCGGTCTACCCTCTTTGCGGTAGACGAGCACCTCCACCTCGAGCCCGACCCCTGCCGCCCTCCGTGCGGGGAAAGTGCGGTGGGAGAGGAGGACCAGGGGAGGTGAGGGAGCCTCAGGTCAGCGCCGCTACAGCAGGCCCCGCAGCAGATGCATCAGGCGGTCGGTGACGAAGCCGGCCTCGACGTTTTACAGAGGGTAGGTCTCGTGCTCCAGACTGGCCGGGACCCTGATATTTTACCCCGAGGAGGCACTTCCGGCCATGATCCAGACCATCGACCACGGAGCCGTCCGTGAGCTGCGGCTCGACCGCCCGCCGGCCAACGCCCTCTCCCCGGAGCTGATCGCCGCTCTGCGGGTCGCCGTCGAGGCCGCTCCCGGCGCGGGAGCCCGCGCGCTGGTCCTCTCGGGCGCTCCCGGGATGTTCTCCGGAGGCCTCGACGTGCCGCACCTCATCACCCTAGACCGGCCGGCGATGCTCGCCGTCTGGCACGACTTCTACGCGCTGCTGCACGCCCTCGGCGCCTCGCGTATCCCCATCGCGGCGGCCATCACCGGCCACAGCCCGGCCGGCGGCGCCGTGCTGGCGATCTTCTGCGACGCCCGGATCATGGTGGAAGGCGACTTCAAGATCGGCTTCAACGAGGTGCAGGTGGGGATCCCGATGCCGCCGTCGCTTTATTGGGCGTTGCGGCGAGTGGTGGGCTCGCGGCAGGCGGAGCGGCTCTGCGTCGGCAGTCATCTGTTTCCGCCGGCGGAAGCCCTCCGCATCGGCCTGGTCGACGAGCTGGCGCCGCCGGAGCGCGTGGTGGAGCGGGCCGTCGAGTGGTGCCGCTCGCTCCTCGCGTTGCCGCCGGAAGCCATGGCGGCCACCCGCCGGCTCGCTCGCGCCGGCCTCGCCTCCCTCTTCGCGGAAGGCAACGAGGCGGAGCTGGCCGGTCTGGTGGACATGTGGTTCAGCGAGGAGACGCAGGGGGCGTTGCGGGGGTTGGTGGAGCGGTTGAGGAAGAGGTAACGCTCACCGAGGAAGGTTTTTCGTAGGCGTCCCAGAAGATCGACGAGATCGTGGCGAACACGGCCATGAGGTCGGCCTTGGACCCTGGTGTCCTCGAGCTGCGGATTGAGAAAGTCCGCAGGAGTCAAAGGGATCTCCAGGAGCTCCATACGGCCGCCGGGGCGTTCGATCCAGCGCTGGAGCAGGACGGTGCCGGAGGATTCGTCGTCCAGGTGGCTTTCGCCGTTCGGGCTTCTCTTCGCGGGCTCGGCCATGGTTTCGAGTATACGATAGGCGTCCCATGTTTCGCGGAGTGCGCCGGAGGCGGCGGGGCCTCATGGTTCGGACAGCGTACTCGTACGGTACGAAGTCCACCCTTAACCTCGTCGAGGGCCTCGGCTAGGGCTTCTCGCTGGGCGCCATCCGGTCGAAGAAGAGGACGGCGTCGAACACCCGCCCCCATGGGGCCCGCATCTCCTTGTACCCCATCGGACGCGCGACCAGGGGCTCGCGCAGCC
This sequence comes from Thermoanaerobaculaceae bacterium, assembly GCA_963778565.1. Taxonomy (GTDB): domain Bacteria; phylum Acidobacteriota; class Thermoanaerobaculia; order Multivoradales; family UBA5704; genus DATARR01. The sequence continues at coordinate 124,038 of CAVZUZ010000014.1, read as the reverse complement.
ATCCGGGCAGGCGGCCGGACCGGCTGAGGTCGAGGAAGGCGTGCGGCAGGCCGGTGCGGTGGAAGAGGTCCTCCAGGGAGCCGGCGCTCGGCTGCCAGAAGTTCGATCGGCCGGTTGCCCACCGTGGCGTATCGGCCCTGATAGGCGAGCGTCGCGACGGTGTACATCTGCTCTCCGAGCTCGCCTCGGGCCACCGCGCCCATCGGCTGAAAGGTCCGGAAGAGCCGCATGTGGACCTGCGACGGGACGTCGATCTCGTCGACCTCCCGGGCGGCATGGAAGCTGGCTGCCCAGACCACGATCTTGCGGCCGGCGAAGCGATGCTTGGCCAGCCACGCCAGGTGCTCTCCCATGAGGCGATCCCTGACCGCGAATCCTTCCGGGTCTTCCAGCAGCGGCCGCTTCCAATCGGTGGACCACGACGACGTCCCGAGCTGCCGGGTGCCTTCCGCGAAGCGCAGCCAGAAGCCCGGCTCGGGTACGTTGCCACCCGCTTCGCGCAAGCGCTTGGTCAGCTCGTCGAGCGCCTTGAGGAGCTCGGCCCGGGCCGCCGCCGTCGGCATCTCTCCGAGCTGCGTAGCGGCCCTCGACGAGGTTGGCCAGCGGCGCGGAGACCCGGGCGGCCCACTCGTCGCCCGGCAGTCCCGCGGCCGCGGCCACCTTCACCAGGTCGCCGAGCAGGAAGCGCTGGGACATCTCGCCGGTGAACTGGGGATCGATCCCGGCGAGACTCCAGGGGCCGCTGCGAGCGGGCCGCCGCCGCGAAATAGGCGATGAGGGGTTGGAGCTGGGCGCTCCGCGTCCAGATGGGGAAGACGGCCTGGCGGAACGCCGTCGCCGGGTCGTCGCCGGCCTCGATACGCTGCCAGGCCTTCCAGCAATCGTAGAAGCCGCTCTCGAAGGCGAGCACGTCGAAGCCGAGGCTCTCGATGCAGGAAGTGGACGAGGCGGCTCTTGGCCAGGAAAGCGGTACCGTCGCCGTGGCTGGCCTCGCCCAGGACGACGATCCGTTTGCTGGCGAGGAGGGAGCGCAGCGGCTCGAGATCCGAGAAGTCTCCGTCACCGGGCTCGATCGAGCGCAGCGCGACAGCCTCGTCCCGCAACCAGGCCACCCGCCGGTCCTCGGAGAGCGCGCCGCCGTCCAGAGGAGCCCCGGCCGAAACCAGGGCCAGCCCTAGCGCGAGGAGACCGGACAGGCGAGCGAGGCGGCCCACGCGCCGATCATAGCCCCGGAACCAGCCGGAGGTTCATCGCATAGCCGAGCTGCTCGGGACCGTTCTGACTCTCTTTTCGGGATCGTCCTTTTCGGGATCGTCGCGTCCGGCTAGCGCATGTTGCTCTTCGGGAACATGACGCGCTCGGGCTCGGCATTGAGGCGACGGAGGAGCTCCTGGATCAACCGGGTCTTGACCCGGCCGGCCTGCTTGGGCTCGACGAGGTAGCGCACGATCGCTTCGAGCCAGGTGTTCTCGCTGACGCGGAAGAACACCGCCGGCTGCTCGCGGACCTCGAGGTGGTCGACCGGCGTCTTGGCGAGCAGCTCGCGGTAGGTGCGCACCCGGCTCATCATCTGCTCGCCCAGCGTCTCCTCGGCGACCTCCTTCATCACCTGCGCCACCCACTCGAGGTCGCTGTCGTAGGCGATATGGAGCTTCACCTCGTTCCAGATGTAAGGGAAAAGCGGCCATGAGTAGTTGTACACCGTGGTCGTCAGCACGTGGCCGTTCGGGAACTTGATCAGCCGGCCGCTGGGATGGTCGGTCGACAGGTACTCGCCGCCGAACTCCCAGAGCGTCGTATCGAGGTAGCTGACGTCGATGACGTCGCCGGTCGCCTCGCCGATGCGGATGCGGTCGCCGACCCGGTAGGGACGGCGGAACAGGATGTACACCCAGGCGAGGAGACTGGTGATGGGCGTCTGCAGGGCGAAACCGAGAATGAGCGAGAGAAGCCCGAGCGAGACGGCCGCCCCGTACCAGTTGCGGAACAGGACCGTGACGGCGACGAAGGCCGCAGCCAGCGCGGCGAGGAGGTCGGCGACGCGATGGAGGTTGTAGCGCGAGACCGGGTCGCGGAGGCGGGCGATGAGCAGCAGGGAGATCAGGCGCTGGGCCGCCAGGATCCCGGCGGCGAGCATCACCCCGCGCGCCACGCGCAGGAGGAAATCCCGGTCGGTTGACCCGGCTGGCCCCGGCGGCAGCCACTGCCGCCCGGCGAGAAAGGAAACCGCCGCGGCGGCGCCGAGGACCGCCAGCCAGCCGACGAGCCAGGCGCGGTCGCGCCGCTCCATCTGCGCGCGGGGCGGCGCCGCGGGCTCTTCGCCGCCTCCGGCCTGGTCGAGGGCGAACTGGACGGACTCGCGCCTTTCCAGCCGTTCCGCCGCCTTGCGCTCCGCCGGAGTCGCCATGCCTCCCCGAGCAGCAACTTTTCTGCCAGGCACCCCGGCAGCTGAGGCGGAGGGCCCTAAGCAACGGGTGCGCGAAGGCAGCGCTGCGGCAGGTGAGCGTCTCCGAGGCGCTCCGCATACGCGGCGAACGCGGAGGTGGGGCCGCGCCAACGCAGCTCGCCGGCGTCGCGGAAGAGGGGCGCATCGGTCCTGAGTGTCGCCAGGTCCTTGAATCGCAGCGCCAGGTCGCGATTCTCCCCCCGTAAGACCTCGGGAGGAAAGCTCTCGAGGATGCCGTAGCGGTTGAGGAGCCGGGCCGCCGTGCTGCGGCCGATCCCGGAAATGCCCGGATAGCCGTCCGCGGCGTCGCCGACGAGGGCGAGGAAGTCGGGGATCAAGAGGGGGTCGACTCCGAACTTCTCGCGGACTCCGTCGGCCGTGAGGATCTTCTTGCCGCGGCGGTCGACCTGCACCACCCGGTCGCCGCGGACGCACTGCGCCAGGTCCTTGTCGGGTGTCCAGATGCAAACTTTCTGCACGCTTTCGTCGTCGTCGGCGATGCGGGCGGCGGAGGCGAGCGCATCGTCCGCCTCCAGCTCGATCATGGGCCAGACGGCGACGCCCATGGCGGTGAGGGCCTCTTCCAGCGGCTGGAACTGCGCGAGGAGCGCGCGCTCGACGCCCGCCGCCGTCTTGTAGCCGGGCCAGAGACGGTTGCGGAAGGACTCGATGACGTGGTCGGTCGCCACGCCGAGGTGTGTCGCCCCCGTCTCGATCATTTCCAACACCGTGTGCAGCACGCCGGCCACGGCCCCGAAGGGCTTGTCCTTGCCCTGGTTGAAACGGCGCTGGCCGTAGAAATGGCGGAAGAGCTCGTAGGTGCCGTCGAGGAGATGAACGATCATCGGGGCTGGGGAGGTTTCGCCTCATGCCGGTCAGGGGCGTGAGGGTTCTTCTATCATGCCGGAAGAGTCGCCTTCTCGAAACGTATTGCGATGGGAAGGCGAAGAGCCTCGCGGCCCTCCGCCTGGTTACAGCTCAGTGGCGGTCACCGTCGTAGCGGTAGCGGTTGCGAGAGCCGTAGCCCCGTCCTTGGTGGTCCCGGCGGCCATAGTAGCGTTCCAACTCCGACATCAGACTCCAGATCCGGTCCATTCCCCGGTCGACGTAGGGGCGCTGCCGGATGGTCTCCAGCGAGTAGGCCGCTTGATCGAAGGCCCTGAGCAGGCCGTCATAGCCGCGGGCGGCGTGCCGCGGGTCGCGGCGGTAGCTCTCCACCTGGCGATGGAACCGGTCCGCCTGCTCGTGCAACTCGTGCAGGGCGGCCGCCACCCGCGCCTCGTTGCGGTTGGGCCGGCGGTTGTTGCGCTCGTACTCCCGGTGTATTGCGGCGGCCGTGTTTTCGATCTCGTGGGCAATCACCGCCACGCGCTCGCTCCGGGAGTCGCCGCGATCGCGGTTGTCGTAACGATCCTGGTCGTAACGATCCTGATAGCGGACGTCATCGCGGTCCGAGGGGTAGCTGTCCGGGTGCTGCGCCTGCGCGGCGGTGGTGAAGGCGAGGACCAGAACGGCGGTGGTAGCGAACAGGTTGCTTCTCATCGGTTTCTCCTTGTTGAAGTCTCCCGGCTCTCCCCAAGCGCAAACCTGGTGCCAGGGAAGAAGTCATTGATTCTCAAGGAGTTGTCGAAGGAGAAGGGCTTGGAACGTCCTCCTTGGAGGACATCGATGGAAGAGGGCTCAGGACGGCGCCTTGCCTCTTCGGTCCGGGGGCCCTGACTTTGGGAGAGCCGTTAAAGTGACGCGACATGCATCCAATTCGCGTCAACTCTCCTGTTTGAGGAAACAATCTGGCTCCAGATTGGGACACTGTCTTCTCTTCTCCTTCCTCCAGAGCGCTTCTTTGCCCGCAGAAGGCTTGAATCGGTGCATTCCCTCCTTGTCTCCGGTCGTTAAGAGATAAAAGTGGCGCGAACAGCCGCTTTCTTGCGTGCACTTACAAGCGTTCGCGAGTCATCTTCGTGCGAGAAGCACCTGCTACGCCCCACTCTGGAGCTATTCTCCGAGCATTCGAGTCATTCCGATGTTGTGACGGTGCACTCAACGGGCAGAATGAATGGAACTGGGGTGAAGTCGCGGCACTAAGGCAAAGAGCTTATCGGAGAAGGAGCAAGAATGAAACCTGACAGACCTCTTTCGCTCCATGTTGAATTCATTGCGGTGCACTTCATGGGTAAAATGCAACGAAATGAAGAGGGAACGTGGCATTCCCTCGGCGGCGCGGAGCGTGAAGGTCTTGGGTAGCGGCACTTTGAGGTCGACCGAGGCGGTGAAATTCCCAAAGTGCAGCGAGCACTTCTCTGGTCGCGACACTTTTTGGGCGCCGAACGAAGCTATGCCTCGAGCCAGTCTCCCAGGTCCCGCATCGCCTCGGTTCCGGCGCCTCTACCGGAGCGGAACGTGGGCGCAGGTTCTCCTGGGTCACTGGTACTCGCTGAATGGCTCCATCGTGAACGCGACCGAGCCGAATCGCTGCTTCTCGAGATGGCCGGGTGGCACTTCGAGCTCGGCCGAGCGCTCGGCCACGGAGTAGGTGAGGCGGAGCCGCTTGTAACGCACCGAGGCGCCGCCGCGGAGATCGGTGATGAAGCGTTTCGGTCCGTTTGCCTTTGGACCGTTGCGGAACAAGCCGCCATCGAGAGTCGCATTGAACGGCACCCAGCGCGCGTCGCCGCCGACGAACACGTAGAATTCCCATTTGTGCGGTGGGTCTCCCGCGTCCGCCGTCCCGGGAATCAACCCGACCGGAAGGCCGCTGATGTGGCGCCCGAGGCGCACCACGCCGCCAAGGTTCGCGTACGTCTGCGGCGTTCCCAACATCCCACCGAACTGTGGGATCACGTCGAAGACGTCGGAGTGGCGAAAGGCGCGCCGCGACTGCTGGTACAGAAGGCCGAATATCGGTTCATTCTCCAGTTGGTTGTGCCACCCCTGCGGATCGTTATTGCTGAAACCAAGATCATTGTGCACGAACTTTTGTACCCGCTGCGCGCCGGCCCCCGGCCCGAGGATGCCCAGGTGTGCCTCGAACGTGTGCTGGAACGTCCGCTCGGCGTTGGTGATGCTCTCGGAGGCGCCTACGTAGAGCGTTCCGGCCCACGGCCGGTCCAGCGGCTGTGGCGCCGCGATCGTGATGACCTCCGGCGTGTAGAAGTTCTGCCCGAACATCAAGCCCACTGACTCGATCGCCTGGGATTCCCCGCACCAGCCTTGATTGCAGAATCGTTCCCGAAACTTTCGCGCCCGGGCAGGCACTTGGCCGTCGGCCAACAGGAGCGAGAGGCGTACGCCGTTGGTGTAAAAGCGGTCGCTCTTCCTTCCGACGCCGAAGTTATCGTTTTCCCAGTAGGTCGTAGACGAGGTGAATAGATCGCCGGCGTAACCGTTGGCGGTGAAGGCGAGAACGAGGAGCGCAGCGGCAATTGGTTTTCGCATTGAATTCCTCCTCACGTCGAGAAATCGGCGGCAATATCCTTGAATGACGTATTTTTGCATCGCGCGTTGCGACCCATCCCGAAGCGGGCGAACGCGGTCCGAATCACGCGCTCAATTGCCACTGCATGGGGCGAGGACAGTCCGGCAACGCTTTGCAGGAGGGCGTCCCGCGCCTCGAGGAACGTCGGATTCGCCTTCAGCTTCTTGAGCGAGGCGACGACGAGACGCCAGCCGGTCTCCGGACCGAGCGCGGCTCCGGGAAGCGCGACCAGATCGTCGTGCATCTTGATCAGCGCCGCCGCAAAGATGCTGCCGGCGCCATGCTGCTCGTGGTACGGCGGCGTACCGAGCTGGCCGAAATGGGCGGTGAAGGCGTCGTACGGCTGCGGACGGACGCCGCCCGCCTTCCTGGAGGCGTATGCCGCGAACGTATAGCGCGGCGGCCTGGGGCTGCGGTAGTAGTTCTGAATCGTGATTGCGAAGTAGTCGCTCCACGCTTCACCCAGAGCGAGGCTCTGCTTCTCGACGAGCGCCGATTTCTTCAGCGGTCCCCCGACGAGACGCTGCGACACGCCATGGACGTACTCGTGGATGACGACTTCGGCGTCCAGGGCTGTCGGGTTCGCGACCGACGCCGGATTGTCGTTTTTCCACATCCCGAGCGTCAGCTCCGCGGGCACGCCGTCGTTCTGCGCGCGCATGTTCGCATTGCCTTGCGCGACTGAAACCACATTGACGATCAGCCGGTCTCCGCCCTTGCCGGCCCCCGTGAAATTCTTCTGCTGAAAGTTGCTATCAGCTTCGCCGAAGCCGACGAGCGAGAGGAAGTCATGCATGAAATTGCAGAGGAAGAAGGCATTGACGACCTTCTCGTCGTCGGATTTGGGAGGCGTTGCGAAGTGCAGTCCGGTGGGTCCCGGCACGGCCCGAACGAAGCGATCCTTGTTGCCAAACTTCATCCTCACGTTGTTGCCGGCTGTCTGGTCGCTGTCGAGCCAGTCGCGGAAGGGCGTGGCCGGACGGATGCCGGGAGGGTAGTCGGTGACCGGGCGCGGGAAGTCGATCCTGACGGCCGGCGGCTCGTCGGGGCTGAAGAGGTAGACATTCGCGCTGCACGCGCTCGCGGCTTCGGCGGCGCAATAGAGCACTTCGCCGGCGCGAGCTCCCGACGCTCGGATCGCCAGGGTGAAGTCGGCCACCTGCTTGACGACGAGGGAAACCAGCCAGGCGAGCGCGGGCTGCGCCGTTCCGCGGCAGACGACGAGGTTCGCCTGGACCGGCGCGTCGAAAGGCCCGGCGCTCAAGACCGTCGGCCGGCTTGTCATGGGAAACGCCGACAGCACCCGCGGGCGGTAGCGGCCGGTCCCGAACCGCGGCTCGTGGGGGGTGTGGCAGTCCTCGGCAGTCCCTGCGCGAAGATGCCGGTATGCCGCACCGACGGCATCTTCAACGCGCAGCTCGGGCACGACGTCGAGCTCGCCGACGCTGATGAGTGGATCGCCAGTCGTCGTCAGGTCGCCGTCCGCGGCGACCTGGATCACGAGCGAGTGCGGAAAGATCGTCAGCCCGCGGTAGTGCTGCTGCCCATAGACCACCTGCTCACCGCCGAGCGTCTGCCGCACGTGTGGATCGAGCTGCACGTCCGCGCTTATCGATCGCATGTGCTGCTCGGCGACCGCCAAGGCGTCGGCCGGCGGGTCCGGGCGGCAAGTCGCATCGTTCGGGTGGCGGGAGCGGCGCGCACGTTCAGGCGGAGTATCTTTTCCGCTCCGCGAGGCGGCTGGATTTGCGATGGCGATCACGCCGGCCCCGAGGGGCTGCCCTGCTCCCCGTTGATCTCGCCGCCGGCCGCTGCGGCCGGTCACCTCATCACCCATCGCCTTCCTCCGATCTCCGTCAGGCGCCCCATCTCTCGCTGTTCCCGTTTTCCACCATGGACGGACCCGACCGCGGCTTTCCCCCTGAGGAAGGACGTGCCATGCCTTTCAACTGCAGAACAGACGCCCATGTCTTTAAGTCAATGTATTTCTGAAAATTCTACATGATTTTCAACTCCTCGTCAATGCAGTGGCGGTGGAGCGACAGAGATGGCACCTATCTTGCGGCCGTCCGGGGGCGGATGAGGACAAGGAGTATTTCAGCTCGCAACCTGCAGGAAGACGATCCCTAACAACCGAAATCTCGCATGCTGAGAGGAGGAGCCCATGAAAAGAAGCCACGCAGCTTGTCTGACCTTCCTGGTGCTCGGCATCTTCCTGACCGCGTCCAATGGGTTCGGGGAGGAGCCGCGACCGGGCGAGGTGGCGGAGCGAACGAGCGCGCAGGCGCGGGAGGCGCTCGCCGACTCGATTCCGCGCCGGGAATTGGAGCTGGCGCTGCGGCAGCGCCAGGAGGTGCTCGTCGAGGTGAAAGAGCGCATCCGCGCGCTGGGTGTGAAAGCCTCGGCCGAGGAGCTGACGGATCTTCTCGGGCAGGCCGCTCATCTGGCGATCGGCATGGACAAGTGCAGCCTGGGGCTCCTTGAGACCCGCGCCTGCCGCGCGCTGAAAGCGGATCTCGCCGGCGTCGAACGGCGATTCCTTCAAACCACGGGCGTTTCAACGCGCGAGTTCCGCAGCGGCCGGCGCGACACGCCTCCGCCCGCCGAGAGGATCGGGCAGCCAGCGTTGTCGAAGAGCCAAACCTGCACCTGCGCCTTGTCGGTCTATAGCGGGTACCGTTGGATGGACCCCTGGTGGGGGCTCGAATGCAACGAGCACGCGAGCCACGGCGTATGCAGCAACAACGTCGACTCGGCGCACTCGCCCGGCACCGGCGCCATGACCGGCGACGTCGATCTCTATTTCGGCGGCGGCGCCTACCACCAGCACCGGTCGTGCCCGGACGACGGCACCACCTGTTTCCATGGCCCGAGCACCGAGCACTCCGGACAATGGGGCAACGTCTGCAGTTGCGACACCTGGCACTCGCAGTCCTACAACCCCAACGGCTCGTGGTACGCCGGAGCCCTCTCGGACAGCGCCTGGGTGCATCAGCTCTCGACCCCCTACGTCACGGTGGGCGGCTCCTGCAACGGCAACTACGTCTCGGTGAAGGAGTACATCCAGGAGAACGATCCCGTTTGCTGCGACGATCCGATGGGGGATCTGTGGGTCACGGTGCAGGTCGCCGACGGTTCCGGCGTCACCTCGGGTCAGGCGCAGCTCACCAACTGCAACGGCGGCTCGCAGAGCGGCGTCTACCCCAACTGCGGCACCTTCGGCGCGACGATCTATGTCGCCTACATCTGCTCGACCGCCGGTGAGCCTGATCCGCCCTGTGATCCCACCGGCGCCGGCGCGCAGTCCTGCTACGACAACGGCGGCAGTTGGGACCCCAACTCCTGCTACTGCCAGATGCCCTGCTACCACGACGGCTACTGCGCCGAGTGGGACGACATCAACTGCGTCTGCCTGCGCAACTGAGCCCTTCTCGAAGCCCGGCCGGAGGCGCTCCGGCCGGGCGAGGACGACCGCAATGCCGGATTCGGATCGGAGATGGCGCCTCCGACCGCACCCGCGTAAGCCGCTCTCGGTGGACTACAGGGGTGGCACGTAGTCTGGCCGTAGTCTGGGGGGCGGCCAGGCTAGGCTACTCGGCTGGCACGTAGTCTGCGGGTCGGGCACCTTGACTACTCGGTTGGCACGTAGTCGGCAGGTTCAGGGAGCACGGTTTGACTACTCGATTGGCACGTAGCCCTTCGGGCACCGGCATCTGGCGAAAGCCGCCGGCAACAGCGACTCCCTCGACCTACAGCCATCGCGCCCGCTGCCGACTCTACCGTAGATCTGGGCGCCTAGATCTCGCGTGGATTTACAAATTTCTTAAGGAAGTTGATGAAGGAATCAGTGACGCCAAAGCAATGGCGATTATAAAATGAGTCCGCTGGGAAAAAAATCTGCTCAACTCGGGACAGAGGAATACTTGATACATAATTTATCATATTTTTTATTGTTTGAACCTGCGTTAGTATGGGTAATTCGCCATTACGCCCATCTTCGAGCATGTTACCGATTTCCTGGCCCAGTGCCAAAGCAAGCTCGATATCGTATGCGCAAGGACCACCCATCCGGGGAATATAGCCAGCCTGTTGATATCTTACCCCGACGTTGACTCCTCGCTGTTTGAGGGCTTTCTCGACCATCTTAGCCACTTTAATTCCAATACCACCAAGCTTTCTGGGACCGAAGGCTGCATCCATTTCTTGGTAACCATCAATCTTGAAGCCCTCTGAGACCGATATGATCGCATGACCGTGAAACGCATAGAGTTTTGTCACCCTCTCATAAAACCTGTCCCAATCCTCGTCATCCAGTTCAACCTCCGGGATAAGGATTAGTTCTGCTCCGCCCAAACTGGCCGCGGCAGCTAGCCATCCAGCATCTCTTCCCATAGTCTCAATAATGAAGATCTTGCGTGAGGCCATAGCAGTAGTCCGCAGATCTTTGGCAAAACGCGCGATCTTGAGGGCAGCCGAGGGATAGCCCGGGCAGAGTGCTACTTCTGTCTTTACCTCGAAGGTGGTCGTCCTGATGTCGTTGTCGATCGTTCTTGGAAATCCAAGCACGCGAATACGAAAGCCATTAGCATCGGACCAATGGTAGAGATCACGGGCAGCGGAAAGACTGCCGTCTCCACCGATCACGATAAGGACCCCCACCTCTAGTTCTGCAAGTATATCGAATACTGCTATCATCTCATCATCGCGAGTTGGTGCGTACCGTTGCGATCGGAGCACCGTGCCACCTTGATGAGGATCAATTGGCTCCCAAGTGAGAAGCTTGACAGATTTCCCTATAATGCCGCTGAATCCTTCTTCAAAACCAAGTATTCTAGTGTAACCCGCGCCAATTGCATGGTCTCGAACACTCTTGATCGAGGCATTTAAGCTGCATGTATCTCCGCCATTAGTCAAGATAGCCAAGGTTCTCATGCCGCTCCTACTCCAGAGGAAACTCTCGGTAATTTTGGTCGATCCTTTCGGTCGACCACCTAAGACTCTTCGATGCGGACGCCGAATGCATGCTCCTGTACCTTAGGCCACTAGAACAAAGGCCCAAGCATAACAACCTTGCCTCCAAAACAAAACCCGTCGATCACCCAAACCCAATCTCGGCATACCCTGCATCCGAGAGCCATCGGGAATCGAGGTGGTTTGCTCCGACACACTTGGCCATAACGGCATCCAGGGTCTCACCGGGGCTGTAGAATCGGAGTTCGGACCGGAGACGAATTGCCTCGCCCAAGTACTCCGCGTTCTTGGCGGCTTCCATAAAGGGAACCAAGGGTTTGATGCTATTGTTATAAGTAACGCCACCACGTCTATGACTGAGGGAAGTGAGGATCGGCCTATGGAATCCATCTTCCTTGTCGTGGAGATTGCGGTCATTGGCATACTGGAGGTCGGTCAGGGGAGGATTCACTTCGTTGCGCATGAGGTTGACCGACCGAGTTTGGAGTTCCTGCCTAAACCGCAGCCCCTTCAACCCTGCCGTCGTGCTAAGTGAAGGTTTGATGCCCTTGCCGACGACCATCAAGCCTGGGATCTCATAAGTCAGTGGTCGGCGGGGATTTTTCAGCCTGCTGTATTCGGCGATGAGGGTCACATCGATCGCTGCGAACGTTTCTGCATCCAAGTTCTCAATCTGACAATGCTTGTACCGTGCCCTTGCGACCTTGTTAATCCTCAATCTCGCTTTTGAGAGGGTTAGGTCCGGTCGGATGAGTGCTGGATGCGGGTGCTCCAGGAAGAACAATTGAGCCAGAGCGAAAAGGTGACTCGCCAAGTCAAAGATGACACCCTCATTAAGCGCCTCCAACCGGTTTTCTTCCTCGACCGTTCTGGGTTCTATGAGATAAAACTCGAAGCTCCTCAACTCGCCATAAATATCAGTCAGCTGCGGGAAGTTCCTATACATAGGATCCACCGCTCCCTTATTACGATAATGGTCATGAACATAAATTTTGGCCGTGATATCAGGCCAGGCCCTGCCTTTGGCAACCGTTTCGATGAGCGGGAGATTCACGTCCAGAGGTTTGGAGATAATAATCTGGCCACGCGGACATAACTCTGAGAATTTGAAAGCAGTGAGCAGATGTTGCGGTGGCAAGTTCGCAATGTAAATATGTGTGAGGGGGTTTCTCGTTAGATACTTCCTCAGTCGGTCACGCTGCTGAGCCTTGCTCACGTTATAGAAGTTTGCTTGATCCAAAGGCTTCTGCTTGACGTTGTCACGCGATTTGATATCAGCAAAAATTAGGGTCGCATTATGGTGCAGCCGAAGTTTTTCTAGGGCCTCAATAGTCCTCCTAAGTAGATCACCGCAGCCAATCCAGAGGGCGTGTGGTCGAGAGATAATATCGGGATCTTCACCGGGGTCTAGAAGCGCGAGTCCGTTCTTAATGATCTGGGTTTCCATTTCTCCATCTCCTGTCGTAATGGAGTGCTCTTTCGCGTATAGCACCCCCCTGTGGGCCTTCCAGAACCTCCTTCGCTAACCTCCTTCGCTTGGCCCGCTACCATTATAGCGCAATTAGTGGAGGTGACGTTAAGTGCTGCGGGGAGAGGGGCTGCTGGAAGCGGTGCCCGCCCGGGAGCGGGGGAGCATAACTTCGCCGTCGGGGAGCGGGTAGAGTCGGCGATGGGCGCGGTGTCTGTGGGTCGAGGGAGTCGCTGTTTCTGGCGGCTTAGCCTTGATGCCGGTACCTCAGTCTCGGCCGCAGCTCCGTTTCCCGCTGCCGCTCATCGAACCGGACGTGCGGATCTCCCGCATCCGGCTCTCGGACGGGCTTCACGAGAGGGCATACGCAGGCCTTCGTTGCAGGCGTGACTGGTGGAGATCGACCACGCCCATCTTCCCATATACCTCGGCGTATCCGAAGCGGCTGGCTCTCTGATGCGCAGCTGTGCCGCCGACAGAAGAACCGCCGGACCCGGTCTCTCACATGCTAGCCGATGGCGTCATCAGCTTGACCCGTGAAGCCGAAACTGAAGTTACTCGGCCTCCCGGCCTCCCGGCCTCCCGGCCTCCCGGGACAAGGTGCCGGGCGATTCAGCATGTAAGTGCCTGCCATACAAAGGCTTAAGATAAAGCCTAGCCAAGCCGGAGAGAGGTTCAGGAGCACTGACAACGAGGCGGCCGCAGGCAGTCGTACGCCCCGCAATTGACACTCGTACGAGTCTGGATTACGATGAGCCCATGGTACTCAAGGCTTCATCGCTCCGCGAGAACATCTACCGCATCCTCGATCAGGTACTCGAGACCGGCGTTCCGGTAGAGATCGAGCGGCGCGGCAAGATCCTGAAGATCATCCCCTCCGAGACCCGGAGCAAGCTCGAGAATTTGAAGGCCCGGCCGTACCTGCTGTCGGACGCCGAAGAGCTGGTCCACCTGGATTGGTCCGGCGAATGGCGCCCCTGATCTACCTGGACACCCACGTGGTGGCCTGGATGTTTGCCGGCCGGACCGACTTGATTCCGGAGGGGGTTCGAGCTTTTCTGGACCAGCACGAGCTGATGATCTCCCCCGCCGTCGAGCTCGAGCTTCAATACCTCTTCGAAGTGCGACGCACGGCTGAGCCTGCGAAGGTGGTGGTCGAGGCTCTTGAGCGGGACGTAGGGCTGAAGGTTTGCGATCTTCCCTTCCCCGCGGTAGTCGGGGTGGCGTTGGGCCAGAATTGGACCCGGGATCCTTTTGACCGCCTCATCGTCAGCCAGGCGATCCTTCGCGGGAGCTCTCTGATCAGCAAGGATGAGCTGATCCGGCAGCATTTCGAACACGCTGTCTGGCCCCCTCAAAATCCGGACTCTGCCGCCCAGAAAGAGGTGGCCGAGCTCATGCCGCAAGAAGACCGGGACGTACTACGGAAGCTCGCCGAATAGCCTTATGGGCCATGGCGAGCCGGAACATGAGCGACCTGACTATGTACACCCAGTCTCGAGCCGCGCGCGACCCCGAGTTCGCGGAGGGTCTCGAGGCAGGGTACGAGGAGCTCAAGATCGGTGCTTTGCTCGTGACGCCGGCAGCAAGTCATAGCCGGACCGGCTTCGCCGCCTCGGAGACGCCCCTTGCGCCAGGCGAAGCCTGGGAAGGGAGGAAGGAAAATGCAGTAGACAGAACCTGAAACCCTTCGTAGTGGACCCAGTAGGTCCGAATCCTACCCGGCAAGGGTTAGCCACCCACCGGAAGCGAGTCTTGCGTGGTGGCGGGGTAATCCGCGTCGCGAAGCGTAGACAGCGAGTCCGAAAGCCATGCTATTGAGCGTCGAAAGACCGTTCGTGGGAGCCTTTGCCGTTGGGATGACCAGAGGCCACATGCTGCTGGCGCCGTGATGGTCTGGTGTCGGCAGTCCCGCCGGAGTCGACTGAACATGGGCAAACGGACAATCTGGGGTTCCCCAGGAACTTGGGAGATCCTGTCGTCTCCTCGGTCGAGTTCCCGGCTGGAGACACCGGGTGACCAACTCCAGGCCCCGGCGAGGGCACCCGTCCGCCGGGGAGCGAACCGACGAGTGCAACCGAGGTACCGCCAAGCGAAGGCAACGAAGCGCGGCGGGACGGGCGGCAGGAAGTCATAGCGTCTTGATAGTACCGAGCGAAGCGGGCGAACCGATCCCGCGGGAGCCAGTGGAGGGAAGCGAGGCGTCGGATCATGGAACCGCTTGTGAGAAACATGACGAATGCATCGAAATTCGAGACAACGTGTCCACGAAACAGGAACGGATAGCAGCGTCTGGCGAAACAGATCGCCGCAGATGGCGTTCACTTCGCTGGCCTACCTGATGGACATCGACTGGCTGCAGGAAGCGTACCGACGCACCCGCAAGGACGGCGCGGTCGGGCGTGGACGGAGTGACCGCGGACGAGTACGAGCAGGACCTGGAGGGCAACCTCCAGCGCCTGCTCGACCGCGCGAAGTCCGGCCGTACCAAGCGCCGCCGGTGCGGCGCGTGCACATTCCGAAGGGCGGCTCGACCCGCGAAGCGCGGCCGATCGGGATTCCGACCCTGGAGGACAAGGTCCTCCAGCGGGCGGTCGTCATGCTGCTGGAGCCGATCTACGAGCAGGACTTCTTGGACTGCTCGTACGGCTTCCGGCCGAGGCGATCGGCGCACCAGGCGTTGGAAGTCCTTCCGAACGCAGTCTGATGGCGATGGCGGGGCGGCTGGGTGTTGGAGGTGGACATCCGGAAGTTCTTCGACAATCTGGATCACGGTCATCTGCGGAGGTTTCTCCGACTTCGGGTGCGTGACGGCGTGTTGCTGCGCCTGATCGACAAATGGCTGAAGGCGGGCGTGATGGAAGACGGGAGCGTCAGCTACCCCGACGCCGGATCGCCGCAGGGCGGAGTGGTCTCACCCTTGCTGTCGAACGTGTTCCTGCACTACGTGCTGGACCAGTGGTTCGAGCAGGAGGTGAAACCGCGTCTGCAAGCGGCGTGCGTTTCTGATCCGCTATGCGGATGACTTCGTGATTGGGTCTTCGCGATCGGAGAGCGATGCCCGCCGGGTGCATGGAAGTCGCTGCCGAAGCGATTCGGCAAGTACGGCTTGACGGTCTCCATCCCGACAAGACGAAGCTCGTTCCCTTTCGACCGCCGTCATCGGCAAGGCGGACGCCTGGGAGAACGCCGCCGCACGCGATCCCGGGACGTTTCGACCTGCTGGGCTTCACCCACTACTGGGGCAGGTCGCTGCGAGGTTACTGGGTCGTCAAGCAGAAGACGGCGTCCGACCGATTCAGCCGAGCGGTGCGGAGCATCGACTCGTGGTGTCAGGCCCATCGGCACTGCGTCGCTCGACGGAGCAGCAGCAGAAGCTGAACGAGAAGCTACGCGGGCACTACGCGTACTACGGCGTCACGGGGAACTCGGCGGTGCTCTCAGCGCGTTCCCACAACGGTCGAAGCGATCTGGCGGAAGTGGCTTTATCGCCGCAACCGCAAGCGCTCGCATGACCTGGGACGTGTTCGACGCCTCCTCCAGCGGTATCCGCTGGCCCCGGCCTGCGACTGTGCGTTCAGCTCTACGATCGCGCAGCGAACCCGTGATCTGAGGAACCGTATGCTCTAATGCGAGCACGTACGGGTCTGTGGGAGCCCTGGGTCGGCAACGACCCAGGGCCACCCGGCGCCGTCCCCGTGGCCTGCGATAGGTTGTCGTAAATCGGCTGGGGGCGTCTCTACGGTCCGTTGGTGGCGCGGCGAAAGGGAGAGGCTGGCTGGGGCCGCGGTGCTTTCGTTACGAGGGGATCGGTGCGACCCGCGCTATGATTCCGGCCTTCGCAGGGAGGTTCTCGCGAATGAAGCTCCGTAGCCTCGTTTTTCTGGCGTCCGCGCTGCCGCTCTTGGCCGCGCCGCCTCTGCACGCCGACCGCCTGACCGATCTGCGTGCGACCCTGGAGAAGCTGCGAGGCGATTCGCCGGTGAAAGCCCAGATCGTCGTGCGCACGGTCCGCAAGAACGGCGACAAGGAGGAGGCCGGACAGGCCACGCAGGAGGCGACGGTGTTCGCCGAGCAGGGAGCCCAGGGTTTGCGGCTCACCTGGGGTCCGCAGTTGCTCGCGGAGGCCCGCAAGGCGGCCTGGCAGAAGGCGGCCAACCCGGACGCCAAGACCACGCAGGGGGCGGACCTCGCCGTCCTGGACGCCGAGCAGGCGGTCGAGCTGCTGGACGCCGCCGATTCCCTGTTGCTCGACCTTCAGCGGGCCGTCCTGGTGGAGGACAAGGTCGAGCCGCGCGGCGGCAAGCCCACCCGGGTGCTGATCGTCAAGCCTCACGACGGGCTCTCCGCCAGTGATCGCAAGGCCTTGAAGAGCCGCGAGGACACCCTGAAGGTCTGGCTCGACGACGGCGGCGTCCCCGTCGCCCTCGACCGCTCCACCAAGCTCAAGTTCAGCAAGCTGCTGATCTCCTTCAGCTTCAGCCGCCACCTGACGCGGACCTTCGCCGTCGCCGGCGACCATCTGGTCGTCATCTCCTCCACCGAGGACTCGGGCGGCTCCGGCCTCGGCCAGTCCGAGGAGACCCGCGAGACGGCGCGCGTGACGCTGCTGCCGTAGATCGCAACGGACCGCGGCAGCTCGCACGTATAACTCGCCATGAGCGAACCGAACCGCGTTTTGCCCGAGAAGCTTCTCCCCGGGCTCCTGGCCTTTATGAGAAGGGGCCTCCCGGTGCTCGTACTCGCCGTCGCGTGCGCGTCGACCCCGGCGCCGCGGGCGCCGGAGCCGCCGGTCTTCGCGTTCCAGAGCAACTTCTGGCTCAACCTGCACCATTTCGTCAGGGCCGTGGCGCGCGGGATGCCCGCGCCGGCGGCGGAGCCTCGGCGCGGCGGAGCGCAGCGCCTGGGACGAGGGCGTCGCGTTCTATCGCGACCGCTATGCCAACCGCAACGTGCTGTTCGACGCCGGGATGGTGGAGATCAAGGAAAAGCTTCGCGCCATCGAGGGCAGCACGTCTCTCGGCGCCGCGTCCCTCGACGCCGAGCTCAAAGCGACTCTCGAGCGCCTGGCGCCGGTCTATCGCGCGCATTGGTGGCCCGCCCACGATGCGGACAACCGCGCATGGATCGACGCGGTGCAGCCGCTCCTCAGCCGGCATGGAGCCGCGCTCAGCCGCCGGGTCGCCGCCTCCTACGGTCAGAGCTGGCCGAGCCCGCCGGTGCCCGTCGACGTATGCGTCCAGGCCGGGCCGGTAGGCGCCTATACCACGGCGAATCCCACCCACACGACGGTGGCTTCGACCCATCCTTCCTTGCGTGGCCTCGCGGCGTTGGAGATGCTGTTTCACGAGGCGTCGCACGGCTGGGATCAGGAGCTGGAGAACGCGATCGGCAAGGCGTCGGCGGCACACAAGAAAACCGTTCCGCCGCAGTTGTGGCACGGCGTGCTCTTCTACAACGCCGGCGAGCTCACGCGCCGCACGTTATTGGAAGCCGGGGTGAGCGATTACGTGGAATACGCGGTGCAGCAGGACGTCTATCCGAATCTCTGCGGCGCCGGCTGCCGCGAGCGCGTCGCGAAGCACTGGGATCCCCACCTCGACGGCAAGGTGTCGCTGGAGGAAGCGCTCGACGGTCTGGTGGCGGCTTGGCCGGCGGAATGAGCGTAGTGGTTCAGTTTGCCGGCGGACTGCGTACGGTCCTGCCCTCCGAAGCCTCACCCCCCCGGCCCCCTCTCCCTGATGGGAGAGGGGGAGGAAAACACAGCTGTCTCTTCCTGCTGTTCTCCCCCTCTCCGGTTACGGAGAGGGGGCCGGGGGGGTGAGGCTTCGGAGGGCAGGACCGGGGCAGCTCACCAGCAAACTGAACCACTCCCACCACCCGCCAGGGCTCCGTCAAAGTCGCCGTGAATTCCAAATTCCGATTCGACCGGTACCTTCAGCTCCGATCGAGGGCTGGCGGGTTGCAGGCGGACCGGTTTCGACACAGCGGAGACGCCCCGCCGTCCCCGCGGCCTGCGACAGGTTGTCGTAAATCGGCTGGGGACGTCTCTACGGTCCGTTCGAGGCATAGCGAGCGGTGGACATGCCGTGGGCGATGACGCGATTTCGATCAGGAGAGAACGTCCACGAAACCACCAACCTCTGCCGCGTCGCCAACGGTCCGTAGAGACGCTCCAGACGATCAACGATACCGTCAGGGAGGCCATGGGGACGGCGGGGCGTCTCCCCTCCCCGTGGTCGGCACGGCCATCCGCGGACGCGCCCCGCCCCGTTGACATCCCTCCGCCTCTGATCTACGCTATTCCCTGCATTACGAGCGGTCCGGCTCCGGCCGGGCTCGGCAACCTGGGACGGACACCCAAGGTGCCCACTCGCAAAGCGAGGATGCGGTCGCCCCCGGGGCGACAATCAAGTGTCCGGAGCGGAAAGCCCGTCTCGTGATGCACGCGAGCCGGGCTTTTTCCTTTGGTCCCGAGGAGAAGCCGAGGAGGAGAGAGACGTGGCTGATCCGGTGTTCGACGTTCCCTTTCCCCCGCGTCCCGCCGACGTGGAGGAGAGAACCGCCCGCCTGCTGGCCGCCCTGGAGGAGCGCATCCTGGTGCTCGACGGCGCCACCGGCACCGCCATGCAGGCCGTACATCTGACGGCGGATGACTTCGGCGGCCCCGAGCTGGAGGGCTGCAACGAGAATCTCTGCGCCGTGCGGCCCGACGTGGTGGACGGCGTTCACGAGGGCTATCTCACGCGCCGGCTGCGACATCGTGGAGACCAACTCGTTCGGCGGCACGCCGCTGGTGCTCGCCGAGTACGGCCTCGTCGCATCAGGCTTTCGAGCTGAACCGCCTGGCGGCCGCCATCGCCCGTGGCGCCTGCGCCCGACACGACACGGCCGGAGAAGCCCCGCTTCGTCTGCGGCTCCATGGGGCCCACCACCAAGGCGATCTCGGTGACCGGCGGCATCACCTTCGAGGGGCTGATCGAGACACTTCCGCGTCCAGGCTCTGGGGCTGATGGCCGGCGGCGCCGACTACCTGCTGCTCGAGACCGTCGCAGGACACGCGCAACATCAAGGCCGGGCTGATCGGCATCGAGAGGGCGTTCGCCCAGGCGGGCTGGAAGGTCCCGGTCGCGGTCTCGGCCACCATCGAGACCACCGGCACGATGCTCGGCGGGCAGGACGCCGAGGCGCTCGCGGTGTCGCTGCTCCACGCCGACCTCCTGTACGTGGGCCTCAACTGCGCCACCGGTCCGGACCTGATGACGGACCACGTGCGCACGCTCGCCGAGATCTGCCGCACGCGGGTGGCCTGCGTTCCCAACGCCGGCCTGCCCGACGAGGAGGGGAAGTACACGGAAGGGCCGGAGGTCTTCGAGCGCGTCTTCACCCGCTTCCTCGACGCCGGCTGGCTCAACCTGGTGGGCGGCTGCTGCGGCACGACCGCCGCCCACGTCACCGCGCTGGTGCGGCTGGCTCAGGGCCGCAAGCCGCGGTCCGATCCCCCGCCACCGGCGCTCCCTCGTCTCGGGCCTGGAGGCGGTCGAGCTTTCCGAGGCGCAGCGGCCGGTGCTGGTGGGCGAGCGCACCAACGTGCTCGGCAGCCGCAAGTTCAAGCAGCTCATCCAGGCGGGGCGAGCACGAGGCGGCCGCCGAGGTCGGGCGCGCCCAGGTCAAGGCCGGCGGCCAGATCCTCGACGTCTGCCTCCAGGACCCGGACCGCGACGAGACTCGCCGACATGGAGGGCTTCCTCGACCGCCTCATCCGGCTGGTCAAGGTGCCGCTGATGATCGACTCGACCGACGCCGCCGTCATGGAGCGGGCCCTCACCTACTGCCAGGGCAAGTCGATCCTCAACTCGATCAACCTGGAGGACGGCCGCGTGCGCTTCGAGACGGGTAGTGCCGCTGGCGAAGCGCTTCGGCGCCGCCGTGGTGGTCGGCCTGATCGACGAGAAGGGGATGGCGGTCGACGTCGAGCGCAAGGTGGAGGTGGCGCGGCGCAGCTATCACATCCTGGTGGAGGAGATGGGGATCGCGCCCGAGGACATCTGGTGGGACGCGCTGGTCTTCCCCTGCGGCACCGGCGACGCCACCTACCTGGGCTCGGCGGCGCAGACGATCGAGGGCGTGCGGGCGGTCAAGGAGCTGTTCCCGGACACCAAGACCATCCTCGGCGTCTCGAACGTCAGCTTCGGCCTGCCGAACGCCGGCCGCGAGGTGCTCAACTCCGTCTTCCTCTACCACTGCACGAAGGCGGGCCTCGACGCCGCCATCGTCAACACCGAGAAGCTCGCCCGCTACGCCGACATTCCCGAGGAGGAGCGCGAGCTCGCCGAGGCGCTGATCTTCCTGCCACTGGGGGACGTCGAGAGCGGCAATCAGGCGGTCGAGGCGTTCACCGCCCACTTCCGCGGCCGCACCTCCGCCGCGGGCGTCGCGGCCGCGGGCCGAGCTGCCCTCTGGAGCAGCGGCTGGCCCGCGCCGTCGTCGAGGGTAGCAAGACCGGGCTCGAGGACGATCTCGCGGCGGCCCTCGTGGACGCCCGCTGGCCGACGCCGCTCGAGATCATCAACGGCCCGCTGATGGCCGGCATGAGCGAGGTCGGCCGCCTGTTCAACGACAACCAGCTCATCGTGGCCGAGGTGCTGCAGAGCGCCGAGGTGATGAAGGCGGCGGTCTCGTACCTCGAGCCGCACATGGAGAAGGCCGGCGGCAGCTCGTCGCGCGGCAAGGTGCTCCTCGCCACGGTCAAGGGGGACGTGCACGACATCGGCAAGAACCTGGTGGACATCGTCCTCTCCAACAACGGCTTCACGGTGGTGAACCTGGGCATCAAGGTGCCTTCCGAGCGGCTGATCCAGGCCGTGCGCGAGCACCAGCCGGACGTGATCGGCCTCTCGGGCCTGCTGGTGAAGAGCGCGCAGCAGATGGTGCTCACCGCGGGCGACCTCGCGGCCGTGGGGATCGACACGCCGCTGCTCGTGGGCGGCGCGGCCCTCACCCGGCGCTTCACCCACCGCAAGATCGCCCAGGCCTACACCGGTCTCTGCACCTACGCCAAGGACGCCATGCACGGCCTGAAGCTGGTGGAGCGCGTGCTCGATCCCGCCGCGCGCCCCGATCTGGAGCGGGAGGTGACGGACCTGATCTCGTCCGACACGGTCGAGGTCGCCGAGTCTGTCGAGGCCGCCGGCGACGGCCGGGCGGCGACCGCCGAGGTGCGGAAGGACGTCCCCGTCCCCGCGCCGCCGGACCTCGATCGCCACGTCGCCGAGCTGGACCTCGACCGCGTCTGGGCCTACCTCAACCCGCAGATGGTCTACGGCAAGCACCTGGGTCTCAAGGGGTCGGTCAAGCGGCTGCGGGCGGAGGGGGACCCCAAGCTCGCGAAGCTGGAGGCGCGTGATGGACGAGCTCAAGGACGTCGCCCGCGGCGGCGCCATGAAGGCGCGCGCCGTCTGGCGGTTCTTCCCCGCCCAGGCGGAGGGAAACCGGGTGACCCTGCGCGATCCGGACACGGACGAGGCGGTGGCCTCCTGGGACTTCCCCCGCCAGTCGAAGAACGGCGGTCTGTGCCTCGCCGACTACGTTCTGCCCGCCGACCACGTCGCGCTCTTCGTCACCACGGCCGGCGACGGCGTGCGCGAGCGGGTGGAGGAGTGGAAGCACCGGGGCGAGTACCTGAAGAGCCACGCCTTCGCCGCCCTGGCGCTGGAGACCGCCGAGGCCGCCGCGGAGTATCTCCACGCCTGTCTGCGCCGCCGGTGGGGCTTCCCCGATGCGGCAGACCTCCCGATGGAGGACCAGCTCGCCGCCCGCTACCGCGGCAAGCGCTACAGCTTCGGCTATCCCGCCTGCCCGGACCTCGCCTTCCAGCGCGAGCTGTTCCGCGCCCTGCGGCCGGAGGAAGATCGGCGTCCACCTGACCGAGGGGGACATGATGGATCCCGAGGCGAGCGTGTCGGCGCTGGTGTTTCACCACCCGGACGCGCGGTATTTCGGGGTCTGATCTCTTGTCGTGTCCACCTCTCGATGAGCTCGTCATCACGGACCATGCACGGTTCGAGATGGAGCGGCGGGGGATCTCTGAAGACGAGGTATCATGGGTACTCAGGGCTCCGGACCAGACGGAGGAGCCGAGACCTGCTCGGTGCATTTACCAGAGAAGCACCACGGGACCGAAGGAGGGTAAAGCGTACCTCTTACGAGTCATCGTCGACGTAGACCGAAAAACGCCCGAGGTGGTGTCGGCCTACCGCACGAGCCGGATTGGCAAATACTGGAGGCTCCATGCGAGTGATCTATGACGCTGGAACAGACACGCTGAGCATTATCCTGAGCGATCAGCCCGTCGCGGAGAGCGATGAGGAGAAGCCCGGGGTCATTCTCGACTTCGACGCCGGCGGCAACGTCGTTGCAATGGAGATCCTGGATGCCTCAAGCCGCGTCGATCAGCCGACCCAGATGGTGTACGAGCTGATGCCAACTGGAACTTCGTAGAGTAGCGGGTGGGATCCCGCGCCGCCTGGCCCTAACGCCGGGTCGTCTTGGCGAGGGAAGGGTTCCAGGTGAATAGAGCAGAGCCGGGGCGCCAGATTCCTAGGCCGGAGGAGGTCGGCGTCCACCTGACCGAGGGGGACATGATGGATCCCGAGGCGAGCGTGTCGGCGCTGGTGTTTCACCACCCGGACGCGCGGTATTTCGGGGTGTAGGGCGGGCTCGGTGCATGCCAGCCGATCCGCCTGATTGGCGTCCAGTTGACACTTGAGCTCAGACCACCACCAGGTGCGCGGTTGGGTCGAGTCGACGGAGATCAGTTGGATCGCTGGTCACGATGGCTTGGCGAGCACGTCGTGCGCAGATCACAACGTGCGCATCCGTGATGTCGGTCGTGTGGCTCGCGCCCAGAAGAACACCCACGCTTGTTGCGTCGGGACCATTGAGTGGCACGATCTCTGTCGTGGGTTGACGCACGAGCCTGGCTAGCCGCGCCTGGCGGGCGGGTTGTCGGATCGCCTGAGCCAGCGCGGTGGCTGGCACCGTCACGCGGGCACCGATCTCGGCGGCACGAGCGAGAAGCACCACCACCCGCCGGTCGTTTCGATCCAGTGCGATCAACCCGCCTGCATCGAATGTCACGCCACTCACGCCGCCCTGCTCCTGCGCGTCTTCTTCGCGTCCGTCCCCGCAAGGATCCCGTCTGCCCACGCGCGCTCACGCTTCTTCAGCGGTCCGCCCGTCTGCTCCAACGCTCCCGAAAGGATGGCGCCCCAGCCCGCCACGTCGTGCAGCGCCGTGGTCACCGCGTGCTGCACGAAGCCGGAGATGCTGGCGGCCTTGCCTGCCGCAACCAGGCCGCGGATCTTCTTCAGGTCCTCTTCATCCAGCGTGATTGTCGCCTTCACGGTTGCCATACCAAGTACCATACCACGATCTCAAGGAGTACCTCAATCCGCAGATGGTGTACGGCAAGCACCTTCGCTGCAAAAAGGTCCACCGGCAAGCGTGGCCACCCTGCCATCGTGGCGGAATGTGCAACATGAGCCGAAGCCCGTGAAGGCTGACCGCGGTCATGCGCAGGCTGACCGAAGTCATCCTCCACATGACAGGGATCAGCGTCAGCCTGATCGAGGTCACGCTGTACAGGATCGGGATCATCGTCAGCCTGACCGAGATCCCGCAAGAGATGACGAGGGTCATGCGCAGGCTGACCGAAGTCAGCCTTCACCTGACCGAAATCACGCACAGGCTGATCGGAGTCATCGTCAGGATGACCGCGGTACGGTGACGCATGAACGGGGTCATCCTCAGCGGGAGCGCGGTCATGCTGCACGCGGCCGGAGTCATCCTCAGACTGACCGCGACCCCGTAAGCGCTGATCCGAGTCGTCCTCCGCCAGGCCGCGGTCAGGTACGAGAGAATCGAAGTCAGCCCTGGGACGATCGTGACGCCGTGCAGAAAAACCGCGGTCAGCGACTCCGTACGCCCTGTCAGCCTGGAGGTGACCGCGGTCAGGATCGCTGGGTCGCCGGTCGTCCGAGAGCCGGATGCAGGAAATCTGCAGCCAACCGGATCCGCAGCAGCTCTGTAGGTTCTCTCGTATACCGGCCCACGGGCTCGTAAGCCGGTTTACGAGCTTGCACGCCGATTACGAGCCCGTAAGGCGGCTCATGAGCTCGTATGCCCGTTGACCGCCTCGTACACCGGTTTACGGTCTCGTAAAGCGGCTTACGAGTCCGTAGGCCGCTTTACCGGCTCATGAACTGGCTCACGAGCGCATACGCCGGTTTGCGAGCCCGTAAAGAGGCTTATGGTCTCGTACGCCCGTTTACGGACTCGTAAACCGGTTTACGAATTCGTATGCCGGTTTACGAGCTCATAAACCCGTGTACCGAAGGAAACAAGTGCAGGAAACAAGGAAACAAACAAGTGGGAACAAGTGCCACCGCGCCCGCCGCCGATTCTACCAAGACCACGCCATCGGTCCGGCTCGACTCCTCCGGAAAGGTTTACAAACATCTCTACGACAAGCTCGGCTTTGTGAAATCCCTCACCGGCGGCGACCTCGCCGCGTGACGGGCGGCACGCCTTGACCTACGCCCAGCCGTTCTTGAACACGGCCCCGCAGGTCCCGGACATACCGGCAAGCCACCACCGTTCACCGCTCCGAAGGAGCAGGATTTGAACAGCCCGGGGTGTCAACCCCGGGTACCGTAGTCCACCACATCCCCAAGTCCCGAAGGGCCGGCCGGCCCGGTGTTGGTCTCTTCGATCCACGCTCAGGCCGGCCCTTCGGGGCTTCAAACGACTGGGCTCCATACCCGGGGTTCACACCCCGGGCTGTTCAAATCCTGCTCCTTCGGAGCGGTAGACTGCCAAAGAGAGGAGCGGGCTCGCGCGCCATTGAGCTCCGTCGCGACGTGAACAATGCCATTCGACAACATCACGGGGACCCGAAGCGTCGCGATCCCCCACAGAAACAGGTGCCTGCCGAATGGACAAAGAGCTCCCGTTCTCCAAGACCGCTTCGTCCGCGTCCGCTACTTCGGACTTTTCGCCCATCGTTACCGTCACCAGAGAGAGGGTCGCGCTGTGCCGCAGTGTCCTTC
Organism: Thermoanaerobaculaceae bacterium; assembly: GCA_963778565.1. Lineage (GTDB taxonomy): Bacteria > Acidobacteriota > Thermoanaerobaculia > Multivoradales > UBA5704 > DATARR01. The sequence goes on along the minus strand of CAVZUZ010000014.1, from coordinate 98,569 downwards.
CTGGCCCACCTTCGACAAAGCTGGAGGCTCGACGTTGGCAGGAGCGCCTCCAAGAGCTCACTGGCATCAATCCACTTCTCTGTACCGTTTGCGGCCAGCCCGCGATGCGCTGCCTCGAACCGCTCGCGCCAGTCCACGACAGAGCCCCGCCTGCGTCATGAAGGATTCATAGCCCTATTTCTCTTTCTCTTGCCGCTTCCCCTCAGAGATCGGGAGTCGTGCTCGCGAGACCTCTGCGGTATAATGGCAGGCGCGAAACCGCTGGCTCAGAGACGCGGCTCAGGATCATCCCTGAAGCCGGACGCGATTGCCAAAGCATGCCAGCGGCGCTCAGGGCGAGGGAGGCCACCGGACGGCTTTCGCGCGAAGCTCCTGCGGAGGATTCAACTCCATGACAGGCAGCCCGGGCTCGCCCACGGCTTCGTTCAACCTGGTTTATCCGAAATCCTCCCGGCACCGATCGAGGACTTAGGGGCGATCTTGTGCGAGAGGACTTCGGATAGGCGCTTACGGCAGCACATCGACAAAACTTTGTCGATCGGTCCGACTGCCCCGTCAGGGGCCACGTTTTCCGGGCGCAGTCCCGGAAAACGCGTAGACCCTTTATGGTTGGCTGGAAACGGAAGAGGACAAAGCTTAATGGCTGAGCCGGAGACGCAGCGAGAATATCTACACCGCCAAATCCAAGATCGCCTTGCGCGGTTTGAATCATCGGTCCAATGGTACCGTTGGCGGCACTACCGCTATCAGGCGGGGGCTGTCGTGCTCTCGGCCTTGATCACCGTAATCTCCGGTCTCAACCCTCCAGTTGCATTGATAAAGTCGATAAGTACGAGAGATTCCCGGTAGCAGCAGCGTTTGCGCCCCTCTGAGTGCCATCTCTCAATCTCACCGCTGGTGAAGTTGAGCCGCCGCCGCTTTGAAGGAAAAAAGCGACCAACTTGGGTTAGAATCGCTCTTGCCACAGAAACGATCACCAACCCACAGGAGGTCGCCACAATGAAGCTTAGCAGAGTGCAGGTCGAACGTAAATCCCGCTCTCTTCCCGAGCTTCCGATTCGAGGACCAACAACTGACATCCTTTTCCGGTCTGGTTCTGTTTCAAGCCCTCTTCACTCGGCTCGATCTTCTTGCCCGCCTCCGTCAGTGCTTCGGCCAGCTCCCGCGCTCCCACGCCTACGGCTATACCACCGTCCTGCTCGGCCTTGTGGTTCACATCCTGCTGGGCTACCGACATCTCCGCGACTCCTGCTTCTACAACGACGATCCCATGGTCCTGCGGCTGCTGCAACTTCGCCGCCTTCCTCACGTCGCCACCGTCAGCCGGGTCCTGACCCGGATCACCCACACCATGATCGAGCAGCTGCGGCACCTGCTGCGCAGCCTCCTCCTGCAGCGCCTCGCCGGTCTCGGCCTGCGCCGCATCACCCTCGACTTCGACGGCTCGGTGCTGGGCACCAACCGCTGCGCCGAAGGCACGGCCGTGGGATTCAATCCCAAGAACAAAGGCCAACGAAGCTACTACCCGCTCTTCTGTACCGTCGCCCAGACCGGCCAGGTCTTCGACTTCCTCTTCCGCTCCGGCAACGTTCACGATTCCAACGGGGCTCGCGAATTCATCCTCGCCTGCATCCACGAGGTTCGCACTGCACTGCCCGGCGTGCACATCGAGGTGCGCATGGACAGCGCCTTCTTCAGCGACGTCATCGTCGAGCCCCTGCACCAGCTCGGCGTCGAGTTCACGATCTCGGTGCCGTTCGAGCGCCTCCCAAAGCTGAAGCAGATCATCGAGTCGCGCCATTGCTGGTGGCGCCTCAACGCCGAGGTCTCCTACTTCGAGCCTCATTGGAAGCCCAAGGACTGGAGCCGCCGGTTTCGGGTGCTCGTCGTCCGCACTCTCCAGCCTGTCCGACGAAAGGGGCCGATTCAGCTCGACCTCTTCATCCCTTACGCCTACAACTACGAGTTCCAAGTCGTGGTCACCAACAAGACCCTCGCGCCGCGCCATGTCGTGGCCTTCCACCATGGCCGCGGCGCCCAGGAGGCGGTTTTCGCCGAGCTGAAGTCCCAAGGCCAGATGGATTACGTCCCCACTCGAACTCTGCTGGGTAACCAGACCTATCTCTTTGCCGCAGTCCTGGCTCACAACCTCAACCGGGAGCTTCAGATGGAGAGCAGCGCACCCCAGCGCACCACTACGGAAAAGCGAGCGGCTCTGTGGCCGTTCGAGCAATTGGCCACGGTGCGCCAACGACTCGTCCAGCGCGCCGGGCGATTGACTCGCCCCCACGGTGTCCTCACGCTCACTGTCAGCGCAAATCCCGCCGCTCGACGCGACTTGTTGCACCATCTCCAATCCCTTCAGGCTGCCTGAGGGCTCCAGGTCAATGCAACGTTAGGGTCAAGCTGACCCTCCTGCCAGACTTTGCTGCAAGCAATATAGTTCTGATGCTAGGGGCGCTTTCAACTGTAGTCGCCGCATTGGGAGCTTTCTTTTCACCGCAACAGTCGTGGCACTTGAATGCCGAGATGTATGGCCGCCTCCGGGCGCTTGAGGCGCAATTGGACTTCGCCGAACGCGGTCCTGAATTCGAGAAATGTGAGAGTACCGTCATGGCTAAGATATTCGATGAATACCAGGCGATTCTTGCTGATTACAACAGAAAATGGCAGGAGCTTCGCCAGAAGTCGAAATAGCGGGCTAGCACGGAATGCAGCTGAACATGAACCGTAAAGCTCCGTACACCGTACACCCTCGAGCGCGGTGGCCTGCAAAGGATACCCGTCTCGAACGTGGCACCTTTCCCGTGCAGTGCGCAGCAGTGGTCAGGTGGATGCGCCGGAGAAGATCAAGCGTAGGTTATGCGAAGTACCGGAGACTTTGTAGTGGCTAGATACAGCTGGGGAAAGGCATACGGGCTAACCAGCAAGTCCTATACTTGCGGGCACTGCGGGAATCTTGTTGCCACTGAGAGGGGATTTCTCGGGTATAATTCATCAGACTCGGCGAAACACGCTCATATCTATATTTGCCATTTCTGCAGCCTTCCAACTTTTTTCGAAAAAGAACCATCGGTTCAAGTTCCAGCCCCATCCGTCGGAAAGCATGTTCATTATCTTCCTACCGAAGTAGATAAGCTCTATAAAGAAGCACGAGTTTCTCTTACCGCAGGCTGCCCTACGGCGACGGCTCTCTGCTGCAGAACTCTCTTGTTGCACATTGCAGTTTCAAAGGGTGCGCAGCCCGGGCTTAGTTTTGCGCGTTACATAGATTATCTTGTTGAGAAAGGGTATATTTCCTCTGACGCGAGCGCTTGGCTGACTCATGTTCGACAAGAAGGTAATCGAGCTACTCATGAGATCGTCCTTATAGAAGATGCTGCAGCGTATACGTTGCTCTCATTTATGGAGGTTATCTTGAAAACGGTGTATGAATTTCCGGGCGAAATATTGCGAAAACGAAATCCTAATGAGATTGGTAATCCTAATATATGACAAGGGTGCTCCGGAGGAGGGCCAATTTCAAACCTCCGTGCGACCAGAAGGCCCTACATTGCTCGGATCGTGGGCTGATCTGAGATTCGCCAGAGGAGTGGAGGGACCGACCAGGAAGCTATGATTTCCTTGTTTGGGCACACTTTCCCTGGTAGGGTATTCGCAGATCTATACGAGCGACTTGGGAGTGAGCAACCAGCGCGGACGGCTATGCTGTGGAAATGGGGAGGCCGCCGCGGACGAAGGGAAGCCCGGGCGGAGAACTCCCCTCGGGGAATCTCGCCATCCGGTCCCCACCTCGCAATTTCTCGGCCGGGGAGCGGGGAGCGGTGCCAGGCTCCTCGTTGAAGAGAAAGGTTAAATAATTCCTACGAGCGCCTTCTGGTAACGGTCGAAGTCCTCTCCCCGGACGCGCGCCGCGTACTCCTTGCTGCGGTTGAACCAGTAGCCGGTCAACGGTTCGCCGTCCAGAAGGGCGCGAGCAACTGGGAGGCCGCTGAGATCGAATGCCCGAAATCTCCCGTTTCCTCGGCATCGTGATCGGCATGTTCTACAGCGAGCATGGCGTTCCGCATTTCCATGCTGTCTATGGGGAGCGCGAGGCGTCGGTCGAGATCGAGAGCGGCATCGTCCACGGCGCACTGCCGCCGAGGGTGTTGCGGCTCATACTTGAGTGGACGGAGCTGCATGAGGCAGAATTGCTGGAGAATTGGCAGTTGGCCCGGGACGGCCAGCCGCTCAGGCGGATCGAACCCTTGGAGTAGGAGCCATGGATTACCACGTACTTGAGGCACAGTATGTTCGTGCGTACACAGTTTGGCTACGGTTCCGCGACGGGACATCCGGAGAGATCGATCTCGCCCCTGCCCTTCATGGTCCCATCATGGAGCCGCTCAAGGACGTCACGTTCTTCAGGAAATTCCAGATTCATCCGGAGTTCCACACTCTCGTCTGGCCGAACGGAGCCGACTTCGCGCCGGAATTCCTGCACGACAACGTCCAGGTGACGGCCTAGCAGCGCTATCCGCAGCCGAGGACTTTGCCGCACGAGCCCTTTCCGAGCCCTTCAAATTCGTCGACGAGCCGGCGGCGCGGCGAATTTTTACGTGGCACCTTTTCTCGCGCGGCACCTTTTCTCGCGCGGCTTTTCCCCCACTCAGGCAGCGGTTCCCGCTTGAGGAGCAGGGACCGCCGCCGGAAGAGGAGCCGCCGGGAGTGTTCTAGAAGGCGTCGCCCTGCCGGCGCCGCAACGTCCAGGCACCGCCCATGGTGAGCAGCAGCGCCAGCAGCATGAGGCCGATCTCATTGACGGTCGGGATCAGCGGCGCTACCGGCACCACGAAGGACGTGGGATCGGGGTTGGCGTTGGGCGTCGCCGGATTGTCCGTGCCGGTCGAGGCCTTGTTGGCGCCGTTGACGTCCGGGTCGTAGAAGATCGTCCCCTGGTTGGTGATCGTCGTGCCCGGCGGGACCGCGGGGTCGATCACGGCGTTGATGGTGATCGTCACCGAGGCCCCGGACGCGATCGAGCCGCTCCAGGTCACCGTGCGGGTGGCGACGTTGGCCGTAGGCGTGCCCGAGGTCGCCGTGGCGCTGACCAGCGTCAGATCGGCCGGCAGCACGTCCGTGAATTCGTCGCCCGGGTTGTCCCCCTGAGGAGAGTCGCCGTTGTTGGTCAGCACGACGGTGTAGGTCAGCGCGCTTCCCGGCGTGAGAGATCCGCTGGAAACCTCTTTTGTTCCGTAGACGATTGCCCCCGGCGTGATGACGGTCGTGGTCGTCGTTGCGTCCCGGGTGATGACGCCGAGGGAACCGTCCATGACGACCAGGTCCGCCGTGTTGGTCAGCACCGTGCCGGCCGGCACCGAAGGGTTGACCCTGACGAAGAAGCCGAGGAACGAATCACCCGGAGCGAAGACGGCGGTCGAGCAGGTGACCGTGCCGGTGGTCTCTGCGGGAGGCGCGGTGCAACTCCAGCCGGCCGGCGGCGGATTCAACGTCAGGAACGTAGTGCCCGCCGGCAGGACGTCGGTGACCGTCGTCGGTCCGAGGGCGCCACCGCTGGCGTTCCTGGCGACGAGGGTATAGAACAGGCCCTCGCCGGCGACGGCGGGATCCGGGAAGTCGCTCTTGGTGAGCGAGACCGCCCCCGCGCCCGTGTTGGCTGCCACCGTCGTGGTCGTGGTGGCGCTCTCGTTGCCCGGATTGGGGTCGAAGGTGGACGACGTGACGCTCGCGGTATTGGTGATGACCGCGCCCGTAGTGAAGGCGGACGACGCCTCCACCGTCATGGTGAAGACGGCGCTGCCCACGTCGAACGACGGATTGTCGCAGGTGACCGTACCGATCGTCGGGGCGATGCAGGACCAACCCGGCGGGAGTCGAACGAGATCTGCCTCGTGTCCGCCGGGATCTCGTCCGAGAGGACGACGTCGGCGGCGCTGCCCGGCCCGGAGTTGGTGACGGTGATGGTGTAGGTGATGGTTCCTCCTGGAACCACCGGGTCGGGACTGTCTATTTTGGTCACCGAAAGATCGGACGCGGCGGCCGCGCCGGCCGTGGCGAACGCGGCGAGGAGAAGACAGCGAAGGATGAGACGACGGGACATGCCGGATCTCCCTGTGCAGAGGTTCTGCAATCAGCGTCTCGCTGATTGTACCTCAATAGCATAAGAGCCGGTCATTGCTTGGGAACCGCCTTCGCCTCCCGCACGTCCTTGCCAGCGCCGCGAGATGCAGCCCACACATTACATTGACTAGCCATTTCCTGATGCTCGTCGTGCGCAACAGTGCTCGGAAAGCTGTCAAGAAGGCTGCCTCTGGAGTTACTATACCGTGTGCGGAAAGTGACCTTGAAGTCTTGGAGCCGATTGGCCGACGCGGCTCCTTTTCTTGGTCCAGGCCGGAGCACATGATTCCGAGTGGAGCCAGCTCGAGCGAGCAGGTTCGAAGGAATATGCAGGAGGACCCCCTGGTGAAGCGCACATGGACGATCATTGGGGTAGGCGATGTGGCTGGCAGCTTCAAATGGTACCAGTCGCTCTTTGGCCAGCCGGAGACACCTCCCGCCCATGACGACTTCGGGCAAATCCTCGACTCGGATGGCACGGTTTTGCTCTGCCTTCACGAGTGGGGTGCCCACGAGCATCCCTCCTTGATGAGCGCCGATCACGGGAAGCCTGGTAACGGCCTCCTCTTGTTTTTCCGTGTGGACGATTTCGACATGGCCCTGCCAAGGGCACGGGCTCTCGTCACTCGGCTCGAAGAGGAGCCCCACGTGAACCCGAACACAGGAACTATGGAGTTCTCGCTCCGAGATCCGGACGGGTATTACGTCACGATCAGTGCGCTCTCTGCGGCCTAACGATTCGTTCAAGCCTCAACGGACGATGCCCGCCCCAGCAGGGTGGCCGAAGTTGCCGTCGATAGCTGTGAGTGCGAAATGTTCTCTGGCGAAACTGTGTGGCCATCCAAGTAGGGGCTATCCCGATCGTTGGGCGACGAAGAGGACGCCGGAGTAGAATCTCCACGCACGATAGGAGAGGCACATATGCGGTTCACCCTGGAATGCGAACGCGAAGATGATGGCCGGTGGCTCGCCGAAGTACGGCCCAGCAGGCAAACGCCCATGAGTGCGGGGATCGCCGACCGGCAATGAAAATCAGCAAGTCGTACAAGCTTTCGGAGTTTCTCGACTGGACGCGACGCAGGCTCTATGTCGTGCTGGTGCTGGCGATCCTTCCGGTGGTCTTGTACCAGTTGCTGGGGCAGAAATGGGTCGCGCTGCCTTGGCCGCTGGCCGTGCTGCTTGGCACGGCCGCCTCGTTCATCGTAGGTTTCAAGAATGTCCAGACCTACAACCGTACGGTAGAGGCCCAGCAGGTCTGGACTGCCATTGCGAGTGCCAGCCGATACTGGGCTACGATCTGCCGGGACTTCCCGACGAGCTCGCGAAGCACGAAAGCGCTCCTTCATCGACATTTGGCCTGGCTGACCGTGCTGCGCTATGAATTGCGCAGCCCACGTGCCTGGGAAAGCGCAATCGGCAGCTCGAACGCCGAATACCGCGCCAAGTTCTATACGGTTCCGGAGACCGAGACCACGCTGGAGGTCGAGCTCGCCAAGCACTTGCCGAAGGATGAGTTGGAGCAGCTGGCAGCAACGAGGAACAAGGCCACTCGTCTGATCAGCGCGCAAAGCCTGGCGATCAAGGACCTGCTTGCAAGCCAGGAGCTCGTGGTGCTTCACCACACGGAGATGCAGAAGACCCTCAAGGACCTGCTCGAGCAGCAGAGCCGGGCAGAGCGGATCAAGAACTTCCCGTACCCGCGCCAGTACGCGACGGTCAACACTATCTTTGTCTGGTGCTTTGCCGGCTTACTGCCGTTTTGCCTCATCCGCGAATTCGACCGTCTGAACGAAAGCGTAACAGGCCTGCTCGCCGGCCAGATGGCGTGGCTCGCAGTTCCGTTCAGCGCACTCGTGTCCTGGATGTACGTGTCGCTCGATCTCGTCGGTGAAAGCACTGAAAGCCCGTTCGAGGGCGGAGCAAACGACGTTCCGATCTCCCAAGTCAGTCGTCTGGTCGAAATAGAGCTGCGAGAGATGTTAGGTGAAAGCAATCTGCCACCGCCGCTGCGCCCAAAGAACGACATTATTCTGTAGACCCAAGCCGGGAGAGGACTCACCATGAAGATCTTGATTATCGGCGGAACCGGGCTCATCGGATCAAAGCTCGTCCGCAAACTCCGGCCGGCCCGGTGCTGATTGCCGCAGATGGATCTCTTCGATCCACGCTCAGGCCGGCCCTTCGGGGCTTCAAAACGACTGGGCTCCATACCCGGGGTTCACACCCCGGGCTGTTCAAATCCTGCTCCTTCGGAGCGGTAGACCACCAAAGAGAGGGCTCGCGCGCCATTGAGCTCCGTCGCGACGCGCGTCAACGGTTCGGTGTAGTCGCCCTTTTTCTGGCCATTGCCAAGATTGACCGTACCGGCGCCGACCCTCGCGCTGGTGCTCGGCGGTCTGGCGGCGCTCGCTGTCGGCGTTTCCTGGCTCGGCTATCGGAGCGGTGTCGCCTGAAAGCTACGGCACCGTGGCGCCCCAGGCGCCGGTGTCGCCGCTCTCGAAGCCATCGGCGAACAGGAAACCGAGCTCGACGGCGCCGAGGGTGGGGCTGGCGCTGCGCAGGTGGCCGAGGATGTCGGTGGCGGGAGCGACGGCCGGATCGCCGGCCTCGAAGAGGGGGCTCCCGGCGGCGGGGGTGCCGTGCTCGAGCACCAGCTTCTCGAAGACCTGCGCGATGCGCGCCGAGCCGTCCGCGAACCGGCCGGTGGCCGGGTTCCAGCGGGGCAGGACGATGCCGGTGGCGGCGGGGAGCTGCGGGTCGGCCACCTGGCCCTCGGCGTCGTCGGTCGTGTTGATGCGCTCGGCGGCGTCGAAGGGCAGCGGGTTGGGGCCGTTCCAGTAGTGGTTGCGGCGTAGCGTGAAGGAGAGGATGTCTGCCGGCGGGGTGTCGGAGAAGTCGTTGGGATTGCCGGCGCCCGAGGAGCCCAGGGTGCCCGTCGGGTCGGACCAGACGTTGCCCGAGAAGCTCGCGTTTTCCACCGGCAGGTTGCCACCCTCGCGGTTCAGGCGCATGGCATAGGCCAGGGCCGGCAGGTTGCCGACCACCGTGTTGTGGCGGAAGGTCACGTCGCGCGAGCCCTTGATGCCGAAGGGTACGCGCATCACGTTGGCGCTGTCGCCGAGCATCAGGTTGTTTTCCACCACCACGTCGAAGGCCTCATGGAAAGGCTGGCCGTCCTCGCCGATCAGCACGAAGGAGGAGCCGGTCGAGCCCTCCCAGTGCAGGAAGACGTTGCCGGAGACCCGCACGTCGCGGGCGCCCACCAGGTCGTCGTCGCTGCCGTTCGAGTCCTTGATCACGACGTAGCTGCCGGTGTCGTTGGCGTTGGGGCGCCCGCTGCCGGCGAAGTCGTTGAGGAAGACGTTGCCGCGCACCACGACGCCGTCCACGCTGTTGATGTCGATGTGCTCGTCGCTGCCGCTCTGGTTGTAGAAGAGGTTGCCCTCCACCCGCACGTCGCGGGCGCCGTTGTTGATCTTGAGCAGGTCGTTGTTCCAGCTGTCGTGGATGACGTTGTCGCGCACCACCACGCGGCTGGTGTGGTCCGGCGGGCCGATCAGGTCCTGGATCTGGATCACCAGGGCGCCGGCCCCCGCTCCGGTGTGGGCGATGTCAAAGCCTTCGAGAGTGACGCCCTGGCATTCGTAGCAGGTGACCACCGTCTGGGTGTGGCGCAGGCGGGCCTGGTAGGGCGTCTCGGAGCGCACCGTGATGCCCTGGGCGAAGGTCCGGCGCAGGTTGGCGCGGCCGTTGTACGTGCCCGGACGCACCAGCACCAGGGCCTGGTCGGGCACGGTGTCCACCGCCTTGGTGAGGCTCGCCCAGGGGTTGGCCGAGCTGCCGTCGCCGCTGGTGTCGCTGCCGTTGGGCGCCACCCAATACGTGCCACCCTGGGCGAGGGCGGAGGGAGCGGCGAGGACGAGCAGGGCGAAGGGGAGCAGCCGGGCGGCAAGGCGGCAAAATCGAATCATGGCGATATATCTCATTGTAACAGTCCGGCCCCCGCTTCCGGCGATCCCGAGGCGGCTGGCTCAGGGCATCGACGCGGCCGGAAACAGCAGCGGGAAGACATCGGCCAGACCGCGATCGAAGGTCTTGACGCCCTGGACCTCGCGCCGCTTGCAGCACGCCAGGTGCAGGAGATCGCGGGCGCTGAGGGCCGGATGACGATCGATCAGGGCGCGGGCGAGGCGGACGTCCTCGGCTTCCAGAGGCCAGACGGAAGTCGCGCAGGCATCCACCAGGGCCAGCGCCGCATCCAGGGTCTCCAACCGCTGCACGGGCAGATAGGCATGCACGAGCTCCTGCAGCACCTCGGCCGAGGTCACGAGCTTCCGCTGGGCCACCAGACTCTCGCCGAAGAAAAGGCGCGCCTCCGCCTGCAAAGGGTGCGGGCGACCCACCGCGTACATGAAGACGTTGGTGTCGACGAAGATCAATTGTCCGCGACTCCGGACCGCCGCGAACGCTCGATGACCGCGAGGTGCTCCTCCCAGTCGGGCTCGGTCCCTTTCTCACGAGTGTCACAGGCGCTGAAAAATGCGTCCAGATCTGCGGGTGAGGCAATTCTGCTTTTCCTGAGCTGCTCCTGCCCGGCCATCCGGAGCCAGGAGCTGGAGGAGAGCCCTTCTGCCCGAGCCCGATGCTGAAAAAGGTCCTTCTCTTCTTCTTCCAGGATGACTTGCACTCTGGTCGTCATGGGACGGCCTCCTCTGATTACACACCATAGTTACACACTTTAGCTGACCAGGCAATGGGGAGGGCCGGGGATGAGGGTTTTCCCCCGGCAGAAATGAGGGAAAACGCCCTCGTCCCGCTGTGTACTTTCCCTTCTGGGTTGGTCGCAATTTTGCTATAGCTTTGAACTCGACTGGGGGCACCAGTTTTCAATCTAGGAGTTCTCCATGCCCCAAGGGCGGTTCCGCAGTCTGCAGGACGCTGAGACCCTCCGGCAGTTCGTCGAGACACTGCGGGAGGGGATCTACATCGCCGACGCCCATGGCGAGATCTTCGACGCCAATCCTGCCTGCCTGGAGATCTTCGGTGTCCGCTCCCTGGAGCAGCTCCGGGGCCTCTGCGTGCACGACCTGTTCACCGAGCCGGCGCGGCGGGCGGAGGAGATGGACCGGCTGGCCCGCGAGGGATCGGTGCGCGAGTTCGAGCTGGTGGTGCGCCGGCCGGACGGCGGCGAGCGTCCGGTGCTCGACAGTTGCCGCCGCGTCCGGGATCCCGAGACGGGCGAGGTGCTCTTCCACGGCATCCTCGTCGACATCACCCACCGCAAGCAGCTCGAGAGCCGGTTCCACGAGCAGAGCCTGATCGATCCTCTCACCGGCTGCTTCAATCGCCGGTACTTGCAGGAGGTCGAGAAACGGCTGGGGAGCTTCCACACCTGGGGGACGATCGTCGTCGACGTGGATCATTTCAAGGACTACAACGACGAGTTCGGTCACCAGGCGGGCGACGAGGTGCTGATCAAGGTGAGCCGTTTTCTGCAGCAGAACGCCCGCGCCGGGGACGCGGTGGTGCGCATGGGCGGTGACGAGTTTCTGCTGCTGCTGTTCGGAGCCTCGGCGCGTTTCGTCGCCGAGGTCGGCGCGCGCCTGCGGACGACCGCGGCCGAGCGGAACATTCCTGCCTTCTCGGTGGGTTGGGCCACCCGGCACGCCGGCGAGCGCCTGGAGAGGACGATCGATCACGCCGACCGCGAGTTGCTCCAGATCCGTCTTTTCGAGAGGCGTTCGCGGCATCAGCGCCTGCGCGGCGAGCGGCACAGGCTCCTCGAGGAAGTCCTGACGGACGGAAGCTGAGGCGATGGGTTCACCCCCTGGGCCACTCTGCCTGACGGGTCTGTGGATTTTTCGCCGGTGAGCCCTCCGAAGCCCTCACCTCCCCGGCCCTCCTCTCCCAGAGGGAGAGGAGGGAGAAAAATATGGCTAAAGCATTTCGTTTCTTGGCTTTGTCCCCCTCTCTCCCTCCGGGAGAGAGGGGCTAGGGGAGTGAGGGCCTCGGAGGGCACACCGGCGAAAAATTCACAGACCCACGCCCGGAGATCCTGTTAGCATTCCAGGGTCCGACCCAGGCACGGAAAGGAGAGGCGCATGGCGCGTCTGCACGGCTCGATCGAAGAAAAGTACGAGATCCTCGAGAGGCTCCGCCAGGGCGGAATGGGGGCGGTCTACAAGGTCCGGCATCGCCTGCTGGACGAGGTGCGGGTGGTGAAGGTCCTGCGTTCCTATGCCCTGGGCGGGGACGAGGCGCAGATCCGCTTCCTCCAGGAGGCGCGGGTGGCGAGCCGGTTGCGGCACCCGAACCTCGCCGTGCTGCACGACTTCGCGGTGGACGAGGAGGGCGACGCCTATCTGGTCAGCGAATTCATCGATGGCTGGACCCTGCGCGATCTCCTCCGGCGCCTGGGACCGCCGCCCCTGTCGCTGGGACTGGAGATCGGCCGGCAGGCGCTCAAGGCCCTCGGCTACCTCCACCGCCAGCGCATCGTCCATCGCGACATCTCGCCGGACAACCTGATGCTGACGCGGGACGCCGACGGCCTGCCGCTCGTCGAGCTGATCGACCTCGGCATCGCCAAGGCCCTGGAGGACGGGGCCGCGGCGACCGCCTCCGGCATCTTTCTCGGCAAGCCGCGCTATGCCTCGCCGGAGCATTTCGGCGCGGCGCCGGTGGACGAGCGGAGCGATCTCTATTCGCTCGGCGTCGTCCTCTACGAGCTGCTCACCGGCCGCTGCCCGATCGCCGGGCACGATCCTCTCTCCCTGATGGCGGGCCATCTCAACCAGCCGCCGCTGGACTTCGCCGACAGCGATCCGGAGGGGAGGATTCCTTCCGACCTGCGGGAGATTCTGCTCGCGACCCTGGAAAAGAGGCCCGAGGACCGCGTCCCTGACGCCGAAGAGCTCTCCCGGGCCCTGGCGGAGGTTCAGGCTCGATACCCGGTCTCGGCGGAGGATCTCGAGCCGCTCTTCGCCCTGCCGCTTCCGGCACCCGCGGAGCGGGTTGCGGAGCGCGCCACGGAGCCGTCCGATGCCCTCTATCTCAGGTCTCCCGAGCCCGAAACGACCTATTCGGGTTCCCTGCCGCTCGCCGTCGCCCCCATGGCAGGGCCTCTGCCGGCCCGGCCTTCCGCCGTGGACGAGGTGACCTGGGGGAGCGCGGGGCGGCGGAGCCCGGCCCCGGGTTCCGCGGGTTCCGCGATGAGCTCCTCGCTCCTCTTCCGGCTCGCGGTCTCCACGGCGGCGCTGCTCGTGCTGTTCCTCTTTGCCCGCGGGTTCTGGTGGCCCGGGCCCGGGCCGGAGCCGGAGCAGTCGAGCGCTCCTGAATGGGCCGCCGGTCCGCGCCAGCCTGCGGCCCAGGTCCCTCCCGCCGCTGCGGAGCCCGATTCCACGGCGGCGCTCCCAATGGAGAAGCAAATGGAGGAGCCGGCGGCGGAGCCGACGCTGGTGGACGAGCTGTCGGACGATCCACCGGAACCCGTCGTCCCTCCACCCTCGGAGCCCGAGCCCCAGGTCTTCGCCGAGGCTCCGCCGAGACCGGAGCGGCCGCGGCCGGCTGTAGCCATGGAGCCGGCGCCGGTGCCGCAGCTCGCCTCGCTGCCTGTTCCCTCCCGCCGCATCTCGCAGCCCTGGGAGGACGGGCCTCAGCCTCCAGATCTGCTCAAGCCCGGACCGGGCGTGGAGGAGCCGGTGCCGCTCGATTTTCCCCGCTACGGCTATCCCAGCGCGGCGCGCGGGACGGGGCTCAGGGCGGACGTGCGGCTGGCGCTCCTGGTGGACGAGAGGGGTCAGGTCATCGAGGCCCGCATCCGCGAGGGAGCTCCCCCGGACCTGGGCTTCGCGGAGACGGCGCTCGCCGCCGGCCGGCGGATTCCCTTTCAGCCGGCCACTCGCCATGACGTGCCGGGAAAGATGTGGACGGAGGTGATTCTGGAGTTCATCGAATAGATCTCTTTCGATTGGATCGAAACGGGTCAAACCCGGTAATATTCTCGGCCAGCAACCGCCCAAGAAGAGACGGGATCCCGGACTCGAGCTGGAAAGGCGAGGCGCGCGCGTGGCTCTTCTCAACGAGCACATCGACGGCAAGTACGAAATCCTCGGCAAGTTGCGCGAGGGAGGGATGGGCGCCATCTACAAGGTGCGCCACCGCCTCCTCGACGAGATCCGCGTCGTCAAGGTGATCCGCTCCCGCAGCGAGGCGGGGGAGGAGGGGGTCGACCGCTTCCTGCGCGAGGCCAGGGCGGCGATCCGGCTGCGCCACCCGAACGTGGCCGTGCTGCACGACTTCGCCGTCACCGAAGACGGGCAGGCTTTCATCGTCATGGAGTACATCGACGGCTGGAATCTGCTGGAGGTGCTCAACGGCTACGGTCCGCCGCCGATCCCGCTGACGATGGAGATCGCCCGCCAGTCCCTCAAGGCCCTCGGCTATCTGCACCGCCACCGCATCGTCCACCGCGACGTCTCGCCCGACAACCTGATGCTGACCCGCGACGTGGACGGCAATCCGCTCGTCAAGCTGATCGACCTGGGTATCGCCAAGGCGCTGGAGGGGCAGGGCGGGCTCACCACCACCGGCATCTTCCTCGGCAAGCCGCGTTACGGTTCGCCCGAGCGGTTCAGCGGCGGCGCCTGGGATGCCCGCAGCGACCTCTACTCGTTCGGCGTCGTGCTCTACGAGCTGCTCACCGGCCAGAGCCCGATTTCCGGCAGTGAGGCGGCGGCCCTCATGGCCGGCCATCTGTTCCGGCCGCCGGCCGACTTCGCCGAGACGGACCCGCGGGGGCGAGTGCCTCCGGAGCTGCGGGTGATCGTCATGCGAGCGCTGGCCAAGAAGCCCGAGGAGCGGATGGCCAGCGCCGAGGATTTCCTCTGGGAGCTGACGATGCTCCAGGATTTCTTTCCGCTCACCCAGAGCGACATGCAGGCGGTCTGGGGCGTGCTCGAGCCGCTGGCGCCGGGAAGCGTGCCATCCGTGGAGCCTGCCGGTTCCACCCAGCATCGTTTGAACGTGGAGTTCATGCTGGGGAGGACGCCGCCGAACGGAGTCGTGACCGGGGAGGCGACGCTGCGCACGGAGAGGGATGCCGCCCTGGCCGAGGTCGTGCCGTTCCCGCAAGCGAGTCCGCCGGCGCCCGCCGAGCCGGATTCCGCACGGCCCCGCCGCGTCGTCGACGGCTTGGATCTGGACGCCACCTGGGCCACCCGTCCCCTGCGCAAGAGCACCGGCTCGATGTCCGAAAAGCCGGCGCCCGAGAGGCCGGCCCCCAAGCCGGTCCCCGTCTCCGCGCTGCGTGGCACCGCGGTCGCGAAGCCGTCCCGGGCCTGGAGGGTCTGGACCGCGATTGCCGTCGTGGCGATCGCCCTTGCCGCTGCCGGATACCTGTGGCTTCGTCAGCCGGAGCCAGGCGCTCTTGCGGCGCCTCCGCCCGCCCGAGAATCAGCCACGGTGACACCCGCCGGGCCTCCCGCGGCCGAGAAGACGTCCTCGCCGTCTCCGCCGCCATCCGCGTCAAAACCCGAAAAACCGCCGGTCGAGGTCTCACCTGCCGTGCCGCCGTCCGCGCCGCTGCCGGACCGCCGGTCCGTCAACCGCCGGCAGCCCCTCCCCGAAGAGCCCGCTCCCGCCGCGGGCCCTCTCGAGCCGATGCAGGCGGGAGCCCTCATCCGGGCGGGCCAGCCGGGCGTGGAGCCGCCGGAGATTCGAGAGTTGGCGCGCAATCCTTATCCCGAGGCCGCGAAGGGCAGCGGCAGGAAGGTCGCCATTCGGATCGCCGTGCTGGTGGACGAGACCGGCAAGGTGATCGACGCGCAGATCCGCAGCGGCGACAACTCCGGCCTCGGTTTCGAAGAGGCGGCCCTGGCAGCCGCCCGGAATTGCCGCTTTTTCCCGCCCGCCCGCGACGGCATCGCCGGCAGGATGTGGACCGAGGTGGAGTTCCTCTTCGAGGAGTAGCGCGATGACCGCCGTCATGGCCGCCGCGAAGGCCGCCGGAACGGAATCAAATTGATCCCCCTTGGATCCCTCTTGGGACCCCCCCTTCCCTAAACCGGCCAAACCGGTTATCATCGCTGTCCATGGTCTTTCTCCTTTTTTGGGGTTGAAAGGCGGCGCCGTTGATCCCGCAACGGCGCCGCCTCGTTTGTTCCCCGGAGGCGAGACCCGGTTCCCACCCTTTGAGCTCCCTCTGAGAGCAGTTGTCGGCGTCAGCCTTGGACGCCCGGGCGGTCAGCCGCGTATCATGGTCGAGGAGCCCGCTCCCGAGATGATTCTCCGTCCAGACTCCCGGAGTGCGCCGCATGGGTAAGTTCCGCATCGTTACCGCCCTGGTCCTGCTGCTCGGCGGGATCGGCTGGGTCCGGCCCGGGGCGGCCGTTCCGCAGCGGCGCTCCACCGCCCGCCAGCTCGTACGAACGGTTCGACTCGGCGCTGGCCGGCGCGGCGCAGGCGGTGAGGGAATCCCGAACCTCGAAGATCACGCCGTTCACGAGCGCCTTGAGCGCCATGCGGCTCCGCGTGTCCCGGATCGGGGCCGCCCTCGAGCGGAGAAACGACGAGTTCTTCGTGCTCGTGGACCTGGGCAGCGCCGACCTCGGCGCGCTGCGGGTGGCCTGGGCACGAACCGGACTGAAGAACGAGGGGATCGCCGAAGGGATGCGCATCGCCTCCGCGTCGTACCGGATGCTGCGCGCCACCTACGGCCGCGAGGGCCTCCGCAGCCGCCAGGGCGGCGATCTCACTGCGACGGAGCGGCGGCAGTTCCAGCGATTGCAGCGGGCGCAGCTGCGGTTCGCCGCGAGCCTGCTGCTTCTGCGAGAGGGGGCGCGGCGGCGGGACGACCTGACGACGGCCGCGGAGCTGGACCGCCTGCGGGCCGAGGCCGAGCGCATCGCGTGGGCGCGCCTGCGCCTGGAGGACTACCTCAACGCCCTGATCGCCACCGGCGAGATGCGCGGCGAGTGGGAGGCCGATGCTCCCTACGTCCGAAGCGCCGACCCCGAAACGTTCGTCGCGGCGGACGAGATGGTGCGGGACCTCTACGTCGACGCCGATATCGGCCACGTCTTCACGGTCGATCTCGGCACGGCCGGCGGCTGGTCGTACCTCGAGCAGGAGGCGCCGGTTCCGGTGGGCCAGAGCCCGGGAGTCCAGGGTTTTCAGCTCGCCGAGGATGAAGAGGAGGTTGCGGCGGAGGAGATCGCCGCGTCCGGGATCGATGAGGCGACGTTCGAAGGGGATCCCGAGCCAGGCGCGCCGAGCGAGGGGATCGAGATCGGCGCCGAGGACCTCGAGGAGACCGCCGCCGAGCCGGCCCATGACGAAATGGTCGAGATCCTGGAGGAGGAAGACCTCGCGGAAGACCTGGAGGAGTCGGACGTCTCCGTCCTCGAGGGTGCCGAGGTCGCGCCTCCTGCCGAGCCAGCCGAGCCGCAGGGCGATCCCGGGGCGGGCAAGGCGAGCTCCAAGAAGAAAGATCCCAAGCCGGCCCGACCCGAACCGGCGGCTCCTCCCGCTGTTTCCCCTGCCGGTTCCCGCTCCATCGGCTAAGATCCCCCCTCTTCCCCGCCGCCGGCTATCGGCAGGAGGTCGTTTCGACGATGGGACTCTTGAGCGGAAGCGTTGCCGTCACCCGCTTCAACGTTGCGGTGCCTCCGGACGGGCCGGACTTCGAGCGCGCCCGTTTCTGGGAGATCGAGCCCGGCTCGGAGGTGCGGGAGCGGATCGGCTTCGTGCCGTTCGAGCTCGACGCGCCCTACGAGGTGAACAAGGGGCGCTATGCCTTTCGGGTGCGGATCGATCGCCTGCGGCCGGACCCGACGGCGGTCAAGGAACGGCTCCGCGAGCTGATCAAGGCCGAGGCGGAGGCGACCGGCAAGCCCTTCGTCGGCGCCAAGACCCGCAAGAAGCTGCGCGAGCTGGCCGAGGCGGAGCTCGTCATGCGCCAGGCGCCGCGCACCCGCATCATCGAGTGTTGCATCGACGGCGCCGTGCTCTACGTGGCCAGCACGGCCAAGACCCACCTCGGGACGGTGCTGACCCTGCTGCGCCAGGCCGGGGTCGAGGGCGACTTCAAGGCTCCCTGGCTGGACGAGGCCCCCGAGGCCGACGAGCGGAGCGACCTCGTCGTCCCCAGCGAGCCGGGGCAGTCGGTCCTGGGATGCCGTTTCCTGCGGCATCTGCTCGAAGAGCCGGAGGTGATGGTGGAGCCGGAGACCGGCAGCGTGCGGCTCGCCACCCGCGAGGCGCGGGTCACCCTGACCGGCGGCGTCCTGCGCGATCTCTTTCGCTACCTGGAGGAGGGGGCGGAGATCCTCTCCGCCAAGATCCACGTCGGGCCGGTGAGGATGCGCTTCGAGGCCCTCTCCTACCGCCTCAACGGGCTGAAGCTCGATCCGGTCCGCAACGGGCACTGGACGCTCGACCTGGACCAGCGCCTGGAGCAGATCGCCGCCGTCTTCGAGACGCTCGACGGCAAGTACGCCTCGCTCGAGGAGCGGATGAATGGGGAGGGGGCGGCGGCGATTGCCGGCGCGACCTCACCCCAACCCCTCTCCTGAAGGAGAGGGGCTTCAATAACGAGGTTTACGTTTTCTCCCCTCTCCTTCAGGAGAGGGGCCGGGGGTGAGGTCGAGCGCGCGTCAGAACCGCGATCCCAAAGTCACCCGGAAGCTCTGCGCCGGGCCTCAAGACTTTCTACGATGCAGACGTATGCATAGCTCCGGCAAGGGTGTAGAATTCCTGCCCCTGAATCGCGTCGGACCCAAGATGTTGGAGTCGCTCGGGATACGGTGATGGCGAACGTGGACCGCATCAAGCGCCAACTCCTGCGCGACCTCGTGCAGGAGAACGTGGACCTGATCCACGGCCGGGCGCCGCGGCGCCGGCGCCGTGGCGATGCCTGGCGGCTGGCGGTGCGGGTCGCCTCGTTGGCTTTCCTGTCGCTCGCGCTGTTCGGCTCCTCGCGATGGCTCTCCTCGTTCGGTGAGCCCCGCATTGCCGGAATGGCCGCCGCGGCGACCCCGGCGACCCCGGCGACCCCGGCGAACACCGCCGCGGTCCAGCCGGTTCCGGCCGCCGCTGCGGCGGCCGCGCCGCCCATCGAGCCTCCCGAACCCGTCGACGCCGCGGTTTTCCCCTTGGCCGTCCGCAAGGTCGCGATCGACGCCGGGCATGGCGGCGAGAGCACCGGCACCCGCACGCCCGAGGGCCTCATGGAGAAGGACCTCACCCTCGACATCGCGCAACGCCTGCGGCGGCTGCTGCAGAAGCAGTCGTTCGAGGTCGTGATGACGCGTGATGCGGATGGGGACGTGTCCCTCGAGCAGCGCGGGGCCGCCGCGAACCGGCAGGGAGCCGATATCTTCGTTTCGATCCACGTCAACTGGATCGAGAACCAGAGCTCGCGCGGCGTGGAGACCTACTATCTCGGTCCCACCGACGATCCCTATCTGACCCGTCTCGCGGCCGCCGAGAACCGCGACTCGGGCTACTCCATGGCCGACATGCGGCATTTGCTCGAGCGCATCTACGCCGGCGTGCGGCAGGACAAATCCCGCCGCCTGGCGCAGTCGGTGCAGGGCTCGCTCTTCGAATACCTCGGCAAGCTGAGCCCGGAGGTGGAGGACCGCGGCGTGAAAGCGGCTCCCTTCATCGTGCTCCTGACCACGGAAATGCCCGCCATCCTGGCCGAGGTCTCCTCCCTGTCGAACGGGGACGAGGCGCGGCTGCTGACGAAACCACTGTACCGGCAGTACATCGCCGAGGCCCTGGCCAACGGGATCCGCACCTACACGGAAGCCATCGAGGACGCTCCAGGGGCGACTGCGGCCGGAAGGAAAGGAATCTGATCGATGAGCGAAAAGCGAGAGGTCCACCCCGAGAAGAGGGAGGTTCTCCAGGTGGGAATCGACCTCGGCACGTCGCGGAGCTCGATCTCGGCCTCCAACGGCCAGCGCCATGTGGTCGAGAGCTACGTCGGATGGCCGCTCGACATGGTGGCCCGCAAGGTATTGAAGAAGGCCGTCCTGATCGGCGGCGAAGCCCTGGAGAACCGCTCCATGCTGGACCTCCACCGGCCGCTGGAGGAGGGCCTGATCAAGGACGGCTCCGAGAAGGACGAGGCCGCCGTGCGCGAGCTGCTCTGGCACCTGCTCTCCCTGGTCGGGGTCGACCGCGAGTCGCGCAACGGCGTCAGGGTCCGCGCCGTCGTCGGCGTTCCGGCCGAGGCCCTGCGGGTCAACAAGCAGCAGGTGCGCAAGGCGTTGCAGGACGCCGTGGACAGCCTGATGATCGTCTCCGAGCCGTTCGCCGTGGCTTACGGCCTGGAGGCCCTGCTCCACACCATGATCATCGACATCGGCGCCGGCACCACCGACTTTTGCGTCATGAACGGCCGCCTGCCCACCGAAGAGGACCAGCGCACTCTCACCCAGGCCGGCGACTTCGTCGACGAGCAGCTCATGCGGCTCACCCGCGAGCGCCACCCGGAGGCGAAGTTCTCCATCCACATGGTCCGCAGCTGGAAGGAGGAGGGGAGCTTCGTCGGCCAGGCGAAGAACCCGGTGATCGTCACCGCGCCGGTCAACGGCAAGCCGACCCAGCTCGACATCACCCAGGAGATGCGCCAGGCTTGCGAGAGCATCCTGCCGCCGCTGGTCGAATCCATGCTCGACCTGCTCTCGCGGGTGCAGCCGGAATACCAGGAGAAGGTCCGCAACAACGTCGTCCTCTCGGGCGGCACGGGGCTGATCCGCGGCCTGGGGCCGCGCCTGGAGCAGGAGCTGGCGGCGGTGGGCGGCGGCAAGGTGCGGGTGGTCAAGGATCCCATCTTCGTCGGCTCGGACGGCGGCCTCGCCATCGCCGTGGACGCGCCGGACTCGGATTGGGAGAGGCTTTCGGCGTAGGCCCTCACTCCCCCAACCCCCTCTCTCCCGCCCCCTCCCTCCCGCCCTCACCGGGAGAGAGGGGGCTCAAGGTTTTTTCTTTTGCTGTTCTCCCTCCTCTCCCGGTGTGGGTGGGAGGGAGGGGGCGGGAGAGGAGGGCCGGGGAGGTGAGGGCCCGCGCCACGAGGTCTCCGAGCGCGTAGGTCAGGAAGGCCCAGAGCGCGCCGAGCAAGGCGGCGAGGAGGGCGCCGCCGAAGGGAGCGCCGGCCTTGCCTGCCAGCTCCCCCATCTTCTTGAACAGATCGTCGCCGCGCAGCAGCCCGCTCATGGCGGGTTCCGTCCAGGGCGGTATCTGCGTCACGAGGATCGAGCCGATCTCGTAGGCATCGCCGGTGAGCGACAGGAAAGGCGCGAGGGCGAAGGGGAGCGCGGCGCCGAAGAGGAGGCCGTTTCCCGCCGCCGCCGCCCGGCGCAGCGCCCAGACCCCCGGCAAAAGGGTCAGCAGGAAGGGGCCGAGGTCGGTGGCCAGATAGATCCCGTCGCTGCCGCGGGTGTCGAAGCCGGAGAGCCTTCCGGCGTATTCGCTCGCCGGCACGACGAAGGGAAAGATCCGGGACAGCAGGGCGCCGCCGTAGAGCCCGTTGATCTCCAGCCGCGTCACCTCTCCTCCCGCCACGAGGCAGGCGGCGGCGTGCAGCAGCTCGTGCGTGGGCACGTAGATCCACCAGCCGGCAACGAGGCCCAACGCGACGAAGAGCAGGCCGCGGGCGCCGCGAGCCAGGCAGCGGTCGAGCCCGTGCAGCACGTCCGTGAACGGCACGAGGAAGGGCTGGAGGATGCGAGCGCGCGCCATGGTGGCAGTCCGGAGGCGCGATGATACGCCAAGGTCTCTTCGCGGAGAGCGCCGGCGCGGATACCGCTGGCAAATTCTGTAGACCCAACCTAAAATGCGAAGACTTTACGATGAGCCCGCATCCCGAGGAGTACCGCATCGCGCGGCTGCTACGAGAGTTGATCGTCCGGAGCGGGACGCGACCGGAGATCGTGGAACGGCGTCTCGGTTGGCAGCCGGGCCGGCTCGAGGGATTGTTGGACGGCCGTCTGCGCCTGGCATTCGGGGACATGCTGCAGGTTCTTCCCCTGTTGGGCGCCACGCCGGCCGAGCTCTTCGCCTGGCTCTACGACATCGACCTTCCCGATGTCGCTTCCAACGACGCAGCTACGCTGGCAGCGGCAAGCCCGAAAAGACAGCGGGCGATGGACCGGCTCTTCGAGCGGAGCCTGCGAACGGTCAGGAAAGCGATCGCCCGTAGGGCGTTGCCGAAGCCAACCGGGACCGGGACGGACGAGGATTGAGCGTCAGCTCTCCTCGATCCGTTGCCGGCGCAGCGGCTCGATACGCGCATTGAGCGTGCGGATCAGCTCCAGAGCCTGCTGCTCCTGACCGGCCACCTGTTGGAGCTGGAGCAGCGCCGCGAGAGTTTCCAAACCCACGTGCAGGGCATGGAAGATCGGCACCGTCGTCATCACGGTCCGTTTCAGCTCCTCCACGAGTCCCAGCTTCACGTATACCGCGGCGAGGTCCAGGGAGACCAGCGCCACCTCATAGGCGAGCTTCCTCTCCATGTATCCTTTGCGGGCGCGCAGCAGTACCGTCTCGGCCTCCCGCAGGTGGCCGAGATCGCGGAGGAGCACGCCCTCCTGCCAGGCCGCCCGCAGGAGGATCAGGGGCTCGTCGATCTCCTGGAGAAGCCCGCGGGTCTCGGAGTAGAGCAGCAGGGCCTGCTCCGGCCGGCCGAGGTCGATGTAGCAAAAAATCAAGTTGTGGCAAGCCGCGATCAGGAGCTGGGGGTCCTTGGCGTTGTCGATGAGAGGGATGGCGCGGTTGAGCACCCGGACCGCGCTCTCGGCGTCGCCGGAGTAGAGCACGGCGATGGCCTTCTGAATCAGCGTGCTGGCCAGGAGGTGGTGCTCGCCGAGCTCGCGGTAGATCTCGCTGGCCTCCTCACACTTCTGAATTGCGTCGTTGAAACGGCCCTGGAAAATCACCAGGGGCACGATCTTGAGGAGCAGCCAGGCGCGCAGCATGGGATCGCCGGTGCCGGCCTTGCGGTGGCGTTGGGCCTCCAGCAAGGCGTCCTCGGCCTCTCGCGGCCGGCCGCAGACACGCAGGGCGTTGCCGTACTGTGCCCAGGCCCGTGCCCGCAGATCGGCCAGCCGGAGCTCGTCACACGAGTCGTCCGGTGAGCAGGCGTCCACGGCAAGGCGCGCCAAGTGGGCAGGATGAAGCATCTCCGCGACGTCCTGATAGCGGGCGGCGTGGCTGCGGCGGATCAGGGCCTCGATGATCGACGCGCCGATGTCGGGGCCGCCGGCGCTGACCCGTCGGGCTTGCTCGTCCGCCGACAGAGCATCCAGCTCAGCCAGCACCTCGGCGACCGACTCCGGCTCGCGAAGCTCGGGGCTGAGAAAAGCGGCGACCGCACGCTCCGCCAGCGCGAAGGCGGGGCTGTAGTCGTACGCGATCGTCGCATTTCTTGCCCAGCCCGCCTCCGGCGCGTTGTCCATTCCGGGCTCGAAAAGTCGCTCCAGGCGGCGATGGTCCCAACCCACGCCCCTCAAGCGCTCGCGGCACCAGGCGCAATCGGTCAGCAGGTGTCGGATCACCTGGGCGTTCCGCGCCTGCGATGCCAGCCTGGAGGTGCTCCCCAGCAACACCGCGAGCTCTTCCAGAGTGGGATGATTCGAGGACATTGTTCACCTCCCGAACGACGGAATGACCCTCTTCAGATCCCGCAAGAACCTTGCGGGTCGATGCACCCTCCACCCGTGGTGGAGCTCCCACCGCCGCCCGGGCCGATGGGCTGCGGAGGCTGTGGAGGCCTGGGGCTCGCGTCCTTCTGAGCAGGCTGAGCAGGTTTGGCGTGCTGTACGCCGGCGAGGTTGTCCAGCCAACTCAGGGCGGCTTTGAACCAGCCTTCGACGGCCCGGTGAGCCGCCTGCGGGATCTCCAAAGGCCGGGCTTCGGCCAAGGGCGTTACAGACAGGGATAGTACGGTCGCAGTGATGAGAACCAAACGAAAACAAGGGATGCGGTTCATGGGCGATCTCTCCTCTCCTTACGAGTCGACCCGGCCCGGCTAGGCCGGCGCTCGCGAAATTACGACCTTCAATGGATTACCTCTTTGAAGGATAAGTGTCCAGTTCGAGGGAAAGCGGGACACGCAGGCGAAAACGAGGAGCTGGTCTCGCGCCATCGCTATCGCTGCTGGCGGAAGGTGGCCCGCGGATCCCGGCTCGACGCCCGGCCGGCGTGGAAGACGGCGAGGCGCAGCGCCAGGGCGCCGGCGGTTCCGAGCAGGCCGCCGGCGATCCTCTTGCCCCGCGAGCGGCCCGGCAGGAGCGACAGGGCGAGGCTCGCCGCCGTCATCGCCCGAGCGGCGTTCCACAGCGCGCCCGGGAGGCCCTCGCGCAACGGCCGGCCGACCGGCTCGACCTCGTTGGCCTCGCGCTCGACGGCGGCCATGGCGGCCAGGTCCACCACCTTGCCGGCGATGCCGAAGCGCTCGACGATCTTCCGCTCACGGGGCGCGAGCTCGACGGGCAGCAGCCCGAACAGGGCCGCCAGGCCGGAAACCGAGGTGCCGATGAAGAGGTGCGGGAGGCTCCGCCGCGCCGCCCGCCACACCGGCACGGCGGTGTTGCCGAGGAGCACCGCCGTGTAACCGGCGAGCGGCATGCCGAGGAGCGCCGCGGCGTAGGCCGCCGCGTCGCCCAGCCTGCCGAGGAATCCTCCCCGGTCCGCCAGCAGGGCCGAGCCCATGGTCGTCGAGGCGGCGCCGGCCAGCACCCAGGAGCCGACGCTCATCGGCGAGGTGGGACGGAAGACCCGCAGCATGTTGAGGAAACGCTCCGGCCGGCCGAGATCGTAGACCAGCAGCGCCGAGCCGGCGGCGCCACCGAGGGCCGCCACCCAGCGGCAGCTCCGCACCAGTCCTTGCAGCTCCCGCCCGCCGAGCGCCTGGGCCGCCGCACCCAGCACCGCGGCCGCGCCGGCGGTGCCGCCGACGTAGAAGTAGACGGGGACGGCCCAGATCCAGACCGGCTCCTTGAGCACCGGCCGCCCGTAATAGGTCGGGTCTTCCTCCTGGTAGGAGTGGGACGGCAGGTCGCGCCAGACGGAGGTTTTCCAGGGCGAAGCCGCGGCCGTCGTGCCGGTCCGCTGCTGCGCGCCCTCGCCGGCGAGCAGGCCGAGGTCCGGAGCGATGTGGCGGCCGTCGTCTTCGCTCATGAAGTGCCGTCTTGCCCGCGCGACCTCACCCCCGGCCCCTCTCCTAAAGGAGAGGGGAGAAAGGCGGTCTGTCTTTTTTTAAGCCCCTCTCCTTTAGGAGAGGGGTTTGGGGTGAGGTCACGCGGGCGAGGACGCCCAATCAGCACCGCTCCCACCGCCGCCGCGGCCATTCCCAGGACGGCGAGGCCCATCGACGCCCACGCCGCTCCGCTCGTCTTGGTGGGGACGACCGGCTCCGGCGGCAGGTTGTAGACCTCCGGCCGGTCCACGAGGAGGAAAAAGGCGTTGAGCCCCTCGGTGCCGGGCTGGCCGGCGGGGTCGGCGCCGTAGAGGTAGGCCTCGGTCATGCCGTGGCGGTGCAGCCGGTCCAGGCGGTCGCGCGCCCGCTCCCGGAGCTCATCCAGGTCGCCGAACAGGATCGAGTCCGTGGGACACGCCTTGGCGCAGGCCGGCTCCATGTTTCCCTTCAAGCGGTCGTAGCAGAGGGTGCACTTCCAGGCCCGGCCGTCGTCCTCCCGCCGGTCGATGACCCCGAACGGACAGGCGACCACGCAGTAACCGCAGCCGTTGCAGATGTCCGGCTGCACGTAGACCGAGTCGAACTCGGTGCGCAGGATGGCTCCCGTCGGACAGGCCTCGAGGCATCCCGCCCGCTGGCAGTGCTTGCAGACGTCCGACATCAGCAGCCAGGAGAAGTTCCCCAGGCCCGTCTCCTGCCCGGTCAGCGGCACCGGCCGTTCGACGAAGGAGACGTGCCGCCAGGTGGCCGATCCGAGGGCGGCGGTGTTGTCGTAGGACATGCCGGTGAAGAGGAGGCCGTCGTCGGGGAGCTGGTTCCACTCCTTGCAGGCCACCTCGCAGGCCTTGCAGCCGATGCAGATCGTCGTATCGGTGAAGAACCCGACCGCCATCTCAGGTCTCCCTGCGCCGCACCGCGGGCAGATCCCTCTCTCTGCCGCCGGTATTGGAGCCGGTATCGAGGCGCGGCACCAGCGGTCCGCTGGTCACCACCCGCCGGCCGCGGCCCCGGCGGCCGGCTTCGATGTTGCCCGTCAGGGCTTTCGATTCCTGGATGGAGACGTTGGGATCCGCCACGAAGGAGATCAGCTCGTTGGCGGCGTCGCCGCGCGCCCGCCCCTTCGATCCCCAGTGATAGGGAAGACCGATCTGGTGAATCACCCGGCCCTTGATGGTGAGCGGCGGGATGCGCTCGGTCACCAGCACCCGCGCCTCGATCTCGCCGCGCGCCGTGGTGATCGTCGCCCAGCCGCCGTTGGTGAGCCCCTGCTGCCGCGCCAGCTGCGGCGAGACCTCGCAGAACATTTCCGGCTGCAGCTCCGACAGCCACGACAGCCAGCGCGACATCGCTCCCGCCGTGTGGTGCTCCGTCAGCCGATAGGTGGTGAGGACGTAGGGGAACCGCGGATCGTCCCACGGCCGGTGATAAGGATTGTCCTTCCGCTTCCACTCCATACGGCTGGGGTTGCACTGCTGCCCGTAGAGCGGATTCTCGACGATCCCCTCCTGCGGCTCGTAATGCGTCGGCAACGGTCCGTCGAGCAGGCCGTTGGGGGCGAAGATCCACCCCCGGCCGTCGGCCTGCATGATGAAGGGGTTGTCGCCGGCGAGGGTGTCGACGCCCCTGGCGCCCTTCTTCGGCCGGTAGGACGGCGGACGATCGGCGATGAAGTCCGGCACGTCGTGTCCCGTCCAGCGCTGCTTCTCCTCGTCCCACCAGACGTAGCGCTTGCGTTCCGACCAGGGCCGGCCCTCCGGGTCCGCGGAGGCGCGGTTGTAGAGGATGCGCCGGTTGGCCGGCCACGCCCAGCCCCATTCGGGAGCCACCCAGGACTGCTCGTCCCCGGGCTTGCGCCGTGCGGTCTGGTTGCCGCCGTCCTTGCAGCTCCCCGAGTAGATCCAGCAGCCGCAGGCCGTCGAGCCGTCGTCCTCGAGCTCGGTGAAGCCCGCGACGGGCGTGCGGTCCGCCATCCGATAGCCGCTGATCTCGGCCAGCACCGCCTCCGCCCGGGGCTCTTCGCTCTCGCCTTCGACCGGATACTCCCAGGTCAAGGAGAGCAGACCGCGGTCCTTGGGATCTGTCGAGGCGGCATAGAGGTCCTTCAGGCGCCGGCCCAGGTGATAGACGAAGTGCAGCTCGCTGCGGCAGTCGCCCGGCGGTTCCACCGCCTTGTGGTGCCACTGCAGCAGGCGCTGGGTGTTGGTGAAGGCGCCGTCCTTCTCGGTATGGGCGGCGCAGGGGAAGAAGAAAACCTCCGTCGCGATCTCCTCCGGCCGCACCTCGCCGCGTTCGATCTCGGGCGCGTCGCGCCAGAAATCCACCGACTCGGTCACCGCGAAGTCGCGCACCACCAGCCAGTCGAGCTGGCGCATCGCCGCGCGGTGGAGGGCGCCGTGCATCGAGCCCACCGTGGGATTCTCTCCCATGAGGAAATAGCCTTTGAC
Organism: Thermoanaerobaculaceae bacterium; assembly: GCA_963778565.1. Classification (GTDB taxonomy): domain Bacteria; phylum Acidobacteriota; class Thermoanaerobaculia; order Multivoradales; family UBA5704; genus DATARR01. Next base: position 70,795 of record CAVZUZ010000014.1, on the reverse strand, counting down.
CCCGCCGTCGGCCATGGTGCTGACCGTCGTCATGTGGGAGTGGTCCCCCGAGAGGCGCGGCAGGGCGTCGAACAGCCAGCCGTTCTCCTTCGTCGCCGCCTCGCCGAACCATGCCTTGAGCAGCGAGACGATGTACTTCGGGAACTCGCTCCACCAGCCCGAGGTCGAGCCGTTGAGCTGCAGGTACTTCTCGAAGCTCGTGTCGTGCCGGTCCTTGGGCATCGGCAGATAGCCCGGCAGGATGTTGTAGAGCGTCGGGATGTCCGTCGAGCCCTGGATCGAGGCGTGGCCGCGCAGGGCCATGATGCCGCCGCCGGGCCGTCCGATGTTGCCCAGCAGGAGCTGCAGGATGGCGGCGGTGCGGATGTACTGCACGCCCATGGAGTGCTGCGTCCAGCCTACGGCATAGCAGATGGCGGTCGTGCGCTCGCGGCCTGAATTGGCGCACATCGCCTCCGCCACCTTGAGGAAGAGGCCGCGCGGCACGCCGCAGACCTCCTCCACGACCTCCGGCGTGTAGCGGGAGAAGTGGCGCTTCAGAACCTGGAAGACGCAGCGCGGGTGCTGCAGCGTGAAGTCGAATTCCTCGGCGCCGCGCTGGGTGCCGCGCTCCGACTTGGGCTCGCCGGTGAAATGCTCGCGCTGGCCGGCCGCCGGCCCCACGTCGCTCCCCTCGTACGCCCAGGAGGACGGATCGTATTGGCCCTGCTTCTCGTCCCAGCCGGAGAACAGGCCGTCCAGGTCCTCCGTGTCCTTGAAATCCTCGCGCAGGATCGCCGGCGCGTTGGTGTAATGGACCACGTACTCCTCGAACCACCGCCCGGTCTCGAGCACGTGGCGGACGATCCCGCCCAGGAACGCGATGTCGCTGCCGGCGCGGATGGGCACGTGCAGGTCCGCCACGGCGCTGGTGCGGGTGAAGCGCGGATCGACGTGGACGATGGTCGCGCCCCGGTTCTTCGCCTCCATGACCCAGCGGAACCCCACCGGGTGGCACTCGGCCATGTTGGAGCCCTGGATCACGATGCAGTCCGCGTTCTGCAGGTCCTGCTGGAAGGTCGTGGCCCCGCCGCGGCCGAAGGAGGTCCCCAGACTGGGGACCGTGGCGCTATGTCATATGCGGGCCTGGTTCTCGATCTGGATGATGCCGAGCGCCGTGAACAGCTTCTTGATGAGGTAGTTCTCCTCGTTGTCCAGCGTCGCGCCGCCGAGATGGGCGATGCCCAGCGTGCGGTTGACGGCGTGCCCCTCCGCGGTCTTCTCCTCCCAGGTCTCTTCGCGGGTCTTCCTCACCAGCGCGGCGACGCGGTCCATGGCCCATTCGAGGGGCACCGCCTTCCATTCCATTGAGAAGGGCTTCCTGTGCAGGACGTGCTGGACCCGGTGCGAGCCGGTGACGAGCTGGAAGGTGGCGGCCCCTTTCGGACACAGGCAGCCGCGGGAGATGGGAGAGTCGGGGTCGCCCTCGATGTCGGTGATCTTCTCGTCCTTGACGAAGACGAGCTGGCCGCAGCCCACGGCGCAGTAGGGGCAGACGGAGCGGACCACCCGATCGGCGGTCTCGGTGCGCGGCCGGAGCGTCTCGCTGCGCGGCGAGCGGGCGGTGTCGCCCAGAGCGGTGAGATCGCCGTTGCGGATCTGCCGCAGGACCGGCCAGCGTGACAGCGCATCGAGCAAGCCCATCCTTCACCTCCCTCCGGAGACCTCTCCCGGCCGCGATGCTTATCCAAAGCGGGCGGAGCGTCAACTGGACCTGCATTTCGTCATGCAAAAATCCGGGGCCTGTCCGTGGCTGTCCGATCTCGTCCGAGTCGCCGTCCTCCGGAAAGGACGAACAAGGGCGACAAGGACGCCGGGGACGAGATCGCTCCAACCGGAAAGAATCCCTCAACCCTCTGTATTCAGGGAGCTTCCATCTATTCGGCGCGTTCGATGAGCGCCCATGGCATCCCCCTTGTACTAGGGGCTCTCGAAGGTCGTCGATCCGTGGACACGGTCCACGGACGGCTGAATAGGAGACGAGAGAGATGTTCAACCCGAAACGACACCCCGCGCTCGTCGCCCTCCTCCTGATGGCGTTCCTGTTGTTCGGCACCGCGGCGGTCGAGGCTCAGCCGGGCCGCTCGTACCTCAAGGGCAAGCGGAAGGCCGACGAGATCCTGGCCGGCGTGGCCATCGGCGGTGTCTGCAACGGCGCCATCGGCACCTACATGGACCGCCAGCAGGAGCGGCTGGTCTACATCCCCGGCACCCGCGTGGAGCGGCTGAGCGACGATACGCTCCTGGTCCACTTCAATTCCGACGTTCTCTTCGGCTCGCGTTCGGCCAACCTCGACTCGGCAGGTCGCGCCACGCTCGATCAGGCGGCGGATGTGATCAACGACTACCGCAAGACCGCCGTGGTGGTGCAGGGCCATACGGACGCCGTCGGCAGCGAGGAGGACAACCAGGATCTCTCCGAGCTGCGCGCCCGCTCGGTACAGAGATACCTGGCCGGCCGTGGCGTCGATTCGCACCGCATGACCGCCATCGGTTTCGGCGAGAGCGCACCGGTGGCGAGCAACGGCTCTTCGCGGGGACGCCAGCGCAACCGTCGCGTCGACGTCCTCCTGAAGGCCAAATCCGGCCCATTGGGGCAGGGGTCATGACGCCCGTTCTGGCACGATCCTTGAGTACCTCGGAAGGCGGCACGTCCACCTGGACGAGAAAGGAGATGGACATGCTCAACCTGCATAAGAAGACCTTCGCGAGCCTGACGGCTTCCGTGTTGATCCTGTCGTTGTTCGCCGGCTGCGCCAGCACGGCGCCCCGGCGCGAGCGGGAGGAGCGGGTCACCAAACGGGACCGCACTCTCAAGGGGGCGGGCATCGGCGCCGCCGCCGGCGCCGCCGCGGCCGTGCTCAAAGGCGAGCGCGAGGCCGACGAGATCCTGGTCGGCGCCGCCATCGGCGCCGTGGTCGGCGGTGGCGTCGGCGCCTACATGGATGCCCAACAGGAGAAGCTGGCGCATATCCCCGGCACCACCGTCGAGCGGGTGGGCGAGGACACCCTGCTGGTCCACTTCGAGTCGGACGTCCTCTTCGGCGTCGACTCCGCGGCCCTCGATTCGGGCGGCCGGGCCACCCTGGAGGAAGTCGCCGCCGTGGTCGACGAGTACAGCAAGACGGCCGTCGTAGTCCAGGGGCACACCGACTCGACCGGCAGCGAGGAGCACAACCAGGCCCTTTCCGAGCGGCGGTCGAGCCCGTGCGGGCGTATCTGGTGAGCCGCGGCGTCGACGCGGACCGAGTCGCGGCCGTCGGCATGGGCGAGGGCTATCCGGTGGCGAGCAACGCCAGCGAGTCCGGCCGGCAGGAGAACCGCCGGGTGGACCTCCTCCTCAAGGCCAAGGCCGGTCCGCTGCGGTCACGGTAGACGTCACCGGGGCATGTATCGAGGCCGAGGATAAGGCCCATGCCAAGGACGATCCAGGCGACGCGCCTGCGTGAGGCTGCGGTTCAGGCCCACTGACTCGCCTTGCCCGGCGCTTCCGCACCGGGCTACCGAAACGTTGCTTCTCTGAAGCGAATCGCCCTTGGGCGACGTCTCGTTAGCCCGGTGCGGAAGCGCCGGGCGAGGCTTCGCGCACGTCCACCGCCGCCGCCTTCAGCTCTTTTCGGACCCGCTCCGCGTTGGGGTGCACGGTCTAATAATGGAAGCGAGCCTGGACGAAGTCGATCCGGTCTTCGCGAACGAGGTAGATGATCCGGTGCTCCTGATCCAACCGTCTCGACCAGGTGCCTGCAAGGGAACGCTTGAGGGGCTCGGGCTTACCGATCCCCGTGAAAGGATCTCTAAGAATGGCCTCAATCAGCTCGAGCGCCCGTAGTGCCAGGTTACGGTCGGTTTTGACCCAATACTGAAGATCCTCCCGGAACCGCGCTTGGAAGACAGCGATCCGCTTGCGCCGGATCACCTGGCGTTTAATCTTCTGAGGCAAGCCCGAGATCCCGCCTCAATTCGTCCACTGTCTCAGGCTTTCCCTCTCCGCGCCAAGCCTGCTCCAAGGCTTCCAGCAGGCGCTCTGCGTTTCTGGGGGAGCGCAGGAGGCGAGCGGTCTCATCGAGACCGGCGAGTTCTGACGCCGCCACGAGAGCGACATCTTCGGCTCCCCGGCGGCTGATGATCACGACCTCACGGTTGTCGGTCGCCTCGTCACAGAGCTTGGCCAGATTCGCGCGGGCTTGGGTGTAGGTCGTTCGGATGGCCAAAATCGATCCTCCTAATCTGTACAGAAAGACCGTACAGATTAGACGGTCGGCTGTCAACTGGTGCAGCCTTCCAGCAGGGCAGCCAACGCGATAAGCTCCGTTGGTCCATTCTCCGGCCGATGCAGAATCCCCGCGTCTCCGTCCTTCTCCGCGACCTCGACCAGGGATACGACCGCAAGTCGTGGCACGGCCCGGTGCTGCGCGGCTCTCTGCGCGGCGTCTCGGCCGAACAGGCGGCCTGGCGGCCCGCTCCCGGCCGACACAACGTCTGGGAGCTCGCCGTCCACGCCGCGTACTGGAAGTACTCCGTCCTCCGCCGCCTGCGCCGGGGCGAGGAGGTGCGCTTTCCTCTCAAGGGGAGCAACTGGTTCCCGCGTCCCAAAGGAGAACCGAGCGAGCGGACCTGGAAGGAAGATCTACAGATTCTCGGGGCCATGCACCGCGGCCTCCGGCAGGCCGTCGCAGCGCTCTCAGATGAGGACCTCGAAACCATCCCCGAAGGCAGCAAGACCACAGTGATGGACCTCGTGCTCGGCGTCGCCCGCCACGACATCTACCACGCAGGGCAGATCCAGTTGTTGAAGCGGCTCTATCCGGGCGGATGAGACGCGGGGCGCAGCCTTATTCGGGCTCTTCCTCGGCCGGCTCTTCGGGCAGGTCTCCCCAGATCAGGGAAAGATCGATTTCGACCGCTTCGAAAGGTTCCGCCCGCACCTTTTCGTCGTTTTCATGGACTCCGGCGCCCGCGCCATGGGGTCAGTCTACCTAAAAACGAAAACCCCCGGTCCACGAGGGGCCGGGGGTTTAAGGGTCCGTTTCGGTGGCGTTGGGTTGGCCCTCTAGGGGTCACACCCTCCATGTGCCACGGACACGTGGAGGATCCCCTTACGAGGACGCCACCTCCACAGAACCGTGTTTACCTTCGTTCACTGGACCACCTCCTTCCTGGGCGTATCCATAACCGGCGGGTCCCAGCCCGCCCGGCTCCGTGGGCCGCCCAAGCCTCATTGGAGCCGCCACGTCGCTCCTGGAAGGAGGCGTGGACCCTCGTCACGACAATATGGTCCAAGATGTTCGGGGAAAAGTCAATCACCGAGCCGGGTTAACCCTGGGAGCGCCGGCATCTTGCCGGCTCTGATCCCTGAAAGGGCCGGCGGGGACGCCGGCGCTCCCAGGGCTGTGCTACCCTTCCCCGAAGTCCGCAGACCGGGAGGAGAGCGCATGAAGAAAGTCGGGATTCTGTTCGGGCAGGAGGACACTTTTCCCCATGCCCTGATCGAGCGGGTGAACGCCAAGCAGACGGACGGCGTGGTCGCCGAGCCGGTCCGCATCGACAAGCTGGCCCAGGGCGAACCCTCGGGCTACGCCGTCATCGTCGACCGCATCTCGCAGGACGTTCCTTTCTACCGCGCCTACCTCAAGAACGCGGCCCTCGGCGGCACGGCGGTGATCAACAATCCCTTCTGGTGGAGCGCCGACGAGAAGTTTTTCAACAACTGCCTGGCCACAAAGATCGGCGTCGCCGTGCCGAAGACGGTCCTCCTGCCCTCGAAGGACCATCCGACCGACACCGGACCGAAGTCGTTCCGCAACCTCGCCTTTCCGCTGGACTGGCAAGGGATCTTCGACTACGTGGGCTTCCCGGCCTTCTTCAAGCCCTTCGCCGGCGGCGGCTGGAAGAGCGTCTACCGGGTGACGAACCCGGAGGAGCTCTTCCGCGCCTACCACGACACGGGCCAGCTCGTGATGATGCTGCAGGAGGAGATCGTCTTCAAGGAGTACTTCCGCTGCTACGCGCTCGACTGCCGCGACATCCGCATCATGCAGTACGACCCCAAGCAGCCCTTCCACCTGCGCTACGTGAGGAACGGCCCGCCGGTCGATCCGGCCCTGCTCCAGAAGGTGCACGACGACGTGGTGGCCCTCAACCGCTGGCTCGGCTACGACTTCAACACGGTGGAGATGGCGGTGCGCGACGGCGTCCCCTATGCCATCGACTTCTGCAACCCGGCGCCGGACGCCGACGTCCACTCGATCGGCGAGGACAACTTCGCCTGGATCGTCGAGGCGGCGGCGGAGATGGTCGATCCGCAAGGCGCGGGAGCAAGTCGAGGGGGGCGACAACCTGCGCTGGGGCGAGTACGTCCGGCGGGCCTCCGTTCCGCCGGTGCCGGCCCCGGCCCCGGCCGTGGCCGCCGCCGCCGAAGCGGCGAGCCCGAGGTAGCCGCCCATGGCCGACGCCGGGCTGTTCACGCTGGGCATCGAAGAAGAATTCCAGATCATCGATCCGGAAACGCGCGACCTGCGCTCCCACGTCCAGCACCTGCTGGCGGACGAGCACACGCTGGCGGACCAGTTGAAGCCCGAGCTCCACCAGTCGGTCATCGAGGTGGGCACGAACATCTGCAGCGACATCAAGGAAGCGCGCCGTGAGGTGCGTGCGCCTGCGCGGCGACCTGTCGAAGCTGGCGAAGCGCAACGGCCTCACCATCGCCGCCTCGGGCACCCACCCCTTCGCGCACTGGAAGGACCAGCTCATCACCCCCAACCCGCGCTACGAGGAGATCATCGAGGACCTCCAGGACGTGGCGCGGGCCAACCTGATCTTCGGGCTCCACGTCCACGTCGGCATCGAGGAGCGCGAGGTGGCGATCCACATCATGAACGCCGCCCGCTACTTCCTGCCGCACATCTTCGCCCTGTCCACCAACTCGCCCTTCCTGCAGGGGCGCAACACCGGCCTGAAGTCGATCCGCAGCAAGATCTTCGACCGCTTCCCGCGCACCGGCATCCCGGACTACTTCACCAGCCTCTCGGAGTACGAGAACTACATCAAGCTGCTGATCAAGACCGGCTGCGTCGACAACGCCAAGAAGATCTGGTGGGACATCCGCATGCACCCGTTCTTCAACACCCTGGAATACCGCATCTGCGACGTGCCGATGCGGGTCGAGGAGACGATCGCCCTCGCCGCCCTGATCCAGGCCGTCACCGCCAAGCTCTACCGGCTCATCAAGCAGAACCTCGGCTTCCGCCTCTACCGCCGCCTGCTGCTCAACGAGAACAAGTGGCGGGCCGCCCGCCACGGGATTTCCGGCAAGCTGATCGACTTCGGCAAGCAGGAGGAGGTGGAGTGCGTCACCTTGATCCACGAGCTGCTCGCCTTCGTCGACGACGTGGTGGACGAGCTAGGCAGCCGCGAGGAGATCGGGTACATTTACGAGATCTTGCGCACGGGCACCGGGGCGGACCGTCAGATCGGCGTCTGGCAGCAGACGAACGACATCCGCGCCGTCGTCGACTACATTGTGGGGGAGACACATCGTGGACTGGAGTAAGGCTGGAATGATCCTTGTATGGGAAGGAGACTGATGACGGTGCACGACGTCGCCATAAGCCCCGACCTCATGCCGGGAGCCCACAACGCGATCCATACCTGTCTGCGGCTGCAGCCGGAGGAGCGGATCACCCTGATCACCGACCTCGAGACGCTGGACATCGCCGCCGCCCTGGTGCGCGAGGTCGAAGAGCTGGGGGCCGAGCAGAGCCTCTTCGTGCTGGAGGACTATGCGCCGCGCCCGCTCGCCGGCATGCCGCAGCCCATCCTGGAGGACCTGTCGCGCTCGCAGGTTTCCATCTTCGCCGCCCAGGCGCAGTTCGGGGAGCTCGGCTCGCGCATCGCCATGACCGCCGTCGTCAACCGCCAGGGCATCCGCCACGGCCATATGGTGAACATCAGCCATCAGGTGATGACGGAGGGGATGCGCGCCGACTTCCTGGAGGTGGACCGCCTGAGCCTCCTGGTTGATCGCCAAAGCGCGGTCCGCCCGCGAGATCCGCGTCACATCCAGGGGCGGCACCGACGTCGTCGCCACCTTCGCTCCCCATCTCAAGTGGATCAAGACGAGCGGCATCATCACGCCGGAGAAGTGGGGCAACCTTCCCGGCGGCGAGATCTTCACCGCGCCCGACAACGTCAACGGCCGCTTCGTCGTCGACGGCGTGGTGGGCGACTACCTCTGCGCCAAGTACGGCGATCTGAAGGAGACGCCGCTGGTCATCGACGTGGTGGACAACCGCATCGCCGGCCTCGCCTGCGACAACCCGGAGCTGCTGGAGGAGTTCCGGCGCTACACCTCGACCGACGAGAACAGCGACCGGGTAGGGGAGTTTGCCATCGGCACCAACGTCGCCGTCGAGGACGTGCGGGGCAACATCCTGCAGGACGAGAAGATCCCGGGCGTGCACATCGCCTTCGGCCACCCCTACGCCGAGCACACGGGCCAGAACTGGACCTCCACCACCCACATCGACTGCGTCGGCCGTGACTTCGACATCTGGATCGACGGCGAGGCGGTGATGGAGGGGGGGCGCTTCCTCTGCTAGCCCTCGTTGGAATGCACAGAACGCAATCCGAGCCGGCCTTCGGAGAGGGTCATCCGATGAGTCAAGATCCAGCTTCAGCCCAGGGCAAGATCGTTGTCTTCGGGGCGAAGCAGATTCGCCGCAGTTGGATTGATGACCAATGGTTCTTCTCGGTAGTCGATATCGTCGGCGCGCTGACTGACAGTGCCAGTCCTGCAAAGTATTGGGATGCAATGAAGCGCCGGGAAAAGGCCTCGTCGGGCGTTGACCTTTCTACATTCTGTAGAAAGGTGCCCTTAACTGGTGCAGACGGAAAGACTTACAGGTCCGAGGCCGTCAACACTCAGGCCGCTTTCCGCATCATTCAGTCGATTCCCAGCCCCAAGGCTGAGCCGTTCAAGCGCTGGCTGGCCGACGTGGGTTACCAGCGCGTCCAGGAGATTGAAGACCCCGAGCTCGCCCAGCGAAGGGCGCGGGGATGCCCAAGGCTTCGACCAGAACAAGACCGCCGCCCGCGAAGGAGGAACCATTGCCGGCAACGCCCGGCGCCAACTCGAAGCCAAGTCGGGTCGTAAGGTCGTGACTTCTCAGAACTACCTTACCGCGGAATCCACATCCGAGCTGCCGCCAGATCCAGAGAGCGAGTAGAGATCCATGCCGGGCAAACTTGGTGCTGACTCGTGAGCGCTCGGGTTGGTGGGGGAATCTTGAGTTGAACACTTGGACCGTATACCTCGACGACGAGTGGCTCATGTGGCTTCGCGAGACGGAGACCTCGGCCACGGAGGTGGTATCCACCGGTCCCCATCGTTTTCGGATTGAGTGGAACGAGAAAGAGCGAGATTCTCACTATGGGGAGCTCATATGGTCCTGGCCGCTCGTCGAGTGGCAGCACCGAAGAGAATCAGATCGCACTTCGACCTGGAAAATATGTGCTGACACTTGCGACCGGAGTGGACACGAGAAGCCTCTGGCGCCGGATTCCTGACATATGGCTGTTGGGTGCAGCAGTTTATATCCGGCGACTGCGAGTTGTCGTAGCGCGACGGCGGCTTGTATCCGCGTACGACGAGTCGCCGTACCTCGAAGGCTTTTCATTTCTTCGTGCGACGAGCCGTCGTAGTGGTACGGCGGTTCGTCGTAGCGGGATCCAGCACGTCGTAGTGGTACGGCGGACCGCGGTCCGGGTACGCAGCTTGCCGTCGCGCTACGGCGGCACGGTGTAGAGGTACGCAAACCGGCGTCCGGTGACACAGCACGCCGCCTCGGTGCGACGATCCGTCGTCCACGGATACAGATCGCTGTACCGCGACGGCGAGAGGCCATCTGGGTGCGGTGAGCCAGGCTCTTCAAATGCGGTCTTCTCCCTCCTCTCCCTCTGGGGAGAGGAGGGTCGGGGAGGTGAGGGCTACGGAGGGCCCAAAAGGCGTCGGGAGCGGAGCTATCGAGCGACTTTGACGGCGCTCATCCATCTCCGCGATACAATCCCGCCCCGCCATGATCCCCGACATCCGCCGTGCCTACAACGCCGCCTTTACACCGGAGCGCTATGAGGCGATGGTGCGCGACCTGGAGCGCGACGCCGGCTGTCCCTCCGTCTTCCGGATCTGCGAGACGCCGCTCTTCCTCTCGGCTGCGCTCACCCACGAGCTGATCGAGGCAGCTCACGAGGTGCTGGCGGCGGTCACTTCCGAGGACTACCTGAAGATTTCCGATCGGGCGGTGCCGCCCCACCTCGCAGTCCCGGGCGAGGAGGGTCACACGGTCTTCCTCCAGGTCGACTTCGCGCTGGTGCGGGGAGAGGACGGCAACCTCACGCCGCGGCTGATCGAGCTCCAGGGCTTCCCCTCGCTTTACGGATTTCAATGGCTTCTCGAAAAGGGGTACCGCTCCCACTTCCCAGCCGTCCCGGAAGGGTTCGTGCCTACCTTCGGCGGCCTCGACCCGGAGACCTACCCGGCCCTCCTGCGGGAGGTGATCGTGGCCGATTGCGATCCGGAAAACGTCGTCTTGCTGGAGATCGAGCCCGAGCGGCAGAAGACGCGGATCGACTTCTGCGTCACCGAGCAGCTCCTGGGGATCAAGACCGTCTGCGCCACCGACGTGATCGAGCGGGGCGGCCGGCTCTTCTATCCGGACGGCGGCCGCGAGGTGCCGATCCACCGCGTCTACAACCGGGTGATCTTCGACGAGGTGGAGCGCAAGGGGATGGACCTCTCCCACATCTTCCGCCGCGAGCTGGACGTCACCTGGGTGGGGCACCCGAACTGGTACCTCAGGATCAGCAAGTACTCGCTGCCGTTCATCAAGAGCCGCTGGTGTCCGCCCACCTGGCTCGTGAGCGACCTCGAGGAGCTGCCGGAGGATCTGGAGAACTACGTCCTGAAGCCTCTCTTCTCCTTCGCCGGCCTCGGCGTGGAGATGGGCCCCTCTCCCGAGCGCCTGCGGTCGCTGCCCAACCCCCAGGACTTCATCCTGCAGAGAAAGGTCGACTACGCCGCCGCCATCGAGACGCCCGACGAGCCTGCCAAGGCCGAGATCCGCATGATGTTCGTCTGGAAGGACCGCCCGCGGCTCGTCAACAACCTCGTCCGCATGAGCAAGGGCCGGATGATGGGCGTCGACTTCAACAAAGAGAAGACCTGGGTCGGCGCGAGCCTGGCGTATCACCCGGCGACAGTGTGACGCGCCAGAACCCTTCGAGTGAGTTCTCCAGCCCCCTACCGATACATGAACCGCAATGCCTTCGGCAGCCGCCGGCGCCAGCTCGCTTCGCTGTGGGTGCCTCGGGCGTCGGCCCGCCACATCAGACGGTCGGAGTCGTAGCCGCGGTCGGTGAGGTGCTCGGCCATCTCCTTGACGGCTTCGACGACCTGCCCTTTCGCCTCTTTCGCTCCGCCGTCGAGATAGATGCGCGAGACCACCGGAGTGGGCTGGGCGGCGATGTCGGCGAAGATGGCCTGGTCGGCGATCCAGAACGCGGGAGACATCGCGAGCGCGCCGCCGAAGGCCTGCGGGTAATGGAAGTGGCTCCAGAAGGCGGCGAGCCCTCCCATCGACGAGCCGCCGATCACCGCGCCCAGCGGTCCGGGCACCAGGTTCAGCTCGGCGGTCAAGGCCGGTATCAGGTGGGCGGTGATCCACTCCAAGAAGACTTCAGCCTGTCCCGGATCTTCCTCGATCGTGAAGGGTGACAGCTCGCGGATGCGCCCGGGTCCGGCGTGGTCGATGCCGATGACCACCGGCACGGGCCGCCGTGACTTCGCCAGCCCCTCCACGATCTGGTGGACGTGCCAGCCGACGGAGAAGGAGGAAGCGTCGTCGAAGACGTTCTGGCCGTCGAACAGATAGAGACCGAAGCGTGGCCCCGAAGGCTCGTAACCGAGAGGCAGATAGACTCGAACCAGGCGCGGCGCGAGTCCGGGAACCTCGAAGGGACCCAGCAGGTTGATCTCGCCGGGGCGCATGGCCGCGCGCGCGCCGGGGATCCCTTTCTCGACCGGCACGGCCTGCGGGCCCGTCCCGGCCGCCTCCGGCCACTCCTTGCGGAAGAGCAGCTCCTCGATCCGGAAACCGTGCAGCATGTCGTGGAGAAGGATCTGGCGGGCCAGCCTGAAGATCGTGTAACCGGCGATCTCGGGATGCTCCGCCCTGCGCTCCCAGGCTTCGTGGGAAAGCGCTCGGAGGCGAGCCAGGAGCTCCGCCCGATCGACCGTGAAGCGCTGGGCGGCTTCGTCCAGGTCCAGCTCGAGAAGGGCGCCGGCCTCCTCCTCGGGAGAGGGATTCAGCGGCGCGATGAGCGGATTCTCTTCGGTCAGCATCCGCTCCAGCCGTTCGAGCATGGGCGGCTGCTGCACGACGAGATGACAGAAATGTTCGTGCGCCGACCACTTGCCGGGTTGCGGTCGCCGTCTGCGCAGGATTTCGGGGATCTCGCGGACGAGCGAGATCAGAAGTGCCGGCGTGCTCTCCAGCGCCGTCAGCACGCCTTGGGGGTCGCTCACGTCAGATCCCTCCACGATCGCGCTCCGCACCCGGAGCCGCGGCAGTTTAGCAGCGCGCGGGTCCCGCCAGCCGCTCCAGCAGCTCCCGCACCTCCTCGGGATCCCGCAACCCGTATTCCGCCGCCGTCTCCCGCGGCTCTTCGCTGACCAGAATGCCGATCCCCCGGCCGGCGATCGCCCGGAAAGCGTCCTCATCCGTCTGGTCGTCGCCGATGTAGATCGGCAGCGCCGCGGGCCGATCGAGGCCCAGGTTGTCGAGGAGCCAGAGGAGGGCCCGGCCCTTGTCCCAGTCGAGGTCGGGACGCAGCTCGAGGAGCATCTTGCCGTGCGCCTTGCGCAGGCCGGGCACGGCGGCGGCGGCCTCGTCCACCGCCCGCTCGATGCGCGGCAGGTCGGCCGCGCCGGCCAGGCGGAAGTGAACCGAGACGGCGAAGCGCTTGGGCTCGACGAGGACGCCTTCGACCTCCGCGAGGTCTCGGCGCAGCCGCTCGGCGGCGAGCTCGATCCGCTCGGGAATGCCGTCGCCGACCTCCAGCCGCAGCGGCGGCACGCCGGCCGCGCTCGGCGGGCCCGCGATGTCGAAGCCGTGGCTGCCCGCGTAAACGAGATCGGGGAGACCCACCAGGGAGGCCACGTCCTCGCGGTCTCTGCCGGAGAGGATCACCACCGGGAAGCGCCTGGCGAGCCGGCGCAGGGCTTCCCGCGTCCTCTCCGGCAGGACCGCCAGCTCCGGACGCGGGGCGATCGGCGAGAGGGTGCCGTCGTAGTCGAGGAAAAGGGCGGAATGGCGACCTGCCAGGCGAGCCGCGATCTCGTCCCAGCGGCCGAGGGCTGAGGAGGGCATACCTAGAGGAAGCCTTCAATCTCCATGGGTGGGAAATACTCCGTGGGCCGCGGAAAATCGTCCGGAACCGTGCCCAGGGCGGCCTGGAGGTAGTAGTCGACCCACCAGAAGATGTCCTGTTCGCGCACGATGTCCTGCATCTTCTCCATCCGCCACCGGCGCTCGTCCTCGCCCATGTCGAAGGCGGCCTTGAGGGCGTCGGCCATACCCTCGATGTCGTGCGGGTTGACCAGCAGCGCTCCGGACTGGAGCTGCGCCGCGGCGCCCGCGAACTCGGAGAGGACCAGCACGCCCCAGCCTTCCACCTGGCAGGCGCAGAACTCCTTCGCCACCAGGTTCATGCCGTCTTTGATCGAGGTGACGAAGCAGGTGCGGGCCATGCGGTAGAGGGCGATGAGATCGCGGCGCCCGAAGCTCTTGTAGTGATAGTGGACGGGTACCCAGCCGACGGTCGAGAACTCACCGTTGATCTCGCCGACCAGCCGCTCGATCTCGGCCTTGAGGGTCTGATACGCGGGGACCGCCTCCCGGCTCGGCACCACGACCTGGAACAGCAGCGCCCGCTCGCGGAGCTCGCTGTGGCGTTGGAGGGCGTTGCGGAAAGCCTTCAGGCGTTCGGGGAGACCCTTGGTGTAATCGAGACGGTCTACCCCGAGGATGAGATGGGCGGGACCGATCCGTCCGCGGAGCTCGACGATACGGCGCGCCACCTCCGCAGAGCGCGCGGACTCCTCGAAGGAACGGAAATCGATGCCGATGGGGAAGGCCCCGATCTTGACGGTCCGCGAGCCGAGGCGTACTTCGGTGATCGTCCCGTTCTCGTCGATCTCGGCCTCCGGCACGAGATTGCGGAGGCAGGTGAGGAAGTTGCGAGTGTCCCGCGGCGTCTGGAAGCCGAGGAGATCGTAGGCGAGCAGCGCCTTCAGGATCTGCCCGCGCCACGGGAGCTTCAGCAGGATGTCGAGGGGCGGAAACGGAATGTGCAGGAAGAAGCCGACGCGCGCGCCGTCGTTCTGCCGGCGGATGAGCTCGGCGACGTGAATGAGCTGGTAGTCCTGCACCCAGATGAAGTCATTGTCCTGGCTGTGCCGGACGACGCAGTCCGCGAACTTCTCGTTGACGTCGAGATAGGCGTACCAGTACGAGGGCTCGAAGTTGCACCGCCCCAGGAGGTCGTGGAAGAGCGGCCAGATGATGGCGTTGGCGAAGCCGTCATAGAAACCCTTGACCTCCTGCCGGGAGAGGAGCACCGGCACCAGGTCGTAACCTTGCTCCTGGTAGCCTTCGGCGAGGACGGCTTCCCAGTTCCCGCCGCGCTCCAGGGGCATTCCGGGCCAGCCGATCCACACGCCGCCGCGGCGGGAGAGCACCGGCACCAGGGCGCTCACCAGACCGCCGGAGCCCGGTTTGAGGCTCCAGTTGCCGCCCTTCTTCTCGAGGACGATGGGGAGACGGTTCGAGACGACGAGCAAGCGCTGGGCAGGAAAAGACAAAGCAGCGAGATCCTGGTGCAAGCGGCGAGCCAGAATCCCCCCGTCGGAATGTAACGCCTCGCCGCCTCGCGGCGCCTATATGCGAGACGATCCTCCCACTCCACGGGAACGCGCTCCGGAGAGGCGTTCCCGTGGTACCTTTTTCGCCGCTTGACCGCAGCTCTCGAAAAACCGGGAACTTGGCGTACATCTGCAAGATGAGAAGCACTTTTTCCGTCTTATAGGGGTATGGCGAGACGGAAAAGCGAACCCCCAGGCCACGATACCGGTTACAAGCTCCTCTTCTCCCAACCCATCCTGGTAGAGGAGCTGCTCCGCGGTTTTCTTCGAGAGGGTTGGGTCGAGCGGCTCGACTTCTCCACCCTCGAACGGGTCGGCAACAGCTTCGTCTCCGGCGATCTGCGCGAGCGCCACAGCGACCTCATCTGGCGCCTGCGTCTTCGGGGAGAAGCGGAAGCATGGGTCTACGTCTACCTGCTGCTGGAGTTCCAGTCCACCTCCGATCCCTTCATGGCCGTGCGGCTGCTGACCTATGTAGGCCTGTTGCTCGAAGAGATCGTCCGGAAGGAGAAGCTGAGGCCGGGAGACCGTCTACCCGCCATCCTCCCTCTGGTGCTCCACAACGGCAAAGACCGCTGGCGCGCGCCCCTGCGCTTGGAAACTCTCTTCGCGGCGGTCCCGAGGGAGCTGAAACGGTACCTGCCGCGGCTGACCTACTGTCTGATCGACGAGCGCCGCGTGGACCTGGACCGGCCCGAGCTGGAGCGCAATCCGACCGCTGCTCTACTCCGGATCGAAGCCAATGACGCTCCGGAGGCTCTACCCGGACTGTCCCAAGGGCTCGATGACGTCCTCCCAGCCGAGGACTCGGAGCTACGGGGAACGGTTTTCACGTGGTTCGCCGCGGTGGTCCGCAGGACGTTCCCAGGCGCTATAATTCCCGAGGGGATTGACCTCCAGGAGGCTCCAATGCTGGAAGAGACGCTGATCAAGTGGAGAGACCAGATCGTTCAGGAAACCCGCAAGGAAGAACGCCTGGAAACGAGGAGAGAGGTGCTCCGCGAGCAGATGACCCAGCGTTTCGGCCCTCTTCCTGAAAAGGTCCGGCGCCATCTGGATGAGATTACCTCTCTCAAAGAGCTGGAAAAGCTCACTCGGAGGATCCTGACGGCGAAATCCCTCGAGGGAATGCGGCTCGGGAGACCCCGCCGTGTGCCACGAAATCCCGACTCACTGAGTTGATGGCATCAACCCGATGCCGATGCCCCGTTTCCCGGAGGTGCGCTCCGCCCTGATCCTGCTGGCCGCCGCCTGCGCCGGCTCTCCTCTGGGCGCTCAGGCCACACCGGAGCCGGCAGGAGAGATCCGCATCTCGCGGGCCGCCGGACCGATCGAGGTGGACGGCTCGCTCGACGACGCCGGTTGGCGCGGCGCCTCTCGCATCGATACCTTCTACGAGACGAATCCCGGCGACAACGTCGAGCCGAAGGTGAAGACCGTCGCCTGGCTGGCCTACGACGACCAGTTCCTCTATGCCGCCTTCGAGCTCTCGGACCCCGATCCGAAGAGCATCCGCGCGCCCTACGACGACCGCGACGTGGTGCCGAGCTACACCGACTACGGCGGCTTGATCCTGGACACCCGCAACGACGGCAAGACGGCCGGCCTGTTCCTGGTCAATCCCCGTAACGTTCAGTACGACGCGATCACCAACGAATCAAGCGGCGAAGATTCATCGCCGGGCCGGGCGCTACGGTGGCAATGCGGACCACCATCCGGCCCACCGATCATCTGGAGCTGCAGCTCAACGGCAACCGGCGGTGGCTCGAGGTCTCGTCGACCGGCACGGGCCCGCGCGACCAGCGGCTGTTCACCGCCGAGGTGGCCCGCCTCATGGCCACCTACACCTTCACCTCCCGCACCTTCCTGCGCCTGATCGGGCAGCAGATCCGCAACGAATTCGATCCGGAGCTCTATACGTTCCCCGTTCCGGCGCGCGATGAGTCGTTCAGCGGCTCGGCTCTCTTCGCCTACAAGCTCAACTGGCAGACCGTGCTCTTCCTCGGCTACGGCGACGACCGCCTCCTCTCCGAGTCGGACCGCCTCGAGCCGGCGCGGCGCGAGCTGTTCTTCAAGATCTCCTACGCCTTCCAGCGCTGAGCGGCTTGGGATAGCATCGCGCTGTCCATGAGCCTCCAGGACCATCTCCAGCCCGGCGAGGAAATCCTCTACCGCGCCCACATCACCCGGCTCGTCCTCGCCCCGTGGATCGCGCTGCTGGCGCTCTTTCTGGCCATCGCCGCCTTCGTCTGGTTCGGCCTGCAGAACGCAGCCGGAGCGATCACGGCGCTCGTCGCGGCGGCGGCGGTCGCGCCCGTGCTCGGCTGGAAGCTCCTCGTCCTCCGCGCCAACGAGTACGTCCTCACCAATCACCGGGTGCTCCGGAACACGGGCATCCTGAACCGGCAATCCATGGACTCGCGGCTCGACAAGATCAACAACGTCGAGCACCGGCAGACCCTCTGGGGCCGCCTCCTGGGCTTCGGGGACGTGGCGATCGACACCGCGAGCGAGACCGGGACGGCCGTGTTCCGCAACATCTCCCGGCCCCTCGACTTCAAGCGCGCCATCGCCGCCGCGGCCGAGCAGTACCGCACCGGCCGCGCCGGCATCGCCGCTCCTGCCGCCGCCGGCCCCTCCGGCGCCGAACGGATGCGCCAGCTCAAGGCCCTCCTTGACGACGGCTTCATCTCGCGCGACGAGTACGAGGAGAAGCGGAAGCGGCTGCTGGAGGAGCTGTAGGAAGGTAGAGGCTTGTCCTTTTCCTCTCGCGTCCTGCTACCATGAGGCGGTAATGCCCCGTAACACAGCCGCCCCAGCCGTCCTGCCTCCGTCCGAGCTGACTTCCCTCATCGAAGACCTGCACCTCGACGCGCGGCTTGGCGCGGAGCTTCTGTATGCCACTCACCTGCCGGGGAACGAAGCGGTCTACAGCGATCTCGACCCGCCGCTGGCGGAGCCCATCGCACGAGCTCTGGGGACGGGCGGCGTCCCGCGGCTGTGGAGCCATCAGGCCGAGGGAATCGCGGCCTCACGGCGCGGGGAGAACGTGCTCGTCACCACCCCCACGGCGTCCGGCAAGTCGCTGATCTTCCAGGTGCCGGCCCTGGAGGAGGCGGTGCGCGGCGGCGCGGGGCACGGCCTGTTCCTCTTTCCCCTGAAAGCCCTGGGGCAGGACCAGCGGGGCAAGCTCCTGCGCCTCGCCGAGGACGCGGGCCTGCCGCCGGAGGTCGCGGGGTGCGAGATCTACGACGGCGACACGCCCGCCTCGAAGCGCCTGGCGATCCGACGCAACTTCCCGCGGGTGGTGATCTCCAATCCCGACATGCTCCACCTCGGCGTCCTCGGCCACTGGACGGCCTGGGGGCCGTTCCTCGCGGACCTGCGCTGGATCGTGCTCGACGAGCTGCACACCTACCGCGGCATCTTCGGCAGCCACTTCCACCACGTCCTGCAGCGCCTCCTGCGTCTCTGCCGCTCGCTGGGGAGCGAGCCCAGGCTGATCGCCTCCTCGGCGACGGCGGCCAACGCCGGCGAGTTCGCGGAGACCTTGACCGGCCGGCCCTTCCGCTGGATCCGTGACTCCGGCGCTCCGCGCGAGGGCCGCCACCTGCTGCTCTTCCGGCCGCAGGCGAGCCCGTACACGACGGCCCTCCAGCTCTTCGTCCGGCTGGTCAACGCCGGCCTCAAGACCATCGTCTTCACCAAGGCGCGGCGCATCACCGAGCTTCTTTACTCCTGGCTGCGGCGCCAGGAGCCGGCCCTCGCTTCGCGCGTCGCGAGCTACCGCGCCGGCTTCCTCGCCGAGGAGCGGCGGCGCATCGAGCGCGCTCTCTTCGAGGGCCGGCTGGACGGGGTGATCTCCACCTCGGCGTTGGAGATGGGCATCGACGTCGGCGGCCTCGACGCCTGCATCCTGGTGGGCTATCCCGGCAGCATGATGGCCACCTGGCAGCGCTCGGGGCGGGTGGGCCGCGACGGCCGCGAGTCGCTCACCGCCCTGGTCGCCATGCCCGACGCGCTCGACCAGTACTTCCTCGACCATCCGGACGAGTTCCTCGAGCGGCCCTGCGAGCGGCTGATCGTCGACCCCGAGAACGATCCCGTGTCGCGGGGCCACCTCGTCTGCGCCGCCTCCGAGATGCCCCTCTGCGGCGCGGACCGCCCCTATCTCCAGCGGCACGCGGCGCGGGTGGAGAAGCTCCTCGACCAGGGACACCTGCTCGCCGCGGTGGAAGGTGACGAGATTTTCTGCCTGCGCCGCCGGCCGCAGCGGTTCATCAACCTGCGGGGGACGGGGGAGACCTTCGCCATCCTCGCCGGCGGCCGGACGATCGGCACGGTCGACGGCGTCCGCGTGCTCCACGAATGCCATCCCGGCGCGGTCTATCTGCACGCCGGCCGGCAGTACCTGGTGGAGGCGCTGGAGCGCGAGGAGCGCCGGGTGCAGGCCGTGGCCGCCGATCTCGACTACTTCACGACGCCGCTGACCGAGAAGGAGACCGAGATCCTGGAGGTGCTGGAGGAGCGGCGCGACGGCCCCGGCGATCCCCTTAGGGCCTGGCTGGGACGGCTCAAGGTCACCGAGCGGGTGGTGGGCTTCGAGCGCAAGCGCATCCACGGGCAGGAGACGATCGATCAGACGCCGCTCGATCTGCCGCCCGTGGAGTTCGAGACCGTGGGGCTATGGTGGGCGGCGCCGCGGGCCATCGAGGAGACCCTGCGCCGGCAGGGCGAGCACTTCCTGGGCTCGCTCCATGCCTCCGAGCACGCCGGCATCTCGCTTTTTCCGATCCTCGCCCTCTGTGACCGCGGCGACATCGGCGGCATTTCCTATCCTCTGCATCCGCAGATCGGCACCGGCGCTGTCTTCATCTACGACGGCCACCCCGGCGGCGTGGGGATCGCCGCCCGCGGCTTCGCGGACCTCAGGGACCTCCTCGGCCGCGTGCAGCTGCTCATCGAGGGCTGTCCGTGCGAGACCGGCTGCCCTTCCTGCATCCAGTCGCCGAAGTGCGGCAACGGCAACCGTCCCCTGGACAAGCCCGGGGCCGCCCGCACCCTCCGCCTGCTGCTGGGGCTGGAGGAGCCGGCGGTGGCGTGGGGGGAGCCGGTGAAGGTGAGCCTGGCTGCTGCCGAACCTGCCGCCCTCCCGAGTCCTCACCCCCTGGCCCCCTCTCCCGCTCCCTCCCTTCCCGCCTCACCGGGAGAGGGGGAAAAAGAAGAATCGTACGGTTCTTTGTCTTTCTCCCCTCTCTCCCTCGGGGAGAGAGGGGCTGGGGGAGTGAGGGCTTCGGAGGGCACCACGGTCCAGCTCCCCGAACAGCCCTCCCTCTTCCAGCGAGCCCTCTCCTTCTTCTTCCGTCGTGATCCTTCCCCCCTCTCCCGGCGAGGGGGGGAGGGAGGGGACGGGAGAGGGGGCCAGGGGGTGAGGGTTCGCGAGCCCCGCACCGTTCTCTTCGACCTCGAAACCCTGCGCTCGGCCACCGAGGTGGGCGGCTGGGGACACGCTCACCGCATGGGCGTCGCCGTCGGAGTGGTCTGCCACCTGGAGGAGGGGCGCTTCGAGGTCTTCCCCGAGCCGCAGGTGCGGGCCCTCATAGAGACCCTGAAAGCGGCCAGCCTGGTGATCGGCTTCAACATCCGGCGGTTCGACTACCGGGTCCTCTCCGGCTACACGGGAGAGGACTACGCGCGCCTGCTGCCCACTCTCGACCTCCTGGAGGATGTCCACTCGCGGCTCGGATTCCGGGTGGGCATGGGCCACCTCGCCCTGGAGACCCTCGGCATGCCGAAGTCCGCCGACGGCCTCCAGTCCCTGGAATGGGTTCGCCAGGGACGGCTCGACCTGGTGGAGCAGTACTGCCGCAAGGACGTCGAAATCCTGCGCGACCTCTATCTCCATGGCCGCAGGGAGGGTTTTCTCCTCTACCGCGACCGGCGGCGGGACGTGCGGTTGAAGCTGCGCGTGAAGTGGTAGCCGGCGCAATCTGATCGTCCTCCTCGAACGACAGAAAGACGGCAAGCCGAGGACGGTCGAATTCGTGTACACCCTGGCGAAGTGAACGGCATGGATCTTGCCCCGTTTCCAATCAGGCTGCGATTGCAGCCCCTGGGAAGGAGCGGACATCCGATGAAGACCACGGTTTTCCATATAGGCAGATTCGCCGCGGCGCTGGCCGCTGTCCTCGCCCTCGCCGCCTGCGCCGGCCTCGGCGGCTACGCCGACCTCGTCCGGCCCGAGGTGGACGTGACCGACGTCAAGCTCCTGGGCACCACCCTTACCGGAGCGGACCTGGTCTTCGAGTTCCGGGTGGACAATCCCAACGCGGTCGCCCTGGTGCTGGACGGCATCGGCTACCGGCTGCGCCTCAACGACGAGCCGCTCCTCGACGGCCGGCGCGACGAGGAGACGACGATCGCCGCCAGCGGCCGCAGCGTCGTCGAGCTGCCGGTGACCATCCGCTACGAGGACCTCTACCGCGTCATCCGCAGCTTCGAGGGCAAGCGGAGATCCGACTACGCGCTCGACGCGGACTTCCGGTTCGCCGTCCCCATTCTGGGCTCGGTCACGGTGCCGGTGAGCAAGCGGGGGGAGATCCCGCTGGACCGGCTGCGATCTCGCTTATCGCTATAGCCGCGGAGCCGCCGGTTTCGCTCCAACGTAGAAACGCCCACCGGGCGTCTCTACGTTGGGACACAGGCGGCCGATTCCTTTCGTTCCTTACTGCGCGGGCACCGTGTAGGATGCCGACCAAACGTAGCTCTTACCACCCTCGCCGGAAGGCGTGCATTCCTGCGTGGAAATGGTTTGGCCCACCTGATACACGCCGTCATAGGTCGGGCACTGGCACTGGATCGGATCGCCGTCGGCCGGCGGCTGCTTGGCTCCCTCCGCGAAGAAACAGGGAGCCGTCATGCAGCCCGCGTAGAGCCCGGCGGGACAGGAGGTCGAGCCGAGCTCGTAGTCGCCATCCATGGCGAAGCTGAAGGTCGAGACGAGATCGGCCTGCGGCATCAGCGAGACGGTGGGATCGTCCGGATTCTGGTTCTTGACGTACTGGCAGACCGGGGCCTGTGGCCGCTCCTTGCATCCCGGCTTGTCGCCCTTGGGGCCGCAGTTGCCGATGTTGGCGCACTTCGAGCCGTCCTCGCCGCAGGCCTGCACCGTCTGGTAATAGGCGCCCAGGTTCAGGATGGAGTTGATGTCGACGAAATACGGGCCCGAGGTGTAGACCTGGCAGGTGCAATTCGCGATGTCGCCTTCCAGGACGCAGGGCAAGGGCCGGTTGTCGGAGCTGTTGCCCGTGGGGGTCGGCGGTCCGGAGAAGAAGCAGAGCGCGTAGGAGCCGCTGTCGCAGTACAGCATGTTCGGCGAGGTGAGCGGATTGCCGACGATGACGTCCGCCTTCGCGGGCCCGTACTGCGTGGTCCAGCAGTCCGTGCGCTCGAAGGGCTGGTTGCTGCAATCATCGCCGCAGGGCGGCGGCTGCGGGCAGGGCGTGCCCGGCGTCTCAGTCGACGAAGAAGCGGGCGTCTCCTCGGGCGGCGTTTCCTCCGGCGGAGATTCCTTCTGGGGCGAACAAGCTCCGAACGCCAGAAGGAGTACAACCACTGCAAGGGGCCGCAGACGGTCTGGTCTCATCGTTTCCCTCCTCGTCATCTCGACTGCAAGAGAATCATGCCGACCGGCGTCGTACCCCTATCGGCCGGGGGACGTCGCCGGCGGCGCCTTGGGCTCGCCGATGGCAAACAGGTGATGGCGGCCGCGGACGAAGATCGTACCCTCCACGATCGCCGGCGTGGCCATCAGCACCTGGCCCATGGGGTTGGTGGCGAGCAGCTCGAACTTGGGTCCGGCTTTGACGACGTAGACCTCGCCGTCCTCGCTGGGGAAGTAGAGCTTGCCGTCGGCCGCCACCGGCGAGGCGGTGAAGGCCACGCTCTTCGTGCCGGCGATCCGCTCGCGATAGACCTGGGCGCCGGTCTTCGCGTCATAGGCGGTGATGATGCCGTTGTTGGAGCAGGTGTAGAGGTGGTCGCCGTAGACGATCGGCGTCGGCATGTAGGGGCCGCCGCGCTGCTTGCTCCAGGCGACGGCGTCGTTCGCCTCCTTGCCCTCCGGAAGCGAGATGTCGCCGTTCGCCGCGCCCAGGCGGATGGCATAGATCGGCTGGATGGGCGCGTAGCCGGAGGTGACGTAGGCGAGGCCATGCGCGGCGATGGGAGTCGGGGTGACGATCTCCGAGTTGCCCTTGAGGTGCCACAGCTCCTTGCCGGTCGACGGATCGTAGCCGCGCACGTGCTTGGTGGCGTTGGTCACCAGCTCGGCGCGCTTCTCGGTCTCGAAGACCGAGGGCGTCGCCCAGGAAGGAATCTCGTCGCGCTCGGTGCGCCACACCTGGCGGCCGTCCGCCACGTCATAGGCGGCGATGAACGAGCTCTTCTGCAGGTCGGCCTGGATGATGATCAGGTTCTTGTAGAGGATCGGCGAGGCGCCGTACTCCCACTGGTACGAGGGATCGTAAAACCAGCCGGCGTCGAGCACGCCGAGGTCCTTCTTCCAAAGGAGCTTGCCGTCGACCCCGTAACAGTAGAGGCCGGCCGAGCCGAAGAGGGCCACCACGTGCTTGCCGTCCGTCGCCGGGGTGGAGTTGGCGTGCGTCGCCTTCATGTGCCGCTTGACCTGCGGCACGCCGGTGTGGGCCACCTGCTCCCAGAGCACCTTGCCGGTCTTGCGGTCGAGGGCGAGCACCCGCCAGCTATGCTCGGCCGTGCTCTCCACCGAGTCGACGTCGCCGTAGAGCCCGTGCTTGAACATGGGATCCGCCTCGGTCGAGACGGCGGTGGTGACGAAGACCCGGTCTCCCCAGACCACCGGGCTCGAGTGGGCGAGGCCCGGAATGGGAGTCTTCCAGAGGACGTTCGTCCCCTTCTCGGCGTCCCACGCCGTGGGCGCCGGGCCTTCCGCCACTCCCGCGGCCTGAGGGCCGCGGAAGGAAGGCCAGGCGACTTCCGCATAGGTGAAGCCCGGCAGCAGAGAGAACAGGAGCGCGGAGATCAGCAGGCTGTGGCGAACGTTCCTCATGGCGTCTCCCTCTTCTTCAGCGGCGTCGTGTTCTCGCCTCGGTGGAATGTCATGCCGCGCACCTTCCCTTCCTCGACCTGGACGACCAGCTTGAGCGCTGGCATCTCCTCGCCCCGGAAGGTCACCTGATCTACAGGCGCGAAGGTGAAGGAGCCCCCTTCCGTGGTCAAGACCAGCTTGCCGTCCTTCGCGGTGACGGTCAGGCTGAAGCCTTCGCCGTCGAAGGTCCCTGCGTAACTCGCGAGGATGGCGGGGTCGATGGTCGCTGCCACCGGCGGCTTCGCGCCGGCCGCTTCGAGGAGGGCGACGACCTCAGCCTGTTTGCTTTGCGAGGCGGCCGCCAGGGCCTCGCTCAGCGTCTCCGGACCGAGCTTGCCGCGCTCCAGGATCACTTTCACGACGCCGCTGTGGCCCTCGCCGGCGGCCGACATCAACGCCTCGACTTCGCCCTCGGCGCCCTTGGCGAGCAGCGCCCGCGCGATCTCGGCGTATCCGTGGCTCACCGCCCAGGTGAGCGGCGTGGCGCCGTAGAAGCTGTCCTTGACATTGACCGCAGCGCCGCGCTCGAGGAGGAGGTTGACGACCTCGGTACGGCCCTTGTCGGCGGCGAAGGCGAGGGCGGTGCCGCCATAGGAGTTGGCGGCGTTGACGTCCACGCCGGCGCCCAGGAGCTCCTTGACCTTGGCCAGATCGCCGGCGCTCGCGGCGCGCCGCAGCTCGTCGCCGCGATCGTCCGCCGCGGCGCCGGGATGGGCTGCGATGATCAGAACGGAGAGAGCGAGGCAGAGCCTCGCAAGTAGCTTCGGCATGATCTCCTCCTTCGTCCTCCTTCTACGTACGACCTGCATCCCTCGATGTTTCTCTGAAGCGATCCTAGCACCTGGGAGGCGCTGCCGGGCAACGGGGCTCGCCGCTTTCGTGTCACGTCGGTTCCCCCAGTTTCTTGGCGAAGCGAAAACCCGTTCGAGAATATCCGCATCGTTCATAGAAACCATGCGCTTCGACGCGATGCAGCGCGCTGTTGACGAACACCTCGCGGGCGCCCTGGCCGGCAGCCCAACGTTCGGCCGCCTCGACGAGCTGGCGGCCTATGCCATACCCACGCGCTGTCGACGAAACGGAAAGCACGGCCAACCGGGAATAGATGCCGTCTTTTTCGTCGTACCGGTCGAGGATAGCTCCGGCCAGGCCGGCAACGCCGGCGCCTGTCTCGGCCACGAACGTCGCGTAGCGCGGATCGATCAGGATCTTCGCAAGCCGGCTCTTCATGGCCTCGGTGGTCGTCGGGTATCCCAGCTCGGTGATGAGCTGAGCCACCCGTTCTGCATCGGCCATTGCCGCGCCTCGGATGCCCGCCTCACGTACCATCCGTCAGAAGTTATCCTTGAACCATACGAAGGCTCTGCCTTGAGCCTTATCGTGGAGCAAGAAGTAGTGCGCTCCATCCTGTCCCCGGCTGTCTATCGGGAACATCGGGCTCTGGAACGCCGCGCCGCCGGCGGGCATGGAACGGGGCCAGTAGTGGGGCGGCATGCGCCAGAATTCCTGTGGCACGGCGTCGGCGTTGAGCATCCCAAAATTGCGAACGACAAGCGCGATGACATCCGGCTTCGCATCGATGCGCCACAACCACTCGTGATCGATGAGGCCGCCAAGGTCATAGCTGTAAAACGCGGAGATGCCTGAAGCGTTGGTGCCGAGGGTAGAGGCCAGGTCCGGCGCCGGCGGCTCAGGGCGTTCCAGCCAATCGGCATAGCGGACATACAAGAAGGCGATGAAAGCGACGACTGCCGCGCAAGCTGCGACACCCACCCACAGGGTCGAGCGCTTGGTGCGGCGAGGGTGGAACCACCAGGCGACGAACGCGCCCGCGACGAGACCGCCTGCCAGTGTGCCGAGAAGGTAGGACCAGGACCAGCTCAGTACGCCCTGGGAGGCGGCCAACAGGAACAGGACGACGGCGATGGGAACCCGGTACCGGGGCACCGGCAGCGAGCCTGCGGTCACGAGAAGCAGGCTGAGCAGAAATCCAGCGGTGGGCTCGGCCCAACCCTTAGGATACTGGCCGAAGAAGAGGACGTAAAAGCTGAGCGAGATTGCCGCGTAAATTACCACCAAAACCGCGACCACCGCCAAAAGCCAGCGCCAGATTTCCCGCTTCCGAGGACGGTTGTGAGGGATCATCTCTGCCGTCGTCTCACCTCGGCCGCCGCCGCGGATGTTCTTCGGGGGTTTTGTCAGCCGCGCTCGTCGAGCAGAGATCGCAAACGGGCCAGCTCGGCTTCCGCAGCGTCAGCCCGTTCGTCATCAGTCGGCACCAGGATCAACTTGCGGAGGAGGGGAAGCTCCAAGCTGTGCCACTCGGTCTCCAAGGGCTCTCCGTCGTCATAGACGAGCTCGAAGGGCAGAGGCGCGAGCGCCGTGGCGGGGCTCATGACATGCTCCGATTCTGTGTGCGGGAGGGCTCCGGCTTAAGGCTCGGCTGTGACTCCGGCGGCCGTCGTGATGGGCACATCGCGCCAGAGCTTCTCGAGGAGTTGCTGGCCTCTTTCCAGATTCGGCTTCACTTCCAGCTCGACCCTCCGCTGAACCGTGTCGGAGAGCTCTTCGAGGTACCGTTGAATCGTCGTGCCGTCCAGCTCGGAGATAGGGTGTCCCTCGCGCTGCTCGATCGTTTCGATCCAATGCCGAGCAATCGCCTGCTCCTCAGCGCTGGGCTCACTGGCAAGTCCAGCCATGATGGGCTCTCGATCGAGATCTTCGGGAGTAAATCGACGCTCGAGGGCTCGCATCGTGTAGTACGCGGCCTCGATCAGTTGAGACAGGCTCCCCTTGGCCTCAAACATGGGTCACCTCCGTCACCACCATAGCACATCGAAGCACGACCGAGGTAGTTCTTCGATGACGAACTCCCGCGATAAGAGAGCGGCCTACTCTGAAGGCTCACCCGCGCCGCTCAACTCCCCGTCGAGCCAACCGAGGGCGCGGTCGAGCACCTCGTCGCGCCCTTCCCGGAGGCCGCGCAGGGTGGGCTCGACCGGCACGTGCGGCACGATTCCCACCCGTTGCAGTTGACGGCCGTCGGCATGGCGCACGTCATGTCCGGTGAACGTCACCCAGACCCCGCCGGGCAGCGGAAAGTTGGTGACGTCGCCGTTGGCGCCGGCCGTCGGCGAGCCGATGAAGGTCGCGCCGGCCGCCTGCTCGAGGAAGAGGGCGGTGTGCTCGGACTGGCTGATGGCGCGCTCGTCGAGGAGCATCACCACCTTGCCGCGATAGGTCCAGGAACGCGGCTCGGGAAGCGGCTGGGCGAAGAAGTAGCCGCTCTCGGACTCCTCGGCGCTGAGGCCGCTCACCTCGCGCCGGCGGAAGATCGCCCCGACCTTTGCGCCGCGCACGTTGAGCCGCGCGGCGAGCGGCCAGGCGGTACCGTTGGGATAGCCGCGCAGGTCGAGCACCAGGGCGTCGGAGTCGCGCAGCTCCTCCAGCATGGAATCCACCTGGTCCGGCTGCAGGCGCGTCAGGTCGGCGTAGCCGATGCGCGGCCGCAGGCGCTTCCACGGCGAGCCTTCCGCTTGCGGCGGCCGCCAGAAATTCGTGTCTCGCGGCGCATCGATGTGGCGCGCCTTGCCATCCGCGCCGGTCACCTCCAGCCGCGCCGCCGAATCCTTCCCGCCGGCGAGCGCCGTACGGGCCGCGCGAGTGCGCCGGGTCGCCTCGGTGGAAGCCGCGGTGAGCGGCAGCAGGCGCTCGATGTGCTGCGACATCGGCTCGCCGTCGACTCCCACGATCACGTCGCCAACGGCAAGGCCGGCCAGCGCGGGGTCGACCGCGGTGACCGCCACCTGCCCTTCCACGATACGTACCGCCACGTGGGGCCAGGCCTCTCCCATGATCTGCTGGATACCGGGATTCCCCCACGCTCCGGTGTGGCCGTCGGCGACGTGCGCCATCAGCTCCAGCAACGCTCGCGCGTAGGCGGCCTCATCGCTGGCGGCGGCGAGCGCGGGCAGGCTCTCACGGAAGGCGGCGTCCCAGTCGCCGATGAGGTCGAGATAGGGATAGAAGTAGTGGATGACACCCCAGGCGCGGCAGCCGGCGAGCAGGCGAAGGCCCAGCGGCGGCAGGGCCGGCTGGGGATAGCGATCCTCGAGGCGGCGCACCGCGGGCTTCTCGGCGGGCGGCGCCGTAGCCTGGGGAGCGGGCCATGGCTCGGCGAGCAACGCCCGCGCGGCGCTGATGGCGGCATCGCCGCCATCGGCAGCCTTCGGCACCGTCGCCGCCGTCAGCGGGGCTCCGACCTGCTCCACCGAGCGCACGTGGGCCAGCAGACCCTCCCCCAGCTCCACCGCCACGGACCCGAGATTCCCGGCGGGGTCGAAATCTCCTTCGCCCACCAGCTTTGCATGGCCGCCCGCCGCCAACGCCTGGACGACGTCCGTCAACCACGACTGCTCGTTGACCAGGAAGACGAGGCGCCAGCTTCCTCCCTCACCGGCCGGAGCGAACGCCTCCGCCGGAGCGGTCACCAGGCCGCTGCGGTAGCCGCCGGACGAAGTTCCCCGCTGCGGCTCGTAGCCCCAGCGCACGATCCAGCGCTGCGCCGGCGTCTCCACCCGCCGCGGTACGAGTTGCGGCGCCGCGGCGGTCAGCGCGCGGCCGGCCCAGAACGCGTTCTCGTCCGGCCCGTACCGCAGGTCGACGATCGCCCCGCGCGCCGCCGGCAGCTCGGCGGCGAGGCGCTCGCCCAGGCCGTTCATGGAGTACGGCCCGTTGGCGCGCTGGAAGCCGGGGAGATCGACGAGCAGGAGGCCGTCCTCCAGCTTGCGCACGAGCTCCGGCTTCGCGTCGGACTTCGGAGCTGACGGCGTTTTGAGGGGAGAGGAAACGGCGGCATCGTCGGATGGGACCTCCTCGACCTTCGTTGCGGGATCCCCCAGCATTCCGAGCATCCGCGCCGCCACGTCACGATAGGCGGATCTGTCGCTCGCCCCGTCGACCGCCGTGGCGGCGGTGACGAAAGCGGCGTCCCAATCGAGCTCGGTGCTCCACAAGGAAGGATGAAGATACTTGGCGGCGTTCCACGCCCGGCAGAGCCCCGAGAGCCGGTCAGTCCGGCGGGCCTCGGAGGTTTCTAAGGCCGTCGAAGCGGTGACGGTGCCGGCGGGCGGCGCTTGTGCCAGTGAGGATGTGGCAAGTAGGATCAGGCCGCCGGCGAGCGGCGCTTGAAGCTTGAGGAAAAGAATGCGAACGGCTTCCATAGGCTGTCTCGAAAAGACTGAAGCTCCAAGTGCCGGAACGAGCGGCCCAACGGTAGCACAGAGGCAGGAAATTGCGGGGAATTACCGAACGAAGGGGTCGTGTCCTAGCTCAGTGTTGGTGGTGAGGAAAGGGACCGAAGGGGCCCGCCGACTCAGGTTCCCTTCTCGGAAGGGCCCTCATAGGATCTGGCACCTCGCCAACCGGAGACGGAACCGATGTGTCAGCCTCTATGGAAATGCGAGCCCTGGAGCCCTGGGCGCCAGCATAGAAAGCACCCGGACGCTAGTCGGTAGCCCCTTCAAGCTCTGAACTTGACCGTTTGTAATCGTTAGCTCCACCAAACCTTCCGGAAGTTCCGGCAAGCTGGACAGGTTCGTGTCGCTTATGTCAAGCTTTTTCAAGCTGGCGGGCAGCTTCCCAAGAGAAGAGATTGGAGTATCACGAACATTGAGCTCCTCTAGGCCGGCGGGGAGTGTCCGAATCGTCACGATATTACTGCAGCCCTCGAGAGCAAGAAATCTCACGTGGGAAGGAATCTCCTCCGTCTCCCGCAACATACAGGAGCGACATCTAAACTTCTTCACAGAAGGTGGAATCTCCCGCAACGAATTGAGCTTGCCCCCCGTGACGCTCAGCGCTTTGACTGTGGCGCGCAGACCTCCAAATGAGATGACGCCTTCAGGAAAGTCGATCTCCAGCGTCTTCAACGATTCCGGGAGGGCGTCGAACCGCAACCCCTCACTCCAAGGCATCCCCAGAGTCAACAGACCGGGTGGAAGTTGGCTCAGGCCGATGTTCACACTGCCTGAGACCCTGAGTACTTTAAGGCCCCGCGGCAGATCGCCTTCAAACGACGCTTGCCTCAACTCCAGCTCCACGACCTGCTCCGGCACCTTGCTCAGGTGCCCTTCCAGGACCGTGAGCTTCTTTAGCGAAGGCGGATAGACTCCATCTATAGGCAACACGTCGGTTTCAAGCTCTCTCAATTTCGGTGGTAGAGAGTCAATCTGTTTTACGGCCTTGTAGAGTTTCAAGGTCTCCACATCTTGCGGCAAGCCCTTCAGCGAGTCAATAGGGCTTTCGCTCTGGCTTCCGGTCAGGGTCAAGCTAGTGAGCCCCGGCGGTAGACCCTCCAGAGATCTGCTCTTCAAGTTTCCTATCGTCAGATTGGTGACGGAACGGGGGATCACCTGAAGATCCTCGACTGGAATCGCGCCCACGCTCAACCTCTGCAATTTATGGAAGTCGAGCGGAGGAAGCTGCCGGATAGGGGTTAGCGAGATGTCTAGATGCTCAATCCCTTTGGGCACGCCCTCAACACCCTGAATTGACGTAAGGCTCAGATTGAGGCGAGTGACTCCGGGCGGCACTCCTTCTAGGTCTCTAATTTGTCGGCAGTTTGCAGAAAGATCCACCACTCCTTCGGGCACCCATCGAAGGTGGGGCACTCCGCATCCAACTCGCAGGGTTGAAATGTCCTGTGCGTAGAGCACAATGTCCACCGGTATCCCGGATCCCTGTAGGAGCGCATCGTTTTTGATCCTCGCGATCCTCTCGTTGTACGCCTTGTAAGATCTGTAAAGTGCCGGCGTCAGAATCATCAATAACGCCAGGAATACTAAGGTCCTGGCAGCGCGATAGCTTCGCGAGCGGCGAAGGAAATACAGGAAACGGCTATCATCGAACACTCTAGGCGGTTGCAGATGGTCAATCTTGCGGATCTCCCTTCTAGTAAGCAGAAAGGCACCCTCGCGCAGCAGTCGCCATGCGATCCGCTCCTTGTCGATTCGCTGTCTTTCTCGCCAAGCGACGTACTTGGTTCTTACGCGATCTGTCAACCCACCTTCAGGTTCAAAGTCGGAGGATTCCGCCAGGAGCTTCAATGCCGGCAGCCATTCCTCAAGCACACGAAAGCGATTCGAGCTCCCTTTGACCTGGCGAAAGACACGGAGCTCTTGGAAACTCCGTTTTTTGAGCAAAAGCAGGAGCTGGGCGCCCAATTCCGTATAGCCTCTGCTCTCAAGATCTTCTATGTCGAGCTCCCGCGAGTCATCTAGCGATGCAACTATCGGTAGGAGAAATCCGCGCCAGTCCTGGTGCGAATTCACGGCCACACTTTCAATTAGCGAGTCCGCGAGAAGCCTGATGCCTGAAACATGACCTCTTCCTGCGCGGGGAAAAGTCCGTTCAGCAAGCGCTTCCAGCGCAACGCTTAGTGATAGGGGTGAGACCTTCCTTTCCTCGAGCCCAAACCTCTCGTCGAGAGCCAAGTCGTCGACCAGCTCCTCGACTGTCTCGTCGGACCCCGCTATCTGAGCTTTATGCTTCAACGTCGCCGCCACGGCTTTCGCTTCACGGACCGTGAGTCGATCGAGCCGTTCGGACTTGAGGGCGACATTTGATCTTGGACCGAAGTCTTCGTTCTCCCATCGCGCCGTGTATTGGTCTTCGTCCAGAATGACGATGAACACCCTCTGAATAACAATCTCTGCAATGGCCTGCCTCAAGATATCTACCAAGTTCCCGCGCTCTTCCTCCGCCATGGCATCCGCGTGGTCGATCACAACCACTTGCTTTCTGGCTTCGGCAGTGAAGATGGGCAAACGTTCTATCCCCTGAAGGTAATGGAACTGGAGATCACTATTGCGATCACTCAGCTTCTTTCGGAGCCCGGCGTTGACAAGGGAAGTCTTTCCGACAGCAGGCGGCCCGTATAGGAGAATGACAGCTTGCTGGTCTCCGAGTATCCAGTTCACAAGGCGAGAGATATCCTGTTCTCGATCAAGCTCCAGGAAGAACTCGCCTTCGGTGGACTCGAACGGACTGGCTCCCTTGAGCACGGCGGCGTTGGGGGGAGAGGGGGCACGGCGTCTGAGCTCTAGCCATCCTGTGATCGCCAGTATCAAGCCTAGCGTCATCATAATCGAGGGTAGGAGCAATGCTTTCGGAGCGATCAAGGTAAGGCCGCCGGCCACAAAGAGGATTCCACCGACAAGTGGAAGAACCTTCGCTTTCCCTTGACCCCCGCTCAGCTCAGAGAAGAGATCAATGAGCGCCTTGGTAAATGACGTGATTTCTCCCAGCATTTGCCCGCTCCTTAGAGCAATAATAGGGAAGGCCCACCTCCACCGGCACCTATACGCGCAGTGGAGGTGATTAAAGCTGATTTACAGCACAATGAGGAAAGCGCTTCCGACTATTCTGAGCAGAGAAGGCGGTTCCGCAGCGGGGTCGTGAGCTGCTTCGCCGGAACGAAAAACGCTGTCGGTATGTTCTGACGCCCGTAGTCCTCCACTCGGCCTTTCTCGAGAAACGCCCATTGGTCAGGACCGGGAATCACCGTCAGATGATTGGCGTTCGTTGGGATGACGACGGTTCCGGTGTAGCGGTCGCGGATCGGGTCGATACTGCTCAGAGTCCAGCGGGTGCCGTTACCCCGCGGCGCTCGGGCCAAGACGTAGAGGGAACCTTTCCACGAATAGAGTCCCACTACCATTTCAGACTCTTCGACCGTGATCATGAGGGAGACGAAGTCCTGCGGGGTCTTGACGGTCGTGATGACTGGATTGAAGACGATGCCTGGCGGAAACGCCTTCAACGGCTCGAGCTCGGCCGATCCGCGTCGATTTCTTTCGATCTTCGGCCTGTTGCCCATCGTGAGGACGTAAGCCGTGTTTTCAATGGCGGAGATGTATGGGAAGGCCGTGCGGAAGAGCGTACGCTCGTCATCTTCGACAGACACGGTCTTCAGGATCTGAAACCGGCTGGGATCCGACAGGGGAAATCGAACAAGCGCCCCCTCCCATTCATTGGGGCCGGGAGGACCCTGAACGTCGCCGAACGCCACTATGTCCTGCCCCACGGGGGCCCACTGGTTGATACCCTGCAAGCTTCGCCCACTGGAACTCTTGGTAGTGGCAGCAGCGCGGGTCGAGATCGGCTTTCGTTCAGGACGGTAGTGCTTGTCGAGCACGAGCAGATCGTCGTGGACTTGCAGGATCATCCCCGACGCCGTCGGCCGGCCTGAATTCGGCCGCAGCTCCCTGAGGATGGACCGGAGCGGCTCGCCCACGGAACCCAGAAGCTCGCCCGTCTCCCCCGAATATCTCCAGATGACCTTGTTTAGAGAATCGACCAGATGGAGCTCCGAGCCGTCAGCCGTCCACGCCCCACCCATGACCCAGCCTGGCCGTTGAGCGGGAGCGAAAGCGACCTGTGTGCAGGAACCACCGATGCGCGGCTCAACCTCACGCCCCTGGGGGGACAAGGGGGCCGCGAAGACGAGGAACACGATGGGGAGGATCAGGTTCCTAAGCATGGCCCTAGCGGAACTCCGTTGCAGTTGAGGTTGCCGTCGATCGTCCCGGGCGGCCGGGATCCAGCTTTGGCGCTGGCTCCAAAAGCTTTGCTGCACCTAAGCAACATGGTGCCGGGCAAAGCCGAAACCGGGCCGTCGTGATCCGGATTGACCTGGGCCGCGGAGGAGCCGAGCCCGATGGCTGGCTTCCGCACTTCCTCCGCGGCCGTCGTCGCCGCCCAGCTTCGTTGAGCGACGGCGCCTGCAACGAGACAACCGAGCCCCCCTAGCAGGAGCCCGGCAGCCGAGCCCCTGAGCAGCCTTGTTGGTGCCATTTTGTGTCCCTCCCTTGGGATAGTGGCCGTTGACGGCTCAACCGGGACGAACAGCCCAAGTGCCCTGCACGCGAAGGCCACACAGGAGCCCTTAAATCCTACACTGCTCGTCGAGAAGTTTCAAGCCCCGCGAGCCCCATTCTCAAGAAACCTTCCGGCGGAGAAGGAGTTAGCCGCTTGGCTCGAACCGGTTGAACTACGTGTTCTCGATTGTACGGGAAGTCGCGAACCTGCGCAAGTCAAAGGAATTCCAACCTCCTTCGTGGAAGGCGTCGTGGTGCATATCTTGTTGCTGCGCTACCGAGACCCACCATATAGAGGACAGCCCGAGCGGGAGCCCGAGCGGTTGCAGGCGATTGGAGAAGGTCTACCCGATTGGAGAAAATCAGAGGGCTCGGAAGGAGGCAGAGAGGCTCAATCCAGGCCGGACCGGGAATGAATCGGGATGAGGGGTGGAAGCTCGCGGAACCGCGGCGCGAGGCGAGCCGCGGTCCCGGGCTGAGGCGGACGGCGCTTACTGCTTCTGCTGGTACTCCCTGTCCTTCGCCGCCTGCGCTTTTTCGACCTCGCCGGCGGTCCGGATCTGCTTCTGGAGCGCGACCTCGGGCTTCTCCTGGATCAGCCCGCGCTCCTGCAGGACACGCAGTTGCTCCAGGTAGTTGGCCTGGGTCTCGTCGGAATCGCAGAACTGCTCGTAGTGAAGCTCGCAGGGCGTGTGGGTGAAGTGCTGCTCGCAATCGTAGTCAGGGTCGCTACAGGGGTTGTGCCAGCAATAGGTGGTCATGCACTGACCATTGCCGTTGCACTTGCAGCCCGTCACGCAGGTGGCCGCCTCGGCCTTCTCGGTCACTCCCGGATTGGCCGTCATCAAAGCCCTGCCGTCCGCCAGCAGAGTGATGGAGGACGGCTGGGCGGGACCGGCGACCACGGGGCAGGCCCGAGCTGCGACCTTGCCGCAGGCAAAGGGCGCGTCGCCGACCGTCGGCATGTAGATTTCCCGCACGACGGAAGCGACCTTGCCGCTCTGGAGGTTGGTGAAGTCGATCCGGATCTTCAGCCGCAGATCGGCTTCGAAGACGCCGCCGAACTTGTTCTGCCGCTGGAAAGTGATCGAGGTGACAGGTTGGTCCTCGGTCAGGGTGGCGGTCACCTTGAAGTCACCGCAGGCGGTCTTGATGGGGCTGGTGCTCTGGATGTTCATGGCGCGAGCGCGCAGCCGCGCTTTGGCGATGCCGTGGCGGTCGAAGACGGCATCATCGAGACGCTCGACGACGGTATCGGTGGTGCCCAGGATGCCCGCCGGTTCCGTGCGCAGGGGTACGCCTTCGAAGTAGACCACGCCCCTGAACGGATCGGAGCCGGCGCAGAGGAAGCCGGCCGGCAGCGGTTGCTTCTCGAAATTGTAGGCCGTAGCCCCCGAGCTCAGGGTCTGCCAGTAGTCGACCCCGGCGGGCACCCGGTCGATGGGCTTCTGCCCGGCGGCCGGCAGCGCCGCCATGACGACCATGGTACACAGGATGAGCATCCGAATCGTGAGACCCGATCTCTGCATCTCCAGCTCCTCTCCTCGTGGCGGCCAGCCGTTTGCCCCCCGCCACAGCAAGTTGAGGCGGTGCAATCGACCCTGCGCCGGTCGCGGCGGTGAGGTGGGGCCGACCGGCGGCAGGGAGAAAGGCCTTTAGGTCAAGGAAAACAAGAACGCCAGATTACGTAGACCCTCAACTAGAACGGTGCCGGGGAGAGGGAAAGAGAGACAGAGTCGGTGTTACGGTTCAGGGGCAGCGATCTCCACGGCTGGATGCGGAAGGATCGGCCGCAGGTACGGCTCGATGCCGCGGCCGGGGTCCCAGTTCTGGGGGTAGCCCAAGGAAACCTCCTCGAAGCGAACGCCGTCGCGCCAGTGGGTGGCGCGGATGTGGAGATGGCCGTAGACCACGATCTCGGCCCGGTAGCGGCGGTGCCAGTCCTCGGTGGCGCGGGTACCGCACCAGATCGAGAAACGGGGGATGCGCGGCAGCACCGCGAGGTCCTGCCGGAGGGGGAAGTGATTGATGATCACCAGGGGCCCCCGCCCGGCGGCCTCGGCGAGCCGCGGCGCGGTGAGCCGCACGCGGGCGTGGCACCAGTCGGGTTTCGAAGGGTAGGGATCCGAATGGAGCAAAACCTCGTCGGAGCAGAGGAGATTCTCCTCGGCCGCCCATTCCACCGCCCGCTCGACCGGGACGTCGTCGGGACGGAAGGTGTAGTCGTAGAGGAGGAAGAGGGGAGCCAGGATGTACCGGTCCCCCTCGCCCGGCCACGTCACATACGGATCTTCGGGAGTGAGCACTCCGAGCTCCCGGCAGACCTCCACGAGGCGCTCGTACTTCTCCTCGCCCCGCAGGTCACCCGACCGGGTAGGGATCGTCCACAGGTCGTGGTTGCCCGGCACCCACAGCAGGCGGGCGAAGCGCTGGGTGAGGATGCCGAGGGCGAAGCGGAGGTGCTCCTCGGTCTCCCCGACGTCGCCCGCCAGGATCAGCCAGTCGTAGGGGTGAGGCCTCAGGTCCTCGAGGGCCTGGCGGGTGACGTCGTAGCGGAGGTGCAGATCCCCCAACGCATAGAGCCTCATCCCGGTCAGTTGACCTGATCGTCCCGTCCGGAGTCGCCGAGGTCCCGAAGCACGCGGTCGAGGACCTCCTCCTGGCTCAGCACTTTCGGGCCGCCCTCGGTGGGCTCCGCGGCGCCGGTTTCGCCGGCAAAGAGCAATGCCTGGCGCGGGCCGTCTTCGGTGAGCTTCACTTCGGTGACGGGATGGCGAACGGGCTCCACCGAGTAGTCGGGATGATAGAGGGCGCCGCCGCCCGTGGGGATGCCGAGACCGCGGGTATGCTCGCCCGCCTTGGAGACGGCGCGCAAGAGGCCGGACCAGGAGGGTTCGTCGTGCGCGTCCACCACGAACGGCACCAGGCTGAGGGTGTCGAAGGTCTCCGTGCCGTCCTCGTCCCAGCCCTTGAGGCCGAGCTGCACGGCCCCGGCCGAGACCCCCATCAGCACCGCGCCGGCGTAATAGCGGGCGGCGAGCCTCTCCTTGAGGCCGGCCTCGGTGAACGCCTCCCAGCCGCGCCGCACGTCGCCGCCGGCGAGCAGGATGAGATCCGCATCCTCCAGAAACGCCAAGTCCTCGGCGGTGGGCTGCGCGGGGATATGACGGCAGTCGCGGATGTCGATCTCGGCCATGGCCGAGAGGAACAGCGCGTAGAACTCAGGGGCATCGCCGTTGGAGGCGCCGAGATAGGCGGCCCTGGGCGGCCGGCCGGGCTCGTCGGCCGCGATCAGCTCCCGCGCGCGATCGAGGAACCGGCGGCCTTCCTCGTCACGCCAGAAGAGGAGCTGGCTGTCGGCCAGCAGGTAGATGGGTTTGAGGGCGCTCGCCACGTCACAGGTCTCCTGAGAGGGTGAACAATAGCGCAGGTTGTCACCCGCAGTGCCCGCGCGACCTCACCCCCTGGCCCCCTCTCCTAAAGGAGAGGGGGAATGAAATGAAGAATCTCGTCCTGAGCCCCTCTCCTTTAGGAGAGGGGTTGGGGTGAGGTCGAGTAGGCAAGAGAGCCCCGGCTCGAGGAGGCTCCCCGCGAACCTTTTCCCGCCCATTTACGTTTTGTGAGGAAGAGACCCCAATGAGCGCCCCGTCCCCGTCCGCCGATCTCCTGCTCGCCCGCCGTGCCGCCGGGGGGCGGCCGGAAGCGTGGGAGGAGCTGCTCGCGCTCTACGGCGAACGGGTCTACAACCTGGCCTTCCACTTCGCAGGCTCGGCCGAGGACGCGGAGGACCTGACGCAGGAGATCTTCCTCCGTCTCTACCGGAACCTCCGCTCCTACCGCGGCGACGTGCCGCTCGCCGGCTGGGCCCTGCGCCTGTCGCGCAACGTCTGCATCGATCAGTACCGCCGCACCCGCCGGGAACGCCGCGCCGCCGCTCTCTCCGAGGAGGTGCTGGCGCGCTTGCCCGCGGGCGACGATCCGCAGGCCGAGGCCCAGAGACGGCAGCAGCTCCGGGCGGTCTACCGCGGTCTCGAGGAGATGCCCGAGGACCTCGCCGAGGTGGTGCTGCTGCGCGATCTCCAGGGCTGGAGCCTCGAGGAGACCGCGGCCAGCCTGGAGGTGCCGGTGGGAACGGTCAAGTCGCGCCTCCACCGCGCCCGTCTCGAGCTCGCCGGCCGCGTCGCCGCCACCCTCGGCGCCCGCGGCGCAGGCCTTCCCGTCCCCGCCCTGGAGGTGGAGCCGTGCTGAGCTTCACCTGCCGGCGGTTCCGCGCCCGCTTCACGCCGGGATCGGCCCATTCGCACCGGCGGACCTGCCGCGAATGTGATGCCTTCGCCGCCGCCGTCGAGCGCGCGGCCGGGGTACGCCTGCCGCTGCCGGCCGGCCTGCGGCGGGGCCTATCCGAGATCGCCGCGCCGGCGGCGGGCAGCGTCCTGGCGTTCCCCGTACCTCGGCTGCCCCTGCCCGGTTCCCTGGCTGCGCGACTGCGCACCCTGGCTCCCGCTGTGCCAGGCGGCCCGCCGCTTCCCGAGTGGCTGCGCAGCCCTTACTACGCCGTCGCGGCGAGCGCCCTGCTGGCGCTGCTGCTGGGACCGTTCCTTTCCGCCGCTGCGGA
The DNA here is from genome assembly GCA_963778565.1 of Thermoanaerobaculaceae bacterium. Taxonomy (GTDB): domain Bacteria; phylum Acidobacteriota; class Thermoanaerobaculia; order Multivoradales; family UBA5704; genus DATARR01. Next base: position 32,159 of record CAVZUZ010000014.1, on the reverse strand, counting down.
TCGCGGCATCCAGGCCGTGGACAGCGTCCGCGAGGAGGTGAGCCCGCTGCTGGAGCGGACCGGAGAGGAGGGGAAAGAGGAGATCGGCAGGCTTGGCGCCGAAGCCCGGCGCTCCGCCGAGGCGTCGCTGCGCCGCCTCGACGAGAAAGTTTCGACGTGGCTGTCCGACGTCGTCGACGAAGAATCCACGAACCGGAACCCGAACGGCGAAGCCGCCGGGTCCGTAAGGAGACCTTGATGAATCCTGCAGAGAATTGGCAGACCGCCGCCGGCCCCGGGCCGGCGGCTCCCTCGCCCGCCGCCACCCCTGGAGCCATTCCGGGAGTCGGCCGCAAGAACCCCGCTCTCGCCGGCCTGCTCTCGCTGTTTCCGGGAATGGGCAACATCTACAACGGCCTCTATATGCGAGGCGTGACTTTCTTCCTGATCGTCGCCAGTTTGATGGGTATCGCCGACGAGGGCCCCGAGCTGTTCGGGTTCGCCGCGGTTTTCTTCTGGGCGTTCAACGTGATCGACGCCTACCGCCAGGCGACGCTGATCAATTACGGCTATGCCCAGGACCTCGGGCTGGTCGACCTGCCGCGGCACCCGCGGGCCAGCCAGGGCGGCCTGGCGGCGGGCATCCTCCTCGCCCTGATCGGTACTTTCGCCATTTTCGAGCGCTACTTCGACATCCGGCTCGACTGGCTCTTCGATCTCTGGCCCTTCGCGCTCGTCCTCCTCGGCGGCTGGATGATCTGGGCCTCGGTCCGCGACCGTCGCCGGGCTCCGGAGGGCGGAACGGGCGAAGGCGTCTAGAGCCACCTGAGGCCTCGACCCGAAAGGGGCGCAGCCCTGCGGCCCGTTGGAGGTTCTTGTCGGGGAGATTAAGGCCCCGCTAAGGTACGGGCCTCCCCCCTTCGGGGGAGGTTAAGGCCCCGCTAAGGTACGGGCCTCCCCCCTTCGGGGGCGTTAAGGCCCCGCTAAGGTACGGCCCTCCCCCCGTCGGGGGCAGCTCTCCCCCTGAAGGGGGCAGGCTTCCCCCCGTCGGGTACAGGCTCTCCCCCGTCGGGGGTTGTGGCCTCCCTCCTCCGGGGGCAAACCGCTCAAACGTCCGCGAGAGATCGCACCGCGAGGATGGCCCCGCACCGCTCGAGGGCGAGCGGGCCGGCCGCCTCCAGGAGGTACGCCAGCGAGCGCGGCGACCGCGCCAGGGACACGGCGACGTTCATGGCATCCAGCAGCGGCTCGTCGAACAGCTCGAGATGGCCGATCACCGTGCCGTCGTCCAGCGCCACGCCGTAGCCCTCCGGGTCGGTCTCTTTGTGCAGCCGCAGCAGCGCGTCGCGGCCGGTGCCGGGCAGCACCGCCGCGGCGAGGAGCGCCAGCCAGCGGTCCGGGAACACCGCCGCCGGCCGGAAGCCCCGCGTCAGGCTCTCGCCGGCGCGGAACAGCCCGAACCCCAGACCCGGGATCGGCTCGACGAACCACGGTCCGGCCACGTCGGCTTCGCCCGCCGTCGGCGGCTCGTCGCGCTCCATGAAGGCTTCGAGAAAGGAGGGGGAGAAGGCGTTGCTAGAATCGGGATAGCTGCGCATAGGGTGGACTCCTTTGCGTGGTCAGGCTCGGACGTGAGGTCACGCTCACTCCGGGCCGTTTTTGTGTAGACCGATCCTATGGAAGAGGGTGGCGGAAGTCAAGCAGTAAAATGCGCGGACGCTCTGCTCGCGCCGAAGGCGCGAAGGCATGGTGTGTCGAGCATGTTCAACAGCTTGGGGGTGAAAGTCCCCTGCACAGCCTGATGGAGGCGAAGTGCTAGCGAAGCGCAAGGGTATCTAAGGTCCTGTGAGGGGCCGTCCGAAGGAAGCGCGGAGCAAAATCGCGACCCGACGAACAGAAACCGGATAGGAGGCAGGACCGGTCGGACGAGTGGGCCATGCGCCACGAAGTCCCCAATCCATCAAGGACCGGGGCTGTAAATCCGGCGGGTGTGCGAGGAAGGCGGTTGAGCTTACCTCGAGAGATCTGCCGGGCTCGCAGGGACCGCCCTGGCGAGCAGCGGGCAGAAGTCAGCAGAGGGCATAGTAGGTAGACGCAGTCGTCTCACTCGATCGAGGCACTCGCCCGAAAGGGGAGAAATGGTGGGGGTCGCACGGGGCGGGAACGGTCTACGCGAAGGCCCGAACGGTTCCCTCCTGGAGTCAGGGGGGTAAATGGAGAGACCCGAGTCATGCGTCTCCGAGGCGGCAAGCGGCAGAAAACCCAGCTAGAGCTGGCCTTCGTCCCGCCGGGGAGGGGTGAAGCCTCTCTCGGCGGGAAGGAAGGGACCGAAACGCCCCGGGCGGCCCACGTCTGCCAGGGTCCGGCGCCGACCGAATTCCTGATGGAGGAGGTCTGTGACCCAGGAAACCTGAAAAGAGCGTTGCAGAAAGTCTGCCGGAACCAAGGCGATCCGGGCGTCGACGGGATGACCGTCAAGGCGTTGCCGGGCTACCTTGGAGACCACTGGTCGCAGATTCGATCCCAACTGCTCGCGGGGAGCTACACGCCCCGGGCGGTCAAGCGGGTGGAGATCTCCAAGCCGGGAGGTGGAAGGCGGAAGCTGGGGATTCCGACCGTTGTGGACCGTCTGGTGCAACAGGCGATCTTGCAGGTGCTGCAGAAGCAGTGGGACCCCACGTTCTCCGAGCACAGCTACGGTTTTCGTCCGCGCCGAGACGCGCACCAAGCGGTGGCCCGAGCCCAAGAGATCGTGGCTCAGGGCTACGGCTGGGTCGTGGACATCGACTTGGAGCAGTTTTTCGACCGGGTCAACCACGATCGCCTGATGGCACGCGTCGCGGAAAGGGTGGCCGACAAACGAATGCTCAAGCTGATCCGTGCGTTTCTCCACGCAGGGATTCTGGAGGACGGCCTGGTTCAGCCGACGGAGGAGGGCACGCCGCAGGGCAGCCCGCTGTCTCCGTTGCTGTCCAACTTGGTGCTCGACGAATTGGACCGGGAACTGGAGAAGAGGGGTTTGCCGTTCGTGCGCTACGCCGACGACTGCAACATCTATGTGCGCAGCGAGCGAGCCGGCCAGCGAGTGATGAGGAGCCTCAGCGACTTCATCACCCGCAAACTCCGACTCAAGGTCAACACCACGAAGAGTGCGGTGGCAAAACCCTCGAGTCGGAAGTTCCTCGGCTTCAGCCTTTCGGACGGAGCTGAACCGAAACGATTCATCGCCCGACAGGCGCTGAAGAGGTTTCGGCAGCGAGTCGTGGAGCTAACCGGGCGCAATCGGGGCATCAGCTTGGCACGGATGATCGGGGAAGTATCCGAGTACCTCAGGGGCTGGATTAACTACTTCGGTTTCTGTGAAAGGCGTACGGACCTGCGAGACTTGGACGGCTGGATTCGGCGGCGGCTGCGTTGCGCCGCTTGGAAACAGTGGCAGAACGGGCGCAGGCGATACCGAGCGCTCCGACGGCGGGGAGTCCCGGCCGAACGAGCCAAGGCGGTCGCCGGCAGTACCCGGGGACCCTGGCACATGAGCCGCAACATGGCCATGAGCCAGGCCCTTTCGAACCGCTATCTCATGTCCCTGGGACTCCTCACCCTGGAGACCTGGTCGAATGCTTAACCGGCCGAACCGCCGTGTACGAGACCCGTACGCACGGTGGTGTGGGAGGGGCGAGAGCCGCGAGGCTCTCCCCCTATCCCGATTAGCCTGGGGCGCGAGCCCCAGGAAAGAGATCCGAAATTCCTCTGAGCCCCGAGGGGGCGACGCTACGCCGGATTCTTCAAAGCCAGATACGCGGCGATTCCGCCGAGCAGAGGCAGGATCCACCAGAGGATCGGCGCCAGGCGCGGCGACCGGCGAATGAGGACGATCACGGCTCCGAGGGCGAGCCAGATCAAGGCCTTGATCCACAGCCAGGCCGGCCAGATGCCCGGGTTCGACATGCCGATCTTCGCCAGGGCTCCGAAACCGCTGATGAGGATCAGCACCAGCGCGAGGCCGTGCGTCATCCCCGCCAGCTTGCGGCTCACGCCGGTCTGCACGCCGGCGCGCGCCGCCAGGAGCAGGCCGCCGAAGGCCATGAACAGCAGCATGATGCTGAAAATGTGAATCGTTTTGTAGACCAGTATGCTCATCGAGCTGCCCCCTCCGAAATCAGGATCGCGGTGTCACCGACTCGTTTCCCCGCGGAACGCCGCAGTTATACTACGCTTCCTCGCGCGATCAAGGACTTCACTGTACCCGCCATGCCGCCAGAGCCGACCGACACCGCCGTCCGCTGCCGCGGGCTGGTCAAGCGCTATCCCGACGTGGTGGCTGTCAACGGTCTCGACCTCGAGGTGCGCCGCGGCGAGTGCTTCGGGCTGCTCGGTCCGAACGGCGCCGGCAAGACGACGACCATCGAGATTCTCGAGGGTCTGACGGAGCCGGACGCCGGCGAGGTGGAGATCCTCGGCTCGACCTGGGCGCGGAACGGCAGGGAGCTGCGCGAGCGGCTGGGCATCTCGCTGCAGGAAACGCAGCTCGGCGAGAAGCTGACCGTAGGCGAGACGGTGCGGCTGTTCCGCTCGTTCTACCGGCGGGGCCGCGACCCGGACGAGGTTCTTGCCCGCATGGCGCTGGAGGAGAAGCGGGATTCCCGGGTGGGCAAGCTCTCGGGCGGCCAGAAGCAGCGCCTGGCCGTGGCGTGCGCCTTGGTGGGAGACCCGGAGATGCTGTTCCTCGACGAGCCGACGACGGGACTCGATCCGCAGAGCCGGCTGCAGCTCTGGCGGCAGATTACGGACTTCCGCGCCGGCGGTGGCACGGTGCTGCTGACGACGCATTACATGGACGAGGCGGAGCGCCTGTGCGACCGGGTGGCCATCATCGACCGCGGCCAGGTGATCGCCCTCGGCACGCCGGCCGAGCTGATCAGCTCGCTGCAGGCCGCGAACGTGGTGGAGTTCTCCTCCGAGCCTGACCTGGCGGAGGAAAGCTTGCGGGCGCTGCCCGGCGTCGCCGAGCCGCACCGGCGGGGGACCCTCTGGTCGCTGCCGGTGGGGAGCCTGGCGGAGACGGTGCCGGCGCTCCTGGCGCTGGTCGAACGATCGGGCTCGCGGCTGGTGACCCTGTCGACGCACCGGGCGACGCTGGAGGACCTCTTCGTGGCCCTCACCGGCCGGGCCTTGCGGGAGGGCTGACCCGGAGATGACCACTCGCCCGCCCCTCGTCGAGCTGACGTCCTGCCGGGCCAAGGAGTTCCTGCGCGAGCCGGAAGCCATCTTCTGGGTCTTCGCCTTCCCGATCCTGCTGGCGATCGCCCTCGGCCTCGCGTTCCGCGAGAAGGGTCCGGACAAGATCCCGGTGGGAGTGGTCGCCGCCGCTTCGCAAGCGGAACCGGCGGCCGCGCGGACGCTCGCGGCGCTGGCCGGGTCGCCCTCCCTCCTGCCGCGGCGGTACTCTGCCGCGGCGGGCCGCGAAGCCCTGCGCACGGGCCGGATCTCGCTGCTGGTGGAGGCCGGTCCGCCGGTGGTCTTCCGCTTCGACGAGACGCGCCCGGACTCGCGCATCGCCCGCCTGGAAGCGGACGACGCGCTGCAACGGGCGGCGGGACGGCGGGACGCCGTGCCGGTCCGCGCCGTGAAGGTCACGGAGAAGGGCTCGCGCTATATCGACTTCCTGATCCCGGGCCTGCTCGGCATGAACCTGATGGGCACGGGAATCTGGAGCCTCGCCTTCTCGGTGACGACGGCCCGCAACCGCCGGGTCCTCAAGCGCCTGATCGCCACGCCGATGCGCAAGAGCCACTACCTGCTGTCGCAGATCTTCGGCCGCCTCGGGTTCCTGGTGCCGGAGGTGGTGATTCTGGTCGGCGCCGGCTGGCTGCTCTTCGGCGTTGCCGTGCGCGGCTCGCTGCTGCTGCTGTTCGCCGCCTGCCTGCTCGGGGCCATGACGTTCTGCGGCTTGGGTCTGCTGGTGGCGTCGCGGGCGAGCACGATCGAAGGGGCGAGCGGCCTCGCCAATCTCGTAATGGTTCCCATGTGGATCGTTTCGGGCATCTTCTTTTCCTCGGAACGGTTCCCGGACGCCGTCCAGCCGCTGATCAACCTGCTGCCGCTGACGGCGCTCAACCAGGCTCTGCGGGCGATCATCACCGAGGGGCAAGGTCTCGCCGGCGTCGCGCCGCAGCTCGCCGTCCTGGCCCTCTGGGGGATCGCGAGCTTCGCCGTGGCGCTGAAGATCTTCCGCTGGAAATAGTCCCTACAATCCCTCCCCTCCCGCAGCTCCCGCAGCCCTCGTGTGGATTTTTGAGGTAGCAATATGCTAAAAACTCTGAGACTTTCGTACGTCCATCGCAGTGACCGCCGGTCTCATTCCGGACTTTCGGCAGGGATTGGAGCGCCATGGAAGAGCTGCCCATCATCCAGATCCGCAACTGTCTGCTGGTGAGCATCCAGAAGGAGCTGCACGACCGGCTCGCCCTGGACCTCCAGGCCTCGCTGATGGAGCGCGTACGCTCCGTCGCCGCCCGCGGCGTCATCCTCGACGTCTCGGCGGTGGAGGTGATCGACAGCTATATCACCCGCATCCTCAACGACATCGGCAAGTCGGTGCGCTTCATGGGCGCCCAGTGCTACATCGTCGGCATCCGGCCGGCGGTGGCCATGACGCTGATCGAGATGGGCGTCGAGCTCGATTCGGTCCATACCGCTCTGAACCTCGACCTGGCGCTGGAGAGGCTCGAGCTGCTGCAATGAAGACGGTCGAGAAGGAGATCGGGGCGGTGCTGGCGGGGACGATCTCGTCGATCACCCAACGCAGCATCTTCAGCCGCATGGGCGGCCTCGCCACCACCCCGGTGCACCAGCTCACCCCGAGCGATCGGGCCGCCGTCATGCAGGAGCTCGAGAACTCGCTGCGCCTGTTCGCGCGCAGCAACAGCGGCCAGCTCATCGCCTCCTGCGCCAGGGTGCTGAACCCCGCTACCGCCGGCGGTGGGAGCCTGACGGCCACAGCCGGCTCCCCGGGCGTCGTCCTGGCCCCGAAGCAGCTTCCCATCGAGCAGGAGAAGGACATCGCGACGGCGCGCCTGGAGGCATGGTCCGAGGCCGTGCGCATCGGCCTCTCCAAGTTCGCGTCCGTGAAGGTCGCCACCGCGGTGTCGGAGCTGGCGCGCAACATCGTGTTCTACGCCGGCAAGGGGATCGTCGAGCTGCGCTCGCTCAAAGACGAGCGCGGCCTCACCGGCCTGCAGATCGTCGCCTCGGACCACGGGCCGGGGATCTCCGCGGAGCAGCTCGACGAGATCTGGGCCGGCACCTACAAATCCAAGCGTGGCATGGGCAAGGGGCTGATCGCGGTCAAGAAGCTGGTGGACGACTTTCAGCTCGACACCCGGCCCGGCGCCGGCACCACCGTGACCTGCGTCTTTCGGGGGGAACGTTGAAGACCGGGGGTTTCAGCCGTCCGTTCAAGGGGCTCACGATCTGCGGCGACAGCTTCGTCATCGAGCGGCGCGGCGGGACCGTCCTGGCCGCCGTAGTCGACGGGCTCGGGCATGGCTACGAATCGTCCGTGGCCGCCAGACGGGCGATCGAGGTGATCTGCGAGCACGCGGACTCATCCGTCGAGAAGATCCTCCGGCGCTGCCATCAGGAGCTGCGCGTCACGCGTGGCGCCGCCCTCGGCCTGCTGAAGATCGACGAGGGAGGCGAGGGCGAGTTCTGCGGCATCGGCAACATCGAGGTGCAGGCGCTCCACGGGAAGTCGCCCAGCGTCTTCTGTCTGGCCGGCATCGTGGGGCACAACGTGCGGACCTCCAAGGTGATGCCGGTGGCGATGAAGCCGGGAGACATCTACTGCCTGACGAGCGACGGCGTCTCCAGCCGGGGCGACTTCAAATCCTGCCTGCCGGGCCTGCCGGAGACCGTCGCCCGCCGCATCGTGGAGCACTGGGGAAAGGATCACGACGACGCCACCGCCGTCGTTCTGGGCTTCGGCGACGCGGCGCTGCTGGCCGACGCGGCCCCGGCCGGCGGGTGAGCGCGAGCGAGCGAGGACAAGGAAAAAACCATGGAACCAATCGAGGATTCCCACGTCAAGGTCACGTCTGCGCGGCTGCAGTCGGTCATCGAAGCGCTCTCCTACGCGAGCGTCGACGAGTTCGACTCCTGCCTCGAGCTGCTGCAGCGCTCCACCGAGAAGGACGAGTTCTCCGAGCTCGAGACCGCCTTCGTGATCTTCGTCCGCGAGCTCGGCGACGCCAAGGCCGAGCTCAACCGGGCCCTGGCCCAGCAGGAGGCGATCAACCGCGAGCTGGAGGCGAAGCTCGAGACGATCGAGATGCAGCAGGCCGCCATCCGCGAGCTCTCGACGCCGATCATCGAGGTCTGGGCCGGCGTCCTCTGCCTGCCGGTGGTCGGTGTCGTCGACAGCCAGCGCAGCGCCGAGATGACGGAGACGCTCCTCGAGACCATCGTCGCCAAGCAGGCGCGGATGGCCATCGTGGACATCACCGGCATCGACGTGATGGACACCAAGACGGCCGACCACTTCATCAAGATGGCTCGCGCCGTCCGCCTGCTGGGCGCCGAATGCATCGTCAGCGGCATCAACCCCGGCATTGCCCAGACCCTGACGCACATCGGGGTCGACCTGACGGGGGTCCGCACCCTGCGCAGCCTGCGCGACGCCCTGCAGCTCTACCTGCGGGAGACCGAGCAGCTCGGGATGCAGAAGGAGGCCTTGGCCCGCCACAGGGCTCCGGAGTTCTAGCCGGCGATGCTGCCGGATCCCCTGCGCGGGGACAGCGCCGTGCGCGTCCGAGAGCTCCCCATCCGCGGGCGCGGCGATGCCGTGGTGGCCAGCAGCCAGGCCGGCCGGCTGGCCCGCGAGTTCGGCATGGGTCCCCGGCGGGCCATGGAGCTGGCGATCGTCGTCTCCGAGCTGGCCTCCAACATCGTCAAGCACGGCGTCCGGGGTGAGATCGTCCTCACCCTTCACTCTGCGCAGGGGGAGATCAGCGTCGAGGCCCGCGACGTCGGCCCCCCGATCCGCGACCTCCAGCTCGCGATGACCGACGGTTGCGACGACCGGGGGCCGATCGATCCCGCTCAGCTCCTGGGCCGCGGCGGCCTCGGTACCGGTCTGGGGGCCGTCGTCCGCTTCGCCGACCGGGTCGAGTACCGCGAGGAGAGCGGCGGCAAGACGATCACGGCCACGTTCCTGTTGTTATCGTAGGATCGCGCTCCCTGTGAGAGAGGATGAAAATGGGAAGAGGCCATCGGAATGTTACCGCCCCGGCCAACGTTTGGTCCCTTGACGGCCCCTGAAAAGGAGTATAGCTTGGGTCAAAAGGAGAATCGCCATGGTCCACTATTCTTATCGTTCCAAGGTCATCGTCGAGGTTGATGACGCTCGGGATCTGAGCCGGGGCCACGATAAGCCCGGTGGATGAGCTTAGGGAGCTCCAGTCGTCGGATCTGCGCCAACAATGGCCGATCCTCGAAGAGGCGGCCCAAAGTGCGGCTCTACGACTCGCGGCTCCCGTCGTTATCAGCTTCCAGAAGGGCGGCGACCTTGTCCTTCCACTTTGGATGCTCCCGCAAGGGTTTCAGCTCCTCATCGGCGAGGATGGAGTTCAGGGTCGCGGAGCCTTCTTCATCCTGTCGGCGGATCTCGGTCAGCATCTCGAAAGCGCTTTTGAATTCCCCTAGCTTTACGTAGGAAACCGCGGAATTGTATCGGGCCGGCGCAAAGCGCGGCCGCCGCTTCAGAGCCTCCTTGTTACTTTCCACGGCCTCATGGAAGAGACCCAACTCATCTTGGGCATAGGCCAGGTGAAAGTAGGTGAGGTAATAGGCGCGCCCCAGTTTGATCACCTTGAGGAAGACGTCGGCAGCCCTACCGAAGCGCTCCTTTTGGGACGCCGTGTCCCTCTCTTCCAGAGCCCAGTAGAAGTACGAGAGGCCCAGCACCGGCAGCACGACCTCCGGGCTGAAGGAATCGGCGGACAGCTCACGCAGCTTCTCCAGTCGGGCAACGGCCCGGGCCCAATCGTTCTGCACGAAGGCGCACGTGCCGACTTTGCACAGGAGGTCGAAGTAATTCGACCGGTATTTTGTCTTCTCCGGCTGCGAATTCGTGAACTCCAGCAGCGAGACCGCTACATCGCCCTGCTGGCAGTGGAAGGCTTCGTGCGAAGGCAGCTTGTGGAAGCTGGGATAAAGCGTCCGGCTGGTTCCGCCCTGGGTCGCCCGGGTCGAGATCGCCCCCAGGCGGGGCCGCAGCTTCTCAATTTCCTCAAAGCCTGAAATGATATCTTGAGCCTCCTCGAACAGCTCCAGAGGACCGATTTTCTTCAGCCGCGGGACGAGGATGCCTTCATACTGGTTGAACAGGATCACTAACAGGAGAAGTACTACCGACGTAGCCAGCAGGGCAGGATTGTGGTCTTTCTTGACCAGCTCCTGGAAGAGTATCCAGGAGAGTGCGCCCACGAGAAACCACAGGCCCAGCGTGAACAGGACCTGGGACAAGCCGCTGCGGAAGAACAGGAAGAACTTCCGGCAGGCAACGAGGATCTTCCGAATCTTGATCAAAACAACGCCTCCCGGACGGAGAAAAATCCAGTGCTGCTTGAATGGGATCGACGTACCGTGAGCCCCGGCCGGTTAACTCCGGCATCGATGAATTGACCCTCTACCGAACTACTACCATCATAACACTTTCTTCGCAGAGTCGGACTTGCAGGCGAACTGCCTCGACCAGGGCTGCCCCATCTCGACGGGACAGTTTCGAGCCTCATCCCTCCCGTTGCAGCACCATCACCGTCCGCTCACCGACCCGCATCTGCTCTCCGGCCGCGAAGATCCCCTCCCCGTCCGGCTCGCCGGTGTCGAGCACCCGGCGCCAGCGCTCTCCCCACTCCGGCCGGGCGGGCAGGCGGAACGGCACCGCCTCGTGATGGGCGTTGAACAGGACGTAGAAGCTGGCGTCGACGATCCGCTCACCCCGGCCGTCGAGGCCGGGGATGGCGTCGCCGTTGAGGAACACGCCGAGGGACTTGGCGAAGCCGTGTCGCCAGTCGTCGTCGTTCATCGGTTCGCCGTCCGGCCGGAACCAGCCGATGTCGCGCACCCCCTCGCCGTGGATCGGGGTCCCCAGGAACCAGCGGCGGCGGCGGAAGACGGGATGGTCACGGCGGAAGGCGATGAGGCGGACCGTGAAGGCGAGCAGATCGCGGTCGGCGTTGTCCCAATCGAACCAGGAGACCTCGCTGTCCTGGCAATAGGCGTTGTTGTTGCCTCCCTGGGTGCGGCCCATCTCGTCGCCGCCGAGGAGCATGGGGATGCCCTGGGAAAGGAACAGGGTCGCCAGGAAGTTGCGCTGCTGGCGGGCGCGCAGGGCGTTGACCTCCGGATCGTCCGTGGGCCCTTCGACGCCGCAGTTCCAGGCACGGTTGTCGTCCGTGCCGTCGCGGTTCTGCTCGCCGTTGGCCTCGTTGTGCTTCTGGTTGTAGGAGACCAGGTCGCGCAGGGTGAAACCGTCATGGGCGGTGACGAAGTTGATGCTGGCCGAAGGCCGCCGCCCGTTGGTGGCGTAGAGATCGGAGCTGCCGGTCAAGCGGTAGGCGAGCTCGTCGAGGGTGCCCTCGGCGCCCCGCCAGAAGTCGCGCACCTGGTCGCGGTACTTGCCGTTCCATTCCGACCACAGGGGCGGAAAGTTACCCACCTGATAGCCCCCTTCCCCCACGTCCCAGGGCTCGGCGATGAGCTTGACCTGGTTGATCACCGGGTCCTGCTGGATGATGTCGAAGAAGGCGGCCAGGCGGTCCACCGCGTGGAGCTCGCGGGCCAGGGTGGCGGCGAGATCGAACCGGAAGCCGTCCACGTGCATCTCGAGCACCCAGTAGCGCAGCGAGTCCATGATGAGCTGCAGCACGTGCGGATGCTGCACGTTCAGGCTGTTGCCCGTGCCGGTGTAGTCCATGTAGTAGCGGCGGTCGGGCATCAGGCGGTAGTAGGCGGCGTTGTCGATCCCTTTGAGCGACAGCACCGGGCCCAAGTGGTTGCCCTCCGCCGTGTGGTTGTAGACCACGTCGAGGATGACCTCGATGCCTTCCTGGTGCAGGGTCCTCACCAGCTGTTTGAAATCCTGCACCTGCCGGCCCACGGATCCGGCGCCCGCGGCGTACTCGCCGTGCGGCGCCAGATAGCAGATCGAGTTGTAGCCCCAGCAGTTGCGCAGCCCGCGCTGGATGAGAAAGTGATCGTGGACGAACTGATGGACGGGCATCAGCTCGACCGCCGTGATCCCCAGCCGCTTCAGATGGGCGACGGCCGCCGGATGGGCCAGCCCGGCGTAGGTGCCCCGCAGCTGCTCGGGGACCTCCGGATGGCGCCGGGTGAAGCCTTTGACGTGGATCTCGTAGATGACGGATTCGTGCATGGGCACCCGCGGCGGCCGGTCGTGACCCCAATCGAAGAACGGATCGATGACCGCGCACCGCGGCATGAAGGGAGCGCTGTCGAGATCGTTGCGCGAGCCCTCCGGATCGTCGAAGCGGTAAGGAAAGACCGCCTCGTTCCACTGCACCTCGCCTTCGACCGCCTTGGCGTAGGGATCGAGGAGGAGCTTGGCGGGATTGCAGCGGTGCCCCTCGCCGGGGCTCCAGGATCCATGGACGCGATAGCCGTATCGCTGGCCCGGCGCGACGTCGGGCAGATAGCCGTGCCAGCAGAAGGCCGTGACCTCGGGGAGCTCGACCCGCGTCTCGTTTCCCGCCTCGTCGAACAGGCAGAGCTCGATCCGCTCGGCCACCTCCGAGAACAGCGAGAAGTTGGTGCCGGCGCCATCGTAGGTGGCGCCCAGGGGATAGGGATTGCCGGGACGGATCTTCATGCCCTCACCTCGCCTTGCGCCCGGCGCTCCCGCACCGGGCTATCGAGACGTCGCCCGAAGGGCGATGCGCTCCAGAGGAGCCACGTTTCGGTAGCCCGGTGCGGGAGCGCCGGGCGCAAGGCTCACCGTCCCCGTTCGATCGCCCGCCGGGCGATGCGGTCCACCAGACCGGGCGCCAGCAGCTTGAGCCACAGCCCGAGCTTGCCGCGGCGGGTCATCACCAGCTCGCGCCGGCGGCCGGCGGCGGCCTTCAGGATCAGCCGGGCGCAGGTGTCGACGCTCATCACCTCGGCCTCGCGCACGGGGCTCGTGCCCAGGGGCTTGCCGTCCGGCCCGAAGGCCCGCTCGCGGATCTCGGTCGCCACGAAGGCGGGATACACCATGGTCACGGTGACGCCGGAGTCGGCCAGCTCGATGCGCAGGGTGTCGAAGAAGCCGGTCATGGCGTGCTTGCTGGCGGCGTAGGCGCTGCGGGTGGGCACGCCGGTCTTCCCCGTCAGGCTGGAAATTCCCACGATCCGCCCGCGGCTCCGCTTGAGGTGCGGCAGCGCATGCCAGGTGCAGTAGACGCTGCCCAGGTAGTTCACCCGCATGATCCGCTCGACCACCGACAGGTCGCGCAGCTCGTCGAAACGGGCCCACATGCTGATGCCGGCATTGTTGATCAGCGTGTCGATGCGCCCGAACGCCTCGACGGCCCGCGAGACGAGGGCCGCGCACTGCGCCTCCTCGCCGACGTCGGCGGGGATGACGACGGCCCGGGCGCCGCGCCGCCGGCACTCCTCCGCCACCTGCTCCAGGGTTTCCGCCTCGCGCGCCGAGAGGGCCAGCCAGGCGCCCTGATCGGCGAGCTGCAGGGCCATCTCCCGGCCGATGCCGCGGGAGGCGCCGGTCAGGACGACGGCGTTGTCACGGAAGGGGTGCTCGACTCCCATCAGGTCTCCTCGGAGATGCGAGCCGGGAGGATATGAGAAAGCGGAAGAAGCGGCAAGCCAGACAGCACTCTCTGAGATAGACTTTAGTCTTCTATGGGCAGCTTCCGAGTCCGAAGAGCATGGACCACCACCTTGTCGTATTGCTTGTCGGCCTTCGCCGCCGCATGCTGGCTGAATGCCCAGACCGAGCCGGCCTCGGAGATCGGAGGGAAGGAAGGACTCGCCGTGAAAGGCGGGGTGAACCGCAAGCAGGCATTCCCGGAGGATCGAATTCAGTTTTGGATTTCGGTCACAAACGGGACTGGTTCCGACATTCGGGATCTTCGCTTCTGGTCATTCTCGCAGACGCCGACCTTGACGCCGGTGGGAACCTGCTGGCGAAGGGGTCTCCCGGTCTGCGCCCTTCAAGGTGGCGCGGCGCGGCTCAGGATCGCTCGACCGCTCCACCTCAAAGCTGGAGAGGCCGCGACGTTCACCGCGGAGTTCCGAGCTACCGAAGAGACCGGAGAGATCTCATTGAACGGCGTGCTCGGCTGGCAGTTCGCGGACGGCAGGAAGGGGAGCATCCTTGCGCAGGCCGGGGAGGTCAAGATCGTCGACCGCTGGAGCGCCCTTCCTGGCTTCGAGCTGCTGAAGGATCTGGCCCTTCCCATCGCTCTCATCTTCCTGGGCTGGGGAGTCCGGATCAGCGAGCAGCGGAGAGCCCAATTCCAGCAGACTTGGAGCCAGATGCTCCAGAAGAGCCATGAGAACGCGGAGCGGTACTACTTGCCCCTGCAGCTCGGCGCTCTACAACCTGCGAGTCGACTGGCAAAAGCGAAGCGAGAAGAAGGAAGACGCCGGGTCGTCTCCCGAGGGAAAGGAAGAAGGCGCTGGGCCGTCCCGTGACGTGCCCGAAGAGCAAATCCTCTGCGGAATCCTGGTCGTCCTGCGCAGGCAACGGGAGATGGCTCGAAAGATCGGTGGCTGGTATTTCAAGGACCGGAATGGCGAGGATATCGTAGCCGGTGCCTGGAGAATCTTCTTTCCCCGCGCCGAGGTCTGGCTGCGCAGGACCGAACTTAACTCGATCCTTGAACGACTCGAGCCTCAGGATAACTCTGTCGAGGCCCAGAGGCGGCTTAACCGGGAGCCTTCCGCCGCCTCGAGCCAGCAGGAGTTGCAGACAGGATTCCGGAGCTGGGTGGACATCGGAGAATTCCGGCACGTCATCTCCCTGCTCCATGTCTTGGAGACCGTTCTCGACTTCGAGATGAATCGCCCGTATGAGCTCTGGTACGGCAGCAAGGAGAAATTCCAGATTTCAGACTTCGATCCGAAGATAAGGGCACTCGCAGCTTGGCAACCGTCAGGGGAGCCCAAACTTTCAGCCGATCTGAAGGGACTACTGAAATTACTACGGAGATACCGCGCTAAGTCGTGTGGCAGATGGTCACGGACCTGGAACCGGATACGACGGTATGAAGGGCGCCCGTTGGAGAAGGGGTAGAGGTTATCCGCCAGTCGTCTTGGTAGCCATGTTCTCTCCTCGCCCAGGACTCTAGCACACTCTCCCGGCCCGGGCAAATCTCTTTATCAGCCCAACATCGGGAGAGGGCAGTGAATTCCCGTCTTCCCGGTGGGCCGGCTCATCCCCAGCCCATCCGCTCGCGCAAGGCCGTGACGTGCGCGACGTGGTGCCGGCCGTGCCAGGAGTACATGCCGAGGAGCTGGTTGAGATTGAGGACCCCGAAGTCAGGATGACGCACGGTCTTCTCGAAGTCCGCGGCGGCGAGCGAGCGCAGCAGGGCGACCCATCGCCGGTGCAGGTTCTCCAGCAGCACGAGCGAGACCTCGACCGGCACCGAGCGGGTGTCCGGCAGCTCGGCCCACAGCGCCTCCTCGTAGGTCTTGACGGCCGGCTCCGGCTCCGTCAACGCCAGCTTGAAGCGGATATAGGCATTGAGATGGCTGTCGGGCACGTGGTGGGCGACCTGCCGCACCGTCCAGCCGTCCGGCCGATAGGGGGTGTCGAGCTGCTCGGGGGTCAAGCCCGCCACGGCGGCGCGCAGGCGGGCGGGCGTCTCCTCGATCTCGTCGATCATCTGCCGGCGCTCGTCGTCGCCGAGCTGCGCCTCCATGCGCGCCTTGCCGATCGGATACCGCAGGTCCGTCATCCTCGTCTCTCCTCTGAAACAGGAAGCATAGCAGCGCCCCGTGGCCCGGAGATCATCCCGAGTTGGCATGCCGCTTGCGCATCGGATCCAGGCGAGGAGGTCTGCCATGGACAAGCACGGCGGCACTGTCGACGACGAGGCGAGCGCGGATCACCAGGACGACCCGGCGAAGCCCTCCCCCGATCGCGAAGGCACCTTCCGCGGCAAGTGGCCGCTGCCGGAGGGCGCACGGCCCGTGAGGCCGAGAGAACGCGACGCCGACCCCGTGGACGAGGCCTCCGTGGAGTCCTTCCCCGCCAGCGATCCGCCCGCGTTTACGCCGCAGCGATCCGGTTGAAGCCGGGGCGGTAATGCTTGCGCAATCGCGCACTCCATCCTATAATCAGGCTCAACTTTCGTAGTTGCCAGCACCATCTATGCTGCCGTGCCTCGCGCGGCGCGGAAACGAGGGTTTCTTCGAGGAGGGAGCCGAGATGTCCAGCGCGGGATGGTTCAAGAGTCATCAGTGTGGCCGCCAACTCACGGGGCTGGAGCTCCCCGACATCGTCCACCTGAAGATTCAGGGCAGATGCACGCTCGAAGAGTGCCGGTTGATCAACCGCGCTCATCTGGAGTATGCCCAGGACGTCAGCCACTTCTTCTTCCTGATCGATCTCTCCGAGCCTCGAGGATCTCCCCGCCGCCGTGCGCAAGGAGGCGTCGGAGACCGTCAAGCTCCTCCCCCTGCGGGGCACCGTGATCTGCAACGCTCCCCTGCGGGCGCGGGTCCTCGCCAAGCTGCTGCTGACCGCCGCCAACCTCGCCTCCAGCCTCTTCGGCAAGAGCCCCGGGGCCAATCCGGTCACCTTCGCCGACACCGAGGAGGAGGCCCGGTCCTGGATCGAGAAGCGGCGGGGGCAGATCGCCGCCGCGGCATAGAAGTCGGCCTGCCTCCGGGTCAGTAGATATAGCCGAGCGCCCGGAGTTGCTCGACGTTCTCGGGATCGATCTCGGCCGACCCCAGGCGATCCGATGCGATGAGGCCTTTCTGGACGTCGTCCATCCAGGCATCAAGGCGCGCTGAGAGCTGCGAGCCGTTGGCGAGGCTGCGCGTCTCCCGTGGGTCCCTCCCGAGGTCGAAGAGCCGGAGCTGGCGCTCGGTGAGGCGAAAGATCTCCTTGCGCTCGCCGATCATCACGGCCACCTCCAGCAGACCCTTGCGGCGGGCGCTCGGCGCCTCCTGAACGGACAGCACCGCTCCCTTGTGAGCCTGGAAGAGGGCGACCCGGCCGCGCGGCGGCGCGGCTCCGCCGAAGACCGGGCTCCAGTCGAAGCCGCGGAAGTCGGCCGGCACCGGCAGCCCGGCGAGCCCGAGGATGGTGGCAGCCACGTCGATGTTGAGGGCCGGGGCGTCGATCGTCGTGCCGGGCCGGATCCTGCCGTTCCAGGCGAACCCGAGGGGAATGCGCAACGTCGGCTCGTAGAGGTTGCGGCCATGGCCCCAGTAGCCGTGCTCGCCCAGGCTCTCGCCGTGGTCGGCGGTGAAGACGAACAGGGTGTTGGACCTGAGCCCGGGATCGCCGTCGAAGGCGGCGAGCAGCCGGCCGAGGTGGTGATCCACGAAGGCGACCTCGGTGTCGTAACGGTCCGGGCGGGAGACCTCGCCGCGGGTGGGGACGCCGAGCCGCCGGGCGAAATCCTCCTGCAGCCGGTAGGGTGCGTGCGGCTCCACATAGTGGACCCAGAGGAGGAAGGGACGGCGGGGGCTCGCCCGCGTTTCCGCCACCCAGGCCAGGGCGGCGTCGGTCAGGTCCTCGGCGGTGGCCTCGCTCTTGAACATCCCGAGCCAGCGCTTGCGGGTGAAGACCTCGTCGTAGCGCTCGAAGTGTTCGCCCAGACCGGAGATGCGGTTCTTGAGCGTCCAGTTGCCGACGAAGGCGGCGCTGCGGTAGCCGCGCCGCGCCAGGACGCGGGCGGCCGAGGGCAGGTCGGGCCGCAGGCGCAGGCCGTTGCGGGTGGCGCCGTGCTCGTGGGGATAGAGCGAGGTGAACATCGAGCACAGGGCGGGATTGGTCAGCGGCTCGACGGTCCGCGCCTGGCTGAAGCGCGCGCCGCTGGCGAGCAGGCGGTCGATGTTGGGCGTCGTGGGCCGGCGGTAGCCGTAGGAGGAGAGGCGGTCGGCGCGCAGGGTGTCGATGGTGAGGACCACCACGTTGGGGAACCGCTGGGGGGGCTCGGGTTGGCGGGTGGCAGGGAAGGCGGGGAACGCGCAGAGGAGAAGGTAGAGGAGGAGGCCGCCCGCCCGCCCCTCACCCCTGTCCCCTCTCCCATCGCCCTCCCCCCGACCGGGAGAGGGGGACGCCTGCGAGGGGATCTTGCCGTAGGGTGCGCTGGGCGCACCGTCAATGTCCGTCATGGTGCGCACAGCGCACCCTACGCGATCCAGCGTTTCTGCATCGTTCCCCTCTCCCGGCCGGGGGGAGGGCGATGGGAGAGGGGACAGGGGTGAGGGGCGGGCGGGGGAAAGCCTGCGCTTCGGATCAACGCTTACGGAGAAGCCGGCACCGGCCCGCCCTTTGCTAAGCTGACCCGCATGAAGGAGATCCGCCCCGAGAAGTCCCCCGGTCCCGTTCCCGCCGCCGAGGTGGCGGCGGCGGCGCAAAGCGGCGAGCCGCCGCGCTGGGGCAAGGGGACGGAGCTCGCCGAGGACGGCAGATTCCTCGCAGGGGCCGCAGACCCGGACCTCCGAGCTGGCGCGGCTGTTCCGCATCGGCGCCGACTTCATCCGCGGCTTCCGCGGCCTGCACTTCGTGGGGCCGTGCGTCACCGTCTTCGGCTCGGCGCGATTCCAGGAGGATCATCGCTACTACGCCCTGGCGCGAGAGATCGGCCAGCGGCTCGGCCGCGCCGGCTTCACCGTCCTGACCGGCGGCGGGCCCGGCATCATGGAGGCCGCCAACCGCGGCGCCCGCGACGTGGGAGCGCCGTCGATCGGCTGCAACATCATCCTGCCCAAGGAGCAGGAGCCCAACCCCTACCTCGACCGCTGGCTGGAGTTCCGCTACTTCTTCGTCCGCAAGGTGATGCTGGTCAAGTACTCGTACGCCTTCGTGGTCCTGCCCGGCGGCTTCGGCACCCTGGACGAGATCTTCGAGTGCGCGACGCTCATCCAGACGGGCAAGATCCACGACTTCCCGCTGGTCCTGATGGGCACCGAGTACTGGCAACCGCTGCACGATTTCCTCTGTCACCGTATGGTCGAGGAGAAGACGATCCTGCCCGCGGACTGCGAGAGGATCCTCTTCACCGATTCGGTCGACGTGGCGATGGAGCGCATCCTGGGCGCCGCCACCGGACAGTTCGGACTGGTCTGGCAGGCGGCGCCGCCGCACCATTGGTACCTCGGCGAGCCCTCACCTCCCCGGCCCTCCTCTCCGGAAGCCGCTTCTCCCGTGCCCGCGCGACCTCACCCCCTCGCCCCCTCTCCTAAAGGAGAGGGGGAATAGAAACAATCTTAGCCCCTCTCCTTTAGGAGAGGGGTTGGGGTGAGGTCGCGTGGCGATGGACGCTCGGATAAACCTCTATAACATCACGCTCGCCAGATTCGCCAGCGCCGAGCGCTCGCCCTTCTCCAGGTTGACGTGGGCGTACAGCGGATTGCCCCGCACGCGGTCGATCAGGTACGAGAGGCCGTTGCTGTGGGCGTCGAGGTAGGGCGTGTCGATCTGGAAGATGTCGCCGGTCAGGACGATCTTGGTGCCGCTCGCCGGCCCGGGTGATGATCGTCTTGACCTCGTGCGGCGTCAGGTTCTGCGCCTCGTCGACGATGAAGATCACGTTCGACAGGCTGCGGCCGCGGATGTAGGCGAGCGGCACGATGTGGAGCTTCTCGCGTCTCCACCAGCTCGTCGATCTTCTTGTACTCGCGCTCCTTCTCGTCGAACTGGTTCTTGATGATCCCCAGGTTGTCCCACAGCGGCTGCATGAAGGGGTTGATCTTGGAGTGGATGTCTCCCGGCAGGAAGCCGATGTCGCGGTTCGACAGCGGCACGATGGGCCGGGCGAGGTAGATCTGCCGGAAGTGCCGCCGCTGCTCCAGGGCGCCGGCCAGCGCCAGCAGCGTCTTGCCCGTGCCGGCCGCGCCCGAGAGCGTGACCAGCGGCACGTCGGGGTTGAGCACGGCGTGCAGGGCGAAGGTCTGCTCGGCGTTGCGCGGCGAGATGCCGTAGGCGAGAGGCTTGTGGACCCGCTCGATGCGGTCGGTCCGCGAGTTGTAGTAGGCGAGCGCCGACTTCGAGCCGCTGCGCAGGATGAAGTACTGGTTGCACGGCGGGCGCCCTTCGAGCACCGCCTCCACCGGCAGCCATTCCTCCTGGTAGAGGCGGTCGATAGCGGCGCCGTTCGCCACCTCGACCTCGTTCTTGCCCTTGGGGAGATGGTCGAGGTCCTTGATCTTGACCGTCTCGTAGTCCTCGGCCGCCAGGTTGAGGGCCCGCGCCTTGAGGCGCAGGTTCATGTCCTTGCTGACCAGGATGACCCGCCGCTCGGGCTCCTGCCTGGCCAGCCCCAGGGCGGCGTTCAGGATGCGGTGGTCCGCCTTGCGGGCGCCGAAGACCTCGCCGGCGTCGACCGCCCCGTTCTCCTCCGTGACGACGCGGAACTTACCGCGCGCGGGACCGTCGAGGGGGATCCACTCGTGCAGCATGTTGTGGTTCGACAGCTTGTCGAGCTGGCGGATGAACTCGCGCGCCTGCAGGTTGAGGACGGAGTTGCCCTTCTTGAACTGGTCGAGCTCCTCCAGCACGGTGATCGGGATCGCGACGTCGTGCTCCTGGAAGTTCTGGAGCGCGTTGAAGTCGTAGAGGATGACCGAGGTGTCGAGGACGAAGATCTTGCGCTGCGGATCGGGCATGGGGTTTGGCGGTCTCTCGAGGAGCTCCTTTCCCTGGATAGAGACAGGCTAGCTCAGGAAGGGGTTGGGGGCAAGGCGGCTCCCCCGCCCGGCCCTCACCCCTGTCCCCTCTCCCATCGCCCTCCCCCCGACCGGGAGAGGGGGACGTAGCGGAAGGCACTGCCTTGGTAGGGTGCGCTGTGCGCACCATAACTGTCCTCAAAGGTGCGCGGAGCGCACCCTACAAGCTCGTCCGGTTCGGAATCGTCCCCCTCTCCCGGTCGGGGGGAGGGCGATGGGAGAGGGGACAGGGGTGAGGGGCGGGCGGGGGAGCCCTTGCATTAAGATTTCCCCTCCCTTATCCGCCATGTCTCTCTCCCCCACCCCCCTCTCCGGCCGCCTCGAGGTGCTGGCGGCGGCGGCGCTGTTCTCTTCGGGCGGCGCGGTGATCAAGTCGGTCCGACCTCGCCGCCCGGCGCGAGCGATGGATGCAAAACCCCTCACGAGATCTGAATCGCGCTCTGGATCGTCGGCTGAGCCGCGTCCGCCTCTCCGCTCCCGCTCGCGATCAATCTCCCCGCGAATGGGCGGCTCTCGCCTTCCGCGCCGGAATGCATCCCCTCCACACCGTTCAGGCCCTCACCCGCGGCGGCCTTCCCCTGGCCGACGCCGCCAATGCCGTCTCGCTGGCACGCGCCACGGTGCGCAATCCGCTCAAGACCTCTGTTCTCTTGACCGCCAAGGCGATGGGGCTGCCCTCGCTCCCGGTACGGCTCGCCTCCATCGGCTGGTCGGTCGCCCGCGACTTCATCCACCACGTTCTTACCCGATAGGGTAGACCGCCTACCACTCCCGAGAGCCAGAGGCGCTTGGCCTCTGCGAAGGCGGCGTCCGCCGCCTTCAGCTCGCCCGCTACCCGCAGGAGGTTGGCTCCATGGGCTGCGGCGAAGCCCTGGATGCGGTTCCGAAACCCCTCCGGCCCGCGGACCCGTGCAGCGATCTCCGTGGCGAAGCGCGCCCAGGCTGCCGCCGCGTCGAGATCGCGGGAGGCCGCCTCCACCGAAGCCATACAGACTCTCTCGCACAAGGCCCACGTCTGATACTCATCGGCCACGTCCACCACCACCAACCTCGCCTCTTCGGTCAGGCTCTCCAGTCGAGCGAATAGCTTCTCGGCGCGCTCGCGGTCCTCCGCCTTGGGTAACTTTTCGGGAAGCGGTAGCGTCAGGAGACGCTGGTAGGCTGTTTCGGCTTGAGACCGCAGCCCTGCCGCCATCCAGTCAAACAGGTCGTTCGCCGCCCGACCCCATCTGAGGCGGGCTCTGCGTTGCGTTTCGTACAGGCGCAGGTGTTGCTCACCATCCGCGATGGTGATTCCGGCCCTCCTCGCCATTGCTTCCAAGTACTCGGGCCCTGCCACCACCTCGCCATTCTCGATTTGGGAAATGAGCGTCCGGGAGGCGCCGATCTCCTCCCCGAACTCCTCCTGCGTGTCGCCGGAGAGCGCGCGAAACAGGCGCGCCAGCCTTTGCTCTCGTGTCATCCGCTTCCTCCGACAGAAAAATCGCGAATTTTCACCACCGGGCCGGGCTGGGACACCTAAGATTAGGACCGCGGACCGCGCGAACCAGGGAGGTTCGCGGCCGGCGCCGCACCGGAGACCCTCCCCATGCGCCGCACCCTCGTTGCTGTAGCCCTCGCCTCGTCCCTCGTGACCATCCCTCCTTCCGGACCCTTCGAACGGCTGTGGACCTTCCTCTCCACGATCTGGGGCGCGGCACCGAGCGTTCCGGGCCACCCGCCACAGACCAAGGCGGGCTGCGGCGCGGACCCTGACGGCCTCTGCAAAGCCGTTCCGCAGCCACAGACCCATGCAGGCTGCGGTGCAGACCCCAATGGCGGGTGCCACTCCGGCTCATGACTCGAAGCGGAGGCCTTGATCGTGCCGGGCGCGGAAGAGGAAGCGCAAGACGCGGCGGGCCAGCTCGGCCGTCGCCTCCTCGCGCTCGGCCGCTTCATAGAAGAGCCGCAGGGCGGCCAGTGCCTCGCGATGGACCCCCTTGGATTGAAACACCTGGGACAGCTCCTGGACGAGCTTCTTGACCTCGGCCGGCCGGCCCGCCACCAACAGCAGGACCGCCTCCTCCAGCAGGGCCAGGGCCACGTCGTAAGACATTTTCCGCAGGTGAAACTCCCGCCGAGCCTTTGCCAGGAGCTGCCGAGCCTCCCGTGTCCAGCCGAGACCGGCCGCAATGCGTCCCTCCAGCCAGGTTATGCGGCTCAAGAAGATCTCATCGCCCAGATCGGCGGCGAGATCGCGCACCTGCGGCACCAGATCCGCGGCTTCAGAGCAGCGGCCGATATGGCAATAGCTTCGGGCAAGGCTTTCAACTTCTCGAAAAGCACTTCGGCTCGCTGGCGGGCAGGCAGGAGATCGTGAGCCGTTGGGTAACCCTCGGCTGGCCCGGCCCGGGAGAGTCGCACGGACTCGGCGAAGATTTCTCGGTTCCTGCGCGTGGCAACCAGGACCTCCTCTTCGATCGCGGCGCACTCCTCCGCTGTAAGGTCTCCCTCCTGCTCCAAGGCGTCCAGAGCTTCGAGGCACGCCGTCAGGATCGGGACCGCCGCCGGCGGGAATGGCCTCATGCCGTCCAGGAGCTGATCGTAAATCTCGTCCTTCATCTCGCCAAGACGCTCCCGGCTCAAGTGGTAGGAAACTCGCTTTCCAGGCATGCCGGCCCGGGAGCCGATCTGCTTCTGACTGCGACGGTACCGGATGGCCAGCATCGATAGGAGCAATTGCCGGAACGTAAGCCTGGGCGGCAGCATCAAAAGCCCCCTCTTTCGTGTAAGTGTGTTCCAAAAGGCTGAGTGCTTCTAGCGGCCTCAAACGGGACACCCCAAGCGGGGCCCATGTTGCTGGTCCGGGCTACCTTCTTACCTCTCCCAGAGCCCAGGCTCCTGCCTGTGTGCTCTCTCTGCGAACTTTCACCAATCCTCTGTCGAGGATACCAGAGTTCCGCTTCTTGCAAAAAGATTCACTGGAACCTGATGAAACGGAGGACAGCGGGAATCGTGAACGGCGTCCAAGACGGCCATCCCACAACACAACAACTAGAACTCTTTCTGGGGGGCAGGTTTTCGGGACCCGGCACGCTCGCAATCGTTCGCCACCTTCTGGCCGGCTGTCCGGAATGCGTGGCGGTGACGCGGCGGCTGTGGCTCGGCGAACGGGCATCCCGCATCCTGGAGGAGACGCGTAGTGCTGCCGTCAGACGGCCTGAAAGAGAGCACCGGAGACCGAGAACCCTTTGGAGGTGCAAGGTCATATGAGCGAAGCCGAGGCCGCCGCACAAGGGGCGCTACGACAGGTCGTCGAGGAGCTGGAGAGCCTCCGGGGCCGGCTGGAGGAAGTACACGAGATGCTTCCCGTACCCCCTCAGGAAGCGGCCATGCTCCTGGGCGAAGAGGAAATGGACATCTCAACGGAGGTGCGCTCCGTTATCGAATGTGTCCTCAACGACTGCCTTCGGCCCGCCATTCGCGACCTCGCGGCGGCGGCCTCCTATCGCCCCAAGGGGAGGAAGGCCAAAGGGCGGAAGAGCTGATGGCGGACTTCCCGGACGAGGAGCCCCACGGCGCCACCGACCTGCTGCACCTGCTGAGCTGCCCTACCTGCCGGAGCTGGGCCATCGCCCGGTTGCTCGGTGAACAGACCCCGCTGCCGGACGACGAAACGCACGAGGAGATCTATGCCGGAATGTGGGCGCGGCTGGAGGAACGGACGCCGGAGCTGATCGAAGAGACGCGTCTTCAGCGCGAGACCGCCGAGCGGCTTTTCGCGGAGCTGATGCAGACGCCACCCGGCCGGCGGCTCGGGGTGATCCGGCAGTCCCGCTTTCGCAGTCTGGACTTGTTGGACCTGCTGCTGGAGGTCAGCCACGCCCGCCAGCTTGCCGAGCCGGCCTGCGCGGCCGAGCTGGCCCGTCTCGCGGTCCGGCTGGCGCATCTCTTCGGAGCGGGCGACGAGGAAGCGGCCGCGGCGCTGCCGCACGCCTACTGTCTCGGCGCCAACGCGCGGCGGCTGGAGTCGCGAAGGCAGACCGCCGACCTGCTGCTCGCCAAAGCCGTGCCGTTCCTGGCCGGTCTGCCGGATCGCGCCTTCCAATGCCGGACCCTGGCGCTACTGCGCTGGGAACAGGGCCGCATCGACGAAGCCGAGGCCCTCTTGCAGCACGCCGCCTGCCTCTTCGCCACCGACGGTCAGGACCGCGAGGTCAGCCTTTGCCTGATGCTCTTGGGGCTCGTGCTCCTGGAGGAAGGCGGGCATGGCGACACACTCTCACTGCTCGCCGACGGCTGGGCCGAGATGGACCGCGACGGCCAGCCGTTCGTGGCGCTCAAAGGAGGTCTGGCGCTGGCGGCCTGTCTGGGAGAGGTGAAGCAGGGCGAGCGGGCGCGTGGCGTGCTGCGCGAGGCGTGGAAGCTCTACTCCCGGATTGCCGATCCTGAAGAGATGGTCCGCGTTTATGGGTGGGAAGGGCGGGCGCTCGCCCGGCTCGGCGATCTCGACGAGGTGCTCCACGTGCTGGAGTCGGTGCGCCAGAAGCTCTTGGCCGAGCCGAGCCCGGCCGAGGCCGCCCTGGTGTCTTTGGATCTCACTCTCGCGCTGGCAGAAAGCGGCCGGGCGAAGGAGATCGAGGCTTTGGCCGGCACCCTGGAAACCTATCTCCCCAGGGTGCCGGCCCTGGCCCTCGCGGCTGGAAAAATCCGCCTTCTTGCGCGTCTGGCCGCACGCGGCGAGCCGCGTCTGCGGGAGGCAGCCGACGCGACGGCGGTCACCTTGCGCCGGATGTTCCGGGCATGCGGCCTGCGCCTCAGGCCGCTGCCGTTCGCCTGAGGAGATGGGACGGTGGAGACCGCGATCTGTTCGAGCTCGTCTCCGGCTGTGCAGTCCGCGGCGATCGGGGAGCTTCTCCGGAGAATCCGCCCCCGCGTGAAACGTCTCCTGAAGGGCTACGGCATGCCTTTCCAGGACTTCGAGGACCTTCTCCAGGAGGCGCTGCTCGATGCGCTCCGGCAGTGGGAGACGATTCACAACCTGGAGGCGTGGCTGCTCGGCACGCTGCGGATCAAGTGCTTGCGGTATTGGCGCCGGCAGGGGATCGAGCGGGTATTCGCGGTGGATTCCACGGAGCTGGAGAGTCTGTGCGAGCCGCAATCCCCGGCGCAGGAGCAGGCCGAATTCCGCCTCGACGCCCGCAACCTGACGCGCGGGCTCAGCCGGCGGCACCGGGCGGCTCTGTGGCTCCGCTTCGGCCTCGGCATGAGCAGCCACGAGGTGGCGCGGCGGCTGGGCTACAGCCCCGCCAGCATTCGCAAGCTCTGCAGCCGTGCCCGCGCGCAGGTGCTCCTCACCGAAGCGATGGGCGGCCTCGCCGACGACCCCGAGACGCAACCAACCGCAGCCGTCGGCAGGACAGGAGGGGCAGGACTGTGACACGGCCGAAGCTATTGCTGGTGGCTGTGGTGGGCCTGGGCATGCTGACGGGCCTGCTGATGGCGGGCTCGTTCGCCTTTCAAGCTGGCGCCCACTTTGGCGCGTCTCACTGGTGTCCGTCGCTATTGAACCGTTACGCGGTTGCCTGCGATGGTCAGGGGCGGTGTTACCGCCTTGATCTGGAATCGGGTGAGGTGCAGGAAATTGGGCCGGAGGAGCGGCGGCCATGAAGCAGTCGGGCAAACCGCTGTCCCTGTACAGGGCCTTCGCTACGCCGCTGCGTCCGCAGGGAAGTGGGTTACGCCGACGGGGGGAGCAAGCCGCCTCTGGAAAGAGCGGAGGGTCCCGCCACCCTCCCTCTTGACGGTACCCGTCGCAGACGGCGCCGCCCTCTTCCGAACCTCGCCGCCGCCTCCGAGAAGGCTCCAGCTTTCCGGCAATCTCCCTCAACGCCGCCAAGACGTTCCGGAGTTCCTCGGCAAGGTGCAACCCAAGCGAGGCGAAGGCTTGGAAGACCCCTCAGCGAGGCAAACGCTTTGTCGAGTCTCACGGTATTTCGTGACCGCCGGCATAGAATGCGCCGCCGCGGCACATTCCGGGACGCCCAGTCTTCCGGCCGCCCCGAATACCCGGCTCATCTTGGCCATGTCTCGGCCTGTCAAGGGCGTAGCCGCGAAGCGGGCGGCGTCAGCCGACCCTTGATAGGCCGAAGACATGGCCTGAACAATCCAAATTCAGGGCGGCCGATCGCGTACAAGCGTGGCGGAATAGCGTGCGACTCGACACGCTTCCGGAAACGTTACGCTTGCCCCCGCCCTCTCCAAGGCTTCTCGCACTCCATCCAACAGCTCCTCGGCCGAACCGGCCCGCCGCATCGCCGGCAGCACCGCACGAAACGCCAGCTTCAGCACCTCCTGGCGCGAGCAACCCCAACGCTCGGCAAAACCGGACACTTGCTCAAAGCTCGTCAGGTCGAGCAACACCTCCAGGCAGTGCTCGCCGCGTTGAGACCGGAACCGCTGCACCCGCTCGGTGGCGCTCAGCGGACGATCGGCGCGTAAACGGGGGACGGGCCATCGACTTCCTCCTTAAGTTTCCGGAAACGATTCCGCCACGAGTTCCGGACCCTGCTCGCCTCGCCT
This sequence comes from Thermoanaerobaculaceae bacterium, assembly GCA_963778565.1. GTDB lineage: Bacteria > Acidobacteriota > Thermoanaerobaculia > Multivoradales > UBA5704 > DATARR01. The sequence goes on along the minus strand of CAVZUZ010000014.1, from coordinate 4,688 downwards.
CGTTGCCTCCCCGTCGAAGGGTCAGCGTACTGCGGGAATTCGCCGAACTGTCAGGGCTTCCCCTTCGCCGGCCCTTGTCAGTTCTGTGAGTCCCGCAGTGTTGAAGGGTTGTGCCGACGGTGGAGCAAGCCGACCCGGCGGGGGCCTCCGAAAAAAGGTTCAGGCAGGCCCTCCCGCCCTCTCGTTACTACCCGCAGCACGCCCGCGTCCCCGAGGCAGCACCCCAACCGAGAGAAGGCTGCACTATGTTATGCAGTCCCTTCCCACCAATCCGGGCGGGAATCCTCGTCTCCTGAAGTCCAGGCGAGTCTCAGGAGATAGCGTCGGAGCACCTGCTTTGCGGTCACCTAACCGTCACCTACGCCATGAGACAGAACAGGCAACATCTTTGTTTGCAATCACTTACGGTGGCGGGTTGCGCTGTGCGCACCATAACTGTCCTCAAAGGTGCGCGGAGCGCACCCTACAAGCTCGTCCGGTTCGGAATCGTCCCCCTCTCCCGGTCGGCGGGAGGGCGATGGGAGAGGGGACAGGGGTGAGGGGCGGGCGGGGGAGCCCTTGCATTAAGATTTCCCCTCCCTTATCCGCCATGTCTCTCTCCCCCACCCCCCTCTCCGGCCGCCTCGAGGTGCTGGCGGCGGCGGCGCTGTTCTCTTCGGGCGGCGCGGTGATCAAGTCGGTCCAACTCGCCGGATGGCAGGTGGCGTGCCTGCGCTCGGCGGTGGCCGCGGCGGCGCTGTTCCTGTTGATTCCGGAGGCCCGGCGGCGGCCGAGCCCGCGGGTGCTCGGGGTCGGCGTGGCCTACGCGGCGACCCTGGTCCTGTTCGTCCTCGCCAACAAGCTGACCACGGCGGCGAGCGCCATCTATCTCCAGTCGACCGCGCCTCTCTACGTCCTCCTGCTGAGCCCGTGGCTGCTGCGCGAGCGGATCCGGCCGCGCGACGTGATCTTCATGGCCGCCCTGGCCTGCGGGCTCGGGCTCTTCTTCGTCGGCTTCGATCCGGTTTCGGAGACGGCTCCGAACCCCGCTCTCGGCAATGCTTCTGGCGTTGGTGTCGGGAGGCACCTTCGCGTTATCGATCATGGGACTGCGGGCGCTCGGCCGCGGAGGGGAGTCCTATGGGCCGGCCGCGGCCTTCTGGGGCAACGTGTTCGCCGCGGCGGCGTGCCTGCCGATGGCGATGCCGGTGGCGTCGAGCCGGCCCGTCGATTGGCTCCTCCTGGGCTACCTCGGCGTGTTCCAGATCGGCATCGCCTACCTCCTGCTGATCCGCGGCCTGCAGCGGGTGCGGGCCTTCGAGGCGTCGCTGCTGCTGCTCCTCGAGCCGGTGCTGAACCCGATCTGGGCCTGGCTGGTCCACGGCGAACGGCCGGGCGTGTGGTCGCTCGCCGGCGGCGGCGTGATCCTCCTCGCGACGCTGGTGAAGAGCTGGGCGGACGCGCGGGAGCCCGGAGCGGTGGAGGCGGTCTACGAGGCGCCGCGGGATTAGGACGCCGATTCAGCCGTTCTCGAAAACCGAAGTCTTTCGCGCCGCCTGCCCCTCACTCCCCTGGCCCCTCTCTCCCCGAGGGAGAGAGGGGAAAAAAGAAGGATTCTTGCTGTTCTCCCTCCTCTCCCTCGGGGAGAGGAGGGCCGGGGAGGTGAGGGGCTTCGGAGGGCAGACCGTTCCGGTCGTCACCGCGCCGCCCGCACCTCCCCCCGCATCACCTCGAGGTCCAGCCACACCGGCGGCTCCGCGGCGAGGCCTCGATCGAGCTGGAGGTCGTGGCCGTAGAGATCCTTGCGGAATTCCACCGTGCCGTCGGGATCCACCCAGGCCGTCCAGTAGAGGATGTGCACGGGAATCGGCCGGTGCAGGGAGATCTGCGTGTTTTCGCCCGAGTCGATAGCGGCCCGGAGCGCTTCCGGCGTCCACTTCGGATCCCCCTGCAGCAGGTAGGCCGCCAGGTCGAAAGGCTTCTGCAGGCGGATGCAGCCGTGGCTGAAATCGCGCTCCTCCCGGCTGAAGAGGTGGTCGGCGGGCGTGTCGTGCAGATAGATGTTGAAGTCGTTGGGGAACATGAACTTGAGCTTGCCGAGCGGGTTGTCCGCTCCGGGAAGCTGGCGCAGGCGGGGCTCCGAGCCCGCCGTATCGACGTACTCCATGTTGTGGCTCGCGAGGTAGCCGGGATCCGCGGCAAGCTTCGGCAGGATCTCGGCGTTGGCGATGCTCTCGGGAACGTTCCAGTAGGGGTTGACCTCGAGGTAGCTCATCTTGTCGCTGAACGCCGGGGTGCGGCTCTGGTCCTTGCCGACGATCACCCGCATGGTCTAGGACCGTCTTTCCCGCCTCGACGACGTCGAGCCGGAATTCCGGCACGTTGACCAGGATGTAGCGGTCGCCGAGGGTGGCCGGCAGCCACCGCCAGCGCTCCATGTTCACCTGGAGCTGGCGGATGCGGTCGCGGACGGGGACGTTGAGCTCCGTCAGGGTTTCCGCGTCCACCGCGCCGGTGAGCCTCCAGGCCGTGGCGCCGCTGGAAGCGCGAGACGGCCGCGGCCAGGGCGCCATCGAATTCGCCGGCCCTAGCTACGGCGGCGCCGCCGCCCGGCAGATCCCCCGAGGCGGCGAGGCGGGCCCGCAGCGCCGCCACCCTGGGACCGCGGCCGCCCGCCGCGAGATCCGGTCCGGGCGGCACGGCTCCCCAGCCGCCCTTGGCCAGGATCCCGCGGTAGCCGGCGAGCCCCTTGCGCAGGCGTTCATAGTCCGGATACGGCGGATTGAGGCTGCGGAATATCTTGACGATCTCCCCCGCGTTTTCAGCCGCCAGCGCGTGACCCAGGCGGGCGTCGAGATCGACGGCGCGCGGCTTCGTGTACCACTCGGCGCGGATCGTCTTCGGCTGCAGGCGGCCGCTTCCCAGGTGAGTCGCCAGGCTGAGATAGGTATAGGTCAGCTCCAGGTCCAGGTCCACCAGGCGGCGCTGGTCCTGCGGATCCGCAAAGCGCTTCACTCCTTCGAGCTCCTTCAGCAAGCCGGCCAGGCGAGCCGGCTGATAGCGCCGGACGTCGAGCCCCTCGGCCCCGAGAGCCGGGATGGCCTCGATCAGCTCTGCGGCCTGGGAACGGGGTCCGCGGGAGGTGGACCACACGGGCTGAAAACCCTGTTTCTTGTAGAAGCCCTGCATCTCCTCCCACGCTTTCACCAGCTCTTTCTGGTCATTCAGGGACGCGGGAAGGACCTCGGCCTGCAGAGACTCGCGGAGGAGCTGAGAGACCTCGGGAGGGAGAGGCTCGTTCCGGCGGCAGCCGCCGGCGAGGAGGAGAAGGGAGATGGATAGTCCGATGGAGAACGATTTCTTGAGGAGGCTCATACGGGAGGGCATTGCAAGGAACGGTCCCGATGCCCGATTCGCAGCTTCCCGGAGTGAATCGAGCCGGAGCTGCGCCGCCGCGGCCCTGTCGGCGCAGCTCGAGAAAGTTTGACGCCTTCCAGGCTACGCTGTTTGTGCGGCAGGTGTTTCGAGGTGACCTGCACCGGTCAGACCTCTGCCGGAAGGGCCGGCAGGAGCGCCATAGACGCGGTGAATCAATGGGTGGAACGGCAGGCCGAATCGCAACTATCCGAGCCCCATGTCCTGGAGAGACGGTGCCCGGAGAACCTTGCGCCCCAGCTTTCGCAGCTCCTGGATGGAGGAGATTTCCTCAACCTGCCGGCGGACCTGGTCCGGAAGGCGGCCGAAGCGCTGGGTCATCTGCTCGAAGAGCATCTCCCTCCGCGCCTGAAGCTGCCCCTCGAGCCGTCCCTCGCGGCGTCCTTCGCGCCGTCCCTTCGCGTCGCCCTTCGCGGGTCGCCTCGCGGGCGATCTGGTCTCGCCACTTGATCATCGTCTCTTCCAGCATGGGAGCCTCCTCGAGGTTTATCCCCTCGGGAATTATAGCGCCTGGGAACGTCCTCTGGGCCACCCCGCAAAACCACGCGTGGAGGGTTCGTCGCAACCCCGATTCTCCCGGCTCGAGCCGACTGTTGAGATCCTGGTACAGGTCGGGAAGAGCCTCCAGGGATTCGTTGCTCTCAACCCGAAAGAGGGCGGCGGTGGGATTGCGCTCGAGCTCGGGACGGTCCAGATCCAATCGGCGCTCATCCAATAGGAGATACGTGAGCCGCGGCAGGTATCGCCTGAGATCCCTGGAGACTGGCTCGAAGAGGCTCTCCAGGCGGAGAGGCGCTCGCCAACGACTTCTGCCGCACGGCCATGAAGCGGTCTGAGGTGGATTGGAACTCCAGCAGGAGATAGAGGTAGACCCATTCGTCGGCATCGCCGCGGAGCCGCAGGCGCCAGATGAGGTCGCCGTGGCGCTCGCGCAGGTCCTCGGAGACGAAGCTGTTGCTCATCCGTTCGAGGGTGGAGAAGTCGAGGTGCTCGATCCAGTCCTGGCGCACGAAGCCGCGCAGCAGCTCCTCGACCATGGTGGGGTGGGAGAAGAGGCTCTTGTAGCCGGGATCGTGCCTCGGCGGCACGGTCTTGCCCGCGTGGGTCCGTTTCCTCACACCTACATAAGACGGAAAAAGCGCCGCTCATCTTGCAGGAATTCGCCGGACACCGCTATTTCGGAGCGGTAACGGAGCGGGCGCCGGGTGGGCGGTCTCCACGAACCGAAAAGCCCCCGAAGGGCGGGCAAGGGGCGGTGAAGGCAACCTTCTAAG
>CAVZUZ010000013.1:0-460898 GCA_963778565.1 Thermoanaerobaculaceae bacterium | reverse complement strand
GGCGAGGCCAGCCTGGCCCACAACGGCGTCCTCTTCCTCGACGAGCTTCCCGAGTTCCGGCGCGACACCCTGGAAGCGCTCCGCCAGCCGCTGGAAGAAGGGAACGTCAGCGTGGTGCGGGCTCGCGCCCGCCTGCAGTTCCCCGCCCGCTTCTCCCTGCTCGCCGCGATGAATCCCTGTCCCTGCGGCCATCTGGGAGACCCGCGGTACTGCTGCCGCTGCCCGCCGCCGCTCATCGAGCGCTACCGCGGCCGCGTCTCGGGGCCGCTGCTCGACCGCATCGACCTGCACGTCGAGGTGCCGGCGGTCAGCCTGAAGGAGCTGCGTTCCTCGGCCGGTGAGAGCACGGAGTCGGTGGCGCGCCGCGTCGCCGCCGCCCGCGCCGCGCAGCTCGAGCGGTTCGGCCCCGGTACGGCGACGCCGAACAACGCCGCCATGGGCCCCGAGCAGCTCCGCCGCTTCTGCGCCGTCGATCCCGCCGGCCGCGCCCTGCTCGACCGGGCCTTCGAAAAGCTCGGCCTCTCCGCCCGTGCCCTCGACCGCGTCCTCAAGGTGGCCCGCACCATCGCGGACCTCGCGGGGAGCGACGCGATCCGCGCCGCGCATCTGGCGGAGGCGATCCAGTACAGGAGCCTGGACAGGAGGGTCGCCGGATGAAGCTCGTCAGGATCGCGAGGGGACGGTGGGAAGTCGTGGCGGTCGTCGACGGCCAGGGCCGCTGCCCGGTGCTCGACCACCTCCGGGAAACCGGCCCGGGCGGAGGCGCGGCGCGAGGCTGCATGTCGCCCTTCCTGAGGCTCTATCTGCCGATGGAAGGTCCGCCCAAGTGCAATCTCCAGCTCTGCCGGTCGCTGGGAGACGGCGTCTTCGAGCTCCGGCGGCCGCCGCGGGGGGCTACGCCGGAGATCCTCTTCTTCGACGACGAGGGCCTGCGGCGGATCGTCTGCACGAGCGCGTTCGCCGGAGCGAAGGTCGCTCCGAGCGAGGAGGTGCTGCTGGCCAAGGGGCTCCGGGAGTGGTACCTCGAAACCAAGGCCCGCTCCGAGATCCAATTCCTGGAGACGAGCCGTCCCGGTGCTCTTGACAACTTGTTAACAGGAGAGTTAACATGAAGCTGCTGCGAATCGCCAAGGGCCGCTGGGAGGTGCTGGCGATCTGCGATCAACGGGGCGATTGCCAGGTTCTCACCTTTCTCGATCGCTTGGAGGGTCTGGAGCGCAAGGCCGCGAAGAGCATGCTGACGATCCTCGAGAAGACAGTCCCCCAGTTCGGACCTCCGAAGACGGAAACCACGAGCAAGTTCCTCGGTGATGGGGTCTATGAATTCAGGAGACAGCCGAAGGGCAAAAAGCTGAGGGTCCTCTGGTTCTATGGCGGCACGGCTGTAATCGTCTGCACAGCCGCCTTCAAGAAGGCGGAGAGGACACCGCGAGTCCGGCTCGACCAGGCGCGGTTTCTACGCAAGCAATATTGGATCGCGAGATCGCGCGGCGAGATTGAGATTATCGATCCTCACGAGGGCTGAACCATGAACCTCCAGCAGAACCTCGAACGCTACCGGCGGTTCTTCGAGGAGGCCAAGGCCTCCCCGGACTACTGGCATGAATTCGCCGTCATCCAGTTCACCGAGGAGCTCAGCCGCCTCATGGAAGAGAAGAAGGTCTCCCGCGCCGAGCTCGCGCGCCGGATCGGGACCTCCCGTGCCTACATCACCAAGCTCCTCGGAGGCGATGCCAACTTCACCCTCATGACCATGGTCAAGCTCGCGATGGCGTTGGGCGGAGCGGTGTACGTTCACATCGCCGACCAGCGGGCCTACGCTCGCTGGCAGGACGAGATGCCCGGCGCGGCGGTGCATTCGGAAGGGTCGGCCACCAGCAAGCTGAAGGCCAAGACACGGCGCCGCCGTTCAGAGACGCCATAGCGCGAGTTTTACGATTTTACACGCCCGGGGATGCGCTTTTGCCATATTTAATCTCCCTCTTGACATCCTGATTGCGCTGTCTACAATAGCCGGGCACATAGCCTCTGGTTATGGCTCCTGTTGGCGGTGACCAGCTCGCTGGCTCCCTGTAAAACGGCGTTTCATGGCTAAACGGCACCACACGATCATCCTGATCCCCCATGCGCACGCGAAGCTGCGCAAGTGGCAGGTAACCAACCTCCAGATCGGGATCGCAGCAGGCGCCCTCTTCCTCCTCACCCTCACCGCCGTCTTCTTCACCTGGTCCCACTTCAGCACCAAGGTCAACCCCGTCGAGATCGCCCGTCTGCGGCACGAAAACGAGCGGCTTCACAGGACCAAAAGGACGTTCGAGTCCACTCTCGAAAAGCTGCAGAACCAGCTCAGCGACTACGAGGACCGCACCCGGCAGCTCGCCATCGTGGCCGGCGTCGAGAGCCTGGAGAGCGGCACCGAGGCGGGCATCGGCGGTGACAATCCGGCCGAGGAGGTCGAGTTCGGCGACCTGCCGGTGATCGAGGACCGGGCCGGGCAGATCGCGGAGACGCTCGACAGCGTGGAGGCAAAGCTCACCCAGCGCGTCCGCTGGATCTCCTCCACTCCGGCCATCGCTCCGGTGAAAGGAATCTTCACCAGCGGCTTCGGGTATCGCAGCGATCCGCTCACTCACGGCCGCGGCGCCCACCAGGGAGTCGACATCGCCGCCGCCCCCGGCCAGCCGGTGCGGGCGAGCGCGGACGGCGTGGTCGTGCAGGCCGGTGTGGTGGGCGGCCTCGGCCAGGCGGTCTACATCGTCCACGGTTTCGGCATGAGCACCCGTTACGGGCATATGTCGCGTATCGAGGTGCAGCCGGGCCAGCGGATCAAGCGCGGCGACGTTCTCGGCCGCGTGGGCAACACCGGCCGCTCGACCGGCTACCACCTGCATTATGAGGTGCGGGTGGACGGCGATCCGGTCAATCCCCTCGCCTACATCCTCGACGGTTTCGACGGCGCCTTGTAGGCTCCCTCGCCTCCCAGCGTTCCACAAGGACACAAAGGACTCCAAGGACATAAAGGAACAGGGATTTCCTTTGTCCTTGGCGTCCTTGGTGTCCTTTACGTCCTTCTCGGGGAGGAGGGTCCGCGGAATCTTTCTGCTAGACTGGCGGTTGTAGGCGCTGCCGCTCGAGCTCGACCGCGAGCCTCTCCCCGAGACCCTTAGCGAGACCTCGATGATCAACACGATCCTGACCAAGATCTTCGGCAGCGCCGCACGAGCGCGAAGTGAAGAGGATGCTGCCGATGGTGGCGGCCATCAACGAGCTGGAGCCCCGGATCAAGGCGCTCACGGACGACGAGCTGCGCGCCAAGACCGGCGAGTTCCGCGCCCAGCTCGCAGCCGGCGAGACCCTGGACGACATCCTCGTTCGAGGCCTTCGCGGTCGCCCGCGAGGCCGCCTGGCGGTCGGTCCACATGCGGCCCTTCGACGTCCAGCTGATCGGCGGCATCGTGCTCCACCGCGGCCGGATCGCCGAGATGAAGACCGGCGAGGGCAAGACGCTGGTGGCGACCCTGCCCGTCTACCTGAACGCGCTTGGAGGGCAAGGGCGTCCACGTCGTCACCGTCAACGACTACCTGGCCCGCCGCGACGCCGAGTGGATGGGCGAGATCTACCGCTTCCTCGGCCTCTCCGTCGGCGTGATCCAGCACGACATGCCCGACGCCGAGCGCAAGCACGCCTATGCCTGCGACGTCACCTACGGCACCAACAACGAGTTCGGCTTCGACTACCTGCGCGACAACATGAAGTTCGACCTGGAGTCGATGGTGCAGCGCGGGCACCACTACGCCATCGTCGACGAGGTCGACTCGATCCTCATCGACGAGGCCCGCACGCCGCTCATCATCTCCGGCCCGTCCGAGGAGTCGACCGACAAGTACTACCGCATCGACCGCATCATCCCCCGCCTCGTCAAGGGCGAGGAGATCGACGAGGGCGACGGCAAGAAGAGCACCACCGGCGACTTCCTGGTCGACGAGAAGGCCCACCAGTCGAGCCTCACCGACGAGGGCGTCGAGAAGGTCGAGCAGCTCCTCGGCGTGCGCAACCTCTACGACCCCGAGAACATGGAGATCCTCCACGGCGTCAACCAGGCGCTGCGCGCCCACGCCCTCTACCAGCGCGACGTCGACTACCTGATCAAGGACGGCAAGGTCGTCATCGTCGACGAGTTCACCGGCCGCATGATGCCCGGCCGGCGCTGGTCGGACGGCCTGCACCAGGCCGTCGAGGCCAAGGAGGGCGTCAAGATCGAGCGCGAGAACCAGACCCTCGCCACGATCACCTTCCAGAACTACTTCCGCATGTACAAGAAGCTCGCGGGCATGACCGGCACGGCCGACACCGAGGCGGCCGAGTTCGACCAGATCTACAAGCTCGACGTCGTCGTCATCCCGACCAACCAGCCGATGATCCGCGACGACCGGGCCGACCTCGTCTACCGCACGGCCAAGGAGAAGTGGGACGCGGTCGTCGAGGAGATCCGCGAGGCCCAGCGAACGCGGCCAGCCGGTGCTGGTCGGCACGGTCTCGATCGAGAAGAGCGAGATGCTCTCGAAGCTGCTCAACCGGCCGCCCAAGGTGCCGCACGTGGTCCTGAACGCCAAGTACCACGAGCGCGAGGCCGCGATCGTCGCGCAGGCGGGCCGCAAGGGCGCCGTCACCATCGCCACCAACATGGCCGGCCGCGGCACCGACATCGTGCTGGGCGGCAACCCCGAAGGGCTCGCCAGCGCCGAGGCCGACCCGGAGACCGAGCCCGAGGCCTACCAGGCGGCCCTCGAGCGCTATCACGAGATGTGGGCCCGCGAGCGCGAGGAGGTCCTCGCCGCCGGCGGCCTCCACATCCTCGGCACCGAGCGCCACGAGTCGCGGCGCATCGACAACCAGCTCCGCGGCCGCTCCGGCCGCCAGGGCGACCCGGGCTCCTCCCGCTTCTATCTCTCGCTCGAAGACGACCTGATGCGGATCTTCGGCTCCGACCGCATTCAAGGGCTGATGGGCGCGCCTCGGCATGGAGGAGGGCGAGGCCATCGAGCACGGCATGGTCTCCCAGGCCATCGAGCGCGCCCAGAAGCAGGTCGAGGGGCGGAACTTCGAGACCCGCAAGCACCTGCTCGAGTACGACGACGTGATGAACAAGCAGCGCGAGGCGATCTACAAGCTTCGCCGCGACATCCTGGAGGGGCGCGAGGGCCGCGACTACGTCATGAAGTCTCGCCGGGACATCCTCGACGACCTGCTCGAGGCCCACTGCGCCGAGAAGACCGATCCGCAGGAGTGGGATCTGACCGGCCTGCGCACCGAGATGCTGGCCTACTTCAACATCAACGCCGGCGAGCTGGAGCCTCGACGAGCTCGGCATCGACGAGCTGCGCGAGACCCTGTGGAACGCCGATCGAGACGCGGTACGACGAGAAGGAGTCGCGGCACGAGCCCGAGGTCATGCGCAGCTTCGAGCGGGCCATCATGCTCCACGTCGTCGACACGGCCTGGAAGGACCACCTCCTCGCCCTCGACCACCTGAAGGAGGGCATCGGCCTGCGCGGCTACGGCCAGCGCGATCCGCTGCAGGAGTACAAGAAGGAGAGCTTCGAGCTCTTCGAGATGATGCGGGAGCGGGTCGAGAACGACATCGTCCAGAAGCTCTTCCGCTACGAGCCGGTGACGGAGGAGCAGATGATCGAGCAGCGCGTCCGCCAGCAGCGGACGGCGCCGAAGGTCGAGCTCTCGGCGCCGCCCAAGGTCGAGGGTCAGCGCGCCGCAGCCGACCGTCAACCGGGACGTCAAGGTCGGCCGCAACGATCCCTGCCCCTGCGGCTCGGGCAAGAAGTACAAGAAGTGCCACGGCGCGGCGGTGACGGTGGGATGAGCGGCGCTGCTGGAGAATAGAATCCGGGCGGCCCCTTCGGCCGCCCTTTTCATAAGGGGGACCAGCGCACGCATGACCGATCTCGAGCCGCGCCTCGCTCTCACCTTCGACGACGTCTCGATCGTCCCCGGCCTCTCGGAGGTCCACCCCAACGACGTCGACCTCCGCACCCGGGTCTGCCGCGGGATCAGCCTCAACATCCCGATCCTCTCGGCGGCCATGGACACGGTCACCGAGTCGCGCCTGGCGATCGCGCTGGCCCAGGAGGGCGGGATCGGCATCGTCCACAAGAACCTGCCCATCGAGGTGCAGGCCGAGGAGGTGGACAAGGTGAAGCGCAGCGAGGCCGGGATGATCGTCGACCCGGTCACCATGCGGCCGGACCAGAGCATCCGCGAAGCGCTGGTGGTGATGGCCCGCTACAAGATCTCCGGCGTGCCGGTGACCGAGCGCCGAGGGGCACCTGGTCGGCATCCTCACCAACCGCGACCTGCGCTTCGAGGACAACCCGGACAAGCCGATCGGCGAGCTGATGACCAAGGAGGACCTGGTCACGGTGCCCGAGGGAACCACGCTCGAGCAGGCCAAGGCCCTGCTCCACAAGCACCGCATCGAGAAGGTTCTGGTCGTCGACCGGGAGGGCAACCTCAAGGGGCTGATCACGGTCAAGGACATCCAGAAGATGATCGCAGTACCCGAACGCCTGCAAGGACGAGCTGGGGCGGCTGCGGGTCGGCGCGGCGGTGGGCGCCTCGCGGCGACTTCCTCGAGCGGGCCGCGGCCCTGGTCGAGCGCCAAGGTGGACCTGCTCGTCCTCGACTCCTCGCACGCCCACAGCCAGGGCGTGCTCGACGCCGCTGGCAAGCTGCGCGAGCGCTTCCCCGAGATCCGGCTCGTCGTCGGCAACGTCGCCACCGCCGAGGGCGACGCTCGCCCTGATCGAGCGCGGCGCCGACGCGGTCAAGGTCGGCATCGGGCCGGGCAGCATCTGCACCACCCGTGTCGTCACCGGCGCCGGGGTGCCGCAGATCACGGCAATCCTGGACTGCGCCCGGGCCGCCGCCGAGCACGGCGTGCCGGTCATCGCCGACGGCGGCATCAAGTTCTCCGGCGACGTCACCAAGGCCCTGGCGGCCGGCGCCCACTCGGTGATGATCGGCTCGCTGCTTCGCCGGCACCGAGGAGAGCCCCGGCGAGACCATCCTCTACCAGGGACGCACCTTCAAGGCCTACCGCGGCATGGGCTCGCTCTCGGCCATGGCCCGCGGCAGCGCCGACCGCTATTTCCAGGAGAGCGGCTCCAGGAGAACGGCGGCATCGGCAGCCTCGCCAAGCTCGTGCCCGAGGGGATCGAGGGCATGGTCCCCTACAAGGGTAGCGTCCACCAGATGCTGCCCCAGCTGACCGGCGGCCTGCGCTCCGGCATGGGCCTGGCCGGCTGCTCCACCATCGACGAGCTGCGCACGAAGGCCCGTTTCGTCCGCATCTCCCCCGCCGGCCTCAAGGAAGGCCACGCCCACGACGTGGTCATCACCAAGGAAGCGCCGAACTACTGGGTCGAAAGGTAGCCCTCCCTCCACTGCCCCGTGGTAGTCTTTCTTCATGAAGCTCGTTCCCACCTTCGTTGAAGAGGTCAACCCCATCATCGCCCAGGCGGCAAAGGAGCCTGACCAGTCCTCCTGGCTCAATGAGCTCGAAGGGCGTCTTCAGGGCCTTGAGAACCGACTCGGAGGAATGACCCAGACAGCTTCCCAGCTGGTGAAGGCTGCGGAGAACGCTTCGACGGTGGATCACAGCGAACTGGAGAACATGATCCAATTATTGGAGAAGCTTGAACAGAGTCTTGGGACAGATCTAAGCCGTTTTCGCTTAGAGCAAGACCACTGGGCAGATCTCCTCCACCGCCATACCCGTGACGCGCGGCGTCGCTTCTCAAAGCTCATTGGCTGCCTGGAAGAGGCGATGGTTCGGACGGCCGAAGCGATTCGCGACGCACGTTGGCGCCTACTTGCCATCCAGGCGCAGATCGAGGAGGAAGGCACCGCGCCGGTCTTCGACGATCCGGACGCCCTGGAGCGCTATCTTGGAAGAGGCTAGACCGCCGCGCGTAAGGCTCTCACGTCGTTTTCTTAAAAATTTCCGCAAAGTCGACGTAAGGACGCGAGAATCCGCTAAGAGGGCGCTTTCAAACTTCCTCAGAGATCCGAGGCACCCGGGACTCAACTTCGAGCAGCTAAAGGGATCCAAGGAAGCTTGGTCGATACGCGTGAACGATAACTTCAGAATCCTGTTGAGCGAGCGTGAAGACGAAGAGGGGCTCTACTTCCTGGCCACTCACCTCGCGAAACACGACATCTACAAGCGACGTTAGCGAGGAAGCGTACGGCTTCTGCCATGAAGCCCCTCTTCCACCCACGCTTGGTCAACGATCCGTTCGGGGATCCCGGGATCTACGTGGATTTCCTTTTCGAGCGCCGGGCCCTGCTCTTCGATCTCGGCGATCTTTCGCCGCTGCCGGCGCGCCAGCTGCTGAAGGTGACCCACGCCTTCGTCTCCCACACCCACATGGATCACTTCGCCGGCTTCGACGCCCTGCTGCGCGTACTTTCTCGGCCGCGAGAAGGTCCTCCATCTCTTCGGCCCGCCGGGATTCATCGACCGGGTGGAGCACAAGCTCGCCGGCTACACCTGGAACCTGGTTGCCAATTACGACACCGATTTCTTAGTGCGGGCGACGGAGGTGAGCCCCGAAAGTGATGCCGCGGTTGCCTTGTTCCGCAACCGCAGCGGGTTCAGACGCGAGATCGCCGAGGCTCCCCCTTCTCCACCGGGGCTGCTTCTCGATGAGGACACGTTTCAGGTCCGCGCCGCGTTTCTCGATCACCAGATCCCCTGCCTCGCGTTCTCCCTGGAAGAGAAATTCCACGTCAACGTGTGGAAGAACGGTCTCGAGGAGCTGGGCCTTCCTACCGGACCCTGGCTGCGGGACCTCAAGTCGGCGGCGGTGAAAGATGAGCCGCCTGAGACGCAGGTCACGGTCCGCTGGTACGAGCGGGGAGCCCCGCGCGAGTGGCAGGTCTCTCTGGGTGAGCTGAGGGAGAAGGTGCTCCGAATCGTGCCGGGCCAGAAGATCGCCTACGTCACCGACGCCGGCTACACGCCCGAGAACGCCGCAGCGATCGTGGACCTCGCCCGCGGCGCGGACACGCTGTTCATCGAAACAGCCTTCACCCATGAAGAAGAGCGGCGGGCGGCCGAGAAGTACCATCTGACGTCCCGGCAGGCCGGCGAGCTCGCCCGTGCCGCGGCGGTGAAACGGCTGATTCCGTTTCACTTCTCTCCCAAGCATGCCGGCGAGGGGGAACGGCTGGTCCGGGAGGCCCTGGAGGCGTTTGAAGGGGCTGAGTGACGCGGGTCAGGAGGCCAACCGAATCGAGGAGAAGGCCGATCCAACCTTCTTCACAAGCCGATCATCGCAGGTCCAAAACTCGATACCGAGACGCTCAGCCAAAGCGAGATAGTGAGCGTCGTAACAGGCAGGCAAGCCTAGACTTCGAGCCAACTGCATGGCGCGGGCACTGAGCGCAGTGTCGGTATAGAGTCGAAGGGGTAACTTGGTCGATGCCTCGAAGGCCTCAACAACCGCATCCGAGCTGAGTTTGCCATGCCGCTCGTATTGGTAGAGCGCGTTCGCCACCTCATAGTAGATCAGCGAGGGTGCGACGATTTCTCGCTTCTCCTGAACCCACTGTTCCCAGAGAGATCCTGGCTTCTGCTCCTTGGGATCGACGAAAAGGCGGACGATCAGGGAGGCGTCAACACAGGCTGCCGAGGATTTGCTCATCGCGCTCCTCCCGCATCCTTCGGATCACATCCTCCGCGGGAGGAAGCGGACGACCTCCAAGCTCTTTGGCGATTCTCTCCCGGACTCGGTCTATGTACTCCTTCCAATCTCCTCCCGGCTGCGGAACGTTCTCTTGCAACCGGGCGTATTCATTCAGTGAAAGAACGATGGCCTGAGGCTCCCCGTCCTTCTCGATCAGTACGGTCTCCTGTCCCTCCGCCACGTCGCGGAGCAACTCACCGAATCGCTGCCTGGCTTCAGATTCCGTGACTCGTACCATGGCCGATCTCTCCTGCCCAATCATATCTGAAATCCCTACCAGCTGCTCGACGAGCCGCCACCGCCGAAGCTGCCGCCACCTCCCGAGAAACCACCGAAACCGCCCCCTCCGCTGCCGCCGCTCCATCCTCCTCCACCCCAGCCTGAACCGATCCAACCGCCCGGACCGCGAAACCGGCCCGAGGAGAGGCCTTTCGGCAGAATCCTCCTCAAAATCGGGAAGAGCACCAGCCAAAGCCCCGCCAGGATGAACCCGACGACGAGATGAACCAGCGTGCCCAGGAAAAAGAGGATAGGCAGGAGGATCAGGTAGACGATCCAGCTTCCGCTACGGATGGCGTTCAGGAGGAACGGGACGAGCACGAAGAGAAAGATGAAGAGGAAAATGGACTGGGGTGCCCCTCCTCCTGAAGGTTCCTGGACAGGCGCCGGCCGCACCTCCTGGCCCTGGAGCGCGCTCAGCATGGCGTCCACTCCGGCTTCGATGCCGCCGCCGAAATCGCCGCGCTTGAAGTAGGGGATGATCACCTGGTTCTGGATGAGGCTCGTCTGCAGGTCCGTCAGCACGGGCTCCAGGCCGTAGCCGACCTTGACCCGCATCTGGCGGTCCTGATGGGCGACCAGCAGCAGCACGCCGTTGTCCTTCCCCTTCTGGCCGAGGGCCCAAGTGCGCGCCACTTTGTTGGCGTAGTCCTCGATGGCCTCGCCCTCCAGGCTGCCGATGGTGAGCACCGCCACCTGATTGCCGGTCTGCCGCTCGAACTGCGCGAGCTTCGCCTCGATCCGCTGGCGCTGCTCCGCCGGGATCAGGTTGGCCTCGTCGATGACGCGCCCGCTCAGGTAGGGAATGTCCCTGGCGATGGCCGGCGCGACGACGAATAGGACGGCAAGGACCAGCCACGGCAGACGGTTCATCTCACTCTCTCTCCCGTCGCAGCGCATTGGAGAGCTCGTCCCGATCGTCGGCCTGGCGCTCGACGCCGTGCCGCTGCAGCAGCTCGCCGCAGGCGCGGACGGCCTCGACCAACCCGGGGCCGGGCCGGCCGTTCCGGATCTCTCCGGCCAGGCGACGGGTGATCGCTTCCCAGCGCTCCTCCGCCACTTTCTCGTGGATTCCCGAGTCCGCCAACAGCACGACCCGGTGCTCGAAGAGCGAGAGGAAGAGCAGGATGCCCGTGCGGTCGCGGGTGCGGAAGACCTCCTGCTCGAGGAAGGCGGCGGCGGCGCGGCGGCGGGCTCGCGTCTCGAGCACCTCCGCTCCCGCCATCCAACGCCGGACCGGTGGCAGCCAGGCCGTGAGGAGATAGCCCAGGGCGCCGCCGACCGGCGCCGGCAGCGCGATCCACCAGGCCAGCGGAATGCCCCAGACGCTGCTCCATAGGTGAACGGCGAGCGCCAGGACCGGCGCCAGCAGAGCGCCCAGGGCCGCTCCTTTCCAGGCGGCCGTAGGGTACTCGTCGCTCCGCTCGACGACGTAGGGCACGATCTCGCCGGAGGTGCGCGCCTCCGCCTCCCGCACCGCGGCCTGGATCGCGTCGAGGTCGGCCTGGCTGAAGAAGCGGTCGGGAGTCATGGCGTCCCGATCCTATCTCAGAGGTCGGCACAGCGCCCGGCGCTTCCGCACCGGGCTATCGAAACGTCGCTTCTCTGAAGCGAATCGCCCTATGGGCGACGTCTCGGTAGCCCGGTGCGGAAGCGCCGGGCTAGGGGCGGTCCTACGGGTTACCCCTACTCCCGCGGTACCGGCGCCGCCCGCTCGCGCTTGCGCTGGCCGTGCCGGCGCTTGGCCTCGAGCCGGCGTGCCTTGGCGCCGCGCGATGGCCGGGTCTTCTTGCGCGGCGCCTCCTCGCGCAGGTTCTCCCGCAGCAGCTCGGCAAAGCGCTCGACGGCCGCCTCGCGGTTGGCAGCCTGGGTGCGGTGCCGCTGCGCGGTGACGTGGAGCACGCCCTCCTTGGTGATCCGCGTCGCCAGCCGTTGCCGCAGGCGGTTCTTCTGCTCGTCCCCGAGGCTCGGCGAGCCGGTCAGGTCGAAGCGGAGCGTCACCCGGGTCTCCAGCTTGTTGACGTTCTGCCCGCCGGGGCCGCCGCTCCGCGAGGTGATGAAGCTGACCTCGTCGTCGGGAATCGCAAGGTCTTCGCTGATCGGGATCATCTATTCAAGTTTGAGGATAAGATTGTCGAGCCAATGGAAGGAGACCCCAGCATGCATCGCCATCTTCTCCGATTTTTCGGCACCGCGCTCCTCCTGCTCCTGATTTCGCCGCTCCCCCGGTCCGCCGCGTTCGTGGCCGAGCCCGACTTCGCCAAGGCTCCCTTTCCCGTCGCCGGCTCCGTGTCCGGCGTGAGCCTGGAGCAGATCGCCAGCAATCTCGGTCCGCTGATCGCCATCACCCACGCCGGAGACAGCCGGTTGTTCCTCACCCTGCGCGACGGCAGGGTCATGATCTTCGAGAACGGCGGCCTGCGCGCCCAGCCGTTCCTCGACATCCGCGGCCAGGTCCTCACCAATGGCGAGCGGGGGCTGCTCTCCACGGCCTTCCATCCACGCTATGCCGAGAACGGCTTTTTCTTCATCAATCACACGAACCTTTCGGGAGAGACCGTCATCGCGCGCTATCAGGTTGCGGCCGGCAACCCCAATCAGGCGAACCCGGCGAGCGCGCGGACGCTCCTGATCATCGCCCAGCCCTTCTCGAACCATCAGGGCGGGCAGCTCCAGTTTGGGCCCGACGGCTTCCTGTACATCGGCATGGGCGACGGCGGCTCCGCCTTCGACCCCGAATGCCGGGCCCAGAGGCCGAACACGCTGCTCGGCAAGATGCTGCGGATCGACGTCGACCAGAACGTCGGGACCGCTCCCTTCTACGGCATTCCCGCCTCGAACCCGTTTCGCGGCCCGGGCGATCCGCCGGACGAGGTCTGGTCGAGCGGCTTCCGCAATCCCTGGCGCTTCTCCTTCGACCGCGAGACCGGCGACCTGTGGATCGGCGACGTCGGCCAGAACCACCGCGAGGAGGTCGACTTTCAACCGGCGTCCTCGCAGGGTGGAGAGAACTACGGCTGGAAGGTCATGGAGGGGACCCTCTGCTCCACCCGCGATGCCTGCCCGGCCTCGACGCCCCCGTGCGACTCCGCGGCGTTCACGCCACCCGTGCTCGAGTACGATCACGAGCCCCACTGCTCGGTGACCGGAGGCTACGTCTACCGCGGCCAACTGGCGCAGCTCCGCGGCGCCTATGTCTTCGGCGATTTCTGCACGGGGGTCGTCTGGGCCGCGTTCCGCCAGGGCTCCGGCTTCACCGTGCGGACGATCTCCGGCCAGGCGTCGCAGCTCACGACGTTCGGCGAGAACGCGGCCGGCGAGCTCTTCGCCGCCACCTTGAGCGGCAGACTCCTCCGCGTCTCCGGCGAGTCGACCGGCGGCGCCGCGGTTGAAAAGGTAGGGCTGTTCGATCCCAAGGCCTCGCGCTTCAACCTGAAGAGCGCCAATTCCGCCGCGGCCAGCGTCCAGGTCCTCCGCTTCGGTCCACGCAACCGGAACTGGATTCCCATCGCCGGCGACTGGGACGGCGACGGCAAGACCACCTTCGGCCTCTATGATCCCTCGGCGAGCGTCTTCCGGCTCAAGAACTCCACGCCGGGCGGCGGCTCGGACGTCATTCTCCAGGTCGATTCGCCTTCGGCCGACGCTTTTCCTATGGCGGGTGACTGGAACGGCGACGGCCGGGACACCATCGGGCTGTACGACCCAGCCGCCTGCGTTTTTCATCTCAAGAATTCCCTGTCCGGCTCCGGCTTCGACCTCGAAGTTCCCTTCGGCCCGCCGGGCGAAACACGGACGCCTCTCGCGGGTGACTGGGATGGCAACGGCACCGACGGCGTCGGCGTCTACGATCCTCGCGAATCGATCTTCACGCTGACCAACTCCTTGACCGGCGGCGAGCCGGAGCTTCCAGCTCCAGTTCGGGCCGCGCGGCCGCGGCTCGCTGCCGGTGAGCGGCGACTGGGACGGCAACGGCACGGACGGCGTCGGCGTCTATGATCCGTCGTCCGCCGTCTTCCGCTTGCGCAACGGGCTGAGCGCCGGGAATGCCGACCACATGTTCCGCTTCGGCCCGAGGCGCGCCGGATGGAAGCCCCTGGCCGGAGCCTGGTGAGAGGCGCGCCCCAGTGGGCCGATGCCCGATTTCGCGACATCGGCGGTCGATGATCGAAGCGTGACCCGCGCCTCGGGGCCCTCACCTCCCAGCCCTCCTCTCCCACCTCACGCCCACCCCTCCGGGAGAGGAGGGGGTTTTAAAGACAAATCTAAAGCATTCTCCCTCCTCTCCCGGCGGTCGGGAGTGCGGTGGGAGAGGAGGGCCGGGGAGGTGAGGGGCCCGACGGCGCGGACAACCCTCGATGATCGAGACGGTGGGATCGGCGGAACGCTCACGCTACAATCCCCCCACTGTTCGCGAGGAGACCCGATGAACCGATGGATCGTCCTGATCACCCTTGTGCCCGCGCTCTGTCTGCTGCTCTCTTCCGCCGGCGCCGAGGAACCGAAGCAGTACGACCTCGTCCTGCGCGGCGGCACGATCTACGACGGCTCCGGCGGCAAGCCTTTCGTGGGGGACGTGGCGATCGACGGTGACCGCATTGCCGCGATTGCCGCCGTCGGCGCGCTGGGAGACGCGAAGGGCAGAACGGAGATCGACGTCAAGGGGCTCGCCGTCTCCCCCGGCTTCGTCAACATGCTGAGCTGGGCCACCGAGTCGCTCCTCGTCGACGGGCGCGCCCAGAGCGACATCCGCCAGGGAGTGACCCTGGAGGTCATGGGCGAGGGCGGCTCGATGGGCCCGCTCAACGAGGCCATGAAGAAGGAGATGGTCGAGCAGCAGGGGGACATCAAGTTCGAAGTCACCTGGACGACCCTCGGCGAGTACCTCGACCATCTCGTGGCCCGCGGCATCGCTCCCAACGTCGCCTCCTTCGTGGGCGCGACGACGGTGCGTATTCACGAGGTGGGTTACGCCAACCGCCCGCCCACGCCCGAGGAGCTGGCGCGCATGCGCAAGCTGGTCGCGCAGGGAATGGAAGAGGGCGCGCTCGGCGTCGGCTCCTCGCTGATCTATGCCCCTGCCTTCTACGCCGGCACGGACGAGCTGGTGGCCCTCTGCGAGGAGGCAGGAAAGCACGGCGGCATGTACATCTCCCACATGCGCAGCGAAGGCAACCGCCTGCTCGAGGCGATCGACGAGCTGATCGACATCTCCCGCCGCGCCAAGCTTCCCGCCGAGATCTACCATCTGAAGGCGGCCGGCCGGCCGAACTGGGGCAAGCTGGACGCCGTCATCAGGAAAGTCGAGGAAGCCCGCGCCTCCGGTCTCGAGATCACCGCCGACATGTACACCTACCCCGCCGGCGCCACCGGCCTCGACGCCGCCATGCCGCCCTGGGTGCAGGAAGGCGGTCTCCAAGCCTGGATCGCACGGCTGAAGGACCCGGCCACCCGCGAGCGGGTCAAGAACGAGATGGCGACCCCCACCGATGCCTGGGAGAACTTCTTTGTGGCCGCCGGACCGGACAAGATCCTCCTCGTGGCCTTCAAGAACGACAAGCTCAAGCCGTTGACCGGCAAGACCCTCGCCGAGGTGGCGAAGATGCGCGGCAAGTCCCCAGCCGAGACGGCCATGGACCTGGTGATCGAGGACGACAGCCGGGTGGGCACCGTCTACTTCCTGATGTCCGAGGACAACATCCGCCGCCAGCTCACCCTGCCCTGGCTGAGCTTCGGCTCGGACGCCGAGGCTCCCACGGCCGAGGGCGTCTTCCTGAAATCCAATCCGCATCCGCGAGCGTACGGCAACTTCGCCCGGCTGCTCGGCAAGTACGTGCGCGACGAGAAGGTGATCCCCCTGGAAGAGGCGATCCGCAAGCTGACCTCGCTGCCGGCCGGAAACTTGAAGATCCGCGAGCGTGGCAGCCTCAAGCGGGGCTACTTCGCCGACGTCGCCGTCTTCGATGCGGCGAAGATCCAGGACCATGCCACCTTCGACAAGCCGCACCAATACGCCACCGGGATGCGGCACGTCTTCGTCAACGGCGTCCAGGTCCTCAAAGACGGCGAGCCCACCGGCGCCAAGGCCGGACGGGTGGTGCGGGGGCCGGGGTGGACGGGTTGGAAGGAGCGTAAGTAACGCGGGTACCTGTATACTGACTCCATGGCACGAGAATCCTCAGCAGCAACGGACCTGGTTGGCGGCGCGGTAGGAAGGATCGACTTTCCCACCCCGGCGACATCTGAGGCTCTCGTCGAGATCGCTCATCGGCTTGAGGTCGAGTATCCGCGCCAGGTTATCCGTACGATGGCCATCGTGGGAGCCGGCTGCCGCCTGACCTCGCCCGATAATCTCTGGAGTGTGTGGCTGACACCCACCTCGATCACTCTAGGGACCAAAGCTTCTCAAACCTCCGAGGAGCTCATTACGCGGCTTGAAAGAATCGCCACCCCGGTCGAGGCGGTGCTCGTTCCAGAGGCCTATGACCGAGTCGAATTGCGCTACCTCCAAGCCGGACCCTTCGTGGAGCCTCCTCCCTTTGATGTTTTAGCTCCCATCGGAGCGCCCGGGGAGCGAACTGAGGAGTTGACTCAGACGGTTAGGGGTTCTCTCCCTCATAGCCGTTTCGTTCTCCGCTATGGAGTTCACCCAGTGGCGGCAGAGACTTTCTATGTGGCAGACGCTAGGGTCTTCACTGAGAGTGTCCCTCAGCAGGAATTGAGCAAAGTTCTCCACATTCTGGAGCACGATAGCATGTCTCTTCTATCCGGTGTGCCGAATGTAGAAATTAGGCCGGTCTCGGTGGGAGACATCGAATGGATTTCCTGCTCATTCGGCCCCATGCTCCCTTGGGAGCTATTCCATCAATTCCAAGGTCATGGCGAGCCCGTGCTTGGTGCCATGCTTGGCAGTAGCGTCCGGGATCCTGTTGATTCAATCAATGAAAGTCGGCTTCGCCTCTTGGCCCGGAAGTCGTCGGACCTTCCATTTTCTCAAGAGGATGAAATCCATCTTCATGAGCTTACCGAGAAGGTCCGCCGTCTCTTGCCGAGAGTCACAGACCGTGCATTTGAAGAGCTGGTGAACGTCGCTTCAAGAACGGACGAGTTGGCCGACACCGTCCGGCAGATTCGCGAGAAGTATGGTCTTGACGACACCTAATGAATCCGTTCCGCTACCCTGACAGCCTCCACCGCCGAGTTCAATCTCCAGAGAGATTCGGAGACTATCGCCATTACAAACCCTTCCTCCGCCAAGAGTTCGGATGGCGTTGCGTCTACTGTTGTCTGCCCGACTGCAGAAGGGAAGATTCTTTCGGTGTCGATCACTATAGGCCACGGTCTCGGTTTCCCGAGCTGGAATGCGAGTACTCAAATCTCTTCTATGCCTGCAGCGCCTGCAACCGCCGAAAGGGCGCTTTCTGGCCCGACGAAAGGCAATGGTCGCAAGGGTTGTTCATTCCCAATCCTTGTGATTTTACAATGTCCGATCATCTGCGCTTCGAGGGCACACGGGTCGAAGCTCTTTCATCGGCTGGGCAATTTACTGAAGAGATCCTCCTTCTCAACGACGAAAGAGACATTCTCTATCGAGAGTTCCTGCTGCGCAGCATCGAACGCTGTCTTGAGGAATTGACCGACGCTCTGCGGACCCTTCGCAACCTCGATAAATGCCTTCGGAGAGCGGAGGCAACCGATCGTGACGAGATGTTGTCGCGGCGCAGGGTTCTCCTTGAGAGGATTTCCGCAACGAGGGAAGATGTCGAACGGCTTGCCGGGGTACAGTTGTGAAATTGACAAGCTCCCGGGACGACAGCACTCCCTTTGAGCCCCGCAACCCCTTCGTGGACAATCCTGCCCTCGCGGAGGCGGTCCGAAAGGGCTGGATCACGCCCGCCGAGAGCGTGTCCAATAGGCCTCCTCCTCGCCTCCCCGTCATTACGCTGGAGGAGCTTCTCAAGGAAGCTCGATGAAGACAGGGCGGATCGTTGGGCTACCTAGGCATGGAGGGATGTCATGAGGAGGGATGTCATGAGAAGGATCCGCTCTGAGATTCTCACGCGGCTGAAGTTCTCGTTCCTGATCATCGCGGCCCTTTCCGTTGGCTGCGCGACAACGCCTCCTCCATCTTCGAGGCAGGAACCCGCAGCCGCCCGCGTCTGGGTCGAGTTGGGCGACCAAGGCGCGCGGGCGCGGGCGATCATCACCGATCCCGCCGCTTCCTGCCCCGATCTCATGGTCGAAGGCGCTCCGCAACCGATGGCGGTGCGGGCCGACCGTTCGCAGGACTTCGACGTCCTGGTCTGCGAAGCGCCGCTTCCAGCAGGAGCTACCTCTGCCTCGATCGCCGGCACCAGGCTGCCGGTGGTTCCCACCAGGCTGAACCGGATCGCCGTCATCGGTGACACCGGCTGCCGGATCAAATGCAGCGACGACGAAGGCTGCGACGTGCAGGCCTGCAACGATCCTGCGGAGTGGCCCTTCGCTGCTGTGGCCAGGCAGGTGGCGAAAGAGAGGCCGGACGTCGTCATCCACGTCGGGGACTATCACTATCGAGAGGCTGCATGCCCGGCCGACAAGCAGAAGGAGTGCGGCGGCAGTCCCTGGGGCGACAACTGGCCGGCGTGGAAGGCCGACTTCTTCGATCCGGCGGCGCCGCTGCTCGCTGCCGCGCCGTGGATCATGGTTCGCGGTAACCATGAGGACTGCGAGCGCGCGGGGGACGGCTGGTTCACGTTCCTCGATCCGGGTCCCGTGCCTGCATCCTGCAACGAGGATCCCTCACCCTATGCCGTGATCCTTCCGGGGCTTCAGTTTCTGGTCTTGAACACCTCCGCGGCCGGCGACGAGCCCGCCGGTTTCTACACGCAGGCCTATGCCACCCTCAACCAGCGCGCGGCGGCGAGCCCCGATCCTTCCTGGCTCCTCTCGCATCATCCTCTCTGGGCGTTCGTCGGCGACGACGACGGCACGCTGGATCCCCTGACCGTCCCGCTACAACAAGATTCGGGAAACACCCTGGACGCAAAGATCCACCTCGCCCTGGCTGGGCACATCCACCTTTTCGAGATCCTGGGATTCGCGGACCGCGTGCCGAGCGTCGTAGCCGGCATGAGTGGCACCGAGCTGGACGCGGCGATCCAGAGTCAGCTCGTGGGCCAGGAGATCGCCGGCGCGACGGTGAACGCGGCAGGCACCAGCGCCGAGTTCGCCTATGGCATCGTCGAACCGCGCGGCGGCGGTTGGCGCTTGACCGTTCACGACGTGAAGGGCAAGAAACAGCTTGAATGTGAGATCGCGGGCACGGCGCTGAGCTGCAAGGACGCCGGCTGAAGGAGTTGTTGTGTTGTCGAGATGTCTTGACGTTCCTCAGATAGGCCGTTAGGCTGGAGACGAGGAGCTGGTTCATGGCCACCGCAACCATCGACATCCGCCGCTGGACCCGGGAGGAATATGAGCGCCTCGTGGAGCAGGGATTCTTTTCCCCTGAGGAGAAGATCGAGCTGGTGGACGGAGTCATTTACGAAATGAGCCCGCAGAAGAGCGTTCATACGACCGCAGTGCGCCTGGCCGACCTGGCTCTCGGGCTTTTGTTTGGAGTAGGATTTGATATCCGTAGCCAGATGCCCTTAGCTTTGGGCTTCGATTCAGAACCGGAGCCGGACCTCGCCGTGGTAACCGGCAGCCCTCTGGACTATCTCGACGCGCACCCTTCCACCGCTCTTCTCGTCATCGAAGTCGCCGATAGCTCGCTCCCCCACGACCGCAAAAAGGCGAGCCTCTACGCCCGTGCGGGAATTCCCGAATACTGGTTGGAGAACCTGGTGGATTGGTGCCTGGAGGTCTACCGGGAGCCCAAGGATGGCGTCTACACATTGCGGACGGTCCTCCGCGCCGGAGACAGCGTTTCTCCGCTGTCTCGACCCGAGGCGGTGATTCCCGTCGCGAGCCTGTTGCCACGGAAATAGATTCGATCGAGATGCCTTGACGCTCTCCAGATAGGCCGTTAGGCTGGAGACGAGGAGCTGGTTCATGGCCACCGCAACCGTCGACATCCGCCGCTGGACCCGGGAGGAATATGAACGCCTCGTCGAGCAGGGCTTCTTTGATCCTGAAGAGAGACTCGAGCTGGTGGATGGAGTCATCCGCGAGATGAGCCCGCAGAGCCGGCGTCACGCGTTAGGAGTCCTACTCATCCAAAGCGCCCTATCGCCCCTTTTTTCGGACGGCTTCCATATTCAGGTTCAGATGCCTCTGGCGCTTGGCCCTGATTCGGAACCGGAGCCAGACCTGGCCGTGATTCCCGGGAAACCGCAGGACTATCCCGATTCCCATCCTTCTACAGCCGTCCTTGTCGTCGAGGTCGCGGACAGCTCTCTGCTCCGCGATCGTGAGAAGGCGCGCCTCTACGCCCGCGCAGGAATTCCAGAATACTGGCTGAAGAACCTGCTGGATCGGTGCCTGGAGGTCTATCGGGAACCCAAGGACGGCATCTACACGTCGCGGACAGTCCTCCGCGATGGAGACAGCATCTCTCCACTGTCTCGTCCCGAGGCGGTGATTCCCGTCGCGAGCCTTCTGCCTCGGAAGTAGATCGAACCGCTCGGATCACTTCGTCGACAGCTTCTGGATCATCTCGTCAATCTCGCCAACTTCCGAGTCCATTCCCAACCGCCGGAAGGCCTCTCGTGAGGACTGGAGCACGGTCTTCGCCTGAGGATGGTCTATTGAGGCAAGCAGTCCGCCGTAGAGCTTGCCCACGACAGCGATGCCGTCAGCCCGACCGATCTTGTTAAAAAGGTCCCACGACTCGGCCAAGCGAGGGGCGGCATCTTCGAGCTTCTGTTCCTGAAGATCGAGCAGGGCAAGGTCGTAGAGGGCAGCCGCAATCTCACCGAGATCACCGACGGTCCTTTGGATCTCCAACCGTTCGATGTTGAATTCCCTTGCTTTTCCCACGTCCCCAGACTGCGCTCGCAAACGCGCGATGTCTCCCAGCGTCACCGCGCGTTCCCGCACATTCCCGAGCTGCTCGAAGATGCGGATCCTCTCCTCATGCAGCTTCAGCGCTCCGGACACGTCCCCAGACTGCGCTCGCAAACGCGCGATGTCTCCCAGCGTCACCGCTCGGGAACGCACCTCCCCGAGCTGCTCGAAGATGCGGATCCTCTCCTCATGCAGCTTCAGCGCTCCGGACACGTCCCCAGACTGCGCTCGCAAACGCGCGATGTCTCCCAGCGTCACCGCGCGCTCCCGCACATCCCCGAGCTGCTCGAAGATGCGGATCCTCTCCTCATGCAGCTTCAGCGCTCCGGACACGTCCCCAGACTGCGCTCGCAAACGCGCGATGTCTCCCAGCGTCACCGCGCGTGACCGCACCTCCCCGAGCTGCTCGAAGATCTGCAGTGATTCCTCGTGTAACTTCTGGGCTCCGGATAAGTCTCCTGCCTGCTCCCGCAAATAGGCGACATCTCTCAGCGTCATCGTCCGTGACCGCACATCCCCGAACTGGCCCGAGCTCAGCAGCTCTCCTGCCGAAAAGTCTCCAAGCTTCTGCCCCACCTTTAGCGCATCTTCCGCATACCTACGTGCGCTCTCGAGATCCCCAAGAGAAACCAGATCGCTCGCGATCTGTCGCGAGAGACTCAATCTTTCGCTTTCGAACCCACCGCGTGCTCCGAGTTCTGAGAGAAGCTCCTGCAGAACCTCCAGGTGAGCTCTGATTCGCTCCGGAGACAGACCTCGTAAATCCCGGTCGAATAGCGGAACTTCTCTTTCCACAATCGTGGCGAGGGTTTCCGGCGGTACTTCAACTTCAAACACTCCGGATCTCCAGGACCAGAAATCCGGAGCTTGGCGGGCTAGTTGGGTGAGGGCGTAGTCCGGCAAGGCAAGCACAAGAGGACAGAGTAGTTCGCGGAATAGCTCTCGTGTCAGATTGAGCTTGACGAGCGCCGGTGGGAAGCTGACGTCGGCAGGAATAGAGTATTCAAAGCCGAGTACAAACAGCGCCTCGCCCGCACGTAGTGGCGGATCGAGCTGATGGATTTCTCGCAGTAGGTCGGCCATAGGCTCACGAAGCTTCAGGACCCGCCCCGACCGTCCTTGCATCCTCAGCTCTTGGATCAAGTCTTCAACCAGCCGCTCCCGCTCCACCGGAACGTTGCACTTCAGGAAGGCGAGCGCGAAGCCCTTGGCCCGCTGGAGTAATCGGAGAAGCGGGATAAGCTCAGGGTCGAGAGCTTTCCCAGCCGGTAGGGCCTCAAGTGGTTGAGCCATGGCGAAGGACCCGTTGAGGTTGATTCAGAGAAGCTTCCTTGAAGGCCCGCGTCTCAAGGACCGCTGGATGCACGTCGCACCACCGCTCATCGTTCTGGTACTCGAGCACGCTGAGATTGAACAACATCTGTTGGTGGTCCGCGTCGTTCTTCACGGCCTGCTCATGGTGCACGTCCACGAGGAGCGGCCAGTGATAGTGCGGAATGGACCGATCGAAGTCGTTGACCAAGCGCATGAAGGCCTTGCCGATCGCCTCTTCACCCAGCGGCAACGTATCGACAAAGTCGAGCGCATATCGGACCAGGGTCATCAGATGGCGCGGATGTCCGCCGCTGGCGGCGATGAGCTTGTCCAGATCGTTGCTCGCGAAGACCACGTCGAGGTCCAGGCGGTGCTCGAGAAGCTCCCTGAGAAGATCTTGTCCGGCATCGAAGCGTGCTTGTGTCGAACGCTCGGCGATCTCGACCATCGGCAGGACGTGACGATCCGGGAAGACAGCTCCCAGATTGGCCGCTTTCGGCGAGAAGAGAAGCGAGATCGGCACGGTCACCACCATGTGGCATCCCAATCCATGAAGCAAGTCACCGCGCTCGATAAACAGCGCCTCATGGGACGTTCGGCCGTCCCCTAGATCCTTGAGGGCGACACGATCCAAGGAGTCTACGATCAGCACGAGATCTTTCTTGCCCTGTTTCCGGACCGCAAGCCGGGCTTCTGTCACGAAGAGTTTGCCGCGCGCCAGGAGTTGGGAAATCTGAGGGTCCAGACTCTGACGTATCTGCCTCTTGGATTCCGTTCCGGTCTTGATCCAACCGGCAAAGCGCGCCAAGAGCTTGGCGAAAAGCGGGAACCGCCCGCCGACCTCCGCCTCGGAGCGGACCTCGGCCTCGATCTCGGTGCGCTGCGTCCTTTCCAGGACCACTTCCGCGAACCAAGCGGTGAAGTCGTCGAGGAGCTTCTCGCTGACCTCGATTCCGGCGTTGCGCAGGCTGAGGTCGAGGCTGCGAATCAGCGAGAGGAGAATATCGGTCGGCTCGGTGTCTTCGAGGTCGATATCCCGATGCGCCTCGATGTAGGCGACGAAGAAGCCCTCTTTCTCCAGGTCGCTCTGCAAACGCCGGAGCTCGGTCGACTTGCCGCATCCCCGGTGGCCCGCGAAGAGCTGGACCAGGGGGCGTTCCGACCGGACGATCCGACGCTGGCATTGTGCGGCTGCGTTACCGTCGCTTCCCCGCCCGGGAGCCAGATCGACGTAGCGCTCGTCGCCGGCCGGGAGGGGTTGTGCCGGATCGCAGGCATTGAAGGCGTCTTCGAGGCTTCTGGCCGGCAGTTTCATCGTGATCGCTCCTCGCGTCGAGAAGTATACTCTGACGGGACTTCTCACCAGCCAGGCGCGCCATCGGCGAGCCGCCGCGGAGCCAGCAGCCGAAGACGGGCAAGCTACCGCGAGCCAGTAGAAAAAACGCCGTTGCTACCAACTCGGAGCCGGCGACCCACCAGGAAAGGGCGCGCAACCAATGGGTCCGGCGATTTTCTCCACCAGAGAAGACGCCGTGCTCATCAGGCCGGAGCGGACGAGCCAGCAGGACCGCCGCCTTCGCCGATGAGAAACTTCCTGTAGAAACCCAAAGACCGTGCGAATCCTTCCTGGAACGATGTGAAGCGCACATCCGGCAGCATCCGGCAGAGCTTCCGATTGGAAAAGAAATCGTCCTGCGCGACCAGCTTCAGCCGGATCGAGGTCAAGGAGGACGAGGACGTTTCAGGGTCGATGCCGAGCAGCAGCTCTCTGGCGCGCACGGGAATGTAGACGAGCCGGAACGGCAGGTTCAGACGCGGCACCGGATAGCCGAAGGTCCGACAGATCTCGGTGATCACTTCGCGATAACTGATCGGTTGGCCGTCCGTGACGTGAAAGACGGAATCGTCCTGGAACGTCTCGCGCGGCTGGAGCGCCATGCGCCGCACCACCTCGGCGAAGTCGTCCGCCAGTACCAGGGACAGCCGGGCGCGCCCGCCGCCGATCCAGAGGCGGTATTTCCTGGCCGCCTTGATCAGCCGCGGCAGCACGGCCTCGTCCCCTTCCCCGTAGACGAAGCGATGGCGCAGGACGATCCCGGTCCAATCACCCCGGCGATGGCCCTCCAGCACGATCCGCTCGGCTTCAGCCTTGGAACGCGAGAACGGCGTGTCAGGGTGAACCGGCGTGGATTCGTCCGCATCGCGGTGGGATCCGTGGCCGTAGACCCCGACGGAGCTGACGTAGAGGAACCGCGACACGCCCGCCGCGAGCGCCGCCTGGCCGAGCCGCCGCGTTCCCTCGACGTTGATCTGCTCGAAACCGGTGCCGTCATGGTCGACGTTCTTCGAGGCCAGGTGGACGACGGTCTCCACTCCGGCTACAGCCTTGCGAACGCTTTCGTCGTCCAGAAGGTCGCCGCGGACCACTTCGACGGGCGCCGGGTAGGGAGACTCGGGAGCGCGGCGCAGGAGCAGCCGCAGCGGCCGGTCCGGTCGTTCCGGCTGGGCCGCGATCCATCGCCGGACCACGTGGTGGCCGAGAAAGCCGCTGCCTCCGGTGACCAGGATCATCGCTTCTCCGGCGCCAGGGACGCGACGGCCTCGCGCAACCGCTGCGTCAGACCGACCGCGTCGCCTTCGGGCTCCATCTCCTCCCCCACCATCAATCGCGGCGGTCCGGTGTGGCCGCGGGTCGTGCCATACAGATAACACGGCAGGATCAGCGCTCGGCCGGCGAGCGCCACCTCGGCCGCCCACGTCTGAAACTCCCCCAGTCCTTCAGGATTACGACCCATCTCCGGATAGATCAGCAGGACCTCGCCGGCCGCAAGGAGCGCCGTGCAATCCGCGAGGAAACGATCATGGTCGTGGACGGGCAGGATATTGGCGATCGCCATCAGCGCCCGCTGCGGAGCCGTGGCGAAGAGGCGCGGTTTCGCGCCGCAGATGGCGAAGCGGGGCCGGACGGCCAGGATGAAGTAGACGGAGTTGATGAAGGCGGCGTGGTTCGAGACCAGGATCAGCGGGCACCGCCGCGACGGGAGCCGCGCCGCGCCTTCGACGCGGAAGCCGCGCAGGAGCACGATCGGACCCTTGAGCAGGAGCTTCAGCGCGCGCCGGACGAGCAGCGCCAGGGGACGGTTGAGCCCGGCGGTCATGCCAGAACGGCGGCGGCGAACCGCCGGCCGTTCTCGCGCAGCAGGGCCGGCGCCAGCGCCTCGGCGCCGGCCTCGCGCAACGCCGCCAGATGCAGGCGCAGATTGAAGGGATAGGCGAAGGGCGGCGAGTCGTTGCCCCAGAAGACCTTCTCCCAATCCACCGGGGAGCGGGTGGCGAGGAGCCGCTTCAGCGCGTGCACGCCGGAGCCGCTCAAGTCCCCCCAGACGTTGCCGTGATGGGTGACCATGTGGGCCGCCTCCTCGTACCAGAGACCTCCGCCCATGTGGCACAGGATGAACGTCAACCGCGGGAACTTGCGGGCCGGCAGGTCGAGGTACAGCGGATTCGCCCAGCGGGAGCTCAAAAAGATGCCGGCGCGGGCCTCCTCCTCCTTGTGGCGCGCCGTGATGAAGCCGGTATGGACCATGGCCACCAGCCCCAGGCTCTCCATGGCGGCCCAGAAGTCGTCGAAAGCCGCGTCGTCCGGCGCGAAACCGGCCGGCGGCAGCAGCTTGATCACCCGGGTGCCCTGCGCGGCGACCTCGGCGAGGATCTCGACGGCGCGCGTCGCCCGCGGATCGAGAAAAAAGGAGGCCCAGAAGCGGTCCGGATGCTGCTCGGCGAAGGCCCGGATCTTGCCGTTGCCCCACAGCGACCGGGCAGCCTGGTCGGGCGCCGACTGCAACAGGACCCGCTCGACGCCGAAAGTCTTCATCGCCAGCATCTGCAGGTCTGCCACCCGCTCGAATTCCGGCAGGATCTGGTGCATGTCGAAGAGGCCCTGCGGCAGGCCTTCCACCCGCGCCTGCAGCAGGAAGGCGGGGTCCCGCAGCTGCCGGGGATCACGGGGAAAACCGCAGACGGGACAGGATTCCAGGCCGTCGTCGGAGACAGCCCGGCAGTAGATGTACCCGCAATTGGCCATCAAGGGGCCATCAGGTGATTGATCAGGGAGAAACGGCCCGCGCAATGGCGCGCAGGCGCTGGGCGACCCGCCGCTCATAGATCTGCCAGCGCCCGGACATGGTGCCGATCGGCTTGCCCCGCTGGATGAACGCCCCCTCACAGAACATGCCGGTGAGCTTCCCCTGCCGGAGCCTCTTGTCCGTGACTTTGGTCAGGACGAAGACCGGCTCGTTCAGCTCGGCGAAGGCGGTGAAGTCGACCGACAAGCCCTGGAGGATGTACACCGAGTTGAGCGGCACGTCGTAAAAGAGGTGGGTGAGGGCCGTCGCCGCCTGCCGGCCCGCCTCGACCAGCATCAGGCCCGGGTAATGGTCCAGGGGATGCTCGAAGAAGAACGGATGATCGGCCTCGAGGAAGAACTGGACGAAGAAGGTATCCTCGTCGCCGTTGGTCACCTGCTCGATCCGCGACACCAGGACGTTCTCGTCCTGCCACTTGTGCACCAGCTTCTTGTTCGAGCCGGCATGGGCCACCCGCCGGCTGGTCTTCGGTCCACGGCCGCAGCCGATCGGTAAAATGACTGATGGAGATCATGCCTTCTCCCACTGGCGAGATGCGCCCGCCGGTTGCTCCGCAAAGCGCTGTAACTGCGTCCTAGTTTATGTCATTTCGCCCGGACCGCAAATGGCCCTGGCCATTCCCGTCGCCCTCCCAGCGGCGGAACGCCAGGACGACGTTCAGCCCGCCGAAAGCGAAGGAGTTGGAAAGCGCGTTGCGGATCTCGGCCCGGCGCGGCTCGTTCGGAACGACGTCGAGAGCGCATTCGGGATCCGGAGCGGTGAATCCGATGGTCGGCGGCAGCAGGCTGTCGCGCAGGGCGAGGATGGTGGCGACGCACTCGATGACCCCGGCGGCGCCCAGGGCGTGGCCGTGCATCGACTTGGTCGAGCTCACCGCCAGCCGGTCGGCATGGCTGCCGAAGACCTTACGGATGGCGCTCGTCTCCATCGGATCATTGGCCAGGGTTCCGGTGCCATGGGCGTTGATGTAGTCCACGCTTTCGGGCGCCAGGCCGGCGTCCTGGAGGCAGGCGCCGATGGCTCGCGCCGCGCCCTCGGCCAGCGGCATGGTGATGTGATGCGCATCCGAGGACATGCCGCAACCGGTGACCTCGGCGAGGATCGGCGCTCCCCGCTCCAAGGCGTGCTCCAGCGTTTCGAGGACGATCGCCGCGCCGCCCTCGCCCAGGACCAGGCCCTGGCGGTCCTTCGAGAACGGCCGGCAGACCTCGGGAGCCATCACGCGCAACGCTTCCCAGGCCTTGAGATTGGCCCAGGTGAAGGGCGTCTCGCTGCCCCCCGCGATCGCTGCTTCCACCACTCCCTGCCGGACCATCCAGAAGGCGAGGCCGATGGCGTGGGCCGACGAGGAGCAGGCGGTGGACAAGGTGAAGCAGGGGCCGCAGATCCCGAATTCGATCGAGATCTGGCTGGCTCCCGCGTTGGACATGGCTCTGGGGATGGTGAGGGGCTCGAGCCGGGATCGCTGGTCGCGGTAGAGATCCGTATAGGCCTTCTCCTCGGTCAATTGACCCCCGAGGCAGGTGCCCGTCACCACGGCGGTCCGGCCGCGCAGCTCGTCGTCAAAGGTGAGGCCGGAGGAGCCCACCGCTTCGCGGGTGGCGACGATCAGGAGCTGCGCGAACCGATCCAGCAGATCGCGGCCCCTGCGGTCGAACAGTTGATCTGCCTCGAATCCGCGCACCTGGGCACCGCTCTTGAATCGGAGCTGGTCGACGTCGAAACCTTCGATCTCGCGGATGCCGCAGCGGCCTTCCCCTACGCCGCTCCAGAATTCGCTCACCGAAAGGCCCAGGGAAGAGACGACTCCCAGGCCCGTGACGACCACCCGTCTCATTGCGGGGCTGTGCCCTGGCCGTCCCCCGATCGGGCCGGCCCTTCGATCAGCGGGCGCAGCTTTTCGACGGCCATGCGGATACTGGTGATCTCCTGCACCATCACGTCGGGAATGCTGATCGAGAAACTCTCTTCGAGGGCAAAGACGATGTTGATGCCGTCGAGCGAATCGAAGCCGAGCTCTTCGAAAGTGTCGTCGAGACGGATCTCCCCGGGGGCTTTTCCCTGCTTGGCGGCGATGACCTCGATCACCCGGCGCGCGAGTGGATCGAGCTCCGGGTCGGGTACCGGATTCACGCATTCGGCCAGGTTCATATCGGTATCTCCGTGAGATTAGCGTTTGTTGTAGCAACGGTCAAGGTTGACGGGGTCTAGGGCCGCGACGGCAGCCCGCTCACCGTCCGAGCGGTGAGCCCTCTTTCCCCCTTGACCTCCACCTCGATCTTCCTCCAGCCCTCCAGGGAGGCGGTTTCCGGCGGATAGAAGCCCAGGGTGTATTGGCTGCGCAGCTCGGAGAGGATCTGCCGGTAGACGCCGGTCAGGTCCTGGTTCGGTTGGATGAAGTAGACCTGACCTCCTCCGGCCTCCGCAAGCCGCTTGAACTTGGCCGACGAAGGCTCGGTGAGGAAACCGCCGTCCTCGCCTCGCGCGGCCCGCGGATTGGCGACGATGAGGTAGATCGGAATGCCGCTCTCGCGTGCCTCGGAGAGGCAGGAGGAGAAGGAGAACCGCCCGCCCTCGTCGATGCCGTCCGAGTAGATGACCAGCGCCTTGCGGCCGGAGATCCCGCGCAGCTGCGCCAGCGAAAAGGCGACGGCGTCCCAGAGCGCCGTCCCACCGTCGGCGTCCAGGGCGCGCAGGGACGAGGATACCGCCTCCAGATCGCGTGTTACCGCCTTCACCAGGCGGGGCTCGGTGTCGAAATCGATCAACATCGCCCGATCGCGACTGCTGAGCCCGTCGCCGAGAAGCGAGGCGACCGCCTGGCGCACGTCCGGCAGCTTGAGGAACATGCTGGCCGAGGAGTCGATGGCGAGCGCCATGGTGAGCGGCAGCTCGCCGGCGTTCTCGAAAGCCGCGATCTCCTGCTGCCGGCCGTCCTGGCGCACCCGGAACGACTCCTTGGGCAGGCCCGGCACCGGCCGGCCGGACGCGTCCGTCACCACCACCGCCAGCTCGATCAATCGCACGTCGATCCGGTCGGCGATGTCCGAGGCGTTCAGGGCGACGGCGTCCTCGGCCGTGGAACCGTCCTCCAGGCGGGCCGCCACGCGCAGGTACCCCACGGGCTGTCCCCGTGGGACCGTCACCCGATGCCGGTACGGCGGTGCGTAGACGATTCCCGCCAGCTCGTCGTTCCAGAAGAACTCGACGGACTCGATCCGCTTGCCGGCCGGCGTCCGCACGTCGGCCTCCACTTCTACCGGTCCGACGCCCTTCTTCGCGGCTGGCTCGACGATGCGCACTTGAAACGCTTCGCCCGCATCATTGATTCGCACCGAGTCTCGCGCCAGCTCCTTGCCTGCGGCATCATAGGCAACGGCCTGAAGCACCTGCAGGCGGACGCGGCGGCCGAGGTCGACCTCGGCCTCGCAAGGAAGCCGTTCGCAACGCCCCGCCTGCCGCTCGCCGAGCCGCAGCTCGACGCGGGCGATCTCCTCGCCGCCGCCGTTGACCCGCAGGCGAACTTTGCCGGCCAGCGCGTTGCCGGACGGCGGCACGAGCCGGAGGGCCGGGCGGCTGACGGAGATCGCCGCCGGCTCGGGAGAGGCTCCGAGCGTCACCACCTGGCCGCCCCAGGCTCCCCCACCCAGCGGCTCGACGATGACCGCGACGGCATCGGGCTCCTGCGGCAAGAGGATGGAGATCCGGTAGACCCCGGCTTCGAGCCCGGCGAGGTCCGCCGTGGTGAGGAGGCGGTGCGAGGGCGCATCGCCTTCCGGCCCAGCGATGGTCAGCCGCAGTGGCCCTTCGATGTCCGGGGCTTCGAGACGCAGATCGAGCGTCCCCCGCTGCTCGCCGGCGGCCGGTTCGCCGGCGGAGGCCTCCTCGGGCCGGATGCGGGCCAGGATCTCCAGGCCGGCCCCGTCCTCCTCGCCATCCAGCAAGCGGCGGGCGCGCGCCGCGGCGACCGCCTCCGGAACGCCGGTGACGTCCCAACGGCGCGCCCGCAGCGTGAGGTCCGGCCGGGCCGTCTGCACCGCGACGGCGCGAGGACGGCCATCCATCTCCCGCGGCGCCTCGTAGCGGAGCCAGAAGCGGGAGCGCAGCCGGGCGAGAGCGCTGGCGAGCTCGTGCGGCTGCAGGATGACCTCGCCGCCCGTGGCCTCCGCCAGCCAGGTGAGAGGCCGGCCGGGCGCCAGCAGCGCGGGCAGCGCCGGCGGAGCTTCCTTCGGCGCGGCCGGCTTCTTGCGGCCCAGCGTGATCGAGCCGCCGATCGGCACCTGGGGAGTGGAACGGCTCCGCAGCCGCCGCAGGTCCGGAAGACCCGCGTCGCCCATGGGCAGCGGCAGGGCCGTCCAGCCGAGGGCCGCGGCCGTCCGCGCCGACTCCAGGGCCGTCTTTTCGAGCCCGCCTTCGGCGGCCGGCTCGGCGGCTGTCGACAGCGGCCGGTAGAACCTCTCCGGATCGGCGTCGAAGCCATCGCTCACCACGAACAGGGCGCGAGGCCCGCCCCCCTCCTGAGCCACCAGCCACTCGGTCAGACCGTCCAATTGGCGCCGCACCAGCCGCTCCTCCGACTCGATCGCCTGCTGGATCCGGTCCGCGGATTCCTCCCCTTCCTCCGCTCCTTCCTCTCCCCGGTTGTCGAGGAACCGCTGGCGGAGGAGGCGCACGTCGTCACGCCCCTCCCCGCCAAGCCAGAGCTTGGACAGCGCCTCGTCGATGGCCTGCACGTTGCGGGTCGCCGCCAGAGCGATCCGCGGCTGGGGCTCGGCCACGACCACCTCGACGGTGCCGAGGGCCGCCAGCTCGGCGGCCCGCTCGGCCAGCGAGCCGGCGGCGGCGCGCAGCGTGCGCGAGCCGGTGAGGACGCGGTCGACGTAGATGGCGATGCGCCACGGCCGGGAGAGGGGCGCCAGCTCGATCACGGGACGCGGCTGGCCATCCTCCAGGACGATGAGGTCGCCGGCCTGCACGGCGCGGGGTACCTCGCCCTTGGGGTCGAGGATCTGAACGGTCAGCTCGACCGGCAGTGAAGGCGAAGGCACCGAGGCCGCCGGCGCCTCGGGAGCACCCTGCGCGGTGAGGAGGGCAGCGATGACCAGACCGGGTAGTGAGCTCACGTCGCTATTCTACGGTCGGAACGGGCACTGCCGCAGCCGCTCCTCCCCGCAGCTCCGCTACGAGCATCAGCAGCTCTCGCAGAAAGGGGCGCAAGAGCGGAAACTGGAAGAGCGAAACCAGCCGCAACACCAGCCTCACCGAACGCTCCATCAGGCGATAGCTCTTGGCGCACCCTGGCGAAGAGTCATGGATCCAATAGAGGACGACCCCCATGTGATAGACCCAGAGCAGGTTCGGCAGCTCGGCCACGAGCTCGGCGGTGAGACGCGTGTCCGCTCCCGCGATGACCTCGGCGAAGAGCTCGGTCGACTGCCGGCGGGTCGGCAGCGATTCCTCACTGAACGGGTTGAGCGGGCTCGACGGGCTGGCGGCCGTCTTGAAGAGGACGCCCGCGAACTGGTGGTACGGCATGATGATGTCGAGCTTGGCCTGCATCACCCCCAGCAGCCGCTCCCGCAAGCCCCGCTCCCGCTCGAGCACCTTCCGGCTCGCCGCCAGGTGCTCCTGGTGGGTGCGCTCGTAGAATGCCTGGATCAGGTGCTCCTTCGAGCGGAAGTAGTAGTAGGTATTGCCCACCGCGACTCCCGCCGCCTCGGCGATGGCCCGCATGGTGGTCTCCTCGTAGCCGCGCTCGTGGAACAGCTCCAGAGCGGTCTCGAGGATCTGGGCTCGGGTCTGCTCGCCCTTGCGGCGCTTTTTCGGGTCCGGGGAAGCGGCGTCGTCGGCCATCGAGCCCTCCAATGAGAGGAGCATTCTAGTTGAACACGTTCAACTAGAGAATACTCCTGGCACGGATTCTGTCAATGGTTCTTGAACACGTTCAAGGTGGTTTCGCGCGCTCGTTGTATAATGATCCGGTCAACCCCTGGAGACCAGACCGTGCACCACCGCTACATCATCGCCCTCTTCTTGTTCGCCCTCGTTGGCTTCACCGGCAGGGCCGCGGCCGTCATCGGCACCCTCGACGACGTTCCCGCCGCCACCCTCCTGCTCCCCTATTTCGAGCTCGATCCGGAAAACTTCAACGGCCTCAACACGATCTTCTACCTCCGCAATGCCGATTCCGCCTCGGTGGTGGCGCATGTCACCCTCTGGTCCAACCTGTCGGTCCCCCTCCTCAACTTCGACGTCTACCTCACCGGTTTCGACACCCAGGCGATCAGCCTGCGGGACATGCTGGTCAACGGCCTTCTCCCGCGGACCGGGCCGTCGAATCTCCTCAGCCCCCGGGGCCCCCTTTCCGGACCTCACAACAACTTCGGCGGCAGTTGCAGCACCAACGTCGGGCAGCCGCCCGCCTACTCGTCTCCGGCGCTGTCCGCCGCCACCCGCGCGCACCTCCAGGCCTCGCTCCGCGGCAACGCTTCACCGCTGACCGGCCTGTGCGCCGGAGCGCCCACGGCCAACCTGGTCGGCTATCTCACCATCGACGCCGTCAACCGTTGCAATCTTTTCTACCCTTCCGACGCCGGCTATTTCGCCGCCGGGGGCCAGGGAACCGCCAGCAACCGCAACGTCCTCTGGGGCAGCTGGCTCATGGCAGATACGGCGATGAACTGGGCCCAGGCCGACACGCTCGTCCACCTCGAAGCCTCGGCCACCCATCCCGGCACCAGCACCCCCGGCAGCTATACCTTCTATGGGCGCTACACAGGAGGTTCGGCGGCGGACAACCGGGAGCGGCTCCCCGCGCGGTGGAACGCGCCCCTCGACGCCTTGGTCGACACCGACGGCTCGGCCGAGGTCCTGGTCTGGCGGGACAGCGGCCATGCCGTCTCCGCCTTCAACTGCGCGTCGCCTCCCGCCACGTTCCCCCTGGAAGCGAGCGAGATCTCCACGCTCAGCGAGGAGGGTCTCCCCACGGCCCTTCCGCCGGATACGTTCCCGCGGGAGACGCAGAGAGCTCTTATCGGCGGAAGCGCGAGCTCGCTGCGGCTCGATCTCGACACCTCGAACGGCAGCTCCTTCGATCCGGACAAGCAGGCCCATGTGACGGCTCTGCGGAGGAGCGGGGTCGTGAGCACCGGGATGAGCGCGATCCAGGGGACGGGGACCGGCCTGATCGGCGCCGCCGACGCGGCGCCGGGCGCCTCCCTGCTGCTGCCTTACTTCGAGGCCGAGGCGGCAAACCCGATGGGCCTCCGGACCGCCTTTGCCGTCCGCAACGGCTCGCCGGCGCCGGTCCAGGCGCGGGTGGTGCTCTGGACCGACCTCTCGGTGCCGACGCTGGGCTTCGACCTCTACCTTCCGGGCTTCGGTTCCCGCGTCGTCGATCTGCGGGAGATCTTCGCGACGGGCCAACTGCCGGCGAGCGGCCCCTCCCCGCTCCCCGGCTGTGCGGGACAGTTGCCGCCGCCGCCACTCTCCGCCCAGACCCTCGCGGCCCTCGGCGCCGCCCACACCGGCGCGCCCTCGCAACTGTTCGGCGGGCTCTGCGCCGGCTCCAACCAGGGTGACGGGGTGGCGCGGGGCTACGTCACGGTCGACGTGGTGACCAAGTGCACCGCGGCGCTGCCCGGCCA
Source organism: Thermoanaerobaculaceae bacterium (assembly GCA_963778565.1). Classification (GTDB taxonomy): domain Bacteria; phylum Acidobacteriota; class Thermoanaerobaculia; order Multivoradales; family UBA5704; genus DATARR01. The sequence continues at coordinate 426,763 of CAVZUZ010000013.1, read as the reverse complement.
GCCGGGCTACTTCGGCGCCGGCGGCGCCGTGGGCTTCGACAACGCGCTCTGGGGGGAATACGCGATGGCGGAGCCGGCGGAAAACCTGGCGCACGGCGACGCCTTAGTCCATCTCCAGGCCTCGACCACCGATCCGCTGACCTCGCTTCCCGGCCAGCCCACCTTCTACAGCCGGTACGTCACCTGGACGGCGGCGGACCACCGGGAGGCGTTGCCGTCGAGCTGGGGCGTGAGCAGCCTGCGCGGCGGCATCTTCGACGGCGGCTCGACCCTCCTGGTCTGGCGCGACAGCGGTCAGGTGCACCAGGCTTTCGCCTGCGGATCGCCTCCCCCGACCTTCCCGATGGGCCAGGGAACCAGCCTGCATTTCGACGAGCAGGCACAATTCGTGTCCGTGCCTCCCTTCGCCTTGGGCTTGGAGGCCCAGAGGCGCCAGGTCGACTGGACGGGCCCCTTCTTCGGCTACCTCTCCCTGGGCCTGGGGACCCGGACAGGTGCCTTCCACCAGCCGCCCCTGCAGTCGTACGTCACCAGCCTCGAACGGGCCGAGGCCCGCTTCGGCATAAGCATCACCGGCGTGCAGCTCTCGGCGCACATCCTGTTCGCGGACGGCCTCGAAAGCGGCAACTTCGGGGCGTGGTCGCTCGCGGTGCCCTGAGCAGTGCCCGATTTCCCTCCGTCTGTTTTGTCGGTCGCCGGCGCAGTATATCCCCCGGTTTTTCAATGAGCACGAGACGCCGAAAGGGGCGGTCCAGGATCAGCTCCCCGCCGGCAGCTCCGTCCCCGCTTCCAGGGTCCGCCGGATCTTCGCCGCGAGGTCTTGATAGTGGGCCAGCGTATAGCCGTCGAGCTTGCCGCTCGATCGGGCTTCTAGCCGCCGGCCGATGGAGCGCAGGGTCGCCGCCGCCACCTGGGAGGCCTCGGCGGGTGTTCCCTTTTCGGGGGTGACCGCCAGCTTCACCAGATGCGTCACGAGGACTCGCTGCAGAGCTCGACGGTCCTGGGAAAGGGTGGGACCGGAGGTCTCGAAGGCGGTCTGCTCCAGGTGACCGAACATCTCCGGCAAGGTCAACGGATCTTTCGCCGTCCGGCGCTCGTTGTCCAGCACGCGGGCGAGGCGAGCGGGCTGAAACAGGGTCGCGAGGGCCGCGTCGTAGAGCCCGGCGATGCGCGTCGAAACGTTGTAGTCCGAGGCATAGCGCCAGGGATAGTTCCAATCCGCCAGCAGGTCGGCCTTGAGCACCGCCAGCGTCTCGGGAGGGAAGGCGAAAGCGCCGTCGGCAAAGACCTGGCGGTCGAGCACCTGCAAGGCCCGGCGCTGGACCTCGGGAGAGACGGGCGTGATCGGCTTCGCGCCGCCCTTGGGGGCCGCCGGGGAGTTGGCCACGCGGCGCAGGAGGATCTGGCCGCCCACCTGGCGGGCCGTCATGTCGACGTAGTCCATGGCGACGGAGAAGATGGCGGAGTCGAGCGCCTGCCGCAGCAGGTTGAAGTCGTGCCCCTCGCCGAGGACCAGCTCGGGAAGGCGTGGCAGGACCTCTTCGCGGAGAATCGTCAGGCGGGTGTCGGCGAAGGAGAGGGGGTCGCTCGAGAAGTCGTCGGCGTTGGTCGTCGGGTCGATGTCGTTGAGCTCGCCGCCGTCGTAGATCAGCCCGGGCTCGACCTCGGCCCTGGCGGCGACGGCGTCGAGGGCCCGCTCTTCTTCCTCGGCACGCAAGGGACGATAGAGGTATTCGACGGCCAGCTCGTCGTACGGCCCGACCTCCTTCAGGAAGTAATCCCCCTGCGGCGCACCCCTGGGCGCCAGATAGATCGGCGAGTAGTCCATGACCGAGGTGGAGAAAGCCCCTGTCGCGGCGCGGCCGGTGAGCTTGCCCGAAGCCACCGCCTCCGGGCTCGCCACCAGGCTCGCCTTCCAGTTGTGCGGGAAGCCGAGCGCGTGCCCGACTTCGTGGGCCACCAGCTCCATGAAGGCCTCGCGGGCGAAGCGCTCCGCCTCGGGCGTTCCCGGCTTCAGGATGCCTCGCGACTGCAGCACCAGCCGGGCGAAGGCGATCTGGCTGGAAAAGGAGGCTGAGCGGTCGCAGAAGCCCGGGCGGGCCCGCAACGACCGCAGCTCCGCCGGGATCAAGCGCTGCGCCGCTTCCGCGCCCGGCTCCGGAGCCCGCCACCAGGAGTAGACCAGGTACCGGTGCAGGGTGAAGGACGGAAATTCGCCGTTCAGATAGACGTTCGCCTTGAGCACCTTGCCGGTGCGGGGATCGAAGAGGCTGGGCCCCGCCATTCCCGAGAACATCAGATCGTCGGTCAAGTTCCAGAAGATCATCGAGTGGTGGATGTCCGCCGGGTCCCAGCTCGGGTCGTCGGGCCGGTCGAGAATGCGCACGGCGCCGCTGATGCCGACCTTCTCGAAGGAGCGGTTCCACCACAGGGCTGACTCGTGAAGGAGCGGCCGCCACTCCGCCGGCACGGAGCTGTCCACATAGAAAGTGATGGGCTCGACGGCCGGCGACACCGGCTGGGCGGGGTTGGACGGCCGCACGTCCCACCGCATGGCGACGTGGCGGAAGGCCGTCTCCCGCTGGTCCACGTCCGTGTAGTCCTTGTGGGGAAGGTCGAAGACGCCGATCCTCTCGTCGGCATGGCGAGGGCGGTAGCCGTCGTCCGCCGGCAGCCGGAAGAAGTTGTAGTCCACCAGCATCTCGAGGAAGCGGGGGTCGGCGAGCCGGGCGGGCCGGAACCGGCCGAAGCCCCTCTGCTGCTCGCCCTCCCCCGCCGCCCGCTCATTGCGGCGGAAGCGATAGGAAACCCGGGCCACCACGTTGTCCGGAAAGGACTTCAGAGAGACGAGCGTCGCCTCTTTCGGGCCGGTCGAGTAACCCGCGTTGGGGGGCAGCAGAGCGGCCAGATCCTCGCCGAAGAAGCTCTGGGCATCCAACAGCAGCGCGCCTCCCCGCACCTGCATCCGATCGCCCAGGAAGACCGGCGAGTCGGGATAGGTCTCGGCGACGGCCGTGTGCATGGGCGAGCCCTCGGCGGCGCGGAAATTGAGGTTCTTCTTCGACAGGATCAGCCGGTCGCCGGCCTTTTCCCAGGCGACGACGGCGACGTCCAGATCCCCTCCCCGCGGCAGCCAGTCTCCGGCCGCGTGCGCCCGCACGGCGGAAAACCCCAGGGGAGCGCCCACCAGCTCCGGCGGAACCTCCAGGTAGAGCTTGCCTGGCGCGCGGTAGAAGGTGAACAGGCCCGGGATCTTCTCCATCCCAGCCACCGTTTCGGCCAGGGTTTTCGTTTCGTCCTTCGCGGCGTCCGCCATGGCGGGAACCGCGAGACAAAGGGCGATCAGGGCGAGAAAAAACGGCCGGGAGACGAGCATCGGTTCCTCCTCTGGGTCGGGTGGCTCAGGCGGCGGCGATCATATGCGATGGTAGATGTGCTTCAAGGACGAAAAGGACAGCAAGGACGCCAAGGACCCGAGGTGAACGATGCTCCTCGTCCTTGAAGTCCTTGCCGTCCTTTGTGTCCTTGGTTTCCGTCCATCCTCTTATACACATCTCAGCGCTGGGATCGCGACGCCGGAGGTCATGGAGAACCGGAGCGACATCGCCGCTTCGGAGACGCCCCGCCGTCCCCGTGGCCTGAGAAGGGTGTCGTAGACCGTCTGGGACGTCTCTACGGTACCGTGTCGCGATGGCAAAGGATGACGATTGGGGGCATTGAGAAACGAAGTCTCCAACGCCTCCGTAACCTCTATCTCTGGCGGCGTCTCCAAGGTTCCGTAGAGACGACCCAGACGGTGTGCGTTAACGGTTCGGAGGCGCACAACGGCGGGTCGTCTCCGAGGCGGCAAAGGCCGTTCCGATCTGCGCGCACCTTCGGCGTCGCGATCCCCCAGCGCCGAGATGTGTATAAGAGGATGGGTTCGAAGCCCTCACTCCCCCGGCCCCTCTCTCCCAAAGGGAGAGAGGGGAGAAAAAGAGACGTACTTTTTGTTTTCTCCCTCCTCTCCCTCTGGGAGAGAGGGGCCGGGGGAGTGAGGGCTTCGGAGGGTAGACCCTGCCGCGCTACAATCCGTGATCATGGCGGCGCGCCTGTTTCTCGCCCTCGCACTGGGAGCCCTGGCGGCGGTCCCCGCGGCGGCTCAGGACTTCCGGGTCCTGGTCTTCAGCAAGACCTCCGGCTTCCGCCACGACTCGATTCCAAATGGCATCGCGCTGATTCAGGCGCTGGGAGCGGCCCATGGCTTCGCCGTCGACGCCAGCGAGAACGCCGCGCTCTTCACCTCCCAGGGCCTCGGCGTCTATCGGGCGGTGATCTTCCTCAACACGACCGGCGAGGTGCTCGACGCCAGCCAGCAGGCCGCTCTCGAGACCTACGTCCGCGGCGGAGGCGGCTGGATGGGGATCCACTCGGCGGCCGACACCGAGCACGCCTGGCCCTTCTACGGCGAGCTGCTGGGGGGAGGAGCGTGGTTCCTGAGCCACCCGGCGATCCAGGCAGCCACGCTCCTGGTCGAGGACGCTTCCCACCCCTCCACCCAGCACTACCCGATGAGCTTCTCCTTTACCGACGAGTGGTACAACTTCCAGGCCAATCCCCGCGCCGCCGTCGACGTGCTCCTCGCCATCGACGAATCGAGCTACAGCCCCGGCACCGGGGCCATGGGCGACCACCCCATCGCCTGGTGTCACGCCGTCGACGGCGGTCGGGCCTGGTACACCAACATGGGCCACCGCTCCGAGACCTACGGCCAGGCTTCGTTCGCCCAGCATCTCCTGGGCGGCATCCTATGGGCCTCCGGGGTGTTCTTCCGTGACGGCTTCGAGTCCGGAGACACCGCCGCGTGGTCGGCGGCGGAGCCCTAGGCAGGACTTCGGCGCTCGCGCCGCAGCCGCTCCAGCTCTTGCTCCAAGACTCTGCGGGTAGCCCTTTCCTGTTCGAGCTGCGCATCCCGCTCCTCATCCCACGGCAGCGGCTCGCCCGTGGCGATGTCGACGAGGCGCAGCTTCATGCCTTCAGTGCGCAGCAGCAGGTCCGTCGTGAGGCTTCGTAGCGAGCCGTCCGCTTCCGGCGCAATCCGATGATAGCGTCCGTTCACCAGGCGGAAACCCTGAAGGGAGGGATCGAGATAGTCCTGGTAGGGATCGTGGAGGAAGTATTCCTCCACTCCCAGCCGCTCGTAGCAAAGCTTTTTCTTGAAGAGATCTTCGTCCTGAGAGCTTCCCGGAGGTCAGCTCGATGACCAGAGCAGGGGCACGCCCTTCTTCCCAGAGCTTGTAGATCCGCCGTGATCTCTTCGCCACACCCTTGACAAGGAACACGTCCGGAGCGACCACGGCCCGGGGGTCACCCTTTGCGTAATACAGGAAGAGGTTACCGCTGACGTAGATGTCCGATACCTTCCGGTACCGGCGGTCCAACGCCTTGATCAGGTCGTACATCTCGTCCCGGTGGAGATCGGTCTCCGCCATGGGCTTACCGTCGGATTCCGGATAGCGGATCTCGCGCTGGAGAGGAATCGCGGTCATACGTGCCATCCTTTTCTCCAACAGGTTGCCGAATGAGATCATGACGACCTGCTGAAGAGCAACTCCAGGACCGAGTCTACCACTGCCGGCTCAGCCCTGGATGCCGTACACCGGCCTCGGCCTCGCCATCGTCAAGACGATCATCGGTGGCTATGGCGGGACGGTCTCGGCCGCCAACCGGCCCCAAGGCGGCGCGGTCTTTCAGGTTCTCCTGCCGGCGCTCCGCTAGACGCTAGAATCCCGACCCATGTACCGCCGCGCCCTCTTGGCCAGCTCTGTCTTCCTCATACTGCTCGCTCCCTCCCTCCTTCGCGCCGCCACCCTCGCCGAGGAGATCGAAGCCTCTCTCCAGGTCGTCTCCGTCTCCGGGCGCGAGGAGCCGGCGGCCGAGTACATCCTCGGCCGCTTGAAGGGCCTGCCCGCGTCGCGGGACGCCCTCGGCAACGTCGTGCTCACCGCCGGCTCCGGGGAGCCGCGGCGGCTCGTGGCGTGCGCGCTGGGCGAGCCCGGTTTCGTGGTCAGCGGCATCCGCGACGACGGCTACCTGCGGGTGGTGCCGGCCGGCAACGACCTCACCGGAGCGCTGTGGACGCAATCCCATGAAGGAAACATGGTCGTGATCGGCGGCGCCCGGGGCTGGCGTGCCGGCGCCGTGGTGCTCCCCTCGGTCCATCTGCAGCAGGGAGTCACCCCGATCCGGGAGCGGCCTTTCTCGGAGGAGGACCTCTACGTCGACGCCGGCGCTGAAACGGCGACCGAGGTGGCGGAGTTGGGGATTCGCCTGATGGACCCGGTGGCGCTGATCCGCCGGCCGGCCCGGCTGGCGGGCGGCCTCGTCGCGGGACCCTCCGCCGCCATCAAGGCGGCCTGCACGGCTGCCGCCGACGCGGCACGGCGCTATGTGGCAGCGCCGGGATCCGGCACCGTGCTGTTCGCCTGGACGATGCACGACGGGCTCAACCGCGCCGGTCTCCTGCACGTGGCGCGCACCCAGGGACCCTTCGCGGAGGTGATCCTCCTGGATCGCGGCTTCGGTTGGGAGGCAGCTGAGGACGGACCACCCGTGCCGAAGCCCATTCCCGTGCCAGGAACAGGCCCGATCGGCGCCGGACAATTACGGGCGGACCTGAAGGCGGTGACCCCGGCACCCCACCTGGCACCCGGCAACACCTCGGCCGGCGCGATGGATTGGGGCAGTGCACGGGTGGGATACCTCGGTCTCCCGGCGCGGTATCCCGGGACTCCCGTCGAGACGATCTCCATGAACGATGCGGCGGCGCTGTCCGATACGCTCCTGCACATCCTTGGCGGTAGGCGGTCGACGGCAGTAGAAGGGCCGCCGCTGCCGGCCCCGCCGGAGATCGCCGAAACGGGCGAGGGGCACGAGGAGGAGTCGAAGCTCCTCGCCTCGCTGGTCTCCCGCTACGGCGTCAGCGAAGCCGAAGGGCCGGTCCGCGAGGAGGTCCTCCGCAACCTGCCGGCCTGGGCGAAGCCCGAGGTCGACGACAGAGGGAACGTGATCGTCACCCTGGGCAGTGGAGACCGGCCGCTGCTCTTCGTCGCCCACCTGGACGAGGTCGGCTTCCGCGTCGAGGAGGTGCTGCCGGACGGCCGCCTCCGCCTGCAGAACCGGGGTGGATTGATCCCTGCCGTCTGGGAGGCGCAGGCTGCCCTGGTCCACGGCGACCGCGGCGCGGTCCCGGCGGTCTTCGAGCCTCGCGAAGACTGGCGGATCTCCGAGCGGGCGGCGCGCTCCACTCCCCTCACGGTCTACCTCGGCATCACCTCCGCCCGCGAAGCCGAGGCCCTGGGCGTGCACGCCGGGAGCACCGTCACCATGCCGAAGCGCATGCTGCGGATCGGCCGCCACCGGGTGCTGGCCCGCGGCTTCGACGACCGGGTGGGATCGACCGCCCTGTTGCTCGCCCTGCGGCGGATCGATCCGGCGAAGCTGCGCCGGCGCGTCACCTTCGCCTGGTCGGTCGAGGAAGAGGTGGGGCTCCACGGCGCCCGGCTGCTCGCCGAGCGGATGCGGGACTTGGCGGAGGTTCACCCGGTGGACACCTTCGTCTCCGCCGATTCGCCCATCGAGTCGCAGCGGTTCGCCGGCGCCCTCCTCGGCCGGGGAGCGGTGCTGCGCGCCATGGACAACGGCTACTTCGCGCCGCGGGAGCTGATCGACCGTTTCCTGGGCGTGGCTGAGCGCCACGGCATCCCGGTGCAGGTCGGCTTCACGGGAGGCGCGACCGACGGCATGCCGTTCCTGGCGAACGGCGCGGCCATGCTTCCCTTCTCCTGGCCGGGCCGCTACTCCCACTCTCCTGTCGAGGTCGCGGATTTGCGGGACGTGGAATCGCTGGTGCGGCTGATCGTCGCCGTGGCGACAGAATAGTCCTTCTCTCCCCAAGAGCCTGAGAATTGTCCGGCGATCTGCCCTCCGAAGCCCTCACTCCCCCGGCCCCTCTGTTCTGAAAATAGCCGCCCTTGCGGCTCATTTTCACCCCATTTTGTGGTGCCGCGAAGCGGCATGAGGATCTCTCCCAAAGGGAGAGAGGGGAGAAAGGCAAGAAAAACGTGCATCTCTCTTCTCCCTCCTCTCCCTCTGGGAGAGGAGGGCCGGGGTGGTGAGGGCTTTGGAGGGCACGCCCGCTCCGATAAATTCACAGGCTCAAAGGGAGGGTAGTGAGGGCTTACCCCTTGAGCCCGTAGCGCTCTATCTTGATCGCCAGGCCGTTGCGTGACAGGCCGAGCAGTCGGGAGGCCTGGGACTTGTTGCCGTTGGTGCGGCGCAGAGCCTCGCGGATGGCTGCCTGCTCGGCGTTGCCCACCAGGCGATCCAGCTCGAGGTCGGAGCCGGCGTCGACCCGGGTGGTGGCGGTGAGAGGTCCATTGCGGACGCGCTCGGGGAGCATGTTGACGTCCACCGGCCGACCCAGCGGTGCCGTGTAGACGAGCTGCCGCGCCGTGTTCTCCAGCTCCGCCAGGTTGCCGGGATAGTCGTAGCTGAGGAGCGCCGACATCGCCTTGACCGTGATTCCCTGGAGGCGCTTGCCGGTCTCATGGCAGAACCGGTTGACGTAGGACTGGATCAGCAGCGGCAGGTCCTCGCGCCGCTCCCGCAGGGGCGGTACCAGGATGGTGACCTGGGAGAGCCGATAGGCGAGATCCACCCGGAAGAGATCGCGGGCCACCGCCGAGTCCAGCGGCGCACGGCTTCCTACCACCAGCCGCACCTCCACCTTGTGGGCCTCGTTGCTGCCGGCTGGCTCCACCTGCCCGGAGCGCAGGAAGCGCACCAGGCGCGCCTGGAGCTCCATGGAAAGCTGCTCGATCTCGTCGAGAAAGAGGGTTCCGCCGTGGGCCAGCAGGAGCTTGCCCTCGCGCCGCACCGGAGCCTCCCTTACCGGGTATCTCGGCGCCGAACAGGTCGGCCTCGAGCTGCTGCGGCTTGGCGCCGGCACAGGTCGTGGCCACGAACGGCCCGTTGCGGCGGGGTCCGGAGAGGTGGAGCGAGCGGGCCAGCATCTCCATTCCGACGCCCGGCTCGCCGCAGAGCAGCACGTGGACCGGGGGATCGACGGCGCCGCGGAGCTGCTCCACGGTCTGCTTCATGGCCTGTGACTCGCCGAGGATCAAGTTGGGGTCCAGGGTGAGGTCCTGCTGCCCCGCGTGGCCCGGCAGGATCGGCTCGTAGGAGCCCACGTGATGGATCAGCCCCAGCACCACCAGGTGCCCGAGAGTGCTCAACGAGGCGGCAGGCGACCAGGCCTCCGGATTGAACCTCGGGAACGCGGCGAGCAGCGTGTAGTCGCGGTCGAGCGCCACGAAAGATTGATAGAAGATCGACGCCGACGCCTCCCCGAGCTCGCCGCGGAACAGGCCCTGCCGCTCCGGGCTGCGGGTCGTCTCGCGATGGCGGAGGAGCTGCTCTACCAGCCGCTCGCCGCTCGCCAGCCAGGCCGGATCGGTCGTCACGACCAGCTTCAGGCTGGCGCCCTCCCGCTCTCCCGCCAGCAGGAAGAGGGCGCCGCCGCCGAAGTCCGCCAGCACGTCGCTGACCAGGGCCTCGGAGGTGACACGGCTCTCGGTGTCGGCGAGCACCCATTCGCTGATCCGGTTGAGGTGCTCGATCATGCGGTGTGAGGTGATCCGCGGCTGACCATCTGCCGGCACCCGGGCTGGCAGCACCGGCACCTTTTCAGGCGCCGGGACGACGTCCTCGACCAGCAGAGTCACGCCGCCGAGCCGGATCTCGTCGAGCACCTGCAGAGAGGCCTCCCGCACCTTGCGTCCGCTCACCAGCAGGCCTTTGCGAGTGCCGAGATCCTCGATTTTCAGCTCCCGGCCGTCGTAGACGATCCGCGCGTGACGCTGGGCCACCCCCGTGTACGGCAGGCAGATGTCGCACTCGGGCAAGCTGCCGATGATCAGCTCGCCTCTATGGATGGGAAAACGCCGGACGCCATCCGGCGCATAGACGACCAGTCGTAGCATCGGACCAGTGTACTCCAGCCGGACCCTCACTCCCCAACCCCCTCCTCTCCCGCCCCAGGGCCCCGTCAAAGTCCACAGATCGGGAGAATTCCATGTAGGGGCGGCCCTACGTGGCCGCCTCCCCCGGCGCCCACACAGGGCGCCCCTACAGAAGAGGCGCTCCGGCCGACTTTGACGAGTCCCTCTCCGCCCCCTCCCTTCCCACCACACCGGGAGGGGGCTTAAACAGACTCTTCTTGCTGTCTCCTCCTCTCCCGGTGTGGTGGGAAGGGAGGGGGCGGGAGAGAGGAGGGCCGGGGAGGTGAGGGGTGCTATCCTGCCGCGCGTGAACGACCTCTTCCTGCGCACCTGCCGCGGCGAGGCCACCGAGCGCCGGCCGGTGTGGATCATGCGCCAGGCCGGCCGCTATCTGCCGGAGTACCGGGCGGTCCGCGAGAAGGCGGACTTCCTTACCCTGTGCAAGACGCCCGAGCTGGCGGCGGAGGTGACGCTCCAGCCGGTGGAGATCCTGGGCGTCGACGCCGCCATCCTGTTCGCCGACATCCTGCTGCCCCTGGAGGCGATGGGCGCCGAGCTGGTATTCGCCAAGGGCGACGGCCCCTCGTTTCCGCACCCTGTGCGCACGCGCGAGGACGTGGCCCGCCTGCGCTCGCCCGAGGTCGAGGAGAGCCTCGGCTACGTCTTCGACGCCATGCGCCTGGTGCGCCGCGAGCTGGACGGCAAGGTGCCCGTGCTCGGTTTCGGCGGCACACCCTGGACGCTCGCGGCCTATCTCGTCGAAGGCGGCGGCTCGAAGCACTTCGAGCACCTCCTCGCCTGGAGCTACGGCGATCCCGAGGGCCTCGCCCTGCTCCTCGATCGGGTGGCCGACACGTCGATCGCCTATCTCCGGGGCCAGGTGGCGGCCGGCGCGCAGGCCCTGCAGCTCTTCGACACCTGGGGCGGTCTCCTCGACCTCGACCGCTGGCGCAGCCTCGCCTTGCCGCCGCTACGCAAGATCGTGGCCGCCCTCAAGGGCCAACTCAAGGATCAGACGCCGCTGATCTATTACATCAACGGCGGCTCCCATCTGCTGCCGGCGCTGCAGGAGTTGGAGGTGGACGTGCTGTCGGTCGACTGGCGGCAGCCGCTCGGCGACGTGCGGCGGATTGTGGGCCCGAGGGTCCTTCAAGGCAATCTCGATCCCGCGGCGCTGCTCGCGCCGATCCCCGAGATCGAGCGCCGCGCGGCCGCCCTCGTCGCGGCCGGCCAAGGCGGCGGCCACGTCGTCAATCTCGGGCACGGTATCCTGCCGATGACACCCGTGGAGAACGCCAAGGCTTTCGTGGACGCGGTGAAGGGGGCTCCGGCGCCGTAGCAGAGCTCCCGCTCCTCGTCGCGGTACGACGAGCTGTATCCGCCCGCGACGGGCCATCGTACCGCGAAGCTGCTCTGTATCTCGCGACGGCGGTTTGTTGTACCGCGAGGCCGCCTCCTTGTAGCGGGACAGCGTCTCGTATCCGCGTGCGACGAGTTGCCGTAACGGGAAGGCAGTCTGTATCCGCCTACGACGAACCGCCGTAGAGGTACGACGATCTGTATCCCGTGGCGACGGTTTGCCGTACCTCTACGACGAACCGCCCTAGCGCGACGACATGCTGCTTCCGCGTACGACGAGCCGTCGTACTGCGACAACGGTCTGTATCCGCAGACGACGACCTGTATCCTGCTACGGCGAGGCGTCGTACACCGGAAGCGCAGCGCCGTCGCGCTACGGCGGTCCGTCGTAGGCGGAAATGCGAGACCGTCGAGGTACGCCGACTCGCCGTACTCGGAGATAAACCGTCGTACCGATACCGCGCTTCACCGTCGCGTTACGGCTGTCCGTCGCCGCGGGTACAGACCGCCGTCGCGGTACGGCGGCTCGTCGCCAACGGAGACAAGACGCCGTCGCGGTACAACGGCTCGCTGTCGAGCTACGGCAAAGGGCTGCCGCCGGATACAAGCCGCCGTCGCGGTCTGTCGGCGCGTCGTACGCGGATATGAACGACCGTCGCGGTACGGCGATTCCTCGTGGAGGAACGGCAAGCCGTCGCCGCGGGATACAGCTAAGACGTCGCGCTACGGCGGGTCGCTGTCTGCAGATACAAACCGCCGTAGCGCTACGGTGGCTCGCCGTCTGCGGATATAGAACGCTGCGGCGCTACGGCACTTCATCGTCGCGGTACGGCGAACCGCCGCCGCGGGATACAGACCGTCGTCGCTTGAGGAGATCGTCCGTCCGTTCAGCTAGAGTCGGATCACCACTCGAAAACAGGGGGATTCGAGGAGGAGGCGGGGAGGCGTGCACTTCGACCACGTGCCGCACCCCTTCGAGGATCACATCCTCTTCGGTCCGACCCTCATTTTGGGCCACGCGCTCGAGGTCGGCCTTGAGCTCCTCCGGAAGGTGGACGACGGCAGTCTTCATGATCCGATCATAACGCAGCACCCTGCTAATGATGCGTCGATCCCCCCGGGTTCTTCTTGGCGGCTTCCAGGCTGCCGTGGATGGTGGCGACCCAGGCGTTGGTCTTGATGAAGCCGCCGCCCCAGTCCTTCCACTCTTCGGGCACTCCAGCGGCCTGAAGCTGTTCGAGACTCTTGCCGGCAGCGATTCCTTTGCGGACGGCGTCGGTGGTCTCCATCAGCATGCGGTGGTAGGTCTTCAGGTTTTCCACGGTCGAGACCGGTCCATGGCCGGGGATGACCTTGGCGTCAGCCGGAATCCGCGCCAGCACCTTGGCCACGTTCTCGATGAGACCCTGCACGCTGCCGCCGTTCTCCAGGTCCACGAAGGGGAATCGGCCGGCGAAAAAATCGTCACCCATGTGCACCACGTTGGACTTGGTGAAGAAGATGACGCTGTCGCCGTCCGTATGGCCGTGGGGGAAGTGGATGGCCTGGATCTCCTCGCCGTTGAAGTGGACGGAGACCGCGGTCTCGAAGGTGATCACCGGCAGGGCCTCCGGAGGGGAGGGCGGAACCTGGTTGCCGCGGACCGTCACGCCCTGCGCCAGGCGCTTGCGGACGTTCTCCTGAGCGATGATGGGGGCCTCGGGCCCGAAGGCGGCGTTGCCGCCCGTGTGGTCGCCGTGATAGTGGGTGTTGAGGACGAACTTGAGCTTGCCGGGATTGATCCCCTTCAAGGCGGCGCGGATCTTCTCCGCCAGCGGAGCGTATTGATCGTCGACGATCAGGATGCCGTCGCTCCCCGCCGACACGCCGATGTTGCCGCCCGAGCCCTCCAGCATGTAGATGTTGCCGGAGACGGGCACCACCTTGATCTCGACCTTCGAAAAATCCTGCTGCGCCGCCGCCGGTTGTGCAGCCAGGGCAGCCAGGGCAGCCAGGGCGAGCGCCAGACCGAAACGAAACGTCCTACGCATGGCAGATTCCTCCTTCGCGGGTTTTACTGCGATGGGGAATCTACCACGGCCTGCTGGACCGGGTCTGCAAGAAGGTTCGGTCCGCCCCTCGGAGAGAGCCGTAAGCGCCTCTTTCTAGATGGGTTAAGGTCCTAAGGGTATAGAAGATGGTAGAGAGCCCTCGCAGAGAGATGCGGATGGCCATAGAATACCCTGAACCGCGTTCTCCGGAGGGGCCGCCTTGCTGACCAAGATCGCAATTCGTAACTTCAAGCGCTTCACTGATGTAACGATCGAGCTTGGCAACCCTGTTGTCTTCATTGGACCCAACAACTCTGGAAAAACCACCGCTCTCCAGGCCTTGGCTCTTTGGGACTTGGGCCTGCGGCGCTGGAGGGAGAAGCGCGGTAGCGAACCTCCGGAAAAGAGACCTGGTGTCACTATCAACCGCCGCGATCTAATCGCTCTTCCGGTCCCCAACGCCAACCTGTTATGGCGAGGACTCCATGTCCGTGACACCCATCGTATAAACGGAAAGAGCGAGACTCAGAACGTCCGGATCGACATCATTGTCGAGGGAGTAACAGAAGGAGAATCCTGGACCTGCGGACTAGAGTTTGACTATGCCAACGAGGAATCTTTCTATTGTAGACCGCTTCGGCTGGCAGATGAGCGGAACCCAAAGCGTTGGGCTATCCCTCTTGAGGCTGGCTTGGATAGAATCGCGTTTCTTCCGCCAATGTCCGGACTAGCCGCTAACGAATATCGGCTCGACCCAGGAGCAATCAATGTCCTCCTAGGGGAAGGAAGAACGGCAGAAGTGCTGCGCAATCTCTGCTATGAAATCTTGACACGAAATGGCGATCAAAATTGGGCCAGGCTGCGGGACCGCATGCACGCCCTGTTCAAGGTCCAGCTCGACGAGCCGCGTTACGTTCCGGAACGGGGCGAGATTACCATGGGTTACGTGGACCCTTCCGGAATACGTCTGGACATCGCCGCCTCCGGACGCGGCCTTCAGCAAACGCTGCTCATCCTGGCTCATCTCAGCTTGAATCCGCGGTCCGTTCTCCTGATCGATCAGCCGGATGCCCATCTCGAGATTCTCAGGCAGCGGCAGATCTACCAGGTCCTCAGCGACGCAGCGCACGACACCGGCAGCCAAGTGGTGATTGCCAGCCATTCCGAAGTGATTCTGAACGAGGCTGCCGATCGAGATGTCGTCGTTGCCTTCCTGGGAAGACCTCATCGCATCGATGACCGTGGCAGTCAACTCCTGAAATCTCTCAAGGACATCGGCTTTGACCAATACTATCAGGCCGAGCAGACAGGCTGGGTTCTCTACCTGGAAGGCTCGACTGATCTGGCGATTCTGCGAGCGTTTGCCCGGGTTCTGGGCCATCCGGCGGAGGAGATGCTCGAGCGGCCGTTCGTGCACTACGTGGAGAATCAGCCGCGCAAGGCGCAGGAACACTTCAATGGGCTACGAGAAGCTCGACAAGACCTTCGCGGGTTTGCATTGTTTGACCGTCTGACACGCCCTCTCGAACCCCGACCGATTTTGGTGCAGAAAGAGTGGCGCCGCCGGGAAATCGAGAACTACCTTTGCAGCCGTGATGTCCTGCTGAGGTGGGCGGAAGGAGAAGGAGCGCTGAACGGCGGCGGACCTCTTTTTGGAGCGGCTTGGAAACAACAGATGGAAATCTCTATTGAGGAGATCGAACGAGCTCTTACTGTGCTTGGGAGATCTCCTTGGTCGCACGATATCAAGGTCTCTGACGAATTCTTGGATCCTCTCTTCGATCACTTCTTTAGGGGCCTCGGGTTACCTAACCTCATGCGAAAAACGGACTATCACACCCTCGGGCGCTACATTTCGCGGCAGCAGGTCGATCCGGAAGTCAGGGAGGTCCTGGATGGCATTCTGATTGTTTCTCGGAATGCACGGCCTGAAGAGCCACCCGTAGAAGAGAGCCAGCCTGCACGCAAGGGGAAAGCTAGCAAAAGCAGTGTTAACCTTTCTGCATTCGAGGAGGACTAAAATGAAACTGTATCAAATTCGTCTCGCGGGCGGGCATATGTGTGCGAGTTGCCGATCCTCTCGAATGGAACGCTAGACATTAGTCGCGCCTGCTCTCTCAGCATCACCTGGCACTGACGGCTGAGGCACCCGGCGGCAGGAACGAGCTTTCACTCGTACCGCAGCGCCTCGATCGGGTCCAGCCTCGCCGCACGCGCCGCCGGGTAGATTCCCGAGGCCAGGCCGACCGCCATGGCGACGCAGGTCGAGAGAAGGATCGAGACGCCGGTGACGATGGTCTCCCAGCCGGCGTAGGCGGCGACGCCGCGGGCCAGGGCGAGGCCCGCCGCGATGCCGGCCAGGCCGCCGATGAGGCTGATGGCGAAGGACTCGACGATGAACTGGAACCGTATGTCGCTGCTGCGCGCACCCACGGCCCTGCGGACGCCGATCTCCCGGGTCCGCTCCAGCACCGTGGCGAGCATGATGTTCATGATCCCGATGCCGCCGACCAGCAGGGAGATGCCGGCGATGGCCCCCATCACGACGTTGAACAGCCGCTGGGTGCGCCGGCTCTCCGCCAGCAGCGCCTCGGGAACGACCAGCTCGTAGTCGGAAGCCCCGCCGTGCAGCCGGTCGATGAGGTCGCGCAGCAGCGAGGCGGTCTCTTCGCCGCTCGTTCCCGGCTTCAGCCGGACGACGATCTCGTCCAGCGGCGAGGCGAGCGGCCGGATGCTCGAACTTGCGGTCGGCCGTGGAGAGCGGCAGATAGATCTCGCGTGACGCCGAGGCGACCGGGGCGGATGCCTCCTTGCCGGGACCGGTCTTGGCAGCTTGCGGCTTGGCGTCGGCGGCGCTGAGCACGCCGACCACTTCCAGCCAGACGTCGTTGATCTTCACCGGCCGGCCCAGGGCGGGACCGTAGCCGAAGAGGTCCCGCCGCACCGCCGGACCGATGACGCAGACCTGGGCGTGAGAGCTTTCGTCCAGCCGGTCGAGGAAGCGGCCTTCGGCCAGCGCCAGGTTGGCCAGCTCGGCGTGCCGCGGCGTGACGCCGTAGACCGCGGTGCCGTCCGCCTTGCCTGCCGGCGAGAGCACTTTATAGGGATCGATGCGGATGCGCGGCGCCACCAGCTCGACGCCGGGGATGGCCTCGGCGATGGCCGCGGCGTCGCGCTGCGAGACGCCGAGCGAAGTCTGGCGGATCTCCGCCAATTCGTCGTCCTTGAAGGTCTTGGCGCGCACCAGGACGTTGCGCAACCCCAGCCGCTCGATCGTCGCCAGGGCCTGGCGCTCGGCCCCGGCGCCGATGGACATCATGGCGATCACCGCGCCGACGCCGAAAATCATGCCGAGCATGGTCAGCGCCGAGCGCAGCTTGTGCGCCGCGAGACTGTCGAGCGCCGAGCGGAAGGCCTCCCGGGGAGTCATCGGATGACGATCATCCTCCGCGTCCGCCCGGAGCGGGTGGCGGGAGAGGCCTGGGGCGGCGCGGCCGGTTTGATCTCCGGCGTTCCTGCCGGACGCGTGGGATCGCGCAGCGCCAGTACGTCGCCGGCAGCGAGGCCCGACTCGATGACCACGCGCCCCAGGCTGGCGGGGCCGAGCTTGACCTCCACCGGCTCGAAACCACGCCGGCCCTTCCGGTAGACCACCGAACGATCCTCGCGGTCGAAAACCGCCTGCCGCGGCGCCAGGAGGGCGTTGCGGCGTTCGTCGAGCTGCAGCGTCGCCCGGATCCGCTGGCCCGGTTTCATCACGCGGGGATCGGTGCGAGGGAGCTCCAGGGTGACGGCGAAGTACTGCACCGGCGAGCCCGGAACGCGCGGCTTGGCCAGGGAGTCGACTCGGGTGATGCGAGCCGGATAGGACACCTCCGGCGCCGACTCCACCACCACGGTCGCCGGTCTCCCGGGCTTGAGGCCGCCGGCGTCGGCCTCCAGCACGTAGACCTCCGCCTTCATCGTCGAGAGGTCCGGGATCTCGGCCAGCGGCTGGCTGTTCCAGACGCTGTCGCCCACCCGCAGGGACTCGCCGCGCCAGTCGCGTTTCAGGAGCAGGACACCGTCGTGCGGCGCGACGACGGCCAACGCCTGGAGAGTCTGCCGGGCCTGCTGGATCTTGGCATCGGCCTGACGGATCTTGATCTGCAGGAGGGCGGTGTCGGTGCCCGAAAGACGCGCGCGGGTACCCCGCGTCGCCCGAGCGTGGGTCTCGCGCTCCTGGGCCAGATCCTGGTCGATCTCGGACTCGATGATGTCGTGGCGGGAGAAGATCGCCTCGTCCTTCTTCTGGAAACGGCGGGCGGTCTCGAGCTCGATCCGGGCCATCGCCGCGTCACGCTCCAGCTTGTGCACCTCCGAGAGGCCTTCGATGCGCTCCTTTTCCATTCTCAGTCGCGTTTCGCGGAGATCCTCCTCGGCGTCGACGAGCTGCTTCTCGATAGCGCTGGGATCGAAGCGGATGACCGCCTCCCCCGCCTTCACCCGCGAGCCGTCCACGGCGAGCCAGCCGATACGGAACGGTCCCCGCGCCCCTGCCGGCGCGGTGATGGGGGTCGCCCGCACCGCCTGGAGATTCCCCTGGGCCGGCACGCGCCGTAAGAAATCCTGCGGCTCGAGCTTCACCACCGGCACGTCGCTTCCCTCCGAGCGGGCTCGGGGAAGGAAGGCGCCGAGGGCGAAGAGGACCGCCAGCGCGGCGGCGCCGAGGCCCACGCGGGAAGCCTTCATCCCCTTCATCCATCCTCCTCTGCAAGGTCGCGCCGCGAGACTCTGTCGCCCGCGGCGAGGCCCCTGCGGATCTCCACCAGCCGTTCGTTGCGCCGTCCGAGCTCGGGGCGCACCTCCTGACTGCCCCACCCCTTGCGCAGGAAGACCACCGGTCCGTCCGGCCGGTTGAACACCGCCTCGGCAGGGATCACCAGGGCCCGTGCCGCGCGCTCGATCTCCACCCTGCCGGAGAACCGCATGCCGGGCCGCATGCGCTGCGGATCCGTGCGGTCGAGATCGATCTCGAGCTTCAGCACCTTCAGCGGGTTGACGTCCGAACGGCTGCGCACGGCGCCGCCGATCGACCGCACGCGGCCCGTGAAGGCGGCGTCCGGATGGGCATCGAGGCGCAGCGTCACCCGCTGGCCCACGGCGAGCCGGCCGGCGTCCGCTTCGTCGATCTCGCCCTCGGCCTGCATGCCGCGCAGGTCCGGGATCTCGAGGACCGACTGTCCACGCCAGCAGGAATCGCCCACGTTTTTCTTCTCGCCCCCCTCGCTGGCCACGTAGACCACCGTACCGGGACGCGGTGCCAGGACGGTCATGCGGCGAACGGCGTCCTCCATCTCGCGCACGCGGGCGGCGGCGCGGTCCCGCCGCCTGGCCAGAGCCGCGGTCTCGGCCCCAGCCTGCAGGGACTGGAGGCGGAGGCGATCCTTCAGGTAGGCGATTTCACGGTTGGCGAGCTCCAGGTCCTGCCGCGACCGGGCGAGCTCCCGCGAGGCCACCAGCTCCGGCGGCACCTGGACCTTGAGCGCGGCGCGCCGCTGCCGGGCCTGGGCCTCGGCCAGCTGCAGCTGCTGGTCGCGGAGCGCCATCTCCAGGTTCGTCTGGCGCTTCTCCAGCTCCTTCTGCGCCGAATCGCGCTCGGCCACTTTGTCGAGCAACTCGCGCTCCAGCTCGGAGGTGTCGAAGCCCACGACGGGCTCGCCCGCTCGCACCTGAATCCCTTCCGGGGCCAGGAAGGCGATCTTGAATTCCCACATCTGCGTGACCTGCGGCGGACCGATCCGCACCGACTGCACGGAGGCAAGCGTGCCCGAGACCGGCACGCCCACCACCAGGTCGTCCCGGCGCACCTCGACCCAATCTCCACCGTTCGAGGCCGCGGCCCGCCCCGCCACCAGCCACAGGACGATGATCGCCGCCAACAGCACCGCGCCGCTCGCCGCGAAACGGGTGATCCGCCGCTGCCGCGGGCTCATCCGCTCCCCTCGCGGCGGCGCAGGCGCGTCCCTTCCCGGAGACCGCTCTCGACCACGCAGTCGCCGGCCCCGCAAGGACCGAGCCGCACCTCGGCGGCGCCGCCATCGGCCAGCAGGGCCCGCGTCCGGCCGCCCGAGAGGTCCAGGGCGGTGCGCGGCACCACCAAGGCGTCCTTGATCTGCGGTCCCAGCACCTCGACGCGTACCGACATGCCGGGGCGCATCCGCCGCGCGTCCGACCTCTCCAGGGCGATCCGCACCGGGAAATGGCGCAACAGCAGGCTGCGCCGGGACTCGCGGGCTACCGGCGAGATCTCCACCACGCGACCGCGGTAGGTCACGCCCGGATAGGCGTCCAGAGTGCAGCGAGCCTCGCGGCCCGGCGCGATTTTCCCGTCATCGACGTCGGAAAGATGGGTCTGGACGATCATGGAGGAGAGGTCCGGCAGCGTCGCCACGGTCATCCCCACCCAGATCGTGTCGCCCACCTGGAGCTTGCGACCCTCCCACGGATGATCGGCCACCAGCACTATGCCGTCGCGGGGGGCCCGCAAGATCAGGGCTTCGATGGCGTCCTCGGCGGTGCGGATCTCGCGCCGCGACTTCTGCAACGAGATCTGCTGAATCGCGACGTCCGCGGCGCTTCCCTCCACTTGAGCGCCCAGATCCTCCTCGGCCTTGGCGAGCTCCGTCTCGGCACGCTGGAGGCTCGAGTTGCCGCTCCTGGTATTCGCGCAGGGAGAGGAGGTCCTGCGGTACGGTGGCGGCGATCCGCGCCTTCTCCAGCTCGGAACGCGCCTTCGTCACCTGAAACCCCTTTTCGGCCGCCGTGGTTTTCGCCTCGGCCTGCGCGCGCTCGAGCCCGCTGCCGGCGTCGAAGGCGACGAGGCGCTTTTCCTCCAGATCGGAGGCGAATTGCGAATTGTCGAAGGAGACCACCGGATCGCCGGCCTTGACCAGCGTTCCATCCTCGGCCATCCAGCGGATCGCCAACTGGAAGGTGCTGGTGCGCGGCACCACGAGTTGCTCGCCGCGTTCCGCCGCCAGCTCGCCGGTGAGCAGCACCCGCTGGCGGAAGGGGCCGCGGCGGACCGTCAGCTCCTCGGCGCCCTGTGCCTTCGGGGCTTCGGCGCGCGCTCCCGGCCCGGAACAGCCGGCGAGGGCCGCCAGGCAGGCCAAAAGGAGGAGAACGGCGCACATCGGCCTCAGTCCCATCATTTCCTTCAATAGGAACGTATACGCCAGGCGCGTATTCCTGTCTAGGGGCGCCCTTCCTCTTGGAGCGGCCGGCGGCGGTGTTGGTTCCCGGCCTACCGATTCCCGAAGTCCACCCTCGGCGCGGTCTCCGCTCCCGGCATGGCCTGGAAGTACGCCTTCGGCTGGAAGCCCATCATCCGCGCGAAAAGGGCGGCGGGGAACCGCTTGATGCGCGTGTTGTAGTCCTGGGCCACCTGGTTGAAGCTGCGGCGCTCGACGGCGATGCGGTTCTCCGAGCCCTCGATCTGCACCATGAGGTTCTGGAAGGCCTGCACGGCCCGCAGCTCCGGGTAGCGCTCCACCACCACCATGAGTCGCGAAAGGGCCGAGGACAGGCCGTCCTGGGCCTGCTGGAACTGCGCGAACTTCTGCGGATCGTTGAGGATGTCGGCCGTCGCCTGCGAGCTGATCTGCCCCACCCGGCTGCGCGCCTCGACCACCTGGTTCAGCGTCGACTGCTCGAAGTTGGCGGCTCCCTTGACCGTGGCGACCAGATTGGGGATGAGGTCGGCCCGGCGCTGGTAGACGTTCTGCACCTGCGCCCATTGGGCCTCGACCGCCTGCTCGGCCCCCACCAGGCCGTTGTAGACGCCCACCAGGTACAAGCCGAAGATCACGACCAGACCCAACACCACGAGACCGGCGATCAGACAGCCGCTCTTTTTCATCGTCTCTCTCCTTCCGGGCTCCCCCCGGCGCGAGGGCGATCATACCGCGTCCCGGCCTCTCGCGCCGTCCGCGAGGCGCTAGCCGGGCCCGAAGCGTGCGGGATCGAAGCCGAATTTCCCGCGCCGCAGGATTTCCGCCGGGGTGATGGTGTGTTTACCCTCTGGACCGATTGCCGCTGCATCTCGGAGACCGCAGCAACCGCCCTGGACCTGCGAATCGCCGCCAAAGTCTCCTCCGGAATGTCGTCCTCTCGCGGCATAGCATCCTTCGGCTGAGACGTCTCTGAACCCATGGCCGGTGATTATAAGTCCGGCAGGGCCCGCGCACCGCAGCAGAGGTCGTAGGCGGTGCCGGTCTCGGCATCGCAGACCGTCTCCGCATCCCAGAACACTGCGCTCGGCCTCCGGGATAACGCACCCGTGGTCCGGAACAACGTGTTCTGCCTCCGGAGCACCGTGCTCGGGACCCGGAACACCGCGCTCCGCCTCGGGAACACGTCGTCCGCGACCCGGGACACCGTGTTCTGGCTCCGAAACGACGTGTTCGGGGTCCGGGACAACGTGCCCGCGGTCCGGAACAACGTGTTCTGCCTCCGGAGCACCGTGCTCGGGACCCCGGACAACACGCTCCGCCTCCGGAACACGTCGTCCGCGACCCGGGACACCGTGTTCTGGCTCCGAAGCGACGTATTCGGGGTCCGGGACAACGCACCCGCGGTCCGGAACAACGTGTTCTGCCTCCGGGGCACCGTGCTCGGGACCCCGGACAACACGCTCCGCCTCCGGAACACGTCGTCCGCGACCCGGGACACCGTGTTCTGGCTCCGAAGCGATGTGTTCGGGGTCCGGGACAACGCGCTCGCGGTCCGGAACAACGTGTTCTGCCTCCGGAGCACCGTGCTCGGGACCCCGGACAACACGCTCCGCCTCCGGAACACGTCGTCCGCGACCCGGGACACCGTGTTCTGGCTCCGAAACGACGTGTTCGCAGTTCGTGGCACCAGCGGCGGGTGATCGGGCGCCACCGCCGCCGTACCGGCGATCAGATTCCGGGCCGGCCGGACGCAGCCGCGTTCAGGGATGAGCGGCGAACGTTCCGCGAGCAGGCGCGTCCAGCTGGCGAGCCGTGACACGCCCCTCCGTCCACATGAGCCGAACGCGGTTCAGCTCCCCGCCGGCCTTGAGAAGATGTGTACGGGCTTGCGGCAGGAGCGTGGCAGCCTCCTCGAAACGTTCAAGCTTGCTAAAGGCATCTGCGAGGTTCTGCCAGATCGGGAAAAGGACTCGCGCCCCCTGTTGCCGCTCACCTGAATCCGTAGGAATCTGAATCTCCAAGTCCGTGCCTCCGGCTCATCGTGGCGCACGCGAAGGTGTCCCATGCCTGTCGCCAGCATATCGTGAACAACGAACTTTGGCCTTCAAACAGGTAGTGCCTTCAAAGGAAAAGAGCGCGCCTGCCCATGCCTTCCAGGGACTCGTCAAAGTCGGCCGGAGCACCTCTTCTGTAGGGGCGCCCCTGTGTGGGCGCCCTG
Organism: Thermoanaerobaculaceae bacterium; assembly: GCA_963778565.1. Taxonomy (GTDB): domain Bacteria; phylum Acidobacteriota; class Thermoanaerobaculia; order Multivoradales; family UBA5704; genus DATARR01. Next base: position 403,902 of record CAVZUZ010000013.1, on the reverse strand, counting down.
GGGGGAGGGCGGCCACGTAGGGCCGCCCCTACATGGAATTCTCCCGATCTGTGGACTTTGACGGGGCCCTGCCATGCCTTCCCCACGCACTTGACCCTTCTGGTCCGCACACTGTACCGTTCGGGGGACCAACTGTCGGTCCTTTGGGGCACCTTCTAAGAGGAAGGGCGGAATCCCGGCAGCCACGATGGCGGCCGGCCTTGGCCGCCTGGAAAGGAGCGACATGATCCTTTCGCGCCGCCGCATAACGTCCCTCCTCCTGTTACTTCTTCTCACTGCGGGGCCTCTGGCCGCCGCGGCTCAAAGGCCGCGAGAGGTATGGCAGTCCCGGCTCAGCGTCATCGGACTCCTGACCGAGGCGTGGGTTTTTGTGAGCCGAATTTTTGAGCGGGGCGGCTCGACTGAGCCGTTTGTGAAGTCAGGCAGCTCCATTGACCCGTTCGGCAATCCAAAACCGGACTCGCAGCCTCCTTCTAACAGCACGTCGGCGGTAATCCCGCCGGCATCGGGAAGCTGAAATCCCAGGGCGAGGACCTCCCCTCGCCCCCCGCTTGCGCCTTGTCCCTCTGGCGGTACTGGGGACTCGCCGCCGCGCACGGTGGGCACGCTCTTGGAACGCGACCATGTTCGCCAAGTAGTCGAGCCGCTGTTTCGGAGTCCAGCCGAGGCGTTCGATGATCTGACTGCGGTCCGGGCCACCTGGGTTCGGGTTGATCGTGATCCGGTCGAGTAAGTCGGCGGTCCGAAGCCCCGAGCTCGCTGTCTTGACCCCGGGTCAGGCACCTTGACCCTGGGTCAGAGACCTTGACCCGTGTGTGGTCGTGTCCTAGCTCAGTGTTGGTAAGAGGGGCTACGCCTCACCGACCGGAGGAATGGACAGGTTCGGCTGAAACTGTCGGGCGTTCGCCCTGGCGAAGATCTCGATGGTCAGCTGCCAGTCGACGAAACACCTCCCCAAGATGCCGACGAAGCTCACCGTACAGCGTCCTGCGACGACATTTTGGGATGAACACGATGTGGTATTTGCACTCCCACCTCGTGTGGCTCCAACTCTCCGTCTTGTCCATCGTGGACCTTCCTTTCGCGTGCTTGGCGGCTCACGATCGGAAGTCTCTGCGATGGACAACCCCTTTAACGTCAAACTTCTACTGCCTTCCCGGCAGAGCCGGGGGGACTCGCTACGACAGGCTAGCACGTGGGCGTGCTAGGATGCGCTTACAGCCCGGCTGGACACAGCAATTGGGCCGGCTCCCCCAGGGCCGTCGCCAGGAGGTGATTTCCCCAATGCCCAGGATCAGCGTCGTTCAGATCAACGTTCATGACATTGACCGCGCCATCGACTTCTACCAGCTTCTCGGATTCTCCGTAGCGTCTCGCGATCACTACCCACAGATCGTAAAGCTCGCTCACGACGACATCGAGCGCTTCCCCCTTCTCCTTTACCGGGTCGATCAGCCAGCCAAGATCGATTACCCTCACGACTCTCAGGTTCTGTTCAACGTCGAAACCGACAACCTTGAAAGCGCATTAGCGCGTCTGCGTGAACAAGGCGTAGAGGTCATCCACGACACGCCGGAGCCCTGCCCGGTAGGTATTTACGCTGGCGTCCGCGATCCATCAGGCAACGTACTAGAGTCCTTGGTCCCGCGAATTCGATGTAGTTGAGTCAAGTTTCATGCGGCCAGCCTCGCTTGCTCGCAGAGATGGGTGATGGCGCTTTCGACTTTGGCAAACGCAGGGTGCAGAGGTGAGGTGCTGCATGGAGGCTCGGCTATGGAGTAGCGAAAGGCCGGGTCGCAAGAGGCGGGCATAGACTCGGGAAAAGAAGATCGCTGTGCGAAGACCTCTATCCGTGAGTCGATAGCGATGACTTCGGGGAATGCGCTCGATGAAGCCGTGCAGGCGCAGGCGCCGGAGGTCGTAGGTCATGCGTCCCTGGGTGAGCTTGGCTGGGGCGATACCCAGCAGGTGAGCCAAAGGCTCGCGCAGGTCTTTGTTGGCAAAACCCTGGGGCAGCAAGGCGAACAGCACGATGACGCTGAGCAGTGCCTGGACGCGAGGGTCGTCGAAGTGCAGGGCCGAAGCCCGCTGGCCAGCGATGGTGACCGGTTGCACCACCTGCTGGAAGGCGTCCTCGCCGATGGCGCAATCATGGCTGATGCGCTGGACGTCGAGAAGACGTCGGTTGGCTTGAAAGCCGACCTCCCGCAGGGCTGGGAGGTTGTGCAGCCGCTTGCCGATGGCGAAATCGCGGGTGTTGTTGATGGTGGTCTCAACGCGTAGCGCGCGCCCTTCCTTGAAGTACTGCTTGATCCTGGAGCTCTTGTAGTTGACGTGCAGAGAGGGGATCACGCCGTCGGTGATGACACGCGTCCGGAAGGTGCCCGGAGTCTTGCGGCTGACGCGTCGGGCGAAGATGAGCTGCACTTGATCGGGACGACCGAGATCGAGATTCTCGCGAATGACCTCTTCGAAGAAGACTCGACCCTGGACGGGGCGGTCGAGGACTTGGGTCAGAGAAAACTCGGCCTGGAGGATCGACAGATCGTAGCGATAGCCGGCTTGGCGGTCGCGGCCGGTGAAGGGATGGGGCAAGCGGCGGAACCACTTCCGGGCCAGCCGATCGATCTTCTCCGCCGACATACCATCGCAGATCCGCTGCAGACGCCGCGGCTCTGCGCACGAGAGTACCCCGTTGTCGAGAGGCTCGAAGTCGATGCCTTGCCGCCGCATCTGCTGCTTGGCGTACTCGTGCCCGTTGAGGCAGAGCTTGGCATTGTAGGGAAAGTAGGAGCAGAACTTCAGGAAGAACGGACCAAAGTCGCGGTCGAGTCCGTAGAAGTAGTACTGATTGACCATCGCCGTCGAGGGCACGATCCAGGGATAGCTCTGGCCCGTCTGCGGATCGCGACGCTTCTGGGTCCGAAACACCCGCGCCTTCTCCTGCGCCTTGCCGATCAGGTAAATCCCTTCCTCAGCCTGAAAGCCGGCCCGGTATTCGGCCGCCACGTCCTCCTTGTCCTCCCCTTTCTCGAACGGCCTCAAGGGAATGCCTTCCCGCGCGGCGAGCTCCTCGATCGCGCCCACAAAGGCCTGGCTGATCGGAGCCATCAGCACCGACGACGCAAAAGTGTGCCCCCGGTGAAAACGGAAAAACGACGCAACACCAGCAGCCGTCTGCAAACGCGGCACATAGACGTTGAGATACATCCGGTCGATCCCCTCGACGATCAAGGTGACGTGCTTCTTCAGGATCTCAGACACGCTGTGTGTTACGCTCATCGTTGGCTCCGGTTGACGAGGTCCCTCGGGACCACCTGCCGCCTGGCGGCCAATGCGGACCGGGTTCCTCGGAGCCTGATCCTATGCTCAACCGGAGCCACTTGCGCTTTCAGTCAACCCCCAGCCTCTGCAACCACTACAACTCGTCGGTCTGAGGCAAAGCCTCGTTAGAGCTTATCGAGTATCGGCGGTCCGCCTGAAGCCTGTGCTGATGGACAGAAACGACAGTCGTGGGGCCCGCCTCTCCCTCGGGAGATGAGGGCCCGGGCCTACAGCCCGTCGACCGCCACCTACTAGCCGGACCCGTCCGCCAACGGGCGATCCCGAAAGAGCTCGATGAACGCCCGCAGAGAGAGGACTTCAAGCTCACCCTGAGCTTCGCTGGGATAGTGCTTCAGGTTCCCCGTGACCAGGCACTGCGCTCCACCTGCCGGAGCAACCTCCAGGAAAAGCTCGTCGTCGGAGTCGGGAAGCCTGATCGCGAGAGGTCGAGCTGCGACCGGAATGCCACCTGCCCGGATCTGCTCGAGCAAAGCGTCGACGCGCTCGGGATCGAAGCCGAATTTCCCGCGCCGCAGGACTTCCTGATATCGACCAGAATCCTCGGATCGTGACAAAGGGCCAGATCGCCGGCAGCCACCAAGCGCACAATCTGGTCAGAGGGGCCAAAGGGTTGAAGCAGGCCGGACACACCCGCGGTCCGGAACAACATGCTTTGGCTCCAAAACAACGCGTTCCGCGAGCAGGCGCGTCCAGTTGGCGAGCACCTCGTCCCAGGCGCTACGGCATGCTAGATTCACCCCGGCATGAGGGCCTACCTCGACCTCCTCCGGGGCGAGAAGAGGGACTTTTTCCAAGTCTTTGGCGAGGAGATAAGAGTAGCTGCCGGGCGCCGACTTGGTGGCTACGTCGCGCCCTCAAACCGCAGCTCAGGGTTATACCTTGCCTTCCGCAGGAAGGAGAGCACCTCGCGGGCAAACTCCGCAGTGACCCGCTCCTGCTCTGCCGCCCGCCGGAAGAGGGTGAGCACAGCAAGCGCCTCCCGATGGATCGCGTGGGCTCGGAAGATAGGTGCCATGTGCCGGGCGAGGGTCTTCACCTGCTCGGTGCGATCCAGGCCGGCATAGAGGATGGCGATCTCCAGGGAGACGAGCGCCACGTCGTAGGCCATGCCACGGGAGGCAAACTCCCCGCGTACCCGGGCGAGGAGCGCAATCCCTTCCTCGACATCGCCAAGGCCCGCCGTGACACGCCCCTCCGTCCACATGAGCCGAACGCGGTTCAGCTCCCCGCCGGCCTTGAGAAGATGTGTACGGGCTTGCGGCAGGAGCGTGGCAGCCTCCTCGAAACGTTCAAGCTTGCTAAAGGCATCTGCGAGGTTCTGCCAGATCGGGAAAAGGACTCGCGCCCCCTCTTCCGGCGACGCCGTATCCTTTACCTGCCCCAGGAGCGCAGCCGCCTCTTCAAGGTCTCCCATCTCCACCAGGAGCTTGGCCTTGCTGACCATGACCTGGATTCGGAACGTGAGGCCGCTCGCGAGCAGTGACGCACGTTCGAGAAGATCCTTTGCTTCATCAAAACGTCGTTGGTCTCGCCGCAGGGAGGCTTTGAGAGCGAAGATGAGCCCCTCTTCAACCAGTCCATCCGGCACGCCTTCTCCGGCCTTCCAGAACTCGTCGGCAGCGGTGAAGGCTTCCTCGGCTCCATCAAAGTCATCCCGGGCGCGCAGGGCGTTTCCAAGGTGTGCCCAGGCGAGCCCCCGCAGCTTGGCGCGTACGCCCTCGCCGCCCTCGGCAAGGTCGGCCGCAACCAGCGCGAGCTCGCAGAGCGCCGCTGCCTTAACCGGGTCCTCGCCGCACTGGCGTTGACTCTCGTTGTACAACAGCTCGCAAACCGCCCACTGAGCTTCCGGGGGAACGCCCCGGAGCGCCTCCACCTGCTCTTTCCGAGGAAGGAGCTTGATCCGACTCCACAGCGCCTGAGCCGCTCGCCGCTCGGCTTTGCGGTCTCTTGGAGGAGCACCCGGATTGCCGTTCTCCGGCTGCTGGCCCTCCTTCTTCTGCTCCTCCAGCATGAGGACGAGTTTGCTCAGCCGCGCAGCGGTTTGGCTTGTCGCCGCCACGTCGGCACTGAGCTGCGTCGCCAGGGAAGAAGCGGTGACAAGGAGTGGCGCAGCATCGCCTCCGATGTCCTCCCCGTCGGGAATCCGGCAGTGGGCAAGCAGCCGATCAACGAACCAGCCCCCGAAGTCGAGAGCGGTCCATCGGAAGCGCATGGCACCAAGAAGGCGCTCCAAGGTCTCCGCGTCCGGCTTGCTCCTCCCGCGCTCGTACTCGGAGATCGACGACCGCTTCACCCCCGAGAGCCGGGCAAGCTCCGATTGGGTCAAATCGAGCACGCACCGAAGGACGGCGAGGATCCTGCCAAGCGGCGCGGACTTCCGGGTCTCCCTCGGCTTCTTTACTCGTGCCATGTCCGTGCCTCCGGCTCATCGTGGCGTACGCGAAGGTGTCCCATGCCTGTCGCCAGCATATCGTGAACAACGAACTTTGGCCTTCAAACAGGTAGTGCCTTCAAAGGAAAAGAGCGCGCCTGCCCATGCCTTCCCCACGCACTTGACCCTTCTGGTCCGCACACTGTACCGTTCGGGGGACCAACTGTCGGTCCTTTGGGGCACTTTCTAAGAGGAAGGGCGGAATCCCGGCAGCCACGATGGCGGCCGGCCTTGGCCGCCTGGAAAGGAACGACATGATCCTTTCGCGCCGCCGCATAGCGTCCCTCCTCCTGCTACTTTTTCTCACTGCGGGGCCTCTGGCCGCCGCAGCTCAAAGGCCACGAGAGGAGCTCAGCGTCGCCGGACTCCTATCCAAGACGTGGGCTTTTGTGAGCCGGATTTTTGAACAGGCAGGCGGCTCGACTGACCTGTTTGGGAAGGCGGGCAGCGGAGTTGACCCTTTCGGCAATCCAATACCGGACTCGCAGCCTCCTCCAAACAGCACGTCGACGGTAATCCCGCCGGCATCGGGAAGCTGAAATCCCAGGGCGAGGACCTCCTCGCCTCTCCCTTGCGCCAATGCCATCTGGCGCGCCGAGCAGCTCGAAGAGCATGGAGCTGGCTCTGTTCCGCTCGCCTGGGCGGAGGTTTCCTCCCTGGAGGAAGAGCTGGCGAAGGCGCTTCCCGCCTCCAACCGGAAGGGCGCATCGCTCGTCGCGGTGCGGTCCGGGCGGCACTGAAGGCCCGGGACCTTGCCCGCGCTCAAGCTCTGGCCGAGCGCTATCTCGATGAGAAGGATGCGCCTCGTACTCTCTGCGCGGATCTCCGCCTGTTGCTGGAGGAGGACGCCCGTGCGCGGGCGGCGGCAGCGGCGATCGGGCTGCCGCACGACCTCGAAAGACGATGACCGCCAGTGAGCGAACTCGCGTGCTACATTCAGCGCAGGCATGAGGCCCTACCTCGACCTCCTCCAGCACATCCTGGACCACGGCGTCCAGAAGTCCGACCGCACCGGCACCGGGACGCTCTCCGTCTTCGGCGATCAGATGCGCTTCGACCTGTCTCAAGGCTTCCCGCTGCTCACCACCAAGAAGCTGCATTTGCGCTCCATCATCCACGAGCTGCTCTGGTTCCTCGCCGGCGATACCAACGTCCGCTACCTCCAGGAACGCGGCGTGACGATCTGGGACGAGTGGGCGGACGCGGAAGGCAATCTCGGACCGATCTACGGCGCCCAGTGGCGCTCGTGGCCGGCTCCCGACGGCGGCACGATCGACCAGATCGCCCGCGTGGTCGAGCAGATCCGGACGGACCCCGACTCGCGCCGCCACATCGTCAGCGCCTGGAACGTGGCGGACCTCGACGCCATGGCCCTCTCCCCCTGCCATGCCCTGTTCCAGTTCTGGGTGGCCGAAGGGCGCCTCTCCTGCCAGCTCTACCAACGCAGCGCCGACGTGTTTCTGGGCGTGCCGTTCAACATCGCCTCCTACGCGCTGCTGACGATGATGGTGGCCCAGGTCTGCAAGCTCGCGCCGGGCGACTTCGTCCATACCTTCGGCGACGCTCATCTCTACCTCAATCATCTGGAGCAGGCGCGCCTTCAGCTCACCCGCGCGCCGCGCCCCCTGCCGCGCATGACCCTGAATCCCGAGCGGACGTCGCTCACCGAGTTCGTCTACGACGACTTCACCCTGAGCGGCTACCATCCGCACCCGGCGATCAAGGCGCCGATCGCGGTATGAAGGTGTCGCTGATCGCGGCGATGGCGAAGAACCGCGCCATCGGCCTCGGCAACGGGCTTCCCTGGTACCTGCCCGCCGACCTCAAGCGGTTCAAGGCCCTGACCACGGGCCGCACCCTGATCATGGGACGGAAGACCTTCGAGACCCTGCGCGCGCCGCTTCCCTGGCGGACCACCATCGTGGTGACGCGCCGGCCGGACTACGCTCCGCCCGGAGTGATCGTCACCCGCTCGATCGACGAGGCCTTGTCGCGGGCCGAGGGAGACGAGGTCTTCATCGCCGGTGGCGAGGACGTCTTCCGCCAGACGCTGGACCGAGCGGACCGCCTCTACCTGACCCGCATCGAGCGGGAGTTCCCCGGAGACACCTTCTTTCCGGAATTCGACGAGTCGGGCTGGGAGCTCGTCGAGCGGGAAGATCACGCCGCCACGGAGGAATACCCCGCCTTCAGCTTCGAGATCTGGGAAAGGCGTGCGGCGACGTGAGAATCGGGGCCATCCTGTCCCTGCCGTCCTTGCTGTCCCTGCTGTCCTTCCTGGCCGGCTGCGACAGGACGGACCTGCCACCGGACCTCGACGCCGGCGCCTCGACGCGCAAGGTGCGGATCTTCCTGGTCTCGACCGAAGACGGCGCGGTGCTCGGACCCGGGGCTGGCTGCGACGGCCGCGTCGCGCCGGTCGCCGTCGACCTGCCCGCTCCCTCTCCGGCCTTGAAAGGATCGATCGAGTCCCTGCTCGCCGCCCGGGACGGATACCAGAGCGCCGGCTTCTACAACGCCCTCGCCCATTCTCCCCTGCGCATCGAGCGCATCGAACGCGCGGGCGCTACGGCGCGAATCTACCTCGCGGGTTATCTGGAGCTGGGAGGCGACTGCGACGGCTCGCGAGCCCTGTCCCAGCTCACGGAGACGGTCACGCAGTTTCGCGACGTCGAGACCGCCGAGCTCTTCCTCGACGGCAAGCCCCTACGCGAGCTGCTGTCGGGGAAGGGCTCTTGACGCCCCAGGGTCCCGCCGGCACGATCGTCGTCCGCCGCTTCGGGCCCCTCACCTCCCCAACCCCTCCTCTCCCACCGCACACCCGACCGCCGGGAGAGGAGGGGCTTTATAAAAGCAATTCCAAACAGTCTCCCTCCTCTCCCGGGTGGGCGGGCGTGAGGTGGGAGAGGAGGGCCGGGGAGGTGAGGGGCCTTGAGGCGGCGGAGGATGTCTGTGTTGAGAACAACCTCCGACGTCAAGAAACCGCCGTCGCCCGCTCCCGAAACCACGCCGCCGTGCGCTCCAGCCCCGCGCGAACGGGCAGCGGCTCGCGGAGGCCCAGCTCGCGGCGGATGAGGCCGGCGTCCACGCAGGATCGCTGTTGCTCGCCCGGCTTGGCGGGTCCGTGCTGCGGCTCCAGGTCGCTGCCCAAGGCTCGCGCCAGCTCCCGGTAGAGATCGATCACCGAGGTCTCGACGCCGGTGCCCACGTTATAGATGTGGAAACCGGGCCGGACCGCCGCCGCCAGGTTGGCCCGCACCACGTCGGAGACGTGAACGTAGTCGCGGGTCTGCAGGCCCGAGCCGTTGATGGTGGCCGTCCGGCCCGCCAGCAGCCGGTCCAGGAAGATGGCGACGACGCCGGCCTCGCCGTGCGGGTTCTGCCGTTCGCCGTAGACGTTGGCGTAGCGCAGGCAGGTCGCATCGAGACCGTAGGCGGCGTGGTAGTAGAAGAGATAGCGCTCGAAGGCCAGCTTGGAGACGCCGTAGGGGGACACGGGCCTCGCCGGGTGGTCCTCGGCGGCCGGGAAGGTCTCCTGCTCGCCGTAGATGGCCCCGCCGGTGGAGGCGAAGAGGATCTGCCGCACGCCGCCGCGGCGCGCCGCCTCGGCAAGGTTCAGGCTGCCCAGGACGTTGACGTCGGCGTCATGGACGGGGTCCTCCACCGAGCGCCGCACGTCCATCTGCGCGGCGTGGTGGACGAGGACGTCGATCCCCGACTCCCGCACCAGGTCCGCCGCCGCCCGCGAACGGATGTCCAGGAGGTGCAGCTCCGCACCTTCCGGCACGTTCTCCCGCCGCCCGCCGGACAGGTCGTCGACGATCAGCACCCGCCGTCCCTCGGCGAGGAAGGCTTCGGCCACGTGCGAGCCGATGAAGCCGGCTCCGCCGGTGACGCAGACGGTCCCTCGACCGCTACTCAAGCCGCCTCGCGACGGCGATGATCCCCAGCCCGCTCCAAGGGAAGACGCGGTCCACCCGCCGGATGACCGGCACCAGGATGTTGAACACCTTGAGCTGCGAGCGGCTGAAGTGGCGCCGCTTGAGGATCCTGCCGTTGAGAATCCAGCCGGGAACCCCGAAATGGTTGAAGTCGCGGAGCACCTCGACCTCGAAACCCGTCGAGCGCAGCTCCTCGGCCAGCATCTCCTTGGAGTAGCGGCAGCGATGGCCGAGCACCTCGTCGAGGCTCGAGTAGCGGCTCTGGCCCTGGGGAACGTAGATCACCGCGCGCCCGCCCGGTTCGAGAGCGTCGTGCATGTTGCGCAGCGCGAGCAGAGGATCGCGGACGTGTTCCAGCACGTTGAGGCAGACCACGGTGTCGAACCTCCCGGCCCAGGGCTCGAAGCATTGGGGGTCTTCGAGATCGATGCGGGACACGTCGAAGTACGGCTTGCCCAGGGCCAGGTTCCGCAGGTAATCGAGGTAGTGCGGGTTGATGTCGCTCGCCACGTACAGATCGCGCGGCAGCAGCCATGTGGTGATGTTGCCGATGCCGGCGCCGATCTCCAGCACCCGGGCACGGACGTAGGGCGCGATCGACTCGGCCATCCAGCGGTTGAAGGCCTGCGCCCGCTCCAGGCTGTGGAGGATGTGGGAGCCGTACTCGTCCTCGGCATAGAGGTCGTCGAGAAAGCGGTACTTCACCATCGTCCGCAGCGCCTTGAAGGCGTCCCGCCAACCGATCTTCTTGCCTTCGCGGTAGGTGCGGCCGAGGTAGCTGATGGGCACCTCGAAGATCCGGCACTCGCGCTTGGCGACCTTGGCGGTGATCTCGGGCTCCATGGCGAAATCGTTGGAGCGGATCGGGAGAGACTTGAGCAGCGGCGCCCGGAAGACCTTGTAGCAGGTCTCCATGTCCGTCAGGTTGAGGTCGGTGAACCAGTTGCTGATGGTGGTCAGCAGGCGGTTGCCGAGGGTGTGGCGGTAGTAGAGGACGCGGCGGCGGTCGCTCGGCAGGAAGCGCGAGCCGTAGACCACGTCGGCGCCGTCCTCCAGGAACGGCCGCACGAGGCGCGGGTAGTCGCGCGGGTCGTACTCGAGATCGGCGTCCTGGAAGAGGATGAGGTCGCCCGTCGCCTCCGTGATGCCGCGGCGGATGGCCGCTCCCTTGCCCTGGTTTTTCCCCTGCTCCAGGAGGCGGACGCGGTCGGGATGCTCGGCAGCCAACCGCCGCAGGATCTCCAGGCTGCCGTCCTTCGAGCCGTCGTCGACGAGCAGGACCTCCAGCTCGCGGATCTCCGGAGCCGAGACCGCGAGCACGCGGCTGACCAGCTCGCCCACCAGGAAGCGCTCGTTGTAGACCGGGACGATGACGCTCAGCTTGACCCCGGCCGGGGTGGTGTCATAGCTCAAGCAGGGCTCCGCTCCTCAGAAGCGGTGCATGATAGCACTGGCCTGGAGGTAACCGGGTAGAATGAGGTTCGCCATGAACGCCTTGCCCGATCACATTCGCGAGGTGGTCCTGAAGCTCGAATCCGGGCTGAAAGATCTCTACGGCAGCCGCTTCCGTGGGCTCCTGCTCTATGGGTCCTACGCTCGGGGTGAGGCGCGGGAATGGAGCGACATCGACCTCCTATTGCTGCTCGAGGGTCCGGTCGATACAGTGGGAGAGATTCTGCACCTGCAGCCGGTGAAGTGGCCTCTCTCTTTGGAATCCACTCTCGTTCTTTCCGTCATGCCGGTGAGCATGGAAGCCTTTGAGCGGGCTGAAACTGCCTTCCTGCGCGCTGTTCAGAAGGAAGCGATACCGGCGGCGGCATGACAGAAGCCAAGCTCCTCCTGGGAAAAGCCGCGGAAGGCGGCGAAGGTGGCGCGGAAGGCTGACGCCCGCTCGCCCTGGAGCCCGCTGCGCCACCCGATCTTCCGCTGGCTGTGGATCGCCAGCGTCGCTTCGAACATCGGCACCTGGTTTCAGAACGTCGGCGCGTCGTGGCTGATGGCCACGCTCTCCACCTCGCCGGTGATGGTGGCCCTGGTCCAGGCCGCCACCAGCCTGCCGATGTTCCTGCTCGCGCTGCCGGGTGGCGCCATCGCCGACGTGCTCGACCGCCGGCGGCTGCTGATCGTCACCCAGAGCTGGATGACGCTTGCGGCTTTCGGGCTCGCTCTGGCCACCGCTCTCGGCTTCACGACGCCCTGGCTTCTCCTGCTGTTCACCTTCCTGCTGGGCCTCGGGGCGGCCGTCAACGCGCCGGCCTGGCAGGCGAGCATCCCCGAGATGGTGCCGCGGGAAGACCTGCCGGCCGCCGTCTCCCTCGGCAGCGTCGGCTTCAACATCGCCCGTGCCGCCGGCCCTGCCCTCGCCGGCCTGGCCTTGGCCGCCGCCGGGCCAGCGGTCACGTTTCTGGTCAACGCCGTTTCCTTCCTCGGCGTGGTGATCGTCCTCGTCTCCTGGCGCCGGCCGGCGCGGGAAACCGTCCTCCCCGCCGAGCGCATCCTCGGCGCGATGACCACCGGGTTGCGCTACGTCCGCAACGCCCCGGAGGTGATCGCGCCGATCGTGCGCGGCTCGTCGTTCATCCTGTGCGGCAGCTCGCTCTGGGCCCTCCTGCCGGTGCTGGCGCGCCGGGAGCTGAAATCGGGGCCCGTCGGCTATGGCCTCCTGCTGGCGGCTCTGGGGCTCGGAGCGATCGCGGGGGCCGCGGTCCTCCCTTACCTCAAGCGGGACCATTCGGCGGACGCCGTGGTGGCGGTGGCCACGCTGGTCTTCACGGCGGCCACGCTGGCGCTCGCCTTTGTGCGGGATCTCTGGCTGCTGATGGCGGCCATGTTCCTGGCCGGCGTCGCGTGGTTTTCCCTGCTCTCCAGCCTCAACGTGGCAGTGCAGACCGTCATCCCCTCATGGGTGCGGGCGCGCGCCCTTTCCGTCTACCTGCTGGTGTTCTTCGGCGGACTGGCCGGCGGCAGCGCGCTCTGGGGCGCCGTGGCCGAGCGCACCGGCGTGCCGACGGCCCTCGCCGCCTCGGCGGTCGGCATGGTCCTGGGGCTTCTCGCCACGATGCGCTTTCACCTGCGCCGCGGCGAAGGTCTCAACCTCGCGCCGTCCCGCCAGTGGCCGGCTCCCATCGTGGCGCACGACCTCGAGCCCGAGCGGGGTCCGGTGCTGGTGACCGTCGAGTACCACGTCGCTCCCGGGCGTGCCACCGACTTCGCGGAGGCCATGCGCGCCGTTCGCCGCATTCGCCTGCGCGACGGCGCGCTGCAGTGGGGCCTGTTCGTGGACGCCGCGGAGCCCGGCCTCTACAGCGAAATCTTCCTGGTCAAGTCCTGGGTGGAGCACCTGCGCCAGCACGAGCGGGTCACGGTGGCGGACCGCGACGTCGAGGAGCAGGCCCGCGCCTTCCATCTCGGACCGGACCGTCCCGTCGTCCGCCACCTCATCGCCGAGCCGGTGCGGCGAGGGCGCTAGCCCCGGCTTCCCTGGAAGCCAAAACCAACGTATGATGTCCGCAGAAAATCTGCGACATCCGGGGGTCCGAGCGCACCGGAGACAGCTTTACCAGGAAGGAGCAGGGAGTTGCTGTATCGTTTTCTCTCCCCTCTCGCGGCCGCCGCCGTGCTGTGCGCGTCGGTCCTCCCGGCCTCAGCCGCCGTCATTCTCGAGAAATCCGTCGACGTCGAGATCCGCCCGGACGGCGGCATCGTCGAGCGCTCGGCGCTGCGGGTGCGGCTCGACGAGCCGGCCGACCTGGCTGCCTGGTCTCCCTATCCGATCTACTTCGACGAAAACCGGAAGATCGAGGCCATCACCGCCTACGCGACCAGGCCGGACGGCAAGATTCTCCGCGTGCCCGAGCGCGAGATCGGCACGGCCGGTCTGGATCCTGGCGAGCCTTTCCGCTCCTCCTCGAAGGTCCGGACGGTGCGCTTCCCCGAGGTACCGGCGGGCTCGATCCTCACCATCGAAACCACGGCCAGCCAGCGTTCCGAGTTCCGCGCCGACGGCATCTCGCTGGCGACCGAGAAGGCGCCCATCGAACGCCTGCGGGTGGCGGTGCGGGGCGGCGGCCGCGGCTGGCGCTGGCGCATCGGCGGCTCGCGTGCCGGCCTTGCCGTCCAGGAGTCCGAAGGGGGCGTCGTCGTCACCGGCACATCGCTACCGGCGCTGAAAAAGGAACGCTTCGCGCCGGGCGACCGCTCGCGCGGCCCCTTCCTCCGCTTCGCCTGGGGCGAAGAGGCCACCTGGGCGCAGGTGGGCCGGTGGTACGAGGGCCTTCTCGCTGCCGTGCCGCCCGACTCCGGAACCGTGCGGCGGACCGCCGGCGAGCTGGCACCCGGCCGCAAGAGCCTGCGCGAGCGCCTCGCCTCCCTCCTCGGCTTCGTCCGCGGCAAGGTGCGCTACGTGGCGGCGGATGCGGCGATCGCCGGCCATCAGCCCTCACCGCCCGGAGAGGTGCTGGCGCGCGGCTGGGGCGATTGCAAAGACAAGGCGCTGCTGCTCGTGACGCTGCTGCGCGAAACGGGCGTCGAGGCCTATCCGGCGCTCATCCACCTGGGAACGGACGACCGCATCGATACGGAGTTCCCCTCCCCATTCCAGTTCAATCACGTCATCGTCGCCGTCGCCGCCACAGGGATCGCGGCGCCGGGCGATCCGGTGGCGGGAGGATTCCTGTTCGTGGATCCGACGCAGGCCGGCGGCTCCGTCCGCTGGCTCCATCCAGCGGCGCAGGACCAGGATGCCCTGGTCGTCCGCGGTGGGGGCAGCGGTCTGGTACGCACGCCCATCCGCCAGGAGATCGAGAGCGGACGGATCGAAGCCCGGCTGACGTTGACGCCGGATGGCGACGCGGAGGGCGAGGCGAGCTTCGAGATCTCCGGCGACACGGGGGCGGCTTTCGCCGACGCCTTCGCGGGCAGCGGCCCCGGCGACATCGAGCAGGCGGTGCGGCAGATCTTCGGCCAGTTGCTGCCGGGCGCGGAGCCTCTCCCAGGTACGGTGGACGATCCCCGCGAGCGACGTCCCCTCGGTGACCCTCTCCGCCCGTGTCCGCCTGCCGGCCCTCGCGCAGGGCAGCGGCGCGAACCGTTCCGTCGGCCTGCCGAAGATGGCGGGCACTCCCGGTCCGGCCGTGCTCGAAGACCGCGAATCTCCGGTGGTGCTGACGCCGAAGTCGAACCACTTCACCTGGCGGATCGAGATCCCGGAGGGATGGTGCGCTCCCCGACCGGCAACCGTCGAGGTGGGCAACGCCGTCGGCACCTTCCGGCAGTCGATCTCGACCCATGGACGCATCGTCGAGATCGGCCGCGACCTGGAGATCCGGCAGCGCTGGATCGAGCCCGCCGCCTTCGCCGACCTGAAGGCGCTCTCGGCCGCCGACCATGGGGAGAATCAGCGCCGCATCCGCCTGGACTGCGGCGGCGAGCTCCCGCCCGGCGCTTCCGCACCGGGCTACTGAGACTTCGCTTCTCCGAAGCGATCGAAGATTTCCGGCAGATCGCCCACAGGGCGACGTTTCGTTAGCCCGGTGCGGAAGCGCCGGGCGGGATAGCAGCCCTTTACTGCCCCCCGCCGCTCCACGGCGGCTTCACGCCGTTCATCCGCGCGTAGGCGATGGACTGCCCGAGGTGCTCGTGGGCGTGGCTGGCGAGGATCAGCATCACCGCGCGCACGGAGCCTTCCTGGCCGAAGAACTTGACGGTGCGGTCCAGGTCGGAATCCGGCACGGCTGCGATCGCCTGCCGGACGTGGTCGAACGAGCTCTTGAGGGTGTCGATCGTCTTCGCCTTGTCGCTCCCCGCCTTCTCGAAACCGCGGGGATCGAGGCCCTCCGGCATCTTCGCTCCCCAGAAGGTCGGCAGGAAGTAGTTGCCGCCGGCGACATGGGCGAACACTTCGCCGGTCGAGCGGACGCCCTCTCCCGGCCGCCAGGCGAACTTCTCCGCCGGCATGGCCTCGGCCAGCGCGACCAGCTTTTTCTGGGCGTCGTCGATCTGCCGCTGGATCTCGGCGCGCACGCCGGCCGGTTTGACTTCCGCCGCCTTCGCGTCCTGAGCCCGGGCAGGTAGGGCGGCCGCGGCCAACGCGAGCGCCAGGAGGGTGGTTGAACCGAAAATCTTCCTCATCGCGTGTCTCCTTTGAGAGGTGAGGCGCTGGATGAAACGCCGGGATTCTAACCCGGACGCCGACCCGGAATAGAATGCCGGCAGCTCTCGGAGGTATCCGTTTTGCGCATGCCCCTCGTGGTGCTGGGCAGCGTCGGGTTGCTGTCGCTGCTGATCGCGTTGATCGTCGCCTTGCAGCGACGGTTCTTCTGGGTGCGGCAGCTCGCCTTTCCGCTCTATGTGGCCGCCGCGGTGGCGACGCTGGAGATCTTCACCCTGGTGGAGCCCGGCTACCGGCCGGCCGCGCTCTCGCGCGTCCTCGCCTGGGCCTGGTTCTTCCTCGGCCTGATCACCGTCTTCCGGCTGCTCGGGCTGTACCTCTTCGACATCCGCCTGACGGCCCAGAAGGGCCTGCGCCTGCCGCCGCTCCTGCCGGCGGTGGCCATGACGCTGGTCTATCTGATCACCGCCTTCGTCACCCTGCGGATCACCTTCCCGGAATTCGACGTGGCGCCGCTCATCGCCACCAGCGCCGTCACCTCGCTGGTGCTGGGCCTAGCGCTGCAGCCGATCCTCGCCAACTTCTTCGCCGGCCTGGTGATCAGCCTCGAAAAGCCGTTCCGCCTCAACGACTGGATCAAGGTGGGCGACCAGGAAGGGCGGGTGGTCGCCATCACCTGGCGTACCACGCACCTGCGGACGCGCGAGAACGACAACATTCTGATCCCCAACAGCAAGCTGGCCGACGAGCGGGTGCTCAACTATTACTATCCGCATCCCGTCCACATGCAGAGAATCCGGATCCCGGCCGATCTCGAAGAGCCGCCTTACCGGGTGCGCCGTGTCCTGCTCGACTGCGTCGCCGGCGTGCCGGGGGTGGTCGACAAGCCGGCGCCGGACGTCTTCCTGCTCTCCTTCGAGGCCAGCTCGATCCTCTACGAGCTGCGCGTCTGGATCGAGGACGTGGCCCAGGCGCCGCGCATCGACAGCGACATACGGGCCCGCGTCTGGGAGGAGTTCCGTCGCGAGGGGATCGACCTTCCCTACCCCACCCAGACGCTGGAGATCGTGCGACGCCGGACGTCCGGTGCCGGCGAGGGCGAAAGCGCCGGGAGGCCGCGGCCGGCCCGCCTCTTCGTGGCCGAGGGACCCGAGCGCGGGCGCACGCTGGCGCTCGACGGCGCCGTGCCGGCGACGGTGGGACGCTCCCGCGGCTGCTCGCTGCCGCTCAGCGAGCCCAACGCCAGCAAGGAGCACCTGCGCCTCGAATGGCAGGACGGCGCCTGGGTGATGACCGACCTCGGCAGCAGCCACGGCACCCGCGTCAACGGCGAGCCCGCCGAGCGGGCGGTGCTCGAGCCGTTCGACCGCATCGCGGTCGGCGATACGGTTATGATCTTCGAAAGCGATGCCGCCCGAACTGCCTGAAACCATCGGTCCTTACCGCCTCCGCGAGCTCCTCGGCAAGGCCGGGGGATCGGCGGTCTTCGCGGCGGCGAATCCGCGGGGCCGGCCGGCCGCCGTCAAGCTCTTCCCTTCCCGCCTCGGCGAGGATGCCGGAGCCGTCGAGCGGTTCCACCGCGAGCTCGCCGCGGTGGCTCCGATCAGCCGCCACCCGAATCTCGTGCACCTGCTGGAGACCGGCCAGGAGGGTGGCCGGCCCTACCTCGCCATGGAGCTGGTGGAGGGCGCCTCGCTCGACCGGGTGCTGAAGCAGCGGCGTCTCTCGGTGCCCGAGACCTTCGCCGTGATGCGCGGGGTCTGCCGGGGACTCGCCCATGCCCACCAGCACGGCCTGGTCCACCGCAGCCTGACGCCGCGCAACGTTCTCGTCTCGCCGGACTTCTCCACCGTCAAGGTGGCGGACCTCGGCGCCACCGGCTTCGAGAGCACACTGTCGAGCCTCACGGCCACCCTGGGCACCGGCGAGATCCGCCTCGGCGCCCTGTACTACCTTGCACCCGAGACCGTGGACGGCCACTCGGTGGTCGACGCGCGGGCGGACCTCTACTCGGCCGGGGTGATCTTCCACGAGATGCTGACGGGGCGCTCGCCGGGGCCCAAGTTCGGCCTGCCGAGCCAGCTCAATCCCGAGCTGCCGCCGGAAGTCGACGTGGCGGTGCTCAGGTGTCTGGCGCGCAAGCCGGGCGAGCGCTACGCCGGCGCCGGCGAGCTCCTGGCCGCCATCGAGAGCCTGGAGGAGACCCTGCGCCTTCGAGCCTTTACCGAGATTCGGGGGATCTCCCAGGCGGGATCGCGCCTGCTTGGCGGCACGAAGTCCGCGGGTGCCGGGAAGAGAACGCTGCTGTTCTTAGCAATCGCCGTGCTGGTGATCGTTCTGGCGGTGGCGGGGTATCTGGTGGCGCGGTGATTCGTCGCGGAGGTGCTCTTCACCAAGCCGGCTCAAACGGTCCCCTCTTTCGTCGGCAGGAAGGACTCGATGATCGTCCCGCGGCCCGTGGCGAGTGCCATGTCGAGGACGAGCTTGCCGATGGCGAGGTCCAGAATACCCAGGCCAAACGGGCTGAATACGCTGATGGTCTGATGACCGCGTGGCGGTGCGACGCCCTCGCAGATGTCAGCTAGAGTGCAGCGGATGAAATCCTGGGAACCCGTGAGCTGCTCCGCCAGATGTAGCGAGGTCTGAGCCCGGCAGACGTGGCCCGGATCGTCGACGACGTTGTCGCAGGCCAGGATGACTTCCGGCGCGAGATCGCGCAGCGAGATGTGCAGGATCGTGGTCCCGGGCGGACACATCCGGAGATCGGCGACGTGCGGGCGGATCGCCGTGGTCGCGAAGGAGATCAGAGAGCAGCCGCCCAAGACGGCCGCCATGCTCGGCGCGATTTCCACCTCGACGCCGGCGATCTCCTGCAGGAGCGCGGCGAAGCGCCGGGCGCGGTCTGGATCGAGATCGAAGAGCAACGCTCTCGAGAAGCCGAGGTCCACGCCCAGGAATCGCGCGATCTCAAAGTTGATCACACCCGTCCCGATCAGGCCGATGGTGCCGGGCGCCTGTCTCTGCGTCAACATCCGGGCGGCCAGGGCGGCGCTCGCCGCCGTACGCTTGGCGCTGATCAGGGAACACTCCAGGATCGCCTCGAGGTGGCCGTTGTCGCAGGAATTCAGCATCAGCACCGCCGAAGCCCGTGCGATTCCTCTCTGCACATTGTCCGGGAACGAGGAGATCCACTTCAAGCCGGCGACGCTGAAGCCGTCTCCAAGAAAGGCGGGGAGAGCAATGATGCGGTTCACCTCGTCGTCCGGAAAACGCAGGAAGCTCGAGTGCGGCAACGAGCTCTCTCCCCGCGAATGGGCGATGTAGGCCTTGCGCACCACCTCGATCATCTCCACCTCCCGGTTCGCGAGCAGGTTGGAGACGTCGTCTCCGCGAAGGAGCAGGATGCGGTCACCGTCCATGAGGCCCGGTCTCCCGATGTCGCGGTCCAGCATCTCTGGGGGAAGACGAGGTCTCTGGCCAGGGGTCGGTTCCCTCACCGAACTGTGCGCAGCCCCCGATCATGACGAGCTCGGTCTCGGTGAACGACAACATCAGCCGGCTTGTCCGTTTGGACTCGGGCGAAGGCAGAGCTTCCGGGCTGACAGGGAGCCTAAGGAGTGGGCGTTCGCGGCGGCGGGTCATTTCAGGCCTCGAAGTTCTTAGCTGGCTCTTCATCCCTCCCGGGAGGAGCAGAGCCGTGTTAGCCCATTGTAGAGCAAACTTGCGTCCACTGCCGTCATGCCGCGATCGAGCTCGGCCTTGAAGCGGGCAAGGGTGCGCTCTGGTCGCAGGCTCACATCCTCTCCTCCCCGGCCCCACACGGCCTCGCGCCCCTGTTGCGCGAGAATCAAGCATGTGCCATGATTCGTATCATGGCCTGCATTAACTTTATGCTTAAAGTTGCTAAAGTTGCTTATATTTAACTGGCAGTCATGCAGGGAGCTCGACGGACCTCTATGGCGGAGTCCGGAACCTTCCGGGCCGGCATCCCGGCGGCCCCTGCTCGACCCCTGGCGAGTGGGACTGCGTACCTCTGGCCCCCTGAGTTAAGCATAGTTGGCCGTGATCGGCGGCTCATGATTCAGGAGACAGCGATGACCGTCGAGAACAAGCCCTGGGTCTTGGGCATCAGCTGCTCGCACAACGGCGCGGCCTGTCTTTTGAGGGGTAACGAGATCGTCGCCGCAATCCAGGAAGAGCGGCTGACTCGCGTGAAGCGCCAGAGGATTCATGGGGCCTTGCCCTCGCTGGCCATCGCCTACTGCCTGCAGCACGCCGGGATCAAGGCGGGCGATCTCGATCTCATCGCGTACACGGTCCAGGGAAGAGCGGCCGACCCTCTCGAGGACGTCTCCCTCAACCCCATGCTCCAGGCGATGCACCACAGGGTTCCCATCCTCACCCTCTCGCACCACCTTGCGCACGCGGTGAGCGCATTCGCGATCTCAGGGTTCGAAGATTCGGCCATCCTCGTCATCGACGGAGTCGGCTCGCCCGAAGAGGACTTTTCCGACGCCGAGAAAAGCGTGATCAAGAACCCCGTTCCCCGCGGCAGCGAAGTGACCTCTCTCTACTCCGCCCAGGGCACGTCCTGCACCCCGCTCGAGAAGCACGTCGTGGAGAAGGGCCGCTGGGTGACCTGGGAGTTCCTCCGGATGCCCCGGTTCCAGAGCCTGGGAGGCATCTTCTCCGCGGCGGCCTGGCAGATCTTCGGCGACCACCTGGAGGCCGGCAAGGTGATGGGGCTCGCCCCCTACGGCGAGCCGGAGGCTCCCTGCCAGCGACTTCTTCGAGATCGTCGACGGCAAGTTCGAGTACAAGGATGCCGTGCCCGCCCGCTTCGATCATGCCGACCGCTGGCCGAAGCGGCAGGCCGAGTACAGAAATCTCGCCTCCTCGACCCAGATCGCCCTCGAGGAGGCCCTGACCTGGCTGGCCGGACATCTCAAGGACCTCTTCCCGAGCGACAACCTCTGCTACGCTGGCGGCGTCGCGCTCAACAGCGTCGCCAACGAACGGATCATCCGCGAATCGGGGTTCGCAGATGTCTACATCGTCCCAGCCGCGGAGGACAGCGGCTGTGCGATCGGAGCGGCCTACTACGGCCTCTGGCAGCTGACCCAGGTGAACACGAGGCGGCGCCTCAAGCACGACGCGGTCGGCCGCTGCTATTCCAGGGACGAGATCACGGCGGCCATCGCCCGCACGCCCGGGATCGAGGTCGCGGAGCCCGCCGACCCGCTCGCCGAAGTGGTCGATCTGTTGTGCTGCGGCAAGATCGTCGGCTGGTTCCAAGGGCGGTCCGAGCTCGGTCCCCGCGCGCTCGGCCAGCGCAGCATCCTGTGCGATCCCCGCTCGCCAGACGCCAAGGCCGTCCTCAACAGCCGGGTCAAACACCGCGAGGAGTTCCGACCGTTCGCCCCGGCGGTCCTCCTGGACGAGGCCGCGCACTGGTTCGAAGCGGACGGCCACGATCTGGCGAGCCCCTTCATGCTGCGCGTCTGCCGCTTCAGGGAAGAGAAACAGCCTCTCGTGCCGGGCGTGGCGCACGTCGACGGCACGGGACGGATCCAGACGGTGACGCCCGAAGAGAACGGCCTCTTCTACCAGCTGATCCGGAAGTTCCACGAGAGGACCGGCGTGCCGATCCTGCTCAATACCTCGTACAACGTCATGGATGAGCCCATCGTCGAGACGCCGGAGGATGCCATCTGGTGCTTTCTGAGCACCGGGATCGATGCCTGCGTGCTCGAAGGCAGGATCGTGACCAAGAAGCCAGGCTTCCGGTCGATCCTGGATTTCTATCCGTACCTCACCTGCGCGCGTATCTCGGAATCCCGGCTCGTCCACGAGGGACGCATCGGCTGCCGGGAGGAGAACGAGTCGTTCGTCACCTTCACCACCCGGACGCCCTGGGGGCGCACGCGGCAGATCGCGAGCGCCAACGTCCTGCCGGTCCTGTCGCTCATCGACGGCAGGACCGACGGCTGGGGCTTGGTCGAGAAGCTTGCCGGCACGCCGGTGAAGCTTTCAGATCAGCAGGCGCTCGTCCGTGGCCTCGAGCGCTGGCAGAAGGCCTCGTCGGGCGAGTCCCTGGTCGAGGGCACGGCGACCGTGGCCGACGTCGTGCAGACCCTCTACCGGCAACGGCTCGCCGCGTACGACGAGCCGGCGCTCACCCGCCTGCTGGTGCGCCTGCGCCGGCAGGCGGTGATCGGCTTGCGGGAATCGCCGGCGGCGCTGGACCCGAGGCGGTGAGAAACTTCCTGCCATGCTAGACTTCCAGTACGGGTTTCCCTTCAAGGCCGGCCCGCAGCCTCCGCGGCGGCAGCGGAAAGTTTGAAGAGCCCTGTGGCATCCAACCGATCAGCCCTCGGCGGCGCTTTCAAGCTCCTGACCTATCTCCTCCGCCGCTCGCGCAGGCTGCTGGTCCTCTATCTGCTGGCCGCCACGATCAGCGGCTTCTCCAATGTCGGGCTGATGGCGATCATCAACGCCACCCTGGCGGGCCACGCGGACCGCTCCACGCTGCTGTGGAGCTTCCTCGGCGCATGTCTGCTGATCGCGTGCGCCCGCACCAGCTCGGAGCTGATGCTCACCTACATGGGCGAGGGCACGGTCGCGGCCATGCGCATGCACCTCTCCCAGCGGGTGATCGCCATCCCCCTCCGCAGGTTGGAGGAGATCGGGCCGCACCGCATCCTGTCGACGCTGACCGACGACATCCCCACGATCACCGCGGTGATCAGAAACCTGCCCATCCTGACCTCCCACGTCATGCTTCTGGTCGGCGCGCTGATCTATCTCGGCGTGATCTCCTGGCAGGCGTTCCTGATCCTGGTCGTGCTGCTGGCCTTGGGGATCCTGAGCTATCAGTTTCCGATCCTGCGGGCGTTCCGCTTGATGCAGCGCGCCCGCGAGCTCAACGACGCGCTCTACCGGCATTTCCGCACGCTGACCGAAGGCGGCAAGGAGCTTCGCCTGCACCGGCTGCGGCGGGAGACCTTCCTGCGTTGCGATCTCGAGGAAACGGTCCAGGGGGTACGCACCCAGAACTTCCGCAGCGCGCGCATCTTCACCTTCGCTTCGACCTGGGGCCTCCTCCTGATCTTCGTGGTGATCGGCCTGCTGCTCTTCGGGTTGCCGCGGCTCACCGCGGTCAGCACGACGGTGCTCACGGGCTACACCCTGACGCTGATCTACATGATGACCCCGCTCCAGACCCTGATGGACGGGATGCACAACGTCAACCGGGCCAGCGTGGCCCTGGAGCGGATCGAGAGGATGGGCTTCGAGCTGGCCGCTCAGGAGGGCGAGGTGGCGGCCCCTCAGGCCGTCACCGCAAGCCCCTGGCACCGGTTGGAGCTGGCCGGAGTGACCCACGTCTTCCAGCGGGAGGACCACGAAGGGGAATTCGTCCTCGGGCCGATCGACCTCCATCTGGAGCCGGGAGAGCTGGTGTTCATCGTGGGCGGCAACGGCAGCGGCAAGACGACGCTGGCCAAGATCCTCAGCGGGCTGTACGTACCCGACCAGGGGGAGATCCGGCTGGACGGCCGGCTGGTCACCGACGAGAACCGGGACGCATACCGGCAGCTCTTTTCGGCGGTCTTCTTCGACTTCTACCTGTTCCAGACCCTGCTCGGGCTGGAGCACGCCGATCTCGACAGGAAGGCCGCGGAGCTGCTGGCTCAGCTCCAGCTCACGGGCAAGGTCCGGGTCGACCAGAGCCGGCTCTCCACCACCGATCTCTCCCAGGGCCAGCGCAAGCGCCTCGCGCTCCTCACCGCCCTGCTCGAAAGCCGTCCGATCTATCTCTTCGACGAGTGGGCCGCCGACCAGGACCCGCGCTTCAAGGAGATCTTCTACCGGCATCTGCTGCCCAAGCTGAAGAGCGCCGGCAAGACCGCGGTGGTCATCACGCACGATGACCGGTACTTCGAGGTGGCAGACCGGATGATCAAGCTCGAAGAGGGGCAGATCGTCCATGACGAGAGCCTCGTGGCGCCGAGCACCGTCGCGTAGGTAAGGCGCGAGATCCCGGCGGCCGAGTCAAGCCGTTCGCGCGCGCGGCAGGTCGGAGTGCCGGCTTTGACCGGCGGCGGGGCGTTTCGTCGCCGGTGAAGCCAACTCCGTCCCGATCTTTACCGACTCCAAGGCTGGGTGCGGCGCACTGACCGGATTGACCCCATGCGGCCAGGCCGCCGGGTGACCTCGAAGGTGCCGAAGTTCTTGATGCGCACCGGCCGGCCGTCGGCCAGCCGGTCTTTGATGTGCCCGCGGGGTTGAACGCCTGAGCAGGGAGGCAGGTCGATGACCTTTCCTCGCATCATCGCTGCTGCTCGGCAGCGGTCACCGGCGCCCGATGGATGCTCGGGCCCTCCGGCAGTAGGGTCGGCAGCGACTCGCTGGGGGTCGCGGCCAAGGCCGTCTCCGGGTTCGCCAAGCTGCCGAGGAGATACTGGGTCAGCGAATTCACGGTCGAGTGGCGGAACAGGGCTTCGGCGGGGATCTCCCAACGGAGCGCCTGATCGAGCTGAGACTTGACCGTTTGGATCAGCATCGAGTGGCCGCCTAACTCGTCGAAGAAGTCCTCCTGGGGATCGATCGTGTCGAGCTTGAGCTCCTGGCGCCACACTCTATCGATCTGCTGACGAATCTCGAGCTCGCTCAGCTCGGCGGGACTGGCCAGGCCGTCCGGCTTCGGAAACCACTCCCCGCGGTTGCTGAGGTGCCGGACCCGGTTGTGACCGAAGGTGTCCTTTCCGGACACCAGGACCACCCCGTAATCCGCCAAGTCGTGCTTCGTGCCGTGCGCCATGAAGCTCTCCTGCTCGGCGTAGACCCGGACGTGGGTCGGCACGTACCGGGTGGCGATCGCGAATCGCGTCTTGCGCTGCGTGCTGTTGGGATAGGACCCGTGCACGCAACGCGCCGTGAAGATCACGCACTCCCCCGGCTGCATCTCCAGAGCAACCGCTTCCTCGGAATCGGGATCCCAGGTGGGGTCGACCTTGAACTCCGCGAACTTGTAGCCGAAGAACTGGGTCTCGGGGTCCATTGCGTTGTAGCCCAGGCTGCGCCCGGTCTTGACGTCCTGGTGCTCGTCGAAGAGGACCCGCTTGTGGGAACCGGGAAGGAACTTCATGCAGCCGGTTTCTTGGGTCGCCTCGGTGAAGGTGGTCCAGGCGGTGAGGTCGAAGAACGAATCCTGGGTCTCCTCGGTGGGCTCGATCTGGGCGACGCCGCTGGCGTAACTGTAGTCGCGGACCGCGTGCCACTCGGTGCCCGAGCTGCCCGGGAACTTGGGGAACCACTCCGTGCGCCAGCAGAGCACGTCGTCGCCCAGGATCAACCGCAGCCGCTTGACGATCTCCGGATGGCCGACGTGTCGCGTCAGCTCCGCGATGTCGAAGTGCCGGTCGTAGTTGACGGGATTGTTCGGCCCGTACAGGTTGTGGCTCTGGTCGCTGTTCTTCGCCCGGATTTCCTTCAGGATGGTCTTGGCCTCATCCGGCTCATAGAGCCGAAATGGCCCGAGAAATCCCTGCCTGTCGAAGGCTTCCTTGTCCTGGATCTGCTGGATCATTGGCGTCTCCTCCTACTGAGAGCTTTGAACAAAAATATACTAAACGGAGGCGCGCCAGTCAAGGCGCGGTAAGGGCCGTGGCAGAGTCCCGGCAAGTCCGCTACACTCTATGGTGATGCCGGAGAATCACACCCATCCGGTCGAGGCGATCAAGGCCGTGGATCGCCAGCGCCTCGACGCCATGGTCGAGGGGGACGCGACGCTCCTCGAACGGATGCTGGGCGAGGACCTGACCTACACCCACACGACCGGCGCCGTCGACACCAAGGCCACGTTCCTGGCGTCGCTCAGGGCGGGCATGCTGCGCTACCTGGCGATCCAACCGGACGGGGTCGAGGTGCGGATCTACGCCGGCGCCGCGGCGGTGGTCACCGGCCGCGTCGACATGCGGGTGGCCCTGGACGGCAAGGAGGCCGCCTTCCCGGCCCGCTTCACCAGCGTCTACGCCAGGCGCCGCGGCCGCTGGCTGCTCGTCGCCTGGCAGTCCACCCGCCTGCCCCTGCCCTAGAGACCCGCACCCGCTTGGTGCAAGGCCTCAGCCGCTCGCTTCCAGCTCGCTGACGAAGTCGCCCAGCAACCGCGGCGCGCTCTCCTCAAAGAAAAAGTGATTCCCCGGATAGAGGCGCGTGGTCACGCCCGCGCTGGTGTGCCGGCGCCAGCCCTCCAGGTGCTCCATCCGGATGTCCGGGTCCATCTCTCCGGCCACGGCGGTGATGGGATAGCTCACCGGCGGACCCGGTGAATAGCGGTAGTTCTGCGTCATCCGCGCATCGGCCCTCACCATCGGCAGGAACAGCGGCCCCATGTCGCGATCCCGTAAAAAGTCGATCGGAACGGAATAGGCGACATGCATGTGCTCGATGAACTCGTCATCCTCCATGCTCTCGACGTCGGCGATCGGAAGGCCGAGGTGGGGACCGCGCGCGCCGGAGCTGAAGAGGTGCACGGGCTGCGGCTTCCCCCGGTCGCGCAGGATGCGGGTGGCTTCGTACGCCAAGGTGGCTCCCAGGCAGTGCCCGAACAGCGCATAGGGCCGGTCCAGGAGCGGCTCGAGCGTGTCGGCGACATCCAAGGCCGCCTCATCCTGGGTGTCGAGGGGCTTCTCGGTCAGACGGGCGCCATGCCCGGGCAGCTCGCAGCCGCTGACCTCGAGCCACTCGGGCACGTGATCGTTCCAGCTGCGAAAGATCCGCGCGCTCGACGCCGCATACGTAAAGCAAAAAAGACGCATCCGGGCGTTCGGACGGTCGGTCTTGCGAATAAAGGCTTCGACATTGATTGACGGCATCGAGTTTCCCCTTTCCGCATCCACCCGGATCCGCACCGACCTTGCACCTCACTCGCCGATCGGGGGTTGCCAGATAGCAGATTGTAGTGCAGAATTCATCACGGCATCACGCCGCGGATCGCCCGGCAGATTAGGTTGACGTGAAGGGAAGGAACAAGGTAGCCTTCATACTTGGAGCCCACCGCGCATGGAAGAAGCTGCACTCCGCCGATTCCAAGCCGAACTAGCCTCGGCAGGCCTGGAACTGGGAACCCCGGTCTCGTTGGGCCGGACCATTGCCGCTCCGGCCGCCGACCTGTGGAAGATGATCTCCACGCCGGGCCAGCTCCCCAAATATCATCCCTACTGCAAGGCCAACGAGGTGAGGCGATGGCCAGGGCCCGGGTCCTGCGACGGCGTGACCTACCACAGCGGGTTCTTCATGCAGCGGGACTTCATGTACTGGCGCGAGGGCATCGGATACGATCTGCAGATCGGCCCTCCGCCCAGGAAGTCGGCTTGGATCTCATGGCGCATCCGCCAGATAGGGGAAGGAGCGAGCGAGCTCTCCATCCAGGTGACCCCCATCCTGGAGTCCCACCTGCCCGCCGCCACCAAGCGAGGCTACGAGGAGACCTATTTCGGCAAGCTCATCGAGCGCTATCTCGACCACCTGCTGCGCGGCGCGGAGCACTTCGTCCTGACGGGAATTCCCGTGCAGCCCCGCCAGTTCGGAGACCATCCCATATATGCCCCCTGAGGAATTGGCTAAACTGAACTGAACTTTGCTGAGCGGATCGACCGCTCGATGAGCCATGGGATGAAACCACTCGACTTCTTCATCGTAGACGTCTTCGCCGAAGCGCCACTGGCCGGCAATCAGCTCTCCGTGTTCTTGGATACCGCCGACCTTTCCAGCGAGGAGATGCAGCGCCTGGCTCGCGAGATGAACTACTCGGAGACGACCTTCATCCCGTCCTCCGCCCCGCGCGAAGGGGCCTACGAGGTGCGCATCTTCACCCCGTCCACGGAGATTCCCTTCGCCGGTCATCCGACCCTCGGCACGGCCTTTCTGATCCAGCAGGAGCTGGTGCGAGAGCCGGTGGAGAGGGTCGTGCTCGACCTCCGCTGCGGCCGAGTGCCGGTCGACTTCACCTACCGCGACGGCGAGGTCGATCTGCTGTGGATGCACCAGCCGGAGCCGTCCTTCGGCCGCGTTCTCGACGCCGCGGCGGTCCACCCGGTCCTCGGCCTAGATCGCTCGGACCTCGATGAGCGTTTCCCCGTCCAGGAAGCGTCGACCGGCCTGCCGTTCATCATCGTCCCGCTGGGCTCCCTGGCGGCGCTGCAGCGGGCCGCCGTCCGGCGGGATGCCTGTTTCCAGTTGATCGCGGAAACCCAGGCCAAGGCGATCCTGGTCTTCACCCCCGGCGCTGAGTCGGGGGAAGACCTCACGGTCCGCGTCTTCACCGACTACTACGGCGTGCCGGAGGATCCGGCGACGGGCAGCGCCAACGGCTCTCTCGCCGCCTACCTCTGCCACCACCAGGTGCTGGGCTCCGACCGCGTCGAGGTGAGCGTTTCTCAGGGGGCTAACCTCGGGCGCCCTTCGCGCCTCTTCCTGCGCGCACGGCGCGATGCCGAGCGCATCGCGGTCAGCGTCGGCGGGCGGGTCCAGCGGTTCGCGCGCGGCAGGCTGGAGAGCCGGTCTTGACCGCCGGTGGAGCGGGCCACGTCGACCGGCCGCCGGCGCTGACATGATCGAGTTGGTCACCTACCTGCTGCGGACTTCCCGCGCCATTCGGTTCTCCCGCTCCTTCGTTCTGGCCGCCTTGGCGGCGGGGCTGCTGGGCGGTGCCGCCTACGCCGGCCTGATCGCCCTTCTCAACTCGGCCCTCTCGGGAAGGCGGGGACCCGAGAACCTGTGGGCTTTGGTCAGCCTCTGCCTGGTGGTCTTGCTGACCCGGCTCGCCTCCCAGGGCCTGTTCGACTTCGTCGGCCTGAAGGCCGTCGCCGGTGTGCGCCTCCAGCTCTGCCGGCGGATCCTCGCCACCCCGTTGCGCAAGTTGGAGGAGGTCGGGTCTCACCATCTGGCCGGCGTGTTGTCCGACGACGTCAACGCCCTCAGCACCGCGCTCACGCAGCTCCCCTCCGTGCTCGTCAACCTGGCGATCGCCCTGGCCTGCCTGGTCTACCTGGGCTGGCTTTCCTGGTGGCTGCTCCTGCTCACCATCGGATTCATGGCGCTCGGGATCGTCAGCTACCAGATCCTGCTCGCCAGGGCGAACCTTGCCTTCCGTCGCCTGCGCAAGCGGCGAGACCTGCAGCTCGCGCAGCTCCGGGCCTTGATCGATGGGGCCAAGGAGCTGAAGCTGCAGCGCTGGCGTCGCTTCGGCCTCGTCCGTTCGGGCCTGATCCCGACGAGCGAGGCGATCCGGCGCTTCACCATCTCGGGCAACGCCTTCTTCGCCGGCGCCACGGCGTGGGGAAACCTCCTGTTCTTCATCGCCGTCGGCCTGCTGATCTTCGGGCCCGGCCGGCGGCTGGGGCTCGAGCAGCAGGTGATCAGCGGCTACACGCTGACGCTGCTGTACATACTGTGGCCGCTCGAGACCCTCTTCCTCTCCCTGCCGGCGCTCGGGCGGGCCGCGGTGGCGCTCCGCAATCTCGACAGCCTCGGCCTCCAGCTCGCGGCGGCGCCCGAGCCGGTGGCGGGCGGCCCCTCACCTGGCGCGGGCTGGCGTTCTCTCGACCTGGTGGACGTGACCTACGCCTACGGCGCGGACGAGGGCGGCAAGGGTTTCCCCATCGGACCGCTCCGGCTCGCGCTGCGCCCGGGCGAGCTGGTGTTCCTGGTCGGAGGCAACGGCAGCGGCAAGACCACCCTGGCCAAGGTCCTGACCGGGCTCTACGCGCCCGCCAGCGGCGAGATCCTGGTCGACGGCCGGCCCGTGACGGAGGAGAGCCGGGACGACTACCGCCAGATGTTCTCCGCGGTCTTTGCGGACTGCCACCTGTTCGAGAGCCTCGTCGTCCGGGAAGGACAGAGCGACGAGGCGGCGCGCAGCTCCCTTGCCCGGCTCGGGCTGGCGGGGCAGGTCGAGGCCGGCAGCCTTTCGACGCTCGACCTCTCGCCGGGACAGCGCAAGCGGCTGGCCCTGCTCGACGCCTATCTGGAGGACCGCCCGGTCTGCTTCTTCGACGAGTGGGCGGCCGACCAGGATCCCGAGCTCCGGGAGGTCTTCTACCGCGAGATCCTTCCCGCGCTCAGGGACCGGGGCAAGGCGGTGATCGTCACCAGCCACGACGATCAGTACTACGACGTCGCGGATCGCCTGATCAAGCTGACCGATGGCCGCATCGAGTGGGAGCGCCGGAGATCCCGCCTGTCGGAAGTCCATGCGTGAAGCGCTGCAGCTCATCGCCTACCTGGCGCGCATCTCCCGCGGCATCCCGCGGGCGAGCTGGCGGATCCTTGCAGCCCTCGCCCTCGCCCTCCTCTCGGGGATCGTCCCGCCGCTGCTCGTCGCCACCATCGGCGCCGCCATCGGCCGGGGGCCCGATCGCGCTCTGCTGCTGTGCTTCGTCGCGCTCTGCGTCGCCGCCCCGTGCGTTCGCCTCGCCGCGCAGATGCTGTTCGACGCGGTCGGGACCAGAGCGATCTCCGACCTGCGCCTGGAGCTTTGCCGCAAGCTCCTGGTCACGCCGCTCGCCCGGCTCGAGGAGATCGGCCCGCCCCGGCTGCTGGCGGCGCTCGACGACGATCTGACGGTGATCGCCACCACCCTCGGCCTTCTCCCGCACCTCGCCTTGCAAGTCGGAGTGACCATCGGCCTGCTGGCCTACATGGCGTGGCTCTCCCTGCCCTGGTTCCTCCTCGTCGCCGCGGTCCTTGCGCTCGGCATCGGGGCCCTGCGTCTGCCCGGCCTCCGTGCCAGCCGCTCCTCGGCACGGGTGCGCCGGGAGACGGACGCCATGTCCGCTCACGTCCGCGACCTGATCGCGGGCGGCAAGGAGCTGAAGCTGCACCGCGAACGCCGCCGCAGGTTTCTCACCCGCGAGCTCGTCCCGGCGGGCGAGGCCCTGCGCCGGTCGACGTTCCTCGGCTCCGCGGTCTCCACGGTCGCCAGCGCCTGGACCAACCTCCTCTTCTTCGGCCTTGCGGCGATGGTCCTGTTCGGCGCCGGCCGGAGCGGGGCGGACCTGGGCATGCTCGCCGGCTACACGCTCGCCCTGCTCTATCTCAGGGTTCCCATCGGGTCCCTGCTCCAGACGTTTCCGGCGCTGGTTCGCGCGAACGCCGCGGCGGTTGCGCTCCAGAGACTGGAAAGCGAGCTTGCGGCCGACGCGCGCGCGCTCGCGGAAGGGCGGGAGGGTTTCCGGGTCAGGTGGAAGCGCCTGGAGCTCCGCGCGGTCACCCACAACTACGACGGCCAAGATCATACCGGCAGGTTCACCCTCGGCCCGGTCTCGCTGGAGCTTCGCCCCCGGGGAGATCGTCTTTCTCGTCGGGGGCAACGGCGGCGGCAAGACGACCCTCGCCAAGATCCTGACCGGGCTCTATCCGCCGGACGACGGCCACATCCTGCTCGACGGCGAGGCCGTCGGCGACGAGAACCGGGACGAATACCGCCAGATGTTCTCGGCCGTGTTCGCAGACTCCTACCCGTTCGAGCCGCCGCGGATCCCGCCGGGGGCGGCCGATTCCGACCGAGCCGTGGCCGGGTACCTGAAGCGGTTGCAGCTCGAAGGCAAGGTCTCGGTCGAGGACGGCAGGCTCTCCACCACCGTGGACCTCTCCCAGGGACAGCGCAAGCGGCTCGCCCTGGTGTCCGCCTATCTCGAAGATCGGCCCATCTGTTTCTTCGACGAGTGGGCGGCCGACCAGGACCCGTCCTATAAGCAGGTCTTCTACCTGGAGCTGTTGCCGGAGATGAAGGCGCGCGGCAAGGCGGTCGTGGTGATCAGCCATGACGACGCCTACTACCCGGTGGCGGATCGCCTGATCAAACTGACGCAGGGGCAGATCGAGTGGGAGCGCCGCCCGCCCTCTCGCTGATCTGCTCCTTGACTTGCTGCGCACCTATCGCCGATCTGCCGATCTGCTTCTTGACTTGAAGCTTAGATGAAGCTAATCTACGTCGAGGGGGAAGCACCCCACCCTGCAGGGTCTATGCCATGACTGACAATTACGACGTGATCATCATCGGCGGTGGGCCGTCAGGCACCACGGTTGGCGCGAAGCTGGCAAGCCGCGGGCGCAAGGTTCTCATCCTCGAGCGCCACAAGTTTCCGCGCTTCCACATCGGTGAGTCCATCACCGCCTTCGGATTTACCGTGTTCAAGGAACTTGGTGTCTATGATGAGCTCGCGGCCATCAACGAGGTGAAGAAGAAGGGCCTCGAGTTCGTCATGCACGAGAAGAGTTACAAAGCTTTCTTCGTCCAGGAGAATCGGGACGATCCCAAAAGATGGGCGTTCCAAATGGCGCGCAGCAAGCTGGACCAGGTCCTGTTGGAGAATGCCCGACGCAGTGGAGTGGAGGTCCGGGAGGAACAATTGGTCAAGCGGGTGCTCTTCTCGGGGGACAAGGCCATCGGGGTCGAGTACAAGGACTTCTCTCAAGGCGCCACGGAAGAGGTCAAGTGCGCCTATGGACGCTGGATCGTCGATGCTTCGGGGCAAGCGGCCATCATCAACCATCAGCTCAAGGACAATTGGTACAACGATCCTCTCCTCGAAAAGAAGATGGCCATTTTCTCTCATTGGCGCGGCGACATCGAGGTGCGTAACACGGACGACGAGCTGAACTTCAAGCTCTGCGTACACGAGAACAGGCGTGACTGGGCGTGGTACATCCCGGTGGCGAAAGATACGCTGTCTCTGGGCGTGGTTCTGAGCCAGGAAACGGTCAAGAAAGAGGGGCAGACAAGGACTCTGGAAGAGATCTTCTACGGCTATGCCGAAGGGTTGCCGTTCATCAGCGAGATCCTCAAGAACCCGACTCTCAAAACGGTCGAGAAGTTCCGCTGCGTCAAAGACTACTCGTATCGCTCGAAACGCTACTACGGCAACCACTGGGCCATCGTGGGCGACAGCGCCGGCTTCATCGATCCTATCTTCTCGACAGGGTTGCAGGTGGCGTTCAACAGCGCTTACGCCTTGATCGATCCCCTGAACGAGCTCTTGAATCACGAGGACCCGGACATCTCCAAGCTCGCAGCTTACGATCGCGCCTTGAACAGGTACTACCGCGTCAACTCGATGCTGGTCTATCTTTTCTATCTCTGCGAGCTCGATCACGATCTCTTGCAAAACGGCCGGCATCTTTGGAAGACAATAGAATGGGCGAGCCCGATCGAGCGGCTCGCCTTCGCATGGCACGCCTGGCGGTTCCTGCGCGCCCCCAGGGACCAGCAGAACCGCTGGAAGGGGCAGGTGCTCTTCGGCAATCCGGCGCAGGAGAACGTGCTCGCCGACCTGTACATGGCGCTGTCTCGCAACTATGACAAGGTTTTCCGCAAGCGTTACCGGCAGCGTCAGGAGAGCTCTGCCGAAATCGCAGCGATTGCCGGCTGATCAAGTTTTGCGGCTTCGGCGGCCGCGGGTCGTTGGGGCACCCTTGCGGCGGGAAGCACGGCTCGCGCCAGGCCCGACCGGGTCATCGACCGTGAAGGGTTTCTCTCCGAGAAGCGAGCGTCCATGCAGGCGCTCGACGAAGGCGTTCGGCTCCGGACCGAGCGGACCGAACGGGGCCTCCATGGAGAGGCGCTCGAGGGGATGCCCACCGGTGAAGGAGCGGGCCCCGATGATCTTGCGCGCTTGCGTGATGATCTCCTCGGCGTAGTTGGTCCCCACATACTTGGCCGCGGCTGCGAGCTCAAAGGCCTTGGTGACGCGTTCCGCGTCGAGAACACCCTGCGAGAGCCACCCCAGAGATTCAACGGCGCGGTCGAGGACGGCTCGTGCGGTCCCGTAGCGGAGCGCCAGCCGGCCGGCGTCGACCACCATGCCATCGAGCTCGGCCAGGGGGCGCCCCTCCTGGGTGCTCACCGAGCGCAGAAACCGCCGCACCTCCTCGATGGCGCGTGCGGCCGCCCCGAGGTAAAGGGCGGCAACCATGGTCATATGCCAGGTGAGCTCGAATTGATTGAGCAGCGCCATGTCCTGGCCCTTGCCGCCCTGGAGCAGACTCTCTTCGGGCAGGAAGAGATCGCGGAACTCGATCCGCCGGGTGTCGGAGTCGATCATGGCGCGCGGGAAGAGGAAGGGACCGATCTCGATTTCCGGCCGATCGCGCAGAGGCGCGATGAAGAGTCCCCAGTCCTCCTCCTCCAACCGCGTCATGAAGAGCAGGAGATCGCTCTGGGTCGCCAGGGACGTGTAGGCGGCGGAGCCCGTGACGCGAAAGCCGTCCCCCTCGCGCCGGGCCAGCGCGCCAACGGAGTTCAGCTTGTTGGTGTGGACCCGCGAGCTGGTGTTGGCCACGAAAAGGCGTTCTCTCCCGACTCTCTCCAAGATCGCTCGGGCCTTCGCCTCCTGGCTCCCGTTCTGGACCGAGAAGGTGGCGAGCGCGGCGGTGACGAACAGATGGTTTTCGAACGCCAGGGCCACCGCCGGAGAGAGACCTCCCAGGCGGTGGACAATGTCGCGGCAGGCCCGCGCCAGCCCGCTCGAATCCCCGTTGTGAGCCACGGCGATGAACGGCAGCTCCGAGGCGCGCAGGACGTCGTAGAACTCCGTCAGGTCGTTTCCCGCCAACCCGGCCTCGAGGGCTGAGCTCACCCGATCGAGGGTCTCCATGTTGAGCATAGCCTAGGCCTCCTCCGGGCGCTCTGGCCCAGGGTTGCCCAGCACCAGACCGAGCCCCACAGGAGGCCACAAGCGAGCGCGCGCCTCGCCGTCCTTCCACTGGTCCGGGGAGAAGCTGCTATCGATGATCTCCCGTGACTTGACCCTGGCCGACAGCTCCCGCCAGAAGGCCGGGGCCTCTTGGCCGAGCTTCCAATACGGCACGTCGTCGGGTATCTCCCAGATATCGTGGATACCGATGAGCCCGTCCTTCGCCACCAAAGGACTGTACCTCTCGTAATCCCACTTGATTCCCCCATAAGTGTGATCGCCGTCGAGGTAGAGCAGATCGATCTCCCGGCCGCCGAGCTTCTCCTTCAGCACCGTCAGAGTGTCGTGGCGCAAGGAGCTCTGGCGGATGAACTCGAACCTCTGTCCCGGAGGGCCGAAGGTCGCGTAGAGCTTGCAATCGTTGTTCGTCGGGCTGAAGCCGTAGTCGCCGCCCGGGAAGTCGATGCTGATCATGACGGCCGTGGGATCGGCGACTTGGCTCAGGCAGTAAAAGTGGCCGCCGGAGGCGGTGCCGATCTCGACGATGGCCTTCGGGCGGCGCTCGGCAAGGAGCTCCAGGAAGGTCCGGAGCTCGTTCGGGTTCTGGATCGCCATGAAAGCCTCCTGCGACTTGGCCACGAGAGCGCCGAGGTCGATGGGCGCGTCCTCGAGCCAGCCCAACTTCCGCAGCGCTGTCGTCACCTCCTCGTGCTCGGGCCCGCTGTCCGGTGTGGCCTCACCCGCGGCGAGCTGCTTCACCGCCTGGGCCAAGGGCGCGGTGACTTCGATCATCCCCGGCAGCCAGGAGTGGAAAAGCACGAAGTCCCCCCCGAGGAACGGGCGCCCATCGAGGCGGAAGGGGCGTAGCCAGGACCAGCGATTCAGCAGCTCCTGGCGCCGCAGAAGGTATTGGTGGACCAATGGCATCGGGGCCAACCGGAGGTTCTGGAAGGTCTCCCCTGCCTGCCTGGGGCTGGATTCTGTGTTTTCCATGATGGCCTCGAATAGTGTCTCTCGTCGTCTGATTCCGCACCTTCCCCCTCCCTCTCAAGGGGGAAGGTGCGGGGCGATCTCTTCGGTAATTCGGTCAAGAAGTTCATTCTGCTTTGTAGCGTAGCTTAGCACAGGACGGCCGCGTGCACAGCCCCGGGAACCTCGCCAAAATGGCAGGAGAAACGACGCTGAACAGCCGGGTGGGCGCGAGCCTCCACTGTTGACACTGATCCTGAACTAGAGTAGCGTGTCAATAATCAAACGTTTAGCGACAACCCACGTCAGAAGGTCGCACATGAACACCATCAAGATCAGGAGCGTAGCGACGAGCTTCACGCATTCCGTGCTGATACTGGCGTCCTTGTGCCGACCGGCGATGGCACAAAGTACGCCTTCTCCGGTGGTGCCGGACCGCGAGGCTGTTCTCGCGGTCGTTCAGGGGTACTTCGATACCTTGGCGGCGAAGGATGTGGCGGGTGCCCAACGGCTCTTGATTACCAGGGTGACGAAGGATGTGGCGGGTGAACAACGGCTCATGAGACCCGAGGCCACATTTCACTATGCTCTACAAAAAGATGGCAAGTCAGTCGTTGAGGGGTTCACACGCCAGTGGTGGCTCGAGGCGATGCCAGGAAGGAAGCAAGCCTGGTTCGAACGCATGTGGAACCCCGAAGTCCGCATCCATGGGCTTATCGCTACAGTCTGGGCACCATACGACCTCTGGGCGGATGGCACCTTCAGTCACTGCGGCGTCGATGTATTCAATCTGGTCAAGACGGACGAAGGTTGGAAGATCAGCAGTTGCGTCTACACGATCGAAAAGGAGTGTGAACCGAGCCCCCTTGGGCCGCCGAACTTTAAAGCGCCTAGCTGAAGTCCTCCCGCCCCAGCACCAGGCCGAGCCCTATGGGAGGCCACAAGCGAGAGCGCGCCTCACGGCCATTCCACTGGGCCGGCGGGAAGCTCTGATCGATGATCTCCCGCGAGTTGACCTTGGGCGCCAGCTCCCGCCAGAAGACCGGGGCCTCCTGGGTCCAGTAAGGCACTGCTTCGGGATCGGGAATCTCCCAGATGTCGTGGATACCGATGATCCCGTCCTTTGCGACCAAAGGTTCGTACCTCTCGTAATCCGACTTGATCCCTGCATAACTGTGATCGCCGTCGAGGTAGAGCAGATCGATCTCCCGGCCGCCGAGTATCCCCTTGAGGGTCTTCAAGGTGTTTTGGCGCAAGGAGGCTCTGGCGGATGAACTCGAACCTCTGGCCGGGAGGGCCGAAGGTCGCGTAGAGCTTGCAATCGCTGTTCGTCGGGGGGGGGCCGTACTCGCCGCCCGGGAAGTCGATGCTGACCAGCATGGCCGCGGGGTCGGCCACTTGGCACAGGCAGTAAAAGTGGCCGCCGGCGGCGGTGCCGATCTCGACGATGACCTTCGGGCGGCGCTCGACGAGGAGCTCCAGGAAGGTCCGGAGCTCGTTCGGGTTCTGGATCGCGATGAAAACCTCCTGCGACTTGGCCACGAGAGCGTCGAGGTCGACCGGCGCGTCCTCGAGCCAGCCAAGCTCCCGCAGCACCGTCATTACCTGCTCGTGCTCGGGCCCGCTGTCCGGTGTGGCCTCACCCGCGGCAAGCTGCTTCACCGCCTGGGCCAAGGGCGCGGTGACCTCGATCATCCCCGGCAGCCAGGAGTGGAAAAGCACGAAGTCCCCCCCGAGGAACGGACGCCCATCGAGGCGAAAGGGGCGTAACCAGGACCAGCGATTCAGCAGCTCCTGGCGCCGCAGAAGGTATTGGTGGATCAATGGCATCGGGGCCAGCCGGAGGTTCTGGAAGGTCTCCCCGGCCTGCCCGAGGCTGGATTCTGTGTTTTCCATGATCACCTCGCAAAACTGTTCATTGTAATTGTAGCATAGGGTATGGCGAGGCGGGCTTCTGCCGGAGCTCGACCTGGGCGAGGTCAACGGGGCCGCAGGCGACCGGGCCGCACCCGTTGCGCATGAGCTCGCCGCCGTCGAGATCGGTCGCGGCAAGCGCCCGGAAGTCTGTTAGAATTCACCCCACAGCTCTTGGGCCGGAGCCCCCGGAGGTACCATGGACCGCTTGACCCGAGATGTTCGAGGCGCCCTACGGTCAATTGCGAGGAATCCAGGATTTTCTTGCCTCGTTCTACTCTGCCTCGCCCTCGGAATCGGCCTCAACACGGCGATCTTCAGCGTCGTCGACACCCTGCTTGTACGACCCCTCCCCTACCCCGACCCGGACCGCCTCGTCCTGTTGTGGGACGTCACTCTGGGTGCGAAGGGGACGCCGGACCAGTACAACGTCTCATCCCAGAACTTTCTTGCCTGGCGGGCGCAGAGCACCGTGTTCGAGCGCGTGGCCGCCCTGGAGAGCACCTACAAAAACCTGACAGGCGGCGAGCCCGAGCGGGTCGCCGTCGGCGCGGTCAGTGAGGGCTTTTTCGACCTGCTGGGGGGGAAGACCGTGAGCGGGCGGACCTTCCTCCCCGCGGAGGACCAGCCTGGCGGACCGCTGGTCGCGGTGCTCAGCCATGCCTTTTGGCAGAAACGTTTCAGCGGCCGCGAGATGGGTTTCCCCCTCGTGCTGGACGGCAAGACCTATTCGGTGGTCGGGGTCCTGAAACCCGGCTTCCACTTCATGCGTGAAGCGGACCTCTGGATCCCGCTGGCGATCAACGAAGCTCAACAGCCCCAAAACCCGACGACGCACTATCTGTTCACCGCAGCACGCTTGAAGCCCGGCGTAACCATCGCGCAAGCGCAAGCGGAGATGAGCACCATCGCCAAACGGCTCGCCGAGGAACAGTCGGCGACCAACGCGCAGTGGACCGTCGAAGTGGTCTTCCTGCGCGAGCACTTGACGGGCAAACTCCAAGGGGTCCTGCTCGTGCTTCTGGCAGCCGTTGCCGTCCTGCTGCTGATCGCCTGCGCCAACGTGGGCAACCTCCTGCTGGTCCGCGCCGCGGGGCAGCGCGACGAGATCGCCATCCGCTCCGCCCTGGGTGCCGACCGGTCGCGCATCGTCCGCCTGATCCTGACCGAGAGCACCGTGCTCGGCCTGATCGGCGGCGCCCTGGGGATCGCCCTGGCGTCCGCCGCCGTCCGACTCCTGCCCCGGATCGGTCCGCAGAGCCTCAACCTCGCGCCTCTGCCGGAGATCCACATCGATCTGCGGGTGTTCGCCTTCGCGCTGTTCGTTGCGCTGCTGACCGGACTGATCCCCGCCCTCCCTGCCGCTCTCAGAGTCTCCCGCGTGGACGCCACCGAGCGGATCAAGGGGGGAGCCCAGCGCTCCACGGAAGGGGTCCAGGGGCGGCGGCTCCAGGGCGGATTGGTGGTCTCGGAGATCGCACTGGCGCTGGTCCTCCTGGTCTGCGCCGGCCTCACGATCAAGAGCTTCCGCCAGCTTTATCAGACGCCGCTGGGCTTCACGCCCGACAACGTGCTGATGGCCCAGATCTCGCTGCCCGACTGGAAGTACCAGGAGCTGGAGCAGATCAACGCCTTCTGGCGCGATCTCCTGTTCCGCGTCCAATCGCTGCCAGGAGTGGTGGCGGCAGGCACGACCGACGCGCTGCCGGTCAACGACTTCGTGTCGAGCACGACCTTCAGAGTCGAAGGCCGCGTCCCCGCCTCCCCGGACGAGCAGCTCATCGCGAACCTCCGCAAGGTCAGCCCGGGCTTCTTCCAGACGCTCGAGATCCCGCTGCTGGAGGGCCGCCTGTTCAACGACCTCGACGACGGTGAGCGGCCGCTGGTGACCCTCGTCAGCCGGGAGATGGCCCGCAGCTTCTGGCCGGGCGAAAGCGCCCTCGGCAAGCGGGTCCGGCGTGGCCGCAGAAACCAGGACAGGCCCTGGCTGACCGTCGTGGGCGTCGTCAACGACGTATACGACGAGGCGCTCGACAAGGGGTTCGGTAACACTCTCTACATCCCCCACGCGCAGTCTCCGCAGAGTCCCAATCCCAATACCACGGTATACCTGCTGGTGCGCACCGCGGTGGAGCCGACGAGCGTCGCGGGGACCGTGCGGCAGGCGGTGCTGACCGTCGACCGCGACCAACCGATGGACGAGGTCTCCACGATGGAGCAATGGGTGGCCACCTCCGTCTCCGACCGCCGGTTCGGCACCCTGCTCCTTGCGCTGTTCGCCGGCCTGGGGGTCCTGCTCGCCGTGATCGGCGTCTATGGGGTGCTCTCCTATGCCGTCGGCCAGCGGCGCCATGAGATCGGAGTCCGTATGGCGCTCGGCGCCCGGCCCCAGGACGTCAGCCGCATGGTCCTCCGGCAGGGGCTGTCCCTGACCAGCCTCGGCCTGACGATCGGCCTCGCCGTAACGCTGGTCGTCACCCGGCTGCTCAGCAGCCTCCTCTACCGGGTCGAGCCGACCGATCCCGCCACCTTCGCGGAAATCACGGTGGGCCTGATGGCGGTCGCTGCCTTGGCGAGCTGGCTGCCGGCGAGGCGGGCCGCGCGCGTCGATCCAGCGCGCTCGCTCAAGCAGGAATGAGCGGCTGCGCCCCGCGTCGTCATTGAGCCGCGCGCGGACTCACCCGCGCGCTTCGCCGCGCCTGAAGAAGGAGCTGACGCGGTGAGCGGCCTGAATGTTTCTGCTGATCAGGTGTCTGGTGGCATCCTTGTGATAGATCCGGTAGAAGTATCGCGGTGCCGGCGGCATCTGGGAGGTCACTTCCTTGACCGCTCCGCTCGTCGCCCTGACCCAGGAGTTGACATTGATGCAGACACCGATCGAGATCACGAAGTGCCACCAGAACTGCGGGACGAAGATCACGTCTCCAGGCTCGACCACCGCCTCCGAAAGGTCGACGCCGGCGAACCGCGGGAACTCGTCCTGGGAGACCTGCCGCGGATCCAGCGGCGATTCGGAGAACATGTGGACGTAGAGAGATTTGTACGACGACGGCGGCATCATGATGAACTGCTTGCGCCCGAAGATCTGGACGTTCAGGTTGTCATAGAAGGTATCGTGGTGCAGCAGGGTGGCGTTGCCGTTGGGAGTGATCCAGAAGGCCCGCTTCGGGGTGTCCGCGCCGCGCAAATAGGATTCGAACTGGTTGTGCTCCTGGAACTCGTTCTGCAGCTCGGGAACCTGCGAAAGGAACGACAAGCTGCGGACGCGGAGCTCGAGGGAGTCGCTGAGGGCGATGTCCACCAGCTCGGCAAGGGGAATCGTCTTCTTCGTCTTGTCGTTGACGAACTTCTCGCCGGTCTCGGCCACGACCTCCCGGGTGCCGAATCGCTCCTTGAGCCATTTCGGTGTCCAGCGTTCCCGCCAGTAGGGCGCCGCGCCCTTGAGGACCACCGGCTTGTTCTTGCGGAGGTATTCCTCGACGAATTCCTCGGCTTTCATATCCGAGCGCTGCTCGATCGGCTTCATAGGCTTCCTTTCCTTTCGTATTGCAAGAGCCCGATCAGCCCCTCCAACCCGGCGCAATGGCGGCCCCCTGTGGGAGTGCCGGCCGCGCGGTCTTCTCGGCCGGTGACGCGGGCCACAACCGATCGATCGCGGCCCGCAGAACCTCAGCCAGCTTCCCCACGCTGGGTGGGAGCATCAGCATCTCGTGCAGACCAGGGATGTCGTGAACCTCGATCGGTTGCACCGCGAACCGCGCCCAGCCTTGCGTCGGTTCGGCCACATCGTGGCCCATACCCCGGAGCACTTCCAGATAGTCAGGGTCCCGATCCGTCGACCGGAAATAAACGATCGGATCCGGGCAGGGATCCGGCAGGTAGGCCTCCGAGGCGCGCTGGCGCAGCCGGATTTCGTCGAGCCGTTGGTGGACAAGCGAGAGGTCCGCCTCGGCCGGCAGCCTACCCTGGAGCTTCGCCTGGTCGAGCACGTAGGGGAGCTGAGCGTCGGGCGGGCGGCGCCGGATCTCGTCGAAGGAGATGGAGAGCTCAGCACCGGATTCCCTCGCTCGCTGTCTCAGCCACTGGGCCACGGAAATCGCATCATCGGCAGAGTCGACCTCTGCCGCGCTCCCCGGAGCTCCTCCGTCGATGAGCACGACAAGGGGCACCTGTTCACCTGCACGCCGGAGCTGGTGTGCCATTTCGAAGGCGACCGCACAGCCGAATGAGTATCCGCCGAGGAGATAAGGTCCATCGGGAACCACCTCCCGGATCGCCACGAGGAACTGTGCGGCCATGTCGGAGATCGAGAGAACCCCCTCCGGTGGATGCTTCAGCCCGGACGCCTGCAGCCCATAGAAAGGCTGGTCTTGGCCCAGCGCCCGCGACAAGTGGTAGAAGCACAGAACTTCTCCGCCGATGGGATGGACGCAGAAGAACGGGGGCCGTGTGCCGTGGGCCTGGATGGATACCAACGGTGAGGGCACACCGAGTCGCTCCTCGCTCCCGAGCAGCTTCGCCAGACCGCCGATGGTCGGGCTGCGGTAAAGGGTGGCGAGCGGCAGCGGGCAGCCCAGCCTCTTCTCGATCTGCGCCATCATTTGCACGGCGAGCAGAGAGTGCCCTCCAATTTCGAAGAAGCTCTCGTCCGTAGCGATCGGACTCAGATGGAGGAGGTCCTCCCAGATCTTGACGAGCTCCAATTCCAGGAGATCGCTGGGGTGGGCGCCCGGTCCTCGCACCGATCCGCGGCTCTCCCCCGGCGGCGGCAGGGCGTGCCGGTCCAACTTGCCGTTGGGAGTCAGGGGAAGCGCCTCCAACCCAACGAAGGCCGCGGGCAGCATATAGTTGGGGAGCCGCTCCGCCAGATGGCTGCGCAGGTCGGCCGGCACGGCCTTCCGCTCTCGGCGGGGAACCACGTAGGCCACGATCTGCGCCTCGCCACCGCTCTCGTGCGCGATCACCGCGCATTCCCGGACGTCCGGGTGGCGGCGGAGCACAGCCTCGATCTCACCCAGCTCGATCCTGAAGCCCCTGATCTTCACCTGGCCGTCGGTGCGGCCGAGGAACTCGAGGTCGCCTTCGGGCCGGAACCGGGCGAGGTCGCCGGTCCTGTAGAGGCGCTGGCCCGCCTGCTGGCAGAAGGGGTCCGGGAGAAAACGTTGAGCGGTCTGCTCCGGAACGTCCAGGTAGCCGCGCGCGACGCCACCTCCCCCGATATAGACCTCGCCGGCCACGCCGGCGGGCACCGGTTGGAGCTCAGGGTTGAGGAGGTACGTGCGTGCGCCCGGGAGAGGGCGGCCCAAGGGGAGGCGCATGACATCGGCCGGCAACGGCTCCGGCACCTCCCATGTCGTGACTCCCACGGTCGTCTCGGTGGGACCATAATGATTCAGGATCCGCAACCCGGGAGCTGCCGCTCTCACCTGCTCGATGAGCTCACGGCCGGATGCCTCGCCCCCAAGGATCAGCAGCTCACGGGGCAGGACCTCTTCAGGCCTCTGCAGGATGGCGGAGAGATGGGAGGGCACGATCTTCAGCACGTCGACCGGATGACGGCGAAAGCAGTCCGCCAGGGCTGAGGGATCGGAGGCATGCTCCCCCGACACGACATGGAGCGTTCCGCCACGCACCAGCGCTGGAAATATCGCTGTGTTGCCCAAGTCGGCGGCAAGGGTCGACACGGTCGCGAAGCTCGTCCCCTGGAGAAAGGCGAGCCGCTCCAGGATGCCTGCCAGGTAGTGCAGCAGATGCCGGTGCTCCGTTGCGACTCCCTTGGGCCGACCGGTGGAGCCGGAGGTGAAGAGCACGTAGAGCAGGTTCTCGGGCCCGACGCCGCTCGCAGGGGCCTGTGGGGATTCTCGTGCGATCACGCCGGCTTCGGCATCCAGGCAGATCCGGCGTGCTGGATGGTCGGGCAGCGCGTCGAGAAAGCGCTCGCGGGTGAGCACCGCGGCCGCCTGCACCTGTTCCAGCATCCCGGCGATGCGGTCCCGAGGAAAGACTGGATCGAGGGGTACGTAGGCACCGCCCGCCTTGAGTATGCCGAGGGTCGCCACGATGGACTCGCACGAGCGTTCGAGGAAGATGGCCACCCGGACCTCCGGCCCCACACCGGCGCGGCGCAGGTAGTTGGCGAGACGGTTGGCCCGTTCCTCCAGCTCGCCGGCCGTCAGATGCTCCTGCCCGGACACCACCGCGATGCGATCCGGATGGCGTGCTGCCTGCTCAGCGAAGAGCTCGTGGACGCAGCGGGTGAGCGGTACGGATGGCATGCCGCGGTTGGGCTCGAGGACGAGCTGCCGGTATTCCTCCTCGGTCAGGAGGTCCAGCGCTCCCAGCCGTCGGCTGGGGGCACGCAGCGCTCCTCGGAGCACGACGGCAAAACGGTCTGCCAGGAGTTTGGCCTCCGCCGGTTCATAGAGCCGGCGGTCGTACCAGACCTCGGCGGTGAGGTGGCCGCATTCGGAGGAGATCACCAGCTTGTGCTCGAAGGGCTCGCCGTGCCAGTGGCGGTACAGCCATTCGCCGGCGCAGGGATCATGGGCCTCGAACTGGAAAGGCCACGTACGAGGCTGCGGCGCCAGTTCCGGCCAGCGGTCCCCCGCATGGATCTCGTTCTCCACGGCGGTCCACAGGTCGACGAATGCAAGCCCATCCGCAAGAGGCGCCGCCAGCGGAACGACTCGCGCAATGGGTCCCAGGCAGCTCTCCAAATCCTCCAGGGTGCGGGCCGCGGCGAGACGCCCCACGACCAGATCGTCTCCCGCGCCCATGCGCCACAAGAAAGTCATCCAGGCCGCGAGCGCAAAGGCGGGAAGCCCGGCACCGAGCTGGCC
This sequence comes from Thermoanaerobaculaceae bacterium, assembly GCA_963778565.1. GTDB lineage: Bacteria > Acidobacteriota > Thermoanaerobaculia > Multivoradales > UBA5704 > DATARR01. The sequence continues at coordinate 359,656 of CAVZUZ010000013.1, read as the reverse complement.
TGCCAGTTCCTCGAGCCGCGGTGTCCACCCGGGCTCCAGCACGCAACGTACGAACCCGGGATCGAACGGGCCTGAAGCCACCCGTCCGCCGGCCAGGGACAGGCGGGCGAGGCCGTCGAGAGACAGCCGTCTCCAATGCTCCCGCGCCGGCGCGAGGTCAGCGTCCTCGCCGGCCAGCATCTCCTCCTGCCAGCGGACGAAATCGATGTACTGGAGCGGTTCCTGCTCCTCGGCATGCCCTGCGCCACCGGTGGCGAAACCGAGGAGCTCCTCCACGAAAAGCTCCAGGCTGCGGGGATCGGCGCAGAGGGCCGGCAGGGTGATCACGAGCAGGGGCTCCGGCCCTGCTCCCCGCAGCAGGGCGAGACGCACCACCGGCCCACGGCTCAAGTCCAACGGATCGGACCGCTCTTCTCGCAGGATCTCTTCGAGCCGATCGCCGGCGATCTCGGCCTCGCGCCACCGCACCTCTCCGTTGCCGCCGACCACCTGGTAAGGAAAGCGTACGCCCGGTCGCCGTTGGAAGGTCGTGCGCAGGATCTCGTGCTTCTCCACGACCCGGGATGCCGCCCGCTTCAGGGCGGGGATCTCCAGATTGCGAGGGAGCGCCAGGCAAGCCTGGGCATAGAGATCGCCACTCCCTTGAAAGCCCCAGAGACGCTTCTGTTGTTCGGAGGCATGGAATGTAAAGGTGCTCTCTTTCACCATGGCCAGTCATGCTCCGGGCGCTCAGGCCACCAGATCCTCCTGATGAATCAGCTCTCCCATCGCGACGCAGATCTTGCGTGGCCCCGAATAGGGATTGCGGGCGTGAGCCACCAGCATGTTGTCCAGCATCAGGATGTCACCCGGCTGCCAACGGTAACTGACGGCCAACTCCCAGTAGAGCTCCAAGATGCTCTCCATGACCGCTTCCTCGATCGGTGAGCCATCGGCGTAGAGCACGTTGCGCGGCAGATCCTCCTCGCGGAATACCGACCGCAGGGATTCGCGGACCTCCGGCTCGAGGCACGAAACATGGTGGAGCTGGAGCTGGTTGAAAAAGACCTGCTCGCCGGTTTTGGGGTGCCGCGCCACAGCCGGGGCGCGCTGGCGAGTCCGTAGCCCTTTGTCCGTCCATTCGAAGTCGAGACCGGCCTTGCGGCAGAAGCGCTCGACCACCGAGCGGTCGTCCGTCTTGAAGAATTCCTGCCAGCTCACGTCCAGCTCGCCGACGAAATGGCGCACATAGACGAGCCCTTCCGAGAGGCGTTGCAAGATCTCGGCAGGCAGGCGTTTGTAGATCTCACGGCAGTCTACGATGGGAGTTTCTCCCCCTTCGGCAGCCGCCGTCGCGCAGTAGAAGAGCTGCTTCAGGGGCCACTGGTGCATGTGCGAGCTCTCGTTGTGGAACAGGATGGTCTTGTCCGGTGGGTAAGGAGTGGACTGGTAGACCTTCTCGCCGTCCGCTTCGCGCGGCAGATCGCCGTACTGGCCGAACAGCTCTGGACAGGCAGCCTCCGCAAAGCGCTCGAACTCACGGACGGAGGGCACGGAGAAGCCGCGGAACAGCAGGGCCCCGTGCCTGAGCAGCCGCTGCTCGATGAAATCGCGGCTGTGGGCGGCCCATTCGATCAGGTCGATGTCGGCGGACGTGGGGCGGACCAGCAAAGGCAGGCTCGCTCCCGGGATCAGTGGCTCGGTGGCGACCAGTTCCATGTCTTGGAGGTCGACCGTGCTGCGCCGCGCCGTGCGCAAACTCCTCAGCTTGGCTTGACTGCGCTCGCGACTTTCCATGGCGCTCCCATCCTCCTCACTTGGGGCATTGACGTTCAGCGTCAGCAACGCCGCATCCGGCTGCTTCGCGATACCTTCCAGAAGGCGTACGAACCGGTCGGCCAGGCGCGCGATGGTGGCCGGCGCGAAGAGCGCCGTCCTGTAGGTCCAGATGCCGATCAGGTGCTCGCCGACCTCCTGCAGGAACAAGGAGAGGCTCGAATTTCGAGATCGTCTGGCCAGGCTCGATCGGGCTCAAGGTGAGGCCCGGCAGCTCGAGCGGCTCGCCCGGGGTGTTCTGCAGGACGAACAGCACTTGGAACAGGGGCGTCCGACCGAGCGTCCGCTTCGGCCGCAGATCCTTGACCAGCAGCTCAAACGGCAGATCCTCGTGCGTGTAGGCCTCGAGAGTTGTCCCACGCACCTGGCGCAGCAGCTCGCGGAAGGTGGGCTGACCCGCCAGGCTGGTCCGCAGCACCAGGTTGTTGACCAAGAACCCGATCAGGGATTCGGTTTCCAGCCGGTTGCGATTCGCCACGTCGGTGCCGACAACGAGGTCGTCCTGCCCGGTCCAGCCCTGGAGCAGGGCGTAGAACGCGGTCAGCAGGGTCATGAAAAGAGTGGCGCGCTCGCTGCCGCCGATCTCCCGCAGCCGGAGCAGGAGATCTGCGGATACCTCGAAGCGGTGGTTCGCCCCCAGCAAGCTCGGCTCGTCCGGCCGTGGATGGTCCGTGGGGAGATCGAGCTCGGGGGCGCCGGCCAGGCGGCGCCGCCAGTAAGAGAGCTGACCCTCGAGAACCGCTCCCTGCAACCAACTCCTCTGCCAGCTCGCGAAATCGGCATATTGCAGAGGCAGCGCGGGAAGCGGTGAGGGGCGGCCAGCGAGAAACGCCTCATAAAGGACTGCGAACTCCCGGACGAGAACCTCGATGGACCAGCCGTCGCTGATGATGTGATGCATGGTGAAGAGCACAACGTGCTCGATCTCGCCGAGGCGGACGAGGGTGGCGCGCAGGAGCGGGCCTGCGGCCAGATCGAACGGCTGCCGGGCTTCGTCCTCCAGAAGTCGGCGAAGCTCGCCCTGGCGCGCCGCCTCCGGCAGGCCGGCGAGATCCAGGGAAGAGGGGTGCAGTGGTGCCTCGGGAAGGATCACTTGCACCGGTGAGCCCTCCAGCGCATCAAAGACCGTGCGCAATGCTTCGTGACGACGTACGATTTCTTCGAGGCTCAGTGCCAGCACCTCGATGCTCAGGGTCCCTTCGACGCGCAGTGCAAACGGAATGTTATAGAGCGGGTTGCCCGGATAGAGCTGATCGACGAACCAGACCCGCTCCTGGGCGAACGACAGGGGCAGAGGACCCTGCCGAAGGTTCGGGGCGATGGGGACCAGGAGCGGCGCGAGCCGGGCCCCGCCGGCTCCCAGCGCCGCCTCGATCCGGGCCACAAAGCCCGCCAACGTCGGAGCCTCGAAGAGACTGCGCAACGGTACTTCGACCCCGAAGGCGCTGCGCAGGCGCGACATCACCTGGGTCAGCAGCAGCGAGTGCCCGCCCAGGCGGAAGAAGTTATCGTTCGGCCCGACCCGTTCGAGACCGAGCACCTCGGCCCAGATCCCGGCAAGGATTTCCTCGGTGGGCGTGCGCGGCGCCTCGAAGCCGTGGCCATCGCCCGGCACCGCTTCGTCCGGCGCGGGCAGGGCCTTGCGGTCCACCTTGCCGTTGGGCGAGAGCGGCAGGGCCGGCAGCAGCACGAAGAGCGCCGGCACCATGGATTCCGGTAGCCGCTCCTTGAGGTGCGCCCGCACCGCGGCCACGTCCACCGTCTCCGGCGCCACGTAGGCCACCAGCCGCTGGTCGCCCGGCTGGTCCTCCCGCGCCAGCACAACCGCCTCGCGCACCCCTTCCTGACCCAGGATCGCCGCCTCGATCTCTCCCGGCTCGATGCGGAACCCGCGCACCTTCACCTGGTGGTCGATCCGCCCCAGGAAGTCCAGCTCCCCGTCCGGCCGCCGGCGCACCAGGTCGCCCGTCCGGTACAACCGCGCTCCCGGCTCGACCGCGAACGGATCGGGCACGAAACGCTCGGCGGTCAGCTCGGGTCGGTCGAAGTAGCCCCGGGCCAGACCCGAGCCGCCGAGGTAGAGCTCTCCGGGCACCCCGACCGGCACCAGCCGCCCATGGGCGTCGAGCACGGAGGCCCGGGCGTTGGCGATCGGCCGGCCGATCGTCACCGGCCGCTCCTGTCCCGGCGGCACCAGGACGAAGGTCGAGTAGGTCGTGTCCTCCGATGGGCCGTAGAGGTTGTACAGCCGCGCGACCGTGCCCGTCTGGTAGATCGCCTCGGCGAGCGAGCGCGTCAGGGCCTCGCCCGCGAGGTTGACCGTCACCACCGAGGCCGGCAGACCGCCCGACCGCACCAGCTCGGTCAGGGCCGAGGGCATGGTGTTGACCAGCCGCACCTCCCCTGCCGCGGGCAGGGACGGCAGGGCCAGGGTGTTCTCGGCCAGGATCACCTTGCCGCCCCAGGACAATGGCGCGAACAGCTCGAAGATCGACAGGTCGAAGCAGACCGCGGTGGCGAAGAGCACGCCGGACAGCTCCTCGCGGGTGAACACCTGCCGCGCCCACCGCGCCAGCACCACGACGCTGCGATGCTCTATCGCCACCCCCTTGGGTCGGCCGGTCGAGCCCGAGGTGTAGATGAAATAGGCCAGGTTGCCCGGCTGCGGCCGGAGAGCAGCGGGAGCCTCCGTCATGGCCGGCGGCTCCTCGTCGAGCAGCGCCACCCGAGCCTCGTGCTCCGGAAGCTGCTCCAGCAGTCGCCGCTGGGTCAGCAGCACCGAAGCCCGGGAGTCCTCGAGCATCAGGGCCTGGCGCTCTCTGGGATAGGTCGGGTCGATCGGCACGTAGGCGCCCCCCGCCTTGAGCACCGCCAGCAGTGCCACCACCAGCTCCACCGATCTCTCGGCGCAGACCGCCGCCCGTTCCTCCGGGCCTACCCCGAGCGCCCGCAGGTACCTCGCCAGCGCCTCGGCCCGGGCATCCAGCTCCGCATAGGTCAACCGCGCGGTGCCGGCGACCAGCGCATCGGCACCAGGCGTCCTTCTCACCTGCTCCTCGAACAGCTCGTGCAGGCAGGCGTCGCCCGAGACGTCCGCGGCGCGGTCCCACTCCACCTGGAGCTGTTGCCGTTCGCTCGCGGTCAGGAGTGGCAGGTCCGCGAGCGGCCTCCCCGGATCGGCCACCGCCCCCGCGAGCAGGGTCGCGAAGTGCCCCGCCATCCGCTCGGCCGTGGCCCGGTCGAAGAGATCCAGGTTATAGGTGAGGCTCCCAACCGTCTCGTCAAAGGCGAGCGTGAGGTCGAACTTGGCGCCGCCCTCCATCTCGACCGGCTCGAGGACCAGCCCGGGCAGCTCCCGCACTCCCATGGGGGCGTTCTGCAGGACCAGCGTCACCTGGAACAGCGGCGAGTAGGCCAGGTGGCGCTCGGGCTGCAGCTCCTCGACCAGCTTCTCGAATGGCAGGTCCTGGTGGGCGTAGGCCCCCAGGGTCGCCTCCCGCACCCGGCTCAGCAGGTCGCCGAAGGTCGGCTCCGGCAGGTCGCGCAGGTCGCCGCGCAGCACCAGGGTGTTGACGAAGAAGCCGATCAGCCCCTCGGTCTCCAGACGGTTGCGGTTGGCGATCGGCGTGCCGACCAGCAGGTCGCGCCGGCCGGTGTAGCGGCAGACCTGGGCCTGGAAGGCGGCGAGCAGGGCCATGAACAGGGTCGTCCCCCGCTGCCGGCCGAGGTCGGCCAGGCCCTGCGCCGTCTCCGGCGGTAGGGCGAAGTGCACTGCGCCTCCGGGAAAGGTCTGCATCGGCGGCCGCGGCCGGTCCATGGGCAGGTCGAGCACCGTGGGGGCGCCGGCAAGGCGCTCGCGCCACCAGGCGAGCTGCCGCTCCAGGACCTCGCCCGCGAGCCACTCCCGCTGCCAGATCGCGAAGTCCGCGTACTGGATCGGCAGCTCGGGCAGCGGCGACGGCTGCCCTTCCCGGAAGGCTGCGTAGAGGGCGGCCAGCTCGCTTACGAGCACCCCCATCGACCAGCCGTCGCTGACGATGTGGTGCATGCTCAGGAGCAGCTCGTGCTCTTCCTGGCCCAGCCGCAGCAGCGTGGCACGCAGCAACGGCCCAGCTTCCAGATCGAACGGCGCGACCGCCTCGGCAGCGGCGAGCTGGCGCGCCCGCTCTTGCCGCTCCTCCTGGGGCAGACCGGAGAGGTCGACGACCGGCAGGTCCAGTGCGGGCTCCTGCGCGATCACCTGCACCGGGCTCCCCGCCACCTCGGCGAAGGTCGTCCGCAGAGCTTCGTGGCGCTGGACGATTTCCCGGAGGCTCGCTGCCAAGGCTTCGCCGTCGAGCTGCCCGAGCAGAAACACCGCCACGGGGATGTTGTAGGAGGAGCTCCCCGGCGCGAGCTGGTCGAGGAACCAGAGCCGCTCCTGGGCGAAGGACAGGGGCTCGGCGGCCCGTCGCGTGCGGGCGGTGAGGGGCAGCGCCGGCCGGCCGCTCCCGGCCCGGCAGGCCGCTTCGATGGCGCGCGCAAACCCCGCGACGGTCGGCGCCTCGAACAGGCTGCGCACCGAAAGCTCCACCTGGAACGCGTCGCGCACCCGCGCCAGCAACTGCATCGCCATCAACGAGTGCCCGCCGAGGTCGAAGAAGCTCTGGTCCACCCCCACCCGTTCGAGTCCCAGGACCTGGGCCCAGACCAGGGCCAGGATCTCCTCGACCGGGCCCTGAGGCGGTCTCACGTCCTCCTCTACCACCTCTCCCTCGGGCGCCGGCAAGGCCCGGCGGTCGATCTTGCCGCTCGGCGTCAGCGGCAGCCGCTCCAGGACGACCCAGGCCGCGGGCACCATGAAGTCGGGCAGCCGTTCGCGGGCGAGGCGCCGGACGTCCGTGAGCAGCTCCGCACGGCTGCTCCATCCCGGGGCGAGCGGTGGCCGGGGCTGGGGAGAGCCCTCCCCCGACCGCCAGGCGTACAGGTTGTAGAGGTCGCTCTGGAGCAGGGCGTCATCCTGCTCCGAGACGACTTCGAAACCCTGCCGCTCCAGCAGCTCGACCATCTCCCGCAGCCGGCCGTCGCGGTCGTGCACCTCGGCCACCACCTGGCGGACCTTGGGCCAGTCCTCGTCCGCGATGCCCTGCAGCACGTCCAGCTCGGCCTTCTCCACGTCCACCTTGAGCAGGTCGATCCGCTCCACTCCGTTCTCGCGGAAGACCTCCGAGAGGGTCTTCATCGGGCACGCGAAGCTGCGCCGTTCCAGGCGTTCGTTCAACAGGTCTTCCAGATCCTGCTCCGCAGGAGACCGCCCGGCGGAATCGAGCTGCGCGAGCAGGAAGGAGCGGACCGTCTCCCGCTCGGTGCCGTCATCGGCGAAGCGGCCGGAGAGGACGGAGGCGTGGGGGAAGTACGAGAAGCTCGCCTCCCCTGAGACACTGGCCAGACCATGCTGGAAGACGTGTGCCTCGACCCCATGCAGCTCGAGATTGAGCTGGAGCACCTCGAAGATCGGCGGCAGGGGCTCGAAGGCATAGAGGTCGATACCCTCCCAGTGCCGCGCCAGGAAAAGTCCGAAGATACCGATGTTGGCCCCGACGTCGAAAACGCAGGCGCCGTCCGCGAGCTGGATGCCGTGCCGCAGGTAGCTGCGTTGCTCGAAGATCTCCCGGAAAAGGAAGTCCGTCTCGCTGCGATTCAGGTGGAAGGCCAGCAAGCCGTTGGGCAGCTCAATGCGGGAATGGCCGTCGACACGCCCTTCTCGCTCCAGCCGCAGCATCTCGCGCACCGGCCGGGCATGCCGCTGGTCCGGCTCCAGGTAGGCGGCCAGCCGCAGCTCGCCCGCCTGCTCGGCGGTGTGGGCCACCACCACCGCCGTGGCCACACCGGGGTGGCTCCCCAGCACCGCCTCGATCTCCCCCAGCTCGATGCGGAAGCCCCGCACCTTGACCTGCTGGTCGGCCCGGCCCAGGTACTCGAGGTCGCCGTCCGGCCGGCGGCGTGCGAGGTCGCCCGAGCGGTAGAGGCGCTCGCCCGCCCGCCCACTCCAGGCATCGGGGAGGAAGCGCTCCGCCGTCAGGTCCGGCCAGCCGAGGTAACCCAGGGCGAGGCCCGCGCCACCCACGTAGAGCTCCCCCGCCACCCCGATGGGCACGGGCTGGTGGGCGCGGTCGAGAAGGTGGAGCGAGAGGTCGGGGATGGGGCCACCGATGACGCTCCCCTTCCCCGCCGCGAGATCCGCCCGCCGCACCGGCCGATAGGTGACGTGGACCGTCGTCTCGGTGATGCCGTAGAGGTTGACGAGGAGGGGACGGTCGTCGGGGTGGCGGTCCCACCAGGGGGCGAGGCTCCGGAGCTCCAGGGCCTCACCGCCGAAGAGGACGAACCGCAGAGCGAGAGGGCCCTCTCCCTTGGCGAGGGCCGCCTCCTCGGCCGCGATCAACTGGCGGAAGGCCGACGGCGTCTGGTTCAAGACCGTCACCCGCTCGCGCTCGAGAAGACGGCGGAACTCCTCGGGAGAGCGGCTCGTCCAGTAGGGCACGACGACCAGGGTGCCCCCGTAGGCCAGGGCCCCCCACAGCTCCCAGACCGAGAAGTCGAAGGCGTAGGAATGGAAGAGCGTCCAGACGTCTCCGGGCCCGAAGCCGAACCACGGCTCGGTCGCCGCCATGAGCCGCACGACCTCGGCGTGGCGCACCGCCACCCCCTTCGGGCGGCCCGTCGAGCCCGAGGTGTAGATGACGTAGGCGAGGTCGCCGGGCGTCGCGCGCGGCGGCAGGGGGAGGGCGTCCTCGCGGCTCGAGGCGGCCTGCTCCCCGTCCAGGCGGACGACCGCCACGCCGTCCGGGAGGTCCGGGAGCTGGGCCGCCACAGCGGCCTCGGTCACCAGCGCCTTCATGCCGCTGTCGGCGAGCATGTAGGCCAGGCGCTCCGGCGGGTAACCGGGATCGAGCGGCACGTAGGCGGCGCCCGCCTCGAGCACGGCGAGGAGCGCCACGGGGAGCGCCATGTCGCGCTCGAGGCAGATCCCCACGAGGCTCCCGCGCCCCACCCCCCGGGCCTCGAGCCGGCGGGCGAGCCGATGGGAGGCGCGGGCGAGCTCGCCGTAGGAGAGCACCCCGCCGGCGCCGACGACGGCCGTCGCATCGGGCCGGAGCGCCGCCTGGCGCGCGAAGAGCCCGACGAGGGTCTCCGGGGCGATCCCTACGGTCGGACCGGGATTCCACTCGACCAGGATCTGGTGGCGCTCGCCCGGGGAGAGGAGCGCAAGCTCCGCCACCGGCCGCTCCGGCGCGACCAGGGCTCCCTCCAGGAGGACCCCGAAGTGCGCGGCGAGGCGCTCCGCCGTCGCACGGTCGAACAGATCCAGGCGGTACTCCAGGGCGCCGCTCAAACTCTCGCCTGCGCCATTGAACATCAGGGTCAGGTCGAACTTGGCGGTGCCGCTGTCGAGCATCAGCTGCTCGATCTCCAGCCCCGGCAACTCCAGCACCAGCGGCGCCACGTTCTGCAGCGCCAGCGCCACCTGGAACAGGGGCGTGCGGCCGCGGTCCCGCGGCGGCGACAGCTCCTCGACCAGCTTCTCAAACGGCAGGTCCTGGTGGGCATAGGCTCCCAGCGCCGTCGACCGCACCTGCCCGAGCAGCTCGCCGAAGGGCGGGTCGCCCGCCAGCTCTGCCCGTAACACCAGGGTATTGACGAAGAAGCCGATCAGCCCTTCGGTCTCCAGGCGCGTGCGGTGGGCGATAGGAAAGCCCACCAGCAGGTCCTCCTGCCCGCTCCAGCGCAGCAGCAGCGCGTCGAAGGCGGCGAGCAGGACCATGAAGGGAGTCGCCCCGGCGCGGCGCGCCAGGGCTTCGAGGTCTCTTCCCAGCCCGACCGGCAGAGGCACCGACAGCAGCGCCCCGCGCGCGTTGTGCACCGGGCCGCGCGGCCGATCCGCCGGCAGCTCCAGCGCCGTCGGAGCCCCGGCCAGGCGCTCGCGCCAGTAAGCCAACTGGTCGGCCAGCGCCGGACCCGACAGCCAGCGCCGCTGCCAGACCGCGTAGTCGGCGTACTGCACCGCCAGCTCCGGCAGCTCGCTGGGCGTGGGCTCCCGACCCTCCAGCCTCGCCCGGTAAAGCTCGCCCAGCTCGCGCACCAGCACGCCCAGCGACCAGCCGTCGCCCACGATGTGATGCAGGGTCACCAGCAGCAGGTACTCGTCTTCCTGCTCGCGCAGCAGCACCGTGCGCAGCAGCGGGCCGCAAGCCAGATCGAACGGGCGACACGCCTCCTCCCGGGCCTGCACGGCCGCTTCCGCCGCCCGCCGGTCCGGCTCCAGTCCCGCCAGGTCGACCACCGGGAGCAGGGGGCGGGCGGGAGGATCGATCACTTGCACCGGGCCACCGTCCGGTCCAGCCGCGAAGCGGGTGCGCAGCGTCTCGTGCCGCGCGACCAGAATGGCCAGAGATTCCCGGAACGCCGGCACGTCCAGCTCCCCCCGCAGTCGCACCGGCCCCGGGATGTTGTAGGCAGGGCTGTCCGGATCGAGCCGGTCGAGGAACCAGAGCCGCTCCTGGGAGTAGGAGAGCAGCATCCCCTCGCCGGGCCGGCGCGGCACCGGCACGATGGGAGGGAGCGCCGCCGCCGCTCCGGTTTCCCCGGCTGCGATCTCGCGAGCCAGCCCCTCCACCGTCGGTGCGGCGAACATCAGCGCCACCGGCAGCTCCACCCCGAACAGGTCGCGCACCCGCGCCATCACCTGCGTCGCCAGGAGCGAGTGCCCGCCGAGGTCGAAGAAGTCCTCGTCGATCCCCACCCGCGGGCGATCCAGCAGCTCGGCGAACACTCCCGCCAGCAACTCTTCGACCGGAGTGCGGGGCGGCAGGGCCTCGTCCCGGTCGGCCAGATCCAGGACCACGATGCCGGCCGGCGCCTCGTCCGGCGCGCTCCGGAAGCCTCGCGCCTTCTCCTGGTGGGCCCGCAACTGCTCTTCCTCCTCGCGGGTCAGCAGCGGCAGCTCCGAGAGCCGGCGGCCCGGATCCTCCACGACACCCTCGAGCAGGGTCAGCAGGTGCCTCGCCAGGCGCTCCATCGTCGCGCGGTCGAACAGCTCCAGACCGTACTCCAGCGCGGCGCTCAGAGTCTCGCCCGCGCCGGTGAAGATCAGGGTCAGGTCGAACTTGGCGGTGCCGCTGTCGAGCATCAGCTGCTCGATCTCCAGCCCCGGCAGCTCCAGCACCAGCGGCGCCACGTTCTGCAGCGCCAGCATCACCTGGAACAGGGGCGTGCGGCTGCGGTCCCGCGGCGGCGACAGCTCCTCGACCAGCTTCTCGAACGGCACGTCCTGGTGGCCATAGGCCCCTAGCGTCGTCGACCGCACCTGCCCGAGCAGCTCGCCGAAGGACGGGTTGCCCGCCAGCTCTGCCCGTAACACCAGGGTATTGACGAAGAAGCCGATCAGCCCTTCGGTCTCCAGGCGCGTGCGGTGGGCGATGGGAGAGCCGACCAGCAGGTCCTGCTGCCCGCTCCAGCGCAGCAGCAGCGCGTCGAAGGCGGCGAGCAGGACCATGAAGGGAGTCGCCCCGGCGCGCCGCGCCAGGGCTTCGAGGTTCTCTCCCAGCCCGACCGGCAGGGCCACCGGCAGCAGCGCCCCACGCACGCTCTGCACCGGGCCGCGCGGCCGGTCCGCCGGCAGCTCCAGCGCCGTCGGAGCCCCGGCCAGGCGTTCGCGCCAGTAGGCCAACTGGTCGGCCAGCGCCGCACCCGACAGCCATTGCCGCTGCCAGACCGCGTAGTCGGCGTACTGCACCGCCAGCTCCGGCAGCTCGCCGGGCGTGGGCTCCCGACCCTCCAGCCTCGCCCGATAGAGCTCGCCCAGCTCGCGCACCAGCACACCCAGCGACCAGCCGTCGCCCACGATGTGATGGAGGGTCACCAGCAGCAGGTGCTCGTCTTCCCGCTCGCGCAGCAGCACCGTGCGCAGCAGCGGGCCGCAAGCCAGATCGAACGGACGGCGCGCCTCCTCCCCCATCCACCGTCCGGCTTCGGATTGCCGCGCCGCCGCGTGCAGGCCGGTGAGGTCGACCAGAGGCAGGCCGGGCGGGCACCCTGGCCCGATCACCTGCACCGGCCGGCCGGCCACCGCGGCGAACGTGGTCCGCAGAGCCTCGTGTCGCTCGACGACCCGGGCGAGCCCGGCCGCGAGCGCCATCACGTCGAGGGCGCCGGCGAGGCGGACCCCGCCGGCGAGGTTGTAGGCCGGGTTGCCGGGCTCCAGTTGGTCGAGAAACCAGAGCCGTTCCTGGGCGAAGGAGGCCGGCAGCGGCCGATCGCGAGGCAGGGCGAGCAGTGGCGGAGGCGCGGACGGCTGGCGGCTCGCCACCTCCGCCGCCCGGGCCAGTCCGGCGGCCGTAGGGGCCCCGAACAGCGCCTGCAGGGGCAGCTCGACACCCAGCGCTTCACGGAGGAGTGACATCGCGCGGGTGGCGAGCAGAGAGTGACCGCCCAGGGCAAAGAAGTTGTCGTGCAGGCCCACCTTCTCGAGCCCGAGGACGCGGGCGAAGACGCCGGCCGTAATCTCCTGGAAAGGATCCTGCGCCTGATCGGGGTCTGCAGCCAGGCCGGCCTCGCCCGACGACGTCGTGAGCGCGGCATGCACCAGAGACCGGCGGTCGACCTTGCCGTTGGGAGTCAGGGGGAAGGCGTCGACCGGTACGAACCGGGAGGGAATCATGTAATCGGGAAGCCGACGCGCCAACGCGGCACGCAGGGTGGCGGGCGGCGGGATCTCCGTGCCGGCCAGGAATGCGACCAGGCGCGGGTCGCCATCGACGTCACGCACGACGACCACGGCCCGCTCGATCTCAGGCTGGGATTCGAGGGCTGCCTCGATCTCCTCCAGCTCGATCCGGAACCCTCTCACCTTGACTTGCTGGTCGGCGCGCCCCAGGAACTCGATGCGGCCGTCCGGCAGCAGGCGGGCGAGGTCCCCCGTGCGGTAGAGTCGCGCCCCGACCTCCGCCCCGGCCGGGTCGGGCAGGAAGCGCTCCGCCGTCAGATCGGGCCGGCCGGCATAGCCACGCGCAACTCCGGCACCACCGATGAAGACTTCGCCGGCAACGCCTGAAGGGGTCGGCGCGAAGTGGCGGTCGAGCAGGCGGATCACCGTGTTGCCGATCGGCCGGCCGATCGGCACGCTGCCTTCGATTGCGTCGAGCCTCGCGAGCGCGGACCAGATCGTCGTCTCCGTCGGCCCGTAGAGGTTCCAGATCGCTCGCACCCGGCCCCGCAGCTCGCGGGCCAGCTCGCGCGGCAGCGCCTCGCCCCCACAGAGCGCCTGCAGATGCTCCGCCCCAACCCAGCCGGCTTCGAGCAGCAGGCGCCAGGTGGCGGGAGTCGCCTGCATCCTGACCGCCCCCGACCGCTCGAGCTCAGCCACCAGTTGGACACCGTCGGCGGCCGCTTCGCGGCTGGCGAGGATGACCCGGCCGCCGGTCACCAGGGGCAGGAAGATCTCGAGGCCGGCGATATCGAACGAGAGGGTGGTGACGGCCAGCAGCCCTTCTCCGGCGCGCGGGGCGAGCACCCTGTCGATGGCGGCAAGGAAATTGAACAGCGCGCCATGCGGGACCGTCACTCCCTTGGGCCTGCCGGTCGATCCCGAGGTGAACAGGATGTAGGCCAGGCCGTGCGGCTGAGGCTTGGACGCGGGCGGTGTCGCTCCTTCCCCGGTGAGATCGAGCTCGTCGAGGAGCAGGGTGCGCCTTCTCTCGCCAAGTGAGATCGCCGGCAGCACCCCGACGAGCTGTGCCTCGGTCAGCACGATGGCGGCGCCCGCGTCCTCCAGCGCCCAGGCGAGCCGCTCGCGCGGGAACAGCGGATCGAGCGGAACGTAAGCGCCTCCCGCAAGCAGGATGCCGAGCAATCCGACCACCATCTCGGGCGACCGCTCGAGGCAGAGGCCGACCGGCACCTCGGGTCCGACCCCCAGCTCCTGCAGCGTGCTCGCCAGCCGGCGGGCCTGCGCGACCAGCTCGGCATACGTGAGATCCCGGCCGGCGCAGGAGACGGCGACGGCGGTGGGGGTGCGCCGCGCCCACTCCAGGATCGGGTCGAGCAGGGTCGTGCCCCCTTCGAGAACCAGCCGGGCATCGTTCCACTCCCACAGCAGCTGGTGGCGCTCGACTGGACCGAGCAGCGGCAGCTCTGCAACCGGCCGTTCCGGCTCCGCCAGGCCCGCCGCGAGCAGGAGCACGAAGCGATCCGCGAGCCGTTCGACGGTAGCCCCCTCGAAGAGGTCCGTGTCGTACTCGATCCACCCCTCGAGACCCGCCGCCGTCTCCTCCAGCGAGACTGTGAGCTCGAACTTGGCCGTGCCATTGTCGAGCTCCACGACCTCGACCTCGAGATCCGGCATCCGCAGCCGCTGCACCGGCGCGTTCTGCAGGATCAACATCGCCTGAAACAGTGGGCTGCGGGCCAGCTCGCGCGCGGGCTGCAGATCCTCGACCAGCCGCTCGAACGGGAGATCCTGGTGGGCGAAGGCGCCCAGGGCGGTTTCGCGCGCTCGCTCGAGGAGGTGGGCGAGGGAGGGCTCGCCCGACAGGTCAGCCGGCAGGACCAGGGTATTGACGAAGAATCCGATCAAGCCCTCGGTCTCGGCCATTCGCCGGTTGGCAACCGGAGTGCCGATGTTGAATCGCGGCTGGCCGCTCAGGCGGTACAGCAGACCCTCGAACAGCGCGAGCAGAGCCATGAAGAGCGTGCCGCCCTGCCGGCGGGCGAAGCGGTGAAGCTCCACGCCAAGGTGGTGAGGCAGGGCGAGCCTTCGGCGCCCGCCGTGGAACAACTGCACGGGGGGCCGGGGATGATCGAGCGGCAGCTCGAGCGGGGGCGAGCCCGTTCCCAGCCGGGCACGCCACCAGGCGAGCTGCTCGGCCAGCCGGTCGCCCTGGACCAGCTGTCGCTGCCACAGGGCGAAATCGGCGTATTGGATCGGCAGCTCCGGCAGGGCGGGAGCTGCCCCTTGCACGAGCCTTCCGTAGAGCTCCGAAATCTCTCGAATCAAGACGGTCTGGGACCAACCGTCCGAGACGATGTGGTGCAAGGTGAAGAGCAGCAGGTGTTCCCGGTCTTCCAGACAGAGGAGCGCCGCCCGCACGAGGAGCTGCCCGCGAGTCAGATCGAAGGGGCGGCGGGCTTCCTCGGCGGCGAGCCTGCGGGCATGGGCCTCCCGGCGCTCGACGGGCAATCCCCGCAGGTCGATCAACGGCAGCGGCAGCGGCAGCGGCGCCGTTGTCAGAACGCGCTGCACGGCAACGCCCTCGACCTCGGCGAACACCGTGCGCAAAACTTCGTGGCGGCGCATGACCACGCCGAATGCCGCTGCCAAGGCTGCAATGGCGAGCGACCCCTGGAGCCGGACCATCCCGGGCATGTTGTAGGCCGGGCTTCCCGGGTTGAGCTCAGCGAGGAACCAGAGGCGCTCCTGGCCAAAGGAAAGAGGGAGGTCGCCCGTGCGGGCCATCGGCACGATGGGGGGCAGCGAGCCCGCGCCGGCGGACGCCAGCTCGCGGACACGGTCGGCGAGCCGGGCAGCGGTCGGCGCCTCGAACAGACTGCGCAGCGGCAGGTCCACCGCCAGGATCCGGCGCACGCGCGCGGTCAGCTGGGCGGCGAGCAGCGAGTGTCCACCCGCTTCGAAGAAGTCCTCGCGAACGTCGATCCGCTCACGGCCCAGGACCTCCGCGAAGAGGCCGGCCAGCAACTCGGCGACCTCGTCGTGTTGGCCGGCCGGAGCCCACTCTTCCACCACCCCCGTCCAGTCCGGCTCCGGCAGGGCGCGCCGGTCGAGCTTGCCGCTGGGAGTCGTGGGGAACGCCTCCAGACGGACGAAGACGGTGGGGATCATGGCCTCCGGCAGCCGCTGCTTGAGAAAATCCCTCAGCTCCCGCGCCGCAGGCTCCCGGCTCCCCGCCTCCTCCGGTACCGCCGTCCAAGTCCAATAGGCCGCCAGCCGGTCGTCACCCTGGGGGTGTCGGCGGACCAGCAGGATGGCCCGGGCTACGCCGGGATGCTCGGCGAGCGCTGCCTCGATCTCGCCCAGCTCGATACGCGCGCCTCTGATCTTGACCTGGCCGTCGAAGCGGCCCAGAAACTCCAGCTCGCCCCCGGGCCGCCGCCGGCCCAGGTCCCCGGTCCGGTAAAGGCGGTCCCCGGGCTCCCGGGACGTGGGGTCGGGGACGAACACTTCGGCCGTGCGCCCCGGAGCGTCGAGATAACCTCTCCCGACCCCCACGCCGCCGACGCAGATCTCCCCCGGCACGCCGACCGGCAGCGGCCGGAAGCTCGCGATCGAGGACCTGCAGGCGCATGTTGCCGATCGGCCGGCCGATCGGAACTCGCACCGCCCCATGGTCCGGCGCCGCGGCCACGACGAAATGAGCGACGTCGTCCGAGCATTCAGTCGGGCCGTAGGCGTTGAGCAACGGGATCGTGGGGTAGCGGGCGAGCCATCGGCGGCACAGCTCAGGCGGCAGCGCCTCGCCGGTTGGGATCAGCCAGCGCAGTGCGCTCAGGTCCGGGCGGCTCCGCTCATCGTTCTGTTCGAGAACCATCCAGAGCAGGGAGGGAACGGTCTCCAGAATCGTGATCCCGCGGCGGTCGACTTCGGCGAGCAGGCGGGCCGGTTCCCCCGTCACCTCGTCGGCAAGGATGTCGACGCAGCCGCCCACCGCCAGAGCCGCCAGGAACTGCCAGATCGAGATGTCGAAGGTCTGGATCGCCGTTTGGGCCACCCGGTCGGCGCCCCCCAGGCCGAGGTCGTCGACCTTGGCGAGCAGATGGTTGAGCAGGCCGCGGTGCTCGATCAGAGCGCCCTTGGGCACTCCGGTCGAGCCGGAGGTGAAGAGCACGTAGGCGAGCTGCGCCGGCAGCAGCGGCGGGAGCTGGCCGTCCACCGGTCCGCTCGGCTTCAGTACCAGGGGCAGGACCTGCGGCCGGCGGCCGGGTGCCGATCCTGCGAGCATTTCGTCGCAGAGCCCGCGCCAGCCGGCGGTGGTGAGCACGAGGCGGGCGCCGCTCTGCTCGACCATACGGGCAAGCCGGCGGACGGGTTGGTGCGGGTCGAGCGGCAGGTAGACGCCGCCGGCCTCGAAGAGGGCGATCATCGCTGCGAGGAAGCTCGGGGCCGCGCTCGGCGAGGACGATCGCCACCTCCTCGCGGCCCAGCCCCGCGGCGGTAATCTCCTCCGCCAGACGCCTGGAGGCTGCGGCGAGAGCGGCATAGGAAAGGGAGAGGTCCCCGCAAGTGACGGCCACGGCATCGGGCACGCCTCGAACCTGCTCCCGGAAGAGGTCGGGGAAGCAGCGCTCGCGCGACAGCTCGGCCGCAGTTTGATTCCAGGCCTCGAGCTGCGACTGCTCGGCGGGCGACAGCAGCGGCATCTCCGCGACCGGCTGCCGGGGATCTTCGGCGGCGGCGGCGAGAAGGATCGCCAGGTGGCCCAAGGCGCGCTCGGCCGTCGCGGGGTCGAAGAGGTCGGCGTCGAACACCAGCACCATCCCCAGCCCTCGCGCCGACTCGGCGGCCATCAGCTCGAGGTCGAACTGCGCCGCCCGGCGCTCGAGCGGCACGGCGCGCAGGGCCAGAGGGCCGAGCTCGAGCCGCGCCTCGGCCTCGCCGAGGGCGAAGGCGCCCAGCTCGCCCAATTCGGGCAGGTGGGAGCGCTCGACGACGAGCATGGCCTGGAAGACCGGCGAGCGGCTGGGATCGCGCTCCGGCTGGAGCCGCTCGACGAGCAGCGGGAAAGGAAGATCCTGGTGCAGGAACGCCCCAAGAATGTTCTCCCGGGCGCACGCCAGCAGCTCGCCGAATGACGGGCGGCCTGCGAGGTTGGCCCGCAGCACCACCGGGTTCGCGAGATAGCCGACCAGGTCCTGCAATCCCGCGGCCCCGCGGCCGGCGACGGGCGAGCCGACGAGGATGTCGTCCTGCCCCGTATACCGGTAGAGCAGGGCCTGAAAGCCGGTGAGCAGGGTCGCGTACAGCGTGGCTCGGTACTCGCGCGCCAAGCCTTTCATCCGGTCGAGAAACTCCCCCGTGAGCCGGAGCGATCGCGAGCCGCCCCGAAAGCCTTGCACCGGCGGGCGCGGGTGATCGGTGGGGAAGCTCCAGGACCATCGGCGCCCCGGCGATTCGCTCGCGCCAATAAGCCCAGAGCGCCTCGCCGGTCTCGCTCTCGAGCCGGCGCTGCTGCCAGAAGCACGTAATCGGCAAAGTGCAAGGCCGGCGCGCCGGCGGCCGGCTCCTCGCCCTCGAGCAGTTGCGCGTAGAAAGCCCCGAGATCACGGACCAGGATGGCTAGGGACCAGAGATCGGCGATGATGTGGTGCGCCACGAGAAGCACCGTCTGCGTGTCCGGACCGGTGCGAAAGACCTCTACCCGCAGCAGCGGGTCGCGCTCGAGATCGAAGGGCCGATAAGCGGCTGAGTGCAGGTGCTCGGCCAGCTCGGCCGCACTCCAGCGGGTGGCGTCCACCGCGGCGAAATCGGAGGTCCGTCCCGGGAGCACTCTCTGGCGCGGTCCGGCCGGCGTCTCGTCAAAAGCCAGATGCAGGGCTTCATGTCTGCCGGCGAGCAGGTCGAGGGCCCGCCGCAGCACAGCCGGATCCAGGGCCGGGCAGACCTCGGCAGCCGCGGCGATGTGATAGGCGGCGTTCGCCGGCGCCAGCCGTTGCAAGAACCAGAGCGCGCGCTGACCATAGGAGAGAGGAAAGCCCCCCGAGGGCCGGGCCAACGGCAGCAACGCGACCTCCGCGGCGTCGCTCTCGGCCGTGCCCGAGCCGCCAGCCAGCCGCTCGAGGAGGCTCCCGGCAAGCTCGTGCAGTGTCGGCCCGGCGAGGATCTCCGCGACCTGCACGACGACTCCCAGGTCCCGCTCGACGGCATGCTGCAGATGAGCTGCGCTCAGCGAATCGAGGCCCAGGCTGGTCAGGGGCTCGGATGGATCGAGCTCGGCCACCGGCCGTCCCGAGGCCTGGGCGAGTTGCTCGGCGAGGTAAGCCATCAGCAGCGGGCCGCCCTCACCCGCGGCCAGATCGAGCCAGCTCGCCGGCACCGTGTCGGCACCGTGTCCGAGCTTCTCCGGCGGTGCTCCTCGCCAGCGGCTCGAGCCGGTTCGCCAGGTAGAGGTCCCTCGTCGCCCGGCGCTGTACCTTGCCGCTGGAAGTCTTGGGAACCACACCGGGAGCCACCAACAGCACATCGTGGGGCTGGATCTCGAACTCCTGGACGATGGCCGCACGCACGGCGGCGACCGCAGCCGGCGCCTCGGTCTTGGCGCTGCGCTCGATCTCCTGGACGAGCACCAGCTCTTCCGTACCATCGACTTCCACACCGAAGGCCGCGCCGCATCCGGGCCGCAGCGCGGAGTGGCTTTGTTCGGCGGTCAGCTCGAGATCTTGCGGGTAAAGGTTGCGACCGCGCAGAATGATGAGGTCTTTGATCCGGCCGGTGATGAACAGCTCGCCGTCCGCGATGAAGCCGAGATCGCCGGTGCGCAGCCAGGGGCCGCTGCCGTCGGCGGCCATGGCGTGAAACACCTGCCGGGTTTCCTCCGGGCGATTCCAGTAACCTGCCGCCACGCTCGGACCGGCGACCCAGACCTCCCCCACTTCCCCGAAGGGACATGGTTGGCAGGACTGTGGATCGATGATCCGTAGCTCCTGATCCGCCCAGGCCGCGCCGCAGCCGACCAGCCGGCGGGTGCCGGTATTCTTCGAAGCTGTGTCGGCCCGGCCTTGCTCCAGGGCGGCGGCATCGAGCTCGGCGACCACGGGTCGGCGGGCGCGATCGCCACCGCTGACGAATAGGGTCGCCTCAGCCAGGCCGTAGCAGGGATAAAAAGCCTTGCTGTCGAAGCCACAGGGGCCGAAGGCGGCGGCGAACCGCTCCAGTGTATCGGCCCGCACCGGCTCGGCGCCGGTGAAAGCCACCTGCCAGCTCGACAGGTCGAGCCCCGCGCGCTGCTCCTCGCTGATCCGGTGCAGGCACAGCTCATAGGCGAAGTTGGGGCCGCCGCTGGTCGTGGCGCGGTATCGGCTGATCGCCGCCAGCCATCGGAACGGCCGCTGCAGGAAAGCGAGCGGCGACATCAGGACGCACCGGCCGCCGACATAGAGCGGCTGCAGGATGTTGCCGATCAATCCCATGTCGTGGTAGGAGGGCAGCCAGCCGACCACGACCGAATCCTGCGATTGCCCGAAGGCAAGACGGATCATCTCCTCGTTGTACAGGAGGTTGTGGTGGGTGACCATTACCCCCCTGGGCTCGGCGGTCGACCCGGAGGTGTACTGGAGGAACGCCAGGGTGTCCGGCGCCACGCCAGGGTCCTGCCACTCGTTGGCCGGGCTCGTCAGGCCGGCAGGTCGACCGTCCGTCAGGCAGATCACGCCCGCGAGCTCTGGCACCTGCGGTATCGCAGCCTCGATCCGGGAGGCGATCTCACCGGTGGTCAGCACCGCGCGAGGTCGAGCGTCCTGGACGATCGAGCGCAGCCGCGGTTGCCCTCTACCGGCGCGGGCGCGGGGAGGATAGGCCGGCACGGCAACCGCACCGCCGTACAGGCAGCCGAAGAACCCACAGATGAACTCGAGCCCGGGAGGATAGAGCAGCAGCACCCTCTCCCCAGGCTCTACCAAGCCCTGCAGCATCGCGCCGATGTTGCGTGCTCGAGCATCGAGCTCGCCAAAGGTCAGCCGCGCGGACTCTGCCTCGCCGTCGCCAAGGAAGAAGTAGGCTTCCTGCTCTGGTGCTTCCAGGGCTCTGCGGCGGAGAAGCTCGACCCCCGTCACCAGGGCCGATGTCGGCACAGAGATACTCCTGATCATGCAGTTGCCCCATGGCTCCCGACATACGGAAGCTGCTGTTTAAAATACTATACCCACGCTTCCTTTTTTGCTAGCGTTACGTTATGAGCACGATGCACTCGGGGCAACGCAGAAGGCCGGGGCGCCCTGCACTGCGGCGGGTGGAGCCGCCGCTGACCCCGCAGGAGCTCGACGAACAGATCTCCTGCGCCGCAGCGGCGCTGGTCGAGGCGCTGTCTCGGAGCGATCTGACCTCCTTCTACGCCGCCCTCCGCACGACCGACCTGCCGTTCCTCTGCGCCCAGCGGGAGACGAAAGGACTCGTGGGCGCCTGCGCTGCCATCCTCCACCGGCTGGGCGGCATCTCGCCGGCGGCGGGTCTGGCGCTTGAAAACCATCTCTACGTCACCGGTGCGCTGGCCACCTTGCCCAAGGGGAACACGGCACTGGAATCGAAGTGCAGGGAGATCCTGGACCTCCTTCGCGGCGAGCGGCTGCTGGTTGCCAATACCAACTCCAAGGTGCACGCCGATCGGCTGGGGGCCATCGGTACGCTTGCCCGCCGCGAGGGTCAGGACCTGCGCGTCGAGGGCACGGCCGCCTATATGTCGCTCGCCACCGAGGCGGATCTGTTGTTTCTGCTCACCCATATCGCGGACGAAGGTCCGGCGCTCCTCCTCATGCCCCTGCGCGGCAATCCGGCGGTGGAGATCGGCCCCTTCCTCTTCCCTCGCGCGATGTTGGACTCCGACACCCGCCGGGTCACGTTCCACAACCCGCTCGTACCGGCCGGCTCCCTGCTCTACGTCGGGAAGGACGAGCTGATGTTGCAGATCCTCAACTTCCAGCTCACCTGGCACCAGACCCTGCTCTCAGCCCTATATCTGGGAGCCGCTGCGCGGGCGATCGAGGAGGGGAGGCTTTTCCTGCGCTCGGTTCAGGGACCGACCCAGAAGCCGCTCGCCGAGCTGGACGGGATGCTTGCCGACATGGGCCGGCTGGCGATCCGCTACCGCAGCGCCCGCAGCCTCTCTCGTGCGGCTGCGGCCACGATCGATGCATCGATCGGCAAGGCGCTCGACCCCGTTGCCCTGACCGAGGCTTTCGACCAGGCGTGCGCCGCCAAACATGCAGGAGGCCGCTGCGCCGAGGAAGTCGTCACCCAGGTTCGGCGCATCATCGGAGCGCGGTCCTTCATCGGCGATCACCCGCTGGAGCGCCTCTCCCAGGAGGTCGTGTTCGGCCCTCTCGGTGGCGAAGTCGACGCCTCCATCGAACGCCGTATCGGCCGCAGAATCCTCAGCGAGACAAGCTTCCTGGACCTCGGGTGGTAGCACCCGTGCGGAGGACCGCCGGAATGTGCGATGGCATTCTCTCGACGATCGGCAATACGCCGATGATCCCCCTGACCAGAGTGCTGCCCGACCTGAAGTTCCAGCTCTTCGCCAAGCTGGAGTCGCTCAATCCCGGGGGCAGCGTCAAGGACAGGCCGGCCCTCGCGATCCTGACCGAAGCTCTCAGCTCGGGGCAGATCGGCCCCGGCACGGTGATCATCGAGTCGAGCTCCGGCAACATGGGGATCGGCCTGGCGCAAGTCTGCCGCTACTACGGCATGCGTTTCATCTGCGTCGTCGATCCCAAAACAGCAGCCCAGAACCTTGCGGTGCTCCGCGCCTACGGTGCTGAGATCGACTACGTGGCCGAGCCGGACCCGGCAACCGGCGAGTTCCTGCAGGCTCGGCTCCACCGCGTCCAGCACCTGGTGGAACGGATCGAGAGGTCCTTCTGGCCCAACCAGTATGCCAATCTGCACAACCCGGGTGCCCACTACCGAGCCACCATGCGCGAGATCGACTCGGCGCTCGGCGGCACGGTCGACTATCTGTTCGTCGCCACGAGCACCTGCGGCACGATCCGTGGCTGCGGCGAGTACATCAGAGACCATGGCCTGAAGACCAGGGTGGTCGCGGTCGATGCCTTCGGCAGTCTGATCTTCAGCGACGTCAAGGCCAAGCGGATGATCCCGGGACTGGGGGCCGGCCTACGACCGCCTCTCTGCGACCTCACGCTCATCGACGAATGCGTGCATGTCAGCGATCTCGAATGCGTCACCGGCTGCCGTTGGCTGGTCACGAGGGAGGCGATCCTCGCCGGCGGCTCCTCGGGCGGCGTGATTGCGGCGGTAGACCGCATCAAGAGCGACATCCCCGCCGGCGCGACCTGCGCCGTGATCCTGCCGGATCGAGGTGAACGCTATCTCGACACGGTGTTCAGCGATGACTGGGTACACGAGCAATTCGGCGACGTCGAGCACCTCTGGGAGAGAGAGGGGATCGCGCGATCAGGCCGCGGCCTGGAGAATGCCGGTGATCCGAAAGCCCCCTCCGCAGTCTCCGGCGGATCTTGAGAAACGACGATCCGGAGGCCAGGTTGGGCGCCCGCATGGAAGATTGCACCACAGCATCTGCTTTCTAGACCTTGCGCGCATCCTCTTCTTGGGTTAAACTCATTGAAAAATGCTGTGCCGCAACTCTTCAGCGCCGCGCAGCAGCATGAGAATTATTCATTGTTCAATGAAGGAGAACCTCGATGGATTCCACGTCAACGACCGCAGCTGGTTCCATGTACACACTGGACGCTCGCACCCGGGAGCTGCTCATCGAATCGGCTCCACTGATGGAGAGCTGGTCGGCAACCGATTGCGCCGGCAAGGATGCCGGTGGCATGGAAGAGTGGGCCAAGACAGCGAACGTGCAGCCGGTCGCGAGCTGCGATTGGTATCACGGCACCTGGCAGTATCTCCGGCTGCTCAACATGGTTGCGGTCCCCCCTTGGTACGAATTCTATCAAGCGACCCTCAGCGACGTGCTGCGCCACCGCCCCAAGGCCGAGGTCCTCATCTCCGCTGCCGCAGATTTCGGCATGCTGGCGACCCTGCACGAGGCGGTCCGCGCGACCAAGGCCGAACCTCGTATCTTCGTTTACGATATCTGCCGCACCCCGCTGCGCTCGTGCCAGTGGTATGCCGAGAAGCATGAGTTTCCAATCGAGTGCGTCTGCGCCAACCTGCTCACCTGCGACATCCCTCCGGCGTCCTTCGACCTCATCGTCACCGACGAGTTCCTCACCGTCATCAAGGGGTCGGACAAGCCGCTCATCGTCCAGCGATGGCGTGAGCTCCTCAAGCCCGGCGGCACCCTGGTAACGACCGCCATGATCGGCGAGGCCACGACGGCGGAGCTGCGGCAGGGATATGCCGAGCGCGCGCGGCGCCTGTTCGAGGACAACGCCCCCAGCTTCCCGCACTACTTCAACGGCCGGCGCGATGAGCTCCTCCGGCGGTTCCACGCCTTCGCCAGCCATCACACGCGGCACATGTTGTCCGGCGAAGACGAGCTCAAGCGGCTGTTCGACGGCTTCGGGAAGTTCACGTTCGCTCGAACTGTCACGCCGGGCGAGTGCGTGAACCCGACCGATTCGTTCCAGGTCGTGGCCACGATTCCGTAGCGCTACCGAGGAGGCGTAATGCTAGGGAAAGTCGTTGACTTGCCCTCCCTGCTCGTTCACCAACAATTCGAGCGGAGAGCCGCCGACGCGCCCGGCAGAACGGCGCTCGTCTTCGAAGGCACCCGTTGGAGTTACGGCGTGCTGAACGAGCGGGTGAACCAGTTGGCCCATTATCTGCGCCGAGGAGGGGTCAAGGCCGGCGATGCAGTGGGGATATGCATTGGCCGTACACCGGAGCTGATTGTGGCGGTGCTCGGAGTGTTGAAGTCGGGTGCCTGCTACGTGCCGATCGATCCATCGTATCCGGTCGAGCGGATCCTCATGATGGTCGGGGACGTTCCACAGATGCGACTCGTGCTCGTGTCGCAAGAGACCCGAGCACGGGTCGACTCGAAGACCGCCCTCGCCCTCGACGAAGAATGGGGAAGCATCGCCGGATCATCGGGCAGCAACCCGGAAGGGGGAGCGGGGGCGCAGGACCTCGCTTACATCGTGTTCACCTCCGGATCGACGGGAAAACCCAAGGCGACCGCCGTGATGCACCAGGGGTGGTCGAATCTGCTGCACTGGTTCGTCAACGAGTTTTCCATCTCCTGTGAGGACCGATGTCTGCTGGTCAGCTCGTTTGGGTTCGACCTCACCCAGCGCAGCATCGCCATGCCCCTGGTTGCGGGGGGCGAGCTGCATCTGTTGCCCGAGAGGCACTTCGATCGGGGGGTGATGGTGGGCGCCCTGCAGCGGAACCAAATAACACTGATCAATTGCTCCCCGAGCCTCTTTTACCCGGTGGCGCAAGGCGCATCGGAGCAGCGCGTGGCGGAGCTGCCAGATCTCCGGTGCTTGTTTCTCGGCGGGGAAGCGATCTCAGCCTCGAGAATCGAGGCCTGGGCGAGGCGCCACCCGCACACGGCGATCGCCAACGTCTACGGCGTGGCGGAGTGCAGCGATGTCTCGACATGGTACCGCCTCCACGATTACCAGCGGTATGTGGCCTCCTCCGTGCCCCTCGGCACCCCCATCTACAACACCGCCGTCCATGTGACCGACGAGAGCCTGGCAGAAGTGGCTCCCGGAGAGGTGGGAGAGATCTGCCTGGGCGGGATCGGAGTAGGAAAGGGCTATGTCAACGATGCGGCTTTGACAGCGGAGCGTTTCGTGGAGGCTCCGAGCTCCTTCGGAGCCGCGGGAACCCTCTATCGCACCGGGGACCTCGGCAAGATCCTGCCCGATGGGACCTTGGCCTATGTAGGTCGGGTGGACCATCAGGTGAAGATCCGAGGAAGGAGGATCGAGCTCGAAGAGATCGAGGCGGCTCTGCGGCGGTGCCCGGGCGTGCGCGACGCAGTGGTGACCAAGCGGATCTTCGCCGAAGAAGACGAGCGGATCGTCGCCTTCCTGGTCGAGGATGACGCCGCAGGGAACGGACCGGGACCGATCACCGCCAAGCGGCTACGCCAGGAGTTGAAGCGCACCCTCCCCGAGTGGATGGTTCCGAACCTGTTCTTGGCGGTGGCGGAGTTCCCCCTCAACCCCAACGGAAAAGTCGACCGCAGCGCCTTGTCCCAAATTGAGATCCGGCCCCGTCCGGCCGGCAGAGGGACGGCACCATGAATGCCGGCTAGTCTCCTGTTGGAACAACGCCCTGCCCTTCAATCATCAGGACGACGGCACGCAGCGGAGCCCTAGTGCGGTGAAGCACGCCCTTGGGCACCATGAATCCCTGTTGCGGATTGAGCTCGACAGTGCGGCCCTCCAAATCGATGACAAACCTGCCTTCCACAACATAGAAGAATTCGTCTTCTTCGTCATGCTTGTGCCAATGAAACTCGCCCTGCATGACGCCGAGCCGAACCACGCAATCGTTGACTTGGCACAGCGTCTGGTTGAACCACTGTTCTCTGGTTTCCGCCTGAAGCCTATTGACATCGATGAGCTCCAGGGGCTTGAACATCACATCGGTGTGGATCGAGTATGGCGTTTGAGTTCCCATTGACTATCCTCGTCGCACCTCTTTTGCATCGATGATCGAGAGCAGCCGAGATGCCTACGCTTCGTTAGCGCCTCCGCCACGGGTTTGCTGTCTCCAACGAATATTGTACCGCAGATGCGGCGCGGTCTTGAAGTATTTCGGCCAAGCTTATACAGTCTCTATTGTAGGAGCGTTTCCCTCCGCTCCGGCAAACAGCAGGCGGAGCCGACGGCGATGAACCACGTGGTCTGGGTGATTTTCGACAGTGCGCGGTACGATGCCTACCTGGCGGCGAGGACGCCCGTACTGGATTCCCTCGGCGCACCACAGCGACGCTTCAGCTATGCCAGTTGGACCGCGCCCAGCCATTACGCGTTCCTCATGGGGTTGATGCCCCACCCGAACCTTCCGCACTTGTTCGCGTCGGCACAGGAAAGGGAGGAGCTGTCGCGCTGGCACGACCGCCTCGGGCTTCCAGCAAGCGAGAGCCTGGAGTTCAAGCGCTTCCTGCCAGGCCTCTCTGTGCCCGCGACCTTGAAGTCTTTCGGCTACCGCTGCGAGGCCTTCGTCTCTATGCCAGTGCTCAACCCGAAGACCTTGTTGTCCGCCCACTTCGACCATTACGAGCTGATGGCTGCTCCCAATGATTTCGGCGGGATCGTGTCGCGTCTGTGCTTCGACGACACCCCCCGGTTCTATTTCCTCAACGTGGGCGAGACCCATTACCCCTACCTCATCCCGGGGGAGACCAGGGATGACCTGCCGAGAATCTCCGGGATCCACGGCGCTTACCGCGACTTGGAAGAGTTCCTGCGCGACCCCACCTCCTTCACCGATCGCGAGACGATCGAGCAGGTCTTCACCCCCGAGCGCCTGCGGGGGCTCAGGGAGAAGCAGGTCGCCTGCATCGAATACCTCGACGGGGTCTTCGGCACGTTGCTGGAGAAGGCTCCGCTCGACACCTGGTTCATCGTCACCGCGGACCACGGGGAGCTGTTCGGGGAGGACGGGTTCTTCGGGCATGGCCCCATCATGCACGAGAAGGTCTTCGAGGTCTTTCTCCTGGAAGGCCTCCATCCATGAGGTGACTATGGCCAACGTACCTCAGAGCTATGAAAACCATCGAATGACGGTCCCGCTCTATTACTATGTGCTCTCCAGCATCGTGGTGCTGAACCTGCTTTGGTCTGTCCTGCGGGTGATCCATGCGATCTGGGTGAGGAGCGGCTGGTACGAGGTGATTAACAGTCTCGTTGCCGTGGCGCTCGCTGTAGGGTTCGGGATCGTCTACATGTTTCTGCGGACCTGGCCGCTCCGGGTGCAGGACCGTGTGATCCGTCTGGAGATGCAATTACACCTGCAGAAGGTCCTCCCGGACGACCTCAAGCCGCGGATCCCGGAGCTCAGGCTTGGCCAGCTCATCGGCCTCCGTTTCGCGAGCGATGAGGAGCTGCCCGAGCTGTGCCGGCGGGTGTTGGCCGAAGACATCCGGCAACGCGAAACGGTCAAACAGCTTGTCCGCAACTGGAAAGCCGATCAGCTCCGCATCTGATCTTGCGGCCGGTCCCATTCGACGCGCCCGGAGCCGAGCTTGATGAGACGGTCGGCAGCTCCATAGTACTGATCGTCGTGACTGATGACGAAGACCGT
Organism: Thermoanaerobaculaceae bacterium; assembly: GCA_963778565.1. Classification (GTDB taxonomy): domain Bacteria; phylum Acidobacteriota; class Thermoanaerobaculia; order Multivoradales; family UBA5704; genus DATARR01. The sequence continues at coordinate 331,881 of CAVZUZ010000013.1, read as the reverse complement.
CTTGCCACGTGCTTTGAGCTCGGGAAGGATCTCGCGGTAGAAAACCGCCTTGTAGTGAGGGTCCTGGTCGGCTGCCCACTCATCGAAGAAATAGATGGAGCGATCCTCGAAGTAGGCGGAGAGCAGAGCCAAGCGCTTGCGCTGCCCTTGAGAGAGGTCCAGAGTCGAGACTTTGCCGTCCTCGACCGTCACCTTGTGGTCGAGCTGGAGGTGGGCGAGGTAGCGCGCGGCCGCGGCATCTACGTCCGCGCCCGTCTCCGGCAGATCCGTGAACAGGTAGAAATCCGCGAAGACGGCGGAAAATCTCTGCCGATAACTCTCCCAGTCGGTGACGGCCTCGCCGTCGAGCAGAATCTCGCCGCTTTCGGGCGGGTAGAGGCCCATCAGGACCTTGGCCAGGGTCGTCTTGCCGCTACCGTTCCCGCCGGTCAGGAAGATGATCTCTCCCGGCTCGAAGGCGAGCTTGACGGGCCCCAGCGTGAAACCCTCTCCCCCGTCCCGGCTCCCGTAGGTATGGGTAACCTCGACCAGCTCCAGCCGCCGCCAGGGAGGCCGCTCGGCGGTCGCGGGTTCGCGAGTCTCCTCCGGCGCCATCAACTCCAGGTTCAGCCGGTCGAGCTTCCTCGTCGCGACGGCGGCGCGGTTGAGCACGGGCAGCATCAGCATCAGGGCCTCGATGGGGGTTCTGATGAGAAGCAGGGCCATGACGTAACCGGCGATGACCCGCAAGTCCGTCCCCGACGAGCTGGCGGCGGCGAAGACGAGCAGCCCGAAGACGATGAAGAAGAGGAGGTTTCCCCAGATGGGCGCGACTGAGAAGAGGGTGCTGCCAACAGCCGTCGTATGCCGGATGACCTCGCCGGCCGGGATCAGGTCGGAGTCGAAGAAGATCTCGCGCCGGCTGCGGTTGAGCTTGAGCTCCTTGGCCCCATCGGTCAGGCCACGGAAGTCCTTGAACAGGACGTCCATGGCCTCGCGCAGGTGCGTGGCGTAACGGCGCGCCGTGCGCAGAGGCACGCTGTAAGTCGCCACCCCCAGGACCATCAGTGCCAGAACCGCGAGCAGGAGCTTCCAGGAGAGCCACCCCATGTAGGCTAGGCAGGCGACGACGGTGGTCAGGTGCATTGCAAGCGGCGGAACCTGGACCAGCGCGTTGGTGATCGATCCGACGTCGTCGGTCAGGGACGCGAGGAGCTTGCTGGGGCCGATCTCCTCCAGGTGTCGCAAAGGCGTTGCCAGGACCTTGCGGCAGAGCAGGATGCGCAGGTCGAAGACAGCCCGCGCGCCGATCGAGTTGAGCAGCGCCTGCGAGGCGAAGCGACTGAGCGGTGCCGCGATGCACAGGGCGGCGAAGCCGTAGAACACTGTGCGGCTCGGCCGGTCCGTGATCGCCTTGTTGATCAGCATGATCAGCCCGGTGTTGGCCAGGCCGCTCAAGACGCCGACAACCACGGCGAGAAGGATCGTGGCGCGCGAGAGCCGGATGCGACGCGAAATCCGTACCAAGAACGCGAGGAGCCTAAGGATTTCGATCATACGGCAGCCCCGGCCTGGCCGCTGAAGCGCGGTCAGGGGACCACTCGGCCCAGGGCGCGCGCTCCGAGCGTGTGACGTCCTCTTCTATACAACCCGAGGTGAGCTTGATCAGCCTGTCGGCCACGGCGTAGTAATGATCGTCGTGACTGATGACGAAAACCGTCTTGCCACGCGCCTTGAGCTCGGGCAGGAGCTCGAGATAGAAGATGGCCTTGTAATGAGGGTCCTGGTCGGCAGCCCACTCGTCGAAGAGGTAGATGGGCCGGTCCTCCAGATAGGCATGGAGCAGAGCCAGGCGCTTGCGCTGACCCTGCGACAGGTCGACCGTCGACAAGACCCCTCCTTCGACCCGCACCTTCCCCGCCAGCTCGAGCCGTGCCAGAAACGGCTCCGCCATGGCATCGAGGTCGGCACCCTTCTTCCCGACCAGCCGGTCGAAAAGGAAGAAGTCAGGGAAGACGGCGGAGAAGAGCTGGCGATAGGCATCCCTCCCCTCGGCCGCCACCTCCCGTCCATCGAGGAGGATGCTCCCCTGGTCGGGTGGGTAGAGTCCGGTGAGGACCTTGGCCAGGGTGGTCTTGCCGCTCCCGTTGCCGCCGACGAGGAACACCAACTCGCCAGGGCGAAAAACCAGGTCGATCGGCCCGAGTTGGAATGCCTCCCTCTCCTGCCCCTCGTAGCGGTGGACGACGCCTGCCATTTCGAGGCTCCGCCACCCGGCCGCAGCCATGGGGCCGTTCCGGGGCTCGGGAGACTGGGCCTCCAGCTCGAGGCCCAAACGCTCGACCTTGTCGGCCGCGGCGCGGGCCCGGCTCAAAACAGGCAGCGACTGGTACACGACCTCGACCGGCGTCCGGATGAAAAGCAGGATCAAGGTGAAGCTGGTGAGCACCTGCAGGTCAGGGGTAAGGAGCCTGGCAGGGATGAAGACGAGCAGCCCGATGGCCACGAAGAAAAGGAGTTGCCCGAAGATCGTCGAGGCGGTGAAGAGGGTATTGCTGACGAAGGTCAGCTTGCGGATCCTGTCGCTCGTGGGCATCAGGTCGCGGGCGACGAAACTCTGGCGCCGGCGATGGTTGAGCTTCAGCTCCTTGATCCCTTGGATCAGTCCCCGGAACCGGGCGAACAGCTCATCGCTCTCTTCGCGCAGGTGGTCGACGTAACGCCGCGATCGGACCATCGTCCAGTGATAGCTCGCGATACCGAGAGCCAGGAAGGCGGCGATGGGCAGGAAAACTCGAGGTGAGAGCCAAGCCATGTAGAACAGCCCGGCGGTGATGATCCCGAGCTGAGAGATGAGCAAGGGGATGAGGATGAAGGCGTTGCTGATGGCAACTGCGTCCTCGGTCAAGGAGGCGAAGAGCCGAGGGGAGCCGAGCCGCTCCAGGTCGCGCAGCGGCGTCACCAGGATCCTGTGGCACAGTTGCAGCCGCAGCTCGAAGACGGTGCGCGCACCGAACCAATTGAACATGGCTTGAGAGGCGAGCCGGTTGGTCGGAACCAGGACGCACAGCGCCAGGAAGGCCGGCAGCAGCCAGGTTTCCCGCTGCCTGGCCAGTGCGGCGCCGATGATTGCGATCATCAAGGGATATCCGAGACCGGATAGTATACCGGTGACCACGACGGTGCCGATGGTCAGGCGCGAGCGCCGGATCCGGCGAGAGATTCGGAGAGCGAAGGAGACGAGCTTGAGGATGTCGAACATGCGTCCGTGGCCGGGATTCCGCGGCACTCGCCCCGCATGACGCCACGCCGAACCGCGCAATCATTGCATCGATGATCGAGAGCGGCCGACCAGGGCGGTGCAACCATCGAGGTCCCGCATCCTCGACGAGAATCCTAGAATAGCAGACCTGATCTTGCAAGATCGGGCCGGCCCGGCGGCGCGGACCGCATCAACCAACGAGGACAGCCGAATCGGCACGTGCCTGCCGAATCGCCACCACGTCCATCACCCGCCTCTCTTCCGGCGGATTCTCGACCGCCCACACCAGAGCGTTCACCATCTGCCGCAGCTTGACCAGCCCGATGCGGCGGGCCGTGTCACGCGTCGCCGGCAGGCGCTCGAGGAGCGCATAGATCGGAACGAGGACGTACGGCCAGCGATGGCCGGGGCCGAGAACGTACCATGGGCGAAGGAAGGTCGCCGCGAGGCCGGCGCCCGCGATCTGCGCTTCGCACTCGGCGCGCACGGCGACGTAGGCCCGCATCGCCGGCGCCGGCTGGGCGACGCTCAGATAGACGAAGTGCCGGATACCGGAGGTCCTCGCCGCCTCGATCGACGCGTGAACCGAGGTCAGGTCCACCTTGCGAAACTGCTCCGCTTTCCACGGCGCCGGATGGGAGGTGCCCACGAGATGGATCAAGGTGTCGGCGGGCGCGACCCGGTCCGCGAAGGACGCGGCGTCGAGCGCGTTGCCCTCCACCACGGCGCACCCGGCCGGCAGCTTGCGCTCCGAGCCCCGCCGGGCGACCGCGGTCACACGATGCCCCCGCGCCAGCAGCGCCGGCAGGAGCGCCCCGCCCAGATAGCCCGTACCGCCGGTGACCACGACCTGCCGGATTGCGCTCATGCCTCTCCTCGACGCGAAGCTCCCTCCAATGTACGCCGAAAGATGTACCTCTGGATCAGGGAGAGCCGTCACCTGATAGGATTCGACTACCATGGACTACCGTAATCTCGGCCACAGCGGCCTCAAGGTCCCGCCCCTCTGCCTGGGGGCCATGATGTTCGGCAAGTGGGGCAACGCCGACCACGACGAGTGCATCCGCATCATCCACCGCGCCATGGAGGCCGGCATCAACTTCATCGATACCGCCAACGGCTACTCCGAGGGGGAATCGGAGATGATCGTCGGCAAGGCCCTCAAGGACCGTCGCGAGGAGGTCGTGCTCGCCACCAAGGTCTGGGCGCCCGTGGGTCCCGGCCCGAATCAGCGGGGCCTGTCGCGCAAGGCCATCCAGGAGCAGGTCGAGCACAGCCTGCGGCGGCTCGGCACGGAGGTGATCGACCTCTACCAGATCCACCGCCCGGACGCTACGACGCCCATCGAGGAGACCCTCTCGACCCTCAACGACCTCGTGCGCCAGGGCAAGGTGCGCTACCTCGGCCTCTCGACGAACCATTTCGCCGGCCCGGCGCTGTGGGAGAAGCGTTTCTCGGCCTGGGAGATCGTCGAGACGCTGTGGATCAGCGAGCGGCGCGGCTGGGAGCGGTTCGTCTGCCTTCAGCCGCCGTACAGCATGCTGCGCCGGACGATGGAGCTGGAGCACTTCCCGATGTGCCAGAAGCTCGGCATCGCCAACATCGTCTGGAGCCCGCTCGAAGGCGGCTGGCTGACCGGCAAGTACCGCCGCGAGACCGGCAATCCGCAAGACAGCAAGCGCGCCGAGACCTGGATCGGCGATCTCGAGAACCCGAAGTTCCAGCGCCGCCTCGATGCCGTCGAGCGGCTCGTGCCGCTGGCCGAGGCGAAGGGCGTCCCTCTCGCCCGCTTCGCCAACGCCTGGGCCCTCCGCCATCCCGCCGTCACCTCGGTGATCATCGGCCCCCGCACCATGGAGCAGCTCGAGGACAGCCTCCGCCTCCTGCAGGTGCAGATCACGGACGAAGAAGCCGCGCAAATCGACGAGGTGGTGCCGTCCGGGACCTCGGTCCTATGAGCCCGACCTCTATGACCTCGACCTCTATGACCTCGACCCCTATGACCTCGACCCCTATGACCTCGACCCCTATGACCTCGACCGGCGCCTACGCTCCCATCCGCGTCGCGCGGCGCATGGCGAACGTCACCTACGCCGTGCGCGACGTCGTCAGCCTCGCCCGCCAGGCCGAGGCCGCGGGCAAGAAGATCATCAGCCTCAACATCGGCGACCCCTGCCAGTTCGACTTCCGCACGCCGGAACCCATCGTCGAGGCCATCGTCCAGGCGCTGCGCGACAACAAGACCTCCTACTCCGCCTCCGAGGGGATTCCCGAAGCGCTGGCGGCCATCCGCCGCGACGCCGAGGAGCGCAAGCGCATCCGCTCGATCCAGGGGATCTTCGTCGGCCACGGTGCCTCCGAGCCCATCGAGCTGCTCCTCAACGCTCTCCTCGAACCCGGCGAGGCCGTGCTCCTACCCCGCCCGGGCTATCCTCTCTACTCCGCAGTCCTCGGCAAGACGAGCGCCCGGGCGATCTACTACGACCTCGACGAGTCCAACGGCTGGCAGCCGAACGTCGACCACGTCCGCCGGGTCGTGGACGCGGGCGCCCGCGCCCTGGTGCTGATCAACCCGAACAATCCCACGGGGTCGGTGACGGACCGCGCCACCCTGGAGGCCCTGCTGGAGATCGCGGCGCAGCACCAGCTCGTGGTGCTTTCCGACGAGATCTACGACCGCATGCTGATCGATCCCGAAGCGGACTTCGTCTCCACGGCGGCGCTGCGGGACGACGTGCCGGTGGCCACCTTCTGCGGCCTCTCCAAGGTGTGGCTCGGCCCGGGATTGCGCATCGGCTGGGCCATCCTCTCGGGTCCGCGCGAGGTCCTGTCGCCGCTCGTGGAGGCCATGGGCCAGCTGGTGAGGGCCAGGGTCAGCCCCAACCATCCCGGGCAGTGGGCGATCCGGCCGGCGCTGGAAGGTCCCAACCCGCACATCGCGGCAGTGAACGCCACGCTGCGGCGGCGCCGCGATCTCACCGTGGAGCGGCTCAACGCCATCCCCGGCTGGAGCTGCGTGCCACCGCGTGGCGCCTTCTATGCCTTCCCCCGCTTCGCGCTGGGCGAGCTGAAGGACATCGATCTGGTACGCGACCTGATCCTCCAGTACGGCGTCGTCCTCGTCCACGGCTCGGGCTTCGGCCAGGACGATTTCAACCACGTCCGTATCGTCTTCCTGCCGCAGGAGAACCTGCTGGAGGAGGCGTACGGGTATATCGCCGAGTACTCCCGCGGGAAGGCCATACCGTAGAATGACCCGCCTCCCGCCCGGCGCTTCCGCACCGGGCTACCGAGACGTCGCCCTGTGGGCGATTCGCTCCGGAGGAGCAACGTTTCGATAGCCCGGTGCGGAAGCGCCGGGCGCAAGAATGGAAAAGGAACCGGCCATGGCCGACCTCAACGGCAAAACCCTCTTCGTCACCGGCGGCAGCCGCGGCATCGGCAAGGCGATCGCGCTGCGCGCCGCCGCCGACGGCGCCAACGTGGCCATCGCCGCCAAGACCGCCGAGCCCCATCCCAAGCTGCCGGGCACCATCCATACGGCCGCCGAGGAGATCGAGGCGGCGGGCGGCAAGGCCCTTCCCTTGCAGGTGGACATCCGCGACGAGGACCAGATCGCGCAGGCCGTCGCCAAGACCGTCGAGACCTTCGGCGGCCTCGACGTCCTGGTCAACAACGCCAGCGCCATCAACCTGACGGGCACGCTCGCGACGCCCATGAAGCGCTTCGACCTGATGTGGAGCGTCAACGCCCGCGGCACCTTCGCCTGCTCCCAGGCCTGCATCCCCCACCTCAAGAAGTCGTCCAATCCGCACATCCTCATCCTCTCGCCGCCCATCAACCTGGACCCGAAGTGGCTCAAGAACCACGTCGCCTACACCCTCTCGAAGTACGGCATGAGCCTCTGCGTGCTCGGCATGGCCGAGGAGCTGCGGGACGACGGCATCGCCGTCAACGCGCTCTGGCCGCGGACGGTGATCGCCACCGCCGCCCTCGCCATGCTGCCCCCGGGCTTCATGAATCCGGAGAGCTGCCGCAAGCCGGAGATCCTGGCCGACGCGGCGCACGTGGTCCTCACGCGGGACAGCCGCTGCTGCACGGGAAACTTCTACATCGACGACGAGGTGCTCGCCTCGGCGGGGATCACGGATCTCGAGAAGTACGCGGTACGGTCCGGGGCGGCGTTGACCTTGGACCTGTTTCTCGGTTGAGATCTCCGGTTCGACCTTCTGCCTCCCGGTTCGACGATTCATCGAACCCGTATGACGATACGTCTTCCCGGTTCGACAAAACAGGTACAGGCGGGTCCTCCGCTCAGCGCTTGAAGACGAATTCGTCGAGGTAGAACGTGCCGTAGGTTCCCGACTTCTGGCCGGCGAACATGCCGGCGAAGACGTGATTGACGGTCGCGAATTGCATCCCCGGCAGGCCGGCGGAGAACATCTGGATGCGCCCGCTCCCATCGGGGACGCCGTTGACGAATCGCGTTCGCCACATCGTGAGCTGGCCCGGATTGCCGGCGCGCCATTCGAACTCGATGCGGTTGTTGGCGGAAGACGGCGTGTTGTCGGGTGCGAAGAAGCCGCCGCCTGAGAATTGGAAAGCCCCGGTGTTCTCGTTGAAATGTTGCGCGTTGATGAACCAGTCGCCGTCGGCGGTATTGCGCACCAGGTTGAAGATCAGCCGCGTCTTCGAGCCGGGACCGACGCCGTCGTTGAAGGCGATCATCTGGAAGTTGTTGGCGCCGGCCGCGGTGCTCATCGTCAGGCTCTGCGGGTTGACGAAGAACGAGCCCTTGAGCGCCGTCTCGTTGTTGAAGCCCGACTCCGGACCCACCCGCACGTAGGTTGGGATGGCAGGCCGCAAAAGGGTCGGATTGAAGAGCTCCACCTGGAGCCCGAACCTGCTCGTCGAGGGCCCGAGCCGGGCAGCGGCGTTGACCTGCACCCGATTGGAATCGAACGCCGCCTTCCCCCCCGCCACGACAGGTGGCGACGACGTCACGGTCTGCGGCCACTGTGTGGTGAGGCCGCTCTCGAAGCCGTCGCCGAAGAGCGCGCCGTAGAGGACCGTCTCGCCGCCGGCGTCCACGATGCCGTTCGCATCCTCCCCCGGCACGCCGATGGCGAGGTCGGCGTGGCCGTCGGCGTCGAAGTCGCCGGTGGCGAGCGAGAAGGCGAAGCCCTTCTGGTGCTCGCTGATGTTGCCCGGGAAGCCTTCGACGCCCGCGGCGATGCCGCGGCGACGGGCCGCCGTCAGTCCCACGGCTGAGCCCATGAGGACCGTGGCGGCGCCGTCGCCCGGCCCCAGAACGAATTCGCTGTAATGGCCGATGGCCAGGTCGTCGCGGCCATCTTTGTCAAAATCTCCTGCGGCCAGCGCGACGCCGAACTGGTCGCCCTCCTCGCTCACGCCGGCGAACCAGATGTTGTCCTCCGACCAGAACTGCGTCCGGCTACGGTCGAAGCCATCGGAAGCCCCGTAGAGAACGGTCACCTGGCCGCTGCCGCGGACCGAGTTGCCGGCGCCGGAGTCCTCGGAAGGAATGCCGATCGCCAGATCGTCGAAACCGTCGCCGTCGAAGTTGCCGGTGGCGAGCGCGCCGCTGAACTGGTCGCCCTCCTCGGAGACGCCGCCGACGAACGTCTCGCTCCAGAACAGGCTCCCGGCCGGCGTCAGCCCCGTGGGACCGCCGAAGACGACCTGGACCATGCCCTTGTCGTCATCCTCGCCGGGAACGCCGATCGCCAGATCCTGGAAGAGGTCGCCGTTGAAATTGCCGGCGGCGAGGGTATAGCCGAACTGGTCGAAGAACTCCGCGTCGCCGCCCAGCCCGTCGACGTCCTGGTCGAGGTGCGTCGCGGCCGCGGGGTTGAGACCGAACGGGGAACCGGGGATGATGTCGATCATGCCTTTCGAGGCACTGGAGAAGATTCCCCAGTCTTCGTCCGGCACTCCGACGGCCAGGTCGTCGAAGGTATCGCCATTGAAGTCGCCGCAAGCCAGGGCATGGCCGAAACCGTCTCCGGCTTCGACGTCACCCGGGACGCCCGGGGTGCTCTGGGTGATGAACGTATCGCTGGCGAAGGGGAGCCCGGAGCTGGTGCCGAAGTGGACCTGGATCGCGCCGGCGTCGGTCTCCCCGAGATGGTTCTCGTAGGCGACGCCGATCGCCAGGTCGTCGAAATTGTCGCCGTTGAAATCGCACACGGCGAGCGCCGAGCCCAGGGTGTCGCCCACTTCCGCCGGATCCCGGGCGGGAGTCTGCCTCAGGAAGGTGCTCGCCAGATTGGTGGCGAGACCCTTCCCCGGGCTGCCGAAGCGCACCACGACGCCGCCGCAATCGTCGATCTCGCTGCCGGCGATGCCGTTGTCCAGGGGAATCCCCGTCGCCAGGTCGTCGGCGCCGTCACCGTTGAAATCGCCGGTGGCAAGCGCCCAGGCAAAGACGTCGGAGAACTGCGGCGTGAAGAAGCCGAGCAGGTTCTCGTTGCCGAAGCGCTGGGAGCGTACGGTCGAGAGGCCGACGAGGTTCTGGGCCGCGGCGATCTCGGGGATCGCGGGGATCGCCACCACGGCGACGGCCAGCCCGAGGCGGAAGGGAACGGAGCGGAGCGAAAGGTCTCTCATCAGGTCTCCTTGCATAAGACTCGCGTTCCTTCCCTCCCGCGTAGAAAGCCGCCGCCGGGGGACATTTTTGCTTCGTCTCTCTCCTTTCTAGATGAGCGCTATGCGCCAGAAGGATGAGCTTGAGGTCGCCGCTGCCAGCGCGGACCGCCGTCACCGCCAAGCCAGGAAACGACCCGCTCATGGCAATGTCGCCGGCCGCGCCAGCCTGATCTGCGCTGTCCTTCAGACGGATGACATGGCCCGCGTCGGTAATGCGCCAGGTGATGAGCTTGAGGGTGCCGTTGCCCGCCCGCACCGCCGTCACGAAGATGTCGCTGCCGGCCTGGCGCGCGAGGTGGGTGATGGTAACGAGGGTCGCGGCGCCGGCCAGGTCGCGGCTGTCATCCTGGCGGGTGAAGCCGCCCGAGGCCTCGAGGCGCCAGGTGATGAGCTTGAGAGCGCCGTTGCCCGCACGCACCGCCGTTACGACGCGGCCGCCGCTCAGCGGGGCTACGGTGACCTTCGTAGCCGCGCCGGCCTGACTGCCGCTGCTGGAGAGCTGGCGGATGCTGCCGTCGATATCGCTGACTTCCCAGGTGAAGAGCACGAGATTGCCACTGCGGCGCGTGGCCGTGACGAAAATGTTATTGACGCGAGTGAGCGCGATCTCGCTGACGATCGGGGATGCGCCACCGCTGCTCTCCTTCATGCGGGTGACGCTCCCGTTGCGGCCGATTTGCCAGGTGATGAGCTTGAGCGCTCCGTTGCCCGCACGGACGGCGGTCAGGACGATGTCGGACGCGACACGGGCCATCGCGATGTGGGTCGCCGCGCCAGCCTGTTCGCGGCTGTCCTGAAGACGCGTGATGTCGGTCACACCGACGCGCCAGGTAATGAGCTTGAGAGTGCCGCTACCCGTGCGCACCGCGGTCACAAACATGTCGCTGCCGGCTTCGGGCTCGAGGCGGGCGAGAGTGATGTCGCTCGCGGTGCCGGCCTGTTGGAAGCTCTCCGACAGGCGGGTGATCTCTCCCACGGCGAGGGTTGGCGCGGCGGCCCCGAGCAGGAGGAGCGCGGCCAATGCGAACCGCGCGATGGAACCTGGCTTGAGCTTGAGCTGTCTCATGGGATCTCCTTTTGTTTGAGTGCTCGCGTTCTCTCTCTCCCGCGCAGGAAGCCGCTGCCAGGGGACAGGCGAGAGTAGAATCGTCGGCGGGCGCCGCCATGACGACGAGCGACGAGGAAGGGCGGGAAACCGAAAGGCCTGCTGCCCAGGTGACGGAGTTGCTGCGCGCCTGGCGCGCCGGAGATCCTCAGGCCGAGGAGCGGCTGATCGGGGTGCTCTACCACGAGCTTCACGGCATGGCCCACCGGCGGCTCCGGCACGAGCACCAGGCCACCACCCTGCAGACGACGGCGCTGGTCCACGAGGCGTATCTGCGCCTGGTCGGTCAGCAGCGGGTGGAATGGCGCGACCGCGGGCACTTCCTGGCGTTGGCGGCGACGATGATGCGCCGGGTGCTGGTGGACCGCGCCCGCGCGCGGCAGGCGGGCAAGCGCGGCGCGGGAGAGCCGGCGATCGCCCTCACCGACGTCGAAGAGATGGGCGTCGATCCCGCCGTCGAGGTGCTCGACGTCGACCGGGCGCTGGAGCGGCTGGCCGCGGCTTTCCCGCGTCCCGCCAGGGTCGTCGAGCTGCGCTTCTTCGGCGGGCTCGAGCTGGAGGAGATCGGCGCCGTGATCGGGGTTACCGAGCGGACGGTGAAGCGCGACTGGGCCTTCGCCCGCGCCTGGCTGGCGCGCGAGCTGGGCGGAGTCCGGCGTGAGCGCGGATCCGCGCCTGCCGGAAGCTCTTCGCCAACGCCAGCGAGTTGGAGGGCGAAGCGCAGGCGGCGTGGCTCGCCGGGCTGCGCTGCGAAGACGAGGCCCTGGCGCGTGAGATCGCGGAGCTCCTGGCAGCCTCCGCCGCCGGCGAACGGCGCTTCGCCACTCCGGCCTGGGAGCGCCTGGCGCCGAGCGAAAGCGAGGCGCCAATGCCCGAGCGGGTGGGTCCCTACCGCATCCGGCGCGAGATCGGGCGCGGCGGCATGGGGCGGGTCTTTCTCGCCGAGCAGGAAGACCCGGCCTTCCGGCGCACCGTGGCGCTCAAGATCATCGACCGGCCGGGGTTGGCGGAGGACATGATCCGCCGCTTCCGCGACGAGGTGCGCATCCTCGCTGGCCTGGAGCACCCGGGGATCGCGCGCTTCTACGACGCCGGCCGGGCGGAGGACGGGAGCTGGTTCCTGGCGCTGGAGTACGTCGAGGGAGAAGACCTGCTCGCTTTCGTGCGCCGCCGGAATCTCGACCTGCGCGAGCGCGTCGGGCTCTTCCTGCAGGTTCTCGACGCGATCGACTTCGCGCATCGCCGCCTGGTGGTCCATCGCGACCTCAAACCCGGCAATGTCATGGTGAGCTCCGACGGACGCGCCAAGCTCCTGGACTTCGGCATCTCGAAAATCGTCGATCCGGATGACTCCATGGTCACACGGACGGAGCTTCGCGCCTTCACCCCCGCCTACGCCAGCCCGGAGCAGTTGCGCGGCGAACGCGCAACGGTCGCCACCGACATCTATTCGCTTGGCGTCATGCTGTACGAGATCCTGGCCGGGCGGCGGCCTGACGCGCCGCGGGTGGCGGCGGGGCTCGCGCGCGATCCCGAGCCGCCGTCCACAGCCGCGCGCCAGACCGGGGATCCGGTCGACCCCAGATCGCAGGCGACGACCTTCATCCGCTGGCAGGACCTGACCGGCGATCTGGACGCCATTGCGCTCAAGGCCCTGCGCGCGGAGCCGGAGAGCCGTTACCGCTCGGCGGCGGCGTTCGCGGACGACCTGAAGCGCTGGCTGGCCAGCGAGCCGGTCGAGGCGCGCCGCGGCGGCCGTCGCTACCGGCTGGCGAAGTTCGCCGCCCGCCACCGCCTGTCGCTCTCCGCGGCGACGGCGATCTTCCTCGCCCTGGCCGCCGGATTCTCCGCGGCGCTCGAGCAGCGTTCGCGGGCCCTCGCCGCCCAGGCCCGCGCCGAGGCGACGGTTGCCGATCTCCACCGGCTTACACAGTCGATGCTCTTCGAGATCTACGAAGACGTGCGCGAATTGCCCAACTCCCTCAAGGTGAGCAGCAAAGTGGTGCGCGGAGCCACGGAGGCTCTGAACCGGCTCGCCGCCACCGCCGGCGACGATCCGCGCCTGCTCGCCGATCTGGCCTCGGGGTACGAGCAGCTCGGCTCTCTCTTTTCGCAACATCCCGCGCTACAGCGGTCGTTGTACCAGCCCAAGGCGGCGGTCGGCCACTACGAGCGCGCGGTGGCGATCCGCCAACGTCTGGCGGCACGCCCCGCGGCCGGGTTCAACGACCGGCTGGCGCTCGCCAGGAGCTTCGACGGCCTCGCCCAGGCGCAGATGAACGCCGGCGACATGAAGGGCGCCGTGAGGTCGACCGACGAGGGTATCCGCCGTCTGCGCGCTCTCGAGGCGGGTGCCCCTGACCCGGTGGTGGTCCGGTTCTGGCTCGCCATGGCGCACGTGCACGCCGGATTGCGGGCCCAGCGCTCGTCTGCGCTGGCGCCGTCGGCCGAGGCTCATAAAGCGGCTGCGGTACGGCTCTGGCTGGACTTCCTGGGCGCACCGTCGCCACCGGCGCTTGCCGAGCCGGCGTTCCCGAACGCGGCAGCCCGCGCGACCCGCGTCCTTCGGCTGGCCGGCCATATCGAGGAGGCGTTGCGCGTCAACGACCTTGCGCTGGAAGCCCTCGATCACGGCGCCAAAAGCGAGCCGGAAGGCTGGCTCGAGGCCGGCAATCGCATCTTCGCCCTCAGCGAACGAGTCGACACGCTCGAGGTTCTCGATCGTCCCGCCGAGGCCCTCGCCGCCTTCAAGGAATTGCAGCGCCGGCGCGCCGCGATGCCGGCCGATTCCGACGACCTGCTCGCCGATTCGATCATGGGGATCGAGTACGGTCAGCGAGGCGCGGAGCTGGCGGCGAACGTCGGCGACTTCGAGTTCGCCGCCAGCTCCATCGCCGACGCGGACCGTTTTCTGACCGAAGCGGAAGGCCGGTGGGGCGAGCCTGCTTTCGCCTCGGCGCGGGTGGAGCCGAGTGGACGCGGGCCAAAGTCCTCGAGCGCCAGGCGGAGAGGTCGGCCTCCCGAGGCGAAAGGCAGCGCCTGCTCACCGCGGCGCTGGAGCGCTATCGCGCGGCGGTGGCGCGCGCCGAGCGCCTCGGCGGCGACGTGCATGGCATTCCACCTGACCGTCTCGCCAATCTCCACCTTCAATTGAAGCGCCTTGAGGCGACGTTGCGGCGGTGAAAGGGAATTTCTCCTTCAGGTAGGATTCGGCCGCCGAGGGCCAAGCTGCTTCTCGCCGCAGGGAGACCCGGGCCGTCGGGCTCGAAGCCCTCGATGCGCGTGGAATCAAGGACACAAAGGACAACAAGGACGCCAAGGACGCGAGGTGAATGACATGTTCCTCGTCCTTGAAGTCCTTGCTGGGGTCTAAGGCAGCTCGGCGCGCGGCTTGCCGAGCAGATAGTGCTCGAGCCAGGAGATCTCGGCCCGCATCTTCGCCCGCTTGTGCGAAGGCCGGCTGAAGACGTGGCCTTCACCCGGAAAGATCAGGTGCGCCACCGGCACGCCCCGCGCGACCAGGCCACGATACAGCTCGTCGCCGTGCCTGGGGGCGTCACCATCGCGCTCCCCGGAGATGATCAGGGTGGGCGTCTTGATCCTCTCCAGGCCGCCGACCGGCGATTCGCGCAACCAGAGCTCGAAGTCCGTCCAGGGAGAGGTGCTCTGGTAGAAAGACTCGGCCCACATCAACGCCCGTCGGCTGCTGTATAGCGCGATGTCGTTCCACACCCCGGCACCCGTGGAGACGGCGCGGAACAGGTCGGTGCGGCCCAGGAGGCACTTGGAGAGCCCACCGCCGCCGCTGTAGCCCATGAGACCGAGCCGCCGGCGACCGGCCCAGCCGCGGGCAATGAGGCTCTCGACGCCGAGGATCACGTCCTGGGACGGACGCGAGCAGCGGCGCCCGTTGATGCCCTCGGAGAACGCGTCTCCGCGGCCCGCGCTACCGCGATAGTTGGGATTGAGCACGAGGAAGCCACGGGCGGCGAGAACGGCGGGAAAGTACAGGCACGTGCCTGTGAGCGAAACAGCCTCGGTGCGCGCTACGCTGAAGGGTCCGCCGTGCAGGTCGACGATCAAGGGCAGGCCCTTCTCCCCTTTTCGGCCCGGTGGCCAGAAGAGGACCCCTTCGACCGTCCCGCCCTCGCCGTCGTCCCATGAGACCGTCTCGATTTCCGGCAACGGCTGGCGCGTGAGCGCGGAGTTGAAGTCCGTCACCGGCCGGGCCTTGGCCATCTCGTCCGTGCCGCGCGCGATGTGGATTTCGGGAAAGCGGTGGGAATCGGACGTGACGAAGGCTATGACCTTATCGTCGTTCGAGGCCGAGAGGTTGGCGATCCAGCCAGGTTGATCGAGGAGCGTACGCGCCGTTCCCGAACCGGGGTCGACCCGCGAAATGTGCATGTTCGTCGAGACGTTGGCGGTGACGAGCAGCGAACCGTCGGCCAGCGGAACCACTTGCTTGACGTAGCCTTCCGGCCCCGGGCTGACGCGAACGAGCCGGCTGTAGCCTTCGAGACGGTACAGGCGTCCTTCGGTGTGGGTGTACCTCCCCCGCTCTCCTCCCGGGCCGGCGACGAAGAGGTCCTTGCCCGCCCAGGCGAAGCTCTCTTCCCAGATGCTGTTCTGCGTGCGCTGCGGGCCGATCGCCTGCGGGCCGAGCGGCAGCAGGAACAACTCGGCGCTGCTCACCGTCTCCACCGCCCCATATCCGGCTGCCGCCAGCCACCAACCGTCCGGAGACACGTCGAGCGCGGAGATCAGCTCGGACGGCGCTGCGATGAGCCGCTCGGCGCGGCCCTCGGCCAGCGTGATCCGGTAGAACGATGGCTTCGCGGGCGGACCGGCGAGACGCCTGACGTCGCCGTAGAGCTCCCGCCACTTCCGATGGGCTTCGGCCTCTTCTCGGGTCGGCTCGGAAGCGGCGAAGATCAGGCCGGAGCCGTCCGGCAGCCAGTCGTACGCATCGACGCCGTCCGCGAACCGAGCAGGATCCGTCAGCCGCCGCGGTGTTTTCCCGGCGACGGGCTCCAGCACGAAGAGCTGGGCGGCCTCATCGTCGGTTGCTGAGAGAAACGAGAGGACGTTGCCGTCGGGAGACCAACGCAACCCGGCGAAGGTCCCCGCGTCCGTCAGAAGGACGGGGCGGGCAGGTGCAGAGAGATCGAGCGTCCAGACGGCGACGACCTCACGGTCGCGCTCGAAGTCGTTGCGGCGGGTGATGAACGCCAGCCGGCGGCCGTCCGGAGAGGCCTGGACCTCCTCGAACGCAACCTCGGAGAGCGAGGTATCGACGTCGCCGAGATCGGCGCGAGCGGCGGTCGGGAGAGCGAGGAGGAGAAAGACGGCAAGAACGGCCCGCATCAGACACCTTCAAGCTTTCACGAACGTGCCGCGCTCGGTGTCCTTGCGCACGCCCGGAAACGGCAACACCCGGCCATGGGCGGCGCAGTAGACGCCGGGCGGCAGCAGGCCGGCGGCGAAGATGGCTTCGGTCAGGTTCTGAAGGGCGTCCGACTGCTTCATCTCGAAGGGCCGCATGGCGCCGGTGAGGACGACGGGGACGCGCGGACCATCGAGGCTCTCGTAGAGACGCTGTCCGGTGAGCGCCAAGGTGTCCGTGCCATGAAGGATGACGATGCCGGCGGTGGTTCCCTCTTCGCAGGCCCCCGTCGCTCGGACCGCCTCGAGGATTCGGTCGCGATCCTCCGCGGTCATATCGAGGCTGTCCTTACTGATCAGCTCGAAGACGCTGACTTCCGTGTCTTCGAGACGCAGCTCGGAGAGCATCCGCCGCACGATGGAGCGCCGGTTGGCCAGCTCGCCGGTCTGCTCGTCGTACGTCTTCTCGATGGTGCCGCCGGTGGTGATGAGGGTGATCTTGCGCACGCGGGGATCTTATCGCGACTCCCCGAGCAGAGTTCATGAAGCCATACGAAGACCCAGCCACAGAATCTCGCCGATCTCGAGATGTTCCCGGTCAGTGTGGAGAACGTAGAGCTGCACGCTGTCGATCTCTCCGATGGAGGTCTTTGTAGGCGTTCATCGCGGCGACCGAGTCGGGATAGGACTGGATGACGGCAATGTCGTCCAAGACCCTCTGGCCTTCCGCCGAATGGGCTTCGATGGCCTCGATCAGCAACCATTGCCTGGGGTAGCGCTCGCGAATCTCGCTCCATTGCATGACAAGCCCTCCACGATCGAGGAAATCCCGGAGTATTGGACCAGAAACAGAGCTTACCATGCGGGTCGGCTTACCCCAATGAGCTCTCGCGGATGGACGCACCGGGAAAAGCCGCCCGCAGCTCCGCCGTGGAAATGATTCGCCACTTCCCCGGCGCCAGCTCCCCTAACTCCAGCCCGCCAAAGGAGACCCGCTTCAGCCGCGTCACCTCATGCCCAGCGGCGTCGAGCAGGCGGCGGATCTCGCGGTTCTTCCCCTCGGACAGCTCGACGATCAGGTGCGTCTCGCGCCGGGAAGGCTTGCGGATGCGGATCGATCTGGCGGCGAGCCGCTCTCCGGCATCCTCGATCCCCTCTTCCAGCAGGCGCGAGGTCTCGTCGCTGAGCTCGCCGCGCACCGTCACCACGTAGACGCGCGGCACCTCGTTGCGCGGATCGGTCACCCAGTCGGCGAAGCGGGTGTCGTTGGTCAGCAGCAGGAGGCCCGAGGTGGCCACATCGAGACGGCCGACGGGAATGAGGTGCGCGTCCAGACCCTCCAGGCAGCCATAGACCGTGGGACGTCCTTCCGGGTCCGAACGGGTGGTGACAACGCCGCGGGGTTTGTGGAGGAGGATCGTCACAGGCTCGGCGCGCCGGGCGGAGCGGCCGTCGATTCCGATGAGGGCGCGCTCCGGAATGATCTCGCGCAACGGATCGGTCTCGCTTCGGCCGTCTACGGTAACGCGGCCGGCGCGGATCAGCTCGCGGGCCTCGCTGCGCGAAGCGAGACCGAGCTTCGACAACGCTCGTTCCAGAGGCACGAATCCCGGTCTACGGCCTTCCCCTGGCATATGGAAGTATCCTATGCCGAGCCATGGCCCGTCTCCGGCGCTTACGCCGCATCGTCCTCGTGCTCCTGTTCATCGGGCTTATCCTCGGGATTTGGGCGTTCGCCGCGGAGCGAAAGCCGTCGGCAAACAGCGACTCCCTCGACCTACAGCCACCGCGCCGGCCGCCGACTCTACCCGCTCCCGGACTTCCGGATGAAACGCAAGGACTTAAAGCGGCGCACGGCCGCGCTGCGTCAACGCACCGAGGCGGTCGCGCCAACCCGCTCCAATTCGCGCCTGAAGCGCTCGGCCTCCGCGCGAGGTGCATCCGAGAGAACGATGACCGGAACGGAATCGATAAGACTCTTAGCCCCGCCCACACTGAGCCCCACGAAGTCACGCACGGTCACAAGAGCTTGAATCGGACTCTCCCCGATTGCCTCCAGGACGACCGAAACCGTTTCACCCTCCGTCGCCTCCGCGCCGGCAGAACCAGGCTCGACATAACCCGCCACCCTCACCTCCCTCGGAACACCGATTTCGGCGAGGGCGTTGCCGGTCCAACTTGCGGAGGCATCGGGACAACAACTGTAAGGTTGTTCGTAGGGCGTCTTCCTGGGCACGCCTGCGATCTCTCGAATGGTCGTCAGGTTGTTCAGGCGCGCCTCCCGGTCGTCATAAAACCTCTGCCCGGCCGAAGGCCCCGCCTCGGCGTAATAGCGGTCGAGAAAGCCCCGGCACTGTTCGAGAGTTATCTCCCCGAGACCGAGCAGCCTGTAGAGAAGCAGCTCGCTGAAGTCGTGGCCCGACATCACGTCGTAGCGCCCCGCGTCGTCAACGTAGTAGCAGACGGCCGGCTCCCAGACCCTCTGCCTGTCGATGTTCACCCACGCCAGCGAGCGCGGATCGGTCTCGGGCGCGGTGAGGACTTGGCGCGGCCGAACCGGATAGACCTTGATGCTCTCGACATCGATCCAGGCGAGGTCGTCCGGCTGGCGGCGGCGCAGCGCCGTGTTGATGTCGAACGTGATGCGTGCCACGAGCTCCTGCCAGTGCTCCGGCGTGTCGTGTGTGCTCGGTATCTCGAAGTACCAGCAGTGTGGTGTCGTCTCGGGCGACCTCGCGCCGCTTGGGAGCTGAAGGCTGCACTTGATCTCCGCGCGCGCCCAAGTCCTGCCGGTCGGGGGGACGTTCGGTATTTCGTCACTCCTCATCTCATGTTTCAGGGTGAGCGGGCCGCAGAGTACGTCAGGAGAGGCGAGCCGGTCAATCACGATCGGAGCGCGACAGGACCGACCGTTTGTGGGCAAATGGACCCCGCGGCGGTAGAGATGGGCCCCAGTCCGCAACCACGAGCCCATCGGCGTGCACGAAGCCTTGCAGGTCGCTTTGGAGCTTCTCGCTGAAGCTCGGCCCCACGTACATTGACTACGAAACCGCTCGTAGGACGCTTCTTAAGCGCTCCCTTCAACGAGGCACCTGGCACCGCTCCCAGGAATCTTGGAGCGTTATTCGTTCGGGCCTTCGCCGCTCTTGCCGCCACCGGAATAGACCCCCTTGAACTGCTGCTCGCCGCCGAAGAAGCCGAAGGAGAAGGCCAGGAAGTAGGTCAGCCCGTACCGGCCCTCCAGGAGCGCATCGCTGGTCAGGCTGGCCGGAACCACATCCCTGCCCTGGAACTCGGACCGCAGGCGGTCTCGCTGAGCCCAGGCAGCGCCGAAGGTTACATACCATGTGTTATCGATCGGTATCGTGCGGAGCGCGACACTCAGCCCGGCCGCCACCGTGAGGTTTTCGACCGGGACGTTGGTGGCCAGGCCGGCCGAAATTCCGGCGCGCCCGTCGGCGAAGGAGGGGAGGTAATGAGCAAAAGCCATCAATTGGTAGTCAGGGCTGCCATCCTCCACGCGTACCAGCTTGGCGTTCTGGCTGTCGTCGGGTAGCGCGTCCAGTCGATATCGATGATCGTCCGTGCCGAGAACCCCGAATCCACCCGACCAGGCGAGAGCGAAGGGTTCCTCTTCGAGCCTCGATGGCGAAGCTGAAGAGACCGACGCGCTCCTTTCCTCCCAACGTGCTCGCTCGGAAGCTCCGGAACCGCTTTAAGTTGGAATATATTCATGGCGAGGGTTCTGGCGTTGGCGAAGATCGTCCAGCTCGAGCTGTCGCGGGCGGCCAGGACCGCGAAGGGGCAGGCATCGGTGTTGAGCTTCCCCTTCAGCTTCTGAGGCAGATCCCGGTTGAGAATCCTGTCCGAACAGTCTCTGAAGCTCACCGTGATAAACCTCCCCGCCGCGTACAGGCTGGTCGACTCCTGGCCGGGAGAGTCCGCGTGATAGGAGGGGATGTCAAACGAGTGCAAAATATCTTGATCGTCCAGCCCCGTCACCTCTCCCTGCAGCCTGATGACGATGGTGTCGGCGGCGCGGATGTTCACCGTTGGCTGGTTGGGGCTGACGGTTTTCTCCTTGAGATCGACGGTCAGGTCCGTTCTCACCGCCTTGCAGGGGACGGAGCACAAGAGGAGAAGGAACCCAATCACGTACCGGCGAGCTTGCATCCGATGCCTCCTTTATCGAGCTGTTATCTATAGAACATAAGTACTCTATGCTTGTAACATGACGGCAGTCAATCACTCTACGATGAGGTGACGGAGCCGGACCGCAGGAGGCGTTCTGGAGCGCCGGCTGCCTCCCGCGGGGCTCAGGATGTGCACATGCTTCTAGAGCTCTTGCTTGCCTGGGGCGATACTGCGACGTCCCGGTTGGACCTCGCCGAACCAGTCTTCGGGGCGCGCGGGTGGAAGTCTCCGCGCATAGTAAGCGTAAACCGGGAGACCGCGCGCGAAGATGCCAAGCCCCGCGATGGCCCACCCCGGCGTCGCGACCAGCGCGTTGATCATAAGGTACAGCGTCGCGATGAGATAGAGCGCCGGCACCACCGGGTAGCCCCATACCCGGTAGGGCCGCTCGGCAGCGCGCATCCTTCGGCGCAGGATGTAGACCGGCGAAGGCGCTCGTAGGCCCTCTTTTAAGTCATACCTTCAACGAGGCGTCTGGCACCGCTCCCCGGCCACGGTCGACGGAGGCTGCAGCGTCGACTCGAGCTGGAGTGAGCCGCCGGGATTCCCAAACGCGCTCCAGCTCTTCGAGCTCGCGGCCTGAGTCGGCCTCTGCCACCAAGACACGTCTGGGGCGTCAAAGCTCGCGTTCGGGATGACATTCGTCTGTGCTGCCGCCGTCCCAACGCCGCCCAGGGTCAGAACCGCCAGAAAGGCAGGCCATCGTCTCATCGTGCTCCTCATGGAACGCTCCCTCCCAGTAGCTCCCTCCCGATTCAAAGTCATCGAAGAAGATAAGCCCCGGACCCACCTTTCGCGCGAGCGAGATGGCGGTTTCCCAGCGACGATGGTGACGGTTCTACTAACGCTCGGTGGTGTGATTCTCGCCGCCAGCTACCTCCCGGCACGACGGGCGACCAAGGTCGACCCGCTGGTCGCGCTGCGGAGAATAGCTTCAACTGAGCGCCTGGAATCGTTCTACCGCCGCCAGGCGTCTGGCTCCGAGCGGTTTCTCCAAGGCTTGGGAAATTCTCCCCAAGGCTCGGGAGATTTTTCGAAGGGTGTTCTGATTTCTCCCCAGGCAGGGAGCGGTTTCTCCAAGGCTTGGGAAATCTCCCCCAAGGCTCGGGAGATTTTTCGAAGGGTGTTCTGATTTCTCCCCAGGCAGGGAGCAGTTTCTCCAAAGGCTTGGGAAACTCTCTCCCAGGCTCGGGAGATTTTTCGAAGGGTGTTCTGATTTTTTCCAAGGCAGGGAGGGGTTTCTCCAAGGCTTGGGGAATTCTCAAAGCCGGTCGGCGCATCCGACTTCATCGAGCACGCCTACGAGCCCCGAGGTCAACGAGATCGTGCTCGGGGTTTTCGGGCGGGCCCAGGGCCCAGCGGCTCTATCCGATCCGCATCTGCGGCCTCTCCGTGCTCTCGTCGCATCTGCACCTCCTCGTTGACGTGGACCACATTGACCAACTCGCCGACTTCATGGAGTACGCGTGCTCAAACTTGGCAAGGGAGATCGGCCGCCTCACGGACTGGGAGGGACCGGTCTTCGCCGGCCGCTATCACGCGATCCTCGTCAGCCCCGAGGAGAAAGCCCAGGCGGCGCGGCTCGCCTACTGTCTGGCGCAGGGATGCAAAGAATTCCTTGTCGAGCGCGTCCGGGACTGGCCCGGTGTCCATTGCGCTCGCGCCCTGCTGGACGGCGAGCCGCTGAAGGGATACTGGTTCGACCGCAGCAAGGAATTCGCGGCGCGGCGACGGGGAGAGGACTTCGACCGTTACCAGTATGCCACGGAGGAGACGGTCCACCTCTCGCCTCTTCCCTGCTGGAAGCACCTCTCGGACGAGACCTACAAGGAGCGTGTCGTCGAGCTGGTGGACGAGATCGAAGAGGTGGCCGCCGCCGAGAGGCAGCGGACGGGAAAGCCGGTGCTCGGCGTCGCGGCGATTCTGGCCGAGGATCCTCAGTACCGTCCCGCGTTCCGCGATCGCTCGCCGTGTCCCCTCTTCCTGACGGCGAGCTACAGCATGTGGCAGACGCTTTACGACGCCTACGCCTGGTTCGTCCTGGAGTTCCGCTCCGCCGCCGAGAGGCTGCGCGCCGGAGACCGCGACGCGCCCTTCCCTCGGGGAAGCTTTCCGCCGGCGTTGCCGTTCGTTGGCGGTTGATCGCCATTGGTTGGTCGCCATCTCCACAGTCTCCGCCTTCGCAAGCTCTTCGGATAGCCACGGCCGAGGTCTGTCCGGAGGGTCGATTTTGGCCGTAACTGCGGCGGGATCACGCAGTAAGAAGCGCATCTCGAACGCCCTCCGCCCCCGATTGTAGGGCTCCGAACCGCAGCTCAACCTGCCACCCCGATCAACTACGAAGGCACTCGTAGATTCTCTTTAAGCCCTCCCTTCAACGAGACGCCTGGCACCGGGCACCGCTCTCCGCTCTCCGGCGGGCACCGCTCTCCGGCGTTGTCCGAGGAGAGATAGCCGACCCATTCCTCGACCACGCGAATGGGTTGCTCGACCGACTCCATCACGTTGACCACGGTGACGAAGTCGGCGGTCGACATCCCGCCGACGCTGCCAACGATCCCTCCGGATATGGGGCCGTCGTACTCGATCTCCTCGCGCGGGTCGGAGATGAACTTCTTCTCGTAGACGCGGACGAAGAGCGCCGCGCGAGCCGCCAGCGTCGCAGCACGCACGGTTTCGACGGGCACGCTCCAGGTCGCGCAATCCACGACTGCCATCGGAGCCGGCGGGCAGGACCGGTCCTCATCCTTCCCGAGGCGTAGCACGCACTCGTTCGCCGAGGCGATAGAGCCCTCCACTCTCACCTGCAGCAGAAGCAAGTGAGCGCCCATCGGCCGCCCTTCACTGTCGAACGCCAGCAACGCGTGACCCGCCCCGCTGAGAACGGTGGCGGCGAACGGCTCACCGCGGGCGGCGATCTCTTCCACCGGCGGGTCGGCGCCCCATGTGGAGCTGGCGTCACGCTCCCGGAGGATCTCGCGGACCTTTTCCGTGGCGGCGTCGAAACCAGCCGGCGGCGCGGCCTCCGCAGCGCTGCACAGCGCTGTGAGGCTGACGAGCGCGGCGAGGACGGCTCGCGGACGTGGAGCTCCCATGACGGCCATTCGGACAGATTCTAGCGCGGACCGGGGAACCCGTCTGGTCCGGCAATTGCTTCCGGATGCGGATCGGAGATCCTTCTATGCGACGAAGCCTCGCGACCGCAGCATTGCTGCTCGCCCCTCTCAGCCTCGCAGCCGCCCTTTCCCAGGAGCAGCCTCTCTCTCCTTCCGGCCCTGCCACGGCGGCCCTGCGGCCCTCTCCAAGCACCTGGCACCACTCCCGGGCCCTCCGCAAGAGAGCTTGCCCGGCCAAGCAGAGACCTCGCCCGCGCGGGCAGGGAGCTCGCCCGGTCGGGCACAGAACAAAACTGGCCGGGCAGGGAGCTTGCCTGTCCAGGCAGAGAGCTTGCCCGCGCGGGCATGGAACAAAACTGTGCGGGCGAGGAGCTTGCCCGCGCAGGCAGAGAGCTCGCCCGGCCGGGCACAGAGCAAAACTGTCCGGGCGGAGAGCTTGCCCACGCGGGCGAGGAGCAAAATTGTCCGGGCGAGGAGCTTGCCGCGCAGGCGGCGGTCTCGTCGTCCAGGAAGAGCCTCGGGTGGAAGCAGTACCTCCAGCAGGACGACAATCGCTGGCTGTTCACCGCCGTCGCCGGCTTGGAGGAGAGGATCGCTCTGCCTTCGATCCCGAAAAAAGTTGCAAGATGAGAGGCCGTTTTTCCGTCTTATATAGATGTGGGACGCAGATTCCGCTGGGCGCCCGAGGAAGGCGCCCTCTTCGACGTCACCTCCGGCACGGTCCAGGGCCGCCGCCTCTTCCGGCCGAGCCCCGAGGTCAACGAGATCGTGCTCGGGGTCCTCGGGCGGACCCAGCGGCTCTATCCGATCCGCATCTGCGGCCTCGCCGTGCTCTCATCGCATCTCCACCTCCTCGTTGACGTTGACGACGTCCGCCAGCTCGCCGACTTTATGCAGTACGCCTTGTCGAACCTGGCCAGGGAGGTCGGCCGCCTCACGGATTGGGAGGGACCCGTCTTCGCCGGCCGCTACCACGCCATCCTCGTCAGCCCCGAGGAGAGGGCTCAGGCAGCGAGGCTCGCCTACTGCCTGGCACAAGGCTGTAAGGAATTCCTTGTCGAGCGCGCCCGGGAATGGCCCGGCGCCCATTGTGCTCGCGCCCTTCTGGACGGCGAGCCGCTGAAGGGATACTGGTTCGACCGCAGCAAGGAATTCGCGGCGCGCCGCCGGGGAGAGGACTTCGACCGTTACCAGTATGCTACGGAGGAGACAGTCCACCTCTCGCCTCTCCCCTGTTGGAAGCACCTCTCGGACGAGACCTACAAGGAGCGTGTCGTCGAGCTGGTGGACGAGATCGAAGAGGTGGCCGCCGCCGAGAGGCAGCGGACGGGAAAGCCGGTGCTCGGCGTCGCGGCGATCCTGGCCGAAGATCCTCAGTACCGCCCTGCAAGCCGCGATCGCTCGCCGTGTCCCCTCTTCCTGACGGCGAGCTACAGCATGTGGCGAACGCTTTACGACGCCTACGCCTGGTTCGTCCTGGAGTTCCGCTCCGCCGCCGAGAGGCTGCGTGCCGGAGACCGCGACGCGCCCTTCCCTCGGGGAAGCTTCCCGCCAGCGCTGCCGTTCGTCGGCGGGTGAGCTTCACCGGTCGGTCGCCATCCCCACAGACTTCCTCGCAGAGCTGATCGACAGCCGGGGCCGAGGTGTGTCCGGAGGCTCGATCTTGGCCGTAATTGCGGCGGAATTGGGTGACGGAAAGCGCACCTCGAACGCCTGTGGAGCCCAGTCTCGAGATTTTGCCGGTAACTCAACCCCTTGCAAACCAACTACGAAGGTGTTCGTAGGCTCTCTTTAAGCCCTCCCTTCAACGAGGCGCCTGGCACCGCTCCAGGCAAAGGCACGTCAGCGATCAACCTCTGGAGGAGCGGCTTGGCGGCAAGCTCCAAGACCTGGAAAGCAATCATGACCAGGCCGGCGACCGCGAGGGTTCGGGCCTCGACGTCGCCGCGCCGCGTCTCGCGGAAGATCAGGGCCGCCGTCACCACCAGCAGCGGCAGCAACCAGAGCGCCCGCAGGGTTTGGCTGGTGACCACGATACGAATGTCGGGCGAGAAGAGGACGAAGAGGGCCAGCGCGCCTTGGGAGAGCTGATAGGCGCGCAGCCAGCGAGGAATGGACCGGGAAAAGAACGTCCAGATGAATTGGATGGCCAGCATTGCGGCGAATTGGCCGAAAGCGTCGCTGATCCGGACTGCGAGGTCGTATCGCGAAGTGATCTGGTAGATCCAGTAGGAGCTGCCGAAGGCGTTGGTGGCGAAGGCGAGGGTCAGGAGACCGAACCACAGGTGTTCGATTTCGGCGCCGGCGGCGCCAGAAGAGCAGAAGGTGGTACGGAGCCACGGCAAAGAAAAGGACGCAGAGGAGGAGCACTGGAAGGTCGGCGAGCAACAGGCGGCTCCAGGTGACGTCGATGTGGTCGCGCAGAGCTTGTTCGTCGCCGAAGAGAAGCGTCTCGCCGACCGCGGAGTCCGTGGGGTCGGAGTCGGAAATCCATCCGATGCGGCGGGCCCGGAAGGCGAGAGGAAGCCTGCCGTCACGACCGATGAGGTCCGCGGGAAGCGAGAAGACCTCAGAGACGCAGAAGGGCAACCGCCGGCTCCATCCCCATCCCCGGGAGCTGCCGACGAGCCGGCCCGACGCGTAGACTTGATAACCGCCGAAGGACGGCAGGCCGACGAGCAGACCGAGGCGGCCCTGGCTCGCAGCAAAACGCGCCGCCGGGTTCAGGGTGACGGTGCGGCGGAACCAGACTACGCCGTCTACGCCGTGATAGCCCTGCCGCTGCCAACTCTCGAAGAGAAGGACCGGCTGCCAGTCCGAGTCGTCGAATCTCGGGCCTGCCCACGCGAGATTGTCGCCGACCCGCGAACGCCAGCAGCTCCTGCGGAGGCTTCGCCGAGTCGAGACCCGCCGCCCTACTCGCGGGTATGAGCAAAACGATGCCAAGAGCGGCTAAGGCTGCTCGGCCGGCTTGCCTCTCCAGCATGTGAGGCATCAGCTCGAATGTACCACGCGCGCCGCCCGCGATCTCTATCGCAGCTCTCCTCTCCCCGACCGGCGAAGTCATCTCGACGGAGGGGAAGCTCGCCTACAAGCGAAGGAATCTGGCTGATGACTCGACCGCGGCGCTAGTAACTGGCGGGATCTGGCTCCACATCTCGGGTCACCGGGGTGGTGGTGTACTGGGGGCTGTGCCCGATGACGCGGCAGGCACCACGCCTCGAGCTTGAATCCAGAATGTCAAGCTTGAACCGGGACGATTCAAGCTTGAGTTGCGGAGGCTCGAGCTTGACCGGTAGTGTCTTGGCTCGCAAATCAAGTGGACCGGGTTGGTTGAGTTCTGCGTAACTTCTTTGCCGCGGTTCCTTCAGGCCGCGATCTCTTGTTTTTTCCCTACCTGGAGTTTTTCCAACTTTTCCTTGGCCGCCTTGGCCCAGCTCTGCCACGCCGGCAGCTGTACCGCCACGCGGCGGTGGTAGACATCGGACGGAGTGACAGGGTCACCGCCCGCCTCCGGCACCAAGGCCCAGTGCGGCCGAACCTCGTTGTACCGCTGCCGGAAGGTGTCGAGCTTGTCTCGGGCTTCCTGCGGCGAGGCGTACAGATGCCAGTACACTTCCTCCGTCTTCAGCGTCCGGTGGAACCGCTCGAGCAGGCCCAACTGCTCGGGCGTCCGGTAGCGGGTTCGTACGTGCTCCAAGCTGCCGGTGATGAACTCCTGAAAGCGACGCGACAGGAAGCTCGACCCATTGTCCGTCACCAACGTCGGCCGCCGCGCCAGCCCACCGTGGAGGCGCTCAGCTTCGGCCTTCGCCTTCTCGACGCCGACGATCAAGCTCGCCGCATCGAAGCTCGGCGACAGGTGCAGCGCCAAGAGATAGCGGCTGAAATAGTCGATGACGGTCACCGCGTACCACCAGCCGTGTCCCGGGATGTGGATGTACGTCACATCGGCCTGCCAGAGCTCGTTCGGGGCCTGGGGCAGCAGCTCGAACAGCTTGGCCGCTTGGTACAGCTCGGCGGCGCGGCGACGCTTCTTCACCAGCAGGCCCGCCGCCTTCAAGACCCGATACACGAAACGATTCGTCACCGCCTCACCCGCCCGCCGAAGCACCACCGCCAACCTCTTGTACCCCCACCACGGAAACTGCTCAGCGAAGCCCAGCACCACCTCTGACAAATGGGGATCCAACGGCCGCGGACGCGGCCCCGGGCGACGCCGCGAGGCCACCGGCCGCCGGAAGAAGCTCGAACACGGCAGACCCAGGAGGCCAACCACCTTCTTCAGACGGGCCGGCGGATGAGCCGCCACAGCGTCTCGGACCATCTTCCGTAGCTCCTCGGTCAACGTGAGCGGGTTTGGAGTTTTTTTAAAATGCCGTTGGCGATCGTCAGCTCGCCGATGACCTGCGCCCGTTGCGCCAGTTCTCCTCGAGTTGCTCAATACGCCGCGCCGCCGCCGACTCCGCCGAGCCCTCAGGCTGACCCAAGCCCGCCTTGCCCGCCGCCAAAAACACGTCGCGCCAGCGGTACAGCGTCACTTCGCTCACCTGGTAACGCCGTGCCAGCGCCGCGGCTGATTCCTCTCGACGCAGCAGCGCCAGCACCGCCTCCAGCCTCTCCTCCGCCTTCAGCTCGCTCTTCTTGGCCATCACCGGTCTCCTTGTCGGGCCCTTCCGGACCCTACATTACCCCGGTCTCACCATCTGCGAGCTATACAGTAGGGTCCAAGCTTGGATCCGGGCGATGTAAGCCTGCCCGAGGCCGGTTCGAGCTTGATCCGACCCGAGACAAGCTCGAGCCGGGAAACTCAAGCTTGAAGGCTGCCGGTTCAAGCTTGCAGCCGCTCGGCGCCAATTCAAGCCGTCCCGCTTCAAGCTTGGCTCGGCGCCCGCAAGCTTGTCGCCGGAGGTTCAAGCTTGCTCCGAGGCGATTCGAGCTTGAATCCGGAACACCCCAGAGCTGGTCAAAACAGGCTGGGCCGAAGAAAGTTGCAAGATGAGAGGCCGTTTTTCCGTCTTATATCGATGTGGGACGCAGATTCCGCTGGGCGCCCGAGGAAGGCGCCCTTTTCGACGTCACCTCCGGGACGGTCCAGGGCCGCCGCCTGTTCCGGCCGAGCCCCGAGCTGAACGAGATCGTGCTCGGGGTCTTCGGACGCGCCCAGCGACTCTATCCGATCCGCATCTGCGGCCTCGCCGTGTTGTCGTCCCACCTGCATCTTCTGGTCGACGTCGACCGCGTCGACCAACTCGCCGACTTCATGCAGTACGCCTTGTCGAATCTGGCGAGGGAGGTCGGCCGCCTCACGGATTGGGAGGGACCGGTCTTCGCCGGCCGCTACCACGCCATCCTCGTCAGCCCCGAGGACAGGGCTCAGGCGGCGCGGCTCGCCTACTGTCTGGCACAAGGCTGTAAGGAATTCCTTGTCGAGCGCGTCCGGGACTGGCCCGGCGTCCATTGTGCCCGCGCCCTACTGGACGGCGAGCCGCTGAAGGGATACTGGTTCGACCGCAGCAAGGAATTCGCGGCGCGCCGCCGGGGAGAGGACTTCGACCGTTACCAGTATGCCACGGAGGAGACGGTCCACCTCTCGCCTCTCCCCTGCTGGAAGCACCTCTCGGACGAGACCTACAAGGAGCGTGTCGTCGAGCTGGTGGACGAGATCGAGGAAGTAGCCGCCGTCGAGAGGCAGCGGACGGGCAAGCCGGTACTCGGCGTCGCGGCGATTCTGGCCGAAGATCCTCAGTACCGTCCGGCACATCGCGACCGCTCGCCGTGTCCCCTCTTCCTGACGGCGAGCTACAGCATGTGGCGGACGCTCTACGACGCCTACGCCTGGTTCGTCCTGGAGTTCCGCTCCGCTGCCGAGAAGCTGCGAGCCGGAGACCGCGACGCGCCCTTCCCTCGGGGGAGCTTTCCGCCGGCGTTGCCGTTCGTCGGCGGTTGATCTTCACCGGTCGGGCGCCGTCCCCACAGAATTCTTCATAGTGGAGTGGCTCGCAGGGCAGCCAGGGCCGAGGTGTGTCCCGAGGCTCGATCTTGGCCGTAACTGCGGCGGGATCAGGCAGTAGAAGCGCATCTCGAAACGCCCTCCGCCCCTATTGTAGGGCTCCGAACCGCAGCTCAACCTGCCAGATTCTCACCCCGATCAACTACGAAGGCGCTCGTAGATTCTCTTTAAGCTCTCCCTTCAACGAAACGCCTGGCACCGCTCCCCGCGGTTCACGCCCCGCTCCCCGCGGTTCACGCCCCGGAACTGCGGCCAATCGACGGCTGCAGCGGGTCCGGCGGCGAGGAGCGTCAGGGAGAGAGAAAGGACGGGAAAGGGGAATCGAGCCATGGCCATGCCTCCTCGACGGGCAAAAGATGTGGCTCTTATACGGGCGCTGCCCGGCGAGGTTTGACTCCAAGAGGCTGTCAGCCCACTCGCGATGATGACGAGTCCTCTCCCAAAAGCTGTCGGCCCACTCACGATGACGACGAGCCCTCTCCCAAAGGCTGTCAGCCCACTCGCGATGATGACGAGTCCTCTCCCAAAGCTGTCGGCCCACTCACGATGACGACGAGCCCTCTCCCAAAGGCTGTCAGCCCACTCGCGATGATGACGAGCCCTCTCCCAAAGGCTGTCAGCCCACTCACGATGACGACGAGTCCTCTCCCAAAAGCTGTCGGCCCACTCACGATGACGACGAGCCCACTCCAAAAAGCTGTCAGCCCACTCACGATGACGACGAGTCCTCTCCCAAAAGCTGTCAGCCCACTCACGATGACGACGAGTCCTCTCCCAAAAGCTGTCGGCCCACTCGCGATGACGACGAGTCCTCTCCCAAAAGCTGTCGGGAGGTCCCGTCAATAGGTGTGTAAATGTCGAGTCTCACGGTATTTCGTGACCGCCGGCATAGAATGCGCCGCCGCGGCACATTCCGGGACGCCCAGTCTTCCGGCCGCCCCGAATACCCGGCTCATCTTGGCCATGTCTCGGCCTGTCAAGGGCGTAGCCGCGAAGCGGGCGGCGTCAGCCGACCCTTGATAGGCCGAAGACATGGCCTGAACAATCCAAATTCAGGGCGGCCGATCGCGTACAAGCGTGGCGGAATAGCGTGCGACTCGACAGTAAACGATCCTCAGGCGGCGGCCTCCTCGGCCGTAGTTTGGACTTCTCGTAAGACCCGTACGCCGTCTTTATAGATGGCCCCCTCGGCGACTTCGGGAAGAAGCTCCGGGTGGTCAAGACGACGGAACGATCGCTCGGCCACCATCAGCACGCGCCAGATCAGTGCGGTCGCGTTAGCCACCTTCTTGTATCGTTTGCCGGCCGCCGTTCGCAGCCGCACCGCCGCGAAGGGCGACTCTACCGGGTTGGTCGTTCGTAGGTGTTTCCAATGCTCCTTCGGGAAGCCGTAGAAAGCCACCATTCGCTCCCAATCCCGTTCCAGCGTTTCCATCGCCTTGGGCTGCTGCTGGCCGTAGCGCGACCGAAACTCCTCGCGCAACCTCTCGGCCTCGTGCTGCGTCGCCGCATACGGGATGCGGCAGAGCAATTCCCGCGCTTCGACCTGCAGCTTCTTCGGCAGTGTATCGAGCACGTTGACGATCTTGTGGTTCCAGCATCGCTGCTCGGCCACCTCGGGAAAGATTTCCGACAGCGCCGCCCAGATCCCCAGGTGACCATCGGCGACACCAGCCGAGGTGCGCTCATTCCACGCGCCCGCAGATCCCGTAACAGGCGACCCCAGGACTCTGCCGACTCGCGATACCCACTCTCCACTGCCAGCACCACTTTACGACCATCGCGCAGGCCCGCCACGACCACCAGCAGGCAGGCCTTGTCCTTCTCCAGGCCCGCCTTCACATAGACCCCGTCCGCCCACAGATACACCGGCTCGATGCCCCTCAGGCTACGCCGGCGCCAAACCTCGAATTCCGACACCCACTTGCCCCGTAGCCGCTCGATCGAGCTTCGCCGACAGCGGCGCTCCCTCCCCCAACAACCCGCGCAACGCCAGCTCGAAATCCCCCTGCGCCAGACCGTGCAAATACAGCTGCGGCAACAGCTCGCCGACTTCCTCCGTGCGCCGCCGAAACAACGGCAGAATTTGGCTCTCGAAACGCTCCTCCAGGCCCCGCACCCGCGGCCGCCGCACCTCGATCGTGCCCCCCATCATCGCAAGCTTCCGCGGCTTACCGTAGCCGTTGCGGTACACCGCCGGCGCGTCCACCGCCTCCCGACGCTCGCTCTTCTGACGTCCTACCAGAACCGTGACTTCCTCCTTCAACAACTCGCCAAGGAACTCCTGGATCCGACCCCTTGCCATCTTTTCCAGCTCCTGCCACATCGTCCTTGACCCGAACCTTCCCTCAGTGCTCTGCTCTACCATGGCGGTGTCTCCTTCCTGGCCGGATTCCCCGGCCCGTCATCGCTGACCGGGAAGGTTACGCCGCCTTCAGCTCATTTCCACACTCTTTGAGGGTACCTCGCTGTCGGCCCACTCGCGATGATGACGAGTCCACTCCCAAAAGCCGTCAGCCCACTCACCATGACGACGAGCCCTCTCCCAAAAGCCGTCAGCCCACTCACCATGACGACGAGCCCTCTCCCAAAAGCTGTCAGCCCACTCACGATGACGACGAGCCCACTCCAAAAAGCTGTCAGCCCACTCGAGATGACGACGAGTCCACTTGAAGCCGAGATACCTTCAGATCCCAAGAGATCGCCTACGAAGGCACCCCCCGTCGCCGGGAGGGGGATCGAAGCAGCGTGCCACCCTTGCCGGAATCAGATTCTCTGATTAGACTGCTCGCATGGGCAGCAACATCACCGCGACCGAAGCCGCTCGCAATTTCTCGGAGCTACTCAATCGGGTGCGGTATGAGCGAGAGACCTTCGTCATCCTTCGCGGAGGGGAGGCCGTCGGACAATTGGGACCCGTCCAGTTCCGCTCCGGTATAACTTTCCGGGACCTCCTCGCAGCTCTGAATCGCATTGAGAAACCCGACGAGCAGTTCGCTGACGACTTGGAGAAAATCCAAGCCGAACAGCCGCTGGCGGGCCGATCTCCTTGGCCTTCTTGATCGACAGCAGCTGTCGAGTCTCACGGTATTTCGTGACCGCCGGCATAGAATGCGCCGCCGCGGCACATTCCGGGACGCCCAGTCTTCCGGCCGCCCCGAATACCCGGCTCATCTTGGCCATGTCTCGGCCTGTCAAGGGCGTAGCCGCGAAGCGGGCGGCGTCAGCCGACCCTTGATAGGCCGAAGACATGGCCTGAACAATCCAAATTCAGGGCGGCCGATCGCGTACAAGCGTGGCGGAATAGCGTGCGACTCGACAGCAGCGTCTTCGTTGCCTTTGAGCGTTCCGGGGAGGCACCGGCGGCGGTATTGGAGCGCCTCGGCGATCAGAGGTCGCTCTCGCGGCGATAACAGCCTCGGAGGCTCCTTCATGGAGTCCACCGAGCCGATGGTGCCGTACGTCGCGGTCGCCGCGAGCGGTTCGTCGAGACCGTACTGACAATCGTTCCAGTCCTCCCGTTCACGCTCGAAGTCGCGCGGATCCATTCCCAGCTCTGGTCAGATCTCCAGAGGAGTGGAGAGCTTATCGGCGCTCACGACCTGCTCATCGCAGCCACGGCGCTCACTTACGGAATGGCGGTTGCCACTCTGAATCGGCGGCACTTCGAAAAGGATCCCGGACCTTGAGCTCGCGCTGTGGTCATGAGGGTCCGCGGGAACGGAGCGAGAGGCGACCCCCCTGTTCGGCGGGCTGGCGGGCCGATCCAAACCCCTGGCCGAAAAAAGTTGCAAGATGAGAGACCGTTTTCCGTCTTATATAGATGTGGGACGCAGATTCCGCTGGGCGCCCGGAGACCGCGACGCGCCCTTCCCTCGGGGAAGCTTCCGCCGGCGTTGCCGTTCGTTGGCGGTTGATCTTCACCGGTCGGGCGCCGTCCCCACAGAATTCTTCATAGTGGAGTGGCTCGCCGGGCAGCCAGGGCCGAGGTGTGTCCCGAGGCTCGATCTTGGCCGTAACTGCGGCGGGATCAGGCAGTAAGAAGCGCATCTCGAAACGCCCTCCGCCCCTATTGTAGGGCTCCGAACCGCAGCTCAACCTGCCAGATTCTCACCCCGATCAACTACGAAGGCGCTCGTAGATTCTCTTTAAGCTCTCCCTTCAACGAGACGCCTGGCACCGCTCCCTCGCTGTAACTCAACCCTTGCAAATCATCTACGAAGGCGCTCGTAGGCCCTCCTTAAGCCCTCCTTTCAACGAGGCGCCTGGCACCACTCCCGGCTTGTCACGGCATGCGGCAACGTCGCTCGCGTCAAGGCGAACCCATTCATTTGGGGACTAGCCGCCACAGTTGGCAGGCGCCACCCTCGAAGTCTGACTCGGGCCTGACGCTGATTTGGGGCGAGCAGGCGTCCAAGTATCCCTGACCATGTTTCAGCTGCAGCCGGCTCCATCCGCCACCGGCGGGCACCAGCCGCCACAGTTGACAAGCACCGTCCTCGGCGCCTGAGATTTCGGCCAGGCTGACCTCGGTCGAGCACGTGGCAGCACTCAGGTAATTCCCGCCACTCATCATTTGGAGTCGGCTCCATCCACCACCGGCAGAAACGAACCGAAACAGCTCACAGGCACCTTCGGCATAGTCCGAGGGGACGGGGCTCAGCACGACCCTAGTGGTGCAGTAGGCAGCATCTACGTAGTGTTTGTTTTCTTTCAATTGGAGCCGATAGTAACTGCCCGCAACCGGCTCCATAGATGTATCGGCTGTCGCTGCTGGCACGGGCTTAGACGGAGGCGGTTGTCCGCCTGTCTCAGCCGCCACGGCATCCAACGGTAGCAGTCCCCACGGGAAGTTGTGGTCCCGGTCCAGGAAGTACTCCCTGATGAAGTCGATGCTCAGGGCACTAGCGTGGTCGGCGGAGTCATCCGTTATCATGCCGACGATCCCCGTGGCCGCCACCAGCGGCCCGCCCGAAGAGCCTGGCGAAACCGGGAGCCCGTCGATCTCGATCTCCTGGGCGCTCGACGGCCGGTCGCTCGCCAGCGTGCCGGGAAGCAGCCTCCATTTCGTCAGCTTGCCGATCGCCCAGACGGGCGTCCGCCGCCTCGGTATTCCCGTCGACGAGAGGCACCTGGTGACGTACGGGAAGCCCTCCGGCTTCTTCACCCGCAGCACCGCCAGATCGTGCGTGTCCGACTTACTGACGACCAGCGCATCGTAGCTATTTTCTTGATCATCGAAGAAGGTAACCTTCACGGTGACGCTCGCGGCGTCCGGCTGTTGCTGCTCGGGATTGACGACGACGTGCCGGGCAGTGGCGATGTAGAGCTGGCCGCGGCGCTCGCCGACGATGAAGCCGAAGCCGAAGCCTCGGAGCTGCCCTCGCGCGGCGCCTCGATCTTGACGACGTTCTGCAGCAGGCTCTGGGCCAGCCGGTCATCGTCGGCGGAGGGCGGCGCAGCCGAGGACGACGGAAGAGAGGGAGTCGTTTGCGGTGCCGCAGCCGGCTCGTCTTGGCCGGATGCCGCGCTGACGCCGAGCAATGCGCACCACAGACCGAGCCACAGGTACGGACATCGGCGCCGGCGAGTAGAGGCACTCAGCTGACGATCACCCGTCGCACACTCCATATAAACCCCCAGAGAAAGATAATGGCGCTCCAGACGACGCCCAATGACTTCTTGTTGTAGAGGTACTCGAGGTAGGAGGGCATCTGCTCCCGCTTTGCGTCTCCCTCCCCGAGCGTCACCCCCCCGACGGTTCCGTTGAGCGCCACGTGGAGCAGGCCGTCCTTGGCGCGCAGCTCGACGCGGGCATCCTCCAGACCACGCAGAGCCACGAAGTCGGCTTCCCTCGCCTCCAGCTCCGACCCAGCCGCATCGTTGAAGCGGACCGTGCCGCCTTTCAACCCTGAGACCAGCTCGCTCTCACCGACCTCACCGGCCTTCGTGACCTCGCGGGTGAAGCCGAGCTGGTGGAACGTCGGCCTTCCCAACGACCAGCTCTCTTGCGAGTGGAGCCTGATGATGGTCGGCACTGGCAGTGCCCACTTGGGTGGCGAGCTCCACCGACTCCGGAACGTCGTTCAACTCCCGCTCAGTGTTCACTGCGGTCTCACCGTCGGCCGACGCGGCCGTGACCCGGACCTTGCCTTGCACCTGCACCTTGACCTTACCCGCGACGGGAGCGTCGCGGATGTAGACGACGACCTCGCCCTTCTCGGTCTCCACGTCGACGCGTGTTCCGGCAGCGATCTCCACCGTCTCGAGAGCGATCGCGTCACCCTCCAGGGCGACCCAGGCTTCACCGGCGGGAACGTCCTTCAACGAGGAGATGCCCAGGCTCGGGAGATCGATCTTCGACGGTCTCTCGACTTTGATCCTGGTGAAACGCGGCGCGTCCGCGATGCTCCACGGCTTCGCCAACGTGCCCGTCAGGCTCGAGGTCTCGAGCGAGGCTGCGACGTCGGTATGTCGAACCCGCAGGGTCCACAGCGAGCTGGCGACCGCCAGACAGGCGATGGCGACTCCCGCCGGCAGCAACCAGCCGCGCTTGCGCTCGGGTGGGAACGTCGAAAGCAGCTTCGCGCAGGCATCGATTGTCTGCAGATGGCGCTGCACGGTGGGCGTGTCCCCTTCCGCCAGGACGGCATCGACGGCTTTCGCGATCTCCTGCCGACGTCTTTCCTCCAGTCGTGCCACCAAGTCTTCGCTCATTCGCGCGGGATCTCGATGCGCACCGACATCCGCTGCCAGGTCTGGCCGTCCCGCGGCTGGGCCGCCACCTCGAGACAGTTGAGGCCGGCCGGAACCGCCGAGAGCTTCGATCCTCACCGGCCAACCGGCGTCGACCGGCGAGCTGATCGCGTCCTGCCAGGTTCCGGAGACCACCCCGCAAGGGTCGCTCCCGGCCGGCGCCCACCGCCACTTGACCTTCACCGCTTCGAACGAGGGCCGGACGGTGAGCAGCGGCGCAGAAGAGGCGGTGGCGGGCGAGCCCGCGGCCCTCACCCGGACGGGAACGAACGTCTTGCCGCCGGCGCCTCCGGTCCACCCGTAGACGCCTATCCGGTTGGCGGTCAGGTTCTCCGGAGCGAGCACGTCCCCGGCCGGCCACTCGAAAGCGGAGCCGGCGCTCAGCGTCGCATCCAACCGATAGTACGTCTTGACCGGGATCGCGACGGCGCGGACGTTGAGCGGCGGATTCCGCGTCGACCCTTCGACCGTCAGCACGGTCTGCGGAGTCAACGAAAACTGCAGCGGGCCGCGCGTGAACGAAACCAAGTCCAGGCTCTGGCCGCTGACCAAGGAGTCGTATATCCCCTCGCACCGATCGCGGCGGGGCCGATAGTCATGAGCGCTCCCCTTCAGCGGTCTCAATTTCGGATCGCACGACGGCGGCGCTGCGAGCAGGAGCGGGGGGATCGAGAGCGAGCCGATGAGAAAAGCACCGACGAGACGCCACCCTGACGAGATCGACATCGGACACCTCGCACGGGCGCGGGCCCGTCTGGACCGGATTCAACCCACTCTACTCGTAACGTAGGACCTCGCGCACCCGCCGCCCGTCGCGCGCCAGCTGCTCGGGGTCGTCGCTGACGAGGTAGATCTCCCAGCCGCGGGTGTCGAAGTCGATCGTCGGCGGCGCGCCGCGGTGCCGACCGGGCGTACCATGCCGGCCTCGAAGAACGACAGCAGCGCCTTGACTTCCTCAAGCCCGCGCACGGCGCGGATGCGCGGGATCGCCGCCGACTGCACGCCGAGCACCACCTTGGCGCGCCAGCGGTCGTAGCGCGCATAGTCAGTACTCCGCATTCTGCTTCTGTACGTCTCTTACGATCTTGTGACTACCTACAGTAGCGGCGAAGGACGGCAAAGTCAAGCGAGCAAAGCCTCTCATGGGACCGGACCACGCCGCCGCCGGGCCTCTTAGCGCTGATCCCGTCTGTGGTTGCCGCGGAGCCGGCGGCAGGTTCCTCTCCGGAGGAGCAAGTCGTGGCCCTCCGACCAGTACGGTTGCTCGCGGAGGCCCGCGATGATTCCGCCAGCTGGCGTTGACGAGTCGCCTCCCCCGCGCTTGCCTCCTACCCGAGCTTGTGACATCCTTCACGAGCGCGGCGCCCGCCGGGCAGCCGTCCCTGCCCCGCCGCCTCATTTCCGCCGCGCACTGACCTCTGGAGGAACCTCCCTTGCCGGAGCAGTACTACCCGGTTCTGCTGGCGATGGGGATCGCGATCGCGCTGGGAGTCGTCATCCTCAGCCTCTCCCATCTCCTCAGCTGGCTGACCGGCAATCAGAGCGGCGGCCGCGTCAAGCGGACGCACGGTCGAGTCGGGCCTGCCGCTGCTCGACCGCGTCGCACAAGCGGATCTCGATCGCCTTCTTCCTGGTCGCCATCGACTTCATCGTCTTCGACCTCGAGGCCGCCTTCCTCTATCCCTGGGTCGCTCATCCTGCGCGAGGGCGGCTGGCCGCTGTTCTGGGCGGTCATGGTGTTCATCTTCCTGATCCTGGTCGGGCTACGCCTACGTCTGGCTCAAGGGCGGCCTGGATCTTCGGACCGGCGCGGGAGCGCCGTGCTCTGAGGCGCCAGCCTGTGAGCGTCCACGAGCCGGCATCGATGCAGCCTCGCGGCTCCCCAGAGGCGCGGCGGCGGCCTTTCCGAGGCGGCGCGGGCCGAGATCGACGCGCTCCGCCCGCGCTACCCCACCACCGAGGCCGTGCTGCTGCCGGCGCTCCACATCGCGCAGCGGGAGTGGGGCGGCTGGCTGCCGGACGAGGCCATCGAGGCCGTCGCCGCCGAGCTGGACCTGCCGGTGGCGCGAGGTCTACGGCGTCGTCACCTTCTACGACCTCTACCACCAGAACCCGGTGGGACGGCACCGCATCCGGGTGTGCACCAACCTCTCGTGCCAGCTCCGCGGCTCCGACGAGATCATGGAGACCCTGCACAAGGAGCTCGGCGTCGGGCGAGGACGAGGTGACGCCGGACGGCCGCTGCTCCTACGTCCACTTCGAGTGCCTCGGCTCCTGCGACACGGCGCCGATGATGATGGTCGACGACGACTACCACGAGAACCTCACCCCGGAGCGGGTGCGGCGGATCCTGAAGGGGCTCAAGTAGATGGCCGCCTTCGAGCGCGTCCTCACCAGCAACGTCGGCAAGCCCGAGGCGCTGACGCTGCAAGGGCTACCGCCAGGGCGGCGGCTACGAGGCGCTCGCCAAGGCGCTGACGATGGAGCCGGACGCGATCATCGAAGAGGTCAAGAAGTCGGGCCTGCGCGGCCGCGGCGGCGCCGGCTTCCCCGCCGGCATGAAGTGGGGCTTCATCCCCAAGGTAAGGACAAGCCGAAGTACCTCGTCTGCAACGCCGACGAGTCGGAGCCGGGCACCTTCAAGGACCGGCTGCTGATGGAGCACGACCCGCACCAGCTCATCGAGGGGTGCGCCATCTGCTGCTGCGCGGTGCAGGCCGGCCGCTGCTACATCTACATCCGCGGCGAGTACACCAAGGCCGCCGCCATCCTCGAGCGGGCCCTCGAGGAGGCCTACGAGGGCGGGCATCCTCGGCGACAGCGTGATGGGCTCGGGCTTCAAGCTCGACATGTACGTCCACCGCGGCGCCGGCGCCTACATCTGCGGCGAGGAGACCGGGATGCTGGAGTCGCTCGAGGGCAAGCGCGGCC
Source organism: Thermoanaerobaculaceae bacterium (assembly GCA_963778565.1). Taxonomy (GTDB): domain Bacteria; phylum Acidobacteriota; class Thermoanaerobaculia; order Multivoradales; family UBA5704; genus DATARR01. The sequence goes on along the minus strand of CAVZUZ010000013.1, from coordinate 292,471 downwards.
AGCCGCGCGTCAAGCCGCCGTTCCCGGCGGTCGTCGGCGCCTTCGGCGCGCCCACCGTGATCAACAACGTCGAGACGCTGTGCAACGTGCCGCACATCCTCACCCGCGGCGCCGACTGGTTCAAGGCGATCGGCACGGACGAGCGCAACACCGGCCCCAAGCTCTACGCCATCTCCGGCCACGTGGAGCGGCCGGGCACCTACGAGTACCCGATCGGCGTCACCTTCCGCGAGATGCTGGAGGGCGCGGGCGGCATGTGGAAGCGGCGGCGAGCTCAAGGCGTTCATCCCGGGCGGCGCCTCGGCGCCCATCCTCACGGCCGATCAGATCGACATCAAGATGGACTTCGACACGGTCGCCAAGGCGGGCTCGATGCTCGGCTCGGCGGCGGTGATCGTGATGGACGAGACCACCTGCATGGTGCGCTCGGTCGCGCGCCTCGCGAAGTTCTTCAACCACGAGTCGTGCGGCCAGTGCACGCCCTGCCGCGAGGGGACGAACTGGATGGAGCTGGTGCTCGAGCGCCTCGAGCACGGCGAGGGGAGCGAGCGCGACGCGCAGCTCCTGCTCTCCATCTGCAAGAACATCGGCGGCAACTCGCTGTGCGCCCTGGGTGACGCGGCCATCGGTCCGGTCCAGTCGCTGGTGGAGAACTTCCCCGAGGAGATCGAGCGGCACGTGCGCGACCGGGCGTGCCCGTTCCCGCGCCAACGGTATTTCGGTACCAGCGTCGGTAACAGCGTCGAGAGCGGAGCCTAGAGACGTGCCCAAAGTCACCATCAACGACCGCACTGTGGAGGTGGAGCCCGGCACGAACGTGATCGAGGCGGGCCTCAAGGTCGGCGTCCAGATCCCCCACTACTGCTATCACCCGCGCCTCTCGGTCGTGGGCCAGTGCCGCATGTGCCTGGTCGAGATCTCGGACGGCGGCCGGAAGATGCCGAAGCTGCAGACCGGCCTGCTCGATCCACGTCACCAAGGACGGCTGGGTGGTGCGCACCGACACGCCGGAGGTGCAGGAGGCGCAGAAGGGGATGATGGAGTTCTTCCTCATCAACCATCCCCTGGACTGCCCCATCTGCGATCAGGCCGGCGAGTGCGGGCTGCAGGACTACTCCTTCAAGCACGGGGTACGCCTTCTCGCGCTTCCGAGTACGAGGACAAGCGGACCTACCCCGGCCGCGAGCGCATCCCGCTCGGCGCCAACGTCATCCTCAACATGAACCGGTGCATCCAGTGCACCCGCTGCGTCCGCTTCACGGAGGAGATCGCGGGCACCGGCGAGCTCGGCTTCTTCAACCGCGGCGCGCGCGTGGAGATCGGCACCTTCCCCGGCAAGGAGCTGTCGAACCCGCTCGCCACCTGCGTCGTGGACATCTGCCCGGTGGGCGCCCTGACCTCGACCCGCTTCCGCTTCGCCGAGCGCGTCTGGTACCTCGACAAGAAGCCCTCGCTCTGCACCGGCTGCGACGTGGGCTGCAACATCACCATGGAGCAGCGGCGGGGCGACATCAAGCGCTACAAGCCGCGCTTCAACGTCGAGGTCAACGATTACTGGATGTGCGACTACGGGCGCGCGACCTTCGAGCGGTACAAGAAGGTGCCTCGGGTGACGGCGCCGCGGGTGCGCGGGGTGCCGAGCGGGTGGAAGGAAGCGCTGGAGGCGGTGGCGAAGGGGCTGGACGGACACGGACAGGAGAGGCACGGACGGGAACACGGACAGGTGGCGTTTTTCGGCTCGGGGTTCCTGACCTGCGAGGAGGCGTACCTGTTTGCCAAGCTGGCCGACGTTGTGGGTGCGGCGAGTGGAGGGGTACCGGTGGACGTGGGGCCGGAGCGCACGATTCCCAATCTGAAGGGCGGCATCACGGGGCGCGAGGCGGCTCCGAACCGGCGCGGTGCCGAGCTCGCGGGGCTCGCCGGTGCTGGATCCCGCATGGCCGAGGAGCTGCTGCAGGGCGACGGCGCGGAACGCTGTGAAGCCCTGATCGTCTGTGACAGCGATTTCGGGCGAGGCTGCCCACACTCCTGAGATGGTCGAGCGGCTGCGCCGGGCGAAGCTGCTGATCGTCTTCGGGTGGGCCGACTACGCCGCTCGCCAAGGCAGCGGACGTGGTGCTGCCCGTGGCCCACCACGGCGAGAAGGACGGCACGTTCGTCAACGTCGAGTGGCGCGTGCAGCGGTTCCAGCGCGCGTTTCCGCCGCCGGGACAGGTGCGCGCAGCGGTTGAGGTTTTGGAAGACCTGCTCTCCCGCTTCGACGCCGGCTGGGCCAACCTGTCGACCGGCGCGGTGTTCGACCGCCTCGCTGCCGAGGTGCCGGCTTTCGCGGGCCTCTCCTGGCACGGGCTGCCGGCGACGGGCGCGGCCCTGCACGTGCCGGAGGCCGAGCCCCACCTTCCGGACGAGGCCGCCGAGACCGCGATGGAGGCCTCGCAGTGAGCTCCGAGCTCGCCATCACGCTCGTCAAATACGGCGTGATGTTCCTCGTTTTCCTGAACGTCGCCCCGATCATGAACTGGGTCGAGCGGCGGGCCTGCGCGTTCATCCAGGACCGGCCGGGCCCGAACCGCGTGGGTCCGTTCGGCCTCTTCCAGCCGCTCGCGGACGTGGTCGAAGTTCATGTTCAAGGAGGACGTCACGCCGGCGGCGGCCGACAAGGCTGCTGTACCTGATGGCTCCGGTCCTCGCCCTGCTGCCGGCGTTCACCACCTTCGTGGTGATCCCCTTCGGACCGGACATCACGGTGACCGGCAGAGGCGATCCCGCCTGGTGGTGGCGGACGTCGACACCGGCGTGCTGCTCTTCCTCGCCCTCTCCAGCTTGAGCGTCTACTCGCTGGTGATGGCCGGCTACGCCTCGAACAACAAGTTCTCGCTGCTGGGCTCGATCCGCGCCTCGGCGCAGCTCATCAGCTACGAGCTGGCGCTGACCCTTTCGGTGCTGGCGGTGCTGCTGCCCGTGGGCTCGTTCCACCTGGCCGACATCGTCGGCTACCAGCGGACGCACCTGTGGAACTTCATCCCGCAGATCCTCGGCTTCCTGGTCTTCCTGGTCGCCTCGTTCGCGGAGACGAACCGGCTGCCCTTCGACCTGCCGGAGGCGGAGTCGGAGCTGGTGGCCGGGTTCCACACCGAGTACGGCGTCGATGCGCTTCGCCTTGTTCTTCATGGCCGAGTACACCAACATGGCGGCGCTCTCGGCGCTCGGCGTGACGCTCTACTTCGGCGGCTGGAGCCTGCCGGGAATCGAGTATCCGGCGAACCTCGCTCGGCGGCGCTCTCGGGCTCGGCACCCTGGTGGCCAAGATCGCCGTCTGCATGGCGATCTTCGTCTGGGTGCGCTGGACCTTCCCGCGCTTCCGCTACGACCAGCTCATGCGGCTGGGCTGGAAGGTGCTGCTGCCGCTCGCCATCTTCAACCTCGTCCTAGTGGCCGCGATGACGCTGGCGGGCTGGCTGTGATGATACGACTTCGTTTTCCAGGCGTAGGGGCGGGGCTTGTCCCCGCCCGGGTGGGACAAGCCCCACCCCTACGAAAAACAGGCAGAGGGTCCGGGGCTGATTCAGGCATGGAAACCCTGATCTTCTTCTTTTTGCGGCGCTGGCGCTCGGATCGGCGATCGTCGTGGTGGTACACCGCAGCCCCATCTACGCCACGCTGAGCCTGGTGCTCACGCTGTTCTCCGTAGCGGTGCTCTTCGTGCTCCTCGGGGCGCCGTTCGTCGGCGCGTTGCAGGTGCTGGTCTACGCCGGCGCCATCGTGGTGCTCTTCCTGTTCGTCATCATGCTGCTCAACATCCAGCGTGAGGAGTCCTCGCACGCCGGCCGCGGCGCGCAACTCTGGGTGGCGTTGATCGGCGCCGTCGTTTTTCTGCGGCATGCTCGGCCTGGCCTTCTGGCGCGGTGGCTTCCCGCCGGTCGGGCCGTTGACCGCGGAGAGCGTGTCGCTCAAGGCGCTGGCTGCGGAGCTGTTCAGCGTCTACCTGCTGCCGTTCGAGATCGTCGGCCTGCTGCTGCTGGTGGCGGTGATCGGGGCGACGGTCGCGGCGCGCCGGCCGGGTGGGACGGACACGGACGAAATGGACAAGATCGAGCTGGGAGAGGAACCTCGTTCGTGAGCGTCCCCATCTCCTGGTATCTCCTGCTCGCCGCGGCGCTGTTCATTATCGGCACCATCGGCGCGCTCACCCGGCGCAACGCCATCAGCATCTTCCTTTCGATCGAGCTGATGCTCAACGCGGCGAACCTCACCCTGGTCGCCTACTCGCGCCAGATGGACGATCGCACCGGCCAGTTGATCGTCTTCTTCGTGATGGCGGTGGCCGCCGCCGAGGCCGCGGTGGGGCTCGCGCTGTTCATCGCCGTGTTCCGCCAGCGGCGCACCATCGACGTCAACCGCCTGAACCTGATGCGCTGGTAATTGATCCCCTCGAAACAGGCCGATCATGCTCGAGCTCCTCTGGCTGATTCCGATCTTCACGCTCGCGGGAGCGATCCTCAATGGCCTCAACGGCCTGCTCGGCTCGCGCTTGCCGAAGGCCGTGGTGACCGCGATCGGCGTGGGCGCGCCGCTTCTCTCGCTGCTCCTCGCCCTCGGCTGCCTGTGGGAGTACGCCCGGACGGTCCATCCCAATCCCTTTGAGGACACTTATTACATCTGGACGGCGGGGCCGCTGCAGATCCCCGTCGCCTTCCTGCTCGACGCGCTGTCGGCGGTGATGCTGTTCGTCGTCACCTTCGTCGGCTTCTGGATCCACGTCTACTCCGCCGGCTACATGGGGCATGAGGCCGGGTACAGCCGGTACTTCTCGTACCTGAACCTCTTCATGACGGCGATGCTCCTGCTGGTGCTGGGGAACAATTACCTGGTGATGTTCGTGGGCTGGGAAGGCGTGGGGCTCTGCTCCTATCTGCTGATCGGTTTCTATTACGATCAGCCGTTCCCGCCCTACGCCGGCAAGAAGGCGTTCATCGTCAACCGCATCGGCGACTTCGCCTTCCTGGTGGGCATGTTCGCGCTGTTCGCGCACTTCGGGACGTTGAATTACCGGCCGATCTTCGAGCGCATCGCCGGTGATCCCGGATTGGTGCAAGGCGATTACGCGCTGGGCCTCACGCTCGCCGGCTTCGTTGCGCTCTGCTTCTTCGTGGGCGCCATGGGCAAGAGCGCGCAGATCCCGCTCTACGTCTGGCTGCCGGACGCCATGGCCGGCCCGACTCCGGTCTCGGCGCTGATCCATGCCGCAACCATGGTAACGGCCGGCGTCTACATGGTGGCGCGCACGAACGTGATCTATCAGCTCGCGCCGGGAGTGTCGCAATTCGTGGCGGTGATCGGCGCGGCGACGGCGATCTTCGCCGCGACGATCGCGCTGACTCAGACCGACATCAAGAAGGTGCTGGCCTACTCCACCGTTTCCCAGCTCGGTTACATGTTTCTTGCGGCGAGGCTTGGGGGCTTACACGGCGGCGGTCTTCCATCTCGGCACCCACGCGTTCTTCAAGGCCCTGCTCTTCCTCGGCTCCGGCTCGGTGATCCACGCCATGGGCGGCGAGCAGGACATGCGGCGGATGGGGGGCTTAAGCAAGCACCTGCCGCAGACCAGCAAGCTGTTCTGGATCGGCTGCCTGGCCATCGCCGGCATTCCGCCGCTCGCCGGCTTCTTCAGCAAGGACGAGATCCTGCACGCGGCCGCCGCTGACGGACAGTGGGTGCTCTATGCCGTCGGACTGATCACGGCGGTGCTCACGGCTTTCTACATGTTCCGCGCCCATTACATGACGTTCTCCGGCAGGTTCCGCGGCACGCACGAGCAGGAGCACCACCTGCACGAGTCGCCCGCGGTGATGACCGTGCCGCTGTGGATCCTGGCGGTTGGGGCGGTCTTCGCGGGATTCGTGGGCGTGCCGAAGCTCCTCTCTTTCGGGCTCGACCTCAACTGGCTCCACCACTTCCTGGAGCCGGTCATCGCGGACGTGCACGGACTTGGCACGGACGAGCACGGAATCGGGATGGCGGTGGGGATTTTGCTCGTCGTCGTTGCGGTGGCTGCCGCGGTGGGCGGCCTTTTTGCGGCACGTTCGGCGTACGGCGGAGACCGAGGCCTCGCGAAGGAACAGGCCTGGGCCGCGCGCTTTCCGGCCGTGCACCGCCTGCTGGTCAACAAGTACTACGTGGATGAGATCTACGACGCGGTGATCGTCAAGCCGCTCGCCGCGCTGTCGCGGTTCTTCTGGAAGGTCGTGGATTCGTTCGTCATCGACGGCTCCATCAACGCCGGCGCATTCCTGACGGAGCTGACGGGCGACATCGGACGCTTCACCACCACCGGCAACGTCCGCAACTACGCCCTCTACTTCTTCCTCGGTGTGGTCGTGCTGTTCTGGTGGATCGCCTTCAGTTGAGCGGATCGGATATGGAAACCTTTTTCGGACTGCTCTTCGGCGACACGTTGACGCGCCTGGTCTTCTTTCCGGCGATCGCGGCGGTGCCGCTGTTCTTCCTCGCCAAGGCCCAGGCCCGGCTGGCGAAGATCTACATGCTTGTTGCCTCCCTGATCGAGCTGGCCTTCGGCGTCATCTACCTGGCGATTCATATCAGCCCGGACGGCAGCTTCCCGCTGGTCCACGATGCCGTCATCCCCTGGATCTCCAGTTTCGGCATCACTTACGACTTGGCCATCGACGGCATCTCCATGCCGCTGGTGCTGCTGGCGGTCCTGCTGCTGCCGATCGTGGTGCTCGGCTCGTGGAAGGGCATCGAGGCCCACTGGCCGCTGTTCGGCGCTTCCCTGTTGTTGCTGACCACCGGCATCCTCGGCGCGCTTCTCGCCCATGACCTCTTCCTCTTCTACGTCTTCTGGGAGGTCATGCTCGTCCCGATGTATCTGCTGATCGGCATCTGGGGCGGCGAACGAAAGATCTATGCGGCCGTCAAGTTTTTCCTCTTCACCATGGCGGGGAGCCTGCTGATGCTGATCGCCATCCTGTGGATGGCCTGGACGTTCCAAGGCCTGAACGGCGGCGTCTGGAGCTTCGCCTATGGGGACCTGCTGCGGCTCGATCTCCCGCTGCAGCAGCAGCTCTGGCTCTTCGCGGCCTTCGCGCTGACTTTCGCCATCAAGGTGCCGATGTTCCCCTTCCACACCTGGCTGCCGGACGCCCACGTCGAGGCGCCCACGGGCGGCTCGGTGATCCTCGCCGGCATCCTCCTGAAGCTCGGCACCTACGGCTTCCTCCGCTTCGCGACTGCCGCTCTTCCCGCACGCCAGCGAGGCCGCGCAGCCGCTGCTGCTGGCGCTGGCCCTGATCGGCATCGTCTACGGCGCCCTGGTCGCCTGGGTGCAGACGGACATGAAGAAGCTGGTCGCCTACTCCTCCATCGCCCACCTCGGCTTCGTGATGCTGGGCCTGCTGGCAATCGATCTCGTGGCTTGGCAGGGCGCGCTGCTGCAGATGGTCAACCACGGCCTGTCGACCGGCGCGCTCTTCCTGCTCGTCGGCATGCTCTACGACCGCCGGCACACGAAGAAGTTCGAGGAGTTCGGCGGGCTGGCCAAGGTGATGCCGGTCTTCGCCTTCTTCCTCGTCTTCGCCAGCCTGGCGTCCGTGGGCCTGCCTGCGCTCAACGGTTTCGTCGGCGAGTTCATGATCCTGACCGGCAGCTTCCGCGCCCTCGGCTGGCCGGCGGCGGTCGCCACTTTCGGCGTCGTGCTGGCGGCGCTCTACCTGCTCAAGATGATTCAGCTCACCATCTGGGGTCCTATCACCAAGGAGGAGAACCGCGGGCTCAGCGATCTTTCCGGCCGTGAGGTGGCGGCGCTGCTGCCGTTGTGTGTGCTGATGCTGTGGATCGGCGTCGCGCCTCAGATCTTCCTGCGGCCGAGCCTGCCTTCCCTCGAGGGAGTGCTCAAGCAGTACCAGCAGAGCGTCGAGGAGCCGGAGGTGGCGGAGGCCACGCTGCGGGGAAGCAGAGAATCGGCCGGATTACCGGCGCGACCTCACCCCCTGGCCCCCTCTCCTGAAGGAGAGGGGGAAACGAGCTCTCTGGAGCCCCTCTCCTTTAGGAGAGGGGTTGGGGTGAGGTCGAGTGGGCAGGACGCTCAGACTGAGCCACTACCGAGTCTCGCGGAGGCCGGCCGGTGAACCTCAGCTTCGACTGGGCGCTCCTGCTTCCCGAGATCATTCTCTGCGCCGGCGGCGTGGTGCTGCTGCTCTTCGACGCCATCGCTCCGGCTGCGCGGCGGGCCTTCACGGCGCTGGCGATCCTGACGGCTGTTTTCGCCGCCTGGGGCGTCTACTGGGTTACGCCCGGAACGCCGGCCACCGGCGACGCCCGAACGTTCACCGGGTTGCTCGAGACGTCGCCGCTCACCGCGGCCTTCTCGTGGGTGGTACTGGTGGCTACGGTGCTTTGCCTGCTCGCTTCGCAGGGGTACCTGCGGCGGGAGAGGATCCTCTCCGGCGAGTACCACGCGCTGCTGCTTTGGTGTGCGGCGGGGCTGCTGCTGATGCTGCGGGCTACCGAGCTGCTCACGGTCTTTCTGGCGCTCGAGACGCTGTCGCTCTGCCTCTACTCCCTGGCGGCGTTCCACCGGCGGGTCTCGCTCGCGGGCGAGGCAGCGATCAAGTACTTCCTCATGGGGGCCTTCGTCAGCGCCTTCGTGCTCTACGGCATCGCGCTGGTCTACGGCGCCACGGGGAGCACCCGCTTCGACGAGATCGGCTCCGCCCTCGCCGCCACGCCCTCGATGCCGGCGCTGGCCAGCCTCGGCTTCCTGATGCTGGTGGCGGGCTTCGGCTTCAAGATGAGCGTCGTTCCTTTCCACGCCTGGTCGCCCGATACCTACCAGGGGGCGCCTTCGCCGTTCGTGGCCTTCCTCTCGGTGGCGCCGAAAGTGGCGAGCGCTCTCGTGCTCTACCGCCTTCTCGACGCGGTCGTCCAAGGCGGGTCGGCCGCGAACGCCGCCAAGTGGTCCGGCGTGGTGGCGGCGCTCTCCGTGCTCTCCATGGTGGGAGGCAACCTGCTGGCCCTGGTGCAGCGCGACATCAAGCGCATGCTCGCCTACTCCGGCGTGGCCCACATGGGCTACCTGCTGCTGGCGCTGGTGACGCTCGATCGCGCCTCGCTCACGCCGGTGCTCGTCTACCTGCTCGCCTACGCGCTGATGAACGCCGGCGCCTTCGCCGTCGTGGCGATGCTCTACAGCCGGCCCGGCGAGCAGCACCTGATCAGCGATCTCGCCGGCTGGGGCTACCGCTATCCGCTGCTGGGAGGATGCCTCGCCGTCTGCATGCTGTCGCTGGGCGGCATCCCGCCCACCGCCGGCTTTCTCGGCAAGTACCTGGTGTTCCTCAACGCCGTCGGCGACGGCCACGTCGGCCTCGCCATTCTCGGCGTCGTGGCGAGCCTGGTCGGCGTCTTCTACTACCTGCGGGTGATCTACGTCCTCTACATGAAACCGGAGACGCGGCAGCCGGAAGGGCTGCTGATCGACGTCTGGGGCCGGACCGCGGCGGTGCTCGCCGCCGCCGCCACCCTGGCGCTCGGTCTCTGGCCCACGGACCTATTGCAGTGGCTGAGCGCGGCGATTCCCGTGAAGTGAACGAGCCGGAAGAGGTCTCGCCTCTCACCCTCAACCGGCTCTCGTTCTACCTGCGCTGCCTGCGCCATCTCCAGGAGCTCGGCCTCAAGCGCGTCTCTTCGCAGGAGCTGGCGCAGCGCTACCACCTCTCCGCCACCCAGATCCGCAAGGACCTGGCGCAGTTCGGGGAGTTCGGCATCCGCGGCGTCGGCTACGACGTGGACGGCCTGGCCGACCACCTCAACTCTCTACTCGGCCTCGACCGCGAGCACGCGCTGATCATCGTCGGCATGGGAAACCTGGGGAGCGCGCTGGCGCAGTACCTCGGCTTCAACTACGGCGCGTTCCGCGTGGTGGCGGGTGTGGACATCGATCCGCGCAAGATAGGCCGCAGGATCGCCGCGCTCACCGTGCGCCCCTCGTCGGAGCTCAAGGAGGTCGTCCGCCGAGTCGGGAGCCGAGATCGGCGTCCTCGCCGTGCCCGCCGAAGCCGCGCAGGAGAATTACGACGCCCTGGCCGACGCCGGCATCAAGGGGGTTCTCAACTTCGCCCCCGTCCGCGTCAAGCGCCGGCCGGACGTGCCGCTGAAGAACGTGGACCTGCGGATCAATCTCGAGGAGCTGGCGTTCTTCCTGCGGGGGTGATTCTCTGAAGGAATGCTAGAATACGCCTGCGCGCCGGAGCACGCAGGACGGCGAAGATGTCGAGGAACGTATCGTTATCGAGTGAGAAGCAGAAACCAGTGGCCAGCCCACCGGATCGACGTAGAGAGCTTGAGGGAGATGCCGCCCAATCGATTCGGGATCAGGAGTATGAGCGCCTTGTCAGGGCGGCGCAGACGTTGTCCTCGCCAGTTTTGGCGAGAGCCTGGGACAACCCCGAAGATGCCAAGTACAACGACTTATGAATTCGGCGATGTAGTCCTAGTTTATTACTGTCATACCGACAGTCCGCAGATCGAAAAGCGGCCGGCCGGGCCGCCTTAGATCTCCTCCAAGTCGCGATACTGAATCCCCGGAATACGCGGCGTGCGGACATCAAACCCACGCTGGCGGCACAAGGCCTCGAAGATCTCGATCTTGTAGGCGAGGCCCTCGGGCTCACCCGCGTCTGACCAGTGGTAGCGACGCTCCCAGTTTTCCTCGGACCGCACGAGCGGCCACCCTGCCAGGGCAAGGTGGAGCGCAAAGGTGCCGGGAACGCAGTGAGACATCTCGATGGGCTGGCGTGGAAGATTCTCGGAACTCCACCCGAGCCGGTCGCCGAGGCGCTGGGCGGAGACCACTGTATGCCACCGGCCGTCCTGCTCGATCAGGAAACGAGCCTCTGATCCGCCGATCTCGACCCGATACGGCGGGAGCTCCGGCTGCCAGGTGAACACCAGATCGTGCTTCCACATCCACACCCACATCCCGATTCGGGCATAGAAACGCACCGCGGGCTGCCAGGTCCAATTGGCGTCGAGCCGAATACCCCCGGCGCCGTTGGCAGTGGCGGCACGGAAAACCGCTTCGAGGGCGCGGCGGCCGATGTTCCGCCTTCGCACTTCGGGAGCGACGTACAGACTCGATATGGAGATCAGGTCAAGCCCCGAAGACATCGTGGCGATCGCGATCGTACCGGCGCGCCGGCCGCCGCCGAGAAGCCAAAATGGAAGGCGGTACTCGCCGTGGGGGCTGGCGAGCGGGCGGCCGTCGAAGGTGACCCGTCGCTCCTGGGCGAGGCGCTCGTCCTCGGACAGGCGGGCGACGTCGAGCTGCAGGTGACAATGGCCCTCGACCAGTGAGGCAAGCTCCCACAGGTTCCAGCTCCTCGTGTCCTCCTCATCCGTCGAGAGCGGCTCGATCACCCCCTCGTTCACCAGTTGCCGGCAGCACGCCTCAATCTGGCACCGTTGCTTCTGATACCAGTCGGTGGCAGGGCTCACACGAGTTACGATAGACGAGCGCGCCGGAAACGGCCACCCCTCATCTCTGGTATCCGCGCACGAGCGTTGCCGGCGGCTCCGGCAAGTCGCAGCTCGCGACCCTCCGTTATAATTCCCCGAGATACGGAAGGAGGCTTATGCCAAAAGTCGCGCTCGCCGACTCGCTGACCGACTGGGACAAGCTGATCTCCAACGCCGGTCCTCTCTTCGAAGATGTTCCCGACTTGGAGGACCTGATCATCGAGCTCCGCAGCAGCCGGTGCGAACCCTTGAGATTCAGATAGCGCGTCAGCTCGTAGTGCACAACCGAAGCGAGGAGAAAAGACGCTCCCTTGTCGACAGCTTCTTCGAAGCGCCTGAGCACTTGCTGCTGTTTCTTGACCAAATAGCTGAGAGCGTTCGTATCGAGGAGGAGGGTCATTACTCCTCTTCGGTGAGGCTGGAGAAGTCGATAGGGTGCTGGCGGCGGAATTCCTCGAACTCGTCGAGGATCCGCTCTTCTTCAGGGGTCCATTGGGTGGCCTCGAGCTTTTGGAGAGATCGCAGCATGGCCTTTTGGGTTTGGTCGTCCATCAGGTCCCGCGAAGGAGTCGCCAGAACGATGACCTCCGCGGGCCCTGCTGGAAAATCCTGGCCCACGCCGATAGAAGCTGATCGCGCTCTCCCCATACCGCCGCTCATCCACCCGCGTCAGGAGCCCCGCCTCGATCGGCAATTTCCGACGCGAGGAGTGCTCGACGGCGACTTCGGCGTCGGGAGCCAGGAGGGAAGGCAAGGTTTGAAGAAGCTCGTCGTAGGGGCCGAAGTTGTAAGGGGGATCGGCGAAGACGAGATCGAAGGGACCAGCTCCTTCTGCTGTCAGACGGGAGAGGCCCGCGGGCAGAGTCAGGCGGCGGATCTCCAGGAGGCCCTTCCCCAGGCGGGCCGCGTTCGTTTCGAGGATCTTCACGGCGTGCAGACTGTCGTCCACGGCGAGAGCGGTCAGGGCGCCGCGGCCGACGGCTTCCAGGGCCACGATGCCGCTGCCGGCGAAGAGATCGAGAAACCGCGCGCCTTCGAGCCGGTCGCTCCAGATCGAGAAAAGCGCCTCGCGGACGCGGCCTTCCGTGGGGCGCGCGCCCGGCGGCACGGCGAGGCCCCGGCCGCGGAACTCCCCGCCGGTGATCCGGACTCCCGGCTTCACCGGCCCCTCGACACCAGGGCCTTGAAGTGCTGCCGCATCTGATCTCGCGGAATGTAAAGCTCCAGCGGCAAGTCCACGCCCTGGAGCTCCACACCCCGGTTGTCCGACGTGAAGGCGACGATGCGGAAGAGGGCGCCATCGCCGATCCGCTTCAGCACGTCGCCCGGACGGGGCTCATAGTCGGCTGGCAGGTTGTCTTTGTCTTTGACGACGGGCACCTTCTCCGCCAGCTCCAGGGCGATATGGACGACCCGCGAGAGGTTGAGCGGCAGCGGATCGTAATGGCCGAAGCGGTAGGTCTGAAGAGGTTTGCCCGCGAGCTGCAGCCGCAGCTCGCAGCGCTCGATCCAGGCGCCCTCGACTCCACGTTCCGGGTTCCGCGCCTCGGAGAGATCCTCGCCTGCGAGACGATTGAGGAAGCCCCGCAGCTCGTCCGGGCCGAGCTCGGCGAGACCCATGCAGCTCGTCGCCGATCTGGCCGTCCCGCATCCGGATGGTGCCGTTGCCGAACAGCGTGACCTCGCGGCGGGTGGTATCCGTGGTGCAGTCGTAGCGGACGACCTCGACGGAGCGGTCGTCCGCGGTGGCAGGGAGGACCGAAAGGACGACAAGGACCCAAGGGAGGCGGGAGCGCATCAGGCGTACTTTGCCAGATCGGGCGGTATCGCGCGAGACCTTACTCCGGTCGCGGGGAAGTCCGGCGCAGGCGGGAGACGACGATCGCGGCGTCGGGGCCGACACCCCGCAGGGTCGCCGAGGCGAAGTTCCGTTGCCCGGAGAACCCCACGTAGTAGAGGCCCGGGACGGCGGTGCTGACGCCGTCGCGCTGCACCGGGCGGCCGGCTTCGTCGAGAGCCCCCAATGCGGCAAGGTAGCCAAGAGCCGGCCGGAAGCCGGTCGCGAAGAGCACGGTGCCGACGTCCTCGCGCTCGCGATCGTTCCAGGCCACGCCGTTCGGGGTGAAACGCTCGAACATCCGCCGGCGATCCGGCCGGCCCGCCGCGACGGCCCGCCGATAGCTCCCGGCGTCGACCACCGGGGTGCTCTGATCCCTGAGCCAGCGCGATTGGTCGAGGCCGGTCACCTTCAACCAGAAATGTCCATCGCGGCCGAGGATGCGTTGCGGCACGAAGAGAATCGGGCTCCGGGTCGCCAGGGTGACCCGGGCGACGCGGGCCAACTCCACGGCGATCTGCACGGCCGAGTTCGCACCGCCGACCACGACGACGCGCTGTCCGGCGAAGGAGCCCGGGTGGCGATAGGCGAAGGAGTGCAGGATCTGACCGCGGTACTCGGAAGACCCGGGCAGATCGGGGATATACGGATTTCCAAAGCTTCCCGTGGCCGCGATGACGCTCGACCCGCGGAAGGTGCTTTTGTCTGTGATCACCCGGAAGCCCGGCCCCTCGCGCTCCACGGCCGTGACCCGAGCGCCGGCGACGACCGGCAGCTCGAAGGCCGCGGCATAATCGCGCAGATAGGCGACGACCTCGTCACGCCGCGGGTAGTGGTCGGGATCGCCGGGAAACGGCAGGCCCGGCAGGGAGGAATAGGCGGCCGGCGAAAAGAGCACCAGGCTGTCGTAATAGCGGCACCACGATCCGCCGGCTTCCTCCGCGGCGTCGAGGATGACGAACCGCAGCCCGGAGGCCCGCAGATGGTAGCCGGCCGCCAGCCCGGCCTGGCCGGCGCCGATCACGATCGCGTCGTAGACGTCCTCTGGAGGCAATCGTCCTCACGGCCCATTGCGGCGCGCCGGCTGGTGCTCCGAGAGCGGAGGCACGACCGGATAGCCGGCGCGCCACTCGCCGTCCGACTCCTGGTACCGCTTCCAGTTCTCCGGCTCGATCCGCCGCCGGCGGGTGAAGAGCATGCCGCCCTGGAAGGGTTGCAGCGTGATGAACAGGTAGCTCGCCCAGGCGTGGAATCGCACGAGGAACGGATAGCACGGCTGGTTCCCCTGGTAGCGGCCCTGGAACCACCGGCCCTTCTCGATGGGCGGCCGCACCGGCGGTTCTTCGCCGCGCGTCAGCTTCATCATGTCGGCGATCCACCAGCCGTTGATCGGATTGACGTTCGGATACGGGCTCGGCACGCCCCACAGCACACGCTTCTTGGTAGGCCCGTTGGGGTTGGCGTACCACGGCAGGCGGTCGCGAATGGAGGTGACGAACCAGGCATACTCCTGGGGATCGTAGCTGCGCTCGCGCAGCACCAGCGTCAGCTCCCTCTTCTCCGCTTTGGCGAAGCGCCGGATCTCACGGACGAAGTTGCGGTCCGACAGGTGGAACAGCGCGTCCCGGAAGTCGTCGAAGAGCAGAAATCCACCGTTGTAATGCACCGGGCCATGGAGGTAGTTGACGGCGTGCGGCATGCGCCGCTTCGGTCCGTGGGGGATCTCGGGGCCGGTGGAGCGCTGCACCATCGCCGCCATGAAGGTGCCGATGCGGCTGACGATGACGTCGTCGGGCTCGGGCCATTCGCGATGCGGCGGCGAGGCGAAGACCAGGTTGCGCGGCCAGATCGGTTGGCCGTCGTCGGGCGAGCGGCCGGTGGCCCAGGGATGGTCGGCGCCGATGCGGCCCGCGTTCCTCACCAGGAACATGAACCCGAACACCCGGCCGATCATGTAGATGTTGTGCGCGTTGGAGCGGACCCAGTGCCACATCACCCGCAGCGGATCGCCGATGCGGTGGCGCGCCGTTCGCGGCGCGAAGGCGAGGACGGGACCCTCTCCGGAGGCGAGATAGCGGTGGTTCGCTGGAGCTTTCATCGTACCTCCCTCGTTACGGTAGAACCGTGCCAGCGTCCGGGGCTTCACTCCCGCGATATACAGCAGGGTGAGAGCGAAATTCTGGAGCTGCCGGCGCATGACGCCTTCTTCGACGAACCGCCGCCCGGAGGTGACGATGTCACCTCTCAGCACCGTCACCTTCCCCGCGCGTCTCAGGCGCAGCCACAGATCGAGATCCTCCAGGATCGGCTCGAGCCGGAAGCCTTGCAGCCGCGCGAACACGGCCGCCCTGAGGAAGTAGGTCGAGTCCCCGAAGTGGAACAGGGGGAAGGAGAAGCGGCTCATGAAACAGCAGAAGCGCAGGAACCAATGGCGGTGATCGAAGCTCAGCCGGAAACAGCCGCCGGCCACCTCCGGCCGCTCCAGGGCCGCCGTGATCAGGGCGTGGGCGTCCGCGGGAAGGAGAGTATCGGCGTGGAGAAAGAGAAAGACGTCGCCGCGGGCCAGGGAGGCGCCGTGGTTCATCTGCGACGCCCGCCCCTTCGGCGCGCTGGCCACGGTCACACCCATGCGGCGGGCGATCTCCACCGTGTCGTCGTCGCTGCCGCCGTCGATCACCAGGATTTCGAGCTTCCCCTGGGAGAGTCTGAAGGGCCGCCAGCGTCCGCGCCAGATGCGCGGACTCATTGAGGACCGGAATGATGACTGAGATCGTCATGGCAACCTGCACCGCCGAACGGAGTGGCTGCGCACTCCGAGGTCCGGCTCCGAAACCTTTCCGATGATTCTATCTTATCGAAGATTCTGCCTTGAGCGCGGTTGGCGATCAAACCGGCGGTATCGCGCGACGCCCGGCGCTTCCGCACCGGGCTAGCGAGACGTCGCTTCTCTGAAGCGACGAGACGCTGCGAGCCCAGCCCAATCGCCCTCAGGGCGACGTTTCATTAGCCCGGTGCGGAAGCGCCGGGCGGCTCCAGGAACGCCAGCGCATAGCTCAGCTCTTCGTCGCCGCCGATCCGGCCGTCGAGCCGAGCCTTCAGGGTGGCGCGGAGGGCTTCGCCGACCTGAGGACCGCGAGGCACGCCCGCCGCCAGCAGGTCCGCGCCGCGGATGCCGAGCCGCAGGCATCGCAGCTCGGTCAGGTAGCGGCGGACCCAGCCGCGGATCGTCTCGTCCCCCTCCGCCATCAGGAGGAGCAGATCCTCGCCGCTCAGGGGCTCCAGCGCCTCGACGATCCGATGCGGCGGCACCGGATGATCCCCCCCGTGGAGAACGGCACGGGCGGCGGCGAGACGGGCCGGAAAACCGGTCAGCACGCGCCGGTCCGCGCCCACGAGCATCAAGCGGCCGGCGAACCGGTCCAGGTCCTCGGGCGCGAATTCAGCCGCCAGCGCCATCAGCAGCAGCCGCCAGGCCTCGACGGGCGGATCGGAGATCCCCTCCAGGCGGTACCAGTCGTGGGCCGCCCGCGCCTCGCGCAACCTGCCGCGCACGACCTCGTCCAGCTCGAGCCGCGGATCGAGGGCGCGGAGCACGCCGAGCTCGGCCAGCCGGTCGATACCGCGCAAGGCCAGCGCCGGATCGTCCAGCAGCATCGCCAGCTCCTCCCGCAACCGCGAGCCCGAGAGGTGATCGAACACGCCCTCGGTCAGGGCCACCTCGGCAAGGTGCAGGGTCTCGGGCGAGATCCGAAACCCGAGCCGCAGCTCCAGGCGCACCGCCCGCAGGATGCGCGTCGGATCGTCGATGAACGACAGGCTGTGCAGAACCCGGAGCGTCTTGTCCCTGAGGTCCCGCCGGCCGCCGAAGTAGTCGATCAGCTCGGGCTTCGGCTCCGGACCCAGACGGATCGCCAGGGTGTTGATGGTGAAGTCGCGCCGGAAGAGGTCCTGGCGCAGGGCCGAGGTCTGGACTTCGGGCAGGGCCGCCGGAGCGCGATAGAACTCGCTGCGCGCCGTCGCGACGTCGACGTGGAAGCCCTCGCGGTCGACCACCACCGCCGTCAAGAAAGCGTGGTGCGCCCTCGCCCGGCCGCCGACGGCCTCGGCCAGGCGGGCGGCGAAATCCAGCCCGTCTCCCTCCACGACCAGGTCGAGGTCCCGGTTCTCGCGCTCCAACAGCAGATCGCGCACGAAGCCGCCGACGAGATAAACCGGGATGCCGCTCTGGCGCGAGACGGCGGCGATGGCGGCGATGCGCGAGGCGAGCGACGGCGGCAGCCGCTTCTCCAGCAGACGGGCGATGTGTTCCCGCCTCTCGCGCTGCTGCTCCGTCCGCCGGTCGATGCGCTCGTCGAAGTCGGAGAGCTGGCCGTGCAGATGCCGCAGGAGTTGCATCCGCGTCACCAGGCCGAGCGGCCGCCCCGCCGGCGGATCTCCCACCAGCACGAAGCGGGGATGGCGGGCGAGCATGCGCTCCCGCACCTCCTCCGCCGGAGCGTCGGGATCCACCCACACCAGCTCCGGAGACATCACCGCCGCCACGTCCCGGGCTCCCAGGCCGTGCTGGATCGCCGCATCCAGGATCTGCCGCGAAACGGTGCCCACGATCCTGCCGTCCCGCTCGACGGGCGCGGCGTTGATGCGGCGGGTATTGAGCCCGGCCTTGGCCTCGTCCACCGAGGTGCCGGCCTGCAGGACGTGGAAAGGAGCGATCATCAGATCCCGGGCGCGGGCCGCCGGCGGCAGAACCCGCTGGAGGAAATCGAGCAGCCGCTCGCGGGCCTCCAGCACGGTCCTGTCCTTGAGCCGGGCCGAGGCTGCCGTGGCATGCCCGCCGCCGCCGGCGAATTCCGCCAGGGCCTCCCCGAGATCGAAGCCCTCCAGGTTGCCGCGGGCGATGAGGGTCACCCGATCCCCCTCACCGAACAGGGCGAAGAGCAGCGGCAGCTCGAAGACCTCCAGGCAGCGGGAGACGAGCGGTGCCAGCTCCTCCACGTACTTCCCCAGCTCGACCTCGACGATGCCGATGCGGTGGCCGCGAACGCGGTGCACCTCCAGCCGTTGCGTCATGCGGTGGAGCACGTCGAGCCGCTCCGGATCGAGATGGCGGGCCACCGAAGCGCGGACCACCTCGAGGTCTCCACCTTTCTCCAGCAGCCAGGCGGCGGCTTCCAGATCGCGCAGATCGCGCGCGCTGGTGGTGGCGTAGGTCAGCGAGCCGGTGTCCTCATAGATCCCCATCAGCAGGAGATCCGCCTCCTCCCGCGAACAGGAGAAGCCGCGCCGGCGCAGCTCCTCCACGATCAACGCCGAGGTCGATCCCACCGCCGGGTCGACGATGCCGCCGGCCAGCGGCAGGTCGGAGGGCGTCGGGGGATGGTGATCGTAGGCCCAGACCTCGATGCGCGGGTTCTCCGCCAGCCAGTCCGCGACGATCCCGATGCGGTCCCGCTGGCGAATGTCGCAGAGGATGACGCGAGTCAACGACGCAGGATCGATATCCTTCTGGCGTAGCTCGGGCACCTCGATGCGCCGCGCCTCGATCGCCCGGCGCACCGTTCCCTCCCTCGAGCCGGGAAAGAACAGCTCCGCCTCGGGATGGAGCCGGCGCGCCACGAGCATCGACGCGAAGGCGTCGAAGTCGGCGCCGATGTGGGTCGAGATCAGCTCCATCACCCCTGGATTCTATGCCGGGCGCTCAACTTGTCCCGTCCGTCGGAGGTTGCGCACCCACGATAGTAGAAGGTTCTCAAATCGTCATCACCCATGGAAAGCCGGCCTCGATCAGGAGGCCGGCTCACCTGAGGGCTGGTCCTTTCGCCCGCAGGAGCATCAGGCTCCCGGGTTCTTCGGGGAAGGAGACGACTTCCCCAAGGGCAGTGCGCCGAGAGCCGGTATTGATGTTGCCCTGAAGTTTTGGCGGAGTGATCTTCGCGGCCGCCGGGACCACGCCCCGGCGGGCCTGTTGTTTCTCCGCGGGGTCCGAAGCGATATCCTCCACCGATGGAGCTCCCCCACATCCTGGCCGTCGCCCGCGGCGACCGGCCGGCGGACCTGCTGCTGCGCAACGCCGGGCTCGTCAACGTGCTCTCGGGTGAGGTCCATCCCGCGGACATCGCCATTGCCGGCGGAGTGATCGCCGGCCTCGGCGCGGGCTACGACGCCCATGAGGTGATCGACCTGGAGGGGCGGTTCGTCTCTCCCGGATTCCTCGACGCCCACGTCCACATCGAAAGCTCCATGGTGCCGCCGGCCGAGTTCGCCCGCGCCGTGGTGCCGCGCGGCGTGACCACGGTCGTCACCGATCCGCACGAGATCGCCAACGTCCTGGGGCTCGCCGGCATCCGCTTCATGCTGGAGGAATCCGAGGACGCGCCGCTCGACGTCCTCGTCAACGCTCCCTCCTGCGTGCCGGCCACCCATCTGGAGACCTCGGGGGCGGGACTGGAGGCGGACGATCTCGCCACCCTGCTCGGCCACCCGCGCGTCCTGGGTCTCGCCGAGGTGATGAACTACCCCGGGGTCATCGCCGGCAGCGAGGACGTTCTCGCCAAGCTCCGCGCCTTCCGCGGCCGGCCCATCGACGGCCACTGCCCCGGCCTCTCCGGCCACCGGCTCAATGCCTACGCGGCGGCGGGCATCGGCAACGATCACGAATGCACGACCGCCGAGGAAGCGCTCCGCAAGCTGCGCGCCGGTCTCACGATCTTCCTGCGGGAGGCCACCAACGCCCGCAACCTCCGCGCCCTGCTCCCCCTCGTCCTGCCTGTCACCGAGCGGCGGCTCTGCCTGTGCACGGACGATCGCCACCCCGCCGACCTGTTGGAAGAGGGCTCCATCGACCACCTGATCCGGATCGCGATCGCCGAGGGAGTCGATCCCGTCGTGGCGATCCGCATGGCGACCCTGAACCCGGCGGAGCACTATGGTCTGCATGATCGCGGCGCCATCGCTCCGGGCCGCCGGGCCGACCTCGTGGTGTTTCGTGATCTCGCGGCGCCGCGGGCCGAGATGGTCTTCCGGGCCGGCCGGCTCGTGGCGCGGGACGGCCGGCTCCTCGAGGACGGCACCGGACGAGCACCCCGGAGCCTGCCGCCGACGATCAACATCGACCCGGAGAGGCTCGACTTCTCCATCCGCGCTGCGGGAGGCAGCGTCCGCGTGATCGGCGCCATTCCCAACCAACTCGTCACCGAGAGTCTGGTCATGGACGCCGCTCTCCGCGACGGCGAGGCCGTCTCAGACCCCGGCCGCGACCTGCTCAAGATGGCCGTCGTCGAGCGGCATCGCGGCACGGGCCGGATGGGCCTCGGTTTCGTCCGCGGCCTGGGCCTGAAGCGAGGCGCCATCGCGGGCACCGTGGCCCATGACCATCACAACCTGGTGGTGATCGGAGCCGACGACGTTTCCATGCGCACCGCCGCACTGGCCGTGGCGAAGGCCGGCGGCGGACTGGCCGCGGCCGAAGGCGAAAACGTGCTCGCGCTCCTTCCCCTCCCCCTTGCCGGCCTCATGTCCGACCGCCCCATCGAAGAGGTGCGGGACGACATGCGCGGCCTCCTCGCCGCCGCCCGAGGCCTCGGGACAACGCTGCACGATCCCTTCATGGCGATGAGCTTCCTGGCGCTGGAGGTGATCCCGGCGCTGAAGCTGACGGATTTGGGGTTGGTGGATGTGGAACGGTTCGAGATCGTGCCGTTGTTCGTGTGACCCTATCAGGTCGTCCTGGATGACCTGGTTGAAACGGAGTCCGACCTGGTGATTACGCTCGCGTTCCTGGTGGAAACAGCGCCGAACCCGGTAGATCGCGGTGGTCAACCTGGTGAAAACGGTGTTGGACCCGGTAGGTCGACCTTGGCGATCCAGCGGAAAAACGCCGTTCACATCAGATCGCGGACGGTGACCCAGCAGGAACGGGAGCGTGACCTGATGGGTTCAGCCTTTTTTCCAGCAAAGAAGGCACCGTTCGTACCAGGTCGAAGCGGGTGACTGGGCAGAAACGCGGCATGATTCAATGGGTCGGCTCCCGTTTCCACCAGGGAGCACGCAGTATCCATCAGGCCAGGACCCACGATCTTACTGTGACCGTCCGTTGCTACCGGCGGCGGTTTCAAGCCCCATCCTCCGCACGATCTCTTTGAACCGAGGCTCGCCACGGAGGGCCTCGAAGCGCGGATCGACCTTGATCCAGGTCAGCGCACCCTCGTGCGCCAGGAAGGAACGCTTCAGCCATTCGAGGGCGATGTCCTTGTCTCCCAGCGCCACGTTGAGGGCGGCGATCTGGGAGGCGAACGGCTGATCGTCGGCGGCGAGGCTTTCCAACTCTTTGAGGACCCGCAGGGCCGCATCGCGCCGGCCGGCGCGGGCGTCGAGGTAACCCTGAGCCGAAAGCAGGTTGGGATCCTTCGGCGAGAGCCGGCGGGCGCGGTTGAAGGCGGTCTGCGTGGGGAGAAAGCGGTGCTGCTGAATGCGGGCGCGGCCGATGAAGTAGTGGGCCGTCCCGAAGCTCGGGTCCATCTTCAGCGCGGCCTCCAGCTCCTTGATCGCCTCGTCGTAGCGGCCCGCCCAGAAGAGGCGGAAGCCGAGCCCGACTCGGACGTTCACCTGATCGGGCGCCAGCGCGACGGCGCGGCGCGCCTCGGCCACCGCCTCGTCCGCGCGGCCGGTCACCTCGAGCAGGATCGCGTGCCAGAGGTGCGTGGCGGCACGCCCGGGATCCAGCTCCAGGGCGCGCCGGAACCCGGCTTCGGCCCCGGCCCAATCCCAGTCGGCGTGCAGCCTCGCGAACGCCAGCACGGCGTGGGCCGACGGCAGGCCGTCGTCCAAGGTCAGCGCCTGCTGCGCCGCCTCCTTGGCTCCGGCATAGTCATAGAGGAGAGCGCGCACTTCGGCCAGGCCCGCGAAAGCCGGCGCGTACGACGCGTCCGTCGCGATGGCTCGCTCGAAACGCTGGCGGGCGGCCAGGATGTCGGCGGAAGTCCGCTTGGCGAGGAGCCGCTGGCCTTCGGCGACGGCCTCAGCCGCCATGGCACGGGCCTCGGGTACCGGCGGGACCGAGCCGGTCTGCGCCAGGGAGGAAGAGGCGAGGAAAAGCAGCACGAGGGCCATCCGCGGAAGTTCGATTCGCATGATGCACGAGTATACGTCCGCCTTCAGCCCGGACCGAAATTCCAGGCGGCGCGCCCTCAACGCACCGTCAGGCTCTAGCCTCGAAGATGAATCCGCATTGTCTCCCGCCCGCTTTCATACGCGCATGAGAGGGGACCGCGGTCAATTCATATCGAAGCTCGCCGCGGTCAGCGGCAGCAACAATCGGCCTCCGGTCTCGTCGAGGTGGCGCAACACGGGGTGCCTCAACATCGCCTCACGGCGGTCTAACAGGATCCGGAATAAGCGTTCGAGCTCCACTCTCCGCTGGTCGCTCGCAAGTCGTTGCCTCACGCGGGCGGCGTACTGTTGGATACGACCTCTCAGCTCGAGCCTGGCATCTGCAGATTCGAGCAGAGCGCGGAGCTCCGCCTGCAGCGGAACCCGGTCCCGGACTGTCCTCCGCGATAGCATTGACGACAGCCTGGGTCAGGAGATCCTGCGCCGAATCGCGTGGCAAGGTGTTCGGGTCGGCCCCGGCGGGAAGGGGTTTGAACTCGAACTTGGCCGGAATGTACTTCAGTAGCGAGGCCCGCTTTTCCGAGAACACAGGGCTCTCCAAATCGATCGCCAGGACAGCCGCCAGAAAGTGTGGAGTCACTACTCCGCTGCGGAGCAATTGGTCGGCCAAATCGTTGTCGATCAGGCTGGGCTCGGGGCCGAACCAGGCGAAATTGGCATCCCCGCGAGCAATGTTGAAAGTCACCTGAAACATCTCCAGCAGATCGCTGTTCTCCTGCTGAGTCAGAGCGGCGAACGGTCGGAACTCCGCCGCCTCCGGAAGTTGGAGCCCTAGATAGCCGGGTGTGCCACCCCCGGCGATCAGATGGGTGTTCAGGAAGAGGTTGTCCGGGATGCGAACTCTCAGGGACGGGACGAAATCGGTCGGCGAGCCCAGAGGATGCCGACCCGACTTGTCTCGTGATGAGATGAGGTTCACCTCGGTGGTCTCGAAAAGCGGCCGTAGCAGCCGCTGGCCCTCGACCGCAGTCATGCGGCCGCTCGGTTCGACGAGCCGGTCGCCGGTTTGGTTGCTCCTCTTCAAGGCGGAATTCAGGCGCGCCGAGTTGAAGCGCTTGATCGAGGGAATCATGAAATCCGTCTCGAAGCGCTCGGCAATATCCAACGACGTCTTGAACCGCGTCGTGGCCGCAGTCGGCCATGGGGCGGGATGACCACTGCCGTCCACGAGATACTCGGCCTTGAAGGAACCATGCCAGTTGTTCCATGGCAAGAACATTTCCTTCATGACCGGCGCTCCATTCACGTGGCAGCCCATGCAGGTACCCTCCCGCTCGGACGGCTGAAGGAGGTCGGCCCGTTCAGAGGAACCCCGAAACTTCCAGACCCGCTGCGCCGGCTGAATCCCGGTGCGGTCGAGCTTGTAGTAGTTGTATCGGCGGCGGTGGCTGTCCCATCCCCAAGCTTCAATGTCGACCAGCTCTGATGGACCGTTCGGGCCGAAGCTGAACGACAGCATGACATTGCCCTGGAGCTCCTCTCCGCCGTTGGCCCCGACGAACGCAAGCACCGCTCGCCGGCCGCTGGTTTGGGCATCGCTGACGATACGCTCGGAAACTACGAACAATCGCCGCTTGGTAGAATCCGGCTGTATCGCCTGTTCGATTTCCGACAGCTTCACCAAATGGGCTTTGTCCCTCAACACCAGATTGAAGAGGGGATCGCCAAGGGAAGCGAAGTCGGCTGCCGACAGTGCGTCGGCCGGAGCACCATCTCGGTTCTGACTCCACTGAAGTGGACTATTCTGAGCGGCAGAAACGGCGGCGGACAAGATCATCACCGTTCCGACCCATCGATGAGCTCGCATTCGATCTCGCTCCTGTGAGAAAGACAAACCCACGATCGTCGAAGTCGGCTTCAGTCCTCGGGCCCCCGGGAAACCAGCTCATTCCCGAGCCTAGCCCAGTCCGGGAGGGTAGATTCCGGAGCTGCCAGCAGTTCGGCCACTACCCGCAGCTTGCGTGACACTTGCGCACCGGATTTGATCGCACTACCATCTAAAGTAAGTTCGTCCACCACCGAGAGAACACCCCGGCGGCCATTCCTGTTGACCTCCCACAGACCTTGATTCTGGGATGGATCATTGATGTCGATCTGCTGGCCCTCCAAGCGCCATACACCCTCTAGCCGCAAAATGCGAACGCCCGCCGGGTCCCGCAAGGTAATGGCCAAGTTGTTCCGGACCGCGCGCTGAGCCTCAGCGCAGATGTTGGGATCGGAGCTGCGGCCATCCCCGCACGCACCGCCGACCAACGCGCACGTATCCTCGGGCGATCCCTGGGTCTTCCGGACTCCGCACTCTGTCACCAGATTGAAAAGCGCCCCGAGAGTGTTGAATTGCTGGGTCAAGCACAGAATCCCCTTGCTGCCGTTGTTCCAGGGATTGTCTTGAAGGTGCCTGCGAAATCTGTTCGCCCGAGCCACCTCCACCAGAGCGTCCGGATCTTCACCGGGACCGAACAGCTCCTGCAAGGTAGGGTTGGCCGCAGGAATGGAGTCCTTTACGGCATCGATCAGAAAAGCGGATCCAACCTCGGCGAATGCCTCGAAGTACTCTGGAAACTCGGTGGTGAAAGTGATCCGGGACAACGCACCGTTCGCCGCCTCCGTCCGCCACTCTACGTATTCATCCTGTTTCCTGAACCGATCCCGATCGATATCGGCGTCGGAGCCCGTGGCCAGAAGCGGAAACGCCAGCCAATCCACAGGTACCGTCTGTGGGACTTGCCCTCCGGCCAGGCTCCCAAACGCCTCAAGCCATGTCAAGGCCGAATTGGGGCGACGGGCAAATCTCTCGTATGCCCCCCGCATCTTCGCGCGAAAGACCGTCGCGACCGTTGGGCTTGATAGAAAGTCTCTTCCTACGGGATCTGCGTGCTCGAACATAATGAGAACCTCCCAAATTGATCTGTAACTCCTGAACACAGAGATAGACGGACATGCCCAGAGCTTTCCTGGAAGTGCCGACGAGCTTGCCTCCCGCCCGCCTTTTCTGCAAGGCTCGCTCTCTAAGCTCTCCTCGATTCAGGAGGTCCTGATGATGCGCTTCGCCGTCCTCTTCGTCCTTGCCGTCCTATTTCCCTTGCCGGCGCTGGCCGGCGATCCCCTCGCCCACACCTACTCCATCGTGGCGCGCGATCCCGCCACCGGCGATTTCGGCGTGGCCGTCCAGAGCCACTGGTTCCAGGTGGGACCGACCGTGCCCTGGGCCGAGGCAGGCGTCGGAGCGGTGGCGACGCAGTCGTTCGTCAAGGTGGACTACGGCCCGCGAGGGCTGCAGCTCATGAAGGGGGGCAAGTCGGCGCAGGAGGCGCTCGGCCTGCTGCTCGCCGAGGACCCGCAAAAGGACGTGCGGCAGGTGGCCATGGTGGACCGCGAGGGTCGGGCCGCCGTCTGGACCGGACCGAAATGCATCGCCGCCGCCGGCCATCAGACCGGCGCGGGTTTCTCGGTGCAAGCCAACCTCATGGACCGGCCCACCGTCTGGCCGGCCATGGCGCGCGCCTTCGAGGCGGCCAAGGGAGATCTCGCGGAGCGCATGCTCGCCGCCCTGGAGGCTGCGGAAACCGAGGGCGGAGACATCCGCGGCCGGCAGAGCGCGGCCCTGGTGGTCGTCCGCGGCAAGCCCACCGGCGAGCCCTGGCGGGACAAGCTGGTGGACCTGCGAGTGGACGACCACCCTGCGCCCTTGACGGAGTTGCGGCGCCTCCTCGATCTCCACCGTGCCTACGAGGAGATGAACCAGGGGGACGAGGCGGTCGCGAAGAACGACATTCCGGCGTCGGTGCGCCACTACACGCGCGCCAGCGAGCTCGCACCGGGCATCGTGGAGCTCCCCTTCTGGCAGGCCGTGACCCTGTTCGTGGCCGGACAGGAGGAGAAGGCGCTCGCGATCTTCCGCGACGTCTTCGCCCGCGAGGAGCGCTGGGTCCGACTGGTCCCCCGGCTGCCTGCTTCCGGACTGCTGCCGGATGATCCTAAGAAGATCGAGAGGATTCTGGCCGTGGCGCCGGGTGGCGCTCGCTCGCCACAACTATAAGCACGACGACTCGTCACCTTCCTGCCGTAATGCGGTAGCCCGGCGCTGAATCGCCGGGCTACCGTGGATCGGGGGCCTCCTGTTGGCAGCGATCCTCGTGGCTCAGGTCGGTAATCCGTTATGCTCCCGCGCGGCGGGCTGTAGGGCCTGCAGCACCTCTTGGGCCGGAAGCGTTTTGCCTCGCTCGAGTTTGAAGCGAGGCTCGTCCTGAATCGGTGCCAGGAAAAGCTGTCCGCCCCTCTGCTGTCCGACGAAGGCCAAGTTGAGGGCGGGCACCCGGACCTCGAAAAGCTCGGAGGAGCCATCCGCGGCCAAGCGGTCCCGTGTCTCGGTGAGCAGCCGCGCATAGCTGGGGCCACCGAAGGATTCCGACTCCCAGCGCCCGTTCTGATTCCTCACGGTCAACGAAGATTTCGTACGGTCCTGGACCTTCACCGGATAGGTGAGAGTTTCCGTGCTATGCAGGAGCCGGGCGGGATCCGTGCCCGAGTCGTATTTTTGGAGCTCGTCCAGGCGGATCATGAATTGCCGGATCGGCGTGCCCAACGTCGCCGAGCGGACCTCCTGGAGATTATCGAACCCCAAAGCCCGGTAATTCTCACGAGTGACGAGCACGGTCAGGGTCTTTAGGGCCTCCCTGGCGGTCTCGCCTGCCGAGGATTCGGATTCATAGGGTCTTTGCTGAGCCATCGCGAGCCCCGCGGTCAACGAGGCCGCCAACACGTAGATCGTCATCTTGGTTTTCATCGTCGTCTCTCCTCGCCGCTTGGTCACTTCTTGCGGACTTCATAGAAGTCATCCCAGTGGGTGTAGCCCGGGCCGCTCACGTACGCCGAATACGTGAGGATCCGAGAGTCGCCGGTACAGGGAGCCCAGGGATCGGTGATCGCGACATAGTCGGTGCCGGACACCGTTACGTAGCCAGTGGCGACCATCATGTGGCCTCCCCCACCGTTCCAATGCCAGGAGTAGGCCACCGGCCGCTTGCCGCACTTGCTGTTCTGCGAAATCTCCGTCCGCATGGTTGCGAAAGACAGTGCGGTGTCGCTCGTGCGTTTGAACGTGAAGCCGTACTTGTCGAACTCGGGCCAGCCGCCGATGACGCAGGGGGGATTGGGGATCGGGTTCGTGCACTGTGCGCAGGGGCAATCGGTCCGTCCAAACCGGTTGTTGGCCTGCGTGCACTGCGCCACGTTGTTGCCGAGGTAATCCATCACCATCTGCCCGCTGGCGGCCCAGCACCACATCGACGTTTCCTGCGGATGCGAAGTCACGGGAAGCGACCCGATCAACCCGGGGCTGCAACAGGCGCCCAGGCCGAGCGCAAGAGGTCCCAGGACTCCCAGGAACCACAACCTGATTCTGTACGACATAAATCCTCCTTTCGAGCCTTGGTCTCGCGATGGCCGGGCGAGCGACGCCCGGTGCGTGTGGACCCTGCTCGGAAGGATTAGGCGCTGGCGAGGCTCATTTGTTTCAGCCAAGAAGAATGATCTTTGTTCCGCATTTCGCGAGAGCCTTGACGCCACCCGCACCACCCCCATCTGCGACGAGGCCAAGGATCCAAGATCGAGATCTTCTCCGTCGCCCCGCCTCCGAAGCTGTAACAAGCCGTCAGGACCGGATTGGTTCGTTCCGCCGGTCCGGTCCGCTATACTTTCCAGGGAGGACGGCGTATGACTGTCGCAGATTTGGAAGCCCAGCTCCTCGAGCTTCGCCCCCAAAGACCGGGCCCGGCTGGCGCAACGGCTCCTAGAAAGCCTGGAAACCCTCTCGGAAAATGAAATCGCGACTCTTCTGGCTTCAGGAGGCGGACCGCCGGGATCGGGCGCTCGATGAAGATCCCTCTCGCGCCGTTTCCGGCGATGACATTATGCGCGACGCCAGATCCATCCTCTCGTGAGCCCTACTTTTCCTACGCTCCGGAAGCACGAAGACCGTTCTATTGGCGGGGGTCGGAAATAGAGGCTACGGCATTCAAGCTGTCTGATGCCGCTCGCGCACGCTCCCTTCGCCGAGGAGCCCTTCGATCGAGGAGACCAGACCGGGGTCGATCTGGACCTTGTAGCTCTCCTGGAGTCCGATCGGTACGACACGGTCGGGGAGCTGCAGCTTCAAGGTGACCGGCACCTCTCCCGGGTGCTCGGTCAGCAGGTCGCGCAGCTTCAGGATCTGGGTCTGGGATACCGAAGGGTCGAGCATCAAGTCGATTCCGGCCAAGGGCCGGGCAGCCAGCTTGTCGAGGGGAGTGATCTCCTCCACGGTCAGCTCCACGTCGGTTCCCCGCTCGCGGACCTGACCCTTGACCAACACCACGGCCTCGTCGGCCAGCAGGTGGCCGAACTGCTGGAGCTGGTTGGCGAACAGGGTCACCGGCAGGTTGCCTTCGAAGTCCTCCAGCACGAAGCGGCCCATGAAGCGGCCGGCGTTGGCGCCGCTCTTGATCTTGGTTCGTGACAGGCCGCTCACCATGCCACCGACGATCACCGTGCCTTCGGCACCGCCCTCGCGCAGGGCGGCGGTGGTGTGGGTGACGAGCCGCTCCAGCGCCTCCTGGTGCTCCAGGAGCGGGTTGCCGGTGAGGAAGTAGCCGAGGGCCTCCTTCTCGTAGCGCAGCCGCTCACGCTCCGGCCAGGGCTTGACCGAGAGGTCCGGCTCCGGCTCGCGGGCGGGCAGCACGGCGTCGAAGAAGCTCCCCTGTCCGACGTCGCGCTCCTGGCGCCGCTTCTGGGCATGATCCAGCATGCGGTCGAGCGCGCTCCACAGCGCCGCCCGGTTGGCGCACAGGCTGTCGAACGCACCGGCCTTGACGAGGCACTCGAAAACCTTGCGATTGACCGTGCGCAGGTCCACCTCGGTGGCGAGATGGACGAGACCGCGGAAGCGGCCAGCGCGCTGGCGCGCCGCCAGCACGGACTCGATGGCGCTCTCGCCCACTCCCTTGACCGCGCCGAGCCCGTAGCGGATGCGGTCGCCGACGACCGTGAACATGTAGCCGCTCTCGTTGATGTCGGGCGGCAGGCAGCTCGACGCCCATGTTGCGGCATTCGGCCGTGTACTTGGCGATGCCGTCGGAGGAGGAGAGCTCGCAATTGAGCATCGCCGCCATGAAGGCCACCGGGTGGTGGGCCTTCAGGTAGGCGGTCTTGTAGGCCAGGATGGCGTAGGCGACGCTGTGGCTCTTGTTGAAACCGTAGCCGGCGAAGGGCTCGATCTGGTCCCACAGATCCGCGGCCTTGGCGCGCGGCATGCCGCGGCCGGCGGCGCCGTCGACGAACTTCTCCTTCATCTTGGCCATGACGTCGGCCTTCTTCTTGCCCATGGCCTTGCGCAGCATGTCCGCCTCGGCCATGCTGAAGCCGGCCACCTCCACGGCGATCAGCATCACCTGCTCCTGGTAGACGATGACGCCGTAGGTCTCCTCCAGGATCGGCTGCATCTCGGGAGCGGGATAGGAGAACCTCTTGCCCTGCTTGCGCTGGATGTACTCGTCGATCATGCCGACCAGGGCGCCCGGCCGGTAGAGCGCGTTCAAGGCGGCGAGCTCGTCGAAACGCGAGGGCTTGACCCGCCGCAGCAGGTCCGTCATACCCCGCGATTCGAACTGGAAGATGCCGCTCGGTGCGTCCCTCGCAGAAGATGCGGAAGATCTCGGGATCGTCGAGCGGCAGCTCGTCGAGATCGAGATCGATTCCCTGGTGGCGCAGGATCTTCACCGCGTCGTCGAGCACGGTGAGGGTGCGCAGGCCCAGGAAGTCCATCTTCAGGAGCCCGAGGCTCTCGATGACGTTCATGTCCCACTGGGTCATGACCTGCTCTTCGTCCCCCTTGGTGACCTTGTAGAGCGGGACGAGCTCGTCGAGTGGCCGCGGCGTGATGACGACGCCGGCGGCGTGCACCGAGGCGTGGCGGGTGAGCCCCTCCAGGCGGCTGCCGACCTCGACGATCTGCCGCACCTCCGGGTCCCTGGCGATCTCGCTGCGCCAGCGGCTCGTCCTTCGCCACCGCCGCCAGCGACTTCGTCATGTCCGGGATCATCTTGGCGATGCGGTCCACCTTGGCGTAGGGGATGCCCATGACGCGGCCGACGTCGCGGATCACCGCCTTGGCGGCGAGGGTCCCGAAGGTGATGATCTGCGCCACCCGGTCGCGGCCGTACTTCTCGCCGACGTAATGGATGACCTCGCCCCGGCGGCGCATGCAGAAGTCGATGTCGATGTCCGGCATGCTGATGCGATCGGGATTGAGGAAGCGCTCGAACAGCAGGTCGTACTGCAGCGGATCGATGTCGGTGATGCGCAGCGCGTAGGCCACGACGGAGCCCGCCGCCGAGCCGCGGCCCGGGCCGACCGGGATGTCGTGCTCCCGGGCGTGGCGGATGAAGTCCCAGACCACCAGGAAGTAGCCCGGGAAGCCCATCTTCTCGATGACCTGGATCTCGTACTCCAGCCGCGTGCGATAGGCCTCGTCGGGATGGCGGACGAGCCCCTGCCCGCGGCGCCGGCGCAGCTCGACGAAGCGCTCCTCCAGGCCCTCGCGGGCCACCTTCTCGAAGTAGCTCTGGAGGCTGTAGCCCTGCGGCACCGGGAACTCCGGCAGGTGGAAGCTCCCGGTGGGGATCACCAGGTCGCACCGCTCGGCGATGGCCAGCGTGTTCTCGATGGCCTGGTGGTCATCGGGGAAGAGCCGGTGCATCTCCTCGGCCGACTTGAGATAGAAGCTCTCCGAGGCGTAGCGCAGCCGGTCGGCGTCGGAGAAGGTCTTCTGGGTGCCGATGCAGAGCAGCACGTCGTGGGCGAAGGCGTCGTCCTGCCGCAGGTAGTGGCAGTCGTTGGTGATCACCAGGGGGATCCCGGTGCGCTGGGAGATGCGCCGCACCACGTCGTTGGCGAGCCGCTGCTCCGGGATGCCGTGATCCTGCATCTCGAGGTAGAAGTTACCTTCGCCGAAGATCTCCAGGAACTCCCGCGCCGCGCCCTCGGCCTCGCGCTCGCGGGTGGCGACGATCAGCTCGTTGATCTCCCCCTTGAGGCAGGCGGAAAGGCCGATCAGCCCCTCGCTGTGCCGGCGCAGGATCTCCTTGTCGATGCGGGGCTTGTAGTAGAACCCCTCGAGAAAGGAGTTGGAGGTGAGCTTGAGGAGGTTGCGATAGCCGGTCTCGTCGCGGGCCAGCAGCACCAGATGATTGCTGCTCCCCCGCCCCGGCGTGCGGTCCAGCCGGCTTCCCTGCGCGACGTAGGCCTCCATACCGACGATCGGCTTGACCCCCGCCGCTTTCGCCTTGTTGTAGAACTCGATCGCCCCGAACATGTTGCCATGGTCGGTCAGCGCCATCGCCGGCATGCCGGCCTCGGCGGCCGCCTTGATCACGTCGTCGAGGCGGTTGGCGCCGTCGAGGAGGCTGAACTGGCTATGGAGGTGGAGATGGACGAAGTCGGACATCGCGGGGCGTCGGCGTGCTTCCGCTATCTTATCAGACGCCGATGGCGTTCCGGATCAGTCCCTTCCGTAGTGATCCAGTTTGCCTGCAGACTGCGTACGGTCCTGCCCTCCGAGCCTCACCCCCCAGCCCCCTCTCCGTAACCGGAGAGGGGGAGAACAACAAGAAAGACAGATGTGTTCCTCCCCCTCTCCTGTCAGGGAGAGGGGGCTGGGGGGTGAGGCTTCGGAGGGCAGGACCGGGGTAGTCCACGAGCAAGCTGAACCACCTCTACCCCTCTTCCTGCCCCAGTCTGCCGAAACGGTGGATGTAGTCCAAGCTGGAGGCGACCGTCAGGCAGGCGACGAGGAGGAGCGTCGTGTCCGCCACCAGCTTGACGAGCTCCCGTTCGGGGAGCGTGCCGGAGATCAGCACCAGGATCACCGCCACGAGCTGGAAGGTGGTGTTCACCTTGCTCAACGCCGTGGGCGGAAACTTGCGGATACCGGCCGCGAGGTAGAACACCAGGGACATGACGACGATCAGCACGTCGCGCGCAACGACCAGGAGCGTGACCCAGAGAGGGATCTCCGCACCGCGATTGAGGCTCGGGATCGACAGCACGACATAGGCGGAGGTGAGCAGGAGCTTGTCGGCGAGCGGGTCGAGGTAGGCACCCAGCAGGGATTGCTGGTGCCAGAAGCGGGCGATGAGGCCGTCGAGCCCGTCCGAGACGCTGGCGATCAGGAAGATCAGCAGGGCGCGGCGCCAGTTGCCGTTGACCATGGCGTGAATGAACAGGGGCACCAGCCCCAGGCGCAGCAGGGAGATCAGGTTCGGAACGGTGAAGGTCATGGTCCGCCCAGGAGCTTGAGGCTGCGGCGGATGATCTCGACGCCTTCGGCACCGGAGAGCTGCGCGGTGGGCTGGCAGTCCCCCTCTGATACCAGGAGCCCGCAGGCCATGGCGGCCTGGCAGGCGTTCACCGCGCCGGCGCAGGCCGCATGGGCGAAGCGGTCCAGGGCGCGGAGCACCACCCGCAGCGCGGCGCCGCGCCGCACCGGCGCCCCGGGCGAGAAGCGATGCAGCGTGGGATCCACCTCCATCAAGCCGAGATTGACCACCCGGACGATCTCCTCCTGGTGAGGGCTGTCGAGCACGTCCGTGGCGATCCGTCCGGCCGTCGGCCGGCTGTTGCGCACGTCGGGCACCAGCCAGTAGAGAAGGACGGCCAGGTCCGCCTTGGTCAGCTCGGGTTTGGCGGCCACCCCCTGAACGCTCTGCGGGAGCTGCGAGAGCCGCCAGCGGAACTTCGCCGCCTCCAGCTTGCCGGCCAGACCGGGGTCCCTGGGGTTCCGGGCGGCGAGATCCTCGATGATCTTCAGCCCGGCGCTGGGATCGCCGATCTCGAGCTCCAGCTCGGCGCGGCGCTCCCGCAGCGCACGGTCCTCCGGCCGCCTCGACGAGAGCTCCTTGACGGCGCCGAGCTCGGCTTTTCGATCGCCGCGCGCCAGCGCCACCTTCCGCGCCGCCTCCAGCGTCAGGCTCTCCGCCGGGGCCCAGTTGCGCAGGAGGGCGAGCTGCTTGTCCGCGTCCTCGAATCGCCGGTCCCGCAGCGCCTCGTCCAGGCGGTTGGAAACGATCTCCAGGGCCCGGGAATGGAGCTCGCCGGCGCGCTTCAGGGCCAGCGGGCTGCGAGCGGCAACGGCACGGTAGGCTGCGTAGGCCAGGGGAAGGTCCCCCAAGCGCTCGGCCGAGCGGCCGATCAGCAACTGGCTCGCCTTGTAGGTCGGCAGCGCGTCGCCCACCGGCAGAAGGCGCTCGACGACGCCGCGGTCGTTCCCGGCGGCGAAATCGATCTGGGCGGCCAGCACCTGCGCCGGCAGGAGCTCGGAGTCCTCGACCAGCATCTCGGCGGCCGCCCTGCCGGCTCCTTCGGTGTCCCCCTCCTGCAGAAGTCCACGCCAGACGTCGAGCAGGCGGTCCCGGACCTCGGGAGCCACGGTCCGGGGATAGCCCTCCAGCGGATCGATCAGGTACGGGCGGTCCGCCGGCTCCAGGGCGAGGGGCTTGGGCTCGTCGACGGGAGGACGGACGGGCGACGGAGGCGGCGCCGATTTACAGGCGAGACTCGCTGCCAGAAGGACGACCAGAATTGCAGCCGCGACGGTCGGGCGTCCATGGCGCCGGACTTCAGGATGCGGGAGGCGCCGCGGCGATGGTGGCGATGGCATGCTTGTAGATGAGGATTTCCTTGCCTTCGCTCTCGAGCACCACGGCAAAGCGATCGAAGCGCTTGAGACGCCCCAGCAGATGGCGGCCGGTCACCAGCTCGAGATACATGGTCTGCCCTTCCTTGAGGCTCTGGAAGAGATATCCATCCTGGATATTGATGTTGTGCTTAGCCATACGCCCACCCGGAACCCCTGTGCTTGGCATAATCAAGTACCCCCGGAATCTGCCGTTCTAGTTCCTGACCTGAAAACCAGGTCACATCCGGCTCTTTCCGAAACCAGGTCTCCTGGCGTTTGGCGAAGCGCCGAGTCTCCCTGACGATCTCGGCGACCGCCTGCTCGAGAGACCCCTCCCCTTCCAGGTAACGGACGAGCTGACGATATCCGATGGCCTGGAATGCCGGAAGATGCGGGGAAAGACCCTGCCGAAGCAGTTCGGCGACCTCTTCCCTCCAGCCGGCTTCCATCATCCGGGCCACGCGGCCTGAGATTTGATCGTATAAGACTGTACGCGGAAGCGTCAATCCAATACGGGTGGCTGCAATACCCTGAATCCCAAAGGGTTGCTCCTCGATCCACGAGGAGAGCGGCCGGCCCGAGACGAGCGCGACCTCCAGAGCGCGCAGCACGCGCTGGCTGTCTCCGGCCGACAAGCGGGCCGCCGTCTTCGGGTCCCGGCGCGCCAGCTCCTCCTGGAGGGACTGAAGCCCCTCGGCTTGCATCCTGGCGCGCAGCTCGCGCCGCACCTCGCGATCGCCCGGCGGGACCGGACTGATCCCTGCGAACAGCGCCCGCAGATAGAGCCCGCTGCCGCCGACGACGATCGGCACCCTTCCCCGCTCCTGGATGCCGGCGATGGCCTCCCGTGCCCGGCGCGCGAACTCCCCGGCCGAATAGGTTTCATGCGGCTCCAGGACGTCGATCAGGTGGTGCGGCACCCGCTCGCGGTCGGCGGCGCCCGGCTTGGCGGTGCCGATGTCAAACCCGCGGTAGACCTGCAGGGCGTCGGCGCTGACGATCTCGCCGCCGAGCCTCTCGGCGAGCGCCATCCCCAGCGCGCTCTTGCCGGTGGCTGTGGCGCCGAGAATGGCGAGAACGGGTTGCATGCTCTAAGAGTAACCTCACCGCCCGCCCGAACCCTCACCCCCCGGCCCCCTCTCCCGCCCCCTCCCTTCCCACCTCACCGGGAGAGGGGGAGAAAAACCGCTGTCGGTGTTCGTCCGTTTCCGTCCGTGCTCGTCCGTGTTCCCCTCCCCTTCCCGGCCCTCCTCTCCCGCCCCCAGGAAGAGAAATCTGTTTCCCCCTCTCCCGGTGAGGTGGGAAGGGAGGGCGCGGGAGAGGGGCCAGGGGTGAGGGCCTACCGCGGCGCCCCCGGCGTCTCGATCCTCATCCGCCCGTCCTCCCGGAACCGCAGCACGACCTCGCCGCTCAAATCCGTGCGCAGTACGCGGGCGCCGTGATCCTGGAGGCGCTCCACGACGTCGGGCGAGGGATGGTAATAGGGATTGTTGACGCCCACCGAGATCAACGCCAGCCGCGGCGAGGCGGCCTCCAGGAAAGTCTCCGTGGACGAGGTCCGGCTTCCATGATGGGCAACTTTGAGGACGTCCGCCCGCAGGTCCGGTGCGCAGCAGCCGGCCAGGCGGTGCTCGGCCCACCTCTCGATGTCCCCGGTGAGCAGGACACGCCGGCCGTAGACCTCGGCGAGGAGTACCAGGGAGCGCTCGTTGACCTCGCCATGGTCGTCATCGGCCTCGGGGTGCAGGACCGCGAGGCGCCAGCGGCCAAGCGCGATCCTGCTGCCCTTCCCAAGGAAGCGCTTGCGGGCTCCGGGAATCTCCAGCAGCCTGCCGGCGCAGCCGGAGAGGTCCCAGCCCGGAGCGGTCCATACCTCGTCTACGGCGAGATAGGCGGCGATGTCCACCAGCCCGCCGCAATGATCCCGGTCGGGATGGGTCATGACGAGGGCGTCCAGCCGGCGCACGCCTTCCCCCAGCAAGGCCGGCAGCAGGACCCGGCCGCCGAGATCGCCTGTGGCCCAGCCGCCGCCGTCCACCAGAATCGCCCGCCCGCCGTCGCGCAGCAGGATGGAGTCGCCCTGTCCCACGTCGATCATCACCAGCTCGGGATCGGGCCGGCCGGGCTCCGGCCGGCCCACGCCGGCGAAGACGGCCAGACAGGCGGCGCCAGTGATGAGAATCGCCAAGGCCCGCCGGGCCGGGAGAAAGAGCAACGTCCCGAGCGACCCTGCCAGCAGCCAGGCCCATAGGGGCGAGAGAACGGCCGGCAACGGGAACCAGACTTCGGGCGGCGTTCGCGACGGCCAGGAGAACGGCGCCGCCAGCCAGTCGAGAACGGGCAGCAGGGCGCCGGCCAGAGAAGGCGAGAGCAGCGCGGCGGCCGTCCAGACGAGCGAGGCGATCAGCGCCAGCCCCGTCCAGGGAACCGCCGGCAGATTGAGCCACGGCGCGAGCGGCGACAGCAAGTGGAATTTGGGCAGAGCCCAGGGCAGTGTGGCAAGCTGCGCTCCGGCGCTCGCCGCGACCGGCTCGACGAGCCAGGAGGGCGCAAAGCGGCTCCGCCAACGCTCGGCGAGCGGCGGCGCGAGCAGCAGGAGACCCGCCGTGGCGGAGACCGTCAGTTGAAAGCCGACCGAGAGCGCCGCCTGCGGATGGTCCAGCAGGAGCAGGATCACCGCCCACCCGAGAGCGTTGGCGGCGGCGGGCGGGCGCTCGGCGAGCAGGGCGGCGACGCCGAGCGAGCCCATCACGGCGGAGCGCACCAGCGCCGGCAAGGGCCCCACCAACAGCAGGTAGGAAAAGATCGAAGCCAGCATCAGGACCAGCCGAAGGGTACGGGGAAGACGGCCGCCGAGAAGCCAGACCGCTCCGGCCACCAATGCCACGTGCACGCCCGAGACGGACATCAGGTGATACACGCCCGTGACGCGTAGCCCCCGTTTCCACTCCAGGGGAAAATCCGACGCGTCGCCCAGCACGAGGGCCCGTGCCAGCGCCTTGCCCTGACGGCGGCCTTCGCTCTCCGGCCCGGCGGCCCCGTAGGCCTTCTCTACCCGGCGCCGGAGCGCGGCGGAGAGTCGCGCCACCGCTCCCGGCGGGCTCTCCAGCTCCATTAGGAGACGGCTCTTCACGCGCAGCC
Source organism: Thermoanaerobaculaceae bacterium (assembly GCA_963778565.1). Classification (GTDB taxonomy): domain Bacteria; phylum Acidobacteriota; class Thermoanaerobaculia; order Multivoradales; family UBA5704; genus DATARR01. The sequence goes on along the minus strand of CAVZUZ010000013.1, from coordinate 255,080 downwards.
GCCAGCCTCCGGGAGGCACCGGCACGCGGTTCGCGAAACCCGGCGAGCGGGTCAGATACCCCTTGACCCGCAGCGTCGAGCCGAAGGATGGCGGCGGCGCCTCGGGATCGGGCAGATGGAGGATCGCCTCCAGCGGCGGCGTCTCCACGGCGTTGCCCTGGCGCAGGCGCAGGACCCTGGCCGGCACCGACCAGCCATCGTCGTCGGCGATCCAGTGCCCCGTCACCCGCACGAGCGCTTCCACCGGGCTCTCCAGGCGCACCGAAGCGGTCGCGCGCTGAGGCAGGTCGAGCCGAACCGCCGCGGCGAGCAGCCCGAAGCCGAGAAAGGCAAGGCAGATTCCCGTCCGCCGTCCCAACGCCAGGAAGAGAAGGCTCAGGACGGCCAGGGGAGCGACCGGCAGGTACGAGACTTGAAAGGCCAGAAGGGTGCCGGCCGCAAAGCCGGCGGCCGGCAGGAGCATGGGAGCGTTGCGAAGGTCCATGCCCTCTTAAGACGGAAAAACCGGCTCTCATCGCTCAACTTTTTTTGCCTGCCTGAGCTGATTTACGAGCGCAGCAGTTGAGGCCAGCTTCAAGGACCTAAAGGACTAAAAGGACTAAAAGGACTAAAAAGGAAAGGGCCCTTCCCTTGTCCTTGATGTCCTCGAGCGTCCTTTATGTCCTTTTCGGCTTGCCGCTGCAGGGCTTACTCCGGCTCCGCCTCCGGAGAGAACAGCGATAGCACCGGCAGGCCCAGGCGCCGGCGGAGGACCTGCCGGGCCAGCCTGGCGCGGGAGCTCTCCAGCTCTTCCGCCGGCAAGCGTCCGGCGAGCGCTGACAAGGTCCTCTCCACCGCCGAATCGATTTCGGCACGGATCCCGGCGTCAAGGCCGGCCGCCGCGGCTTCGAGCATCTCCCGGTCCAGCGCGGAGAGGCGTTCCTCCACCTCCTGCGGATCGCCGTCGAGCGCGGCGATACGGCCGGCGAGAGCTTCCCGGTCCGGAAGGTCCGCCGGCAGAGAGGCGGCGAGTGCGGCGAGGCGAGGCGGGGCTTCGAGCGCCGGAGCCTCGGCGCGGCGGCCGGGCGCGGTGAGCTCACGCACCTCGGACCAGGCGACCTCTACGGCAGGGGCACAGTAGCGCAGGCTGGAGATCCTCCCCTTGGCGCCGCGCTCCTTGCGGCGGGCGAACACCTCCGCGAGCGTCCGCCTCACCAGCTCGAGAGGAATGCCCTCCCGGTGCCAGCGGCTGGCCACCTGCCAGTCCGCCGGAGAGAGTAGCAGCGGCGCCCCCCGCAGCTCCACGAAGCTCTCTTCGACGGCCTGGAAGTAGGCGTGGTCGGAGTCCTCAGCGGTTTCGCTCATGGAAAGGTCAGATTCGAGTCTACCCTATGGGTTATGCCCTCGTCCGGACTCGACACGAGAGCGCATCTCTGGTAAGCATTCATGTTGGGCGGAGATAACAGCTCGGCCGGAGCCAAGGAGAAGCATGATGCTGACGACGGTCGAAGGAGTCTTTCGAGACGGCCGCATCGAATTACGCGAGGAGCCGCCGACTGTCGAGCAGGCGCGTGTCATCGTCACGTTCCTGCCAGGACCGCTGGAATCCGGGCCCGCTTCGCCGCGATCGGTTTCCGGAGCCAACCGCCGCATGCTCGCCTTGCTCCAAAGTTGGCAGGCTGAGCCTCTGACCGCGAGCGAAGAACGCCTGCTCGAGGATTTTGATGTATTCCGAAACCCTCTACGCTTCGCTACGCCCACCCACGATCAGCCGCGGTGCTCTGACCACGCGGTTTCGACGGCGGAGGCGAAATAGCGAAGGCTCGAGATTGGATCCTTGCCCCCTCTCTTTCTTCGCTGTGCGAAAACAATCTCCATCACTTGAAGCACCAGATCGAGTGGTATCCCATCGTTCCGCCACCTGCGAGCTAGCTGAAAATCCCCTGGCGACAAAAGCCGAGGGGGCCCGTTCAGTTGAACGAATCTCTCTTCAATAGCCTGGAAGTAGGCGTACTCGTGTTGCTCTGTGTCAGCGGTTTCGCTCATAGATTAATTTGAGGCCCGTCAGCGTCAAATCCGGGTCCACCTCGCGGATGTACTTCGAGCCGGAGGCGATGAGGGGGGCCTGGCCGCCGGTGGCGACGATCCCTTTGATGCCCGGGCAGCTCCGCCGTGCAGCCGCTCGAGGATGCCGTCCACGAGGCCGATGTAGCCGTAGTAGATGCCGGCCTGCATGGCGGCTGCGGTGTTCTTGCCCACCAGCTCGGTGGGCTTGCGCACGTCCACCCGGTAGAGCCGCGAGGCGTGCGCGAAGAGCGCCTCGGCCGAAATGGTGATGCCCGGCGCAATGATGCCGCCCGCGTACTCCCCCGCCGCGTTGACCACGTCGAAAGTGGTGGCGGTACCGAAGTCGACGACCACCACCGGCGAGCCGTAACGCTCGCGCGCCGCCACGGCGTTGACGATGCGGTCCGCGCCCACCTCGGACGGGTTATCGTAGCGGATGGGCATCCCCGTGCGCACGCCGGGCTCGATGAACAGCGGCTTGCGGCCGAAATAGCGCTCAGCCAGCCTTTCGAGGGTGAGATGCAGCGGCGGCACCACCGAGGAGATCACCACCGCGTCGGCCGCGGCAGGATCGATGCCTTGCCTCGCGAACAGGGGCAGCAGGAGCGCGCCGTATTCGTCCGCCGTGCGCTCGGTATCCGTCGAGAGACGGAAGCTCTCGGCCAGCTCGTCTCCCTGGTAGAGACCGAAGATGGTGTTGGTGTTGCCGACGTCCACCAGCACGAGCAGACCCATGTCTGCCGGGTTTGCGGGGTTTGCGGGGTTCGCGGGATCCGCCCGCTTCTCTTTCCTCATCTCTTCAGCCCTCGATCACCTCTCCGGCGGCCACCGGAATCCGCCGGCCGTCACTCTCCAGCAGCAACCGGCCGGCGTCGTCAAAACCCACGAACGTTCCTTCCAGAGTCGTCTCGCCCATGCGGCAAACGATCGTGTCTCCCGGACGGTGGATGGAGAGCGCGCGGTAGGCCTCCACGGCGTACGCCGCGTCCCCCAGGTGGGCCAGCTCGGACTCGATCCCTTCCACCAGGTCCCAGGTGAGGTCCTCCAGGCTCACGACGCCGCCCCCGAGCAGCACGAGCGAGGTCGCGGTTTCCGGCAGGTCGCCGGTGCCGTGCAGGTAGTTGACGCCAAAGCCCACCATCGCGAGGGTTTCCTCGCCCGGACGGACGGAAGCTTCGATGAGGATGCCGCCGATCTTCTTGCGCTCGCCGCCGGTCTCGACCAGCAAGTCGTTCGGCCACTTGAGGCGGCAGGGCGAGGCCAAGTGCCGGGAGAGCGCCCGGCAAAGCCCGATTCCGATCAGCAGCGGCAGGGTCTGAAGGTGGGCGGGATCGCCGACGGTGACGACCCGCGTGGCATAGACCCCCTTGCCGCGCGGGCTCGACCAGCTCCGGCCCTGGCGCCCGCGGCCGCCGGACTGCTCCAGCGCCAGAACGAGCAGCGGTTGCAGCGTCTGTGGATCGCTCTGGTACTCGGCGATGATGGCGCGGGCCAGCGCATTGGTGGAGCCCACCCGAGGCAGGACCACGAGGTTCTCGGGACCCCGGCGCTCCCGGCGCCGCTCCAGCCCTTCGACGTAGCGGTCGAAATCCACGGTCTCCCTTTCAGGAAAGTCCGAGGCTGGAACGCAGGGCCGCCTGCCGGTCCCGCATCTCCGCCAGCCGCGCCCGGCCGCCCTCCACCACGTGCGCGGGAGCCTTGCCCAGGAAGTCCGGGTTGGCGAGCCGCTCCTCCGCGCGGGAGATCTCGGTGGTAAGCTTCTCCAGCTCCTTGGCCAGCCGGGCCTGTTCCTCGCCGGTCATCTCCTGCTTCTCGATCGAGACGCCGATCTCGACGCCGGCCGCGAGATCGCGCCGCGCTCCCTCGGGCGCCGGGCCGAAAGCCACCGTCTCCACCCGCGCCAGGGAGCGCAGGAGCGGCGCCTGCGGCCGGAACAGTTGTCCGACCGCGGCGTCGGAAGCGTCGAGATAGAGGTCGAGCTTCGCCTTGGGTGACAAACCCATCTCGGCCCTCAAAGACCGCACGCGGGTCACCACCTGCATCAGCGCCTCCATTCCGGCCTCGACGGCGGCGTCTTCCCAGCTCTCCTCGCGGCGCGGGAACGGTGCCAGGCAGATGGTCTCCGCGTGGATTGCCTCGTGGCCCGGCAGGCGCTGCCACAGCTCCTCCGTGAGGAACGGCATCACCGGATGGAGCAGCCGCAGGGCGCGGTCGAGCACCGTCAACAGGACCTCTCCGACGCGAGGCCGCGGCGCCTCTCCCCCAGCGGTCATCAGCGCCGGCTTCGCCAGCTCGATGTACCAGTCGCAGAAATCGCCCCAGAAGAAATGATAGAGACGGTGGCAGGCCTCGTCGAAGCGGAAGGTCTCGAAACGCGTGTCCACCTCCGCCGCCGCGCGCGACAGCCGCGACAGGATCCACCGCTCGGGAGCGGCGAGCCCCGCGGGATCGATCGTCGTCTGGACCCGCGCCTCCCCCACTCGCGACAGGGCGAAACGGGTGGCGTTCCAGAGCTTGTTGCCGAAGGCGCGGTAGCCGGCGATCTGATCGGGGTTGAGCGGGATGTCGCGTCCGGGGCTGTCGAGCGAGGCCAGGGTGAAGCGCAGGGCATCGGCACCGTACTCGGCCACGAGATCCGCCGGGTCCAGCACGTTCCCCTTCATCTTCGACATCTTCACACCTTCGGCGTCGCGCACCAGGCCCGTCAGGTGCACCACGCGGAAGGGGACGTCGCCCATGAAATGGAGACCGGTCATCATCATCCGCGCCACCCAGAAGAAGATGATGTCGAAGCCGGTGACCATCACGTCCGTGGGATAGAAGGTCCGCAGGTCCACCGTATCGTCCGGCCAGCCGAGGGTGGAGAACGGCCAGAGGGCGGAGGAAAACCAGGTGTCGAGCACGTCGGGATCCTGGGTCAACCGGTCGGTGCCGGCCGCGGCGGCCGCTTCCTCGAAGCTGTGGGCCACGAAGCAGCGGCCGTCCTCGGTGTACCAGGCCGGAATCTGGTGGCCCCACCAGAGCTGGCGCGAGATGCACCACGGCTTGATGGTCGTCGAGCCAGTGCTCCCAGGTCTTGTCCCACGAGTCGGGGACCAGCCGCGTGCGCCCGTCGAGCACGGCGGCGAGCGCCTGCTCGGCCATGCCGGACATGTCGCAGAACCACTGCGTCGAGACCAGCGGCTCGATCGGCTCGCCGCTGCGCTGGCTGTGGCCCACGTTATGGACGTGGTCCTCGACCTTGACGAGATAACCCTCCTCGCGCAGGCGCTCGACGATCCTGGAGCGCGCCTCGAAACGGTCGAGCCCGGCGAAGCCGGGGCCGGCGTCCGGGGTCATCCGGCCGTCCGGTCCGATGACCGAGATGCCCGGCAGGCCGTGACGCCGCCCCATCTCGAAGTCGTTCGGATCGTGGAACGGCGTGATCTTCACCAGGCCCGTGCCGAACTCGCGGTCCACCGCCGGATCGGCGACGAAGGGCAGCCGGCGGCCGACCAGCGGCAGGATGGCCGCGCGGCCCTGGAGGTGGCGATAGCGCTCGTCCTCCGGATGCAGGGCCACGGCGGTATCGCCCAGCAGGGTCTCCGGCCGCGTCGTCGCCACCACGATCCGCTCCTCGCTCCCCTCAACGGCATAGGCGACGTGGTAGAGCTTGCCCTGAACGGTCTTCGTCTCCACCTCGAGGTCCGAGACCGCCGTGCCGAGCGCCGGCGACCAGTTGACCATGTACTCGCCGCGGGTGATGAGCCCCTCGCGATAGAGACGGACGAAGGCCTCGCGCACGGCGCGGGAGAGCCCCGGATCCATGGTGAACCGCTCCCGGCTCCAATCGCACGAGGCGCCCAGCAGGTCGAGCTGGTGGCGGATGTTGCCGTGGTACTGCTCCTTCCACTGCCACATCCGCTCGAGGAACTTCTCCCGTCCCAGCTCTTGGCGGCTCGTGCCTTCGGAGAGGAGATGGCGCTCCACCATGAGCTGGGTGGCGATGCCGGCATGATCGGTACCGGGGAGCCAGAGGGCGTTGTAGCCCTGCATCCGGCGCCAGCGGGTCAGCAGGTCCTGCAGGGCGGACTGCAGGGCGTGGCCGACGTGGAGCTTGCCGGTGACGTTGGGCGGCGGGATCATGATGCAGTACGAGGGCCGGTCCGAGGGCGCCTCGGCGCGGAAATAGTCCCGCTCCGCCCAGCGCCGCTGCCAGGCCTGCTCGTAGGCCGCCGGGTCGAAGCGCTTGTCCATCTCGACCCCGGCCAACACCTCGGTGCTGACATCCCTCTCCGTCTCGTTCACTGCGGGTCCTTTCCGTTCACCAAACAGAAGGGAGCGGTGATTTGCACCGCTCCCCGTTCGCCTCCGGCCGCGCCGAAGGCGGGCGCTACTCGACCTGGTCTTCGAGCTCGCGCAGCCGGTCGCGGATGATCACCTCCGCCATGTCCGGGATCACCTCCCACGCGACCTCCCGAACGGCCTTGTCGCCGAGCAGCTCGACGACGCGGCGGGCGATGCGATCCACGTCCTGGTCGCTCAGCCCGCCGCCGTTGGCGGCCGCCGGTGAAGCCTCCGGCGAAAAAGCCGGTGCGGGCTCCGCTGCCGGAGCCGCGGGTTCGGAAGGCCAGGCGAAACCTGCAGCGGGCGCCGCCGCCTCGGGTACATAGAGATCTTGCGGCGTCTCGTCGACGGCCAGATCGGCCGGCGCGCCGAAGACCTCCTCTCGCAGAGGGAAGGCCGGCTCGCCCTCCTCCAGCTCGAAGACGGGCTCGGATTCGACCTCATACGCCGGATCGGGCTCCAGGGCGAAAGCAGGCTCCCGGTCGAACGGCTCAATTATTGGCGAGGATATTGGCGAGGATATTGGCGAGGATATTGGCGAGGATATTGGCGAGGATATTGGCGAGGATATTGGCGAGGATACTGGCGAGGATACTGGCGAGGATACTGGCGAGGACATTGGCGCCGTAAACGGCGGCGGCTCAGGCTCCGCCTCCAGCTCGAAGTTGCCCCAGGCCGGCTCCGCTGAGATCTCGGGAAACGCCGAATCAGCCAATCCGGGCGTATCCGAAAGAGGCAGCTCCACGATGGGCGGCGCCGCGAGCTCCGGCTCGGGCAAAGGCGGAACAGTTGCGTCGGCCGCGGCCGTCGCAGCCGTGGAAGCGAGCAGCTCCTCGACCCGCTGCAGGAGCTCCTGCGAGTCGAACGGCTTCTTCAGGTAGGAATCGGCCCCGCAGGCGCGGGCTTCGGCCTCGTCGAACGGCTCGAAGGTGCCGACGAGCAGCAGCACGGGCACCTCCGGCCGGAGCTGCTTGGACCGCCGGCAGACCGCATAGCCGTTGGCGCCCGGCATGTGAACGTCGGCGATGACGAAGTCCGGGTTGGCCTCGGGGAGAAGCGCCAGCGCCTCGTCACCGTTGCTGACGGGGCGGACCTCGTAGTCCCCCTCCATGAACGTCAGCTCGATGACCTTCTGAATGGTGACGCTGTCGTCCGCCAGCAGAATCCGTCTCTTCATTCCTCCTCCGTCTCGCTCCCCCTAACGTAGCACCCCGGCGGCGGGCCGTCAAACCTCTTGTCCGGAGTGTGTTACGGGCTCAGGCAGCGGCGAAGCGGGTTACCAGGTACTCCACGATGGCCCGGGTGGAGGTCCCCGGCAGGAAGATCTCGTCGATGCCGGCGCTCTTCAAGGGCTGGATGTCCTGCTCCGGAATGATACCGCCGGCGAACACCAGGATATCCTCTGCTCCCTGCTCGCGGAGCAGCCGCGTCACCTCCGGCAGCAGGACGTTGTGGGCGCCGGAAAGGATGGACAGCCCCACCGCGTCCACGTCCTCCTGGACGGCCGCCGCCGCGATCTGCTCGGGGGTCTGCCGCAGGCCGGTGTAGATCACCTCGTGGCCGGCGTCCCGCAACGCCCGCGCCACCACCTTGGCACCGCGATCGTGACCGTCGAGACCCGGCTTGGCGATCAGGATGCGCAGCCTGGGCTTAGCCATGGGCGGGGATTGTAGCAGAGGGGCGCAGACCCGATTCCACCGCTTTGGCCGTTCGAACGGAGACCGCGCCGTCGAGCCCCTCACTCCCCCGGCCCCTCTCTCCCACCTCACACCCACCCCTGCCGGGAGAGAGGGGAGCTTGAAAAGGCTTTTCTTGCTGCTTTTTACAGTCTCCCTCCTCTCCCGGCGGGCGGGAGTGCGGTGGGAGAGGAGGGCCGGGGAGGTGAGGGCCGACGGCGCGATAACGCCGGGGTTACATATCCGGCGGGAGCGGCCTCAGGCCGGCGCCGCCCGCTCGATAAAGTAGTAGACCAGGTCGGTCTTGGGGGTCTCGTATCCCATCTGGCGCAGGAGCGAGACCACCTGGCCGCGGTGATAGGTGGTGTGGTTCACCAGGTGGATCACCGGCTCCCACAGCGGTCGGGTGTAGGTCTCACCGGTCGTGCTGGTCCAGGTCAGGGAGGCGGCGAGCTGGTCGTCGGTCAGCGCGGCCAGAAAAGCCTCGATGCCGGCCGCCGTCTCCTCCCAGCCGTGAATCCAGGAGGGCAGGTCCGGAAAGTCCTCGATCGCCGGCAGGCGGCCGAGCGGCGCGCCCGAGAAGCGGGAGAGCCAGAGCCGCTGCGCAACCAGCATGTGGGCCATGGTGCCGAGAAGCGAGCCGAAGCTGATCCCGGCATCACGCGTCAGGTCCTCGGGCCGCACGTCCCGGGCCGACTTGAGCGTCAGCCGGTCGGCCCACAGCATGTAGATGAGCAGCTCCCGGACTACGGATGCGGAGGCGGACATGCTCAGAAGACCGCCGGCTCTTCGTAGGTGCCGAAGACCTCGCGCAGGGCGTCGCTGATCTCGCCCACCGTGCAGTAGGCCTTCACGCAGTCGAGGATGAGCGGCATGGTGTTGTCGCTGCCGGCCGCGCCCTTCTTCAAGGCGTCGAGCGTGCGCTCGACCGCTCCCCCATCCCGCCGCGACTTGACGTCGTCGATGAAGGCCACCTGCCGCTCGGCCAGGTCGTCGGAGATGTACAGGATCTCGATCGGCTCGTCGTCGGTGACCTGGAAGGCGTTGAGGCCGACGATGATCTTCTCGCCATCCTCGAAAGCGCGCTGGTAGGCGAAGGCGGCGTCCATGATCTCGCGCTGCGGGAAGCCGGCCTCGATCGCCTCCACCATGCCGCCGAAGTCGTCGATCCGCCGGAAGTAGTCGAAGCTGCCGTCGACCATCCGGCGGGTCATCTCCTCCATGAACCAACTGCCGCCGAAGGGATCGATGGTGTTGATGACTCCCGACTCGTGCGCCAGGATCTGCTGCGTGCGCAGCGCCGTGCGGGCGTTGGCCTCGGTCGGCAGGGCCAGCGTCTCGTCGAGCGCGTTGGTGTGCAGCGACTGGGTGCCGCCGAGGACGGCGGCGAGCGCCTGGACGGTGGTGCGCACGACGTTGTTGATCGGCTGCTGGGCGGTCAGCGAGCAGCCGGCCGTCTGGGTGTGGAAGCGCAGCATCCAGGAGCGGGGGTTCTTGGCGCCGTAGCGCTCGCGCATCACCTTGGCCCAGATCTGCCGCGCCGCCCGGAACTTGGCGATCTCCTCGAAGAAGTCGTTGTGGCTGTTGAAGAAGAAGGAGAGCCGCGGCGCGAACTCGTCCACGTCGAGCCCGGCGTCGATGCCGTACTGCACGTACTCCATGCCGTCGCGCAGCGTGAAGGCGAGCTCCTGGAGCGCCGTCGAGCCCGCCTCGCGGATGTGGTAGCCGGAGATGGAGATCGTGTTCCAGCGCGGCACGTGCTCCGCGGCGAAGGCGAACTGGTCGGTGATCAGCCGCATCGACGGCCGCGGCGGAAAGATGTACTCCTTCTGGGCGATGTACTCCTTGAGGATGTCGTTCTGCAGCGTGCCCGAGACCTGCCGCTTGATGTCCACTCCCTGCTTTTCTGCGACCGCCAGGTACATGGCGAAGAGGATGGGCGCCGTCGAGTTGATCGTCATCGAGGTGGTGACCTCGCCCAGGGGGATGCCGTCGAAGAGCACCTCCATGTCGGCCAGGGTGTCCACCGTCACGCCGCACTTGCCCACCTCGCCCTTGGACATCGGGTGGTCCGAGTCGTAGCCGTAGAGGGTCGGCAGGTGGAAGGCGACCGAAAGGCCGGTCTGGCCCGAGGCCAGGAGGTACTTGAAGCGCTGGTTGGTGTCCGCCGCCGTGCCGAAGCCGGCGAACTGGCGCATCGTCCAGAGCTTGCCCCGGTAGCCCGTGGGATGGATGCCGCGCGTGTACGGGAAACTCGCCGGGGATGCCGATATCCTCGATCGGATCCACAGTCGGCCACCTGCTCCGGCGTGACCAGTTGGGGGATCTCCATGCCGGAGACCGTCGTGAAGTCCTTCTTCCAGAAGGGGACCTGGGCCTCCGACCTGGCCTTCGCCGCCTCCCAGCGCCGCCGAGCCTCGGCCATCGTCTCGAGGGTCTCTGCCTTGTAGACCGAGCCGGCCGAGGAGCGCGTCTCCTGGCTCAGCACGGTCGGTTCCTGGTCCTTGACGGCCATCCTCGGGCTCCTTTTCAGACCGGCGAGAGGTTGAGCATAACCCCGTCACGGGCGTGACAGAGTATAGACGATGGGACGAAAGCCTGCGGGTGCCTGGCAGCCGCGCTTCACGCTGACGCCGGCCATCGCCCTCGGCCTGTCGCCTCGCACCGCCCTCCTGCTGCTGCAGAATTGGACCGAGGAAGGCTGGTTGGAGGTCGCGGATCCCTCCCGGCGAGGACGCACCTACCGGTTATCGGCAAGTTATCGGCAACTCATCGGCAGTTTATCGGCAGAGCTCGGATGAGCCGGTGCGCAGGGGCGCCGCGGATTCCCGGCAGCCCGCCCCGATTTGACCTGGATGCTCCGCTCCCCTTAATCTCAGCGCGGAGGTTGCTATGAAAGTCGCGGGCATGCGGAAACTCGAGGCAGGGGCTGCTACCCTCATGGAAGGCGATGAGCCCGTTCTCATCACCCGGGAGGGAAAGATCTCGGGTCTCTATGTACCCCTTCAAGATCCCAGCCAACTCCCGGACGATCTTCGTCGCGACTTGATCTCGGCGGTCGGCCGATACCTCGCCGGAGTCCTCGAAGCCCAGGGCGCGGCGGAAGAGGAGATTCTCGAGGACTTCGATGCTTTCCGCCGGCATCGTCGCTGATGCAAACGTCCTTCTCTCCGCCGTAATCGGGAAGGCAGCCTCTCGGGTCTTTTCCGAATTCAATCTCCCCGTCCATACAAGCCTATTCAACGTCGAGGAGGTGCTGGAGTACCTTCCCCGGCTGGCATCCAAATACCGCCTTTCGTCGGAGTTCCTTCACCTCCAGTGGGAGCTTCTGCCTCTCAGAGTCCACACTTTGGAGAACTACCACGAGTATCTCGAAGAGTCACTCCGAATTCTGGCCTCTCGGGATCCTGAGGACGCCCATCCTCTTGCTTTGGCTCGTTCGCTCTCCCTACCTCTCTGGTCGAATGACTCTGATCTCACGAATGTGGGCGTCGAGTGCTATACAACGGCCCGGCTGCTGAAGGCCCTCTCGGTGGAGCGCTGATCGTCTTCGCGCAGGGACCCTCCCACTCTCTGCTACACTGCGAGACTCACATCTTCGCGGGCCCTCCCGAGGAGCTCCGCGTTTTCGAGGTATCCACATGCTCGAGAACATCCCGCCCCACCGGTTCTTGCTCACCCTGGGGCTCGCCCTGCTGCTCGCCGGCTGGATCGCCTGCAAGGCCGCACCCGAGCAGGAAGAGGCCGCCGCTCCCGGCCAACCGGCGTCCACTCCGGGCGGTCCTGCCGCCGGACAGTCGACCGGCGCCACCGCCCAATCCGGATTCCCGGAAACCGTTCCGATGACAGCCAAAGATCTGCCGGCGGTGGTCGCCAAGGTGAACGGACGGCCGATCCGGAAAGAGGAGCTTCTCCAGGCGGGCCAGGTGGTGCAGTTTCAACTGGCGCGGTCCGGCCAGTCCCGCGTTCCCACCGACGACTTCTACCGCCAGGTGCTCAACGAGCTGATCGCCATCGCCCTGCTGCAGGAGGAGGCCAAGGCCCAGGGCATAACCGCCAGCGAGCAGGAGGTCACCCGCCAGATCGATGGGCGCAAGAGCGCCTACCCCAACCCGGATGCCTTCAAGCAGGCGCTCGCCCAACGGGGGGTCGCCGAGGAGACGCTTCGCCAGCAGGTCCGCGAGCAGATCTCCGTCCAGAAGTACATCCAGACCCGGCTCATCAAGGAGTCGAACGTATCCGAGCAGGCCATCCGGGCTTTCTACGAGAAGAACAAGGCGAGGATCACCATGCCGGAGCGGCTCCACCTGCGGCACATCCTGGTGAAGGCCGCCGAGAACACCCCGGCCGGCAAAGCTGCCGCGCGGCAGGAGGCCGAGGGTCTCTTGAAGCGCCTGCAGGCCGGCGAGGATTTCGCCAAGCTGGCCCGGGAGAATTCGGACGATCGCGGCTCCAGGCCCCGCGGCGGCGACCTCGGCTGGCTCGCCAAAGGGCAGACCGATCCGCCCTTCGAAAAGGCGGCCTTCGCCCTGACCCAGCCGAACGAGCTCAGCTCCGTCGTGGAAAGCAGCTTCGGCTTCCACATCATTCAGCTCCTCGAACGCCAGCAGGCGGGCGTGGCGCCCTATGAAGAGGTCAAGGGCGAAATCTCCAAGATGCTCCGCCAGCAACAGGCCAACCAGCAGGTCGAAACGCGGGTGCGCGAGCTGCGGGCCAAGACCAAGGTGGAGGTGTTTCTGTAGCGTCTGACTTTGCGGCGAGCGAGACTGGAATCAAGGACGAAAAGGACAGCAAGGACGCAAAGGACGCGAGGCGAATGACACCTGTTCCTCGTCCTTGAGGTCCTTGCAGTCCTTTTCGTCCTTGTTTCTGCGGCGCCCCCTGCTACATCTCCATCATCTCGATCGCCATGGACTCGGCGGGCTCCACCGCCCGCGTCACCTTGTCGACGATCTCCAGCGACTCGATCTCGTCGCCGCCCGCGGCCCCCAGCTCCTTGAAGCGGCGGGCGGCGGGGAGCACGCGCAGCTCGAGCGAGCCGACGGCCTTGTTGTAGGCGTCGACGCTCTGGCCGAGGTTCCGGCCCATCGTCGTCAGATGGCCGGCGAAGGTGCGCAGCCGCTCGTAGAGCGACCGGCCGAGCTCGCTGATCGCCTTGGCGTTCTCCTCCACCTGCGCCTGGCGCCAGCCGTAGGCGACCGCCCGCAGCAAGGCGATGAGGGTGGTGGGAGTCGCCAGGATGACCCGCTGCTCGACGCCGTACTCGATCAGGCCGGGATCCTGCTCCAGCGCGGCGCTGAAGAACGTCTCCCCCGGCAGGAAAAGGACGACGAACTCCGGCGCCGGCTCGAACTGCGCCCAGTAGCTCTTCATCGCCAGCCGCGCCAGATGGGTGCGGATCTGGCGCGCGTGGTCCCGGAGCTTGGCGCGCCGGCCCTCCTCGTCGAAAGCCTCCAGGGCGTCGAGGTAGGCGTCGAGCGGCGCCTTGGCGTCGATGACGACGTTCTTCTGATTGGGCAGGCGGATGACCACGTCCGGCCGCTGGCGGCCTTCCTCGGTGGCGACGCTCGCCTGCGGGTCGAAGTCGCAGTAGGCGACCATGCCGGCCATCTCCACCACGCGCTGGAGCTGGATCTCCCCCCAGCGGCCGCGGGTGGCGGGAGACCGCAGGGCTCCGACCAGCTTCGACGTCTCACGTTCCAGGTTCGCCTGCACGGCGGCCAGGCCTTTCAAATGATCGGTCAGGCTCGTGTAGGCGACGGTGCGGGCCGTCTCGATCTCCTGGATCTTCTGGTCCACCTTCTGCAGCGATTCCCGGAGCGGCTTCACCAGCTCGCCGATGGCCTGCTGGCGCAGGTCGAGGTCGCCGCGGGCCGTCTCCTGGAACTTCTCCAGCGTGGCCTTCGCCAGGTGCAGGAAGCTGGCGTTGTTGTTCTGCAGCGCCTCGGCGGAGAGGGCCTTGAAGGCGTCCGAGAGCCGGGCCTGCGCCTCGTCGAGGAGACGGAACTTCTCGGCCGCGGCCTGCCGCTCCTTCTCGATCGTGGTCTGGAGCCGCGCCGCGTCGGCCTGCAGCGCGGCGTGCTCCCCGCGCAGGCGGTCGCGCTCGGCGGCGACCTGGCCGAGCCGGACCTGGAGCAGCCCTCCGGCCTCCTCGCGAGACCGCAGGCGCTCCTCCAGTACGCTCCGCTCCGACCGCGCCCTCGCGCGCACGAGGAGCCAGGCGATGACTACCCCCAGAACGACTGCCAGCGCGTGGGTCAGGAGGACGGTCATCTCTCCTCCTCTACACCGACCGCTCCACTCGCCAGGGGTGAACATCTTGTGGCATTGGCCATAAGGTACCACAAGATGATGGGGCCACAGGGTTTTCCTGTAGGGGCGGCCCTACGTGGCCGCCCTCCCTCCAGGGCGCCCACACAGGAGCGCCCCTACAGAAGAGGGAACGTGACACCTATGGCGGAGAAGCATATTCTGGGTTATCCTCTCCGCAGGAGGATCGATCATGCTGAAATCCGTCGCCTCGGTAACTCTGTTGGCCCTTGGTCTCGTCGCCCCGGCGGCACTGGGCGCCGCCCCGATCATCCAGCCTGACCTCCGCCCTTTCCTCGACATCCAGGTGAAGACGGCCGGCACGGATTCGCCCACCTTCGGCGACGAGCGGCTCACGATCTATCAAAGCGGCGCCCTGGTGTACCAGACGCGGTCCGGCGTCGAAGGCGGATGCGTCCTGACGACCTTGGCGCTCGGCCCCGGCTCGGCGAGTCAGTTGAGAGCCGTCAGACGGGCTCTACGGAGCGGCGACGTGGCGAATCAGCAGGACTGCGGTTTGGGGCTCGGCTTCGGGACCAACCTGGACTACCAGCTCGCATGGCAGGGCCTCGATGGGCGGAAAAACGACTTCAAGTTCGGCACCTTCTACCAGAGCGGCTGCCCGAGCGGCGTCGCCCTCATCAAGGACGCGGTCGAGGACTATCTTTCGGCGATCCTGAGCGATCCGGCGACCACGGTCATCCGAAGCAATCCGTGTTCGGAGTAGGCGTCCTCGACTGATCGCATCCGCTGCTGCGGGCCTCGTCCTCCAGCAGATACTTCATATGTCGGCGGCGACGCGCGCGCGGAAGGCCTCGCTCCGGCCATCGATACGCTGCTCGACGACAGCTCCTACGCCTACCGCAAAGGGTCTTCCCGTGCCGGCGCCGCGCGTGCCGTGGAGCGCGCCTACGCCGGAGCGCTGGTGCTGGCAAGATTGTGCCCGGTGAAGCCTTATGCGACGTGGTATCCTATGAGATGTGTTCCGAGCGGTGCTCGATACCTCGGTGATCGTAGCAGCGTTGCGAAGCCGCTCCGGAGCCAGCAACCGCATTCTCGAGCTGATCGCCCTTGGCAGGGTCCGGCCACTGGTGAGTACTGCGCTGTTTCTGGAGTACGAGGACGTGCTGAAACGCCCGGAGAATCGGCTCGCCACCGGGATGAGCGAACGAGACGTTGAGCGCTTCCTGGCAGCACTGGCGAGTGCTTCCGAGGCGGTGGAGGTCAGCTTTCGCTGGCGACCGCAGCTTCGCGATCCCAAGGATGAAATGGTGTTGGAAGCAGCCGTCAACGGGCGTGCCGATGGGCTGGTGACGCACAATGTCCGCGATTTCCGTAGCGCCGCCGAGCGCTTCGACGTGCGCGTTCTGCTTCCGCGCGAGCTCTTGAAGGAGGTCGAGACATGAGTAATAGCGCGTACCCCTTGAAGCTTCCGAAGTCGGTCAAGACCGCCGCCGCGCGGCTCGCCCGGGCCGACGGTGTATCGCTCAATCAATTCATTGCCGTTGCCGTCGCCGAAAAGATCGGGGTCATGGAGACGGCCCAGGCGTTTCTCGAGCAGCGCGCCGCGAATGCCAGTCCCAGGGAACTACTGGAGTTTGCTCGCAAGGCGGGCCAGGAGGTACCCTCCGAGGCGGACCGGCGCTAGCCTGGACCGGGTGCCGGTACGCTCGCCGGTTCCCCGTACCGAATCTGCAGCGACTTCCTCCTTCCCGCCGGCGCCAGCGTCGGTATGTGGAGAATCGGGTCGTGGATTCCTAGAACATTGAGGTGAATCCGCGGCTAGTTTCGTGCTATCCTCTCCTCGCAGCACACTCAAATCATTGATCTCAGTTGTGGCCCGAGAACGGGCTGCTTCTGCCATGCCAGGAGGGAAGATATGCGCTCGAAAACCGCGTTTCGCCTCGTCCTCGCCGTCGCGCTCGGTACCTTCGTCTTCGCCCGACCCGCCGCCGCCGCAGAGGGCAGCCCCATGGACTCGATCGCCGCGAGCGGCGGCAAGCTCCTGCTCGAGAAGGGCGCCCAATGGATGGCGGGCTACATCTACAAGAACGACTGCAAGGGAGCCAACCACGACGTGGCGAGCCTCGTCTGCGGTGCCCTCGGGCAGTTCTCCGGCGAGAAGGAGAAGGAGTGGAAGGCGAACATCACGGCGGAACTGGCGGCGATTCGCGGCGACCTCGCGCTGCTCCAGCAGGGGCAGCTCGTGATGCAGACCCAGCTCAATACCATCGTCCAGCAAAACAATGTCCTCCACGCCAAGATCGCCACTATCGCCGACCAGACCGTCGCCCAGTCCAACATCCGCACTATCCAGACGCTCTGGAACCAGTACTTCGTCCCCCTGTTCGCCGACGCGACGAGCTTCCGGCGCGATCAGATCCTGAAGTTCGCGCAAGCGGTGATCAATGAGCACCATCTCAACATCAAGCTCGGCAAGCTCACCGAGACCCTGACCGTCAGCGGCGCCGGCAACAACCCGCCCCTGCTGCGGTCCTACGCCGGGGTTCTCAATGCCCAGCTCCCCGCAAACGAGCTGAGGGCCTCCCTGCTGCCCTCCTACGAATACTTCGAGGGCGTGATGTCCAGCCTCCTCTTCGAGCAGCGGAAGGGTTTCCTGATGTATGCCTGGGCGGCCGAGATCCTGGAGTCGGAGTGCCAGCTCAGGACCTGCACGACGGCCGAGAGGCCGCCGCTGAGCGCCGCCGCCTACACCAAGACCTTCAACGTGGAGGTGGCCCGGCAGCTCGAAGCCTTCAACTCGAGCCTCGAGTGGCTGGTGCTCGCGCGGAGCGACGTGCACGGTCCGGACGCGAACTTCCTCCACGCCGATGCGGCCGAGGTCTTCTACCGCGCGGACCTGCTGGCGGCCGCCAACGCCGACAGCTACGGTCTCTGGGGCCGCGTCGTCGCCATGGGCGACCGCTGGGACGGCAAGCTCGACATCTCCGGCCGGACGCTCACTCCCGCCAGCCAGGCCGAAGTGCCGGTCGAGGGCGGGCCGGTCGACTGGTGGCGGGCGAGCGCCACGCCGCTGGTCTACGACGAGCTCTCCTTCGCCTCGAGCTGGCGCATCTTCCGCTATCGCCAGGCCGACGCGAAGCTGGGCCCCTACGAGATCCGCACGACGCTCCCCGGCAAGCCGCCCTTGGGCGTCAACGTCACGCCGGTGAACCTCGACCTGAACCCGAGGGAGGTGGTGAAGGAGCTGGTGGTGCCCTTCGGCAGCTTCTTGGCCGTCGAGCGCGCCGGCGGCGGTTACGCCCTGCTGAGCGGCACCTGGCAAGAGTACAAGCCGCATGAGGGGGCCGGCTCGGGCCTGCTCAAGCCGAGCCATAACGTCCTGGTGGCCGATGCCAAGCAATGGCGGGTGGGAGTGGAGAACCGGGGCGAGCTGCTCTTCGACACGAAGAAGCAGGCCGGCGCCCGCCAGTACGGTGAGTGGGAGAAGGTGGCAGCTCTCATCAGCAACAAGCAGATCCGCTATCCCGCCGGCGGCAACGTGACCCTGAACGCCCGCTTCGGCACTCAAGGCTTCACCGGGGACAGCACCAAAGGCAGCACGACGTACGACGCCAGCTATGCGAACCGCGACAGCATGCTCGGCATGTGGACGGACTACGAGACAGGCGGCATCAATCCCAAGGCAGCCGAGCTCAAGGCGCGAGTCGCCTTCGTCTTCGGCGACCGCGACTCCGCCAACGGGTTGGTCTACCAGGAGAACAGGACCTTCAACTCCCCCGGCGCCTGGCACCTCGACCGCGCGGTTCGTGAGACCGGCAGCGCGACGGCGCGGCTCGATCGCGGGCACTCCTACCCGCTGACCCTCGTCGCCTATACCAAGGTCTACCAGGAACCGAAGGGGCTCCACACCACACACTACTCGCTGCTGGCCAGGGCGCAGCTCCTCAGCCTCTATGTGACGCCGGCGAATAACTGACGCCGGCGCCGCGTTCGGGTGTCACGCAATCCTGCCGGTAGAGACGTTCCAACCCGTCCGCGAGGCCCTCTGAAGGCCACGGGGACGGCGGAACGTCTCTTCGAAGGGCATGCCGCCGCGACCGCCGGCAGAGCCTCTTAGGCTGGGGCCGCTCACCTGTCCCGGTCAGGCATTGCGCTCGTAGCCGGTACGTTCGGGAACAGTTCGTTCGCGGGCGCACAAGCCGCGCCGGTCCGGGGATCCTCCTTGCCGCGGCACGCTCCTCTTCGAGGCAAACGCCCTGGAAACGTCCTCCTCTACACCCGCGCCCGACGCCAGCCGTTCGCCTCCGCCTCCTCCTCGGTACAGAACCACCGTTCGCCGTATCGCGGATTGATGACGGTCTCCTCGTACCACCGCTGGCCCGGCAGGTGATAGATCCGCTCGCCGGTCCGGTAGGAGACGTTCCCTTTGATCTCGCATTCGGCCCGGGGCTCGCGGCATCCCGCCGGACAGGCCGTGCCCGCCTGGCCTTGGCGGAACGCCTCGACGCTCGGCCTCCGCGAGATTGACTGCCAGCCGGTGCTCCCGGGGCTGCGGGCTCGCTGAAAGAGCCACCCGGCGGCAACCAGAACGACCAGCAAGGCTCCCACTCTTCCGCGTCGAATCGGTCTCATGGGCGTTGCAGGGACATCGCTTCGATTCTACCGCTGCCAGAAGGAGGTCGGCTCTCGCCGGAGCCCCGAACGAGGCCGGGGCACCGTACATCGTCTACGAGACCGGCCCCGAAGGGTCCGCATCTGAAGAGCCCGGGGCGCCAGCCCCGGGTAAGCGAGGAAGATCCCTAAAGCCCTGGAGGGCCGACACTTAGGCGGAGAATCGCATGGCACTTCGTTCCGGAGGGCCTGATCACACCTGCATGTCATCGAGAAACTCCGACGCCGGCTCGACGCTCGTGACGAGCAGATGATCCCGCGCGCGCGTGCAGGCGACGTAGAGCAGGTGGCGCTCGGTGTCGTAGACCTCCTGCAGATCGGCGTCGTCGCCGACCGTCTCGATGCGCTCCTGCAAGGGAATGATCTCGTCGTCGCAGGCCATCACGGCCACGGCGCGGAACTCCAGACCCTTGGCGAGGTGCATGGTGCTGATCGAGACGTGGCCGCTGGTGGTTTCGACGTGTTCGTCGAGAACCTTGAACGGCATGCCCGCTTCCTCGACGGCAGCTCGCGCACGATCCAGTTGCGCGGCGGAGCGGACGAACACGCCGAACTCGTGCGGCAGCACGCCGGCCTTGGCCCGTTCCGCGATCCAGTTGCCGACCGTCTTGATCTCCTCGCTTTCGCTCTTGAGCGAGTGAATCGTCGGCGGCGGGCCGTTGAACACGGAAACCGTGTCGCTCCGGTCCTCGCTGTTGCCGTCCACGTCGGTCACGACCGGGCCGAGCAGGCGGTCCGCCTGCGTGCGGATCTGGTGGGAGGTGCGGTAATTGACGCGCAGCGTGCGGGAGCGGCCGCGGATGTCCACGCCGAGGGCCTTCCAGGAGAAGGGCTGCTGGAAGATGCGCTGGCCGAGGTCGCCGGCGAAGAAGAGAGCGTTGGGCCGGCCGCCGCCCAGGGCGGCGAAGAACCGCAGATGGGCGACGCTGATGTCCTGCGCCTCGTCCACGACCGCGAAGTCGAACGGCGACGTTCTTGCTCTTCGCAGAGCGCGGCGGCCAGCGCGGTGAACAGCTCCGCGTGGGTGATCAGCTTGCGCGCTTGCAGGCCGGCGCGAACGCGCTCGAAGATGGACCACAGCACCGTGCGCTGCGCCTCCGGCAGCCGCGTCTTTCGGCCGAGGCGCGCGACATCGCGATACGCCTCCCAGTTCTCCAACTGCCAGGCATCCACGACCTGCTCCCATTCCGTGAGCAGGAAATGCAGGCTGAACTTGTGGCCGCCGACGGCGGCCGCGGCCTCGCTGCATCAGCTCGCGCACGATCTCGCGGCTGGCAAGCGTCGCCGGCCCGATGTGCGCCTTGTAGAGCCGAAGGCCGATGGCGTTGAGCGAGTGAACGTCGATCCGCTCGGCGAGGCGCGGCTCGTTGCCCAGCAGCCGCTTCAGCTTGGTTTGCAGCGCGTTCGCCAGCGTGTCGGAGAAGGTCGTCAGCAGCACGCGGGCGTCGGGATGCGCGCGCGCCAGATGAGCGGCGCGGTGCAGCGCCACGATGGTCTTGCCGGTGCCCGCCGAGCCGGAGACGCGCGCCGGGCCGGTGTAGTCGCGCTCCACCCATTGCCGTTGCTCGGGGTGCAGGAAGACCGTCCACTTCTCCCAGGGGAAGTCGAGGGCGCGCTGCAATTCCTCGACGTTGGCCATCACGCGGAAGCGGCGCTGGGCATCGGGATGCTCGAACGGACTCGCCGTCGATCGCGGCTGGCTGCGGCACGCGGGGCTTGCCGCCGGTCGCCAGTTCCAGCAGCGCCTCGGCCGCCTCGGCCGGCAGGTGGTCGGCCAGCGCCAGCAGCGTGTCCTCGGTCGCCTTCCTGACGTCGTCGAGCCACTCGGCGGGCACGCCGTAGCCGAGCAGCTCGTCGTCGGACATGCTCGGCGAAGAGCGGCTTCGTCGTCGGCGGCTTCGGCGCCGGCAGTTCCGTCTGCACGTAGACCGGGACGACGATCTCCTTCACCGTCTCGCGGATCTCGACCAACTGCGCGGCGCCGGTCTTGGGATGCGTCTCCAGCTTGCGCCGTTCCGCCCAGTCGTAAGCCTTGTCGTGGTGATCGACGTAGCAGAGCAGGAGGCTCGCCTCGCTCTTGTGGACGATCAGCCGGATGTCGCTGCTCGACCCGCACCGACCAGAAGTTCTTGTCCTTCGCCTTGTCGAGCTTGTGGAAGCTCATGCCGGGATTGGCCGGGTTGAGCTGCAGGTCGAACGCCGTCGTCTTGACGGCCTTCTGCTCGTCGCCGGTCAGGCGGGCGAGGCTGTCGGTGAAGGTGTCGGCGATGCGGAATTCCATGACGTCAAACCTTGAACACCTTCATCACCTCATCGCCCAGGTGGTTGATCACCTTCACGGCGATGCGGCCCTTCTTCGGTTTGTCGAACGGGCGTGAGGTGTCGCTGTTCAGCGTCGCCCAGGCCTCCGGGTCGATCTCGGCCTTCAGCGTCGTCTTCAGCGCGCTGTAGGGATCGTTCGCGCCGAGGAAGTAGGCGTGGCGGACGAAGAAGCTCTCTTCGTTGTAGTCGGTGTCGATGAACCAGCAGGCGATGCCGTCGGCGCCGTCGCTGATGACTTCGCCGGTCTGCGGCTTGAAGACATCCACGCCGTTCACCTTCACGCGCAGCTTGCCGTCCTTCTCGGGGAGCAGGTCGATGTCCGGCTCGCCGAAGATGACGAAGAGGTTGCCCTTGCCGGTGTTCTTGAGGTCCTCGGCCATGTGCAGGTCGGCGTTCATGCGGGCCTTGAGCACGGGGATGCGGCCGAGCTTGCTGAACTCGGTGGTGTGCGCCTCGTAGTTGAAGGCGCAGGCGATCAGCACATCGAAGCCGGCATCGCCCGCCTCGCGGGCGGCGGCGACGAGATCGGCGCGCTGCACGGTGCCGAACTCCGGGCCGATGAAGATGGCGGCGCGCTTCTCGGTCTCGCCTTCCAGGTAGCGGCCTTCGGCGCAGACCAGATCGCCGGGCCAGGGCGTGAGCGCGGTGAAGGTGATCCGGTCCTCCTTGTGCGCCTGCTGCACGCCGGCGGTCTTGAGGTTCTCCAGGATCATCTGGGGGAAGGACTGCTTGGCCCCGTATTCGGCGCTGTCTTCCCGCACGGTGTCGATCAGCTCGTCGTTCTCGTCCACGCCCAGCACGCGGTGGGGGCTGAGGCTCTCGACCGTGAAGGGACCGGCGACGCGGACCTTCTTCTTGTCGTCGTAGGGCTTGTCGTAGAGGTATTCGAACTCGGCCTTGGCGGCGATGGAGGCGTCGATCTCCTTCTGCCGGGCGATGCGCGCCTGCCACCAGTCGGCGTGCAGTTTCTTCGCCGGCTCCGGCCAGGCTTTGTCCGCCTCGCGCGGGATTTCCCATTCCTGCCACGGCTTCTTGAGCGCGGCGTTCAGCTTCTCGCGCAGCGGCTCCAGCTTCGCCTGCCACTTGTCCCAGATGACATCGATCTCCGCGTTGTTGGCGATGGACTTGAGCGTGATGTGCG
The DNA here is from genome assembly GCA_963778565.1 of Thermoanaerobaculaceae bacterium. Lineage (GTDB taxonomy): Bacteria > Acidobacteriota > Thermoanaerobaculia > Multivoradales > UBA5704 > DATARR01. The sequence goes on along the minus strand of CAVZUZ010000013.1, from coordinate 232,625 downwards.
GCACGCGCTCATAGACGAAGCCGTGGCGGATGTTCCCGTGCACGGGCTGCGAACTCGGCGCGGTGCGGGTGACTTCGGCTTCCTTGAGCTGGCCGTCGCGGGAATCGGCCAGCAGGTAGAACGGATAGCGTGCGCCCATGATGCGGGCGCGGGCCAGCGCCAGCGCCACGCGCGAAGTGTCGATCGTGATCCAGCGGCGGCCCCATTGCTCGGCGACAGACGCCGTGGTGCCGGAACCGCAGGTCGGATCGAGCACGAGGTCGCCAGGGTCGGTGGTCATCAGAAGGCAGCGTTCAATGACTTCGAGAGCTGGTTTGAACGACGTAGACCTTCTGCTCAGCGCGGCTGCTCAGCACAACATCGTCCCATGAATTGCCAATAGGAGTAACCGCGATAGTCGTCGAAGAAGCGCACATAGCGACAGCTGTTTGCCACGGGGTTCAAGACGACCTGCGCGGCGCAGCTTCTCCATCCCTGAGACTGTCGTCTTCCAGTGTGAGCTGGTGTCTGGTTGAAACGAACACCCGAATGCACTGGAAAGGGACCGACAGCGTCGCTGAATGTCCAGTCGAGACGATGTTATCTTGGCGGTAGAAGCGAGCGCCGGGATACTGTTCTCCAGTAAGATCATCGAATTCGTCTGACGGAGAGGGAGCGCCGTCGAGCCATCTGGCGAGTTCAATTCGTCTGTACTCGACTCTTCCCACCTAATCCCTTCGGTCGAAGTAGTTGTCGGTATTTTACTCGGCCTATGTCCTTGGCATACCAAAGAATGTAGTCGAAGAGGTCACCAATGACATTGGTCCTGCTTCAGAGCTGCTGACCGCAGATGTTTTGATAAAGGCGATTTGAGCAGCAAAATTAGTCTTCCCCAAACACCTCATCCATCACTGCCCGGACGCGATGCACATTTTCATCGCCGATCTGCACGAAGATGGAGCCGGAATCGGTGAGCAAGATCGCGGGCGACGGTGAGACGGTCGCGGAGGTAGGTGAGATAGCTGTGGATGCCGTCGCGCCAGGTGTCGCGGAAGGCTTTGACCTGCTCCGGCTCGCGGGTGATGTGGTCGGCGTTGCCGTCCTTCACGTCGCGGCTGGTGGTGGACCACTGGAAGTTGCTGTTGAACTTGATGCCGTAGGGCGGGTCGAAGTAGATGCACTGCACCTTGCCGCGCAGGCCCTCGCGCTCGGCGAGGCTCGCCATGACCTGGAGCGAGTCGCCGAGGATCATGCGGTTCGACCAGTTCTGGTCGTGCTGGTAGAACTCGGTCTTGTCCACGCCCTTGGGAATGCCGTTGAAGTCGGCGAAGAGGTCGGGCGTGAGCGTCCCGGCCTCGTGCTTCGCGCTCCTTCGTCTGCGCGCAGCAGATCGTCGATCAGCACCTTCGGGTGGACCTTCTCCTGGATGTAGAGCGGCGGAGCATGGACGACGAGATCGCTCCAGTCCTGCTCATCCTTCCCGCGCCAGACGAGCTGGGGATCGAGGTCGGTGTTGCGCGGGTAGCGGACCTTCTTCGGGTCCTGCTGCTCCTTTTCCAGAACGGACTGGAACTCCGCCGTCGGGATGTTCTTCCGCTTGGCGGCGTCGTGCTTGAGAGTCTCGACGGATCTTGGTAGTGGGTTTCTTGGCCATGGCTAATTCCGGAGTGGTAGCACTTCGCGCACGACGGCGGCGAGTTGGCCGGCGGTGGGCAGGCTACCCTTGAATTCGGCGGGGAGTCTGGAAACGAGCTGGTATTCGGCGACGCCGATGGGATTCTGCTTGGTCTTGAGGGCGAACTCGACCTCCACGTCATCTTTCTCGGCGCAGAGGATGATGCCGATGGAGGGACCGTCGTCCTGAGCACGCTCCTTGTCGTTGAGCAGGTTCAGGTAGAAATCCATCTTGCCCGCGTGCTCCGGTTCGAATGGACCGATCTTGAGGTCGAAGGCGACGAGGGCCTTGAGGAAGCGGTGATAGAAGAGAAGGTCCACGAAGTATTCCCTTCGCCCGAGAGCGAGGCGGTATTGGCGCCCGACGAAGCAGAAGCCGTAACCGAGCTCGAGGATGAACTGCTGCAAGCGCTCGATCAGCCGGTCCTCCAATTGGCGCTCCTTCATGGCACCGTCGATGCTGAGGAATTCGAGGTTGTAGCGACTCTTCATCATCTCGTCGGCCTGTTCCGCGAAATGCTCCGGCAGGGCGAGAGGGAAGTTATGCGTCTTCTTTTCCTTCGCCGCCCGCTCGTAGACGCCGGCTTTGATCTGGTTGAGCAGGACGTTGCGAGACCAGCCAAGCTGGGCCGTGGCGCGGAGGTAATAGAGACGAGCGGCAGGGTCGATCAGTCTGGCCAGGACATTGGCATGGTGTCCCCAGGGAATTGAGGCGGCCAATTCTCGCACAGTTTGTGAGAGTTGCTCCGGGTCAGCTTCTCCGACTTTCAAATATCTCACAGCCTGTGAGAGAAATTCCGGTGAAGTATGGGCGAGGTAGAGCTGCTTCATTCTCCACAGGTTTACGACGGAGAAGCCGCGCATGTCGGGGAACTCGGCCCGCAGGTCGGCGGCGAGCCGTTCCACGACCGAATCCCCCCAACCCGCTGTCTGCTGTTTTTCCACGATGCCCCGCCCGATGTCCCAATAGAGCAGGACCAATTCACTGTTGATCGCGCGGGCGGCGGAGGTACGGGCATGAAGGATGCGTTCCTTCAGCAATGCGAGGAAGGCCGGGTAATCCGGATGTGTGAGTCTCTTCGTCATGGCCGAGTGGCTTTCTCGATCATCTTGTTGAACTCGCCTTCGACCTTGGCCTTGAAATCAGCCTCGATCTGGTAAACCTCGGTGAACTCGGCGAACGCCCAGCGGCCATAGGTGCCGAGATGGTTCACGCCGGGCACCCAGTAGGTGTCCATCGTGGACTTCTTCTCCTTGGCGTCCTCGCGCCGGTAGCCCTTGATCTCGACGACGAGATGCAGCGGGTCGTCGGGGCCGTGGCCGTCATCCACCAGCACGATGAAGTCGGGCAGATACTTCCGCGTCTCGGAGCCGTAGCGATACGGCACTTCCAGGCCGAGGTTGTGGTTCTTGGTGTAGGCGATCACCTTGGGATGCGATTCGGCGACGCGGCAGAACTCCGCCTCCCAGTCGCTGTCGAGCACGACCCAGTTGACGTGGTTCTTGGGCGGCGGGCCGCTCGTGTCCCAGCGGTCGGCGCGCGACGTGTTGAAGCGGACGTGCCTGGTCGAGCCGGTGGGGTTGTAGGGATCGAGCAGCGCCTTGATCGGACGCTCGCCGAGGAACTGCCGGGTGATGGCTGCGGTGATGCGGTTGCAGGCCATGTCGGCCAGTTCCTGATACATGAGCTGCGCGGGATAGGTGTCGCCCTTGCACACGAGGCAGGTGTCGAGCCATTGCTTGGTGATGCGCTTGAGCTGGCCGAAGAGGTGGAGCTTCGGCTCCTCGCCGGGGTCGCGCCATTTCGTGTAGAGCAGCCGCTGGGTGACGTGGAAGACGAGCGTGGAGGGCCGCATGTCGCCCAGATGCTCGAGGCTCATGTCCACGCCTTCGCCGATGATGCCGGAGTTGCGCGTGATGGACGGGCCGACGAGGTCGGGGCTGAGTTCCAGGATGGAGTCGTCGTTGAAGTCGGCGGTCAGCCGTTCCTCGGGCAACTCGACGCGATAGCCTTCGACGCGGGGAAAGCGGATTTCGAGGGCGTCGCGCTCGGGGCGCACGGCTTTGACCTGAACCGTCTCGCGCGGCGGCTGCGGCGGGGCGATGACCGGCTTGGCCGTGAAGTCGAAGGGAATGCCGAAGACGTCGGCGTATTCGACGTTGAACGAGCCCTTCTTCGTTCAGCTCGTAGGACTGGCGGCGCAGCGCGCGACCGATGACCTGCTCGCACAGAAGCTGGGTGCCGAAGGCGCGAATGCCGAGAACGTGGGTGACGGTGTTGGCATCCCAGCCTTCGGTGAGCATCGAGACCGAGACGACGCAGCGGATGGCGCCGCCAAGCTGGCCGGGCTTGCCGACGGTGTTCATGACCTCGCGGAGCAATTCCTGGTCGGTGATGTTGTCGCCGGCACGGGCGTCGCCGGTGCGCTCCACGATCTCGCGGCGAAAGCGCTCGATCTCGTCGGCGGCCATGCCGCGGAAGTTGTCGTCGAGCGCGTCGCCGGCTTCGAGCTGCTCGCTGTCGATGAGCAGCGTGTTCGGGCGCGGGAGCGGGTTGCCGGTGGTTTCGTCGAAATTGCGGAACAGTGCGAGGCGACCGTTCTCCAGCGTGGTGGTGCCGTCCTCGTTCTTGCGATGGAAGCCGGAGATGAAGTCGTAAACGAGCTTCGAGATGGCGGTGTTCTGGCAGACGATGATGAAGCAGGGCGGCACCTTGATGCCCTTGTCCTCCCAGAGCTTGAAGGTCTTCTCGTAGTGGCCGTAGAGGGCTTCCAGCGCCGTCTGCAAGCGGGTGGGGAGCTTGAGCGGGTCGAGTTCCTCGCCTTTGCCGCGGCCCTTCTTGGGCATGTCCTTGCGGATGTTCTCCCAGAGATTGCGGAACATCGGCATCTCGTCGCCGGGGATGTTCTCCGCCACCGGGACGCGCGGCAGCTTGACGATGCCGCACTCGATGGCGTCCATGAGCGAGAAGTCGCTCATCGTCCACGGGAACAGCGTGCCCTCGGCATAGCCGGAGCCGCGCAGGAAGAATGGCGTTGCGGACAGGTCGATGACGCGGCTGAGGCCGAGCTTGCGGTTCACGGCTTCGAGGCCGGAAATCCAGAGGCGCGCGGCCTCGTTGTTCTTCTCGGCTTCCTTCCTCTCGTCGCCCTTCAGGTCCTCGTCGTCGGCGTCTTTCGGCTTCTCCCGATAGCAGTGGTGCGCCTCGTCGTTGATGACGAGGATGTTCTTCATGCCCATCAGGTCGGGCATCACGCGCTGGATCATCTGGCCTTCGGTTTCCAGCGTGTTCAGTTCCTCGCCGGTGCGGCCTTGCAGGAGCTGGCGGCCGCCCTTGGACAGTTCGATGCGCTCGCGCAGCTTGAAGGCGTGGTAGTTGGTGATGACGATCTTGGCCCGGTTCACGTCGTCGAGCATGTCGCTCGGGACGAGCTCGCGGCTGGCGTAGTAGCTGTCGGGGTCGTTCGGCTGGAGGACGCGCAGCCGGTCCTTGATCGTCAGGCCGGGTGCGCAGACGAGAAAGCCGCGCGTGAAATGCTTGCTCGCCGGACGGCGCACGGCATTGATCGTCTGCCACGCGATGAGCATGGCCATCACGGTGGTCTTGCCGGCGCCGGTGGCCAGCTTCAGCGCGAGCCGCATCAATTCCGGATTGGCGTCCTTGTTCGCCGCGGCGAGATGGTCGAGCAGCCGCTTGCCGTTCTGTCGATTGCGGGTGCGACCTCGGTCAGCCAGATCGCGGTTTCCACCGCCTCGACCTGGCAGAAGAACGGGCGGACGCCGCTGAACTTGTGATGGCGCCAGTGCTGAAGGAGCCGGGCTGTCTCCGGCGTGACCTGCCACTGGCTGGGATTGGGCAACGAACGCCATGCGTCCACATGGCCGCGCACCTCGTTGATGATCGAAGTGGGGTCGTATTGCTGCTCCTTCGTCGAGAGCCCCTTGCCTTCGTCGAAGACGATCTCCTCCTGTGCGGCGGCCTTTCCGCTTCTTCGGCTTCGGGATCGGCGTGATGAACTTGGCGCGGCGCCGAGTTTCGATAATCTTCTGCGTGGGTTGCCCGTGCTCATCCAGCTCCCAATGCCGTGCGGGCCCCGCATAGGGAGAGTTCAGGATGGGGTGGTCGAAGAACGGGTTAGACATGGTGGGGGTCTATGAGCTTCGGTGGTCACATCCTAGCCGGAGACTCCGTGGGTTACGTCGAGGTTGTCAGGTCGAGCAGAATTCTAGCATCCCCGCAGGGCCAGGGTTCCGCTTGGCGCATCGGCGTTTCCCGCGGACAGGGTTATTTTGTCCACGTCACGCGTTCCCCTGGCTTGGCGTATCCTTGGTGCCAGTATCGAGGGCGCGCAGGATCCGCTCGCCGACCCTATGGGGGGCCTCAAGGGAGACATGGGGTCTCTCCCAAGGAGCACGAGCAGCCTCCTCCAGGATGAGCGAGCTGCCCGCGGATCCATTGGCAGTTCCCCCGGGGTCTACCTCAGCGCCTCAGGAGTCTACGGCACCGCGGGGAGAAGTGCCAGGCGATTCGCCGCCAGCTACGCCTCCAGCCGGAGGAAGGCCAAGCCTTCAAATCCCTTGAAGTCGCCAACAAAGGACACGAGCCGCAAGCTGCCCGCCCTTGCGAACGCGGCCAGATAGGCGTCGGTCCATTGGCGGGATGCCGGGCTTTTTCCCATCGCCCAGGGCTCCAGCCAGGTTTCGCAGCCCTCTGGTTCGTCGACCAGGATGACGTCGGAGGGATCAATCGAGCCGGCCACCGGCGATCTCGTCCTTGTCGAGGAGGCGGTGGATCTCCGCATTCGTCAGCGCCGGCAGCATGCGGCCTGTCGCCGTTCGCGCTACAGGAAGCTCGCTCCGGCGCCTGCGCGGCGCCGCAGGAGATCTGCCGCCCTGCCTCAGCCCCTGCTCTACATATCGGGCGATAAGGTCCTTCAGCTTCATGCCAACCAGTGCGGCTCTGGCTTTCGCTTCACGAAACAGGTCGTCGGGTAGATCAATCGTCGTCCTCATGGGGACATTCTGGCTTGTATACGCAGGGGGTCAAGGGCGGCCACGAGGGGCCTCCCCCACCTGGAATTGCGGCTAGGCTCGCAACTCCCCGCCTTTCAAGCAGTTGGGAGGGAAGGGGCGGCCGGTCTCCCGACGAAGCTGATCAGGTACTTGCGCTTCTCGGCGTCGCGACGAGGGCCCCGAAGGGGCCAAGGCGTGTTGCCCCGGGCGCGAGCTCGGGGACGCGAACTGAGGTGACGGCCGAGGCGGGTCGGTCGGCCCTTCGGGACTTGGGATGCGGCGGGCTACGGTACCCGGGGTTGACACCCCGGGCTGTCAACTTCTGCTCCTTCGGAGCGATGAACGGCAGGATTTGGAGCGAATTTTCGCTCGCCATTGGGGAACCCGCCCCAAACTGAATAGCCGTATTCACTTTCTCCGGGCGCCGCTATCCTCCCTGAAATCTGAGGTTTACCCCGAAAAAGCGGAGTTTTTCCGCCTGCGGAGGCCCAAAAAGTGAATAGCCGTATTCAGTTTCGATCCGGCCGAATAGGTGCCACCCTCTTCTCCGCGCAACCGACTGTGCCATAATGACTTAGGAATCGTCCGCGCGAAGCCCAGTCGCCCATCCCGGGCTCATTAGGTAATGGGGGCTACCCACTTGGCGTTTCCGCGCGGGAGGAATAGGTGCCACCGGAGCGCGGTGCCGGAATAGGTGATGCCGGAATAGGTGCCACCCTCTTCTCCCGGTCCGGTACACAAGACAAGGTCCGGCGGAGGCGTTCCGTCGTCCCCCTGGCATGCCCAGGGTGTCCCTGCCTGCCCGGCGTCGGCCGGGGCCTGATCGGCGAGCTCCTGGTCGAGAGGTGCTCGTGAAGGACACCTTCCGGAAGGAGCAGAGTGGACCTCTTCGATTGATGCTCAGGGCGGCCCTTCGGGGCTTAAAACAGTGTTGGGCTTCGTACCCGGGGTTCACACCCCGGGCTGTTCAAATCCTGCTCCTCCGGAGCGGTGAACGGCGGTGGGAAACCTATCGTTCCGCGGTGAGATCGCTGCCGGTGAAGGACTGTTCGAAGCCGAATTTTTTCGTAGAGGTGTCTGTAAACCTCTCCAGAGAGGTCGAGCCGCACACTCCCTGCTGATGCGGTCTTGCGCTGCTCTCCTCGGCGGTCTACCGCTCCGAAGGAGCAGGATTTGAACAGCCCGGGGTGTGAACCCCGGGTACGGAGCCAGTTGTCTTTCAAGCCCCGAAGGGCCGGCCTGAACGTCGATCGAAGAGGTGTCCTTCGGAGCGGTCTCTCGAACACGAACAGAAGCTCGACCGTGAGGCGACGGCCAATACGGATCGGCCGGCCCTTCGGGACTTGGAGATGCGTGGACTACGGTACCCGGGGTTCACACCCCGGGCTGTTCAAATTCTGCTCCTTCGGAGCGAAGAAACGGCGGTGGGCCACGGGGAGGCGAAACGTCTCTCCGAAAAGCCTGCCGAGCCGATCGCCCACCCGATCCTTTTAGGCTGGTTCCCCACCTGCCCCGGTCAGGCGTTGCCATCAGCATCGTCCCCGGGGAGAAGTGCCAGGCGATTCGCCGCCAGCTACGCTTCCAGCCGGAGGAAGTCCAAGCCTTCAAATCCCTTGAAGTCGCCATCAAAGGACACGAGCCGCAAGCTGCCCGCCCTTGCGAACGCGGCCAGATAGGCGTCGGTCCATTGGCGGGATGCCGGGCTTTTTCCCATCGCCCAGTGCTCCAGCCAGGTTTCGCAGCCCTCTGGTTCGTCGACCAGGATGACGTCCGGCAGCCGGCGGAAGGCTGTGTAGGCCTGCCAGGCTTGCGGCACTGTCAGCGGCTTCCCGGCCATCGCCGGCTTGTTGGTGGCGAGACGCAGGAAGCCAAGCCCGGTTACCCGGCAGAAGGCGAGCTGGTCCGCCGATTCCTCGTACCAATAGCGTCGCGCCCTTTGATGGTGCGCGTGGTCGGCCACGCTGAAGGCAAGCCAGACGTTGACGTCGGGTAGATCAATCGATCCGGCCACCGGCGATCTCGTCCTCGTCCAGGAGGCGGTGGATCTCCGCATTCGTCAGCGCCGGCAGCGTGCGACCTGTCGCCGTTCGCGCTACAGGAAGCTCGCTCCGGCGCCTGCGCGGCGCCGCAGAGGATCGTCCGCCTTGCCTCAGCCCCTGCTCGACATAGCGTGTAATGAGATCCTTCAACTTGGTGCCGTCCAGCGCGGCCCTGGCCTTGGCCTCACGAAACAGGTCGTCGGGCAGATCGATCGTCGTCCTCACGGCGACATTTTTATGCTTTTATGCTCAGAGGTCAAGGGCGGCAAAGTATAGGACCATGTTGGGAGCGGTGCCTCTCCCGCCCAGGCCAGGTGGAGGTCCCCGCCTGCCTGCCCGGCGTCGGCCGGGGCCTGATCGGCGAGCTCCTGGTCGAGAGGTGCTCGTGAAGGACACCTTCCGGAAGGAGCAGAGTGGACCTCTTCGATTGATGCTCAGGGCGGCCCTTCGGGGCTTGAAACAGTGTTGGGCTTCGTACCCGGGGTTCACACCCCGGGCTGTTCAAATCCTGCTCCTCCGGAGCGGTCGGTCCCGTCCCCTACTGCGGCCGACGGCAAACCGCTTCGAGCTCGTCGAGCAGAGGTTGGCTGACCAGGACCAGGAACTTGCCGGCGCGCCAAGCCTCCAGCACCGGCAAAGTAGAAGGACCACCAAGGAGCGCGCGGACCCACAGGTTCGTATCAACGACGACCCTGCGCTTCATGTCGCCCGAGCGGCGTCGCGTACCGCCTTCACCTCGCGATCGATGTCGACATCCGTAATGTCTTCGACAGGGGCTCGCGCGGCCAGTTGGACAATCAGCTCTTTAAAACGAGCCTCCATCTCTGCTTCGCCAAGCACCCGGGCCACGCGCGCCCGCGAAGGCTCATCGAGGCTCTGGATGACCTCGAGGAGCTCTTCGAGACCCAGCCGGACGTTTGGAATGATGATCTCCGTCGAACGCTTGGCCATGACGCAATTCTCCGGCGACTCGCGCCGCATCCGCGCACGGGGTACCCAGGCCGATCTAACACACGGGAGGGCGGCCACGCAGGGCCGCCCCTACATGGAATTCTCCCGATCCCGAAAAACTCGTTGACGGAGGCCTGCCGGACAGACGCCGGACGTGAATAGCCCTATTCACGTCCTCCGGAGGCCGCTATCCATTTTGAAATCTGAAGGTTGTGCCGAAAACTCGGCGATCTTCTCCAGCCCAAAAGGCTCTTCCCATGAATAGCCTTATTCACGTCCCATCGGCTGCTTTCGGCAGCCCTCCATTCTCACGCCCGGAACCGCAACCCTAGCTGTATCAGAAGATTGCGCGACCGCGCCGAACGGCTTGGCGGCGCCGGAAGAGCGACTCAACTCGCAAATCTGCGTCTCGAACGTGAATAGCACTATTCAGTTGTAATTTACTCTTGACAATACTGAATAAGCCTGACATGATCCCGTCCTCGATGCGGCGGCGGCGTGAGGCACCAGGCTCGCCGCATCGCGGCCCGGCCCCAACATCTTCTGGAAACGGGGAACCAGCGGGGCCGGCCGGATCAACCGGCAGGACCGGCGTCATGGTGGCGCCGTGAAACGAGCCGATGTGGCTCAACCCCGAAAGGAGGGGACTCATGTTGCGAGAGACGACGAACGCAGGAATGCTGGGCCAACTGGTGCGGTTCAACGCCGCGCTGGCCGCCAACTCCGCGGAGCTGGCGCATCTCGAAGGGATGCGCACCCGCCTGGAGCGGCTGGTCAACGAGGCGCAGGTGATCGCCCAGCAGCAGGCCGCCCTGGTGGCCAGCAAGCAGGAGGCGAGCAAGCGGTTGCAGACGCTGCTCTCCGAAGGCTTGCGGTCGGCCACCGGCATGGAGCGGATGCTCCAGGAGTTCTACGGCGCGCGCGCGGAGAAGCTGGCGGAGTTCGGCCTGCAGCCGTTCCGCGGCCGGCCGCGCCGCAGGAAGGAGCAGCCGGAGCCCCAGCAGCCGGAGTCGCCCGAGGAGAAGTCCGCCTCGGAAGCGCCGGAAGAGACCCAGGGTTGACGAGTTCCAGGTCGAATCCGTTTCCGGGGAGCGTGCGGTTCGGCGCTCCCCTCTTTTTATATCCCAAAACAGGCTCGCGGAACGCCGCCCAAGGATGACGGGCTCGTATCTGATCTGTCGGAGCCGCATCTCAGGTGTCGGAGCGCCGACCAAAGGTGACGGCGCGGTTTCTCAGATGCCGGAGCGCCGCCGTCATCCGTCGGCGCGCCTTCTGATCCTTGGGAATGCCGCCGTCATCTGTCGGCGCCGCATCTCGGATGTCGGAGCGCCGACCAAAGGTGACGGCGCGGTTTCTCAGATGCCGGAGCGCCTTCTGATCCTTGGGAATGCCGCCGTCATCTATCGGCGCCGCATCTCGGATGTCGGAGCGCCGCCCAAAGGTGACGGCGCGGTTTCTCAGATGCCGGAGCGCCGCCGTCATCCGTCGGCGCGCCTTCTGATCCTTGGGAATGCCGCCGTCATCTGTCGGCGCCGCATCTCAGGTGTCGGAGCGTCGCCCAAAGATAACGGCGCGGTTTCTCAGATGTCGGAGCGCCGACCAAAGGTGACGGCGCGGTTTCTCAGATGCCGGAGCGCCGCCGTCATCTGTCGGCGCCGCATCTCAGATGTCGGAGCGCCGCCCAAAGGTGACGGCGCGGTTTCTCAGATGCCGGAGCGGCGCCGTCATCCGTCGGCGCGCCTTCTGGTCCTTGGGAATGCCGCCGTCATCTGCTGGAGCCGCATCTCAGATGTCGAAGCACCGCCCAAAGATGTCGGGATGATTTCTGAGATGTCGGAGCGCCGCCGTCATCTCAGATGCGGCTCCGTCATCCTTGGGTGCGCCGCCGCGGGCCTGTTTACGGCGCCTTCATCCCGGGTTGTCGTCCCGCGGTGGCTCGGGCTCGACGGCCTCGAGTTTGGGCGCGTCCTCCTCGCCGGCGGAATCGAAGTAGAACTTGAGGCGTTGGAGGACCAGATCCTGGAAGAACTTGTGCTTGGTGAGGAGGAGCACCGAGCTCGTGCCCGCCACGACGCCGACGAGGTCTTCCCAGATGCCCGCTTCGATGGCCTCGCACACGACGGGGCCGGCGCCCTTCACGGTGGCGATGACGATCTGGTGGTCTCCGGCCGTCTTGGCGGAGACGATCAAGCCGAGGACATTCCAGAACGGATCTTCCTCGTCATCCCAGGCCGAAGGCAGCTCATAATGCCCCTTCACCCACACAGCCCCGATCTCACGCAGGTCCCGGCTGACGCTCGCCTGCGTGGCGTGGATCCCCATCGCCTTCAGCAGCTCCACCAGGCCTTGATGGTTCCGCACCGGCGCATGGGTCTTTTCCAGCAGGAGGTCCTTGATGGCGGCGCGGCGGAGCTCCCGTTCCTGGTCCGTTTTCTTGTCCGACGGCATACAGGGCCCGGTCGACGTCAGCGCAGCAGGTCGCGCGCGATCACCATGCGCTGCATCTCGCTGGTGCCCTCGTAGATGGTGGTGACGCGGACGTCGCGATAGAGGCGGGAGATCTCGTAGTCGTCGTGGAAGCCGTTGCCGCCGTGGATCTGCAGGCTCTCCTGGCAGGCGCGGTTGGCGGCCTCGGTGGCGTAGACCTTGGCCTGGGCGGCGAGGCGGCCGGCCTGCGGCGTGCTCTCGGCGGCGGCCGCGGAGTGGGTGAGCGTCCGCGCCGCAGCCAGCTCGGTGGCGATCTGGGCGATCTTGAACTGGATCGCCTGGTGCTGGGCGATGGGCACGCCGAACTGCACGCGGTCCTTGGCGTACTCGCAGGCCAGCTCGAGGGCCCGCTGGTGGATGCCCAACGCCTGCGCCGCGATGCCCAGCCGCGAGTGGGCGAGCGTCGAGAGCGCGATCTTCAATCCCTGCCCTTCCTCGCCGAGCAGGTTCTCATACGGCACCCGGCAAGCCGAGAAATAGATCTGCGCGGTGTTGGAGGACCGGAGCCCCAGCTTCTCCTCCGGCCGGCCGACGGAGAAGCCGGGCGCGTCGGCGGGCACGACGATGGCCGAGAGGCCGCGCTTGCCCGCCTCCGGGTTCGTCCGCGCCACCACCACGAACCAGCCGGCGTAACCGGCGTTGGTGATCCAGGCCTTCTCGCCGTCGAGCACCCAGAAGTCGCCGTCGCGGCGGGCCGTGGTCTTGAGGCTGCCGGGATCGCTGCCGGCGCCGGGCTCGGTGAGGCCGAAGCCGCCGAGGGTCTCGCCCGAGGCGAGCTGCGGCAGCACCCTGCGCTTCAGGGCCTCGCCGCCGAACTCGACGATCGGCCAGCAGCAGACCGAGTTGCAGACGCTCATGGTGACCGCCACCGCCGGATCGACGCGCGAAATCTCCTCCATGGCGAGCAGGTACGAGAGCGTGTCGGTGCGGAAGCCGCCGTACTCCTCGGGCACCAGCATGCCGAAGAGGCCCATCTCCCCCATCTCCTTGAAGATCTCCAGGGGGAAGCGGTGCTCGCGGTCGCGCTCCGCCACGCCGGGGCGGATGCGCTCCTCGGCGAAGCGGCGGACCTCGTCGCGCAGCAGCTCCTGGTCTCCCGTGAGGGAGAAATCGATGCCGGCGGCGGTGGTGGCGGGTTCGAGGAGGGTGGTCATAGCGCGGCCACCCTATGCGTTAATCTGACGCCGAGAGTTTTCGATGACCGAGGGCTCTGCGCCGCCTCGGGCCCCTCACTCCCCCGGCCCCTCTCTCCCGCCTCACACCCACCCTTCCGGGAGAGAGGGGAGATTGAAAAGACAACAAAATCTGCTTTTGTAGTCTCCCTCCTCTCCCGGCGGGGTGGGTGTGAGGCGGGAGAGGAGGGCCGGGGAGGTGAGGGGCTCGCGGCGGCGGAGAAAGCCCGATCAACGAGTATCTTGGACGTCAGGTTGGGCATCGTCCTCACGCCTTGTGCAGCACCCAATCCGCGATCACCATCTTCTGGATCTCGCTGGTGCCCTCGTAGATCTCGGTGATGCGGGCGTCGCGGAAGTAGCGCTCGACGTTGTACTCCTTGGTGTAGCCGTAGCCGCCGTGGATCTGCAGCGCCTTGTTGGTGACGCGCTGCGCCATCTCGGAGGTGAAGAGCTTGGCCTGCGAGGCTTCCAGGGTGTAGCGCTTGCCCTGGTCCTTGAGCCACGCCGCCTTCCAGGTGAGCAGGCGGCCGGCGTCGAGCTCCGTGGCCATGTCCGCGAGGTAGAACTGGATGGCCTGGAAGTCCGAGAGGTGCTGGCCGAACTGCTCGCGCTGCTGCGAGTAGGCGAGCGCCTCCTCGAAGGCGCCGCGGGCGATGCCCACCGCCTGGGCGGCGATGCCGATGCGCCCGCCGTCGAGCGTCGCCATGGCGACCTTGAAGCCTTCGCCGTCGCTCGCCGAGGCGCCACTTGGCCGGGATCCGCATGTTCTCGAACGCCAGCTCGGTGGTGCCCGAGGCGTTGACGCCGAGCTTGAACTCGTGGGTGCCGTGGCTGTAGCCGGGGGTGTCGGCGGGCACGATGAAGCAGGTGATGCCGCGGTGCTTCTTTTCGAGGTCGATGCTGGCGAAGACGAGGGCGATATCCGCATGCGTGCCGTTGGTGATGAACACCTTGTTGCCGTTGAGCACGTAGTCGTCGCCGTCGCGCCGCGCCGTGGTGCGCAGGCCGGCCGGGTCGCTGCCGGCGCCGGGCTCGGTCAGGGCGAAGCAGCCGAGCTTCTGGCCGGCCGCGAGCGGCGTCAGGAACTCGCGCTTCTGCTCCTCGGTGCCGAACTTCAGCAGCGGATCGCAGACCAGGGAGTTGTTGACCGACAGGATGACGCCCGAGGTGGCGCAGACGCGGCTGATCTCCTCGATGATCAGGCAGTAGGAGAGGGTGTCCATGCCGGCGCCGCCGTGCTCCTCGGGCACGGCGACGCCGGCCGAGGCCGAGCTCGCCCGCCTGGTCGAAGAACGAGCGCGGGAACTCGCCCGACTCGTCGATCTCCTTGGCCCGCGGCTTGACCACCTCCTCGGCGAACCTGCGGACCGTCTCCTGCAGCAGCTTCTGCTCTTCGCTGAGCTCGATTCTCATGGGCTTCCTTTGGAATGAGGGGGCGGCTACGGCCAGAACCCGCGAGGATCGTAGCAACGGGGTGGGAGGGGGTCAAGGAAAGCCGTAGTGGTTCAGTTTGCCTGCAGACTGCGCACGGTCCTGCCCTTCGAAGCCTCACCCCCCGGCCCCCTCTCCCTGACGACGGGAGAGGGGGAGGAACACCTCTGTCTTTCTTGCTGTTCTCCCCCTCTCCGGTTACGGAGAGGGGGCCGGGGGGTGAGGCTTCGGAGGGCAGGACCGGGGGAGTCCACGAGCACAATGAACCAGTACCGGCCAACCTCTATCCTCGCAAACCAAGATGAGGCACAATCCCGCCGCCATGAAGACCACCACCGAGCCCCTCCGCTACACCGAGACCGAGATCCGCAGCTACCTGCCCACCGGCTGGGACCTGATCGGCGACCGCGAAGGCGCCTGGGATCCCAAGAGGAAGCTTCTGGCGCGCCACGGTGGTCGACAACGTCGACTTCGACTGGCCCCTCGAGGTGGAGGCCGACGAGGTCGCCAAGCTCGGCCGCCTGGAGGCCCTGCGCCAGGCCTTCGACCGGCTGTATCGCGAGCGGCTGGGGTAGACGGCCCTACTCCTCCCCCACCAGCAAGCCCAGCAAATCCGACGTGGTGATGATGCCGATGGCGCGGTCCTCGCGGGTGACGAGGAGGCGGTGGAGGTGGCCTTTGAGCATCAGCGAGGCGATCTCGGAAACCGTGGCGTCCTCGAGCACGGAATAGATCTGCGGCGTCATGATGTCGGCGACGCGCAAGCCCTCCTGATCGGCGGGCAGGTCTTCCATGTCCTCCTCGTCGAGGCCGTCGTCCCAGTCCGGACCGAAGAAGCCCGCGCCTTCCGTGCCGCGGCGATCTTCCCCGGAAGCCCCGGAAGCCCCGGAAGCCACGGAGGCCACGGCCGCGATGTCCACCAGGGACACGACTCCCACCAGCCGGCCCTCGGCGTCCGCCACCGGCGCGCCGCTGATCTCGTTCTCGAGCAGAAACGAGGCCAGCTCCCGCACGGTCATGTCCTCCTGGACCGTGAGCACCTCGGGATTCATGAGGTCGCTGGCCGTGATGGGTCGCATGGCTCTCACCCCGTTCCTATGAAAGCTACGATACCCGAAAAGACCACGAATGCGCTGTGACGGCGGGACGACAGCGTCGGGGGCCGCGCCTCAGCTCCGGACCAGCGCGTCGAAGGCGTCGGGATGGCTGGCCCGCATCCGCCCTTCCTCCGGATCGATGGCGCCTCGCTGCACCAGTTGGGCCAGCGACTCCTCCAGGGAGATCATGCCCAGCCGCTTGCCGAGCGCGATCTCGTTGTACAGCTTCTGCAGGTGGTCGCTCCGGATGTGGTGGCGCACGGCGTAATTGGCGAGCAGCAGCTCGACGGCGGGCACGCGGCCGCGGCCGTCGGCGCGGGGGACGAGCTGCTGCACGACGATGGCGTGGAGCGCCAGGGCGAGCTGGTGGCGGATCTGCGACTGCTGGGCCGGCGGGAAGACGTCCACGATGCGGTGCACGGCCTGCTGGGCGTCGTTGGTGTGGAGGGTCGAGAGCACGAGATGCCCGGTCTCCGCCGCCGTCAGCGCCGTCGCCACCGTTTCGAGGTCGCGCATCTCGCCCACCAGGATCACGTCAGGGTCCTGGCGCAGCGAGGCCCGCAACGCCTCGTGGAACGAGCGCGCGTCCCGTCCCACCTCGACGTGCTCCAGGACCGAGCGGACGGACCGGTGCTCGTACTCGATGGGGTCTTCGATGGTGATGATGTGGCTGGTGCGGGAGCGGTTGATCTCCCCCACCAGCGCCGCCAGCGTCGAGGATTTGCCCGAGCCGGTGGGGCCGCAGACCAGCACCAGACCCCGGCTGGGCTTCACCAGCTCCGCCAGGACGGGCGGCAGATTGAGGTTCGCCAGCGTCGGGATCTCCGACGGCAGGGCGCGGATCGCCGCCGCCGGCTCGCCGCGCTGGCGGTGAAGGTTGACCCGGAACCGCCAGGCGGCGCTGAAACCGGCGTCGACGCCGGCGCCGCGGGCCAACTGGAGGGAGAAGTCCGTCGAGCCGCGCTCCTCGAGGTCCAGGCGCTCCTTGCCCCCGACGTGAGGCTGGAGCATGCGCCCGATCTCCTCCCCTTCCAGCGGCGCCACCTCCTCCATCTTCGTCAACCGGCCGTTGACGCGGAAAATGGGCGGCAACCCGGCGATCAGCAGCAGATCGCTCGCCTGCCGCTGCACCAGCCCGGCGAGCAGCCGGTCGAGCGGCTCTCCCTCGCTGACGAACGTCTGGGACGGGCTGCGCAGCGTCAGCGGCTGTTCCAGGGCAACGGGCTCGAAGGCGAGGCCCGCCTCGTCGCCGGCCGGCCCGAAGGCGCGATCCTCGCTGTTCAGCTCGCGGACGAGCTCGTCGAGATCGGGGTCGCGGATACGGTCTCTCATAGCGTCTCCAGCATACGGGTGAACAGGGTGATTCGTCGGGTAGTGGTTCAATTTGCTCGTGGACTACCCCGGTTCTGCCCTCCGAAGCCTCACCCCCCCGGCCCCCTCTCCCTGACGGGAGAGGGGGAGAAACACATTTGTCTTTCTTGCTGTTCTCCCCCTCTCCGGTTACGGAGAGGGGGCCGGGGGGGTGAGGCTTCGGAGGGCAGAACCGTACGCAGTCTGCAAGCAAACTGAACCACTACGATTCGTCGCCCCTCCTTGACGTACATACATCTCGTACATACACTGAGCGCAACGACTATGAAAAGAGTCTCTCGCACTGACTGGAAACGCGTGGATGCCCTCAAGGACGAAGAGATCGACACGTCGGTTATCCCTTTCCTGGACAAAGACTTCTTTGCGAAGGCCGAGCTCCGGATACCCGGTGCCAAGCCGAGCGGCGTGATAGCTTTTGAGGTTGTGTCCCAACTCCCCGACCCCACCCTCCCCCGCTGCGGCTGGGCGACCGGCGATCCTATCTACCTCGCCTATCACGACGAGGAGTGGGGCGTGCCCGTTCACGACGACCGGCGGCTGTTCGAGATGCTGATCCTCGAGGGAGCCCAGGCGGGGCTCTCCTGGATCACGATCCTCAAGCGGCGGGAGGGCTACCGCCGGGCCTTCCACGGCTTCGATCCGGAGCGGATCGCCCGCTATGGCAAACGGGACGTGACGCGGCTGCTGGCGGACCCGGGCATCATCCGCAACCGCGCCAAGGTGGAAGCCACGATCAAGAACGCCCGGGCCTGTCTCGATCTGATCGCGGAGACCGGCACCCTCGACCGCTTCCTCTGGCAGCTCGTGGGCGGCGCGCCCAAGGTCAACCGCTGGCAGGCGCTGAAGGAGATCCCCGCCGAGACGCCCGAGTCCAAGGCGATGAGCAAGGAGCTCAAGCGACGGGGCTTCGGCTTCGTGGGCCCTACCATCTGCTACGCCTTCATGCAGGCCGTGGGGATGGTGGACGACCATGTGCTGGGGTGCTTCAAGCGGCAGGCCGCCGGACGTAATCGCCGATCCCGCCAGAATCGATGATCCGCCCTCCTCGCCCGGCGCTTCCGCACCGGGCTACCGAGACACCGCTTCTCTGAAGCGACTCGCCCTCCGGGCGACGTTTCGATAGCCCGGTGCGCCGATCCCGCCAGAATCGATGATCCGCCCTCCTCGCCCGGCGCTTCCGCACCGGGCTACCGAGACATCGCTTCTCTGAAGCGACTCGCCCTCTGGGCGACGTTTCGATAGCCCGGTGCGCCGATCCCGCCAGAATCGATGATCCGCCCTCCTCGCCCGGCGCTTCCGCACCGGGCTACCGAGACATCGCTTCTCTGAAGCGACTCGCCCTCTGGGCGACGTTTCGATAGCCCGGTGCGGAAGCGCCGGGCGAGCTACCGCCAAGCTACGACAGTCAGAACCGTCCGCCCATCTTTCTGCCTCTCCCGCGCCAGCACCACCCCTCCGCCGCCGCGAAGCTCCAGCACGTCGAGAAGGCGCTCGTCTTCCAGCCCGGCCGCCACCTCGCCGGCGAGCTCTTCCTCATCCTCCCGGTTCTCCTTCGGTGCACCGGCGACCGGCACCGACCACTGCGGCCGGCCGGCCAGCGGACGCGATCCTTTCGGGTCTCCGGCATAGAGGACGAGGCGATCGCCGGCCAGGACGGCGAGGTCCGGCACGCCGTCTCCCGTCAGGTCCCGCCCATAGCGCCAGTCGGTCGGCTCGCCGCCCAGCTTCCAGCGGCGTGGTTTGGCCTCGAAGCGGGCGCCTCCCAGACCACGAAAGACCGAGACGAGCAGCTCGTTGCCGCGCAGCCCTTCAGGATGCGTCAGGACGAGGTCCTGACGGCCGTCGCCGTCGGCGTCGGCGGCCGTGGCATCCAGGTTGTGCCAGAGCGGGCATTCCGTTTGGAGGGCGAGCGCCGGGGCGCTTCCCTTGCGCGAGCGGTCGCGCCCCAGGACGAACAGGCGGAAACGCTTCTTGGCGAGGAGCCCGAGCTTCTCGAAGGTGGCCACGGCGAGGGCCGGAACGCCGTCGAACCGCAGATAACCGCGGTCGTCCGTCAGCCGCTCGTCTCCCGGCAGGAGCGACCAGGACTCCACCGTCTCGCCGCCGCCGGCCGGGATCAACAGCGTCTTCAGCCGCCGCCGGCCCGCAACTTCCGGACCGACCGCGAAGCGGGCCGGATCGCCGGGCAACAGCGTGACCGGGGGGCTGGTGAGGCGCAATCCCCAGCGCAGCCGCTCGGCCCGCACCGGCAAGGGAAAGGACGCGCGGCGAGCCAGACCCCCGCCGGGCGACGGCCCCAGCAGCTCGAGCAGACCCGCGCGCGCGGCGGCGAGCCACGGCCGGCCCGCCGTTTCCCCCGCCACGGACCGCAGATCCACGTCCGGCTCTTCCAGGACCTTGCGGAGTCCCCCACCGCCGGCCGGACTGAACAGCACTCCCTGCATGCCGGCGATGGGCACAGCGCCGCCATCTCCGGCCAGATCGAAGGCAACCAGAACGTTCACCTCCTCGCTCAGGCCCTCCGCCAGACGCTCCAGCTTCCGCTGCTGCGGATCGAGGAACAGCAGGCTCCTGGCCCCCTTGCCGTCGCGGCCCGCGGCCACCAGCAGCGCGACGCCGGGTTGGCCGGCAGGGCCGTCGGCGGCGACGGCGCGCAGCAGCGTGCCGGGGAGAGGAGTGGTGAAGGATTGGGCGGTGGCGGGGGTGGCGAAGAGGAGGAGGCAAACGATATGGATCGCTATTGTGACGCGCCTCCGGCGCTGGCCCTCACTCCCCCGGCCCCTCTCTCCCACCGCACTCCCTGCCACCGGGAGAGAGGGGAGACTGAAAAGGCCAGGCAATTCTTTGCTTCTACAGTCTCCCTCCTCTCCCGGAAGGGCGGGTGTGAGGTGGGAGAGGAGGGCCGGGGAGGTGAGGGCTCCGGCGGCGAGGCCACCGTCTGAATCAAAAAAGCGTGGGGATCGGAATCCGAGGCCGCTCCCCCTCACCGCGTTCCCCCTCCTCTCCCGGTGTGGTGGGGAGGGAGGGGGCGGGAGAGGAGGGCCGGGGTGGTGAGGGCTCCGCTCAAATACACCTCCAGCCGCACCGGCGGCGCAAAGCCCGCTTCGGCGGCGCGCTTGGGTTGCACGACGAGGAGGTCCGAGCGCCGGTCGCCGTCGAGATCGCGGATCTGCACCAGCGACAGGTCCCGCGGCTCCTCGCGAAGATCGAAGGCGAGGTCCGGCGCGGCGGGAAAGCCGCAATCGGCGCGGCCGCGGTGGACGGTGACCCGCCGGCCGCGGCCGATCTGCACGAAGTCGGCGCGGCCGTCGCCGTCGAAGTCCCCGGAGAACAGCGAGAGCTGGCTCACCCGCAGGTCGTTCAAGTCGACGCGGAAGGTGCCGGAGAGGTCGAGCCCTTTCACCGCGCGGAAGGCGCCGTCCGGCTGCTGGCACCAGACGTGGAAGTCGAGCCCGACGGTCAGGCGCCGGGTGGCAACGCTGCCGAGGAGCTTCGCCAGGCCGACGTCGATGGTGACGGTCACGAGGTCCGCGCGGCGGTCGCCGTTCAAGTCGCGGAAGCCGCCGGGGAGCTCGATCTCGTTGTCGTCGTCGGCCTCGAAGGCGTAGCCGGTGACGTCGAAGGTGCGGTACGGAGCCTTCTCCGGCACGAGGTCCTTGCTCAGCCGCCGGAAGGTGAGCCGGCCGCGCGGCTGGCGGGCCTTCTCCATCTCCTTGCGGATGCCGCCCTGCTTCGGATCGTCGAGGCTCTGGCGGAAGGCCACCTGGGAGCGTCCGTCGCCGCCGAGGCTCCCCATCCACACGGGATTCGGCCCGCGCGGCTCGCCCTCGCCGAGGGCGATCTCCACCGCCGGCAGGAAGCGTCCCTGGCCGGCGTTGCGCGACACGTGAATGGAACGCCAGCGCTTGACCGGATCGCGGAACACGAGGTCCGGCCGGCCGTCGCCGGTGACGTCCTGGATCTGCGGCAGCGGATAGCGCCGCTCGAGGTCGCCCGCCGAGCGGTACGCCGCGCCGGGCACGGCTGAGCGCGAGGCGGCCCGGCGCGCCAGCCCCTTGTCCTCGCGCCGGCCGAGGTAGACGGCGAGGCCGTCGCGGGCCGGCAGCAGCAGGTCGGCGACGCCGTCGCCGTTGACGTCCCGCACCACGCCGAGATCGCCCAGGAAGTTGCCCGTGCCGGCCATCACCGGCGGATCGGCGATCCACGGCTCCAGGCGCGGCGCGCTCCCGGGATCGAGGGGATCGAGGCGCAGCACGCTCGCCCCCTCGTCGGTGACGGCGATCACCGGCGTCCCCGGCGGTCCCGCTTCCAGGCTCAGCACGGAGAGGGGGAGCGGCAGGACCCGCGGCGGCTCATACGAGCCGTCCGGCCGCGCGCGATAGATCCGCGCCTCGCGGCGGTCCATCACCGCCGGCACGATGGTCATCACCTCCACCAGCCCCTTGACGTCGTCCATCGTGCTGCTCTCGGTGATGGCGATCTCGTCCCACTGGTTGTAGGCCACCACCACCACGAGATCCCGCCGGCCGTCGCCGTCCACGTCGGACGACACCACGGCGGCCGGCGCTCCGGGGAGATCCAGGATCAGGGAGCGTAGCGAGGAACGCGCGGGCCGGCCGGCGCCGGACGCCGGCACGAAGCCCATCAAGAGAACCGCTGAAAGCAGGACGGCGAGGAAGGGGCGGATCGGCTCCATGCCCCTAGCCTACGCGGAAGCGGGGCGTTCGTTACATCCCGGAGGCCGAAAGGGTCGCCGCCACGAACAGCAGGAGGACGGAGGTGAGCGACAGCGCCAGCATCTTCACGAATTCTTTGGTCATGACGGTTCTGCCTTTTCCGTGAGGTCGATCTGCTTACCGGTAGGCGCCGCAGCGCCCCCGCTCGTTACAACGCCGCCGGAGTGCCGATACCCTCACTGGTATACGCGAGAGATACGCGTTTGTTGTGCCAGACGGATGAGGGGAGGGAGTCCTTCTCTTTGACAGGTTAGGAGAGGCTGCCGCAACGGCAGCGGCACTGCGACGCCCAAGGCGCGGCAGCGTGGTAGGATGATGTATCGGACGAGAGGTGGGATGATGCCAAAGGCCAAAGTTTCCGTAACGGTTGAGGATTCCCTGCTACGGCAGGTGGATCGAGTGGCACGCGGGGCGAGCCGCAGCGAAGTGTTCGAGGATGCGCTCACCAGTTGGCTGCGGAATCGCCGCCGCGAGAGGCTCGAAGAGGAGATCGAGCTTTACTATCGCTCTCTGAGCGACGCCGAGCGAGAGGAAGACTCCGCTTGGGCGGAGCTCTCCGGCCGATTCCTCGGTGAGAGCTGGAGATGAACGGCGGCCCGCTGCGGGGATGCCTCTACTGGGTGAAAATCCCGGGCGAACCCGAAGCGAAGCGCCGGCCCGCGCTCGTCATCTCGATGGACGTGCGCAACCGTTTGGCCAACGATGTTCTTGTGGTCCCGGCCACCACGACCTTACGCCCCGCCCCGACTCACGTGCGGCTGAAACAAGGCGCCGGCGGAGTGCCGAGGGATTCCGTCCTCAAGTGCGAGCAGATCACGACGCTGCCCAAGCACCTCCTCAGCGAGGCGGCGCTCGGCGGACCGCTCTCGGCCGCACTCCTCGAGGAGGTCGAGAGAGGGGTTCTGCGCGCGATTGGAGTCGCGGTGTAAAGCGGCCGTGAGGCGATCCAGCTCCTTCCGTCTTTGACGTCCTTGCTGTCCTTTTCGTCCTTGATCCCCCCTTGACACCGCTCCACGACATATGCTAGTGTATCAGCATCATGCTGGTACATTGGCACTCCGTTGATGCACTCACAGTCTCCGTCCGGCTGGAGGAACACATGGCGAAGCCGCTTTCCGATCTCGGGCGCCGCGAACGGCAGATCATCGAGGTCCTCTTCCGCCGCGGCCAGGCGACGGCGGCGGAGGTGCTCGCGGATCTGCCCGATCCGCCTTCCTACTCCTCGGTGCGCAGCATGCTGCGCCTGCTGGAGGACAAAGGCTACGTCTCCCACCAGTGGGAGGGGCCGCGCCACGTCTTCCGCCCGACGGCCGACCCCGAGCAGGCCCAGCGCTCGGCCGTGCGCGACCTGCTGCACACGTTCTTCAACAATTCCGTGGAGTCGGCGGTCGCCGCCATGCTGGGCGCCGCCGAGAAGCCGCTTTCCGAGGAACAGGTTCGGCGCCTGTCGAAGCTCATCGAGCAGGCACGCCGCAAGGGAGCCCGCAAATGATCCGCTCGCCGTTCGCGCTCTTCACCGACCCCGCGCTCCTCGCCGGAGCGGCCTTCGTCGTCAAGATCACCCTGGTGTTCCTGCTGGGGGCCCTGCTCGCCGCCCTGCTTCGCAACCGGTCGGCGGCCGCGCGCCACTTCGTCTGGGCGCTGGCGCTCGGCGGCGCGCTGGCGCTGGCCCTGCTCGTGCCGGTCGCGCCGCGATTCGAGTTACCGGTGGTGGCGGCGGAGAGCGACGCGCCGGCCGCCGAAGAAGCCGCGATTCTCCAGCGAGGCGCAGCCCCTGCGGTCACCAGGGCAAGCTCCGAGGCGGAAACGACTCTGCCGGCGACGTACGGCGCGGCGGAGCCTCGCGCGGCCACGCTTTCGCCCCTCCTCCTGCTCTGGCTCGCCGGCTTCGGCGCGGTGATCCTGTGGTGCGCCATCGGTCACCTGGGTCTCGCGCGCCTCGCCCGCCGGGCGACTCCCGTCGACGACGGCGCGTGGCTGGCGCTCCTCGACGAAGCCGCGGCATTGAGCGGCGTGGCGCGTCCGGTGCGTCTCCTGCAGAGCGCGGCGGTGGGCGCGCCGATGACTTGGGGATTCATCCGGCCGGTCGTGATGCTGCCCATGGACGCCGGCGAATGGTCCGCCGAGCGACGGCGGGTGGTGCTGCTCCACGAGCTCGCGCACGTCTCGCGGCTCGACTGTCTGGTGCAACTCGTGGCGACCGCGGCCTGCGCGCTCTACTGGTTTCATCCCGCGGCCTGGATGGCGGCCCGGCGCCTGCGCAACGAGAGCGAGCGCGCCTGCGACGACCACGCGCTCGCCTGCGGCACGCCGGCGGCGGATTACGCCTCGCACCTGCTGAGCGTGGCGTGCAAGGCGGCGCGGGCACCGCGGTTGAGCGGGGCCGTGGCCATCGGCATGGCGCAGCGCTCGACGC
Organism: Thermoanaerobaculaceae bacterium; assembly: GCA_963778565.1. Taxonomy (GTDB): domain Bacteria; phylum Acidobacteriota; class Thermoanaerobaculia; order Multivoradales; family UBA5704; genus DATARR01. Next base: position 208,256 of record CAVZUZ010000013.1, on the reverse strand, counting down.
TCGAGGCCCGCCTGCTTTCCGTGCTGGACGACACCATCCCGCGCCGCGCGATCTCCTCACGGGTTCGCGCCGCCGGCGCCATCCTCCTCGGCCTGGCGCTGCTGCCCGTGGCGGCGGTCACGCCGGTGGCGCGCGCCTTTGCATCCGAGATACCGCCCGTCGAACGCTCCGTCGACGCGGCGCCGGGCGAGCTTCTCGACCTCGACCTCGAGACGGGCGCCGAAGTGGAGATCCAGGGCTGGGACGAGCCGCGCGTCCTGGTGAACGCCCGCCTCCGAGGCCGCGACGGGGCGGACAGCCGCGTCACGGTGGAGCGTGAAGCGGGCGGCGTCAAGGTCCGCTTGTTCTATGCCCGGCAGGGCCGCTCGCAGTCGTCCTCCAACAAGCTCGAGATCCGCGTGCCGCGCCGCTTCGACCTGCGCCTCTCTTCCTCCGGCGGAGACCTGAGGATGACGGACGTGGGAGGCACCTTCCGCGGCCAGACCGGCGGCGGCGAGCTGACGCTCGAGCGCCTCAACGGCGAGGCGCACCTCTCCACCGGCGGCGGCGACATCCGCGCCACCGATTGCGACCTCAAAGGCAAGGTGAGCACGGGGGGCGGGACCGTCGTGCTGTCGCGCGTGCGGGGTGGCTTGCGCGGCTCGTCCGGAAGCGGACCGGTGCTCTACGGCGAGACCGACGGCGGAGACCCGGACGCGCCGACCGCCGATCTCAGCGCGCTGGAGATCGACCGCTCGCATACCCGCATCCGCTCCAACGAGCCCACGGGCGTGCTGCACATCAACAAGGCGGGAGGCGCCGTGGAGCTCGACGAAGCTCCCGAAGGAGCGGTGATCCACACCGGCGGCGGGCACGTGTCCGTCGGGCGCTCGGCCGGCCTCGTGGACGCGAGCACCGGCGGCGGCGACGTCGAGATCGGTCCGGTCGCCGGTTCCGTGCGCGCCGGGACCGGCGCCGGCGACATCCGCGTCACGCTCGCGGACGCGGGCGGCGAGCGGCAGACGGTCGATCTGACCTCCGGCTCGGGGCACATGATCGTCGAGCTGCCGGCCGGCTTCGACGGCGCCATCGAGCTCGAGACGGCCTACACCAAGAGCTACGGCCGCACCACCCGCATCGACAGCGCCTGGGAGCTCCAGCGCGAATCGACGCAGGAATGGGATGACCGCATGGGATCGCCGCGCCGGTACGTGCGGGCGCGCGGCGTCCTCGGTAACGGCCGCGGGCTCGTGCGCGTCAAGACCGTCAACGGCGACATCGAGCTGCGCCGCGCGCCGCGGTGAAGGGCGTGCCGTGGTGGTCCAAGCGCCTTTTGGACTGCCGCGGCCCTGCCCTCCGAGGCCCTCACTCCCGAGGGGAGAGAGGGGAAGCGTGCTCGTGGCAGGTCTTCGTAGGGGCGGGGGACAAGCCCCGCCCCTACGAAAATCATCTGATGGGATCTCCTTCGTGCCTCTTCCTCCCTCCTCTCCCTCTGGGAGAGGAGGGCCGGGGAGGTGAGGGCTTCGAAGGGCAGACCCGGCCGTAGTCCAAAGCAAAACTGCTATCCTCCCCCGCGTCTACCTTCCTCAAGGAGGCGAGCCGCGGATGTCGGGAGACGAAGCCCTGGTTCTCTTCTTCTCGCTGGGAGTCGGCGGCATCGCCTGGCTGATCTGGTTCTGGCGCGCCGCCTTCACGGCCCGCCGCTGCTCGCGGTTCTCGCAGCGCTGGCCGCTCCTCCTCTATCCGGTGGTCTGCGCCGCGGTCCTCTATGTGGTCCTCCGGCGCTTCTCCTCCTTCGACGTGCGCGACTCTCCGCTGTACCTCGGCTTCTACATGGCCCTCGGCGCGATGTGGGTGAGATTCGGCTCCTGGTTTCTGCCTCTCCTCGGCTTGAGCGCGCGGGACGACGTGATCGAGCGCGGTAACGCGGGCGCGGCCCACGTCATCGGCGGAGCCTTGCTGGGCCTCACCTTCTGCTACGCCGGCGGCAACATCGGCGACGGGCCGGGATGGTGGGTGGTCGCCTTCTGCGCCTGCCTCTCCACCGCGGCGTTTTTTCTCCTCTGGTTCCTCCTCGACAAGGTCGCGGGTGTCGCCGACACCGTCACCATCGAGCGCGATGCGGCCGCGGGCATTCGCCTGGCGGGGTACTTCACCGCCTCCGGACTGATCCTGGGCCGGGCCGTGGCCGGCGACTGGGAATCGGCCATTGCCACAGTCCTCGACTTCGTGGAGGTCGGCTGGCCGGCCGCCTCCCTCTGGCTGGTGGCGGCCCTCCTGGAAAGACGCCTCCGTCCCAGCCCCAAGCAGACCCACCCGCCGCTGGTCACGCACGGAATCGCCCCCCTCCTTCTCTACCTCGGAATGGCTGTCTTTACCCTCGTCTGGGCGGGACCGTGGAACTGATCGCGCAACTCCCCTCTCCCGTCGAGGGGGGAAGGAAAGGAGCGGGAGAGGGGGTTCCCTGGGAGCCGGCCGAGCCGATCGAACCGGATGCGTTCACCCGCGTCCGCCGGCGGATGATCTTCGACTGCTGCAAGTGGGACCCGCAGGTGGAGGACGTCGCCACGCTCGCGCCTTTCCCGCTGCTGCTGCGCCGCGAAGCCTGGAGCGAGATCGCCCGGCTCGCCGAGCGGCTGGCCGGCGAGACCGCGGCGGCCGAAGAGGAGCTGCTGCGCCGGCCGGAGCTTCACTCGGCCTTGGGGCTGCCCCTCGCCGTCCGCCGCGCCCTCGCCGGAATCCGCAAGCGGGGACCCTGTCTGGGTGCGGCCCGCGTCCTGCGGTTCGACTTCCACTGGACGACCGAAGGCTGGCGCATCTCGGAGGCGAACACCGACGTGCCGGGCGGTTTCAACGAGGGCTCGGGCTTCGCCCGGCTGATGCGCTCGCAGTACCCGGGCACCGACGTCCCCGGCGATCCGGCCGGCCGCCTCGCGGACGCGATCGCCAGCTCCACCCGGCCGGGCGAAGCCGTGGCTCTGGTGCACGCCACGGCCTATACGGACGACCGCCAGGTGATGACGTTCCTGGCGCGGGAGATCGAAGCGCGCGGCCGGCAGGCGGTGCTCGCCGCTCCCGACCATCTGCGCTGGCGCGAGGGCAAGGCCGCCGTGGCGAGCGACTGGTTCACGGGCGAGGTCGGGATCGTCGTCCGCTTCTTTCCGGGCGAGTGGCTGCCGAACCTTCCCCGCTCCTGCGGCTGGAAACACTTCTTCCGCGGCGGCCGGACCCCGGTCAGCAATCCCGCCTCCGCCCTGCTCACCCAGAGCAAGCGTTTCCCGCTGGTCTGGGACCGGCTGGACGCGCCTCTGCCCACCTGGCGGAGCCTCCTGCCGGAGACCCGCGATCCGCGCGAAACGGCATGGCAGAGGGACGACCGTTGGGTGCTCAAGCCCGCTCTCGGCCGGGTGGGAGACGGCATCGGGCTCGCCGGCGCGACGCCGGAGAAAGAGCTGCGGGAGATCCGTAAAGCGGCGCGCCGGTTTCCGCGCGGCTGGGCGGCGCAGCGGCGGTTCGAGGCCGTGCCGCTCCGCGTCGCCGGCGAGCCGTACTTCCCATGCGTCGGCGTCTACACGGTGGATGGCCGCGCGGCCGGCGCCTACGGCCGTCTCGCCCGCACGCTCCGCATCGATCATCTCGCCCAGGACGCCGCGGTGCTCCTCACCCCGTGGCAGCAGGAGACATGGATGGAACCGCATGGCCCGCGCGACCTCACCCCCAGCCCCTCTCCTGAAGGAGAGGGGAGAAGGATCGCATTTTTGAGCCCCTCTCCTTCAGGAGAGGGGTGGGGGTGAGGTATGGACGAGTCGCAGCTCTTTGAGATCTGGGCTCCCGCGGACTCGGTCTGGTCGCGCTGGGTCAAGCCCGCGCTGTTCGCGGAACCGGGGCTCTCGCAGACGGCTCCTCCTCCGGAGGTCCACGAGTCCCCGCGGCTGCAGGCCTGGACCGATCCGGCGACGGCGTTCGTGATCGACCTGCCCGGCAGCCGTTCGGTGGAGCTGGGGCTGGTCCTCGTCCACGTGGGCTACCGGCCCGTGCCTCTCTTCAACGCCGTCCATCACACGGCGGCGCTGATCGACGTGGAGCCGATCCAGCGGCGGCTCGTCTCGGGAGTGGCGGAGCTGCAAGCGGCGGGACCTTTGCCGTCCGCCGCGCCGCCGGCCTTCCTGCTCGACTCGAACCGGAGCAACCCCGCCGCCTCCCCCTCCCCCGGCAAATTCGACAACCGGTGGGTCGTCTTCCCTCAGGACTTCCCCTCGGCCAACTTCCTGCTCGCCCACGGCATCCTCCGGGTGGTCCTGCTGCAGGAGCAGCGGCTGGGAGATCAGCCGAACCCGGATCTCGCCCACGTCTTGCGGCGATGGCAGGAGGCGGGGATCGAGCTCTATCTCCAGGATCCGGCAGGGAACGAGGCGCCGCGGTCGATGGACGTCAAGCTTCCCTCCCGGTTCCGCAGCCTGTTCTACCGCGCCCTGGCGCTGACCGGCCTGCGGCGCAACAGCGCGGGAGGCTTCGGCTCGATCATCCCCCAACCTTCTTCGAGCAGCGGTCGTTCGTACGGTTAGCGCGGGACGAAACCCGGGGCGCCGTCAAAGTCGCCACGAATTCCAGAGGGTCCAGCCGGTCAGGTTCTCGAGAGGTTTTGGAGGCGACGAGCGGATTCGAACCGCTGAATAAGGGTTTTGCAGACCCTCGCCTTACCACTTGGCTACGTCGCCTCGAGACACGCAAGGGCCGCTTGCGCGGCCCCGATCCTAGCAGAACGCGGAAGGAATCCGCGAAGCTCTGAAAGTCATGGTTCTGGAGCGGGAAACGGGACTTGAACCCGCGACCCCAACCTTGGCAAGGTTGTGCTCTACCACTGAGCTATTCCCGCCCAACAGGCTGCAAAGAATAGTCGGCGGACCCAGGGCTGTCAAGCCGCGGGCGTCCGTCGCGCGGGGCCTTGGAGGGCCGCCGGACTCGAGAACGCCGGCACGGCGAGGGGCATTCCCCACCTTCGAGACGCCGTCGGTTGGAGGCGGACGGACCGGTTTCGCCGCAGCGGAGACGCCCCAGACCTTCTACGACAACCCATCGCACGCCACGGGGACGGCGGGGCGTCTCCCCCCTACCACCGCCGCCGCGGCGGCCCGGGGTTGTAGGGAAAGGCGTTGCGGATCAGGGTGTAGCGCCAGGCCTCGCCCTCGCGGTCGAGGCCGAGGACGTCGAAGCGGCAGGCCCGGCCGTGCCAGCCGCGGGCCGTGAGGTAGAGGGCGGCGGCGCGGGAGAGGCGGCGCTGCTTGGCGAAACGGACCGCCTCGATGGCCGGGCCGTACTGGTCGCCGGCCCGCGCCTTGATCTCGATGAAGCAGAGAGAGCCGCCCTCCTTGGCCACGACGTCGATCTCGCCGCCGTGGTTGACGACGTTGCGGGCCAGGACTTCATAGCCCTGGGCGGCGAGCCAGCGCACCGCGTCGTCCTCCCCCACCTTGCCGCGGGCGCGGGCGTGGGGCTGCTCGTGGAAGTCGGTCATGGTGGTGGTATCAAGGACGAAAAGGACCTAAGGGACTTCAAGGACGAGAGGCGTGTGTTCACCTCCTGTCCCTGGCGTCCTTTTCGTCCTTGCTGTCCTTTTCGTCCTCAGTTCACTCCCGCTCACCTTCTCTTCCACCGCGTCCCCTGCGGCGTGTCCTCGAGCACGACGCCGCGCGCGGCGAGCTCGTCGCGGATGCGGTCCGAGGCGGCGAAGTCGCGGCGCTTGCGCGCGTCGTTCCGCTCCTCGATCAGCCGGTCGATCCCGGCCGCGTCGTCTTCCCGAGATTGCCCCTCCGGCCACTCGGCGGGGTCGAGCACCCCCAGGACGCGGTCCACGTCTGCAAGGGCGTCGAGGATGCGCTGGCGGTCCCCCGTTCCCATCCGGCCCTCCTCGATGGCCACGTTGACCTCCTTGACGAAGCCGAAGAGGGCGGCGAGCGCCACGGAGACATTCAGGTCGTCGGCGAGGCCCGCCGCGAAGTCGTGGGGCAGATTCTCCGCGGCCTCGGCGAGGTGTGCATCCGGCTCACCCCGCTCCGCGGCGTGCTGGAGGCGGAAGCGCATCTCGTCGACGCGGCGCAGGGCCCCGGCGGCTCCCTCCAGCGACTCGAAGGTGAAGTTGAGCTTCTGCCGGTAGTGGACCGACAGGAACAGGTAGCGCAGCGCCCGCGCCGAGCAGCCGCGCGCCACCAGATCGGGGAGCGTGTACTGGTTGCCCAGCGACTTCGACATCTTCTGGCCGTCGACGATCAGGTGCTCGCCATGCAGCCAGGTGCGGACGAACGGCTTGCCGGTGGCCGACTCGCTCTGGGCGATCTCGTTCTCGTGGTGCGGGAAGATCAGGTCCACGCCGCCGCAGTGCATGTCGAAGGTCTCGCCCAGGTACTTCATGCTCATGGCGGAGCACTCGATGTGCCAGCCCGGGCGGCCGGGACCCCAGGGCGAGTCCCAGGAGGGCTCGCCCGGCTTGACCGCCTTCCACAGCACGAAGTCGCGCACGTCTTCCTTGCCGTACTCGTCGCTCGCCACCCGCTCGCCGCGGCGCGCCTGGTCGAGGTCGAAGCCGGAGAGCCGCCCGTAGTCCTCGTCCTTCCGATGCTGAAAAAGACGGAGCCTTCGGTCTACGTAGGCGTAGCCCTTGTCGACCAGCCTGGCGATCAGCTCGATCATCTCCGGCACGTGCTCGGTCGCCTTGGGGAAGCGCTCGACGCGTTCAATGTGCAGGGCTGTCGAGGTCGCGCAGAAAGGTGCGGATGAAGGGCTCGGTATAGTCGGCGAGCGAGACCCCGGCCGAGTACGCGCCTTGAATCGTCTTGTCGTCGACGTCGGTGAGGTTCATCACCTGGGTGACGCCGTAGCCGAGGTAGCGCAGGCTGCGCCGCAGCAGGTCCTCGAACAGGAAGGTGCGGAGGTTGCCGATGTGGATCTCGTTGTAGACCGTGGGACCGCAGGTGTAGATGCGGACCTCGCCGGGAACCAGCGGCTGGAAGGGCTCGAGCCGGCGCCCGAGGGTGTTGAAGAGGACGAGCTCGGCTGGCATGGTCGCGCGATTCTAGTACACCGGCGGGGACAGGAGCTCCGGTCTCTTCTTGCTGTTCTCCCCCTCTCCGGTTACGGAGAGGGGGCGGGGGGTGAGGCTTCGAAGGGCAGGACCGAAGCAGTCCACGGGCGGACTGAACCACGACTCAACCGGGCAGCGCCGTCGAGATCGAGATCTGGAACCCGTCCGGATCCGTGATCGCGAAGTCGCGCACGCCCCAGGACTGGTCTTGCGGCGGTTGGGCGAGCACGCCGCCGCGAGCGATGATCGTTTCGGCGAGCTGGTCGAGGTCCATGCCCGTCGTGCAGTACATGCGGAAGCCGACCCCCTTGCGGCGTTCGCGCCCCTTGGTGAAGTCGTCCTGGGTGAGGAGGATCTCGACGGCGCCGGCCTTCAGGCTCGCCCCGGCCAGCTTGCCGTCGAGCTTCATCTCCTGGGCGACGTGGAAACCCAGAACGTCGCGGTACCAGGCGACGCTTTCCTCGATGTCGTTGACGGTGAGGACGGGCATGATCGACCGCAGGCGGAGAGTCGCCGGCTCTTGCTGCCTTCGCTCCTCCATGAGCTTTCTCCTTTCGAATGGATTGCGGCCGGACGCTAACACGACCGCGGAACCGGCGCCAGGGCCGCGGATTTCCTATATACAACCTCGTCACCCGGTTGTAACGTAAGCGGAGCTTGGATCGCTATGGAGCTCTTTGACCCTGCGACCTTTAGCCGGCGACCGCCGCCGAGCCTGCGTTTGGATTACCGGTTCGGGCGCTGAGGAGGATCTCCGGAGAACCGTAGGGGCGGCCGCATCGCTGCGATATGTTCGCTTTCAGTCATCGACAGATGTCCCTCGCTCCTTTTCCAGGCATGCCTTTCGGAAACTTGCGCTTGTCCCTCGGGCTCTCGCGACGCACACTCCGGCCATAGGGACAGCCCTCTTCACGGGCAATGGCGCTCGTGTGGTCACCTGTCCCCGAAGGGAGAAGCTATGCTTCGCCTGGTCCTGCTCCTGCTCTATCTCATCGCGTCGTTCTCAATCTCCTCTTCGCAAACCAAAGGGGGCAGCGGCGCTGACCCTCTTGGTCTCCATGCGCCCCCGCCTCCGCCGCCCACAACGGACGGAGGCGGCAGCGCGGACCCCTTGGGATAGTTCCCGAAAGCGGAGCCGCAGTGACTGCGGCTCCGCTCTTTGTCGCTATACTAGAAAATGCCATATTTCACCTTCCGCTAACTTCCGATCCGCTTGCGCCACCGTACAAGAGCCTCCTTAAATGTACGAAGAAGCCCACGAGAGCCTTGAAGGATTGCGTCGGGTGTTCGCGGGAGAGGCTTCTCCGGCCGAAGCGGAACGGGCGGCGGCACACCTTACGAGCTGCCGCGAGTGCTGGCTCCTCGCCACCCGGGCGATAGCCCTGGAGAGGGCCCGAGGCGCCGTGGCCGCACAGGGCCACCTGAAGCCGGTCGTCGATCTCTATGAAATGGAGCAGGCGCGCCTTACGGAGTGGCTCCAAGCCCAAGCCACCTGGACCGAGATCCGGTCGCTCGGCGCCAAAGCCAGGCGGGACAAGGTGCGCCTGACGCGCTCGCTTCACACGCTTGGGTTCCTCGACGCCCAAGGTCAACCGCTGGCAGGCGCTGAAGGAGATCCCCGCCGAGACGCCCGAGTCCAAGGCGATGAGCAAGGAGCTCAAGCGCCGCGGCTTCGGCTTCGTGGGCCCTACCATCTGCTACGCCTTCATGCAGGCCGTGGGGATGGTGGACGACCATGTGCTGGGGTGCTTCAAGCGGCAGGCCGCCGGACGTAATCGCCGATCCCGCCAGAATCGATGATCCGCCCTCCTCGCCCGGCGCTTCCGCACCGGGCTACCGAGACATCGCTTCTCTGAAGCGACTCGCCCTCTGGGCGACGTTTCGATAGCCCGGTGCGGAAGCGCCGGGCGAGCTACCGCCAAGCTACGACAGTAAGAACCGTCCGCCCATCCTTTAACGTCTCGCCTAGGACCCGTGCCGCCGCTCGCGGAAGCCGAACCCTTCGTGATCGCGGTGACTCTCCTTGATTTTCTTGAGCTTCTCGAGCTGGTCCGCGTTCAACAGGGCGCTGAACCTGGTCATGGTCTCCTCGTGGATGGCTCCGAGCTGCTCGCGCACGGCATGGGCCGCGATCACCCGCTGGCCGACCGCGGTGGCGTCGGCGTTGCCGCCTTCGAGCATCTCATGGATCTCCTTCCACTGCTGGTGAACCTGCTCCCTCAGCGGCTCCGCCTGCGCGGCGGCATCCTCGTGCAGCTTGCGGGCCGCGGCTTTTTGCTCGTCGGTGAGATCGAGGGCCTTGGCGAGATGGTCCGCGTGCGACGCCATGTCGCCGTGTCGCGACATGCCGCCGTGCATGGATCCCATCCGGCGGTGGAAGCCGGGGCCGTCCGCCTGGACGACGAACGCCGTGGCGAGCAGGAGGGCGAAGCAGAACGCGAAGGTCAGTATCTTTTTCATGATGTGTCTCCTTTCGATGCACCGAGCATAGGGACCGTACAGGCCGTAGTCCTCAAGAGGGCGCAAGGAATTTGTAAGGGATGTAAAACATCTCAGCCGGCGAAGCGGTAGCCGCGGCGGTGGACGGTGAGGATGAGCTCGGGGCGCGACGGGTTGCGCTCCAGCTTCTGGCGCAGCGAGGCCACGTGCACGTCCACCGTGCGGGTGGTGGGCATGGCGTCGTAGCCCCAGACCTTGTCGAGCAGCTCGTCGCGGGTGAGCAGCGCGCCGCGGTTCTGGATGAAGTAGCCGAGCAGCTTGAACTCCAGAGCCGAGAGCGAGACCGGCTCGCCGGCGCGGAGCACCTCGGCGCGGCGGAAATCCACCCGCACGTCGCCGAAGGCGTAGGTTCCCGCCGGCGAGGAGGCCGGCGCCCGGACGCGGCGGAAGAGGGCCTCGATGCGGGCCAGCAGCTCGATCATCTCGAACGGCTTGGTGACGTAGTCGTCGGCGCCGAGCTTCAGGCCCACGACCCGGTCCACCACCTGGCCGCGGGCGGTGAGCATGACGATCGGCACCTGGACGCCGCGCGACCGCAGCTCGCGGCAGACCTCGAAGCCGTCGCGGCCGGGGAGCATGACGTCGAGCAGAATGATGTCGAAAGATCCTTCGAGGCCGCGGGAGAGGCCCGCCTCCCCATCGCGGGCGGTCTCCACCTGATAGCCCTCACTGACCAGACGGTCGGTCAGGGTGAGGACCAGGCTGGGCTCATCCTCCACCAGCAGGATGCGCCGCGACGCCGGATCGCTGCGGGCCGATCGCTGCTCGGCGATCACGCCGGCTCCTCCACCGGCTGGGCTTCCTCTTCGGCGGCCGCCGCCGGGAGAGACAGCGTGAAAGCGCTCCCTTCCTCCTTCGCCGTCGTCACCGTGACGCGGCCGCCGTGCGCCTCGGCGATGGAGCGCACCAGGCTCAGGCCCAAGCCGCTGCCGGCAATGCCGTTCGCCGCCGCGTCGCGGCCGCGATAGAACGGCTCGAAAAGATGGGGCAGGTCCTCCGCACGGATGCCGGGACCGCGATCCGCGACCGTGATCTCCACCCTCCCGTCCGCGCCACGGCGCGCCCGGACGCCGATCCAGCCGTTCCGGCCGCCGTGCTTGGCGGCGTTCTCGACGAGGTTCTGCACGGCCCGGCGCACGGCGGCCGCGTCAGCCGCCACCGGAGGCAGATCGGAATCCACCTCTCGCTCCACCCCGATACGCCGCTCCTGCAACAGCCAGCGGCTGTCCTGCAGGGCGCCGTCGACGATCTCCGTCACCTCCACCGGTCGCAGGTGATAGACGCGGCGGCCCGACTGGATGCCGCCGAGCTCCAGGGCCTGCCCCACCATGTCGGAGAGCCGCCGGCCCTCGTCCTCGATCAAGGAGCCGTAGCGCCGCACCTGGGAAGGCTCCGCCACTACGCCGTCGGCGAGGTTCTGTCCCGCCGAGCGGATGGCGGTCAACGGCGTGTGCAGCTCGTGGGTGACGCCGGCCACGAACTCGATCTGCTGCCGGGCGAGGCGCTGCGCCCGCTGCGTCGTCACCATGAGCATTCCCACCGTGGCGGCCAGCAGCGCCAGAATGCCGGCGCTGATTCCCAGGTTGCGCCGGCGCACGGCGGCCACGGCAGCCTCCAGGGAGCCGTCGCGGTGCTTGATCACCAGCCGCCAGGCGCCGCCGCCCTCCCGCCGGTGCGCGACGTGCGGCAGCGGGCCCTCCCGCCGTCGCGGGGGATCCGAGAACCAGCGCCGGCGGTGGTCTCTGGCGGCGTGCCTCGGCCAAAGCGAGTGCAGATCCTCAAAGGGCCGCAACCGCAGCATCCCCAGCTGGAGATCGCCGGCGCCGAACGAAGCCGCGGGAATTCGGGGATCGGAGAGGAACACGGTCCTTCCCGGAGCCGAGAGGTCCGACACCGCCAGCGCGTAGTCCTCTCCCCGGGGGTTGTCGAAGTGCCGGCGCGTCAGCTCAGGGAGGATCTCGCCGGCGATCGTCCGCGAATCCAGCCGGACGAGCAACTGGGCGCGCTGCGAGCGGTCGGATCCATGGGGTTCCGTGGGCCAGAATTCGAGCGGGACCAGCAGGCCCGGAACATCGCTCAGGATGGCCAGGGTCATACCCCGGGAGCCGAGGCGAGGAGCCGACTCGTCGGCGAGATGCCGGTGCAACCGGGCGAGCTCGGCCGCGCAGGGGCAAGGCTCGAAGGTGCGCTTCCCGGGCCGCAGCGCCAGCATCTCGGGCTCTCCGTCACCGCCGCGCCGGACGACGAGGACGTCGCGCACGAGCCCCGGATAGGGCGCCTCGGCCCGCCACCGGTCGTACTGCCGCAGGATGCGTTCGAGCGGCTCTCTCGGTTGCGCCGGCTCCGGATGAAAATAGAGAAAGACCCGCGTCACCTCGTGGTCGAAGTCTTCGACGAAGCGGCCGCCGGCCCCGACCAGGCGGGCCAGCATCCGTTGCCGCTCCATGTCGCTCACCTCGCCGATCCACCGCCATTGCAGGACGGCGAGGACGGCCAGCAGCAGCACCATCAGCACCGCAATGGCGACCGGCAGGTTCCGCGTGACGGCCGGGTACTTCATACCGCGCCAGTGTAACAGCCGGTCCGTCAGGAAGGCGGCAGATTTTACATTCCTTACAAGCAGGGCGACCGCCGGGCCGCCCTGCTCAAGGCAGGTCCCGGCTCAACGCCGGCGCAGCTTCAACGCCGTGCTCACCGTTCCGAGCCCATCCGTGATCTGGTTGAAATACGGCTCCCAGGCGGCGCGGAAGGTGTCGACTTTGGCGATCGATTCAGCCGACGGAAACTCCCCGGGCCGGCCGACGACGATGAAGGCCATGTTGAAGCTGTGGGGTGCTTTGTTGGCCGCCGGCACGCGCGGCCCCTCGGCGGCGATGATCTGCTCGATCGTCACGTCGATCCGGCGGCCCTGGAGGATGGCGCCGATCTGCGGCGCCGCCTCCCGGTCGGGGCAGCCGTCGACGTAGTAGAAGGGCGGCACGTCTCCGGGAGGAATCAGGCCCATGGCGTAAAGATCGAGCGGGCTGTATCCCTCGGTGGCGCCGATGGAAGTGAACCGGTCGCCGCCGTCCTCGCGGAGATGGTTGCCCTCCATCTCGGATGCCAGGGAGTTGTGGCAAAAGCTCCAGTGGGCGCGCTGGCGGCCCAACAGCGCGTCGCTCGGCTGGCCGCCCTCGTCGACGAAGTTCACGAACGCGAGCCAGCGGTGGCCGCCCTCATGGGCGAGGATGTCGAGGGTGCTGTTGGTGCCGAGGACGTTGGTCTCCGGATCCGGGGAATACTGCGACAGCGATCCCATCTGCACGAAGCTGCGCAGCCGGCCCTTGCTGCCGGCCTGCGCGCTGCCGTCATACACCTCGTCGCCGGTGCCGCGGATCTCGTTCTTGACCGTAAACTCATAGGCAAAGGCGCCGTTCAGGATCTGCGGGAAGTCGAGGAAGACGATCAGGTGGTCGTACTCGTCGGCGAACTCGCGGAAGAACGCCTTGGCGATGGCCAGGTCGTCGAGCGACCGGGTGGTTGCGAAGCGTTCGGCGATCGATGCCTTGAGCGCGCCGGCGGGCAGCTCCCCCGTATAGTCCACCAACTGCACCTCGCTGCCGCCGCCGGGCGAGACGCCCACCACCGCCACCTGGGAATCGAGCCTGCCGAAAGCAAACGTGATCCGGCCGTTGGGATAGAGCACCACTTGAGAAGTGTTGACCTTGTTCTGCCCGAATTCCGGCATGTTCAACCATGTGACCACGATCCTGGTCTTGCTCGCCAGAACGTAGACGCCGCCCTCTCCGGTCGCCGCTTCCGGGTTGAGGTCGGCGAAGAACGGCGCGATGCGCGGCGGGCCTCCGACCAGGCGGGAGAGGCTCCGTTCGGAAGACGCGGCGTCGGCAACGTTGAAGGTCAGGTTGCCGTCCGAGTGGACGAACATCCCTTTGGTGTAGACCTTCTTATAGAAGCGGAATTTGAAGCCTTTCGGGAACGGAATCAGCCTGCTGTCGTCGTCGCTCAGGGTGAGCCGTTCGCCGATCTCCCCGGCGATCGGATCGCTCGAGGGAGTCACCACGAAGCCGCCCTTCTTCTGCGGCACGTACTGCACGCCGAAGTCGTCGAGATCGACCTGTTTGGGCTGCACGACCATCGAGCCGTCGTCGACCAGCACCGCGACGTCGCCGACCCGCGCCGCCTCAGGGAAGGATTGCAGCGCCTTCCCCTCCAGGCGTTCCCGCTCCAGGCGGCGTACCTGGTCGCGGTGGATCGCCGTTTGAACCTGGAGCCCCGAGCGGGTGGTGCCGCACCAGGGGTGGTCCGGGATGGTCGCCGCGCCGGCCTGTCCGGCGAAGAGCAGGCAGAGGATCAGAAGCGAGAGCGATCGGCCGTAGGTTCGCAACATGGTTACCCCCCAGGTGAAGACGCTATTTTAGCATAGCGGGACGGTAGCGGAGCCCACCGGCCCGCGAAGGATTTCGGCCTGCCGCGCATCCAACGGGGACAGCAGGAGTCCACATCTCCCGTCGAAGGAGGAATCGACATGGACAGGCGGTTCCGCGGCATCTTTACGTTGATCCTCGCTTGGATCGCGGTCCCCGCAGCCGGACAGGAACAGCCCGCAACCTTCGAGTTCAGCTTCTCGAATCCGGGAGCCCGGAGCATGGCCTTGGGCGGCGCCTTCGCGGCCCTGGCGGACGACGCCACGGCGGCGTTCGCCAATCCGGCGGGGCTCGTCCAATTGATCGAGCCCGAGCTTCTCCGCCGAGGTGCGCTCCTCGTCGCGCCGCACCGAGTTCGTCCAGGGTGGGCGCTTGTCGAGCGAGCCGAGCGGGCTCGGCGTCGATACGGTCGGCAGCCTGCGCCATGGAGTCTACAAAGACGAGCGCGCCGGCCTGCCCTTCTCCGCGCTCGTCTACCCGGCCAAGAGGTGGTCCTTCGCCCTCTATCGCCACACCTGGGCCGATTTCGATCTTGCCAGCCGGATCGACGGGCTGTTCGGCGTGGAAGACGGGGAGGACTCGCGCGCCGGCGACATTCGCGCGCAGATCCGGTTCAAAGTCGTCAACAGCGGCCTGGCCGGCGCTTTCGAGATCACGGAGCGGTGGAGCGTCGGTCTGGGGATCGTGTACTACGAGGCGAAGATCGACTCGCTCGCGAGGGAGTTCGCGCAGGACGAGGAGGCCTTCTACGAGCGCAGCACGTTTCCGGCCGAGCGCCTCGACACCACCTACTCGCACCAGGCGAAGGACTCGGGCGTGAGCCTCCATGGGGGCTTCCTCTGGCGCGCCTCGCCGCAGTGGTCGGTGGGCGGCTACTATCGCCGAGGGCCGCGCATGCAGCTCCGCGTCGTCGAGACCGCGGGCCCGGCCGAAGGCGACGTGCCGGAGGGGACGGTCGTGCTGGACGAGACCAGTCGGCTCCGGCTGCCAAACGTCTACGGTCTCGGCGTCGCTTTCCGCTCCAAGGGAGGCGCCTGGACCGTCGCTTGCGAGTGGTCGCGGGTGGGCTACTCCTCGATCACCGAGGGCCTCGACGTCGACCTCTTGGATCCGAAACAGATCCAGCTCGACGACGGCGAGGAGATCCATCTGGGTCTGGAGCACGTCTTCGTTCGCTCGCGGCCGATCGTGGCCTTGAGGCTCGGCGCCTGGCAGGATCCAGCCCACCGAGTCGTCGCCGGGCCGGACGCGGACATCTTCGAGAAAGCGGTCTTCCGGGCCGGAGAGGACGAGATCCACTTCACCGGCGGTGTAGGCCTGGTCTTCGAGAGGTTCCAGGTCGACTTCGGGGCCGATGTTTCGGACCTGGTCGACCTCGCTTCGCTGTCGCTCGTCTACCGGTTCTGAGGCGTGGGCATCTGTGAAATCGTCATGCTGGGCGCTGATGTTGGCTCTGCTCCTGGTGCCATCGGCCGAGGCGGACACCTGGTACGAGTCCTACCACAAGGCCGAGGAGGCGCTCGACACCAAGAAGTGGAGCGAGGCGGTTCATCATCTCAACGCCGCGCTGGAGCAGAGACCCAA
The DNA here is from genome assembly GCA_963778565.1 of Thermoanaerobaculaceae bacterium. Lineage (GTDB taxonomy): Bacteria > Acidobacteriota > Thermoanaerobaculia > Multivoradales > UBA5704 > DATARR01. The sequence continues at coordinate 192,692 of CAVZUZ010000013.1, read as the reverse complement.
CTCGAGCGCGAACATCCGTACCTACGGGATGCGGTTCATCCAATACTTCCCGTATCTCAAGCTCGGCATCGCCTACTATCACCTCGGGCAGCCGGACGCCGCTCTGCAAGCGTTCGAGACCGAGGAGGGGCAGGCGGAGATCCCACAGGCCCGCGAGGGCCTCGCCCTGCTGCAGACCTACCGCGACCGGATCCAACGCGAACAGTCGGCGGCAACATCCGAGAGGCAGCGCCGCGCGCGCGACGTCGTCTCCGAAAACCTGGCCCTGGCGCGCAGGCTCGAGGAGCAGGGCCGGCTTGAGGATGCTCTCGCCGCTCTCGACAAGGTTCTCGCCCTAACTTCCGAGCACGCCGAGGCGCAGGCATCCCAACGGCGGCTCCGGGCTGCGGTGACCGAGCGGCAACAGCAGCTGGAGGAAGGGGAGCGGTTCGCGAAGCTGCTTCGCCAGGGGCAGGCCGAGCTCGCAGCCAGACAGTACAGCCAGGCCGCGGCGAGCTTCAGCGGAGCCCTGAAGCTGCGGCGCGACGGCCAGGTCCAGTCCCTTCTCGAGCAGGCCCAGGAGCATCTCAGAGCTGAGATCAAAGGCGGCCAGGACAAGGCGGAGCGCCAGCGCGTCATCGCTCAGAGCCTCCGCCGTGCCGCCGAGCTCGAGGGCGCGGGTGAGCTCGGGAAGTCCCTGACCGAGCTGCAAGCGGTCCTTGCCCTCGATCCACGCAACTCGCAGGCGAAAGGGATCCAGGACCGCGTCATCCGCGCCCAGGCGGCGGCCGAGGAGGCCCGGACGGCGTCGACGGCGATCGGCGGTCTCCTGATTGAAGCCGAGAGACTGTTGAAAGCGGGCGACTATGAGCAGGCTTTGAGAACGGACAACCGCATTCTGGCGCTGGAGCCGGCGAATGCGCAGGCGCTCCGGCACATCACCCAGGCCTATGCGCGTCTCAGCGACGCCCTGCTCGCCTCCGACAACGCACCGCCGGCGATCCTCCTCGACGACCACCCGCCGGTGGTTCGCTCTCCCCAACTCGTCGTCACCGGGACGGTGTACGACAACACATCGGTCGAGATTCAGTTCCTCGCCAAGGGTCAGCCCATGGGAGAGAAAGCCGCCGTCCAGGCACGGGAAGCTCCAGGGCATCTGGATCACCGACTTCAGATGGCGGCACAGCATCCCGGCCGGAGTCTCGAGCATCGCCGTCGTCGCGATCGACAAGGAAGGGAATACGGCGAGGGTGCCCTACAAGGTCGAGTACGCCGTTCCGTTCGTCCGCTCCGTGTGGTTCCCGGCCTCGATCGCCGCCGGCCTCGCCTCCGGGGTCGTCGGCCTGACCGCCGTGAAGATGCGGCGCCGGCGCAAGCTGCTGCGGGATCGATTCAACCCCTATGTCGCCGGCGCACCGATTCTCGAGCACGCGAGGTTCTTCGGCCGCCAGCAGTTGCTCGACTACGTGCTGCGGCGGATCTGCAACAACAGCGTCATGCTCTATGGCGAGCGACGGATCGGCAAAACCTCTTTCCAACACCAGCTCAAGAAGCGCCTGGCCACCCTCGAGGATCCCGATCACGAGTTCTATCCGGTCTTCATCGACCTCCAGGGCACGCCGCAGGAGAAGTTCTTCGCGACCCTGGCGGCAGAGATCTTTCACGAGCTGGCGCCGAAGCTGGACGGGATGCCGCCACTCTCGACTCCAGGCCAAGCCGCGTATGGGTATTCCGAGCTGGTGAAGGACCTCCAGCGGGTCCTCAAGGCCTTGCAAGGCCGCACGGCCAAAAAGATCAAGCTCGTGCTGCTGATCGACGAGGTCGATGAGCTGAACGATTACGACCCGCGCATCAACCAGAGATTGCGCAGCTTGTTCATGAGAGCGTTCGCCGACAGCCTGGTCGCGGTCGTCTCGGGGGTGGCGATCAAGAAGCAGTGGGAGCGTGAAGGCAGTCCCTGGTACAACTTCTTCCAGGAGATCGAGGTCCAACCCCTCGATCGGGAGGAGGCCAGATCGCTCATCGAGGCTCCACTGCGGGGTGTATTTGCGTTCGAAGACGGCGTCGCGGACGAAATCATCCGGCGAACCGGCTGCAAGCCCTACCTGATTCAAAGGCTCTGCTCCGGTCTGGTCGACCGCATGCACGAGGAGCGGCGGCGGAGAATCACCGCGGACGATGTCGAGACCGCCTGCCGGGCCGAAGGACTCTAGGAGTATGCCGGTCACTCCCTACGTCGTCGGTCAGTGGGTGCGCGAGGAGAAATTCTATGGCCGCAGCGGCCTCATCGAAGAGATCCTCGAAGGGAACCGAAACTGCGTGTGGATTCTCGGCACGCGCCGGATCGGCAAGACGTCGATCCTCAAGCAGCTGGAGCACCTGACGTCGAGCTCGCCGGTCCCTCGCTACTTCCCGCTGTTCTGGGATTTCCAAGGCTCGCAAGAGGTGGCGGACCTTCACCAGAGCTTCCGCGACTCGCTGCTCGACGGCATCGACCGGCTGGAAGCGCTCGGCATTCCGCTCGCCGAGGTCGAGAGCGAGGACCTGTTCACCTCGCTGACTCACCTGCGCCGGGAGCTGCGCGCGCGCGACCTGTCGCTTTTGCTGCTCGGCGACGAGGTGGAGGAGCTGGTCAACGTCCACGAAACCGCACCGCGATTCCTGTCGCGGCTGGGACGCGCCTTACAATCACCGGAGAACATTCGAACGGTTTTCGCCTCGACGATCAGACTATGGAATCTGGCCACCGAAGAGGCTACGACCTCGTCGTTTCTCCATGGTTTCACTCCGCCTCTCCTCGTTCGGGGCCTGACCGATGACGAGGCACGGTGCCTCGTTCGGCAGTCGCAGCTTCCGCACGGCTCCCGGCCAACGCTCGACGAGCAGACGGTCGAAGTGATGCGAGCGCGATGCAATAATCATCCTTACCTTCTCCAGCTTCTCGGCGAACGCTATGCGGAGTTCCAGGATCTGGATCAGGCGATCGAGGAGATCGCCGCCGATCAGATGGTCAGCTTCTTCTTCAGCGCCGACCTCGCGATGTTGACGGAGGCCGAGCGCCGAATCCTTCACCTCGTCGGTGAGGACACCGCGGCGACCAGCAAATCCATCCGGGAGAAGCTCGCGCTCGAGTCGGCGTCGCTTCAGGGTGCCCTACAACGGCTCGACCACCTCGGCTTCATCCAGCGCTCGCCTGGAGGAGGGTATTCCCTGGTGAACTATTTCTTCAAGAGATGGTTTGACGAGCTGTCAAAGGAGCCCCGACGGCAGCAGCTTCTCGGCACCGGCCAGGAACGGACGCTCCGGACACCACGCGCCGGAGAGGCCGCCGCCGGCGAACCACGGCGCCGAATCGACAACCGCTACGATCTCCTCGTCCGCCTCGGGCTCGGCTCGACCGGCGAAGTGTACAAGGCGCAAGACACCTTGCTGCGTACCGCGGTCGCCATCAAGCTCCTCAAGCGGGAGCTCTGCGTCGATGAGGAGACTGTGGAAAGGCTACGACGCGAGGTGGTCCTGGCCCGGGACCTCAGCCATCCGAACATCCTGAAGATCTACCATCTCGGGGAGGATCAGGGACAGAGTTACATCACGATGGAATACGTGGATGGCCCGGACCTGGCGAAGGTCATCTCGGCGGAAGCGCCCTTGTCCACCGTGAAGGCGGTCGGCATTGCCGGTAAGCTCGCCTCGGCGTTGGCCGCTCTCCATAGGTGCAATGTTCTGCACCGCGACATCAAGCCGTCCAACGTCCTGATCGACGAGGTAGGAGAACCGCGGATCGCCGACTTCGGCCTGGCGCGTCTCCAATGGGCGCCGAGCATCACCAGCAGCGGCACCTTCCTGGGGACCCCGGCATACGCTTCCCCGGAGCAGGTCCTGGGCGAGAGCCTGGACCCACGATCGGACCTCTATGCCCTCGGGATCGTGATCTTCCAGATGGTCACAGGGTGTCTACCTTTCGTCGCCGAGTCCTTCCATGAGCTCCTTTTCATGCGGCTCCGGGTTCAGCCCGCCGCCCCGCGCGATCTCGTGCCGGCGATCCCCGCGGCGCTCTCGGACCTGATCCTGCGCTGCCTGGCCAAGGATCGGGCACAGCGCTTCCAGAGCGCCGGCGAGCTCCTCGCCGCGCTCGAGGCGCTACGGCAGCCCTGAAGTCAGCGAGCCCCGCGGCTCTCGGCGGCCGGCTGGGCGAGCCCGAACACGTGGTTGAGGGTGCGCATGACCAGCAGACCGCCGGAGATCGCCGGCGTCGACATGACCGTTTCCCCCATCGGCTGGACGGCGAGGAGCTCCGGCTCGGGGCCGGCGCGCAGGACATAGACGTCCCCCGTCTCGCTGGCGATGTAGAGCCTGCCGTCGGCCGCCACGGGAGAGGCGGAAAAGGAGGCTCCGGCGGCGCTCAGCCGGAGCTGCGAGAGCTGCTCGCCGGTCTCCGCGCGGTAGGAGGTCAGGATGCCGTTGTTGTTGCAGGTGTGGAGGATGCCGCGGTAGAGGATCGGCGAGGGAATGTAGGTGCCGCCGCGCGCGTGGCTCCAGGCGATCGCCTTGCTGCTGCGCTCCCCCACCGGCAAGGAGAGATCGCCGCGCTGGCCCGGACGCACGGCGAAGACCGGACGCACCGGCGGGTAGCCGGCCGTCACGAAGGCGAGGCCGTCACCGATCACCGGCGTGGCGACGACCACCTCGGAGCTCGGCCCCAGGCTCCACAGCGCCTTGCCGGTGCGCGGATCATAGGCGCGAATCGTCGGCCCGTTGGCGATCAGCTCGTCGCCCGAGGGCGCGGGCAGGACGTTGGGCGTCGCCCAGGTGGAAGGCTCCTCGCGCGCCACCCGCCAGACCTCCTCGCCGGTCGTCAGCCGATAGGCGGCGAGGAAGGAGTCCTTGCGCCGGTCCCCCTGCACGAGAACCAGGTCGCCATAGAGAATGGGCGAGCTGGCATGCCCCCACTCGGCGCTGCCGGACTGCGGATCGTTGCAGTCGAGAATGCCGACGTCGCGCTGCCAGAGCTGCTTGCCGTCGAAGTCATAGGCGGCGAGCTTGCCGATCGGGCCGAAGAGCACGACGACGCGCTCGCCGTCGGTGGCCGGAGTGGCGTTGGCAAGGCTCGACTTGAGGTGGCGCCGCACCTGGGGCGCGCCGCGGTGGACCTCGCGCTCCCAGACCACCCGGCCGGTAGCCCGGTCGAGCGCGTACAGCCGGAAGGAGTGCTCGGAGACGTCGTCGACCGAGGTGCCTTCGCCGTAGAGCCCGGTCCGAAAGGTCGTGTCCCCCTTACCGCTCACCGCGGTGGTGAGGAAGATCCGGTCGCCCCAGACGATCGGACTGGAGAGGCCGATGCCCGGAATCGGCGTCTTGAAGCGCACGCCTTCGCCGGTCGCGACGTTCCAGCTTGCGGGCGCGCCCTGGCCATCGCCGACTCCGGAAGCTCGCGGACCGCGGAACTGCGGCCACGGGCGCGGAGCGGCCAGCGGCACCGACTCCGCCTTTGCTTCCGCGCCGGGGTTGGCCGCGGTGCGCAGCGGCGTCGGATCGGAGGTCACCACGCCGAGGAAGGAGACCTCGCCGCCCCGGTTGACGCGCGCCCACTCGACGAGACCGGCGCGCCCGCCGAAAACCATCGAGAGGTTGCCGTCGGGGCTGTCGAACCGGTCCGCGGCCACCGCGGCCAGGGGCATCTCCGCCTGGCCCTGAACGGTGAGCCCCAGGCCCTCGCCGCGCACGGCGACCGTGGCCTCCTTGCCGTCGTTCTGACGGTAGCGTCCGGCGTAGGCCGACAACCGCTCCGGCGCCGCCTTGTACGGCGGCCGCTGCCGCGGCTTCGCCGTCGCCGCGGCCAGCAGCTCGCGCAGCTTCGGCCCGGCGCCGCCCTCGACCTCGCGCCGCGCGGCCGCGAGGTCGAGCGGCTCGAGGAAACCGGTGGCGAGCGCGGCGCGCGCCAGCTCCGGATCGTCCCGCTCGATGGCCGTCGCGAGGGCGGAGTCGGCGCCCTCGGCTCCGTGAGCCAGGAGATAGCGCGCCAGCTCGACGTGACCGCCCTGCAGCGCCAAGTCCAGCACCGTGGCGCCGAAGAAGCTGTCTCGGGCGTTGACGTTCGCGCCGCGCTCGACGAGCCGCTTCGCCGCCGCGAGGTGGCCCTTCTCGGCCGCAAAGTAGAGCGGCGTCTGGCCGTAGCGGGCCGGCGCGTCCACCGGCGCTCCGGCGACGAGCAGCGCCTCGATCCGCGCCAGATCCCCGGCGCGCGCCGCCTCGCGCAACGCCTCGCCCGGATCTTCGGCACCCAGGGAGCTCCAACCCGCGAGGACTGCGAGAGCGAAGGCGAGAGCGAAAGGGCAACGGCGCGAAAGGGGCATGGTTCCACCTCCGAAAAAGGCCCGGCTGATCCTTCTTTGCTACCACAAAGTCAGCCCGAGCTGTAGGGGCGCCCCTGCGTGGGCGCCCTGGGGGCAGGGCGGCCACATAGGGCCGCCCCTACTCCCAATCCCTCGGGACCAAGTCAAGATAGAATCACGGCACAGCTTGAACGTCGCCGTTTCGGGACGAGTGGAGCGCGCATGCACACGGTGAAAAACGTAGTGGGGCGGCTGGTCGAAGTCAGGGTGGCGAGCCCCCTGAGCCTCGCCGAGGTCGACGAGTTCCAGCGGGAGCATCCCGTGGCGACGCGGAACATCAGGGGCCGTTACGTCGCGGTGGTGGACCTGCGCCACGCCGACGTCTTCCCGACCGAGGTCGCCCAGCGTCTCATCGCACTGCTGTCCGGAATCGCACCGCTGGTGGAGCGGACCGGTTTCCTGATCGGCGAGAGCGCCATTTTCTCGCTGCAGATCGAACGCATCCTCCGCAACTCGGACAGTCCCCACCGCAAGGCGTTCCGCGAGCCGGCGCCGCTCAAGGTCTTTCTCGGCGAGGCCCTGACTCCGGGCGAGCGCTCGCGGCTGGAGGAGTTCCTCGCCGAAGTCTAACCCGCTCACGCCGAGGATGCGTGGGCCACGGTCGGAGTCGGCGCCTTTATCCTCGCCATCGAGAAGCTGGTCACGATCTACCACGCCAATCACTACGTCGCCGAGCTCATGCCCGCGCCAAGCTAGTTCCCGCCGCAGGCGAGGCCTTCGACCAACGCCTTCAGGGTTGCCAGCTCCTGCTCCAGGGTCTGGATCTTCTGCAGGATCTCCTGTTTCCTGGCGGCAAAGTCATCCGACTCCTCCCCTCCTTCCCCTTCTCCCACCTTGAACCGGGCCAGCACCGGCCGGTGATCGCTCGTGCTCGCGGTGTCGGGGCAGTAGGAGCTCTCGGGAAATAGGATCTCCGCCTTCCCTTGCCAATCCCGCGCCGCACCGGCGACGAAGACGAAGTCGAGCACCGACTTGTGGGAGCTGCAGTTCGTCGGGATCAGCGGCGCCGGCGGGCGCACCCACTGGAAGGCGCCGCCGGCGGTCATGAGATCGAACCCGCGGTCGTGGTTCGTGTCGCCGGTCTGGAAGTGCCAGTCGAAGTTGTAGTCGCCGGTCGCGATCACCGGCACCGTGCGAGCCCGAGCCCAATCGTTGAGCCCCTGGGCCTGGGCGTGCCGGCCGGCGGTGTTGCCCCGGTAGAGATGGTTGACCATGAAAATGAATTCCGGGCCGGAAGGCTTGAGGCGGAACTGCGCCCAGAGCGGCGCGCGGACGTTGCCGCCGATGTTCAGCTCGCTGATCTCGCCGCTTTGCACCAGGTCCAGGCGGTCGTTGTTGTAGACGATCAGCAGCCGGTCCTGCCCTCCCGTGCTCCCCAGGATGCTCTCGAAGGTTCCGCTCTCGCCGTCGGAGGCTCCTGCCGCGAGAAGCCTGCCTTCGCCGGCGTCCTTGACCTCGGAGAAACCCCAGAGGTCGATGTCCCGCAGGGGACCGATCTGCTCGGCGATGACGCGCGGGTTCGCGGCGCCGCTCTCCACGTTGAAGCCGGCGACGGTGAGGGACTGGGCAAACGCCTGGCCGGCCTGAGCCAGGACGACGAGGGCGGCGAGGGCGACGAGGGTCAATCGGCGAATCGTTCGGTTCGGCATGGACGCTTCCTCCAGGATTCACTGGAACAGGCGTCCGGCCGGACCGGAACGTTACACGCGGCTCACCTCCCGGAGAGCCGGGCATGCGCTCTCCGGGAGATGAGGCGTCAAGCTGCCTGGCGATTCGCCTGCGGCCGCGTCGTCAGTTCAATGGCGTCGTCGCGGTCGCGCACACCGCCGCCTTGAAGGCCTTTCCGGAACCCGGCTTGGGTGCGAGCTCGGGCGCCGGGGGAACGACTTCGGCACAGGCGGTGTTGGAGTACAGCGTCGAGAGGTCAACGGCAAAAATCACGGTGACGTGATTGCCCGTGCCGATATTTCCCGCCTCGAACGTACAGACGGATCCGGCCTGGTCATCCGGCCTACAGCTCCAGCCGGGAGTCGAAAACGTCGGCCGGAAGACGGTGTTCTCGGGAACGGTCTCGGTGAGGACCGCCCCGGTCGCGTCGAGCTCCCCGTAGTTCCGGTAGGTCAGCGTATAGGTGATCCGGTTGCCCGGAGTGACGATCTCGACGTCCGCCTCCTTTTCAATGGAGAGGACGGCCGACGCGCCGATCCGTGCGAGGAAAGCGTTGACGCCGCCGTCGCCGTCTCGGTTACCCGTGATGAAGGTGGTCTTCTGTACGTTGTCGACGGCGATCGCGTAGGCGGCGCCGTTCTGTCCCAGGAGGAACGAGGAATAGAGAATGCCCCCAGCAGGGTCGGCCTTGGTCACGACCGACGAAACGACTCGATCTTTATCCGGGTATACGCGATCTGGCTTGCAATCTTGTCATGACTCTATGTCAGAAAACTGCGACGGGCTGCGAAGAGCCCTGTGAAGGATGCACGGGTGGCATTTTTCCCCAGAGAGCTTCATTTTGGGGCTCATCTGGCAAATGGAAGGGGGATGAGCAGATGAAAATTCCACGGTCATTGTACCTCATTGTCGTCTCCTGGGTGGTCAGCACGCCCGCCCTCGCCGACATTCGAATTGCCTACGTCTGGGGGGACCAACCGACCGCGGCGGACTATGCGCCGTCGCCGGGCTATGTGCGAACCGATGACGGCGAAGTGCGGATCACCCGCTCCGCCGTCGGGCGCTACCGCGTTCGGCTCGGCTCGATCGTTTCGAACGGCGGCAATGTCCAGGTGTCAGCCTACGGCGCCGAGGCCGGGAGCTGCCAGGTGGTCAACTGGAACGCCGGGGGCGCCAACGTGGCCTGCTTCGGAGCGAACGGCGCGCCGGCGGACCGGCGATTTTCCCTGCTCGCAGTGCGCGCCGGCGGAGCGAGCTCCGTGGCCTACACCTGGGCGGGTCAACCGAATCTCGTGAGCTATGTGCCCTCGTCCGTGTACACGCATGCGCCGGGCGGGACCGCCAGAATTCAACGCACGGGCGTGGGGATCTACCAGGTGGAGCTGGCGAGGGGGATCCTCGGCGCCGGCGCCAACCTCCAGGTCACCGCCTACGGGTCCGAGCTGCGGCGCTGCGGCCTCGTTACCTGGGGAGGGGACCGGGCGGGGGTTCGCTGCGAGGATGTCGCCGGTCGTCTCGCGGATAGTGCCTTTGCGCTCCTCGCGGTGAAGCCCGAGCCAGGTGATCGCAGCATCGCCTTCGTCTGGGCCGAAAAGCCGCTTGCCGCCCTGTACACGCCATCGAGGACCTACACCTATACGCCCGACGGCCCGGCGAGCGTACGGCGTACCGGAACCGGGCGCTATCTCGTGACGCTCCACGGGCCGATCGGCAACGTCCAGGCGACTTCCTATGGCGGCGTGAGAGCCTCCTGCCACCCGGTGTCCTGGGGGGGCGGCGCGGCTCGAGTGGCCTGTTCCGGTCCCGACGGCGCCCCCATAGACGCGCCTTTCACCGTGCTCGCAGTTCGCAACCCGACCGCCTCCTCACCTGACCTGACCGTTGCTTTCGAAGGCGTGAGCGCCGAGCTTGTCGCCGGACAGCCGCTGGGAGCGGGCGCGCGCACGGTGGCCCGAAACCAAGGCACCGGTCCGGCACCGGGCAGCCGAGTCGGTCAGCAGGGATACATGATCGATGTCGTGCTCTCCACAGACACCGTCGTGCCTGAAGGATTCGCAATCTTCAATGCTGCCTTTCGCGAGGACGTGCTTCTGGCGGGCGGGCGGGCGAGCAACACGACCGACCTCGCGCCGGGGGGCTCGGCGCGTTTTTCGGCGGAAAACGACACGATCCCCGCGGACACGCCGCCGGGTGCATATCGCCTTTGCGCGCGGATCGACCCCGGTCGAGTCGTTCGCGAGGCGGACGAAGCGAACAACCTGCGATGCGTTCAGGTCAAGGTCGTCGCGCCTCGGTAAGCCCCCTCCGATGCCCAACGCCGCCCCTGTCTCGTCGCCCCGGAATCTCTACTCCCTTGGGTCAGACGCGGGCAAGGCGGCGTTGCGTCCCGTCTCGAAGAGCTCGTCGTCCTTTCGGCGCGCTATGGCGCAGCGGACGATATAGCGTCGGCTCCGCGCGGCAGGCGCCCGCTGCTCGTATCGTCGCAGCACGTCTTCCAGCTCGCGAGCGAGCTCCGCGGCAACCGAATCCTCGAGGTCGAGGATGTGCCATGCATCCAGGGGTATCTCTCGCCGGTCCGCCGAATCCAGGCCTTTCATGCGCATGGCGCCTCTGTCGTCCAGGTAGACCAGCAAGCCTGCCTCGGCATACGTGCGCGCCTCGTCGATCGCCTGGCGGAGCTGACCCTCCAGGGAGGCCCCGGAGATTCCCTCCCTGACCGGGCCAGGGATGTAAAAGGCCGAGGTCCGCGCCGTGTATTTCTTGATCGCCCGGCCGCGCCGCGGCTCGAAAGACGACTGCTCGAGCAGCCCCAGCTCACAGAGGCGCCGCACATGATAATGCGCGAGGCTGACGGAGATCCCGCCGGCGGCGGCGATCTCCGAAACGCTGCGCTCGCGGCCGATGAACGACAAGACGAGATGCCGGCGGAAGGGATCGCCGAGCGCCGCAGCGGCCTCCGGCGTCGTCACCGTCAAGGCCCGATTCAGGATTGCGTCTTCCATTTTGAGTAGGCGCCCTCGTACGCTGCCGGCCGAGCCAGGCGTCGGCCCGGCCTCGCTTCCTCTCCTCACCCTCCCGCCGCCTTTGCCTGCGAGCCGTAATAGAAGCCCATCGCCGAGCCGAGCAGCGCCGTCTCCGCCGGCAGCAGGATCTGCAGGATCTGCTTCAGGTGCTCGAACGGGCGGTCCGCCAAGGTGAGGGCCAGGTCGCAGTTGTTCGCGGCTGTAGGGAGTATCCCGTCGACGCCTGGATTGGAGTACAACAGCACCGTGGCCAGGCTCAGCGCCGCCGTGCCCACGAACACCCACAGCAGCAGCAACAGGCCCCACTTGCGCACCTGGTCCGCCAGTGTGATGAAGTGGGCGCCGCCGGCCGGCGGCGAGGGCACCTGCGCTTGCGCCTTGCCTTGCGGCTGCGCGCTCATGGCGTGAACACCACCTCGCGCAGGGCCGGGTCCGACTCGGGCCCCAGCAGCAGCAACTGGGCGCCGTTCAGGCGCTCTTTGTAGAGCCAATTGGACAGGTTCACGCACTCCCGCAGGATCGCCGGGATGGACTTGCCGCTCAGCCGCTCGATCTCCTCGATCTGCGCCAGCGTCGGTCCCTCGAATCGCACGTCGATGCGTCTCTCTCTTGCCATGATTGCCACACCTCCTCTCGCGGCCGCGCCGCGTGCTACGATGAAACCGCTTCGCAAAATGGGGAGGGCGTGCGGGCACACGCCCTCCCCGCCAAGACCAGCTCAGGAGGTCTGAGCTTCAGGTTGCGGAGCCGGGTCTTCGGACTTCGATGGCTCGGTCCCCTGCGGAGCCGGTTGACCTTCCGGGGCGGCCGGAGCCGGAGTCTCCGGCTTCGGCTGCTCCGGCGCTGATGTCACCGGCTCCTCGGGTCCCCGCTTCCCAGGAACGATCGGATTGATGCCGTACTTCAGCAGGATCGGGTTGCGGAACCCGTAATGGGCCCTCAACGCCGCGCGGAGCTTGGCTGCCGCCTCCGCTGCCTGCCGCATCTTCTCCCGATGATCCTTGGTCTCCTGCTGCTTCTCGCCCCGATGGGCTTGCAGCCGCGCTCCCCGGTTCCTGGTTTCTTCCAACACCGCCGCGAGGACGTCGGTGTAGGCCGAAAAGTCCGGAAGCACGGCCTGGTCGGCGATGACGTTGATCAGAAGCTTGAACCAACTGTCCTTCTGGCTGCCGTCACCTTTTCTGGCCATATCGCTTCCTTCCTACCCGAACTTCCGGGCGAACGCGAGGATCTCCTCGGTGAGCGCGCCGCAGCGCCCCCGCACCGCGGAGCCGATGAGCGTCAGGTCCACCGCCGCTTCCTCGGAGATCTCCAGGTACGCGTTGTGTCCCTCCGCCTCGGCGTAGGCCGAGACGTACTCGGCGAATGCCTTGGCCACCCGTGAGGACGGCAACCGGAAGACACGGTTGATGGCCTCGCCCTCCGGCGGCTGGAACGTCCACGCCGGCAGGGCCACGAGCCTCTCCTGCACGCGCTCCGACTTGAGACCCTCCACCTCCGTCCCAGGGGTGGTGGGCGACTGCTTCTGCACGACTTGACTCATACTGCACCTCCTCTTTGACTCGGCGTCGTCATTGGCGCCGAAGGCCGTTCCATTCCTCTTCCTTGGTTTTCCCCTTCGTCAGCGCCGGCCAGCCGATCGTCTGCAGAAAGCCGTTCAGAAACCACGCCGCCTCTCTCCGTTGCCCAGGCGGGAGCTGCGCCACAAGCGCTGGCGTCCCACGCAGCAGCTCATCGACCGCCACCTCCAGAACCTCAGCCAGCTTCACCAGGGCCTCCAGCGAGGGAGCGCAAATCCCTCGTTCCCATCGCCCGAGCACGCTCCGCGACACCCCCATGCGCCGCGCCAGCGCCTCCTGATTCCAGCCGCGCCGCTGCCGTGCCCGTACGATGCGCAGCCCTAGCTGCCGGCGCAAGGTCATCCTTCTAGAAGGGTTGAGCTCTCTCATATCATTCATGGTGCCAGAATAGAAAACACAAGAACCTCTATCTACCAAAACACGTTGCCTGACACCGTTCTCGATTTTTATCTTAGAAGGTTTAAAATTTATCATTACAAGGTGGCGAATTTTGTTGTCTCGTCATCTTATCTGCCATATGGCTTGAGGATCAGGAAGGAGGCAGATCTGAGCCCGGCAGGCGACAGATGTGATCCCTCTCTCCTCGATCGTGGGCCGGGATGTGGCAGCCGCCGGGACCTGCATCGTCTACAGCAGCTCCCGTGGCTTCCGGGAGGCGAGCGAATGGCCGGCTGGCCGTCGGCGTACGGCGCCGGCTCGGCAGGGAGGGTGTCGAGTCGCACGCTATTCCGCCACGCTTGTACGCGATCGGCCGCCCTGAATTTGGATTGTTCAGGCCATGTCTTCGGCCTATCAAGGGTCGGCTGACGCCGCCCGCTTCGCGGCTACGCCCTTGACAGGCCGAGACATGGCCAAGATGAGCCGGGTATTCGGGGCGGCCGGAAGACTGGGCGTCCCGGAATGTGCCGCGGCGGCGCATTCTATGCCGGCGGTCACGAAATACCGTGAGACTCGACAGAGGGAAACCGCGCCATAGACCCGGGGGAAGGTCCGCATCCCCGAAGGGATTTCGCTGTAGACCCGGGAGAAGCTCAGCATCCCCCTGGGGGAAGAGGGCTTTCCCCCCAGGGGAAGCTGCCGTAGACCCGGGGGAAGCTCGGCATCCCCCTGGGGAAGTGGGCTTTCCCCCCAGGGGAAGCTGCCGTAGACCTGGGGGAAGCTCAGCAACCCCTTGGGGGAAGAAGGCTTTCCCCTAGGGGAAGCTGCCGTAGACCAGCGGTTCGCTCGCGTGGAGCGGCGTTGCGTCCCGTCTCGAAGGGGCTCGTCGCCCTTTGACCTCACCTTGTACGCAATGGGTGCATGATCGATGAGGTCCCACCGGCTGTAACCAGGCATCGGCGGCACCGCCGCCGGCTCGCCTCTGTTGGCCCACGCGTAGTCGAGGATCCAGTCATGGTCTTTGAACGTCTGGCCACTTGTCGAGTCGCACGCTATTCCGCCACGCTTGTACGCGATCGGCCGCCCTGAATTTGGATTGTTCAGGCCATGTCTTCGGCCTATCAAGGGTCGGCTGACGCCGCCCGCTTCGCGGCTACGCCCTTGACAGGCCGAGACATGGCCAAGATGAGCCGGGTATTCGGGGCGGCCGGAAGACTGGGCGTCCCGGAATGTGCCGCGGCGGCGCATTCTATGCCGGCGGTCACGAAATACCGTGCGACTCGACACCACTCCAGGAGGCGACGATACGCTGGCCGAGAACGGTCCCCAGCCCGGAAGGCCGTCCCGCCCGTCTCAGGCCGTCCAGGAGCGCGTCAGCGGCTTCCGCCAGCTGGGGGATCGCGACGGCGGAGGTGCACGCAGATCGGAACGGCCTTTGCCGCCCCGGAGACGACCCGCCGTTGTGCGCCTTCGAACCGTTAACGCACACCGTCTGGGTCGTCTCTACGCAACCTCGAAGGCGCCGCCAGAAGATGGAGGTTACGGAGGCGTTGGAGATTTCGTTTCGCCATGCCCCCCAATCGTCATCCTTTGCCATCGCGACACGGTACCGTAGAGACGTCCCAGACGGTCTACGACACCCTTCTCAGGCCACGGGGACGGCGGGGCGTCTCCGAAGCGGCGATGTCGCTCCGGTCCGCCACAACCTCCGGCGTCACGATCCCAGCGCTGAGATGTGTGTAAGAGGATGTCCCTTCGCCCTGGCCGGCGAAGACGATCTGGGTCTGCTGCCGGGACCACTCGGCATGGAAGGCGCTGGAAGCAAGGATGAGCGCTCCTCGCTCCTGGCTCCGCTGCACGGCTTGCACGAGGGCCGGATCGCGCTCGCCTTCGGTGAGATGTTCGCCGCCGCTGATGTTGATCAGTTGCGCACCCGCATCGATCGCCAGATGAATCCCCCGCGCCAGAGCGGCTTGTGTACAGAGGCAGCTCGGATCATCCGCACGCTCGCGAAAGGTAGGGACGATCAGGCCTCGGGCGGCGGGACATACGCCGGGGACCATGCTTTCCGGCTGACCGAGAACGATGCTCGCCACCGCGGTGCCATGAAACGAAAGGAGCCCATAACCGACTTCCGCCGCCGGCTTGCTATCGATCACTGAGAGATGCGCTCCGCGGAAACAGGAATGAGTTTGATCCACCGGACCGTCGATAATTGCGATGCGAATCTCGGCAGCATCCTCCGGGCACAGGTCGAGCCGCGCCAACAAAGCTAGCAACGCCCGCCGCTCTTCTCGTGCCACAGCCTCTCGCTCTTGTGTGTGCACGCTCAGCCCTCCTCACGCTGCAATCGAATCACTTACCTGAGTTTGTTCTTACCGGAGACAGATCGTCGCAATCGTTGTGCCAAAGCCGTCGTAGCCGCGCTTGAGATACGTGGCGGCCGCGGTATCCAATAAATGGAAATCGTCCAGCGGCACCTCGAACGTCTGCACGTCGAGCAGCTTGCCGTCCGAACCGCGGAGCCGGCGCAACACGGCGAGGCAGTGGCGCTTCCGGCAATCGAGCGCGGAGGTCAGGACCTCGTCCGCCGCCAGGAGCCGCGACAGTTTCTGAACGGAAGGAGCCGGCTCGCCGGCTTCGGCCGCGCCGGGCGTGAGCGCCGCGATGCCCTCCAGCGACGAAAGAGCCCGCAGAGAGGCCGCCTGCAGAGCCGACGCGGCGAGAGCCACGTCCTCACGTCCGGCGCCGAGACGTACCTCCGGCCGGGCCACCGCGACGTAGAGAGGCTCGCGCGGCGAGCGCAGGCGCCAGACGGCGATGGATCCCATGAGGACCAGGAGCGTCAACGCCACGATGAGCGGCAGATGGCGAGGGCGGCGATGGCCGCGATACGGAGAAACGGAGCCGGTCCTGACGGGCCTGGCGTTTGCAGCCACTTCCGTGGAGGCGAGATCGGTCCACGTCTGAGGCCGCGCCGCAACGGCCGCTCCCGCCATCCTCTCGAGACGGGCCAGCGCTTCGCTCGCGCTCCGCGGCCGGCGCTCGACTTCCTTCTCCAGCAGCGCATCGATCAACGCCGAGAGCGGCTCGGGAAGGGCGGCAACGAGCTCGCGCGCCGGCGCCGGCGAATGGGTGCAGACGCGCGCCAGGGTCGCGACCGGCGTTGGCGCGCGAAACGGCGAGATGCCGGTCGCCGCCTCGTAGAGCAGGACCCCGAGCGAGAACAGATCCGAGCGCGGATCGAGGGGCAGCCCGTTCGCCTGCTCCGGCGACATCGCGCGGTAGGTGCCCACGACACCGGCGGTGCCGGCAGCGGAGATCCCGGTGCCGCTTGACGGTGATTCGGGCTCGTAGAGCTTGGCGAGGCCGAAGTCCAGCACCATGGCGCGGCCGGACGGCGCGAGAACGACGTTTTCCGCCTTCAGGTCGCGGTGCAAAAGGTTCTGCGCATGGGCCGCCTGCAGCGCGCCGAGCACGTCCAGCGCCAGGGCCGCGACCTGCTCGGGCGGCAGAGGACCCTGGCGCAATCGCTCGGCGAGCGTGGGCCCCTCCGCGTATTGCAGGACGAGCCAGTCGCCTTCCGGAGTCTCGAGCAGGTCATGGATGCGCACGATGGCGGGATGATCGAGCTTCGCCACCGCGCGGGCCTCGCGGCGGAAGCGCTCGCGCCGCCGCGGGTCGCCCGCCGCCTCCGGCCGGATCTGCTTGAGGGCCACGCGGCGCTCCAGACGCTCGTCCCAGGCGGCGTAGACCACGCCCATGCCGCCGGCGCCGAGCTTTCGTTCCAGGCGGTAGGGACCGACGCGCTGCGGCGCCACCTTCAATCCATCCCGAGGCCGGTCTTGCGGATCTTGAGGCCGTGGGGCGAGACGCGCAGGTGATCGGCGGCCGCGTCGAGGTCTCCGCCGGCGCGCTCCAAGGCGGCGGCGATCTCGTCGCGGCTGAGCTCCGAGGCCTTGCGGATTCCTCCGTGGCGCTCGACGAGGGCATAGAGCGAGGTGCGCGAGACGCGCAGGCGGACGGCGGCATCGGCGAGGTTCCAACGGCTGGCGCGCAACGCCGCGAACAGCTCGTCTTCCGCGACGTCCGCGGCGGACCGGTATACCGCGCGGGGACGGGGCGCCGGCGGCTCGGCAGGATCATTCGGGCGTTCCTGCGCCGCGGGTGCGGCGAGCGCCTGTTCGACCGCGGGGGAAAGCCTGGCCTGTTCGAGGTCGCCGCTCTCCATGGCGATGCGGCGCACGGCGTTGCGCAGCTCGCGGACGTTGCCGGGCCAGTCGTAAAGGGCCAGCCGCGCCACCAGCCGCGCCGGCCACCAGGGCTCGCGGCGCGGCCCGCGATCGTCGAGCAGGCGCTCCTCGTCCATCGCCGCCAGCTCCTGCCGCAGGAAATGGAGGGCCAGCCGGCCGACGTCGTCGCGGCGCTCGCGCAGCGGCGGCAACCGGATCTCACAGCCGCGCAGGCGGTGCAGCAACGGCGCGCGGAACCGCCCTTGAGCGACCGCCGCGTCGAGGTCGGCGTCGGTGGCGGCCAGCACGCGCACGTCGACGTGTTGCGGAGTCTCCGCGCCCACCGGCTGGATCTCGCCGCTTTCGAGCGCCCGCAGGAGCAGGGCCTGGATATCGGGCGGCGCCTCGCCGATCTCGTCGAGGAACAGCGTGCCCGAGTCCGCGCGCTCGAAGTAGCCGGCGCGCCGGCGGTCGGCGCCGGTGTAAGCGCCGCGCGCCGCGCCGAACAGCTCCGCGGCGGCGAGGGCCGGAGGAACGGCGCCGAGATTGATCGCGAGATAGGGCTGCGCCCGCCGCGGGCCGGCGGTGTGGATGGCCTGCGCCACCAGCTCCTTGCCGGTGCCGGTCTCGCCGCGCAGCAAGACCGGAGTCGAACGGCCGGCGATGCGGCGGATCTCGCGGCACAGCGAAACCACGGCGGCGCTGTCTCCGACCAGGCCGAAGCGTTCCGTCTCTCGCGGCTGGACGGCCGGCAGGAGATGAAGCAGCAGCGCCACTCGCTCGGCGAGCAGCAGGACGATGCCGCGCTCGAGCCCGCCGGCCGGTATCTCGTCCTCGGACCCGGCGCCGAGGACCTCGAGCCGGCCGTCTCCCTCCGGCGCCAGCCGCACCGACCCTGGCTGGCCGCCCGGATCGAGTTGCACCGGCCTGCGGCTCAGGTGCGTGTCGGCGAGGGGACGCGGCACGCCGCCGGCAGGCGGCGCGAACAGCGGCGCCAGGCGCGACAGCGGCACGGATCGGCCGGAGCTCAACGCCGGCAGCAGGACGCGCTCCCCCACACGCTTCAGGTCCGGATGCGCCAGGAGGGTCAGCGCCGGCACCTTCAGCTCGGGAAGCAACGCCTGCCGAGGCGCGGCCGCCTCCGTCGAAGCGTCCAGGCCCCGCTCCCAATCACTGCGGGAGCTCGTCATGGATTCGCAGAGTCTAAGTGAGAGGAACGCTCCAGGCAAGGCACAGCTCGACGCTCCCGTCCGCTCCCGTTGTGGTGCGATAAAGCCGCGGCTGCTCCCACTCTCCGGGTGGACCCGACTACATGACCCACACGAACCGGAGGAGGAGACACCCATGTCGCAACGCCTGAATGCACTGAAAGCCCCCGTCCAGCGCGCCCTCTGCCTGCTGGCCCTTGTTGTCGCGACGCTGACCGCGTCCGCGGCTCCAGCTTACGGCCTCGGCCTCGAGGGCGAGGTCCGGGGCGGCGGCGCGGCCATCGCCGGCGCCGAAGTGACCCTCTTCGCTTCCGGGCCCGGCAAAGCGGTCCGGCTGGGAGCGGCCGAAACCGACGCCGCCGGCCGCTTCTCGTTCGCGGACGTCAGGCCTCCGGCCGGCGCCGTTCTCTACCTCGTGGCCTCGGGCGGCCGGCCGCGCGGCGGCGCGGGAGCAGCGAACCCGGCGATCGGTCTTCTCGCCGTCCTCGGCAGCGCACCTCCCCGCCACGTCGTCGTCAACGAGCTGACGACCGTCGCCTCGGTATGGACCGCGGCGCAGCTCTTCGGCTCCGACGGCCTCTCCGGCAACTCCACCGGCCTGCGAATTGCCGCGGGGAACGTCCCGAACCTCGTCGACCTCTCGACCGGCGGTTTCGGAGGCCCGGTTCAGGATGCGCTGAACGGCGCCCAGACGACGACGCTCGTCCGCTTCGCGAGCCTCGGCAACCTCCTCGCCGGATGCGTCACTCAGGCCGCCCCGGACGCCTGCCCGCAGCTCTTCTCGCTCGCCACCCCGCCGCGCGGAAAAACGCCGGCCGACACCCTCGAGGCGGCGGTCGCCATCGCCCGCCATCCCTGGAACAACACCGCCGAGCTGTTCCAACTGATGGAAAATCTTTACCCCGTGCCGGAAGGCGGCGCGGTCCGTCCAACCCCGTTCCTGCCCTATCTGTTCTATCCGCCCACGAGCTGGGCGCTGGCCTTGCGCTACAGCGGCGGCGGCCTCGACGCCCCGGGCGGCATCGCCATCGACGCCGACGGCAATGCCTGGAGCGGCAACAACTTTCTGCCGGGCTCGCAATCGACGCTGCTGGCAGTCCGCCCTGGGCGGCAAAGTCTCGAAAACCGCGCCCGACGGCAAACCTCTCTCGCCCATGACCTTCGGCTATGCCGGCGGCGGCGTCAACGGCCCGGGTTTCGGCGTTGCGATCCGCGATGACCAGCTCTGGGTGGGCAACTTCATCGGCAGGAGCGTGTCGGTGCTGCGGATGTCCGACGGCTCTCCTCTTTCGCCGTCCTCGGGTTACACCGTCGGCGGCCGCCTCGGCCAGATGCAGGGCTTGATCGTCGATCTCCAATCGAACGTCTGGGGCCTCGACAACGAGAACAGCCAGGTGGTGCTCTTCCCGAAGGGCGATCCGGCGAAGGCGACCCTGCTCTGCAATCAGGGCAAGGGATGCAAGGTTTCGAAACCGTTCCATCTTGCGGTGGACGGTCAGAACCGCATCTGGATCACCAACGGCGGCAGCAACAACGTGACGCGCTTCCCGGCGGACCACCCCGAGCTGGCGGAACAGTTCCCCGTCGGCCGCTCACCCAAGGGGATGGCCATCGACAGCCAGGGCCACGCCTGGATCACCAACTTCGAAGACAGCAGCATCACCCATCTGCTGCCGAGCGGCAAGGAAGCCGAGGGCTCCCCCTATCGCACGCCGGGCATCCGCGAGCCCTGGGGCGTCGCCATCGACGGGAACGACAACGTGTGGGTGGCGGTCTTCGGCGGCAAGACCCTGGTCGAGCTTCTGCGGCAACCGTCCGGAGACCTGCCCTCCCGGCGTCAAGACCGGCGAGCCGATCTCGCCAGGTGAAACCGGCTACGTCGGCGGCGGCATGCAGCACCTCACCGACGCCGCGATCGACTCCGCCGGCAACGTCTGGGTGGCGAACAACTGGGACGACGCCGACGTCTGCCTCGCGAAAGGCCAGATCGCCGACGCCGAATCGACCCTCTGCGGCGGCGACGGCTTCGTGGTCTTCCTCGGCCTCGCCAAGCCCGTGGCCACGCCGCTCGTCGGTCCGCCCAAGGCTCTGTAGAGAAAACCGCAACGAGCCACCCTCGCAACCTCGCGAACACGTCGACGAAAGTCCCGTCGGGGCGGTAACCCCGGGGCCACCTGCCGGCGGGGGTGGTCCAGAGGACGTTCCCCGGCGCTATAATTCCCGAAGGGGTGAACCTCGAGGAGGCTCCGATGCTGGAAGAAACCCTGATCAAGTGGCGAGACCAGATCGCCCGTGAGGCTCGCCGGCGCCCGCCCGCCGTCGCCCGAGCCAAGCATCGAGGCTCAGCAAATCGCGTTCCGTGAGGCCGCCATGAAAAAATTGCTCCTGCTCCTCCTGCTTGTGACTCTGCCGGCCCGGCCCTCGCCGCAGACGCCTCGGCCGCTCGTCTTCATACATGTCACGGTCATCGACATGACCGGCGCGCCGCCCAGCCCTGACATGACGGTCGTGATCACAGGGGACCGGATCACGGAGCTGGGCAAGAGCGAGACGGTCCTTGCACCGGAAGGCGCGCAAGTGGTCGATGCCACGGGCAAGTTCATGATTCCGGGACTGTGGGACATGCACGTCCACTGGTTCCACAAGGACTATCTCCCGCTCTTTGTGGCCAACGGCGTCACCGGCATCCGTCTCATGTGGGGCGTTCCGTTCCATCAACAGTGGCGCCAGGAGATCGAACAGGGAGTGCTGCCGGGCCCGCGCCTGGCGATCGCCAGCGCGATCGTGGACGGACCGAAGCCCATCTGGCCCGGCTCGATCGCCGTCGGCAGCGACGCGGAAGGCCGCCAGGCGGTGATCCGGAGCAAACAGGAGGGCGCCGATTTCATCAAGGTCTACAGCCGGCTGCCGCGGGAGGCCTACTTCGCGATCGCGGACGAGGCGAAGAAGCTGGGGATCCCCTTTGCCGGACATGTTCCGGGACCTGTGTCCGTAACTGAAGCATCGGATGCCGGGCAGAAGAGCATCGAGCACTTCACCAGCGTGCTGGAAGCCTGCTCCACCCGCGAAGAGGAGCTGCGGAAAGCGGGCGCCGATGCCTGGTCGAACCTTCCCGAGGGGCAGGCGTTTCCCAGCCGCGCCGTTCTGCGGCCGCTGAGCCGCCTGACGCTCGACACGTACAGCCCCGAAAAGGCGAACGCACTGTTCGCTCGCCTGGCGCGGAACCACACGTGGCAGTGTCCCACCTTGACGGTGCTCCGCAACATGGCGTTCATCCAGGACCCGGCGATCCACAACGATCTGCGGGTCAAGTACATGCCGCCCGGCATCGCCTCCGGATGGGATCCGGCGGGTGATTTCCGCCTGAAGGACAGGACCCAGGAAGACTTCGACCTGGCGAGATCGGTCTACAGGAAGCTCAAAGACCTGGTCGGACCGATGCGCCGGGCCGGCGTGGAATTCCTGGCGGGAACGGACGTGCTCAATCCCTATTGCTTTCCCGGCTTCAGCTTGCACGACGAGCTGACGCTCCTCGTCGAAGCCGGCCTGTCGCCGATGGAGGCCTTGCAAGCCGCCACGCTCAACCCGGCGCGCTTCCTCGGCAAGGAGAAGGATCTCGGCACGGTCGAGAAGGGCAGGATCGCGGACCTCGTCGTCCTCGAAGCGAATCCTCTCGAAGCCATCGGCAACAGCCGCAAGATCGAGGCTGTCCTGACGGGCGGCAAGCTCTTCCTCAAGGCGGATCTGCAGAAGATGCTCGGCGACATCGAGGCCCTCGCCGGCAAGAGGTGAGCTGCTCGCTCTCGCGCCCTGAAGGCACGGGCGGCCGTTGCGCGCCGACTTCCGTGTGATGCGGATCCCGAGGCAGGAAGCACGCGCCGCCAGCCCGGCAAGATATGACTCCAATGGTGTCCTTGTCGGTTTTGGCATCAAATCCAAGCTGGACTTCAATCCAGCCAAATCATACACGGTTCAAGGGTTGCGACTGACGGTCCGGTGATGTACCAGAGGAATACGTGGGTGTCGCGCAGCAGCCTCATCGGCCCTCGAGCGCCCGGAGGATCTCCTCCGGCAGCGGAGCTTCAAAATGGTCCGGGACCCTGAACGCGCCGGCGCAGAAGCCGAACGGACGCGGACCGGCCTGGGTGGCGGGAACGGGCCGCAGCTCAGCGACAGGACGGTCGCCTCGGACCACGACGAGGCGTTCTCCGGCCCGGCCCGGTCCAACAGGGAGTCCGGGCGTCCTGTTGGAAGCTCTTGCGGGCTGACGGTACTCATGTCGGTAGGCCGCGCTCTGGTCCCTGCGGATCGGCGGTAGCGTAACACGGGCGGGAGACAGCGAGGGGCGACGAGCGTAGCCGAGAAGCTTGTCACGCCAAAGCGCGAACCACGGCCTCGCCTTCGCGTTCGATGACTCGCAAGAGTATCCGGGCGGAGCGGTCGGGCTGGCGGCGGCCCTGCTCCCAATCGCGTACCACGCTCAGGGACAATCCGAAACGATCTGCGAACTGCCGCTGACTCAAGTTCAGGCGCCGCCGAATGCCGGTGACGTCCACCGTGTCCGGTACTTGCGTAACGCGCATAGGCAGCTCGACCTCGCCGTGAACATGAGCCGCAACTTCGTTCATTGCCTCGACTAGCTCAGCACCGAGAGGGGAAAGTTTCTTTGCAGACATGATCGGTTACTCCAGGGTCTCGACGATCTTGCGAAGAGCCCTCTTGTCGGACTCGGACAGATCGCTTTGAGAGCTCTTGTCATAGATCGTCAATAGGTAAATGGTTTCTTCCCTTGTCCAGTAGTAGAAGATGATCCGAGCACCGCCGCTTTTCCCGGAGGACCCTCGGGCAGCGCGGGCTTTCCGCAATCCGCCCGTCCCTCGAATCACCGGCCAACGAAGTGGGTCTTCGGCGATCTCATCCTCGGCGGCTCGACGCTCTTCTTCTGTCAGCAGCTTCGCCACGCGGCGTGCGTAGACCTTGGTGGCGACGATCTGCACAGGGCAATCATACGGCATTGCCGTACTCATGCCAAGCTTCCTGGGAACCCCGCCGCCGTTTTTCTCTTCCATCGAGCCCGCAGCCCGCCGTAGTACAATGACGAAAACAATTCACTGGCGAGGGTCACCATGCGAGGCGCGCGGCGCTCTATCCATGTCGTTCCGGTCATCATGCTGTTCCTCTGGGCCGCCCTGGCAGTGCCCGCCGAGCTGCGAGCCGGCTCCTTGGCAGGCACGGTCGGCAGGTGGATTCTCGGGGAGGTCGTGTCCTACGGGGCCGGCAAGGCCTTCGATCTCGTGACCGGACAGGGCTTCCGCCAGCAACTCGAGCTGGAGATCCCGCGGCTCGTGGCCCTGGTCGCCTCGGCGATCGGCCCCCAGCGAGCCGTCCTCCAGGAGAGCCTGGAGATCCACCGGGAGCAGCTCGCCGTGCTCACGCGGCTCACCAGCTCGCAGGGGAAACAGATCGCGGCGATCAAGGCGGATCAGGAACGCCTGCTGCGGCGCATCGGCAGCCTCGAGACGCGAATGACCAGGCTCGAGCGGCGGGTGGACGCCATCGATTCCTACGTCTCCGAGCTCGATGCCCGCGTCAGCCAGATCGAGGACGCGCTGATCCGCGAGTGCCTGGACCTCCGCCGCGCGCCGGTGCTCGGGGCGGACGAGTTCCGGGTCAAGGAGTCCTCCGGCGGCTGGATCGACGATCGCTTCGAGTCGAACAGCCTCACGGTCGACGCGCGACTGATGCTCAACTCCTGCACCGGAGACCTGACCCAGCGCGGCCTCCTGATCCAGCTATCGCTCGTCACCCGCGACCTCGACAAGGACATCTCGCTCTACGCGACGTTCAAGGGCGTGGAGAGCGGCGGCCGCATGAGCGTGCTGTCGCGCCAGGAGATCCCGCTCGACCGGCCGAGCTACCGGGTGGACGGCCAGGTGGCCGAGCTGTTCTTCCCCTACGGCGAGATCCCGGGTTTCTCCTCGCCGGATCGCATCGCGCTCGCCCTCGTGCTCACCCACGACGGCGAGGTCCTCTACTCCCTCCCCGACCGCCCCATGAGCTGCGTCTTCGGCCAGCGGGTCAACTGTCGATGGCGGTGAGCAGAGCTCAATCTCCGGTGCCGGTGTGCCTGCCAAGCTCTGAGCCGGATATGGCGAACGGTATCGGGTGAGGCACAGGGACCGGCACGGGGTGCCGGAGCACGCCTCCCAGCCAGCACGCCGAAGTCGGGAAGGCGGTATGCAGTGTTCGGGTTTCGTGCTCTTCTTCCCCATGAGAGCCATGGGGAAAACTGCCATCGACGTAGAATCAAACTCGCGGCCTGACCACAATCGGATTCGGAATACGGTTCTCAGGAATAGTTAATCTGGTCATTGTCACCGCCTGGGGCAGCGCTTGCATCGCAGGCTGCGGGCTCTCTGACACCTCCCCGTCATCCCTAAGTTCCATAGCAATGCCCACACGCTGGTGTGGCGAGAACTCGATCGTTGCAGTGTACTCCGCTATTTCCTCATAGGAGACTTCTAGAATCCAGGAGTCGCCATTCGGTGGAGTAACGTTTTTCTTGGCAAGTGTTTCAGCATCAAGGTCATAGGTCCTCTCTAGGATTGGGTAGCTACGATGATTCCGACCTCGTGCAGCAAGGGCTTTACTGGATGCCGTTGGGCGAAGCTGAAATTGCACCTTCCGGGAGGCCCAGATGTGCTCGGCAGCCGCGTTTACAGGGGTCTCCCAAGATGCAATAACCCGAAGCCGAGGTTGTGACGCCTCACCCATCCAAGCTCTTGGGATAGGGACTCGAATTCGAACCTTGTCTTCTGGTCCGTTAAGAACTCCCTGCCAAATCATAACTGCAGACTCCCCTGTCGGCGATCGCAACCGGACCGATTTTCCCGTTCCACGCCCAAGGGTTCGCTCAGCTAGCGAAAGTACGTTCTGAGGAACCAACACCGGCGGAATAGCGGTCAATGCTAAGAAAGCCTTCGTGGTTGCCGCAAAGGGACGCGCCCCCTGTTCACAGCGACGTTGTAGCTCAGCAATGACAAATGCAGCCTCCCGAGCCAACAAAGGTGCCGCAAGTGACGTTCCGAGATCATCCTCCCAAAGGCCCGCAGAATTGTAGGCCCAGACTCCCAGACCAGGCGCAAACTGAAATTGCTCGGTGCAATTACCGCCATTAGCCGAGAATTCAGGCATAGCTGCCTCGCACAACCCAGGTCCAATTCTGGAAAAAGGACTTGGCCAACCAAGATTCTTAACCAGACCACCGGGGCTCAAATGACCCACATATGATCCGCACTTTAACGTATTGAACCCACATGCCCAACTGCCTAATGCCCAGCGCTGATCATCGACGTGGTCCGGATAATTGGGTATGGGGACGACACCAGGCGGCGAGTTACCTGCAGCTACAACGACGACAACGTCGCTTCGAAACACAAAATTATCAAGATCCTGTAGGAGCAGTAACTTCTCGCGGCGTTTAACCGGTAAATGTGAATTCAGGGGCGTGTACTCACCGAAGCTCAAGTTGAAAACACGGACATCTGGGTAGGTGGCGACGACAGCTTGGAGCGCACCGACGACGGCTTTGTCATCTATTTGGTTGGCATCAGTGGCAATATTGACATCTACAAATGCACAAGATGGCGTAGCCTGATGGTGCACACCCGCCGAGAAATCTGGGTCGCCAAACACAACCCGGGAAGCAACTCGGGATCCATGATCTGTTTGAATGCCTGGAGGTACGTCTGGACTTAGGTATCCACCTCTTCTAAACCGCGCCAATTGGGCATGACCAACCGGAACACCAACATCGACAACTGCGACGACCGGTAACAGAGTCGGGTCGATATTAGTCCCGGTGGTACTTCGTGAAACCGATGCCTTTTTCCTGGCCTGCCGCGAACCCGCAACTATAACAACCTCAGTTCTCAATGGAGGATGGAGTGCCTGTACCGAAAAAAATTGCTCTGCGACCAATTTGAGCGACTCGCGAGACAGTGTCCCTCTGTACCACTGGCGACCGGAGAAGTCGGTGCCAGTTCGCGTGAAACGCTCACCCTCCGTACGAGCACCAAGCACATCGATGATTGCGTGAATTACCTGCTCCACCTCTACCCGGGTCAGTAGCGGCTGCAACTCAACTACGACATCAAGAGGCGTCTTAGCTGGTAATTTGTCAAGCCACTCCTGATCGATACGGAAGCTCATCGGGACAGGATTAAACGAGTCGATACTAATCCAGCGCGATTGCTCCCGTCTCCCTTCCAAGGAAAGGGTATCTGCAGTCGCTAACAGCTGCTCGATACGAAACGACGGAGCGTGAATTAGGGCTCGCCCCGTTTCGTCTACAGTTAAGAGGTCTAATCCCAGCCGCTTGAACACCCGAGAATGTTCTCCAGCATAGTCGGTCTCCTCGTCTACAGTTCCTGTAGGGGCCCGGCGGACATTGGTGGATAGTTTCTTGATCGTGGGAGTGGGGACCGTCGCGAGGAAATATCGTTTTTCACGCAACGGATCACGTGACCGGAGAATGATATCGCGAGCTGCACTAAGGCTTTTGTGAATCTGGCGACCTTTTGCCTGCCAGTCAATTGGAGCTAGCTTGGGTAAGCTCCCGCCCGCTTCTTTTTCACCGCGCGAGAGCTCGTGCTGTTCGTTGAGGAAGAAGCTTCTGGGTGAAGATGGCTGGTCGGCGTGTGGCATCGCTAACGTATCTTTAATACAAGTCGACGTTGTTCCGCGTCGACTTGACGCTCGATGTCGGCATAGCTTGCTGCACTGGCTAACTCAGCCTTCATTCGCTGAGTAATGACAACCCCTTTTTCTTTCGCCTGCTGGGTAGCGAAGGCGATCAAATCCCGTTGGCTAGGACGGGGGAACTCAAGCACAAGGTCGAAGCGTCGCCAGAGGGCATCGTCAAGCTGACGTGCAAAGTTTGAGGTCGCGATGAGCATACCTGCTGGATGCGAGTGCTCGAGTTCCTGAAGCAGAGCAATCACAACCCGATCCAGTTCGCCCACATCGAGAGGGCTGCCGCGACGTTTCCCTAAAGCGTCGATCTCATCGATGAGAACCACGCAGGGCGTCGTTTCGGCAAAGCGGAACAGCTGGCGCAAGTGTAGGGCCGTCTGCCCGAGAAAGGCACCGACGATAGCGTCGAACCGCACAACGTACACCGGAAGATGCAACTCGCGGCCGATTGCGCGGGCGGTGATACTCTTGCCGCATCCAGGCGGACCGTGAAAGAGAAGCTTGGTTCGCCTCTTGATTTGATGTGCGGCGAGTTCGTCGCGATGTGTCCACTCAACGATAACCTCACGCAGTTGGGTCCGTGCAGCCGCCTTGAGCCGAAGTTCAGTGAGCTCTCGGTTCGCAGGGACCGGCGTCAGCGCGCTTGAAAGGAAGTAGGTGGAGCTGTGCCGACCAGCTATTTCGTCATCTGCTACATCATAGCTGGGTCCTTGGAGACGGCCATTGGGGTGAAGAGCTCCCCGGAGTCTCTGCGCGGCGGCATGATGGCCGATGTGTTCCTCGGCGCTCGCAACCTCTCGAGCCACGGCATCAGCCGAGTTCCAGTCTCGCGCTGCAATTGCCTTGAACAGCTTAGTGAGACGATTCAGGTCAGCCACTGGAGACAGTCTGTACGAAATAGGAGCGCTTATCCAAGCTTGAGCCGCGGTCCAATCGGGTCCCGCCTACCTCTTGCCGAGGAACTTGACTCTAGCACGAACCCAGGCCCTGGTTGTCGATCTGTCTATCACCGTGCCAGAGCTTCGTCGAAGTAGGGCTAGGACTCACAGCGTCGGCACCCCGCGCCGGCGCCGGCCGCGCGGGAAGGCCTCGTCGATCCGCCGCACCTCGTCCCCGGTGAGCTCGATCTCGGCCGCCGCAGCGTTGTCAGCAGCATGCTCGGCACGCGCGGCCTTGGGGATGGCGAATAGGAAGGGATATCGAAGAAGGAAGGCGAGGGCGATCTGGCGGGGCGTGGCGCCGTGGGCCGCGGCGATGCCGGCCAGCACGCGGCCACCCGCGCTGGACGGCGAAGGAAAGTCGCCGGAGCCGAAGGGGCTGTAGGCCACGACGGCGATGCCGTGCTCGTCGCAGAACGGGATCACCGCGTGCTCGATGGCCCTCTCCTTGAGATGGTAGAGGACCTGATTACAGGCGATCTTCCCTTCTCCGGCCCCTCCTCTCGCGATGCGGATGGCGTCCGCGAGCTCCTCCTCGGCGAAGTTGCTCAGGCCCCAGGCGCGGATCTTCCCGGCCTCGCGCAGCTCTTCGAAGGCGGCGATCGTGTCCCTGAGAGGATGCCGGCCCGGCCAGTGCAGCAGATAACAGTCGAGTTCGTCCGTCCGCAGCCGCCGGAGGGAGCGCTCGCAGGCCTGGACGGTGCCGCGCCGCGAGGCGTTCTGCGGCAGCACCTTGCTCACCAGGAAGACCTCGCCGCGCCGGCCCTCGATCGCCTCCCCCACCAGCTCCTCGACTTTGCCGTCGCCGTACATCTCCGCCGTGTCGATGTGGCTCATCCCCGCGTCGAGGCCACGGCGCAGCGCCTCGATGGCGGCGCGGCGGTCGTCCCGTTCCATGTTCCAGGTCCCCTGGCCGATGACGGAGACCTGTTTGCCGGTGGGTCCGAAGAGGCGGTGCTTCATGCTCGTTGCTCCCTGTAAGCCTATCGTATAGATCTGGTGTAGGAACTGCTGAGCGGGCAGAGCTGACGTCGGAGCGGCGTGCCCTTCGAAGCCCTCACTCCCCTGGCCCCTCTCTCCCGGAGGGAGAGAGGGGAACAAAGCCAAGAGAGGAAACCCTTTACGTCGTTTCTCCGTTTTTCTCCCTCCTCTCCCCTGGGAGAGGAGGGCCGGGGAGGTGAGGGCTTCGGAGGACATATCGCTGCATCCTTCTCGAAACCCGCCTCCGTTACCGCATAGACTCCACGCCATGTCGAATCCCTTCCCTAGCGGCTTCCTCTGGGGGGCCGCGACGGCGGCGTACCAGGTGGAGGGCTCGCCGCTCGCGGACGGCGCCGGTCCGAGCATCTGGCACCGCTTCAGCCACACTCCCGGCCGCATCCATGACGGCGATACCGGTGACGTGGCCTGCAATCACTACCGGCGGTTCCGCGAGGACGTGGCGTTGATGCGCGAGCTGGGCCTCGGGGCCTACCGCTTCTCCATCGCCTGGGGACGCGTACTGCCGGAGGGCACGGGCCGGGTGAACGAGCGCGGGCTCGACTTCTACCGCCGGCTCGTGGACGCACTGCGGGAGGCCGGCATCGCGCCGGTCGCGACCCTCTACCACTGGGACCTGCCGGCCGCGCTCGACGACCGCGGCGGCTGGCTGAACCGCGACGCGGCGAGCTGGTTCGCGGAGTACGCGGCGGTCTGCTATCGCGCTCTGGACGACCGCATGGAGCTGTGGGCCACCCTCAACGAGCCCTGGGTAGTCACCGACGGCGGCTATCTCACCGGCGTTCTCGCACCCGGCCACCGCAGCGCCTTCGAGGCCGCGCGCGCCGGCCACAACCTGCTGCGCGCGCACGCCGCGGCCGTCGAGGTTTACCGCGGCGAAGGAAAAGGGCGCATCGGCGTCGTGGTCAACGTGGAGCCGAAGCACCCGGCGAGCGACAGTTCCGAGGATCTCGCCGCGACGGCGCGCGCCGACGCCTACATGAACCGGCATTATCTCGATCCGCTCTTTCTCGGCCGCTACCCGGAAGAGCTGGCCGGGATCTATGGCGAGGCCTGGAGCGAGCTTTTCGATCGCGAGGCCGGCTCCCTGAACGTGCCCATCGATTGGCTCGGCCTCAACTACTACACCCGCGGCGTCATGCGGCATCAGGCGGATGCCTGGCCGCTCGCCGCGGTGCGCGTGCGTCAGCCGCAAAGCATCCACACCGAGACGGACTGGGAGGTGTACCCCGCCGGCCTGGAGGAGACGCTGCGCTGGATCGCGAACCGGTACGGCGCCCGTCCAATCTACGTCACCGAGAACGGCGCCGCCTTCTACGATCCGCCGTCACCGATCGACGGCCGCGTCGACGATCCGCTGCGCACCGCCTATCTGCGGGAGCACCTGCGCGCGGTGGGTCGAGCCATTCAGGCGGGAGTGGACGTGCGGGGCTACTTCGTCTGGTCGCTGCTGGACAATCTCGAGTGGGCCCACGGCTACTCGAAGCGCTTCGGCATCGTGCACGTAGATTTCACCACGTTGCAGAGGACGGTCAAGGCGAGCGGGCGATGGTATGCGGAGGTGGTGGGGTCCAGAGGCGCGGTGATCGGCCGGTGATCCGATCCAGCCGTAGAGGAGACGATCGCGGCCGCCGACTCTCTAGCTCGACTCGCGCTGCTCCAACTCGGTGGCGAAGTCGGCCAACAGCCGCGGGGCGCTCTCCAGGAAGAAGAAGTGGCCTCCCGGGTAAAGACGCGTGGTCACATCCGCGGTGGTGTGCTTGCGCCAGCTTCCAAGATGCCCCTCCTGCACGTAGGGGTCACCTTCGCCGGCCACGGCAGTGATCGGAAAGCTCATCGGCGAGCCCGGCGCGTAACGGTAGTTCTGGGTCATACGGGCGTCGGCCCGCACCATGGGCAGAAACAGCGGCCGCATCTCGGGATGGTTCAGGAACTCGATCGGCGCCGCGTAGGTCTCGTTCATGTGCTTGATGAACTCGTCGTCATCCATGCTCTCGACGTCGGCGATCGGGATGCCCAGGTGGGGGCCGCGCGCGCCGCAGGTGAACAGGTGCCTGGGCTGCGGCAGACCTCGGCTGCGCAGGACGCGGGTAGTCTCGTAGGCCAGGGCGGCCCCCAGGCAGTGGCCAAAGAGCGCGTACGGCCGGTCGAGGAACGGCGCCAGCGTGTCGGCGATCTCCACGGCCGCGGCCTCATAGGTGTCGAGGGGCCTTTCGGCCAGGCGGGCGCCGTGTCCGGGGAAGCTCGAAGCCGCTGATCTCAAGCCAGGCGGGCGCGTGCTCGTTCCAGCCGTGGAATACCTGTGCGCTGGAACCCGCGAAGGTGAAGCAGAAAAGCCGCATGCGGGCGTTCGGGCGCTCCTCTTTCTGCACCAAGGCTCGGGAGTTATCGGCCGCCATCAAC
The DNA here is from genome assembly GCA_963778565.1 of Thermoanaerobaculaceae bacterium. Taxonomy (GTDB): domain Bacteria; phylum Acidobacteriota; class Thermoanaerobaculia; order Multivoradales; family UBA5704; genus DATARR01. The sequence goes on along the minus strand of CAVZUZ010000013.1, from coordinate 161,138 downwards.
TTCCTCCTTGAGATCGGCGTCAGGATGGCGCAGGTTCGAGCGCTCGGCCCCGAGCTTCGGGATCGCTTGCGCCAGCTCGGCCACGGTAGAGGCCTCGAAGAGGAGCCTCACCGAGAGACTCACCCCCAGTTCCCGGCGCACGCGCGACACGACGCGGGTCGCCAGCAGCGAGTGTCCACCCAGCTCGAAGAAGCTGTCGTGGATGCCTACCTGCTCGAGCGCCAGAACGGCCTTGAAGATGTCCGTCAGGCTCTGCTCCAGCGGGTCGCGCGGCGCCACGTAGACGTCCCCGGCCCGGCGCGCGTCGAAGTCGGGCTGCGGGAGGGCGCGCCGGCTGATCTTGCCGCTGGGGGTCAGAGGGAGGGCGTCGATCTGCAGCAGCAATGACGGCAGCATGTAGTCGGGAAGCTCGCCGCGCAGGAGCTCCTGAACGGCAGCCTTCGGCAGCTCGCCTCCGTCCTCGGTCGTGCAGTAGGCCACCAAACGCTTTTCGCCGACGGCGTCTTGGCGCACCACCACCACCGCCTCGCGCACGGCGGGATGCCGCCGCAGCACGCTTTCAACCTCACCCGGCTCGACGCGGAAGCCGCGGATCTTGACCTGGTCGTCAATGCGACCCTCGAACTGAATCGAACCGCCGGGCAGCATCCGCGCCAGGTCGCCGGTACGGTACATGCGCGCGCCTGGCCGGCCACAGAAGGGGTCGGGCACGAAACGATCCGCGGTCAGCTCCGGACGGTTGAGGTACCCCCGCGCCACGGCGCTGCCGCCGATGTAGAGCTCTCCGGAAATCCCCACGGGTTGCAGCTGCAGGTGCCGGTCGAGCACGTAGGCGGTGGCGCCGGCGATCGGCTTGCCGATTGCCGGCAGCGCCGGCTCGCCGCGCGACGCTCCAGGCACCGGCTCTTCGGTGACGATGTGGGTCTCGGACGGACCATACTGGTTGAACAGCCGGCAGCGCGGCAGGCGGGAGAGAGCCCGCGCGATCTGCGGCGTGACCTGGAGCTGCTCGCCAGCGGTGATCAGCAGGCGTAGCGCCGGGGGCACCAGCGGCGTCTCGGCCAGGACCTCGCAGAGCTGCTGCATGCCGACGAAGGGCTGGAACAGGCGCTCGACACGCCCTTCGGTGATGATCCGCGCCAGGCGCTCGGGGTCGCGGCGGTCCTCTTCGGTGATCATCACCAGGCTGCCGCCGGCGAGCCAGGTGGCGAAGATCTCCTGGAAGGACACGTCGAAGCTCAACGAGGTGAACTGCAGCGTGCGGCCACCACCGCCGAAGTAGGGCTGCCGTGCCTGCCAGGCGACCAGGTCGGCCACGGCGCGATGAGTCATGGCAACGCCCTTGGGCCGGCCGGTGGAGCCCGAGGTGTAGATCGTGTAGGCCAGGTTGTCGAGGGTGACGCCGGTCTCAGGCGCCGTCGCGGGCTCGCCCGCCCACCGCTCGCCGAGTTGATCGAGACACAGCCGGATCATTCCCGGAGCCTGGGGCAGCCGGTCGGCGACCGCGCTCTGGGTCAGCAGGGTCGAAATGGCCGCATCCTCGAGCATGAAGGCGATCCGCTCGCGCGGATAGCTGGGATCGATCGGCACGTAGGCGCCGCCGGCCTTCAAAATGCCGAGGAAGGCGATGAGCAGGTCGAACGAGCGCTCGACGCAGAGTCCCACGTGAGCGTCTGGACCGACGCCCTCCCGGCGCAGCAGGCGGGATAGCCGGTTGGCCGCGGCATCGAGCTCGCCGAAGGTCATGGTGGCGCCGCTGAAGCTCGCGGCGACCTCGTCCGGGAACAGGTCGGCCTGGCGGGCAAAGAGCTCGTCGAGCGCACCCCTCGGCAGGGATGAAGCTCGCCGGCCGGCTGCAGCCGAGGAGCTCCGCGCGCTCGTCCGCGCTGACCATCTCGACCTGAGACAAGGGTGCTTCGGGGCTCGCGCCGGCCGCTGCCACGAGAGCGCGCAGGTGCTCGGCCATGCGTTCGATGCGACGCCGGTCGAACAGATCGGTGTTGTATTCGAAAGCGCCGCCCAGGCCCCGGTCGGTGTTGAAGGTGTAGAGGCCGAGATCGAACTTGGCGGTGCCGCTGTGGACCTCCGGCAGGTCGTCGCCGTCGCTCTTGGCGAGCCGCGGCCCGAGATCGCTGTCGAACGAGAACAGCACCTGGAAAAGCGGATTCTGGCTCAGGTTGCGCTCGAGCTGCAGCTCATCGACCAGGCGCTCGAAGGGAAGGTCCTGATGATCGTAGGCATCGATCGTCATGCTGCGCACGCGGCGCACGAGCGTGGTGAAGCTCGGGTCACCGGAGAGGTCGACCCGCAGCACGAGCGTGTTGTTGAAGAAGCCGATGAGCGGCGCATGCTCAGCCAGGCCGCGGTTGGCGATCGGCGAGCCGATGACGACGTCCTCCTGCCGCGCGTAACGCGACAGCGTGGCGGCAAAGGCCGCGAGCATCACCATGAACGGAGTCGCCCGCTCGCGGCGGCCGAGCTCCGCGACCGCGGCGGCCGCCTCGACGTCGAGCTCGAAGGCGAACATCGCTCCCGAGAAGCTCTGCAAGGCCGGCCGCGGCCGGTCGGTGGGCAGCTCCAGCACGGGCGGCGCGCCGGCGAGTTGGCGCTTCCAGTAGGTCAGCAACCGCTCGAGCTTCTCCCCCTGCAGCATCTCGCGCTGCCAGCGGGCGAAGTCGGCGTACTGGCGCTTGAGCGGCGGCAGGGGGGAGGGCCGGCCGGAGGCAAAGGCCTGGTAGAGCGCCTGCACTTCGTGGGTCAAGACCCCCACCGACCAGGCATCCACCACGATGTGATGCATGATCAGGATCAGCAGGTGCTCGTGCTCGGCCACGCGCAGCAGGTGCACGCGAAAGAGCGGGTCGCGCGCCAGATCGAACGGCGTGTGCACCGCCGCGAGCACCAGCCGCTCGAGCGCCGCGGTGCGCTCGGCGGGCGGGCTTGCGCTCAGGTCGTCGAACGGCATCGCGAGCTCGCCGGGCGCGTGGATGACCTGGACGAGCTCTCCAGCCTCGTCGGTTGCGAACGTGGTGCGCAGCGCCTCGTGGCGCCGGACGATCTCGGCGAGCGTCCGGTGGAGCGCGCTCCGGTTGAGATAGCCGGGGAGCTTGAGCACCAGGTGGAGGTTGTAGAAGGCGTTGCCCGGCTCGAGTTGATCGAGAAACCACAGCCGCTGCTGGTTGAAGGAGGCCGGCGCCGTGGCGGCAGGCGGTCCCAGGGGCTCGACGGCCGGGATGCTGCCGGCGCCAGGGGTGGGGGCGGGCGGTACAGCGGCTGGGGCGGGCTGCGAAGCGGCCGTCGCCGTAGAGGTCCCCGTGGTGCGGCCTCGCAGCCAGACGCCGGCCGCCGCGGCACCGGCCGCCCGGTCCGGGAGAGCTTCCAGGACGCCCTTGGCCAGCGTCCGCAGGTTGAGTGCGTCGAACTGGAGCCGCATGGGCACCTCGAAGCCCAGCGCTTCGAGCAACGACGAGTGCACCTGCATGGCGAGCAGCGAGTGTCCCCCGAGAAGGAAGAAGCTGTTGTCCGGCTCGACCGTCGCGACCTTCAGCACGTCCTTCCAGATGACGGCGAGCAGCTGCTCGACCGCTTCCTGCTGCGCGGCTGCATCGCCGGCGGCGGCCGGCGGTGGCGGCGGGCTCGCGGCGGAGACCGCGGAACGTGGCGGGGCGGGGGCCGGGCTCGCCGGCGCGGCAGGCGGAGCCGGCACCGGCTGCCGCGGCGGCTCGGCGGGCCGCGACGGGCGGACCGGCAGCACCGCGAGGAAGCTCGAGATCGGCCGCTCGGGCGCGGCGCTCGCTGCCCGCAAGAGCTCGACGTAGCCGGCGAACCACTCGGCGACTGTCCCGAGGCTGAACAGGTCAGCAGCGTACTCGACCCGGCCCACCACCTGCTCGCTCCCGACCACGAAAGTGAGCGCGAGATCGTGCCGGGCGGCGAGCGCCGCGGGCTGCCACGCCGCCATCGCCTGGACGTCCGCGCCGCTGGTACCATTGGCGCTCAGGTCCTGCAGGAAGAAGGCGAAGCGGAAGAGCGGATCGCGGTCGAGCAGACGCTCGGGCCACAGCCGGGCGACCAGCGCGGCCACCGACGGCGCCGGTCCCTGGGAACCCTCGCTCACCTGCTGGAACGTCGTCCCCAGAAGCTCCGCGAAGGACGGGTCATGAGTCAGGGTGAAGCGGATGGGCAGGTAGCTCGCCAGCGGCGCCACGATCCCCTGGTGCTCGGGCTGCAGGCGGTTCGAGGCCGGAATACCCACCACGAAGTCGGCGGACCCGGAGAGCCCCCGCAGCCAGACGGCGTAGGACGCCAGCAGGGGCAGGAGCAGGAGACTGCCTCCCTGGTCCAGAGCCGCCTGGAGGCGCAACCGGGCGACGATCTCGGCCGGAACTGCGAAGGTGTGGATGCGGCCGCGCACCGATCGGCTCCGCGGATGGAGGCGCGTGTTGGCCGGCAGCGGCGCCGGCGCGGGCAGGCCGGCAAGCCGGCTTTGCCAGTAGGCGAGTTGCGGGTCGTTGCCGTTGCGGGCGCGCTCCAGCCGGGCGAGATCCGCATAGGAGGCGAGCGCCTCTGGCACGACCGCAGGCCGTCCCTCGAGGCGGGCTGCGGCACGCTCGACGATCTCCGCGAGCAGCACCCACAGAGACCAGCCGTCGGCCACGCTCTCGTGCGCGCTCAAGAATAAAAGCAGGGGACCGGGCTCGTCGAGGAGCAGCACCTTCAGACGGAAGAGCGGCGGGCGGGAGAAGCTCGAAGGGGGCGAGCAGGTCTGCGAGCGTCAGCCGCTCGATCTCCGCCGCGCGCTGCTCCGCCGGGACCGGCCTCAGGTCGGCCCAGGTAGGGTGCAGCCACGCCTCCCGGACCCGGAACAAGGAGGCGCGGCCCTCGCCGGGTGAAAAGCCGGTGCGCAGCGCCTCGTGCCGCGCCACCACCTCGCCGAGCGCGGCGGGCAGGCCGGACTGCGCCGCCGCCGGCAGGTAGCTCGCGGCGCAGAGGTTCGCACGCGAGCTGTCCGGCTCGCGCTGATGAAGGAACCAGGCCTGCTCCTGGTCATACGAGGAGGGCAGCTCCTCCCGCACGTCCACCTTGGCCTGGAGCAGCCGCGCGAGCAGCTCGCGCCTCTGTTGGCTCGAAAGTCCCTGGAGACGATCCTCCAACGCGCTCATGCGACCTGCTCCCCTTGCGACAGGAGCCGATTGAGCAGGCCGTCCACCTCGGCGTTCGAGAGGTGATCGAGCCGGGCGAGCAGACGTGCGGCCTCCCCCACCTCCCCGTCACCCTCCGCGGACAGCGATTCCAGGGCGACCTGCAGGGTCTCTTCCCCCACCTCCACCACCACCTCGGCGAGGAGGCGGTCGGCCTCCGCCTCGGTGAGCCGATCGACGAACGCTCGGAGCTCGCCGCGGCTGCGCTCCTGCCATGGCCAGGCGACGCCCGGCGCCTCCTGCCGCGATGCGGGTGTGGAGGAGACCGCCGCCGGCGCCGCGCGCGTAGGGGCCGACGGGGGCACGGCGCTCCAGGCTGCGGCGGCCTGCGGGGGCGGGGCGGGGGCGCCGCGCTCGGCCTGGTCGAGCGCTGCGAGTCGGCGGCGCACCTCTCCCAACGTGCGGTGAGGCTCTTCGACCACCATCTCCAGGAGCTGCCGGTAGCGCCGGCCCAGGCGCAAGATGGTGGCATCCTCAAAGAGGTCGACGTTGTACTCCCAGGTTCCCAGCAGGCCGCGATCGCTCTCCATCACCGACAGCACGAGGTCGTACTTTGCCGTGCCGGTTGCCCCGGCCAGGCGCATGCCTTCGCCCATGTCCTCGGGGAGCTCGACGCTGTACGGCCGGGTCGACATGGCGTCGGTCTGGTGCGCGATCATCACCTGGAAGAGCGGTGTGACGCTCGGGTTGCGCTCCTCGAGGATCTCGTCGATCAGCATGCCCAGGGGCAGGTCCTGGTGCTCGAAGGCGTCGAGCGTCGTCGCGCACACCTGGCGCAGCAGCTCGTTGAAGGTGAGGTTCACCCGGGGCTGGACGCGCAGGACCACGGTATTGACGAAGAGACCGATGAGCGCCTCGAGGCCGGGGCGGCTGCGGTTCGACATGGGCGAGCCGATCAGCAGATCCTCGACGTCCGCCGAGTGCGCGAGAAGCACGGCCATGGCGGCGAGCAGACCGTGGAACGGCGTCACGCGCTGTTGCCGGCACAGAGCGACCAGCTTCTGGCTCACCTGCAGGCCGATCGGGAACATCCAGTCGTCGCCGCGCACGGTCTGGACCGGCGGCCGCGGCCGGTCGATCGGCAGCGCGAGCACCTGGGGAGCCCCGGCCAATTGGTGCCGCCAGTAGGTCATCTGCTCGTGGACGACCTCCTGGTCGAGGAAACGGCGTTGCCACGCGGCGTAGTCGCCGTACTGGAGCGGCAGCTCTGGCAGCGGCGAGGGCTGGCCTTGGGCGAAGGCCAGGTACAAAGCCGAGGCTCATAGACCAGCAGACCGGTCGACCACAGATCCGTGATCACGTGGTGGAAGTTGGTGAGCAGCAGGTGGTTGTCGTCGGCGAGGTGCAGCAACGTGGCCCGCCACAGCGGACCCCGCATGAGGTCGAAGGGCTGGCGCGCGTGGGCGCGGGTCAGCCGTGCGGCCTCGGTCTGGCGCTGCCCCTCCGGCATGCGCCGCAGGTCCAGAACCTCGAGGCTCGACCCGGCTCGCCAGGGAGACGACCTGCACCGGGCGGCGGTCGAGGTAGCCCAGCGTCGTGCGCAGGATCTCGTGCCGCCGACCGAACTCGCGGATGGCACGGCCCAAGGCCGGCACGTCCACCGGCCCTGGGAACGGCACGGGCATGGGCACGTTGTAGGTGCTCCCTGGCTCCAAGAGCTCGACGAAGAAGAGCCGCTCCTGGTCGAATGACGTCGGGAAGACGTAGATCTCCTCGTCGGCATCGGCAGACGTCCCCCCCTGACCCCCGCCGCCCTGAACCTCCGAGCGCTTACACCGCACGAGATCGCGTGGGGTTGAAACCAACTCCGGCCGTAGAGCGGCTGGTCGAACCTCCTCCCGCTCATTGGAAGCCAGCACTGCGTTCCTCCTCTGCAAGGAGCCTCGGCTGCAAAGCCCTGGAGATCGGCCTCGGAACCGCCGGCCGGCGGCTAGCCGCCGGCACGCTCAGCCGGTTCCGGCTGCCACTGCTGATTGCCTGCCAGCGCCGCCGCGGTGTTCAGGGTCTGCGCCAGGAAGCACAGCGTCCCGGAATCGGCGCTCTTGGGATCGACCGCGGCCACGGCATCCTTGATCGCTCCTACATAGGACTGGTAGGAGTCGGCCAGGCGCTGCGAAGAGCTCTGCTGCACGTCGCGCACCGCGTTCCAGTAGGCCTCGTCGGCGGCCTGCAGCTCCTTCTGCAGGCTGGCGTTGTCGCAGCTCTGGAAGAACTGCGCCATGGCACTGTACTGCCGGGCGGCCCAATCCCGGTAGGCCTTGGTCAAGTCGTCGTTCAAGGACCCGAAGACCCGGTTCACGTTGTTGAAGTGATCGCGCTGGGCGCGCCGGCCGACCTCGGCGGCCGCCCGGTTCGGATCGTCCTGCTCCCGGTCGTCCCGCGGCTCCGGGCGCGCGGCCGTCCTCGCGGCCTTGGCTATCTTTTTCCTGGCCATGGTGAGTTCCTTCCTGACCTGATCGCAGTCTGCCGAAGAGCCTCCGGCGAAGCTTCTCCACGGGCGCGGAGATGAAACCGGGCGTTCCCGGTCTGAAACTACCTTCGCTTCTACTGTAGCACAGCGATTGAGGATGTGGTATACGGGAGAAAGCACGGACAAGCGGGAGCCTTTCATGATCCTGAAAGAGAGAGCCGACTTTTTGCACTTCGAAGCGCTCGACATCCGGGTGGGCCGCATCGTCGAGGTCGAGGAGGCTACCACCCGCAAGCCGACGTACCGGCTGCGTGTGGACTTCGGTCCCGAGATCGGTACCCGCGTCTCCTGTGGCGCCTTCCGCAACTACGAGAGAGAGCAGCTCCTGGGAAAGCAGGTGATCGGCGTGCTCAACTTCGGCAGCAAGCGGATGGGCAGCGAGGTCTCCGAAGTGCTGATCTTGGGCGTTCCCGGCCCGGGCGGCGCCACCATCTACCTGAGGCCCGAATCGGAGGTCGAGCTCGGTGTGGCCGTCTTCTGACGGCGCCCGGCATGCGATTGCGCCGGCTCCTTACGAGACGCTGTGGACGGTCGGTTGCGATGGCAGCATCATCCGCGTCGCGGCCACTCCCAACCTGTCCCTGATCGCTGCGGCGAGCGTCGCCGGCAGCGCCTATCTGCTCGACCACGCCGGCAAGGTCCTGTGGCAGCGCCAGGTGGGCGACGAGTCCTGGGCGGCGGCCATCTCCGCCGACGGCCTCCTGGCGGCATTCGGAACCGCCACCAAGCGGCCCGCCGGGGGCGCGGTGGAGGTGTTCTCGCGGCAGGGGCACCGGCTCTGGCGGCAAGAGGTCGGGGCGCCGGTATGGGGTCTGGCTCTCTCGGCGAACGGCGACGTTCTGTACGTAGGGAGCTGGGACCAGCGCGTGCAGGTCTTCCGCCGCCTGGGGAGCCTCTGGCGCCGGAGCGCCGAGCGGTGTTTTGGTGCGGCCGGCATCTACGGGGTCGCGACTTCCGCGGCCGGCGAACGGGCCCTGGTGAGCGTCTACGCCGACTCCGTCCTGCTGCTCGACCAGGAGCTCCAAGTCCTGGCGCGCTTTCCCTGCGGCGAGGCCGGCTACGAGACGCGCCTGTCGCCCGGTGGCGGCAGCGGTATCGTCGGTCTGCGCGCCGGTCGGGCGTTGCGGATCGACTGCGCTGCCGGCTGTGCGCAACCGACGTCCCAGGTCTCGCAGAACGCTATCGGCGGCGCCGCGGCCACGCCCGACGGCCAGGTGACGGCACTCGGCTGCTTCGACGGCAGCGCCTACGTGCTCAACCGCGCGGGGCAGGTCCTGTGGCGCTATTCGACTTCCGGCGAAGTGTGGTCGGTGTGCCTTTCGCCGGACGGGGGTCTCCTGTGCCTGGGCTCGGGCGACCGCCAGGTGCGGCTGATCCGCGTGCTGACCGACTGCCAGGCGATGGCCGAGGTGGGGGCCCTGGAGGAGCTCCTCACCCGGTACCTTCCCGGTGACGATGGCGCCACGGAGCTCCTCGAGCCGCTGTGCTCCCTGTATCTGCGTTATGGGCTCGTCGCCTACGGTGCCGCACACCTGCTCACCGCCGCGGAGGCGGGGGTGGCCGGGGCTCTGGACTGCGCCCACCGCCTGCTGCAGGTGGACGTCAACGCCCATCCGGACCACGCGCACTCCCAGTTCCTGCTCGCCGGCCTCGAGCAGCGGCGCGGCGATCCGGCGCAGGCCGCCGCCCTCTACGTCCGCTCGGGACAGGAAGAGTCGCTGCGTCTCCAGGCCATGCTCAACGCCGGCGACTGCTTCCAGGAGGCAGGCTTTGAGTCGGCTGCCCTGTCTTGCTTCCGCCGCGCCCGCGAGCAATATATGAATAACGACGAGCGGCGCGTGCTTTACAACCTCGCCCGCGCCTACGAGGATCGCGGGGACTTGGACGAGGCCACGCGGCACTTCAGCGTGCTGCTCACTTGGGACCCGGGGTATCGCGATGTCTTTGCGCGCCTCCAGGATCTGAAACCAGCTCGCGCCAGATGCGGCGCGGGCCGGGGCCTCAACCATTGCGGCCCTTCGCTGAGCCTCCTCGGCCCTGACATCCCCCGCCAGGACGAGGTCGATCCGGCCCTCCTGCCCATCCTCGACGCCCGCGCCGAAGAGCTCCACGTCAGCCCGCGCGAACGCGCCCGGTTGCTCGCCGCCCTCGGCGACTACGTAGCGAGCCAGAACCAGCCCGCCGCGCAGAAGGAGCCCGCGCTGTGCTACGACGCGGCGGCCTACCTGCTCTACGACCGCCTGCCTCCCGAAGACGAAATCAAAAAGAACCTCGAGGCCATCAACCTCTTCGATCTGATCCGGGAAGTGCCGGGCCTCGAGCGCTCGCTCGACATCGGTGCCGCCACCGGACGCCACCCCGCGACCCTCACCACCCTGGGCATCCTCTCTTACGGCATCGACATCGAGTGGCGCGCGGTCACCCACGCGCGCCGCAAGGCCGCCGGGTCGCGCTGGCCACTCTACAGCGCCGGAGACGGTCGCCGCCTCCCCTTCTGTGGCGACAGCTTCGACCTGATCACGTGCATGATGGGCACGATCGCCCACATGCCCGCCGCCGACCAGCTCGCGCTTTTCCGTGAGGCGCGGCGCTGCCTGCGGCCCCACGGCTGTCTCATCGTCTCCACCTGGGACGTCGAGTGCCGCCACCTGACCTTCCTGTCGATGTACTCCCAGGAGCAAAAAGCTCGTCCGGCGCAACTCCCTGCCGATGGACGGCTATCGCGAGATGTTCGCGCACGCCGAGCTCGATCCCGGCCGCGCCGTCCCCTTCGCCCTGCTGCCGGACGTCTTCGGTTACGAGCTTGGCGTGCGCGGCATGACGCCCCGGGACCTGCGGCGCCTGGTCGAGATCGATCTCGCGGCGCGCGCGTCGTTCCCATCCATGCACGGCCAGATGTTCATGGCTGCCTCATTCAAGCGAAACGGTTGACACGCATCTTCAAGGAACCCTAAACTGTGCCATTGTGGAATCGCCTGAATTGATTGATGCCGAGATGACCTCGCCAGCAACCGCGGAGACTCACAATGCATTCGTTGTCCACCCCACCGCCACGCCGGGCGAGTGCGTCAACCCGACCTACTCCTTCCGGATCGTGGCTACGGTCCCTTAAAGGGGCCGCAACAAGATCTCCGGCAGACACGCCGGAGAGCGCCGTTGGAGCACTGCCATGGTCACCGATTGTCTGATCATCGGCTACAACGACGGGCAGTTCGAGCGCGAAGTCGAAATGCTGCGCGCGATGGGCACGCACCATCCCAACTTCCGCGATCTGAACTTGAACTTCATCGAGTACCAGGGCAGACCCTACCGGGCCATGGACATCCTCGACCACTTCTATTATGAGGGCCGGCCACAAACTGGCCGCCAACGCAAGTTCCACAACGCCGAGGTCCTGTGGATGGTGGTGATGTACTTGGGGACCTACCTCGCGCGACGGGGCTTCACCTTCGACTACGTCAACCTGTTCCAGCTCCAGAGAGAGGAGCTGCGCGACAAGCTCCGCAGCCGCCAGTACTTGACTGCCCTGGTCACCACCACCATTTACAACTACGACACCCCGATCATCGAGGTGGTCAATTTCGTGCGCGAGCACAGCCCCGACACCCAGATCGTCGTCGGCGGCCCGTACATTGCCAAGCGCTCGGAGAGCATGGAAGAGTCCGACCTCGAGGCGGTCTTCAGATACATCGGCGCCGACTTCTACGTGCGCAGCCGCGAAGGCGAGCAGGCCTTGGTGCACCTGCTGAAGGCCCTCCGGGGTAACCGGGATTTCGCGAGCATCCCCAACCTCGCCTATCGCGAGGGCGACCGCTTCGTGCTCACCCCGGCAGAGCGCGAGATCAATCCGCTCTACGACAACATCATCGACTATTCGCTGTTCCCCCAAGAGGACGTCGGCGGCTACGTCAACGTGCGCATCACCAAAGGTTGCCCGTTCACCTGCGCCTTCTGCTCCTTCCCCCTGCGCACCGAAAAATACGACGTGTCGCGGCTCGAGTACATCGAGCGGGAGCTCAACGTCATCCGCGACGTAGGCACGGTGACCGGCCTCTTCTTCGTCGACGACACCGCCAACGTGCCGCTTGCCACGTTCAAAGAGATGATGCGCATGATGATTCGCCAGCGCTACGGCTTCAAGTGGCACTGCTTCTTCCGGGCCGACTTCTGCGACGCCGAGCTGGTCGAGCTGATGGCGCGCGCCGGTTGCCAGGGCGTCTTCCTCGGCCTGGAGTCGGCCAACGACCAGATGCTGATCAACATGCATAAAACCCCGCGCAAGCACCACTATCTGAGCGTGGTGCCGATGTTCAAAAACGCGGGAATCAAGGTATTCGCGTCGTTGTTTTTCGGCTTTCCCGGGGAGACTCACGCCACGGCCCAGGAAACCATGGACTTCCTCGCCGAGACCAGGCCGGACTTCTATCGCCCCCTCGTCTGGTACTGCGATCCCGTGACCCCGATCTGGAAGGAACGCGACCGTTACGGCATCAAGGGCTACCACTTCTCCTGGTCGCACGACACCATGGACGTGGGCACGGCCTGCGATCTGGTTGAGCGCTGCTTCCTCACCTTCGACACACCGCTGTGGGTGCCCGATCCCGGCTTCAACTTCGTGTCGCTCTTCCTGCTGCAGAACCGCGGCATGTCCTTCGCACAGATCGAGACCTTCCTGCGCTGCTTCGATGCCGCGGTGAAAGAGAAGGTCCTCGACCCGACGCGCCGGGAGCCGTCGCCCCAATTGATCGATAACCTGCGGCGCGCCTGCCAGTTCGACCAGGCCGCCGCACCGGAGCTCGAAACCCTCGAGATCCTCTCCGCCGATCGCTATGCCGCCGCCGAGCGGTTCTTTCTGGCCGAGCTCGGTAACGGCCGCGCGACGGCCGCCGCCAACGGCAAGGCCGAGAGCGCGCCGGCCGGGGACTGGCAGCCGGGCCCCGTCCATCGCCTGCCCCGGCCGCTGCTCGAAGCCTTGGAGCGCGACTGCGGGGTCGAGCGCGCGAGCGTTTTCCTCGCGGCTCTCGCCGCAGCGCTCCTGCGCCTCGACGGGCGCGACGACACGGCCGTGGTCGTCGCCGCCGGTCACGACGGTGAGTCGTTCCCCGTGCGGCTCGAAGCGTCCGAGCGGCTGGGCTTCCGCGATCTCGCACAGGTGGTCCGGGGCAAGCTGGCTGCGACCGCCCCGCACCAGCGCTTCGCGCCGGCCATCTTCGCGGGCGTGTTTCGAATGCCGGGCTATGTGAAGAAGCCGCCCGTGTTCGACGTGGGCTACCTCGAGGTGCCCGCAGGGAGTGACGGGCTGCGGGGCTTCGCCGGGCCGGCCTGGCGGGAGCTCGAGCTCGTCTTGCGGGTCGAACCTTCCGGGCATGAGCTTGCCTTTGAGCTCCTGACCGCCTCTGCCGCTCTGGCACCGGAGCGCGTCGAGGAGCTGGGCGAAACGCTCCGCGAAATTCTCACCGCCGCCGCCCTGAACCCGGCCGTGCGCCTGGGCGACATCACGATCACGGCGCTCGCGCGGCGTCCCGCGCAGCTCCCCGGACACTCCCTGGCGGCCCTGCAGTTCAACTTCTGAGCGCTTAGACGGCCCATTCCCCTGGAGGAGAGAACGATGATTTCCGGCATCGAAGCGGGTCTTGGCAGCGATGCGAACCGCGATGCGCTGGCCGAGGAGCGCGCGTACTGGCACGGCAAGCTGGCCTCCGACCTGCGCCCGTGCGGCCCGCGGCTGGACCATCACCGGCCCCAAGAGCGCTGCGCCCCGAGCGCGACGGTGACCTTCGAGATCAGCGGCGACGCCTTCGAGAGGCTCGTCGACGTGACGGGCGGCGAGCCCTTCCTCGAGTACGCGGCCCTGGTCGCGGCGCTCGCCGCCTGCCTCTACCGCTCCACTCAAGCCTCGCCGATCGTGATCGGCTGCCCGGCCATGAGGTCTGAGGATGAACCCGGAGAACCGAACGCCGTCGCCATCGTCAACGCCGTCGACGGGCAGATGAGCTTTCGACAGCTCCTGCTTGCCGTGCGCCAGACGCTGCTCGACGCTCACGGCCGCCAACGCTACCCGTTCGTCTGGCTGCTCGACGAGCTGGGCCTCGCGGCGCCGGCGAACCGCGGTCCACTCTTCGACGTGGCCCTGGTCTACCGCGAGCTTCACGGCGAGCTGCCCGACCTCGGTACCGACATCACCTTGACCTTCGAGCGACAGCCCGACCGCCTCCGGGGCACAGCCGCCTTCAGCCCCCGGCTCTACGAGCCCGTCACCCTCGAGCGAGTCGGCCAGCACCTCGCGCGCCTGCTGCGCGCGGGCCTCGAAGACACCCACGCGACGCTCGCGGAAGTCGACGTGCTGAGCGACGAGGAGCGGCGTCTCCTGCTCGGCGAGTGGAACGACACGGCTCGGGAGTATCCACGCGACCGCTCGGTCCACGAGCTCTTCGAAGCTCAGGTCGAGCGCGCTCCCGAGAGCACTGCTCTGGTTTTCGGCGAGCAGCGACTGAGCTATCGCGAGCTCGACGAGCGCGCCAACCGCCTGGCGCACCACCTCCAGGGGTCAGGCGTAGGCGCCAATACGCCCGTCGGTATCTGCATGAACCGCTCGCCCGAGCTGGCGGTGGCCGTGCTCGCGGTTCTCAAGGCGGGCGGCGCCTACGTGCCGTTCGATCCCACCTACCCCAAAGAGCGCGTGGCCGCCATGCTCGGCGACGTGAAGCTCAAGGTGCTCCTGACCCGAGAGGCTCTCCTCGAGCGCCTGCCGGAGCACAAGCCGCCGGTCTTGTGCCTCGACCGCGACTGGAGGGCGATCGCTGACAAGCCCGCTGACCGGCCCGAGCGGCGCAGCGGCCCGGGGGACCTGTGCTATGTCATCTTCACCTCCGGATCGACGGGCCGACCCAAGGCCGCCGCCGTCTACCACCGGGGCTGGAGCAATCTCCTGTGCTGGTTCGTGCGCGAGTTTGGGATCGGCCCTTCGGACAAGACGTTGGTCATGAGCTCGATCAGCTTCGACCTCACCCAGCGCAGCATGGCCATGCCGCTCGTCAGCGGCGGCGCGTTGCACTTCGTGCCGGACGGCTACGATCCTGATCTCATCCTGCGCACCGTCGCCGGAGAAGCGATCACTCTGCTCAACTGCGCTCCCAGCACCTTCTACCCGCTGCTGCAGGGACCGGAGGCAGACCGCTGGCAGCGCCTGCGCTCGCTGCGCTGCCTCTTCCTTGGCGGCGAGGCCATCTCCGCCTCGCGCCTCAAGGCCTGGGCCATCTCGCCGGACCGCACGACCACGATCGCCAACGTCTACGGTGCCGCCGAGTGCAGCGATGTCTCCTCCTTCTACCGGCTGCACGACTTCGACCGCTACATGGCGAGCTCGGTGCCGATCGGCAAGCCGATCGACAACAGCCGCGTCTACGTGCTCGACGAGGAGCAGCGCCTCGCGCCGATCGGCACCACCGGCGAGATCTGCCTCGGTGGCGAGGGAGTCGGCCGGGGCTACATCAACGACGCCGCCCTGACCGCCCGGAAGTTCGTCGACGATCCCTTCGCCAACGAGCCCGGGGCGCGGCTCTACCGCACGGGCGATCTGGGACGCTTCCTGCCCAACGGCGACCTGGAGTTCGCCGGCCGCATCGACCACCAGGTGAAGATCCGCGGCCTGCGTATCG
The DNA here is from genome assembly GCA_963778565.1 of Thermoanaerobaculaceae bacterium. Classification (GTDB taxonomy): domain Bacteria; phylum Acidobacteriota; class Thermoanaerobaculia; order Multivoradales; family UBA5704; genus DATARR01. The sequence goes on along the minus strand of CAVZUZ010000013.1, from coordinate 145,809 downwards.
AGCTGGGAGAGATCGAGACCCTGCTGCGCACCCATCCTGAGGTCACCGAGGCCGTGGTCGTGGCCCCGGAAATCGCTCCCGGCGACCGGCGTCTCACCGCTTATTACGTCTCTTCCCGATCCGAGGGCAACGGCGCCAACGGGCTCAAAGAGGAGTTGCGCGAGGCTCTTGCGCGCAAGCTCCCCGCGTACATGGTGCCGAACGTGTTCGTCGAGCTGGGCGCGATGCCTTTGAGCCCGAACGGCAAGATCGACCGCGAGGCCCTCCCGGCACCGAGTATCGACGAGCGCCGGACCACCACCGCGGCGCCGCGCACCCCCACCGAAAAGACTTTGGCCGCGCTCTTCGCCGAGATCCTCAAGGTTCCCGAGGTGGGTCTCAACGACGACTTCTTCCGCCTCGGCGGGCACTCGCTGATGGCGACCCAGATGATCGCCCGCATCTCGGAAGCTTTCAATATGCGCTTCGAAGCGGTCCACTTCTTCGCCCGGCCCACCGTGGCCGGCATCGCCGAGCGCGTCGTAGCGCTCCCGGTGCAGCAGGAGCCGAGTTAGAAGCACTCGCCTGCGGTTCCGGCTCAGCCCCCGCACGGCACCTGAATCAGCATCTCCACTCCCTCATTGACCTGTGGAGGTGGTTTCCCTCCGAGGTCCTACGTCGGTTATTCAGATCCGAGGGAAGCCATATCGATGGCGAAGCGGTACTTCACATCGGATCTGAGCATTCTCTCGTAGGCCTCGTTGACCTTCTGGATGGGGATGACTTCGACGTCGGCGGTGATCTGATGGGTCCCGCAGAAGTCGAGCATCTCCTGGGTCTCGGCGATACCGCCGATGAGCGAGCCGGAGAGGTTGTGGCGTCCGAACAGAAGGGCGAAGGCAGAGACGGTGAGAGGCTTCTCCGGCGCGCCGACGAGGGTCAGGTTGCCGTCGCGGCCGAGCAGGCTGAGATAGGCGTTGACATCGTGATCGGCGGAGACGGTGTCGAGGATGAAGTCGAAGCTGCCCGCGTGCTTCTCCATCTCGTCGGCAGTGCGCGAGACGACGATTTCATCGGCGCCGAGGCGGAGCGCGTCTTCCTTCTTATCGGGTGAAGTGGTGAAGACGACGACGTGGGCTCCGAACGCATGAGCGAGCTTCACGCCCATGTGGCCCAGCCCGCCGAGACCGACCACGCCGACTTTCTTGCCCTTGGTGACGCCCCGGCGGCGCATGGGCGAGTAGGTTGTGATCCCGGCACAGAGGAGAGGCGCGGCTCCGGCGAGATCGAGGTTGGAGGGGACGCGCAGGACAAAGCGTTCGTCGACGACGATGCTGTCGGAATAGCCACCATAGGTGACGCCTCCGAGGTGTTTGTCCGGGGAGTTGTAGGTGAAGGTGACGTCCGGGCAGAACTGCTCGAGGCCAGCCTGGCACTGGGGACAGGTACCGTCCGAGTCGACCAGACAGCCGACCGCGGCGAGGTCGCCGGGCTTGAACCTGGTGACCGCGGAGCCGACCTCGGTCACACGGCCGACGATCTCATGACCGGGGACGCAGGGATAGACCGTGGGGATGGCGCTGTTCCACTCGTCACGAACCTGGTGGAGATCGGAATGGCAGATCCCGCAGAAGAGGATTTCGATCTGCACGTCGTGGTCGGCTGGATCGCGCCGCCCGATCGTGGCGGAGTCCAGCGGCGATGTCGCACTGGCGGCGGAGTAGGCTTTCGCGTTGTACATGGATTAATGTTACCACCGAATCCGCCTCGGGGACGTCATCTTCACCCGCACCGCACCCGAATTTCTACTTCCACTCCTTCGCTGACCTCGCCGAGAACGCACCCCCCGAGCCGCTCGCCGTCCACCGTGAGCTCAACCTCCCCGTGCTCGAGCTCCGGCGCACGCTCGATCTCGACCCGCAGCCGCGCGCCGCGCCACGGACGCTGCATCGCCGCGCGCTGCCAGCCAGGGGGCAGGCACGGATCGAAGCGCAGCCCTTCCCAGGCGGGGCGGACGCCGAGCACCCATTCCGAAATCACCCGCGGCAGCCAGGCGGCGGAGCCGGTGTACCAGGTCCAGCCGGCGCGGCCGTGGTACGGCGAGCCGGGGCCGTCGACGTTGCCTGGCAACACGTAGGGCTCGGCCCAGTAACGCTCGGGGTCCTTGTTCGCGGGGTTGATGGCGGTGAGGAGACGCTCCACCAAGCCGGCATCGCGCATCTTCGCGGCGGCGGCGATGGCCCAGGTGGCCGCGTGGGTGTAGACGCCGCCGTTCTCCCGGAGTCCCGGCGCGTAGCGGGTGATGTAGCCGATCGTCTCGTCGGGCGTGTCGAAGGCCGGCGCCAGCAGCAAGGCCCCGGCGTCGCTCACGAGGTGCTCCTTGATCGCGGCCAGGCAGGCTGCGGCACGCTCCGGTGGCGCGACGTCGTTGAGGATCGCCCAGATCTGCGGGTTGAGAAAGATGCGGCCTTGCGAATTGGCGGCGCTGCCGATCCACGAGCCGTCGTCGCGGGTGGCTCGCCGGTACCAGGCGCCGTCCCACCCGTGCTCGTTGATGGCCGCAACCAGCGCCTCCCGCCTTTGCGCGAGCTCGTCCGCCCGGTCGGGCTCGCCGCGGCGGCGATGGATCTCGCGCCAATCGGCCAGCAGGCCGGCCAGGAATTGCGCCAGCCACACCGACTCGCCGCGCTCTTCCAGGCCGAGCGCCGAGAGGCCGTCGTTCCAATCGCCGCCGCCGATGAAGGGGAGCCCGCGCGGACCGGTGCGCGAGAAGACGCGTGCGAAGGCGCGCCCGACGTGGTCGAGGAGTGAATGCGGCTCCGGATCGTCGAGGTAGGGCGCGGGGTCGTCGAGGATCGTGGAGTCGCCGGTCTCCTTGAGATAGTTGGCGGCGACGAAGGCGAGCCAGAGCAGGTCGTCCGTCATGCGGGTGACGTGACCCTGCTCGGAGAGGGGATGCCACCAGTGATAGACCGAGCCGTCGGCGAACTGGTGCGCGGCGTGGAGGGCGATCTGCTCGCGGCAGCGGCGCGGCTCGATGGTGAGCCAGAGCTGCGAGTCCTGGAGCTGATCGCGGAAGCCGTAGGCGCCACTCTGCTGGTAGTAGCCGCCGCGGCCCCAGAGGCGCGAGGAGATCGCCTGATAGCGCAGCCAGTCGTTGGCGAGGACGTCGAGGAGCGGCTCGGGAGTCTCGAGGCGGTGGCCGGAGAGGCGATCCCTCCAGCCGGCACCCACCGCGGCGAGAGAAGCATCCATGACATCCGGAGCAGCGAACCGCCGGGCGAGCGCCGCGGCCTCGTCGCGCTCCTCCGCCGTGGCCAGGACGAACCCGAGATCGGACGAGCCTCCTGTGGCGAGATCGACGTCGCAGCGCAGCGCGGCCACGGGATCGTGGTGGCGGCCGAAGAGCCTGGGCCAGGCGTCATTGTGCAGGGCCGCCGGACGCCCCCAGTCGCCGCAGCGGCCGAGGAAGGCGCCCTTGTCTCCCTCCGCGGCGGCCACCGGCGCGGCCGCCGCGAAGGCGCTCCAGTAGGGGAAGTCGCGATTCCAGTGCCCCCAGCGCTTCGAGGGCACGTCCCACATGTGGCTGCCGGCGGTGACGACGCCGGCGGCGGGATCGTAGCCGGTCTCCAGGAAGAGCTTCTGGAACTCGCGCCGCGGCGACGGGGCCACGCCGCAGTTCCATTCGAGATAGGCGACGAGGGAGAGCCGGCGTGCACGGCCGGAGGCATCCTCCAGGCGCACCCGCCACAGCTCCACCGTGGCCGCGGCATCGACGAAGAGCGTCCAGCGGGCGCGCAGCCCGCGGTACTCGGTCTCGAACGTCGTATAGCCCAACCCATGGTGGCAGGCGTAGCGGTCGTAGGCCGGCCAGCAGGGCGCGGGCGCGAGCGACCAGACCTCGTCCGAGTCGCGGTCCCAAAGATAGAGGAACCGGCCCGAACGGTCTTCGGCGAGGTCCTGTTGCCAGCGGACGATCACCGCGAGCTGCGAGTTGTCGATCCAGGAGTAGCCGCTGCCGGTCTGCGATACGGCAAGGCCCACCCGCGGATTGGCGATGACGTTGATCCAGGGCCGCGGCGGCCGGGGGGCGGTGATGACGTACTCGGTGCCGTCAGGTGAGAAGTGGCCGTAGGTCATGGCAGCTTCTCCGCCGATTCCACCGGCGTCGTTGACCGGATCGTTGCACGCGCCGCCGGGCCCCTCACTCCCCCTTCCCCCTCTCTCCCACCGCACTCCCGCCCGCCGGGAGAGAGGGGGTTTACAAAAACTAATTTGAAGCAGTCTCCCTCCTCTCCCGGTGGGGTGGGAGTGCGGTGGGAGAGGCGGGCCGGGGAGGTGAGGGGTCCGGCGGCGCGGACCACCCCGGATCTGTCGATATCGGCGGAATCGGCGCTCTGGCTCTCCGGCAGCAAGTCCACCGTCGCCGGCAACCGCCGCACCACCACCGTGCCATCGGCGGAGAGAGGCACCGTTTCGCCGTTCACGCGCGCAGTCGCCGCCTTCCCCGCGAGCGGCCAGGCGAGCACGATGCCGCCGGGCGGAATCTCAGTGCCGGCGGCGAGCACGTAGCGGACACCTTCTCCCTGCCGGATCAGCACATAGCTCAAGGGGCCCCAGGGCGTCTTCAGGCCGAGCACGGAGATTCCCCGCGGCTGCGCCAGCCACTCCGCCGGCACCCCCGCGCCGAGGACGAGCGCCCGGTCGGAATCGCGCTCGTAGGCGAAGAAGTCCAGGAAAGAACGGATGAAGTCCGAGCCCACCCAGGTGTGCGGCAGGTCGCCCTGGAAGCCGGGAGCACGAGGATCGCGGCGCACCACCTCGGGCCATTGGTTCCAGCCCGGAGGCCGCCGGTCCTGCATGAAGAAGTCGAGCAGCTCGTGGGCGCGGTCTTTCCAGCCGAGTTGCACGAAAGTGCCCACGGTGCGCAGCTCGTACGGCGTGTAGCCCTCCCAATCGGTGGCGCTCCGCCGCCGCACGTGCTCGCGCCAGTAGCGCTCGAAGGTATGCTCCAGCGCCGGTCGCGGCAGGTTCTGCAACTCGCCGCCGGGGCTGATGGCGATGGTCGTCGATGTGGCATCGAAGTCCGCGAGATCGGCCGAGCCGGGGATGTAGTCGATTCCGGCCTCGGCCATGACGCGGTCGAGCGAGGCGTAGAGATCGGATCGGAATTCGTCGCGAATGGCGGCCCAGCGCGCGGCCTCCTCCTTTTTCCCGAGGACCTGAGCGAGATCCACCGCGTCCTTCAATCCTTTGAGAGCGAAGAAGTCGTCCCAGTAGGAATGGACGGGCTTGGCCGAGTAGCCCTCGTGGCTGATCGACTCGGGAAGGAGCCCGAAGAACTTGAGCTTGCCGGCCTGCCGGTACTCCTCGGTCCGGCGTTGGCGGCGGAGCTCGTCGATGTAGGCCACGGCCTTCTCGACGTGCGGCCAGACCTTCTCCACCGTCTCGCGATCGCGCGTGTAGCGCCAGTACTCGGCCACGAGGAAGATCCACTCGCCGTGGCTGTCGTTCTCCGGCACGGGGTCGGCCCCTCGGGCGTCGACGCAGCACGGCACCTTGCCGCTCGCGAACTGGTACGGCGCGTACCACTCGATGAGCTCGCGTACCTCCTCTGTGTGGCCGGCGCGCAGGAGGGCCGAGGAGGTGAGGGAGCCGTCGCGGATCCAGGTGCGGGCATAGGCGCGGGAGCCCGGCTGGATGGCGGGGCCGTCGCGGTTGATGAGGATATGGGCGAGGACGGTCTTGAAGGTGCGGACCAGGGGATCCGCGGATGGGGGCAGGCGGATCTCGAGGTGATCGAGGCGCTGGTGCCAGTCGCGGGTGACGGCGGCGAGGGCGGAGTCGAAGCTGTCCGGACCGTCTTGCCCGCTCGACCTCACCCCAACCCCTCTCCTAAAGGAGAGGGGCTTTGCATCTATTTTTTCCCCCTCTCCTTTAGGAGAGGGGGCCAGGGGGTGAGGTCGAGCTAGGTCGAAGGGTACCCTTATCTCCACCGCCCTCTCCCCACCCGCCGGCACCTCCAGATCCCACGCGAACGCCCCCGAGGCATAGCCGAACGGATCGCTCACCGAGACCGCCGCCGGGAGCTTCCCCAGCCGCAAGTGCTCGACGATCTCGCCACCGTCGAACGACGTGGCGCCGAAGGTTGCCGGCGGGCTCATGGGGATCACGGTCCGTTCGGTATTCACCACGACCCGCTGGCCGTCCCATGCGATCGCCTTGATCGATGAAACTCCGCCGGGCTGGTTCAGGAACTGGGCCGGCGGGTTGACCTGGAAGGGACGGAGGGCGAGGAAGAGACGCAGGCGTTTCGCCGCGCCACGATGGCGGACACGGTAGCGGGCCCGCAGCTCGGAGCGGCCCGAAGGACCCGAGGCGAAGGCGGTCACTTCCAGGGAAAGATCGCCGCGCGTCCAGGTGACGGTCGGGATCGGCAGGTATCCTTCCGCCAGGCTCTGACCGGCCTCGACATCGCTCCAGGTGATCAGTTGGCCGTCGAGGAAGAGAAACGGTTCGATCGAGAACGCCCCCTGCCCCACTTCCAGCGCGCCGTCCTCGCCCAGCAAACCCTCTTCGGGATCGCCGTCGACACCGACCACCGTCCAGTACGCCTGCTCGCCCAGGAACGCACGCGGATAGGAGCCGCGGGGAGCGTCCCTGGCGATGACCTCGAAGAAGGCATTGATCGAGGGCGCCCAGTCCAGGGGTTTGACGTCGATATTACGCAGGCCGATCTTCCCCGATGCAGAGAGCAGCCGCACTCGCAGAAATCGCGATTCCGTCTCGGGAGCGTGGACGTAGTCCCGGCCGCCGTTGCCGCCTTCGACCTGGCGCAGCGCCGTCCAGGTCTCGCCGTCGTCCGAGATCTCGACGACGTAGCGGGCGGCGGCGGCGCCGGGCCCCCAATCGATCACCAGGCCGCCGTACTCGCGGGGCTCCAGGAAGTCGAGGGCCGTCCAGCCGGGACCCGAGGTCAGCGTAGGCGTGCGGTCGTACGGATGGGGCGGCGGCAGCTCGCGCAATGTCAGATCGTCGAGCAGCACGAATCCCTTGCCGCCGGTGCCGGCCGTGACGGCGAGCTCCAGGGCCGCCACCTTGCGGATCTCGCCGCCGCCGGCGGGTCCCCACGCGAACTGGATGTGCCGCTTCTTCAAGCGGATCTTCGTCCATCGACGGGGAAACTCGAAGCTCCGGCGGTTGACCCACCAGACGTTCTCGTTCGACGGATCGATCAGTTTGACTTCGAAGTTGTTGACCGGCGCTTCGGCGCGTAGCTGAAAAGAGATCTCATAATTATCCGGCAGCTCGAAAGGCAGCTCCTTGCGAGCGACGGCATAGCCCGCGCCGCCGTGGAAATCGAAGTCCAGCCGCAAAGCCCGTCCGTGGACACCCTCGGCCTGCGAGAGGGTCAAGGAGATGCCGTCCGACGGCGCGGCCTGCCAGCCGGCGATGTCTTCGAAGTCATCGAGCGTCCGCGGCTGGGCGAGCAGCGGCGCGGCGGCGAGGAGGAGAAAGAAGAAAGGGAGCGTCGATCGCGAGCGGTCTTGCCCGCGCGACCTCACCCTCCGGCTCCCTCTCCTAAAGGAGAGGGAGGGAAAAGCAAGACAGCTGACTTTAAGCCCCTCTCCTTTAGGAGAGGGGTTGGGGTGAGGTCGCGCCGGCAACGACGCCCTCACTCCTTCACGCTCCCCATCACGATGCCCTCGACGTACTGCCGTTGAAGCGCGAGAAAGACGAGCAATCCGGGCAGCACCGTCACCACCGCTCCCGCCATCATCAGCTCCGTGTCCTGAACGTGCTCGCCGGAGAGGTTGGCGAGCGCCACGGGCAGGGTGTACTTGCTTTCGTCGGTGAGCACGATCAAGGGCCACATGAAGTCGTTCCATGCGGAGAGGAACGTGAAGACGCCGAGGGTGACGAGGATCGGCCGCAGCAGCGGCAGCACGACTGTCCAATAGATACGGAGCTCCGAGGCACCCTCGAGGCGCGCCGCGTCGAGCAGCTCGTCGGGGATTCCCAGGGCGAACTGGCGGACGAGAAAGATGCCGAAAACGGTGGCGATGGCCGCCACGATCACCCCGCCGAAGGAGTTGACGAGGCCGAGCGCCCGGATCTCGAGGAAGAGCGGCAGCACCGTGACCTGCGGCGGCACCACCAGGGTCGCCAGCAGAATCGCGAACAGGCGCCCGCGGCCGCGGAAGCGCAACTTGGCGAAGGCGTACCCCGCCATCGAGTTGCAGAGCAGCGAGACGGCCGTGATGCTCGCCGACAGCAGGAAGGTGTTGGCGAAGGTCCGCCCGAGGTCGAGCCGGGAGAAGAGGGTCGCGTAGTGCTCGAAAGTGGGCCGCGACGGCAGCAGCCGGGCCGGCAGGGTCATCGCCTCGCCCGTGGGCATCAGCGAGGCCGAGATCATCCAGAGCAGGGGAAGGGCGGTGAGCAAGGCCATGAGCAGCAGCGCGCCGTTGACGGCCGCCATCGCCAGCCGGCGCCGGATCACGGGGCTCCCTTCCGGCGGAACACCACCTGCAGACCCGTGGCGGCGATGATCAGCCCGAAGAGCACGAAGGCGATGGAGGCCGCGCTGCCGAGGCTCCACCAGCGGAAGCCCTGTTGGTACATCAGCAGGGTGATCGACGTCGTGGCGTACAGCGGTCCGCCGCGAGTCATGACATAGGGCTCGGCGAAGATCTGGAACAGGCCCACGGTGGTGAGCATCGCCACGAAGATGGTGGTGGGCAGCAGCAGCGGCAGAGTGATTTCCCGGAGCTGCCGCCACGCGCCGGCGCCGTCGAGCTCCGCCGCCTCGTAGAGCGATCGGGGGATGGACTGGAGGCCGACGACGTAGATGACGAGGCCGTAGCCGAAGCTGCGCCAGACCGCGAGCAGGGTGATGCGCCACCGTTGCCCACGCCGGATCGCCGAGCCAGTCGACCGGCGGCAGGCCGATCAGGCCGAGCATCTGATTGATGAGGCCGTAGCGCGGGTGGTAGAGGTAGCGCCAGACCACCGCCACGGCGACGAGCGTCGTGACCACCGGCGCGAAGAAGATCGTGCGGTAGAGCCCGCGCAGCCGCGCCAATTTCGAGTTGACGAGCAGCGCGCCGCCGAGCGAGGCCGCCAAGGTCAGGGGCACGCCGATCACGACGAAGACGAGGGTGTTGCGGAGCACCTTCCAGAACAGCGGATCGCGCAGCAGCCGGAGATAGTTTTCGGCGCCGACGAACCGCGCGTTCCGCCAGTCGGCCAGGGCGTAGATGTCGAAATCGGTGAGCGACAGGAAGAGCGCCGCGACGAGCGGCACGGCGAAGAAAAGGAAGATGGCGCCGAGGGCCGGAGAGAGCAGCAGCCCGGCCGCCCGCCGCTCCGCCACGGAGCCGCGCCGTTCCTCGAGTTGCTCGTCCGCCGTCATTTCTCCGCCTCCGCGCTCCTTGTTGTAGGGGCGGCCCTATGTGGCCGCCCTCGGTGGGATGGCAGCCACGATTGACAGCAGGGCGGCCACATAGGGCCGCCCCTACGAAAACGATTCAACGTTCTTTCTCCTTCTCCCGCTCCAACATCCAGCGGCGCTTCTCCAGCATGCGGTCGACGTCGGCGTCGAGGGCCGCGAGCGCCGAGTCGAGATCGCGGCCGCCGCGCATCACCTGCTCGGCGCACTCGGCCACCCGGGTGGCGATCCGCTCCCACTCCGGCACCTTGGGCGTGGGTGCGACGCGCTGGAGCTGGACGAGGAAGGGAGCCGCCTTGGGATCCGCGGCGAGACCCGCCAGCTTCCAGGCCGAGGGCCGGGCCGGGAGGTCTCCCGAGAGCTCATAGAAGCGCGCCTGCTGAGCGGGCTCGGAAAGGTACTCCAGCCACTTCCATGCGGCCTCCGGTTCCCGGGCTTGCCGGAAGATGACGAGGCTCGAGCCTCCCGCCAGAGACAGGCCCGGGTAGTCCATCCCCTCCTCCGGCGGCGGCAGCGGCGCCGTGGCCCAGAGGTCCGGCATTCCGGCCGGCAGGCGGCTCCGGAACTCGCTGAGGTTCCAGGGACCGGTGATCACCATCGCGAAGTAACCCTCCGCGAGCTGCTGGTAGACGTTCGCCACGCTCTGCAGATCGAGTGCCGGCGCCAGGCCGTCGGCATAGAGATCGAGGTAGAAGGCCATGGCGCGCCGGAACCGCGGGTCGCGGAAGGCGCCGTGCCGGCCGCCGCTGTCGAGGAGCCCGGCGCCAGCCTGCAGGCCGAAGATCACCGGCTGCGTCCATTCGTCGACGGGCAGCAGGATGGCGAAGCGGTCGGGGCCCCCGTGCCGCTTGATCGCCTCCATGGCCTCGCGCCACTCGCCCCAGCTCCGCGGCGGCCAGGGAGCGCCCGCGGCGGCCACGAGATCGGTGCGGTAGAAGAGCACGCGCGTGTCCACATACCAGGGAACGCCCCAGGTCTCACCTTCGACGACGTTGGTGTCCCAGATACCCGGGAAGGAATCGTCGCGGAGAGCTACGGCGGAGCGCGCGATCCGCGCGTCGAGAGGAGCCACGGCGCCCAGCGAGACGAACTCCGGAATCCAGGTATTGCCGAGCTGCGCGACGTCGGGCGTGGCGTCGCCGACGAAGGCCGTGAGCAGCTTCTCGTGGGCGGCCGTCCAAGGGATCTGCTGCACCTCCACCCGGATGCTCGGGATGGCGCGCCTCGAACGCCGGCACCAGCTCGCGCACGACCTCCCCCTCGCGGCCGAACCCCCAGAAGCGTACGGTCGTGCGCCCCTCCTCCCCTTCCCGGCCGCAGGCCGATATGGCCGCCATGGCGGCCATGGCCGCCAGCGCGCCGGCGATCGCGAGCCCCCTCACGGCGCCGCTTCCTCCAGCCAGCCGCCCGTAAAACCGGCCCGGCGAAGGCCGCGCACGATGTGGGGGTTCTTCCGCATGGTCTTCCAGATCAAGTCGCTGCGGTAGTTCTCGATCATCGCCACGATGGGTCCCTGATCGATGCCGAGGTAATCGCCGTCGAACCATCCCACCCCTGGCACGATCCGGCCGTGCTGGGTCTTCATCTCGCGAGTCAGCGTGGGATTGAACGAGTCGAGGAAGCCATACCTGGAGAAGAGGTGCTCGCCCCAGCGCCGGTGCATCTCCTCGATGGCCGGCAGGACGACCTCGGGCGCGAAGGCGATCGACGACGCGGCGGCCGTGGGCGCGATCGTGCCGTCGTCGCGGATCTCGCCCTGGGCGGCGCCGCGCGCCGCGTAGGTCATGAAGCGGATCTTTCGGCCGTCGATCGGCGAGCTCGCCGTCGAAGCGGGCCGTCGCAGGCGGTGAGCCCCCAGACGTTCTCGCCGTAGCCGCGGAAGCCGCCGGGGTTGGCGATCGGCGTAGGCGCGCTGGGAGAGGGTGGCGCGGCGCGAGTTCTCGAAGTAGTCGATCCCGCTTGCCGCGCATGTAGGCGTCGCGGATGCCCCGGAAGTCGATCCAGACCTGCGAGTACTGGTGGCCGAACAGCGGGGCGAAGTTGACGTGCTCCTGGCCGTAGAACGTCTCCCATCGATAGGTGCGGGTCCATTCCTGCCAGGCCTCGGGGGCGATCGGGTGCGTCGGCGAGCCGAGGGCGAGCACGTAGAGGATCATCGCCTCGTTGAGGCCGTGCCAGTCGTAGGTATGGAAACCTTTTTCCGGGGTCCAGCCCATGGAGACCAGCGGCGGCACGCGGCCGGATCCAGGCCCAGTCGACGCGGCGGTAGAGCGCCTCGGCGAGTCTGCCGGATCGCCGCCTCGCCGGGATCGTCGCGGTCGAAGTAGGACTGGCAGAAGAGAGCGCCGGCGAGCGAGCAGGGTGGTGTCGATGGTCGACAGCTCCACGGTCTCGAAGCGGTGCCCGGTCTGCATGTCGAGGAAGTGGTAGAAAAAACCCTTGTAGCCCGGTCATCCCAGCCGCCTCCGGGCCATGCGGAGCGGAGAGCAAGGAAGCGCAACGTTTTCAGCACCCGGTCGCGGGCCTGCTCCCGGGTCACCCAGCCGCGCTCGACGCCGATGGGATAGGCGGTGAGACCGAAACCGACGGCGGCGATGCTGGAGAACGACGGCGTCGGCCAGCGGTCGGGAACGAGGCCGTTGCGCGGGTTCGTGAGGTCCCAGAAGAAACGGAAGGTGCGTTCCTGGAGGTCGTCGAGGAGCGCCTTATCCGTCGCGGTAATGGACGGCGTGGGCGCGGAGGCACGGGGGCCTGGACCGGGCCCGCGACGCGGACAGAACGACAGGACCGGAGAAGGCGATCGCCCGCGCGACCTCAGCCCTGAACGCCGATCCCGCCGATCTCGAAAGCTCGAACCCCGTCCGCGCCGCCGGACCCCTCACCTCCCCGGCCCTCCTCTCCCCCCGCACTCCCACCCTTCCGGGAGAGGAGGGAGATTAAAAAAACTGATCTTGAAATAGGCTCCCCTCTCTCCCGGCGGGTGGGAGTGCGGCCGGGAGAGAGGGGCTGGGGGAGTGGCCAGCGCCGAGGCGCGATCTGAAGCGTCGGCGGATCCTCCAGCGTCATCCTCAATCCCCCCTCAGAAACCTACCCGCACGCCGCCCTGGAACCGCCGGGTGTTGAACTCGCAGTTCGGCTGGCCGAAGCGCTCGTTGACCGCCGGCAGGCGCGGCTTGAAGCTCTCGAAGCAACCGCCGTTGTCGTAGTCGAAGACGTTGAATCCCTCGGCGATCAGGCTGACGCGCACGGCGTTGGCGATCTCCGGCGCCTGCCATTCGAGGCGCAGGTCGACGCTGCGGTAGGCCCAGAAGTCGGTGAGGATGAAATCGTCCTGCGGCGGTCGCCCTTCGTTCCAGCGCACCGTGAACGGCGCCACCGAGTCGTCGAAGATTGTGAACGGCACGCCCGAGCCCAGCGTGATGATCGAGGACGCCTGGAAGTTGGCCGGCAATGCCACCGTGCCGCTCATCACCAGACGGTGCCGTTCGTCGTTGGTGCCGGGGAACCGGAAGAGGCTCTCGGAATTCAGGTAGTCGAAGGCGCCGAACGCGAGACCCTCGCCGGGATTGTCGGTGCCCGTCTGCTCGGCCTCGGCGTAGGTGTAGGCGAGGTTGAAGCCCCACCTGCCGTCGACGGCTGATGGACCGGTCGAGGTTCAGGAAGATGCCGTCGTACCAGGTGCGCCGCGCCGTCGAAGTGATGAAGACGCGAGCGTAGCCCGGCACTCCGACGTTGTTGCCGAAGCGGTCACCGAACTGGGTGCCCGGCGGCAGGTCGCCGAAGAAATACATGAGGTTGTTGTAGCCGCGCACCCCGGCGTAGGAGAGCGAGGTCAACCAGTTGCCGAGCTGGTGGCGGACGCCGAGCGTCCATTGGTCGGAGCGCGGCGGCTTCATGTCGTTGTTGACCAGGAAGACCTCCGGGCCCGGTGCCTGGCCGCTGGCGACGAGCTGGCGCAGGGCATCGGCGGAAAGGAACTCGGGCCGCCAGGCGAGCGCCGGCACGCTGCAGTTCGGCGCCGGGCTGCCGTCGGCCGAGAAGCAGAAGGAAAAGATCTTGAACTGCTGCCGGTACTGCTCGTCGAAGATGTCGTTGAGGATGACCCGGTCGTAATACTTTCCCCAGCCGCCGAAGACCACCGTCCTGGCATCGCCCCGCACGTCCCAGGCGAAGCCGAGGCGCGGCTGCACCATGCCGTAGTAGGGGTCGCGGTCGTTGCCGTCGGTGGTGTACTGGGAGAGGTCGAGGAAGTCCCGCAGGCACCAGGTGGTCTGGCCGCCCACCGGCGCGCCGTAGGTGCGGCAGGCGCTCTGCAGCGCGGAGACGAGCTCCGGCGGCGTCCGGTAGTCGTTGTTGATCATGTTCGACTCGTAATCCCAGCGCACGCCGACGTTCAGCGTCAGCCGGCTGCCGATCTGCCAGTCGTCCTGGAGGTAGAGCCCGGCCTGGGTGTTGCTGAACTCGAGGCCGGGATCGCCGAAGCCGATGCGGGCCTGGAACGGGAACTGCCACTGCTCGTCGCTGCGGAACTCGAACAGGCCGTTCTCGAAGGTGTTCTTGGTGACCTCGTAGTCCAGCCAGTTGACGCCGACGCCGGCCTTCAGCGTGTGATTGCCGCGCCAGGAGAGCGCCCAGGAGACGTCGTCGCGCAGGCCGATCTTGTCCTGGACGAAGTCCTGGGTGGCATCCTTGCCGCCGACGTCGAGAATGCCGATGTAGTTCTGGCGCGGCGTGCTGGTGTCGAGCGCCGTCGGGTGCCATTCCAGCGTCTGCACGCTGCCGGTGGCCTCGTTGAGCACGTTGCCGAGCACCCAGGTGTGCTTGCCGACGAAGGCGTCGGTCTTGATCTCGAAGCTCTCGGCGCCGTCGATGGTGCGCTGGCCGCCGAAGCCGCGGATCTCCTGCTCGTCGCGAACGTAGCCGGTGGCGAAGAACGTCTGTCCGGCCGTCGGCTGCCAGGACAGCTTGCCGAAGTAGAGGTCCGACTCGAACGGCTGGGTCAGCACGCCGGTCTCGAACTGGCCGAGAAACTGCTGCACGTTGGCCGGCGCCGCGCCGAAGGAGCTGCCACGGAAGATCGTGGCGTTGCGGTCCTGCTCGTGCCCTTCATAGGAGACGAAGAAATGGAGCTTGTCGCGCACCACGGGCCCGCCGACCGAGAGACCGATCTGCTCCCGCTTGTACTCCGGCTTCTTCTCGCCGCGCTCCTTGGAGAAGTCGTCCTGCGAGACCAGGTCCTTGTCCTGGGTGAGATAGAAGACGTCGCCGTTGAACGCGTTGCCGCCCGACTTGGTGACGGCGGAGATCACCGCGGCGGATGCCTTTTCGTACTCGGCCTTGTAGTTCTGGGTGAGCACCCGGAACTCCTGCACCGCGTCCAGGGGAAAGGGATTGCCGCGGCTGGAGTCCTGCATGAAGGCGCCGCCCTGCAACAGGTCGTTCTTGTACGACAGGCCGTCGACGAAGACGTTGACCTGACGGGCGTCGGAGGCGCCGCTGCGGTACTTCTGCCCCGCCTCGTCCTGGTTGTCGGTGAAGCGCACTCCCGGCGCCAGGGCCGCGAGGTTCAGGAAGTTGCGGTTGTTCAGGGGCAGCGCCTCGATCTGCTGCTGGGTGACGTTGGTCGAGATCTCCGAGGTGCGGGTCTCGACCAGCAACTGCACGGCCTCGCCGACGACCGTCACGTTTTCGGTGAACACGTCGCTCGGCGACAGCACGAAGGACGTCTCCACGTCCTGACCCACCAGCACCTGCACGTCCTGGCTCTGGGGCGAGTAGGCGGGCGAAGAGACGGTGATGGTGTAGACGCCCGGCACCAGGCCGACCAGGGCGAAGCTGCCGTCCGGGCCGGTCTTGGCTGTGTAGCGGAAGCCGCTCTCCTTGCCCGCCGCCTCGACGGTGGCATCCGTGAGCGGCCCCGAGGCGTCCACCACCACTCCCCGGAGCGATGAAGCGGTGGTCTGGGCTCCCGCCGCCGCCGCGAGCAGCAGCGGCCCGGCGAGCAGGAGCGCCACGCCGGCGAGCCTTCGGCAGTACGATCTCCTCTCTCTCATCGTTCTTTCCTCCGTCGGTTTCCAGATCGCGTCACGGCCTCCGGGATGGCGGCCGTCGAAGCACGGACCGCCAGCGTGGGCGTGACCACGTCATTTCGTTTCGCGGTCTCGCGACCGCCCTGTATCAGCTCCACCAGGCGCTCCAACGCCCGGCCGCCCATCTCGGCGATGGGTACCTGCACCGTGGTCAGTGCGGGCGTCAGGTAACGCGCTATGGGAATGTCGTCGAAGCCGACGAGCGACACGTCTTCGGGAACGCGCAGGCCGCGTCCGCGCAAGGCGGCGAGGCAGCCGATCGCCATCGCGTCGTTGGCGGCGAAAACGGCCGTGGGAGGCGGCATCCGGTCCGCGAGGCGCTCGCCGGCACGAAAGCCGGACTCCTCGCCGAAGTCACCCGGCAGCTCGAGACCCGGCTCGGTCAGGAGACCGCGGGCGGCGAGAGCCTCGCGAAAACCGCGCATGCGCTCCTCGGCATCGGCATTGCCCGGCGGACCGTAGATCATCGCGATCCGGCGGTGGCCCAGATCCAGCAGGTGGTCCGCCGCCATCCCCGCTCCGAGACGGTTGTCGATCTGGATCGTGTCGTGGTCGTGATCGGCTCCGGAGTTGTTGAGCAGCACCGCGGGGACGCGGCGCGGCAACGTGCGGCGCAGCCACTCCGCGTCGATGCCGGCGGTGAGCAGGATCAAGCCGTCGATACGGCCGTGCAGGGCCTGCAGCACGGCCGAGGTCTCCTCCAGATCGCTGTGCGAGCCGGAGACCAGGACGTGGTAGCCGGCGGCGCGCGCCGCGAGGTCGATGCCGCGCACCACCTCGGAAAAGAAGGCCCCGTGGACGTCGGGAAGGAGGACGCCGACGTTCATCGAGCGGCGCGTGCTCAGGCTGCGCGCGCCGCTATGCGGGACGTAGCCGAGCGTCTCCACCGCCCCGAGAACCCGGCGCCGTGCGTCTGCGCTGACCGGCCCGGTGCCGTTGAGCACGCGCGAGACCGTGGCGACGGACACGCCGGCGGAGCTGGCGACTTCGTAGATCGAGGGACTGTGGCTCGACTGCACGGGGTCCTCCGTGGCCAGGCCCAGCTTTGGTGATGGTTCGACGCTACGATCCCGCTCGGTGAAAGCGGTTACATCGCGGCGACTGTAAGCGGTTCCAGCGCGGGTGTCAAGCGGGTGACGAAACTTTGACAAGGGGTCCCGCATCGATGCCTGTGAACCCGTCTTCGCTGTGGCGCGCGAGCGCCCCGGACGCAGAAGCCCGGAGCGCTCGCAGGAGATGGGCTATGGGTTCACGGTCAACGTTGCCGGTCCCGAGTTGGCTTGGGGCGGCGTGCTGTTGCTCACCAGGCAGCGGTAGGTGCCGGAGTCAGCGGTCAGGGCGCCGGTGATCGTCAAAGTCGCCGTATTCGCGCCGGAGATGCGACCGCCGTTGACCAGGTTAACGAACTGCGAGCCGCCGTTGGGTTTGAACTGCCAGACGTAGGTGAGCGGCGCGGGGCCCAGGGCGATGACGGTGAGCTGCGCCGTCTGGCCAGCGAAGATCGTCTGGCTCTCCGGGCTCGGCGGTGACGCCGTCGCCGCCAATCCCTCGCGGATGTAGAGGACCCAATCGTTACCTGACGTCGGCGTGATGAAGGTCGAGGAAGGACCGCTTCCCGCGAATGACGGGTTGAAGAGGCCGGTCCGCGGGTTGTACCAAGTCCGGGTATAGCTCGCCGGCAGGCCCGAGATCGTGTACTCGCTGACACCCGGCCAGAGCCCCTGCTCCTGCTCCGGAACGCAGATCGAGGGGTTGCTGGAGCAGGTATCCGCCGAGAGCTGCTTCGGGTCCATGTAGGCGACGTACTCGCTGCTGCCAGGGGTCACCCGAGCGGCGAGCCAGCCCGCCGAGGGATTGCCCTTTCCTGCGATGAGGTCGTCGCGGTTGACCAAGCCGGCCAGGTTGACCCGCGCCGCGGTGACGAACTTGGTGACGAAGCCGAGGTAGTTGCGGGCGTCGACGTGCTCCTGGAGCTGCCAAGTGCTGAGCACCGCCGTGGCGTAGGGGAAGTAGGTCATGTGCCCGCCGGCGGTGAGCGACGCCCAGGCCTTGCGCCGCTTGGCGTTGGCGGAAAGCACGATGGTTGGCCCGTCGTTGTCGCAGATCAGCGGCATCTGCCAGTTGAGCGCGTACCGGTCGATGAACTGCTGGTGGACGGTCTGGCTCAGCGGGGTCAGCAGGTTGTTCTGGTTGCCGCCAGCCTTCAGATGGTCCGGCAGGTCCTTCTGCATGATCAGGTGGTGGGGCTTGGCGAAGTCGGTCTCAGCCGTGAAGATCTCGGTCGCGATGTTCTTGGTCCATTCGGTGAACTGGGAATATGGCGGACTGGCCGGAAGGGGGAAGGTATGCTCCACTTCGTTCGAGACCGACCAGATGATGTTGTCGTAGCCGCCGATCTGCTGCACCAGATTGCGGACGAGGGCGCGCTGCTTCTGAAATACCGCCGAGCTCGTGCTGCCGGGGTGAAAATGGCCCTCATTGTCGAGAGCGGCGACACCGCTGCTGTTGTTGTTTACGTAATAGGCATCAAAGCGGCGGCCGCGCGGGCCAGAGCAGTTGTTGGTCGAGTCGAAGTTGTTGAGATGCCAACTATCGAAGATGTCGACGACAACCACGATCCCCTTCTGCGCGGCATAGGCCACGAAATTCTTGAAGTGGGTGGTGTAGTTCGGATTGACGTCGTTGAGGTTGAAGCGGGTGAAACCGTCTTCGGCCGTGCCGGTCCCCGTGCGCCGATAATAGGTGGTGGCGGTGTAAGTGATGTGGGCGGGGTTGCAGTCAGGCCCTTCATAGGCTGGCTGGCCGAAGTAGAAGACCTGGCGGATGAGGCGGACGTTGCTCGCCGCCATGTCGTCGAGGATGGTGCGATAGTAGGTTCCTCCCGGGTCTCGCGACCAGTCGTTGACGCCCATGATCGCAAGCAGGCCCGGGGTATAGCCGGTCGGGTACCACTGCTTGCCGTTCCAGACGAAGTGCCAGGGGTCGGAAGGGTTGCGTGCCGGCGGAGCCGCTGTCGCCGGCGCGAGCGGGGTCAGGAGCGCAAGCAGGCTCCCGAGGGCGGCAAGGCGAAAGAGGTAGCGTGGGGCGATGCGGTGCGGACTCATGTGATTCCTTCCCGCCCTCCAGGGACAGGGAGAACATCTCCGTGGCCGTGGATGGCTGCGAATACGGCTGGTGGGCCGGTCGCCACGTGTTGAGGTACGCACAACAAGTGCCATTGGGGCGCTTTCAGATCATGCAGATCACGCCTCCCGGCCTGCTCTACCCGGCGCCTTTTCGACCTCTCAAGAGGACAACATTGACTCCGGGGGAGGACGGAGGTACTCTGTCTTGAAAGCGTTCGCCAAGCTAATGTCCCCTGAACCTGTTACCAACCACTGCCCCTACTGCGACCGGGCCATGCAGGTGACGGGGATGAGATGCTCCTCCTGCGGCGTCTCGATCGATGCCGACTTCCCGGCGCCGCGCCTGTCCCGGCTGCCTGTGGAGCATCAGCGATTCATCGAGATGTTCGTTCTCGCCAGCGGCAACCTGAAGGCGATCGCCGAGCAGGCGGGAGTCTCCTACCCGACCGTCCGCTCGCGGCTCGACAAGATCATCGACGCCCTGCGCCAGGCCATCATGGAGAGCAGCGAAGGCGCGGACGAGGTGTTCGGCAAGGAGAGGGCCGAAGCCGCCGCCCGCCTCATCAAGGCCATCTGAGGCGCATCGGCGCTTCAGGAGGCGGTCTCCTCGCCTCTTTCTATCCCCTAGCCGATCACGCCGGACCCAGCGCAACCTCTGGTCTCACTCTTGCGTAGCTGTAGCTGAGCGAGCTCGCCGCTCAGAACGGTTTCAAGCCAGAACAGAACTTCTGTGGCCGAACACAGGAATCTTCGATTGCTGCCGAGCGAGGGGAGATCGGAAGCGGAGCGGCTGGATCGATTCCTCATCGATCTCGCCCCCGATCCCGGGCTCATCAGCTCGCTGCGGCAGGACGAGCAGCGCCGCAAGCGATGGCTGCTCGCCGTCGCGGCTTTGCTCCTCGGGTTGATCCTCGGCAGTGGCGGGGTGCTGCTGGTCCTCCGCCTCTGGTTTCCGGCGCCGCCGGCTCATCTCGGCGGCGGGTCCGCGGAAGGAACCGCCCGGATCCTCGTCAGTCAGGGCTACCACCTCATGATGGCCAAGGAGCTCGAAAGGGCTTGGGCCGACCTCCGGCTGGCGACCGAGGTGGCCCCCGGTCTGATCGATGCATGGGACAATCTATCTCTCGCCTACTTCTACGGCGGTCAGACGGAGGACGCCGAACGCGCCATACGCCGGTGCCTCGAGCTCGATACTGAATACAGCCGGGCGTACCACATCCTGGGTGGCATCAGCTTCTACTCCGGGAATTGGTCCCAAGCCAAGACGCTGTACCCCAAAGCGGACAAGAGACACCGGATGCTGGCCCGGATCGCCCTGCTCGAGAACCGCTTCGGGGACGCCGCCTCGCTGATCCACGAGCTGGTCCGGGCATTCCCGGACGATCCCTATATCCAAGCCATGGACAGGACGCTCCGGGCCGGCAAGCTCACCCCGGAGCTGCGCCTGCTGCTCGCGCCGACGTACCTGGTGAGCCGGGATCCGGACACGGCTCTGGGATGGCGCCTCTTCTACGCGCAACGCTACGAGGAGGCCTCCGCCGCCTTCGGCAGGGCGCTGCAGCGGGACCCGCGCGACGGCTCGGCCGTCATCGGTCGGGGATGGTCCCTGCTCAAGCTGGGTACGGCGCGACAGGCTCAATCGGACTTCGAGAAGGCGCTCGTCTCCTGGCCCAGCAATTACAGCGCCTTGAATGGTATGGCCTGGAGCCTCAAGGCCCAGGGACAGACCGAGGGCGCCGTCAGGCTCTGGCAGCGGGTGCTCGAGCTCCCTCACCGCCCGCACATCGAGATCCCGGAGACTTTGAAAGGGCTCGGCATGGTGTATTACGAGCGCGGCGACTACGCTCGCGCCAACCTCCACCTCGCACGGTCTGCGTTGCTGAATCCGTTCGATACGGAGACGGCGTCATTGCTCGAGAACACTCTGCAGAAACTCCCGCGGATCGGCCGGCCGCCGATTCAGACGAGCCCGTAGCCGAGATCTCGGGCGACCCGCTTCAATACCGACAGCAGGGCCGGGTCGCGGAGCGGCCGGTGAAAGATCGGAACCGGAGCCAGAGCTGGAAGGCCGCGCTCATAAATCGCGATAGCCAAAGCGTTGCCGTGCATCGATGAGCAGTAGCAGAGTCCTTGTGCCTCTGGGTAAGCCTCGTAGACAGCTCGCGACCAGCGCTGGGCACGTGGCCGCGGTCCTGTGCTGATCGCCATCGAGGCTCCGGCACGTGTAGGCCAGGATCCCATCAGGTCAAGCAGCGCGAGAGGATGCTGGAGGGGGAAGCAGGCGGCTCAGGGAACTTGGACAATCGAGGAGTGCTACAGATTCGAGGCGAGCTCGGCGACGGGTTGGACAGGCAACCCGAGGCGCAGCCAATCCCGCGGGCTGAGATTGCCGCCGGCGCGCGGCTCAAGGTCCGGGTTCGGTGTCGTAAACCATCGAAATACGGCCACAGGATGAAGCTCGCTGTCGAGGTTCGCGATGACCTCACCGATACCCTGAACCAGCTCGCCGCCGTCGAACTGGAACTCGGGGATGTACCAACTCGCTCCGATCCGGATGCCATAGAGCGTCGGCGGATCGGACGTGAGCCGCTGCCGGATTCGGCTGGGGTCGACGCCCATCCTCTTCGCAGCCTCGGCGGTCGAGAGGCTGGATTTGAGCAAGGCCGCGTATTCGGCCACGGTCCGAGCGAGAGGATCGTCGATGGCGGGGCTCTCAGGTTCCAGCACGAATCCACCTTGTTCCAACGCGTCCGCTTCGGCCTCAGTCAGATCCACCCGGGAATCCGGCCTGTAGAGGGTGCGCTGTAGCCGAGAGACGGCCTCCTCCACCATCGGATCCAGCGACTCGGGTGCAACCTGGATCCCGTGCGTGTGAAGGAAGGCGACCGTAGAAGCAGCCCGACCCATAAACTCCTCCTGCCTCACGACAGCTCACGTCGTGAGATACTACGACAGCACAGCTTCGAGCCCAGTGAGAGGCCGGTGCTATCCTCCCTCAGCGTGACTCCCGGTGGGATCCTGGCGCTGCTCGCCGCCTCTTTCGGGGCCGGCGTGATGAACGCGATGGCGGGCGGAGGCACGATTCTCACCTATCCCACCCTGGTTTTCCTCGGGCTGCCGGCCATCGCGGCCAACGCGACGTCCTGTGTGGCCCTGCTTCCCGGCGGCGCCGCGAGCCTGTTCGGGTATCGCCGCGAGGTGCGCGAGCACCGGCGGTGGCTGAGGACGCTGTTCCTCCCCAGCCTCGCCGGCGGCGCGATCGGCTCGGTCCTCCTCCTGCGCACGCCCGAGAGGACCTTCGCCTTCCTGGCGCCGCTGCTCATCCTGTTCGCCACGGTCCTGTTCATGGTCCAGGGAGCCCTTGGCCGCAGGGCCTTGCGCGATGTGCCGCCGATCGAATCGGATCCTTCCGCCGTTCCAGCCGGACGCTGGGCCGCGGCGGTGCTGCTCCAGCTCGGCGTGGCGATCTACGGCGGCTACTTCGGGGCGGGCATCGGCATCCTGATGCTGGCGCTGCTGGGATTCCTCGGGCTGTCGAACATCCACGCCGCGAACGGGATCAAAAACGTTTTCAATCTGTGCATCAACGCCGCCGCGGCGGGATATTTCATCCTCAGGGGCGCCGTCGCCTGGCCGGAGGCGCTGGTGCTCACCGCCGGCGCCATCGCCGGGGGTTACGCCGGCGCCCGCTTCGCCAGGCACATCGGCAAGGAGAAGGCGCGCGCCGCCGTGGTGATGATCGGCTTGCTGGTGACGGCGATCCTGTTGTGGCAGCGGGCTGCAAGGTAACCGCCTCCATCGCAGAAGCACCTTCGATGGTCTTCGCTCCGCCCGGCGCTCCCGCACCGGGCTAGAGAAACGTCGCTCCTCTGGAGCGAATCGCCCTCTGGGCGACGTCTCGATAGCCCGGTGCGCTTCCATCGAAGAAGCACCTTCGATGGTCTTCGCTCCGCCCGGCGCTCCCGCACCGGGCTAGAGAAACGTCGCTCCTCTGGAGCGAATCGCCCTCTGGGCGACGTCTCGATAGCCCGGTGCGGGAGCGCCGGGCGAGGCCCCTACAGCTTCGCCGACGCCGCCCGGCGCTGGAGCTGGAGGACGTTGGCGTCCGGATCGACCACCACCCGCTCGGGCTCGAAGGGGCAGCGGATGCGGACCTCCTTGGACTCGCCCGCTCCTAGAACCACGACCGCCCGCGCGTCCCGATATTCGGGCGAGATCTTCCCCTTGTCGTCGAACCGTACGCCGCGGACGGCGGCGACCTCGACCGGCATGCGGCCCGTGCCGGCGTTCTCCACCTTGACGGCAACCTCCCAGCTCCCCTCCTTCACGAGCTGCTTGCGGGCGTTCTCGAGGCGGTACTCCGGGGTGACGGTCTCGAAGAACCACTGGCGGACAATGTCGTCGAAGCCCTGAGGATCCCGTGCATGGGGGCGCATCACCGCCACGAAATCCTCGATCACCGGATGGTCGGGGTTGCCGTGGTAGATCTGGAAGAAGCGCTGGACGCCGGCGAGGAAGGGCTCCTTTCCCATCTGGCGGTAGAGCATCCAGAGGGCCCAGGCCCCTTTGTTGTAGACCACCACGACGTCCCCGAGCCGGCCTTCGAGATTGACGGTCTCCGCCAGCGGCTTTTCGGTGCTCGGCTGGCGAAACTCGCCATAGACGGCCTCCATCTCCCTGGCATAGAGCTGCCGCGCCGGCGCACCCCGGACCTGCTCGAGCAGCATCAGGGTGGCGAAGTTGGCCGCGCCCTCGGCGAGCACGATGCCGCCCGGCCCTTCGCCCGACTGTACGATGTGGCCCCACCACTGGTGGGCCGCTTCGTGGGCGGCGATGGTGAAAGCCGTGTCGTTCTCCGGCGTCGGCTGGAAGAGGAAGCCGATCCCCTCGGAAAAGAAGATGTTGGTGGCGTTGCCGCGCCCGTACTCGGCGTAGGCGGGGAACTCGTTGAGCCGCAGCTCGCGCCAGGGGTAGGGTCCATACCAGGCGGCGTAGTAACGGCGGGCGCCGTTCAGGGCCTGCAGAAGGCTGTCGACGTTGTAGGGGTGCCCCGGATGGTAGAAGACGGCCGTGCCGGGTCCCCGCTTCACCGCCCAGCGGCCGGCGGCGATATTGAAGACTCTCAGGGGATAGTCGCTCTCCCAGACCGTCGTGCGGCGGCCGTTCCTCACCGTCTCGTCCGTGAGGATGCCGGTCGAATTGACCGTGTACTCGGCCGGGGCCGTGATCCGCAGACGCTGGACGAAGGCCGAGCGGTCGAGGTCGGCGTCGGTTGTCCCCAGATAGTGATAGGGCGGATAGATGCGCGGCTCGGTACGGTTGTCCTCGTCCACTCCGATCTTGGGGTCGAAACCGATCTTCGGCACGAAGTCGGGATTGCGGCCCGTCAGGAGGATGCCCGCAGGGAGGATGAGCTCGCCGAGCTTTACGTTGCCGCCGTTCTTCGAGACGCCGGGAAGAATCGTGCCCCGGTAGCGGAAGCCCAGCCGCACCGACTGGCCCGGTCCGAGCGGCCGCCGCGGCCGGAAAACGTAGAGATGAGAACGGTCCTCGGGCTTCCACGGGCGGCCGCCGAGGGTCCAGGAGAGATCCTTCCACGCGGTGCCGCCGGTCACCGGAAACCAATACAGCGGCTGGTTCTTCTGGTTCTGGAGGTCGTAGAAGCCGCTCACCCGGAAGCCTCTCGTTGCGGGCTCGAGGTCCACCTCCATCTCCACCCGCGTCACGTACGGGAGCGGCTGGCCGGTCCAGGTGGCGAGATTCTTCTGCCAGTAATCCTTGTGCTGCTTCTCCACCGCCGCTCCCTCGAAGCCCTGGTTCACCTGACCCCATAGGGTGAAGCCGAGCAACAGAGGCGGAAGTGTCAGCAGGGATCCCATCAACAGCGTCCGCCGCCGCTCGGCTGGAGGCAGCACGGGGTGCAGTCGGTCGCGGTCGCGGCGGTTGAGGAAGCGCACGGCGATCCAACCGAACAGGGCCGCGAGCGTCAGGACGAAGAGCCGGTTGAGCACCACCGCCGAGCGATCGAGCTGGAACGCTCCCATGTCGGTCCACGGCACGGCGTAGCGGAAGCGGGTCGCCCCCAGGAGCACCCAGTTTCCCACCCAATTCATGTGCCCTCGAAGGAGCAGAAAACCGGTCACGATCCCCACCGCGATCCCGATGCCGTAGGTGGCATAGCGGCTCCGGGTCAGCGAGTGGACCGCGGCCACGAACGCGATCCAGACGACGAAGGTCGGCGTCAGCAGCAATCCCCAGATCACCAGGAACGGGCCGAACGCCCAGGGAACCTTGCCGTTTCCCAGAATCGCCATCGCGGCCACGAGCAGCGCGCCGAGAAGGGCGAACCCCAGCACCGCGAGGTTCGCCAGGGCTTTGCCCACCACGATCGACCCCGTAGGAACGGGCGTCGAGTAGAAGACCGGCGCGATCCCCGTCGCTCCCTCGCGTTCCAGCGACTCCACGGTGTAGAAGAGGAAGAGCAGCCCCAGGGCCATCGTCAGGAAGGTCGCCGCGTAAAGCGCCGCCGTGCCCGGCGTCCACAAGAAGAGGCTCCAGAAACCATCTTCTCCCCCGCGGAAGTCCCGGTAGAGGATGAAGAGGAAGACCAGGATGAAGGGGATGAAGATGTAGAGACCCGGCTGGGACCTCAGCTCCTGCAGCTCGAAGCGCGCCACCGCGGCGGTGCCGGAGAGGAAGCGTGGCGAACGGGAGCTCATGGCGAGAGCGGAGAGGGGGCGGATCTCCCCGGCGGCGGACCTCGACGTCTCCTCCGCCCGCCGGGCCCGCGCCGGCCGGCGCAGGCGCCGCGTGAAGTGGCGCCGGGAGAGGTCGACGAACAGCAACCCCACGGCGGCGAAGCCCGCCCGGCTCAACAGAAAGGGCACGTCGTAGGTCACGGGCCGGGTGTTGTAGAAGGCGATGCCGCGGTCCACGAAGAGCCAGCTTTCCTTGAGCCAGCGGAAGCCCGAAGGATCGGCGTAGCGCAGCACCTCCGAGAAGCTCTCGCTGATGCGCGGCGGGTAGGTGCCCCAGAGGAAGCTCTGGTGGATCAGGAAGAGGATGACCGGAAAGAGGAAGACCAGGATCGGCCGTCCCGTCCAGCGGCCGATGGCGAACGTCACCCCCGCCGTGAAGATGGCGGCCGGCAGCAGGAAGACCAGCAGGGGACGGAGATAGCTGATCGGCTGAAACAGACCATAGATCTCCGGGTTGCCGGGGTCCGGCAGGAGATGGCTGAACAGCCCCGTGCTCACCGGCAGCACCAATAAACCCGCGAAGCAGGCCAGCAAGGCGGCGAGGAACTTTCCCCAGACGTACTCGCCGGGCCGCAGCGGCGTGGAATGCAGCAGGTCGCCTACCTGGTACTCGCGATCGCGGATCAGCGGCATGCCGGCCGCCACCGCCACGAAGAACGACACCATGAAATAGCTGATCAGCGCGTAGACGTAGGCGGTCTGGAACTCGGAGTCCACCCAGGCCCTGTTGCCGCCCAGGGAGGTGTCGATCGAGCGGAAGATCCAGGCCCCGCGCGACATCATCCAGCCGTTCCAGATCATGAGAGCCGCGAAGATGAGGAACAGCGGGCGGCGCAGGCTCTCCTGCAAGTCGAGGCCGGCGACCAGACCCAGCCGGCGGAAGCTGAAACTCTGGCTGGGCTCCAAGGATTGCTGATCGGATCTGAACGAAAGGGATGTTCCCATGAATCCTCCACGCCCTTTACGGTTGAGGAGGTGGGAGTGTTTCAGCAGCCGGCCGCGGACGGTGCAGAGGTCGTGTGGCACTACGCGTTGACCAGGGTTTCCTACCCTCCGCGAATCCGGGCCTCGAGCGAGGTGAACAGCAGGTCGCAGTGGCGGGCACGCTGGCGGACGCGGTCGCGATTCAGGAGGCCGAGGAGGTCGGCGCAGTGGCGGATCTTGGCGTACTTCCCCTTCTGCGTGCCCGTAGTCGCGCGGTCCAGGCTCCGCGCCAGTTGGTCCTTCGGAACGGCTTCGACATCAACGCGCCGTGGGAGCGCGTTGCGGTGGAAGCCCTGACCGTAGTAGTCGGACAGAGTGTCCGGGTCGGCGATGAGCCAGGCTTCCATCGCCTGTGCCATGAAATGACATTGGTCCTCGGGAAAGTTGGGGATGTCCCAACGTGCTTGTTTTCTGAGGTGCTCCCAGCGCGGTAAAGCCACAGCGCCATCCGAATCGACGAGAAGGACGTTGAAAGCGTCGGGATGTTGGCTCAGACCACGTTTGAAGTCTTTAAAGGTCTCAGCTCGGGAACCGCAGAGGACAACCTCGATATCCTGCTGCCGACGCGGATTGAGAAATTTCTGGAACCCGGCTCGAAGCGCTCGCCACGAAGTACGACCGGTCCCGCCCCCTTCGACATAAATCCGGATCGTCGTCACCATCGATTGCCGCCGATCTCACCCTTAGCCCAGAGATCGCCGAGAGTGTAGTCGTCCAACCATACCTTGAGCTTTTCCGGTTCGAGACGGCGAAGGTGGGTACCTCGATCGTCACGCTCACAGACGACCACGGATTCGGGAACTTCCGACAGCCTTGACACCAAAGTCTCGGAATGTGTGGTGACGATGAGCTGGGTGCGCCGAGCGGCGTCGAGGAGCAGGTCAGCCACCTTGGGAATGATGTCGGGATGCAGACCCAGCTCGGGCTCCTCGATGCAGATTAGAGGTGGTGGCTCGGGATGCAGCAGGATTGTTAACAAACAGAGGAAGTGCAGAGTCCCGTCTGAAAGATGAGAAGCAGGAATAGGTCTCTCAAGCCTTTCTTCATGAAAGAAGATCTGGATCGAGCCTCCTTGGACCTTGGTTGTGATGTCTTCAATGCCCTCGTAAACCAGTCGTAGCTTCTCGAGCAGAAGCTGCTTGGTTTTTCGCCGATTCTGGAAATCGTTCAGAACAAGACCAAGATTAGCACCGTCTTCCAGCAGGAAATCACCAGGGAGGTTGACATCCTGCGCTCTCCGCAGGACATTACCCCGCCCAAAGGACCAGCCCCGGAAGAAACAGATTCTGGCGAAGTGATCGCTCACGTAGGCCAATTGGGGATGATTCTTCGGGTCTCTAAATCGAGAGAGGAGCGACTCTTGAGAGCCGACTTCTATGCCGGTCATTGGTTCTTCGGAGCTTGGCTCAAAAATACCATTAGAGATGGCTGTCTTCAGTGCATCTCTGGAGAATATATTTCTCAACTGTGATTCAAGAAACTCTTCCTGGACTACGACGCGAAAATCCAAGGCATCGAATGCCAAGCCATAATGAAGACGATTGCCCTGGCCCGACACATCGTAAAAGGTGAGGAACGCTTCGATCTGAGCTCGCGCCCTTCCGTCGCTCCCCTTCCAGAGCCAATCCTCGGCTGTGCCTCCACTGCGGAACGGAATCAGAAGGTTTCGTGGTGCCGCCGCGAGGAGACTGATCGCGTCAATGAGATTCGACTTACCTGAGGCGTTGGGGCCGATCAATACATTCAGCGGCTCCAACTCGAGCTCGACCCCCTCGCTTCCATAGGAGAGAAGGTTCTTCAGCCGAATCGAATGAAGGAGCCTCTTGCCTTCCATGACAGTGATTCTATCGGAATCGGCGACGATTTCCTGCGTGGACTGTGCCGTCGCCCCTTCGGGGCTGCCCAATGGTCCGTGTCTACGTCCTGGGGCTGACGCCCCAGGCTACATGCTGTCGGCCCTTCGGGCCTGGTCACGGCGTCCCCGCAAACGCTCCACCACCGCCGCGAAGTCCGCCGGCGGCGGCTCCTCGAAGCGGAGGGCCTTGCCGGTGCGGGGATGGACGAAGCCCAGCACCGCGGCGTGGAGCATCGGCCGCGAGGCGGACAGCAGGGAGCCTCGCCAGTCGCGGATGTAGACCGTCTCTCCCACCAACGGATGATCCGCCTCGGCGAGGTGGATGCGGATCTGATGCTGGCGTCCGGTCTCCAGCTCGCAGGCGACGAGGGTGGCTTTGCGCAGCCGCTCCAGGACTTGCACGCGGGTGACGGCCTCGCGCGCCTCCGGCGGGGGCTCGCCGCGGGCGGGCCGGAAGACACCCCAGGAGCCGCGCAGCCCGTCGCCGCGGTCCGGAACCAGTAAAGTCTCGTAAACCGCTTCCCTGGCGGCGCCGTTGACGATCGCGAGATAGCGGCGGGTGACGCTGTGCTCGGCGAGCTGGCGCTGCAGGTGGCGCTGGGCGGGCACGTTGCGCGCGAAGACGACGAGGCCCGAGGTCTCCTTGTCCAGGCGCTGTACGGCGCGCAGCGTGAGATGGGCCGACCGGCCACGCTCCGCCTCGACACGGCGCACGGCCACCCGGGCGAGGGCGAGGAGCGTGTCGCGGTCGTGACGCTCGAATGGGACGGTGAGGATGCCGGCCGGCTTGCGCACGACGGCCACGTCCGCATCGAGGTGAACGATGAGGTCCGTTGCAGCCGGCTCACGCCGCGCCGGACCTCCGAGCCGCAGCTCGAGCCGCTCGCCGGCGCTCACCCGCCGCGCGGGATCGAGGGCCGCTGCCCCGTCCACCCACACCCGGCCATTGCGGCAGAGCTCCCGCGCCTGGCTCCACGACGTGCCGGGGAGGATGTCGCGGACCAGCGCGGCGAGGGTGAGACCGGCCTGGGCGCCGGAGATGGTCAAGGCCTCCATGGCCGGCAGTCTAGCCCGCGCGACCTCACCCCCAGCCCCTCTCCTGAAGGAGAGGGGAGAAAACGCATGCGTAAGCCGGTAGTGGTTCAGTTTGCTCGTGGACTACCCCGGTTCTGCCCTCCGAAGCCTCACCCCCCGGCCCCCTCTCCCTGACAGGAGAGGGGGAGGAACACATCTGTCTTTCTTGTTGTTCTCCCCCTCTCCGGTTACGGAGAGGGGGCCGGGGGGTGAGGCTTCGGAGGGCAGGACCGTACGAAGTCTGCAGGCAAACTGAACCACTACCCGTAAGCCCCTCTCCTTCAGGAGAGGGGTTGGGGTGAGGTAGCCTAGGCGGTTCCTATGACCCGCTTCGCTTCTTTCCGCGTCGAGCTCGCCGCCGCGGCCCGCCTCGCGGCCCCGGTCGCGGCGGTGCAGCTCGGGATCATGTCCATGGGCGTCGTGGACACGATCATGCTCGGGCACCTGTCGGCCGGCGCGCTGGCGGCGGGAGCGCTGGGGCACATCGTCACCATCACCCTCATGATGATCGGCTACGGCGTCCTCACGGCGCTGGACCCGCTGGTTGCGCAGGCATACGGCGCCGGCAACGCCAGGGCGGTGGGCGATCACCTGCAGCGCGGCGTCGTCATGGCCGCCGTGCTGACGGTGCCTTTCGCCTTGGCGTCCTGGGACATACGCGGTCTCCTCCGCCTGCTCGGACAGCCCGAGGCGATCGTCGCCGACGCCGCGGTCTTCGCCCGCGCCATCATCTGGGGAACCCTCCCCTACTTCCTCTTCGTGGCGCTGCGCCAGACGCTGCAAGCGATGAGCGTGGTGCGGCCGGCGATGGTGGCCATCGTCATCGGCAACCTGGCAAACCTGCTGGGCAACTACGTCCTGATCTTCGGCCACTTCGGCTTTCCCGCACTGGGGGTGGCCGGCTCGGCGTACTCCACCTCGATCTGCCGTTGGGCGATGCTCGCTTACCTGCTGGTGGCGTCGCGGCGCATGCTCGCTCCCTACTGGCGGGGTTTCACGTCCGAAGCGCTGGCGATCCGCGGCCACCGCCTGATGTTGCGCATCGGCGTGCCCATCGGGCTCCACAACGGCGTGGAGCTGCTGGTGTTCTCCACGGTGGCGTTTCTCATGGGTCGCATAGGCGTCAACGAGCTGGCGGGCCACCAGATCGCCATCAACCTGGCGAGCCTGTCGTTCATGGTGCCCATGGGCATCTCCGGCGCCGCCGCCACGCGGGTGGGAAACGCCATCGGCCGTGGCGACATGCCGGGCGCCCGCCGGGCCGCGGCCGCCTGCCTGCTGCTCGGAGGCGGAGTGATGGTCGGCTTCGCGATCCCCTTCGCCATCTTCCCGGAGGCCCTGGCACGGCTCTACACCAGGGAAGCGGCCGTGATCGCCATGGCGGCGGCCCTGCTGCCCATTGCCGCGGTTTTCCAGGTGTTCGACGGCGTGCAGGTGGTGGGAGCCGGCGTGCTCCGCGGCTCGGCGGACACCGCTTTCCCGGCCGGCATCGCCCTGGTGGGCTTCTGGCTCGTCGGCTTGCCCGCAGGCTGGGCCCTCGGCTTTCCGGCAGGCATGGGTCCGCGCGGCCTGTGGTGGGGGCTCACGATGGGGCTCGCCGCCGTGGCACTCCTGTTTCTCTGGCGCATCGGGATCCGCTTCCGTGGGGCGATCGCGCGGGTCGCCCCTCACCTCTCCGGCTCATCCTGATGCCGGCCGGGCACCCAGTTGTTATAGATTTCCGCGCACAGAAATGATCACGGCCCTGATCAGCAGGAAGGGCGGAGTCGGCAAGACGACGACCGCCGTGAACCTGTCGGCCGCCCTGGCGGCCCAGGGGCTGCGCGTGCTGCTGGTGGATCTGGACAGCCAGTCCTCGGCGTCATTCTCCCTGGGGGTGGAGCGGTCTGACCTCGCGCCCTCGGCGGCCGACGTGCTCCTCGGCGGCATGCGGGCGGGCGAGGCCGTGCGCTCGACGACGATTCCGGGCCTCTACCTGATCACCGCCTCGGTCGATCTGATCCGGACGGAGACGGAGCTGTCGGTCTTTCGCGGCAAGGAAACGCGCCTCAAGGGGGCGCTCTCCCCCATCGCCCGGGAGTACGACTTCATCTTCATCGACTGCCCGCCTTCCCTTTCGCTCCTGCCGGTCAATGCGGTGGTGGCTGCGGACACTTTCCTGGTGCCGGTCGTGCCGCAATTCCTCGCGGTCACCGGACTGAAGAACCTGATCTCCTCCGCCGAGCGCGCAGCCTGGGACAACGGCACCCGCGTCCGCCCGCTGGGACTGCTCCTGACGATGGTGGACTACCGTATCAAGAGCACCCGCAAAACGGTGGACGAGCTGCGGACCGAGCATGGCAGCCTGGTCTTCGCCATCGAGATCCGCGTCAACAACCGCCTCGCCGAAGCCCCCGCCTTCGGCAAGACGATCTTCCAGTACGACGGCCATGCCACGGGCGCCGAGGCCTACAGGTTGCTGGCCGGGGAGTTCCTGCTGCGGGCGCGGGGCCCGGCGGGTGAACAAAGCCTCGGCAAGAGCGAATCAGCGTAGCTCCCGCGTCAACCACCTCTCCACATACTCGCGCAGCCGTGGCGTGTCGGGGAACGGCTCGCCATAGCTCTTCATGGCGCGGAAGGGCAGCGGCTCCATCCGCTGGGCCTCGTAGGTGTTGCGGTCCGCGTCCTTGTCCCAACCCTGGCTCTGCAGAAAGACGGTGCGGGTCCATCCCGCGGCGGCCGGAGGAAGCCCCGAGGCGTCGAACTCCAGGGCGATCTCGTCGCCGGGAGCCAGGATGACGGAGCGGTCGTCCGCTTCCACCAGCAGCTCCCGCACGTCGCCGTAGCGGGTGTAGCGGCCGGGGAACGGCAGCCAGGGGGACTCGGCAGCGACCTGCCGGTAATCGAAACCGTGGGGCGCGCCGGGAGCCTGGCGGATGAGCTGCGAGAAGCCGCGGTAGCGGAGGTCCGCACGGCGGG
This sequence comes from Thermoanaerobaculaceae bacterium, assembly GCA_963778565.1. GTDB lineage: Bacteria > Acidobacteriota > Thermoanaerobaculia > Multivoradales > UBA5704 > DATARR01. The sequence continues at coordinate 113,539 of CAVZUZ010000013.1, read as the reverse complement.
CCGCCAGCCGGGCGCGGACGACGGGGAGACCGTCGGCCGGCTGGCGGGTCCAGGCGATGCGGTCCCAGGCGAGCCAGAGCGAGGTGACGATGCGCAGACGGCGGACACCCGGCGGCAGCGGCGGGGTGTCCACCACCATGGTCTTGGTCTTTCCCGCCGGGAAGCCCATGGAGGGCATGAGGACTTTCCAGCCCTTCGCCGTCTCCATCTCCAGGCGCGGCGGCAGATTGGGAAGATCGGGCCGCTGCGCCACGGCGAGATTGAGACTCGCATCGGCCGGGAAGATCCAGCCGTCGAGGTGGAGCCGCACCGGGCCGCCGGGCGCCTCCCCGAGATCGAGCGTGAAGGTCCACGCGTGGGCTACTCCTTGATAGGGGCTGGGCTCGTAGCCCGAGGCATAGACGTCGTCGCGCTCGCGGACGCGGTCCGTCACGTCGGCGCCCTCGCCGTCCCAGGCGGCGGCGAGCGGGCGGAGATCGCGGGCGGCGAGCACCCGCACCGGCTGGCGCCGGCCCGGCTCCACCTTGAGACTGCTCGCCACCTCGACATCCGCCGGATGGTCCACCACCCAGAGCCGGACGGCGTCGAAGAAGGCCGCCTCCCACAGCTCCTCGGTGACTCTCAGTCGATAGAGGTTCTCCGCCGTCCGGGCGCCGTCCACCCGCACCAGCTCATCCGGATCGGCGCCGGCCCAGATGCCGGGAGCCACCGGCAGGCCGATGGGCGAGCTCCAGAGCAGATCGGTGACGAATTCGAAGCGCTCGCCGGTCCAGGCATAGAGGAAGGGACAGCTCCCCTTGAGAAGCTGCTCCTCGACCACCCGCTGATCCACCCGCGGCTGGAGCCGGGTCTGCGGCACGCCATTGGTCCAGATGACCCGCAGCAGGTCAGGCCGGCTCAGCGAGCCGAGGCCGAAGTGGGTGACGGCGCCCGCGGCCTCGCGGAACTGATAGGCACTGCCGGCGCGCACCTCGACGACGGAGCCGATCCCCTGGACGTTGTTCTTGCCGCTCCCCTGGGTCAGGGCACGCAGGCGCACGTCGAGCCAGTGGTTCCTATTGCCGCCCGCGTTGTCCAGGCGATGCAGGCCGGAGCCGCCGGCCGCCACGAGATCGAGATCGCCGTCGCCGTCGAGGTCGGCGGCGGCCAGCGCGGTCACCTCGACGGGGGCGCCGGCGAGCGGCAGCGGCTCGAAGACCGGCGCGGCGATCGGTCCCCGCTGTCCGAGCACGACGATTCCATCCGGACCGGCGGCGGCGAGATCGAGCCGGCCGTCGTTGTCGGCGTCGAAGGCGAGCAGAGAGGTGAGCCGTCTGTCCACCGGCAGGCCCGATAGCGGCCAGGGAACGAAGCGTCCGCCCAGGTTGTGCCAGAGGACGAAGCCTTGTCCTGCGGCTCTCGCGGCGATGATGTCCGGCAGGCCGTCGTTGTCGAGATCGGCGCTGGTCAAGCGTTCGACGGGGCTCGAGCCGCCGAGCCCGCCGGCGGTGGTGCGGTCCGCGAACCGGCCCTGGCGCTGATTGTCGATCCAGGCGATTCCTTTTGCGTGTGCCACGAGGAGGTCGAGATCGCCGTCGCGATCGAGATCGCTCGCCGCGATGTCCCGGATGCCGGCGAGCGGCAGCCGCGGCAGGCTCCGGTCGCCGACGGCTTCGAGCGGACCCTGGAGGGCATTGCGGAAGAGCTCGACTCCTGTCCCGCCGCCGCCCAGGGCCAGATCGAGATCCCCCTCGATGTCGAAATCGAGCACGGCAGCGGCTTCTCCGCCTGCCTTCGCCAGGCCGGTTTCCTGGGTCGCGTCGTCGAAGCCGCCATCTCCCCTACCCCGCCAGAAGGCGGCGCGCCTCCGGCCGGAACCTCCGTAACCGATGAGGTCGGTCCGGCCGTCGTTGTCCAGGTCGGCCGCCAGCAGGCCGGTGATGCCCGGCGCCTCGAGGCCGGCCACGGGTTCGCCGCCGGCGCCGCGGCGAACCTCCAGCCGCGGCGCTTCGCCGCCCTTCACCCACGCGAGGTCCGGCTTGTCGTCGCCGTCGAAGTCGCCGAGGGCCAATGCTCCGCCCGAGGCCGCTCCCGTCGCGAGCGCGGCGGCCTGGAAACGCACCGGCAGCGGATCGCCGAAGGTGGCCGGCGGCGGTTCCGCCGCGAACCGCTCGACGGGAAGGCCGAGGACGCCGGGCGACAGCTCCCGCAGGCTTTGCTGGTAGGGGCCGGTCGGCTTGAGGACGTTTTCCAGCCGGATCGCCGGCACCCGGGCCGCCGCTGTCTCATCGGATTCCAGCGCCGCCAACACCGGTCCGATGGCGGCGGCAGCCGCCGGAGACGCCGTGCCGGCCAGCTCGCGGACGCGCAGAAAGGCCTGCGTCGCAGCCGCGCGGTCGCCGGCCGCGATGGCCCTTTGGCCGGCCTGGAGGAGGACGACCAGGTTCTCCGGCCGCAGCCGTGCGAGGGTCAGCAAGGCCTGTGCAAGGGCCGATTCCGCTTCCGGTCCGGTGAGCTGCGCGGCCTGGCGGTACAGGGAGTAGTACAGGTCCACCCGATCCGGCGCCGCGGCGGCGGCACGCCGGTAGGCGGCGAGCGCCTCCTCCGACTTGCCGCTCCACTGCAGCACGTCCCCCTCGATCGCCAGCAGGTCGGCCCGATCCGGCGCCCTGGCGAGAGCCTTCGCGATCCAGCTCTGCGCCTCGTCGTTCTTCTGCTGGCGGAGGGCCGCGATGGCGAGATTGGCATAAGGCAGCGGATCGGCCGGCGCGAGCTCCGCGAGCTTGCGGAAGGTCTCGGCGGACTCGGCGAGGCGTTCGTTCTCCAGTTGGGCCAGGCCGAGGTTGCGCAGCGTCGCGGCCTGCCCGGAGATCGGCGCCGGCCTCGTAGATACCGGCGCTGGGGATTGCGATGGCGCCGCGGCGCCGCCGGCGAGCGCGAGGAGGACGACGAGGCGGCGGAACATGCGCGGGATTGTATCTTTACGGGCGCTGTACACTAGCGAGAGCCATGCGAGCTTCCGTCTTACCGCTGCTGCTTGTCCTGGGACTTCCCGCCCTCGCCGCACAACCGAATCCGCCGGGCGCCCCCGGCGCACAGCCGCCGCAGGTGGAGGAGGCGGTCGAGAAGTACCAGGGCGGCGATCTCGAGGGTGCCATCGCGGTGCTCGAGCCGCTCAGGGGCAAACCCGGGACGCACCCCGCCGCCCTGTCCTTACTGGGTGCGCTGTACCTGGAGGCCGGACGCGCCGACGACTCCCTGGCGATCCTCGGGCCTCTCGCCGACGGCGCCGCGGCCGGCCCGGTCATCCTGCACAACGCGGCGCGGGCGGCGCGCGCCGTGGGCCAGATGGCAAAGGCCGAGGCCTACCTGGAACGGGCGGTCGCGAAGGCGCCGGTCTCTCCCGCCTCCCGCGAGCTGGGGATCTTGCGCGGCAGCCAGGGGCGGATCGCCGAAAGCTATCGACTGCTGCGTCCATGGGCGCTCGCCAATCCGGGCGATCGGGAGGTGCGGCTGTCGGCGGCCTACGGCGCGGTCGAGCTCGCCCGCCCGGCCGAGGCCGAGGAGCTCCTGAAAGACCTGCCGCAGGACAATCCCGCCGTCCAGTTGCTGCGCGGGCGGCTGCACCTGGCCGCGAAGCGTCCACAGGACGCCCTGAACGCCGCCGAAGCCGCCTTGCAGACCGCTCCCGGCAATCCCGGCTTCCTCCACCTGCGGGGAGCCGCACGGCTGGCCCTCTACCAGCTTCCCGCCGCGGAGAAAGATTTCCGTCAGGTCCTCCAGGCTGAACCGGACCACGTGGCCGCGCTGAACGATCTGGCCGTGCTGCTGATGACGGTCGACCGCAACGACGAGGCGCGGCAGTTGCTGCGCAAGGTGCTGGAGGTCAAGCCCGGGGACGAAATGGCGACGGCCAACCTGAAGAGCCTGGAAGAGCCCTGAGGCACCCCTGCTCGATCACGATCCAGGCGCCCGGCAGGGCTCGCCGCGCTCGTAGGACGCGAGGCACCGCTCGAGCCGCCGCCGGTTCGGCGAGCCCGGCCCGGCGCTCGCCAGGGCCCGGCGCTGGTGGTCCGCGGCGTCGGCGAAGCGGCCCAGCTCACCGAGGGCGAGCGCTGCCGCTTCCTCCCGATCGGCGTTGGAGCCGGCGGCGAGCAGGCGCTGCGCGATCTCCAAGGCCTTGGCGCCGTCGCGGACCTCCGGCCGGGAGGATGAGGCGAGCACCCTGACGAGAAGCTGGGCCAGCGCCTCGCTTTGCGGCAGGCGGGCCAGCCCCTCCTCCAGGCTTGCGCGGGCGTCCCCGTCGCGGCCGGCGAGGAGCAGAACCTGCGCCCGGGCCGCGCGCGGCGCCACTTCGCCGGGCGCGGCGGCGATGACGGCGTCGAGCTCGGCTGCGGCTTCGCCGTGACGACCGAGCGACGCAAGGGCCTGAGCCCTCTGGAAACGGGCCACCGCGTCCTGGGGAGACAGCTTCAGCAGGCGGTCCCAGGCATCGAGCGCCCGCGCGGGCTCTCCCGCCTCGGCGAGGGCCTGGCCGAGGTTGAAGAGAGCGCCCCGGAGCTTCCGGATCGAGACGGACGGCGGACTCCAGGTGCACGATCCCCTCCTGGCGATCGCCACGCGCCGCCAGCAGGGTACCCAGGTTATGGTGGGCGCGGGCGTCCGCCGGCTCCAGCTCCACGGCCTTGCGGTAGCTCGCCTCGGCGCCGGCCAGATCGCGCAGCCCCTCCTGCGCCACGCCGAGATCCGCCCAGGCGGTGGCATCCCGGGGATCGACCTCCAGGGCCTTGCGGAAGGAGTCGGCGGCCGCGGCGAAGCGCTTCTCCCGCAGCGCCGTCGTGCCGGCCGTGACGTAGTGGCGGCTGCCCGCGTTGAGGGTGGCGACCTCTCGCATCAGGGGGTCGGGGAAGGTCACCCGCCCTTCGCCGTACCCCGCGAGCGCCTTTCTCGCGTCGTCGAGCCGCCCCAGCTTGCGGTAGGCGATGGCCAGGGGAGAACGGACCTCCGAGGCACCGGGCTGGCTGGCGAGCGCGGTCTCGAAGTGGCCGGCGGCAGCCTGAGCGTCCCCTCCGGCAAGGGCGACGCGGCCGAGGCCGAAGTGGGCCGCCGCGGAGGCGGCAGGGAGCGCGGCCTCGAACGCGCGGCGAGCCTCGTCCGGACGGCCGAGCTGCAGGCGCACCTCTCCCAGACGGATCAGGGTGGCTCCCTGCATATCATCGGGCCCCTTGAGCTCCAGAGCCCGCGCGAGGCGGGCTTCCGCCGCCTCGAAGTCGCCGAGCGCCTGGAGCAGCGCGCCCAGGTAGTAGGTCCAGCGAACGTCGGCGGGCGCGAGCCGAGCGGCGTTCTCGAGGCAGGCTCCGGCGGCGGCGTTGAGCTTGTAGAGGGCGTGGAGCCGGCCGCACCGGCCGTAGGCCTCGGCCAGCTCCGGAGAGCCGGCGGGCAGGCGCTTTTCCGCCTCGGCGAGGGACCGGCGCTCCGCCTCGATCTGCGCGCGGACCGCGGGCTCCATCGCCGAGGTGTCCGCCGGCGGAACAGGCAGGAGCTCCGGAGGCTGGGCATGGACGACCGGGAGGAAGAACAGCCCGATCAGCAGGGAGAGGAGGGGCGCCCCTGGGAGCGCCGGCGTCCTCGCCGGCTCTTTTTTTCTCTTCTTGGAATTCATATTCAAACGAAGAAACGAAGTAAGAATGCCGGCGGGGACGCCGGCGCTCCCAGGGAGACACCTTCTCAAGGCGCCGCCATTCCGCTCCCCTCTCGCAGCGTCGTATAGGTCCCCGCCGCGACGTCCTTCCATTCCTCGATCCGGCCGCTCGGCCAGCGGACCACGACCTTGTCGACCCGCGGGGAATCCCCCAACCCCACCAGGACGCGCGGATCGTTGGCCGAGGCGTAGCTGCCGTCCGAGCGCGCCCGCCGCCACAGCGACGGCTTACCCGGACGCCGCAGCTCCACCCGGGCCCCCAGGGCGTCCCGATCCCTGGCCGGGCTGGCCGGTGACCAGGCGCAGCCCCACCCAGGGCTGGCGGCTGCCGACCTGGTTGATCAGCACCCGGGCCGGACCGTTGTTGTTGCTCACCACCACGTCCGTGTCGCCGTCGTCGTCGAGGTCGCCGAAAGCGGCGCCGCGGCCCACCTCGAGGAGCGCGAAGGCGGCCCCGGCGCGCTTGCCGATCTCCTCGAAGCGGCCGTTTCCCAGGTTGTGAAAGAGCTGCTTCTCCTGCTTCAACGGCAGGGGATCCCCGGCCCGCACCTGATCCTCCATCCTCTTGACCGCGCCGTTGACCGTCAGCAGGTCGAGCCGCGTATCGTTGTCGTAGTCGAACCAGGCGGCGCCGAACCCGGTGAGCTTCCAGGAGGGGGTCTGGAGGCCGCTCGCCAGCGAGACGTCCTCGAAGAGGCCGGTGCCGTCGTTGCGGTAGAGGGTGTTGCCCTCTCCCGTCAGGTTGTCCTTCACCAGATCCTCGTCGCCGTCGCCGTCGTAGTCGCCGGCGTCCACCCCCATACTGGCCTGCGGCCGCCCCTCGCCGCTGACGCCGGCGCCGGCGAGCAGCGCGTCGTCCTTGAAGGTGCCGTTGCGCTGGTTCATCCAGAGCAGGTTGGGGGTCTCGTCGTCGGCCACGAAGATGTCGAGCCAGCCGTCGCGGTTGAAATCCGCCGTGCTCAGCCCGAGCGCCGGGCCGTCCGCGGCGGCGATCCCTGCCTTGGCGGTCACGTCCTCGAAGGTGCCGTCCTTGCGGTTGTGGAGGAGGCGGTCGGGCACCGCGTCGGCCGGCACCGGACCGCAGTAGTCCGGCGCTCCGGCCGGGGTCGGGCAGGGCTTGTGGGTCTCGAACGAGAACTTCAGGTAGTTGCCCACGTAGAGGTCGAGCCAGCCGTCACGGTCATAGTCGACGAATGCCGCGGGCACGCTCCAGCGCGGATCGTCGGCCCCGGCCTTGGCCGTGACGTCCGCGAAACCGCGGCCCGCGAGATTGCGCCAGAGCTGGTTGCCGCCCAGGGCCGTGACGTAAAGGTCGGTCCAGCCGTCGTTGTCGAAATCGCCGGCCGCCACCCCCATGCCGTAGCTGCCCAGGCGAAGGCCGCTCTCCGCGGTCACGTCCGTGAAGCGCAGTGAACGTTCGCCCTTGGGCCCTACCGCGAGATCGTTGCGGTAGAGGCGGTGGTTGGCCGCGGTCCCTCCGGCGGGTTGGACCGCCTTCGGGCCGAGCGGGCCGCTCTGGACGAAGAACAGGTCCAGGTCGCCGTCGTTGTCGTAGTCGAACGTCGCGACGCCGGCCCCCATGATCTCGGGCATGTAGAGCTGGCCGGTCATACCGTTGGCGTGGACGAAATCCACGCCCAACTCCTTGGCCCGATCCACGAAAAGCTCCTCTTCCTGGGCCGCCGGAGAGGCCGCCGGCAAGATAAGGAGAGGGAGGAACAGAAGCGCGCGGAACAGCCTGCGCATCCTTCTATCTCTGGGACGCCTCTTCCGTGATGTCGAGGGTCCGGCCGGCTTCGATGGGACCGGCGACCGTCTGCTTGCGGCCGGAGGGCCAGAGCACCTCGACGCGCTCGGCCCGCGCCGCCTCCCCGAGCCCGAAATAGAGCGGCAGAATGCTGTGCGACAGGTAGCCCGAGGCGCCGTCCTGGACCTGCGTGTACGTCTTCCCCCCGGCGTGCACCCGCACCGTGGCGCCGAGGCCGTTGCGGTTCGATTCCTTGCCGGCGAGGCGGACCTGCAGGAAATTGACCTTCCGCTTCTGCGCCAGGTCGCTCACGAAGACCTGCGGCTCGGAGTTGAACTCCTGGGTGACGATGTCCAGGTCGCCGTCGCCTTCGAAGTCGAAGATCAAGGAGGAGCGGCTGCCGAGCGTGCCGGTGACGGTGACGCGGCCGGTCTGCCCCTTGCAGAGCGGATGGGCCTTGTCCTCTGCCGCACAGTCGAGGGTGAACCAGGGCTTACGGGTCAACCCGCCGCGGCGCGGCTCGATTCCGAGCAGGAACTCGCTGTCGAGAAATCCTGCCCCCTGGTTGTTGATCATCAGCGAGTTGACACCGTAGCGATAGGGAAAGTTCATGCTGGAAGTGATCAGGATGTCCTGCCAGCCGTCCGCGTTGAGGTCGGCCACGCTCAGGCCCCAGGGCCAGTAGTTCTCCAGCCATACTTCATCCGAGGCTTCCTTGAACGTGCCGTCGCCCTGGTTCTTGTAGAAGGCGTTGCCGAAGATGTTGTTCTCCGGGCGGTCGAAGAACTTCTCGGCTCCCTGGTAGAGGAACTTGATCTTCTCGTCCTGGGGGGCGATGTCCTTGACCATGTCCGAGTGCATGTCGGTCAGGAAGAGGTCCAGGTCGCCGTCGTTGTCGTAGTCGAACGCCTTGATCCCCATGGCCCCCCAGGGCGTCTTGGGGAAGACCTCGGGCGTGCGGTCCACGAACCGCTTGCCTCCCTGGTTCTCCCAGTAGTGGTTGTCCCCCTGCATGTTGAGGACGTACAGGTCGGGATAGCCGTCCTGATTGAAGTCGGTGAGGCTCGCATCGCCGCTCCACGAGCCGTCGACGAGCCCCATGGCGGCGGAAACGTCCTCGAAGCGGTTCCCTCCCCGGTTGCGATACAGCACGCTGCGCTCCGTGCGCTCGGGTTTGAGATGGCCGGTGAAGGCGTCTTCATAGGAGATGTAAAAGCCGCCCCGCCCCTTCGTCTCGCCGGTGTACTTGCCGACGTTGACCAGGAAGAGGTCGAGGCGCCCGTCACGGTCATAGTCGAGGAACACCGCCCCCGAGGAGTGGCCGACATAGTCCACGCCGGCCTCCTTGGAGATGTCGCGGAAGCGTCCCTTGCCGTCGTTCTGGAACAGGGCGTTGCCCATGCGGACGGTCGTCACGTAAAGATCCTGATCGCCGTCGTTGTCGATATCGGCGAAGCTGGCGGACACCGAGACCCGATCGGCCAGCCCGACGCCGGCCTCGGCGGTGATATTGCGGAATTTTCCATCGCCCAGGTTGCGCCACAGCTCGTTGCCGCCCATCTGGTTGGTGAAATAGAGATCGACGCGCCCGTCGCCGTCCACGTCCGCCCCGGCGATGCCGTTGCCGTGGTCGTAATGGGCCGGCTTGTAGGTCTTCCCGGCGTCGTCCACGATCCGGTGGACGAAGGTGATACCGCTCTCCTGGAGGCGGTCGGTGAAGCGGAAGTCGATGGGCACGCGGAACTTCTCCACCGTCGCCCGCTGTCCCCGCTCGCGCGCCGCGAGGGTCTGGGCTCCGACGTCGACCGGCGGCACGTCGAGAACCGTGCCTTCCCCGCCCGCGGCCGAGGCGCCCTGGAGAGCCGTTCCATGGTCGTGCTGCCCGAGGGAAACGGCGGCCGTTCCCAAAGCGAGCAACGGGACGAAGAAGACGAGGAAGCGGGCTCTCTGATTCATGTTTTTTCTCCGCGCGGGAGTATACGCGCGCCGCCCCCGAGCACCAAACCGCGATGGGTGAATATTGAATATAGAATCCCGCCGCGCCGGCCCCATACGGCGATCGGCTCCCATAGGAATCGCCTTGCAACCCGGACGCGAACGAAGACTGGTCACCGGCGCCATCCTCCTGGGGATGTTCCTCGCCGCTCTGGAGGCGACCGCCGTGGCCGCGGCAGTGCCCACGGCGGTCGGCGAGCTTGGCGGGGTATCGCGCTACAGTTGGGTCTTCTCCGTCTACCTGCTGACCTCCACCACCACCGTGCCGCTGTTCGGCAAGCTCGCGGATCTCTACGGCCGCAAACGCACCTACCAGGCGGCGGTGTTCCTTTTCCTGCTGGGCTCGGCGCTCTGCGGGCTGGCGAGCTCCTTCGCCCAACTGATCGTCTTCCGTGCCATTCAGGGCCTCGGCGCGGGCGGCGTGATGCCCGTGGCCATCACCGTCATCGGAGACATCTACAGGCTGGAGGAGCGAGGACGCGTCCAGGGGGCCTTCTCCGCCGTCTGGGCGCTGGCCAGCCTGGTCGGTCCGTTGCTGGGGGGCCTGATCACGGACGCCCTCTCCTGGCGCTGGATCTTCTACCTCAACGTCCCCTTCGGCCTCGTCTCGGCCTGGATGTTCCATCGCTGGCTGCACGAGGAGCGGAAGCGCACGGAGCACCGCCTGGACATCCTGGGCACCCTCAGCCTGACGGCGGCGGTCACCCTCCTGTTGCTGGCGCTGATCGAAGGCCCGGAGAGCTGGGGTTGGGGAGATCCCCGCACCCTCGCTCTCCTGGCCGGCTCGGCCGTGGGTCTCGCCGTCTTCTTCTGGCAGGAGCGCCGGGCTCCCGAGCCGATGCTGCCGCTCGATCTCTTCCGGAACCGGCTGATCGCGGTGGCGAGCGCCGGCAACGTCCTGCTCGGAGCGCTCCTCTTCTCCATCACCGCCTACGTGCCGATGTTCGGCCAGGGGGTGCTCGGCGGCACGGCGGTCGACGCCGGCACGATCCTAGCCCCCATCCTGCTCGGCTGGCCGATCGCTTCGACCCTGGCCGGCCGGATGCTGATGCGGGTGGGCTATCGCGCGATGGCGGTCGGCGGCGCGTCGTTCGCCGTCGCCGGCTCCCTGCTGCTCGTCCGTGCCGGAGCCGCCACCACCCGCCTGGAGATCATGGTCGCCATGCTGATCTTCGGCCTCGGTCTCGGCCTCGCTTCGATGCCCTACCTCTTGGGTGTGCAGACCGCCGTGCCGTGGCAGCGGCGAGGGGTCGCCACCAGCTCGGTCCAGTTCTTCCGCAACATCGGCGGCGCCGTCGCCGTGGCGGCTCTCGGCGCCCTCCTGAACGCCCGCATGCAAGCGATCGCCGGTCCCGGCGCCGACGGCAACGCCGTCCTCGAGCCGTCGCTGCGCGCCCGCATCGACCCCGCGACCCTCCAACACCTCACGTCGGCGCTGCTCCATGGGTTACAGGCGGTCTTCATTGCCTTCGCGGTCCTCGCCGTGACGAGCCTGGGCGTGGCCCTGCTCTTTCCTCGCGGCTCCGCGCGGGAGCAGATGTACCGTGAAGAGGATCAGGTGACAGAAATCTAGCTCTCCCGCGCCTGCTAAGATGGGGCTTTGCCGGCGAAAGGAAAGCCTCGATGCCAATCCAGGTCGGTGACAAGGTCCCCAACGTGAAGCTGCAGACGATTCGCGAGGGCAAATTCGAGGACGTAGGGACGGAGGACTTCTTCAGCGGGAAGAAAACGGTGCTCTTCGCCGTCCCGGGCGCTTTCACCTCCGTCTGCTCCGACCATCACCTGCCGGGCTTCATCGAGCTCGCCGATCACCTCAGATCCCGCGGCGCCGATGAGGTGGCCTGCACGGCGGTCAACGACATCGAGGTGCTGGACGCCTGGTTCAAGCATCACGCGGTCGGCGACAAGATCGTCCTCCTGGCCGACGGCAACGGCGACTTCGCCCGCGCCATGGGCCTGGAGCTGGATTCCCGCGCCTTCGGCATGGGCATCCGCTCGCAGCGCTACGCCGCCGTGGTCGAGGACGGCGTGCTCAAGGCCCTGAACGTGGACGCACCGGGCCACGTGGCGCGCAGCAGCGCCGCGGTGATTTTGCAGTCGCTGTAGGGGCGGCCCTATGTGGCCGCCCCTACAACACATCCGGCCTCCAGGGCGACACCTGCACGCTCTTGAAACGGTCGAGCAGCACCTTGCCAGGCGGGAAACCCCGCGGCTTGCTCACGTCCTCACAGCGGCAGACGTGGACGGCCACCCGCCCGCCCTTCCTCGCCTTGCTGTAGCCGGCCGCGAGCGAGGCCGCGAGCTGCTCGGTCTCCTTCGGCATGCGCTCGAGCCCTTCGGGATTGCGCACCACCACGTGCGAGCCCGATCCGGCGGCGACGTGCAGCCAGAAGTCGCGCGGGCTCGCCAACTTCAGGGTCAGCACGTCGTTGTCCTCGGCCGTGCGGCCGACGAGCACGGTCAGGCCGTCCGGCGAGACGAAGCGCCGCGCGACGGACCGCCCCTGCCACATACCATTCTCGGGATCGGGAGGCGGCGGAGCCTTGCGCATACGGGGGGAGTATAGGCAAGGCCCCGGTCTTGAACCTCAGAACCGCAAACCCAGCCCCAGCGAGTAATCCACGATGCCGTCCTCGAACCTGAGCTCGTCGGCGTCCCAGCGGCTGCGTACCTCCGGCCGCAGGTACGCCCGCCGGCCGAGGCCGATCTCGCCGCCGATCCCGAGGTGCACCGTCGTAAGGGCCTCATCCTCCCCTTCGGCCGAGACCCTGAAGATACCGGAACCTCCCAGCGCGTAGATCTCGAAGTTGTTGGAGTGGACGAAGTAAGCCTTGGCGCCGTGGCGCTGAGCGTCATCCTCTACTTCGCCTGGGCGGGGCGCTCGTACTACTCGACGCCGCTGATCGAGCGCCCCCGCCACGAGGGGTACTGGACGCTCAAGCCCGGCGGCTGCGGCGCTTCCGCCGTCATCATCGAGGCTCCGGCGAGCTGACGCGGACGGCCCGCCAGAAGGCGCTCCTCCATCGCCGCCTGATCCTGTGGAGCCGGCTCCAGGAGCTGTTCCACCACTGGCACGTGATCCACAAGCCGTTCGCCATCGTCATGTACGTCTTCCTGGTCATGCATGTGACGGTGGCCATCCTGACCGGTTATGGGTGGGGGGGGATGGGTGGAATGAAGAGGGCTCTCCTCCTCACCCGAGCCGCTGCATCGGCTGCGGCGCCTGCGTCAAGGCCTGTCCGGAGGGGGACGTCCTCGGCGTCGTCGGCGTTCCGCCCTTCGAGCTTCCTCAAGAAGCTGGGAGTCCGGTTCGGCGGGGAGGCGCCGAACCGTCCGGGAATCCCGCCCCCGTCCTCCCTGCTACGCCTGTGAGATACTGACCGCGATGAGCAAGAAGGCCAAGCTCGACTTCACGCAGATCGCCTTCCAGGTGGGCCAGAAAGCGGCCCACCTGGAACCGCCCGCCGAGAAGCCGGAGCCCTTCCCGCCCAAGGCGGCGGCGCGATGGAAAAAACAGCTCGATTAGTCGTCATCTTCCTCGTCTTCTGGAATCTCGCCTATGGCCTTGAGATGCGCGACTAGCTCCGCCCGTTTGAATGGGCATTTCACTGCCTCCGCGAGTTGCTCTTCATTCAGGGTTAACTGTTTCCGAAAGTCACCTCTACAATTGAGCGGCCCTTTGCCCTTGGGAATGGCGGTGGTAAGTATCGTCCTTCCCTTCCACACGAATTTGTAGAACAATTCCTTTCCCTTGCGCTCCTGCATCCGAAACTTCCGCACCACCCTCCCTGCTTCTTGCTTGGTAATCATTCGCGCGTTCGAAGAATAGAGCGAAGATAGCGTAGATGGGCGTTGAGTCGTGGACTTAAGCGTCCCTCATCTTCGAGCAGCAAGTCATAATAATCATCTAACACAGAACAAAGGTGCTGGATCGCGGTATCAGGACTATATCCATGACCGTATTGCCCGGTGTCATAAGAAGTGGCAACATATTGCCCGCCGCCGCGCTCCTCAAGTAGAATAATAAGATCGTCCACCAACGCGTACTTTTCGCTGCGGAAGTTGCGAATCCGAATTTCCTGATCCCCACGCCTCCCGGCCAGAGGAGTTAGAGCGTCAACCAACTGTCCAAGAAGCCTTTGGAGCTTCTCGGGATCTGGTTTCTCCGGTATTGATGAATCCTCAGGGTGATCCAGGTACTGATCCGGCCGCTGGCCTGGAAATCTGGTAACATTGCTCATGATGGCTCCAATCGCCCTTTCCGCAAGGATTCTCCAAGAATACAAGCCACATCATAAGGATCTCTAAAAAAGTCATTCGTTACCGGCTCGGAATCAAATTGATAGCGTCCAGCGGGCACCACGACCGCCAGCCACTCCATACCGCGCCGCTCATAGGTAAGATTCATCGCCGGTCGCCCATTCTCATCAAGCACATCCATGGAAAGGCTTGTGGCCCGAGTATTGGGTGGCAGGTGAAGCATCGCATCTAGGCTCTTATCCCAGGGATATGCGTATCGTGCGAGTATGCCTTGGGGCACCTCCACATTCTGAATCAAAGCGAGAAACTTACGCAGTGCGGCCTCTCGAAGGCGATACAGTTTCAGTGGACGGCCCGGCCACATGCTTGACGGCCTGCGCGCCTCTAGCCCCAGATGCACATCGGCGCAGCGTATGTGATTTCGCATCCACTGAAGCCAAACCGTATGCGGCTTGCCTGACCTTGTGTAGCTGGCGAACAAGAGACGCTCTGCTGACCCGCGTTTAAGACCCTGCTGCTCCCAGAACGCATCAATCGTCTCTAGTCCATCGCTGACATGGAAGGAGAGCTGCATGTAGGCTATGCCGCAAGCGTAGAGGTCGGGGTAGAGCGGCATGCAGGTTTCGCTATTCCTCTTGAAGTGTCTAACTATCCCTTGGGGTTCAATCGGGGATTGCCGTCGCAGAGACACCACTCCCCAAGGTGCCTTACCGGATTAGAAGCCATCATACAGGAAAGTCAATAGGCGAAGTGGGACGGAAGTTCGCCTGCCCCCAAGTGAGCCCCTGAGACTCTGGGCAAAATGGACCAGTGCCAATCCTCGGCAATCTCCTCGCCATCGAGCCCGACCTCAAGCGAGGTGCAGTCGTGGTCTTCGAGTCCGCGAGGATCCGGATAAGACGCTTACCGATCTCCGAATAGGCACCCCCTACTCCTTCACCACCTCCAGCAGCTCGACCTCGAACACCAGCATCCCCTCGGGCTTGTCCGGGGCGCCGCGGTAGGCGAGCTTCTTGGGGATCCAGAAGCGGCGCGCCTCGCCTTCCGTCATCAACTGCAGGCCTTCCGTCCAGCCGGGGATCACCTTGGTGAGCTCGAACGTGGCCGCAGCCCCCTTGGCCAAAGACGAGTCGAACATCTTGCCGTCCGTCGTCCACCCCGAGTAATGAACCTTGACCAGGTCGGAGGGAACCGGATGCTCCCCGCCGTTTCCGGGAGCGAGAACCTTGGAGGCGAGCCCGCTGGCCGTAACCTGCGCGTCCGCAGGCGCCGCCGCCACGTCCGCCGGAACCGGGATCGATCCGGGGATAGACTCAGGGGCCGCCGCCGGCTGCGCGGAGAGCGACGGGGAGGGCGCAAGGAGGAGAAACGGAATCCAGATTCGGCACAATCTGTTCATGGGAAGTACGATATCGTGGAGGAAGCCCATCACCTAAACTCCCGGCGCTTCCAAACGTATACGACCCTACGGGGTGGTGTGCCCTCTCCCCCACATTCGAAGGAGATGCGGATGCTGAAAACCAAGATCGCGTGTCTCGCCGGGGCGGCGCTTCTGGCGCTGACCGCCCCCGCGAAGGCCGCGGAATCCCTCAAAGTGACGCCGCCGAAGCTGGAGGTCAAGGAACACAAGCTGCCCAACGGGCTGCGGGTGCTGCTGTATGAGGACCACTCCGTGCCGGTGGCCACCGTCGAGGTGTGGTACCACGTCGGCTCGAAGGACGAGCGCAAGGGGCGCAGCGGCTTCGCCCACCTCTTCGAGCACATCATGTTCAAGGGCTCGGCGAACCTCGGCCCCGAGGAGCACAAGAACTTCATCTCCTCGATCGGCGGCCGCTACAACGCCACCACCGACTTCGACCGCACCCTCTACTACCAGACCTTCCCCAGCAACTACCTGGAGCGGATCCTCTGGATGGAGGCGGACCGCATGCGCTCGCTCGACGTCTCGGACGAGAACTTCAAGTCCGAGCGCGACGTGGTCAAGGAGGAGCGCCGGCTGCGCATCGAGAACCCGCCCTTCGGCCGGCTTTTCGAGGTGGTGCTGGAGAACAGCTACGTGGCCCACCCGTACAAGATCCTGCCGATCGGCAGCATGGCGGATCTCGACGCCGCGACCATCGAGGACGTGCGCGCCTTCCACGCCATCTACTACGTGCCGGACAACGCCACCCTGGTGGTCGGCGGCGACTTCGATCCCGGCCAGGTGACGCAGTGGATCGAGCGGCATTTCGGCGCCATTCCCAAGGGGAGCAAGCCGATCCCGCGCGACATTCCCAAGGAGCCCGCGCAGACGGCGGAGCGCCGCACCGCCGACTACCATCCCAATACGCCGCTGCCGGCCGTGGTGTTCACCTATCACGTGCCCGAGGCGGGCACGCCGGACGTCTACGCGCTGGAGGTGGCGAGCAACATCCTCTCCTCCGGCGAGAGCTCGCGCCTCTACCGGCGGCTGGTCTACGAAAAGCAGATCGCCGTCGCCGCCGGCGGCCAGGCGGTCGTCCTCGAGGACCCCGGCGTGTTCTTCTTCTACACCATTCTGCAGGCGGGCCAGACGGCGGAGGACGGCGAAAAGGAGCTGCTCGCCGAAGTGGACCGGCTGCAGAGCGAAGCGGTCTCCGCAGAGGAGCTCGCCAAATCCAAGAACCAGCTCATCTCCGCCCTCGTCTTCGGCCGCCAGACCGTGCAGAGCAAGGCGGACGCCATCGGGTATGCCGCCGTCATCGGGGGCGACCTGTCGCTGGTCAACCGCGAGCTGGCCGAGTATCAGAAGGTCACCGCCGCCGACATCCAGCGCGTGGCGCGGACGTATTTCAAAACCGAGAACCGCACCGTGGTCTACATGCTCCCCGAGGCCATGCGCCCGGCGGCGAAAGGCACGAGGTAAGCAGCCATGAGAACATCCAGATCCATCACCAACCGTCCTTGCCCGCGCGACCTCACCCCAACCCCTCTCCTAAAGGAGAGGGGGAAAACACGCTCTGAGCCCCTCTCCTTTAGGAGAGGGGTTGGGGTGAGGTCGAGAGGCCACGGACGCCGCCTCCTTGCCGCAGCGCTCCTCTTCGCCACCGCCGCGACCTACGCCCAGACGGCGGCTCCGGCCGCAACCACCGCGGCACCGCAGGCTTCCACCGCCGCAACGGCCGGGCCGCCGCCGGCGCCGGCCAAGGACATCCGCTTCCCCTCGTTCGAGCAGAAGACCCTCGCCAACGGCCTGCGGGTCGTGGTCATCGAGCAGCACGAGCAGCCGCTGGTATCCCTGCAGATGGTGCTGAAGGCGGGGAAGACTTTCGAGCCGGCCGGCAAGGCGGGCTTGGCGAACGCTACGAGCGCGCTGCTCACCAAGGGCACCACGACCCGCTCGGCGCAGCAGATCGCCGAGGCCATCGACATGGTGGGCGGCAACCTCGGCGCCTCGACCGGCATCGAGTCCGGCTACCCCAGCGCCGCCGTCACCTCCGACCAGCTGGATCTCGGCTTCGAGCTGCTGTCCGATGTCGTCCTGCGGCCCACCTTTCCGCAGGACGAGCTCGATCGCTGGCGCCGGCAGGCCCTGAGCGGGCTCCAGATCCAGATGCAGGACGCGGCCTACCTGGCCGACGCGGCCCTGGAGCGCGCGGTCCTCGGCGATCATCCCTACGGACGCCCCGGCGACGGCACTCCCGAATCGCTCGGCAGCCTGACGCGGGAAGACCTCGCTTCCTTCCACAAACGGTATTACGTGCCCAACGAGGTCATCTTCGCCGTGGTGGGAGACGTCAAACCGGCGGACGCCTTCGCCCGCGCCGAGCGCGCCTTCGGCGCCTGGCAGAAGGGCGAAACGGCCGCGATTCCGGCCGTCGAGGCGACCCGCCGTCAAGGGAACCGGATCGTCGTCATCGACAAGCCCGACGCCGTCCAGACCGAAATCCGTCTCGGCCAGGTCGCGATCGCCTTCCGCGATCCGGACCTCCACACCGCCGAGGTCTACAACTCCGTCGTGGGCGGCAATGCCAGCTCGCGGCTCTATGAGGAGATCCGCCGCAAGCGCGGTCTCTCCTACGGCGCCCGCAGCTTCTTCGTCGAGCCGACCCAGCCGGGCTGGTTCCAGGCTTCGACGTTCACCAAGACCGAGACCACCGTGGAAGCCCTGGAGCTGGCCCTGGAGGTGCTCCGCGGCATGCAGAAGGCAGCCGTTCCCGAGACCGAGCTCGCCGCCGCCAAGACCTACATCACCGGCGCCTTTCCGCTGGAGATCGAGACGGCGGACGGCATCGCCGGCAAGGTGCTCGAGGCCATGAGGTACGGCTATGGCCGGGAGTTCCTCGAGAGCTACAACGACCGGATCTCACAGGTCAGCCCGGCCGACGTCCAGCGCTTTGCCCGCGAACGGATCCACCCGGACGGCATGGTGATCGTGCTGGCGGGCAACGCCGCCGCCTTCTCCGCCGCGCTGCAACAGAAGTTCGGCGCCTTCGAGACCATCCCCGCCGCCGAGCTCGACTTCCTGCGGGCCGATTTGCGGAAACCGAAAAGCGAGGCGAGCCCGAGCGCGCCGTAGGAGGAGAGCCATTGGTGACGGTGGACGGCCGACTGTTCGAGGCGGCGCAGAACGGCGACGCCGGCGCCCTGGCCGCTCTGCTCGACGAATATCCGGACAAGCTGCACGTCCGCGATCAGCCGTACAAGCACACGCTGCTGCACGTCGCGGCGCGGAACGGACACCTGGCGGCCGTGGACCTGCTGCTGAAGCGCGGCCTGGACGTGAACGCCCGCGAGAAGGGTGACAACACCTATGCGATGCACTGGGCCGCGGCGGGCGGTCACCTGGACGTCGTGCGCCGGCTGGCCGACGCGGGCGGCGACGTCGTCGGGCACGGCGACGACCACGAGCTCGAGGTCATCGGTTGGGCCACCTCCTGGGACGGATGCGACGACGACGCGCATCGCGCCGTCGCGGATTTTCTCGTCAGCCGCGGCGCGCGGCACCACATCTTCTCGGCGATCTCGATGAACCTCGCAGACGAAGCCCGCCGCATCGTCGCCGCCGATCCGGCGGCGTTGAGCCGACCGATGAGCCACAACGAGGACTATCCACTGCCGCTGCACTTCGCCGTGCGGGAGAATCGTCCGCAGATGGTGGAGCTGCTGTTGGAGCTGGGCGCCGACCCGCTGGGGCGCGATGGCACGGGCTATCCGGCGGCGGCCTACGCGACGTCGCCCGACATCGACCGCCGCGTGATGGAGAGGATCGCCAAAAGCGGCAGGATGGACCTCTTTACGGCACTGGCCCTGGGCGACTGGGAGTCAGCCGAGCGGCTCGCGGGCGATGGCCGCAGCGTGATCGAGCCCGACGGCGCGAGCCACGGCGTGCTGCACTTGATGGCCAAGCGGCATGACGTTGCGGCCGTGAAATGGCTGCTCGACCACGGCGCGGACCCCAACGCTTGCTGGAGCCATTGGGACTCCGAGGTGACCCCGCTGCACCTTGCCGTCCTCGGCGGTCACGCGGACGTCGTGCGCCTGCTCCTGGAAGCCGGCGCCGACCCGCACATCTGCGACAGCAAACACGACAGCGACGCGCTCGGCTGGGCCGAATTTTTCCAGCGGCGAGACATCGTCGAGATCTTCGAGGCCCGCGCGGCGAAGTCGTAGCTCCGCGGAGGGCCGCCTCCCGGCCTATACCGCCTTCGACAGAACCAGGAACGGGAAGGGCACCTCCGCGTCCTGGTAGCTGAGCCGCCCATCCTCATAGTGAAGGGCTTCGGTCTTCGGTGAGGACAGCGGCTTGCCGTTCTTGCTGACCGTCGTCATCTCCAGCTTGTCGCCGCTGAGCGTCCAGGTTCCCTCGACGCTCTCCGTCTCCTCGGCGACTTTGGACTCGCCGTGGAATTTGCCTCCCCGCTCCAGGTGAAGCTCGATCGAAATCTGATCGACGATCGTGCCAGCCTCCTCCTGCATCTTCTGCCGCATCGGCGCGAATTCTTCGCTCTTGGCTTTCTCTTCGCCGACGATCTGAGCCACCGTTTGCACGGCATAACGCTCGACTCCAGCTCTCGTCCGCTCCCGATCGATCGTATACGTACCCTCCGGTCCGCCGATCAGACCGCAGCCGCCGCAGATCACGAACACCAGAAGTATGAGCCCACTCAACGAACGCCTGACTCGCATCCGATTCCCTCCTTCGTTCATCTCAGTTGACCTTCGCCGGCAAGGCCGGCCACAATTCACCCCGTTCCTGGTCTGTCGTCGTCAACTGGGTGAGCTCTGATCCGTCGAGCTTGACCCGCCAGAAGGTTCGAGCTCGCCAGGAAGACCACCCGTTGGAGCCTTCACGGATTGACAACGATCCTATATCAGACCCGTAGCTCCAGGGAAGGAGGCGGAGGTGCTTTCTCGACCTCACGTTTGGATGTTCTCTCCGGAATGACCTTGCGGCCGTGGCGCTATGGCGAGGTCAGGACCTTGGAGAACACCGTCTTGCGCGCCTTGTTCCTGTCGACGGTGATGACGGACACTTTCGGCGCGCCCGCGGCTGGAATATCCAGCCGCATGTAGCCACCGGTGGGCTCCCATCTCACAGAAGGGAAAAGCCACTCTCCACGCTTCGGGTCCGGGGTGGCGGGGTCGGTGTGGCCGTAGTTGCCGGCGCCGCTCACCAGAAGGTATCGCGCGCCAACGCCCTCGAGGACTTCGAGCGTGTGCTCGTGCCCGGACACCCACGCCATGGGCTTCGAGGCCTCGAGAGCACGGATCAGCTCCGTTCGCATATGCCGGTTCCTGGCGCTGTCCTGATCCTGTTCATTCGCCCGCGGCCGGCGATCCGTTCCGTGCGGGCCGCCGCTGATCAAGGGATGATGGGCGACGACGATGGACAACCGCTCGCCGGCGCTGGAGAGGGCCTGCCCGATCGCCGTGGTGACACCCTTCTCCGTGCCCGGAGCACAGTCCCCCGCCGACGGCCGCTCGAACCTGTGCAGCCACCATTGCGTGTCGAGAAAGATGATCTGAAGCCGGGCGCCAGCCGTCCTCACGGATGGACCCGGGCAGCCGTTTCCCGGCAGCATCGCGACGTTGCCACCGAACCTCCCGAGCTCCCGGGTCTGTCGCCTGATCCGCGCCAATCCCCGTGCTCCCTGGTCGTCCCAGTCGTGGTTTCCGGGAACGAAGTAAACCCTGACGCCGGGATTCACATTCGCACTTTTCACCTGCGCCTCGAGACGGGCGAACGCCGACTTGAAGCTCGCCGTTCCGTCCTCGTCCGGCAGGCCCCTTTCATAGATGTTGTCGCCGAGGAAAACCACCGAGACATGGCCCGGCCCCAGCGCCGCCGAGGCTCCCGCGACCTCGTCGTGCAGCGCGGCGAGAACCTGGTCCGTGGCGCCGCGCAGACCCGCGTCGCCGATCAGAAAGACCGCGTCCGTGACCGGAGGCTGCGCCGTCTCGCCGAACCCATCCACGCACAGCACGGCCAGCGCGAAAAGGACTGCTATGAACCGCCGTGATCTGGATGCCATTGGCAATATCCTTGATCGATGTCCCTACTTCTCGAACGACCGCTCGAAGACGGCAATCGCCCGCACAGGCGAGCCGGTTCCGCCACGTATCCTGAGCGGCGAGCTCGCTTCGGTCCATCACAACCTCCGACGTCGCGGTCCCGGCCCGGCGGAGCTACGCACCGAATGAAAGTCCTCCCGTGAAAGTTTGTCCCGAGCTTCATGGCGCCGGCGCTGAGAGCCAGTCGTCCACGACTTTGTTAAAGCGATCGGGCTCCCCGGACATTACCCAGTGGCCTGTGTCGAATTCCTCCACCCGGTTGTTTTTGCTCGCCAGCAGACCATCCGCCCACGTCTTCGCGTGAAACATGACCGGCTTGCGGCTGCCGTAGATGAACAGGAGAGGACAAGACGGAATGAACTGCTGTGCCTGCTGGCGATAGGACTTCCGGCCGCCGAACCAGTGCATGAAATACGGATACGTCATCCGCGATCCCACGTCGGCCTGAGGCGCGGGACAGCCAAGCACGCGCGCCGTAGAGCGCGTCATCCAATCGCCGATTCGTCCGCCAAGCACCCACGCCAACGCCAACCAGCCTTGATACGTCAGCATCATCATCGTTTCTCGGAGTGTCCGCGATTGCTGCAGCGAGGTCTTGTCGCCAATGTCCACGCCGATGATCTTCGAGACCATTTGCGGATTGCGCATATAGAACTCGTAGCCGAATACGCAACCCCAATCGTGCAGCATCAGAATCACTTTCTGCCTGGGGGCGACGTGCTCGATGAGCTCCTTGAAAAAGCTGGTGAGCTCGTCGAGTGAATGAGCCCGCCTTGCATGGGCAGCGTCGAATCCAGGCAGCGTGAAACGAACGCAGCGATAGCGGTCCTTGAAGAACTGCACTTGTGCATCCCACAGCCGGTAAGTGTCCGGCCAGCCGTGAACCATGAAGATGGTTTCAGCGCCGTCGCCCTCTATGTGGACGTCGACTTCATGGAAAGAGACTATTTTGCTCATGGCGCAATCCAACGCCGAATGAGGGCGGAACCGCGCTTTTGGCGGTTTCCGTCCGCTCGACCCGTAGGCTTCTGTGGTTGCCCGATCATCCGGTCGTCATTATAGGAGACGATCTCGTTCCCAGCGAGATCCTTCGAAGGGCCGTCTGAAGAGCCACGTGCTCCAGTGCTGCAGCGAGCGTCGGCCTGGTTCGGCCTGCCAGCCCGTTTGCACGAGTCGAGTGGATAGCCGCCGTCGAAACGACGCGTGGGTGACGGCGACGATCAGGGAGTGTGGCGCGGCGAGCTCTTCCAGCCAGGCCGCTGCGTCGTTGACGCGAGCCGCCTCTGCCGCGGATGGATACTGCCGGCGGAGGGTCAAGACCAGGGCTCGCCCACCGACTGCGATTGCCCATGCGGCGAGCGGGAGACGAAGCCCGCCGAGAGAGGGGCCTTCGAGATCGAGCTCCCCTAACAGAGGAGAGACGACGATCTCGCGCCCGGGCGCCAGCAGGCGCGCCGAGGCGACGGCACGGGGAGCGTCGCTGGAGAACACGAGGTCGGCACGACCCACCAGTTGCTCGAGAGGGGCAGGAACGCGCTCGTCTTCGCGGATACCTGCGGCTTCATAGGCCTCACGCCACGCTCGGAAGCCACTGGCGGTGATCCAGCCGGCGTGGACGTGGGAAGAGCGGGCATGACGAACAAGGGCGACTCGACCCTCTTTGTGAATGGCGCCTTGCACACCACAGAAGGTACTACAGACGCCTACGCTGGGAAGCTCAGGGGGCACCGTCGCCCGAGCGATGATGTAGAGCACGGAGCGGCCGGCGTTGCCTCTCAGCCGCTTGGCCCAGGAAGTCTGGAGGAGCGGCCAATCTCCCTCCGGCAGCGCTCCTCTCTCCAGCACCTCGAACCCCGCTTCTCTGTACTTGGGCGTGAGGATGGAATCGATGGCCGTTACGGACAGAGGCTCTAGCCCGAGGCGCGTCATCTCGGTACGATCGCGGTCAGGGTCGAGCCCGAGGATCACCTTCAACAGAGCCCCGGGCGAGCAGATCCGCCGCAGGTTCTGCAGCACGACCCCGTCCCCCGTGGCCACGGCCCGCAGCAGGCTGCCCCAGGGGAAGTGGATGTGCACTTCGGCGGCGACGCCGTCCAGCTCGGCCGGGAGGTCCTCAGCCGCTGCCTGGACGAACAGGGCGTTCGGCAGGCCGCCCTTCGAAGGTTTCCGGTGGATCTTCTCGGACACCTTCTCCAGAGGCCGCGGGCTGGCGTCCACCCCGATGTAGAACTTCCCCGGATTGCGTCGGGCGGACTGGTAGACATAGAGACCATTCCCGGTCCCGATGTCGATCACCACCCCCTCGGCAGGGGCGATGAGCTCATGGAAGCCGTGCCGGTCGAGTTATCGAGTGGTCCTGCCACGGATCAGCGTCAGCATGAGTCCCATCCTTCCTCAGGGCCAAGACTATATCAGGCGCCCGAGGAGCATCGCGCCGATGGACCAGACCCTCACGTGTTCCGAATTGAAGGATTCGAAGTAAAGACAACCGTTCCGCAAGACAAGGAGGAGGTATGAGCACAGCCAGCAGTCAGCAATCTGCCGCCACAACGGAAGACACATGCGTACAAGGTGAGGTTAAAGGACGATGAGCTCTTCGAGACGGGACGCAACGCCGCTCCACGCGAGCGAACCGCTGGTCTACGGCAGCTTCCCTTGGGGGGAAAGCCCACTTCCCCAGGGGGATGCTGAGCTTCCCCCGGGTCTACGGCAGCTTCCCCTAGGGGGAAAGCCCACTTCCCCAGGGGGATGCTGAGCTTCCCCCAGGTCTATGGCAGCTTCCCCTGGGGGAAAGCCTTCTTCCCCCAGGGGGATGCTGAGCTTCCCCCAGGTCTACGGCAGCTTCCCCTGGGGGGAAAGCCTTCTTCCCCCAGGGAGATGCTGAGCTTCCCCCAGGTCTACGGCAGCTTCCCCTGGGGGGAAAGCCTTCTTCCCCCAGGGAGATGCTGAGCTTCCCCCAGGTCTACGGCAGCTTCCCCTGGGGGAAAGCCCACTTCCCCAGGGGGATGCTGAGCTTCCCCCGGGTCTACGGCAGCTTCCCCTGGGGGGAAAGCCCTCTTCCCCCAGGGGGATGCTGAGCTTCTCCTCTGTGGGGCCGGTGCGGCGACTCGTCGGGCCTGATGCGTGCCCACCCCAGAGTTGATCGCCCCCCTCAGTCCGTTCCGGCCTTGGCCGGGTAGCGCCCCTCCGAGACGATGATCCACGGCGGCGGCTCGTCGTAGGACAGTTTCCTCTCGGCGACGGCCGCGCTCTTCAGGAACTCCGCTTCCCTGGCCTTGTCGCCGGAGGCAGGTCTCCCGGGAGTGCCTCCGCCGTGAAGGGATGGCAGTGCCATCTCACGGAGACAGCCTTTAGCGGCGGAAGGCGACGCCGATCGTCACCGCCTCCGCTCCGCGCTTCACGCTGAAGCTGGCTTCGTCCCCCCATTTCTTCGCGGCCACCAGGCGGTTCAGCGTCTCCTTGTCGGGCAGGGGCGTGCCGTCCATGGCGAGGAGGAGATCTCCGACCTTGAAGCCGGCTCGCTCGGCGGGCGTCTTCTCGGAGACGAAGAGGACCTTGAGGGCCTTCTCAACCGGCGTCGTGGAGAGGCCCAGGGCGGGATAGAGCGGTGCGGACCACGCCGGCACGCCCCAGAGGAAATCGGCGTAGGAGGCCTGGACGGCTTTCACCTCCGCTCCGTCCTCGCCGCGCACGTTGACGGGGATCACCGTCGCAATCCGGCCGTCGAACCCCCGCGCGGCTTGGCGCTGGATGCCGAGGCCGTAGGCCACGTGCCCCGAGCCGACCAGGACGGCCATCACCGTTTCGCCGCTCCCGTGCTCGCGCAGGGCCTTGACGGCGTTGTGCGCCATGGTGGCGTCCCAGGTGGCCTGGGCGGAGATCATCGAGTCCCACTGCTCCTCGGTCATGCCGGAGTGGAGCGGGTCTCCCGCCGCGAAATACGATTTGAACAGCGTGCGGTGATCGGCGCTCGCGGTGTCGATGTCGGTCGGGATGTGCGCGGCCTCTTCCGGCGTGAGATCTTTGAAACCTTTCTTTCGCACCGCGGTGACCACGTCGCGGGGCGCGTTGACGGCGAACATCCGCAGGCGGTGATCGCGGGCGAAGAGGAAGATGTCGCGATAGTAGTTCCAATTGTAGCCCCAGTTCTCGTACCAGCGCGAGAGCCGCAGGAAGCCCTCCTCGGTGAGCAGACCGTCAACCCACTGATCGAGGAACCGCTGCTCGGTGTACGGGTACATCTCCAGGCCGAGGATGACGGGCCGTCCCGCCCGCGCCAGTTCCTCGACGACGCGGAGCTGGACGCGGTGGAAACCCATATCGGTGTGGCTCTCCCCCACCAGCACCAGCCGCACGCCGGCGAGCCGTTTCGCCAACTCCGCCGGGGTGATCACCTCGCCGCTGCGAGTGTCGGTGACGCCGTCGAGGACGACGGAGACCTCCTTGTCTTTGCGGGCGGGATCGCCGATGGCGAGATGGAGCGACTTGTCCTCGCCGGCGGCGAGGACAGGGGTAAGAAAGAGCATTCCGAGGACGACACCCAGAGGCCGCCTTCTCATCTTCAATCCTCGTCCAAAGCTGGAGGAAACCATGCGGCGACTGCGGTGGCGATACTCGCCGTAGCCACTTCCCTTTTCAGAGCGCGAAGAGATACTCGTCCGCTGATACTCCGGTGACAAAGAGATCCGATAGATTCACGCGTCCAACCCAATCTTGAAGTTGAGGAATCTCACGGGCGCGGCGAACGATGGCGTAGCCCTCTGGAGCGCGGCGAAAGACAAGAGCATGATCGAGATCCGTCTGTGCCAGGAAGATTGGCGAATGCGTCGCGCACAGCACCTGAGAATTGGCGGGCGGCTTCGAAAGAGCCTCGTGCATGACCTGGATAGCCAACGGGTGGAGTCCGTTCTCCGGCTCTTCGATTAGATAGGTATCCAGATCGGCCTCTGTGGCGGCATAGCTCAACAGGCTCAACGCCATGACCCTCAGCGTGCCGTCCGAAAGCAGCCAGGACGGCACGGCCTCACGATGTTCTCCTCTGAATTTCGCTTCCAGAATTAGATGTCGATCCTCCTCTCGCTCCCGCACCTTGATCGCTTCAAGTCCCTCGATCGCCGTACCAACGTGTTGTACCCACTGCTGGAAGAGCACCGGATCACGTTGCATGAACGAACGTACTACATGCGGGAGATTCGAGCCGTCGAGCTCCATCTTGGAGGGAGAGCCCGGAGGCGAGGCGCTCCTCAATTGCGTGGCTTCCAACTGAAGCGTTCTGATCCCGTCGCGAAGTGCATTCCTGGCGGCGATGGACAGAGGAAAGCGCTCCGGGTCCTCAGGTAGACTTCCCAGTGCCGCCCGGTCAGGTCCAAAGCGGAACATGTTGTTCCATTCGGTCTTTTCGTCTCGGAAGTAATCCCTCCCCTCTTTCGTCTTGCTGACCACCTTTCTCCATGGCCGAGGCACCGCGTGATGAATCAGAGTGAAGCTCTCATCTCCGAACAGACTGGCCTGGAACGGATTAGGCTGCGAGACGTGATGGGTCTCATCCGGCAGAATAAACAGGTTCTCCTGGAGGACGCGGAGCCCGGTGTCCGAGTCGAGCCCGATTTCGAGCTCATACCGCAGCCGTCGCTCTCCACCTTCCCGTTCCGGCACGGCAATCTCAACCGCGAGGGCGACAGGTTGCGCCGGATCGAAGCACAGGTCGTACAAGCTGGTGGCGACCCGTTCGACGGCGAAGTTGACACCGCCCCGAAGGACATCCCCGATGAACTGAAGAGCCCCCAGCAACGTCGATTTCCCCGTGGCGTTCTGCCCTACCAGAACCTGATAGGGTTGCAGCGCCACCGAATTGGACCGCAGGATGCGGAAGTTCCTGGTCTGCAGGAGTTGGATCATGGGCCCTCTTGACTAAACGACCTCGTCTGAGGCCTGACCCGAAACTTTATCCCATGAGGCCGGCCCGAATCCTCTCCCTGGCCGCGCCGCTCATCGCCACCCCAGCGTGGGCGGCCGAGGCGGTGCCAGCTTCGACGCTTTCGGCGTTGCGCCAGGATCTGCCGTCTCTGGGGATCGGTTTCGTGCTGCTGGGGTTCGGGCTCGCGGCGGGCGCGGTGGCGCTGGCGCGGCGGCGGTCCGGCGATCCCACCCTTCTCTATTTTTCCGTCCTGTGCTCGCTCTACGCGGTGCGCCTGCTCTGCGACGTCCATGCGGCGGAGATTCTCTTCTCGCCGCCCGAGCTGGCCTGGCAGAAGCTGATCAACGTCCTTACCTATCTCATGCCCGTGCCGGCCCTGCTTTTCTTCGAGCGGGTCATCGGCCGGGGCTGGCGGTCGTCGCTCTACCGGCTGGGCCAGCTCCTCGTGATCCTGGCGGTTCTGGCGGTTCCGCTGGAGATCGTCTCTCCCTCGCCGGGCGTGCTGCTCGGACCGTACAGAATCCTCGTGATCGTGGCCATGGTGGTGACGCTGGCCAACCTCTTCGCGCCCGGCCGGGAGCGCAGCCCGGACCTGCGGCTGCTGAGGGCGGGATTCCTCGTCCTGGGCGTCTTCGCGCTCTACGAGAACCTGAGCGGCATGGGGTTCATATCCTCGCGGGCGAACCTGGAGCCGGTGGGATTCCTCTTCTTCGTCGGCGGCCTCGGAGCCATCGCGGCCCGGCGCGTCTTCGGTGCCCAGGAAAAGCTCGCCGCGATCCGGCAGGAGCTGGAGACGGCACGCACGATCCAGTCCTCGATTCTTCCCGGCGAACCGCCGCGCATCGACGGTCTCAACCTCGCCGCGCGCTACGTGCCGGCTTCCGAGGTGGCGGGGGATTTTTACGATTTCCTGCCCGGCGAGGGCCGGCGGGTGGGAATCCTGATCGCGGACGTCTCCGGCCATGGCGTGCCCGCGGCCCTGGTGGCCTCGATGCTCAAAGTGGCCGTGGCGGCCCAGGCCAGCCAGGCGGACAGCCCGGCGAAGGTCCTCTCCGGCATCAACCAGATCTTCCACGGCAAGCTGCGCAACCAGTTCATCACCGCGCTCTACGTCTTCCTCGACCTGGAGGCCGGCCGGCTGACCGCGGCCAGCGCCGGCCATCCACGGCCGCTCGTTTGGCGCAAACGCGAAGGGCGAGTCGAAGAGCTGCCCCTCGGCGGCACGGTGATCGGCCGCCTGCGCCGCGCCGGGTACGAGGAGGTTGCCGTCGATCTGAACGCCGGGGACCGGCTGCTGCTGTTCACGGACGGCATCCCGGAAGCCCTCGGCCCCGGCGGTGAAGCTTTCGGCGAGGAGAGGCTCCGGGACTTCCTCGCCCGCCGAGCGTCCCTCTCCGCGGAGGGAATCGCCGGAGCCCTGCTGGAGGAGGTCGCCGCCTGGACCGGGCGCGCGGCGGCGTTCGACGACGACCTGACGCTGGTGGCGGTGGAGGTGAGGGGAGGAGTTGATTCCAGGTGGCGCCCCCTTGGTTCAGTTGCTCGGACTGCCTCGGTCCTGCCCTCCGAAGCCTCACCCCCCGGCCCCCTCTCCGTAACCGGAGAGGGGGAGAAAAGCAAGAAAAGACAGATGTGTTCCTCCCCCTCTCCTGTCAGGGAGAGGGGGCCGGGGGGTGAGGCTTCGGAGGGCAGGACCGTGCGCAGTCCGCAGGCAAACTGAACCACTCCGACTCTGGAGGAGGATGCGCGTCGAGGTCGCCGCCCGGAGGGGAGGGGCGGCGACCTTTGAAGACGACAGGACGCTCGCGGTGGAGACTACCGCTGGATCGTGAAGTTGACCGTCAGCACGAAGTAGACCTTGACCGGCTTGCCGGACAGCCTGGCGGGCGTGAAACGCCACTGCTGGATGGCCTCTACGGCCGCCTTGTCGAGCCCCATCGGCAGACCGCGCAGCACCCGCACGCCGGTAACGCGGCCGTTCTCGTCGATGATCGCCTCGACGATCACGCTCCCCTGGGTCCCCGACCGCCGCCCGAGCTCGGTATAGCGGGGTTGCACCTTGTGGAT
Organism: Thermoanaerobaculaceae bacterium; assembly: GCA_963778565.1. Classification (GTDB taxonomy): domain Bacteria; phylum Acidobacteriota; class Thermoanaerobaculia; order Multivoradales; family UBA5704; genus DATARR01. Next base: position 84,343 of record CAVZUZ010000013.1, on the reverse strand, counting down.
GACCTCGGGCTTGGTCATGCCGACCGTGATGTGGACAGGCAGGTTGTCGCCGCCGTCGCCATCGCCGCTCGGGCCGATGCCAGGTCCTCCGGGACCGTCGCCGATTCCAGGGCCTACGCCCGGACCGACGCCGGGGCCAATTCCCGGGCCGTCGCCGAAATCGAGACCCTCGAGCCCTGCGGGCACTGGGACGGACGTTTGCACCGGCGTGTCCGCCTGCGTCGGCAGATCGTCGGGCAGGGTTTCGTCCGTCGGCTGCACGGGCTGCTCCGGAGTCAGCGGCTTCTGCTCCTCCGGGATGACCGGCGGCTTGTCCGGAGGCTTCGGTCCGCCGCCTCCGCCGGACAGCTCCACTGGGGGCCGCTCGGAAAAGTAGACATGGACGATTTGGGGCTCCGGCACCTCGCCGACGCTCCAGTAGCTGGCGAACGCGAAGGTCGTCAGCCCCACCACGTGCAGGCCGACGGCGATGGGCAAGGAGATCCAGCGGCGGCGCCGCGGCTTGGTTTCCAGATCGATCAAGGAGTGCTCGAACATCGTCCTACCCTCCACGAGAACCTGCGTCTGTCGTTCCCCGCCTCGACACCCGCGAGGCTCGGGGTCCATCAGGAGCGCTCCTGTATGGATTAGAGGGTGGAGACTCCGAATTGGTTCCAGGGAGGTTTCAGCGGGCACGGGCGTCCAGCCTGTCGCGACCTCACCCCAACCCCTCTCCTGAAGGAGAGGGGCTTAGGACCGAAGTTTTCCCCTCTCCTTCAGGAGAGGGGCCAGGGGTGAGGTCGAGCGGGCACGTGGGTCCGCCCCGTTGACGCCCGCCGGCCTCCTGATATCTTTGGCCGCGGCGCGCAGCTCTGCTCGGTCGTCCGAGTGAGCCGCATCATCGCAATCGTTCATTTTGCTGGAGGCTGCGAATGCCGGATTCCAACCCGAGCCCGACCCATGTCAGGTCGGCTCTCTTCGTCGATTTCGACAACATCTACCTGGGACTGCAGCGCGAAGACCCGGTGGCGGCGGAGCAGTTCGCCACCGATCCCGTGCGCTGGCTGCTCTGGCTGCAGGACAACCTGCCGCATCAGGACGGCGAATGCCGCAGACGCAAGATCCTGCTGCGCCGCTGCTACCTCAACCCGTCGCAGTTCGGCCGCTTCCGGCCCTACTTCACCCGTTCCGCCTTCGAGGTCGTGGACTGCCCGCCACTGACCAGCGGCGGCAAGACCAGCGCGGACATCCACATGGTGATGGACATCCTGGACACCCTCGGCCACGCCACGCGTTTCGACGAGTTCATCCTGCTCTCGGGCGACGCCGACTTCACTCCCGTCCTCCTGCGCCTCTCCAAGCACGACCGGCGCAGCGCCATCCTGGCGATCGGCCCTGCCTCGGTGGCCTACAAGGCGGCCTGCGACCTGCTGATCGACCAGGACACGTTCCTGGAGGAGGCGATCGGCGCGACGCCGAGCCAGACGCCGCGGACCGCCGCCGGTCCGAGCACCTCGGCCATGACCGAGCTGTTGCACAAGATCGCCGACAAGGTCTACGAGCGGGCGAGCGCCAGCGGCGAGCTGGTGGCGACCGAGCTGCCGCCGATCTTCCGCGATTTCCCCGAGTTCACCGCCAGCACGAACTGGTTGGGCTTCAACAGCCTGCGCAACATGACGATGGCGGTGGTCTCCATGCGCGCGCGATCTGGCGATGGTGGACGGCGACCCCTGGCGGGTGGGTCTCGTGGCCGAGGGCGAGGCGGCAGAGCCGGCCGGGCCAGGCGCCGAGCCGGATCGCTTGCCGGCGTATCCCCGCATTCTTTCCATGGCGGACCGCAGCCGTCTGATCGAGGAGATCCTCGGCTACGTCCGCTCAGTGGTCGAAGCCTCCGACTCGGCGGTACCGATGGCGCGGGCGGCGCAGATGGTGATCAGCCGCTTCGGCGAGCAGGTGCTCGCCACGCGCTGGGCGGGCGCCGGCACCTTCCGCGACCTGCTGGAGGGCCGCGAGGAACCGGGATTCGCCATCTCGGCCCTCAAACCCGGGTACCTCTACGATACCGCCCGGCACCAGCTCCCCGCCGACGGCCGCCCCGAGGAGCTGGTGGGCGACCCCGAGCTGAACGCGTTGGCCTATCGGGTCCACCAGCTCACCGACACGCCCTATCTGACCCGCGGCGAATACGCCCGCGTCTTCCGCCTCACCGCCGAGGAGGTGAACCAGCACGGCTACTTCCTCACCCGGACCTCGAAGGCGGTCCGCGACCGCTGCATCGAGGAGGGCTCGCCGATCGCCCGCGCCAGCGTCAACTTCATCCTGCGCGGCATCACCTTCGGCGGCCATCGCTTCGGCCTGAACGGCACCGAGGATCCGCTGGATCTCGGCACCTGCTTCTTCCGCAACGTGGTGAACCTGTGCGAAAGCGCGGGGATCGGGCTGGACGAGAAGGAGAACGAGGTGCTCGCGGACTGGATTCTGGGGGAGCTCAGGCGCGAACGGCAGGAGCCGGCGATGGCGCCTATCGAGGTCGAAGAGGAAGGCGAGCCGGTGGCGGTCGGGGAGGACGCTGAGGCGGCGGAGCCTTCCGCCCGGCGATGAAGCGCCGGTTTACGCGATGATCTGGGAAATCGAGGACGACGAGGTCCGCCAGATCCTCGCGCTCCCCGCCCAGGAGCGCGCCGGCACCTTTTTCCAGCTCGTCGCCGACTGGGAGGAAGCCTGGGGCCTCAAAGACTCCACGGGCTGGATCGTCTCCAGGGAGACCGACGCCCTGCCGCTCTGGCCGCACGCCGTATTCGCCGCAGCCTGCGCGCGTGGGGCCTGGGAAAGCGCGGCTCCCGAGGCGATCCCGCTCGACGAGCTGCTCGAGGACCTCCTTCCCCTTCTCGACGAGGACGGCGTCGGCGTGGCGGTGTTCCCGGTGCCGGAAGAACCGGGGATCGTGATGCCGCCCGGCGAGCTCCGCGAGCGGTTGGAGCGGGAGTTGGAGCTGGGAAGGGACTGAGAATCCATGGTGAAAAAGCTTTCTGTTCAAATCCTCAGCCAGGGCCTCCACGAGGTCACCGATCAGATCCGCAGCATCGTACGGGAGAGCGGTGTCCGTGAAGGGCTCACCGCGACCTCGCTCTCGATCCCCATCCTGGACGGCGAGCTGGGGCTCGGCACCTGGCAGGGCATCTTTCTCTGGGAGCATCGCCGGCACGCCAGCACGCGGCGGCTGCTGGTGCACGTGGGGGAGTAGGCCCGGCGCTTCCGCACCGGGCTATCGAGACGTCGCCCTTTGGGCGATTCGCTCCAGAGGAGCAACGTTTCGGTAGCCCGGTGCGGAAGCGCCGGGCGCCTACGGGTAATACGGTCCTCAGGGAGCGACGGGAGCTACTGGCCCCCGGAAGCCGGGCGCCTACGGGTAATACGGTCCTCAGGGAGCGACGGGAGCTACTGGCCCCCGGAAGCGCCGGGCGCCTACGGGTAGTACCCGCTGATCGTCCGCGCCTCCGGGCTATCGAGACGTCGCCCTTTGGGCGATTCGCTCCAGAGGAGCAACGTGTCGGTAGCCCGGTGCGGAAGCGCCGGGCGCCTACGGGTAATACGGTCCTCAGGGAGCGACGGGAGCTACTGGCCCCCGGAAGCGCCGGGCGCCTACGGGTAATACCCGCTGATCGTCCGCGCCTCCAGACCGGATTTCGCCACCTCGACGCGGACGGCCCTGAAGCCATCTCCCGGTCGCGTGTTGGAGGACTGGTAGGAGATGCGATATCGCGAGCGCAGGTCCCGTTCGATCTCCTGGTAGGCCCGGCCCAACTCCCCCATGTCCTCGAGGAAGAAGCTCCGCCCCCCGGTCTCCGCCGCCAGCCGGGCGAGCCGTTGGGCCGCGCTGTCGTGCGGCAGGTCGATGCCGATGGCGTAGACGGCGATGCCGGCGCGCCGGGCGCACTCCAGGGCGTCCTCGAAACCGTAGCCGCTGGTGCGGTCCATGCCATCGGAGAGGAGAAGGACGGCCCGCTGGCCCGACGCTCCTCCGAGGTAGTACAGAGAGAAGATCAGGCTGTCGTAGAGCGAGGTCTCTTCCTCCGCCACCAGCCCCGTGAAGCCTTCCTCCAATGCCGCGAGATTGCCGGTGAGACCCACCGCTACCCGCGGCGCGCGGTTGAAGGTGATGACCGCCGCCTCATCGCGCGGCCGCAACGCGCCGCGCAGGAACCGGAGGGCCGCCTCGCGGCTGGCCTCCAGACGCGGCTGCATGGAGGCCGAGTTGTCGATCAGCGTCACCAGCCGCAACGGCGCGTCCCGGACGCGCTCGACCAGCCGGATCGATTGCCGCACGCCGTCCTCGAAGACCTGAATCTCGCCGCCGCCGACCCCGTCGACGGATTTGCCCGCCCCGTCGACCACGTTGGTGTAGAGCTCGACGAGATGGATATCCATCTTCTCCGCCGCCGCCGAGCTATTGATCAGCACGAGGTCCTCGGCCGAGGTGCCGTCGTCGAGGTAGGCCACGGCGCGCACGTAACCGGTTCTCGCCTCCGCGGGCAGCATCAGGGGCTGCACGAACGGCGGTTGGTAGAGGGTCGCGACGCGCGAATCCCCGAGATAGAGCTCGACCCGGTCGACGCCGCGGTCTTCCGGCGCTTCGACCTTGACCTGAGCCCGCAGGCTTCCATGGTAAGAGCTGCCCGGCCGCGGCTCGATGAGCCGCACGGCGAAACGCTGTGCGCCGGCGTTGAGTGCGAGCTCGTCCGAGGCCAGGACGTCTCCCCGGCGGTTCAATCCCTCGACCGCGAGGCGGTGCGGGCGCGGCGTGCGGCCGAGATCGACCTGCGCCACGTAGGGAGCCCGGTTGCGGGTCAGCACCGGCCTGCCGTCCAGGGAGAAAGCCACGCGCTCGATCTGCTCCGCCTCGGGCACGCCGGCGGCACGGTCCACCCGCACCTCGAAGCGCTGCACGCCCGCGAGCAGCTTGCCGCCGGAATCGAGGATGCGCAGCCCCGGGCGTGGTGCCGCGAGCGAGGCGTCGGCCTCGGTGAAGAGACGCTGGACCTCCGGCGAAAGCTCCGGGGCCGGCTTGCTCGCCGGCGCCGGTAAATCCACCGCCGGAGTTGGCGCCATGTCTGGCTCGGGGGGTTCGGGCACCGCCAGCTCGCGTTCGCCCACGAAGAAGCTGCCCGAGGCCTCGGCGCCGAGCTCCACCTCCAGCTTGTAGGTGCCCGGCCGCAAACGGCGCTCGAAGGCGAGCGGCCAGGCGCCCAGGCCGCCGGCGGTCGGCAGGGCGTTGAAACGGTAACGGAAGGAGTCGACGGTCTCGCCGCCGCTCAGAATGCGGCCGGTGACGATGAGCTCACCCGGTCCCGACGGAGGCGGCGCGGCCGCTCCCAGCGGTGCACCGGGCGCGACCAGAACGCGAACGAGCCCCTCCCCAAGCCGGCCGGGGAAGGCGACGTCCAGACGTGCCGGCAGCGCAGAGCGATCGAAGCGCGGCGTTGAGGCGGCCGGCCGGAAGCTCGAAACCCACTCCTTCGGCTTCGGCGGGCTGAGGGCCCGTTGGGCCACGGACGCGTAGCCGTCGCGGCCGACCAGCCGCACCCAGAGCGAGGCCTGGGTGAACCGCGGCTCGTCGGCGCACGGTCCCGCCGCCGCCGCGGCCAGATCCGGTCCGTCTCCGGAGCGCCAAAGTCGAGCGGCACCGGTCTCGCCGATTGTGAAGACGAGCATGGTGCGGTACTTGACCTGGAACCGGGCCTCGTAGTCCCAGATCTCCAGGAGGGCGCCGGCGCATCGGGTCTGGAACGTGGAGCTCGGCTCGCCGCTGACGAGGAAGACCCGCGCCCGGTCGTCCCGCAGCTCGCTCCAACGCCGGCGAGCTTCCCGGAAACGCTCCTCCCAGCGCTCGCGAGCCTCGTTGCGGGAGGTCTCCGGATATGGATCACGCGCCTGCCAGAAGCGCTGGATGAAGGCCTGGCGGTCCCCCTCGTCGGCGAGGCCGAGGAAGACCTCACGCTCGCGAGGCGCGATCAGGGTCTCCACCTCGTCCAGCCAGGCCTGAGTGCCGTCTTGTGCATGGCCCGGCGGCGCGAGGAATGAAGGGACGAAAAGGACGCCAACGACAAAAAGGAACTGAAAAATCCGTGATGTCATCGCTCGTACCCTCCTTGACGGATGTCCAGGATGACAAATACGGCCCTTGTTTCTCTCCCGTCCGGGGGAGAGCGGCTAGCAAGAGGCGTGCCGTTACCTCACCCCAACCCCTCTCCTGAAGGAGAGGGGCTTTTCGGAATGTCTTTCTCCCCTCTCCTTCAGGAGAGGGGCCGGGGGTGAGGTCGCGTGGGCAAGGCACCTATCCCGCCGGTTTTGAACCCTTCTCGCCGTCCAGCTCCTCGATCAGCGCGTCCGAGGCCGGACGTTCCTTCTTCAGGCCCTGGGCGACGCGCTCGGCCTCGCGGAAGACGCGCAGCGCGTTGAGACCGGCCAGCTTCTTCACCTCCTCGTCAGTCCAGCCGCGCCGCAGCAGCTCGGCGAGAAGGGCCGGATAGTCGTCGACCCCCTCGAGCCCCAGCGGCACGCTGGTGATGCCGTCGAAGTCCGAGCCGATCCCCACGTGATCGAGGCCCGCCATCTTGCGGACGTGCTCGACGTGATCCGCCACCTGCTCGAGCGTCGCCCGCGGCGCGGGTCGCTGCCGGCGCCATTCGTCGAGATCCCGCTTCACCCGCTCGGGATCGCCCGGGTAAAGCGCCTTGAGCCGTGCCTCCGCCGCGTCTTCCTCGGCGTTCCAGGCCCGCACCTCCTCGGAGACGAAGGACGGGACGAAGGTCACCATTACGACGCCGCCGTTCTTGGCGACGAGGCGCAGCACGTCGTCCGGCACGTTGCGGGGATGATCGTCGAGGGCCCGCGCCGAAGAGTGGGAAAAGATCACCGGCGCTGCGGAGGCGGCCAAAGCCTCCTTCATGGTCTCGGGCGAAACGTGCGAGAGGTCCACCAGCATGCCGAGACGGTTCATCTCGCGCACCACCTCCGCGCCGAAACGGGTGAGGCCGCCGTGCTTCGGCGCATCGGTCGCCGAATCGGCCCAGTCGGTGTTCTTCGAGTGGGTGAGGGTCATGTAGCGGGCGCCGGCCTCGTAGAGCTGGCGCAAGGCCGCCAAAGAGTTGTGAATGGAGTGCCCACCCTCCATGCCGATGAGCGAGGCGATGCGCCCGGCTTTGTGGATGCGCACCACGTCGTCGGCCGTCCGCGCGATCTCGAACGTCCCGGGGTAGCGCTCGGCCAGGCGATGGACGTCGTCCATCTGCTCCAGCACCGCCTGCAGGGCGTCGGCGCCGGGGATGTCGACCGGCACGTAGACCGACCAGAACTGCCCGCCGACGCCGCCGCGGCGCAGGCGCGGGATATCGGTATGCAGAGGCGGATCGAGCTTCGAGGTGTCGCCCTCGAGATCGATCCTGTCCAGATGGTTCTTGGCCCGCTGCCGGTACTCCCACGGCAGGTCGTTGTGGCCGTCGATGAGCGGCACCTCGTCGAGCAGCTTGCGCGCCCGCTCGACCAGCGCGGGATCGGCGGCCCGGTGGGCCGGCTCCGCCGCGCTCGCCGCCGCGGTGCAGGTCAACAGCGCGATGGCCCAGGCTCCCCCCCAACAGCTCTTCCTTCGCATCGTGGCTCTCCTCGTGTCGGGCTTCGGCCGGCCATTCTAAGGCGAATCGGCCAGGGCCGTGCCTTCCGCGGCGGGCTCGCGATAGAGTGGCCTGCATCCCCGTGCTCGCAGGAGACGTCATGGATCATCCCGAACCGTTCCACCCCGAGGACCACGCCGTCTACGACCCCGCGAGAATGGGCAAGACCACCCTCTACCAGTCGGAGCGCATCCTCGTGGGATTGAACGCCTTCGAGCCCGGCCAGGAGCACAAGCTGCACGCCCACGCCGGCATGGACAAGGTCTACCACGTGCTCGCCGGCAGCGGCGTCTTTCTTCTCGAAGGAAGGGAGGCGCCCATGGCGGCGGGAATGACGCTCATCGCGCCCGAGGGGATCCTGCACGGTATCCGCAACAGCGGCAGCGAGCCCCTGCTGGTGCTGGCCATCCTGGCGCCCTCGCCGTGAGCGAGGCAGGGTGGCAGCGAACCGTCTCCTCTCCTCGGTCGGATACGGGACTGTTCCCTTGATCCGGTTTGGTATTGCGTCCTATAGTTGTCCACCATACCTCGTAGGGAGAACTACTAGAAGCTCCATAGCTTGTGCATTCCGCTTGACTTACGCCCCAATTCACTGCTACTCTTCACTAAATGTCACGAGCCCCTCGATCGCCACAGAACTTACGCGTTGCGGGACGTCCATCTTTGGATGCACCCAACTCGAGCCCTCGAGAACTCACCGGCTCCGAACTCTTTCTCGGTCTCATCGCCCCTATTGGCACTGACTCGGCGGTAGCTCTTCAAGCACTTGAGCGGTCGCTACGGGAATTCAATTATCGGATGAAGCGCATTCGACTAATTGACGAGGTAGTGAGACTGACTCATCCACTTGCTCCATCATTCTCCTCAGGAAAGGATCGCTATGACCGACTGATCGCGCTCGGAAATGACTTCCGTCGAGTGATGGGGTCTCCCGAGGCAGTAGCATTAGCCGGTGTTAGCGCAGTACATCAGTTTCGCAAAGAACAAGCAGGATCGTGGAACATTCCTGCAGAAAGGCACGCGTATGTGTTCGCCTCCCTCAAGCGACCAGAAGAAGCCTCGGCTCTCCGGCGCATCTACGGTGAAGGGATCTACATCATCGGCCTTTATTCCCCCCGCGACTTTCGTGCTGAGCAACTGGCTCGACGCTTTGCGCACTCAAAAAGTGACCTAAAGCGAGATGCTTATCGATCTGAGGCCTATAAACTTATTGAGACCGACTCTTCACAGGATGACGATGAGTTTTATGGTCAGAGTGTTCGAAGGCTGTTCTCCCTCGCTGACTATCGCATCGATGCAACCGCCAGCGTCGACATCATAGCAGCAAACCTCGAGCGCCTTCTTAAAATTCTTTTTGGATATCAGTTCGTCACCCCCTCTCGTGATGAATACGCAATGGCGCATGCTAGCGTTGCCGGTTATCGGTCAGCAGATCTCTCGCGACAGGTGGGGGCAGCCATAACTACAGCGGAGGGCGACCTACTTGCAGTCGGCTGCAATGAGGTGCCGAGCCGGGGTGGAGGACAGTACTGGGAGGGGGACGAAAAGGATCAGAGAGACTTCAAGCGAAGCGAGGATACAGGCTACACGATGCGGCGACTGGTGCTTGACGAGCTCGTTCGCCGTCTTGCCGACTGCAATCTACTGAGGAACAATTGGTCTGATCGAGTTAAATCTGACGTAGCAAGAGCCGTGGACGGAGCGCTTGCGAGCCATCCAATGCTTGGAAAGACCCGGGTCATGCAAGGACTCGAATATGTTCGCGCCGTTCATGCCGAAATGGCCGCGCTCTTGCAGGCCGCACGGTTTGGTATATCTGTGGCTAGGACAACACTCTACACAACCACATTTCCTTGTCATGAGTGCACACGACACATTGTCGCATCTGGTGTAGAGCGGGTTGTCTACGGTGAGGCATATCCAAAGAGTATGGCCGAGGAACTCTTCGATGACTCTATTTTGCTCGAAAAGGCCTCGCCTGAATTTGGAAAGATTCGCTTTGAGCCATACCTCGGAGTCTCTCCAACTCGTTATGGTGACTTCTTTGTGATGTTACCTCGAGCAGGAGAAGGCGCAGAAAAAGGTCATATAGCACTATGGAACAAGGCGGAGAGCAAACTCAGATTCCCAGCAGACCCTAAACGTTATACGAACGCCGAAGCTGTTTCTATAACTTGGCTTAAAAGCAACATTGATAAATGGTACGACTATGATAAACGAAAAAGGAGGAGAGCAAATGCCCGAACGAATCAGTAACGGAGCTTCCGGGAAAAGCGAAGATCAGCGCCTACGGGAATCTCTCTGGGAAGAAGTATCGCACGATGTGGAAAGCATCCCAGAGTGGGCACGACCTACCATCGAGGACTTGCGCAGACCACCATCAAATCAGGGCATTTTCGAAGCCGGGATGCCAAAGCTCGGTAAAGCAAGAACCTAATAGTTTTATGAGTCGCATGGCCTGCCGGCCCGGACCGGCGGGCCCACCTGAGGCTATCATCCCCCCATGTCCGCTACCACGGCGGCCCCTACTGGTCGCGCCTGGACTTCGGGCTGGATCCTCGTCCTCACCGCTGTCTGCCTAGTCTCCGCCCTCGAAGCCGCGTCGCTCTATCGCTTTTATCTCGCTCAGACGCGGTTGCCGCTGTGGGACATGGCGGGCCACGGCTGGGGCGGCGTCGAGCTGTTGCGGGCCCTGGAGCAGGGGCGGCCGCTGCACTTTCTCGACCTCCTGAACCGGCAGGACAAGTGGCCCTTCGGCTACTCCCTTCTGCTGCTCCCCTTCCTGGCGCTGGCAGACGCGAGCTTCGCCTCGGCGACGCTCCTCTCCACCGTGCTCTTCGCCCTGGCGCCGCTACTGCTGCTCTGGGCGGCGCGCGAGGTGGACCGCGGCCCGGCGGGCCTGTGGGGCGGATGGATCGGCGCCGCGCTGTTCCTGGCCAGTCCCCTGGAGCGCCTGTTCGCCATCCTCATCATGCGCGAGACGGCCGGGGTCTTCTTCTCTCTCCTCGCCCTCTGCTTCTATCTGCGCGCCCGCCGCCTCGGGACTCCCTGGGCCTGGCGCCTGGCGGGTCTCTCGTCCCTCACGCTCATCCTGATCAAATACAACTACGCGCTGGTCTGGGGGCTCGCCTTGCTGCTTCACGAGGTCTGGCGCATGCCTCCGGATCGCCGTCGCGAGCTGGGGCGCAGGACGGTGCATCTCCTGCGACCCTGGGGGCGATCCCATGGGGCCCATTGGAGCCGGATCGTTCTCGCCCTCTATCTCGTCCTGCTCATCGCCGCCGCGATTGCGGGGATCAATCCCGGAATCGGCATCTATGCCGGGCTGGTGATGGGAGCCGGCGTCTTCGCCGTCCGCCGGGTGCGTGACCGCGAGGGGGTTCGGGATCGCTGGCGGCGATGGCCGGTCGAGGTCCGGGCCGCCCTCGCGACGGTCGTCCTGCCGCTCTGGATCTGGTGCCTGAGCCCGCAGCCGATTCATCCGAAGAACATCTTCGCCTTCCTCAGGAACCGCGCGGCCGGACCGCCGCTCCTCTCCGCCGAGTCGCTGGGCTTCTATCCCCGCTCGCTGGCGCGGGACTACGCGCCGGCGACGATCCTCGGTGTCCTGATCCTGCTGCTCCTGGCCGTCTCATTGATCCGGTTGCGGAAGGCCGGCGAGCCGTTCCGGCTCCTCGTTCTCATGGCGGCCCTGGGGCTGGGCCTCGCCACCTTTCATCCCTACAAGGAGATCCGCTTTCTCGCCGTGTCGGCGCCGTTCCTGATGCTGGCGGCGGCCCTGGCCTTCAGCCGCGCGGTCCATGGCGGCGGATCCTCCCCGCTACCGCGCAAAGTCTTCGGCGGGCTTCTCTGCGCGGCGGCCATCGCCGGCGTGGGAACGGTTGCGGCGCGGGCGGACCTCGACGGCCGGCTGGAGGAGGACTACACCCTCTACTCCGCCCGACCCGGCTTGTGGAGACCGCTCGCCTTTCTGGCCGACAACGCCGGCGGTCCCACGGTCGCGGTGATCGGCACCTTCAACGAGCTGAGCGACAACCTGGTCCGCTGGCGGCTGGCGCTGGACGAGGCGTCGCGGGAGACCACCGTGGTGGACCCCCCGGCCCGCTTCGATACCGGGTTGCCGGCGCCGGAGGTGCAAGCGAGGCTGCAGCGATGGATCGATCGGGAGCGGCCGGAACGGGTCCTGGCGATCCGGCTGCTGCCGGCGAGCCGGTTCTACCAATCCCAGGATTTCCAAACCTATAACGCCTGGCAGCTCGCGGCGATCCGGGTTCTGAAGCAGGACCTCGGCTGGCGGATTCGCAGGCGACAGCGATTCGGTGCCTTGAGGATCGAGGTGGAAGTGTTGGAGCGGGCCAATTCGGCGTCATCGCCGACTCGACCTCACCCCAACCCCTCTCCTGAAGGAGAGGGGCTTTAGATTCGCGTTCCCCCTCTCCTTCAGGAGAGGGGGTCAGGGGGTGAGGTCGCGCGGGGCAGGCAGGCGCCTACCTCGTCCCCTTCGCCGCCGGCACCATCCCCTTCGCCTCATCCACCGTGACGACCTGGTTGGTCGGCACGTTGGTGAACCGCTGCTTGACCCCGCTCGGCCACTCGACCTCCAGGGTCTGCACGACCTTGTCCTGGCCGAGGCCGAAGGTAGGGGCGATCTCGTTCTGCGAACAGTAGGAGGAACCGGTCCGCACCATGGACCACTGCTTGCCCGAGGCGCTCGTCACCCGCACCACGGCGCCGAGGCCGTCGCGGTTGGACTTGGCGCCCACGGTGCGCACGCGCAGCCAGCGGTTGCGGTTGCCGCCGTCGTTGCGGAACAGATAGGCGGGGCCGTGGTTGGTGGTGAGCACGACGTCGAGATCGCCGTCGCGGTCGACGTCGCCGTAGGCGGCGCCGCGCGCCACGATCGGCCGGCTGAATTCCGCGCCGGTGGCGGCGGCCACCGACTCGAACTTGCCGTTGCCCCGGTTGCGGAACAGCAGCGGCGCCTGCTTGTAGGTGACCCGCGGCTGCACCCGGTTGATCTCCTCCTCGATGTGGCCGTTGGCGGCCAAGATGTCGAGGTAGCCGTCGAGGTCGTAATCGAAGAAGAAGACGCCGAAGGTGAGGGTCAACAGGCTCGCCTGGCCCACGGTCGAGGCCGGCGCCTCGTCGACGAAGAGGCCGCTCCCCTCGTTGTGGTAGAGGGCGAGCATCTCGTTGGTGAAGTTGCCGACCAGCAGATGCGGCCGGCCCGAGCGGTCGTAGTCGGCGGCGTCGACGCCCATGGCGCCGCGGGCGACTCCTTCCTCGCCGAAGGCGACGCCGGCTTCCACCGCCTCGTCGGTGAAGGTGCCGTTCTTGTTGTTCCGGTAGAGCTTGTTGGGTTGCGTATCGTTGGCCACGAAGAGGTCGGGCCAGCCGTCGCCGTTGTAGTCGAGCACGGCGACGCCCAGCGCCTTGCTGGTGGGATCGGCGACGCCGGCCTTCCGGCCCGCGTCCTCGAACTTGCCGCCGCCGAGGTTGCGGTAGAGCTTCGAGGCGGTCCCCTTGTAAGACTCCGGCGTGCAGTAGGACTTCGTGGCGCCGTCGAGCGAGCACCAGAGGTCCTTGTCGCGGCTCCACTGCACGTAGTTGGCGACGAACAGGTCGAGCTTGCCGTCGCGGTCGTAGTCGAGCCAGGCGGCGCTGGTGCCGAAGTTGGCGTTCTTGATGCCGGATGCCGCCGTCACGTCCTTGAACTTGCCGCTCCCCTCGTTGTGGAACAGCCGGTCGCCCTCGAGGGCGGTGATGTAGACGTCCTGCCGGCCGTCGTTGTCGTAGTCGGCGGCGGCGGCGCCCATGCCGTACATCTCGACGTCCAGGCCGCTGCCCTTCGTCGACGTCGGTGAAGGTGCCGTTGCCCTTGTTGCGATAGAGGGCGTGGAGCGACTTCCGCCCGCGCGGCTGCCAGTCGTGGCTGTTGATCAGCAGCAGGTCGAGCCAGCCGTCGCCGTCGGCGTCGAACAGGACGGCCCCCGAGCCCAGGGTCTCGGGCATGTACTTCTTTCCCGCACGGCCGCTGTTGTGCGTGAACTTGATGCCTGCCGTAGCGGTGACGTCGGTGAATTTCAGGCCCTTGGGCGCCGGCGCAGGGGCAGCGGCGCCGAGGGCGAAGGAGACCAAAAGGACGGCAGGGACGGCAAAGACGTGCTTCACGACGGTGACCTCCAGTTCTGCGCTCGCCCGGCGCTTCCGCACCGGGCTATCGAGACGTCGCCCTGAGGGCGATTCGCTCCAGAGGAGCAACGTTTCGGTAGCCCGGTGCGGAAGCGCCGGGCGGAGGCGTTCAACCTCCCGCCACCGCCGGCTCCGGCACCACCCGCTGCACGGGGATCAGGGGCGCGCTCTCGTGCTCGTGGATCGGCTGGCGCTCGTTGTTGTCCTCCGGGCTCACCATGCGGCGGCTTGGCGGTGATCGCCTGGGACGACTCGTCGGCCTTGAAGCGGCGGAAGAGCTTCGCTTCGCGCGCCGCCTTCTCCTGGTTGCCCAGGGCGCGCCAGCAGAGCATGGCGGTGTAGTGCATCTGCACGTCCTCGGGATCCACCATGCAGACTTCATCGAGCACCTTCAGGGCCTCGCGATACTGCCGCTTCAGGAAGAGGATGCGGGCCAATCTGGTTGAGCACCACGCGGTCGCGCGGATACTTCGCCGTCGACCGTGCGCAGCGAGGCCAGCGCCGCGTCGTAGTCGCCGTCGGCCTTCTCGATCAGCGCCTTGAAGAAATGGATGCGGCCGAGGTCCTGATTGATGCGCCAGCGCCTTCTGGATGTACGGCTTCGCCGCCGTCGATCTCGCCCTCGCGGATGAGGGCGCGGGCGACGTTCAGCCAGCCGTCGGCGTAGCCCGGCTCGGCCTCGGTGACCTTCTTGAAGGCGTACTCGGCGCCCTTCAGATCGCCCTGCAGCAGCAGGCCGATCCCCCAATCGTTCCAGCGCTCGCGGTCCTCCTTCGAGACGATGGGCCGCCACTGCGGCTCGGCGCCCGTGCCGATGGGCAGCGTGGCCTCGTCCGACGCCACGACGACGATGGGCAGATCGGGAATGCGGTCCTTGATCTTGCCGGAGACGTTGGCCGGAATGTTGGCCGGATCGAACGAGTACTCGGCGCTGTTGTGGTGCGGGCTGATCAGCCCCGGGGCCTGCCCCGGCTTCGGCTGGCCGGCGTAGGCGAATTGGGTGTAGGAGTGCGCAGAACTTGCGGTAGTTGAGCTTCGCCGTCAGGGTGATCGGCCCCTTGGCGTCCTCCGGAATCGCGCATGCGGAAGTGGGCCACGTCGGCCGCGCCGGGCGGGATCAGGCGGACGTAGAGCACGCTGCGGGCCTGCCAGGCGTTGCGCTTGTTGATCGGGATTGCCCTCGCCGTCGAGCTGGAACGCGCGGTAGAAGTGGGCTCCCTGCTCGACCGGCCCCTTGCCGTCGTCCTCCACGCGGCCGCTCCAGAACACGATGCGGCCGTCGGCGTCGCGGCCCTGCAGCTCCAGCCAGATGTCGAAGGCATCCACCGTGCCGCCGGGGAAGAAGTGGCCGATGGTGCGGGTGCGCACCACCACGTCCACCTTCACCGTCGAGCCCGGCTTGACGGCCGGCGCCGCGCGGTCGATGGGCGCCGCGATCTTGCCGACGTCGCGGATGAACACCGGGCCCGCCTGCTCCGCCTCCTCGCCGACGGCGAAGCTGGACATGAGCTGCGGGCCCTGTCCGCCGGGGCCGCGCGCCGCCGCACCATCGGCGTCTCGCCCTTGCCCTCCTCGGCCGGCGAGACCGCGAAGATGTCCACCGTGATGAAGCCGGACTTCAGGAACTTCTCGGTGACCTCCATCTGTTCCTTGTCCTGGTTGGCGAAGGCCACGGCCATGTTGGCGGCCGGGAAGCGATGCGAGTGGACCTTGCCGTCCACGTTGCCCGGGGTCGTTCGGAGTCGACGAGCGGCATGTGGCAGTCGGCGCAGGTCTTGGTCTCGGCCGGGTAGTAGAACGAGCGCGCGCCCTGGCCGGAGACGCCGCTCGCCTGCCAGTTGTCGTAGTCGTTGAAGCCGCGGAACCAGCGGTAGTTGTTCACCGGCACGTCGAGGTGCACCTTGTGGCAGGACGAGCAGAATTCCGCCGAGTCCAGGCGCATGAACGGCTTCATGAACGTCGCCTTGTGCGGCTCGGGATCGAGGTAGGTGAGGAAGTGGTTGACCTTGCGCATGACCGGGTTCTTGCTGGTCACCAGCTCGTGGAGCGGCGGGTACTCGATGGTGAAGCCGCCGTTGCCCATCGAGCTGTCGACGTGGGTGATGGAGTGGCAGGAGGTGCAGGCGAGGCCGGCGTGCGCCTCCGGCGTATCGATCTGCTCCTTGATCGGCCGCTCGAACCGGCCGTTGAAGAACACCGCGTGGTCATGGCAGCCGGCGCACCACTTGCTCGGCTCGGGGCCGATGACGTCCTGCATGTACTCGATCGACTTGCGGTAGAACTGGTTGTTGAACGAGGCGAAGTGGTGGACCGAGCTGTTCCACTGCTCGTAGATGTCCTTGTGGCACTCGCCGCAGGTGGCCGAGTCCATGAAGAAGTTCGACGGGATGATGCCGCCGACGTTGGTCTTCGCCGACGAGGGGAAGAACGGCGACTTCGGTCCGCCGCCCTCCTCCTCCATCGAGGTCGGCACGATCATCGGGTTGTGGATGCGGTTGGCGGGGTTGGGATGGGTCTTGCGCCAGACCGCCGCCGCGGCCGGCAGCACCACCATCAGGACGACGGCGGCCGCGAAAGCCTGGCGGAAGCGCGGCGAGCCGGCTTGCCGGCGCCAGAGCCAACCTCCCAGCGCGGCCACGCCGAGGCCGGCGCTCGCCACGTGCGCCCAGAAGACCGGCCGCGTCTGCAGCACGTTCCCCGCCCAGGCCAGCCAGAGGCCGGCGAGCAGCGCCACGCCGAAGAGCACCGCCGCCGGCAGCAGGCCGCGCCGCAGGTCCGCACGTCTCGCCAGCAGCACCCCGAACAGCACGGCGAGGCCGAGCCCCAGCACGAAGTGCACGAGGACGTTGGTCATGTAGAAGACCGTAGGATGGGCGAACGCCGCCAGGTACGCGGTGTTGACCAGCAGCACCACGAACAGGATCGCCGTCCAGATCGCGAGAGGGCTCCGTTTCGTCTCCATCGCCATTGCTCCTTGCTCCGTGTTCCACCCGCCACCGACCGTTCTCGGGTCCCAATCCTACACCTCCGCGCCGGCAGCTCTCGACATGATACCCGGTTTCGTTTTTCGAGTCCTCCAGGACGTCAGGGATCAAGATCCATGAAGATTCCTAAAGGACGCCTACCGTACGTTCCACATCTTGTGCTGCTGGACGGACAACCGCCAGGGAGGATTCTCCTTGCACAGGCGGATGCACCAGTCGAGGGTGCGGGGGTCGAGCCGGTCCCCGTCAAAAGCGGGCGAGATCAGGTGGTGCTCGGCCTCGACGACCGTCCGGGGGACCGCCTGGCCGTAGCCGCGGACGTACTTGACCTCGTGTGCCCGCTTCTGGCGGATGGCGTGCTCGGCCACCTTGGGGCTGACGGTGATCCAGTCGATCCCCTCCGGTAGCTCCAGGCTGCCGTTGGTCTCGATGGCCAGCTTGTAGCCGGCCGCGTGGAGGGCGTCGATCATCTCCGGGTCCACCTGCAAGGCCGGCTCGCCGCCGGTGAGCACCACCCAGTCGCAGCTCTCCGAGAGCTGCCGCAGCTCCTCGAGGATTTCCGGGAGCGTCATCCATCGTCCCGACTCGAACTCCGTGTCGCAGTCGAACCCGTGCGTCTCCGTCTTGCAGGCGAGATTGCACTTCGCCAGCCGCAGGAAGAAGTTGGGAGTCCCGGCGCGGACACCCTCCCCCTGCAGGCTGTAGAAGATCTCGTTGACGAGGTAGCGGTCCATCGGAGGCTACTTTAAACCACGGCAGCCCGATGATCCCGCGGCGTGAGGTCCCACGAAACGGGACCCGCTTCGGCGTCCTCTAGTAAGAAAAAGGCGGGAGAATCCTGGAAAAGCCCGGCAGATTCCGCGATAGGCGGCCAGCGGTAGAACAACGCGCCGAGCCTGCCGCCCGTCCACGTGCGCGGGCGTGGGCTGGATCACTGAGCAGTCGCCGTCATCCGCAGCAGGGCTGGGGCATCCACTCGACGTAGCTCGTGACCTGGCCCCAGTACGAATAGTTGCAGGGATTGCACTCCCATCCCCGGTATCCCACCAGGACGCTATAGGTGGCATCGCTGTAATAGTAGAGCTCACTCCCGCATCGTTCATAGATCGAGCAGGCGAAGAGCGGCCGGGGCACCGCCAGCGCGAGCGACACGGCCAGAAGAGTGAGCAGGAGAAGTATGGCAACCAGAGGACGGTTGGAACCGATCGTGGCGATCACGGAGAACCTCCTTCGACTGGGGGTGCCGGGCCGATCCCAGCCTCCATTCAAGAAAGGTGCTTAGGAGCAGACGTTTGTAGCCCTCAGCCAGGTACTCCGATCCGCACGTCCACGTACGCCGGCGGGGGCTGGAGCGCACCGAGTAGTCGTTCTCGAAGAGGATGACCTCCCCTACCCGCTCCACCTCCTTGAAGCCGGCGAGCTTATAGATGATCAGCGGCTGGTCGTCCACGAAGGCCACGTCGTCGCGGCGTCGGAGATAGAATGAAGCCATAGGAGACTGCCATGGCCTCGCGAGACAGCCTTCATCGTATGGTCGACGACCTTCCGGAGACCGAGATCCCACGCGCCGAGCGCATCCTCGAGGCTCTGAGAGAAACCGCTGAGAGGCCGCTCTATAGTCTGGAGAACGCCCCCGAGGCTGACGAGCCCGAGACGCCTGGAGAGGGGAGGGCGGTCGCTGAAGCTTGGCGAGAGCATCGAGAGGGGAAGAGCATCACGACCGAGAAGCTGAAACGGGAGCTGGGGATCGAGTGAACTCTCGCCTCCTCTGAAGCGCCAGGCTTTATGCTTCTCCTAAGCTGCGCTTTCTTCCCGCCTCCCTTTCACCTTGAAAGGCTGGAAAACCTCCTAAAACAGCGTCCGGCGGCCTTTTCTATTGTTTTTTCCGGCCAAACAATGAAAAAAGCCGCTGCAGTCTGTTTCAAGAGCCAGGAAGCCGTTCGAGGCGCTTTTCGGCCAGAAAAGGCGGGAGAATCCTGAATGAGCCCGCCAGATTCCAGACAAAGCGGCCAGCGGATGAGAAACGCGCTCATTCGACAGGCTCGACGATGTCTCCCAAGATCTCGACAGTGCCTCTCAGCGACCGCTGTGGATATTCCTCCTTCCCCAAGGCTGGAGGGACTTGGACTAGGCGAGCGATGGGCCGGCCTCGCTTCAGGATGACGACTTCCTCTCCCGTTCGCTCGACCTCATCCAGAATCGCCATGCACTTCGCCTTGAATTCAGAGGCCCGGATCTCGCGCATGGGACCACCTTAGAGGACCAGATTCAGGCGTGTCAACTTGGTGGTTCACTCATTCCAGAATCCGCACGTCCACATACCCCGGCGGGTCCTGCAGCACCGAGTAGTCATTCTCGAAAAGGATGACCTCCCCTGTCCTCTCCGCCTCCTTGAAGCCGGCGAACTTGTAGGTGATCAGCATCTGGCGGTTGCGGTCGTTGGAGACGAACTCGGCGCGCAGCCTCGCACCGGCCTCCTTTGCCTGCGCGCAGGATGTGGTGGAGCAGGATCGTGCCCACGCCCTTGGACATCACCCGGCAGGACATCAGGAGGAGCTTGAGCGTCCAGACCTCCTCGCCCTTCTCCACCAGCGACAGGCCGATCTTGCCGTAGGTGCCGTGCCGGTCCTCCAGGCTGGCGATGAGCAGCTCGTGGCGCGGGGAACTGCCGCAGCTCGTCCAGCTCCTCGTAGGAGTAGGTGTAGCCGGTGGTGTTGAGCTGGTTGGTGCGCACGGTCAGCTCCTCGGCGCGCTTCAGGTCCTCCTCGCGGCAGGGCGCGATGGTGAATACCATGCCGAGGGTGGCGAGGAACTCCTCCTTGGGACCGACGTACTCCGCCTCCTCCCGGTTGCGCGCGATGTCGGCCTGGTACATGCGGCGGCGCAGGCGCGAGTCCTCGGTGATGAAGCGCGGGTTGAGCTCCGGCCGGTCGAGCAGGTCGTCGAGGCAGCGCCGAGTCGATGACAGAGGACCTTGCCGTGGGAGAAAGCCACCTCCTCGCGCTCGAACGGCTGGTCGTCGACGAAGGCGACGGCGTCGAGACCGATGTTGATGTCCTGGGCGATCTGCGCCACCGAGGCGGCCTTGGAGTTCCAGTTGATCTGCGGGTAGAGGAAGTACTCGTCGATCCCGAGCTCCTTGAGCTTCGCCATCGCCGAGGTCGTGGTCGTTGCGGCTGGCGATGGAATGCAGGATGCCCCGCTCGTCCAGGGTCTTCAGGATGTGGACGACATGCGGCCGCAGCTTCGACCTCGCGGTCCTCCAGCAGGATGCCGTCCCAGACCGTGTTGTCGAGGTCCCAGACCACGCACTTGATGGACTGCTTCTCCTTCTTCCTGGCTTCTGGATCGTGCTGGCTTCGGCGATCATCGTCTCAAAGCTCCTGGAACTCGAAGAGCGGGATCGTGATCTGCTGGATCTGCGTGCTCCCCTCGATGATCTCCATCACCTTGGCGTCGCGCAGGTAGCGGGCCACGGGATAGTCCTCGCTGCAGCCGTTGGCGCCGTGGATCTGCACGGCGTCGCCGGCGGCCCGGGCGGCCACCGCGAGGCGAAGTACTTGGCCGCCATGGTCTCCATGAAGGCCCCCGGATCGCCGGCGTCGCGCAGCCAGCCGGCCCGCAGGCAGAGCAGGCGCGCGGCGCGGACGTCGACGATCATGTCCGTCAGCATGGCGGCGGATGAGCTGGTGATCGGCGAGCGGCGCGCCGAACTGCCGGCGCTCGGCGGCGTAGGTCCGGCTGGCGTCGAGGCAGGCCTGGGCGATGCCCACCGAGCCCCAGGCCACGCTGTAGCGCCCGTGCTCCAGCGCCGCGGCGGCCACGTGGGAGATGCCGAAGCCGACCCGGCCCACCAGGCTCGCCTTGGGCACGCGGCAGCCCGTCGAAGCTCGATCTCCGCCAGCATCGAGGCGCGGGTGCCGAGGATCCCCTTGAGCGGCCGGACGGTGAGCCCCGGGCGTCTGCCGCTCCACCAGGAAGGCCGCGGGCTTTGCCTCAGCCTGCGCGAAGACGAGGAACAGATCGGCGATCTGGCCGAAGGTCGTCCACTTCTTGCGGCCGTCGAGCACCCAGCCGTCCCCGGCATTTTCGGCGGCCGTGGCGGTCGTCTCGATGCTCTTGGCGTCGCTGCCGGCGTTGGGCTCGGAGAGGGCCAGGGCGCCGAGGATCTCGCCGCGCGCCAGCCGCGGCAGGTAACGCTTCTTCTGCTCGCGGCTCCCCCACCGCTGGATGGCGTGGGCCACCATGTCGTGCACGGTCAGCAGCGAGCGCACGGAGGAGCAGCCGCGGCCGATCTCCTCGGTGAGCAGGCCGTAGGTGATCATGTCGCGGCCGAGGCCGCCGAAGCTCGGGCGGCGACGTTCGAGCCGAGGAAGCCTTGCTCGCGGAGCCGGCCGATCAGCTCCGGGGGAATCGCCTCCTCGCGATCCCAGCGGCCGGCGTGGGGCGCGATCTCGGCCGCGACGAAGGCGCGGAAGCCGGCGCGGGCCTGCCCGCTGCTCGGCCGACAGCTCCAGCTTCACGCCGGCGCGGCCTCCGCGGCATCCGCGGCCTCTGCGGCGGTACCGGTCTTGCGCGCCACCAGGTTGGCGATGGCCCGGATCGGAGCGGAAGTTGTCGAGGTCGAGGTCCTCGTCCTCGACCGTGATGCCGAACTCCTTCTCGACGAAAGCGACGAGCTGCATGGCGAGCAGCGAGTTGACGAAGCCGAGGGCGAAGATGTCCTCGTCGGGCTGCAGGTCGTGGCTCTTGAAGAAGCGCGAGAGAAACTCCTTGATCTTGGCTTGCGTCTGGTCCATGGGGGTTCGGTTCCTGGACGGCGCTTACACGGGAAGGCCGTAGTCGTAGAAGCCCTGGCCGCTCTTGCGGCCGTGGAGGCCGGCGTCGACCATCTTCCTGAGCAGCGGCGCAGGGGCGGTACTTGCTGTCGTTGTAGCTCTCGTAGAGGACCTCGATCGAGTAGAGGATGGTGTCCAGGCCGATCAGGTCGGCCGTCTCCAGCGGTCCCATCTTGTGGCCGAAGCAGCTCTTGAAGAGGTGGTCGATCTGCTCGGCCGCGGCGACGCCGTCCTGCACCAGGAAGACGGCCTCGTTGACGGTGAGCATCAGGACCCGGTTGGAGACGAAGCCGGGCAGGTCGTTGACGACGATGCAGTCCTTGCCCATCCGGCGCAGGAACTCGCGGGTGATCTCGATCGTCTCCTCGCTGGTGTGATGGCCGCGGATGACCTCCACCATCGGCTTCAAGGGTACCGGGTTCATGAAGTGCATGCCGATCACCCGGTCCGGCCGTCGCGTCAGGGCCCCGACGCGGGTGATCGAGAAGCACGAGGTGTTGACGGCGAAGATCGTCCGCTCGGGGACAGATGGTGTCGATCCTGGGATAGATCTGCTTCTTGATCTCCCACTTCTCGGGAACGTTCTCGACGACGAAGTCGGCGTCCCCCAGGGCTTCGAGATCGGTGGTGAAGGTGAGGCGTCCGAGGACGGTTGCCGGATCCTCCTTCTTCGCTCCCTTCTGGAACATCCCCTGGAAGCGCAGGTTCTTCCGGATCTCCTCGCGGGCGCGTTCGAGGATCTCCTGCGAGACGTCCACCAGCACCGCCTCGTGTCCGGTCTGGGCGAGGTTCTGCCCCACCCCCACGCCCATCACTCCGGCGCCGACGACGCCGACTTTCCTGATCTCCATGCGCGTGCTCCTGAACCGGCCCCGGAAGGTCCGAACCGCCTTCGGCGGCAGCCAACCTCTAGGTGCCCGCGGCGGCAAAAGAGGGACATCCCTGCGCGTACCGCACCCTTGGCCCGATCCTTGCTCACCTGACAGGCGGGGCGGGGTCTGCAATCGGCCCGACCGGCGGATGATGGCGAGGACGATCCTCCAGCGCCGCCGGTTCGCCAAGGAGGCTCCCTGGTCAGTTTCTCCCTTGGCAGCTCCACGCGACGGGAGCCTCCTCAACGCCGGACCTCGCCTTCCCTTTCTTCATCCTCCTTGCCCGGCGCTTCCGCACCGGGCTACCGAAACGTCGCTTCTCTGAAGCGAATCGCCCTCTGGGCGACGTCTCGGTAGCCCGGTGCGGAAGCGCCGGGCGGAATGGGACCGTGTAGATCTTTCACTCCTCGAGCCCGTCGGTGCCTGCGCCGCAGATCACAGCGCAGACGCAGCGGGCGCCGTCGAGCGGCACCTTGCCGGCGCGCAGGGCGGCGACCGCGGCGGCGCCGGAGAGCTCGGCGGCGATCCCCATCTCGAACCAGAGCCAGCGCGCGGCCTCCCGCATCTCCTCGTCGGTGACCAGGACGACGCTCTCGACCTTGTCGCGGATGATCCCGAAGGTGGTCTCGTGGCTGCGGCGCGGAGCCAGCGCATTGGCCGCGGTCGTCACCTCGGACAACTCGACGACGGCGCCGGCCCGCAGGCTCTCGTAAAGAGTGGCTGCCCCCACCGGCTCGACGCCGAGGACCCGCACGTCCGGCCGCAACCCTCTGAGGGCCACGGCGACGCCGGCGATCAGTCCGCCGCCACCGATCGCCACCAGCGCGAGGTCCGTCTCCGGCGCGCCCTCGAGCACCTCGATCCCGAGGGTGCCCTGGCCGGCGATCACCGCCGGATCGGCGAACGGGTGCACGTACGCCGTCCCCTCCCGCCGCGCGGCCTCCAGAGCAGCCTCGTTGGCGTCGTCCCACACCTCGCCCTCCCGGATCACCCGGGCGCCCCAGCGTTCCAGCTTCGCCGCCTTGGCCGGCGGCGCGTTGCGCGGCAGATAGACGGTCACCGGCGCTCCGGCGAGCCGGCCCGCGAAGGCGACGCCGAGCCCGTGGTTGCCACCCGAGGCGGTCACCAGGCCGCGGGCCGCCTGCGCGGGCGGCAGGCCGAGAACCTTGTTGGTCGCTCCCCGCGCTTTGAACGACCCCGTCACCTGCAGGTTTTCGAGCTTGAGGAGGAGCCGGCTCCCGGACGCACCGCCCGGGGATAGGGGAAGGGGACCTGCGTCGAGCAACGGTGTGCGGCGGAGGTGGGGAGCGATGCGGCGGCGGGCGGCTTCGACATCGGCGAGCTGGACCATTCGGTGCATGCTACCAAACACCTTCACCGTCCGCGGAAGTCACGCCTTCCAGGCCCCTTTTGCGCGTGGGTCCGAGCACTTCGTTGAAACGGAGAAAACAGCCGGTTCCGGGAAGCGGAAATGCCGGAAGAAGAATTTTCGCCTTCAAAGTCGCTTGACTTACGCCCCTGTTACGCCATATGCTGCGCCCATGGTGGGAAGGGGTAAAACGATGGAAGCAAGCCGTGCGGCGCGAGGGGGGCTCCCTTGCCGTCCGACCTTCCAATGCGACGGAAATCCCGGCGGGGATTTCAGGAGATACACGCCATGCGCACACCTATTCTAGACGGGCTCGGACAAGCGTTGCGCTGGCTGCGCGACCGGCAGGGCAAGAAGCAGTACCAGGTGGCGGACGCCGCCGGTATTACCAAGGGGATGCTCTCGGCCTATGAGACCGGCCGGCAACGCCCTTCGCTGGAGACGCTGGAGAAAATCCTCGACACCCTCCAGTGCGATCTGAACGACCTCCACAATGCCATCCAGATCATCCACGGCCGTCCGGAGAAGATGCGGCGGCGGGAGGACGTTGCGGTCGGCGGCGAGGTTTCCGGCCCGGTGAGCGCGGAGACCGGCGAAGGACGGGTGGAGGTCCAACGGATCCTCGGTCGCGGCACTCCGCTGCCGGCGGAAGAGGAAAGGGCCTACTCCCAGATGCTCGAAGGCTTCCACCTGTTCCTGCGCTACCTGCACAGCACTCTGGCGCAGGCGCTTGGCCAGCGGAACCAGTTCACGGCCGGCAACACCGACCACTAAAAGCCCCCCGGCCCTCCTCTCCCGACCCCTCCCTTCCCCCTCGCCGGGAGAGGAGGGAGACAGCAAGAATCTGGTTCTTAAAGCCCCCCTTCTCTCCCGGTGAGGGCGGAAGGGAGGGGTCCAGGGCGGGGACAAGCCCCGCCCCTACGAAAAGCATCCAGCGGAAATTTGCCCTCTGGCTTTACAAGGTAAAGTCCTTTCATCTACAATCGAGCTTGTTCCCGGTGCGAACAAACCCGGGACCTTTCAGTTAAACTCATCAGGTATGGGACTATCCACCGAGGCTCCCGACGCCGTCCGTCCGCTGACGGTCCCCGAGGGGTTCCCGGGACTGCTCGCGGGGTTCCGCGACCGGCTCGATCGCGCGCTTGCCGCCTGGCTCGACGCCAAGCGGGAGGAGGCGGCTGCCGCCGGCTCGCCGGAGACCCTGGAGCTGATCGACGGCGTCGGCCGGCTCGCCACCCAGGGCGGCAAGCGCCTGCGGCCGGCGCTCGTCTACTACACCTATCGCGCCTGCGGCGGCTCGTCCGACGAGGAGGCGCTGCCTCTCGCCCTGGCGACCGAGCTGCTCCATACCTATCTCCTGATCCACGACGACATCATGGACCACGCCGAGGTGCGGCGCGGCCTGACCACGGCGCACGTGCGTTTCCGCGACGCTCATCGGACGCATGGCCTCCACGGCGATCGCGGCGGACTTCGGACGCTCGGTCGCCATCCTGCTGGGCGACCTCGCGCAGAGCTGGGCGGTGGAGCTGGCGACCGGCGCCGCCGCGGGCTCGCGCGAGCTGGCGCGCTGCTTCGCGGCGATGTGCCAGGAGGTCATCGGCGGCCAGTACCTGGAGCTGATGGTGGCGCAGCGGCGGGAGGCGAGCGAGGAGGAGCTGCTGCGGATCCTGCGTCTGAAGTCCGGGCGCTACACAGCCGAACGGCCGATCCAGCTCGGCGCCCTGCTCGCCGGCGCGGCCCCGAATGTCCTCGCCGGGCTCTCCCGCTACGGCACCGCCGTCGGCGAGGCCTTCCAGCTCCAGGACGACCTGCTGGGCGTTTTCGGCGACTCCGGCACGGTGGGCAAGCCGGTGGACGCGGACCTCAGGGAGGGGAAGTTCACCTTTCTCATCTATCATGCCTTGGCGAAGGCCACGCCCGAGCAACGGCGGGCTTTGGAGGCGGCGCTCGGCAATCCCGGCGCGACGCCGGCGCAGACCGCGGAGGCCCTGCGGATGCTGGAGGAAACAGGCGCGCGGACCGCCGTCACCGCCATGATCGGCGAGCGGCTGCGCGCCGCCCGCGCCGCTCTCGGCGGGACTCGCGCCGGACCTCGAGCCCGACGGCCGTCTGTTCCTCGAAGGGCTGATCGATTACCTGTGGGAGCGCGAGCGTTGAGCGGTCCCGAGGCGACCGCCGGCGATCCCATCGCCCTGGCCGCGCTCGAGGCGGCAGGTCCGCCGCCGCCGCCTCTCGAGGCGCGCGACCGCAAGGCGGAGCACATCCGCCTGGCGCTCGACGAGCGCATGCAGCTCGGCGGCAATCCCTTCGACCACCTGCACTTCGAGCACCAGGCCCTGCCGGAGATCGACTTCGAGGAGATCGACACCGCGGTCGAGTTCCTCGGCCGGCGGCTCGCGGCGCCGCTGCTCATCTCCTGCATGACCGGCGGCACGGAAACGGCCGGGAGGATCAACCGCAACCTGGCGGCGGCGGCCGAGCGGACGGGCACCGCCGTGGGCGTCGGCTCGCAGCGGAAAGCATTGGAAGATCCGGGGAAAGCTGATACCTTTCGCGTCCGCGAGGTCGCTCCCTCGGTCCCCCTGCTGGCCAACCTGGGCGCCGTTCAGCTCAACTACGGCATGGGCGTTGCGGAGTGCCGGCGGGCGGTGGAGATGATCGGGGCGGACGCTCTGGTCCTGCATCTGAACCCGCTTCAGGAAGCGATCCAGCCCGAAGGGCAGTGCAACTTCTCCGGGCTGCTGCCGAAGATCGGCGAGGTGGTGCGCGGGTTGGGCGTGCCGGTGGTGGTCAAGGAGATCGGCTGCGGCATCTCCGAGGCCACGGCGCGCGCCCTGGCCGGCGTCGGGATCCGCATCATCGACACGGCGGGCGTGGGCGGCACGAGCTGGGCCCGCATCGAGGCGCAGCGCGCCGGCGATGCCGAGATCGGCGAGATCTTCGCCGGCTGGGGCCTGCCGACGCCGGAGTCGATCCGCCAGGTGCGCCGGGTGGAGGGCCTGACGGTGATCGCCAGCGGCGGCCTGCGCAACGGCCTCGACGCCGCCAAGGCCCTGGCCCTCGGCGCGGATCTCGTGGGGATGGCCTATCCGTTCCTCGCGCCGGCCACCGAGTCGCCGGAACGGGTCGCCGACAAGGTGCGGCGCATCGTGCGCGAGCTTGAGATCTGTATGTTCTGCCTCGGCGTGAAAACGATCGCGGAGCTGCGCCGTACGAAGCTCCTTCGAGGGTTGTGAGATGAGCAAGATCGCCAATCCCGTGTCCTCGGCCCCGCTGACCCGCGAGGAGCTCGTGCGTTCCCTGGTCGAGGGAGAGCGCCGGTTTCACGAGCTGCCCAAGGACCTGCCGGCCGCGGAGGCGGCGGAGATCCGCCGGCTGGCCCTCGAGGAGATGACGAGCACGCCGCTCTCCAACATCGGCCACCATTCGCTCGACGTGCAGCGGGCCTCGCACCGCCACTGCGAGAACTTCATCGGCGTGGCCCAGATCCCCATGGGCGTCGTGGGTCCGCTGAAGGTGCGCGGGGAGTTCGCCGACGGCGACTTCTGGGTGCCCCTGGCGACCACCGAGGCGGCGCTGGTGGCGAGCACCAACCGCGGCTGCGCCGCCCTGCGCGAGGCCGGCGGCGCCGTGGTGCGGGTCGAGGACGTGGGCATGACCCGCGCCCCCGTCTTCCGCACCTCCGGCATCGTCCAGACGCAGCAGTTCCTGCGCTGGATCGAGGACCATACGGAGGAGATCCGCCAGCTCACCGAGGAAACCAGCCGCTACCTGCGGCTGCTCGACGTACGCCCGTACGCCTTCGGCACCACGGTCTTCCTCCGCTTCCGCTTCGACACCGGCGACGCCATGGGCATGAACATGGCGACGATCGCCTGCGACCGCGCCGTCAACGAGCTGATCGAGCCGGCGACCGGCGTGCCCTGCATCGGTCTGTCGGGCAACTACTGCGTCGACAAGAAGCCGTCGCACGTCAACTTCCACGAGGGGCGCGGCAAGCGCATCTACGCCGAGATCCTCCTCGACGCTCCCATCCTGCACCACATCCTGAAGACCGACGCCCGCAACCTGGTCGAGGTGCAGTACCGCAAGAACCTCCTGGGCTCGATCGCCGCCGGCTCCATGGGCTACAACGCCCACTTCGCCAACGTCGTCGCCGGCCTTCTTCATCGCCACCGGCCAGGACCCGGCGCACGTCGTCGAGGGCTCCATGGGCGTCACCTGCATCGAGCCGCGAGGCCCGGACTCCGTCTTCTGCCTCCATCTTCATGCCCGACGTGCCGCTCGGCGCGGTCGGCGGCGGCACCGCCCTCGACACCCAGCGCGAGGCGCTCGCCGTGCTCGGCGTCTCTCCCGATCCGGAGCGCCGCGGCGAGGCGGCGGCGCGGCTGGCCGAGATCCTCGGCGCCGTCGTGCTCGCCGGCGAGCTGTCGCTGATGGCGGCCTTCACCTCCAACGATCTCGCGCGGCCCACGAGAAGCTGGGGCGCGGCGAGATCCCGCACCGGCCGCCGCTCCCCACCTGAACGCGGAGGCCGGGCTGCTCTCCCGCAGGCGCCGCCCTGAAGGCGATCAGAGGGCCGCCCCGACGGCAGCCGCCGTCGCGGTTTCGGTTCCCGGCAAGCTGATCCTCATGGGCGAGCATGCGGTCGTCTACGGCCGGCCGGCGCTGATCGCGGCGGTCGACCTGCGCCTGACCGTACATCTCGACGTCCTGTCTTCAGTGGCTCCGACGCAGGTCCGGTTGGACCTCCCGGCGCTTGGATTCCTCGCCGACGCACCTTGGTCGGCGGTTCGCGAGTACGCCCGCCGCGCCCGTGAAGACTGGGCGAGCTACAACGAACGGCCGAGCCGCGAACGGTTCCGCGACCTGCGAGGCGATGATCCGCTGCACGTGGTGAAGGTGGCGCTGGGAGAAGCCATGGAGCCCCTCGGCGAGGCGGCGCCGGGCGGCGGCCATCTACGGATCCTCTCCGACCTGCCCATCGGTTCCGGCTTCGGCAGCTCCGCCGCCACCGCCGTCGGCGTGGTCGCCGCCTATCTCGCATGGCGTTCGGCGCCCCTCGATCGCGAGAGGATCGAACGTCTTGCACTGGAGGCCGAGCGCCGCCAGCACGGATTGCCGTCGGGAGTGGACGCGCGCAACGGTGCTGCGGGGTGGATTCCTGTGGGCACGCAAGACCGGCGAAGGCCTGAGCATCGAGGTCATCGAGCCCCTCTCTCCCCTCCTCTCCCGGCTGCGGGTTTACGATACGGGAGCGCCTCCGGAGTCCACCGGCGCGGTCGTCGCCGCCGTGCGCAGCCGTCGCGATGAGAATCCCGCCCGGCACGAGCGGCTGCTCGATCGCATCGAGAGCTGCCACCCGGGCGTTCCGCGCCGAGCTGACGCGCGACGTGGAGGATCCGGCCCGCGTTCGCGAGCTGTTCCGGGAGTGCGAGGCCTGCCTCGAGGAGCTCGGGGTCGTGCCCCGGGCTGTCCGCTCACTCGTGCGGCAGATCGAAGCCGCAGGCGGCGCCGCCAAGATCTCCGGCGCCGGCTCGCTCGCCGGGCCCGGAGCCGGCTCGCTGCTGGTTTATCATGCCGAGGAAGAGCGGATCTCCGGCTGGCCGTTCTTGCGGCCGTTCCCGGCACATCCCGTGCATCTCGGAGCCACAGGGCTTCGACTGGAGAATCTCGCATGAGCAAGACCACCGTTTCCGCGCCGGCCAACATCGCCTTCATCAAGTACTGGGGCGCCCGCGATCTCGAGCGCGCCCTGCCGATGAACTCCTCCATCTCGATGACCCTGGAGGAGTGCGTGACGCAATGCACGGTGGAGGTCCTGGATCGTCCGGGATCCGACGAGGTCTGGCTGGCCGAGCCGGACGGCGGCTTCGGCGCGCCCGGGCCGGAGTACGCCCGGCGCCTGCGCGAACACCTGGACCGCATCCGCAAGTGGGCCGGCCGCTCCGAGTCCCTGCGGGTGGCGACGCGCAACACCTTCCCGACGGCCGGCGGTCTCGCCTCCTCGGCCTCCGGCTTCGCCGCCCTCACCCTCGCCACCGCCGGCGCATTCGGCAAGAAGGTCTCGGCCAAGGAGCTGTCGCTCCTCGCCCGCCGCAGCGGCTCCGGCTCGGCCTGCCGCTCGGTGCTCGGCGGTTTCGTCGAGTGGACGGCCTCGCGCGGCAACGGCGACACCGACGAGGACAGCTACGCCCGCCAGATCGCCGATGCCGACCACTGGGACCTGCGCAACGTCATCGCCGTGGTGGAGATCGGCCCCAAGACCGTCTCCTCCCTCGAAGGGCATCGCCGCGCCCTCACCAGCCCCTACTACGAGAAGCGCCAGGAGCTGCTGCCGGACCGGCTGGACAGGGTGCGCCGGGCCATCCGCGAGAGCGATCTGGCCACCCTGGGGCCGGTGATCGAGGAGGAGGCCATCGATCTCCACCTGATCGCCATGTCGTCGCATCCGCCGATCTTCTACTGGAGCCCGGGGACGCTCGCCGTGCTGCGGGCTGTGCGCGAGCTGCGCCAGGAGGGCCTCGCGGCCTGGGCCACCATGGACGCCGGCGCCAACGTGCACGTCCTCTGCGACGCCGACTCGGAAGACGAGGTGGCCGAGCGGCTGGAGGATCTGCCGGCGGTCGGCTTCCTGATCCGCGACGGCGTCGGACCTGGTCCGGACGAGGAGACGGAGCACCTGTTCTGAGAGATCCCCTCACCTTCCCGGCGCATGCCTGACATCGTCCTCCTCAAGCTCGGCGGCAGCTTGATCACCGAAAAGGTACGGCCGGATACGGCACGGACCGAGGTCCTGGCGCGGCTCGCCGGCGAGATCGCAGGGGGCGCGGCAGAGCGCCCCTTCCGGCTCATCGTCGGCCATGGCAGCGGCTCCTTCGGGCACGTGGCCGCCCGGCGGTTCGATCTCGCGGCCGGAATCCGTTCGGCCGGCCAGATCCCCGGAGTCTCGTTCACCCAGGAGCGCGCCGCGGTCTTGCACCGCCTCGTCGTCGGAGCGCTGGAAGCGGCCGGCGCCCTGCCGTTCTCCATCGCTCCCTCGAGTTGCGTCGTGGCCTCGGCCGGCCGGCCCCTCGCGTTCGAAGACGAGCCTTTGTTCCTGGCGCTCGCCCGGGGGCTGCTCCCCGTCGTCTACGGCGACGTGGTGATGGACCGCGAATGGGGAGCCTCGATCTGCTCCACGGAGAGGCTTTTCGACCTCCTCGTCCGGCGGCTGCTGGAACGAGGCTGGACGGTGCGCCGCGTTCTCTGGCTGGGTGAAACCGACGGTCTCTACGATCGCGAGGGACGGACGGTGCCCCGCGTCTCCGCCACCAATTTTGGCGAGGCCGCCGGTGCCATCGGCGAGCCCGCCGGGACGGACGTCACGGGCGGCATGCTCCACCGCGTCGAGACCGCCCTCGGCCTGGCGCGGCTCGGAATCCCCTCCCTGCTGCTGAACGGTTTGACACCGGGATTGCTGGAGAAAGCCCTGCAAGCCGAGGAAGTGCCGGGAACGGAAGTGGTCCCGTGAGCCCCGGCGGCGCCCGCAGCCCTCAGCGGCCGGCGCCGGAGGTCGAAACCTGATCGGCTGAAGCGAAGAACCCACCCGTTTTCGCGAGGCGGAAGGCGATCCGCTTCTTGTCGCCTACGCTCAAGTGGTGTCTTCCTGCAAGCGGATCGAAGGAACAGGCGACGATCCTATCGACCACTTCCTGATAGATCGTCACGATCAGCTCGAGGATGAACGCACAATCCGGCGTCAAGGTGCCGTCGAGCACTTGGAGAAGCTTACGGCCGTGCCGGAGAAACTCCCGCGCCCGGTCGACGAGCTCACTGACCAATGCCCGCAACGGTGGGCTTGCCTGGCGCCGCTCGAGGTCGGCAAAGAGCATCGCTTCCGTGAGACGGAAAGATTCCAGATCGTCCGCCGCCAGATAAAGCAGACCCTCCTGGCCGGTCGCCAGATCACTGGCGAGATCGCGCAGGATGTGTCCAAGGTACGCAAAAAGGCCCAGGTTGTGGCCGCTGCCGAGAAGATCGAAGCCTTCGGGAAGACGATAGGGCTCTCCGGCAGCGGGGCTGCGTGACGCCACCAGATAGAGATAAATCGTGGTCGGAGCCACGGACGCGCCCTCGGCATAGTCCAGGAAATCGCGATAGGTTGCGAATCGGTGACACTCGAGGTCCCTATGCATGGCGACAAAGAAGTTCCGCCATAGTGCTTCCGGCACAGGGAAATGCCGGCTCGCATCAGCGAAGGCCTGTAAAATGTCCGGAACGTCCGCAGGCAAGCCCTCGGGGATCCCGGTGAGAACGGGGACGGCACCGGAGCGGCCCACCTCGACGGCCCGTTCCCAGAATCTCACCACCCCGTGCTCGAAGGCCTTCGTTTCCGGCGCGAGCTCGGTCCGCGAAGGGATGGCGTCGATGCGGTCATCGACCAAACGCATGACCGCGTAGAAGGCGCAGAAGGCCCTATACTTTTCAGGATCCGCGAAGTAACGGCTGACCAGATAGAGGTTGTTTTGATCTCTGGCGGCGAGGGCCTCGGCGACCGCATAGGAAGTCGCCAAAGGCTCGCTCATTTCGTTGCCCAAGAACGTCGCTGAGCTCATCCGGTTCCCATATCGCGAAAAGGAGCTCTATCGTATACGATTTCGCCACGATGAACCTGTTCGACTGCCCGCAACTCGCATCGCTGCTCCTGATCCTCCCCTTGCTCGCCGCCTGCTCGGCTCCCCCGCCCGGCAGCCCGAAGACGGCTCCTCCGGCCGCAACTCCCGCGGTGCAGGTGGTGGCCGAGTCCGAGCAAGACGCGCACTCCTTCGCCCGTCCCGACGAGGTCGCTGTCGAGCACCTGGCGCTGGACCTCGCGGTGGACTTCGGCCAGCGGCGGCTCAGCGGCCGGGCCAGCCTGCGCCTGAACAACAAGACCGGCGCCGATCGCCTCTACCTGGATACGCGGGACCTGGAAATCCGCCGGGTCACCCTGGACGACGGCAAGACCGAAGCCCGCTTCACGCTCGGCGACGAGGTGAAGTTCCTGGGCCGTCCATTGGCAGTCGAGATCACCCCGGAGACCCGATGGGTGAACGTCGACTACACGACGAAGCCCGAGGCCGCGGCCCTGCAATGGCTCACCCCCGAGCAGGCCGGCAGCCCCTCGCCGTTCCTCTATACGCAGTCGCAGGCCATCCTGGCCCGCACCTGGGTTCCCTGCCAGGACAGCCCCGGCGTGCGCATGACCTACGAGGCCACCCTCCACGCGCCGCGCGAGCTGCTGGCGGTGATGAGCGCCGAGAACCCCACGCAGAAGAGCGCCGACGGCGTCTATCGCTTCAGGATGCCGCAGCCCATACCGTCCTACCTGCTGGCGCTCGCCGTGGGCGACCTGGAGTTCCGGCCGCTGGGATCCAGCAGCGGCGTCTATGCCCTGCCCGGCGTCGTCGAGCGCGCCGCCTGGGAGCTCGCCGACACGCCGAAGATGATCGACGCCGCCGGCAAGCTCTACGGCCCTTACAAGTGGGGACGGTACGACATCCTGATCCTGCCCGCCTCGTATCCCTTCGGCGGCATGGAAAACCCGCGGCTGACCTTCGCCACCCCGACCCTCCTGGCCGGCGACCGCTCGCTCGTCGCGCTGGTGGCCCACGAGCTCGCCCACTCCTGGTCGGGCAACCTGGTGACCAACGCCACCTGGAACGACTTCTGGCTCAACGAGGGCTTCACCACCTACTTCGAGGGGCGGATCATGGAGGCGGTCTACGGCCGGCCCTACTTCGACATGCTCGCCGTGCTCGGCCGGCAGGACCTCGCGGAGATCCTGGAGGAGCTGGGTCCGGAGAGCCCCGACACGCACCTCCGCCTCTCCCTTGCCGGCCGCGATCCCGACGACGGGATGACCCAGGTCGCCTACGAGAAGGGAGCGCTCTTCCTGCGCACGCTCGAGGAGGCGGTGGGCCGCGAGAAGCTCGACCGCTTCCTGCGCACCTACTTCGACACCTTCGCCTTCCGGTCGATGGACACGGCCCGCTTCGTCCAGTACCTGAAGCAGCAGCTCCTGGGCGGCGACGAAGCCACCCCGCAGATATTGCAGCAGCTTCAGATCGACGCCTGGATCCACGGTCCGGGCGTGCCGGCCAACGCGCCGCAGCCGCGTTCGGAGGCGTTCGTAACCGTGGACCAGGCCATCCAGGCTTTCGCCGCGGGCACCGCCGCCGCCCAGCTCTCCACCGCCGGCTGGACCACGCACCACTGGCTCCACTTCATCCGCAACCTGCCGGAGAAGCTGGACGTTCAGCGGATGGCGGATCTCGATGCCACCTTCCGCCTCAGCGACTCGGGCAACTCCGAGATCCTCGCCGCCTGGCTGCTCCAGGTGATCGACAGCCAGTACGAGCCGGGCTACCCGGCGCTCGAGCGGTTCCTGATGGCCGTGGGCAGAAGGAAGTTTCTGCGGCCGCTCTACACCGAGATGGCGAAGACGCCCGCGGGGGCGGAGATGGCGCTGCGCATCTACGAGAAGGCGCGGCCCGGATACCACTCCGTATCGCAGAACACGGTGGATGAGATCCTGGGTTGGCGGGGGTAGGCCCTCACCTCCCCGGCCCTCCTCTCCCGCCCCCTCCCTTCCCCCCTCACCGGGAGAGGAGGGAGACGGCAAGGAATCGTCTAGGCCCCTACCCTAGGCGGTTTTATCCCTTATCCTGCTGTTCTCCCTCTTCTCCCGGTGAGGGGGGAAGGGAGGGGGCGGGAGAAGAGGGCCGGGGTGATGAGGGTTCCCTCTCCACCATCACCATCGTCACGTCGTCCGTCACCGGCCGCCCGCCGCAGTGGCGGTTCACCAGCTCCATCAGAGCGTCGAGCGCCTCGCCCACGGGCCGGCTTCCGAGGTCTTCGAACGCCTCCCGCAACCGCTCCAGACCCAGCTCCTGGTCCGCGGGATTGCGCGCCTCGAAGGCGCCATCGGTATAGATGAGCAGCCGGTCGCCGGGAGACAGCGCGATCTCCCGGGACGGCAGCGCCGTGTCGCGGAAGAGCCGGTGCAGCAGCGGTCCGGTCGCGCCGAGCCGCTCGACGCCGTTCGAGCGTTGCCAGAAGACCGGCGGATGGCCGGCGTTGAACGAGCGCACGTGCCCGTCCGGCAGCAGCAGGCCGTAGACCAGCGTGGCGCAGGTGGCGTCCTCGAAGAAGTCGATGCCGGCCAACAGCTCGCGCGCCACCCGTTCGGGCCCCGTCCCCCGCCGGCGGGCCGCGTCGAGCGTCGAGCGCAGCATGCCGGCGTACATGGCGGCGCTCACCCCGTGACCCACCACGTCGCTCACCGCGAACACCAGCCCGCCGTCCACCGCCTGCGCCAGGAAAAAGTCGCCGCCCAGTGCGTCGCACGACAGCAGCCGGCCCTCGACGTGCCAGCCGTCGCCGACCACCGGATCGCCCGGCAGCAGGCTGTGCTGGAAGAGCCGCGCCTTCTCCAGGTCGGCGGCGAGCCTCTGGGCGTACCGCTCCTTGGTCAACCGCTCCCGCTGCAGCCGCAGGCAGCGCTCGACCAACGCCAGCAGCACCCGCCGGTCGAACGGTTTGAACAGGAAGTAGAAGGCTCCCTCCTCCAGCGAGCGGAAGAGCTTCTCGTCCGGCTCCGAGATCGAGCCGGTGATCAGGATGACGTCCGTCTGCGGCCGGCGCGCGCGGATCGCCTGGCACAAGGAATAGCCGTCGCCGTCCTTCAGGCGCACGTCCAACAGGGCGAGGTCGAACTCCGCCACGCGCAGGCGCGCCATGGCTTCGGTGGAGCCGGCCACGCACTCCACCGGATAGGCCGGCGCCAGGATGCGCTCCAACGCCCGCCGCATGCCGGCATCGTCGTCGACGACGAGGATGCGCTGGGCCCGGCTCATACGATCTCCTCCTCCCTTTCCTCATCGGCCAGCTGCAGCTCGACCGCCACCCGCGTGCCCTCGCCGGGACTGCTCTCGATGTCCAGGCCGCCGCCGTTCTGCCAGGCGAGCGAGCGGCAGATGGCGAGGCCCAGCCCCACGCCGCCGTGCTTGGTGGAGAAAAACGGCTCCTGCACCCTCTCCAGCAGATCGGCGCGGATGCCCGGGCCGTCGTCCGCCACGTCGAGGAGAGCCGTGCCGTCTCGCTGCCGCGTCGAGATGACGACGCGGCTTCCCTTCTCGTCCATCGCCTCCAGCGAATTGTTCACCAGGTTGAGAACGATGTGCTGCAGGTCGTTGCGCGAGAAGCGGACCGGCGGCAGGTCCTCGGCCAGATCGAGCACGGTCTCGATGCCGCGGCGCGCGGCCTGACCCTGGAGGAACGGCACCGTCTCGCGCACCACCTGGTTGACGTCCACCCTTCCGTCGCCGACGCGCTCGGCCCTCGCCACCCGCAGCATGTTGCTGAAGATACGCTTGCACAGGCGGGCTTTCTCCACCACCAGCTCGAGGTCGCGGCCGAGCGACTCCGGATGGACTTCGCCGAGACGGAGGTCTTCGAGGATCTGCTGCGCCAGGGGCAGGATGGTTCCCACCGCATTGTTGACGTCGTGCGCCACGGCGCTCGCCAGCGTCACCAGGGTGGCCTTGAGCTCGGCCTGGATCGCCTGCCGCTCGAGCGACATGTTGAGCCGGGCGTTGCGGATGGACACCGCCGCCACCGGCAGGAAGCGCTCCACCACGCCCACGTCCCGGCGGTCGAAGGGCCGCCGTTTCCAGCCGGCGATCTTCAGCAGACCCAGGAACTCGCCGCCGAAGAACAGCGGCGCGCAGAGCAGGCTCGCCGGCGCCGGGATGCCCCGCTTCCGGTGGTAGTTCAACATCTCCCAGACCGGATCGTCGCCCGAGTCGCCGGTGAGCCGCCGGATGCCGGGCTGCTCGTTGATCGCCTCCACCAGCGCCGCGGTCGCCGAGATCTCGCGGCCGACGAAGGCGCTCTTGCCTTTCATCCAGACGATCTTCTCGGCCTCGATGCGAAAGACGCCGCCGACCGGATCGTAGGTCAGAAAAGCCGAAGAGTGGTCGTAGTCGACGAGCTGGTGCAGGCCGTCCAGGATCTGGTAGGCCAGGTCGCGCGGCCGCAGCTCGGAGACGATCTTGCCGCGAATACGGTCGAGCACCCGCGCCAGCCGCTGCTCCTCGCGGCGGCCGAGCTCCTGGGCCAGCACGCCACAGAGCCGGTCCAGCGTGCGCCGGCTCCCTTGGCCGAACTCGCGCTCCCGCCGCGCCGCACCCACCACCGCCACCTGGCGGCCGTGCACCGTCACCCGCGCCAGCACCACCGTGCGCGGGATCGCCGGTCGTTCGTCGCGCAGGAACGCCGCCGCCCGCGGAGCGTCGCACAGCAAGGGATCTCCCCGCAGCACGCGCACCTCGCCGTCCTCACCCAGGATCCACGCGCAGTCCGCCCCCAGCCGGTGGAGCACGCCTTCGCCGAAGTGGCCGTAGAGCTTGCGCACCGGTCCGATCCCCTGGAGATTGCTCTCCAGAACCTGGGCGAACAGCTCGGGCGGGGCTTTCCTGAGGTCGATCATGAGCGCGCGATCCGGTTGGACGGAGGTCCTTCAGAGCGGAGTTAAAGAGGATAGCACGGCGCGGTATTCCCAGGGATCAAAGGACATAAAGGACGTAGAGGACAAAAAGGACGAGGACGCCCGGGGCTCCCCATCCCCAATGTCCTTGCCGTCCTTTGCGTCCTTTTCGTCCTTGGGCGCCCCTGCTCGGCGCCCCCTGCGATACTCTCTCCGCAAATGATCGATCCGAGCCGCTCCGAGCCTCTGCGCCCGCACCCGATGCTCCGCCGCTACTACCAGACCGAGGAGCAGCGGCGGCGCCAGGTGGATGCCTGGTTCGACGAGGCGGCGAGCGACTATGACTGGATCAATCACGCCCTCGGCTTCGGCCTCGGCCATTGGTACCGGCGGGAAGCCCTGTTGCGCGCCGGTCTCGGCGCAGGAATGAGCCTGCTCGACGCCGGCTCCGGCACCGGCGGCGTCGCCGCCCAGGCCCTGAAGATCGTCGGCGGCCGGGGACTGGTCGTAGCGCTCGATCCGAGCCTCGGCATGCTGTTCCAGGCCGCCGGACGAGGGGTGAAACGCCGCCTGCGGGGTCTGGCGGAGTTCCTGCCCTTCCCGGACGCACGGTTCGACTGTCTGAGCATGGGCTACGCCCTCCGCCACGTGGCCGACCTGCGGACGACGTTCCGCGAGTACCACCGCGTGCTCAAGCCCGGCGGCAAGCTCCTGCTGCTGGAGATCACGCCGCCGTCCTCGCGGCTGTCCCGCGCCCTGCTCAAGCTCTACCTCGGCCGCCTGGTGCCGCTCGCGGCGCGCTTCGGCCACGGCGGCCGCGCCTCGCGGGAGCTGATGAAGTACTACTGGGACACGATCGAAAGCTGCGTCCCGCCCGCCGTCATCCTCGGCGCTCTCGCCGCCGCCGGCTTCTCGCAGATCGAGCGGCACGTCGAGATGGGAATCCTCTCCGAGTACGCCGCCGTACGTTGAGAGACCCCCCTCCGGAGAAAACAGGAATGCAGACCGCCGAAGTCGTGATCTGCGGCGCCGGCATCGCCGGCATCGCCGCCGCCTATCACCTCATGGCGCGCCACGGCCTCCGCGACGTGGTGATGATCGACGACCAGCCGCCGCTGTCGGTGACCAGCGACAAATCCACCGAGTGCTATCGCAACTGGTGGCCCGGACCGGGCGACACCATGGTGCGGTTCATGAACCGCAGCATCGACCTGCTGGCGGAGCTGGCGTCCGAGAGCGGCAACCGCTTCGTCATGAACAGCAACGGCTACGCCTATCTGACGGCCGATCCGGCACGGGCGGCGGAGCTCGAGCGCGGCGCTCGCGAAGTGTCAGCTCTGGGAGCGGGCGAGCTGCGCATCCACCGCGGAACGGCGGAGGATCCGCCGTATCCCGAGGAGCGCTTCGACGAGCTCGACATTGGACTCGACGGGCGCCGATCTGGTGCTGGACCGCAGCCGCATCCTGCGCCGCTTCCCCTTCATCGCTCCGGACGTGATCGCCATGCTGCACACCCGGCGCTGCGGCTGGCTGAGCGCCCAGCAGCTCGGCATGTACCTGCTGGAGCAGGCACGCGAGCGGGGGCTGCGCCAGATCCACGGCCGCGTCGAGGAGGTGATGGTTCAGGACGGCCGCGTCGAGGGCGTGCGCCTGGATCCGGCCGCCGAGACCTCGACGATCGCCACCCGCCGCTTCGTCAACGCCGCCGGACCGCTCGCTCCGGAGATGGGCCGGCTCGCGGGCGTCGAGCTGCCGCTGTTCAACGAGCTCCACGGCAAGGTGACGTTCGACGACTACCTGGGCCTCCTGCCGCGGGACCTGCCGCTGATGATCTGGACCGATCCCGTCGACCTCGTCTGGAACCAGGAGGAACGCGAGCAGCTCGCGCAAGACCCGGAGCTCCCCTGGCTGCTGGAGACGATGCCGGCGGGAGTCCACTTCCGGCCCGAAGGAGGAGCGGGCAGCCGCATGCTCCTCCTCCTCTGGACCTACCACCTGGAGCCCGTGGAGACGGTGTTTCCGCCGCGCTTCGATCCCTTCTACCCGGAAGTGGTGCTGCGCGGGCTGGTCCGCATGGTGCCAGCCCTGGCGGAGTACCTGGGCCGCATGCGCCGCCCCTACGTCGACGGCGGCTACTACTGCAAGACGCGGGAAAACCGGCCGCTCATCGGCCCCACGCCGATCGACGGCAACCATCTCCTCTGCGGCCTTTCCGGCTACGGCATCATGGCTTCCCAGGCCGCCGCCGAGCTGCTGGCGGCGCACCTTTTGGGGACCGAGCTGCCGGACTACGCGGGAGATTTCCTGCTCAGCCGCTACGAAGACCCGGCGTATCTGGCGAAGATGGAGGCGATGACCTCAGGGCAGCTGTAGGGCTCCCGTGAGAGTTTTCGTAGGGGCGGCCTACCGCCACCCCGGAACCCATCGCCGCACCGACGCCTTGTAGCGCAGGTAGCTCTCGCCGAACCTCCGCTCGAGCCCCGGCTCCTCGATGAGCACCACCAACAGATGGGCGAGGAGCCAGGCAAAGAGCACGAAGCCCAGCGCGGCGGCCGAGCGCTCGTACAGGGCGAAGCCCAGGAGAACGATCAGCGCGCCGACGTACATCGGGTTGCGCACGAACCGATAAGGCCCGACGGGGACGAGCTCCCGCGGCGGATCGAAAGGCGCCGGCGTACCCCGGCCGACGAAGGCGAACGTCGCAAGGCAGGACAGGACGATCGCCGCGCCCAGGATCATCAGGACCACGCCAACCGGCCGCGCCCCGGTTGGAACGGCCCCCGTCCAGAGGTCACGGCCCCAATCCCGTGCCATGAAGGCCAGCCAGCCCCAGATGAAGATGAAGCCCGAGGCGTAAAGGAGGGTTCTCAGAGCTGCGAAAGCTCGTTCCATGCTTTCCTCCGTCCGTGTATTTTGCCCGCGCGACCTCACCCCCGGCCCCTCTCTTCAAAGGCGAGGCGAGGGACGAAGCGGTATGCCCTCCGAAGCCCTCACTCCCCTGGCCCCTCTCTCCCGAAGGGAGAGAGGGGAACGAAGAAACGGCTTCTGCACAGGTGCCGTTTTTCCTCTTTCTCCCTCCTCTCC
Organism: Thermoanaerobaculaceae bacterium; assembly: GCA_963778565.1. Classification (GTDB taxonomy): domain Bacteria; phylum Acidobacteriota; class Thermoanaerobaculia; order Multivoradales; family UBA5704; genus DATARR01. The sequence goes on along the minus strand of CAVZUZ010000013.1, from coordinate 43,842 downwards.
CCCGGGAGAGGAGGGCCGGGGAGGTGAGGGCTTCGGAGGCACGGCGCCCGAGCAGATGGAGAAGGTGAGAGTCTAAGGTGCCTTGTACACCTTACCCGCCTTCATCACGAAGGAGACCCGACCGAGGAGGCCGATGTCCTTCAAAGGATCGCCCTCGACGGCGATCACGTCCGCGGCCTTGCCGGCCTCGACGGTGCCGATCTCCTTCTCCAGCCGCAGCAGCTCGGCGCCGCGCACCGTGGCGGAGCGGATGGCCTCCAGCGGCGGCATGCCGTAGTCCACCATGCGCACCAGCTCCCGCGCCTGGGTGCCGTGCTCGAAGGCGCCGGCGTCGGTGCCGAAGGCGATCTTCACCCCCATCTTCATCGCCTTCTGGAAGACCTCCTTGTGATGGGCGACGATGCGCCGCCGCAGCTCCGTGTCCTCCTCCTTCGATCCGGGGATGTAAACCGACAGCGTCGGGCACCACCACGTGCCGTGCTCCACCATCAGCTTCAGGGTCTCGTCGTCCATCAGCATGCCGTGCTCGATGGAGCGCACCCCCGCGCGGATGGCGTTGTTCGCGCCTTCGCCGCCGTAGGCGTGGGCGGAGACGTCGCGCTGCCAGCGCCGTGCCTCCTCCACCACCGCCCGCAGATCCTCCTCGGAGAACTGGCTCAGGGGCTCGAGCGTCACCGGGTCGATGTGGCGCAGGGTGCCGGTGGCGTAGATCTTGATCCAATCGGCGCCGTACTTCACCTCGCGCCGCACCTCGGCGATCATCGCGTCCCGCGAGTCGGTGAGCGTCGCCAGCTCGGGCACGTCAAGCTCGGGATTCAGGCCGTGCTGGTTCATGTGGCCGCCGGTGATGGTCAAGGCGTACGTCGACACCAGCAGCCGCGGACCGGGGATGATGCCGCGATTGATGCCGTCGCGGATGGCCACGTCCGCGAAGCCCGCGCCCTCGCTGTCGAGGTCGCGCATCGTGGTGAACCCCGCCTCCAGGTCCTTCTTCGCCGCCGCAACGCCCTGCACGATGCGGAAGGCCAGCGACTTGACGACCACCGGCGGCGCGCCGTGCTCGTCCTCCGGCTGCAGCAGGACGTGCGTATGGCTGTCGATGAGCCCCGGCAGACAGGTGTGCCGGGAGAGGTCGACCACCTTCGCGCCGGCCGGTATGGCGACGCGTGGTCCCACCGCCTCGATGCGTCCGCCGCGCACGACGACCACGGCGCCTTCGGTGACCGAGCCGCTGGCTGGGTCGAGGAGGCGTCCGCAGCGCAGGGCGGTGACGGTCGCGTCCTCCGCAGAGAGAGAGGACGGCAGCGAGAGGGCGAGCAGAGAAACGAGGAATCGGAAGGCGGACTTCGGATTCATGGCGTCTCCTGGAACCAGAGGGTCAGGAAGCTCGTGGGAGCGTAGCACGTGTTCCTCCGTCTTGGGAGAAGGTGTTATCGTGCCGAAATGGTGAAGCCCCGAGTGTACGTAGAAACCTCGATCCCTAGCCTCTACAACGACATGAGGGTGACGCCCGAGATCGAGGTGCGGAGAGAGTGGACGCGGTTGTGGTGGCGAGGAGCAGCGGACCTTTACGAACTGGTCACCAGCACCGCCGTCCTGGACGAGCTATCCGGGGGTCCGTCGGAGCATAGTGCTCCTCGATTGGCCCTGGTGCGCGACTTACCTATCGTACCCATTGAGCCTGCAATCACGGAGATCGTATCGGTCTACATCCAGCATAAGGTCATGCCTGCAGATCCAGGCGGTGACGCGCTGCACTTGGCTTTGGCCTCGTACCACAAATGCGATTTCCTGGTAACTTGGAACTGTCGACATCTTGCTAACGCGAACAAATTCGGGCACATTCGTCGGGTGAACACCATGCTGGGCCTGTTCGTTCCGGCAATGGTTACACCGCTAGAATTGCTGGGAGGCATCGATGAAGCAGACCAAGAGTGATCCTGCTATCGACGAGATCCGAGAGATACGGCACCGTATCTCGGAGCGTTTTGGCCATGACCCCGAGCGCCTCGTGGCCTACTACATGGAGCTCCAAGAAAAGTACCGCGATCGGTTCGTAGGTGCTCCGCCCAAGAAGCAGATAACCGATCAGCCACCTGATCCTATGCCGTCGGACGTCCCGAAGGCCTAGAGCCGAGAGTTCCTTGAACTCGCAGGGTCCGCACAAGACTTCCCTAATCCCGAAGAGCCATCACCCTGCGGAGCCGGGTCCAGACCTCGATTCATGAACGACCCTTAACGCCGTGATCGACACCGGCCTCCAGAACAAAGTCGTCCTGATCACCGGCGCCAACAATCCTCACGGCATCGGAGCCGCGACGGCCCGAGCCTTCGCCGCACAGGGAGCCAAGGTCTTCCTGCACTATTTCCGCGCAGATCCATCGTCGGCAGAGGTCAGCGAAGCTCCCGGCGAGACTTTCTATTACCAACAGCAAGCCAAGGGCCCTGATGAAGTCCTGGAGACCTTACGCGATCTTGGCGCTCACGTCCATGCCGAAGAGGCCGACCTGGCGGATACGGCTCGCATCCCGGCTCTCTTCGATCAGACGGAACAACAGTTGGGGCCGGTGGAGGTTCTGATCAACAACGCGGCTGCCTGGGAGGGAGATACCTTCATCCCTCCAAGCGCCGGTTTGCGCAACGAGCTTGTGGAGCTGTGGACGAATCGTCCTTCGACGATCGACGCCGGCATCTTCGATCGCCTGTTCACCGTCAACGCCCGGGCGGCGGCATTGCTGATGGCCGAATTCACGCGACGGCACGTGGCGCGAGGGGCCAACTGGGGCCGCATCGTCAACATCAGCACCGCCGGCGCGGAGTGCTTCCCGTCCGAAATCTCCTATGGCGCCAGCAAACTGGCCTTGGAGGGCTACACGCGCAGCGCAGCATTGGAAGCTCGGGCAGTTCGGTATCACCGTCAACGTCCTCTCGTTGGGTCCGGTCCAGACGGGTTGGATCACACCCGAGCTGGAAAAGGAGATCCTGCCGACGATCCCCCTCGGGAGAATAGGCCGGCCGGAGGATGTGGCGGACGTGATCGTTTTCCTGGCCTCAGAGCAGGCGCGTTGGGTGACGGCGCAGAAGCTCTATGTGGGCGGGGGGCACGGAAGGTAGCCTGCCCAGGTCCGGCTGCGCGAAGCTTAGTCCTCACGTGCAGAAATACGCGCACGTAGCCTCGCCACCCGTCCTGGCTACGAAGTAGCCGCGGCATGTAGCCTGGCGGCGCCAGCCCCAGGAACCGGGACACCCCCCAAACCCATCAAGCCCCAACGGGGCGACGGCAGCTCAGCGTGGCGAAGAATTGCCGTCGCCCCCTCGGGGCTCTGAGATTGGTTTTTTCTGACCGCTTTCCTGGGGCTGACGCCGCCAGGCTACATGCCTCTACCCCTTCGGGGCAGAAGACCCGGCTTATACGTTACTGAACTTCCGTGGAAGACTACTAAGCCATTGACCTAGCTCAGCCCTTGGGCCTACACTACTGAGGTGAGGGTGGCCTGGGATGAAACCAAGAACCTCGCAAACCGGCGTAAGCACGGCGTCTCCTTCGAGGAGGCGGGGCAGCTTTTCGCTTGGGACTCCGACTATCTTGAAATCTTCGACGAAGAGCATTCCGAATCCGAGGATCGCTTCATCTCCATCGGACAGGTCACCCGCGGTCTCATTGTTGTCGTATGGACGGCAGCCGATGATGACACGCTGCGAATCATCAGTGCTCGCTGGGCCAACAAGCCCGAGCAAGCTCTCTATCACCGTTATCTAGAAGAAAGTCTATGACCGACATTCCGGAACTGACCGAGAAGCACTTCGCCAGGGCCATTCCCGCAAGCGTTCGGAAGCGTCTCATGCTGGGACAGTTTGAATCCGGCGAGGACATCGCAGCACTGCGGCGCTTCGTCGGACTCACCCAGGCGCAGTTCGCTCAAGCCATGGGCATCAGCGTTCACACCCTCCGGAACTGGGAGCAAGGCCGGCGATGTCCAGAGGGTCCCGCGATCGCCTTGTTGCGCATCGCCGCTCGGCATCCGAGGATCATCCGCGAGAATGTCGCGAACGTCGAGTCCGCGGCTTGAACCCTTCCCACGTCCTCAGCCGGCGAAGAGCCACTCCGCTCAGTTGAGCTGTATCTGAGTTAGGAAGCGGCTTGAAGTTCGACGAGCTCATGCAGGATGAGGGTCTGACTTGTTGGGGGGAGCTCTCGAATCGCCTCAAGAATCTCCTTGGAGAAGGCCGAGTCCACCGCCTGAAGGTCCTGTGGGCTAAGGCCTCTTATACCTATCTCAGCGTTGGGATCGCGACGTCGGAGGTGAGGCGGCAAGACCGGGTCGAGCTGCGCCCACCTCCCGGCGTCGCGATCCCAGCGCTGAGATAGGTATAAGAGGGTGGGCTGAGGGTGCAGCTACATCGATGCATCCTGCACGATCTCCCACCACTCCCCCGCCCGCCGCAGCACGATCAACGTCAGCCCCTCGGCCGTCTTGCGGTCCGCCTGTTCCGGATACTCCAGCCGCCAGCGGGCCACGACGGAGACGCCAGCGGCGTCCTTCCCCGCCGGAAACGTCCGCGCCTCGATCACCTCCAGGGTCAGCCTCCCCATCGCCGCCTTATCCGAGTAGCGCTTCCGGTAGCGTTCGAGGACCTCATGACGGCCGCGGGTGAGTCCGGTCGGCGAGAGGAAGGCGGCGTCCTCGGCGTAGACAGAGGTGAACGCTTCGAGGTCGCCGCGGCTCCAGGCTTCGGCCTGGGCGCGCAGGAGCGCCGCGACCTGCTGTTCCGGCGCGGTGCCTGAGACCGGCTGCGCGCGCATGACGGGAGGCAGCACGAGGAGGGTCAGCAGCATGACAGCGGTCTTTGAAATGGTGCGCATGCGAGGTCCTCCATCGTTCCCACGGTGTCGCTACGATCCTCCTACACCGCAACTAGGACTGGATGCGGCCAAGGAGACGCTTCACCGCAACTGGCCTTCTACACCGCATCTCGCCTTATGCACCGCAAGATAAGCCCATTCACCGCAATTCCAGCGCTTCACCGCAACTGGTCTTATCCACCGCGTCTCGTTTTATTCACCGCAAGACAAGCTTGTTCACCGCAACTAGGATACCTCACCGCAAATCCAACGCTTTGCCGCGACTCGCCTTATCCACCGCGACTCTATCCGTTCACCGCAACTGGATTACTCTGCCGCAAGATAAGAAGGTTCACCGCAAGTAGGACGCTTTAAGAGCCCTCCTACTCTCCCACCGCCGCCAAACGCGGCGCGGCGGCCGGCAGGGTCCGCCGCTCCCCCACCTGCTGGCGCCACATGGCGTAGTAGAGACCCTTCCGCTCCAGGAGATCCGCGTGGCGGCCGGACTCGACGATGTGGCCGCGCTCGAGGACGTGGATGCGTGTCGGCGTGGAGCACCGTCGACAGCCGGTGCGCGATCATGATCGTCATCACGTGGCTGGAGGCCACCTCGCGGATGGTCTCGGTGATCTCCTCCTCGGTCAGCGAGTCGAGCGACGAGGTGGCCTCGTCGAACACCAGCAGGCGCGGCCGGCGCAGCAGCGCCCGGGCGATCGACAGCCGCTGCTTCTCGCCGCCCGAGACCTTGACGCCTCCCTCGCCGATCACCGTGTCCAGGCCCTGGTCGGCGCGCGCCAGCAGGCTGTCGCAGGCGGCCTTCTTCAGCACCTCCAGGCATTCGGCGTCGGTGGCGCCCGGATTGACGAACAGCAGGTTTTCGCGGATGGAGCCGGAGAAGAGCTGCGTGTCCTGCGTCACGAAGCCGATCTGCGCCCGCAGCTCGTCGAGGTCGATGGCCGTGCCCGGCTTGCCGTTGTAGAGGATGCGCCCGCGCTGCGGCACGTAGAGGCCGACGAGCAGCTTGACGAGCGTCGTCTTGCCCGAGCCGGACGGGCCGACGAAGGCGATGGTCTCGCCGCGCTCGACCTGGAAGGAGACGCCGGAGAGGGCCAGGCATGATGCCGCTGTGGTGGGTGAAGGACACGTCCTCGAAGGCGAGAGCGCCGAGCTCGCCGAGCGGCAGGGGATTCGCCGGCCGCGCCTCGACGGGCGAGGCGAGGATGGTTTGAAAGCTCTCCAGCGAGGCCTCGGTCTCGCGATAGGTGTTGATCACCGTGCCCAGCTCCTGCAGCGGCCCGAAGATGAAGAACGAGTAGATCCACAGCGAGAAGAACTGGCCGACGGTGATCTGCTGGGTGAAGATGAGGTAGAGCATCAGGAAGAGGATGGAGGTGCGCAGGGCGTTGACCGACGTGCCCTGGATGAAGCTCAGCAGGCGCAGCGTAGCGGACCTTCTTGCAGCTCCAGGCGCAGGATCTTGCCGGTGGTCGCGTTGAGCCGGCCGATCTCCTGGCGGGCGAGCCCCAGGCTCTTCACCAGCTCGATGTTGCGCAGCGACTCGGTGGTGGAGCCGGCAAGCGCCGTGGTCTCGGCGACGATGACCTTCTGGATCTTCTTGATCCGTTGCGACAGCACGGAGCTCAACAGGCCGAGCAGAGGTATGGTGAGGAAGAAGACCGGCGCGATGAGCCAGTGCACCGTGGCGGCGTAGATCATCACGAAGACGACGCCGACCAGGGTGGTGAACAGCGTGTTGACCGCGAGGGCGATCAGCTTCTCGACGTCGGTGCGCACCTTCTGCAGCTTGCCGAGCGTCTCGCCGCTGCGCTGGTCCTCGAACAGGGCGTAGGGAAGCTCCAGCGAGTGGCGGACGCCGTCGGAGTAAAGCTGGGCTCCCAGCCGCTGGGTGATGACGTTGACGAAGTAGTCCTGGAAGTTCTTCGCCACCCGCGAGACGAACGCCACGCCCACCGCCGCGGCGAGCAGCAGGCTCACGCCGCGCAGGAACTCGGCCGTCGTGTATTCGCGGAAGCGGGTCGCGTACTCGTCGATGACGTAGCGGAAGATGAGCGGATCGAGGAGCGAGAAGATCTGGTTGACCGACGCCAGGAGAAGGGCCAGGAGCCCGAGCACCCGATAGCGACGGAGATAGGAGTAGAGGAGCCGCATGACGCCTTATGGTAACCGAGGTCCGCGCCGCCGGGGGCCCTCACCTCCCCGGCCCTCCTCTCCCAGCCTCACGCCCACCCCTCCGGGAGAGGAGGGAGACTGTAGAAGCAAAGAATTGCTTGGCCTTTTCAGTCTCCCCTCTCTCCCGGCGGGCGGGTGGGAGGATGGGAGAGAGGGGCCGGGGGAGTGAGGGCCCTAGCGGGTCACCGTCACCGAGCCGGCGTGCCAGGCGACGCCGTTCATGGTGTCGCCGTCGGAATCGAAGGCCGAGTTGCGCGAGAAGGCGAAGCTCCCCTGGCCGGCGGCCACAGCGCTGAACTCCAAGGTCATCACCACGCCGGAGCCGGTGGCGCCGGCGACGTTGCCGAGGTGCGTCCCGCCCACCACCAGCGTTCCCGGCGTGGACGGCACGGCCTGCGCGGCGCCGCCGGAGAGCAAGGGACCCGGCGTCACGCGGGTGAACTGGAGCTGGGCGTTCGGGTACGCGAGGTCGAAGGCGACGCCGTAGAGGTCGACGACCTGGGCGGCGCGCACCTCGAGCACGAGGGTGGAGGCGGTGGTGCCGGCGCCGCTCGCCAGCGAGATGCTGTTGGCTCCGGCGATCCCCTGTGGCGTGAAGACGATCCCGGGTGGCGGCGGCGGAGGCGGCGTCGGCTCGGTCGGTCCCCCGCCGCCGCCTCCACCACCCCCACCGCAGGCCAATGTCAGGGGCAGGGCCAGGGCCAGGAGCCCCGCGAGGAGGAGACGCCGCGAGGCACCGCTCATACCGTCACCTCCTGTTGCACCTCGGCCAGGCGTTTGAGCTGGCGCCTGGCGCGCTCCCGGCGCAGCCCGCGCAGATGGTCGGTGAAGAGAACGCCGTCCAGGTGGTCGACCTCATGGCAGATGGCGCGGGCCAGGAACCCTTCGGCCGCGAGCTCGAACGGCTGGCCCTCGAGGTCCTGCGCCCGCAGGGTGATCGCCAGCGGGCGATCCACCTTGTCGTTGATTCCGGGCAGCGAGAGGCAGCCCTCGACTTCCGTCTCCAGACCCTCGCGGCGGACGACCTCCGGGTTGACGAGGATCTTGAGCAGCGAGGAGTCCTCCCCCACCGAGACGTCGACGACGGCGAGGCGCAGCTCGACGCCCACCTGCGGCGCCGCCAGCCCGACGCCGGGGGCGGCGTGCATCGTCTCCACCATGTCGGCGGCGAGCTTGCGCAGCCCGGCGTCGAACTGCTCGACCGGACGGCACTTCGCCCGCAGGACGGAATCGGGATAGATGCGAATCGCCAGGATCGCCATCAGGAACCGCTGCGCAGACGCCGCACGGTGACCAGGATGTCGCGGTCGTTGTGCTGCCCGCGCAGCGTCTCGAGAAATCCGCGGGGATCGGGGTTGCCCATCAGGCACTTCTCCAGACCCTCGCGGGTGAGCTTCAGGGCCGTCACCGCCTCGGCGGCTCGGTAGTCGGCGGGCCAAGCGCCGCGCTCGAGCAGGACCCCTTCGCCCACCACGTCTCCCGAGCTGAAGCTGCGCACCGTCATGATCCGTCCGCCGGCCTCGGCGGCGGCGTCGACCACGCCGATAACGATCAACAACAGAAACGCTTCCTGGCTTCCCTCGCGCACCAGCACCGTCCCCGGCTCGAAACGGATGAGCTGCATGGCCGAGAACAGCCGCTTGAGCTGCTCGCCGGCGCCGGCGAGCTGCTGCACCACTTTGCTGGTCGCAAGGTTGTGCCAGAGCCGCTTGAGCTCCACGGCCGAGGTTCCGGCCTGCAGTCCGCCGGCCTGCCGCAGCCCTTCCAGGGCGAGCGAGCGGACGTGCTCCATGCCTTTCTCGCGATGCAGCCTCTCGACCTTGAAGCGCAGCGACTGGTCGAGCGGCGCCAGCTTCATCGCCCTGGAGAGCAGCGCGATGCCCTTGTCGTGGAAGCCGTCCTGGGCGTACTCCTCGGCGACGAAGACGTAGGCGTCCACCGCCTTCTCGAACTGCCGGAGCTGGGTGCAGACCTCCGCCAGCTTCAGATGCGAGTGCAAGTCGCCGGGATTGTCCTTCAGCCGCGCGCGCAGGCGCACCTCCGCCTCTTCGTAGCGCTCCAGCACGATCAGGTCGTCGATCGTGTAGTCTTGCGGCTCCTGCTGTTTCTTGCCGCGGAACCAGTTGATCGCCACGTCAACCTCCCTCACAATGTATCCGGGATAACAACCTGGACTCCGGCCGTGGCGCTCCGTCGCCGCAGAGGACGCTGATGACGCCTGGCGTGGACACCACCGCTCGCCGGACGGCTCATTATAGCCGCTTGGACTGAAGGGCCAAGCCTTGAAAAGAAGGGACTTCGCGGCACGATGGCGAGGGAATGGCGAGGGAATGGCGAGGAATAAAGGCCCTGGTCCGGAAGTTGCTGATTCCATGGGGCGTGGAATCGTCCAAACTCAGGAGATGAAAAAAATGAACGCGCCGATGAAGTTGCTCGTATCCAACCTCACGCTCGCCTTGGGCCTGCTCGCCATGGCGGCTCCGGCCGCCGCCGAGACCGGCAGCTACGGCTATGTCCGCGTGGTGGAGGGGTCGGCCACCCTGATGCAGGCCGGCACCGACGAGCGCGCGAGCGCTGAGATCAACCAGCCCGTGCTGGCCGGCGACCGGCTCTGGGTGCCGGACCGGTCGCGGGTGGAGCTCGTGCTCGCCGACCGCAACATCGTGCGGGTCGACGGTGGCAGCGAGCTGATCCTGGAGCGCCTGGCCGCCTCGCCGGACAGCGACGACCGGGCCACCGTGCTGCGGCTGCTCGAGGGCAACCTGCAGCTCGTCGTCACCCAGGACTCCCTCGGGGACGAGCTGCCGCGTATCGAGACGCCCAACGCCACGGTCTACCCGCAGAACTTCGGCGTCTACCGCGTCACCGCCGACCGCGACGGCTGGAGCGAGGTGGTCGTCCGCCGCGGCACGGCCGAGGTGGTGACCGATGAAGGCACGTCCCGCCTGCGCGCCGACGAGGAGGCGGTCATCGACGGCGACCGGCTCGCGGAGGCCGACGTGAGGGAGGCGGGGAGCTTCGACTCGCTGGAGCGCTGGGCCCGCCAGCTCGACGATGACTACGCCTCCGCGGATCTGAGTAACGTCGACGACAACCTGCGCTACTCGGCGGCGCCCCTGGCCCGCCACGGCTCGTGGGTCTACGTCGACGGCTCGCCCTACTGGCGTCCGCGGGTGGCCGCCGGCTGGCGCCCCTACTGGCAGGGCCGCTGGGTCTACACTCCGAGCGGCCTGACCTGGATCTCCTCCGAGCCCTGGGGCTGGGTGCCCTACCACTACGGGAGCTGGGACTATCTGCCCGCCTACGGCTGGGCCTGGCAGCCGGGCCACGTCTGGTCGCCGGCCTGGGTCTACTGGTACTGGGGGCCGAGCTACGTCGGCTGGTGCCCCACCGCGTACTACACCCGCTTCTACGGCCCGCGCTTCGGCGCCGGCTTCGGCTTCCGCTTCGGCGTCTACGGCTGGGCCGGCGGCCACCGGAGTCACTTCAATCACTGGAGCTTCGTCCGCTCCTCCTACTTCGACGACCGGGCGGGCCACCATCGCGGCAATCGCGACCGCGACAGGTTCTGGGACGGCCGCCGGGACGTACAGCGCTACGCGGTGGAGATCGGTGCCGCGGATGGGCGCAATGCCCTGGAGCGGGGCATCATCACCACCGATACCAAGCCGTTGCGGCCCAACACCTGGAGGAACCAGGACGAGGTGCTGCGCGCCCTGCGCGTCCAGCGCAACGGCACGGGCGCGGCCGAGCTGCCGGACGTGACGGACTTCATCGCCCGCAAGCCCGCGCTTTCCGACAGGGTGGCCCGTATCGTGAGGGCCGACGGCAACACCGGCAGTCTGGACGGCACGCCGCTCAAGCCGAGCACCCTTGGCCGAGGTGACCGGGGCAACGCTCGCCGGGTCGAGATCGGTGGCGCCAAGCCCGGCAATGCGGGCAACTCCGACGACGGGTCCAACCGCGTCGGCAGCAAACCGGCCGTCGTCCTCGGCGACGACGGACCTCGCGGCGCGGGCCGTCCGCCCGCTGCGCAGACGAAGCCGGGAACCCGGTCCGTACGGCCGGCGCCCGAAGCCGACGGCGGCGCGCCAAAGCCGCGCCGGGTGGAGATCGACGGCAGCAAGCCCGGCAACCGGCCGGGCAATAACGATGGCGATCGCGACGGCAGGGGCCGGCCCTCCGGCGACGCTCCTGCGGTGCGCGGGCGCTCCGCACGGCCGGAGGCAGGGGCCGACGGCGGCGCGCCGCGGCCGGACCGCGGATCGCGGCCACCCGCGGCGAAACCCCGTACGGAAGCGCGGCCGCCCGCGAACGACGACGACGAGGGGAACATCCGGCGGTACGAGCGTCCGCGCCCGGAGGCCTACACCAAGCCCCGAACGTCCGAACGGCCGGAGTCCTACCGGCAGCCGGAGCCGCGGGTGCTGCGGCCCACCTATCAGGGTCCCGAGTCCTCGCGGCGGCCGGACCCGCCGCGCTACGAGAGCGGCAGCGAGTCGCGGTCCAAGCCGCGTTCGGAGGCGAGCCCGCGACGCGAGGAGCCGACCGTGCGCCAGGCACCCCCGCCGCGGTCCCGCGGCGATCAAGGGTCCCGCGGCAATCAGGGCTCGCGCTCTCAGGGCCGCGAGCGCCAGGCGCGGCCGCGGGGTGACGGGGGGAAGGACCGCAACTGACGCCCAGCCTGCGAACAGGCATCTGAAAACGTCGGGGCGGGGCTTGTCCCCGCCCTCGCCCTTCAGGGCGAAGTCTCGGTAGCCCGGCGCGGAAGCGCCGGGCATTTCACGGCTACAATCTCCCCTCTCATGCGCGCCTCCTTTCTGTTTCGTCTCCTCTTCATCTTCTACTGCGTCGAAGCGGGGACCTTCCTGCTGCTGGTGCCCTGGTTCCCGATCTGGGACCGGACGTTGTTCCACATTCCCCTGGAGGCGCTGCGCACCGTCTTCCTCCATTCCATCCTGCGCGCCGGCGTGAGCGGCTTCGGGATCGTTCACCTCATCTGGGGAGCCCACGACCTGGACGAGCTCATCTTCCGGCAGAAGCTCCGTGCTCCCGACGTTTGACCTCCTCGCCATCAGCGACCGGACCACACTGCCGCTGCCGATGGAGGATTGGTTTCGTGCCCTCGCCGCGGCCGGGATCGGCGCCGTCCAGCTGCGGGAAAAGGACCTCGACGACCGGTCCCTCTACGAGCTCGCCCGTCTGGCCCGATCGGCGCTGCCGCCGCCCGTCCGCCTGCTGGTCAACGGCCGCATCGACGTGGCGCTCGCGGCCGGCGCCGACGGTGTGCATCTTCCCGCCGACGGCCTTCCCGCCGCTTCCCTCCGGGCGCGGTTCGGCGGCGGCGTGCTCATCGGCCGCTCGACGCACCGGCTGGAGGAGGTCCAACGGGCGCGCGACGAGGGCGCGGACTATGTGACCTTCGGTCCGGTCTACGCCACCCCCGGCAAGGGGACGCCCGTAGGGCTCGCGGAGCTCCGTCGCGCCGCGGCCTCCGGCATTCCCGTCTACGCCCTGGGAGGCGTTACACTAGGACGATTCGCGGAGCTGGCCGGGACGGGGGTGGCGGGGATCGCGGCGATCCGGCTGTTCCAGAATATTTCCGATCTCACCCAGGTGGCGCGGGACGCCCGCGAGCACTTTCGTCGCGCGGGGAAAGGAGAGCACGCAACGTGAACATGGATTCCCGGATGGGTAAGCTCCGCTACCTGTTCATCTCCCTGGTGGTGCTCGTCCTCGACCAGTGGACCAAGTGGCTGGTGGAGCTGCACCTTCCCCACCATACGGCGGAGCCGGTCATCCCCGGCTTCCTCAACCTGACCCACGTGCGCAACACCGGCGTGGCTTTCGGCCTCTTCGCCTCCGACGTCAGCAGCGGCCGGCTGCTTACCCTGCTCGGCCTGGGAGCCCTGGCGGCGGTGAGCGTCTACTTCTGGTTCGCGCCGTCGCGCGACCGCAGCCTGCTGGTGGCCCTGGCGCTCGTCGTGGGGGGCGCCGTCGGCAACCTGATCGACCGCGTCTCCAGCGGCGCCGTCACCGACTTCATCGACGTCTACGTGGGAGCGCACCACTGGCCGTCCTTCAACGTCGCCGACACCGCCATCTCGATCGGCATCGTGCTGATGGCGATCGACAGTTTCCGGCCGCGCCCACGGGAAGCTCCGGCGGCCGCCACGGCGGAGCCTTGAGGCCGCCCGCCCTCCCAAGCCCTCACTCCCCCAACCCCCTCTCTCCCGCCCCCTCCCTTCCCCCCTCACCGGGAGAGAGGGGGCTCAAAGAGGATTTGGAATTGTTCTTCGTTTTTCTCCCTCCTCTCCCGGTGAGGGGGGAAGGGAGGGGGCGGGAGAGGAGGGCCGGGGAGGTGAGGGCCGGGCGGGTGGTGGAAAACGGGGGGAAGGGGTGAAATCGTGGACCGTTGAAGCGGCCGCCGCGGGAGAGCGGCTCGACCGGCACGTCGCCGGCCGGCTCGAGGCCCCCCGCAATCAGGTCCAGCGGTGGATCTCCGAAGGATTCGTCCGCGTCAACGGCCGGCAGGCAAAGCCCTCGGCCGCCTTGGCCGCCGGCGATCGCATCGCGTGCAACCCGCCGGCAGCGAAGGAGGAGCGAGTCCTGCCGGAGCCGGGAGACCTCCGCTTGCTCCATGAAGACGCAGACCTGGTGGTGATCGACAAGCAGGCGGGCCTCGCCGTCCATCCCGGCGCCGGCCGTGCGACGGGCACTCTCGCCCACCACCTCCTCGACCGTTATCCCGAGATGGCCGGCGTCGGCGGCCCCGGCCGGCCGGGCATCGTTCACCGGCTCGACCAGGGCACCAGCGGCGTGCTGGTGGTGGCGCGCACGCCGGCGGCGTACACCCTCCTGTCCCGGGCCTTTGCCACTCGCGAGGTGGAGAAGATCTATCTCGGCATCGTCTATGGCACCCCGTCGCCGCCGGCGGGGACCATCTCCGCACCGATCGGCCGGCACCCGCAGCGCCGCCAGGAGATGGCCGTGCGTCCCGGCGGGCGGCCGGCGCGCACGGGCTATCGCACCCTCGCCGCCGCGGCGGGGATCTCTATTCTCCAGATGGACCTCGCGACCGGCCGGACGCATCAGATCCGCGTCCATCTCAAGAGCCTCGGCCATCCGCTGGTGGGGGACCCCGTCTACGGAGAGGCGCGCTGGAAGGGTCTCCCCCGCTCCGTCCAGGCCGCGTTGCGCGACTTTCCCCGCCCCGCCCTCCACGCCTGGCGGCTCGCCTTCCGGCATCCCGGCACGGGCGAGCCGGTCGCCTTCGAAGCAGCGGTACCGGCAGACCTCAAGGCTCTGTGGAAGGAGGTGACGGGCGAGGAGCTTCCGGTTTTGAGGCGCCCTCGCCTTTCATATCCACCCGCCCCCTGAAGAAGGCTCCCTCGGCGATGACGATGCGCGGCGCGGAGATGTCCCCCTCGACGCTCCCCGAAGGCGAGACCTCCACCCGGTCCGAGGCCGTCACATTTCCCGTCACCCGCCCGCCGACGCGAACCACGGGCGCCGAAACCGGACCCTGCACGGCTCCCTCCGCTCCGATCGTCACCGTGGCGTCCAGCCGGATCTCGCCCTCGATCTCGCCCTCGATCAGCAGCTCGGTCGGACCCGACATCTCGCCGCGGATGCGGGTGCCGGCTGCGACGTGTGTGAGATGGCGCTTCTGAGATGAGCCGGCAGCGTCGAACGATCCGCCGGACGGGGCGGCGGCGGGGGATGGGTTCTCGCGACGAAAGATCGACATCGGAAACGATTGGAGCGGGCAACGGGACTCGAACCCGCGACATCAAGCTTGGGAAGCTTGCACTCTACCAACTGAGTTATGCCCGCTCAATGGATCGAGCGAGGGGAAATCTAGCGGACCGGCGCAACGCCGGTCAAGGGGCCGCGCCCGAAGCGCTCGCGACCTTGCGAATCCAGGCAGGACCTATATACTCAGGCCATGCAAGGCTCGGGTCGCGGCCGCGATAGTACCGAACGCCCAGGGTCCCTCTATTTCTTCCCCGATCAGAAGGTCACCGAGCCGGAGGTGCGCCACCTGCTGCGCCAGGGAACCCGCGAGCAGCGCGCCTGGGTCATCTCCTACCTGCTGCGCTACGCCCAGTGGGACGACATCTGGGCCTACGTGAGCCGCGAGGAGGTCAAGGAGATCTTCCCCGACCTCAACCTCCCCGAGAATCTCCGCCAGGCCTGGGCCCGCATGCTCAAGATCGAAGCCACGGTCGGCTAAGACCGGGAACAATCGGGAACAATCGGGAACGATCGGGAACAATCGGGAACGATCCCGCTAGTCGATCCTCCCTAGCGGTCCCCTCCCATGATCAGGTCGCCCAGGCCGCCGAGGGCGGAGCCCTCGCCCTTGTTGCGCGGGATCGCCGAGAGCACCTGTTTGGCGAGGCGCTTGAACGGCAGCGACTGCAGCCAGATCATGCCGGGTCCGGTCAGCGCCGCATAGAACAGACCCTCGCCGCCGAAGAAGGCGGTCTTGATGCCGGGGACCATCTGGATGTCGTAGGTCACCGTCGTCTCGAAGGCGACGAGGCAGCCGGTGTCCACCCGCAGCGTCTCGCCCGGCGCGAGCTGGCGGGTGAAGATCGTGCCGCCGGAGTGCAGGAAGGCGAGGCCGTCCCCTTCGAGCTTCTGGAGGATGAAGCCCTCGCCGCCGAAGAGGCCGGAGCCCAGCCGGCGGTTGAGGGCGATGCCCACCGAGATGCCCTTGGCGGCGCAGAGGAAGGCGTCCTTCTCGCAGAGCATCCGGCCGCCATGCTGGCGCAGATCGAGCGGCACGATCTTGCCGGGGTAGGGCGCGGCGAAGGCGACCTTCTGTCGGCCCGTGCCGCCGTTGCCGAAGAGGGTCATGAACAGCGACTCGCCGGTGAGCACCCGTTTACCGGCGGAGAGCAGCTTGCCCATGAAACCGCCCTGGTCCTGGCCCGAGCCGTCGCCGAAGATGGTCTGCATCTGGATGCCGGGCTCCATGTAGAGAAAGGCGCCCGCCTCGGCGATGCAGGCCTCGCCCGGATCGAGCGTGATCTCGACGTACTGCATGTCCTCGCCGAACAGCTCGTAGTCGATCTCGTGCGCCCGGGCCGAGGCTCCCACCCCGGGCGGCGGCGGCGGGGGTGCGGCGCCGAACGCGCCGGAGAATTCCGGCTCGGTGGAGATGGGTACCCAGTTGCCCATGCCCTGCGCGAACACGTGCGCGTCGCGCCCGTAACGGCCGCTGCGGATTCCGGCCACCACCTCGTCCCTGCTCATCGGGCCCTGCTGCTGCCCGCCGACCGCCACGTACCAAGCCTTGTCGCTCATGCGAGTCTCCCCCCTGGGATCGCTCCCGAAGCTTACGGCCTAGATTCTATCGAGAAGGGACGAACGTCACCTCGAACATCTTCGGCCAGAGCTTGCCGGTGATCAGGAAGGTCTTCGCGGCCGGATCCCAGGCGATGCCGTTGAGCACCTCCGCCCTTCTGGCGCTCGGCGGGAGTGAGGAGACCGGAGGCGTCAATCACCGCAGTGACCTGGCCGGAGGCAGGATCGATGCGCACGATATCGTCCGTCTGCCAGACGTTGGCGTAGACCGACCCCTCCACGCACTCCAGCTCGTTGAGCTGGTTCACGGGCTGGCCGCCGAGGGTGGCGCGCACCTCGCCCAGAACGGCGAACGTCTGCGGGTCGCGGAACGTCAGGCGGTCCGAGCCGTCGGACATCACCAGCCGCCGCCCGTCCCAACAGAGCCCCCAGCCTTCGCCGTCGTAGCGCAGCTCGCCGGTGAGGTTGAAGTCGGCAAGCCGGTAGAGAAAAGCCTTCTGTTCCTGCCAGGTGAGCTGGATCAGGCGCTCCCCCACGATGGCCAAGCCCTCGCCGAAGGAAGCGCGAGGCAGGCTCACCTGGCGCTTGACCTCTCCCGTTCGCGGATCCACCTCGCGCAAGGTCGAGGACCCGTAGAGGCCCGTGCTCTCGAACAGTGAGCCGCCATGGAGGAGGAGGCCCTGCGTGTAGGCGGCGGGGTCGTGGGGACGAATCGAAACGACCTTCACCGCCAGCCGCTCGGGTGCCTCGGCCGCGGCGGCCGGCGGGGCCTCAGTCGGTGCGCTCTGCGGCTCCGGATGCGGTGGAGCAGGCCTCAGGAGCCAATACGAGACGAGGGCGACGAGGAGCGCGGCCATGAGGAGGATTATGAGCCAAGAACGGGAGGCGGGAGGGACCGGAACGGCCTTCTGGCGTTGCCGTGGTTTTGGAGGTGGTTTTGGGGAAAGTCTCTTGCGGGCCATAGTAGCCGACCAGTTTGGCCATCAATTTGGCTTGACATCTCACGCCGAAGTCGCTATTCTTTTTTTGGAGGCTTTGCTGGGGCAACTGGCATTGCCTTTTCTTTTAGACTCGAGTTCCTCTCTCCTCGCGCGGCCTGAGATCTTCGATAAGCGTAAAGCTCCAGATTGGATGTTCCGGCTGGTCCAAGCGCTTGGTCCGGTAGCGCAGCTCACTAACCAGCTCCGCCAAGGGACCCAGCTCCTCACGGTGAGGCTCATTCATCGCTCCGAACCGAATCCCCCAGACAATGATGTATGCCACCAGATCCGCAATCTGTATGGCAGTCGTCAACTCACTGTGGACGAAGAAAGGCTCCGGTATGATACGGGCCGCCCGCAGACGTCCTTTCGCCGTGTTACGGAAGTACAGAGCCATCTGGTTTATCAGAAGATGGCATTGGGACCGCTCCAACTCATCGAAGATCACGAGTCCAAGCTCTCCTGACCTGCCGTCGTCCAAGAAGTAGAAGAATCTCTCGAAGAGATACGCATAGTCCTTGCGGAGGAAATCACCCGCCGGCCGTGGTGCGGTTCTGGGAACAATGCTGGCGAAAGCCCGCATGTAATGGCGGCCGCAGATCTCAAAGACCTTGGACACGAAGGCAATCTTTGCTTGGGCCAGCGCCGTCAGCTCGAAGCGGGTCGCTCCGCTGGGATCCTGCTTTCCCTTGACCTTCGACCCCTTCTCAAGGCACGACTGAGCGAGTCTCAGACGATCGCCGGCCTCCATGGGAGGAAGCTGCGTCGCGAGGCGAAATGTCTTGCGCTTCAGAAGACTCTTGCCCTTCAGCTCGAGAGCACCGGACGTGACACGCTGTCCAAAGTACTCGACCTCCGCCTCTTCAATCCGGCAAATAAGATTCCAGAGGTGCTGGTCTTGAACGGTTATGCCTGCCAAGACCTCATACGGAGAATCTCGTTGATCAATCCCTGACTCATCTAGAAAGAGGAGATAGCTCATAGACGGAGGCTTCTGCCTGCCTCTTTAATTACCAGTTCCACAAACACCCATCCGAGTCCGTCACAAAATTCTCCTCCACCATCCCGATCGGCTGGCCCGGAGGCGGCGGAGGCGGCTCGGGACGCTTGGCCGGGTCCTCCGGCACTCGACGTTCGAGATGACGGCCGATCTCTCCCGCGAGAAAGGCCAGATGCGCCTGGTCCTCGGGCGGATCCGAGCCCTGTCGCACGAGCTTGCCGGCGATCGCCTGCAGCTCGTGGTCCACCCGGGACCGAACGCCGGGCGACGCCTGCGGGTCGCTGGAAAGGCCGATCAGCCGCCGGACGACGACCGCCTGGACCGTGCGGCGAATCTCCGACAGCCGGCCCGAGCCGGAGGCGACGCCGCCGCCGAAGGCCTTGACCTCCAGCGCTTTCAGCACCTCCTCGAATCCCGGCAGCGAGGCGTCGCGGCGGTGAAAGTCGACGAGCCGGGATGCCCGCTCCGGCCGCAGGAGCAGCCGCACCGCCATGTCGGCCGCCGTGGCGGCGGCCGACAGCGGATCGAACGTGGGATCGGTCAGGCCATCGAACATCTCCGCGTTCGGCCGGTGCTCGGCCGGCCGCGGCAGCAGCAGGGCGATAGTGGAATCGGGCAGGTCCAGGGTCTCGGGGGAGAGCACTTCCAGCACCGCCGCGAGCGCCTTCCGTTGCGTCTGTCCCTCCACCGGCTTCGACGCCGGCTGGCCGTCGCCGCGCATCGCATAGGTGTACTGGAGACCGCCGACCAGCTTGGACGCGGCCTCGAGCTGATAACGGTGATGGAAGTAGAGCGGTACCAGCACCTCGTTGAGCAGGGCCAGCGGCCGGCCCGGAGCGATGTTGGGCTCGCCGAAGTTGGCGAGGCCGATGCGGCGCACGGCAAGCGCATGCTGCAAGCCCTGCGCCGCCTCCGCGCCGTTGTCCCACAGGTGGGCCAGCGGATGGGCGGAACCTTCGGAGCGAGCGTCCTGGTCGGTCAGGAACACCAGACCGCGGGAGAGGTTTTCCTGGATGATGGCGTCGAGAGCGGCGCGCTCGTCCGTCCCGGGCGGCACCTCGGTGTAGGCATAGCGGATGGCCTGCACGTCCCACTCCCCCACTCCTGCGTCGTAGGCTTGCGAGAAATCCAGCTGGCCGTCCGGCGTGATCCCCACCAGGGGCGCCGGGTAGTCCATCACCGAGGTACGACCGTAGGTGGAGGCGGCGAAGTTGTGGGCGAGGCCCAGGGCGTGGCCCACCTCGTGCGCGGCGAGCTGGCGGATGCGGGCGAGCGAGAGCTGCACCGGATCGTCCGGCGCTCCCGTACCCGTCTTCTCCGTTCCGGCCAGCCCTTCGAAGATCAGCCGGTCCTGGCGCACGCGGAGCGAGCCCAGGGTGACATGTCCTTTGATCATCTCGCCCGTCCGGAGGTCGCCCACCCCGCCGCCGTACGACCAGCCGCGCGTCGAGCGATGGACCCACTGGATGACGTTGTAGCGGGCGTCGAGAGGGTGCGCGTCCGCGGGCAGCAGCTTCACCTGGAAGGCGTCGATGAACCCGGCCTTGTCGAAGGCCTCCCGCCACCAGCCGGCCCCCTCCATCAGCGCGCTGCGCACCGGCTCGGGCGCGCCGGAGTCGACGTAGTAGACGAGCGGCTTCCTGACCCGCGACCGGGCGGCGGCAGGATCGACCTTCTCCAGCCGATGGCGCGCCAGATAGCGGGTCTCGATGGGCTCGGAAAGCGGGGCCGCATAGTCGAGGAAGTCGATGCCGTACGAGCCCGAGCGCGGATCGAAACGCCGCGGTCTGTAGCCGGCATCCGGCAGACGCAGCAGCGAATGATGTTGCACCAGGGTCATGGCTCCGGCCGTGGGCACCGTCTCGCGGACGAGGGCTCCCGGCTCGGCCGACTGGTACGTCAGCAGCGCCTCGAATTCCAGGTTCTCCGGAAAGGCCAGGCAGCTTTCGGCGTCGACGACGCTCCGACCCTGCGTCGAGCGACCAGGCCCCCTGGCCCGTGTTCTTGAGCCGCGCGACGATCTCGTGGGCGTCCCGCACCAGGAACGGAGTGAAGTCCACCAGGGCCTGCCCGTCGCCATCGAGCGCCGTGATCTCTCCCGCCCAGAGCACCGAGGTGGCGAACGACTCGCGCACCGTCCGCCGCTCCAGGGGGTCGTTCGAAAGGGCGCGGAACCTCAGGTTGGGCTGCTCCACGAGCACGCGGCCGCCCACCCGGCGCAGGTTGACGATCCGCGTATCGCCGAGCTGGCCGCGATCGAGCCCCACGGGATTGGAGCCGAGGCCGGTGAGCAGGCCCTCCTGATAGAGGTAGCTCGCCACCTCGCCGCCCTCGCCGGTCTCACCGGTGGCCGGCGGAACTTCCAGCCACACCTTCCCCTTCTGCCGATCGAGATAGAAGGTGAGGAGCCCCGCCCGCTTCTCCATGCCGGCGGTCGCCTTGGCGATGGCCGGCAGGGAACCTGAGGCCGACGCGGGCTCGGCGGACGGGCTCGGGGCCGTTCCCCGGGGAGGGGCGGCGGCAAGGGGGAAGCTGCAGAGGATGGCCAGAGTGGCGAGAGTAGTCGAGGGGCTTTTCATGGGGATTTGACGGTCAAAGAGAGGTTCACGAGAGGCGGTGCAGTCTACCATTGGCAGCGATCGTCCACGCCTGGGTTTCCTCGCCGCCGTGCTACCATGATCCCAGCGAAGGGTTGCGTCTTGTAGAAGTTTCGTGCTTTGATCACGCAACCCGTCGGGGAAGGAAGCAGGCATGAGCGCGTTTCCGCTCGAACAGGAGATCGAATACCCCACCTCCGACGGCCACCTCATGGCCGAAACAGTCGAGCACCAGACGGTGATGGTCGACCTCATCCAGGGCCTGCTGCACCGTTACGTCGAAAGGTCGGACGTCTGGGTGGCCGGCAACTTCTTCCTCTGTTACGAGAGGGGCAACCCCAACGCCCACGTCGCTCCGGACGTGATGCTGGCCATAGGCGTGGAGAAGCGGAAACGTTTCAACTATCTCCTCTGGGAGGAGAAGCCTCCCAGCCTGGTGGTGGAGGTCACGTCCAAGTCGACCCGCCGGGAGGACCAAGGCAAGAAGAAGGCCCTGTACGAGCGGATCGGGGTCGAGGAGTACCTCCTCTTCGATCCTTTCGGCGAGTATCTGCGCCCGCAGCTTCAGGGTTACAGGCTCCGGTCTGGCCTTTACCAGCCGATCCCTCGCGAAACAGACGGAACGCTACCCAGCCGGACGACGGGCCTGACGTTCCGCCCCGAAGGCCAGCGCCTGCGCCTGGTAAATACCGCTACGGGCGAGCCGCTGCGCTGGAATGAGGAAGCTCGAAGCCGCCCTGCAGGACGCCGAGGAGCAGCAGCAGATCGCGGAGACGAGATGGCAGGCTGCAGAGGCGGCGCGGCAGGCTGCAGAGGCGGCGCGGCAGGCTGCAGAGAAGCGTATCCGTACCTTGGAAGAGGAGTTGAGCCGCCTGCGTGGAGGCCGGAACGGCTGAGCGTCCCCCACCCCCTTGGCCGGCGGCAAGCCGAAGCCGGCCGCCCGCTTGATCGCCCGCCGCCGGATCGGCTATAAGCAGCAGCCATGCAGACGCTGGCCATTCCACAGCATCCCGTTGAAACCACGGACCAAAGCTTCGACTCGCTGGGACTCAGCCAATCGATCCTGCGCTGCATCCGCCTCGTCGGCTTCGAGCACCCGACGCCGATCCAGGCGGCCGTCATCCCGGCGGCGCTCGGCGGTCGGGACCTGATCGGCCTCGCCGAAACCGGATCGGGAAAGACCGCGGCGTTCACCCTGCCCATCGCCGAGCGCCTCGCCCACGAGCCGGGCACGCGCGGTCTGATCCTCTCCCCGACCCGTGAGATCGCGCTGCAGACGCAGGCGTTCCTCGACGCCTTCGGCGGCGACTACGGCCTGAAGGCCGTCTGTCTGATCGGCGGGGTGAAGATGGGGCCGCAGCTCCAGGGCCTGCGCCGGCGGCCCCACGTCATCGTGGCCACACCGGGCAGGCTCCTCGACCACCTGGAGCAGGGCACCGCCCGCATCGACAAAACCGGCATCCTGGTCCTGGACGAGGCGGATCACATGCTCGACATGGGCTTCATGCCGCAGGTCTACCGGATCCTGCAGCAACTCCCGCAAAAGCGGCAGACGCTGATGTTCTCGGCCACCATGCCTCCCCCCATCGAGCGGCTGGCCCAGCAGTTCATGGCAGACCCGATGCGGATCGACGTCACGCCCGAGGGCAAGGCCGCTCAGGGCATCAGCCACCGTCTCTACCTGGTCGAGCCGGAGAACAGGAAGGCGTGCCTGCTCGCCCTTCTCCACCAGGAGCTGGGGAGCACGCTGGTCTTCATCCGGCGCAAGACCGACGCCGAGTGGCTGTCCGGTGTCCTCGAGCGCGAAGGTCACCCGGTGGAGCGGATCCACTCCGACCTGTCGCAGGGGCAGCGGGTGCAGGCGCTGCAGGGTTTCCGCGAGGGCGAGCACCGCATCCTGGTGGCTACCGACATCGCCGCCCGCGGCCTCGACATCCCACGCGTCCGCCACATCATCAACTTCGACGTGCCGGAGACGGTCGAGGACTATATCCACCGCGCGGGACGCACCGCCCGCGGCACCGCGACCGGCATCGTCTCCACCATCGCCTCGTGGATGGACAAGGCAAGGATCCGCGAGATCGAGACCACCCTGGGCGAAGATCTGCCGCGCTGCAGCGTCCCCGGCGTCGAACCCTACGTCGAGATGAAGCCGCGGGTGGTGATGGGACGGCGGGGGGGCCTGAAGGTGAAGCGCCGGTAGGTTCGCAACCGCCCGCGCGGCTCAGGAGGCAGGGGAGTACTGAAGGTCCGGATTGTTACGGGCGCGCTTGAGGAATTCCGAGACATCCCGGACCAGCTTGAGCTCGGCCTGATCCAGGCGGGCCGCCGCGCAGAAGGCCAGGAGCGCCGCCATGGCCTCCTGATGGGTGTCGTGGGCCTGGAAGACGGCCAGGGTTTCTTCGGCGATTCGCCGCACGTCGGCGGACCGGCCCTGCAGGATATAGACGCCGGCGAGGTCGAGAGAGGCCAGCGCGGCATCGAATTCGTGGCCGAGCTCGTAGAAGCCTTCCCGCACGTCGCGGAAAGCCATCTCGGCCTGCTCGATCCGCCGCAGGCCGAGAGCCACCTGTCCCTCCAGCCAGCGGAGCCGCAGCAGGTTCATGCGATCGCCCAGCTTCAGGTAGAGGGGGCGGGTGTGAAAGAGCAGGGCGAAGGCCTCACGCGACCGCCCGCCCTCGTTCAGCGCGTTGATCAGGCTGTGCCGGGCGGAAAGGAAGACGCGAGGGTCGGCCTGCGGATCGATCAGGTCGAGCGCCTGCCGCAGCAGTCGCATCTGGTTTTCCACGTCGCCGGCCTCGTAGCAGGTCATCGCCTTGTGGAGGAGCGTCCGGCCGAGCGGGCTCCATTGCCCCAGTTTCTTGTAGATGAGGGCGGCGCGGTCGAATCGTTGCAGCGCTTCGGCGAACCGGTGCTCGTCCCGTCGCAGCGCACCCAGCAGCAAATGCACCCGCGCCCGGTCGAGCAGGGCGATGGGCCCCTCGTCCAGCAGGTCCTCGGCGACCGCGAAGGCGCTCTCGGCATCGGCGAGCTGGACGTTGACGCGGAAGGCGTTTCCCAGTTGCGCCCAAGCCCGGGCGCGCAGGCTGTTGAGGGCCTCCTCTCCGCCGCCGTCCTCCGGCCGCAAGCGGTCCGCGACCGACGTCGCGAGGTTGGCGGTCTCGATCGCGCGCCGGGGGTCGTTGAAACCGTCGTCATGGCTCTGCTCGATCAGGCGCTCGCAGAGCATCCGATTCCTGAACCGCCGGCTGTTGCTCAACAGGAGGTGCCGCCGCGCTTCGGGAAGCCGCATCAGCTCCTCGAAGAGCTTGCGACCCAAGACTCGCTGCTCTTCGATGACCGTTTCCGCGGCGATGACCCGCGCGAAGACCCGGTCCAGGACCTCGTCATAGCCGTCGCGGGCAGCTTCGTCGCCGGCCTCCCCCGCCTCCAGGGAGAACGGAGCCTCGAGGCTCGGCAGGTTCCCAGAGCGAGGCGGTGACCTCCTGGCATCGCTGGCAACCGGTCATCAGGTGCCGGGCGATCTCGCGCATCTCCGGCGCGGAGAGCTGGCCCAGCACGAACTGCTCGAGCTCCTCGGGAGTCGGATGGGGCTCGGTCATGATCCGTGCTTCCTCCGGCGTGGGTTGGGAAACACCATGAATTGCGTCAGTGCGGCGAGGCATCGAGTCGTGACCTTGCTGATGCTCGAGCGCTGGTATCCGAGCCGCTCCGCCACCTCGGGAGGCTCATAGCCCTGGTGGAACCGCAGCGTCAACAGCGAACGGCAACGCGGCGGCAGTTGCTCGAGGGCGTTCGCCAGGTCGTGCCGGAGGTCGTCCCCCTCCTGGGCGGGCGCGGTGGGCCCGGCCATCCCCTCGAGGATCGTCGCATCGACCGAATCGTAAAGCTGACGCCGCTTTTGCCGCCAATACAGGAGGCACTTGTTGCGCAGGGTGCCGAGCAGAAACGCCTCCGGGTCCCGCACCCGGTCCGGCCGATAGAGGAGCGCCATCAGGGCCTGCTGCAGGAGGTCTTCGGTATCCTGCTTGGGAATCCCATGGTGAGTGAACAGGGCCTTCAGACGAGGACGAACCCGTCGCAGGAACTCCTCGAGTGAAGCCTCGACTTGCGGCTGATCCAGAGCACTCATTTTCACTGGAGAACGTCTCTTCAAATTTCATGACACACTAGCACCTTACCGGAAACATGTCCAGTCGTTTCCCTGGATCGCCCGGATCGCGGCTGGATCCGCGGCTGGATCCAGGGCCAGCTTCCACGCGTGGCTAAGAACTCCTAGTCGCCACCGTCCGACGACGCCGACGCCCCTTCCGGATCGATCACCGAACTCCTCTTCTCCCACATGCTGGACAGAAAGCCCCACGCCAGGAGCCCCCAACCCTCGATCCGCTCGGAAAACGCGGCGCCCGCCTGGGCGCGCCGAACGCGAGGCGCTGCGTCCACGGTCGGGACGGACAACAGGGAAAGGATGGATACGAGGGCGACGGAGGCGAGAATGCTGCGAAGCTTCGGCTGAAACATGACGATCTCCCTTCAAAGCGCCGGCGCGGCTGGACGGCCGTGCGCGACGAGGTTCTCCTAAGTAGAGTTACCGCTGGAGAGATGTTGAGGACATCGGAACGGGCGGCTCGCCGCGGGCCGCACCTGTGGGAAGGCTCAGGACGCGGGCCGAAATCCCGCCCCGAGGAGCTGCCAGCGCCACAGCTGCGCCCGGGGGATCCGTCAGGGCGTGGCCACCCGTGCAGGCGCTCCTGTGTGGCCGCGCTGGCGGCGGAGCGGCCACATGGGGGCCGCCCCTGCCATCCGAATTTCAGCCCTGCGGCTTCGCGTTAACGGGGTCGCGGGAGCGCAGTCCCCTGGCGGTACGGGATTCCCGGAGGTAGTTGCTGACGTCGCGGATGAGTCGCAAGGTGACGCTTTCCATCTCCGCCGCCTTTTGGAAGACGAGCAGGGCGGCGATCGCTTCGCGGTGGATGTCCCGGGCCTGGAACAGGGGGATCATCTCCTCGGCCAGGCGCCGGACCTCGGCACTGCGGCCCTGGTGGGCGTAGATGTGCGCGAGATCGAGCGTCACGAGAGCGGTATCGAACCCGATCTCGCGTTCGATCAGCTCCCGGCGAACGCCGCGCAGGATCTCCTCCGCCTCCTGCCAGTGATCCTGGGCGATCGCGATCTTGCCTTCCAGCCAACGCAGGCGCAGAAGGCCCATCTGGTCCCCCACCTCGTGGTAAAGGGGGCGCGCGCTTTCGAGCCGGCACAGGGCCTCCTCGTAGCGCCCGCCCTCGGTCAGATACAGCACCAGGTTGTGCTGGGCCACCATGAGCAGACGGGGATCGGAGATCGGATCGAGCTTGCGGATCCCTGCCGCAAGGTGACGGATGGCGGCCTCCGGATCGTTGGCGAGACCCACCAGAAAGCCCCTCATGATCAGGGCCTTGCCGCAGAGCCCGTCGTCCCCGCATCGGCGGCCGATCGCCATCACCCGATCGAGCAGCCGGAAGGCTTCCCGGAAGCGATGCTGGTTGCCGCGCAGCGAGGACTTGAGGAGAAGCACCTGCGCCTTCTCCAAGGGGTCCCCGGTGCCCGCCTTCAGCAGCCGCTCGCCTTTCGCGAAGGCTTCCTCGGCCTCCCGAAAATCCGAACGAATACGCAACGCGTTGCCCAGGCCCGCCCAGGCCCTCACCCGCAGGTCGTTCACCCGCGGCTCGCCGTAGAGGGCCGCATCCAGACGCGCGGCGACCTCCACCCCGAGCCGCGCCAGGTCGACCGCCCGCACCGGATCCTGAAACCCCCACTCCCGCGCGGCTTCCAGGAGCAGGTCGCAAAACGCCCAAGTGTGGAACCGCGAGCCGGCGGTCGCCAGGTTCCATTGCCGGTCCCGCTGCTGCGCCAGGAGCTCGCGCAGCAACTCCGGGGCTTCGACCTTCTCGGCCCTCAGGGCGGCCTGCCGCCGCTCGATCTCCCGCCAAGCCTGGTCGAAAGCGCCTCGGTAGTCGTACGACGGCGCGGATGCCGATGGCCGTCCACGGAGGGAAGGCAGGGACCGCGAAGCGACGGCCCGGCAGCAGCTCTGGCACTGCGCGAGCAGGTGGTGGACGATCTGGCGGCTCCGCCGCCGGGAAAGCCCCCCGCGACCGAACTCGGAGAGGAGGGTGAGATCCGGGTGCCTATCCATCGTGGAGGTCACCCTCGGCCTCCTTGTCGAAGCCTACAGCCAGCAGTTGCCGGGTCAGGGCCGCCAGACAGCGGTTGGTGACTTTGCGGATGCTGGACGTCCGGTAACCCATCTGCTCGGCCACCTCCGTGGGCCCATACCCGAGCCCGTACCGCAGCTTCAGGAGCGACCGGCACCTGGAGGAAAGACGGGACAGCACCCGGTTGAGATCGCAGGTCAGCTCGGCCCTCTCCTGGTCGGGCGCCTGCGGAACCGCAAGCAGATCGAGGATCGCCGTATCGACGGCCTCGCAGAGGCTTCCCCGGCGCTTGCGCCAGTACATGATGCACTTCTTCTTCACGGTGCCGATCAGCCAGCTCTCGGGGCTCCGGATCTTGTCCCACTTGTAGAGCAGCGTGAGTTGCGCGTCCTGGAGGATGTCCTCCGCGTCCTCCGGAGGAATCTCGAAGTTCCGCAGCACGCGCTCGAGGCGCGGCCGGGCGCTCTTCAACAAGCTGTTGAGCGATTCCCGCAGTTCAGGATGATCGAGGGTTGCCATAAAAACGATGTCTGCCCGTCGGCAGGCGACAAGGCTAACACCCTGCTCGCCCCCTGTCCAGATTAACAGAGATCCCTGTCGCACTATGCGAGTACCGCCGTCAACGGATGGCACGCCAGCAGCGGCTCCGGGTCGGAGCCAGCGCCGGCTGGTAAGATGCGATCCGCGATGGGCGTCTTCTTCCTCTTTCTGCTGGCGACCAGCCTCGGATCCCTCTCCACGCTCTACTGGATTCCCGAGGAGGATCTGGGGCGCGGCTACTTCCAGATGAACGCCCTCGTGGTGCTGGGGCTGCTGGCGCTCGCCGCGGCGGTGGTGGCGCTCCACCCCTTCCATCCCTTTGGCGATCGGCCCGCAGGCGGCGTTACAGCCCTGGCCGCGAGCCTCGTCGGCGGCTTCCTCTACCATGCCGCGATCTGGCGCGAGCGCTGGGATCTCTGCCGCTGGCCGCTGACGCTCTCGGCGGCCGGCTGCGCGGCGGCCCTCCTGCTCGCCGGTTCGCAGCTGATCCCCTCCCTGACTCCCCTTCCCCACCGCGCCGCCCTGCTGATGGCGGGCCTCCTCGCCTCGGCGCTGCTCCTCGGCTGGTCGCTCGTCACCATGCTCCTCGGCCACTGGTATCTGGTGGCGCCGAAGCTCACGTTCCGGCACCTGACGGTGTTCTGCCGTGCCCTGCTGGCGATAGTCGCCCTCCGCCTGCTCGCGGTAGGAGCCAGCCTGGCCGTGGCCTCCGGCGTCGGCGAGTTGGTCGAGCCTCATCCGCTGCGGGTGCTCGCCGGCTTCGAAGGACAGGGCATCTTCTTCTGGTTCCGCCTGCTCTGGGGTCTGGCGATCCCCCTGGCCCTCGCCGCCATGGCCCTGCACTGCGCCCGGCAGCGCTCCAACCAATCGGCGACCGGCATCCTCTACGTGCTGGTGGTCGGCGTTTTCATCGGCGAGATCACGGGCTTTTACCTCAGCGTGACGACGGGGGTGCCGGTCTAGCCCGGATGCGCGTCCGCACCCAGTGCCGCGACTGCGGCCTGCCTTTTCGCGCCATCCTCGCGCCCGATCTGCCGCAGCTGGCCTGCCCCGGCTGCGGAGTTGCCCGTGCCGTCGCCCGCGAGGGATGGAGCGACGGCGGCCAACGCGGCGAGGCGCAGGTGGACGTGTGCCCTCTCTGCGGCTGCCGGCACCTCTACCGGCAGCGTGACTTCAACCGCGCCCTGGGCTGCGGCCTCGTGGTCCTGGGTGCGGCGCTGGTCCCCTGGACCTTCGGGCTCTCTCTGGTCGTCTGCGGCCTGATCGACCTGTGGCTGTACCGCCGCCTGCGCGACGTGGTGGTCTGCTACAAGTGCGACACGGTCTACCGCGACGCGCGCCCGGGACCGCGCCAGAGGGAGTTCGACCTGCTGAAGCACGACGTGCTGAAGTACGGGAAAGCCTGGGAGCCGAAGACGGGGCCGTCGTCGGGCCCCGGCGAAAAAATTTAGCAGACGCCCCCGTGGGGCGTCCCTTCGTTGTGGGCAAGGAACGGTCAGGCGGAGACGGCCATCTCGAGCCCGGCCGCGGCGCGCAGCTCCGCGGCGCGGTGGGTGCTCTCCCAGAGGAATTCCGGCTCGTCGCGTCCGAAGTGGCCGTAGGCCGCCGTCTTTCTGTAGATCGGGCGCCGCAGGTCGAGATCCTCGATGATGCCCCGCGGCGAGAGCGGGAAATGGTCGCGCACCAGGCGCTCGACCAGACGGTCGCCGATCGCGCCGGTGCCGAAGCTGTCCACCCGGATCGAGACCGGGTCGGCGACGCCGATGGCATACGCGAGCTGCACTTCGACTCGCTCCGCCAGTCCCGCGGCCACCAGGTTCTTCGCCACGTGCCGGGCCATGTAGCAGGCGGAACGGTCGACCTTGGTCGGGATCCTTGCCCGAGAAGGCGCCGCCGCCGTGGCGGCCGTAGCCGCCGTAGGTATCGACGATGATCTTGCGGCCGGTGAGGCCGCAATCGCCCTGCGGACCGCCGATCACGAAGCGTCCCGTGGGGTTGATGTGGTAAACCGTCCGGTCGTCGAGGAGCTCGCCCGGCGATCGCCGGTCTTGATGACCTTGTCGATGACCGTCCGGCGGATCTCGTCGTGGCCGACGTCGGGGGCGTGCTGCGTCGAGATCACCACCGTGTGGACCCGCACCGGCCGATTTCCTTCGTACTCCACCGTCACCTGGCTCTTGCCGTCCGGCCGCAGCCACGGGATCTCTCCGGATTTGCGGGCGGCAGCGAGGCCCCGGGTCAGGCGATGGGCGAGGGCGATCGGCAGCGGCATCAGCTCCGGCGTCTCGCGGCAAGCGAAGCCGAACATCAGCCCCTGGTCGCCGGCGCCGCCGGTGTCCACCCCCTGGGCAATGTCGGGCGATTGCGGATCGATGGCCGACAGCACGGCGCACGTCTCGCTGTCGAAGCCGTAGTCGGTCCTGGTGTAGCCGATGTCGCGGACGACGCGGCGCGCCACTCCCGCGAAGTCGACGTAGGCCTTGGTCGAAATCTCGCCAGCCAGGAGGACCATGCCGGTCGTCACCGTCGTCTCACAGGCCACGCGGCCGGTGGGGTCCTGGCGCAGGACCTCGTCGAGGACGGCGTCGGAAATCTGATCGGCCACCTTGTCCGGGTGTCCCTCGGTCACGGATTCCGACGTAAACAGGTGGACATCTCGTTCGCTCATCAGTGCACCTCTAGCTAGACGATCTGCGCAGCCCTATCAGGAACGATTGGGATCGGGGCGGCAAGAGAGAGAGGGTCTCCCGGATCGACTTTCGGTGAATGCTACCAAATCGACCAAGAAGGGGTCAACGGACCGGGCGGCTCTCCATCACACCATAGAAGAGTGTTGCCAGGGCATGGAAGGTGGACAGGGCGATGTTCTTGCGCCGGGTCTCGAGCCCTCCCGTGAGCGAGCTGGTAATGCCGCCGGCGCGCCGGGTGCCCGGTATGGCGAAGGGAACCTGGGCGCTGTCCAGGCCGGCGACCAGCCGGTCCGGCAGCTGGATGGCGCCGCTCGACCCCCAGGCCTCGCCCAGCGGGCTCCGCACCACCGTCCAGTTGCGGATGAGGTAGGTCTGCTTGCCGTCCACCTCGAGCGACTCGATGCCTCCTTCATTGGCGATGTAGAAATGGTAGTGGCTTCCGAGGCGCTCCTGCAGCTCGAGGACGTGCTTGCGGGCCTGCCGCACCACTTCCTCGTCGGAGACGAGAAGCCCCACCGGCTCCTCCGCCACCGCCTGTGGCACCACAGCCACCGAGACGGTCCGGTCCAGGCCGTCGTGGAAGAAGCGGAGAAAGCCGTCGCGTACGCCGAGGAGCTTGTCCGCGGTATGCCCGGCCACCGCCACCTCGAGCCCGGTTTGGAGACGCTGCCAGAAGTTCTTAAGATCCAGGGTCATGATCACCAGCCGGCAAAATCAAAGGGTCAAGGATATTCGGCGGCTCCGGCGAAGTAAAGGCGAGCTGGCGCTGCTGGAAGGTCCCCACCTGGTGGCCGAGGCGGTGGCCGCCGGGATCGGTCTGGAGACCATCCTGGCGACGCCGGCTTTTCTGGAATCCGCGGCGGCCAGACCGCTCGTGGGCGCCCTTGCCGGCCAGCCCGTGGAAGTGAGCCCGGAGCTGCTGGAGGAGCTCACCGACGCCGACTCGCCCCGCGGCGTTCTCGCCGTGGCGCGGCTGCCACGCCGCGGCGTCGAGGCCCTGCCCGTCCGCCCGGGACGGCCCTACCTCTATCTCGAAGGCCTTCAGGACCCGGGAAACCTCGGCGCCCTCGCGCGCGTCGCCGAGGCGGCCGGGGCGACCGGCCTCGCCCTCTCCCCCAGCTGCGTTCATCCGAACCATCCCCGGGCCCTGCGGGCTTCGGCCGGCAGCCTGCTGCGCCTGCCGGTGGCCGTGGCCGCCGAGCCCGAAACCCTCGACCGCCGGCTCGCCGCCATCCAGCCGCGCTGGGCTGCCCTCGTGCCCCGCGACGGCGACGATCTCTACCGCGCCTCCCTGGCCGGCACCCTCGTGCTCGTCCTGGGCGCCGAGGGCTCCGGGCTCTCCCCCGCCCTCCTCGCCCGCGCCGCCCTGCGCCTGACGATCCCGATGGAGCCGCCGGTGGAATCCCTCAACGCGACGGTGGCGGCGGCTCTGGTGCTGTTCGAGGCGCGCCGGCGTGGTGAATGACTTGTTCCTCGTCCTTGAAGTCCTCGTTGTCCTTTTGGTCCTTGTTCGGCCTTGGTTTCCGGCGGCAGAGTCAGCGCCTATAGGGGTGAGGGCTCCACCCGCCAGAGCCAACGCCGCGTCGCGAACCCGCCTTGCAGGGGCACGGACGCCAGCGGGCGCAGCCGCAGTGGCCGCCGCATGAAGCCCGCCGCGCGCTCCAGCGAACCGGCGTCGTCGGCGATGTAGCGGATGTCCTCGTCGCCGAAGTAGCGGTCGAAGTTGCGGGCGCGGAAGTAGGGCAAAACCGAAGAGTTGACGAGTCCGTCCAGGTTGACGATCCGCCGCCGGCTGAAGAAGGCGGGAATCCCGGCGTTGAAGCACCCGATGGCCTCGCCGGCAGGAACGAGCTTCTCGAAAGCCGCCTGCGAGCTGTAATAGCCCCGCTGCCAGGGATAGGGAATGGGCGGCTGGCGATAGAAGGAGCCGGCCGCGGCGAGCGACAGAGCGAGCAGCAGCAACGGCACGCCCCTGCCGAACACCACTCCCCAACGGCTGCCCGCCGTGGCGGCGGCGGCACGGGCGATCCAGAGGTAGGCGATGACGAAAAGCAGCAGGGCCGGCTGAGCGCGATACCAGGTCGGGATATCCCGATAAAAGAGCCCGTAGACCAGGCCCGTCAGTGTCGTGGCGCCGAGAAGCCAGCCGGTCCAGGCGAGCAGCGGCAGGTCCTCGCGCGGCCGGCGGACGGCGAGCAGCAGCCCGACGGCGGCGGGAACCATCGCCGCGCAGACGAACGTGCCTTCGAAAGGCAGGCCCCGGGTGCCGATCCAGGGCGCTACCAGCCACAGCCGTCCCACCACGTCCAGGGCGTGCGCCAGCCGCTCCGAGACCGTCAGGGGATCGAGCGACAGGCCCGCCCATAGCGCCTTGGCGACGCCGCTGCTCTGCCATGGAGATCCGGTCTCCGCCCGGCAGTAGAGGAACCAGGGCAACGTACAGGCGGTGAAGGTCACCCCGACGAGAAGCGCGGACCGCAGCCCGCGCCGGCCCCAGGGCGGCGAGCCCCGGAGCGCCGGTAATATCGCAATGCCAGCGATGGTCACGACGGCCAGGATCCCCGCTTCCGTCCGGGCGAGAAAGCACAGGGCGAGCGCGCCGCCGAGCTGCAGGTGAGGCCGGAGTGCCAGGGGCTCCGCCGCGACAAAATTGCAGGCCGCTCGCAGGACGAGGACGAGGCTCAGCGTATACAGGGCCGACTCCACGCCATGCAGCGAGAGGTACAGCGCAAACGGGTTGGCGAGCCAGCAGAGGGCACCGATCACCGCCAGGCCGGGGGACATGAAGCGCCGGAAAAGACCGATCAGCACAACGCCCGTGGCGGCATGCAGGAGGAGCTCGAGCGCCAGGGCGCCGCGCAGCAGCGAGGCGGGCGAAGGCAAGGCCGCGGCGATCGGAACGAGGAGAGCCATCCAGCCGGGGTGGTAGCCGCTCGCGGGATGGACGCCGTCGAACGTCGAGCCGTGGCCCGCCGCGATGTGACGCGCGATCTGGAGGTAGTAGAACGCGTCGTCCGGTACGACGCCGACCAGCCACGGCACGGGCCGCGACAGCAGGCTGGCGTGCCCGCAGGCCAATCCGATCGACACCGCCGCGAAGGCGGCGACGAAAAAAGCCCGCCTGGAAGCGGCGAGCGAGGGGGCCGGTGCAGGATCGCTCACGGATCGCTCACGCCTGGGGCCCCCTCGCAGGTCGGTCGAGCCTAGCCGATGGTGGTGCCGATGACGATCTCCACCCGGCGATTGCGCGCCCGGCCGGAATCGCTGGCGTTGGGCACCAGCGGGTTCTGCTGCCCGTGGGAGAAGACACGGACGCGCCCCTCGGGGAAGTTGGCCGGCGCCTGCTGCTCCAGCCACTGTTTCACCGCGAAGGCGCGGGACTCGGAGAGCTGCATGTTGCTCTGCGGCGAGCCGACGTTGTCGGTGTGGCCGTGCACTTCGACGACGGCGGCGCTCGCCACCAGCAGGTCGCGCAGGAGCTGCTGCATCTGCCGCTCGGCCTCCGCCGTGAAGTTGGCGCTGCCGGTCTCGAAGTTGATGTTCCAGGCCCGCCGGCTGACGACGGTGCGCACCGGCTCGGCGGCCGAGAAGGTCGGCGCCTCGGCGGCGGCCGCGGCGGTGCTGGCCGAAGGCGCCCGGGAGGCTACGCCCTGGACGTACGAGGTGTCGAGGATCTCGCCCACCGGATAGTACGAGGGCACGAGGTCCGGATACTGCTGCTTGACGATGTCGCCGAAGACCGAGTAGGTGGCGGCGAACAGGTTCGAGGAGCCCGGCGCCAGGCCGTACAGCACCAGGTTGTCCGCCAGGTTGTTCACCGCCGAGCCGCCGAGCTCGACGCGCAGCCCCTGCTTGTCGCGCTCGGTGACGACATCGAAGTACTTCTCCCAGTAGTCGGGGCCGGCGTCGGACTCGTGGTAGACCTCGGCGCTGATCTCGGCGGCCTTGCGGAAGGCGGCCGGATTGTACTTGACGGCGTCGCCGGCCTCGAAGATCGCCTGCAGCATGCCCTCGACGGTCTGCCGGTTGTCCTGCATCCACTTGTCGATGCCGATGATGGTGTTGGGCATCTGCGAGGCATACTCGCGGGTGGAGGCGATGGAGACCAGACCGCCCCGCTTCTGCGCCACCGTGACGTCGCCGGGGGTCCAGGTCACCACGCCGTTGACGCATACCTTGCGCGTGTCGCCCGTCCGCCTGCCGTTCTCCACCACCGGCCGCTCCTCGCAGTAGCCGGAGATGTACTTCTCCGCGGCGTCGATGTAGTCGGAGGCGGCGACCCAGTTGAGGCAGTTGGGATCCCACGTCCGCTCGTCCGGGTTGTTGCACAGGCCGTTGTCCCCCAGCCACTTCTGGGCGATGTTCCAGTCGCCGTCGCGCAGGTAGCCGGAGACCAGGCCGCCCTTGGAGGAGGCCGGGTTCTCCTTCCACTCGGGCAGGCCCATGAACTTGTCCTCACCGCGCGAGTAGCCGGCCGAGCCCACCACCTTGGCGGTGTACTCGGGGCCGAGGCGCCGCAGGGTGTCGTTCAGGCCTTTCAGGAAGGCGGCCGCGCCGTCCCCCATGATGGCCACGAAATGGGCCCCTTTCGACGGCTGCGCATCGCCGTTCTTGAGGTCGTTGGCGAAGGCGATCAGCGCCTCCTGCATCTTGCCGGCGTCGTCCTCGCGCGTGAACTTGAGGTTCACGCCGTGCTTGCACATCAGGCTGCCCTCGGTCGACTGCGGGCCGCCGGCGGCGAACATGAGCCCCATCTGGGCGTTCCAGGCCCAATGGTAGAAGCGGACCTCCGGCCGGTCGTCGCAGCCCGGCCGGCCGCCGGGCATCGCGACGTTGCGGCTGGACGCTGGAACCGCCCCCGCGGCCGGCAGGTCGGGCAGGTCCGCCCGGGACGGCACGACCGACTCGCGCCCCTTGGCGCCCGGCACGATCTTGTCCAGCAGGCCGGGAGCGAACCGGCGGACGCTGAAGAACGCAGCCACCAGCAACGCTACGACGATGATCGCCTTCCCCAGGGGGGTGAGCTTCATTTTCTTTCTCCTTTAAGTGGAAGCGGGCCAGCGGTTCAGGCCGGTCTCCAGCCCTCCCATGAGCTCGTCCATGGCGGGCTTGAGCGAGTCGAGGAAACGTTCCGTCTCGACGATCTGGTCCACCACGCTGCCCATGTAGCTGGCGACCTCGGTGGCGCTGAACTGCGAAGCGCTGACCCGGCCGAGGATGACTTCGAATACGTCGGAAAAGGCGCCGAGTTGCGCCACCACGCACTGGTCGCGCTTCTGGCACTCGAGCAGCAGCTCGCGCTGCTTCTCGAGGATGCCGATGTGCCACTGGCGGGTGCGGGCGGTGGCCGGCTCCTTCTTCGCCAGCTCCTGGAGCTGGCGGACCTTCTCGTCCACCTCGGCCAGCCGCTTCTCGACGCTCGGCAGCGGCGGGGCGGGCGGCGTGAACGGCCGCACCGGCTGCAGGCGCGAGTCCCCCCGGCGCTTCTCCGGCGGGGGCGGCGGCGCCTCGCGCTGACCCTCCGCGGACGGGCGGATGTTGGCGAGGATGGTGAGATAGACGATCCGCTCGCGCACGAAGCCGAGGTAAGCCGTCAGCATGTAGCCGAGCTGCTGCAGGATGCCGGACCGCGTCCCTGCGTCGAGGTCCGTGCGGTCCGCGACCACCCTGGCGACGCGGCCGCGGACCTCGAGGAGCCGGCGGTAGACCGTCAGGTAATCCGGCAGCAGGCCGGTACGCGTCCATCCCGCGACGGGGTTCTCCGCCAGCATGCCGTTGACCTTCTGGAGCAGCACCTCGCGCTCCTTCTCCGCCTTCACCTCCTGCTGCCGCCGCTCCTCCTCCTCGATCTGGCGCAGATACCGGTTCCCCGTCGCCGACAGGCTCACCCAGCCGGTGGCGCCCAGACCCCAGAGGATCAACGGCAGCGGATTCCACAGCACGGCCGAGGCCGCCAGGCTCACCGCCCCGGCCACCAGATTGCCCGGGGACTGGATCGCCTTGGCGATGCTCTTCTTGAGCAGGATCTTCTTGTCGATCGGCATCGCGTTTTAGAGGCTCGCGCTTTACAGGCTCGCGCTTTACAGGCTCGGAAACCGGGCGCGAATCTCGCGCATCACGAGCATGAACTCCGGGGTCGTGGCGATCCCGTCGCGCCAGGCGAGCCCCCGCTCGATCAGATTGTAGCTCTCCTGGATGCGGGCGCCGGGAATGATCCTACCTTCCTTGTCGCGGTCGCGTCCCAAGAGCCAGATCGTGTCCGCCACCTCCAGCGCGGCGGCGATGTCGTGGGTGACGACGATGATGGTGTTCAGCTCGTGCATGCAGGCGACCTCGTTGAGCAGCTCGGCAACCCGGTCGATGGCCATCGGATCGAGGCCCGAGAACGGCTCGTCGAGCAGCAGCAGGTGCTCGCTGCACATGAACTGCTGGGCGATCGCCACCCGCTGCCGCTGGCCGCCGGAGAGCTGCGGCGGGTAGTGCTTTCCCTTGTCTTCCATCCCGAAGCGCTTGAGGAAATCCATCGCCTTGTCGCGCGCCTGCGTCCGGGGGAGCCCGGCCTGTCCGCCGGCCACCATCAGGTTGCCCAGCACCGTGCGGTGGGCGAACAGCGGATAGTGCTGGGCCACCACCCCCACCATCCCGCGCTCGACCGGCTTGCCCTCCGCGCCGATCAACACCCGGCCGGTATCCGGCGCGTCCAGGCCCGCCAGGATGCGGAACAGGGTGGTCTTGCCGATTCCGGAAGGGCCCAGCAGACCCACCACCTGGCCGGCGATGGCGTCGGGCCGGACGATGTTCCGGATCTCCAGGTTGACGTCCCGCAGGATGGGTACGCCCCCCAGGGCGACGGAGATGTTCTCCGCCTTGAGGATGACCTCCTTGTGCTCGTACGCGAAGGCCACCGCTACCCCTACCGCCGCACCAGGGTGAGGTCGGCGTAGGGCAGGAGGAGCCGCCGCGCGACGCCGATGCCGTAGTCCTGGAACAGGCCCACGAGCAGGATGGTGATCTGGATGGCGAACACCTCGGCCAGATGGAAGTGCTTGTTCTGGTTGAGCAGCATGGCGCCGACGCCCCCCTCGGAACGCGAGATCCCCTCCACCATGGTGAGCATCATCCAGCCGATGGCGGCGTTCTGGCGCAGCACTTCGAAGGCCTTGTCCGCCGTGCCGAGGATCACCACCTCCCAGACCACCTTCCACTCGTTCATGCGCAGGGTGCGGGCGTGATCGAACTTCTCGCGCGGGATCGCCAGCACTTCCGCGGCCATCGAGGTGACGAAGAAGACCGTCATGCCGAAGACCAGCAGCGACACCTTGAGCGGCCGGCCGCCGCCCACCATCAGGGTGAAGACGAAGGTGAGGCCGATCAGCCCCAGGAACCGGCCCTTGGAGACGGCGGTGGCGATGGGCCGGAAGGCGGGCACCACCGTCAGATAGGAGAGGGCCAGCGAGATGACGATCGTCAGCCCGAGCGCCTGCAGGTTCATGCTGAAGCTGGTCCACAGCTCACGCCCGAGCCCCTGCTCGAACCACAGGCCGCGGAATGCCCGCAACACCTCGTCCGGCCGCGGCAGCACCGGAAACGGCGAGCTTCACCCAGATCAAGAGGACGATCGCCACCTGGAACGCCACGATGATGCGCAGCGTGGTGGCGGAGATCGCCCGGTTCGGCACGAAGGCCGAGAGCACGTCTCGCAAAGCCTGGCCTCCCCGGAGCCGGACCCACGGCTCCGAACGAAGGGTGGATTCTACAACGCGGACCGGCCCACCCTTCTTCCTACGCGCCCTGGCCCGTCAGGTTGTGATCCGCCGGCTCAGCCCAGGAACCGGCTTCGCAGCTCCGGAGTCGGCAGCCAGCAGGTCTCCCTCCTCCCAAACCAGCGGTAGCGGTTGCGGGCGACGATCCGGTAGGCCCGGTCCCGGAGTGGACGCGGAATCAGCCGGAAGATCCCCAACGCCCTCCAGGGGCCGCCGAGAATCCGGACGATACGGAGGACGGCGTCGCTCTCCTTGTACCAGCGCCCCTCCTCGACCACGATGAGGCTGTCGAGACCCCGCCGGTCGATGCGCAGCTCGGCGAGGAGCCGCTCCCCCACCGCGGACTGGAGGGAAGCGAAGCGGAACCGCGCGCCGGGATCCCGCTTGATGATGAGCTGGACGGAACCGTTGCAGAGATTGCAGACGCCGTCGAAGAGCACGATCGGATGCGAGGGCTCCCCCATCCCTTTCATTCTAGAATCAATCCCGAGGGAGGAGCCCATGGAGCAGCTCACCGGCGCCCAGAAGAAACACCTGCGGGGACTGGCCCATCACCTCAAGCCGGTGGTCCAGGTCGGCAAGAACGGCGTCACCGGCTCGGTTCTCGATCTGATCGGCCAGGCCCTCGACGACCACGAGCTGATCAAGGTGCGGTTGGCCGATCCTCAGGGACGGAAACGCGAGCTGGCCGAGGAGATCGCCGAGCGGACGGGCGGCGCCTGGGTCGGCCTCGTCGGCAAAGTGGTGACGCTCTACCGCCGTCACGCCGACCCGGAGAAGCGCCGGATCGAGATCCCCCCGCCGCCCTGAGAAAGCGATCGAGCTCCCGTCGCGGCAATCCTAATCGCCGTCGACGTCGCATTGCGGGGCGGCACCGCAAGCCTCCAGGACCCCGGAAAAAAAGTTGAGCGATGAGCGGCGGTTTTTCCGTCTTAAGAGGGAGTGGAGCTGCGCTCAAAGAGAGGTATGGACAATGTATATACGTTATGGTAGTCTCTCCGGAGACGTCGTTCAGGAACGGAATGACGTCCGCTTCGTCTGGAACCGCCCCAAGGCGGAGTCCAACGTTCGCAGGCATGGGGTGTCCTTTGAGTTGGCCTGCGATGTCTTCTTTGACCCGTTCGTCCATCTCTTACGCTCGGACCTGATCGGGGGCGAAGAGCGGGAAACGGCGATCGGCATGATCACGGATTGGCGCCTGGTGGTGGTCGTCTACACTTTCAGGGCAGAAGCCATCCGCATCATCTCCGCTCGGCCCGCCACCCCGGAAGAGAGAAAGGCCTATGAAGACGACCCAGCTTCGTGAGCGGCTTCAGAAAGACCGTCCGATGACGACCATCAGCATCCGGATCCCCGAGGATGTGGTGGAGGACCTCAAGCGCGTGGCGCCCGTCCTGGGCTTCTCGGGCTACCAGCCGCTCATCCGTGCCTACATCGGGCAGGGCCTGCGGCGGGACCTCGAGAAGCTCGACCGGGAATCCGGCATCGAGCGGCTGGTCGAGAGCCTGCGCCGGCAGGGCGTGGCCGAGGAGATCATCAACTCGGCCGTCGCCGAGATCAGGTCCACCTGAACGGCCCGCTGCCCTCGCGCCCCCGACGGCGTATAATCAAACTCGGCTCCGCGCGACCGCCCCTTTCAGGCGGGCGATTCCCAACGGGAGATTTCCGTGGCGAAAAAGCAACCCGTCGCCGCTCGCGGCGCGGCCCCGAAAACGACGCGGCGAACGTCTCTCACCGCCAGGATCTCTCCCGACGATCGCGTCGCACTGTATGCGGTCGCCCGCTATATCCCCTCCAGCCTCGAACGCGAGTGCGGCCTGCAGATCCCCTTCACCACCTACATGCAGGATCCGGCGGTCGCGAAGGACAATCCGGCCCTCGCCTTCAACGAACAACTGTGGGTCGACTGGGAGCCGGGCCTCGCCGACGGACCGACGAGCGCTCGCTTCGCCATCGTCGACTACAACGCCGACACCGGTGAGCTCACGCCCCCCGCTGAATGGGATGAGGAGCTCCAGAAGTTCGTCATCGGCAACCAGGTTGTCGAACAGAAGACGGCTCACCTCCCGCAGTTTCATCAGGTGAGCGTCTGGGCCACCCTGCAACGCGCCCTGGCCTTCTTCGAAGACGGCTCCGCTCTCGGACGACGCATCCCCTGGGCGTTCGAAGGGAACCGTCTGATCGTCGTGCCCCGCGCCGGTTACGGCGAGAACGCCTTCTACGACCGCAGCAGCAAGTCGCTCCAGTTCTATTACTTCGGGTCGGCCCCCGACCTCGTCTACACCTGCCTCTCCACCGACATCGTCAATCACGAATTCGGCCACGCCGTGCTCGACGGCATTCGCCCGCTGTACAACGAAAGCAGCCTCGTCCAGACGGGAGCGTTCCACGAATTCATCGGCGACCTGACCGCCATCCTGCTCACGCTGCGAAACGGCGATTTGCGCAGGTACCTGGCCAAAGCGACTGAAGGGGACATGGAGAAAGCCGACCCGATCGGGTCGATCGCCGAGGAGTTCGGCAAGAACGTCTCCGGCCGGCCGTACCTGCGAACGGCGAGCAACGAGGACAAGATGTCGGCCATGCAGGGAGAGACCAGCGTGCATCGCGTCTCCACGGTCCTCACGGGCGCCATGTTCGACATCCTCATCGAGCTCGCGAAACACTATCGACGCCAGCCCGAGGAGCCGGCCGCCGACGGCGAGGCTTCGTCCCCAGTGCGCAAGCAGGCCAGCCCCGCGCAGGCGTTCTGGCGCGCCGCCGATCGCATGCAGCGCACCGCCGTCCAACCGCTCGATCTCCTCCCTCCCGTCGACGTGACGTTCCGGGACTACGCCCTCGCCGTCTGCCGGTCGCAGCAGCTCGCCGATCCGATCGACCCCCAGGACTACTATGGCTTGCTGATCAAGGTCTTCCGCAAGCGGGAAATTCTCTCGGCGGAGGACGAGCAGCGACTGAGGCAGCCGCAGTATCTCTACGACCGCCTTCGACTCTGCGTCTACCACGACATCAGCGAGATTTCACGGTCGCGCGCCGCCGCGTATCGCTTCCTGGACGACAACCGCCAGGAGCTCCTCATCCCCGCCAGTCAGGATTTCTTCATCGCCGATCTCTACGACGCCAACAAACGCGCTCGTCAGGCGGCCAGATTGCCCCGGCAGATCATCCTCGAATACGTCTGGCGGGAAGACGTCCTGCTCGAGGGCGAGCGGTTCGGCCAGTTCGACGGACGCTGGACCTCCATGCTCTGTGGCGGAACCCTCGTGTTCGACGACAATGGGAACGTCCTCGCCTGGGCGATGAAGCCCGGCTCCCTCCCCTACGGGGGCAAGCGGGTCCGACGCGGCGCCGTCGCCGAGAGTTGGGAGTCCGCGATCGCCGAAGGAACCGCGCGCAGGAAGGAGTTGCTCGACAATCTGGCCGATCAGATCGCCGCCGGACGGGTCGGCGCCGTGATCGGCTCGGCGAAGGGGCTTCTGGGCGCGGCGGTTCCCCCGTTGATTGCGGAAGGGGAGGAGGATCTGGTCCGGTTCCGCCTGTCGCCCCACCTGCACCTGTCTCATGACGACGAAGACGATCTGGGAGCACGACGATGGGAAATCATCTCCTGATTCGGGCTTACCGCGTCGGCTGCGGCGACTGCATCTACGTCCGCATCCCGCAGGGGAAAGACGGATTCCACATCCTCATCGACTGCGGCAAGAAAGGGGGCGCAGAGCTGCTCGAGAAAGCCATCCAGCATCTCGAGGCCACGATGCTGCCCGACGGCGACGTGAAGGGTAAGAAGCGTCTCGATCTGATCGTGGCCACGCACCGGCACGAAGACCACATCAAGGGGTTCGACAAGGAGTGGTTCAAGAACATCCAGGTCAAAAACATCTGGCTCAGCGCGGTGATGGATCCCAAGCACAAGCAGGCCGAGAAGACGCACAAGCTCCACGCCTTCGCCGGTGCGCAGATGCGCCGGCTCGCCGACAGCGGCATGGCCTTGAGCCCGCAGGTCGAGATCCTGGCTTCCGCCTACGGCGTCAGCAACGACGCGGCCGACGACTTCCTGATGGAAACACTGCCGAAGGCCAACAAGATCGAGCCGAAGTTCGTCCACGCCGGAATGACGCCCAAGCAGCTCGGCCTCGACGTCAAGGACGCAACGATCCGCGTTCTCGCTCCCGAACAGGACATCGACCACTTCTACCTCGGCGAAGAGATCGACCTCAGCCTCAAGGGCCTTCAGGCCGTCAGCTCTCCCGCCGGGCCTCGGGCAGAACGTTCGGAAGGCCCCACTCCGGCGAACATCAGCGCCGGCGACTTTCGCCTGTTGCAATCCGGCATGCTTTCGAACGGTCTCGCGTTCGCCGCCAAGGACACCGCCATCCAGAACAACATGAGCGTCGTGCTCCTGATCGAATGGAAGAAACGGCGGCTGCTGTTCGTCGGCGACGCCGAGTGGGAACGCGAGTTCAAGGTGGGCAAGGACAACGGCAGTTGGAACGTGATGTGGGAGAAACACCGCCTGACCCACCTCAAGGGTCCGATCGACTTCCTGAAGATCGGCCACCACGGAA
This sequence comes from Thermoanaerobaculaceae bacterium, assembly GCA_963778565.1. Classification (GTDB taxonomy): domain Bacteria; phylum Acidobacteriota; class Thermoanaerobaculia; order Multivoradales; family UBA5704; genus DATARR01. The sequence goes on along the minus strand of CAVZUZ010000013.1, from coordinate 1,165 downwards.
GCATCAACGCCACACCGCCGGCCGCCGAGCTTCAGCCGAAGCCCAAGCCGGGCGCGGCGGACCTTGGCGCCGCGAGCATCTACCGCATGCTCGATACGCTCCTGCCGGTTCCCAAGTCCGGAAAGAAGCCGACGGCGCAGGCGATCGTCTCCACCGAACGGGAGTTCTACAATCCGATTCCCGAATGCGCGGTGCTGGTCGACCTCGCCCGCCGGGTGAGCAACACGAGAAACTACGGCGCTGAATTCAAGAAGAAGAACCAAGACCCCAAAGGCATCTGGATCTCGACCAAGGCGAAAAAGAACAAGTTCTTCGAGACCTACGAGAAAGCCTTCCTCGACCAGCCCCAACCGCTCCGCACCGATCTGGAATTCGAGCTCGGCGGAGCCGAATTCATCGACGTTGAGATTCCGCCGCGCACGTAGGGGGGCGCCACCGCGGGCTCCGAAGTCATTTGCGAACTGTATCCAGGCTGCCGGCGCGAAGAAGTTTCTGGACTTCTTTGTGGTTGCCCAAGAAAAAGACGAAGAGCTCTTCGGGTCGGTTCTCAAACAGGAAACGCAAGGCCAGGTTTCCTCGACACTCGAACAGCCGGTCGCCGAGCTTGCGGATGCCAATCCCGCTGTGGCGATGAGGTTGACCGAAAGTGTCTACCAGCTCGACGAGGGCCAGCAAGCATTCGACGCGGTCGCTCTTTTCAAGCTTCTTGAGCCGCTTCAGAACATCTGGATCAAGGGAGAGGAGCTTCTTCAAGCAGTCCTCTCAACTCGTCCACCGTGACCGTCAGGAGCTTGCCTGAGCGCCTGAGCCGACGATAGCGATGGTCCACGGCTTCCTGCAAAGCGGCGACTTGCTCTGGAGTCGCGCCGTACTCACGCTGCGCGAAGTCTGTAGATTCCACTTCCACTTTGCGGAGGGCGATGATGTCGGCCCCCAAGATGACGCCGACGTCATCACCGCTGGCGGCAGCCGCCAGCCAGTGCCCCAGATTCTTCTTGGCCTCGGTGATGGTGAGAGTCTTCATAGAGACTTTATACAGTCTCTCCAGGGCCCGGTCAACCGTCCGGCCACGGCGACTACCCGAAGGACCAAAACCGCGGTCCCGCCGGGTGAGCAACACGAGAAACTACGGCGCTGAATTCAAGAAGAAGAACCAAGACCCCAA